>CAWCWN010000001.1:0-155757 GCA_963799245.1 uncultured Chloroflexia bacterium
CATCCGACCATTGGCGCTGGGTCTCCATCCCCAAATGGTCACGCACCTCATGAAAGGTGACTTCGACCGTCCAGCGCAAGACAAACCACGCGACGATTTGGACCGCCTGTGCCTGTTGATCGGTGCACAGCAAGGCCATTGGCTCGTAGATGCCTTCCTGGATCGCGTATGAGGACCCAACGGATCGGAACCGGTGGGACGGGAGATTGATACCACAGAGCCGTGCCAGTCGCGATCTCCACCTCGCGCGTTGTTCCCCCATACCAGGACACCGTGTGTTTCGTTCCACTGCGTCGTAGGATCTTTGAGGCGCGTAGCCAGCTTGGGTTGCGCTTGGCCTTTGAGCGCCTGTCGGCCTCGTTTGCCGGCTTCACGCGCTGGGGCCGGATCGTACAAACAGGCATCCAGGCGCAAGCGCGTGATCACGCTCAGCAGGGCAAGCGGCTCACTTTCAGTAAGAAGTCCAGCACGGCATACGTCCCATCAGCGACCACGACCAGGCTTCGACTCAGGCATCCAGCGAGACGACTTGCAGGATCATCTGCCAAGCCCAATCCGTGATGGTTTTGTGCCGGATCTTGCGCTGTTCATGATAGCGTTCCGAGGGAGCCAACACGGTCAAAAAGGGCAAGGCCCACACGCGCTGTGCCCACGGGATGGGGGTCAGCAACATCAGCGAAATCCAGCGCAACCCATTGGTTTTCACAAAAAACTCCTTGCTGGAACGAACGGGATCACGATAGACTCCTCGTGCCGCAATGGTGCGACCCCGGCGGCGCTCTATCGTTTCGTCGATCCCCATGATCAATGGCTCGTTTCCGGCAAAAAACAGGTGGACCAGCACCACCAGCAAGCGGCGACTGAGTTCTCGACTCGACCATTTGGCACGATTGAGCACCCGATGGTAGTTCTGGAATTGCTTTTCGTCCGAGTATCCCATTACTCTCAAGATGGCGGCAACTGTTCGTTCTCCGGGAGCCAGGATCGCTCCGATCAAGAGCACCTTGGCCCATTCCCACACTCGTTCGCTAAAGACCCCCTCAAAATGGCGCAACACGTGTATAATCCTTTTAGGCAGAGTCTGCATCTCTTCTTTTTCCTTGGTAAGAATTTTGAGAGAAGCTTACTCTGCCTTTCGTTTTTTGTCTATCGATTGGATAAAGTCTACCTCAGGCAGAAACGTTTTTCTTGTTAGTATGCCTCTTTTCTGGCCTATTGTCAAGGCAAAGAGATACGGGATTATTGAGAGAAATGCGCCCTTCAAGGCATTGAACTGCCACACATATTCGATATATCCGGCGTAATTTCCTTGACACTTGCGGCAAAATTGGCTTAACACTCTGCCTCCTCCTTTCGCCCCTCTTCGATGCGCCCAACGAGGTGGGAAAGCTGCAGCAGATCCGCCACGCGAAAGGCGGCGCGACCGGCTGCCAGGACCACATTCGGCTCAGGAGGAACAATGCTCGTCCAGGCTGCTGGCAGCGCCCGCACGTGCTCAGGGGTATCGTAAAAGGTGACACGATATTCTCCCCAATTGTGCCGGCAGGTGAGGATCTCAAACTGCTGGCCGTACAAGGGATGGAAGGGATGGGTGACCGTGAATATTCCTTCCGCTAGAGATGGAGACGGTGTAGTTGACGACTGAGTCCAATGCCTACGTCGAGCGTCTGCACCGCACATTGGGAGAGGAGTGCTTGCAGATCCATCTCCCCCGCACGCTCTCTGAAGCGCGTGAGGTGACCGAAGACTTTCTGCACCATTACAACCACGAGCGGCCTCACCAAGGACGTGCCTGCGCGAACCAGCCCCCGCGTGTCGCCTGCCCGACCTTCCCGGTTTTGCCCCAGGTGCCCGTGGTGGTCGATCCCGATGGCTGGCTCGTCCACGTGCACCAACGCGCCTTTGCGCGAACCGTGCAGACCAACGGGAGCGTGACCATCAATCACGAAGCCTACTACGTGAAGCGCGCTCTGGCAGGTCAACGGGTAGTCTGTTGTGTCAATGCGCCCGAGAAGGGCTTTGACATCTGGCAGGCCAGGGAACTCATCAAACAGGTCGCCATCAAAGGGCTCTACGGCAAGCAGTTGCCTTTCGAGGAGTATGTGACGCTGATGAAGCAGGAGGCGCGCTCAGAATATCGACGCTATCTCCAGACTCATCCCGTGTACCTGCAAGGGCGTCTCTGGGCCTCATAAGCAGGTGAAGCCGTGAGAAGGAACGCGCGTCGTGAGAACATCATGAACCCGCAGATTCGTGATGAGAAGTCGGCTTGACTCGTTTGTGCCAGGAAAGAACACGGAAAAGCGTCAAACAGACAACACTGCATGAATAGAGAGGTAGCGAGTGTGTATTCATCATGTACACTCGGAAGAAACTGATCATCTCTGATACAGTTTCTGCATAACATGCCCATACAAAGCTCATCAATAATAAAAGCGACTGCTTGCTGAGGGACGATGTCGCGTGAACCGCGGAGTGTTGATCTGGCTGAACCATACACTGGCTGGCCATCGACCCCCTCACGAAGATCATTCCCGTCCTCCACCTTGGTCCCCGCACACAACATGCAGCACACAGGTTCATCCACTCCCTGCGGCACCTCTTGGTTCCTGGCTGCCTCCCACTTTTCACCAGTGATGGGTTAAACTTGTACTTCTATGCTCTGACGGCCCATTTCGGGCACTGGCTTGAGGTGGGTCGCCGAGGGCGGAACGTGCGCCAGTGGCAAGTGGCGACGGGCCTGATCTACGGCCAGGTGAAGAAAAGTTACCGGCGGCGCAAGCTGGTGCGAGTTACACCTGTAATGCGCCTTGGAACAAGCGAAGCTCTCAAGGCCGCCTTGCAAGGACTGGGTCTCTCTGGACGACTCAACACCGCTTTTATTGAACGGGTGAATTTGACCGTCCGTCAGAGTGTGGCAGCGCTGGCACGTCGCACCTGGGCTACCTCCCAACAGGCCCCTCAGCTCCTGGCCCATTTGGAATGGTGGCGAGCCTACTATCATTTTGTCCGTCCTCATGAATCGCTACGAGTGGCGCTCATGCAGCCACGAGAACGAGGTGGCAAGCTGGTAGCGCAACGCTACCGACAGCGTACTCCAGCCATGGCAGCGGGGAGAACCAACCGAAGGTGGACCGTGCGGGAAGTGCTCTGTTATTCTCTGCCGCCGGTGCCATGCTTCAAACTGTGAGCGTGAATGAAGCGAGAAGACGCCCCGCGAAATGGCAGGAAGTGGCTTGGTGAAGGTGAAAGCAGGTTCGGGCGCGTGGACCGACAGGATGGAGTACACGATTGTACATTCGAATGAGGAAAAAAGCAGCCCGAAATGCCTTCGCCGGGGCTCGTCGAATTATCCACCATGTCCAATGGCAGTACCCCCACGCCAGATGAGGTGCCCAGCCTGGACTCGCACCTCTCTCTGCCGCTCAGCGTGGCTCAGGTGCGCTTGCTCTTGCAAGTCGCTTTGCCCCAGCCCGTGCTGGATCTGCCTGCGGTGTTGAATTTGATTGCCTATCAGCAACGCCACAAGCATGCCGCCTATCGGTCTCATCGCAAACGGCTTCTTGCCCAATTGCAGGGGCTGCGCTGGTAAAGTCTCGTTGTAATACTAGCGGAGAAGACTTGCTCTTCACGAACCACTTGTCCACGTGTGGCAAGCGCTGAAGCTGGCTTTCCAGCGCGTCCATCTCCCAGAAAAATGATGGCCAGGCTGTTGCCATATGCCTGACTTTACCGGAAATCGCTCCACGTGGTAGACTAAAAGCTACCAGGCGCTGAGAAGGATGGCGGGGTGGAGGTATGGAGGTTTCGCGTATCTTTGTCCGCAGCCTTGGAACAGGAGTGATCGAGGCAGTCGGCGCAGGCATTCCAATCATGGATGAAGCCAGAAAGGAGTCGCATGTGGCAGATCAACCAGGAGCACCACATGAAGGGAGTGGGCTGAAAGTCATTGGGGCCGGTTTTGGACGAACAGGGACGTTCTCTCTGAAGATCGCCCTTGAAGAACTCGGCTTTGGTCCCTGTTACCATATGATAGAAGTCGTTGACAAACCAGGCGCGACGGAACAATGGGATGCCATTGCCAGGGGAGCGCCTGCCGATTGGCAGAGGGTCTTTGCGCGGTATCAGGCGACGGTAGACTGGCCAGCTTGCACTTTTTACACAGAACTTATGCAAGCCTATCCAGCGGCAAAAGTGCTGCTCACCGTACGAGACCCCGAACAGTGGTACGAGAGTGCCTCTCGCACCATCTATCCGGTTACGCACCGTGACCCTCTTTCTCTGCATGCTCGCATGGTCAACACACTCGTCTGGGAAGGGACGTTTGCTGGCCAATTCGAAGAGAAAGATTCTGCCATTGCTGTCTTTCTCCAGCATATTGAGTCAGTCAAGCAGCAGGTGCCACCGGAAAAGCTCCTGGTCTACGATGTGAAAGAAGGTTGGGAGCCCCTGTGCGCCTTTTTAGGGGTCGCAGCGTTCCCAGAGAAAGCGTTTCCTCATCTCAACGACCGCGCCAACTTCCTGGGGAACGTAAGAACGCAGCGACATGAGGGGTAAATTGCAGCATCCCGATATCTTGTTCGGGAGATGATGGAGATATGTTGGGCCTTGGAATGAGTCTGACAGAGGCCTGGGAAAGCAACTCAGCATCTCAACAAGCACCAGAGCGAATCCTTCTCACTTGTCCACTCCTTGTGAGTGACGAAAACGCTCTTGAAGAGGGTCCATCTGCTAGATTGGCAGGTGAATACTTTTTCTTTTGTCCCAACCTTTTCTTTCCTCTTGTAAAGAACAATGTGGGCGCAGGCTCGTTACCGAAAGACATCCTCTTGCTCTTGTCCTCCTTGTGCTGGCTACATCAGCTATCCGTCGAGAAAATTGAGAGTTCCCCTCTTCAATTCCCTGGTTTGTTGACGACTGATATGCACATGGAGTAGGGCTTGGGGGATGTTCTTGCCATCCCAGACAGGAACTCACTGACCAAGACTCAAATGTCTCTCTGGTTTGTTCCTTCCGTCAAGGAAAACGATAAGAAACTGCTTGCGCGCTCTCAACACACCGGCAAGAATGAATCTTGAGGTATTGTGCGTATGCCTCAGGCAGTCAGACCTTCATCTCTGAAAGAACTCAGGCACTACGGCGATACTCATGGTGTAAGCCGCCCAGGACCGGGAAGGAAAGGATCTTGCCACTTTCATGATCAGGTGGCACAGACTCAGCTCTCTGCTCTGGAATCTGCTGCCTGATCCCTTGATGCGGCCGAGCCTGGTTGAAGTACTGAACATAGGCGTTGAGCACGCGGTGGAGCTGCTTCTCATGCAGGATGAGCAGGTGATCCAGGCACTCGCGACGCACACTCCCCAGAAAGCGTTCACAGATGGCATTCGCTCGCGGAGCGTAATAAGGTGTTCTGAGAATCTCGATGTGACTTGTTTTCGCAATCCGCGCGAAGCTCAGCCCAAACTTGCGATCGTTATCCCGAATGAGATACTTCGGCCCCGCTCCATAGGCGGTGGCTTCCCGAAGCTGTTGTGCGGTCCAAGCGTCGGTGGGACAGCGTGGAAGAGTGTGGACGCCGACGTGGATCACTCTGCGCGAGTGCAGGTCGAGAATGAAGAAGGCAAACAGCGAGCCAAAGAAGAGATCCGTGACGGGAAGAAAGTCGCAGGCCCAGATTTGTTTGGCATGATTGTGCAAGAAGGTGGACCAGTTCTGTCCTCCTCGTCGCGGTGTGCGAGCAGGCCTCATGTACTTCTGAATGGTGCGTTTGCAGACGTGAATGCCCAGCTTGAGGAATTCGCCACGAATACGTTCGGCTCACAAGACGCCGATTCTCTACTGCCATTTTATTGATCAACGCCACGGTCTCTGCGGAGATCTTTGGTTTGGAAGTTGCTGCTCTGGATTTGTACTTCCAGAAGAGCCGATATCCCTGGCGATGCCAGCGCAGGAGCGTCTCTGGTTGGATAATGAAAAGCGCTTGCTTCCAGGTCCGAACTATCCTGGCCAGAAACACCAGAAGCATGCGATCCGTTTTGGTATATGCAGGTCGTTTCACGTGTCGGCGGAGGACGATAAGTTGCTGGCGCAGGAGTGCGTTTTCTGCCACGAGTTCGGACTTGCTTCTGCTAAAGTCAGACAGCGTCCCCGCTATGAGAGCGGTGTTAGATGGTTTAGTCCAGTCTACGAAGCGGTGGTGGAGCGACTGAAAGCAGCTGCGTGTCAATCGCTTGATGAAGATGAGGATAGAAAACACAATAGACGCTTCCCTTTTGTAAAGATGAGCCGATAAATGCATACTGATTCTACTCTCCATCTAGCTCATCGGCAAGGAGCAAGCAATCTGGTTAGATGTGCTCGAGAGGCTCTTTCGGCGGACGGATGTCACAAGTAGCCAGCACAGCACGTTGGAAGGCCGCCAGGACCGTTTCCCGACTGCGATACAGGAGAGGAAGGCATTCAGTCCATCCCGTGGCTACATCTGTGAGCGTCAAGGTGTACAGATAACCTCCCTCAACCTGTATGCCGCAATGAGCGACCAGATCCGCTTCCAGAAAGCCCGGCTGCGTCTCATTCCAGTCCCGGAAGGTGCGAATTGGGATGTTGTTTTTCAGCAAGGTTCCCGCTCGCGTCGTAGACAGACCGCGCGGATGGCGCTTGCACTGGGAGCGCAGAATCCGTTCCGCCGTGGCTGCGCTCATCTCGAGCAATTGGCTCCGATACTCCTGTGTGAGATGGAGATGCCCGTGCCGCTGCAATGCTTCGACCAGCGTGGGCAAGAAAGGGATCAGCCGCTTGGGGCAGATCTGGTTAGCCGCTGTCCAGGCCAGGATCAACGCGCGTCGAACCTCTGGTCCATAGTGGCAGTGACGTGGGCGCTGGATACGCGGCTTTGGTTCCACTGCCTGATTGAAAAGCTGAATCGCATATTTGCGAGCATAGCCGGTGACGGCAACGACCGCATCGAGCATGCGGCTCTTCTGGAAGCGTGAGGCCGCTCGATATCGCGGCGCCATCTGCTCGATCACCTCATGTCGGGCTCGATACTTCACTGATGCTCTCATGATTGTCCAACTTCGATCCTCCGCCGGGAGAATGGTGCGAGGATGACACGTCTGATGAGACAGCCAAAACCGACTTGCCTCACCAACAATCTAACCCATTTCACGCATGGGTCCCATCCGTTCGATTTTTGCTAGGGGAAACACATGAGGTACGGTGAGATCTTCCGACTGACCCAAAAAGCTTGCACGAGGGAATACTTTGGGTAAGATTTCTCGTGAAGCAATGCAGTGCAGCGCTGGGTGCGCCGCAAGGGGCATACCAGCCAGGACGTGAGCTACGGCATCACCAGTCTCTCTTCCAGGCAAGCAGATGCTCGCCAGATAGGAGAGCTGGTGAGGGCCCATTGGTCGATCGAAAATCGACTGCATTGGAGGCGCGATGTGACGCTGCAGGAAGATCGCTCGCAAGTCCGGACTCAGCATGTGCCTGCACTCCTCGCGCTGCTCAATTGTACGGTCTTGGCGCTTATGGATCTGCTGGGCGTTCGCAATGTAGCCGCTCAGATGCGCCGCTATGCTGCTCGTCCTGGGGAAGCCCTCCAACTCTTGGTGGGCGCGCTATGACTTTCGAAACAGTGGGGGCAATAGTCAAGTACAGGTGACTTGCCTCCAGCGTGTTTCTAAGGAAGCGAGATAGGCCAGAGGCCGATGACGAAAGCGATACCGATTGAGTTGCTCTTGATGGCGATCCCGTGTCTGTTGCCGGACCTCTCGCCATGACTGTGGCGGCACATGCTGTAAGCGTTCGGACAACCGAACGGCTCCATTGGGTTGCTGATGCCACCATTCTTGATACGAGACACATCTGCCATAGCGAAGTAAATACCTGTTCCAGTTTTTGCGCCCGCTGATGCGGCGATAGTGCATTTTGATGGCTCGAATGGTTCGCTCCATGTCATTGTTGGTCCGAGGAAAGTCTGCACGATCGTAGCACTGAACCAGGCTAGGCCTCAAATGGCTTAGGACTTTCCACAGATGGCCTAAACGGAGCCGCTCGTCTTCCGTTCGTCCCTCTGCCTGCAAAAACGTCCCGAGTTGTGTCAGCCATTCATCAAGCCTTCGTCCGACTTCGGCATTACTGAGCTCTTCGGGAACAGTCGCCCAAGACCCATCCAAAATATGTTCCGCTTGGAAAACCCACTCACGCATCTGGCGAACCTGCTCAAAGGCTTCATGTTTCTCTTGGTGCAAGCTCACAATCCTCTGGAGTCGAGACAGTCGCTTCTGGCTGGTTGCGGTCAGGGTCCCCCTTTTTGGGCAGGCTTGCTAAACTACTCTGAATACCTTGCAAGCCTTCTTCCATGGCCAGTCCCCCATACCCGTAGGGGGGCAGACTCTCCAGATTCAATGTCCCCTCGACGGTGGCAGCATACTGCTCAAGCACCTGCAATTGAGCGGCTTCATGTGGCTCAGCCTGCTTGATGCGTCGATGGAGATCCTGTCGATATTCATGTGTCTTCTGTTGCATCCGCATACGCAGGTCGGTTTTGATCCGATGGTCCAGCACATAGATCAACCGTCCCGCTTCGCGAATGGCATGAAACTGACAGATTTGATGGGGAATGTCGGGCCAGAGTTCAGCCACCGCTTGCAATTCCGTCGGTTGCGCATCACTAATGACCCCGACCACTGGTACGTCAAGGGCGACGACTGGGGCCAAGACCTGAAGCACTCGCTCTTTGGTGCTTTCGGTTACATTGTCGGCTGTCAAGAGTCGTCCCGTCCAGACATCTCGTACCAGATCAATTGTCTCATTCCCGTTATCTGGCTGAATACCATCAATAGAGAGCAACACTCCCCCGTTTTGACGTGCCTGCTTTTTCCACTCCTCATCCTGACTTACCTCCGTTCCTGCCCGCAACAAGGCGCTGTAGGCTTCAAAGAGAAACAGCATTTCCCGTCGGGAAATCGTTTGCTGTATGAGAGCGAGCCGATCGGTCAGGATTTGATGGATTTCATCGACCGTTTGATGTGCACTCAGCCGGAGTTGCCCCACCAGCAAAACCACATCGAGCCCAAAGGTAAAGCCAGGCAAGGCCAGGGCATCTGCCTGCGTGCTGCGATAGAGGCGCGCCTGTCCAGGGCATTGCCTGTTGGGGCAGCGATACGCGCAATGTACGATTCGCACGACTTCTGAGAGGGTGACCACCATGCGCTGAGAAACGGTTGCGGCTCTCCGCAAGCGACTTTGGCATTCCACACACTCAGTGATCTCTGGCCGATAGATCCGTTTGATGACCTGAGGATAGATTTTCTTGGTACGCATGTGCTTGTCCTCTCTCTTCTTGCTCCTCTTGATCCCTCCCTCATTTTAGCACACTGTCCCGTACTCGATTATTGCCCCCACTGTTCGAAATGCCCTGGACATGCGAAAGTGTTCTTACAAGGCCCGATTGAGCGGACGGATATGATAAGTAGCCAGCACAGGTGGCCTATGCCGTGGGTGATCGGAACAAACGGACGTGCCAGCGGTTGTGGGAAGCCATTCCAGAGGAGTATCGGCAGGGCCATTGCTTCACCGACTTTTTGAAGGCCTATGCTTCGGTCATCCCAATGGAGCAGCATACCGCCGTGGGAAAAGAGACAGGAGAAACTGCCCATGTGGAGCGTTGGAATAACACCTTGCGGCAGCGCCTCGCTCGTTTTGTGCGCATGGCTTTATCTTTTTCCAAGTCGGTGCTGATGCATGAGGCGTGTTTGCTCCTCTTCCTCCATCGTTACAATCGAGAGCGGGCCATCCTGCTCAAGTGAGCCACTACCCAAATTTGGGCCATGTAACATACTGTTCATTTATCCTGCTCTGACCAGGGGAGAGCAGAGGAGTAAGACCGTAACCAATGGGTATGCTACACTATAGTGGCACACGCAATGCGCGGCCCTGCTTCTCACTACACGTACAGAACAGCTCGTGCTTTCAGCAGAGACGACGCTTGCACTGCTTGAAATGCTCTATCAGCATAGAGACGAGATGATAGAGGCTGCACATACGCTGTAAGACACAGGGAGTAGACAGGACATGAAAGAACACATACTATCAGGGACCGCCAAGGGACACACGGTAACATTGAATGTCAATGAGCAAAGAGGTATCACGCTTGCCGAAATAACCTCACTTGAGTTGAGCGACCGTGATGTACTTACGATGATTGCGTTTTTACGTGGGGTGAGTGCAAGGCATGAGTATCCTGCACGCCACGAAAAAGAGGATGACCGCTTACAGCTGTACTACACGGTTGAAAACGGTCTCAACCAGGTGACAATTAGTCGCGGTGGACCAATCAAGATTGAGTTAGCGCTCTCTACGGCATTGCGCTTGCTGCATACACTTGAGGAAGAGTACAAGGATGAAATCAGGAAGCAGGGCCAGAGCGTCTACCGCGCAGCAACGCCGCCACAATGACCGTAGGAACGTCTGAACGGGGCGCGAGAGCATATACTTGTAGGTATTCGTCCCGGACGTAAGCCGCTCATCGGACCCTACAAAGACTATCTCATCCAGCGATGGAATGAGGGTTAACCTTATGCTCATTCGTATGCAAAGGCCCAAATCTTGCGGGTACCATCACTTGATGAATTGACCCCAAAATGATATAGTTGTACTCACAAGTATTTCGTAGAACTCTTCCCCAAGTGCGTCCCCTTTCACTTAACCGTATCTCTGTCCTGACGATAAGAAAAGCGCTCATGAACGCTCACCCAAACAGTCCATCACCGCAACAGATAGTATTCCTGCTAACAGGCGCACTGACCGAAACGGCTGGCCTTGCCATCCCGGTTTTGATCCCGCATGTTCTTCTCTCTTCCGCTGTTCCACTCCAGACATGAGACAGCAAAAGAGAGAGCCGTCCAGGCATGGATCTTTTCTGCGCCAGAAAGACAACGAGGTGACACAATGGAGCATTGCGTCTATTGCGAGAAGCCGCTCTCTGACCCACATTTCGCAGTCTCAAGAAGAGATTTTGTAGATTTTTTCGTAGGGAGGTCCAAGCAAAGCCAGGACGAGGCGATGGACAGGCTGCAAACGTAAGATGAGCGACTGCATCCCGGACGCCGAGTGGATATGCAGGAGCTCAATGCCCTCAAAACACTGAAAGATCCATCGCATGGTAGGACGCGCCGTCGGTCGGTTGAGCTGATCGGGGACGGTTTGCTCCGTTTCGGCCAAACGGGTGCGCAGCCGATGTTCAGCCAGACGATAGACAAGTAAGCAGAGCACCATGATCAGCCCCAGCGCGACAATGCGCTCGGGCTTTTTGAGGAACACGCAAGAGGCCAGAAATAAGGGATCTTTCAAGAAGCGAAAGCCGCGTTCGACGCCGCCCTGGTCTTTATAGGTCGTCAGCACTTCTTGCTCGGGGAGGATAGCTGAGTCCAGAACATTGGTGGCCACGATGAAACAGGCTTTGCGCCGCGCTTCTTGCTCGACCTGTGGCTGCTTGACGGTCACCGTTGCCTGGATGTGCCACTGCATGGCGGCAGTCGCGTCTTTGCGTGGTCGACCTCGACCTGTGTAATGCTCAGCGCTGACGAACTCGCTCTGCACCTCTAACCAGACCGGCAGTCCCTTCAGTTCGCGTGCCAATGCGCTCAGCGCATCAGCCCAGGCCGGGCAAAGTGCCGATTGGAGAGATGCCAGAGCTTTTGCTTCCACGCGTGCTCAGCCTTCTCCACCTGTCGCTTGAGCGTCGCCTGCGCACGTGCTTCTGCCTGACTGGTGCGTACAACCACGAGAGCCGCTCTTGCCCTTGTGGCAGCGTCATCGTTTGGGTGAACCAGTGGGTCTGTCCATCTTCGCAGTCGTGCCACTCCGTCCTGTTAGCTGCCGCTTCCACCACGGCTTTGGCCTCGGTACTGGTTTCGGGAACGCGACTGATCCAGGGGATCTTCACTTCATGGAAGCGGCGCATGTTCGCTTCGCTCTACACTCCACTATCAGCCACGAAGAAGCTCGGGTCGCTCTCGGGCGCGCGCAACTGCTCGTGCAGGGCTTCCACCGCCGACGCCAGCGTCACTTTGTCACTGCTGTTTCCGTCTAGGGATCGCAAGAATAAAGGCACATCTCCTTCGTGGGTGGTGGCCAGCGCGAGCATCCACTGCTTCAGGTCTTCCCGATGATCGCGTGAGTAGCCGTAGGTGATGGCGATCACGCTCGCTTCGCTCTCCTGCTGCTCGTCGGTCGCATACGTCCCACTTACCGCAAACGAGGTCGTATCTACATGCACCTGGCGGGCACTCACGCCAAAGATCTTTCGCGCTTGCGTCGCGATGCCAGCAAAGAGCTGTGTGGGATCGTGCGCGTAGAGCCAGTCCAGTGCCCGACCCAAACAATCATCGGTGAGATCTGCTGCTTGGATGCCCGGTCCCAGTAGATGCTCAACAGGTTTGTTGGCAAAGAACTGTGGCACCAGATACAGGCGCCAATTACTGAACCCCAGCCCATTCAAAATCATCGCCACCGTGGCCGTTCCCAGACTCACATGATGATTTGTTTCACCTGCTTGTCGATCTACGTAGGCGGCTAGTCCGATCTCCTCGCATACCCCTGCCACAATACCCAGGTGATCCAGTCGTTCATTCACATAACTCTCGGCGGTCTGCATCCTCTTTTCGCTCCTTCATGGTCTTTTTCCCCATCCTAACAAAAATTCCTATTTCCGTCGAGATCTACTGCGAAATGTGGGCTCTGAGACAGAGCGAGTCCGCTGGTATGGCGAACATGTCCATAGCGAGTGTTACGAAGCATTACTCGTTGATGACGTGGCCATCATTGTGACTGAGCCGCCGGCAGAAGACCACAGCAAAGCAATGACATCGGGGTTTTCCTAACGCTGCTGCAGTGCACCATTCGTGAGGCTTCTGTGACGCTCAAGCGGCTTGTAGGCTTGATTTACCGCTGTTTGGCGTGTATCATGAGAGATGGACACAGGTGCATACTCGTTTTCAGCAAGTGCGCCCCATCTTCATTGTCTGATTCGTGTACGTGAAAGTGACTTGGCAACAAGGAAGCGCCCGAATGATCGCCAGTGATGATGCGCTGCTGCGGGTCTCTTCAACTTTCATGACCCGTAGGAGATGAGCTGGAACCGAACACCTGTGCTGGCGCAAGTAAAGTCACTAACGCTTTTGTTTGTTCGTGGCAACGACGATGTTGTGCTGCAAGTCTATCGCAGCGAAGTACTATGATCGACCTAGGAGAAGTGAGGAACGCCATGAAGAAACGATCTGATAGATGCAACCAATTACGTACACTCCATGACCGTCTGCTTGATGAGATGAGTCTTTTGAGAGCAAGTGTACAAGAAGAGGAGGAGGGTTTCGAAAATCCTATCGAGATGCACAACGTTATTACGGGTCTTCAGACAGTATTGCACCAGATCAATCTTGAACTGCAAAAATGTCCTCCTGAGGAGTGACAAAGACAGTTGCAGAAGTGGGTACAGCCCCAATTGGTAGTGGATAATGTAGTTTGGCCAGCGAAGCCCTTGACATGGCCTCGAGATCCTCTCTAAACTTCCAATCAGCTACCCAGTATCCTGACTGATAGTGGAGAGGATGCCTATGACGCTTCATCTTTTTGTGCTGCTCGTATGCTTCTTCATGCTTCCTGTGGCATGGGTATGTTATTTGTACAGATCCCATCACAGCCCTTCTCACTCCAATGAAAGGCTGCGCTCCCTGGTTCACCGTCGTCTCAAGCCTCGTTCTCCACTGGCCTGTCCCCTCTGTTGCCGCTCATCTGCCCACTTGCCAGGTCAGAAGCTTCCTGTGCTGGCTACTTGCCCTATCTGCTCGCTAAAAAGAGCGGATGAGGGAAGTAGCCAGCACAGGCATCGCAGGAGAAGGTGCTGAGTCTCTTTGAGCCGCACACGCGGGCCATTCCGCGACACAAAGGCGGGGCCCAGGTCGAGTTTGGTCGCCAGGTGATCCTCGATGAAGTCGAGGGCGGCATCGTCACGCGCTACGAGATCCTGGAGCATCCCCATGAGCATGGGCAGGCCGTGGAGGCGGTGGCACATCACCTCGCGCTCTTTGACCATCCGCCTGGCACCGTGGCCGGGGATCGCGGCGTCCACTCGCCCGAGACGGAGGCCACGCTCGCCGCCGCAGGCGTCAAGCGGGTGGCGATCCCGGCCTCAGGCAAGCTCTCGGAGGAACGCCACACGCTGGAACACACCCGTCCCTGGCGGCGCGGCTATCGCTGGCGCGCGGGCATTGAGGGCCGGATTGCCAGCTTGCGACGCGATTACGGGTGGCGCAAAAGTGCCTATCGCGGGCAGGACGGGATGAAGCGGTGGCTGGGCCTGGGGGTTATCGCAAGTAACCTCTACCATATTGCTCAGGGAAAGGTGGCATAAAGCTCAACCAGAGAAAAGCTCAACCATCAACAAACGAATACTTGAGCTTCCATCGGCTTCCCAAGCCTTTTCATCCATTTCGCAGGGGATACTAGTACTAGCCATACTTGGAACCTCCCCTTGCACTGGCATCATGCCGTGTACATCATCTCTCGAATCGTTGGCTTCTCATGATTTCCATGGAAAAGATAGGAGCGTGTTTTTTGGACGACCAGTTTATTTCGAGCCAGACCCTCGGGCATGATGCCTGTGTGGATACGGATCCACTCGTAGTAACGCGGTGCTAACTCATAGGCAGCATAGGCGTGCGTCTTGGAGTGCTTGATATGCGTTTTCGTCTCAGGGTTGTTGAACAAGACCAGGTTGCACCAGCAGCCACCGCGCAATTCAAGCGAAGAATAGCTCAGGAGCCCAGGCGTCCGTACAAGCTCATCGTCGAGTTGCTTGTCCATTGCCTGAATCTCTTCAACGACCTCAGTATTCCCCGGTTGCTGTTTAGAGCTGATGAACCCGACGAAATCAAGGGGGTCGTTCAGCCCTAACTCCTGTGGCCTGTAGACGGCAATGCGATGGGTAGAGTTATGAGCCTCTTCCGCATCATAACGCAGCGGCAGTGCTGCATCGACCGGCTCGTCGAGCAGGTAGAGGGTGACTGAGATCCTTTGCGCCATATACCCCAGGAGCGCCAAGTCCATCTGCATATTTTCACTGCCCAGAAACGCATGCTTCTCCGTCATTTCACTGGTTTTCACATCCTTCTCCTGATTTACTGTTGAACCTGTGGGAGCGTCAATGAGAGCGCAACCCCTCAAAAAGATCATGCTCTTCCTCTCTCCCTCCGTTGACCAGGCTGAACACCCGGTAGAACTCCTGAGACCCCCAGAAACGCTGGTGGTCTTCCTCCGACAACTGCTGGAAGCCTCGGTAATCTGGTATCTGGGTCTGGTGGCAGCACACTGCTTGCCAGACATCTCGCCAGTACGCCCTGGTATCGATGCGCGTCGTCACGGTCCAATCGACCCAGGGAGACGCGCGGCGTTCGACACCATCGATGCGCATGACTAGTTCACCAAACACCGGCATATAGTGTGCGAACCATTCCCCTGTCGCCACCCGGTAGTACAGCTTGGACACGAGATGGGGCGCGACATGCCTGGCCCGGCGGTAGTCAGGATCAGCAGCGCACAGCACGGCCGCGCTGGTGAACTGAGAGATGGCGATATGATCAGGATGGCCGTAGAGCCCCTCCGGCCCGAAGGTAATCACTACCTGTGGGCGCAGGCTTCGCAGCAGCGTGACGATCTTTGCGACGACTTTCGCATCTTCGGCCTGGTCCAGATCCCCATCGAGATAGTCCAACAGTGCCAGGTGCGAGACGCCCAGCACGCCGCTCGCCTCTCGTAATTCCCTCTCGCGCAAGACACCTACTACCCCTTCTCCCGGGTTCTCGCTGTCAGGGCCTCGCCAGCCGCGTTCCCCTCGTGTCGCGACAACCAGGGAGACCTCGACCCCTCCGCGCGCATATTTGGCCAGCGTGCCACCCATTGCCAGCGACTCGTCATCGGGGTGAGCGATGATGCACATCAACTTCAGGAAAGTGGGCATGGTGCTTGTGCCTTTCTGTATTTCTCACCGCTGAGCCGGTAGTGCTCGTCGGTCACCGGGAGGAACCGCTCGATGGAACTTTCCTGTAACCGCTGCCCATAAAACGTATCCTGGTGGATTGACAGCAAGGCTTTTCGGATACGTTGCCGCAGGAGAGCATCCAGCCGGATCGAGAGAACGACCGGGGGCAGGGTGGTGGCGTTGAAAGAGCCGAGGATGAGCAGTTGCGAGTTCATCTTCCAGCTTTGTTCAAAGATCTCGTCGAGCAGATGGGCATCGATAGTGGCAGCATCGACCGTCCCGTCCAGGAGCAGGCGCAGCGACTGCAGATGAGAGCTGGTCACAATACGTTCCTTGAAAGGCATTTGCTCGAAGAACGTCTCGTGCATGAGTTGATATTCCGCGTACGAGGGCTTTTCATGGTATCCTCTGATGCAGCATGCCCAGACGCATCCTTGTAAATCTTCGACAGTGGTAAATGCGCTGCTTCTGTGAACCACGATATCGGACAGCGCGTGAGGTGTGTACTGATAGTGCGTTTTCTGCGCTTGCAGGGCGGGGGCAGCTGCCAGTTCAACGGAAGCGGGCCGTTGACCCGTTAGGTGGGCGTAGGCCATACCGCTGATGAACCCTGCGTCGATGGCCCCTGCCGCGAAGTCATCGAGATCCTCTCCGGGGAGCAGAAACGTGGGAATGCCGGTACACTTCTCGAGATACTCGGTTATGTAGAGGCAGGTTTTGTAGAGCGCAGGCGAAAGAAAGGTCGCAAAGATCAAGGATTGTTGCCTCATATATTAGGAACTCCTTTGCAGAGAACTCAAGAGAGTGCTCGTCCTCATGCAAGGTGGC
Organism: uncultured Chloroflexia bacterium; assembly: GCA_963799245.1. GTDB lineage: Bacteria > Chloroflexota > Ktedonobacteria > Ktedonobacterales > Ktedonobacteraceae > CAWCWN01. The sequence continues at coordinate 16,874 of CAWCWN010000001.1, forward strand.
GATCCACACACAACAAAAGGACGAACGCATAGGTGTACTGAGAGTAAGAAAGAGCCTGACTTCCTCAGAACGCAGCCTTCTTGCTTGCAGGCAGCAAGTTATCCAGGGAAGACAAACAGGCAAATGCTCAAGGAAAAATGGTATGCGCAGAAACGGGAAGAAGTGTCTAGCGACAACAACAGAGGCAGGTGTAGTGGTAGTAACAATTCTGGCGGAGTGAGGAGTAAGAAGTGGCGGTGGGTAGCTGATACCAGCAGGTGGTTGTTCGCGCTGAGAGAGCGGCAGGGAAATCCACAAAACCTCTGTCTTCAAAAGAGAGGTGACCGACAGGGTGGTCAAGCTCGTGCCAATGCATTGAAAAACCTCATGTTCACTAGTAGGACGCCCGCTTAGGCGTCAACTTAAAGCGTCCCGATAAGACAAGCGTACCTGAACAACCGAAAAGAGAAGCGAGACGGAGTCAAACCTGCTAGACTGAAAGAGTTGAAAATGACCTTTCAGTTAAGGAGGAACAAATCCATGTCTCACCGCAATCAGCATACCTCGTCTCAGCCGTTCACGCAAGCCCCCGACCCAGCCGAGCGGGACTGGCGCAAGCTCGTGGACGAGCGACTGCCCAAGAACCTGGAAAGCCAGGCGCGGGCCTTGAAAGCCTTCCAGCGGGAGCGCGGCCTCAGCTGCGCATCGCTGCTGTTGCGTGCCATCCTGTGCTACGTCCTCAGTCTGTCGTCGTTGAAGGAGCTGAGTATGTGGAGCCGGTTGGTGGGAGTGACGGGCGTCGTGCTGTCCTCGCAGGCCTGGCACAAGCGGCTGCGACAGTCGCTGGAGTGGCTGCGGTGGCTCTTTGGCGAACTGCTGGCCGCGCCGCCGCCCTGCTGGAACGGCCCGGTCACCCAGCGCATCCTGCTGGTGGACGGGACGCAAGTGCGGAGCATCGGCCCGCAAGGGACCCTGTGGCGGCTGCATTGCGCCTACCACCTGCTGACCGGCACGCTGGCCTGGATGCATGTGACGACGCAGCAGATCGGGGAAAGCCTGGGACTAGTCCCCGTGCAAGCGGGCGACATCCTGGTGGGCGACGGCATCTACAGCCGCGCGCGCCAACTGATGGCGGTTGAGCAGCGCAAGGGTGCCTCGCTCACCCGCTTCAGCCCGCATCACCTGCCGTTGTATGCCGCTCAGGACCCCGCCTGGAGCGTGGACGACCAGCTGGATGTGAGCGGCTGGTTGCGCCCGCTCGTGCCGGGCGTCTACGAACGCGCCGCACTGGTCCGCTTTGAGCAGACGGCCCTGCCGGTGCGTGTGGTGGCCATCGTGTCGCCCCCAGAGCAGGCGGAAGCCTTGCGCCGTCAGAAAGAGCGGCAGGCGCGCGCCAAAGGCCGCAAGCTCAGTCCGCAAGCGCGCTTTCTGGCCGGCTTCCTCTTGCTGGTGACCACCCTGCCCGCAGCCCAGTGGCCGACCCCGCTGCTCATCGAGCTGTATCGCTGTCGCTGGCATATTGAGGTGCTCTTCAAGCGCATCAAGCAGGTGTTGGATATGCATGGCTTCCGCTGCAAGACGCCTGAAACCGCTCAGACCATGATCGCCGCCTTACTGGTCGCCTGGCTGCTCATCGAGGACGACCTCGAAGAGTTGCGCCGCCAACTGGCCGATGGCGAACCGTTTGCGATTCCCCTCAGTAGCTGGCGACTGGCGCGTCTGGCCTTTGCGGGCTTGCACCACGTCGTCGAGGGCTGGTACAGTCCAGAGCAGCTCACCGCCTTGCTCCCGGAGTTTCGTCGCCTCTTCCGGGAGCGTCGCAAGCGGCCCTTGCTCGAACACCACCGTCGCCTGCGCTTTCACTCGCTCTTGGCTCCTGGCGCGGATCTCGCTTCTCTTTTCAATTGTTCAGGTGCTTAAGTTGACGCCTAAGAGGACGCCCGCCAGGGTCGTATTCCCTGAGCTGACTACGTTGATGTACTTCATCAAGTATAGAGAAGAGAAACAAGCCCGTCAAGAGATTTCAGGTGAGTATTGCGCGCATAGCCCAACTCATGACATATTGGAATGAATCAGATAACTTGCAAGAATATAGAGTATATGATATGGTAGATGTTACTGGTTTCTTTTTTGACAAAAGAGCATGGACTGGACACTTGTCCGGGAATACCCCCAGAAGAGCCGGCCGGAGGTGACTTTCCTCTCGCTTTGTCTCTAAAGCATTACGGAAAGGAAAAGCACAATGGCACCCCAGGCGGATTCACGCTACATCGACTTTCATAGCCACTTCTACGAACAAGCCTGGTTTCCAATCCATACTTTACAGGGGGCAGGCGTACTGGACCGCGCGCGGCCCTTGCTGACGGACATCGCTGCGCAGCTGGCGGCGATGGTCGACGCGGGGATCGATGCAAAGGTGTTGAGCGCGCCTGCCGCGACCCTGGTCGGACCACATGAGAGGTTGCCTCTCTCCTTGATAGAGCGTATCAATGAGCGCTTTGCTGAGTTAGTCGCGACCTACCCCGAACATCTGCTCGCTCTCGCGACCATCGATGCTTTCCAGGGTGAAGCCGCCGCCCGTGAAGTGGAGCGGGCGATAGGCGTATTGGGATTGGGGGGTCTCTGCGTCGACTGCGCCTGGGGAGATCGCTTCCTGAATGCGTCAGAGGCGCGCCCGACGCTCGAAGCGGCGGCGCGGCTGAGTGTCCCTGTCTTTGTCCACCCGGTCAGCCCTGTGGGATTGACCGAACGCCTGGCAAGCCTGGGTCACACTGGTATTCTCCTGGCGCGTGGAACTGAAACTGCGGCAAGCCTGCTGGCATTGCTCCGCAGCGGCATCCTCGATGAACTTGCGGGTCTCAAGCTAGTGCTTCCCATGATTGGCGCGGCGGTGTTCTTGTTCGCCGGGATGGCTGACCAGGAATACGACCGGGAGGAGGGTTGGCAAGGAGGGGCACCAGGTGTCTCCCGCCAGCGCCTGTACGTGGACACCATGGGGTTCGATCCTGCTGTCATGCGCTTCGCTGTTGAGTTGCTGGGGCCGGAGCACGTGCTGGCAGGGAGCGACTGGCCAATTATGCCCATCGCACCGCGCCAGCGTGTAGAGCAAGTGTTGACGATGCTCGATCTCACAATACCTCAGAAGGCAGCGATCCTGGGCGGTAATACCGTCCGCTTGCTGACAGAACATCAGCGCTCCTCGAAGCAGGGATACTCTCCATCGAGGGCGACGGCTCCTAATCGCCACGGCGTCAGGTGCGCAGGAAAGAACACCCTATGCGAACTGAAGGAGCGCTAACTCGTAGAGTCTGCCTGAGCAAAACCGGCTAGAAGCTGGACCAGAGTGCATCACCTGCGAGACGCGTTCTGCGAGCACCGGCCGTGGTTAGAGCCCGGATCGTAGCCTCCCGTTCGAGATTCATTCAATATTTCAGCAAACTCATGCGTCGTTCCAGAGCCGTAGGCAAGCATTACCTCGTGAACGGAGGGACGCAATTCGACCCGCTCGATGTCTGTGATCTGCAAGAGCGCCCGCCCCAATCGAGAGAATGACTGCGTTCCACGCAAAACCAGAGCTCGCTCGTCTCTCCCTTTGAAAATGAGCGTCGGGAAGCCACTCACCTGCAGTTGGTGGCTGTGTTGCAAAAACCCATCGAGGATCACAAGAGACGAGCTGCCCCTTCTTGTTAAGTTTAGGCTGGCTCTCCGAACAGACTGGAGATGAACGCGATCTGGCCTAGAATGTCTCTTTTGTTGACCCCTTGCATCTACCCTTTCCTCAGCATGTGCATCACCTCATACCCTTGCAGGGTTTGCCACGCACTCTCAAATCGGCTTGAGCGGAGCTGTTTGGAATAGTGCAAAGTGAGAGATCACCCTTTTTGGCGTTCATCGATTAAGCGTGTAGCCTTATGCGTAGCCCTCGGGAGCTCACCATTTTCCAGAATGACAACTTCCTTCGGCTTAACACCTACACGCACTTTGATTTGAGCTGAGACTTTTTCCGCAAGATATTCTTTAGCAGCTTCCTCATTTCCCTGTGCATGTTCTACCTCAACCTTGAATTTGGTGGTATAGTTCTCTGTGATGGCAGTAATTCTGTACTCTCCCGAAAGCTCTTCCATATTGCGGACAACATATTCGATGTCGCTCGGAAACACATTCACTCCCGAAACAATAAGCATATCATCCAAGCGTCCGGTAATATTCATTCTGGCATGCGTACGTCCGCAAGCGCACTTTTCTTTATTTACAGTACCAATATCACCTGTTCTGAAACGTATCATCGGCCTTGCCGTTTTCCTCAAGGTGGTGAGCACAAGCTCTCCTCTCTCGCCTTCCGCTACAGGCTGGCGTGTATCAGGATGTATTCCTTCTACAAGGATATGGTCCTCCGCTAAATGCAGACCGCTTCTTTCACTGCACATGCCTGCGCATGCTCCAAAAATATCTGAAATCCCAAAAAATCATACACCTTTGCATCCCAAAGCTCTTCAATGGCTTCTCTGGTAGCAGCTATGGAGCCTCCAGGTTCACCTGCTACAATAATCCTATTAATGGCAAGATCCTTTGTCGGATCAATCCCCTGCTTGCTTGCGGTTTCCCCCAGATACCATGCATAGGAAGGCGTTGTCCATATGATGGTAGGCTGAAACTCTTGCAATATAAAAAGCAGCCTATCCGAAGGGATTGTACCCGCCCATATGCAAAGGGCTCCCAAATTCTGAGCTCCTATAACATCCGGCCCTCCCACAAACAGCGTAAAGTTAAGCGCATGCACATACCGGTCTTTGGGCCTCATACCTGCCGCCCAGAAAAGCCTGCTTTCCACATCCTGAAATTCATCAAAATCTTTTTTGGTAAAAGGGCTTAAGGTAGGTACGCCGGTTGAACCGCTGGAAGCCGATACAAAGACCACTTCTTCCTCAGGTACAGCAACCATGTCACCCAGTAAAGGGTTATGTAGCTGCCTTTCACGCTCTATGTATTTATTCACAAAAGGAAATTTGCTTATATCTGAAAGCTGCTGAAAATCAGATGGCTTCACTCCGGCTTTGTCAAATGCTTCCTTGTAGTAGTCAGATTTATTATATGCAAGAGCCAAATGCTCTGTAAGCAATGCTTCCTGCAGTTTATCCAATTCATCTCTGGAGAGAGTTTCAATTTCTTCATTCCAATACAATTTTGCCCCCATAATGTCCACTCCTCTCTTTTATCTTCGATCTGCCCTTTTTGCAACATAATCACCAAGCGTTTGAATGAACTGCACAAGTACAATCAACGATATAACAGTGATGATCATTACATCGGTCTGATATCAACGAACCTTCCGCTGTCCGACTTACCGACGCATCTTCAATGAGCGGACTGCCCCGTCTTCCAACTTTCTCGAATATCCTTGTCCTGGCTACTTCCCTCATCCGTTTGCTAAAGAGCACGGATGAGGGAAGTAGCCAGGACAGGCCTGTCCAGACTGTCCAATGACGAAAAAACCAGCCCGAAACGTGTTTGTAGAGGTTGATCGAATTATCCACCATATCCAGGGACAGTACCACAGGGACTACCTGCTTGCCTCCCCGTTTGTCTCACGGATTGCTGGTGAGTGCCTGGAACAACTGATTAAAGTCGGCTTTAGCGGTCTCGACAAAAACTCCCCTGTTGCCGCCGATAGCCACCGTAAAGTCGCCGCCAGAGTACGCCCACCCTTGTTGGGGTACCCACTTCATCTGGCTCAGTTGCATGAACGCGCCCGCGAGGGTGTTAAACATCATCGTGACTGTGGCACAGAATTGCGCCGTCATCGCCGCCAACTCGGGTGACATGTCCATCTTCGCCTTGTAGTCCACCAACTTCCCATCAAGGGTGAACTCACCGGCTGCGACAACACCATTCAGCTTGAGCAGGTCATCCAGCGTTGCTGCCATGTTAATCACTTCCTTTCCATATGGTAGTTAAGGACAAGTCTTTCACACTTGTTTAAAGTGAAGGTTAAAATCTAACCCTTAACAGAATACCATTTCCTGAATATACATGGCACGTGTGGACAGAGCCAAAAAATGAAACACCCCCCCTCTCCTTTCACGAGGCAACTTTTGCCAAAACTGTATCTACCTGTTCGAGCAGTCGCTTTGTATTAGCAAAGCCGTAATTCACCGCGTGGGCTTGGCCTGTTGCATCCAAAACAACGGTGGTAGGCACAGTGAGCACCTGATAGCGCTGGGCCAGTTCAAAGGAACTGGATGTATCAATATCAATGACAGAGACAACATTATTGCGTGCCTCTATCACACGCTGCAGGGCTGGAGCTTGCATCCGATGGCACTGGTGACAGTCAGGGAGGCTAAATGCTAGTATTTGTACACGAGCTTTGCCAGTGGCATCATCTGGATTGGTGATGCTAGACAATATAGCTGGCAGTGTGGCAGAGAGAGCACGTTGCCGACGCACATCTACGAAACGCCGACCAAAGGCTACCAGCAGCCAAACGGCTACACCAATGAGAAGGAGGATGATAAGTCGTAGAGTGACCTCAGGCATTGCTCAAACCCCTCGCCAGTGAAAGCCACCTTCGTAGCGGACAGATGGAACGACGCCAAACCGCCCCAGCCAATAGTAGACAAAGCAACCGGCGCAAAAGCCTACGGTAAAGTTCATGCCGGCCAGCACGAAGACAATCAGGTCAAGAATCCAGCCGATAACGGTTGCATGAAGCAGGAAAAGGAAGAGGCTTGAGGCGAGAAGAAATGTTGCGCCCACACCCTGAGCAAAGCGATGAGGAGTTGGATCATCCTCGATAAGACGTGGACGCAACAGGCGCAAAGGCAACATGACGCGCTGATAGAGGAATTTGAAAGGACTGGCGGTAGGTATACATGCTGCCAGTGCCATGATTATGGCGGCAAGCGGCACAAGAAGAGGTTGATTGAAGAGAAATGCCAGGCCAGTCAAGATGACAACACAGGCTTGTGAAAACTTCCCGAGGTGAACGTCTACACGGGGCAATCCCGTGTCCGATACGGTCTCCATTGCGTGTTTTTCTCCTGAGGGGATAAAGTAAGATATGCTACAACGCCGATGAAGGTTCTGTTGCAAAAAAGGCGGTTCTCTGGTAAGCTCTGCTTCTAGCCAAGAAGTAGCAGAGGAGTTCCCTTCATGAACCAGCAGCATCCCTTCAAATGGCGTCATTTCCAGTCCGACATTATTCTGTTGTGCGTGCGCTGGTCCTTGCGCTATTCGCTCAGTTATCGGGACCTTGAAGAGATGATGCGGGAGCGCGGATTGCAGGTGGATCACACCACGATTTACCGCTGGGTCCAGCACTATGCCCCAGAACTGGAGAAACGATGCAAACCGCATCTCAAAGCCACCAACGACTCCTGGCGCGTGGATGAGACCTATGTAAAAGTCAGAAAAACCTGGACGTATCTCTACCGAGCGGTTGAATTCCGAGGGGAACACGCTGGAGTTTCTCTTGAGCCCGACGCGCGATGCCCAGGCGGCCAAACGTTTCTTCCTCAAAGCGCTGCATGCCGCCGCTGGTTCAGCTTCTCAAGCCCATCCGGCCGAGGAACAGGTGGAAGAGCCCGCAGCTGCGGCCAACCTTGCCACGTCAGCCCCTCGGGTGATCAACGTCGATAAGAACGCGGCCTATCCCAAGGCCATTGCCGACCTCAAAGCCAGCGGGGCGCTTCCCGAAGCGGTCGAACTCAGACAGGTCAAATACTTGAACAACCTGGTCGAGCAAGACCATCGGTTCATCAAACGCCTGGTCAAGCTGGGGATGGGCTTCTTTTCCTTTGAGACCGCAGGGAAGACGTTACAAGGATACGAGAGTATGAACATGATTCGTAAGGGGCAGGTGCGTGGGGTAGAAAAGAGGAACGTCACCGGGCAGATCTCGTTCATCGCCCGCCTGTTTGGAGGGGCGGCCTAAGCTGAAGAGGAAGCAAGGCTTCGCGCCCATCGCGCTCCTCTCAGCGTTTTTGCAACACATCCTGATGAAGTACCTCGCCGGTGCCCTACTTCATTCTTAGGGGGCTGGGGAGCAGCAATGCTCTCCTGGCTACCCGGCAGGATAACGGAAAAGGGCTATGAGACATTCTTATGGTACCTCGCCGGTACCCTACTTCATTTGGGCGGGGGGAAAGAGCGCAAGCTCCTACCTATCCGTACTACAGTCGGTGACGTCTCTATCCGCTCCTTTTTCTTGCTATCTTCACATCAAGCAGGTGGCGAGAAAAGTTTTTTAGGCGCTGTTTCTTTCCTAGTTTAGAACGAATATCCAAAGTAGCCAGCACAGGGGAAAAGACACTCATAGTCTTATTTCCCGATGTACCTTTTAGAACGGACAGTCTAAGCAGCCAGTACAAGAAGTCGTGGACAAAAAGCGTGTTCGATCTCTCTTACCATCAGCTCAATGCGTTTTGTGATTAGGAAAAGGGATCGTTCTGGCGTCATCCCTCCCATTGTAGGATCACACGGCAGGCGAGTTCCGACGGTTTCCCGGATGTAAGGCTCGTTTGTACTCACTGGGCACATATGTATTTGTGCATATTCTCGCAGCAAGGTATAAAATCATAGTAAGGATTTTTATCCTGAACATTAAAAATAGAGGTTACTGACGAAAGATGAAAGGAGATATACCATGTCTCTTATACTAACATCCCTGGAAGATTCTATCGGCACCATAACCTTGAATAATCCCCAAAAACGCAATTGTCTCTCCAATGAATTGCTGCGGGAGATAGTTGCGGCGTTTGAACTATTCAAGCAGCGGGAAATTCGAGTTGTTATCATCCGGTCGGATAAAGGACAACAGATATGGTCCGCGGGATTAGACATAAATGAACTCCCCGAACCTCGTCGAAATCCATTATCCTATGAAGATCCGCTCGAGCAGGTAATGCGGGAAATTCAAGAATTCCCCGGCCTGGTTATAGCGATGATCCAAGGAAAAGTCTATGGCGGAGCCTGTGAAATGGCATGCACATGTGATTTGGTTGTCGGATGTGAAAAAACGGTATTCAGCATGACACCGGTAAGATTAGGTATCCCGTACAATACAACAGGCATTTTGCACATCGTAAATAGAGTCGGGCACAATATAGCAAAAGAAATGATGCTGACGGCTGAAATAATCGATGCGCAAAGGGCGTATGAAGTTGGACTTCTCAATTATCTGGTAAGAGAAGAGGAATTAGAAAAATTCACCTACGAATTAGCCAAAGATAATTTAGCAAACTCACCGCTATGTACCGCTGTGACCAAAGAAATTTTCGGCATATTAGGTGAAGCTCACCCAATCACTCCGGGCAATTTCGAAAGGATCGCAGGATTACGGCGAAGAGTATACGATAGCAAAGATTACAAGGAGGGCATAAAAGCATTTAAAGAAAAGCGCAAGCCGGATTTTACCGGTTGCATAAAGTAAATTTCGTCCCGGTATCCTCAGTCCTGGATAGATCTCCACAAACCCTGGCCTGATTTGGAAAATCATGATAGAGATTTCCACATTACCTGCCCGTTTTGCAATAAAGGAGTGATGGAACCACCCTGTCCTGGCTACTTCCCTCATCCGTGCTCTTTAGCGAATGGATGAGGGAAGTAGCCAGGACAGCGAAAACGGGTAACTGGCCAGGTGGCAATCATCGTCAGATTTTAGAGTAACGTTGCCTCAAGCGATGCCCAAGATAGAGACCAGCGGAAGACGCTAACAATCCCCTACAGAGCTTATTGCTCACTGGAAAAGTCACCTATTGAGCAGTATAGCCTCCGTCTACTGGCAAAAAAGCTCCTGTAACGAAGGAAGCTGCATCCGAACAGAGCCAGACTGCAGCCGCTGCTATTTCCTCTGGCTTGCCGAGGCGTTTGATGGGATGCAGCGCAGCGATCTGCTGGTAGGCTTCGGGATGAGAGCCAGCAGCCACACCACGTTGCATGACCATGGGAGTTTCGATAAACCCAGGGCAAACCGCATTGACACGTATGCCTTGAGTAGCATACTCGAGCGCGGTGACCTGGGTTAAACCGATCAGACCATGTTTGGCTGCCGTATAGGCACTGGCGGTAGCAAAGCCGACGATGCCAAGAATGGAAGCCATGTTGACGATGGCACCTCCGCCTTGTTTGAGCATCTGCGGAATTTCATACTTCATACACAGCCAGGAGCCCGTCAAGTTGATATTGATAACCTTTTGCCACATCTCTTCGGGATAATCAACCACCGTCGTCAGGACACCCTCGATGCCTGCATTGTTCACCGCCGCATCCAAGCGTCCATAGCTTGCAACCGTGGTTGAAATCAGTCTTTCTACTTCTTTCGACTGCGAAACGTCACACGGAACGAAAAGTGCCTCACCGCCGGCTTCCTTAAGAAGGCGAACGGTCTCGTCGCCTCCTTGCCTCGCCACATCTGAGACAACAACTTTAGCCCCCTGCCTGCCGAAAGCAAGAGCCACTGCTCGGCCAATTCCTGAAGCTGCGCCTGTTACGCTGGCCACCTTGCCATCAAATTGTCCAGGCATATTTCTCCTCCATCTTTGTATGGTACATCTAAAGAACAGGTGCCAGTTAGCTAGCTCTTTCTGCTTGTTACTCGGTCCCCAAGACTATTCTATGGTACCTGAGGAAGTACCCTGTTCAGCTCTCGTTACTCGTTAGTCCGATATTGTCAACTTGGTGTTATGATGAGCTTATTTTCCACTCAAAGTGGGGAAGGGATACTCTATTTCAGGCGATATTCCCCCTTTCTTTGCTGAAATTGCCTGAAAAAGTTCCGTAATGGTGAAAACTCATCAATGGAAGAAATACGTCGACAATACCATCAAGATTTCATCATGATTAATACCATTTTGAATGGTTCAATAGCCTTAAGAGCATGAGGACTGCTGGCCGGCATTCGTAACATATCACCGGCTTTTATCTCATGTTTTACCCCTGAAACAGTAATTTCTGCCTGACCATCGGTTATCATTATGAAAGCATCATACGGTGTAGTATGTTCGCTTAAGCCTTGCTTTTTAGCAAAAGCAAATAAAGTGATGCTGCCGGTTGATGTATGGATAAGTTCACGGCTCACAACAGCATCTTCTTGATAACTCATAGAGCCGTTTATCGATCGCGGAGTCATGAAGCTCTTGTTTGATGGTTGCTCTTGGTTCATGGTAGACTTCTCCATGTGATATGACTGAAGCACACACGGACTTCCTCGTTTGAACCGGCTAAGCGAATTTCCCGCGTCCGGCTCTCCGATACACACTATTCTTCGGACCACTTCTGGTTCTCAAGCAACAGTTTAGCGCCCTCCGGTGCATGGTTGCTTCTGCATCGGGAAGGCAAGTGAAGCAATCATGCCAAAAAAGGCAGAAAGCTCTCATAGAGTCAGGTCTCAACGCACACTGAAGGGCGCCCGGCGTTACCTTTGCGCCCGCCGCGAGTAGGAGTTCGCCGCACGAGCGCCAGCTGCGCAGGACTCGTCTGCTCGCTGATGGGCAAGGTCACCATCAACACACCATTACCATAGGTAACATTGGCACACGCAGCGTCAACCGCGACCGGCAGTGCGAGTTCGCGGTGATAGACCCCCACGCTCCATTCATCAAGCAGGAGATCCTTGACCTCCTTTAACATGCTGCGTAGGTCCCCATGGAGAATCAGGCGACCATCGGCCGTGACTTCGACCGCAATGTTCTCGGGTTCCAGGCCAGCCATTGGTGCTGCAATCATCAAGCGCTTGTCGGTCCGGTAGACTTTGACAGGAATGGACTGCTGCTTCAACTGCTCTTGCATGCTCTTCACCTCGCGTCCCTTCGTCGTTGAGCCGCTCACCTGTTTTCACACGATCCGTCGTAGGACTCCAGTGCCACTTCTCCAGGAACACTGATTGTCAGATGGCTTCTCAGGCTCAGTCTGCGAAAAAGCCAGCAGAACGGCAATGAGCCTCTAGAGCCGCCCCATCTTTTATGTGGCACTGGAGTACTTCCTGGATCACGCCGCTTACCTGCTGAAATCGGAGCGATTTCTCTGCCGATTGAGATCGCAATGCGATCTATTATCATCTCTAATGTAACGCAAAAACCACCAAGGGGGTCATGATTTCTATCACAAATCAGTCACAATCAAGGCAGAGAACATACGTGTTTCCGAACAGATGTCCCGTGTAGCTAGCACAGCCACTGTATGATGAACAAGTTGACATGGAATCAGGGACAAAGTGGCGCCTCTTTACGTAACAGGATGGTCTTAGATCAAAACGGGAAGGTCCCTCTACCATCAACTTCTCCTGGTTCAGAAATGGTCACTTGAAGTATACATGTCGAGCAAGTACATAGAGCTAAAAGGAACTTCATGGGCTTCACGGTAATAGTTCCCTCCCTGATGACTCATATCATCAGGTGTGATGATGAAAACAGTGTCAAGGTGTTGACAGACTGGCGCTGAATTGAGTCAGATCATATGGGTCGCTTTATCAACACATCTATAAAATTTCCCTGGAAGGGTGCGGAATATGGGCTCCAGGCTATTTTTTCTGGTCATTCAGCACTATGGGGGCAATACAGCCGTACCAGTGGTTTGCTCCCACCGCATTTCTAAAGCAGCAAGATAGTCGAGTGGACGGTGACGAAAACGAAAGCGGTTGAGCTGCTCCATGTGGCACTGGCGTGTCTCCTGCCGGATATGTCGCCACGATGAAGGAGTCACCTGCCGTAAACGAGCTTGCAGTTGAGCCTCGCCATCAGGTTGATGCTGCCACCATTCTTGATAGGCGACACACCGTCCAAATCGCAAGAGATAATTGTTCCAGTTTTTGCGACCAGTGATGCGACGATAAGGCATTTTGATGGCACGAATGGTGCGTTCCATCTCATTGTTTGTCCGGGGAAATCCTTCGATGTCGTAACATTGGACGAGCCCTGGCCTCAAATGCGTTAACACCTTGAAGAGATGGCCTAAACGGAATTGTTCGTCTTCTGTTCGTTCTTCCGCATTGACAAAGCACGAGAGACGCGTCTCGCGTAGGCATCGAAGCGCCGTGCGACCTCCACATTCGTGATCTCTTCAGCTTGACTGGCCCATGATCCATCAAAAATGTGTTCCACTTCCAAAACCCATTCGCGCATGCTCTTGATATGAGCAAGACTCTCTTTTTTCTCCTCATGCAAGCTCACAATCGTCTTGAGGCGCGTAAGACGCTTCTTGCACGTTTGGTTTACCGCTTCCCCCCTTTTTCAAGCTTCTCTAAGCTCGCCTGAATCTGGGTCAAAGCTTCTTGCATTGCGAGCCCTCCATATTGGAAAGGAGCTTGACTTTCTAGCTTTAAGGCTCCCTCTACCGTTGCAGCATACTCCTCAAGCATCTGTAATTGGCTGATTTCCTGCTCTTGCTCTTCTTTCCTCTCTTCAGCTTCCCGCAGACGTTTGTGCAGATCGTGACGATAGGTGTGCGTTCTTTCCTGCATACTGATGCGCATGTCAGTCTTCACACGATGATCAGCGTTGTAAATGAGTCTCCCCGCTTCACGAAGAGCATGAAATTGGCAGATCTGATGTGGGATGTTGGGCCATACCTCCGCAACGGCTTGTAATTCGGTGGGTTGAGCATCACTGATGACTCCGAGCACTGGTACCTCCAGTGCCACCACAGGGGCCAGAAGCTGTTTCAAGCGTTCTTTCGTCCTCTCCGTGACATTTTCTGCATTGAGTCTTCTTCCCGTCAAGACATCACGGATCAGATAGATCGTTTCATTGCCTTTATCTGGCTGAATGCCATCAATCGAGAGCACGATCCCTTTATTTTTCCGTACTTGCTCTTTCCAGCCTTCATCATGGGTGACTTCCGTCCCTGCACGTAACAAAGCGGTGTAGGCTTCAAACAGAAACAAGATTTCTCTGCGCGAGATCGTTTGGTCAAGCGGCGCTAACTGCTCCGATAGGGACTGGTGCATTTCATCGACGGTTTGGTGCTCTCGCAATCGCCGATGTCCTACGAACAGGACAATATCCACTCCAAAAGTAAACCCAGCTAAAGCTAATGCATCTGCCTCTGCACTTCGATAGAGCGTTTTTCGTCCAGAACATTCTGGATGGGGACATCGATACCCACAATGAACGAGTCGAAGCACTTGCTTGAGGGTAATGATCATTCGATCCGAAATCGTGACACACCGTTGGAGCTTCCTTTGACACTCCAGACAGTGGGTGATTTCTGGACGCATAATGCGCTTGATGGCTTGAGGATATCTCTTCTTTTTGCGCATTGGCTCCTCTTGCTTTCTCTTTGCTACAGTTCCTCCTTGGAGTTTACCATCTGTGACTGTACGGCTGTATTGCCCCCACGGTTCAGCATGTCCTCCGGGTTTCCTTCCAGGTGTGTCTGGTGGTGGTCCGTTTTTTCTGCCCGGCATTGCGCTATACACTGGGTGTTCCCTGGACAAAGCCAAACAAAGTGGTCCCCTCTGTCGACTGAAAACAAGGTGGATTGCAAGGAAAAGGAATTGATACAGTGACCTTTGACGCTTTTTCTCGACGGATACCCCTGGTAACCGATACCATCCCGAATGTTGTGTAATGATATGCAGCGAGAATGCGTTAAACCCAGTCCGGACCTAGCTTCCGGGCTTTTCAGTTATGCGCCATTACACAACTTTTTGGATGGCATCTGGTAAACCAGGACAATCAGTTTAAGTTATTTCTTCGTTACTGCCCTTACTAATAAGGAACGGATATAGCTATCATTGCTGCTCTTTTTGGAGCGGATCTCTCAAGTAGCCACCACAGGGGTAACCTTCATATTCTACCCCTCTACAAAAACGGGTCAAGATCACCCTCGTGGCGTTGGACTCCCCCAACAAGGGCGTTATGAGCACATCGGCGCACTCTCAGTTCTGACGCTTCCGACAATCCATCCTTGCTTTCCCGACGAACCACACCCCAGGGCAATCGCATCTAATTTTTGGAACTGGCTCTACAAGCTGCATCACAACAAACCAGCTTTCAAAGCTCTGCTGTGCAAAGGTGCTCTACAAGCCGCCTGAAAATTTAGATGCGATTGCCCTGAACCACACCCCGACACAACTTGTATTGGTTCACAAACATGCCATGCCCCTCAAACTGCACATCTTGTAGTGGAGGGTACACGACAGGATATCTGAGGTCAAGGCACAGTTCATCATACACGCGCTGCAATTGGTGTCTCATGTTCTGGGGAAGCCATTGCTCAAAGAGGAAAAAGCCCCCCAAACTGTCCTCAATCAGCCTCCTGATATGTTCACCCCCCTTTTTCGTATGGAAGTGAGGGCTTTGCGACTGGTATTGCTGGAATAGAACCCTCTCGGATTGGTCTTTCCGCTGAGCAGCGTTGAAGAGTAAATCGAGGAGTTGAAAGGCTTCGACAGAGAACCCAGAGGAAAAGCGTACCGTCTTCGCCGTCTTGATCGTCATCCCTTGCTCCCCAGCATTGGACGAACTCATGCGAGCGTCGCGTAGACCAAACCATGCTTCCAAGAGGCCACTAAAAAGCGGAGAAACTACCTGGGTGCAGCGGCCTATCACCTTGGTTTCCAAATTTCCGCTGCCTAACTCTGGTTTAGATGACCAACAGATGCGCACAGTGTGCAAATCTGGAGCGATGTGGCTCTCCGCTTGTCCCCTGAGAACAAGCGTATCACTTTGAGGAGAAAGGAGAGGCGATCGAACAGCCAGAAAGAGTCTGCTCATGGCTAACGTATATTCCAACAAAGCACAGGGCACAAGGTTATCGGCGTCATAAAAGATAATCCACTGAGCATAGCCCAACTGAAGGGCACAGAGTGTCCCGATGTACATGCCTTCACCTTTTCCATCTACCACTTTGCCATCCTTACCGAGGATATGGCACACACCGCACTCCCTGAAAAATCGCGCAATGGTCTCGTCCTTCTGATGGACCAGGTAGATCTTTTTGTGATGCGTTAAATACTCTGTGAGCCCCCTCTTGATATCCTCTTTGTCCCCTTCTGGACAGTTTGTCACCACAATGATCGGACTGTTGACGGGAAGGTACCAGAGTACTCCGAGGAGGGTTTCGATGCTTTCGCTTTTATGGGAAACAACAAAAGCGGTGCGGGACAAAAAGGAGTTCAAATCCCCAAGTTCGTTGGTATCTAAGATGGATGAAAAACGCATGGTATGAATGTCCATATTGTAGTTCCCCTCCATAAGGATGAACGCCAGCGTAAAAATGCGCCAACATAAGCCTGGGTCAAATGCTCTCTGAGAGTGGTTGAGGAAAGAAAAACATGATGATATTTCTTCGTTTCAATGACTCACCTTTTTCCTGTGCATGCTTCAGAAGCATGCTAGACTGGCCCAGCCATTGACACAAGACAAACAGCTTATGTAACCAAATTGGTCAAAATAAAGCTGGTGCTGACATAAGTGGCGAGAACGAGCAAGACGTTTCAAGTAAGCGTTCATTCCTGATGCCGGACAACTCGACACACTCAACCTGATACCGCTGAGTCCGTTCACTCAAGGCACCTCTTCACGCCTCAGGCAAACTCAACGGTGAAATAAGACGTTCAACTTTAAGGAGGTCGTGATAGCATTTACAGTAATGAAAATGCGAGATAATAATAGAATTAATTATATATTGAACAATGCGAATACAGCAGGCGTTCAATGGCACAACTACACGTTCTATAACTAGCTTATCAGGGCAACTGCGCTAAGGGTACAGGCTTTGCGCCACCTTTCACTCTGGCGTCATTATAAGTATAACTCACCTGCTTGGAGAATAGCAAGGGAGATTGAGCGGTAGTGGTATTGCCTCTCTCGGTGGATAATTCCTTCTCTCCTGATCGCTTGACAATCCTTCTTGACCCCGTCTATTCTTCCTTCTAAGCTTCCCATCCTTCGAATGGTATTGTCAACTTATGTTCTTCCATTGATGAGTTTTCACCACTACGGGAACTCTTTCGGGCAATTTCATCAAAGAATGGGGTAAAATTGCCCGAAAAAGAGGATCTCTTCCCCACTTTGAGAGGGAAATAAGCTCATCATATCACTAAGTTGACAATACCACGAGGATAGACAAGGAAACCCGGGTCATTTGTGAATGGTATGAATGGTAATTATAGCATAGGAGTTATACGATACCTTCGACTTTCATAGCCGCCAAGGTACTTCTCTCCCCGCCTCTCACAGTGCAGCCCCACCCGCTGTTCACTTATACCAGGGAAAACGCGACAAGGGTTTCGGGCAGACCTATTGCGATATGGTTTTGTGTATTACGAAGCGATAACGCCGTCTTTACACGCTTCCTGTGGATGTGCTTTAGTGGACGCATGGCACAGAAAAACGGTACAGCTCTCGAACATGGTGGATAATTCGACAAGCCTCCGCGAGACCATTTTTGGGCTGATTTTCCATCATGCTGCTGGAGCCAGGTTGCATTTCCTCCAAAGCAGGTGTGTTTCTGCCTGGTGAGATACTGCACCAGCCATCTCAGGGCCATGTCCTTCCGGCTTGCGTGACTTCTCAAGCGGGGAACGGCGGCAGCGGGCAACAGAGGATGTGCTGTGTGGTCCACCTGTGACTGGTTCGGCCAGATGCCATCGGCTTCAGTCCGCTGCCGATACCGTGGTCTCACCGGCGAGGCATCGCCCTCTTGTCCTTGAAGCAACCCCACGCGCAGCGAGGCGTGGGGTCGCACGAAGTGATAAGAGGCTTGCCACCAGTGCAGATGGGCTTCCAGATGAGGTGTTTGTAAGGCCGTCGTCCAGGTGCGTCGTGCCAGAGCCGCCACGCCACGACGGAGCGTCAGGTTGACGCGCTCGATACAGGCGGTGTTGACGCGTCCAGACCAGCCCAAGGCTTGCAATGCCTCGGTGAAGGCGGGACCAGTCCCCAACCGGATCACCTGCTTGACCCGTACTAACCTGCGTCGTCGGTAGCTCTTTTTGACCTGGCCATAGAGCAGGCCAGCGGCCACCTGCCACTGTTTCCTCTTGCTCTTCGGTGCCTTGATCCAGTGTCCAAAGTGAGCAGTGAGGGCGTAGAAGGAGGCATTGAGGCCATCGCTGGTGAAGATCGGCAGGCAGCCAGCGCGTGATCGTTGCATGTCGAATGCCAAAGACACGCTCCGCCGCCGAGACATCCAATCCTTCCGCCAGGGCACCCAGCACCAGGGCCACGCGATACGACGGCGTTTTGAGCCGATACAGCGGCGTGTGGAGGCGCGCACTGAACCTGCTTCCACACGCCTGACAGCGCCACCGCTGGATCCACTCGGCTTTCCCGTAGCTCCCATCGCTCACGATGGCATGGACATCCGCATCGCTGATCCCGTCGTACACACAGGCTTGATTGGGACAGGCGAAGCCCTCGGTCTTCACCCGTTTGGGCGCTCCTCGTCGGCTTTTCACCTCACGCCAAGGACGTACGGGGTCCAGTTCTCGTGTCCCAGGCGATGAGCTGGAGGCAGCAAGGCAACAGGCAGGACAATCCTGGGGAGTACGGGGCTTGAGGCGACGAGGCAGCCCTCCGCTTTTGCCATGAGCAGGGCCGTGATGAAATCGGTACCACTGAGACAGCCAGACTACCGCGAGCATGAACAGGTACATGAGCAACGACAGGAAGACATGCTGGAGCATAGGCATTCTCTCCGCTTGAAATCATGATCGTGGGAAGCTCTATGCAAGCTTAAAGAGATACCTGTGCACCTGTCAAGCGGAGATCTGAGTAGATCGAATTATCCACCTTTGATAGGGGCTGTACCACGCGTGTGGGGTCAAGCGATATGTGAGGTATACCAAGCAGGCTCAGGAAACCGTATGCCGAGACAAGCGTGAAGAGACAGGAGCCGAGGCAGACCAGCGCGATTGTGCGCATACCGGCTTCGTGTTCGCGCCTCTCGCGCTCAAAACCTATCAATGCACCGAGTAGCAACGCCACGCCCATGCGCAAGAGCATATCCAGAAATGAGATCATGATACTATCCCTTTGTTAGCGCTTCACCATCAAGGCTGGTTACAGTATAACCTACGCAGAGGGAATAGTGTTTTAGTTTGCCTGCTCTATTCATGTATGAAACATAAACAATATCAGGGAGTACCTACCCTAGAAGCAACACATGGGTGTCCTCCTAACAAAGCGGTGCTAGATGGATGCATAGCGAAACACGGCTGCGAGCGGTGTCTTCATCTGGCATACTGGTTTGCTCGACGGCATAGACTATCCATCATGCTGCAGCGTCTGGGTGGCAGCCAGGTCCAGCAGATCCTCATCACCCGGCTGCGCTTGCTCGTGTACCTGGAGCGTGTCGGTCGCTGGGTCAAACGTTCCCCATTGCTCCTGGTCAATGGCAACAAACAAGCTCGCCACTCGCCCATAATAGGCGGCGGGCACAATCTCGCTGCTATTATTGGAAGCTGCGCTCGGTACTTGCAAGGTCTCTATATTGAGCGGCAGCTTCTTGCTGTGCTTGTAAGACAGCGATGGCTCTACGATGGCCCAGGCCTTCTCACGCAGCGGTTCCGCCTTCAGCCTATCGGGGTTGCCAGCGATGCCTTGCTCCAGCAGATGCGGATAGGTATTTGCCTCGCGGTAAATCGGAAAGAGAAATTCGACACCTGCCAGCACCAGTGGCGCTGTTTCCTCCTTCAGCAGTTCATGCAGCCCTCGATCGATGTGCTGAAAGTAGCGCAGGATGTCGTCTTTGGCATCATCAATGCCCACTCCTTGCCCGTGGAAAATGGCGGGGTGCCGTCCGCCTTTGCCCATCGTCCCAAACGATGCCGAGCCATGAGATTGGAGGTCGTTTTCACGCTCCTTCAAACCTGAGGAAGTCGGCAAGACTGGTCGGCACCTGTGCTGGCAATTTCAGCTCAGTGACGATGTAGTGTGTACTTTCAAGCAGCCGAACCGCATTGTGGGAGAGGGCCAGAATGTAGAAACGCCCATCGATAGGTAAGAAGCGGTAGCAAGGCTTGAGGTAGAAATGGTCGCCGACGACGACCTGTTCTTTGAAGTGGTAGGGCAGGCGATAAGAGCGAAACATCTGCGGTGAGCGGAAGATCGCCAGTCCATCACTGGCGTGCGACCAGAACCGCTCATCGCCTAAAAGTGCCCGTATGGGTTCTAGCAAGTCCTCCACCTGTGCCGAGTGGAGCTTGCTTTCTGGCTATCACCAGGCTCTCGACCTCGCGGATCAGCCGCCGAATGCGAAGCTGGTCCTGTTGCCTTCCACTCCGGTCCGATCGGTGGGCATAAATAGCGAGATGCAGGGACCATGCTGTGTCTCCATCAAGCTTTGCAGGCTTTCTCTGGATAGTATATCTATCATAGTTGGACTCACCTTCTCTCTTCTTCATGAAGTAGGCAGGGATAAACTCCACCTCCACAAGAAAGCATAGCGCTTCAGCTTTACAGGAGCATCACGGAGATTGTCTTTCTCCTCACACACCTGTCACAGTCTCCCTGTGCTGGCTACATGGGACATCTGTTCGGAAACACGTATGTTCTCTGCCTTGATTGTGACTGATTTGTAATCTAAATCATGACCCCTTGGTGGTTTTTGCGTTACATTAGAGATGATAATAGATCGCATTGCCATCTCAATCGGCAGAGAAATCGCTCCGATTTCAGCAGGCAAGCGGCGTGATCCAGGAAGATCACAGCAAAGAGGCTACACTCACCACCACAGTGGGAGGGTGGAAGAGAAAACAGTTGTTTCTTCCACCCTACTTCTACAGCGCCACTTTAAACGAGATAAGCGGAGTAAAACGGCTTGGGAGGCCGATTGCTAATTCACATCAGCAAATAGGTGAATGCGCTCCAGAAGCCTGTCCTGGCTACTTCTCATATCCGTTCGCAAAAGAGCATGGATATGAGAAGTAGCCAGGACAGGAAGATCAGGAAAACTTGCTTGCTTCCCGTAAGGGCGCAGTTACCTCGTGAAGTGCAGAGACCGTTTCCCGGTAGGATTGCCACAAATTTGTTTCGTAGTAGCAAATAGCATGAGCATGGCAGAACGCTCTGACAATACCCTGTGCTTCTTTTAGCTTGTTCTGCGCCATTCCAGGGAACAGATGATGCTCAATCTGATAATTGAGACCTCCATACCAGAAATCGGTCAGAGGATGGGCATACACATTGCGAGCAGTTAGCACCTGGCGATGCAAGAAGTCCATCTGGCTCTCTTTTTCTAGGACGGGCATCCCTTTATGATTTGGGGCGAAGATTGATCCCATATAGACCCCGGCCAGAATTTGATGGGTGAGCATGAAGACGATTGCCTGCCAGATGGGGAAGCGCGCGAACAGGATACCCACATAGAGCACGACGTGCAGAAAAATGAGCAGCCGTTCTGCTAGAGGATATGTGATTTTCTTCTGAAAGAGGTGCTCGATACTGTGGATCTGCATGTCAATTAAGGCCAGCGAGAGCATCGGAAAGAAGAAGTATGCCTGGTATTTCATGAGACGCAGAAGCAGTTTTCCCTTGCCTTGCAGATCTTCTGGCGCAAAGGCAATGACCGGAATGAAAACGTCGGGGTCCACACCATGTTGATTGGGATGACTGTGGTGTTTATTATGCCTCTCCATCCACCACTCCATACTCAGGCCGACACACAAATTCCCGGCGATGAGACCAACAATATCGTTTTTCCGGGGACTCCGAAATATTTGTCTGTGCCCAGCGGCATGACCAAGGAGTCCGAACTGCGTCGTAAGAGTAGCCAGGAAGACGGCATTGAGAAGTTGGAACCAAAAAGGCTTCACGAACAGTAGCATGACCACGCTTAATGCGAGCAAAGCCACGAGCAGCCCGAGCATTCTCATATAATAACGCGGTTGCTTCTCCAGAAGCCCCACCTGCTTGACCTAGCATTTTAACGTGGAATAGTCACTGGTGAGATGCGATACGGGGGGAGGGAATATTGCTTTTCCGTCAGTCATAATAGATGCCCCTTTCAAAAAGGGAGAGTGAAAACTGCCTCTGTGTAGTAAGAGCCAGAGAAGACCGTGTTTGTTTCGCGAAGGATGGCGTAGCATAATACATATGGTTGTGCTTGCCCGATAAGTTGGCCGCCCTAAAACTTGGCCTGCCTACGAGTTGTGCAACGAGACAGGAGGAATCATTCTTGTTGCAAATCGAAAAAAGGTGTAGGAATAAGTTGGGTAGGCATCATAGGACCAGCTATCCCAGGACAGCAACCACAGACTCCTTGCAACAAGATGGGGACAGACCCCTGTTAAGCGATAATTAGAAACTTCCTCAAAAGAAGTGAGCCTGCTTGCTTCTGGAAGAATAGCCCTGTTATCATAGGTGTATGCCAGAAGAGCGCTGTTCAAACAATCCATGGCCGTGGGTGCTGCCTCTCTCAATGGTGGATAATTCAACCAGCCTCTGCAAACACATTTCGGGCTGGTTTTCTCCTCATTCGACCATCCAGGCAGGCCGCTTCATCCTGTAGCTTCCCACTGTGCTGGCTACTTACCATATCCGTTCGCTCAGTCAGGCCTTTAAGAGCCCCTTCCCATGTCTCTCGCAGCTTGCCAAATCCCCTATGGAAGAGTACAATCG
Source organism: uncultured Chloroflexia bacterium (assembly GCA_963799245.1). Lineage (GTDB taxonomy): Bacteria > Chloroflexota > Ktedonobacteria > Ktedonobacterales > Ktedonobacteraceae > CAWCWN01. The sequence goes on from CAWCWN010000001.1 coordinate 39,415, forward strand.
AAATGCATGTATCTACTCATCTTCAAAAGGGGGAATGTACCACTGTGCATAGGATTCTTATTTTCATCAAAAAGTTGGGCAGTCACTCTGCATAGAGGTGATAAAGGAGTCCCAAATGGGACGATCTCCCTTCCAGAGCGGCTTCTTGAGATCAGTGTCCGTATCCTTTGAGATAGCTCTAGAAGCGCATCACCTCTATCGAGAGTGACTACCAAAAGTTGACAAGCCTTTGTTTTCAATCGCTTCACCAGAGGGTCAGAAGTAATTCCTAACAAACAAACAGTGAATGTGCAAAACTTGACAACAGGAAAGCTCTGAGACAGAGTACTAACCAGTGGTGCTACTTCTAGATTGAATGGGGGCAATCCGTGAAGTAGGTGTTCTGTTCCATGCCAGTAAGGGAAAAGCTGCCAGTGACATGACCTACTCATGTGAATACGATCCGCTACTGGACACTTTTCCCAAATTCGCAGAGGGGAACCCAACAAAAGAGCTTCCCACCCTTGGGAAGCTGTGCTGCTTGAGAAGCACAGTTCATGCGTGCTCAGCAGCGTCGGCTTCGGCTTTCGTCTTGTGAACAGTGCCCGGCTTATGCTCCGGCGGCGCATACACTGTGTACAGCTTGAGGTCACTTGTGCCGGTATTGATGAAGTTGTGCTTTGTTTCAGCAGGAACGAAACACAGGCTGTTTGGTGCAACGGGATGATGCTCGCCGTTCAAAATGGCTTCACCCTCACCTGCAACGAAAACGAGCACCTGATCTACATCATGGTGCGTTTCCTCACCGACCTCACCGCCAGGCGGGATACTCATGAGCACCACCTGACTATACGTACCGGTTACCACCTCCTGACGGAAGTACTCGTTCTTCTGTGCAAGAGTAACGATGTCGCTGTTGAAACTCATGGGAGCACGGCCTCCTTTCTAAAAGCTGTGCAAGCTCTCAATCGTCATACGCTCAACATGGTATGCGCGCCGAATTTTCCTTGTAAACTAGCACCATTGGTTACGAGAAAACGTTATTCTTCTCACTCCTAATAAGGAGCTTTCCATGCCCATCATACCAAAATCGCGCCAGTTTGACCAGCGGATCATGCGCTTACTGCTCGAGCAGGTATTGTCAACTTATTTATTTCTTCTGATGAGCTTTCCCCACTTAGAAGCTCTTTTGGCCTTTTTCATGCTGATTCTTCACGAAAAGGGGCGGAAAAAACGTCCTTCTTCCCCACTTTTCAGGGGAAATAATCTCATCACTGCATTAAGTTGACAATACCGGAAATACAGCCACACCGCGTGGCTGATGATTTCAGGTGGGAAGCGCAAGCCTTTGTAGCTCGGAGCAGTGGTGCGTGTTTTCATGAAGCCATGTTAGCACACTGTTCAGTTATGTACCAAGTTGACAATACCATCTTGCGTATTGGTTTGCGTCTCTCTATAATGAGAGCACCACAGAGGAGGTGAACGGAATGGCAGACCAACCACAGCTTAAACGTCTCCGAAAAGGAGTAGAGGCCTGGAATACATGGAGAGGCCAACATCCAGATATACCCCTTGACCTTAGGGGAGCCAACCTTAGCAATGCTGACCTCAGCAAAGCCGACCTCAGGGGAGCCATCCTCAGCAAAGCCGACCTCAGGGGAGCCATCCTCAGCAAAGCCGACCTCAGGGGAGCCGACCTCAGCAAAGCCGACCTCAGCGAAGCCAACCTCAGCGAAGCCAACCTCTTCAGAACCGACCTCAGCTACGCCAACCTCAGCTACGTCGACCTCAGCGGAGCTGAGCTCTTCAGAGCCGATCTCAGCTTCGCCGATCTCAGCTACGCCGGCCTCAGCAGAGCCGACCTCAGCTACGTCAACCTCAGCGAAGCCAACCTCAGCAGCGCCAACCTCAGCAGCGCCTACCTCCGACGGACGATCTTTGGAGATGTTGATCTGCGAACCGTTAGAGGACTGGATACAGTGCGGCACGGAGGCCCTTCGACCATTGGCACGGATGCCATCTCGCGCTCGGAAGGCACTATTCCTGAGGAGTTCTTGCGCAAAGCAGGCGTCGCTGAGTCCTTCATCACCTCTGCCCATGCCCTGGCTCAGAACCCTCGTGAGTATTACACGTGCGTTATCAGCTATGCCAGTAAAGATCAGGAGTTTGTTGAACGACTCTATGCCGACTTGCAATCCAATAGCGTTCGGTGCTGGTTTGCTCCTGAAGACTTGAAAATTGGGGAGAAGTTCTGGCACAGCATTGATGAGTCTCTCCGCTTGTATGATAAGCTCCTGGTTGTCCTTTCGGAACATTCCGTCAACAGTGAGTGGGTAGAACGCGAGGTCATGGCCGCCCTTGAGAAAGAACAGCGCCACCACAAAACGGCCCTCTTTCCCATCACCTTGGATGAGACGGTCAAGCAGACAAGCTTGCCATGGGCCGCCAGCATCCGACGGACACGCCATATCAGGGACTTTACCCGCTGGAAAGACCACGAGGCGTACCAGCAAGGCTTGAAGCGATTGCTGCGTGATCTCCAACCCGACAACCGCCCAACAAGCACGTCCTAACAGAACAGCAATCCCTTTCCCAACAAGAGCAGAGTGAGCGTTTACACGCTGTGTTTGAAACATGCACCAACCGAGAGAAAGATCAGGAACCAGGAAGAACGAGAGAGGTGTTAAAAGTCAATGATTGCTACCACTGCTGCCAGGGCAATCGCATCTAAATTGGAAGATGGTAAAATAAGGTCCAAAACGGAAGCGGAAAGACATGGAACAAGAGCCCCTGTACTGGCTACTTCGATCATCCGTCCTCAAATAAGCCAACTTTTGCCTATGAAAAGAGCGTGACCCAGCGCGTTCATGTCACTACGACCTCCCATCCATCTTGCTCTGTTTACTGACCGGCGAGCCGTGCTACCACAGGGGCCAGCACCTCCAGGCTGTGCTCGAAAACAGTAATATACGAGATACCAAAGCGCTCCCGGCGGACCTGGAGGTCCTCGCAGATCTGATCTATGCTCCCGATCAGCATGTATGGCGCTTGCAGAATCTGGTCGGTACTCACCTGGTATCCTGCCGCCAGAGTCGTCGCGATCAAGTGCGCCGCCTGCTCGCGATCCTCCGTGGTGAACACCTGGGCAACCAGTATGCCCAGTTCGAGACCAGCAAAGCGCACACCCGCCGCCTCACGCACCCGGGTGATTTTCTGCTCAAGGGCTTCAGGAGTGGCGTCCATCAAATCCTGTCCCTGGCCGTCGGGGCGAGCTCTGGGGAGAAACCCGATACTATCTGCCTCTCTGGCTGCGATTGAGAGCAGGCGCTGGCCTCCGCCGCCTATGTGAAGAGGCGGGTGCGGACGCTGCACCGGCTTGGGAAAGCCCTCTAAACCGGTGAGGGTATAGTACTGGCCTGCGAAATCGATTGGCCCATCCGCGAACAAGCCTTTGACAATCTGGATGGCCTCTTCCATTCTCGCGATGCGTACGCTCACACGCTCAAAGGGGATGCCAGCCCGCTCATATTCTGGCTTCAGCCAACCCCCGCCTACTCCCAGTTCGAGACGCACACCGGAGAGAACATCCAGGGTGGCCGCCTCCTTGGCAAGCATGACCGGATGACGGAAGTCGTTGTCGAACACACGGCTACCTACCCACAACATACTGGTCGCATCGGCAGCCGCCACCAGCGCTGGGATCGGAGAGAGCTGGTCGCCCAGGTGATCCGGCATGAACAACGTCGAGTACCCTAACGCTTCGGCCTGGCGAGCAATGCCTCTCCACTCTACCCTGGATTTGCTCCCGTGGACAGAAAGCAATGCCGCAACGAAATGGTCGTGCTTTGCTCATCAGAGACTCCTTCGCTCTATCTTCTCCATCCGCCCATTGGCTTGAACATGACCCCTTCTGTAAAGTCGTGCAGTGCCTCAATCGTATCCTGGATAGGCAGCTTCTCCCGATCTATCCGCTTCCAATCAGCTCGATCCAATGTCCCAATCACCAGATACTTGTTGCCAACAATTTCCGGGTTAAGAACGGTGAAAACTCTCGTAATAATCTCATCTAACTCGTTCTGGTGAGCAATCAATAGATCACAGTGGCAACAATAGCGGCAGGTCTTATTCAACAGCAACGGTTGCTTTGGGTCGATATGGATGAACAGCGGCAGTTTCCGCTGCCCTGTCTTATTGGCACACTGCGGACATGTACTAAACCGCACATCCTGATAGGGATTGAGAAAGAAGCGGTAACGTGGGGACCGCTTCCCAAGCCGTGGGATGTTCTTCTCGTCTCTCTTTCCCATTGTTGCCTCGCTCTTCTCAGAGAAAACACCAGTGCTCTCTTAGCGAATATCCTGGGCCAGATACCGGATGGGAACGCCCAGATCATTGATCCACTCGATCCATGCAACAGGCTGTATCCACTCGTCACGCGCTGCTGTTCGGACTTCCAGAACGCTATTTCGCCTGCGAGCTCGCGTGATTTTGCGCCTTCTCGTCATGCCTTCGATCTGGGCATAGGTTTTGTAATATTGGCAGATCAGATGTATATCCCGAACGTTAACCAATGCACGTGCTTTTTGCATGCTCTGCCTCCTTCGTTGCTCACATAGAGCATATCACGCATGTGCTCCTTGGGAGCAATTTTCTGGATCAGTTGAGCCTAACCTTACATCAACGAGGCAGACCTGGCAAACAACTTTGCTCATTGTTGTGTAGGGGACTTTTTCTACGTTGACCGTAGAGTCATTCTACGGTTACGATGACCTTTTTCGCTTCTTGACGCTCATTCTATACCACGTTTACAATAGTTCGCACAGACCAAATTGCAAAAAGTGATGGATCAGTAGGTGAGAGAAGTTGTACTGGCTACTTCTTACGAAAATAGTCCTTGGAGATTCAAGCAGATGAGCAAAAGCCATTTTCATCCTCATGGATGTTATAGTGTGACATGGGCGCTTCCTTCGTTACGTCGCATACTTCTACCGCTTTTACGTTTTATATGCGGCGTATCATTATCTTCTCTGCCTCGCAGAGGCATTGCGCTTTGGTCATCCGTTCAGATAATCGCCATCAGAAGAACGATCTATCGGCCCTCCACTAATTGCAGATACAGAGGAAATCAGGATACAATCAGAAGGTGTGAACATGTGCTTCCACTCCCACATGCTCATCAACTTATCTACGCGAAGGAGAAGATCAATTTGTGAACCTGGTTCTTCCTCATCTCAAGCGGCTTTGTCGTAGCTGCTTGGCGATGCTCAGCTCTCGCTTTGCTCTTTGCACACAACCGCTCACTTCCTCGTTGCTGCTCGGATCACTCGCCGATCTTGGCAGAAGCAAGTCCCAGCTCATCGCGGAAAACGCCCTCTTACGCCAACAACTCATCATTCTCAGTCGGCAGGTGAAACGACCAGCTTGCACCAAGGCGGATCGAATACTCCTCGTGCTCCTTGCAAGGTTGGTTCGCACATGGAAGCAGGCCCTTTTGCTTGTCCAACCAGACACACTGCTGCGGTGGCATCGTGAGCTCTTTCGTCTGGTCTGGAAGCACAGGTCAAAGGCTCCCTCTCATCAGCCGAAGATAGCGGCAGAAACCGTCGCTTTGATCAGGGAGATGGCAGTGAAGAATCGGCTCTGGGGCGCTGAGCGTATTCGTGGAGAATTGCTGAAACTCGGTCTTCATGTATGCAAGCGCACCATTCAGAAGTATATGCGAGCCGTCCGCACACCACAACCACGAGGGCAGAAGTGGACGACCTTTCTGCACAATCACGCCGCAGATATCTGGGCCTGCGATTTCCTGCAGGTCACGGATCTCTTCTTTCGACCGCTTTTCGCATTTTTCATCATCGAGCTCAAGACCCGACGGGTAGTCCATGTCGGGGTTACTCGTTCCCCTACTGATCCCTGGGTGGCCCAACAACTCCGAGAAGCCACGCCCTTTGGGCAAGCACCGAAGTATTTGATCTGCGATAACGATCGGAAATTTGGGCCCTGTTTCGCTCGGGTGGCGATAACCAGTGCGATTGAGATTCTTCACACACCGTTTCACGCTCCCCGAGCCAATGCGATCTGCGAACGCTTCTTGAGAAGTGTGCGACAAGCATGTCTCGACCACCTGTTGATCCTTCACGAGAAGCAGCTCCAGCGCGTGCTCAAGAGGTATAGTGCGTACTTTAATCGGGCCCGACCCCATCAAGGGATTCATCAGCACCTCCCAGAGCCACCAGCACCTCCTGCTCCATCGCCTCAGAAGAGCGACAGGGTGCTCTCCATTGCCGTCTTGGGCGGGTTACATCATGACTACCAAAGAGCAGCTTGAATACTGGAAGACAAGCGCGGAGAGAAATGGATGAGGCTCGTTCTGAGCGCCACCCTGGTTTCGCTTCTCTCCCCTTGTGCTTTCTCTGTTTTTTGGAAAACCTGAAAGCAGTTTCCTCCTGGCCACCTCCTTCCGAACGAGCATGTCGCCGAACACAAGTGGCATCTTTCCCAGGAAGTTTCTTCATGATTGTGGATGGGAGAGATTTTTCTTCTGTTTAAACTCGGCTTTTCAGGAATGAGCGTGAAGGGAGTGAAAGCGACAAAGCAATTGTGCGAGCGGATGTCCCATGTAGCCAATACAACCCTCACTCGTTTGATTCTTCCAGAAAAGAGGTATTCAGGTAGATGTCGGCAACCGGGAAGCGGAGGCTGAGGCTGCACAGTTCGATCATGTCGCCGAGTCCGAGGGTATAGAGCGACCAGAAGCCCTGTTTCTCGCGGCGGAAGACTTCGACCAGAGGAAATTCGGAACTGATCAGCAGATATTCCTGGATACTGGGGCAGGAACGGTACTGCAAGGACTTCTGGCCGCGATCGCGCGCTTCGGTGGTTGGAGAGAGGACTTCTGCCACCAGCGAGGGATAGCGGATAACTTCCTGAGCGCCGCGATCAAGTGGATCGCAACTCACCGTGACATCGGGACAGACACGGTAATGTTCAGAGAGCTGTACATAGACATCTGAATTGTAGACAATACAGCGGCGTTCACGCAAGAACGCTTGCAGCAGACCATTGAGGTTGGAACCGATGATGGCATGATCCGGGCTGCCACCTGTCATCATATAGACACGGCCGTCCAGATACTCATAGGCATGTTCAGAGTCCTGCTCGACGAGGGCGAGATATTCTTCAAAGTTCATCCGTTCATAATATGCGCTGCGTCCTACTGCCATCGATCACTACTTTCCGGTCGCGAAGAGTGGTACATACGCCGTCGTGTTATCGGTTACATTATACCATATCTGTATGCCTTCCCACTTAGCGAGGAGGCATAGGTTGTGCTGGCTACTTCGCTGATCCGTATGGGAAATGGATGATGTAATCGCTTCGCTTCTTCTCTGCTTTGACAATCGGAGGCAAAATGAAGCGAGGATTTTCCCTCCTCTGGCAGTCCTCGCCATTTTAGCTGCAAAGCAATCTCACCATGAAACATTTTCCGTCTTATACAACGGCCCGTAAAACCCCCGTGTTTTAAACGGGGGATAGAAGGCCTACCTTATGGGGCGAGAGAGGTGGGGATACTGTTGGACACTTTACGGCGTATATACTATACTGTAAAGCATGAAACAGAAGACAGCCTACAAGTATCGCTTCTACCCGAGTGATGAACAAAAGCGCATCCTGACACAGACATTCGGATGTTGCCGCTCTGTCTAGAATTGGGCGTTGCGCCAACGTACGGATGCATACTACCAACATGATGAGCGTCTGTCCTACGAAGGCACAGCCCAACGCCTGGTACTGCTCAAGCAGCAGGAAGAGACGGCGTGGCTCCATGCGGTTTCTTCTGTGCCGCTCCAACCAGCTCTCAGGCATCTCGATCAAGCCTTGCGCAACTTCTTTGAAGGACGTGCTGACTATCCCACCTTCAAAAAGAAACGCCATCAGCAATCGGCTACCTATGCCAGCAAGGCCTTCACTTGGGACACACGCGCCATCACCCTTGCACAGATGGATGTCCCTCTTGACATCACGTGGCACCGTTCGTTGCCCGATGGATGTAAGCCAAGGAGTGTCACTCTCACCAGAGATGAAGCTGAGCGTTACTTTGTCTCCATCCTGGTAGAAGAAGACATTCAGCCATTGGAAGTCACACCTAAGACGGTTGGGCTTGACCTGGGCTTGAAGTCTATGGTGATCAGCTCCGATGGGCACACCTACGGCAATCCCAAATTCTTCGCCAAGGATGAGAAACGCCTGGCAAAAGCACAGAGGCGGCATGCTCAGAAGAGAAAAGGCTCTCAGAAGAGCAACAAAGCTCGGCTCACGGTGGCTCGCATCCATACAAAGAGTGCAGACCGCAGACGAGACTACCAACACCAGCTCTCGGTTCGCATCATACGCGAAAACCAAGTCGTATGCGTCGAGAGTCGGCAAGTCAAGCATCTGGTCAAAAACCACTGCCTGGCAAAAGCTCTCAGTGACGTGGGTTGGTCTGACGTTGTCTGACAACTTGAGTACAAAGCCTCCTGGTATGGACGAACCCTGGTCAAGATTGACAAGTGGTATCCGTCCTCCAAACGCTGCTTTGACTGTGGTCATATTCTCGACGCCTTCACCTTGGATGTACGATCGTGGGCGTGCCCCGAATGTGGGGTTGTCCATGACCGCGACATCAATGCCGCACAGAACAATTTGGCCGCGGGGCTCGCGGTTGCTGCCTGTGGAGAGGCCGTAAGACCTGGTGCGGTGAAGAAAACCAAGCCAGGCCAGCCTCAGCGAAGCAGGAAAGCCTCTCAGTGATGAGAGGAAACCCCCGTGCTTTAGCCGGGGGAGATGTCACGACAGTGCTGAGAGCATCTCCGGAGGCACTCTCTGAACATCTCGGGCATCTATTTCTGCGAATGAAAGGAGGATTTCATGCACTTCTTTGATAATCATGGTGTAATCCACCCAGGACCGGGAAGAAGATGACCTTGCCACCTACATGACCTGGTGGAACAGGCTCACCATGCGGTTCTGGAATCTGTTGCTTGATCCCTTGATGTGGTCTGGCTCGATTGAAGTACTGGACAACATAGGCGTTGAGCACCCGCTGGAGTTGCATCTCATGCAGGATGAGCATATGGTCGAGGCACTCCCGGCGCACACTTCCCAGAAAGCGTTCACAGATCGCATTCGCTCGCGGGGCGTGATACGGGGTGTTGAGAATCTCGATACGACTCGTGTGCGCAACACGTGCGAAGGCCGTCCCAAACTTGCGATCGTTATCCCGCAGAAGGTATTTCGGCCCCTGTCCATACGCCGTGGCTTCCCGAAGCTGTTGTGCGGCCCAAGCGTCGGTGGGATAGCGTGTCACGCCGACATGGATCACTCTCCGCGAGTGCAGTTCGATGATGAAGAAAGCGAAAAGCGAACGGAAGAAGAGGTCAGTGACTGGGAGACGCGTCGCAGGCCCAGATATCTTTGGCATGGTTGCGCAGAAAGATCCTCCAGTTCTGGCCACCTGGTCGAGTCGTACGCACCTGTCTCAGATATTTCTGGATCGAACGTTTGCTGACGTGAAGCCCCAACTTTAATAATTCGCCGCGGATCCGTTCCGCTCCCCAGAGCCGATTCTGCGCCGCCATTTCCTTGATCAACGCTATGGATTCTGTGGGGATCTTTGGTTTAGAAGATGCTACTCTGGATTTGTACTTCCAAAAGAGGCGCGCATCCCTGGCGATGCCACCGCAGGGGCGTCGTCTTCCTGAACGATGAAAAGCGCTTGCTTCCAAGTTCGAACTACTCTTGCCAGAAGTACCAGGAGCATCCGATCCCATTTGGGGCATGCTGGTTGTTTGACATGTCGGCGGAGGATGATGAGTTGCTGACGGAGGAGGGCGTTTTCTGCCACGAGTTCGGACCTGCTTCTGGCAAAATCAGTTGCCGTTCCCAAGATAAGAGAGGTAGTAGATGGTTTTGTCCAGTCGAGGAAGCAGTGATTAAGCGCCTGAAAGCAGTTGCTTGTTAATCGCTTGATGGAGGTGAGAAGACAATGCACAGGATACGTTTCCCCTTATAAAGATGAGCAGGTGCCAATGCATATTGATTCTACACTCTCTCTGGCTCATCTGCAAGGCCCGATTTCGAGAACGGATCTTGCAAGTAGCCAGCACAGTAGGATTCACCCGAAAAAATATAGTGACCCCATTGGGATCGAGTAAATCTGCCCACCTTCTCAAGCAAGCGAACAGGAGCGTGAGGGAGTGGGCAGAAAGATGGTGACACTTTTTCGTGCACTCAGGGCTGGAGCATCAGCTTATTGTTCTCATCAAAGGAGAAGTTCGCACTCTGCCAATGCCTATCCGGCTCAATGATCACGAAGTTGCCAATCCAGTGGTGCTTGTCCGGGTTCTTCGTTCCAGGACCAGCTTGGTAGATGCCGATAAAGGGATCGGGATCGAGAGTTCCATTGCTTGCGTAAGGCAGGTCCAGCATGGTGGTGATCCCTCCGAAAGGGGTGGGAAGGTCAGTGGCGTTGAGCCAGTCATCCAGGGAGACTTGCTGATAGGGGCCAGTAGTGATATATTGCCCCCACGCCGCGCTGTTCCAAGGGTTGAAAACGGCGAGCGAGCGGATCTGCACCCATCGGGTGGTCAGTGGATTGCCGGTGGCCCAGAAGCCGGCCACGAGCAGCGTATGCTCGGCATGATTGGCCAAGACGAGGACAGGTCTCCTATGGCGCGCTAGCGCTTTAGCCATGCTCAACGTCGCATCTTCAGAATCGGTATGATAGATGTGCTCGTGATACTTCATCTCGCCGGCGGGAGCTTCATAATTCGTGGCGAAGGCCTGGATACGGGGATCCCCTCCAAAATCATACGCGATATTGCCCAGCGTAAAAGGACGGCGTTGGGGTCCGCTCCCCTTTGGCACTAACGGTCCACCAGGGGGGATCATCAGATGATCCATATCCCAAAGGATCTGGCCGGCTTGCTCGTCGTTGGGATCTCCCGAGGCAGGTCCTTGATCACTTTGGTGAGGATAGCGAAGAGGGAGTTCTCGTGTGATATCATCATAGTTCACCAGGGCCTGCACCACGGCCACAAAGCAGTAATTCTTGGCAAACTGTGGCCAGGGACCATTGGGATCAACAGTACCGTCCAGATACACCCCGGTCGCGCGTGCGACGTCTTGCAAGTTGGCTCCGTAGTAGTGCAGCTCCTCGTGGCGGGATGCGGCATGAGCCGAAGCGATACTTCCGATCGAAAGAGAACTGACAAGCGCGAGGCCTGCCAGGATGTCTATGAGAAGGCTTCTCACAGGTATACTCATAGTGTTCTCCTTTCCCTTAGAAGGTATGGCTTCTCTTCAAAGAAGCCGTGTAGTCGAAGGTGCGCTACTAGTATTCCTCCGTGGCTGCAGTGTGTGAAAAGGTGTGCATGTTCACCTTCTCGCTATCGCACCTAACATGCAAACATGAAAGACGTTGATTGATACTCAGGCTAGCATATCCCTAGCGCGTTAGCCAGATATCGAATGCTATACTGAAAGAAGCCATACACATTGTCAAGCCCCACCCTGTGCTGACCTGTGCTGGCTACTTTGGGTATCTGTTCTAAAAATGAGGGTCGTTGACGTCTCTACCCGTTCCTTTTTCGTGTCATCTTCACGTCAAGCAGGTGGCGAGAAAGTTTCTCAGACCTTTTTCACTCCTAGTTTTAGAACGGATATCCAAAGTAGCCAGCACAGATCTCATCGCGCGTGACACGGCGCATGTAGCCAGCACAGCCATTGGCGTGGCAAACCACATATTAGCGTATGCTCCCGACAGTCACCCCCTCGATAAAGTATCGTTGGAACAGGATAAAGAGAATGATCTCTGGCAGGATAACCAAGACAGAGGCAGCCATCAGCAAATTGAGCTGTACATCGTGTAGCGAGCGAAAGAACTGCAAACCGATTGCCAGCGTGCGCTTGCTGTCATCTTGCAGGTAGATAAGCGGACCAAGGAAGTCATTCCAGGACGCAATCATGGCAAAAATTGCTACTGTTGCAAGAGCAGGGCGGGCCATAGGCATGATGACGCGATACATAATCTGCAATTCGTGTGCCCCATCAATGCGGGCGGCCTCCAGCATCTCCGGCGGGATCTGCAATAGGAACTGGCGCAACAAGAAGATGAAGAACCCATTCCCAAAGCAAGCAGGCACGATCAGCGGCAAGAATGTGTTTACCCAGTGCAGCGAGGCAAACATATCGAACAAGGGCACGGCGACAATAGGGAACGGAATGAAAATGGTGGCTATCACCAGGTAGAAGACAAAATCACGTCCTGGCCACTTGATGCACGCGAACCCATAGGCAATGAGCAAGTTAGAGACCACTGCTCCTACTGTACTCAACCCAGTGATGATTACAGTATTTACAAAGTATTGCCCGAAGGGAATGGCGCTAACAGCATCAACAAAGTTTTGCCAGCGAAGCGACCGGGGCCAGATGGTCGGCGGGATGGATGTGAGTTCCGCTGGTGTCTTAAACGCCGTGATGACCATCCAGTACAAGGGGATGAGGAAAAGGATAGCCATGGCAAGCAAGAAGATTCTCGGCACGACTTTTTCACGAAGTGTACGAGCGACCAACCGGTGCTGGAATCGCTTTGGCTGACTGCCTGTTGTTCTTTGATGGGGCATAACCGATCTCATTGTGCTATCTCCTTATGCTTGCTGTGGATGAATGCTCGAACATACATCCCATTCCTCTAACTCACCAGTTCGTAGTGCACAAAGCGCTTCGTTGCTATGAAGAGCGCGAAGGCCAGCAGCAGGCCAATGACAAACAGAACCAGTGCTACCGCCGAGGCATAGCCCAACTGTGCATAACGGAAAGCATTGTTGTAGAGGTAGTACACATAGAAGAGCGTCGCATTATTAGGGCCACCAGCAGTCATAATGTATGCCTGGGTGAAGACCTGCATCCCTGCGCTGAGACCAATAATAAGATTGTAGAGGATAATGGGCGTGAGCAACGGGAGCGTGATGCAGAAGAAGCTGCGTATCGACCCCGCACCATCTATCCTAGTACACTGAGGCGTAAATAGTTCCATAGTTTAAGCCCTCAAAGCCTTTCCCTGATAGGTCCATTTGAACGGCTTGGCCATCGTGTGATTGTAATACTCGATGAAGGCCAAGACCTTGGCTTGTAACTGCTCGACACTCGTGAAAGAGCCACGCTTGAGTAACTTGCGGACCAGAATACTGAGCCAGATTTCAATTTGGTTGAGCCAGGAGCTGTGCTTTGGCGTGTAATGGAACACGATTTGATGCGTGGGATCACTCAAAAATGCTGCGCGACTGGTCATGGAGGCAAGAATCCCGCTTTCGCCTTTGACGCCCAAATCCGCATCAATGCCACTGCGCTCTGCGACGAAGCGGACCAGCGTTTCGGACTGATGGATGTTGAGATTGTCACAGACAACATGCCAACGGGTCGCCTTAGGATCAGTGGCCACCACCGCCTGGACATGGGCCAGGAAATCTGCCTCGGTCCTCGTGGGTCCAGCATGTGGAGCCACCACCTTTCCTGTCACCACATCTCGACTGACAATGAAGGCGCGTGTGCCATGGCGAATATACTCAAACTCACGTCGCTCCACTTTTCCAGGCGCCAGCGGCAATCCCGGCTGCTTGCGCTCCAGTGCCTGGACACCGGTCAGTTCATCCGTACTCATGGTCCGTTCTCCTTGTTTGGCCAGATCGGGAGCCTGTCGATAGACCTGACAGATCTCCCCAATCGTTTCTTCCCGCCGCGGATCAGCCGGAGGGGTTAACCAATAGCGGATCAGATGCGGTTGGAGATCCCTTTTTTTAACACCCGAGCGGCATGCCGTGCAGAGATGCTGGGCACAATCCCACGGCGCATCACTTCGTCGGCGATTTCCTGGCCCGTCCAGTGGCTGATCGGACGTTCTTTCGGTTGCTCGCAAGCCAGGGCAACCATCTGGCAGGTTTGCTCTGCGGTGATCTCCGAAGGCCTTCCTGGGCGTTGGACATCGGTGAGCCGTTCGCTCACGGCAAGTTCTTCCAGCGAGACTGCTTGCAAACCAATCCAGCGCATCCGCCAACTGCGAACGGTATCCACACTAACGCCCACCGCTCTGGCGATCTGGCTATTATTCTGGCCTTCTGCTGCTGCTAGGATCATTCGTCCTCGCTGTGCCACTTGCTGGGGGGTACTATGTCGGCGCACCAGCGCTTCCAGCTCCCTTTGTTCCTGTTCACTCAACATCAACGCTTCCGGTTTGGGGCCACGCATGCTCTCTGTCCTCCTTTGTTCTGCTGGCCCTATTTTACTCCAGAACTATTTCAGCCGCAATGTACTAGCAGCTTCGTATAATGTGCGTGGAATGCCACGTAGACCTGCCAGGAAAATCAGTGCGGCATTGCCTGCACCCAGTTGCGCCATTGCCACGATGACAATCTTGGCTCCATTAGGATCGCTCAGGTAGTTGATCTGCGGAAGGCCTAGTGATGCTAAGATGTAACTAACCAGCCCATACCCAGGGTTCAACAACGCCAAGAAGATAAACGACAAGGCAAAGATCGGCAGAATGGATGGCAAGTAGAGAGCCGCCCGGTATACCGCCACCTCCCGCACGCTGTGGTTCATCGTCACCGCGAGCAGAATAGCGACAACAATACCAATAGGTACTGCCAGGAGCGTATAGAACAGCGTGTTGTAGAGCGATATCCAGATTAAACCATCCGTGAAAAGGCGAGTGTAGTTTTGCCACCCAAGCCAGATCGGTGATTGAAAGCCGGAGTACCTCGTAAAGCTGAGCACAAGTGAATACAGAAGAGGATAAACAGTAAAAGCAAGGAAGCCAACAATCCATGGGCTGATAAACAGTAAGCCCTTTAGCAGATTGCGCCGCTCCTGCAGCTTGCTCGCATCCCGCTTCGGTGCGACTCTGCGTCGGGTTCTCTGTCGTGCTGCTATCATGATCTTATCTCCTATAGCACAGAATGTGTTGCACACACAAATGAACATTGAACAGTAAGAAAGCGAGATTCCCATGTTTGTACTTTGTACTGTGACAAGATGAGTTATACAGCTGACGCTTCACTGCTTGAGCGGACAATATTGCTGCAACTGCGGCTGCACTCGATTGTAGACTTCCTGTAGTGCCTGCCCCGGTGTCGCCGCGTTCAGGACAACCTTCTGCTGCGCCGTATCAAACTCGTCGGAAAGTTGTGCTCCAATGGGTAATGGCACACGACTTTGGGCGTAGCTGAGCATAGCCTTGAAGAACTTGTGGTTATCACTAAAAAGACTGTCATCTTTGAGGAGTGTTGCCCAGGTTGGCATATGGTCCGTCACCTTGGTATAGATGCGCTGTCCTTCAGGTCCGGTTAGTACTACAGTTGTAGATATGGTAAGATAGAAGGAGAAAAAGAAAAGGAAGCGAGGAACATGACCTATCAAGCAGCAGCAGTGGAGCGAGAGCGGGCCAGAGGGAGCCGAAACGCCGTGGGCAAGCGCCTTCGACGCGCTGGGTGAGCGGATCGGCCGCTACGTCGTGCGCCAGGAAGCCCGCGAGCGCATGGCTGTGTACCTGCGGGTGTTACTCAGCCCGGTGGCGCGCAAAAATGGCTGGCAAGTGGCCGAAGAGGCAGGAGAGGCGACGCCCTATGGGATGCAGCACCTCTTGGATCGAGCCAAGTGGGACCCGGATGGGGTGCGCGATGAACTGCGCAGCTACGTCAGCGAGACGTTAGGCGAGGAGGCAGCCGTGCTGGTGATCGATGAAACCGGCTTTCTCAAGAAAGGCCACAAGTCGGTAGGGGTGCAGCGGCAGTACAGTGGCACGGCCGGGCGAGTCGAGAACTGCCAGGTGGGCGTCTTCGTGAGCTATGCCAGTGCCAAGGGAGCCTGCTTGCTGGATCGGGAACTCTACCTGCCCAAGAGCTGGACGGCGGACCCCGAGCGGTGCCGCGAGGCGAGGGTGCCAGCCGAGGTGGGGTTTGCCAGCAAGCCAGAGTTGGCAGCCCGCATGCTGTGGCGCACACTGGATGCGGGGGTGCCAGTGGCCTGGGTGAGCGGCGATACGGTGTATGGCAGCAACCCGCAGCTGCGAGCAGGGTTGGAAGCCCGCGGCCAAGCCTATGCCGTGGGCGTGCGGTGTCATGAGTGGGTGGAGGTGAACGGGCAGCGTAGGCGGGTGGATCGGCTGGCCAAGGGGCTCTCAGCGGCGCAGTGGCAGCCGCTGAGTGCGGGAGCGGGAGCCAAAGGACCCCGGCTCTACGCGTGGGCTGCTGTCGCGTTGAGCAGCCCAGCCGAAGCCGGATGGCAGCGTTGGCTGGTGGTGCGCCGCAGCCTGCCAGGCGCCGCAGCCCAGGAGAAGCTGGCCTATTTCCTGGTCTTTGCCCGGGCGGGAACCACCTTGGCCGAGATGGTGCAGGCCATCGGCAGTCGCTGGACCGTGGAGCAGTGTTTTGAGGTGGGCAAGGGCGAGGTGGGACTGGCTGACTCTGAGGTGCGGTCCTGGCATGGCTGGTATCGACACATCACCCTCGCTTTGGTCGCCCAGGCCTTTCTCACGGTCATGCGTGCCCAGAGCCAGGGGGAGCTGGGAAAAAAACGGCTGAGGAGGCTGGCCAGCCCAGCCCCCAGCCCCCTGACGAGCTCGTTGAGTCAGTTCAAGCACCAGCGGGGCCTGCACTGCCCGTGATGGTGCCGCTGAGCATCCCAGAAGTCCGTCGGCTCTTCTGGTATCTCGTCGGGATCACTCCACTGGCTCCGCTGCACCGCTTGGCGTGGTCCATGTGGCGACGGAGCCATCAAGCGCTTGCCAAGCTCTATCATTACAAACGTCGCTCGCATCTCTATCTACAACTGTAGTATTAGAAAACGCATAAAACGGTAAGCGCCCAGCGGGTTTCCTGCCCCTTTGGGTATCACTGCCGAAAAACCACCCGACCAGGTAAATGGCGTATGTCCACTCACAACGGGAAGATAGGTTACACCGTAGTTCAGCTTGGGTACGTACTCTTGTATGTTAGAGAGTAGCCAGTCTCCATCAATGGTCATCGCCAAGTGACCTGTGAAGAATGGATTCTGGGACGGAGGGGCGTCTGCCGGCAAGTAGGTCGCCATGTAGGTTTGCACTTTCTGGACATCCATATCTTTTGCCCAGGCGTACATCATCCTGAAAGCTCGTACCATTGCGGGCTCGGTCGGAGTTATCTGGCATGTTCTGGGATCGTAGAACTTCGCTCCAAAATCAACCCCCCAGGTTGTATGAAAGGCCTGGCCATTGAAAGGTAAAAAACCCACACGGGTATAGATACCATGAGCGTCGGTCTCATTCAGCTTCATGGCAATTGTTTTCAATTGATCAAGCAAGATTGGCCCCTTCGACGGGTCTAACACAGAGGGATCTATCCTTGCTTGGTGTAGCAGGTCTTTGTTATAGAATAGAGCACGTGCATCAGTATCGAAGGGTAGTGCATACGAGTGGCCCTGGAAAAGCGTCTCTCTCCAGGCAAATGGCAGATACTGCTTCTCTAGATCGCTCTGATCTTTGTCGATGAACGGCTGCAGGTCTTGCAGCAGGCCAATAGCCGCATTCTGGTTCACTATGAAGCGGTCAAGTTCGTATACATCGGGGCCAGTTCCACCACGCACGGCGGTCATTAGTGCTGTCAGGTCATTTGGTGCCTGTGACGGAACCAGGACATACGTGGCATGGAGATCTGGATTGGCCTTATTGAATTCTTTCACAATTTGATTGAATGCCTGAACGGCTACAGGCGTGGTATCCGCACTCCAAAAAATAACCTGATTGGGATGGCTGTTGCCAGTATCGCAGGCAGCAAGAAGCATTGATAGGAGCTGCACGAAAAGTGCCAGCAAGGTGAATGAATAGCGAGAGCGGCTCTGGGAGATCATATGGGACTCCTCTCAGCAAGGTTGTGCGGCAAAAACTCGTCACGGAACACCGTATGAGTGTAGTGGCCCTGCTTGTTGAGCTTAGGCAGTTCCTTCCATTTGTTGCGTTTGCTCGCTTAGTTTCTTTGCTTCTACTATACCAGAAAATGCGGAGAAAGGGTTGTGTTGGCGGTTGTGTTGCAAGAAAGAAGCTGATCTGTTAAAGTTGGAACAAAAGAGGAAAAGGAACTCATCATGGCAGAGCAGCACCCGTTCACATGGCGTCACTTCCAGGCCGAGATCATTCTCTTGTGCGTCAGGTGGTATCTGCGCTACGCGCTCAGTTACCGCGATCTCGAAGAAATGATGCAAGAGCGAGGTCTGCACGTGGATCACACCACGATCTTTCGGCTTCAGTCCAGAGCTATGCCCCCGAACTTGATCGGCGTTGCCGACTCCATCTTACAGCAACAAGGGACTCTTGGGGCGTTGATGAAACGTCTGTCAAGATCAAAAAGGAGTGGATATACCTCTATCGGGCGGTCGATTTACATGGCCATACCCTGGATTTTTTCCTCAGTCCGACCAGAGATGCGCAAGCCGCCAAGCACTTCTTGCTCACAACGCTCGCAGCCTCTCATACGAGCTTGCCACGAATGATCAATGTGGACGAAAACGCCGCCTATCCCAAAGCATTCACTGAACTCAAAGTAGGAGGAAGCATTCCCGAAAGCTGTGGATTGCGACAAGTGAAGTATCTGAATAACCAGATCGAGCAAGATCATCGCTTCGTCAAACGGCTCGTCAAACCTGGGATGGGCTTCTTTTCTTTTCAGACAGCGTGGCGAACACTCCAAGGATACGAGGTCATGAACATGATGAGGAAGGGACAACTGCAAGGCGTAAACAAAGACCCTCTATGTCAAGTCCTATGATGACCAATTTGGAGCAAGAGAAAAAATCAGGAAAAGGAGGAGGAATGTCTTCAACGAGGCATGAGCAAGTGTACCACGCTGCTCGCTGCTGTCAAGCCGCTTCGCTTCCCTTGACAGCTTCTCGCTTGCGTGGTCTGAAATGGGCATGCCAAGTTGAAAACAAAAAAACCTGTTGTTGTTTTGTTCGTCTTGAACGCAAGGCAGCGTGATCAGCGGCTCTCTAGGCAGCTCTGCGAGCATGCTGCTCCTGTGCCAGCCTCAAAGGTGGCGGTCTCATAGCAGGTCGTGCTCCTGCCACATGCGATAGATGATGCGCACCCAGACATTGGCCAGGGCACGGACAGCCATACTGTGGGTCTTGCCCTCTGCCCGTTTGCGTTGGTAATAGTCGAGCGCCCAGCTTCTCTGTCAGCGTCGATTGCCAGGCGAACTGGTGCAGGGCGTTGCGCAGCGGCTTCAAGCAGGCAAAGCGTTTGTGCGCTTTGGCATAATTGCCGCTTTGGAAGGGCACCGGAGCGGTCCCAGCCAGGGTCTGGACGGAGCTTGGCATCGGCGTAGCGCGCTGCGATCATCGCCCCATTCGGCCAAGCAGACGTGGGGCCAGGCGCTTGCCCGCACCAGGCAGAGAACTCCAGATCTCCTGGTCTTTATGGGTCAAAAAAAGGGTGCGGATCTGCCCGATCGTAGCTGGCGATATCCTCGATCACGACCAGCAGTTGTTTGACCAGAGACAGCATCAGGCGCGACTTGGCGCGCACGATGACCGCGCTGGCGACCAACTGGGGACGATGCAGCTCCTCGAAGATCTTGGGGGCAACCCTGCTCGGGTTGGTATGCTTGCCCGTGCGCAAGGTGGCGGTGATCTCTTCCAGCGAGGCCGCCTGAGCGGCTTGGGGGGTGGGATAGGCCTGCAAAAACAGCAGCGTGGAGCGCTGCTGCAACTTGGCAAACAGCTGCAAAGCGCGGCAGGATAGTACTCCTTGAGGCAGGCCGTCAACTGGTTCACCAGGCGCGTTTGCGTCTGGATCAAGCGCATCCTGATCGCGGGTGAGCGTTTTCAACTCCTGCACGGTGGGGCTATCCGGCTCCAGTCGGCGCAGCTCGGCCAGGTCCAGGCGACCTATCTTGGCCAGCAAATGCGCGTCAATTTGATCGGTCTTGGCTCCTGCGGCTTTGCGCAACTGATTGGCCGTCTTGGGGTTGACGGGATAGACCGGGATGCCAGCTTCCAGCAGGAACGTGATCAGCAAGCCATGGTTCGTTTCGACAATGCAGGCCAGGTGTTCGGGCGAAGCCGCAATGCTCAACAAAAACTGTTTCAACTCGTTCAAGCCTTCGTGGCTGTGGGCAAAGCGCCGCGCTCCCACGCGCTTACCAGCTTCATCCAGCACCTCCACATCATGATGGGTATCCGCCCAATCCAATCCAACGTACCACATACTCGTGGGTCCCTTTCTCGAGCAACTCCTGGGGGTGTCGGGTCCTTATATAACGGGTGCTCGAAGCAACGTCCCTCCAATCATCGATTGGCCCAGGAAAGCTGCCAGGGGAAGCACGATCTTTCTTTATCGGTCGAGCCGTGTGGAGATAACAAGTCTTTCCCCGGCAGTGTCTATCGAGCAGGGATCACCCCTGCCGACCCTTGGTCGAGAGGGCCTAGAAAAATAGTAACATATAAGGAGATGTGGAGGGCCAGATCACATTGACCGCCAAGATCTTTGGAGTGGTAGCCTAAAAAACGCTCGTGAGAAGGGACGCTCTCTGCCCCGTTGCTTCCTTCATAATTTTTGCAACACAGCCCTCCCTGCTCAGTTTGTTTTCTTCTTATTTCTTGCAACACAACCGTGATTTGTCGCTCAGACGGGGTAGGGGACAAGAGACCAGACCCTCGGAAAAGGTATCTGGTCTTGAGGCGGAGAGGTGGAGGTCGCAGACGCCTTTACTGATGCGTCACATAGGTGACGCGCGTGCTCTGCCAAGGTTCATGTGCTGGATGGTGCATGAGACCTACGAAAGGTGTCACTCCATGTCTCCCCATTCTTCGAACAGTGGCAGAGGATTAGGGTTGACAGACCCACTCTCGCCAACTATACCCATCGCGCGCGAAGATTTCGTGAGCGGCTAAGGTATTGGCCCAGGCATCATAGGGAGGTTGGCCTGCCTGTGAAGTAGTGTTCCAGGTACTGGGAACCAGGATTTGAAAGAGACCCTCCTGTGCCGGCTACTTAGAATATCCGTTCGAAAAATCGAGGGATTGTGCCAGTAAGATCCCCCTCTCCCATTACCATTACGAAGAGATCGATACACTCGCCGGTAGCGTCAGAAATGAGGCGCGTGATAGGAGAAAAGTAGTGCACATTCTCATGGGTCAACGCAAAGCCACGTGCGAGAAACATTTCGGCCAGGTCTCTGAGGCCCAATGTATAGCGCAGCCGCCAGAGCACCACTAAGCACACGATTTCAGCTGGATAGTGCACATCATTGAATGGGCCGCCGGTTCTTTCAGTGTAGGTACGCTGGCAGACGGTACAGGAGAACATCGCATAGCCCAGTTTTGTTTTCTTGGCACGTGATTTTGTGTGAGTCGTTTTGCAAGAAGGACAGGGCACTGATTGCGCGCATCCGCGGCTACCTCTCGACCTTGCGCAAGCAGGGTACACCTCTGCTCACCGCTCTGGAACAGGCCTTGCTCGGTCATCCCGTTTCACCTGCTTTCTAACCTACCTGTATGGTTACTTTGTCTTTTTTGAACTCCTCATTTGTGTTTGTTTTAACCTGCAAGCAACGAAGCCTAAATCATGACTATCAACTGTATGACCGCGCCAATAAGACAGAAACCGATCAAAATCTCAAGGATGAGTGCAGGTGACCACAAATGGGCGTATAATACAATACCAGCAATACATGCATCTATGCAGAGACTCAAGGTAAGAACAAGCATCCACTCTACGACAACCTCGGCAAGCCGGATGAAACGCACTACCGCCAGGCCTGGACAAGCAAAAAGAAACCACATAACCACGGCAGGGCGAAAGACTGTAGACGGAAATACAAAGGTGACGAGACCAGCACTGATTGCTGTGATTATAATCAGCGGGGGCCATAGCCACATGAACCACGAAGCACGCACCACGAGTTTTCTCCTTCTGCGCCTGCCTTAGGCATGGCTTCAGATGTCTCAGCACGCTTGCCTGGTCGCTTAGATTTTCCAGAGGTAAACACCCCTCGCTCTATGATATGCTTTTGCATAGACTCTGACCAGGCTATAATACCACAAATAACTCTTTATCGACTGGATGCTATATTTTCTCTAATTAGTCGTATTTAGATTTATTATCAAACGTTTAACACTTTATTCTCAAGGGGTGAATAAATATATCTGGGCATCAGCATTGCTGAATATCAGCTTGAACTTCCTGGCCTTCTGCAGCTTCCCCATCAATTGATCGAGCAGGTCAGGCGGATAACCTGAGAGATCGGCCGTTGCTCTCTGACTGCGCGTGATGATCAGGTAAGCCTTGGTGGACTGATAAGACTGCATGTCCTCAATAATGGACTGCACAATTGCGCCAGCATTTTCGTCAACAACAGCATTAGGAACATCGTCGTACAGCACTTCCTGGTCATATTGCTCATAATTCACAGCTTCCCAGGGAGCGCCATCCCAGGCGGTCAGGAGCAGTGAATGCGGCGGAGCGATAGCATAGAGATGTCGAACGCCCGCTACTTCCGCATTCGTCATGTAATCCTGACGTTCATTGCCATAACGGGTGAAAAGAAAGCCTCCAAGGAGCACAAGGCATATGCCTGCAATCGACGCCTGCATCCACAGCGCTTTGCTCCTCTTAGATGCATTCCTCTCTGCTTGTGCATTGAAGGCTAGCCCCGCTGTTGCAGTATTCAATCCATTGCCTGCCTGCTTCCACAACGACGTCCTCCTGGCTGGCATATCATAAAACAGGGAGGCGGCGAAAAAGATCATTGGCGGCAAAGTGAAGAGGTAAATTCGCAGGAGCATCTCACCACCATAGTCCTGAACGAGGACGAGTGGAAAAAGTACTGTTGCCAGCAAAACAAAATTGGCGTCATGATAGCCTCTGCGCAGGCGACGAACTGCGCCAACACATGCAAGGGCCCAAACGAATAATGTCATAAAAAGGCGAATATCACTGATAAACGTATGGCCAGGACTACCCTGTGCCACGCGACTGGTCACATTTTCCGAAACATCGCCGCTGACTGAACCCACGGCGCTGATTAGCTGGTTAATGTTCCCGGCAAAATACTCCTGCGCCATTGTAGCAGACCAGGTCACAAGTATGACGACCATGAACACAGGTAGCCAGCGCGGGGTGATGCGGCCAAAGATAACTAGAACTCCCACGCTCGTGATTATGAAGAAAGGTGTAAGAGGGTGGGTAAACACGCAAAAAGCAAAGATTACCACCACGCAGGCAAGCAGGATCCTGCGCTGACGCGGCTGAGCAGGCGTCAGCAGCGGGTCTGGCGCCGTCAACCATGCATCGACCTGCGGCACCAGAGGTAAGCCCCAGAGCCGGCGTTGCCAGCGCCACGTGCGTCGACGTGTTGAGGTCGGATTCCTGAACCATTTGAGGAGGATAGCGATTATGACCAGGTAGAAGAAGTAGTTCAAACCCTGTGGCGAAAAGTAATCCTGTGCGATCCAATTTGTCATACAAAAGAACCACAGGGCTAACCATATGATACGTTTATCTGTGGTAGCAGTCGTAAAGATCACATACATTGGCGCGAGATAGATCACATTAAAGTAAACAGGAGACCAGACCGCATAGGGAAGTATATCTTGAAAGCCGGCCAGGCGGTTCAGCAAGGCGCTTAATACAAAGAAGCCCGGCCAATTGTAGTAGGCATCTAAATTAGGGTCAACAGTACCAGTACGCATAATAAAGTCTGTATATCCCGCGTGGCGGTACACTACGGCAAAACGGGGAGCCTGCTCGACCAGGATAGTGAGGCCGTAGAGCATGAAAATCAAAATACCAAGATGGAGGAGAATAACTGCCACCTGCGGCTTTCGCCAATTCAAGACCATGACAAAACTCAGCGAGAGCATGACAAGGGCGATGAAAATCGATGCAGGTAACACCGAAAACAGGCCCAGGTCGCTCATACGCCCCACATCTACAGCATGCAGTGAAAAAGCCCAGAGCAGGAAGGCAGCAAGAGGAAGCGCTACACCGGCAATATCTCTCACAAGCGCAAAGATAGGCCTTCTTTTGTCGTGCTTAGCTAACTTCTTGGTCTCCAGCTCCTCCAGCCCCACCCCTACCAGCTTCTTGGTCTCCAGCTCCTCCAGCCCCACCCCTGCCAGCTTCTTGGTCTCCAGCTCCTCCAGCCCCACCCCTGCCAGCTTCTTGGTCTCCAGCTCCTCTACCTTCACGCCGTCAAGCTTATGGCCGCAGTTCGCGCAAAAATGCGCATGCGCAGGCAGGACAACCGCGCAATGCGGACAAGACCGGCGGCCCTTTTGCGCAGGCTGCTTAATTAATAATACTGATCTCATCCCTTTGTTAATGCCTCCTGCACACCCAGTTCGTTGTTCAGGCCAGGATCTGTACCTTCCTCACGCAGATGCAACTGTAACCACACACCATCTAACTCTCATTATCACATCGAGGTTTATCTTTTGCAAGTCAGGCACGACTTACTTCCCCTGCCTCCAGACTATTATGATATAACGAGCGGCCATCTGTGGCGTTCTGATCAGGCTTTACCCCATCCAGCTTCCTAGTTTCCAGATCCTCCAGCTTTATCGTTTCTAGTTTCCTGGTATCCTGCTGCTCCAGCCACAACACCCAGTCCAGCTTCACGCCGCCTAGACTCACCCCACTCAATATCAAGGTGTCGACAACAGTGTCCTGCTCCTCAAGCCTTATCCTATCCAGCTTCCTCGTTTCCTGCTCCTCTAGCTTCATCCCGCCTAGCCTTAGACCGCAAACGCCGCAAAAATGTGCATACGCGGGCAACATGACATTGCACTGCGGACAATGTATATTGCTCGTCTTTGCTGGGAAAGTGGCCCGGTAAACTGCGGGAAACATAAACACAGCCTCAACGCACACGGCTATAACCCAGCCTAGGCTAAAACCGGCCAGGCCAGCAATATGCGCTCCCAGCGCTGCGATCACCAATTCAAGCACGCCGCCAATGGCAACAGGCAGCACGGCACGCGCCATTTTGCTGTGAATACGGCTGACGGCTATATAGTGATATTTAATGATCATGGGGAAGGCGGCCAGCCCCAGAATACGTAAACACAAGACAGCCTGTAGCGCATAAATATGGCCAAAGAGGTCCAATATCTGCCCTGCAGCCAGCTGCAACACGCAGTTTGCGAAGATGACGGTCACGAACGAGAGGCCCAATGTCATGCGCAGCTTGCGCGTTAGCTCAGCGGTATGACCGGCGTTGATCGCGTAGAGGACGGTGGTCAGGGCGTACGAGGCGATGAAGACCAGGCCAGAAATCATCCAGGCAATATAAAACCACGCATTCGTCGTCGCAGACAGCACGATCGTCACCAGCACCGGCATCGCCATAGTCGGCGCCTGTAATATCAAATTGAGCAAGTGGTGCTGGAGAGCCAGGAGTTTGAGTCTGCGCAGCAATTGCCAATCTGGCTTTAAAGCTCTGATGCGTCTACGGCACTTCAACGCGACAAATCCTGCCAGCGGCAGCAAAGAGAGCAGGCTGCCGGCGACCCATGCTCCATAAATTATTTGCCCCCCCACTTTCAACAGCCAGAAACCGGCCAGGATCAGAAAAACGAGTTTTGTGCCCGCAAAAAGTGCGTTGCGTCCAAGCTGGACAACCCCCTTGAGCAGCCCGATAAGCGCCTCATCAAGCACACTTGTGACCGCCGTCAGACCGACACCGGCGGCGAAGAGCACGATGATGCCAGGATTTGCAGCAAGTGCCTGAAAATCATCCGAAACGAGCGGTGCGACAAGCGCGAAGGCCACACCACTGACTACCCCTACTCCGCCAACCAGGAGCAGGGCGGCGCTGATGAGAGAGAGTTCTTTGCCGGGTTGACGCGCCAATTCTCCGATCAAGAGCGTTCCCAGGCCTAAGATACTGAAAGTCCCCAGCAGCGTCATGACGGAGACCGCTGCCGAGGCCAGACCTACAGCCTCGGGCGGGAAAAGACGGGCGGCTATCCACCAGTATGCGAAGCCGAAGACGCCCGTGACCGCCGTCGTCCCGACCAGCGAGCCGGCATTGAGTAACATGATTCTATTCGTCTTTATCCATCGATAAAGTAGTTTGATCACTTGATCGGCAATCCTTCCAAGGGCACTGATGGCCGGACATCCTTCGAGGTCTCGACCTCAGCCTGGTGGCGTGCGGTCACTCGCTGCGCCATGCTCCCCCTCACATACCCCGCCACCGTCATCGCCAGCCCCACCACGATCGCTCCCGCTCGCGCCCATCCCCACACGTCTCGCCCCAGCAGCCCATCTCTCACCCCGCGCCACACTCCGCGCGCCAGCGTCTCCACTATATACCTCCGCTCGCTCGCCAGCGCATCTCGGGCTCCCACAAAGCTCGCCACCACCGCTTTCGAGCGCCCTTCCGCATAGCAGCGCGACCTGTAGTATCCCCAGCTCGTCCGCACCTGCGGCACCCGGTGATGGATCCTCGCCCCCGGCTCGTACACAAACATCTTCTCCGGCCAGCGCTGGCTCGCACGGATACACAACTCCGTCTCCTCACAGCCCACAGGCAGCGTTCCAACTCGCCCGATTTCGCTGCGAAAGCCTCCCACCCCCTCAAACATCTCCCGCCGGAAGCACGAACAGCCCCCAAACGGGTTCCTCACTCGCACCAGCCCCTTCGGCTCCTCCTGGTAGCTACAGCCCACCACCCACAAAAATTCGCGCGGAAACCAGCCCGGCCGCCGGCTCAACCACTGCGCCTCCACCGTCCCCCCTACCCCCAGTACCCGCGGGTCCGCAAAACAGCCCTGCAAGCGCGCCAGCCAGTGCGCCTCCGCCGTCGCATCATCGTCCAGAAACGCCAGCAACTCCCCTCGAGCCACCGCGATCCCGCTGTTGCGCGCCCCCGAGAGCCCTCGCGCCTCACTGTTCGCCAGCGCCACCACTCCCCCCAGCTCTGTGCACACCCGCCCCAGCAGCCCCTCGTTGTGGTCCACCACCACGATGATCTCCCCGGCCGGCACGCTCTGCCCCTGCAGTGACTCCACCGCCGCCTGCAGCTCGCTCCAGCGCCCCTCGCTATACGTACAGATGATCACCGATATGTCAAGCTGTGCCTCTCTCATCGCGCAAACAGTCCTCCCTGCAGACGTCGCGTCATCGACGCCGAACTCAGTCGCGCCAGCTGCCACAACGGCGTCCTGGCTCGCGCATACAGCGTGGCCAGCCACGGCGTATCCCTCCCGTCTACTAACGCCGCCAGCCCATCCACCGTCGTCGTCGCGCTCACCATCAGCCGCGCCAGCGCAAACGGATTGCTCCTCTCTGAACTCATCGCATGTTTGACCGCGCAGGCCGAGCGAAAGCCGGCCTCCTGCACCTGCCGGCGCACCCCCACCGTCGAGTAGCCATACGGATAGGCAAAACTCTCCACCGCCTGGCCCAGCTGTTCCTCCAGCAGCTCCTTGCTCCGCTCAATCTCGAACTGCGCTTCGGCCGGCGTCAGGGTATCCAGCTGAGCATGGCTGTGGCTGTGCGCCCCGCACTCGATGCCACAGGCGCTGACTTCGCGCAGCTGCTCCCAGCTGAGCATGCGACGCTCCGTCTCCCCCTCATGCCGCAGCCAGCGGCTCGTCCCCCCCACATAGGCCGTCGCCACGTAGAGGGTCGCCGCAAAACCGTAGCGCTGCAGTACCGGCAGGGCCGCGCTATAAAAGTCGGCGAAGCCATCATCAAAGGTGATCACCACCGGCCGCTCGGGCAGCCGGGGGCCCCCCGGCGCCAGCGCCGCCGCCAGCTGACTGACCGTCAGCGGGCTATAGCGGTGCTGGTGCAGGTAGGCCATCTGCTCGGCGAACACCTGCGGTGAGACCGTAAACGGCTTGAATCTGGGGCTGACGTGCTCCGCGATGCTGTGGTACATCAGGATCGGCACGCGTCTGCTCTGCGCCTGCTGCAGGCGCAGATATTCCTTCACGATCATTTTCAAGACGCGCCACCCATCGCGAAAGGTGCTCAAGTTACTCTGGCCAAAGATGCGCGGACGCTCCGTGCTGGGCACCTCAATAATCTTCAAGCCAGCTGTGTGCATGCGGATATTCATCTGCGTCTCAATCTCGAACCCGTCACAATCAATTGTTATACATTCCAGGCTGCGTTTCCAGAAGGCATTGTAGCCATAGCACAGGTCGCTATAGCGCGTCCCAAAGAGGAGGTTGACGAGCTGGCTCAAGCCGTAGTTGCCCAGGCTGCGCAGCTGGCTGATATCATGACTGCCTCCGCCTGTGATAAAGCGAGAGCCCTTGGCCACGTCGTTGCCTTGCAGCAGGACCTCAATAAAACGCGTGATCTCGGCCGGATCGGTTGAGCCATCGGCGTCGATCATCACAACGATATCGCCCGTACACGCCGCAAAACCCACGCGCAGCGCGTCTCCCTTGCCCCGGCGCTGCTGCTAAATCACGCGAATGGATGGCATGAGCTGTTGCGCCACGGCAATCGTCTCATCGCTCGAATGCCCGTCAACCAGGATGACTTCACTGACCTCCGCCGGCACATATGGCAAGACATAATGAAGGTTCTGGGCCTCGTTGCGTGTTGGAATAACCACGCTGATACGTGGATACTGTTGCTCTTCTTGCATAAATATATTTATCCTACCCGTTGTATCTCGCTCAAGCACATATCGTTTTTAGCCATTGATAGAGTAGTTTTCTCACCTCGCAGCATCCTTGGAGAACTACACCAGACTCTCATGCTTTAGTGGACTCCCCGCTGCTTCTTCCGCTGCCCGGCTCACACAACTAACCAGGGCTGCGGTCAATTCCTGGATGTGCTCGGTGACGCATGACATATGCGTACCTGGAATAACGTGGCTCTCAATATCTGCACTCGCTTTCACTTCTGTCACTGGACTCCATGTGCTTGCGATATATGGCTCTTCCCTTGCCCAGTAGAAGGTGATCTTGCCCGGATAAATGCCGGTTTCATATCTCGAAACCATCCAGGTAAATACACCCACGTAGTCGTTGTAAAGGGCATCAAGGGGCGGGAACATCGCATCAAGCCTTGGATCAATGTCCAGCAACTGGTCGAAGTCCCGTACTCTCATATCGGAGGGGCGTAGACGCCTGTACACATGGCGCAGCGCGTGGCGCAGGCGCAGGAACAGGTGCGCCTGCTCACGCGCTCCAAGGCGCAGCCTCCTCTCCAGCATATTGCTGAGTACGCGCATTGTTTTGAACTGCACCGGCACCGAAGGATTAATCAGCGCCAGAAAATCCACTCGTTCTCCAGCCGCCCCCAGCTGGCGGGCCATTTCATAGGCCAGCAACCCGCCATTGCAAAAACCGCCCAGCAGATATGGCCCTTGCGGCTGAATCGCTCGCATCGACTCGATGTGGGCTGCCGCCATTGCCTCCAGCGAAGGAATCGTCTGCAACCCGCCAAATCTGTACGGCTCCAGCGCATAGAAGGGTTGTTGCGAGCCTAATGCCTGCGCTAACGTGAAACAATAGAAAGCGCCCCCCGTCCAATCACCGTGCAGGAAGAAGAAGGGCCGCCTTGATCCAGCGGCCTGCACGGCCAGCAGAGCAGCGCGAGCATTAACATCCTGCTGCTGCTGCTGCAGCGCCGCGGCGAGTTGCTCTATGGTCGGCCCGGAGAAAAGGGTAGAGAGCGCGATTCTCCTGCCAAAGACGTGCTCGATACGATCAACCAGGCGCGCGGCGAGTAAAGAGTGCCCTCCCAGGTAGAAAAAGTTATCTCGTATGCCGATAGGGCGTACATCCAATAGCTCCTCCCAGATCTGCACAAGTTGGCGATGAACCAGCAGCCTTGGGGCAACAAACGCATCTTCGCCTGTGAGCCTCGTTCTTGTGGGCACAGGCAGGGCCCGGCGATCGGGCTTGCCCGAGGCCAGAAGCGGCAGGCTCTCCAACTGCACAAAGGCGGCGGGCTGCATATAGGCTGGCAGCTTCGCTTGCAGATAGCCGCGCAGGGCCTGGCTCTCCAACTTCACGCCCCCTTCGGCCACCACGTATCCTACCAGGTATGCCTCTCCGCGGCCATCTTCCCGCGCCTCCACCACCGCTTCCCGCACAGCGGCATAGTGTTTGAGCGCCTCTTCGACCTCGCCCAGTTCGATACGAAAGCCGCGGATCTTGACCTGCTGGTCCAGCCGGCCCAGGAACTCAATCCTGCCATCGGGCAGGTAGCGCGCCAGGTCACCCGTTTTGTAGAGCCTTGCGCCGGGGTCCTGGCTGAAGGGGTCGGCGATGAAGCGCGCGGCCGTCAGCTCCGGCTGGTTAAGATACCCCCGCGCCAGCAGCTCTCCCCCGATAGACAGCTCCCCCGCCACCCCGACCGGCACCGGCGAACCAGCCCGGTCCAGGATATAGATGCGCCGCCCGGGCAGCGGGCGACCAATGGAGACTCGCTCCAGCGACCGCTCGTGCCGTTGATTGAGGTCACATAGCGTGGCGGTAATCGTGGCCTCCGTCGGCCCATAGGCATTGAGCAGGCGCACCTCCTGCAGCGGCAGCTGCCGCCACAGTTGGAACGCGGCCGGCTGCAGGCGGTCACCTCCCACAATCACCAGCCTGAGCTGATGGCCCGTCAGAAGCTGGGGAGCCGCCGCCCACTCTCGCAGCACCTGCTGCCAGTAGGCCGGCGGCAGGTTGATGACTGTCAATCCCTGCTGCTTGACCTGCTCGAGCAACTGCAGCGACGACCACATCTCCGGCCCGCGCAGCACCAGCCGCGCCCCCGCCACCAGCGTCGGCAGAATCTGCTCCAGGGAGACATCGAAGGTGAACGTACTGAACTGCAGGACGCGATCCGCCTCCTCTAACCCGTAGACCCGGGCCATGGCCAGGCAATGCCTGGCAATGGCCCCCTGCGGGATCATCACCCCTTTGGGGCTGCCGGTCGAGCCCGAGGTATAGATCACATAAGCCAGCTGCTCGGCGCGGATAGCGGTCAAAGGGTTATCCTGGCTCTGGCGGCCGATGACCGGCCAATCGCTGTCCACAAGCACCACGCGCGCCGGGCGCTCAGATAGGCGGGCCAGCAGGCGCTGCTGCGTCAGCAGCAGCGGCATCTGCGTATCAGCCAGCACAAAGGCCAGCCTCGCGGGCGGGTAGTCCGGGTCAAGCGGGACATATACACCGCCCGCTTTGAGAATGGCCAGCAGGCTCACGATCAGCTCCGGCGAACGCTCCATGCACACCCCCACCATCACTTCCGCCCCAACCCCGAGCTGGCGCAGGTAATGGGCCAGTTGATTGGCGCGCGTATTGAGTTCGCGATAGGTCAGCCGCTCATGCTTGTAGACCAGGGCGACTGCATCGGGGCTGCGCTCCACCTGGGCCTCAAAAAGCTGATGGACGTACTTCTCCTGCGGGTAGGAGGTCTGGGTGGCGTTCCATTCCACCAGCACCTGCTGCCACTCCTTCTCAGTTAAGAGGGGTAACTTCGCCAGGTGCTGGTTAGGATCGGCCACGATCCCTTCTAAGAGCGTCTGCCAGTGCCCTGCCATGCGAGCGATGGTTGCCGCATCGAACAGGTCGGTGCTGTACTCGAAGCGGCAGACCAGGCCCGCTGGCTGGTCAACGAGTTCGAGGGACAGATCGAACTTGGCCGTCCCCTTCTCGACGACCATCTTGGAGGGTCCCCACCCTGCTGAGAGCGTGGGCAACGGGGGATCAAAGGCCAGCATCACCTGGAAGAGCGGGGGTTGACCTAAGGCGCGGGTCGGCTGCAGTTCCCTGACGAGGGAGTCGAAAGGCACCTCTTGATGAGCATGAGCTTCGAGGGTCAGCTCACGCACCCGCTCCAGCAGCTCACGAAAGGTGGGGTTGTTCGACAGGTCGATGCGCAGCACCAGCGTGTTGACAAAGAAGCCGATCAAGGCCTCGAGCTCCACTTGCGTGCGGCCCGCCATAATTGTCCCAAGCACCATGTCGTCCTGTCCTGTATAGCGATGCAGCAACGTCTGGAAGGCGGCGACCAGCAGCATATGGAGGGTCGCGTCCTCCCGGCGGCTCAGAGCTTTGAGTGCCTCGGTCAGAGCCGGGGGGAGCGTGACGAGATGCACTGATCCACGGTAGGTCGGCGCTGCTGGCCGGGGACGATCGGTGGGCAGGTCCAGGATCGCGGGGGCGCCCGCCAACTGCTGCTTCCAGTAGGCCAGCTGCTTGGCATGCGCCTCCCCTGGCAATTGCTCCTGTTGCCAGAGGGCAAAATCGGCGTACTGAATGGGCAAGTCCGGCAATGGTGAGGGCGTGCCGCTCGCACAGGCTGTGTAGAGGGCGGCCAGCTCTTTGTAGAGTACGCCTAGAGACCACCCATCAGAGATGATGTGGTGCATGGTCAGCAGGAGCAGGTACTCCTCCGCTCCCAGTTTCAGTAACAGGACGCGCATCAGTGGTCCCTGGGTCAGGTCGAAAGGGCGCTTCACTTCCTCGTTGGCCAGGCGGAGCGCCTCAGCTTCGCGTTCAGCAGCGGGCAGGACCGACAGATCCACTACGGGTAGCGGGACCGTGAGGACGGGAGCGATCACCTGCATCGGCTGTCCACCCTCAGCTACAAAGGTGGTGCGTAGGACTTCGTGGCGCTGCACGAGCGCATTGAGACTCTGGTGCAACACCTTGGTATTCAGTAGGTCTGTTATGCGCAGGACAGCAGGAATGGTATACAGTGGGCTACCAGGTACCAACTGATCTAAAAACCACAATCCTTGCTGGGCAGGGGAGAGGGGAACAGGCCCCCACCGTGGCCGACGAGGAATAGTAAGTGCTTCAGAGGACCTCGCGAGTTCGCCCCGCAATCGCTTCTCAAGAAAGGCTCTTTTTGCCTTGGAAAGCTGAGCGTGCCTCACAGAGAAATCTTTTTTTTCTTGCTGTAACATGTTTACTCCTTAGCCTTCAATTGGTGCTATATTGCTGTTAGTTTCCGTACCTCTTCTTCGTCCAGCTCTTCTATCTCGTCCACGAGCATTTCCTCGATCACCACTGTCAGATCTGCAATAGTTGGTGACCTGAATATGCTAGACATGGGAAGATCTAGCTGAAATGTGTTGTGTAGTCGAATGATGATTTGAGCCGCCAGGAGGGAATGTCCACCCAGATCGAAGAAGTTGTCGTGGATGCTGACTCGTTCGAGATGCAGCACCTGCGCCCAGATGCTAGCCAGTATTTCCTCGGCTGGTGTACGGGGTGCTACATAGTCACCGGTCTGCTCAAGTCGCACCGTATCGAGTGCTGGCAACGCACGGTGATCCACCTTGCCATTCGACGTCAGCGGCAAGGCTTCCAAGAACACGAAGGCGGAAGGCAGCATGTATTCAGGCACTTGTTCCTTCAAGAAGCTACGCAGTTCACTGATCGCGGGCGAAGGCTCCTGGGTGGTGACCAGGTAGGCCACCAGACGCTTGTCGCCAGGCACATCCTCGCGAGCCACCACCACCGCTTGCCGCACCGACGGATGCCGGGCTAGCACCGCCTCGATCTCGCCCAGTTCGATACGGAAACCCCGAATCTTCACCTGCTGGTCGATGCGTCCCAGGAATTCGATCGTCCCATCGGGCAGGTAACGCGCCAGGTCCCCCGTCTTATAGAGGCGCGCGCCGGGCTCTTGACTGAAGGGGTCGGGCAGAAATCGCTCGGCCGTCAATTGCGGGCGCTTGTGGTAGCCGCGAGCCACACCGGCGCCTCCAATGTAGAGCTCGCCGGCTGCTCCAATGGGCACTGGCTGCAGGTGAGCATCAAGCAGGTAGATCTGCGTATTGGCGATCGGCCGTCCGATGGGCACCGACGAGCGCAGTTTCTCTGGCCGACAGTTGTAGACGCTGCACCAGACGGACCCTTCTGTCGGCCCGTATTCATTAAAGAGCCGGGCCTGCGGCAGGAGCTGAAAGTGCTGTTTCACCAGCCCGACCGGGCAGGCTTCACCGGCCACTATCATGGTGCGCAGCGACTTGATCTGCTGGAGCCGCGCCTGCTCCAGCAGGAGCATATAAAGGGCGGGCAGACACAACATGTGGGAGACCTGGTTTTGAGCAATAATCTCCGCGAGATGCCCTACCTCCAGCTGATGATCCGCCCTGGGCAGGACGAGAGCGCCTCCCGTACACAGGGTCCAGAAGATGCCGGCTACCGAGCTGTCAAAGGCAAACGACGAGAGCAGCAGAAAGCGCTCGACCGGCTCTTTGTAGTACGCAATGCGCGCGGCCGTCGAATGCAGCAGGTTGCGATGCGTGACCAGCACGCCTTTGGGCTTCCCTGTGGATCCTGAAGTGTAGATCATGTAGGCCAGGTTATCGGCGGTCGTAGGGCCGAGCAGGTTCTCCGTTGCTTCCTGGGCAAGCCCCGGCGCCACAGCGTCCAAGCAGAGCGTATGCACCCGGCGTTCGGGCAGCAAGGGGAGCAGGCGTTCATGGGTCAGCAGCACCTGCGCATGCGAGTCCTCCAGCAGAAAGGCCAGTCGCTCGGGGGGATACGCCGGGTCCAGTGGCACGTAAGCACCGCCGGCCTTGAGAATGGCGAGGATGCCTATCACCATCTCCAGGGAGCGCTCCAGGCAGATACCGACCAGCACCTCCGGACCAACTCCCAGCTTTTGCAGGTGACGAGCGAGCTGGTTGGCCTTCCCGTTCAGTTCCTGATAGGTCAGTCGCTCATCCTCGAAGCTCACGGCAACTGCATCGGGGCTGCGCTCCACCTGCCGCTCAAGAAGTTGTGGAACGGATATTGCGCAGCTCGTCACCTCGCCCTCATCCCTCTCCTCGTTCCACTCCTGCAAGAGCTGCTCACGTTCGGTGCGTGTCAAAAGCGCTAAGTGGTCCACCCGCTGCGCCGGATCAGCGATCATTGCCGCCATCAGCGTCTCCCAGTGGGTCAGCAGGCGCGTCATGCTGGCCTCCTCGAATAGTTCGGTGCTGTACTCAAGCTTGCCAACAAGTCCATCTGCCTGCTCTGCCAGGGTCAGCGCCAGGTCAAATTTGCATGACCCCGTCTTTACAGCCATGCGCGCCAGTTCCCACTGCGCGACGCTCTCGGCCAAAGGTGGGTCGAGCGTCAGCATCACCTGGAAGAGGGGATGCTGACTCAGGGAGCGCTCCGGCTGCAGCTCCTTGACCAGCCATTCAAAGGGCATCTCCTGGTACGCCTGGACCTCCAGGACCTTTTCACGCACCCGGGCCAGCAGTTCCCGCACCGTCGGATTGCCCCCCAGGTCGCCGCGCAGCGCCAGCGTATTGACAAAGTAGCCGATCAAGTCCCTGCTCTCCTGCTGCGAACGCCCGGCCGTCACCGTGCCAATCACGATGTCTTCCTGCCCTGTATAGCGATGCAGCAGCGTCAGAAACGCCGCAATCAACAGCATATACAGCGTCACACCCTCCTGGCGGCTCAACTGCTTGAGGCCCTCGCTCAAAGATCGCGATAGCCTGAATGTGCGCGCAGCGCCTTTATGCTGCGAGATGGTGGGCCGGGGATGATCGACTGGCAGCTCCAGCAGCGGCGGCGCCCCTGCCAGCTGCTGCTGCCAATAGGCCAGCAGCTCGACCAGGCGCTCACCCTGTAACTGCTCACGCTGCCAGAGCGCAAAGTCGGCATATTGAATGGGCAAAGGCGCCAGCTCAGCGCCACGACCAGCGGCACAGGCCTCATAGAGGCTGGCCAGCTCGCGGCAGATTACCCCTACGGACCAGCCGTCAGAGATGATATGGTGCATGACTAACAGCAACACATGTTCTTCAGCCTCCAGGGAGAAGAGGGTCGCTCGCAGCAGGGGGCCACGCACCAGGTCAAAGGGGTGCTGGATTTCAGTGGACACCAGCCGCAGCAGCTCATCCTCTCTTGCCTGCCAGGGCGTACCTCGCATATCCACCGTAGCGAGGGGGACGTTCAGCAACGGCGCGATAAGCTGCATTGGTTCTCCATCAACCAGCGCGAACGTGGTGCGCAAGGCCTCATGGCGCTGTACC
This sequence comes from uncultured Chloroflexia bacterium, assembly GCA_963799245.1. GTDB lineage: Bacteria > Chloroflexota > Ktedonobacteria > Ktedonobacterales > Ktedonobacteraceae > CAWCWN01. The sequence continues at coordinate 75,417 of CAWCWN010000001.1, forward strand.
AGCAACTGCAGGCTCTGCTCGAGGGCCGTCAACTCCAGGCCGCTGTGCAGCCGCAGCGTGAGCGGCAAATGATAGGCCGTACTTTCAGCCTCCAACTGGTTGACCAGCCATAGCCCCTGCTGCGTCAGCGACATCGGCATGGCGACCACTTCTCCCGCCATCCCCTCGCCTTGCAGCTGGGGGAAAGTGGAGAGCGGCCGGCGATATGGCTCACGTGAAACGGCCTGAATGGCGGGCGCAAGCGCCGCTTTGCCCACGACCTCCTGCTGCTGGCTGATATATGCTGCCAGCCCGGCTACGGTGGGTGCCTGAAAAAAACTGCGCAGGGAAAGCTCGATGTGCAAGGATGCTCGCAGGTGCGTAATCATCTGCAGCGCGAGCAGAGAGTGGCCGCCCAGGGCAAAGAAATCCGCATGAATATCGACGGTGTTGATGCCCATTACCTGCGACCAGATCTGCGCCACCTCCGCTTCCAGCGGCGTACGAGGCCCCACCCGCCCTTGCGACTGCACCTCCTGCGCACATGGCGGGGCGGGCAGGGACCGCCGATCTATCTTCCCATTGGGCGTGAATGGAAATGCTTCGAGCAGGACTACAGCTGCAGGAACCATGTAGTTCGGTACATGGTTCATGAGATAGCTCTGCAGGTCTGCCCCGCTGATCGCTTGCCCCCTCTGCGGGATTACATAGGCCGTCAGGCGCTTGTCGCCAGGCGTGGCTTCCCGCGCTACCACCACAGCCTCCTGGACCGCCGGATGCTGTCGCAGCACCGCCTCGATCTCGCCTAATTCAATACGAAAGCCGCGCAGCTTAATTTGATCGTCAATACGACCAAGAAACTCAATGTTACCATCAGGCAGATAGCGCGCCAGGTCACCCGTTTTGTAGAGGCGAGCGCCTAACTTCGCACAGAAAGGATCTGGAATGAACCTCTCCGTAGTTAACTCAGGCTGGTTCAAATAGCCTCGTGCCACACTGGCACCGCCTATATATACTTCACCAGGTACTCCAATCGGGACAGGGCAGCGATATTGATCGAGCAGATAGATCTGCGTATTTGCAATAGGTCGTCCTAGAGGTGTTGTCCTATAACTCTGCTCGTCTTGTTCCTGGTCCTTCTCAACACGGTACGTCAGCACTCCCACTGTCGTCTCTGTGGGACCATAATGGTTAAAGATCATACATTCAGGAGCCAGTGCCTGCAGCTTGTTTACCCACTCCCAAGAAGAAGCTTCCCCACCTATGATCAGTCTGCGCAGCGGCATGATTGGCTTGGTTTGAGACAAAGTCTGTAAAGCTGCAAGATGAGAAGGAGTAATCTTTAGACAGTCAATCGGGTGGGATTGGAAGTAATCTGCTAGAGCATGAGCGTCAGTGGCTCGCTCCCGCGAGATCACATGGAGACACCCCCCTGTACACAGGGAAGGGAAGATAGACGTGTTACCCAGATCTGTTGCCAGCGTGGAAATAGTAGCGAAGCTACTGCCGGCTGGAAGATCTAATCGCTGGAGCATACCATGTAGATAGTTCAACAGTTGCTTCTGCTCCACGGCCACACCCTTTGGTCTTCCTGTAGAGCCCGAGGTATAGATTACGTAAACGAGGTTCTCACCCTTCACTTCACTGACCAGGTTCTCCTCGCTCATCCGCGCCATGGAGTTCCAGTCTCTTTCCCTACAGATGACATGGGCTTTGACTTCAGCTATTCCAGCCAATAACGATTGCTGTGTTACCAGGACGGATACTTGGGAATCATCCAGCATGAAAGCAAGGCGCTCGGATGGGTAAGTGGGATCTAGCGGCACATAAGCTCCGCCTGCTTTAAGAATGCCGAGGAGCGCAACAATCATCTCGATGGACCGCTCCAAGTAGAGACCCACCAATACCTCTGGGCCCACTCCTAACTCTCGTAAGGAATGTGCCAGTTGGTTGGCTTGACGATTCAGCTCTCGATAGGTCAAGTATTCATCTTCGAAGGTTATGGCCACTGCGTCGGGAGTTCGTTCGACCTGAGCTTCAAACAACTGGTGGATACACCGGTCGCGTGGATAACTGCTTGCGGTATCATTCCAATCCACCAGTAACAAGTGCTCCTCCTCCTCAGTTAAGAGAGGCAGTTCTGACAGGTGCCGCGCAGGATTGACACTGATCCCTTCCAGTAATGTCTGCCAGTGCCCTAGCGTACGGCTGATAGTCGAGGCATCAAACAAGTCAGTATTGTATATGAAGCGGCCGGTAAGCCCTTCAGGTCGATCATCAAGCTCAAGGGAGAGATCGAACTTTGAGATATGGGTCTGGAGATCTGTTTGGGATACCGTCCATCCAGCTGGGAGAAGAGGCAGCTGAGGTTGATAAGCGAGTATCACCTGAACGAGTGGCTGATAACTCAGGCTCTGCTCCGGCTGCAATTCTCTCACAAGCGCTTCGAACGGTACGTCTGCGTGGCGACAAGCTGACATACTGACGTCACGCGTACGTTTGAGTAGCTCAAGGAAGGTCGGATTGCCCGCCAAATCAATGCGTAACACCACCGTATTGAGGAATCTCCCCCCCATGTTCTGGGCTTCGGCGTGCTCAGGGCTGGCGGTGATCAACCCGAGCAGCAGATCATCCTGCCCCGTATAGCGCTGCAGCAATGCCTGGAAGGCTGCGGTCAGGGTCATGGACAGGGGCACGCTCTCCCGGCGACTGAGCGTTTTGAGGGCAGCGGTGAGCTCCCCACTCAAAATGAACGGTAGCATCGACCTACGATAGCTCTGGACCGGTGGCCGAGGGCGGTCAGTCGGCAAATCCAGCACTGGAGAAGCGCCTGCAAGTTGCTGCTTCCAGTACGTCAGCTGCTTGACGAATGTTTCATACTTGGCCTCGCTTGGCTCGATTGTGTGCTGCATTCAATCATACTCATTTCTACCGGGATAGTAAGGACATTTTACTTAAACAGACGCATGGCCTCGTCTTTACTCATTCTCTCCAGTCAGGTAAAATTGAGGCGTGCGAACTCATCTATCAATTGTCATAAAGCAACAGCCTCAAAGAGGGTGAGTAAAGGAATTTCGACTCCGCAAGTATTTGAATCATTGCGTTAATTGCCGCCTTGCAAACTTTTTTACCATTGGAAATGCTCTTTGATTGCTAGCAAAAACATTGATTATTTATGCTGAAGCCGCTTCCACTTTCACTTTAGCATCAAAGGGTGGAGGAGAAGTTAAGAGTTGGTTGATCTTTGGTTAAGAATAGATGTCGCGGTACTACCTCTCTCGATGGTGGATAATTCGGTGTGCTGGCTACTTTGATCATCCGTTCAAAAAATCAGCCCTTTGATTGAGCTTGTTTGGCGACGATCATTGTGCTTTCCTCATGCCGTTTTTTACGAACGGATGTACGAAGTAGCCACAACAGCTGCTTGATTCCCCGCTGATCTTGCTCGATCCGGTTGTTGAGGGAGCGATTGCAGCATAACTTGCCTGTGGTACACTCTCCCCATCGCCTGTATAATATGTAACAGGGCACATCTACAAAAGCAGCCGCTGGCTGTGCCCGCTTGTGAGCAAGCAACCCAATACCAGCACGAAATAAATCGCGAAAGGAATTCTCATGGTTAAAAGGCTTTTTCTTGGATTAGCCGTTCTCGGACTACTCAGCGTTTTACTGGCAGCATGTGCTATCGTCGATACAAGTACCGCGTCATCCGGGCCAACCGTGCATATGGGCGGCGCGCAATTTCTACAAACTTCGATAAATATCCACAAGGGAGACACGCTCAACCTTGTTGACGACGTCGGCTCACCACACATCGTCGTCAATGGCAGTTGGGTAGGTAGCACGCCCAAGAACGCCAGCGAAAGTGGCGCCCCCACCGCCAACCTCCACTTCAACGGCAACGACAGCGGCAGCATAGGCCCATTTTCGACGGCCGGCACATTCCACTACTATTGCACTATTCACCAGGGCATGAACCTCGCCGTCACAGTCCAGTAACGAGGCGCTGTATTTAGGGGCAAAAGGGGCCTGGCGCTATAGTACTTTCATGGCAGTCTGGAGACTAAATACCCAGATTGCATGCCTGCCTATGCTATACTATTGCCAGATTCCTGATAGATAAGGTGACTCTCAGCATATGTGGCTGCATTTTGGGAAACGATGTAAAAGCAATATTCCAGGTACTCGTTGTGTACAGTTCACGGCTATCCTTGTGCTCTTCAGCCTCAGCGTGCTGATCGTCGCCTGTGGCAGCCCTTCCGCAAACGCCAACATGGGCCAGCCTCAAGCCACCTTCACAATCGACCTCAATCAGACTGGCGGCTCGCCCACACCTCCCCTGCCGGCTTATACCTGCTCGGCCTGGGTCACAAATACGACCCCCAACGTCAACGGGACTACGAGCGTCGACGTCTATGCCAAGTTCGTACATAACGTCGACGGCAACCCTGTAGGCGTATCCCCGGCTCAAGGTACGGCCTCGGTGCTCTGGCCCGAAGGCCTGGTGAACGTCTCGGCCAATACGACGTCGGATGGTTTAGCCGTTTTCCCGGTCTCCATCGCCAATCGCAGCGCCGACGTCAACAAAGTCGTGCTGGTGACCGTCTCATTTACCGGGCCACAGGGCGTTCCGCCGTGCATCGTGTCGGCGGACCGGGCCGCCTTTTTCTCACTCATCGTCGCCTCGCCCGTGGCTACCTCTACAGCGGGTAACCCGCCAACGCCTGGTACCACTGGCACGACGCCAACAGGCACGTTCACCCCCTCGTCCTCTCCATCGCCGTCTCTCACTCCTTGCCCGACCCCGAAGGGCTTTCCGTTTCTGACACCCTGCCCCTGAAGGCTCCCCCATTGGGCGATGTATCTACTCGGTCTGCCCGGCGGCCTGGCGGTAGGACTCCTGACCTATCTCGTCGCGGGATGGACGCCCCTGGAAGCTTAACCGACTCATCCACCACTTGTAACATGCCCTGGCGTATGCTATATGTAGCAGTACGAGCTACGTTCCGTGGAAGCTAACGTAAAGGCAAAAAGCTTGAGAAAGGATGCAGTTATGTTAGGACAACATCGTTGGATGCTTGGCATCGCAACCAGCACAAGCGTCCTTGGGCTGGCTGTTACGGGGGGGGTTCTTTTCCTCGCCAATCGTCTCGTCGATGAATTCTCTCACCCGCATGAAATAGTCGACGAAGATTTCAAACTGATCCAACCGCAGCCGGTGCCCGAACCACCACGCAGCTGTCAGCGCCCGCTTATACTCCAGGCCAGAGATGGAACACTGCTGCGCGCGGACTTCTGGGCGCAGCCTCACCTGGCCCCGACCGTAGTCTTATGTCACGGCTATCGATCCTCGCGCGCCGACCTGCGTCCCGGGGCCACCGTGCAATATTCCCTGGGATTTAATGTGCTGCTGTTTGATTTCCGCGGTCATGGTGCCAGTGACAGCATCATCACCAGCGGCGGTTATGATGAGGCGCGCGACCTGGAAGCGGCGATCACGGCCGCGGGCATGCAGCCAGAAACGCTGCCGGATGCGATCATCCTGCATGGTTTCTCTATGGGGGCGGCCATCGCCCTGCTCACAGCACCATGCAAAGAGGTCGCAGCTATCATCGCAGATAGTCCCTTCGCCCGCTCGGACGAGATGGTGCGCCGCCTGATCCACCTGCGTCTGAATATGCACAGTATCTCCTGGAAACCTCTCTTCCGCCACCTGAGCATAGTCTTTCCCGCAGTGGCCTGGATGAGCGTCGCCACAAGCATCCTCATTTTCCGCATGCGCTTCGGTCATACCTATGTTATTCGCCCCGATGACAGCTTCAGGCGCAGAAGCAGCCGCGGCCGCAAAAAAAGTCTTGAGCAGCCCCATCTCATCCCCATTCTACTCATTCATGCCTCAGGTGACGAGCTCATTCCTTTCGAGCATGCCCAGCGACTGGTAGCACGGGCCCGAGCCCAGTGCTTTCCCCTGGAGACGTACTTTGTGGATTGCCCGGCGCACTGCGGGGCCTACGCCTATGATCCAGAACGTTATGTCGCCGTAACCCAGGATTTTCTCGCGCGCCACCTGCGAGATGCCTTTCCACGACCCTCCGATCGCCCGCGCCAGGCAGGGGATAACACGTAACATCTGGCATGGTTTATCGCCAGCTTTTTGGATTGCTGGCGAAAACACTTGCATCTTTGCATCGTTCTATGCATAATAACAATGAGCGAGAATTTCCTGCTTCACAGGCAGTACAGTTGTACAACACATGAACGATGTGTCCCGGCATGGATGACAGCGCGTAAATACCCAGGGAGTAGGCTATGTTATCATCAGATGAGACCAACCAGAGCACGGGAAGCTTTGATCGCAACGAACGTTCCTTTAATCATCGCGAGTTTCTCAACGAGCGCAGACGAAATATCCTGCAACAAAAGCAGACGGACCACCTGCCCAGTATCGACAATGAGCCCCTCAACGGCAGAATTGCCTGGCGCCAGTTAATCCAACTGCGCGAGGAGAACAAGCGCCTGCGCTGGGAGCTGGCGGAGGCCACCAGGGATATAGAAGAGATACAGGTCAGTCACCAGCAGGAGGTCGAGTTTTATCAAACACAGCTGCAGACTGCCCTGACCAGCAGGGACAACTTACAGGAAGAACACAACAACCTGGAGCTGCGCTATCGGGAACTGTATCACGCCTTTCAAAGCGCCGTCGAGGCAGAAGCAACAAAAATAGTTGATGAAGCGGCACGCACAATTGAGCTGACCCCCGATGACCGGCCCGCGCAGGTGAAAGATATCATGAAAACGGTCGAACTACGCGTGCGCCAGGTAGAAGATAAGCATACGGCCGAGGCCCTGTATTTAATGCGCCAGACACAGCGCAAAGCGAACAAGTTAGAGCATGAGCTTATGCTGGAGCGCCAGCAGATAACGCTTGAACGCCAGAATCTCCATAACCTTCAGAACAGCGCGCGCGAGCAGGCAGAGCTGCGCAGGCGCACCGTCGAACAACGCTTGCGAGCTCAATATACATTGTCACTTACACTCATCTCAAGCGTGCTATTAATCCTGCTGCCGTTGCTGCAGATCACTTTATTCACCCTCCTGCATATCCAGCTCACGCATGTCGTCCTTTTTCTCCTCTTTGCTCCCCTGCTCATCTGCGCGCTGCTGGCGGGGCTTTTCGCGCATTTGCGCGCATCCACACGCATGATTAAGACGGTGGCGCCCCCTAAAACAAAAGAGAAAGAGAAGTCTAGCGCCGCAGTTTGAGAAACGTTCGCACAAGCCTACGATTTTTGGCTGCGGCATTGCCCTGCAGGTAGGCCTCGAAGACAGCCTGCTGAATACCTGTACTCAGCGTTGGATATGCATGGATCGTATTGAGGATGTCATTCACGGACAGGTTATGCCGCATTGCCAGCGCCATTTCACCTAATAATTCACCCGCGCGCAAACCAACCATGTGCGCCCCCACAATCTCTTCCTTTTTGCCCGCCAGTACCAGTTTGATAAAACCCGTGATTTCGTTTTCAGCCTGCGCACGATCGATTACGGTCCAGGGAATTTTGACAATACGCACTCGCCTATGCCGCTTCTCAGCCTCGCCAGGCGTCAACCCCACCCGGGCCGCCTCTGGATCGCTAAAGGTGCACCATGGAAGCACACGGTAATCAACTTTCTTCTTCGCAAAAGGCAGGAGGGCGTTGCGCACCGCTACCCCGGCCTGATAAGCCGCGACATGTGTAAAGAGGTAGCCACCTACGACATCGCCGATCGCCAGGATATTTGCGGCCGAGGTCTGGAGATATTCGTTAACCTGAACTCCACGCGCATCATATTTGACGCCCGCCGCCTCCAGGTTAAGTCCATCTATATTTGGCTGGCGTCCCAGGGCCAGGAGGATTTCATCGGCCGCAAAGGTGAGCGTCTGACCTTCCCGCCTGGCGGTCACCGCTTTTTTCGTGCCGCTGCGAGCAGCCTTAACGACACGCGCATGCGTTACAATTTCGATGCCTTCACGGCGCAGGACGGAGGCAATCAGCTCCGACATTTCAGGGTCATCTCGTGGTAGAATATGCCCTGGCCCCTGAATGATCGTGACCCTGGAGCCCAGGCGCTCAAAGGCCTGTCCTAATTCCACGCCGACCGGGCCACCGCCAAGAACCAGCAGAGATGCGGGCAGTCGCTGCAGGTCAAAGGCCCCTTCATTCGTCAGATAGCCCGTCTCCGCCAGGCCCTCTATGTGCGGTAGCGCGGGATGAGAACCCGTCGCGATCAACGTATTACGACTGCCAAACTCCTCTCTGTCCAGCGTGAGTACGGTCGCCGATTTGAACGCTACATGGCCAAATTTCTCGGCAACAGCCTCGCTATAGACCTGCTCCCCTTCGCCAACACGAGCAATCACCCCCTGAATATAGTCAGAGACCCTGGCTATGTCTACATCGAGCTCCCCCGCCTGTAAACCCAGGAGGGACGCCGTCCTGGCCTGCTGCACCACACGAGCCACGTGCAGCAAGCTTTTACTGGGAACACAGCCGTAGTTTAAACAGTCGCCACCCAGGCGTTCCTTATCTACAAGCAGCACATGCGCGCCAAGCGATGCCGCTGTGCGTGCCGCAGTTAAACCGCCAGAGCCACCGCCAATGATCGTCAAATCGTATTTCTCCATGTTCTCCTCCCACAGGGTACACGCGTGCGAGCGGATAGCAATAATGGGTATTGTCGAGATGGGCAGGCGCTACAGGTTGTATTGTAAGCTACAGCGAAGTATCTAGTCAGTAGTTGAACATGATTGAGCCGCCCGAGCATCATCTTAGACCGCCACTTTTGCGTGCTAAGAGTGAGTTCAGCAGTCTCATACCATGCAATACACCGTCAGGGATGCAATACACTCAGAGCACACTCGTATAATTGTAGAGGAGAACCATTCATGCCACAAGATGTTCATCCCACCGCCAACGCGCTGAAGCAGCACTCCATCTGGCAAGATGGACAGCAACCAGAACCATGCATCATAGTCATCTTCGGCGCTACGGGCGATCTGACACAGCGTAAATTACTTCCCACACTGGCCCACCTTCTTCTGAATGTTACCTGCAGCCTGATCGATCTTTCCCTTCAGTTGGTCTTCATGTCCCCGGGAATCAAGGTCTTTGTCCTGATCGCTCATACGTATCTTTTCTCCTTTTTAGAACTGTGCTTACTACATTGTTCTGACCATCTCTCTACCCCAGAAAGAGAGATGGTCAGAACAATGTAGTAATACTCATGAGAGGGGAGAAGTGTATACAACACGCAAATGTTAACTCAAGAGTTCCTCCATCTGCGCCAGATGCGCTTCGAACAGTTGCAGAGCCTGCTGGACAGGCGTCGGCGAAGTCATATCCACCCCGGCCTTTTTCAGCAGCTCGATGCTGAAGTCAGAAGAACCCGAGCTGAGGAACTTCAGGTAGCGCTCGACGGCCGGCTGACCCTCGCGCAAAATCTGCTGCACAAGTGCGCAGGCGGCTGAGATGCCGGTCGCGTACTGATAGACGTAGAAGCTGCTGTAGAAGTGTGGGATACGCGCCCACTCGATGTCTATCAGGTCATCGACCACCGTCTCTCCACCATAGTACTTCTCAACCAGCGCGTGGTAGGCCGCGCTTAATGAGTCGGCCGTCAATGGCTCACCCTGTTCCGCCCGGTTGTGTATCGCTTGCTCAAATTCGGCAAACATCGTCTGGCGGAACAGCGTGCCGCGGAAATCTTCCAGCGAGTGATTGAGGATCGCCAGGCGTACAGCACGGTCATTCGTCGTCTTGAGCAGGTACTCGGTCAGCAGGCCCTCGTTCAATGTCGAGGCGACCTCGGCCACGAAGATGGTATAATCACCATAATGATAGGGCTGATGGTGGCGGGTGAAGAAAGAGTGCATGGAGTGGCCTAACTCATGGGCCAGCGTGTACATGCTATCGCGATTGTTCTGAAAATTGAGCAGGATAAACGGCTGGGTACTATACGCGCCTCCGCTGTAGGCCCCACCACGCTTGCCAGGGGTCTCGTACACGTCGATCCAGCGCTGCTTGAAGCCCTGCTTGAGGATATTGATATACTCCTCACCCAGTGGAGCGAGCGCGCTGGCTACAGTATCAGCTGCAAGCTGATAGCTTACCTTCTCCGTCGTCTCCTCGACGATGGGAACATACAGGTCATACATGTGCAGCTGATCAAGTTGGAGCACACGCTTGCGCAGTTTCAGGTAGCGATCCAGCAGCTGAATATGCTCACCTACAGTCGTCACGAGGTTGTCATAGACACTCAGCGGAATATTATAGCGAGCCAGAGCCTGTTCACGCGCCGACGGATAGTTGTGCTGGCGGGCGTAAAAGATATCGGCCTTGACCTGCGAGGAGAGGGTAGTCGCTATGGTGTTGCGCTGCTTCAGGAAGGTGCTGTGCAACTTTTCAAAAGCATCCCTGCGCACCTGGCGCTGCTTGCTGCGGATGAATAGCTGGTAGTTGCCCTTGGTCAGCTCTACCTCTTCGCCGGCCTCATTAATGATGGTGGGTAGCCTTAAATCAGCGTTGTCGATCATCGAGAAAATGCTGCCAGGGGCATCGGCAATCTCTCCCGCGGACGCCAGGATGGCTTCAATTTCGGCCGAACGAATATGACCGCGTTTGAGGCCAAGTTCGCGTAACTGCTGTCGATACGTATTCAGCTCTGGTGTCTCTTGCAAGAAACGCTCAAGGGTGGCGGGTTCGAGATCCAGGATCTCCGGTTCGATATACGAAGCGATAGTCGAAGCCCGGACATAGAGCTGCACGGCACGATCGGCCATTCCCTGGTGCATACTGTTGGTCGTATCCTCATCTTTACGCATCAAGGCATAGACGTACAGGCGCTCGAGCGCCTGATAGATTTCATCGCGTTTGCGCAAAACCGCCAGCAGGGCCTGCCCGCTCTGGGCCAGCGTCCCCTTCAAGGCCTCGAGCTCGGGCAGGCGGCTCTGCAGCGCTTGATAAGCACGCTCCCAGTCCTCATTCGTCGCAAAAATACTCTCCAGATTCCATGTATATTCAGTGGCTATCTCACTGCGCTTTTGTAATGTCTGCATGTATACCCCTCCTAATCAATGTCCATTGTTGCGGCACGCTATGCGCCATGCCCTGTGGCGGCGCGATGGTCGTGCGCTCAATACCCAACGTGTGCGGTCAAACTATTGTATCACTGTCCCGGCAGAAAAAGAATAGCTGTGGGTATCTACACACCTCGGTTAGTGCAAAATTCCTGCCTTCTTACTCGCGTGGGAGTAAATTGACAGGAATTTTTGCAGCTCTGCATGCCGGGGAAAAGAAAAGCAGCGGGTCAATCCCCTTGCGCCAGCAACAGATCGTCGCGGTCGCCCCATTTTTGCAGAAAACGATAAAAGTTACGCTTTGTCAGACGCACACGTTCGGCATCTGACAGGCGACTATTTTGCAAGATCGGATAACAGGTAAGCGGCAGGTTCGGCGTCAGAACAATCCTCGCGCCGCTGGCGCGAATAGCAAAGTTAAAATCAACATCCATGTAGCGCGGAAAGCGGAAACCTTCATCAAAGAGGCCTACCCTCTGCAGCAGGCTCCGTCTGAAGGCCATACAGAGCGTATCAATAACCTCAACCTCTGGCCGCTGGCTCTCTTCGAAATGGCGCAGGTCAACGGTGTGCAGACCATGCAGGCCTGTAATTCCAATGTCTTCATCCGCCAGCGTCTGCGCCAGCGGCGTAAAAATATCGCCGCTTAACTCAATGCTGCTATCCAGCAGGAGGATGTAACGACCAGGGCTCCGCTTTAAGCCAAGGTTGCGGGCCTCTGCTTCACCCATAGTGCGCGATACGCGCAAGACATGTACGCGAGGATCATGGTACTGGAGGTCGGTGGCCCAGATACTCAAGCCATCATCTGAGGCATTATCGATGAGAACGATCTCTATCGCCGTATTGCCGGCATAGCGCAAAACACTCTCTACGCAGCGCTGGGTCTGCTCGGATGTATTATGCACCAGGATATTCACTACGAACAAACAGCTATCGGCTTCATCCAGCAATGATGGCAACTGTCGAGCCGTGCGGTAGACGGTTCCATCCACCTCGATACTGGGCAAAATGATAAGGTGCGCTCCGTGGGGATTGTCTTTGATTGCATAACCAGCCTCCTCAATCTGCCTTTTCAGGGCATCTGCACGATCATATTGACCTCGCCTACGCAAGATGTCGCGTTCATGAGAGAGCGCGAGAATATCCGCGGGTATAGCATGGCGATAGGGCTTGGTGGTCATATATTCTCCATCCTTCTTAACTTAAAAGTTTCTCTGCCCACAAAAGATCCACTACCAGCCGAGCGCAAGGCCTCGCGCCCCTCCCTGGCAAGCACCTGGTAAGTACGCGCGAGGTTGGCCTGGCGCATAATCTCTCCACTTTGCAGGGGCCTGCCAGGTAAACTCCCGCGCTGCTCTCCCAGGGACTCAGCACATCCTCCGCAGCGCGCATAAGCCAACCAGCCAGTTTGGGGCTGACAGGGAAGCCCTCCTCAGCAAAAGCGATGGCGGGCGCAAAAATCGCTGCGGCCGTCAGGCTGCCAAAACGCTCAAGGGCCTCAAACCAGCCATCAACCGCACCCGGCACACTTATTGTAAGCGGCCCCACCTGCGGTATCTGCTCAATAGCGCGTGAAATAAAATACTCCGGCGTCATCGCGGCAGGCGCTCCCCCGCTGGCATTGAGGGCATGGAGGCGCTGCGACTCGGCCTCCCAGATGAGCATGAAGAGATCGCCACCGGCAGAGCACATCGCAGGATAGACCACAGTCATGACCACGTTGGCTGCGATAACGGCATCAACGGCTTTTTCGCCCTGTTGAAGTATGGAGACACCGGCCTGAGTTGCGAGGTAATGGGCGCTGGCAACCATCCCACGGGTGCCAAGTATGGGTTGTTCGGGGAGCATACGAAGGAACCTCTTTTCCTACAACACAGCACCAATACTATTGTTTGTATTATAGCATATGCTCAAGAGGTTTGGCAGGAGAGGGATAAACCGGCTTATCCCGCTTCCCAGGCCAGTTTACACATACTGATTTAGGCATAGAGAGCGCCAATGAGAGCCGGTATGACACCTGATGGCGTACCTACTCCATTATCATAGACCATTGAACCACCAAGATAGCCGGTAATCGCCAGAAAGGCCGGGCCCACAAGACTCGCCAGCAGGTAAAGCATGGGCAGGGGGCGAGAAGTTTTCCCAGGCTGGGTAAGATCGTTAGCAAAGGCCGTTCAAGCCCGGCCAGGGACGGCATGGCAGGGCGCAGAGCTGAATAGTGGGCATCCGTCGGCGGCGGATGCCCACTATCTGCTGTGATATCACAGCGCCCGGCTATTTAGACTGCCGCTCCGCCAATTCCTTGACCCGCTGCACAGCATCTTTATGGCAAATGACGGTCTTGTCGTCCGTTTCTACGACCACGATGTCTTCCAGGCCAATCGTATAGACCTGGCGCGGCGTATTGTTATACACGAAAACATTCTGACTGCCCAGGGGCGCATGATGGCCAACCGCGCCAACTCCCTGCTCATCTGCGGGAAAAAGCGCACCGTACTGCTGCCAGTTTCCGACGTCATTCCAGCCAAGATCAATGGGAATAACGACCAGTTTTTTTGTCCTCTCCAGCACGCCATGATCGATTGAGATCGGGGTCAGGGCCGGCCAGATCTCATCGATGACCGCGCGTTCCTGCGGTGTCCCCGTAGCTGCGGCGATGGCCTCAATCTTGTCGGCTAAAGCGGGTAGATGGACGCGCAATTCTGCCAGGATGGTCTCAACCTTCCAGACGAACATGCCGCTGTTCCAGACATAATGCCCATCCTTAAGATAACCCTGTGCGGTCAAAAGATCGGGTTTTTCGACAAAGCGCTCGCCATTAAAGGCCTGCAGCCCATGCCCTTCACTGACGGGATCGGCAAAGCGAATATAGCCATAGCCAGTTTCAGGAGCCGTAGGCTTGATACCGAGCGTCACGAGATACCCCTCTTCCGCCAGATCGTAGGCGAGCCGCAGCGATGCTCGCAGTGCGTCAACATTACTGATCACCGCATCGGCATGTAACGAGGCCATGATCGCCTGCGGATCGCGCCGGGCTATGACAGCGGCCACCCAGGCGATGGCCGGCGCGGTGTTGCGCCCTATCGGCTCAACCAGGATGTGCTGGCGAGGAATAGAAGGTAGATGCTCGTGCACCAGTCCGGCCATTGAACGCCCGGTAACAACCCAGGCACGGTCAGGCTCGATTAACGAGGAGACCCGTGCCAGTGTTTCCTGTATCATGCTATTGCCACTGGGCAGCGGCAGGAATTGTTTGGGAAAGCTCGGAGTGCTGAGCGGCCACAACCTTGTACCACTCCCACCGGCCAGAATAACGGCGTTTAGATGTTTCATACCTCAAATACCTCACAACCTTTTGTTGCACAATAACCTTGCATCTGGATGCATGCTTATACTAGTGATGTCAGGATTGTATAGGCCTTTGTCCCGCATGTCAATTGCTGATTACTTTGTGGGTGCCGCCATAGGTTTCTACCTGGAAGGGAAAAAGGCGCAGTCCCCGACTCTATGCCGGGGACCACGTATGGGAGTATGCTGGCGCTATGCCACTTCATTCGTCTCTACAGCTGGCGCGAGCCTGAGCTTATTGGCCCTGCGGCTGGCGCGCCGCTCCAGCGCTTCAGGCGCGATACGATAGACCTCCCGCGCCAGGCCGAGGCGCTCGAGGGTCCAGATCACATAACCCGAGAGATCGAACTGCCACCAGTGCAGGCCATGGAAGGCCGAGCGTGGAAAGGCGTGGTGATTGTTATGCCAGCCCTCGCCAAAACCAAGCAAACCAACCAGCCATTCATTACGGCTGCGATCATTCGTTTCAAACTCGCGTTTACCGAAGGTATGGCAGACTGAATTGACACTCCAGGTGACGTGGTGAGTAAGGAAAATGCGCACCAACCCTGCCCACAGCAGACCCGTCCAACCTCCAATAGCGAAGGGTATCACCAGGGCGAGCAGCGCCCATAGGAGAAAGCTCCGGCTGACAAAAACAATGATGGGATCCTTGAGCAGGTGTTTACAATACACGTCAGGATCCTCACTTGCATCCCTGAGAAGCCAGCCGATATGGGCATGGAAAAAACCGTCAACAGGGCTATGCGGATCACCCTCACGGTCAGCCTGGGCGTGATGTTTAATGTGCGTGGCCGCCCACTGTAGTGCAGGGCCCTCCCAGGCCATTGAACCAAGCACAAGCAGGATAAACTTGACGACGGGCTGCGGCTTAAAGCTGCGGTGTGTAAGCATACGATGGTAGCCAACCGTCACGCCAAGCGCGATAAGCGAATACATAACAAGCAAAAGCAGCAGGTCCGGTAAGTGGACAGCTCGCTGCCAGAGTGTATATATAGCAAAAATGGTGGCAAGCAAAGGTATAATAACAACGGCGAGTACAATAGCTCTATAAGCGATAGCAGTAGATCGCATGAAACCTCCAGATTAGTGCCAGCTGTCAGAAGCAGGCTGTTGATATGATAGAAAATGGCGCGAGGATGTTTCAGTAGGGCGACTTTTCGCCATCCTGACTGGAGCACGCACGCCGGTACTAGCCAGAAAAATGTAAGTATGGTATGCTTGACTGGCAATGAATGCTGCTACTTTCTTCTTGTATATGCTAAAGGAAGTAGATTAAACGACGAGTAAAAGTAGCAAACAAGAGGCTAGAGCGAACATAGTGGGTAACGAAGGACAACAGGCGCCGCCACCACCACAGCAGCGACCAGCTGATCAGCAAGGATACTACGGCTGGCAATACGATCAGGATAACGCGAAAGGACTGTCACAGCAGTCACCTGCGCTACAACAACCTCCGCAATATCCGCAGATCCCGCCGCTTTCACAGGCACAGCCCCTGTCGCCGCCAGCTGTGCAGCCGCCAAATCTTGAACAACCACCGACAAAAAGCGGCCTGTTGCAAAGAACATGGAACAACAGGTACCAGGAGCCCATCGCCGATATGGGCACGTCACTGGGCCTGGGTCAGGGTATGGAGTACCAGTATTATGATGCTCTCCAGCCCTCGCAGTCTATTCCCATGCTGCGCCAGGCCCGCCTGCAGCAGTTGCGTGAGGAACGTATGCGCCGTCAGCAGCGGCGTATGAAGTCCGATATCACCACCACCATTCCATTCGGCGAGGGAAGATTCCGCGCGCCAGGCAATGGGGTGGCAACGCCCTTTCCTGCTACCCCTGATCAAATGTCGCCCTCCTGGAACCCCTCGCTGCCACCTCCGCCGGCACAGTTCTCACCGGCACCAGCCTTGCCGCCGGCAGAGGCATCGCCACTGCGCCTGCCCGGGCCATTAGGCCTGCCAGCGCAGCAACAAAGCAGCCCCTCCGGGCAGTTGCTGCGGCCCAGCGGACAATTACAGACCGCCGCTGCCCCCGCGCAGGATACAGGCATGATGCAAAAGATCAATGTCCGCAGGGCTACCCTCATCCTAACGGGCGCTTTTGTGGTCAGCCGCGTCTTTGGCCTGCTGCGCACGATCCTGTTCTCCTTTGTCTTCGGCGCAGGAGCAGTCTCCGATGCTTACCTGCAGGCATTTGTCGTTCCCGATTTCATATTTAATATTGTAGCGGGTGGCGCGCTTAGCTCGGCATTTATTCCCGTCTTCACGAAATACATGGTCGGTGAGGAGGATGAAAAGAAAGCATGGCATGTCTCCAGTGCGGCGCTTAATCTGGCCATCGCCATTATGATGGTGCTGGCGCTGATCGCCATCATCTTCGCCCCGCATATAATACCGCTGTACAACCCGAAAACGAACGCGGACACCCCCCAGCAGTACAGCACTCATATCGCTTTGATCGTCTCGCTCGCCCGCATCATGCTTCTACAGTCCATCATCCTGGGTGGAGGCGTGATCGTCAACGCCATGTTGAATGCGCGCCAGAACTTCCTGCTGCCAGCAATCGGTACAGTGCTTTACAATGTGGGCATCATTATCGGGCTGCTGCCCGGAGTTTTCCTGGCTTTCCATGTGGGGCGAGGCGACGCCACGGCGACAAGAGCCGTCTACTTCGCCACCTGGGGGGTCGTGTTAGGAGCGGCTCTGCAGGTCGGAATCCAGCTACCAGGCCTTGTCAAGGTCGGTATGCACTATACACCCACCTTCGACTGGCGTCACCCCGGCGTGCTGCAGATCGGCCGCCAGATGGTGCCCCGTATTATCAACGCGGGCATGCTCTATTTCTCCGTCTTCGTCGACCGCTTTCTTATTTCTTTTCTTGGCGTAGTGGTGGCCGCGGGCATACTCAATGGACTGATTACACAGTACTACCAGGCCCTGCAGCTATTGCTGCTGCCGGTCGGCATCTTTGGCATGGCCGTCTCCACCGCGACCTTCCCGACTCTGGCCGAAAACGTCACTAGGGGCCGCTTTGACCGGGTGCGTGAGGCCATTACGGAAACCCTGCGCAGCATCCTGTTTTTGTCGATTCCCTCGAGTGTCGGCATGATCGTCCTGGGACTGACGATCGTCCAGGTCCTGCTCGAGCATGGAGCATTCAGTCTGCAAAGCGCCATCCTCACGGTCTATCCACTGACCGGCTTCGCGATTGGCATGGCCGGATTGGCTGCCGTAGAGATTCTCACACGCTCGTTCTACGCCATGCGCGATAGCGTGACCCCCGTCATAGTCAGCGTCGCCCAGTTCATCTTTAAAATAGCCCTCAGTCTATTGCTGATCAACGCCGTCATCTGGGGCGCTGGCTGGGGCACCGGCGCGCTGGCGTTCTCCACTTCCATCGCGGGCCTGCTCGAAGCTGGGGTCCTCCTGTACCTGCTGCACCAGCGCATTGGAGGCCTGGGACTGCGTCAGCTGGCCCAATTTACAGGACGCGTCCTGCTGGCGTCTGTGATCATGGGTGTGGGTATTCTTCTTGTCCGTTTCATCCTTGATTTCGTGCTGGTAACGACGCGCGACCAATCCCTGGGAGTCCTGGGAACGATCATGGTCATCATTAAGCTGCTCATAGAAGTGTTTGTCGGCCTCTTTATCTACCTGCGCGTGGCGCGCCGGCTTGGTATCGAGGAATTGGGACCGGCCCGACGCGTGCTGGACCGCCTGAAGTTATCCTGGATATAAATACTATGAAACACCTACGCCTCTCCATCGTTGGCTTTGGCACCGTCGGTCAGGGCCTGGCACAATTGCTCGCAAGCAAGGACACACTACTGCAACAGCAGCACGGACTTGCAATTCGGCTGGTAAGCGTCGCCAATGCCCGTCATGGCTTCATTTATCGTGATGAAGGCCTGGATATTCCTACCCTCCTGGAGCTGGCCGCCACGGGTCGGCCCCTCTATGAGCATCCCCTTGTGCAACACTGGCAGAATGCGCTCGCAGGCCTGCAGGCAACGCGCGCGGATGTTCTGGCAGAAGCAACCGGAACCAACCTGCGCGACGCAGAGCCGGGTTTACGTCATATCCGCACCGCCCTCGCGCAGGGCATGCACGTTATCACAGCCAATAAAGGACCTGCGGCCCTGGCCGCAGGCGAGCTCCTGCAGCTGGCACGACAGCAGCAGGTACAGCTGCGACTGGAGGCGACCGTGATGGCGGGTACACCGGTGCTAAGCAGCATTCGCGAGGGGATGGCGGGCGCACAGGTTTCAGCTATACGCGCCATCTTGAATGGCACAACGAACTATATCCTCAGCGCCATGGCCAGCGGGCAAGACTTTGCCGAGGCCCTCAGCGAGGCGCAGGCTCAGGGTTATGCTGAGGCCGATCCAACAGCCGACCTCGAAGGATATGATGCCCTGGCAAAAACCCTGATCCTGGCGGCAGTCGTCTTCGGTCAACCACTGCGACCAGAGCAGGTGGCCCGGCAGGGTATTACATCCATCACGCAGGAGCGCATGCGGGCAGCTATAGACGCCGGTAAACGCATCAAGCTGATTGCTTCCCTGGAGCAAGACGTGCCAAGCGGCAGCCTGCACGCTCGCGTTGAGCCGCTTGAACTGCCCCTCAGCGATCCCCTGGCTCGAATTGATGGTGTCACCAATGCCATTACGGTGCGAAGCAATACGCTGGCCGAAGTCACGATAATTGGCCCGGGCGCTGGCCGCCTGCAAGCCGGTCAGGGCCTGCTGGCTGACCTGATCGCGCTCAGCGTGCAGACAAACTAACATGCTATAGCGGCCTGCAACGCGCCTGTTCATCTATGCGCGTGATGCATATCGTGGATCTGCTCGACCTCGCATTCCGCCAGGCTTACATTTTACTCTCTTTCAATGGAGGCTTGTCACGCATGCCTGGAATCCTAAAAATCAGGCGCACGCTGCCAAATTGGACGACGTCTCCATGCTGGAGGAGCTCGGGTTTGAGGGGCACCAGTGGTAACTCGCCCAGACGCGTTTTATTGTGGCTCTTGAGGTCCTCCATGTAAAAAAAAGTCTCCTCACAACGGATGCGCGCATGCTGGCGCGAGACCGTCATTTTTACATCCACTGCAGTCAGATCGATATCGGGGGTCAGGCCTCGTTTGGGGTCAATCCTCCCAACTACGGTATCTTTCTTCGTCAGGGCAAAGCGTTGCACCTCTACACCCTCCTGCTCATAACAGAGAAAAGCATAGACGCCAGGTGTTTCCTGGCTTTGCTGGCCAGTTGCTTTATGCGCAGCCACCACCGCCGGCTGTTGAGTTCCAATCAAGGTCGGACTCTGTGAAATGTCCTTTTCAACGGCCGGCAATTCGCCGGTCTGCCCCAGGCCCGGGTCCACACCCTGGCCTGGCCATTCACCTGAAGAAAAACGTCGCGCGGGGACCTGGACGGTCTCCAGAGCCTTGAGAAACACACTGGCATTAGCGAAGCGCGCTGCTGGCTGCTTTGCCAGGGCGCATTCCACCAGGTCCTGCAGGGATGAAGGGGTGTCATGCTTATACTGTATCATGCGCGGCACAGGGTCGGTACTCTGCAATATGCCCGTCTCGGCAAAATTTTTGCCGACAAAGGGCACGCGCCCGGTCACCATCTCAAACAAGAGCAGCCCAAGCTGATACACATCACTCCACGGGCCCACCTGTCCGGCGTTAATATATTCGGGAGGCGCATAGCGTGGATCAAGTACGCCGATGTCATCGGGACGTTGGCTACTTACATAGCCCAGCGACCTGAGCAAGGCGCGCAGGCCGATATCATCAAGCTGCACCCGGTCGGTAACGGCCACCGCATCCACGGTGATCAACTGCGGACGCAGGTCCAGGCCTGCTATTCCCTGCGCATGTAAAACCTGCAGTCCCCAGGCCATCTGGCGTATGATTTCGATACTGCGCTGCAGATCGACATTCTCATTATCCAGCGCATGCCGCAGGGTAACCCCACGGGGAGGATCGGTTGCGATATAGATACGCGTGCCATCAAGGCCCCAATCATATACGCGTATGACCTGGGGGGAGGTGATGGCTCGACGTCGCTCCAGGGGCTGCAGCAATTGTTGGAGTGCCTGCGCACCAAGAACTGGTGGGTACTCGATGACTGTGAGCCCCACCACGTCGCCAGTATTGCGATTGTAGGCGGCATACAGGCTAAGCATGCCTCGCGAGGTCAGTACCTGGCCCAGCTGGTAAACACCGCCTATCAGTCGAGCATTTCGCTGTGACATCCATGCCCCTTTACGAAAAGAAGCAGCGCCTAGTAATACAATTGCTGCTTTACGTAGTTTGTAATGGCCTGCCAATCGTTATTGGCGGGTAGAAGAATGGCTTCTCCATCTGACGCGGTACTGTTTACCAGGACGTTTGAGGTGCTTATACCAACACGATGGGCGTTATTCAAGTCCATTTTAAGCGCGAACTGCGCCAGGTCAGCCAGGGACATATTTGTATAGATGGTGTGCTCCAGGGCAGTCAAGGCGCTGTAAAGCTTGGGCCATGTCGAGATCGACTTTACCTTGGAGAGGGCGGCCTTGATGATGATCTGCTGGCGGGCCGAACGCGCGAAGTCACTGCCCTCGGCTGGATTGTCGAGCACATAGCGCGCACGCGCATATTCGATCGCTCTCTTCCCATCCATGTGCTGCATCCCCTTCGAGAAAT
Organism: uncultured Chloroflexia bacterium; assembly: GCA_963799245.1. Classification (GTDB taxonomy): domain Bacteria; phylum Chloroflexota; class Ktedonobacteria; order Ktedonobacterales; family Ktedonobacteraceae; genus CAWCWN01. Next base: position 96,555 of record CAWCWN010000001.1, read on the forward strand.
GCACCTTGGTCCAGTTCGGATTGATGGCGGGATCGTCGTTGGCGGGATAGTTGGCGGTAAATGCATCCGGCACATAAACATCGACGCCGCCGATAGAATTGATAAAATCGGTGAAGCCCGTGAAATTGATCGTCAGCCAGTACTTTACATCCAACCCGGTTACCAGCGCAAGCTTCTGGGCCGCCTCATTTCCGCCTCCTACAGCGTTGTCGCCGTTGTTTGAGCCGTCCACATAGGCGTAGTTCAGCTTATGATACTGGCCCGAGCCAGCCGGTATCTGCACCCACAGGTCGCGTGGAACAGAGATCAACGTCGTATGGCGGCTCTGAGGCATCAGACTCATCACGATCATTGAATCGGTCAGGTACGCGCCATCATGGCCGCTGCCACCATAGCCCATGACCAGCAGATTGACGCGGCCGCTGCCGTTCATGTAGCCTGTCTGCGTGCTCAGCGGCGACTGCGTGGAGATGGCCGAACCAAAGGCCAGCACGCGCTGCGCCGTGAAAGCCGTAACTCCGACTATAATAACGAGCAGCAAGACAACGACCAGGCTGGTCACCAGGCATCCCCGGCGACGGCGCGGGCGACGTCCTGGCACAGGCGCCGGGCCAGAACCACCTCCAGGCTGGGGATAGGGATATCCCTGCTGCCAGGGTTGCTGCGCGGGATAGGCGGGCTGTGGCGAGGGTGGATATTGATACTGCCCACGCCCGGGTCGTTGTTGAGCACCTTGAAAGTTACCAAGAACTAATTTATTGTCCTGAGCTCCCTGCGCCGAGGGTGGATATGGCCGGGCCGGTTGCGTCGGGTCGTCTTGATAAAAGTATGAGTTGTTGCTCATGTATCGCTCTCTTCTTTAATATTTCATACTGCATCATAATAATACAACGTTATACCCTATCCATATATCCCGCACCCATAGTTAAAATGGTGAATAGTACCTATGTCTTTTAACGAAACAGAGCGCTAATGGTTACATTTTACTATTTCCAGGGGGAGATCGAGGCGCGGTCCTTACCATGCCTGGTCGCCACAATCTCAGCCATTATGGCCAGGGCCATCTCTTCAGGGGAGGTAGCGCCGATGTTAAGGCCAACTGGCCCATGAATCCGCCGCAGCTGCTCATCAGTTAGACCCTGCAGCTTGAGACGTTCGCTGCGCTCCTCGCTCGTTTTGTGACTGCCGATGGCGCCAATGTAGCCGACCTGGCGCGCTAAAATTACCTTCAGCGTTGGTTCATCAAATTTCGGATCATGCGTCAGCACAGCGATAGAGGTAGACGGATTGAGATCCATCTTCTCCAGTACCTCGTCCGGCCACTCAACAATCAACTCATCCGCGTGCGGGAAGCGCTCATGAGTGGCAAAGGCGGCGCGCGCATCTATCACGACCACGCGATAATTCAGGACCTTGGCGAAGGTGGTCAGGGGAATGGCGATATGTCCCGCGCCTACGATGATCAATGTCGGGGGAGGCGGGAAGCCCTCGATAAACACATCATAGGACTGCGCGCTACCTGTGCTCTCCAGCGTATAGGTGCGGGTCCCCGCCTCCCCTTGCCAGATGGCACGCTCAGCATCCTCCAGGACGAGCGCCTCCAGCTCGTCGTTTCCCAGCGAGCCGCTGGCGCGCTTGCCGGGCTGGACAAGTAACTTGGCGCCAACCTGCACATCCCCCTCTCCACGGACCAGCGTTGCCAGCGCCACGCCCTTTTCCCGGTTTAACAGGTCCTTTAATGCTTCATATAACCCGCTCATAGTCGGCTCCTAGATGCAATTACACACAGACACGCGGGAATGTCACCAATCCAGCCGTTCAACGAAGACATGGATGGTACCACCGCAGGCCAGGCCGATCTTCTCGATATTGTCCTCTTCACTGATGCCAAATTCGAGCATCTGCGGCCTGCCGTTTTCAAGTACCTCCATAGCAGATTGGACAACAGCGGGTTCAACACAGCCGCCGCTCACCGAGCCCGCCAGCTCGCCGCTCTCGCTGACGGCCAGTTTCGCGCCTGGTCTACGCGGGGCGGAACCAGCCATAGAAACCACCGTGGCTACGGCTACACGTTCACCGCGCGCGTGCCAGCGCTCGATATCGGAGAGTACATCTCGCATATTCATTCTCCGTTTCCGCCTCCTGACTGTAAGCTACAGGAGGCATGGCTTCCAGGCAAACTCTCTTCCCACTGCAGGAAATCATCTCATCGCCCCGGATTTACTCCAGGCCGCCGCGGCTTTACGCCTTTCGGCGCTGCTGCATAGTGGGCGATTATCATCGATCGTTTGTAAAAGTTTGCCCAGGCTGATCAAGCTGTCCAGATTATGCGCGGGCAAGAAATTGTCGATATACGGTAACGCCGTCTTCATGCCGATCGTCAGTGGGCGATATTCAGGTGAACCCAGCAGCGGGTTAAGCCAGATAAGTCTATGACAACTATGCTGCAAACGGTCCATCTCAACCTGCAGCAGACCCGCCTCGCCACGGTCCCAGCCATCGCTGATAATCAGCACAACCGCTCCCCGCCCCAGGACGCGCCGGGCCCATTTATGATTAAAGTAATGCAGGGCATCGCCAATGCGTGTGCCGCCAGACCAGTCCTGCACCGTCTTCGCGACATCGCGTACAGCATCATCAACATCACGCCTCTTCAACTGGCGCGTGATACGCGTGAGGCGCGTACCAAAGACAAAGGTCTCGACGTTCATCAAGCCGTTTGAAATCGTGTGAATGAAGTGCAACAACAGGCGTGAATACAGGCTCATCGAACCGCTGATGTCACAGATGATTACCAGCGGGCGCGGCTTGCGCTTGATTTCGCGCCAGGTAAGCTCAAGGATTTCGGCGCCATATTTGAGGTTGCGGCGCACAATACGGCGCATGTCGGGATACGATCCCCGGCGCGCTGGGGACTTGCGGTGCGTCGGGCGCAGGCCAAGGTGCCAGCGCATCTCTGACATCAAGCGCTTGGCTTCCTGGACCTCTTCCCAGGTGAATGACTCAAAATCCTTCTTGCGCAGCAGCTCGATAGCACTGTAAGCGGTTCCCTGTGGATCGGCATCATCATCGTCATCTTCCCGATCTATGCGCTCATCGGCACGACGACGGCGCTCAGATTGACGCATCTCCGACTTCAGGTCTCTGCGCTGCTGCTCGTTGGCATTCATATGCTCGGCCAGGCGCTTGCGCTCCGAGGGCGGCAGGCGCATCTGGCGGTCGTCGCGCTTGGCAGCGCCTTTGGAAGCGTCAGCCTTCTTGTCCTTGCGATCACGCATATACCAGTAGTAGAGGAAGAGCTGGTCAAACAACGCCTCCTGCTCGTGCCTGGGCAAAAGCGAGCATTTGAGCGCGTTATAAAAATCCTCCTTAGAGGTAACATCAACAAAATTCAGCGTCTCGGCGAGCTCGAGCGTCTTACGTGGCCCCACGTCGATGCCGGATTCCCAGAGCATGCGGCCAAACTCGGTCAGGCGAAAGAGCAGGCGCTCACCACGTTCAAGCTCCAGCTGCCTGAGTGGCTCCTGCGCAAAGTAATCACCGTTCTCATGAACGTCAATACTCATAGCTTAGGATGCTCCCCGCGCCTTCTGGACCAGCTTGAACAGGCCGCTGCCGCCAACCTTGAGCACGTCGTCCTGGTATTTGAGCAGCGCTCCCAGCGTATCACGCACAGGTCCCTCCACAAGATCCAGCTGATTGAGCGCCAGCAACGAGCTGATCCAGTCGAGAGTTTCAGCGACGCCGGGGGCCTTGTAGAGATCGGCGCTGCGCAGTTCGCGTACAAACATACAGACCTGCTTCGCCAGGCGCTCGGGTACTTCGGGCATACGCGCCAGCACGATCGAATACTCCTTCTCCAGGTTCGGGAAATCGATCCAATAGTAGAGACAGCGCCGGCGCAGGGCATCGTGGATCTCACGAGTACGGTTGGATGTAATGATTACCAGCGGGGGGTCCCTGGCGACTACAGTGCCAATCTCGGGGATGGTGATCTGAAAATCAGAGAGCAGCTCAAGCAGATAGGCCTCAAACTCTTCGTCGCTGCGATCAAGCTCATCAATCAGCAGGACGGGCGGACGCGCGCTCTCCGTGTCGATAGCCTGGAGCAGAGGACGCTTAATCAGGAATTCGGGGCCAAAAATCTCTTTCAGTTCCTGCTGGCGATTGACGCCCGCAGCCTCCATCAAGCGGATGTGCAACATCTGGCGCGTATAGTTCCATTCATACACGGCCGTGTTGACATCGATGCCTTCATAACATTGTAGTCGAATCAAGTTCGTATTCAGCGCGGATGCAAGCACCTTGGCAATCTCTGTCTTACCTACACCCGGTTCACCTTCCAATAAAAGCGGCTTACGTCGTTTGAGAGCCAGGAAAACCGCCGTCGCCAGGCTACGATCAGCAACATAATGCTGAGCAAACATCGTCCGCTGCACATCTTCTATGCTGTTAAAATCGGAAACTTGTTGTTCCTGCTCCAACGAGGGCCTCCCACGTAATTAGAATGTACCCAAATGGCACAGCAATGATAGTAGCTATTACAAGGTGCAAGCGGATGTTACACATGTGTAATATTCATATTCTATGCTATTAGCATGACTGTTATCAAGTTTGACAATAACGTAAATACTTTTGTTATTACACCAGTATTTTTCCATCCTTGAAGAAGAGCTCTCCATCAACCCAGACTTCACCCTGGCGGCGCAGGTCACAAACCATGTCCCAGTGGAGGGCTGAAGTGTTGCGGCCGCCGGTTTCGGGATAGCTGGCGCCCAGGGCCAGGTGCACGGTTCCGCCCATCTTCTCGTCAAACAACACATTCTTTGTACTGCGATTGACGCGGGAGTTATTGCCAAAGGCAAACTCGCCTAGATAGCGAGCGCCGCCATCGATCTCCAGCATCTGCTGCAAGTAATCCTGCCCCTGGCGCGCGCACGCCTCGATCACTTTTCCTTGCTCGAAAATCAGGCGCACCCCCTCAATCGTGCGGCCATCATGTGAGGCCGGTATATCGAACCGGATCACGCCGCTGGCGCTGTCTTCAACCGGGCCGGTAAAGAACTCCCCGCTGGGAAAGTTGCGCTTGCCGTCGCTGTTGATAAATCTGCGCTCTGCTATTGAGAGCGTCAGGTCGGTACCCTCTCCCAGCATCCGTACCTGGCGATGCCCGACCAGCCAATCCACCAGGCGCTGCTGTTGACAGGCAAGTTCTCGCCAGCGCTCAATCGGCTGGGGGTCATTGAGAAAGCATACATCAAAAACAAATTCCTCAAAATCGTGCAGCGACATTTCGGCATCCTGTGCATAGCCATGGGTGGGATACAGGGTTGAGCACCAGCGAAACCTGCCGGCTTGCTCACGCTGCCGCCAGATGCCTCTGATGGGCTGCAGCGCTGCGCGCTGCCTGCCAGCACGCGCCGGATCTACCGCGCTCAAAGCTTTGGTGTTGCTTCTTGCAGCTATATACAGCCGCGCATCGACACTTTCCGCCGTCACTTTAGCCAGGGGGGAGACGCGAGTGAGTTGGTCGTCGTTGGCCTCGCGTAAAAAGATCTCTTCCAGGTTTTCTAATTCAACCTGCGCAAGCGGGTGGGCGCCCACGCGCAATACCTCTCTATATACGGCCTCAATGAGCGGAGCGGCCAGCGGCGCAGCCTGGATCGCAACAGTCTCGCCGGCTTTGATATATAAGGAGTAGTGGACGAGCGTGTGCGCCCAGCGCTGAATACGTTCATCTTGCATGCGCAACTTTTCCTTTCTACTCTATATTTTCTGGCGCCACGAATATCGTCTTCTCCCGCTCATAGATCACCATCCCGGGCCCGCCACCTTTCATATGACGCACATATTTTTGCAACGTGTAATCAACAGGAGCAGCAGTGCTGCCGCGCGCCTGGCTAAAATAGGCGGCCAGGCGCGCGGCCTGATCTAGCGTAGAATAGGGAATTTCGCGCCCCCCCGCCTTGATAATGACGTGCGCACCTGGTACTCCGCGCGCGTGCAGCCAGGTATCATTGGCGGTCGCCTGGTGAAACGTAATCTCCTCGTTCTGGCGACTATTCTTGCCAATCAACAGGGCGAAGCCATCGCGGCTCTGCAGGCGTAAAGGGACCCCCCCACCAGGCATGGCAGCCCTGCTCTTAAGTTGCTTCTTGCTCTTGGCAGCGGCCTTTTTCTTTGCGGGCCGTTGCGCCGCGCCACGTATATAGCCCGCGCCCTGCACCTCGGCTTTGACCAGGGCCACCTCCGCCGGGGTATCAGCAAGCATCAGGTCGGCCAGTAATTGTTCAATGGTAGCCATCTCCATCGCGTTTTGCACGATCTGAGCAGGCACAAGGGCGGTAGCGCGTCGCAACTTGGCGTATTTATTGAAGAGGCGCGTGGCGTTGCCCACGGCGTCAAAGCGCGGGTCAAGTGCGATGGCAATCTCCTCATACTGGCCAGATGCTTCCTCGGCAAAAAAGCTGGGCAGGATGACGCTGTTCAAGCCCTGCCGCACCTCGTGCTGATGAGCCAGCAGCAGGTCACCCTCAAGCCGGTAGCGGGCTGCCTCCGCCGTGCGAGCCTGTTCCCGCTGCAGCAGTTCGCCCTTGCGTCTGCAGCGCTCAAGTTGCGTTTGCAGTAGCCTGCGCAGCGGCGCGCGTACGTTCTCCATGGCGTCTCGCCATTCGCTACGCGCAAAATAGTCATCGAGCAGCACATTGATGGATGGAGACTGCTGGCTGCGCAGGCCGGGCTGATCTATATATTGCTCCAGGACATAAGGCGCGCAGGCCACGGGCACTGCTGCCCCGGATGTGCCAGGCGCAGCGGGAGCCTCGGTAATGCGCTCTACCATGTGTGGCGACCACACATGGCTGTCGTACAACGCAGCCAGCTCGCGTACGTTCCAGGCCAGTTCCTCCCACATGCCCACGCCGCCCTCAAATGGAGTCTCAGCATCGCCCGTCGTCCGGTAGACAGCTTCGCGAGCCAGCAAGGGACTGAAGCCGAGCAGGTGTCTCGTCAGCAACTGCCATAATTTTGTTTGAGCGGGAGCATGTCTGCGCTTTTTCCCCTGGGCGACCTGTTCAACAGGCACCTGGTCTCCGGCCCAAAGCGCCAGACTATCTGCCTGCAGTGTCGCCGCCTCTACCTTCGGCAGAGTATGACCCGTAAAGGTGTGCTGCTGGGGAGGAGGAGGTATGTAGCGCACATTGGCGGCTACCGTACGGTAACGATTGACCTCGGCACCGACATGTTTAAGACTGCCAAGAATCATGCCAGCCTCATCACAAAAAATAATATTACTGAGGTTTCCCATCATTTCGGCAATCAGGCGAAAACGTACTCGCTCATCGCTCTGCGGGCCGCTGCGGTAACTGGCGACCAGCTCCAGCATACGCTCCCAGCGAGGCTGTACCACAGTCTCAATACGCGCGCCTACGAGATATTTACGCAAGAGCATAACAAATGAGGACGGCTCACTGGCGATCCTGGCGGGCTTGCGAACGGTCAGGTGGGCGCGCGCCAGTTGTGGATGCGCGGACAGATAGAGCCAACGGTTATGCCCCCCCTCGCCCCCCCTGCCCCCCCCTTACACCCTGACTGCCGGGCGCATAGCACTGCAGGGCGATAGCATATTCACTCGGCGCAATGATGGTGTCGATACGCGCGCCCTTTAGCAAGATACGCCATTCGTCAGCAACCGCAGCCAGGGTTATAGCATCTACCTGCATCGAATTCCCTATCTCTATCTATCGTTCTTTAGCATACAACAGCATCTACGAATTTGCCCGCAGGTGTTGTACAATATCTACTAGGTAACTTTGTTACTTTTAGTCGTAGCCTGGTTTGTTGCACCCTCATTCCCAGCGCGGCCATAACTTGAACACATGGGTATGCCGGAGCACATCTTATACGCGAGCGTCATTGATAGTATAACAAAAGGGTGGTGTGTTCGTATACCACCTCTCCAGTGCCAGTAATGTCAGAGGGAAAAAGCATGCAACTTGAGACGGAGCAACAATCTGTGTTCCAGCAGAGTTCGAGCCTCCTGCCGTCACAGCAGCCTGGGCTGCTTTTCGTCCTTTCGGCTCCATCCGGCACGGGTAAAGATAGCGTTATTTCTGCTCTCAAAGAGAGCAGGGCGGATTTTTATGTCGTAGCTTCGGTTACCACGCGTTCACCTCGACCCGGGGAGAGCGAGGGCAACCCCTATCACTTTATCAGTGAAGAGAGCTTCAAACAGTTAATTGCAGCTGATGCACTCCTCGAATACGCCAATGTCCACGGTAACTGGTATGGGCAACCCCGCCAGGCCATTCGAGAAAACCTCCAGGCCGGCCGCGATGTGCTGCTCAAAATTGATGTCCAGGGAGCGGCAACGGTGCGTCATAAAGTCCCGGAGGCCATCTTCATCTTCCTGGTTCCAGGTTCCCTATCAGAGTTAGAGCAGCGCCTGGCGCAGCGTGATACGGAAACGCCAGAGCAGCGTGCCCGGCGCTTAAGCGACGCTCGCGAAGAGCTGGCACAGCGCTCTTTGTATGATTACGTGATCGTCAACCGCCAGGATCACTTGCAGGAGGCGGTCGAGCAGCTGCGTGCTATAATGTTAGCTGAACACTGTCGTACCCAGATCCGCCACATTGATATTTAAGGACAAAGGAGCGCGTATGTTAGAAGATCGCTTTATACAATCTGGCACCGTTGAACGCAACCTGGCCATGGAACTCGTGCGCGTGACCGAGGCCGCCGCGTTAAGTGCCGGTAGATGGATGGGCAAAGGCAATAAGGAAATGGTAGACCAGTCGGCCGTCGATGCTATGCGTCGTGCCCTGGACGGTGTCGACATGAGCGGCGTCGTGGTCATTGGCGAGGGAGAGAAGGACGAGGCCCCCATGCTCTATATCGGCGAGCAGGTTGGGAATGGCTCGCAGCCACAGGTCGATGTGGCGGTCGACCCCGTTGATGGTACACGTCTACTCGCCCTGGGACTGCCCGGGGCATTGGCAATCGTGGCCATCGCCGAACGAGGCTCGATGTTCGCGGCGCCTCCGGGCGTCTTCTACATGGAAAAGATAGCGGTCGGACCGGCTGCGCGCCATGTAATTGACATTAACGCCTCGATTGCCATCAACCTTGACCGCATCGCCCAGGTGCGTGATGCGCGCATAGAGGACCTGACAGTGATAATTCTCGACCGCCCTCGCCATGCCGAAATCATTCGCCAGATCCGCGATGTCGGCGCGCGCATTCGCCTGATCAGCGATGGCGATGTCGCGGCCGTGATTCAGGCGGCTATGGAAGATTATAGAGGCATTGATGTCTTGATGGGCATTGGAGGCGCGCCAGAAGCTGTACTGGCCGCCGCGGCATTAAAGTGTGTTGGCGGCGAGATCCAGTGTAAAATCTGGCCGCGCTCAGACGAGGAGCGCGAGAAACTGAAGGCAGATGGGGTAGATCTAGATCGCGTTTTCCGCACAAATGACCTTGTCAGCGGCAACGATGTTTCATTTGCGGCAACCGGCATCACCGGCGGTGAAATTCTGGACGGTGTGCAGTATTTTGGTTGGGGTGCGCGCACCTCTTCTGTGATGATGCGCTCACGCTCTGGAACCATACGCTACATTCACGCGCGCCACCAGTGGCGCAAGGGCCGCCAGGCACCGAGGGTGTAAGGCACAGGCGCCCCTGGGGGAGGGAGCGCGGCCCGCGGGCCGCGCTCCCCCTCGCGCCGATTATAAGCGCTGTAAATGTTCAATCACGGCGTCTGCGACCTGTGTGGTACCGACAGCACTGAGATCGTCCGGGCGCGACTTTAGATCGTAGGTCACGCTCTTGCCTTCAGCGATCACCTGGGTAATAGCCTGCTCCAGCCGCGCAGCCGCTGCTCGCTCACCAAGGTGGCGCAGCATCAATACCCCCGAGAACATCATGGCCATGGGATTGACTTTATTTTGACCTGCATACTTGGGTGCGCTGCCGTGCACCGGCTCAAATACGGCGTACTGGCTGCCGACATTGGCCCCCGGTGCAACCCCCAGGCCGCCAATAAGTCCGGCAGATAAATCAGAGATGATATCTCCATATAAGTTCGGCAGCACAAGCACGTCATACGCTTCCGGCTTCTGGACCAGCTGCATACACATATTGTCGACGATACGATCCTCAAATTGGATATCGGGATATTCCTTGGAGACCTCTTGCGCCGTGGCAAGAAAAAGACCGTCGGAACAACGCATAATATTCGCCTTGTGGACCGCGGTGACTTTACGATGCTCATTGGCGCGAGCGTATTCAAATGCGAACTTGACTATACGCCGGGTAGCCATCACAGAGATAAACTTTATACTGATAGCGGAGTCCAGATGCAGGCGCGTCCCCGTCGTATGAGCAATCGTCTCTATGATCTCTTCCTGCTCGGGAGTTCCTATTTGAAACTCGATGCCAGCATATAAATCCTCTGTATTCTCCCGCACGATCGTCAAATCAATGTTGTCATAGCGAGAACGCAAACCCTGGTATGTCTTTGCAGGGCGTAGATTTGCATAGAGATCGAGTCTCTTGCGTAAGGTTACGTTTGCACTGCGCACGCCCTTACCAACGGGAGTGGTAATCGGACCCTTCAAGGCAACCTTTGTATCTTTAATCGATTCGATCACTTCATCGGGCAAGATCGTGCCATGCTTCTCCAACATCTCCAGGCCCGCTTGGTGTATTTTCCAGCAAAACTGAATACCTGTTGCCTCGAGCACGCGACGTGTTGCCTCAGTAATCTCTGGCCCTGTCCCATCGCCAGGTATGAGTGTGATGGCGTACGCCATGAGTCCCTCCAATTAGTAGAGCTTATCGGGATTCTTCTGCTTCTCGATTATATCACCAAACAACGGTAATTTAAATTCAAAGACGAGTAGCTCACCCCTGCATACAGCGCGGGATATTACTGGCTCCAGAGGGTATTCCGCGAGGCGAGAAGGCTGGCAGAACCTGACAGGGGGATGCAGACCTCTCGCGCCGCAAGTGGGGCCGCTAGGACGTCCGTTTTACGTGCGCCGTAGTACCTTTGGAAGCGGTGGTGCGCTTCTTTTTCGTCGTCGAGGTCGCACTGGCTGCCGTTTTCTGCGCTGGCGCAGAGCGGGTCGAGGCTGCGCGCGTGGAGGTAACACGAGCCGTCGTTCTGCGTGATGTCGCAGGGCGGGCCGCTGCCTTGCGCGTCTTTTTCGGCCCCCCCTGCGCTCTCTCGCCATCAAGAGCGGGGGCTGCCGCTTTCCTCCCGCCGCCAGGAGAGCGCTTACCGCCGTGCTCGCCCGCGCCGTTCTGGAGTGGCTTCTCTTCGGAGCCTCGCTGAGCGACTATAACCTCCTTATAACAGACCGGCTCCTGGCCCACGCGTGCCACAACCATCAAGCCCCCACAATTAGGACAGAGGTCCGGTAGCGGACGCTCCCACATGGCAAAGTTACAGCTGGGGTAGTTACTGCATCCATAGAAAACGCGCTTCTTCTGTTTCGTTTTACGCTCCACAAGGTCACCACCGCACTCTGGACACAAAGCACCCGTTTTATTCATGAAAGAGCGGCGGTAACGACACTCGGGAAAACCTGAGCAAGAAATGAAACGCCCGAAGCGACCGGTGCGCACAACCAGCTGGCGCCCACACTCGGGGCAGGTTTCGTCCATCTCCTCAACTGGCTTCTGGACGCGATTCATCTCTACCTCGGCCTTCTCCATGCTGAGCTTAAAGTCGCCGTAGAAGCCGCGCAAAAACTCGGTCCAGGATTGACGGCCCTCCTCGACATCATCTAGTTTGCGCTCCATTTCGGCCGTAAAACTGGTATCTACGATATCGGGAAAATGCTTGTTCATCACTTCATTGACCGTTTCACCCAGCCATGTCGGGGTAAAGCGGCGCTGCTCCTGGTCGACATAACCACGGTCCTGGATGGTGCTGATGATGGGCACATAAGTACTGGGGCGTCCAATCCCCTGCTCTTCCAGCTCCTTAATCAGGCTGGCCTCAGTATAGCGCGGGGAAGGTTGAGTAAAATGCTGTTCTGGCTTTAAGTCATGCAGGTCGAGTATCTCTTGAGTAGTCAGGGCCGGCAAAAGTTTCTCATCTTCCTCGTGTGACCACACAGCGTAAAAACCAGGAAATTTGAGATGCGAGCCGTTAGCGCGAAAAACATACTGGGCCGCAACGATGTCTACCCGCACTGTATCGAAGACGGCAGGAGTCATAAAGCTGGCAACAAAACGGCGCCAGATCAGGTTGTACAATTTAAACTGCTCAGCTGAGAGATATGACTTGACGACCTGGGGCGTCAATGCGACATCAGTCGGTCTAATCGCCTCGTGAGCATCCTGAGTTGTCGCTTTCGCCTTGCCGGTACGGCCCGCACCTACATAGGGCTGACCAAACTCCTCTGCGATAAAGCTCTTTACCTTCGCCTGCGCTTCATCAGAGATGCGCGTTGAGTCGGTACGCATATATGTAATCAGACCCTGATGCCCGCGCTGGCCCAGTTCAATACCCTCATACAGTTGTTGGGCAACGCTCATCGTCTTCTTGGGCTTCATATAGAGGCGCGCAGACGCATCCTGCTGCATCGTACTGGTGGTGTAGGGCAGGTAGGGCTGACGGCGCTGTTCCTTCTCTTCTACCTTCATGACCGTGTAGGTCGCGCCCTGTAAATCCGCGAGAATCGCATCCGCCTCCGCCTGCGACGAGATTTTGACGCGTCCCTTTTCAGCCTTTAGCGCCTTGCCCGCGCCGCCATTACTCGCTGCGAACGCAGCCCCATCCTCACCTTCAGCAGCGCTCTCCGCGCTATCGAAGGCTACTATATCCTTGAGGCGCGTAATGAGGTACGCATCAAAGCGCTCAGTCCGCCCCTGCTTGCTCAGATTGGCCGTTATACTCCAATATTCCTCAGGTATAAAGGCACGTATCTCAGCTTCACGATCACAGATAAGGCGCAGGGCAACGGACTGCACCCGGCCCGCGCTGGTACCCGATTGAATACGCCGCCAGAGCAGAGGGCTGATTTTATAGCCGACGAGGCGATCGAGCACGCGGCGTGCCTGCTGGGCATTAAAAAGATCTTCATTAATCTCACGCGGCTTTTTGATAGCGTCTCGAACAGCGCCCCTGGTAATTTCGTTAAACACGGCACGGTGCGGATGCTGTAATTCCAGCAGGTGCTTAAGCGACCAGGCAATGAACTCTCCCTCGCGATCCGGGTCGGGTGCCAGGTATACTTCGTCAGCACGTCTGGAGGCAGCTTTCAGATCGTCAATGAGTTTGTCTTTTTTCTCAATAACCTCATATTGCGGTGTAAAATCTTTGCGCGTGTTTACGCCCAGACCCTTTTTGGGTAAATCCATAATGTGCCCCATCGAGGCCATCACCTGGTAGTCCTTGCCAAGAAATTTTTCGATTGTCTTTGCTTTGGCGGGTGACTCTACTATTACGAGCTTTTTTGCCATATATTCATACCTGATCTTTTATTCTCTCCGACAACCTCTTCAGTGCTATGCTATATCAAAGCATAGGATAGCATACAATGACAAGAGCCTCTAGCACTTCTATTTTTGTTATGCACGAGCAAACAAGAAATAGAGCCTTTTCCTTTTTAAGAAACACTATTCCGACAAAAAAATTCCCCACAAGAATATCACATTCTGTCAAATTTGGCTTCAGAGCGCCTGCCTCACCCAGGGCAATCGCATCTAAATGGGAGGTGGTAAAATAGGGTCCAAAATGGTGGAGAAATTGGCATGGAACAAGAGCGCCCATTGGACCTAGAAACATATTTTGCAGGGCTAGAAGACCCTCGCGTAGAGAGAACGAAACAGCATAAGCTGCTGGATATTCTCATTCTTGCCATCTGTGGCATCATTTGTGGAGCGGAAGGATGGGTAGAGATTGAAGAGTTTGGGAAAGAAAAAGAAGCGTGGTTGAAAACCATGCTGGCATTGCCGAACGGTATCCCATCACATGATACGTTTGGACGGGTGTTTGCGCGCCTCGATCCCGTGAAATTTGAAGCGTGCTTTTTTGAGTGGGTGCAAAGTCTCACTGAGAGCATTGCAGGAGTGATCGCTATTGATGGAAAAACGTTGCGCCGGTCCCATGATAAAGCCAATGGGAAAAAAGCGCTGCATCTGGTGAGTGCGTGGGCAGCAGACAACCGTCTGGTGTTGGCGCAAGTAGCTGTGGATGAGAAATCGAACGAGATCACCGCCATCCCTGTGTTATTACAACACTTGGCCCTTTGCGGGTGTATTATCACGATTGATGCGATGGGAACACAGACACCGATTGCCAAACAGATTGTGGATGACGGAGGAGACTACGTGTTGGCACTCAAAGGAAATCAGGGAACCTTGGCAAAAGAGGTGCAAGAAACGTTCACATTAGCTCAAGCAGACCAGTTCTCTCAGATCCACCATCAGTTTCATCAAACCGTGGAGAAAGGGCATGGCCGTCTTGAGATTCGAAAGCATTGGATCATTGATGATCCAGAGTATATTGCGTACCTCAATCCAAAAGATGCATGGACAGGGCTACGCAGCATTGGTATGGTTGAGTCTGAACGAAGAATGGGTCAAGCCATCACCAAAGAAGTGCGCTATTACCTTCTGAGTTTTGATCGACAGGTGCAAACCTTTGCCAGAGCGGTACGCAGCCATTGGGGGATTGAAAATAGTGTCCATTGGGTGCTGGATGTGACTTTTCGTGAAGATGATTCTCGTGTCCGTAGTGGGCATGCTGACCACAATTTAGCGGTTTTGCGTCATCTTGCCCTCAATCTCCTCCGGCAAGAGCATACTGCCAAGGTGGGGGTCAAAACGAAACGGCTCAAAGCTGGCTGGAGTCATGAATATCTTCTGAAAGTTTTAGGTGTTCAAAAATAAGATGCGATTGCCCTGCTGCCTCACCCTACTTCTTCAACTTGACCTGCTTGCTTTACCATGCTATGCTGCAATTAGTACAATTCATTCTGCGCCGTTTTGGAGGATCAGTATGCGAAAAGAGAAGGCGTCCGTCAGGGCATCTCGCAGCCGCGTGCACCTGGGCTGGCGTAAAAGCGGCCCCGGACGTCCGGGGGATGCACCTGTTGTCGGCGGGCAAGGGGAGTCGGGCCCGCCGACAACAGGGGAGCCGAAAAACATACACGATGAGCAACAACAGCCCTCTCCACTTACGAAACGACGCACATCACTGCGAGCCGGTTTAGCCGTACTTGGCGGCAAAACAGCTGGAACGCTGAGCCGCCGCCTGCACGTTGGTGGAGGCACCAGTATCGTTGGGCTTATAGCTCAACGCGTCGATCCCAACATCGTTGGTCGCCTGGCGACGCAGTTAGAATATGGTAGTATCCTCGTCACCGGTACCAATGGGAAAACAACGACCAGCGGCTTTATTGCCAGCATTCTCGCCCAGGCGGGACTGCGTGTCTGGCGCAATCGCGAAGGCTCTAACCTCATGGGAGGTATAGCCAGCTCGCTAGTTATTCGCGCCCTGCCCAACGGCAACCTGCGCAGAGCCGGCAGAGCAATCTCGATTTTTGAAGTTGATGAAGCGGTCTTTCCTCAGGTAATAGCGATCGTTCCTCCTCGCGTAGCTGTGTTTATCAACCTCTTCCGCGACCAGCTCGACCGCTACGGCGAAATCGAAAGCGTCTCTACACGCTGGCGGCAGGCGGTGAGCTCATTGTCGCCTGAGACGATTCTCGTGCTAAATGCGGACGATCCCGCGACGGCCGACCTCGGCCAGGCCTGCGCGGGAAAAGTCGTGTATTTTGGCATAGATGATCCCGCGCTGGATCTGTCCCAGCAGAACAACACTGGCGGTCATCAGGTTATTGATAGCCGCACCTGCTCACAATGCGGCAATGATTATACCTATGATATGCGCTTCTTCAGCCATATGGGACATTATGCCTGCCCGCACTGTGGCCATAGACGTCCCACGCCTGATGTACGCGTGCTGAAGGTACAAAGCGATGATTTCGATTGCTCACGTCTGAGTATTGCAAGCTCTTTGTCCCCGACAACGGGTGAGCTGGTTATTCCACTGCCGGGGATCTATAATATTTACAATGCCCTGGCAGCAATTACAGCAGCGCAGGCCCTCGGGATTGGGGAGGAGCAGATTGCTGGCGGGCTGGCACAGTTTAAGCCCATCTTTGGACGTGGCGAGCGTATAGAAGTAGAAGGGCGGACGGTACGTCTGCTGCTGGCCAAAAACCCTACTGGTTTTAATGAAGTCTTACGCACGCTCTTTAGCGAAGGAATAAGCCGCCACATGCTCTTCGCCTTAAATGATAACATAGCTGATGGACGGGATATTTCCTGGATCTGGGACGTCGATTTTGAGCCTGTCGTTGAGCATTCATCAACCCTGGTACTCACAGGCACCCGCGCCCTGGATCTCGCCCTGCGCCTGAAATATGCGGGCGTTTCTCAGGAAAAAATGCTGACCGTGCCCGCGACTCCTTTGCGCGCGCTGAAACGCGGGCAAGCCGGCCAGAGCGGGCCAAAGCAGAAAAGTTGGCCCGTACCGAAGCATAGGCAGAAAAATAAAGCAGCGGCAGCGTCTGAGCAGGCAGCGACAGGGGAGGTGGGCCGCCAGTATGGCATTGCGCAGGCATTGAACCTGGCAGTGCAGCGCACGCCTGTCGGGGAAACTTTGTTCGTCGTACCAACGTATACCGGCTTGTTATCGATACACCGCGAACTAGAACGGCGTGGTTTGACGCCTCATTACTGGGAAGGACGCGACAGTTGACAGAAAAGCACGTAGCACGGCTGTCACTCACGCTGGGGCACCTGTACCCCGATCAACTGAACCTCTATGGAGATCGCGGGAACATCCTGGTTTTTCGCCAACGCTGCCGCCAGCGCGGCATTGAATTACGTGTTGTAGGCCTGGGCATAGGTGATGCCCTTGCCCCAGATGAGTACGACATGCTCTTTATTGGTGGAGGTCAGGACAAAGAACAGGCGCCAGTTGCGCAGGATCTGTATGAAATCAAAGGTATAGGACTATGGGCAGCCGTCGAAGACGATATGCCTGTGCTGGCCGTCTGTGGCGGCTATCAATTGCTGGCGCACTACTACCGCCCGACAAGTGGAGCAGACATGCGCGGCCTGGGCGTCTTCGACGCCTGGACAATCTCCAAAGGTCCTCGTGTACCACGCTGCATAGGCAATATTGCCATCAGGTGGAACGATACAACCCTGGTTGGTTTCGAAAATCATGGCGGCCGCACCTATCTTGGTACGGCCAGGCCCCTTGGTAAAGTCCTCAAGGGATATGGCAACAATGCCGAGGATGCTACAGAGGGTGCCGTCTATCGCAATGCCTTTGGTACCTATATGCACGGCTCACTCCTGCCCAAAAACCCGCATTTCGCCGATCACCTGATAAGCCTGGCGTTACAACGCAAATACAAAGGTCTGGAGGAAGAGCTTCTGGCTGATAAACAGGTATGGCCAGATGATCATTCAGCGCCTGATCCCGCTGTGTCGATCGTACTTCCACTACTTGATGACTCACTAGAGTGGGAGGCCCACGCCGCTATGCTGGAGAGATTGGGCCTTCATAACGCAGCTGTAACTGCTTTGCATGCACGCAGTGTCTGAAATGTATGTTGACTTTCAAACAACGAGGTGATGAAAGACATGAATTATGACCGGTCACTAGCTCGCTGTTCTTTCTGCGGTCGCCGCCCGCCCGAGGTCCGACGCATGGTCGCCGGGCCTGGTGCAGCCTACATTTGCGACGCTTGCTTACACCTATGCAAGGAGATTCTCGAAGATACAACGCCCTTTTCTGCCAAGGCACTGGAACTGGCCTCGCGTCCACCGGTTGTGATCGCCGCTCCGCAAGAGCCCGAGCGGGCGCCAGCAGCGCACCCTACCTCAGCGCGACGCACCATCAACCTGGAGTTAGAGCAGAAGCAGGATGGCATGGTACTGATGCTGCACCAGTTACAGATCTACGAAGAACATTTCGAGCTGCACTACCTCTGGATCCGGCCACCCTTGACGGCGGGCTTTGTATTCGTTCCCCGCATCATTTTTCTGCTCAAAGACAATAGCGGTGCGCAGTGGACAGGAGATCGCGGGGGGATGCTTTTAGCTCGCCCGGAACTGTCAAATGGGCCAAATACGGCCGTTTATCAGGGCAGCGCACGCTTCCGTCCCCTACCCTCTAACGATGCGCATAGCATGACAATTCGTGCTGCCGACCCTCTTGCTCAGTTCGAGACGCCGGTGCCAGATCCATGGGAATTTGAAATTACCCTCTAGAGAAGAGGCTGGAGGTAAGGAGCGCGCTCCTTACCTCCAGCAAAATCAGCAGGTGCGGCGAGTCAATCTAATTCTGGCACAAGCAGACCGTAGCCACCCTTATCCATGCGATACATAACATTGACGCTGTTGGTCGCGGCATTAATGAAAGGGAAGAAAGCAAGCCCAAAGGTCTGCATGTGCGCAATTACCTCCTGATCATCCATAGGTTTGCCCGGCACACGACGGATCTCAACAACCCTTGACCATATCTCCGCATTGCGCTCGGCGGCAATGGATGCAGCGACCTCGCCGCTGGCGGCTTCATCGTAAGCGGATGCGACACTGCCAGCATCCTCGGCGAGTATGGGTACAACCATTCCAGAGCGCGAGAGGGAGAGGACTTTTACAGCCGGAGTACGATGGCGCCTGGTGGTTGTCTCACGGCCCTTCTGGCGGCCTAGCTGGGTATGGATCTTATCCAACACAAGTTCTAGAGCCATCTTGGCATTGACAGCGCTCACCTCACTACGCGCGGGATGAGCTGTATGCGTGAGCGCAAGCTGGACTGAGATGCGGTCACGAGCGCTGCGCGTCTGCTCTTCTGTCACTGTTACCTCGACACGCGCATCGGCATCAACCAGGCGCGAGAGCCGTTGTACCTTCTGCTCAATGAACTGGCGTAAACGCGGAGTAACCTCTGTCTGCCTGGCCTTGATAATGATTTGCATAGTTCAACCTCTCTTTCCGATCCAACAACACACAAAATCCAAGAGGTGCGGGCAAAATCTCGTGTGTTTGTATTATATCACTTTGGTGGCCAATCGCTCTCTGCATTCATTAACTGGAGCCGCGAGACTGGCCATTTGTTATATATCTGTGAGGCTGACGGGGGCTGTAGATAATTATGAAAAAGGTGTTATAAAATATACGTTCTCTGCATGTTATACTGTAATAAGATGAACATTCCGTCATCATTGAATTTTAATGTTCATAAAATGTTCATTCAATGATGGTATGCTGATTGCAGCGTTGAAATGCACGCTTGTATGCTGTCCTGTTTGTGGAAGGGTTAGTAGTTATGACTCATTTGCCAAGCGATCAACATATTACCTATCAGTTGCAGTACCGCAAATGCGGTAAACCTTCTTGCAGTACCTGCCGTGACGGTCAGGGGCACGGGCCTTACTGGTATGCCTACTGGCGCGAAGGTTCTCGCCTGCGTTCAGGCTATATCGGGAAAGTACATCCCATCCCTGAGGCTACGAATACGCTTCTTCCCGTCACAGGTGAGGAGGTATCGCCAGCCATCATTTGACCACGCAATGCCCGCCTGTTGGAAGCGCTGTGGTAGAATAATGATATTACTTTATTCCAACGGGGTGCATCAATGAAGTGTCCATTATGTGGAGGCACGGAGTCACGTGTCAAAGATTCGCGCGACATCGGAGACGCCATTCACCGCAGGCGCGAATGTGAGCAGTGCAAAGCACGCTTCAGTACGTACGAAAGAGTTGAAACCTTCCACCTGGTGGTGATCAAACGCGACCAGCGGCGAGAGGATTTCGATCGCCAGAAGCTGTATATCGGGATACGTAAAGCATGCGAGAAACGGCCCCTGCCCGTAGGTGAAATTGAAAACGCCGTCGAAGAAATTGAACAGGAACTGTATCGCCTGGGCAGGCAGGAGGTATCCAGCAGCGTCATCGGCGAACTGGTTATGCAACACCTCAGACGTATGGATAAGATCGCCTATATCCGCTTCGCGAGCGTGTATCGCTCTTTCGGCGACGTTGAAACGATGTTTGAGGAAATTCAAAATCTGCTTAATCAGGCCAAGCCCTCGGCGGATAAACTGTAGCCGTCTGTAACCCGCTTATTAAAAAAACGCCATGTACAGCTTATTTCTTATATCGCCGCCTGCGACTGCTTTGTCAGGTAAATGAAAATTCCCTGCGAGCAGCCGCGGGCGGCAAGCATTCACAATCAGTTACACATGGCATTGCTACTTTACGAGTGATCGTGGGCACGATTCTCTGCCTTACACAGGCGCCGGCTCAGCACGGCCAGCAGCTTGACCGCAATCGTTGGATGGCTTTGCTCGAGTACCAGCTCTTTTTGACTTTCTCGCCAGCACACATTACAATGAATCCTGGAAGATGAAGATCGGGCAACGCTCATTTCGAAAATCAAGGATAAGTTTGCATGGCTACAAAGGATAAGTCGGTCGCAGAGCTGCGTTTGCGCGCAGGAATTGATGCCTATAACGACGGCAGGATGGAGGCTGCAGCAGATGCCTTTATCGAGGCGGAGCAACAGTTCCGTCAGCTAGGTGATCTTAAGCGGGCAGGCGACTGCCGCTCATTGCTGGCGGATCTACAGCGCGAAAATAACCTGATCGAACAGGCCCTGGCCAGCTACCAGCGCGCAATGAAACTGTATCAGGAGGCCGGTCGCCCGCTACTCGAAGCCAATGCGGCCCTGGCGATTGGGCATCTCGAACGGCAACAAACTCACCTGCAGCGCGCGTACGAAGCCTATCAAATGGCACAGCAGCTCTATGCGAAGGAAGATAATCCGCAGGGGCTGGGGAAGGTGGCCCTGGCCTTCGGGCATATCGAGCTACAGCGCGGCAACCTGTCAGGCGCAGCCGAATACTACCAGCAGGCGATCGTGTACTATATCAACGCCAAAGATGCCATTAACGAAGCCGATGCGCGCCTGAGCCTTGCCGATAATCTCCGCCAAAAGCGTCAATTCGACGCTGCTCAGGCGGATTACGTGCGCGCCCTGGAGGTCTACTCGACGCATAACGATTTTTACGGCACCGTCGACACACTCACGGGATTGGGACGGCTCTACCTCGATCAGCAGCGCGTCGCAGAGGCCGCCGATACGTTCGCCGACGTTGTGGCCCGGGCCCGCCCGCTGGAGTACGAATTGGGCGAGGCCGACGGCAATCTGGGGCTCGCGGAGGTTGCGCAACTGCAGGGCAGGGTCGATCAGGCATTGATAAGCGCACAACTGGCCCAGCAAACATATACGGATAAACAGAATGCCCTGGGCAGCGCTAACGCCAGCCTGCTGTTGAGTGAGATAAACATGCGCCGCGGCCAGCTCTCATATGCCAGTTCGACTATGGAACGCACCGTCCGGACCTATAAAGCCGTTGCCTATCGAATCGGCCTGGCAAAGGCGACTGCGGGCCTGGGCGAGATCCAGCGCAGGCGTGGTTTCCTATCCACAGCCTTGCAGACTTTTAATGAGGCCCGCCAACTTTCACACAGCATCCAGAATGAACTGCTCGAAAGTAGAGCCTTGCTCGGCATAGGTGATATCTATCGCCAGCAAGGCAGCACCTCTCAGGCAGGAGTCTTCTACCGCGATGGGGAAACGCTCCTGCGGGCGCTTGACGATGCCACATACCTGGCCGAAGCGCAGATACGCCTGGCGCGCCTGGCCGTGTTTGCCGGGCGCCTTGATGAGGCCAGTTCATTTCTGGCGAAGGCTGCGGCCAGTCTGGGCGAAGAAAAAACACAGCAGGGGAGGGCTCGCCTGTTGATCGTCAGGGGTCAATTACTCCTCACCCAGGGAAATTTTGTCCAGGCGGAGGCAAACTTCAGCACAGCTCACAACCAGGCCGCAGGACAACAGGAGCCGCTGCTGGCGGCCGAAGCATTACTTGGTCTTGCCCGCACGCGCCTCTCCCACGGAGATCTGGATGCGGCTGCCTCCACCTATTTAGAAGCAAGTCGACAGTTCCAGTTACTCGAGAGCACAGATGGAGATGGCGCAGCCGTGCTCGGCGTCGCTCAGACACTGGTGGGCCGCGAGCTATGGGAAGAAGCCATTTCACGTTGTGAAGAGGCGCTCACACGTTTCAACCAGAGCGATGATTTGATTGGACAGGCTGATGCCATGCTTGCCCTGGGAATGGCTCATCGCGGCAACGGCGAGCTGGAAGAGGCATCTGATGCCTTCAACCAGGCCTTGAACCTGTATCAACAGCAGCAGCAACCACTTGGCGAAGCTGATACGCGCTATGAACGGGCGGGCATCTACCTGGTACAATCCAGGCTTGAGGAGGCGCTGGCTGAACTCAAGCAGGCCATCACCCTGGTTGAGCAGGTCATGAAAACGCTGAGCAACCCTCAAGAATGGAGCGTGTTCTTACAGCAGTATCCTGAGTTGTATGTCCAGACGGCTATTACCTATATCCGCCAACATCAGGATGAGCAGGCTGCAACGCTCTTGCAGAATTTCGCGCGCATCGCTGGAGCCGATCAGCTCAGACAACAGATCCAGGCGTATATAGCGACGATACCTACAGCTGGCGAGGAATTAACAGAGGACGAGGTACGCGCCAACAAAGATCTTATCAAACGCCTGGAGCAACTGCGCAAGCAAATCAAATAAATTCATCCAGCCAACGACGCTCTCGCGTCTAGCTATTACCTGCCCCCCGGGCAGGCTGGCTCAGGCTGGCTGATAGGAGAACTGGATATTCATCCAGCCAACGACGCTCTCGCGTCTAGCTATTACCTGCCCCCCGGGCAGGCTGGCTCAGGCTGGCTGATAGGAGGCTTGCCATTCATGTCTAAACGGCTTATTATAGAGGAGCATAATTACTTTGCCGACTTTCAAAGAGTATATATACTGATCGAGAGGAAACTTCGCTATGGATCTACGGTTTTTACGCGGCGATCCCCAGACACCCAGGGGGCATGCCATTTTTGTCGCGCACAGTACAAGCGACTCCAGGGCCATCTTCTGTACATATTGTATCGTACCACCTACACCGTTATCGCTGGCGAAGTATCTCCCGTCCTTCCTGGCCGCGCAGCTCCCGGCCGAAGAACTGCGCGAAGCGACGAATGTCAACGTTATGCCGATTCCCCCCATGTTGGAGGAAGGCAGCAGCCTTGAACATTTACAGATGCTGGCGGAGCGCCGTGAAGATGACCTGTGCGATCTCGGTTCGATCAATCCACGCGACGAAGCTATGCGCATGCAGCTTGTCGCCGAAGGATGCCAGGACTATGGCCAGCTCTACCTCAAATATACATTGACATTCGACCAGCTGCCTGGCGCAGCACGCGCCGCCATTGACGAAGCGGATGCTCCACTTGATGATTTCAGCGCGGACGACCTGCTCGCTCAGACGATGACCGATCGAGAACGTTTGACCGAGCTGGGCAAGTTGATAGGTATGGCTCGCTATGCCGTAGAAGGCCACGACGGGGAGCTGCTGCGCGAGACAAAGCAGAAAATGCAGCGCATCGCGGGGCGCCTGGCGGAAAAGTATCGCAGTGCAGAGTTTATATCCGCGGCCCTGGATCCGAGTGAGCGCGGCGCCAGGCTGGCGGAACTATACCTGGAACGCAGCTTTAAACTTCTGGATGAGGAATACGCGGATATTCCACGCATCGAGCGAGCAATTCGCGAACTACAACAATAAATTACATCGCGCTTTTCTGCTAATTTAGGGGGGGTGAGATATATGCCTACGCTTGGTATGGAAATTGATATTTCTTCGCTTGTTGAAGCCGTGGTTGCCGGTGATCGCGAGCAGATTATTTCCACTGCACGCTCGTATTTACAGCAGGGTGCTCCCGCGGCCGAACTGGCTGGGCGCATCGGCCTACGTGTCGCCCGGGGTGATGACGATGGTCACGCCATTCTCACCCTCAATGCCGCAGCGGCTCTCAGCCGCTTCATTTCCGCCTTGCCGCAGCTTGAAGGACAAGGCGAATGGATCCATGTGGCCGAATTGCCGCTGCTAATCCAGGCTCTTGTCACCATTGCTCCGGCCTTGCGCGCGGGCGAGACAAGCCATGTCACGTATCCGGAACCGCTCTTTCCCAGCGGCCTGCACGAGGGGACAACGGTTGACGAGGCCATGCATACGGCCGTCTATAACAACGACGTTACCACCGCCGAACGCCTCCTCTTTGGCCTCTACGGTACAGGCGCCGACTATCGCACCATGGAGGTGCGCACCTACGATAGCATTGCTACAACTTTCCAGCATGGCGGACATCCCCTGATATTTGCAGCACGCGGTTTCCAGTTGCTCGACATCGTCGAATGGGGCGATCGCGCGCCCGCCATCTTACACTGGCTCGCCCCTCACCTGCCCCTGCACACAGAAGAACCTCCCTGGATCAACGATGTACGGGCTTTTCTTGCCGATCCCGCCCACCGCGTCGATAGCTTACGCACGCGGCTGGCAGCGCCTGAAGATGAGCAGGCCCTCCCCCTGCGCCAGTTGATCCTGAGTAATGCCAGCACTTCACAGATCTGCCAGGGCGTCTTTGATGCCCTGATGAAGGGCGGTGCCTCAACGCGCGGCGTGGGATCCGTTATCGCGCTCGCCGCTGCTGATGCAACCCAGATGGTAGGCGATGCTGAACGCGAGGCCTTTACCCGGGCAGCGCATGGGCTGCTTTTTGCCGCGGCGGTGCGCATGGTCTATGCACGTGTGCAGGATATCGCGGCGATACCTCTGTTATTCACGTCTGCGGCATACATCAACAGCCTGCAAAACACGCTCGCGCAGGAGCAGAGCGCATCTCCGCGCCAGGCGTTGCCCTCCACCTCCGGCGGCGGCTTGATCGCGTCATCGCTACTGCAGACCCTGCAAGCACAGTTGGAGGCGCAGGACCTGCAAGGAGCTCTTGCTACCGCTCGTCGTTATACCCGCTTCGAAAGCGATACCCGCGCGCTCTGGGCAACCATCGGTCTGGGTGCAGCCCGGGCCGATGCCGCGGTCGACCAGGGGCATACCTTACAGATCGTTCAAGCCAGCGCGGAAGAATATCAAGCCTGGCCTTCCGCCCTCGGGCAAACCAATGTGGACATATTTCTGCAGGTGGCACTGCGCGCCGCAGCAGTTGCCGAACGCAATACACTGGTAGAGGGGTTATAGATGCATATGTACAGCGGCAAATGCTTCGCAGAGAGGCTGCTCCCCGTTGCGCTCTGCTTCCTGATGCTGCTCCTCGCAGCCTGCACCATCGGCGGCAATCAACAGGCTCAGAAGCTGGTCAAAGCGCCCGCCAACAAGCAGGTATACACCGTTCCGCAGGTCGGCACTTCGGACCTCACTACCCTTGACCCCGCCCTGGTCATGGCGGCCGATCAACCCTCGCTCAATGCCATCTCGATGATCTACACCGGTCTGGTGCAGCTTGATGACAAGCTCCAGGTCGAGCCTCAGCTGGCCCAGTCATGGGATGTCTCCTCCGACGGCACGAGCTATACTTTTCACCTGCGCCAGGGACTGAAGTTCAGTGACGGCACACCGATCACCTCAGCGGATGTCGCCTATAGTATTGATCGCGCCCTGCAGCCTGCCACAAAATCCTCCGTCGCACCCATTTACCTCTCACTCATCAAGGACTCCGACAAGCTTCTCGCCGGCTTCATCCCAACCTTTACGCTCATCGGCGATAGCCTGCTAACCCCCAATAGCAACACGCTGATCATCATGATAAAAAAGCGGGCTCCCTACTTTCTCTCAATGCTCACCTACCCCTGCGCGTATGTTGTCGAGAAGCGCCTGATTGATACCTACAAATCGGCCTTCACCGACCACCTGAGCGAGGGAGGCTCTTCGGGCCCTTTTAAGGTCGCGCAGTATACGCACGGACGCTCCATCGACTTTGTGCCCAATCCCTATTACTACGGACCCCATCCCCAACTTGGCAAAGTCGTCTTTCCCTTTTATAGCCAGGCCGCCAGCGCTTACCACGCCTACCAGCTTGGCCAGGTGGATACGTCCGGTGTGCCTCTCGCGACATTTGCCAGCGACAGGAAACGCAAAGATTTTTACCAGGTACCACAGTTGTGGATCAACTACTACACCATGAACTACCTGGCAAAACCTTTTGATAACGTCCATATTCGCCAGGCCTTTGCCCTGGCAATCAATAAAACGAGCATCGCCAGCAGCGTCTGGCAGGGAACGGTCATACCCACAAACCATATCGTGCCACAGGGCATGCCGGGTTTTAATCCCAATCTGACCGGACCCGATGGCACGCAGAACCTTAAAGGGAATGCCGCTGAGGCCAGATCGCTGCTCCGCCAAGGCCTTAGAGAAGAGGGATGGTCCAGCGTCGCCCAGCTTCCAAGCATTAAACTGACCTATGCGACGGGTGTCTCGAATTTCGACAAAGAGGTTGCAGCTATGCTGCAAATGTGGCAGCAGGTGCTGGGTATAATGATCACACCTAATCCTATTGATTACAACACCTTGCTGGCACAGGTGACGCTCGCCACGGGCAACGCCGCGGGGCTGCAAATGTGGGGCCTGGCCTGGGTTGCCGAGTACCCCGACCCGCAAGATTGGTTAACCCGCCAGTTTGACCGGGGCGTACCCAACAACAATATGAATTATGGCCAGAATACGAGCAGCAATGTCGCGCAGCAGCAAAGCATTCAACAAAGGCTGGAGAACGCTGATAGCGATAGCAATGTCAACTCCCGCACTCTGGCCTATCAACAGGCGGAGCAACAGCTGGTCAATGATGTGGCCTGGCTGCCGATGGAGCAGGTCACGACGATCTTCCTGCGCAAACCAACGGTCATCGGTATCGTCGATAATACAACCGGCTTGATCCCACCCAACGACTGGGCCAATATCTATATCGGAGAGTACATCTAGAAAAAACTCGTTTCTTGTGTGAGAGATCTTTTATCAAGAAACGTAGTAATTGTATGCCGGCATCGATTGAGATCTACGCGACCCTCGCTTTCCGGTTCACCATGCTGCCCTGTCATACGACATGCAGGCTGCCTGCGACAAGCTAACAACTCAGCTAATTGGATAGCATACAGCCGGACAGCTCATATCGGAGTGATTTTCCTTTGTATGCACCTATTTTTCAGATTATTTCAAGGAGAAGTTCTACATGCTTGTACGCAAGAAATTGACTTCTAAGCTTCTGCCAACGCTTCTGGCCTTGATGGCCTTAATGCTCGCGGCCTGCGGCGGGGGCGGCAGCAACCCGGCGGCCAATACCACGCCGGCTCCCCAGAGCCAGCAGGTCTTCCGCTTTTTCGGCCTGGATTCCCCTGTGACCGACATCGCCACCTTCGACCCCGCCCAGGTGCAGGATTCCGAGTCGGGCAATGCCGTCCAGATGGTCTTCACCGGCCTGGTCCAGTTCGATGACCACCTCCAGGTCCAGCCGCAGCTGGCCCAGTCCTACGACAAGTCGTCCGACGGTCTGACCTACACCTTCCACCTGCGCCCCAACCTGCAGTTCAGCGACGGTACGCCGCTGACCTCGCAAGACGTGGCCTACAGCATCGACCGCGCCCTCTCGCCCGCCATCAACAATATTACCGATGTGGCCCCCACCTACCTGGGCCTGCTCAAAGACGCCCCGGCGCGTACCAAGGGCACGGTCAAGTCGCTGATCAACGACAGCATCCTGACGCCTGACAACAGCACCGTCGTCCTCAAGCTGAGCAAGCCGGCGGCCTACTTCCTGGGCGCCCTGGCCTACCCGACCTCCTACGTCGTCGAGAAGAGTGTCATCGACAAGTGGGGCCTCAAGTGGACCGACCACCTCTCCGACAACGGCGGCCAGGGCGGCGACAGCCCCTTCATGGTCAAGAGCTATGATCATAGCACGGGCATCAAAATGATCCCCAACCCCCACTACTACGGGCCCAAGCCCAGGCTGTCAGAGGCCGATTTCATCTTCTACAAAGACACCCAGACCAACTACAACGCCTACCAGGCGGGTCAGATCGACATGACTGTCATCCCCTCCGCCGAGCTGGCGCACGCCAAGACCAGCAAAGAGTACAGCCAGACCCCGCAGCTGACGATCTGGTACTTCGGCATGAACTACCTGGCCAAGCCCTTCGACAACGTCAATATCCGCCAGGCCATGGAACTGGCCATGAACAAGGATGCCATTGATCAGGCAGTCTACAAGGGCCGTTACCAGCCCACCTGCCATATCGTGCCCTCGGGCATGTATGGCTATGCCCCCAACCTGACCTGCCCGGGGGGGGCCCCCACCTCGGGTGACGCGGCCAAGGCCCAGCAGCTGCTGAAGACAGGCCTGCAGCAAGAGGGCTACAGCAGCGTCGCGCAGCTGCCGCACATCAAGCTGGCCTATGAGTCCGGTCGCCCAGACCTGGACAACCTGATCACCTCCTACCGCTCTGAGTGGCAGAAGGTGCTGGGCATCAACGTCGACACCACGGTCGAGGACTTCAACACCCTGATCCGCCAGGAGAACGCGACAGCGGGCAAATCACCGGCGCAGGGCGGACTGCAGATGTGGGCCGCCGGCTGGATCGCCGACTATCCCGATCCGCAGGACTGGACAAGCCTGCAGTTCGGCAATGGGGCGCCCAACAACGAGGGCAACTACGGCCAGAACAGCGGTCCGATGGCGAGCGAGCAGCAGCAGGTCCAGCAGCAGCTGGCGGCCGCCGACCTGATGCAGGATCCGACGGCGCGCGCGCAGGCCTACAACCAGCTCGAGCAGAAGCTGGTCAATGACGTGGCCTGGCTGCCCTACGCCCAACAGCTGCAGGACGTCCTGACAAAGTCGTATGTGATCGGCCTGGCCAACAATGCCCTCGGTATCGTGCCGCCCAATGACTGGTCACACATTTATATCACTGCGCACTGAGTCAGGCGCGCCTGGCACTCCGGGTGTGAAGCACCGCGCAGCTGACATGCACAGGAGGGATAGCGATCAAAAGATCGCTATCCCTCCTGTGCATGTCAGCCGCGCTGGCGACAGGCAGAGCTTTTTAGCTTGACATTACCTGGAATGTCACTTAAAATATGTACAAATCAACCCATGTAACCGCCTGGATCCAGGCCAATTGAGCTATCTCCATAAAAAGTGCCGTTTTATGAGCATGCCATGCAGGGCAACATGATGTTGAAAGATGTACCACTCGTTTAGAGGTGGTCGTCAGCCATCTCACATGCAATTACAGCCTCCACAGGGGAGTAAGGGGCACACTATGGTTCAATTCTTGGTCAAAAGGTTCATCGGTTTGATCTTTGTGCTATTTTTTATCACCTTGATCACCTTTACCCTCGGGCGCCTCGCCCCGGGTGACCCGATCGCCGGCATGTTAGGCCAGCATTACACCCAGCAAGCATACGCCAGCTCAAACATGCCTACGGGCTCGACCTGCCATGGTATCAACAATTTTTCGGCTACATTGGCGGCGTCCTCCACTTCGACTTTGGCATGTCCTTTGAATATCGCGACCAGGCCGTCTGGGATATCCTCAAGCGCGGCGTTCCCATCACCCTCGAGCTGGGCCTGTGGGCGCTGGTCCTGCAGATCGTCATTGGCATCCCTCTGGGCATTATTTCCGCGTTGAAAGCCAATACCTGGATCGACACCACCAACATGGTCATCCTGCTCACGCTCTACGCCGTCCCTGTCTTCGTCCTGGCTCCCCTGGTCCAGTTAATCATCGTCCAGATCGACATCAATACCGGCGCAAGCTGGCCCGTCGCTAACTGGGGCACCGCCTGGCACTACACCCTGGGGGATATCCAGCTCAAGCTCATTCCCATCCTGGTGTATGCCACCACCTCCACGGCCTACGTGGCGCGCCTGATGCGCACCTCCATGCTGGAGGTGATGCGCCAGGATTATGTGCGCACCGCCCGCGCCAAGGGCATGCGTGAGCAGGTCATCATTTACCGCCATGCCCTGCGCAACGCACTGATCCCCCTGGTCACGATCATCGGTGTCTCCATCGGCTTCCTCGTCACCGGCGCCTTCTTTGTCGAACATATCTTCAATATCCCGGGCATTGCCGATATCACGCTGGCCTCCATCGGCTACCGCGACTACCCGGTCATACAGGCCACGACCATCCTGCTCGCCGTGCTTGTCGTCCTGGGCAACCTGCTCTCGGACATCCTGTATACTGTTGTTGACCCGCGTATCAAAGTCGAATAGGAGACAGGGACGTCAATGGATATGAAAGATTTCAAGCCCGAACTCACGACGCCAGGCATTCTGGCCGCCGACAATACCGCCCTCCCGCTCGAGCCCGAGCTGGCCGACCTCTCCCCAGTGGAAGCAGGCACCCCCACCCCCGTTGTCGGCGGGCAAGGGGAGCCGAAGGGCGAGCCCCAGAAGTCACCCACCCCCTGGCAAGATTCGCTGCGGCGCCTGCGGCGCGACGTGCGCGCCATGGTCAGCCTGGGCGTGATCCTCTTTTTTGTGCTGCTCGCCCTCATCGGACCACTCATCTACCAGCACATCGGCGGGCCGTTTAATAGCCCGCTCAACGGCATGATCGGCCCGGCGCAGTACCACTCGTTTGCGTATGAAGAGCTCTCCATGCAAGATACCACGCCCTCGGCGATGTACTGGCTGGGCACCGACGACCTGGGCCGCGACATCCTGGCGCGCATCATGCAGGGCCTGTCCGTCTCCATCTCGGTGGCCGTCATCGTCGAGATTATCGATATCGTCCTGGGCGTGGGCATCGGCGTGCTGGCAGGCTTTTACGGCGGCTGGATCGACCAGCTGCTGGCGCGCTTCACCGACATCATGTTCGCCTTTCCCGGCCTGCTCTTCGCCATCCTGGTCGTGGGCATCCTGGGCAACTGGGCCGATACCGCCCTGGCCAATGTTCCCATCGTGGGCGCCAATGGCAACGACCGCCTGGTCCTCGTCTCGCTGGCCCTGGCCATCACGGTCTGGCCCCAGATGGCGCGCTACGTGCGCGGGCAAGCCCTCCAGCTTAAGGAACAGCAGTTCGTGGAGGCGGCGCGCACCGCGGGCAGCACCAGTACCACCATTATCCTCAAACACCTCATCCCCAATCTCTTCAGTATCGTCGTCGTGGTCGCCACCCTCGACATCTCGACGACGATCATCGCTGAAGCCGGTCTCAGCTACCTGGGCCTGGGCGTGAAACCCCCTGGCTCCAGCATCGGCCTGATGATCTCAGACGCCAGCCAGTACCTGGACTCCCACCCCTGGGAGGTCCTGGTCCCCTGCCTTGTCCTGACGATCATCGTCCTGGCCTTCTCCTTCTTTGGCGATGGATTACGGGATGCTTTTGACCCTCGATCAAAAGACTAGCGAGCGGAGTAAATAACATATGGCAGAGAATCTGCTAGAGGTAAATAATCTCAAAACCTACTTTTTCACGCGCGGCGGGGTGGTAAAAGCCGTCGATGATGTCACATTCGTGATGAAGGCAGGCCAGACCCTGGGCGTCGTGGGTGAAAGCGGCTGTGGCAAAAGCGTCACCGCGCTCTCAGTCATGCGCCTGGTGGCAACCCCCCCGGGCAAGATCGTGGGAGGAGAAATCAACTTTGACGGTGAAGATATCATGGATAAGAGCCAGGATGAGCTCACTGACATCCGCGGCAGCAAGATGTCGATGATCTTCCAGGACCCCATGACGTCGCTTAATCCAGTCTTTAACGTTGGCAGCCAGATCGCCGAAACCGTCAAACGCCACCGCAAAGGCGTCAGCAATGACCAGGCCTGGCAGCGCGCGGTGGAGATGCTCGACCTGGTACGTATTCCAGATGCCAGGCGCCGCGCGAAAAACTATCCCCACGAATTCAGTGGCGGCATGCGCCAGCGCGTCATGATTGCCATCGCCCTGGCCTGTAACCCGCGACTGCTAATCGCGGACGAGCCAACCACCGCGCTCGACGTCACCATCCAGGCGCAGGTGCTGGAATTGATGAGCGGGCTGTCGAAAGAGTTCGGTACCTCTGTGATGCTAATTACACACGACCTGGGTGTCGTGGCGGGCACCTGCCAGCATGTCAACGTCATGTACGCGGGCCACGTGGTGGAGTCGGCCCCGGTCAGGCAAATCTTTCAGACGCCGGCGCATCCCTACACGGTCGGGCTGCTCCATTCCATTCCGCGTCTCAATGATCAGCGTGGAACACCGCTTTCATCAATTTCCGGCCAGCCACCCGACCTATCCAGGACGATCAGCGGTTGTCCCTATGCCAGTCGCTGCCCTAAAGTGCAGAATCGCTGCAGGCAGGAACGCCCCGAGCTGCTATCCGTAGGACGCGGTGAGCAGGTAGCGGCTTGCTTCTATCCAGACTAAGCAGAGAGGAAATCGTATGGCGCAAGATGTTGCGACGCCCGAGACGCTTGGGACGACCCTGATAAATGTCAAAGGCTTAAAAGTTCATTTTCCCATCAAAGGGGGCCTTTTCGGGCGCACAGTCGCCAATGTGAAGGCGGTCGACGGCGTTGACTTCTTCGTGCGCAAAGGTGAGACCCTGGGCCTCGTGGGCGAAAGCGGTTGTGGCAAATCAACGACCGGCCGCGCAATCCTACAGTTAATTCGACCCACCGCAGGTAGCGTCACCTTCGATGGCGTGGAACTGACCAAACTTTCAAACGAGCAGGTGCGCAAAAAGCGCGCGGAGATGCAGATGATCTTCCAGGATCCCTTTGGCTCCCTGGATCCGCGCTATACCGTGGGGCAGATCATCTCGGAGCCGCTGAAAAACTACCAGCGCGGCAACAAGCAAGAGGTACGGGATGAAGTGGCGCGCTTGCTCGAGGTAGTGGGACTTAATCCCTACTACGTCAACCGCTTTCCCCACGAGTTTAGCGGTGGGCAGCGCCAGCGCATTGGCATCGCGCGTGCCCTGGCCCTGCGTCCCAAGCTGATCGTGGCCGACGAGCCGGTCTCTGCACTGGACGTATCTATCCAGGCGCAGGTGATTAACCTCTTGAAGAATTTACAGGGGGAGTTCGGCCTCACCTACCTCTTCGTTGCCCACAACCTCTCGGTTGTCAAATATATCAGTAATCGCGTGGCCGTCATGTACCTGGGTCGCGTAGCCGAGCTGGCCAAAAGCGAAGAGTTGTATGAGATGCCCCTGCATCCCTACACTCAGGCCCTGCTTTCAGCTATACCGATACCCGATCCAGAACTCGAAGCAAATCGCAAACGCATCATCCTTGAAGGCGATGTGCCCAGCCCGGTAAACCCTCCCAGCGGTTGCAACTTCCATCCTCGCTGCTGGAAAGCCCAGCAGATCTGCCGCGAGGTTGTACCGCCCCTTGAGGAGAAGCAGCCCAATCACTTTGCGGCGTGTCACTTTCCTGGCTAGAACGGTCCGGCCAGCCTGCCGTCGTGTTGTTCAAGTCGTTTGATACGTGCCAGCAAACGAATACGCGCCATTTAATGGCGCGTATCAAACGGTTTAACAACATAGTCATCAGCCCCCGCATAAAAGCCCGCAACCTTATCCTGGAACGTCGCCAACGATGTCAGGAACATGATCGGCAGGTGCTGGAAGGCAGGATCATTGCGTATGTCGCGGCAAAATTCCAGGCCGCTCTCATGCCCAAGCAAAACTTCACAGATCAACATATCGGGCAGTTGTGTCTCCAGGCTAAGCCTGGCATCTGACAACGAAGCCGCACACTGCACAACAAACCCATCTCCCAACGCTTGCTGTATCTTATCACGACCGGCAAGGTCGGTATCCACAAAGAGAATGTGTAACCTGCGCAAAGGCTGTAGTTCACGCACTGTTCTGATAATACTCAAGGCGCCAGGACTGCTCATATACAGATGCGCCCCCCCACAACTAGAGCCATTCAATATAGCCGGTATAAACTTGAGCAATGGCCGCTGCAACGTTTATCCTTATTCCTGGTCCGCCTGGGTTTGTACGAGATAGTCCATACGCCGCTGGCGATCAGCGGGGGTCAGCCGCAAAACCCGCTCGATACTCGCGTTGAGCGCACTCGGCTTAAAGGGTTTGGTGAGATACTCATCGACACCCGAAAGCAGGCCAGTTATTTGATCTTGCTCACGCGTCATAGCGCTCAGGATAATCAACGGTATATCAGCGGTACGGGCATCGCCGCGCAGACAGCGCACTAATTGGTAGCCATCCATACGTGGCATCTTCACATCGATGATCACGCAGTCGGGGCGTTCGGCATACACGCGCTCGAGCCCCTGTACTCCATCGTAGGCGACGACAACATCGTATGCACCCTGCAAATTCACAGCATACTTAATCAGCTCTACAATCGTCGGATTGTCGTCGATAACCAATACCTTCTTCATTACTTTTCCATTACTTCCAGGTTGACTGGCACATTGTACTGGTTACTATGTATTCTCAAAAGTCTCTCTCTTACTTCTTGCATTGTAACACAGTTATGCCTCACTGCCAACTGCTCTGCGCCCTGCCCTCCCAGGCCTTTGCAAAGTCAGGTTGCGAGATTCTTGCGAGCGCAGCAGGTAGCTTTTATGCTAGAATAAAAGACAATCTTGCAGGGATTTGAGCAACAGGGAGAACTTGTGCAATGGACATATCCGATCGCTATGCGCGCCAAACACTATTTGAACCAATCGGGAAAGCGGGCCAGGAACGTTTGCAGGCCGCACACGTTACAATCATTGGCTGTGGTGCCCTGGGAACCGTCCTGGCAAACAACCTCTGCCGCGCCGGCATCGGTCACCTGGTGATCGCGGACCGCGATTATATCGAGCTGAACAATTTACAACGCCAGATTCTCTTCGACGAAGAAGATATCGCACGTCGTCTACCCAAAGCCATTGCGGCAGCTGAGAAGCTACGGCGCATCAACAGTGAGACGACCGTCGAGCCGCTGGTCGAAGATATTAATGCTGATGGCATTGAATACCTTGTGCAACATACGGATCTCGTGCTGGACGCCACAGATAACTTCGAAACACGCTACCTTCTCAACGATGTGTGCGTAAAATACGGCCGGCCGTGGATTTATAGCGGTGTGATCGCCTCTTATGGGGTGACCATGAATATTCTCCCGCAGGATACGGCCTGCCTGCGCTGCGTTTTTCCCGAAATACCCCTACCCGGCACCACACCCACCTGTGATACCGCGGGCGTCCTGAACGGCATCGTCGCCGCAATCAGCGGTATTGCTTCGACCGAAGCACTGAAAATCCTCCTCAAAAGCGACAGGGTCAGCCGGGCACTGTTCTGGTTAGATGTGTGGGAAAACACCAGTGAGCGCATTGAGCTACCCCGAACGGCGAATTGCCCCACCTGCGCAGAGCACAGCTATGAGTTTCTGGAGGCCCTGGCTGGAACGCAGAGCACAAGTCTGTGTGGACGCAATGCCGTCCAGGTGCGCAACGGCAAGCGCGGGGTAGCCCTGGATTTTACCCAGTTGGCTGAGCGGTTGCATCCAATCGGTGAGGTAAGTTATAATGATTTCCTACTACGTCTTACCGTTGATACTTATGAATTAACCATTTTTCCTGACGCCCGTGCGATCATCAAGGGCACCGCTGATGAACAGGTCGCACGATCAGTTTATGCGCGCTATATAGGGATGTGAGGAACACACTGATGAATGAACGTATTCTTGTCTGCGTGGCCTGGCCATACGCAAAAAGCTCCACCCATGTCGGCCAGATCGTAGGAGCGTACCTTCCCGCAGATACTTTTGCACGCTATCACCGCCTGGCGGGCAACAAAGTCCTGATGGTCTCGGGCAGTGACGAGCATGGCACACCCATCCTGGTTGATGCCGATCGACAGGGCATCAGCCCGCGCGAATTTGTGGCACGTTACCACCAGCAGATCTGCGAAGTCTGGCAGCAGCTGGGTATCTCCTGGGATTTATATACTGAAACGGGCACTGCGAACCACTATCATATCACACAAGATTTTTTTCTCAAGCTCTATGAAAAAGGCTACATCTTCAAAGATACCATGCAGTCCCCTTATTGCCCCACCGATCGCCGCTTCTTGCCTGATCGCTATGTCGAGGGAACCTGCCCATTCTGTGGCTATGCCGCGGCCCGCGGCGATCAATGCGACAACTGCGGACGCGTGCTCGATCCCGTAGACCTGATTACGCCGCGCTGCCGTCTCTGTGGCAGTAAAGACAATGCGCTGGAGATCCGTCCGACGGACCACTTTTTCTTAGATTTGCCCAGGCTGCAGGAACCCCTGCTTGCTTGGTTGACGGAGAGCAAGGACCACTGGCGCGCCAACGTCCTGGCCTTTACAATGAACTGGCTTAAAGAAGGCCTGCGTCCCCGCGCCATCACGCGCGACCTTGACTGGGGCGTTCCCATTCCCCTGGAGGGCTACGAGGACAAGCGCATCTATGTCTGGTTTGACGCCGTCATAGGCTACTTCTCTGCCTCGGTGGAGTGGGCGAGCCGCCAGGGAGAGCCGCAGGCATGGCGGCCCTGGTGGATTCCCGGCGAGAGCAAGGAGCCCGTCAAACCTTATTACTTTATTGGCAAGGACAATATTCCTTTCCATACCATCATCTGGCCAGCTATGCTCATAGGCTATGGCGATCGCAACCTGCCTTATGATGTCCCTGCCAACGAGTTTATGACCATGAGCGGGGCCAAGGCTTCGAGTAGCCGTGGCAATGTCATCTGGACACGGGACGTGCTTGAAAAGTACAATGCCGACACGCTGCGTTACTACCTCTCGGTCACCGCTCCCGAAGGACGCGACACCGATTTTACGTACGATGAGATGATTCGCCGCAACAACGATGAGCTGGTCGCAACCTATGGCAATGCGGTGCACCGCACCCTGTCCTTCTTGCAGAGCAAATTCGGCGGTGTAGTTCCTCAGCCCTTGCCCCTGCGTGAAGCAGATCGTGAGATCCTGGCAGAGCTGGATGCAGGTTTCTCCGTAGTGGGACACAATATCGCCAACTGTCACTTTAAAGATGGCCTGAATGCAGCGATGGCCGTGGCCAGGGCGGCCAACCGCTACCTGGATGAGCAGGCGCCCTGGAAATCGATCAAGGTGGATCGCGAGGCAGCGGGGACAAGCATGTATGTTATGCTCCAGGTGCTGAGCGGTCTGCACGTCTTATTCAGCCCGTACCTGCCCTTCTCATCACAGAAGTTGCATGTCTACCTGGGCTTTGAAGGTGAAATAAGCGCTGGCAGCTGGCGCGCAAGCCCGGTGACGCCGGGTACGCGACTGCCCGTTCCCGCGCCTCTCTTCCCCAAACTTGAAGAGCTGGCTACTGTGTAAACTGGCTAATGCCAATTTGTTACCAGGGACTGTTGCTTTGACTGGTGGTGGCAACAGCGGACCACGTAGCAGAGAAGGCAAGTGCCTATGGCGCGCAGCGCAGCCTCATGCCCATAAAGATGGCGACCTCGTGCTCATCGGGGCCTGGCGGATAAAAGTTTTGAGTGATGCTCCACGCTTCGAGGCCATTGCGCAGATAAAACTGGATCGCCGGGTAATTGACATTCTGTGTCTCCAGCACAATAGCCCAGCAGCCCTGCTTGCGAGCCCAATCGGAGGCGCAGCTGAGCAGCAGGGACCCGATACCATAGCGGCGAAAGTGGCGGTCAACAATGATGTTTTCAATGCGCGCAACGGCACGATCCCCCTTATTGAGGAAAATCACCCCCGCGGCTGCGCCGTTGGCAAGGGCGATATAACCGCCCTGCGTGCAGCTCAGCATGGCCTCGACCGCCGCCAGGTCGCTCGCAAACTCGTGGAAGTTTTTATAAAGCGGGGGATCGATAGGCGTCTCCCGCAGCTCAAAAGAGAGAGCACTTGCGGCCGCCCCTCCCGTAGTCAGGCGTCCCTGTACATGCAGCGTATAAATACGGTCGGTCTCAAAGCTGTAGTCGAGCTTATGCAGGGCTGGAGCATCGCTCAGCTGTACAGCACGCAGATCAATATGGGGAGTATCTCCGTCCATACCTTCACCCCGCTTTTTTTTTGCGGCCTTGATGTTACTTGCCGGGGCTCAGGCCGCCCTCGTTTTCCTTTTTGTACGGGAAAGGTAACAAAACGTCACCTACTGGACAAATTGATAACCTGCAACCTCTGCGCCCAGGCATGCCGCTCCAACCACGCCAGAGAAATCTCCCAGCCTGGCGCGCAGAATTTTTGTCTTTTGCGCGGGCATAGAGAGAGCAGTGATCTGAGCGCGATGTACCGCTCGCTCAAACAACAGGTCGATGGCCTCAATCACCCCGCCTCCCAGAATAATCGCCTCGGGGTTATAAAAGTTCATGACTGAAGCCAGGCCATATCCAAGATAGTCGGCCGCCTCGGTAACGGCTTCGATGACCAGGGCATCCTGCTGCGCAAGCGCTTGCGCCAGCAGACCTGAACGAATAATTGTTTCACCCGCCTTCAGTTGCAGGGTCGCATCTTCCGCCAGTATGGAGGAACGCCCATGATGAATTTCTGCCATGATCGCCTTCGTTATCGCGGTGCGTGAAGCATACGCTTCCAGGCAACCACGCGAGCCACAGCCACACAGGCGCCCGCCGGCCTGTACGGTCATGTGCCCGACCTCGCCCGCAGTCCCACTGACCCCAGTATACATGCGCCCATTCTGCACTATGCCAGAACCAATACCCGTACCAACAAAAAGACAGACAAAGTTGCTGAAATTTTTCCCGGCACCGTATCTTGCTTCCCCAAGAGCCGCGACCTCGACATCGTTGCCAACAGCCGCCGGCGTATTAAAATGCTGGCCCAGAATCTCGCCCAGGCGCATATTTTTTACACCCAGGTTGGGAGCATCGAGCACAATGCCCGCTTTGCGATCAATCTGGCCCGCGGCCCCCACACCGGTGGCAACGATGACGCTAGCAGGCGGCAAATTAGCGTCGCTCAACGCCGCATGCGCCAGCTCAATGGTTCGCTGACCAACAAACTCCTGACCACGCTCAGCACGCGTCCGCTTACGCGCGGACGCGACTATCCCTCCAGTAGTTATGTCAACTACCGCGGCGAGTGTTTTGGTTCCTCCCAGGTCGATACCCAGAGCGTAAGTTTTTTGTTTAGACATATGACATCTCACTTCTTGCTAAACGGTAGACTCAACCCGGGGGAGACATCCAGGTCCAAATGCGAGATTTCTCCCCGGCTCAGGTGAAAGAAAGCGCTACTGGCGATCATCGCGGCATTATCGGTGCAAAACTCGATAGGCGGGTAACTAAGGCGGATTCTTAGCGGCAGCAGTTCCTGCTCAAGACGGGTACGCAGGCTCAAATTGGCCGCTACGCCGCCGGCCAGGACAACCTGTTTGACATGATATTCCTGCGCGGCGAGTCGCGTTTTCACCGCCAGGACGTCTACGACGGCCTCTTGAAAGCTGGCTGCCAGCAGCGCCACGTTGGTCGCCCCTTTTTGTGCGGCCTGGGCACCCATACGTGTATACTGGCTGACCTGCTTACCCGCAGCGCTCTGCGCGGATTGTGGCTGCTGGGTTGCGCCTTCGGCCAGATGAAGCATTGCCGTCTTCAAGCCGCTAAAGCTGAAATCATAGCTGCCGCGCAGCCAGGCCCGTGGCAGGCGGTAAGCAGAGCGCGCAAGGGCAGTGGCTTTCTTCTGTTGCCGCAGCTCTTCCTCGGCCTGCTGCGCCGCCTGTTGAATTGCCGGCCCTCCCGGATAACCAAGGCCTAGAATACGCGCGACCTTGTCAAAGGCCTCACCGGCGGCGTCATCGCGCGTTCGACCCAGCAGTTCGTACTGAGCATGCCCACGTACAAGCACAAGCTCACTATGCGCGCCGGAAATAACCAGGCAGATGAGTGGAAAGACCGGGTCGCCTTCGTAGTAGTCCCCCACCTCGTCTACAGCCTGCGCTGACTGTCCTTTGCGCAGCCAGTTCGCGTAAATATGCGCCTCAAGATGATTCACGCCCAGAAAAGGCAGGTTGCGGGCCAGCGCCAGAGACTTGCCGACCGTCAAACCAACGAGCAGCGAACCAGCCAGCCCCGGACCATAGGTGGCCGCGATCGCATCGATATCCTCCCAGGTACACGCGGCCTCCGCCAGGGCCGTCTCAATAACTGGAATGATGGTGGCCAGCTGCTGACGCGACGCAACCTCAGGCACTACCCCGCCGTAGCGATTATGAAGCTCGATCTGCGAAGCAACGACGTTCGAGAGTATATAACGGCCATCCCTCACGATGGCCGCTCCCGTTTCATCACATGAGCTTTCGATCCCCAGTATGAGCATAGTTATGTTTCTTCCACTCTCGAGCTTAGCAGTCAGGAGCTGCTATGAGGCCTCCAGTTTCGCTAGCAGAGCCACCTTTAAATCTTGAAACCGTTGTCTATAGGCGAGCGAATGGATCTCCTCGGTCCACATGATCAAGGCATCTTCCTGGTTATCGCTGTAGTAACGATGCCTCAGTCCGGCCTCGCGAAAGCCGTACTTACGATAGAGATTCTGCGCACTATAAT
This sequence comes from uncultured Chloroflexia bacterium, assembly GCA_963799245.1. Lineage (GTDB taxonomy): Bacteria > Chloroflexota > Ktedonobacteria > Ktedonobacterales > Ktedonobacteraceae > CAWCWN01. The sequence continues at coordinate 137,061 of CAWCWN010000001.1, forward strand.
TCGAGACGCGCACCTCAAGGGTAACCCATTTAGCACTAATAGCATAGGCTATATCGATCAGGCTGAGCAGCATGAATTCTCCCAGACCCTTACGACGATAATTAGGATGCATAGCGATGGTCGTAATATGAGCTTCATCAACCATCAACCATAGGCCTGCGAAGCCGACGATTGAAGCCAGGCCCGGCGTAGACATAGTCATGGTTTGACGGCTGGGCAATAGCGAGAGAGGAAAGATGCGGCGCGGTCTCTCATATTCCTGTACAGGTTCGGTCGCGCGCTCTTCGACGATCCTTCTATCACGCAAGACAATGTAATGTGCCCATCGATTGTCCTGTAACTCCTTGCGATAAGCGCTGGGTGGCCAGGTCGATGGGTAGGCTAGACGTTCAATTTCGATGACACGAGGCACATCTGACATCGTCATCCGGTCAATGACGTATTGCACCCTCTTCCCTTTCTGTCTCACTTGGGCCTGCCGGCCTCTGACCTGGTAGTCGATTAGCTTTTCCACCTAACAGCGGCTGTTTATGGATGCTGGTCGTAATCGAAGGGCGCCTTACATAGAGCGGTTCAAGCAATAAAGGGTCGCTTACCTGATCATCAAGCAGGTGCTGCAAAGCGAGCATGGCGAGCACAGACGCCTGCCTGGCGGCTTGCAATCCGTTGCTGAAGTAGCACTGGTCACTCAGTTGAGCATAAAGAACCTGGCGCGACTCCTCACTCATCTCACCACAGAAAAGAAATGGGGGCAACGCTCGTTCGCCAGGAGTGCCAACCCAGTTACTTGCCTGTTCTTGTAGATAGGTTGCCAGCTGCTGGGGATTCAGTAATAAATAATCGCTCAGGCGCCGCAAAGAGAACGACACCACGCCCCGTTCACTGGAGACCTCCTCGGACAGGTAACAGGCAGCATATAACTCTGAGCGCCCTGCCTCCAGCAGCGCACAGATCGGCCCACTCCAGCGGCGCTGTTGAGCCGCAATCATATCAAGCGTACTCACCCCTACCAATGGCTTCGTCAAAGCGAAGGCCAGGGCTTTGGCTGTTGACAGCGCTACACGCAAGCCATTAAATGAACCCGGTCCAGTCGCTACCGCCACGCCATCAATATCCGCCATTGTTCGAGCACATTCCGCAAACAAACGCTGAATACGTTCTAACAATTCTACGCTATGGTTATTGCCGACATGCCAGGTATATTCCCCAAGCAACTTATCCTCGCTACAGAGGGCAAGGCTCGCCTGGCGCGTGGAGGTGTCAAGAGCTAGTAGTAGCATATGTGTTTTTCTGAAATTGATGCAACAGTTGGCGATAGCGGCTTCCCGTTGCGGTAAACAGTAATCCGCGCTTTGTCTCACTCAACATTTTCGAACGAATGCGCAGATGCTCAGTCGGCCAGTACAGATCGGCTCGTTCAGCCCATTCCACAACGCTGACCCCACCACCAAAGAAATACTCTTCGAAGCCAAGGTCGACTATTTCCTCGGGATCGTCAAGCCGATACAGGTCAAAATGATACAGGGCCGGGCCCTTGCCGGTCTGCCGCAACGATCCGCCTGGCGCCGCCGCCGCACCCTCATACTCCTTCAGTAAGGTAAAGGTCGGACTACTGATAATTTCATCAATACCCATACCCTGGGCCAGTCCTTGCGTAAATGTCGTCTTGCCAGTACCCAGCTGCCCTTCAAGCAGCAACAACTCCCCGCCACGCATGAGCTCACCTAGCCGCATACCCAGGCGCTGCGTCTGAGCGGAGCTATGGCTGATAATATCAAGCGTACTCGTCGCTTCTTCCTGGAAATGTTTGGACATTTATTCGCATTACCACCTTCACGCACAGGCTCGCCCACGCCTCTCCCTACACGTATCGTTCTGTCATTCTTCCGCTCAGCAGCATAGATACGACCCTGAACGAGGAAGTAATGATACCTTATTATAGCACGCTTTGTCTATGCTAGCGCAGTTTGCTGCCGCAGTTGCGACAGTAGAGCGCGTTAGGACGCACAGGGCTTCCGCAGGTTGAGCATATCTGAGTCTGCGTGCCAGGCTGGGGCTGCTGGGGCGACGAGGACGGAGACGTAAAAGGAGGCGCTGTATAGCTATTATTCGCATTGGGCGCTTGATCTCCAACAAAGGCTTCTCTCTTGATATCCTGGAGCTGGGTCTCGCGATTGCGGACTTCAGAATCCACCTGCAGGATATTGGCGCACACACCTGATAGCTTGGGGTCTGGTATTGCTCCCTGCTGGTACAGATTCAGCACGATCTGGGCAAGCTCGTCAAGCAATTGACGACGCTTATCCACAAGCTTATCGATTTCACTCTGTTTGCCCCGCACGCGCATCTGTTTTTGTGCTTCCCAGCTTGTACGACTGACCGCAGCACTCACAAAATTCTTCGCAGACTCTACAAAGTCGGCCATAATCTCTGCCTCTCTTTTCTGTAGGATGAAATCTTTCGCCAGGTATAGTATAGATGTATGTAACTACTCAGGTCCCCCATGCGACAGGGAAGGGAGACCCAGCAAAGACTGCCGCCATAGCCCCAAGCATCGAGCGACCTTGTTTGCGCATGGTGGAGAGATAGCTGCGGATGATGCAAAAGGCGGAGGCTCCTTCTGCACTGCGAAAGGTCCCGGAAATCTTTTGCTGAACCTTGATCATGCGCAGATCCCGCTCGGCAAGGTTATTGGTAAAAGGTACAGAGAGGTCTTCCAGGAAGCCAAGCACCTGCTCTGCCCGCTTTAACAGGGCATCCAGTAGGTTTTTCGAGGCTTCCTGTTTTTTGCGTCCTGCTCGCTTGGGGACGCTGCTGGTTTCAGGAGGAGCGTGTGCCGCATGAGCCGCAAACCCAGAAGCCAGCACAGCAAAATACTGGGCGATCCAGTGCTCCCGCTCCGCCTTGGGGAGCGCTTTGACACCTTGGGCACGAAAGCTCTGAGCCACTCGGCTCATCGTGAGCAACAGGTCAAACATCTCTTGTGCCCAGGGCTGTTTTTCCTGTTCAGCCACCAACAAGCAATCCCGTAAGAGATGGGCTCCACACACGCTATGCGCGCAGGGGTAGCGATCGTAGCTGGTCCAGCGATCGCGCATGGCTCGTCCCTGAAAACGCGGCCAGATCCCCTTCTGCTCCAATGCCTCTTGCCCTCGTTTGCGGTGCCAGTAATAGAGCGTGAGCCAGCGCGTCGCAGTGACATGCACCCAATGCAAGCGTCCCTTGATGCGTATTCCTGTCTCATCGGCATGAAGGAAGGAGCCTGCGATCAGCAAGGTTGTGAGGTGCTGGATGCTTGGCTCTAACGTGTGAGCAGCCTGTGCAATCCAGTTCACCAGCGTTCCTTGCGACAGAGGACACTGACACAGATCGGTGAGCGCCTCGCAGGTTCGTTCCAGAGGCAACAACTGAAATTGTGACAGGTACACCGCCAGGGCTTGCACACCAGGACCATATTGGGCAGGTGCATCTACTCCCGCAGGAAAGCTGCCTTGATTGCGATGCTGGCAAGCTGGACAGCAGATTTCTTCGACGTGGTGTTCCTGCACCTGCAAGCGCAAGTCGGGCAAATCGTGGATTTGACGGCGCTCTGTGATCCTGCCTGCTTCCGCTTGCAAGTCACACTGGCACTGCTCACAGTGCCTGGGACGATGCGTGATGACGCTGTCGGGTGTCAGAACTTGCAGGAGGGATTGGCCCTGATGACCTGTTTGCCCGCCCGATGGTTTGCCACTCTTTTTCCGTTGCTCACGAGGCTTGCGCCCCATGCCGTCACTGGAAGGCGGTTTGCTACTGTTGTGACTATCTTTCCTTTGTCGTCTTTCGAGTTCCTCGATGCGCAGCAACGCCCCTATCAAGCGGGCTTCTAACTCCTCTATTCGACGATCTTTCTGAGCCGCTTCTTCTTTGAGGTCTGCGTAGGCTTGTTCCAGTTTCCTTGCTTCTTCTTCTGTCATGCCCTTAGTCTACCAGCCTTGTCCACCCCTTCTCCTGGGGACCTGAGTAGTTACAGATGTATAAGAATTAAGAACGCCTTTTATTTACACGGAGAAGGCATGCCGGTAGATCCGTATCTCTGCGAGCTTCCCACCCGTGCTCAACTGCACGGCTACAACGTCTATGCGCCACGAACGCTCTTCACAGGTATGCAAGCGTAGATAGTGAGACGCTACCTGCACGAGCTTGCGCTGTTTGCGCGGCGTCACCGCCTCTTCTGGCAAACCATACGCCTCGCCGCGGCGCGTTTTCACCTCCACAAAGATCAAATCACGCTCATCCTCCGCTATAAGATCTATCTCACCATAGACACAGCGAAAATTTCGCGCCAGGATGCGGTCACCCCGCCGCCTCAACGCTTCTGCCGCCAGGTTTTCGCCTGCCCGCCCAAGACCCTGGCGCGCAGCGCTTGCTCGCTCACCATTTCCTGTAGGAGTGTGCACACCCGCATGTTTCATTATACAATACGCTCTCCACGCACCTGTGTTGTACTTTATACAAAGGCCCGCCAGTTATGAGAGGCCATGCATCATACGGCCGGCCTCTCAGCGGAAAGTGTAAGAGATTATCTCTGCCATGTCAAGGGGGCGCGCTACGGGCGCGAGCAGGGGCATCATTGCGCTGGGGTGGTAAGATGAAGCGTAAAAGCATCTCTGGGGATAGAAAGGATCCTTCAACATGAATAACCCTATTGTCTTTGTGCATGGCGCGGGAGACAGCGCTCGTATCTGGCGTCTACAGCTTGAGCCCGCGTACCGGGAGGCGCGATCGCCCTGACGTTGGCATTAGAGTATGGGTCCGAGCTTGGTGGGCTTATTTTGATCAGTGCAGGAGCGCGTATCCGTGTGCACCCGGCCTTGCTGGAAGCAGCACAAACACAGCCTGGGCAGGCGCGTCTGCAATTAGTAGATCTATCGCTGGCCCAGACCACGCCTCGCAGCGTCGGCCAGGCCCTGGTAAGTGAACAGGCACCACTCTCGCCCAATATCCTTTATCGTGATTTAATGGCCTGCCAGACATTTGATTGTATGGCACGCTTGCATGAAATCTCCTCACCAGGCCTGATCATCTGTGGAGAAGAAGATAACGCCACGCCCGTAAAATATAGCCGCTTCCTGCACGAACATCTCCCGGCCTCAAGCCTCTCCATCATCCCGCACGCGGGTCACTATGTCTTGCGCGAACAACCTGAGGCAGTAAGCGGCGCTATCAAGGAATGGTTACGGACCCATTAACATAAACCCCTCTCGACTCCTGGTGCTGACTCATGTTACAATATTTCAAACACGTTTTTCAGAGTACTCAGCGGCACTGGCCGAAGCATAATTCTATTTCAAGTATTTTCCTAATAACGCAAGGGGGCATTGATATGTCAGGACATTCAAAGTGGGCGCAGATTCGCCGTTCTAAAGGGGTCAATGACGCCCGCAGAGGACAGCTCTTCACCCGCCTGGGAAGAGAAATTGTAGTGGCTGTACGTGAAGGAGGAAGTGGCGATCCCGCAGCTAACTTCCGCCTGCGTATGGCTATACAACACGCTCGTGACGCCAACATGCCCATGGATAATATTGATCGCACCATCAAGCGGGCGCTGGGCGGCTCAGAAGGGGCCTCTCTCGAAGAGATTGCCTACGAGGGATATGGACCGGCAGGTACGGCTATGATCGTCCAGACGTTAACGGAGAACCGCAATCGTACCGTCGCCGAAGTGCGCAACGCCTTTAACCGCAACGGTGGCAACCTGGGTGAAAATGGCTGCGTGGACTGGCTCTTCGAGGGGAAAGGGATTATCGAGGTAGAGCTGAAAGACCATGATCCCGATGAGTTAACCCTGGAAGCCATCGACCTTGGGGCCGATGACGTCGACCCGGTAGGCGCCGACGACGAGGTTCTGACGATCTATAGCGATCCCAGTGATATGGAGAAGATTCGCCAGGCGCTGGAGGCGAAAAAGTATAAAGTGGTGAAGGCAGAGAGCACCCTGCTGCCGAAAACCAAAGTTGAAATAGCCGACGAAAAGGTTGCCCACCAGGTCTTACACCTGGTTGAAAAGCTTGAAGACCTGGATGATGTACAGAATGTTTACTCAAATGCCGACTTCCCCGAGGACTTCGCGGCCTCTTTTGAAGATTGAACAGGCTGGTACGTAACATGTAAAGGCGATCCTTATGGACTGCCATTGACGCGCGCTGCGAGCCGCGCTGTTGGCATTGTAGGACGATCGCGCTAACCGCCACAGGTAGTGTGCCGGGCGGCCACCCACAGGCAGGCTGGATCCAGACCGAACAATGGCGAAAGGATGCACATATGGGTAATGCAGCTAGTACACGTATCACATTAGGGATTGATCCTGGCACCGCCATTCTGGGATACGCAGTGGTTTCCGCCAGAGGCGATGAGCTGAGTATGATCGCATACGATGTGATTACGACGCCCGCGCATATGCCCCTGTCGGAGCGCCTGCAGCATATTTACAGCGCTCTGGTTGAAATCATCAAGGTCTATGCGCCGCATGAGGCGGCAATGGAAGAGCTTTTTTTTGCGAAAAATGCGCGTACGGCCATGACCGTCGGCCAGGCGCGAGGCGTGGCGATGCTGGCCCTGGCGAACGGAGGATTGAGCATCGCTGAATACACACCCAAACAGGTCAAACAGACGGTGACTGGTTATGGTAACGCCAGAAAAGAGCAGGTGGGTGAGATGGTGCGCGTGCTCTTAAAGTTGCCGGGCGTACCCCGGCCGGACGATGCGGCAGATGCCGCGGCTATCGCCATCTGCCACCTGCACACTGCCAGCATGCTAACCAATCAGTTCCTCAATTTGAGGTGACATAATGATAACAAGTATTCATGGTATTCTTGAAGCGTACCGGCCAGATCAGGCCATTATACGCGTTGGAGGTTTTGGTATACGCGTCTTCGCCCCCGCCCTGACGCTGAAGCAGCTGAACGAACCGGGCATGGAAGTAACCCTCTACACCCATTTCCACGTGCGCGAAGATGGTATGGCCCTCTATGGCTTCGCGGCTGAAGAGGAGCGCGACGCCTTTGAGCAGCTCATCGCAATAAATGGAGTAGGTCCCCGCGTCGCCCTGGCATTATTATCGGTCATGGACGCCAGGTCATTGTTCAAAGCCATTGCAGATGAGGATCAGCAACGTCTGGCGCTCGCCCCAGGCGTGGGGAAAAAGCTGGCAGCGCGCCTGGTACTTGAGCTTAAAGGCAAACTACCTGCAACGGCCCTCGTGGGGGCAACGGGCAGCCCCGCCTCCACAAAAATCTCGGCCGAGGTAATAGAGGCGCTGATAGGTCTGGGCTTTTCAACAGCAGAGGCGCAGGCGGCGCTGGCAAAGCTTCCCCAGGACCAGGGTATGACTCTGGAGCAACAGATTACACAGGCCCTGCGCTCTTTTTCGCGGGAATGACCGGCGGGCTACTTTATCAGCAGGCTTCAATATATGTTGGCCCCGCCTCAATAAAGCCGAGACCATGATAGAGGTTGACGGCGGGAATGCCAGGGTTGACGTAGATAAGCACCGTCGAGTGACCAATTTCGTAAAGAGACTGCATTACCTCTGAAAGAAGTACGGAAAGGCGACAGGGTATGGAGCTACTGGTCGTAACGCTGGCCCACATCATACCAGAGCGCGAAGAAGATGGGCAGGCACGTATGCACCTGCTTGCAGATACTGTACGCAACGCGGCGGGATTGATCAGCGCCCGTTTTTATCGCGGCCGTGGACAGAAAGCGTTCTATTTCGTGCTCACAACCTGGGAAGATGAAGAGAGCTGGCACAGGGCGCAGGAACGCTGTGACCCCAAATCACTGCTTTTGAGCTCAGCGAGCGATTTACTTTTGCGCCTTCCCGAACAGTGGCTGATGCACTATCTATGGGGCTATAGTCGTCCTGCTGCCGTACCCGTACTCGCAGCGGCCCACCTGGCAACGCTGCACCCGGATCAGGTTGAGCGGATGCTACGCGGCTGGATAGAGTCCCTACGCAGACAGGCTATTTCACCACTGCTGGCATTTGCTTTTCTAGCACGAGGTGTGAACGAGGATATGCTGGCCCAGAGCGCTGCAGCGGAACTCGCCTCGCCGGGGAATAGCAACGCACACGCGCGCGGCTCTATCTTTCTTAACTTTTTAAGCTGGGCAAGCGAGGTTGAGCGGGAAGAATTTTATATGGATGCCAACTACCAGGCCATTAGCCGCCTGCTGGGCAGCGTCGGGGCTCTGCAGATACTCACGCTTGAACCATTGCTTTAGCCGGCCATCTCACAACTGCAGCCCCGGGTCAGCTAATCGTCGGAGCTTTCCGCCACAGGCTTCCTGTAATATTTATAGAGTTCCATGCGCAACAAATCACTGTTCGCCCACATCTGGCTGGTAAAGGTATGATATTCTCCATCACAGAGGGGAATGGAACTGGAACATTGGCGATGAGGTGTAAGTCTAAAGCGCAGCGATGTTCCCCTGACCTCAATCCAGATATGGCGTCTGGTATAACCTGTCCCCCACCTGAGCAAAAGCAGCGAGTCGTATTCCTCAAAAGTGCCTCTTCTGCGCAGCTCATCCCTGTTGATTTCATGGAGCATCTGCGCGAGGCCGCTGTCACGCAGGACGCGCTTGGCATTCTCACGGATAGCCAAACACCGGGCCTCCTGCTCCTCCACCTTGCCCGTTCTTCCCTCTAAGCTGATCTCTTCCTGGCTCGTAAGTCTGCCTGCCTTTCACCTGAGCTAGCGCTAAAGCCCTGTTTGCAGCGGCCTTGCACATATCTACGCCTACAGCATAGCACAAATGCTTGCAGGAGGCCAGAGATCAACGCACCTGCTGCTCATATTCCGAGAGTTCGTCCTCCTCAACGAAATATAAAAGGTCATGCAAAGTGTGGCCGTACGTGGCGAAGGGGAAGGGGGTCGGCAGAAGAAATGGGGTGGTGGAGCCTGAAACGGGAAGACGTTCGCCACGCCCCTTTTGACGCGGCGCTGAAATATAGCTCATATTCGTCGTTGACTGCTTGGCGTTACGTTTGGCCTCGGCTACAAGGTAGCTTACCTCCTGTATACTATGAGGCTGCTGGAGTTGATTATCGACTACGCCAATAGATAACGAAACCAGGGGAAATAGATATGGCCGCCCTTTACGATCAACTCCGCTGATCGAGCCTCGTCGCAAATCCTCGGGGCGGTATAAGGCGATGCTCTCCTCCTTATATTTTTTTGAGATCTGTGAGCAGAGCGTTTGCACGCGGCTGGGGGTCGTCAAGACGACAAAGTCATCACCGCCGACATGGCCAACGAAGTCATCGGTGTTGCCATATTCATACACAGCCTTCCGGCAGATCTGGCCCAGTAAAAGGATCATATCATTGCCGGTCAGGAAGCCGTACACATCGTTGAAGGCTTTAAAATTATCCAGGTCAAGATAGAGGATGCTCCAGGGCTCCCTGTTATCGAGTTTATAGTTAATCGCCCGCTCAACCTGCAGCCCCCCCGGCAGGCCGGTCAGGGGTGAAAGGCAGCTTTGTTGTATGCGGCGCAGTTGCCTGCACACCTGTGCAAGCAGCTCATCGGCATTGAAAGGTTTGGTAACATAGCCATCGACGCCACCCTCAAACACGCCAATCTTATCCTCAGGCTTTCCAAAGGCGCTCAAGGCCAGAATTGGTATATGCATGCTCTTGGGGTGGTCACGCAAATGCCGGATGACGGCATATCCATCCATCTCCGGCAACATAATATCCACTAGAATAAGGTGGGGCGTTTCATGTAGCGCAAATTGAACAGCATCTTTGCCATTAAGGACGGTAGCAACGCTATATCCCTCAACTTCGAGGGTCTCTTTGAGTAACCTGGCAATGAGCTGCTCATCCTCGACGACTAAAATGTTGGCCATATATGCTCCTGCCTCTACACTTCACAAGATTTATTACGAATAAACTCTATAAATGTCAGTTTTGCCATCACAAAAGTGACACAATGTTCACTACTGAAATTGACAGGATACCTGTATTTCTATCGTGCATATGTATAGTCATGTATCTATTGAATTCCATAATAAACACACCGTAGCAGAATAAAATGCATACAATAGAATGCAACTACACCAAATTGCAGAACGAAACGATAACCTCTCAGAGGCAACGGCTCAGAAGCATCCATACCCCCCGTAGGACAGCAGAAAAAGGGAAGAGAGCATGTGGCAGCAAAAATAAATCAGGTCCTTAGAATGGCTCTCTACTTCACACCCTTATGAGCCTCAGCAAAATGTGCGCGAAATACAGATAATCTCCCCCATGTAAAGTATCATGCAAACGTACGTATTTCTATCTACGTCAACTCCATACTCAGTATAACATCCTTCGGCACATATGCAAAGTCTTCAACTACACAATATACTCACAGAAACAAGTAATTCGCTAAAATTGGCCGATATCTCACAAAATCACCTCCTCCTCATTACTTTTGGCTAAAATGCCCCGCAGCAAGGAAGAAGAGCCATTGACTCACAGGTGTTGACGTAGGGCTATAGGTGCGATAAGATGAAAGACGAAGTGCAATAAACAGGCGTACATAAAGGGAAAACGATGACCTCATTATCAGCTCAGGCTGAGCGAGCGATTACATTTCAGAGCGCAGGCCAACCTTCATTCCTCCTGGAAGGTATCTTACATCTACCACAGCTGGAGAAAGCCGCGCCCCTGGTTGTGCTCTGCCATCCTCAACCGGCCAGCAGCAACATGTCCGACCATCTCACGCTGGCACTGGCCAGGAGATTGGCGGCCGAAGCCGGTATGCTCACCCTGCGCTTTAACTTCCGCGGTGTAGGCAATAGCCAGGGACAGCAGGCCGATGGCAGGATGGAACCACTTGACCTGGCGGGCGCCATTAATGCTGGCATGAGCCGATCTGAGGTCAATCGCGATAAAGTCGCTGTTATCGGCCACAGCTTCGGGGCCAATATCGCGCTTATGTACGCGCCCTACGACCAGCGCATACACACGGTCGTCGCCATCAGCCTGCTCCTGTATCGTATCGGCAATGGCTTTCCCAAGGCCTTTGAACTTCCCAAGTTATTTGTCACCGGCGAGTTCGATGAAATTTGTCCACCCTATAAACTGGAACCATTTGTCGAGCAGCAGCCGGGTCCAAAGGGAATGAAAGTCATTACCGGCGCGCGCCACCTGATGCGCGGCTATGAAGATGCAACAGTCGATACGGTAATGAATTATTTAAAGAAATGGGCGCTAATGCCGGGAGTGTAATATCTGATGAATACGGGCAACCCCCTGATCGTTCAAAGCGACAGGACTATATTATTGGAGGTAGATCATCCTCTGCACGCCGAAGCACGTGATGCCCTGGCCCAATTCGCTGAACTAGAAAAGTCTCCAGAGCACATTCACACATTTCGCCTCTCGCCCCTCTCGCTCTGGAATGCCGCGGCCGGCGGCATGAGCGCGGAGAGCGTGCTTGAACTGCTCTCGCGCTTCAGCAAATATGCGCTCCCGGGGAATATAGTCGTTGATATTCAGGAATATATGGGTCGCTATGGACGCATCAAGCTGGTCCGTGAGGGCGATGCGCTCCTGCTTATTTCAAGCGATCAGGCACTTATAGCCGAGATTCTTCATCACAGGCGCACACAGCCGTATTTGTTACGCCAGCTGAACAGCAATACCATTCAGGTAGACGCCTCGCGTAGAGGGCATATTAAGCAGGCTCTGATTCATATTGGCTTCCCGGCGGAAGACCTGGCGGGTTACAGCGATGGTTCAGCGCTGCCAATGCGGTTAAGGCCGCTCTCAGCGCGCGGCAATGTTTTTGCCCCCCGCGCATATCAATATGCAGCCGCTGGCGCCTTCTATGCCGGAGGGGCCCCATCAGGGGGCAGCGGGATTGTCGTCTTGCCCTGTGGCGCAGGTAAGACCATTGTTGGCCTGGCCGCCATGGCCGACATCCAGCGCGCAACACTGATTCTTTCACCCAACACCGTGGCCGTACGCCAGTGGATCCAGGAGATCCTTGACAAAACCGATCTCCCCCCGGAAATGGTGGGCGAATACACGGGCGAGCGTAAGGACATCTGCCCTATCACCGTCAGCACTTACCAGATCCTCACCTATCGCCGCTCGGAGGCAGAAGACTTTCCCCATTTCTCACTCTTCACCAGCTTCGACTGGGGACTGATTATCTATGACGAGGTCCATCTCCTGCCCGCACCGGTCTTTCGCATTACCGCTGAGATCCAGGCGCGTCGTCGCCTCGGCTTGACGGCAACACTTGTGCGTGAAGACGGTCGCGAAGCCGATGTTTTCAGTCTGATCGGGCCAAAAAAATACGATGTCCCCTGGCGTGAGTTGGAGCGCCAGGGCTGGATAGCTACGGCAGAATGCCATGAGATTCGCGTCAGCATGAGCGCAGACGAGCAATTAAATTACGCCATCGCCGAAGAGCGTGAAAAATATCGCCTGGCGGCAGAGAGCCCAACCAAGCTGAGCGTGACACACCACCTGGCCGCACAACATGCCAACGACCAGGTATTAATTATTGGACAGTATATTGAGCAGCTGAAAATCCTCGCCGCTGAACTGGATGCGCCCCTGTTGACGGGGCGCACTACCAATAAACAAAGAGAGAAGCTGTACGAGCAGTTTCGTCGCGGCGAACTCAAACGCCTGGTGGTCAGTAAAGTGGCAAATTTCGCCATCGACCTACCGGATGCCAATGTCGCGATCCAGGTCTCGGGTACATTTGGTTCACGCCAGGAAGAGGCCCAGCGCCTGGGCCGCATCTTGCGGCCCAAAAGCGACGGCAGCCTGGCATACTTCTACTCAATCGTCACACGCGACACACGCGATCAGGAATTCTCCGCCAATCGTCAATTATTTTTGACCGAACAGGGCTATCGCTATGTCATCGAAGATGCCGAGGCGCTGCTGGTATCATAGCGAGGGTTGTTTTTGCTGCTAAGCTCTTCCTTGACAGTCATTCCCGGGGAGTGATACTCTTGGGAGAACAACCATCATTCTATTAGAGAGATGAAGAGGATATCATGGCAGGCAACTATATCGATGTGTCGGATCAGGATTTTGCCACAAAGGTACTTGCAGAACAGCTGATGGTAGTGGTCAACTTTTCAGCTGAAAGTAGCGGCGCGTGCCAGATACAGGATCCAGAGTTTGAGGCAGTCAGCAGAGAGTATGCTGGACGCGTCGTATTTGCCAGAATCGATACAGATAAGAACCGGGAGACAATCAGCCAGTGGAAGATTGACGGTATCCCTACCATCATCTTTTTTAAAGGCGCCCGGGAGATTAACCGCATTAAAGGGATTATCATGCACGACCGGCTGCGCCGCCAGGTTGAAGGAGCTCTACTGGCGAATTAAGCGGGGCCAACCTGCTGCAAAAAAATACTAGGGGTATATAGTGGTTGATTTGTATCCTATCCGTTTAGAGGCATCGTTACATGAAACTATCTGGGGAGGGCAGAGATTACGCGAGGAGGGCTGGAAGCGGGCAGTGGAACAAGTAGTGTCGATCGGGGAGGCCTGGGAGACCGAGATAAGTACTGTGGCCCAGAATGGCCCCTATGCCGGGAAAACGCTGGGCGCGCTGGTAGAAGAACTAGGAGGCGCTCTGCTAGGCGATCAGGCTATTGCTATCTTCGGCCGACGCTTTCCTCTGCTGGCGAAGTTTATCGATGCGCATGCCAGGCTCTCGGTGCAGGTACATCCCGATGATGCCTTTGCCGCTCAATACGAAGGCGGCAAACTGGGTAAAACCGAGTTCTGGTATGTTCTGGCGGCAGAGCCCGGCGCGAAGATCGTCTACGGCTTCAAATCTTCCGTTACATCTGACCAGGTGCACTCCGCTATTGCAAATGCCGCGCTTGAAGAGCTTCTTCACGAAGAAGAGGTGGTCGCTGGTGATGTGATCTTCGTACCCGCCGGCACCGTCCATGCTATAGGCAGCGGCGTCCTCCTCTACGAGCTACAAGAATACTCCGATATTACCTACCGCATGTATGACTATGGACGGCTGACGGCGGCCGGTTCTCCCCGCGAACTGCATATAGAACGCTCGCTGGCCGTCTCCCACTTCGACGCTTCTCCACGTGTCAAGGCTACACCGCTACAACTGGCTGCGCGTGAAGGCTACACTGACCGCTGCCTGGCCGCCTGCCGCTATTTTGTGGCACGCGAAATTCTCCTAGGGGGAAATGCGGGGCTTCCCGGATGGATGCAGGCTCAGAGCGCGCAAAGTTGTATCATTCTCTCTTCGCTGGGAGCCGATTTAGAGGTGCGCTACGGTGATAAGCTCGCTCAGGTCGCACAGCTTGCACGCGGTCAGACCATGGTTTTACCCGCCGCTCTGGGCAGCTATTGCCTCGCTGGCCGTGGCAGACTGCTGCTTTCGTATGTGCCCACTGCGGACGACGCAGCCTGGCGCTTGTGGGAGGCACAAAACAGCTGCACAGCGTAGGCACGGCCTTACTCGCGCCTGCGCTTCTTGCGCTCTTCTTCCAGGTCTGTCACCGAGCCCTCGACGATTTTGCTGTCATCGATATCGGAGCGCATGTTGGGGAATGAATTACGGAAGGATCGATTTGCTGAGAAGCCCCTTTGCATGCGGCTGACATCCTCAACAGTCTGTGAGATGCGCCTGGCAGCGTTGAAAATAAGCAGCGCTACCAGCAGCCCCAACCAGATGCCCAGGCCTACCAGGAGCGTCACACCCCCCCCGACGATCCCATTGATCAGGCTTTCGTAAATAACTCCCGCCAGAATAAGCAGCCAGAAAAAACGCACAAGGACCCTCAAGGACCAATGCATGAACCAGAAGACGGCCTTCACCGGATCTGAAGGCATCTTCCATGCTGGAATCACATTTCCCCTACTTCTCAGCTTACGCACGGCGACGGTCCTTTGCACTATGTTGCCAGCCTCGAGCCCATTCCCCTAGCCATTCAGTTTACTCCCTACCCGTCCCCCGGGCGCGCAAGTCATCTGCAGGCAGGAAAGTATAAACATATTGTAGCAGTATTAACTCACGCATGCCAGCAGGTGAAGCTCTCATTGTATGCGCGGGTAGACTTGCCAGGGCGCCGTAAAGCTATGCCTGCAACACCCTGCGCACAGCATCTATATGCGCCTCGACTACAATTCCTCCGTCGCCCTGGGGTATGCCAGTCAGGCTGTCTTTGAGCAAATTGCCGGTCAGGATCCCGATAACACGATCGTCGCGTTTGATCACGCCCCGTTCCACCAGTTTGCGTATCCCGGCCAGCGCAGCCGCTGAAGCAGGTTCGCAGCCAATACCGGCGCGATCGATGACGTTTTTTGCCGCTAAAATCTCCGCGTCGGTCACTTCCTCGACCGTACCATCGGTCTCTTCGATCACGCGACGAGCGCGCATGTAGCTGACGGGATTCCCGATCTTAATGGCCGAGGCCAGGGTTTGCGCATGTACAAGCTCTCGTCTGGCAAAGCCGTGCTTGAAGCTGCGGTAGAAGGGGTTCGCGCCCGCTGCCTGAATCGCCGCAAAACGTGGCATATGGCTGATAAGTGAGAGCTCATACGCCTGGCGGAAAGCTTTGCCAATCGCCGAGATATTGCCGAGGTTGCCGGCGGGCAGCACCACCCAGTCCGGAGCCTGCCAATCAAGCTGCTGCAACATCTCAAAACCTATGGCCTTTTGACCTTCGATGCGAAAGGGGTTGAGAGAATTGAGTAAATAGATGCCAAGCTCACTGCAGACCTGTTCGACCAGGCACATAGCAGCATCAAAATCGCCATCTACCTGGATGGTCGTGGCTCCATAAGCCAGTGTCTGTGCCAGTTTACCTCCGGCAACATTGCCAGCGGGCAGGAAGACGATGCCACGCATCCCGGCCTGCGCCGCATATGAAGCAAGTGAAGCGGATGTGTTACCGGTTGAGGCGCAGGCCACGGCTTGAGCACCCAGCAGGCGCGCCATGCTTACCCCCACAGTCATACCCCGATCTTTGAAGCTGCCCGTCGGGTTTTCACCCTCATGTTTCAAAAAGAGGCGCTCCAGTCCCGCATAGATCCCGATCTGGCGGTGCCCGGCGCGGCCCGGGCCACAATTTTCCATACCTACGGGGTAGAGCGTGGTATTGCCCTCGGGGCGGCTGACGATATGGCGCTCAGGGAGCGGTAGAAGCAGCTCACGGTATCGCCAAACGCCGCTGTGATCCAACAGCAAACGATCGGCGCTTATGGACCAGATGGGAGGCGCCGCCGCGCGTTCGTCAAAAAGCTGGCGTAACTTCGCGCCAGCGGGAGGAACGAGGTCGCTGTCAAACTCGACCTTCGCGTAGGCATCAAAAGGAGCCAGCGGCGGCCTGGGAAAGCTGGGCTTCACCTCAACATCAAGCACGCCGCCGCAATCACAGCGATAGCGGGGGGCAGCCCCGGCCTCTACACTCGCATAGAGGGCAGCACATTCCACACAGCGTAGAAAAACCGCTTGCAAGGCCTCAATAACCTCTGCGGCCGGCGCATTATTTGTTGATTGGGAATTCTTCACCGGACCTTGCTGGGGACCAGTAGAATTGGTCTTCATTGCGGGCACTTGCTTCCTTTCTCATGCGGCTGCGAGATGTATTGAGTATGCGCGCTCCATGTTGGTCCGCGCGTAAAATTGCTCCCGTACCTTCAACGCCGGCTGCGCGAGCAGCCTCCTGCATCGCCTGCAGCACCTCTCTGAAACGAGAGCTTGCCAGAGCAATCAATGATGAGCCGCCACCAGAGAGGCTGGCTCCATGCGCACCGGCGGCGATAGCAGCGTCGATAATAGCTGGCATGGCAGGGAAAAGAGCCAGGCGGTATGGCTGATGCAGACGATCCTGCATGGCCTCAGCAATCAGCTCATAGCGCCCGGTCTGCAGGGCCGTCAGAAGTAATGCTACCCTCCCTGTATTAAAGGTCACATCGGCTTTTGAATAACTGCCAGGCAACAGCTTCCTTCCTGCCACCGTATCCATGGGAAATGACGGCGTAAAAACAATTGCCCTGAGCGCATCCGGGAACGGCGTCTTCACCGCCCGGATCGTTCCCTCCACACTGGTTGTGGCTACCAGACCCCCCAGAAGCGCCGGCGCAACATTATCGGGGTGGTTACCCGCCTCTGCCTCCACAGCCAGCATTAACAATTCCTCTTTACTCACAGCCATATCTTGCATGCGCAAAAATTCGTTCGCGACCACCAATCCTCCCACAACCGCGGTGGCGCTGCTTCCCAGGCCACAGCCCGGCGGAATCGCGATCGTCATGCGAATACTTACAGCAGGCAACTTGACGTGCTGCCGCTCGAACAGCAAAGCGAAAGAGCGGAAAAACAGGTTATCCGCTCCTGTAGAAAGACCCGCACCCAGTGCCCCGTGCACCTCAATGCCCGGATGAAACGGGTCGCTTCCGCTCTCCTCCACCTGAAAGCGATTATACAGTTGTAGAGCCAGGCCAAGGCTATCAAAGCCTGGCCCCAGGTTAGCCGAGGTAGCTGGCGTTAAAACCGTTACCGAGGCAGGAAATACCGATGCCATCGCCTGTACCCTGCCTTTCTGATGAAACACGCATATTCCTTCTCAATTGGTGAGTCTATTCTATCATGAATAGCGATAATTGTATATGAGCGTCACACTTTTATTTCCTGCGCCTGTAGATATCAGTAATCCGCCAGTACCGCCAGTATTTATTCATAGACCGGCGTTACCCAGTCGCGGTAGCGCTCATCCTCGCCACGGCAGGCCTTGAGATAACTGGCCTGAAGCTGCATGGTAAAGGTTCCAGGCCGACCTGTCCCCACAGGACGATTGTCCACGCTGGCAACTGGTGAAATCTGCACGCCCGTTCCGCACAAAAACATCTCGTCAGCGGCATAGAGCTCTGTACGGTCAATGCGCCGCTCTTCCACCGCTATCCCAGGCTCTTTGGCGAGCATCTCAATTAAGGAATTGCGGGTAACGCCCTCCAGTATGTCATCGGAGATGGCGGGCGTGATGAGTTTGCCAGCGCGCAGGATAAAAAGATTGCACGAACTGCCCTCGGAAACGAAACCATCGTGTGTCAGCAGGATAGTCTCATCAAAGCCCGCTGCGCCGGCATCGTCAATGGCGAGAGAACTATTGATATATGCTCCTGAAACCTTGGCTCGGATAGGCATGGCATTGCTGTTGGCTCGCCGCCAGGAAGAGGTACAGACCTTCAAACCCGCGGCGATGTCGACATAGTTGCCCATGGGGAATGTATAGATGGTGACATCATCTTCAATCGAGCTAAGCGTTAGTTTAATCGTGCGCGCGGCCTTATAGGTCAACGGGCGTACATAGACGTCTGAGCGATAGCCGTGTTTGCGAACGAGCTCAACAGTTATACGGCAGAGATCATCTATGCTTTCACGCGGCTTCATGCGCAGAGTGTTCCAGGAATTGGCCATGCGCTCATAATGTTCCCGCAGTTTGAGCAGGTAGAGCTGCTCATGGTCTGCGTTCCAGTAGCCGCGAATACCCTCGAAGCAGGCTGTGCCGTAGTTCAGGGCATGAGTCGCCACGCTTACCTTGGCCTCGCTCATAGGTACGATTTTACCTTGAAAATAGGCATAGCCCTCTTCAAGGCCCAGGACGGGTATTTTCGGTGCCTCGGTCTGCGCCGGCTGGCCGGCCTGGTGGTT
>CAWCWN010000002.1:0-219317 GCA_963799245.1 uncultured Chloroflexia bacterium
AATATTCATGGCAATAGTATAGCATATCCATGTTCTTTGTTGGCGTGCCCCACACAGCTTATCACAGCGCGGGCACGTGAGTAGTCTCTAGCTGGCCAGGCGCGTCACAGCTCCACCAGCGTACGCACGCCAAAGCCCGTTGCGCCCTTTCTTGATAGGGCCTCGGGCTATCAACATAGCTTGTACCCGCCATATCCAGGTGCGCCCATTTTGCCTCACCCACGAAATTCTCCAGGATCTTTGCGGCTGTTACCGACGAAGCTCCCCGTCCGCCGGTCTGCTTGATGTCGGCAATATCGCTCTTGATCTGCTCGGCGTACTCCTCATCCATAGGCATGCGCCAGAATTTCTCACCGGCGGCCTGGCCTGCCGCGAGCAGCTCATCGCAGAACGCGCTGTCGTTGCAGAAGGCGCCCGCCATCGTCGACCGAGCGCAACCACTATGCCGCCAGTCAGCGTTGCCACGTCGATAATTGGCGAGAGGCCCTCTTTGGCTGCATAGGAAAGCCCATCAGCCAGAGCTAAGCGTCCCTCCGCATCAGTATTTACGATCTCAATCGTCTTTCCATTCATGATGCGCAGGATATCGCCCGGGTGATAAGCCGTACCTCGGGCATGTTCTCGCTCGAGGGGACCAGCGCGGTCACATTACAGGCAGGCTTGATGCTGGCGATCGCCTGCATGGCCCCCATCACTGCAGCGGCCCCGGCCATATCGCCTTTCATCTCGTCCATGCGCTCGGCCGGCTTTAGCGAGATGCCGCCGCTATCAAATGTAATACCTTTGCCCACCAGAGCCATGCCCTTGGCAGATTTCCGGCGCTCCCCGATAGCGTAAAATAATAAATTTTGGCGGCTGCGCACTGCCCTGTGCCACCGCCAGCAGCCCTCCCATGCCTAGCTTCTGCATCTGAGGTCGCTCCAATATCTCGTACTCCAGCCCGAAGGTTCGGCCATGGCGTTGGCCCGATTTGCTAGCTCGGTGGGTGTTAATACATTGGGAGGCTCATTTACCAGGTCGCGGGCAAAATTTGTTGCTTCAGCCAGAGCTACTCCCCGCTGCATAGCTGCAAGCGCCGTTTCTTGTGAGGCTTCATTTACCACGAGCCTGACCTGTGAAACCGCTCGTTCGCCGGCATTGTCGCTTTTCTGCTGATACTTTCTAAAAGTATACAGCCCCAGCAGAGCGCCCTCGGCCTGAGCCTGTAGCGCTGCCCTCTCTCTACCTCAAACGAATCCGCATCAAGGGCCAGGACGATGGAGTTTGCCCCCGTATTTGTGCATGACGGGCAGCAGTCGCGCTGGCCCTGCGTACCGCCTGGGCGTCCACCTTCTCCTGTTTTCCAAGGCCAAGCAGGAGCAGGCGTTTTGCGGAGAGCCTGCCCATTGTATAAATCGTGGCCATCTCCCCCAGGTTGCCTTTGAACTCTCCAGCAGCGCTTATCGTTGTCAGCAGGCCATCCAGCAAACCATCCACGCTTTGTGCCGACTGTGCCAGCACAACGTTCTGTAATCCCGGCCTCCCCTTGACCCGTGCTGCTCCTACTACAAGGACATCGCTGACAATATCCTGCAGCGCATGTGTTGCTGTGACTTGAATGTTCATGATCTCATCTTTCTAACGCAACAGAGGTAATCTAAAGCACATTGACCGGCCATAGAGACCCTGGCCGGTCAAACATAAATGATCGCCTGTTATAGGCTAATGATAGCAAATTTTGCCTTAAATTGCTATCAAATGCCTGCGTTCAGAGACGACTATTGGTATCAGAGGTTGTGGAATTCCAGAGCCCTGGTCTACGCCAGCAGGCGATCCACTACCTCTAACAGTTGTCGAGGTTTGAATGGCTTGGTCAGGTATTCGTTACAGCCAATCTGCATAGCCGCCTCATTTTCATCATTCAGTGCATAGGCTGTGACGGCCACTATCGGTACGTTCGCTCAGGGCCGGACGTGCCCGGATCAACTGTGTCGTGCGATAGCCATCGAGGACCGGCATCGAGAGATCGGTGAGAATCAGGTCGACCCCTTCTCGCTCCAGCATCTCTAATGCCTCGCGCCCATTAGAGGCCGAGAGGCAGCGATAGCCGCGTGTAGACAGAACCCTTTCGATCAGAATGCGATTTGAGACTTCGTTCTCGACGATCAGAATGTTGGCTGCTGCCTGGCTGGTTGATTACCCACCGATGTCGGCGTGTGTTCATTGCTCTTCTCTTTCGATTTTTCCAGCTGCCTGCGCCGTGCTAAAGTCATAACGCAGCAAAGGAAGCTTATGGCACTGTTACCCCGGCAGGGAGATAGGCAAAGTAAATGAGAACGTTGAACCTTGCCCTACGTAGACTCTCCACAGCGACCTCGCCGCCTTGCAATTCAATGAATTTTCGCGCAATAGTCAGGCCCAGGCCGGTGCCTCCAAAACGCCTCGTGGTGCTGCCATCGGCCTGGCGGAACGCTTCAAAAATATAGCCCAGTGCCGCCGGTGAAATGCCGATACCTGTATCGTGGACAGAGACACGCAGCATGTCATAGCGCTCCAGAAGCACGCAGCGAATGGTCACCTCACCCTGTTCTGTAAATTTCAAGGCATTGGAAACCAGGTTAATGACGATCTGGCGCAGGCGATGGCTGTCCGCCAGGACCATGGTGAGGCTCCGCCATATGCAATGCCAGGTTGTAAGCCCTTTGTTGTTCGCCAGCGGCTTAAGCTGATTGATTATCTCCTGTAAACATGGTTCAAGCTCCAGAGGCTCTACGCTGACCTCCAGGCGGTCCGCTTCAATCTTTGAGAGATCGAGCATGTCATCGACCAGGTGGGAGAGGTCCTCGGCACGGTCGTACCATAAACTGGATATGTTCTTCTTGCTCGCTCGAGAGTGTCTCCCTCCACAAATCCCTCTAAAATTAACGCGCCATAGCTGATGATACTATGCAGCGGAGTACGTAATTCATGGGTAACCGTCGCCAGAAATTGCGATTTCAAATGGTTGACACGCTCCAAGAGCGGCAGTTCTTATCCTTAACCTCCGCGAAGAGCAGTGCATTTTGAATGGCCATTGCCGCCTGGATGGCGGCCGTACTCAGTAGGAAGGTATCCTGGCTTGTGACCTGGTGCTGCTTGTCGTCGTAGAGAATGAGCGCACCAATAGGCCGATCCTGTAAAGGCAGCGGCACCGCCATGGCATAGCGGTAGCCTGCCTCCAGTGCCATATGTGACCAGGCTTCGCCACGCTCGCTATAAATACTGGCGATATCCTCCCCATATATAATTTTCTCCTTCTGCATCGCCATACGCGCCAGCAGCATATCCAGATCACGCAGGGCTGGCCGTGGGATACGTGGACGGCAGGATTAGCCTCTGGTAGCGCGGGCCCGCGCCTGGCTGTTCCCGCGATGTTGCGTTTGCCGTTATTTGCCCCTGGACGTGACTGGGTATAGCCGCCATTTTTGTTGTGACAGCCAGTGTAATGTTGCTATCAGGGTCCGCATGCACCGTTACTGCCCCCTGTGAGACAGCTGTGGCTGGAAGATGGGGATGCGCTTCCCGGGCCTGGTTTGTCCACTGCGCAACGGCCCACGGCGATAACATCTCACGCCCATAGAGCAGCATTGATACATTTTTTACGCCCGTTATAGCGCCCAGGCGCGACACAATTTCCCTCAGCAGGTGCTCCAGGTCCAGGGTCGAAATCAAGGTCTCACTCATTATAAGCAGGTCATGCATCTGCTTCGTCATTGTCAGGCTCGCACTCTCCTGCACAGAGAGAGACTCGGACAGGAGGTTAATCGAACGCGTCAGCATACTTAACTCATCATTCGCATGGCGCCCCCACTCCGCGGACTGGAGCTCTGCCGTCATACCCCGCACCCGGATCTGTAGCTGGCGTAAAGGGCGAATAAAGAAGAAGCGGGTGATGAGCGTATAGACGATAATGCCCAGGGCAAAAACAAAAAGACCCATAGCAGCCATGAGTAGGAGCGATCGTCCCATATACGCGTCCGCGCTATACAGTGGCTCAATACTCACCAGCAATAGCGCGGGCGATTTCGCCCATTGCTCGCCTGCCCGGGCCGGCCCTGCAAAGGTGAGATAGTGCTGAGCGCCATTTATTTCCCCGCCTGCTCCTGCTGTACAGAGCTTCTCTTCAGGCAAGTAATGGCTAAAAGGGAAGCCGCTCATGGTGCTTCCTAGCATGTGACCTTGCTGGCAAAGCGCCAGGTTTAGGTCAGTTTTTTGTCCCAGGGCATGAGCAAAATCATCATTTAATGGCTGATCTATGAATAGCACCCCTGCCGGAAAATCTCCGCCAGTGCCGGATAAAGGCAGCGCGAAACTCAAGAACCAGGTATTATTCGCAGCAGGTTGTAGGGCGGTGGTCGCATGTCCCGCCAGCGCCAGTTCAAAGCGATCGTAATCGTCAGGCGCCGACGAAGCCTGGTCAGGCGGCGGAAACTGGCCGAGCAGCCTGTTGCGCTTATTATAGACCCTGAGTATGGCTGAGGGTATGTGCTCATGCCAAGCGATTAGGGCCAGTATCGTAGGCAATTGAGGCAAGCCTGGTGAGCCCGGAGCATCGTCGATGGTACCGGCGAGCTGGCTGCTCTGTGGATTGTGCGCCAGGCTCCAGAGCCGGGCCTCCGTCTGGGCAGCGTACGTCTTTTGGAGGAGTGTGAGGTGTGTCGAGGCGTCACTTCTTGCGTCGCGCTCAGACATATATTTGAGCAAACCCCAGGATAAGCCTGCAAAAAGCAGCATGCACAGCAGAAGTGTCAGTGCAGCGACCAGTATTAGTTTCCCTCCCAAAGACCTCACGTGAAATCTCATGCGAACCTTCCTCGCGGGCTAAAAGTAAAGGGAGGACGGGGTGCCAGCTCGTCCTCCCCCTACCACGCACTGCTGTCTGAAAGCAGCGCGAAACTCCAGGAGGCGCGCGTACTAACCCATGGGGAAAAGGTTGTACGAATATCAGATGAGCGCCGCAAGCCGCTCGTCGAGGTGGATCTGCTTGCTCACGCACACCCCGCTTTCCATCCCAGGCCTATGTATTATAACGTATAACTAGGCAATATGATATCCCTTTTAGGATCAATTTCCTCATCCCTGATAAATTCAGGCATACATTATAATACCCATTGCGTCGTGCTTTGCTTACACACCCATGAATTCAATGTAGCCCTGTTTGAGCATTCGTACGAGCTCATGCGCGATATCCATCTCGCTGCGATGAACCAGTTGAGAAACATCGCGCAGCGTGCGCTTGCCATTTAGGAGCAGCAGGACGATCCTCTCCCTACGCTCCATGTGTTTGAGCACATACGGTGTTGTCGCATGAGGGCGCGCACGGAAAATCGCAAAAACGCCCCAGCTGCCCATTTTTTCGGATACCTGGACCGAGTAGTCGTCCCGCTGTGGTGGGGTGGCCACGCCTGTGGCGCTCTGCGCTGGCGGCATAGATACGGGTCCCGTTATGCGCGGCGAAGGTGCGGGAGCTACTGGCATCTTTATCGAGGGGGTCTCACGAGTCTCCTCTAGCTCAACTGCTGAAAGATAAGACATGTGAGAGGCAGGCGTGATAAACTGGTGATGCTTGTGCTGCTGTGGGGGCTCGCGCTCGGCGGAGAAGATATAGCGAACCTCTCGCCAGCCCAGCATGCGCGAGATTGCCGCTTTGCCCGACTCATATTCTGTATGGGCGTGAACCGTCTCTCCATTGACAAAAAAAATCTCGCCTTTCTCACCCCCTTTATCCGCCACAGGCTCAAGGCTTAAACAACCCGTCCGCTGGCTGAGGGTGATACTCTGCAAGATGAGCACTAAACGTTCAGTAGTAGAAATTGCGTGCGCAATGGCCATTTTTCTCCTCCATATCACGTACACCCAACATCCCAAATTACTACAACAAACGTACCACCTTTCATTATATGCGTAAGGTATTAAAATTACGTTAAGAAAACGCAGAGAGATATTAAATACTTGTGAATAGTGACGGTCTTCAATTTGTATCGGAGAATATCTTTGTGTGTATTTATGTACCTGTTGCTCGCTGGGCGACGCCTAGCCTTTCTTCCAATCAGCGCGCAGGATGCCCATATATACCAGGTCGACATAGCCTCCATCGCTCCATACATGTTTGCGCAGCCGCCCCTCCTCAATAAAGCCACATGCCCTGTATGCGCCTATTGCTCTTGCGTTGTTGGCATTGACCTTCAGCCAGACCTTGTGCAGGTTGCGGTAACGGAAGGCGTACTTCAATAACACTCTTAAGGCATCACGTCCATAGCACCGTCCCCAGTAAGCCTTATCGCCTATGCCAATACCCAGCTCGGCGGTGTGTGCCTGCAGGTCAAAGTGAAAGAGACCGCAGCTGCCAATATATTTTCTGTCCGCCTCAATGGCAAAATTCGTACCATCTCTTCCACCTCGATTGGCCTGCTGGTCAAACTCTGCCTCTAACCTCTGCAGCGATTGAGGCTCCGGTGGATCTCCACCGCCTGCCAGCTCAACCTCAAGCTCATTGTTGAAGTGCCACTGTCGCTCTAAATCCTCGCGCTCCAATGCCCGCAGTATAACCTTTTCACCCTTAAGCATGAAAGGCGCCTCCTCTCCGGATGCATATATAGATAATGCTGCCGATCTCCCTCACTATACAACACAAAGATTGCGGGGCTGAGGCCATATTCATGGCCTCAGCCCCGCAGGCGCCAGCCAGTCAGGGTGGAAATGATGGAGCAAATACCTGTGTCTGGAAATCGTGGACGCTACGTTGCTCAGGGGACCTCTGTCCAGAGGACAGCGCCGCTGATACCTTGTCGATCGACCAGGTGAGTAGTATTCTGCTGGATATCTACCAGGAAGGTGCCAGGCGCGCCATCGCTGAAGGCAACTACCAGATGCGAAGGCGTAGTTGCAGACCACAGCAGGCTAGAGGCAGTGCCGTGAAGTGAAATATGCTCTAGCTGCTTCCCGTTCTGTAAATTCACCACAACTACCTGCGCACCTGTGCTATAAGCCAGGTGCTGTCCGTCCTCAGACCAGGCGGGCAGCGGCTCATTTGCGACTGCCTGCGCAAGTAAAGTATCAATCCCTGTTGATACGTTCACAACGTGCAGGCTGCCAGCGTTGGCCGTATTCTCATCCAGGTAGTCGATGCGCGTTCCGTCAGGCGACCACTGCATAAAGCCTGGCCGCCTTCCTCTGATTAAAACCTGTGGCAGGGCTCCTGGCGCGACATCGATCCGCAGGATATTTGCCGCCCGCCCCCCTGCGCTGTCCTCCAACAACCAGCTTCCCACGCCGCCATCTCCATTGCGGCTGTAGACTGCTTGCGCATACTGGCCGCTGAGCAGCAGTTGAGGGGCAGCGGTAGCTTCCATGCCAACAGGATGTAGCCAGAGACTGTGAACCGCGTTCGTATCACCTACGCTCCAGGTAATAGCTGGCGCGTTGACGTTCGGTGACCAGTCCAGCGTTAACAGCGTATCGTTGGGATGGGCCCGCGAAGAGATACTGTTCACGAGTTCCAGCAGGCCGTTGTTCTGCGTGTTATAGTCCAGGATACTTACCAGGCCGCCATGCGTCAGCGCGAAAGTGATGCGTATGCCGTCGGGCGACCAGACGAGGTCGGAGACGTTCCCCTTGACAGGCAGAGGCACTGTAGCCAGCGTAGCGGTCGCCAGGTTCAGAATATAGAGGCTGGAGGAGCCTGAAGCGGTTGGATCAGCCACAAACGCCAGCATGCTCCCATCTTTTGACCAGGTCAGGCTATGTAAGATAGCCTCGCCGCTTGCTGTTTCCCATATCGTCGCGGGCGCGACACCTGCTTTTAGCAGCGGCTGCGCTATAATCGTGTCGCGCTGTCCATCGCTGCGAATGGTATGCAGCCGCGCTCGTTGTAAATCGATATAGGCGATCATATCACCTGCCGAACGTCCAGGTAGAGGTGGGCTGACAGCCCAATTCGCAGCAACCGTGACCTGCGAAGGCGTCAGGGGCTGGACAGGTCCATCACTGCTGTCGCCGGGAGCGCTCCATAGGGTTCCGGCGCGTAGATACACGAAACGCATACCAGCGGAAAGGGGCGCGTGTTGATTAATGCCGGCCGGGGGGATGATCGCGCCGTTTGTGGTGAGTGATTGACGGTATTGTAGCCAGAGATTGCGGCTGATGAGGCCAGCCACCCCGATTGTAAGGAGCAGGGCGGCGGCAATGGCTATCTGCATTGCGCGTAAACCCCATGAGCCGCGGCCCCTCTGCACCCTGGCTGCAAGCGCCCGCCGCGCGCTGGAGGATGGGCGTCCCCCGGGTAGCGCTACCAGCTGCGGACGTCCTGCTGTCGGGCTGCGGACGCTCCCATAGGGGCGTGTGTCCATTTCATCGCGCTTGTTGTAGGTGCCCGTGAGTTCGAGATATTGTGGCGAGGAGAAAATTTTGTTGCGCAGGGCCGGCCTTGGGCCGACACGAGGTAGCTGTGCAAGGAGAGCATCAAAATGGCGGAAATCGGCAAGTGTGGCGCTGCAGCGCCTGCAGCCTGCGAGGTGTAGCGTGATAGCCTGGCGTAAGCGTGCGCCAGATCCCGTTCCTTCCTCCTCCGCGAGCGCATCGTCAAGGTAAGCACTGAGCAGTTCCTCGACTTGCTCGCAGTTCATTTTGTACCTCCTCCATGTTCTAAAGCGCGGTAGTGCTCTCTAAATGATTGACGCGCACGCGATAAATACATCTTGACACCACTCTCGGCAATGTTCAAGGCCTGAGCAATCTCGCTGTAGGAGAACCCTTCCTGGGTATATAGGAGCAGGGCCGCCCGGTATTGCTGGGGCATGCGGCGAAGCGCGGCACGTACAAGCTCTGTCGTACCGTATATTTCTTGCGGGTCCGCACTCTCCACATCCGCCGGCTCATGATCCAGGTCCTGCCAGGGTAGCCATGCAATGAGTTTTCGCCGCCGTAAAGCATCATATGCGGTATTCGTTGCAATGCGATAAAGCCAGGCCGACAATTTCAAGATTCGCATCCATTTTGGGCAGAGCCCGAAACGCCTTTAAGAAAGGTATCCTGCGTCAAATCGTCTGCCTGTTCGCGGTCTCCTACCAGGTGATAGACATAATTATAGATTGGCGTTTTGTATTCATCATAAATCTGGTCAAAGGACCAAGTGCTTTCCTTGGCTTCCACCCTGGCCATGCGCTACAATCCCTTCGATGGCTATGGCTATCATCTTGTCCGTTCCATGCAAGCGATAGTAGCTCCATCTCAAGGTAACGCAAGGAGGCTTTATAGCTCTAGGTGTTATCCCGCTGGAAAGGCTTTCATCCTTCTGTCTAGTGGAACGGACAACCAGCGCTTTCAGTAACATGGCAAAGCATTCCATTCATGCGTCTTTGCCCGATACGTTGTAATCAATGGTAGCATACTTTTGCTCTTTTCCCGAATTAATGGGCCTGATAGTTAGTACTATTGGGGGGAAGCTTGCTATAAAGCGCGGCTATATAGTGCTGGCGTCCATTCGTTATGATGCTTGCGCCGTTGCGATAGCCCTGCACTGAGGAGCTCGACAGGGCGTGAGAGAGTCATATAAAGTTGTCGTAGCCGCATACGTGTGGTACCATACACCTTGAGGAATATATTTGCTTCTACTCATTCATCAAGGAGAGATGGTAGCCGCATGTCTGAAGACGCGCCAATGCAGGGCTTTCGCACTATTCGCTGGGAGGAAGATACCAGCGCTGCCGCTATTTATCTCCTTGATCAGTCTGTACTGCCCCAGGAAGTTCACTATCTCAGGCTCACCCGTGCCCAAGAAGTAGGTGATGCCATCAAGACCCTCAAGGTGCGAGGAGCGCCTGCTATTGGGGTAAGCGCCGCCTTTGGCATGGCTATTTCCCTGTATGAACTGCTGCGCGAGCGCGGCGAAACCGTTTCACTCAGCCAGGCGCGACAACACCTGACTGCTGTAGGGGAGATGCTGAGCCGCACGCGGCCTACGGCGGTCAATCTCTTCTGGGCGATAGAACGTATCCAGCAGCGCGCGGGCCAGACCCTGCGGGAGCCTTATTCACTGTTGTGGCATACGCAGCTCGTGCGTGATGAAGCGCTTGCGATCGCCGAGGAAGATGTTGCTGCATGCCTGCAAATGGGGATCTATGGTGCTGAGCTTATTGGCGATGGCGATGGGCTCTTGACCCATTGTAACGCCGGAGCTCTGGCGACAGCGGGTCTGGGTACGGCCCTGGCTCCGATGTATGTCGCTCACAGGGCTGGCAAGCATTTTCATGTCTTTGTCGATGAGACTCGTCCTATTTTACAGGGAGCTCGACTTACGGCCTGGGAACTACAGCAGGCGGGCATTCCAATGACGCTGATCACCGATAATATGGCCGGTCATTTTATGCGCCTTGGGGGCATCAGAGCTGTTTTTGTGGGTGCCGACCGCATCGCTGCCAATGGTGATGTGGCCAACAAGATTGGGACATATGGTATTGCTGTGCTGGCTCATGCCCACGACATACCGTTCTACGTTGTGGCGCCCAGCTCCACCATCGATATAAGCCTTCCCGAAGGCGAAAGCATTCCCATCGAGCAGAGACAGCCTGAAGAAGTGACCACTATACGTGGTACGATCATAGCTCCTCGCGGTGTACGGGTGGCGAATCCGGCCTTTGATGTCACTCCTCATCGCTATGTGCATGCCATCGTTACCGAGCGGGGCATCATCCGACCACCATTTGTCGAGAAATTACGCCAGGTCTATGTAAATACACAAGAAATCGAGGCGCATTAAGTGATGGAGAAAGGTGTAGTGCCCACTGTTGCTCAACATGTAGAGGGGGTCATGGGCAGAGAGGGCTTTCGCTATGTGAGTGCCGTCGTAGCCAATTGCAAGCTGCTGGCTCTGGAGCTCGAGGCACAGGAAGATCATCACCAGGGTATAGATGGCGATGCCCTTATTCTCGCGGGCTATCTCCATGATATCTCAACTGTCGAATATGGTTTCCACGAGCATCATCTGAAATCCGCCGAGATGGCTGCGGAATTTTTACAGCAACTCGCTGTTCCAGTTGAGCGTATCAGCAGGGTTGAGCAAGCGATACGTGCTCATACGACAGTTTTCCCCGCCGAGCAGCGCGCCTCCGTACCCATCGAGGGTCGTATCCTCTATGATGCAGATAAAATTGGCCGCCTGAGCGGCCTTGCCGTAGTCACCTCGTTGATCGAATTCGGCGCGCGCTTTCCCAATCGCGCCGTTACCGGTGATGTGCTTACCGCTATGCTGCGCCATATCGAAGAGCGCTTTGTTGAGCTCTATCAATCGCTCAATACAGGCCCCGCGCGGGATATAGTGCGTGAAAAGTTTGGCAATACCCTTGCTTTTCTGGATGGCATCATCGAGCATTTACAGGATGCTACACCTGTCTGATATATCGTTTTGGCAGGCGGGCCTGTCTCGCCACGCCAGTTCTAGCTTAACTGGAGGACGTGAGGACGTGACCATACTGGTTGTTGGTTCAGTTGCCCTGGATACTGTGGAGACACCGTTTGCCAGGATAGAAGAGGCTCTTGGTGGAGCAGCTTCATTTTTTTCAACCGCTGCTTCTCTCTATAATCAGGTCAACCTGGTTGCTGTTGTCGGCAGCGACTTTCCCGGCGAGCACCTGGATTTTTGGCGTAGTCGTCCCATCGACCTGTCAGGTCTGCAAATACGGGAGGGCAGGACGTTTCGCTGGGTCGCGCGTTACCATATGGATATGAACGCGCGTGATACCCTTGATACTCAGCTGGGTGTCTATGCGGACTTTCATGCAGAAATTCCTGCGGCGTATCGCAGCAGCCCTCTCATTTTCCTGGCTAACATTCAGCCCGAGCTACAAATGGAGGTTCTGGAGCAGATACCGCAAGCGCGCCTCATTGTTCTCGACACCATGGAACTGTGGATTATGAGCGCGCGCCCACAGTTGAGCGAGGTTATCAAACGCGTAGACATACTCTTGATGAGCGAAGAAGAGATTCGCCAGTATACAGGTCAATCTAGTATAATAGGCGGCGTGCGCCAGCTCTTTAGCATGGGGCTGAAGTATATTGTTGTCAAACAGGGAAGTTATGGGGCCCTGCTCTTTGGCGCCGATGGCACCTACTTTAGCGCGCCATCGTATCCCCTGGAGGAGGTGACCGATCCGACCGGGGCCGGTGATGCCTTTGCTGGCGGTTTCCTGGGCTACCTCTCCACCGTTACAGCGGGTCCCGACGGCAATTACTCGCTTGATGAGATCAAGCGCGGCGTGGTCCATGGCAACATCATCGGGTCGTATGCCTGTGAAGATTTTAGCATTGGACGTTTGCGTTCTCTGACCATGGATGATGTAGCTGCGCGCTATAAGGCCCTGGTAAATTGTTCGCATTTTGACCCTCAATGGCGCGCTGTACATGCCATGTAGGTGCCAAAATCGTATTTGATCGTGTTTGTCTATACATTGAGAGCGCATTGCTAAGCGTGCACACTGCGCCAGGCACAACGGTAGAAAGCTGCGCGCTCGGGAAGGATTTTTTTCATCATGGCCACTTCAATTCGTGGAGATGTCAAAGATAGCACACTCGCCGCGCGTGGCAAAGAGCGTATTGAGTGGGCAGCGAAGGACATGCCGGTCCTGCGGCTCATTCGTGAGCGTTTTGTCAGGGATACACCGCTGCAAGGTGTACGCATGGCGGGGTGCCTGCATATAACCACCGAGACGGCCAATCTGGCGATTACATTGAAGGCCGGAGGGGCAGATCTTGTTCTGTGCGCCTCCAATCCACTTTCGACCCAGGACGACGTCGCGGCTGCGCTGGTAGGCGAGTATGGCATCCCGACCTATGCTATCAAGGGTGAAGACGAGCAGACCTACTATCGTCACATCAATGCTGCCCTCGACCACAGGCCTAATATGACCATGGACGACGGCTGCGACCTGGTTTCAACCCTCCATACGAGCCGCACCGAGCTTATTACTGATATCATTGCAGGCATGGAAGAGACTACTACTGGCGTTATTCGCCTGCGCAGCATGGAGAAAAATGCTATCCTGCGCTTCCCGGTGCTGGCCGTCAATGATTCCGACACCAAACATCTGTTCGACAACCGCTATGGTACCGGCCAGAGCTCAATCGACGCCATTATTCGCTCGACAAATATCTTGCTGGCGGGCAGGACGGTCGTTGTCTTCGGCTATGGCTGGTGTGGGCGTGGCGTCGCTTCTCGTGCCCATGGTATGGGCGCAAACGTGATCGTGACGGAGGTCGATCCTGTACGTGCCCTGGAAGCCGTGATGGATGGCTACCGGGTCATGCCGGGTGTTGAGGCGGCCGCCAGCGGCGAAATCTTTATCACCGTCACCGGTGATATCAACGCCATCGATAGCGAGCACATCCAGCACATGAAAGATGGCGTCATCATCGCCAACTCGGGGCATTTCAACGACGAGATCAACATTCCCGCCCTGGAAAAGCTCGCCACAGGCGGCAAACGTCGCCTGCGTGATTTCGTCGATGAGTATACGCTTGGCGATGGTCGCCATATTCACCTCCTGGCCGAGGGACGCCTCGTTAACCTCTCCGCCGCCGAGGGCCATCCCGCCAGCGTGATGGATATGAGCTTTGCCAATCAGGCCCTGGGTTCAGAGTTTATGCTACAACACGCCAGGGAAATGCAGCCACGCGTCTACACACTGCCGCCCGAGCTTGATAAAGAGATTGCTCGCCTCAAGCTGCACGCCATGGGTATCCGCATCGATACCCTCACTCCAGCACAGGAGAAATACCTGAGCTCATGGGAGTCCGGCACCTGATCTTTTGCCGTTCTCATGTATCGCTGCCCTGTGCTGACACTGGCCACCCCTACGGCGCGGCCAGTGTCAGCACAGGGCAGTGTAAAAGTCACCCTGGTGTCAGCAAGGCTTGCTTTATTGTTGTCTTATAGGCTATACTGTGAAAGAAGATATAACTTTATTCCACCAGGATTGCAGAATACATGGTGTTCCCATGAAGGTGACAGACATACCAGGTAAAAAACGAGGACGTTACATACCGAGATACTACGTATTTCGTGGCTTCCACCTGTCCACCTGTTATCCTTGATCCCCCTCCTTGCTCGCAGCCAATCTGGCTGCACATGCTCGTTTTTCATTTCTTTTGTCTTTGTATAATTTCGCGAAGCTTTTTCTTCTAAAGGTTGAGTTTACCTCTAAGCAAGCTCTCTGAGTTTATCGTTAAAATATCCCGGCACACCCTCTGCAGTCCCCCTCACCCTGCATGGGACACCCTCTCCGGGCACCCTGCCTGGGAGGCAGGTAATAGGTAATAAGGGGGGCGGGGAATGAGGTAGCAGGTAATACCTATACTATATCCACGAGCAGCAAAGGTATGCGCTGGTAAACGATATCAGAGCAGCACTCGCTAAACCGGTAGGCGGGCCGGGGTGGGATAGCTTGCACAGGCCGCACGTTCAGAAAGGATGTTTATGAGTTCCGATGACATACTAAAGGCCCTCAACGCTTCCCAACGATACCTGGACATCGTCCACAAACAGGAGTTAGGCAAGAGCGAGGCCGAGTGGTTAATCGAAACGACCGTCAGCAATTTTGCCAAATACTACAACAGTGGGTTCATCGAGTATCGTAAATCAGTCGCAGAAGCTGGCGACTTTGCAGCAGTTGAATGGATGGGCCGTGGTGCAACCTTCAAGGATGTCCTGGGCCGCGAATTTATCGACTGCTTAGGTGGGTTCGGCTTATTTAACTTAGGCTGGGCACATCCCAAAGTCGTGGGGGCCGTTCAAGCGCAATTAGAGAAAAGTCCACTGCCCACGCAAGAGTTACTAGATCCCCTGCGTGGAATGCTTGCGCATCTCCTGGCCGAGATCACACCCGGGGATATTCAGTATAGCTTTTTTGTTAGCAGCGGCACAGAGGCCGTCGAGGGTGCTATGAAGCTCGCCAAGCTCTACACCCGCAAAAGTGGTTTTATCGCCTCTGTGCGTGGTTTCCATGGTAAAACAACTGGCTCGCTTGCCCTCACCGGTAAGGCCATCTTCCGCCGCCCAGCCATGCCTCTGCATAATAATGTCTTTCATGTGCCGTATGGCGATGCCGACGCTGTGGAACAGCAGCTGCGCATTGCCCGCGAAGTCGGAAACGATATTGCCGCCGTTATTATGGAACCGGTACAGGGTGAAGCGGGTGCGATTGTGCCCCCGGATGATTTCTGGTCACGCCTGCGTCAGTTATGCGACGAATATGAGGTGCTGTTGATTGCCGATGAAGTACAGACCGGCATGGGTCGCACAGGCAGATTGTGGGGGGTCGAACATTGGGATGTTGCCCCGGATATTATTACCTCCGCCAAAGCCCTGGGCGGTGGCGTGATGCCCATCGGCGCCTTTATGTCCACACCCAAGATCTGGAGCGTCATGAACAGCGATCCCTTCATCCATACCTCTACCACGGGCGGTAATCCCCTGGCCTGTGCCGCTGCTATTGCTGCGATCAACGTGACCCTCGAGGAGAATATTGCTGAGCAGGCCGCTGCGCAGGGCGAGTACTTTATCCAGCAGTTGCGAGCAATTGCTGCTCATCATAGCGCTGTCTACACGCATATCACTGGCAAAGGCCTGTTAATTGGCCAGCACTTTGTCAATGATGATATTGGCTACGCGGTAGCCTCCGGTCTCTTCAAACGCGGCGTGCTTATCTCTGGTACGCTCAATAACTCACGCGTGATTCGTGTCGAGCCGCCGCTGGTGATTACTCGTGAAGAGATCGATGCTATCTTGAACCGCCTGGAAGATACACTCCAGGAACTGCATGCAAGCGTCTCGACGCCCGGGGTTGCTCTAAGCCTTAAAACAATGATTGCAGCGACAGATGCCGATGACAGTGGTAACGCTGTAGCATAATAGATGCCGGCTATCCCTTATAATAGGAGCGTTTTCAATGCATATTATTGTTCTTGGCGGCGCTGGTGCCATGGGGCGCGTGACCGTGCGTGCACTCAGCGAGTATGCTGATATCGACAAGATCACCGTTGCCGACTATAATAAAGGGCGCGCTCAGGAGGTTGCGGCCGCCCAGAAAAGCGCTAAAATAGGCGCGCAACAGATCGATGTCAATGACTTTGAGCGCCTTACGCAGCTTGTGCGCGGCGCCGATGTTGTGCTGAGCGCCGTTGATTATGTTTTTAACCCGCCTATCCTCAATGCGTGCATCGCCGAGAAGGCTCATTATGCTGATCTCGGTGGCCTCTTCCATGGGACTCGCAGGCTCATGGATATGCATGCGCAGGTTGAGGCTGCGGGTATTACCGCCATCCTTGGCATCGGTGGCACGCCCGGGATTACCAATCTGCTTGCCCGTGCCGCCGTGGATAAGCTTGACAGCGTGGAGAGCATCAAGGTGCAACTGGGGTGTAGCGATGAGACGCCTTCCAGAGCCCCCCTGGTCGCTCCTTATTCTATTCGCACCATCCTGGACGAATTCACCAAGCAGGCACAGGTTTTCCAGGATGGCAGATGGCACCCCCAGCAGCCCCTGTCGGGTCAGGAGGAGCTGATTTTTCCCTTGCCAGTGGGCCGTGCCACGGCTATCCACTCGTTACACTCCGAGTGCGCAAGTTTCCCCGCCTCGTTTCGGGACAAGGGTATTGGCTATGTCTCATTTAAAATTGCTTTTCCCGGTGATTTCTTGCACAAACTGAAATTTCTGGTCGATATCGGTTTTGGTAGTGATGAGCCCATCAATGTGCGCGGTGCCAGGGTCTCGCCGCGTGAAGTCCTGGCCCGTTTGCTGGAGACTGCGCCCGTTGAGGATGTTGAGCCACAGGATTGTGATGTCCTACGCATCGTCGCCAGCGGTAGCGCCGCTGGTAAGGCAGTGGAAATTACCAACCAGGTTGTGGTCCTGCCTTACAAACGCTGGGGCATCAGCGCTGGCGCCCTGGATACCGGCACACCGCTCGCCATCGCGGGGCATATGCTCGCCAGCGGCGAAATCACGCGCCGCGGCGCTCTGGGCCCGGAATTGTGCGTGCCCGTTGAGTCTTTTTTCCATGAGCTGGCCCGCTATGATATGCATGTCACCGAGACCCGTAGCGTGGCCGTCTCTTGAAGCAGTTGCGGAGGTCGGAGCACGTTTACGCCTCTTACGTAGATGCGTGTAGCAGTGATAAAATAAACGCTGTGTTGTACCAGGGTTTGAAAATTCGTAGATATTCTATAAAAATATCATATCGCTTACCTAGACGCGGTATCGTTGCGCAGTCACTTTATTTTTGGGCTTCTAAAAATGAAAGGAGCTAACAGATGAGCGGGTATAAACTGCTTGTCAATGGTGAACTCGTTAAGGGCAGTTCAGGTAAAACTGTAAATGACATTGGGCCCGCTTCTGGCGAGGTAATTGCTCAGGTTCCCGAAGCGAACGTTGATGATGTCAATCGCGCGGTCGCCGCGGCGCGCGCAGCCTTTGATGATGGGCGCTGGTCGGGACTGACTCATGGCACACGCGCTGCCATGCTGGAGAAGCTGGCCTCGTTGTTGGAAGAGCATGCGAGCGAATTAGCCGAACTGGAATCGCAGGACGCGGGTAAACCTATCAAGCTGGCCCGCGATAGTGATGTTCCCTTCGCCATCGACAACCTGCACTTCTTTGCGGGTGCCGCGCGCCACCTGTCTGGTAGCGCTGCCAGTGAGTACACGGGTGGACATACGAGCATTATTCGCCGTGAGCCGGTCGGCGTTGTCGCGTCGCTGGCTCCCTGGAACTACCCTTTTATGATGGCGGCCTGGAAGATCGGGCCCGCGCTTGCGGCCGGCAACACCGTCGTCCTCAAGCCGTCGGTTGAGACGCCGCTGACGACGCTAAAATTAGGCGAAATCGCTCTAGAAGCCGGTTTACCTCCAGGTGTGCTCAACGTCATCACCAGTGGCCCTGGTGTGGCGCAGGCCCTTTCCAGCCATCCCCGGGTCAATATGGTCTCCGTCACCGGCAGCACTGAAAGTGGTAAACATATTATGCGCGCCGGCGCGGACACGATCAAGCACGTGCAGCTTGAGCTGGGTGGAAAGGCGCCTTTCATTGTCTATGATGATGCCGATATCGATGCCGCGACAAGTGGCGCCGTCGTCGGCGGCTTTGTCAATTGCGGACAGGACTGCACGGCTGCTACGCGCATTTATGTGCAGGACGGCATCTATGACAGCTTCCTTGAGATGTTCCTGAACAAGGTGAGAACAATCCGTGTTGGTAACCCGTCAGATGAGAAAACCGATATGGGCCCTTTAATCTCGGCGACCCAGCGTTCCACCGTTGAGGGTTTTGTTGAGCGCGCCCTGCGGACAGGCGGCAACGTCCTGCTGGGAGGCAAGCGCGCAGCGGTAGCCGGTCTCGAAGAGGGCTTTTTCTTCGAGCCGACCGTCATTGCTGAGGACCGCAACGATGCTGAGATCGTCCAGAACGAGGTCTTCGGCCCTGTCGTCGTCGTTTGCCGTTTCAGCAGCGAGGAAGAAGTGCTCAGGAAGGCCAATGACGTCGTCTATGGCCTGGCCTCCTCGGTCTGGACGCGCGACATCTACAAGGCGATGCGTGCCAGCCGCGTCCTGCAGTTTGGCACCGTCTGGGTCAACGACCACCTGCCTCTCACCTCGGAGATGCCGCATGGCGGCTATAAAGAGAGTGGCGTAGGCAAAGACATGTCAATGTACTCCTTTGAAGAGTATACACAGATCAAGCATGTGATGATCGAGATGGACGGTCAGGCGCGTAAGGGCTGGCACTACACTATTTTCGGCGACGCCGAATAGCCGGGCCCTATGCTGCCTTGCGGGCGGCGGCTCACAAGAAAATACATATGCTGTGGGGAGTCCGGCCCGCGGGCCGGACTCCCCACAGCATATGTATACAGAAAAAAGATAGGTCTCCATGCCCATGAATGCAGGCGAAGACCTATCCCGTGAAAGGCACCCACCGCCTTTCTCTGCTAACTACTACTAGGAGAGGTTACACTTCACTGGCAATGCCCCGGCGGGAGCACCTATAATTATCAGCAAGACCGTATTGCATAGAGCGGAGCACCTGATGGCGCTTTTGACTGAACTGATGCGATTGCCAGCATCTCCCCTCATTGCCCTGGTCGGGGCGGGTGGGAAAACAACAACCATGTATACTCTTGCCGGCGAACTGGCTCAGGGACACGCGCAGGTCATTACTACTACGACGACCAACATCTATTTCCCCGGGCAAGGAGAAACCGATACCTTGATAGTGGCAGCTGAAACGCCGGCGCTGATCAAAATGGTGCAGGACGCCTGGAAGCGGCACCGGCGTGTCACGGTTGCCAGCAGGGTCGTGGGTGCCGGGAAAGTAGGCGGCCTGGAGCCAGGTCAGCCCTTCGAACTGCTAACGAAAGCTGGCGCCGACGCCGTTATCGTCGAGGCCGACGGCGCTCGTCACGCCATGGTGAAGGCACCGGCTGCCCATGAGCCTGTTGTGCCTCCCCAGACCAATGTGGCCCTGCTGCTCATGAGCGCCGCAGCAATCGATCAACCCCTGGAGGCCACGGTTGCCCATCGCCCGGAGCGCATCGCGGCCGTGCTGGGTATACACCGGGAGATATACTCACCCCCGCGCTGCTCGCGTGCCTGATGACGAGTGAAACGGGAGCAATGAAGAATATTCCTCCCGGGGCGCAGGTGTATCTTTTGCTTACACATGTTACGCCTGAAAAACTGCCTGCAGCGCAGGCACTGGCGCGGTTTGGCCTGCGCTCCCCCAGGTTAGCGCATATATTTTGTTCGTCGCAGCCTGGCGAGTGGAGGGACATATTAAAACTATGAGACTCTCACTATGAGTAAATGAGGCTGGCCGGATCAGGTTTATACGCATCTAAGGAACGTGGTCGCCCCGGGTTGTATTGCCGCAGGCAGCGCTGCCTGCGGCAATACAGGCATGATATCAGGAGAGGTTAGCCACCAGTTTGGAGGCAGCGTAGAGCCACTCCTCCGGAGTATCATCAGGCACCGAGCAGCCGTTGGCCAGGATGAAGCGCTGCCCTTTTGTCTGGCTGATCGCCGACATGATCTCGTTTTTGAGCTCGGTCTGACTGCCGTGCGTGAGCGGGCCACGCTCCCATAGTCCGCCCATCAGGCATTTAGCGGTCAGAGTCTGGGCCTCGCTAAGGCTGGGGCCGGTGAGCCGGTCGCTCCAGCTCATCACCGCGACCGGGTAGTCGGTGAAGTCCTCAAAGTAGATCTGATCCCCTTCCTGTGAAGGGTCCGCGTGAACGTGGATGATATTCAGCCAGCCGCCACTGGCGCCGGCCAGGGCATCCAGGTCGTAGGGGCGGCCAATATCGCGATACTCCGCACGCGTAAAGTCTGTACTGGTTGCCCCCATACTGGAGAAGAAGATGCCACTTGCGCCCGCTGCGATTGCGGCCTTCATCAAATGGCTGAGATTAGAGGCAATTGTCCCCAGGCCTTCTTTGAAGGGATCGGGATGCTTGCGGGCTTCTGCAAGCGCCTGCTGTTTGCCCATAAGACGGAAGGCATAGGTCAATGGGCTGAAAAGTGTCAAAATAAGTGGGTAGTCATTGCCCAGCTGTGATCGCAGCGTACGAATACAGGTGAGTTGCTCCTGAAAGATAGGCGTATTGTCCAGGTCGAGGCGGGGAAGAAAGCGCAGCTGGTCCGCCTGAACGATCTGGTCCTGTGGTGCCGGATAAGGCAGATCTGGCATGATTTTCACGATATCCAGGTGAAATTTCTGGTAAAAAAACTCCAATGTCAGTTCGGCCATGCGCTGCCCCGAGCCCTCTGGCTTGAAGTGATGCCAGAAGCAAAATGGCACCCTATCTACCGGCTCCCCCTGGACTGCTGCATGAACGCGCTCGCTCGCTGTCATACTGCTCATATAGTATTCCTTTAAGTCAATATATTAAGTAGCATGGGCCATGCCGAACTTTTGTTGCAAAAGTTCGGCGATGGCCCATGTTTCCCCTCAACTCTTCTCGCCTGCCTGATTCTGCGACTTACCTGGTTGAAGAGATGGAAGTCCCTGGGCGTAGCGATTTTTATCGTGCGTGGATCGTTCCTCGGCCTGCTTGAACATCGCTTCGTCAAACAGGCGTGCGAGCAGCACTCCGATCGCTGCGCCTCCCGCCAGTGCCGCCAATTTTGCCAGGGTCGAACCAAGGCTGCTCATAATTCTTGCCCTCCTCCGTTAGTAGTGACCAGAATAGCAGCATATCTGCTACCTATCTAGTATACGGTATTCTACTGTGTAGTAGGAAGATGAGCTTCTCTTCCCTGTGTCCTGTCCCACTCAGTGGAAAAGCGTTCCACTTATGCGGCTTAAAGAGTATACTTAACACAAAGATAACCCTGCTCTTCACATACAGAACCTGCACATAGCTAAAGAAAGCCCTGAGCACTCGACTCATCCGGCCGTTTCTGTTACGATGTCCACGTACTAGATTTTGTGGAGGATACTTCATTATGGACGCACTACAACGTCGCATTCAGGTCGCGCGGGCCCGCTTGCCCGCGGACCTGGTGCTGCGTAATGCCAGGCTTATTAACGTATGCAGTGGTGAATGTTATCCTGCGGACATCGTGCTTGCGGATGGTCTTGTAGTTGCTGTCAGCGCGCCCGGCGAGGGCTATCTGGGACGTGAGGAACGTGACCTGCAGGGACGCTGGCTTGCTCCTGGTCTGATTGATGGGCACATGCACATTGAGAGTACGATGCTGGTCCTCGCTGAATTCGCCCGCATTGTTACCCCGCGCGGCGTCACTGCCGTTATACTCGATCCGCATGAGTTTGCCAACGTGCTCGGAGTTGAAGGCATTCGTTATGTGCTTGAAGCCGGGCGTGGTTTACCTCTCTCTGCCTATGTCATGCTCTCGTCATGTGTGCCGGCCTCAGCCTATGAAAGCCCCTATCGCGCCCTCACTGCCGACGATCTCCTGCCGCTTCTGGCGGACGAACGCGTCCTGGGCCTGGCCGAAATGATGAATATGCCTGGGGTTTTGCAGGCTGATGAGCAGGTACTCGCCAAAATTGTGGCCGCGGGGCAGCATGGACTGGTTGTTGATGGACACGCCCCGGGGCTTGCTGGCCCCGACCTCTGTGCCTATGCGACAGCAGGTATCATGTCCGACCATGAGTGCAACACCCTGGAAGAGGCCCGCCAGCGTATTCGCCTGGGTATGTGGCTGATGATCCGCGAAGGTTCGGCTGCTCGCAATCTCGATGCGCTGCTCCCGCTGGTCAAGGAATTACACCCGCCGCGTGTCTTTTTTGTGACGGATGATCGTGACCCGCAGGATCTGACCACGCGCGGGCATATTGACTCAATGGTACGTCACGCCATTGAGCTCGGGCTCGACGCTGTCGAGGCCATCCGGCTGGCCTCCTATAATACCGCGCAATATTTTCGCCTCTATAACCGTGGTGCCATCGTGCCGGGCAATGTTGCCGACCTGGTCGTTCTAGACGACCTGGACACCTTTCAGGTCGAGTCGGTCTATAAGGACGGCGTCATGGTTGCCCGCCAGGGACAGCTGCTGGTCGATGTGCCGGCCGCGGAATTTACGGGTGTGACCGCTACCGTGCATATTGGCGACCTCCACGAGTCCGAGCTGCGTATACCCGGCCACGCCGGGATGGTCGAAGTAGTGGGCATCGAACCCGCACAGATCACCACGCGGCGCCTGCAAGAAGAGGCTCCTGTGCAGGATGGCGAGATCGTTGCCGATCCCACGCGCGACCTGCTCAAACTTGTGGTCATCGAGCGCCATCATGCCAGCGGGCGAGTTGGCCTGGGTCTGGTTAAGGGTTTTGGCCTGCGCAGGGGGGCGCTGGCATCCAGCGTTGCGCACGATGCTCACAATCTGGTTATTGCCGGCGCGAGCGATAGCGACATCCTTAAGGCCGCCCGTGTGCTTGAGGAGATGGGGGGCGGCTTCGCCTGTGTCGTGGATGGCGAAGTAGTCGCGAGCGTAGCGCTGCCCTACGGAGGGCTGGTCTCACCTCTCCCTGCAGCCGAGCTTGTTCAACAACTGCGCCAGCTTGCTGCCGTCGCGGGCGAGCTTGGCTGTGTCCTCGATCATCCCTGTATGACTTTGAGTTTTCTCTCCCTCTCGGTCATCCCAGCGTTGAAGCTGACCGACCAGGGGCTGATTGATGTTGAAACGTTCACCTTGCTGCCGCTACAAAGGTAAAGGACAATGCTACTGAATCTGCTTGAATATCATTGGGCGGAGCATTTAGATGATGCCTTGATGTTGCTCTCACGCACAGATGTCAAAACCGTGCCACTGGCCGGGGGCACCTATTTGCTTGGTCTCAAGGACGACAGTATCCAGGCCGTTGTTGATCTACGCGATCTTCAACTGGCCTATATCAACGATGACGCTCAGAGTATCCACATCGGCGCAATGACAACCCTGCAAAGCATGGTGGATGCGCCCGGGCTGCGAAATTTTGCAGCCGGGCTGCTTGCTCGCGCCGCCCTGGCCTCGTCTTTTTCCCGCCTGATCCGCAACAGCGCGACCATTGGGGGGACACTTGGGGCGGGAACCGCCTCTCAGGCCGATCTGCTGACCGCACTTGCTGTTATGGACGCCACGGTCCTGGTGCGCTCTGGCTCTAAGACACAGGTCAACCTCAGCGGTGGTACAGTGGAACATCCCGGCCTGGCCCTGGCGGGCGTCACATATAAAGGCAAAGCGGAGCGGCGCATTCCATTTACCGCTTTCGCCAGTGAGCAGCGCCCCAACGAACTTGTTATCGAAGTTGTCGTTCCCCATCCCGCCGCTGGCAGCGGGACGGCGTTTATGCGCGTTGGGCGTACTCCCACTGATGTCGCCCTCTTAAACGCAGCCTGTCTTGTGCAGGTAAAGGATGGCGTCTATCAACGCGTGCGCATCGCCCTGGGTGGGGTCAACATGGAGTCCGTACGTTTGCAGGCTCTGGAAAAACAGCTCGAAGGACGAGCGGCCGTTGATTTTGCCACTGGAACTCAATGGGTTGCAGCTGCGCTGCAGGAAGGTTTGGCGAGCTTTCAACCGCCGTCTGATTTCCGTGCCAGCAATGCTTATCGCTGGATCAGTGGTAGAAACCTTGCCCATCGTGTAATTGAAGAGGCTACCAACGTTGCGCGCCGGCAGGCCCGTACACCGTCCGAAGGGAGCATGCAATAAGCAATGGAACTGGAACTACGTATTAATGGGATGATTAAAAGCCTGGATGTCGCTCCTAACGAAGCATTGTTGACGGTGTTGCGGCGCGAGGGCTATTTCAGCGTCAAACATGGCTGTGAAACGGGTGAATGCGGCGCCTGTACCATCCTGGTTGATGGTGTGGCGCGTCCAAGCTGCGTGATGCTCGCCGCCCAGGCCGGTGGATGTACGCTTACCACCGCTGAAAGCCTGGGATCCGGGCGCGAGCTGCATCCACTCCAGGAAGCCTTCGTTGATACAGGGGCGATTTAATGTGGTTTCTGTACACCCGGCATGCTGCTCTCCGCGCATGCCCTGCTACAAAGAAATCCGCGTCCAGGCGAGCAAGAGGTGCGCGATGCTCTATCGGGGAATTTATGTCGCTGCACCGGCTACGTCAAACCGGTCCAGGCCGTGCTGCGGGCCGCTGCCATTCTGTGCGGCGAGAGCATCGCGCCTATCAGCCACCCTGGCTCCAACGAAAACTATAAGCCCTGGGACCCGGGTCGTTCGCCCCTAGAATATGCCGAGTACGGCGCTGGCGATGAGGGCGGAGCATATCCTCCCGCCTCCTCCGGCGGCCCCGCAGAAGTCACTGCCGGCGGCACGGCCACGCTTGTAGACACGCACTCTGCCACCGACCTCAGCATCGTTGGTAAACCTGAGCGCAAAGTGGATGCAATCAAGCTCGTGACCGGCAAACCGGCATATGTTGACGACATTGAATTACGCGATATGCTGCATGCAAGGCTCCTGACCAGTCCCCATGCGCACGCGCTGATTTGCGCTATCGATGCTTCAGAGGTGCGCTCCCTCCCGGGTGTTCAGGCGGTCCTGACCTATAAAGATGTGCCGCGTGTTCCTTATACAACGGCGGGCCAGTCCTGGCCGGAGCCGGGCCCGCACGATCAATACTGTCTGGATAACAGAGTACGCTTCGTCGGTGATCGAGTGGCAGCAGTGGCTGCTGAAACACCCGAGCTCGCCGAGCAGGCTCTGAGCCTGATCAGGGTCGACTACGAAGTCTTGCCCGCCCTGCTTGATCCCGGCCTCGCCACCAGCCCCGGGGCACCGCGCGTTCATCCCGAAGCCGAGTCATATCGTATTCACGACGCCGCGCGCAACGTTGCCGCCTACCTGCACGCAGAGGTGGGCGATGTTGAGCGCGGCTTCGCGGAGTCGGACCTGGTCGTCGAGGGAGACTATATCGTTCCACAGGTACAGCAGACGCCCATCGAGAATCATCTCGTCATCACCTACTGGGATGAAGATGACCGTTTGGTGGTGCGCACCAGCACCCAGGTACCCTACCATGTTCGTCGTATTATCGCGCCGGTAATAGGCCTCCCCCCGCGTCGCATCCGCGTCGTGAAGCCGCGTATAGGCGGAGGATTCGGCGGCAAACAGGAGGTCCTGCTCGAAGATATCTGTGCCCTGCTGACCATGGCCACGGATAGACCGGTCAAGCTTGAATTTTCGCGCGCCGAAGAGTTTCGCAGCAGCCGTTCACGCCATCCGCAATTTCTGCATATGAAAACGGGGGTCAGGCGTGATGGCACTTTTATTGCCAATTCAATGACCCTGCTTG
Source organism: uncultured Chloroflexia bacterium (assembly GCA_963799245.1). Classification (GTDB taxonomy): domain Bacteria; phylum Chloroflexota; class Ktedonobacteria; order Ktedonobacterales; family Ktedonobacteraceae; genus CAWCWN01. Next base: position 25,824 of record CAWCWN010000002.1, read on the forward strand.
CCAATACCGGGGCCTATGGCACGCACTCAATGACGGTGCAAAGCAATACCGGCTCAAAAACTCTGCCTCTGTACCCCTGTCCCAATATTCGTTTTGAGGCGGAAGTCGTCTATACCAATCTGCCGCCGGCAGGTGCCTTTCGTGGCTATGGCGTGCCCCAGGGCTTTTTTGCCCTGGAGAGTCATGTCGATGAAATAGCCCGCCAGCTAGGCATGGATGCCCTGGAGCTGCGCCGTAAAAACTGGTTGAAGGAGGGCGATGAAAATCCCCTGGCCCAGGCTCTTGGCGAAGGCCAAGAGGGCTATGCCCAGATCATCGAAAGCTGCGGGCTTCCTCAATGTTTGCAGATCGTAGAGGAAAAGCTCGCCTGGAAAGAGAAGCGCGGCAAAGGGGGTACGGGCCGTTTCCGTCGCGGCATTGGCGTCTCCCTTGCCATGCATGGCACCGCAATCCCCGGTCTCGATATGGGGGGAGCCAGCATCAAGCTCAACGATGACGGTTCATTTAATGTACTTGTCGGAGCTACTGATATCGGCACCGGCTCCGATACCGTTATCGCCCAGATTGCGGCTGAGGTTCTGGGAGTGCGCATGGAGGATATCATCATGCACTCCTCCGACACGGACTTTGCTCCCTTTGACACAGGTGCCTACGCCTCCTCTACCACCTATATCAGTGGAGGCGCCACCAAAAAGGCCGCTGAACAGGTGCGGGCGCAGATCCTTGAGGTCGCAGGCCGTATGCTAAAGGCCGATCCAGCGAGCCTGACGATCAACAATCGCGTTATCATGGCTCCCGGCGGGCGCACGGTCACCGTATCACAGGTCGCCCTGCACTCTCTGCACGTCGAAAACCAGCAGCAGATCATGTCTACCGCTTCCTGGATGAGCTACAATTCACCTCCGCCCTTTGCTGCCCAGGGGGCTGAGGTGGAGGTGGATAGCGAGACGGGCATGGTGCGTGTCCTCAAAGCTGTCTCGGCGGTTGATGCCGGGCGCGTCGTCAATCCCATCATGGCCGAGGGTCAGATCGAGGGCGGTGCAACGCAGGCCCTTGGCTATGGAGTATGTGAAGAGATGGTCTATGACAATCAGGGGGCCTTGCTCACAACCAATCTCAGCGATTATCGCATCTACAGCGCCGTCGATATGCCGCAGATGGAGTCGTACCTGGTCGAGACACATGATCCCTTTGGACCCTTTGGCGTCAAGGCCATTGCCGAGATACCCATCGATGGTATGGCGCCCGCTGTTGCTAATGCTGTGGCCGATGCAATTGGCGTACGCATCAATCAGATCTCGCTTACGCCGGAGCGCGTCTTGCGCGCCATATCAACGCAGAACCAGAGCGCGAAACGCTAAAAGAAAACGGGGGGCGCTAAGAATCCCCTATAAATTGTAGGAGGCTGAATCTTATGGTCGATTGGAAGCGGCGTGCCCGGATAGCCGAAAGTATCGTAGATACAGCAGCAATGACGCCCATGGTGCGCCTGCGGCGCGTCATAGGTGACGCCAGGCCAAGCATTGTTGCAAAAATTGAATATTTTAACCCCAGCGGCAGCGTCAAGGATCGCATTCTACCTTTTCTCGTCGCAGAGGCCGAGCGGCGCGGCGACCTGCGGCCCGGCATGAGCATCATCGAGGGCACCACCGGAAATACAGGCATTGCTACCGCCTGCGTCGGCGCCGCCAAAGGCTACCCAGTCGTAATTATCATGCCTGAGGGCATGAGCGAGGAGCGCAAAAAAACGATTTGCGCTTACGGCGCCGAACTTGTACTCACTCCGGGCGCTGAAAGTGATGTAGACCTGGTGATTGAAAAAGTCAGAAAACTTAAAAATTCTGCCCCTGGTAAATATTGGGAGGTCGGCCAGTTTGTGAATGTTGATAATATCGAGGCGCACTACCGCACTACCGGGCCGGAGATCTGGGAGCAGACGGGTGGGGAGATAGGAGCCCTGGTGCTTTCCCAGGGGACCGGTGGCACCGTGAGCGGAGCTGGAAAGTATCTGAAGCAGCAGAAGCCCGCAATCAGGATCTTCGCCGTGGAGCCCGCTGAATGTGACATCCTGGCCGGCGGCTCATGGGGCGCGCATAAAATTGAGGGCATTGGCGATGGCTTCATACCCGAGGTACTACAGGTGGACTACCTGGATGGCGTCGTTACCACTACCTCTGATGAAGCCCTGGAGATGGCGCGACGCCTGGCCAGCGAGGAGGGTATATTCTGCGGCATCTCCTCGGGCTGCAACGTCGCCGCCGCCTTGAAAGTTGCGCGGCGCTATCCCGATATCGGCATGATCGTCACTCTCATCAATGACAATGGTCTGCGCTACTTCGACCGAACTCTGTGGTGTGGCGACCGACTTCGAGGTCCCTGAGCGCGAGCATCCCATCAGCGACGCAGAGCGGGCCAGGTTGACGGGCGTCAAGCTTGAGGTTATTCACTAAGCTTATGCATACAGCCAATCACATTCAGCGCTTGCAATGCGTCCTCTGTGGGCGCAGCTACGACCCGGCCGCAGTAGCCTATACCTGTCCTGCCTGCGGTCCCCTGGGCGTGCTGGCTGTGCACTATGACTATGGGCAGATCGCTCCCCAGATCAGCCGCGCACAGCTGGCGCAATGCCTGGAGCAGGGCGTCTGGCGCTATCGTCCGCTGCTGCCGATCCCTTATAGCTACCGCGCCGCGCCGCCGCTCGCCATAGGTGGAACTCCGCTCTATGCAGTTGCCAGGCTGCGTAACTATCTCGGTATGAGTGATCTCTGGTTGAAAGATGATACACGCAACCCCAGCGCCTCGCTCAAAGACAGGGCCAGCATTATCGCCGTCTGCCTGGCCCAGGGGAGAACCGTGGCCTGCGCCTCCACGGGTAATGCGGCTTCATCTCTGGCTGTGCAGGCGGCGGCTGCCGGCCTGCCCTGCTATATCTTTGTGCCGCGCAATGCCGCGCGCGCCAAAATCGTCCAGCTACTGATGTGTGGCGCGACAGTCTTTGCGGTGCAGGGCAGCTATGACGACGCCTTTGACCTGTGCATTGAAGCATGTCACACATTTGGCTGGTATAACCGCAACACGGGCTATAACCCTTATCTTGTTGAAGGCAAAAAGACTGTTGGCCTGGAGATCGCTGAACAACTGAACTGGCGGGTGCCCGATACTGTAATCGTCCCTACGGGCGATGGCTGTATTATCAGTGGCGTCTATCGTGGCTTCGAGGACTTCTTGCGCCTGGGCCTTATCAGCGCCATGCCGCGTCTGCTAGCGGTGCAGGCGGCGGGTTCCCCTGCGATCGTGTGCGCATTAGAAAGCGACGGCGTCATTCGTCCCTGCGCGGCCAATACCATCGCGGATGGCATCTCCGTTGGCCTGCCGCGCAATGGAGCCATGGCGGTGCGGCATATTCGCGCCAGTGGCGGCTTTGGTATCACCGTTACGGACGCCGAGATCCTCGCCGCGCAGAAAGCTCTGGCGAGGCTTTCGGGCGTCTTCGCCGAACCTTCGGGCGCCGCTTGTTATGCCGGCCTGCTGCGTCTACTTGAGGAAGGCAGGCTGGCGCGCGATGAACGAGTTGTCCTGCTCGTCACCGGCAGTGGTCTCAAGAGCATCGACGCGGTTGCGGAGGCGGCTGGGAGTGTCGTGCCGATCGAGAAAGGGCAAGGGGGGATGCTTATGGTCGAAAAAGTGGTACGCTCCCAGAGCTGAAAGGGAAAGATTGCAAGTATGCTGATGGTGGCAGGCCGAACGCGTGCGCAGGCCCTGGCGTGTGGATAAGGAAGACGTAATGGAAGGACGGGGAACATATGCCTGACATCCTGGTTGGGAATGGAAGCGTAGTCACGCTTGACGTCGCTGACACTGTGTTTGAGCACGGCGCCGTGCTTATCCAAAATGGCCGTATTGCTGCTATCGGTGCTGATAGCGCCTTGCGTCAGCAGTACCCGGCTGCCCAGTACGTTGATGCCCGGGGAGGGCTGGTAATGCCGGGCTTTCTCTGCACACACACCCATTTTTACAGCGCATTTGCGCGGGGCATGGCCATTCCAGGGCCGGCCCCGCGCAGCTTTCCTGAAATACTTGAGCGCCTCTGGTGGCGGCTGGATAAGCTGCTAACCCTTGAAGATACTCGCGCCAGCGCCGAGGTCTTCATGGTCGATGCGATTCGCAATGGCACAACCTGTGTTATTGATCATCATGCCAGTCCCAACGCCGTTGAAGGCAGCCTGGACGTTATCGCCGATGCCGTTGTGCAGGCCGGTATACGCGCCTGCCTCGCTTACGAAGTCTCAGACCGTGATGGCCCGGCAGCCAGCGAGGCCGCTATGCGTGAAAATGAGCGCTTCATACGTTCCTTGCGCGCTCAGCGCCTGCAACAGGCACAGGAGGGAAGAATCGCTGCCAGTTATGGCCTGCACGCCTCCTTCACGCTCAGTCCGGCCACTCTTGAACGCTGCGCCGCCGCAGGCGCCGATCTCGGCGTAGGCTTCCATGTTCATGTTGCCGAGGACGGCCTGGATGAGAATGACAGTCTCGCTCGCTACGGTCTGCGCGTTGTTGAGCGCCTTGAGGCCAACGCTATCCTGGGACCGCGCAGCATTGCTGCTCATTGTGTACATGTCACCAGCGGTGAGATGGGCCGCCTGGCGGCGACGCGTACACATGGTGTGCATAATCCGCGCTCGAATATGAATAATGCCGTTGGCCGCGCTCCCGTTGCGGAGATGCTGCAGGCAGGTATGAACGTTGGTATGGGCAACGATGGCTTCAGTATGAATATGCTGCAGGAGATGAAAGCGGCTTACCTGCTGCATAAGCTGGCACTACGCGATCCGCGTGAAATGCCGGGCGACCTTGTCGTGCAGCTGGCTTTTCAGCGCAATGCCCAGATTATCCGCGCCGTCTTTAGCCCCTTCAGCGCGGCTTTCCCGCAGGTGGGGACGCTCTGCGTGGGAGCGGCCGCCGATCTTGTCCTGCTGGATTATCTACCGCCGACGCCTCTCAACGGCGCAAATTTTCCCTGGCACCTTATTTTTGGTATAGATGCACAGCATGTGAACTCGACCATGGTAGCAGGACGCTGGCTCATGCGAGATCGCCAGCTGCTTATCATCGATGAAGCGCGTAGCCATGCCCGGGCCAGAGAACTCTCACTGGCCCTGTGGCAAAAAATGTAAGTCTTCATTCGAGGTGGGGCAGGTTTCTACAATGCTCAATCCAATGCCTGTATGGCTTGTAAATACTACTTTAGCAGGAGGGTCTAAATGATGAATGTGCGTGAAGTCCAAACAGCCGTCCAGCGGGAACTGGCTCAGCAGCATGATGCCATGCTGCAGTTCCTGCGTGACATTATTGCTATTCCCAGCTTTGACAGCCAGCTTGGCCCCATTGGCGACGCCGTTGGAGCGCGCATGGCCGATCTGGCTTTTGATGAAGTGCGCCGTGACGCCATGGGCAATATCCTGGGCCGCGTCGGTAATGGCTCGCTTACCCTGCTCTACGATAGTCACCTGGATACGGTCAGTATCGCCGACGCCAGTCAATGGCGCTGGGATCCTTTTAAGGGCAAGGTCGAGAATGGCATCATCTATGGGCTTGGGGCGGGAGATGAGAAATGTTCCACGCCGCCCATGATCTATGCCATGGCAGCGCTCAAGAAATTGGGGCTGGCCAGGGATTGGACGCTGTATTATTTTGGCAACATGGAGGAATGGTGCGATGGGATCTCCGGCAATGCCCTGGTTGAGCATGAAGGTATTCACCCCGATTTCGTTGTCGTGGGCGAGTCGACCGCAATGGATATTTATCGCGGCCACCGTGGACGCACCGAGATCAGCGTTACCTTTAAAGGCCGCAGCTGCCATGCCAGCGCGCCGGAGCGCGGTGTTAATGCTCTCTACAGGGCTATTCCTTTTATCCAGGGAGTTGAGCGGCTCAACCAGGAGCTCAAGAGACGCCCGGACCCCTTCCTTGGCCCAGGCTCGATTACCGTTACCAATATCAGCACGCGCACAGCCTCGCTCAACGCTGTTCCCGATGAGTGTTCGCTCTATATTGATCGGCGCATGCATCCAGCAGAGAACAGAGAGGTCGTTTTAAGCGAACTACACGCGCTGCCCAACGCCGAACTGGCCGAGATTGTTGTGCCCACATATACAGAGGCGAGCTATACCGGCTTTGCCTTTCCCGTGGAAAAAATCTTTCCTGCATGGGCGCTGGCAGAAGATCATCCCTATGTCCAGGCGGGCAAAGCCACGTTTGAGAGCTGCTATGGCCGCCCGGCAAAAACCGGCAAGTGGGTCTTTTCAACCAATGCTACCTACTGGATGGGCAAGGCCGCTATCCCCACGCTCGGTTTCGGCCCTGGCGAAGAACGCTGGGCCCATAGCGTGCTTGATCAGGTGCCAGTTGCCGAGGTCGTCCGGTGCGCCGACTTCTATGCTATGCTCCCACTCTTTCTGGAGGTCAGATGAGTAAACTCGCAGTCGTTGCCATTGGAGGCAACTCCATTATCAAAGATGATGCCCATAAGACGGTGCCCGATCAATTTGCTGCCGTGCGAGCGACCGCCGTGCACATTGCCGCGATGATCGCCCAGGGTTGGAATGTTGTTGTCACACACGGCAATGGCCCTCAGGTCGGGTTCAATTTGCTGCGCTCGGAATATGCCGCCGGGGTCCTACACCCGGTGCCTCTCGATTTATGTGGCGCGGATACCCAGGGCGCCATTGGCTACATGCTTCAGCAGGCCTTGCACAACGAGTTTTTGCGCCGCGATATCCAGCGCCAGTGCGTGACGCTTGTTTCACAGGTACTGGTCGATCGCGACGACCCTGCTCTGAAGCATCCCTCCAAGCCGATCGGTTCTTTCTATAGCGAGAATGATGCGCGCGCCAAAATGCAGCAGGAGGGCTGGACAATGGTTGAAGATGCCGGCCGTGGCTGGCGCAGGGTGGTGCCCTCGCCTCTGCCCCGCCAGATTATCGAGTGCAGCACCATCGAGACCCTCATTGCAAACAACTTCGTTGTGGTTGCCGTTGGTGGAGGAGGTATTCCCGTCGTACGCGATGACGCTGGCAACCTCAGGGGCGTTGAGGGTGTAATCGACAAAGATCTCGCCTCGAGCCTGCTTGCCACAAAGCTACGTGCCGATCTCCTGCTCATATCAACCGCAGTGGAGAAAGTGTCACTCTACTTTAAGCAGCCTGATCAGCGCGACCTGGATAGTATCTCTCTCAGCGAGGCCAGGCGTTACTATCAAGATGGACACTTCGCCAGGGGTAGTATGGGGCCCAAGATTTCAGGCAGTCATCAATTACCTCGAAAATGGCGGCGAAGCCGCCCTCATCACTATGCCTGAAACCATTGGCAAGGCGCTCACCGGGCAGAGCGGCACGTGGATTCGCCGGGATGCTTAACCATCTTTGCTCTCTCATAGGGAAAGGACATTGCAAACGCTATGAAAACAAACTTACGGGGCCGGGACTTTATCAGCACCCAGGAATGGAGCAGAGAAGAGCTTGAAACGGTCCTGCAGCTCGCCTTCGATCTTAAAATGAAGTGGGGCCTCGACCTGCCAGCACGCCTGCTGGAGGATAAGACCCTCTTTATGCTCTTCTTCTTCTCCTCAACGCGCACGCGCAACTCTTTTGAGGCGGGTATGACGCGCCTGGGCGGCCATGCTATTTTCCTGGAACCCGACAAGATGCAGATCGCTCATGGCGATACACCCAAGGAGATCGGCCGCATCCTCTCTGCTTATGGTCACGGTATCGCTATTCGTCACTGCGACTGGGGCGATGGTAACAGGTACCTGCGCGCGGTGGCGGAATTCGCGCGCGTGCCAGTTATCAATATGCAGTGCGACATCTATCATCCCTGCCAGGCGATGGCCGACCTCATGACCTGTGTCGAGAAAAAAGGCGATCTACGCGCTAAAAAAGTAGTGATGTCGTGGGCGTATGCCAAGTCCTATACCAAGCCGCTCTCGCTGCCGCAGTCGGTCATCGAGCTCTTTACGCAATTCGGGGCCGAAGTTACACTTGCCCACCCGCCTGAATTCGCCTTGATGGCGGAGATACTCGACAACGCCGCCAGCAACGCGCGTAAAACAGGCGGCAGCTTTAACGTCGTTCACGACATGGATGAAGCTTTTACCAATGCCGATGTCGTCTATCCCAAGAGCTGGGGACCGCTGGTCGCTATGCAGGATGATGCCAGCATGGTCGATACCATTCGTCGCTACGAGAGCTGGATCTGCGACGAACGTCGCATGTCGCTGGCCAAGGAAGATGCCATCTATATGCACTGCCTGCCCGCAGACCGCGGCGTTGAAGTGACCGACGCCGTTATCGATGGCCCCCAGTCCGTCGTGTATGACCAGGCCGAGAATCGCATGCATGTGCAAAACGCGATCATGGCGCTGACCATGGGGGGCAGGTGAAATAATCATTCTGTGCCGCGGCCTGTGCAGGCCGCGGCACAGAATAAAAGCAAGCATGCTAGCGTATGTGCTCGACCAGTACCTCATGCACAGTGCGTACAAGGGCCTCTTCACTGATCGGCTTTGTCAGGTAACGATCTGCCCCCTGACGTAATCCCCACCTCTGATCCATCGGCGTATCCTTGCTGCTTACCATGATGATGGAGAGGTTCCGTTCAGGATCCAGCGCGCGCAACTGGCGGCATACTCCAAAGCCACTCACCCCGGGCAGCACGACATCCAGGATCAGGCAGTGTGGTCGTTCGCGCACAGCTTTTGCCAGCCCTTCAGCTCCATCGGCCGCAGTCACCACCTCATAGCCAGCTTTACGTAAAGTTCGCGTTATCAGATGCGCCGAGGTCGCACTATCGTCGATCACAAGTACTTTCGGTACGTTTACCACAAGAGATGTATTTTCCTTTCGATTTATCTAGACATGTAGATAGTATAGTCAGAGAAAGAGAATAACTGGCAAAAATACTGCCCCCCTTCTTTGTAATAGGACTACATTGCTATGCCGATCTACCTGTTGACAAGATGAGCAAGGTGCCTCTGACCATCCTGCTTGCTGCTCGGGTCACTCTCAGGGGTGGTCGAGGGTGCTGGATATGGCACCTATGCTATAATAAAAATGGCAAGACTCATAAGAAATTGGAGGCGACAATCATGGGCCGCTTTCAACCGCGAAGTTCGGCGGGTGAGAACCTGCGCGCTCTACTGCACTCGATATCCTGGCGTTTGTTGCTGCTTTTGCCGGTTATGCTGGTTCTGGCTATCCCAGCATTTTATTATGGCACGCACGCCGGGCAAAAAGTCTTCCCATCCATCGCCAACTACTTCTATAACCTGTCAGGCCCGCAGCCGGCGGCAACGCCGACGCCGCAGCCGGCCTTTATGACGACGCTGCCACAACCGGGTTCGCTGCTTTATACCGTCCAGCAGGGCGATAATTGTGACGAGATTCTCGCCGTGCAAATGCGCATGGCCGACGCAGGTATCGTTTTCTCGGACGTCAATGCCAGCACGATCAACGCCCTCAGTGCCTCGCTTGGCCAGAACTGCAAAGACTTGCAGCCGGGTATGGTGCTGACGCTCTCACCTCAGTACCCCCTGCTGGCCCTGGGCGGCAGGGTACTCTCCATCGATCCACTGACACCTCAGCAGGTGTTGCCCACCCCTGTAATTCCTGTCTCGCACCAGGAACAGCTCGGCGCCGATTGTTCCGGTGGCTGCAAGCTGGCCGTACGCCTCGCTGCAGATACCGTGATACAGTTGAATGTTGAGACGACCCTGCCTGTAAAAGTTGGCTCCTGGGTCTGGGCGCAGGCCACATATGCCCGCCAGCAGATCAAGGGCTTTGACAACTATCCCTACGTCGATCCCCATGCCTCACTGAATGGGATGTACCTGCGCGTCTGCGACCTGCAGGTCGACAACACGCATGACGACAACTCGCTCTCCTGCGACCAGCTTACGCCCAACACCGTCGACGATGACCACGGCGCCTGGCTCTTTGGGGTTATCGGTTCCAGCTCGCTGGGCCATTGGGGCTATCCACTGCACCTGGCGGCTGGGACGCGCGTCTTGCTCTGGCTTACTCTCGCCGCGAACGGTAACCTGAAATTCCAGCGGGGCAATCCTGTCTATCGCTACGATGAGGCCGCACATTTATACGTGAAAGTCTAGTCAGCAGCAAAAATTCCCTGTTGCGAAAGCTTGAAATCTAGCTGCTAGCGGTTGAGTAACGCGCTCATTTCATGATATAGTTGTGCCATAATTGAGCTAAGCTGCGTTTAGCTATGGAATGTGCTCGCTAGTTAGCTGCGTGGAGAAAAATTGTATGTCAGGCTTAGAGGGCAGGGTTCTTGGTCGTTACGAGTTGCGGCGCTTGATCGGTAGAGGTGGTATGGCCGATGTCTATGAAGGGTACGACACGCATTTTGACCGCGTAGTGGCCGTCAAGGTATTTAAACGCGAAGATGAGGAGATGCTTGACCGCTTCGTCCGTGAAGCCCGTCTGATGGCCTCATTCCGTAATCCGCACCTGGTACAGGTCTATGACACCGGAGCCGAGCAGGTCGCTGGCGATAACCGCTACTATATCGTCATGCCTTTTATGCAAGGGGGCACGCTGCGCGCCAGGATTCGTCGCTCACCCCTCTCGCTGGCGGAGGCCTGTAAAAATCTCAGCGATATTGCCTCCGCCCTTGCATACATCCACCAGCAGGGCATCATTCATCGCGACATCAAGTCCTCGAACGTCTTGCTCGATGGCGGTGGACGCTGCTATCTCTCCGATTTTGGCATTGCTCGCAGCGATAATGAAGCCACGCAGCTCACTATGACGGGAAACATCCTTGGTACCGTTGAATACCTCGCACCGGAACTATTCGACGAGCATCACAAGGCCAATGCGAGCAGTGATCTCTATTCGCTCGGCGTCCTGCTCTTCGAAATGGTTACGGGCCAGTTGCCTTTCTCCGCAGAGAACCAGATCGCACTGATAACGATGCACATCAACAGGCGGCCTCCAGCAGCAAGCAGCATTGCCCGGGGCGTCAGCCCCGCTGTTGATCGCGTCATCTTCAAGGCACTGGAAAAGAAGCCCGAACAGCGCTTTAGCAGTGCTGCTGAACTGGCCGCGGCCTTTTGCCGGGCCGCGGCAGCCTATAGTCAGGCCTCAGTTGATGGCGCCTCGCAGGGCCACATGGAAGATGGCCTGCCTCGACCGGCCAGCAGAGTAGCACCGCCTCCTGTGCTACCTCGAACGCCGGAGGCTGCGAAGCTCAGGCAGGCCTCTCTTGCGGCGACGACCGAGACGGCTCCTTTCGCTCCAGCTCGTGCGGCGCAAACTCCTCTGCAGCCCCTGGAGCCTCTCCGTCCACAGCCCCCTCCACCACCGCCGCGTTCGCCGGCCGGCCCTTTGCCCAGGACGCAGCGCTCTCCCATACCTCCCAGGCGAGCGCGACCGTCGCGCACACGAGGTTGGATCGTTGCTGTACTGGCCGTGTTAACGCTTCTGTCAGTGGTCGGGCTATGCTTCTACGCTGTGACGACGCAGAAAAGTCCTGGCAGCAGCCAGCTGGGGGATAGTCCTCCACCGCCTCAGGGTGCCAGGACGCCCAGCGTATCCGGCTCGTCACTCTCTTCCCCTCAGAACACGGCAACGGCGCAGGCGCGGGCTACCACAGCCACCCTTGTCCACGCGACCGCCAGTGCGCAGGCGCAGGCCAGCGCTACCGCGGGGGTGCTTGCGACCGCCACTGCGGGTTCACCTGTGTACCAGGACGCTCTCAATAGCGCAAATAACCCCGCCACCCAGGCCGCAGAATGGGAGGGCCTCGCTGGCAATGATAGCAACTGCTTCTTTCAAGCCGATGGCTATCACGTCACGGAGGGGGTCAACTTCGTCGATTTTCATGGCTGCAATGAGGCTGGCAAGGCCTACCAGAACGCCACGCTCTCAGTCTCCGTCGTTTTGAAGAGCGGGCATTCTGCAGGCATCTTCTTTCGCCTCAGTACCGGCGCTCTTAACAGCTTCTCTGGCTACCTCTTTGAGATAGATAACCTCGGTCACTATAAGTTTTCGCTTCTGACGGGAGGGATCCCTACTACCCTGCAAGTCTGGAGCTTAACTGCGGCCCTCAGGAGAGGCTACAACGTCGCGAATACGCTGCAAGTGGTTATGCGTGGTGCAACATTCCTGTGCTATATCAATGGGATCTACGTCACGCAGATCACAGATACAACGTATAGTTCGGCTGGTGAGATCGGCTTTCTGGCCACGACGACCGCTACAAATGCCGATGTCGTCTATAGCAACCTGAAAGTGTATGCTCACCCCTAGCTAAGGTGCCTAGTTTATGGAGGTTATTCGTGCGCACGCTGATCACCAACGGCCATATCGTTACCGCCAGCGATGATTTTATTGGCGACATCCTCATTGATGGCGAAATCATTAGCGCGATAGGTGTTCCCGCTTCCTTTGCCGGCTCACATGCCGATGTGCTGCTTGACGCGCAGGGCAAATATATTTTCCCGGGGGCAATTGATGTGCATACACACATGGAACTTCCTCTACCCACGACCGTCGCCAGTGACGATTTTGAGAGCGGTACCATCGCCGCCGCCTGCGGAGGTACAACCACCATTCTCGATTTTGCAAATCAACGGCGCGGCCAGTCGCTTGGCGAGGTCCTGCGGGCCTGGCACACGAAGGCCGCTGGCAAGGCGGTGATTGATTATGGCTTTCATATCACCATCACAGACCTGGCGGCCGCTCCGGAGGCGGCGATGGACGAGATGATAGCCGCAGGCGTCACCACTTTCAAACTACTGATGGCTTATCCAGGTACCTTTATGGTGGACGACGAGAGCGTCTTTCGTGTCTTGCGCCGCTCAGCAAGGCTGGGCGGCCTGGTTATGGTCCATGCCGAGAATGGGATCGTCATCGATCTTATCGTGCGCGAAGCTGTGGCGGTGGGGCATACCGCCCCGGTCTTTCATGCTCTGACGCGCCCGGCAATTCTCGAGGCAGAGGCTACCCAGCGTGCGATCACCCTTGCTACCCTGGCGCAGGCCCCGCTCTATGTTGTGCACGTCAGTTGCGCCCAATCTCTCCATGCAGTCGCCGCTGCCCGCTCCCAGGGACTGCCTGTGTGGGGCGAGACCTGCCCCCAGTATCTGTATCTCAATGATGCTTGCTACGCTGCCCCGGGCTTTGCAGGCGCGAAATATGTCTGCACGCCGCCTATGCGGCGCTCGGTCGACAACGAGGCCCTCTGGCGCGGGCTGCAGCGCCGCGAACTGCAAGTCGTCTCGACCGATCATGCCCCCTTTAACTTTGCCGGGCAGAAAGACCTGGGCGTGCACGACTTTAGCAAAATCCCGAATGGCCTGCCAGGCGTGGAACACCGGGTTATGTTGATGTACGAGGGGGTGCGGACGGGTAAATTGGACCTCCAGCATTTTGTGGACCTGATCGCAACCACCCCCGCTCGCCTCTTTGGTCTCTTCCCGCGCAAAGGGACTATTGCCGCGGGCAGTGACGCCGACCTGGTGATTTTCGATCCTGAGCGCAGCCTGACCATCAGCGCGTCTAACCAGCACCAGCGTGTTGACTATACCCCTTTTGAGGGTATATCCGTTCAAGGTGTGCCTGAAACGGTGCTCCTGCGCGGACGGGTTATCGTACGCAATGGCCAGTATAGTGGCGGCCGCAGTGGAGGGCAATACCTGGCGCGCCGGACGTTTGCTGAGAATTGAAGCGCAGCGCCTATGATCACTCCTCATCTCTGCGCGACGCTCTGGGAGGTACGAGCTTATGCTCAACGGCAAACGCTGCTGCCTCGCTGCGTCGCGCCAGGCCCAGTTTCTCAAGGATATGGCTGACGTGATTGCGCGCTGTTTTTTCGCTGACGAAGAGCGTTTGCTGCGTGTATAACTCTCGAGCAGCGTGGAGAAGTAGGCCGCAAGTATGGCGATCAGGGGCGTATCGTTCAGCGAGCCTCCCATAGACCTCTGTCAATGAGCTTTCCTGACACCCCAGCAGCATGTTCTGCGTGTGAATTTTTCTTCACACGAGGAACATATCTCTACATTTAATATTCTCTACCACTGGCGCGTTGGAAGTTGTATGTGATATGGTATTATTACACGGAGTTTCCAGATCGGTTGAGGTGAAAAAGAATAATTCGTTAGACTTCATTTTTCGTGACGACTGACCAGAAACCTGTGGCTAGTTGTTGTAATGTAAAGGAAGGGACGGTTTTAGTCGTGAAAAAAGCCGAGCAGAAACGCGAGTCTTTAGTGGCGAACGTGGGCGATATCAACCGACCTTTGCGTGTTCGACCTGTACGTGTGATGGGACAGGAGTGGTGGGCTGTCAATGCTGAAGACACCTGGCCTGGCATGGTAATGGACTTGCGCCGTTTAGGTTTTGAGTCAATGGCCTGGGAGGATGAAGTGCTGGTGCGAGAGAGCGCCCCGGCATACGAACCGCAGATGGATGGACCGGCTGACCCCGGGGGGTTAAAGCCTTTTCCAATTATCCATCCGACTATCCAGATCCGCAAGCAGTCATATACGACCGGTTATGCCGATTTAAGCTACCTGGACGAGTATGACGAAGAAGAGGACCTGGAGGATGAAGACGAGTTTGAGCCTGAAGATTTGTACGAGGGTGAATAAGGCCTACGAATCTAATACATATTATGCGTCTATACCCGCAGTGAGCGCTGCGATAGGCCATTGATCGACATCGATGGTTGAGCGCTCTTTGCGGGTATTTGCATGTTGAATGCTGGCTGAGATATGAACAGGTGCGGCTGCGTCTCGTGCGAATGGCAAACACTATTCACGATATCCCGCACCTGTTCATATCTATTCTGCTCGATCTCAATGGCATGCTGAATTTGCGGGACATAGTAGCATGTTGTATTTTCCTGTCATGCGACCGTAGTCTTTCACTGAGGTTCGTTTCCTTTCTTGTTTCACCCATCCAGATTTCGCAAACTTGCCAACCTGGATGGTTATCAAACCGCGCCGTAAAACCCTGGGCTTCCAGCCCCAGGGATATAAGGCGCGTTCCTTGTTTGGGGCTTGGGTGGAGTGGATTGCTTGACATTAAGTAGCGCGTTGCTGTATAATGTCTACATGAACACAAAGATAGCCTACAAGTCCAATCGGAATGTCTACTACTCTTGCAAGTATCACGTGGTATGGTGTCCCAAGTATCGGCGCAAGGTGCTGATTGAAGCTGTAGCCTCACGTTTAGAGCAGATCATTCGTGAGGTATGCCAGGAGCATGAGGCAGAGGTCTTGAGCCTAGATATTCAACCAGATCATGTCCATCTACTGGTAGAGTGTGATCCACAATTCGGCATTCATCGGCTGGTGAGGCTCATCAAAGGACGTTCATCACGGTTCTTGCGTCAAGAGTTTCCTCAGCTTAAGACGCGGATGCCTACGCTGTGGACACATAGCTACTTCGTCTCAACAGTAGGCGGAGCACCACTCTCGATCATGAAGCAGTATATCGAAAACCAAAAGCATGTCTAAACAAGCCTATAAATTCAGACTGTTCCCTACGCGCAAGCAACAAGAACGCTTGCAATGGACGCTTGACCGTGCCAGGGAACTCTACAATGCTGCACTCCAGGAGAGAAAAGACGCCTACCGCATGGCTGGCAAGTCGATCAACTACCATGACCAGGCTAACCAATTGCCAGCGATCAAGGATATGAGGGAAGAATACACCGATATTCACAGCCAGGTGCTTCAAGATGTCCTAAGAAAAGTGGACAAGGCATTTAAGGCGTTCTTTGCTCGCTGCAAGCGTGGTGAGACTCCTGGGTTTCCGCGCTTCAAGGGCAAAGGACATTTTGATAGCTTCACCTACCCGCAAGCAGGCTTTTCCTTGACATATGACCACCGCGTGTGTCTTTCCAAGATCGGCTCCATCAAGGTGAAGTTACATCGAGAAATGAAAGGAACCATCAAAACCTGTACGATCAAACGAGAGGGTGATTGCTGGTATGTTGTGTTGAGCTGTGAAGTGGAACATGAATTGATGGAAGCAAGTCCTGAAGCGGTGGGTATTGATCTTGGCTTGTTGCACTTTGCCACACTCTCTGATGGGAGCACGATTGAGAACCCGCGCTACTTGCGCAAAGGTGAGAAGAAGCTAGAGAAGCTCCAGCAAGCTCTCTCGCAAAAGAAACGTGGGTCCCATCGGCGCAAGCAAGCCGTCAAGCAGGTGGCAAAAGCGCATCGCAGAGTACGCAACCAACGTGCTGATTTCCTACACAAAGAGTCTCGCAAGTTGGTTAACACCTATGGCCTGATTGTGTTTGAAGAGTTGCAGCCCGCCACCATGTCCAAGCGTGCAAAGCCCAAACAGGATGAGAACGGCAAGTACCTACCAAACGGCGGAAGTGCGAAATCAGGATGAAACAAAAGTATTCAGGATGCAGGCTGGAATATGTGTGTGAGCATGTGCACCTACAAGGCTGCGAGCGCCGGTAGAGAAGTGCTACAAATCAATCCAAGATATACCAGCCAGGTGTGTAGCGGTTGTGGAACCGTCAGAAAAAAGACGCTCGCTGGACGCTGGCATTCGTGCGAGTGCGGGACCGAGCTTGACAGAGACCACAACGCCGCCATCAACATCCTCCGGCTTGGAAGAAGCCAACGTAGGGCAACCTGCGTAGAAGCCCCAGCCTTCTAGGCATGGGGTACTTCACCAAAAAGTTCCATTCGAGCCTGGCGATGCATCATCCGTTGATCCCGCTTCATCATCTCGCTCTGCTTATGACCTCTAAGTTTTTCTGAATGCGCAGAACGGCAAAGAATTATTGGCGGTGCAGGTCTAAACCTGACGGTCATGTGCATCTTGCCATGGCGGCGGGACCGGCCAGGCGTTCGTTGGCAAACTTGCAGGTTGGGCAGAAATATGATCAAGTGGTGATATGACAGAATCATTTCCGCATGACACAGCACAACAACGGGCATTTAAAGCATTTGCAGACCTGGTCGCGGGCCCGGACGCCTCGATCGACCTGGCGCTGGCAGCCCTGCTTATTGCCAGCAGCGCGTATGCAGAGCTGGAACCCGCATACTACCTGGAGCAAATTGATGCGCTGGCGCAGCGTGCGTGCGCTCAGCTGGGCCTGCCCGCGCCCGAGGGTGGCCTTCCTTATCGCCTGCCGGAGGCCATGCACCTCCTCGATATCATCGCGGCAATGAACGAGGTGCTTTTTCAACAGGAACGGTTCTACGGCAATAGAGAGGACTACTATAATCCCGCCAACAGCTTTCTCAATGACGTATTGGAGAGGCATACCGGTCTGCCCATCACCCTCTCTGTGCTATATATAGAAGTAGGGAAGCGCATCGGCGTGCAATTCGACGGGATCGGGTTACCCTTTCACTTTGTAGTCGGCTGTCTCATGCCACAGGGCCGCATTTATATCGATCCCTTTGAAAAGGGACGCATCTACAACGCCCGCGAGTGTCGTGAGCGTGTGCGCCACCTGCTGGGAGGAGAGGGTAAGCTTAATGCTCAATGGTTTGAACCGATCAGTTCCAGAAACTTGCTGGCGCGCCTGCTGAATAATCTCAAACATGTCTATCTCAGGACAGAGGATTATGCGCGCGCCCTGGTGATATGTGATCACCTCGTCCTGTTACTGCCACGCTCGGCTCTGCAGAGGCGTGAGCGGGGGGCCATACATTTTCAGCTCAAGCACTACACGCGTGCCCTGCGGGACCTGTCCACATATGTGGAGCTGGCTCCTCACGCACAGGACGTCGATGAGACCCGGCGCCAAATAAAGACGCTGCGCCAGATCATCGCCAAGATGAACTAGCGCAGCGCAGGCCTGCCCTAGTTATCATCCATTTTAATCCAACCATGGCGCAGCGCATGGACCACGGCGGCTGTGCGGTCGTTCACCGACAGTTTTTTGAGAATCGAAGTGATGTGATTTTTTACCGTCTGATCACTGATCTTAAGTGATTTGGCTATCTCTTTATTACTATTTCCCCTGGCTATGTAATCCAGGATCTCCACTTCGCGGCTGGAAAGTGGCGAATAGAGGTCCTTGGTGGCGGAAGACTCTTCTTCTACCGCCAGCTCGCGAAAGGATTTCAGGACACGACTGGCGAGTTGTGGCTTGGAAAGCACATCATCGTTGATGAGATATTCCCCAACGCTCACCTTGCGCACGGCTTCGATAAGTTCATCAGTGGTGATGTTGCGCGTATAGTAGGCGGCGGCCCCCACTTTGATGGACTGAAAGAGACGCTCTTCATCTTCTGAGGGAGTCAAAATAATGATAGCCATGCGTGCCACAAGATGGCGCATCTGGCGAGCTATTTCAAGCGAATCTATGGAGCTGAGGCCCGCATCTATGATAGCTACATCAGGATTGCCTGTGCGAGCTATCTCGATTATTTCATCGGCATCGGTTAAATCACCGATAATGACGCAATCACCCATTTGTTCGAGGGTGGAGCGAATACCTTGACGGAACAGAGGCTGCTCGTCAACAATGATGACACGTATCATTTCCATCTGACCGTATTGCGCGGTACGAAACCCCCCCTGTGTAGATGAGACACGTAGGGGCCGGGCCGCGCCTCCTTCTATTTTCCTCGATTGAAGAGCGGGTAAAGAATGATGCTGTATCAAAGCCTCATACCTTACAGACAGCGGAGTTGTTAGCGCGAAGGTAGAATGATTACCGTACTTCGTGCACCTGACAGTATACTCCAAAGCAATGCATGTGTGAAGGGAGGAAACACTCATTTTCTACAGGACAGAAAGAATTAATCGCGTTCCAGGCGACGTAACGTGGAATTAATCGCCATACGTAAGCTCTCGATGACCCCCTGTCCCGTAACAGCCACAGCCTCAAAGCTGGGCACCCTGTAAGGATTGAGATACTGCTGCAGGACAGAGACCGGTAGCACTTCCTGCAGGTCGCGTTTGTTCCATTGCATAACCAGGGGGAAATCAGTAATGTCTTTATTCATACGGCGCAGCTGTTCCTGTAGTTCGTTCCAACTTTCGATGTTCTCTTGTAACTTGCTCGCCTGCAAATCGGCAACAAAAATGACGCAATCCGCGCCTTTCAACACCGAGATGCGCGTCTGTTGATAAAGCACTTGCCCGGGGACAGTGTAGAGCTGGAAGCGGATGTTGAAACCATGGACCTGGCCGAGCTCAAGAGGCAGCAGGTCAAAGTAAAGCGTACGCTCGGTCTCAGTATCGATAGAGACCATGTCACCGACATCCTTGGGATTAACTGCCTGGTGTATGTAGTGAAGATTAGTGGTTTTGCCACACAGACCGATACCATAGTAGACGATCTTACAATTAATTTCTCGTTTAGCCATATTTATTAAGGACATAGGTGGTTGCTCTCCTGCCCGCTCTTACGTGCCACTTCCTAGAATAGCTGTGTTAGCTTTTGATGAGTGCTTCTGGAACGCCGAGCCGCTCCCTACTAAGCAACAGTATACCGCATTCTACCAGAATGTCAATTTAGTTGAGGTACGGCTTCTCCGTCGGATCGAGGTGCGATGGATCGCTCGGCGCAGAATTATAAGTAACAGTATAGCACGCTTTTGTCCGCTTTTATAGATGGGAAACTGGGGAACGCCACGCAAACAGCCCTGTGCGGGGGGATGTACAGCTTGCAGGTGCAATCGCCAGGTGGCCATTGACGAAAGGGCAGGAAAAGGCTAGACTAGCGGCAAGCATTCATACCTAAAAGCATTCAGAACATCTACATGTAAGGAAATAGAAAGTAACGCGCGAGCCAAGTTGAGAGGTAGGAAGTATGCTCACAGATACTCAACAAACTCATAAGGACACAGACTTCGAGGTTGTGATCGGCCTCGAGGTTCATTCACAACTCCTGACCAGAAGTAAAATGTTTTGCCCGTGCAGTACAGCCTATGCGAATGATGCGCCCAACACCCATGTCTGTCCTATATGTATGGGCATGCCAGGTGTTTTGCCGGTCATCAACCGTCAAGCAGTCGCTTATACGATTATGACGGCGCTCGCCTTGAACTGCTCAATACCTGAGTTTTCCAAGTTTGACCGCAAAAATTATCCCTATCCCGACTTGATGAAGGGCTATCAAATCTCGCAGTACGATATCCCTCTCAGTCACGACGGGTATCTCACGGTTGAGCATGGGGGTCAGGCGCGCAGGATCAGGATTACACGTGTCCACCTGGAAGAAGACACGGCTCGCCTGTTACATCATAATGGCTATAGCCTGGTAGACGTGAACCGCGCCGGCACTCCCCTGATGGAGATCGTCAGCGAACCAGATATGCGCTCGCCCGAGGAAGCGCGCCTCTATATGCAGCAGTTGCGCGAAATTCTAGTCTACCTGGGTGTATCCTCCGGGCGTATGGAAGAGGGGAGCCTGCGCTGTGATGCCAACATCTCAATTCGTCCGCGCGGACAGCAGATGCTGGGCGTGAAGACCGAGATTAAGAATATGAACAGTTTTCGCTCGGTTGAGCGGGCCCTTGAATACGAGGCTCAGCGGCAAATAGAGATGGCGCGGGCGGGCCAGGCCATACACCAGGAGACGCGCGGCTGGGTTGAGGCCAGGGGTGTGACGGTGCCGCAGCGCAGCAAAGAGCAGGCTCACGACTACCGCTACTTCCCTGAGCCCGACCTGCCTCCCCTGGTGATAAGTCGCGCCTGGGTCGATGAACTGCGCGCCAGCCTGCCGGAGCTTCCCGCCGCGCGCCGCGCGCGCTATAGCAAGGAATATGGCCTCTCCATACAGGATGCCAATGTCTTGACCGAGGATAAGGCTCTTGGTGACTACTTTGAGCAGGTGATGGCCGTCTCGCATAGCGGTGATGTGAAGGGCCGCGCCAAGCTGGCGAGCAACTGGTTGCTCAGCGAGGTGGTGCGCCTGTTGAAGACTAACGGCATTTCTATAACTGCTTGCCCGCTTACGCCAGCAGCTCTGGCCGACCTGCTGGATCTGCTTGCTAAAGAGCGCATCACCGGCAAGCAGGCCAAGGATGTGCTGGATGAGGCCTTCGCCAGCGGTGAAATGCCGCAGGCCATCGTCACTCGCAAGGGTATCAAGCCGCCCATCAGCGACCAGGCTGAGCTTGTGCGCATCATTGAGGCGGTGATCGCCAATAATCCAAAGGCGACCAGCGATTATCGCAGCGGCAAGACCAATGCCCTGCAGGCGCTGGTTGGCCAGGTTATGAAAGCGACGCGCGGCCAGGCCAGGGCCGATATCGTCCAGAAACTGTTAAAAGAGCAACTGGAAGGATATCCCTCGGCGTAGCAGGAAGCTAGATTACCCTTTGCTGGAAAGTGAAAATGCCGTGGGTTATGCAATCCAA
The DNA here is from genome assembly GCA_963799245.1 of uncultured Chloroflexia bacterium. Classification (GTDB taxonomy): domain Bacteria; phylum Chloroflexota; class Ktedonobacteria; order Ktedonobacterales; family Ktedonobacteraceae; genus CAWCWN01. The sequence continues at coordinate 47,200 of CAWCWN010000002.1, forward strand.
TGCATTTACCGCTATTGCCCGTAAGGGGGGATAAATTTTGTTGCTCAGCGTGTTAAAATGTGGCTATGGATGCGTTTACCCGCTACAGCGGCAGAGCGAACGATGAATGTTCGCGTACCTTTTGCCAATAATGAGGAGGTTTGTAAGTCAATGACGACCACGTTAAATCCCTACCACATGGCTCTGCAACAGTTTGAGCTAGCCGCCGACAGGTTGAATCTCAGCGAAGATATGCGAGAGATACTGCGCCAGCCCAAGCGCGAACTGACGGTCAACTTTCCAGTGCGTCTCGATAATGGTCGTATCAAGACATTTACAGGCTATCGCGTGCAGCACAATGTCAATCGCGGACCCGCCAAAGGCGGCATCCGCTATGGCCCTGAGGTAACCCTCGATGAAGTCAAGGCCCTGGCGATGTGGATGGCCTGGAAATGTGCCGTTGTTGGCATTCCCTTTGGCGGAGCCAAGGGTGGAGTCATCTGCGATCCCAAAGATATGAGCCCGGCCGAGCTCGAGCGGATGACCCGTCGTTACGCCACCGAGATCTCTATAATTATCGGGCCGCGCAGTGACATTCCCGCCCCTGACGTGAATACGAACTCACAGGTTATGGCCTGGATCATGGATACTTACTCCATGCATGAGGGTTTCTCTTCCCCGGCGGTCGTGACAGGTAAGCCGCTGTCGATCGGTGGTAGTGAAGGCCGCAATGACGCCACGGCCACGGGTGTGCTATTCGCTACCCGCCGGGCCGCCAGGCGCCTTGGAATGCCTCTGAGGGGCGCCCGCGTCAGCATTCAGGGCTTCGGCAATGCCGGATCCAGCGCTGCGCGCCTATTCCATAATGAGGGTTGCAAGGTGGTGGCCGTCAGTGATACCAGGGGTGGTATCTATGACGAAGCAGGCCTCGACCCTGCCACCGTCCTGCGTTATAAGCAGGAGCGGGGCAGCGTGGTGGGCTTTCCGCGCGCACAGTCTCTAGGTGTGCAGGATGCTCTGGAGGTCCCATGCGATATTCTTGTGCCGGCCGCTACCGAGGGTGTCATCAGCGCGGCCAACGCGGATCGCATAGCTGCGCGTATCGTATCCGAGGCCGCCAACGGTCCCACGACTCCTGAAGCGGACGCGAATCCTGTTCAAGAAGGGCATTGCCGTGATTCCCGACATCCTGGCCAACTCCGGGGGAGTGACCGTGAGCTATTTCGAGTGGGTGCAGGATATTCAAAGCTTCTTCTGGGGTGTAGAGGAGATTACGCAGAAGCTTGAAGTCATCATGAATCGCTCTTTCGACGCGGTGGCTGAGAAGGCCGACCTGTACTCCTGTGATATGCGCCTGGCAGCCAATATGCTCGCTATCTCGCGCGTGGCGGAGGCGACGCAAATTCGTGGAATTTACCCGTAATGCGACATCTTCGCCCGGCGGCAGGCGCGCAAAATTCCCCTTTACGCGCCTGCCGCTGAACTAAAATCCGCGACGGGTGTCGCGCTTCGGCGTTTTCTTGGGTGCCTTTGCCTGGCGACCGGGCTTTGGCTTTTTGCGCCCGCGAGCGACCCAGGTTCCGTCCTCTCATCCTCCTCCTCTTCTTCGTCCGGGAAGAACTCCTCCTCCTCTATCTGCATCCTCAATGTCCGGAACGACTTCATCTTCGACCTCTGGAGCTGTGAAATCTACATCGGGGATCTCTGACTCCTCGACATCCGCCAGGGGAAATTCAGTCTCGTTAAGTTCATTGCCGAGATCCAGGTCGTCGAGATCCGGCTCAACAAGTTCTTCAGCCTCGTCTTCTAGCCCAACTTCCGGGTGCGAAATCGTTTCGCCGTACTCGTCGGATGGAGCAGAACTACTGGTGCGCGTCGATCTGCGTAGCGCTAGTGGTTCGGATTCAGGCTCAATATCGCTCTCTGCCTCCTCATTGGGTCTGGGCGCACCAATTATTCTGCGTCCAGCAGCTACATCAAGCCAGAACTGGGAATAGTAATGTGGACGCTCCGAGTCTTTTTCGCTTTCTTTTCTTGTCATGGGCTGGCTGTGCGGTACACCTCTGCTGTTAAAAAACAAAGTCCGGCTCTGCTTGCTCCTGGAGGGATGGTACCGCTCCTCCTTTCATGTCTACATATGCTTGGATGTGGGCATACCAGGCTCAATACATAGGACACGAGCCCTGCTGCATTGCCCATACATACCGCGCTACTACTATCGCCTTGCTGCCGTGAGCCTGGATACCTGCGAATATCTAAACCCACAGGCATTCAGAAAGGAAATATATGGCTGTATCTCCCTTGTCATGATAAGAAGAATGTAATAACCTGTCAAGACTTGATGTTTTTGTGCGCAGCGGCTTCTGGAGCTGCCCGAGAGCTTGTCAAGCCCCCAGGTGCATGAATTTAGGCCTGAAGATGTTTGCCAGGCTTAGATAATTGTTCCTATAATACAAAATATATAGTATTGTAATACAAATTATATAGTATTGGTCCTTTCTGCTCTACTACGGCGTCTTAAGCATAGCCCTATCTGCTTACATGTTAGCTGGTTAACTGACAGAAACCGCGCAGCAGGAGTAAAATAGTATCTAATAGATAGACAAGCATAATGTATGGCGTCCGTCACCGCACGAAATTTTTTCAACTGCGTTTCAAGGAGCCGAAGCCTAGTATTGGAGGAAAACATTGGCGAGGATACTCGACAGTATTAACGATCCAGCTCAGTTGCGTGACCTGACAGCGGCGCAAATGCAGCAGCTGGCAGAAGAGATTCGACGCGAGATTATTGAAAAAGTTTCGGTGAAGGGTGGACATCTGGCGCCAAACCTTGGCGTGGTTGAGCTGACTATGGCCCTGCACCACGCATTTAACACACCCAGAGATTTACTGGTCTGGGATATAGGACACCAGGCATATGTGCATAAATTATTGACTGGTCGTCGCGAGCGTTTTCATACCATTCGCCAGTTTGGCGGTTTATCCGGCTATCTGCGCCGCGAAGAAAGCCCCTATGATGTATTCGGGGCCAGCCACGCAAGTACCTCGATCTCGGCCGCACTGGGCCTGGCGGCCGCCCGTGATTTGCAGGGTGAGAATACCAAAGTTGTCGCAATTATTGGCGATGGCGCGTTAACTGGAGGTATGGCGCTGGAAGCCATCAATCATGCCGGCAGTTTGAAGAAAAACTTGATTGTCGTACTCAACGATAATAATAAATCCATCTCAGACAACGTCGGGGCCCTGCACCACTACCTGGGCAAGGCGCGGCAAGTTCAGACCGCCAAGAGTTATCAGAGATTGCGCGAAATGGCCAAGGGCTCGATAGAAAAACTGCCGGTGGTTGGAGACAGGGCGCGCGAAGCCGCAGGTCGGGCTGAAGACAGCTTTAAGCACTTTGTCTTGCATAGTAAGAGTGGCACCATCTTTGAAGAGCTGGGCTTCAAGTTTTTGGACCATTTGATGGTCATGACCTGCCGCTGCTGCTGGATGTCTTTGAGAATATCAAGCAGATCGAGGGGCCGGTGATGGTGCAGGTCGTGACGAAGAAGGGTAAGGGTTGGGGATTTGCCGAAGAGGACTCGACCAAGTGGCATGGGCCAGGCGCCTATGACTACAAGACCGGCACCATCAAGAAAAACGCGGGGGACCCTCCGACCTATACCGAGGTTTTCTCTAACACCCTGGTAGAGCTGGCGGAACAGGATCAAGCCATTGTTGGTATTACCGCAGCCATGGCGGAAGGTACCGGGCTGAAAAAGATGCACCAGCGGTTCCCGGAACGCTACTTCGATGTGGGCATTGCTGAGCAGCACGCCGTGACCTTTGCCGCCGGTATGGCGGTAGCTCGTATGCGCCCGGTGGTAGCCGTTTATTCAACCTTTATGCAGCGGGCCTACGATCAGGTGATACATGATGTATGTATGCAAGATCTGCATGTTGTGTTTGCGATGGACCGCGCCGGCATCGTGGGGGAGGATGGCCCGACACAGCATGGAGTTTTTGACATTGGCTTTATGCGGCTGCTGCCAAATATGAAGATCATGGCCCCCAAAGATGAGAACGAACTGCGTCATATGCTCTACACTGCCATTTACATGGATGGGCCTGTCAGCCTGCGCTATCCACGTGGGAAGGGTGTGGGCGTAGCGCTGGATCCCGAGCTGAAAAGACTGGAGATTGCTAAAGCGGAACTGCTGAGCCCGGTCGCCATTGAGCTGGCGGAACAGCAGGACTGCGCCATTCTCGCCTACGGATCTACGGTTGAGCAGGCCGAGCAGGCGGCGGAGGAACTGGCGGCGGAGGAGATCTCGGCCGCAGTAGTCAATGCGCGCTGGGCCAAACCACTTGACGAAGAGGTGATCATCCGCCTGGCGCAGGGAACGCGCCGCCTGGTGACGATAGAAGATCACGTCGTGGCCGGAGGGTTCGGCAGCGCCGTTCTGGAACTCCTGGAGAGACGCGGCATCCATGACGTGGATGTGCGCCTGATCGGCTGTCCCGATCAGCCAGTTGAACACGGCGCTCCTTCAATTTTGAAAGAACTGTATGGGATCACCTCTTCGCATCTCAAGGATGTAGTACGCGACATGCTGCGTTCAACGTCGAAAGGTGATCTCCTGACGCGCTAATCTCGCTGGTTTGAGAGCGATTGAGGCCAGAGGCGCCTCAATGATTTACACGATATTGCCATCGCGCATCGTTATGATGCGATTGGCTAATCTGCCCACCTCCATATCGTGCGTCACCACCACGAGCGTCTGGCCATGCTCGCGATTGAGACTGCTGAGCAGATCCAGGATATCCTGGGCCGTTTCGCTGTCCAGATTTCCCGTTGGTTCATCGGCCCAGACAATCGTGGGGTCATTGGTGAGCGCGCGCGCGATTGTGACGCGCTGGCGCTGACCACCTGACAGCTCTGCAGGGCGATGGCGTGCCCTGTCGGACAAGCCGACCCTGTCAAGCATCTCCAGAGCGCGTTTACGCGCCTTTTTGCCTGGAACTTTCGCGACAAGCATCGGCAGTTCAACGTTCTCGACAGCTGAAAGTACCGGTAGAAGATTGAAGTCCTGGAAGATAAAACCCATGTGGCGCGCGCGAAAAGCCGTGCGTTCATTATCGCTCAGGTCGCGTAAGTTGTCACCTTCAATGAAAATGTCGCCCTCATCAATGGTATCCAATCCGGAGAGGCAATTCAGCAGCGTCGTTTTGCCACAGCCGCTGGGGCCCATTATGGCGATCATTTCGCCTGCGGTCACGGCCAGATTGATGTTCTTAAGCGCCTCAACGCGTAGCTGTCCGTTGCAATAAATTTTCTTGACCCGATGAGCCTGGATGATCACGTGTTGTGTTTCCTCGTTGACTGCGAGATACTTCTTGGCAATATGCACGTCTATTTTATCATAGCTCACGCGACCAGGCATAGTGCAACAGGTTTACGCTCGTGCATTTGTTAGATAAATTGCCTCGGTCCGGTTGCGCGCATGCAGCTTCTCAAAGATGTTTTGAATGTGCTTATGCACCGTTGATTCCGCGATCGCCAGCTCTTTGGCGATCTCACGGTTTTTATGTCCCAGGCGCATGAGGTCCAGGATTTCGCGCTCGCGCTCGGTAAGTGTGCGCGCTTTCCCTTGCTCTTGCGTCGGCGTGCGCGCGAGCGGGCGGGAGGGGATTTTGTAGGCGATAGCCGTAGGCGGCAGCAGGGAAGGAGCCGCTGAAGCATCAAACTGCCCGCCGGAGCGAATATGCGCAAGCAGCTGGCTGGCTATAGCGCGGGGGAGGCATAGCTCGTCGCGCGCCGCACCGCGGATGGCGCCGACCAATGCCTCGGGATCAATGTCTTTGGTGATGTAGCCGATCGCTCCCTGTTGTAGCGCGCGCAGGGCGTGCTGTTGCTGGTGTGAGGCGGTGAAAATCACCACGCGCGCATGGGGCGAGCAGGCCATAACGCGCTCAGTCGCCTCAAAGCCATCGCAGTCCGGCATTTCTAAATCCATCAGTACTACATCAGGCTGAGTTTGCGCCGCCTTTGTCTCTGCTTCATAGCCATTGGAGGCCTCGGCGACAATCTCCAGGTCGCCTGCTTTCTCGATCACCTGACGCACTATACGCCGAATAAGCGCATGATCATCTACTATCATTACTTTTGCCATTGTGATCTACCCTTTCTACTTCTACCCTTCACGAAAATAATGAACGAATTAGCAAAAATATCTAGTACATAATATACTGTACATCGGCGATCAAGAAGCAGGGGGTGATACAGGGGGGATGAGGGGCAGGGGTATGAGCCTGATCTTACGTGGGCCCGGTTTTTGCCGGCGCGCCGGGAGAGCGGAGAGGTGGGAGCGGGCCGGGGAGACTGGGAAAGGCGACAGGCTGGAAAGGATAGAGGGAAGATTCCAGAAAAGGCTATTGTGCATGGCATAAGGGTAGAGGTGCGTGCGGTGGTAGCGCGCTTTGGTGTACATACCTTCTCTCCATCCCTACTACTTTGCAACCTACCCTGCGAGTATAACGCATTTCGCGGGCATTGGAAAGAGGTTCTGACAGGCGGGTCGACAAGGAATTATTTCTTGCTTATTCAGGCGCTTTGTGCTATACTTTCGTGTTAGCGGGAGATAGCTCCCGTGTATGGGTGATTATGGTAATCACCCATTAAGTACACACGCTCGCTGAACAGCGGAAGCCCTGGTGCCCCTTCGAAGGGATTAAGAGTAGGGTCATGTCCTGGGGAACCCTTCTGCTGCTATGATGTGAGCGGAGGATCACCAAGGGAGGGTCCGTTTCGGCAAATATTATCTCCATGAAGCAGTTGCTGGAAGCCGGCGTACACTTTGGCCATCAAACGCGTCGCTGGAATCCCAAGATGCAGCCCTTTATCTTTATGGATCGTAACGGTATTCATATCATCGATTTACAGCAGACGGTTACGCGTCTCAACGAGGCTTACAAGTTTGTGGAGCAGCTTGCCGCCAATGGCGAAAGCATTCTTTTTGTAGGTACCAAGAAACAGGCGCAGGAAGCAGTGGCTGAAGAGGCCAAGCGCTGTGGTATGTACTACGTGAATCAGCGCTGGCTGGGTGGTATGCTCACCAACTTCCAGACCATTCAATCACGTATTCGCTACCTGCGTGATCTGGAAGCGCGCAAAGAGCGGGGCGATTTTGAGCGGCTGCCCAAAAAAGAGGTGCAGCACCTGCAAGATGATATGGTACGCCTTGAGCGCATCCTCGGCGGCATCAAGGACATGCGCCGCTTACCCAGCGCGCTCTTTATCGTAGATACCCGTAAAGAGCGCACCGCGGTTCTCGAAGCGCGCCGCCTGGAAATTCCTATCATCGCGCTCGCCGACACAAACTGTGACCCCGATGAGATGGATTATCCTATTCCGGCCAACGACGATGCCATTCGCGCGGTGCGCCTGCTCTGCGCCAAGATCGCCGATGCCGCGGTCGAGGGGCGCCGCGAACTGGAAGCACGTCAGAAAGACACTGAGGCTGAGGCCGTTGAGCCGGCCCACGAAGCTGCGCCTGAGATTGGCGAAGCTGAAATCGCAACTCCCGCCTTATCTGAGGTCGCGGAGAGCGAGAGCCCGGCTGCCCAGGATACCCAGGCTGAGCCCGAACTGGTAGCGAGAGAGAACTAGCGAAGATTGGGCGCCACCCGCAAGGCTGGTTTCTGGGAGAGACTCTAGGGTGCCATGCATGCATTGGTCCTGGCGGGAGGTGAGAGGATGCCTGGTTGAAGCAGCGCTTCAGCCGATCCTCCTGCCTCCCGCTTCTTCCTGTGCAAGGCAAACGTTTCTCCCTCTGGAGGATCTGGAGATACGCGTACGTTACATCCATATGCATATCTGTCAAGCACTCGGATGCCTAAAATATGGACAGAGGTAACTGTACTTCTCGTTGGCAACTGAGTAGAATATCACAGGAATATTGAGGAGAGAAGACCCATATGAACTATGCGGCGGCAGATGTTAAGAAACTGCGTGAAGAGACAGGCGCAACTTTCAACGATTGTAAGAATGCTCTGGCCGATGCCAGCAACTGGCAGGAAGCCATCAAAATTCTTGACGCCAAGCGCGACAAAAAAGCTGAAAAGATGATCGTGGCAGATCGCGAGACCAAACAGGGCGGCGTCTTTTCGTATGTTCATCATAATCATAACGTGGGGGTGCTGCTCGAGCTGAATTGCAGCACTGATTTTGTGTCCCGCAGTGAGAGTTTCCGTAAACTCGCCAGCGAGCTTACCTTGCAGATCGCTGGCCTCGCTCCCAGGTATATTAATTTCGAAGATGTGCCTGGCGAAGAGGTAGAAGAGGCTCGCCGCAAGATCCTTGAGGAACCCTCCATGGAGCGCGTTCCCGCTGAGAGGCGTGAAGAGGTCATCAGCAACAAGCTCAAGAAGAATCTGGCTGAGCAGGTATTGATGATGCAGCCCTGGATTAAGGACGATTTCGTTGTAGTCGCTGACCTTATTCGTAAGGTGATTGCTGAAACCGGCGAGAATATCATCGTTCGACGTTTTAGCCGCTTTGAGCTGGGCAAGTAGGGATAGGAGCGGGCCGCGCCCTGTGCGGCCCGCATGTAGCATGGGAGGTCTTCTTCCACGACTGACTGGAGTACCCTATCCGGGCACCCTGCCTGGGGCACCCTGCCTGGGAGGCAGGTAATAGGTAATAGGGGACGGGTAGTAATAGTCAGCCGGAATAAGGGAGGTACAAGCAGCATGTCTCAAAAGGCGTCATCCCTTGCGTATCAGCGTATCCTGCTCAAGCTGAGTGGTGAGGCTCTTTGTCCGCGCCAGGGTTATGGTATCGATGCTGAAACGGTGCGCACCATCGCGACTGAGATTAAGCGCGTACACGACCTGGGTGTTGAGGTAGCTGTAGTGATCGGCGGTGGCAATATCTGGCGCGGCGCTGACGCGGCCGCGACGGGTATTGATCGTGCCACGGCCGATTATATGGGGATGCTGGCGACCGTAATGAATTCGCTGGCAATGCAGGATGCAATGGAAAAATTGGGTATGGTGACACGCGTGCAGACCGCCATTGAAATGCCGCCCGTGGCCGAGCCTTTTATTCGCAGGCGTGCCGTCAGGCACCTGGAACGGGGCCGCGTGGTCATCCTGGCAGCAGGCAGCGGCAATCCGTTTTTTACGACTGATACCGCCGCGGCGCTGCGCGCAGTCGAACTGAATGCCCAGGTTCTTTTTAAAGCGACGAAGGTGGATGGTGTCTATGACGATGATCCCATGCGCAACCCACGAGCTCGCAAGTTCGAGGAATTGAGCTATATGCGGGCGCTGAATATGGGTCTAAAAGTTATGGATAGCACCGCGCTATCACTATGCAAGGACAATCATATGCCGATTGTGGTATTTAATCTCAATCAAGCAGGCGCCTTGGAGGACCTAATGCATGGTGAAAAATGTGGTACGCTTGTCCATGACATGCAAGAACCCGATTGGGACGTAAGGTAGGGGCGGCTATGGAATCGCCTGGAATGATTAGCCGGACATCTTTAGGATGTCTCTACAGCGAGGGAACATTGCTATGACAGCAGATATTTTTGATGATGCAGAACGGCGCATGGCCAGGGCAGTCGATGCCTTGCGGCAGGACCTGGCCTCCATCCGCACTGGTCGTGCCAGCTCGGCCCTGGTTGAACGCATCCAGGTCGACTACTATGGGGCTCCGACACCAATCAATCAGGTTTCACAGATCAGCGTGCCTGAGGCGCGAATGATCGTCATTCAGCCCTACGAGCGTAAGCTGCTGACCGATATCGAGAAGGCCATCCAGAAATCTGATCTGGGTATTAATCCAAATAATGATGGACAGGTAATTCGCCTGAATATCCCACCGCTTAATGAGGAGCGCCGGCGAGAAATGGTGAAGGCCCTCCATAAGAAGTTGGATGAACATAAAGTCGCTATTCGCAATATCCGCCGCGATGCGCAGGATAAGTTACAAGAGCGTGAAAAAAAGAAGGAAATAACCGAGGATGAGCTGAAACGTAGCAAAGATCGGCTACAGAAGCTCACTGGCCGCTTCGTCGATGAGATGGACAAGGTCGGCAAAACCAAGGAACACGAGATACTGGAGGTCTAACGTTGACCAAGATATCAAATCTTTTTCCCTCACAGGGGAAAGGAAAAGTGCAGTCGCAAGCGGTTGCAGCTGAGCAAAATAGCCATTCGCAGCCGGTACGTCACCTCGCCATCATTATGGATGGGAATGGACGCTGGGCCACTAAGCGGCACTTACCCCGCCTGGCGGGCCATAAAGCTGGCGTTACCGCCCTGCGGCGGGTTGTCGAATGCGCTAGCGATGAAAATATTCAGCTGCTCAGCGTCTATGCCTTCTCAACCGAGAACTGGGGGCGTCCCCGCACAGAAGTCGATGGCCTCATGCGCCTCTTCTGGGAGACGATCCGTTCGGACCTGGAGAAGTTGCACCGTGACGGCGTGCGCCTGCGCCACCTTGGTCGTTTACAGGACCTGTCACCCGATATTCAACGCGCCGTGCGGAACTCGGTCGATCTGACACGCAACAACACCCGTATTGGCCTTAACGTCTGTTTCAATTATGGTGGTCGAGCGGAACTTGTAGATGCCATTCGTCAAATTGTCGCTGATGGACGTAACCCTGAAAGCATAACGGAAGAGCTGATCAGCTCTTATTTGTATACACGCGATTTGCCAGATCCCGACATGGTCATTCGCACAGCGGGAGAAATGCGCGTCAGCAACTTCTTGCTGTGGCAGTCGGCCTATAGTGAGTATTACGCGACTCCGACGCTCTGGCCTGATTTCGGACGAGAAGATTTGCGACAAGCATTAGATAGTTTTTGTCAACGGCAACGACGTTATGGCCGCATTTCTGTTTCTCCCACCGCTGTCGCGCAGGGAGAATAGCTTGCTTGCAACGCGCAGATGGAGAGAATTCACAATCGAATACGCCTCTTAAGAGCGGCAGCACAGGTGTTGGTCAAAGGTGGCTGACAGCTATAATTGCTATGCCCGTCGTCCTGGCCTTTGTCGTCTTAGGCGGGTGGTGGGCATTTGCTGCGACTGTGCTCGCCGTGCTCGGCGTGACCTATGAGCTGCATATGATGCTGCTGCATGCCGGTTATCATCCCATCATGCCGGTGAGTGTGGCCCTGAGCCTGCTCTTTCTCGTTGCGGCAATGCTCCCGGCGCAGCGCCTCTTGATCATTGAAAGCGGTTTGAGCGGCGCCCTGCTTATTTCATTTCCCTGGCTTTTCGCGCGTAAAAAACTCGAAGGGGCGATGGCAGATTGGGCGCTGACCCTGGCCATTGCTATCTATGTGGGCTGGCCGCTCAGCTTTTTTCTGCTCCTGCGCGGCTCTACGCCTGTGTGGCCCTTTACCGCTGGCCCCTGGTGGCTGCTGCCGCGCGGCATATGGTGGGTCCTGGTGGTACTACTGGGCGTCTGGGGGTTTGACGCGGCCGCATTTTTTGTGGGCCGCCATCTGGGAAGGCATAAGCTGTCTCCCCGCATCAGTCCCAACAAATCATGGGAAGGTGTATTTGGAGGTCTTGTACTCTCGATTACCGCGAGCTGCCTGCTTACCATCAAGCCGCTGGGCGTATCCTGGTACCTGGCCATTCTCCTGGGCATCCTCATCGGGGTGGCGGCGGTCCTGGGCGATCTCGCGGAATCACTCATCAAGCGCCAGACGGATGTCAAAGATAGCGGCCAGTTTATGCCCGGTCATGGCGGCTTGCTCGATCGCGTAGATAGCGTCCTGTTTGTCGTTATTGTGGTATATATCTTTGCCCGCTTCATTGGTGGCTAACATAGCTGAGCTATGCTCGCTGGCGGCGGACCCGGGCATCGCTTCTGGCAATAGTACCTCATTTACCTGTCGCCGTCCGGCGCGTGATATAATTGAGGAATGGAAAATACAACAAGAGTTTCAGCTTGATGGTTCTGGGTCTTTGAAGGACGAACTCCCTGGCCCGTCCACTGGTATATGCAGCGGGCACGCTATATGCCCGCCCTGGATTATGCTCTATGTCCAATCATCCAAAACGTATCGCCTTGCTCGGTAGCACCGGCTCCATCGGCCAGCAGACGCTGGATGTCGTGCGCTGCTTTCCCGAGCAATTTCAAATAGTGGCGCTGGCGGCTCGCAGCAACGTAGCCTTGCTTGCTCAGCAGACGCAAGAGTTTCATCCCTCCCTGGTGGCCTGTTTTGCTGATACCCCCGCGGTGGCGCAGGCCGTTTTTCCCCATGTGGCATCAGGCGAGCAGGGGCTTCTAGCTGTGGCAACCCATCCTGATGCGGATATCGTCGTCTCCGCTACCTCCGGCCTGGTGGGCTTGCAGCCCACCCTTGCCGCCATCAGCGCTGGTAAAACGATTGCCCTGGCAAATAAAGAGACCCTTGTTATGGCCGGTCACCTGGTGATGCAGGCCGCGAAGCGCGCGCAGGTGGCGCTTCTTCCCGTCGACAGCGAACATAGCGCCATCTGGCAGTGCCTGCGTGGCGAGCAGAGCGCCGAGGTCCTGCGCCTCTTGCTTACCGCTTCGGGCGGCCCGTTTCGCCGCTCTACGCTAGAGCAGCTGCGCTCGGTGACGGTAGCGCAGGCCCTGGCCCACCCCACCTGGCGTATGGGGCCCAAGGTCACCATAAATTCTGCCACCTTGATGAATAAAGGCCTGGAGGTCCTCGAGGCCCACTGGCTCTTTGACATCCCATACGAGCGCATCGCCGTGCTTGTTCACCCGCAAAGCATCGTTCACTCGATGGTTGAATTTGTTGATGGAGCGCTGAAGATGCAGGCCAGCCTGCCAAGCATGCACTTGCCGATTCTGGACGCCTTGAGTTATCCCGAGCGGCTGCCCATCACCGGCACAGGCCTTGTGCGTGAGCTGCGCTGGCCAGAGGTGGGACGACTTGATTTTGAGGAGCTTGATGTGACGCGTTTCCCCTGCTTCCGCCTGGCTTTAGAAGCGGCAAAGCGTGGAGGGACCTATCCATGCGTGCTGGTAGGAGCGGACGAAGAAGCGGTCGCGCTTTTCCTGGCGGGTAAAATTGGACTCTTAGGTATCGCGGAACTGATCGAAGCAGTGCTGGAGAGACACCGGTCGCTGGAGCAGCCAGACGTAACGGCGATCCTGGCCGCGTGTGAATGGGCGCGGCGCACTGCGCGCGAAGTTTACAGCCAACATTTTGCATGAAATGCTTACAAGGAAAGAAATGATGGGTAACTTGGCATGGCTGATCGCCATTCCGATGTTTGGGTTACTGGTGTTGTCGCATGAATTTGGTCACTTTATCACGGCAAAATGGGCCGGTATTCATGTAGAAGAATTTGCCCTGGGCTTTCCTCCACGCATCGTTGGCATACGCAAGCGCGAGGAGGGTGGCTGGGAGGTCATCTGGTTCGGCGGCATGCGCAATGAAGAAGATACCTATGGCACGAACAAGCAAACACCTTTTAGTGGTACGAGTGGTGGTATAAGCGCGCAGGCCAGCACGCATACCATCTATTCGCTTAATCTCATTCCTATCGGCGGCTTTGTGCGTATGCCCGGGGAGACTGGCGATGTTTGTGACGCGAATGGCAACTATGATCCCAATAGCTTTGCCGCAAAATCGGCGGGCAAGCGCTTGCTTGTGCTTGTGGCCGGCGTCAGCATGAATATCTTCCTGGCCCTGGTGCTCTTTACGATTGCCTTCGGCTTCCTGGGCCAGCCCAACCTCTCGCCACAAATTGGGAAGGTGGTTGCGGGCTCACCAGCCGCGGCGGCCGGCCTGCGCGCGGGCGACACCATTGTCGCGGCCAATAATCAGCCGGTCAGATTTTTCTCTGACCTCGTCAGCATCGTCGATACGGCGCTGGCAAACGATCACAACCAGCATGCCACCATACCCTTGACAATTGAGATCTCACGCGCTGCCTCGCCAGCTCCGCTGAAAACAACGATCAACGTGCGTGAGCATCCACCCGCCGGCCAGGGGCCGATGGGCATCGAAGCCAGCGGCAAAATTGTGTACGATAGCCTCCCACTCTGGCAGGCGCCCCTGCGCGGCGTGCAATATACCTATCAGACGACGACGACGTTTATCGTGACAATCGGGCAGATGATTACGGGCGCGATACCTGTACAGCTGGCCGGGCCGGTTGGGATCGTGAATATCACCGGCCAGGTGGCGTCAAGCGTGCCTTCCCAGGGCTGGTGGCCGTTAATAAGCTTGACGGCGCTGCTCAGCCTTAACCTGGCGATTATTAACATTTTGCCTTTCCCCGCTTTGGACGGCGGGCGCATCGTATTAGTGTTGATCGAAGTGCTACGGGGCGGTAAGCGCCTGAAACCCGAAGTTGAAGGTATTATCAATTTTGTGGGTATGGCAATTTTGCTTACCCTGATGGTGGTAATTACATTTTTTGATGTGAGGGGCATCATTCACTAGGCAAGCGATCTAAATAAGAAGCAGCCCCTACGAAATGGAGTAACTAAAACTATGCGACGGAAAACGCGCCAAATTCATGTTGGCGACCTTGCAATCGGCGGTGATGCGCCGATTGCAGTACAATCAATGACTACCACATATACCCGCGACGTTGAGAGCACCGTGGCGCAAATTCATCGCCTTGAGGATGTCGGCTGTGAGCTGGTACGTGTGGCCGTGCCAGAGGAAGAAGATGCCCTGGCCATCGGCGAGATTATGCGGCGCATCCATATCCCACTCGTCGCCGATATTCACTATAAACACTCCCTGGCCCTGGAGGCCATTCGCCAGGGCGTAGATTGCGTGCGCATCAATCCAGGCAACCTGATCAATGGACGTAAGTCGCTGGAGCAGATTGTCGCGGCCTGTAAAGAGTATGGCGTCGCCATGCGTATCGGCGTCAATTCCGGCTCAATTGATGCCCTCGATCAGCGCGGGCAGATGCAGCGCATCCAGGTGCGTCTGCGCGATGATGGCGTGCTGGAGCGTAGCGATCCTGCCGAGGCACGCTGCAAGGAGCGCGAGCACCTTGCGGAACGCATGGTGAGCAAGGCCCTTGATTATATCAGCTGGTGTGAGGAGCTGGATTTCCACGAGATAAAGGTGTCGCTGAAATCCTCGTCGCCCCTGACCGCCGTTGTCGCCTACCGCCGTTTCTCAGAGCACTCGGACTACCCCTTGCACCTGGGGATAACCGAAGCAGGCACGCTGGTGACGGGCGCGGTCAAATCATCCGTTGGCCTGGGCCTGCTACTGGCGGACGGCATCGGTGATACGCTGCGTGTCAGCCTGAGTGCAGAGCCTGAGGAAGAGATACCTGTTGCCTACGAGATTTTGCGCTCCCTGGAGCTGCGCAACCGTGGTGTGACCTTTGTCTCCTGCCCCTCCTGCGGTCGTGTCGAGATCGATGTGATTAGCGTCGCCAGCGAGGTTGAGAAGCGTCTTAGCAGAGTGCAGACCCCTATTCACGTAGCTGTTATGGGCTGCGTGGTCAATGGCCCGGGCGAGTCACGCGATGCCGACGTCGGACTGGCCGGCGGCAAAGGGCGCGGCGTGATCTTTCGCAAAGGTGAGGTCATCAAGACGGTGCCCGAGGATCAGTTCCTGGATGCCGTGCTAAAAGAGGTGGCCAGCCTTCTGCCGGCTCACGAGGCCAGCCTGATCTATCCCGAGGGCGGTATCGCGGCGGCGGCCGGTATTCACCGCACTCGTGACGAGGGTATGGGCACGGCGGTAGTCAGAAAATGACACTCCCGTCGCGTAAACGCGGACGGGCTTCTAAGCAGCGCCGGCAGTGGTTGGCCTGCCGACTCACTCAGACAACGTTGGGGTGTGTCTGCCCTGCTACTCCTTACACTCGTTGTCCTCGTAGTCTTCTTTACGGGTAATGAAAAAGAGACGATTTCTACGAAGCCGTCTCTTCTCATCAGTGGGCGATACAGAACTCGAATCTGTGACCTCCACGATGTCAACGTGGCGCTCTAACCAACTGAGCTAATCGCCCTTGAACACGAACAATAATAGCATTGCCATTACGACTTGTCAAGCATGTTTTGCGGGCTCTTGGCCAGCCCTTATAACTCTCTCATGTTCAAGTCCCTGGCTGTGACGAGACGAAATCAGCTACATCTATTTCAGGAGAATCAATCTTTGGACGATCTACATAGTAGCGGAAAGGCTAGCGCTATGATCGTCCAGGTAAAGTGCTCATTCTGCACTCAGAGCCTCGTAGCACTGTTTCTTGCATGTAAATAAAGACAATGATATACTTGGGCGGGAAAGAGCCGGCTGGCTCTGGACTGCGTTCGCAGGGAAGCACCCATTACAAAAAAAACGCAAAGGGGAGCTATCTGCATGCCTCCTTCTACCTTCTGGCAAATTCTACGCGATAGAAGGTTTGTATTTAGCACATCGAATAGACATTTTCTTGCCAAGCTACTGGGTGTAGGCTTGCTCGCAATATTGATCAGTATAGAACTGGGTCCACTGATAGGTCATTCGGCATACGCTCAGATTACCTCAATAAATCATACCAACCCGAGCGTAGATTCTAACTGTCGCCACCTGGCTTTCTCTTCAGATGGCAATCCGTTTGCCGTCTGCCCCGGCCCATTTCCGAACGGTGGCAATTGTGTGTGGTGGGTCTGGGAGCAGTGGCACCTGCTTGGCTACAACCTGCCGAGTAACTGGGGGAATGCCGCCGATTGGATTTCTGATGCCGAACGAGCAGGCCTGCCTATAGGCAAGACCCCGCGGGTTGGCTCGATCGCCGTTTTCCCCGTGGGCGATGGCGCCTGGGCCTTTTCATCTGTCGGCCACGTTGCCTTTGTCACAGAGGTCAGCCCGGATGGGAGCACATTTGACGTCACCTATCAAAACTATGGCGATCCCACACCGATGTATATCGGGCAGAACTACCCCGTTTCAGTTATTGATCAGCTCCGTTACCAGAACGATAATTTACGCTTCATCTATTTCCCGCGCTTGCTGGATCCCGTGCGTTTTGCGCGCCTGCCCGGTATCGGTACCACTAATTCCAGCGGAGTCGAGCAGGCCAATCGCCAGTTCGGGCTTTTCGATGGCGGCGGCGGCGGTGGTGGGTTCAACGGCCCCGGTAATCCGCCGCCAACTGCGGCCAATAACCAGATTGCCCTTGGCCTGCCACCCGCCTCAAGCGAACAGGAGTTCAATGCCGACTTTACCGGCGTCGGTTACAGTGATCTGCTGCTGTATAATCGCGCCAGGGGCACTTTGAAGGTTCTCAGTTTAACCGATCGGCTCTTACGCCTGCAAAAATCGCATGCCCCTCGCTTTATCATCAATGAGATACTGGCCAATCAAGGCGATGCATCAGCGCCTCAGCTTGTCAGCCTGGCGGACAGCCTGACCCCAGCCAATGGCTGGGGATCAACGCTGGATATTCACATAGGAGATTTCACCGGCGCGGGCAAAGCTGAGATCTTGCTCTATGACCGCGTCAGCGGGAAGATGCAGCTGCTTAGCCTGAAGCCGAACCTGGCAATAGAGAAACATGTGATATACCAGGGCTACGGACCTGGCTGGGAATTGTATGTAGGCGCCTTCGATGGGCAGCACAGCAGCATTTTCATGTACAACCGCCTGGTGAATGCTGTGCCCATTCAAAGCTCAACCCCGACGCCTACGCCGACGGTGGGGAAGACGCCGACGGTGGGGAAGACGCCAACGGTGGGGAAGACGCCAACGGTGGGGAAGACGCCAACGGTGGGGAAGACGCCAACGGTGGGGAAGACGCCAACGGTGGGGAAGACGCCAACGGTGGGGAAGACGCCAACGGTGGGGAAGACGCCAACGGTGGGGAAGACGTCAACGGTGGGGAAGACGCCAACGGTGGGGAAGACGCCAACGGTGGGGAAGACGTCAACGGTGGGGAAGACGTCAACGGTGGGGAAGACGCCAACGGTGGGGAAGACGCCTACCCCGACTCCCAGGCCGAGCCCTGCGGGGAGCGTCACCGTGCCGCCCAAATGCAGTACGCCGGCGCCTAGTGCAACGCCGGGTCAACAGCCCTGTCTTACGCCGACACCGGCCCAGGTTTGCTCGACGCCAACGACTAGAGCCTGTCCGACGCCATCGCCTGCTAGGGGGCAGGCCGGCACGCAACAGAATCTGCTCTTACAATACAAGGACCTGGGCCTGGGCGGCCCATTGGATAGCGATCTGAGCAGTAAATTAAGCGCTTCGACGCCGCAAGCGCTGGCTTCCAACGTGATGGTGCTCGACTTTGATCACAAATTCAACATAAACCATTTCACGCAATACACCTTGATGGACAACGCCTGGGAGGTCTATGTAGGCAGGTTTGTCAGCGCGCACCAGGATGGTCTTTTACTCTACGACCGTACCCTGGGTGAGATTCGGCTTTTAAGTTTTGACGCCCAACTAAATGTGGCGCACTACAAGTCCATTTCCAATGTTGATCCTGACTGGGAGGTCTTCAGTGGTGATTTCATGGGCTCCGGCCGCTCCCAGGCCCTGCTATATAATCCCGGCAGCGGTGATGCACAGATCTTGAGCTTTAAAAATGACCTGTCGCTTGCCAGCAAAGCGACGTATTCAGGTTGGGCCACCAACCAGGCTCTCTACGTTGGCCATTTTGGCGCGCCGACCTTAAGCGTCATGCTCTATGATCCGCAAGCCGTGCAGAGCACCTTCCTGGAATTTGATCATACGCTCAGCGTGATGCGCCAGGTAACTGTGCAAAGCTGGAATAACCACTGGCAGATATTGATAGGTTCTTTCCTGGATCGTTCGCGCTGCCTGGCGGAGCGCAATTGCTCAACTGGCGATGATATCCTGGTCCTAAATCGTCAGACGGGCCAGCTTGAGCAATTTGTTTTCTCCTTTGGAAACCAGTACACCGTCGCTGATCCTCGTTCTCAATCCTTTGTGCGCACCAATGCGGCGCCCGCAGGCGTCCTGGCATCTGTTGACACAAGTACTTTCAGCCTGTTGACGACTTTAAAGACGAGCATACGCAGCGAAGAACTCTACTGAGATCTCTTTGCAGGGGAAGATGTTGTGGGAGCGCGCGGGATGCGCGCAAATGAACAGTCGAGCATGAGTCTTGTCGAAGATTACTCCAATGGTGGTACAATGCAGCCATGCATACTATTTTTTTAATTGGACTTTCTGGCAGTGGAAAGAGCACTGTAGGTCGTATGCTGGCAGAGCGACTGAATGCACCTTTCATTGATATAGATGTCCTACTCGAAAAAGAATGCGGAGAGCGCATCTCGACTATCTTTGCCCAGCGCGGCGAGGACTACTTCCGCGACTGTGAAAGCCGCTTACTTGCCCAGGCTGTGCAAAATGAGCAGGGCGCCGTAATCGCAACAGGGGGTGGCATCGTTCTCCGTCCGGAGAGTCGCGCTCTGCTACGCTCGCACGGGGTGAGTATATTCCTCTCAGTTGACCCGCAAACCGCCCTTGAGCGCCTCAGGCACCAGGGTGGAGCAGAGCTCGCAATTCGTCCCCTTCTGGCAACAGCAGATCCCCTGGCGGCGCTGCAAGACCTGCTAAAAAAGCGCTCGCAGTGGTATGAGGAGGCACGCTATACTATCTCTACGCAAGCCAGGAGTGTTGAGCGTATTACCCAGGAGATTATAGCTCAGTTGATCGCACGGGGCGAGCTTGATGGCGGCGAGCCCATTGTGCGCCGTCTTCATGTTGGCGAAGGCTATGACACGATTGTGGATTGGGGTGGTCTGGGCAGGCTGGAAACCTATCTCAAAGATCTGGGACTGCCGCCGCGGGTTTTTCTTATCAGCGACAGCAACGTGCACGGCCTCTATGCAGCTCACCTGCAGGCGACGCTCTCTGCTCTTGATCCGCAGTTCTTTATTGTACCGGCTGGCGAAGCAAGTAAATCTCGGCAGCAGCTCAGCGCCATCTACGATTGGTTGATAGAGCAGCATGCTGAGCGACGTGAAGCCATTATAGCCCTTGGTGGTGGCGTGGTGGGAGACCTCGCAGGCTACGCCGCGGCAACATACCTGCGGGGTGTGCCGCTGGTGCAGGTGCCTACCTCCCTACTGGCACAGGTGGATGCGGCAATTGGGGGTAAGACCGGCATCAATCATCCACGTGGGAAGAACCTGATCGGCGCATTTTATCACCCTCAACTCGTGCTGGCCGATCCTGCGCTGCTTCTGACCTTGCCCGCGCGTGAGCGTACGGAGGGGTGGGCAGAAGTCGTCAAGTATGGTATCATACTTGACGCTATATTGTTCGCTCAGCTTGAAGAATATGCAGACGTCCTAAGAGATTTTTCTCACCCCCCTGCTCAACTGCTATGCCAGATCATTGCACGGTGTATTGCGTTGAAAGCGGCGGTGATAGAGGAGGATGAACGGGAACAGGGGCAGCGAGCTATTCTCAACTATGGCCATACGGTAGCGCATGCGCTTGAAAATCTCGCCGGTTATGGCGTATTGCTGCACGGGGAGGCGGTCTCAGTGGGTATGGCCATTGCGGCTGAGCTTGCTCAACAGGCGGGTATGTGCCAGCCAGCCATGGTGGCCCGGCAGAATGCGCTCTTGCAAGCGCTGGGGTTGCCTGTTACATTCGCTGGTCCGGTGCGGGCCCGGGATATTCTTGAAACTATACAGTTAGATAAGAAAGTAGCGAATAAACAGGTGCGCTGGGTAATGCCTCGCGGCATCGGCAGCGTTTTTGTTACGCCCTTGCCTGAGGAGATTGTGCAACCGGTCGTCACAGCATTTTTTAGCGAGAGTAGAGCGTAAGAACATGGCGCATATACTGGTCTTGAATGGTCCCAATCTGAATACCCTGGGGACGCGTGAGCCGTCCATTTATGGTACGCTTACTCTGGCGGACATCCAGGACAGGTTACAAAGGCGGGGCGAGGAGTTGAAAACGACCCTGGCATTCTTTCAGTCCAACCATGAGGGAGCGCTGATTGACTATCTGCAAGAGCATGCGAGCGCCGCTGACGGTATCATCATCAATGCGGGGGCCCTGACTCACTACGCCTTTGCTTTGCGAGATGCCCTGGCGGCTGTCAGGGCGCCTGTCATTGAAATCCATTTGAGTAACATTTATGCGCGTGAAGCGTTTCGCCACCGCTCTGTGATTGCTGCGGTCTGCCAGGGCCATATCGTCGGTTTAGGTTGGCGAGGGTATCTTCTCGCAATGGAGAGCCTGGTTGCCCTGGCGCAGGAACAGACGGAAGAAGGAAAAGTATGAGTCAAGAAGCACTTGTACAGCTGCGAAGCTGGATGAAGGCAGAGGGCCTGGATGCTTTCATGGTCACTCAGCCTCAAATCGTTCGTATTTGAGTGGGTGGTTAAATGATGATGAAGAGGGTGCCGGCCTGTTGATCGTAGATGGGCATAGGCAGCTCTTATTTACTAATCCTCTGTATAGAGAGATCGCCGAGCGTGAAGCGAGCTCCTGGCAGGTTCTTGTCCCTGCTTCGCGCGAGTATGCGCCTGCTGTTGTTACGCAGGCTCAGGAACACGGATGGAAAAGCATTGGTTTTGAGTCGATGGTGCTAACCTTTCATGCTTATGAAACGCTTGCCACGGCCGGCGAGGGTATCTTCAGCCTGCGGCCTGTGGCTAATAGTTTTGTGACCACGCTGCGAGAGGTCAAACAACCATATGAGGTAGAGCTGCTCAAGCGTGCAATTGCCATCACGGACGAGTCTTTTGCGCATATCTGCAGCTGGATTCAGCCAGGGATGACGGAGAAAGAGGTCCAATGGGAGATCTTACGCTACATGATCGCAGCTGGCGCGGATGGGGCATCCTTTGATGCGATCGTCGCGTCTGGTCCCAATGGGACGATGCCTCATGCCGTTCCAGGCGAGCGGCGCATTCAGCGTGGTGAACTCATCACCATTGATATGGGCGCGCGCTACAAGGGCTACTGTGCGGATATGACGCGCACTATTTGCCTGGGTGAGCCGGCTGAGCCCCGCATGCGCGAGGTCTATGCCGCCGTTCTCAATGCCATGCAGACCTGTGAGGCTGGTTTGCGAGCGGGTATCTCGGCGCAGGCTGCCGATGCCCTGGCACGCGGTGCCTTGGAGATGGCGGGCCTGGCTGAATACTATGTGCATAGCACCGGGCACGGCGTCGGTTTGCAAATACATGAAGGCCCGGCGCTCTCCGCGCGCGCGCCAGAGGATAGTATATTGCTGGCAGGCAATGTCGTCACCGTTGAACCCGGTGTCTATATCCCGGGTTGGAGTGGTACGCGCGTTGAAGATTGTGTATTGATAAAGGAAGATGGCGTCGAGGTATTGACTACTTCACCGACCGAACTGGTGCTACAGCGCTAAGGAAGAGGTTATTCTCTATGATTTCTACTGGTGATCTAAAAAGAGGCGTGACCATTGAATTTGAAGGGCAGTTGTGCAGCGTGCTTGACTGGCAGCATGTCAAAATGGGGCGCGGTGGCGCCATCGTGCGCATGAAACTGCGCAACCTGCGCACGGGAGCAACCTTTGATCGTACGTGCGATGCAGGTGAAAAATTTAAGCGCCTCTATCTCGATCGCAGCACCGTTACCTATCAGTACCAGGATGGTGATCAATACCATTTTATGGATACCAGCACCTATGATGACGTCGTACTCTCCGAGGAGCAGCTTGGCGACGCAAAAAATTACCTGATTGACAACCTGGAACTTGACGTAATAACGTTCGATGGTGAACCTATCTCGGTGGAGCCGCCGGAAAAGGTCGTGCTGCGCGTAACCTACACCGAGCCTGGCTTCAAGGGCGATACGGCGACCGGCGGTACCAAACCGGCCACGACGGAGACGGGCCTGGTTGTACAGGTTCCGCTCTTCGTCTCAACCGATGATTCCATTCGGGTGAATACGACCACAGGCGCATACGTTGAACGCGCCTGACTTTACTGTATGTAGGAGATAGGATAGTACCATGGACGGGAATCAGGGGACTTCCCAGGCGAAGCGGCATAGCAAAGCCTCGCTTTCGCAGCAGGAAGAGCAAGCGAATGAGGCTGCCTCCGTTATGAGCGTCGAGCAGCTGCGGCGCCTGGTGCGCCTGCTCGATCGCAGCGATGTTTTCGAACTGGAGCTAAGAAGGGCCAGCGCGGGCACTCGCCTGGTACTGCGTAAAGCCAGTGGGCCACCGGCCCCATTGATGGCGCCGCCAGCGGGAGCGGAGGTGCAGGGACCCTCAGCTCCACGGGGGGAGACGAAGCACTTCATTTCCGCGCACCTGGTCGGTTATTTCCACGCGTGGGCCAGGCCAAGGGGCGGCGCTCTGGTTGCCGTTGGAGATCGTGTCAAGAAAGGTCAGCTTGTAGCGACGATACAATCACTGAATGTCATTAATGAAGTGGAGTCGACTGTCGCGGGGCGCGTGGTTGAGATCCTGGTGCAGGAAGGACAACCCGTAGAGTACGGGCAGCATCTCATGGTGATAGACGGCTCTGAGGGGGCGTAATGCTTTTTTTCGACACTGCATCCGTATTGAGCGTTACGCAGGTATCTCGTTACCTGAAAGAGTTATTGGAAACTGACGATAGCTTGCAGGAAATATCTGTGCGTGGCGAGGTATCTGGATGCAAGATGTACTCCTCAGGCCATTGTTATTTTACGCTCAAAGATGCGGAGGCTCAGCTATCCTGTGTTTTCTTCAAATATGCTCGCTCACGTTCGGCTGCGCCGGCTCTGCGCGATGGGATGGCGGTGATCGCCAGCGGCCGCGTCTCCTTTTATGAGCGAGATGGCAAGCTCCAGCTCTATGTTGAAAACGTCGAAGCGCTGGGGGATGGTGCGCTCTTCTTACGTTTTGAACAGTTAAAAATGCGCCTGGCTGCAGAGGGACTGTTTGAGCCTGAACGCAAGCGGCCGCTGCCGCCGCAGCCATCTCTTGTGGGTATTGTCACCTCGCCACAGGCGGCGGCTTTACGCGATATGTTGCGTGTGCTGCAGACGCGCTATCCCCTGGCGGAGGTGCTGCTGGCTCCAACCGCGGTACAGGGAGCAGAGGCTCCCGCCGCGATTGCTGCGGCAATCGACCTGCTGAATGAGCAGGGCGAGGCTGACGTCATCATCGTGGGACGCGGCGGCGGCTCTATTGAGGAGTTATGGGCTTTTAATGAGGAAAGGGTCGCGCGGGCCATCGCGCGCTCACGTATTCCTGTTATCAGTGGCGTCGGCCATGAAACTGATTTTACCATTACTGACTTTGTGGCGGACTATCGCGCCTCGACACCGACGGCGGCCGCGACTGCGGCGGTTCCCGACGTACAGGACTGGCACAACGATTTACGCCAAAAGCAGCAGGTTTTAAGCGACGCTATAGAAGACTACCTCGGAGATTTGCGCGATCGCCTGGGGCGAACGCTCTATGAACTGGAGCGTGCCAGCCCGCAGGGTTTACTGGACCGGCGTCGACAGCGACTCGATGAAGTGGCCGCACTCCTGCAGTCACAGCTGCAACACATACTCTCCCTGCAAAATGAGCGTCTGCGCGGAACGGTGCTGCATTTGCATGCACTGAGCCCTTTACTCACCATTGCCCGTGGCTACGCAGTCGTGCGCCAGGATGCTGATGGGAGTATCATTACGCAGATGCAGCAGATGCATCCTGGCGATACATTGACGATTCAGGTAAGCGATGGACGCATTCCTGTTCAGGTGCGCGATGTTATTTCTTTACATTCAGATGAGAGCTGAATGCGAATGGGTATCTGGAGGTGCTCGGTATGGAAGCTTTGTCATTTGAAGAGGCGTATGCCAGGCTTGAGGCTGCGGTCGCAGCGCTTCACGATGGGCAGATGCCTCTTGAGCGGGCGTTGCAGCATTATGAAGAAGGCGTGAAGCTGGCACAGTACTGCCATGAATTGTTACAAAAGGCCGAACTGCGCGTACAGCAGCTGAGTGCAGATGAACAGGGCGAACTGGCGATATCACCCCTTGACCTGGCATAGAGGTGAACAAGATAGAGTGGAACAAACTATGGGTACATCACTACTTGATAATCGCGTTCTCTGGGCGGCATTACTGGCCTGGGCCGCGGCCCAGCTCAGTAAAACGGTGTATGAACTCATTCGCCAGCGTAAGCTGCAGGTGAGCCGCCTTGTCTCTTCGGGGGGGATGCCCAGTTCGCACTCTGCCCTTGTGATGGGCCTCGCTACAGCGACTGGACGCGTTGTGGGCGTCAATTCGGCCTCCTTTGCCATTGCCGTCGTGCTGGCGAGCATTGTGATGTACGATGCCGCCGGGGTGAGGCGGGCCGTCAGCATTCAGGCGCGTATCATCAATCAGATGATCGACGAAGTTTTTCAGGGCCAATTTATCGCTGAAAAACGTTTGCGCGAACTGATTGGACACACGCCCGTTCAGGTGCTGGTAGGAGCTCTCCTTGGCGTCGGCATCGGGCTACTCATGACCGTTTAGCCTCTTTGTGGGCGACACTTATATTTGTTGAAAGAAAGGGCCTGCCTCCTCCCGCAACTCTTTGACACAGGCGTCGCTGCGTTGTTGCCGACCTTACCATGGCATTGGCGTACGCGGAGATACGAGTATCAACCACGCCACAAACAGCACTGCCGCAATTGCCAGCCAGATTACGTCTTTTACACGCATGTGCAATCCCATTCCTTTCAGAAGCAGGAATTCCCACACTCTACGCTCAAGCGTATCTAGTACAGCACGGCATTGTGCGATTATGCATATCTCACACGAGGCTACATACCTCTCGCTCTATTTAATCGACAATAATTATTGTACCTATAGGTAGGTTAATTTGCACGTTTAAAAACTGCTTGCCGTGCCGCGGTGAGCGCATACCTGGCCCCGTGGGCGCATCAAATTCTCTTGTTTCTACCTTTACCGTTCCTCCATCCTGTGGTAAAATTTCAAAAACTTCATGCTGAATTGCTTTGTCTATTGAGATTGTAAGGCTAAGGAGAGCAGAGAATACATAAAGGCCGGCTCATGAAGGACAAAAAGAAGCGTATTCTGGTGATCAACGATGAGCAGGAACTGTTAGACCTGTTTCGAGTTCTGCTTGAGGAGGAAGGGCACGAAGTCTTCCTGTATTCCTCTGCCATTGAAGATATGCACACGATTGAAAAGATCGGGCCCAACCTTATCATTTTAGATATACTCCTGGGTAACTTGCAAAATACCGGCTGGACCATCCTGCAAAAGTTGAAGTTTTTACGCACGACAGCCTCTATTCCCGTCATTATCTGTACAGCCGCTTTGAAGGAGGTCGAAGAACAGCAGGGATACCTGATCACCAAGGGAGTCACCGTCGTATTCAAGCCTTTTGATATTGATGATTTGCTGAAAGCCGTAGAGAAGGCCCTCGCCTGATCTTCCCCATGAGCACAACCTACCAGAGATGTCGCCCACGCACCATATACAGGCCTCTCGTGCATAGCGCAAGTGCATATGTCATTGTATGGCAAAAAAAGATGGGGACGGCTTGCGCGCGAAAAAGGAAATATTATGCGAGTTTTTCCAGGATGAAATCGGCCAGGGCGCGGATGTGCCGCTCCGCCGGAACATAGACGCCGCCGGAGGCATAGACCTTTGAAGTCATGCCCTGCTGTGCCAGCTCACATACCTCCCAGTCCTGCTTATTGACAATATCAAAGAGTTCAACGGCATCGAGCGGGTCGAAGTCCGCGCGTGTCATGACCTCGGGGTCAAAGAGCCAGTCGCATATCACCCTTGTGCGGGTTGGGCCCTCTGGCCACAGGGTGTGAACCACAACGTGGTCGTCCAGGAGATTGAGCAGGACGTTGGGAGTCAGGACCACGCCGTAGTAACGGCGCAGGTCCCTGGGAAGCAGGCCAGGCAATGGCGGACGCGAAGCCTTATGACATCGGCACGACCCGCGCAAACCCACATCTGTGAGAAGATACGTTCTTGCTCCAGCTCGTAAATATGGGGATCATAGTAGTAGAGGCCGGGAAGAGTTGAGGCAAATAAGGCCTGCGAACGAGCAGTAGTTGTCATATGTGGCCCCTTGATGCAGGTGAATAGAGCTACAGACGCTCGGGATGTTTCTTTTTCCAATACCTCATATACCCTTGCACGCTCATAGCATAGTTCGCTGCGATCTCATACCTTTGCAGAGCGTGGGGGTCACGTGCCGCCCGTTGTAGTTCAGGCTGCGTTTTTTCGATCACCATAGCGATGATCTCGGCCTCATCCTTCCCTTTGCGCATGGCATCCAGCACGAAATCACCCCAGCTTTGCAGCTTCTCGCGTAGGTGACCAAAGTGCTGCCCAACATTTCTCACCGCGCCAAAGTGAGCGATATAGAGGATATCGGGTCGTAGGTTGCGAACCAGGCTGATGCTGTCGGACCATGCTTCGAGATCAAGGTCGGGTGGAGGTGTAGGTGGTCGGACGTAATCGATGCCAGGCAAGCGCACACCCGCTACATCCCCGGCGAACAGCTCGCCCGAATGTGCATCAAAAAAGATGACGTGGTGCAGCGCGTGCCCCGGAGTATAATGTACCTCCAGACGACGACCTGCCACCCTGAGCACATCTCCTCCCGCGATAATGTGCACCCGCTCGGCGGGGATAGCTTCAATCTCGCCCCACAGCAACTGCATGCGCTCACCATAGATACGCGAGGCGCTGGCGACGAGGTTGGTGGTATCGATCAGGTGGGGTGCACCTTTACTGTGCACATACACCTGTGCTCGCGGCATCCGCTGTACCAGTGTGCCCGTGGCTCCCGCGTGATCCAGGTGAACATGGGTGGCCAGAATATGCGTCACCTCCTGCGGATCAAAGCCAACTTCACGGATTGCTGCCAGCAACGCATCTACCGTGCTGCCTGGTCCGGGATCGATGATGGCAAGTTCGTCCTCCCCGGCAAACAGGTAGGAGCCAATAATCTCGTGTTCATCAAGAAATGGCAATGAGACCTGCCAGGCCCCAGGCCTTATTTGTGTAACTTTAGCCAAGGAGAATCCTCCCTCTATTTCTTTGCTGATATGGCTTTTGCCTGGGTGAAAAGCAGGAGATAATCAGGGCCGCCAGCCTTGGAGTCTGTACCAGACATATTGAAGCCACCAAATGGATGCACTCCGACCAGCGCTCCTGTACATTTACGGTTAAAATACAGGTTGCCGACATGGAATTCCTCTTTTGCCTGCGCGATACGCCGCTCATTTTGCGAATAGAGTGACCCTGTCAGGCCATACTCGGTATCATTGGCAATGTGCAAGGCATCCTCAAAGTTTTGCGCCCGAATGAAGGCGAGCACGGGTCCAAAGATTTCTTCCTGCGCGATGCGTGCATGGGGATCTACAGCGGCGAAAATCGTTGGCTCGATAAAGTAGCCCGGTTCGTGTCGGCCTCCTCCAGCGACCAGGCGGCCTTCACCTTTGCCAAGCTCGATATATTCGCTGATCTTTTGCATGGCGTTTTTGTCGATGACAGGTCCTATGCTTGTCTCCGCCAGCGTCACATCACCCATCCGCAACTGCTGCGTTTTAGCGATGACCTTCTGTAAGACCTGGTCATAGACCTGCTCGACAACAATCGCGCGCGAACCAGCAGAGCATTTCTGTCCCTGGAAGCCAAAGGCCGAGCTAACAATAGCGTTGGCTGCCTCTTCTAGATCGGCCGTCTCATCGACAACGACTGCATCTTTGCCGCCCATCTCCAGGATGGTGCGTTTTATCCAGCGCTGACCCTTCTGGGGCCTGGCCGCCAGCTGATTGATGCGCAGGCCCACATCGCGGGAACCCGTAAAGGCGATAAAGCGTACCTGCGGGTTCTCGACCAGGGCGTCGCCGATGGTTGAACCTGAACCTGGCAAGAAGTTGACCACCCCTGCTGGCAGCCCCACCGCTTCCAGGATATTGACAAACTGGGCTGCAATGGTCGGTGAAGTGCTGGCCGGCTTGAGGACAACGGTATTGCCGCTCACAAAGGCCGCACTAGTCATGCCTACCGTGATGGCAGCCGGGAAATTCCAGGGGGGGATGACCGCGCCCACACCCAGAGGTATATAGACAAGCTCGTTATCTTCGCTCTCGATATGCGGCAGGGGCTGTCCTCCCGCCAGTCTGATCATCTCGCGGGCATAATACTCAAGAAAGTCGATGGCTTCGGCCGTATCGCCATCCGCCTCTGGCCAGCTTTTACCCACCTCGTAGATCATCCATGCGTTGAGATAGAAGCGGCGCTGGCGCATGATATCGGCCGCGGCGAAAAGATAAGCGGCCCGCTCCTCCGCCGGGATATGCTTCCAGCTCTCGAAGGCCGTTGCGGCGGCCTGCACGGCCTCATTGGCCTGCTCAACGGTGGCGCGTGAAAAATAGCCAACCACCTGCTCGGGCCGTGAGGGATTTATAGAGGCAAACGTATCATCGCTGGTAATTTTTTTGCCGCCGCTTATCAATGGGAAGGTACGTCCTAATTCACTTCTGACCTGCTCAAGCGCCTGCATCTGGGACTGGCAATTCTCTGCCAGCGTGAAATCGGTAAGGGGGGCATTTTTAAAGGGTATGCGTGCGCGTGAAGCTGCGCTTTCTATCGTATTTTTCATATGATTCTCCTCTTAAACACTTCATTGTGCATAGTGACACATCTGACAAACTCTGCTGAATGCTGGCATTGCGCTTTTATTGTATCATTTTTTGCATGCAGATTGTTCGTGGAAAGCGATTGCTTGGCCGCGGGGAAGACAGGCAATCCACGTGCAGCGCGAAACTTGCGACAATAGAACCACCTAGGTGGAGCGAAATGGTAAGTGTTCGCGTTCCTCGGGATCAACAGGGTGCACTATAAAGTCGATACTCATCCATAAACTCTTGGCGTGGCGAAAGAAGAGAAATGGCAGCACAAAGGGCAGCGGTATGCCGATAATGAGCAGTAAGGTGATGGGCTGATTGTTGAGGGCCAGCACCGTGGCAAGTGGAACCGCCACCAGGGCTATCAATAGTTCGGTAACCACAAGGTTAAGTGCTATGGCACCCGTCCAATAACCTTCCTCGCGCTCATAGCGCCAGCCGCATATTGAGCACTTTTCGTACATTTTAAAAAATTTACGAAAGAGCTTACCTTTGCCACAATTGGGGCAGCGGAGAAGTAAGCCGCGTATAAGTATTGTGATAGTTCTAGACAAACTGGAAACTCCAGGCTGCTCTCAGCGAGACGCTTGCATACTATGTAACCTATAACATTGTACGCCACATTTGGGAGGCAGCACAAGCAGGCTGCCTCCTCGTGCTTCACAAACTGAAATCAGGCCTGCAAGCGCCTGGTGTATCTTCCGCTAGTAGCGCACGTCAAGTGTTGCGACTCGCCCGCCGGCCAGGTCGATCACACGTAGCGCGTGGTTATTTGTATCCGTGACAAAGAGCTTCCCGCGAGCCGCTGCTTATTGTGCGCATACGTCTTGCTTATGGTGAAGAGCCCCTGGGCAGCGTGTGAACTGGCGCTGGCAAGTTTTTTCGCCGCAGCAGCTACATGCAATGTCAGACCTCTGGCTGGCTAGCGGTATACTCTGCTCGCTTCTGCTGCGTGTACCATTTAGAGCTACCTCAATACTGAAACTTCCCCGTGTGCATTAATCGTGTTTTTAAAAAGAGGCAATTGTAGATGGCCCCTTCTCCCCTGAGGGGAAAGATGTGTTGTCAGGTCAGAGTTTTCGAATGGGTTGTAACGCTAAGCTCAAAGGAGAAGCACCATGTTTGCCCTTGCGTCGCTGCAAGTCCAGGTTACCGCAAATTCTGGATGGGTAGATTACCTCATCATAGCACTCTACTTCGTTGTTACTCTAGGGATCGGTTTCGTGTTGCGAACGCGCATGAAGTCCTCAGAAGATTTCTTCCTCTCAGGTCGCTCGCTTCCGAGCTGGGTGACTGGATTGGCCTTTGTTGGCGCGAACCTGGGCGCGCTTGAGATTCTGGGCATGGGCGCGAACGCCGCTCAATATGGCATTATGCAGGCGCATTTCTACTGGATCGGGGCTATTCCCGCCATGGTTTTTGTGGCTATCTTCATGATGCCATTTTACTACGGCAGTAAGACACACTCGGTGCCTGGATTTCTAAAGCTGCGCTATAACGAGCCAACACGCGGCTTTAATGCCGTTACCTTTGGCATTTTGACGCTACTAACATCCGGCATCAATATGTATGCGGCGGCCCTGGTATTTAATGTCTTGCTGGGATGGAATCTCAACGCCTGTATCTGGCTCGCCGCGTTGTTCATTATGGTCTATATTTTGCTGGGTGGCCTGACATCGTCAATCTATAATGAGACGCTGCAGTTCTTCCTGATAGTCGCGGGGCTACTGCCGCTGACCATCATAGGCCTGATCAACGTCGGCGGCTGGGACGGCCTCAAGGCCAAAGTCAACAATCCCGCCTTCTTCCACCTGTGGGCAGGTACTGCCGGGAATAATAACCCCTTTGGCGTCAATTTTATCGGTATCATCCTGGGGCTTGGCTTCGTGCTGAGCTTCGGCTACTGGTGTACCGACTTCCTGGTGGTCCAACGTGCGCTGGCGGCTGAGAACCAGGCAGCAGCTGAACGTACGCCCCTGATCGCAACATTTCCCAAGGTGTTCTTTCCCATCCTGGCCATAGCGCCTGGCCTGATTATCCTCTCAGTCTTACCCGGACTGGGTCATGGAGGCGGTTTCGAAAATTCGTACAACATGGCCATTCCCTTCGCGATGGTCCACTACTACCCTAACGGCCTGCTGGGCCTGGGGTTGACGGCGTTACTCGCCGCGTTTATGTCGGGTATGGCCGGCAACGTGACCGCCTTCAACACAGTCTGGACCTACGACATCTACCGCTCGTATATCAGACGTGAGGCGCCCGATAGGCACTACCTGTGGATGGGACGCGTCATAACCGTTGTAGGCATTCTCCTCAGCGTCGGTGCCGCATATCTCGCATCAGGTTTCAATAGTATTATGGATTATGTCCAGGTTCTGTTCTCAGTCGTCAATGCGCCGCTACTGGCGACCTTCCTGCTGGGAATGTTCTGGAGGCGTACGACGCCATGGGGCGGCTTCTGGGGGCTGATTATTGGAACGCTGAGCTCCCTGTTTCTCTGGATCGGCGAACAATTTCTGCACCTTTTCTCATTCGGCAGTTCGGAAGGCTCCAGCATGTGGCGAGCTCTGATCGCGTTTGTCATCTGTGCAGTAGTGACCGTCGCGGTCTCATTCTTCACCGAACCCAAGCCAGATGCGGAACTGAAAGGGCTGGTCTATAGTCTAACGCCCAAAGCCGAAGTCGTCGAGACTGTCTGGTACAAGAAACCTGTGGTGATGGCTGCCGCGGCTTTAGGTCTCATGATAGTGCTAAACATAATCCTCTGGTGAGCTTGAGCGTAGCAGGCAGTATATTCTGTGCAATGACGAAAGGGTGATCAGGCTATGAGTTCAGAAGAGGTAGCGAGTCGCAAGGATACCATGGAGAGTTTGAGTCAAAAGGATATCAAAGGAGGCATGCAGCCTGCGGGTGAGGGGCATAAGATGTCGCTTGCGCTCACCATCGGGGCGACAATCGCCCTGATTGGTTTGATCCTCTTGCTCTACGGGCTCTTCGGCAATGCGGATTATGGCCGCAGCGACGGCATCAATATCAACCTCTGGTGGGGCTTGCTGATGCTGGTCTTCGGCCTGTTGATGACGGCGGGCGGCTATATATCGGCAAGAAGGGCAGGCAGATAACGCCTAAAAGCTGATTCTATCTGCAGTGGCCCCGCCGGCGCGATCGAACATAGAGCAGTTAATCATTGAGCAAGAGCGAGAGCGCAGGGGCAGGCACTTCATGGGTATCCGAGATGGGGATAACGGCGGTTCCTACCGCGAAAAACTCAATGATATGTGAGCCCCAGCCATGGCTGCGTTCGGAGATCTGCGTACCGACCACCCCCTCCGCATGCAGGCTGATCGCCTCTGCCTGCATGCGCTCCATTGCCAGTTCGCGTGCATCATACAGCCCCTGTGTGTAATTTGTCATCTCGACGTTTTGTCCCACCTGCCTGAGCCATTGGCCCATGCCCTGGCGGGCGACATGATACACACAGTTTCCCATTACCATACCGACGGGGCGGTAGCCTGTGCGCAGCAAAGTCCAGAAATCCTGACCTGAAAGATCCGAGGTGAAGGGCATACCCTTGGCATTACGATAGGATTGACCATTGCGCGACCGGATGGCGGTACCGATGGCCACAAACTCCGCCAGCGCTTCACCCCACTCGTGTTGAGTGACTTCGAGGCGCACGCCGACGATGCCATCAGCCTTCAGCGCGTTGGCCTCTTCTTCCATGCGTGTCATGGCCAGTTCGCGAGCGTGATACATTGCCTGGGTCAGGACATTCATTTCCTGGTTCTGGGTCCAGTTCGCTCTCTGGTAACCGATATGGTAAATTGAACTGCCCACGACCAGGCCGACGGGATCAAATCCCGCCTCACGTACCAGCAGAAATTCATTTACACTGAGATCACTAGTGAAAAGCGCGTGATGCGTCGCATCGCCGCGCATAATATTCAGGCGTTCAAGCGCGTGGCGCGGCAGGTCATTGTCCTGAGGTGGTAGCTGATTAGCCATAAATGGGTTCTCCCTTATATTTCTACATACATACATAGGTAATCTGGCTGGCGGAACTACTAGAGTCTAAAATGGCAAGCGACTTTTACGTGGCTGCGTATATTTTATGCGCGCAGCGTCAGTTCGCGCGTCTCGCCATAGCGACCGGGACGCAGATCGGTCAAACTGAGTGTGGGCCGGGGCGTTGGGATCACATGATCTTTTTTCTGCGCGCTAATG
Organism: uncultured Chloroflexia bacterium; assembly: GCA_963799245.1. Taxonomy (GTDB): domain Bacteria; phylum Chloroflexota; class Ktedonobacteria; order Ktedonobacterales; family Ktedonobacteraceae; genus CAWCWN01. Next base: position 80,993 of record CAWCWN010000002.1, read on the forward strand.
GCTGTGCCAATGACGGAGAACTGCAGCGAAAAATCCATGTATTTGCCCCCGCCCTCGCGTTCGTATTCAAAGACCTCCCTGCTGTTTTCGATGTGCATGCCAACGACACCCAAAGCGTTGAAGTTATGCGCCATTGTTGTCAGGCGGTACATCGCAATATCACGAGCAGTATAGAGGGCCTGCGTAAATGGGCCAATCTCCTGGTTATAGCCACCTGTGCCCCACCAACCGCGTAGCTGTGAGGTCATCCAGCTTCCCAAAGAGACATAATATGAGCAGTAGCCTGTTACGATCCCCGCGGGATAATAACCCGCCTGGAGCAGCGTCCAGAACTCCTGGCCTGAGAGGTCGCTGAGGAAGGGGCGCGAGGGCGGGGGCGCATTGGCAAGCCGGATAGCGGTACCGATTGCCGTGTATTCCAGCAGGTTAGTACCCCACTCGTAGTTTCTGCGGGTAAAGCGCACGCCGATGACGCCGTGTGCCTTTAATAAGGCCGCCTCCTGCGCCAGCCTGCCCAGCGCCAGCTGGCTGGCATGCTGGTGCGCGTTGCTCAGTGTAGTAATCTCGGATGCGCTCGTATTGTAGGTATAGTTGCGGACATATTGCCAGCCGACCTGGTAAATAGAGCTGCCCATGACCTGGCTAAGCGCCCTGTAACCGGGCTCGCGCGTCAACAAGAATTCATTGATACTCAGGTCGCTGCTGAAGAGTGGGTGACCGGCAACAACCTCTTCGTTTAAGCGCCGCTGCGCCTGGAGCGGTAGTCCGCCGGCCTCAATTGACCGGCGGCTGACCTCAGCTGCCTGCAAGGCCTGGGCCTTGCGCTGTTCTTCCTCGGGTGAAGATCTACGCCAGAATGGCATAAGAGCCTCCTCATTTTATCTATGAGAGCAGGAACCGCTCGAGGGCCACACGCGCCTGGGAATTGCTGGCAGCAACCTCGGCCAGGCTTGCTGCCAGATCTTCAATCCACACCTCAAGCGGGATCTGGTCGGTTTTAAGCACAATGCCGCGTACCACCTTCGCGCGCTGTGTGACAATTGGTCCCTGCCGCTCCCTGCTGATACGGTACTGGTAGTCGCCCAAATTTACAGTAATATCTTTGACCGGGTGTTCGCGCGAGAAAATGCCGCTGTGGCGCGTAATCGTTGTCGAGTTGGGCAAAGAACCCTGCAGCTTGACCGCCAGCGCTTCCAGAAATGCTTTGAGATCAGTCGTGTCCGCACGTAGCGACGCTGCGAGTATCTCCATCTGCAGTGGCCTATCTAATTCGTCGGTCATCGACTACTCCTTCCGTAGTAAAGTTGTGCTCTTTGGGAGAGGTTTGAAACGCCCACAATTACTACGTTTATGTTAGATGAAGTATGATACTCTCTCTCCCATTTTTCCTATCAGCTCCCCAAGCTATGTGATATAGTACCTACAACAAACTATTCGTTGCTTCAGCGCTCAGAATTCATCTAACTAAAGGAAAAACATATGGATTATCAATTACTCATCCACACTAACCTACACGAATCATACGCCATACTAACCGCCTCTTTCAAGCGCAGTTTACTGGCCGCCAATAAATCACCGCGCACGATCGCTACGTATTTGGATGCATTATACTTCTTCGGCCTCTATTTACAGGAGAAGAATATGCCGCAGGATGTTACCGTTATCACCAGAGAATATATTGAGTCATTCCTTACTGACCAGTTACAAAAGCATAAACCCTCCACCGCTGCCACCCGCTATAAATCACTAAATGTCTTTTTTAACTGGCTGATGGAAGAGGGTGAATTGGTCAGATCGCCGATGGAACGGATCAAAGTCCCCTTTATCCCGGATACCCCACCGGAGGTATTGACAGAAGAGCAGCTTAAATCGATTCTCAAGGCATGTGAAGGCAGGGAATTTCCTGACAGGCGTGATATGGCGATTGTTCGCATTCTTATTGATACCGGACTGCGAAAATCGGAGATAGCGAATATTCGAATAGAGGATATTGATCTTGATCTCCAGGTCATTCGTATTCCCAGAGCCAAAGGTGGAGGCGGAAAAACAGTTGTCTACGGGCATAAGAGCGCGCAGGCATTAGACCGTTATCTACGGCTAAGAAGTCGAATCGTAGAGAAAGGTAGGACTCCGCTAAACGGTGGTTGAGCATAAAACCCCCTTGCGTAGGCGAACTCTGGGACGATTGCGGACAGTCTTGATCGGCTCAGCTTGCTTCCCTGATCGTCCTCTTCTCTTGGGTTCAATCCAGGGTAGTGGCGCGATGCGATAGCTCAAGAGTTCCCAGATACTCCAGACGTGATCGGTCAATCCAGCCGCCATAGCAGGCGTGCAGGGAGATCCCACATGCGAGGCTTTGCTCAACTCATGATGCATAAAACAGAAATTGTAGGTGCATCCGATCAGATACATGCCCGTCTCAAGCGCTCGGAGACGACGAGCGGCATGACGGGATTTGCGCGTCAAGCTGGCCAGCCGTTCCCGAAAGGTGCCGTTCAAGCGCTCGATAAAAGCCGTGTTGAGGGCCATCCCCCCTCGCGAGCGCAGGAGCAACTGCTCTGCTTGCTCCAGGAAACCATGGGCCATTCTGCGCATGATCTCCACCACGCGCTTTTTCTCGCTTCGTTTGATCACCGTGCCAATGTGCAACTGCGGCCAGACCTGCAAGCACGCTCGTCCAACTCCCGGCGTCCGCTTGACCTTCTCACGGAACGCTCGGCGGATGCTGCCCGGATATGCGCTCCAGCCGTCTGTTATCACCAGCAGAGGTCGCAAGCAAGCAGCACACCGGCGAACCTGGGACAGCAAGCGGTCGGCCAGGCTGCGATCACGCCTGCTGGACCACGCCTGCTATCCACAAGCGCGTCGAAACCATCATGGCCAATCCCATCCAGGCGATCATCTGGCATCCTTTCACCCGAATTTCATCGGCTTGAACGTGCATCAGGTCCAGTTGCCCGTGTTCAATGATCTCCTGATGCACCTTGTGACAATGCGCTCCGGCTCGATCGCGCCAATTCGCCACCGTCCGTTCATCCAAGCCAAAGGCATGTACAATGGCTTGGAGCGGGCATCCATAGGTCAAGAGGGTCACCACAATCACGATGAGATCCACCGGTTTGCGCAAGCCCTCGAACATTGTTCCCTGTCGGGCGCTGAACGTATGTTTGCACGCTTTGCAGCGATAGCGTTGCCTTCTGCGATCATGGATGACGATGTTGCCCAAACCTCTTTGGCCTCTTGCAGAACACATCGCATTCGGGCAAAATGCTTTCGACGGGTCCATTGGCTCTGGTGTACTGTTTTGCATAAGCACATCTTGCCAGGGACCCTTGATTTTTTCAATTCCCCACCACTTCACCGGTTAGTGGGGTCCTACCCCCCCATGCTATCAGTCCTGTCATTCGTCTCATAAATTGGATTCTTGGACATATTCTGTTTTTGTCCTCAGCGCCTGGGGCACTTGTTGCTCACGAGAGCCACTAACCCCACCCTAATGTTCTGGGGAAAATTATGAGTTAAGGGCTGTCATCAGAGAAACTTGATATAATGCTAGAGAAGCATTTCTTATCAGTTTCTAGAAGGAAGGAGACACATGATGGCAGACCTACCTCTAGGGCAATGGAGTATCACTGCCAACGGATTCCTTGACGTACTGAATCTTACTGGAGTCGATTTCAATGGCAATTTAAGCCCGACGTCCACGGTGTTTGGTAATCCTATTGTGGGGGTATGGGACGGATTGTCAGAGAAGATCGAGTTTATACGTGTGGTGAGTTCCAATCCGAAAACGCATCAAGTCTACACTGGTTATCTCATGGACAGGTCAGCGGCGATGCATCAACAATTTGTGTTTGCCGGGTCATTTATAGCATTTGGGGCTTCAGGAAATATACCCCAGAGGACTGTCTATGGGTGGTTTGCCGCACTCCCTCGTCCTTCTTGATGATGCTTACTCCCACAGCTCGCTTCACACGGAAAGACCGCCGTCCTTTTGAGTTTCTCAAAGACTCTCTCATTCCCGGTCTCCACATTAGTCAAGCTAAAGGAGCTTGGTAGTTTCTACCAAGCTCCCTGTTTCACATACGAAGAGGGGACAGAGGTAATTATCCAACTCACTGTACTGTCAAGTTATACGTCACGTCCTGCTGCGGACCCTGGGATGTTGCTGCACTAAAGTGAATCGTATGCGTACCTGTTGGGAGTGGCGCAAGCATCACATAGAATCCATCGCTTACATTGGGGCTATAAGTACCCGCTGGGATGAGGGGGTTGGGGGGGCTACCACATGCTAAATTGAAGAGGTTATCCTCAGGGATCTTGACGTTGTAGGGGGTATTATTTGGCCCCGCCCGCTGGTCCTGCTGAGGTACATTATCGACTGTAGCCTCATGGGTGGTTACTGCCGCTACCTCCGGATTGAGTATTCCCCACATGGTCGGTATAGAAAAATGAGTCTTGGGACAAACTTCGGTGCCGTTACCGACATTGTTCTGAAAGAAATTTATTGTTGGAAAGAACAGCGTCTTGCCTGCCGGTATAGTGCATGAGCGGGTAGCTGAGCCGCCTCCAAACGTCCCAGCCAGGAACCACACCGAACCTGATTGCCCTTGGCCGCAATCGGCTCCAGTCGTATCAAGCAGTGGATTAACGTTTGTCGGTATTGAGAGCGCCCACTGCCACCAGGCATTGCTCAACTTACCAAATGTCTTTTGCGACTGGGATTGTGGTGGCGGATTAGCCGCTAATGCCACCGTCGCTCCTAGAAGCGCTACAAGGGCTCCGACCACCAACAGACCGCTACGCCAGTGTTTCATGCTAAGCTTCAAACTATTTACCTCCTTGTACTAGAGAAAGAGCCGCTCCCTCAGAATGAACATCCCGATTGACGGCAAATATATACTCAACCTTCCTATTTAACCATGCGGCGGTTAAGATGTGGTTGCGGATTGGTAAAGAAGTGATGATGAATAGAGCAATCTGGTAAAGATTACGTAACCCTTTTACACAGGGAAAAGCAAGCAGGCATACTGAATGTGAGGATGAGCCCGCCCAAGAAGAGCAAAAACACCTTATCAGGTTCCCTCTGTGTTTTTGTTTTTCTTACAAAGTCCTTATTGACAGCTTTATATAAAAATACTATAGTCGAGTAAGAACTACGCCTTTTGCCCGACTGTGAACAATAATACAACAGCATCTAAACCTACATCATTAACCCCCACAAGATATTTTTTGACGCAGAAAGATATTATCCAAATAATTGAACTATATAAGTCGGGACTAGGTATTAGGAAAATTTCAAAACAAATCGGAATATCTTCTTCTACGCTTGGCTATCATCTTAGAAAAGGGGGATATATTAGGGGTCGTACTGAAAGAAAAATGTTTGGAGATAAGAATCCTGCATGGAGAGGTAATAAAATAGGGTATTCGGGATTACATTTATGGGTATATAAATACTTAAAAATACCACTAAATTGTCAGAACTGCAATCAACCTAAGAAACTTGACCTTGCAAATATTTCAGGAGAATATAAGCGTGATTTGTCCGATTGGGAATGGTTATGCAGGCATTGTCATATGATGAAAGACGGAAGAATGAAAAACTTAAAACAATATGAATGATCTAATATCAATGAGTAAAATAGAATTTAAATCTTTTCGATTAACTTCGACTAAATTAGAGGCCATAGGAGATCCAACTTTTGAAGAATGGCTGGAAGTTGGAAAATTCATGCATCAAGCCGGAAAGTCCTTACATTTTTGGTTGGGAGATTGGTTGAATTTAGGCGAGAGGAAATGGGGAGAGAAATATAAAGAGGCAATAGCGCTAACAGGATTTGATTATCAGACGCTTAGAAATGATAAATGGGTTGCGCGTCAGGTTGATTTGTCTGTGCGAAAAGACAATTTAAGTTTTACTCATCATCTTGCCGTTGCGGAATTTGAATCCGATGAACAAGAGGAATTATTGAATATAGCCGAAAAACAGAAACTAACAGTCAAGGATTTCCATAATCTAATTAAACAGCGTGAACTTGTCCCCCAAATACCCAAAGTCCAAGAACCCACTAAGCCCGATGAGTCCATCCTCGATGCGGTCAAAAACGTCACCGACGCCGCTCTCTCCCTCGGCATTGTCCTTGATGCTTGTCCTTTTGACAAATTATCCCCCTCTACCCGCTCGCAGCTCTTCCAAACGCTTAAAATCCTGAACAGAAGAATAGATGGCATATTCATGACGTTTGAGGAAGACGAAGAATAAGAATGAAACGAAATAGCGATCTTATTTATATCAAGCAAAAAATCCAGACCGAATTCCTACGAAGGGTTGATCGAAGAGGGTTTTGATATTGGCGATCGGAGCAAAGATGAAAAGGAATACTACGCCGGACTCTCCGAGCAGGCTATCAAGAAGCTCTTGACCAGGCGGCAGCTGCAAGTCGTTATCTGTTTACAGCAGGGATTGACTCGCAAGGAAATAGCCCGCTCGCTTATTATGTCCGAGCAGGCGGTACATCAGATCATCCCTCGTATACGCAAGAGGTTAAAGAAATTAGGCTATGGTGCAAATACAACAACAACCGGCATCAGAGGAGGAAGTCAAAAATCTCGTCTGGCTGTATCGGTTCTATAAGCCGACAATGTCAGTCAAAAAGATATTCATGGTCTGGGAAAAGTCCAAGATTTTGAAGGACTATCCTAAACCTGAATTGTCGTTGTTGGAGGCGTGGATCAAGGAATTTGAAAACATATGAAAATCAGAATTGAGACACGCTACGAAAAGCATGAGATTGATATGGAAATTGGAGATACTTGCGAGCTGACGAATAAAGACGAAAAAGAGCCTTTCATGCTAATGGCATTGAATAATAACGATCATATGACAATCATTGTCAATCCGGGAAAATACGCAGATGCATTATTGACTTTAGAAAGAATCAAAGAGGAGTGGGAAGAGGCTGAGAAAAAAGAGCTTAAAAATTAATATGAATACATTTTCGGTAAGAAAAAACGATAAGACAGGCAAGCTGGAATGCGTACATGCATCATCCATTCCAAACACATACACGACTTATGTGATGAAGCCGTATAAAGTCGAAAGAAAAAATAAAATTATAGAATGGGGTTTTTCCTGCCCGAAATGTCATAGGTTAACGAAGAGCGAGAAGCCTTTGACAAAAGAAGAAGGACAAGAGTATTTTGATTTATTGTTTGATGTGAGTTAAAAATTAATATGCTTTTTAAATCCAATAAAGAAGTGAAGGAAGCAAGAAAAAACTTGATTATTTCTGTGGTTTGGGATAGAGCAAGGAACAGCTATATTATTGAAATCGCTGAGCCATTGTTGGGTGAGTTTCAGAAAGTAATTATAGATGGAGCGGAAAAGAGGAATTGCGGGATATTCTTTTCGTTGGAAGAGAAGAGATTGAGCAAGGAGGAGTCAATGGCAAAAGCGGTTGAGGTAACAAAGAGGATAACAGAAAAAGAAAAAAAGGTCATGGGAGATGAAGAGGGGGAGGAAAATAAATGATATGAATACGAGCCTGGCGATCCGGAAACAAGCGAGCGGTAAAAGAAAAAGATGGGTGCAAACCATGAAGCATCTTCTGGATAATGATCCCCGGATTTTGGTTATCGAGGATGACAAACAAAATCTCTGGGAAGGAGCTAAAAAGACCTTACAGAGCTACCAAAAGTGGCACAACCATGTCTTAGTCCTCCAAGACGATATCCTGCTCTCTGCGGCCTTTATACGGGCTGTAGAGGCCATTCTGGAACTCTTGCCGGACAAACTGATTACCTTCTTTTCGAACCGGGATGAGATTCTGCAAGCGAGGGCTGAAGGTAAGTTGTGGGCATTATTAAATCGCCTATTAATGGCTCAGGCATATGTTATGCCTACTCCTATGATCGAGGATTTTTTATTGTTTGCTGAGAAGCACATAAAACCGGAGATTTATTTTGACGATAATAGAATTACGGTCTGGATGCTCAAGAATAACATCAAAGCCTGGGCTACGGCTCCAAGTCTTGTTCAACATTTATGTTGGGATTCAACGACATTAAGAGGTGGATATAAAGAAGGACATAGGTTTGATCCAAAGCAGAGAATGGCATCGTGGTTTTTAGGTTTTGAGCGATCAGGATTAGAAGTTGATTGGACAAAAGGACTTGATAAGCCGATAAAAGATCGGTCTGAGGGAGATTGGGCGGGGGTTTGTCAATATTATATCGAATAATCATGAGGAAGAAAAAGCTTAATAAAATCAAAAAGACTTGCCCTAATTGTCATGGCTCAGGAAAATATGTTTATACCCTAAATTGTTTGATGTGTGGTGGTTTAGGTTATGTCTATAGGTTTTTAAAATAATTATGAAAAAGTTCTTAATAATAGGTTTTTTTATTGCGGTTTTTGTTGTTCTTATTTATATCGGAGTAACGTTTCTTGCGATGTTGGCATGGAACTATATCGTGACTTATTTTCATCATAGGGAACTTATCCTTAATTTTTGGGTAACGTTGCTTATTCTGGCGCTCTTATCGATTATCGGCGGAATATTCAGAGGAAATACCGATAAAAAATAATATGAATACACAGATAGCCATATTGATACCTACGTTCCAAAGACCACACAAACTAAGGTCATTAATTGACAACATTCACACCACAACTAAAACTCCTCACTCGATCTATTTTATCCTGGAGTCGGAAGACAAAATATCCATTGAAACAGTCAAAGCCTTAAACGAAAGATACATCATCAATGTTGCTCCACATACGTATGTGCAAGCTATTAATTATGGCTACAGGCAAACAATCGAGCCATATATCCTTTGCGGGGCGGATGATATTGAATTTACCCCTAATTGGAGTGAGTTAATGTTAGAGAAGTTTAAAGACCCTAAGATTGGTTTTGTTGGCGCGAAGGATGACTGGGCAATCACAAAATCGGGCAAACATGCCAGCCATTTTATGGTGAGCCGCAAATATATACAGGAGCAGTCGGGAGTACAGGATGAGGCAAATGTCATCTATTCTTCACAATATTTCCATTATAATTGCGATATCGAAACCGAACAGGTGGCAATGAAGAGAGACACTTTCATTATGTCCGATGCGTTTATTCCTCATCACCATCCGTTTGTTGACAAAAGAATAAGCAGCGACGCGACCTATGACCGGGCGCGCGCTGGCTGGCGGCACGATAAAGATGCATATTGTTCCCGCCGGTATAGTTTTGAGCAGTACATATTGCAGATCCTGCCGCAAAAAGTCGTGAGAGTCAATCACGGCACTCTCAGTGTCATTATCGCCTCACATAACCAAAAGCAATATTTAAAAAGAACAATCGAGTCGCTTTTGGAAAACACCTATCATCCCTTTGAGCTTATTATTGTCGATAACGGGTCCACCGATCCCGCAACGATTGAATACATCAATGAGCTACATTTCCCGACCACGCAAAAAGTAACCAGGCTCATCAAGCTCAGATCAGACCCCAACAAATTTGTCACCCATACCTGGAACGAGGGTATCAAAAAGGCAAAGGGGGACTATATTGCGATTCTTAACAACGACATCCTGCTTTCCCAGTGGTGGGACGCGCATTTAATGAATGAACTTTTAAAAGAAGATGGTTTACTTGCCAGTCCCTATCAAAAAGACGATGTATCCCAAACTGCCTATGACAAATGCGAGCGGACCGGAAACTTCGATTTTCGAGGCGCCTGCTTCATGTTCAAGAAGGATCTGATTGAACAAACCGGATTATTCCCGGAGGAATTGAAATTCTGGTTCTCGGACACCTGGCTTGCCTGGAAAGTAACAAAGCAATTGGGGAAAAAATCGGTCTTTGTCCCGGAGGCGGTCATTTACCATGCGACTTCAAAATCAACTGATGAACTGGAAGCGAAGACGAATTTAGTGTGGTGGATCGTGCGTGGAGATGCCTATGCTTACCACAAAATGACCGGGGAAAATGTCGATCATGTGCTCAGGTTATGCGAAGCAAAGGCCAGGAGGTTTTAATTATGACGAATGATATTTCAAAACCAATGATGAATAATGTTGAAATTAAGATAATTGAGGGTTTACTGAAACCTGATTTTGAATGTTTCGAATGGGGCTGTGGTGGCTCAACTTTATATTATCCAAAGTTTGTGAAGAGCTGGGTATCTTACGAACATGATCCTGAATACTACAATGAGGTGAAAAAGAAGAAGCCAGCGAATGTTGAGTTGCATCTGGTATCACTTGAAAACTACACAAAAATTCAGGGAATATATGATTTCATTTTAATTGATGGAGCAAACAGGGGAGAATGTTTGCATGAAGCGGTAAAACACATTAAGCCCGGAGGAAATCCTACTTTTGCATGATGCCACGCGCATTGAGGATAAAGAATGGGTGCATGATTTTCCCAGCAGATTATTAAGCCTTGGGGAATTACCTGATGACCGGGAAGTTGATCCTTATCATGCAGGCTATTGTTGGCATCGGGGACTGAGGCAATACCTAATATGATTACAATAATTCGAATCTCACCATTTTTATCCGAAAACAAACCGCCGCAATTTATGGGTGAGGATAAATTAAAGCTGGTCCTTGCCTGTCACAAATCGTTTCTGGCAGCCGGTGATTGCGAGCGCATCTATTTGCTTGATGCCTGTCCGCCTGAATGGGAACAATATTTTCAGCCTTTTGGCAAGGTGATAATGGCTGAAAAACTGGGCAAATGGCAAAGCCTCTATTGCGCGTATGATATTGCCAAAAAAGCACAAAAGGATGTGTTATTTTTAGAAGATGATTATCTATGGCGGCCTGATACGCTTGAGAAACTTAAATCAGGACTTGACCGGTACGGTATGGTCAGTCCGTACGACCATCCGGGTTTTTACGCGAAACACGAGAAGACTTGTACGGAAATTCATGTCCATGGGCAGGAATTATGGCGGCGGTGTCCGACGAATACACATACCTTTGCGGTTAAATATGAGCTTTTCATGAAATACATACAGCATTTCTATTACAAGGTTAACGACTGGATCATGTTTACGAAACTCGGTTATGAGGGATTAAGCCTCTATACCCCGCTTCTTTCTTTCGCGACCCATTTAGTGGATGGGTTATTGGCATACGATGTTGATTGGGAAGAATTAGCAGGGAAATATTTGGAAACTAATGGGGAAGGAGGGAAAGAAAATGGATGAATTGAAATCAATAAAATTAATTAAAAAATCCGAATTTGCGAGAAACATGATTAACACATGGCGGCAAAACCTGGTCAATGCCGAGATTGATGTTATTTTTTACCGGAACCAGGAATTAATCGTGAAGACACCGCAGCTGGGGCAAGTCAACAAAGGATTGGCGGATGCCATACTCAAGCAAAAGCAGGCGACAAATATTTTGCGGGCTTGTGAGCAGGAGCTTGAAGTTTGTTTGAGGGAGGAAGCGGAGGAGGAGAAAAAGAAAAACTGAAAACTGAACGATAGGATGCAGTGTTGGGATGTAAACGTTAAGCGCAGCTAAAGTTTCGGGTATTAGCGAAACAATAACCAACAATAGATTGATCCTTCTAATACTCCTATCGCTGAGTTTTTATGGTATGGACGAATATATTAATACTGTTTCACCAAGGAAAAGATATGTTAGCACAGGAAGACTGGCCTACTGGCCCTATCGAATGGCGTCATTACATATCATCTTCACCATGAAACAGTATAAATTCTATAAAACAAGTTGCTGTTCGGCTCCCGTTTACTGGCAGCCCATAGCAATGTATATGTGTTCCAGTTGCAATCGGGATTGTACAAGTGAATTGAATTTATATTTGCGTTTTATGGAAAAGAAAGAGAAAAAGGCAAATTAAATATGGCAAAAGTGAGCGGATTAATCGGTGAACAACAGATCGGTATACCAATACAAATAACGGTGAGCGCAAAATTGACGTTTTTGGGCAAGATCGGGCTGGTGATCATGAAGCTTGGCGCGTGGATAATGGGAATAGCGGCGATAAAAATAAAAGAAATTGAGAAGGAGGAAGAAGAAAAGAAAGGGGAAAAAGTAAGTGATGATATATGAAAAAAAAGACCAAACAGAAAAAGAATACGCTTGAGATTCTATCGGATTCAACCGATACTAACCCCTACGATATGCTGGATGACAAGGAAAAGCTTGCTGTTGAACTTGCGCTGGTGAATATGCCCTATGCTCTTATTGCTATCCGCATGAAACGAAAGCACCAGACAGTGAAGCTCTGGTTTTCTAAAGGTGGCAAATTATACGAAGCATATAAATTCATGAAACGAGAGACGCTTAAAGAGTTTAAGCGCAAACGCAAAGAGATCGATAAACAGATCCAGGACGCAGCAGTCGAATCAATAGCAGGACTTCGTATTGATTCCAGGCGGACCGGACTCATTGGCAATATTTCCCGGCGTGACTTATTGGATCGAGCAGGGTTTAAAGCAACTGACAAGATTAAGCATTCCAACGATCCGGACAATCCTATTCTTGGCGCTAATGTCAATATCTATATCCCCGACAACAAGCGCGATAAAGATGAGGGAAAAGATTGATATACGTCCACAAATTGGCTTTCAGGAGTCCTTTTTAAGCAGTCCTGCCGATATTGTTATCGGTGGCGGGAGCGCAGGGAGCGGGAAGTCCTTTAGCTTACTATTAGAACCACTACGCCACATTAAAGTCCCAGGTTTCGGAGGGGTTATTTTCCGGCGTACCACACCCCAAGTGACGAATGAAGGCGGCCTCTGGGACACTTCCTATATGCTTTACCCTTATGTTGGCGGCAAACCAAATCTTTCAAGTCTTACCTGGAAGTTTCCCGCAGGGACAAAAATTAAATTCAGCCACCTGGAATATGAAGATAACAAACTTGACTGGCAAGGAACGCAACTCCCGTTTATAGGTTTTGACGAACTCTGTCACTTCACGAGGGGACAATTTTTCTATCTTGTAGGCCGTAACCGCTCAACTTGCGGCATACGCCCCTATATCCGGGCCACCTGTAATCCTGATCCCGACAGCTGGGTCGCGGATCTTCTCGCCTGGTGGATAGATCAAGACACCGGCTTTCCTATCCCTGAGCGATCCGGCGTGATCCGCTACTTCATTAACGACGCAAATCATCTCGTCTGGGGAGATACCTCACAGGAGGTAGTTGATAAGTGCCCGCATATTTTTTTCTGATCCGGAGTTAAAAGATCGTAATATCGACGACCTCGTCAAATCATTGACGTTTATTCCCGGCTCTGTTTACGAGAATAAGAAACTGCTAGCCGTAAACCCTGCATATTTGGGCAATCTGCTTTCACTCGATGAGGCCGAGCAGCTGCAGCTCTTAAAGGGCAACTGGAAGATTAGGCAGGACGGGACCGCGCTGTTTAACTACCAGAAAATCACTGATCTGTTCTCTAATTTTGTTGAGCCAGGCGGGATGAAATGCATCACCTGTGATTATGCCCGCTTCGGCAGGGATCTCATGGTCATGAATACCTGGGTCGGCTATAAGGTGGAGCGCATCGAGATCATGACCAAATCAAGTGTGACCGAGGCGTTTGACATTATCGAGAAAGAGCGGAAACGGATGCAGATCCCCCGCTCTCAGGTTGTTGTCGATGAAGGTGGCGTGGGTGGCGGCGTAATTGATTTGAGCAATGGGGAATATAAGGGATTTAATGCTAATGCCATAGCGCTTCCCAATCCCATCACAAAAGAAAAGGAGGATTATGCGAATCTAAAAACACAGTGTTACTACCGCTATGCGGATTTGGTGAATACCGGAAAGACAGCTATCAGTTTTGAGAATGTGATTGTTGACGGGCAAGCCTCCGAAGAAGTGAAGATAGGCGGGAAAATATATTCGGTTCGTAAAATGATCACCGAGGATTTGCGGGCAATTAAAAAGAAGAATATGGATAAGGATGGGAAGAAACAAATTAATGGAAAGGATGAGCAAAAGAATATTTTAAATGGACGCAGTCCTGATTTTTCAGATAGTTTAAGTATTCGTTGTTTTCTTTGATCTTGTTATATCACCAGTACCAAATCTTCGCTGGTTGTAATTGCTGATGCATTGACATATAATATATTGTATGAAACCAAAGGTTATTGAATACGATGGACATCATTTTCACCTTGATAGTTTAGGAAAATATTATATTACAGATTATTATTACGGGCATGGACAGAAAACAAGAAAGAAAAAACTTCTTCATCGTGTCATATGGGAAAAAGAAACAGGAATACCAATACCAAAAGGGTATATTGTTCACCATAAAGATGAAAATAAAGATAATAATAATATTGATAATCTTGAATTAAAAACATTTTCACAACATAGGCGCGATCATATGCTAAAGCTATATGAGAACGAAGAATTTTTAGAAAATAATAATAAGCATCTTGCAAATGTTAATAATTTGGCTAAATCTTGGCATAAATCAAAGAGTGGGAAGAAGTTTCATAAAAAGATAGGAAAATTATCCTGGAAGAAAAGAAAAAAGGTTAAGGTGAGATGTATTTATGATAATAAGACTTTTGAAACTTATTTTCCGTCACGAGCTAAATTTTGCCATAATAATTGTGATCAGAAATATCGTTATCATCAGCGTTTGAGAAAGCGGGGTGATAAAAATGATAAATCTTGACGTTAATAAACTATTCAAACAATATGTCCCAATCTTCATTGTTATTGGTGTAGTTATTTTGCTCGCAACCTATCTTGGCCCGATTGGGATAGTGATCGTAATTTTGGCGATTGGTGCGATAGCCTATTTGATAAAGAAGTACTTGAAGTCATCGTAATTACGGCGTTATGCCAGGATATAACTACTTTCGTTTTAGCTATCTAACTCATGGTTCGGTCATTTTTGAAGGAGTTTGAAAGAATTGGTTCCGCGTAATGCATGTTTCGAACGTAGAAACAAGCAATACGTCTCACTTTGACAGAACATGCATTCACTTGGTCCAAGGCGTTATGACCAAGTGGGGAATGAGCACCATTTTTTTGAGCGTTTTTAGCCCCAAAGTGGGGAATACAATTCATTTTTCGCCCTAAAAATGACCGAACCGTGAGATCTAATTCGGCGGATAGCTACTACATGATAGTAGTCATGCACGTCACCTGTTTGCTCATCAAACTCTAGCCCTGAATGCAGGCCGTTTTTACTCCCTACCACGTAGAGGACATACCAACCAACCTGTAAAACCAGGATAACCTCTTCAATAATGTGCCAACTTCCCTGCCAGTGCTCTTTAGGGAAAAAGAGATCGCATTCTTCAAGTGTTCCGTCAGGCAGAGGACGGACAAGCAAGTTATGGCCATGCCTGCCAATCTTCAGCCACGCGGCGCGTACCACTTCCTCTTCTGTAAGAGGCCGCTTCTCAGCTTTCCATTGGTTCCGCCAGCCTTGGATGAAATCAAATCTGTCAACGCGGGGTAAGCTGTAGAATTCATTAAAAGTAAGTTTCATTCCATGTTTTTGACCAATTTCGTATTCTTCCAGCTTCAAGAGTGCTTGGTCTGCGTTAAACATGACATGCCTCCTTTGCGAGAATAGTCCGGGGTAAGACTCATGTACGTTTCTAACGTCCAGAGCATATCCCCTTACCCCTAGGCAGTAAATTCTATAGCAGGGGAAGCTAACAAAAGGCTCACGTTTGAGGAGAGTGGGATCAGGATAAAGTCACGAATAGGAACTAAAAACACAGGGGATAGTCTATTTGATATAGTTTGATGTAATCCTTCAAATTGCCTGGAGTTAGATGGATGTACGGCCAGTAGTACCGCTCAAACGAGGAGTAAATCTTTGCTCCAGGTAGTAGATATATAGCAGGGAAAGCTAACGAATGGGTAACATTTAAGGGGATGGGATCAGAATAGGGTCACAAATAAAGGACCAGAAGCACAGATGGAGGGCTCCTCTTTCCTGTTGTCTACCTCAATCCCAAATCCGCTTGGATGGCTCCGTCCTGTTGGACCCGTGGCGCCTGCTTGAACGTGCCAAACTGCGAGGGCATTTTCCCACGCGATGCGCAACGAGCTGCTAACCGGTAGCGAACCAGCCTAAAAATATGCCTCTTTGATGAGGAAGAACCAATGTGTTCCCAACAAGGAGGTATATATGACCAGTATCACCAATATGTCGGTGAGTATCCAGACCTCTTCCGAGTCTGTACCCTCGACACCCGATTGGTTAGGGGAAGTCGCGCTCATCACGCACTGCCTTCGTAAGCAAGGCGTCCTCTCGGCCATTGCAGAACGGGTGCGCTTTGCACGCCGTCGCTTCGGCCACTACGAGGTGCTTGATTTTGTCGCGGTGCTCTTCGGCTATGCTATCAGTGGCGAGCGAACCCTGCAAGCCTTCTACGCTACAGTGCGCCCGTTTGCCTCGGTCTTCATGGCGCTCTTCGGGCGAGACCGCTTGCCAGCTCCTTCCACGCTCAGTCGCTTTTTGGCGGCGCTCCCGCCTGAGCCAGTCGAAGCCCTGCGTACGCTCTTTCTTGAGGATGCGCTCGCACGCCCTCTAAACAAAGAGGAGCAGGCGGGCGGGCTGTGGGATCGACAAGGGAGCCACTGGCTCGTCTTCGATGTGGATGGGACGCGAGAAGCGGCCCGCCAACGCGCCTTGCCCCAGACCGCGGATCGGCCTGCGCCGCAGCGTCGCCTGCGTCCCCTCTGTGCCCCCGGCTACACCGGACGCAAATGCGGGGAGGTCGTGCGCACCCGCACCACCATCCTGCAGGCCCATAGCCATCAGTGGCTCGGCTCGTTCGGAAACGCTGGCAACGGTCAGTACCGCGAGGAGTTGCGCCGGGCGGTGGCCGCGATCCAGCGCTACGCCAAGGCTCATGCGCGGCCCGTGGAACGGATTTCTTGCGGCTGGACGGCCAATATGGGACGGGAGCCGTCATAGCTTCCCTGGCAGGGTGGGCCTACGTGACGCGCGGCAAAGACTATCAGCTCCTCGACCGGAAACGCGTCCAGGCACGCTTACACCTGCCTGCCGATCAGCAGTTCAGCCGCCCTGAAAGTCGCCTCGTGCGCACCCTCTATGACTGCCCGGACGTAACTGTGGGGCCAACGGGGCAGCGCTGCCGGGTCGTGGTGGCGACCCATCCTGCCTCCGAGAAGAAGCCTCGTGTCGGCGTCAAACGCGCAGGAGTGGTCTACGAACTCTTCCTGACCAACGTGCCGCAGGCGGCTTTCACGACGGCTGATGTGGTCGCGCTCTACCTGCATCGTGGCGCCTTCGAGAATGCTCTTGCCGATGAAGACCTGGAGCAGGACCCAGATGTAGATTGAACCTGAGTTTGGCTCTTCCGCGACTTTGGTGAGAATGATGAGCTTGCACTGTCCAGAAAGAGTCACCCTTTCACCCTGTTGAGTCTTCCGCACTTGCTTCTGGCTAAAAAAGAGCCGAAGGGATCGGCTCAGAAGAACTCCCTTGGGCAAACGAAGCTTGTTCGGCCTCGCCTGCTCTTAGAAGCGATGCAGAACGCGTTGGCGCAACAAGGCAAATCCTGCACGGCCATACATCATGCGCTTGATAAGTTTGATCCTAGTCACCTGCCCTTCTGCCTGTCCGTTGTTGTGGGAGTGCGTTAATCCCATGAGGACGGCAGCTTTGTCCCGTTCCAGGCCATTGGCGAAACGGTGCAGTTCCTCGATTTGGCTGGCCGCCACAGCTGTGAGCCAAGCATCAAGGCGTTCTCCTTCAAGCTTGCGAACCATCTGTAAAAACTCCTGAACCACTTGGTAGAGGGTCTCAGCCGTCTCACTTGCCTGACGAATGGTTGCCAGTTCCTCGCGCTCCTCTTCCTCTAAATCCTTGAAACGACGGATGAAAAGCCACATCGCCTTTTTTGCTGAAAAGTGGTCGAGGCAAGAAGCTTCGGGAAAATCGGCTTGCTCTTTGCCACACAGTGGTTCGAGATGAGCCCGCAGTGCCCGATCGGAATGGGGATATCCCAGAGCTTTGCTCTCGCGCCAGAGCTGTTGAATGTTGTGACATCCCTCATCCCAGCGCTGCTTCACATACGCCTCGTACGCATCAAAACGACTGCGATGCCGATGATGGTAGTTCGTCTCCACATAAGCTCCCTCTGAAAGCCATCGCTGGATCGTCCGCACTCCGAGGCCGACCCGCTTCGCGATCTCTTTGGTCTTCATTCCTTGCTTGCGTAGCGCTACAACCTGTTGGTAGCGCTCATACCGCTCTGCTTGGTGTGCTGAGTAAGGCTGTCCATCAGAGGTCACCAGAGAGAAGGCAGGCTCTTCTGCTGCGGGTGGATCGGGAGGCTCGGCTCTCTTCGTCCCTCTTTGCAGTTCTGCACGACAATGCACCAATGCCTTTTCTACTGCTTCTGCTAAATTTTTCACTAAATGAAAACGGTCAGCGCTCTGAGCCGCTTGTGGAGCGCCTTGACTTGCTGCGCTAGCATAATCTCCCCCGCGATCACGGCTCACCAAGTCAATTTCCGGGTGGGCTTGCAGCCACACTTTGGCTGTTTCCGCCTTGCGATCCGGTAAAAGGTCGATGACCCGGTGACGCACTAAATCGACGAGAACGGTTCCGTAGTTTCTCCTACGCCGGAAGGCGAAGTCATCGATCCCTACATGCACGACCAATCCTACCGCGTCGGTGGGCAAGGCCATGATACGGCGCAGGAGAGTTGTGGGAGAAGTCGGCAGGGCAAGCCGCTCGGAGAGCCGTGCGCCGACCTCGCCACAGGTGGCTGTCCCAAGGGCTTCAAGGGCTTGGCGGAGGCGAACCGTCATCCGTGCCCAGGGTTCAACAAAGGCTGGGAGCCGCTCGGTAAAAATCTTGCGGGAACAGTCGACGCTCTCGCAGAAGAACTTGCGCACATGCAAGATGAGTTGCACGCGGAAGCCTGCGCATGGCAGATCGGCTACCACGCGAGTATACTGGCTATGACGACGTTTGGATGGACAGAAACAGAGAGGACAGAAAGCGCTCTCTTTCGTTGAAGCCACTTGAACCTTCAACAGGTCATCAACGGTCTCAATAGTGACTATCTCTAAACCCGTTGGAAGGGGAAGAAATGGAGATGAGGACATCGTGTGTAAAGACTCCGAACTCTTGATCGCTCTCGTTTGCGATCGGATATTTCAATCTATCACTCCGATGCAAATAAGCTCATCATCCTCACCAAAGTCGCGGAAGAGCCAAACTCAGGTTCAATCTACACAGATCGCTGGTGTAGCCACGCTGCTTGCGGGCAAGAGACATGGCAAATCATCAGCCAATGGGTGTGGAACCTGCGCCTGGAGCTGGGCCATCAACTTGCTCCTGATCCGGTGCGCACCACCGAGTTTGCTCCTGCTCTCCCACCTGCGCAAAAAGAGGCCCTCTCGCCTTCTCCTTTCCAAGGGTACGGGCCGGCAGAAGTGGCCCTACCTTGGAAACAAGGCCGCTTCTCGGGGCGAGACTTTGCTCTCCAGCCTGATGGCACGCTCCGTTGTCCCGCCGGCCAGTCGCTTGTGGCTCACGAGCGGCGCACAGAAGTCGATGGGAGCCTGCGCGTGGTGTATGCGGCCAGCATCCGCAGTTGTCGCCCTTGCCCCCTGCGGGAGCAGTGTCAATGGCATGGCAGCGCCGCTACCAAGCCTCGTCGGGTCAGTGTGCTCCTACATCCCCTCGTCGTCGGGTCTGCGTCCCTCCTCTGGAGAGACTGGAACCGTCGGTACCATCGACGAGCGTGCACGCATCTGCTCCGTCAGCAACACGTGGAGGTCCAGGTGGAGCAGGGCCTCTCTACCGGCCCAACTCTCGCGCCTGCGCCCCTGTCCCGTGCACAGCGCGCGCATTATCGTCTCGACTTTCAAGAGCGGCTGACTCGCAACGCGCGAGCCCCAACAGCGAGCCGGGTGACGATCAGACTGTTCGGCGTCCCAGAAGGCTTTGCGACCTCGCTCGGTTTGGCGACGGCTTAACACCGCATCGGCAGCCTTTGGATTCCCTCTTCTCGGACAGGCATGCTTCTCCGGGTGGAGCCTCATGATCTCTTTTCCTGGCTTCCTCTCGTCTTCTGCCCTTTTCGCTCTCCATCCCTCTATTGCTTTCACCTCTCACGAACTCAACATCCAGTCTGCACGACTTTCGCTTCCCAGATCAGGGATTAGCTCTTCAACAACCTCGTTGCGCAATTCGTGGGATTTTCATTTCCGCG
Source organism: uncultured Chloroflexia bacterium (assembly GCA_963799245.1). Classification (GTDB taxonomy): domain Bacteria; phylum Chloroflexota; class Ktedonobacteria; order Ktedonobacterales; family Ktedonobacteraceae; genus CAWCWN01. The sequence goes on from CAWCWN010000002.1 coordinate 101,214, forward strand.
TTGTGGAGCAGCTCCTCAATCGTTAGTATCTGGATGCGCGGATAATCCTTGTTCCAGCCCGGGGAATGGTAAAAGCCCGCGCTGGTAGCTTCTGTTAGCATGTCACGGGTAGGGGACTCAAGGGTGATAAATACCCCGATCGCCGCGTTTTCCCGTTTGAGTGTTCCCACCAGGTCGCGGATGTCGCCTATTTCAACTCAAGTAACCCAATGTCCTATCAAGAACTGCGTGAGTAACAAAAAGAGCAAGGACCCTGAGATCACCAGGTAGTTGATGTTAAGCATGCGATTTTTGCCGATGCCAGCCAGGACGATAAAGGCTGGGAAGATTTCTAGCATGAAACGAGCGGTTGCCTCAATGGGGAATGAGTTATTGATCGGGAAGGTTCGCAGAAAAAGATAGAACGTAACTGCATATATGTTGTAGGACCAGAGATGCTTTGGGAACCTCCACGGGCCGAAAAAGCTGAGGACGATAAGCAGAAGGATAAATATATCTGCCCCTGCATCAATTATGTTACGAAGTGCCTGGAAACTGAGAAGGCCAGAGCTGTGCACAATTGAATTGAGCGAGAGCAGCCCATATCCAGGAAAAGACAGTTGATGTCCCCAGAAGCGTTGCGCATGAGCAAAGGCGAGAGGATCATGGAAGCGGAAATAACAATAGAGAGCGAAGAGCCCAAGACCGGCTGGAAAAAGTAGACTACTCAAGATATTGAAATGGATGCTTTTCAGACGAAAGTTCTGTTGACAGAGGTACTCGTAGCAGAAAGGGAGAAACATGAGTATGCCGACTGACCGTGTTAGACTAGCACAGAAGCCAAAGACACCTGCTAACCACCAGTTACCATGACGCATATGATAGAACGTGAGAAGCGAGAGGCAGAGGAAGAGCGACTCGGTATATGCGGCAGCCAGGAAAAAGGCTGAAGGAAATAGAGAAAGGTAGAGGATGGTACGATATGCACGGGCAGAATTAAAATCCTCCTGCACGAGCCGGTAAAGGACGACCAGCAGAATCAATCCTGCAAGATCTGAGATAAGGAGGCCCGCAAGAAGAGGCTTAGGAAAGAGAAACATGACACTTTTGATCAGTAGAGGGTAGAGCGGGAAGAAAGCAATCTTTGGAAGTGTGTTATAGCCCTGCATTGCTATGGCAATGTAGCTTCCAGTATCCCACCGATCCCAGGTCTCCCATAAAGTGTGGAGAGGAAGAGACTTCGCCGAAAAATCTGAAAGAATGAAAAGCCGAGAAAAAATGGTTGTGATGATGAATGCAAGATGTACAGCAATGTAAATAGGTAAGACATGCAGGGTCTCCATCCTTTAGGATACTGGTGGCGAAGTCGACTTCCGAAGGGATGTTCTAGTTTTCTCAAGCACGAAAGGTGGTTGCTATTCCCCACTGAGAAGAGAAAAATGGCCTTTTTGTGGTATATTTCCCCACTTTTTGAATTCGCCACCAGTATCCTAAAGGATGGAGAGCCAGGGTGGTACAGCGTATCCTCGGGGCTTAGTTTATGTTATCATAAGTTATGAACGCAATGACACCGGCATCTTCAAATACAGTTGAGCATCTGAGGCGGCGCACATGTGTTACTCTCGACTAGGAGGAGTACTATGGGTTTTTTTTCTCGTTTAGCGACATTTTTTCGCATCCGCGCTAACGCGGCGCTTGATAGGGCCGAAGATCCCGGCCAGGTAATGGATTACTCATATAGTAAACAGCTGGAACAGCTGCAGAACCTGAAACGCTCGATCGCTGAAGTGGTGACCAATGAAAAGCGCCTGGAACTGCAGGAAGCACAGCTGCAACAGCAGATCGATCGGCTCGATCAGCAGGCGGTGCAGGCCTTACAGGTAAATCGTGAAGACCTGGCGCGCATGGCTTTGCAAAGAAAAGAGACATTGGTGCAGCAGATCAATAGTTTCGAGCAGCAGATTGCTCAGCTGCGTGAGCAAGAAGAGAAGCTCGTCACGATGGAGCGCACCATCTCCGCCCGCGTCGAAGCTTTCCGCACCCAGAAGGAAATGGTCAAGGCCCAGTATGGCGCTGCCCAGGCTCAGGTGAAGATCAATGAGGCCGTTACGGGCATCTCACAGGAGATGTCTGAGATGAATCTGGCAATGCAGCGCGCGCAGGACAAAGTGCTTTCCATGCAGGCGCGCGCCAGTGCCATGGACGCGCTGGTTGAGCAGGGCACGCTCGGTGATCAGGGTCTGCTAGGGCCTGGCGCCAACGATCCGCTTGAGCGCGAGCTGCGCCAGATCTCTACGCAGCAGAATGTGGAGAATCAACTGCGTGCGCTGAAGCAGCAAATCCAACTTGGTGGCCCGGTTGCGCAACCTCCCCAGATCGAGGGACCGCATTCCAGTTAAAGAGGCAGGGCACCTGCAAGGGTGCCCTGCCTCTTTTTTATGCTGTTCTTAGTCAGGAGGATGCAAGCATGGCCGCGAATTTCTTGCATAGATCTCACCGCTGCGCTGGCCCGGAGCCTTCATCTACAACACTCACCTGCACAGGCACAAATCCCTCGCCAGGCCGATAGTCCGGCAATTGATGGCGGAAATACGTGTTGTAGAGATGGGCGTAATGGCCGCCATGGCGCAGCAGTTCCTCATGATTGCCTTCCTCCACCACGCGCCCACGCGACAGGACCAGGATGCGATCGGCGTGCTGGATCGTGGAGAGGCGGTGCGCAATCAGGATTGCAGTGCGATGCTTGAGAAGCAAATCGAGCCCTTCTTGAATCTGCGCCTCAGTGAGTGGATCGACACTGGCCGTGGCCTCGTCGAGGATAATGATCGCCGGGTCTTGTAAGAGCACGCGCGCCAGGGCTACAAGCTGGCGCTGGCCCATTGAGAGCGCTCGCCCCTCCTCGCCAACCAGGGTATCCAGACCCTCAGGCAGCGCTTCCAGCCAGTCGCCGCGCCCGATACTGCGCGCGCTGGCCTCAATCTCTTCATCCCTGGCCGTGGGACGAGCGTAGCGGATATTCTCGGTGACGGTGCCTGTGAAGAGGAAAGGCGACTGCGGCACAATGCCAAGGTGCTGGTGGTATGTGTCCAGGTCAAAGCTGCGGATGTCGTGATCGTCGATCAGCAACTCGCCGCCCTGATATTCATAGAAACGCGCGATCAGTTTGGCCAGACTGGACTTGCCGGCACCGGTATGCCCGACAATGGCGATGGTCTCGCCCGGCTGGATAGTCAGGTTGAAATCTGCCAGGATCGTCTGGCGATCATCATAGCTGAAGAAGAGCTTGCGGAACTCGATCTTCCCACGCAACTGCTCTACTGGCGCGCGCGCGATCTGATGCACGCGTGGCTCGGCGTCGAGCAAGGCAAAGACGCGCTCGCTGGCGGAAAGACCAAGCTGGAACTGGCTCCAGAAAGAAGCGATGCTGGTCAATGGGAACCAGAGCAGGCCCATACTCTGCACAAACAGGAACCAGTCGCCGGCTGAGATCGTATGCGCGAGCACGCTGCGGCCGCCGAAATAGACCACGACCGTCGTGCCCAGATTAGCAATGAAGAAGAGCAGCGGGAAAACACCGCTATACACGAAGCCAGAGCGTACATTCACCTGGTACGATTGCTCGTTGACCCGCACGAACTCATTGTACATATTCTGTTCCTGGCGGAAGTTTTTTGCCACGGTGATCCCGCTCACCACCTCCTGGACATTGGCGTTGACCCGCGCCAGAGAGCGCTGCGCTCGCCGCGTTGTCTGGCGAGCGATACGCCTGAAGACCAGAGCTACCAGCACAATGGCCGGAACAATCGCCAGGGCCAGCAGGGCCAGGTAGAAACTTCTAAAGAAGAGCACGCCCATCAGCAGGAAGAAGAGTAAAAGCTGACTGAGCAGATTTAAGGCCAATGTCACAACTGTGGCAAAGTCCTCAGTATCCGAGGTCACGCGGCTCACAATCTTGCCGGATGGAAACTCATCGTAGAAAGACATATCATGCGCCACGATGGCCGCGAAGGCATCCTTGCGCAGGTTCAGGACCACGTCAGCCACGGAACGCGCCGCGAAGCGCTGGCGAAAGAAGTTGAAGGTCCACGAGAGAATGCCTGCTGCCAGAATCGCCGCGGTCAGGATGATCACAGTTTGCAGGGTCTTTGAGGCGATAAGCAGGTCAAGGCCGCGCGCTATCAGCAGCGGAAAGGCGGTGTCAACCAGCGAGGTGAGCACAATCAGGAGCGCGACAAAGAACATCAAGCGCCGCCGCGGGCGGAAATAGCCAATAATGCGCGCGATGAGAGCGCTATCACTGTATTTGCGGTCGTATGCTTCGGCTTCCAGGCCGTCCATTAAGAAACCCATAGAATCTCCAGTACATCAGCTCTATATAAGCATCTCAGCTTGTTTGCCCCGGCCAGCCATTTGCAGAACTTCAGGGCACGATGCGCGAGAACACCTCCATGCTGGCTTCCCGCTCAGGATGTTGTTGCCCGCTGCACTCCGGCTCTGAAGTTCTCTTGCTGCGCCGGGCCATAATGAGCAAAGATGCGGCGATAGGTTTCGCAGCGACCCAGCAGCTCTTCATGCGTGCCCTGATCGACGAGTGCACCCTGACGTAGTACCAGGACCTTGTCGGCCCAGCGGATCTGCGAGAGGCGATGGGTGATCAGCAGGGTAGTGCGGCCCTCTAGTACGCGATGAATGGCACGCTGGATCTCATCCTCGGTGGCGCTGTCGATGGCGCTGGTCGAGTCGTCAAGGATCAGGATACGCGGATCCGTCAGCAGGGCGCGCGCAATGGCGATGCGCTGGCGCTGCCCCCCGGAGAGCGTCACTCCGCGCTCGCCAATCTCGGTCGCATATCCCTTTTTGAAACTCAGGATAAACTGATGCGCCTGCGCGTCGCGCGCGGCTCGCTCAATGGCCTCGCGATCGGCTTTCTGGCCAAGTCCATAGGCGATGTTCTCGGTGACTGAGCGCGAGAAGAGAAAGATATCCTGCTCGATCGTCGATATCTGCGAGCGCAGCGCATCCAGGTTCCAGTCGCGCACATCAACGCCATCGACCAGGATGCGCCCGCTTTCCACGTCGTAGATACGGTTGATCAGTCTGGTTAGCGTGCTCTTGCCCGAACCCGTCTGGCCGACGATAGCAAGCGTTGAGCCTGGTCCGGCGTGGAACGAGATGTCCTTTATAACCGGCGTACCCTCATAGCTGAAAGAGACGCGCTCAAAGACGATGTCACCGCGCATACCCTCCTCGCTGCCTCGATAGCCCCCCTCGTTTTCATCCAGTTCCGTCTCTTGCTTGAGGATGCTCAGAATACGCCCCGCACCGGCTATACCAAGCTGTACCAGACTAAATGACCAGTTGGAGTTAAAGGCCGGGTAGCGCAGCACTGCCATCAGACTCATAAAGGCTATCAGGCTGCCCACGGAGATCTGATTATGCACAACCAGGGAGAGGCCGTGCAGGAAGGCGAAGACCAGGGCAAGCGAGAGCAGCAGCGGCGGCAGATACCAGGACTGGACATATCCGTTTCTGACAAAAAGGTCGCGATAGAGACCGGCGCGCTTCTCAAACCTGCGCATCTCCTCCTTCTCCTGGGCCGCAGCTTTCACCACCTGGATGCCACTGATCGTTTCATTCAGGCCCGCGTTGAGTTCGCCAAACTTCTCGCGCATGCTGTCCGCAATCGGTGCGAGCTGGTGGGAGTAGAAACGCACCGCGATCAGAAACGAAGCGGTGAAGAGCAGCGGCACCAGAAGAAGCTGGTAATTGATCGAGCCAATGAAAATTAAGGTCATCATCAGGCTGACATTGGAGTCAAAGATGATGTCAAAGCCGGGTGTGATCATATTGCTCAACTGGGTCATATCGTTGGCTGCTCGCGCCATAATGTCGCCCACGCGCTGGCGATTGTGGAAGGTCTGGCTTTTGCCCAGCAGGCTCAGATACAGCTCCGCCCGGGCATCGCGCACCACGCGTTTGCCAATCAACTCGGGGAAGATGCGCGCGCCAATATCCGCGCACCCGCCAAGGGCGATGGTGCCAAGCATAAGAAAAACCAGGTAAGCAAGCCGGTCCAGGGAACCGCTTAGAACCGCGTTAAAGGCCGCGCCGGTCAGGAGCGAGACGCTCGCGTAGACCCCATTGGCCATGAGCGAGGCCAGCATATAGAACAGAGCCAGGTGCCTGTAGCGCCACAAATGCGCAATGATCCAGCGTACAGGGCTGGTCAGGTTATAGTGATATTCGTTCTGCGTGGTAAATTCACGTTTAGACAAGCTATCCCCCAGTAATGCACCAGCGAGATCCAGGCAATAGACCATGCAAAAGCAGTTGTAGAACCTCTATTCTATCACATCAAAGTGCGTTGGTGTGTGGCCGGGGAGCAGTTCCAGATGGATCCATGCATAAAAGCCCTTGCCAGGGATAGCACTACCATTAGTCAGCCCACGCCTCCCCCTCTCTGAAGAGCATACACTCAGTCAGGTAAGGAGCGGCTGGTAGATCACATAGCCATCCATGTTAAAGTGACGAAAATGCCGGCTATTAAGGGCAGGATTTTTCGCCGCCGCCTGCGCGAAGTCGGAGCCCTGCGGAAACACGTAGGGAGCGCCTCGATCAGCGGCCACGCTCTTATAGTACGGGTAGTAGCGGTTCAACCCGATTGTGAGGTCGGTGTATACCACGCCACAGGGGATCTGCTCATGCGTAGCGAACATCAGGCGGTCGCAGACCCAGTAGCCCGAGTACATATGTTTGATGCCCAGCTGTGAGAGGTCATGAACCAGGGTGACAGCGCTCTGATTGTAGGCGGCGCTGGCGGCGACATCACTAAAATTGGCGAGAAAGCATCCCAGGAGCGAGCCGCCGATCAGGAGCAGCAGCGCGCTTCTCAGCGCCATATTCAGAGCGCCGGGCGCCGCATCCGCTACAGGCTGCGTAACATTCCTCAATCCGTTCCAGATTGGCCAGATGATCGCCGGCGTGAGAATCAGCAGGCCGATCAGGTAACGCGTGCTCCAGGGCTTCTCCCATGCCAGGGGGCTGTCGGCGAAAAGGAAAAGTGTCAGCGCGCCGCTACACAGCAGCATCAGCCGCGCAAAGTGGATGATCGCCGCCTGCCTCTCTTCTTCCGGCCAGGCCTGGCCATGTGACCGGCGGCGTCTCCACAGTTTCCAGAGAGCTAGCATAGCCAGCACAATGGCCATGCCCAGCAGCAGGAGGTAGCCCAGGCTCCAACCTCCATCGATCAGCACGCATGGCAATGTACGTGATGTCGCAGGTCCGAAAAGTGGCATCTCCTGCAAGCTGCAGTAGGGGTTGATGCCTGTAGCCACTGGCAGGCTATCAAACAATGTCGCAGACAACTGCTGGAGGGGGCGAGCGACAGGGCCTGCAACACTCTTGCCACTTTGAATTTGCAGAGCGACCTGTAGAGAATTTTGCCCCGCGGGCGCAGTCAAATTATAGCGAATGAGGGGCAGAGAGCCAATGAGCAGGCCTAACAGAAGCAGCAGCGGTGCCCACGTTCGCCATTCATGCCGGCAGTAAAGCAGGAGAATAAGCCCGCTCACTAGAAAGAAAGGAGCGATAAGAATGTGGCTCCAGAGACCGAGACCCGCTGCTAAACCCCATCCGGCGTAGGCCAGCAGGCGCCACCTGCGCCTGCGAGGTAACATCTCCCTTCCGGCCGTCAGCGCCAACCAGGAGGCAAGCAGTAGCAACAGCGTGCCAAAGAGCAGGGTTTCGACGGCGCCGCCCACGGCGCGAATTTCTGGCAGGAGAATATTGCGCGCCCCCACGCTCAATAAAACGAGGGAGATCAGGGCCAGCTTTTTTGAATACAACAGGGTTGTCAATAGATATAAACTCAGTAGAAAGAGCGTAAAGAGAATAAGCATGCCCAGGCGCAGTGAGAAAAGTGAGGTTCCAAACAGGTGAAATAGCAGTGCACCCACGTACGCTTCGATAGTGCCCATATAGTTCTGGCCGTAGAGAAAGATGGGAAGCTCATGGCGATAGGCGATATGCATGGCTTCTAAACCCATTGTGCCTTCATCGCTATCCGCTTCCGGCCAGCCGCTGATCACCAGCGTCAGACGCAGCAGCAGGGCCAGCCCGATGATGGCCAGCGCCGCGATTTCGTAAGGGCCAAATTTCAGACGGTGCAAAAATTTATTGAGGCGCGACATGATTATCCTTCTCTATATTCTGTGAAATAGCATATTCTACCATTTTCTAACGAAACTGAAGCGCCATGAGGTACTATTTGACCTGCGAAAATCTCTGGCTTCCTCTGCGCGGGATGCTTTTTCCAGCATTATGTTGTACACTTGACATATCGCAAATGGTGGCGCGCATAAAGGTGATGAGGTTTCTGAACAAGGAGATAGTATTTATGGCGGAACAACGAGCGGAATTACCGCTAGAGCAACAATTGCGCAAGGATATCCAGGACGCACAACGTGCTCGCGATCAGTTGAAACTCAATACGCTGCGCATGGCATTAGGGGCGATCCACAATCTTGAAGTGGCGCGTACGGATCGTAAGAACCCGGAACATGGCCAGGCGCTCACCCAGGCCGATGGCATGCGCGTGCTCGAGCAGGAGGTCAAGAAACGCAATCAGGCTATTCCACTTTACCGCCAGGGAGGGAGAGTGGACCTGGCTGAGAAAGAGCAGCATGAGCTGGATATTCTGCAGAGTTATCTGCCGAACTCACAAATCAGCGATGATGATATTCGAGCGATCGTTGCCGACGTGATTGCCCAGCATGGCAGGGAATTTAAGCGGGTCATGCCCCTCAGCATTAAAGAGACGAAGGGACGAGCGGATGGCGCTCGCGTCCAGCGCATTGTCAGAGAAATGACACAGTAGGCTCTCTTCTTATGGGAAGGTCTTAAACAGGTCGCGTAGATCGTTGGCATTGGCCGCATCGCCCAGCAGCGGGGTCACGCCAAATATCTCCTGCAGGGTGCGCAGGGTTGAGCTATGAGTATGGTGAATGGTATTCGAGTAGCCGCCGCCCTTCGCGTCAGGCGAGAGCACAATCATCCCGATTGGGCCGTCCCCGCCTTCGCCCTCGTCCCAGGTAATGAAGACGATGCCGCCGCTCTTGTAGGCCTGAGAGCTGAGAATCGCCGGGAGATTCTGGGCCAGCCAGTTATCGCCCTGTTTCACAGGATCGTTGAGCGGCGCGCAGCTGTCGTGCATATCATTGCACAGGTTCGGCGTGATAAAGTTGTAACGCGCCGGGCTATTGCGCTGCAGGTCTGTGGCCAGCTCGCCAAAGGGCCGTATATGTGCTATGCAGTAGGCTGATTGCGCATCGTTGGTGTTCGTGACATCGTCGAAGTAGACCATCGGATTGTGTTTGGGAGCATACAGGCCCTCCCCACTGAGCGGGCAAGCATTGCCGCTGATGCCTTCCTGGTAGGACCTCCACGAGATGTGGGCATTGTTCAGCAGGGTGACAAGGTGGCGCGTTGTGCCCTGGTGATTGGCGGCCGGGTCCGCGTCGTCGTTGATGCCAAAGTTCGTCCCGGCCTCGAGCCATAAATAGTTTGGTTCGCTGGGATGGTTACCTGGCGGATTATAGTACTGTTCGGCGTATGCTGCCATCGGTAGGAGCGTAGCGTTGATGTACGGCGCGGAGGGGCTATTTTTGATATCCGACCAGTTGTGGTTCTCCATCATAATTAAGAAAACCGTTTTATTGCTACTAACCGCTACGTGGTCAGGGGACGAGGCCACCCCTGTAGAGCTGGCCGCGACGTGCTCGGGCGTGCCGGCGCCAGGATACACCCCGGCCTGCTGCGGCTCCCCGCAGGCGTTGAGCACGATACTTCCTATAACAACAAAGATTACCAGCGCAGGTAGCCTTAACAGATGTGCGGGCAGTGGTTGCAACATATTCTCTCCTGTATCATCACAGCACATTTTCTCTGCAGCTGCGCCGCTACCCTCACCGGGAACCCTGCCCGGGGCACCCTCTCCGGGCACCCTGCCTGGGAGGCAGGTAATGAGGTAATAGGTAATGAGGTAGTAATCAGCGGCAAGGCTGTAGTATCTAGAGTATAGTATACGCTGCATCACTCGTACCCAGTAAAAGTCGCACTGATCTGTGCCGCGTATGCTTGACAAAGACCGACTTTCACTCGTACGATATAAAATCCAATGTGTATAAAAATGCGTGACTCTTGTAATTCTGAACCTTATGGAAAGGGCTAACTGCGACGGCATGAAAATCTACAATACTCTGACCAGGCAGGTGGAGGAGATCGTACCCATAGATGCAGGCAAAATCAAAATGTATTCTTGCGGCCCTACCGTCTACCGCTATATTCACATTGGAAACCTGCGTACATTTACCATGGCCGACTGGCTGCGTCGCACATTTGAGTATCGTGGCCTGGAGGTCTTGCATGTCAAAAATATAACTGATGTAGGTCACATGCGCCAGGAAATGGTTGATCGCGGCGAAGATAAGATGCTGGCTCAGGCGCGTAAAGAGGGCAAGACGTCCTTGCAGATCGCCCAATTTTACACAGACGCCTTCCACCGCGATGAGGAAAAGCTCAATATCTTGCCTGCCCATGTCTTTCCACGGGCCACCCAGCACATTCCTGAGATGATTGCCATCGTTGAAGGCCTCCTGGCCAGGGGTATCGCCTACGAGGTCAATGGCTATGTCTACTTTGACATCAAACGTTTTCGTGGCTATGGCAAGCTTTCGGGCAATCTACTTGAGAATATGCTGGCAGGCGTGCGCGAGGGCGTAGATACTGACCGCCATAATCCAGAAGACTTCCCGCTGTGGAAACCGGCCGAGCCCGGGCGCGAAATGGCCTGGGATAGTCCCTGGGGGTCTGGTTTCCCTGGCTGGCATATCGAGTGCAGCGCCATGTCAATCAAGTATCTGGGTCAACATTTCGACCTGCATACTGGCGGGGTTGACAATATTTTCCCGCATCACGAAGACGAGATCGCTCAAAGTGAGGGGTACTCGGGGCAACAGTTCGTCAATTATTGGGTACATGCCCAGCACCTGCTGGCGGACGGCCAGAAGATGGCGAAATCCACAGGCAATGCCTACACCTGTGCGGAGATCGAGGCGCGGGGTTTTGATCCTCTTGCCCTGCGCTACTTCTACACGACCGCCCTCTATCGCAGCCGTTTAAACTTCACCTTCCGCGCCTTACAGGCCGCCCAGACTTCGCTTGAGCACTTACAGGAGCTGGCCTACCGCCTGTACGTCTCCGCCGATAGCGAACATGTCCTGGCTTCTGAACCAATCGCTGCGCATCCCTGGCTCGATGCCTTCCTGGGGGAGGTTGAGCATGACCTGAATATGCCTCGCGCTATGGCCGCTGTCTGGTCTATGCTGCGTTCACCCGCATACGATGCCACGACCAGGGTGCGCCTCTTATTAGATGCCGATCGTATTCTTGGCTTTGACCTCAAACGCTATCTCCAGAGTGAAGAACCGCGCAAAAAATACGATCCCCAGACCTACCTGGCGGCGGCTCCAGCGGCCGTCGCTACACGGGTACACGAGCGCAACAGGTTGCGCAGTGCCCGCAGGTATGAGCTGGCCGACGCCATTCGCCAGGAGCTGGGAGCGTCGGGTTATGCCATCAGGGACACCTCCCGGGGTTCCCTGTTGTTGCCGCGGCGACCCGAGGACGAATTCAACATCATTTCTAGCTCCGCAGATGTGCCGGATCAGTCGCTCGCACCCGACCTTTATGAATTTTCGCTGAACCTGCTGGCGCACAATAGCCGCTCTGACCTGGAGCGCTGTATCAAAAGCGTCTGCCGCCACGCTGGTGCGCGGCGCGTCGAACTGGTCGTTGTTGACAACGGATCCACCGATGATACGCTGGGCTACCTGCAGCAACTGGCGCGCGAGGGCGACCTGATGTCGGCGCCGGAGCGGCCGATCGGCCTGCAGGTACTTTTCGCCGATCATAATTTAGGCTTCGCTGCCGGCCGCAATGCCACTATGCGCGCGAGCCGTGGGCGCTATATCGTCTTGCTGGATACCTCTATCGAGCTTACAGGGGACATCTGGCAGCCTCTGGCAAGTGCCCTTGCTGATCCTGATAGTGGCGTCGTCGGTCCTTATGGGCTGGTGACTGACGATTTACGCGAGTTTCGTGAAGCCCTTGGTCCAGATGTCGATGCCATTGAGGGCTACCTGATGGCTTTCCGGCGCGAATTGTTGCCTGAAATCGGCTGGATTGACGAGAAGTTTCGTTTCTATCGCTTGATGGATATCTACCTGAGCTTTTTCTTCAAGACCGCGGGCTACCGCGCCGTCACTACTCCCATGCTGGTCAAGCGCATCGAGAAACATCCCCATCTCGAATGGTACAGCTTGGGTGAAGATGAGCGTGCAAGCAAGAGTAAGAAGAACTACGATATTTTCCGTGACCGCTGGCACCATGGTGAGAGCCTGCTGGTAGCCAACTATCAACCCGGCAACGCCTGGCGGGGGCACGACCATCCCTACCATGTCGAGGGTGATCATACCCATGCGCCGCATGAAATGCCTCCTAACGGGACGATGCATAGCCATGAACATCGTCACTGGCCCGACCATTCACACACTCACTTGCACTACCATGCCCTGAGCGGCCAGCAATAGGGAGATTGGGTTGCGAGAAAAGAAGACAGGGCCTCCTGTTGCGCGTAGACCAGCAACTCCACTTGCCTGGAGGTGGATATTTTCGTTAAACTATTATGTGAAAAATATTTTTGCATGCAGGGATGAACATATGCAGACGCAGCAAGCACAGGGGCAGGTCCGATAGGTGTCGCAAGAGGTGAGATGTCTATCCTGTACATCTTACCAAAGGAGGAGTGATGTCATGTCAGCATCCGCGCTAGAGCTACCTTTGTTTCCATTAGATGTCGTACTTTTCCCAGGCGTGGTGCTGCCGCTACACATATTTGAGCCGCGCTATCGCCAGATGATCATAGACTGCCAGGAACTGGAACGTCCATTTGGCATTGTGCTTACCCAACCAGATAGTGAGCCCTTACAGGAGATACCATATTCGATCGGTACCATGGTAGAGATTCGCGATTTACAGCGCCTCGATGATGGACGCTATGTACTGATGGTCCTGGGTACTACGCGTTTTCGTATTCTGAGCCAGCATCGCTATAAGCCGTATCTTTCCGGCCTGGTTGAGACCTATCACGATATTCCCGCGACCAGCGATGAGCTTGATAAATACTACAGGATTGCCCAGGAGCTTTTCGGCGCCTACCTGGAGTTGTTACTGCAGGCGGCGAATGAAGAGGAGGAGGATATTCGTGCGCATCTACCCACAACGGCAGAAGGGCTCTCGCACTTTATAGCGTACTTCCTCGAGATCCAGGATGAGCAGAAACAGCATTTCCTGGAACTGACGTCTACGCTGCAGCGCCTGCAGGAGGAGATAGGCATTTTGCGCCGGGAGGTTCCTTTTATGCGTCGGATACTGGCGAAGCCACTGGATGATGATCGCAGCAGGTTAAATTAGACGGCGGCCATTTTTGCTCCGCCGCAGGGCTTACATCGAAATGCTGATGAGCCGCAGACTCTGCAGGCGCTGTAATGTGGCATAGATCTCGGTTGTGGGGCGTTTCGTCAACAGCGCCAGGTCCATGAGCGTGCGTCGCCCGTTTATCAGCAGGAAAATAGTCCGGTCATAGCGTGGGAGCTTCGCGGCGGGATAGGCTTGTCCGCTGGTAGTGAGTACTGCGACGCATGTTGCAGGTGGCGATGTAAGGCCACCTGTGGAGTTGTTCGCCTGAGCCTGTACTTCATCACTCCTTGGGCGCAAACCTGCCGTCCTCTGCCCGGATGTAGATAGCGGTACAACAGGTAAAGGGGTGGTCGTTTGGGGTAAGGAGCCCGTCGACTGCTCCCGCAAAGGCGGTTTTGTAGGCGCGGGCAGGCGCATGCGCGCTTCTGTGGGGAGAAAGGTGAAGTGAATCTCGCCCCACGAATTGAACCAGGTGAGCAGCGTATCATTGGTATGCTGCTGAAAGGATTTCCACACGACATATACCGGCTTCCCCTCTTCGATGACAAACCTGGCCTCTTCCTGGCGTGGGCCCAGCGCGCGCCAGATCGTCAGCAAGCCCGAGGGACGATAGATGATGAGCTGTTTGACGACCTCGGACAGTGAAAGAGCGGAGAAAATTGCTTCTGGCTGCAAGTGTTACCTCTCATAGGTCAATTTTGCCGACGCTGGCAGGTAGGAACCGCTAGCACGCTAACGTTGCTGGAATTGTACGTATTATGGGGACAAGAGTCAAGCAACTGGCCAATCAGTCCACGGGGAGGGGCCTGTACTGAGCTCGCTGGCAGTGATTTTGGCTTGCTGGAGGAGCCAGTGGATGGTATTATTCGGCTGACGCGCCGCTGGTAGATAGTAAGGCGGGGTACCTGTCCAGGTACCCCGCAGCGCTCGCTTACTTATACTTCTACTTCAGACCAATCTTTCTCTTCTCCCTACCCCCCCTATGTGAAATGCCCTGCGCACGTTTGGATCAAGCAGGAGGTAGAGCAGGACGATCACGGGAATGATCAGGCCTATAATAATGAGTGTATACGAGTCGCGCGGCTGGAAGAGTTCGTATATCTGTCTGAGCAGGAAAATGGCCGAGGCTACAATCGTTATCCAGAAGGCCCAGCTTTTAAGCAGGAAGAGTCCGACGGCTACGGCAAGAATGATGATGCCTATGACCAGTGGCAAGATACCGAGAATCCAGCCGATAATGAAGAAAGCAGAGCTCAAGCCGGCGTGACCGTGCGCTCCGAAACGAGCGCCAATGGTGCTCAGGGCTCCAATGGCAAGTATTCCGATCAGCAATGCTCCCAGGCCCTCAATGCCTATCAGGATCGACAAAATTGTGACACCTAGTGGTCGCCGCCTCTGTGGTGGGGGATTATAGTATGCATTGTATTGCGGAGCGTTCTGATTCCCCTGGCGCGAGGCGCCCGCCTGTGGGGTACTCTGCGGCGGCGTACTCTGCGGCGGCGTACTTGGCTGTGGCGTACTCTGCTGCGGCGTATCCTGTGGCGGTGGATCGTAACGCGGCGGATCGTAGTGAGTGGCATCGTACTGCGTGTTATCCTTAGATGAGTCCTGCATGATATCCTCCATCCAAAGTCAGTGTCCACCAGGTTGAAAGCCGGTAAACGCTCTATTCATCTCATCGATTAAGCGTATAAGCTCGTGTGCGCTTCATCTCTCCAATTGTTTGCGCTCCTCAGGATAGTATACCGGGAAAAGTTTGTCGCGACATCGCATACAAGAGTGAATCATGTTATCCCTCCTTGGAGTGAGATCACAATGATCACCTAGGATGAAGAATAAGTAACACCAGCGTGAACTTTACAAGGTGAAGTATCCTGGTATGCTTTGCGCGTTGAGGTGGATGTATTGATATAATCAACGTAGAATGAAAGGCGTGTGAAAGAGGAACGTATGACAGAGTATGCAAATTTTCGCCAGCGCCTGGATGCTGTATTGCGCACGCTTGATGTGCAGCAGGTCGTGGATTTTCTCATTACTGAAAAGCAATGGAGTTCTGGCAGGCCCTCCGATCCAGAGTTTGCGATGTGGATGATGATTGTCAGCAGCCCCACACTGCAGGATCTACATGAGGGGGCCCGCAGCTGGCTGGTAAGTCATGGTCACGCAGAGGAGGCACGGGCGTTCCTGGCTAAAGATAGGCAGCCTCCTGCGAGTAAGCAGGGTACACGCAAGAAAAAACGCTCCAGAAAATAGCAGGGCCATTTCTCATGTAAAGCGGATTGAAGCTAGCGATTGCAGAAATTAATATATTGGCTTTTGGGGATTTATTTAGTATCTTTTTAGAGAATTGATGCGTATAAAACACCAATCCACGAGTTTTCTCCTGCAGTGCCTGCCTCAGGCATGGCTACTGAACGTTTAACGCCTATTACTCAAGGAGTTGAATATATATATCTGGGCATCAGTATTGCTGAATATCAGCTTGAACTTCCTGGCCTTCTGCAGCTTCCCCATCAATTGATCGAGCAGGTCAGGCGGATAACCTGAGAGATCGGCCGTTGCTCTCTGACTGCGCGTGATGATCAGGTAAACCCTGGTGGACTGATCAGACCGCGTGTCCTCAATGAACTGCACAATTGCGCCAGCATTTTCGTCAACAACAGCATTAGGAATATCGTCGTACAGCACTTCCTGGCCATATTGCTCATAATTCACAGCTTCCCATGGGGCGCCATCCCAGGCGGTCAGGAGCAATGAATTTCGCGGAGCGATAGCATAGAGATGACGCACACCCGCTACCTCCGCATTCGTCATGTAATCCTGGCGTTCATTACCATAACGGGTGAAAAGAAAGCCTCCAAGGAGCGCAAGGCATATGCCTGCAAGCGACAGCTGCATCCCTAGCGTTTTACCTCTATCAGATACATGCCAGCGATGCCGGCTGGATACATCCCTCTCTGCTTGTACATTGAAGACTTGCCACGCTGTTGCCGCGTTCAATCCATAGCCTGCCTTCTTCCACAACGACGTCCCCCTGGCTGGCATACTGAAAAACAAGGAGGCGGCGAAAAAGACCATCGGTGGCAAAGAGAAAAGATAGATTCGCAGGAGCATCTCGCCGCCATAGTCCTGAACAAGGACGAGTGGAAAAAGTACTGTTGCCAGTAAAACAAAACTGGCATCGTGATAACCTCTGCGCAAACGACGAAGTGCTCCAGCAAATGCAAGGGCCCAAACGAAAAAAGTCATAAAAAGGCGAATATCACTGATAAAAATATGACCAGGGCTGCCCTGTGCCGCGCGGCTGGTCACATTTTCCGAAACATCGCCGCCGATTGAACCCACGGCGCTGATTAGCTGGTTAATGTTCGCGACAAAATACTCCTGCGCCATTGTAGCAGACCAGGTCACAAGTATGACGACCATGAACACAGGTAGCCAGCGCGGGGTAATACGGCCAAAGATGGCAAGAACTCCCACGCTTGTGATTATGAAGAAAGGTGTAAGAGGGTGGGTAAACACGCAAAAAGCAAAGATTACCACCACGCAGGCAAGCAGGATCCGGCGTTGACGGGGCTGAGCAGGCGTCAGCAGCGGGTCTGGCGCCGTCAACCACGCATCGACCTGCGACACCAGAGGCAAGCCCCAGAGCCGGCGTTGCCAGCGCCACGTGCGTCGACGTGTTGAGATCGGCTTCGTGAACCATTTGAGGAGAATAGCGATTATGACCAGGTAGAAGAAGTAGTTCAATCCCTGCGGCGAAAAGTAATCCTGTGCGATCCAATTTGTCATACAAAAGAACCACAGGGCTAACCATATGATACGTTTATCTGTGGTAGCAGTCGTAAAGATCACATACATTGGCGCGAGATAGATCACATTAAAGTAAACAGGAGACCAGACCGCATAGGGAAGTATATCTTGAAAGCCGGCCAGGCGGTTCAGCAAGGCACTTAATACAAAGAAGCCCGGCCAATTGTAGTAGGCATCTAAATTAGGGTCAACAGTACCAGTACGCATAATAAAGTCTGTATATCCCGCGTGGCGGTACACTACGGCAAAACGGGGAGCCTGCTCGACCAGGATAGTGAGGCCGTAGAGCATGAAAATCAAAATACCAAGATGGAGGAGAATAACAGGTGCCTGCAATTTTCGCCGCTTCAAGACCATGACAAAACTCAGCGAGAGCATGACAAGGGCGATAATGATCGATGCAGGTAACACCGAAACCAGGCCCAGGTCGTTCATATGCCCTACATCTACAGAGTGGAGCGAAAGAGACCAGAGCAGGAGGGCGGCAAGAGGCAGCGCCACAGCGGCAATATCTCCCCAACGAGCAAAGATAGACCATATTTCGACGGGCTTAGACAGCCTCTTTGTCTCCAGCTCCTCCACCATCGCCCCGTCTGATTTCTTTGTGTCTAGCTCCTCTGGTCCTGGCTTGCTCAGCCTCCGCCCGCAGCTTGCGCAAAAATGTGCATGCGCGGGCAATGTGGCGTCGCAGTGCGGACAGCGCAGGCTCTCCTCCTGCGCAGGACGCTTTTCCTCGATGGTCTTGTCGAGCTTACTTCCGCAGCTCGCGCAAAAATGTGCGTGCGCGGGCAATGTGGCGTCGCAGTGCGGACAAGATATGTCGCTTGCCTTTGCCGGGAAAGTGGCCCGGTAAACTGCGGGAAACATAAACACAACCTCAATACAAACGGCTGTAAACCAGCCTAGGCTAAAACCGGCCAGGCCGGCAAAATGTGCTACCAGCGCTGCTATCGACAATTCCAGCATACTCCCAATGGCTACAGGCAGCGCGGTACGCACCATCCTGCTGTGAATACGGCTGACGGCTATATAGTGATATTTAATGATCATGGGGAAGGCGGCCAGCCCCAGAATACGTAAACACAAGACAGCCTGTAGCGCATAAATATGGCCAAAGAGGTCCAATATCTGCCCTGCAGCCAGCTGCAACACGCAGTTTGCGAAGATGACGGTCACGAACGAGAGGCCCAATGTCATGCGCAGCTTGCGCGTTAGCTCAGCGGTATGACCGGCGTTGATCGCGTAGAGGACGGTGGTCAGGGCGTACGAGGCGATGAAGACCAGGCCAGAAATCATCCAGGCAATATAAAACCACGCATTCGTCGTCGCAGACAGCACGATCGTCACCAGCACCGGCATCGCCATAGTCGGCGCCTGTACAATCAAATTGAGCAAGTGGTGCTGGAGAGCCAGGAGTTTGAGTCTGCGCAGCAATTGCCAGTCAGGCTTTAAAGCTCTGATGCGTCTACGGCACTTCAACGCGACAAATCCTGCCAGCGGCAGCAAAGAGAGCAGGCTGCCGGCGACCCATGCCGCATAAATTATTTGCCCCCCCACTTTCAACAGCCAGAAACCGGCTAGGATCAGAAAAACGAGTTTTGTGCCCGCAAAAAGCGTGTTGCGTCCAAGCTGGACAACCCCCTTGAGCAGCCCGATAAGCGCCTCATCAAGCACAATTGTGACCGCCGTCAGACCGACACCGGCGGCGAAGAGCACGATGACACCAGGATTTGCAGCAAGTGCCTCAAAACCATCCGAAACGAGCGGTGCGACAAGCGCGAAGGCCACACCACTGACTACCCCTACTCCGCCAACCAGGAGCAGGGCGGCGCTGATGAGAGAGAGTTCTTTGCCGGGTTGGCGCGCCAATTCCCCGATCAAGAGGGTTCCCAGGCCTAAGATACAGAAAGTCCCCAGCAGCGTCATAGCGGAGACCGCTGCCGAAGCCAGGCCGACCGCCTCGGGCGGGAATAAGCGGGCGGCGACCCACCAGTAGGTAAACCCGAAGATACCCGTCACCGCCGTCGTCCCGACCAGCGAGCCGGCATTGAGTAACATGGTCCAATTCGTCTTTATCCATCGATAAAGTAGTCTGATCACTTGATCGGCAATCCTTCCACCGGCGCTCCTGTGCTTTTGAGCGCCCTTCGGCATAGCAGCGCGACGTGAAGTAGCCAAAGCTGGTCCGCGCCCCCGGCACACGATGTTGTATCCGCGCCCGCGGCTCGTACAGGAAGATCTTCTGTGGCCACTGCTGGCTCGCGCGGATACACAATTCCGTCTCCTCGCAGCCCACCGGCAGCATGCCCACTCGCCCAATCCGCTGCGAAAGCCACCCACCCCTCAAACATCTCCCACCGAAAGCACGAACAACCCCCGAAGGAGTTGCGCACCACCACCGGCTGTTCCGGCTCGTCCTGGTAGCTACAGCCCACCACCCACAAGAACTCGTGCGGAAACCAGGGCCGGCCGCCCACTCAACCACTCCGGCTCCACTTTCCCCCCCTATCCCCATCACCTGCCCGTTCGCAAAGCAGCGCTGCATACGAACCAGCCCCTCCTCCTCCGCGGTAGCATCATCGTCCAGAAACGCCAGCAAGCTTCCCTGCGCCACGGCGATGCCGACGCGCAAAGCATCGCCCTTGCCGCGGCGCTGCTGCCGGATCACTTAGATGGAGGGGTACAGGCGTTGGGCCACGTCGTAGGTGCCATTGCTGGAATGCCCGTCGACCAGGATAACTTCACCGACGTCAGCAGGCACATACGGCAAAACAGAATGAAGGTTCTGCGCTTCATTGCGAGTAGGGATCACCACGCTGATGTGCGGCTGCTGATGATTTTCTTGCATAAATCTATTTATCCTACCTGTTGTATCTCACTCAAGCATGTACGCAATCCTTGTGCGACGTCCTTGACATGGACTGTGATACAGGTCATATGGGTACCTGGCACGACATGGTTTTCAATCGTTTCCTTATCTTTCACTTCTACAATTTCGCGCCACTCATCCTTGATGAATAGCTCCTCACGGGCCCAGAAGAAGGTAATCTTGCCGGGGTAGACGCCAGGCACATAGCCAGAAGTCAGCCAGGTAAGGACGCCCACGTAATCTTTATGGAGGGCTTCAACTGGTGGAAACATGCTATCGAGGCGCTGGTCAATCTCAACCAGCTGGGTAAAGTCTGACAATCTACTGTCGGAAGGATGCAGAAACCTGAGCACATGTCGCAGCGCATGCCGTGCGTGCAGGAACCAGTTTGCCTGTTCCTCCACCCCAGGGTGCAGAAAGCGTGTGAGGCCACCAGTTACTTTGCGCAGCGCTCTGACAGAGCTAGGAAGCCTTGCGGGGACAGGAGGGGTAGGACTGATCAAAAGCAGCTGATCCACTTTCTGCCCTGCTGCCTGCAGTTGCCGCGCCATCTCATACGCCACCAGGCCTCCGTTACAGAACCCCCCTAACTGATATGGTCCTTCTGGCTGGACGGTACGCAGCGACTCCACGTGCGCCGCGGCTATCGCCTCTATGCTGGGCAGAACCTGAAGTCCGGCAAACTTGTACGGCTCCAGCGCATAAAATGGCTGCTCTGATCCCAGCGCCCGCGCCAGGTCAAAACAGTAGAAAGCCCCACCCGTCCAATCGCCATGTAAAAAGAAGAAGGGACGCCGTGAGCCGCTGGCCTGCACGGCCAGCAGAGGAGCGCGGGAATGCATTTCTTCCTGCTGCTGTATGGCCCTGGCAAGCTGCTTGATCGTCGGTCCGGCGAAAAGGGTCGAAAGGGAAATTTTCTTGCCAAAAACCTGCTCTATGCGAGCAATCAGGCGAGCGGCCAGGAGTGAGTGACCACCAATGTAGAAAAAGTTATCATCTACGCTTACATTATCCACGCCGAGGAGGGGAGCCACGATTTCAACCAGGCGCTCTTCCAGCGGGGTGGTAGGAGCAGTAACCTCCTCATCGCGCAGCGTATTTGCAGCGGTTGGAATAGGAAGAGCAGAACTATTCACTTTCCCATTTTTATTGATTGGGAACTCATCCAGGACGACAAAGGCTGAGGGCAGCATATACTC
The DNA here is from genome assembly GCA_963799245.1 of uncultured Chloroflexia bacterium. Lineage (GTDB taxonomy): Bacteria > Chloroflexota > Ktedonobacteria > Ktedonobacterales > Ktedonobacteraceae > CAWCWN01. The sequence goes on from CAWCWN010000002.1 coordinate 122,610, forward strand.
CGGTACGTGCTGTAAAAGAAGACTGCGCAGGGAGGCGACGGTAACGCGCTCACCCGGAAGCAAGCTGATGTAGGCAATCAGGCGCTTGTTGCCCGGAGTATCTTCACGTGCCACCACTACACTCGTCTTAATTGCCGGGTGCCCGTTGAGCACATGCACAATTTCGCCTGGCTCAATCCGGAAACCGTGGATTTTGATCTGGAAGTCGGTGCGTCCCATAAACAAGATCTGACCATCGGGGAGATAGCGCGCCACGTCACCTGTCTTGTACAGGCGCGCTCCGGGCTCGTCAGCGAAAGGGTCCTGAATGAATTTTTTCGCGGTGAGCTCAGGATGATTGAGATAGCCTCTGGCCAGGCCAGCTCCACCGATATGTATCTCACCCGGTGCGCCAACGGGGACCTGCCGCAGCTGCTCATCTAGAATGTATATCCGCGCATTCGCGATTGGGCGGCCGATTGAGGGAGGGGTCGTGGCATTTTCACAGGGAAGGACGTGTACAGCTGTAGCGACAACAGTTGTCTCACTTGGACCATAGTTATTGATCAGCGCGAAGGGCAGCGTGGCAGGCGGACAACGGTGCAGGGTGTCCCCTCCTGTCAGCATGACTCGCAGCGAACAGGGCGAGGGCCACTTCAGAGCGATAAGGCTTTCAGCCATGGCGGTGGGGAGGATTGTCAGCGTGATAGCATACCTGACTAACCAGTTCCGCATGGCTATAGGGTCGAAACGGATGTCCTCATCGATCAAATAAACACTCGCGCCACAAGCAAGGTGAGACCAGAGCTCCTCACCTGTCACATCAAAGGCGGGGCTGGCGAACTGTGTCGCCCGGTCTGAAGCCTGCACCTCAAAGGTTTGTTGATGCCAGAACACGAGGTTCAGCAGGCTGCGATGCGTGATCTGAACTCCTTTTGGTAGACCTGTAGAACCGGATGTGTAGACGATATAAGCCACGTCATCGGCCGTGACCACCGCAGCGGGATCAGCCGTGCTCATTATTGTCGACATCGTAGCATCATCATCCAGGCAGAGAATCCTTGTCCCCTGCAGCGCAATCCGCGCAGCCATCTGCTGCTTGGTAACAAGCACAGGTACCTGGGCATCTTTCAACATGAGCGAGAGCCGCTCAGCCGGGTAGGAAGGATCCAGCGGGACATAGATGCTACTGGCCTTGAGAATTCCAAGCATGCCAACAACCATGTCCAGGGAACGCTCGAGGCAGAGACCCACCCGCGTATTGGGGGCCACCCCACATGCTCGTAATTGATGAGCTAATTGATTAGCCCGTTCGTTCAACTGTCGATAAGTGAGCGAGCGACCACCCATGAAAAGCGCCTGCGCATCTGGTGTGGCTCGCGCCTGTCGCTCCACCAGTTGTGGGACGCAGAGATCCTGGGGATAGTCCTGCCGAGTAGCATTCCACGTTTTCAATGGCAGCTGCTCAACTTCCGCCAACAGAGAGATGTTCGTGCGTTTCTCTGCGGTCATTAAATTAGATACATTAGAGTCCTTAAATTCAGTATAACCATGTGTAACAAGTATAATGGTCCCAATCCTTCGGACAGTTGCATAAGATAGAATAGCTGTATCGAGAAGAGTTTCTGTAGAGAGGAAAATATGACCGGGCAAAGAAAACGATACAGCAATGAACAGGAGTTTCTCGAACTGCTCAGTTCTATCTTATTTTCGGTCAAAAACTGTCTTGACTTTGGGGACCACCATACTCGTCAAGATAGCACAAGAAAAAGGGTCCCGGGAAATAGCAGTTCTCTACTTTTTCCCGGGCTCTTGCTTACTTGCGCTATTTCTTGGTTTCAACGGCTTTCTTGTGCTGAGCGATGATATCCTGCTGGACGTTGGTCGGAATCTCTTCGTACTGGTAAAACTCCATGCTAAAGGAGCCCCGACCCTGTGTGATCGAGCGTAAGTCGGTCGCGTAGTGCAGCATTTCCGCCAGCGGCACATTCGCAGTGATCTGCTGTATGCCGTTATCCAGAGACGCCATGCCGAGTACGCGTCCTCTTTTGGTGTTGATGTCGCTCATCACATCACCCATATTGTTTTCGGGAACGGTAATGGTTACGGTCATCACCGGTTCCAGCAGGGTCGGACTTGCCGGGGCACAGCCTCCTGCATGCCCAGCGAAGCGGCGACCTCGAAGGATTCGGCCAGCAAATCCACCGGGTGATATTTGCCATCAACCAGGGCTACTTTTACATACAACATCGGGTTGCCCGAGATGAAGCCGCGCTTGAGTGAGTCGCGCACACCTTTTTCTACGCCGGGGATATACTGGCCCGGTACCACGCCGCCCACAATTTTATCCTCGAAGACAAAGGTCTCTTCGCCGCCCATCGGCAATGGTTCGATCTCCAGCCAGACATCGCCGAATTGTCCGTGACCGCCGCTCTGGCGTTTGTGCCGGCCGTTTGCGCGCGCTTTCTTGCGGATCGTCTCACGGTAGGAGATGCGCTGATCGTGCACCTCCAGGTCGACCCCGTATTTGCGCTTGATGCCCTCAATAATAATCTGTAGATGCGATTCGCCCATGCCAGAGAGCAGGACTTCAGCTGTTTCAGGGTCACGTGTAACGCGCAGGGTGCGGTCCTCTTCTACGACACGGTTTAGCGCGTTACTCATTTTGTCGAGGTCGGCCTGGCTCTTGGGAACGACGGCCACAGTGTAGCATGGTTGCGGAAAGTTAATGGGGGCCAGCGCTGCGCTTACGTCTTTGCTGCCGGCGAGCGTATCACCGGTATGTGTATTTGTCAGTTTCGCCACGGCCCCGATATCGCCTGCGGGGATTTCACTGGCGGTCTCCTGTGTTTTCCCACGCGGTGTGTGCGGCTGGCCGATACGTTCGTCCGCCTTTGTTTGCGCGTTGTAGACGTGCATATCTGGTTTGAGGGTGCCACTATACACGCGGAAGGTCGAGATGGTACCCACCTGGGCCGCCGCCGTTTTAAAGACGAACAACGAGAGGGTATTGCCCATAGCCTCTACCTCTTCAGGTATCAATTCTGCCGCGCTGGGCAAATAATCCAAAATGGCATCGAGAAGTGGCTGCACGCCAATGTTTTTGCTGGCGGAGCCACACAGGACCGGTATCAGCTGGCCGCTGCGCGTGCCCATCTTCACAACCGACAACACCTCCTCGTCACTTAGCTCTTCGCCTTCCAGAAACTTTTCCATGATCGTGTCATCGCTCTCAACCGCGGATTCGATCAGTTGCTCGCGGTAACTGCTGATGCTCTCTTTTAGCTCAGCGGGAATGGCGATTTCCTGGACTTTATTGCCGCCCTCAAAGGTGTAGCCCTTTTGCGTAACAAGGTCTACCACACCCTTGAAGCCTGATTGTTCGCCAATGGGAACCTGGAGGGGGACGACTTTGAGTCCAAAGCGCTCACGCAGGGAACTCAGCGCGGTATCGAACGACGTATTTTCACGATCGAGTTTATTGACCAGGACCATGCGCGGCAAATTCCGCTCGTCGGCATATTGCCAGGTGAGCTCTGTTCCAACCTCCACGCCTTTTTCCGCGGTCACAACTACCAGTGCCGCATCGGCAACGCGCAGTGCGGCCTTGACTTCACCGGCAAAGTCGGCATAACCTGGAGTGTCAATGAGGTTGATCTTGGCATCTTTCCATTCGACCGGCAACACTTTAGCATTAAGCGACATACGACGCTTCAGTTCATCAGGATCAAAATCGGAGATTGAGCTTCCCTCATCCACGCGCCCTTGCCGGGTCGTAGCACCACTGTCGTAAAGCGCAGCATCTACGAGAGAGGTCTTGCCCGCCCCAACATGGGAAATTAACGCCACATTGAAAATGTGTTCCGCCCTATAAACCTTCATAGAACCTGTAATCCTCCTGACTTTCTATGCAAGAGGTGGTCTACCGTACAGATTACACCTTGAACTGTCTTATCGTAGACCGCCTATGCTCCCGAAAATGGCTGGTTCGGTCCAGGTTAAAAAGATGGTGTTACAATACGCTCTTCCAGTTCGGTACGTGTAAGTATAGCAGCATTGGGGACTTTGTTCAACCGTTGCAAAAATACGTGCGCCGCCAGTCTATCCTGGGACCTCAGGCTCATCTTACTGCGAGGAAATGCAAAGTGGCATAGAAAATGAGGCAATGGCTAATAGTAATGAAGGACGATTATTGCCCCCATCCCCCTACCTATTAACCATCGCATGTAAGTACATACGCTTTTGGTTCTCATTTGGATTTCTCATGTAGTAGATGAGATAAAATTCATACCGTTTTATTATGCTTGCAGGGCCACACTAAATCAGGCGCACCATCAGATCAAATGGCATTGCCTTCCCCTCCAGCAATCCCAACAGATGGCTTCAAGCTTGACAAGAAAGCGTGTTGAGACATATACTCACAAACGCAAACATGAGATAATGCTGGCAGAGAAGCATCGTCAAGTCAGGCAGCGATATATCAAGGGAGTACAACATGACTGTAGATATCAGCGACATTGAGAATATTATTGTGAGCGAAAATATGTGGCGACAGACGCAGGCGATTAACCTCATCGCCAGCGAGAATACTCCCAGTGAGGCGGTCCGGCGCGTCCAGAACTCCGATTTTATGGGACGCTATGCCGAGGGACACCCCAACCAGGGCGATAAAGTCAATCGCTATTACCAGGGCACCCGCTACATTGACCAGATCGAGAGCATGGCCACGCAAGAAATTCGCGCTCTTTTCAACGCCAGGCAAGCGGATGTACGCCCGATCAGTGGTAACGCGGCTAATACGGCGATCGCCCTGGGGTTCCTGCGTGGAGGAGATACCATTGTCGCTAACTCAACCGATGCCGGCGGGCATATCAGCCACGGCGCGGTAGGTGTGTTTGGGCGGCGTATTCAGAACCGCGGCCAATCTCTCAAACTGGGGACCTCAAACTCGATCAACCTGCACTATTTGCCGCTGACGGCTGATCATTACCACATTGATGCTATAAAAACCATTGAACTCATAGACCATGTCTCACCACAGCTCGTTATTATGGGGAAGAGTCTCTTCCTGTTCCCTGAGCCGGTCTCAGAAATTGCCGCTTTCTGTAAAACAAAGAATATTCCTTTACTCTACGATGGCGCCCATGTGCTGGGACTGATCGTCGGCGGAGAGTTTCAAGCCCCCCTGCACGAGGGCGCGACATGGATGACGGGCAGCACCCACAAAACCTTTCCCGGCCCGCAGCGGGGCGTGATTCTTGGCAATTTGGATCCCGAGGAAGAAAAAAAATACTGGCCGGCCGCCGATCGCGGTGTTTTTCCGGGCTCCTCCAGCAACCATCACCTGCATAGCCTGCCTGCGCTGCTGGTAGCTACACGCGAGATGAAGCGCTTTGGTCGGGACTATGCAGCACAGGTCGTGCGCAATGCCCGGGCTCTTGGTCGCAGCCTGGATGAGCTGGGCACGCCCGTTGAGGCCCGTGATTTTGGCTACACACAGAGTCATATGATTGCTGTCAACGTCTCACAGTGGGACGGTGGCGTCGAGGTTGCCAGGCGCCTGGAAGCCAGTGACATCATTGTCAACTACAATATGTTGCCAGGTGATAGCGACCCGCGCAATCCCTCCGGACTGCGTATCGGTGTTCCAGAAATGACCCGCTTTGGTATGGATGAAGGGGCCATGGGTGAACTGGCTCAACTTCTGCACGATGCTATCCTCGGCAAGGGTGTCAAATCCCAGGTCAATGCCCTGCGTGGACGTTTCCTGGAGATGAAGTATGTGTGAAGGCCGGGTGGCAGAACTATCCTTCATATCTCACGGTATCTATGCGGACTTCGCCCGGTGCTCTTTGAGCAGGTCGAGCATCCATTGCTCATCGTGAATGGCCACGCCCGCCTTTTGCGCTTTGGCCAGCTTTGAGCCCGCGTCCTCGCCGACGATTAAATGCGTGAGCAACTTGCTCACGCCTGAGGCGATGGTGCCGCCCAGTTGTGTGATAGCCTCTTCGGCGGCTGGACGCGTCATGCTGCTGAGCCGGCCGGTGAGCAGGAATGACTGGCCCGCCAGCGGCCCCGTCGCCTCGGCTCTGGCCTCAGCCTGCATATTCACGCCCGCCTGTCGCAGGCGCTCCAGGAGGGCGCGATTCTCTGCTTGCTGCAGCCAGCTATAGACGCTCTGCCCGATGATCGGCCCGATCCCGGCGACTCCGACGATTTCAGCCTCGCTTGCCGCAAGCAGAGTATCGATGTTTCCGAAGGCGCTCGCGATGATCTGCGCCGTTTTCTCACCCATGTAGCGGATGTTCAGGCCAAACAGCAGGCGCCAGAAAGGGCGATGTTTGCTGGCTGCGATCGCCGCGAGCATCTTATCGGCGCTTTTTGCTTTGACGCCCTCCAGCGCCAGCAACTGTTCGCGCGTCAGACTGTAGAAGTCGGCCACGCTCTTAATGTAGCCTTCACTGACTAGCTGCGCGCACTTTTTCTCGCCGATCGTATCGATATCCAGCGCCCCTTTAGAAACAAAATGGATCACACCTTCAAGATTGCGGGCCGGGCAGGCCGTATTCGGGCAGTAGGCCATGGCCTGGTCGGGAACGCGAACGATAGCTGTGTCGCACAGCGGACAGCGATCCGGCAGGTGATAGACCTGCTCCTGCCCGCTGCGCCGCTCTTCAATCGGCTTGACCACCTGGGGTATAACCTCGCCGGCGCGCTCAACCAGCACCCAATCTCCGCTACGCAGGTCTTTGCGCTGGATATCGCCTTCATTGTGCAGGGTGGCCCGAGATATCGTTACGCCGCGGATATTTACGGGCTCCAGTACGGCCCAGGGATTGACCGAACCGGTGCGCCCGATATTGACCCGAATATCAAGCAGCCTGGTCGCTACCTGAATAGGCGGGTATTTGAAGGCGATCGCCCAGCGCGGATCACGGGCTACCGAGCCCAGTTCCTGCTGCTGCGCCAGGTCATTGATCTTGATGACCACGCCATCGATCTCATAGGGCAGCTGAAAACGCTCCTTTTCCCACTTTTTACAGTAATCCAGCACCTCATCCAGGCTCCTGACCAGCTGTATATGGGGATTTACCGCAAAGCCCCAGTCGCGTATCAATTGCAACGCCTCCCACTGCGTATGGAAATCAAGGCCCTGCATATAGCCGATTTGATAGCCAAAGAAATCGAGGTGCCGCGACGCCGTGATACGCGCATCTTTTTGCCGCAGTGAGCCCGCAGCAGCGTTGCGGGGGTTGGCGAACAGCTTATCTTCCTTCATCTGCTCGTTGAGCTGCTCAAAGCTCCTGGTGGACATGTAAATTTCGCCGCGTACCTCCACCCTGTCAGGAATGCGCTCACCGCGCAGGTTGTGGGGGATGGAATGCAGCGTGCGGACATTGGGGGTCCAATCCTCGCCCACCAGGCCATCTCCACGCGAGGCGCCGACCGTCAATTTGCCCCTGTCATAGGTAAGAGCCATCGCCAGGCCATCGATTTTCAGTTCGCACACAAACTCAAACGTCGCGCCGGGCAAAATATTCTGGGCGCGCTTGAGCCATGCCAGGAGCTCTGCTTCATTGCGCGCATTCGCCAGGCTTAGCATCGGCACGGGATGGCGATGCTGGGCTACGTCCTGTACCGGCCCCGCCCCAACTCGTTGCGTGGGTGAGTCGGGCGTTTGCAACTCGGGGTGCTCACGCTCGATACGCTGGAGTTCGAGCAGCGACTGGTCATACTCAGCATCGGTCAGTGTGGGGCTATCTTTGACATAATATTGATAGTTCGCTTCTTCGATCTGGTGGCGCAGCGCAGCTACGCGTGCTTCCAGCTGTTCCCCTTCGCTCTTGCCCGCCTGCCCCAGATCAGGTCCGTGGCCGGCCGTGGGAAGGTCGTTCTCTGGGAGATCAGCATGTGATGTATCCATAGAATACGCGGCGCGTGTACCCACAGGCCTTCAGGCTGTGGGTACACGCGCCGCCTCCTTTCTTGAGTGATACCTATACCCATCGCTACGCACAACGAGCCTACAGAAACGCGCATGAATGTCGGTGACAGTTCCTTGCACCGTCTTTATGTTGAAGACCCCGCGTGTCCGCACAGCCACCTGGCCCACATAGGTGCCTCGCTTCGTCCCGCTTGTCACGATGGCACGCACAAGGTCACCCGTCTGAAAGCCCTTGACACGCTTGGCTTGTTTTGCCTTCGTGCGCGGGAACCCATGCTTGTCCATCCGACACATTTGTCTTGAGCCGTGCCCCGTCGCCGTGATGCGCAGCGCCCGACGTTTGTCCAGGTCCCGTTTGATCTGCTCCCCTCGATGCAACAGTTCCGCTGCCCACACCACTTCGGAGCTCCCCTCATTGACGAGTGCGATGCCAGTGGTTTTGCTCCCCGGATCGATCTTGACGCGCAGAGGCTCAAGATGAGGCTTCTCCACGGCACGCCTGAGAATCAGCGTGAAGGGATACCGGCGATAGACCGCCGCCTTGCCTTGTTGCAAGAGCAGGCGGGCACGTCCCGGATGCAGCGGGTTCAAGGGCTGATGATTGGTATCTAAGACAAACACCTTACTCATACCTGATCCTTTTTTGCCCGTGCGGGCCTCCGTTTCCACGGGTAATGCTCACCTCGTCAATGTTCGTGGAAGGTTGAACGGAGCACGCACTGGGTTTACCCCGTCGCCCTGTTTAACGTGTTCCCGTAGCGGTTGGGACTGGTGAAGTATCCCAACGTACCTCATGTCTTCCCGAACGGAGCCCCGTCAGCCTCTGGGAGACTGGTGGCTGAGACTGGTCAAGAGTGAGGCGCACTCACGTGAATGAGCAAGCCTGCCCCTTTTCAAGGGGTGGGTTCCTGACTGCGGCAATGCTCCTACAGGTTGCTTTTACTCTAGAGCATCATTCTTTTTAGTAAGGCTCATAATGGAAAACAACCGGGTTGCCTTCGTATAACCCGTTGATCTGGCTACGCCACTGTGGGAAGAGTGGGCCGCCACGGAAATCTTTGACATGCGCTTCCAGGGAGGTCCATGTATTTATGAGCAAATACTGGCCGGGTTTTTCGATGCAGCGCTCCACCCTGGCCGAAATAAGCCCGGGATGCTGGCGGATCACCGCGAGCCCGCGTAGGATCGCCTGCCCGAGTTCCTCCTCTTTGCCGGATACAGCTGTAAAAATCGCAATCTCAGTTGTCATACTATTCCTTCCTTTTCCTTGCTCATGATTAATAGTATCATGCAGTGCAAGAGATAAATCTTAGTGATATTGAGCAGGCATGCTGTTATAAACAGTTAACCAGTTCGTCGCGATCTCATTTTGAGCTGTGCGCAGCGTCATGGCGCCAGAACATACCTGATCGTGCAGGTCATTCTCTACTTTGTCTTTTTCGTGAAATCCCGGTTTTGGATACGCTGCCTCGGGCCAGAGATTTGCGATTATCACGCTCCAGGAACAGCACGCCTAACCACAAAAAAGCACGTCCTTTTTTGTGGTTAGGCGTGCTTTTTTGTATGGCTTACCGCTCCGTTATTACGGGTGCAAGGTGATGTACAGGGGGGCCAGCACCAGTGTAATCGTGCTGAGCAGCTTGATCAGGACGTGCAGCGATGGGCCGGCGGTATCCTTGAAGGGATCGCCCACGGTATCACCGACCACGCTGGCCTTATGCGGCTCGCTCTTTTTACCCAGGACTGTAGCGCTTTGATCGAGACGGTCAACCATCTCACCTTCGGCATTCACGCGCAGGTAACCTGCTTCGATGTACTTCTTGGCATTGTCCCATGCGCCGCCGCTGTTATTGAGGAAGAGGGCAAGGACGACACCACCCATCGTACCGACCATCAGCAGGCCCGCCTCGGCCTGGGGGCCGAGGATGACGCCGACGGCGATAGGCGTCAGCACGGCCACGACACCAGGCAGGATCATGGCGCGCAGTGCTCCACGTGTACTGATGTCCACGCAGCGCGCATAGTCAGGGTCAACGCGGTCCTCGACTCGCTCGGCCATGATCTTGGGATTCTCACGGAACTGGCGGCGCACCTCCTCGATCATGCGCTTGGCCGCGGCGCCAACGGCGCGGATAGCCAGGGAGCTGAAGAAGAAGATCAGGGTGATGCCAATCAGGCCCGCGATGAAGACCAAGATTTCGGCCAGGTCGACGCGGTAGCGAGGCTACATTATGTGTGTAGGAGTAGAGCACATCCAGGTAGGCGCTGAAGAGCAGGAAGGCCGCCAGGGCAGCGGAACCGATACCATAGCCCTTGGTCAGAGCCTTGGTTGTGTTGCCCACGCCGTCAAGGGCGTCGGTGATGTCGCGCACAGACTCGGGCGCGCCGGCCATTTCGTTGATACCACCGGCGTTGTCGGTGATGGGGCCGAAGGTATCCATGGCCAGGATATAGGCGCAGCTCATCAACATACCCATGGTGGCGACAGCCGTCCCGAAGATACCGCTGGGGTTAAGGCCCCCGGCAATGCCCACTCCAGCAATATGCACCTGGCTGCCAAAGAAGAAGGAGAGCCCCAGCGCGACGCAGATGGCCAGCACCGGCAGGGCCACGCATTCAAAGCCGACCGCGGTGCCCGTGATGATCGTTGTGGCGGGACCGGTCAGCGTCGCGGCGGCGATCTCACGTACCGGTCGCCAGGTGCCGGCCGTATAATACTGCGTGATATAGACGAAGGCGATACTGAGCAGGATGCCCACCGTACCCGCCAGGCCGAACCATACCCAGGGCGGCAGGCCGCTGCTCGTCACTCCGAGTCCATTCAACATCAGGGCGCTGACGATGAAGACGCCAACAATTGAGATACCGCAGGTAATGTAATAGCCGATGTTCATCTGGCCCATGGCGATTTCGCCCGGGTCTCTTCCGGCGGCTTTGTCGGGCTCGATCACAACCGAAGGGCGTACCCAGAGCAGCCCCAGGGCCGAGGCTATCAGGCCAAAGGCGCGTACGACCAGCGGGAAGAGAATCCAGCCCACATTCTTGGTGGCCACATAGAGCGCCACGCCCAGGATCATCGCGGCGATGTTTTCAGCGGCCGTTGACTCGAAGAGGTCGGCGCCACGACCTGCGCAGTCACCTACGTTGTCGCCGACGAGGTCGGCGATCACAGCAGGGTTGCGCGGATCATCTTCGGGGATATTGGCTTCTACTTTACCGACAAGGTCGGCGCCGACGTCGGCAGCTTTGGTGTAGATACCACCACCAAGCTGGGCAAAGAGAGCAACAAAGCTGGCGCCAAAGCCGAAGCCCACGATCAGCGCGGGTACCTGCTGGACAGGATGTCCAATGCCAAAAATAAGGAAGATGAACGTGACACCCAGCAGGGAGAGGGCGACGACCAGGAAACCGGAGACAGCGCCACCGCGCAGCGAGACCATCAGCGCCTCGCCCAGGCTGCGGTTGGCGGCGCTGGCCGTGCGGATGTTAGATCTCACCGCCACATACATACCGGTGTAGCCGGAGACGCCGGAACAGAGCGCGCCAACTAAAAACGCCACGGCAGTGTGCCAGGCCAGGCCGATCTTGTCGGCCTGAGTCCCCTGCCCCAGCAGGCCAAGCACAATGGCCACGACGATGGCGGCGAAAACCGCCAGGATGGCAATGGTACGGTATTGACGGTTGAGGAAGGCCACAGCGCCGGCTAAAATAGCGTTGGCGACCTTTTGCATGGCAGGTGTGCCAGTGTCTTTGCTTAGGACATACCTCGCGAGGAGCGCTGCAAATCCCACAGCAAGGAGTCCTACGATGATAGGGACCCAAATATAGTTACTCACGATATGTAACGCCCTCCTTAGGCACAAGAAAGGTAAGCGGATCAGCATTGACCGCTTTTGTCATTTGGCATCGAGGCGAAGCCAAGTAGAAGAAAAGTACTACTCCCTCTGAAGAGGTGCTTAAGACAAATTCTAGTTTAACATAGTGTTTGTCCTATGACAAGTATGTTCGTAACAAGCTAACTGGCGCTCAATGCAGTATATGCTTGCATTCAAATAACTCGGGGTACTGTTGTTACATATACTCTATAATCGTAAGAAACAGAATTTTCTTCAGCCTCGACCGCTCCCGGGCCTGCGCGCTTCTCGCGAAACATAAGCTCAAGCTTATATGTTGGAGCAAAGATTTAACTCGAGGCGGTGTTGTCCTTCATTAAGGCCTTGATGCGGCCCAGCTGTGGAACCAGTTGCTTCTTACGTGAGACGAGCCCGTCGACCTTTAGCGAGTGCCCATCTGCCTCCAGGGGCACGTTCAGAACCTCCGCTACTGCGCGTTCGCCGCCCCAGATCAGCAGGTCGCACTGCATATTGATGATGTCCACGATCATGAAGAGGAGCGAGCTATAGCCGCGTCCCGCGGCGAGTTTGTGCATCGTCTCCAGCAGCTCGGGTGCCCGCTTCTCGATGCTGCCCGGGCTGGCGGTCTCAATTGTGCCGATGGCGAACTTGACATCATCGACGCTGAACTCCTTGAAGTCGGCAGTAATCAACTCCTCGGCCGAGCGGGCATTCAAATCGACCGCAGCGGCATCGAAGATAGCCTGGCCATAGCGCTCGATGTCTTCGCCTGTAATCTGCGCCAGTTCCGCCGCAACACGCTCGTCGCGCGCCGTGCACGTCGGAGAGCGCAGGATGAGCGTATCATACAGCAGGCCCGCCAGCAGCAGGCCCGCCACTTCGCGCGGCATCTCGAACCCCGCTTCGTGGTACAGGCCGGCAATGATGGTTCCGGTACAGCCCACCGCTTCGGCGCGGAACATAATGGGCTTACTGGTGTGAACATCGGCGATGCGGTGGTGGTCGATAATGCCCAGTAACTCTGCCTCTTCGATGCCGTCTACAGCCTGGGACTGCTCGTTGTGATCGACCAGTACGACGCGTTTGGGCCGCGCGTTGAGGAGGTCGGTGCGCGAGAGATAGCCTACCAGCCTGCCTTCACTATCTACGACCGGCAGCGAGCGGCGGCGAGCCAGCGTGCGCTGCACTTCGCTCATCTGGTCCTCCGGGTGACAGGCGTCAAATTCAACATTCATAATATCGCGGATGCTGATGCTCAGATTGATCAGGCGTACGGCGGTAAAGGTGTGGTGAGCCGTGCTGATAACGAGCACCCCCTGTTTCCTGGCCGCGGCCAGGGCGCGCTCCGAAATCAGTAGATCGCCGGTCACCACCAGTGCGGCCGCGCCGAACTCTATAGCCTTGAGCTGGGCGTCCTCGCGGTCGCCCAGTACGACCAGGCAGCCAGGCTCGACATATTCAGCCATTGTTTCGGCCTGCATGGCCCCGACGAGGACGCGGTTGCCCAGCTTACGCCGTCCCTCTACCAGCACGCGTCCTCGCAGCACACGCAGCAGGTTATCGCGCTGCAGCGGTACGCGATTGACCGAACGAGGGTCGAGATCATTGAAAAAGAGCTTGGCAAAATCTTCTGTGGCAACCACGCCGTGCACCCTGTTATCCGCGTCAACAACCGGCATTGAACGCCGGTCGTGCTCCTGCAGCAGTTGTCCAGCCTCTAAAAGCGGCTGGTCGATGTTGGCGCTGATGACGCCGCGGCGCATCACGTCGCGTACCTGCAGGTATACGTCCTCCAGCGCTTCGGGCGGCTCAACATGGAAACGCTCCAGCATGAAGAGCACCTCTGGCTTGAGCAGGCCATTGCGCGCGGCGATGGCCTCTTCCTCACCCTGCATGCGCAGGAGACGCGCATAGGCATAGGCGGACGCGACGGAATCCAGGTCTGAATTTTTATGTCCAATGACGTATATAGGCCTTGCCATGCTTTGAATCCTTATATCATAGACGGATAATCTGCTAATATTATGAAGGTCTGATGGGGGTAATGTCAAACTTCCTGTTTTCCTTTTCTCGCGCGTAGCACAACGAATGCCAGCAGCGCCAGCACTATTGCCAGTCCGACGCCTGTGCCGATCAACACTCCTACAGGCCTGCCTGCGGTTGTGTTCTGGCTCAAGGGATGATCATCCGGCGTTGGTAATATCACGGCTGGATTGGATGGAGGCACTCCATTCTGGGGAAACTGAGCATAGGGATTGGCATAGGTCGTGCTCTTAGCCACAACCTGTAGCGTTTTGTAGATATGCCGGGAGCCTGTTGCTGAAGTGACGCGTAAAGTCAGGCGGTATGTCCCGGCCCTGGTATAGCTATGGCTGACGGCAACTCCACTGGCCGTGCCGCCATCCCCGAAGTCCCACGTGTAACTGAGCGGGGCGCTGTTGTTGCGCGGGTCGAACGAGGCCCGCGCATCCAGCTGGATGGCGGTATTGACCTGTGTTGCCCTGATATCGCTGATGCTGGCAACGGGGGCGCCGCTGGCCCCGGCCTCTCCGAGAATCGCGGGCTGGTGCAGCATCCATGTTGTGAGCATACCCGGGATTGCCAGTGCCAGCATCAGCGCCTGCGCTTTTTGCGAGCCGCCGCTGGCGAAGGTATTCATGAGCTGGATGGTATCCTGCTTCTGATCAAAAGGATAGGACCATGGCGGTGGATTGTTATCGTAGTAGGTCGAGTTACCAGCGAAGGTGGCGCAGGGCAGACCTGCCAGGGTGAAGGATATCTGGTCGCTGCCCCCCAGTTGATCTTCCTCCAGGTGGATGTTATTCATCTGCGTGGATGAAAAAACAGGCTGCGTGACCTCCTGGCCATTTGCACCGTGATATAACAGCGTTTGAAACCCGAGAGCCTGGAACTCGGCAAAGGCCGCGGGTATAGCCTGCTGCATCAGGCTGTGAAATTGTGCGATACGCTGCTGTTGCGCCGCTGAGAGTTGGTTCTGGTGAGGATAGAGTTGACTATTGTGCAGGGGTGAAATTTCAATATAAAAAGGGAGGAGCGGATTTGCCAGTTTGCCGAGGTAGCGCAGGGGATAAGCGATACCATTCTGTTCCTCGTTAAACATCGCCACAATGTTGTTCACATCGCCGTTTATTGTACTGTTCAAGTAGTGAAAAGAGCCGAAAATCCCCTGCTCCTCGGCGTCGAAGAGTACGAAACGCAGGCTGCGCGCCGGATAGGTCCGGTGACTGCGCCAGTACTGTCCCATGGCCCTGGCGACCCCCAGTTCGATCGCGCAGCCACTGGCGTCATCGTTAGCCGATTGCGTCGAAATGGCCTCTCCGTCGTAGTGACAGCCAATTATCACCACCTGCTCAGGGTGGCTGGTGCCAGGCACACTTACCTCAACATTAAAGGCGGATACGCTGGCCGGCCTGCCCTGCCAGCCGGCAACCTTGAAAGGGTCCCTGCTCACCAACGGCCCGAAACCCGCTAAATCCTGCCGCATTTCTTGCGCCCAGTAGGCCGCGAACTCGTCATGCCCATTGATGTTGAGCGGCAGATTACTGTCATAGCCAGCCTCGCGATGCTGGAAACTTGTGGCCATATAAAAGAGTTGATCATAGATGTAGTTGGGATCAACCGTGGGGAAATCCGCGGGTCTGGGGGGTGGGGAATTCACTCTGGCGCTGCTGGCATGTGCGGGTAGCGCTGCCGGCAACAGGCAGCTTACTGCCAGGAGGCTGCCAATAACGAGCAGGAACAGGCTACTAACGGACCGGCGTGGCATGGGCATTTTCTCTTTACTATGGCAATAATGTTACAGGCCCTCTCGACAAAGGGCTGGAGCAGGGCCAGCCCTGCTCGATCGACCTGGCGGCGGAAGGGCTCGATGTTGCACAGCATTTGAGCGTTCGCAAACATACACGCCGTACCGCGCCGGGCACGCCGGCACCTAGAGCGCCGGCGTGCCCGGCCAGACATGATACTGGATCTTCAGGGCGATGATGCGTTCTACCGACTGGTTGACGCGCGCCATTGAGAGCCCTCCATCCGCGATAGACTGCTTGATAGCTGCGATCGAGGAGCCCAGGTCGTTGGAGTCACGCACTCCCAGGATCATGTCGTTGCCCGCCTCGAGCGCGAGCACGACGGCCTGGGGCAGACTCCACTTCTTCGCAATACCCAGCATATAGAGCGCATCGGTAATGACAACACCGTTATCAAACCGCGGCGTAAAACCCCGGACTTTAGCCCCGGGGATATAAGCCACGTTCCTTATTTGGGGCTTGGGCATCGGGGCCACGTGCAACCATGCGGACAGCGAGCTTGATAGCTGCACTGTCAGATGGGCATCCATAGAGTTCTCGGATACGTGCAATGGCATCCCTGTCTGCTGGCTCAAGCCGTATGGTTGTTGCATTCGCTTGCTTCTTTCTCATGGCCCTAGTATAGCTGCTTGACAGTGAGATGTCAATGTGCTATACTACCTGTAGTAAGTCGGACTCCGGTTCGCGTGTACCCTGGGGCTCAGGGAAACTCAGGTCTGTGGAGGAAGTGTAAGCCACCGATAGCTTCAAAGCGTCTGCGCAACATCCTGAGAAACAGAAAAGCTCAGTCGTGAGGCTGAGAAGCCCCTGTCTTTAGGCCTGGGGTGATGTCACAAACCTGCTTCGATTGTTACCCCATATGTGTGGTAACGCTCATTTACTGGTCTTTGATACATACTGCATACTTTTGCGTATGTATCAGCATGTGAATAGAGCCTTGTTGTGGGAGGAAGGGAGCCGCCAGCAGGCTCAGGCTTTAGCGGCCTCTGCCACAAAAAATACCAGGCTCTGCATATCGTCAATGGCGCGCGCAGCCACCGCGCTATCTATGCGCGGCACACTTGCCAGCGCTTCCTGCGCCAGGCGGCACTGTTCGACCAGGAACGTACGACAGTAATCCCTGCTCGAGGTGCGGGCAAAGATGGCGAGAATCTCAGCGAGCTGTCGTGCTGTTATGGGCGTCTCCTGTGTATAGACCTCGCGCAGAAATTGGCGGTCATCCGCTTGTGCATGTTCAAGCGCATGTAAGACTGGCAGGCTCTTTTTGCGCCGATACACATCTCCCGCGGGCGTCTTACCCAGTTCAGCGGTGGAGGCCCATACTCCCAGCAGGTCGTCGCGCACCTGAAAGGCGACCCCCATGGCATAGCCAAAGCTGCGCAGGCGCTCGATCGTTTGCCGCTCGTGTGTTCCCAG
This sequence comes from uncultured Chloroflexia bacterium, assembly GCA_963799245.1. Taxonomy (GTDB): domain Bacteria; phylum Chloroflexota; class Ktedonobacteria; order Ktedonobacterales; family Ktedonobacteraceae; genus CAWCWN01. The sequence goes on from CAWCWN010000002.1 coordinate 139,631, forward strand.
GGCCGCCCCCATTTCGGCGGCGCATCCCATGAGGGCGGCGGTTTTGCGCCCAATCATATCGACATACCTGCTGACAGAGATGCTTGCTCCCTCCTCAAAGCTGATATCAAGATATTGGCCTTCGGAGAGTACGATACAGGCCTGGTCAAGCAGGGCACCCAGGTGAGCTGCCAGCGCGCCCTCTACTCCCTCGTCCAGGACGCCCCACAGCGCCAGGCGTGCCATCGCGAATAGCCCATCGCCAGCGTTGATCGCCTGGGGCACGCCCCATAATTTCCACATGGTAGGACGGTGGCGGCGCTCGCTGTCACCGTCCTGGATGTCATCGTGAATGAGAGTAAAATTGTGGGTGAGTTCGATAGCGGCCGCGGCCGGCAAGGCGCGCTGCAAATGATGAGCGCTGGATGTGGCATGCCCCCATGCTCCGGCTGCCTCGTATGCCAGCAGGAGTAATGTAGGCCGTAGTAATTTACCCGGGTTGCTGCTGGTTGGCTTGAAATTCGCATCTACCCAACCCAGGTGATATTGAATGAGCCCATAGTAGGAGGCTAAATCCCCGGCGCCAGAGGCTAAAGCCGTGTTTTGCACCCTGGCCACAGCCTGCTGCAGCGCAGCCTGTATCTCGCGCTGGTGGCGCTCGAGCGTAAATTGCAATCTTGCTGAAATCGTCATGCCCTCCCCTCTTCGTCTCCTTCCTTGTATTTAAGGATGCAGGTAAAAAAAGGCGACGGCAGCAATAGTGCCCACAACCACGAGCCAGCGTGTCAGGCCGACTATCCCTCCAATGCGATAGAAGGGGGAGCACAGATCACAGTAGCGCGTCGTATATTGATAGCGATGGCCGCGCAGTCCTTCGCGCACAATGAAGACTTCATCGGTTTTGCGCTGGGTATGCAACTCATCACAGATCTGCCTGCCACACCCTTTACAGCGGTACTGATCAACAAAATGTGAGGTACGCGAAGTGGACCATTGATCTGGATAGGTCTGGACGCTACACACATAACACACCTGCGTTTGTGCCATTTTCATCTGCTTCTCGGCGCAAGGTGAGTGCTGTTGCTTGGGAAAGTGCTCCTGACAGAGGCTATGATGGCAATCAGGGCAGCGGCCGAGCGCTTCTTCAGTGCATTCATGGCAGCGACGCGCCATGTTTACCGTGTGTTGGTGTCGTCTAAATTCATTTATATCTTGAGTCTCCTGCATACCTTCTTGCTTCCCCTCTTCAGAGTGATGAATGAGTCCATCTTGTAGTAGATACGAAATACCCTTGCTTTTGGCTAAGTATAGCATTATTCTTTGCAGCGAGGCAACGCAACAGCTATAAACTTACTAGCGGCATGACTGTACTATTATAAGGATAACTCCTCGTATGTCAGAAGCAATACCCCCGACAATCTGGGCCGGGCATCGCCTGGATTGGGGACAAAAAACGCATATCATGGGCATCATCAATGTCACTCCCGATTCTTTTGCAGGTGACGGCCTGCTGCAGGAAAACTCCTCTCCAGGCGCCGCTGTACAGAAAGCCGTCGAGCAGGCCCTGACCTTTGTCGCCGAGGGCGCGGCCATGCTGGACATCGGAGGAGAATCGACCCGTCCCGGCGCTGAAGCTATCTCAGCGCAAGAGGAGTTGGCGCGTGCCATACCCGTGATTGCGGCTCTGCGGGCCGCAGTGCCGCAGGAGGTCATTCTTTCCGTGGATACGTATAAAGCGGAAGTGGCCCGCAGGGCTCTGGATGCCGGCGCGGATCTTGTTAATGACATCCGGGCTCTGCGCGCGGACCCATCTATGGCAGCCGTGGTCAGTGAAAGGCAAGTGCCTGTGATCTTGATGGCTAATATGCGCGGCCAGACAAAACGCGATATTGTCAGTGATGTTATCCGCCTGCTGGCGGGCAGTATTGATCTTGCTCTGGCCGCGGGTGTACCATGGGAGCATCTAATCATCGACCCAGGCATTGGCTTTGGCACGACGCCGACAGAGAATTTGACCCTGCTGCGGCGCCTGGGCGAATTACGCGTCCTGGGACGGCCTATTTTGCTGGGCACGTCGCGTAAATCGACCATTGGTAAAGTGCTCGGGGGAGCGGGTGTCCATGAGCGAGAAGAGGGAACGGCCGCCACCGTTGCGCTTGGGATTGCGCAGGGAGCAGATATTGTGCGTGTCCACGACGTGCCTGCGATGCTGCGAGTTGTCAAAATGAGTGATGCAATCGTGCGCGGCACGCCCTGGGCCGTTGAGAAAAAATCATAGGAAATAACCCTGCCCTGGAAAGGTCCGTCGTATCTGCATGAACTATCGCGAGGCCCTGGCCTATCTCTACAGTCTGAGTGACTTTGAGCATGGCGCCCCCTTTACCCGCAACCCTGACGAGAATCTGCCGCGTGAAGCTTATTTGCTGGCTCAACTGCAAAATCCACAGCAGAACTACAGCTCTACCCTTATCGCGGGGACCAAAGGTAAAGGCTCGACAGCCACATTTATTGAACGTGTCTTATGTGAGGCGGGCCTGCGCACCGGCCTCTATACCCAGCCCGATCTCCACACCTTTCGTGAGCGTATTCGTGTCGAAGGGCAGTTGATTAGCGAACAGGCAACGGCGATGCTGCTGACAGAGCTGCGCCCCATCATCGAGCGCATTCAGCAGCAAAAACTTTTTTCTCCGTTTATTACCTATGAAGTTGCTACAGCGCTTGCTTTGCTCTATTTCAGCCGCCAGCACATTGCGCATGCTGTCCTGGAGGTTGGCCTGGGCGGTCGCCTGGATGCCACAAACGTGACCTCGCCCCTTGTATCTGTAATTAGCTCAATCAGCTACGACCACATGCAGATCCTGGGCAACACCCTGGCTGAGATCGCCGGCGAGAAGGCGGGGATCATCAAACCCGACGGGCTTGTCGTCACCTCAGCGCAGGCGCCAGAGGCGCTGCTGTCCATCGCGGCTGCAGCGCGGCGACAACGCGCTGAACTTCTGCGCGTTGGTTCCAACGCGGCCGACCCCGCGCAGGCAGAGGTCGCGGCAGGTCGACTACCGGCCATCAGTTACCGCTATGCCCCCGCGGGGCGCGCTGGCCTCGCTGGCCAGCATTTCACCGTCTGGACGCCCGAGCATAGCTATGCCGGGCTTGAAATACCTCTCCTTGGCGAACACCAGCTTGAAAACGCCACACTTGCACTCGCCACGCTGGATATACTGCGCAGGAGATACGCTCTGGCATGGGACGAACGCAGCTTGCGCAGTGGATTGCGTTTAACCCGCTGGCCGGCCCGTGTTGAAGTTATCGGGCATGCGCCAACGATCGTCGTCGATGGCGCTCATAATACGGATTCCATGCAGAAATTGCTGCAGACGCTGCGCACGACCTTTACCTTTCAGCGCCTACTCGTTGTTCTGAGCGTAGCGCGTGATAAGGACCTGGTCGGTATTGTGCGGTCACTGCGGGATAGCGATACAGTCATTCTGACGCGTATGCGCAATTCGCGCGCCGCCGCAAGTGCTGAGCTGGCCGGGCTCTTCGCTCAACATGCTCCGCACGTTGCGATAGCCAGCGCCGCCTCAAGCGCCGAGGCCATGAACATGGCACTACAGGCTGCCGCAAGTGGCGACCTGGTTTGTGCTACCGGTTCACTCTATCTGGCGGCGGAGGTCCTGCGCTGGTCCGCGGCGCAGGGCAATGCCTATGTCGCGTCTAGAATAGAGGGGCTTGACCATCCTTGAGTAATAGAGAGGTGACGATAGAGGGAGGGCCCGTTTTATGCGGGCCCTCCCTCTACCGTCACCTCCGGACAAACAATCTATCGTAAATATTGCCCTGGTGGGTAAATATCAGCCGTGCTTGCGCGGGAAGCTCAGGTAGGAGTGAGTTAACGCTGCTCCTCGGCGCGTCTGCGTGCGTAGCGGGCGCTGCCTTTTTTGCCGGCGGCCGACGCCTCTTCAGGCGTCCATTGATGAGCCGTGCCGCGCGACTGGGAGGTTTGTCCGCCTTTGCTGGCAATCTCACGTCGTCGCTCTGGACTCATTGCGGCCAATCCACGTGCTCGTCCCGCTGATCTTTGTAATAACATCATGGTATCTCCTCTCTGCAAATAGACAAAGCGATACAGGTTCGAATATCATCATTGCAGAATGTATTTTTTTAAGCTGTAGCAAGCATAACAGATGAGAAAGCAATCATACAAGGAAAGCTTAGAGAATAAAAAAACTCTCAGCATTCCTTAAGCTCGTGCTTAAATTTCTTAGGAAATCCGGAAATAGGAGGAAAATATATGCAAGGCTTGATGATGGATTATCCACTGACGTTGCAGCATGCTTACAACAGGGCCATCCGTATTTTCTCGCGCAAAGAAATTGTGACGAATACTGACGGTGGCTTGCATCGCTATACCTTTGGCGAATGGGGCAAACGCACGGCGCAGCTTGCGCAGACGCTGCATAACGCAGGCGTACAGCCAGGTGATAAGTGCTGCGGGCTCAATTTGTGGGTGAGCAGGCCTTATAAAAGCTAGCGGCCTGGCTACTTCTTCCGCTGCCAGGCCGCGCCTCAAATCTGTCTGTCCCTGCGCCATGGCGCGCTTGAGCGGCGCATCCAGCGGCCATCAAAAAAAATATAGGCATCTTCGCGGTCAAAAAATAAATCGGTCAGATCTGCCTCGTCCCAGTGGCCGGCAACGGCGACTTCGCGTGCAACCGTCTGGACAAGGTATTCCAGGATCGCCTGCCCATCGCCCAGATCCACACCTGGGAAATGCTCCGCATCGATGTCGCCTTCAATTTCCAGCGCCTGGTTCGCTGATGTGTCGCGCAAAACATAGTAGATATACATCGCAGCTCGCCTCTCTTAATATTTCCTTGTATGATGAACATGTATGTATCATATATCATTTGCCGGGTCTTTAACAGAGCACTGTCGGGGCGCTACGCCTCTGCGTGGTGGGACTCCGCCAGCGAAAGGTGGGTATTGACAGCCAGGGTGGTATTTGCTATAATATGAACATAAGTTCAGATTCCGATCCGCTCTTCAGAGTGTATGAGAGGCAGACGCTCACTCTATTTCATTGCGCATTATGGGATGTAATGGTACACTTAGCGCGTATTTGACGTAATTGAACTGGCAGAGAAGATATTTGACACAACGACTGGTAGGAGCAATCATCCTATGATCTTCATTCTGCTCGTGTTACTCGCTGGCGTCGCCCTGATCATTACGCTTGTCGGTTATCTTCTGACTGCCAGGCCGAGACCCCGAGATCCCCGCCCGCGAGCAGCATATCCAGCGGATAGGTATGTAGCGCGCAGTAGACGCCGTACCCCCTCTCTCGAACTCGATATAACTCGTCAGCGCTACGCCGCCAGATCGCGTTACGCAGCGTATATTGAACAACAGGCTACATGGTCCGACATCTGGCAGTACCTGGTCTCCAGCCGTTTTCTGCGCAGGCGCAATAATGGCCCCACGCCCTGGCTTGGAATTACCCTTGTGCTGCTCTCTATCTTCCTGCTGGGGATCTTTGTGTTGCAGACATTTATGCCCAACGCCACCTTGACCGGTGCCGTTGACTGGCCATATAATCCGCCAACTCAGACAAATAAGCCAGCACCTGCTCCTGTATATGCCGCAACAAGCGCATTGTTACGGCTCAGTCAGCTGGATCCTGCACAATACGCCTCGAGTTCGGAATGGAATACCTGGGCTTATTCTGCTTGTTCAACGGCGTCGATGACCGAGGTGATCAACGCGTATGGCCATCACTACCGCATCACAGATATATTAAAGGTAGAAGTCGCCATCGGCGAGATTACTCCCCAGCTTGGTCTGCTTGCGGATGCTGGCATCGCGAATACGGTTGCCCACTTTGGGTTTAAGACGAGCTGGGGTCATAACCTCACACTCGCTCAGATCATCAACATTGCCAATCATGGTAGGCCCGTGATTGTGAGTTTCCCCCCTTATCTCTACGCCGGTGGTCACCTGCTCGTCGTTCTCGGCGGCAATAACCAGTCTGTCCACCTGGCCAATTCTTCTCTCTGGAACCGCCAGTATCTCACATGGGCCCAATTTCTCAAGTGGTGGGGCGGATTTTACGCCATCGTGACGCCTAAATAAAGCGCTTTCAGGCCTCTATCTCTGCTTCTTTTTGCTCCGCATCGCTGGCAGGCTTCGCGGGTATATACAACTTGATGCGTCTGAAAGACTCGGCGAAATCCATTTCCAGACCTTTCTTCTCTCTTGCTTCTCTCGCCGTCTCTTCAGCCCAGCGCCGCACCCTCTCGAGCATCTTGTCGGCCGGACCGAACTGTGATGCATGACAGAGGAGCCCCCTGGCCTTAATGTCGATCGTTTCGCTGACATCGACATAGGTGTTTTCTTGCGCGCTCATAAAGAGGTATAGTTCGTGCGGGCGGTAAGGCAGCAGCCCTTCTGCCAGTAGCTCACGATACGAGCGCGGGTTGCCGGAGGCGGGAAAGATCGCATCCAGCACAATATTTCCCGTGGTGCGGTGGTCAGAATGGTTCAGGTAACCGGTCTCTTCAGGTTTCTCTTCCGGGTCGGGCGCAAAGATATGCTGGCTGGGATCGTGCGTGAAAACGACGCGCGGTCGATATTGGCGAATGAGGCGGGCCACGGCTCTGCGCGCCACCTCACTATTTGTGAGGTGGCCATCGGGGAAGCGTAAAAATTCGACTGCCTGCACCCCGTACACAGCGCAGGCTCTGCGCTGCTCTTCTTCACGTATAAGCATCAACTCTGAATCCATCAGGCTGGGTACCTCGCTGCCTTCAGTCCCGTCGGTCATTATGACCCAGACCACCTTTTTCCCCTGCCTGGCCCACAGAGCGCTGGTAGCCGCAGCTGCAAAATCATTATCATCGGGATGAGCACCGATAACCATCGCCTCATACTCCGGCTGCGTAATCATCTCAAGCGCGCCAGGCGCGTTTCTATCTGCCATATCTCCTACCTCTCATTTTTCACTCTTCACTGCTGCTTTTGCAACCTGTCACCGTCCATAGCGCGCGCCCAGGACGCGTTCAAAAACTGTGATGATCTCCTGCGCTTTCACCTCGCTGCCTATCAGTGTATCTAACCCGACCGCTCTGGCGCGCAGCCCCTCGCGCAGTAGCACTTGCTCCTCAGGCGTATGACCCAATAAGCGGGCCAGTATCTCCGTTTCCCACGTGAGCAGCAGCCCTGCCTGTAAAACGCTACCCACTTTTCGGCGCAGCATATCAAGTCCTACTATCTTGCGCTGGCCTACCACGACCTCATAGGCTGAGGTCGCACCATAGCATGCTCTGCGCAGGATAGCTTCTTGCTGCTGTGTCCCGGCCTGTTGTAATAATAGACGCTGCACGCGCGCCTCCTGGGGCAGAACCAAACGGGCCGCTACACCCAGCTGGCGCAGGGTCTCTACCCATGCCTCGCCAAACCAGCGATACGACTCCACGATGTCCGCCAGGATAAGTGGATGCCCGGCGGGTAGCATCACGTCCAGGCTGAGCAGGTGTGACCCTACCAGCACCGCCGTACCACCGGCCCGCCGCCGGTACACAGGAATGGCGTTGGCGGCCAGTGCCGCCTGGTTCAAGATGGCGGGCTTCTGTGAAAAACCCAGCACCAGCCCCGTGCTATCCGCCTGCGACCAGTAGAGTGTAGCCGGCTGTCCCACCTCAGCCGTGGCAATCAAGCGCTCATGTTCATCGATATGCTGTTGCTGATCCGCGATTTTTAACCCTATCACCCGCCATTCATGCGAGCGTGGTGCTGGATTTTGCAAGGTCTTTCTCCGCAGGCGCGCGCATGAACCAGCCGGCTATTGCTGCGACAAGGCTTATTGCTGCTCCAGTTCCCTGCGGCGCTGCGGGTAGAGAAGCTGCACTTACTTTAGATTGTGACAGGCCTTGCATGGCTGAGAAGTCCATTCTATTGCTTTAGAAAGGTTGTTGCAGTAATTTATTGCGTATCTGGTTATGCCGCTCAAGTTTTGAAAATAGAGCATTGCGCATCTGCTCCAGTCCGGCGATTTTCTGTTCAATCATATGCAGTTCAGTGCGAATCAAATCGTTCGCGCGGTCCAACTGAGCTATCTTCGTCGCTGCATCTGTCTCCTGCCGGTAAGCAACTTTCAGGCCGCCACGCTCATCCTCAACCTCGAGCAGCTCGCGTATATCGGTGAGAGAAAAACCGAGCAAATCGCGTAAATTTTTTATGCGCTCCAGGCGTTGCAGGTCGGCCTCGCTATAACGCCGATAGTTGCCCTCGGTACGGCCAGTATGAGGCAGTAAACCGACCTCTTCGTAGTAACGCAACGTTCTCTTGGTTAAACCAGTGCGCGTTGCTACCTGCTCAATCGAATAGAGAGCCTGCTCATGAGTATCAGCATCATTTGTAGCAGCCATAACCAGCTCTAGCCTCCATAATTGGCCGATTAAAAAAACTTGTAAGGACAGGTGGCGGCAACAGCGAGACTGGCTCTACACTTGCCCGGACCACAGCTCATTTTATCATAAGCTTAACGTTAACGTCAATGTTGACACGTGCCCCCGCCAGGAGGACTGTTGCGCAGCAGCACAAAAAATACGGAGTCGCTGTAATATTTGAGGTTAGGCTTCCTTTATCCCATGTGATAAAATAGCTATGTGTTTGATCGCTTTCAACGACATGCCATATAGCACAATCTCTACTCTCACAGGAACGTGAGAGTAATTGTTTGAGCAAGGAACATAGCAGCATGCATAGCACGCACAGTACTTTATCCTCGTTGGTAGATAGAGCCCTGACCGGTAACCAGCGCCCCCTTGAGTTTTACCTGCGAGAACAGAGTCGCTTGCCAGGGACGCGCGCAAATTTAGAACTGGTCAGTGACTTTAGCTATCTGGTTGCCGCTCTAATCCCAGAACGCTCCGACGAGGTACGTCCTTTGTTGGACTACCTGATGAGCTCCGAAAACAAAAAGGTAGCGGGTAACACACCTGCCGAGTTCGTTGTTCTCTGCGGCATCGTTGCCTATGGAGCCTGTGCTGCCGTGCGAGCGGCCTGGCGCAGCGAGGTCTTTGAATTATTGGAGCGCCATGCTTGTAGCGTCTGCTGGCGTATACGCGAAGGGGTGGCTACCGCGTTCCAGCACCTGTTGGGGACGGCGCCCCAGGATACCATGAACTTTCTCATCCTCCTTGCAACCCAGGGTAACTATTTGCAGCAGCGGGCCGCCATTGCTGCCATCGCTGAGCCATCTCTCCTCCATTCCACAGACGTTGTGTATATGGCCATGGATATCCAGCAGATTGTGCTTGAGCGTCTGCACGCGTCACCCGCCATTGACCGTAAACGCGAGGATTTTCGGGTTCTGCGCCAGGCCCTGGGATATACCCTCAGCGTCGTAACCGCTGCCGCTCCCGCCAAGGGCTTCGCGCTTATGCGTGAGTGTGCCGCCTGGCGCGACAGCGACGTCAACTGGATCCTGCGTGAAAATTTAAAGAAGAAGCGCCTGGCCAAGTATGTTGACTATACCGCGGAACTAACCCGTCTTATCGCCTGAGTTTCTCCCTGCTTTGAGCGCCTCCCCTCGCAACATCTGGCGGAACGTGATACACTAATGTCTGAACTACTTTATGTCCGAGAGGCGCGTCTACCGCTTAACCCACTCATTTGCAGCAGTAATATTCGCGGCGTACTCCTGGCTATCCAGTTGAGCTAAAGCCGGGATTGACGCTATGTGTTGTGAAATCGCAGGGGAGTCGCAAGCCACCTTGTGTAAATGGTGGCAGTGAAGTCGCCAGGAGCACGATGAACGCAAGCAATGATACATCTACATGTAAAAAAATAGAAGGAGAACAGACCCTTGGGAGCAACAACAACAGCCGATTTTCGCAACGGCATGGTTATTCGTTATAATGGCGAGTTATATACAGTCAGTGAGTTTCATCATGTCAGTCCAGGTAACTGGCGCGCCTTCGTGCGCGTGCGCCTGAAAAATCTCAGGAGCGGGCGTGTGCTGGAGCAGCGTTTTCGCGCGGGCGAAGATATTGACGAGGTACGTGTCGAACATCAGAACTGGCAGTTCCTGTATGTCGACGGTGATGACTACATCTTTATGAATACAGAAACCTTTGATCAGCAGCCTGTGCCGAAAGAGATGCTGGGCGATGCGGTAAAGTTTCTCAAAGAGCAGGATGTTGTGGAGCTGCTGGTGGACGGCGAGAATATCATTGCCGTAGAGCTGCCAAACTTCCTGGAACTGCGCGTCGAAAGTGCCGAGCCGGGTGTGCGCGGGGATACCGCGAACAACGTCACAAAACCTGCTACCCTGGAAACGGGCGCAGTTGTCAACGTGCCGCTCTTCGTCAATCCTGGCGATAAAATCCGCATTGATACCCGCAGCGGTCAATACGTTGAGCGCGCAAAGTAGGAGCATGTATATCTGCATAACAGACAGCCAGAGTATAGCTCGCGTACCTGTATAGGCTATCTGTTATGCATGAAATTACCTATAAATCAGGCTCAATAGATGAGGCCCCAGCACCAGTAGACCAATGACAACCGCCAGCATCGCGCTCAACAAGACCGCCCCCGCGGCCATATCTTTGGCTCTTTTAGCCAGGGGATGATAGTGCGGTGATGCCAGGTCAACACACACTTCAATTACTGTGTTAAACATTTCTGCAATAAAGACGCTCGCGATGGTGCTAAAGATTATAGCGAATTCGACTGCAGAGATATGCAGCGCAATACCCATGACGATGGCCAGGATGGCGATGGTTACGTGCACCCGCGCGTTGCGCTGAGTGCGCAGCGCATACCACAGGCCGCTGAAAGCATACCCAAAACCAGCGATAAATTTTGACCACTCGCTTGTGTGTGGCTCTCCTGGGTTAGAGGGTTGGCTCATGTCTGCTATGCTTTCTGCCCAAGCGCCTCAAGCACACCCTGTTGTAAAGAGACCATGGCCTGGTATCCTGACTCGCCGGCATCATCGTAACCAACCAGGTGCAGTATACCATGAACAAGCAGGTAGAGTAGCTCATAGTTCGAGCTATGCCCGGCCTGCGCCGCCTGGCGCTCAACGCTGGGCCATGAAATGATAATATCTCCCAGGTTCATTAACAGCTCTGGCGGCGTCACAAACGCCGGCCTGCTTTTTTCCGCGCCCGCTTCCTCACCCTCTGCTGGCATCCACAGCTGCTCGGCAGGCGCAGCGACGAGTGGTTGCTCAAGAAGAGGAAAGGAGAGCACATCGGTTGCTATGTTCTGCTTGCGGTATTGATTATTCATGTCGCGTATAGCTTCATCGCTGGTGATGAGAAGCGTCAGCATTACCGCCTGCTGAATACCCGTGACCTCCAGCGTTTTCAGGACCAGCGGGTCTAGCGGTAGCGCCGCCAGCCGCTGTTCAAGTGCGGCATTTTGCGCGTCACTGCCAGCGTCTATATAAAGCTCAATTTGTGGATGTTCCTTCTGCATATGACCTCAGGTATATTTTGTTGTGCCGCTGTTCTGTCTATCTATGCATGACTTGTCCGGCCTCATAAAAAATGCCGCTACAATGAACCCTTCTCGCCAGTGTTCCTGCATATTGTAGTGGCACCTTGCTGTGATTTCTGCCAGGTATCTTTGCTTATAAAGCCTTACGCGCGGCTTTGCGCAGGTGCGCAGCGGCCTTTCTCTTGCGTTTCATGCTTGGCTTTTCGAAGTGCTCTCTGCGGCGAGCTTCAGCAAGAATACCATCCTGCTGTATCTTACGATTAAAGCGTTTTAATGCGGTCTCGAACGCTTCATGATCGCCGACCTTAATTTCTGACACCCCGGCTCACCCCCTTACGGTCATATCTCCTTTTCGCGCCATACAGCGACAACATGCGCCAAAATTATATGCTGGACTGCTCCCCCTGTCAAGATTTGTTGGCCTGGGTGGCATCATGTGGGGAGGTGAGCATCCCCAGGCGGATAAGCACTATGAGCAGTAGAGCGATTAAGTTCGTCATACTGTGTACATAGAGATCGTCAACAAGATTGTGGACGCAAACGGAGAGAAGTGCCGCCAGCAGACCTATGGCTAATGCCCGATCATTGCTCAAGCGAGCTAAAACTGTCGCGGCTGCGCCTGGACGATAGCAGGCGGGCGCCCGCCATGGCAGGGCAAGCGCCATAAGTTTGTCTGATGTGCCCAGTGGCTTTACCAGAGGCGGCTGGAGCGCGATTTTCTGTGCCTTCGCCTGCCTGTAGCGCTGATTTATAGCCTGGTAGGCGCTGCCACCCGCCACAAACGTCGCCATCAGAAAAAGCAAAAAGGCGCTCAAACCAATCGCCCCGGTTTCAGCAGCGATATTGATGTAGTAGTTGTGGGCATGCCCCAGAGAATTCACAAAGATGGTCACATAGTAGTTGGGATAGGCGGCGGGGTAGTTGCCTATCCCCACCCCGCTGAGAGGATGGGCAAAGAACATGCGCAAACCGGCAATCCAGTGGGCCAGCCGTTCAGCCGTGGGATAATCAGCGGGGCTTGGTGCGGTAAAAGAGATCTGGACAAGCCCCAGTTTGCTAAAAACGGGGGCAAGCACATAGGTCGGGATCCAACCCGCGATGACCAGGCAGGCGATGACCAGGCACAGTAGCCCCAGCAGGGCAAGCGGTTTTCTCAAGCCTGGCATACCAACTATCAGAATGAATACCACTACGACCGCGACGGCGATTTCTCCGCCGCGCGACTGGGTGAGTAACTCGGCTCCGCCCAGCAGTACAACCGCGCAGCCCGCCAGCATGCGCGTGCGCCAGCCGCTCCCCAGCAGCAGCAAGGCAAGAACGATGCTTAAAGGAATATTGATATAGCCGGCATAAGGATTTGGCTGTCCGAAAGTACCATAGACACGCAGGCTGGCTGAACGAATAAACGCCTCTGGCCCGATGTTGAATACGGCCTGGATATAGCCATAGGCCGCCTGCGTAACACCAGCCAGGCATATCATCGCAACGATGATCCAGATCTGGCTGCGTGCGCGAATATATTGCGCCCCAAATAATAGCAGCACCAGAAATTCCAGCCACTTGCTGATCTCTTTCAGGCTTAAACTGATGCTGAGAGCCGATCTCATTGAGAGGAACATCGTGGCTAGCAATAAGATGATGGCGGCGACCAGGTAGTGTGATACGATGAAGTGCTCCCGATCCCCTGGGCCAGCACGATCTGTGTGCAGCACAAAACCCATCAACCAGCCGAGAGCCAGGAAGCCGACAAGTAGATCAGCGCTGTTCAGGTTGATGCCGGCCAGGCTGATGGTATCGATTGATCCCCACGGCATCGCGATGGGCATCAGGTAAAGAGCGACGCGTGGTCGGAGAAGCGTCCAGACAAAAATGACAAAGTAGAATGGTAGGCGGATATTCCACACTTCCGGCAACCTGAAAAACAAAAAGAGCGCGCACAACATCCCGGCCAGACCTACCATATTTTGAAAGGTAAGAGGGGTGCGTAAACGTGCGAAAGTTGTTTGCGGCCACGTCTCCTGGTGGACTCGCTTCAAACCGGGATTCTTCATAACCTACCTGCGTCGTATTTCTTGTCGCTCATGCGCGCCGGCGCTTATAAGACCGAGGTTGGCTGCGAAATGTAATTGCTGAACCATTCGATGGTACGACGTAATCCGGCCTCGATACTTACTTCGGGCTCCCATCCCAGTACGCTCTGAGCCTTGGAGATATCTGGGCGGCGGCGCTCAGGATCATCTACGCGGTGCGGCTCAAAATGAATGCTGGAAGAGGATTCACATAAGCGAAGAATTATCCGCGCATACTCAAGCACCGTACGCTCTTCCATGCTGCCGAGATTAAATACTTCACCGGCGGTACAGACTTTAAACATCGCGCGCGTCAAACCCTCCACCAGGTCGCTTACATAGCAGATGCTGCGTGTAATGTTGCCATCGCCATAGATTGTCAGCGGCTCATTGAGCAGGGACTGGGTGATAAAATTCGGAATCATGCGCCCATCATAAATCTGGCTATTGGGACCATACGTATTGAAAATACGCACAATACGAGCGTTAAGGCCGTACTGGCGAAAGTATTCCATTGTCAACGTCTCACCCAGGCGCTTGCTCTCATCATAACAGGCACGCGGCCCGATGGGATTGACGTTGCCCCAGTAATCCTCGCGCTGGGGATGAACCAGTGGGTCCCCATAAGCCTCCGAGGTAGAAGCAACCAGGAACATCGCCTGCTGGCGCCTGGCCTGCTCAAGCATCTGGTAGGTTCCCTGGCTATTGACCAGGATCGTCTCAATCGGGTGCTCCATGTAGCCAACCGGGCTGGCCGGGCTTGCAAGGTGAAAAATGGCATCTGCGGTAAACTCAAATGGCCTGGTGACATCCTGGTATGAAAAACTGAAATTTGGGTGATTGCGCAGAGGAGCGATATTTCGTTCAGAGCCAGTGATAAAATTATCCACACACAAGATGGTGTGCCCTTCATCCAGCAAGCGTGAGCAAAGATGGGAGCCAATAAATCCTGCTCCTCCGGTTACGACGATTTTCAAGAACTGGTCCTCCAAGTACAGATGAAGTACATTCGATTATTTGCAGGTTTTCATATTTAGCAAGGGCGGCTTTGTGTCTCGTGTGCCTCGGCATCTGGAAGAAGTGTCGGCATTACACGTGGGCACTGGCCCCCATGAACCAACTGGCCCGATAATTCACTGCCTGCATCTAGCCTTCTTGTATGACCTTTCTTCGACCAGTTCATCAGCCCCACGTATTGCCAGATGTCCCTCTATATTATACCTTACAAGTCGAGACGATTTGCGTACATAATGGTAACGAATCAGGACAGGTGTGCCATTATAGTTCAGATACATATTGACTCCTCGGACGTTATCCCGGGTGCGCACATCAATGCTGTCGGTGCCTTCACTCCCGCAATGTGCGAGGTTGCTGCGGAGACTATTGCCCATGCACCACACATCATCGTTGATCAACGTGAGGCGGCCCTTGCGGAGGCTGGTGACCTGTTGCAATCGCTTGCCTCCGGTCATATCGCGGGCCCCGAGACATGGATTGAGCTTGGGGAGCTGCTCGGCGGCGTCCAGCCCGGACGCCGAGATGACAGTGAAGTGACCTTCTTCAAATCAGTCGGAGTCGCCGTCCAGGACGCTGCCATCGCTGTGGAGGTCTATAACAGGGCCCGTCAATTGGGCATTGGCGTGGAGGTAGATATATGATAGGGCCAGAGGGGAGGGCAGCCTACCTTTGCCTATCCTCAAGCCCTGCGCTGGCGTTTCCAGAGGCGATACATAATCTCGTCACCCCAGCTGAGGAAACCGGCGGTGGTCAGGCCATGCACAATCACCACAGCCAGCAGCGAACGCGGCGACGGCTGCGCCAGGTAGAGCAAACTAAAAACCAGCCCGGCCAGGGCAACGCCGCCGACACTGCGCCAGCTCCACTTGCCCAGGCGGTGATACAGGATATAGGCGGCTGTACTTACCAGCCAGCCCCAGCCCAACCAGCCCGTCCACTGTGTCACAGCCGCGAGCATAAAACCTCGAAAAAAAAGCTCTTCGACAGGGGCGTTAATGACCAGGTAGAAAAATCCCTGCAAAAGATGGTCGTTGACCATCGGCCAGCGGAACCAGGGACCAACGACAAGGATGCGATAGGTCGTCGCGAAAATTGCCATGCCTGATCCAACAATCAAGCCTATCACGACCTGCTGTGGCGCGTTATGCAGTGTCAGACCCAGAAATGCCGCTGGCAAATGGAAGATCGCGATATAGCAAAAAGGTATCAGCGCCATAGGGATGATGCGCATCAACACATCTCGCCACAGCCAGCGCCATGTATCGCTGACTGTAGAACGCACCACCTCAGGAGATTTGCCTGACGACACGTTCGTACCTCTTCGCGGTAAAAAAATCTCTTTCGCTCGACTACTAGACAATGACCACACTTACTTTCTAACGGTAGTTTTGTTAGCCCGATGTAAAGGCCGTGTTAAGTAAGTGTAATCAATTATGCGGAACTTGTCCAGTTCGAGCTGCCTACCACATCTCCAGACCCTCCTCAACCTCCGGGCGTGATAAACCGCCTGCCTCCAGGTCGGCGTCATCCTTTTGCAGCAGCCGCTCATAGAAAGCTCTACTCTGCTCCCGAATCTCCGTAGAGAGCGGCCCTTCTCCCTCAGTTATCTCGAAAAGCATATTCTCGGCCTTGGCATAACGGCCAGTCAATTCAAAGAAACGAAAAAGCCTGGATTTCAGTGGGAGCGGCAGTTCATACTCGTCCAGTTTATTGAGCATATCCTCGATCGGCGTGGCAAGGTCCAGGTCTTTGACGTCACCGCTCTGCAGCGCTGCCTGCACAAAGAAGAACAACGCCTTAATATACCTGTAGTAGCTCTCATCGGTCTTGTCCTGCTCCAGGTAAATGTCGCCTTCCTCTTTGAGCAGGACGGCCATCCACAGGCATTTCTCCACATCCAGAACGCCCAGTGGCGAAATCAGGTTCAGCAGCATCTCTTGCGAGGCGGAGTTGACGAAGCCAGATGTCAGCCCCAGGTTCTGTAGAAAGAAATCGTCGATAGCGATCAGCGCTTCTTCGTAGCGGTTGCTCTCCCTCAGCCCCAGGACGATTGCCAGCATCCTGCCGAATTTCTCCGCCAGCCTCAAAACATAATCTTTGTTTACCATGGCACTTCTCGCTTTACATCTGCAAGCAGCATTATCCACAAGAACTGTCGCGCTACTCCGTCAATCTTTTAATCGCCGCATCGATACGCGCCAGGCTGCGTTCGCGCCCCAATACCTCCATCATCTCGAAGAGTGGAGGGGTCGCGCTCCGGCCACTGACGGCTGTACGAATTGCTCCAAACACCTGGCCGGCCTTCAAACCAAGCGCGCCGACCAGCTCACGCATAGGCGACTCCATCACCGTATGTTCCCATACCGCCAGGCTGGCCAGTAGCTCACGTGAGCGCAGCAGGCAGGCGGCAGTTCGCGCGGCGTCCATATTCTTCTGGATCAGCATAGAAGTCTCATATTCAAGCTCATCGCTATAGAAGAACGAGACCACGTGCGCAGCCTCACCAAGCGTTTTCAGGCGCTCATGTTCAAGGTGCAGCACGCGCCTGGTATACTCGAGGTCAAGCGGGCGCCGTACGCTGGCGGGTAGGCCGCCAGCGGCCTCTGGTCGCTCCATGTACGGCAGTGCGCGGCGCGTCAACTCCTCCAGGGACAACTGGCGAATGTAGACGCCGTTCATCCACAGCAGTTTATCCGGATCATAGATCCCTCCAGAGATGCCAATGCGGTCAAGCGTAAAGGCGCGGATCAACTCTTCGCGCGTGAAAAGTTCAGTTTTGTCGTCATAAGACCAGCCGAGCAGGGCCAGGAAGTTAAAGACCGCCTCTGGCAGGAACCCCTGCTGCTGGAAGTCACGCCACGAGGGCGCGCCGCGCCTCTTACTGAGCTTTTTCTTATCCTTGCCCAGGATACTGGGGACATGGTAGAACAGCGGCTCCTGCCAGCCCAGGGCCTTGTAAATCTGTACATGCCGTGGGGCGCTGGAGATCCACTCTTCGCCCCGCAGGACGTGCGTGATCCCCATCAGGTGATCATCCACCAGGTGCGCAAGGTGATACGTGGGCAGGCCATCTGACTTCAGAATAACTGCGTCATCGATATCCGTATTTTTGAAGACGATGTCTCCGTGCAGGCCATCATGTACGATCGTCTCTCCATCCAGGGGCATGGCAAAGCGCACAACCCAACTGCTGCCGGCTGCGTCATACTGCGCGCGCTCCTCAGCGCTCAGGTAACGGCAATGACGATCATAGCGTGGTGGCAGTCTCCTGGCCTCCTGTTCTTTGCGCATCTGCTCGAGCCGCTCGGGCGTACAGAAACAACGATAGGCGTGCCCGGACGCGATTAACTGCTGCGCATAGTGCTGGTAGAGCGCCCTGCGCTCAGTCTGATAGTAAGGACCATAAGGCCCCCCGTGGAGCGGACCTTCGTCAATATCCATACCAAGCCAGTTCATGCCCTCGATCAGGTCATCTACCGCCCCCTCCACAGTCCGCGCCAGATCCGTATCTTCGATGCGCAGGATAAACTGACCGCCACAATGGCGCGCGTACAGCCAGCTAAACAAAGCGGTGCGAAAGCCACCAATATGCTGGAAGCCTGTCGGGCTGGGAGCATAGCGCAGGCGCACCGCACGCTCGCCCGGCTTGTTCTGCTCTTCCCGCAGGTCACTGTCAATTTGTGTCATCTAGTAAGAACCTACCTTCTCTTCCTCGTCACAGCGCATGTGATTGCATTGTAACACAGTATGTCACCTCACTCAATGATCGATGATGGCGCTCCTGGCCTTATTTTAACAGGCGTCGGCAACGAGTTGCTGAAGTTGTATGAACGTGGTCGATGAACATACACTCAGGACTCGTTTCCTACGCTATGCTCGCCACATCTTGCCAGTTGGCACACAGGCGTGTATAGTAAAAAATACATTCAGGAACACTGAAAATAGACGCACTGGATCTTGAAAGAGGATGTGACCACCAGGCGAACTGCCTACACCTAGTGGCTGTATCACCAGCGAGCCGGGTTGGTGTTCCTTGGAAGTTTGAGGCTGGATATATTGGATATGAAGCAAAACTATGGCGTCTTGCGCGTCGTGCGTGTTCGTCCACCCGCCAACGCGACGGAAGAAGTCCAGGATAGGTATCCCTCCGGCTGGCTGCCGGAAGAACGGCTGGTCCACCTGCTCGAGAAACGTGAGTCGACCATAGGGCGTGCCCTGAATAACGATATTATATTAATGGACCCGACCGTTTCGCGCGAACATGCACGCCTGGCCTTAGATGATGATGGATGGAACGTCACCAATCTGACCACCAGAAACTTCGTTCGCGTCAATGGTCAGCCGGTAGCCAGCGGTGGCAGCGCGTCTATGTCCCCACAAGATATCCTCGTCGTGGGCAGTACGATGCTCCAATTAATCGCGCCCGACTCCTCCCAGCCTTCTGAGCGGCCTCTGCTCCGGCCAGCGGCGGACCGCGGCACTAACGCCATGCAGCAACTTCCGGCCCTCAAAGCTTTCTCGCAGCCCGCTCAAGCGCGTATTGACGCTTTAGCGCTGGATAAAACGCCTCTGCCCATCCAACCGGAGCCGGAGCTCATCGCCCGGCCATGGTATCGTGAAGACGAGGAGAGTTTGCTTGGCGCTGGCGTCACCATGCAATTTGCTTTACCTCAGCGCATGGGGCTTCGTACGCGCTGGCTGATTGCCGGGGCTGGCATCGGCTTCCTCGTTGATCAGCGCCGCATGACCCTTGTCCTCAACAGCCTTATCGGTTTCTCCGCCCTTGCCGAGTATGGCGTATGCAGCGTATTGGCGGCGATCATTATCCCCGCTGTACCCGCGATAGGCATCAACTTGCTCGTCAATTACATGGACCGCTATGAACGCGAACCCTGGTTTTTGCGGCTCTCGGCCTTTTTGTGGGGGGCGATCATCGCCATCCCTTTTGCCCTCTTGATTGAACGCAGGGTGGATGCGACGCTGCAGGATCTCCTCGGGCCGGGCGCAAGTGATGTCTTGCGCTCCGCATTAAAGGGCTGAATGCCGGCGTGACGGAAGAGACGATTAAAGGCCTTGGCCTGCTGCTGCTCTTTTTATCCTGCGCGATGAGTTTGATAACATCACCGATGGCATCGTCTATGGCGCGCTGATCGGCGCAGGTTTTGCCATGGTGGAGAACTTCCGCTATTTCGCCCTCGACTTCAAACAATTCTCCGCCTTCCTCATCGTCTATCGCATCATCTTGGGCTGGCTGACCCACTCGACTATTTACCATTTGTTTTGGCGCCGCCCTGGGCTATGTGCGCTCATACACGGGTGCGCTGGCGGCAGGTCCTCATACCCTTCCTGGGCTACCTGGTCGCTGTCGGCCTGCATAGCTTCTTCGATTTCGTCGATTTTCAGGCCAGCGCGGCCTTAAGCGCCTAACCCGCCAGCAATAGCGAAGTTGCGATCTTCTCGCTGCTTGCCCTCATCGGCGACTACATTCCCCCTTCCTGGCCCAGCTATTTTTGCTCTACATTCTCATCAAATCCCTGGCGCATGAGGCCGCGGTTATCCGTGAATTTTTAGCCGGGGAGGTCAGCAGCGGGGTCGTCAAAGTCGATGAGTATGCCCTGCTCCAGAACTCCTTCCAGCGGACGCAGGGCTGAACGCCACGTCCTGCGCAACAGCGGCTTCCGTCAATGGCTGCGCGTCAAAGCCCTTTATCAAACAGAGATCGGCCTGGCCTTCCGCAAGTGGCATGTCAGCATGGGCGACAAACCAAAACTGGGCTACGTCCAACCCGAGGATGCCTATCGCCAGCGCATCAGACGCCTGCGCCACGAGATCATACTCGCCAACTTGAAGGATAAGCAGGCGCAAGCCTCCGTTTCAAAAATATGATATGATGCTCTGATAACACAGAGGAGCGAATATGAGCCCAGAAAAGTTACTGGAGATCTATTACTTTATGCGCCTCACCCGTGCAATGGAAGACCGCACTCGCACCCTGTTTCTACAGGGGCGTATTGCGGGCGGAGTCTATACGGCACAGGGGCACGAGGCCACGACCGTCGGAGCAGCAATGACGCTGCACGATGGCGACTGCATCGTACCGCAGCATCGAGATCTGGGGATGCATCTTGTGCGTGGCGGCTCGCCACGTGCAGTGATGTGTCAATGGCTGGCTCGCGGTAACTCTCCCACACTGGGGCGTGACGGGCAGATGCATATCGGTGATATGCATCACGGCATCGTTCCGATGATCAGCATGCTTGGCGAATCTCTGCCTGTGGCGTGCGGCGTAGCTTTAACTTTGAAAATACGCAGGCGTTCAACGCTTGTGCTGGCCTCCAGCGGTGACGGCGCCACCAATACCGGGCAGTTTCACGAGGCCCTGAACTTTGCTGCAGTGCAGAAACTCCCCATCGTTTTCATCATCGAAAACAATGGCTACGCCTACTCAACCCCTGGCTATAAACAGTTTGCCGTCCACAACCTTTCCGAGCGTGCGCTGGCTTATGGCATGCCCGGAGAAAGCGTGGATGGCAACGACGTCATGGCCGTTATGCAGAGCGTGGAACGCGCGACTGCCCACGTGCGCCTCGGTCAGGGTCCGGCCCTTGTGGAGTGTAAAACCTTTCGTGTGCGTGGACACTCAGAGGCCGACAAAGCCGACTATGTACCCCAGGAGCTGCGCGCAGAGTGGCTGGCCAGGGATCCAATCGTACGTTTCGAAGAGTATTTAACTCAGAAGAACATCCTGACGAGCGCGACCAAAAACGATATAGAGGCCAGAGTCAGGGCGGTTGTCGATGATGCTGTAAGTTTTGCCGAGAAGAGCCCTGCGCCCGACCCCGCAAGCGTCGCTGACTACGTTTTTGCGCCTGAAGGGCCCATCGCGATCGTTGGCGAAACTGGCGCACAGGATCCTCGCTACGTCAACGCGCTGGACCGGCGCACAGGCCAACCGTTCAACATGATATCAAAAACAGAGGAGGTTGTTGGACGGCGATGAGTACAGCAACTTACTTAGAAGCAATTAGCCAGGCAATTCGTGAGGAGATGCAGCGCGATGAAGCTGTGTTCTTGCTCGGCGAGGATGTGGGCACCTATGGCGGCGCATTTAAAGTAAGCGCAGGCCTGATGGAAGAGTTCGGCCCTGAGCGCGTCATAGATACCCCCATGGCAGAGGCCGCGATCATTGGCTCCGCTGTGGGGGCGGCACTGATGGGCATGCGCCCTATTGCGGAGATGCAGTTTATCGACTTCATCACCTGTGGCTTTGATCAGATTATCAACATGGCCAGCAAAATGTACTGGCGCGTCGGCATGCCGGTCCCCATGGTTATTCGCGGCCCCTCGGGCGGAGGCACCAAGGGCGGCCCTTTTCACTCCAGCAGCCCCGAGGCCTGGTTTTTCCATACGCCCGGCATCAAGGTGGTCGTTCCCGCAACAACATACGATGCCAAGGGGCTCTTAAAAGCGGCCATTCGCGACAATAACCCCGTCCTCTACCTGGAGCACAAACTGCTCTATCGCCTGCCGGAATTGCGCGAGGAGTTGCCGGGTGAAGACTACACCGTCCCTCTGGGCAAGGCTATCACCCGGCGCGCAGGCGAGAATATGACCCTCCTTACATATGGAGCGATGGTCCATCAATGTCTGAAGGCCGCGCAGCTGCTTGAGGAAGAGGATGATCTTGAGGTAGAGGTGATCGACCTGCGCAGTCTCGCGCCTCTTGATCGTGAAGCCATCAAGGCCTCGGTGAAGCGTACGAACAAAGTCTTGATTGTGCATGAAGATACGCTGACGGGCGGTATCGGGGCAGAACTCGCAGCTATGCTGGCTGAAGATCTGTTCGAATACCTGGACGGGCCGATTACCCGTGTAGCAGCCCCCGATGTGGCTTTCCCATATGCGCCGCCCCTGGAAGCCGCCTTTCTGCCCAACACCGAGAAGATTCTTATTGCGGCACGTAAACTTGCTGCATACTAGTTGTCGGCGGCCCCGGCTCTCCTTTTGTCGGCGGGCAAGGAGAGCCGGGGCCGCCGACAAAAGGAGAGCCGAATTGGCAGCGTATTTGCAGAGGGAGGGGGAGAGGTCCACGCTGCCCCTCCGCGAACCATCATATATGCGTTACAAAGGAGTTCTATATGCCGACGCCTGTCAAAATGCCAAGGCTAGGAGAGTCAGTTGCGGAAGGGACCGTAGGGTCCTGGCTCAAAAAAGAAGGTGATTGGGTCGAGAAAGACGAATCTCTGGCCGAGATTATTACCGATAAAATTAATGCTGAACTGCCATCACCGGTGGCAGGCCGCCTGGCAAAAATTCTTGTCCAGCCCGATGAAACGGTCGCCGTGGATGTGGATATCGCCCTCATCGAGGAGAACGCCGATGTTTCTGCCTCGCAGCCCGTCCATCCCGCTCCAGGCGCGGACGCTGCCCCGCTTCAAAATGAGCCTCAGGCGGCTACACCTGTGATCGAGGGCGCGCCGCCTAGCGTCGCAATGGCATGGTCTGTCAATGGCGCGGGGCGCAGCAGTGAAGAAGAGGAGCGCCAGCACATCTCGCCGCTCGCTCGCCGCCTGGCGCGCGAACATGACGTCGACCTGAATAGCATCGCTGGTACGGGTACGGGCGGGCGCGTGCGCAAAGAAGATATTTTAGCGTATATCGCCCAGCGGCAAGCCGTCCCGGCTACGCTTCAGCCGCTGGCAACCGGCCATGCTGCCCCTTCCGCTCCCGCAGACACGACTCCCACCCCTGTACCCCTCGCCTCCGCTGCGGGTCCGGGCTCCGCATCCGACGAAGAGCTGGTCACACCCAGCCGCATGCGCCTGGCCATTGCCGAGCATATGGTTCGTAGTAAGCGCACCTTGCCCCATGCCACAACGGTTGTGGAGGTAGATATGACCAACATTGCCAGGTGGTTGGAGAAAAGCAAAGAAGACTTTAAACGCCGCAATGGGTATGGTATCAGCTATGTGCCATTTGTTATGAAGGCAGTCTGTGAGGGCATTCGTCAATTTCCATTGCTCAACTCCAGCTGGACAGAAGAGAATAAGATCATCGTCAAGAGGCGCATCAACCTTGGTATGGCTGTCGCCACCGACCAGGGCCTGGTCGTGCCGACGATCTACGATGCCGACCAGTATACTCTGGCCGGACTCTCCAGGCAGATTGCGGCCCTTGCAGGCCGCGCTCGTTCCAATAAGTTGACGCTCCAGGACATGCAAAACAGCACGTTCGTCGTGAATAATCCAGGCACGTTTGGTACAATTATCTCGGTGCCAATTATCAATCAGCCGCACGCCGGTATCCTCAGCATGGACTCCGTGGTGAAGCGACCCGTTGTCATTGAAGATGATGCCATCGCTGTGCGTTTTATGATGTACCTGTGTCTCTCCTTTGATCATCGCATCCTGGATGGCGCAGGGGCGGGTGGTTTCTTACAGACAGTTCGTACAAAGTTGCAGAGCTACGGGCGAGAAATCGACGTCTATTAGTAGAGTATGGGAGCGCAAGGCATTGTGCTTCATCGTGTAGGGGTGGGCAAGCACAGCTCGCCTGCCCTACACCAGAACGGGGAAATAACTATGACCACAACCCTTCCAGAGCGCCGTCCTGAGTGGCTGAGGGTACGTCCTCCAAGGGGCGATAACTACGAAAGCCTGAAAAGCCTCATGCGCAGCAAGGAGCTGCATACTGTCTGTGAGGAGGCGCGCTGTCCAAATATCGGCGAGTGTTGGGGACATAAAACGGCCACCTTTATGATCCTGGGACGCGTCTGCACGCGCAGTTGTGGCTTTTGCGCCGTAGAGACGGGGCGCCCCAGCGGGCTGAACTGGGAAGAGCCCAAACGTGTCGCGGAAGCGGTACAGAAAATGGGCCTGCGCCATGTAGTTGTGACATCGGTCAATCGCGACGAGCTGAAAGATGGTGGCGCAGCAGTCTTCGCCGCTACCATTCGCTGGATCCGTCGCCTTAACCCGGACTGTAAGGTAGAAGTGCTGACCCCCGACTTCAAAGGCGTTTACGAGGCGCTACAGGTCGTTATAGACGCCAGACCCGATGTATATAACCATAATGTAGAGACTATTCCCAGGCTCTACAGGCGTGTGCGGCCTCAAGCGATCTACAAACGCTCGCTCCAGGTTTTACAGTGGGCCAAAGAGATGAACCCGCAGGCCCCCACCAAGTCCGGCTTTATGCTGGGTCTCGGCGAGACCTGGGATGAGGTGCTCGAGGTCATGTCAGACATGCGCGAGCATAAAGTCGATATCCTCACCATCGGCCAGTATCTCCGACCATCTTTTGAGCACCTGCCAATCCAGCGCTATGTGTCGCTGGAGGAGTTTGCCGCCTTGAAGGCCGAGGGCCGTAAGATGGGCTTTAAACATGTTGAGTCGGGCCCTTTCGTACGTAGTTCTTATCATGCTCATGAGCAAGCCGTTGCAACTGCTGCTCGCACAGAGGACTTTAAAGGTGAGGCATGAAAGTATTTATCAACGCAACAAATCTCGCGTATGACGATCATGGTATCGGGCAGCCTGTATTGTTCCTGCATGCCTTTCCTCTCAATCGCAGTATGTGGGAGGGCGAGATCACTGCCCTCCTCCAGCAGGAGCATTATCGCCTGGTAGCCCTGGACTGGCGCGGCTTTGGAGAGAGCGACATCCCCGGCGCGCTTGCGACCATGGAACTATTCGCCGATGATGTGGCTGCACTGATGGATGCCCTTGGCATGTCAGATGCCGTCCTCTGCGGCCTCTCCATGGGGGGATACGTTGCCTTCGCCTTTGTGCGTAAATATCCCCAGCGCGTCAAAGGCCTCGTCCTGGCGGATACACGGCCGGGTGCTGATACAGCTGAGGGCCGTGCTAACCGCGAAAATGTTGCTCGCCTGGCGGAAATGCAGGGCAGCGGAGCTGTGGCTGAGCTGCAAATTCCTAAATTAATCTCGGATTATACGCGCCAGCACCATAAAGAGGTAGAGATGCGCCTGCGCCAGATGATGAACACCGCCACTGTTCAGGGTATTGCCGCCGCTGCGCGCGGCATGGCTCAGCGCCTCGATGCAACTGACCTACTGGCGACAATCAGTTGTCCGACCCTCGTGGTCGTGGGCGAGCATGATGCTATCACACCGCCTGAGATCGCGCAGGACTATGCTACAAAAATTCCAGGCGCGCAATTTGTCGTCATTCCCGCTGCCGGCCACCTCTCAAATCTCGAGCAACCACAGGCCTTCCTGCAGGCTGTAGGTGGCTTTTTACGCGCTTCCTTTTGAGCATATTACTTTAGAGAGAAGCATAGACAGAGGGCACGACAATTTGCTACAATAGCAGTCAGTTCCACTCTTGGGCAAAAAGTCCGGCTCTGAAAGTATCCAGGGAGGCGCTAATGAGAAGTGTGAGCAGGGAAAATATGAATGAGTTCCACGATCATTTAGAGGGGCGTCATCCCATTGTTCTGGTTGTGGATGACAATCCAGCCATTCGCGATATGGTTTCCTGGGCCCTTGAACTCGATGGCTATCAACCTGCCGAGGCTGCGGAGGGCTATGAAGCCCTGGCATGGATAGCTAATGCAGCTCGTGAGGGCCGCTACCCCGACGTAATTCTGCTTGATCTCGCCATGCCGGCTATGGATGGCCAGACCTTCCTGGCGCACCTGCATACTCAATGGGATGCGCTGCATCCTCACCCGGCGGTTATCGTCATAACCGCAGGTATCACGGGTCTTGATGCCGATGCCTTGAATGTAGACCATGTGATTGTCAAACCCTTCCATGTGCGAGATCTCCTGGATGCGGTGCGTAAGCTGACTACTCCTTCTATGGCTTGATGGCTGCCTTGTTCCAGGCAGTGTGAAGAAGCGGAAAATTTTCATGCGCAAAGATCCGCAGGGCCTGTGAATTATTGCTGGGGGGAGGCTCTGGCAAACAGAAGGTCGAAAGCTCTGCGGGGATGGTAGGAAAACGAGCGACGCGAAGCGGCAATGTGAGAAGATCCTGAGCGGTGAATGAGGGTAATGGCGAGGTTGCGACAAGCAGCCAGAAGCTGAGGAGCGTGACCGGTGCGGATGCGAGAGCGATCTTCAGCAAAGGTCACATCACGCACGGAGTGTAAACTGTTTTCGATCCCCCAATGCCCGCGGCTGAGTGCCAAGAGGGATTGCGGCCCATCCGACCCAGATGGCAGGATGGCGATAAGGTAGACGACTTCGACCGTGGTCTTGTCCTTTTCGGTGCGAGTGCGCGTCAGCTGGGCCACATGGGTGACCCCAGGCCAACAGGCTTGAAGATAGGAGCCCATCTCAGAACTGACCTGGATCGCACGCCTTTCGACTCGCCCGCGCTGTCGATCTCTCGTCTCCGCTTGCAGGAACTGAGCGTGCGGATCGGCAAAGTAAGTAGCCAGATCGGCTTGGAGTGTGGGCTCGTTGCCTTTGATCACAAAAAGAGGATAGGCGTGCTGCGAACGCAGGAGTCGCCACAGCTGACGGTGGGAGTGCAGCGCATCAAAGGTACAGACCCGTCCACTAATGGGCAGGGTGGGAAGCAGTTTGCGGGCTTCTGGGATCTCGTTGGTTTTTTCGCCCACAGCGAGCTGGGCCCAGACTTCTTTGCTGTGGTGCGTGAAGCAGGAAAGCAGATGGGGGGCATCTCGTTCAGCCGTTCTGGCCCCTCGCACCGTTTTGCCATCGACGGCGAGGGGATCGGTGGGAGAGGCGAGGCTGGTGGCCTTGACCCACATCGAGAGCACCTGCTCAACCGCCTCAGCGCTGATCTGAGGAAGCACCCAGCGATACAAGGACCCGACTTCGTGTGAAAAACAAACGGGGACCAAAGAGGTCTTGGAGGAGGTCGATGTGTTCACGGCACCATTGGCTCACGGCTTCTGTGCTCTGACAATTGCACACCAGAGCGGCAATCAGACAGGTGAGCAGATACGGCAGATCATAGCGTAAGCCGTGTTTGCCTCGGGGGTCTGGGATGGCTTCCAGCATCTCGACCAGTGAATGCAGATGAGCCTGGGTAAGTAGGTGCTGTCGTTCTTCTTCTGTCAGAGATGGGAGGACACGACGCTGTACGATACAATACATGAGAGAAGGCTCCTTTGGGAAAAGATAAAGATTGGTCTTTCTATCTTATCCTTTTCTGGAGCCTTTGGCTCTCAGCAATAATTCACAGACCCTGCAAAGATCCGCCTCTGGCCTTGACTTTTAACAGAACTACAGGTACACTCTTACCATAATTTGACCGTTGTTTAGTTCAAAATAAAAATGATCATACATAAATTAGAGAGGGGTGAGTTCTATGCATACCGTATTTGTAGTCGTAGCGCAACGTGCATGCGACCATGGGACTCATCCGTTGAACAACATCACAGCACGGTAAATATTTCTATGCCGGTAGATGTCGCTGCTCGGATGACAGGCCATATCCGGGTTTCTTCTTTTTCCCCCGCTCCGCCTCACACTGTGCTACATTTCCTCACTAAATTAACAACCAAACTTCACTCTTAGAGAAAAGATATGCTGCTGCTGTTGATTGTGGATCAAATACATAAAGGTGTCCATCCAGTGCATGTCGACATAGTAGAAAGGCCTGCCACATTGTGTAGCCCATTACCTCTGTATGCCCAGGAGCAGAGAAGCACTACCCCAACGGAGAGGAGGTGACAGCATGAGAGGAAAGCTGCGTGACAAGCGCACAGAAACGAAACGTGAAAGCGTGAAGCATGAATTGGTGAAGCGCCGCCGCACCAATAAACGCGAGAATCGCAATATCGCCTGGCAGTATCTACAGGTAGATCAAGAAGAGGAATATATTGCTTTGAGTTCAGATGAGCAAGATGCTTTACATGTGACACCCCGAATTTCCATGCTTGGGGTAAATACGAAGATGGTTTTTCCAGAATAAGAGGAAAAACCATCTTTTGTATTTTTGGATGGAATAGATTTGAAACATGTAGAGAATGTGCATATTTCGTGAGAAGACACAAGAGATTTTTGTGCAAGAGAGGTTTGCATCTATTTCTCCTTCTCTCTTGTTCTCCCATTCGATCTTGGCCATTTCCGTTCTGTTGCTTCCCCGTGTTCTCTTGGATCTTCTTCACATGAGCCATCTTTTCCCTTTTCTGGCAACACACATCTCTGGAGCGAGATCTCTCTCCTCCCAATCAAGAGCTGTTCTTTCTTGTTTCTTCTCCTTTTGAGTTCCTTCCTCCCTCCACTCATTCTAAGCGACGCATCGCCAACAGCTCGAAACGTGGGGGGTAGGCCTGCCACAAGCGGCTCAAACTTAAGCGCAGTCGGTAAAGCGGCAAGCTCGCTTCCCGCGCTTTCTTACCTGTGCGATGGCAGTAGTGATGCATCATCCACCTTCGCCATCCGCGCCACTCCTCGCGCATCAAGCTGAGCAAGAACGCATACGCCAACGTCGCCATCAACAGCAATTTGCGGCAGTGCTCCCACTCGCGCAAACGCGGGCATTCAAACCCCAACTCGCTCTTGGTAAAGCGCCAGGTGCCTTCAATTTGCCAGCGCCGGGCGTAGGCAAACACGATCTGCCAGGCCTGCGCTTCCGTGCGCACCTCTTCGGTCGTCAGCAGATACCAGGGGCGCCGACCTTTTCCCTGCCGCGAGACCACCAGCCAGAAGGGTACGGCAAAATCGGGATGCCTCACAGGAAACGCTAGCACCGCGGTGTCCAGATGCCGATTGAGATGGGCATTCCAGATCCGGCGTCGGCCCCAGGCGCGCTTGCCACGAGCGATCTGCCAGGCTTTGCGGGCTCGTCCTTGCTCGTCAAGCAGATACTGGCCGTGCGGCCAGCGCACAATGAAACGTTGCCGCAAGGCCACACACAGGCGCAACCACGGACTGCCGGCAAA
Source organism: uncultured Chloroflexia bacterium (assembly GCA_963799245.1). Classification (GTDB taxonomy): domain Bacteria; phylum Chloroflexota; class Ktedonobacteria; order Ktedonobacterales; family Ktedonobacteraceae; genus CAWCWN01. Next base: position 169,086 of record CAWCWN010000002.1, read on the forward strand.
GCCGCGATCAAAGACATGGATCGGCCAGCGTCCCCACGTGGCCACGCAGTCGAGCAGCAACCTGGCTTCCAGTCGGCGTTGCGTGTCAGCATGCAGACCACGACGACTCCACCAGCGCATGGCGGCGACCACTGGCGGCCCCAAGCGCGCCTTTGGTCCCACCACGATCAGACCCAGCCAATTCATGCCAGGCACACAGATGGGGCGGCTTGGTGGCTTGGCGTAGCCTGGCTTGTAGTGTGTGAGACGATGGGCTTGACTTGAGCGCACGGGGCCGAGATCTGCCATCTGCTGACTTTCCGGTTTCTCCCACACACTCTCGTCCCAGATGGCATAGGCCGGCTGTGCGCGCTGCTCCAGGGTGGTGAGAAAGCGTGTGGCGCGCTGCCAGAGAAACTGCTCAATCACCTCGGCAGACCAGTTGGGCGAGTGCAGGACATTCGCCAGGCGTTTGGTCCCAGCCCGCTCTCGTTCAGGCGAGAGCAGGTAGCCTCCCATCTCGCTGAGCAGTAAGCCATGCACGCGATCACGAAAGGTAATGATCAGTTGGATGCTCGACAAGAAGGTCCGGACGAGCCGCTTATCGAGCAAGCTGTCTAAGGTCACCAGCAAGGGAAACAAAAAGGTTGCCAGCTCAATACCGACACCTTGGGCGATATCAGCAGCCTCATAAGGTAGAGCTTGCTCATTAGGAACGGGTATGGGATACTGTTTGCGCATGAAAAGACCTCCTAAGAGAACTGAATAGTTCATTTTCAATCCATTCAGTCTATCTTCGGAGGCCTTTTTGGCGAGCTCATCCGCTTCTAAGCTCTACCTCGAAAATTCGGGGTGTCTCATGTAAAGCATCTTGCTCCGGGCACCCTGCCTGACAGGTCGGCATCCACAACAGACTGCCTGGAGCATGATCCCCAGAGGCTGTGCGCCCGAGCGAGATATTCGCAGTAGCCCGGGGAAGCGCGGGTAAAGGTGAGATGGCGTTTCCTCTTAACTCATAGACAGGGGTGGGAGGAAACGCCGCGCCGCCGTTCATAATATACGATGGGCCTGCTTATGGGATATCCACCTCTGGAAAGAGGCGGCGAGCAATGACAAGTCTCTGAACCTGGGCCGTTCCTTCAAAGATATCAAAGACCTTGGCGTCGCGGAACCATTTGTGGATCAACTGTTTGTGCTCGCAGTTTTCGCCTGGTGCCGAAATGCGCACAGCTGTAGCCGTTGACTTCATTACCAATCCGCCGGCATAGGCTTTGCTCATCGAGGCCTCTTTGGAGTTGGGTATTCTCCTATCGGCCATCCATGCCGCGCGCCAGACCAGGAAACGAGCCATCTCAAGCTCTTGCTGGATCTCTTGCAGCTCATTCTCGATCTCGCGGCGCCGCTGCGCCGGGTAACCCTTTGGCAGTTCCTCTTGAACCCACTGCCAGGCGGTCTCATATGCCGCGCGCGCAATTCCCACTGCCAGCGCCCCTACCATTGGCCTGGTCGCGTCAAGCGTGCCCATCGCGGCCTTAAAGCCGGCCTGCTTGCCGCTCTCGCGGCCGCCGAGCAGGTGATCTCTGGGGATGCGGCAGTTCTCGTAGATGAGCTCCGCCGTCTGTGAAGCCCGTAAGCCCATTTTCTCTTCGATACGCCCGACTATTAAACCAGGTGTTCCCCGCGCTACAACAAAGGGGCGGATGCCTTCACGCCCCAGGCTCTTATCGATGGTCGCAAATGTTACGACCAGGTCCGCCCGCGCTCCATTGGTAATATAGTGCTTCTGCCCATTGATCACCCACTCATCTCCATCCAGCACTGCTGTAGTGGTCATCCCCGCCACGTCGGAGCCGATGCCTGGCTCAGTCAGTGCCAGCGCTCCCCAGTGCAGCTGCCCGTCCATGTATGGACCGAGAAAACGCATTTGCTGTTCGGGCGTCCCCTGTGACAGAATTGGCGGTGCCGCCAGCCCGGGCCCTGGGATAGCGGTTGAGAGCGCTGCATCTCCCCATGCCATCTCCTCCTGAGACAGGATAGAAGAGACATTATCCTGCTGCGGCCCGCCCTCCTCCTGCCCCTGGCTGCGTGCCTGGGCGGCAGCACCACCCCAGAAGCGCTTCTGCATGTTCAAGAAGAACGACTCGGGGATCTTTTCCGTACGGTCACATTCCAGGGAGATTGGACGCATCTCCTCGACGGCTACCTGGTGAGAATAATCGCGAAATGCCTGTTGTGATTTGCTGAGGATAAAATCAATCATTGGCTCTACTCCATCGCTGCCGCATTACGCATCCACATCTCGGCCGGATGATCCTGCATAAAGCCAGCGCCACCCATGATTTGAACAGCATCAATTGTTGCCGTTTGCGCAAGCTTTATGGCCTGGCGCTGTGCTGCCTCAGCCTGCTGAAGCACTACTGAGAGCCTCTCCTGGCGGTCCCAGCTCACAGCCGCACGCCAGGTCAGCAGGCGTGCGGCATCCAACTTCATAGCATTTTCTGCGACCATGAAGGCGATGCCCTGGTAAGAGGCAATGGGTCGACCAAACGCCACGCGCTGACCTGCGTAATCCCTGGAGTACTCGCAGGCCGCACGCGCTATGCCGCATGCCACTCCTGCGCGCAAAATGTTATATAAGGCGGCTGCGCGCAGAACGCCATCGTTAGCGGGGGCGCCAAGCAGCCAGGCTGCGGGAACGACGGCATCCTCGAAGCGCAACGACGCGCTGGGAGCCGCCAGCAGGCCCAGTTTCTGCTCATCGGCCCTGATATACATCCCTTCAGGCTGTTCAGGTAGAACAAAAGCACCCGGGCTCTCACGGCCAGGTGGGCTTTCTAAGCGCAGGAGTATAACCCGCGCATCGGCCTGTGAGCCGTGTATTACATCGCGCTTGTTGCCGTTGAGGATATAGTGCTCACCCTCCTGCCGCGCGCTGGCGCTGATCTCGCCAAAGGCGTAACCACCGGTGCGCTCGGCGAAGGCCAGGCTGCCGCGGCGCAAGCTCGCATGCTCATCGCAGAAGGGCGCAATATAGCGCTCCTGCTGGCTCTCGCTGGCGGCCAGTAGCACGCTGAGGGGGCCCATGAGCGAGCCAATGATATTCATTGCCAGGCCGCCATCGCCAAAACCCAGCTCTTCGGCAATCAGCGTGTAGGTAATCGCTTCAATGGCGCCCGAGCCACCCAGCGGCTCGGGAAAAGGCGTCGTCAGGCCGGTTTGCATGAGCGTGCGCATAAGTTCAGGCGAGATATCGCCACTCTTCTCGGCGCTGCGCCCCGCCGGGCGCAATTGCTCGCTGGCCAGGCTGCGGGCCAGGCGGCGTATCTCTTCTTGCTCTTCCGTGGGAGCGAAGTTGAGCATAGCGCTTATATCCTTTCGATAATCATGGCGTTGGCCGTGCCTCCACCTTCGCAGATCGTCTGGAGGCCATAGCGCTGGCCGCTCCGCTCCAGCTCATGCAGGAGCACGATGGCCAGGCGCGCGCCGGAGGCACCTAGGGGATGGCCAATGGCGACGGCGCCCCCATTGACGTTGACACGCTGAAGGTCGGCGCGCGTCTCACGCTGCCAGGCCAGGACGACGCTGGCGAACGCTTCGTTGATCTCCACTAGGTCGATCTGCTCCATCGTCAGGCCAGCTTTTTGCAATACCTTGAATGTCGCGGGAATGGGTGCCGTAAGCATGAGGATGGGATTGTCACCCGCGAGCGCAAAAGAGACAAAGCGCGCGCGAGGTCGTAGCCCCAGGAGCTCGGCGGTCGCACGCTCCATGATCAGCAGCGCGGCCGCCCCATCGCTGACCTGTGATGAATTGCCCGCGGTGATCAGCCCATCTGGCTTAAATGCAGGCTTGAGGCTGGCCAGCTTCTCTAAACTGGTATCGGAGCGAATACCCTCGTCCCGCTCAAATACACTGCTTGTGCCGTCTTCGTTCTTTACACTGATGGGAACGATCTGGCCCTGGAAGCGCCCCTCATCCCTGGCACGCGCGGCCCGCAGGTGGCTCTCCAGGCTAAATGCATCAAGTTCCTCACGACTGAGCTCCCACTTATGAGCCAGCAGCTCAGCGCTGATGCCCTGATGCACCAGCTTGTTATCATAGCGCTCGAGCATCTGGCTACCGAAGGGCATGCCCGGACCCTGCGAGGATGAGCCCATCGCTATGCGGGTCATTGACTCAACTCCGCCCGCTATCACCACGTCATATGCTCCACTCAACACTCCCTGGGCCGCGAAATGAATGGCCTGCTGGCTCGATCCGCACAGGCGATCAACGGTTGTGCCAGGGACCGCTTCGGGAAAACCAGCGGCCAGCGCGGCGTTGCGCCCGATATTCAGGCTCTGCTCGCCCACCTGGCTGACACAACCTATTATTACGTCATCTATCAAGCCGGCATCAACGCCGCTGCGCTGTACCAGGCATGCCAGTACCCGGGCCATCAAATCTACGGGGTGCCAGTCCTTCAAGCGTCCGTTTCTGCGTCCTACAGCAGTGCGAACCGCTTCAACAATGACCGCTTCGCGTTGTGTCATCATAGGCTCCTTTGCATCGAGCTTGCGCAAGACATGAGTCATAAAAGTGTAGGATGATCCGCTACTTCACCTCTAAGCGAATGTGGCTTTCAGCGCTTACCACTTCGGTCACCTCTCCGATGCGCCAGAAGTTGACGCCCTCCTGCTCGCAGAGCGTGGGCCACAGTGACGGATCAATGGCGGCAAAGAGCCCGCCCGAGGTCTGAGGGTCAAAAAGGATCGCTCGATCTGACTCGTCCAGGTCGTCACTGAATTGGACGTGCGAGCGCAGATGACGTTCGTTACGTTGCGTGCCTCCAGGGATACATCCGGCCTGCGCGTAGCTGCGGATATTCGGCAGGAGCGGCAGCGCAGCATAGTCAAAACGCATGCTGCTGAAACTCTGGAGCGCCATTTCCCAGGCATGTCCGAGAATGCCAAAGCCGGTGATATCGGTTACGGCGTGCACTCCCGGGCACGCCTGAACGAGCACTTCGCTGGCCCGGCGATTGAGTCGCGTCATTGACTGGACGGCCGCGGCCATATCCTCATCACGCACTTTGCGCTGCTTCTGGGCCGTCGTCATAAGACCGCTGCCGAGCGGCTTGCTGAGGATAAGGATATCGCCGGCCCTGGCCCCCCCTTTCGTCAGAATGTGCTCGGGGTGCACGATGCCTGTCACCGCGAGTCCGTACTTCGGTTCGCTATCGGAGATGGAATGGCCGCCAGCAATAGCGCTTCCGGCCTCCTCAACAATTTTCATTCCCCCTCGCAGTACCTCGCTGAGAATGCTGCTATCCAGGCCCTCGGGCCAGGCAACCAGGTTAATCGCCATAAGTACCTGTCCGCCCATGGCATAGACATCGCTGAGTGCATTGGCCGCAGCAATTGAGCCGTAGGTATACGGGTCATCCACCACGGGTGGAAAGAAATCAGCCGTACTGATGATGGCCTGTCGATCATTGACCTTATACACCGCGGCATCGTCAATAGCCCCCAGCCCGATGAGCAGCTGCGCAGGGACATTGCGTTGGCGCAGGGGATGCAGAACGCTCGCAAGCGTGTCAGCGCCAATCTTTGCGGCGCAGCCTGCACAACTGGCAAGCTCGGTGAGGCGGATGGGTTGAGTGATACTCATGGAGAAACCTTTCTTTTGCGTACACAATAAAACCTCTTACATTCCTGCAGAGCGGCGGCTTTCTTTACAGGTGCTCCGCCCATGGCAGAGTAAACCAGAACGTGGAACCGGCCCCCTTCTTACTTTCGATGCCCACCTGTCCTCCCTGGTGTTCGATAATCGCCTGGCTGATGTGTAGCCCGAGTCCTAAGCCCACACCGGAACCGCTCATGACCTCGATTCCAGGCACACGATAAAAGCGCTCCCAGATGCGTTCCTGTTCTCTGCGTGAAAGTCCTGGACCTTCATCGCTGACTGCTACCCGGGCCATGTGCGCATCAATTTCGAGGGATACCCGCACCGGGCGGCTAGCCTGCGAATATTTAAGCGCATTGGTCAGATAATTCGTGACGACCTGGCCGATGCGTTCGGCATCGATGATAACCGGGACCTCGAGAGCAGGGGGGATGGCTGTCTCAATAGTGCGTGATGGATGAACCTGGCGCAGGTCCTCGACTGTCTCGAGCACTATTGTAGTCAGGTTGGCAGGCGCCATGCGTAGCTCCAGCTGGTTCGTTTGCACGCGCGAGACGTCCAGCAAATCAGAGAGCAGCCGGTTCTGCAGTTGTACCTGGCGTTCCGCGCGCGTGAGCAATTGCAGGAGCAAGTCTATGGTGTCTGCCCTCTCAACAGGCTCCTTCCCCTCAAGGCGGGCGAGGGACATCACGCGTCGCTGGGCTAACTGGAGGTTGCCCTGAATGACGGTCAGGGGGGGGGTCAGTTCATGTCCGGCCATACTCATGAACTCATCCATACGGCGATTGGTCTCCTGCAGTCCCAGTGCTCGAGCCTTGGCTTCGGCTCGTTCAGCGAGCAGGCGTTCCCGCTCGATTACCAGGGCCGCGAGTTTACCAATGGCCGTAATTAGCGCCATTTCCTCCCTGAGAGGAAAGCGGTGTGCAACGTTATCGTAGTCTATGGAGAGGAACCCGATCAATGTTTCACCAATGCTCATCGGTGCCCCCAGTACGGTGTGTATCCCATACGTTGGCATACCGCTGGCTGCGGTTTTGGGCAGATCAAAGATTACCGCCTCCCCTCGACGAAGCCTCTCAATATCAGCAGCGGCCAGGTACTCGCGGATCTCCCCCACGACGTCTTCCGCCAGGCCGACGATGGCGACGGGTTGAAAAAGCTCCGTTAGAGGATGGAGCGTAAGAATGCTGGCCGCCTGGCATCCCAGAAGCTCGCACGTGAGGGAGAGTAAGCGCTGCGCCACCTTGTTTTCAGATGCGGCTGAGACGTCGGACAGCTCCGTAGCCGGGTACTGCACGGCAGCTGCCGCCATAGCCAGTAACGTTTTCAGCGCCTCGCGGGTACGGCGCTCAAGCGCTCGCCGCTCGGTGACGTCGCGGCTAATCACGACGCCGCCCTGGATTGTTCCCTGTTCATCACGAATGGGGGCCCCTGTGATGCTGAGCGAGACCAGGCGTCCAGCGGGCAGCGTCACCTCAAGCTCCCCGGCGTTGGCACTGGAGAGGACCTCTCCCTGTAAAATCCGCTGGATGGTCGCGTCCTCGTGGGGGAAGGGCCGTCCCTGCTTATCGGATATCCGGTATTGATGCAAGCGCTGGTCGAGGGGTTGATGGCCTGCGACGGCAAACCCCAGCAACTCATTGAAAGTCCGCGTGGCCCCGTTGGTCAGAATGATGGAGCCTTCAGAATTATAGACCGTCACCATGTCAGTCATGGCCTCAATGATTGTTGCTAGCTGGCGCAGTCCATTGCGGCGCACCATCTCCACCTGCTCCCGCTGCGCTGGCGTGAGAGGAGGCTCACTCTCCAGCAGGAGGCTCTCAAGAGGTCCGAGCAAGAGGGTGAGGGGCGTGCGAAATTCATGACTGATGTTGCTGAAGAAAGCTGTCTTCGCCCGGTCAAGTTCAGCGAGGGCCTCGGCCCGCTCACGGGCATCCTGGTAGGTGCGGGCCGAGGCGCATGCCGTCGCGACCTGGCCAGCCACCAGGTCGAGGAAGCCGCGGTAGTCCTCGTCAAGTCTCAAAAGAGGGCTGATGCCGGCCACCAGAAAGCCGTAGGGCTGCGTTTCCCCCGCCCTTGTGACGGGTAGGATAAAGGCGGAGGTGGGGACGGCGACCTCATCTTGCTGCAGAGAGTCGTTCCTGGCGACGCTATCCAGGAGAACAGGCTCTCCGCTCTCTATTACCCGCAGCGGTGGCCAGGCCGCGGAAGGATGGGCGAGGAACACGTTGCCAGGGCTGAGCGCCGTTCCCTGCTGGATCCCGGCGGCCCCCGCGAGCCGCGCATATGTTCCCTCGTCATTCAGCAAATAGAGCAAGGCAAAGGGGAGGTCCGCGGCATTGTCCGCCAGGATCGCGGCTGCAATCTGGCAGACCCCCTCAGGGCTGTGCGCTTCCGGGGTACTGGCGGCCAGCGCTCGCAGTGTGCGCAGGCGTCGCTCACTCATGATTTCTCTGGTGGTTTCGGTCACCGCGCAGAACACGCCGCCTATCTCGCCCGCCTCATCACGAATCGGGCTGTAGGAGAAGGTAAAATATGTCTCTTCAACATAACCGTTGCGATCCATCAGCAATAACTGGTTCTCTGACCAGGTAGCCTCCCCCAGCGCGAGGACGCTGCGCAACATTGGACCGATTACGTCCCAGATCTCGGGCCAGCAGTCCGCGGCACGCTGAGCAAGCGCCTGGGGATGTTTATTCATGCCGAGCATCGGACGGTATGCGTCATTGTAAAATTGACGCAACTCTGGCCCCCAGAAAAGAATAATGGGGAAACGCGAGGCAAGGCAGATACTTACCGCTGTACGCAGGCTCTGGGGCCACTGCGCGACGGCGCCCAGTGGGGAGACGGCCCAGTTATGCCTGCGCATGAGGTCTCCCATCTCCCCTCCCCCTGCCAGGGTATCGTCATCTCTCCAGTGCGGTGTGGATTGAGAGAGCGTGTTCATCTAGATCTCCTGTGAACACCCATATTTATTCCACATCTTGACATACTTTACCATTCCTTGCAAGCTCAACAATAAGCTCGGGCCCCCATCTTTTTACACGTACGGAGATAGGTAGAATTGCCGATAAGATCTTCTAGTACAATCTGGGGGATAGGGAAGAGCTTGGCCGTTTACCCTCTCTGGCAAGATCCTGCAAGAAATGCTCGAGCCAGGTGTAATTTCCCCTTTACATAGAGTCGACCTTTCTCAAGAGATTGAACTGCCTGGAATGCTACAGGGTGAGGAGAGACATGCAAAGGATCATTCCCGCACCGCAGTTGCTGGCGACTATACGTTATCGGTTACAGACCAGCCCTCGTCATCGGGACAGGCCGCTCCATCTTTCTGTTGCTTGCGGCGTTCCAAGAGTTTCATATAATCTACTGTGGCGCCCGCTACCTGTCGTGCTCCTGCTGACAATGGCAGGCGCGGTCTTTCTTCTGGATGCGGTGCTTCCCCTGCGCAACCTAGGATTTACGAATGCACTTCATTCGCTGCGGGGAGCGTGGATCTTCTGGCCCGCGCACCTGCTTTTCCCTCAGCAGGCGCTCGTCACTTCAGGTGGCATTCCTCACCAACCGGCTGCTACTCCAGCTTTTCTCAGGCTCAGCTGGCATGAGTCTTTCTATTTCCTCGGGGCCTGCATGGTCGTCTTTTTGCCCTACCTCGCGGCACTCTGCGTTCTGCCGCAACGGGTTACACAGCGCTACCTGCTCGCTTCTACCCTTCTGCTGGGCCTGTTGTATCTCCTCATTCCCGTTGTTACATCGCAGGACATGTTCTTGTACATTGGCTATGCCCGCATGAGCGCGCTGTATCATCTCAATCCATTCACGACGCCTCCTTTAGCCATAAAAGCCGATCCGATCTATCCTCATATCTACTGGGTCCACCAGCCCTCTCTCTACGGTCCGACCTGGGTTGGCGCGCTTGCGGCTCTGCAGTGGCTTGCTCTAAAGTGTGGCCTCACCACGATCGCCCCGATGATCCTGCTGATGCGTTTGTTCGGATTGTCCGTGCACATCGCTTCGACGCAGTTGATCTGGAGCCTCAGTGGCGAGCTACAACGCCTGCAAGGCTCTATTTCCCTGCTCAGGCGCAAACAGGTCACCCTGGCCTTTGCCTGGAATCCCCTGCTACTCTTTGAGGCGTGTGTCAACGTTCACGCCGACGCGCTCATGCTCTTCCTGCTGCTGCTCGCCATCTGGGTGATCGTACGCGCACAGGGGGGGGCCACAGTTTTAGGGCCTGGAGGCTGGATGTGCGCCGCTGTTATACTTGCCCTGGCCACAGCTGTCAAGGTGAACATCGCTATCCTTTTGCCGGGCCTACTGCTCTATATGTGGAACCTGCCGCAGAGACTGCGCTCAATTCTGCCGACTGTAGCATGCTACCTGGGTACCTTGCTCATCCTCTATGTCCCATTCTGGTCGCGCGGAGCCGTATTGAAGGCCGTTTACGCCAATCCAAGCAGCTATCGCAACTTAAACACGCTGGCTGAATTCTTTACCATCGTCTACAAGAGCAATGTTCATTTCTGGCGTTATCATCCCGCCGTGGTTTTCGCCTCTTCCATCGAGAAGGTGACGCACAATGTGAGCCTCCTGCTCTTCGTTGGGACCTACGCATGGTTGCTGTGGAGAGGAAGAGCGCGCCTGCGCACACCGCGTGAACTGCTATGCTGGATGGCGATCGTCTGGCTCTTTTACTGCATCTTTGGCTCTCCCTGGTTCTGGCCCTGGTACGCCGTCACCTTCCTTGGTCTTTTCGCCCTGCTTGCGTCTCTCTCTGGCGTGTCCAAACGCGCGCAGGCGTTGCGCTTCGCTCCGGGCTCAACTTTCCCGCTGAGCATCTCCCTGTTCGCCTTCAGTATGCTCAGCATCTACTTCTTTTTCACCTGGGCGCCTCAGTCCACTGCGATACACGGGCTGCCGGGTACCTACTGGGCGTACCTGCGCAGCCTGTGGCCCTGGTGTATCTCACTGCTCGCGCTGCTTTGCGTGCCGTTAGAGCGTTTGCGACGCCCACGCAACACACCACCCGCAGCTACACGCTAGGCAAATTCAATCACGCCGCGAATGTTTTTGCCTGCTATCATATCGGCATATGCTTCGTTGACCTGGTCGAGGGTGTAGGTACGCGTCACCAGCTCATCCAGTTTGAGCTTGCCCGCATGGTACATCTTGAGCAGGTTGGGGATATCAAAGCGCGGTTGTGAGTCGCCATAGAGCGTACCCATCAAGGTTTTCTGGAAGAGCACAAGGTCGAGCGGGGATATGGGGATCGACTCGGCGGTGGCCGGTGTCAATCCAATGACGACAACCGTGCCGTTCTTGCCGGTAGCGGCATAGGCCTGGCCAATGGTCGCGGGCGTAGCAATGGCCTCAAAGGCGTAATCTACACCCTCGCCCCAGGTCAGATCTTTCGCGCTGGCCACGGGATCCTGGTTTCTGGAGTTGATGGTATGGGTGGCGCCAAACTCCCTGGCTTTTTCCAGCTTAAAGTCATTGACATCTACGGCGATAATTATGCGGGCTCCGGCCAGGGCCGCCCCCTGCACGGCGTTCATGCCGATGCCGCCGCAGCCGATGACCATTACCGTACTGCCAGCCTCGACTTTTGCCCTGTGAATGACCGCTCCCACACCTGTGGGTACGCCACAGCCCACGAGTACGGCGCGGTTGAGCGGATAGTAATCTTCAACTTTGACGATCGACATATCCGAAACAACGCTCCGCTCACTGAAGGTGGAAGACAACGCACATCTGGCCGATGTCGCTTTTTTCGCCGTGCAGGCGGAAGGTGCCATCGAGCTGCGGTCCCATCATGATGCTGGCCCCCATGTTACACATGTTGGAGTGACCCGAGGTGCAATAGCGACAGTGCCCGTAGGAGGGAATAAAGCTGAGGACGACATGATCGCCTACCTTGCAGTTGGTGACAGCGGGACCCACCTCCTCAATAATGCCGGCCCCTTCATGCCAAGCGCGAGCGGCAGGTAGCTGGGCAGCTCACCAGATATGATATGGTAGTCAGAATGACAGATACCGGCGGCAACCATGCGCACGAGTACTTCATGCTCCTTGGGCGGATCAAGCTCAATCTCTTCGATGCGGATGGGCTCGCCCGGAGCATAAATTACCGGCAGTTCGTGTCTTCATTGATCGTAACCTCCTTTGGGTGTGCTACCACACTCATGCGTTAGCTGTCAAAAAGTTATCTTGTTAAATAACCAGCGTCCACAGGCAGGGCGCAGCCCGTCAGATGCCGGGCTTCGTCTGAGGCCAGCCAGAGCACGACCGAGCTTATGGCCTCAGGTGGCAAAAGGTTGCGGTCCGGAAAAAGATTAAGCTGGTTCATGAGGTCCAACATGTGTTCTTGTGTGGCGTCCGGACCCGGGCCGCCGGCAAATACATCGTAAAGGGCCTGGTTGCGGCACATGACGGTATCTACGCTCGTCGGGCATATGGCATTGACATTGATAGCGTATGGAGCCAGTTCAATCGCCAAGGTCTTGACTAAGCCGAGGACACCATGTTTGGCGGCAACGTAGTGCGCCAGGTTCGCCATGCCCTTCAGCGCGGCGGTCGAGGCGATGCAGATAATTTTGCCCCTTCTCCTGGCCAGCATGCCGGGAATGCACACTTTACAGGTGATCCAGGTGCCCTTGAGATCGACATTGACCGTTTCATCCCACTGCTGCTCGCTCAACTCCCAGCTCGGGGCGAAGGAGTAGAGGCCTGCGTTTGCTACCACAATATCAATCGGCCCCAGCGCGTTTGCGGCCTGCTCAGCCAGGGCCTGCATCGCAGTCAGATTTGTTACATCTACCTGCTCGGCGATGATAGGAACACCCAGCTGCTCAACCTCCGCTACCAGCGACGCCAGTTCCTCGGGTTGGGCCAGGGGATAGGGGACGGTGCTATACTGGCGGCAGGCATCACACAGCACCAGGCTGGCTCCTGCGCGTGCAAATGCCAGGGCATGCGTTCGTCCCATACCATGCGCGGCCCCGCTGATGAAGACGACCTGCCCCTGGAAGTGCTGCTTAGTAGACTCCACAGATCCCATCGATGGTGAAATCTTCAATGATCAGCTCGTCCTCAATCTCCTCAAGCGCGCCTAGCGCCTCAACGGGAACTGTTTGTTCTGTCACTGCCTCACCTGTCGCAGCGCTCTGCTCAATAAGCGGAAACTCTTGCGTGGAAAGTGGTGTCTGCTCCATTAGTCTCCCTCATCTCTGTTTCGGATTCTGGCTATTGCACCTAAAGCATACCATCACCTGGGCGTTGATACAAGACTGTGAGGTTCGGACTGTACGCGTTGCGTGGCATAAATAGGAAACCTTGACTCTCGTAATTTTCCTGGGTATGCTTGCTGCAGCGGGGAAAATTATAAGTCAGGGAGGCTTTGCATGTCTCAAACTCCTGTCAACTACAGGCTTATTCCTGAGGTAAAAATTCGCCGGGAAGCCTTTGGCGGTATTCTCTACAAGTATGGTTGCGCTGATCGCGGCGCCCTCTCCTTCATCAATTCAGCGCAGCTTATCGAGCTGCTGCTGGCTGGCCAGCAGCAGCATGCGGGTAACCTGAGCGCCGCCATCGAGGAGCATCATTACTCGCCTGCGAGCAAACAGAGGCTCTACGCCGCCCTGGAAGACCTTGTCAGGCGCGGCTATGTGCGTTCTGACAGATAGTGCTCTCTTTTATCAGCGCCCCATATGTACATATTTGCGGAGGAGTATTCCTAACATGTCGCAACCTGTGCGTTTCCTTTGGTCGACTGACTCGCGTGCCTTCTATAGGCAAAGTGGATCCCCTGGCTCTTAGCGCCATGCAGCAAACCGGTACTATGCAGCTACAGAAAACGGGCCGGGGCTCACAGCGCTTCTTGCAAGGCGGTCTTTCCGCCCCCATCACAGTCACCTGGGAGATTACCGCGGCATGTAATATTGCATGCGTGCACTGTCTTTCGTCAGCGGGGCGACGTCGTCCGCGCGAACTAACGACACAGCAATCTCTCGCCCTGGTTGATGAATTCGCTGCTATGCAGGTCTTCCAGCTGCATTTTGGTGGCGGCGAACCATTTATTTACCCTGGTATCTGGCGGGTGCTTGAGCGCTGTTCTGAGCGCGGCCTGGTTATGTGCATCAGTACGAATGGTACGCTGATAACGCCGGAGCGCGCGCGGCGTTTGAAGCAGTTTGAGTCGCTCTATTTCCAGGTCAGCCTGGATGGTGGGACGGCTGCGACAAATGACGCTATGCGCGGTAAAGGTGTCTTTCAGCGCGCCCTGCGCGGCCTGGAGCTGCTTGCGGCAGAAAAACATAGTCTGACCGTCAACAGCGTCTTGACTCGCCACAGCTTTGCCGAGCTGGATCGACTCTATGCGATTGCCGCCAGCTTTGACGCCAGGTTGCGTGTCACCCGTTTGCGGCCTTCCGGGCGAGGGCAAGCTGTCTGGGGAGACTTACATCCTACGCGCGAGCAGTACCGCGAATTTACGCAATGGCTTGGCGCTCATCGCGACGTTTTAACCGCCGATTCTTTCTTCCACCTCAACGCCTTTGGGCATAAACTGCCCGGCCTCGACGTCTGTGGCGCAGCCACTGCGACCTGTTGTATCTGTCCAGAGGGAGAGGTCTATCCCTGCGCCTTCTTCCAGGCTCCCGAGTTTGAGGCGGGTAACCTGCATGACAATACATTTCAGGATATCTGGCGCGACTCATCACTCTTCAGCTTTTACCGCGCTATGGGGGGCGGCTCCTGCTCTGGCTGTAGCCAGTACGGCGCCTGCCACGGTGGTTGTCCGGCTAGCAAGTGGTTTGTAACCCAGAGCTTACAGGTCAGAGATCCTGAATGTGTGCTGGCATATGAGCAGTAGGTAGTGGTTCACCTCTTGCTCTTCTTGAGGAGTGGCCACAGGGGCCTGCATGTTGCGTACTTGATACAGCCGTGCAGCACGCCAATCTCGTAGCGCAGTCATCGAGTACGGAACAGAACGCATACTCTCCCAGGCGCATATCAGGACGCAGGCGCGTATAATCGACCCCTACGACTACACTGATCTGCAGGAGTGCTGCCAAGAGCAGTGGCGGGAAAATAATCCCCGCCAGCAGGAGCGGCAAGGTGTAATAGCGCGTCAAGTGACGGCACAAATGATAGGTATAGGCCAGGTGGCCGCGCAGTGTTGCGCGGAGAATTGCCAGGGGCCCGAGGGGGATGTCTTGCTCACGTATTTTGCGCCAGCGCCTGTAGCTGCCGGCGCAGGTGAGCAGAATAGCCAGAAGAAGTGCGCCGGGCCCGTATGCCTCCCCCTTAATGGAGGGGGTGCTCTTGCTCCTGCGCCGCCGCCGGCTGAGCGTGTGAGGTCCCACTGTTCCCCCCAGACCCCCGAGGGCAAGGGCGGCAAAGGCTGCCTGTTCTGCTGGCAGGAGCAATACGCGTCGCTGCGTGGGATGTAGACACAGCAAAGCCGCCTCCGCCGAGGCATAGGAGGCCCGTATGCTCAAAAACGGCCATAGCCTGCTGCGATAATCGTGATAGACGACTCCCTGCGGCACATACAGTATGCGGGCGGGCGTCGCCAGCAGGCGGAGACAAAAATCGACATCCTCGCCGAAGCTGAGGGGAGCGAAGCCGCCAAGCGGCCTCTTTACGCACCAGCAGATTTGCCGTCGGCAGGTATGTTAACGGTCCTGCAATAGCGGCTTGGCGGGGGTATACTCCCATAAATAGAGAGGAGCGGACATCCTCATAGCGGCCGAGCATGCTTGTGCGCTCATAGGCCCTGATCATGCCTCCCACCGCGGCCACATCTATCTGCTGAAACGCCGGTACCAGTTCGTCCAACCAGCCAGGAGATGCCACGCAATCACTGTCGATATAGGCCAGCAGGTCGTACTGAGCTGCCTGCGCACCCCTGTTGCGGCTCTTTGCCACGCCTTGCCGAGACGCGTGGCGTACAACGCGTAGTGTTCTGCCTGCCACCTGATATGCTTGCTGCTGGCGCTGCAGCATCGCGCCCGTCTCATCGCTCGAGGCGTCATCTACCACCAGCATCTCAAGGCGGTCGACCGGATACGTTAATGCGGCGAGCGCGCATAAGCAGCGCTCCAGCTGTTGCGCCCGGTTATGGCTGGCAATAATAATAGAGACTGCGGGCCACTCTCGCGGCGCTAAAGGGGCCCCGGCCTCTAACAGCCCTTTCCAACTCAGCTGTTCGCAGAGAAGCTCCGCCCGTCGCGCCGGCAGGTGCAGGAGATCTGCCAGTTGCTCACAGGTGCGCTCCTCGCTGCATGCCTGCAGGAGGCGGGCCGAGAGCTGACTCAAGCGAACAACGCGCAATGGATATGCGCAGATAGCCAGCCCGCCAGAGTCGCGCGGTGCAACGCGTACCCCGGCCGCTAAACGATAGCAGTTGCTGGTCGACTGCCGAAAAGAGCCGCTACGCATGCGTCGTTCCTTCTAGTATATCTCGTGTAAGTGTATGTGCCTGCCTGTACACGCCATTTTAACATGAAATGCAAAGAGCTGCCGCAGCGGGCATATGTTTCCTATTGACCCATTACCTCAACTGGAGTATGCTACATCAATGCATGCATATCCGTAGTGCAGGTCAATTACGAGCTATGTTGCGCCTGTGTCCCGTCTACGTCTGCTGAAAGATAGCGAGGAGCGACGTGGTGGTTGCTCGATCAGAAAGGACCCCAGGTATGTCTGAAAAAATGGTAGCGCCCGAGCTATTTCGCCCCCCCGTAGATTTTCCCGATGTTCCCTATGACCACCTCCTACGTATGGCCGCCGAGCGGGCTCCGGAAAAGCCGGCAATGATCTATCATGATCTTGTTCTCTCCTACCGGGAAATAGTCTCAATGGTCAACTGCATCGCCAATGCTCTCGATGACCTTGGCATAAGGAAAGGCGATCGTATCTGCCTGTTTATGGCGAATCGCCCCGAGTATACCATCACGTTCATCGCGGCGGCCACTATAGGGGCTGTTGTCAGCCCGATAAATCCGGTGTATAAAGAGCGCGAGGTCGGCTATCAGCTTGAAAACTCCGAGGCGAAGGTCATTCTGGTGCAGCGCGAATTGCTCCCCTTGCTGCGCTCGGTCTTAAACCAGCAGTCGTTTCTTCACCTTCAATACATCCTGGTCACCGGAGACCAGGCTCCCGCAGGCATGCCCGAAGTGCTGCCCTTCGGTCGCCTGCTGCGTTCGTCGTCTGCTAGCAGGCCCAGGCATGTTGAAATTCGTGGTGATGACCTGCTGGCGCTGCCCTATTCCTCCGGCACGACCGGTTTCCCCAAGGGCGCATTACTTACTCATCGCAACCTGGGCGTGAACAACCTGCAGTTTACGACTGCCCTGGGCACAAACTTTACGGATGTGGCCCTGCTCTTCCTGCCGTTTTACCATATCTACGGGGTAATGCTCACAGGCGGTTTTCTCGCCTGCGGCGGGACACAGGTTATCATGGAACATTTCGACCTGCTGCAGTCACTGGAATTGTGCCAGAAACACAATGTGACCTACTATTTTGCTGTGCCGCCGATTATTCTGGTCCTGGCAAATGCGCCCGTTGACCTCTCCAAGATGAAGTCTGTCAAGTATGTGTTCTCAGGAGCGGCTCCCCTGCCGCTTGACCCGGCGCGCAAGCTGGAAAAGAAGAGTGGTATCAGGGTGGTGCAGGGCTACGGTATGACCGAAGGCTCTCCACTGACACATGCTCAGCCGCGCGATCCTGCCTTCAGACGCCTTGATAGCGTGGGTATGCCCGTACACAATACCGAGCAGAAAATTGTTGATATTGAGACGGGCGAACGCGAGTTGCCGGCCGGGGAAGTTGGCGAGATTATCATTCGGGGCCCGCAGATCATGCAGGGCTACTGGAAAGCGCCCGAGGAGACGGCTCGTGCTCTGCGTAACGGCTGGTTCTACACCGGTGATATCGGCCATGTAGATGGCGATGGCTTCACCTATATCGTCGATCGTAAGAAAGAGATGATTAAATACAAGGGCTTTGGTATCGCTCCCGCCGAGCTCGAGTCCCTGCTGATGGAGCACCCCGCGGTAATGGACGCCGCCGTCATCGGTATACCTGACGACGAGGTCGGAGAACTGCCCAAAGGTTTTGTGGTCATTCGTGAGGGCTACGACGTGACGCCAGACGATATCCTGGCCTTTGCCAATGGGAAGCTGGCCAGCTACAAAAGGGTTCACGCCATCGAATTTATCGACGCCATTCCCAAAGTGGCCTCGGGCAAAATTCTGCGGCGCGAATTGAAAGAGCTTGAGCGATCGCGCAGGGCCTCCGGCCAGGCATAAGACAGAGAGCCGGCTCCTGCCCTCTTGCTAACCAAGGCCTAGCAGGAATAGGCCGCGCGCGATAGCTTCACCGGCCAGGGTACAGACTACGACCAGGTAGAGCATGCCGGTGGCGGATTGAAATGAGCGGTCTCGAATAAGCTTCCAGGCCAGGCCGCCAAGTATCAGCGGAATGATGAAGCTGACCAGGATGCGCAGCCAGCCAATGGCGCCGGTGCTTAAAGGCGTTACCACCGGCACGTTGGCTGGCTTGACGATTGGCGCAGGCGCCGGTGTAGCACCACCTGCGGTTGAGGGGGCTGTCGCGCTCACCGCCGGGCCGGCCCCGGCCGCCGGTTTGTATGAAGTGGTGGGGCCCGCCGTGACCGCAAAGATCACCTGCGCGAGTACACCCAGCAGTACAAGCGTGGTTGCGAACTGGAGCGGCTTCTCCGAAAGCGCCGGCGTTACCAGGTACCAGTGACCAAGCCACATGGCGGTCATGACGCCGCCCAGGGCCAGGGCTGCCGCGAAGAAGCTGGCGACGGTAAATGCGCCCCCCAGATTCGTTGCGGCCAGCGGTCGATAGATCATAGCCATCACAAACAGCGTTGTCAGGCCGGCCAGAACCGTCGCTCCTCCCACAAACAGGCGCAGTAAACGCAGGATGGACGCGCGCTTGCGTTCGGCCATTTTGGGATCTGCTCTGCCGTCTACACCCGCCTGTTTATCTATCCAGAGCAGGACATTGTAAGGCAGCATCAGCAGGAGGAAGAGCAGCAACGGAAGACTTAAAAGGCCTGTCCAGGCCTTATCCAGCTGGTTGAATGTGTTCAACAAAGAGGGAGTCGAAAAGTTTTGTTGAAACAGATAGGTCAGGCCAGTCAAAACGATATAGATGAGCCCGTAGGTGATCAGAAAGCTGCGTTTTACTTCATCGCGCCAATCCAATACAAATAATACCGCAAAAGCCCCTATTGAAAGTTCCGTCATGACGATGAACAGAACAAGTGGAAGCGTCTGTAACATGCTATCTTAATCCTTTGAAGAATGTCGTCAAGGCAAGGTCCGGGGAAGCAACCCTACAACTCACCGTAACAGATTATACATCTCATTGTGGGGGGGGCGCAAACAGATGACATGTGGTATGATCGTCACTGCAGGTCAGCTTACAGGCCTATGTATAGCAACCATCCATCCAGAGGCGGACGGTGGAAATTACTCACTGCGGAACGCGCCTCGCGCGCATAATTGATGAGCTTGATTTTCATGAGTGTCTGGATCATTGACAGCCCTCTCACATCCCTCTACAATGTGCTGTATAGCAATTTGACGCCGTATCCCTGCTAGAACGCAAGAATAATTGAGGAAATTCGATGCCGCGCTGTCTCAACCCTCGCTGCCAGACCGATTATCCACCCGCGACCTTTCAGTGCATCAACCCGTTTTGCAAATGCCTTTTGCCGGGCGCAGGCGTCGCGGGTCGCTATTATATCGAGGGGCTGGTCGGGGTGGGAGGCATGGGCGCTGTCTATCGCGTGCATGATACCTTTGAAGAACAGCACGTGGCGCTCAAGGTCATTTCAACAGCCGGCGACAGTCCGGATTTGGATACGGCCATAGAGCGTTTTCGCCGTGAAGCGCGCTACGCGCATGAATTGCGCCATCGCAATATAGTGCCGGTGCTTAACTTTGGGCAAGATGGCTCTCTCCTCTACATCGTTATGCCGTTGATTAGCGGGGGCACGCTGAAATCATTGTTGAAGGGCGAACAGCCATTGCCGCTGCCCCTGGCTCAACGCTATCTCAACGACCTCGCCGCTGCCATCGATGCTGTGCATGCTCATCCACGGCAGGTTGTGCATCGTGATATCAAACCTTCAAATATGCTTATTTCTCAGGACGATGGACGCCTGCTGCTGGCGGACTTTGGTATCGCGCGCGCCATGCAGGACGAGCCGGCCCTGACGCAGCGCGGCTGGGCGGTGGGAACCGAACACTATGTCGCTCCCGAGCAGGAGCATGGCAAGGCGGAACCGGCCAGCGACATCTACTCTATGGGCGTTGTCGCCTATCAGCTGTTTACCGGGCTATTGCCTTTCCAGGCAGTCGTGCGCAGTCGCGCGGCCGAACTACCTCCACCAAGCAGACTTAACCTGGAGCTACCGCAAGCCGTGGACGCCGTCGTTGAACGGGCAATGGAGCTTGAGCCATCGAGGCGCTACAGAACGGCCAGGCAGTTCGCCGACGCGCTCAATAGCGCTATTTCCGCCCCACCTTTGGAAGATATGCCAACCATCCTGGTCTCGGCGGGCAATGCCAATGTCATGGTCCGTACCATTATCCCCGAACATCCCTGTAGCGCCTGCGGCCAGGAGAATCGCAGCGCATCCCGTTTCTGCCGTCACTGTGGGCACAGCCTGGATGATAGTTCCGCGCTGGTCGCCGAGGTTTGCCAGGTCGGCTATGTCAGCGATGTCGGACGGCGCTACGCGGCCCAGGAGAATGAGGATATGCTGCTGCTTGTCCAGGGTCTTTGCGTCAATCTCACCTTACCGCCGCAGCCCTTTAGCTTGCTGGCGGTGGCCGATGGCCTGCGCGGGCCGCGGGGAAGGTCCGGCGGTGGACATGAGGCGAGCCACCTTGCCGTGGAGACAGTAGCAGATATGCTTATACCCCGGCTGACGACCTCAGCACGTAAGGCCTCGTCTACGCGCTCCGCCACGTCCTCCACCTTTGCGCGCGCAGGTACGCGCGCCGCGAGCGCATCCAATGCCCTGCCATTGTCAGGCAGCGCGGACCTTCCTGGCTCTCCTGGCAACCCGTACGGCCTGCTTGAACAGTGGTTGAGAGAGAGTGTGCGCCAGGCGAATTCAGTTATCTATCACTGTAACGCTGATTACGAAACCACCATGGCCAGTACCCTGACTGTTACCATGATCTACAGTCGCCACTTCTTGGGGGTAAGTAGCGGTGACAGTCGCGCCTATCATTATCGTCCTGGCCGGAGCATACGCCGTATAAGCGGCGGTCAAGCGCAGAACGCCACTCTTGGTCAATCCAGTCAGCCGCTGCTGGACTTTTTCCAGGGCGTGCTGGAGACAGAAGACCTCATCCTGCTTTGTACAGACGGCTTATGGAAAATGCTTGCCGACGAACGCCTGGGTGAACTTCTTGCCCGGGGAGCGACTGGTGACTTGCAGAAACTGGCGCGCACGCTGGTAGATGCCGCAAACCTGGCTGGAGGAGAGGGAAACATCAGCGCAATTGTTGCGAGAGCTACATAACACGAGTCGGCGCGAACTTTTGCAATAAAAGTCGGGATGACTGACCATCGTCACGCCTCCCTGATGTAAGCCAGACTGAGAATCGTTAGCGCGCCAGCGCGGCCTGCACGCGTTTGAGCGCCGTTGTAATGCGCTCACCCGGTGCAGTCATAGAAATGCGCACATAGCCCTCCCCCGCAGCGCCGAAATTACTGCCGGGGGTGATAAACACGCCCGTCTCATCAAAGAGCCAGTCGGCAAACCGGGACGAGGTAAAGCCTGCGGGTATTCCCGCCCACACATACAGCCCCGCTAGAGGTTCCTGCGCGCGCAGTCCCGCTGCATTACACCCCTCCACGAGCAAGTCACGCCGCTGACGATAGAGCGTATTACGTTCTTCAATCCAGGCCGCTGGTAAGTTGAGGGCCTCGATAGCCGCGTACTGTATGGGTCGGAACATGCCACTATCGATATTACTCTTGAGACGGCCCACCGCATCAACCACGCTTGGATTACCAACCAGCATGCCCACGCGGAAGCCGGCCATATTATACGTTTTGCTCAATGAGTGCAGCTCGACCGCAACATCTTTGGCGCCGGGAATTTGTAGAATGCTCAGGGGGCGGAAATCTTCAAAATAGACCTCGGCATAGGCCATATCGTGAATAATTACCAGATTATGACGCCGGGCGAAAGTCACGGCCCGCTCAAAAAAAGCGCGGTCGGCGCAGGCCGCAGTGGGATTATTGGGATAATTGAGCCAGAGCAGGCGGGCCTTTGCCAGTACAGCGCGGGGGATGCCCTCCAGGTCGGGCAGGTAGCCATTCTGCTCTAAGAGAGGCAACAGAAATGGCTGCGCCCCGACGCTTGCGCTGCCCGTAAGATAGACCGTGTAGTAAGGATCGGGAATGAGCGAGATATCAGCGGGATTGAGTACGGCGGTAGCCACATAGGCCAGGCCCTCCTTTGAACCGAGCAGGGGCAGAATGTCGCGTTCGGGGGTCAAACAGACCTCGAAACGGCGCTCGAACCAGCTGGCGATGGCTTCATGCAGGGCGCGCATTCCGCGATACTCAGGGTAGCGAGTGTTTTCCGGGTCCTGTAGCGCGGCGCACAGGCGGTCAAGCACTGCCTGTGGGGCAGGTAGATCAGGATCGCCCATCGAGAGGCTGATAACATCCACACCAGCGGCCCTGCGTTCCGCTATCTTCTGCTTGGCAGCGGCAAAGTGGTAGGGTGGTAGTTTTAACATCACATCGGATAATTGCACAAGAAACTCCTTGCTGCCGACCGCAGCAAAAAATAGTATACCTTCCGCTGACGCCGCCGCGAGTAGCGCTGTTGCCGCCAGCGGGGTAGCGAGTAGCCGGGTATAGCTGTTTACGCGAGCACAGGCTTATTATATAACATCACACCCGGCTCATCTTGCCGCAAGGGAATTTAATCCATTGCTTCGGCCGTATACCAGTTTTTCCCGACCTTCATTTCGACTTTGATCGGCACATCCAGGCCTGCGACGCCTTCCATCAGGCTCTTGATGAGGCGCCTGGCGCGCTCAAGCTCTTCAACAGCTACTTCGAAGACGAGCTCATCGTGCACTTGCAGGATCATACGCGTCTTAAAGTGTCCCTTCTCCAGCGCGTCCTGGATGCGGACCATGGCAATTTTGATCAGGTCCGCGTTGGCACCTTGAATCGGCATATTGATTGCCTCACGCTCAAGCGCCTGGCGTTCGTTGAAGGGCAGAGAGAGCATATTCAGGGAAGAAACGTTTACGGCCATAAAAGGTGTTGACATAACCCTGGACGCGAGCCTGGTTGAGCGTACTATCAACGTATGATTTGACGCTGGGGAAGGTCTCGTGAAAGCGTTTGATAAAATCAGCGGCCACTACATTTGACATGCCGGTGATCTGCGCCAGGCCAAAGGCCGATTGGCCATAAAGGATGGCATACACGACAGTTTTCGCCAGTCGCCGCTGATCTTTCGTGATCTCTGCAGCGGGAATGTTGAACAACGAGGAGGCCGTAATTGTATGGATATCCTCGTCCCTGCTAAACGCCTCGACCAGGCGTGGTTCATGGGTAATATGCGCCAGGATGCGCAACTCAAACTGCGAGTAGTCGGCCGTGAGCAGGACATAGCTGGGGTCGGCGAGAAAGGCCTGGCGAATCTGCCGGCCCACCTCTGTACGTACAGGGATATTCTGCAGATTGGGATTGCTCGAAGACAGGCGCCCGCTTGAGGCCACCGTCTGGTTGAATGAGGTGTGGATGCGGTTGCTCACGGGGTCTCTCAGCGCCAGCAGGCCGTCCACATAGGTTGATTTTAATTTGGTCAACTGGCGGTACTCCAGCAGGAAGTCGACCATGGGGTGCATGCCTCGCAGGTTCTCAATCACATCGGCGCTGACGGAATAACCGGTTTTCGTCTTCTTGCCAGTCGGGAGCTTGAGCTCATTAAAAAGAATGTCACCCAGCTGCTTCGTCGAGTTGATATTGAACTGGTGCCCGACTGCCGCGTAAATTTCTTGTTCGAGGGCCTTGACCTGCTGACCTAACTTTGCCTCCAGGCCGATGAGAAAATCGACGTCAAGCGCCACGCCATATAACTCCATTTGTAGCAGGACGTGCACAAGTGGTAACTCGATGTTGTTAAACACATCCAGCAGGTTGTGGCGACGTAATTCAGCGCGCAGGGGCTCAACCAGGCGCAGGGTCATATCAGCGTCCGCGCCGGCGTAGTCTGCGGCGATACGCGGGGGGACCTGAGCCATGCTGATCATTTTACTGCCCGTGCCGATTAGCTCCGCAATAGGCGTCATGACAATGCCCAGGCGCTGAAACGCCTGGTCCTTCAGGCCAAGGCCGCGCCTGCCGGGGTCCGTTAAGTAGGCCGCTATCATGGTATCAAAGGCCAGTCCTTGCATGTCGATACCGTAGCGCGCCAGGATCGACATGTCGTACTTGGCATTGTGCAGGTATTTTAACACGCGTGCGTCTTCCAGGATGGGCTTTAACTTTTCCAGTACATACGCCGTTGCTAACTGGGCACCTGGATCCTGCTGCTCCAGGCTGCTGATATGCCCAACCGGGATATAGTAGGCCTCGCCGGCAGACATACTGCACGAGATGCCCACCAGTTCGGCGTGCCAGGGATCCTCAGAGGTAGTCTCCGTGTCAAAAGCGAAGGCGCCCGCGTCATACATACTCTTGATCAGGACCTGTAAGGCATCTGCGCTGGAAATGATCAGCGTATTGGTCGCCCTGCTCCTGCTTTCATCAAGTGACTGGAGCGCGGGACCCGCAGCTGTTGCGCTGCTTGCAGGCAAGCGCAGCTTATGCACGATCTCGGGCGAGCTTGCAGGCAGGTCAAACAGATCCAGTTGAAGCGGACTCCGGGCGGCTGTTGCGGGCTCTTCAGGCCGCTGCACCTCCTCCTGAGCATGCGCCGCCCGGGAAAGAGCTGCCTCAACAGGCGTATAAGGCGACCTGGGAGGTGGAGGGGGCGACTGGACAGAGACGAGTCCAACGGGTGGGGCCAGCAGCAGATCTTCATCCTGCTCGGGTATTGGCTCTGCCAGCCTGCGCCCGCTGGAGGCGGCCCTCCTTGATCCCTCACGCCCGCTGCCGGATGGGGAGCCATCTCCCTCAAAATCCGCGGGAGCCAGTCCAAGCTGGCGGAAGAGCGCCCGTACTTTTTCGACCAGGGTGCGAAACTCCAGTTCCCGGAAAATGGCGAGGACGTTGTCACGGTTCATACGTTCGATGCGGCAGGTCTCAAGGTCAAGCTGTACGGGGGCGTCCAGCACGATCGTCGCCAGATATTTGCTCTCAAACGCCTGTTGCATATCCTCACGCAGCAGCTTCTGTTCCTTTGGTTTTAGCTCGTCGATATGGGCAAAAACTCCCTCCAGGTCTCCATAATCGGCAATAAGCTTGCTGGCGGTCTTCTCGCCAATGCCTGGTACGCCGGGAATATTATCGGATTTATCTCCCACCAGGCCCTTAAAGTCGGGAAGTTTAGCGGGCTCAAAGCCATAGCGCGCCCTGACGCTATCTTCGTTATATTCTGTTATTTCAGAGATGCCTCTTTTGGCTACCTTGACGGTGACATGCCGGTTTACCAGCTGCAGCGTATCCATGTCTCCGGTGTAGATAATGACCTCAACACCTTGCTGGACCGCCTGTACCGCCAGCGTTCCTAGAATGTCGTCGGCTTCGTAGCCGTCGCGTTCGTAAATTGGAATACCAAAAGCCTCGACAAGCGCGTGGATGCGCTTAAATTGGGGCCGCATATTGTCAGGCAGAGCCGGGCGCTGCGCCTTATACTCGGCATAGTGCTGGTGGCGAAAGGTTGGTGCGGGTCTATCAAAGGTCATGGCGATGTAGGCCGGTTTCTCCTCGCTGAGCGCTTTCATGAGCATGGAAGTAAAACCAAACGTCGCATTGACGGGCTCTCCATTGCTGGTAGAGAGGTCTGGTACGGCGTGAAAAGCTCGATAAATCATGGCATGGCCATCGATCAGCACCAGCTTCTTACGCCGCGGGCCTGCGGCCTCAACGCCTGTGCTCGTTACTTGGTTGTCAATAGATTGTATTGTCATAATTTCCTCTGGGCGCGTTTCTCTATCATTCTATGCTAGCACACGATAACTACCCCTGGAACCCCCCTCCCAGGCACAGAGGCTGGCGCTGGACGACCCCTCGGGCATGGAATTCACCAGGGCGAAGACCAGCCGGGTGACGTCGCGCAAGGGAATATGCTCGTCGTCGGGACTCTTTAGCCACCGTAGCAGTTCATTATTCACTTCGCCGGGCGCGGGTAAGGATAAACGTGATGTCCAGCTGCCCGTATTGAGATACGTTTGCCTGCCGTTGCTGACAGGATCGATGCGCGCCATATGCGTATGCCCGGCGATGGCATAGCGCAGGCTCGCATCATTAGCCAGGATCAGCTGGTCGAAGCGGAAGACCCTTTCTACATCTGTATTCTTATTGGATGGTGCCGAGTTGGTTATAGACATATCCTTGCGGGCCTTTTGCACAAGTTCGTTACATTCCTGTTTTTTGCATTTTAATATGTTTGGTCCGATATGTATAGTATAGTTAACTGGCAGGCAGTGATGTAACGATATTTTCTTGAATGGGTTTATGACGACAAAGAGTTCGCGGCGTGAAAAGATGCGAACAAGCTGTTATTTTCACTATGCTAGTATAGTGCATTTCAGGGATGTTCTGAGAGAGAATGATGGTTGTTTCTACGGGGGGATGTTCAACCGGAAAGAATGAGGTGCATATATGCCTCGTCGAAGTGCTGTATTGAATGGCGTAGGAGA
Organism: uncultured Chloroflexia bacterium; assembly: GCA_963799245.1. GTDB lineage: Bacteria > Chloroflexota > Ktedonobacteria > Ktedonobacterales > Ktedonobacteraceae > CAWCWN01. Next base: position 195,626 of record CAWCWN010000002.1, read on the forward strand.
TACTATGATGGCAGATGAAACGGAAGAGCTCTTGACGGTACGTGAGGTTGCCAGGCGGCTGCGTGTAGATGACACAACCGTCAGACGTTGGATCAAAAGTGGGGCCCTGGAAGCAATTACCCTTCCACACAGGGGCAAGAGGCAGGCGTACAGAGTAAAAAAATCTACTCTTGATACGTTACTGAGTAATCCACATCTGCCTGAGTAAGTTACCTTCTACTACCTATAGGAAAAAGTTAGAAGCAAGGGATGCCTGACTATCCCTTGCTTCTACTGTATGTTTTTTCGTATGGAGAGTGTTCATGCGAAATAACTCTCTAGGTCAGACCACTATACTAAACGTGAGGCCATAATGTAGAAGTGATGGGTATCTATGGGCTGGTCTTTCTTTCAATGAAGATAGAGAGGGGATGTTTAACAATGAAAATAGCTATGATAGGGGGCGCGGGCTTTATCGGTTCCCACATAGCCAGAGCATATCTGGATGCGGGCCATGATATATTTGTCATCGATTCGCTTATTAATGGCTCTCAAGAGGCCATAGACGGACGGGCGCGCTTCTATCACCTTGATATTCGTGATACAAAGCTCCAAACGATATTGCAGCGAGAGCGCCCCGATATCGTCAGTTACCACGCGCTGCAGCGTGAACGGCGCTCGCTTCCCCTGGAAGAATTATCACTGGCTGACGCCGATGTACATATCCGTGGCTTGATCAATGTGCTGGATAGCTGCGTTGAGGCCTCTGTCACTAAATTGATTTTTGCCTCGGGAGGAAACAGGCTGTATGGGCGTCTCCAGCCCGCGGGGGCCGGTCAGATAGCCGTGAATGAGCAGACCGCGCTTTGCCCGCAGAGGCCCTCTGATATTAGCAAGGTGGCCGGTGAATGGTACGTCCGCTGCTATACCCGTCAATTTGGACTGAAGCATACGATTTTACGTTATGCCGATGTGTATGGAGAGCTCGATATGGCCCTGGCCCAGCATCCCTTGAGCCATTTTGTGTATGCCCTGCTGGAGAAAAAGCGCCCGACGATACGTGGTGCGGCGGACGTAGCGCAGGATCATATCTTTATTGATGATGTTGTGGCCGCCAATATCAATGCCCTGAGCCGTGCCTGTAATGCGACTTTGCACATCAGTTCTGGCTGTGGTTACACGCTGAATCAGCTGTACCAGGCGGTTGCATTTCATCTCCAGACCAGCACCTCGCCGCTGTATATATCCAATTCGCGGGTTGAGACTTCGGCATGTATACTGGATAACTCACTGGCCCGCCAGGTGCTGAACTGGCAGCCCGGGGTTGATTTTAGCCTGGGCGTTCAATGGGCGGTTGAACGCCTGCGTGCGCGGCAGGGAAGCAAGACCCATGGCAAAGCCGCGCAGGAGATGGACGAGGACGAACCCTCTCTCATCGGCGCGCGCTGAACAAGCGGCCCTGGCTGCATTTTGCAGCCAGGGCCGCTGGCCTGGCAGGTCCTATTGTTGGAGGCCGCTCACCACGCGGGCGTATTTTTCTGCCAGGGCCTGGGCCTGGTCATTTGAAACGGATTCCGCGACGACATGGAAGAGGGGGCGATCGGCATCTGGCAATACGAGTACCCATTCTTTGCCGAGGTCGATCTTGATGCCGTCGATTGGTTTCGCGCGTCGCTCGCGATACTGCTCACTGAGGATGCGCATAACTTTGCCTTTGTGCTCCCATGGACAGGTCACCCGGGTGCTGCTCAGATAGTATGTCGGCAGATCATCAACAACTTCGGAAAGACGTACCTGGTAGGTTGCCAGCAGTTCAAGCAGTTTGGCAATCGCCAGCATGCCATCGAAGACCGGCTGGAGAATGAGGGAACACAAAGCCTCCCTGGCCGTCGCCCACCAATACAACCCCATCGCGCGTGCAGCGGTCATCATGGCGTGGCGCAGTACCTTCGTATGTTGAATAAGCCTTCATAGCGTTGGCGATCTGCTGCAGAGCGCTTGGAGCGGTGACAGGAGCGGCTACGGTTCCTCCATGGTGGTGGCGTAAAAACAGGCTGGTCATCACCGCCAGCATTTTCGTGCCATCGAGAATGCGGCCGCGATCGTCGACAACCGAGATACTCTCGCCGCCTGGATCGATACGTATCCCCATGTCGGCGTTGACATCGGCGGTAATAGTTGCCAGGCGCTGCATGTCCTTCTCGATCTCATCAAGCGAGCGCGAGAAGCGGGCGTCATCCATACTTGTATTGAGCACAATCAGGTCACATCCCAGGCGATTGAAGATGCCGGGCAGCAATTGCATGGTGCTGCCGTTAGCGTAATCAATGACCAGCTGAAATTTGCGTTTCTGCACAACTGCGTAGTCGACCACCTTTGCGAGAAACCCTCCAGGTAGCGGTCGAGTGACATCGGCGTTTTCGAGCACTTCAATCGCGCCTACTTCATCAACATCGACGCGGCGGAAATCTTCACGGAAGAAGAGATTTTCGAGTTTGCGTTCCGTGGTTTTGTTGATATCCAGGCCATACTGATCAAAGAACTTGATATCAATGACGCGCTTATCGTGAGGTGAGAGACGCACATGTATGCCGCCAACTAGCCTCGGTATTACGAATAAAGTAGCGCGCTACAGGAATAGGAACCTGGTTTATGTCATGCACATCGACGCCAGCCGAAGGTAGGCCAGCAATTACTGCGCGCTTAATCATGCGTGGTGTGCGATGGTGGGAGTCACGATTGATGCACACAATCGAGCTTTTCGGTAGAATTGCGCCATACGCCGCTCCCAGTTGTGTGGCAAATTCGGGCGTCAAATCAACATTGACGAGGCCGGTGACTCCAAAGCGGCTAAATAAGCCACGTCGTCCCTGTGAGCCCCAGATGATGCTGGTATTGACAACGGCACCTGCTTCGATTTCTTTATCAGGCCAGATCTTCACGTTCGGCTGAATGATGGCTCCTTCTTGAATGATCGATTTGTCTCCGATCACAGAGCCCTCAAACATTACGGCCTTGCTCTTGATGCTGTTGGATGAGCCGACCATGGCCCCTCGCAATTCGGCGCGCTCACCGATGTAGGAATTGTTCCAGACTATACTGCGATCGACCTGCGCCCGCTCATCGATGATCGTGTAGTGGCCGATCGTGCTTGGGCCGTGAATAATTGCGCCTGCTTTGATTTTGCAATCATGCGCCAGGTAAATTGGCCCATACAGCTGGGCCTCCTCGGCAATTTCAACGCCTTCTTCGCACCAGATGTTGCCGCCGATATTTTTTGCGGGGATCTCGGCTTCAACACGCCCCTGCAAGACATCGGCATTAGCCCGCATATATTCAGGCAGATTACCCACATCGCACCAGTAGCCTTTTTCGGCCACATATCCATAAATAGGATCGCCGTTTTTCAGCATCATAGGGAAATATTTCCTGGCTGAAGTCAAATTGCTTGTTCTTCTCCAGGTAGGAGAAGATCTTGGGATCGAGCACATAGATGCCGGTGTTGATTGTATCGCTGAAGACTTCCCCCCAGCTTGGTTTTTCCAGGAATTGCGTGATATGACCATCCTCGTTTGTGATAATCACGCCATACTCCAGTGGGTTGTGCACATGCGCGAGCATGAGGGTCGCCAGCGAGCCCTTATCCTGGTGATATTTGATAATATCCGTTAAGTTATAGTCGGTCAGCGCATCTCCGCTGATTACGATAAATGGTTCAGTGAGTTGATCTTCGGCGTTTTTCACGCTACCCGCTGTTCCCAGCGGCACATCTTCGCGTGAATAGGTGATACGCATGCCAAAGTGCGAACCGTTGCCAAAATAATCTTCGATGTTGCTGGCTAAATATTGAACGGTGACGACGACTTCCGTGATGCCATGACGTTTAAGAAGGTTGAGGATATGTTCCATCACCGGCTTGCCAGCAATAGGTACCATAGGTTTTGGACGCCCAATAGTCAATGGTCGTAGCCTCGATCCTTCCCCTCCGGCCATAACAACCGCTTTCATGGAGGCCTCCTCGCAGTCTAGATTTACCCAGGTCTCTCGTCTTTAAGGGCCTGGAAGCTCAGATAAATGAGACAATTCGCAAATGTGGAACGGCGTAGCACAACATGCCACGCCGTTCCAAACGCTGTGCTTTCCTCGTCGAATGGAAGGACTGTACTGAAAACGTCCACCCAACTTCAGCAGGTAGGCAAAAGTAGACTAGAATGACTATGTGAGGGAGCGCGAAGAACTACTCCTACATCACGTAACGTATTGTACTACATAAGCAAAGCAAGCCGCAATGCGGACATTAGCCTGATTAATACCAATCGCTTAATCGGCCATGCTCTACAAGCCAGCGCATGAAACGATGATAATTCGTCTCCTCTGTCGCTAGCCGCTCCTCATAGTCTTCGCGCAATTGAATCAGTCTGCTGGCCTCCTCAACTGTGAAACCCTCATCCAGGAGGGCATCGATGAGCAGATCCATATATTGCTGCATATGCAAAGTCCTCCTTTTTCCTTTCGTCTTACCAGACCGAACACCCCTACCCTGTGCGGGGGACAGGTAATAAGGGGACGGGTGATAGACGCCAGCCTGCCCGGGGGTCAGGTAATTAATAAGGTAATAGGTAATAATTTCCGTCCCATGTATCCAGGTGGACGATAGACATAACCACGGAACAAATGTATTTTGAGTAGTAGACACACTCGCTGTGTCAAACAGGCGTGATGTTTTCTGTACGCTCGTAGCGGCTCCCGCCGGTATGCATCGGTGTATACCAGATTGGCGCGGTAGATAGAGGAACGATGACCTGTCTACTATTCTACCTTTCGGGATGCTACTATACAAAGTATAGCACAAAGGAGTGTTTCCTTGCAAAAAATCGTTGATCTCCTGCGAATCGGCAGTTGGAGATAGGGTATACTCCTGGAATTCGTACTTCCCCGCGCCTGCCGGCGGCGCTTCCCCCTCACCCCGGAGCATAAAAAGTGGATCATCACAATAAACAGCCCGCACGTCTTGCGGGCTGTTAGAGGCTAATGTAGGTGGTTAACTGTCTTCCCACGATTTATTGCGAATATAGTGCTCAATTTCAGCCTCGTTGTCATAAAAGTAGCTGATGGCATCATAGACCTGGGCCAGGGTAATGCGTTGGATATCGGCAATTTCCTCGGGATCTTTACCCGACTGGAAAAGAAGGATGATATGGCGTACAGCGGTGCGCGTCCCCTCGACAATTGGTTCACCGCCGTAGATGGTTGAATCACGAACGATGTATGGATGTGCTGTCCGTTCAAGAGCCATGGCCTGTACTCCTTTCTGCAACTGTGCTGCTACAAGTTTAGTCTTAAGTACCGCTATACGTCAACCTCGAAGTTCGGCCTCGTGTTCAGCAGGCGGTCTGTGATTTTGTGTCTGGGTGCTCGCGCATGAATATCCTTTCACAAAATTTTCACGCTGAAGTACACGGCTCGTTGCTCTGCGCTGCTTCTCAACGCCGCCTGCAGGTGCCTGGCGCTGCAGCAAATTTCATGAAAGTCTTGACAGCCTTGGAATTGCAAGGTACAATAAGCGCAATGAAAGGAGGTGGTGTGTAATGAATGAACCTAGTCGCTGCACAGGCAGCATAGTAACTTCCCACACCTTCCAGATGAGAGGTAGTCGACGCTAGCGTCGATATTTGCTCACTGGTAGGTAGTATACGTATGCTCCTGCCTGTGCAGCGTCCACCCAGAGGGATGACATCAACAAAAAGCGCCATCCCTCTGGGATTTTTATACCTGTGAGTTTCAGTAACTGTTAACTGGGGCTCTCCTTTCCACTATGTGCCTCGAGCTTAGACTTCTTGATTGAGATGAATATGGACGAAGTGCGAGCGGGTTCCTTTGCCACTACTGGGAACAAGCGACTGGATGTTGAAGGTTTGCTACATCAGCTTGAGACCACGTTCATTGGCCTGGATGATAGACTCATCTATCTGCCGGTTGTCACTTCAACCAACTTATTTGCGATGCAGCTGGCCAGTGAACGGCCAGAAGAAGGGGTAGTAGTACTTACTGATAGTCAAACGGCGGGTAAGGGCAGGCGGGGTCGCCGCTGGGTGGATGTGTCGGGTTGCAATGTCCTTTCATCTACATTGCTCCGACCCCTGTTTCCACCTCACTTACTGGTAATGGTCGCCTCGCTTGCTGTCGTTCAGACAATCACAGAGACATGCGGGATTGACGCAACCATTAAATGGCCCAATGATGTGCTTATTAATGACCGCAAAGTGGCCGGTATTTTGATAGAGACGAGCCATAACCCTACGGGTCAACTGGTTGCTATCCTTGGAATTGGTGTGAACGTCAACGGACGTATCCTCGATGTGCCTGTAGGAGCATCTCTAGTAACTTCGTATGCTCAACACTCACCCGCACGCGAGGTTCCCTTGCACCAGAACCGGTCTCCGCTGGTTACACGTGCGACAACCCTTGAAGCGGAATGTGGGCAAGTTAGTAGTCGCGAGACATTTATCGCTCGTATGTTGCGGTATATTGAGATTGATTATCTGGCGTTGCAACAGGAAGCGAAGTCAGCCCCGTTGTATGGGCTATCGGCCTCCCAGGCGCTCCGCGAACGGTGGCGCAGTTATCTATCAACGCTTGGCCGCACTATTTCGGTGCACCAGGGGGAGATCGTTAGAGCCGGTGTCGCGGAAGATGTGAATGAGAACGGAGAGTTGTTACTTCGTTGTCGTTCAGGCGAGCTCGTCAATATTACCTGGGGAGATGTAGGATATCCTGCCGGGTAGAAACTCGTTGTTCGTACGGATCAATGGGTGCATTTATCAAGAACTGGATCGGGTACTCCCATGCTTTCGACCAGTGCAATGAAGGGAAAAGAAATGGAGACACAAGACGTATTCCTCACCGATGATGGAAGACAACATGCGATCAGCCAGCTGGAGTTATTACGCACAGCCGGACGTGCTAAAGTTGCCCAATACCTTCATGATGCCAAAGAATCGGGCGATGTTATCGACAATGCCGCCTACGAAGATGCCAAGAACCAGCAAGCGCTGCTCGAAGGGCGTATCCTGGAGTTAGAGCAGATGCTCGCGCGGGCCAAAACAATTAGTAAGGAACTTACCGATGTTGTCTCTCTGGGATCCATCGTACATTTGCGCAACAGTGATGAGCGCGAGTGTCGCTATACACTTGTTGGAGCATATGAAGCAAATCCTGGCGCCGGGCGCATTTCCAATGAATCACCGGTTGGAAAAGCTCTGCTGGGCCATAAGGTGGGTGATATCGTCTATGCCTCAACGCCCGGAGGTGTGAAGGAGTATACCATTCTCTCCATCGATTAATCCGCGCAAGCAAGCAATAGCAGCATACGACCTGTGGCGCTCGGCGCCACAGGTCGATTTTTGTGTAGAGTGATGTTGCGGCGCACCTGCGCCACTATCTACCCAGAGACAAAAAACAGTGTTACAATGGTGGGCAAAATAAGTTGGAGAAGAAGGAACAAGTATGCCAGATGAACGTGAGGCGCGTTTGCAGCGCCTATTCACTTTGCGGGAAGAGGGGATCAATCCCTATCCCAATCGCGTGCAGCGCACGCATACAATTGCACAGGTTCTGCAACATTTCGATGAATGGCAGGGGCCTGAGAACTCTTTTACCCTGGTGGGGCGTATTCGCTCAAAGCGTAGACAGGGCAAGATAGCCTTTTTCAGCATAGAAGATGGCAGCGGGAGCATCCAGTTATTCTTTCAGTTCAATGAAATTGGCGAGGAGAACTACAACTCCCTCAAGCTCCTGGATGTCGGTGACTTTATCCAGGTCAGCGGCTTTCTCTTTCGCACAACGACCGGGGAGCGCTCACTGCATGTGCGGGAATTTCGCATCCTCGCCAAGGGGCTGCGCCCTTTACCAGAAAAGTACCATGGCCTGGAGGATAAGGAGATTCGCCAGCGCAAGCGCTACCTGGATTTGATCGCCAATGGTGACGAAGCCAGGCAGATCTTTATTACGCGCAGCCGCACGATTTCGGCTATGCGTCGCTACCTGGACGCTCAGGGCTTCATCGAAGTTGAGACGCCTGTGCTGCAGCCCCTGTATGGTGGAGCGACTGCTCGGCCGTTCATCACGCACCACAACGCTCTTGACCGTAATTTGTACCTGCGTATCGCTGTTGAACTCTATCTCAAGCGTCTGATAGTAGGGGGTTTTGAGCGTGTGTACGAGATCGGGCGCAATTTTCGCAATGAGGGCATTGATCGCAGCCACAATCCTGAATTTACGATGATGGAATGTTACCAGGCCTATGCCGATTATCAAGATATCATGGTTCTGGTCGAAGAGATGATTCACTTTATCGCTCTGGAGGTAAAAGGAACCCCCGTTATCACCTACCAGGGCACACAGATCGACCTGACTCCCCCCTGGCGGCGTTGGCGGCTGCTCGATGCCATTGCAAAGTTTACAGGTGTTGAGGTGGAGCGCTATCCTGATCGCGAGAGTCTGGCGGTTGCCATGCGGGCCAGGGGCTATGAGGCTGACCCAAATTTAAGCCGCGGGCATTTGATCGACGACCTGATGAAGGCCATGTTCCGCCAGGGCATCCCCGAACTCCGCCAGGCCCTCTTTCTGACAGATTATCCACGTGATGTCTCGCCTCTGGCAAAGGACCATGTTGAGGTTGCGGGCCTCGTCGATCGTTTCAGCCGTTTATCGGTGGTCTGGAGTGTGGCAATGCTTTTACCGAGCTGAACGATCCGCTCGACCAGCGCGCGCGCTTTGAGGATCAGATGCGCCAGCGCGCCCAGGGTGATGACGAAGCCCAGGTGCTGGATGAAGATTTCCTCGAGGCCCTGGAGGTAGGCATGCCGCCTACTGGTGGGCTGGGCATCGGCATCGATCGTATTGTTATGCTCATGGCAGACCAGGAATCAATCCGCGATGTTATTCTCTTTCCCACCTTGCGTAAAAGCGCCGATGAAGCATAACAAAGTTTTGGAGCTGCGGCCCGCCAGGCCGCAGCTCCAAAATGCTTGACATTCTGGGGGCTGAATGCTATAGTTGCTTCTGTTAGCAACGCCAAGGGCGCTTAGCTCAGCGGGAGAGCGCTTCGTTCACACCGAAGAGGCCACTGGTTCGATCCCAGTAGCGCCCATTCACCTTCCCATACCCCGTCACCGATCTGCGACGCCCTCCACTATCCCTTTCCAGCACGTCTCTTGTGACTTTGTGATATATTTAATTTGACATAATTAAGGTGTATTCTTGCTGACCTGGAACAATGACGCATAATCTTGATACACAACAACAACAACTGATTGCATCCTTACGTAGTGCTGGTATAGCTGATGAGCGTTTGCTCGCGGTGATAGCCTCTACACCACGCGAAGTATTCGTCGATCAGGCCCAACGCAACCTGGCCTATGCTGACCAGGCCCTGCCCATCGGTTTGGGGCAGACCATTTCGCAGCCTCTGATGGTCGCATTGATGACCCAGGCTCTGCAGCCTGGTGGGCAGGAGCGGATACTGGAGATAGGAACCGGCTCTGGCTACCAGACTGCGATTCTGGCCCGTTTAGCTGCACACGTCTTTAGCGTCGAGCGACATCAAGCGCTGGCGTTTCAGGCCGCGCAGCATTTAACGCAGCTGGGGCTGCAAAACACCTCTCTCTTTGTGGGTGATGGCTCACTTGGTTGGCCCGCTGCGGCCCCTTATGATCGTATTCTGGTGACCGCTGCGGCTCCCAGCATTCCCGCTCAGCTTGTCGAGCAGCTCGTAACATGGGGCATCCTAGTTATTCCCGTTGGTGGCCACGAGCGCCAGCAGCTGCTCGTGGTTCACCGGGCGCCCTGGGGACCAGAGATACGTTCCCTTGGTGGATGCGTATTTGTGCCTTTGGTTGGTGAAAAAGGCTGGAGCGAGTAAAAAGAGCCAATAGCTTGAATTTTTAAGGTATAATAGTAGAAGCCGAAACTGTTCCTTACCTGATGATCACAGGGGTGCAAGGAGGTATACATGCCAGTTGTCTCGCACAACATACACATTATAAATTCTGTGGGTATAGTAGTGTTGTTACTGTTATGGATTATCTTGTTTGAGGGCGCGCATGTGTTGATGACTCTCCTGCGCCACGGACCCCTCATCGGGTGGGCCGTCAGTCCCCTGGGAGTCACGGTTATGTTTTTACATGAACCTTCTCTGTTTTACATCTGGCTCAATGTACTTTTCCCGGCGCTGGTTTCGGGCTCCGTCCTCTATGCAGGACTTTTTACCGTCCTATCCCCTATCTCCCTTCCTCATTATCCGCTCCTTGAAGGGGCGTTGATTCTGGTTGGCGTTCTTCTCACCAGCACGCTAGATTTTGTGAATGCTTTACGCGATGTGCATTATCCTCTCTGGGGCGAAGCACGTATTTTACGCAGCATCTATGCGCTGCGCGCGAGTTGGGCCTCGATTCACTTTACGCCCTTTGGTCTCTCCTATTTGCATGATCACTTTGGCGCGAATCCGACGGACCTGCTGCAGGCCATGTGAGGACTTGCCGCACCGCAGGCGCAGCGATGCACGAAATGGATGGGAGTAATAAAGTTGGGCTACCACTGCGGTGGGTTTTTAGGCAGTGTAAACGACAATGTGCAGCCCAGCTTGGAATTATTGCTGACCCAGATCTGGCCGCCGTGGCCCTCGACGATGGCTCTGGCGACATAAAGTCCCAGTCCGATGCCTGAGTACTGGCGACTGGCTGTATTACTCACGCGGTAGAAACGTTCAAAAATGTGGTCGAGATAGGTGGCACTTATGCCGATGCCCTGGTCAATGACGCTGATCTGGTAGCCGCCTGCGTACTCAAGCAATTGGACGTTGATCTGACCACCGTGTGGTGAGTACTTTACGGCATTGTCTAAAATGTTACCGATAACCTGAGCTATACGCGCCTGGTCGGCGACGATTTTTGTATCCTGGACCTGGATATCCAGCGAAATGCTGTGCTCTTCCGAGCTTACCTGGACCGAATGGACGCATGCGGCGAGAACATCGGCCAGGTAAAAGCTGCTACCTTGCAGGTGCAGCTTTCCCCATTGCACGCGCGAGAGGTCGAGCAGGTCATTTACCAGGCGTTCCAGGTGTTCGGCCTGGCTCTGTACGATATTCAGGCTTCTGATGTCATAGGCTTCGGGGGGCTCCGCGCTACCTGCGCCTGCTGGACTGACTCACAAATTTCTCCTGGCGCGCTTTGCGCAGGCGTCGCTCAATGCGCCTGATGAGATGCTGCGTATAGCCTTTAATAGCCGTTAAAGGCGTGCGTAACTCATGCGAGACCACGGAGACGAATTCATCTTTGAGTTTTTCGATCTGTTTTTGTGAAGTCACGTCATTGAGTACGGCGACCGCACCGATTGGTCGCGGCAGAGGCTGGCTGGCATCATGCAAAGGCGCTGCGCTAATGTTGAGCGTCAGGGGGACAAATTCACCCTCTTCGCCTGCGATCAATTCCTGGTTCATGACGGTTTGCCCCGCCAGAGCCTGATCTACGATTTCAGCCAGTGTATGCAGCCACGCGACATCGCTGCTCTGCGCCAGGATATCCAGGGGGATATCTGGCTTGAGATCAAGCTGGACCTGTTCCAATAGATGCTGCGCTGAATTGTTGAGAAGTGTAATCGCACCACGCTCATCCGTGATGAGCAGCCCTTCCGCCATGCTGCTGATGATCAACTCGAGGCGTTGTCGCCCGAGCTCCGCCTGGCGCCAGAGGGCGTGTTCCCGTTCACGCAGACGAACATTCTCGAGTGCGACCGCCGCATAGTCCGCGATCATCGTCGTTAATTTGAGCAGTTCGGTATCGAATGTGCCTGCGTGTTCATCAAACAGACTTAACATGCCCACAATACGATTTTCAACCGTCAGAGGGATGTTGAGGCAGGCACCTATCTCTGAGCCGCCTTCTGTATGCGACTTCCCGGCGGTAGAAAGTTCATCGGGCGCATCAAGGTAGGAAGCGCTGGCCAGTTCTTCGACATTGAGATGAGGGAAATCGATGACGCTGGCGGCGCTGGCGATGCGCTTAATCATGGCCTGTAAAAAAGCCTCATTGAGCGGATAGCAGGGGATAATGAACAGGTCAAAGGGATCATCTTTCAGCAGAATAGTGCAGGCTGAAAAACTGTAAAGCTCCTGTAAAGCTGCTAGCAGCGCCCGGTGGACTTGAAAGCGATCTATCGCAGCTACAAAACGCTTACCAATGGTGTTGAGGTATTCCATCTCCTGGCGAATAGCCGCTACGCGGTCGCTCATTTGTATGTGTGAGGAGTGATACGCGCTTTCTGTCAAGCTGGTTTCTGCCTGCACGCTGCTCTCCATGTGACCTGATTTCCCTAGTGCAGTTGTTTCAACTGGAGCATAACTTCATCGTGGATATGGTGGCGCAATCAGATCACCTGTTAGTTCCTTCAGCCCGGCAAAACACTCCTGTAACAGGGCATCGAATCCCGCCGCCAATTCAACGCTGGTGACTCCACTCAATTGCTCTTGCATAATTGCTGGAACAACATCAGTGTAAGGCGTCATGATAAGAAAATGAAGAAATGGATAGGTGCTAGGAGACACGTTTAGCGGCGCCTTGCACCAGGACACGGGTCGTGACTTTCCCTAAGAAAGGGGTAACCCTATCGTCAATCAACCGCAAGACTTCAGGTACGCTTCAGCGATCTGCTCACGGGAGGTGGAAGAGGAGTGATCGGACATATTTGTCATATGCTTCTCCCTTCACTAAATTGGCATTTCTCTCGTAACTTATTATAGCATAGTTCGAATGCATATTGTAAGTGGCTAGTACTTGGTTATGTATTTTACATGAGTTCTGCACGCGCCTGCATTTCCCGCATATAGGACGATACAGGGCTCTCTCTGAGTCAGGGTATGACAAATTACCTATAGTGGCGCTGAGCATTGCTTACAAACAACCTTATGCGCCGCTGAAGATGCGCGCCAACCAGAGGCGGAAGCGGCGTAGGAGAGATGGGCGATTGGCATCGTAGTCCGCCGCCATCTCGATCAAGCGTTGGCGTCCCGCCTCTTTTCTGGCGATAGCCTCCTCGGCTTCTTCTTGAACGGCGTAGCGTTCGCGTTGCTCATCGATCGCGCGCGCGAAATGCTCCGGCCGTATCATGAAAGGAGTGCGAGGCCGGGGGCCATGCTGCCCTGACTCACTGGTCTCGGCAGCCTCGGATCCCTGGCTTGATGGCGTCTCCTGTGTCGTGGTCCCTTCCCCGCCGGGCTGCCTCTGTGACCTGGACGCGGCCCATGGATAGTTTGGGGGCGATCCAATCGCGCAGAGCCAGCAGGGAGGCGCGCCGGCAGATTGCTTCGATGTCGGCGCCGCTGCGTCCGGGGGTCAGGCTCGCCAGTTCCTCCATGGTGATCTCCGAGCGCGAGCGGCTTACCGACGCGTATGAACGGTAAAGATGGCCGGCGTTCTTCTTCGTTGGGATAGTCAGCTCGACGACAAGGTCGAAGCGACCTGGCCGCAGCAGAGCGGGATCGATCAGTTCGAGACGGTTGGTGGCCGCCAGCACGATGACTCCTTCACGCCCTTCGATGCCATCCATCTCTGTGAGCAGCTGGGCGATCACGCGATTGCCCACCTGCCCATCGACCTCACCGCCACTGCGGCGAGGCGCCAGTGCATCGAGTTCATCGAAGAAGACAATACAGGGTGCCGCCTGTTTGGCGAGCCGGAAGACTTCGCGAATGCCCTTTTCCGACTCGCCGACCCACTTGGAGAGCAGTTCGGGTCCCTTGATGGAGATGAAAGCTGGCCTCACATTGATGCGCCAGCGCGCGCGCGATCAGCGTCTTGCCTGATCCGGGAGGGCCCGCCAGCAGGACGCCGCGCGGCGCTTCCACTTTGGCATTAGCGTAGACCTCTGGATAACGCAATGGCCATTCAACGCCCTCCGTGAGTAGATCTTTGGCCTGCCCCAGCCCGCCGATGTCATCCCATGTTGTTTCACTTACCTCGACGTAGACCTCACGCGTCGTTGATGGCTCGATCTCACGTAAGGCCGCCTGGAAATCGGCCATGGTGATATTCAGGTTTACCAGCGTTTCATATGGGATATACCCGCGTTGGTAATCGATATGCGGCAGGACGCGGCGCAGGGCGATCATGGCCGCCTCCCGGCACAGCGCCTCCAGGTCGGCGCCCACAAAGCCTGGCGTGAGTTGTGCCAGGCGCGCGAAGTCGATGTCGTTGCCCAGTGCCGCATCTTTACTATGGATGCGGAGTATCTCCGTGCGTCCGCGCACATCGGGCACGCGCAGGGATATCTCGCGATCAAAGCGACCAGGACGACGCAGAGCGGGATCAAGGGCATTGGGCTGGTTGGTGGCGCCAATCAGCACCACCTGACCGCGTGAGGCCATGCCATCCATAAGGGCCAGCAACTGGCCCACAATGCGTCGCTCCACCTCGCCGCCGGTCTCGGCGCGTTTTGGCGCCAGGGCATCTAATTCATCTATGAAAATGATACTTGGCGCCCGCCGCTGGGCCTCCTGGAAAACACTGCGCAGGCGTGACTCACTCTCACCATAGAATTTATTGATAATTTCAGGGCCATTAATGATAAAGAAGGCCGCGTTCGTCTCGGCCGCCACGACACGAGCGATCAGGGTTTTACCGGTTCCTGGCGGACCATAGAGGAGCACGCCCTTGGGTGGTTCAACGCCAAGGCGATCAAAGACCGCTGGATATTTCAAAGGTAATTCGATCATTTCTCTGATGCGCTGCAGCTCTTTACCCAGGCCGCCGATATCTTCATAGCTGACGCGTCCGGGGGCTCCATTGGCCGCGCCTCTTGCCTGGGCGCGTACAATCGTGCCCGCCTGTACCAGCACGGCTTCGACATCCGCGATGGGCTGGGGTTGCACAGGGGGTATAACGGCAGAGGTGAGATCGCCGCTGTTTTTCTTCTGATGAATCGTATAGCTCGGGGTGGCTGGAGTTGTGCTGATGATCAGGAATTCGCGCGGAGCAGCCCCTGGAGTTCCCACTCGCAACAGATCGCCTATGGTCACGGGGAGACCTACCAGGTAGCGGGCGATATACTGGAGATCGCTCTCTTGAATGGGCGCTCCCCCGCTGAGCGGCAGGAGCGTGATCTTCTCGGCGACCCGCACTTTAGCCTTGCGAATACTGATGCGCTCGCCAAGGCCTGAAGCGCTGTTCTGGCGCACCTGGCTGTCCATCTGGATGGTCTGCTGGCCACGGTCCACGATGGCGCTGGGCACTACTTTCGCGGCTGTGGTGCGCGAACCCGTGATAAGGACGATATCTCCAGGCTGGCAGCCAAGGCGCGCCATATCGCCGGGATCAATGCGCGCGACCCCGCGCCCAACTTGAAAGCCCTCGATGACAACAAGCTGGACGTTCTCGACGATCTTTGCAGCTTCAGCCCGAGCATCGGGGGTTGTGCCAGGGCCGCTATCGCTGTTAGAGACATTCTCCTCGGGGAGCTTGCCAGTGGTTGCCGTGGTAGTGGTCGCTGTTGGATCGTTGCCCGTTGAGCTACGTACTTCCTCCATACATCTCCTCTTCCCTCTCGCTGAAATGAGATGGTAATTATCGGATTATGAATACCTTATACATCTACGCTGGGGCGCTAAAAAAGTTGCCTAATGGTACTAGTTTCAAGCAACCTAGGTGCATATGCTTGATTACCTGTACTTTAATACGCTATACTACCTTCATATTGTTAACTTGAAGCGCAATGATGTGTAAAGACATAGCAAGAAACACATGCCTCCGCATTCCGTATTTGTACTTCTGGATGTCCTAAACATAGAAGGGTGTAACGATACTGCATGAAGATGCCTCGTCAAGATGACCCCGAACCCAAGAATCGCAGCCCGCAAAAAGTTTCCCGCAAAGGCTCGCGCCTCCTACGCTACGGCCCGCCCATCGCGCTGGCTACCCTGAGCCTCCTGGTTTTAGGTTTTCTCGCCTTGCGCGCTGCCCATGTTACGTTGGGACAGGTGAATACGGTGGACAGGCCCATTAGTGATGTGCTCAATATGGCCGATCAGCATAAGTTGCGATCTGTGGAGGTCAGCGGCAATGATGTTTTAGCCACCGGCCTGAACGGTCAAAAATATCATGCATATAAAGAGAATGGGCAGGTAATTGCAGATATACTCCGGCACGATGGTGTCAGTGTTTCAGTTGATAATGGCCAGAGCCTGCAATGGCAGCAGACCCTGGCGGATGTCTTGCTGATAGCCCTGGTGGTCGGATGTGTGATTCTCATGGCGCGTCGTTTTAGCGGCCTGGGTGGGCAGGCGACGCCTTTTGCCCGTTCCAGGGCCAAGCGTTTTAACGAGTCTCGTCCCTCGGTGCTTTTCAAGGATGTTGCCGGCGTGGAAGAGGCAAAGATGGAGCTTGAGGAGATCGTTGAGTTCTTAAAGCACCCGGACCGCTTTACAGCCATGGGCGCGCGTACCCCTAAAGGCGTGCTGCTCGTAGGGGCTCCTGGTACGGGTAAGACGCTTATTTCACGCGCGGTGGCCGGTGAGGCCAGCGTTTCCTTCTGTAGCGTGAGCGGCTCCGAGTTTGTGGAGATGTTTGTGGGTGTGGGCGCCGCGCGCGTGCGTGACCTCTTCAAAGAGGCTAAAGAGCACGCACCCTGCATCATATTTATTGACGAAATTGATGCTGTAGGCCGTCAGCGCAACACTTCTGGCCCGGCTAGGTAACGACGAGCGTGAGCAGACACTCAATCAGCTGCTGGTGGAGATGGATGGCTTTGATAAGCATGCGAATGTTGTGGTTATCGCGGCTACAAACAGGCCTGACGTGCTTGATGCGGCTCTCCTGCGCCCGGGTCGCTTTGATCGCCAGGTCACGCTCGATAAGCCTGATATTCGCGGTCGCCTCGCCATTCTGGAGGTGCATGCCCTGGGCAAGCCCCTGCATGCCGAAGTGACCTTGAACGAGCTGGCGCGCCAGACGGCGGGTTTTTCCGGCGCTGACCTCGCTAATCTTTTAAATGAGTCCGCGCTACTGGCGGCGCGGCGCGGCAAGAGCATGATCGACCAGGCCGATCTCGAAGAGTCTATTTTACGCGTAATGGCCGGGCCTGAGCGCAAGAGTCGTATGATCAGCGAGGCCGAAAAAGCCATCATTGCTTACCATGAAGTCGGCCATGCTATCGTGATGCGCTCTATGCCCGGGGCCGATCCCGTACGCAAGGTGCAGGCCATTGCCAGGGGTATGGCCCTGGGTATCACCGTCCAGGCTCCCGCGGAGGACCGCTACTTGATGCGTCGTTCGGAACTGCTGGCAAAAATGGCGGGTGCGATGGGGGGACGGGCCGCCGAAGAGATCATCTTTGGCGATATCACCACGGGCGCCAGCCAGGACATCGAGTACGTCACGAATATTGCCCGGCGCATGGTCTGTGAATTTGGCATGAGCCCCCTGGGTAATGTCGCTTACAAAGCGAAGCCGACGGCAGCACCTCCATAAGTGCTGAGATGGCGGCTAAAATTGATCAAGAGATTGGACTCCTGTAGAAGCAGGCCTATGCTACCGCGCTCGACATTCTGCGCGCGCGCAGGGATAAACTCATTGCTATTTCCGAGCACCTGATTGAGGTTGAAACTATCGATGGTGAGAGAACTTGACGAGATGTTATTCGCAGCATGACGCGTACATTTATCGCTCTTGAGCGTGACGAGGCCCTGCAGCGCTACCTGGAAGGCATAATACAGCGCATGGCCGCCGAGTTGTCGGGGCTCAGCTGGGTACAGCCCGGGGGGATACACCTGACGCTGGTCTTTCTTGGCGAGCTGGGTGTTGAGGATCTTCGCCAGGCTTCACTCGCGGCGCGGCAGGCGGCCCAGGAGAGCGCCCCGTTCGAGTTTCGACTCTCGCAGCCTGGTATTTTTGGTTTGCCTCGCCAGCCGCGCGTTCTGTGGCTAGGTATTGCAGATCCTGCGGGCAGGCTCCAGCATCTGCAGCAGACTCTCAAGCGCGAGCTGCAACAACAGGGCTTCGCGGTCGATATGCGCCCCTTCTCTCCCCACCTGACGCTGGCGCGTGGCAAGAGATCCTTGCGAGCGGAGGAACAGGAGCGTCTGCAGCGTATCCTGCAAGTCACGCGCTGCGACCCGCTGCCGTATGCTGTACGCCGCATAAGCGTAATGAAGAGCGAACTTGCCCGTACAGGCGTAAGCTATACCTCTTTACAGGACTACTCGCTTACAAAAGCGTAGGATTGATTATACCCGTGATTTCACCAGCTCCTCAAGGCGCGCGATAGCCTCGGCGCGTGAAATCCTGCCGGCCAGCAGGGCATCCAGCGTTTCTGCGATAGGCGCAGGCGACGTCCCGGCCGCCGCCTCACCAGGAGCCTCCACAGGCGTTGTGGGAGGCGCGCTGATAGCGGCGTGTGCGGGTTGTGGCTTTGCAACATGGCCCGGGCCTAAAGATGCGCTGGCGCAGGCCGATCGAGAGATAGAGGCCTGCTATAGCAGCGCTTCTACAACGTAGAGAAGTATGGGGGCTTGACAAGAAGCAGTTACTTCGTGTATCCTCAAATGTAGCAGTAGACTCGAGAGGGCTCCAGCGAGGTTGCTGTCGAGCCGTTCTTGATGAAGCGTATAGGAATATTTTGCGCAGTAGCATTGGAGTAGATTTATGTCGGCGACACAGAATGCATGTTATAAACCGGCAATGTTCGCTGGTCATGGCAGCGCCAAGTGTATGCCTTCCAGCATGCCTTTTATGTGCATGGCTGCTGCTGCTGCTGCCGCGAGCATCACCATTCTAGGAACCGACGTATTTACGTCGGTTCCTTTCATTGCTGTGGTGCTTTTCCTGGCCTCACCTTGTACTCCTTGCAGTCCTTATTAGCCTTAGCGGCCTTACCGGACAATTGATCTGGTAGGGCTTATCAAGGGAACAGGCACAGGCGTAACACAGGGAGATTAAAGGAGGCAACGGCGCAACCAATCCAAAGCAGGTAACCTAACGAGGACCTCCCGGTGTGGACGGTTCTCGTTTTTTATTGTTTTTATACTCATTATGTTAAAAGGAGGACTTATGCACCCGTAGTGCAACGATCTATTGCTCAGCAGACAGAATGAGCGCAAGCACATTACGCTTAGTCGATTCCATGCGGACAGACTCACGGCTAGCGAGGCTGCGCGAACTGGCGGGTAGCCAGATACTGTGTGAGGCATTAGTGCGTGAAGGTGTCGAACTGCTCTACGGCTATCCTGGCGGCGCCATCATGCCGTTTTATGACGCACTCACTGCCTATCCCATGCTGCGTCACATCCTGGTGCGACACGAGCAGGCCGCAGCTCACGCCGCCGATGGCTATGCTCGCGCCACTGGGAAGGTTGGCGTATGTGTGGCCACCAGTGGCCCAGGTGCAACCAACCTTGTCACCGGACTGGCTACAGCATATATGGACTCGACACCAATCGTGGCAATCACCGGGCAGGTAGCGCGACACTTTCATCGGTCGTGACGCATTTCAGGAGACCGATATCTTGGTGTGACCCAACCAATCACCAAGCATAACTTTCTGGTGCCAAGCATTGAAGACATGGCCGACATCGTGCATGAGGCCTTCAAATGGCCAAGAGTGGACGGCCTGGCCCTGTGTTGATTGACGTCCCCAAAGATATCCAGATGGGCAAAGCGATCTATCGCCCATCGGCTTCGGTCAGTTCATCGAGTATTTTCGTAGCACGCGAACGCCACGAACCTTCAGCAACGGCTATTGCCCAGGCTGCGAAACTGATTGCGCAGGCTCAATGTCCAGTTATTATGGCTGGTCATGGAGTCATTCTTTCAAAAGCATATGATGAGTTGCGTGCTTTTGCTGAAAAAGCCAATATTCCCGTGATCACCACCCTGCTCGGTCTCAGTGCTTTCCCTGAGACACATCCACTGGCATCGGTATGCCTGGAATGCACGGCCCCGCACATGTCAACCGGGCTATTGGCGAGACAGATCTGATTATTGGCGTCGGGCTGCGCTTCGATGACCGCGTATCGGGCAAAGCCAGTGAGTTTGCCCCGCATGCACGTCATCATCCATATCGACATCGATCCATCAGAAATGCACAAAGTCAAAGCTCGCCACCGTGCCGATTGTCGCCGATGCCAAAGGCGCCCTGGCCGACTCTCATCACGGCCGTTAACCCAGCTGATCATCGTGCCTGGATCGATGAAATACGTTCATGGGAAACTCAGAATAATGAGCGCTAATGCGGGCATAAATCGCGACCAGGAGTATCCCGACCCCATCAGCATCCTGGATGCCATCCGAGCGGAAACGGATGGACGAGGCCATTATCGTCACCGATGTTGGGCAGCACCAGATGTGGACGGCTCGCCACTATACCTGGACCCGCCCCAATAGCCACATCACTTCCGGTGGCCTTGGCACAATGGGCTTCGCTCTTCCGGCCGCCATGGGCGTCAAGATGGGTCATGCCTGATGCACCTGTCTGGGCGGTGGCTGGCGATGGTGGTATCCAGATGAACATTCAGGAACTGGCTACCCTGCAACAACAAGGTGTCGACCGTCAAAGTGGCCATCATGAACAACGGCTATCTGGGCATGGTGCGCCAGTGGCAGCAGTTCTTCCACTCGCGCAACTACTCCGAGACGCCTATCACCGGCCCCGACTACATGAAGTTGGCCGATGCCTACGGCCTCACCGGCATGCGCATCACCACGGCGTGAAGACGTCGCTGCGGCAATACATAGGGCGATGGAGACAGAGGGCACCGTGATTATCGATTTCGTGATTGAGTCGGAGTCAAATGTCTACCCTATGGTCGCTCCAGGCTCTGCCATCACGAATATGATAGAGGAAACATGTGGAGGAACAGACCCGTCATGACTAATGACGATCGGCGTGCTCCCCCCAGGCGAGCTGGCCACGGCGCGAAATCGCCCCCCCGGACTGGTGGGTCGAGGACGATCGGCATCAAGTCCTAGGGTACGGACATGCTTACGCCCTGGTCATGCTCGTCATGGCCGTGCTGGAGCCGTATCGTTGGTCAATATGTTGCGTCGCCGTCGCGCCAACATGCAAACGTTCGCGTCGGACGCAGCGAGTTCCCGAACGTGGTGCGCATCACCGTCAACGATGAACGACTCCGAAGTGGGAGTCAACAGCTGATGGAGCAGCTGCGCAAAATTGTCGATGTCCGACATATTGTCAACCTTTCATCCGAACAGGCCGTTGCGCGCGAACTGGCCCTCATGAAGGTCAACAGCACAGCGGCGCATCAAAGTGAAATAATCGAACTCGGCCATCTTTTCGGGGCGCATGCCGTGGATGTGACCGAGGAAACGATCACCCTTGAAGTGACAGGCAGCGACGAAAAGTAGAAAAACTTGTCAGCCACTGCTACAAACTATGGCATCCGCGAAGTCGCTCGCACCGGCTGCGTGGCCATGACCCGCGGCACCACCGAAACAAACGAAGTCAAACACATCGAAGATTGAAGGAGCAATACTTACATGCCAAACATCTATTACGACGCAGACGCCAACCTCGAACTTATTCAATGAAACGAGTGGCCGTTATCGGCTACGGCAGCCAGGGCCATGCCCATGCTCTTAACATGCGCGATAACGGCTGCAATGTAGTAGTCGGTCTCCCTCTGGAAGCAAGAGCCGCCAGAAAGCGGAAGCCGATGGCTTGCAGGTCATAACGCCAGCCGCGGCAGCCGAACAGGCCGATGTCATCATGATCTTGATCCCCGATCAAAATCATCGCGAAGTTTTTGAGCGCGATATTCCGTCCGGGGCTGGCTCCTGGCAAAATGCTCATGACTGCCCACGGCTTTAGCCTGCACTACTCGCAAATTGTCCCACCACGCTGATATCGATGTCGCCATGGTCGCCCCCAAAAGCCCCGGCCACATGCTGCGCCGCCTCTTCAGCGAGGGTGTAGGCGTACCCGCCCTCTGGGCCGTCCACCAGGACGCCACTGGCAACGCGGAAGCCGTGACTCTGGCCTATGCCCGTGCCATCGGCTGCACCCGCGCGGGCGTGCTGCGTACGACCATCGCCGAAGAGACTGAGACCGACCTTTTTGGTGAGCAGGCCGTACTCTGTGGCGGCGTGACCTCACTGATTCGTGCGGGCTTCGAGACGCTGGTGGAGGCGGGTTACCAGCCCGAGGTAGCCTACTTTGAATGTATGCACGAGATGAAGCTTATCGTTGACCTGATGTACCAGGGCGGTATGAGCTATATGCGCTACTCTATCAGCGATACCGCTGAGTATGGTGATTATGTCTCTGGCCCGCGCATTATCGACGAGCACGTACGCAATGAAATGCGCAAGATCTGCAAGAAATCCAGGATGGCTCCTTCGCCACGCGCTGGATACTCGAGAACCAGGCTGGTCGCCCAGCTTCCAGGCCATGCGCCGCAGCAATGCTCAGCACCAGATCGAGCATGTCGGCAGTGAACTGCGTGCGATGATGCCCTGGTTGAACGCGCCAAACAAGAAAACGGAAATTGCTGAGCCCACAAAATAGCCTTTGTACAGGATAGCGTTGTTATCTCAAGGAGGAATAGATAACCATGGCAGACCCTGCAGTAATTAGAATTTTTGACACGACACTGCGTGACGGTGAAGAGTCGCCCGGAGCAGCGATGACCACTGAGGAAAAGATACAGGTTGCCGAGCAGCTTGTACGTCTCAACGTGGACATCATTGAAGCGGGCTTCCCGGCTGCGTCTCCTGGTGATCTTGAAGCTGTCAAAGAGATAGCGTACCATAGCTCGTGGCGTGGCTATCGCTGGCCTTGCCCGTGCAGACACTAGCGATATCGACGCCGCCTGGGAAGCATTCGAGGAGCTGATCGACCTGTGCTCCATGTGTTTATTGCTACCTCTGAAATTCATCTCAAGTATAAGCTCAAGCTCGACAAGGAGGAGGCCCTGTAACAGGTCAAAACAATGGTCGCTTATGCTCGCAACCTCTTCTCCGCACTGTCGAGTTTTCAGCAGAAGATGCCACCCGCAGCGATTGGGACTATCTCTGCCGCGTCTTTGAAGCCGCGATCAAGGCCGGTGCTACAACTATCAATATTCCAGACACCGTTGGTTACACGCTGCCGCAGGAGTACGAGTCACTCTTCCGTTATCTGCGGGAACGTGTCCCTGGTATGGATGAGGTAGTCATGAGCGCTCATTGTCACAACGACCTGGGCATGGCCACTGCCAATACTCTTGCAGCCATCAAAGCCGGCGCACGACAGGTTGAAGTAACCATCAATGGCCTTGGTGAGCGCGCAGGTAATACCGCCATGGAAGAAGTCGTCATGGCTCTCCGTACCCGACCAGAAGCCTTTGGTAACGTCAATACTCGTATCAAAGCGCAGGAGTTTCTTTCAACCAGCCAACTGGTCAGTCAACTGACGGGTATTCCCGTGCAGCCCAATAAAGCTGTCGTGGGTGCGAACGCCTTTGCACATGAAGCAGGCATCCACCAGGATGGTATGCTCAAAAACCCTTGACCTACGAAATAATGACCCCGCAGTCCGTTGGCTGGAGCGATACCAAATTGGTGCTTGGAAAACACTCTGGACGCCATGGACTTGATGCTCGTTTGCGACAATTGGGTCACAAACTGAGTGCCGAGGAACTGAAAATAGCCTATCGCCGTTTTCAATGAGT
>CAWCWN010000003.1:0-2812935 GCA_963799245.1 uncultured Chloroflexia bacterium
GTGACGCCCGTAAGAGGCATTCACCGTAGTAGGATAACACCTCACTCCTGTGGGAAAGGAGTGTGCCCAACGTCTCACCTAGCAGACGAAAGACTGCTAAGGACCATAGTATGACGCCGAAAAGGGAGAACGCAGATGCCATCACGTCTACGAGTCTCTCAGGGCAAGCTCGACATGGTGAAAGCTAGACTGCCTGAACCCTAGAACCAAGCGGATTGCACGTGGTCGGGTGGGAAAGATGGTGACACCCACTCTCCACTGGACTGGGATGACTCCATGGCACATCTCAGTACCCACCCAGGGGACGCAGCCCGAATAACGGCACAACAGTTCAAACGGGGCACCTACAATCGAGCGCATCTACCTGAATGCTAAACGGGGATGGTCCGAGTCTGAATGGGAGGACCCAACGAAGGGGACTCGCTATGGCGCTAGCGCCTGAAAATCAGACCAGATCACGGAGCGCCCATAGTAGTCGGTGGAGTTACGATCCACCCACGGAGTACAGGAAAGCTGTATGCAGGGCAAAGGGGCGCAGGTTTTCCCATTGCAAGAAAGAAATGAGGAGCACACAGTGCAACAACCAACGGTCCTCCTTGCAATACTGAGCAAAATGGCCCAGAAGCCAGAAGTCCAGTTCGATAAACTGTTTCAAAAGCTCTCCAACGTCGAACTGTGGCTCCTGGCGTACCAAAGCATTGCTCCCAAGCCGGGGAACATGACAGCCGGAGTGGATGGGAACACGATTGACAAAGCGGGACTCAGGCTCATCACAGAACTGATCGCTGATCTGAAAGCCTCAAGGTATACACCTTGCCCGGCCCGCCGTGTCTACATTGCCAAAGCCAATGGCAAGCTTCGCCCGCTTGGTATACCCAGTTTCCGGGATAAGCTCCTCGAAACCGTCCTGAAGCTCATTCTGGAAGCCATCTACGAACCGACCTTCTCCAACCACTCACATGGATTTCGACCGGAAAGGAGTTGTCACACGGCGTTAGAACAGGTCAAAAGGGAGATGACGGGCACACGATGGTGGGTAGAGGGAGACATCAAGGGATTCTTCGATCACGTGAACCATGAAACCTTAGTGAGGATACTGAGCAAGCGCATCACAGACAAACGCTTTCTGCACCTGATCGGTCAACTCCTGCAAGCTGGATACGTCGAGGATTGGAGGTACCATCAGACGTACTCAGGAGTTCCCCAGGGTGGAAATCTCACGCCTCCTACAATGTTGCAAAAAAAGTGGTAGAGTTCGAGTACCAGGAGGAAATCCCGCGTCACCGCCTTCGCGCAGCCTATGGAGATGGTTTTCAAGGCGCACCACTACGGTGTCAGGTATCTAGCGAAGGCGCATTCCCGCCGGATGCTGGAACATGTGATGGACAAGCCACCCAAGCCCTCGCGATCCTTCCCCAAGACGTCCCCTGTAGTGGAGGTTCATGTCATGTTTGAACCCAGTCGTCTCGCTCAGCAATGTCTTCAGGATGCCTATGGTTGCCTCATCCCGACGGTGCGTCGGCGCCTGAACGCAGCACTACCCACTGTTAAACCAGAATTGCCTGGCGCAGAAAGGAATGCCCAATGAAGCCGACGCAAGTGGCTCTGTACGCCCGTGTCTCCTCAGACCAACAGAACGAAGCGCGAACGATTGAAAGCCAGGTGGCTGATCTGCGAACCCGTATTGCCGCAGCAGGAGTGGCACTGCCCTCGGAACTGGAGTTTGTAGACAACGGCTACAGTGGGGCCACCCTCATTCGTCCAGCCCTGGAACGCCTGCGTGATGTCGCGGCGGCAGGGGGCATTGATCAGGTGTATGTGCATTGCCCTGATCGGCTCGCCCGCAATTACGCTCATCAGGTGCTCTTGCTGGAAGAGTTCATCCGAGCAGGGGTCGAGGTCATTTTTCTCAACCGAGAAGTCGGGCAGACTCCGGAAGATCAGCTCCTGCTCCAGGTCCAAGGCATGATCGCGGAGTACGAGCGGGCGAAAATCCTGGAGCGGAGCCGACGAGGGAAACGGCACGCGGCTCAGGTGGGAAGGGTGAGTGTGCTCTCTTGTGCCCCGTATGGCTACCGGTATGTCAGCACCAACGATGGGGCAGGGGAGGCCCGCTTCGAAATCGTGCTGGAAGAAGCGCGTGTGGTCCGCCAGATCTTTGAGTGGGTCGGGCGAGATCGCTCCTCGATTGGCGAGGTGGTGCGCCGCTTGAATGCCGCCCAGGAGCAGACCCGGACGGGGAAGACGGTCTGGGATCGTGCGACCGTTTGGGGCATCCTCAAAAATCCAGCCTACAAGGGCGAAGCCGCGTTTGGCAAAACCGCTGTGGAGCCCCTTCGGCCACGCTTGCGTGCCCAGCGCAGCCGGAGTTTGCAGCCGAAGAAGGCCTCCTCCGTCCATGAGGTTCCGCCTGAGCAGTGGCTGCGTATTCCTGTGCCGCTCATCGTCGATCCAGCCTTGTTCGATGCCATTCAGGAGCAATTAGAAGAAAATCGCACACGGGCGCGCGTATCCAAGCGGGGGGCACGCTACTTATTGCAGGGCTTGATTGTGTGTGCCTGTTGCGGGTATGCTTATTATGGAAAGCCCATCAGCCCGAGTGGACGCAAACATCATGAGCGTTCATATGCCTATTATCGCTGCATTGGCTCTGATGCCTATCGCTTTGGTGGGGTCAGGCTGTGCTGGAACAAGCAACTGCGCACCGATCTGGTGGATGAAACCGTTTGGGAGGAGGTCTGTCGGCTTCTAGAGCATCCAGAGCGACTGGAGCAGGAGTATCAGCGGCGTCTGCTGCAGGAGGAAAAGCCTCCCGATGCATTAAGGGACCTCGAAACACGGATGGGCCGCTTGCGGCAAGGGATTGCCAGGCTGATTGATAGCTACGCCGACGGATTGATCGACAAAGAGGAGTTTGAACCCAGGATAGCACGTATGCGTGAACGCTTGAAGCACATCGAAGAACAAGCGCAACAGATCCAAGATGAAGCCAGCTTGGAGCGTGAGCTGACGCTGATCCTGGGTCGTCTTGATGAGTTTGCCTCACGCGTCCAACAGGGACTGCACGAAGCCGATTGGTCTACCCGCCGGGAGATCATTCGGGCGCTGGTCAAGCGCGTTGAGATCGGCCAGGAACAGGTTCGTGTGGTGTTCCGCGTGAATCCCCCACCTCCTTCCACTCCACAGGCTCCCTCTGAAAAAGATTCCCAAAGTTTGCAACATTGTAGGAGGGGTGCTGAGTCCCCTCCTGGCGAATATCTACCTGAACGAAATGGACCAAGCTATCAGTGCGAAAATGGCCACGTTCAACAAAGGGAAAGCCAGGAGGAGAAACAAGGACTACCATCAGGTCAGCCTGGAAGTGCAGAGGGCCAAGAGGAAGGCCCGGCAAACCGGTGATTGGACAGTGTACAAAGCCCTTCGCAAGAACATGCTGAGTACCCCATCTGGAGATCACCTGGACCTGGACTATCGACGACTCTTTTACACAAGGTATGCCGATGACTTCTTGTTGGCAGTCATCGGAACCAAGGCCGAAGCGGTCGAACTGAAGGAGTGGCTAGAATGCTACCTCCGAGACGAACTCCAGTTGGAGCTATCAGCGGAAAAGACCCTGATTACCCATGCCCGAAAACGGGTACGGTTCGTGGGGTACGATATTACCCGGTGGAAGGGACGACGGATCGTGCGCATCCACACCAAACGCGGCCCCATCACCCGCCGTTCAGGGGCCTATCAGCTGCGACTCTTCATACCTCAGGACAAAATCAGTGCCTTTGCCAAAGCCTATGGAGATATCAGCAACTGGCACGGCAAGCACAGAAACCAACTGCTCAACCTCAGTGAACTGGAAATACTCCTCATCTACAATGCCGAAGTACGAGGGTTTCTGGGCTATTACACCCTCGCTGATAACCTGACCCAAGAAGCACACAAAATCCTCTGGCTCACCACAGGCAGTTTCTTTCGCACCATCGCTGGAAAACGCCAGACGACCGTGAAAGAAGTCGCCAGGAGCCTGAAACGAGGACCAAGACGCTATGTGATGACGGTCAAACCAGAAGGCAAGCCGATCAGAGAGTATGAATTGCTCTCATCAACCCGGCAACTGAAGAAAGGCATCATCAACTACCAGCAGCCAGACCTCAAACCAGCCGTACTGAAATACAAAAGTCGAACGGAACTGGGAACACGCCTGCTTGCACAACAGTGCGAATGGTGTGGAACCAGAGAAGGGATGATGGAAGTTCACCATGTACGCAAACTGGGGAACCTCACAGGGAAAGCTGCCTGGGAACGTCAGATGATGCAACGCCGACGCAAAACAATGGTGCTTTGCGTCCAGTGCCATGACGAATTACATGCGGGAAGGTTACAGGAAAGGAAGCGTTTGCACAGGGAAAACGGGCGAGCCGGCTACGCTGAAAGGTGTAAGGTCGGTTCTGAGGGGAGAGCAGTGAAACCTGGCGTAGCAATACGCTAAGGCGCACGGCTCTTACCCTGGCGAGAGTAGGGGTGTGTATTGGAGACCAATATATAACATTCTCGAAGGACACTTCGAGCTCTTGGTGGTCAACGCGCAACATATCAAAGCAGTACCGGGACGCAAGACCGATGTGCGCGATGCGGAATGGATTGCTGACCTGTTACAGCATGGTCTGCTCAAAGGGAGTTACATTCCATCGGCGCCACAACGGGACCTGCGCGAACTTACCCGCTATCGTGTCAGCCTGGTGCAAGATCGAGCACGAGCCGAGAGTAGCCTCCAGAAGACGTTGGAGGATACCAACATTAAATTAGGCGATGTGGCAAGCGATATCATGGGCAAATCCGCACGCGCCATGTTAGAGGCCCTCCTGGCCGGGCAGAGCGATCCATCTCGGCTGGCGGACCTGGCACGTGGCAGAATGAAGGCGAAACGGGCCCAATTGGAAGAAGCCCTGGTCGGAACGGTGAAGGTCCATCATCGCTTCCTATTGACTGAAGAGTTGGTGCTCATCGATACCCTGGACGAAGCCATTGAACGGGTGAGCCGAGAAATCGAGCACCGCTTTGATCCTCTCCCCGATCCGCGCGAGGGGACAGAGAGCCAGGCTTCCCAGGTCAAGCAAGATCAGACGGCGCAGCCCGACGCTGATCGAGGGCGTGTGGAGCAACCACAAGACCTGCAAAGACTTTCCTGGAAAGATGCGGTGGTCTTGCTGGACAGCATCCCTGGCATCAACCAGCGGATCGCAGAAGGGATCCTGGCTGAGATTGGGATCGAGATGTCTCGCTTTCCGACTGCTGCTCACCTTGCCTCGTGGGCTGGCATGTGCCCAGACAGCAACGAGAGCGCAGGCAAACGGCTCTCAGGCAAGACCCGGAAAGGGAGCCCCTGGTTACGTCATCTGCTGGTAGAGGCTGCACACGCGGCCTCTCATACCAAGAACACGTATCTCTGCGCACTCTACCACCGCCTCAGGGCTCGCGCGGGGGCAAAGAAAGCGCTAATGGCTGTTGGGCATGCCATCCTGGTCATGATCTATCGTATGCTGGATCGCCACATCCCCTATCAAGAACTGGGAGGCAACTATTTTGATGAGCACGAGCGGCAAGCCGTTGAGAAACGACTGATCCGTCGCCTGGAGAAACTTGGTTGATTGCCTTTGACGGTCAAAACGGTCTCGGCCTGTTGCGCATGGATGACGCGCATGAAGTCGGTCTGAGTATGTAAGGCATCGGCGGTACAGACCCGATGCCGGATCGGCAAGGTGGGCAACACGGCTTGTGCCACCGGGATTTCGTTGGTTTTCTCGTCCACCCGCACTTGCCACAGCGTTTCCTGGCTGTGATGGGTACAGAACGCCAAGAGATGGGGAGCGGCCAGTTCGCCTGACCTGGCTCCCCGCACGGTCTTGCCATCCAACGCCAGCGGCTCATCAGCAGGAGCCACCAGGGTCGCTTGGATCCAGGTGCCCAGCACTTGCTCCAGGGCTGGCGCGTCCAACTAAGGTAAGAGTCGACGATAGAGCCAGCCACTGGGAGTCAGAAACAGTCGGGGGCCAAAGAGCTGGCGCAGTAAGTCCATCTGATCGCGGCACCATTGCGCCACCGCTTCGGTGTTATCGCAGTTGCACAACAAGCCCATCGCTAGACAAGTGAGTTAAGAACGGCAAATCAGAGCGTAAGCCGTGAGCCGAGCGCGGGTCAGGCACCGCATCAAACACCTCGCAGAGGCTCCGCAAGCTGGCTTCGGCCAGCAAGATGTTCCGTTGCTCTTGGATCAGGGCGGGGAGGACACAACAGCGTGCGATACAATACATGAGGGACTTCTCCTTGAGTTAAGAGTGGAATGGATACCCTTAGCTTATCTCTCGTGAGAAGTCTCTCCTCTCAGCAATAATTCACAAGTCCTGGAAGCTACTCCTTGGAGGACTTGACGGCGAGCAGGAGTTCTGCTATGCTCTCGAATAGACGTTCTAGCAAGAGCAAGCAGCAAATGGGCGATGTATGAGCAAGAAGAGCCAGGCCGCAATAGAGCAGGGCAAAGAGACGAAGAAACGCACGCCGACCTTTCTGCTGGAATTGCCACTCCAGGTCAACGAGAGCCAGGCTGCCCGCCTGCGCGCGCATTTGGAAGCAGGCAGGCAGTTCTACAACGCCGTGCTCTCCGAAGGTCAGAAGCGCCTCCGTCAGATGCGGGCTGATTTCGGCGTGGCAATCGGCGCGTGCCATCCCCCGAGCACAGAAACAGGAACGTGCCAGAGCCTTTTCGACGCTGCGCGAGCAGTACAGATTTTCTGAGTATGGCTTGCATGAAGCAGCCAAACAGTTGCGTGTCTCCTGGATCGCTGAGCACCTCGACGCCGTCCTCGCCCAAACCCTGGCGACACGGGCCTATCGTGCCCTCAACCGCATCTGCCTGGGCAAGGGCCACCGCGTGCGCTTCAAGAGTCGCGGGCGTGGCCTCTGCAGTCTCGAAAACAAGCGCAATGATACTGGGCTCCGTTTTGTGTTGCAAAAGCCGGAGGAAGGGCATCAGGGCTTTCTCATCTGGAAAGACGACCACCTCGCGGCACTCATCGACTGGGAGGATCCGGTGGTCAAGCACGGCTTAGACCAGCGCATCAAATATGCCCGCCTGGTGCAACGCCGCGCCAGCAGCCCACACGCCAAAGGTGCCGATGCACTAGGGTTTCGCTACTCTGTCCAACTGGTCCTGGACGGGGTGCCGCACCACAAGCCGAAACACCCTGTAGGAAGCGACATCATTGGTGCAGACGTAGGCCCATCCACGATCGCGCTTTTTCCCCGAGAGGGAGAAGCGAGCCTCGCGGTGTTCTGCGAGGAACTGGCTCCCAACGCGAAGGCCATCCGCCGCTTGCAACGCCAGATGGACCGAAAGCGCCGCGCGGCCAACCCGGAGCAGTACGACGAGCGCGGTCGCATCAAAAAACGAGCCGGCAACACGAAACGGGCCTGGAAACAGAGCAAGAACTACCAGAAGACCCGGCAGCGCAAAGCGACCAGAGAACGTAAGCTGGCAGCCCATCGCAAAAGCCTGCAGGGACGCAAAGTGCATGATATTGTGGCAGTAGGCAACACCATCATCATCGAACAGCTTTCTTATAAGGCGTGGCAGAAGCAGTATGGACGAAGCGTCGGACTGCGAGCCCCAGGGATGTTTGTAGCACTTTTGAAGCGCACCGTTGCAAGCACGGGCGGCACCCTGATCGAAGTCTCCCCACGCACAACGAAGCTCAGTCAGTTTTGTCACGGCTGCGGCAAGACGCTCAAAAAGCCGCTCTCCCTGCGCTTTCACCAGTGCCCGTGTGGCATTGGCCCGGTGCAGCGGGACCTCTACTCGGCGTTTCTGACCGCCTACCTTAATCCAAGACACCCTGAACCCTCGTGTGCCCAGTATGTTGTTCCTTGGGAAGGTGCGGAAGCGCGCCTGCAGGCCGCACACGAGCGAGTGCAACAACGCGCGAGAGAGGGGCAATGCTTGCCCCGAAGCCTGGGCTGTGCGCAGGCCGGAGCGCGTCGGCCTAGCAGTCCGAGTCAACCCACACAAGAGTCAGCTTTCTTCCTCACACAAGGCAGGCTGAAAGCGTGGAAGGACGGCTCAGAACCCCCGCTGCTTTAGCACGGGGAGCTTTCAGTTAGACGCTACAACGGGACAAGGGTGGTTCCGATCGATCTACACATAAAGGACGTCGAGAAATGGATCTGGCAGTTATACGCTACGTGGTCTTGGTCGTTGCGGCCCTCATTCTTATCTGGACCATCCTGGAGATGCGCTGGAGACTACTGCGCAAAAGCAGGACACGTAGGGTGGGTACGTGGATCGATTTTGAGACCTCAACCGCCTACCCTGCGGACGAAAGGCCCTTAGCAATAGAAGATGAAGATGCCGCTGCCCCCGATGCCGAAGCCAGGCAGGACCTCCACGCGCGCGCGCAGCAAAATGGCCATTACTCGAGAAGTAAAAAAACGCTCTAACCTCACTCTTTCGCGTAATCAGCTGGCAGGAGAAGGGATGCAGGCGGGCGTGGCGCTTTAGAGTTGGAAGCGCGTACCAGCCAGCTTATATGCTGCATGGTCGGCACGGAAGCTATCAGCGTTGCTGCCGCGCGCCGCCGCAAGAAAATCTGCGAGCAGCTGAAGCGGAATGACCGTCAGAAGCGGCGTCAGTTCTTCGGGCAGCGTGGCCCCATCCGCGACGGCAAAGCGCGACCAGCCGCTGCGCTCAAATAAAGCAGCCGTCTCTGCAGAGGGAGCCTCACCAACCAGCCAGACGTGGGCGGCGATTTCGCCCGCTGCCAACAAAAAATCGGCCATGCGCTTCTCCGCCCTGCCTTTGACAGAGATGGGAATGAGCACATCCTCAAGCTCAAAGGCCACCTGAGGGCCATGGATGGCCT
Source organism: uncultured Chloroflexia bacterium (assembly GCA_963799245.1). Taxonomy (GTDB): domain Bacteria; phylum Chloroflexota; class Ktedonobacteria; order Ktedonobacterales; family Ktedonobacteraceae; genus CAWCWN01. The sequence continues at coordinate 8,907 of CAWCWN010000003.1, forward strand.
GCTCCAGCTCAAAACCCTCGGTCGTTACATAGGCGGCCTCTTTGGCCTTAAGCGCGCCTTCGGGCGCCGTAATGGCATTGGGTCCCGCGCCCACAAAGTAGATACGGCGCTGATGGGCTACGGCCTCGCGGGCTATGGCCTCTACCTCGCCTGCGCGCGCAAGGATATTCTCCATGAGGACCGGTAGAGATGCCAGGCCCTGCTGGGGCACGCTGCGCCGTCTCAGCGTGCCCCAGCAGGGCGGCCAGGCGGCTAACGATCTGTGCCAGGCGTGTCAACGTGCTCACATAGCTAATTGAGTGGGTAGACGAGGGCTCCTGCGCTACTGTCTCAATTACGACTTCCGGCCCTTGCATCTCTGAGTTCTTGCCGGTGATCCCAATTGTGGCCACCTTTGCCTCCAGGGCGCGCTGCACCGCCAGTTTGCCATGGAGCTTACTGCCGCGATGACTGATTACTATCACGCTGTCATCCGCGCGCAGCGGCCGTGGATACTGCACAAATTCGAACGAGCGCACACCCCAGGCATCTGCTCCAGCCAGCCGCAGCAGGTATTCCCCGCCAACGGCGGCATGAAAGCTTGTGCCGATGCCCGCGAGGAATATGCGCCGGGTCTGTGCAAGTCTCTCAGCCGCCAGCTCTGGTCCATGCCAATCCATCAGTAATGCGCGTACAGCCTGTGGCTGTGCGAAAATCGAACGATAGAGCCCACTCGTCGTCTCTGCCATAGTGAAAGCCTCCTGTTATATTTTCCTCTATAGTACACGAGGTGAGGGGTGTTGCAAACAGCCAAGCCGCACAGCCGACGCCGCTCGCTATACAGCCAAAAGGCTTATATTCCCCTCCCAGGCGCGTTACTGGAGCTCTGCTTGCTGCGTATTTTGTACATAAAAAAGAGAGACGTTGTGAGGGCAAATCACGGCAAGCCCGTGACGTAGACCACATTGAGGATTGACGACAGGGAACGTAGTGTTTAAAATGGAGGGGAGCTCTGCTTGTAGCACCTCGTTTTTCACATCTCTGGGATGGAGCTTGTTTGCTCTTGTGGGGGGGTTAGAGAAGGATCTCTGCCATGACAACGATCAGGGGTCGGTTCCTTATCGGTAAAGTAATCGGTTCATGTGTTATTGAGAACCTCCTTGCCCAAGGAGGTTCAAGTGCTGTCTTTCTGGCTCAACAAAGCTCACCTGAACGTAAGGTTGCCATCAAGGTCTTTTTGCCGCGCACCCATATGCATGCGCAGCAGCAGAAAGAATTTTACGCTCGTTTTCTCCTCGAAGCAGAGGCCGCCAGTCGCCTGGATCACCCCCATATCTTGCCCATTTATTCGTATGGAGAACAGGACGGTTTGCCTTATATCATCATGCCTTATATGTCCGGAGGTACATTGCGTGATTACGTCGCCGAACATGGCCCCCTCACTTTAAGCCAGACCCAATGGTACCTGGAACAACTGGCGGCGGCGCTGGACTATGCGCACCAGGCACATGGGTATGTCCATTGCGATGTCAAACCGGCCAACATCCTCGTGGACAGCGATGGCAGCGCGGTGCTGTCAGACTTTGGCATTGCCCATTTGATGCAGCCAGGAACTGTAGCATCCTCCAGCAACCCTACACCCAGATCAGCAGAGATGATGATGGGCACGCCGGATTATATTTCACCCGAACAGGCGCTGGGGCAACGCCTGGATGGCCGTTCGGATATCTACTCGCTGGGCATTACGCTTTTCTATCTCCTGACGACAAGACTTCCTTTCAGGGCCGAATCGACAATTGCGGTCGCCCTGTTACAGGTACATGAACCACCGCCGCCGCTCAGTCTGCTGCGAGCCGACGTCTCTCCCGCTATTGATCACGTGCTTCAGAAGGCGCTTGCTAAACGACCGGAAGAGCGCTTTCAAACGGCCGGTGAGTTCAGCGCGGCCTTTACCTCGGCCGTTGAGGAGACTGTCGCGACCTACGCGCCGTATGCTGGAGACAAAGCGGCTCTGCAACATCCTCACCCCGCGCAAGCGATACGCGCCAAAGCTCGCCTTGTCTTGCCCGGCGCCCGGCCAGTTGTACAGCTCAGGCCTGCCGCTGCTCAACGCAGGTTCAGCTTTGCGCGCATGCTTATAGCGGTGATATTGCTGCTACTGGTCGCAGGCGCAGCAGCATTTGGAGGAGGCTTAGCGGTTATGCATATCCTGCATGTAGCCCCCACCAACGCCCAGAGCCTGGTCCCCCCCAATGCGGCGGGCGATGGCCTGGCAGATAATGGAGATTGGCCCGCTGGCGGCACGTTTTTCTTTTCAGGCAACTCGTATCATATTCAGAACGGGTTAGCGCATAACGTGGCTCTCGCGCTCTACGCCAATCACCAGTATACAAACTTTCGTCTGACGGTAACGGCCGCTGAACTGCATGGTACAGGCAATGGTGCCGACTACTATGGAGTGGTCTTGCGGGGCAGCGCCGACCAGTCCCATTACTACCTGTTTGAGGTTGTTGCATGGGGTGGGGGACAATACCAGTTCTCGCGTTATGATGGCGATGGCCACTGGGATATCCTGGCCGGAGGAGTGGCCCCCTCACTGTTGAGCGGGCCCGGCAAAAGTAACATGATCACGGTGCTTGCCAGGGGCGATACCTTTAGTTTCTGGATAAATGGCATATGCGTCCAGGGGCCGCTGCATGATACATCGCGAGCGGCCTTATCCGCCGGAGAAGTCGGTCTCTCGGTCGAGGAACAGGGCACCGAAATCGCATTTTCGCACCTGTATGTGAGCACACTCGCGTAAAGCCGTGCGTTCCAGTGCGGCGTAAATCATTGGTCATGTTTTGGCCCTGTTAAGGAATTGACATCACATGCTCAAGGCTCTATACTGAATGAGGCCGAACAATTAAACTTTGCCGCCGCACATTTCTCTGTGGCGTGCTAAGAGGAGGATACGTAAACCATGACCTATGTGATTACTCAGCCGTGCATTGGCGTTAAAGATGCTTCGTGTGTGGATGTCTGCCCGGTTGACTGCATTCATCCCTCACAGAATGAAGAAGGGTTTGAAGCGGCTGAGCAGCTATACATCAATCCTGATGAGTGCATTGACTGTGGCGCCTGCGAGCCAGCTTGCCCCGTAACCGCTATTTTTGAAGAATCCGCCACACCGGAAGAATGGAAACACTTTATTAAAATAAACGCTGACTTCTTCAAAGTTTGACACTCTCGCCTTATATAGATCGAGGAGTTGGCAGCTTACATCGCTTCCTGCTTCTCCGGCGTAGCTGAGTATCTCAGGCGTTCAAGTGCCTCTGTGATATAATGCTGCTTGCGAATACAGTAACGCACACTACTTCCAAGGGAGCAACCTCCTATGCCAATAACACGACGTAGACGCGCAAATCCACCCGAGCAACCGGAAAATAACAATAATAACAATAATCATGCCGTGGAACAGCCAGTAGATCAGAATCTGGAGTCCTCATCGCCCGAACAGCCCGTACAGGGACAGGAGACCGCGGCGGATGAGGCGCAGAACCCGGCCTCAGATGACCGGCCAACGGTAACGCCTCCACCTCCGTACACGCCCGTCGTGCCTCCGATGCCGACAAATGGCGCCGACTCACAGGGCTATACACCTACGATTGAGAGCGGCAGGCGCACAGCACGCGGTGAGCTCTTCAGGCGTCCACCCCAGGTGCCCCATCAGCCTCCTCAGGGGCAGCAGCCGCCCACGGCACCTATCCCGCAGCAGGCAGCTCCCTTGCAGGCTCCGACGCATGAAATATCGCTGCCTCTGGGCAACCTGCTACACCTGGCCTATAATCCCGGTTACACAGGCTCAGATGAGGCGCGCAGCACATTACTGGCTCAGCTAGCCGATGAGAGTAAAGCTGGCGGACGGGCGCGCTGCTGGAATTGTGGCTCGATTGCAATCGCCTATGATCGCTGGAGCACGCGCAGCAAGACCTTTGGCGAGGTCGGCATTGCTTTCTGTGAGATTTGCGGCGTATGGAGCGTGCTCTAGGCCACTGCACTGCGGACTTTCGCGTTGTCTTTCTAGCTTTCTTTCTTTCTTTCTTCCTTTCTTCCTTCCTTCTCACTCACAAGGCGGATTATCTCTTGCGCAGAGGAGCGATACATATGTCAGAGAATCAAGGAGAACTGCCAGTGTGTCATTGCCCGGCATGTGGGGGCTTAATGGCGAAGCGTGCCGGGAGTTCTTTCTACTGGCACGCCGATGCCAATCACCCGCCCTGTGCCATTACCAATATCAGCGAGCCACCCCTGGCAGCGAAGGAAACTGTTCATCCGGAGCCGCCTCCCAGGAAGAAGCGGCAGAAAAAATAAAGACGTCTCGCCGCGCACCGGCCGCGCGACGTATCGCCCCCTTTACAACAGCTCTGGCAAGATGGCCGCTATGCAACTACCAACCCTCCTTGTACGTATATTCAGCAGAGTTAGTGGCACCTGCGGTGAACCGCGGCGCGATGTTTTTAGCATATTCTGCTAAACGAGGTTTACCTGATGTATAATTATCCGAATAACAATAGTCCCTTTGGCTCCAGGCGCGACGGGTTTGGCTCCCGGAGCTACCAGTATCAAACATCACCTTATGGCAATGAGCAAACGCAGTCAAGCAGCCTGATCAGTAAAGTCATGGGCCTGATGGCCTTCGCGTTTCTCTTTGCCTTCGTAGGCGCGCTGATTGGTATCTTTGTACTGGGCCCGGGCGCCTACTGGATCTTCGCCATTGCCGGGCTGGTGGTGCTGATCATCCTGCGTTTCGCCATTCAGAAACCAGGCCTCAATCTCTTTCTGCTCTACCTGTTCACCTTTATTGAGGGCATGGCGATCTCGCCAATCATTGGCTACTACCTGTCCACTGGTGGCAGCTATCTCCTGGCCGAAGCCTTTTTAATCACGGCCATCACCACGCTGGCGCTGTCGGCCTACGCCTGGCTGACCAAGCGCGACTTCACGCGCATCGGCGACTACCTCTTCTTTGGCCTCATCCTGCTGCTGGTGACCAGCATCCTGGGAATCTTCCTGGGCGGCATTTTCCATACAACTCTCTTCCAGTTGATCATCGCCTTCTTTGGAGTGGTGCTCTTTTCGGGCTATATGCTGTTCTATATACAGCGCGCCAGGTACATGGCCGACACTATGCCCAACGCGATCGGCCTGACGGTCTCCCTGTTCATTACAGTCCTGAATCTCTTCCTCTACATCCTGGAGATTCTCTCGATTGTGCAGGGTGGAGGGCGCCGCCGCTAATACCCATAGTCGTTCAGTTATTACCTCAATACCGCCTGGAGAGGGTGCCGCGGACAGGCTGGTCACTCTTCTCTCAAACGGGCCATGCCAGCGAGAAGCGGGGGAGTAGACGTTGTCTACCCCCCTTTGATGGACGTAATTGTATAATAGAAGCTAGGACCAGAGGGAATAAGCGACGCCAAACGTTTGTTTTCTTCTGGTGAAAGTAACAGTATCTCAGGCCGCCTGCAATGTAGCTCTGTTGAGCTGGATGAGAGGCTCTAGCGTGCGAAAAATTCAAACTATAGTGAAAGAGAGTGAGTGAAACCAATGGGAAACCATGCCAATCTTGTGTATGTGGGTGACCAGGATTTCGAGTCACAGGTACTTAAATCAGACAAACCAGTTGTGGTCGATTTCTGGGCCGATTGGTGCGGTCCATGTCGCTCTATTGCTCCATATTATGAAGAGCTGAGCGATCAATATCAGGGCAAACTGCGCTTCGCCAAGGTTGATACCGATGCGAACCCACGCACACCGATCCGCCTGGGTATCCAGGGTATTCCAACCTTCATCATCTTTAAAGGTGGTGCAGAGGTTGGCCGTGTGGTGGGTGCAGACCGCATGCGCCTCAAGAAAGAGTTGGATCGCGTCGCCACCGAAAGCGGCGTTGCTTAACATTTTCCCTCCATATATAGGAGGAGCCCGGCAGCTCAAAATGGGCCGCCGGGCTCTTCTGCTTTTATATTTCCTTAACTGAACGACTATGGGTGTTAGAGGGAGAAGGTGGTACCATTGGCGCTTTTGCTTGACTACAGCCAGGCGACCCTCTAAACTTGAAGCTAAGAACTGCCCGGGGGAAAAGCAGCTTCTCTGGTCTGGGGAAAATGTAGAGGATATTTACAGCATGCAAAGCGGCACACGACCTTCTATACGCATGGCGGCGGCAATATTTTGCCTTTTGCTTGTCCTGGTATCTTTGATGATCGTACAAGCTCACTCTCATGCCGCCAACGTAGCCGCGCAGACGGTCCTTGACACGAATACACTAACGCCGACGGGGACGCCCACCAGTTCGCCTACGCCCACCCCCTCACCTACCCCCAGGCCCAGGCCTACCCCTACCCCCAGGCCCAGGCCCACCCCTACCCCCAGGCCCAGGCCCACCCCCGCCCCCACGATGGCAGCTACACCGACGCCGGCGGCAGTCGCCACGGTTACGCCGCTAGTAAAAATGACGGCCACGGCTCTCCCGACAGCTACGGCCGGGATGTATCAAACGCCTACTCCTCCTGCGAGCGCGCCGACTACCACGACAAACGGTGGCGGCAATGGAACACCGACACAGAATCAACCAGGAAACGGGAACAGCAGCGGCCTGGGTGGCCATTTCATCCCATACATTATTGGCAGCTCAGTCTTTGTGGTCCTTGTGAGCGGCGTACTGGTGAGCCTCCTACTGGTACGCAAACGCCTGCTGCCGGTGGCGGTGCCACAGCAGAATTTACCACGCAGCGGAGCTCAGCCTTGGCAGCGAACACGTCCAGCGAGTATGCATGGGAATACCAATATGTATGGTTACGGCAACGGGAGCAGCCCCCTCCAAAATCAGGCGCCAGCAAATGCCGCCATCTTCAACCCGGTGAACGGCTTCCCGCTCGCGGCCATTGCCCCTGCGCCCGTAGCCCCGAATATCTTCTCAGGCCCGGGCTTCTCTCAACCCACCAGTACAGGCTTTGCGAATTTGCAAACGAGCACCTCGCTCCAGCAGCAGGGAACTGCTAACCCTGGTGGTGGTCCTCCCCAGCAGCCAGCCCTGGCAATGCCGCCTGCTACCTGGCTATCAGACGAGCAGCTAAAAACTAGCAGGCGAGCCGCCACTCGGCTTGTCAAGCTCGAGGTGCAGGAGCACAGCAGCGGGGCCCTACCCGTTGTAATGAGCGAACAGGCATGGCAGACGGACCACCAGACAGATGCCTCTTTCTTGCGCGACACCCTGAAGCCCTATATTCAACATGACAAACAGATCAGCGAAGCCGTAATCAGGCGCATTGAGAATCAAATATAGTTCCTTGCTCATCTTGTCGTCTGGCTCGCCCTGGCAGACTGTATATAAGTACCTTAAGGCTATGTACTTGGCTTGCGAGCACCGATCTTGTACGATCATAGTCGGTTGGTAGTATATGACTAGGTGGAGAAAAGTAGAGCAGCAGAAGAGTGTCTTCTCATGAAAATACAAGTGCATGGTTTTGACTGTGAGGTCTATGCTAAAAGAGTGATGCCGGCCTTTGCGAGCTGGCTGATTGACAGAGATGAAAGCGCAATTTGCCAGCTTTTTGAACGAACCCGCTGCGCTCTCGAAGAGCAATTTCTCCCTGATACGATGAAAAGGCTGCGCGTCTGGCCAAGGGCCAGGACATTTGTCGAGGCGCTGCCTCGCGGTCCTCATAGCCGCCGGGAATATGCCAAGCTCTGTGCGGTGGAGCAGTTCACGGCCCTCAGTGACCACTACCTGCACAGCTATACTCCCCATCTTTACCAGGATTCCCCGGCTTTACGCAGTGTCTGGGGGGCTGTAATCGAGGAATACTGTTTACCATGGTTCCATACGCCGCCCGGAGAAGCAGCGGCGGAACACGAGGAGCTTGTAGAGAAGGAAGTGGAGTTTCGCAGCGAACTGGTCTCTCTCCTGAATGCCGCAGGCCTGGCGGAGCTAGCCCAGCAGGTCAATGAGCAGAGCACGGAGGTTGAACGTATTGATTTCGTGCCTGAGCAGGAGAAGGAAGAGACATTTGATCTGTACGGTGACGAAGAGGAGTCCGAGCCGGGCGCGCCACAGGGAGTTTTACTTGGCTCCCAGGTGCAGATTATGCGCTTACGCGGCTGGCTGGCCGGTATTTCGATCCGGGCAATGGTTCTTTTCGAGTACCTGGCCTGCCGCCGCCGCCGCATGCCTTTCGGGTATGAGGCGGGAGAGCCCTTCGGGGCATTCTGTGGATACCTGACACAGGAGGAGGTCTGGCAACTGGCCTGGTGCCTGCACAGGGTAGAATCCCCTCACCAGGCAGAGGCTGAGGAGGACGACAGGCGCTTCAACCAGGAACAGGCCGCAGGCGATGCCCCCTATCGCCTGGTCGATGAGGTTCTTCCCGCCAATGTGCATGATTTTCTTAATGCTGTACGCCGCGCGGCCCCGCATGGGATGGGCCTGATATGTAGCATGAGTTAGCCCCGCTGCGCCCGCCTGCTACGCTCTATGTAACCAGCCGAAAGCTTTGCTGACGTGAGATATCCTGGGCTTTACCCCGCCGGTGACTCCACCCTGCTTCAGGTCGATAGCCTCTAAAGCCTCGCAAAGGGCAAAGGCTGATGGGTAACGCTGAGCGGGCTCGAGCGCTAAAGCGCGTAACAGTATATCTTCAAGTCCAGGTGAGAGGATTGGATTGAAGAGGCGAGGATGTATCAGCTCTATCTGTTCTAATCCTGTCGACGAATAGAGACCGGAGGCCGCGGGCCAGTCGCGGCCGGCTCCCCCCTGGCGTAACATAACCGCCGGGGGCGCATAATGGGTAAGCAGCAGGTAGAGCAGGGCTCCGAGCGTATAGACATCGGCGCGCTCGTCAAATATACCCGCGAAGGTTTCAGGGGCGGCGAAGGGATTATGTGGAGAGAGCATGGCCGGAGCAAAGATGTGTGAGACGTATTGTGCGGGCGTCATGGAAGCGGGTAATGATGGCCAGAAATGAGGAGCAGGTGGCCATGCAGCCAGGAGCACGGGAACCCATTCGGCCGAGCCGGTGCCGTCTACAAGGATGATGGTAGGATCGAGGTCCGCCAGTATATATCCCAGGCGATGACAACGCGCTACAATACGGCAGAGCTGAATGCCCCAGGCCAGCCCTGCCCGCTCGTCCAACCACTCAGGCCATTCGCGCTGGCCGAGCAAAAGCTCGGTCAGCGTCATAACCTGGATATGCCCCCCAGCACGCGCGCGCGGCAGCTGCATAACAAGATAATGGCGGCCGCCAAAGGTATATGTGCGATCACTCACCCCCGCCAGGCGCGCAGAGCCAGGTGCAAGCGGTGACACAAATTCCTCAAAAGCCGCCTCTTCAATCTGCCCGCGGACGCGAGTAGGCAGGCCTGTGAGTACCAGTTCACGAATGGTGACCAGTGTTTCAGGTTCTGCATGCTCATCTTGTGAAGGGAGGCGCTGTCCCAGGTAGAGGTTAACGCGCGGGCGTTGATGCAGAAGGTGTTTCAGGCGATATTTGCCATTGAGAATGACCGAGTCTACGGGCAGCGCGAGGGAGCGTTTCTGCGCTTCTTCCATACCACTTTCCCCACTTCCAGTTGCGATACTACTTCTCTCTCTAGAGAACGAACGAGAGGGTAGCGTCTTAACACAAGGTACTAGCATTTCATTATAGTAGGGCAGATATATTGACATATTCTTCGCGAATGGCGTAGGATACGTATAAGCAGCGCATCCATAGTGGATCACTTATGTGCTCTTTATCCCAGCGACCGACACGTTGTGCAGCCGGTGTCGAGTTGTCTATCGATCTGCCTTGCATAACGAACGTGTCGCGAAGCAGAGAACCAATCATTTCTTCTCAAGGTTTACTACAGTACTCTTGCCGCATGCAAGAAGTGAAAGGAGAAACGTTATGGTTACCCGTCCCAGTACTTCGAAACGCCGCTCCTGGCTTGCGCTGCTCCTGCTTATCCCATTTATCGCACTGCTCTGGCCTCCTTTTTATAATTTCAAGTCCCCGGAGTTCATAGGCATCCCATTTTTCTACTGGTTCCAGTTACTCTGGATCATCCTCACCGCTATTTTGACGGCGGTGCTCTTCGCGCTAAAGGTGTAGCTTAACGAAGCTGCAGCGACAGCGTGCGACGACCTTGACATTATAGCTGGCTGCATCCTTGTTTATCTACAAGCGGCTCTGCCGCAACCGAAGGGAGAAATCATCGATGTCCGGGATAGATCCGTTGGAAATCAGCATTTTTATTTTTTTCTTCGTTCTGATCACCGTTCTTGGTTTTGCGGCGGCGCGCTGGCGTAAAGGAAATCTCAGGCAGATTGATGAGTGGGGACTGGCGGGCAGGCGTTTTGGCACGCTGGTGACCTGGTTTCTGCTCGGAGGCGATCTCTATACGGCCTACACGTTTATCGCCGTCCCCGGAGCGGTCTTTGCGTCAGGAGCCCTGGGCTTCTTTGCGGTCCCCTACACTATTCTGGTGTATCCTTTGATCTTCGTCCTGATGCCCAGGTTCTGGACGGTCTGCAAACAACGCGGTTATGTGACCGCCTCTGATTTTGTGAAAGAGCGTTTCGGCAGCAGCTCGCTGGCCCTGGCCGTCGCCTTTACCGGTATCCTGGCGACCTTACCCTACATCGCCCTGCAGATGTTTGGCATCCAGATCTCGCTCGCCGCGCTGGGCATTCCACTGAACCTCAGCATCCTGGGTGTCAGCATTGATATCCCGCTGCTCATCGCCTTTATCATTCTGGCAGCCTACACCTACACAAGCGGGCTACGCGCGCCCGCCATGATCGCCATGGTCAAGGATATCATGATTTTAATTGTTGTGGCGGTCCTGATCATCTATGTGCCGATAAAGCTTGGTGGCTTTAGCAACATTTTCAGTAAGGCGATTGCTTACCAGGCAGTGCATAGCCCCAAGACCTTCCATGCGCTTTTGACTGGCCCCCAGCTCCTGGCGTATAGCACGCTGGCTTTTGGCTCGGCTGTGGCGCTGTTTCTCTATCCACACTCGTTAACCGGTACGCTGAGCAGTAATTCGAAAGACGTCGTTAAGCGCAACACGGCGCTGCTGCCCATCTATTCACTGGTCCTAGGCCTGCTGGCTTTGCTGGGCTTTATGGCACTCGCCCTGCCCAAGCCTCCTGCCTCCAGCAATGCTGCCGTGCCCACCCTCATTGCGACGCTTATGCCCGGCTGGTTCGCGGGCTTTGCGTTTGCCGCCATCTCGATCGGCGCGCTGGTCCCGGCCGCGGTCATGTCGATAGCAGCCGCGAACTTATTCACGCGCAACATCTATAAGGAATATCTTCGCCCCAATTGCTCGCGGCGTGAGGAGTCCGAAGCCGCCAAAATCACCTCGTTTGTGCTGAAGTTCGGCGCGCTCCTCTTCATCATTTTTGTGCCGACGACCAACATTATTGGTTTCCAGCTGCTGGGGGGCGTGTGGATACTCCAGACGGTCATTCCCGTCTTCCTGGGCCTTTACACCAGCTGGTTTAATCGTTGGGCCCTGCTCATCGGCTGGGCCGCGGGTATGATTGTTGGAACGCTGATGGCTTTTTCCGGCATCCTGACGGGTACATCGAAGGCGCTGGTTCAGGTCTATCCATTTACCATCGGCGGGATAAGCGTACTGGCCTATGCGGGTTTTGCCGCGGTCATCCTCAACCTGGTGCTGAGCGTCATCCTGACACCTCTCTTCAGGCTGGTGCCAGGCGCCTCCGGCCAGGACCTGACAAGCCCTTCAGATTATGATGAGTCGCTCGCGCCTGTAGAACCTGCAGAGCCAACTTCAACCGCCCTGGGATAAGGCCTCCTCTTGTCCAGCCAGCCTATTACCTGCCCCCCGGGCAGGGTGGACGCTCTCGCGTCTAGCTTCGCTCAGGCTGGCTGCAAGGCCTCCTCTTGTCCTGGCGTGGTACCATGAAAGCATGGGAATTCTTGCCAGGGCGAGTAGTTGATCAGGTCCTTTCTTTGCGTGCAGGCCCCATCCCTGGCGCCTGCGGCGCCTCATTTGCGCGAACTGTTGTTGCAAAAGTTCGGTATGACTCATGCCACTCAATGTATGGGGGAGGAGCATCGCCGCAGCGGAACTGGTCCAGCTGTTGCCGGGACCTGAATTGTTACCAGGAAGGACTCTTTGTGGACAACGACGCTGAAATCACGGGTTCAACCATAGAGATCGGCAGCGATGAACTGCTTGCAGATGATAATTTGCGTCTACCGGTAAGCGCCAATATTCTTGTGCGCCTGCATGCAGTGCGCGCCTGGTTAACGCGTCGCTATGAGGAAACGACGCTGGAAGTGGGCGAGGCGGCCCTCGCCCTGCAACAGGTAAGCGTGCCGGCGCCGCCAGATACGCACTTGCGCAGGCGCGAGCGGCAGGTTCAGCAGGAGCGGCTCACACAGCTGCAGCAGTTGCTGAACGAGGCCCGTCAGCGCCTGGATGCCTACGAGGAAGCGCAACTGCTGCTGGAAGACTGCGTTGCTCATACGGCTGGCGAGCGCGTGCTTGTTGAGTACTACCTCATCCTTGATGAGCTGCTGCAAGCTCCAGATCAGGAGAGCATGCAAGAGCAGCAGAACAGATTTCCCCGCCAGCGCGCCCTGGCGGATGTTCAGCACCGCATTGAACACGTCGGTGCGCCGAGCGAAGAGGATTGATTGAAGACCCATGACTAGGCGGTGCTAAAAACCACCGCGCTACCTTCTCCCAGGCTGAGCGTCAAAGTGGCTAGAGATGTCCTGGCCGCTACAGGAAAATCGAAATAGCCGTTGTTGGCCTGCCCCGGGAAAACAACCGGGGGCACGGCGATCAGCTTGGGTGGGATTTGCTCCCCGTCGGGCAGCACCAGGCGAATGAGTGAGGCGTAGTTGATACCTTGTGGAGATTGGATACTCACTCCGGGCTGCATATACACATGCACACGCACGGTATAGGTCCCGTCAGGCTTAAGATCGTCTGAAAATGCACCCGCTTCTTCAACATGCGTTACCGTCAGGTGGATATTGCGAAAATTGGTTCCGCGGTTAACACTCAATGTTGACACGGGATGCGTGATGCCCACCGTCGGGGTGACGTTATCACTGGTCAGGCCAATATTAGGGTCCGTTTCTTTGGGCAGGAAAAAGCTGACGATAACAGCAATACCTATGACTACGAGTGCCAGGGTGACCCTGGCACGTGATGACTTGAACAAACTCTTTATGTGTAGCATGACTTACAGCTGTTCCAAAGACTCATAGCCATTCAGAAAACGCCAGGCGCGGCAGTCATCTGCAGGCAAGGAAATACATTGTGTGCTTCGCTAGTCTTATATTATAGGCCTATTTTATAAGCAAGGCAATATTGAGGGAAGGGACAGCCCAGGGCAATGTAAAAGTCACATTACACGCTGCATGCTTGCAGTATTTCAATCTGTCCTAGGGCTGAGGCAGAAAATTTTGCGAGCCAAACGAACCGCCCAGGACCTCAACAGAAGAGGCGCCAAGCCAGCGATCAAGAACGGTGGCATAGACGGAGCGAAAATCAGTAGTATATTTCATGTTTCCGTTGTCATCCAGGCTGCTGAGGCTGGGAGGTTCGCCAAAGATGCCTTTGTTGACGGGGTTGCCCAGCACGAACATAGGTGCAGCGGTACCATGGTCGGTACCCTGGCTGCCGTTCTCTTCCACGCGGCGCCCGAACTCCGACCAGGTCATGATCACAACATTATCGGTCTTCCCATGTTTTAGCAGGTCGGTGTAGAAGGCTGAGAGGCCATCCCCCAGGGTCTTCATAAGGGTATCATGGGTCTGTTGCTCATTCGCGTGGGTATCAAAGCCGCCAAGGGTTACGTAGCCGACGCGCAGGCCAAGGCCCTGCACAATAACTTCGGCCAGGACCTTCAATCCGGCTGCAAAGGGTCCGGCCGGATATGTTGCCATCGCCTGGTAGCCGGCTTGCGCGCTATGGAGTTCGCGCGACCCCTCCTGCGCGGTGATGGCAGTGGTGTCGAGCAGCGCGGCATAGGGCGAGGACCTGGAATAGGTGTTATAAAGCTTCATCAACGCCTGCAGGCGGGCATTGCCAGCATCTCTATCGGCCGGATCGGGATAGACGCGATAGGTATTGACGCTGGCCAGGGTCGGAACAGGAGCATTGATTGACGACAGGGCCTGGGCGGTCTGGACATCAATATCCATAGCTTTGAAAGGGTGCCCGTCCTGGTCAACCCAGCCGGCCACCAGCTTACCCAGCCAGCCCTGGCTGCCCGTACCATTGAGGTCGAGCGTCTGCCAGATATCCATAGCCTGGAAGTGCGACAGGCTCTGGTTTGGATAGCCAACGCCCTCAACAATTGAGAGGTGACCCGCATCCCACAGCGGCTTTAATGGCGCCAGGTTGGGATGCAGTCCCAGTCGCTTGTCCAGCGTTACCACTTTTGCATCCGGAATAGCCAGGGTAGGACGCATCTGGTAATATCGCCCATCGCTGAAGGGAATAACTGTGTTCAAGCCATCGTTACCACCGGCCAGCTGTACAACAATCAGCGTGCGATCACTGGCTGCCTGGGCAATATGCGAACCATCTAGCGCCTGTGCCCTGGCAGAAGCAATACCGCGGCTGAAGATGGCCGGCATGGTCATGCCGGCTGAGACGGCTAAGAGGCCGTCTTTTATTAATGCCCGGCGCGAAAATCTCATGCTCATTCTCCCTTATATTTCCTTACCTTCAGATGATTTCTGCTGCGGTCACCTGACTTCCGCACCTGGCGTTTCTGAATGCTCATGAATATCAGTTGAGCTGATACTCTGGCAAAGCCAGCAATAAGTACAGCGTCCCACGCACCCAATTCAATGGGTAACTCTGGCCATTTTTCAAAGTGATCTGTGCATTACCGCGGCTGCTATCACGTGTCGTAAAGTAATCTATCAATTGCGTGCGCCGCTCCTGCTCAATCACCCCGTCCAAAAGCAAGGACACGAAGTAATCGACGAAGTGCTCCGGCGTATCAATATTGTTTGCATTGACGGCCGCCTGCAGGTCAAAGGGTGTGGCCGCGCCCCTGGGGGTAAGGCCGCGAACGAGGAGGAGGTCGATATAGTTCAAGCGCGTCATCCAGGTGCCACTATTCAGCCAGAGCGCGCTTACCTTGTCTCCCGGCCAGCCGGCTACGTTGGGAGGATCAAAGACGGTCTGTCCCATCAAAGAGGTGTAAACTGGCAGGCTTACATTGCTGCCCTGAATATTTAAAGCCCGCAGGACTCCTGCGGCAAACTCGACAGGAGATTTAAGGCGACTCCTGTAGGCTTTGCGCGAGGAGAACTGCGGCGAGAGGAGCAGGGTACGCATGACCTGACCCATATTGTGGCCGCTCTGCACATAGGAATTCACCAGCGGCGTGAGGTCATCAACGCTGGGATTCTCATAGGCAAAGAAGGTAAACAGCTTACGGCAGAGAAACCAGGGCAGGGCTGGATGATTGGTAAGAATACGTATCACATCTCTGTAATCAAGGTTGCCGCTATGCTTCAGGTAGGTCTTGGGTAGATCATTATGAGTGGAGGGCACATAGCGCGATGAAAAACCGCGGATATGCCAGCCCGTTAGAGCGGCCGCTCCTTCATACACGTCCTGCTGAGTATAGTTGCCCAGGCCAAGCGTGAATAGCTCCATCAACTCGCGGGCATAATTTTCATTGGGGGCTTTTTTCGTACTTTTAGCAAGATCAAGATAGAAAAGCATGGCGGGATCGGCGGTAATACCCAGCAATATATTATCATAGGTATCAAAGGCGTGCGCGCGTAAAAACTGGTTCTGAATCATCATGCGCGCATAGTACGCGCGTCCGCCGACTTTACGATAGCTACTGGTCAGCACACCATGCCAGAACAGGGTCATTTTTTCCAGCAAAGGGCGCTGGGTCCACGCCATGCGCAATAACCACCAGCGCTGTTGATCCGCGGGTTTGTTGAGGTTCAGGTTGAGCGCCTTGAGGCGCTGCTCAGTCGCATCGTCTGCAACCTGTGTATAGTTCAGTAAGCGGTCCACGGCGGCGCTGTAGCTGAGGCTACGAAAGGTCGCTATATCAGCGTCAGAGGCGCCGAAGCCGGCCCGGCGTAAAAGATGCCCCAGCTGTGCGCTACCGGCAACGGGCCCATGCAACAGGCCTGCGTGTTGCATATATTCAAGGGCAATTCCACCTACACCGAGGCCAACAGCGCCGACGAGTGAAGCTCCTAGCAGCGCCCGCCGCGATATGCGGGCAGAGCGAGGTTGTGCAGGGTTCGTATTCGCTGTGGAAGCCTGAGTGGCAGGCTGGATATAGCTTGTGGCGGGAGGCGGAAACTGTCCCTGCGACACGGTCGGCTGGTTATAAAAATCCTCTTCGGAGCTCATTGCATTTCTCCTAATACTGCCTGGCCGTCTGATCCCTGACGGTCCCAGGCTTTGATACAGGTATTTTACCAGCTAAGCTTCAAGAATTCCTCAAGACAGTTTCAGCAATTGCTAAATATGCTATATTTTCAGCTTGAGAGGGAAAGGCGCGCTACTCTTCGCAAGCATGGGAGCTTGCTCAGACAGCCAAGCACAGTGTACACTGTAACAATGCACAAAAACATTGACGCTGACACTCAACGTCATAGCTCTGACAGATCACCAGGCATACCCACAGGTATGGGGAATGAACAGCTGGCTCCGGCTTTGAGACATCATTTCGAGCCGCTGCTCCTTTTGCTGGCCATGCTAGGAGCGATGCTCTTCTTAGATGCGGTATTGCCGTTAGGAGGGCTGTGGTTTGCGTCGACGGTGCTAGGCAACGCGAACGCGTGGTCATTTCTGCCCGCGCACGTACTGTTCCGAGGTGTCGCCCTCTCCTCGTTTATTACAATTCTAAAGCCTAAAGCGCCGGATGTCGGGCTAAGCTGGAGGCAGGTGCCGCTCTTGTTGCTGGCCTTCCTACTCATTTTTGGCGTGTATCTGCTGGCACTGTGGCGCCTTCCCCGCCTCATCAATAACAGGACGGTGCGCTATATTTTTTACTCAACCGCCGCATTAGGCCTGTTCTATGTCCTTTTCCCTATGGTGACTTCACCCGACCTGTTTTCGTATATCACCTACGCGCGTATGGGCGTAATCTATCATCTCAATCCCCTGACTACGCAGCCAACCGCGATTGCGGCCGATCCGACCTATATTCACCTGTATTGGAAAACCCAGCCCTCCGCCTATGGGCCGACCTGGGCGGCTATTTCAACCGTATTGCAGTGGCTGGCTCTGCCCTTTGGCAAGCAAACGCTGCGACCAATGGTGATAGCCCTGCGCCTCTCCGGCCTGGCGGTGCACCTGTGCTCGACGCTCCTCATCTGGTCAATCATCGACCGCATACAACGCTTGCGGGGACAGAGCTCTCCCACCAGACGCACCATTGCAACGCTCGCATTTGCCTGGAACCCCCTTGTTATTTTTGAGGCCTGCGTCAATGCTCACAACGACGCGGAGCTCTTGCTTTTCGTCCTGCTGGCCATCTGGTTCCTCTTGCCCCACAAGCATGCGACTTTATCGCTGCTGGCGACCATTGTAATGCTGGCACTGGCGACATGCCTTAAAGTAAATGTCGTGGTTCTGCTGCCGCTGGTGTTGATTTTCGTGTGGAAGCAGGCGCGGGGTATGCAGGGACTGGGCCTGGCTAGCCTGTCGGCTTTGCTGTATATCGGCGTCATTTCCCTGCTTTATGCGCCTTTCTGGCAGCACGGGGCAATATTAAACATTTTCAGTATCAACCCCTCGACATTTCGTAACATCAACTCACCGGCGGATTTTTTCAGCCACTTTTGCAATAGCCTAGTCACTGCCCTGGGATATCCCCTGCAGCCCGCCATTGGCTCGCCAGCTGAGGAGCTCATACATAAGCTCAGCATCGGCGCCTTCGTGGTCATCTATGCCTGGCTCTGCTGGCTCTCTCTACGCAGGCGCGAACACCTGAACTCCTTGTACAGCCTGGTACGCTGGTTAAGCATTGCCTGGTTCCTCTACTGCCTGCTTGGTACACCCTGGTTCTGGCCATGGTACCTGGTCACCTTCTTTGGGCTCTATGCGCTTGTTGCGGGCACAAGCAGCGAACAGGAACTGAGGCTGCTGTTGCCGGCTATAGTGCTCCTGGCCTTCAGCATGTTAAGCATGTACTGCTTCTATGCCTGGGGGCCGCAGGGCAGTTATATCCCCGGGCTGCCACGTTTTGAGTGGTCCTACCTGCGAGGCCTGTGGGCATGGCTGCTGCCGCTGCTGCCACTCGCGAGATGGTTTCTCCGCCGACCACGGCAAGGGCGCGGCGCCGACCTTCTGCCCGAGTGCTTGCAGGCTTGATGCTCTTTTGATGGCGCCATCTCACCCTGCTGGCGAACAGTGTACTTCACATGGCATGCTAAAATGAGGTTGCATTTTTTTAATTCATTACCAGTGTGATAAGCAGACGAGAGTAATATGACAATTCCAACGAATATACTGCCAATTATCGATATCATCATCTGGCTATTCTCTTTATTGATCTGCATTGGCATCTGCGTGCTCCTCGGCAGGCTGGTAGGTAGGCTGCTCGGATGGTTAATCTCCAATTCGCTTGACAGCAACATCATGCGCGGCGGACAGGCGGGGCGGCGGGTAGGAAGCATGCTCGGCTTCCTGGCCGGCGCGGTCCTGGGCAGCCTTGCGGCCGTGCAAGTAACCACCTTTATCGCGCGCTTGTTGGCACACCTTCCATAGGCCGCTCCCGCGCTGTTGGCGGCAACCAGAACTGATGCCCGAACGTATATGTTTTATAAGTGCACCTATTGCTAGCGCACCTCAGCGGTGATATGATGCAAAATCAATATCTCATAGAGAAACTAGTGGGTTGGCAGCTATGACATGCGAACACTGTGGCAGAAAAACACCCGACAATGCCTTGATCTGTCCCTCATGTGGGACGGTTTCCGCAGGGATACCAGCAAACCCGACAACCACCTATGGCACGTATCCTCCCGACGGGTATAATGATTTTCCAGGTGACGCGCCAGCCCCAACCTATGACCAGGGATATGCCGGCTCTACTGCGGGCGCAGGTTTCAGCGAGGCGCCTGCGCAGGACGCTCACGAGACGCGCTATTATCCACCTCCGGCCTACCAGGCACGCCCAGCGCAGGGAACATCACAAAGCTACACAGCTGCGCACACGACCAGCAGTGGGGCATTGATCGCAGAGATCCTCTGCTCTCTCTTTGGTGTCTATGGCGTTGGCTGGTACATGGCGGGGGAGAAAAAGATAGGAACGGTTCTGCTCGTCTGCAGCTTTGTAGTCATCTGGCCCCTCGCTATATTCATAGCCATCATTACATTCGGCCTGGGCATCCCGCTGTGTGACCTGCCCCTGGCAATTACCGCCATCATCGTCAATGCCATATTGCTCAATAATAGCTTGAATCGCAAGGCATCCCCTCCCATCTACCATGGATCCCCGCTAGAACAGTCACAAGCAGCACGCATGCCTCCACAGCAGATGCCGCCGCAGTAAAACGCGGGCCGGGCTATTTCGAGAAGGCGAGGCGGCGGTACTTCTCACGCGATTCCAGCCAGGCCTCATCGGAGAGTCCAAGCTTTTCACGCAGGCTTTCAGGTGACACACCTGCCTTGAGCTGATAGACGGCGTAGGTATCGCGCAGCAATTGTAAAGTGACCCGCTTCCCAATCCTGGCTTTTTTAACGGCCCTGCCCAGGATATAGTTCAAGTTGCGGTCTGTGCAATTGAATAATTCATGCTGCGGGCGATATCTACTCAGGTAGGCCTGTAAGGTAGGGGTAAAGGCGGCCGGCAGAGCCAGGCGGCGTTCGCGGTGCTGTTTGCCGGTAGAGGCTGGGAAATGCACGGTTATCAGCGGCTGCCCGGGGTCGGAGATGTCGATATGCGTCAACTTGAGCCCCATGATCTCCTCTTTTTTCAAGCCGGCATAGAGCACCAGGTAGACGAGGCAATGGCAGCGTGGATCTTCGGCTGAGGCAGCCAGCAAACGCTGAATCTCGTCGTCGAACAGCAATTCCGGCAAAGGTGGCAGGGGACGTTCTAAGACCAGGCTTGCGGAAGGATCTTCGCGAATGATCTCTTCTCGAAACAACCAGGTAAAAAAGTTTTTGAGAAAGGTGATGCGCCGCGCCATCGTTTTGGGAGCGGGCGTCTGTCCTTGTGTGCCAAATTTCAGCTTCATCAGCCAATCGGTGAGCTGCTCTTTCGTAATCCTCCCAACAGGGGTATCCTTGCCGATAAAGTTGCTGAACATCTTCAGATCAGAGAGGAAGCAGGTAACGGTATAATTAGATTTACCACGCAGCAGCAATTCCTGTTGATAGGGTAGAGCGCAGGCGGCGAGGCTTGACTGCTCCGAGAGAGGGTTCGTGCGTACCAGGGGTGGGAATGGCGTCGCTAAAGGATCGGGAGGCTCAGCGATCACGGTAGGGGCGCCGCCAAAAAGGTCACGCTGCAAGATGGTTGTATCTTCCTTCTCGAGAGGGCCCTGGCTGGTGGCAGGCACTGCTTGTCCACTATTTTCAGCAGCCAGGGTATGTTTGTGCTCAGCTTCCTTCTGCATTGTTTGCTCCTTATAGCGATGTATCTACAAGGGATAATTCTACGCTGGTATTACGTTTTTCATTATAGCAGAAGATAGCAACTTTGTTCAAATCGGTACTGGTAGTGGTCAAGTTTGAGATGAGGCATACCGAATTCTTCCCTCCATACCCCTGGCTGGATCTAGCGTGGAGAAAACGACCTGAAGACCTTTGAGTCACCCGTTCTTCTGAGAGCCGCTTTTGACTCCAGCACGCCTCGGCGTTTCAGCTGGAGGTAAAACCAGAGGGTAATTCCCAGGAGTGCACCACCGATAAGGTAAGATCCCAGGACGTCGCTGGCCCAGTGGGCCCCAAGGTAGATGCGCGAAGGACCGACCAGCGCGACAAAGAGGGCCGATACCACCAGCAGCAGAATGCGCCAGCAGCGAGTGCCGCGGAAGAGAATGATACCGAAGGAGAAGAGCAGGCCCCAGAGCGCGAGATAGGCCATAACGTGCCCGCTGGGAAAGCTCTGACCACTGACGGCCTGAAAAACATCCACCAGGCGGGCCGTCGGGCGCGGGCGCGCTACGACATATTTAATCAGCACGTTTAAGCCGGCGCTTACAGCCGAGAGAACAACGATAAAAAGCGCCTCCAGGCGCAGGCCTACCAGCCAGAAGATGAGCGCAGCCAGCGCAATAAACACTTCCTGGAGCAGCGAACTGCCGGGATAACTGATGATAGTCATAGTTATATTCAGCCAGGGAGAAGGGTTCTCCTGGAATTCGCGCATAATCATCACGTCCAGCGGCAGGATAGGGTTGAAGTGAACCCACCATGCCAGCGCGGCGAAAAGGGCGAGCTGGACGGCATAGATAACCAAGAGGATGCGCGCTATTCTACTCAGATGATACCATGGCCTGCGCGCGGCGCTTACCTCCTGCTGCGCGCCCTCGACCACGCTCTGCATTTCTTTGTTGATTTGATTCTGGGGCATTGTTAAGTCCTTGATGAAACATAACCATTGAGTTACTGTAAATACGTTTGAGGACGAATAATCGTTTCTGCCGGTCTCCGCGAGGCCCTGCATATTGTTTGTCTCAGCCAGCATGCGTGAAGCGGTCAGGCTGCCCGTCTTCTGTACTGGCCGCATTAAGGACCCCCTGCAGGCCGAGCGCATCCTACGTGAAGGGCTGGCGGACATGGTAGATGTCGTGCGCGGCCAGATCTGCGACCCGCAGTTCACACGCAAGGCGCGCGCAGGCCGCACTGAAGCCATTCGCCTGTGTATCTCATGCAACCAGTACTGTATCGGCCGCATGGGACTTAATCTCAGCCTTGGTTGTATCCAGACACCCGCCACTGGCAACGAGCAGCGCTTCCCTCGCCCGCTGCCCCTGGCGCAGGCCAGGCACATGCCAACGCTTATGGTCATAGGAGGTGGACCGGCGGGTATGCAGGCGGCCAAGGTCGCGGCCCAGCACGGCTATCGCGTTAAGCTCTTTGAGCAGCAGCAGGAGCTGGGGGGTCAAATAAACTTGCTGACACGCGTACCCGGCCGCGTCGAGTTCGGGGATGCCGCGCGCAACCTGCAGCGCGAGCTGCTCGCGGGCGATGTCGAGATCCAGCTGGGTATTGAAGTAACGGCAGAAATGGTCATGCGCGCACAGCCGCAAGCCGTGATCATTGCCACAGGCTCGCGTCCCGCTGCGCTGGCGCTTCCCGGGGCGGATTTACCTCATGCAGCGAGTACATGGCAGGTGTTACAGGGGGAAAAAGAGGCGCGCCCAGGTGAGTTTATGCTGGTCTACGACCAGGTTGGCTTTCACCAGGCTACCAGCGTAGCGGAGTTGCTGGCCGAGCGGGGAGCCAGGGTTGAAGTGGTCACGCCCCAATTTTATGTCGGCGGCGACCTGGGCCTGACCCTCGACCTTGAACTCTGGTATCGCCGCGTCCTCGCCAGAGGCGTGCGTCTCACCGCCAATTACTTCCTGGCCTCGCTGGGAGAAAGGAGTGCGACCATCATCAACAACTACACCGGCCAGGCACGCCGACTTGAGCAGATCGCCCTGGCGGTCATTGTGGCGCCACAAGCAGCACAGGACACGCTCTATCATCAGCTCAAAGGCAGGGTACCACAACTGCAGCGGGTGGGCGACTGCGTTGCTCCCCGGCGAGTCGAACACGCTATACTCGACGGCGAACGCGCTGCTCGGGCGCTGGCCATACACAACACCTAGCCAGGCATCATTCAGCTCAGGCCGCTGGATGTATGCGTGCACCCTCAAACATCGAAAAAGCTTCCGGTGAAGGTTCCAGTAACGAGAACCTGTTGCCGTACGGATCCTCGAAGACGGCTTCCGTGCCGTAAAGGAGTCTGGTCGGCGGGCTGACAAACTTCACGCCGCGCGCGAGTAGCGTCGCATACATCCTGGCGCAGTCAAGGGTATTGAATATGCCGCTGACGTCTTGCCAGTGCCCACTACTACTATACCTTCTCACTACGCTGTCACGGAGCTCGGCATCGGGCAGCGCCAGGGCTATCTCTGGCCTCTGCTGGCCCGTGGGTGCGACGGTAAGCCAGCGCAGTCCGGGCCCATAGGTGACGTCGCTGCGCTTCTCCAAACCAAGCTTCTCGCTATAGAATTGCAACGCTTCGTCCTGATCGGCTACGAGAACGGATATGACGGCAAGTGGCGTTGTTTTTCTCATTAGTTCCTCGGTATCTAGACACTACGCAATCCACGGGAATAATTTACCACCCCATCCCCCTTAAGCACAGAACTATTATATCAAACATTTGTTCCAATTGCAAGCATTTTGCCCCTGTTCAGAACCTCTCTGTCTCCTCCCCTCCCCTCCTCTCATCTGCGAGGAGGGGAGGAGAGGAGACAGCACACGTATATAAACTGGTGGGCTTGCTCTCTGCGAGGTGGCAGGTTATACTTGGGCCAGAGCACTTCTAGGGAGGATTGTATGCCTGAGATCTGGGCGGTCCTTGAACAGCGAGATGGGGCGCTGGCTGAGCAGAGCGGCGAGCTACTTGCGGAGCTGGCGGAACTGGTCCTGCGCCAGGCAAGCGGGACCCGGCTGCGCGCTCTTGTCCTTACTTCACCTGCCTCCCCCTTGCCGGATGTCACGTTGCTCGCAAACAGCGGCGTGCAGCGCCTGTACCTCGTAACCCATCCCCGACTGGCTGCCTATACAACCGAAAGTTATGTCAATGCCCTGGCATGGCTTATCCAGCAAAATCCCCCTTTGCTGCTAGCGACAAGCGCTACGGCCGACGGGCACGACTGGTTACCTCGCCTGGCAGCGCGCCTGCGCCTTCCCTGCGGGCCGGGCTGCCTTGGCCTTGATCTGCAGGATGATGGCTTGCTGACGCTGCGTTCTCTCTACGCCGGGCGCGCCTACATCTCCACCCGCACGGCACTGCATGGAAGAACAGCGCTGGCATCGCTCGTGCCCGGTGTCAGGGGTGTCCCTGCATTTACCGCTCGAGCAGAAGCTTTGCAGCTCGAGGTCACGCGTGTCGTGCCTGAGCTCCCCGCAGCGGAGGAACATGAACGCATATCACGCCTTGGCATCCAGGCGCCATCGCCGGATGCCGTTGAGCTGGACGCGCCTCTTAGCCTTTTTATGCTAGAATAGCGCCAATGTACATCTGTGTCTGCGTTAAACAAACGCCCGACAGTGCCTCGGTCTATATCGATCCGATCAGCGGGAAGGTGGACGAAGAACGCTTCGTCCAGGTGCTCAACCCCGCCGATGCCTGTGCAGTCGAGGCCGCGGTACGTCTGAAAGAGCAGTTGGGGGCCAATGTAAAGGTGATTACTCTCGGCCCTGAAGATGCGCAGGGGGCACTGCGAGCCGCACTCGCCCTCGGGGCCGATGCTGCCGCGCGCCTGTGGCATATACAGGCCGGAGCGTGGGGCCCCGCCACAGTTGCGACGGCGCTGGCTGCGTTTATCGCCACTGAGGAAGCGCTACCCGACCTCCTTCTCTGCGGCGATAGCGCCAGCGATTGGTCCTCTGGCCTCGTCGGACCAACCATGGCAGAGAGACTCGCGCTGCCGCAAATCACTAGCGCGACTGTTATTAGCGCCTCGTCTGAAGATGGAGAGGTGAGCTTACAGGTCACCCGTAAGCTCGAACGAGGCTATCGTGAGCTTTTAGCGGCCCGCCTGCCAGTGCTCATCACCGTTTCAAGCGACCTCAATGATCCGCGCTATCCCTCATTGCCTGCCCACCTCGCAGCTCTACAGGCCAGTATTCCTGTCCATGATCCTCTGTCATTGTTAACTGCGGCGGGATACGTGGAGGAGGAAGAAACAACGCTGCTGGAAATGCATTCTCCCCGCCCTCGCGCCCGACATATCCCCACCCCGCAGAGCCAGCACAGCGTTTTTGAACGCATAGAGGAGATTATCGCGGGGGAGCCACCGGGCGCCAGACGCACCTGCTTGAGGGAACAGATGAAGAACTGGCCCAGGCGCTGGTCCAGTTCTTAGAGGATAAGGGATTTCTGGCTAATTCATGACTATGGGTATGAGTCAATTGCCTTTGACCTGATAAATCGTTACGCCGTCGACTGAATAGACGACCTGCATAAACGCGGCAAAGCGCTGTAAATTTGCCCTGGGATACTTCATTTTCTCCAGTTGCCCGACATATAGATATCGCACATGGTAACGAGCCAGTACACTCAAAACGACATTGGGATTGGGATTTGAGTAGATAGTATCGACATCGCCTTTACGGTTATTAAAATCAACGCCATTCAGGTTATTGTTGAGCCAGTTGACGCGCCACTGATACTCGTGTCCGATCCAGCCCATCAGGGTGGGCAGACCTGTAAACGCGGAGATGCGGGCATAGCTGCTATAATCGTCACCAATAGCCTCTACAATGACCGGGTCGCCGCTCACATGACTATTGAGCCAGCGGATGGCGTAGTAGTCTCCAGATGTATCGTAGTCGCAGTCAGGTATATTACACGTCTGCAAATAACTTAACCCGTCCAGGCTATTTGTGCGCTGCATATAACGGTTCGTACGCGCATAGGTCCCAGCCAGGGGATAAACCGCGCTGGCCAGCAGCAGGGCGAGCAGGCCAAGCGCCCATAACCCCTCCACACCTCGCTGCATCCAGCGCTGAGCAGACGTGGGAAGCGCAGCCAGGCGGAAGTTCTCCAGGACGAAGTAGAGCCCGGCCCCCGAGGTAATCGAAAGCAGGGCCCACGCCTGGAAATAGAATTTGAAGATGGTATTCATACGCGGGTAGTTACCCGCGAAGACATCTTTTAAGTACACAATCTCGCACAGGGCTACCAGGAAAAAGGCTGTGCTAGCGAGCAGCAGGACAAACGACTGCGAGCGATCGCGCAACTTATACAGTATCGCCATCACCCCGAAGGCCGTAATGGCGGCTGCTACGACAAAGGTCGCGCTATTTTTCAGCAAGACGCCCAGGGCCAGGTCCACCACCACAATAGCGGCGGCGGTTATTACCCCTCTTTGCAGCCATGGCATGCGCGTCGCCGCCAGCGGTTGACTGGCGATTGAGCCATCGACAGAGTTGACATCAGCGGCGCCCGTAAAAAGCGGGTGCTTCAAGACCGTAGTTATGAGCAGCGAGAGAAAGATAAAAGCAAATACTCCGTAGATCAATACTTCATTCGACAGGGGCGAACGATCAGTGGCCCCGACGATCCCTATCCCCTGCGAAGGAGAGATGAAGTTGAGATAGAAGGGCGCAAAGAAGGCAAACGCCAGCGCGATCAGGGCAGCGCTGGCTACAAACACATCCAGGACAAGGTCCAGGCACCACCTGTAGTTGTAAGTCAGCCAGTGTTGCAAGGCAATACAGGCGACGGCCAGCCCGACATAGGTCGGGAAATCCCAGCCATTCATGGTGAAGAGGCCGCCCAGGATGAGCGCGGTCATCCCAAGGGTCAGTGGAAGACGCCAACCACTGCCGAAGACAAACAGCCCCCTGGCGGGCTTACCGCCGCGCTGGCCCTGTTCCAGGAACAGGTTGAAGGCCAGGGCGATAGCGACGATGGTAAATGCCAGGGTCAGGACATGTGCGTGGAAACACGAAAGCAGGAAGCTAAAGGCAGGAAACTCATTAATGGTTTTATCGATCACACGCGAGGGGGTAAACCAGTCAAACTGTAAAAAATCTCCATGCTCTTCCCACCACTGCTGTGTCGCGGCCAGGTTCCCCAGCACGAGTCCCATGGCCATAGTCAGCAGGCCGAAGGGTATGGCGCGCAGCAAGGAAGGATAGGCCGTGTCAGGACGCTCGTTCTCCCCTTGCTCAACCGTCAGCGCGTGCCTGCGTCGATGCTGCGCCCAGCCGACGATGTTGCTGGTCACGCCGAAGAGGCTGACGCCGGTCAAGCCATAAAAGGTACAGATACCCGTATTGAAGGCGATCGAGGGACTCTGGCCAAGGAGCTTGGCCAGCACCGCTACAGAGTACTGCGCATAATAGTAGTAGTTGATGGGGTAGCCCGCCAACCACATGTCGTTGGGCGGAAAATGCGGGCTGCGCATAATCGCGGCGATAAAGCCCTCGTCCATGAACATTTCAAAGGATTGGATCGCCGGCCCGTAGGAACGAATCCAGCCGAGTAAGAATGTCATGCCCAGGAAGATCACTTCACTGGTAATGATATAAGGCAGGTTGGAGCGCAGCACTTTTAACAGTGTCAGGCGTACACGCAGGAAGCCAAGCAGATTGAAGGCGGCGAGAATAAGTAAGACACCCAGGATCAAGAGCTGGCTGAAAGGCAACATTTGCAGCCCCATCAAGGGCAGCCAGACGCAGAAGGCGAGCAAAGCTATGCCTATGGCTTTACTAAATGCCCAGCCACGCTCCGGCAGATTATGAAAAACGCTTGTGGTGAGCGGCAGACAGATGAAACCAAGTACCTCCACCAGGGCCCACATTTGTAGCAATTGAACCATAGTTACTCTCAACTAGAATGTAGCTACCATTATAAAATATGTTGACAGCGGGGCCATTTTCCCTTTACTGCGGGGTTAGCCCCGGCCCGCGTCAGGCCATCTCGTATATGGTCACGCCAGCGCTGTGATAGGTCTCGCGCACGTAGCGGCCAAGCAATACAGTAAAGCGCTCTGTCACCTGCCGCCCATACACCTGTTGCTCAAGCGGCCCGACATAGATATAGCGCACGTGATATGAGCGCAGCAGGCTCAGCGCTAAACCCGCGTCAGGCGTTGTGTAGATGGTAGCGACATCGCTGACGCGCCCATCGGCCTGGCCTGCGTAGCGCTGTTCGCTGACATGGTCGGGCCAGCCGATGACATCGGGTAAGCCGGTATAGACCGAAACTCGATTATACCACTGGTAAGAGGCGTCGGAAGCGGCTGCTTCCAATATCACCGGCGAGCCGCTGACATGCTCATTCAGCCATGTGATGGCCTGTGCATCAGCGGGATACCAGGCGCGAGCGAAGGCAAAACCATCAAGCGTCGGCGTATAGCTTGCGCTCTGCACAGGCGGGGGACCATAGAGCTTTGCCCAGCCCAGGTGGTCGCCGATCCGAGAAGCCGTGCCAGCGGGCAGAAAAATTGAACAGGCGATGACCAGTACGAGCAGGCACGCCACCCAG
Organism: uncultured Chloroflexia bacterium; assembly: GCA_963799245.1. GTDB lineage: Bacteria > Chloroflexota > Ktedonobacteria > Ktedonobacterales > Ktedonobacteraceae > CAWCWN01. The sequence continues at coordinate 37,126 of CAWCWN010000003.1, forward strand.
ACACGCCTGACGATGCCTCGCAATCCATGCCACAGGCGCTGGACGGCCAGGGCGCCGCCAATGCCCAGACAGACCCACGCCTGTATAGAGAACTTGAAGACGGTGTTCATGCGATAGTACGCGCCACCATCCAGAAAGTCACGCACGTAGACCAGCTCCTGTCCAAGCAAGATGCACAGCCCCAGGACAAGCAGCAGGTAGGTAAACTGCGCTGTAGCGTCAAAAGCGGGCACAGCGCGCCCCGTCTTGACGGCGGGCGTGAGATCACTACCTGCCGCTGGCGCCTTATATAGTACTCCTCCCGCCATCCTGCTCCACAACACGAAGAGGAAGACGGCCAGGCCAATCAGCGTGAAGAGCAGCGCTTTCAGGCCCAGCAGGGCCATGAAGGTGAGCGCAACGCCACACAACAGGAAACAGGCGGCGCTGCGCCGCGCTTCAATTGCCGTTTTGCCGCGTGTTGCCCACCAGCGATACAGCTCCAGGAGCAGGAAACTAAGGGCCAGAAATATCCACAGACCAAAGACGGTGAGAAAATCGCCCCAGCTCGTTCCCTGGCCGACGCTGCCCAATCCATTTATAAAGAGCTGCTGATAAGAACTGTAGAATGGCAGATACAAGAGATAGCCAAGGCCGCACAGCAGGACGATGGTTAGCAGGCAAAAACCTGCCGCGGCGAACTTGTCACGCAGCCCACTCTCGCGCTTCTGCTGGAAGGTGCGCAGGAGCAATACAGCCGCCAGCACCAGGGCAGAGGTGGGCATGTCCCAGGGATTGACACAGGCAAGCGTGCCAAAAACAAAAGCTGCGCAGAGGTAGAGAAGTATGCGCGCCAGGCCCCCATCGGCTACCTCTTCAAGCGCGGAGAGGAGCAGGGCCGCGGCAACGCCCAGCATAAGGACCGTAATCGGCAGATCCATAACATGGGGATGCAGGTCGGCAAAGAGGAAGCTCCAGAAAGGAAATTCGTTAATGGTAAAAGGGATGACGCGACTGCTCTGCCAGTAGTCAAAAGCAGGTACCGGCAAATGGCTCAATGTAGCCATCAACTGGCCTCTGAGTTGGACCAGGCCATCCAGGTTACCGATACAAGCCACAAAATAGCCGGCAAGTAAGGCAATGGAGAAGCGGCGTGTCAGACTATAGACCAGCGAGACGGCGCCGCTGAAGGTCAGGGCAAAGAGCGTGGGAATGATAAGGTTAAAGGCGGTGGTGGGAACAATTGCGGTCAATTTGATGAGCGCTCCCCAGATGACATAGCTGTAATAGTAATAGTTGATGTAACCACCCGCAAACCAGGGATCGTAGGGCGGCATGTATGGGCTGCGCAGCACAGCGTTCAGGAAGGCCAGTTCCATCGGCTTCTCACCGCCGCGGTAGATATGCCAGAGATCGGGATTGAGCGCGCGAATGCCCACAAACAGGAGAAAGGTCAACGTAAAGATGCCCTCTTCTAAGAGCAGCAGCCGCCAGTGCTGGCGCAGAAATGTAGAGAACGCCCGTCTTTGCCAGGCGAACAGGCCAAGCGAGCAGATCAACAGGCCGCCTATGACCAGGAAAAGCGAGAGGCAACTAAAGGCAAGCAGGTGCAGGCTGGCAAGTAACCAGGCAAAATAGGCCAGCAAAAGAATACCCAGCAGCTTGCTAAAGATATAGCCGCGGTCCCGCAGCCCGCGCAGAGCCAGGCCGACAACAGGGTAGACAAGCAGGCCTAAAACGAATAGCGTGAGCCACCAGAAGAGAACTGGCTGGGAATTGGTAATACTTTGCGCGGGGAACTGGCTAGCAAAGGCAGGAGATGACTGGTCAGCGGCAATTTGTCGCGGCGTCAGGAGCAGCGAGCGCTGCGCGCCCGCAAGGCCCGCCGGCGGGGGCAACTGCACACCCGCCAGTAATTTTTGCAGCAGCTGGGCTGATGTATAGGGATATGGATTGTCGCGTACAAAAATCTTTACCGTGGGATGATCGAACACAGAGTAACTCTCATCGGCATTGCTATCGTCAAGCGTTATGCCGAAGAGGTTGGGATGGTTCTCAAAGCGCGCAGCCAGGTGGAAGCCCAGCTGTCCGCTAAAAAGTAGCTGGTAGTAGTGAATGGTCAGAGGATAGCGCAGTGGTAAGCGCGGGATGGATTTATCAAGGCGATCGGTGGCCATGGTGATGGCATCGATCGTCGGTAACAGGCTGGAGAGCTGCTGCGCCTTCGCGGTTGTATCGTCCCCGTAGAGGTCTAAGCCCGTCTGCGCCTGGCCATTTGCGCCGGGATAGGTAGCCTGTGTATAGATGCTGGGAAGGTTGCTCCCAACCTGTACAGGCAACGCATCGTCCCATTGTTCATAGGTCAAGACGCTGCCCGGCTTGATATGGCTATATATCCATTGCGATGCCTGAACGCGCGTATTGGGTCGGCTATAGACATTCAGCAAGGCCAGGCCCTGAAACATGGTCCCGGCCACTACCAGCAGGATCGCAAGATAGGGCAGAGCAGCCAGTATTCTGCGCGCATAACCTGTATACGAACTGCCCTGCCGGGCCCGCAGCCTGCGAACGCATGCCACCAGGAAGGCCGCGGCCATTAAGGTCAAGAAGGGATAAATGGGCAACATATACCGCATGAATTTGACGTAGAAGCTGCCGGTGACCGCGGCATACACCAGCACCCAGCTTACCACCACCATCCACAGGCCGGCATTGCGGCGCCAGATGCGCCACAGTATCCAGAGCATTCCACACAGGGCCGCTGCCCCGAGCAGCACACCCAGTCCCCACAGGAACATATTTTGCAGTTCATACACATACGGTGTTGTACCCGCGAACTGGCGCACATAAGGCAGATCGAGTATTCCTCGCGCCAGGTCGCTCTGCTGGTTCACCTGCGCAACAAAATCCGGCAGGTCGAGTAGAGCATACGGCATGGCTATCAGAAACATCAGCCAGCTAGTACAGGCCGCCAGCAGCAAGGTAGTCAGGCCTGAGGAGGCGCCATACTTGTACCAGCGCATCGCCACGGCCGCCAGCAAGGGGATTATCAGGGGGGCGGCGCTAAATTTAGTAGCCATTGCCAGGCCATAGGCGAGGCCTGCGACCAGCGACCAGCGTATGGGGGCAGAGGTCTTAACCAGCGCCACGCATGCCAGCACCGTCAGGGTGACGAAGAAGAGAAGCTGTGTATCAACGGCATAAAAGTGTGATAGCTGCAGCTGGAAAGGAGTGAATGTGACAAGTGCGGCCGCAAGCCAGGCCACCACCCAGGCCTGGTTACGCCCCGCGGTCTTGCTCTCAACCAGCAATAAACCCAGCCAGCCCGTCAAAAGTATGGTACCGCTATCAAAAAGAGCCGAGAGGGTGCGTCCAACCAGCGTCAGTCCTGGCAAGGGGGCCAGGTCCGGCCAGAAGTGAGCCAGAATAGCGCCCAGGCCCGCCAGCAGGTAGAGTGGGAAAGAGCCATAGGCAAAGAAATGCGGGTTAAGAGGCGAATGCAGCGGGTCGAAAAACTGCGCCACGCTGCCAGGCCATGACAGGGCCATAACCACAAAGAGAATCTGACGTTCGTCAGGATGGAAATTATTGCCCTGATCCCAATTTAAAGCGTAGAGGCGCAAAGCTAGACCAAGGACTGCCAGGCCAACCAGAGCCAGCACACGCCAGCTAACCCTCTTTTTCACTTGAGTCTCGATCTCTTCCTCCCTCGATCTACACAGAGGGACCGTTCTCTCCTACCAGAATGGGCAACTGCCATCTAGTATAGGGAGTATGCCAGGTCAGGTCAAGAGGTACTAACTGAGGCGCAGGGCGATGTAAAAGTCGCCCTGTTTGTTGTGCAAGTTGGCCAGCTTGCGCAGCGGAGGTCAGGCTGCCGGCCTCTCTTTGCTGGATTTCGTGGCTTCAGGCTTCGCCAGCAGGTGTCCATCGGCGACAGACACGACGATTGTATCTCCGGGTGAGTAAGCCGCTTGCAGAAGCGACTCGGCAAGCATATCGTCGAGCAGGCTCTGCACCGTGCGTCGCAGGGCGCGCGCGCCATAGGCAGGATCGTAGCCATGCCTGGCAAGGAGGCTGCGGGCCTCATCGCTTACCTGTAAGGTGATCGCTTGCTCCTGCATGCGCTGCTGCGTCTCTCCGATCAGCAGGTCTACGATCGCGCGTACGTGAGCCGGCTCCAGGTTATGGAAAGGCACAATCTCATCGATGCGATTAAGTAATTCTGGTTTAAACACTTCTTTGAGCAGGGGCAGCGCCCGGTAATAGACCTGCTCGCTCGCCTCTGCCTGTCGTTCCTGGGCGGTGCTTGTAAAGGCTAGTGCGCGCCGGCCGAGCAGAGACGTGCCAATATTTGAGGCAAGGATAATGAGGGTGGATGTGAAGTCTACCCTCTTGCCATGGGCGTCGGTGAGGCAGCCATCATCCAGGATCTGCAGCAGGAGATCAAACACCCTGGGATGGGCCTTTTCGACCTCGTCGAATAGGATCACGCTGTAGGGACGCCGGTATACCGCTTCAGTCAATTGACCCGCCTGTTCGTAGCCTGCGTATCCAGGAGGGGCGCCTACCAGGCGCGCAATATGATGCATCTCCATAAATTCAGACATATCCAGCTTAATGAGCGCGCTCTCATCCCCAAAGAGCGTCGCCGCCAGGATACGCGCTAGCATTGTCTTTCCAACGCCTGTGGGGCCCACAAAGATGAATGAGCCGATCGGGCGATGGGTATCCCGGACATTCGCACGTGAACGACGCAGCGCGCGTGCAACCGCCTGTACTGCCGCATGTTGCCCAATTACGCGCCGGTGCAATGTCTCCTCCAGGTTTAACAGGCGCTCGGCCTCCTCTGTGGCAAGCGCCAGCAGTGGAAGTCCTGTTTTCTCTGCCACGACCTGAGCTATCTCCTGCTCGCCAACCAGCGGGCAATGCCGTCCCTGGGCGGTCAACCACTGCTGCTCAAGTTCACTTAATTGCTGGCGCAGGCAAATCTCTTTATTGCGCTGCCTGGAAGCTGTAACAAAATCGCGTCGATCAATGGCACACTCCTTTGACTTGCGCACCGCAGTGACCTCATCGCGCAATTTTCGCACACCTTCAGGCATGCTAGAAGACTGGACCACCAGGCGAGCCGCAGCCTCATCAAGCAGATCAATGGCTTTATCGGGCTGAGAGCGATTCTGGATATAGCGCGACGACAGCTGCACGGCCGCCAGCAGGGCCTCATCAGAAATTGTTACTTTGTGAAACTCGGCGTAGCGCGCGCGCAGACCACGCAGCATTTCCAGCGTCTCCACCGCCGTCGCCTCGGGTATATATACCGGTTGAAAGCGGCGCTCTAAAGCGGGATCGGCTTCAATCCACCTGCGATATTCCTCGCTCGTCGTTGCGCCAATGCAGCGGATCTCACCACGTGCTAGCAGCGGCTTAAAGAGATTGGCGGCATCAATTGATCCTTCGGCTCCGCCGGTCTGCGCCAGTGTATGCACTTCATCGATGAAAAGAATAATGCTGCGGGCAGAGACAATTTCCTGGATGATGCGCTTCAACTGCTCCTCAAAATCACCTCGAAACCTGGTATTTACGGGCAGCAAGCCCATGTCCAACGCGACCACGCGACAATTCTGTAGATCTTGTGCGACGCGCTCTTGAATAATGCGCAGCGCCAATGCTTCCACAATAGCCGTTTTACCCACACCTGCATGGCCTAAGAGTACCGGATTATTCTTTGAGCGCCGCGCTAATATCTGCATCGTCCGCTCCAGTTCTATCTCACGGCCAATCACCGGATCAAGTTCGCCCGCCAGGGCGGCCAGCGTCAGGTCGCGGCTCACCTGATTGAGCACGGGCGTCTCCTCGTACCCTGCGGCGTAACGACTACGAAGCAGTATCCGTGTACGCCCATCTTTGAGCAGCAGGTCACACTGCTGGCGCAGCGCGTTATACTTGACGCCAAAGCTCTCCAATACTCCCGCCATTACACTGCCTGGCTCACCGAAGAGGCCCAACAGCAAATGTTCGATCCCGATCTGTTCTTCGTGGTCCGCGGCGGTTTCTCGTTCGGCGTTCACCAGCACAGCCCGCACCTCCGGGCCCATGGTTGGCCCGCTCGTATATGCCCTGTTGCCACGCCCCACCACAAACTCAACCGCATGCACGACATACAGGGTATTTACGTGAAAAGAGGCAAACAGGCTCTCAATAAGCGGATCACCCAGCTTGAGGATACCGAGCAAAAGATGCTCGGTGCCAACGATTTTATGCTGCAAGCGCCGGGCTTCCGTGCGTGCATAGACAAGAGCCAGGCGTGCTTCTTTTGTGTAACGGTTTGACCTGCTCATTGCAGTACTCCTCCCCCTCAGGAACTTCTCAACAGCTAGCTACCCTCCCGCTATCACTCTATGATCTTCATACACTACATATTCGGGCCGGGGCTTTTTTTGGGCAGGTAAAAGGGACGAAAGGGCAGAAATGAAAGAAAATAGTCCCCAGTTTTTTCAACTGCTCGTCTTACGCTAATGGTTTTTCGCCAGTGGTTGTGATATTGCTGTGCTACAGGCGAAAAATAAACGCAAGAGTTTGAAAATTCATGCTAGGAGAGCGTATGAGTATTCCAGCATCTGGCACAGTGGCATTAGTTGGCGCGGGCGAATATCTACCACTGCTTGCAGCGGTAGATAAGCTACTGCTTGAGCGCGTACACGGCATCCCACGTGTGGTCGTACTACCAACAGCCGCGGCCCCGGATGGTACGGCCGTAGCCGAACGTTGGGCGGAGATGGGCGTCAAACATTTTTCTCAGCTGGAGGTGCACGCCGAGGCAGTGATGTTGCTTACGCGCAGGGATGCCGGGCATGCTGGACTTACCGCCCAGATTGCCGCGGCTAACTTCATCTATCTCTCAGGAGGCAAGCCGCGCTATTTGCTCGAGGTCCTGCAGGGCACAACTGCCTGGCAGTCAAAAGAGAGAGGCGGCGCTTCTATCACTAGAAGTGCCGCCTTCCGCAGTTCACTAGAGAATCAGTCTCCCCGGCAAGCTCGATTTCCTCCCCACCGCTCAACCCCGGAGCTTACATACTGGGATGCTGACTACAGGCACACTAAAGAACACACGCGGAATTGTGATCGGGGAGCAGCGAGAATTACGTCATCTTCCTCTCACGTCCCCTCTGCCACATTTCACCTTCGGAAGACTCATTCCCGCCTCAACTCCCTCACACAGTAATTCTACACCTCCCCACCAAATTTACCTTGTATGTGCTCATGCAAGCTTAAAACCCTCCTGCTGCATTTTATATTTCCGCTCCGTTCCTCTACGTTAGCTGGCAGCCCCAGCTGCTGCATGCAGAGCAGAGATTCAAGATACGGCAACTTGTGGCGATTTTGTCCTGTAGCCCATGGCAAGAAAGAGGATGCCACCCAGGCCGCCAAAGAAGAGGCGCTGTATATCCATTAAGAGCACGACCGCCAATGCTATTGCTGAGGATACATAAATCGTCGAATAGAGATAGACCACCAGGTTTTCTCGCACCCCAAAACCACTGATTGAGATGGGCAGGGCGCCTACTATCCCCACGAAAGGAACCGCGATCAAATAGAATGTAAACGGGACGTGCAAATTCAGGGCGATTGCGTACTCGTAGTAGTTCAGGCAGTTTGTGATCCAGAACAGGATACCAAATATGACGGCCTCGATCATGGTACGCGGCCTCGCCATCGATCTGCTCATCGAAGTTCCCGTCTCAAGCACTTTCGCTACCAGTTTATTCTTCGCCCAGGCCCCCTCTAAGAGCCTGCGCGGCAGCCTTGGCAAAAATGCCGCCAGAACCATCATCCCACCGATAGCTATGACAAAGAAGATGCTGAGCAAGAGAAAGCGCTTTATCAACTCATGTTCAAACTGCTCATGCAGGAAAATCAGGGTGGGCAGGGCGATGAGCAGCATCCCTATAAAGCCAGTGATGCGGCTCATGAGTACGGTGCTGGCCGAACCCGTCATGTCCCCGGAGTCGCGCCCTACATAAAACGCCTTCACAGCATCTCCCCCCATGCTGGTCGGCAGAAAATGACTGAAGGCTACCCCTATCAGGTAAAGACTCGTCAGACGCGCGAGGTCCGCCTCTATCTTCTCCGCCAGAACAAGCCTGTGCCAGAGAAATGCACTGAAGATCACGCCTAATGTTCCCAGGCAGAGGCCAATCAACAATTCTGTATATTTAATGTGCGCGAGGAGCGAGAGGAAAGAGGGCCAGGAGATCTCCCTGAAGAGGAGGAAGAAGAGTAGAAGGGTTACCCCCGCACGAACGATGAATGCAATCCTGGTGCTCACTGTCTTTGTTTTACTGCCCGGCCGGTCCTGGCTACTCATCTGCTTGCCATCACCTGCCTCTGGCGCAGGCATCACAGGCGCTATAATCCCTGCGCCGTTCACCTCAAGGGATGCCTCTACTGCTTGAGGGCTCTGAGAGGAAGGGTTTTCCCCTAGATTCTGTGAAAGTAGCATGCCCTCAGGGGCTATGTTACCCGTGGTCGATCGTGTGATGTCCCGCATACACTACTCCATTTTGCAACTTCCAGACATCTTGATTTGAGAGAGCCGTGTTTATCAGGAGCTGACCATCCATGTCAGTACTCCAGCTATCCCTGCTGCTATTATAGCCCTGGCGTAAAATACGGGGAGAAGAGGGCCCTGGTGTATTTCCCGTGAAAAGGCCATAGCATAGAGAGGAGGTGAAAAGCCGGGTAGATGGCGAGGAAAGCATCATTGAAGCTAAACAGAGTCAAAAAAGCGACGGTGAGAGGATTCGAACCTCCGGCCTTCTCCTCCGCAGGGAGACGCTCTATCCACTGAGCTACACCGTCAAAAAGACTTGTAGAGCGATCACTGCTTTGGAAGTTCCTTCTCCCTCACAACATATCGCTCTAGCACCACATTTCTGTGGCTCTATGCCGAGGATTATAGCACCGTACTCCAGCCTTGTCAATAGCGTATGCAAGCCCGGAACACGCATTGCCAGGCGCTTCAGCACCTGAGCTGCCATCACTGGAGCCTCAAGCGCCCCAAAAACCGCAGCGCAGGCAGCGCCGTTGCTGGGTCAGAGTTGTCATTCCCGTTGTGCTCGTGCTGCTTGTACTCGCTGGCGGAGGCCTGGGCAGCGCACAAAGCTGCCATGTGAACGGTTGAAAAAATGCAGGTGACGAGCTGATTTATCCTACTTGCTTTTTTCCCACATCTCCGCTACACTTCTCTAAGTGTTAGTGTATATATTACGCTTTCTGCGAGATGGTGCTCGTCGTCCGGGAACGCGCGGGATTGATTTTCGTGGTACAGTGATACAAAGCATACAAACGTTCATCAAGGAGGTGCAGCATGCTATATTCAGCCAACACGCCACAGCTGTTTGATGTTCAGGATGCGTTCAAGGGACCCTACGCAGCGCGCATCCAGGAGTTTACCGAGGCAGGTCAAGATGCTGGCTACACGCCGGCCAGTAGCGATAGCGAAAAAATAGCCGTTATCATGGATGACTACCAGTATGATTTCATCGACCCCGGCGGCGCGCTCCCTGTCCCCGGCTCCCGGGAAGATATCGCGCGTTTCCTGACGTGGTTCTATATCAATGCCCACAGGATCACATCCATCTATGCGTCACTGGACACGCACCTGCCTTTCCAGATCTTCTACGCCTCGTGGTGGAAAGACCCCAGGACGGGTGAGCACCCACGGCCATACACAGCGATCAGCGTGGAAGATGTGGACAACTCGCGCTGGGTCGCGGACATACAGCCTGAGTGGTCCATACAGTATGTACATCAACTACGGCAGCAGGCCAAAAAAGACCTGATGATCTGGCCCTACCATACCATGGAGGGCACGCTTGGGCGCATGCTGGCAGCGCCCATCAGTGAGGCCATAGCCTGGCACAGTGCGGCGCGCCACACGCAGCCCACCTATGTCGCAAAAGGGAGCACCATGCGTACGGAATTCTATGGCATCTTTGGGGCCGAAATCCCTGATCCCCTGGATGCCGCGAGCAGCCTGAACGTGGGCCTGCTCGAGGAGGTCATGCGCCACGATGGGGTGTACGTGGCGGGCGAGGCCAAGTCACACTGCGTGCTCGAGACCGAGCGCCAGCTCGTCGGATACTGCGCCGGCGATCCCGCGCTGCTCGGGCGCCTGTATTTCCTGCACGATTGTGCGAGCTCTGTTCAGCACCCGGACATCGATTTCGACGCCCTCGCCGAGGCCGAACTGGCAGCGATGGAGCGCCAGGGGGTCCACATCGTGCTCAGCAGCGATCCAGTGCACTAGTTCGGCTCACAAGGAGTATTAACATTATGTATGTAATACTCCTCTCTGCTAAAAGTTGTTAGCAATATTGTCAGATGGACTAAAACTAACAAATTTTATAGGTACACAGGGCTGCCCATTTAAAGTCGGCTTGCTCATTGCGATTATCTATGCTAAACTATGACTGGTTGGAAATTCCTATTTTCAGGGGCGGCGTTTTCTCCCCACGTTAACGGCGGAATGCCCACGCTACACAGAGTAAAAGTAACAGTAACACTCTATTCGAGGTATGATTTTTCGTGAATCAGCAGGCAGACGATGAGTTAGAGCGGCTGCAACTTTTACTGCAAGGACAGCCAGGCGGGCCGCAATTGCAAAAGAGTGAGCAGGACAGTCTCAACTCCCCGACGGGCGCAGTGGAAGCGGAATATCAAAACTCAAGCAAGCATGGACGCTCCTCTGAGATCGAAACCCGCCCTGACCCGGGACGCGAGCAACGTAAAGGGGCACCCGAAGTCATCTTTGGCGAAACAAAAGATGTAGCCCAGATCGCGGCCATGGCGCGAGGACTGCTGCAAGGCTCAGGCAGAGCTATTATTAGCCGGGTACAACCTGAGGCTATCGGGCCCCTTCAAGCAGCCTTTCGCGACTATAGCGTGATCGTTCGCGAGCCTGCCCGAGCCGTCGTTATCCACCGCCCTGGTTATAAGTGCCCGCACACTGGGGGAAGTGTGGGAGTCATTAGTGCCGGTACATCCGATATACCGATAGCTGAGGAGGCGGCACTTATCATAGAGGAGATGGGTTGCGAGGTGACGCGTATCTATGATGTAGGAGTAGCCGGGTTGCACCGCTTGATGGATCCTTTGCGCAACCTTCTCTCCTACGGGGTAGATGCTATCGTAGTAGCCGCGGGTATGGATGGCGCGCTGCCGTCCGTAATAGCGGGTTTGGTTCCTGTCCCTGTCATTGGTTTACCGACGTCGATTGGCTACGGACTCGGCGGCAAAGGCGTTGCCGCTTTGCTTTCGATGTTACAAACGTGTGCGCCAGGTCTCTCTGTCGTCAATATCGATAATGGTGTTGGCGCGGGTATTACAGCGGCATTGATTGCCAATCGTGTGGCGCAAGCGCGTGAACATCACTTGCAGTAGGGAAACAGCGAGATGTTCTGTATTTGAGAATGTCTCACCGCATTGAATGTTGGGCATGTGGATGTACGAAGTTTAAGAGAGGCGGGACTTTCTATGGCAAACAACAAGCGCGGACCAGAACCAGGGTCACAAAAGGCAAAACATGGAGGTCAGGCCGTACGTGAAAAGTATGGCCCCGAATTCTACTCCAAGATAGGCAAGAAGGGCGGAGAAACCGTCAAGGGGAAACGCGGACCGCAATTCTACGCCGAGATTGGGAAAAAGGGCGGTGAGTCGACCAAGCGCCAGCAAGGGTCAGAGTTCTATTCCAAAATTGGCAAAAAAGGTGGCGAGCGTGGCCGCCCGCCGAACGAAAAAGAGTAAGGCCTTGCTTCAAGTGAAGATGCCGCCCCGAACAGACCTGAGCCGGAGCGGCATCTTCTCATCTCAACCTCTTATAAAAAGGGGGGACGTCGCTGGACTCCTGCTCTTCATCCTCACCGCTCTGATGGCTTCTGGACGCCTCCTGACGCTGCCCCATGCTGCGTATACCACGCAGGTCATCCAGGCTGCGCTGCTGGCGTGCGGGTGGCACAAGCGACTGCGCAGGAGGTGGTGTGGCTGACCCGGGAGCCTGCGGCGCACGCGCACCCTCTGCCCGTACGATCTCCGCTCCCGCCACCCTCATCGCTCCGCTGGCCGTCATTTGAGCGCCATTCGCCTGGTTGAGAGAGGGTATGCGCAGCGTATAGCGCTCCTCCATACCCGCGGCTATCAGGGTGACGCGGATCGTGTCTCTTAAGCCTGGATCAATCACTGCACCGAAGGTAATATCGGCGCTGTCGTCAATCGCCTGGCCAATTTTTTCAGCGACCTCGTTGACCTCAAAGAGCGTCATATCCTCTCCGCCGCTGATATTGAAAAGGACGCGCTTTGACCCGCGAATGCTGACATTGAGAAAACCTCCCGCCACTGCCTCGTCTGCCGCCTGCTGGGCGCGATTACGTCCCTGGCCATGGCCTATGCTCATTAAAGCGGTTCCCGCATCACGCAACACGCTGCGCACATCGGCGAAGTCGACATTTACCATGCCGGGCACATTGATCACCTCGGCTATGCCCTGTACCCCCTGGCGTAGAACATCGTCCGCGATTTTAAATGCCTCTGACAGACTGCGATCGCGGCCCGTCGTCGCAAGCAAGCGATCATTTGGAACGGCGATCAGCGCATCAATTTCAGCCGCCAGGTCATTCAGACCCTCCAGGGCCACGCGTTTGCGGCGTGTCCCCTCAAAAGTGAAGGGCAAGGTGACGATACCCACCGTCAGGGCCCCCAACTTCTTCGCAATCGAGGCGACGACGGGGGCGGCTCCGGTGCCCGTTCCTCCACCCATACCTGCGGCGAGAAACACCAGGTCGGCATCGCCCAGGGCTGCGCGTATCTCGGCGGTGCTCTCGGTCGCGGCGCGCATACCAACTGCCGCGTTACCACCTGCCCCCAGGCCCTTGGTGTGATGTTTGCCCAGGCAGATACGACTCTGCACCGTCGAGAGGTCAAGCACCTGGGCATCGGTGTTCATGGCGATGAAACGCACGCCGCGAACACGAGTGCTAATCATGCGATTGATAGCATTCATGCCGCCGCCGCCAATCCCGACGACGACGATATCAACATGGTGCTGGTCTTCTGCCATGGCAGCAAAAGGGGATAGTGAAGACATGGCGCCGTCGTCTGTAATGCGTTGATCCCAACCTGACCGGACTGACTCATTTTTTCGCTGCATATCCTCTACCTCCACCTCGTGCCGCAGCACGGCCCACTGATCTTCTTGCTCCGCGTACACATCCGGCCTGGTGGCGGCTGCTTCTGCCCACTCTGATGGGGTTGACTCGCGCTGAAATACATCATCATGTGGCATAGATTGCATGCGACCCCCAATTCATTTTATCCGTCTCATTAATAGATTAATTTCATAAATCAGCATCTACTAGCTATGATGAGGAGGCGTGTACGACTTCAAAGGGCATTGTACTCGCATTGTAACAAAAGTGTCAAGTCTTTCTGGCTCTCAGCCTGTAGAGGGGCGCAGGGATAGAGGGGGCCCTACAACTCAACTCTGGTGGAGGAACGGAAGAGAGAAAGTAATCTCCACCAGAGCGGTAGCAACGTCCATTATTCTTTCTTCAGAGAAATACCGCCACTACCATTCTTGGCGGCTTTTTTCTCTTTCTGCAGCTCTTTCTTCTGTTTGTTGGATTTAGGTGCAGACTTTTGCACCTTCTTCTGTTCTTTGTTGGCCACGTTTTTGTCCTCCTGCTGCCAAATAGAGGGCCAGAATTGGCCCTGCGTGAATATCTCTATTGTACCAAATTCACCTCTGCCAGGGTAGTGTCATTGGTACTGCTGGTGTCGATTGAGGCGTTGCTCTTCAGATGTCGCCATAGCATGTGTAATCATGCGAATAACATGTCCGATCTCCATTGGCTTGTGCAGAGGGTGAATGCCTCGCTGCTCCAGCTCAGTCAATGGCAGGGCTGCACTCATCATGATCGTGGGAACCCCACTGATCTCCTCATTTTGCTGCAGGCGATCATATAATTCAAGGCCATTGATGCCAGGTAAGCGATAGTCTAACATCAGCAGGCATGGATTTAGCTGCGGTGCCTCCTCCAGGGCCTGCAAACTATTTACAATTACAGCACTAGTATAGGGAGTTTCTTCTTCAATCAGTTGTTGAAGAAATGCTCCGATAGCGGAATCGTCCTCAACTATAAGAATAGTGTAACCGCGTGGGCTAAGTGCGGCGGGTGGAATTACCTCGCCCGGCATGTTGTACTCCTTCCAACCTGCAAATTGACTCGTTAAGTAATCTCGTGCTATTTATATTATAATCTAACGGATATCAGGAGCGGTTGGTTACTATAGTATGTGAACTTTCCCTTAAAGTCGTTACCGCCCGCCCCTCTCCAGGCTGCCTGACCCGGGCACGTGCAAACACCCTAGCGCTCAGGGGGCATATCCATCCATTTCGACGCGCTACGCACCTGTGGAGAGTATATCGCGAGAGCATCCAGCAAGGCTGCGGAATTATGCGCATGCAGCAGGATGTGTATGTGCTGGCGCGCAATAAAGCCCTCGTCAGCGGCATGGCTTATCATTGCCAGGAGCGGAGTGAAATAGTCGGCGACATCGAGGAGCCCAACAGGTTTGGCATGCAGGCCAAGCTGTGCCCAGGTCGTGATTTCAAACAACTCGTCGAACGTGCCAAAGCCCCCGGGTAGGGCGATGAAGCCATCAGAGAGGTCGGCCATCAACGCTTTGCGTTCATGCATGCTGCCCACCTCGTACAACCTGCTCAGAGCGCGATGCGCCGCCTCGCGTTGGAATAACCCCCGCGGAGTGACTCCCACGACCTCGCCCCCCCCGGCCAGGACGGTATCGGCCAGAACGCCCATCAGGCCTACGCTCGCTCCGCCATAAACCAGCCCCACACCGCGCGCCAGCAATTCCCGCCCAAGTTCACGAGCTGCCTCGCGATACTCGACTCGTACACCCAGATTTGAGCCTGAGAAGACACAGACACGCTGCATGAGAAGGCCTTTCTGCGACAGTCGCCAGAACTGTAATAGCTAAAAGACACTACCGGGAGCCTCTTTACATTCCGGTCACCGCTTTAACAGACAGTTCTTCACCTGTAAATTCAGATCGCATCGATAAACCTACATGTATTGTAAGCCATTTTCCCCGCTGTGGGAAGTGGGGCATCCTCGCCTCGCCGCCTGGCTAAACCATCCATCTAAGTGAGGACGCGCACCTGGTAAGGAGCGAGTTGCACCAGCTTCCCGGCGACTTGCGCGGTCAAGCTGCTGGCGGTTTTGTTGACAAGCATGATGACGCCGGCTGAGGCCAGCGCGGCCAGGCGCGCTGGCTGCGTCACGCTCGTCGCGTACAGCTTCGTTCCGGGGGCAAAGTCGTCTTTGAACGCTTTAGTCGTAGGACGCGCCGGCCGCCTGGGTATAGGGCGAGGCATACCACTCGGCCAGCCACATGGCAGTGTGCTCGCGCCGGGATAGAGCCGCGCATCCAGCGAGCGGACCCAGCGCGTGATAGCGCCGAATTTCGCGGCAGCCGTAAACGGATCCGTAATATTGACGTCGCGATTGCTATTATTGGCGTCGAGGGTGATGAAGCCTGCCCCGGCTTTGTGCTGCAGCCAATATTGCACGTGGCATACTATCTACGAGGAATGGCGTAAGGGTATATAATGTGCCTTGGCCTGAAGTTAGCCGAAGATCTACGGGCATAGTACATCAAACAGTAAGCTCATGAATGCCGGCGGCTCAAGCCGGGTCAGTCCGGTAGGTCTCATACTTTGCGATGAGCATAAGCGATGCCAGAACTACATATGCCCCGATCCAGAGGGCAAACAGCCTCCATTGAGCGGGCAAAAACAGCGAGGGCAAAAAATCGGTGATACGATGTTGAAACAGCCAGAGTTGCATAAGCGCCCGATTCCGTCCTGAGCCACCATTAAAAGCCAGATCTACGGGTAATAAAGTCAAAAGGTTATACAGACAACCATATACGATCGTTGCAGCAAAGACAAGCCCTGCCAGAATAGTGGAAACGCGCTCCAGCGCATAGGCCACATAAAATGAGCCCACAGGCAGCAGGACAATAAGAAAGCGCGCCGTCGGCGACCAGCCGCCGTACCAGCTTTTAAAGCTTGCGCATGCAAGCAGATATGGCAGGCATACGGCCAGTGTCAACAGGTTAAACCTGATGAACTGCTTTTTCATGGCAAAAATGATGCCCATAAAGAGAAAGAGAAATATTGGAAAGCTTATGCACAGGCCGAATTCCTGGTCAAAGAACATGCCAAAGAGCCCGCGGAACGGCAGTACGACAAAGGCCTGGCTATTGCCGTGAATATCGTTGGCCTCATTCACGAAGGGGTTGAGCGTGCCCCAGACTTTCAGGTTATATACTTCAAAAAGCCCGAAGAGCAGGATGACAGGCAGTAAAAAACACAGGTATTGCCTCAATTTAGCGCCGCTGTGAATTTCAAATAACCTGTACAGGAAAGCGCAAAATAACACGATCTCAAACAGCGCGAAACGAATATGCACCCAGGGCAGGATCCCCAGCAGAAGCCCGCTCATAAGACAGGCTGCTGTAGTTAACTTCTCTTGCAATACCTTCCTCAGTACATATATACAGACCAGCGCACCGATAGGCTCGATAAAGTTCAGGTGGGAATAGAGATAAAGCGGTGACGCCACAACAAAAGCCAGGCTGACGAGCCAGGCATATCTCTTACCGATGCCCATACTTAGCAAGAGCAGGTAGATGTTGAGGATGATCAAAACGGATAGAGAGGATATAAACAGGTCAACTCCCAACCTGCCCCCAAAATAGAAAGGCAGCAGCCATAAAATAGGGGCGCCAATGCTGTGCAAGGGCAGAAGCTGGCCGCTTGCGCCGCGCGATACATGTGGGGCGAGATAGATGGGATAGAAAGAACGATAGTCAGCATGGGTATAGTCTAACATCACGTTGAGAGAATGATATTTTAGCAAGGTCTGACTGATAACCAGGAAATGCGCTTCATCGCCCGCGGGAGGCGAAGGGGAGAGGGCATAACAGAACGTTGTCGTAAAATACACGACGCTGCAGACGAGGGCGAGTACAAGCAGCTGACTTCTGGGCGCAGGTCGATAGAATGCTTGCAGAAACATATACTCCTGTCATTTCCTTCAATTACATTTGTGCCTGTGCTACAATCTCACTGCACAATTATTGGTTGGTTTTTGCCGGCCTCTCCTTACTCCTTTTGGCTTTTGACTTTACGATGTTACCATACTAAGCTCAATAAGAGAAGAAACATGCCGCTTTTACGCGCGCATTTTGCTTGAAAGGGGAGAAAACGCTATGGAACAGACCATTTTCCAGGTAGATGCTTTTACAGATAAGCCCTTTGCTGGCAATCCAGCAGGTGTCTGTGTCCTGCCTGAGCCGCGCGGCCCTGACTGGATGCAGGCCATAGCCAGCGAGATGAATTTGTCCGAAACGGCCTTCTTGCACAGGCAGGAAGATGGGTTTCAACTGCGCTGGTTTACGCCCACAGCCGAGGTTGATCTGTGCGGACACGCGACTCTGGCCAGCTCGCACATTCTATGGGAAACTGGGCACCTGCAGTCGCATGAACAGGCGCGCTTTCATACGCGCAGCGGCCCGCTGACGGCTGAGCGGCTGCCCGAAAATTGGATCGAGCTCGATTTTCCGGCCACCCCTGAGCAGCCAGGCGACGCGCCAGCTCACCTGCTTGAGGCCCTTGACGTGCAGGCTCGCTACATAGGCGTCAATGTCTTTGATTACCTGGTGGAGGTTGACTCGGAAGAGACGCTGCGCGCTATGCAGCCTGATATCACACTTCTGACGAAGGTACCAGTTCGCGGTGTGATGGTGACGAGCCGCGCCTCAAGTCCCGGCTTCGACTTCGTCTCACGTTTCTTCGCGCCCAGAGTGGGCGTCAATGAAGATCCGGTCACCGGCTCTGCCCACTGCTGCCTTACTCCCTACTGGAGTAAGCGCCTTGACAAAAACGAGCTGGTCGCCTTCCAGGCATCCGCGCGTGGCGGCGTCCTGCGTGTGCGCCTCACTGGCGAGCGAGGCGAGCGCGTCAAAATCGCCGGGCAGGCGGTCACTACGCTACGAGGTGAATTGCTGGCATAAACAACAATCAAAACGCCTTTTTGCTTACTTCTATGAGTAGAGTGAGCAGCCACGCTTGCTGCAACTTTTTCCAGAGCTGGCGCGTATCTACTGAAGAAGCTCATGAAATACTCCATGGGCTTTGTTAATTTCACTATATACTGTGATATGGAAGAGGAGTATATGTCAATCGTACAAAATAAAACCGTTGTAGGAATCTTCGCTGAACAAAACCGTGCTGAGGAAGCTATCCAGGAACTGGGACAGGCGGGGTTTAGCCGGGATCAACTGGACATTATGTACCGCACAGGCGTGCCGGTCGTCGATAGAGTCGATCATGCAGGAGACGTAAACAGCGGCGACCTGGTACGCAGCGTGCTCGCAACCGCGCAGACACTACTGACACCCATCCTCGGCCATATAACTTCAAGTACTGCTGAGCCTGCGTCGCCCACGGGGCAAACGGCTGTAGATCCATCTCAGGCCATGGGAAAAAATAACGCGTCCAGGCTTGAGCAACAGCCGCCAGACGTTAAAGCCGAGCCGCTTAAGCCGGCCGCAGGCACACAGGGAGCGGCAGCGGCCCCCATCAATTCAGGGACTGAAAAAGACCTCAGTATCTCGTCGCTGCTGCTCAGGCTGGTGCGGCGGCGCGATGTTCTAAGAGCATGCGCAGGTAGCATCGCTGGAGGTGTACTGGGGACGCTCATCGCGCTCTTAGTTCACAAGATCCATCCAGCTTTTGTGAGTAGCGCCCTGGTGGTCGTGTATTATGTCCTCCTGGGAGCGCTGGCGGGGGGGGCCTGCGCAACCTTTGTCAGGCTCCGTTCAGCGGCGGAACAGCCCCATTATTATGAGCAGAAGGAAATGGGTAAGCGCACCATTGTGAAGATCAAGACCGAAGAGCATCAAAACGAGGCTCTCGACATTTTGTATCGCCACGGTGTCAACTATGCCAGCATTCACGATTGATCAACCAGGGGAATGAAGCTCCACCAGGCACGGTGGAGCTCTTGGATGCTGCTCACAGGCTACTCAGCAACTCCTCGAACTTTCTCCAGATCGATGATACCTCTATTCCAGAGGATCGCCTTCACCAGCTCGTGCATATAAGCCTCGCGCATAATGGTTCCGGTGAGATTAGCGCCATCCAGCCGGGCCTCAATGAGATTGGCGCGACTCAGAAATGCGCCTGTGAGATCGGCGCCATCCAGCCTTGCTTCAGAGAGGTTCGCCATGAGCAGCATGGCCCTACTTAAATTTGCTCTCTCCAGGTTTGACCTGTTCAACCTGGCGACGATGAGATTGGCGCCGATGAGGTCAGCTTCGCTCAGGTTGGCGTCGCTCAGGTTGGTGGCAACAAGGTTGGCTCCGCATACGTTTGCGCCGACCAGGCTCGCTTCGCTCAGGTTGGCGTCGCTCAGGTTGGCGGCGATGAGATTGGCGCCGTTGAGATTAGCACCGTTCAAATCAAGCTCACTGAGATCGATAGCGCGCATATTTTGATGGCTCAAGTCCAGGGTAGCGCTATCTTCCAGCTCGCGTAATAACTTGTCTACATCCGCGCGCGTAAGAGGCACTGCCGCGCGCTCGATCGGAGTATGTAATTCCAGGCTCAATGTTGTTACTCCTGCCAATAATACCGCTGGTGAAATTATCCGGCTCCGCCAGGGCTCAGAACAGACTGACCCCTGCGGGCCCGCGGCTTACAGGCTTATAAAAATATGACCGCCTCTACTGGCTACTACAGAGAGTGTAGCGTACGGTCGCCGCCATTACGATGTATACGTACGAAGCCACTACAATTATCTCATAAAATGCTTCTAGAAGCGAGTTTTGCCCGCCACATGCGTCAAAGCAGAGGAAGTTCCATGGCGCTCTGTACGGCCTGCCAGGCAGGCAGGCCACAGCGAGGCCGGGAAGGGAAGGGAGGGAGGGAGGGAGAGAGGGAGGGAGAGATGCAGCATATCCTGCACCCCCTCCTCTCAGCAGCGAACGCCGTGGTAGCGTGCCTAACTCCTGACTGTATGCGCGCTGATAAAGGCGAGCACGCGCTTCCAGGCATCCTCGGATTCTGTGAGTAAACTCGCTCACGCGGCGGTCAAAAAAGCTGTGAGGAGCTCCCGGGTAAATGACGATCTCATGCTCGACGGCTGCCTGATCCAGTATCCTGTCGAGCTCCTGGACCTGCTCGATGGGGATGTTCTGGTCCGCGCCGCCGAAGAGGCCGAGCACCGGGTATTTGACCTGTCGCGCTGCCTGCAAAACGGTCCCCTTACCCGCGCCCATGTCCCTGCTCAGGCCAGCATAAAAGGGGATCACACCACCAAGGTCGAATGCTTCGGTGGCCGTATAGAGTGAGAGGCTGCCGCCCAGGCAAAAACCAACAATGAAGATTGAGCTGCCACCGTTATTGTTACGCAATTGCGCGATGGCCGCCCGGGCATCAGCTAGGATGTTTGGAAGCTGTAGCTGTTGCACGTGTGGCCAGAAGTCAAATGGCTCATCGCGCGAAGTAAGACCGGCCGTGCGCCCGAAATAGTCCATCGCCAGCGCTTCAATGCCCACCTGGGCAAATTGCAGGGAAAGCTCTTTGTAGAAGTTGTGCAATCCTCTCACATCGGGGTAGATCAGCACCTGGGCGCCCGTCGGCTGGCTTGGATGCGCGGCGTAAGCAGCGAAACGATTTCCATCCTCCGCTGTCAGCACGATATCCTCGCCGCGAGCCTGGCCGTTGCCGTCCGGTGAAGCTGGTGGGATTGCCTTGTCGTCATAGCACATATGTTGATGGCTCCTTTGTACTTCTTTTTATTTGTTATTTGTTGTAATGCAGGCTATGCCCAGAAATAGAGTAGCACGCCTGCGCGAGCGTGTGCAAACTCTAGCTTCGCGGCAAGAAGCAGCCAGGCTTGAGAGTAGTTGACAATTATGATATGATCTCGATGACGCATCCGTAGCTCAATGGATAGAGCACTTGACTGAGCCGTTCTCCTTTGAGAACTTTCCTTATTTGCACCCATAGCTCAGTGGATTAGAGCATCGGTCTTCGGAACCGAGTGTCGGGGGTTCGAATCCCTCTGGGTGCGCCCCATAAACCCGCCTTTAGTGCGGGTTTTCTTTTTTGGCTTCAAGCATTTTGCAGTTCTGACATCTACCGTGACATCAACCAATTTAAGAACGCATCGTGAGCAGGCTATTACTACAGTTGTAGATATGGCGTGCGACACGTTCGATCGAAACCGATAGCGACCGGGGGATGAGCGGCAAGGAAAAGTTCTTGATAACTTGAGTTTCGATGTTGGGTGCGGCTTGAGCCAATTCCCAATCCCTTGTGAACCGGGAAATGTATCTTCCCCAGCGATGAGACTGACGATCAATCGCGTGATCCGGGAAGAAAAGCGGGTACGTCCCGACTCCAACGGGATCATCCCTGCAAACAGGTCGTGATGGCTAGCGAAAGCAAAGGTCTAGTTGAAGCATCGTCATACAAAACAAGCCTACATGGAGTATCGGCTTGACCAAATGGGTGAAGGATAGGGGCCTGGCATGTACCATAGTGACCAGGGTTCACTCCCGAGAAACCCGGTGTATAGGACCAGCCTAAGACGACGCCAAACGAAATTCAGGAACGTGGGAACCAGCCATGCTTTCTCGGGCAACTGAGAAGGTGTCAACCGTATGGCATGGCTGGGAGGATTGCCTAAAAAGCCAAAGCTGGGGGTAACGCCCCAGATATGCTGACGTAGGCACTCTCAGAGAGAAGGAGTGGGAGGTAGGAGATTGCTGAGATCGGAAAACGCCGTGGGGAATGAGTTCTTGTTCTCCGGCAGAGCGGGGGGACTTATGCAACGGGTTGTGCCGTGCCCAGAGAGCGTGTCGCTAGGGCATCCAACCCACACACTCTCAGCCAGGAAACTGGTGCCAATGACAATAGCTCTCGGGGAGAGGAGCCGTGTGCGGTTAACATCGCAAGCACGGTTTTGAAGCGGAGGCGAGGGAAGCGCTTCCCTCGTCGACCGTACCAAGAAGCGAAGTGGGACCCGGATGGAGTGCGCGATGAACTGCGCCGCTACGTCAGCGAGACCTTAGGCGAGGAGGCGGCGGTGCTGGTGATCGATGAAACCGGCTTTCTCAAGAAAGGCTACAAGTCGGTAGGGGTGCAGCGGCAATACAGTGGCACGGCCGGGCGAGTCGAGAACTGCCAGGTGGGCGTCTTCGTGAGCTATGCCAGTGCCAAGGGAGCCTGCTTGCTGGATCGGGAACTCTACCTGCCTCAGAGCTGGACTCAGGGCCCAGAGCGGTGCCGCGAGGCGCAGGTGCCAGCCGAGGTGGGGTTTGCCAGCAAGCCAGAGTTGGCAGCACGCATGCTCTGGCGAACACTGGATGCGGGCATGCCAGCTGCTTGGGTGAGCGGTGATACGGTCTATGGCAGCAACCCGCAGCTGCGAGCAGGATTGGAAGCCCGCGGCCAAGCCTATGCCATGGGTGTGCGGTGTCACGAGTGGGTGGAGGTGAGCGGGCAGCGTGGGCGGGTGGATCGGCTGGCCAAGGGGCTCGCGGCGGCGCAGTGGCAGCCGCTGAGTGCGGGAGCGGGAGCCAAAGGACCCCGGCTCTACGAATGGGCTGCTGTCGCGTTGAGGAGCCCGGCCCAAGCCGGATGGCTGCGCTGGCTGGTGGTGCGCCGTAGCCTGCCAGGCGCCGCAGCCCAGGAGAAGCGGGCCTATTTCCTGGTCTTTGCCCGGGCGGGAACCACTTTGGCCGAGATGGTGCAGGCCATCGGCAGTCGCTGGACGGTGGAGCAGTGTTTTGAGGTGGGCAAAGGCGAGGTGGGGCTGGCTGACTCTGAGGTGCGGTCCTGGCATGGCTGGTATCGACACATCACCCTCGCTTTGGTCGCCCAGGCCTTTCTCACGGTCATGCGTGCCCAGAGCCAGGGGGAGCTGGGAAAAAAACGGCTGAGGAGGCTGGCCAGCCCAGCCCCCTGACGAGCTCGTTGAGCCAGTTCAAGCACCAGCGGGGCCTGCACTGCCCGTGATGGTGCCGCTGAGCATCCCGGAAGTCCGGCGGCTCTTCTGGTATCTGGTCGGCATACGCCCGCTTGCTCCGCTGCACCGCTTGGCATGGTCCATGTGGCGACGGAGCCATCAAGCGCTTGCCAAGCTCTGTCATTACAAACGTCGCTCGCATCTCTATCTACAACTGTAGTATTAGGCCATGAAGCCTCCGCTGGCTCATCAGCCTACCGCACCAGGTACCTCAATGCCCACTCTGCTCCGCGTGGTCTTTTGGAACCTGATTGGCGAGGCGTTGGGCTTGCTGCACCACCGGTTGGATTTGTGGCCCAGCCAGAAAGCGCGAACGCAGCGTCTCATCCTTGATGCCCTCTGCTAGCCCCTGGATGATCCTCGCTGCCTCTCCAAACGCGGTGCGTGCTTGCCCATGCTCGCCCCCTGCCTCATACAACCTTGCCAATGCCGCCTGGATCTGCCACTGTTCTCCCGGTAAGCCGAGGTCTGCTGCTATCTGAGCGGCCTCGCGCAAGTGGCCGATGGCCTGCTCGCCGTGCCCATCCCAGTCTGCTAACACGGCCAACGACCGCAGGTAGGGAATACGGAAGCGCCGGTAGGGCCCCAGACGTTCCCCCAGTCGGTGTACTTCCTCTCGTCTTGATGTGGTGGTCAACAATGCTGGGGTATCGTACAGTGGTCCGCTCGAAGCATTCACCCTTGAGCAAGTCCAACAGCAATTCGCGACCAACGTCTTTAGCGTCTTGCGAGTGAACCGTGCGGTTCTGCCACAGATGCGTAAGCAAGGCAGCGGTTTGCTGCTGCAAATCGGGTCCATTGCTGGACGGCTGGCTTTTCCTTTTTGGCCTCTATGGAGCAACGAAGTTTGCCCTGGAGGGACTCACCGAATTGTATCGCTATGAACTTGCTCCCTTTGGCATCGACGCGGCCATTATTGAGCCTGGGACCTACCCAACCCCAATTGTTGCGAAACATCGGAGCGCGGCAGATACCGAGCGTACTGCCCTTTATCAGGCCGCTATTGATAAGTTTATGACGCCGTTTTACGCGGAGAACCGATCCGCCACGCCTCCCAATCCCCAGGAAGTGGCCGACGCGGTGGCCAGAGTCATCGCCCAACCAGCGGGGGAGCGGCCACTGCACACCGTTGTTGCGACGGTTGCCCAACGCCAGGTTCCCCAAGCGATGAACGACGCCGTCACACAGGCGACCCGATCCTTTTTCGAGACACACGATCTCCCCCTGGCGACCCTCGCACCAAAGGGAGAGAAACAGAAGTTGAAGAAGTGAGCTGCACGCTCCTTTTTGAGGGAACCAGAGTGATCTCGAACTTTTGCAAAAGTTCGAGATCACTCAGATCGGTGCTTCGTCAGTGGGAGTGTTCGAAAATTCCTGTCGTTGTTCGAAGATTGATGTCTGCCACCAAGAGGCATGACTAAGATCCTGACCAAATTGTTATTAGCGCACTTTTGTTATAAGGAGGCAGCCATGGCTGTCAAAGGAGACCGAGCGATCTGGGAAGCAGAAGCCGAGGATACAGAGCTGTTGAATGTCACTGTTGGCGATTTGCTCGAGCAACAGGCCGAAATGAGGCCAGAGAGGGAGGCACTGGTCTACAACTATCCAGAGATAGGACTGAACCTGCGCCTGAGTTTCCGACAATTCCGCGATAAGGTAGATCGTTTATCGAAGGGCATGATGGCCCTGGGCATTGACAAAGGTGAGCACGTGGCTGTCTGGGCACCCAATGTGCCGGAATGGATTTTCCTGCAGTTGGCCCTTGCTCGCATTGGAGCCGTCATGGTCACTGTGAATACGGCGTACAAGGCATCAGAGCTAGAATATGTGCTCCACCAGGGCGATATTACTACCCTGTTCCTGGTCGAAGTATTTCGCGCGAACTCGTACCTCAAATCCGTCTATAGTATCGTACCAGAAATAAGAGACCTGTCTGACCCGATTACTCAGCCATTATGCAGTACCCACCTGCCGTCTCTGAAGCATGTTGTGTTGATCGGTAACACGGCACACCCCGGCATGCTGCTCTACTCGCAGGTCGTAGAGCTTGGGAAAAACGTCTCGGATGAGGTGCTGCGAGAGCGACGTGCCAGCGTAACACCGCAAGATGTGGCCATGATTATGTATACCAGCGGAACGGCGGGCTTCCCTAAAGGGGCTATGTTGACGCATTACAACCTCGTTAACAGGATACAGGCTGGCAGATGCAACCAGGATTACTCCCAGGAGCGCTATGTGAGTCCCATGCCTCTGTTCCATATCGCCGGGTCCAGCTTGGTGATCCTCTCCATCATGAGCAGCATGACCTTGATTCCGCTCATTGCCTTCGACCCGGTCAAGGAATTAGAATTACTGGATAAGGAAAAAGGAACATGCTCCTTCTGCGTTCCGACTATGCTCATAGCTATGCTTAACCATCCTCGTTTCCTGGCCGGAGAATTTGATCTCTCATCTCTCAAGCAAATATCCACAGGCGGTACGTCTATTCCGGTGGTTCTGATGGAACAGGTCAAAGAGAAGATGGGTGCCGATTGCCGCATTTACTTCGGTTTGACTGAAATCAACTGGTGGCACAACCGTAACCCGAGATGGAGATAGTTTTGAGTTGAAGTCGTCAACGGTGGGTAGACCAGACCCGCATGTGGAGGTCAAAATTGTCAACCCTGCTACAGGGGAGCCAGTCGGTTTCGGCAAGCGTGGCGAATTCTTAGTACGCGGCTTCCTCGTGATGAAGGGCTACTACAACATGCCCGAGAAGACTTGTCCTGGCTACTTCGCTCATCCGTTCGCTAAAGAGCTCGGATGAGCGAAGTAGCCAGGACAGCCCTCGTTGGTCATAAGACCGGAATCCATAGTTTGCCTGGCAACGAGGAACTCTAGCACTCCGTCCTTTGTATAGTTGCTAAAGTTCGTTTTCAGAATGTGCTCAACGCCGGCGGGGAAATTGACAAGGTGGCGCGTCAAGCCAGGAAAATGAAATGAAACGAAATCCCCTTGGTGACTCAACTCCTGAAAAAAGACATGAGGATCTTGTCGAAACATTGTCGTGTTGCGATCAATATCAGTGGTGGTCATGGCGATTATACTCCATCAGGGAAATTTTTCGAGTATCGAGCTGAATGGGATTATGTCAAAGTCAAAAACCTCTGGCTGAAGTCTTGATTTTTCTACACAAGTCCACGAACGGATCTGGATGACCGCTCTGCAAGGCCTTGGAAATTCAGGCTATCCTGGCTGCTTTCCTTCGTGGATGGGTGCACGACTGCTGGCATGGGTCTGCCACACTGGGGGCAGAATCTCTTCTCAAAGCGACTATCCCGGTATCCACATGCACATACTCTGGTGAAGTATCGTTCCGCCAGTGGTGCCAGGCTGGTCTCCTCTCCAGCAGAAGGAGGAGCCCACCGGTCGACGAAAGAAGACGCAAACTGCATCAACCGGTAGACATCGGCAAAATTGGTCGCCAGGCCAACCGAAACGCGCAGTGCGCCTTGCTTCTGATCATCAATGACGTGGAGAAACTGCTCATAGGTCATGCGCTCTTTGTTTCTGAAACAGGCGGCCAGCTCCTCACGCACAAAGCCGAGGGCGATCTCACGGACCCCTGGATTGCAAAAACAGCCGCTGCGCACCGAGAGGCCACACTGGTTGGCCTCCTCTTGCAGAGCATAGCAATCCAGCACAGCTCCAGCGGGGTCGTAGAAATTAAAGGCGATTGTCCCTCCACGCCCTTGGGTGGTGATCGGGCCGTAGATGCGCACCACCGGCTGAGCGTTGCTATGGCGCAGTGCGAGCAGCTGCTCCAAGAGCCAGCCGGTCAGGCATCTGACACGCTCGTGAATCACCTCTATCCCGATGGAGGCAATGTATCTCAGTCCAATCTCTACAGCAGGCAGCATGAGATAATTGATGGTGCCATCTTCAAAGCCAGCCTCCCCGGGAGTCCGGTAAAATCCCACGCCGGTGGCATCGGCGGCGAGAACCGAGGAGAGCGTGATCGTCCCGCCGGCAAACCAGGGACGGCGCAGTTTGGCCAGTGCGGACTTGCGAGCCAGTAAGCACCCGATCCCCGTGGGGTACCCGAACATTTTATAGAAGGAGAGAGGGACGAAATCTGGGTGCCAGACGGAGAGATCCAGGCGATTGGAAGGGGCAAAGGCCGCGCAGTCGACCAGGACATCCCAGCCCTGCTGCTGCGCTTGCGCAATCCAGGTGGGCGGGTGCTGCACACCGCTCACGTTGGACTGGGCGGGGTAGGCAAACAGGTTTGGCCGTCCTGCGCGGCCCTCTGCCAGCAAGCGGTGGAGGTGGGCCTCATTGACACGCAGATCGGGCGGCTCAAGGGGCACATAGGTGACGCTGGCTCCTTGGGCATGGGCAAACTCGCGGATGCCGTTGACCGAATTGTGGTTGTCGAAGGTGAGCAGGTACTGTCCACCGGAGGCAAAGGGATAGGACTCTCCCACGAGCTTGAGGGCGCCCGAGGCATTGGGAGTGAAGATAGCTACATATTCATCAGGGGATGCATTGAAATATTCGAGCACGTAGCTGCGGGCGTGCTCAACCAGGGTGGTCATGGCCTGGGAAGTCGGATTCGTGGAATGGGGATTGCCGAAGACGTTGCCGCGGAGCAACGCCAGATGCTCACGCAGCTGGCGGTCGGCGTACTGTCCCCCACCGGTATAATCCAGGTACACCTGCTGCTGCTCATCCAGGCGCGCATACTCCATGGCGCGCAGGTGATCGAGGGATTGGGTCGTCTCGAAGGTGGGGAACTTCTGCCTGAACGCGGCCAGAGCAATTTCCATGGATGCACGTTGCGCTGCTTTTGAATGAGTCATGAAAGCTCTCCTTCTGGGAACCAGGGGTTTCTAACAGGTGACGAAAATCTATCATTCTGTTCTCTTTTTTTCACTTTGAGTGTCTGTTCGGATGCGCTCTTTACCCGAAGCATCGGGGTTTAACCCCCCAAAACAATAGTCGTCTAACACAGTGGTTATGCTCCTCCACCCGATCAGCTGGTTCCCGGCATTACACGGTCTGTAATGCCAGGAACTCAGGCTTGACCGCGACAAAGGGAGAGACACGCACAAAGTACTCTTGTCCCATCAGCTCTTGCAGGATCGTGTGCGGCAACATGTGTGGTTGAAGCGGGAACTGTGAACGATGGGCCGCAATCGCCTCGATCTTGTGTTGGAGATAAGGACCTACATCAATACATGTTGCCTCTGCCATGACCTGCTCCTGGTCCTGCTCAGCAACTTTCGTGGAGCCGGCGAGGTGAGCGTCCTCACCTCGTCCGAGGAAGGCCGTTGGCGCTTCTGGTGAGAAGACCAGGCAGGTCACACTTTCGGCTACGACCACGTGCGCGTTGCGTGGTCGCTGATACGCCAGCCCCTCTTCTCCAAAGAAAGATCCAGGCCCGAGCCGTGCTAGCACCTGCTGCGTGCCGTCGGCTGCCTCGCGAATGACATCGACTGCCCCTGAGAGGATCAGGTAGAGGCTGTCGGCGGCTTCGCCCTGCTCGATGATGGAGAAGCCAGTGGGATACCAGCTGACAGCAAAATGATCGCGGCTGTAGTGCAACAAGGTCGCTTCCTCGCAAAGGAGCAGCAGAGCATAGACGAAATCCAGGTTTCCCTGGAACCGCTTCTCCGCCTGGACAAGCCACTTGACCAACTGATTGAGCAGCAACTGTGGCTTGGGTGGGAAATGGCTGTGGTAGAGCTGTTCTGGGTGGTGAGGTGCCAGCCCTGCCGCTAACTGCTCAGGGAATTGATGGCTGTCACCACTGCGCAGGCAAGCGGCAGTGGTGGCAGCACTGATGGCAATGTGATCGGGATGGCCGTAACCGCCATCAGATCCAAAGGTGATGACTACGTCAGGGCGGAAGCTACGAAGAAGTTCCACTATGTCCTTGATCAGCACTTCCTGGTCAACGTCTTTGAGCGTGCCGTCGGCATAGTCGAGGCACCGGGCATGCTGGATTCCTAGTCGCTGACAGGCGAATTGGAGTTCCTGTTCGCGCACGCCGGCGAGAGTCCGACGTGTAGCCGTCCCGGCACTCCGGATTTGACCCGCTTCACCTCGAGTCGCTGATACAACCATCACCTCTGCGCCATGGGCGACAGAGCTGGCAAAGGTGCCACCCGCACAAAAGCTCTCATCGTCGGGATGGGCGAAGACTCCAAGAAGACGTTTCGGATGGTGTTTTGTCATGTTCTGCTTCATATTCATATTCATAGCTGATCCCTCTTTCTTTGCTTCTCCTCTTCTCTCAAGACATGTTGAAAAAGAATGTGTAATGTGAACCAAATAGTGGGAGAGACCGCCAGCGAGGCACTGTTTCCAGCCCTTTTCCGATGGCCCTCCTCAGAACCACGCGTGCTTGTTTTCAAGCATGTGGCTCGCCAGATGAACCGACCATCACAGTGGGAAGAAGCAAGGGCGTATGTATTGCACGGCCTTGCAACCCTCAGTGACTCCGATAGGTCCATCCTATCGCCCTTCGTCTTGCAACTGGCCTTCCCAGTCTCCTTGGTGGAGCATCACTTCCACGACGCTTCCCTCGATTACGCCACCATGAGGATCGATGGCGAAGATGCGGGAGTAGGGCGAGTCGGGATAATGGCGGTGCGAGAAGATCAGGTAAAGGTAGCCACTGCGTTTGGCCCACTCAATATCGCGCGGGGAAGGGTAGGCTTCGGATTTGGGATGTGAATGGTAGTAGATCATGTCGCCATCGTAGGAGTCGATATCGTTATAGATGCGTACGATGTCGGCTTCACTGATCCTCGAAAAATCGTCGGGCTCTTCGGCAACGTTGGCGGTGGGATAGTTCTTGCGAACAGTGCCGTCTTTGCTGCCGAGGGCACCACAGGCTTCGTTGGGATAGCCAGCCACGATATGGGCCAGCATCTCGTTATAGGTTGACGCAGGGATGCGCACCACAAAACGTGCTTCAGCTACCATAATACTTTTGCCTCTACTTCCTCTTCAAGTTTCCGCAGATCGCGGGTCCACAGGTCTTCGCTCAAGTATTTCCAGCCGCCGTCGGCCAGCAGAGTGACGATCTTCCCGTGCTCCATGCTGGCAGCCACGCATAGGGCGACATGCAGGGAAGCGCCACAGGATGGTCCGGCGAAGATGCCTTCCTGGTCCTTGAGCTGGCGGGTGCGGCGAATCGCGTCTAGCGAGGAGACAAGGATCTTGCCATCGAGCAGGGAACTATCGAATATAGGCGGTACAAAGCCGTCTTGCAGGCTACGTAGCCCTTGCACCGCCTCGCCCTGCATCGGTTCGGCGGCAAGCACCTTGATGGCTGGATTGTATTCTTTCAGGCGGCGGGCGGTTCCTGTGAGCGTACCGCCAGTGCCCAGTCCAGCGATGAAGACATCCAGATCGGGCAGATCGCGGATAATCTCCACCGCCGTGCCATAGTAGTGTGCATGCGAATTAGCAGGGTTGCCATACTGATAGAGCATAACGTACTGCTCATTGCTGGCAAGCAGCTCTTGCGCCAGTCGGATGGCTCCATTACTCCCCTGAGCACCATCCGAGAAGCTAATCTTTGCACCATACAGTTCGAGCATCTGGCGACGTTCGCTGGTCACATTATCGGGCATCACGGCAATAAACTGGTAGCCCTTGATGCGCGCAATCATTGCCAGTGCAATGCCTGTATTGCCACTGGTTGGTTCCAGGAGAATGGCTCCGGGCTTCAAGATACCTTTTGCTTCAGCCTCTTCGACCAGGCGCAAGGCGACGCGATCTTTGACGCTACCGGTAGGATTCGCACCCTCCAACTTCGCATAGATCTCGACTCCTGGATGTGGGCTAAAGCTCTTTAGTTCTACCAGTGGCGTATTTCCGATGGTCTCCAGTATGCTGCCGTAGTGCATAGCTTCATCCTGGCGTCCGCCCGCCATTGCAGGCAACAGAATGATGGTATCGTTTGGACTCACGCTTGTCTGTAGTCCTTGCAGATAGCGCACGTCCTGGTCATTGACATAGACATTAATAAAGCGGCTCAATTCCTGCTCTGGCTGAATCTGCTCTTTCAAGACCGGATAGCTCTTGTACAGATCAGAGAGGACATCAGCAAGAGTACTTCCTTGCGCGCTCACTTGTTTTGAGCCATGAGCGGAAGCTCGCAGAACAGGTGCTAAACGAACGGTTGCCATCGAATTCTCCTTTGGGCCGGGTGGAGGTCAACTCCACCCTTAGGTATATTAGCGTGCGGGAACAGCGCAGACCTCAGCATAGGTCGGCAGATTTTCAGGGTGGGCATGCTCGCCACAGGCCGGACAATTGGGATCGCGATAGAGGCGCAGTTCATTGAACTCGCCCGCCAGCGCGTCATAGGTCATCAGGCGGCCAACCAGTGGCTCGCCGATACCCAGCAGCAGCTTGATCGTCTCGGTCGCCTGGAAGATGCCGATGATACCAGGCAGCACACCAAGCACACCAGCTTCGGCGCAGCTTGGGGCCAGAGCGGGAGGCGGCGGCTCGGGATAGAGGCAGCGATAGCATGGTCCATCGTATGGCTTGAAGGCCGTCAACTGGCCCTCAAAGCGGAAGACGCTGCCATGCACAACGGGCTTGTTCGCCAGGATAGCGGCATCGTTGAGCAGATAGCGGGTCGGAAAGTTATCGGTGCCATCGAGAATAACGTCGTAATCGGCGATGATGCGGCCAACATTCTCCTCATCCAGGCGTTCGATATAGGTTATGACGTTAACATCCGGGTTCAGCGCCTTGATGGTTTCGCGCGCCGACTCGGCTTTGTACTGGCCGATACGCTCGGTATTATGCAGGATCTGGCGCTGAAGATTGCTATCGTCGACAACATCAGCATCGATAATACCCAGAGTACCCACACCAGCGGCAGCCAGGTAGTACGCGGCAGGCGATCCCAGACCACCGGCACCGATCAACAGAACACGCGAGTCAAGCAGCTTGAACTGGCCAGCCTCGCCCACTTCAGGGATAAGCGTGTGGCGGCTATAGCGGCGGGCCTGAGCTGCACTCATTGTACGTGGCTGCACAAAATTGTAGCCACTGGCCTTCCACTGACCGAAACCGCCGGCCATCGACACGACATCGTTATAGCCCATCTGCTGCAAGGTACTACCAGCCATGAGTGAACGCACGCCACCAGCGCAACACAACACCACCTTCTTAGATTTGTCGGGCACAGCCTCTTCTATCTGCAATTCGAGGTAGCCGCGCGGGACATGAACCGCACCGGGGACATGGCCTTCGTTCCACTCATGCTTCTCGCGCACATCGACCAGGACGAAATCCTGATCCTCTGCGCCGCTCTCCTGCTTCTGCTCAAATGCATCGTGCACTTGAGTTGCCGACCATTCCGGTACTTGCTTGCGTGCCTGACGTAGGATCGCACGGGATGCATTACCCATTTTTGATCACCTCTATTACTTGAGTTAGTAATTCAATAAATCGTTATCTAGCACTACAGCGACAGTTAAATCAAGCGGAAGAGGAAATGGGAACGTCTTGGATCTGCAAAACGCCCAGGATGCGTTCCCACCGCCCATCTCCTCTCCATTGACGGTAATAGTGGAGGCCCTTGGACCAGGCCCCGAAGCGGGTGGGCAGACTGCGCCAGGAGGAGCTCGTCTGCATCACCCAGAAGATCCCTTCGACGATTAAGCTTTTGAGTAGTACAAGGTTCATGTGCCCGGGAGGTAGAGCAGTACCACACTCCATTTTATGCCTCTGATCGAAACGCGAACCGCAGGGGCCGCACCTGTGTATCAATAGCGTGTGACATCCATCGTCGCCAGTTGCTGAATTTGATCGGCGATAGCGGCCACGCCCTTCTCCGCTGGTCCGGTCGTGGGAGCAGTACTCCCATTGGAAATCTTGCTCACCAGCGCATCCAATTCGGCGCGTAGTCGCTTCCCTTCAGGTAGCACCAGGTGGGAATCATTCATAGCGACCAGTTGCCTGGCCTCCACCTGCGCCTGCTCCAACCAGGCATAGATAGCATTGAGTTCTGTGCTGATCTGATCGGCCAGCGTCACCTGCTCCCCCAGGACTCCCTGCGACAAGACTATGACGCTCAGGTGATTATGAATATGCGTCAGATAGCTAACATTCTGGGTTGACGAGCAATTTAACAGGGGAATAGCGGCGACTCTCTTCAGAGTGCCATCATCGGGTGTATTTTCCCTGCCAAGAGCAGCGGGGTATAGATCCTGCGTAACACAGTTCGGTCCATCAAGTATATAGAGAATATCGACCAGCTTGTGGCGTATATCATGCGGGTCGTTACGATTGACTATCTCTCCGGCCCACTTCTGAATCTCTCTTACATTGTTCTGAAACCAGTAGTTCAGGCCGCCGGACAGATGGACGCGGGCCAGTTCAGGATCACCGGAGAGCAGGTGCCTGACGTGGCAGAGGTCGTTAAGTTGATTGATCGCAGCCACGCAGTCTTTCACAGATGGATTTTGCGGAATCTCGGCAGAATAACGCCACGTGCCTTTATCCAGGGAAGGGGCCAGCGGGACCGGGCTCGCAGGCTCTTCAGTCACCAGAAAACGGCTGAAGTTGATGAGCAGGTTGTCATGCTGTGGATCGACGTAGTGAGCAGGCAACGTAGCCACACCGTTGGTGACAACCAGCGTTCCCAGGGCGAGGGGGTTGGCCTCGCTCTGATTCTGGTCCGGTAAAAGCCAGGCGTAATAACTGTGCCCCGCTTGAGGCGCCATGACATTGGAGAGATTTATCTCAAACGTATCGTTGATGCCCATATTATTTGCGCCGCTCGCCGCCCCGCTACTTGTGAAGAAGGCATGCCCCACAACAGTTGTGGATGAGGCCACAACTGTTGTGGATGAGGAGTCCGCGCGAGACACAAACAAAACAGCCAGCCCTGAGCTGACCACGACAACTAGCAGAAGGGCGATCAAGACGATGCGCATTTTAGGCCACCTGCGCCGGCGCGCGGGAGGAGAGGGAGGCAATGCACTCAACGGAGCAACAGGTCCTTTTTCTGACGCCTTTCCCACCGCGGCGGATACCCAGCTCGATGGCGTATAGATGAATGAAGGGGGCATCGCCGGCGTCAGCAACGCTGTTGCTTCGTTGTCTGTCTCGGGCTTCTTCAGCCCGCTGATATCTTGCATGTCATCTGAGGCGCCAGGTAGACTGCGGATATCAGGCGAGGATATTAGCTGCCTCTTCCGATCGGGGAGCGGCTCATCGAGGGCCTCGGCTAGAGCGGTCGTTAGCGCTATAGCACTTGGGAAACGATCCTCGGGCTCTTTCGTGAGGCCACGTAAGATAACCTCTGCCAGCCTGGGAGAGATGGCCGGGTTGATGCCCTCAGCTAAGGGAGGGGACGCACTCGCGTGCTGCTGCAGAATAGCTAGCGGCGAATCTCCCTGGAAAGGAGGCATACCGGTACACATTTCATAGAGGATCACTCCCAGAGAATAGATGTCGCTCGCAGAACTGCCTGGATTGCCTCGAGCTTGTTCGGGAGAAATGTATAGGGGAGTGCCCAGCGTTGAAAAGGTGAGTGTGCCAGCCGCTGTGCCTATCATTTTAACGATGCCAAAGTCGGTGAGCATCGGCTCTCCCATGGGATTGCGTGTCGTATGACGCTGATCCAACAGAATATTCGCCGGCTTGATGTCGCGATGCAACAGCCCTTGCTGGTGCGCGTAATCAATTGCGTCGCTGATAGAGAGGAAGAGCGAGACCATCTCGCTCGCGGCAGGAAATTTGTGAGCGGAAGACATATCCTGCAGGAAACCGGCCAGCGTCGGTCCCTCAATATAGTCCATTACCATAAATGCTGGATATGCCATTGCCGTGTATACCGGAACGTCCTCGGACACCTGAGCGGGCGTTTCAAAATCATATATCTGTATAATATTGGGGTGGCGCAGAGAAGCAACTGCTCGGGCCTCACGCACAAAACGAGTCACGAAAGTAAGGTCGCTTTGCAAGGCCGCATGTAAAAATTTTATAGCAACGTAGCGCTGCAAACGAGGATCAAAAGCTTTCCATACCTCGGCCATGCCCCCTCGCCCCAGTCGCTCTTGCAGTCCATATTTCCCAAATAAACCCGGACGGATATCCATAACAGGCCCACCTCTGTATTGGCTTGTTCTGTTCATTTGTTCTCTCTTTCTTATCTGGTTCTACCAGTATTTTGTGGCCTATTAAGTCCGCCGATGAAATGTACAACGTTCAACACTGGACCAGCTTCACAAGGCAGTTGAGACAGAGGTTTCGTTTTTCCTTGCCTGCATCAAACGGCTTCTGGAGTGACCATTGCTCACATCTTTTATGAAAGGACAATCGTCTCGCCTGGGATAGATTCACTCCTTTCCTAGCTACCTCTCCTTGCCCTTCTGGGTTGGGAGTTGGTCGGTCGTCCAAATCGACACCACCTCATTCTCTACTGACAACGAGAGCTCCTTTTTGGAGTGGTTACTCAGCTTTATACTTGATGTTATGATAAGTATGAGGTATATTTCGAAGAGAAGCATCGGTGAGCTCACCCATCTTTGCCGTCTTTACTTGCAACCCGAAGGAGGGAGAGGAGATGTCAGGGAACCCAATCCCTTAGAAAGGGATAGGCTTGTACCTGTTGAGCGTCTTAGCTCAGGCTGGCTAGCTCACTAGCCTCCCCAGCTCACCCGTTATCGGGTAAACGTTATGCGTAAGTGTTGAAGTTCAGACGTTGGGGTGCGTGGTAGCCAGCTCCAACCTCTCTAACTCTTGGATTAAACAGCGTATCGGGTTTAGAGCAGTGTCCAGGAGAAAGTACCGGCGCATAACTGAGCGAGGCCCACTTTACTTTGTGCGGTCTGCTCTCTCTGGTTGAGAGTGTGGGCTCAACCAGAGAGAGCAGATGTAATTTGTCAAATAAAAAAAGACGTTTGCCAGATAACCTGCCACGCTGCCAAGTGCTTTCAGCAGATTGCCTCTGCCTCATAAAGTGGCGTGATATTATTTTCTTCTTCCGTTCTGTTTTTTCTCGTCTTTTTTGGCTCTGTTTTTTGGTGTGATGCCAAGATATACGGCAGGAGGGCCTTTTTATCCCACATTCCGCACCCCATTTGGGGAATGCAGATGCCAAGCCAATGTATAGTGCAGAGTATTCTTAATCTCTGCCTTGGAGAAGCGCTTGACAAGCCATTCCGAATTCTAACTGCGGAATGTAGGTTTTATTTGGTAGAGAATGAAGTTACCAGACAAATGACAAAAATATGTACCCCAGTGTTGATCAAGTTTGTGCAAAAAAATGGCGAGAATGATCGTTAATAAGGTAGAGGCGCTATCAGTGCATCAAGAAGAGTTGTTCGAGTGAGACGAAATCAAGGAGGTCAGCATGGCTCAGGTGCTCCTGTCATTTGACAAGTTAAATAACTTGTCTGCCAAATAAGATGCCACGCTGCCAAGCACTCTCAGCGGATGGTCTCTGCCACCATAATCTGGTGTGGCATCATAACGAAGACAATTTTGGCTTGATGTGTCTTTTACCTCATATATTCATGAAGTTTGCGCCATTTTATGTGACACAAGATGATGACCCTCCAGGAGCGGCTCCTGATGGATATGTGCCATTTTATGTGACAAATTTGGCGGTCCATCCTTTGTGAGGGGGCAGAAAAAGATGAGCTACAATGACTCAGCACATTATGTGGCAGAAACTAATACGAAAAATCGTCTCAAGACTGATGTCAAGCCAAGTGTCGGCATTTTATCTGGCAGAAACGCGCCAGGTTATTGGATGAATGACAGCAGACCGCACTTCTGCTCTCTCCCCCGCGAGGAGACTATTCTGGCAGAGGCGAGCGGAGCGGAGTACCACGTCCGCCTTTTTTTTCCTCTCACCGCCTGAACGCGGTGGGTCTCCAAGAAAGGATTTTTAATGACCAACCGAGAACGGCCAACTGGGAATCTGGCGTCACTCCTGTGCGCCTTGTCGTTTGCCAGCAGCCTGGGGCTCAGTGAGCGGATGGAGCATGGGCTCAATAGCGCCTACATCGGGCTGCGGCTAGCCGATGGGCTCCATCTCCCCAACGAGGAGCGGGAAGCGATCTTCTATGGCGCCCTCCTCAAGAACGTCGGCTGTACCGCCTGTTCGGCCGGCCTGGCCGCCTTCTTCCCTGATGATGAACTGGAGCCCCGCTCGGATTTCATGCTAGTCGATCCCACCCGGCTCAATGATCTCATCGCCTGGTTGTCCAGACATGTGCCGCTCGACTCGCGCCTTCCCAGCCGCATCCCCAAACTCCTGTCCTTCCTGGTGCAGTGTGAGCCAGTCGTGAAGGAAACGATGCGAGGCCACTGTGAAATTGCGGAGTTGTTCGCGCGAAGGCTTGGCTTCCCGGAGTATGTCCAGCGTACCCTCCGCTTCCAGTGGGAGTACTGGAACGGCAAGGGGTTGGCCTACGGTCTCAAAGGTAGCGAGGTACCCTTGGCGGCACGCATCCTGCATACAGCAGATACGCTCGAGCTCGCCTACGGCTTCAGCGGGCCAGCGGTGGCCAGATCACTGGCCCGGGAGCAACGCGGAGCACGGTTCGATCCGGAGGTAGTAGATGTCTTCCTGGCCTTGGAGGAGCAGGCCGACTTCTGGCAAACACTCGAGCACGAGTCGGCGGAATCAGTCATCCTGGCGATGCAACCGCCCACGTCGGCGGACCGAATGATGGCGGATCAGTTGGAGGTGGTGTGCGAAGCTCTAGCGGACTTCGTCGACATTAAGAGCCATGGGTCATGGCACCATTCGCGCATCGTGGCCGACGTAGCGGTAGCCATGGGCAGCTCTCTTGGTGTGGGAGGGGACGAGCAGACCAGGCTGCGATGCGCAGCGCTTGTCCATGACCTTGGGAATGTGGCCATCCCTCTGCATATCCTGGAAAAGGGGGACCGCCGATCAGCCAGTGAATGGGAATATTATCGCCTCCATTCCTATTATACGCAGCGAGTGCTCGAGCGGGTAGAACCCTTCCAAGAGCTAGCGGCCGCTGCAGCTGCCACGCACGAATGGACCAACGGCCAAGGCTATCACCAGCACCTCATCGGCGAGCAAATCCCACTCCATGGCCGGATCCTGGCCGTCGCGGACACCTATGCGCAGCTGACGCAACAGGGCGACCAGCGAGATCCTGCAGACGCATTACGCAAAATGCGACCGCTGGTCGGCACGCAATTCGATGGCTCATGCTACCAGGCCCTTACCGCCTCACTGAGCAGTACACAATGCGTCCAGAGAACCATGCCCAGGCGTCGGCAGGTGGGCAACCTGACGGAGCGGGAGGCGGAGGTGCTGCGCCTGTTGGCCCAGGGCCAGAGTAACCCCCAGATTGCGAAGGACCTGGTTATCAGTAGGAAAACAGTCGAGCACCACCTGGAGCACATCTACAACAAGATCGGCGTCACCTGCCGGACCTCCGCGGTGGTTTACGCTGTCCAGCAAAGGATTGCCTAAGCTGGCTCTGTTGCAAAAAGTTTTGAGGCCGAAAAATGAAACATGTAATAGCTGCATAAATGATAATAATAAACAGAACGAGTGTTCGTTTTACCCCTTTTCTGATCTCAGAATATTTAAATAGAGTTCGATTTGCTGAGCTTTAAATTTTTTCAACACAACCCTGAAATGTGCGGTGATGGGTACTGCCTCTTTCGACAGTGGATTGTACGGCTTTGCGTCATCGTCACCGACTCAATAGCAAGCTGATCGTGGCCAGCAAGTAGTAGAGTTTCTTTTCTCTCCTCAAGATGAGCTTTACAGATGGGACACCCAGACGATAGATGTGGGCAGAAAACTGTTCCTGATTTCGAGGAGGTTCTCATGCATGGAAACCCAATGGATCTGCAATCGCACCAGCTTGCGCCTGTGCTGGCTACTTTCGTCATCCGCTCACCAAATTGGACCTTTTTGGATATCTTTCTATGTCTTCCCTACTTGCGGATGAGCCAGAGGAAGAGTAGAATCGCAAGCAGTCACCTGCTCATCTTTATAAAGGGGAAGCTTATTCTGTGAATCATGTTCTCAACTCGATGATGCGATTGATGCGAATCTGTCTTCAGTTGCTTCAACAAAGCTTTCGAGACTGGACAAATCCGTCCACCACTTCTCTCTTGATGGGGATGTTGACAGACCTTCCCAGAAGCAAGTCCGCACTCATGGCAGAAAACACGCTCCTCCGACAACAACTCATCATCCTCCGCCGACAAGTCAAACGACCAGCCTTCAGGAAGTCCGACCGGATGCTCCTGGTCCTTCTGGCAAGAGCAGTACGGACCTGGAAGCAGGCACTCTTCATCATTCAGCCAGAGACGCTTCTGCGGTGGCATCGTCAGGGATTTAAGCTGTATTGGAAGTACAAGTCCAGAGCAGCTGCTGCCAAACCAAAGATATCCGCAGAGATCGTCGCGTTGATCAAGGAAATGGCTCGAGACAACCGCCTGTGGGGAGCGGAACGCATCCGGGGCGAATTGCTCAAGCTGGGTCTGCGCGTCTGCACACGCACGATCCAGAAATACATGCGACAGGTTCGCATTGCAAGGCCACGGGGACAGAACTGGAAAACCTTTTTACACTCTCATGCTGAGCAGATCTGGGCCTGCGACTTTCTCCTGGTCACCGACGTACTTTTCCGGTCGCTCTATGCCTTCTTCATCATCGAACTGCACTCGCGGAAGGTGATCCACGTCGGCGTCACACGATGTCCTACCGACGCTTGGACCGCACAACAGCTGCGGGAAGCCACAGCCTTTGGCGAGGGGCCGAAGTACCTTATTCGTGATCATGATGGCAAGTTTGGGGTAGGCTTCACATGGCTCGCAAACACAAGTCACATCGAAATTCTCACAATACCGTATCACGCTCCGCGCGCGAATGCCATCTGTGAACGGTTTCTGGGAAGCGTGCGGCGTGAATGCCTCGATCATCTGCTCATCCTGCATGAGAAACAGCTCCACCGCGTGCTCAACGCGTACGTGCACTTCTTCAACCGAGCCAGGCCGCATCAAGGGATCAGGCAGCAGATGCCAGAGCAGAAAGCTGGGTCAGCGCCACCCAATCGTGAAAATGGCAAGGTCATCTCCTTCCCGGTCCTGGGCGGCTTGCATCATGACTACCGCAGAAGTGCCTGAGTTTTTTCAAAGATGAAGGTGACTGCCTGAGGCATGCGCGAAATACCTCAGAATTCACACATCCCGTTATGTTGAGAGCCAGCAAGCAGTTTCTCTTCGTTTTCCTTGATGGAGGGAACGAACCAGAGAGACATTTGAGTCTTGGTCAGTAAGTTCCTGTCTGAGATGGCAAGAACATTCCCCAAGCCTCACTCCATGGGCATATCAGTCATCAAAAAACCAGGGAATTGAGAGGGAAACTCTCAATTTTCTCGGCGGATATCTTATGTAGCCAGCACAGGTAGAACGTCATTCCACGTTTTTCCCTGCATGATAGATTTAATTGGTGAAGGGTTAATCTCGTACAATCTCGCTAGTTCGTTATAGGTTAACCCACGAGAAAGAAAGTATGTAACTATTCAGGAGTTCTCGTCGCCTGCACCCAAACAAAAACCTCTTGCGAACTGCCAGAGGCAGTGAAAAGTCAGTCATAGCAAAAAATTCAAGCAACTTCTCGCGAGTTGTGATACTATCTTCCTTGAAAAAACCAGATCATACAACAAGACAGAACTCACATATGCAACGTCAAGAAATTACCTGAAGAGAGAGTCCCAGATCATGGTTCCACCCGATTTAGCTAACTTCTTCATTGCTAGCGCCAGTGCAGGTGGCGCTCTATTAGGTCTGCTCTTCGTAGCCGTCTCCATCGCCCCAGAGCAGATTGTGGCGAGTCGTGCCCCAATGGAGCGGCAAGCCGTAGCTGCCAGCACCTTTACAGCACTGGTCAACGCATTCTTTGTCTCGTTAAGCGCACTGATCCCCGGAGCCACGGGTACGATCGCCCTTGTAATGAGCTCCATAGGGGCATTGAATAGCTTGGCTCTAGGGCTTCGTCTTCTCAGACATCCAAAGAGATGGCTGAATTTTCTACGCAGGGTAGTACTGATCATAGTGAGCCTTATAATCTATGGATATGAATTCTATTTTGCCTTCCGCCTCATCGTAACACCTTCTGTAGTAGCAAACGCCCACGCGCTGGCAGTGTTACTACTAACCGTCTATAGTGTTGGTCTGACACGTGCCTGGGAATTGCTCGGCGTCAATCGTTTCGGATTATTGTCCTCCTGGCTCAATCCACTATCTAATGTGAATGAGTCGGTGCCTACTCCCACCGACCGCCTATCCGACTCGACATCAGAGCAATCAAAAGGAGAAATTTTCCCCGAGCGGGTAAAGCCATACTCCCATCCCAAAGAGCACAATCAGCCATAGGTCAAATGGGAAGGATATTTTTTGTTACGCTACAGGAGTCCTAGAGGAGTTGTCAAACCAGGGGAAAGCGGATAGAGTAGATCTATGACACCCCAAGAAGAACTGCTTGAACTGCGACAACAAAAGAGCCGACTGCAAGAGCAATTGGCCAAACGAGATGCACAGATTATCCAGATGCAGCAGCAGATCGTGCTGCTCAGTGAGCGAGTGCATACCTTGCAAGATCGGCTCCACAAGGACAGCCACAACAGTCACCTGCCTCCCTCCTCCGATCGCTTTCATCGGCAACCCAAGAGCCTGCGCAAGAAAAGTGGCAAGAAGGCTGGGGGACAGGTTGGTCATCCAGGAAGCACCTTGCAGTTGTCGCCGACCCCTGATACTGTGATGGTGCACTCGGTCGAGCAGTGCCACCACTGTCTGCAGGATTTGCGTGCAGTGGAGAGCCTGCAAGTGGAACGGCTGTGCTGGCTACTTTGGATATCCGCTCCAAAATATGAGGGGCATTGACATCTCGATGCGTACCTATTCTTATCATCTCCACATCAATCAGGTGGCGAGAAAGTTTCTCATACGCTGTTTCTTTCCTGGTTTGAGAACGGATATCCGAAGTAGCCAGCACAGCCTTGTGCTTACGTCCTTTTACATCATTATATCCCCATAAATAATTAATGATTTCTACTGGTTAGAGGTACCACTTTTCTAGCCAAAACCGTCTCCGTAGAATCGCCATTGCAGAGCGTTCTTATTAATTTTTGTTTGTCTTTTAGTTTGTGTCCTCCTCTAGTTGCAGAAAACCAGATTCAGGAGTGAGTTGATGAATTTCTTTACCGTCTTTCCAGAAGGCAAAGACATCGTAGTAAAATGGCCAGTCCGGCTGGTAGTTTTCTATCCACATGGCAAACACGATTTGGGAGTACTCACGGCCGCTTTTGTTTTTCTCATCCAGCACTTCGTATGACTTGATGTTATCAAATACCGCCAGATAACCGCTATCTACAGCAACGCGCGCGCCCAGGCGCTGCTCTTCCGTGAGGCCATCCAGCGTACCGTATTTCAGTTTCAGCAAATAGAGGAATAATTTCGTTTTTTCATTTTTTGTGGGCGGACGCGGGTGCCCTAATGGCAGGATATTAAATTCCTCTTGGGGACTCATGATACTGCCTCCTTTGCTTAGTAAGGCTGAATTTGCCTTGTCATAAGGACGCGCTACAGGAGGCGCAGATACGATTGTTATATATCTGAATACAGCAAGCTCTTTGTCTTCTGCTAAGAATAATACGCGAACGATCACCCGGCGGCTAGGTAATATCAAATCCCCGCTCCCCTAGCCTCAGCTGCGCATAATTAGGAATTATACGAACCACCTTTTTGACAGTGACGCTCAAAATCTGCTACAAGTGGTTCATTATAGCACAAAATTTCACCGATTATATAAACCATTTTTTGCAAAATTTTTCTGTTGCACCTAGGAGGGCTGTGTTGCAAAAAACCGGAGAGGACATGTGATGGCATGTCTCCCCTCGTTCCGTTGAGCTTAGGCTGCCACTCTGAACAGGTGGGAGATGAATGCTACCTGATTGAGAATATCTCCTTTCCCCACACCTCGTATCTGTCCTTTGCGAACCATATTCATGATCTCGTATCCTTGCAAGGTTCGCTCTGCTGTCGCAAACGAAAAGAAACCCATCCCAGGTTTGGTTAGTCGCTTGATGAAGCGATGGTCTTGTTCAATTCTATTGTTGAGATATTTGACTTGGCGCAATTCACAGCTTTCGGGTACGATCCCCTCGGCTTTCAGCTCCTTGAGAGCCTTTGGATACGCGGCGTTTTTGTCGACATTGATCACCCGAGGAGTCACTGTATGAGAGGCGATGAGGGCTTTGTGGAAAAACCGCCTGGCCGCTTCGCTATCCCGTGTTGCACTCAGCCAGAAATCGAGCGTGTTTCCCTGGGAATTGACCGCTCGATAGAGGTACATCCAGACCTTTTTCACCTTGACATAGGTCTCATCGACGCGCCACGAGTCGTTCGTTCCTGTGAGGTGAGGGCGGCATCTCCGCTCCAATTCAGGGGCATACTGCTGAACCCAGCGGTAGATCGTGGTGTGATCGACCTGCAAGCCACGCTCCCGCATCATTTCCTCCAGGTCTCGATAACTCAGCGAATAGCGCAGATACCAACGCACACAGAGCAGAATGATATCTGCCTGGGAATGACGCCATTTGAAGGGATTTTGACGCTGACTGCTCATGATTGGGAGCCTCTTTCGCTCTTTTTTCGCACACTCTAGCAGATCAGCTTTCTTTTTGCAACACAGCCCTCATGAGTGTCCTCCTCATTGAATATGCTGCTTGTGCTCTAGTTGCCCGAAGTAGGAAC
Source organism: uncultured Chloroflexia bacterium (assembly GCA_963799245.1). GTDB lineage: Bacteria > Chloroflexota > Ktedonobacteria > Ktedonobacterales > Ktedonobacteraceae > CAWCWN01. The sequence continues at coordinate 81,072 of CAWCWN010000003.1, forward strand.
GGGCCAGGATGTAGTAGAGAAAGGCGCTGACCACTGCCCCGACGATGCCGCTGATGTCCATGCCGCCCAGCAAATGAGCTACAGGGCCTTGCCAGGGTTGGGACATCCAGGGCAGCGTGGCCGATCCAATAAAGGGGATGGTGACGACCACCCCCACCAACCATGCTATGAAGGCAGGCCAGAAGACGCCTCCACGATACCAGTAACACCCCTGCTTACCACGAGTCAGCTCGTCAGATGCGTAACATCCACGCCTGAAGACGAAAAAGTCAACCACAAGCACTGCCGCCCATGCCGGTACCCAGAGGTAGGTCAGGAGCAAGAAGTCAACATACACTTCCAGGAAGTTCGCAACCAGCGCCGCATACGTCTGGGCCTGAGTGAAGTGGGAGAACAGTCCGATCCAGTACACTCCCAGCGCGCCAATGACGCCACAGAACAGGGCCGACCACCAGCGCCGCAGAGGGATATCCATGGCCAGCGCCACCAGTCCTGCCGTATACACGTCGAAGTAGTTAGCCCAGATCTCCCCCAAGACAACAAACAGCAGGAACGGGATCGCCAGCCAGCGCGGTGTGGCAGCGGTAATCACACTCAAGAGATCGGGATTGCCTGGATTGATCGTGGAGAAGAGCACCCCTAGCATACCCAGCAGCGCCGTGGGAAGTCCAATCCCAAGACCTGTCCACCAGGCAATGCCGCCTGATGAAGCCGTTCGCGGTAGGTAACGTGAGTAATCCGAGGCAAAGGGAATCCACGAGGCAACCAGGGCATAGATAAAGCTGCCACCCACAACCATAGCCGCGAAGCGAGGCGGGCCCTGCACCGTTGTGGGCAAACGCCAATGGACTTGGGGCAGCAGGACGATGAAGAGGAGGACACAAAATGCCAGGAAGACCATCGCGCCGTACTTCGCGAAAACGTGGACGGTCTGATGTCCGTAGACGGCTACAAGCACCGATGCGATCAGCACCAGGGTGATGGCACCCAGGGCCACCTCTGTTGTTTTGGGCATGCCAGCCATGGCCGCGAGTTGCACCAGGGCCCAGCCGCCGATCACACAATCGACGACGAACCAGCCAACGGCCATGAGCCAGGTGAAAAAAGCGCTGAGGTAGGAACCGCGGTGCCCAAAGACCGCGCGTGAGAAAATCATTTGCGGGGTACCAGTTCTTGCCCCGGTGACACTGATAAGGCCATGAAGCAGCGCGGCGAGTGCGGCTCCAATGATAATCGCAATGGCGCTATCGCCCAGTCCCAGTTGTCCCTGGCTCAGCCCTAATACGAGCGGGGCTCCTATCACCAGTGCGCCCGTCAGCAGCGATACATAGTTTGTCATTGCGCCAGCCCAGACGAGTGCCAGTTCACGCGCCGAACCATGTCGCTCTGCTTCAGGCACCGGCTCCATACCACGCTGTTCAAGCTTGAGGAAAGCATCGGACTCGACACCATGTCCATTCAGAATGCTCGTTTCTTCTTGCCGCATGATCTCTCCACTTTTTTAACTCTCTGGACCCCCCTATTGCTCCCAGACATGCTAGAGCAACACAAACAGGGGTGCCAGCAAATGCCAGCATCCCTGGGATGAGGACTTCTTCAACGTGGTGTTGCTGTCCATCCCTGCGCTGGCATTACCCAGATCAGGTTCTAGCGGTCGGTGGCGATCGTGTAGGCCACCCTCTCAGCCCGGCTTCCCCGAGCTCCCCTTGGCGAACAATAGACATGCTAAATAATGACTATCAAAGTGCTGCTATGAAATATACCACACACCATGGCTCCTGTGCAAAACAACCTCGAACGGCCTCGACAGTGGTACGGCGTTGGAAGCACTTTGATGCCGCTTGTTATCGCCACTCGTGCCAAATTCGGTCCGAATTTCCGGTCATTGTCCCGAATCAGATATTTGGGTGTGTGCCCATATGGAGTCGCTTCCCGCAGTTGTTGCGCCACCCAAGGATCGGTCGGAAAGCGCGTCACATTTACGTGAATCACCTTGCGCGACTTCAACTCGATGAGAAAAAAGGCAAAAAGGGGACGGAAGAAGAGATCCGTCCCCTGCAAAAAATCACAAGTCCACACCTCTGCCGCATGATAGCACAGGAACGTTTTCCAATTCTGTCCACGAGCTCGCTTTGGACGAGCGTGCTTCATAGGTAGTGGTGAAAAAAGGAATGACGTGGTAGAGTAAAGGCATCATATATCTTGCGAGACATTCACAAAAAATGGCAGAAAGTTCAAGCATGTCTTTTCAGCGTTTTCCTGAACATTATTATTCCTTTCTTCAGAGCAAAGAATCTGTCGTTTTGCTTGAAAGTACACTATATCAGCATAACAACGCATCCAGCCTTCTCTTCCTTGATCCTGTACACGTGCTCCAGATTCACCGGATTAGTGAATTAGAGGATCTGCTCGCCTCGATTTCAACCTATCTCCAACAAGGTTATTATCTCGCAGGGTATTTCGCGTATGAATGCGGCTATCACATTCAGAAGCTCGATCTGTTCGACTATCAGCACGAAAAACAGCCGCTCGCTTGGTTTGGGGTGTACCGGCAACCACTTATCTATGATCACCAGAGCGGTGCGTTTCTTGAAAGGCACGCTTCAGTAAACGTGAATCCTCTTCCCTCGCTTGTGCTGGAGAATCTTACGCATCGCATCGACGATCTTGCCTTCAATTTGGACGAAGCCGAGTATCATGCAAACATAGAACGCATCCAGGAGTATATCCGTACCGGTGATGTCTACCAGGTCAATTTTACGGGACGCTATACCTTCACGTTTAACGGTTCGCCGCTATCGCTCTATCAGGCATTAAAGAGGAAGCAACCGGTCTCGTATGGCGCCTATGTCCGAGCTGCCGGGCAGGATATCCTGTGTTTTTCACCAGAGCTCTTCTTTCGCATCGATGGGCAACGTATTCTCGCCCGGCCCATGAAAGGAACTGCGCCCCGCGGTCGTACAAGCGATGAAGACCGGCAGATAGCGGAATGGCTCGCCGGTGATGTCAAAAATCGCGCGGAAAATGTGATGATCGTTGATCTTTTGCGCAACGACCTGGGGCAACTGTGCCAGACTGGCTCTGTGACGGTGCCTCAGCTTTTCACGATTGAACGATATGAAACGCTCTTCCAGATGACATCAACGGTGGAAGGTCGGTTGCGAGCAGATGTAGACGCCTCCCAATTATTCCACAGCTTGTTCCCCTGTGGCTCAATCACCGGTGCTCCGAAGATCAGAGCCATGGAAATTATCAAAGAGCTGGAACCCTCTCCGCGCGGCATTTACACCGGCTCGATCGGTTACTTTGCTCCCGCTCAGGATCACACGGATCAGGCGCCCCGTGCGATCTTTAATGTCGCGATTCGAACCATCGTGCTGAAAAATGGGCAGGGTGAAATGGGCGTAGGAAGCGGAATCACCTCTGATTCGCTCGCCTCGGCTGAATATGCCGAATGCGCGATCAAAGCCCATTTTCTCCGCAGCCCGGCGGTGGAATTTGACATTCTGGAAGCGATTTTATGGGATGGCTGCTATCAGCGACTCGAAAAGCACCTGCAGCGTATGGCTGCTTCGGCTGCGTACTTTGGCTATCCCTCTGATCTGGCAGACATTCAGCACATTCTTGCGCAACTGAGCGCAACATTGCTGTCAGGCCAGCGGTACAAAGTGCGCTTGATGCTCAAAAATACCGGCCGCTGCTCCGGCGAAGCGCTGCCACTTCCACGGCAGGAGCCTGCTGCGGATCTCTCTGTAGTGCTTGCTTCAGAACGAACGAGTTCACACAATCGCATGTATTATCATAAAACAACCGATCGAGCGCTCTATGATCGAGCCAGTCGTTTTGCCCAGGAATCTGGTTATGCCGACGTGATCTTTCTCAATGAGAAGGGAGAAGTTACGGAGGGAGCGACGAACAATCTGTTCATCGAGCGCGCTGGCTCTCTACTGACTCCTCCCCTCTGCTGCGGGCTACTCAATGGCGTGTATCGTCAAACGCTCCTGGAAACGAACCAGCGAGCAAGAGAAGAAAAGCTCTTGCTGGATGACCTGTTAACAGCTGAGAAGATCTATATCTGTAACGCTATTCGAGGGCTGCGACAAGTGCAGCTCAGGAGTCGCATTGCCTCACCAAAAATCTAACCCGGGGGTTTTCTCAATTGGCGGCGGTCAGGATATTCTGGTGGTGTACTGGCTACTTTGATCATCCGTTCAAAAAATCAGCCCTTTGAGCCTGTTTGGCGACGATCATGACGCTTTCCACATGCCATTTTTACGAACGGATGTACGAAGTAGCCACAACAGCCCTCGATCGATCAACCTCAGACATTCCGCAGGCGGAAGGAAAAGAAGATAGCTGCAATACCTCCAACGATCATAAAAGCCGCAAGGACATACGGCAGGACAACTGTTGCGGCCCAAACATTCGCGAGCAATATTGCTCCAAGAATGATGCTCAATGCTCCGAGAATGCCTGCTCCCCAACCAGCGCCGCTAAATGCCTGAATCAGTCCGACAATACCCATGATTATCCCGTCAATAGCAACAATAATCACCAGGACGCTCCCGACAAGGATGGTGGCATACAGTGGTTGGCGCAGCACCACCAGTCCGGCGAGAATGCCGAGGATGCCACTAAACAGCAGCCAGCCCCAGTGGATGCCTGAGTTACCTACAAAGATCTGGATAATGGAGAAAATGCCGCGGATCAGCCAGTAAAATCCCAAAACTGTGACCAGGAAAACTGAAGTGATCACAGGCTCAGCGATCAACAAGATCCCAAAAATCAGGGCGAAGATACCTTCAATCAGGACGATCCACCAGGGAAACGCGGGAACGCTCACAGCAGTTTGAGTGTTGCTTGTCATGTTATGTACTCCTAAATTCGGCAGCGTCCTTGCATAATCAATCTATCATTCATGGTTATAGAACTTTTTGATCATATACTTACAGTAGTAGTATATGACCTAAAGCGCAAGAATACATCGACCCTAAGAATGAAGTAAGAAGCGCACTTTTGAGTGATTTTCGGGCCTTCTTTAAAGATAAGGTTTTAGGTTGTGTTGCAAAAAATTTAAAGCTCAGCAAATCGAACTCTATTTGAAAATACAGAAAAGGGGTAAAACGGGCACTCGTTCTGTGTATTATTATGATTTATGCAGCTATTACATGCTTCATTTTTCGGCCTCAAAACTTTTTGCAACAGAGCCGTTAAAAGAAACGTCATCAAACCAGACAGTTCCGGTGTTGCCTCGCGAGTTGAGGTGTATTTCCATGGCAGCAACCTGAGAAGGCGCTCTTGTAGTGAGTGTTCTCTGCTGCCAGTCATAAGTCCCATTGGGAAAATTAGGTGAGTCATCTTGAGATAACATGTTGCCAGTCGCATCAAACCACGCAATTGAAAGGTAATTGCTGCCTATTGTGTTAAGTCCCTTCGCCCATACCGATAGCGTATACGCTTGTCCAGGTATGACATATTGTATAGGATTGAGAAAAAAACTTGCCGTGCCATCATTACTTGCAGTACTACGAGAGATTTTGGCTGAGGCATTTCCGGAATGGGCAACAGTTGTATCCCGAGCAAAATTTGCCGTAAAACCTAGGGAAGCATTTTGAGAAATTCTCCAGAGTGTTGGCAACCCTTGTTCGTCACCCTGTTCAAATCCATTATTAAAAGATGTCTCAACGGCATTGCCTGCAAGCAGGCTTGCAATCGTATCAGCCGCAGGTTTTTTTGAGCCATCTCTCCGAAAAAGGCCAAAATACGCTTCTACTGTAAGTGTATCCGGTTGCGGAGGAGGCGGAAAGGCAGCTGAGGAAAAATCACTAAAGATCCAGGGAGCCGGGAACGGCAGACCCAATCTTTTTGTCGCATAAAAAAACATACGATAGTAGTACTCCTGCTGTGCCTCTTGAGCAATGGTGTTCTGCGCCGTACCAGAAAATCCCTCGGGGCTTTGGGGATACGTCGAGTATCCGGTCTCACCAATAAGAAACAGAGCACCATGAAGCATCGCCTTTACTTGTTTTAACGTCTTATAAATCTGTCCATCATACTCATAATCATGAAAATCATAGAAATCTGGCTGCGCAGAGTGCAAGGCCTTGACAAGCCTTTGCATGCGACCGAGCCCAGATTCAGAAATCGTTACCGGTATTCTGCCATCAATACTTTGTAAATAGGGAATCATAGTTTGTGCCCAAGTAAGTGAACCAGTCGCAGTGAGGGCCATTTCGTTTTGTAACTCAATAATGCTTACTCGTGGATCAGCTGCATATGGCGTGATAATCGCATCAGCCCAATGTTTACTTCCCGGAATATCCGTATACTGGCCCCAGCCATCAAACAGAGTCAGATGTACTTTTAGGTAATGCTTGGCGGCAAGTGTGACCACTTGAGATAATTTATTCAGCTCAGCCGATGTAGGGGCTGGATAATCAAATACCCCAGCATTGGCTTGAAGAATAATACGCACCGTATTAAAGCCTAATACTTGAATTTTCGCAAAATCATGGTCAATCTCCGTGGGATGAAACCGCGTCCACATATACGTCCACGCATCATTTTCAGGATAGTAATTCATTTCCTTTATGTTGTTTAAGAGGGTTTGGACAGTAGACGGGCTAGCAACTGCTGTCAGTCGTTGAGGGATAGAAACTGTAAGAGGAAGAGAAAGAAGAAGAAGAAGAAGAAGAGAAAAGTGATGAAGATGCCACTTGCCTGTAAAAGAAGAAAGAACATTCCTCAATTGTTCAGCACCCTTTGCTAGTAGAAGGGAACATGAACATTCCCTTAAAATTATACCTGTCCTGGCTACATGGAGTATCCGCCGAGAAAATTGAGAGTTTATCTCTTCAATTACTTGGTTCTTTGACGACTGATATGCACATTAAGTCAGGATTGGGGGAATGTGTCCAGTGCCTGATATAATAAACACAGCAATAATGAGAGTTATTGGACCAAATGGACAAAAAACAGAAGAGCTAGGTACAGCCCCAATTGGCGGTAGATAATTCAGTGTCCCAAGAAATGGCCCTGGAAATGCCATCATGGGATGCCGAAGAAACCGTCGTATCAGCTCACTCTTTGTGGGGATTGCTGCTCGGTGCCTTGAGAACTGCGAAAAGCTTGACCATTGCGGCGACTCCTGGGCCGAGCTGGCGACATTGCCCTGGATTTCGTCTGCTTCTGGCCCTCTGCTCTAGCTCCCCTTCGTTGCTCCTGTCGTGTGATCGACGGCTCGTATGCTTGTTGGAGCAGATCACGTACCTCCTCATCGGTCGTTTGCGAGAAGTTCTCATACCAGAGGCCCACGGCGAGGAACGCCTCTGGCTTGATGATGCACACCAGCTCATCGACCTCCGCCGAAAAGTCGTCACAAGTTGAGGATGCGGCAGCCGGAACAGCAATGACGATGCGGGCGGGCTGCTGCTGTCTTACCGCTGCCACTGCAGCACGCATGGTGGCTCCGGTCGCAATCCCATCATCGACGAGGATGACGGTCCGCTCTCGTATCTCATAGGCGGAGTGGCCCCCACGATAAAGGCGTTCGCGTCGCTTCACCTCACGTTGCTCGCGTGTCACAATCTTGTGGATCACTTCTTTGGGAATCCCCAGTATTCGCACGACGTCGTCATTGAGCACACACACACCACCCAAGGCGACGGCTCCCATCGCCAGTTCTTCTCTTCCTGGTACACCCAGCTTGCGAACGATGGTGACATCCAGTGGAGCATGCAGGGCTCTAGCGACTTCAAACGCCACGAGTACTCCACCTCGAGGCAACGCCAGCACCAGGACATCTGGACGATTGGCATAGGCTAAGAGCTTTGTTGCCAGCACTTGTCCCGCTTCCGTGCGATCGCGAAATCGTTGTCCCTTCATTGTTGCTCACCTCCTTTATATGAAACTCGGCGCATGTCACTGAGCAGACTCACCGGCCTGCCGAGCTGAAATCCTGTGGAGGTAGCATTTGAACCACTGTGTCGCTACGCGTGCCACTTCCTCCAGGGCACCAGGTTCTTCAAACAGATGCGTTGCGCCCGGCACAATCACGAACTCCTTCTTGCCCGCTAACCTTGCATACGCCTTGCGATTCAGTTGCAGGACTACTTCGTCGTTGCCACCCACGATCAAAAGGGTGGGTGACCGGACATGCGCCAGGGCGTCTGCGGCCAGATCGGGGCGACCTCCACGCGAAACCACCGCGCCAATGCTGGTACCGAGGGCTGCGGCAGCTTTGAGTGCAGCTGCCGCTCCTGTGCTCGCTCCAAAGTAGCCAATCACCAGCTGCTGTGTGTCCACTTGCGCTTGCAGCCAGTGCGTCGCCAGGAGCAAGCGCTCCGTCAGCAGATCGATATCAAAGCGCGTTGCATAGAGAGTGTCTTCCTCCCGGGTAAGCAAATCCATGAGCAACGTGCCGATGCCTGCTTGACGCAGGATGCCGGCCACAAAGTTGTTTCTGGGGCTGAAGCGGCTGCTCCCACTGCCATGAGCGAAGACCACTACACCCTGGGCGTATTCAGGCAGAGCAAGCGCTCCTTCAAGCCGGACGGCATTGGCTGGTATCTGGACGATTTTCTCAGGCTGAGATGTATCCATTACTCTATCTCCTTCCCTCCTGATTGCACGTTGTGTTCATTCTTCATTCTCAGGTGAACTCTCACTCTCGAGCCTGCAAATGCTGACGTAGCAACGGAAGAACTGATACCGTGCATATGTTTTCCAGGGTCCGTTCATGTGCCAGCGGGACTGTATCGGTGCAGTAGATGTGATTGACCCCAAGTGACCAGAGCCTGTGCCAGAGCGTGCCTGTAAAAAGCCCATGCGTGACCAGAATGGTGATATCGCGCACGCCGCGCTGCTGCAGTTGTTCACAGTAGGCCAGGTACGGCAAGAGGGCTATGATGTTGCGCGCCCCTGCTTTTTTGAGGGTATGGCTTAACAACAGCGTGGAGAGGAGCTGTTCATCGGGAGGAGCAATACTCCCCAGAATGAGGCACTCCTCATGTACCACGTTGGTCTGGAGAGCAGCGTGCAGCTCTTGATTGGCAAAACGCTCAAGAGAGCAGTGACCAGGCTGTATGCCGAGCGATGCAGTAAGCTCTTTTCCCATAGATGCGTGCGTAGGTAGGACAAACACGATCATCTTTTTCACTTCACTTTGCCTCTGACATGTGGCCTGTGCTGCCTGCCTCAAACAGACGAGCAAACTCAGCAGGAAGCAGCGCCCGCAAGTCGTCCATTTCACCCTTGGAGACTGCTTCACCCAGGACCGCGATTACTGCCCTGGCGTGAAAGGAAGAGCCAGCCAAGGAACGCGTTGACCCATCTCAGGACACCAGGCCGTTCACTGCTCTCCCTCGCTCGTGCTTGCCTTCTCCTGGGTCTGCTGGCCCTTGTCCAGCATGTCTGGTGGGCGCACGATCAGGAGCGGAAGCCGGGAGGCATGCAACACACGCTTGGTAATACTGCCCATCGCCCAGCTTTGCAGCCCGCTATATCCATGTGTCGACATGGCGATCAGATCCGAGCTGCCGGACACGCCGACATCCTCCATACCCCCACCTCCTTCCGCCGTGCGGATGATGCCCCCGGCGATATCGTCATCAATGCTGACGGACCATGTGATGGCGAGCTTGAGGTCTGCCACCGGGCTGGCGACCAGCCCCGCGTGCATATGTTCGACTGTGTTTTTCAGGTACTGCTTCGCCTTGTGCATCACGGCTTCACGCTCGCTCTGGCTGAGCTGCTCAACCCCGGACAGGGCCACCACCCGTGTAAGATGCAGGGCAGCGGGTCCAGGAGCCGCCAGGGCCGCGACGAGTTGCGCAGCAGGGACAAGCGCCGCCTTTGCCAGTACAGAGCCATCCAGCGGGACGAGTGCACGCAAAGGGCCCTCGGCATGGGGAGGGGTGCCAACAAGCGCAGGTCCGCCTTCATGCAGCAGGAGCACGGGGAAGGTCGCATAGTGCGCGACTTTTTCCGCTACGCCGCCGAGCAACCAGCGCTTGAAGCCAGTGGTACCGTGACTGCACATGACGAGCAGATCAACAGATTGTAGTTGGGCAAACAGCAGGATGGCCCGTGCTGGTGTGCCAGTCAGCGCCTCCGTGCGGACGTCGATGCCCTTGAGATCGTCCGAGGAGCTCACCTGTGCCAGGTACTCCTGTGCTCTGGCAATGTCTGCTTCCTGAGCGAGTTCTGCGCGCCTGGCCAGTTGCACCGGGCGCAGATCCATGTCAAGCGGGGTAGTGACGACCTTGAGGAGTGTCAACGTGCCACCGCTGGCGCGCACAAGACGTGCAGCGACGGAAAGCGCCTGTTCTGCGCGAAACGATCCATCGAGGGGGACCAGGATGTGGTGAAACATGGTGTTGCTCCTTTCAATAGCATTGCTGTTGATCGCTCCGCTGGCTTTTCTGCGTACACCTTCATCATACTGAGTATACGTTCCCCTCCTCGCAGCTCGGTCACGAGTGAACACATGCAGCTCACGCGTGCATCACAACTTGCTTGCTCCTTTATGAGCACACAAGGGAGAATGGTTGCAGCATGGGATCTCTTTCAATCCATATCAACTTCTCGCATCTCCCCTTGATCGGAGTGTGCCATCGAGCAGAGCACGAATATGCGGAACAATAGATTCGTTCGCAGTGGCATTCACGCGTTGATACTCCTGCACCTTTGCCTCCATAATATGTAAGGAGAAACTTCCAGTTCTGATCATGTCGGAGTATGAATCGAACCGCGGAAGACAAACACATTTTGAGGAGAAAGTGAGGCTCGTATGTGTCCTGCATGTGGACAAGCACCATGCAAGAACTGTAAGGGTTGCCATAATGTCGAGTGTGAACGCTATACTGAACCCGCAGATACGTGTGAGCCCAAAGAGGAACCATTCCAGCAATAAGCGCCGCCCCTCTCCAGTCGTATTTGCTTCCCAGTGAAAAAGGGAGGAAGATGTTATCTTCAGGCCTTGTTCTGCCACATTATGTTCAGCTGGATAAGTACTACCTCTCATCATTTGGAAGTCCACGCTTGCATGACAGCCTTTGCTGTGCTGACGACTAACCTCCCATATGCAGCATAGCTGGTTGTGCCCAAAGGAGGGTCACAAGAGACTCACTTACTCTCACAAACGGGTTACAGCCCAGGAGTAGACCGGCTCCTCAGACCAGGCCTCTGAAAAACAACAGGGATGCCCTACCATGTGTTTACTGATCACATGTGATCTGAGGAGGAACGCTTGTGAGGCTTCTGTGAGCAGCGTATGCTACGCTCTTTCTGAATGGGGAGAAGAAACAAGATAAACGGATAGTGCTGTTTCTGAGTGGACACGCGCAGTTCATCCGCAAACAAGCCAGCAAGGGATGTGTTTTTCATCGAGAGAATGAAAGAAGAGTTAAGATATACTGGGAAGGTGGTATGCCATGGAGAGCAATCAAGCCAGGCAAACACCAAAGAACAAGCAGCAGCTGGAAGAAACACAAGCAGGCATTGTTTCAGATAGATATGGCGCTAGAGCGGAGAAGACAGGCATGTGTGGCATATCGTCACTGAAGCAGCGTCAAGGCAGCGCTGGAGAAGCGGAGGCTCTCTCCGACCGTCCTCATTCCTCCGCTGAACATAAGCGAGATCAGGGGCAAGCGAGCGCTCACGAGGAGGATCATTTCACTCTTCCCGGGGTTTTGCCGATCTTGCCGCTCCAGGAGACCGTTGTCTATCCTTGCGTCATGCGGCCGCTCGCTGTAGATCAGGAACGCGATATTCGTCTGATCGAGGACGTCATGCGTGGGGACCGGTTGGTCGTGCTGGTCGCGCAGAAATCCGCTGACAGAGAGCAGGCAGGACCAGGCTACATCTTCATCATCGGCACAGTTGCACGCGTTAACCTGATGCTCCGCATGCCAGACGGCACGATCCAGATGATTGTCCAGGGCCTCGCGCGTGTGGCTATCGGCGAATATACACAAAGGCAACCCTACCTTGCAGCCCATGTCGCTTTCAATCCGGAAATCCAAGCAAACGACGATGAAAGCGAGGCGCTGAAGCGCAGCGTTATACGCTCCTTTCAACGCGTGTTGGAACTGGCGCAGAGTGCGCCTCCAGGAGTGAACGTGGCCTCACTTGTGCTGGAAGAGCCTCGCCAGGTGGTCTATGCCATTGCCACCTTGCTACAGATGGACCTCGAGCTATGTCAGCAATTGCTTGAACTCGACTCGGTGCACACCAAGCTCGCACAGGTGAGTAAGTACCTGACCCATGAGCTCGAGACTCTCGAACTCGGGAAAAAGATTCAAACTGGGGCGCAGCCAGAAATGAGCAAGAGACAGCGTGAGTATCTGCTGCGCGAACAGCACAAGGCGATCCAGCACGAACTGGGCGAGGAGCGTGAAGAGCAGGTGACCATCAATGAGTTGCGCCGCAAGATCGAAGCGGCCAGTATGCCTGACGAGGCGCTCAAAGAGGCGCAGCGCGAACTCTTCCGGCTCGAGAAGTTGCCCGCAGTCTCGCCCGAATATAGCATTATCCACACCTACCTTGAGCTCGTGACGAGCTTACCCTGGAGCAGGAGTACAGGTGAGCAGATCAATGTGCCGCGCGCAAGTGAGGTGCTTGACCAGGATCATTATGACGTGGAAAAGATCAAGGATCGCATCCTGGAACACCTGGCCGTGCGCCGCTTGAAGGAAGAACGTATGGCTGAGGAACTCAGCCAGGTAATGACTCCTCTAGAGGGGGACGGCACTATCGCACCCGCGCCGTCTCCCTCTAGAGGAGTCATCCGGCATCTCAACCGTGACCCGATTCTCTGCTTTGTTGGTCCACCAGGCGTCGGCAAGACCTCGCTGGGCCAATCGATCGCGCGCGCGCTGGGCCGGAAGTTCGCGCACATGTCGCTGGGTGGGATACGTGACGAAGCCGAGATTCGCGGTCATCGCCGCACCTACCTTGGCGCGATGCCAGGACGGATTATTGAAACGCTGCGTCGAGTCGAAACCAACGACCCGGTGATCATGCTGGATGAGGTCGACAAAGTGGGGACCGACTGGCGTGGCGACCCCTCGTCGGCCCTGCTGGAGGTGCTGGATCCCGAACAGAACTCTAGCTTCCGCGATAACTACCTGGACCTGGCCTTCGACCTGTCCAGGGTCATGTTTATTACCACGGCCAACGCACTTGAGCCCATTCCGCCGGCGCTGCGCGACCGTCTGGAGATCCTGGAGCTCTCTGGCTACACGGAAGAGCAGAAGCTGCACATCGCGCGCACCTACCTGCTACCGAAACAACTGGCCTCCAACGGGCTCAAGCCAGGCGAGTTGCTCGTCGATGATGAGACCCTGCGGCGCATCGCGTGTGACTATACACGTGAAGCGGGAGTCCGCACCCTGGAGCGCGCAATCGGCTCGCTCTGCCGCAAAATAGCCCGCCAGATTGCCGAAGGGCAACAGACCCCAATGCATGTCACAGCGGAAGATCTGCCTGCCTATCTTGGCCGGCAGCTTTTCTTCGCGGAAGCCGCCGAACGGATCGACCGGCCAGGGATTGCCACTGGGCTGGTCTGGACCCCGGTCGGCGGTGAAATCATCTTCATTGAGGCTGCGGCGATGCCAGCGCAAGAGACGCATTTAACGCTCACCGGACAGCTGGGCAATGTGATGAAGGAGTCGGCCATGGCCGCCCTCAGCTATGTGTGTTCCAATGCGCAGGCGTTGGGCCTGCCCAAGCAGGTCTTTGAGAAGCAGCATGTGCATATTCATGTGCCTGCGGGAGCCATTCCCAAAGATGGACCCTCGGCGGGTGTGACCATGGTGACAGTGCTGGTCTCACTGGCCAGTGGCCGCAAGGCGCGTTCGGATGTCGCCATGACGGGCGAAATCACCTTGCGTGGCAGGGTGTTGCCGATTGGTGGGGTCAAGGAGAAGGTACTGGCGGCCTACCGCTCTGGTATTCACACGGTCATCCTGCCAGAGAAGAACGAGCAGGAATTGCTGGAGGACGTGCCCAACGAATTGCGTGCACACATGACCTTCGTGTACGTCAACGACATCGCGCAGGTCCTCGCTGCCGCGCTCGAGCCTGCGCTGGAAAAAAGTGGAGCAGGAAAAGGCGGGCGAATCATGGCGAAAAGACGGCGGGGTGCGGCATCGACAAGGTTGCCGCGCACGCACATTGATGGGGAAAACGCGATGGAACAACGCTTGCGCGATCCAGCTGTACTCGCGACAAAGCCATAGAAAAGCCTCCTGCGAAGACTACAGTTTACATTGGTAAGGATCGCACTTCGACGCATGTTCTTTTTCATACGCTTCTTCACCTACTCCAAGCTGGAGCACTTGCCCGGCGATACTTCCGTAACGATAGATCGTGATACCTTTTAGCCCGAGGTGATACGCCTGGCGGTAGACTTCAGCCACGACAGCCAGTGAAGCCTCATTCGGCAGATTAATGGTCTTCGCAACCGCGTTATTCACACCGGCTTGAAAGGCCGCCTGCATCAGCAGGTGTTGGCGCGGTTCAATCTCCAAGGCCGTGGCAAACAGGTCGCGGGCATGCGCAGGCACTCCAGGTGCCTCGGAGAGGGTGCCATGGTTCGCTACATACTCAAGGACCTCAGGTGTCAGGAAACCCATGCGCTCACCTATGGTTAACAGCAAGGGATTCCACTCGCTCAGGGTCTGGTTGCCCAGGACGCCCACGCGGCGGTAGCTTAAGGCAAAGAGCGGTTCGATACTTGAAGAGGTGTCCGCGATGATCGAGATGGTTCCTGTTGGAGCGATGGAGGTCACGGTCGCATTGCGTAACCGTACGCCCCTTCTGGCGTAGACACTCTGTTGCCACTGCGGGAAGACGCCGCGTTCGACTGCCAGTCCGGCTGATGTACGATGCGCTTTGCGTGAGATAAAATGGCTAAGCTGGCCTGCGCATGTCAGGGCTTCTCTGCTCCGGTACGGTATGCCCAGGCGCAAGAGGAGCTCAGCAAAACCCATGACTCCCAGGCCAATCTTGCGATTCGCCAGGGTGACGGTCTCCACCTGCTGGAGAGGGTAGCGGTTCACGACCAGGACATCATCGAGAAAACGGACGGCTTGCTTCACCACCTGTGCCAGGCGCGGCCAATCAATTCTGCTCGTCCCACACTCCTCTTTGACCATGTGCGCCAGATTGATCGAGCCGAGATTACAGGATTCATAGGGGAGCAGTGGCACTTCACCACAGGGATTGGTGGCTTCGATCCGTCCAAGCGTGCGGAGCGGATGGACGCGATTGATGGCATCCAGAAAGATGAGTCCAGGATCACCGCTTGCCCAGGCGGCCTCAACGATCCGCTGAAAGACGTCACGAGCAGCCAGCCGCCCGCTAGCGCGACCAGTGGTTGGATGGTGAAGGTCATAGCCCTCATTGTGCTCAACGGCAGACATAAAGGCATCGCTGATGCCAACAGAGAGGTTAAAATTGGTGAGCGCGCCCGCCTCGTGTTTGGCCTCGATAAACTCTAGGATAGCGGGATGATCTACCGCTAACACGCCCATGTTTGCCCCGCGCCTTTTGCCGCCGAGCTTGATGTTCTCCGTCGCACAGTCAAAGATTTTCAAGAAAGAGAGCGGCCCCGAGGCTGTTCCCCCGGTGGAAGCGATCTGGTCACCTGCGGGCCGCAGGCGGCTGAAGCTAAAGCCGGTTCCACCTCCCGA
Organism: uncultured Chloroflexia bacterium; assembly: GCA_963799245.1. GTDB lineage: Bacteria > Chloroflexota > Ktedonobacteria > Ktedonobacterales > Ktedonobacteraceae > CAWCWN01. Next base: position 96,767 of record CAWCWN010000003.1, read on the forward strand.
GCGCTGGATGAGGGCCATATCCCGCAGCGCGCTAAAGATGGACTCCATGCTATCCTCCAGAGGGAGCACGAAACAGGCGGAGAGTTGCCCCAGAGGGGTGCCGGCGTTCATCAACGTGGGGGAATTCGGCAAGAAATCCAGCCTGCTCAGCAGGAGATGAAAACGCTCCTCCCACAGCTCTGCCTGGTCACGCCTGCCCAGCAGCAGTTCAGCATGTGCGATGGCTCGTGCCACGCGAGCAAAGAGCTCATCAGGCGTTTCGCAAAGCTCGCCCCGGGCATTCCGTCGCAGATAGCGCGCTTCCAGGACCCGGCGGGCATTCACACTCATGTGCATACGGTCCTCCTACACTCATTTCATCATTCACACGACCGGCACTCCTGCTCAGGAAGAAACGCTTCAGGAAAGCTCACCCATAATTTGTCCGCTCATAACGAACCGGCTGATACACGACGCATGCGCAAGATCAGCACCTGTGCATCGCGCTCATCTGTCGTGTAAGCTCGACGAAGTTCCTACAAACGTTCGCTTGCTGTTGGTGTGAATCCAAGCCTTATGCCCTGGATTCTACTCCATCCTGTGGATGCTGTGCGTCTGTTCCAGACTCATGCAATAGCGCGTGCGGTGGCCGCACCACGAACACTGGCTGCGACGTCGCATGCAGCACACGCTCGGTGATGCTTCCGACTATCCAGCGAGCGAGAACGCCACGCCCGTGGGTGGACATAGCGATCACATCGTATGTGCCTGCTATGGGAAGTCCTTCAGCATCCTCAATGCTTTCCCCTGCCCCGATAATCGCCGCTGCGACATCTTGCGCTGGCACGACAGCACACGTGATGGGCAGCTCGTCATCTGCGGCCATGCTGGTGCGGATCTTGTTCGTGAGCATGTCCAGATACTCCCTGGCCTGTTGTTGCGTGTGCTCGATGATCTGGGCGCCAACGCTCTCTGAGAAATTTTCTGCGATATCCGTCGTATCCACCACATGCAAGAGATGCAGCCTGGCCTGCGATGGCGGGGCGAAGGCCTCCACCAGCTGTATTACCGGCTCAAGGATCGTCTCAGACAGCTCAGAACCATCCAGCGTCACCAGGGCGCGCAGGGGACGCTCGGCATCTGGCCCGCTCCGCACGCATTGATCCATCCAATGGGACCAATATACGCTGAAACATGTTCTTGCTCCTTTTCATGTTCAGGGGCGCATAGGCGCGGACTTTAGGCCAAAGCCAACTCCTTTCCCCTTTTCCACAGAGGAGAAGTCAGGGCAAGGAGTTGGGCGCGTATCTCCGTTTCTTGATGTCCTCGCAAGCGAGGACGGTGGCAGAGATAGCGCAGCAGCCAGGGCACACAGGCACACAAGCGCTGTTCACTCCAGCCACCGCACACGATCTGCTTGAGGTGCTGCACGCCGATGGCGGTCAAGGTCCAGGTACTCAACACACATTCGACCGGCTCCATCCTCTCTTGATCCGCTTCCGTTGCGATCTTCTGGAAGACTTCTCGCATCAGTTGCGCCTCCTGCTCGTACAAGGCCCAGCCGATCAGCAGCAAGTGGACCACCAGACGGGCTCGCTCTATCTGTTTCAAGCGCAGGACATGCATCTGCAAAAACGTCTTCATGCGTTTAAAGAGCAATTCAATTTGCCAGCGGGCGCGGTAGAGTCGCAAGATCAACGCATCGGGCCAGTCCTGCTCGCAGAGCGTCGTCACGATCACCACCCATTCTGCCCACCACAAGGTCTCGTCTTTGAGCTGCTTGCCTTTGGCTCTCGCCTTGGCCGCTTTGCTCTCACGTGCCCGTTGCGCTTGGTCTTTGGGCAAATGGAAGAGGACCACTCGCACGGATGCCCGCTGCCCCTTCCCCGGCAGGTTGATCCACCCAGAAAGGCTGGTGCTTTCTCCATAGTCTAATACTACAGTTGTAGATAGAGATGCGAGCGACGTTTGTAATGATAGAGCTTGGCAAGCGCTTGATGGCTCCGTCGCCACATGGACCACGCCAAGCGGTGCAGCGGAGCCAGTGGAGTGATCCCGACGAGATACCAGAAGAGCCGACGGACTTCTGGGATGCTCAGCGGCACCATCACGGGCAGTGCAGGCCCCGCTGGTGCTTGAACTGACTCAACGAGCTCGTCAGGGGGCTGGGGGCTGGGCTGGCCAGCCTCCTCAGCCGTTTTTTTCCCAGCTCCCCCTGGCTCTGGGCACGCATGACCGTGAGAAAGGCCTGGGCGACCAAAGCGAGGGTGATGTGTCGATACCAGCCATGCCAGGACCGCACCTCAGAGTCAGCCAGTCCCACCTCGCCCTTGCCCACCTCAAAACACTGCTCCACGGTCCAGCGACTGCCGATGGCCTGCACCATCTCGGCCAAGGTGGTTCCCGCCCGGGCAAAGACCAGGAAATAGGCCAGCTTCTCCTGGGCTGCGGCGCCTGGCAGGCTGCGGCGCACCACCAGCCAACGCTGCCATCCGGCTTCGGCTGGGCTGCTCAACGCGACAGCAGCCCACGCGTAGAGCCGGGGTCCTTTGGCTCCCGCTCCCGCACTCAGCGGCTGCCACTGCGCCGCTGAGAGCCCCTTGGCCAGCCGATCCACCCGCCTACGCTGCCCGTTCACCTCCACCCACTCATGACACCGCACGCCCACGGCATAGGCTTGGCCGCGGGCTTCCAACCCTGCTCGCAGCTGCGGGTTGCTGCCATACACCGTATCGCCGCTCACCCAGGCCACTGGCACCCCCGCATCCAGTGTGCGCCACAGCATGCGGGCTGCCAACTCTGGCTTGCTGGCAAACCCCACCTCGGCTGGCACCCTCGCCTCGCGGCACCGCTCGGGGTCCGCCGTCCAGCTCTTGGGCAGGTAGAGTTCCCGATCCAGCAAGCAGGCTCCCTTGGCACTGGCATAGCTCACGAAGACGCCCACCTGGCAGTTCTCGACTCGCCCGGCCGTGCCACTGTACTGCCGCTGCACCCCTACCGACTTGTGGCCTTTCTTGAGAAAGCCGGTTTCATCGATCACCAGCACGGCTGCCTCCTCGCCTAACGTCTCGCTGACGTAGCTGCGCAGTTCATCGCGCACCCCATCCGGGTCCCACTTGGCTCGATCCAAGAGGTGCTGCATCCCATAGGGCGTCGCCTCTCCTGCCTCTTCGGCCACTTGCCAGCCATTTTTGCGCGCCACCGGGCTGAGTAACACCCGCAGGTACACAGCCATGCGCTCGCTGGCTTCCTGGCGCACGACGTAGCGGCCGATCCGCTCACCCAGCGCGTCGAAGGCGCTTGCCCACGGCGTTTCGGCTCCCTCTGGCCCGCTCTCGCTCCACTGCTGCTGCTTGATAGGTCATGTTCCTCGCTTCCTTTTCTTTTTCTCCTTCTATCTTACCATATCTACAACTGTAGTACTAACCTCTGGGCCTGTGCTCGCACGTCCATCACCGTGCCATCTTCCACTTCCAGGTGCAGGTCATGGCCATGACGTCGGACGACCACCTGCCCGCCTTGGGCCATCACCGTTGCTACATAGCCTTGTCGATACCCACTGTCGCTCACATAGATCCAGTTCTGATGCACCACCTCGGCTGGGATCGACTCGGCCTGATGCCGATCGCTGACCACGACGTGATCCATCCGCCCGGCCAGCAGGTCATAGCCCAGATGCAATCGCACATCATCTCCTGTTCCCCCTATCACCTTGAGGGAAGAGCGGTCCACCAGCACGATCCCGGTTCCTGTCAACTCCTCGGCCAGCCAGCCTGGACGCTGCGCGGTTCCAATCAAGGTGGATAGCAGCCAACTGATCCAGGTTTCTGCCTGCTGCAAGCGCTTGCGCCAGGCTTTCTCCGACAAGCAACCAATTCCGGTGAGCACCGCCCAGATCCCTAACGCACGAAAGGAAAGACCGCACAGAGCGTAGACCAGCAACGCTCGCAACAGGTCGGCTGCGCTGCGCAGCTGGCGGATGCGCACAAAGGCACCTAACACTCGGGCCTGATCTTCCAGGGCCTCCGGCAAGCGCGGCAGAATTTCCTGCGTCCATTGTTCGTTCAATAGCCTATCCAGTTGCTCCTGGCTCGGCAATACGATATGCTGTTGTGGTGTAGACATGGCGGCTCCTTCTGATGAGTCTTTTGGGTTTTGAACTACTCTATCAGAAAGGTCGCCATGTCTGGTTCTTTCCCTCCTTTTTCCCTAAAGTCCGCACCTATGGGGAGGCTCTCCTTTAGCCATCACATCAGTATGAGACTCACGCCAGTGCACAAAGTGTAGAGAAACCCTCAGATGCTGAGCTGGCGCGCCAGCGAGCGATTCTTCTCGTTCGCAATCTTACAGTATGACCTTCTCTTCGATCACCTCTTCGTGGTTGATGGATGTTGTTTGTGGCCGCACAATCAGCAGAGGCTGTTTTGTGCCATCGAGCACACGTGCGGTGATATTGCCCATCATCCAACGGTGTAAGCCTCTTCGTCCATGTGTTGCTATGGCCATCAGATCACAAGCCCCCGCCTCATCTCCAAGCTCTGACATGCCAATAAGCGCATCCGCTACATCTTCCTTCACGCCAACGGACCAGGTGACCTCTAATCCGAGCTCCCCGGCCAATCCGACGCGTACCTTTTCAGCCACTGCGCTCAGATAGGTTGTGGCCTCGCGCAGGACCTGCTGCTCTCTCATGACAGCATCACACTGTGTGTAGGCATGCTCACACTGCATGTCTGACAGACTCACGATCCTGGCGAGATGTAACGCTCCCTTACCAGCGACGGCCAATGCGGCGACAAGATGCGCAGCTGGTGTGATTGCGGCCTCAGCACATGGAGAGCCATCCAATGCGACCAGTGCACGCAGAGGGTGTATGACACCACAATGGAGGTCTAGATTTGTAGGGCTCCCTTTGCGAAGGAGAAGCACTGGTACTGGATTCAAGCGTACGATTTTCCGAGCGACACTTCCCAAGACCCAGCGTGTGAAGCCGGTACGGCCATGACTGCACATGACGATTAGATCCAGGAATAGCACGCTCTGCCCGAAATGATCCATCTAGAGGGATCAATATACGCCGAAACATCGTCTCGCTCCTTTCGCAGCCTCTTGCAGTGCCTGGTCATGCATCTCACATCCTTGGGTACATTTGCGTTATCTCATGCGTATCACAGAGGAGAGATTGCTTCGCACGCAGACTTGCAGCACATTTCCTTGTAAAGGAGCCTGTCGTGCATGCGCGAACAGATATTTCTTCTCTGCCTGACCTCAACATAGAACTTTAAAACCCTGGTGTTACAAGAGCCTCACAGCAACCCCGGCCTTGCCACGAATGAGCCACAGGATCTCTCTCTACGAACGACAACGTTAAGACCTTCGTGCATTGGATCTCCTCTCTGCGCTGGCATTCCTCTCAAGGCTGAGAATATCTCCAAATACAGTATAGATAGTGCTCATCACAGTTCACTCGCTGTGGAATATTTCTGTGTCCCAGCTAGATCACAAAACATCGCTCGCCTGGTAATCTCTTGCATTGAAGTGAGTTCCTTGCTATCCCGGACAAGCGAACACTATTGTGAGCCAGACGTGATGATGTGCATCGTTGCTGTGATGCTCCTGGAAGAACGCGAGTCTATTATTGTATTGGATAGCAGCGGTGCGTTTGCACGCGCACGGCATGCATGAGTGAGCCTGAGAAAAGGAGAACCATCATGTCAATGATTTGGAAAGATCCGTCGGAAGCGTTGCTGCCACTTCGTCAAGCCATGAACAGCTTGTTCGAGAACAGCTTTGTCTGGCCGGGTCGCTTTGGCTTTGAGGTCTTCAGCGGCCGAACCTTCCCCATTGATGTCTATGAGTCAAAAGACAAGCAGGCCTATGAGGTGAAGGCGTCATTGCCGGGAGCCAAGCCTGAGGAGATCGAGATCACTGCCTCGGGTGATACCCTCACCATCACCTACGTCACGAAAGGCGAGGAAAAGGTGGCAAAGCCCAGGTATGTGCGCTACGAGCGCTACGAGGGCGAGATGAGCCGCACGATTTCGCTTCCCACCCACATTGACCCGGACAAGGTGCAGGCAAGCTTCGAAAGCGGCGTGTTGACGCTGCATATTCCGAAATCGGAAGCGGCGAAGCCGAAGCAGATCCCGCTGAAGGCAAAGGAGCCATCTGAGGCACTTTAAGCAAGGATGCATGGGAAGCATGACCCGCTGATCTGACTTACACCCGCGAGAGGTTATACCTCCCCTCGCGGGTAATCCATGTCGGGTCATGGGCACTATCCTCAGAGGTAAGAACCGGGTGGTTCTTACCTCTGAGGATAGTGCAGCCACGATTGGTGAGATAGATCAGGAATCTGCTCGAGTCACACAGCAGCCCCTGCATCTCGATCGTGTTGTCCACGCATCGAGCAGGCGTGGAAAAGCAGAGGAAGTAGCATTTCCTGCAGCGGTTCCTGAGAACCTGGCGCAAGCGCTCAAGTACGATGAGCCTGAGAACGAGATTCGCTATCATAGCAGTGCGTCGGGAGCTCAAGTGGGCAAAGGGGGACGGCACGCGGTCATCTTCCATGGGCAGGGTGTGGGCATTGATGACAGCAAAGACAGGCTCCTGCGCTACTTTCAGCAGATCGATCGAGGATTACGTGACGTGCTGCATGATGAAACAGCTCCGCTGGCGTCGCTTACCTCTTGCCGATCTATCGCGAAGCTAACACCTATCCTCATCTGTTAGATGAGGGAAGGGAGGAAACATTTATGCATCTTCGTGCACCACGTCTTCATCCAGCATTGATGACGGATCTGTACCATCCTGACTCCGCCTACGTGTCATGGCGCACCGGTCGCAACGGCCTGACCACCTTTGACCTCTACACCCGCACAGCTCCCTTTGGCGGGGCCTACCTGCTCGTTGCAGGGGTAGAGGCCGCCCTGGAGTTCGTTCAGGCCTTTCGGTATACGCCCGAGGAACTGCAATTTCTCGCCCAGATCCGTGACTACGACATGGCCTTTTTTGAGGAACTGGCACGGTTGCGTTTTAGCGGTGAGATCCTCGCCTTCCCCGAAGGCTCCATTGCTTTCCCCAATGAGCCGCTGCTGCGGGTCACCGCCCCTTTTCGTGAGGCGCTCTTGATGGAGTCGGGTCTGCTCCAGGCGATGAATCTCGCCACCCTGATCGCCACCAAGGCAGCGCGTGTCGTCTACGCAGCCGAGCAGGGACGTCCTCGCCGCGTGGCGGAGTTTGCTTTCCGGCGCGCACAAGAGCCCTTGACAGTGGCACGCTCCTCCTACATTGGTGGCTGCGCTAGTACCTCCTTTCTGAATGCGGCCTTTGCCTTCCGTCTACCCGCGACGGGGACAGTGCCGCATGCCTTAATTGAAATCTTCCCCTCCGAAGCAGAGGCCTTCGAGGCTATTGCAACTGCCTACAACCGCTATACCTTGCTGCTGGATACCTATGACCCTCGTCGGGCCATTGCCACCGCGATTGAGGTGGCGCTACGAGCACAGGAGACCCTGGGGCATACGCTGGCCGCGGTACGGCTCGACAGTGGAGACATCGTCGGGGATAGTCTCTATGTACGCGAGCGTCTCGATGCAGCCGGACTGTCACAGGTGCGCATCATTGCCAGTGGCGATCTCGACGAGTGGAAGATTTTTGAGCTGTTGCAAGCTGGTGCGGCCATCGATGCTTTTGGCGTCGGCACGGCACTTGGGGCTGGCACGGGTTCGGCAGAACGAGGTTTCGAGGGAGGAGCGCTGGGAGCCGCCTACAAGACCGTGTGGTATGTGGACGAAGATGGCACGGAACACCCCACGATCAAGACGGCTGGGGCCAAATCCACCTGGCCGGGGAAAAAGGAAATCTATCGCCACCCCCACTGGGAAGAAGACGTCATCCAGCTGGTGCATGAACCCCATCCGGAGTACTATCAACGGCTCTTGCGGCCGGTCATGCGCAATGGTGAGATCATCCCTGGGAGTTTGCCTCCGCTCACTGAGATTCGCGAACTGGCCCAGGCCAATCTCCAGGCGCTACCCGTGCCGTACCGGGCCCTTGAGGCTCCGCAGCCCTATCCGGTCCGCTTCAGTGAGGGGATACAGGCCCTGCGCACACAAGCTGCCCACCTGGTTGGAAAAACACTGGCGTAGCTGAGCCTGGTGCGCGGGGACTCTCGTGCTTCTTCTGCAGCTGAGAGGGTGCGATGGTTGCTCCGTCAAGAGCGAGAGCGTCGCTGGGAACGACCTCAGCTCGAAATGCCGCCTGGATCAAGCGGTGCTGCCGGAGCTCTTGTTATGGAGCGTTTGAACCACTGTTCATGTATATCGCGCAGTGGTTCGCAGCGAAGTGCCAGGCGGGCCTGCTCAACATGAGCGTCACAGTTCAAGTTCGACGCTCACCAACCGCTCTTCTGGCGCATACTGGAGGCGGAAGCCAAGCTTCCTACATACCGCTTGCATCCCATGGTTTTCGGCCAGAATGTCGCCGCTGAGGCGCTGGAGTTTTTCATCGCGCCCGAACTGGATCAGCTGGCGCAGCAGCTCGGTCCCCAACCCCTTGCGCTGGAAGCGGTCGCTGACGAGCAGGGCCACCTCGGCACTATTGGCGCTATGCTCCTTGAACAAACTCCCCACACCGATGATCTCGTTTTGCCCAGTCTGCGGGTTGTGGTAATTGGCGACGAGCATCATCTCCCGGTCGTAGTCAATGAAGCACATGCGGATCAACTCCTCGTGGGCGACCAGGTAGCTCAGGTTCAACAGGTGCAGCCAGCGGTAATAGACGCTGCGCTGCGAGAGTGTTTCGTGAAACATGACCATCAGCGGCTCATCCTCCGGCCTGATGGGGCGAAGCGTGACCGGGGTGCCGTCACGCAGCTCCCAGGGGCGCACATAGTGCGTGGGATACGGGCGAATGGCAAGCCTGGGCAACTGCTCCGCGCTTATCTCCCGTCCATGCAGGACGACTCGCGCATCGAGGGCGAGCAGCCGCTGCGGAGAGGCGAGCAGCGGGTTCACGTCGATTTCCTTGATCCAGCGCTGCTCTATGACCAGGTAACTGAAGCGCACCAGGAGCTGCTCAAGGGCGAGGAGATCAACAGGCGACCGTCCCCGTACACCGTTGAGGGCGGTGAAGACGCGGGTCTGTTCCATCATCCGCCGCGCCAGGATGGAGGTGAGCGGTGGGAGGGCCAGGGCCCGATCCTGGTAGACCTCCACGAGCTGCCCACCCAAACCGAAGAGCAACACCGGGCCGAACTGGGGGTCGAGGCTGCTGCCGAGGATGAGTTCGTAGCCGTCGAGCGTGATCATCGGTTGGACGGTCACCCCCAGAAAATGCTCGCTCCCGGCTTTCTCGCGCACCGCGGCTTCAATCGCCTGGTAGGCGCTGCGCACCGCGTCCGCGCCTACCAGGTGCAAGCGCACACCACCCACGTCGCTCTTGTGGGTAATCGTTGCAGACAAGAGCTTGAGCACGACCGGGTAGCCGAGCTCCTGTGCCTGCCTGACGGCCTCTGCCTGGCTGGTGGCCACGCGCGTCTCGACCGTCGGGATGCCATAGGCAGCCAGCAGCTGTTTGGACTCAACCTCGCTGAGCAGCGTCCGGCCCGCCTGGCGGGCGCCGTCAATCAGCTTTGCCGCCAGAGTGCGGTCCGGCCGGTCCCGTTCGAATTCCAGAGAGGTGAGCGGGGTTTCGTAGAGGCTGCGCAGGTTGGAGCGGTACTGCCACATGTAATCAAAGACCCGGGCAGCCGTGTCGGGATAAGAGAAGGTGGGGATACCGGCCCGGTTCAAAATCGCCGTCCCGCCCGCCACCTCCGCTCCACCCATCCAACTGGCCAGGATCGGTTTGCCGGTACTTCGTGGCATAGCGCTTCACCTGCTCAGCGGTCAGCGTCGGATCAGTCATCGGCTGGGGCGTCAGGATGACCAGCAAGCTGTCGCTGCTGGGATCTTGCACTGCGATCTCCAGCGCTTTGGCGTAGCGCTCAGGATCGGCATCATCCAGAATGTCCACCGGATTGCCGTGGCTCCAGTGAGCTGGAAGCATCTGGTCGAAGGCAGCGAGGGTCTGAGGCGCCAGCTCGGCCAGGGCGCCGCCGCCGCTCAGCAAGGCGTCGGTGGCGAGGATCCCCGGCCCGCCCGCGTTGGTCAGGATGGTCAGGCGCGGCCCCTGGGGACGCGGCTGTTTGGCGAGCGCCTCCGCCATCGAGAACAGCTCGTCGATGCGCTCGACGAGCAGCACCCCGCAGCGGCGGCAGGCGGCCTCGAAAACTTCCTGGCTGCCGGTCAACGCGCCGGTGTGCGAGGCTGCAGCCCGGGCCGCCGCCTGCGTGCGGCCGGCTTTCAGCATGATAATCGGCTTGCTCAAGGCGACTTCCCGGGCGGCCGAGAGGAACGAGCGGGCATCGCCGATGGTCTCCAGGTAGCTGATGATACAGGTGGTCTGCTGGTCGCCGCCCAGGTAATCGATCAGATCGCCCCAGTCGATGTCCACCATCGAGCCAATGGAGATAAAGGCGCTGAACCCCACATGCTCGCGCAGGCTCCAATCCAAGATGGCGGTGCAGAGGGCGCCGCTCTGGCTGATAAAGCCGACATGGCCGGGCCGGGCCATGCCGCTGGCAAAGGTGGCGTTGAGCCCGGTCAGTGGGCTCATCACGCCCAGGCAGTTGGGTCCGATGATGCGCAGCTTTCCCCGGCGCGCTCGCTCCAGGATCTCCTGCTCCAGCCGGGCACCCGCCGCTCCGCTTTCCTTGAACCCGGCCGAAAGGATAATGGCCCCTTTGACGCCGGCCTCGACACACTCAGTGACAATGCCCGGCACGCGTGGTGCGGGAGTAGCGATGACGGCGAGATCGACCCGCTGGGGCAAAGTCGCGAGATTGGGGTACGCTTTGATGCCCAGGACGCTGTCACGCCCAGGATTGACGGGAAAGACCGTGCCCCCAAAGGGGCTGCTGATCAGGTTCCAGAGGAGCGTCCGCCCGACGCTATCGGCTTTGTCCGTTGCCCCGATGACCGCAATGCTTCTGGGCGCGAAAATGGCATTGAGAGGATGGCGCTGCTTGTAACGAAAGACAGTGGTAGGGGTGACGCTGTCGCGAGGAGCAGCGAATGGCTCTCTTGCTCTCCTTGTCTCCATAAGCCTCTTGCTCCTTTCATGGAACGAACCTGATGTGCACCGCAGCGTGCCTCCGCGACCATCTCCTGCCCGCACACTGCACCAGCAGCGTACACGCTCACGCTCACAGGACCATCATGGCAGCGCACGTGGCCGCAAGCACATCCTCGACGCGCGGCTTGAGGTACTTCAATTCGACCTCGACCGCCTCGGCCAGCGTATCAATGCCTTGCTTGAGGCAACGACGGGCTTCTTCATCGAAGACAATCTGCCTGGTTATCCTTCTTGCCGCTTCCTGAGGAGATATCCTGACCATCAGCTACACAACCAGGGGTGAGCAGAAGGTAGAAAAGCCGAATTATGTGCGACACGAGCGTTACGAAAGGGAGATGTCTGCACGATTACCTTGCCCACCCATGAGGTAAGTCACCTCACTCAGGCAGAAGTAGAATTCTACCTCTTCTAAGAACTCGATGTCAGGTTGCCCAACCACTTTAGCCTGTTGCATCCCCTGTCGAAAATCCTCCGATTGGAAGAACTGACGAGCCTGCTCCAGGTTATTCCATTCAAGCAGAACCACGAGTTCATTGGGATCCTTGGCGTCGCGGAAAATCCGAGCGCCTTGGGAACCGCTGTCCTTGCGGGTGTTACTGTGTTGGTAAAAGGCTGCCCTCCATTCATCATAGTCTGCGACTTTATGTCGGACAAGAACGTATGCCATGCTCCATTCACCGCCTTTCTGTGTTGTCATTCCTGAGGAAGCGTTTCTTCCCCAGATAAACTAGAGAAGTTAGTAACTAATAGTGTCACTTACTGATTCAGTATACCAAGTAACTCTAGCGAGTCTGCCGATCACCTTGCATACTTCGCGATGAGGCGAGCCAAACTGTCAGCACCCTGGTAGCTCATACGTGTTGTTCGTCTCGGCCGCACTGACAATGGTGTAGGTATGGCGTGCGATCATCAGATCTTCATCTGTCGGGATCACCCACACCGCCACGGCGCTGTCAGCAGCGCTGATCTTTGGCCCGCCTGTGCGGTTGGCTTCCGCATTCAGCTGCACTCCCAGCCACTGAGCATCCTGGCAGACCCGTGCCCGAATGGGGACAGCGTGCTCCCCGATACCGCCCGTAAAGACCAGCACATCCAGGCCTCCTAAGACAGCGACCAGCGATCCCAGTTCTCGCCTGATGCGATACACGAACAGGTCGATGGCCTCACGCGCATGCGGAGAAGCACTTGCCAGAAGTTCCTGCATCTCGCTGCTCTCCCCCGAGACACCAAGCAGCCCCGAGCGGTGATAGAGCATATCGGTCACGGTGGGGATATCCATCTTCTGCTCGCTCAGCAGGTAGAGGACAACGCCCGGATCAAGCGCACCACAGCGCGTGCCCATCGGCAAGCCATCAAGGGCAGTAAAGCCTGTCGTGGCGGCAACACTGCTCCGGCCTTGCAGCGCACACATACTGGCTCCGCCGCCCAGGTGGGCCACGACGACACGCCCATCGGCGCTGGCACCCACGTAAGCGGGAAGGACCGAGGCGATGTATTCATAGGAAAGCCCATGAAAGCCGTAGCGCTTCACCCCCAGAGCCGTTACCTCACGTGGCAGGGCAAAGGCCTGGGCAACAGGTGGGAGCGTGTGATGAAAGGCAGTATCAAAACAGGCGACTTGCGCAATTCCCGGCTTGATCCTGGCGGCAGCACGGATCGCCGCAAGGTTATGGGGCTGATGTAACGGGGCTAGCGGCACCAACTGCTCCAGGTAGGTAAGCACCGCCACATCAACCAGCATGGGTGCCGCATACAGCGTCCCACCATGGACCACCCGGTGGCCAACCGCGGTCAGCGTCAGCCCGGCTTCATGGTGTGCGATCCACTCCAGCAGCACGCTCAGCGCCTCTTCATGGCTGATCGCTCCTCTGGCTGTGAGCTGTTCGTCTCCTTGCCGCTGGCCTGTGGCATCGTAGACAAGCAAGCGCGGCTCGCTGCCAAGGTCTTCCACCCCTCCTCGGTAGAGCAAAGAAAGCCTCTCCCTCATTCGCGTGCTGGCGAAGAGGGAGAATTTGAGACTGGTCGAGCCAGCATTGAGTGCGAGAATCACATCCTTCATGGTTTTGCCTTCTGTTTGCTGTGTGCCAGCAGCAGGGCGAGCACGAGAGACGCGGGGTGAGTCGTCCACGTGACCGCTCTGCCAGCCGCGTTAGCTCCCAGGATGTGGTTGCACCCAGGGGTGCAACCACATCCTTTCAAACACCATCATCCTGCTGGACTGTTACTTCTCCAGCACATACGTTCCCCCTGCCGGGATGAGCAGCGGGTAGGCGGAGCTGCTCGGCGAGGTCGGAGCGACCAGTGCGCCTGAGCGCGACTTCAACCACTCGGCCCAATCCAGCCACCAGCTGCCCTCGTGGAACGCTGCCTTCTCCAACCACCCGTCGACATTCCTGTGTGAGCACGGAACTGCAGCTCAGATTCGACCAGTAGCAGCATAGGATACTGTATTCACACGAAAGTCACAGATACGGGATGCCACGACACGAACGGGTCACGTTTGAGGTTGAGAAGAGATGATGAAAACGGAGTTTGCATATCCGTTCGTAAAGAGCCTGCCTGGCGACGTAAGTCGTATCGCCGTCGTATATGATCGACCGGTCGTATGAGGGAGGAAAAGTGCAGCGGTTTTTGACACGGGCATGTGAGCGTGATACACTGCGCAAGTTCAGTGTTTGGGTTGTCATATGAATGAAGCAAGAATTCAGAAGTTACCTGCACTCCTAGCAATGAAAGGAAATTGCAATGAAGTTGAACGCTTATGGCTTGAGCCATCTCGGTCTGAGGGTCACCGATCTAGCGCGGGCGAAACGCTTCTATGTTGACACCCTCGGATGCCAATTGGTGAGGGAAATAGATGGTGCAGTGTTAGTCAACGCTTATGGAACGCTGATCGGACTGCAAGGGGCCGATTCGTACTCGCCAAGCAACGATCACTTCGATCCGTTCCGAGTCGGTCTGGATCATCTCGCTCTTGCCGTGGAAGACGCAGGCATTCTGGAAGACTTGAAACGGGATTTAGATGTGGCAGGGGTACGCAACAATGGGATTGAGGAAGATCTGGAGACCCATGACAAGTACATCAGCTTCTACGATCCGGATGGTATTGCGTGGGAGCTCTATGCAGTCTCGAGTCATCCCAAGGTGTAGGGTTGTGTTGCAAAAAGTTGAGGAGAATCTCCAGGATGAAGCTGTCCAATGCTGTTGAGCTTAAACCGCCACTCCGAACAGTTCTGCTCTTCTCTTGTCTGGCATCTCATAGACCGGGCACGGAAGCAGAAAGAGAAACGAAAAGGGGTACTCTGCTATTGAATACCCCATATGCTTCTCAGTGTAAGGAGAGATACGCTGCTACTTCCAAGTCAGGCACTCAAACTCATTACAGATCAATTCTTCTGACATAGCCCCTGACATCTGCACCATATGTCCCTCAAACACCTCTTGTGCCAGCGCCACGGCCTTGTTGATGTGTTCTAATGTGCGATGGGACGCCTCAAAGGCTTCACTCCATGCGGCTAAGGAGAGATCAGTACCCTTTTGCAAGCCGCCTAAAATCTTCCGCAAGAATTCAGCTTGCATCACAGCCGCATTCAGATACTCCTCCATTCCCATTTCTGCCGTACCAGTATCCACTTTATGCTCAATCTGTTTTTCCTGCATACTATCGCCCTTCTTTCGAGAACTAGCGAATAGCGCTCCAGTGCCGCACTACATGAAGAGCTTACACAGACGAATTGTTTTTCGAGGTGTTGAAGCCAAGCGAACTGTTACTCACTTTTCGACTCGGTCGACAAAACTTACGAAGTTGTGCAGAGAAATCATAGCAGATAATGTAACGTATAAGTCTCACAAGAAAGTCACAGTCTCACCTTACCAGCGCTCAAATATCTCTCTTTTGTTCCGTGCTCAATACGCGCTCAAGCTATTGTATCTAGGTCCAGTAACAACGTTACTGTCTCTAACCGCCGTTGAAAGACGAAAAAGACGATCCCAGCCGGATAGTGCACATGATTGAAGGGGTTGGAAATTCGCTTATATTACAAATTTTACTGCAAATTTAGTTCATTTATATACGCCTCTATATTCTTTAGGAAGAAGTTTGGCGATCTCCAACATGACCGAAGCTATTATTTTTTTGTTTTTTTCGGCGTGTGATTCTCCTTCAGCGGCGGTAATGATCGTTTTCGGTGAAATCGGTTGTCCGAATGCAATATTTGTCTCCGCAAAGCGGGGGCGGGTTTTGCCAGGGGGAAGTAATTGTTCCGTACCGTGTATTCCAATAGGTATCAGGCTGGCAACATTTTCATGTTTTACATATATTGCAACAGCAGGTATAGCTTCCTGCATCTGCTTGGTCCGGCTTCGAGTCCCTTCTGGATAGATCACGAGCAAATTACCCTTATCCAATATTTTATTTATCTCCCGGATTCCTTTGCGGTTAATGGCTTGTGCTTGCTCTTTTTTCTTCTTTCGTTTCTTGTGGTGTGGGTGCCTTTACGGTAATACACGGATATGCGTCATTAAATTGTTTTCCCACAGATTCGTTTTGGAGTCGCACACCTGCGACAAATATCATTCTTTCGGCAAGATCTTTGCAACCGTTATCTTTCAATGCCAGGGCCAAAGTTGGATGATCGGCATGACTTAAGTGATTCGC
This sequence comes from uncultured Chloroflexia bacterium, assembly GCA_963799245.1. Taxonomy (GTDB): domain Bacteria; phylum Chloroflexota; class Ktedonobacteria; order Ktedonobacterales; family Ktedonobacteraceae; genus CAWCWN01. Next base: position 112,581 of record CAWCWN010000003.1, read on the forward strand.
GAGGAATATACTACTTTTCCCATTTTTAAGGTTTTCACGTACTGTTTCTAAATTTTTTATTCCGGATACGTGAGTTTCTTTTGTAAACAATCTTGCTAATCGTTCCACTGTTTTGGTTGTCAAAGGATTTCTGGGAGATAATGGTTCCTGTATTTTCATGTGGAATTTTTCGAGAAGAAGATTTTTCTTTGTTTCGGATGACAAACTCGGATTGGATAAATTTATTTTTCCGTCTTGGTGCTCGGTAAGGACCGCTTGAATGGCTTCATCAACAGGGGAACGGAGTCCGTGGAAGGATGCGAGTTTTATAAACGGTTCATGGTAGTAGGTTGTTGCTTCGATCTGTTTGTTGCCTTCGACTATTTTTCTTGCGGCTGCCGGGGGTTCATTGTTCCTGTCTTTGGCGACTTGTTCTGCGATGAAGTTGCGTATTTGTATGTTGCTCAAGAAAGAATTTGGCGCGTATGCCATTTTTTTCAATGGTGACACCCATGGGATATCGGTGAAGGGGATGCCTGCTTCTTTTAAGATTTTTACCCTGGCTTTGAGTGCTTGGATTTCCAGAGCGAAGAGTTCGGAGTCTTTAAATGTTTCTCTTGGTCCGATTCCGGTAACAGCTGCCGTTGAGCCGAGTCCGTTGGCGACCAGTTTGGTCCATTCCATTGAACGATAATCATTGCATTTTATGACATCGTAACCTGCCTGCTTGAATTCGGCAATCGTTTTTTGCAGACTTTGGTTTTCTTCGTTTGAGAAGGCGGCAATTTGGTCGGCATATACCGGAGCAAAAGCAATCCTTTTTTTCCGGGAATCGTATTGTACAGTACGGTCTTCACTCATGCTTACCGGAGTGAATAGACTGGCGCGGATGAGATGAATGTCTTCTTTACCTTCGAATGCTTTTCTTGCGGCCGGGATGACGTCAACTCCGTTTTGGGGAAGGATGAGTGTGAGTGGCCCTTTGGCCTGGTCTGCAATAGTATTGAGGACTTCTTCTGTCGGGTTCGCTGTAGCCAGGATTAGTACATCTGAATGGGTGTTCAGCGTAGTTTCTATTTTTGGATATATGTTTACACGGGGTAATTTTTCGCAAGTTTGTCTGCCTGCAGGGGATCTCTTATGACCGCATTGATCCGGGGTCCATCGGGTATTGCTCCGAGGGTTTCCGCGAAGAATTGTCCTGTTTGTCCTGCAGCTCCGATGATTGTAACAGAAGCAAACGGAAGGGTCTGTTCCGTTTGCGGGGTTTTGTGTCTTTCTTTTTCGGATAGAAACGGTTGTCTGTGCGATTTTCTTTCTAGATTAGGCATAATTTTTGATAGGGTACTTCCTCTCTCGATGGTAGTTAATTCAATCCTCTCTCCTAACCGCTTGACAATCCCTACAGTTCCTGTTTATCCTTCCTTATAATAATCTTCTCATCATCTCAATTTCAAGCGACGAGGATCCGTATGACGCTGCATGTGTACGGCTTTACGTCATCGTCACTGGCCCAATAGCAAGCTGATCGTGACCAGCAAGCAGTAGGGTTTCTTTTCTCCCCTCAAGATGAGCTTTACAGATGGGACACCCAGACGATAGATGTGGGCAGAAAACTATTCCTGATTTCGAGGAAGTTTTCAGAGGAATGGAAACCCGATGGATCTGCAATCGCACTGCCTTCAAAGACGCCACCACCGTTCCCGTTTTCTGAACAGATGCCCCAGGTAGCCAGCACAGGTTAGGAGAGACGGCTTAATTATCCACCACCGCTAGGGGCAATACCCCTTGACATATGGCTGCTTCTTCTTTATATTTTAATTGATCGATCAATTAAAAGTAGGATTGATAAAGGTGGCAGCCCTTGAGGCTTCGCCCTTTGCACTCCCGACTTTCAAAAAAACCTTGTGAGAGGTGATTTGTGAAATGGCAAGGACAACGAAAGTAGTAGAAGATCGCCGTGAGCAGATTATCGATGCTGCAATGCAGGTATTCGCGCAAAAAGGGTTTTTCAGGGCAACGAATAAGGATATTGCTCGTGAAGCAGGTATCACGAGTGGGCTCATCTATCATTACTTTGAGAATAAGGAAGCCTTGCTCTGGGCGATTATTGAGGAGCGCTCTCCAATGCAGGTGATACGTTCTCTGCCGCCCCAGGTGCTGGAGCAAGCTCCGGAAGTCTGTTTGCGCTTTCTGTTACGACAAGTGCTGCAGCGCGTCGAAGACGAAAAGTTTGTGCAGCTCATTCGCGTGGTTCTGCAAGAGGCCATCCATAATCCTGAAATGCGGCCAATGCCTGTGATCGCTCTTCAGAAGATACTGGATTTCCTGAGCCGCTATCTGTCGGCAAAGATGGAGAAAGGGCAACTGCGGCCGACTGACCCGATGCTCACTGCTCAGGTTTTTGTGGGCAGCGTGATGGGCTTCGTCCTGCGGCGTCAGGTACTCCGTGATCCTATTGCCTTGCAATATACACAGGAACAGATTGCGGATAGTGTCGTTGAAACAGTGCTCACGGGTCTTTTACGGCATTAAATTATTTTTGCTCCTATTATTGAAAGGAGATAGCGACTATGCAGTCAGAAAAAACTGTCCATCAGACACATGAAGTGAAACAGAGCGAACAAACGACGTGCTGTATCGTCGGAGGCGGCCCCGCAGGAGCGATACTGGCGCTGCTGCTGGCTCGCAAAGGAGTCCGGGTGATGTTGCTAGAAGCGCATATGGACTTTGATCGTGATTTCCGGGGCGACACCATCCATCCATCAGTGTTACAGATCCTGGACGAGATTGGTCTTGCTGATCGGTTGCTGCAAATACGTCATACCGAAATGCGTGAAATGAGTTTTCAGACACCAGGAGGAACGGCTACTATTGCCCTTTTCTCGCGTTTGAAGACCAAATATCCCTACATTGCTCTGATACCACAGGTCGAGTTTCTGAAATTTATTACTGAAGAGGCGAAGCGCTATCCCGAATTTCGCCTTGTGATGGGGGCCCAAGTAGATGATTTGATCGAGGAGGGCGGTAAGGTCTGCGGTGTGCGCTATCGTGGGAAGGAAGGCCGGTCCGAAATGCGAGCGGTGATGACCATTGGCGCGGATGGACGTTTCTCGCGTGTGCGCAAGCTGGCAGGCTTTGAGCCGATCAAGACTTCTCCTCCGATGGACATACTCTGGTTCCGTCTCTTGCGCAGGCCGGATGATACTGAGCAAGCTTTCGGGCACATAGAAGACGGGCGCATCCTGGTTGCTTTGAATCGCTTTGACTACTGGCAGCTTGGTTATGTCATTCCCAAGGGAACATACCAGCAGGTCCGTGCTGCTGGGTTGGAGCAGCTACGTCAGGTGGTTGCTAGGATCATACCCGCTTTTGCTGACCGCGCACAGGAGATTAGAGAATGGAACCAGGTTTCGGTGCTCTCGGTCGAGTCAAGCTGTCTCCGGTGCTGGTATCGTCCAGGCCTGTTGCTCATCGGCGATGCCGCGCACGTGATGTCACCTGTTGGGGGGGTAGGCATTAACTACGCGATCCAAGACGCGGTAGTCGCGGCGAACATATTGGGGAATAAGCTCAAATATGGGATTGTGCAGCAGCGTGACCTTGCTAAGATACAGCGCCAGCGAGAATTACCAACCAGGGTGATACAGGCTATTCAGAGTTTTCTGCAACAGAACGCGCTTTTACCTGGACTCAAAGGAGGAACGCCAATTTTTTTAATGCCTTTTATGCGTACCTTATTACATGTGCCGTTTATTCGTGATATGCCGGCCCGCATCGTGGCTTTTGGCCTCTGGCCTACGCATGTGAAGGAATAGAGGTGGACTATTTATCTTTTCAAGAGGGCGTTTCCTAACCCTCAAAAAGCTCTTCAATGGATACCAAACACGCTGGTACTTGGCAGAGTAAAGTATGCTGACATCTAGACAGAGGCTAGCTCCCTCATCTAGAAGGTCAGCATGTTGATGTCTTTAGCTCTAGCAGATCAGACACCAGTCGCACCACCATCCTATCAGCGTGCACAAGCTCGACTGGGTCCTGCCCTCCACATGAACGCTCTTACATTAGTCACGACGTTGCATCTGCTCATGTTGTGTCGTCTGGCCGTTTGTCTGGCCCATCGTCGTTGTCCTCCCCCATTGCCAGCCGGTCCTGGAGGAGCACCACGCACGTACAGCGAAGAGAGCTTGCTGCTGATGAGCTTATTGCGTACCTTGTGGCGCTTATCCTATCAGGATATGCACGACTGGCTCACGAGTTGGTCTGCTTTGGCTCTGGCCTGTGGGTTGCCATTGAACAAAGAGGGACAACCTCGCATTCCGAGCAGATCCCAGCAGTGCAAACGTCGCCACGCAGCCGGAGCCCCTCTGCACGAGTCGCTCTTCGTGCTCACCGTTCTGCAAGCTCTCCGACGACGACTCATTGGGGCACGTGATCTCATCATTGATAGTGCTCCCATCTTGGCCTGGCGAGGTCGTGATCCTGACGCAGCCTTCGGACACGCTCCTGCCCACCATCCTCTTCCTCTGTTGCGAGGCTTCCGAGTGCACACCCTCATCTGTCGTGGTTCTGGCTTGCCTCTCTTCTTTCTCTCTCTCCTGCCAACTCACACGATGCTCCTTTTGCACAGCGCTTGTTAGCAGGAGCCGTACGTCTTTACCAGATCCGTCCCCGTATCATCCGTTTGGATGCTGCCTATTGGGGTCTGCGCCTCATTGCCTGGATTCATGCCATGCTGGGTGCCGTTGCTATTATTCCTTGGAATCCCAAACGCCAGAAGAATCGCTCTGCTTACCGCCGACCTGGACCAAAGAAGAACTCGGCAAACGCAGCGCCATCGAACGCTTCTTTGGTCGCGTTTTTCTCTTCTTTCATCTCCAACGTCCACCTCTGTGTGGCTGGTCCGAGATGGCCTCACAGGTGGCCTTAACCTACGCCGCTTCCGTCATTGTTGGGCTGGCAGCTCAGCAAACTGGCCGCCCTGATCTCATCCGTTCGCCTAAGCGTGTTCTAGCTCATCTTTGGGAGGAGGATTCCCAGTTATGAAACGGCCTCTTTTCAAGTGTAACACCCGCGTTAGAAACGTGGTTAGGTCACTGTCATATGCCTGCGGATTGACGTTCCATGACTCGGTATGTTCCGCGTTGGGAACGCGCACATATGTGACGAAATCAGGATGGGCGCGCGCAAAGGCATCGCTGACCCCAATCGGGTTCGACGTGTCGTGCGTGCCATGAAAGAGCAGGATGGGTATGGGCGTTTGTGGCAGATTGAACTGGTCGAGAGCATCGAAATTGATGCCAGAATGTATGCTGGCGACAGCCTCGGCGGTGTTGGCGAGGAACCCTGACAGGGACCTTCTCTGGGCCTGATATGCGAGCGTCGCTCGCCAGTTGAGGTCCGGCGCATCGAGCACCAGAGCCTGGACGTAATGAGCATAGGGGGAGCGATGTTGGAACGCCTCGACTATAGCCCCTCCCATCGACCAGCCATAGAGCACCAGGTGTTGAGCCCCGTGCGCCAGCGCGTAGCGGGCGCCCGCTTCCAGATCCTGCCACTCACTATCTCCTAGATGGTTGAAACCGTCAGGGCTGGCCGGGGAGCCTATATCGTTGCGATAGGAAATGGCGAGCAGCGGCAGGCCAAGGCGGGCCAGCGGCTGAAAGGCGCGTAAAGATTCTTCTCGCGTGTCCTGGCTACTTCGCTCATCCGAGCATAACTGAGCGAAGTAGCCAGGACAACTGGTTATTTCTGCGCATCTCTAAATCTTGTGCGCACAAAAAACGAGTGAGAGCCATCAGTGTACTATCAAACAGATTCTATGCCTAATAGGAAGTTTCTTTCTGCTGCCCGCTGCTCTCTGTTCAGCATCCAGCGCTGCATGTGGCTTGGCCACTTGTATGCGCTGGGGCATGCCTTGCAACCAGATCGGGGCCAGTGGCCCATACTCCTGCAACAACACTTCGGTCATCGTCCACGTGGCTGATAATTTCAGAAGGGAAACGGAACCCTTTGTAATTGAGAGCAGTGGTGGTTGTTTTCATGAAGGTACTTTAGCACATTGTTCAGCTACCTTACCAAGTTGACAATACCGCTTGCTGGCAGTTCTCAAACAAGAGCAAGTAGCATAATTCTCTCCGCTTTTCATTGCAAAGTGGAACAACCGAAAGAAGGACTCTCTGAAGATACGAGATGCGGCCAGCCCCCAAGCCTCACGGAAGAGACACTAGAGCGGTGGCAGGGAGCCTTCATGCTCGTGGGCTAGCTTCTCTGCTCCCTGAAGGTCTGCTCTGTCAGTCTGCCTGTTCTGACCAGCCAGCGGACAAACTGCAGGCGACGATAGATCGTCACCTCCTTCCACTTGGCTTGTTCGGCCACATACCTTCTGCGGAGGTAGAGCAACTGGTAGGCTTCTCCCTCAGCAAATCCCGCTTGGCGCAACTGGCGCCAGGCTTCTCTTTCGTCCTGAGATGCTCTGAAAAGAATAATCTCGTACATACCGTCCTCCTTTCATTTTCTTCTTCCTGGAAAGAACTCAAACTTCTATCAGCATACGCAGAGCCACTCACCTTCACATCACAGAGCAGGCTTTGTTCTTCACAGCATGGTCACATCAAAGGATAGTACTACAGTGCCACATAAAAGAAGGGGCGGCTCCAGAGGCTCATTGCCGTTCTGCTTGCGCAAGGCCGATTGCAATCAGTGGAGAGAAGTGGAATAATAAAAAGGCAATGACTCATAAGAGAGGAAGAACAGAGGGATGGTAAAAGTATCCGCCCACCTCGGGAGCAAGGAGATTTGCCATGACAATCGCCAGCAGCCTGCTCGCAAGGCTTACCAGATTGCCGCCGGCCGCAACTCACGACATACTTGTGGAGCGCGACCTGCGGGTGCCGATGCCCGATGGCGTCGCCCTGCTGGCAGATCGCTACGTTCCCCATGGCTCTGAGCGGCTCCCGACGATCCTGATCCGCTCCTGCTATGGTCGGCGCGGCCTCTTTGGCCTTGCCTATGGACGGCTGTTTGCCGAACGTGGCCTGCAGGTCGTGATTCAGAGTACACGTGGGACCTTCGGCTCAGGCGGTGAGTTTGACCCGTTTGGCCACGAACACGATGACGGCCTGGCGACTGTGGCCTGGCTAAGGCAGCAACCCTGGTTCAACGGCATCCTCGCAACCAATGGCGCGAGTTACCTTGGCTTTGTGCAATGGGCTATCGCGCGCGACGCGGAGCCCGAGCTCAAGGCCATGGCGGTCCAGGTTACGGCCTCGGAGTTCCACAGCATGACCTATGACGGTGAAGCATTCGCGCTGGACACGGCCCTGTCCTGGACGCATATGATGGCTAACCAGGAACGACCATTCGGCATGGTCGCAGCAATGTTCACAGCCGGCCGCCTGCTGCGGACCCTCTATGCTCAGCTGCCGCTGCGTGATCTCGACCATCGCGCTGATGGTCAGCATGCCTGGTTCTTCCAGGAGTGGCTCGAGCATCCTGAAGCGGATAACCCCTATTGGGCTGCGCGCGACTTTAGCGGCAGCGTGAAAGACGTGACGGCTGCGATCAATATGGTGGGAGGTTGGTACGATATCTTTCTGCCATGGATGCTGCGTGACTACCACCTCCTGCGCGCGGCAGGCCACCAGCCGTATCTAACGATTGGCCCCTGGCCGCACTCTTCGCTCGACCTGAATACCGTCTCGCTGCGTGAGGCCCTGGCCTGGTTCAGAGCGAACCTCCTGGGAGACCGCGGCCAGCTGCGCGCATCACCGGTACGCATCTTTGTTAGCGGTGCCAATGAATGGCGCGATTATGCCGACTGGCCTCCAGCGGGTACACGCCAGCAGCGTTTCTATCTGCAGTCAGAGCAAGGGCTGGCCCTTACTCTGCCGTCCAGCTCAGAGCCTGACTACTATCGTTATGACCCGGCCGATCCCACCCCGTCGGTGGCCGGCCCATTGCTCACAGGCCCCTCCCTGCCAACCGACAACCGCCAGCTGGAGGCCCGGCCAGATGTCCTGACCTATACTTCGGCCCCGCTGCGGCAGGACCTGGAGGTCATCGGGCCGATCCAGGTCGAGCTGTTCGCAAAATCAAGCCTGGCATATACGGACTTCTTCGCCCGCATCACCGATGTTGACCCAAAAGGGGCGTCGCTGAATATCTGCGATGCGCTGATAAGAGGCAAACCCGGCTCGCAACCTGTCACAGCCGATGGCTGCCTGCGCGTCACCATCGATCTCTGGCCAACTGCGCATCGCTTTCGGCGCGGTCACCGGCTGCGCCTGCAGGTGTCGAGCGGGGCCCATCCGCGTTATGCGAGAAATACCGGCAGCGGCGAACCACTGGCCACGGCTACAAAATTGATCGCCGCCGACCAGTTAATCTATCACGACCCCGAGCATCCCTCCAGCATTCTCCTCTCAGTTCCAGAGCTGTTGCGGGAGTAAGGTAGGAGGAGGAGGAGGAGAGAGCATAAAACGTATTATGAAAAAATGCATACATTGCGTGAGATCTTACCGTTCACAGGCAAAGGGGTGTTGGGGACGGTAGAGAGATAAGGTATGGAAGGAACGAAATGATGAAAGCAGTACGTATCTATAAAATTGGCGGTCCAGAGGTCCTCAGCTACGAGGATGTCCCGCTCCCAGAACCGGGAGCTGGCCAGGTGCGCGTGAAGATCGAGGCAATAGGCGTTAACTACGCCGACATTTACCAGCGCTCAGGCCTCTATCCCAGTCAGCTGCCCACGACACTTGGGCAGGAGGCGGCAGGCGTAGTCGACGCCGTCGGTCCTGACGTCACGGATGTCCGCGTCGGCGAGCGCGTCGCCTACACCTCACAGCCAGGCGCATATGCTGAATATGCCGTCGTGGCCGCCAGCTTCCTCGTCCCGCTTCCCGAAGGTATAGAGACGCAGACGGCCGCTGCTGTGATGCTGCAGGGGATGACGGCGCACTACCTGGCACTAAGCACCTATGCACTCAAGTCGGGAGAGGTCGCACTCGTGCACGCGGCAGCTGGCGGCGTAGGACAGCTGCTAGTGCAGATCGCCAGGCGCCAGGGCGCGCGGGTCATCGGAACCGTCTCGACCGAGGAGAAGGCTCGTCTGGCCCGAGAAGCGGGCGCAAGCGATATCATCCTCTATACCCAGACCGACTTTGCCCCGGAGACTCGACGTCTCACCAGTGGCACAGGGGCGCACGTCGTCTATGACTCGGTCGGTAAAACCACCTTCGAGGGAAGCCTGGACTCGCTACGACCGCGTGGCTACCTTGTGCTCTTCGGCCAATCCAGCGGCCCCGTGTCGTCGTTCGACCCGCAGGTGCTCAACCGCAAGGGCTCGCTTTTCCTGACGCGCCCCACGCTTGTCAATTATATTGCCACCCGCGAGGAGTTGCTCTGGCGCTCTAGCGACCTGTTCAAGTGGATCAAGGACAGCGAATTGAAAGTACGCATCGATAAGACCTTTCCGCTCTCCGCCGCCGCCGAGGCGCACCGCCATCTGGAAGGGCGCCAGACGCGAGGCAAGGTCCTGCTCATCCCGTGATCGCGGTGAGCAAGCGCAGGCTCTTGCTGCCGGGGAAAACCCTTACTGCTACTGGAACAGTCAGTCGTCTCCGGGTCTGGCGCTAGGGAAAGATTTTGCTGCATCTACATACTGACTGAAGCGATGCTTATAGCCCTACTCTGAGTTCTTCTGCGATGCGCGCGCTTGCAAGCCGCGCAAAGAACAGCGCAGCGAGTGCAAGGAGCAGCACGCCCAGGCAGCACAGAAAGAGAAGCGTAAAGCCCTTTAGATATGCTAGAGGCGCTCCTGTGAGAGCTAAGACCATGAATACACTGATCAGCACGGCCAGTGCTCGCGTTTTTGTTGCGCGCAAAGCACCGGGCGCCTTCTGTAAGGATTCGGTATCTCTGTCCTCCATAACCCGCTCAGGAGCAGATGATTGAGACGCATCCGACGAGGGAGCACGAGATAGCTGCTGTGCGTCATGGGCCTGCAATGCCAGCCAGAATTCCTCCACGCTCTGAAAGCGGTCGGCCATTTTGATGGCCATTGCACGCTGCAGGGCCCTGGACACAGCCAGCGGGAGCTCGGGCTTGAGCAGATGTGCGGGCTGCAAGGGATCGACGCCTGAACTTAAGCCTCCTACTACCCGCGAGGGTGCATCAATCGGGGCCATACCGGTCAAAAGCGCATAGAGTGTTGCCCCCAGGCCAAAAATATCAGTCGAGGGATTGGTACCGGTTCTGTATTGTTCAAGTGCGGCATAGCCTGGCGAATGGTGACTTACCATGGTCGTGGCCGTACCGGGCACATATTCCTTCGCCGAACCAAAATCAGCCAGCATCGCCCCACCTCCGCCCACCGGCACGATAATATTCGCTGGCTTGATGTCCCGATGCACGATAGGCGGGTCTTGCCTATGTAAATACATGAGCGCATCTACAATGGGAGCCATTAAGGCCAGCACAAGGGGCGAGGGAAAACACCTATCAGGTTGCTCTCCTCGCAGGTCCTCCAGGTTTCGCCCTCTGATGTAGTCCATGAGCAGATACACTCTCTTGAGTTTATCATTTTCGAACACGTGATGCACGCAGGGCAGTGCCCTGTGCTGCAGTCGTTTGAGAACCTTAGCTTCAAAAGCAAAGCGCTCGCGATCAGCTTTATTCGGGTTAATTACCTCTTTGAGAGCAAAGAGGTTGTGCCTTCCCTGCCGCTCCCTCACCAGGTACACGGCCCCAAACTCACCTCTCCCCAGGACCCTCTCGATGACATACTGGTTGCCCTGGGAGTCTCGTACAGTAACGCCCCCGGGTAAAATGAATTGATCTTGCTTCAACATGTCGCCTGCTCTCCCTTCGAACATTCCCTCATTCTTCCGACATATACAGTTACAGTATACTCTTTTTTGATCATTGCAAAAGGGAAAGTACTAATGACCCACCCCCTGGCTAGCCTGGATTGTGGCCCGCGTGCCGGGTGTGAACACGGCGTCTACTTTTTCAGCCTTGATGCTGGCAACCCCATCGCGGTCGCACTTGCCCGCACTTTTTTTCATCTCCCTTATTTTAGCGCGCTCATGCGCAGCGATCGTGAAGATAATGCCGTTCACTGCCAGAGCCAGCGCATCCACCGCCGCACTGCACCTGCCGGCTATGAGGCATGCTACCGGGCCAGCGCCCCCCAGGCAAGCTATCAACGCATGTGAGCGGAGTTCACGCGTCGACCTCGGCCAGCTGACGTAGGTAAAAATCCTTCGCGTCCAGGCGGCTCAGCGGAGAACCAGGCAAAACTGGCAGGCTGGCCAGCAGCGCAATCTGCTTCCACAGCTGGAGGCGGTGGTCTATCCATCTGAGCGCATACTGCCGATTATTAACTACACACAGTGATCATCTGCCCAAGGGCGGTAACGTCGCAAAAGGCAATAGTCAGAAATATCCGCGGGAGAGGCGCATTGTTTATCTATAGGGAAAGGAGGCATAGCGACAAACAAGAGGAGCCTTTTTTGCAGGCAGTGTGTAGTTCCGCGCTACCCATGGCGAACTTTAAGCCGTCCACCAGGGTTGTGGAGATGACATGCCACCTATCAATGAGCCCTGGTGCCTGTGACAAGGAGTTACGTAGCATAGCACTCGTCCCATGAGTAGTAACGTCTGTCTATGGATTGCTAGTCTTTTTTCGAAAGGTGGTAACTTCAATGGCTCAATATGCAGTTGAACATGCCGAAGCAGAGGCGCATGCGGCAGTCGCAAACCCTGCTCCGCTCGGCTTGAGCGCCTTCGCGCTCACGACGTTCGTCCTCAGTTGTTCCAACGCCGGTTTCATCTTTACAGGGATAGGAGCAGGAGCCGCTATTGTTGTCGGCCTGGCCCTGTTCTATGGCGGAGTTGTCCAGCTCGTTGCCGGCATACAGGAGTTTAGGGCAGGCAACACTTTCGGTGCCACCGCCTTCTGCTCCTACGCGGGCTTCTGGCTTTCTCTCGGTGTTGTGCTTTTACCTCCGGCAAACATTGCTGGTGTCATCCTCAAGGGTGCTACCCTTAATCAAGCCCTTGGAGTCTTCCTCCTGGGGTGGACAATCTTCACCCTCCTGTTGTTCCTTGGTACCCTGAGAAGCAACCTGGCTCTTATGGCCGTCTTCGGTGTCCTGTTCCTGACGTTCCTTTGCTTGACCATTGGCAACATAGTCTCTGCCTCTGCAATATCCAACTACGGTGCCGCAGGTGCGACGGCCGGGAACACATGGATCGCGATTGGCGGCTGGCTTGGTATCATTACCGCGCTGCTTGCCTGGTACACCGCGCTCGCTGGTCTCCTGGCATCCAGTAAATCTGCGTTTACGCTACCGGTCTTTCCAAGGACCTGATCTCATCGCTCAGTGAGCCATATCTCAGGCCCATCCTTTCCTCCACCAGGAGGACAGGTGTGCGAAGCGGAGGTGATGCCAGCGCACCCGGCACCGCATTTGCGGTGCCGGGTGTTTCTCTGGAGAGACAGGTGCGTGTCTCTCCTGCTTGAGAAAGGCCGGCTAACAGCAGCTGGCAGCCCTCTACCCCCGGAGGAGACGCGCAATCCCCACCGCAATATCTGCCTGGATCGTGCTGGGACTTGCTGCGCTGCTAAGCATGCGCGGCAAGCTCGCATGACTTCGCAGGGAGATCGGCCTGGTGAGCGCGCATGCTTAGTGACCGAGATGTGATGCGAAATCCGGGCCATTGTGATCAGAATGTAAGAAGAAGCGTCTATGCTCCCTATGCAGAGGAGCATACGTAGGGGTCGCGGGCGCGATCTTGCGTGGTGGCAGGCATCGCGCCTACGACCCCGAGAAGGCAAAACGAGCGGAGTATCAAGATGCTGCAAAACATTCTCGTCCCTTTAGACGGATCGTACGACGCGGCCAGCGTCATCCCCGTCGCCGCGCGCCTTGCGCGGGCGACCGCTGGCTCAGTGGTGCTGTTACAATCGGTCTTCTATCCCCTTGAAAACGGTGAGATCTTCACAGAACCACAGGTGGCTGTCAAAGGGCCATCAGAGGAGGATCGAGCGCGAGTAATTAGCTATTTGACGCGGCTTGCCGCCTCCGAAGCGCTGGCAGGTGTGCCTACCGCTATCGACTGCATGGATCGTCCGCCCGTAGAGGCAATTCTTGCGGGTGTGCGCAGGCACAGGGCACACATCGTCGTGATGTACAGCAGTGGCATCAGGGGAGTTGAGCGCTGGATTACAGGCAGCATCGCCAGGGAGGTCGTGCGTCACCTGCCGGTCCCCGCGCTGGTTTTACGCACCGAAGAGAGCCTGGCCGACCTTGCGCCGGGAGGTATTCGCCCCATAGTTGTCATGGTAGCGCTGGACGGTTCTGCGTCGGCAGAAGCGGGGCTGAAGCCAGCGGCGCTTCTCTGCGCCGCTCTATCGGCTCCGGCTGCGGGCGCGCTTCACCTGGTCAGGGTCCTCCATTTCCCTCCCATAGGGATCGCTGGCTACCGCGAGCAGGATGCTGCCAGGAAGCTGGCTGAGTCAGAGGCGCAAGTCTATCTGCGCTCGATCGAGCGGCGCCTGCGCGAAGGAGATTTCGCCAAGCTGCAGCTCGCGGTCACCTCGTCAATTGTCGCCAGTTCAAATATCGCCCACAGCCTGAGCGAATTTGCGACAAACTGCACCAGCAGGGAAGGTCTCGAGGAGATCAGTGGCTGTCACGTGATTACAATGGCGACACACGGGCGCAGTGGACTGCAGCATCTTCTGGCGGGCAGTGTAACTGAGCGCGTCTTCGACGCCACCAGGCAGCCAATGCTGATCGTGCGCTCATCCCAGCCAGAGAAATCCTACGTTGAGAGAGGCCCCGCGGTAAATGAGATACACTACTCGACCCTAAGAATGGAAGACGTTCAGCTCCACTAATAGGGCTCGCAGCAGCCAGGCTCTCCAGCGCTTAGCCAGAGCAATTGACCTACGCCAGGCGCGGGCCTACCCTTTAGATAAACAAGGGTGGGCCCGCGCCTCTTTGTGTTATTCTGCGACATCCTCAACGGCATGGCGCTGAAAACGCCTGAAAATGCAGTTGCAAAAAATTTGCAAAAGTCCCTGAAATTGCTTATACTTACTTACGGTACATGCACGATCATGAAAACACTAGGACGAAACGTTTGCAGCGCTAAGGCCAGTGCTATCAAACTGTTTTTCTCACCGCGCTTCTGCGCGGCTGGAGGAGGTTCCATGAGTAGTAACTTCAGCGTCTCTGCGCTCACCCATGTTTTCAGCGACAGTTCAAGTGACTTACGTCGCAAGATCATCGGCATTTACGCCTTGCTGATTATCTTCAATGTCGCTGCCTGGGCGCTGGCTTTCGCCGGGTTCGCGGTGCAATATCCAGCCCTGCTAGGCACGGCATTACTGGCATACACCTTTGGTCTACGCCACTCCGTCGACGCAGATCATATCTCGGCGATCGATAACGTGACACGAAAGCTCTTACAGGAGAACAAACGGCCTATCGCTGTTGGCTTCTTCTTCTCGCTGGGTCACTCGACCATCGTAGTCGGCCTATCAGTCCTCATTGCCATCGCTGCCGCCTTCATCAAAACAAATATCCCGTCATTGCAAAGCGCAGGTGGCCTGATTGGCACTTCGGTCTCAGCGCTCTTCCTCTACCTGATCGCCTTCATCAATCTGCTTGTGCTATGGGAAATCTTCCGCACCTTCCAGAAGGTAAAACGCGGGGAGGAGTACAACGAGCAGACCCTCGATGATTTCTTAAATCAGCGCGGACTGATGGGTCGCTTCTTCCGCCCCCTGCTCAGAGTAGTGGACAAGAGCTGGAAAATGTATCCGGTGGGGTTCCTCTTTGGGCTCGGCTTTGACACGGCGACCGAGGTCGGACTGCTGGGTATCGCCGCCGTCGAGGTTGGGAAGGGCCTGCCAGTCCCCTATATCCTCATTTTCCCGCTTCTGTTTACGGCGGGGATGTGCTTGCTTGATACAACCGATGGCATCTTGATGCTGGGAGCCTATGGCTGGGCCTTTGTAAAGCCTGTACGCAAATTGTATTATAATCTGAACATCACACTGGTCTCGGTCCTGGTGGCTTTTGTGGTGGGCACAATCGAGATCATCTCGATCATCAGCGCTCCATTGCATCTAACGGGCGGCCTCTGGGATTACCTCAATAACCTGGACTTTGGCCTCCTCGGCATACTTATCATCGGCATCTTTCTTGCAAGCTGGGTAATTTCAACGATCATCTACAAAGTCAGGCGCTACGATGACATTCAGGTTATGATAGCGGCCAAACCCGATGAGCTGGTCAGCAGCAGCAGCGGCCAATGAATATCATCCAAGGGGGGTCCGGGTTCAAGGCCTGGATCCTTTTTTATGCTGCGCTGGAGGATTGAAGGTGACCAGAGAAGGTTAGTATCCTATGGTATAATTTGCTGGACATGACGTTCTACCTGTTGTTCTCTTTGAGAAAGAATGTATGAAAGCTCTCTGTTCTATCCTATTGAGTGGTAGCCTGTGCGGCGTGCTTGTTGTGATATTGAGTGGGTGCGGTTCCACAGCCAGTCCTATTAACATACAGCCAACCGTGACTATAAGTAAGACATTCCAGGCCGGCCTATCGCCGGTCCCTACGGCCCCTCCCTACCGCTGTGGAGCGTGGGCGTCGAATAATGCGCCCAATGGATTTACAACCATTACCATCTACGCCAGAATTACGAGGGGTGTTGAGCCGGTGAATGGGGCCACGGCTGCGGCGGTGGTGCATTTTCAGGGCTTTGACCAACCGCTCGCAGCACAGGCGCCAAGCGATAGTGGCGGCTATGTAACGTTTACATTGCCCCTGCAGGGACACCAGCCCGGCCAGGTTCCTGCCACGGTTGATGTCACTTTTACCAACGTGCCTGGAGGACCCGCTACGTTGCAGTGTACCCCGGCATTTTTTACGCCCCAGTAAGTCTCTGGCAGCTGGGACAGAAATGGGCTGTGCGCTGAGCAATGAGCACGCGCTCAATCAGTGTGCCGCAGCGTTCGCAGACCTTGCTTGTGCCATGACGGGAGTAGACGTGCAGGTGGTCGTAGTTGTTGCCGGGATTTCCCTGCAGGTCCCGATAGCCGCTAAAAGATGTACCCCCATGCTCAATGCCACGGCCAAGGACCTCCACGATGCCCGCATGCAGTTGGCGGATCTCGCTGGTCGTGAGCGAGTCGGCTCGGCGCAGCGGGTGAATAGAGGCATAATAGAGGGCCTCATCGGCATAGATATTCCCCAGGCCGGCGACGACCCCTTGCAGCAAGAGGGCCGCTTTAATGGCGGCCTTGCGCCCGGCAAGGGCTTTTGCCAGGCGCTCAACGGTAAATTCGACGTCCAGGGGCTCCAGCCCAAGCGCCTTGAAAACTTCCTCCTCACTTGCGGCAGGCCATAGTTCGATGCGCCCAAATTTACGCGGATCGGTAAAGAGGAGGAGCCGTCCATCTGCAAGGATAAAGCAGACGCGGCAATAGGGTGTTCTGCCGTTAAAGGCCGGCCCCTTGAGCCGCCAGGCGGCTAAATCTCTCTCTTTGAGGCTGATGTCGATCTCCTGGCCAGGCGGCAGGAGCAACAGATTGCCAGACATACGGCGATGAATGGTGAGGATAAGCCCACCCGACAGGTCGCACATAAGGTATTTGGCCCGTCGTCGCACACGCAGAATACGACGATCAACTATCTCAGCCAGGAAATCTGGCAGAGTGGGGTGGCCAATGCTGCGTTCCCAGTAGACCTGGGCCTCTGCGATAGTCGCTCCCAGCACGCTGTCGCGCAGCTGGCGCACGGTATACTCTACTTCTGGTAGTTCTGGCATATTTTCCGTCTGCATTTACTCAGCCCTGTTCTCAGGCGGGAACAGGGCCTCTCATTAAACTCTATTTTACGTGATACTGCTGTTCTGTTCTTCATCCCGCGCTCGAGCTAAGCCTCATGCCGTCGCGTGGTGTTCGTCTCGTCATGCCTGGCTCGCCCTCCTGTGGTTCCTGTGAGGCGAGCGACTAGCTGTTTGCGTTCCCCACACTGATCGCCGAGCCGCTTGTTCCCTGGAACTGTACCTTCACTTTCACGTTCGAGTTAGCCAGGATGCTCTGAGCGTTGCCGTTGTAATCACTCAGGTCGGCACCGGGAGCGATCGGGAAGTTATAGCTGTGGTTGCCAAGCTTGAAGTGAATGACCTGGTCCGCACCAACGCCGCTCGTCGTCACACCGACGTACTCGATGACGTTCTGCTTTTGCAGGTCGCCGCTGTCAGTTGTCTGCAGTTTGGTCGCCGTGAAGCTACCGTTACTCGTGTTTACAATAGCCTTAACCTTGATCAACTGGCCGACGGCTGGCTGAACGCCGTTGAAGTCCGAAGTGTCGGTCTGAGTGTTGGTCAGCAGGGACAGCATTGAGCCGTCGGGCATGCTCACCGCCATGCTGCCGTTCCCGACACTCTGCACTTTACCGATCAGCAAGATGCTGCCGGGCGCGTTCACACCTGGGGGCTGATTCGAGCCCGGAGTCGTGTTGTTGGTCGTTCCCGGTGTATTTACATCTGACTGCGGAGACGTACCACTGGAGATGGTGTACGAGCCATCGCTGTTTTGAGTGACCTGAATGGTGTAGGTATGGCCCACCTGGCCCTGCAGAACTGCCAGTTGCTGGTCAGTGAGACCTTTAATTGTAATCGACTGTCCATTGCCATTCAACGTAACACTGTGGTTGACCATATCAACAGAGCTAACCGAACCACTCACCTGACCATTTCCGTTACTGCTGAGGCCGCCACATGCCGAAATCAGAACCATTAACACAATGGCTGCAATGCCAACGATGATGAGTCTGAACATTTTGAAATTCATGATGTTTCTCCTCCCTCATGTCGAGAGTGCTGTTCGCCCATCGCATCCTTGCAGTTCTTATCAATCTGTATTGGCGCTTTTTCGTGCGTATTGTCTATCTCCTCTTTCATCTTACTATGAGTACGACTATACCAGCTGTATTTGGCGCTCGCTAGGGCCTGGGGCACAGAAAAAATGTGAAGTAGTACATGGAATGTATGTGATAATGCTCACATCAAACGCAGTATAGCGGGGTAGCCGGCCTGGAACCCGGGTCTGTGCTGATGAGCCTGGTCGGTCGAACTTGCCGAGAGCAAACAGAGCGGGGGCGGCCCATCTTCACCACTCCCTTTGAGTGTCCTGCTGGCGTGCAGCAGAGGAGTAGCTTATTTCCCATATCTCTCCTTATAGCAATAACGGTGACTAGAAAGCTTGAGCTTGCCTCTTACGAGTGACCAGGTTGTAGATGAACAGCAGCAAAGGGAGCAAAATGATGCACGGTATAATCTGCGCTATCAGGTATAAACTCACAGTTACAGGCTGTGAATTTATACTATCCATCAATAGAATAAGGGCAACAGCAATACAAATATCTATTACTCCTATACATGTGGCAAAAACAATCTTCCCAAATGTCTGATATTGCCTATTCGTTTTGAATAACATACAGCCAGCGAAAAACCCTGACAGGGTTATAGCTATGGCAGACCACCAGTCAATTGCAGCCCCAAATGGACCTGATACTGTCAAGGTGGCAAAGAAAATACCGATGCCAGTTGCTCCAATTGCTACCCAGGGGCCAAACGCCAGGCCGAAAAAGATAGGCAACACCCATATGAAACCGAATAGAAGCTGTGATAGCGTTATATTCGCTGCGTCGTTACTCACTACATAAGCAGATAAAAGCCCATAGGCAACCGCTGCATAGCAAATAGCACAAATGATGATAGTAACAAGCTGCTTGCTACGAAACTCCCACACTTGCAAAGGCTGCGCAGCAGTTTGTGCTGTAGTGGCAGAAGTACCCTGCATTGACGCAGGAAACGCAACATACTGCGTAGGAGGGAGAGATGTAACAGAGGGTGATGCTGGCACTGCGGCAATCAGCGTTGGAGCAACGGGAGGTTGTGGATTGTGAGGAGAAACTTCAGCGGCAGAGGAGGAAGCGATAGCCTGCAGCTGTTGCTGGATGAGGTGAATGTTGGCGGGCCTTTTGTCTTCTTCCAGTTCCAATAGCTGCGTAAGCAATGTAGCCAACTCGGGAGGTGCTGTTGGCACGAGAGACTGCAAGGGAGGAAAACAGAATGGAGAGGAGGCAGGATCGTGCCCTGTAACGAGTTGAAATAACGTCGTTCCCAGGCTGTAGATATCGGAGCGCGGCTTTGTTTGCGCCGTACCGTATTGCTCTGGTGGCGCGTAGCCCATCGAGCCATAGGCTGCCGTATCCTTTGCCTGCCCTTGTTTGAAGTGACGCGCAATGCCGAAATCAATCAGGTAAATATGTCCACTGGCAGTACGCATGATATTGGACGGTTTGAGATCACGAAAGATAATTGGCGGCGACTGAGAGTGCAGGTAGTCCAAAACCGTACACAACTGGATACCGATTTGCAGAGCTTCAGCAAGTGGGAGCTTGCCATCTCTGGTATGCCTGAGATAGGCGGACAGCGTCTCACCTTGAATAAAACTCATAACTAGATACCAGCGCCCATTTTCTTCAAAGTGATCAAAAATACTGGGCAAATTGGGGTGCTGCAAGCTCGCAAGCAGGATGGCTTCCCGTTTGAAGGCGTCGGCGGCCGCCTGTACCTCTTGCGCAGTTAGGTCGCGCTGGCTCATCACTTTGAGGGCGACAAGGCGGTTGCCAAGTTGCAGATCCTCGGCCTTGTACACGGCCCCCATTCCTCCCTTACCAATGAGAGCTATGATGCGATAACGCTGTTTCAGCACGACATTAGCGAGCTGGTGCCCGGTGGCAGCATTATGCGGGTCAGGTTGAGCGCTTGGCAAGGGGCGTCTACAAGCACGGCAGTATGAAGCATGTGGTTGATTTGCCGTGCCACAGGTATCACAGAAGAGTGAGGGCGGTGTTACCATATGAACTGACTCCTCGTTTATCGATCTACATTCTGTAACCTTTTAGGTAACCACATATCTGAGTATATACGGCTAACCAAGCTGAGTCAAGATAAGGCGCTGTTTCCCTATTCTAGTGTCTACACTTCACGGGGCTACATATACTACAAACGCTAAGGAGAGCACCTTGCTCGTAGTCAGGGGTAAGCGTGTGCGCCCGGTGCTTGTGGCATCGATAATTGTCAGTCTCCTCATCTGGTACTTCGCCGAGGCTTTTGGTATGATTCTCACGGGCATGGCGACGGATTTCAATTCAGGTCCGCTGCTCGTGGTGATGGCCCTGGCCTGCTGGCTGCTGGCACACGCCCGCGTCTCACAGCGGCGCAAATACATCTCGCACATGCGTTCGCAAAAACGCTGCCCGCTTGCTTTATGCACCTCTCCCGCGTTATCTCTTCCTCCAGGCCAGCCTTCGTCAGGCGCCGAGCTCCCAGGCGCGATAGCCCGAAGCCGTATCTTCCACAAATACGCTGGCCGGCTGACGCAGCAGTCTGTAGACCGACCAGATATCGCCGGCCGCGCCGGAGAAATTGCCGATGGTAGCAAGCAGCGTGTAGGCCGCAAGACCCGGGGCCAGCAGGGTAAAGACGATAGCCGCGAGGGTGATCAGCACCAGGGGAGCCAGGCCGACGACGAGGTACTGGTTGCGGCGAAAGAGCTGATCTCTGGCACCGCAGTACAGGGCCAGGGGCAGTTTGGCGCCGAAGTAGGGCTTACCTCCCCAGAACGCAAAGGCCAGGGCATGAATGGCCTCGTGCAGGGGCAAGACGAGAAGATAGGCAATGATATTGAACACCACAGCAAGCAGCAGCCCCCAGCCTGCCATGCTGCCGCTGCTGTGGTGGGTCCGCGCCAGATAGACGGCGAGGTTAAAGCCACAAAAGCAGATGGCGCCGCCGATGAATAAGACCAGGCTGAGTAGCGCAATGGGGCGCAGCTGCTGGGGCTCGAGCAGCTCCATCTCGTCACGCTTGCGCAATTTTCCAGCATCGATAGCAGCCTGCTGCTCATGGCGCAAGCGGGGATGAAAGCGATCGATCAGCGTCAATGACATGGTGTTGTTTCCCCCTGTGTCTTCGTACCCTCTACCTGTTATACTGTGATAATAGCACAATTGTTGCAGCAAGAAAGGGATGACGGTGCAGCGCGGCAGGCAAGCATGGAAATGGTTGGCAAGCATATTTGCCGGGTTCTGGCTACTATTTGCGTTTGTACTCATTGTTGCCGGGATCCCTTTCTATGTCGTGAGCATGGCGCTGACAACTATAGCACTGCTCTCACTCCTTATCGTCGCCCTGGCCTGGGCATTTACCCACGATTACTGAAGCAGAGCATAGCGCAAAGGATAGATCGACTATGATTGACATCTGTATGTTGGGAACATGCGGTATGATGCCGCTACCGGGGCGGTGGCTGTCGTCGGCCTTGCTGCGTTGCGGGTCAACACTGACGCTGTTTGATTGTGGTGAGGGCACCCAGATTCCCTGGAAGTCGCTGGGCTGGGGTTTTCGCCAGCTTGGAGCGATCTGCTTCTCGCATATGCATGCCGATCATGTGGCGGGCCTGCCGGGTGTGCTCTTTATGGTAGCGCACGCCGGGCGGACCGAAGCGCTTGACATCTATGGTCCGCCTGGAACAACATACGTCGTTGAAGGGCTGAGGCGTATTGCCGCAGATCTGCCTTTTCCCGTTCAGATCCACGAAATGCGCGGGGGAGAACAATTCGTGTTGCCCGGTGGTTTACTGGGTTCCTGTGCCGCAGCCCAGCACGGGATACACTGCCTGGCCTATCGTGTCAGGCTTGAGCGCAGGCCGGCATTTCAGGTAGAGCAGGCGCGGGCGCTTGGACTGCCGGTGCAGCTGTGGTCGCGCCTGCAGCACGGGGAGACGCTGGCATATAACGGGCGTGTGATTACGCCACAGCAGGTGCTGGGGGCGGCCAGGCGCGGCATTTCACTGGCCTATATTACCGACACCCGGCCAACGCAGGCCCTCTCCGAGTTCGCCCATGATGTGGACCTGCTGATCTGTGAAAGTATGTACGACGACCCCGCTGATTTGCCGCTGGCGCGGGCCAATGCGCATATGCTGGCGTCGGAAGCGGCAGGTTTAGCCAAAACGGCGCACGCTCGCGAGCTGTTATTGACACACTTCAGCCCGAAGATCAACGACACCTCGGGGCTGGAAAAAATGGCGCGCCAGGTATTTACGCGGACCAGGGCAGCGAGGGACGGCATGGTTGTAACGCTGGCGTTTGAAGATTAGGGCCGGCTGGCTCGCCAGCGCAAGACCTGCAATGGCGCTCACTGCTGCTCATAAATCGGCCAGTCCGGCGCTTGCCGCCCCCAGCAGGGCGACTTTGGGATTAAGGATGACATGTATGGGCACGTCGCTCAACAAATCAGCAAAACGCCCTTTGTGTAGATATGCTTGCATAAACTGACCTTTCTCCAGCAAGGAGAGTATGCGCGGCGGAATACCACCACCGAGGTAGACGCCGCCGGTTGCCAGGACCTTGAGAGCAAGATTACCGGTCTCGGCCCCCAGAATAGAGACAAAGATATTGAGAGTGGCGATGGAAATATCAGCGGGGTCATCTGCGCGCAGGGCCGAATTAAATATAATGGGGGTGGGGTCATCCGCGCCGGCAAGCAGTTCAGCCAGCCTGGCAGGTTCGTGGGCCCGGCCGCTCTCTTTGAGGAAGACATAGATATTGGGAATGCCCATGCCCGAGCAGACGCGTTCAAAGCTGATGTGTTTATAGCGTGGAAGAAGGTAGCGGAGCAGCTCGATTTCTACTTCATTGGTAGGAGCGAAATCAACATGCCCTCCCTCCGACGTGTGGGCCTGATACCTGCTTCCATCCCATGTCAAAAAGGCCTCGCCCAGGCCAGTGCCCGGCGCGATCACCGCTATGGCCCCATGAGGAACGGCGCTGCCCTGGTTGAGCGTAGAGACGTCGGCAGGGCCTAACAGGGGGACGGCATTGGCGATGGCCTCGAGGTCGTTTAAGAGCCGCACGGTTGGAATATGTAGAGCGTGCTCTAAGCGGGACTCTTCTATGATCCAGGGCAGGTTGGTAGCGGTGGCGCGGCGGTTTACTACTGGACCGGCTACGCCGAAAGTAGCCCGCTCTATCGGCTCGGGCAGCTTGACGTCAGACAAAAATTGCTCGACGATGGCCGCCAGGCTGGGATAGGGACCGCTGGGAAACGTTGCCTCCAGGTAGGGGAGTTGCCGGGCCGTTCCACGAGAATACAAGGCCAGGTTGGTCTTTGTGCCGCCAATGTCGCCAGCAAGTAACATGCGTGTTCTCCTTCTGTACAGCATCTTATCGTGGAAATTATAGCATGAAAAAGCCACATTTGAGCGCCGAGTTTCGTCGTTCGACAATAATCAGGCCCATACTACGCACAATACCTGGCCTAACTCGCCTCGGGCAGGTCAGGCGTGGGGGAGTTTGCGCCGAGGACGCCGATACTTCCGCCCAGGCCACCAAACAAGATCTGCTTCAGTGATGGCCGAAATGGTCTTCTCTGTTTAAACACAAGACAGGCCAGCCTCTCTATCCTAGCTGACAAAGAACCTGGTAATGTTCTCTATAACACTGGAAGGTGTGAGACTTTTATGCCGGCCTCTGCTTTTTAAGGCTGCTGGCAAGCACAAACGCACGAGAAGAACTACCTATTACACTTCCTGCCTTGGACGCAGAAACGTACAAAACGCCTGCGCCGCACGTGAAAGTTGTTTATCCTTGCGCTGGATAAGACTGAGTTCAGGGCGCAGTTCAAGGCCGGCAACAGGAATACGCAGCAGGTCCCCACTCGCCAGTTCACGCTGCACAGCCAAGGCCGAGACGATGGCGGCCCCGACGCCACACAGAACCATCTGCTTGATCGCTTCGTTATCCGGCATGGTAAGGAGTGGACGCAGCAAGACGCCGTGGTGGTATAGCGCATGCTCGATGACTTCGCGAATACCGCTGCCCTGTTCGCGCATCAACAACTCGCCCTTTCCCAGCTCTTCAGGTCGCATAGTCTGGACAGAATGCCAGTGATGCTGTGGCGCTACGACCAGCACGAGTTCGTCGTGATCGAATACCTCTACATTCAACTCCGGGGGCAGCGCGGAGGCATCTCCTTCGACCAGGCCGAAGTCCAGGTTCCAGCCCAGCGTCTGTTCTATAATCTCACTGGAATTCAGGATAGAAATTTGCAGGTTTACCTGCGGATAGCGGCTGCGAAAATGAGCGACCATGGGGGGGAGGAGATAGACACCCGTCGTCATACTGGCGGCAAGGGTCACCTCTCCTGCTGCGACATCGCGCAGGGCCGCCAGGGCATCCTCCATCTCGCGCTCAAGCGCGAAGACCCGCCGTGCATATTTATGTAAAACGCGACCCGCATGAGTTAACGCAATGCGCCTGCCATGGCGTTCAATCAGTTCAAGGCCCACCTCCTGCTCCAGATGCTGAATCGTTTTCGTTACTGCAGGCTGACTGATGATAAGCTCTTCTGAAGCGCGAGTAATATGCTCATATTCCGCAACGGTGAGGAAGACACGTAAATAATGCAGGTTCATAGAATCTCCTTGCCAATGCATAATCATTTTTTATATGTCCAATAACAACCATGTATACGAATAATATCAGAAAGAGAAAGACAATACCAGTAGATGGTCAAAGCTAGCAAAAAGCGGGAGCTCCGGCTCTGTGAGCCGGGCTCCCGCTATATACACACGAACGACTGTGTTCGCGGAGAACAACGTGGCCAGTGTTATCTGCCTGCCAGGTCTTTGCTAGCGCTCAGATGTGAGTCTTCTCATAGCCCGCCTCGTTCCAGGCATCCATGCCGCCAGTGACATTGAACAGCTCGCTAAAGCTGTGGCGCTGCAGAATGGAGCAGGCAAGTGTGCTGCGCTGACCACTGGCACATAAAATGGCCAGTGGCCGTGAGCGATCGAGCTCCCGGAGATGCTGCTCAAGCAGGTAGTAGGGGATATGTGCGGCTAACCTGGTCAAAACCGACGACCGCTAGCTCGCCGAGCGCAAGCGCAAGAATATCTTCTACCATGTCGAGGCGAGGATCAACAACTGTACATACTCCTGCATTGATACAACCAACGATATAGCTGGCACAACCTAAATCTCCCTTGACTAGTTGTTTAAAGTACGTTTTGCCACCTCCTAGCGGTCGGACTCCAGCAGCTCGATCAGGTGATCAACTTGATCTAGATCTAGAATACATGGCCATAAAACTAATTCATCGACACCAGCGTCGGCGAAGGCCGCTATAACCTCTTTCACCTCCTCGGGTGTGGAGGGAATAGCATTGGCCATAAAATCCGCGCGCTGGCCCATGAAGGCGTAGTAGTTGCGAATATAGGCGCCTATCCGCTCCCTGGCAGCTGGTCCCAGGCCGTAGTACAGGCAGGCGACGAAACGCGGTTTACCGCTGCGCCCGGCCGCCTGCCAGGATTGCATCGCCCCAGCGTAAAGCTGGCGAGCCAGCGCGGGATTGCCCGAGCCGCCGATGATCAGACCATCGCCCCAGCGGCCCACACGCGCAATGGCTGTAGGCGAATAGCCCCCGATCAACACCTCGGGTCCACCCCGGCGGGCAGGCGAAGGACCGAGAGGTCCGACCTCATCGTTGAGAGGCTGACCGGACCAGATGCGCTGCATAGTCGTCAGCTGCTCTTCGAAGCGGCGCCCTCGATTATGAAAGGCGGCCGGGGCGGCACGATAATCATCCTCACGCACACCCACACCCAGGCCAAGGGTGAGGCGGCCACCGGATAACACATCAAGCGTGGCCGCCTGTTTGGCCAGGACGCCAGCATTGCGCAGGGGCGCAACCAGGACGGTGGTCATGAGACGAATACGCGTGGTGACTCCTGCCACTACAGCCAGCGTGATCATCGGCTCTAGATTTGAATAGACCAGCCGATCAATGATTCCCAGGCTGGAAAAGGGGCCAGCATCAGCGCGCCTGGCCCAATCCAGCAAAAACTTATCTTCGACCCCCGGAATAGATGCCGGCAGGCCGATACCTATGAGCATAACGTTCTCCTCTATTATACGTACGTTTTACTTGCGTGCAGGTTTTAGGGTAAAGGCATCCGCAGCCGGCCGATAGGGCCGCAGCATCCATAGAGGACGGCGCAGGCCATCTGGACGATGGGTCTGCGGACGGGTCATGTCCAGCCAATGCTGGTAGACTCGCCGGGCCTTACAGGGATCGACAGACACATCGCCGTAGCGGTCGTTGGCATGAGCGGCGCAAAGCGTGACCTTTTGATGCCAGCAATGCATGCCACTGACCGGGTCAGGATGGACAGCGAAGGTCAGAAGGCCGTGGTTGTCAAGCAGAACCGCTGGCACTGTTGGATGCTGTTGAAGCTGTTTCACAATATTGTCGACCGACTCCTGTGAGCCACGTGGGGCCCAGGTCGCCACCGGGATATCAGCGGTAATCCCGAAGATGCCAATGGTCTCGACGGTTAATACTGGCTGATTGATCGCCCCGCAGGCGAAAGAGAGATCAATCACTCCCTGACGCGTGCGCTCAATCAGGCGATCAATAGTGTCAATCTGTCTGTAAAGCGCGCCTAACAAAAGGGCGGGCTGCAGCCCTTGACGTGAGCAGCGGGGACGAAGTTCATGTTTGCGCGGCGAACATAGAGGTTGTAGGGGGTTACAATTATAGTTCTATTTCGTTTAAATAGATGTGAGGCGGGTTCGCGCTCACATCTATAACGTATTCAAGTCCATACTTGGGATTAATGCTAGTAGTGTGTTTATGTGAAGTGTGGCGAGTAGTGCGTTATTTCGTAGGACGATATTCGTAATACTTCTCATAGTAGTTTTTACAGGGAGCCAGGTTTCTGGTTCCCTTATTTTATGCCTGTGACAAGTAGAGCGCATCACATTCGTCCAGCCCGGGTCGTTGTCACCAATTCCGCTCGCTGCGGGGCGAACGCGGGCTCAACAGCTTCCACACCTGACGGCGGATCTGATACAATAGAAGGAGAGTTTCATGCGACATAGGACGCTGGCGGGCTCGCGAGCAGGAACCTTCCCGACCGGCCTGCAGGGATGCAGCAAGGGAACAGAAAAAGAAGAGGCAGATATGGCCGTTGAGTATAAGGACTACTATAGCATTCTGGGCGTAGATAAAAACGCCAGCCGGGAGCAGATCCAAAAAGCCTTTCGCAAACTGGCACGTAAGTATCACCCTGACGTCAATCCCAACGACAAAACGGCTGAGGACAAATTCAAGGAGATCAACGAGGCCAACGAGGTGCTGTCCGACCCGCAGAAGCGTAAGAAATATGACGCGATGGTCGAAGATTACCAGCGTTATGGGCGCTGGAGCGAGGCAGCCCCTGGCGCGGGAGAACCTTATGCGGGTGGGGGCTCTCAGTATCAGTACTACACACTCAACGAGGAGGACCTCAACGACCTGTTTGGGGGAGCATCGCCATTTTCTAGCTTCTTCGAGACATACTTTGGCCAGGGCTCTTCTGCGGGCACGGGTGAGTACCCTCACGACGCACGGGCCGCTGGAGGTTCGAGGCACCGTGCGCGGCCTGCGCAGGATGTTGAGTCTCAGATAGATGTAACCCTGGCCGAGGCCTATCAGGGCGGTTCGCGCATCTTTGAATTGAGCGAGGCTGATGGAAAGACGCGCCGCCTGGAGGTGAAGATTCCGCCCGGCGTGCACGAAGGTTCTCGCATTCGCATCGCCGCTCAGGGAGCGCATGGGCCCACGGGCCGCGGCGATCTCTATCTGATCGTTCATCTTCTACCTGACCCCCATTTTTCCAGGGAGGGAACCACGCTGCGCACTTCTATTGACGTTCCCTTGGCAACGGCGATCCTTGGTGGAGACGCCAGGGTCTCTACGCCTGACGGACGCCAGCTTCTGCTGCGTATTCCGCCGGGGACGGAAAATGGCAAAACGTTCCGCCTGCGTGGCAAAGGTATGCCTCGCCTGGGCCAGCCAGAGCAACGCGGCGACCTCTATGCCACAGTGCGCGTTGTCCTTCCGACCGCGCTGAACGACGAACAGCGCCGCCTCTTCGAAGCTTTTGCCCGCTCCATAGGCTATCGAGATCAGACGACAACGACTTGAACAGGAAGGAGTTCCTCTATGGATAAGCAGCAGACTGTGCGTATCTTTATTCAACAGAGCCAGGTCACAAGGTACTACAACGAGCAGGAGGCAGTCGCTTTGACCCACCTGAGCTTGCAGCTTATACAGCAGTTGTACGCTGACGGGCTGATTGAAGGGATTGAGGTAGTGGGCGAGGAACGGCGTTACAGCGAAGAAGATGTGGCGCTGCTGCGCCGTTTCTGGCGCATTCAACGTGACCTTGAGGTGAATGCGGAGGGGGCCGAGGTGATTGTGCGCCTGCTCAAACGCCTGGATATTCTGCAACGCGAGCTTGAGAGCTACCGCCGCCCACAAAAGTAGGCCCGCAGTTAGACATACGCGCTTGAAATGTGGTATACTGTAGCAGATCTAGTGCGAGCACATGGTATGTGCTGCCATTACAGGGCAAAGCAAGCAAATATCACCTGGCAGACCAGAAAAACACAGTGCCGGCCAGGCGAAAGGGGTTAATAAACAATGCCGAAAAAGGGTGAACTTTCAAAAACGGCGCGTGCTTCACTCGCGAACCGCGAAGAAGTTAACCATCTTACCGATCGCATTTGCGCAAAATGCGGCGAAGCAATCATGCTCAAAGAGCTGCAGCCCGTCAAGGTCGCAGGCAAGGGCATGGTCTACTACCATAAGTCACACTACAACGTCCAGTAGTTGTTGCGGTGATGCAGGGTTAAATTCCTGAACAAGCCTTTGAAGCTACTTCGAGGCTTGTTTTTCTTTTTCCAGGGCCCCTGGTCCTGGAATTTTTATTTTTTTGCGCCCCCGCAGGAAGGTTGCTGCGAGGCGCCAAACAACTTGACAAGTCTGAGCCAGGCTGGCACAATCGCATCAAACGGAGGCAGGTAATGAGGGAATAGGTAACAGGTTGGATGAATAGCAAGCTTATGGTCACTGCCCCACATTCGAGAAGAGGTTACGCATATGCTATCGTCAAAGGACCAGGCAGAACAAGCAGCACAGTCACAGCAGCCAGTCAGCGTTGCTTTTCAGGGCGAGCGCGGCGCCTTTAGCGACGAAGCCGTGAGGATCTTTTTTGGTCAGCAGGCCGAGCCGCTCGCACATCGTACATTTGCCGATGTTTTCCGCGCAGTAGCCGCCGGGGAGGTTGACTATGGCCTGGTACCCGTCGAAAATTCACAGGCCGGTAGCATCAATGATGTCTATGACCTGCTGCGCCAGCACGATCTTTTTGTGATAGGAGAGATCAGTCACCCCGTCAATCATTGCCTCCTCTGCCTGCCGGGTCAGCAGTTGAGTGAGATCAAACGCGTCATTTCACATCCCCAGGCTCTGGCCCAGAGTGATGTATATTTACGTGAACTGGGCGTGGAGATCGTAGCGACATACGATACAGCGGGCAGCGCGAAGATGATTCGCGAGGAGAATTTGACGAGTGTTGCGGCTGTTGCGGCCAGGAGAGCCGCAGAACTCTACCAGCTGGAGATTCTGGCGCAGAACATTCAAACGATAAAAGATAACTTTACCCGCTTTATCGTGCTGAGCCGGGAGCCTGCCCCGCGCCGCGCAGGCGACGCAAAGACGATGTTAGTCATGGCGACGGCCCATCAGCCTGGCTCGCTCTATGCCTGCCTGGGCGTGCTGGCGGCCAACGAGATTAACCTGCTGAAACTGGAATCGCGCCCCTCGCGCCAGCGAGTCTGGGAATATGTCTTCTACCTTGATTTCGCGGGCCACCGCGACGATCCGGCGGTGCGCAGCGCCCTGGCCGACCTGGCGTCTCATACGACCTTCTGCAAGGTGCTCGGCTCCTTTGCCAGGAATACGTAATGGTATAAGCCCGCCGCCTGGCACATCTGGCAAGGCCGCTACTGAAAACAGAAAAAGGAAGATGCCTGGATCTGTCGGCATCTTCCTGCAACCAGACGCTGAACGACGGAAGGTGAGCGCAACCTCTGTCTAACGTTTGATCTTCAGCGTATTGATGAAATTCTCTGCCAGTAGCTCGTAGGCCTCGGCCTGGTACTCCTCGACACGACCGGCGTCGCAGAGAGTGGTCAACTGAGGATCAATCGGCAATTGGGCAAGCAGGGGAGCGCCCGTCATATCGACCAGGTCGGTGCCATTGCTCGGGCCAAAGATCTCGTAACGCTCGCCATCGGGGGCCTGGAAATAGGCCATATTTTCAACGACGCCGACGATGACGCCCTTGAGCTGACGGACCATGTTGATGCATTTCTTGACCACCATGGTTGCCAGCAGCTGTGGCGAAGAGACAATCACGATACCGTCGACGGGCAGCGACTGCAAGACGGTCATCGGCGCGTCCGATGTGCCGGGAGGGAGGTCTACCAGCAGGTAGTCAAGCTGCTCCCAATCAACGTCGCTGTAGAATTGTTTGAGGGCGCTGGAGACCATGGGTCCGCGCCAGACCACCGGGTCGCTCTCGTTTTCAAGGAACATATTCATCGACATGATCTTGATCCCACCACGACTGCTTAAAGGTTCGATGCCGCCGCTGGCGGACTTGCTGGGCTGACCCCTGGTACCAAACATACGAGCGATGCTGGGGCCGGTGATATCACCGTCCAGCACACCAACACGCAATCCCTGGCGGCGCAATGAAACCGCCAGCAGACCGGTGACAAGCGACTTTCCTACACCGCCCTTACCGCTCATTATGGCAATGACCTGTTTAATCTTGCGATCAGGGCTGGCAGTCGACATTTGCAGAGGCACACCACGCCCCACGGGTGCCTTCTTGGGGGCCACCGAGGTTGGCTGCCCGTTGGCTGCTGCGTTCAGGTCCTTGAGCAAAATGTCAAGTTTTTCCGGGCTAAAGCGGTGCGTGCGCGCACCCCCGGCGACGCTTTCGCGTGAGCCCACAGCGCAGGCTGTACACGGCAGTCCATGCCCGTGAAAGACCTTGACTGTAGCCGGATGCCTGCTGACCACATCATGAATAATCATTTCGGCAGTTATATTCTCCGCCATCGAAAAATCCCTCTCAAGCATATTTCTAAATAGGTTGCCCAGGCTGTTTTACTATTGCAGGTAGTGTGGGACACGTACGATTACATACTATAATTCCGACCTCAACACTCAGATATTATAGCATATGTTGGCCGCAACCGCCAGAAAATGCGCACATTCCTCAAACGTGTGTAGCGGCCCACTCAACCTGTCACCCGCCTAAGAGCGCTGCGCTCCCTGGCGATGGTGGGCCGTAATCTGGTGCTGGTCCCCGCTGTGACCGCTGGGATCGGTATGGATAATGGCCGCGGAGAGGCCATCGATGCGGTGAAACAGGCGATGACTGACCTCTTCGGCGATCGTGTGCGCTTTTATGAGTGTTAATTCAGGATCGACCTCGATGTTCAAGGAAACATGCAGCGTATGACCAACCCAGCGGGCGCGTGGATCCGTGACCGCCTCAACCCCCGGGGTCTCGCTCGCCGCCGCGATTATGGCAGGCACGATGTGCTCATCAACAGCATCAAGGATGCGCTGCAAGACGCTGCGGGAGGTTGAATACACCACCGTGGAGAATCACTACGGTAATGACCAGGCCAGCGATCGGGTCGGCGACCGGAAAACCGAGGGCTACGCCAATCAGGCCGACGAAGGCGGCGAGCGACGTAAGGCCATCGATGCGCGAGTGCTGCCCATCGGCAACAAGCGGAACGCTGTTGATGCGCTTGCCAACGGAGATCTTATACTGGGCCAGGATTTCGTTGCCCGCAAATCCTACCAGGGCGGCCGCCATACTCAAAGGCAGGTGGGTCGGAACCGCGCCGCTGGTCAGCTTTTGCACGGATTCGACGGCACCAACGACGGCGCTGGCGATAATCACCAGCACAATGAAAATGCCAGCCAGGTCCTCCGCGCGATGATAGCCATAGGTATAACGCTGATTGGCGGCGCGACTGGCGATCACAAAAGCGATCCACAGTGCAACCGTTGTCAGTACATCACCCAGGTTATGCAGAGCATCGGCAAAAAGTCCCGCACTTCCTCCAATAAAAGCAATGCTAAATTGAATGAGCGCCACCAGCAGCATCCCGGCGGTTGAGATCTGGACGGCCCGTATGCCAACGCGATTGCTGTAAAGTTCCGCATTTACCGTGCCGTGCTCATGGCCATGTCCCTTGCCGCCATGCTCGTGCTTGCCCTCGTGTGCATGCCCGTGATCGTGAGTGTGCTCGTGAGCATGCTCGCCCGTATGTTCATGCATCATCTTTCTCCTGCTCTGAAGTTCTTCTGCCAGCATTGCCATAGCGTGCGCCCAACACTTGTTCACGAACCGTGTCCCATCTATCCTGCTATTGTAGTACAGTTAGGCGCAGTCTACAACAGCTTCACCAGCCGGTATTTACGCCGGCCGCTACCCGGCACCTTGCATGTACTGGTAGGTGCCAGCTGGCGAAACAATTTGCGTGTGCCACGTAAACTGCGTAAGATACATATACAAACCAGGCAGTGAGTTAAGTTACGCTTGAAAGGCAGTTCTGTATGTCCGAGCAGCCCAATCGCGTCCGGGGAGTTCTCTATGCCAATGTGGCGGTTCTCTGCTTCGGCCTGGCTGGGGTCCTGGGCAAACTCAGTGGCCTGCCTTCTCCCCTGATTGTCCTTGGGCGCGTCTTCTTTGCGGGCCTGGCCCTCCTGGCTATTTGCCTGTTGCAACACGTCCCTCTGCAACCCAAGCGTCAGCGTGACGGCTTCTTATTGTTCGGACAAGGCGCGCTGCTTGCTACCCACTGGAGCGCCTTCTTTCAAGCCATCAATGTCTCCAATGTCGCCATCGGGCTCCTCTCCTTCTCGAGCTTCCCTCTCTTTACCGCCCTCTTGGAGCCGCTGCTGCTGCGGCAGCGCCCCAGCCGCACCCAGGTCCTCGCGGCGCTCCTCATCCTGCCTGGTATCTATCTGCTGGTTCCTTCATTCTCCCTCCAGAACCGCACGACGCTGGGGGTCGCATGGGGGCTGTTTGCCGGCGCGACGTTCGCGCTGCTTTCAGTGGCCAACCGCTGGCTTGGACGTATCTATCCCAGCACAACGATCAGTCTCTACCAGGATGGTGTGGCGACCCTCGTCCTCTTGCCGACGCTCTTCTTCGTCAGCACGGCAGCCGTCTGGACGCCGGACGAGCTCCTCATACTGCTTCTCCTCGGAGTCGTCTGCACCGCGCTGGCCCATACACTCTTTATCGCGTGCTTGCGGGATATCACCGCTCAATCAGCAAGTCTGCTGGCCAGCCTGGAACCCGTCTGGGGGATTGCCTTTGCTGCGTTGCTGCTGCGGGACATTCCAGGCATTACGACGCTCCTCCTGGGGGGAGTGATTATCCTTTGCGCGACACTCATGCCGGGGGTGGTACATATGTGCCGTAGAGATGGAAGAAGGCGGTGACCCCTGCAACGCATGAGAGGTGCGGGCACTGCTCGCACCTCTCATGTGGACCTGGACCTAGGCGGTTTCAACGGAGGCCGCGCTCTGCAATCCGAGTTCCTCGGTGGATTGCTGGCGCATGTGGAACTTCTGGATCTTCCCCGTGACCGTCATCGGGAAGGTGTCCACGAACTTGACATAGCGGGGGATTTTATATTGGGCGATCTGGCCTTTGCAGTAGGTGATGATCTCCTCCTTGCTGACCTGTGCCCCAGGCTTGACTTTGACCCAGGCCATAATCTCTTCGCCATATTTAACATCGGGCACACCAATGACCTGCACGTCGCTGACTTTGGGATGGGTATACAGAAATTCCTCGATCTCACGCGGGTAGACATTCTCTCCACCACGAATGATCATGTCCTTAATGCGACCCACAATGTTGACGTAACCCTCCGCGTCCATGGTTGCCAGGTCGCCCGTATGCATCCAGCGGGCCTTATCAATGGCCTCTGCGGTGGCCTGCCTGTTGTTCCAGTAGCCCAACATGACACTATATCCACGCGTGCAGAGCTCACCAGCCTGGCCAACGGTCACAACCTGGTCAGTCGCAGGATCGACTATTTTAATCTCCAGATGTGGAGAAATCACCCCAACGGTAGCGACGCGCTTATCAAGGGGCGAAGCGATGTGCGTCTGGGTCGAGACCGGGCTGGTCTCTGTCATGCCATAACATATTTCCACATCGCTCATATGCATGAGGCTGATGACCTTCTTCATCACCTCAACCGGGCAGGGCGACCCGGCCATAACGCCTGTGCGCAAAGAGGTCAGGTCAAACCTGGAGAAATCAGGCAAGTCTAGTTCAGCAATAAACATGGTGGGGACGCCGTAAAGAGAGGTACATTTTTCTGCCTCCACCGCTTCCAGAGTAGCCAGCGGTTCAAAGCCCTCTGAGGGATAGACCATTGCCGCTCCGTGTGTGATGCAGCCGAGGTTGCCCATAACCATGCCAAAGCAGTGATAGAGCGGCACAGGAATGCAAATTTTGTCCCTGGAGGTGATGTTTTGCAGGCGCGCCACAAAGTAGCCGTTATTCAAAATATTGTGGTGGCTGAGGGTCGCGCCCTTGGGGAAACCGGTCGTACCGCTGGTGTACTGGATATTGATGGGGTCATCAAACTCCTGATCGCGCTGCTCCTCCCGCAGGCGCTCATCGCTGACGAGGTTGCCCGCCTGCATCAATTCGTCCCAGGTGAACATACCAGGTAACTTCTGTGGAGCGAGACGGACCACGGTGGTGAGTTCGGGCAGTGTGGCCGCTTTGAGCATCCCCGCTTCACACTCCTGAAGTTCAGGGGCAAGCACAGAGACCATGGCGGTATAATCGGAGGACTTAGATTGAGGGGCGATAACCAGCGCGCTGCAGCCCGACTGATTGAGGATGTATTCCAGTTCCTGCAGGCGATACGCAGGGTTGATATTGACCAGGATGGCACCTATTTTGCTGGTAGCGAACTGCGTAATACACCACTCGGCGCGCGTTGGCGACCAGATACCGATGCGCTGCCCTTTGCGTACCCCCAGCTGCATAAGCCCTTTAGCGCATTGATTTACCTGCGTTAGTAGTTCGCGATACGTCAGCCTTATACTCTGGTGGCGCGCAATCAAGGCGGGCTGATCGGGATACTTTCCCACCGTCTGGTCGAACATGTCACCGATCGTCAGCCCTAGAAGTGGGGTATCGCTGGTAGCGCTTGTGTAGCTCCATCTTCGCTCGCTCTGGTCAGTAGATGCGGCGGTTGGGCTTTTTTGCATCACTGTCATAGTATTCTCCTCGGGGGTCTCCATAAGGCGTAGCTATAGGGCTTAATATTTAGGTTAAGAGTAACCAATGTCCCGCTAAAAATCAAGCTCCACCTGATTTATCCAGAACACGCCGCTATACAATGCCTACCCGTCAAACTCTTGCGTGATACTCCAAAGTACGTTAGTATAGTAAACTTAGGAGTACTACAGGTTCATAGTCAACGTGCTTTATTCCACCCTCTACCTTTTTAAAGGAAATGATGTATGGAAACGGAAAACGAAACGCTTTACTTCAAACAGGTATCGCTCTTTGCTGACCTTGCGGATGAAGATATTCGCGCACTGATGGCCGTGGCGCGCCGGCGCATTTACCGCAACGGCGAGGTGATCTTCCACCGCGAAGACCCTGGCCAGGTACTGTATGTGGTGAAAGAAGGCAAGGTCAAAATCTGTATCACCAGCCCTGAGGGGCAGGAGATCACGCTCGCCGTCTTTGGCAAAGGTGAGTGTTTTGGTGAGCTTACCATACTCGATGGCCTGCCGCGTTCGGCAGATGCGGTGGCGCTGGAGAAAGCCGAGTGCTACACACTCCAGCGCAGCGACTTCCACAGAGCCATTATAAAGAACCCTAAAATTGCCATCCAGGTATTGGAGAGCATGTCCAAACGTTTACGCGCTACCGACCAGATGGTCGAGGATTTAATCTTCCTGGATGTCTATGGACGTGTGGCGAAAAAGCTGCTTGAGCTGTCCGACACCCATGGTACAAAAGTCGCGGACGGCATCCGCATCGATGTTCGTTTGACGCAGCAGGAGCTGGCCTCCATGGTAGGAGCCTCACGCGAAAGCGTGAACAAAGTCATGGGGTATTTCACTGATAAAAATTTCATCAGTACCGATAAACATAAAATAACGCTCCATCGCATTACCGATTTGAAGCGCCGCATCTATTAGCGGCCGCCGGGTAATGATCCTGAACTCTTAGTATAGATAGGGCAGCTTGTTACTCTCAATTATCACAATACGTATCTACTATGGTAATGATTGACGTTTTTTATTTGGAGAATTGTTAATCCTTGAAAAAGATGACGATGCCTATAGAAGAAAAAAGCAAACAGACGAGCGAATTGGTTGCTTCATCAAGCAGTGGTCTGCCCTCCCATCTATCTGCCAGTGGAACCCGTATTTTGGCACTTCTCAAGACCATGCGCCCGCGTCAGTGGACGAAGAATTTCGCCCTCTTCGTGGGCCTTGTATTTGCCCAGAGGCTCTTTGCCTTTGCGTCTTTTGAACGCGCGCTGCTTGCCTTCGCCGCATTTTGCCTGGCTTCCAGCGTCATATACCTGTTGAACGACCTGTTTGACCTGGAAAATGATCGTCAACACCCGCTGAAGCGCCTGCGTCCGCTGGCGTCCGGGCGACTCCCCATCTCGTGGGCCATCGTGACGATCGGCATTCTTGTATGCATCTGCGCAGCCCTGGCATCGCTGCTCTTCGCCATCCCGGTACAGGGCAATATCTTCGCCAGGTATGGAGGGGCCAACCTGCTTTTTTGCTTTACACTGGCTACCTACCTCATCCTGATGGTTTTCTATAGCATACGCTTAAAACATGTTGTGCTGCTGGATGTGTTTATTATCGCCAGCGGCTTTGTGCTGCGCATCCTGGCAGGCGCGGTAGTCATTCCTGTTTCTATTTCACCCTGGCTCTACCTGGTGACCATTCTCCTATCGCTTTTTCTTGCCCTCAACAAGAGGCGGCATGAGCTTGTTCTTCTCCAGGGGGATGCCAGTAACCACCGCAAGATTTTGCAAGAATACAGCCTGCCCATGCTCGACCAGATGATCACGATTGTAACGGCAGCCACCCTCATGTCCTACAGCCTCTATACCTTCGAGGGCCCCACAGGCGATCACCGCCTGATGATCACTATCCCCCTCGTCCTTTATGGTATGTTCCGCTACCTGTACCTGGTGTATATGCGTATGGAGGGAGGAAGTCCCGAAGAGGTGTTGCTGCGTGATTGGCACATGCTTGGGACCGTTGTGTTGTGTGTAATCATCGTTATCACGGTGCTGTATTTATTGCCAAAGTAAGGGGGACATGCTTTTGCTGACGCGTCAAATACGTACCGGGATTGTATTTTCTTTAATACTGGCTTTCATTGTCATGACTGCCATTGCGCTCTATGCGGATGTGCCACAGATGATCAGTGCGCTGGCCCACTTCAAGTGGGAGTTTCTGCCGCTGATCCTTGCGCTTACCCTCTTTAACTACGTCTGTCGTTTCTTCAAATGGCAGTATTATCTCAAACGTCTGAAAATTGATGTCCCCTGGCTAAAAAGCCTGCTGATCTTTATTTCTGGCCTCTCTATGGCGATTACACCTGGCAAGGTGGGAGAATTACTGAAATCCTATTTATTGAAGCGCTCTACAGGCTCACCTATTAGCTTCACATCTCCAGTGATCATAGCCGAACGGCTAAGCGATGGCATCGCCATGCTGCTGCTGGCGACAACAGGCCTCATCCTTTATCGCTTTGGCTGGGAAATGCTCCTCCTGCTCCTGATCGTTGGCATGGCAGCAATCATAGTTATTCAAAATCGCCGCCTGTCGCTGGCAATCCTCGCCTATGGTGAGCGCATGCCGCTGATATCGCGCATATCCCACCTGATGCTCACCTTCTACGAGAGCGCCTATACGCTCTTACAGTGGCGACCTCTGCTGCTGGCCATCACCATCGGCATGATTTCATGGTCGGGAGAGTGCATAGCCCTGTTCTTCGTGTTCACTGGTCTGGGGATTGCGCCCAGCCCTGACTTATTGCTCAAGTCTACCTTTATTTTATCTGTTTCATCGTTGATCGGCTCAGCTTCGGGGTTACCAGGAGGACTGGGCACGGCCGATGGCAGCATGTTGGGATTAACCCGTTTGCTTGTAACGACCTCAGCAAGCGTGGCCGGGGCAGCCACATTGCTTATTCGCCTCTGCACACTCTGGTTCGGTCTGGGTTTAGGCGTCATTGCCTTGCTCATCTTTCGCTCTACCCAGGGTGCTGCGACCGTACAGGCAGAGGGTCGGGAAGCGCAACTACAGACCACTACCAGCACAGTGTCGATGTTCGAACGTTATACAAACCTTGAACCTACATCGACAGCGACAAGGAATGGAGACAATGCTTAATGATGAGAACGTTGATTATTATACCCACCTATAACGAACTGGAAAACTTGCGCCCACTCCTGGAACAGGTATTTGCATATGCCCCCGACACAGATGTGCTGGTTGTGGATGATAACTCACCAGATGGCACCGGCAAGCTTGCAGACGAATTACATGAGCAGAACCACCAGGTGGCGGTGCTGCACCGCGAGGAGAAAAAGGGGCTCGGAACAGCCTATATAGCCGGTTTCAAACATGCCATTGCGCAGGGGTATGATGCAGCCTTCGAGATGGACGCCGACTTTTCGCACGACCCACGCTACCTGCCCGATTTTCTCAAGGCCATTGAGCATGCGGACCTGGTTATCGGTTCGCGCTACATTCCAGGCGGGGACACACCCAACTGGTCGCTTTTGCGCCGCTTCATCAGCGGCGGCGGCAACCTCTATGCCCGCTTAATGCTGGGTATCCCGGTGCATGACTGCACCGCCGGCTTTCGCTGCTACCGGCGCGATGTTTTAGAAAGCATCGATCTCGATACCGTCCAGGCCCAGGGGTACGCGTTTCAGGTAGAGCTCGCCTACCGCACGACCCGCCAGGGCTTCAAGGTCGTGGAGACCCCAATTGTATTTATGGATCGCCGCGTTGGTAAATCCAAGATGTCATCAACAATCTTCCTCGAAGGGTTCCTCTGGGTACTACGCACACGCCTTGGCGGAAAGTCTTCGCTACGCCGGGCAAACAGGACACAGCTTGATGCCTACTCAGATGCGCCCGCGCAGGGAAGCATGCCAGAAGAAATATCCTCTGCTATGCATGATTAGGCGCTGTTCCTTAGCAGGTCCGGACGGAGCAGGTCCGGACGGACGAACGTCAGCAAGCGCGGACCCTCCGCTAGCGACGGCGTGCTGACCTCTTTTTGTCGCCTTTTGAGGATCGCCGGGGCGCTGGCTCATCGTCAGGATCGAGGGCGGGATCCAAACCGTACTCCCGGCGCTTCGCCAGGCGGTGACGTATGCGCATCTCAACGTCACGTGCGGGCGCATTGAACTGGCGCGTGAGATCGCCGACGGAGTAGGAACGGCCATGCCCTTGCACCACTGACTGCCGCACCTCGCTGTCATTGCTGTATATCTCTACCTCCCGCTGGCCTGAATGCGCCTCATTCGCCAGGCGAGCAATGACGCTATCGGCAGTTTCATTGTGACGAGAGTAGATAATACATATGCGCCGATCATGACTGACCTGCTCGCGAGCACCATCTCCATCAAAAACAACGAAGACCCGGTGAGGCGTATGACGATAGCGGCCGACGAGCTGCGTAATCAGGGCAGCGCGCGCGGCCTCAAGGTTCTTCGCCTCGAGCGCTCGCAACGACGGAGAATTCTTAATAATATTGTATCCATCAACCAGGATGTCGCGGCTCACGATACTTTACTTCTGCATTACCAGTGCAACTGTTGTACTAGATTCGTAAGATATGCTATCTCGCTGCGAATGTCAATGTGCAGCAGGCGCATAATCTGCAGGTTCGCTGCTGGGGAAAGGGCAGCCAGGACTATCAATACACTGATAACAAGCAGCAGGCAGAAAGCAATGGCCGTCGCCAGCTGCTCTGCCGCATTAGCAATGCGTACGAGAGGGCTAAGCATCTCCCTCTCCGGCTCGCCTGCCTGCTTCTGGTCATCCTGTGGCAGTAGCGGAATGTAGTACATAACTTTTTGCGCACGCCCGTCCAGTTGCTGCGCCCCCTGGCTGTCAGAAAGCATAAGCAGCCGGGATGCGCTCGCGGGCGACGTGGAGGGTTCAGCCGGGGCGGCCGTTGCATCCGGTGCGCGCTGGAAATGCCCCGCGCGAACACATAGCAGGGCCGAGGAAGAGGGATTGGCAGGCGAAGGAATATCCTGCAACGCCGCAGAAGAGAGGCTGGCGCCTCGCAGGGAAGGCGCCGCTGTGCGAAAAGGTAGATCGGCCTCCCGCACACATGCTCCACATAAGCGATGCAGGCCATCCCAGCATTCGGGACAGGCCAGCCTGCGGCAGCGGAAACAGAAGTGGCAAACACTCATAAAGACCGTTTCCAGGGTGTCCGCTGAGAGCTGGAGGCCCTCGGCCGTTGCAGAGAAGGTAAAGGTCGCGTCACAGATCGCGCAGGCTACCGCAATCCCGCCAGTACGCTCGTTGCCGCTAGAGTGAGTCCATCCATCAGGCGCTTGTGAAGATGAAGTCTGATCCATGCAGCCTCCGACTGTAAAAAAACAAGACGCATGAAGAAAGAGATTCTGCCCTCATGCGCGCTTGCTTGTGATGAACACTGCCTTTCATGACACTTTCATTATACCAAGGCAGCTTATATAACAGATTGGATGAGGGAAATGTATAATACACCCACGTTTTACAGCACCACGCCCGCGGCCAGCGGCGAATCTGGTAGCCAAGGGGCTTGACAGGATTGCGCTCGTCTGGTATGATCCTACTCGCAGCGGTCGAAACAACGTTTCACCAAAGCAAGTCAGGAGCCGTGGTGTAGTGGTCTAACATGTCTGCCTGTCACGCAGAAGATCGCGGGTTCGAATCCCGTCGGTTCCGGTCGCACCAGTGTTCTGTCACAAGCAGACCCCTGGTCTCGTCAAACTCGATGACCCCGTTCAGCATCCGCAAAACTGGTAAAAAAGCTGGACGGGGTTTTATTGCGGCGATAATTTTGTTTTCCAGGTCATAGTATAATCCGCCCGGCTCCAGGATAATCGTCACCATTTCGTACCGTTCTTCGACGGTCGCCACATCCCACAGGGCTGCCATGCCCGGAAGGTGCTCCCCTGCCTCGATCACTTCCTCATAGGTGATGCCGTCCACTTCAGGCGCATCAAGCTGCTTGAGCGCAAGTTCGACTGCTGCCATTTCTCCTTGAAATTCCTCTTCATCAATATACCCCTCCTTGTAGAGCTTGATCGAGCGAGACCTCTTGAGTTTCAGTCGCTCTTTCTCCCGTTCCACATTTTCAGGGGTCACTCCTGCTGCCAGGGCCTGCGCCACCATGTTGCGGCGGATGATCTCACGCCAATTCTCCGGTAACTGTAAGCGTTTGAGCAATTCGCCAAACTAGTCGTCCACCAGGTCGATGCGAACCATGAGAGAACCGCCGGCAGGACAGGGAATACGACGGGCTTTGGCCGCATCCCGGTAGTACTGCCGGCGGTTGTCGGGCGTATTCCCTGTATCACAGCGCAACTTTAAGCCACAATGAATGCAGGAGATATAGCCTGCAAATTGATACACATGTTTAACCTGTTCTGTACGAGTGCTGGCATGGTGCATGGATTGGGTCATCGCACGAATCTTTTGCCACTCGTCATAGGTCAGTGACCCCATCGCTCAAGCGAGGGGCTTGCGTCTGGGCTCCACCGCAACTCGGCATACCTGGAGAGGCGTGCCGCTTTGGCTTCGTTGTCCGACGTATCGGGGGCTACCGACAACAGCCCCGTTCTGGCCCAGTCTTGCCGAACCAGACGCGTTCGCATCACCAGATTCCTGGCACCGATCAGATCCGCATGGAGCGTATAATGACAGTTCTGACAGACAAACACGAGCCCTTTGCCTGGCCGATTGGCCCGCTCAGTGTGTCCACACTTAGGACAGGCCTGACTGCTGTAGTCGGCATCGACTTTGATCGCCAGGCTCCCAGCGAGCTGCGCTTTATAGGCAATCATGCTTTGCAGTTCTGCAAACGCCCACTGCGCGTGCCGCCGGTTCTCCCGCCGCTGCTTGGGGGAGGCCGGTTCAGGTCCGTTGCCGCGTTTCTTGCGACAGCGTTTCTTGCGCGTGGTGCGTTCGCGAATGTCTGTGAGGTGCTCCAGCCCGATGAGGGCATGGGGAGAGTGGGCGATGATGCGTTTGGAAATGGTATGGTTGGTCGCAGCTTTCAACCGTCTCTCTCGCTGCTCGATCTGGCGCAGTTTGCGCCGACAACCGCGAGTGCCTTGTTGCTGCAAGCGTTTTCTCAGGCGGGCGTAATGATCGGCTCGTGCGACCACCTGTTTGCCCTC
The DNA here is from genome assembly GCA_963799245.1 of uncultured Chloroflexia bacterium. Taxonomy (GTDB): domain Bacteria; phylum Chloroflexota; class Ktedonobacteria; order Ktedonobacterales; family Ktedonobacteraceae; genus CAWCWN01. The sequence continues at coordinate 155,081 of CAWCWN010000003.1, forward strand.
AAAGAAGAGAGGGTCACCCGCGCCCGTATTGGTCGAGGTCACTGCCAAATAGCGCCGCCCGACATCCACGCCAACCACTTGGGGGAGGTCGCCTGGCTCGGGGTTGGGCAAGTCCAAGGAGAGCGCCACCAGCAGGTAGAAGCGTTTCTTGTGCGGATCATACCACAGCTGTGCCGTGCCGAGGGTGGCTCCCTTGCCGATGAGGGCCATGTGACGTGCGTAGCCGCTGTAGGGCAGGATCAGCCGACCGGAGAGGGTCAGGATCGAGACGCGCTGCGCCGTTTTGAAGCCGTAGTCGCGGCCCTGCTGATAGGTCAGGGTCGGAGAGAAGTAGTGGGGTGGCTGGTCGAGTCCTTTGTAGCGCTTCTTCGTTCTCCCAGCCTTGCGGCTAGCGGCATTCTTTTTACATTTGGTCCACAGGCCTTTGTAGGTTGCCCCCACTTGGCGGGAAACAGAGCAGGCCATCTGCGCCGGCAGGGCGTAGCGCACCCGAAGCTCTTCGTAGGTGCCTTCCTGCAAGCGCCTTTTGTTGCTCATTTTGCCGTGTGCGAAGGCGTAGCGGCTGACATAATTCAGCGCCTCGCGATAGGCCAGCTGCAGGCTGCGAAGCTGGGCGAACTGCTCGGCAGTGGTGTGCAAGTTGAGTTTGGCGACGATGGTCTGTTTCATACGCTGCTATTCTTTGGGCACCGCAGGAAACCGGAAACGATCGCTCCCCTCTGCCCCACTCCCACAAGGAACGCCTGCTTCCTCCCCACGTTTGAAAACGGGGGCATCCGCAGGCGGAGTTTGGTGAAAAGTTCGCCCCCTCCATCAAAGTCCAGAAACGACCTTCCTTGACCAACGGTAAGCGCCCTGAACCTGTAAGAATGCGCAGGTAGCGCAGAGCCGTATCCTCACTCAGCTCCAGACTGGTCGCAACCTCTGGCGTTGTAAAGCGTTGCTTTGGATTCCGCCAGAACAGCAGTTGTATCTCGTGCAATCGATCAGCTTTGTTATATGCATCCGAAACTGGCATCTATTTTCACCTCCTGAATATGAGTGTAAGGAAAAAAACCACAGGGATTGCGGGAAAAATCGAGGAGGAAAGACAAAAAATGCAACTGAAAAGAAACTGACTAGCAACCACTATGCACACCCTTCTCAACCGCCAGGGAAAATACACCTACATACGCCTATAAAAGACGAACAGAAACGACTTTCTCGGAAGAGAACATGCCTTCGTGAAGAAACTGTAATCAACATGCTCGGATGCACCAGGCAGTGGGTAGTACTTTTGTGCATGATGATACCTTGGAGATGGGGAAACGGACCTGTCTGGGCAAGAGGAGAGATTATCGAATGCTGCTGATAAGGATGTTCTGAAGGCTATGTGGGTTGCGCAGCATTATTAGGAGTACATCAATATTTTTGAATGACCTGACATCGCGATCTAGCTCAAGAGGAAGCGCAAGACTCTCCCTGAGGCTATCACGGGCCTTCCTCACACATATTGATTTCCAATTACTGGTTTGTCATTGCTTGCTCTCTATTCGGGCTATGAAAATGCTGCCCTCTGTGCTACACTTTTCACAAAGATCGAATAAGAACAACCGTTCCTGAATGAGGAGGTACTATCGTGTACGATGAGCCTGATTGGTCTTCACTCTCACTTCTCGAACTGCTTGAGAAAGCGCAGGAGTTCGCAAAAAAGGCATATGGAAGTTCTCTAAGTAGCTATTCCTTTATAGAGCGCGCGCTTGATAGGATGCCAATAGGAACAAAAGGAGGGGCAGAGCTTGCAGAGTTAATGAGAAAAGCGCAGCAGACATACAAGACCATAGCAGAGATACAGCAGAGTATTACATACATCACCGATACACTTTCCCAATAAGAAGTACTCACCTATTTTGCATCCACAAACAGATTTCGTATGCCGTTGCGAAATGATGATGGGGGAATACTGCCAGGCTGTTACTCAAGGATAAGGAGCTTTTGATAGAGCTTCCCATACGGCTCTATAAAATGGATGAGCACTGGTGATAGTGTAGCCGTAGCCCGTCGGTTCCGTAAAGACTATTTATATAAAATTCTATAAATAGTCATTTTATTGCTATAAAGCTGAGGAGAGAAGTGTAACCACAATTACGCACGGTCAGACAAGACACCAGGAAAGAGGTCGTGGTGGCGAGGTTGTATAGCCTGATTTACTCTGTCCGTTCGTGCGCTAGACTCACACTTAACAGAAATCGCTTGAGAGTACCAGCCTTCTGGAGCTTACTTGTTCAGAATCACCATCATAGCCCCTACCCAAGCCAGAGATGCTATAATAGGTCGGGCGGCTTAAATCTGCTCGACTATGCTACTATCCAGAAGGCCCAGATGACGTACGTCGCCTTCCAAGGGCACTGGTGATGACCTGCATTTGTTGGAAACCTTCATAACTCTTTGAAAAGGGGGTGGAAGCCATAGCGGTACCCCTCAACAAACCAGTCATTTGCCCGGTCTTGATTGGCCGCGTTGCAGATCTAGCAGCCCTCCATCTGCTAATGGAGCAGACGAAAAGCGGTAAGGGACAGGTAGCCCTGCTCTGCGGAGAAGCAGGGATCGGCAAATCACGCCTGGTTGCCGAGGTCAAGGCCGAGGCTACCCACCTTGACTTTCTGTTTCTGCAAGGAAACTGTTTCCAGGCAGATCACTTCTTCCCATATGCCCCTCTGCTCGACCTGCTGCGCACCTACCTCCACATGCACGCAGCAACGGCGGCCACTGATCTGAAGCCGTCGGCACCCGAACTCGCTCACCTCCTGCCTGACCTGCCCTTGCTGCTGCCGCAACTGGCCCCCATTGCAGTGCTGCCCGCACTCAATCCAGAACAGGAGAAACATCGCCTGTTTGCCGTCCTCCTGCACTTTCTCACCAGGCAAGCGGAGCACCACCCCACCTTGCTCGTGATAGAAGATATCCACTGGTGTGATGAGACCAGTCTTGAGTTTCTCCTGCACCTGGCGCATCGCTGTTCGCAGATCCCCCTTCTCCTGTTGTGTACGTACCGCAGCGACGAATGCTCTCTGCCGCTGCAACACTTCCTGGCAGAGCTGCATCGAGAGCGGCTCTCCCAGCAGATAACGCTTCTCCCCCTCTCGCGAGACGAGGTAGGCGCTATGCTGAGCGCGATGGCTCTCACAGGACCCCCACTTCCTGCCGATGTGCTGGATACCCTCTATCCACTGGCCGAAGGGAATCCCTTTTTCATCGAAGAATTGCTCTCCACTTCCCTCACGACGGCACAGGCTCGTATGCAGGAGGAAGCCGGGAGCCGCCGGGAGCAAAACGGTGCGCACGGGCGATTCCCGCTTCCTCAGAGTGTGCAGGATGCCGTCAGGCGGCGAACCGAGCGTTTACATCCTGAGGCGAGGCGCGCCTTGGCCCTGGCGGCGGTGGTCGGCCGGCGCTTCAATTTTGCCGTCTTGCAACACGTGCTGCGCTGTGACGAAGCCACTCTGCTCGGCCTCATGAAAGAATTGATCGCGGCCCAACTCGTGGTCGAAGAATTGGCGGAGCAGTTCGCCTTTCGTCACGCGCTGACGCGGCAAGCGATCTACGAGGGCTTATTGGCTCGTGAGCGAAGAGTGCTACATCGGACCATCGCAGAAGCGCTCGAGTCCCTCGCTCCCACCTCTGCGTTGCGTGAAGCCTGCCTGGCCGATCTGGCGGCTCACTGCTACGCAGCAGAGCTGTGGGAGAAGGCCATGGCATACGGACAACTCGTGGGGGAAAAAGCCATGGCCCTCGACGCCCCTCGTGCCGCCGTCGCACACATGACCGAGGCCCTGGGCGCTGCCCACCAGCTCTTGATGACTCCCCCAGCCATCTTGCATCGGGTGCGCGGACAGGGCTATGACACCTTGGGCGAGTTCGAACGCGCTCAGGCCGATTATGAGCAGGCGCTGCACCTCGCCCACTTGTCAGGTGATCGCCTGATGGAGTGGCAGTGCCTGCTCGATCTTGGCCTGCTGTGGACAGGCCGAGACTACGCGCAGGCAGGTCCCTGGTTCCGGCAAGCACTCACGCTGGCCGAGCAACTGGTATCCCCCCCGCAACGTGCGCGCAGTCTGAACCGCCTGGGCAACTGGCTCGTCAATGTCGGGCAGACTGAGGAGGGCTTACGCATGCATCACGAGGCCCTGGCCCTCTTTGAAGCACTGGATGAGCGTCAGGGGCTGGCAGAAACGCTTGATCTGCTTGGCGTGGGCTATGGACTGCACGGGGATATAGTCAACTCAGTGCGCTCCTATGAGCGTTCGGTGGAACTCCTGCGCGCGAGCGGCGATCGCCGTGCGCTCTCTTCGAGCCTGAGCGTGCTGTGTGCCTTTGCGAGCCCCTGCCACACCGAAACGACGTTCAGCGTCCTCTTCACCAAAGAGGCCTGTGTTGGCTACAGCAGCGAAGCCTTGCACCATGCCATCCAGGCCGATTGGCCTGCCGGGCAGGCATTTGCAGAGATTACGGCAGGCGAGGCGTTATTGGCGTTTGGCGACTTCAGCGCCGCCCTCGCCCATGCCCAACAGGCGCTGCATCTGGCGGCCGATATTGCGCATCAGCAATGGATGGCTGGGGCCTATTACGTGTTCACGCACCTCTATGTGCGCCTGTTGGCACCCCACCTGGCGCTGCAACAGGCGGAAGCCGGATTGGCCCTGGCACGCAGTAGCGGTTCAAGCTGGTGGATCAACAGCCTTGCGACCTACTCTGCGCTCGCGTACCTGCAGCGGAAGGAACTGGCCCTGGCGGAGGCGCTGCTCTCGACGGTCATGCTCCCAGAACACGCCCCACGCAGTTTAGCCGAGCGGCGTGTAGCCTGGGCCTGGGGTGAGCTTTTCTTACAGCAGAGCAAACCGATGCAGGCCTTGGAGCGAGCAGAGTCCCTTCTCGCTTCGGCTCCCGGAGGAAACGAATTCCGCTCCCAACCCATTCCTGCGCTCCTGAAACTGAAAGGAGAGGCGCTGCTCGCCCTCTCACGGCTCGACGAAGCGCTAGTGGCACTCGAAGCCGCAAAAGGCGGCGCCCAGATGCGCCAGGACCCCTCCCTGCTGTGGCAGGTGCATCGCTCACTTGGACAGGGATATCGCCTGCACGGGCATGAGGAACAAGCACAGCGGGAATGGGCTGCGGCACGGCAGATCATCGGGCAGTTGACCACCAGGATGGATGATGAAGCGTTGCGTGAGCACTTCTCACAGGCGGCCCTTGCCTCGCTTCCCAGGGAAAAGCCCTTGCTCTCCCGTCGGGCCATCGCCCAACAGTTCGGCGGACTCACCGAACGTGAGCGCCAGGTCGCGGTGCTCATCGCCCAGGGCCTGTCGAATCAGGAGATCGCCGACACGTTGGTGATTAGTTCCCGAACCGTCGAAACGCATATCTCCAATATCCTGTTCAAACTTGGCTTCACGGCTCGCTCACAGGTGGCAGCATGGGTTGTTGAGAAAGGGTTGCTGAAACCGCCTGCGTGAGAGAGGACCACGCGCTCACTTCTCAGGGTAACGATGCCTCCTCGCCAGTGACTTCTCAGGGGGAGATTCTCAGGATCTACGTGTTTGCTCTGCGAGTATCTGCCCACCAATCTCCGTGTTTTTCCGGATGCAAGAGCCGCACAGGTCATGCATACTGTTCCTTGAGGAGAGGCCATGGCAGATAGGCCTGACTCGTCGGATGAACAGGAAGGAGAAGCAACTGATGACCGTCTTCGATCCTGTGACGTACAAGCAGACAACGCGCGACCAGTGGCAGGCCGCCGCTCAGGCAAGGAAAGTGGGAAAGGCACCATGCACCCCTATGAAGAATTGAGCCTGCTCATCGAGAGCGTCGAAGACGACATTGCCAGGGCCGTCAGGTCGGGGAACGTCGCGCTGGCCCGACAGTTCGCACAGGAGTTGAGAGCGCGCTTCTCCATCTACCGCGATGCCTGTGCAGATGCGGGGATCGCCTGGGCGATCAGGTCACAGAGAACGGAGAAGAGCAGCAGGAAAGGGGACGAACAGGCGAGGAGACGAGCTGAGTAACACCACTGGCTCACTGCCCATCCGAACTGATCGGTAGGCTGAGAATGGCAACTGATCTCTGATCCACCGGAGCCAAGCGGATGGCAAGGCGAGCAACCATATCGTGAGATATGACAGCAAAGGAGAAGCTAATGGACCAGTCGGCGAGCGCAGAAACTGTGGAGCGTTTTTTGGAGTTTGAGGAACAGAGTGATCGAGCATTGGAGATGGTGGAAGCGGACCCCGCAGCCTCACCGGTTCTGGTGGCTGTGGTCCAGGAACTCTCGCGCAAAGCGAAGAAAGCGCATGCCCGGTCACAGACGGCAACCCTAGCGACGATGCGGGAGGCCATCATTGAGGTCGAGCAAGCGGCAGACAGCGCCAAGGTGGCAGCGGAGGCAGACGGAGGCGTGCGCGAGGAAACGCGCCAGGCGGTGCTTGATGCCCATCTCACCATTTGTCTGCTGAAGGCGAAGATGTAGCTCTTCGCCAGGTCGATGAATTGAAACATGTACACCAAGAGAGGAGACACACATGGCGACTCCAGTAGCAGTCACACAATTTGTAGTGAAGTCCCACAGCTCGCCCGACGAGGTGCGCAGCCCGGAGAAGACCCGCGTCGAGGTCGTTCGCCTGGAGGGCTTCACCCTCGGTCGGCTCAGCTTCGAGCCGGGGTGGCGCTGGTCGGAATGCATCAAGCCAGTCGTCCAGACGGACTCATGCCAGGTTTCCCATGTCGGCTACGCAGTTGCGGGGCGCATCACCGTCGGATGAACAGGAAGGAGAAGCAACTGATGACCGTCTTCGATCCTGTGACGTACAAGCAGACATCGCGCGACCAGTGGCAGGCCGCCGCTCAGGCAAGGAAAGTGGGAAAGGCGCCATGCACCCCTATGAAGAATTGAGCCTGCTCATCGAGAGCGTCGAAGACGAGATTGCCAAGGCCGTCAGGTCGGGGAACGTCGCGCTGGCCCGACAGTTCGCACAGGAGTTGAGAGCGCGCTTCTCCATCTACCGCGATGCCTGTGTAGATGCGAAAACCGACAGTTTTCTGGCATACTAGTCCTGTGACAGGAAGCACGGCGTCTTGACAACCTGCGGCTTCCCATCTTCCTACAGATGACTGCATGGATTGTTTCGAGTCTCCCTCCAAAACAGGGAGAGCCCGTAAAGACAACACAAGGAGGACAAGACATGACAACTCAACAGAGCGTCGATCAGGCGAAAACCGAAGCGTTTCTAGGCAAGGTGCTCAGTGATACCAGTGGACTGACCACAACCATTATGGCCAGTATTGGGGACCGCCTCGGGCTCTTTAAGCAACTGGCACATGGACCAGCGACCAGTGCTCAACTGGCAACCCATGCAGACATCAATGAACGCTATGCACGTGAATGGCTCGGCGCGATGGCTAGCGCTGGCTATGTGGAGTATGACCCGGCAAGTGAGCGCTTCACGTTACCCGCCGAGCACCTGTCGGTGTTGGCGCAGGAAAATGGCCCCCTCTTCTTCGGGGGCATCCACCAGATGCTAGCAGGCATGGTCGGACCGCTCAGCCAGCTGATCCAGGCCTTCCAGCACGGGGGAGGCGTACCCCAATCAGCCTACGATCACAACATGTGGGATGGGCTGGAGCGCTTCACCGCCGGCTGGTTTGAGAACCTGCTCATCCCGGTCTGGCTGCCAGCCATGCCCGAGGTGCAGGCCAAGCTGGAACAGGGCGCTCTGGTGGCCGATGTCGGCTGTGGACGCGGCAAGGCCCTCATCAAGCTAGCCCTAGCTTTTCCGCGCTCGTGCTATGTCGGCTATGACATCTTCGAGCCGACTATCGCACAGGCCACCGCGCATGCCCAGGCAGCGGGTGTCGCCGACCGGGTGCGCTTCGAGCATCGCGACGTTTCCACAGGCTTGCCCGAACAGTATGATGTGATCACCACCTTTGATGTCATCCACGATGCCATCGACCCGCGTGGGTTGCTGCGGGCGATTCGCCAGGCGCTGCGCTCGGATGGACGCTATGTGTGCCTGGACATCAATTGCGCCGAGCATCTGGAAGGCAATGCAGGGCCGCTGGGGAGCCTGTTCTATGGTTTCAGTGTGCTCTATTGCATGACTACCTCGCTCTCTGGCCATGGGGAGGGGCTTGGCACGGTGGGTCTGCCAGAAGGGAAGCTGCAGGAGCTCTCTCTGGAGGCAGGATTCAGCAGCGTTCGACGCATGCCACTGGAGAACCCGTTCAACAACCTCTACGAACTCCAACTGTAGCAGCGCCGCATCCGTTGTGGCGTCTGCCGATGATGGTGACTCCTGAAAACGGCTGTCATCACGGGGTGACTCTATTTTTTCGGATTTCAGCGTTCTCAGCGTATGTTTTCCCCGAAAAAACATGGTCACTCCCAAGAAGTCATTGCTACGAAGGATCATACTTTAGGCGCACACTGATTTCCATCTGCTCTCGGCACCAATCCAGCCCGGTAACGGCGCTACCGCGCCTACGCTTCGCGTCAACCGGACTGATAGGAGAACGAAAAGCAGTAGTCACACGAGGAGAAGAACACGATGACAACACAGGCAGATACAAAGAAGACCTACATCCTCGATGGTACCCTCCTGGAAGCCTGTTCATGCGGCGGACCATGCCCCTGCTGGGTGGGCGATGATCCAGATGGTGGTCGGTGCGACTCGGTCAATGCCTACCACATTGATCGGGGACAGGTGGGGGGCGTGGATGTCTCGAACCTCTCGTTTGTCCAGGTCAATCAGATTCCCGGCAATGTCCTGGCGGGCAACTGGCGAGCGGTGTTCTACATTGATGACCAGGCAACGCCAGAGCAGCAAGAAGCCATCCTCAACGTCTTTGGCGGCAAGCTCGGGGGTCCTCTGGCTGACGTAGCAAGTCTGGTCGGCGAGCGCGTAGCGATCCACCTGGTGCCCATTGAGCACCGCGTCGAGGGCGGGAAAGGGACCCTGCGCGTGGGCGAAATCGTTGAAGCGGAGATGGTCCCCTACACGGATGCCAACGGGAGACCCACCACCATCCATGATACCGTCTTCAGCACGATTCCTGGTTCGCCAGCCTACCTTGCCAAGGCGTCGCATCACCGTGCGCACATTCCAGAGTATGGCATGATCTGGGAGTTCAGCGGACGCAACGCCATTCAAGGCGACTTCCACTTCGAAGCGTAACCGAAGGTGCCGAGAAAAGGAGGTGTCCGATGCGCGTCACGCAAGTCAGCGAGGTGAAGGACGGTGCCCAACCACGCCGTCGGGCACCTGTCCTCTGGCCCTGGGTGCTGGTCATCGCCGCCTGGGCGCTAGCGGGGCTCGCGATTTTCACCAACCAGAGCTATCTGATCAATCACCACTATCTGCTTGAGGAGAGCCATCTATCTGTGCTGGTAGCCCTGGTCGTGTTCCTGGCTTGCTGGCAGGTCATGACGGTGGGGATGATGCTGCCATCGAGCATGCCGATGGTCTACATGATCGTGCATGCCGGTCGACAGCAGAGACGCCCACATGCGATACCAGGAGCGTTCCTGGCTGGCTATGCCGTCGTCTGGACGGCCTTCGCGCTCGTTGCTTTTCTGGGAGATACCCAGATCCACTGGCTCGTGCATCACTGGTTCTGGCTCGACACCCATGCCTGGGTCATTGGCGCGACCACCTTCGCGGTCGCGGGGGTATTCCAGTTCAGCCCGCTCAAGGGACGCTGTCTCAAGCAGTGCCGCAGCCCATTCAGTTTCTTCGTACGCTACTATCGCAAGGGGGTAGGAGCTGCCTGGCACCTGGGTTTGCGCCACGGTGCGTTCTGCCTGGGCTGCTGCTGGGCATTGATGCTGGTCATGTTTGGGATTGGCGTAGGAAGCCTGTTGTCGATGGCGGTGTTGACCGGGGTCATGGTCGTCGAGAAGACCTATCCTGGCGGGCAGCGTCTGAGTCCGGTCATTGGGATCATCTTGCTGGGACTTTCGGCCCTCTGGCTGGCCCATCCCGTTTGGCTCCTGACCGGGATCGGCGTGTAAAACAGGCTGTCGCTGCACAGGGATGCAAAAGAAATCAGTGCCAGCGAGGAAAGGCAGCCTCTTCCACCATGGGACCCCTTCATGCCAGTTTGGCTCTCTTGCTCTCACTCCTTTGGGGTAGATGGCAGCTACACTACTTCTACCCCATCTAAATTTATGGTGACCCCTCTTCCTGGCTCCTCATGTTCGCGCACCGAGAGGAAAGCGGACCTTCTCTTTGAGGAGGAGCGGTGGTAACTGTTTCATGGCAGGTTGTAGAGCTGTGTGAACCCTCTCCGAAAAAAACAGGTCGCTCAATCGCTGCCTCTAGCGGATTGCTTCCAACGTGATATTCGGGTGCGACATCATCACACCACAAAATCGGCTTGAGTTCCTCTTTTGCCTCATCTGTTTCCATATCCACGCCAAGAAATCTGGCAGAAAAGAGATCGCTCTTCTGTGACTCGTTCGCTCTTCTTCTTCAAGAAGAACGACAAGATATGGTGGCAGAGCGGATATCTCTCTCTTTCGCTTTTCTGAGAAGAAGCCTGTGGGTGAACGTCACGGCACATTATGTGGCGGACCATTTGAAGGCAAAACCAGCTCCAGGCTGCTCTCAGGCCATTCCTGAGCATGTTTCATGGCAGAAACGCGCCAAGTTATTAGACGAATGACAAGATGAAGCGGCGTTTCGGGAGCTCGGCAGGAAGTGAGCGTTTAGTCTTGCTCTTGTCGCAAATGCGCATGAATGACCCGCCTGACTGTCTCATACGAGACGTTGTAGCTTTGTGCAACAGCGCGCAATGATTCGCCTTGTTCAATACGGACAAGCACCCTCGGCCATTCTTGCCTGGGAATACCATGTTTGGGTTTAGCTGGGCCTGGCCGTTTCTTCGGGATTGGGTGTGAGCCGCCCTCTGATAATTGGGTAAGAACATGTTGAAGCTTAAGGTAGAGTTTGCCGTGCGGCGCAAGAAAGAGGGTTAACGTTGGTGAGAGAGTAACCGACACCCGTCGGTTCCGTAAAGGCTATTTATAGAATACTCTATAAATAGCCTTTCATTTTGTTGAATTATTCTTCACAAGCTAATCACAATCGGCCCGGCGGTTACGCGTCTTGCAGCAAGCTTCTGCTATACACTTGAACAGATCCTTCTCTCACTCTATTTCACTGTTCAGAAAATCGGACACTGGACAGTTTTTCATCAAAGTTGAACCAGAATGCTCTACAAGTACCACTCAAAGGGGCTAGAGATACCAGCCAAGTCTTGGTTCGTCACGGAAAAATAGCACAAAGCGTATACGTATTATTGAGTACGGAGTTAGAAAGGAATTCCCAGATGAAATGGTACCCCTATGGGCATGACTTTGGCAATGCGAAGATAGGTGGGGTCACAGTCCTTCGCGACGGGAGTACCTGCTCTTGCAGCATTCCCACTGCCTTTGCCAAGGCCGATATCACTGCTATGCGCAATCTCGGCGTCAAAGTCGATCAGTCCAATACGCATGTCATCCAGTTCCATGAAGAAGCAATGGCTTTTGCCATCGGTGAACTGGCGTTACAGCAGTCGATTGATGTATATCATGGACGGGGCGATATTCAACGCTATACGAGCAAATACAGTCTACGTGGTTTACTGGCGGCGGCTGCGTCGTTGATCCCTGATTTGGAATTTGGCCTCTCCGTTGTCACAGGGCTACCGGCTGAAACCTATATCAAGAACATGGCTCTGCGCAACAACATTAAAGCGGCGTTGGAGGGAACACACGTCTTTACGATGGATTATGGAAAGACCTACCGACGTGTGACCATCGAGGTCGCAACGGTGGTGATGGAAGGAGCTGGCGCTCTCATTACTTATGGAGATAAATCGATGAGCAAGACGACAGAAAGTGCTGTGATTGACATTGGCGGTCGCACGACAGACCTGTATGTGGCTCGTGGCCAGGTCCCTGTCACCGACTACTGTAAAGGCAAACCGTTAGGGGTGGAGTCGGCCACACAAATGCTCATGGACACCTTTGAGAGCAAGTATGAACGCTCGCTCTCTTTGCTCGAGGCGCATGAAATCATGTATGCATATGCATCAAATGGCAGCGTCAGCTATCCTGATATTGCCGTGTACGGGAGAACAGTCAGTACGCACGTCTTAGACCGGTTGGCAACCGAAGCCGTGACGCAGGTGGGGAGTGAGATTGTCTCCTTCATCGCTTCAGCTTGGCGCCAGAGTGACCGCGATGCCGTAGCGGCGAGTTTCAAGCCGGTTCTACATATCGGTGGTGGTGTCTATTATTTCTATAATCTTCTCAAGCAGCGCATTCCTCATCTCTCCCGTCCAAATGACCCCATCCATGCCAATGTGCTCGGTTATTGTAGCCTGGCTAGTCGGCTTCTTATTCGTAAAGTTCAGGCAAATGGCATCAAAGTATAGCTAGAGAGAGAAGGCCGTATGTCACAAGATCCAGAGAAGAAGTACCTCTACTTTAAGGTTGGTTTGCTCAAGAACTCTTTTGCGCTGGATGCGCTGCGACAAGACGCATTGAAGTATCATATGGTTGACCAAGCAGGCCAGTTAATTGCTCTGCGTCTGACGGAGTATTACGAGATGATGACCCGGGGAGTCTTGCCTCCAAGCACCGGTGTGCCGCTCGCTGCAACGCCCATAGCAAGCGGCAAGAGAGATGGTACAGAGACGATAACTGCAACAAACTCTACAGGAAGCAATGACACAAGTCCTGCGATTGGTCAAGTGGATGCGTATCCTCCAGATGAGGAGAACATTGTTGCTACGTCACCTGATGCGGAACAGAATGCAGACGAAGCTGCGGATTATTGGGCCCGCCTGTAAGTCGGAGGGTAAAGCAGTCTGTTGAAAAACTTCTTGGGGCATGTGTTAAGCGATAATCATTCTTGCCGCGCATTGCCTCATGGAAGAATCTTACCCTGCCAGAAATCGTTGCCTCGTGGGAAAACTTACTCTGTAGTGATCCACCCAACTGTATTCTCTGTGTACTTAAGCTTCGGGTTACATTACTCGTGAGGCAGTGCGCACTTTTGATATTCGAGAACTGTTTGAGCGTGGCATTGATCTCAGCCAGAATACGCGCATCTGTGCCGATGCCTAGAGGTTGGGTGACACGGCACAGCTTCAGCGTAGCTGTCCCCGGCGAGGCTTTCGAGCCTTTCATGTTCAGGGTGAGTGTGAAATCAGGCCCGCCGGTTGGATGGGGAGCCGAGCAGCTCGATGGGCCGGTCAGGATGCTATTGAACTCCGAGAAGTATCCCGAACTTCGTTCGCTGAGTGTTGGTCCCGCGATCAAGAGCTGGATGGAGAAGGTCGCTACCGCGATCGTTGGCGAAGTGCGGTTAACCGGGAACACAGCGCTGAAGTTGTTCAGTGCGCCCGGGAACTTTGAAAAGTACACCTTGACCGCGTAACCGTCCGAGGGTGTCGTCTTCGAGGTGGCAGGAGCCGTTGTGACGGTTGGCGACAAAGACAACGTGGCAGTTGGAGTAGCTGAAGAAATGCCTGTGCTGGCTACTTCTTACGAAAATAGTCCTTGGAGATTCAAACGGATGAGCAAAAGCCATTTTCATCCTCATGGATGTCATAGTGTGACATGGGCGCTTCCTTTGTTACGTCGCATACTTCTACCACTTTTACGTTTTATATGCGATGTATCATCCTCTTCTCTGCCTCGCAGGGCATCGCGCTTGGGTTATCCGTTCTAAAACCTGCCTCTTAGTAACCATGGGCACCGCGAATTACACGCCGAACTGTCTCATGTGAGACAGCATAATCCTGTGCAACTTTGCGAAGAGGTTCATGGTTCTCAAGGATACGGCGCAAAACCGTCGGCCATTCTTGCCTGGGGATACCGTGTTTGGGTTTGGCTGGGCCTGGCCGTTTCTTTGGAATTGGGAGTGAGCTATCGGGTGGTAAGTTGGGTAAGAAACAGATGTTCATGCTGGAGCTTGAGGTAGAGTTTGCCGTGAGGCACAAGAAAGAGGGTCAGCGTTGGTGAGAGAGTAACCGACACCCGTCGGTTCCGGTTAAGTTATTTATATAAAATATATAAATAATCTTTGATTTTTACTGAAGTACCACTTACAAGGTAATTCAACCGATCTATCGATTGTGTGCCTTGAAGCAAGCTTTTGACATCAACTTGATCAGTCCTTTCTATCACTCTGTTTGAGAGGTCGGAATATCGGATACTGGACATGAGACGCGCTGGTCTGGTATATGCACACGTTGCCCGGCAGTCGGCCAACGAAAAGGACATGCATACACACAGCCCTTTAAGAGCCGCGGCAGTAAGGGTAATACGTAGTAGCTTACCCGCCTGCCGGTCGGCTGTTGACTCCAGCTGTGGCCAGTCGCGCTTGTTGCGTCGCCATAGCGTGCTTCCCAGATCAAACAAAATACAGCGAATGCGCGATCCAGCTAGGATTGACGTGCCGATGTTGGTCATCTCGTCTTTCCTCCAAAGGAGAAATGCACTCCTGCAAGAGCACCTACCCAACAGACGACGTAGGCTATAGCGATGGAAATACCTAACTCTAAATACCTAACTCTATCAGTATAGACGGTAAACCAAGCTGAGCGCTATCGCTCGTTTTTTTCACACCCATTGAACTTCCCAGAACTGGCGGCGCATTAGTCCCCCTCCTTTCCCGTTAGAGGCAAAGTGGCCACAGGTTTGTTGAGCCAGGCCCGGTCTGTCCTGTCTTTGCGTGCTTGCCGTCGGCGCAGGTTGCGTGCCAGGCGTGCCTCGCGCTGTGACTCGGCTTGCCTGGCAGCATGAAGAACATACTCCGATACACGTGCCACCGCCCGCGGCACCAGGCCGAAGCTGGGAAAGTCATTAATGTCGAGCAGCACCAGGCCTAGAGGCGTCTCGACTACGTCCAGGCCAAAGATATCCAATCCGAAGAGCTTGCCCACCTGCAAGGCTAGTTTACGCAGTTGCGGAGTAAGCGAGATCAGCCCTTCCTGGACTTTACCGTGCAGAGGAGATTTTTTGACAACGGCATAGACTTCTTTCCCCGTGACGTAGAGTTTGATGTCGTGGCCGGTGTTCTCGACGTAGTGTTGTGCGAGGAAGTAGCGATCTTGCTCCTCCTCTTCCAGCGTGTCCAGATCAGCCGGAGAAGCGAGACGATAAATACTGCGAAGGGAACTGCCATTGTTGGGTTTGACGACCAGGGGGTACTCTGCCGGCGGGATCTGCTTGAGGAGGCGCAGATGAGCAGCGAAGTAGGTCGTGGGGATAGGCAGACCGTGAGCGCGGGCAAATGTCGCCGCCACCGCTTTGTCCCGCACGAGGCGAATGGAACGCGAGTTATTGATGGTCAGAATACCGGCTGCCTCGGCCGCCTCAAGGATGATCAGGCCAGGGCCATCCGAGACCGTTTTGAGCACGTAGGCGTCGTAGCCAGATGAGGGGAAGTTGGAGAGATTTGTCACCATCTCCTGCGGCTCCAGCTCATCGACGGTATGACGCCATTGGCGCAACTGGTCGGCGATGACCATCGGCATCGGTTCTTTGCGATATTGCTCTTCAATGATAAAGCAGAAACGCATCCTGTCCTCCTTCTGACTGATGTCTCGCTAATGATCCGCAGCCTGCTCTTTAGTACTCTGTCTCTCATGCCCCAGTTGCTCCACCAGTTCCACCATGGCATCATCAGCGCCCGGGACGCCGCGAAAACCGGGAAACGAATTTACATCGACGATGACCGGCTCGGAATTGGAGATCAGGAGATCAACCCCGTAGAGGCGCAGGTTAAATGCGCGGCCAATTTCTCGCACGATCCGCACCCATTCAGCGGGTAGTGTATCTGTCGGAAGAGGATCATCCTTTTTCTCTGCGCCGGCCAGGGGGGAGCGTCGTCGTGCCGCGAAGACGTGCTGGTCAATCACCCAGAATTTGATATCCCAGCCGTCCCCTGCCATGAACTTCTGGAGAACGACAGGCTCCTGGCTCCATTGGGGAACGTATGATGTTAATTGCTCAACGTTATCCACCTTTGCCACCAGGTCTCCACGAGAACTGTAGCGGCTTTTGAGGATGAAAGGAAAGGGGAGGGTTGTGAGCAGGTCGTGTTGCTCAAGCAACTGCGCCAGCGAGGTGAAAGAGTCTGTGTGAGGCCAAGGCAGGCGTTCTTCTTCCATGCGTTGGGCCAGTAGCACGCGATCCTGGCAAGCCAGAGATGAGGCCCAGCTATTGATAACCAGGGCGCCGCGTTGTTCGAGGGCGCGCGCAACGTCTAACGCCTGCTGAGCGTGTGATTTCAGTAGGTAGAGGTCAGCCGGTGGATGGCGCTGGTCTTCCGCAAGAGCCTGCGAACTTGTCAGCTGGCGCACGTCGAGCAGGCGTACAAGATGGCTGGCGCTCAGCTTTTGCAGCATGGCGGCGATAATTGGGTGATCCATTGTTTCCGGGTTATCAAATATCAGGCAGATTTGCATATGATTACCTCTCAATCTATCCTTGTTTTGCTGGTAGAAAATGAACAGGACTGCATCCCTAAGTACAATCATATTACTTTCACGGCATAGTACGCACTTGATGAGTGCGCCTCATTCTGCATTTGTTCCGCGATTGCACTTAGGGCCTGTGTTGGCTACTTGGGCTGTCCTTTCCCACGGAATGCGTGTATGGCTTACCAACCACGAAGTAGGGAAGTCATACACGCATCCCGTGGGCCTTTCCAGAGCAAAAAACGAGCCATGTGACCTTGTTGAATCCTCCTCTCGTTCTCTGCCTAAAATTCTATAGACGATGTAATATTTTCGCATTGCGTCTTCAGGCGTTCAAAAAGATGCGCTACCGGGTAGAAGCGTGGTCTTATCCAGATCTACAGGGGTATGCAGCGTGAGATGAAAAACTCCACTCCTCTAGCGCCCTATCTATGGTAAGATAGGTTCACTACACTAGCATACTTTGATCAACAAGAGGCATGCACATGGCGAAACAAACGAAATCCACTCGTGGGCTGGTTGAGCATGCTTTTACGACGCTGCCGCTGGGGAGCATTCGTCCAGCGGGATGGTTGAGCACACAGTTGCGCATCCAGGCCAATGGATTGACCGGTCACCTTGATGAGTTCTGGCCTGATATTGCCGATAGCGCGTGGATTGGAGGAAAGGGGGAAGGATGGGAGCGAGGCCCGTACTGGTTGGATGGTCTGGTTCCCTTGGCTTTTCTCCTGGATGACGAACGGCTGAAACAGAAGGCACAGCATTGGATCACCTCTATCCTCGCTCACCAGCAGGAAGATGGCTGGCTGGGTCCTTTCCAGGACGCGTACTATGGCTATCCATACGATCCCTGGCCTGTCTTCCTGCTCCTCAAGGCGATGACCCAGTACCAGGAGGCTACGGGCGATCACCATGTCATTGCGGCCATAGAGCGATGTATGCAGAAACTCCGGACTTTGCTCGCACAGAAACCGTTGACTTCGTGGGCTATGCTGCGCAGTACCGAGCTTGCTCTGAGCATATACTGGCTCTATGAGCGCACCGGTGAAGCCTGGCTCCTTGACTTTGCTCAGATCGTTCGTCGGCAGAGCTTTGATTGGCTGGCACTCTATCAGGATTTTCCTTACACTACCAGGCAGCACCAATGGACATTTCAGAGCCATGTCGTGAACAACGCGATGGCTATCAAATATCCCGCGGTCTGGTATCGCCTCTCCCATGACCTGCACGATCGCCAGGGCGTCCACCTCTTGCTTGATACGCTGGATACCTATCACGGGCAGGTAACAGGCATCTTTACCGGCGATGAAGTGCTGGCGGGGAAGAACCCTTCACAAGGCACAGAATTATGTGCCGTTGTCGAGTATATGTTCTCGCTCGAAACCCTACTCACGATCCTCGGTGAGATCCCTTTTGCTGATCGGCTGGAACGCATCGCTTTTAATGCCTTGCCTGCCACGTTTAAGCCAGATATGTGGGCGCATCAATATGATCAGCAGGCCAATCAAGTGCTCTGCGCGGTTGCCGAAGATCGTGTCTATACCACCAATGGCCCTGATGCCAACATTTTTGGCCTGGCACCCAACTATGGCTGTTGTACCGCTAATATGCACCAGGGCTGGCCCAAATGTACCAGTCACCTCTGGATGCGTAGCCCTGATGATGGCCTTGTTGCGCTGGTCTATGCTCCATGCGTGATCACCACGGATATTGCTGGTGCATCTGCGCGCATCGAAGTGCTGACCACCTATCCATTTGAGGAAGACATCCACCTGCGTATTTCCACTGACCGTCCTGTCCATTTCCCCCTCCTGTTGCGCATTCCAGGATGGGCCGCAGGAGCAACGGTCCAGCTTGAGCAGGGAGAGCGTGAGGAGGCGCGAGCAGGGACTTATTACCGGATGGAACGTGAATGGAGCGGACGGCAGGATGTTGCACTCCGTTTTCCTATGGCGATCAGAATGCAGGCACGCTATCACAACAGTCTTGCCATTGAACGGGGGCCAATGGTCTATGCCCTCAACATCGAGGAAGGCTGGCGGCAGATCGGAGGTGAACTCCCGCATGCCGATTGGGAAGTCTACCCGAAAAGTCCCTGGAATTATGCACTTGAACTTGATAGAGTACATCCAGAACAGGCCTGTGTCTTCATGTCACACGCTCTCAGTGGGACCCCTTTCGCGCCAGAGAGTGCGCCAGTCAGCATCAAAGTGCAAGGGAGGCGCCTGCCCGCCTGGACCATGGAGCATCATGCGGCAGGCATACTCCCAGAAAGCCCGGTACGCTCAAGCGAGCCGTTGGGAGATCTAACATTGATTCCCTATGGCAGTACCAACTTGCGCGTGACGGAGTTTCCGGTATTGGAGAATGAAGTGCTTCAACGGAGGGTGTGGTGATAGCCCGACGCTGGCTCATCAGGAGGAAACTCCTTATTGCTTTTCTTCCGTTTCTTCAACTGCGCTGCTTCTATTTGACTTGTTTCTCCTCTTTTCTCAGAAATATTTATCCCTTCATGTGATAGCGCTCTCTCCAGCGTAGTAACTCCTCCAGCATGATCGACATCCCTTCCTGGAACTGGTGAGTGTCACCACCAAGCCCAACGCGGATGAAGTTTTCGTAAGCAGGGCCGAAAACCGAGCCCGGCAGCAGGAGAATGCGCCGCTCCAGGGCGAGGTGACGGCAGAATGCCTCCGCAGGGAACGGGAGCTGGACGAAGGCGGTGTAGCTGGCTTGAGGGCGCTGCCATGCCGGAAGCCCCTGGAAGTATGCTGTGGCTTGCGTGATGGCCTGCGCGAGTTGCTCTCGATTGACACGTGCAGCGGTTTTGAACCAAGCCAGGGAGAGCAGACTGATTAATCCCCTGCATGCACTTTTACAAATGTGAGTGCTATCACGATCTGAGACCAGCATATTCTCTTACCACAGAGGCGCGGGGCTCGCGTTGTACACCAAGCACTTCACCTGTATCTCCGTGAACCTGCGAGGCGCGGGTGAAACCGACAAACCCGAAGGGACCTACACCACCGAACTCTTTGCCGATGATATCGCGGCATTCATGCAGGCACTGGGGATGCAACAAGCCCATGTCGCTGGTCTATCACTGGGTACGGCCACGGGGATGTGGCTGGCGGCCAAGTATCCCGATAAGGTCAAGTCGTTATCCCTCCATAGTGCGTGGCCCAAAACCGATCCCTTTCTTAAGGCCGCTGTGGAGAGCTGGCAGGTGATGGCGATGGGTCTGGAAAGTGTTCCAGAGATGGTCATTCGCGGGATTTTCCTCTGGTGCTACACCCCCGAACTGTATACCTCCAGACCTGAGTACATCGATGCACTGGCCGATTTTGTCAGAGGAAGACCGGTCCAGCCGCTTGATGCATTTATGAGACAATCCAATGCGGTGATCGCCTACGACGCAGAGGCTCAACTTGGCAAGATCAAAGCGCCAACGCAGATCACGTTCGGTCGCTATGATATGGCCACGTCGACCCGTTTTGCCGACCCGTTGAAGCAGAACATCCAGTTTGCCGAACTGGTGATTTTTGAGGGAAGTGAAAGTCACAATCTCACCTTACCAGCGCTCAAATATCTCTCTTTTGTCCCGTACTCAATAGGCGTTCAAGATATTGTATCCTGGCCAGTAACAACGTTACCAGCCGCCGTTGAAATAAGCGACATGCCTATCCATCGGATGTAACTTCGGCGCTGGAAACGGGATGGGACGTGGGAGCGTGTCCATCACGCGCTGCGCCGCCAGCTGGGCGTCCACATTGGACGGGAACTCGAACTGAAGTAATTGATGCTGTCCAAACTGGCGCGCCATAATCCCTAAATGACACCTTTTTGCACACATTCCAAGTTAGATTTGTGTCACGCTTGTGATAAGAAGCTTTATGACTGTTAAGAGTTTGTGAGGCTTGGATGTTATAAAATCTTAAAGAGGAGCCTGGGAAAGCCAGAAGTAAACTCTTCCGTGCACCGCGGCGAGTCTCCGTATGGCTTTATTCTGTGATGACATTGTGAACATAGAACTCCACAGAAATGACCATACTTATGGCAGGAAGGAGGACAGCGTGTTGCGCTTCTCTCAGTTTCCCTCATCCTCGTAGTGAAGTTGTTATCGGTCGTCTCATGTGCTAGGTGGCGTTGTTCGCCGATTTCTTCGTGTCGTTCCATATCCAATCAGGTGCAAGATATGTGCTCAGGAAGGAGCAGGCCATGTACTCCTCGATCCGCAAGTACCACATCATCCCAGGGACCACTGACGAGTTTCTGCGACGTGTGCGAGAGGGCTTCGTCCCGATTATCAGCCAAGTGCCGGGATTTCAAGCCTATTATGTCATGCAGGCGCAAGATGACCAAGTGATCTCTATCAGCCTCTTTGACACGCAAGCAGGAGCCGAGGAGTCTGCCCGGAAGGCGGCTACTTGGGTTGACAAGAATTTAGTCTCGTTCGTGCAGGGGTTCCCAGAGATTATCGTTGGCCAGCTGAGAATCTCCCAAGCCAACAAAGGGCAAGTAGCAGGAGCCTAGCTTTGCCCATGACACCACCAGTTATGTGAGGTTTCTGTGACGCTACAGCGGCTTGAGAGCTTGATTGGCAGGCATTCAGAGTGAATATTTGAAGATGCACTGCCACGTATGACTCTTAGACTTTCACGATCTGTAGGAGTGAGCTGAAGCCGGGTCTATGCAAGATATCAATATGGACTCGGTTTCAACATTTTTGGGTAAAAGTAAACATTTAGGTGAAAAGATGATTGGGGAAATAAAGTTTTCCTGGCAAGTCAAGAATAACGCTCTTATTCTTCTTTTTTGTCGCCGGTATGTTTACTGTTACCCAATGCTCTTCCGCTTGGGTGGGAATCGCTCCCTCTCATCAAAGTTCCATGCGCTCTTTCTTCCTCCTGGCATACCAGTCGTTCATACAGAATGCGTGCCCGAGCAAGTGTACACCTTGCGCCTTCCCACGGGTATTAAAAGCGCATAAAAAAGCGTGTCATCGCCATTGCCTGCCTAATGTCGGGTGAGCAGCAAACTACCCGGCAGAGGCTCCCACCACTCTTCCCGTCATTCGCACACCGGACCAGCGTGTGCGCGTGTTCGTTAGCTCAACGCTCGAGGAGTCGGCGCCCGAGCGGGCAGCGGCACGCGAGGCCATCACGCAGCTGCGGCTGATACCGGTGCTCTTCGAATCGGGCACACGCCCATATCCGTCGCGTGAACTGTACCTCTTTTTAAGTGAAGCATTCACTATTTATTAGATATCTTGAATATACTCGATAATATATCAACTTCTACGCTTTCCTGTTGAGAGTAGTTCAAAGTTCCAGCAAGAAACATGCCACCAGATTGATGCAATATCTTATCCGGTATAGGCGCACATGCCCACACGTGGGGAGTTGACCACCGGCAAGAGCATCTCCTCACCGCACTCGTGCTCCTCCGCGCAGTCATCGCATAACCAGCCTTTCCCGTCAAAGATGCATTGCGAGCAGACATTCGTCGCTGGCTTGCCACACTCTTCGCACAGGATCACTGGCGGTGTATTCCGGGCAAGCACCTGAATGGCTTTCCCTTTCGCTTCCACCTCCCGATCTGAGATCACCTTAATGCTTGCCCTTGGTTCGCACGTCTCCAGATGTCTGGTCATAGCTGACTTACTAAACTCCCCACGGCAAAAGGTACATATGCCTTTTGATGTCTGTCTTGCCATATACTTCCTCCTCTGCTGGTTGCTCATGCTCTGTGAGTTACCCCGTCACAGCATACAATATGAGCGGCAAGCAGAAAAGCATGGCAGCTCTAACTAGTACACTGAGGCAGAAAAGGCTCCACGATTAGGCCAGTCCCGTGTAGGTCCACTTGATGGGTTTAGCCATCGTGCGATTGTAATAGGCGATAAACGCCAGGATTTGGTCGCGTAAGTCGTCCAGCGAGGGGAAATTGCCGCGCTTGAGCAACTTGCGTACCAGAATACTCAGCCAGATTTCCACTTGATTCATCCAGGAGGCGTGCTTGGGCGTGTAGTAAAACACCACCTGGTGGGTTGGGTCGTGCAAAAACGCCGCCCGGCTTTCCATCGACTGCAGGATGCCGCTTTTGCCCTTGACGCCCAGCGTCTCCGCTGCGATCCCTTCGCCGTTCGGCCACCCAGCGCACCAGCGATTCGGACTGATGGATATTCAGGTTATCCAGGATCACGTGCCACTTCGTCGCCTTGGGATCGCTGGCAATCAAGCGTTGGAGATGCGCCAACGCATCCTCCTCAGTGCGTGTGGGTCCCCAGGAGGGTTCAATGACGTGCCCGGTGACGACATCAAAATTGATGAACCAGGACAGCGTGCCATGCCGGATATACTCGAATTCGCGTCGCAGCACATGCCGGGCTGCATGGGCAGGTCGGGATGCTTGCGCTCTAAGGCTTGCACGCCGGTCAGTTCATCCATGCTGATGGTGCGTTCGCCTTGCTTGGCCCGATGCGGTGCCTGGGCATACACCTCACACCCCTGGACAATCTTTTCGTCTCGGCGCGCATCGGGTACCTCGGTTAACCAGTAGCGGAACCGGTGCGGTTGGAGGCCCCCTTTTTGAGCAGGCGTGCGGCATGCCGTGGCGAAATCTGCTCGACGATGCCTCGCGCTTTCAGTTCGTCAGCGATCTCCCGCCCCGTCCATTGGCTGATCGGGCGTCCTGCTTGGGCTGGAGCCTCACACGCCAGCGCCGCCATCTGACAGCGTTGCTCGCTGGTAAACTTCGGCTTCACCCCAGGACGCGGAGCATCTTGCAGCCGCTCGGCCAGGCTCAACGTCTCCAGATCGATCCCTTGCAGTCCCACCCAGCGATCCCGCCACAGACGCACGGTGTCCACATTGATACCCAGCTCGCGGGCAATTTGCGCATTGGAGGACCCTTGGGCCGCCGCTAAGACGATGCGCGCTCGCAGCACCACTTGCTGCTCACTTCGATGGCGCTTGGTGATGTGAAGCAATCCCTCCTGCTCTTTCTCGCTGAGGACGACTGCTGTGGCTCGCTTTGGCATCGATGATTTCTTCCCTTTCGCTTTTTCCTCCTATTCTATCATGGATATTTCTCAGCCTCAATGTACTAGCCACCTATGGTAAGATAGATCCATCATATTGGGGAAACAGCTAGCGAGGTCATTGAACACTTTCATGACTATCGGGATGAGTATGTCGCATTCAGCGTCATCCTTATGGGTTGTATTGATGGACTGGATAGCTGCTTCGCAGGGCAAGAGGACGACCAGATGCTGCCTCTACCCGGCCATAAAAGTGTGCCCATCGACACCGAAGAGTATCGCCGCCAGGTCGATGAAGCTTTTCGACATGCCGGGCGCGAGTGGGATGCCGTTTATGGGATCTCGTCCGATCTCTACAGTATTACCGAGACTGCCGCTCGCTTCGCTCGCCAGCGGGACTATACCAACGCCGCAGCGATCTACGAAGTAGTGGCGGTGAGAACACTCAGCCGTTACCTCTCCTATGCTGAATGGCTGAAAAACCACTACCTGGCGAAAAACAATCTTGCTGCCGCACTTGAGATGGCCGAACTTATCTTTCGTAAGCGACCCTGGTTACGCAAGCGATATAGTCGACTCTCCACCTTGAAAGAAGAACTGACGGCTGCCGACTTGTAAGGAGAATTATGATGACTGACCGTCTCAAGAAAGAGGATTTCGTTCGCCAACTGGCTACACGGATGCATGCCGACGAAGCAACGGCAACAGCCTGGGTCGATGGCATGGTCGAAACGCTCTATGAAAGCTTTAAAGATGGGAAAGGCGTGACTTTCCCCGGTTTTGGCGGCTTCTACGTGCGCCCAGAGCCTGAAAGCTGGGTCTTCAAGTTCAATCCAGGCCAGCGATTGCGGGCGCTTTTTGGCTGGTCATCGACATACTCAGGAAAACGCTAGACGCGCATCTGCATGACAAGGAGGAACTAGATGTCAAAAGAAATCAATCCGTGGGCGATGTACCCGCGCAAAACAGCTACGGCTTCTCTCCCCGAAGCGCTGAAAATGGAAGTCACCACCAAGGCGAATGAACTCATCGAGACGGTACTGAAACCGAAATATATCCAGCCACCGCTGGAGAATCCGCAGTTCAATTTTATTGTCGATATCTACGGCAAGTGGTACCACAAGGCGTTCTACTTCTGCGCCGAATATCGCGTGGCTGGCCCCAATCCAATAGAGCCAAGCTTCGAGGCGAAATTTGCGCGTATGCAGTATGCAGGGAACCGGCGTTTTCATCTCTCGTTTATGCGCTATACCAGTCAGTGGATACAATTGTACACGGACCTCATGGTGGACGAGTGCATAGAAACGATCCGAGATGATCCCTTCTTTTCCCTCTGAATAGAGGAATGCGGCCAACACGCGTTCACGCCATCGAAGGAGTTGGGAAGCGGTTCCGCACGAATCGAGGAATATCACGCAGGCGATGCACAGGAATCAGCGGCAGATTTCCGCTTGCAGAACCTGAGCAAGAATTGATAGGCAAGAGTCATCTCTCGTGAGATAGTTTTCGTCTTATGCTGAAAGGAGAGCGCTCCTACTCAGCTCTTTGATGGGGCTGTGCAAGGCGCTGAAGGATTTGATGAGGAACCAACCACTGTTTCAGATCACCAATCACCATGGAGAAGCTTGTGGCGTACCGCCGCAGATTGACGAGCAAACCTTCCCCGGCGTGTATCGCAGTTACTTCGAGAACCAGAATGGTGAGCAGGCTATCTTCCTGTATGATTACGAGCAGGAACGCGGCACACTCTATTTGGGTGATGCAGGATGGGAACATCCGTATGACATGGTGGATGGGGAGATACCAGGTATTATGCTGAACCGTCCAGAACAACTATGGTTATCCGCTTGTTGGGAAGCCTGCGGCGCATCGAAAGTGGTGCGTGAACACATACGCAAAGAGCGCAGGAGAAAACGTCAGTAGACGGAAAACTCGTACAGCCGTCCTGGATGATCTAAGCTCATAAGTGATGCATCACAGGTCAGATTGCAGAGGAGAAGACGACGGAGAACAATTCGTTACGGGCCAGGAAGCAGGAGGAGACTTGCGCCTTTAGCTGGCTCTACCAGGCTTTCAGACCAGGGCCTCTGCTGCCCATCTGGGCTGGGACCATCACGGATGCTACACTGCTGGGGAAGAAGATGAGATGCAGGCTGTATGAAATCGAAAGTAGAAAGATCAGTACTATACCATGCGCAAAAAAAGGCTTCAGTCTCTTTACTCACACCCGGCTATCGTTAGCGTCGTTATGCTTGCTGTTTTGGGCCTGGCAATTTCTTTGCTCGTTTTGACTTCCCGACAACAGCCAGCAGCAGGCACTGTGGTGTATGCATCACCTGAAAATGATTTAAACACGCTAGTGAGCGGGTTGAAAGCTGGTGAAACGCTTAAGCTGAATGATGGGATTTACTCCAATCAAAGCATAAATGCAAGCGGACTTCAAGGGACGGCAACTGCGCCAATCACCATCCAGGCGGCACACGATGGCAAAGCAGTGATCGACGGGGGAGGCACTGTCGACTTTCCGGTGCGGGTAGTCAATAGTACTTACGTCACCATTCAAGGTATTGTTGCACATAACGCAGGACGAGAACCGGTCTATGTTTCCGGTCATAGCAACCATATCACGCTTCGACGTATCACAGCTTATGATGCGGCGGCCGGGAATGAACATATATTTGCCATAGAAGGAAAAACTTCGGAGACTGTCGGACCAACCAATATCCTGGTTGAGGATTGTGCGGCATGGGGTCAGGGACGATATTCTTTTGTTGCCTATCACGCCAGTAATGTGACGTTCAGACGTACCTGGGCGCGATGGACAACCATGCCGAATTATGAATCAGACGCTCCGCGTGCCTGTTATAGTTCATACTCGGCAAGCAACACAATCTTTGAGAATGCGATCTGCACCCATGCCATACCTGATCAGCCAGATAGCACGCAATATTTCACCTCCGTTTGGGAAACATCAAATGGTCCAGCAAATGTCAACACCCAGTATTATGGAGTCATATTTTTTGATAACTGGGATGGGTTGTGGAGCAATGATTCAGCCGGTGAAAATACCCAGATCCACAATAGTGTTATCGGTAACATCAAACAGCAAGGACCCTATACGACAGATAAAGAACATGGCGTTGCCATCCATTGGGACAATCAGCACCCCGGAACGATTGACTCTTCTACCATTATCAATAATAAAGTCGGCCTGAGTCAAAATGCGGCAACAACGACTGTGACCAATAGCGTCTTTTTCAATAATGGAACTGCCGTGAATGGGGATATCACGCAAAATCACAATGGCTTTTTCCAAAACGGCAACCTTGGTATAAACGCGGATACAACAGACAAGCAAGTCAACCCGGGCTACGATATGAATAAATATGGCAAAGGAGCCTATTTTTTTGTTGCGCCAGATTCTCCTCTGAAGCATGCTGGAGCAAATGGAGCCGATATTGGAGCTAATGTCATATATGAGTCAGTCAATGGCCAATTGATGGATACACCTCTCTGGCCCTGGCCGATGGAAGGCCGGATTAAAGCTGAAACTGGGATGAGCGTCACCTGGGAAGCGGGCGGAGGTTTCTGGAAGACCCTGGATGGCGTCTATCCACATGTCACTTCATCTATTCCTCCCAGGCCCAACCTGCTGGCCAGCCTGCCTCTTGCTCTTCTTTTCTCACTCATTCTTTATCTCTTAGCAGCACTTAGTGCTGCGTTCGTTAAATCCGCCAATAACAAAAATATCGGAGAAAAACGACATAAACTGGCTCTAGAAGCCGATCCGTTTTGTTATCGCTTTTAACGAACGCAGCATTAGGATACGCATTTCTGACATCAAGTACCTGAATAAGTGGTATGGCGGGACAGAACAAAGGGTGTGGTAAACATGCCACTCATTTATCCAAAGAGTGCCTCTTCGTCACAGTTTCAGGCCAAAGTGTTTTGTACACATTTACACATGGATGGTCATACAGTTTTTCTCATCGTGAGTAAGACGTCAGAAGGCGTGATTTTTGCGTACACGTTCCTTTCGCCTTGTCCACTACGAAGGCGTATGTTGCTCACTATGGTCGAAGCGAGGCGGAACCCGTTCGTTTGTCCAACTCTACTTATGCATCCGCAGCATTTGCCTGAAACCCTGACTACTATCCTATTTTTCAGTGGTTTAGTCGTTTCACCCAGCAGTGTCGGATAAAACTGAGGATCTCAGTCCCTACTTGGGAGCAACCACGCAAAGCTTCGCTCCCCTCTCCTTCGTTGGACGACTCCCCTGGTTGTGCTACTGATTACAGTTGACAGAGCCTGAGATAATGACACATCGGGGGAATATGCGAATGCGTTCCCTATTTTGTGCACGACTATGAAGAATGTGTTCTTAAAATTTCCCTATCGAGGTGGTGAGATCGATTGAGCCCTTTGTGACGCGAGCAGCGAGACGAAACATGCACTGGCTTCAGATTGTGAGCAAATGCTCTCGCCCTTGCTCATGCATGTTTCAAGGATTGTGAACAGCGCTGGTTGTCGATCTAAATGATGTAATCAAATATGTAACTACATACCTAAGTTCCTCCGAAAATAGGCTCTCGATGAATGCAAAACGGCTGCTACATGCATTTTCATCCGCTTTCACGTCGCTCTGCGACATAATGCTTTTGCCCAAACTAATGACAATGTGCAAGGGAGCCAACAACTCCCGCAACGAGTTGACAAATAAACGAGCCAAGAGCGCATCTTGGTTGAGGACAATGTGAACGACATGGCCCAGATCATCAAGGCAGAGAAAGCCACTGACATGAAAGACATCACGCACCATACGCATGATGCCGTAGTGCTGCAACTGGGGCACCGCCAACCAGCGGCGAGCCCAGATTACGACGTTGTGGGCCAAACTGCCCAGCAGCATCACCATTTGCTGGGCCTCAAAGTGCTTTTTGCTCCGCTTGGTCATGCCCAGTCCCTGCTTGTCGCCCTTGAACGACGTTTCGATCCCGCCTCCGCGCAGATCGTAGAAGGCGACGTAGGCCAGCAAGACCGCCAGCGGAGCAGTCAGCTCAGCCAGTGGTCGTCCAGTCAGCTGCAGGACGTCGCCGGCCGACACCGTCGAGATCAGGACACCCACCGCCCATTGGCCGTTCTGTTGGCGACAGCGCACCGCAATCCGCACCACTGGACGCACATAGGCGCTGGGGGCTTCCGTCACCCAGCCCATCTGCCGTCCTTCCACGTGAGGATCGTCGAACCACTGCTCAACGCTGTTGGCCAAGCAGCGGGCGTGCTGCCCCGAGTAGTCCTTCCCATGCACTTGGTAGCCGCGTACCAGCAGCCAATTGATGTCGTCCAGACTGCCTCCACCTGCGTCAACGCGCACAATCGTCCGGTGCCGCTTGGCTTCGTCCAGCTCCAAGGTCGTTTCGGCGGCTTGCATCAAGGGTTGCAAGGCCCTGGTCAATTGGGTCTTGCCGTCGAAGAGCCGATCCACGACGACTTCGTCGTAGCGACTGGCCAGCACCCGACCCAGTTGCCGTCCGCGCCGATTGCGCTGCTTGGCAAAATAGCCTTTGCTGGCGAAGGCCGCCTTCTTGCCACATGGCAAGCCACTCATGTCCACATCCAGCAGCTGCCAGTCTCGCTCATAGTCATGCCCAAAGCCTTGACTCTGTTGGCGATAGATCATGTCCATCGCTTGCTCCAGTTGGGTGATATTCTCTGTGCTCCAGACATCCAAGGTTTGCTGTACCACCGATTGCTCCGCACAACGCTTGCGCCCAAAGGCCCGCTGCAACGCCGGGTCACTGCGCAGGCGGGTGTTGATTTCCACCAGCCCATGGGCCCCAGCCAGCATAGCGATACATCCATCGTACAGTTTTTCTATGGACGTGTCCTTGACGGTCTTCTGGGAAATCTGCACCAGCTTTCGAATGGGGCCAAACAGGTCCAGTTGCTGCAGTTTCACCCCCACTGCGGCCAGGCTCGCACAGGCGGTAAATTGACTCGTCGTTTTCGTGGTAGATTCTTTCATGACGGGCCTCCTATCTTCGGTTTCAACTTCCTTGATAGGTATGGCCCATCACCTTCCTTTTCGCAAGTCCCTGAGGGCATTTCCTAACTGCAATAAAGTAGGGTAAACTGACTCCAGACGAGGCTAGTCCCCTCGTCCAAGGAGTCAGTCGATGATGCCTACCCATTGTGACGAACAGGCACCCGTCCCGCCCCCATCATACTACCGGGCTCAAGCACAGCGTGCGCGAGCGCTGCGTCTGCATGCGCTCACTCTGATCCAGACCTTACACCTGCTGGCGTTGTGCCGCTTGGCCGTGCAGTTAGCGCATCGGCGCTGTCCGCCGCCTTTGCCCAAAGGTCCAGGCGGTTCTCCACGCACCTACTGCGACGAGTCCTTGCTGCTCATCGCCTTGCTCAAAACCCTGTGGCGGCTGTCCTACCAGGACGTGCATGACTGGCTCACAAGCTGGCCCGCGCTGGCCTTGGCCTGTGGCTTGCCTCTGGGGGACGATGGTCAGCCGCGCATTCCCAGCCCTTCCCAACTATGCAAACGCTGGCAAGCGGCTGGAGCCCCGCTCTTTGAGGCCCTCTTTGTGCTCACGGTGTGGCGAGCCGTGCACTGCCGCGTGATCGGAGCCCGCGATCTGATCATCGATAGCGCCCCGATCCTGGCGTGGCGTAGAGCCGATCCCGATGCCGCTGTGGGTCACGCTCCCGCTCACCATCCGCGTCCGCTCTTGCGTGGCTATCGCGTGCACACGCTGCTCTGTCGCGGTTCCGGCTTGCCCGTGCACTTCCTGGTCTGGCCAGCTCATGCCCATGATGGCCCGTTTGCCCGCCCCTTGCTCGAACTGGCCGTGCGCCTCTACCACATCCGCCCGCGCATCATCCGGCTGGATGCGGGCTATTGGGGACTGCAACTGATCCGCTGGATCCATGCCACGCTGGGAGCCAGAGCCGTTATCCCCTGGAACCCCAAACGCGCAGCGCGAACCGCTCTTGCCTGCCACCCACCTGGACCAAGGAAGAATTGGGCAAGCGGACTTCCATCGAACGCTTCTTTGGCCGCGTCTTCCTCTTTTTTCGCCTGCAACGGCCTCCCTTCTCCGGCTGGTCTGCCATTGTCTCGCAGGTCGCCTTGACCTATACGGCTTCCCTCATGGTCGCCTTGGCGGCTTGGCAGGCTGACCGTCCTGATCTCATCCGTTCTCCCAAACGCGTCTTAGCTCATCTTTGGGAGGATTCTGAGTTATGAAATGCCCTCAAGTCCCTTTCTCTCGGCAGTACACTGCCACTAATTTGGACAAAATTTAGGTACCTAAGTATAAACAATAAACCAAGCTGAGCGATATCGCTCGAAAGGATGCCAAGCGGCCTCTGATCTGAAACTGTCGGCACCCGAACTCGCTCGCCTCCTGCCTGACCTGCCCTTGCTGCTGCCGCAACTGGCCCCCATTGCAGTGCTGCCCGCACTCAATCCAGAACAGGAGAAACATCGCCTGTTTGCCGTCCTCCTGCACTTTTTCACCAGGCAAGCGGAGCACCACCCCACCTTGCTCGTGATAGAAGATATCCACTGGTGTGATGAGACCGGTCTTGAGTTTCTCCTGCACCTGGCGCATCGCTGTTCGCAGATCCCCCTTCTCCTGTTGTGTACGTACCGCAGCGACGAATGCTCTCTGCCGCTGCAACACTTCCTGGCAGAGCTGCATCGAGAGCGGCTCTCCCAGCAGATAACGCTTCTCCCCCTCTCGCGAGACGAGGTAGGCGCTATGCTGAGCGCGATGGCTCTCACAGGACCCCCACTTCCTGCCGATGTGCTGGATACCCTCTATCCACTGGCCGAAGGGAATCCCTTTTTCATCGAAGAATTGCTCTCCACTTCCCTCACGACGGCACAGGCTCGTATGCAGGAAAAATCGGCGGAGCAGTTCGCCTTTCGTCACGCGCTGACGCGGCAAGCGATCTACGAGGGCTTATCCCTCTTCTGTCAAGTCGGGGTAGAATGAAAGAAAAAGGAGATAGAGTGTTCAGTCAACAGGAGTGATGAGTCATGACACAGGCGAGACAAGCAACTCCTCCCGTCACCTTTGTAGACGAGTACTGTGCGCTCTATCAGGATATTTTCCCCGATGTGCGCAGCTTTGAACATTTCAAACACCTGCATGTCGGCATGCTGGCGGAGATCAAACGCAAGACGCTGCCCGCCATCGCCAAAGCCGTCGGCGAGAGCGATCCGCAGGCGCTGCACCACTTTGTGGCCAATGCCCCATGGAGTGGGGAAGATCTGCGGGCCAGACGGCTGACCAAGCTGAAGCTGGCGCTGGCTGGAAGAGCGTTTACGCTGTGTCTCGACGAGACAGGCGATCGCAAAAAAGGGAAAACCACCGATTATGTGGCTTCGCAATACATTGGGAACATTGGGAAGCTGGCCAATGGGATGGTGTCTGTCAATGCGTATGGGGTGCTCGATCACATCACCTTCCCGTTGCTCTTCAAAGTCTTCAAGCCCAGAGCGCGCTTGAAACCAGGAGACCGCTACAAGACCAAGCCAGAACTGGCGGTGGAGATCATCCAGGAACTGCAAGCGTTCGGCTTTCGCTTTGACGTCGTGCTGGCCGACTGTCTCTATGGGGAAAGTGGCGATTTCATCGGTGCGCTCGAAAAGCTTCACCTCAAGTATGTTCTGGCCATCCGTTCCAACCACGGGGTCTGGTTGCCCGCTGGCCAACACGTGCGGTATACCACTTGGCGTCCCTTTGAGCGTATCTTTTCTCATGGCGAGCAACAGACCCGTTACATTCGCGAGATCGTCTTCGGGAAGCGGGGAAGAATCCGCTATTACCAGCTCACCACCGATCCCCAAACCCTGCCAAAGGAGAGCACCTGGTTCATCCTGACCAATTTGGAGGGCGACATCCGCACAAGCGTCGGCAACACCTATGGGCTGCGCACCTGGATCGAATACGGTTTCAAGCACGCGAAAAATGAACTTGGCTGGGCCGATTATCGCGTCACGGACTATGCCGAGATTGAGCGCTGGTGGGAGATCGTCGGAAGCCGCCTACTTGCTGGTGAGCTTCCACTGCCCGGTCTTGCACCTTGCAGATCACGAAGCTGTGCCAGAACAGGCTCCTCAGGCCACCCCAGTCGAACACTTCCCTGAGCATCCTTGGTGGAATCCTGGGCATGGGTGGAAAAACACCCTGAACAACCTGCGACTCATTCTCCAGCCCTATGTCTTGTTCTGTTTGCTCCTGCCCTGGCTGCTTGTTTTTGACATTCCTTGTTTACGAACGGGTTTTGCTGAACTCACTGGTATTATGAACTTCTTCCATGCTTCTCTCCCAACTTGACAGAAGAGGGTTATACTCTTTCAGAAAAGAAAAGATATGTTCATATGAGCGAGTTAGCTTGCTGGCGTGTTGTGTAGCACAATAACATATCATCCTCACCCGGAAAGAGTATTACTGGCTCGTGAGTGAAGAGTGCTACATCGGACCATCACAGAAGCGCTCGAGTCCCTCGCTCCCACCTCTGCGTTGCGTGAAGCCTGCCTGGCCGATCTGGCGGCTCACTGCTACGCAGCAGAGCTGTGGGAGAAGGCCATGGCATACGGACAACTCGTGGGGGAAAAAGCCATGGCCCTCGACGCCCCTCGTGCCGCCGTCGCACACATGACCGAGGCCCTGGGCGCTGCCCACCAGCTCTTGATGACTCCCCCAGCCATCTTGCACCAGGTGCGCGGACAGGGCTATGACACCTTGGGCGAGTTCGAACGCGCTCAGGCCGATTATGAGCAGGCGCTGCACCTTGCCCACTTGTCAGGTGATTGCCTGTATGAGCGCTCGGTGGAACTCCTGCGTGCGAGCGGCGATCACCGTGCGCTCTCTTCGAGCCTGAGCGTGCTGTGTGCCTTTGTGAGCCCCTGTCACGTTCTCAGCGTAAGTTTTCCCCGAAAAAACATGGTCACTCCCAAGAAGTCATTGCTACGAAAGGAAAGGCAGCCTCTTTCATGGCAGAAACGCGCCAAGTTATTAGACGAATGACAAGATGAAGCGGCGTTTCGGGAGCTTGGCAAGAAGTGAGCGTTTAGGCTTGCTCGGGTCGCGAATGCGCATGAATAACCCGCCTGACTGTCTCATACGAGACGCCGTAATCACGTCCAATCCGGCGAAGTGGTTCACCTTGTTCTACACGATTAAGAACCCTCGGCCATTCAGAGAGAGGTATCTTCCACCGGGGATTGCTTGGCCCTGCGCCTCGTTGTGGGGAAACTACCAGGGGATCAGAAGGCACACTGTCATAAGCGGGTAGGTCATTCCGATCAGCGAAGAGGACGTCAAGTAGTATCAGTGCAAAGGCCGACCGATGGTTCGTAGCCCGTCGGTTCCGCTGTTGCCACCGTCGCATGACGAGCGTGCCGGTGGCCTCTTCATACCAGTTATTCCACTGCAGAGAACGGCAAATCGAGCCTGCGCATTACGCGCTCGTCCCGCTCTCTCAGACAACGCAGTAAAATGCGCGCAAGCAAAACACACAAGGCGTGGACATCTGCTGAGAGTGGTTCCGGTTGCGATGTTGCTGCTTGTTGCACGTTACCAACGGGTTGTTGTGTGATATGCTGCGCCACTCCCTTAGAGGGTAGATTCCCACTAAAGCGTATAGGGCCGTCTATAGGCATTATGTGACTCCAATCCCAAACCGCAGGCCATACGAGGAAAGCAGTCGCCTATTTGTGGTAAAATAGGGACATTGATCGCTCGTTTTGACTCACGATGATAGTTGAGAATGTATTGACTGCGATCGCAGTCATTTGATTTTTCTTCTGCTTACGTGTACGCGCTTCAGGACAATACATGACGCTCACATCGGCAGGGGATGCCTGGCTTCCATAGAGGATGGCCTACTTTACCTTTTTGCGGGGATAGTCAAAAATACCCATAATGGAAACAGCACAACTTTCACTAAACACTTTTAATAATCAAAAACTCAAGGGTATGCTTCTTACTCCGGACATT
The DNA here is from genome assembly GCA_963799245.1 of uncultured Chloroflexia bacterium. Classification (GTDB taxonomy): domain Bacteria; phylum Chloroflexota; class Ktedonobacteria; order Ktedonobacterales; family Ktedonobacteraceae; genus CAWCWN01. The sequence continues at coordinate 189,656 of CAWCWN010000003.1, forward strand.
CATAAGGACAAATATCCAGCGGTTATGTTTATTCATGGCTGGATGAGCGACATGAAAGGCTATATACCGCGAGCAGAAGCATTAGCAAATATTGGGTACATTTGCCTTATCTTTGATCTTCGTGGACATGGTGGAAGTGATGGGAAACTAGGTGACGTCACCGCAGCCGGAAGTCTTGATGATGCAATAGCAGCGTATGATTATCTTGCCTCTTTGCCAGAGGTGGACAAGGATCGTATTGGTGTCGTCGGTTCAAGTTATGGCGGATACATTGCAACACTGCTCACTGAAAAACGCCCAGTTTCTGCGCTTGCGTTGCGCGTACCGGCAATTTACAGAAACGAAACCTTTACTAAACCAAAGGTTCAAGAGATTAGGAACGCTTTGATTGTCTACCGCCAAAGCGCAATACACACGAAAGGCAATTACGCATTACGAGCATTAGCAAACTATACAAGACCGGTTCTCCTTATTGAATCAGAAAAAGACGAACAAATTCCTCATCAAACAATTGAAAATTACCGACATGCAATCAATCCAAAATCTGATGTTATAGATATTCTTATGCAGGGAGCAGATCACAGTTTGAGAAGACCCGAATGGAAACAAAAATTTATAGATATTCTTGTTGATTGGTTTACTCCCTAAATAACGACTGTTTTTGATCCTTAACACTTGGGCCAATTGCTCTTTCAAAGGGAGCAGTTCAGCGACCAACGCTTTGAGGGCTCGATTTTCTTCTCGCAGGGCTTGCAGTTCTTCTTCTTTCGTCATGGTTGTACTTTAATTGGTCCCCTCTCCTTTAGCAAGTCTGTAGGAGACCTGAGTAGTTACTTTCACACTGACTATCTTATCGAATGCCTCCTTTTTTAGAATATTCAATAAGCAAGCGGAGTCTATCATGGACAGGGGCAAGGCAGAACTATACAGTTCAGCAGCCAATTGGCTCGCGAAAGCCTGCAAGGCTTATCAAATGCTGGAGCATAAAGAGGAGTGGCAAACATACCTGGATGAGCTACTGATTCAACATGGGCGTAAGTATAAGCTTGTTCACAGTCATCCTGACACGGAGGACTTCTTCGTCATCTCCGGCCAGGTACAGGCTCTCAGGCAAGGCACGCAGGACTACGAACGGATGGTAGGAAAAGCGGGGGATTACATCCATGTGCCCAGCGGCGCTCGGCACGCCTGGCGCAATGTCTCCAGTGAACCCCTGGTCGTACTCATCATCACGACCGCAAGGCTGGGACGCTTCTTTCAGGAGGTGGGAAGACCGGTGACGGGCGCGCCTCAACCAGTGACGCCCGAGGATCTTGCGCACTTCGCGACCGTAGCCGCCGAATATGGTTATAGGCAGAGAAATGAGCCTCGTGAAAGGGAATGTGAAGGAGTTTTTGAGAGAGAAAACTAGAGTGGGAATGGAAGTGGATCATCACTGGTGAGAGAGAAGCCGTAGCCCGTCGGTTCCGTCACGACTAAAAATAGAAAAATTGTTAAATTAAATGTAATTCATTCTATTTTTTATTTATCATTGAAATTTAGCTGCTTGCGCCTTATCTAAACACTGTCTTAACTGTGCAGCCAAAACGTGGAGATGTTTGGTTAGAGTGGACGTGTGCTCGCCAGGAAGGATGTGGACCTCTACCCCGTTAGCTTCCTCCACTTTACGCCACCCCCTGCGAGAGGACGCTCCAATCGTCCAACTCCTCCAAAAGGACTCTCCACTCGTCCAAAAGAACGTGATCTTGCTAGGATAAAGGTCGGGCGGCATGTAACCCAAAGCCACCCAGTGATATATGAGATAGTCATGGAGGAGGCTTTCCGAATCAAGTCTTGGAAATGCAAAGTCCACTTTGCCACGTCTGTGTCCAGGCTCAATCTGTTTGGGGGTTCCCAAGAGGAGTTCTGTGAATTTTTTGACGCCAAGATAGGACCAGCGCTCGGAGTCTTTCAATTTTCTGTAGCGCGAATATCGCAGATATCTATACGCGTGTCGCAGATATCCATATACATGCAGCAGACCTAGAAGCCAATCTAATTGCTTATCTCGACCGAGTCCCATCAGGTTGCCAAAGCGGCTAATTACACTGCGAAGCAATCTGAGATGGACCGGATAGACAAGAGGCCCCGGATCCACCAATACCAGCAGGTCAACTGTTTCTCCTTCCGCATGTAGTTGCCGGGCCATTTCATAGGCAACCAGGCCACCATTGCAATAGCCGCCCAGCAGGTACGGGCCCTCTGCCTGAACAGAACGCAGCGACTTAAGGTGAGCCGCCGCCATTGCCTCTAACGTTGGCGGGACCCCCAGAATATCAAAACTATACGGTTCGAGCGCGTAAAATGGCTGGTCCGGCCCCAGATTACGTGCTAAGGGGAAGCAATAGTAACCGCCATCTCCATAGTCTCCATGCAGAAAGAAAAACGGCCGCCTGGAGCCACCGGTCTGAACCATCACCAGGGGGGACCATGAGCCTGAACCTTCTTCTTGCTGCTGGAGAGCATCGGCAAGATGCTCTATGGTTGGTCCGGCAAAGAGGGTAGCTAGAGAAATCTTCTTTCTAAAAACTTGCTCAATTCGATTGACAAGGCGGGTGGCAAGAAAAGAGTATCCTCCCAGATCGAAAAAGTTGTCACGAATCCCGATAGGACGTATATAAAACAATTCTTCCCAGATCTGCAGCAATTGGTAGTGTACCGCAAGCGTCGGGGCTACAAAGGTATCTGCCGTTGTGCTCTTTGTCGGTCCAGGTGCGGGCAAGACGCGTCGGTCCACCTTGCCGTTGGGGGTCAACGGTAAAGCTTCTAAGAACACGAAAGCGGAGGGCAGCATGTATTCAGGCAGTTGCTCCTTCAAGAAGCTTCGCAGTTCACTGATCGTGGGCGGAGGCTCCTGGGTGACTAGGTAGGCCACCAGGCGCTTGTCATCAGGCACATCTTCGCGTGCCATCACTACCGCTTGCCGCACGGCCGGATGCTGGCTCAGCACCGCCTCGATCTCGCCCAGTTCGATACGAAAGCCACGCAGTTTCACCTGCTGGTCCAGACGTCCCAACACCTCGATGGTACCATCGGCTCGATAGCGAGCCAGGTCACCAGTCTTGTAGAGGCGCGCTCCGGGCTCGGCACTGAAGGGATGGCGGATAAAGCCCACGGCAGTTAACTCTGGACGATTCAAATAGTCACGAGCCAGCCCATCTCCCCCAATGTACAGTTCGCCTGGCACGCCAGTAGGGACCAGTTGCAACTGCCGGTCAAGGATATACATCTCCGTGTTAGCAATCGGATGACCAATAGTCACCACCTCATCCTCCGGCTTGATCTGACAGGCAGCCGACCAGATGGTGGTTTCGGTGGGGCCATATAAGTTCCAGAGGGAGGCCGCTTTGGGCAGCAACTGCTTCATCAACTCCAGAGGGAGAGCTTCACCCCCACAGAGAATCTTCAGTCGATAACTCCCCTGCCACCCTGCTGCCAATAGCATGTGCCAGGTAATCGGCGTGGCCTGCATTATAGTTGCCTGAGAACGAGTTAACAGCTCTGCTAGTGCTTGCCCATCTGTTGTGACATCACGGCTGGCCACAACCAGGCGTGCCCCCACTGTCAGAGGCAGGAAGAGTTCAAGATATGCGATATCAAAGGATAAGGTCGTGACAGCAAGCAAGGTATCCTCTGCCAGCAGCCCGGGCTGCTGGCGCATAGAGGTTAATAAGTTGACCACAGCGCGATGCGAGATCTGCACACCCTTGGGCTGACCAGTGGATCCCGAGGTATAGATGACATAAGCTAAGTTATTGGAAGTGACCACGGGGGCCGGATTAACCTCGCGCTGCTGCGAGAGCACTACCCTATCGGCATCCAGACAAACAAATTTGGCACCAGGGGCAGGAAGATTCTCCCTCAGATGCTGCTGTATCACGAGCACGGATACCTTGGCATCCTCCACCATGAAAGCAAGCCGGTCCGCTGGGTAGGTGGGGTCCAATGGTACATAGGCCCCACCGGCCTTAAGAATGCCAAACAAGCCGACCAGCATATCCAAGGAGCGTTCCACACAAATGCCGACTAGCACCTCGGGCCCCACGTCTAGCTGTTGCAAGTAATGCGCTACTTGATTGGCTCGCGCATTGAGTTCTCGATAGGTCAGATACTTATCCTCGCAGACCACTGCAGTGGCATCGGGAGTCTGCTCGACCTGTTCCTCAAAGAGTTGGTGGATACAGCGATCCTTAGGATAGGCCGTCTGGGTAGCATTCCACTCGACCAACAGTTGGTGGCGCTCAGTTTCCCTCAAGAGGGGCAGCTCTGCCAGGGGTTTTGAGGGGTTGGCCACAATACTCTCCAGCAGCATCTGCCAATGTCCTGCCATAAGAGCGATAGTCACCTCATCGAATAAATCAGTTCTGTACTCGAAGCGACAGGTCATGCCCCACGATCGCTCGGCGAGTCCAAGGGAAAGATCAAATTTTGTAGTGCCCGTCTGGATCGCCAAAGGAGCGGGGATCCAATTTGATGATAGGGTGGGCAGTGGTGGATCTAGCGACAAGAGCACCTGAAACAGCGGATTCTGACTCATATTTCGCTCTGGCTGCAGTTCCTTAACCAGATATTCAAAAGGAGCCTCTTGATGGGCATAGGCCTCCAAGACAGTTTCACGCACGCGGCTCAGCAGGTCGCGAAACGGCGGATTGCCAGACAGGTCAGTACGCAATACTAGCGTGTTGGTGAAAAAGCCAATCAGTGCCTCGGTCTCTATTTGCGTACGCCCCACTGCGAATGTTCCGCTCATCAGGTCGTCCTGGTTTGTGTAGCGTTGAAGCAAGGTCTGGAAAGCTGCAACCAGGGTCATGTAGAGCGTCACGCCTTCCTGATGACTCAGCGCCTTAAGTTTCTCGACTAGATCTTTGGGGAGCGTTGCGAAATACATCGCGCCTGACGAGGTGAGCACTGCTGAGCGGTGACGATCAACTGGCAAGTTCACGGTAGTAGGAGCCCCAGTCAATTGCCGCTTCCAATAGGCTAAATGCTCGTCGAGCATCTCTCCCTGAAGGTCCTCCTGCTGCCAGATAGCAAAGTCGGCATACTGAATAGGCAAGTCAGACAGCGACGAGGGTTTGCCACTGGAAAAGGCCTCATAGAGCGTCGCTAGTTCGTGGTAGAACACGTTCATCGACCATTCATCAAAGATGATATGGTGGATGGTCAGCAGCAATATATACTTCTCCGCCCCTTGCTTGAGTAATCTTGCGCGTATCAGGGGCCCTTGGGCAAGGTCGAATGGGTGTTGAACCTCATGATTCGCTAAGCGCAGTGCCTCGGCCTTCTGTTGGGATTCGCTCAAGCCAGATAGGTCCACCAGTGGCAATGGGAGCCTGAAGGAGTGAGCGATGACCTGCATGGGAAGACCATCTATGGCCACAAAGGTGGTGCGCAGGACTTCATGGCGCTCAATAAGTACATTGAGACTCTTTTCCAGCGCTGCTACGTCAAGCGCGAGGTTCAGATACATGTTCGCGGAGATGTTATAGGCAGCACTCTGCGGCTCTAACTGATGCAGGAACCAGAGGCGTTGCTGGCCATAAGAAGTAGGAAGTACGTCTATACCTTGATCTGAAGGTGCGTCATACGTGTGTGATATTTTCATGATCTCATCCTTTACAAAGGATACCGCTGGTCCATTTTTTCAGATGTACATTGATGGCTCACTACTACCAGACCTCGTATACAGTCGATGGTATACTCCTCCTTGCTCAAGCAACTCTTCATGCTTGCCTTGCTCGACGATGTGCCCCTTCTCGATAACCACGATCTTATCAGCGTTCTGTATGGTACTTAAACGGTGGGCAATTACGATGGTCGTGCGGTCGTGCATCAAGCGCTCAAACGCTTCTTGAACGAGACTCTCGCTTTCATTGTCCAATGAACTGGTCGCCTCATCTAAAATGAGGATACGTGGGTTCCTAAGGAGGGCACGGGCAATAGCAATGCGCTGCCTCTGTCCTCCAGACAGCTTCACCCCTCGCTCTCCTACTAGAGTGTCATAACCTTGGGGCAACTGTTTGATAAATTCATGAGCATTTGCTGCAATGGCAACTGCCTGTATCTCCTCATATGTCGCCTCCAACCGCCCGTAAGCAATATTTTCTCGTACCGTTGCGCCGAAGAGAACTGGCTCCTGGAGTACAATCCCGATTTGCTCCCGCAAGCTTTTCACCTGCACATGACGTATATCGTAGCCATCAAGCGTAATTCGACCGCTCTTCACATCGAAAAAGCGAGGGATCAAGTTTGCAATTGTGGTTTTACCTGCTCCACTCGGGCCGACTAATGCCACGACCTGCCCTCGCTCAGCCTCAAAAGAGACATCATGCAGTACCATCACCTGTCCGTCATAGCTAAAATTGACTCGCTCAAAGCGCAGATATCCCTGCACAGACGGCAAGAGTGGCGCTCCTGGTTCATCTCTCAAGGTCACTGGATAGTCTAACAGGTCATAAATACGCTCCGCCGCACCGAGAGAAAACTGGAATTGACCGCAAAGCCAGCCCAAACTGATAAAGGGTCTGGACAGAATGACGATGTAAATTACCATTGTGATTAAGGTGCCGACTGTGAGGCTGCCATTCAAAACGGCTATACCTCCGAACCAGAGAAAAGCAGGCAAGCCACCAAGTCTAAGAAGGAGCATGGCTGCTTGCACACTGCTCTCCAATCCTGCTCTCTTTCTTGTTATCGCAAACTGCCGCCATGCAATGGTCTTGTAGCGCTTGACCTCATAATCCTCGCGGGTAAAAGCTTTCACGGTCTTGGCATTGCTGATGGTCTCCTCTGAAACTGCAGTTGCTTCGCTTAATATCGTCAGCTCTTCCTTTACAAACCTGCGCAAGTATCTATTTGTGGTTAGAGGAAGGATAGTGAGCGATACCACCCCGAGCGCAATGAGCAGGAGGATCGGTCCGAAGCCGGCGCTTGCGTGGGGTGTTGGCAGGTGTAAATTAAACTGATTGGCTTGCGCAAGGACTACGGCTGGTCCAATAATCACCACCATAAGGCCGAGAAGTGAAGTTATTAGATCTTGTGCAAAAGCAATGAGATTATAGGTGAGAGCAGTGCGCACAAGAGCTACATCGTTGGTGAGACGACTGAGCAATTCACCTGTATAATTTTCTTGGAAGAAGCTGAGAGGGAGTCTATGCAGTTGATTATACACCTGTATTCGTAGATCAATGACAATCTTTTCGCCGATAGCGATAAGCCAAAAATTTTGCCAGGTGCTTATCAGCGCCTGCACGAGCACAAGTCCGATCAGTAAGAAGATAATGTTGTGCAGGGCGTCAGCATTTCTCTCTATGACACTATCAATGATGGTGCCTGTAAGTATAGGATAGATTAGTGTCAGCGAACTGATGATGACTGTTGCAAGCGTTATGACCACTAACTTCCACCAGTAAGGCTTGACAAAGCTTAATAGATGCAACACTCTATTGCGGCCGGCGTTCGAGGTCCCTTTCGTAACAACGCCTATCAAATTTTTAACCTTGCTTAAGCAGAAGCAAAACATGGTTTCCTCCCATTTTTCCGGGCAAGGATCACAATATCTAAAAACTGAATAGTGTACGTTAAGCAATTAAAGGCGCTTCAAGTTTCGCACATCGCCTTTGACTGTAAAGCCTCTCCAGTTGTTTCATAGAATGAATACACCTTAAAACGATATGGACCTCTATTTCTTTGGCGGCCAGTCACAATGCTTCCTCCTCACGTTCGGTCGTGGAAAGGTGTTGCAGTTTCATTATGGCCACTGGCTCGCTCAGAGTCAGAGCGATCAACTGCATCGGCTGCTCCTCGTGCCCCACAAAGGTGCTATGCAGTTTCGTGGCGCTGGTTAAGTGCAAGCAGGCTCTGCTTAAGGACTTCCAGGCTGAGTAGGGAGGTTGACGCGAACCAAGAGGCGACGAGATAAGCTGTACTCTGCGGCTCCAACAGAGCCAGCAGCCAGAGACGTAGTTGGGCAAACGAAGCAGGAAATACATATACCTTTTTTCTGAGGCCCCTGTGCACTCGGGAGAGGTGCTCATGGTACCATCCTCCTCAAGCGAGATTCGTTGCTTTCTCCCGGCAAGGACATGCGATGGTTCTGTCGAGAGATTGCTCGCAGTGGCGGCATGTGAGTTATAGTGCTACTGGTTTTCAGTTGCTTGGCTCTCTCAGTAAGTTCAGCAATTGTTGGAGCTTCAAAGAAGAAGCGCAGAGGCAGTTCCACTTCCAAGGCCACGCGAAGACGCGAGATTATCTGCATAGCCAGTAGGGAGTGCCCGCCCAACGCGAAGAAGTTATCGTGGATGCCCACCTGTTCGATCCCCAGAACCTGAGACCAGATCCCTGCCATTATCTCTTCCATCTGTGTCCGGGCTGCTACGAAGGTCTCGAGCTTGAAGCGTGTCCGGTCGGGTGCCGGTAAGGCCAGCCTGTTTACTTTACCGTTGGGCGTCAGCGGAAGCGCCTCGAGCAGCACAAAAGCGGAAAGTATCATATAGGCGGGCAGGCGTTTCATCGCATGCCTTTGCAAGTCCTCGATACTGACGGCCTGCCTTTCATGCAGGACGACATAAGCTACCAGGTGCTTATCGCCAGGTATATCCTCGCGAGCTACCACCACGGCTTGGCGCAAGGCAGGATGCTCGCCCAGCACGGCTTCGATCTCGCCGAGTTCGATGCGGAAGCCGCGGATCTTCACCTGATGATCGAGGCGACCCAGATACTCAATGTCGCCATCTGGCAAGTAGCGAGCCCAATCTCCGGTTTTGTAGAGCAGTGCTCTAGGTTCAAGACTAAAGGGATTTGGCACGAACTTTTCTGCCATTAACTCTGAACGGTTGTAGTAGCCCCGTGCCAGTCCATCTCCGCCGATATGTAGTTCGCCAGGCACACCAATCGGTACCAATTGCATATGCTGATCCAGCAGGTAGATCTGGGTGTTGGCAATGGGGCGACCAATCGGAACGCATGTTTGTGACTTTGAATTCCTTGTGTCGTAGTAAGTAGCATCGGCAGCCACTTCCGATGAACCATACAGATTTATTAGCACACTTTTGGGCATACTGTTCAGAAAGCGCAGGGCCAGTTGCAAGGGGAGGACTTCGCCGCTACTGACCCAGTATTTCAAACTAGGTAGCTGGTTCCGAAGGTCGGCTTTAGTATCTAGCAAAACCTGCAATAGGGAAGGCACCAGCACTATGCGTGTAACAGAATGGGCAGCTAGAGTTTGCAGCATTTGCACGGGGTCTTTTATCACCGCATCGGGAATGATGATTATCCGAATCCCCTGAAGCAATGGCCCAAAAATTTCCCAGACCGAATCCACAAAACTCAAGGAGGTCTTCTGGCAGCAAACCTCTGCTGACTCAAAGGGGTAGGTTTCCCACATCCAATTAAAGCGATTGATAGCGGCTCGATGAGTGGCTAGGACTCCCTTGGGCCTTCCAGTAGAACCTGAGGTGTAGAGCATGTAGGCCAGGTTTTCACCTGTTATATCGCTCGTTAAATTTTCTTCGCTCTCCTGGGCAATTGCTTTCCATCCTATATCCAGGCACACCGCCTTGGCTTCATGCTTGGGCAGCCTTTCTATCAGGTGCTGCTGAGTCAGCGGCACAGACACCTGAGCATCCTCCAACATGAAGGTAAGGCGCTCAGGCGGGAAGGTGGGGTCCAGGGGTACATAAGCTCCTCCTGCTTTGAGAATGCCCAGGAGTCCTACCACCATCTCCATGGATCGCTCCACGCAGATGCCCACCAGCACCTCGGGCCCCACGCCTAACTGTTGCAAACGATGTGCCAGCTGATTGGCCCGCGCATTGAGTTCGCGGTAGGTCAGTTGTTGTTGCTCGAAGACGACAGCTATGGCATCGGGGGTGCGCTCGACCTGCTCCTCAAAGAGCTGATGGATACAGCGATCTTTGGGGTAGGCCATCTCGGTGGCATTCCAATCGACTAACAGCTGGTGGCGCTCAGCCTCGGTCAAGAGCGGTAACTCCGAGAGGCGTTGTGAGGGGTTGGCCACGATGCCCTCCAACAGCGTTTGCCAGTGTCCCACCATATGAGCGATAGTCGCCTCATCGAACAGGTCTGCATTATACTCCAGATAAGGAACGAGGCCATCCGGCCGATCGCCGATTTCGAGGTCTAGATCAAACTTGGCAGCGCTTGTCTTTATATCCATTTCAGGGAAGGCCCAGCCTGCTGGCAAGATGGGCTCCGGAGGTTCCAGCGTCAGCAGCACCTGGAAGAAGGGATTCTGGCCCACCAAGCGGTCTGGTTGCAATTCCTTGACCAAGTACTCAAATGGCACATCCTGATATGCATATGCCTCAAGAGTCACCTCGCATACTCGCTTCAGTAGCTCTCGGAAGGTTGGATTGCCTGACAGATCAGTGCGCAGCACCAGGGTGTTGATAAAGAAGCCTATTAGCTGCTCCGTCTCAGCCTGGCTGCGGTCGGCGACGGCCGTCCCTAGCATGATATCCTCCTGCCCGCTGTAGCGATAGAGCAAGGTCTGGAAGGCCGCGACCAGCGTCATGAACAAGCTCACCCCCTCCTGAAGACTCAGCGCTTTGAGTGCCTCACTCAGAGGCTTGGGTAACTTGAAGAAGCAATTCGATCCTCGGTTGGTCAGGATCGATGGGCGAGGACGATCTGTGGGCAAGGCAAGGACGGGAGGGGTGCCTGCCAATTGCTTCTTCCAGTAGGCCAGCTGCGCTGCGAGCCTCTCTCCCTGCAGCGCCTCTCGCTGCCAGACTGCAAAGTCGGCGTACTGGATGGGCAAGTCCGGCAAGGCGCTGGGCTGGTCATTGGCAAAAGTCTCATAGAGCGCTATAAGTTCCCGGAAGAACACACCTCCAGACCAACCATCGAAGATGATATGATGTATACTCACAAGCAACACATGCTCCTGCGCTCTCAGTCGCAGCAACGTGGTTCGTAGGAGGGGGCCATGGGCCAAATCGAAGGGATGTTGAGCCTCTTCGTTCATCAAGCGTAGCATCTCAGTCTCTTGTTCGGTCTCCGAAAGGTGCTGCAGATCCACCAATGGAAGTGGCACAGTTAGCCTGGGAATAATCATCTGCATCGGTTGCCCATCTCTTGCCACAAAGATGGTGCGCAAGATTTCGTGGCGCTGTATGATTGCATTGAGGCTCCACTCTAGCGCCTCTACGTTGAGCGAAATGCTGACGCGAACAGCCCAGAGTAGGTTATAGGCTACACCATTCGGTTCCAATTGGTCAAGTAACCAGAGGCGTTGTTGGGCAAATGAGGTAGGAAAAAGATACAGATCTTTTTCTGAGTCAGCGTGGTATACAGAAGAAGTATTCACGGTATTATCCTTTACAAGCGAGATCCCTTAATCTCAACTCACCGTTCGCTTAAAGCTGGACGCAATCTCAAGATTTGGTAAGCTGAAGGGTATGAAAGAAGCCCCGAGCATAGAGACCGAACGTATAGATGATATTCCGCTGCTGATAGCCCATATGCCGCGCATGCAGTTGGCGGAACTGCTGGACAAGCACTTCCCGACCCACGGCAATCGAAGAGGATTGAGCGTGGGAGGAATGAGCACGGTCTGGTTGGCCCATATTCCTTCGCAAGCCGATCATCTGATGAATCGGGTGTAGGAATGGGCCATGCGACGACTGGAAACGTTGCCTGGCTGCGGAGTGATAGTTCTGGAGCCGCAAGACTTGACTGATGATCGATTGGCCGACGTGTTGCGATTGTTGAGCAGCGACATCCATTGGCAAGCGTTTGAGCAGGAACTGATGGGACAGTTGGTAGGACTCTGCTAAACGGTGGTTGAACATAAAACCCCTTTGCATAGGCGACCGCACAAGGTCGCTTGAGTGTTTTCACCGGTTAGTGGAGATCTACCACAGATTTTGACCCTTTTAGGCTTCTCTCCTGCTGTCTATGTCCAATTAGTGGACAATTCTTGAAATCCGCCCGTAATTTAAGCGAACCATTAGAAAGTATAACCTTTAAAAGCTACTCGCGCATCGGAGAAACTTCTCATCCTTACATAGCGTTATGCAGCTGTAATGCAAGCATCCGGAATAGGAGAAAATACCTACGCGATTATTTGATTGTGCTCAACACTCGAACAGATCCTTATCTCACTCTATTTCAATGTTCAGAAAATCGGACACTGGACATCCGTTCGCTCCGTTTTTCTACCAGTCGTTCGATCCGCCGGCTCAGGACAATGAGATGTGTTCGTATCATACCTCCTTGCCAGGATCTGGCTACATCGCTCTCTATGAGCCAGTTTGCTGAACGGTTATTCCAAGGTTGTTAGTACAGGCTACATTTGCACAGGGCGATTTAAAAGTCCTAAAGGAGAAAAGAAAGGAGTCATTCTTTGCTAGAATGAGGAAAAATCTCAACAACGAGAGATCGCGAGGAATGACTCTGGATGAACTATAGCACGTTAGACGAAGCAATGGAACAGGTGAAATTGCCGGTGGAGATCGACGCCATGTCGGTCTATCGAACGATGGAGCAGGTGCAGGATGGACGACACAAACGGGGAGTGCGCTACAGTGTCGCCTTGATCTTCACGTTGATCAGGCTCGGGGAAAGTGGCGGGGATGACGACCCCCCTGGCGATCGCGGAGTGGGTGCGCTTGCGAGCGCAGTGCTTGAGGCAGGTGCTGCCGATGACGCGCAAGAGCTTGCCCTGCGCGGCGACCTACACGAATGTGCTGCGAGCCGTAGATGCCGAGCAGGTGAATCAGGTGCTGATGCAGGCGCTGGCGCGCCTGGTGGCGACACAGCGCGGTGGAGACGAACCGAGTCGCCTGGCCGGACAAGCGCAACGGGAAACACAGAGCCATGTGGCGCTGGATGGCAAGACGCTGCGTGGCACGCTCGCGCATGAGGCGGCCGATCAGAAGAAGATGCACCAGGTGGCATGGTATGAAACGCAGACCGGTGTGATCCTCAAAGAACAGGTGACAGGGGAGAAGCAGAATGAATTGAGCATCGTCTCGCAGTTCCTCACGCCGCTGTTGGTGAAAGGGCGCATCATCAGCGCGGATGCCTTGCATCCCCAGCATGCCTTCTGTCTGAGCGTCACGCGGCTTCGATGGAGACTATGTGCTCATTGCCAAGGGCAATCAGCCCATCCTGCGTGACGACCTGCAGCTCTTTTTCAGCGAGCCACCGGCCGACTGTCGAGACTGGCGCACGGCGCGCACCGTCGACAAAGGTCATGGGCGCCTGGAGATCCGCGAACTGGTCGCCACGACTGAACTCAATGACTTTCTGGCCGGGCAGTGGGCGGGAGTGGCGCAGGTCTTTCGCCTGACGCGCACGGTGATCGAGCGGGGCGAAACCCACATGGAGGTGGTCTATGGCATCACCAGCCTCTCGCCTCCCCAAGCCTCTGCCGCGCGGCTGCTGGAATTGGTGCGGGAGCATTGGACGATTGAAAACTGCTTGCATTGGCGACGCGATGTGACGCTGCGCGAAGATCACTGTCAAGTGCGCAAGGGCGACGCTCCCCGCGTCCTCGCCGTGCTCAACAGTTTTCTGCTGGCCCTGCTCGATTTCCTGAGGGTTACCAATGTTCCCAGGCAAATGCGCATCTTCGACGCTCATCCCTTGCAGGCTGTTCGCCTCTTGCTTGGCTCTCTCCTAACTTTTAAATAGCCCTGACATTTGCAGTAACGCTGGGCTTCTGATACACTAGAGAGCACAGCGAATAGTGGTGCATTCTACTACGAAAATCCTTTTCAAGCAAACCAATGCCACTCTCTACAGTTTTTTGAACGACGCGCTTTCGGCCTGATTCCTGATAAAGCAGGAACCAGATTGAAAAAGGGAAAATGGTTTATGGAGTTGCAAGATATTCAGTCGGCACACGCACGAATTAGGGGCTACATCCGACGTACTCCGCTTATGGAAGCACGGCCTGCCAGGCGAGTAGCGTGTCAAGCCCAAGCACTCTACCTCAAGCTTGAGAGCTTACAGATCACGGGATCTTTTAAGGCGAGAGGTGCCGTCAACAAGCTCTTGAGCCTCTCCTCAGAACAGATCGCGAGGGGTCTTGTGACGGCTTCGGGCGGTAATCACGGATTAGGAGTAGCTTATGCTGGTTGGCTATCCAAGGCGCCAGTGACCATCTACCTGCCATATGGCACTCCTCTCACCAAAGCGCAGCAGTTGGAAAACTGGGGGGCAAGGGTCATATTCGAAGGAACGGTCTGGGACGAGGCGAACAGTGCAGCTCTTATGGCTGCTGAGCGCGACGGTTTCATTTACTTTCACCCTTTCGCTGACCCAGCGGTAATCGCTGGACAGGGAACAATTGGTCTCGAAATCTTGGAGGATGTGCCGGATATAGATATGCTACTTGTAGCCGTTGGCGGCGGTGGACTGATTAGCGGAGTAAGTACAGCCGTGCGGGCGTTGAACCCAGCTATCGAGGTCATAGGGATTGAGCCAGTTGGGGCACCTACTCTGTACGAGAGTTTGCAAGCGGGTAAACTGGTAGAGCTGCCTCAAATCCGCACTGCAGCTCACTCACTTGCTCCTCGCTTAAGTGCTGACCTTAATTTAGAGATCATCCGGCAGCGTGTGGACACAATCGTGCTCGTGACAGATGAAGAGATGCAAGAGGCAGCCCGTTGGCTGTGGTTCGAGATGGGAATGGCAACCGAACTGAGTGGAGCTGCAGCAGTAGCAGCACTACTGACGGGGAAAGTTCGTCCTGGATCAGCGCAGAAGGTATGTGCGATTGTATGTGGCGCTGGGAGTGATGGTCAAGCATAATCATCTGCTCAGGCAAACTGTCATCGACACTGGAAGTGCTTTTTCCCGCTTTCATAAGGAAGCAGTCAGTATGTATTATGTCTACATGAATGCACTCTTACTCCGCCGTAAACAGATGGGAATGTCCATGTCTCTTCACCAAACAGCTCAACTCGCATGCCGCATTCTAATAGAGAGGGAATCTGTATGAACTTCAATATGCTGCCCAAAGTAGAACTCCATCTTCACCTCGATTGCTCCTTGAGCTTTTCGGCAGTTTCTCGTCTAGACCCTTCTGTGACGCTACAAGAGTACCAGCAGGATTTTACTGGCCCGGCCAAGTATACGAATTTGGCGGAGTTCTTCAAACGCGCTCCCAAGGGCACTGCCCTGATGCAGACAGCAGAGCAACTCCGCCTCGTCACCCTTGACCTCTTTGAGCAACTTCAGCGGGACAACGTGATCTATGTGGAAATCTTGCTCGTGCCGTTTATGCATACCAATAAGGGACTCTCGATTGAGAATGTCGTAGAGATCGTCGACGACGCGGTTTCAAGAGCTGGTCAAGAAACAGGCATTGAAGCACGTATCATTCTCAGCACATTACGCCATTACTCCGCACAGCAAAGTTTAGAAACGGTGAGACTGGTAGAGCGCTTCAAGGGATCACATGTGGCTGGCATCGATTTGGGGGCGTACGAAGCAGGATTCCCCATTTTCGCTCATATTGCTGCCTTTCACTACGCTGTACAGAACCAAATTCCGCGTACTGTTCATGCCGGGGAGGCCCGCGGAGCAGAGAGCGTGTGGGAAGTACTCAAACACCTACGCCCATCACGCATTGGTCACGGCGTGCGCAGCATCGAAGACCCTGTCTTGATTGAGCACTTGAGAAAAGAGCGTATCCACCTCGAAGTGTGTCCAACCTCCAATGTGCAGATCAACCTCTATGAGAGCTACGCTGACCACCCGATCAACACCTTCTATGAAGCTGGTCTCTCGGTAAGTGCGAATACCGATACTCGTATGATCGCCAATGTCACCCTGACCCAGGAATACGAGAGGTTGCATCAGACCTTTGGCTGGGACAAGCACCACTTTCTCCAGTGTAATCTCAACGCAATTACTGCTTCATTCCTCGCTGAGAACGTCAAGCAGCGCTTAGAAAAGCGGTTATACCAGGCTACGGGATATTAAGGAAAGTGAGAAGCAAGGGGAAGAAGAACGGCAAAAGTTATAAACTGATGAGAGGCAAACCAGCCATACGGGGAGGGCAGACAGTAGCTAACTGACGTTTTGATATAAGGATTAGGGGCTCAGCCCAAAGCGTTGAAGAACGGCCTGTGGAGAGCCAAGAGCGGTGGGGAGCCGACGGAGTGGCAGATGAGTCAAGATGGCAAATTCAGTGAGGTGGAAAATCCCATAGGCTTGCCCGATGAAGACGATGATCTTGTCGCGATTTTCTTCTCGTAGCCGCTGCCGCCAGCGTGCTGTGCCCTCTGCACCAAGCAAGGCCGAACTCAGGCTGGCAGGGACTAAGGTCTGCGCCGTTGGAGTCATCGCTTCCTTGACTTGCCACAGGCGAAAGGCGGTACACAACCCCATCACCAGCAAAGTAAAGGGGCAAGGCACGACAACCGCTGCCTCCGTTCGTTTGGGAAAACGCAACAGATGCCAGGGATGCTTGCCCTCTTTGAAGATGCCATTCTCAATCACGCTGCGCCAGTCATAGGTGTCAAAGACGGTGAAGGGATCGCTGACCGAGCCATTGGTCAAATACACCGTGCCTCCTGTTTTTGGCACGCGATTGTCCCACCGGCGCACGACCACCGCATTGATCGGCTGGCCCACATAGTTGCGCCGATGAGCGTGCTGCGTCGCTTCGGCTTCTCCATAGCTCTCATAGCTGGTTAAGGCCTCCAGACTCACCAATTCGGTGCGCAGGCGTTCCTCGCTGGCCTTTTTGCCATGTCCATGATGCACCACACGCTCGCGAACTCTTGCGCGCTCGCCTTTGGCTAACCCATGGGCATCTTGGACCACTGCCATGTTCGCTTTGCCCACGATCACAAAGAGGACACCAAGTTGATGCACCCGCCACAAATCCTCTCCATCCAGATACCCTCGATCGATCACGATCGTGCCAATGTGGGCCTGGCTTGCCAGGTTGCGCTGCGCTTGCAAGAGCAAGGGCACGAGCCACTTTCCTTCATATTCCTGGATCTGCACGAGCTTGAGAGCCAGAGGCAAACGGGTCTCGACATCCATGAGCACCAGCACTTTCCATCCATACAGGTAATACTCTTGCGTTACCGGTTCTTTCTGCCCTTTGACTTTCACGCTCCGGGTTTGTTTGACCTTTCCGCACCCCTCATAACTCTGCGGTGTTGGCAATTTGCTGCCATCCAGGGCGGCAATGCGCTCCCCAGAGAGCAGTCCCCAACTGACCAGCCGTTGCACCATCTGATTGAAGAGCTGTTCCATCTCTTCCTGCGTCAGTTTGCTGATGTTCTCCGCCAGGCATTGGGGCGTGAGCGGCCCCTGCTTCTTTTTGGTCTTGCGCTGCGCATCTCCTCGTTTGGTCAGCCCATGTTCGCATTGCTGAGCATTAAAACCCACCAACTCCATCAGCGCCAGGTTACTCAAGAGCACGCGCGGAAGCTCATTCATCGACTCACTGCCAAAGAGCACCTTGAGGAAATAGAGCAGGACAAATTGCACCGTCGGGACCAGCACCCGCTTCACTCCTGGTAAACTCACCTGCTCAAATGCCCGCAAGATTCCCACTTCCTCCAGGAACACAAAAAATTCATCTAACAGACCTGCATCGCTCAGTTCATGCATCTCTTCAATTGCTTCTCCTGCATACAACCCCTGAGCCACCTTCGTATCATCTCTCCACGCCAGTCTCCTGTTGAGTCGTTCTTGCACCACACTGGTTTCTTCTGCTTGTTCGTCTCTTTGCGCTGCGCTCTCCATGCTTTCGCTCTTCTTCCCAATTCGCTTTTCTCTCAGCCTACCACTTTCCCCACAACCCCTTATATCAAAACGTCAGAGTAGCTAAACAGAATGTTGACATTTGGTGACGTTTATGCTATTCCATACCCATGAGATTAAGCCAATATGCCAAAAAGATGGGCGTCAGCTACAAGACCGCTTTCCGTTGGTGGCGGGCAGGCAAGCTCGACGCCTACCAACTGGATACCGGGACCGTGATTGTGCGTGAACCGGTGCCACATGCGCCGACAACAAACGTGGCGCTCTATGCCCGCGTTTCATCGGCAGATCAGAAAGAGGATTTAGAGCGGCAGATGCACCGCCTGAAGGACTATGCAGCCTCACGCGGCTATCATGTCACGAAGACAGTCAGCGAGCTTGCATCAGGACTGAACGAGAGCCGTCCTAAATTCCTCAAGGTGCTCACTGATGCCAGTATTGGCTTGATTGTGGTTGAGCATCGAGATCGGGCTACACGCTTTGGCCTGACCTCCATTGAGCAATTGATGCAGATGCAGGGCCGTCGCTTAGAGGTGATCTTTCCATCCGATACAGACAATGACCTGGGAGACGACTTCATCGCCGTGATAACAAGCATGGCAAGCCGTATCTCTGGCCGTCGTACCTCCAAACGACGCGCTGAGAAGATCAAACAATGTGTTGAGCACGCGCTGAAGGAAGACGACTAGCATGAAAGTGGTACGCGGCTACAAGACCGAACTGGACTTGAATAACGAGCAACGCACGGCATGTGTGAAGCATGCGGGGGCTGCACGATTTGCCTACAACTGGGGCCTTGCTCGTTCGATTGAGGTCTACCGTACCACTGGCACACGTCCCAATGCTATTGCTCTGCACAAGGAACTGAACGCCTTAAAGCGTACTTCGTTTGCTTGGATGTACGAGGTGTCTAAATGCGCACCACAAGAGGCGTTGAGAGACTTAGACAACGCCTACAAGCAGTTCTTCCGACGTGTCGAACGCAAGAAGCAAGGCAAATGGAAAGGCAAGCTTGGGTTTCCGACTTTCAAGAAGAAGAGCAAAGGTATCGGCTCATTCCGCTTAACAGGCTCCATCAAGATTTTTGAGAAAAGCGTACAATTGCCGCGTCTCGGTACCGCACGCTTGCATGAGAAACAGTACATTCCCACCGATGCCAAGATACTGAATGCGACCGTAAGCGAACAGGCCGGACGTTGGTTTGTCAGTATCCAGGTAGAAGAGGAACAAGAGAAACCTGTCACGACAGCTACGTCAGCTATCGGTGTGGACTTAGGCATCAAGACGCTTGCGACCTGCTCGGATGGGATGATCTTTGCTAATCCACGCGCTTTAAAGCATGCTCAAAAGAAATTGCGACGCTTAGAGCGGCAAAAATCACGGCGCAAGAAAGGCAGCAAGAACCGCGCTAAGACCTGCAAGCGCATCACCAAGACGCATGCACGCATTGCCAATATCCGCAAGGACGCGGCTCATAAGCTCACAAGTCATCTTGCCAAGCATCACGCCTTAATTGCTATTGAAGACCTGCACGTTTCCGGCATGCTTAAAAACCACAAGCTTGCTCAGGCGGTCAGTGATAGCAACTTTGGCGAAATTAGACGACAACTTGAGTACAAAGCCGCATGGCACGGTGTTCACCTGGTCACAGTAGACCGCTTCTACCCATCAAGCCAGACCTGCTCAGGTTGTGGGTGGGTGCATGAGGAGCTCACGCTTGCAGATCGTACCTTCATCTGCAAAGAATGCGGCCTGGTGCTCGACCGTGATTTCAACGCGGCTATCAATGTAAAGATCGTGGCGGTAAGTTCTATCGACACACAAAACGCTTGTGGAGCGGCTAGCGCTGGCACACTCAACGGAGTGTGTGAAACTAGCCGCGTTGAAGCAGGAACCAACCATCTTTGTGGCATGTCCACAAAAGTCTAAGTATTGGAGAACGGAACGGTTCCCAATCCTCATCTGAAAGCGGTGATCGTGGAGGTGGTCGAGAACCAAATTCGTGACGGCGATCATCTCGAAACACGGCAGACGTTCGAACGACTCCTGGCAGCAGGATATGCGCGGGAGCAGGCCGTGGAGATGATTGGGTCTGTTGTCGTGGAAGAAATTTGGGTCATGCAAACGGCATGTGCCTGGACGGCGAAAGATGATATGGCAATGGGGCGCGAATCATCGCGTCCCATTGCCATCGCAGCGCCATACTTGCATTCCGGCATCCGGCAGATCAGACAAAGACAGCACTCCATATTCTATCAGTGTTTCCGCGCCAGAAATGATGTCGGTCCAGACACTTCCATCGGGCAGACCGCCGTGTTGCACAGGCAGCGCCTCTACCCCATCTGCCGCGCGGCGGACTACCACGATCAAACGTTCCGTGGGGGCTTCGCGCAGGAAAGCCAGCGTCTGGCCAGCCGCATAGAGTATCTGGAAGCCACCATGACCCAGAGCGGGTGATGTGCGCCGCAGGCGGATGAGCTTCTGGTAGAACTCGCGCCGCCCAACATTCCACTCACCCTCATCCCAGATCATACAGCGGCGGCAATCAGGGTCGTTGCCGCCGACCATGCCGATCTCGTCGCCGTAGTAGACGCTGGGAACGCCGGGAAAGGTGAAGAGCAACGTGGCTGCGATGCGAGCGAGAGTTTCATCTTCACCGACGATTGTTTGAATGCGCCGCGTATCATGGCTGCCGAGCAGGTTAAACTGCTGCGTGGCAATTTGCCAGGGGATCGCGGCGAGAAATGCGCGCCACTGAGCCGCCAACGCCTCCACCGGCAGCATATCCGGCATCTCCGACCCCCAGGCCAGCGACGGATCGAAGCCGACCAGCCACTGTTGAAGCGGAACGCTGAAGCCCCGATAGTTCATCGTCGCATCCAGTTCATCCCCTTGTAATTGTGCTGACCCGTCGAAGAAATGTTCCCCAAGGAGATAGGCATGGGGCGACACCGACTTGACGGCCCGGCGCAGGCCGCGCCCAACCTTCTGTCCAAGCTGGCTTTCACCCTGACGTGCCAGCATATTCGCCACATCCACGCGCCAGCCATCAATGCGAAACGGCGGGCGCAACCAGTAGCGCGCGATCGAGTCTTCGCCCGCGTACATTGCTTCACGCAGGCGCAAGCTTCGGTAGTTCAGTTTGGGAAGGCTGCGCACACCGAGCCAGGTCTCATATTCGTCTGGGCGTTTGTAGAAGGTGAAAAATTCGGCGCTCGGGGCATGGGGATCAGCCTGCGCTGCGAGAAACCAGGGATGCTCAGAACTGCAATGATTGGGGGCAAGATCGAGCAGAAGCTTCATGGCTCGTTCGTCGAGAGCTTCGCGCAGCGCCATCAACGCCTCGTCACCTCCAAAGTGAGCATCGACCCGTTTGTAATCCACAGTATCGTATTTGTGGTTGCTCAGCGACGCGAAAATTGGCGTGAGATAGAGAGCATCCACGCCGAGATCCTGCAGGTAATCCAGATGCTGGATGATGCCACAGAGATCGCCGCCGAAGAATTCGACGCCACCCGACTCACGATGCGGGCGCGGAAACGCTCCCCAGGGACGTGCGATCACGGGCTTCCCGTAACACAGGTACTCATGCTCGCGCACATTGTTAAAGAGATCGCCATCGGCGAACCGATCGGGAAAAATCTGGTAGAAGACGCTATCATGCACCCAGGTCGGCGCGTGGTAATGGGCAAGAATGCGGTAATCCGTTGCGTCGGTCGGCGTATAACGCACCATGCCAGCAGCGGTTAGCCTGTCCTGGCTACTTTGCTCATCCGTGATCTTTAGCGAACGGATATGAGAAGTAGCCAGAACAGGGATAGAAACGTTTCTCATGGTACAGGTACTTCATTTTCATCTCAGGATGTCTTTGACGGAGCTGGTGCGTGGTGTCGATAGTGGCGAGGAAAGCATGGACCACCCTGAATGGACTGGCTGTGTAGCGCAAAACGGCCCTTTGCGGCTTTCTGCAATGTATCGCGTCCCGGCCATTTGATATGGCTCATACGCGCTTCTCTGTGCAGGTCGCAACAGAGGTTCCACACCTGTGCTACTTCCATTGAGCAGTCTTTAGGCGTTTGAATTGCATGGATGACAGGCGATGGTGACTGTTCAAAGATTGGTAGAAGAGGGAAGAGAAGGGAAAAGAAGTAGCCATCCCTTGCGAGCAGTGGAGCTATTCGATCAGGCTTGCCAGGTTGGCTCCGCCCGTGGTAAGGAAGTTGCCACACCAAGCCAGCAGACGACTGACACGCAGAGCGTTAGCAGGAACTTTATAGCCACGCATCGTACGATAGCGTTCTTTGATCCACCACCCAATCGCCCGTTCGCAGGCATTATTGGTGCCATCGAAGTGCTCCTGGTCCTCATGACTCTCATTCCATGTGCGATAGCGCGTGAGGCGGTTCCAGAGGTTCCACCGGTCCAGAAACAAGAGACGTAAGCGATAGGCCAGTGACGCTCGTCCTCCTTTAGATGGAGGGGCGGATTGCAAATAGCGCCGGTGCATCTGTTCCAGCTCGGTGACCTCTTTGGGCTGGCGGCTCACGATGAGTTGGCCGAGCCGCAAGAGATCGGCCTCTGCTTGGGCAGGGGTGACTCCGCAGGCCAAGAGGGAGCCATCCGCATCTTGGGCGACCTGCGGACGCCACTCCTCAATGAGCTCCTCGGTATTGCGCTTGACATGGCTTTTACAGACTTGGTGCACCAGTCCCAGCTCATCGGCCACCGTTTTGAAGCCATCGGCATCATCGCTGACCAGGACCTGTGCTCCCACACTCGTGGCAATGGGCTCCATCCACTCTTTGAGGGCCTTGGTATCTTCCGCCTTCAGCTCATCGATGGTCAAGACCAGCCCAGCAATCGCATCGACTGAGAGTCCCAGGTGCAACCACTGGCCTGCACACTTCACGCTGGTCAGATCTCCTCCCACCGCTTTGGTTTTCACAGCGCCAAAGACCTGCTCCCGTTTCATTCCCGGAATGCGTCGGGCGGCGGCTTGCACCGTGTTGTAGACTTCCGTTTTCGAGAGTGGCACTCCTAGACTTTCCAACGCTAACGAGACGGCTCCATAGCTGAGTCCCAACAGGTACAACATCACCGCCAGCCCCTTGACCCGATCTGAGGTGTGTGCCTGACTCACCCCCTTTGGATACACCCGAAACGTCCGCCCACATTTGAGACAGCGGTACCGATACGCTTCAACTTGCTGATGTCTTGTGTCTCTGAGCGCTTTCTTCACTGGCTGATGGAGGTGTAATCGCTTACTTCCACACCCTGCATATCCACATTCTGATGGTTCGGAGATCTCTTTGGGGTTCACTTTTGACAACAGCAAGTGCAAACGCATGGCTTTTTTCCCTCCCTTTTTTCTTCCCCTTAGTTTACCCCAGTTTTACCACTTTGTGAACAGTCACGGCGATGCAGTTGGTAGACATGCACGGTGTTCATGTGGTAGAGTATACCACTATGGAAAATGGCTTGCAAGCGGGTAAAACGAGGTATACCCACTATTCAATAGCCTATTACTTCGTATGGATCCCCAAGTGAGGAATGCATTGGCATAATCTGATTGCCACTTTTCTTGCATGGGAAAGAATGCTTGAAATGAGGTAATCGGGAGAACAAATAGTTGCTTTTTTGTCTCTTTGAGTTATGATTAGGATCGGCGTCAGCATATAACAGCATAGAATGGCGCAGAGACACAAGCTCAGGTTTAAGGAGATTGCAAAGAAAAGTGAGTATGAATGGCTCTAACCAGTACGACAGCAACAATATGGACCTGATTGAGCAAAAACCATTGGTTGGTACACAAAATGCTCAGGCGCAAGACATGCTTACTCATGCAGGTATCTCATCCGCCTCTACCTTCAATCTGACTGACCGATTACCAATTTTTAGCTATCTCGTTAACTCAAATCGGATACGCTGGTATCGTGTGATCATGCGCGTCTTTCTCCATCATCACCGTGAGTTGTATCGCTACCAACTGACTGCCCAGGAAATACGTGACGCGGTACGCACAACTTTCGATCCCGAGTATCCACTTGAGCAATGCCAGAATGATCTAGCGGCTCTTAAGGAATGGGGGAATATCACGACCATCTATGACTCTAGCCGCGCCACCTCTATCACCAGTTTCCTCTCACCTGCGCTTCTCTACCAGGCAACACCGGAAGCTATTGCTGTCGAGACGTTTCTTGAAGAGCAGACTCACGCAAATAGTGGTAAGGGTGCTCTACGCCAGGGTGACCTGCCCCGGCTGTGGAGCTCGCTGCAAAATCTCGACGAAATGTTATCGCTATCTCCCGCTAAACTTACGCCTAAGCGGGAAGCCGAGATCGCAGAAGAATGGCAACGAGCCTTTGAGGTATGGAATGCCATGGCTCGTGAGGCAGCCCAATATCTTGCCAATATGATCAATGCCGCCCAGCAAAGTCGGCCCGACCTGGAAGCATACCAGGCCTATAAGGCTGCGGTAGTAGCATATGTTCATGGTTTCGCACAGGCTCTTACACAGTATAGCCGTCGTGTGCGTGAACTGCTCTCCGAGTGGGCTAAAACGGAATTGCAGGAGCGATTGATCGAGATTGTCTCGCAGTACCTCGAACCACCCACGCCAACCCTCGAGAATAAACGGACAAGGGAAGAGTTGATGCAGGAGGCTCGTAACCAGGTGGAAGCAGTGACGAACTGGTTTGCCGAGGGGAAGAATGCCAATTCCTTTCGCCGTAATGCCCTGGCTGAAGTGGACAAAGTTGTTCGCCGGGCATCTGCCCTGTCTGCCATATCCAAATCTAATGCCAATTACGCTACCAACCTGAATATGTTGGCTCAGCAACTACTCGCGGCGAAAGATGGTAAATCAGCACAGCAACTGTTCTCTCTGGCCTTTGCCAATCTTTTGCCTGTCCATCTACCTGAAAGCCTCGCTGGTTCCCCCAGTGCCGCTCACGATGCTGGTAAACCGGGTGCATGGCAGGAGCCGCCAGCGATTAACCTCCGGTTGCGGCCTGTCAGTCGTATGTATCGTGGCGATCCACTCATGGAAGACCCTGTCATTGATAGTAGCGCCATCATTCATGACCTGATCACGCAACACGAGGCGCGGCTCAGGGAGCAGAGCCTGCGCTTTGTCCAGCTCTTCGCTGGAAGCCATCTTAATATTGGGACCATCGAAGACATTTCTGCTGAAGACCGTGCAGTATTGACTGAGGTGATCGATAACTGCCTGGGCAACGGAAGTCATCAATACAAAGCGCCTGATGGTTCAACGATTGTCCTGCTCAACCCTGAAGAGACAACCTACACGATACTTCGCTCGATTGATGGGATGCTGCTCCTACCACGCTATCATTTGCAACGGCTGGAAATGGATGAGGTAGCTGTATGAGCGAAAAGAAAGCAATTCAAGCAGTAGATAATACGTTATTAGAAGAGAAGGGACCAGCGACTGCTGAAGTCCAAGAACATACGCTGATCAATCGGACATCGCTGCTGACAACTTCTCGCAGCCGAGCATTTACTGCTGACCTGATGAAAGCACACCTGGCATTGATCGAAAGGGAAGTACTCCTCCCCAAACAAAGCGACCTGTTCCGCCTGGTAAAACATCATTTTTATGCATTGCAGTCCTGGCATGACCAACATACTGGATGGCGTATTCAACGTGATACCAATGCTATTCGCCTAATACGTCACCTCAGTGCAACCACTCCAGGCTATCTCTATGACCGACTGAAGGATCCTGGTGATTTTGCTTGCCTGACCTGGATTCTCTGGTTTGCTGAGAATCGGCAGCTCACGGGACGTGGCAATAGCCAGCAGTTCTTGCTTTCTCAATTAGCAGAGCAGATCCAGGATCAATCTGTCTCAGGACAAGACAATGAGCGCAAGTTTGATTTCCGCAGAGCGACAGACCGCTATAGCATTCAACGCGCCCTCCAATACCTGGAAGACCTGGGTGGCTTACAACTGGTCGACGGACAGACGCGCGAATGGGTTGAGCAGACAGCTGATGCTGACGTTTTGTACGAGTTCACCGCTGTGATCCATTCGCTCGTTGCCGCATTCAATCCACAGTTCGTGTTGTCGGTCGCCGAGCAGTTACGTAACCGAATGACAGCTCTCCAGCCAACACTGCTCCCAGATGCTGCCGCCACATCCGCCCTGGTACGTGCCTGGCGTACATTGCTGCTCGGCCCAGCACTGTTCAGGTTTGACGATTCCACAGCTTTTGCCGCATTATTAGCACATGTTGACGCGGTAGCCAACGAACTACTCGAAACTTTTGGCTGGCTGCTGGATATCCAGCGGGATTACGCCTGCATTGTCCGCGCTAGCGGTATGGGTGCAGGCCCGGTCACCAGCCTGACTCCTTACGGAACCAACGATCAAATTGCGATGCTCCTGTGCAAGGCTATCAGGGATCAGCTCAAATCCGCTATGTGGGCGCCGCCTGATCCATATGGTTGTTTGCACATCACAACAGAAGATATGACAGAATTATTTTATACTGTTCGCGAACGCTATGGCGAGAACTGGGGGAGTGAAGCCCGCAGTAAAAGCTCCCGTAGTCTGCTGAACGAGGTCTATAGGAAAATGCGACAGATTGGTCTCTTGCGTGGGCCCGATGAAGCAGGAGATATACTGGTGTTGCCAACTGCTGCTCGTTATACTGCAATGTATGATCAGGGCAACCAGGAAACTGAGAAGCGGACTCGTTCCAAAGCGCACTCAAAGAGTGTAGCGAAAGCAGTCGCCACTAGTGGCGACTCATTGTGGTCAGCAAATTTGGATGAGGCAAAACGATAACCCAGGGAAGAGGAAAGAGAAAACATGCAACGTACGTTTGATGATTTTGCCAGATGGTCCGAGCATGGTGCAAGCGAAGAAGCATTGAATCATCGGGTCGAAACGTTTGTTGAGATGTTACAGGCTCAGGTTGGAGGCCCGGCTGGTTACCGCCTGCGCCGCATCATTTTGACAAACTTCTGGCTCTATGGGCTACAGGAATTTGAGATTCCTCATGGGCGACTCTTTCTCGCCGGTGAAAACGCCAGCGGTAAATCAACTGTGCTGACTGCCGCCTTACCTCTTGCCCTTGATGGTGACCTGCGCCCCAATCGCCTTGACACCTTCGGCGGACGCGAACGCCACATGGAGTATTACGTACTTGGTGCTACAAATTCGG
Organism: uncultured Chloroflexia bacterium; assembly: GCA_963799245.1. Classification (GTDB taxonomy): domain Bacteria; phylum Chloroflexota; class Ktedonobacteria; order Ktedonobacterales; family Ktedonobacteraceae; genus CAWCWN01. Next base: position 216,642 of record CAWCWN010000003.1, read on the forward strand.
CAACTCCTTTTAGCCATGAGCGGCGCACCGCATATATTGCACTTGAATTTGAATGGTGCGATCCAGTTGCTCCCCCTATCGCGCCTGAACTGCGCCAGCGCTGGGAGAATGGAGATCGTGAGAAGACACACTACCTTACGATTGGCATCAGCCTGGCTGGAAATGTGAATGCCAGTGACCATATCCGCCCTTTACGCTTTTTGATCACGGATGGTTCCCGCCTGGGATATGATCTCCACACCATCTACGAGACAGGGAACAAGCATGACAAACGCGCCTATGATCATGCACGCTTTAAGCAACAGTTGGAAGGTCATGGGATCATCTGTGACTCCCAGGCCGACTATGAGCGGCAGGTAGCCCGCTATCTCTTTGGTTTTAGCGATGAGAAGGACTTCCAAAAACTGATCGACCTGCTGCTCGTCTTACGCCGGCCAAATCTGAGCACCGAGTTGAGCTTTTCGCGAGTGCACGACTATCTCAAGCAGTCGCTGCGCAAAATTTCAGGCGAGACCACTTCTCGCGTGATTGGCACCATCGAACGCATTGATGCTATTCAAGGCGAAATCGAACGTATTCAAGAAGCGTACGAGGCAGCCGACCGCGTACACCAGACCCGACAGCACCTGGCACAGGTGAGAGCGCGACTGACGGCATGTGAATATAGCGGGGCGCAGCTGGCTGCAGATGCTGTTCAAAATCGCGTGACGAAATTACGCAAGGACTTTTCCACGGCAGAAAACGAGCGAAGGAAGGCAGAGGTACGTATTCAGGCATTACAATCAGAGCAGTACCAGGTAAACGGCCAGATCAGGGCATTAGAAGCCAGCGAGGGATTACAGGTTGCTCAACAACTTACTGCTGCTCGTGAGCGTGTACGTGAAGCTGAAGCACAGATGCATCTCCAACTGCAAAGCCTGGAAGCAGCACGTCAGTCGCTGCGAGAAAACTCTGTCAGCCTGGATCGTCAACGAACTCGCTTCGAAAAAATGAAAACTGAAAGTGTATTACATCTGTGCGAGTTATCTCCTCTAGCTTCTGATGAAGCGCTCTGGGACGTTGCAGCTTTTCAGTTGCAAGAGGCTTCACGCCAGATTGGTACCATCTCCGCAGAAGGGCCAGCCAGGCCAGAATTGCCATTTGGTGTAACATCTATGCTTGAGGGAGAGTCAGAAGAGCGTATCGCCTGGTTGCGCCACATCGCAGAGCTTCAGCAAAAGCGAGAACAATTGGAAAGCCGGGTACAACATGCCCGCACACTTGAAACGATGCGCTTTCAAGAGTTGGACGAGACACACCGTCGTTTCCAATCCTCGCAGGATCGCGCCAATGAGTTGCAGCAGAGCCTCAACAAAACGCTGGAGCAGTTCCTTACCGCTGATGAGACCACCATCACACTTACAGATACTCTGCTTGATGAAGGAATACCGCCACAAATCGACACGGGAGATGACGAATCCATCAGCGGTAAAGTAGTAGATCAATTTGCCGCTGCAATCAAGGGCTATCGCAGAGTTATTGAAAAGATCGAGGGCGAGTTGATTGAGGCAGCAGACCAGGCACAGGGCGAACTGAACGAACTGCAGCTACTGGCGGGCAGCAAGAGCCACGAGGTTGCCGAGGTCAGGTCACTGTATGAGCAGAAATTGTCCGAACCGGAGTTCACTCCCCTACGTCCCACGCATCGCACAATTGCCCGCACAAAGCTGGCAGAGGGGGGCATTGTCGCTCTACCACTCTATACCCTCCTCGATTTCACTCCTGGTATTGATAGCACCAGTGAGGAAGCGGGACGTATTGAATATATGCTTGAAGACGCAGGGCTGCTTGACGCACTTGTCGTCGCACCCCCGCAGGTTGGCGCTGCTGATGATCTGCTTGCACAGGAAGGTTTGAGCGATTGTCGTCTCAATATAGATGAAATAGGCCGTCTCCTGGGTCAGCATGATGGAGAGGAACATCTGTATCAATGGCTCCGCTTCGATACAGCAGCCCTGGATTCTACGCAATATCCTGGTTGGGAGTCGGTGGCAGCAACAATTTTGACTGCGATCAGACCTCGCAGTGCAGGCCACACAATAACGGTCGGGGATACCTCTCTCGTAATGAATGAGGATGGCTCCTGGACGCATGGTTTACTGGCAGGACATGCAGGCAGCGGTACAGCCAGGTGCATTGGGAAGGCTACCCGCCTGCGTATACGCCAGCGCGAACTCGATGAACTGAACGCGAAGCGAGCGATATTAGAAGAAGAATTGCACTGGTTACACGCCCAACTGGCGCGTTATGAACAACAATTAACACAGTTGCAAGAGAAGCAAACACAGCTGCGCAAGGTACTATCCCTCAGTGGTATCGAGGAGGTATATGCCGAACTCGCACAAATCAGGCTAGCCTTAGGTGATATCAGAAGTAAGTATCAGAGAGCACGGCTACAGACACAGGAGGCAAGGCAGAGCTGCAATACCGTCATTGCCCAATTAGAGCGAGAAAGTAAAGGCATTGGGGCTTTAGTCAGTGATGCAAAGCGAGTTCAAAGTGTGCTGATGGGAACGGTCGAGCTCAAAAACCAGGTGAAGTCAGTCCAAATGCAACTGGCGAGCTTAATTAATACCTGGGAGGAGCACCAGCAAGCACGAGAAACATTGGAGAAGGCGAAAACCAACGAGTCCAATGTTACCCACTTATATGAACGTATTCACCAGCAGGCTCTACAAGTTCAGGCGGAAGTGACAGAACTCCTGCGCATTGCCGCATCAACTGCTGCGGAGGAGTTGAGTGAGCGACTTCGTATGCTGCGCGAGCAAAGCGAGGATCTGTCCACGAAGCTTGATGAGGCTAAAACGGGTTATGTACGCGCTGATGAACGTGCTAACAACGCGGAGTCTCAGCTAGTGGATGTCGAGGTACACTTACGGATGGTTCAAAATGAATGTAGCGAGAAACAGGAACGCTTTGTCAATCTCCTGCTAGCTTATCCCGTAGTGGAACTCTTGGCGCTACAGCAGGTAGCAGCGGAAGGAAAGCATATCCGTGCAGCCCAGGCATTGTTAGGAGAAGCTCTACACGAAAGCGATATTTCAGAACGCAAAGAACGCCTGGAAGAGGAATACCGGGATGTCTACAATGCCCTATCTCGCGCATTCAATCGAGAACAGCCTCTCTTGCTCGAATATGGGCCAGACCTGGATGACCAGGGAAACGTTGTCTTCTTGAATGAAAGCAAAAGCCGACCAGTCGAACTGCTCGAAATCTTGAGCGATCGCATAGAGATGCAGAAAACATTGCTGGGGCAGGAAGAGCGACAGTTATTTGAGGATTTCCTCCTGCAAGAGATTGCTGAAGCCATCCGCACCTCTATTTTCGAAGCAGAAGAGTGGGTGCAGCAAATCAACACTGTCCTTAGTAGCTTGCCTATGATTGGCGAACACTACTCTTTACAATGGAAACCGCCCGTCGAATATGATCTGACCAAATTAGGCAGTCATCTTGCTCAACATTACAGGCTGCTGCGCAAGCCAGCCCAAACCCTGACGGCTGAAGAGACAGAGACGCTGATGAGTGCGTTTCGCCAGGAGATCGAAGCTGTCCGGCTACGCCAGCAAGAAAATCCCGCTTTGAACTTTATGGAGGCGCTGGAACAGGTCTTCGACTACCGTGAATGGTTCCACTTTGATGTATGGGTCACACCAATTGGAGGCCAGCGTCAGCGTCTGACCGATCGCGTAGCGGGAACTCGCAGTGGAGCAGAGCAGCTTTTTGCACTCTATGTTCCGCTCTTTGCTGCCCTGGGCGCCCTTTACAGGAACGCTGCATCAGGAGCGCCTCGACTGCTGGCATTAGACGAAGCATTTGATAAAGTGAGTACTGCGAACACACAGCGGATCATGGAGTTTCTTGTATCGCAAGATTTCCAGTGGATCATGACCGGGCCACAAATCAGCGGGACAGGCGCAAAGATTCCGGCTTGCGCGAGGTATTTGATGATCCATGAAAAGGGATCGCCCATAGCCACCGCTTCTGCCTCTTTCTGGAGTGATAACAAGAGTCATCAGGAAAAATGAGGAGGACGAAGTGAGCGACCTCCTGAATCCGAATATACAAAAAGCTGTCGCATTCTTCACGCAGGCCGGGTTATCTCGCTTGCTGGTGAAGTTGCGTGAGAAATACATCAAGGTTGGACACATCGGTGGTCAGATAGCTCTTGAACATGCGTTGCCTGATGAGCGGCGTAATATTGCCAGTTTCCTCGGCAAGCCCCCATATCCCGCTTCCAGCTTTAAGGTTAAACTTGTCGAAGTTGAAAAAGCCCTCTTGCATAGTTTTCACTGCACATTGCCTGAGTTGCTAACTGCCTTCTTTCCTGATCAACCTCTTGTGACTCGCCAGGCACAACAAAACGCTCATGCAACTCGACAGACTGCTTTTCTTACAGCACTGAAATCTATAGCGACAGAGTTACCTGAGGGATCACGAGGCAAGCAGTGGTTACTATACGGACAGCATGGCCAGGATTGGCTCTTCTCTCGCTACAAAAATGCGACTGAAGAGGAGCAAGTACGACACCATAAACAGATTAGTTACATTGCAAACGCCCTCGATCAGTTGCCCAATCCTGATGCTCCCGAAAGGATAGCACTTTTCGCCCAACGAACAAGTGGAGATCCCCACGCACTCGACCCTGACAGGACCGCAGGACGTCTTTTCCTACTTGCTCTGAACGATCTCGCAGGCAATCAAGTACAGGTTCCAGTTACAACATCCTCGCAGGATCGGGGACAAACATTACGGCTGTACAATACCGCTGGATTGCTTGTTGATATGATTTCATCCAACGTAGCCGTCTTCAACGTTGCAGGTGCTATCTTTCACAACGATACTCCTGATCCACTTGTTCAGGCAGCAGGCAAACGCGTGCTTCTCCTCCCCTTGCGGCAGTTGTTGGAATGGCGGAGCACCAGGCCCGCCACTGCCGATATATACGTGCTCGAGAATCCCCAGGTTTTTGAGGAGGTTATTGCAATTCTGGAAGCAGTTAAAGTGTCACACACGCTAGTCTGTACATCAGGCTGGCCCAGCGTAGCGGCACTCACTTTGCTCGACCTGCTCCTGGCAGAGTCCCCTGATAACCTTCTCCACTACAGTGGCGATTTTGACGTGAAGGGTTTACAGATTGCTGCACACCTGATGGCGCGTTACCAATCACAGTTTTCCCTCTGGCATTTTGACCCTGCTTCGTATCTGCTCGCACTACTATCCGATGGCGTTCAGGCTCGTACAAGTGAACTGGATATATTGAACACATTTCCCGACGTATTTGCTCCACTGCTAGCAATCATGCAAGAGAAGGGTAAATGGGCGTACCAGGAAGGCATTGTTGACCTTCTGGCGGCAGATGTGTACATGAGAAGTTAAGGAATGAACCAGATTACGTTTAAGAATTTTTCTTTGTACGTTTATTCTCACGATTTCCAGTCTGCTCTAGATGTCCGAGCTGTGCTAGAAGCACAAGCTCCCGTTCTCCACGCTCCACTAATTGCGCCTCCCATTCATCCTTATACTGACGCAAGGTAGAAACGAGTGTGCGAGCCACGAGCAAATTGCGATACCACTTCTGGTTAGCAGGAACGATATACCAGGGCGCTTCAACAGTACTGCACTTGGAGAGAGCCTCCTCATAGGCCTCTTGATACTCGTCCCAGTATTTACGCTCAGCCCAATCAGCAGTAGTGACTTTCCATGCGTCCGTTTGATTCTTCTGTTGGGCCAGTAGGCGTCTTTCCTGCTCGTCGTTGCTCATATGCAAGTAGAGCTTCAGAATAATCATGTCATGCTGAGCCAGCAAGCGCTCAAAGTCGTTAATGGCGGTGTAGCGGCGACTCCAGGCTTCTTGCGACACCAGGTTATGCACGCGCACGACCAGCACGTCCTCGTAGTGGGAGCGATTGAAAATGCCAATGACACCTCTGCCTGGAGTGACCCGATGCACACGCCAGAGGAAGTCATGGTCCAGTTCCCGAGATGTAGGGACTTTAAACGAACGCACCTCGCATCCCTGTGGATTGACTCGGGAGAGGACCTGGTGAATTGTATCAGCCTTGCCACTGGTATCCATCCCCTGCAACACGACGAGTAAGCTATGATGGTGGGCCGCTGCCAACAACTCCTGTAACTCACCGAGTTCCTTGCCGAGTTGTTCCAGTTCTGCCCTCGCCTAATGCGGGATCCGTATGCTCATCAACATAGTTGGGATCATAGTCCTGCAACTTGACGTTGCTACCTGCTTCAACTTTCCATGCAAGCTTGCATCATCCTTCTCCTTTCTCGATGTCGTCTTCTTGGAGAACCTGGCTAGCTAAGTAGTAGAGGCTTTGCTGCAACGGGATTATCTCCTGCCTGCTGCAACTTCTCTATACGCGCAAGTTCCTGCTCTCCTCGCTTCACTAATTTGGCTTGCCACTCCTTCTTATATGGACGCAAGGTAGAAACGAGTGTACGTGCCACGAGCAGATTGCGATACCATTTACGATTAGCTGGCACGATATACCAGGGAGCTTCATCCGTACTGCACTTGGAGAGCGCATCCCCATAGGCCTGTTGATAAGCGTTCCAGTATTTGCGCTCCGCCCAATCGGCCGACGAGAGTTTCCAGGCTTTGGTCCTATCCTCCTGGCGAGCCAGTAAGCGTTTTTCTTGCTCCTCGTAGCTAATATGCAAATAGAACTTCAGAATAATCATGTCATTCTGAGCCAGCAAGCGCTCAAAGTCGTTAATGGCTGCGTATCGTCGCCGCCATACCTTTTCGGGCAGCAGATCATGCACGCGCACCACCAGGACATCCTCATAGTGGGAGCGATTGAAAATGCTGATCATGCCTCTGCCTGGAACGACCCGATGGATCCGCCAGAGGAAATCACGCGCCTGTTCCCTGGATGTAGGTGCCTTAAACGAACGCACCTCGCATCCCAGCGGATTGACTTGCGCCATGACTTGGCGAATGGTGCCATCTTTGCCGCTCGTATCCATCCCCTGTAGTACTATGAGTAGGCTGTGATGCTGCGCCGCAGCTAACAACTGCTGTATCTCGCCGAGTTCTTCGCTGAGCTTTTCTAACTCTGCTGATGCCAGTACGCGATCAGTATACGTATCAACAAAATCTGGATCGTAATCCTTCAACTGACTTTGCTGCCTTCATCAACCTTCCATGCAAGTTGCATATTGTTTCTCCTTTCGAATTGTCGCCTTCAGTTAGGAGTATAATAGATAGAGCACGATTGAATCACCTCTTCGGCTTGCTACGTTGATGGTGAGCAATAACATGGGCAACCACTGTTGGAAGCGGTTTGGGGTTGACCACAATACGCTCAGGTAGGAGCAGACCACTCGCGTGCAGGTAATGGAGTCAGCCCACACATGGCGCCTGATGCAGCGAGAGCTAACAGGTGACGTGAAACAGGCCCGCAGTCGCACCCCCGGCTTCATTCCAGGTCCGGATCGCGGTGGGTGTTGGCTCGAGATCCACGTGGCAGTGCTTGCGCTTGAAGTAGTCAGCCGCTTCATCCGACAGCCTGACATTGCCGTACTGCCCGGTCCCGATGATCAGTTGCTCTATCCCTGGTGCGTAGACATATTTTGCCTCATCCAGCGAAATGATATGAGAGGTCCCATAGATGGCCTTTGATAATTTTTTCTTGCGTTTTTTCACCTCGCCGTTCAGTAGAATGAGGACATCGTGTTCGAAGACGGTCCCCGCGATGGTTATCGAGCCGAAGTCAGTTTGATCGATGGTCGGTTTCATCTCGTTCCTCCTGTACTTCAGAAGAAAGTAACGTTCATCTCTAGTATACCTTCAGGCTCCCCTGATGGCCTCATATGTCTGCCTGTCACACACTGTGTCTCGTGGAGCGAAGCATTCACTATATGTATTAGACGCATTGAATATATTCGAGAATGTATCAACTTTTACGCATTCTTGCTGAGCGTAGTCCTGAGTTCCAGCAGAAGTATGCCACCAGATAGCGGCAATAGCTTAACCGGTATAGGCGCACATGCCCACGCGTGGAGAATTGACCACTGGCAAGAGCATCTCTTCACCGCACTCGTGCTCCTCCGCGCAGTCATCGCATAACCAGCCTTTCCCGTCAAAGATGCATTGCGAGCAGGCATTCGTCGCTGGTTTGCCACACCCTTCGCAGAGAATCACTGGCGGTGTATTCCGGGCCAGCACCCGAATGGCTTTCCCTTTCGCTTCCACCTCCCGTTCTGCGATCACCTTCAGCTTCAGTTCCGTCGTCGTGCCATAATCGTATTCGTAGGAGCAGGTTTGCCCCGCAGCGAGAACCTTGTCCAGGCGCACTCGCATGCTTTTCTCATCCATATCCCAACCATCATCCATCCCCGCGTCGACCGCATAGCTGACACCCCCAATTTCAAAGGCACTCAGATGCCCGCAACACTCCAGCCAGGTATTCCTGAGAAACCGATCTAACGTTGCCAGTGTGGTACTCGCTGACACTTCCAGATGCATCCAATACATCGGCAGATCACGCCCTTCCACCAGGAGATGGAATGCCCTGGTTTTCAGTGCTTTCCGTTTACTATCAGCCTTTGCTTCAGTGATCGCCCTTTGCCCGCACGTCTCCAGATGTCTGGTCATAGTTGACTTGCTAAACTCTCCATGACAGTAGGTACATACTCCTTTTGATGTCTGTCTCGCCATACGCTTCCTCCTCTTGATTGCTTCTGCTCCATGAGCTACCCACTCATAGCATACGCTACAGGTGGCAAGAATATAAAACACGGCAGATTTATCCAGCCAGCCTCTGCATCACCGACGTTCGCTCTCTCTGCGGCCGCCGGGCGCGTTACTTCGTGTCCTCCACGAAACTCCGGCGTAATCATCGCTACGCCATACTGCGTGGACGTAAATAACAGGCCATTATAGAAGGAAGCGCCGATGCCGCCTCGGCGACACCCATGGGGATGAAAATGAGCCTAACAGCTGTTTTGCATCCATCGAGAGCTTATTTTCATAAGAAATAAAGACTACGAGATGGGATAAATGACTACTACGTGTGCTGGGCCCTGTCGTACAGGGCTATGCCAGGTGTCATCATAATAGGGAGAGAACATGTGCCCGGCCTGGATACCGCTGGTGAAGTCGTTATGGCCATTAAGGTACCACTTGCCGTCGACCTGAATGAACCAGGGGCCACCGCTGGAGCCACCGGTCATATCGCAGGGAATGGAGACCACGCTGCCGCCTCCATGTTGCCAGACCTTACCGAAGGCACCCTCGCAGGCCCGCCTGGTCTGGCCATCGAAGGGATAGCCGGCGGAGTAGCCATAAGCGTAGAAGGGTTGCTCGAGCGGTTGATTATATGCCCAACCGGCACCGCCGACGAGGTTGGTCAGGAGACCCTGGCTGTTGGGAGCAACGATGGCCATGCCAAAGTCATGATGATAGTCGTTTGGCTCGGGGTGTATCCAGTCTGAAGGGACCTCTAAATCGCGCGCGGCCCAACAGCCATAAGGCGTACTGCCGTTATCGTACAGAGGGCAGAAGATCACGTTCTGCACCCAGTCACTGTTCCAGTAGAGGCAGTGCCCGGCAGTGTCGACCAAACTGTGGTTGAGGCTTGCGACCGCGGTACCAGAGCAGGTCATATCTTGACCTGCGGCATTGCTAAAAAAGACCTTCCCAACGGTTGAGAGGGGATAAGAGGCTTCTCCATTAAGCGGGGGCTGCCCCTCTTGCCGGGCCGCCTGGCCAGTGCCATTGTCACTGCTACCCTGGGTGAAAGCGACGCCGTTCTGCTGATCGGCGTCGCTGGCTGCGCGCATACTCGCCGCCGTCCAATGCTTGACGACGTCAGCGGGACTTGTACCCAGCGCGTGCTCAACGATCGTCTCGCCAGGAGCCGTCACCGCAGTGTCCACAAAGCGCGCAAGTACAACCAGGTATCCCAGGTACGCGATAGCAAGCAGGCAAAGAAAGATCTTGCCGGTCAGGGAGTGTAAAATGAATCTCTGCAGTTGCGGCATCCTACCCCTCTCTTTCATCAGGTCTGGTGCGGATCAGAAGGATGTGGAGGGTGTTCCTCCCGCTGGCGCGCATCGATATGCGGCAACCGGGCAGCTTTAGCTTTGCGCATTTTGTCGCCTGTCCAGTACTTGAGTGCGTCAGCGGGGAAGTCTTCACCTGGTGCTTGACGACAGGAGGCGAAGGATCCGCTTTCGCAAAACGCTTACACGCCAGCAGGTAAACACCAACAAGCAAGCAAAAAAGGAGCGCACCAAGCAGGGGCAGCGTGGTGCGTCTATATTGGCGTGACATGATGCCTCTCTCTTTCTTGAAAGATTCTAAGGACAGAACGCATGGGTAAGGCTATCAGGCTGCCACTTTCCTCACTCCACCTTCCAGGTTTCCTCATAAGAAGTATAGCAGTATTTGGTGGTTTTAAAAAGACCCACCAGGCTACGGCTGACTGCAGCCTGGGTACCACCATGAATTTCCCCCTGAAAGACTTGCCAAGGCCCAAAATATGGGCTATAATTGTGCCATAATGCGGAGGTGCTACGAATGAATGCCAGACAATCGCAACAGCATAGACAGCACTTTAATCTCAGTGAGTCGGCGAAACAGATGCTGGAAGAACTAACAGCGCAGCGCTATCCTGGTAAACAGCGCCGCCAGAGCCAGCTTGTCGAAGATCTCATTACCGAGGCCTTCATGAAGGAGCATGGTATGAATACAGTTTCGAGTATGCAGAATCCTGACCGCTTCTCCTCATCAACTCTCGAAGCATTGAGCATGGCGCAACAAGAAGCGCTTCGCATGGGCGCAAACGCTGTCTATCCCGAGCATTTCCTGCTGGGAGTGATTGCCCCGGGAGAGAACAAAGCCGCTAAATTGCTCTGCCTGTCTGGCATGGATATGCCTGCGCTGCGCATCCGGGCGATGGAAGTATTTGCTTCGCATTATACTGCCGTACAGACTGCGGACCTGGCATTTACAGAGGAAGCCCGCGAGTGCTCTTGAAGGAGCCATTACGCTCGCGGAGGCGACGCGCTCGTCGCAGGTGTCGCCCGAGCACCTGGTGTTAAAGGTGCTGCACCATGCAAAGATGCAGGAATTTTTCACCCCGTTTCTGGCCATCGCTCAATCGACTTATCGCGAAGCTGGCAGATGGCATGGGGCTGGTGCCTGAGGCGTCAGGCATATAAGCAGGTCGCGGAAAGGACAAAGATCTCCAACGCCCTGGCGGCGACAAATTCAGCCTGCCCTTCCTGGCAAGCGTGAAGCGCGGCAGGGCTGGAAACACTGTGTACTCGACATCGCTGCAAAAATCTGTCCAAAGTGCGGCACGCCCGGGCCAGGGATCGAAGGCGCGCGTTTCTGTTTTGAGTGCGGCAGCCTTCTCGCATAGCCGGGCTGAGCAGCTATGCACTGATTAACGAGGAGAAGTGAATATGGCTACTTTCCCTCCTGATGAGCAAGGGCCCGCTATGCTTGCGCCGCAAACGCAGCGAGGCATTACGCCGGGCGCGCAGGCATGCGGCATCTATGCAGGCACGAGAGATATCTCCGAGCACCTTTTACAGGGGCTTGTTGAACAGGGTGATGGCTCGATAGTAGGCGCCCTGGCAAAGGCCGGCATCGACGCAGGGCGCGATTTGTCTGCGCATCGAGCAATTGTTTGGCGCGTACAGCGACAGCAACCTGCGCGGCGACGAGTTACCTCTGTCGCTGGAGGCGGAAGAATGCCTGGAATGGGCGCGTTCATTTTCCTGGTTAGAGGACGCAGGAGAGCGCCGTGCTGTACCAGTACCACCTGTGCTCTTAATGCTCGCTCTTCTGCGTACAAAGCAGGTGCAAACATTTCTTCTGCCGATCTTGCCCGGCTTGAAAACAATATGCGCGTCGTTACTGCGTGATAGCTGGAGAACAAAAACCTCTGATGTAGCCGCGCTGACGCATGAAGCGCTGGCGGCGCTTCCTCCGCCTCCAGCTTCTCGCTCGCCTGGCATGGCCGCCGATGCATGGTCAAGCATAGAAGATCGCTATACGCCTGGCCAGATTGTCAGCGGCGTAGTGACGAGAGTCCTTTTTTTTATCGTTTTTTTGCGTATCGAAAATATCATTTATAGTCTTCTCCAGCATTCGTATATACCACCGCATGATAATGAACATCTCGTACGTTTTTATATATGTAAATTACATTTTCTTTTATCTCAGCAACTTATATTATCTATATCTTGTTGATCTTCTATTTAATTTATAGCCTGCGTCAAATTGTACATTGATGTATAATGATATCATTTGAGATTTAGTTTGTGTGATATATTATTATTAGAAATATTGCTAGAGATGTTATGTTTATTATGTATGTGTGTGTGTTATCTAGCTGGAAGATTGCAGTACTGCGGGGCCGCGCTGGCAAAAACCTGCCCAAAGTGTGGCGCGCCGCGCCCGGATATTGCGGACGCCCGCTTCTGTTTTGAATGCGGACAGTTGTTGGACTGACAGCGACATCAGCTTTATATTTCTTGCTCATCTTGGCGGCGAGCCCGCCGCCATAAGGGGAGCCGATGAACGACCACGGCTATTACAGATCAAGCAGGCTTAACAGAGAGAGTGATGGATTAGAGGACCATGACCTCTTTCCCGGACTGGGAAAAGGCGCGCGATGGCTCAAAGGTTCGCAGGTCCAGGCGATGTCCCGCGAACGGCTCGGGTAACCTGACCTTTCCATCCTCAACCTCGCCTGTCAGCAGCGCTTCCACCAATGCGGCGGTGATCGGCGCGTGCATCAGACCGTGGCCGGAGAAGCCAGCAGCATGCAGCAGATTCTTCAGATCGCCATCAAAGCCGATCAGGGGATTGGCGTCGGGCGTCGTTGCATAGAAACCACTCGTTGTCGCCGTCAAACCGCCGGCATTCGCCAGGAGTGGCGAGAAATCCATCACCTGCTCCAGCAGAGCATACCCATAATTATCCACGCCATGCCTATAGTGAAAAGGAGGATCGATGCGATCTTGATCCTCATCACTAAAGTCGTACTCGGGCTCGGCCTCATGTGCCCATGCACACAGGAGCAGTTCGCCCTCAGGCCGGGAATGAGCGCCACGACCAGTTCCAACGCCATAAATAGTCATGGGCAAACGATGCCACTCCTCGCTGCTCATGATCGGCCTATGCGGTTTCAGAAAATAGAGGTAGCGCTTGAGCGGAGCTACAGGTAGGGGCATTCCACCCAGGCGCCGGCTGACTCGCGCCGACCAGGCATTGGTCTCATTGACAAACCAGTCAGCCTCGATAGGGCCTTTTGTCGTCTCGAGTGAGACAATCCGTCCATGGCGCAGGGTCGCGCCGATAACCTCCGTCTCCTGCATGATGGTGGCTCCCAGCTCCTGGGCGCGGCGGAAACCCTCGCTATAGATCACCTGGGGGTAGAGAAACCCATCGCTGGGATCCCATGTCGCTCCGATGAGGCGGTCGGGCTCGAGATGCGGCCAGCGGTCATGCACCAGCTGTGGGGTCAGGAGCTCGACAGGCTCACCCAACCGTTGTTGCAGCGCCACGTGCGCCCGGGCCACCTGCCATACCTGTGCCGCCTCTCTGCGGCGAGCCGCCTTCCAGGCCGGCGCCGCCTGCTCGGGATCTTCATAGAGAAAGAGGTAACCATTCTGCTTGATGACGGGCTGCCTTCTCTCAGGTGGAGTCTCAAGCAGGTCGTGGAAGCGCGTATACCACCACTTGGCATACTGCATCCCAACCACCGTCTCTTCAACACTGAACTGGGCTCGAATGCCCGCCGAAGAGCGACTTGACGATCCATTTCCGATCCTTGCTTTCTCAAGCACCGTGACACGGAAACCTCGCTCAGCCAGGCGCACCGCCGTTAGAGCGCCGGCTGAGCCTCCACCAATCAGGACAACATGGTCGGCCAGGCCGCCAGGCGAAGGAGGAGTGTTGCTCACGAGAGACTCCTTTGTGCTTTCTTGACTTCAAAGTGTATCATCTTCTCTACTATTTTGCCGCTCGCCGCGTTGCCTGTCAACCTCTTGCGCGCTCAAGCTTAGCGCGAAATGCTACCTGCTTCGATGAAACGCGGTGCTGATGCCATTCGCTCCTGCTTCAACCACCACAACATCTGCTGTTTCCAACTCCATGCTCCTCTCTGCCCGCTTGTAATAAAGCGACGAAATATATACCCAATTATATTCTATGTGACGCCCGGGCAGGAATTCAGCAGTGCAGGGCCGGCTGGTCAAATCTGCGCAGGCTTGGTATGATAGGGGTAAGAGAGAGAGAGAGAGAAAAAGAGAGAAAGAAAGAAAGAAGAAAAAAGAGGAGAGTTGAAACCACCGTCTCTTACCATTGGCATTGAGGAAGAATATCAAATCGTTGATCCCCAGACGCGCGAACTGCGACCCTATATCAGCGAAATTTTGGACAGAGGGCAGGCTCGTGCTGTCCGAGCAGATCAAACCTGAACTGCACCAGGCAATGGTCGAAGTCGGCTCCAGCGTATGCCAGACGCCGGCCGAACTGCGCAATGAACTCGTGCGCCTGCGTCGCACAATCATGGAGGTGGCCGCGAAGAACGGCTTGAATATTGCCGCCGCAGGGACACACCCCTTTTCCTCCTGGTTGACGCAGGAGATCACCCCACAGGAACGCTATATGGGGGTAAAGCAGGATATGCAGGAACTGGCCCAGCGCTTGCTGATCTTCGGCACCCACGTGCATGTGGGCATTGAGGATCGCGAGTTTCTGATCGATGCCATGAATGTCGTCCGCTATTTGTTGCCTCATTTACTGTGCCTCTCTACAAGCTCACCTTTCTGGATGGGACGTAAAACCGGTCTAAAATCATACCGCAGCATCATTTTCCGCAACTTTCCTCGCAGCGGCATTCCCCGCGTCTTCCAATCATGGGCGGATTTTCAATACCTGGTGGAAACACTTGTACAGACGAACACGATACCAGATGGGTAGTAAGATCTGGTGGGATGTTCGCCCGAACCGGTCGTACCCCACCCTGGAATTCCGCATCTGTGATGTCTGCACGCGCGTGGACGAAGCGATCTGTATAGCCGCCATCTTTCAGGCCATTATCGCCAAGCTCTGGAAGCTGCGGCGGGACAACCTGACCTTCCGCGTCTACCCCGTTGAACTGATTGAGGAAAACAAATGGCGTACCGTTCGCTACGGCCTGGATGGCAAGTTGATCGACTTCGGCAAGCAGCAGGATTACTTGCCCGCACCCTGATACGCGAGTTAATCGAGTGGTTTATTGGCGACGTCGTTGATGAACTCGGCAGTCGCCGGGAAGTGGAGTACGCCTACCGCATCCTGCAGGAGGGGTCAAGCGCCGACCGCCAGCTGGCAACCTATGAACGAACAGGTGACCTGAAAGCAGTCGTCGATCAATTGATTGCAGAGACGAGCGAAGGGGTAACAGCGTGAAGCATGCAACGCCTGGCTGGAGGTCTTATAGTATACTTGAGACAAGACGCGTTCAGGACATTTGGTTGAGGTGAAGAAGGAGGATGAAGGGAGGAGTTTTGAGAGATATAAGTGAAGGGATGTGGAGAATGTGTATGTATAGAGAGTGGAGGAGGAGGTAGGAAAATTAATAATGTAAAAAGAGATGATATGTAGAGTATAAAGTTTGAGAGTGATATATAGTTATAAAAGTAGAAAGAGTAGATTTATAAGAAGGAGGGAAGTTTATAGTATTAGTGGTGTAGAGATGTAAAGAGGAAAAGAAAAAATAAGAAGTGAGATATGGATGGTATGAAGTAGAGGAGGTAAGAAGTATGAAGTAAGGTAGATAAGAAGTGGAGAGTAGTATGATTTAGTTAAGAGATGGTAAAAAGATGGAAGTTAAATGGATTTTTTGAGAGAAAGTAGAGGTAGTAAGTAAGTGTAAATTTTAAAAATGAATGGAGGAGAGGAGAGTTAGATTAGTAAGTTAAGTTATGGGGTAAGTGAGTATAGAAGGAAAGTAGAAGGGAAGGTAATTATGGTATATAGTATATGGAAGAATGAAGATGAAAGGAAAGAGAAGTATAGTAGTGAAGTTGGTAAGGTTTATAAGAGTATGGATGAAGTATGGGAAGGTATTGAATATAAATATAATAGGTAAAAGTAGTTATGGATGATATTTTTTGTAGGGGAAGAGAAGAGTATTAAATAGGAAGAGGTTAATATTGTATAATAATGAAGGTAGAAGGAAGGAGATGAGATAGTATTATGAGTTAAAAGAAGTTATGAGAGAGATATGAGAGTGAGTATGGAGTTGTGGGTAATGAAGAAGGTAAAAAGGAGGATGAGAAGTTTGATAAAAGAAGAGGGGATGGTATAGTTGTATAAAAGGTAGAAGGAAGGGAGAAATATAGTTTATTATTATGTAAAAGATTAGAAGGGAGTAAGTAAAGTAGTTAAATGGATTGTAGAGGAAAGAGGAGATAAAGAATAAAGAAAAGAGTTAAAGGTAGATTATGAATTTAAATGAAAGGAATAGATAGTAGAAGAGATGTATAGAAGTATGTTAAGTAGTAATTAATGGTATAAAGATAGTAAGGATTTGTTTAAAAAGTAAAGGAGAGAGGAAAGATAAAAATTTAAAGAGTTGATATGATAAAGAGAAGGATGAAGAAGAAGAGAGATGGTAATGGATGTTATAAGAGTAAAGAATTGAGTAAGGAAGGAAAGAATATAGAGATGAAGAGTATAGAAAGGTTTAAAAAAGGTGAAATAAGGAGTATAGAAGGAGAAGGAAGAAAAAAGTATAAAAAGAAAGGAGTGAAAGAAGATATTTTAAAAAGTAAAAAGTTTATAAGTAAAAGGAGTATGAAAAGGAAGAGATTAGAAGGGAAGGAGATAGAGGGATGGCTCTAACTACAGCGCTGGCATGAGGGCATGAAAGCGAAGCTTATACTGGGAAGATGGCAGGTAAATGGAAGAAAATGATAGCATGGTGGAGATGGCTTATGTGCAAGATTTAGAGAGCTGGAAAGCAAGAGGGTTTCAAGCAGATTGATGAGCGAAGCGCAACAAAGCGAGATAGTTAGGGCTATGGCGAGGAGTTGTACAAGAAGGTGCTCAATGATTGGGGCGGTGATGACTTTAGAAACATTATGGAAGGAGTAGAGCATGTAATAGCTAGTGAGAAAGTAGATGGGAAAAGACTAGGGATTAGCAGTATGAGCTAAGTGAGGCTATATGACAATGTATGTAATTAACACAAAAGAAAACGAGTAAAGGCAGAGACTGTGAGAAGCGAAGGTATAAGTTTAAATGTAAGCTGAAAGTGGCTGAGTGATAAAAAGCTATAGTTAGATTATAAAAAAGGGGGTAAAAGAAAATGATAAAGAGAACTAAAAGGTAAAAAGTTAAAAGTTAGAGAAGAGGAAATAAAAAAGAATATATAATAACATTCAGCCAATGATCTACACTGTCCCTGCAGCGAATTTAAGCAGATGTTTGTGTTACTGCGCAAGTTGCAACGAGCTGTAGAACTGGTGATCTACCCTGAGATGAGCCACATGATGGACTGGCCCGAACTGGGTAAACCACAGCAGCGTATTGATCGCCTCAGCCGCACCATCAACTGGTTCGAACGATTTGTGTGAGCTGACGGCCGCGTGCAGCGGCATGCTCCATCCACATATCCCGGCTGTGCTCACGCGAATTCGCTACGCTGCGCCACATCAAATAGCGCGCCAAGGAACTATAGCATGGAAAATGCACGCATTACGAGAGAGCATGAACGCAGGCGCCAGCCAGAAATGCCTTTCACTGGTGGTCCCTGGCTGCACTGGGGACCTTATCTGAGCGAGCGCGCATGGAGCACGGTGCGTGAGGATTACAGCGCCGATGGCTGCGCCTGGGAGTATTTTACCCATGATATGGCTCGCTCCCGCGTCTACCGCTGGAATGAAGACGGCCTGGCCGGGATCAGCGACGATAAGGGGAGGATGTGCTTTGCCCTGGCACTGTGGAATGGCCGGGATGCCATTCTCAAGGAGCGCCTCTTCGGCCTGACGGGGCCACAGGGTAACCACGGCGAGGATGTCAAGGAAGTGTATTTCTACCTCGATAGTACGCCGACTCACAGCTATATGCGTATGCTTTATAAGTATCCCCAGGCAGCCTTTCCCTATCAGCAATTGCTGGAGGAGAATAGCCGCCGCAGCAGAGAAGACCCCGAATTCGAATTGCAGGAGACGGGCATTTTTGCTGACAACCGCTATTTCGATGTGTTCGTGGAATACGCCAAAGCGGCCCCCGCAGACATCCTGATCCGCATAAGCGCCATCAACCGTGGACCGGAGCCCGCTCTATTGTATATCCTGCCTACCCTATGGTTTCGCAATACCTGGTCCTGGGGCCTGGACGATAGGCAGCCGCTTTTAAAGCAGAGAGCCTCAGCCGGGGTTCAATCTTCCCCGGCCATTCTCTCCCTGGAGGCGCAGCACCACATGCTGGGCAGCTATATCCTCTCGTGCGAGGCCGCCGATGACCTCCTGTTTACCAATAATGAGACGAACATACAGCGACTCTTCGGCGCGCCCAACGCTACCCCTTATCTGAAGGATGCCTTTCATGAATACCTGATCCACAACAGAGATGAAGTAGTGAATTACGCACGCATGGGCACGAAAGCGGCTGCCCTCTATAAGCGGGAGATCGCTCCCGAAGCCACGCTCACCTGCCGGCTGCGCCTGACCAGCGCCGTAGTAGACAGCGGCGCAGACGGCATGCAGCGCAGTGCGACTCCCAATGACTCACTACCATCAGGGTCCACCGGGCCCTTTAGGGAGTTCGATACGATCTTCGCTCTACGCAGGCGCGAAGCCGATGAGTACTACGCCTCCCTGCATCCGGTCGACCTGGACGAGGAGATGCGCCTCGTCCAACGCCAGGCTCTGGCCGGCATGCTCTGGAACAAACAGTTCTATCACTATAGCGTAGAACAATGGCTGCAGGGCGATCCCGCCCAGCCACCTCCACCTCCTCAGCGCCGCAAGCAGCGCAATGCAGGCTGGCGACATCTCTACAATGAACGCGTCATGTCCATGCCAGACAAATGGGAGTATCCCTGGTATGCCTCCTGGGACCTGGCGTTCCAATGTATTCCGCTTGCCTCGATCGATAGCACATTTGCCAAGGGTCAGCTTGACCTGCTCCTGCGAGAATGGTATATGCACCCCAACGGCCAGCTCCCGGCTTTTGAATGGTCATTTGACGATGTCAACCCGCCGGTTACGGCCTGGGCAGCATGGCACGTCTATAAAATTGACCAGGAGCAGAGCGGCTTTGCGGACCGCATGTTCCTGGAAAGCGTCTTTCACAAGTTGCTTCTTAACTTTACCTGGTGGGTTAACCGCAAGGACTCGGAAGGCAAGAACGTCTTCCAGGGGGGCTTTCTGGGCCTGGATAACATCGGCGTATTTGACCGCAGCGCCCCGCTACCCACTGGTGGCCACATGGAGCAGAGCGACAGTACCAGCTGGATGGGTATGTTTTGCTTGAATATGATGACGATTGCCCTGGAACTCGCGCTTACCAATCCTGTGTATGAAGATATTGCGCTCAAATTCTTCGAGCACTTCCTGGCGATCGCCGCAGCCATGAACAATATGGCCGACGAAGGCATCCACCTCTGGGATGAAGCTGACGGATTTTTCTATGACGTGCTCAACCTGCCAGATGGTTCTCACCTGCCCCTAAAGATTTGCTCGCTCGTCGGACTGATCCCATTGTGCGCGGTGGAGACCCTTGATCCGGAGGTGCTCAAGGCGCTGCCGAGGTTCAACTATCACCTGACATGGTTTCTGAACCACCGCCCCGACCTTACCCGCCTGGTATCCCACTGGCAACAGGCCGATAGTGGTGTGCGCCGCCTGCTGGCCCTGGTACAGGGCCAGCGCTTGCAACGCCTGCTCAAACGCCTGCTCGCCCCCGATGAATTTCTGAGCAGCTACGGCATTCGCTCCCTGAGCAGGTTTCACGCCACATTCCCATATATGCACACCGTTGATGGCATCACGCACACCGTACCCTACGAACCGGCGGAGTCGCGCAGGGGGCTCTTTGGCGGTAACTCAAACTGGCGTGGCCCCATCTGGTTTCCCATCAACTATATGCTGATCGAGGCGCTGCAAAAATTCTATCATTACTACGGCGATGATTTTACTGTTGAGTGCCCCACTGGGTCTGGCCAATACCTGACCTTGCGGGAGGTGGCGGACGAACTTGCCCGGCGCTTGATCAGCCTCTTTCAGCGCGACGCAAGCGGAGGTCGGCCCTGCAATAGGAAGAACAGCTGGCAGTTAGACCCTCACTGGCGCGACTGCCTTCTGTTTCACGAATATTTTGATGGTGACAATGGCACGGGACTTGGCGCAAGCCATCAGACAGGCTGGACCGGGCTGCTTGCTCCCCTCATCCAGCAACTGCTCGCTCGCAAAAAGGCAGCGCCGGGTGACCGCATGGGACTCACGCTACCATATCCTCAGTGAACCAGGTCGAACCCCCGGAGTCGACGTAGACGCCGATGCCGATACGATGCAGAGTCGTGCTGAAAAGGTGGATACGGTGCCAGCCATCCAGCGGCTCGTGAGCCATACTCTCCTGGATCGAGGATACACCACCCCAGGGTGTCGGGTACGGTCCCGCCTCACCGATATTTTCCCCGCAGTCGCTCAGGCCGGCAAAACCTTCATTGGCGATGCGCTGGTAAGGCGTACTACCATCAGGGCAGGTATGGCTGAAGCCGCAGTGCTCCATGTTCCAGCTGTGCAGCAGTGCGCCAGCGGCCAGGGTATTGTTCCAGGAAAAGGGAGGTAGACCACAGGCGGCACGATTGCTATTGATCAACTGGAAGAGTTGCTGGGCGAGCTGTTGCGCTTCAGCGGATAGCGGTGCCGACCCATAAGGGGCCGCCAGTGTTCCGTTTCTTGCCGGTACCAGGGTCGCATCCTGGCTGAACGTTACGCAGGTTAAGATGGGATGAGAGGTAGCGGGCGACGTACTGGAAGTGGAGCTGTTGGATTGGAAGTTGCCGGTCGTGGCAACATGAGGTTTCGGCGCCGGGGTCGCCTTCTGGCTGGGAATTGACAGTGGCGGTGGCGAGGTCGGCGCAGGTGGAAGTGATTTCTGCTGGCTGCTGTGATCGCGGGCGCTTCCTGCGATGCTGTTCGACGACAAGGATTGAGGGGTGACTTCAGATCCACACGCCGCCAGCACTACGATCAAAGAGAGGCACAGCAGGCCCCAATAGATTTTTCTCACAGGCAAGTAATCCTCCTTGATTTACACACCTTCGTTGCTCAACGCTCTTTAGCGTAGCATTCATTGCGCGCATATATGCATACATATCTATCAATCTGGTACTTTTGGGCAAGCAGCGGCGTGAGAAACTGGCGGAGCAGACTTAGAAGAGCGCGGAGGTGCCCCTGGCCTCTATGCCACCTATGCTGATCACCCGATCAATACTTTCTACGAAGCTCACCTCTCCTCTCTTCTGCTATACTTTACAATAGAGGTGGCCTGCTCTACCTGTAGGAGCTTCGTAATTCAAATGGATGGAGGAACTACACTCATCGCAGAACAACCTTCTATAATACATGCCTACCTGGAAGAGGACACGCTGGTCATCGCCCTGCTGACAGAACCTCCTGGTTCACTGTTCTCCGCGAGCGACGTTACGCTGACCGATATCTCAGCCGGAAAGTCCATCCCTGTTCTCCAGCTAGAGCCCGCCAACCAGGCCGAGCTTATCGCGCTGCGGCTGGCCCAGGCTCCCACTGTGACGTCCATGCTAAACATCGCCCTGCCTGGCTACCTGCCAGCTCCAGTCAGGCCGCGCAATGTCCTCAATGGTGAGCAATACCTCTACCGGGGCAGCGACCTGGGCTCTACCTATCAGCCCACAGCAACATCTTTCCGCCTGTGGGCTCCCACCGCCTCGGATGTACAGTTACTCCTGTATGATAGCGAAAGCGGGCCCTTACAACGACAGGTCACCATGCTCCAGAGCGAGCATGGAACGTGGTATGCGCGCGTGCCCGCAGACCTGCGGAACTGGTACTACCTCTACCAGGTTACCGTTCATGCTACGACGCGCAGCGCCGTTGATCCTTACGCCAGGGCGATCGCCGTCAATGGGTCGCGAGGCATGATTGTCCCACTGCCGGAGACCGATCCTCCCACCTGGAGCAGGGATGACCACGTGACTCTTGCCTCTCCCACGGATGCGGTCATCTACGAGGTGCATGTGCGTGACTTTTCAATCCACCCGGACTCAGGCATGGCGCGCAAGGGGAAATATCTTGCCTTTACAGAGGAGGGAACGACTGGTCCCGCAAACATAGCGACGGGCCTGGACCACCTTAAAGAGATGGGCATTACCCATGTGCAACTCCAGCCGCTGCAAGCCTTTGCGAGCGTCGATGAGAATGATGCCGGCCAGTACAACTGGGGCTACGATCCGCGTAACTTCAATGTGCCTTCTGGAGCCTATGCCACGACCCCCCATGGCGCAGCGCGCATCAGCGAATGCAAGCAAATGATTCAAAGCCTGCACAACGCGGGCATCGGCGTGGTCCTGGACGTGGTCTACAATCATACCTTCGCCCAGGACACTTCCGACTTCGATAAGATCGTTCCTCAGTATTACTATCGAACCGATTACGCCGGCAACTATACCAACGGCTCAGGCGTCGGCAATGAGCTTGCCACGGAGCGTCCAATGGTCAGAATGTTTATCCTCGACTCTCTCACCTATTGGACGAGCGAGTACCATATTGATGGTTTCCGTTTCGACCTGATGGCCCTGCTGGGCATCGAGACGATGCAGAAGGCGTACGAGTCCCTTCATAGCATCAATCCTCACGTCCTGCTCTATGGGGAGCCGTGGGGCGGTGGAAGCTCGGGCTTACCCGCCAACGAGCTCCTCACTACAGGAAGGCAGAAAGATCTGGGTGTGGCCGTCTTCAATGATCATATCCGCGATAGCCTTTGCGGCAGCGTCTTTGATGTCGGGGCGCGAGGGTTCGCAACGGGGGCAGGGGGATATAGCGACAACATCAGGAGAGCTGTGGAGGGCAGCATCGCCGACTTCACCGCAAGCCCGCAGGAAACCATCAACTACGTGACCAGCCATGACAACTACACCCTCTGGGACAGGATTACACTTAGCGCCCCCGCTGATACAGAGGCGGATCAAATAAAAATGGACGAGCTTGCCCAGGCGGTAATACTCACCTCTCAGGGGCTGGCGTTTCTACAGGGCGGTGAAGAGATGCTGCGTTCGAAAGGTGGTAACGGCAACAGTTATAATGCTGGTGACGCCGTTAACCAGTTCGATTGGTCGCGTAAAGAAATCTACTGGAAGGTATGGAGGTATTATGCTGGCTTGATTTACCTGCGCAGGGCGCACCCGGCGTTCAGGATGAATTCTCCCATTGATGTTCGAACCCACCTCTCGTTTCTTCCCGCCCCTGAGAATACGCTGATGGTCGCGCTATCAGGTCATGCCAATGGTGATAGCTGGGAAAACATTCTCGTCATCTACAACCCCAACAGGTTTGATATCCCGTGCCCCTTGCCACCAGGGAGCTGGACCATCGTGGTCATACACGATCGCATCAGTGAAGACTACCTGAAGCAGGCCTCCGGAGTGGTGATCGCGCCAGCTATTTCGTGCGTGGTTCTCTATCAATAGAGTACCGCATGCCCTGGCATGTGTCCTCATATCCTGGTCGTTTTCGCCGCGCCACAATCGTTCAATAGGAAACGCTTCCCAGCGCCCCGGCCAGCGGCTGCGCCCACGCCAATACTTGCTCATCGGCTCTAAACGCTCCAACGACCTGCAGACCAAGCGGCAGGCCGTTGGCAGCATAAGCGGCGGGAAGCGCCAGGGCGGGGAGACCTGCGTGCGTCCAGGGCAGGTTCATGACCGGGTCGCCTGTCATGCCAAGACCCTCAGGAGCCGGTCCAGGCGCGGCCGGGCTTATCCAGAGATCGATGGCACGCGCCCTCATCAATCCTTCCAGCTCGCCGCGCAGCGCAGTTCGTCCCGCCCGAGCAAGCGCCAGTTGCGCAGCACTTACGCTCTGCCCCTGGCGGATAAGAGCGGCAGTGCGCGGCCGGTAGAGCGACGCGTGCTCCGCGAACCACCTCGCATGCACACTGGCCATTTCGGCGGCCAGAATCTGCCTATGGTGCAGGATGATGTCCTCGATTGCGGCCATGGCCGCCACATGCCGCACCTCATAGCCCGCTTTCTCCAGCAGAGTAACGTGCTGTGCAAAAGCCGCCAGGCCTTCCGCCGAGGCTTTGGCCAGATATGGGCCATCCGGCACGCCCAGCACAGGCAGGCGCTTTGACGTCGCTGGCCGCCAATCATTGCACAGGAGTGAGGCAATATGGGCAGCGCCCTCCACATCTTGCGTAAAGAAGCCGAGGGTATCTAGAGAAGCGGCACATGGGATCAGGCCATCGGCAGCAATACGGCCATAGCTCGCTTTAAAGCCAACGATGCCGCAGAAGGCCGCTGGACGTATGATAGAACCAATCGTCTGGGTGCCGAGCGCCAGGGGGCAGAAACCAGCTGCAACGGCGGCGGCAGAGCCGCTGCTCGATCCACCTGGGGTATGAGCCAGGTTATAGGGGTTACGTGTAGGCCCGGGTTCAAAGTACGCGAATTCCGTCGCAACTGTTTTCCCCAGCACCAGGGCGCCCGCAGCGCGCAGCCTTGTAACACAGCTCGCTTCCTGGCCTGCAAATATTTGCGCAGGCAGGCGCGAGCCCGCACGCGTAGCGAAACCGTCAACATACAGGATATCCTTGACGCCGAACAAAATGCCATACAGAGGTGGGCGGCTCGCGGGATCGGGAAAGCGCTCCTGCAAGGCGGCGGCTTCCTGTAAAAGGCGCGTCCGCCGGCCAGGTTCTGGCAGCAATGCCTCAATGGCCGTATCGTATGCGTCGACGCGCTCACACATTTGGTCGACGAACCGCAACACGTCGAGCCGGCCGGAGCGCAGGGCCTCGGCCGTGTCCTCAAGAGGCATAGCTACAAGCATGGGTGACCTATCACTGGAGCCGGCAGCCATCGTCGATATCCTCCTTGCTTCACTTTCTGCAAGCCGTGGGTGCAAAAGGCGACTGCAGTTACTGCACAGGGATGTGTTGTTGGGGAGGACCCCGCAGTTACGTGTGGTGGCGGAGTGCGTGCACTCCGCCACCACACGTAACTGCGGCAACATGAGACACCCCGAATTTTCGAGGTAGAGCTTAGAAGCGGATGAGCTCGCCAAAAAAGGCCTCCGAAGATAGACTGAATGGATTGAAAATGAACTATTCAGTTCTCTTAGGAGGTCTTTTCATGCGCAAACAGTATCCCATACCCGTTCCTAATGAGCAAGCTCTACCTTATGAGGCTGCTGATATCGCCCAAGGTGTCGGTATTGAGCTGGCACCCTTTTTGTTTCCCTTGCTGGTGACCTTAGACAGCTTGCTCGATAAGCGGCTCGTCCGGACCTTCTTGTCGAGCATCCAACTGATCATTACCTTTCGTGATCGCGTGCATGGCTTACTGCTCAGCGAGATGGGAGGCTACCTGCTCTCGCCTGAACGAGAGCGGGCTGGGACCAAACGCCTGGCGAATGTCCTGCACTCGCCCAACTGGTCTGCCGAGGTGATTGAGCAGTTTCTCTGGCAGCGCGCCACACGCTTTCTCACCACCCTGGAGCAGCGCGCACAGCCGGCCTATGCCATCTGGGACGAGAGTGTGTGGGAGAAACCGGAAAGTCAGCAGATGGCAGATCTCGGCCCCGTGCGCTCAAGTCAAGCCCATCGTCTCACACACTACAAGCCAGGCTACGCCAAGCCACCAAGCCGCCCCATCTGTGTGCCTGGCATGAATTGGCTGGGTCTGATCGTGGTGGGACCAAAGGCGCGCTTGGGGCCGCCAGTGGTCGCCGCCATGCGCTGGTGGAGTCGTCGTGGTCTGCATGCTGACACGCAACGCCGACTGGAAGCCAGGTTGCTGCTCGACTGCGTGGCCACGTGGGGACGCTGGCCGATCCATGTCTTTGATCGCGGCTTTGCCGGCAGTCCGTGGTTGCGCCTGTGTGTGGCCTTGCGGCAACGTTTCATTGTGCGCTGGCCGCACGGCCAGTATCTGCTTGACGAGCAAGGACGAGCCCGCAAAGCCTGGCAGATCGCTCGTGGCAAGCGCGCCTGGGGCCGACGCCGGATCTGGAATGCCCATCTCAATCGGCATCTGGACACCGCGGTGCTAGCGTTTCCTGTGAGGCATCCCGATTTTGCCGTACCCTTCTGGCTGGTGGTCTCGCGGCAGGGAAAAGGTCGGCGCCCCTGGTATCTGCTGACGACCGAAGAGGTGCGCACGGAAGCGCAGGCCTGGCAGATCGTGTTTGCCTACGCCCGGCGCTGGCAAATTGAAGGCACCTGGCGCTTTACCAAGAGCGAGTTGGGGTTTGAATGCCCGCGTTTGCGCGAGTGGGAGCACTGCCGCAAATTGCTGTTGATGGCGACGTTGGCGTATGCGTTCTTGCTCAGCTTGATGCGCGAGGAGTGGCGCGGATGGCGAAGGTGGATGATGCATCACTACTGCCATCGCACAGGTAAGAAAGCGCGGGAAGCGAGCTTGCCGCTTTACCGACTGCGCTTAAGTTTGAGCCGCTTGTGGCAGGCCTACCCCCCACGTTTCGAGCTGTTGGCGATGCGTCGCTTAGAATGAGTGGAGGGAGGAAGGAACTCAAAAGGAGAAGAAACAAGAAAGAACAGCTCTTGATTGGGAGGAGAGAGATCTCGCTCCAGAGATGTGTGTTGCCAGAAAAGGGAAAAGATGGCTCATGTGAAGAAGATCCAAGAGAACACGGGGAAGCAACAGAACGGAAATGGCCAAGATCGAATGGGAGAACAAGAGAGAAGGAGAAATAGATGCAAACCTCTCTTGCACAAAAATCTCTTGTGTCTTCTCACGAAATATGCACATTCTCTACATGTTTCAAATCTATTCCATCCAAAAATACAAAAGATGGTTTTTCCTCTTATTCTGGAAAAACCATCTTCGTATTTACCCCAAGCATGGAAATTCGGGGTGTCACATGACCCCGCAGTTACGTGTGGTGGCGGAGTGCGTGCACTCCGCCACCACACGTAACTGCGGCAAAACCTCTTCTTTATGCAGGCGGCACGCCGGGTTCATCAGACCTGGCATCGTCTGGTATATGCTCGGTGAATACACGACTGGCCAGTATATCCTCGGCCTCAAGCGTCATCAGGTCTACCTTAGACATTCTCCCCCCTTTGGCGACGAGACGGTTGGCCTGGCGCAGGCGTGCTCGATCTATGGCATTGCGCACACTGCGAGCATTGGCAAAGCGCGGCATCTGCATGCGCCGTGTAAGATAGGTCGCGAACGCCTCGAGGGCCTCGGGGCTCAAACGATACATCTGTTCCGCAAGCATCAGTTGCGCGATTGCCAGCAGCTCCTCACACGAGTAATCGGGAAAATCCAGGTGGTGGGCAATGCGCGAACTGATGCCAGGATTCGACTGGAAGAAGGTCTCCATGCGGTCCTTGTAGCCCGCGAGGATGACCACCAGATCTTCGCGCTGGTTCTCCATCACCTGCAAGAGAATCTCGATGGCTTCCTGCCCATAGTCGCGCTCGTTTTCCTGGCGGTAGAGGTAGTAGGCCTCGTCAATAAAGAGCACACCGCCCATGGCGCGTTTGAGGACCTCCTTGGTTTTGGGTGCAGTATGGCCGATGTACTGGCCAACCAGGTCGTCACGTGTCACCGCCACCAGGTGCCCTTTGCGCACATAGCTCAGGCGATGCAGGATCGTGGCCATACGCATCGCCACCGTCGTCTTGCCGGTGCCTGGCCCACCCGTAAAGGACATGTGCAGTGAGGGGGGGCGCGCCGCCAATCCCAGGCTACGCCGCATGCGATCAACCAGGAGCAGGGCGGCGATTTCGCGAATGCGCGTCTTGACCGCTGTCAGCCCCACGAGTTCCTGGTCAAGCTTGTGGAGGACCTCCATGACCTGCGATTCCTGGAGCACGGCCCCCAGATCCGCGCTCGTTTCATCAGCGGCAGCGCGCGTCGTGCTGTTCATTTCCTCGGCTGGAGTAGATGGAAGCATGCTCATGATCTCCTCTAAGTGAACCGTTCTCCCTTGGGTTTGTCCGTCGCATAGCTATGCAAGCTATAGCGTATGGTGCGGTCATGTGCCTCCTGGCGCATGAGGCCGAAACCGGGATCGTGCGCAGGACGGTTCACGATAAACGAGAGGGCCAGCGTCTGCCGTCCTTTCGTGCGGTCGAAGGCCCCCACCCGAATATAGTGCTGCGGGTAGGCTTTGCGGCACGCGTTGATCTCCAAGAGAATCGCCGCCGGGTCCTTCACATCGAACATGGGCAATCCCCACATGTCCCAGTAGGTGTTGCGCGGGTGAGGATCGTCGGTGAACTCGATGTTGATCGGCCAGTCGTTTCCCAGGCAGTAGGCTATCTGCTGGCCGATCTCTTCATCGCTCAGGGGCGGCAGGAAGGAAAAGGTGCCTTGCGTCAGATGAAAAGTCATGCTCATCACTCCTTGGACTAATAACTCGGCGTTGGGATGGCATCGGGCGTGTCGGTCGATGCGTAGTTGAAGCTGATATCCTTCCAGAGCTCCAGGGCGGCATGCAGCGGACTCGACCAGCGCGCCGCCTTCTCCAGGATGTCTGGCCCCTCGTGCATGATGTCGCGGCCCTCGTTGCGCGCCTGAATCATGGCCTCCACCGCCACGCGGTTGGCCGTCGCGCCGGCCGCGATGCCCATGGGATGGCCAATCGTGCCCCCGCCGAACTGCAGGACCACATCCTCGCCCAGATAGTGCAGCAGCTGGTGCATTTGCCCGGCATGAATCCCACCCGAGGCCACCGGCATGACGGCGGGCAGGGATGCCCAGTCCTGCTCGAAGAGCAGGCCCAGGGCCGGATCAGCCGCGTACTTCGCCTCGCGCAGGGTCTTATAGTAGCCGCGCACGGCCTGGGGATCCCCTTCCAGTTTTCCCACCACCGTCCCGGCATGAATGTGATCAACCCCCGCCAGGCGCATCCATTTGGCGATCACCCGGAAAGAGACGCCGTGCGTCTTCTGGCGCGTGTATGTGCCATGGCCCGCGCGGTGCAGGTGCAGGATCAGGCCATTTTTGCGCGCCCATTTCGCCATCGACTGGATCGCCGTGTAGCCAATAGTCAGGTCGATCATCACGATGATACTGCCCAGCTCTTTGGCAAACTCGGCGCGCTCGTACATATCTTCCATCGTCGCAGCGGTGACGTTGAGGTAGTGGCCCTTGACTTCGCCGGTTTCCGCGCTGGCTTTATTGACCGCCTCCATACAGAAGAGGTAGCGATCCCGCCAGCGCATAAAAGGCTGTGAGTTGATATTTTCGTCGTCCTTGACAAAGTCAAGACCGCCGCGCAGGGCCTCGTAGACGACGCGGCCGTAGTTACGAGCTGAGAGCCCGAGCTTGGGCTTGGTGGTTGCTCCCAGTAACGGGCGACCATACTTATCCAGGTACTCACGCTCCATGACAATGCCATGCGGCGGCCCTTGAAAGGTCTTGACATAGTGAGGCGGGATGCGCATATCCTCCAGACGCAAGCTTTTGAGCGCTTTGAAGCCAAAGACGTTGCCAATAATGCTTGAGGTCAGGTTGGCGATCGAGCCCTCCTCGAAGAGGTCCAGGTCGTAGGCAATGTAGGCGATATACTGCTCGGTACCAGGCACCGGCACGACCTGATAGGCTTTGGCCTGGTAGTTTTCGTACGACGTTAAACGATCAGTCCAGACCACCGTCCAGGTAGCGGTGGAAGACTCACCAGCAACGGCCGCCGCGGCCTCAATGGGATCTACGCCTTCCTGGGGCACAAGACGAAACGCGCACAAAATGTCTGTATCTTTTGGTTCATAGTCGGGTCTCCAGTAGCCCATCTGGGCGTAGGGAATAACCCCGGATGCCCAGCGACTTTTCTGCTCCGACTGGACCTCTATCGTCATGTTGATTTCTCCTCACCATTTGCTGGTATTTTTTGGTCTTCACTGCGAGAAGTATAGCATGGCAAAATCATTAGTGGTAGTAGCAGTTAGCTATCCATTCCATAGATTAAACATTATACATTGCCTCGGAGCCGCGAACATGGTACGATTTGCGTATGGTTACGATATCTGGCCCACCTAACTTAACCAACCATCAGCTCGAGGTATTTCACACGGTGGCGCATTGCCTGAGCTATACAAGGGCTGCGGAGGCCCTCTATCTCTCTCAGCCGGCCGTTTCACAGCAGATCAGGACCCTCGAACATCTGCTGGGGCTGCGGCTATTTGCTCGCCATGGCCGCGGCATCATCCTGACCCCCGCAGGCCAGCAATTCCTGCTACATACAGAACGACTCCTCACGCTACTTGCGGAGACAGCGACCGTCGTGCAGGAGATCCATGCGCTTGAACGAGGCAGCGTTGTCGTAGGCGCAAGCACCAGCGCCGCCACGTACGTGGTGCTTCCCCTGCTCAGTACCTTCCATACCCTCTACCCACGTATCCATGTCACACTCATGGTCGCTGACCGCCACACCATCGAAGAGCGCCTGCTCACTCACCAAGTGGACCTGGCAGTAATGAGCCTGATCGAACAGCAAGATCGTTTCGCTATAGAGTTTTTGCTGCCGTATGAGCTGGTGGTGGTGGCTACACCAGCTCACTGCCTGGCAGGTCGTTCAGCACTGACACTCCACGACCTGGCGCGGGAGACGTTCCTGCTACGCGAGCAGGGATCAGGCAGCAGGCTTGATATAGAGCAATACTTTGCACAGGCCGGAGTGCCCTTACAGGCGAGCCTGGAACTTGGCAGTATCGAGGCGATCAAGGAAGGGGTAGCCGCCGGATTGGGGATTGCTGTGATACCCAGGGAGGCGATTGAGCTGGAGCTTGCCAGTGAAGATCTGGCTGTCCTCGATGTCGCAGGCTTTCCCCGCCAGCGCAAATGGTATGTCGTACATGTAAAAGGCAGAAAGCTGGCTCGAGCGGCAAGCGCCGTGCAGGAGCTCTTCCTGCAAAAGCGGAGCAACTCCCCCTGATGCTACTGCACTGGTTTTGACTCTCTTAAGAAATCGATGAACTCAGCCGCGACGCGAGTCAGAGGCCGTTCAGCCAGGCGGGCGATGTACCAGCGGCGCTGGATGGGGAATTGCTCGACGCGCAGGATAATCAGTCTGCCATAGAGTACCTCGCGCTTCACCGCCACCTCTGAGAGTACACTCACGCCGAGTCCCGCTGCAACTGCGCGTTTGATTGCCTCGATATGTCCGAGCACCATCCCAACTTTAAGCGGCATCCCCGCCACCTCGAACAACTCCTCAACAGCGGCCCGCGTACCAGAGCCCACCTCGCGCAAAAGAAAGCTTTCATCCGCCAGGCGCTTCAGCGACACATGGGTGTGCGTGGCTAATACATGGCCAGGAGAGGCAACTACCACCAATGGATTCGCCAGAAATGGCTCGGCCACGAGTCCCTCAACCGCCGGGGGCCGGCCGGCTATGACCAGGTCCGCCTCTCCCGCTAACAGGCAAGCGCGAACCTCTGCGCGGTTGGCTATACGCAGCCTGGGCGCCACACCGTTCTGTCGTTCGTGAAATGCCCCCAGGAGATGCGGCAGAACATAGGTCCCTACCGTGGTATCGGCCGCTACACACAACGGCACGCTCTCCGCCGTTGTGCTGCCGCGCAGCTCGGTCATCGTGCGCCATGCCTCATCCACAGCCGCGACCAGCTGTCGAGCATGATTGTACAGCTCGCGCCCCTCATCCGTCAGTGCAAGATGTTTTCCCCACTGCTCCAGCAGAGGCAGCCGCGTAGCTCGTTCCAGCTCCGCTATCAAGGCCGAAATCGTGGGCTGCTGACAGCCCAACTCTTCCGCCGCACGCGTATAACTCAAGAGCCGCGCGACTGTGCAGTAGACGCGCAGCTGGTGTAGTGTAATGGTGTTTAGGCGTGACCAATTCATAAGCTAAATCTATAGCAAGCATAGCTAAATGCTGCTTGTTATTATCAATCCTTCCATTTACTATTGTATCATAGGTAAAAGCCAGCTCAAACAATTGATCTGTCTTTGCACAAGACATAGCCGCATCTGCTTCCTACCATACCAGATCGGGGTGATACTCGCGCCTGGCCGGCCAGGCGCAAGGAGTTTGGAGAGTGTTATGATTGCAACATCTACGGGGATTGAACGATCCTTCACCGTTGGCACAAGGCGTCCCATCATTTTAGGCATAGTGGGGGACAGTGCTGCGGGTAAGACAACGTTGAGCCGAGGTATCGCGCAGATCCTGGGCGTTGAGAACGTCGCGGTACTCTGTACCGACGACTACCACCGCTATAATCGACTGCAGCGCAAAAAACTGGGTATTACGCCTTTGGACCCTGAGTGCAACTATCTAGATATTATGGCGCAGCATCTACGACTGCTACGTGCCGGTGAACCCATTTTGAAGCCCCACTATGACCATACGTTAGGTGACTTTGGCCCGCCGCAATATATTGTCCCGCACCCTTTTCTAATCGTCGAGGGTCTGCTGGGAATGTACTGGCAGGAGATGCGCGATGCTTATAGCGTTCGCGTCTATCTCGATCCGCCTGAGGAATTGCGCCGGCGCTGGAAAATCCTGCGTGACACTGCCAAACGCGGATATTCCGAGGAGGAGGTGCTGCGCGAACTCGCCATTCGCGAGCATGATTTGGCCAAGTATATCCGGCCCCAGCTTGATAACGCCGACATTGCCGTCTCTTTTTACCCCGGCCAGGCAGCGGGCGCCGCGCAGGATGGCGATGCGCACCTCGATGTGCGCCTGACCCTGCATGGAACGCTGCATCATCCCGACCTGAGCGAGGTCATTGCTGAAGATCGATCTGGCTGCATGCGCTCGACGCTGGGACGCAAGGGTGGCCGGGCCGTCGAGTACCTGGAGATCGACGGTTCCATCCCTGAAGAGCCGGCCAGCGCGCTGGAGCGCTGTATTCTGGATCACCTGGATGCCTGCGGCGCGGCCTCCCTGGCGGATCTTGGTCAATACTCCGATTCTCGCACTCGCGATAGTCGGCATAGCCACCCCCTGGCCCTTACCCAGTTGCTCCTGGTCTATCACCTGCTGCGGGCCAAGCAACGCGAGCAGGTCAAAGTTTGAGCGGAAGGACGGCGGATAGACTCTATCCGCCTGACTCGGCAGCGCCACTTATCCCGTGGTAATGATCTCTTTATTGTGATATACTCTCTCCTGCACATACAATCAGAGCAATGTTCCTCGTTATGAGAGGTGATATGCAGGAGACCGCGATAAAGCACGGCAAGGAGCGCTGAGATGGTGACCAGAAGCGAAGTTCCAGGCTTAGATTTTAGTGGGAACCGCCTCTTGCCCGCATTCCAGCCACCTACCCATCTGGACGTGTATGACGTGCGCGGCTTAGCGCCAGACGTACAGCTGAGCGTTACAACGATGGTGGGACTGATTAACCGTCCAAGGCCGCAGGTTTATCTTCTCAGCGGAGACGATGACGAATTCTGGCTTACGCAGCTACCCGCAGATCTGCCCAGGGACGCCCCTCCGGTCAGCGGTGAAGCCATAGTCCGCTCGCTCCTCAACAGCTATCGTGACAGTATCCGCGGTATGATTATATATGACCCCGCCTTCCCTGACAGCATCAACATTGCCACTACTTTAGCAGGGCAACACAATGGCTTCGTCGTCTCAGCAGCGCAGGTACAGGATCTGCAGGCAAGTTTTCAGCTTCCAGTACTGGTTGACCTGCAGAATTGCCACTGGCGTAACCGCCTGCAGGCCTATCGCTGGGCGCAGCAGTTCCTCGCCAACAGCTCGGGGCGGCTCGTGGCGGGCCTGAGCCCTAAGAACACGACCGGGCTGCGCTCGTTTCTAGTTGCCAGCCGCACCTTCGTCTACTACCTTGACTCGCGCAGGCGCCTGCCTGATTTCGCCAGTGATTTTAAGTCGGAGCGCAGCCTCATGCACGAGATCCTCGCCGCCTTTCCTCCCGGGGCGGTGCATCTCGGCTGGTTTATTGACGAGCCGAGCGGCGTTGGCCTCACCAGCAAGGCGGCCATGCCTGTCCTGGCGACCGATCTTCTCTCGAACCTGGAGGTATGGACGAGCGTCAAGGTCTCTCTTCCCCCACAACCCCCTCAGGTTCAGAGCAGCCCGGATGCCCCAGCTCAGGTCTACGTTTCCTTCACGATCAGCGACGGTGATAATCTGCAGTATAATCAGCACCGTCTGCTGCGCCTCTGGCGCGACCCCGCCCGTGGATCAGTTCCGATTGGCTGGACCATTGCTCCGGCTCTGATTCAGGCGGCACCAGCCATGGCTTCATACTATATGCGCACCGCCACGCCCAATGACGAGTTTATAGCTGGCCCAAGCGGCGCTGGCTATATGTTTCCTTCACTCTGGCCTGCGCAGCACCTGCCTGCCTTTCTGGAGCGTACAGGAGAGCTGTTGAAGAGCATGCATCTCTCATTACTCGAAGTATTGGACAGCGGCCGCCTGCAGTGCAGTGGCCTTCCGCTCATTTCTCTTCTGGGTGGCTCAAGAATGGCGCTCACCAATCAGCAACTGCAGGAGCACTTTGTGCTGGCCCTCTCACCCTTCGGTCTGAGCGGTCTTTTAAGCGGCGCTGGCACGAAATCGCCGGCCTGGTCTCTGCTCACCAACGGGCTGCCAGTCTATCAGAACCTCGGTCTTGCCGACAGCGTCAGCAGTACGATCAGGCTCATCCGCAACGCGGCCTCCACCAGTCAGCGGCGGCCACTCTTCCTAAACGTCTACCTGCTGGCCTGGAAGATGACCCCTTCAGATATCAAGCAGGTGGCGCAACAGCTCCCGGGTGACTATCGGGTAGTCACACCCTGGACACTGCTGGCACAGGCGCGGGACACCTAAAGCTGGACCCTTGACCCATTACCAGGAGCGGATGGATCCTCCTTTAATGTATTCCCTTGTATGCAGTTGCGCAAGACAACGCTACCTGCTGATCTCCGTCTTCAACTCGTGAAATGCATGCCGCGCATCTTCGACCGACCCCTCATCCTCGATTGTAGAAACGTCACCTGGTTCGCGTTCGAGAGTAATGGCGCGCAGGACACGGCGCATAATCTTGCCGCTGCGGGTCTTGGGCAGGCTGCTCACGAAATTGATGTCACCAATGACCACGACGGGGCCCAATTCGTTGCGCACGGTTTCGACCAGCTCTTTGTTCAGTTCCTCCGAGGGCTGGTACCCTTGCTTCAATACGATAAATGCCGTAATCACTTCGCCGCGCAATTCATCGGGTCGGCCAGTGACACCTGATTCCGCCACGTGCGGATGTCTCAAGAACGCTGTCTCGACCTCGATCGTGCCGATGCGATGACCTGCGATCTTGATAATCTCATCAGCTCGCCCGGCGAACCACACATAGCCATCATCATCGATTTGCGCCGAGTCGCCTGTATAGTACACGCCCGGCAGGATTTGCCAGTAATCTCTGCCATAGCGTTCCGGCTCACCCCACAGGGCAGGCGTCAGGCCGGGGAACGGTCGTTTGATGGTCATGATGCCTTTTTCATTCGGCCCTACCGGCGTTCCATCGACTGAAGATACCACCTGCATCTCGATGCCCGGCAGCGGAATGGTCGCCGAGCCGGGCTTGATCGGCATCATGCACAGTCCATATGGATTGCCAAAGATCGGACCGCCGGTTTCGGTCTGCCACATGTGGTCAATCACCGGGATACGGTCATTGAACACGATTTTCTGCAGCCATTCCCACGCCGGTGCATTCAACACCTCGCCCGCACAGAACACTCTATCAAGCGAGGAAAAATCATACTTGCGCGGCGCTTCGTCGCCATATCTCATTAAAAGCCGGACAGCGGTCGGCGAGGTGAACATGCTCGTCACGCCAAATTCTTCGACTATCTGCCAGAGTAGTTCAGGACTTGGATAATCCAGCGCCCCTTCGAACGCCAGTGTTGTAGCGCCGACAATCAATGGGGCGTAGACGATATAGCTGTGACCAACGACCCAGCCGATGTCCGAGGTGGACCACCACACATCGGTCGGTTTCAATCCAAACATCCACTGTGACATGCCGTAAATGAAAACCTGATAGCCGCCCTGGGTATGAATGGCGAGCTTCGGTTTGGCCGTCGTGCCCGAGGTTGCCAAGATATAGGCCGGCTCATTCGCTTCCATCGGCACAAAGTCGCCGTTTTGACCTTCGGCGTAGCTGAGGAACTCCTGCCACGTGATGTCGCGCTCAGGCTGCATCGGCACATCCTCAGCGCCCCGTTTCAAAACGATCATATGCTCAACATTCTGGCCACCTAGCTCCATCGCCGCATCCACAATCCCCTTAAGTGAAACGTCTTTGCCCTTGCGGTAGGTAATATCGCTGGCAAAAACGAGGCGCGAGCCGCTCGCACTCACACGATCGGCCAGAGCCTGGGCGCCAAAACCCGCAAACACGACGACGTGCATCGCGCCGATGCGGACCGTAGCGAGCATCAGCATAATTGCTTCGGGGCAGGTCGGCATGTAAATGGTGATGCGGTCGCCTTTCTGAACGCCCATCCCGCGCAAGGCGGCCGCCAATTGTTCAACATGGTGAAGCAGTTGTGCATACGTGAACAAACGTCGCTCGCCGCGTTCGCTGACATACGCCAGGGCTGTATGCCCTCCCCAGCCATTCTTGACGTGATGGTCGAGCGCGCTGTACGAGAGATTGGTCTGCCCGCCAATAAACCAGCGGAATGTAGGGGGTGTCCATTCAAACACGCGATCCCATTTGCGCAGCCACGGCAGTTTTTCGGCCGCTTTACCCCAAAATACTTCCGGATTTTCCTTAGCTTCTTCAATACAACGCCGCACAATCGGACTCATTAGATCCATGAGGAGGCCTCCTTTTCCTTATCACTTCTTCCAAAACTTCTGACAGGAGTGACGAGTCTAGTCGCCGCACAAAACTCTGGGGTGAATTTCCTGGAGCGCAGGACACTTCAAGCATTTTGTGGAAAACATAAAGCACTGGCATCACAATCTTCTCACAAATACATCAGTGTTCGCTACAAAGCCGTCACGATATCCGCTTGTCGGGAGGCAGGTTATCAAGATAGAAGCAAGAGGGGAAAAACTTCGTGCCCTGCGACCACCTGCTGCATACATCTTAGAGCGATCTCTTATAGTAGAGCCCGGAAGCGAACCCGGTCGGACACATGGAGTAGAACGGCGAAAAATGATACACTAATACCATGTGTACGGGCGTGGCTAAAATACCATTGTGTACGGGCGTGGCTAAGCGCACAGTCGAGATGGGTTAGAAAGGATGAGGCGATTGTGACTGCCTTGAGAAGCCTGTATGCTACGTTTCTGTCAATGTTGAGATAAGTGTAAGTGCTCGCCACAGCGAACAGGTCTGAACAAAGGTCACTTACCGCAAGGAAAGGAACTTCATCGATAATGAGCAGTCAAACTGACGCGACAAATCCACTCGATCCCTTTGGGGTGTGGCGGGAGACGACGGACGCCGGGATGCAGGCGCTGCGCGAGGCGCGCGACGCCAACATGGAGACCTGGTCCAGGCTGATGATCGATTTCGTCAACTCCGAGGCCTACAGCCGGGCCAGCAACGAGTGGTTAGACACCTATCTGACAGTCTCCCAGCCCTTCCAGCAAGCCCTGGAGAAAGCCATGACCCAGGCGCTGACCAGCCTGAACATGCCCACGCGCAGCGATGTGACGACCCTGGCGCAGCGGATGACCAATATCGAGATACGCCTGGATGACCTGGATGTCAGGCTCGACGAGATCCAGCGTGCCCTCAAGCCGCCCGCGGCGGCCAGGCATACTACCAGCGCGGCGGCGACCAAAGCGAAGGAGGCGCGCTGATGTCCATGCCATCTCTGCCCCTGACTCCGGCCGAACTGCAGAGTGAGCTCCAGCGCATCGAGGAGGAGAGCCGCACGCTGCTGCGGGTCAGTACGACACGCGCGCACGTGGCGCAGACTCCCAAAGAGGTGATCTGGACGCTCAACAAAGCCAGGCTCTATCACTACATTCCCGTCGTGCCCGCCGAGGAGCGCCACAGAGTACCGCTGTTCCTGGTGTTCGCGCTGATGAACAAACCCTATATCCTCGACCTGCGCCCGGGCAACAGCTTTATCGAGTACATGGTCAAGCGGGGCTTCGATGTCTACCTGCTCGACTGGGGCGCGCCCGGTCCGGAGGACAAGGACCTGAGGTTCGAGCATTATGTGCTCGACTACCTGCCGCGCGCCATTCGCAAGGTGAAGGCGGTCTCCGGCAGTGAGAAGTTCACGATGCTGGGCTGGTGCATCGGGGCGATCCTCACCACGATCTACGCCGCCTTGCGCCCCGACGATGGCCTCAAG
Source organism: uncultured Chloroflexia bacterium (assembly GCA_963799245.1). Classification (GTDB taxonomy): domain Bacteria; phylum Chloroflexota; class Ktedonobacteria; order Ktedonobacterales; family Ktedonobacteraceae; genus CAWCWN01. The sequence continues at coordinate 255,188 of CAWCWN010000003.1, forward strand.
AACCTGATTTTGCTGACGGCGCCACTGGATTTCAGCGACAAGACGGCGGGCGGTTTTGTCCGCTGGCTCAACGAGCAGCACTTCGATCCCGAGCGGGTGATCGCCGCGCTAGGCAACATGCCTGGTGAGATGATCGACTACGGGGCCAAGGCGCTCAAGCCCGTCGAGAACTACATCGGCTCCTATCTGACCCTCTGGGACAACCTGGATAATCCCAAGGTGGTCGAGTCGTGGCACGCCATGAACACCTGGGTCACCGACCTGATCCCCATAAGCGGGGCGACCTACCTGCAGCTCATCAAGGAGTTGTACCAGGAGAACCGCCTGATCCAGGGCACGCTCTCCATTCGCGGCGAGTGGGTGGAGCTGAGCCGTATTCGTGCCAGCCTGCTCAATGTGATAGCCGACAAGGATCACATTTCGCCGCCCTGCCAGTCGGAGAGCATCATGACGAAGGTCAGCAGCACGGATCAGCAGCTGCTGAAGGTCAAGGGTGGGCATATCGGGATGATGGCGGGCAGCGGCGCCCTCAAGTTTACCTGGCCGCACATCGAAGAGTGGCTCGCCGCTCGCTCCGAGTGATACGTAAAAGAGCGGGTACGAGCTGCAGACAGACAACGAGAGCGGGGAGGGACAGCCCTCCCCTGCTCTCGTTAGAGCACCCGAAGCATATATCATATATTATACTGGAGGATCGCAGGCCGCTCTTGAATAAGTTGTGAGACCGTTCTTGTACCTGTGATGGTTATGTGAATTGGCAGGCATATACTCTTCGTTGGGTATGCAGAACTTGCTGTGTGCGGCGATGCTTCTCAATCCAACCATCAGGAAAGTTTCTGGCCATAGAGGATGCAAAGGATGACTGTTATAGCGAAAGGGACAGGACAATGTTCCGGCGAATTTTAGTACCCCTGGATGGATCAGCACGCGCCGAGCGGGCCATTCCCCTTGCCGCGCGCCTGGCACGCGCTTCCGGAGGATCGATTATATTGCTGCGCGTCGTAGTTTCGCCAATCGAACCTGTGTGGCAGCCCAGGGAGCCCGCAGAGTCGATGCAAGAGTCCCCGGATACGGAGCAGGCCGGGGCCGCAGAGTATCTTGTTCGTATCAGCGCCCTGGATGTGCTGGCTGGAGTTGCGACGTCTACGCAAGTATTCAGGGGAATACCTGCCGCAGGCATCCTCTCGATTGCTCGTTCGCAGCAGGTTGATTTAATCGTTCTGTGTAGTCATGGCTATACGGATGTGATACGCTGGGCCATGGGAAGTGTGGCGCAGAAAGTGGCGTTTCATGCCCCCAATCCGGTGCTTGTCTTGCGCGAGAATGGACCAGTTCCTGCTGCTCTTCCAACGGGCTCTGGTGCGCGTCCACTGCGAGCGCTGGTCGCCCTGGATGGTTCTCAACGGGCTGAGAAAGGCATAGAATACGCAGCAGTAATGATTGCGGCGCTGGCCGCGCCTGATCCGGGAGATCTACACCTGACGCGGGTGGTGAAGCCAGTCTCTGATGAAGATGAAAGCGAGGCCGAGTTACGTAGGGCCGGTGAGTATCTTGACGCCACGGCGAAGCGGCTGCGCGAGGGTCGCGCAGCCCCGGCTATAGCAGATTTTCCACTCACCGTGACCACTGCGGTTGTCGTTGACGACGACGAAGCTGGGGCCTTGATAAGGGTGGCAGAAAAGGGAGAAGGTGCTATGGCGAGTGGCTGTGATTTCATCGCTATGACCACCCATGGCTACAGCGGTATAGCGCGCTGGGCGCTGGGCAGTATCACTGAGCGTGTTCTCAAGGCCAGCAATCTCCCCCTGCTGATTGTCCGGCCCCTGGACATTATGGAGAAGAGCAATTTTACCTGGGATGATACAAGTCTGTCACCCATGTAGGGAAATAATCTCGCGGGAGGAGCCAGCGCTTAAAAGTAATATGTTGCGCAGCCCACCTAAATCCCAGAGCCCACTGCGATGACAATGCCTATATCTCCCGCGCTGACGATGCCCTGCTCATGCAGGCTTTGTAAGGCATAGGGGAAGGACGAGGTAAAGAGATCATGGCTTGCGCCTACATCGACCAGTCTGTCCCTTGGGATCTCCATCATCTTGCTCAACCCTGCTATGAAGTTCGACGAAATCTGTGGCGGCAGGAAAACCTTCACCTGCGCAATATCCATCTGCTCAATCTGCAACAGCTCGTGCAGCGCAGTAGAGATACAGCGCTGATAAAGCGTCTCCAGCTGTGCGTCTTTAGCGATGTGCAGACAGGTTTTTCCCTCGTACAACTGGGTATGTGAGGTGGATGCATCCAGGTATCCGGTAAAGGCCTTGAAAACGAAATTGCCGAAGCCCGTCCCCCCGGCGGGACCTTCGTCTAAGATCACCGCCGAGCCAGTCTCTTCTATGCCCAGCAGCTCTGCCGGTAGGATTTCGCGATTGTTCTCGACCTCAGAGGCGACAATCATGGCGGTTCGCGCCTTTTGCGCCTTGAACATAGCGGCGGCAGTGTAACAGGCGTTGAGGAAACCGAGCGAGCCGTTAAAGATATCGAAAGAAAACATTTTCTTGTCCTGCTGCGACTCTATGCTGGCATTGATGTCAAGCGTGCCAGCGACCACAGCGGCAATGGCCGGCTCGCAGATGAAGTCGTCGCGGTACACGCCTGCATAGATAAGCAGATCGATATCGTTGCGCTGATAGGCAGAATTCTCCAGGCACGCTTCAACGGCGGCCCGCACCATCTCCAGGGTTGAACGCCCGCCTTCCACCCGCAGCGGCGCCGTCCCTAAGCCTGCTACGCGAACTCGCCCGTGTGCCGGCAGTGTAGGCACAAATTTTTCCCGTTCAGGCTCAACTTTGGCGGGTGCCCAATCGCCGGAGGATGCGCGGCGCAGGCGGTCTGGCAGGTCATCGAGGGTATAAATCGCCGTGCCGATATTGACTCCAGAGCCCGTAACGCCAAAGACTACATTGCTGTGCGACTTGATGCGGTTGGAGAGTATGTGATCCATCAGAGCCACAAAGTGGGTGGTGGTAGCGGTATTGCCGCGCTCAGCAATATTGTTTATGAGATTTCCCTCGTGGCAGACCTCCTTGCCAAAGTAGCTGTTGATCTCGCGCCCGGCATCGTAGATCGTCATTTTGGACGTTTGATGCATAATGACGTGCTGGAATGCTTCGTGGGGCCAGCCGGCCCGCTCCATTACATCGGCGGCATGCGCGACCGCCTGCTTGATGTTGACCGCGGAGACCTTAACCGAGTCCGTGTACATGATGGCGCCGCCGTGTTCCCTATCGCTGGCCTTGGCGATGCAGAGGTCGTAGTAGCGTCCGAGCGTGTACATCTCAAACTCGTGAAAACCAATATCTGTAGCAGAGGTCGCATCCAGGATCACTGCTGCGCCGGCGTCGCCGACGGTAAGGCAAGCCATGCGCGAGTCCAGGTACCCTGCTATCTCTTTTTGCGCCGTCGCCGTCAGGTGCGTAATATATTCTCCGCTGACCACCAGTCCACGCCGGATCAGGCCCGCTTTAAGAAAAGCGTCCACGATATACATAGCGGAGAACATACCCGTACATGCATTTGAGAGGTCAAAGGTGAGTGCGTTGCGAAAGCCGAAGTGGTGCCTCAGCTGGATAGCCGTACCCGGCTCAAAGGTGATATGAAAGTTGGGGCCGTTGTAGCGCGAGATACTGCTGCAGATGACCAGGTCTATGTCCTCTGGATTGTACTTTGAGTTGCTGAGGCAGTGAGCAACGGCTTTTTTCGCCAGGTCGAAGGCGAATTCGCTTTCACCCGCCATGCGCCTGGTTTTAATACCCGTCAGTTGCTCCAGCGGAAAGCGGATCGGCGTGTCACAATGCGCCAGGACCTCCCTTGTTGTGACAACTCTAGGAGGCAGGTAGATGCCAAGGCTCTCGATGAGCATATTGCCTGACCTGGGCTGGACAGGCTCGCGGGGAGCGGGAGAGGGCATTTGTGCCGGCGCGGCCTGGGGCCTACCTGCCTGGGCGCGCTGCGCAGTCCCCGCTGCGACAACGGGCAGCAGCTCCGCGATAGTCTGATATTCAAAGAGCAGCTCGAGGGTGAGCGGAATGCCTATCTCATGCGCTTTGGTGACCACCTGCAGGCTCTGAATCGAGGCTCCTCCCAGGTCGAAGAAGTTATCATGAATGCCGATGCCCTCGATAGCGAGCACCTCCATCCATATCTGAACCAGCTGCTCTTCCAGCAATGTACGCGGCGCGACAAAATCAGCTGCCAGCTCGGGGCGAGCCGTATCCGGCGTCGGCAGAGCAGTTCGATCCACCTTCCCATTAGGACTGAGAGGCATAGCTTGCAGGGAGACAAAGCTGGCCGGCAGCATATCCTGGGGCAGGGTTTCCTTCAAATAGGAGCGCAGTTCTTCGACGCTGAGCCGCCGGTCGAGCACAAGATAGGCCACCAGGCGCTTATCGCCAGGCCTGTCCTCACGGGCCATTACGACAACGTCCTGCACCTGTGGATGACGGCCGAGAACCGCTTCGATCTCGCCGAGTTCGATACGCACGCCGCGAATCTTTACCTGGTGGTCGATGCGCCCAAGAAACTCTATCGAGCCATCAGGACGGTAACGGGCGAGATCTCCTGTCTTAAATAACCTTGCCTGGTCGTCGTCGCTAAAAGGATCGCGCATAAACTTCTCGGCGGTCAGGGCAGGGCGGTTAAAGTAACCCCTGGCCAGACCGACGCCGCCGATATATAGCTCGCCGACCAGGCCATGCGGCAGCGGTTGCAGCGAGCGATTGAGGATATATATCTGTGTATTTGCGATGGGATAGCCAATCGGCACAACCGTGTCAGAGCTATCGCGCCGACATGTCCAGCTTGTGACGTCGATGGCCGCCTCCGTCGGACCATAGAGGTTATAAAGGTCCGCATTGAGACGAGCGAAGAAGCGCTTTTGTAATTCAAACGAGAGCGCCTCACCACTGCAAAAAACCCGCTTCAGGCTGCTGCAGCCTTCTACCCCTGGCTGTTCCAGAAATGCCTGCAGCATCGAGGGGACAAAATGCATGGTCGTAATCTGCTGCTCCCCGATGAGCTCAATGAGGTAATGCGGATCTTGATGCCCTCTGGGACGCGCTATCACAAGGCGCGCACCTTGAAGCAGGGGCCAGAAAAACTCCCATGCCGAGACATCAAAACTAAAGGGGGTTTTCTGCATGACACGATCCGCCGGCGTTAACTGGTAGGCCTGCTGCATCCAGTGCAGGCGGTTATTTACCGCCCGGTGGATGTTCATTACTCCTTTCGGCCGGCCGGTTGAGCCGGAGGTATAGATCATATACACCAGGTTGTCTGGCCCCACCGGGCTGAGCGGGTTCTCCTGCGAGTAGCGGGCAAGCAGGTTTTCATCGGCATCCAGGCTGAGAACATGAAGGTCGACCTGTGGCAGCCGCTCGCGCAGCCTCGCCTGCGTGAGCAGGACGGAGAGACCCGCGTCCTGGATCATATAAGCGATTCGCTCGCGCGGGTATGTGGGCTCCAGTGGAACGTAGGCGCCACCCGCCTTGAGAATTGCGAGCAGTGCGACCACCATCTCTAGCGAACGCTCCAGTATGACGCCAACAAGGGTGTCCGGCCCAACCCCGGCCGCCTGCAGCGCATGGGCTACACGATTAGCGCGCGCGTTGAGTTCCCGGTACGTTAGCTGCTGATTCTCACAGACGAGCGCCACCTCCTGTGGTGTTCGCAGTACCTGCTCCTCGAATAATTGATGCAGGCATGCGTCTTCTTTAAAGGCGCAGTTCGTGGCGTTCCACTCAATCACCATTTGGCGGCGTTCTGCCTCGGTCAGCAGAGGAAGGTCAAGCACACGCTGCTGCGGATTGGCGACCACTGCCTGCAGCAGCGTGTGCAGGTGCTGTTCCATGCGCGCAATGGTCGCAGCGTCAAACAGGTCTACATTGTAGCGGAAATCTGCAGTAAGCGCGCTGCCGATCTCAAATATCGTCAGGGTCAAATCAAAGGGGGCTCCCTGTTGCCCGATAATAAATGGTTCGAATTGGGGTATGGGCCGTTTTAGTTCTGGCGCTTCCTCCCCAGGACCAGCGTGCACATTTCCTTGCGCTGGCTTGTCCCAGATGAATAATGTCTGGATAAGCGGTGAGTAACTGGGGTTACGCCTGGGTTGGAGTCGCTCCACGAGCAGAGGAAATGGATAGTCCTGGTGTTCAATCGCCTCGATGACAGTCTGGCGTACCTGTCGCAACAGATCCTTGAAAGTCGGATTGGCGGCGAAATTTGTGCGCAAAACGACCGGATTGGCAAAATAGCCGATGGTTTTTTCATCGTTCGCCCGGTTCCTCCCCAGCATGGGGGTGCCGATGAGCAGGTCCTCCTGATCAGAATAGCGAAACAACAGCAACTCAAAGACCGCCAGCGCCAGCGTATACAGTGTGACGTTCTCGGCCTGGGCCAGTCGTCTGAGCTGGCCGACCAGCTGATCACTTAGCTTGAAGCTGTGGGATGCTCCATTATAGGTCTGCAGGGAAGGCCTGGCTTTTGAGATCGGCAGGTTCAATAGTGGTAACTCGCCCGCCAGTCTCTCCTGCCAGTAGCGCCAGTGCTGTTCTCCCTCCGGGCCAGCCAGCATATTCGCCTGCCAGTTTATGAAGTCGGTGAACTGCGGGGCGGCGGCCGGCAACAGCGCCTGTTGTCCGGCGCTGTTCGCCAGGTAAAGCTCATGCAGCTCATCGATCAGTGTGTTTAACGACCAGAGATCCGCGATGATATGATGGATGGTCAGGCAGAGGACGGAGCTCTGTAATGAGCGAGTGTATAATTTTATGCGCAGGAGCGGCCCATGCTCCAGGTCAAAAGGAGAATTTCCCTCCCTGTCGAGCTGCTGGCGAAGATATTCCGGGCTCCAGGCGCAGGCATCTATCACCTCGACCGCCAAGGTCAGATCCCTGTGAAAGCGCTGGAGAGGCTCTTTGCCATCCATAGCATAGGTTGCAGTCAGAATGGGATAGCGCTGAATAAGTGCTTGCAGCGCGCGTTGGAGCGCTGGAACATCTAGCGTGAAATGCAGGTGTGCGGCATACAGCAGGTTGTATGCCGCGCTCTGCGGTGCCAGCTGGTACAGGAACCACAGGGCCCGCTGCCCATGAGAAAGAGGGAACACCTCCTCAGAGGCGCCTATCTTCACGCGTAAAAGTCGCGCAAGGAGTTCGCGCTTCTCCTGGGCGGAAAGGTCACTCAGTCTTTTTGGGGCATCTTTCACTGGTTCAATCTCTCTTCCTGTACAAAAAGCATACGGTTAAGCAGTGAATCCACTTCGCTATCCGAAAATTGCTCGATATTGGCCAGCAATTGCGAAGCCTGCCGCGCTTCCAGGCCAGAAGTTTGAGCATAACCGTTTTCCTGCTGCAAAACAGAGCCGAGCAACGCGTCAACCTCACCTTCTGAAAGCTGATCGAGTTGAGCCAGCAGTTGCTGTGGATCGAGAGTAGCCTGCGGGTTCTGCGACTGAGCCTGCCCTTGCGCAGCTTGCCCGGGAAGCGCCGGGGCGCTCTGAGATAATTGAATGAGGAGTTCGCCAGCAAATTGTTGAATGCTGGGCCCCTGCAGGAAGGTCACGATTGGGATATGTACATGGAGCTCGAGCTCGATGCGATTCTTTAACTCGATAGCCATAAGCGAGTCAAGCCCCAGCATGGTGAGCGAGCTCTTGCTGTCTATCCCCGCTGCGGGGAGACGAAGAACGGCAGCGACCTTCTCGCTGAGATACGCTACAAGCAGCCGCTGGCGTTCATCGTGGTCTGCCATAAATAGGTCCTGTAACAGAGGGCTCTGGGCAGCCTGCTGGATATCCTCCGCCTGGCCCGCGTCGACGACTTCTGCCGCCAGGTGGCTAAAGAGCGGAAGCTTCGCCAGCTGCGGAAAAAATTGCTGCAACTGCTGCCAGTCAAGCTTCAGCACGCCGACCTGAGCGACCTGCTGGGGTATGAGTAGCTCCAGCGCGGCCAGGACCTGGCGGGGCGTTATGCGCTGAATGCCGTGTGACTCCCAGTATTCGTGAACGCGCAATCCCTCCGCAGTCGCGCCAAAGCCCGTCTCGGATACTGCGCCCCAATCAACACTGAGAGCAGGTTGCCCTGCTGCACGCAAGTGATGGGCAAGGGCGTCCAGAAATGCTCCCGCCGCCGCGTAATTTCCCTGCGCGGCCGAGCCAAAAAGCGACGCGCCTGAGGAGAACAGGACGAAGAAGTCCAGCTGGATATCCTGAAAGAGCCTGTGCAGGTGCCAGCTCCCCAGGACCTTGGGACGGAAAACGTTCCACATTGCCTCTTGATCCAGGTGAATTAAAGGGCGCACGAGCGAGTCGCCCCGCTGGTCCTGCCAGACAGAGGCCGCGTGTACAACGCCGCAGATAGGTGGATGATCCTGGCCGCGATAATCTTGCAGGAACGCAGTTAATTGCTGCTCGTCCGCGACATCAACAGCCGCGTAATGCACGTCGACACCCTGAGCCTGCAGTTCACATATCCCTGCGACCTGGCGGCCCTGGCGCGAATTTGTACGCAGGGAGTCCCAGTCTGTGCGCGCGGGAAGTCTGGTGCGCCCAAGCAGAACGAGGTGACGCGCACCTTTGCTGGCCAGCCAGCGGGCAACCTCGAAGCCAAGACCCCACAGGCCTCCGCTAATCAGATAGCTGGCATCAGCACGTAGTGTGAGCTCCTGTCGAGGCCAGTTACTGCGGCGCACAAGACGAGCAACATAGCTCCGCCCCTGGCGGAACGCAAGCTGATTCTCTGCGTGCCGGCTGGTGAGCACGGCGAGCAGCTGCTCGGCCGTCGTTTGCGCTCCCTCAAGAGGATCGCCATCAACCAGCCCCCCCCAGAGCTCAGGATGCTCGATGGCACATGTTCTGCCTAATCCCCACAGTGGCGACTGCGCCACCATGAGGGGCAAAGGGCCTGCTCCTGCCGGCTGCGCGCCCCGTGTAACCAGCCACAGGCGCGGCCGTGTCGTTGTCTGGCTTCTCAGCAGTGCCTGCAGCAGGTGCAGCGCGCTGCCCACTCCAAGGGCCTGCTCGGCCTCAAGCGCTGCGCCGTCGATCTGCGGCGTCGCTTGCATGTCAAGGCTCCACAGGTGAATAACAGCGCAGTTGGCGAAATCATTGCCTGATAGCGCGTCGTCGATGGCGCGCTGGATGTGCTCCGCAGAAGCCGGGTTGACTCTATATTGAACTCCCTGCTGCAAGACCTGATAGGTATAGCCGTGCAGCAGCTTGATGCAGGTATCACCACGCGCGCTGAGGAGGTTCGCCAGGCGCTCCCCCACCCCGCCGCCGTCCATAAAGATCAACCACTTACCAGGCTGCGAGCGAGCAAGAGGCGCAGCCTGCTCCAGGGCCCACGGCTCCCAACGGATTTCATAGTACAGTTCATCAGCAGTGCCGCTGATGTGCGTCGATGGACGTAGCGCGGGTTCAGAGCGCTGCAGGCGCAAGCCGCGAGCCTCGACCAGGACCTGGCCTTTTTCATCAAGCAGTCGCACGTCCCCCTCAAATATGTCCCCATGCTGCTGCGAGTCCAATATGAGTCTGGCATGGCTCCAGACGCTTTTCCCGGGTCGCTGAATGATGCGAAAACTGCGCAGGCCGGTAGGCAGGTAGAGTACATCCTCGCCATCTGTGCTGGAAAGCACAGGCAGGGTGGCAATCAGAACCTGCAAACAGGCATCCAGCAGAGCAGGGTGAATTTGGTAATCGTCTCCGTCTTGCTGTAGCGCCTGCGGTAGATGTATCCACCCAAGTGCCTCTCCATCACCCCGCCAGAGCCGTTCTATGCCTTGAAAGCTCGCGGCGAGTTGTATGCCATAGGCCTGTAATCTCCTGTAGAACTGGGCGGTCTGTAGCTCATCTCGACAACGCTCCTGGATGTCCCGTATATCCGCCGCCGCCTGCGTATGAGCAGCCCCATCTGCCGGGTTGTCCTGCTGCGCTGCAAGGAAAGGGGACGCCGGGGGAGACGGTGCGGCGGGCGCTGGCCCACCGCGACTCAACTCTTTCAACTGGTCCAGGTACTCAAGACTGCGCAAGGCGAGTTCGGGCTCCAGGCCAAAATCCATCTGGCAGGCGAGTTCAGTGACTCCGATGGCTTTTAGGCGCGCAACCACCTCAAGACAACTCTCGGGTGTTCCGAAGAGCACGCGCTGTGTGGAGATGAGGCGATTGAAGACAAAGTTCAGATAATCTCTGCTATCCTGCTCGGATAAGCTGGCCAGGTCAATTTTCTGGCCGCGGCTGTATGCGATGGCGTTAACCAGGTACGCGGCAGATTTGAGATAGTCGCAGAACATCGCTTTCGCCCGTTCAAGAACCTCCCCCTCCTTTTCCCAGACGAAGGAGTGGAGCATGACGGAGACCTGGCCGGCCTGGGGATCATGTCCATGCCTGGCCCGGGCCTCGCGATACATCTGGATGCGTTCGGCCAGCTCCTCGGGGCCATGGTTATACAAATGCGTGAGCAGATTGGCCCCGATCTCTCCCGCGCGCGTAAAAGTTTTAGGGTTGCCGGCCGCGGTGATCCAGATCGGGAGCGTGGGCTGTACAGGGGTGGGGTAGGTCCGAATATCTAAAAGTTTACCGTCTCCACCTTTGACCTGGACCGTTTCACCACGCCACAGCTTCTGCACGGTCTGAATGCCACGATACATCTCTTCATTGCGGTCGGCATAGTTTTCCGGGAAGAGCGCGAAATCGTTGGGATGCCAGCCTGAAGCAAAGGAGAGGCCGACTCTTCCACCCGACAGGTTATCGACCATGGCCCATTCCTCGGCGACCCGCAGGGGGTTGTGCAGCGGCATGACGACGCTCCCCGCTCGCAGTTGGATCTGCGTCGTCTCTCGCGCCAGCGCGGCCTGAAGCACGGCTGGATTGGGGTAGAGCCATCCATCCCTGGTGAAGTGGCGCTCAGGAATCCATATGGATGAGAAGCCATGACGATCGGCAAACCTCGCGCTTTCGATCACCAGGTGATACTTGTCCTCGTTCTCCTCCACCCTACCTCTGGCCATCTCGCTACTGGCGAAAAAGATTAAACCAAACTCCATATCCACCTGGCTATATTGGGTTGATACTGCTGCCACAATGACCTCCAAAATAGAAGTGCTGCGTCTTAGACATGCATGATTTCTCCGCTTGCATGGAGTGTCCATGCAGCGTTCGATAGTTCTGGCGCGCTCGCGGAACGACTATAGACGTGGAAGGAGATGGATTGCCGGGCATCCGCTGAGAGGACGACTTGCACTTTTTGAGCACCCTGCTCTGGTAAAAGCAGCATTTTCTTGAGTTCTAGTTGCTTCAGAACGTGAGGTCCCTGCCCGAATGCTTCGGCCGCAGCAGATTGGACCATCTCAATGTAAATGGAGATGGGTAATACCATAACGCCATGGACGCGGTGATCATTCAGATACGGCAGGCGCTGCTTATCCAGCAGCGTTTCCCAGGCATGGACACCTGCCGGGTGTGCCAGTTGCGTGTGAGAGTCCAGCAGGGGATGGCGATCTTTAGCGCGATCAACCTGGGGAGAGACTGGCCGCGAGATGGAAATGCTTTCTTTTCCGGCGGCCTCAATCCAGTAGCGTCCACGTTCAAATGGATATGTCGGCAGGCCTATGCACTGGCGCGCATACTCTGCATCAAATCCCCGCCAGTTCAGATCCAGGCCTTTTACATAGAGCGCGCCCATGGACTGTAAGATGACGCTCCAGTCGTCTCGCTCTCGCTGCAGGGAAGGCAGCCAGGTTCCCGTATTCTCCGGCAGGCAGTGCTTGCCCTGGCTCAATAAAGTGGAGGTGGGTCCCAGCTCCAGAAAGAGATCATACCCCTGCTCAGCAATAGTATGGATGCCCGCCGCAAACTGTACAGTCTCACGGGTCTGCTGGCGCCAGTACGTGGCTTCAAGCCTCTCGCCGGGAAGCAGCAATTTACCCGTCAGGTTAGCGACAAGCGGAATACGCAGCCGCTCAGAGCCCCCCGCGCCAGCAATTTCCTCAAAATCGGCGAGCATAGGTTCCATCAAGGGCGAGTGAAAGGCATGCGAGACAGCCAGTGGGTAAGTCATTATCCCCTCAGCCTCAAGCTGGCGCTGCACCACCTGGACCGCCTCCCGTTCACCGGAGATCACCGTGTTCCTGGGTCCATTGATCGCCGCAATGGTCACTACACCCGGATACTGTGCCAGCGCGACCTCAACCCGCGCCGGCTCGGCGAAGATAGCGACCATGGCTCCGCGGCGTGACAATTCCTGCATCAGCCGGCCGCGTTCTGCTATCAGTTTGAGCCCGTCCTGCAGACTAAACGCACCAGCTACACATGCGGCCACGTATTCACCCACGCTGTGCCCCATAACCAGGTCAGGCTCTATACCCCATGAGCGCCATAATTCGGCCAACGCATACTCCAGGGCAAATAGAGCGGGCTGGGTGTACGCCGTCTCATGCAGCGGAGAATGAATTCCCGGATCCGGATACAATACCGAGAGGAGCGGCTGACCTAAATAGGGGCGTAGAAGGTTGTCACAGTTTGCGAGGGCTCTGCGGAACGTGGGCTGCGTATCGTAGAGCAACCTGCCCATACCGAAATACTGCGACCCCTGCCCTGTAAAGAGAAACGCAATCTTAGGTCGCTCCCCGCGCACTGCTCTACCACTCTGTACCTGCTGGGGAGTATGCCCCTGCGCCAGTGTTTCCAGATGTCCTCGCAGCTGAGTTGCAGAGGTCACCGTTAACGCGGCACGCTGGTTGAAATGAGTGCGTCCGGTGTTGGAGGTAAAACAGATGTCCGCCAGCGAGGCCTCCGGGTGGGCCGCCGTAAATGCCGCATAACGTCCTGCCAGCTCCTTTAGAGCTGTTTCGCTCTGCGCTGAAAGCGCCAGGATATGCGCTGGACGTTCGAAATCGCTGCTGGCAAGGCCGCCCGCTGCTGCCCCCTCGACAATAACATGAACATTGGTCCCCCCGAAGCCAAAGGCGCTGACTCCTGCAAGGTGCTGCTTGTCGTCAGGCCATGGCCTGCGCGCGCTGGGAATCTCAAAAGTTGTTCCGGCCAGCGAGATGTGCCGGTTGAGTGTTTTCAGGTTGAGGTGGGGAGGAATCTCATTATGCTGCAGACTGAGTACGACCTTGAGCAGCCCCGCTATGCCTGCCGCTGCCTCCAGGTGGCCGATATTTGTCTTGACCGATCCAATGGCACACGTTTGCTCAGGCGCGCGCGCCTGCATCACAACCGCTTTGAGCGACTCAAATTCGATCGGGTCTCCAAGTGGAGTGCTGGAGCCATGCATCTCAACATAACTCAGCTGATCCGGCCTCACCCGGGCATTGTGCAGGGCATGGCGAATAACCGCCTCCTGGGCGGGGCCATTCGGCGCCGTAAGCCCGTTGCTGCGCCCATCCTGGTTGACCGCCGATCCCCTTATGAGCGCCAGGATGGGATCTCCATCGCGCCGCGCTTGCGCGAGAGGCTTCAGGATGACGACGCCGCAGCCTTCAGCACGCACGTAACCATCCGCTTCATCATCAAAGGTCCTGCAGCGCCCATAGGCAGACATCATCTGGGCCTGGGAGAAGGCGATGGAAAGTTCAGGCGACAGGATCACGTTTACTCCGCCTGCCAGCGCCATTTTGCACTCACCACTGCGCAGACTCTGACAGGCCAGGTGCACCGCCACCAGCGAAGATGAGCAGGCTGTGTCGATTGCAATACTGGGCCCGCGTAGATCGAAGAAGTAGGATAGGCGGTTAGCGGCGATACTATGCGCATTCCCTGTCCCGATATAGGCATCGATGAGTTGCTGATCGTCTCGCCGCAGCTGGGCATAGTCATTGCTGCTGATGCCGATAAAGACTCCCGTCGGACTGCCAGCAACCTTATCCATTGCCAACCCGCCATGTTCGAAGGCCTCCCACGCCACTTCGAGCAGGATCCGCTGCTGGGGATCCATGTGAGCCGCCTCACGCGGAGAGATATTGAACAGAGAAGCTGCAAATTGATCTACCCCCGGCAGAAATCCACCCCAGCGCGTGTGCATTTTACCTGGCGTTGCTCGCCTGGGATCGTAGAACGCTTGCAGGTCCCAGCGCTCTGCCGGCACCTCCGTAATGGCGTCTCTGCCGTCGCGCAGCAGTTGCCAGAAGCTCTCGGGGTCAGGCGCCCCGGGAAAACGGCAGCCAATACCTACAATCGCAATAGCCTCCGCTTGCGCCTGACGATAGCCGTCCTCGCCCATGTCCGCCCGGTTTGTAGCGCCTTCTCCCGCCAGGTACCCGGCGAGCGCATCAATAGTGGGATAGTCATAGGCTAACGTCGGTGAGATCTCCCGTCCCAGCCAGTCCTCTAGATCTGCTGACAGGCTGACTGCTGTGATCGAATCCATGCCGTAGTGCGCCAGGGGCGTGCGCATATCTACGGCGCGCTGATTGACTTTGAGCCGCTTGGCAACCTGCGCAAGCAGCCATGCCTGTATCGCGTCTTTTGTCCGTAATACTGGCATCGGCTCCCACGGGCCGCCGACCTGCTCAGTTCCAGGCTCTTCTGCCAGGTTAGATAAAGGTGATAGCTCCGCTTCGTCGAGGCTCCAGGCATAGACAACATTCAGGCTCTGGCTAACAAAACCTTCTCTGCATGCGCGCCGCTGGACTTTGCCACTGGAGGTCTTTAATATGCTGCTCGGCTTAATCAGTGCCACGGCGTAGAGCTGTAACTCATGCTGCTCGGCGATAGCCTGGCGCATACTGGCGACGATCTCGTTCATATTGCCGCGTATGCCCTGGCGCTCTATTTCGTAGACGATCACGAGGCGTTCTTCACCCTCTACCTCTAGCGAGAAAGCCGCGCCAGATCCTGAGCGCAAGGCTGGATGACTCAGCTCCGCCGTCCGTTCGATATCCTGTGGATAGTGGTTGCTGCCACGAATAATGATCAGGTCCTTGAGGCGGCCCGTGATGTACAGCTCGCCGCAGTGGATAAAACCAAGATCCCCCGTGCGCAGAAACGGGCCTTCATCATCTCCTCCTGCCCCTGCCGGGTGCGCCTGAAAGGTATATTCCGTCTCTTCACCGCGCCGCCAGTAACCCTGCGCGATGCTGGGTCCAGTTACCCAGATCTCACCTACCTCGCCTGGCGAACAGCGTTGCAGAGAATCTGCGTCTACGATTGCAAGCTGCTGTTCCTGCAAGGGAGGGCCAAGGCTCACCAGTTTCAGAACGTCCTCCCCCTCCCTGGAGACTTCAGTAGCCCTGTTCTGGGCGAGGGCACGGGCATCGAAAGTAGTGGTCGTGTGTTGCCGGCTGCCACACACGAAAAGCGTTGCCTCAGCCAGGCCATAGCAGGGCAGGAAGGCTGCGCGCTGAAAACCACATGGCGCAAAGGCGTCCGCAAAGCGTTCAAGGGTCTCTGCGCGCACCGGCTCGGCTCCATTGGCCGCGGCAATCCAGCTGCTGAGATCCAGCGTTGCTTTTTGCGCCGCTGTGATCTTGCGCACGCAGAGATCGTAGGCGAAGTTCGGCCCCGCACTGAGAGTAGCGCGCGTGCGCGAGATGGCCTGCAGCCAGCGAATGGGTCGCTGCAGAAATGCCGTCGGCGCTAAAATGGTGGACTCATAGCCGGAATAGAGTGGCTGCAGGATACCACCAATCAGGCCCAGGTCGTGGTAGAGCGGAAGCCAGGTCACTACATGTGAAGCTGCGGGCTGCTGGCATGTGCGAGCAATCAGGGCCGAGTTGTGCAGTAGATTGCCATGGCTCACCATGACTCCCCTGGGCATGCCTGTAGAACCAGAGGTGTACTGCAGGAATGCCAGCGTGGCGCTGTTGATGTCTGGTCGCAGCCATTGCTCTGCTCCAGCGCCAGGGATATCGCTCGTGACAAGCAGGCGTGCGTGCTTAAGCTCCGGAGATAGCGCCAGCAGTCCCTCCACTTTGGAGGCAAGCGATGAGGTCGTCAATATATGCGATACCTGCGCATCGTTTGCAATGGCACGGAACCTTTCCAGGTTCCGGTCCTGCCGCACAAAAGATGGGGGATAGACTGGAACCGCTATTAGCGCGGCATACAGGCAGCCAAAGAAGGCTGTGATAAAATCCAGACCCGAAGGATAGATCAGCAAAGCCCGCTCTCCGCTCTTACTATATTGCTGCAGCTGCGCCGCGATAGCGCGAGCGCCGGCATCGAGTGTAGCAAAAGTCAGGTGATCTTTCTCAACCTCCCCATCGTTGAGAAATGTATAGCTTCGCTGCGTTGAATCATGGACTGCTCTCCTGCGCAGGAGATCGACGAATGTTGAGTGCTCTAATGATAGAGCCGAAATACTTTGACTCACAGGCTAACCGATCAGCGTAAGAAAGACGCGCATAGCCCTGTTTCTAAATAGACCAGGAAATTGAGTGAAATAAAGGATATTTTGATTACCTGCTTCAGTTGTACAATAAAATATGTTCTCTGTCAACAGTGGCTGTTTTTTGTGACTGTTCACAAAGTGGTAAAACTGGGGTAAACTAAGGGGAAGAAAAAAGGGAGGGAAAAAAGCCATGCGTTTGCACTTGCTGTTGTCAAAAGTGAACCCCAAAGAGATCTCCGAACCATCAGAATGTGGATATGCAGGGTGTGGAAGTAAGCGATTACACCTCCATCAGCCAGTGAAGAAAGCGCTCAGAGACACAAGACATCAGCAAGTTGAAGCGTATCGGTACCGCTGTCTCAAATGTGGGCGGACGTTTCGGGTGTATCCAAAGGGGGTGAGTCAGGCACACACCTCAGATCGGGTCAAGGGGCTGGCGGTGATGTTGTACCTGTTGGGACTCAGCTATGGAGCCGTCTCGTTAGCGTTGGAAAGTCTAGGAGTGCCACTCTCGAAAACGGAAGTCTACAACACGGTGCAAGCCGCCGCCCGACGCATTCCGGGAATGAAACGGGAGCAGGTCTTTGGCGCTGTGAAAACCAAAGCGGTGGGAGGAGATCTGACCAGCGTGAAGTGTGCAGGCCAGTGGTTGCACCTGGGACTCTCAGTCGATGCGATTGCTGGGCTGGTCTTGACCATCGATGAGCTGAAGGCGGAAGATACCAAGGCCCTCAAAGAGTGGATGGAGCCCATTGCCACGAGTGTGGGAGCACAGGTCCTGGTCAGCGATGATGCCGATGGCTTCAAAACGGTGGCCGATGAGCTGGGACTGGTGCACCAAGTCTGTAAAAGCCATGTCAAGCGCAATACCGAGGAGCTCATTGAGGAGTGGCGTCCGCAGGTCGCCCAAGATGCGGATGGCTCCCTCTTGGCCTGCGGAGTCACCCCTGCCCAAGCAGAGGCCAATCTCTTGCGGCTCGGCCAACTCATCGTGAGCCGCCAGCCCAAAGAGGTCACCGAGCTGGAACAGATGCACCGGCGCTATTTGCAAGCCGCCCCTCCATCTAAAGGAGGACGAGCGTCACTGGCCTATCGCTTACGTCTCTTGTTTCTGGACCGGTGGAACCTCTGGAACCGCCTCACGCGCTATCGCACATGGAATGAGAGTCATGAGGACCAGGAGCACTTCGATGGCACCAATAATGCCTGCGAACGGGCGATTGGGTGGTGGATCAAAGAACGCTATCGTACGATGCGTGGCTATAAAGTTCCTGCCAACGCTCTGCGTGTCAGTCGTCTGCTGGCTTGGTGTGGCAACTTCCTTACCACGGGCGGAGCCAACCTGGCAAGCCTGATCGAATAGCTCCACTGCTCGCAAGGGATGGCTACTTCTTTTCCCTTCTCTTCCCTCTTCTACCAATCTTTGAACAGTCACTGTTTTTTCTGATTCTACAAAATCTAACAGCTCCCCGCGGGAATAGGTTCGGCTTTAGCCCACCTCTGTGCGAAATTCTTACCCGGCCTTGAGCGGGAATTCCAGAGACTTTTTGCACATTCGCGGGCCTGCCATTTTCATATAAGAGGGCCAGGCGGTTGCAACTCTTCTGCGACCGCGCTGACATTGATGTCTAGGGAGCGCAAATGAGCGGTCTCGTTCAAGCGCACAACGGTCGCCCGATCGCCACTCAACTGCAGCTCGCTGATCGAGGCATTATCATGGCGAAACTGCCAGCGCCGATTGAGCTCGAGAGCCAGTATGTGACAGAGCAATACGCCGATCAGGCCGCCATGCGTCACCCACAAGACGCTGGCTCCTGCGTGGCTGGTCTGGCAGTCGCGCAGCGCGCACACAATGCGGTCGCGCAGCTGAGCAACGGTCTCCCCGCCCGGGGGGGCATATGCGGTAGGGTTGGCCTGCCACAGGGCCAGCAGAGGAGCGTCTCTCTGCCGCACCTCTGCAGAGGTATATCCCTCCCACTCGCCCAGCGCGAGCTCGCGTAAGTTGGGGTCCTCACGCACAAGAAGTGCATGATGCCTCGCGATGTGCTCAGCAGTTTCGCGCGTGCGTAGTAGGTCAGAGGTGGCAATGACATCAAGGGATTCCGACGCCAGGGATTGCCCCAGCGCGGCGGCCTGTCGTCTGCCGAGAGGACTGAGCGGGATATCGGACTGGCCTGCTAAGCGCCTCTGCGCATTATACATAGTTTCGCCGTGACGTACAAGGATGAGGCGCATTATACCTCTTCCTCCCTCCTAAATATCCATAGTCGTTTTGTTATTACCTATCATCTGAACGCAGGGAAATAATATTACTCGACAAGCAGCACAGCATCCTCAAACAACGCAAAGCTCTCCATCAGCCCTGCAATCCGTTGCAAAGGCAGCGTCCGCAGCGGTGGGTACAGCTCGGGGGAGACGCGCTCAAGCCACAGTTCGGCATACACCTTCTGCAGTTCGCGCTTCACATTGTCAGGCAGGGCCGCCTCAAAGTGAAAAAAGCTACCCAGGCTCTGCTCGATCATCTTCTTGACGTGCTCATCGTCTTTTTTCTCATGAAAGTGAGGGCTTTGGGATTGGTATTGCTGCAATATACTGCCTTTGCCTTCAGTCACATTGTAGAACAGGTCGAGCAGCTGAAGGGTTTCGACGGAGAAGCCGGCAGAAAAGCGCAGTGAGAGGGCGGTCTTGATCGTCATCCCCTGCTCACCTGCATTAGATGAACTGATCGCGTGGTCGCGTATGCCGAACCACCCCTCCAGGAGCGCATCAAACAGAGGCGAAACGACCGTGGTGCAGCGGCCCTTAATCCTCACCCCCCAGTTACTGCCTCCCAGTTCAGGTTTGGATGACCAGCAAATCCGCACATTATGTAAACTCTGAGCCGGCTGATTGCCCGCCCGTCCCTGGACAAAAAGGGTATCATAGTCGCGCGAAGGGCCGGGTAGGGATGTCGAGAGGAAGAGCCTGCTCATGGCCAGGGTGTATTCGAGAAGGGCGCTGGGCACAAAGTTATCTGCATCGTAAAAGATGACCCAGCGGGGATAACCCAGTTGATAGGCGCAAAGGGCTCCGATATACATGCCCTCGCCTTTGCCATCACGCACCCTACCATCCGTACCCAGGATATGTGAGACACCATATGTCTCGAACAGGCGAGCGATGCCCTCGTCCTTCTGGTGTACCAAATAGATCCTCTTATGACGTACCAGTCTTGCCCTCAGCACGCTCGCAAGCTCGTCTCTCTCCTTTTCCTGGCAGTTTGTTACGATGATAATCGGGCTATCGACAGGAAGATACCAGAGCACGGAGAGGAGTATTTCGCTTCCCTCATTTTTATGCGAAATCACAAAGGCGGTACGTGACAAAAAGTAGTGCAGTTTTTCGAGTTCGCCAGTCTCCAGGATATGCGAAAACTGTACGGTGTGAATGTTCACGTTGCGCTACTCCACTTACAAAAAGTAGTAAAACGAGTGCAAACGTCACCCCGGTTCGTCATATGCAACGCCGGCCGGGCAAAGTGGTGGGTTCTCACTTCCGCAACGGCGTCAATGCCTACGGGTTGCTTGCACATGACAAGAACAACCGAGCGATTAAGGTACAATTGCGAGCAGGGATAGACGATAGGGAAAAAAAGCAGCAGGAATACAGAGAAAACGTAACGACCACCGACAGAGTAAGGTCGAGCCACCATGCGCTTTGTAGCGCGTCCACGCAAGCCACCACCCTCAATCTGACCAGCCGTACCCTCGTTGGCACCTGTGGTATACTCTGGCTGAGTACTGATATAAGTATATCTAGCTGGCTAGCTTGATGTCAATAGTGGAGGAGGTCATAGTACTTCCGTCTTCGTACGCCAATTGCGCTGAGAGCCGGCGTGCTCATGTATCCGGTGGCATGGATTTTTGACTGAAGGCCGCTCGTTCAGGTACATGTTCTTCTCTATCATGCCCTGCTGGTAACGGAAACCGATGATCAAACATGCAAAACCTCCTACCAGTGAAGGAGCTATCACTCCTGGCTGGCGTAAAATCATTATCTGCCTCTTAATCACCCTTGTAGGCTTCAATTTGCGCTCGGTCATTCTGGCGGCGCCTCCCATCCTCCCGCTTATCCAACACGATTTAGGCCTCAACTATACCGCTACAGGGCTTCTTACCGCCTTGCCTGTACTGGTGCTGGCGTGCGCGGCATGGCCGTCGGGACTGCTTGCCGAACGCATCGGCGCGCGGACCTGCGTTTCGATCGGACTGGCGCTCCTCGGTACCTGTGCGCTCCTGCGGGCGTTCTCACATTCGGCGGCTCTGCTCTTTCTCTTTACGCTGCTAATGAGCCTGGGTATCGCGCTGGCGCAGACAGCCGTCCCGGTGCTAGCGCGCCGCTGGTTCCCGGCACATATAGGCCTCATCGCTGCTCTCTTTAGTGATGGCTTGATCATCGGCGAAGCAGTAGCTGCGGGCATAACTGCCCCCCTCATGCTGCACATGTGGGGCGCAGATGCCTGGACGGCTACATTCATTTTCTGGGGTATCCCGGTCATTGCGCTGCTCGCGCTCTGGATCTGGCTGACCCCTGTCGTACCGGCGCGGACAGCCACACCTGCAAGCGCCAGGGCAGCCTTGGCCAGGAAAAACGCTCCGCCCTCGCGGCGCATACGGGTCGGTGCGCTGCATCTGGGTATTATGCTTGGCGCAGGAAGCCTCATCTATTTCGGCATGAACGGCTGGATCGCTTCTTACAATCAGGCCCTGCACCAGGCCGCTTTGACACCGGTGGTCCTGACAGTATTGAACGTGGCACAGTTGCCGAGCAGTCTCGCCGTCACGTTATTCGCGCAACGGCTGGCAGGACGCCGCTGGCCTTTTATCGCGGCCGGCATCGTCTGTACCATCGCCATCGTGGGCTGGGTCTTTACGCCGGCACCGCTGGAGCTGATGTGGGCAGCCCTGCTCGGTGGAAGCTCAGCCCTGGTCTTTACCCTTGGCATTGCATTACCGCCATTGCTGGCGAAACCTGGAGAGGTCGCACGCCTCACCGGCATTACGATCTCACTCACATATGCTGTGGCTTTCGTGGGGCCGCTTATCGGCGGCCAGCTCTGGGATATCTTCCAACTCCCCGCAGTGGCATTTCTGCCTGTCGCTCTCGCCAGCATTTTGCTGATTGCGCTGGGTTCACTCCTGCCTCCACCCTCCGCCTTTGGCCTGGCCGCAGACGCGCCGCGCTAAATTGAAAGCTCCCTTGCTACACCAGGCACTACCGCCATAGCGTTACCATTGCCTGCCTTCTCCTGCAAATTAGTGAAAGTTGGCAGTGGCAGTCATTTCATGATAGAGTAAACTGAAAGTATTGTAGCAATAAAAGCGAGGTGATCATGCCTGAGTTTGATACCGCCACACTGGCAGGAGGATGCTTCTGGTGCACAGAGGCGATTTTTCAGAGACTCAAGGGCGTGACTTCAGTCACGTCAGGCTATGCGGCATCCAAAGTAGAAAACCCTTCGTACGAGCAGGTATGTTCGGGCAAGACCGGCGCTGCAGAGGCAATTCAGATAACCTTTGATCCATCCATCATTTCTTACTCCACGCTGCTGGAGATCTTCTGGCGTACGCATGATCCGACGACCCTGAACCGCCAGGGAAACGACGTTGGGACTCAGTATCGCTCAGCAGTTTTCTTTCACAACGACGAGCAAAAGCGGCTCGCGCTTGCTGCGAAAGAGGCATTAGAAAGATCTGGCAGCTATAAAAACCCTGTGGTGACCGAAATAGCGCCTTTTAGCAATTTCTATGCCGCTGAAGCGTATCACAGGGATTACTATGATAGAAACCGCACTCAGCCATACTGTATGCTTGTGATAGACCCCAAGGTCAGGAAGCTGCTGAAAGAATACGGCAATGAGGTGAAAAGCGCCTAGCAAAGCAAGCAGCAGCTCACATGCGGGAGGCTTAAGCCCTGTCACAGACATGTGTTTTCTGTGCGATTATACGCGCCGAGGAAATGGCCCACATCATCTTTGAAGATGAGATTTCACTGGCCTTTTTAGA
This sequence comes from uncultured Chloroflexia bacterium, assembly GCA_963799245.1. GTDB lineage: Bacteria > Chloroflexota > Ktedonobacteria > Ktedonobacterales > Ktedonobacteraceae > CAWCWN01. The sequence goes on from CAWCWN010000003.1 coordinate 277,614, forward strand.
TCGCAGGCCCCTTTTTCCTGGGCACTGTCTTTTAGTGCCAAAACAGCATTATGAGACGCTCGCAGATCTGCCTGCTGCGCTTGTCGGGCCGTTCTTTCAGAATGCCCAGCTGCTGGAGCAGGCCATAGAAAAAGGCCTGCCAGCCGATGGCACGCTTGTCGCCAGTAACAACCACGTGAGTCAAAGTGTGCCGCATATGCATCTTCACCTCGTCCCTCGTCATACAAAAGATGGGCTCAAGGGTTTCTTTTGGCCGAGACAGCGCTACAAAGATGAAGCTGCTGCCCTTTCTATTCAGGAGACGCTGCCTTTAGCTCGTTTCTTTGTCCTCGCAGGCGCTAAAGGTATAACCCACTCCCAGTACGGTCAAAATATATTCAGGGTTACTGGCGTCCCGTTCAACTTTTTGACGCAGGTGACGCACATGGGTCTTCACCAGGTCGCTCTCCCCAGTATGGTCAAAGCCTCTGATGGAATTAAGGATCACATCAAGCGAGAGTATCTGGCCCGCATGCGTCATGAATACATGCAACAGGCGGCTTTCCGTGGGGGTAAGCCGTACTTTCTTACCGCCCCGCACGACTTCCTGGCGCGACGCATCCAGGGTGATTGTTCCAACTGTCAGCGCGGAAGCCCTGGGAGATGTTTCCAGGCGTGGAGAGCAGCGCAAAATCGTCTTGATGAGCGCAAGTAGTTGGCGCGGAGTGAATGGCTTGCGTAAATAATTGTTGCTCTCTATCTCCAGACTATGCATTTCGTCATCGCTGAGCTCAGTGGTGGTCAGCGGCAAAATCGTTGTGTGAGTCTGGCTGCGCATCTTCTGGTAAATTTCGCTGCCAACGCGCTTGAGCATCTGTATATCAATGATGACCAGGTCGGGCAATGTCTCGCGCCAGTTCTTGATGGCCTGCTCACTATCGAACGCGCGGACGACTTCATAGCGCTGCTGCTTTAGCCAGTAGCTTAGCATATCGACCAGCTCATAATTATTGTCCGCCACCATAATTTTCATGTGTATTCCTCCAACAGGTAGACTCTAGCAGGAATATTGACATCCCTTTTGATGCCATGTGCTTCATACCTGACCTGCGATTTCCTGGACAATGGCATAGATCTTTATCTATATGAGGAATACATGAAGAGCTCTAAAACCGGCCAACCTAGTACCTCTGTCCACAAAGTCCACCTCTCCACTTCTGTTCGACTCACCATTGCCTGCCACGCTCATATGACCAGATTACGAGGAGGGGAGTACGACCTGTGGTCGTACTCCCCTCCTCGTTTGCGTACAAACAACTACCTACCGGGCGAGCGTCAGGCGTGCTGTACGCAGCTCATGTATTGTTGCCGTTACCAGTATTGTGGTTCTTACGCAACCCCGCTGATGAAAAATGTGATATACTAGAGAGTCGAACATTTTTTCCATAGATATCCCCATCCGAGTAGAACGCTATGACCATTTTTCCAGAACTTTTCGACCAAGACATGCAGATTTCGCAGGTACATGTGGCTGATGAGATCACTCTCACCCTGCATGCAATGTCCCCAAGCGCCTCATGTCCGAATTGCGGGACCATCTCCAAGCGGGTGCAAAGCCGATATAGCCGAACCCTCCATGACCTTCCATCCAGTGGGCGTGCTGTTCATCTCATCATTCACGTGCGTCGCTTTTTCTGCAAAAAGAGCACCTGTGCGCAAAAGATCTTCGCTGAGCGGCTGCCAGAGCTTTGCCGTCCTCATGCCCAACGCACCATCCGACTACAAAAAGCTCTCAGCCAGCTTGGACTGGCAGCAGGAGGGCAGGCAGGGACACGCATAGGAAGCGAGCTAGGGATCAGCGGCAGTCGTGATACCATCTTGCGTCTCGTTCGTCAACACCATCTGCCTGATCCTCCGAAGTCGCGAATTGTTGGTCTGGATGATTGGGCATGGAAACGTCGGCTCCGCTATGGGACACTCATCTGTGATCTGGAGCGCGGCCTGCCCATTGATCTCCTTCCCGACCGCTCGGTCGAGACCGTCTCTGCCTGGTTGCAGGCTCATCCACATGTCGAAATGGTGAGCCGTGATGGCTCATCTGAGTATACCTCAGCCATCAAGAAAGGCGCTCCACAAGCCAGACAAGTAAGCGACCGTTGGCATCTGACCAAGAACCTTGCAGACTGTGTCTCAGTGGTGCTTGCCCACTGTTTTGCGCAGATCCGTCGTGCCGAGCAAGCGGCAATCACACCAGAGGAAGAAGGGGCACAACGACGCGAAGAGCGACGACCTTCCGAGACGCGAGCGGTTCAACAAGCGCAACTCGCTCGCCAGGCGGAGCGATTGGCACGCTATGAACACATCATCGCACTGCGAAAACAGGGGATGAAGTCAGCGGACATTGCCACCCAGGTGGGCATGGCAGAACGGACGGTTCGGCATTGGCTCGCTCATGGAAGCGTCCCGGACTACACACATCGATGGCAACGAGCCAGTCCCATCGATCCCTATAAAGCCTATCTCGCGGAGCGGTGGAACCAGGGATGTCACAACAGATTACAACTGCTCAGAGAACTGAGAGCAAAAGGCTACAGAGGGTCCCAGCGAGGAGTCTACCGCTATGTAGCCACGTTGGAACCATCTTCCCTTCCTTCCGTGAAGCGCGGTTCTGCACCATCGAGGGGACAGAAAGCTTCCCCAACTCAGCCCAACCCGCTCTTGACACTCTCAGTGAAACAGGTCACCTGGCTCTTTTTCCGCAAGCCCAACGATTTGAAGGAAGGAGAGCAGGAGAACCTCCGACTGATGAGGCAGGCCACTCCACGAGCTGAGACCGCCTACCAACTGGTGAAACAGTTTCTCCAGATGGTACGTGAGCGCACAGGAGAACAGCTTGACGCCTGGCTCAAAGAAGTGGAAGCCAGCCATCTCGAAGCCTTTGAGTTGTTTGTCACTGGTGTGCAACAGGACAAAGACGCGGTGCTTGCAGGACTGACGTTGCCATGGAGTAATGGTCCGTTAGAGGGGCACGTCAACCGGCTCAAACTGATCAAACGCAGCATGTATGGCCGCGCGAAGTTCGATCTGCTCCGGTTTCGAGTGCTGCACCATCCCGAAAAGAGAGAGGTGTCCCAAGACGCAAAAATGGGAGCTGATCACAAAGAACGAAGGGGTCGTGCCAAGAAGTTGAGAGCAGGAGAAAATACCCTACCTTTTCAGCATACCACTTTTCGCATCAGCGGGGTTGCGTAAGAACCAGTATTGTTGCCGTTGCCATTATTGTTGCCGTTGCCGTTGGCCCCCGGGCACGTGACGTTCACGGTATTGTTGGCAAATGCGAACGTGCAGCTCTGTCCATTGATCGTGGTTGTGCCCATACAACCAGCCACCGCTGTCCCATTGACCACGCAATTCACCCCGTTGCCGTTGCCATTATTGTTGCCATTGCCGTTGCCATTGCCAAGTTGCCGTTGCCGTTGCCATTGCCGTTGCCGTTGCCATTGCCGTTGCCGTTGCCGTTGCCGTTGCCGTTGCCGTTGCCGTTGCCATTGCCGTTCCCGTTGCCGTTGCCGTTGCCGTTGCCTTTGGCAGATTGATGGTCGCGGCGGTCGCTACCCCGTTCCCATCCGTGGTCACCGTAACAGGATTTTGCACCTTCAAGAGCCCCACACAGTTGAGGTTGTTGGCCCCAAAGCTCGCCGCGAAGCGCTGCGCCAGGAAGGTAAAGAGCGTGTTGGCGGCAGCCGCGACCGGCGACGGGCGATTCTGCGTAAATTGCTGATCCAGCTTGAGGCGCGGCAGCCCCACGTTCATGAGATTTGTACAGTAGGTCATCGTGCTGGCGGCGGCCTGCGAACCCGCCGCGGCCTGATCGACCCCTCTGCGATAGGCATTGACCTTGTTCAGGTCGGGCTGGTTGTTGTTGAGCACCATCGGATCGCCGCTGGGCACTAACGCGATCGGCGCCCCCTGGTGGGCCGCGGCCTGCAGTTCGTTGAGCGGCAGGGCCGGCACCATGTTCCTCGGGTCGGCCAGATCGGGGACCTTCCAGGGAGTGCAGCCCAGCGCCCCGTCCACCCCCACATCCAGCAGGCGATTGTCACTGGCGTTGTTGAGGGTCTGGGCATTCTGCAGCGCCGCGGCATTGGCTGCGTTCATCTGCGCCGTCTGCCCGTTGCCGGTCGCCAGGTACTCGGTCACGACGTTATCGCTCTGATCCTGGTCGACGATGCTGAAGTCACGCACGGTGGGGCAGGTCTGCCCGTCGTTGGCCGTGCCCAGCGCCGGGGGCACCAGCTGGCCCGCCTGGATGGCGCGATTGGCCGCGCGGAAGAAGGCCGGCGCATTACAGTAGGAGAACTGCCCGAAGATGGTGCCATTGGCGCCATTCACACAACGTCCCTGCCGCAGGCTGCCATTGCTGTTCTGCAGCGTCAGGTTATTGCCATTGAAGCCAAACCAGAGCCCCACCATGGCATTGGCGGGCAGCTGCGGCACGACGGGAGCCGCGGCCGGTTGCGTCCCCTGGTCGATGACCAGCGGATTGTAGACCGAGACGTTGCCGGTGGCCGGGTCGAGGACGGCGCCCTGGACAAAGGCCGACTGGTTGGCGTTAGCCTCGTTACAGGGCCCATTGGCGGGATTCGTCGCGACCAGCTGATAGGGCGTCGCCAGGCCCTGCGTCGATAAGGGATGCGCTGGCACAACCAGCGAGCAGTCCATATCGACCGCCGCCTGTGCCGCACGTGTACCAATGCGCGGGATCACAACAATAGCTGTCGCCAGCAGGGCCAGCAGCACAGGAACGCTAATCCCGACGAGCATAAGAGGCGAGAAGCGCCTGCGTCGTGCTGCTCCATAAGTGGAGGGGGGTAGATAGTGCTTGCGCATACGGGTTACGTACTCCTTAAACTAAAGTAAAATATATAAACCGCTCGGTCACCGTGAGTGGGTTAAGATACCACAACTTTTGCTCAACAGATCTTCACCGCTCAGCGGTGAATGTCAAGTGGGAGGCGAAAAACCTTGACGATACACGGTGCCGTTGCTTGAAATACTTTGATGCGCTATATGCGCATGTAAACTGTTAGGAGTGTACAGCACAGCCTTGAAGCGATAGGTATATTTGCATTAATTACTGACATAAAAGTACTAAAATCTGGTAAAGAAATCTTAACCGGCTGGTGATACCTGGGCGCGTAAGGTTGCGGGGCTCATAGCCAATTCTTAACATGGGCATGGTACTTCTCTGCTATTGTTTGGAGTCCCCGCGCTAGCGGGCCCTGAGAGCGTATCGTAAGATCTCAATAGATTGAAGTGTAATGTGACACGTCACGCTAACTCATTAGTGGCCATTGCTTTTCAAGAGACAGCGCTAAGATTGCTGTCGTTGTGGAGATCAGGTGATATACGCATGAGCAGTAGAGCTGTATCTGTAACGAACAGCCACCATACAGCAGATGGGGCAGATTTCGTCATTGTGGGTAACGGCATCGCGGGCCTTACCGCCGCTGTAGAAGCACGCCGTCTCGCGCCAGATGCCAGCATCGTCATTATAACAGATCAGAGCCATCCCACCATTAATACTCCTGCCCTCAAGCAATTTGCCATCGGCAAACTGACCCAGGAGCAGCTTCTGGCATACCCGCCGGGCTTAGAAAAGGCTCAGCGCATTCATGTGATCAGCGCTCGTGTTGAGGAAATCAACGCACAGGGAAAATATGTCTGCCTGCAGAAAGGAATTGGTTTTGGCTATGGCTCGCTCGTGATCGCAACCGGCAGCTCCCCCACAGCTCTTCCTGACAGTATACCGGGTCGTGATATTGATGGAGTACTTACTCTTCACTGCTTGCAAGATTACCTGAACCTGCGCCGGCGGCTGGCAGAAGTAGAGGCAGCGGTGGTGATCGGCGGCGGCGCCCATGCCATAGAGACCGTGGTGGGGTTAATCCACCTGGGAGTTAAGGTTCACTGGCTCATTCGTGGAAAGACCTTCCTGACAAAAACGCTTGATGAATATGCCTCGGCGATGGTCCTTGAGCATATTCGTCATGCTGGCGCAAATATATATACGGAGACACAGGTAACGGGTATAGTCGGAAGGGTAGGTTCCGTGGTTGGCGTAGTCACAAATCAAAACCAGATGCTTCCGTGTGAACTGGTACTTGCCTGTACGGGTACAACACCCATTACAGGCCTGGCTGAACACTGTAACATTCCCATGATGTCCAAAAATGGCATTCTGGTCGATGATCAGCTGCGCACCAGTGTGCGCGATATCTATGCCGCCGGTGATATTGCGGCCCTCAGGCAGCCACAAACGGGAGCATACGAGACCAGGCCACTCTGGTACGCCGCTGTTTTACAGGGACGTACCGTGGCAGCAATGCTGACGGGACATCACGAGTTAGCCTCGCAGCCCTTTGGCGTCCCCTGGCACGCCACCCAGCTGGGCGACCTGCGCATGCTCAGCGTGGGCAACATACACAGCAGGGATAGAAACGTTACGACGTTAATCGGCGGCAACAGGCGAAGTTATTACTGCCTATCCGTCGTTGATGACCGCCTGGTCGGCTACCTTTCACTGGGGCCGCATCAGCCTGATAGCCTGGCCATTAAACGCATCATTGATGAAGGCCTCTCCATTCGGGACGTTAAAAAGGCCCTCCTCAGCGGCAGCTTTGACACGAGCAGATATTTTTCGCAACGTCAGTCTTATGCTGCCCGCGATATGGTGACGTCGGGGAAAATACCTGCGGTCACCTGGATGCAAAGTCCCGCGCAGACAGCTCACCCGCTTTACATTGCACCTGCGCCGCCGCCTGATTTCTCGCAGCGGGCCCATGCCCCGCACAACAGCGATGGATTGCAATCCGCCGCAATTCTTGGTCAGCACAAAACGGTCAGCGAAGCGCCCCGCCCGGCTGAGCCATTAAAGAGATCAATGCCGCTGGCCGGGCAACCTGTTGCTGCGCAAGAGGAAGAAGAAATTCTCTCCTTTACGGGCAATCTCCCGGCTTTTTCTTCTGCCAGCAGCGCCAGCCAATGCTGGTGCCGCTGCCATCCCGTTCCCCTTCACGCAGTCTCTGGTCATACACAGGCAGTGTGCCTGCAGTAAAGGCAAAACGCCCTTCCTCGCTGAATAAGCATACTCAACGATAGTCACAATCACAAGGAGGAGAATACATGCTGGGTCTAAAGCCAGTTCTTCTGCATAAAACCGGTCCACAGGTGGCCCAGGAGGTCCATGCCTGCATTGGATGCAATGAATGCTTATTAGCATGTCCGGCCCTGGCTGAGCCTATCACTATAGATGTACTCAACCACGAGACACTCTCGGGCTTTATCTCCGCCCCGGTAGCGCGCTTCGCTCGCTCTTGCTATCAATGTGCCGCATGTGTAGCCCCCTGCCCCGTTGGGCTACATCGCGACGCGATGATGATGTGGTTGAAGGTGCGCTTACTCCGTGCCGAGGAGGAAAAATAGAACTTATGCATAATTCCGACCTGTATGATGAGCCCCTCTATCCCGGACCACTGGCCTCGCGCACGGAAGAAACTGGCTATCCCTGGCTGTTCTTTTATGTGAAGCGGACGTGGGTGAAAAGCTTCGCGCTGTTTTGTCTGCTCGCTGGCCTGAGCGCTGTCTTTTATCTCTGGTATGACCAGCCCGCCAATAATACATTGCCCGACGGTCCGGTTGCCCTGGTGTTCGCTGTAGCCGGAACCGTGTGCTTCACCCTGGCGGGTCTGATGTATACCCTGCGCAGGCGCCTGCGCAAGCGAGCTATCGGCCAGCTTAACGCATCCCTAAACTGGCATGTATTCTTTGCGCTGCTGGGTGTGGTCTTTATTCTGATACATTCCTTTGGCAACTTCAACCCAATCTCTGGCACTTACGCACTGATTGGCCTGATTGCCCTGGCGCTCAGCGGCCTGGTGGGGCGCGCTTTAGATCGCCTTCTACCACGTTTGATCACGGGCAAGGTAAACAAGGTACTAACCAGGCAGGGTGACGACCGCATAGCCAGCGTTTCTCAGAAGCTGCAGTCCATCGTTGTCCACAATACACAAAAAAAGTTACGTGGCTTCAATGTGAATGCCAGCGCCCCCTCCCCCGGTCAGGCGCAATCACATAGTACTAAGGCCCATGCCACTGCTCGCGCCACAATTACGCTGCATTCTCCGCAGGACCTGGCATATATCTCGCTCGAGGCGACGCAGCAGGAGTTAGACCTTGACGCACCCCACTACCGCTTTATTCCTGATAAGAGAAGCACGCTAAGCCGCCCGGGAGCGCTTATCCCCGGCGCGCAGGAACATATGGCGACTCTGGACGAGCTGCACGTCTCGCTGCAGCAGGAGCAACTGTATCGCTCTATCATTCGCATCTGGCGCATGCTGCACATCTGCCTTGCCCTGATTACCCTCGGGCTGATCATCTGGCATATTATTTTTGCCATGCATATCATGTTCCCGGCGGTCTTTCCCCTCTAACTGGTCCCACTGTTGCCGCTACTTGCTTTTTTGGATTGTGGTAGAGTACGCTTATTACTTGCCCCCAGGCAGGGTGGTGGGCCGCGTACTCCACCACCTTCTTATCTTAAAAGCCGCGCCTGCGGCGCGGCTTCTTTAGAAGTTACACCAGGCGTGCGACGATCACGCTCACATTATCCTCCCCACCGCCCTCCAGGGCGGCATTGAGCAGTGCAGAGCTCACCTGCATCGAGCTGGCGGGGTTATCTGCCAGCAGTTGCTCTATTTTTGGGTCGCGCACCATCTCCCAGAGACCATCCGAACAGAGCAACAAACTATCACCCCTGTGCAACTGCAGCCTGAATGTGTCTGTCTCGATCCTTGCCTCCTTGCCCAGGCTGCGATAAATTCTCCCCCGGTCCGGATGCGAGTACATGTCTTCCGGGGAGATAATACCGGCATCAACTAGCCTGGCGACTATGGAGTGATCGCTCGTCACCTGCTTGAGGCCTTGATTTGCCCGATAGTGATACGTGCGGCTATCGCCTACATTGACCACATAGGCCTGCGACTCGACCACCAGGGCAGCGGTCATTGTGGTCCCCAGCCTGCTTGCATCTTTCAAATTCCGTTGATAGAGCACGCGATTGGCCTGATTCACTCCTCGCGTCAGTACTTCCAGTAACACCTGCTCGTCCAGCATATTACCGCTCATCAGTCGTGGAAAAACGGACTCCACCATAGCCTGGAGAGCTATGTTACTGGCCTCCTGCCCATTCGTCCCCCCACCAATGCCGTCGGCAACGGCGAAGAGGCCAAAGGAAAGTAAGCGTGAGGGGAGAGTTCGTGTGCTCTGAAGTGCGATGAGATTATCCTCGTTTGCTCGTATTCTATGCCTGATGCCCGGGTCCGAGGCCAGGCCTACGAGCATGTGTAAAGGTGATGACGGGCCATAGGCGAGTGGGGAGAGAGGCGCCGCGGAGCGCGTTTGAGGCAGGGGCACATGTAGTGGGCCGGTTTCAAACGACCAGATCGAGGCCTCTTGCTGAGGTTGAGACGTGGGCTGTGAGGTGGGGAAGGCATGCGTTGCAGATGCCGCCGCAGGGTCCGCGCTTGCTAGCGCTCCAGCAGCTACGAGCGCGGGCTCTTCAGCTTGCAAATGCTGAAGCACCAGCACTTTATCTGTGTCGACATATGGTCGTTGGCGCTGCCAGGCCACACCCTGCTGAGACTCGGCGCTTTGCGACCTGTGTCGTTGCCGCCAGCTAGAGCGCACAATGACGGCGCATGCCCAGGCAAAGAGACCCCAGAGAGTCAGACAGGCCACTAGCTGTGCGAGGAGGACCGCCAGAAGAAAGAGAATAACAACCCCATGAGCTCTCCACAGAGGCATGAAGGCTGAAAGCGCCTGAAGCAAGATTTGCCCGGCCCTTACCCCGCTACTCAGCGTCACCCACACACTGAGCATGGCCACTACCACGAGCTCGACGCAGGTCACGAGCCTGGCGCCTTTCTGGCTCGCATTGAAAAACTTGAAGCGCTCTGGCACTATAGTATCCTGGCTAACTCGCATGTAGTTCCTCCACATGAACACATCCCGCTCAATACTACGGGGCAGCGACTGCCACTGCGGCAAATGATGAAATAATCGCCTCATCTCCATTCAGGACAACCAGGCGCAGTCCGACAAAACCCGCGGTCAGGGCGCTATCAACCGCTTTCACCATCCATATCCGTGGTTCGGCCTGACCCAGGGGCCAGGTGCGAGCTAAAAGTTGTGTGCCCTGCACGCGGAAGCACAGCGTATATGTCATAGTAGCACTGGCGGGAAAAGGCACAGCGTCGAGAGTAGTTATCACCCCGCCAACATCCCTGGCCAGCACAAGCTGCATCCCATTGATGTAGGCTTTGTACCAGTTGTTCGCATCATTCCAGCGCAGTATGGCCCCTATATTGTTATGCTGGAAACTGCTCAGCGCTCCACTGAAGACGGCCTCGGCATTCGTGGCGCGTACCTCCAGGACGGCATTATAGACGCCATGCCCTTGCATGATCCTGCCACTTTGATGCGCGATGATAAAACCCGGATTGGTGTTCGCGTCTCCTCCCCATATGCGCCCATTTGAGGTCGTGCCCCAGAAAACGCGATCAGCGCGCTGGAAATTATCCGCGGCCAATACTGTTGCTTTCCCAGGCGCCATTGTGGAGGTGGGCATACCTGTCGGACGGTCTGGAACACTGGCTTGCACAGGGGAGCTAAGGGCAATTAAGCCGGGTTGATGAGCGACGGGCAACTTCAGGGCTGCTGCAATGGTTGGCATAAAGGGTATAGAAATCAAGCCAATGAGCGTTATCAGGGCGAGCGTAGTCAAACAGGTCAAGCGATACATCTTCATTGCTGTGCTCTCCATCTTTTACGAGCTGATAGAAGCATAAATTCGTCCCTTTAGCACTTCTCCGGCCCATGCCAGCGAGCTGGCGCCACGTTTACGACATATGACACACTTTGAATTTTAGTGGCACGTTTCAGGAGCATTTTACGTCTAGAATGATCTTAAAATGTTGCTCATGCATACGAATGTATGTATGCAGCTTTCGCTAGCAGGAAAGTACCAGCACCAGGTTAAGGTTTCTCAACCAGAGGCCGTCCGGCGCAGGATAAAGACGTAAAGGTGCGTCACTCCTGCTTAGTACTTTCCGGCTAATATACGTATGAGTATGCAGCAACAGCAGCGCAATAGCATACGATAAAGTGAGTTAGGAGAGATAAACCATCTTTCTGGAGAGCAGGAAACATTAAATGAGCATATCTTTAGAGCAACTCGTGGGACAGACGGTAGGCAATTGCCGTGTCGAAGCACTTCTGCACCATGGGCGCCTGAGTGCGGTGTACCGCGCACAATATCTACCTCAATCACAACCGGTAGCGCTCACCTTCTTTTTGCCTCCTGCCACCTGGTCGCCACAGATCCACCAGCAATTTATGGCGCGCTTCATGCGCCGGTCGACGCAGTTGCTAGCCATCAGCCACCCCAACCTCCTGCCCATCTATGAACGTGGTGAGCGTGAAGGATATCCCTATCTCATCACGCCCTATGTCGCGCGGGGCTCACTTGCAACGATCCTGCAGCAGCGAGGAAGATGTACACTCGCCACCGCTCAACACATATTGGAACAGGCCACGGGCGCACTGGAACACGCGCATGGTATGGGCTTCACGCACCGCTCGCTTAAGTTAGCGCACGTCATCATCCACAAGGACCAGTTCATCCAGGTCGCGGGCCTGGGCCTGGCACAACTACTGGAAAAACGAGGAATCGTACAGGATGCCACTCCCTTCGCACACCTGCAGACGATAGCAGGTAGCATGCTGGTCGCCCCAAAGTACCTGGCTCCTGAATGTATCCTTGGCCAGCAGGAAGATATGCGCTCAGACGTGTACGCCCTGGGCATCATTCTGTATGAAATGTTGAGTGGCGCAGCACCTTTTACGAATACCCTGTCACTCGAGGCTGTGATGCAGCGCCAGCAACAGTCGCTCCCATCATTGCATACCACATTTTCAGATATTCCACCCGCCCTGGATACCGTCCTTCAGCAAGCCCTTGCCTGGGAGCCCGCCATGCGTTTCCAGAGGGTAAGCGAACTCTTTGCCGCCTTTACCTGGGCCCTGCAGGTCAAAAGCACAACACCCGCCTCGCGCTCCACTGATCCCTTGCAGCATGCTGCGCCTTTCCCTGCTAATTGCGACCTGCATCAACATACAAGCAGCCAGTGCACCTCGTGCTCGACGATGCCGGCGGCGAGATCCCCTCTCAACGCAGGTTCAGCAGCGGACTACGGCACGACGTCCGATCCCTACAGGGGCAGGCCGGCTAGCGTAAGGCTGCCACAAAACGCTGATGAGCAATACGACACACTGCTCTCATCACGCCCCCATCCAGCGCGACGTGGCTCCCGTCGCCGGAGAAGCCGTCGCCAGGGCATGAGCCGCCGCCAGGCCCTGGCCCTGTTAATGGTTGGCGGAGGCGTGCTCCTGGGCGGAGTCAGCCTGAGCAGGACCAACCTGGCACAACTTGTCAACGAGGCTATCCATCGCCCGCCGTCAACTCAGCCATTTGCGAAATCGGCCATGCCACCTCCCAAAAATGCGCCCGCCCATATAAACCAGCCGCTGAATAGCGCTCAGGTGTTTATTAACCCCAAAGACGGCAAACAGGGCCTACTGATTCGCCTCTCCAGCGGGACCTACGTGGCATACGAGAGAGCCTGTACACACGTTGGAGTCGACGTCAACTATGACCCAAACACGCATCTGCTCGTCTGCCCCGCCCACGGGTCCATCTTTGATCCTGCCCATCAGGGACGCGTCATACAGGGACCAGCGACTCTTCCCCTGCCACAGGTGGATCTGCACACAAACTCTGATGGCAGCGTAACGATGGAGTGATCGCTGTTGCAGTCACACATTCCACGGCCCTTGCTGCGAGCGAAAAGTACTAATCCTGGTTAAGGAAGTTTAACCAGGATTGGGTTCGTTGCTTGAACATGCATTTAACTGGCCTATTTCTCTCACTAACCTGAAAAGCAGAGGTATAGTATGATACACTTGTGAAAGCTTGAGAGATTCTGGAGAAGTAGAATGAAGAAACAAGAGCCCTTGCACATCGAGTTTTATTCCGACATGACCCTATCCGATTACAGTGGCATGGCGGTGCAGGGCGAAGAAGCTTTCCCTCCTGCTCATAAAACGCGGAGGAATCGACGCTTTACACGTCGGGCATTCTTAGCGCTTGGAGGCATAGTGCTGGGCGCCAGCGGCCTTGGCGCGGGCTATGCAGCCTCTCACTTATCAGTGTTGCATAACCGGGCGCAGGCAGGTTCGGACAGCGCGGGACACAGAGCGCAGAACGGCAAGACTCCTGCTACATCGTCAGCAACAACGCTGCCCACGCGGGCAGAGCTGGCCCTGGCCTTTACCAACCACCAGCAGACCGTGCGCTCAGTGACATGGTCGCCCGATGGCAAAACGCTGGCAAGTGGAGCAGATGACCACTACCTGCTGGTCTGGGATCGTCAGGGGACTATTCAGACACGCTTGCCCCAGGAGGGCTCCGTACGTGTTGTCGCCTGGTCACCAGATGGTCAACAACTGGCAAACGCCGTGGTCAATCAGATCAGATTTCACGCTCCTAGGACAGGAGCGCCGCTCGCGCGCTTTAAGCTGCGCGCAACGACCAGAGTAACGAGCCTGGCATGGTCCCCTCAACGACCCTTGCGCGTGGTCTCCGGCGCTTCCGATAACCAGGCCATTGTATGGGACGCGAGCGCTTACCGCCTACAAACCGTCTTCACGCGCCACACTGCTGCTATAGAAGCAGCATCCTGGGCGGCAGATGGGCAGACCATCGCGACGTCATCTTTCGGCGGAGTTGTCCGTGTGTGGAACGCTACAAGTGGCATGGGGGTACATGGCTTATATCTAGATTCCCAGGTTCCCAAGCGCGCGCTGGCTTTTGCGCCCTCCGGAGACACCCTTGCCGTCGGCGGTGACGATGGTCTCGTACGTCTCTGGCACGGCACAACCTGCCAGCAACAGGCAGCGGGCACCTTCGGGAATCAGTGCCAGGACGCGCCACACTATTTGCGTGGGCATACCCGTCCTGTGCGCGCACTGAGCTGGGCCCCTGCTGCAAACCTGCTGGCCTCAGGTGGTGACGATGGATTGCTGGCGATCTGGTCACCTATGCACAGTGATACGCCGCTTCTCACAGTCGCTCACCAGGCGCCGCTTATCTCCGCCACCTGGTCACCAGACGGCAAACAGCTGGCGACGGCATCAGGCAACACGGTAAGCATCTGGAAACTGAGCTAGCACCTGCAGGAATCACAAAACCCTCAATATATTACAGCGATATTTTCTTTTTTTATCGGGGAGGAAATTCATGGATATAGATACATGGCGAGCTATGCTGGAAAGACGTGGTTATATGGAGGTCTCCATAGAGGTACAGGGAGAGCAGATCATATACTCGATCGGAGGCATACAAGGGGTGCGTGGGGCAGCAAGCTTCGCCAGTATGACCTATAGGAAGTTGCGCCACGAGATCGAGAACCAGCTTGGCCGTGGCATGGAATATGTATACCATCGCTGTGGATGTCCACTGCTGCGGGCCAAAGCCGGCCAGACGCGGGTCAATCGATGGTACGAACGAAAAGCGCCTTTGTTTCACTCGGAGTATTACGCAATTCCTCTGCGTTCCAACTCCAGGCCAATTACTACCTGCCCACAATGCGGAGATACCTTAAAACAGGGCAGCATCCACAAGATCATCGACCCCGAGACCCAGCCTGAGCGTGAGTTCTGAAAACTGTTAATCGGCTGACCAAAGGCTGTTCGCTCCCTGCAGTACTCAAGGGTAATCTCCAGGGCCGTTTCGCCGGCCACTACGACCATGATACCAACATTCAGGCGCTCTCTGGCCAGCTGACGCATCAAATAGGGGAAGGCCCGCCACTCATGCTGGCAAAGGAGCGGCGAGGAGGTGCATCACCTGCCCGCCATCTATTGCTTCATCCCGAATGCGCTGCGCGTGTACATCCTCTAACTCCGGCAGCTGCTCTGCGGCGATGATGATATCCCGCGGGTGCAGCTCCTGCCAGACGCGCAGGAGCGCCCCCGCTTCCTGCCGTCGATAGACAAAACGACACTCAATGCCAGCCTGCTGAGCCTCGAAGTTTGCTCTGCCCAGGTCCTGGCGTGCCTGCTCATCGTTTAAATGCGGCTCAATCAACCTGAACATTTCGGGCTTGCGCCCGGATATCCGTTCCCCGAGGTACAGGAATACCACCGGCTTCTTGCCAGGATTCGCAATTGCGGCCTGAATGATGGCTTTATTGAAGCGACTCCCCCAGGAAAGAACCGCTAGCACAGCACCGGGAAAATCTCTCTCCACCGAAACTGTGCCCGCGGGCCTATGGCGGGCAGCACCACGCTCAGATAGAGTACGCCCGAGAGGCTGCTGATTGCAGCGGTGAGAAAGTAATCCTTCCTGCTACTCATTAGCACGCAACAGCAGTCGATTTAGCTTCTCATCTCCTCATACCCATAATCGTTCAGTTATAACCTGTTACCTCTGCGGGGAAGAGGTAATCAGAGCTCAACTGCTTTCTCCTCTGGCGCGTCTTCTGCCTGCACCCTGTGACCAGATTGTGAGCATAAAACAGCTCTTCGTGAAACGCGCGTGATACATCGAGGGTATAAATCCTGCATACAAGAGGGAAAAGCGTAGTTTCGTCCAGATATTTCGGCAGAAGAGACATAAGGAGAAACAGCATGAATTTACTCCTCATTGGAGCACAGGGGTCAGGGAAGGGCACGCAGGCCGAATACCTTGTGCGCAAACTGCATATCCTCCCCATTGCGAGCGGAGACCTGTTCCGCAAGGCCTTCGCAGAGAAGACCGAGCTGGGAATTCAGGCCAGAGCATTTATGGATCGAGGTGAACTGGTTCCCGACGATATCACCGTGAAAATGGTCCTGCAACACATCAAGGAACTGGCTCCCACGCAAAGCTTCCTACTGGATGGCTTCCCACGCACGATTGCGCAGGCACGAGCCCTGGACCAGGGATTGCAGAGTATAGGCCGGCAGCTTGACCTGGCGATCTATTTGAATGTGCCTCGCGAGGAGCTGCTCTCCAGGCTGGCAGGAAGATTTCTCTGCCAGGAACATCAACACGTCTATAACACTTATTCGTACCCGCCAAAGGTAGCCGGTCTCTGCGATATCGACGGCAGCAAGTTATACCAGCGTTCAGACGATACGGGCCCGGCAATAGCGAGGCGCTTAGACATTTTCTTTCAAGACACCATCCACCTGCTCGAGTTCTATGTACAACAACATAAGCTGGTCGAAGTAAACGGCAACCAGGATATCGACCAGGTACATGCAGCGCTTCTGAGCCGGATTCACCACTCCATAGCGGAACAGAAAGTATCATGACGATCGCGAGGCCGCGCGACATAGCCGGCCTCGCTTCAAACAAGCGCGCAGGTCAAGCCCGCTGCGCAAACGCAGAGCATTTTTAGCGCCAGGCCATAGGCAAGGCCAAAAGAGTTCGGCCGGCATCGCTTACAGCGGCATTGCCTGGACTAGATAAAGGACTTTGCTATGTCCGGCACCACACGCCTGCGTACATCCTCAAGGCTTTCCTCCGCATGGATAGGGCGGCCCTCTTAAGTGTGCAGATTGCACAGGACAAGGCCTTTACCGCCATCAGCTTTGGTGGGCTGGCCACTCATGAATGGGATGACTTCATCAAGAATGACCCGCCTCTATTGCATGGCATCGTTAAAACCGAGCGCTTAATCGTATTTGGCGGTGGCTATGCGATTAAGACGGCGCAGGGTATAATCGGGGGGATTGGCGTCAGTGGGGGCCACTACACAGAGGATATGCAGGTCGCCGAGGCGGGCCTGACCGCGCTCTAACAGCCTTGCAGGCCTGCCTATCTCTGAGAGAGAGAGAGAAGAGTATGGAACGCGTAGCAATATACCTGCAGGACAAACATTCCATTCGCGAAGGCATGGCATACGCGCAGTACGCCGAGCAACGCGGCTATGAAGCCGTGTGGCAGGCGGAATCGCGCCTCGTACGCGACGCAATAGTACCTATGGCCGCCTTCGCGGCGGTGACGGAGCACATGAAAATCGGCAGCGGTGTAATCAATAACTGGACGCGCAATATCGGGCTACTTGCCGCTACCTTCCTCACGCTGGACGATCTCGCGCCAGATCGCATCATCTGTGGCCTCGGAGCATGGTGGGATCCACTGGCCAAAAATGTTGGCATCGAACGTAAAAAGCCGCTCAAGGCGATGCGCGAGACCATCGAAGTAATGAAACGCCTGCTCAACATGGAGCGCGTTACCTTCCACGGCGAATTCCACCATGTGGATGGCATTGAGCTCGATGTCGTCCATGGACGCCGCACAGCACGCAATGTGCCAATCTACATCGGCGCGACGCATATGGGCATGATGGAGCTGGCGGGCGAAATCGCCGCTGGTGTGGTGCTCAACTATTGCGTGCCACCGGCATACAACTCCACAGCCTTACAGCATATCGCGAGCGGCGCGCAGAAGGCCGGGCGCAAGCTCGCAGACATCGATCGGCCCCAGTTGATCGTGTGCTCGGTGGATCACGATCACCAACGGGCAGTGCAGGCGGCGAAGGAATTGATTACACAATACCTCGCGCAGCAGCCCCATATCGCGCAGGCAAGCGGCACGCCTCCGGAAACGGTGCAGAAGGTGCAGACCATCCTAGGGTGGCCCGCAAGCAGGGCCCAGATCCATGAGGCAATGCAGCTTATACCCGACGAATTAATTGAACGCATCACCGCCAGCGGGACACCGGACGAAGTCCGTGCGAAGGTTGAGGAATACAAGCGCAACGGCTGCACCTGCCCGATCCTCTACCCCCTGGGCGACGATGTGAAGCTGATGATTGATACATTCGCGCAGGCCTGACAGGACCATCGCCAGATGTCACGTCCCCTACAGCTGCACGCGGGTAATGGCTCCCTCTGAGGCCGAAGAGACCATTGCGGCATATTTAGCGAAGACGCCACTCGTATAGCTTGGAGCGGGCTCCGTCTGCTTGATCCACTCGTCGAGATCGCCATCACTGGCGCTCAGGCAAGCCTCAATACCTACGCTGGCGGGATCTGCACCGATCTCATTTTGTGGGAAGGTGATTCCTATCTGCATAGTGGGATACCTCACGATCCTGTTGGAGGCATGTATCAACCGTCATGATCTCCCTCAGGTAGCACCTTCATAAAGCGCGGCCCGGTCTTCCAGTATATCCTTTAATGTCTGCAGATCAAAGCCGAGCTGGCGGCGGGCAACGCTCACGAGCACTGGCTCGCTATGCTCCAGTACGCCCTCTATAAGAGAGATGTGCCCTTCGCAGGAGAGGTTGGTCCGGCCATCCGCGAGCGGCTCGAGCTGGTAACTAAAGAGGCAGGGCGAAATCCCTGAGGTGCTTTTGATGGTCAGGTAGCGACAGGGTTCACACTCAATAATCTCAAAAGTAATATCGAAGCTCCTGCCCAGAAAATGAACAGTGCTGTTCATCCTGCTCCCTACCTGTATCGCCCCCTGCGAGATTATTTTTACCGCGGTCGTGATGCCTGACCAGTGAACGTGGTTTTCAAAGTCGCTGAGGTAGGCAAAGATTACCTCGCTGGGCAGGTTGATGAAAATGCTCTGCTTGACTTTCAGTTTATTCAACTGGACCTCCACTCCTGTCATGTACAAAGGTTGGCCACAGCTAGCAATAGCGCTAGAAGTTACCGACTCCTCGTAAATGTTCAACCTCTTTATGCACTATGGGAAAGAGCAGGGTCACTCCCATAATCCCAGGGAGAGGGTTTGAGCATGACGCTATCTACTTTGACCGATACAAAAAGTTCCCTCATTATCGAACAGACACTTTTTTCGATTGCGAGCTTCGTATGCTCTTTCATATATGGCAGTGATTTTATGCGCGGAAGTGAAATAGAGCCCTGGTCAGCACACTGGGCGTCTATCTGGACCGAGCAATGGCGCAGATCATGGTGCTGGTCAGGAGAGAAACGAATAGTCACATCATCTACCGTGCCCCCGCCAAAAAGTTCAAGCAAGACATGTCCCATTACATTTTCTACCATGAGTTCGGCAGTCTCGACATCATCTGGTATTACTTCAAAGAACTTGTCATAGCACTGCATGTGAATCTGAAGAGTACACATTGGCGCTTCCTTTTCTTCTCTATTGATCTATAGCTGCGATTTGAGTATACTCAAAAAGGTCCAATTCTACCAGAGTCTGTGGTTACCCAAAGTCTACCCAGAGTCTACTGAAAAATGACCTTGCTGTTTGAGAGGAGCAAATGTGAAAAGTAGCAGACACGGGAGCAGTGCCACCTTCGGCGAGATTGTACAGGATTACCTGCGGGCGAGCGGCTATTTACAGAAGCAGCTGGCCGATGAGCTTGGCTTGCATCCCAAAGTACTCAGCCGCAAGCTCAATGGCACCGCAGATGCCCACCTGACGCAGCAGGAAGTATGGCTGGTCATCAAGATCCTGGCCGGCTGGTGCGCCATCACCACGCGGGAAGAAGCGTTACACCTGCTCAAACTGGCACAGATGGATCCTGCCACCACCAGTCCTGAAGAATGGCAATCTCCTCCCCTCAGCTACCTTGCCACCGCACGTACTCAATCCCCTGGCAGCGGAACTTCTGGCTTTTCTCATTACTCCTTCACGCATAATCTACCTCCTCCGTCAACGCGACTCATCGGTCGAGAGTGGGCTGTGGATCGACTCCGCCAGCTACTTGGTCGCGACGAAGTGCGTCTTTTAACACTGGTCGGTGCGGGTGGCAGCGGCAAGACACGCCTCGCTCTGTACGTGGCGCATGAGCTGAGCAGTGACTTTGAGCATGGAGCGTGGCTCGTGGCCCTGGCGGGAGTAAGCGAAGCTGAACAGGTGCCGATGAGCATTATGTCGGCGCTGAATATTCAATCCGCGCCCGGCATTGCGCCCGTCCAGAGCCTGGTTGCCTACCTGCGCACTAAACACCTGTTGCTGCTGCTGGATAACTTCGAGCAGCTGGGAGCGGCTACGGCGGTCGTGGATGAGATCCTGGCGACGGCTCCCGGCGTCAAGATGATGGTCACCAGCCGGGCGGTGCTGCACCTGTATGGTGAGCACGAATTCAGCGTCCCACCCCTGGATGTTCCCGATCTCAGCATTTCACTGGACACGGCGGAACTTGCCCAGTATGGCGCCGTCCAGCTCTTCGTCGAACGCGCGCAGGCGCTGGTGCCTGATTTTACGCTGACCGCCGCAAACGCAGCCGATATAGCGCAGATCTGTGCCAGGGCTGATGGTTTACCGCTGGCGCTGGAACTGGCGGCTGCACGCATCAAGGTGCTCTCACCGGCACTGTTGTTAGAACAGCTCTCACTCTCACGCCTGCCCCTGCTCAGCGCGGGCGCCAAGAATTTGCCTAGCCGGCAACAGACCCTGCGCAATACCATGGTGTGGAGCTACGACCTGCTCTCTGCGAACGAGCGGGCGTGGTTTGCCCGCCTGGGAGTGTTTAACGGGAGCTGGTCGCTTGAGGCGGCGCAGGCGATGATGCAGGCTGTAGCAGAGGACCAGGCGGGCGGAGCCGTGACCGGCTTCATGCTGGATATACTCAAACAGCTGATAGACAACAGTCTGCTCGCGCGCCTGCCGGATTCCGCTGCGGATAAACAGGTGCGCTTTTCGATGCTGGAAACATTACACGAGTTTGCGCTGGAACAGTTGAGCGCGCAGTGTGAATTTGAGCGCCTGCGCGACTGGCATGCCCGCTATTACATGGAGCTTGCGGAGGCGGCCGAGCTAGGCTTCAGAGGCCCTCAGCAGCTCAGCTGGCTGTCGCAGTTGATCAGGGATCACGCTAATCTACAGGCGGCCTTCGAATGGTCGCTGCAGCGAGCTCGCGTCGGCATGAGCATAGCCGCCCCTACCCTGCGCGTGGAGGAGCCCTCTGTGGAGAGCGAGCAGGCGATCCCCGCCGTTGAAGTGTGCCTGCGTCTGGTCGCAGCCCTGCGACCTTACTGGGAGTGGCGAGGTTACCTGAATGAGGGGCGGAGCCAGCTGGGAGCAGCCCTGGCGCTGCCCCTCGTGACAGGAGCCAGCAGGTCGGTGCTGGCGGCGCGAGCCAAGGCCTTGAGTGAGGCCGCCCGCCTGGTATGTTTACAAAATGACCAGCAACGCTCGCTGGAACTGGCCGAAGAGAGTATCGCGCTCTGGCGGCAACTGCAAGACGCAAATGGGCTGGCCACCGCCTTGCTGCACCGCGGTTGGGCGGCTCATGCTCTAGGAGAATATGAACTCGCCAAACAGGTCTACCGCGAAGGCCTTGAGCGCATCTCGCCGGCGGGTGACAGCTGGCTGCGCGCCCAGCTTCTTTTTTACCTGGCCGCGGCGGCGGGGTTCACCTCTGATTTTGAGCAAATGCACTCTTGCTATGCCCAGAGCAAAGAGCTATTTGAGCAGGTGGGTGACAAAAGCGCGGTCGCCGATCTGTTGAAAGACCAGGGTGGCATAACGATCCTGGAAGGCAAATACTCGCAGGCCATCGACTACCTGCTGACGAGTGTGAAAATGTGCTATGAGCTGGGCCATAGACAATTTGTTGCAACGTGCATGGGCTCCTTAAGTTTTGCCTTTGGGATGAGGGGAGAGCCAGAGCCGGCGCTGGCCAGCATTTATTCGGCCCGCCTGGGCGGTGCGGCCGATGGTCTGATGGATGCCGTTGGCCTGACTCCCTGGACAAGGACCAATCCATTGGCGCTGGCGGTACGCCAGTATATTCGCTCCCAGGTTGATGAGCAAAGCTACGAGACCGCCTGGTCCGAGGGTCGCAAGCTCACGGCAGAACAGGCGATTGAACTGGCCCAGCGCCTGGCAGGCGCCGGGCCGTTTTGAGCCGTCATTCAATTCAAGCGGGCCTCGCCGCCGGCTCCCTCTCCTCCTCCGCGCATAAGAGCGGCCGGGCCACGTTCTCGAGCCCTTGTCGCTTTATATACACTTGATGCGCGTTTAGGCAGTTTTAAAGAACCCATCACTGCAGGCGAGCGCAGGCCGCAAGCTCATCTGCACGACAAAATGCGAGGAAAATTTGTCAGATGCACTCTTTTCTTTTGGCGGCGCATGACGATAGTTTAGTAAAAAGGAAAGGAGGGTAA
The DNA here is from genome assembly GCA_963799245.1 of uncultured Chloroflexia bacterium. Lineage (GTDB taxonomy): Bacteria > Chloroflexota > Ktedonobacteria > Ktedonobacterales > Ktedonobacteraceae > CAWCWN01. The sequence goes on from CAWCWN010000003.1 coordinate 299,859, forward strand.
GCTGCTATGAAAGGAGGGTAAGCTGCTATAATGAACGAACAACAGGGGTCGGGTATTGATTTGCACAAGCTCAAACCGACAGAGATTGTACAGAACGTCGATGAAAAGGTTAAACCATACGCGGCCTTTCTCAGCAAATTCAGCCATGACTGGACATCGACGCTGGCCAGGGCGCTGGCTTATAGCCTGCTCACCACCATGTTCCCTATCACCCTGGTAATCCTCTCCATACTGGGCCTCGCGATAAGCTCGCTGGCCCCCCAGGCGCAGGGTGTGCTTGTCAGTCATATGAAGAGCGCCATCCCCAGCGTCATCTCATCGGGCGATCTTATTTCGACTGCGCTCAAGCAGCTGGGGAAGGTTTCCGGTATCCTGGGAGTCATCTCCGTCATTCTCGCGATTTTTACCGGCTCACGTCTCTTCCTGCTCATCGAGCAATGTTTCAATATCATCTATCGCACGCATTCACGTCCGCCCCTGCGCCAGAATAGCGTGGCTATTGGTATGCTCCTGCTCTTTCTCATCCTTATCCCCCTCATGATAGCCGCCTCGAGCGCGCCGGCCATCATCACCGCTATCTTAAAAAACACGCCCGCGGGCCATACCCCCTTCAGCGGCCTGCTCTTTAACGCCCTGGGGTTCCTTGGCAGCCTGCTCGCGGGATGGATCCTCTTCCAGGCCATCTATATGATTGTCCCCAATATGCGCATCAGCTTCGTTCGCAGCTGGCGCGGGGCCCTTGTGGCAGCCCTGGCGCTGCAAATCTTCCTGTCGCTCTTTCCCATCTATGCGACACACTTCCTGGGGGGCTTCATCGGGCAGGTAGGTTTCGCCATCATTCTGCTGGCCTTCTTCTACTATTTCGGACTTATCCTCCTCCTGGGGGCCGAGGTCAACGCATTTTTCTTTGAGCACGTCGATAAAACGGATGACCTTGCCGACTTGGTATACAGTGCCGCCCACGCAGTAGATGGTGATCAGGCCGCTACAGAGAAGCAAGCGAGCTGACTCGCTCACCTTTGCAGGCGCCGCGCGCTCATCTCGCCGCCAAAGGTCAGGCCTGAGCACTGGATGCAGCTGGATGGGAACCGGCTCATGGTCCTGCGCCAAGCTCACAATGCCATCGCTATACGGCCCTTTGAGCCACCGTTACGATGTTCTATTGCCTTGCGTTCAGATGACTTCCCGCTCGCCATCATTTTTCGGATATCTCAGCCCGTCGCTTGCGCGGTCTGCATATCTGCGCCACGCCCGGCAATGGCTCGCTTTGATATATAATAGGCTCAAGGAAGAAATATATGTATGTTCTGGAGCGAGCGTAAATGACGGAGGACAAGCGACGACGAGGCGCAGAAAAAGAACACTTCTGGCAAAAGATCGAGATCGTGCAGTTAGGAGAGGAGTTTCAGCTGTTCGACCTATCACGTGAGCGCACACAGGTGCGCTTCTCGGATGATGGTGCTTTTGCTGGTTTGAGATCGAGCATACGCCTGGAGACAGGATTTCTTGGCCGGCTCCCTCTCTCTATCTCCGCCGCCCCCTATGCAAAGGCAAGATACAGCGTGATTACACCTTTCGAGCGCGAACGAGGGTACCCTCTCGATCAAGAGGATCTCTCCCTGCCCAGCAGGGCAGCGAAAATCGGCAGGCTGCAATACGAACTTGCCGAGGTCATCGAGGGCCTGTATCTCCTGGTTTTTGTGGCAAATGAGGATATGGCATTAAATGGCATGTTGCAGGCGCTCTTATTGGAGAACGCGGCCGCCCCCCATGCGCGAGATGGCGCAACGCTGCTGCGTCATCTGTTCTTGACCTTGAAATTTCCCCGCGGGTCATCTTTTACCGCGCGCGCATTGTTCAATCCCCAGCGGAGTTTGCTGCGCTTCGGCTCATTTTTCCCCTCTGATACCGGCCCGTTGCCCACCGGGAAAGGTAGCATATCCACTGCCGGCAACGGCGCAAGTGGACGCGGCCCTTTGCACAATGGCAACGCGCTTGCGGCGGAGGATTTAAGTGAGGGATGTGATATCCTGCTCCCGTTTGACCAGGAAAAGTTACAGATGATCCGTGCGCGCTTTCTCTTCCTCCCCCTTGTAGAGCCTGAGTAGTCTCTACTGCGCTTGCACTTTCCTGTCGCAAACTGCAAGAACCTGGATGAGATCCGTCTATCGTCAAGCCGTTATCCGTCTTTCGTATGCTGACATGATAACAGAAGGATCTTTTTTAATCAAGCCGGTTACAGTGGGGGCATGAGGGCTTTCAGGTATAGGTTTTTGGGCGCAGTCAAGCAGCAGTGCGCGCTCGTGCTCGTGCCCGACGCTTCTGTTCCCGTTTGCGCTCCCGCTGACGGAGTTCAGAAGGTCGCGGCAGTTTCCTGGGAGCCGTGATAGTCTGAGGCCACGTTTGGGGCAAGAGCCTGCCGCAGGCCAAGACCTCAGCGTTGAACAGCGCGGCTACTAACCCCAGGCGTCCGCGCACGACACAACTTAACCGGCGTGGCGGCGGCTGACCCGCTGGCCGCTTGCGCCGACGACAAGCAACATGCGGGGCTGGCAGCGGCTCGCCGCGTCTTTCCTCCCGTTGCTCCTCCTCGGCCTGGCAACCCACGCTCAGCGTCCAGACCTGGGCCACGGCCATCGCCAACCAGAGCCGTTCTACGCGACTGGCCTCCAGCATTTTGCTGTGGTGCCAGCCCCAGAGGCCGCGTTTGAAGTCTTTGAAGCCGGTTTCCACCCAAGTACGCATGCCATACCAACTCACTTCGGCTTGCTCTGGTTCCAGATCAGTGAGCACCGCCCAGGGATGCTCATAGCCTGCCTCCCAATGCATCAGCAAGGTACAGGTCAGGCGGCTGGCTTTCCCCACAAAGCACTCCACTCTTCCTTTCCAACTCGTTCCCGGCGTGGGAACCCATCGACTGATCCAGTCACAGGTCTCCTCTCCCACCACACGCGCTTTGACCCCCACGTTGATCCGCAAGAACGGATGCCAGCCACAGGTGCAGATGGCCTGGAACAACCAGCGGGCATACAAGCCTCGATCTGCCAGGACCAGCACCTGCCAGTCCGGCGGAATGCTGCCCTCCAGGTGCGTGAGCAGCCCTTCCCAATGTGGTCGCCACGAGCCTTTCTCATGCCCTCCCAAGACTTTCCACGCCACCGGAATGGCGCAACTGCGCACCACCACGCTGATCGACAAAATCGTCCAGCGCTCTCCCAAGGTCGTAGCGTCCAGGACCAGCACCATTTGCTGGTTCCCTTGCTGCCACAGGCGCACCACCCAACAGAGCAAGGGGGCAAAACACGAGGTCACATCCAGTTCCCGGCGCTTCTTCCCGCTCTTGTGTTTCGCATCCAGATACCACTCGCGCAAGCGCTGAAACACGGTCTGTTCCTCTTGTTCCAACACCAGCGCCAGCAGAGCACTGAGTTGCGTAATCCCTGCTGCTCCCGACAGCGCGATCCCCACGCTCCAGAGCACTAGCCCCCACACTTGCGGTTTACTCAAATGGGCAAAGGCCATTGACACTTCTTGTGACCATTGCGATAATCGATCCGGGCAAGACATATCCGTTCTCCTGCTTTTGATGAGTCTGTGGTTTTTTCATCGTAGCAGATGGCGGCGTCTTGCCGCTCCTTTTTCACCTTCCTTTCCCAAAAATCTATACTTGAAAGGGGCATGAGGGGGGATGCTATTCAATCGTGACCAATCGTGACACAGCGGGGTACACAGGGGTGGGTAGTCATCAGTTGGTGACTATTGGAGTAGGGATAGTCATGATATGGTGACTATCATCACTATATGGTGACTACCTCTCTTTATCTCCTGTGTGTTTGTGTCTGATGCGTAGCGGCGAGTGTAACCGGCCAATGGGGCGGGGAGTTGTGGCCGGGGAGGGTGATGTGGCGAATTTATATCATTAAACGATGTATTGATACTGTGTTTCATTAGGTTCTATGTGTGATGTATAGCTGATATCAACGCAGGGGAACGAAGGCAACAAGCCGTTATGTTATGTCAAGTAGCACCCCAGCACGCAGCCACAACACAACGACATGTTACCCACAATATTATGTCAAGTATATACATGCTGACAACATGACGTATAGACAGCCTACTCAATAACGCTCTGTAGTTGAAATCTGAGCTTTTTGTCCTGATGACCTCTCATTATACCTACTCCAACCTATACTCGCTCAGAAATCGACTACAGCGCGATTATCTCCAACTGTGTGCTATCCCAACTTCACCCCCTTGTTAGCTACACGACCCGACTCCGCATATCTCAGGGGCATGGCGGGGCTACTCCAACCACCGGCATCCTGTAGCGACTTGATGTCAGTACCGCCCTTCACAGCAGCCGTAGCCCAGTAGTGGCGGCAATCGTGAGCACTTAAGCCATTCAAGCCGATTACATCGCCCAGCACGCACACACGGTCAGTTATAGCCCTCTCGCTCATGATACCTTCGAGTTTGCCTCCCTTACGACTACCAGCAAGCAAACGGGGTGAATTGGCAGGCATGACTCCAGCATAGCGGTTCCAAGCAAGCAGTGTATCGCGGGTGAGATCATGGTTTTGTACCTTGTCTACCTTCTGCCTGTAGAATGTGAGACTGCCATCAACGATACAGCCGGGGGTGAGTGCTGCTACCTCTCCACAACGCAAGCCATGATCGAGCAGGAGGCACATCAATAGCGCGTCTCTCCTGCCTTGTGGTGTATCCGGCTGTGTCTTGAGTAGAGCGGCCTGTGTGGTGCTGATCGAGACTGCTACGGCTTTCTTGTTACCTACTCTGGTTACTTCTCTCCCCTCATCAACATGGCGGCCTTCAGAGTGACGATAGCCCTGTACCAGCTTGATCAAACCGTAGTCGGCGGCGTCGATAACCTGAGCCTTAGCAGCGAGTTTACAGTACACCTTGATCGTAGCGAGTCGTGCATTGATACTCTCGATAGCATATCCAGCAGCAAGCATCCAGCGAACAAAGCCCTCCACAAGCCCATGCGTTACACCCTGCCAGGTATCGGGGGCGTGCATGAGATCTTCTGTAGTGAGTACCAGCCCTGCGTTGGCGAGATAGGTAGTGAAGACAGCCAAGTCGGCATGATGGCGGCGTAATGTGTTCTGAGCTACGCGTGAGTGGTAGTCATCGAAGGCACCTTGAGCAGCGTGGTGGTTAGCGATATGACCAATGAGAGCGAGTGGTGAAGACGTGGTAGCGGGTACGATTTCCTGCGTCATGATGAGAGTCCTTTCATCGTGTTTGCTTCCGATACCTCTAACATATCAGTAGCTATTCAGAGTATAATATGGGGTGAATGTGCTGTCAAGAGGAGATGAGGATGACTGCAAGGTATACGGCCAATGAGGATGGTAAGTGATCGAGTTATATAGCGTGAGGGTGACGTTTGCCGGTTACACTGCGCCATCAAGGGGTGTCTTGTGTAAGAGTGACGACCGCCAGTAAGCATGTACGCACAAGAGCACATCATGGCGCTACTTGTTACACAAGAGTGGGGTGCGCCGTTGCTAAGGGTCGGGGATGAAAGCGCGAGGCCGTCACCGCTCGAAATTTCTTCCTTTTCGACGCTCTCTAATGGTTGAGTTTAATCGAAATGAGGGAGGGAACGTACAACGGTGCCATCCTCAATCCTACGATAGGCCCTCCCTGTATTGCGGTTCTTGGTTGACCTTCCCGGCATGATCTGATATTATAGCCGAGAAATTCTCTTTGGTCGTGTTTGGAGGATTAATGTCAATTGACCAAAACAGGAATTTATACAGCTCTTGTAGCTGTAGGGGAGTTGTTTGTACAATTCCCTCTCGCATTAGTTGTTACGGCGATTTGTCTGTCTGGTATTGTAGTCTTCATACTCGTGAATGAGGAAGCGTGTAGCCGACTCGAACGATTACTCAAGGTTATATTCTGGAGAGATAGGTCGCAGAACAAAGGAGGCGAATAAATTCCTTAACACCACCAAGCAAAGGAAAGACCTCTGGTTCGTGTAGCCAGGGGTTTTTCTTTATTCAAGCCTCGAAGCAATCAAGAACCGGGCGCGTCACCAAGGAGGGGTACGAGAGGATAGGGCGCGTCGTTGGAGGGGCGGTCGTCTTGAAGGGCTTCGCCCATGGTAAACGGCAGGTGTTGCGTTGGGTTAGGGGTACACGTGTCTATTGCTATAGATGCTGCTATGGTGAGGCTTCTTGTGTAAGTATTGTGTATTGGTGACGATACTGCCCGTCAGAATCCTCGTTGTTGCTTGTTACACAAGAAATGCGATGCGCCGTTACACAAGACATGATGGGAATGCGCGAGGCCGTCGCCGCTTGAAATTTTTCACCTTCAGATATGTAGCCAGCGTTTAGGCTGGCTACACGGTGTTCTAGAGGTTGATGTCCCAGGTTGCCTGATCGCTCGTCAGAAAATCAGGTTGGTACGTGAATGTAAATTGCTTCATGCTCTTTGGGACCTCATAGGTGAGTTGCCCGCGCAGTTTCGCGCCATCTCGAAGCGCCGTATCATCAGGAGGAGTTTCGCCAGTTATCACGGTTTCGGTATAGGACTGACCAGTCGAATCATTGAGTTTGAAATCCACGCCGCTGCTAACGTTCTTGGGGCTACCAGTTCCGTTCTTCACGGTCACGTCCACAATAAGATAAGTGTCACCAGCTTTGAGATCATCATATGGGCCGCCCTGGGTGGTCTTAACGCTGTTGAGGGTCATGCTCATTGAACCGACGGTTGCGGTTTGCCCTACCTTATAATCACTACCTGAGCTTGATGACGCGGGTTGTGTGGCTGAGGTGTTGCCATTGCCCGCGGCAACAGTTATCGTCGCAGCGGCATTGCTGAGAGATGTAGATACCGAGTGGGCCGCAGTGGCGGTAATAATAACTCCGACGATAATGCTGAGCACGATAAGCAGCAAGCACCCGCCTCCAATCCAGAAGAGCGGTCCGCGTTTCTTCTTTGGCGATGGCGGTACGGGTGGCACGTACGTCGGATCATTCTGGTTGTAGGGCTGCTGCTGTGGCGGATACTGTGTATACGTCTGCTGCTGTTGATATGGTGGCGGGGGAGGTGTGCCTTGTCCAGGCTGTTGTTGATAGGGATAAGATGGCTGTTCTGGATTTTGAGGTGGTTGTTGCATTGTTTCTCCTTCTCTCATTTAGTTTCAATGTAGTCCAATTTATATCAATAGGGGATAAACTGACACGATTATAACACAACCATTCTCAACTCAGCAATAGATCGGTATTAGAAAAGACCTCCGGTATGCTATTGGCCAGTACGGTTTTTTCCTGCTCCGAGCAATGAGAAGACGGCGAGCGGCGATTAAAGATCATCCACTACCCTGCTCATCCATCCCTCCACCACGACTTTACGTTATCGGCTGTGCTTCGTTTATTACATTGATGATCTTATACTCGATCGATTAACGTACAGGAGTGAAGTAGCCAATGAAGGCTGAATACATAGTGCATTCTCAAGAAAGGTGATCGCGAATGTGGTATGATAGACCGCATGAAGCAACCAATCTTTGTTCGCTCACTCAGCGAGGAAGAATACAAGCAGCTCGAAGCTGGTTTACGTTCCTCGCATGCTTTTGTGTTACGTCGCAGCCAGATCCTGCTCGCCAGTTCCCGTGGCGAACGGGTGCCCAGCATTGCCACGGCGCTGAGCTGCGACCAGCAAACCGTTCGCAATGCCATCCATGCTTTCAACCAGCAGGGACGAGAAGCTCTGCAAGCCGGTTCAAGTCGTCCTCTGCACGTACGCACTGCCCTCGCAGGCGTCGATGCCGAGGCCTTCAAGGCGCTGCTGCACCGTCCCCCACGCGATTTTGGCTTCGAAACCAGTCTGTGGACGCTTTCCCTGGTCGCCAAAGAGTGTGTCAAGCAAGGCTGGACGATGCGGCTGGTCAGTTGCGAGACCATTCGCCAGACACTCAAGAAATTGGGAATCAACTGGAAGCGAGCCAAGCACTGGATTACCAGTCCCGATCCCTTGTATTTCAAAAAAAAACGGCGCGCGATCGCTTGATCGCCTGGGCAAGCACACAGCCTGGCTGGGCCATCGGGTTTCTGGATGAGGTCTGGTGGAGCCGGTTCGCACTGCCGCGGGTGCAGGCGTGGCAAGGGAAAGATCAGCCGGTACGGCTGGTGGAGCAGGTCTGGCAAAAGGATGATCCCGACCCAAAGGCGTTGGCCTGTTATGGGGTCCTTTGGCAACAGGGACCGGCCAGTGATCCGCTCCGCCGTCAGCTGTCGCTGCGCTTTGTGGATGGTCGCCCGGTGAGTGCCATCACCACCCAATTTCTGGCGTGGTGTTGCACCCAACTGCAAGCGCAAGGCAAGACCAACTGGTTGCTGATCTGGGATAATGCCTCCTTTCACGTGAGCAAGCTGGTGCGGACCTGGATCAGAGAGCACAACCGCCTGATCAAGCAAGCGGGCACAGGGGTGCGTATTCTGCCCTGTTTTCTGCCGACCAAAAGTCCCTGGCTCAACCCGATTGAGCCGAAGTGGGTGCATGCCAAACGCAAGGTGGTCGAGCGAGATGGCTTGCTTACCGCCAAGCAGTTGGCCCAACGCGTTTGTTCTTACTTTGGATGCTCTTATGAAACTCATCTTTCCATTCCCGATCAGGCCGCTTGATTTGCAATAGGTTGGTGGCAGAAAATAAAGCAACACCCAGTTATGAATATTGTCATTATTGGGGCGAGTGTGTTAGGTGTTGCGTTCATTGTTGTGGTTATCTTGGGGTATCGGTTCAATTGGAGCTGGACAGGACTTGCCCCCTATACTCCTCCTACCAATGCCAATAACTTCCAGCGAGGGAAAACGCTTTGGGACTGGATGCAGCTCCTGTTTATCCCGATTGTGCTGGCCGTTGGTGGATTTTGGCTCAACCAAATACAAAAGAGCAGAGAGGAAAAAACCGCAGAACAACGGGCTAAGATAGAACGAGAGGTAATAGAGAAACGTGCAGAAAACGAACGGGAGATTGCATTCGACAACCAACGTGAAAAAGCGTTACAGGACTACATCGACAAAATATCTGAACTTCTGCTTGAGAAGCACCTGCACGAGTCAAAACTGGGGAAACTGGAAGATGAGGCAGCCAAAATAGTAGCACGTGTACGAACAATCACCGTGCTCTCTCAACTTGATGCTAGACGCATTGGATATGTCTTTGCATTTTTACGTGAGACTGGCCTCATGCGAAACCCGCCTAATAGAAGTATTGTCACTCTCAGTGACGCTGATCTCAATGGGATGAATTTCAGAAGTGCTGATCTCCATGATGTCAATCTCAGCGAAGCCTTGCTCTACAAAGCTAACCTAAGCAAAGCCTGCCTGATGTATGCCAACCTATGCGATGCCAACCTGTGCGATGCCAACCTGAGCCAAGCCGAACTGCTAGGAGCCAACCTAAGCCACGCCAGCCTGTCAGGAGCCAGCTTGAGAGGAGCCCACCTGTCCCTTACCAACCTGAGTGGAGCCTACCTGAGCGAAGCTGACCTGAGCGAAGCTGACCTGTTTATAGCCAATCTGAGCAAAGCCAATCTGAGCAAAGCCAATCTAAGGGAAGCCGATCTGAGCAAAGCCAACCTGATGGGTGCTACAGGCATTACTAATGAAGAACTAGAGAAAGAAGCCAAATCGCTCGATGGCGCAACCATGCCTGATGGAACAACGCACCCCTAATGGGAGACAGCAGACTACAGCAGGCGTGTCCATCCTTCTACTTCATCTAGCTCTCCCTGCGCGAGTCTGTACATCTGCTGGTAGTCGAGTCCGTGAGCCAGGCAGAAGGAGTGCAAATTGGGGATACGGCTGGACTACAATTAAGGCTCATCCATTAGGTAACCCTCCTCTCCAAGTCTAGCAACGGTATGATTTATACAATCTCGGTACTCTTTCTATGTTTGCTTGCTTGAAGTACTGGTAATGTTACTCAAGACAGGGTTACACGTTCCACTCTGTAGGAAAGTGATAGTTAAAGTTGTATCAACAAGTGTCATCGCTGTTCACGTAATAGCCTTGAAAAGTATAAGGAGCAATGGTATTGAGAAACCAACTAAGGATCACTGTGAAACCACGAAACGACGAGAACTGGAATGAAGAAACTATGAAAGAGGCGTTTACGAATGCCGAGATCGTAAAGACAGGCTTTTTCCCGCTGAATGGTAAACTGTCCTTGAGCAAGCGTGGTGGAAGCTCGGCAAGAGCAGTAACCAGATTCGCGGAAAACGTCTCTCCATGCGCAGGCTTCTTGTTGAGCTAAATTCATTCTCAAGCCGAGATTGCCATTCAGCTTTTCCCTAGTCCTGACTCCGATGTAGAGAAAAAAGTACAGGTGGTGGTGGCCATTGACATGATAGATGGGCCTACTAAATCACAATTAGAGTTCCTTAATAACCTTCGCGATGGAGAGAAGATTATCGAGGAGTACCACCTATACGGTGCAAACGGCTATCAGGCTTGGTAGTAGGCACTTTTAGCAGAGGAGTGGACTGAGGGAGGAGAGTGCAGGGCGGGAGCTGAGTGAATAAGTGGTTCATCAAGAAAAAAGCTCAGTGGCTCCGCACTCCACCTCTAATTTAACATAAGCTCTACCGTTATACTAGTGCCTGGTACGTTTTCCCCTCATTGCAATCTCAGAGTTATCAAGAACCAAGCACGTTCGACATCGCTTACGCATCTACTCATTCATATCCAATTTATAGCCTGCTAATTCTGTTAGAATTCCGATTATCTCATTGAGTTTTTCTACCTCACGCGATGCATTTACGACATAATGTTTAGTTCTTACCTTTTCTAATAAAGAATGGAGGAATTCTTCACGAAACTTTAGCAGGATTTTACAGGCATTATGCAAGAGTTTGGAAGCATCCCTGTTAACCTTTTTATCTTGGTTAGACAGTAGTTTCTGAGATACTTCAATTATGTTAACAACTACGCTATCACTAAAAAGAATTTCAAGCCTGACGATAGCTTCGACGGGAATAGTATCAAAACTCCTTACTTGCATGGAACCGACGTAGGACTTATTGTGAAAGTATATGGCCAAATCGTAGAGGTATGTTACCAACGGCTCTATTCCCTCCAATAAGTAGTTTTTTTCATACCACTCTTTATTAGCGTTTCTTCTGGCTTCTCGCGTACCAATCCAATTCGTTGCAATCACAATCAAGCCTCCGACAACCGTTGCAATTAGCGTTTGGATCAGTTGACTGTAATTCATCTGTTTGTCCTTTCAATCCATTGCAAATTCTCATCCAATATAACAATTTATCTCAACCTTGTCCATCCCTGTACCTCCGCGACTCCGCGATTTCTCTCTGTGCCAGTCTGTACACCTGATTGAAGTCAAGGTTGTGAGCTAGGCAGAAGGCGTGTAGGTCGGGGATGCGGGTATATTCGGTTCCATCTGGTGATACGAGTCCTTTCCAAGTGTTACGAGTGCGGCGTTGGGTATATGGTGCTGGTCGGTGGTAAATTTTTCTCATGGTTGGGGTAAATGTTCCCTTTCGTTGTGTTGATGATAGGGGCACGGGCAGGTGACAGTCAAGGGGACGCGGGAAGGGGCGGCCATCCACTAGGGGAGACGCAAGGGGAAGGGCGCGGCGATCTAGGAGGGGATGCAGGTGGGATGCAGGGATGCAAGGGATGCAAGTGGGATGCAGCATACCTGCATCCTCGCCGGGTATCTCCACGAGGTGAGGTTGGGATGCAGGGGTGCAGGTGTATATAATACACCTGCTGCACCTCACCCGCGCATACCCCAAGGAGGAAGGTCAAATCGCAGTAATCGGCAATAAAGAGTTACGCCGTGCATCCCTATCCCTCCTTCTCGTCGCGTCGCTTTCCCCACGCCGTACCGACTTGCTTGACTATTTGAGCTTTCCTGAGCCTCTGTAGATTGCTCTTGAAGGTGTTCTCATTGATGCCTACAGCAGCACATTCTGCTTTCCACTTCCCGTGAGGTAGCCATCTCTCTTCCAAGCACAGCGAGCATACTTTCCTGCGTTTGTGGAAGGCGTACTGTCGCGTTGTTACTGCCTGCTTGTAGCACCGCTCCCGTATAGGTGTCATCGTAGGGATCGAACTGATAGGTGTGCAGCTTTAGGTTCAGGTGCAGGAAATCCCTTGGCATCCTTGGTTTTGTATGGGGAGACCTTACATCCTTCGTCGGTCTGGTAGACAGCGATGACAACCTCAGCATTCCCGTGTAGTGCCTGCGCTCCTCGGGGTCCCTTGCCCTTCTCCTTGCCGTCGTGATGGATGATCATAAAAGCGCAGTCAAATGTTTCTCGTATTTTATCAGCAGCAGCGAGGATAACACCCATCTCTTTATTGCTATTCTCCTCAGCTCCCCCGCTACACCGTGAGAGCGTGTCGGCAATGATGAGTGCTGGCGCTTGGTCTTTTAGCTGCGTCTTTGAGGTTTTGTATAAGGGCATCAACCGTGACACTCTCGTTGAGGAGCACCACTTTATCTATCCAGCGTACTCCCGTGTTGCCAGGGAAGTTGTTTTGCTCTTTCCATGCTCTGATGCGTAGCCCTATCCCGTCACCTCCCTCAGCAGCAATATAAACTACCGCTCCTTGCTTTACTGGCCTGTCTAGCCATTGCGTGCCGGATGCTATACACATAGCCCACGCCATCACTAGCAGCGATTTACCACACCCAGGAGGACCATAGACCATGCTCAGCCCCTTCGCTGGTAGGATGCCCCTGATTAACCATTCCCTCTTCGAACGGTTGAGGTAGTAGCTGTCATCGTGTAGCGTGAACTTAAACTCCTCATCTGCCTTAGTAGCCGCTTCCATCGCGGGAGGAGCCTGTGCTTCCCCCGTAGGAACAACGGTATTCGGCTTGGCGGTTGAGGCTACCATATACTCCTCGCCTACAATATCCTCACTGTCATCTCCATCCTCAGGGGTAGGTGTGTACTCTTCGTAGTCCGCAAAGAACTCTTTCCAAGCTGCCTTGGTGGTGGGCGGCGTTCCTGTCGGCCTCTCATTTAGTCCCTGCTCGTAGTTGTTGAAGTCCTTTTCCATAGTAAGTTATCTTTCTGTTCCAACGTTTTCAATAGTCTTTCTCACTACATCATCCCTAACGATAGGTGTCTCTCGTGGCGCGTCGATGCCGATCTTCACGACATCAAAGTCATTGACATCGAGCACACGTACGACAATATCGCCTATACGCACACTCTCGCCGCGCTTGCGTTGTAGCACTAACACTTATTTACCTCCTTCCACTTATCCCCAGCACATGCCGCAATCGCTGGAAATCACCTACGCGTATGCTATCCTGGTTATTCACCTGTTGTACTTGCATACCGTATTGAGCACACAATCTACGAATGATCCCATCATTCATCTTGTATAACTCCTTGATGGTATCTAACGCTATTGGCACCTCATCAAGCCTCTTATCGTGTTGCATTAGTTCTCCTCTTTCTCGTGATATTGCCTGCCTACGCGACTATCAGCGGCGTAGTTGAGATCAGCGTCTCCAACTACACGAGACACATCCAATAGCACGACGTTCCCTATTTTGTAGAGAGCAATGCCTTTCCTCCTCAGCCTTGCGTAGAGACTGTCTTTGGTGATCCTTAATTTCTTAGCCACAGCGTCTACCGTGTAGAGTGAGCCAAGGTGGTCAATGCGATGAATGACGTTCTTAGTTGAGTCCATTAAGCGTTGTTTTCTCCTGTAGTAGTGAAATGTTTTTGGCTTCAAATGCCAAAAAGAAAAGGGCTATCAGTTGATGCCCTAGTAGATTGAGTGTTCTGTTGTTAGAAGCGTTCTATGCGCGGCTATGATACCTTATGTGATCGTCGTAGGATATAAACACCGTACGCCCCTGCTTCCACTTCGGTACCCCTGCCTCCTTTAGTACACGCGAGTACAGTGGCTTGACTCACCTTAAACATAGCAGAAACTTCTTGCTGCGTCTTACCGTTCCGGTATGCCTCTATGATCGCTGCATCCCTCTCGCCGTCTATGTCATACCACACTCCTAACTTAATGCGAGATACTGTTTGCTGACTGATGCCAAGTGCGAGTGCGATATCCGTTTGTGTCTCTCCTGCACGTAGGCGGTAGCACACTTCTCGCCGCACCCGTGGTGGCGTTCTCTTCAATTGACACTCTCCTCATGAATAATGCACCCTCATCTATTGGGTAGCTTTATGCATTTTACTCAATGCTCCTTCTACCCCGCTGTGTTTTGTCCTCATTTGGCCTGATTTATTAGCAGTGTTAGTAGATAGTACATGCAACACATGCAAAGCGGATTGAAAAATTGGTACCTAATGCCCGTATGCCCGTTATTGCCCATACTCAGTGTGGTAGAACTAAAGTACTATTGTGGAGTGGCGCACTTTTTACAGGCCAAAGGCAAGGTTTGAGGGTCTCTACTATAGACAACGAACGAGTGTTCCAAAAGTAACATCGAGATTGACGAATTCGAGGAAGAGGCCAGGATGTGCTTTATGTTGGCATGTTGATGAGGTCGAGAAGCAGGTACCCATCACGAGGGTCCCTTCCCCTGCACCCTGCGCCGCCTTTCATCACGGTGTTTTATTTTCGCCAGCTCCAGTCGGTACCTTATCTCACCCTCGCTCAATGGCAAAAGATAGCTTGCCCAGCGACGCCAGAGGAAGAAGATCGTAGGACCAGCGCCCACGACAGAGGACAAGCTGTAGATGCTTTTTGTGAGGAACCATAGCACGACAGGGAGCGCCAGAAGGGCGAGCGTAATAAAAAAAAGATAGCCGAGGAAGACCCAGTGAATACGCCCAAACGGAGGCGGGGTAGGAGTATTGTCCTGATCCTGCGGCTGTAATGAAGTCGTCGTCATACGACATCCTCCTTGAAAACGCCGATAAATAACGCAATGGACTTGCGCTATCCACCATTGTCATCAAAGAGGAGGTTACGGTAGGGCAAATTCGTCCCTCGCTCTACTTATTTTTGTGCACCGTGGTGTATTTCCACCAGAATGCACAGGCCATATACCACTCGGGTACACGCCCACTCAAGCACACACGCCCTACAGATGTGTGCCATTCTCCTTGTCTTATCTTTTGGTTGGTTAGTGTTGTTTGTTGTAGTGCCCCCCATTGGCGATCTCAAGAACACTACACAGTGAGTATACCACACCTGAAACAGATGTGCAAGGGGTATTACCTTTGTCAAGAAAGCAAACGCGTAAATAAAAAGAGAAGCCCCCGCACGCCGTTCTGCCTGGTGTGTAGGGGGTATATTTGGCCCAGTTAGACAAGTAAAGACAGGCGGCCAGCAGTGGACAATTATAGTTCTCGCATGTCATCTCCTCCTATCGCAAGCTGTCCAACACAGATTGACCTGACCGAGCATCCTTAGCCTTGACAGCACGTAGGTACCCCTCTGTGATCGTAACCGAAGTGTGCCCCATCAATCGAGAGAGCTTGTACACGTCTCCCCCATTGAGTAGGTAGGTCATCGCGTAGGTATGCCGCCATACATGAGGGTTGACGCGTACTGTAGGTTGAAGCCGTGCTTTGTCTTTCAAGCGATATAGCAACTGCTCCAAGCCGGTTACTGAGAGGCACTTCCCTGTGACGCGGCTGAGGAATACGTGCTTCTCATCGCGTGGTGCCCTTCGATATCGAGTGATGAACCTGTGCAGTGCTGCCCTCGACTTCTCGCCTAGCCCGACCTCCCGCCATTTGCTCCCCTTGCCGTAGATCTTGAGGTAGCCGTCGTGCGATGTGATGTAGACGTTATCGAGCGTGAGTGTGCATAGCTCGTTTGCTCGAATGCCTGTATCTATGAGTAGCGCTACAATCGCTCTATCACGCATGACCATCTCCTGGTTGTCGCCTTGATCGCATGCTATCATCATCCTCTTGACTTGCTCAGCACTTAACGTTTCGATGACTTTCTCTTCCATCTTGGGCATGGGTATCCTACGTGGTAGACGCTGTGATACGTGGTCTTCTATTCCCTCCTCGCGGCTAGCCCAGTTAAGGAAGACCTTCACAGCTCTGGCGTATCCATGCACGAGGTGTGTAGTAACCGGCTGCTTGGTTCGGGGGTTGGTCCTCTGTCGCACACTGTCAAGGAAGCGAGCGATGTGCGATGGGCGTAGATCTTCGAGTTGCAGTCCCTCCCCTGTACACCATGCATCGAACACCTTCAGCTTGCCCAGGTACCATTCCTGTGTTTGCTCGGAGTGCTTCGTGATGTAGTAGCGATATTCCTCGATAGCCTCTCTAACTTTCATTGCGCGTGATCCCCCTGTCATTGTCGTGTTAAATCGTCTAGACTGTCCTGTAGAGCGGCTTGATGACACTGCCAAATGTGATATCCTGCTCCCGTTTGACCAGGAAAAGTTACAGACGATCCGGGCGCGCTTTCTCTTCCTCCCCAACCTGGATGAGTTTTAGCGCTGCGCTTATGCAACAATCTAGCGGGTGCAACGTATTGAAATTAGCAGGGTTGGGGTTTAAGTGATCGGTTGGAGGAGCGCTAACGGTCAAGAACCCATCCCCTAAAGGGGATAGACTTGCATAAGCCTTGCTTGACTAGCTTTGGTACGCAAACGTACTCCGTTTTGTAGGTCACGATACCTGCAGGTGCTTGCTCTAGCCTGTAGCTCTATCCTTTGCGATTAAACAGTTCTGATGGGTAGGAACAGTGTTGCAGGGCGAACAAGCCTACAAAACATTAGCGAAGAGCACCTTACTCCCAAAGGGAGGTAAACGCTTTGTTCGTTTACATCTTGAATTGTCACGGGCAGCCCTTAATGCCTTGTTCCCCGCGCAAGGCAAGATTATTGCTCGAAGCGGGAAAAGCTCAAGTCATTAATATAGTTCCTTTTACTCTGCAACTGTGCTATGCAAGTTCCGGCTACAAGCAAAAGGTTTCGCTCGGCATTGATGCAGGAACACAACATATCGGTGTTTCAGCTACAACGGAGCGGGCAGTTCTCTTTGAGGCAGAAGTGAAGCCACGAACGGATATCCAGGAAGTGTTGGCTACACGTAGCCAGTTGCGCCGCGCAAGACGGAGCCGCAAGACGCGCTATCGTCAGGCCCGCTTTCTCAACCGAAAGAAACCGGAGGGCTGGCTTGCTCCTTCTGTTGAGCACAAGGTGCAAGCTCATCTCAAAACCATCAGGATGGTGCATGCGATCTTGCCCATACGCACGATCAGTATCGAGGTGGCCCAGTTTGATCTCCAGAAAATTCGCCAGCCTGAGATCGAAGGGAAGGCCTACCAGCAAGGCCCGCAATGGGGGTTCTGGAATGTGCGTGAGTATGTGCTCGCGAGGGATGGTCATAGGTGCCAATGGTGTCAGGGCAAATCAAAGGATCCGATCTTGAATGTGCACCATATCGAATTGAGAAAAACAGGCGGGGAGAGCCCTGATAACCTGATAACCTTGTGTGAAACGTGTCATAATCTGATCCATCAAACCCATCAGGAACACAAGATACAACGGAAAGCCACCAGTTTCCGCGCTGCGACGCAGATGGGCATCCTGCGGTGGAGTGTCTACGAACGTGTCAAAGCGATGTTCCCAAATGTTTACTTGACCTACGGATACAATACCAAGCACACGCGCATAACACACCAGCTAGAGAAGTCACATCTCGTGGATGCCCGTTGCATCAGTGGGCATCCGCTGGCATCCTCTGATGGGACCTGGTATTTCATCAAGTGGGTGAGAAGAAACAATCGGCAACTGCAGAAGGCAACGATCAGGAAAGGTGGGAAACGCCAGCGGAACACGGCTCCTAAGTATGTACATGGCTTTCGTCTCTTTGATACTGTAAAGTATCATGGCAAAATCTGCTTTGTGTTTGGCAGGCGCAGTTCGGGCTACTTTGATCTTCGTACCCTCGATGGGACCAGGATTTATGCCAGCGCGAGTTACAAACAGCTCAAAAGCGTACGGAGGGCTTCGGCCCATCTTATAGAAAGTAGGGCGGCATTTTCTCCCGTCCCGTAAATGGAGACGGGTCTCTATGCCGCGGTTTTGATGAAAGGGAAAGCATAATGAATAACGAGTCAACTGCCGACAAAAAAGATAAAAAAGGTTCAAGAACGTGGGAAGGTAATTTCGGGCGCCGCCGCTTCCGCGCGCAGTGGGATCGAGAGCCTGGACGGGCCTGGTTTCATTTCCAGGGCCCATTTACTGAAAACGACGACCCGGATGGATTTGGTGTCCCACACGCGCCTGATTTCGGCCTTGAGTGGAAGCAGGGGCAAGGCGCACGCGCGTATGGAGAGTATGAAGAGTACCTGGACGAGCTGCGCGAAAAAACCGAGCGGGCGGCTCGCCGCACCGCCGAACGCGCCAGGCACTATGCACAACGCGCGACCAGACGCGTACGCGATACAAAATGGGATGCGCTAGAAAACGAAATACTGGCGACGGTAGAAAAAGCGAAGACGGAACTGGAAGATGCACTCGCACGTATTCGACGCGAGTGGAGCAAGAGCCAGCAGGGCTCAAAATCCGCCAGTATAGCAGACTCGCCCGCACAGCGCGTGCGTATCGAGTACGAAAAAGTGGATCATCCACTTGATGAGGACCTCTCCGCTGGCCAGACGGGTGCGGCCTCCGCAACGCCACTCGCGCAACGCCGCATTGTGCTTGAAGAGCTGCGCACGGGCGCAATTACACTTGAAGAGGCGGAACAGCGCTTAAACGAGCTTGGATGGTAGAAGCACGGGCATTCTACCGACCGTAACGGGCATCTTGCCCTGGTTAACGCCCCTGGCGGCTGTGAGGCTGGTATTGAGGATGATAGGGGCGCTGATTACGCATGTGTCGCTCAGGGAATACAATCGCCTGGCCGTGCCCCTTGTCCTGCTGCTACTGGCCCTGCTCGTGGCCTACGGACGGTTTGTGGTCGTTCCCCTCTAGCGCACCAGCACCTTTTTTGCGGCGCTTTTACTCTTTTTATTTAAAAAGTTCCTCTTCACTAACCGCCCGGTAGCTCTTCAGACTTTAATGCTCCTTTTCTCTCTGGAAGATGCACACGCCGCGCATTTCAGGTTATAACTCATGCGAATGTGCGCTGTAACCCTCGCCCGTATCTGCTGATAACAAAAGCATAGTGGCACGTATCTGCACTGCTGGCGAGGCCCCATCGCCAGGCAGAGAGGGAAGCTATGCCGTTGTTCTAGCAGATCGGGTAGCACGCAGGATGCTGCCCATAGGAGGATAAGCAGGATGGTCATGCAAAAGCACCCTTTGTTTATTATTGCCGGGCTGTTGATCGCGCTGATCTCCAGTAGTTGCGCCGGTGCTACTCAGTCCACTTCAAACTCTAAGCAGGCGCCCGCTCACCAGTTTAATGCCGCGGGGAATATACTTATTTCGGATCAGTTTAATAACCGCATTGTTGAGGTAGCTCCCGACGGGCATATTGTATGGGCCTTTGGCTCAGGCAACCCCAAACTCTGCAATCCCGGTCCCAATACGATCATCGGCCTCAATGATGCCGAGCGCCTGAGCGGCGGCCTGACTCTGACAGCAGGCACGGGCATCCCCGCCGGTTCAGCGAGTTACACCAAAGGTTGCGTCGACAACCGCGTCATCGTCGTCAACCAGCAGGGCAAAATCGTGTGGCAATATGGCCAGGCCGGCGTGACGGGCTCTGGCCCCAACCAGCTGAACGCGCCGGTGTTTGCCATCCAGTTGCCCAATCACAATATCATGGTCGTTGACCAGGGTAACAATCGTGTGATCGAGATAGACAAGAGCAGCAAACATATCGTCTGGTCGTACGGTCCAAAGTCCGGTCCTGGTGCCCTCAACAACCCCAACAGCGCCGAACTCCTGCCCAATGGTCATATTCTCATTGGAGATGAGAATAACAACCGCGTTATCGAGATCACGCGTTCTGGCTCCATCGTGTGGCAATATAACCAGGGGCTCAGCGCGGCCGCTTTTGCCAGTCGACTGCCCAACGGCAATACATTGATCACCGATTCGTCTCATAGCCGCATCCTGGAGGTGACCCCCAGCAAACACATCGTGTTTGAGTACTTCACCAATAGCGACGCGACCAGCGGTAGCGCGCCTCTGCCGACCAATGCTGTGCAGCTGGCCAACGGCAGCATCAGTATTGCCGACCAGTTTAATCATCGTGTACTCATCGTTAATCCAACAATACAGTTCCAGTATGGGACCGTCAACGTGCCCGGCAATGGAGCTGGTCAGCTCGATGGTCCCTATACGTCCTATGTGATCGGCGATTACACGGGACAGACTCCGCCTCCACCAAGCTTTTAATACGGGGGGATATTACGAGAAAAAAGAGGAGAAGATGTCAAAAAACATATACCTGCTAAGGCACAGTTTACCCGCGTGGTCGTATCTGCCGGTGATAGTGCTGGGCGCGCTACTGCTGCTGTCCGCCTGTGGCGGCGGCACGCCCAGCGCCGCCGCCTCTACGGCGACGCCGACAACTCCTGCAAGCACGCCTGCTACCGCCCCGCCTACGCCTACGCCTACGCTCGCGCCGAAGGCTACCCCGGCCGCGGGCACCAGTCAGACTGTAATGATCATCACCAATAGCGATGGCAGCTTTGGCTTCAGCCCGGCGTTGCTGACGATCAAACCCGGCACGACTGTAACCTGGAAGAACGTGTCGCTGGCGCCCCATACGGTAACCAGTGATGACGGTACGACCTTTGATAGTGGGACCGTTGCAGTGGGCCAGAGCTTTCAATTCAAGTTTACTGCCGCCGGCACGTTCACCTATCATTGCAATATCCACCCCTACATGAAGGCGACAATTGTCGTCAGTTAACATGCGGAGGAACAGGAGAGTATATCATTAGCTATAGCGAGGCCGCTTTGCCGCGATCAATAAACCAATAAATCAAGCCCAGAACGAGCAGAGCCAGTCCCGGAAACCAGAGCGAGAGTATGACATAGGCCAGGTTGGAGGGCAGAAGACGATCGGTAGGCGCATAATACACCAGGCCGACGGCAAATACCAGCAGAGCAGGAGTTATGGCCCCTTTGCCAACATATCCCCGACGCGCCATCAATGCAACCAGGAAGAGTCCCAGGCTGATGGCCAGAAAGAGCAGCCCTGCGCTGTCAGCCCCGCTGATCAGCCGCCTGTACGTAAGGTAGATGACCGCGCCGATGAGCGTCACCATTATACCGCTTATTACGAGACGATACGGATAAATGAGAGCTCCAACCAGCATGCCGGCCCCAAACAAGAACAGTCCGAGGGGGTAGGCGAATGGATCAGGGTGCACCAACCAGGCTGCGAGCAGAAACACAATGCCTAATAGAATGAGCACGCAGATCTGCCTGAAATTCCTCTCACGAATTGCCGTGCGTACAGAAAATGTTTTTGACATGCCGGCTCCTCATTATATACAAGATTTTCAACGGCCGCACACATATAGCTTAGCATACAACAAACAGTATCAAAAAAATGACCTTTTAGTTGATTTGTAATCTAAACCCCATGCGAAGCGTGTAATAAATTAATGTACAACAGGCTGATTTTTTTTACAAAAGTGCCTTCACAACTTCATGGACGTGAGAAACTCGTTGACTTTTTCCCGCTCGATACCCGCCTTATCCGTAAAAGCGAGAAGCTCCTCTTTTTGCCGGGCGTACATCTGCTTGATTAGCTTGCGCTTGGCAGGATCGATACCGCGTGGCGAGGACTGGCTGATCTCATAGAGGAAGCTCATCATATCCAGCAGCTTCAACTCATCGCGCAGGGACTGGTCTTCTTCAATCGCGAAGGCGCTAAGGATATCGTGCTGAATGGTCTCAATGGCCTCTTTCACGGCCGCAGTTTTGAAAAAAGGCAGGATATCTCCAATGACTGCTTCATGAGCGTCGTGTACAAGCGCCAGCGTGACAAGCCGGTCTCGCTTTTCCTGCGGATAGGAGTTATGCGCCGACCAGTAGAGCGCCAGGAAAGCGACTGCCATGGTATGCTGGCCAACATTCCAGCTGCCAAAACCCGAGACGCTATACACCCGGGGGATATTGAAAAGATTCATCAAGAAATCCAGGTTGGGATGTTTCGAAACATGCCCCAGCATGCCCTGCGGGGTAAAGATGTTCTCATAGTTAATGTGCTCACTCATATATTCACCTCGATCTTGCTATGTGTTCATAATTTGTGCTTGTATTTTATCATCCCCCTCCGTGGGACGGGCTAGACTTGTGAGGCGATGGAGCGCGGCCGCACAGTTGCATGGCGTAGACTTAGCACCTGTCACCCAGACCAGAAATGTCGCGTTAAAAGCGTTTACCTGGATATTACTTGCTGGCGGGTCGCGTTGCGCGTTCAAGCGATGCCAGGCGCGTAAAAGCCTCGCGTGCCGAGCAGCCGCACATGCTCGCAGACGGCTGCAAACGCTCGCATACCTGCGGTCGCTCGGGCCTTCCGAAAAGCTGACAGCGATTATTTTTCGTCAGGTGAATACAGCGCACCCCCGCCGGTTTGCCATCCGGCATAGCGGGGATCGCTGATGAAATGGACGGGGCGATACAACAGGCCCCGCAACCGACGCGGCACTCCATGGGCCACCCTCTTTTCTTGCTGGAAATGAGTAGACGCTACTGCAGATACGTCTCGAACCACCCCAGGACCTGGCACATCGTAGCAGAAAGCCGGATGGCGCGCTCAATCTCCTGCGACCATGGCTATGGGACGCACCGGAGAGACGGTCGCGACGCGCAGCTTGACCAGAGGGCGCCATTGCCGGTTTTTCTCTCTGCCAGCTGTGTCTGTGGCCGGCCAGACAGAGATCAAGCCACTTTTTTTGTTCGTCGCGAGTGCCCTTCCTCAGCCAGTGCTTTCACCCATTGATGATTCCCTTCCACCTTCTCTCCCCTGGCGAGCTGCCCAGCCAAGTAGAGCCAGCAGATGGCATTGGGCGCGGTCAGGTAATCTTTGTTGGCATACGCGAACGCCGCCGAACTCATGCGTTGATAGGCCAGCTGATCGGTCAACAGCGTAGAGAGATGTTGAGCGACCAGCGAGGTATCCCCACGTTCCACCAGATGTCCTGAGACCCCATCCTGGAGCTGCAGCGGGATGCCGCCGGCATTATACGCGATCACTGGCTTCCCCTTCATAAGGGCTTCCGTAACCTTGACTTCAAAGCCTTCTTTAATGGAAAGCTGAAGAACCACTTTGCTCCCTCGCAAGAGGGCATTCAAGATTTGATCGCGATGTGGCAGCCTCAAGACCTTTATATCGTCTGCAAAGTCGGCGTAGGCTTCTGACTGCAATAACTTCAGAATATGGCTGTACACAGGAACACCATCTGGATCATCAATTGAGCTATTACCCGTGATGACTAACTGCGGCACAGGCTGCTTACGCTGTTGCAGCAGCTCGCGCAATTTCTTATATGCTTCGAGCACATCGGGAATTCCTTTTGAAGGATCAAACCTGGCGATCTGGATAATGTAGGGCCGATCAAGATCCAGCGGTGTCTGCCTCTCTTGCGAGAGCAGAGCATTAAACAACTTCAGGTAGGTTGATATCTGCTCAGGTGTCAGTGGTTTATTGAGTCCATCTAAAGGATCGGTCGTCGCCGGCATATACAGGATTTTTGCCACTGGCACATTGTGGGGGATAAAGTTCTCAATAGGATGGCTGACAAAATAATCAGCATCCTTAATCTTCTCCCACAGGAAACTCCAGGTTGTGTGTTGTGGCGTACCAGGTTGGTTGGCCAGGCTACCCACGATTTGAATATGGGAGCGGTAAATGATTTTAGCGGCTGGATTGGCCTGCTTGATGTAAGGGATCAGACCGGCAGGCTGAGGATCATCTATCACAAGCACATCTGCCGCCTTAAACACAGCCTCCAGAGCCGAGGCGTTTTCTCTCATCCATGTCTCGTAAAGAGCTCTGTCCTCAAACGTCAGCTCGGTCTCTCTGCTCGCGACAGCTTGTAGTACGTTATGGAATTTTGCCTTGGTAATGCTGAACACCTCTTTTTTAGGCCTCAGGGTATACCAGTGAGCATCGACATCTAATAAGCGCAGGAGCCTGATAAGGGCATGACGCATCAGTGCAACGCCGCCGCCCTGCGGCGAAGCATTGACAAAGACCAGCCGCTTGCCGCGAAAGGCCTGCGCCAGTTCTAGCAGAAGCGCAAAGTCCTGCTCAGAGGTTATTTTTTGATAATCTGCAAGCGTAACCAGTGCCGAGACCTGCACCTCATGGTTGGCCAGAAATTGTGTGCGCGCGTTATTGTTTTCGTCGAAGCTGGAGGCCAGCTCCTGGACGCGCTTCTGTAAAGTCCGCTGCTCAGTGCCAGCGGGCCCTGGCAGCACATACGGCACAATATCTTCGCGCAGCCAGAGCTTTGAGGCCAGGTCCGCGGGTTGATCTTCACCTTCTATAGAAGCGGCGACCCACTGGAGATGCTGAGACTCGGCGGCCTGCTTCAGCCAGGCGAGCAGTACCTTGCTTACGACATCTGCGCGCTGCAGAGTTAGTTTATGGCTGGCGATGCCGCCGCTGCTGGTGGCGATCTGCATAGCACCATCCTTCACCTGTATACTGGCATAAGCCGCCGTAGGCATTTCCTGGTTCAGGAGTGTATATTCTTCAAGTTCTTGCTCTATCTCCAAGAGCCCTAAATCGCGGTTCTTGCGGGCCGCCAGCGTTTTTGCTTGCTCAGCTGTCTTCATTTTCATTTATTTATACCAGGAATACCTCCACCGGGCCGGGAGCTCCTCTTCTGCCATGCAAAAGCATGTATTCAGTTAAGGGGAAATACACTACTCGTGGAGGAGAAATCGTTCAATCTTCTATCTATAGAAACAGGCAGCAGCAGCACCTTATTCCACTTATGTCAAGTTTTGTCTGGCTTCACAGCCGACTGCCAAACTCTCCTGGCTCTCGCATTTTTTGCATCACCTGCCTTTAGCAGAGCGGAAACCACTCTGCTGGCGCGCGTTATACTACGCCCCTGCTGGTCTCAGCGCCTGTGTCCTATGAAAAGACGTCTCGCAAGAGCCACATGGGTATGCTTTTGAGCAACTCAACTTCAGGTTTGCGCACAGGCAGCGCTCCTCTCACACGAAAAATTTACACCTGTCGCTTGAGCAGTGCAATATAGTAGATAAGAGAAGCAGAATATTTGCCTTAGAATGGGCATGCTCCCCTGTTCTCTTACTTTGCGCAATGTTTCAAACGAACTCACGTCTACTAACAGTAAGTAAAAGTAGGAAAGACTATGCAACACACACCACCTCCGGAGACTGAAATTACGCCTGTAGAACGTTCAGGGTCACCTGCAGAGAAGGGCGAGCCGCTGGAGCCGTCCGCCGAAGGCTCAAAACGCTTCGCCGGGCCCGTCTGGGCCTATCGCTTGCTCTGGCTGACCTTCATTCTCTTCTTTACCTGCACCGGCCTCGGGAAATTATGGGACCGTATCTGGCACCTCACGCATGTCTTCGACACATTCTTCTCCTCTCCTCCGCACGTCTTCATGTCCCTGGCAACGGCTACAGTAGGTCTCTTAATAGCTACTATGGCTCTTTCGCCGCGCTTCCGCGCCTATTTTGGCCCGTTTGTGCGCGTGCCCGTGTTCAACATTGATGTCGCCGGATCGCTTTTCCTGTTGGGAGGCGGTATTACTGCCCTCAGCTTCAGCGTCATGCTCGACCTCGGCTGGCATAGCCTCTTTGGCCTTGATGAGACCCAGTGGTCCCTGGCCCATGATATGATTGTCCTGTCCTGGTGCACTGTTATCCTGGGCTTTGTCTCCTGCCGCCTGGCTTTCCGAGAAGCACATCCCATCAACTGGTTTACAAAACTGGTTCTCGCCCTGCTAATCCTGGGCTTTTTGTGCCCCGCCATTCTCGGACCATTTTATTTGAACTATTCACCCGACCTGTTGCGCGCCCTTGCCGGCGTACCCGTTGCTCTTGTCCAGCCAAGCCTCCAGCACACCTATCGCATCTACCTGACGGCCCAGTTATCACGGCAGGTAAGCCCCCTCTTCATTCCGCTGGCGACATTTCTCGCTGGCGTAGCCCTCAGTCTGCTGCGAGGTTTAGATCCCAGAGCACGAGTCTTTCTGCTGGCGCCCCTGCTCTGGTCGCTCATCTTTATGCTGCGCGACTGGTCCACTGTGTGGTTCCTGCATTACCATGGCCTGACGCATCTAAGCCAATTACCACATGTGCTTCTACAGGAGCCATCGCTGTGGGTCCCGCTACCGCTTTTGGCCGCTGCGCTTCTCTACACCATATTCGCCAGGCTAGGGATGTCCGAAGTGTGGAACGGTCTTGTCACCGGGATGATCTTCGCCGCGCTGGTCTTCCTGGTCTGGCATAATTCGCTGCTCATGCTGCTGCTGATTATCCCGGCAGCCCCAATCATGCTTGCGGGCCTTGCGATCGGTAGACGCATTTTTCATATGCTGGAGAAGCCGACCTTCTCAGGCGTCATGCGCTACCTGCTCATCTCCCTCGTACAGGTCCCCGCGGTACTGGGGGCCATTGATCTCATCCTGCGCAGGTTGATACCCTGAGAGAGGAAGACATCCAATCACGCCGCTCCAGCATACTCTTGCATAAGTGGTCAAGTCGCGCGGGGTCACCTGCGTCGGCACGGGAAAGAGTGAGTGCCCCCGCCAACTTGACCGCTCGCTCTTAACTTCGCGGCGGCTCCCCACTGCGCTGTGGACCCTGCATCTTTTTTCAAGCTGTGGGCGTTATATATGTGATGTCAGCAAATACCAACTGCTCCGCGCCAGGAGCGTCAGCGGGGTGAGAAACGTATGTTAACTGCACTCGACCATATCATCATTGGCGTCCACGACTTAGAGGCAGCGGCCGGGATTTTCAGCCAGAAGCTGGGATTTGCTATCAGCGGAGGCGGTAAGCATCCCAGCGCTGGTACAGCCAATCGCATTATCGTCATCGGCGATACGTATCTTGAACTCATCAGCGTGGACACACCTGCGCAGGCCCAGCAAAGTATGCTGGCACGCCTGGCCAACGGTGAAGGCTACGTCAACTTCGCGCTTACTTCGAACGATCTGCAGGCCGATAGCGCCGCTATGCGCCAGCGCGGGATAACGATCATCGGGCCGACCAGGGGGTCGCTCAGCGCCGCTGATGGCCGCACGCGCGGCTGGCTGCGTTGCGCTATCGAGCGTCCTGACATGGCTCAGCGCTATCCCTTCCTCATTCAACATGATAGTAGTGGTGATGAGCGCCGCTATCGCCTGGCCGGCTGGCAATCCCCTCCGCAGCACCCCCTGGGCGTAACGAAGGTCTTGAGCGCAACCATCGCCGTGCGGGATTTAGGCGAGGCGGCTCAACGCTTCCAGCATATCTATGACCTACAGCCCTCCGCAGTGTTTTCAGGCGAGGTAGACTCCTGGGATACCCTGCTGGTCTCATTTCTGTTACGCCCCGGCATGCAGAGCCTTGAGCTAGCGGCGCCGCTGCCGACCTTTGTCGACCCCGTCGACGAAAGTCAGCTCCTGCCCGAGCCTGGCGCGCTGGCGGCGCACTTACAGCGCTTTGGCGAGAGCACGTGCAGGATGACGCTCGCGGTAGAAAACCTGGCGGCCTCAAAACGCTACCTGGACGCGCATGAAGTAACCTCGACCTACAGCGATACACCACGCCCGCTGCTCTGGATCGAGCCCGACCAGGCCTGCGGAGCGGCGATTGTACTGCACGAGTTCACGCCGGATCTGCCGCCGGACAACCCGCTGGATCTATAAAAGGGCTATAACGCCTATTGTGAGCGGTAGCGGTGGAGAAGAGAATGGTGTGGTAAAGTGCTTACCGCCAAACGGTGCGGCGAGCGCCTCGCGCAGAGGCATAAGCATCCAGCGGGCCGGGCAGCTCTTTCTCGGCCTCGTTCTCTAAGCGCCGCTCGTTACGCCGTACAAAGATCACAGAGACAATGATGATGACTATTGCCAGGATCAGCGTGATGATGCCTACTGGCCTGGTCACGCGGTGGACCGCATCGCCGAGGAAGTAGCCTCCCAGGCCATAGATGGTGGCCCAGATAATGCCACCCAGGGCATTAAAAATGAGGAAGCGGTCCCACGGCATGCGGTTGGAACCGGCCAGAAAGGCGGCCCAGGCGCGCAGCACAGCCACAAAGCGCCCGAAGAAGACGACTTTGCCGCCGTGCTTGCGAAAGAAATACAGCCCGAGCTTCAGTTTGCCCTCATCGAGGCGAATATAGCGACCATAACAGCGTAAAAGGCGATAGCCGCCTTCGCGTCCAACCCAGAAGCCAAGGTTATCGCCAATGATGGCCCCGGCGGCCGCGGCCGCGATTATCCATATAATGGACAGATGATGAGTCGTACCGGCGTAAATGGCTGCCACCAGCAGCATGGTCTCGCCGGGGAAAGGGATACCCGTGCTCTCAATAGCCACAAAGATCAGCACAGCCGCATAGCCGTAGCTATTGAGCAGATTTATGAAAGTCTGGCTAGCAATGTGGAACATCCACTTATTCTCCCTGGCAGATCTTGACGCTCACGCCTGGCGGGTAGCTATGCCTGCATCAACTACAGGCATATTAGCGGCTGCGTCGAGTAGTTACAGTGCTCTGACGGCCTGTCAGAACCGGCGCAAAGAGCACCCGGCCTAATGATACCACACCCCATGCCAGCAGTGCATAGACGAGCATTTTTAACACGCAATTTACGCCTAAAAAGAGTCACTGCGGGCAAAGCATAGCATGCTTCACCTTGAGCCTGGCACGAAAATTTGTTAGTATATACTTCTATGTAAGTAATGCGCAGCGCTAGAAAATGCCAGACAGCTACCTGATGATGTCAACACCACGTTTAAAAATTGCCCTGGCCTTCTGTTCATTTATCATGATCGGAGCGAGTGATGGCACCCTGGGAGTCATTCTGCCCAGCATGCGCGTTCATTACCATGTCGATAATGCCACGATTAGCCTGATCTTCCTGGCCGGCACTATAGGCTATTTCACCGCTACTTTCAACAATGGCCTGCTCATCGAGCGGCTGGGCTACCGCCACTTCTTGATGCTGGCTACGGCAGCTTACCTGCTGTGCGCAGTCATAATCAGCCTGACACCGCTCTTTTTTATCGTGCCGGGCGCCTTTCTGCTGTTCGGCGCGGCGGTAGCCATGCTCGATGCAGGGCTCAACACCTACGTAGCCAGCCTGCCGCACAACACTAGCCAGCTTAATTATCTGCACGCCTTTTATGGGGCCGGCGCGTGGCTTGGTCCGGTGGTTGCCTCCGCTATACTGGCGTTGGCCTGGGACTGGAACAGCGTGTATCTGGTATGGGGAGGGATGAGCCTGCTCCTGCTGCTGGGTTTCTCCGCCATCTTCAAGGAGCGGCTTGCGACGCACAAGGGAGAGATGCGGAGCGGCCGTTACAATTCGGTCACGACTCTCAGGCTGCGCGTTGTCTGGCTGGCAGCCTTCTTCCTGCTCGTCTATGTAGGCTCGGAGGTCAGCCTGGGGAACTGGAGCTACAGTCTCTTAACCGAAGAGCGGGGTAGATCCCTGCTCGTCTCGGGTTGGATTGTCAGCGGCTACTGGCTCGGCCTGACCATGGGACGCCTGATTATGGGAAAGCTCGCCCAGAAAATAGGCAATCGGCGTTTGATTGAGGGCTGCCTGATAGGGGTTATCATTGGTCTGCTGCTGGTCTGGGTCGCTCCCATACAGCCGATCTCAGCTCTGGGCCTCTGCCTGACGGGATTTTGCCTGGGGCCGATTTTCCCCACCACGATTGCTTTGTTGTCGACCATGCTGACCTCGCGCCTGCTCGCGGGCGCCATCGGTTTCGTTACCAGCCTGGGCAGTATGGGAGCCGCGCTCTTTCCCTGGTTAGCCGGCAACCTGGCGCAACGCGTTGGCCTGTGGTCGCTCCTCCCATTTGTGATCTTGCTGACAGTGACGATGTTCTGCCTGTGGTTTGCTCTGCAGCGCTCTCCCCGGGCCGCGTTACCTCCTGAAAGCTAGGCGCGGAAATATCTGGTGCTTTTATCTTGATTGTAGCAGCATAAAACGATGCATCTTTCTTTTTCTCAAACGATCCTCCCTGAAAGGGCAGCCGGCCGGCCGCCCTGTTTTTAAGCCTCCTTCTATCTCTCTATCCACGCCCCAGTCGGCCGCGCGCACGCAGATTTGCAACAGAGGAGGCTGCTTTTGCCGTATAATAGCGTAAGGGACAGGCTTAGAACTAACTGGCAAGGGCGCATAATCCCTGCCTGAAGCTCAACATATCGTCTGTATTACACCATATTGTAGAGGAGGTATCCAGCATGTCCGGAAATCTAACGCCGTTAACGCAGCGGCCCGCCTGGAAGGCACTTGAGGAACACTATCAGAAGGTGCGAGGCACTCACCTGCGCACGCTCTTTCATGAAGATCCCCGGCGCGGAGAGCGCCTCGCGACTGAAGCTATCGGCATCTACTACGACTACTCCAAGAATCGCATTACAGATGAAACGCTGCGCCTGCTGCTGGCCCTGGCCGAATCCTCCGACCTGCACGAGCGCACCGAGGCCATGTTCAGAGGCGAGAAGATCAATGTCACCGAGGGGCGCCCCGTCCTGCATGTAGCCCTGCGCGCACCTCGCGACCGGTCAATTATCGTCGATGGTGTAAACGTTGTGCAAGAGGTCCATGCTGTGCTGGATAGGATGGCAGACTTCACTAACCGCGTACGCAGCGGCGCCTGGACGGGCTATACAGGCAAACGCATCCGCAACATCATCAACATTGGCATTGGCGGCTCTGACCTCGGCCCGGTGATGGCGTATGAGGCCCTGCAGTACTACAGCGATCGCAACCTGACGCTGCGTTTTATCTCCAATATTGACGGCAACGAGTTTGTGGAGGCCACTCGCGACCTCGATCCCGCGGAGACGCTCTTCATCGTCTCCTCCAAGACCTTCACGACACTCGAGACACTGACCAATGCCCATGCCGCCCGGGAGTGGTGTGTCAAGGCCCTGGGCAACGAACAGGCCGTCGCCAAACACTTCGTTGCCGTCTCGACCAATGCGCAAGAGGTGGCGAAGTTTGGTATCGATACAACGAATATGTTTGGCTTCTGGGACTGGGTCGGCGGCCGCTACTCCTATGATTCCGCCATTGGCTTATCGCTTATGATTGCGATTGGACCTGAGCGCTTCCACGAAATGCTTGCCGGCCTCCACGCCATGGACGAACATTTTCGCACAACTCCTTTTGGGCGCAACCTGCCGGTGCTGCTCGGCCTGATCGGCATCTGGTATAACAACTTCTTTGGCGCCGAGACCGTGGCCATCTTACCCTACGATCACTATCTGGGGCACCTGAGCTCCTACCTCCAGCAGCTCGATATGGAGAGCAATGGTAAGCACGTCGACCTCGAGGGGAGGCCGGTAAACTATCAGACCGGGCCAATCATCTGGGGCCAGCCTGGCACCAATGGTCAGCATGCCTTCTACCAGCTGATTCACCAGGGAACCAAGCTGATTCCCTGCGACTTCATCGGCTTCTACCAGGCCCTTAACCCGCTCGGGCGGCAGCACGATCTCCTGATGGCGAACTTCTTCGCCCAGACCGAAGCTCTGGCCTTCGGTAAAACAGCCGAGGAGGTCGCAGCTGACGGGGTCCCAGCCTTCCAGGTTCCACACCGCACCTTCGAGGGCAACCGCCCCACGAACAGCATCCTGGCAGAACGGCTGACGCCAGAGACGCTGGGCAAGCTGATTGCGCTCTATGAGCATAAGGTCTTTGTGCAGGGCACCATCTGGAACATCAACTCGTTCGACCAGTGGGGAGTTGAGCTCGGCAAGGTTCTGGCCAACCGCATCATTCCCGAGCTTGAAAGCCCCTCGGAACCAAACCTTACACACGATAGCTCGACCAACACACTGATCAAGCGCTACCGCAGGTTCAGGTAGGGGACGCGCAGGGCGACTTTTACATCGCCCTGCTTGGGCCCCTGCTGCATATTACCTAATGAGCAGAATTCTGATATCATAATCTTAATAAAGAAAGATGCGATTGCACACTACCTGTAGCGCTGCGCGACCAGCCAGAAGAGAAAGGGCCATGCAATACGAACTGATCGAGCTACAATACGAGGGCAACTATGCCACCATCACCATGAACTATCCCAGGCGGCGCAACGCGCTCTCCCTCAAACACATGCTTGAACTTACAAACGCCTTCCGCGCTGTGGGTGAGAGCAGCGTACGAGGTGTGACGCTGGCCGCAAACGGGCCGGCCTTTTCAGCTGGCCACGACTTTGCCGATATGGTAGACCAGGATCTCCCCGCCATGCGCCATATTTTACGGGTCTGCACGACCCTCATGGAGACGATCCAGAGTATTCCCCAGCCGGTGCTCGCGCGCGTGCACGCGCTGGCGACGGCCGCGGGCTGCCAGCTGGTCGCAACATGTGACCTGGCCGTCGCCTCTTCTGAAGCCGCTTTCGCCACACCAGGCGGCCAGGGAGGGTGGTTCTGCACCACGCCCATGGTGGCGGTCAGCCGCAACATCGGGCGTAAACGAGCGCTGGAGATGCTGCTCACGGGTGAGACCATCGACGCTCACACGGCGGCCGACTGGGGCCTGGTCAACCGGGTGGTTCCCCCCCACCAGCTGCTTGAAGAGTCTGAACGTCTGCTAAAAGCGGCAACACGCGGCAGCTTCTTTTCAAAAGGCATCGGCAAGCAGGCTTACTATGCACAGATGGAGATGCCGCAGCCCCAGGCCTACATGTACGCCCAGGAGGTAATGGCCTCAGCCTCCCAGCTACCCGATGCCCAGGAAGGCATGCACGCCTTTTTGGAGAAGCGCAAGCCAGACTTCAAGCCGCCGCTGTAGGCCGCTACGATCCGCTCCTGGCGCTGCAAAATTGAGCAGCAGGTGGTGTATAATACAGGGTAAGATTGTGTTAAAGCCCTGCGTTGCATCTCTCTCACTATAGAGGAATAATAGCTATGACGCCATCAGAACTGGACCAGTTGCGAACGACAGCCACGGCGCGTATCGAAGCAGTCGCCGAACTTGCCCGGCGCATTTGTGAGATTCCGGCGCCCACAGGCAGCGAGCGTGAACGCGCCGAACTGGTAGCAGCCCTCTGGCGCGAGCGAGGCTACGCGCCAGAAATCGATAAGCCTGGCAACGTCTATGCCCGCCGTGGGCGCGGGGAAAAACAGCCGCTGCTGATGCTCATGGCGCACACCGATACCGTTTTCCCGCCATCAACCGCCATCACGGTTGAGCGCGAGGGAGATTTCTTGCGCGGCCCAGGCATCGGTGACAACAGTCTGAGCGTCGCAGCCCTGCTGCATGCCTTTGACGTTCTTGATGTATTGCAGCTTGAGACCGCTGTAGATATCGTCGCGGTTGCCGACGTAGGAGAAGAAGGGCTGGGTAATCTATGCGGCGCGCGCGCGGCCGTTGAGCGTTATCGTCGGCAACTGGGGGCCGTTATTGTCGTAGATGGGCATCTCGGTCAACTCGTGCACGCCGGGGTGGGTTCCAAGCGCTGGCGCATCACAGTCAACGGTCCAGGTGGTCACTCGTATGGAGATTTTGGGGTGCCGAGCGCCATTCATGTGCTGAGCCGGATTATCGCAGCAATCGCGGATATGCGGGTGCCGCAGGAACCGAAGACAACGTTCAATGTAGGAATTATCGAGGGGGGGACAAGCGTCAACACTATTGCAGCATCGGCCTCTGCCCTGCTTGATATGCGTTCAACGGATGTTTTAGCGCTCGAGCGGCTGGCTAAGCAGATGCGCGAAATTCTGAAGCAGTATGCCGATCCCGACCTGCACACGAAGTTCGATATACTGGGCGAGCGCCCTGCGGGCAGGCTCAACAGCGCGGAGCCGCTGGTAGGGCTGGCAGCCGAGGCGCTTACCTGGCTGGGCATCGAGCCGGAATACAGCGCGGCCAGTACGGATGCCAATATTCCTTTGAGCCTGCATATCCCGGCAGTCTGCGTCGGCATCACGCACGGTTCAGGTGCGCATACGCTGCGAGAGCATATCCAGGTTGCGCCCATTGGTGACGGCCTGGCGCAGCTTTTACGCCTGTGTGTTGAGGCCAGCGCCCTGGTCGCCCGGCAGGGATAAAAAAGGGGAGACAAACCGGAAGAAGGGGCGGAGCTGAGCAGGCTTGCGCTCTATCTCGCCTGTTTTTTTACTTCCCAAGTTTGCTCAGGCGTTTCTGCACCTGATGCAGCATCTCATCGCTCTTACAGAAGGCGAAACGCACATATCCATGGCCGAGATGCGCGTGTTCCTGGCCGTAAAAAGATTCTGGCGGGATACATGCCACACCGATCTCCGCGGTCAGATAGCGGGTAAACTCAAGGGGCGAGCCGGCAAAGATGTGGGAGTAATCCGCCATGATGAAATAAGTACCTTCAGGCGCGCGGTATTTGAGGCCGCCGCTATCGAGCGCTGTTTGTATCAACAGGCGCTTGGCCTCATACAATGACTTAAATTCCGCGAAGTAGTGCAGAGGAAGATTCAGCGCGTAGGCGATGGCCTCCTGGGTGGGATGATGCACGGCGAATGTTACAAACTGGTGGGCACGCGCGACCCCTTCAATCAGGGCGGGCGGTCCATACACCCAGCCAACTTTCCAGCCGGTCGCGCTGAACAGCTTACCAGCGCTGCTCACCGTCACCGTGCGTTCAAACATGCCCGGCAGGGAAGCAATAGGGATATGCCGGGCCGCATCAAAGATGAGGTGCTCGTAAACTTCATCGGCAATAACCGTCACATCATGTTCGATGCACAACTCAGCAATCATCGACAGTTCCTCGCGGCTGAAGACGCGCCCGCTGGGGTTGTGAGGTGTATTCAATATCAGAGCGCGCGTGCGGGGGCCAAAAGCGGCGCGCAGTTCAGCGGGATCAAATGTCCAGGCCGGTGGATGCAGTGGCACATAGACGGGCACGGCGTTCGCCATCATGATATTGGGCACGTACGAATCGTAGAAGGGCTCAACGACGATTACCTCATCACCCGGGTCGACCAGCCCCAGTATCGCGGCGAAGATCCCTTCCGTGGCGCCCGCCGTCACAATAACGCCGTTTGCGGGGTCGATATCCAGGTTATAGAAACGACTGGTGTGATCGGCAACCGCCTGGCGCAGGGATGCGCTTCCTGGACCAGGCGCATATTGGTTATAGCGACCCGCCCTGGCCGCCTGCACCAGGTGCTCAACGACATCCGCCGGCGCGTCAAAGTCAGGCTTACCCTGCCCCAGGTTCAGCGCATCGTGCTGCTGGGCCAGCACATTGATTTCTGTAAAAATGGTCGTACCAAACGTCGCCACACGGGTAGCAGAGGTAGGCATGTAGTATACTCCATTAGCTGAAAATGCCACCAGGCCAGTAGTTCGGCGAGCGGCAAAGTTGATAGAGAACGTGCCTGTATTATATATGTCTGCTCCCTATCAGGCAACAGGCAAGACGGCACAGCTCATTTTTCACGCAGCTTTCCAGCAGGCGCATTTCCGGCCAGAGCAGGGCCACAACCAGGACGACAACGACGGGCCCTATCCCTCGACGCAGATTTTCTGCTGGCAACGATCTCCGATGTGTTGGCAGAGGATGGCGCCGCTCCATAAGGCTACAGCCGGCCGACCAGCCGACCAGCCTGCAGAGCTTGACAATAGACCAGGCTACTTTGTATACTAGTTATAAATAAGCTCTTACACAACTGAAGACTTGCAGTATCGACTGCTCTCATCCAGAGAGGTGGAGGGTAACGGCCCGATGAAGCCCGGCAACCCCCCCGCGACTAGCTTGCGGGAAGGGTGCCAATTCCGGCGGAACATTCCGCAAGATGAGGGGAATGAGCCATAACGCTACGACCCCTGAATAGGGGTCTTTTTTTACCTCCGAGCACTGGCTCGCTTCCTATGACTTCAATTATTGATGCGATACACCAATGATTACTTGCTTGCATAGCGTTAGCAGGAAGGAGACCACATTTGAGCAATTTTATGAAGAGTTCCAGAGCATTTTTCACCAGCGAATCGGTGACCGAGGGCCACCCCGACAAGTTATGCGACCAGATCTCGGATGGTGTCCTGGACGCCATTCTCGCTGAGGACCCTATCGCACGCGTGGCATGTGAAACCGCGACGACTACCGGCCTGGTGCTGGTGGCCGGTGAGATATCGACCTCGGCCTGGGTCGATATTCCCGCCGTCGTGCGCAAGACCATTGAGCAGGTCGGCTATATCAATGCAGACTATGGCTTCGATTACCGCACCTGTGGCGTCGTCACCTCGATTGGCAAACAATCGCCGGATATCGACCTTGGCGTCAGCCGTTCGGTTGAGATGAAAAGTAGGGGGGGCCTGTTGAGCGATGACGAACTGGAATGTATCGGGGCGGGTGATCAGGGTATGATGATCGGCTTTGCCTGCGATGAAACCTCCGAATACATGCCTCTCACCATCAGCCTCGCCCACAAACTCACCCGCCGGCTCTCGCAGGTGCGCCGTAAATCCTGGGGCGGCAGCGGCCCCATGGCATACCTGCGCCCCGATGGCAAGAGCCAGGTCACCGTCGAATATTCCCACGGCCGCCCGGTGCGCGTCGATACGGTGGTCATCTCAACGCAGCACGCCGACTATATCGATCAGGAACAGATTCGCCAAGATGTCATCGACCACATCGTCAAGCCCGTCATCTCCGCTGACCTCCTCGATAGCTCGACGAAATTCCTCGTCAACCCCACCGGCCGCTTTGTCACCGGCGGCCCCATGGGCGACGCGGGCCTGACCGGTCGTAAAATTATTGTCGACACCTACGGCGGTATGGCCCGCCACGGCGGCGGCGCCTTCAGCGGCAAAGATCCGACCAAAGTTGATCGCTCGGCGGCGTACGCTGCCCGTCACATCGCCAAAAATGTCGTCGCGGCAGGCCTGGCCGATCGCCTGGAACTGCAGGTCGCCTACGCCATCGGCGTAGCCCGCCCCCTCTCCATTTTCATCGAAACATACGGGACGGGCAAGGTCTCCGACGAAGAGATCCTGCGCCTGATCAATGAGCATTTTGACCTGCGACCAGCTGGCATCATCCAGACGCTGAACCTGCGCCGCCCTATCTACCAGCCCACCGCCGCCTTCGGGCATTTCGGCCGCAACGATATAGACGCTCCCTGGGAAGAGCTCGATAAAGTCCCCATGCTGCGCAAGGGCGTTGGCGCCTCCGTCGCCAGCCCCAGTGAAGCGGAGGCGCATTCCTGAGCCACTTCTTCCACCTGCCAGCGCGTGAGGCGCATGCCTGAACCTCACGCGCTGGCGCTATTCTTCCCCTTGCTCTCATCTCGTATAATTATTCTGTTATAATAGAAGAATCCCTCTAGCGCAGTCCGTCGGGCCAAACGAAGAAAGAGAGCATAGCGTCATGGACTTTTCGCTCAATGAAGAGCAACTGGCAATTCGGGACACCTGTCGAGCTTTTGCCGAACAAGAAATCAAACCTGTTGCCGAAGAGTTGGACCGCAGTGGCACGTTCCCCTATGACATCATACGCAAAATGGGCGAGCTGGGGCTGCTGGGGCTCCCTTTCCCCGAAGAGTACGGTGGAGCAGGGGCAGATTTCCTCTCCTACTGTATCGCCATCGAAGAGATTTCGCGCGGAGATACCTCCGTCGGCATCACCATGGAGGCCCATACCTCCCTGGGTGCCAGCCCCTTCTACCTTTTCGGCAGCGAAGAACAGAAACAGCGCTACCTGATACCCCTGGCAAGTGGCCAGCAGCTGTGGGCCTTTGGCCTGACTGAACCCGAGGCCGGCTCCGATTCGGGCGGCACGCAGACGCGCGCCGTCCTGCGCGATGGTTTTTGGCATGTCAATGGTTCCAAAGCCTTTATAACCAATGCCGGCACGGACATGACCGCCGGCGTTACCATCACCGCCGCTACCGGCCTCCGCCCCGATGGACGCAAAGAGATCACCAACATCATCGTCCCAAAGAACACCCCAGGCTATAGCATCGCCAGCCCGTACAAAAAGATGGGCTGGCGCGCCTCGGACACGCGCCCGTTGAGCTTTGAAGATTGCGTTATCCCTGAGGGTGAGATCCTGGGCAGGCGTGGGGATGGCTTCAAACAGTTCATGTTCATCCTCGATGCCGGGCGCATCGCCATGGCGGCGCTCTCGGTTGGCCTGGCCCAGGCCTGCCTGGACGAGGCCCTGAGCTACGCCAGAGAACGCAAACAATTTGGCCAGCCCATCAGTACATTCCAGGCCACGCAATTCAAACTGGCGGATATGGATACCGAAATAGAGCTGGCACGTTTAATGTATTATAAGGCCGCCTGGCTGCACATGCAGGGCAGGCCCTTCGCCAGAGAGGCCTCCATGGCCAAGCTGTTCGCCTCCGAGAGCGCCAAACGCGCCGCTGACCAGGCCGTGCAGATCCACGGGGGCTATGGCTTTATGGACGAATATCCCGTCTCACGCTACTGGCGCAGCGTCAAAGTGAATGAAATCGGCGAAGGCACCAGCGAGGTACAGCGCATGGTCATCGCGAAACACCTCGGCTGCTGACCGATAGGCCAGAACTCAAGAGGAGAGACACTGCATATGGACGTTACTCCCGGCGGCAAGGACGCGCTCGCGACACCGCCTCCACCTCACAACCACGCCGAAAGCTTTTCGCATATGTTCGATGGTATACGCGTCCTCTTCCCCAGGTACAAACACGATCACCCAGCCGTCATCAACGTCAACGAGGAGGCTGATAAAAAGCTGACACGAGGGCAAATAATTGCGGACAAAGTGGCTTCTACGGTCGGCAACTGGCCATTTATCATCATACAGAGCTTCATCCTGACGGCCTGGCTAGTATTGAATTCTCTGGCCTGGGTTTACAGATGGGACCCCTATCCTTTTATACTCTTGAATCTCGCATTAAGCTTCCAAGCGGCATACAGCGCGCCGTTCGTGATGATGTCCCAGAATCGCCAGTCTGAGAAGGACCGCCTGACGGCCCAGAACGACTACCTGACGGACTGTAAGGGAGAGGAGGAGGTGCGCAACATCATGGAGCACCTCGACCACCAGGACGCCGTCATCCTGCAGATCCTGCAGCGCATGGAGACACAGCACAAGGAGGTCCTCTCCCACCTCAGCAGGCTCGACCCAGAGCTGGCCCGCAAGCTCGGCGTCGACATCCAGCAGCTCAGCGAGGAGGCCATCGAAGCCAGCAGGGATAATGGCGGCAACTCCTAGACAACTTATAACTATTTAGAACTTTCTCTTTGCTTGGCCACCTGACTCCGGGTTCGCGACCGGCGTTGATGACGCGAACCCGGATATCCTAATAAGCGACGGCCATGCGCCCTTCAAGATAGCGCGCGAGCAGGGCGAGGGGATAGCAGATCGCGAAGTAGATCATGGCCCCAAGAACATAGATGAACAACTTCTTGTTGGCGTCGATCAGGGGATTGGCAATGGAGTCGATTACAAGCTGTAATTCGATAACGGAGATTGTGGAGAGCAGGGCGGTGTCCTGCACAAGCGTAATAAAGTAATTGGTGAAGGGGGGGACGGTGATACGGATAGCCTGGGGCAGTACAATCTGGCGCATCGTCTGAGCCCCGCTCAGACCAAGGCTCAAGGCCGCCTCGCTCTGGCCCTTATCCACGGATTGGATCCCTGTGCGGAAGACCTCGGTCAGGTAGGCTCCGTAGTTAAAACTCAGGCCGATCACGCCCCAGAAAAAGGCTGTGAAGTTATCCGGAACCAGGCTGTTGCTCTGCAGCAGCGTCATAAACTGAAAGGCGGCCCCGTAGGGGTTAAAACCCGCCTGGGAGAGGACCACGCCAATACCAAAGTACCACATCAATAATTGCACAAGCAGAGGCGTGCCGCGTACGACCTCGACGTATGTCGTCGCCAGCCAGCGCACAGGCGCAAAACGTGAAAGGCGCCCCATCGCGCCCAGGAAACCCAGGATCATCGCGAGCACGATACAGATGAGCGTCAAAATAATCGTGGTGGCGGCTCCCTGGAGCAGATAGGGCAGATCCAGGGCGATCGTATCGCGATAGGAGTAGAGGTAGTAGATAAAGCCCGCAACGGCGGCGGTCAGCAGCACATAGAAGATATAATCCAGGATGACCAGCCAGCTGCGCGGCCTGCGGGTAACTTCGGAGAGTGATTGCTGCATAGACGTTTTCTTTCTTCCTTCCTTCCTTCCTTCTCCTTTAGCTACAGAGCCGCGCGCAGGCGATTTTCATAGTAGCGAGCGATATAGGACGTTGGCAGGCTGAGACAGAGGTAGAGAATCATGGCCAGCGCGTAGAGGGGCAGGGGATTGCTGCCATTGCGCGAGACCCAGTAATCGAGCGTCGACGTGATCTCGGTGCCGGAAATGACGCTCACGATGGCCAAATCTTTGAGCATATAGATAAAATCATTCACGAAGGGAGGAATCATCAAGGGTATGGCCTGCGGCAGGACGATACGGAAGAAGTTCTGGCCCTGGCTGAGACCCAGTGAGAGCGCGGCCTCGCTCTGCCCACGCTCAACTGAGAGGAAACCGGCGCGGTACACTTCTGCCTCATAGGCGGCGTAGTTGAATGTCAACACGGCGATGCCGGCCACCCAGGCATTATCCAGGTAGGACAGGTTGTAATTGACAAGGATGGCTCCTATGCCATAATAGAGCAGAAAAATCTGCGTAATGATCGGCGTACTGCGCCAGATTTCGATATATATGTTGGCAGGCGTGCTCAGCCAGACGAAATGTGAGCTCTTCATCAGCGCAAGCAGCAGCCCGAGAAGCAGAGCCAGCGGGAAAGACGCGACACAATAGATGATTGTGTTCAAAGCGCCATGCAGAAAAGCAGGCAGGGCCTGTATAAATAGACTCATACGTGCGTCCTTTATAAATGCTTTGCGTCCCTGGCAGCGGGATGCTCCATAGCGGTCAAGAAAGCGCAACGTAGGCCCAGCCTTACGCCAGGGCCTACTTCACACCCACGAGAATCTTCCCTGCGCGACAGGTATGCCGGCGACCACAGGCATGGCAGGCTCTAGAACCTGCTAGACGATACCAATCTGGGCCTGCTGATCGTTCCACAAACTCCACTCCTGGTAAATCCTCTTCAGCGTGCCATCCTTCTTGAGCGTGGCAATAGCCTGGTTGATCTCGGGTAAAAGCAGCGCGGTATTGGGATTACTCTTGTTGAAGCCAATAACATACACGTCAGAAGCGAGGGGCTTACCGATGGCCTTCAGCGCAGGATCTTTGGTGCCGCCCGGGCCAGCCCCCTCGGCAAAGTAGGTCACGACTGGCAGGTCGATTAAGACGGCATCGAGTTTGTGCTGCTTGAGGTCATCAAAAGGCAGGTCGCTGTCGTAGAGCTTGACAGTGATCTTGGGATCGGTAGCCATAACGTCGGCCGCTTTGTAGCCAGTGCCAGTTCCCACATTCAGGCCATCCAGGAAGCTCAAAGGTAGATTACTGCTCGCGCTATACGAGCTAAAACGCGGATCGCTTGAGCGCACCACGATCTGCTGGCCGTAGCGATAATAGGGGTCAGAGAAGAGCTCAGTTTTCTGGCGATCGCTCGTAATCTCCCAGCCGTTGAGGACGAAATCAAACTGGTTGGCCAGCAGCGCCTGCTCCATGACGCCGTAGTCGGTCTCTACCTGCTTAGGCCTGACGCCCATGAGGTTAGCCATGGCGGCCGCGATTTCAGCCTCAAAACCGATAAGCTTGCTGGGATTGGCGGGATCTTTAAATACATAGGGGGCGCCATCCTCAGAGGTGGATCCCCACTGCATCACACCGGGTACCTTGAGGCCCTTGCTGGCTATGGTTGTGGTACCTGGGGTCGACGATGAGCCGGCAGTCGTAGAAACATTGCCACCGCAGGCAGCGAGAATAGATTCCAGGCTGCCAGCTGTGATAAGCAGGCCGCCTGCCTGGCCGGCGCGTTTCAAAAAGGTGCGTCTATCTAATTCCAGGTCCATGATGTAAAGTGCCTTTCTGATCTGACGATCTCTAATAAAATAAGGTCTATGCCGATCTATGGTAACACAGAGAGCACACGCTCCAGGAATACCTGCGTACGCTTCTCCCTGGGATGTGTAAATATTTCTTCTGGATCGCCCTGTTCGACAATCAGGCCATCAGACATGAAAACCACCCGGTCAGATACATCGCGTGCAAACTGCATCTCATGCGTCACAACCACCATGGTACTGCCCTCGTAGGCCA
Organism: uncultured Chloroflexia bacterium; assembly: GCA_963799245.1. GTDB lineage: Bacteria > Chloroflexota > Ktedonobacteria > Ktedonobacterales > Ktedonobacteraceae > CAWCWN01. The sequence goes on from CAWCWN010000003.1 coordinate 342,136, forward strand.
GGTCCTTCATCACTTTTAGCACCTCGCCTACCAGCTCCGGGTCAAGCGCAGAGGTGGGTTCATCAAAGAGCAGAGCCCGTGGCTGCATTGCCAGGGCACGCGCGATGGCCACGCGCTGCTTCTGCCCGCCAGAGAGGCGATTAGGATACACATCACGTTTCTCGGCCAGGCCCACCTTGGCCAGCAACCTCTCACCGAGGGCGATGGCCTCGGCCTTCGGCATTTTACGCACAAGCAGGGGAGCCTCAATGACATTCCGCAGGACGGTCATGTGGGGAAATAAATTAAAATTCTGGAAAACCATGCCGAGTTCGCGCCGGATAGGGCTGAGCTGTTTTATGGACATACCGGGGTCCAGCTTATGGCCATGAATGACAACCTCCCCGCTACTGGCTTTCTCCAGGCCGTTGAGGCAGCGGATCAAGGTACTTTTGCCGGACCCACTGGGACCTATCAGAGCAACAACTTCGCGTTTGCGCACCTCGAAATCGATATCCTTGAGGACATGCTTATCGCCAAAAAACTTGTTGAGCTGCGTGGCGCGAATAATCACCTCATCTTCAACAACGTTGATTGGCGACAGCGAGGAGTCAGAAGCAGCGACTATGAGCATCTCATCAGGTATACTCTGATCGGAGTCCATCAGAACCTCCTTATGCTTGCTGCATGCTTAGGCCTGGCAGGCGAGAGTAACAATCATGCAGTTTGAATATCGACATCAAGTATAGCCAGCATCCTAAAGTGTGTCAAGCATTGTCACAAGGAGCTTCACGCGCGTCTATGGCATGGTATACCGGTAGATAGCACGTTGCGCAATATAAAAAAAGGTCGGCAGCCATAGGACTCGCCGACCTTTTACCTTTTGCTACACTACGCCTGAATACCGCTCTTTGGGCGACGGCGGCTGATAGAACCACCTTTGCGTCCTGCGGCCTGCGCCTCTTCACTTGTCCACTTATGAGCAGTGCCCATAGCGTGAGCAGCTTTTCCGCCTTTACTTGCAATTTCGCGCTTCTTGTCCGAGCTCATTGATGCAAAACCGCGGCCTCGACCTTTTTGAGATTGCACTGTTGGTTCTCCTTTGCAATAATGGTTTCACTTTTGAAGTATTGACTCACATTTTACATATAGTTACTCACCCTGGCACAGGCTTTCGCTATAGAGACTGTTATGAACGTTCCCTGTTCGCCGACCCGCCTTTCTGGCAGTGGTTATTAGATCTCATAAATTAAGCATAACAGGCCATCCAACCAGACACAAGTCAACAATAAATAATATCAGCGTTCTCTCAGCTAGACTCAGCTTAAGTTAAGGAAATGCTGAGTCTAGCCTGGAGAACGTCGCTGGGAAAGGCGTTATGTGGCGACTGAAGCGTATTGAAGGGGATCGGGGAAATATATACGGGCGGCCTTCCAGTTTCCCAGCTGGTGAATTTAATGATCCAGCCTGGTGCCGGGTCGAACGAGCCTGGTGACAAGTTGCACAACCTCATCCACGGCAAACGGCTTCTCGAGCAACACAACTTTGAGAGGTTGCAGCTCAGCCATATCGTTAACGGCCACGGCGGTTGTCAAGATAATGGGGAGAGCATCAAATACCGGGTTAGCGCGTAGTTTACGTATAACCCCTGTACCAGGCGTTGAGCCAGATAAGCGCCAGTCGACTATCAGCAGGTCTATGGGGATGGCGGCCTCTTGCTGGGAGGCTGCAAAAAGAGCGTTCAAGCATGCATCGGCGTTCGCGTAAATCACGACAGTATGCCCTTCACCCTGCAAAACAAGGCGCAGCATTTCCTGGATGGCGGTGTCGTCTTCAAGCAAGCCAATTCGCATTGCTACTCCCTCTCCCTCATAAATTCAGGTCTCAGGGAGACTATAGCAAACACGACAGTATTTAGCAAGCCCTCATAGAGACCACCCCGGGTTATTGCGCAAGTCTCCTTTTTGTAAGGGCGTCAAGGTATGGATGCAGGTGCGTGGCTCGAAGTTGCGGCTCCTGCGGCCAGCATAACGGGAAGCGAGAAGGTTACGCTGGTCCCTACGCCGGCGCTGCTGGCTAAGATAATGCTTCCCTGCATAGCCTCAACGAGTTTATAGGTGATGTAGAGCCCCAGGCCCGCGCCGGGTACATCGCTGGCGCGAGGATGTTCCAGGCGGCTAAAAGGCTTGAACAGCTGAGCATGTTGAGCGGAGGAAATACCTATGCCACGATCACGCACCGTAACATACACCATCGGAGGCTCTGATGGAGCAACAACAGCCTGCTCCGCGGGTGGCATTCTCCCGGGAACACAGAGATCATAGGCTTCTAAGAGGGGAGGGCGGGGGGCCACTATTATTTCGATAAGGCCACCATCAGGAGAATATTTTACCGCATTCTCCAGCAGGTTCACGAGCACCTGTCGCACCCGGTCGGGATCAGACCAGGTCAGAAGCAGGTCGGGAGCGGGCCTGCACTCAAGCGTATATCGTTCGGGATATTGCTGGTCTACGCGCTGTTGAATAAGCTGGACAACGCGCCGGCACAGCGCGGCCAGATCGACCTCCTGCGGGCGCAGCGAGAGACGGCCGGCATGAATGCGCGTGACATCCAGCAGGTCGCTAATAAGTACCTCCAGGTGGCTGGTCTGCTCCATGATGATATCGAGGTACTCCCGCTGGCGCAGCGGGGTCATTTCCACCTGGTCACCTTCCCGGTGAGCGGCGCCCCTGTCGGCCTTCTCATCACCCTTGCCGGCGCCTTCCAGACGATTATCGGCCATACCATAGGTCTGTAAAAGGACCGCATAGCCCTTGATAACCGTGAGCGGTGTCCGCAACTCATGGCTCACCATGGCTATAAATTCGTTTTTCAGGCGATCCAATTCCAGGCGTTGTCGCTCCAGGGTGACATCTTCCAACGTATCCACATTACCGGCAGGCTGGCGCAGAGCCTGGGCGCTCAACGCTCTGGCGCGGCTATCCCTTTGTGAGGTTCTTTCAACGCTCGCTCTAAAATTGGGGTAGAAAGGCACCGCACACATAGTCCGCAGTACCCTCTCCAGATCACGCGCCACGCTCGGCACATACTGGCGCAGTAACAGGCGCTCGCCGTAGTGGAAGGCGCCGGGCCGGGCATCGGCCAGAGCTATGAAACCCAGCACCCCGGCAGGCCGCTCGAGGGGAACGATTACTACGCTCTGGATGTTAGCGCCTGGAATTGCCAGGGAACTGGCAGTAATGCTTTGCATACGTCCTGACTCAATAGCGAGATCGGAGCGCGCGCGTACCTGTTCGTTTTGCAAGAGATCAAATTCAGCGTGTGGGCCAGCGTAAGCTACGGCATCATAGCCGCCAGAAAACAGTAAGTCCAGCAGAGGGTGACGTAATGCCGCTTCCTGACACCCCAGAAAAACATACGCCGCGCCACAGCCAACCAGGTTACACATCTGTTGAGCCACACGTTTAAATTGAGCTTCTACCGGCACGCTGTACCTCCCACCCTCACGCAATAGGACTTCAATTCTAGTATATGCCAGTTCCCAACAAGCAGGAGGTTATAGCCAAGCTCACCTTCACTCTTGACCAGCAGGACAGAGAACTGTACAATGTGCCAGTACACTTAAACATATTTATCAGCGTGCGGATGGGCTTTTAGCACATTTCGCATTAAAAGGATAGAAGCTGTATGTCTGATCACAGCCTGGAGCAGGCAGCATCTCCGGATCCCGCGAACGATCCTGGAGAGATACGCCTGGAAGAAATTTCACCTTCTGCTACTAAAGTGATGCCAGTGCAAAATGCCGAACTAGAGGAGGCAATACCGGCGCCACGACCTATGCCAGGCCGCGCTGGGACGGCCGAGCATCTCGCCGCGCGTCAACCTGTTACTCCACTCGAGGCTGATGCGCCAGAAGTAAAAGCGCGCTTAAGCGAGCTACGCCCAGAGTTCACGGCCCTGGTAACGGACCTGCGCTGGGGCGGCGCTTCAATTCAAGACATTACAGAGCGCATAATCCCTCTGCTCAATATTGGCCCGGTTCCGCTCTGGGCGCCCGTCTTCATCCCTTACCTGCTAGAGGTAGATCGCGCCGGAAATCTCATACCCGTCTGGATGAAGATCATAGAGCAGAGGGAGACACAGACCCTCGCCCCGGATGCCAATCCCGCTGAGTCGCTCCTGGGACGAGCCGGCCGCCTCGCTATTCTGATGCTCGGCAACTACAAGTCGCCGGAAATCGCGCAAGCGTTAGGGCAACTCGCCGGCGACCCCAACACGTCACTGTACGCGACACAGTCGCTGGTTAAGCAGGCAACGACAGCGGCTCTACAGGCACTGGTCAGCGCGCTCAAAACTGCGCAGGGCTGGGCGAAGGTCGATATTGTCGAGGCATGCCTGGCGCTGAAGCAGGCGCGCTTTCACGAGATCCTCCTCGCGAGTGGACTCGACAACGTTGGCGGTTTAGAAAGCTATGTTGCTATTCCCATCTACCACTCAATTGCCCTGGAGCGCTACCTGTGCGCGGGCAACGATATTACTCCCCGCCTCTCACAGCAAGCGGCTCTCATCCTCAGCCAGGTACTGCATGACAGCCTGAGTGCCGACCCGCGTACAGATATACTTCCTGTCATCTTCGAACGCGACCTTCCCAGCGTGGCCAGAGCGCTTTTTGAGGGCGCGCGCAGCACACCCGACTGGCAACATGTCATCGCCGTGCATCGTCTCGCGATCCTGCTCGGCCGTTACTGGAGCGATATCTCGCGCGGGGAGATAAGAGATCCGCGTATCCTGGAGCCCGTTTACGCTATCTTGCCCATGATGAATGAGGTTGAACGCTGGATGAATGGAGTGGGCCGCGATATTCTGCTGGAGGCCCTGATCGTTTCTGATCCAGGCGCATCCCAGGCAGCCGTGAAAGCCCTTGGTGAGCTGCGTGACCCTCGCGCTACGCCTTTACTCATCAACTCGATTGAAGCTACCAGAACTATCAACACCCGTGAACAGGCTTTGCAGGTGGGATACATGTGCGATACATTGGGGAGGCTCGGTGACCGCCGCGCCCTCCAGCCCATGCTTCAGCTTGCCGATCGCAGCGTCAATGCGCTGATACGCGCTGCTCGTCCAAAGCGTCGTGATAACCTGCCGGCCGGGGATGCGGATATTCCCGGCAGCATCGTCTACGCTGCGGTTGTGCATGCGCTTGGGCAATTGAACGATCGCGCCGCCCTTGATTTTATCATCCGCGCGGCCAATGACTTCGATCCCCATGTACGCACGGAAGCGCTAGAGGCGCTGAGGCGGCTTGATCCCGCTGGCAGCGATCCGCGCAGCCAGCAGAGCATACGCGAGGCCTTAAGAGATCCTCGCGCCGCGCTTGCTGGCCTGGCCTGCCAGATAGCAGTACAGTACCACGACGCGGCTGCGACCCCCACGCTGCAGCAAATGGTCCAGTCGCGCCCTGAAGTGGCAGCGGCCGCCTATGACGCTTTACACCAGCTCAGCCGCTAATAGTGGGGCAGAGCGGGCCTCCCTGACCAGGGAGGCCCGCTCTGCCCGTTTTATATCACCAATCCCTCGCCACCTGGTAGGACGTTTGTCTCACATCCAGGGGCCAGATTTCGTCCCTGCCTGTATACTGAATATAGGAAGAATCACTTTCAATACTTTAAGGATCGTCTACCAGACCCTCATGACAGCGAGTGTATATTTCCTTATGCATATGGGTGATTCTCACTTTTCCTGATTGAGGATAGGCAAAATGAATATGTTGGCGGGGAAATCTCTCGGTGGTTATCGCCTGTTAAGGCTCATCGAGAGTGGTGGTATGGGCGATATTTATTTAGCTCAACACACACGTATCGGTCGAAGAGTCGCAATCAAGGTGGTCTGTGGTGACCTACGCGCCGTGCCTAATACTCCTGAAGGCAGACAGGCAGCCGTACGGTTTGAACGCGAAGCTCAGGCCGTCGCAGGATTGGAACATGAACATATTTTACCCCTTTATCATTTTGGCGAAGAGGTCAGCGAACCAGACGGGCCACCAATCACCTACCTGGTAATGCCGTATCTCTCCGAGGGCTCACTCTGGAACTGGTTGCAGAGACGTACACAACAGTTTGGCTTTGACTGGCCCATCTCGGCTGAAGAGGCCGGCTATTATCTCTTACAGGCCGCATCAGGCTTGCAGTGCGCCCACGATCATGGAATTATTCACCGGGATATCAAACCCACAAATTTTTTAATTCGCGTCGAACGCAGCTCCTCTAAAGAGGCACAGGGGGCGGCCATTAGCAGGCTTTTCCCCCAGGGCAGGCCCCACCTGTTGCTTGCTGATTTTGGCCTGGCGGCTTTCTACCGCAATGGGCGCTCATTGCACCGCTCCGTAGGCACCCCGCTCTACATGGCGCCAGAGCAATTTGATGACCCCTCCCTGGCTAACTCCATCCAGGTTGGACCAGCGGCCGACCAGTATGCACTGGCCGTCATGATCTACCAGCTCGTGACCGGCCACGCCGTCTTCGAGGGCACGGCCAGCCAGTTGCTTCACCACCACCACCATACGGCGCCCGCGCGCCCGAGCGCGCATAACCCCTCGCTCCCGCGTGAGGTAGACGAGGTATTTCTACGAGCCCTGGCGAAAAAACCTGAACAACGCTATCCCAGCATCCTGGAATTTGCCCAGGCGTACGATGCGGCCCTGCAACTCTCGCAACGCGCGTATGCCACCAGCGTAGCCGGGGGGCAGGTAATAGCAACCAGCGTCGCCACACTTAATAGACTCGAGTCAAGAGAGATACAGCTCACCACGGACCAGCGCTACCGCAGCACACAGCCTTTACCCAACGCGGGAAAAGTCGCTGTACGCCTACGTACCCCGCTGCCCGCCCCTGTGGCCGCGGCTCCCGCCGCGCGCGTTGCAACCATGGAAGAACCCAGGCGCGGCCAGACACCACAGCCGCCGCCAGCCGTGGAAGAGAAAGCCGCCAGCGATACTTCCCCCGCGCCCACGCTGCCCATACCATATATGTCTAACAGGACATTCGCGCTGCGCATGTTCGGCCACACACCGAGCGGCGCCATGATCGTGCTTGGCCTGATTGTGCTTGTCATCCTTGCGCTTGGGCTGCTCCTGGCCGTGCTATTTTCGACCCACAGGCTTGCCTGGCTAGAGCCGGCGATGGCGCTGCTGGCACAGGTCGGGGGGTCATGAAACAGGTTCGCCTGGGAAGAAGCAGACCCCAGGCGAGTTACTACAGAGGCAACTTACTCGCGACAAGCGGCAGCACGACATATGATGGGTGTTCGCGCTCGTGCAGAATCGTTTGCTGAGCCACGACCATCTCCTCGTCAGCGCCGAAAGTATGGCCCGTATTGGGGTTACGATCCCAGCGTGGAAAATTGCTGCTGGTAATATCAAGGCGGATACGATGACCGGCCATAAAAACGTTACTGGTTGACCAGAGATCGATCTCATATTCGTAAGCCTTGCCAGGCTCAATCAGCGAGGCGGCTTCACCCCTGGCGAAATTGCGATAGCGAGCACGAATAATGCCATCGGTCAGGTTTTGTGCGTAACCGCCGGGGTGCACATCCACCAGGCGCGCCACAAAATCTGTATCGGCTGCGCTCGAGGTGGCCCACAGGCGCACAGTAATCGGGCCGGTCACTTCAATATCCTGTTCCAGTGCTGGCGTCGTATAGACCAGAACAGCGGCGCGGCTCTCAGTCGAACGCTGATCAAACACGCCAGGTCGGTACTCTGGCGTCATCAAGAGCGCGCCGCCCTTTGTAATGACCGGATTGGCAGGATCATAGCTATACTGGTCGGCTGGCTCTGCGCCCGGGGCCTCTGTACTCAGGAGCCCATCACCATTCAGGGAGTTGGCATGTCCGGCACTGTGCAGATAATACGGCGTACTGACGGCGCGTGCAAGCGGCCATTCCTGCTCATCACGCCAGACGTTCGCGCCCATCACAAAGAGCTTGATGGGAGCCTCTTTGAGCATACCTGTATCGCGTCCCTTGAGCCAATGATCAAACCAGCGCACCTGCAAGCTGGCGAAATCGATCTGCAGGTCGATAAAGGCTGCGCTCGCGGCGAAGCCAAAGTTCATTTCACCGATAGGGTTGGTGACTCCCCCATGCGACCATGGCCCGACCAGGAGCTTGCTCTGGCGCGCAGCGGGCGTTGCACCCCGCTCGCGCATGATCTTAAAATTGTTAAGTGTATCCTGCAGGAAGATATCGTACCATCCCCCCACGTTAAGCGTAGGGACAGTGACCTGCTCATGCCTGCCCACAATTATAAGCGGCTTGATCTGCTCGTACTCGCGATCCATCGGCCTCGCGATCGTGTCGATGACGCTCGGCGCTATATCGTGGCGTTTGAGCGGCGCATAATCCTTAAGTGGCAGCGACCAGTAGCCCTGTGGGCCAAGGGCATCCATCTCTTTAGCCAGCATATAGAAGCTGCGCCCCAGGGTCTGCTGATCTCCACGATGACGGCGCAGCAGCACATCGAGGCCCATCATCAAGTTCCAGCTCGCCGCGCTGCCCAGTTCCAGGGCTCCGCCACGAAAGACGACCCCATTGAAAGGATCGTTCCATGTTTGAAATGGTATCATGGCTTTGAGCGCAGGTGGCTGATGAACAGCTGGCGCCCACTGGGTGAAGCCAAAGTATGAGACCCCATACATGCCAACCTGGCCATCAGCATACGGCAGATGAGCGGCCCAGGCGATTGTGTCAACCCCATCCTGCGCCTCATTGATAAAAGGACTCCATTCACCCTCCGAGCTCAGGCGGCCGCGCGTGTCCTGCACAATGACCACATAGCCACGCCTTGCGAGCTGGGCTGGGTCCAGGACAGACGAGCCTATAGGAAGGTCTTTGCCATAGGGCAGGCGAGTAAGGAGAACCGGCCATCTCCCCTCTCCCGCCGGGCGATAGATGTTGGCACGCAAGACCGTACCATCTTTCATGCGCGCTGGGACGTCATACTCTACAATGATCTGCTGGACCTCCTGCATCGCCATAAGTTTTATGCTCCTTCGGACAGAATATGCAAAGGCTTGCAACCGACTTGAGAACAAGGTTCATCAAGCCTGCCTGGAACTCATTCTATCACATCAATGACTGTCAAGCGGGGATCAGGCCACCTGCAAAGCCTGAGCTGAGATACAGCGAGAATGTGACGGTATAAACGCGTGAGAGCTACAACTCTGTTCGGCACCATTCGTATCTCTCATATCTATGTTTTGTTAGCGGGACAGGAGAGGCGCGAGCATGAAAGAGAACAGATCATTTGTCAAACCACTGTTGTGGGCGTACAGCGCGGTCGGTGTCTTCACGGCTATCTCGATAGCCGTGCCATTGTTGTGGGAGCGCCTGGCCAACCGCTCCAATCGCAATAGCCGGCCGCCCCAAAAATAAGCCGGACAGTTCGGGCCGCCAAAGCTCCCGGCCACGCTTGACACTCCCCATGGGATTGGCTATACTCTCTGCATGCATAAGTGGAACAGGATTCCACTGTGTAGAACACAGAGGTCGACCTGCATTCTATGCGTGAGCGGGGAAACGTTATGCGCCATGGCGAGCCATTGGAGGGCGAAAAAACTGTACAGATTGTTCATCGAATTGCCGGCGTCTTAAGGGCCTTTGGCAAGCAGGGATTGCTCGGTATCACGGATCTCGCCAATGCGACAGGGCTCCCCAAGTCCACGACCCATCGACTCGTTACCGCACTGGTAAATGAGGGGCTGCTCGTGCAGGACGAGGACAGCCATAAATACACCTTGAGCTTGCATGTCACGGCTCTGGGCGCAAGCATCCTTAGCTCCAATACGGTCCGCAGGTCCGCCCGGCCAATCTTGATGGAATTACGCGACCAGACGCGTAAATCCGTGCACCTGGCGGTCCTGGAGGGGTTAGAGGCTGTTATAATTGACACCGAAGATTCCTATTATTTTGTACGCGCTGTAAACGTTCCAGGACAGCATCTACCCGCCCATGCCATCTCAACCGGCAAAGTACTGCTTGCCTATCAATGGGATGTACGCCTGCGCGAAATACTTAGTCATGCGCAATTGACGAGCTATACCGAACGCACGATTACGGATCCACGCTTATTGCATGAGGAACTGCGGCGCGTGCGGGCCATTGGCTATGCTATTTCCCGCGGCGAGCTGGAGGATGGCATTGATGCTGTTGCCGCCCCCATTTTTGACCACCTGGGCACTATCGTCGCCTCGGTTTCGATTGGGGGTCCCAGCGAGCGCTGCCGCCCCAGGCAGGCCGAACTGGTCGCCGCCGTTACCCTGGCGGGTCAACAGGTCACCCAGGCACTGCGATATGTTGGCTGGCACTAGGCCGTAAGTATAGGGAGCCCGACATGGCAGCAACTAGCCGAGCTATATATCAGTGGCGGTCAACGCGGCGTCACCCCGCGCCTGGGAGTAGCAGACCTGCTCAACATCACCCGAGCAGGCGTCATCCAGGCCTCGGCGGCCCCTCAGCATGACTCTACCCGCTGCGATGTGAGAGCAGCGGCCAACGACCAGGACATGTAGCCTGGCACAGGTAGCGTCCTGGTGCGTTAGTTTAATTGATGCGGAGAAGCTATGCAGGGTATCCTGGTCGCGGTCAAAGGAGCAGGAGATCTCGCCAGCGGTGTGATACACCGCCTGATACGCGCGGGTTTTGCGGTTATGGCAACCGAATTACCCGAGCCGACCGTCGTGCGACGCACGGTAGCCTTTGCTGAGGCCACTGCGCTGGGACGGGTCACGGTTGAAGATGTGACGGCCTGCCTCGCCACCTCACCCTCTGAGATCGCAGTCGCCCTTGCGCAGGGCCAGGTTCCTATCGTTATTGACCCTGGCGGCGCAATGCTGAGGCAGATGCAGCCGGTGGTCCTGGTCGAGGCGACAGTCTCAAAGCGCAACAGCGGCGTCAGTCAGGCGGATGCTCCTGTTGTAATCGCGCTGGGGCCTGGTTACGAGGCCGGCAAAGATGTCCATGCGGTCATCGAAACGCAGCGCGGCCATAACCTGGGGCGCGTCTACCTGCAAGGCAGCGCCGCAGCGAACAGCGGCGTTCCGGGCGCGATCGGTGGCTATACCGTCGAACGCCTCTTACGCGCGCCCTGCGCCGGAATCATCCAGGGGGTACGTCAGATAGGTGACTCCGTTGCGCGCGGCGAAAGCGTAGCCGTCATCAAAACATCCGCGGGCAGTGACGAGCAGACAGTGCCCGTTATAGCGGCAATTGACGGCGTGATGCGCGGCCTCGTTCGCGACGGCCTGCATGTGACCCCCGGCATGAAGGTGGGAGATATTGATCCCAGAGCAGTTCGTGCTCACTGCTTCACTATCTCGGATAAATCGCGCGCCATCGCCGGGGGCGTGCTGGAGGCGATGCTCTACCTCTTAGCTAGAAAGTATGTCTTGTATGCTCAAGATCGCGGCCTATCATAGCCCAACCACGCTCGCCGAGGCCTGCTCATTACTGGCAGAGGAGGGACGCACAGTTATCGCGGGGGGCACGGACCTGCTAGTAAATCCGCGTTACATGGCCGGTGTGAATGAGGTGGTGGACATCCGCAAGCTGGGATGCGCTTATATTACTGTAGAAGCAGGCTGGCTGCATATAGGCGCCGGGGTTACCATGCGCGCAGTAGCCAGGCACACCCGCGTCCAGGGCCTGGCCAACGGCATCCTGGCGCGTGCGGCTGCCGTCTGCGGCTCGCCCAACATCCGCAATATGGCCACCCTGGTGGGCAATGTAGCCTCAGCCCTGCCATCCGCCGACACCCCACCAGCTCTGCTTGCGCTCAATGCCGAGGTCGTGCTGGCAGGTATAGCAGGAGAGCGCTGTGTGCCTCTCGCAAGCTTTTTTGTTGCCCCGGCCAAAAGTATACGCGCCCGCGAACTCATCCGCGAACTGCGCCTGCAGCTGCCTGCAAATGATGTGGGTGGCGGCTTTTATAAGCTTGGCCGCACGGCCGAGGACATTTCACTGGTCAACGCAGCGGCTATCCTGCGTACACAGGGCGGTACTATCACTTCCGCGCGCCTCGTGCTGGGAGCAGTGGCTCCGACGCCTTTACGCGCCGTGAAAGCCGAGGAGTCCTTGATCGGCCAACCAGCTACAGAGGAGACCTTCCGGAAGATAGCGGATATAGTGCGTGCTGAAGTGCGGCCTATCAGTGATCAACGCGCCTCCGCTGATTATCGGCGGCGTATGAGTGGTGTGACGGCTGTACGGGCCTTGCGCCAGGCATGCTGCCTGGCGCCGCGAGGAGAGGAATGGCAGCATGCCTGAGTTCGATATTACGCTCAAAGTCAATGGTCGTAGTGTAAAATGGCGCATCGCGGCGGGAGAGACGCTCCTGGAAGCCCTGCATGCTCATTACCTCAAGGGGACAAAACTCATCTGTGGCACGGGCGACTGCTGCGGCTGCGGCGTGCTGCTGAACGGCGACTCCATTAACGCCTGCTGTATGCTCGCCGCTCAAGCCGCCGGCTCCGATCTGCTCACCATTGAAGGGCTGGCAGCGCAGGGCAGGCTTCACCCCATCCAGGAGGCCTTTGCCCAGGAGGGAGCCGCCCAGTGTGGCTACTGCACCCCGGGTTTTATCATGCGCACCTATGCCTTTTTACAGGAACACCCCGCTCCCAGCGAGGCCGATGTACGCGCGGCCCTGGCCGGCAATATTTGTCGCTGCACGGGCTACGTCAAGCCCGTCGCAGCAGTACTAAGGGCGGCTCGGATGATCAATGCAAGCAGGTAACTTGTATGTACGTAATAAGCATGGTATGATTCTTGCAAGATCGGATGGAGCACCTGGTACGTTTCATGAATGATGCATACTACGAACCCGGGGCAGGCAATATTGCCGACGGGGCACACCAATACTCACGCCAGTCGGGTCGCACACGCGTGGTCGGCCAGCAGGAGCGACGCGTCGACGCGCGACCGCTTGTTACCGGCGCTCCTGTCTACGCGAGTGAGTTTGAGCAGCCCAATATGTTGCACGCCCGCATACTACACTCCCCGCATGCTCACGCCAATATTCTGAGCATCGATAAAAGCAGGGCGCTGGCTCTGGCGGGTGTCTATGCCGTTTTGACGCATGAGGATCTGCCGCATGTGGCACATAGCACCGCCGGCCAGCCTTTTCCGGAGCCGTCACCCTACGATGCCTATGTACTGGATAAGCGCGTGCGCTATGTGGGGGATTGGGTCGCCTTCGTGGCCGCCGAGACAGCCGCCATCGCAGAAGAGGCCCTCAGCCTGATTGACGTCACCTATGAGATCTTGCCCGCCGTTTTTGACCTGCTCACGGCCATGCTCCCCGGGGCGCCCCAGCTACACGAGCCAGATATCACCCATCCCAGCGCGGGCAAGAAATTTGGTGATATCTATGATGCCGAACATAACATCGCCGCTCATGAAGAGTTTGGCTACGGTGATTTTTCAGCGGCGATGCAGGAGGCCGATCTTATCGTCGAGGGAGAGTATCGCGTCCCCTATATTTCACACGCCGTCCTGGAACCTCACGTCTGCACAGCCTACCTTGATGGCTATGAGCGTTTAATCGTCGTCAGCAGCACGCAGGTGCCGTATCATACACGACGTCAGCTGGCCGCGGTGCTCCAGCTGCCCATCTCACGCATTCGCGTCGTCAAGCCGCGCGTTGGCGGCGGGGTTGGCAGTAAACAGGAGATGCTGCTAGAGCCGGTGGCGGCATTCCTGGCCTTGCAGACGCGCCAGCCAGTGCACATCGAATACAGCCGCCAGGAGGAGTTTAGCGCGGGGCGTTTTCGTCACCCTGTGATCATGCGCATGCGCAGCGGCGTAAAACGAGGTGGCACCCTGGTCGCGATCTCCATGCACTCCATTGGCAATGCCGGCGCTTATGGAACACATAGTTTCACCGTGACTCGCAGTACCGGACACAAGACTCTCTGTCTCTACCGCGCCAGGGCCTATCGTTTTCAGGCCGATGCCGTGTACACTAACCTTCCTATAACAGGTGCAATGCGTGGCTATGGCGCGCCCCAGGGTTTTTTCGCCCTGGAATCACACATGGATGAGATAGCTCACCGCCTCAAAATGGATCCTCTGGCCTTGCGGCGCAAAAATCATGTGCAGAAAGGCGACCTGGACCCCATGGAGATGGAGCAGGTGGATGGCGTGTGGCGCTCAAAACGCCAGTTTCGTTCCTGCGGCCTACCACAATGCCTGGAGCTCGGCGCGCAGGCCTTTGGCTGGGATGCACCCTTTGAGCGCGGCGATGGCCGGCCTATCCGCCGCGGACGCGGCCTGGCCACGGCCATGCAGGGTAGCGGAGTGGCTAGTTTTGAGCTGGGCGGGGCCTCGATCAAGCTAAATGAAGATGGCTCCTTTAATGTAATGACGGGGGCTACCGATATCGGACAGGGCAGCGATACAATCCTGGCGCAGATCGCGGCGGAGGCGCTCGGGGTAGGCATGGACAAGATCGTAATGCATTCGGTTGATACCGACTCAAGCGTTTTCGATTATGGCTCCTATGCTTCCAGCACCACCTATATCAGTGGCGGCGGGGTTAAGCTCGCCGCCGAGCGGGTGCGCCAGCAGATTCTGGAAGTAGCAGGTGACATGCTGGATTGTGCGCCCACGGACATGACGATCATCGATGGTATAATTTCTACGCCGCGTGGTCCCGGTCCCCTGACGGTTGCGGATATAGCCAATGAGACATTATATGGCAGGCACCGCCAGCAAATCATGGCCAAGGGAGACTTCCGGACAGATGATTTGCCGGCACCGTTTTATGCTCAATTTGTTGAGATCGAGGTGGACTGCGAGACAGGGCAGGTACGCGTGCCAAGGGCCGTCAATGTACTGGACCTGGGCAAGGCAATTAATCCAACCCTGGCTACTGGCCAGGTGGAAGGTGCCGTGGCAATGGCGCTGGGCTACGCGCTGAGCGAAGAGGTAACATTCGACGCCGAGGGACGAGTGCGCAACCCCGGCTTTGTTGATTACAAGGTCATGTCTACCCTGGATATGCCGCAGATGACAACGATCCTGGTAGAGGATACCGAATACACAGGACCATTTGGGGCCAAATCCGCTGGAGAGGTCCCGACCAATGGCATGGCGCCAGCGATCGTAAATGCAATCCACGACGCATTGGATATCCGTATACGCGATCTGCCGGTCACAGCGGAGAAAATACTACGAGCACTGGATGGGCAAAAGCTTGCTATGCAGTGAGGGCGCCCATGGATGTCTGGCCGCAGCCGCTCGTGCATGGTATTCGACACAATAAAAGACCTATGTGAGGTCAATAGAGAGGTCGTATGGCGCAAGAGCAGATATCGCCGGCATTTCTTGTTATTCAACAAGGTCCGCAGGCCGGCAAGCGGGTGGAGATTTGCAAAGATTGCACCACTATAGGTCGCAGTCGTGAGTGTGATATCTTCCTGGAAGATGTCAGCGTCCACCGCAAACAGGCCAGTATTATCTATACCAGCGTCGGTTACTTTCTGCGCGACGATCATGGTAGCGGTGATAGCTTCGTCAATGGCAGAGGCGTGAGACAGCAGCGGTTGAACGATGGTGACGAGCTTCTTTTTGGCCATACACCCATGACGTTCTTCTCACATGAAGCCACCAGGCCCTTTCAGCAGCCATCCTCCCGCGGCAAGGAATCGCGGCTCGGCAAGTTTCCCGATCCCAATGCCAGCGCCATCGGCAGGCTGGATTTTAGTGGTGCAAGCGGTGCGATCAAGAGCTTTGAGCTACAGCCTGAAGTAACCATTGGACGCAGCCGCGAGTGCTCGATATTCCTTGAGGACCTGGCCGTCAGCCGTCTGCACGCGACGATACGCCAGCTGCCAGATGGGGCATACGAATTAGAGGACAATCACTCCGCCACAGGCACTTTTGTGAATGGCGAAGCAATCGCCCATTGTCTCCTCAAGGAGGGCGATATTGTACAGGTCGGGGCAAATCGGCTTACGTTCCGCCGCTCGAGCTTTTGAGCAGAGCCTGCAGTTCCCTGACACGTTCGGCATAATAATCAAGCATTGTACCATCGGCCAGCCGCAGTGGTGGATCGTAGGCGCGGGTGCTGCGCATGAAACGTCGCACCTCAAACGGTACCTCACGCCAGTGCGCGGCAGGCTCCTGGCGTATATGCGTGGATGAGATATCGCGGTAGGTGGTATTAAATGGCAGGGGGTAAACAGAGCGGGCAAAGGGCTGGTTCTGTGGCTCGCGCAGTAGCTCCATCAGGGCCTCGCTCCCATCAGCCCCACGTGGCGCAACCAGCAGCTTGGCCAGTTTAAACATCTCATGCAGCGCCGCGTCGCGGTCTTCATAGTAATGAGGGTCAAGTATCTGCACAATCTTATCAAAACCTATCAAAAAGAAGAGTCTCTTGACCGCCGGGAAAGCCATCCTTACCGCGCGGGCCTGCTCAACGTACAGGCCTCTGTTACAGAGCAGAATCCCGGCCTGCGGCAGGCGATGACGCAGCAAGATACTGAGCAGGACGATACGGTCAAGCAACAGCGGCCGCTCAACATGCTCTTTATCGACTATATGTTTGCTGACGGCGGCATACAGCTGAATATGCGAGCCTGATGCAGGTCCTCCGCTTTGCACAGTCAAGAACTGGCGCGCCGACTTGAGCAGGGCCAGGTGAGCCGTTGTAGGTGGATTGAACGCTCCAGGGAAGACGACGATGGCACCGTGCGGCCGCGGCGATCTAGGCACAAGCAGGGCCTGCGCCTGTGCCTCAGGCTGTAGTTGATCTAAAAGGGCCTGCACCTGCTTGTAGCGCCGCAGCATCGCTGGAGAAGCATGAAAAAATGTCTGCATAGATGCTATTGTAGCATACAACATAGACCTCAAACAGGCTGCTTATAGTCTCCGCGGGCGTTTTTTCTGGACCTTGCACGCCGCATGCGGGGACGCGCAAACAACATCCACACCAGAGCAGCAACCGCCAGCAGCGCGTCCACCTGCTCTAAACTCTGGCCCGCTCTGGGATTACCCCTGCAGCAGTTTTCTCAGGACGGTGGGTAAGATGCCGCCATTCTCGTAGTAGGTCACGTCGATCGGGCTATCCAGGCGCGCAAGCGTCTGGAAGGTGAAAGTTGAGCCATCCGCGCGTGTAACCTTGACGGTCACATCCTGGCGTGGCTTCAGGCCCAGCTCAATGCCGTCGATGTCGTAGACCTCTTTGCCGGTCAATTTGAGCGTTTCTTTGTCCTCACCCGCTTTGAACTGCAAAGGCAGGATCCCCATACCCACGAGGTTGCTGCGGTGAATGCGCTCAAAACTTTCGGCAATGGCCGCGCGCACACCTAGCAGCAGCGGACCCTTCGCGGCCCAGTCCCGCGAGCTGCCAGATCCATACTCTTTGCCCGCGATAACGATCAGCGGCACGCCCTCCTGCTGATAGCGCACAGAGGCCTCATAGATGGTTGTCTGCTCACCATCAGGCAGGTGAACGGTATAGTAGCCCTCCTTCCCCCCTGCCAGGTGGTTGCGCAAACGGATGTTGCCAAAGGTTCCTCGCACCATTACTTCATGATTACCACGCCGCGCGCCATAGGTATTGAAGTCACGCTTCTCCACACCCTTCTCAAGCAGGTAGCGGCCCGCTGGACTGGTGGGAGAGAAACTGCCGGCCGGCGAGATATGGTCGGTGGTGATAGAGTCATCCATCATGGCCAGCACGCGCGCGCCACGAATGTCTTTGACCGGCTGGGGCTTATCGGACATGCCCTCGAAGAAGGGCGGCTCCTGGA
Organism: uncultured Chloroflexia bacterium; assembly: GCA_963799245.1. Classification (GTDB taxonomy): domain Bacteria; phylum Chloroflexota; class Ktedonobacteria; order Ktedonobacterales; family Ktedonobacteraceae; genus CAWCWN01. The sequence continues at coordinate 359,925 of CAWCWN010000003.1, forward strand.
TATAGGTGGAGTCGGGATCCCACGCAAACAGCTCTCCGCTGGAATTTGGCAGGGCCTGCCAGTGCTCATCGCCTTCAAAGACGGAGGCGTAGTTAGCGGAAAAAACCTCGGGCGTAACAGCTTTTGTGACATACTGGCTTACCTCTTGCTGGGTGGGCCAGATTTCGCGCAGGTATACCGCTTCACCATTGACATCAGTCCCGACCGGGTCCCTGCTCAGGTCGATGTCCACGGTGCCCGCGAGGGCATAGGCTACAACCAGCGGTGGAGACGCCAGGAAGCTGGCTCGCACCTGCGGATGAATGCGTCCCTCAAAGTTGCGGTTACCGCTCAGTACAGCAGCGACCACCAGGTCGTTGTCCTGCACGGCCTCAGCCACCGCTTCGGGCAAAGGGCCGCTGTTGCCGATGCAGGTAGTGCAGCCAAAGCCCACCAGGTGGAAACGCAGCGCCTCCAGGAAAGGCATCAGGTCAGCGTTCGTCAGATAGTCGACGACAGCGCGTGAACCGGGAGCCAGGCTGGTTTTGACGGTGAAACTGACTGAGAGGCCGCGTTCTACGGCATGCTTGGCCAGCAAGCCGGCCGCCACCATGACCGAGGGATTTGAGGTATTGGTACAGCTGGTAATGGCCGCGATTGCGACCGAGCCATCGCTGATATGCGTCTGCGTCTCCCCTATAGTCACCTGCGCCTCATGCCTGTGACCATTGTGCCCGCCTGCCTTATCCCCGGCCCCTGCGGCAGCCGCTTTAGCCTGATCTTCCTTCTGGGCGACCGGATCGGGATTGGCCTCTCCTCCCTCCGTCCCCAGGCGAATGAGGGCATTCTCGGTGGAGTCGTTTTCGACGGGCGTGAAGCGCTCAGCATAGCTCGAACGGAAGACTCTGCCTAGATTATTCATAGCTACGCGATCCTGGGGGCGGCGCGGACCCGCCAGGCTTGGCTCGATCGTAGCAAGATCGAGTTCGAGCAGATCATCAAATTGTGGTTCTGGCGCCTCGTCTGTACGGAACAGCCCCTGGGCCTTCGTGTAGCGCTCAACCAGCTCAACCAGCTCTGGAGAGCGCCCGGTATTGCGCAGGTAGCGCAGCGTCTCGACATCAACCGGGAAGAATGTTGCCGTGGCCCCGAATTCAGGCGACATGTTTGAAATGGTCGCGCGGTCAGCCAGGGGTAACTGGCTCAGGCCAGGGCCAGAAAACTCGACGAATTTGCCAACGACACCACGTTTACGCAGCATCTGAGTTACCGTGAGCACCAGGTCAGTAGCCGTCGAGCCCTCGGGGAGAGCTCCGACGAGGCGCATGCCGATGATTTCAGGCGTGAGCAGGTAGAGCGGCTGGCCCAGCAGGACGGCCTCGGCTTCGATGCCGCCAACACCCCACCCCAGCACTCCCAGCCCGTTGATCATGGTGGTGTGAGAGTCGGTACCAACGAGCGTATCGGGATAGGCGATGGTCTCGCCGTTCTCCTCCCTGGTCATTACCACGGAGGCAAGGTATTCCAGGTTGACCTGATGCACAATACCCGTCCCGGGGGGAACCACGCGGAAGTTGCTGAAAGCCTGTTGCCCCCAGCGCAGGAGAGCATAGCGCTCACTGTTGCGCTCATACTCTCGCTCGACGTTGCGCCCGAAGGCCAGCGTCGAGCCAAACAGGTCTACTTGCACAGAATGATCGATGACCAGGTCAGCGGGAACCAGCGGGTTGATCTTCTGGGGATCGCCATGCATACGGGCCACGGCCGAGCGCATGGCAGCAAGGTCAGCGACTGCGGGCACGCCGGTAAAGTCCTGCAAAAGAACGCGCGCGGGTAAAAACGGGTACTCCGCCTGCGACTTTGAGGCCTGGCCGGGCTGCCAGCGGGCCAGTGCCAGGACGTCCTCTTCAGTCACCAGTTCGCCGCCCGCCTGGCGTAGTACGTTCTCCAGCATAATTTTGATGGTATAGGGCAAACGCTCAAGCCTACCATGTTGGTGAAGCGCTTCTAACTGGTAGTACACGACCCGGGCCCCTTGTAAGGTCGTACGGGCCCCAAATATATCTTTGTGTGTAGCCATACAAATATCCCTCAGCTCTGCAATATTGGTTTTAGAAAGGGGGTCTGGCATCGCTCCGAGATGCCAGGCGCACAAACTAAAGAACAAGTGGTATACCTCATTATATGTGACATTGAGTAGCTACGACAAGGATGGCGTCTGGCGATCACATCAGCGGCGAGCAGAGGCTTTGCTCGCCGGGAGGGACAGGTGGTATACTGGACTCGCCTCAAAAAGTATCATCAATTTGGAAGGGAATGGGCAATATGACAGTCAACCTGAAAAATCGACACTTTCTCAAGCTCGAAGACTTTACTCCACAGGAAATCTCCTCTCTGCTACAGCTCGCTGCCGAACTCAAAGCCGCCAGGTATGCCGGCAGCGAGCTTGCATGCCTGCAGGGCAAGAACATCGCCCTGATCTTTGAAAAAGATTCGACGCGCACGCGCATTGCCTTCGAGGTCGCGGCCTATGAGCAGGGGGCGCATGTAACCTACCTTGGCCCTACTGGTTCGCACATCGGCAGCAAAGAGTCTACCAGCGATACCGCGCGGGTCCTCGGCCGGATGTATGATGGCATCGCGTATCGCGGTTTTGGTCAAGAGATCGTTGAGGAACTTGCCCGTTTCGCCGGCGTTCCCATCTGGAATGGTCTGACAGATCAGGCCCATCCTACCCAGGTGCTGGCCGACTTCCTGACCATGCAGGAGCACTGCGAGAAGCCGCTTGAGGATGTGTCATTCTGCTTCCTGGGCGATGTCAGGGGAAATATAGCAAGGTCGCTGCTGGTGGGGGCCGCCAAGATGGGCATGGATATTCGCCTTACGGGTCCCAGGGACCTCTGGCCCGACGCCGCTTTCACGGCGAGCGCCAACGCCGTGGCGCAGACGACTGGCGCTCGCATCACCATCACACAGGATGCTGAGACCGCCGTCAAAGGCTGCGACTTCCTCTATACGGACGTGTGGGTCTCGATGGGTGAGCCGCTAGATCTGTGGGGAGAGCGCATCAAGCAGCTCCAGGCTTACCAGGTCAATCGCAGGCTGCTCTCCCTCAGCGGCAACGCCAATGTCAAATTCCTGCACTGCCTGCCCGCCCTGCACAATACCCGGAACGCATTGGGCGAGGCGCTGTTTGAAAAGTATGGGCTGGATGGCCTGGAGACGAGCGATGAGGTTTTTGAGTCCGAGGCCTCGATCGTCTTCGACCAGTCTGAAAACCGGCTGCACACCATCAAGGCTGTTATGCTGGCCACCCTCGTTTAAGGGAGACAGAACCCATTCTGGACGTGTGTCTGCGCGAGTGTTTACTTAATATAGCAGGCTGAACATCGCATGGAGAGACAAAGATGCTGCACCCGTATATCCAAATGGTGGTAAATAGAGCGATAGTTTTTAACACCCCCGAGCTGGTCCCGGTTCCTGCCCGTGAGTATACCGCTCATCCACCATTCATAGCAAACTGCTTCTCAACACCAGCCTAGCAATGAGTTCCGTCTATTGCTACTATGCTTCATAAGCAGCGAATGCGCAACAGTATTTCTACCTAAGGAATACCACTCCGTTCGCTCACTCTCATGCATGGCTGCGCCGACCAGGCTGTTGCCAGTACCAGGCCTAGGGAAGAGGGAGAGATAAGCAAAGGCTACAACCCTTCCCAGGTTTGGAAGTAATCGTCAGGGACGCATTGATCAACATCGCGCGCTCACGCATTCCCAGCAGCCCCAGACCAGTGAATGAATTTAAGTCCGGCTCGAAGTTCTGTTCGGCCGTCACGAAGCCCCTCCCATTATCACGAATAGCAATGCTGATGAGGCCTGGTGCATAGTGTAACTCCAGGTAGGCCTGTGTGGCCTGAGAATGCCGCCAGATATTCGTTAATGCTTCCTGGGCGATACGAAAAATGGCGATCTCTGCTTCAGAAGAAGTCGCCTGGTGCTGGCCTGTACAGCTAAAACTGCACGGCACGCCGCGCTCGGCCGAGCTATCACTCAACCACTCCAGCGCCGCCTGTAGGCCGAGATCATCAAGCACGGATGGACGCAGGTCACGGCAGGCCCTGCGAACTCCTTCCAGGGTGGAGGAGGCGAGGTTTTGCAGGCTCGCGAGCCAGCGCACATCTTTTTCAGGTACATCGAGTTTCCCCATAGTGCGCTCAAAGCCATCCAGGCCAAGCGAGAGAGCAATGAGAGCCTGAGCCGTGTCATCGTGTAACTCGCGCGCCAGGCGGCGGCGTTCCTCTTCCTGTGCCCGCGTGATTAAGGTAGCGTAATCACGTAGCTCACCCTGGCGGCGGCGCGCGCTGCTGAGGTCCTGCAAGGTGCGTTCTAGCTCACTGGTACTGATGCTCAGGCGCGTGCTGGTGAGAGCAAGGTAATAAATGGCAAAAAGCGGGATGAGAAAGAAGAGCCACGCCAGTTCGGCAGCGGCATCGTCGAAGATGTCGACCACGGGGATGAGAGGGCCGACGCTGAGGATCAAAAGCTGGTAACGCAGCCCCGGCGAGTGAAGATATGCCAGTATGGCCGCGCGCCAGTTCCAACTGGAGGAGCTCGTTATGAGAGGTAATGAGAACAGGATGATCAATGCCTGCATGCATGTCGCAGCCAGGATAGAGCCCAATAGCTCCTTCGTCTCGGCCAGGTGATAAAGGGGCAATTGGAGAGAGAAATCGTTATGCGAAGTACCCGAAACCAGGGTATAGGCCGTGATGGAGAGCAGGGCTACCAGCCCCATGCTGGCAACGCGATAGCTGGCCTCCTTCCAGGAGACGAAGCCGTGTATGAGTGTAAACCCTTGCAGAAAAAGCTGGGTCAGGATGGCTGTGATGACCGCCGCGGGCACGCCTATGAGCACACCAGCGGCCAGGTAGAGCGGAGCCGTGACATCGACAAGGAAGAGGGGTTTCCATTCCTGGCGCAAACGCTGCAGCTCGCTGCCGCTGGCCTTCGAGGTAAGCAGGCGCAGGAGCAGCAGGCGGCCTAAAAGCGCCAGGAAAATTGAAAGGAATACCAGGCTGTATATGGCGCGTGGACCATATAAGTTTTGAGCTGGCTGATAGTTTGCGAACGACCAGCCCAGCAATAGCGCCGTTACCGGCAGTGCGAGGAGCGCGACCACCGCCTTCAGCTCGAGCTGAGAGCGGAAAAAGCGCAACCATCTAAATGTACTACTCGGTGTCATAGGTGTCCTGTAAGGTAATCATGCCTTCGCGTAAAGCAAGCAAGACCGCTTCTGTCCGCGAGCCAACCTGCATCTTTGTAAATGTATTGGCGAGGTGGCTATGCACGGTGCGAATGCTTAATTTTAGCCGGCGCGCAATTTCTTTGTTGGGCAGACCTCTTGCCGCCAGCCGCAGCACCTCAAGCTCACGTTCACTTAGCAGGTCGCCAGAACGGGTACTTGGATGGGCATGGGAAGAGAGACGACGCATCATTTTTTCAGCGAGCGCCGGTTGTAGAACCGACTCGCCGCGCGAAACCGCACGTATGGCATGCACAAGTTCCTGTCCGTGCACATTCTTCAACAAGAAGCCGGCCGCTCCCGCTTCAAGCAGAGCAATAAGGTAGGGTTCATCGTCATAGGCTGAGAGCACAAGCACAGCGGTCTCGGGACAATAACTCTTAATCCTGCGCGTCGCCTCTATGCCTCCCATGCCCGGCATCGCGATATCGATAATGGCGATGTGCGGGCGTAACTGCTGAGCCACTTCGACAGCCTCTTCTCCGCTGGCGGCCTCAGCAACTACTTCGACATCGCTTTCAACCTCCAGGAGGCGGCGAGTCCCTTCCCTGACAAGAGCATGGTCGTCTGCAAGCAGGACTCGAATAGGCAGGCCCTCCTGCTCGCCGCCGGACCTGCTCTGCTCCTGGCCGAACTGTATTTGAGAATCCATATCATGCTCTCCATCTGTCAGCTGCTACGATTGTTCACGTCAATTCCATCCATAACGGTGGGCAATTAACACTATACTATATTATGCTGTGGAGCGACCACAGCATTATTGCGCATGAGCCAGATGCCTCTCCCACGCGTTTCATACATAGTGGCGTGGCTAAAACGGGACGGGGGGCAGCTTCGCTGTTCAGGCAACTTGTACACAATGGAGCAATGGAGTGAAACTTCCTTGGAGTATGTGCACATTTTGTATTGACAAAGCATCAGGGTTTTCGCTACAGTAGGGATAGTCGGCATTAGAGGCCTGGCTGGTTAACGGTTTAGCAATTGCCTCATACGCTTAACAACCAGGAGTACGCGATGGGAGAAAGTCATTCATGGGGATGCAGTGTTTGGATATAGTGGATTGTGGCTTCGAAAATCGCGACAAGGCACGCTTCTGCGCCATCTGCGGCATACCGCTGCAAGGTGCGCTTGTGCAAGGTCGCTATGAAATACAAGCATTACATGACAGGGATCGTACAACTGTAACCCTGGATGCAATAGATCGCCATACAGGACAACGAGTGATACTGCGAGCATTGCGTCCAAAAAAGCTACTGAGACAGAGCGCGGCATTTTTTTGCAGGATGCGGAACTGGCCATAAATATGTCCAGGCAGGTAAAAGACCCACAAAGCATTCGCGTGACAGACTATGGACAGGATGGTCCGCTGACTTTTTTAGTCAAGGCTGAGTTCGCCCCTGGCGGGGTATTAACCGATATCCGCCCCTTCAAGTCACGCATGACCGTTCGCATCGGCGGTAACCTCGTCCCGCATTCGCATATTCCGCTGGTAGCCAATGATCAGGCCAGCCCTGACGAGGATGATGATGCACAGACACAGCTGCGCCTGGCTATCCCCAAAGCAGTGGCGGAGCCGGCAAATGCGCAGCCGCGGCCACGTGTAACGCAACCGCAACAGCCGCTGCCGGCAGGGGATTGGCTGGCTGAGGGCAACAGCGCTTACGCGGTGGGGCAATATGAGCAGGCGCTGGCGGCGTATGAAGCCGCGACTGCCCAGGATGTCGTGTCGGTCGAGGCCTGGAGTGGCAAAGGAGGCGCACTGGTCCACCTGGGTCATTATGAGGAGGCGCTCCTGGCTTATGACCACGCGCTTTCGCTCTATCCAAATGACCCCGACCTGTGGAATTCCCGCGCCAACGTTCTGCATGAGCTCCGTCGCTACGATGAAGAGATGTTCTGCTATGAGCAGGCGCTGGCCCATGACCCCAGCTACGTGTTCGCCTGGAGTGGACGAGGTATAACCCTGGCAGAAGTGGGCAAAACTGACGAGGCACTCGTGGCCTTTGACCGCGCCCTGCTGCTAGACCCTTGCCAGAGCGTCATTTGGCAGGCCATGAGCGATACCCTGTACAGCATCCACCGCTACGATGATGCGCTGCTGGCGATCGATCGCGCCCTGGAGCTGGACACAGCTAACGGTGCACTCTGGGATACCAAAGGCAATATCCTACGGCGCTTGAAGCGACCGGAAGAGGCGCTTCAGCTGCATGAAAGGGCCTGCCTGCTCGATCCCAACAACGCGATGGCATGCTTCGACAAGGCGAACGATCTGCGCGATCTGCGACGTTTTGCCGAGGCCCTGGCCGCTTACGACCATGCCCTGGCACTTGACGCCACCATGGCGGGCGCATGGTATAATCGAGGAAACGTACTGGCCGCGCTGCGCATATTTGAAGATGCCCTGGACTCATACGATCACGCACTTCGCTATGATGCAGGCTTAATCTCAGCGTGGTATAACAAAGGAAGCCTACTCCATGAATTAGGGCGCCATGCACAGGCCATTGATGCCTTTGACCGCGCACTGACGATAGATCTACATTATATCGCAGCATGGAATAATAAAGGCCTGGCCCTCTTCGCCCAGGGCCGCCTGGATGAGGCCCTGGCAGCGTTGGATCAAGCCACGTCCTTCGCGCCAGATGAGCCAGATGCCTGGTATAATAAGGCCGTAGTACTCGAAAAGCTCGGGCGGGTACAGGAAGCGCATTCGTGCCAGGAATGGGCGCGTACTTTAGATGAACGAGCAGGACAGGTGATAGCATGATGCATGGTAATGCGGGCGCCCAGCTTACAAACTTCCCCTGGAGGAGGATTACGCACGTTGAAACGCTGCACCGATCAGATTGACTGCGACTATGAGAATCGGGACAGCGAGCTTTTTTGTCGAGCGTGCGCACTCCCCTTATTAAACACAGCACTGGCGAGTCGCTATAAAATTCTGGGCTTACTTAGCAAAGGCGGCTACGCCGCTGTTTTTCATGGCATAGACCAGAACCTTTCGCGCCGCATCGCCATCAAGGTCTTGCTCGGCAGCAAGACAACTCCCATCGAGCAGGAGCATTTTCTGCGTGAGGCGCGTATTGCCGCCGCCCTCGATCATCCCAACATCGCGCCTATTCTCGATTATGGCAAGGATGGACCCAGCGTCTTTCTGGTCATGCCCCTCTACACGGCGGGATCGCTGCGCACGCGTTTAGTGCAGGCCGGCGGCCCTCTTCCTTCGCAGGAAACCATCAACAACTTTCATCAACTGGCGGGCGCGCTCTACTATGCTCATACCCGCCCACGTCCAGTCATCCATCGCGATATCAAACCCGAAAATATCCTCGTTCATCAAGAGGATACGCGCCTGGTGATCACGGACTTCGGCATCGCTCGCTCACTCGAGCCGGGTACGAGCATTGGTAAAACTATCACTGTACGTGGAACAGTTGGCTATATGGCTCCTGAACAGACAAGCGGGGTCGTAGATCCACGCAGCGACCAGTACGGCTGTGCGGTAATCCTCTACGAAATGCTTACAGGCTATCATCCACTTGATCCACTCGGCAGCGCTATTCCCCCGCCTTCAACCCTCAATGCTGAGCTGCCAGCCGCCATGGACGCCGTTGTCTTACGCAGCCTGACGACACGGCCGGAAGAACGCTTCGCGGATATGCTGGAGTTTATCGCGGCCTTTGACACGGCATGCCGGCCCGGCGCGCGGATGCACATTCCATCCCCCAATACGCCGACGCCGCCCGCCAATCTCGCCAATGCACGCAATAGTTCCGGCCCCGCATTTTCCGCGCCGCAGGGCGGCAATAAGCAGGATAATGCCGGGCGCCAGCAGGCAAGCAAGCAGCCATTACGCTCAAACAGCGTGCGTGAAAGTTGCCTGGAAGGCGATGAATTGCGCAAGCAACAGCGCTACTCACAGGCACTGCAGGCCTATGAAGAGGCTCTGCGCCTGGATCCCCAGAACTTTTATGCCTGGAACGGCAAAGGTACAACCCTCTATAATCAGGGCAACTACAAGAAAGCGCTGGAGGCCTACCAGCGCGCAACCGAGATCGAGCCGGATAATCCAATTGTGTGGGTGAGCGCCGGACTCGTCTTGAACCGGCTTCAGCGCTATCAGCAGGCCCTGGTCCACTTCGAGAGAGCCCTGGCGCTTGAACCCGAATACGTGACGGCATGGAACGGGAGAGCCGACGCTCAGCTTGACATGAACATGCCTGCCCAGGCCCAGGCGTCTTATGAACAGGCTCTAATCTACGATCCTAAAAGCTTTCAGGCCTGGAATGGGCTGGGTAATGCGCGCTCAAGTCTGCGCGACTTCTCCGGAGCAGTAGAGGCGTATACGCGCGCCCTGCTGGTGAATCCCCACAGCGCAGTGGCCTGGTGCAATAAGGCTGAGGCCATGATCCGGCTGGGCCATAACCGCGCTGCCCTGGATGCCCTTAATGAAGCCACCGAGATGGACCGCACCTACGCACGCGCCTGGGCGCTCAAGGCCGACGTATACGAGTCATTGGGCCATCCCCAGGAAGCGCAGAAGGCTCGCCGCCGCGCCAAGCCCTGGGGACTAATGAACTGATCAGGAAGGCTCTCTCCTGCGCGCGGCCCGCATCAAGAGGCTATACCGCGGCGTATAGAGAGTACGCCCAGCAGCACCGCGCCGAGGGCAGAGAGCGCGAGCACCGTCATATCTATGCCAAATCTATCGGAAGAACTGTAGAAGACCGCCATCTCCAGGGCATGCCTGCCATAGGTGAGGGGGATGAAGCTGGCGATATCCTGCAGCCAGGCCGGCTCGAAGGCGAGCACGCCAATCCCCCCTGCCAGAAAGTACAGGTAGAGCGCGACGTTGATCGAGACGCCTATCACGGCCTGGATCTTCTGCAGCGCGGCGCCAATGGCCACGCCCAGGCCCGCGCTGAACAAAGAGATCAGGGCGACCGTCAGCAGCGTGGTCAGCCAGTAGATGCCCTGGGGCCGGGTCCAGCCCAGGGCGTCGCAGAGCAACAGGAACAGCGTTCCCAGGAAAAAGGTGATCGCAAAGCCCCCTAGGACCTTGCCCGCTATAATCGCTCCCCGCGCCGCCGGCGACAGCAGCAGCTCCTTGACGGTGCGCGTCTCCCATTCACGGGCGGTAGCCAGGCCACCGTTCACAAGCCCGCTGATCATCAGCAGCAGGGCAATCGTAGGTATGACGACATACTGGAACAGTTCGACATCACGTGAGCGCAGGTCCGTCTCCTGCAGCGTGATTTTTACCGGGGAGTTGCTGCCCTGGGCCGCGTAAAACTGGGTGATGGCGTCGGGTACCGCTCGCCTTATATCGTTGGTAAAGTCCAGGTTGAGGTTGTTGACATAGACGTCGATGGGAGCGGCCTGGTGCGCCTCGACACGCCGCGTAAAGTTCGCGGGAATTGTAATAATCGCCGCCACCTTAATGTTTTTGAGTAGAGCCTGGGCCTGCTGGCTACTGGCATCGCTGATGCGAAAGACATCAGCGCTATGAAAGATCTGCGCCATCTGCACGCCTTTAGCACCCGGGTCGAGGTTGACAAGGGCCACCGGGCTGCGCCCCACCGCGGCTGAGCCCAGCGCTCCCACCAGCAGGAAGGCGATGGGCGGCACAATTGTCGCCGCCATATTGGCTGGCTGGCGCAGCCAGATCCGTATATCTTTGCGCAGTATAATCCAGGTTGCGCGCAAAAAAGCTAGCATGTCTTTTTCTCCTCTGCTCTGCTCTGCTAATGGCTAGTGGGCCAGCGTGCTGCGTCGCAGAGCCAGCGCGGCCAGGAATACGACCAGCGCGGCATAGCCGACCAGGATGAGCGCGTTGATGCCGGTTCCATATGTATTCAGGTCAAAGTTATGGAAGGCGTGCTGCTGCAGCACAATAGCGTAATAGATGGGGAAAAGATGGGCGATGACCTGCATCGGCGGCGTGGTAAAAGAGATCGGCCCAAAGGCTCCGCTCACGAAGAACAGGGGGATCGCCGTGCCGAAGGCGAGCGCGATGACGGGCTGGCGCTGCTTGATAAGCGTACCTAACAATGTCCCCCAGGCGATAAAGATGAGCATGCTCAAGAACGTAAAGCCAACGACTTCACCCCAGTGGACGGGCCTGACACCGATCACAAGGATAAGCACCGCCAGGACGATGATGACCGAGGCGACACACATGACAACCGCGCCCAGCATTTTCCCCAGCACTACGGCCCAGCGGCTGGCAGGTGAAAGCAAGAGCTCCTTGATCGTGGCATGCTCCCATTCGCGCGCCGCCGCCGGCCCCGCCTGCAGGATGCTTGTCAGCACAAGCGCGACCACCAGGATCGAGACCGTCAGGTAAGGGATGTAGCCGGTATCCTGCGCGTACATATCCGTTTCGTGCGGCGTCACGCTGACCACGTCGGGAAAGGCCCTGGCGTAAAAGCTCGTAATCGACAGCGGCACGGCGCGACGAATATCGTTGGTGAAATCGGTATTGAGATTGTTGATGCGCACCCCAACTTTAACCGGTTGCCTGTTCGCGATGCTACTGTCAAAGTTCGCGGGGATAGTCACGACCGCGACGATTTTCCCGGCCTCGATGAGGTCCTGCGCCTGGCTGGCGCTGGCCTTCTGCAAGACAAACGAGTGAGCGTGGCTCATGGCGTCGTAAAACTGCTGGGCGTAAGGGCCGCTATCCTGCATGACGACCGCCGTCGGCGCCTGGCCGCCCGATACGACAAACAGGCTCAACAGGATGAGGATGTTTACCGGAACAATGAGGCCGAGAATGGTAAATATCCGATCGGTCAGGGCGCTCTTGATATCTTTTTTCATACACGCCCAGATGACACGTAAAGTGTAAGCTGGTCCTGAAATCATTGCTGGTACTCCCTAATCGCGCAGCGCCGTGCCCGTCAAACGCAAGAAGATTTCGTCAAGGTTGGGCTCACGAATGGAGATGTCATTGATATCGCCCTCCTGCGAGAGAATATTAATGATCTGCGGGGCAATGTTGTGCACCCCCTGTGTGGTGATCGTCAGGTGCGTGCCACTCTGCCGGACCTCCTTAACGCCCTCCAGGGCCTGCAGCTCTTCGCTTCCCCGGCTTGGCCGCGGCGTCTCTATCTCGATGACACTCCCCCCGTACATTCTCTTCAGGTGTTCGGGCGTGTCCACAGCCACAAGCTTGCCGTGATCGATGATGGCGATGCGTTCACATATGGCCTGGGCCTCTTCCAGGTAGTTGGTGGTAATCAAGACGGTGCGCCCCTGATCGCGCTGTGAGAGAATGTAGTCCCAGATGGCACGCCTCGACTGGACATCTACACCCAGGGTAGGCTCGTCAAGATAGATCAACTGTGGCTCATGCAGCAGGGCGCGGGCAAGCGCCAGGCGGCGCTTCATCCCCCCCGAGAAGGTCCCCACGCGCGAGTCCTTGCGATCCAACAGCTGTACCAGCTCCAGCAGCTTCGTAATACGCTGCCGCTTCTCCTTGCGAGCTATGCCGAAAAGATCGGCATGAAAATCCATATTGCTCCAGGCGCTCAGCTCTTCGTAGAGGGCGGTCTCCTGGGGCACCGAACCCAGCATCTGGCGAATGCGTCGCGAATCATGACGCACATCGAAACCCATGACGGTCACGCGGCCGCTCGTGGGAACACTCAGGCCGCTGATCATATTGATGGTCGTCGTTTTTCCCGAGCCATTTGGACCCAGCAGGCCAAAGATCTCTCCCTGCTGAACCGTCAATGAGAGATGATCAATGGCCTGCAAGGCAGCAAACGATTTACAAAGATCCTGCACCTCAATCGCGGGGGGAGCCTGTCCCTGGCCGCGAGCAGCTCTTAGCTGTGTGACATCTGTATTCATCTATTCTCTCTTTCACAAGCTTTCTGCGCCAGCAACGATGGTGCTGCCTACCCCTCCCTCAGCATAAGGAGTCGGGGGGTAGCATGCCGCAGCGATCTCCACTACTGTTAGCAACTACAGCAAGATTGACAACGATGCGCTGGAATTTGGCTAATAAATCACGCTGCTCTTCCTCAGTGATGCCCTTGGTCAAGGTAGCATAGAAACAATCGCTGGCATCGGCAAGCAGGGGCATGAAGTCTCGCCCCTCGTCGGTAAAGTAGACCTTGACCACGCGGCGATCGGCGCGGTCGTGCCGGCGCTGCACCAGGTTGCTCTGTTCGAGCCGTTTGACAATGCCGGTAACTGTGGGGGCATCAATTCTGCGTCTCTGGCTGATGGTGCCGATCGTGATACCATCGCTCTCCTGCAATAAAGCAAGCACACCAAACTGCGGAGGAGTAATCACATAAGGCTTGTGATACGCCTGACAGCACTGCCGCAGCACCTCCGAGAAAGCATAAGCGACGGTGCGCTGGGTGAAGAAAAGCCAGTAGCCCAGATTGTCGTCTGCACGTGTTTTCATGTAATACCCACCCATAGACATTCAGACGCGCAATGAAATGTGTCCTCTGCAATGTGCCCGTTTATTTAGTGCGCTAATATTTAGTGTGCTAAGTATTTTATACAGGTAAATGGGGTTAGATGTCAAGGGGTTAAAAGTAAGAGCTAGATCTCTTCCTGATCCAGGCGTAGCAGTCGTTCGCGATAGCGGCTGCGCAGAGCCTCAGACATGGGCGCGCCTGAGCCACCGCGGTGGAGTATGGTGATCTCCGCCATGATGCTGAGGGCGATCTCTTCAGGTGTACTTCCCCCCAGGTCGAGGCCGATAGGTGCGCGCACTCGCATGAGTTTTTCAATCGCCACACCCTTTGCATGCAGCAACTTAAAGACGGCCCAGACGCGCCGCTGGCTGCCGATCATACCGATATATGCCGCCGGCGAGTCAATAATGGCGCGCAGGCCATGCACATCATGGGCATGGGCGCGAGTTACCAGCACGATATGCGTGCGTGGCGTGATCGGATAGTCACGCAGGGTTGCTGCGATATTGCCTACCAGCAGGCGCTGTGCATGCGGAAAGCGTTCGCGCTTGGCAAAGGAGGCCCGGTCATCGGTGACGCTTACCGAGTAGTTCATCAGGTGCGCTATAGAGGCCAGCGGACCCGCGATATGCCCGGCTCCCGCGATGAGCAGCACAGGGGGTGGTAAGAAGGGCTCAACAAAAATTTCGGCCCGGGAACCCTGCGGGCCACTTATTTTATCCAGGCGCGCTTTACCTTCGGCGATGGCCTGCTGAGCGCTCTGCACGAGATACGCGTCTGCGACAGACGATCCGCGAGGCAGCTCCAGTCTTCCCAGCGTCTCTCCGTTCTCATGGACGAGCATCTGCCGGCCCATTTGCGCCTGCCACGCGCCACTGCCAGCGATGACGGTCAGCATCACAATGGCCTGTTCGCCCGTCAGCGCCTCGTGTATGGCATGCGCAAAGTCGCGCATGCCCGGCTCCACTGCCCCCGGCAGGTTATTCCAGGGTTGAATAAAGACATCAAAGATACCTCCACAGACACCCTGGCTTTCCATGGCGATCTCTTCAGTTAACTCGACTTGGACGCTGCTGGGGCGCTGGGTATCGAGCGCGTTAAGGGCGCTGCGCCATACCTCGGCTTCGCCGCAGCCACCACCAACGGTACCACTGATCTTACCATCGCGATGGACAAGCATCTTTGCCCCGACTTCACGAGGCACAGAGCCTCTCCTGCGGACAATGGTCGCCATGGCGACGGTCTCACCACGTTCAAGTTCGTAGAGCAGTTCCTGGATAAGTTCGCGCACGTTATTCTTTCCTCGGCCCGGGTGCGGGCGGCCTGTCGTGAGCCTTTACTGCAAAGGGGTAGGATATCATACCATCCTGCCAGGATTTTATTGTATAATTACCTCGCCAGACATGCTACTCTTTTTCCACTGAATGCTGGCATTTATCTCACGCGCAGAGGGTGAGAAGGATAAAGGGCAGCTGCATATTCTGCCAGTCCAGGGTGGCACGCCGCGGGAGGTCTGCAAAATGCCCGGCGGCGTCAGCGAGCTGGCCTGTTTGTTTAGAGCTCGTCTGCCCCTGTTGAGCCCAGCGCGCGAGCGCGCGCCTTCCGCCAGGGCCACTCACCGTTCAGCTCAACCTCCAGCGACCAGCTTAGAAATGTACGGATGACCACAAGCAGGCCGAGTACTCCCAGGCTGAAAAAGGTGGGATCTATGGCCACGCTGCGAATGATGTCGGCCGCAACCAGCAGTTCCAGCCCGAGCAAAATTGCCTTGCCCATATCGCGGCGCAGGTTCTGGTAGGCTAACTGACTGTTGTCGCCGCGACGAATTATGGCCGCGCCATATCTTACAACGGCGATGAGCGCGCCAATGGCGAGCGCGCCTACCCCCACAAGGTCGAAAATCGTACCGACCAGCTCGATTGTAGACTTGAAATCCATCGTACTTCCTCAGTGCCTTGAGGCCAGGCACCCACGCAGCTACACACTGCCATACCTAGCCAGCGACGGCCACCACTACCAACATACAATGAAAACCCTCCTCGGCACATCATTCATACAGAGCGATTTTCGTATCATCTTTAGAGCGATGCCCTACGATCCTTTAGAGTTGCAGCTCGCCTGTCATCGTGCATATAATCTAAAACGTGTCCGCAAGAGGGCGGCATTATTCCCTCTCATGCCGTAGACCGCAGCGCAGCGCACACGGGCCGTGCGCTCGCGTGCAGCAAGTTACTGGAGGAATAACGACGCATGACCAACCTTTATCTCATTCGCCATGGCGAGGCAATGAGCGCAATCCACGGTTTTATTGGTGACGGCGGCCTCTCACCTCTCGGCGTCCTGCAGGCGCAGCGGCTGCGTGATCGCCTGGGCGCCACGCGCGAAATCGCCGCCGACGTATTGATCGCCAGCACCCTGGTGCGCGCGCGGCAGACCGCGGAGATTGTTGCCCCCGCCCTCGGCCTGCCGTTGATCCTTGATGACAGCATTCAAGAACTACGTCCCGGCGAGGCCGAAGGCATGGACGAAAAGACCTTCAGGGAAAAATTTGGCATGGTGAACTTCGAGAGCGAGCCCTATCGACCCATGGCACCCGGGGGAGAGAGCTGGGGGCAATTTATGCAGCGTGTAGGCTCGGCGCTTGACCGCATCGTCCGCGAGCACGCCGGCAAGACCATCGTCCTGGTCTGCCACGGGGGCGTTATCGATGGCTCATTCCTCTATTTCTTTCGAATGAGCGCCTGGACGCCACCTCAGACGCGCTTCTATACCCGCAACACTTCAATTACCCAGTGGCAGCTCTTCACCTCCGCCCGGGATGAAAAGCACTGGCACCTGATCAAATACAACGATGCCTTTCACCTGCGGGATATCGGCGCTCCCGCAGCTATCCCCTGGGGGCAGCTCCTGGCCAGGCCCGCCTCGGACAGAGATCGACCGTCGGTGCCGCTGCCTAGCGAGTCAGACAGGAGGGAGTAGGCAGCAAGAACAGCCCGCCAGCAACCCCAGATGGCTAGCATCGAGGTGCTACCCGAAAATTCTCTAGTTGGGATAGACTGACAGAGATAATCCAGTAAAAGAAGCGTCTTTTTTACGGAGGAAATGTCCCCGACAGGAATTGAACCTGCGCCTTCGGTTCCGGAGACCGATGCTCTATCCGCTGAGCTACGGGGACTTCAACAAGATAATAACATATTCATCAACTACACTCAAGGCAAGGTTTTCCCATACAAATTTTGTCGATTCTTTACTACATCACTCCCAGCAGTGTCGCGGCCGCCAGCGCCATGACTTTAATGGAGGTGAGCAGGTCAACGAGCGCCAGTGATTCGTCGATGACATGGGCCTGGGTGATCTCACCGGGACCGTAGACGATGCACTGCTCGATACCGGCCTTCTGCACAACAAAGCGCTGGTCATCGGTACCCGGGCTGCAGACAAAAGCGGGCGCTCGCCCTATAACTCGTTGTACGGCAGCGCTAAAGATCTGAACAAGCGGCGTGCAGCTGCTGACCCAGGTAGGCTCGGCGGCATATCTCTCAACGTATTCGTAGTGAAAATCCGGGTTAATTCTGGCACGCTGCTCCAGCAACTTGCAAATTTCGCCGCGGGCCTCGCTCACACTCTCACCCATTACCAGGCGGCGATCAAAGGCCACGCGGCAGCGTTCAGGCACACTATTTACGTTGCTGCCCCCCTGCAGCATATTGAAAGAGAGGCTGGCCGAGCAGGCGCTGGCAGGTACGACGGGCTGGCTGTTGTGACGCTGCTGTAGACGCGGCTGCAGAATATGCGCCGCCTCGGAGATAAAGTCAGCCATCTGCTCGACCGCGTTGACGCCGCGCTCGGGAGTGCTGCCATGCGATTGGCGTCCAAAGGTGGTGATCTCACCCCAGATGGCGCCGCGGTGGCCCAGGCAGATATTATCGGCGTTGAGCGGCTCGGTGATCACGACGTAATCTGTGCGTTGCGGGCTGATGTATCCCCGCTCAACCAGCAGGCCCATACCCGCGTTACGATTGCCGGTGCTCTCTTCGTCAACCACGCCGCTCTGCTCAACGCTGCCCAGCAAACGCAGGCCGGCGCGGTGGATCGCCTCAATCGCGTAGATCTGGGCTGCCAGGCCCCCCTTCATATCTGCGGCGCCCCGGCCATAAATGCGCCCATCGAGCACATCTCCGCCGAAGGGATGCCTCGACCAGCCCGAGCCGGCCGGGACGACATCCATGTGACCATTAAAATGCAGCACAGGAGCAGCCTGGCTGCCCGCCAGGCTGCCAAGTACATTGGTACGCGGCTGCCGCTCGCCATAAGGAGCCAGCTCCTCTATCTCCCCCGGCCTGAGCACTATATATTCCACGACGTACCCCAGCGCGCGTAAATGCTCACCAATGTAACAGGCACACTCAGGATATGCCGTGCCGGGCGGATTCACAGTGGGAATGCGCAGCAGGCCCTGCAGGAATGCTATGGAGTCCTCCAGAACAACCTCGGCAGCCTCAAGAATTGCCGCCGTCTGTTCCGTAGTTAAGGGTTCGTACATACTGTAGTAATCCTCTTTGATACGTCGTCACTACGATTTTTTCTCAGCAATCTCCGGCTTCTTATCTGCCGCATGCAACCATGGCATCATGGCTCGCACTTCACTACCAACCTGCTCAATCGGGTGCTGAGCAATTTCACGGCGCATCGCCTGGAAACTGGGGCGTCCCGCCTGGTTTTCAAGAATCCAGCGCGTGGCAAACGTCCCATCTTGAATATCGCGCAGTATTTTTTGCATCTCAGCGCGTGTCTGTTGATCAACGATGCGCGGCCCTGAGATATAATCACCCCACTCGGCAGTATCGCTAATGTTGTTGTGCATATAATTCATCCCACCCTGATGCATCAGGTCTACCACCGCTTTCACTTCATACATGCACTCAATAAATGCTACTTCCGGCTGGTAGCCAGCCGCTACGAGCGTTTCGAAACCGGCACGGATCAGAGAGGTGATACCACCACAGAGAACTGCCTGCTCGCCAAAGAGATCGGTTTCCGTCTCTTCGCCGACCGTCGTGCGCAGCACACCCGCGCGGGTGCAACCAATGGCACGAGCATATGCTAACGAGAGAGCCTCAGCATTGCCTGTTGCATCCTGGTAGACAGCCCACAGAGCAGGGAGGCAAATGCCTGTGGTGAAAAGACGGCGTAACATATGGCCTGGGCCTTTGGGGGCTACCATCGCCACGTCCACATTGTCTGGAGGGACGATCTGTGAGTAGTGCAAGCTAAATCCGTGCGCCGTCAAAAGCATCTTGCCAGCGGACAGCCCTGGCAAAATGTCGAGCTCATATACCTCGCGGTGATTCTGATCAGGTATAAGGAGCATAATAACATCGGCGTATTCTGCGGCTGCGGCAGTCGTCATGACCTCGAAACCTGCGGCTTCTGCTTTCTGGCGGCTCTTGCTTTTAGCGGGGAGGCCCACTACCACATTACAGCCATTATCTCGTATGTTGAGGGCATGCGCATGACCCTGACTTCCATAGCCGATAACGGCTATCTTTTTCCCCTGTATAAGCTCCAGATTTGCATCAGCATCGTAATATGTATTCGCCATCGGTGTTTACTCATCTTTCATCATGAAAGCACGGAAGTCGCGCACTTCTTCCTCACTCATGTGGTAGCTTTCAGAGTCGGAAGGGAAGGTTCCGGCCTGGACATCAGCGAAGAAATGTTGCAGGGCTTCAGTAGCCGCATCGGCAAGCTGAGCGTATTGACGGACAAACCTCGGTGGCCGCGTATCATGCAAACCCAATACGTCGTGAAACACAAGTACCTGTCCGTCACAATGTGGTCCTGCTCCGATTCCAATTGTGGGTATCGGTATTTCCTGCGTAATGATCTGAGCCAGGACATCGGGTACGCCTTCCAAAACAAGCGCGAATACGCCTGCCGCGGCCAGGGCGCGAGCATCAGCTACCAACTCGAAGGCAGCTTCGGCTCTCTTCCCCTGCACCTTATAGCCGCCCATGGTGTGAATCGATTGTGGAGTAAGCCCCAGGTGTCCCATCACAGGGATTTCAGCGGCAAGGAGAGCTTCAACCATCGGTAGCCGCTTCCGGCCACCCTCTAATTTTACCGTTTCGGCCCCACCCTCACGCACGAGCCGTCCCGCATTGCGCACAGTCTCTTCCACCGAGAGGTGATAACTCAGCCAGGGAAGGTCACCCGCCACCAACGCCCTGGGATTCGTTCGTGTTACGGCAGCCATGTGGTGAATCATCGTATCTACTGTGACGGGGAGTGTGTCATTGTATCCCAACACGTTATTGCCGACCGAATCGCCGACCAGGATGATATCTGCCAGGGCTCGTTCAGCAATATGCGCCGTAGGAGCATCATAAGCAGTGATCATTGTAAGCTTGGCTCCGCCTTTGCGAGCCTGGACAACTGGAACAGTAATTTTGTCCCGCATAGCCCTTCCTTTCTTTCCATAAAAACACCAGGAAATTGTTTCGAGATGTGCCGCAAATGTTCTGCCTGATAGATTAGATGCTATGTTCACACAGGGCAGATCCATGTCTACGAGGCAAGAATGCCAGTCTCCCAACTACCGTCGGCACGCAGTAAAAAATTATCAATCAAGCGGGCAAGTCCTACGTGTGCGGCAATAACAAGCAGTGCTGGAGCACGGAGGGTATCTAGTGGCAAAAAACTCGTGGGGTCACGCACCTCGGCGTAGTCCAGGTGTGCACGTGGCTCTGCTGAAACAATATCAGCCATTGCCTGTGCTACTATGGCTGGGTCACCATGGAGGTGTGTCTCAAACGCCTCGTGGCCAGCTTGCAGTGCCTTATAGAGTACACATGCAGCTGCGCGATCTGCAGAATGAAGGTAGGCGTTTCGACTGCTCATCGCCAGTCCATCGGCTTCACGTATTGTTGATGAAATGCGTAGCGATACTGGAAGATTGAAGTCCGTGACCATGCGAGCGATCACGGCAACCTGTTGTGCGTCTTTCTGCCCGAAATACGCCTGGTGTGGCTGTATGATCTGAAATAATTTCAAGATCACCGTGGTAACACCGCGGAAGTGCCCAGGGCGACTGGCTCCCTCAGCGTCGCTGGTAAGCGGCCCCGTTGGTTCAACATAGGTCACAAAGCCAGGCGGGTAGATTTCAGTGGCGGTAGGAATGAACACGATGTCTACACCAAGCGTCTCAAGCTTTTGCAGGTCGCGTGGCAAGTCGCGAGGATATTGATCCAGGTCTTCATGCGTACCAAATTGTATTGGGTTGACGAAGATGCTTACCACGAGGACTTTGTTCTCTACGCGGGCATGGCGGACGAGGGAGAGATGTCCCTCATGAAGATACCCCATCGTCGGGACTAATCCGACAGTGTCGGAAGCGATCCATCCTGAGTGCTCGCTCACCATCTCCTGAATTGTGGTGATTACTCGCATTCTTCTTCTGCTCCTGTTTCTGTCCAGTTGGGGAACAGATATATTCCCTCAAGTATACTTACTGCATGAGTCACTGTCAAGAAAATGCTCGCTCGCGCCACAAATTCATAACTGGTGGTTATGGTATATACATCACGCCGCCTGGTCCGCCGATAATGGCCTGCGTCGCCATATTCAGAAACAGACCTGTTTCTATGACGCCGACGATCTCTTTGATATGGGCATGCAGGGCGGCTGCATCAGGTATGCCGCCGGGGAAAGTGCAATCCAGAATAATATTATTGTTATCGGTGATAAAAACCTGTTCTTCCCGGCGGCGAACCTTTACTACTGCGCCCAAAGCCTCCAGGCGTTTAAGCACGGGAGTGAGCGCAAACGGCACGACCTCGACCGGTAAAGGCATTTTGTGACCCAGCTGTGAGACCTGCTTGGTTATATCGCCAATCACGACAAAACGGCGCGAGGCTGAAGCGACGATCTTTTCACGCAGCAGCGCACCTCCGCCTCCCTTGATCAGGCGCAGCTGCGGGTCGATCTCATCTGCCCCATCGATGACAAGATCGAGGGTGGGATGGGCGTCAAGGTCTATCAGGGGTATTCCCAGGCGGCTGGCAAGCTCGGCGCTCGCCCTGGAGGTGGGAACGGCCCCCGCGATGCGCAGGCCGCCCTGCATGCGCTCCGCCAGCGCATAAATCAGCTGGGCCGCGGTTGAGCCCGTACCTATCCCGAGCAGCATACCATCCTCTACGAGTTTGGCGGCGGCTACACCAGCTATATGTTTCCAGGCATCTTGTTGCATGGCATGTGGCATCATTGGATTGACGCTCCTTATTCAAACTTAAAGGGTTCTTGCTGGGATCATTCTACCCCGTTGCATTATGGTACCAGCTTCACTCCTTTTGTCAACCTGACCATATGGTGCCATTCTGCCACAACATTGACACAACTACATTATCGTCTTAAACTAAGGGGAAAGCAAGAATAATATATTACTCTTAATACCCTCAAGCAAGCATTATCCTTTTTCAGGTGGTGGTAACGATGTCTGAACAGTGGCGCATTCTCGTGGTAGAGGGCGATGAACAGGTCAACCAGAGCACAGTCAACTCGCTGCGCAAGGATGGTTATTTCGTGCGGGGGGTGAACAGCGGGGCGGAGGCTATACGCGTCCTCTGGACCGAAGAATACGACGTCATCATCGGCGATTTGAAGATGCCGGGGACCGATGGTATGGAAATGCTGCAGTGGCTGCGCTCATATCGCCCGCGCACACATATGATCATGGTTGCGGCGGATGCCTCACCTGCCTCTCGCACCTCGGCCCTGGAGGGCGGCGTGGTCGGCTACCTGCAAAAGCCCCTGGACCTGCACCTGCTTAAAGAAGAGCTGCGTCGCTTGCTGCAGCAAACGGGCTTTTCCGCCAGCCTGGACTCGTTTGATTTACTGGATGTCATTCAAATCATTACCATGAGCCGTAAAAGCATTGCCCTCGTGGTTAACACCGGCCCGGAAGAGCGAGGCATCCTGTGTTTTCAAGGGGGAGAGCTGGTCTGGGCGGAGTACGATACCCTGCGCGGCGAAGAGGCTTTTTTCGCTCTGGCCGCCTATAAAAATGGCACGGTTACCCAGCAGCCATGGTATGAGCAGGTAACACCAAATGTCACACAGCCGCTTTCGCGCCTGATCTTCCAGGCCCTGCAGTATCGCAGCAAGTACTCGGAAATGCGCTCTAGCAGTGAACACGAAGCGCTCCCAGCTATACAGCCAGCAGTAGAGGAAGACGATGACAGGCCCTTTGTGATGCTGGTAGAAACACAGCTTGATCCTTTACTGCAGCCAGACGGCACGTCAACTTATCAGCACGCACCAGGCGCGCATGGAGAAAATGCCGACGATAGGGAATGGTGGCAGCCTACAGACAAGATCAGCGGTCTCCCTCACAAGCAGAGCCCGCACGCCATGCAGCCTGTAACTCGCGATGGCATGGAGGCGGTCGCCGCTTACGAAGAGGAGCCAGGTAAGGCTGAAAGCGTCGACGGCGTACCCTCAACCCCGCGTATAGCCACTGCCAGTCAGCACAGTGATCTCCCTTCCTGGTTGACGGATCTGCCCGCCAAGTTCGATATGTCTATGAAGTCGGATGTACCCATGTTACATGCGCCTGTGCTTTCATCAGATGGCAGAGCAGGAGCTGTCCCCCCCACAAAACCGTCTCCAAGCGAATGGCAACCGCTGGAGAAGGCCTATCCTTCACTCCAGTCAGCCAGGCCTCTGCAAACCCTCTCACCCGCGCGTAAAAGCTGGCAAGCCGCGACAGATGAAGAGGCGCAGAAAGGGTTGAACAACAGCGCATCTCCCCAGACTGGGAAGCTGGGGGCGCCAAAGGCGATCAAACGCAATTATGCCGCGCTTGTATCGGCGCTGCAGACAATAGGATATTCGATCTCGGGTTTTGTCGCCGCGGCGGTAGTCGGTCTGGATGGGCAGCCCATTGCCCAGGTGGCCATTGATGACCTGGATATCTCGCCGGCGTGCGTGCATTTTAGTCGTATTCTGCAAGGCGCGCGCCAGTCGCTCGCGGACGGTCAGTGGGGGAAGTACGAAGATACAGTCATTACCAGTTCGGAGCGCTATATCTTACTGCGGATTATAGGCAACGATAAAGAGGCCTTCCAGGTATTGATTACTACACGCGACTCTGACCCTAGCGAGAGCCTTGAGGTCATGGCGAATGTCGAGGGAACAATTGGGGCCGCACTCCACTAGCCAAAATCGTGGCTGCGCTGTATAGTATAAGCAAGAAAAGGCTTTTGTGTGCTAAAAAAAGATTTCAACATGAGTGACAAAACATCACGCAATGATGAAGAGCGCAGAATTAATATTCGCTCCTTCTACATTGGAGGAGTTATCGTCATGGCCATTTTCATCTTCTACATTATCCTGTACTTCGCCGGCCTCATTCACTAGCTCAGCTGGATCGCCTGAACTACTCCAGTAACTTCTTGAGATCGGCCAGGTCCAGCTGCTCCCGCGCTCTAGGGGAGGATGGCAGGGCCGCCTGCTCCTGTACCGTCGTCTCATCCGGCCGCTTTTTTTGAGGGCCCTCTCCCTGTGGCTGCGGTGAAAGCAAAGGCGCGGCCTGCGGCTGGCCCTCGGGCAGCAGAGGCTGCCTGCGCGAGGATAAATGCCCGGTTTTGAGCTCTTGCATCTGCTGCTCCAGTAATTGCTCTGTTGAGAGCTGCTCGAGCTGTGCACCTAGATCGCGCTGATGCAGATCGGCCAGGGCGAGCGCGCGCGCCTCAGCCTCCATAACGGCTTCCTGGGCGCGTGCAGCGCGCTCCTTGTCCTTAGGGCTGGCCGACTTATTCAACGCATCATACATGCGCTGTTGCAGCAAGGCATTGCGCTTGCGCATGATCAGGAGGTCGATAGTCGTATCAACCTCCGCGATCTTGGCATCCAGCTGGCGCAGCGCGCCACGCATAGTGACGACCAGCTGTTCCTGGTCCTTCTGCAGCTGCTCATAACGCCTGGCCTGCTTGAGAACATCGTTGTGACGCACGAGGGCGACGCGCGCCGAGTCATCATTGTTCTGTTGGACCGCCTGCTCAGCCTTCTTCAGCCACATGTCGGCCTCCGTTAGCTTCTCCTTACTTCGTTTTTGCAGCTTATGGCTCTCAGCAATGGCCGTGGCGACCTGCGTCTTGACCTGTACCAGCTGGTTGCGCATGTCAAGCTGCAGCTGCCGCAGGACCTTCTCCGGGTCATCGGCCTTCTCAATCATAGCGTTGAGATTAGCACCAAGTAAGGTGAGCACTCGTTCCAACAAATTCATCTACATCTTCCCCTGCAGGTTCTTTAAAAGGTAGGATGTAGGGCAAGCTTTGCGCAATTCCTTCCATACACCTTACACGCGACCTACTTTTCGTTAGATGCAATATCAACAGCGGAGGCATTGCCATTTGCGCGCTCGTTGCCGGAGCTTCCCGCACCACCTTCGCCATCCTGATTGGCCAGCGCGGGCACACGGTTCATTAAATCACCAATGCGCGTGCCACTGAGCAGCTCAAAGAGGGCGGGGACCTGCGCCACCATACTCATGACATCACCGGTAATGCGGCTGGCGCCCATGCCACGATTATTATCGCCGCCGGTTGAGACGATGGTGACCTTATCAACTTTGCTCAACGGCTCGGCGATGGCACGCACGATCTCAGGCATACCGGTCAGGAGCTTATCGAGCACGGCGGCCTGGTTGTACTCATGGTAACGCGGCGGCTTTGACTTTCATCGCGTCGGCTTCAGCCTCACCTTTGGCGCGGATGACTTCGGCTTCAGCCAGACCTCGCGCGCGAATAACCTCAGCATCGGCAAGACCACGTGCCCGGGTGGCTTCGGCATCGCCAAGGCCACGCGTTTTGGCAGCATCGGCCTGACCTTCGCTTCAAAAATGAGGCGCTGGCGTTCGGCCTCGGCAACCGTCTCTATACGCCGGCGCTCAGCCTCGGCCGCTTTCTGGATCGTGGCCTGCAGCTCAAGTTCACGGCGTTGGATTTCGGCCTGCTGCACTTTGATCTGGGCACTCTTCTCGACCTCCGTCACCCTGACAGCCTCGGCGATTACCTGCTGCTGGATTACGTTGGCCTGGATATCGTAGGACTTGTCGGCGGAAGCTTGTTGTTTCTTTACTTCCGCGTCGAAGGAGGCTTTTTTCAAGGCCAGGTTACGCTGCGACTCCGCCTGGAAACCGAGCGACTCTGCTTCAGCTTTGACCCGCTCCTGGTCGGCTGCGGATTTAGCCACGGCTGCTTCACGAGACGCGTTGGCTTGCTGGATCTGGGTATCGCGCTGGGCCAGGGCCGAAGCGATATCAGCCTGCTTGCGGATCTGGACGATCTGCGGGCGGCCCATATTGGTGATGTAGTCATTCTTATCGCGTACATCTTTAATGGTGAACGAGATGACCTCCAGGCCCATCTTTTCCATATCGGGCGTGACGGTCTTGAGCATTTTCGAGCCGACGTTCTCCGGGTCCTTGACCAGTTCCTCAACCGTCAGCTGGCCAACAATACCCCGCAGGTGACCCTCCATGACCAGGCGGATCAGATTTTCGCGCTCCTCCTGGCGCTTGCTGAGGAACTGTTCTGCCGCAGTGATGATGCTCTGCTGATCGGAACGCACCTTGATCTGCGTCACGGCCTCAACATTGACGGCCACGCCCTGGGTGGTATAGAGATCCTGGGATGGCGCGACGTCAAAAGACATCAATTCCAGGGAGAATAAATCAGCACGCTGGGTCAAAGGGATGACCAGGCGCGAACCGCCGGTGACGACATCCATCTTGCGCCCACCATAGACGATGAGAGCCTGGTTGGGCCCGACCTTGCGCAGCAGACGCCCATATATATTTATTGCAAGGATAACCAGGACGACGACGACTACAACTATTGCGATAACACCGAGTAAGGCGGAATTTAGTAAAGGCATAATACGTTACTCCTTTTGCAAGTCATTTTGCAAAGCTAGTTTTGAGCCCTTGAGGTCCGACTCTTCAAGTAAGACACGTAATTTCGCGAGTCCATCATCATTTGCAACCGCTACGTCTGATCCCTCCTTCTCCTCATTCATAAAACGCTCCCAGGTATCAACCTCTGCTATACCATGCTGGTAGTTTACCACAACGACCTCTTGATCGCGTTCAATGCGCCTCGCGTCAGTGCTGCGCGCGGGGATACTTTTGCGCATTCCGCCCGGAGAGGTGTAAATGACCTCGCCGAGCCCGTTCTCAGGAATGGTGATACTGACTTTCCCCAGCAGGCCTGTGCGATCCGAGACATCCAGTTCGGTGCTCACGTCGGTATCTCCAAAGATGCGGCTGAGCAGCAGCAAGATCAATAGCGCTACAACCGCACCTCCAAGAGCAGCAAGGACAAGGGTGAAGGGAAGGATCAAATTTGTCGTATTATGAAAGACGTAGCCGATAAAACCAAATCCAACCAGAAAGAAAACAACGGTCGTCGGATTGAAGAAAGACAGGGATGGCAACCACCTCCCCTGACTGGAGCTTTGCTGCGGGCTCGCAGCGCGCGCTGTCGCATGCGTGGGACCTGCGTGACTGACCCCATGAGGGGAGGCGGTGGGAGCATGCCCCCCGCTATGCAGCACACCTCCATGGTGTGAGGCGCTGTGGATACCGGCATGACCATGCCCCAGGTTGCCCAGTAACGACGTCACGAGTAAGAAGAGCACGCCGGCCAGGAAACAGGCGATGAACACAAGGGAAAGCGGATCTGTCGCGATGAGCATTGCTAAGCTCCCTCCGATTTCGCAAAGGTTGTCGTACGCAGACGATAACGATCAATACTCTCGATACTACTGATAATGCTGGCTAGCATGCCAGCTATGCCTAAGACAAATGCCATTTCTCTCTTCATCCAATAGGTAGACTTCCTTTAGCCCGCGCCATTTTCATTGTGTGGATTGAGGGTTTGAACGAGCTCATCAAGTTGCTTTACAGGGAGATGCAGCAACGAGTCAAAGAGAGCGAGGTAGCGTCGTGGATCACTGATCTCCGCCAGATGTTCAAAGAATTTTTGCACGGCAGGCTCACCGGCCCATTCCGTGGTCTGAGCGGCCAGCCAGTTCGCCAGGCGATCGCTATCTTCTTCCATATCGGTCAACAGGTCAGTACTGTAGTCGGGAGGATCGCTGACGAGGTAGCCTGGGTGAACCTTAAAGAACGTCGACAGGAGGTCGCGGCTGGAAGCCGTCAGGTGCACGCGCTTGCCCTTCTCTAGTTGGGAAAGATAGGCCTGACTGAGGCTTGTATGCAGCTCTTCCCGCATTGCCTTTACAACCTCCATCTGCGTCATTGCCCGGTTAAGGCCGCGCAGTTCACCCTCAACCTCACGTAAATGTTTAATCTTCTCAGCTAAATCCATGTGACAACCCTTACATAACTATCTGCTATAACGAATATAGCAGATAGCAATCGCGCTGTCAAGTGGATTGAAAGGGTAAGTATTGCTGAGGATGACGCAACGCGCTGGTTGCGTCATCCTCACTGCCTGGTGGTAATGGCGCCGCTCTTGCTGTCTACATTGATGGATACGGGGGCCAAAGGCGTGGGAGCAGGCCCCGCCACAACGGACGCAGCTTTAGCGGGGTCAAATTCCGCCCCATGACAGGGACAGATCAGCAGCTGGCTTGTAGGATCATAGCTGACCGGGCAACCGGCATGGGTACAGGTAGCGTCGTACGCAACAAAATCTCCATTTTTCGTGCGCACCAGTATACCGGGGTCACCATTTGAGGCGATGGTAAAGTTGACGGAGCTGTTCTTTTGCACGGAGTTTACCTGTGCGAGAGTCGCGCCCGTCCCTGCTCCAGCTGTGGCTGATGTCGCAGGAGCGGTCCCCGTAACCGATGATGCGGGCGGCGCAACGGCGGGTCCCGCGTCATCGGAGCCTCGCAATGCGCCCAGCAGATTCCAGATCACACCCAGGCCCAGCACGCCTCCTCCTCCCACGAGCGCACCCTGTATAAACTTGCGCCGCGACTCAAAGGCAATCCGTTCCTGCACATATCTACTCTGTTGCTTAGGTCGCGGCTGCTGCGTAGGCCGCGTGCCCTGCGGGTAGCCAGGGCGCGCCGCGCCCGCTGAGCGCCTGTCCTGTTGCGTCTGTGTGACATCGACGGTCGCCTCTTCTACCGCCATGACGGGATTGACCCCGAGCAAAAAAGAGAACGCCGGCGCCAGGCGTACCTGGTCTTCCGGTGAGAGCAGGCTCTGCACCCAGACGCCATCAAGCGCAGGTAGTCCCGTCCTACCCGCCCCCGCCATCAGCAGGGTCAACCAGCAGAAGACGAAAACGATATCGGCGCCATAGAAGTACGGGTAAACATGCCACGAAGCCGAAAGAAAGAACATAAAGCTAAGCAGTAGGCCAAAGAAGGCGGCCGGGCGCAAGAGGAAGCCCAGCATCGTGCCAATCCCGATGGCCAGTTCGCCGTAAGCGACGAGCAGCCCGAATACATGGGCATATGGTACGGCAACCGCCATCAGGAAGCCATCGAGTGGCGAGCCATGGGCAAAGGCAATAATCTGCCTTCCGATATAGCCGGGCGCGGCGGGATTAAAAAACTGAGGGTCGGTCAGCTTCTGCAGCCCGGCATAGATGAAAGTGACGCCCAGAAAAAGGCGCATTGGTATGAGTAGCCAGTAAAGAGAGAAAATACTTCGTGCTTGCGCTGGCGATGTTGACATCAGCTATTTTCTGGAACTACCTGTTCTCGTCAGGAGGATGTAGTCCATTAACCTTTCTACATTTCATGCTTAAAGTAAGTAAAAATACCTGGACCTTACTGTAACCTATGTACATCAGAAAAACACAAAAAAAATGTAAAGAATTTGTAAGTTGCCCCGCGCACAAACAACCTGGCCTCTCTACGTGGCGGGGACCAGGCGCGCATACTACCTGGAAGGGAGCATCTCCAAAGTGCCTTCTGCGGCAGCTTCGATCACGTCTCGCTCGAACAGCATGGGATGATGCTCAACCTTAAGCCAGGGCTTGATGAAATCCGCATAGTGCCTGCTGCGAGGATGGCCGGACTGTCCTGGCGCGTGCCCGGAAAGGGAGGCCCGCATGTCCGCCAGATTCACAATCTGCCGGTATGAAGGTACGGTCACCACGGTCTGAGGCTCGTGCGACAGCGAGGCACCCATGTTCACCGTATCGATATCGCCGCCAAGCGCGAATGGACCGCGGTTGAACAGCTTAGCAAGAGGTTTGATAGCGCCCAGAGGATGGTTATAGGTCATACGATGAACCTTGCCATACTGCCAGCCGACAACGTCGTCGCCGAGCCTCTCCTGCAACTCTTCAACGGCAGCGGAGAACGCTCTGACGCACGCGGCATCCCACGTCCGGGGTCCATTAGGAATGGCTGTATCCATAAACCAGGCATCATCACGGCTGGCGAGCAAACGAATGAGCAGTGGTTTGCTGCGACTGGCGTAACCGTTCGTTGGCGCCAGAATAGTAGAGCCGCGACCCAGGTAAGCGTGTATGAGGGTCTCGTCCTCACCAAACATGGCAGCAAACACGATCCGCTCCAGCTTATAGAAAAAGGTGGCATAGATCGCGGCCCCCGCACTGTCTGGAGCCAGGACATAGTTCCAGGTGCGCAAGACCTCCTGAGCCGCTTGCTCCAGGGGGGCAGCGGTCGTGATAGACAGCATATGCGGAACGATCTCTACGGCTGGCAGGGCATATTGATCAGCCTGTATCGCTGCCATATCAGCCGGGGCAAGTTTGCCTTTTGTGAGCAGCAGGTCGCGAATACGCTGGGCACGATAGCCATTCAGCCACTCATTGGTGATATAATAGGGGTAGTCGTCATTGACAACGCGATTATTAGCGGTCACGATAAAGTGCTGCTGCGGATTGTAGGTCTGTGGAAGCTCATCAAAGGGGATGAAGCCTATCCACTCGTACTCACCGCTCCAACCCGGCACCGGCACCAGGCTCTGACCCTGGGCCCGTATAGGAATGGCACCGGCCATAACATAGCCAATATTGCCCTCGCGATCGCCGTAAATTAAATTCTGCGGGGGGACATCCCAGTCGCGCAGCGCATCTCGGAACTCCTCCCAGTTGGTAGCATGATTGAGCTTACCAACGGCCGAGATGATATTGCACTGCTCCAGGCCCGTCCAGCGCAAGGCCAGCGGCAGCTCAATCGCGGCTGGATTGTTCCCGTTCTGGCCGGCACTGTCCTGCTTGCTCACAGGCGCCAGGTTCGTAATGATGGGGCCATGGCGGGTGACGCGCACCTCCTCAACAACTTTCGCCGATCGTCCTCTCACCTTGATCTCTTCACGAATGATCTGGGCCTCTTCCCACTTTCCTTGATATTCGTACTGGCGCGGATTATGAGGGTTAAATTTCTCGATATAGAGATCCTGTACGTCGGAGACGGCATTCGTAATACCCCAGGCGATATGCTGATTGTGTCCGATCACAACTCCCGCTGCCCCGGGGAAGCTGGCGCCGATAACATCGATATCGCCAGCGACCAGGTGACACTCATACCAGATCGAAGGCGCAGCCTGCCCTAGATGAGGATCATTACAGAGGATTGGCGCGCCCGTGGTGGACATAGAGCCATCTACTACCCAGTTATTGCTGGCGCCCAGCGTGCCAAAACCGGCCAGTTGCTTCAGTTGCTCGTACTGCTCAAGCAAACCGGCGTTCACGCCGCCATATTCGACACCCGGGGGGACAATCAAGGGATGCCCTGGATCATAGCCGGCCTCCACGCTAGCGGCTCGTTCAGCCCCCAGCGAAGCAATGATACGCGCCCGGATGATCTCGGTCTCAAAATTCCCACACAGATTCCAACCCATCATCTTGGCCCACTGAATACTGTCAGAGATTTGCCAAGGGGCCGGTCTGAAGCGCAGCAGCGTAAATTCAAGCGGCAGGTTGTGTCTGTTATACTCCATGTAGCTATTCACCCCACGTGCGTAGGCGTCCAGAATGCGTTTACTGTGGGATGGCAGGCGTAGCAGCTCGCCAGCGGCGGAGCGGTGCATACCGAGGCGGCGGCTGAAACGATCGGTCTCAAGGGCCACCTCGCCAAAAATCTCTGCGAGACGGCCCGAGCTTATGCGGCGATTGAGTTCCATTTGCCACAAGCGCTCCTGCGCATGCACAAAACCCTGCGCAAAATAGAGATCATCCTCGTTCTGAGCATAGATATGCGGCACACCATAGCGATCAGTGATAACTTCGACGGGCTCATGCAGGCCTTGCACGATCATCTTGCCATTCCTCTTTGGCAGAGAACGACGTGTAACCAGGTAATATGCTCCCCCGGCCAGGCCAGCCACGCCGGCTGCCATTATTAACGTTTTTTGCCACCAGGACGCCATTGCTTATCTCCTCTTGTCGCCTAGATTACCGGAAGTGCTTTTTAACGCGTTAAAATAAATACCAGCTTTTTCTACGGCTAGTATAGCAGAACAGACAGTTGCCTGTCACTTACTCCCGCGCATGGCCCGTTGTGAAGCGCACGCTCCAACAGCATAACCAGCAGGCATAGGTCTATGGTGGAACACATGCGCTAAAAGCGGTTCAGCAAAGGGGCGCAAGAGCATGGAGAGCAAAGGCTGGCAGCGGCAGAGGCCCGCGCTGCCGCCAGCTGGGGTAGGTGCTAACCTGCAGGTAGATTTAGCTCTGGTAGTTGCCGGCCTGCGTCAAAAATATTTTCGTCAAGCCCCAGATGATCATAGCAGCGATCGCAACCTCGAGCACGATCATAGTGATCCAGAGCCAGAGCAGACCATAGGTGTGCGAACTGGAGGAAAGCGAATTGATGAGCAGCGGCACAAGGATCAAGAGCGGCACGGCCAGCAGGGCAATACAGCCCAGGATCACAAAGGCCGGCAGCAGAAAACGCCAGGCGCCTGAATCGCGCAGGTTCTCAGTCTTGGCCGTACCATAAACCTGCCGATGTTCGGTGACGGTGACATCGCTTGCTGCCGGCCGGACCGGCGCGGCGCTTTGCTGAGTAGCGCTAACCTGCTGCGGTTTATTCGAGTCCGCGTTGATTTCATTCATCTTCATAAACTCCTAAAACATACGTTGATTAAAGCAGCTATCCTAGTATATCATAACCTGGTGCGTTCATACTTCCTTGCAATTACTACAACTCTCAGCAATGCTGCAGCGCAGGGACAGCAGCCAGTCAGGAGAACAACGTGTCAGAAGAGAGAAGATCGAGTCACGAGGCGAGCCCTGCAAAGGATCGCGAGCCAATCTCCTGGTGGAGCTGGCGGCCTGGTATTCAGCCACGCAATGCTCTGCTCAGCGGAGGACTGATCAGCGTGGTCGCCTTGCTGCTGATAGGTATCGGAGCTGTAACGCTTGTCCTCGCTATCCTTGACAGCTTTTCTCCTCCCCTCGAGGTAGCAGGCAGCGTATACGAGCATACTATCAACAAGCTGGATGGACAGCCCTACCTGCGCATGCGCCTGCATGCAAGCGGCCCTCCAGCCGTGGCCACAGCAACTGTTTCACATGCGTTGTTCCAGAGTATCCATGATGGAGAGAGCATCTTGCTGGTTTATTCGCCTCACCTGCATGTCCTGTACGCAGTCGAGCTTGCGGGGCAGCGCTACATATTACCCGGTGGGAGCATCTTCCTCGATTTCATAGGGTCGCTAAGCCTGCTGCTGATAGGCGGCATTCTCCTCCCTTACCCGGCGCTATTGATGCGTTGGGGCTGGCGTGACCTCATGATAGGCAGGGAGGCCGTAACCCTCAGAGGTACCATTGTCGGACTGCGCGCCTCCGTGCCAGCCCGTCGGGGCCGCTCCGGGCTCGTCCCACGAGCTGCTCGTCCCTGGTATGGCGTGGCGATCCAATCCGCCGCCGGAGATATAAAAACCTTCGCCTTAAGCCTGGAACGCTTCGCTTCGGTGCACGAGGATGACAGCGTGAAGATCACATATTCGCCGCATGTACATTTTGTCTATGAGGTGGAGCAGATAAGCGCAATAGGCCTCTCCGTTTATGACTGAGGCCCCTCGAGGCGTAGATGCCCTGGGAGAGATAAAGTACGCATCCGCCAGGGTAGTAGTTACTTCATGTTCTGCTCGCTACAGGTTCCCCTGGATTATCATGGTACACCAAAATATATCTGATACTAAATTTATGAATTGAGTGTGCTATAATAATCTCCAAAGCTTCAGAGGTTGAATGCCAGGAAGTATCACTTCAGGATAGATAAGCTCATCGCAGAGAAGTGCTGCTTGCCACGCTAGTAGAGAGGAACCCAGATGTCGAGCAGGGGAAAATGGATCAGAACGAGCGTTTTCTTGCTCCTAATTGTCCTGGTCATTGTCCTGGTCATTGTCTTTTTCCATCCATCGTCGACAACGAGGACGGTCAATGTATCTACCATCCTGACACATATTAAATCAGACATGAGCCAGAACATCAAAGATACGCTGACCGTCAGTAGCAACCACATTACGTTGATGCGCGGCAATAATCCGAGTACGCCGCAAGAGGTAGCCACTATTAATGATAGCTTCGATGCGACCACTGTGCTCAAAGACAACGGCATCGATTACACCAGTTCCTTGCTCACACTTCAGTATGAGGCAACCAGCGCCCTGGGCAGCTGGATCAGCTTTTTGATCACTCTTATTCCTTTTATTCTTATAGGCGGCTTACTCATCTTCATGATGCGCCAGGCACAGGGAAGCAATAACCAGGCTATTTCATTCGGCAAGAGCAGGGCCCGCATGTTTATGGGAAATAAGCCCTCGGTGACGTTTACGGACGTGGCGGGGGTTGAAGAGGCCAAACAGGAACTCCAGGAAATTGTCGAATTTTTGAAGTACCCCGAGAAGTTCGTAGCGCTTGGAGCGCGCATCCCCAAGGGACTGCTCCTGGTCGGGCCTCCTGGAACGGGCAAAACCCTCATCTCCCGCGCGGTGGCCGGTGAGGCGGGCGTACCTTTTTTCAGCATCAGCGGCTCGGAATTCGTAGAAATGTTCGTAGGCGTTGGCGCCAGCCGTGTGCGCGACCTGTTCGACCAGGCCAAGCGCAACAGTCCCTGCATTGTGTTTGTCGATGAGATTGACGCAGTCGGCCGCCAGCGTGGAGCAGGTCTGGGTGGTTCCCACGATGAGCGCGAGCAGACCCTGAACCAGATCCTGGTGGAGATGGATGGTTTTGACACCAATACCAATGTCATTGTTATCGCAGCCACGAATCGGCCAGACGTCCTCGATCCAGCCCTGCTGCGCCCGGGCCGCTTTGATCGCCAGGTTGTGCTGGATCGGCCAGATATTCGTGGCAGGGTCGCCATTTTACAGGTACATGCCAAGAACAAGCCACTGCAGAAAAACATCTCTCTGGAGACGCTGGCCAAGCAAACGCCAGGCTTCTCCGGCGCCGATCTTTCCAACCTCCTCAATGAGGCGGCCATCCTTGGAGCGCGGCGCAATAAACGCAGTATTGGCATGAGCGAACTTGAAGAGGCGATTGACCGCGTCGTGGCCGGCCCTGCTCGCAAGAGCCGCATCATCAGTGAGCGCGAAAAAGCGATTACGGCCTATCACGAGGTAGGCCACGCCCTGGTGGCACGTATGCTTCCCAATACTGACCCGGTTCACAAAGTATCAATTGTCGCTCGTGGGCAGGCAGGCGGCTTCACAATATTGCTGCCCACCGAGGATCGCTACCTGTGGAGCAAGCCGCAATTCGAGGACATGCTGGCCTATGCTCTTGGTGGCCATGCGGCAGAACTGATCATATTTGGTGAGGTGACAACAGGCGCCTCCAATGATATTGAGCGCGTGACAAAAATTGCGCGCTCCATGGTAACCGAGTACGGCATGAGCGGCCGCATCGGCCCAATGGCGCTGGGTCACAAAGACGAGCTCGTTTTCCTGGGACGCGATTTTGGCGAGCAACGCAACTATAGCGAACAGACCGCGCGTGAGATCGATGAAGAGGTGCGACGCATCATTCAAGATGCCTTTGATAAGGCCTACCACATCCTGACACAGAATAAAACGCGTATGATTATGATCAGCGAGCGCCTGATCAAAGAAGAAACACTTGAAGGTCCGCTCTTTGAGTCGCTCTTCAATCAGCCAATTCCCGACGAGCAGTACGAGTCACCATCGATTTTGGCAGGTATGCCCGGCATTAGCCTGTCGAGCAAAGGTGAGCAGGGTAAATACTTGCCCGAACCCGGCGTGACATACCCTTTGACTCAGCAATCTCAGCCTCATAATGGCGAAGTTAACGGGTAGATGCTGTGACTCCCTCTCCACTCAACCGGCCTGGCTGCTTACCAGCTTTGTTTGCTGCAGGCGGGGTTGTGTTTCTCGGCCGAAGCATTGTACAATGGAGATACGTAATCCGTTCCTGATTCCCAGTATCCCGTTCCCAGCATGATCCATGAATTGGCAACCCTCGACTGGGACATTTTGTGGGGAAAGCAGGAACTTTTTTATAGCGGGAGGTATTTTCATTGTCAGATATAATGCGTGAAATCGATAATTGTGTGACGGCGCCACAGGGGTTCCGCGCAGGCATTACGGCTTGCGGCATTAAATCCGATGGCTCTCCCGACCTTGCTATTCTGACTTCGGATGTTCCCTGTAGCGCGGCGGGCACATTTACAACGAGCAGCACTCGCGCCGCCCCCGTCATGGTTTGCCAGGAGCGGCTGAAAGCGGGCAGGGCTCAGGCCGTAGTCGTGAACAGCGGCAACGCAAATTGTGCCACTGGCGACCTGGGTCTCCTGAACGCCTACCGCATGACTGAGCTGACGGCCGAGAAGTTGACGCTCGCAAACGAAATGGTGCTCTGCTCCTCGACAGGCATTATCGGCCGCCAGCTGCCCCTCGCAAAGATCGCGGCGGGCATTACGCAGATCAAATTAGGTAGAGATGGGGGCAATGCTTTTTCTGAGGCCATCATGACTACCGATACACGCCCCAAGCGCATCGCACTGGAGTTCCAACTCGAAGGACGTACGGTACGCCTGGGCGGCGTGACCAAGGGCGCGGGGATGATCTACCCTAACATGGCGACGATGCTGTGCTACCTGACAACTGATGCGGCCCTTGCATACGATTGGTTGGAGGCTGAGGTCAGGGCCGCCGTAGAAGACTCTTTCAATATGATGGCGGTGGATGGCGACATGTCTACCAACGATACCTGTATCCTTTTCGCTAACGGCATGGCTGGCAACACACCACTCACTGCTCAACATCCAGAGGCCGGGATTTTCCGCGAGGCCCTGCGCAGGGTAACCACTTACCTGGCGCGCGCGATGGCACGCGATGGCGAAGGCGCGACCAGGCTGATGACCGTCAATGTGCGCAGCGCGCGCCACAAGGCCGATGCGGTCAGGGCCGCCCGTGCGATCACGCTGTCACCGCTCTGGCAGTGTGCGCTGGCCGGAGGAGATCCCAACTGGGGGCGCATCGTCGCCGCTCTGGGAGCCAGCGGCTGCGAGTTGAACCAGGCCACGTACGATATTTTCATCGGCGATGTTCAGGTAATGCGCCAGGGCATGGCCACAGAGTACGACCAGCAAGCTGCTCGGCGCGTCATGGCGCAGGCCGAGGTTCCCATCGCCATCGACCTGCGGCTCGGCGATGGCCAGGCTACGGCCTGGGGCTGCGACCTGACACACGGTTACATTGACGAGAATACCCTCTATACGCGATGAGTAAGCTTTACGAATGTATTTATTGTACCTACACAGGAGCACAGCATGACTACGACGGAGAAGAACCAGCAGCGAGACTGGGCTGCACTGGAGCAAAAATATTACCAGGGCGCGTTTAAGCGTCAGCCAATGACGCTGGTGCGCGGAGAGGGCACACGCGTGTGGGATAGCGAGGGTAAGGTGTACCTGGACTTTGTGGCGGGCATCGCTGTGAACGTTCTGGGACACTGTCACCCGGCAGTTGTGGAAGCAGTTCAGCAGCAGGTCACGCAGCTTGTGCACGTCTCCAATCTCTACTACAATATTCGCCAGATCGAGCTCGCCGAACTGCTCGCCCAGCGGAGTAATGGCATGCGCTCGTTCTTCTCCAATAGCGGTGCTGAGGCCAATGAGGGAGCGATCAAGCTGGCGCGCAAGTACGGCCGCGTCCATCGCGACGGCGCATATGAAATCATCAGCATGGAGCGCAGCTTCCATGGACGAACGCTGGCGACTACCGCCGCGACGGGACAGGCCTCCTACCAAGCCACCTGGATACCCCTACCCGATGGTTTCAAGCAGGTGCCATATAACGACCTGGCGGCGCTGAAGGCCGCGACAACGGACAATACGGTAGCAGTGCTGCTCGAGGCAGTGCAGGGTGAAGGCGGCATCTGGCCCGGGGACAGGGCCTTTATCCAGGGCGTGCGCGAATGGTGTGACGAGCGCAACATGGTGATGATCTGCGATGAAGTTCAGGCGGGCATGGGTCGTACCGGCAAGTTCTTCAGCTGGGAGAACTATGACATCATGCCCGATATCGTGACCATGGCCAAGGGACTGGCCGGCGGCATACCTATTGGAGCTATGTTGACCGGGCCGCGTACAGACCTCTTTGTGCCCGGCGACCACGGCACCACCTTTGGTGGCAATCCCATCGCCTGCGCAGCCGGTATCGCCACGGTGAAAACAATCATCGAGGAGAACCTGCTGGAGAATGCCGCGCACATGGGCGCTTACTGGCGCACAAAGCTTGTGGATTTGTGCAAAAAGTATGGCTTCATCACCAGCCCGCGCGGCCTCGGCCTGATGCAGGCCGTGAACGTCAAACACGAGCTTGCGGCGACGATTGTACAGCAGGCCCTTGAACATGGTTTGTTGCTTAACAGTCTTGGCCCCTCCACTTTGCGCATGATTCCACCACTGACGTTAACGCGAGGAGAGATCGACGAGGCCGCCGAATTGCTGGATCGTGCCTTAAAAGACGTGGACCAGATGCCCATCGCCAGAGCCTGATGCACAGAAAACGCGACCTTCAGCGGCGGAGAATCCGCTGAAGGTCGTTGACCATCCCGTCGTCGTAAGCTCGGCCGTGAGGGATGAGGGGACCTCCTACCACTACCTGCCGGCAGGTCGCGAAGTGCAGGCCGATCCACATGCTAGCGCGGCCCTTGCAACGGTGCTAATACCCATTGTCGCTCAGGACATGACGTATCCAACAACCTCGTACCCCCTCCCCAATGTATCTCCAGCCGGCAGATCGGTGAGCCATTCCCAGCGCGCTTCTTCTACGATGTTGAAGTTAGCGCGCACAAGGTCGTTAAGGGCGCGCGGAACGAGCGGTATACTGCGGCGATGGGCGTCATCACGCTGCGCGTCCGCGGCAACATAGACATCGAAGACAAAGCCACGCACGTCGCTGAGCAGGACAATATGGCCGCCGCTATCCACAAGGGAGCGCAGGAGATGCAGGTGGGCCTGGATAATGCGCAGGCGCAGTGATTGGGCGGCCTCCTGGTAGCGGTGATGACGCTCCTGCTCCCCCAGCATTTGGGGAGCCACACGCTGCACATAGTCAAGGATATCGAGCAGGGGATAACTGAAGAGCTGTGAGAGGAGCAGCGAGCTGATGACAAGGCCAGATCCCGCTGGCCCCAGGGTCTCCAGCGCGGGTGGGTCTGGCACATCGCAGCGCTCTAAACAGCCCGCTGCAGCATCAAAAACCGCCTGCGCGCCCCGCGACAAGAGGGCGGGCCAGGGCTGTCTTTCCAGCAGGCGCTTGAGCCTGGCGCTCACCCCCCCGCTGATATCGCCTTCCACCAGGCGCACTCTCCTGCGCAGGCTGGCCGCAGTTAATTCGCCGCGCGCCTGAAGCATGGAGGGCAGATCGAGGTCGACAAGCACGACCTCGTCGCAGGCGCGCGCAAGCTCGGCCAGGGGAACTTCGGTACATGCGCCCGCGCCCAGTACAACGCTTGCCCGGGACGTCCCTGGAGCGCGCTGGTGCAGGCCTTCGAGCATGAGCGCAGTTGACAGTTCCAGGTGGCGAGGGGACAGCTCGCGCAGCAACTCTCGCCGCTGCGCTCCCTGCGTCTGGCTATTGCTATAGGGTAGGGTGTCGATGCGCACTTGACCTACCTACCAGTATATTCCGGGCGTCGTTTCTGCAGGAAGACGGCAACACCCTCGTGGTGATCCTCACTGCCCACGACGAGATCCTGCAGTTCGCCTTCAAGCTCCAGCGAGGTTGCCAGGTCGCTCTCAAGCGATTTATTCATCGTAACTGTGAGCACGCCCCCAGCTTGGGAGATCAGCAGGTGTTGGAAATTTGTGCGCATCGAGCATTTCTCCTGTCACTTGGCAATTCCGGGCAGGTCCAGCATAAGAACTTCGAGGGCGGCGCGCGGGTTAACGTTCTGATCCAGGGCCTCAATGGTTCTCAGAATGGCGTGCACCATACGCTCAGCCTCGCTTGTGCCGACCTTCGCCGCCTGTGAGTTTAACAGAGGCCGCATATCTACATTGACGGTCAAATCAAGGCAGTTATTGGCTGCTAATACCATATCACGCCACCAGAGTAACCACAACTCCAAAACCGCCCGCGCCTTATCCATGTCGACGCTGAGACGCTGGGCGATGTCAAAGCGCTGCGTCCTGCTCACGCCGGGCAGCCTGGTGAGTGTTTCCAGCTGAGCTCTGCGCTCGCTGAGCAGGTCTTCATCTTCGACTGCCCGCACTGCCCAGCCCATACGCCCGGCAGCCAGGGCAGCTATTAAGCTCGCCTCCTGCGACTCCACCTCCCACCGTCGCTGCAGGGCAGATTTGACTTGCGATGCCGTAAGCAGGTGCATGGGTAGCAGCTGGACGCGTGAGAGAATCGTGAGTAGCAGCAGGTCCGGGTCAGGCGCCGTGAGCAGAAGTACCACCTCGGCTTCCGGCTCCTCAAGCGTTTTCAGCAAACAGTTGGCGGCCTGCACATTCATTTCATGCGCCCCCTCGATAATGAAGACATTGCGACGCCCCTCCAGTGTTCTACGTGCCGCGGCGTTCTGGAGAGCTCGTATCTGCTCTATCAGGATAAATTGTTTATCGGGTGCTCTGCTGATAACATGCAGGTCGGGGTGGTTGCCGTGCAGAACTTTTCGACACGCCAGGCATACATTACAGGGGTCCTGCGGCGCGCTGGCCGCAGCGGGCCCTGCGGTACAGAGCAGGGTCTGGGCGAAGCGCCGGGCGAGCAGGCTTTTGCCTATGTGCTGCGGGCCGGTGAACAGATAGGCATGGCGAACCTGCTGCGCGGCAAGCATACGGCGTAGCAGGTCGATAGTGTGTTCATGGCCGACTATATTCCAGGCGACGAGATGGTGAGCTTCCAGCATAGGCATATGGTAGCAGAAATGCTGGCTTAAGGCAATTCTCTCGCAATGTTGTACACTTATACATGCCATGTGCAAGTCAGTCACGCTATTGAGGAACAGTATCCCTACATGCGCTTGCCCACGTGATATGATATGATATCCTCTATACTTTCTAAAAACGAAGATGAACTTTTAAGTTTTTGCGGGTGATAGCCTACCCGAGATAGGAACTTTTGGGTCTAAATGTCTCATGGGTCACAGCGTTTTCTACATGGATATGTTATGCTACAAGTGAAATTTTTTTAGTCCGATGTATAAAGGTGAAGAACCACTTTTTTATATTCGTTTGAAATTAGATAAGGCTGATGTAACCAATGGAGACCTCTATCCGTTTCTACCATACGAATAGCAGTGTACGCCCGTTACGAGAGACGGAGCGTAACAGTCGTCCCACGTCCCCATTGTCGGAGGAGATAGAAGATAGGAGCGCGGAGACGGTCAATACGGAGGCAGTTCCTCAAGCAGCTGCATCGCTTGTGCAGGAGCAGGTACAGAAGGTTGATGTAGCAGATTTTGAGGCGATCTTCCTCCGTTTTCAGGGACCTATTATAAATTTCATTTATCATCTTATCGGCAATCGTGAACAAGCTTATGACCTTGCACAGGATGTATTCGTTAAAGCGTATAAAGCACTGTTAGGTGGCACCGTTGTGCAGCCAGGAGCCCTCTCCGCCTGGCTCTATCGTATCGCCGCCAATACGACCACGGACACATTACGTCGCCGTAAGCTGATCGCCTGGTTACCACTTTCGCTGTTTTATGAAGATCGAGGTATTGGGGCTGGAGTGCTCTCGGACTCGGGTGGCGCCGTCGGGGATAATTTTAACAATGGCGAAGAAGATGGTGCTGGACGAGGTGGCAGCGTTAGCTCAATGTATGAGCGGGGCGGATATGATGGTAGTCGCTTTGAAAGTCGCGTGGCTGACCGCGAGATCGTCGAGCGTGTGCTTAAACAGCTGCCTCCCAAATACGCGGTGTGCCTGTGGCTGTATGAAAACGATGGTCTATCCTGTGCAGAGATAGCAGAGATTCTTAATATCAGTGCATCGGCGGTCAAAATGCGTTTGATGCGAGCGCGAGAACGTTTTATTAGCTTGTACAAGCAAGAAGTGAGCGAAGCGTGAATTGTATCGAGGCACAGGTGATGCTGGCGGCACACCGAGAACTGAAGAATGTAGATGTGGACTCGAGCGAGTTGGATGAACACCTGGAGCAGTGCCCCGAGTGCAGACGGGTACTTGCCAACGCCAGTTTTATTGGCGAGCAGGTGCGCGCGTTACCAGCACTGGAGCCTCCTTCTGAAATGCAAGAGCGGCTCATGAGGGCCCTGGCGAGCGAGCATTTCAAGTTCATGCAGCGCTCTCCTGCCTCCACGCCCGCGCCTCCGGCTTTTCTGCAGCCCTATCTGCAGGAGCAAGCTCATTCCTCACCTTCCACAGATTCACTTGTTGCTTTCTCAACAGCCAGCACAGGGCCACTGCCCGTGCTGAAAACGCCTTATAAAAAGCGCTGGCGCATAAGTGGCCAGTTTGCCGTCATTGGCCTGGCTGCGGTCTTATTTATGGCATTGATGATTGGCGGCGTCACGACGCTGCTCTTCCTGGCCAGGGGCTACGTGGTGACAAATCCGGCTTCGACATCTATAAACCAGCCGGCCGAAGTACAACAGGAAGCCTATACAACCTATACCCCTTACCAGCATGTGGTAAGCGCGGTGGGGGACGCCACCTCGATCTACTACAGCGCGTATGGGAACGATTTGAACGGCGGATGGATGCTGGAGCGCATGGACCGCAGCACAAAAATAAGTCAGCCGCTCCTCAAAACACCCAGCGTTACCCCGCTGGTTATCCTGGGTAGTAAAAATGGCTGGCTGGTCTGGCTGCAGTTTGATGCTGCAGGCGCAGGGCAGGGGATCGAACTGCACGGCCGCCAGCAAACGCTTTTGCGAGGCTGGAGCCTTCATTATCTCTCACTGGCCGCTCCACAGCTCGCGCATATTGAGAATCCTATTCCTACGACGAGAAAGCTGGCTTCTGGTACCTTTGACCAGGAAGCCGTCCCTGGCTGGATCCATACACCTGTTCAGGGCATCTGGTTTGTCCAGGACAACTTGCTCGTCGCCTATCTAGGCGATAACGGGGCTGCTCACCTGGTGAGTTATCCACTGTCCACCACGGGTGGTGTCAACGCAACAGAGCTGGCCCGGGCCGGCCCGGGCCATGTTTTCACCTCTCCGACGGCCAATAGCGACGGCTCACAGATTTACTGGGCGGATGAATGGAACACCAACGATGGCAGCTTGCACAGCAATATATGGACGCGTCAGGAGCTCAATCCAGATGTCCTTAAGCATGGCAACGCAACGCAGGATCCCATAACGATCACGCAGCCCTTCCTGCAAAACGGCACGTCCTTCCGGCCCGCGGTGGTTGATGATGAGCTCTTCCTGCTGGATAGCTCTGATCAGCTCGGTACAACAACGACGCCCGGCAGCACACCGACCTCGCTTGCGGTGAGCACACCGACGTCAAGCGCAACGCCAAATACCGGCGCCTCCATGACTCCCTGGGCCGACAGCAGCGTTTATACACCGCCCGAGGATATGAGTGTGCGCGGGAACCTGGTGATGCTGCCGCTTGCCGGTGACCCCGCGGCCCCACCATCGCTGCTAAGCGCTCCTGGCAATGCCTCCGACCTGCAGGCAGGTGATAATTTTGTCGTGTGGCAAAGCGCCGATGGCAGCTTTAACATGTACGACGCCTCCGCAAAAGGCCCGGTCATTCTTAATAATGATGGGATGAATGGTGCACAATTTATGGCGGTGAACGGCATAACCGCTGTTTGGGCCTTTGATAACGGCACCAGCGCCAGCAGCGGCAGCTTCTCCCCGATCACGTTACAGGCGTTTAACTGGCCTAGAAAGTAAACGCCACGACAGAGCAATGCGCCTCTAGTCGCATATGAACCCGCTGCTGGACCGGCGCGGCGAATATTGCTTGCGAAATGCTCACCCTGATCGC
Organism: uncultured Chloroflexia bacterium; assembly: GCA_963799245.1. Taxonomy (GTDB): domain Bacteria; phylum Chloroflexota; class Ktedonobacteria; order Ktedonobacterales; family Ktedonobacteraceae; genus CAWCWN01. Next base: position 404,061 of record CAWCWN010000003.1, read on the forward strand.
CGCGCGCAAGGACGGGGGCAGGTGACATCTTCCGGCCAGCGCCCCCAACGCGCCAACATATCATTAATGGGAAATGACCTCCAAAGAAGGCTGAATCTCACTCCTACTATACTCTTCCACACTATGGTGGTACACCAGCGAATAACCCACACCCGCTACAGTCTGGATACATGCTGGATTTGCCGCCCCCACCCCGATCTTCTGACGTAAGTGATGAATATGCGCCTTAATTAAACTGGCACCCCCCTCATCGGCAAAACCCCAGACGTAGGAAACGATCTGGCCGGCTGTGCACACATTATTGGCGTTGAGGGCGAGAAGATACAATAATTTGGTTTCGGTAGGCGTCAGGCGCACCATTTTCCCGCGCACCTTCACTTCATTATGTAGCGAGTCAACGCGAATAGGTCCAACGTTGACGATTGCAGAGGGCCGCTGAGCAAGGCCGGGACGTCCTCGCCTGCTCAGCGCATGGATGTGCGCTAAGAGCTGAGCAGGAAAGAAAGGTTTGCGCACGTAATCATCAACTCCCGACTCCAGGCATTGCACCTCATCCTGCACATCTCTGCTCGCAGTCAGCACCAGTACCAGCGCGTCATGTATGCTGCGCATATCTTGACATAGTTTCAATACATCCACATCCTCCAGAGCGCTTTCTACAATAACCAGGTCCGGCCGCAGCTCCTCCCATTCGTGCCTTGCTCGCTCACTGGTATAAGCACGCCGGACATCATATCCCAGCATCCTTAACCAGCCGCTCAACATTTCGACCAGGTTTCGATCATCGTCAATAATCAATAATTTCATAGCCCACATCCCCCCGATTTATTCTTCTGCATCTTTGATGCAAGAAAAAGCCTGCCCCGGCATGAAATCTTCCATCATTAAACCATAGGCAGGGATGTAGCACAATTATTAAATATTAGGAGTTATCTATCATGAAATGGCACAGAGATGATCAAAAAGAAGGATATAGATCAGAAAGAAAGAAAGAGTGAATGCATCTGCTCACATAATCCATCTATAGCTATCCAGGCCGCTGCATATTGCCCGCAGCAGGATTCCGTGCTATTCTATCTCCTGAAATGGAGAAGATGCATGTTTGACGCCGATAGCAGCTGGGCCGCAGCGCCGAGCAGATCGCAGTTAGAAGAGAGCGATATTCATGTCTGGCGCGCCAGCCTGCAGCAGCCCGAGCATGTTCTGGCACAGCTCAGGCCGCTGCTCGCTGAAGATGAGCAAAGCAAAGCCGAGAGTTTTCGCTTCCCCAGAGATCGCGCTCATTACATCGTGGCTCGCGCCACACTCAGGCGCATACTCGGGCGCTACCTTGCGCTCGCGCCTCAACAGATACGCTTTAGCTACGGCACTTATGGCAAACCAGCGCTAGACCCGCTCTTTCACAGCGCTACACTGCGCTTTAATCTGTCGCATGCGCATGAACTGGCCCTCTATGCCATAGCCTCCGGCCGCCAGGTGGGGATAGATCTCGAATACCTACGTACGGACTTCCCCTGGGCCGAGATTGCCGAGCACTTCTTCTCACCGCAGGAGCACCGGGCCCTGCATGACTTGCCAGCTGACAGCAGGTATCAGGCGTTTTTCAATTGCTGGACGCGTAAAGAAGCATATCTCAAAGCCAGGGGAGATGGCCTCGTGCATCCCCTTGATCAGTTCTATGTTTCTCTGCGGCCGGGCGAAGCGGCCGCGCTCCTCCATAGTGAGTTACCCCAGGAAGTGGCCCGCTGGTCGTTGCAAGAACTCTGGCCCGGCCCTGGCTATGTAGCGGCCCTGGCGGCCGAAGGTCACGGCTGGCGACTAGCATGCTGGCAGTGGCTTGAAAGGAAGACCTAAGCGCCTGTCGCTTTCTCGTCTCCCCGCACGAGCGAAGTGAGGATGCCAATCGCAGCAAACGCTGCGCAGACCAGGAGCGCGGCGTGGAAGCTGTTCACAAAGGTACTTTGCAGCGCGTTGACCTTCTCGCCTGAGAGTGTGCGGCTGCTCTGCTGCAGGGCGAGGATGCTGCCCGCCGCCGCACCCCCCAGACCTGCAAAGACGGCGCCCGCAACCGCCACGCTCAAACTTTGCCCGATCACGCGCCCCGTGGCCAGCAGGCCAGAAGCTTCACCCTGCAGATTACGCGGGGCAGCCCCCATCATTGCCCTGGTGTTGGGGGCCTGAAAAATACCCTGTCCAATGCCGGTGATGGCGAGGCGCCAGGCGATATCCCAGACCGAGCTTTGCGAGTTTAACTGGCTGAGCAGGATGAGTCCAATACAGGCTATCGTCAATCCGAGGGGCGCTAACCAGCGCGAGCCGAGGCGATCCGCCAGTGAGCCACTGATGGGCGCTACGACGGCGAGGGCCAGCGACAGAGGAGTGAGCAGCAGGCCGGCCTGCACAGCGGAAAAGCCGCGCAGTTCCTCGAAATAGAAGGGCAGCAGGAAACCGGGAGCGAACAGCGCAAGCATGGCCAGGTCAAAACTGATGTTGGCCGAGGCAAAGACACGGTTCGTCAGCAGCGCAAAATCGATGACGGGGTCCTTGACGTGGCGTTCGACGAGCACTCCAGCAATCAGCGCTCCCACGCCTATAAGTAAAGAGCTTATCAGCGCAGGCGAGGTCCAGCCCCACTCCTGGCCGAAGGAGAGGCCCAGCGTCACGGCCGCCAGCCCGCCTCCCAGCAAAGTCGCGCCCGCCGGGTCAAACCTGCCCTCTCCCCAGTGCATACGCTCGGTGAGCAGACGCTGCGAGGCGATAAACAGGAGGATCCCGATCGGCACGTTAATATAGAAGATCCAGCGCCAGGTCAAATACTGCGTGATCACACCTCCTATAGTGGGGCCAGCGCTGATACCCAGCGCTACCACTATACTGTTCAATCCCAGAGCTCTACCACGCTCGTGAGCGGGAAAGACGCTCGTGATCATGGCTATATTGACGGCAAAGATGAGGGCCGCGCCCAGGCCCTGGAAAAGGCGGGCCGCAATCAGCACACCAAGACTGGGCGCGGCTCCGCAGATCGCTGAACCAAGGGTAAAGACGACCAGGCCTGTCAACCAGACCGGCTTGCGCCCGAGCATATCTGCCAGGCGCCCGAAAGTAAGCAGGACAGCCGCAATCATCACCAGGTAGCCAATGATGATCCACTCGATCGCGCCACTGAGGGGCACACCAAAGGAGTGCGCTATGGCCGGCAGGCTGATATTCACAATCGACGCATCGAGCGTCGTCATAAACGCGCCGACGCCTGCCAGCAGGAGCACTACCCATTTATTGGCCTGCTCCGGACTGCCGACGCGCGCTGCGGGCCTGGGTAAATTTGAAAATGGGCTTACGCGATGCTCAGGAGGCCGCCGCCTCTCACCTGTTGCAGGCGTCTCTTGCTGTTTCATTGCGATCTCACTGCTCTTTCAGATATGCGCTCGTCTCACCCCACCTGGTCCTCAGCCTGCTCTGCCTCTTCGCCATGTTCGACGATGTCGCCCTCTTTAAAGAGGATATCCTGTAAAGCGATCCTCCACTTTGGCTTCTGGCGCAATAAAAACTCGAGGTCCATGCCAAAGTGTTTGAACTCCTCCTGCTGGGCGTTGGCCATGATGGCCCGGGCCTGAGCATGCGTTTCCACGGCTAAGCGCTGCTCGTACCAACCAATCGCTTCTGCCTCTTCCGTGAGAGAGGCAATCATGCGCGCAAAAGTGCGGGCCTCCTGCGAAAGCTCGTTCGCGGGTTCGTGGTACTGGTCAAATCCCATACTTCTGTTCCTTTCTTCTCTTCTGCTCATTCGCTACTATGGCTGACACTTGCTCTGAGAATGATACGTCTGCATACACTACATCAGACTCACCGCTGCCAGGATCATGCCAGCGCCGCGACAGTAGCGGCAAGAGCTGCTGTCACATCAACTATAATAGTTTGAGGACATAGTGCAGGAGCCTGGTCGAGCAGCGTCCGACCAGGCTCCTGCAGGAGGTAAATTTGGGGCGCAGAATTACCGGCGTACACGCGTCGGCTGCGCAGTCAGCTCCTGCTGAGGTAAATGTTGCGTCTGAAGCAAAGCGAGGTCTGTTGCGCCTGTACCTCGCCCTATGCCGCGATACGTGAAGCCCAGGCGCCCCATCTCTTCTGCCTCGTAGATGTTACGACCGTCGATAATTATAGGGCGGCGCATGAGACCACCCAACTCAACCAGATTGAGCGAGGAGAACTCGTTCCACTCGGTGGCGATAACCAGGGCATCAACTCCGGCGGCAGCTTCATAAGCACTCTCGCAAAACGAGACCATATCCAGGTAGATCTCTTCGCGCTCCAGAGTCTGATGTGCCGTTTCTTTAGCTACCGGATCATAGGCACGTACTGCGGCCCCCTGGCTGGTCATCCAGCAAATCAGGTCGATGGCCGGTGCCTCACGCATATCATCAGTATTGGGTTTGAAGGCCAGGCCCAGGATACCAATCGTACAGCCGCGCAGCGTACCCAGTAGTTCGACCAGCTTTGCTACCACCAGGCGACGCTGATCCCGGTTGATTTCCATGACGGCCTGCAGCAGCTGGGGATGCAGGCCGGCCTCATCAGCCATATTGACCAGTGCGCGCACGTCTTTGGGGAAACAACTGCCACCATAGCCAAGGCCGGCATCCAGGAAGGCGCGGCCGATGCGTTTATCATAGCCCATACCGGCAGCCACCTCTTTCACATCGGCTCCCAGGCGTTCGCAAATGCGGGCGATCTCATTAATAAAAGATATTTTTGTCGCCAGAAATGCATTCGATGCATACTTGATCATCTCAGCAGTGTAGAGATCCGTGATAACCAGGGGCGCGCGCAGCGACAGGTAGAGCGTCGCAACCTGGCGGGCGGCATGCTCATCGGCTGAGCCCAAAACCACGCGGTCCGGCAGTAAAAAATCGCGCACGGCGGAACCTTCCCGCAAAAATTCAGGGTTTGCGACAACCGTAAAGCTGATGTCTGGATGAACCAGATTGCTGGCTATGATGCGGGTTACCAGGTCGCCAGTGCCAACAGGCACAGTACTCTTATTAATAATAATCGCGCTATGGTCAAGCTCACGCGCAATACTACGCGCGGCGCTCTCAACATAGCTCATGTCCGCCCCGCCGCGGTTCGTTCCCATGGGCGTATTGACTGCAATGAAAATAAATTCGCAGCCGCCCAGACCTTCTTTATAGCTGGTCGTAAAATGCAAGCGCCCCGCGCGTATGTTGCGCTCGACCAGTTCTTGCAGCCCAGGCTCATAAATGGGGGGAATGCCCTGCTTTAACCGGGAGATTTTCGCCTCCACAATATCTACACACGTTACATTGTTGCCCATGTCGGCCAGGCAGGTACCTGTTACCAGGCCCACATAGCCCGTTCCAATCACGCAAATAGTTGCCATACTATCCACCATTCCCTTTTGCAGGTCCAGGGCAAAGGAGCTAGCTCTCCTCCAGCGCACCAGCTTGAGCGGGAGCGCCCCTATTGCCTCTTACCCACTACCTCATTCTCTCTGCTGAACTATTACCTGCCCCTGGACAGAGTGTGCCTCGCATGGGGCGCTCGGAGAGGATGCCAGGTTCGGAATGGACCCGCCGCCCTGGCCCCGGCCTCCCAAGACATTTTCTAAAGCGACGATGTTACCTGCCGTGCGGCGTACGTTGAGCCGCTAGCAACAAGACCCCCCTGTCCATCACCTCTATACTGCTCTAACCATAACTGGAAGATCAGCAATTGCCAGAGCTGATGTGCGTGATCACGCGTCCCCTGCAGGTGCTGAGAAATGAGCCTCTGAACGTACCGAGGGTGAAAAATCCCCTGCTGAGCAAGGCGCGTGGGCGCCAGCGCATCCTGTAACAGGTCACGCAGTTCGCAGCGCAGCCAGTTTTTGTAGGGAATGTTAAAGCCTAATTTTGGACGCTGCAGGATCTCAGCTGGCAGCACGTCTTGCATCGCCCGCTTGAGCAGGTACTTACTGGTCAGGCCATGCAGGCGCAACGATGCGGGTAGGCGCGCAGCAAATTCAACAAGCGTGTAGTCTAAAAATGGACCTCGTGTCTCCAGAGAAACGGCCATGCTCATACGATCCACCTTAAAAAGGATATCGTCAGGCAAGAAGCGTTTGATGTCCACATATTGCTGCTGGTCCAGCGGCACATTGCTGCCACTTGCGGCGAATAGTGCCTGGAGGCGGGGGTCATAGCCCGGATACATCTCAGGCTCAGCTAGAAGCAGCAGGTTCGCCAGGTCCTCGCTCCCCCAGAAAGTTTGCCAGCGCGTATGCTGCATCGCCACGGGCAGATTGGCAACATCCAGGAACCGCCGCGTGATATTGCGCAGGCCCTTTTTTCTGCTCGACGGCGGGATATGTTGGGCATAGACCCCGAGCAGCTGCCGCACCTTGCGAGGAAGAAGGTCGAGCGTAGCAGCTGCCAGCTTCTGCGCGCGGTACCAGTCATATCCGGCAAATAGCTCATCACCTGCGTCGCCCGCCAGCGCAACGGTCACATTGCGGCGCGCCATCTGTGAGACCAGGTAGGTCGGCAGGACTGAAGCATCGGCAACAGGTTCATCCAGGATAGCCGTAACCGTCGCAATAAGATTGTTGACATCGGGTCTGAGAACTTCAACGTGGTGGTCTGTGTCAAAGTGGCGCGCTAGCAGGCCGGCATAGTTCAGTTCATTGAAGCTTTTTTCGCCATAGCCAATGCTAAATGTCCGCGGTCTCTCGGCGCTCACCTCTGTCATAAGGGCGATGACACTGCTTAAATCCAGGCCGCCGCTCAGGAACACTCCAAGCGGCACATCACTGATGAGGCGACGCTTCACGGCGGCCCGCAAAAGGGTGCGCAGTTCGTAGACATAGTCATCAAGCGGACGTGGCCGGCTCTCGCTGCGCTGAAAATGGACATCCCAGTACTGCCGTGGTTCCCAATCAACGCTGGCGCGACCGCGGGCAGAGCCATCAAGGGGGATTTGCAGCCAGTGACCGGCGGGCAATTTTGCAACACCCTGAAAGATGCTTTCAGGTGCCGCAATATATTCATAGACAAGGTAAGATTGCAGGGCGCGCATGTTCAATTCTCGCGCTACCATAAGAGAGGCCATGAGAGCTTTGAGTTCGGAGGCGAAGGCAAAATGTGCGCCATCGCTCCAATAGTAGAGTGGCTTTACGCCCAGGCGGTCGCGTGCGATAAAGAGAATTCGCTTGCGGCTATCCCAGATGGCAAAAGCGAACATGCCATTCAGGCGTTGCAGGCAGTCTACGCCCCACTGCTCGTAGGCGTGAATCAGAACCTCGCTATCACAGCGTGAGCGGAAACGGTGACCCGCCCGCTCCAGCTCAGGCACCAATTCCTGGAAATTGTAAATCTCGCCATTGAAAACGAGCCAGATCGTCCCATCTTCATTCGTCATTGGCTGGTGACCCGCGGGCGACAGGTCAATGATAGCCAGGCGACAAAAGCCAAGGCCAATACCCGGCTCACAGAAATAGCCTTCATCATCAGGTCCGCGATGTTTCTGTGCAGCCGTCATCTGGCGTAGGATTGGCTCGGCATCCATGCCTTCACCTTCAAGATGCACTATACCGCAAATACCACACATACCAGCTTCCCTTTTTAGCCTGGCCAGATCCAGGCGAATACGCTGCGCTGCGGCGCAGTGGCACGGGCCCCACTGCCTCCGAGGTCAGGTAATCTCCGGTCTCTCTAGCTTCGCCCGACCAGAGCTGTCAGGCGACATCAACTGCCACGAAAATAAATCGCCGCTCCGTATCCCTCAAACACCAGCTGAAAATCGGGCGGGAAGACAAAATTGCGTTGTCGCGCCAGCTCCAATTGATAGCCGGCATTATCCGTGATAATCCAGACCCGGGCGTGCGAGGCAAGCAGCGCATTAAAATCATTCATGTTAAACAGGGGTTCTGAGCCTGTCGGCGTATCAGTGATATGGCCATTTTTCTCGAACAGGTAGAGCGAGCGGTTGATAGAAAAGAAGTAGTTTACGTGCCCGACATAATACAGGACAGAGATAGCCGGCGCCACGGCAATGACCACGTCACCTTTTTGCCAGTGCTCTTGCATATACTGTCCGGCCGCATCATAGTCATTATAATGGCGATGATAAGCGAAACCTGTCTCTCTACTAAGAAAGAGACTGAAGTTGCCCAGTGGCAATAAGGGCGCGATAAGCACGCTGAAGCATATGAGCGCCGTGACACAGCTCAGCATCAGGCGCAGCAAAAGGAACGGCGGCTCCTGGGTAGCCACACCCGGCTGCTGGCCAAAATGCTGGCGCGCGACGAGCTTACGTACAAGCCGCCAGAGGCTATTCAATCCCAGCAGCAGCGCCTGGGCCCCAAGCACGTACATGGCAGGCAAGAGCGGATATATGTAGCGATCAGAGGACAGCGATAGCGTCAGGGCCAGCGTAGCCAGGGAAACAAACAGCAAGATACCGCAGTAGATCGCCCCCCGATCAGCGCGGCGAATACCCAGCAGGAAAGCGACGACGGCAAGAGCGACATTCAGGACGATCCAGGGCTCTGCGCTGTTAACCAGGGCCGGCATGAACAGGAGCTGCACGTAGTAGCTTACATTGACCGTCGAAAAATGGATAAGCGGAGTCTGGCTCTGATCCGTGCCCAGTCTAAGCGGGTGAGTGAACTGGACGACCAGTAACTGCAGCCCTATCGCGCTCACAGCCAGCAGCGCGGCGAACCACCAGTGCTTCGCATACATCACCCAGGGCAGGCGCTGGCCGGCCCGCCTGCTCCTCCAGCTTTGCAGCAGGATACAGAGCAACAGCGCTGGAAAGAGGATAAACGTCTCCTCATGACTCAAATACATCAGGATCAGGGCAACAACGGCCAGGTAGACGTAACGGGGACGCTCACGCTCCTGTAATGCCTTGTAGAACAGGTACATGACAATAATCGCTGTCAGCTGCGCCTGCTCATACATGCGCACCTCGATTGCCCAGCGCAGGGTGTAAGGAGAGAACGCCAGCATCGCCGTCGCCAGCAGAGCTACGCGCCGCTGAAAGATGTAGCTGGCCACAACGTATAACAGCGGTAAGCTCACCAGGTATTCGACGATACCGGGAATACGCATGGCGCTGATCGAGCCGCCAAAGATGAACATACTCAGTGCGAGCACATATGAGTAAGCTTCCGCCTTGGCATACAAGAAACCCGAAGGCATGAGGGGCAGCCCGTGCGCCATGATGCCCCTGGCTGCGTAATAGCTCGTGAGCGAGTCCTGCCATAAGGGTTGATAGTTTAGATTGTAGCAGACCATCGGCACCGCCAGCGCCATCACCAGCAGCAGCCCCCAATGGGCGCGCAGCCAGGGGCGCAGACGCGTCAAGACGCTCTGGTGAGGCTCGCCCCCCTCACTGCGCGCCACAGCGGAGGCCACTCGCCGCATTCTATTGCGGAGAAGCGTCAGAAAGCGCACCGCACGCACCCGGCTATTCAGCCAGATACAGAGGTAGCCGGCCCCCACCAGGCCAAGCAGAACCAGCCCCCATGCCCTGGTATAGGGGAAAGGCTGCGGCAGCTGGGGCTCACGCGAGAGAGTAATCAATAGTGCTTCCAGAGCCAGGGCCGGCAGGTATGCTATACTAAACGCCTGCAAGGCGTCACGGCGCGACCTGTAAGCCCTGCGCATGACAAGCAGGGACATAAGCAACCAGAGGCCACAGACCGCGATTGCGCTTCCCAGTACAATCTCAGCCAGGTAGGAGAGAGGGAAAATATGCGCATCGCGCGGAGTCGCACTGTCAGGTAGATAGATAGCCTGACTCACTCCCGGGCGGCTAATAAAGTATGGGGCGGGCCAGGACAGCGCCTGCCTGGATCCCTGTTCCCACGCGGCCAGCGGGTGAATTGACGCATGCCAACCCGTAGCGACGGTAAACCATCTACTCTGACCGTGCAGATTATCGGTGAGGATATCGGCCGAGAGCGCCGCGCTGAGCGTGCTTAATCCCACCGCACTGGCGCTGAGCCCGGGCGCGGTCACATGTATGGCTATGGTATTGGTGCCAGGATGCAGGTAGGGCGAGATATTGTAGATCCCCAGTTGCAGTCCCCTCTGATATTGCACGACCGGCTCTGTATTACTGAGATAGTCGGACAGGGGTAAGTGAGGTATAGGCGCCTGACCATCCCAGGCCATAGCCAGGTTCCCATTGATATAAATGCTGGCGGGGCCGTTGGCGACAATCCGCAGCCAGGCATCGGTCATCTGCAGCGGTAAGGAGATGGTGCGCACAAAGAAGGCCTCATGACTGGCACCAGCGCTTATCCAGCGATTCGAGAGCGGCCGCTGGTAGAGCAAGGGGTTGACATTCAGGCCCGCTGCGAAAGGCGCAACGGGCTGCTTTTTCACCGGCAGCCATGAACTGGCATCGAAAGTATTCCTGGCCCAGTCCAGTGAAGCCGCCGCTGACACGTAGCGCCTATACACAAGGGGGCTCTGCGCAGTCGCCTGCCAGCCAGCGCCCGTTCCGCTATAGGAGAGAGACGTACCGTAGGCCATGCCAAAGCTGGCGCGTACAGAGGGGACCCGCTGATCGAGATTAGCCACGCGCAGGCCAAGCACATTTATACCCGTATTCAGGGCGGAGGATACGTCAAAGATATAGCTGCGCGGGCCCGTCCCCTGGGTGATGTCGGCCGAGTTTGACCCTATGAAGAAACCGTTAACATACAGGCGAAAAACCTGGTCGGCGGCGACGGTAACAAAAGCAGCGTCAGGCATGCTATTGAGATCGATTACATCGCGAAAATAGGCTACAGGAGCGTTTCCATCGGCTGCCTGAACCCACTGGGCGCCCTGCCAGGCGGGAGTAAAAAGCGGTGGCTCTGGTGCGAGAAAGTATTGATAGGCGAACCAGCTGGTTCCCGTGCACGCAAGCACCAGGAACAGCCATGTGCTGAACCAGCGGAGGCCGCGCCCAGCCAGCGGCCTCTTGCGCGCATCGCCAGCGGGTAGCGTGCGTGTGGATGTAGTAGAAGAGATCACGGGCAACATCCCCTTTCTTCCAACCCCTAATGAAGCCCCGAGAGTTCTTCTCGAGCAGTATTGTTGCGATAGTTTGGATCCAGTTTTACGGCTTTGAGGAGCAGCTGGCGGGCCTGTGCGTAATTGCCCTCTCCCTGCGCGCTCAGGCCCATATATGTATAGGCTGAGGACAGGAGCATAGGATTTTTACTCAGATAAAGCACATTGGCCATATACGCCGCACATGCGGCATAATTTTTCACCGAGCACTGGATGCGCCCCTCGGCATACTGCGCAAACACGTTTGAGCCGTCTATCTGTAAAAGCTCTTCTATCCATGGCCGCGCCGGAGTATTGCCCTTTGCCAGTTGCGCCGCTACAGTTCCCTGCGCCTGTTCGTATTCGGCCTGCAGCTCAAGGGTCGTACTCATCTCATCGACCATCCAGGCCGGCGCGGCCCGCGCACTCCAACCCGCCAGTAGCTCCTTATAGGCGTCGACGTAGTCGCGCTGCAGGCGATAGACCTGGGCGAGGTAAGCGTGACTGTTGTCGCTTTGCTCGCCCGGATATAAGTAGTACAACGCCTGCCCGCGCTCCTCGTGGTAAAAGGAGAGCTGTTCGAGCGCAGGGTTCAAGGCGAGCGCGCTGTCAAGCCAGAGCAGGGCGCCGCTGTAGTCTCCCACAGCCAGTGAGGCTTTGGCTTCGTAGTTGCAGATCATCGCCGCGGGTGCCCGCCCCAGCACAATGGCGCAGGCCAGCAGCAGAACGAGCAGCCAGGTACTCTTTGCTCGCGTCCACTCTCCCAGTGTCCCTTCCTCGGCAGGTCTTGCAAACGGGCGGTGGTAGCCAATGATGAGCGCGGCTCCGGCAGCGGCGAGAAGCATGCCATAAGACATCTGGTCGATCACCAGCTGAACTCTGCCCAGCAGCGTCGAGATACCCAGTGTGAACGGCTGCAGCGGAATGAGCGATCTGGGCGAATTGTAGCCCAGGTGACGGGATATCAGGATAAACTCTCTCCTGTGCTGGGCAAATATATTTATACTATGCAGGTCAACAAAGAGGTATTGCAGCAGGAACAGCAAGATAGGTGCCGCGCAACACAAGCTCAGCAGGAGATGCGCACGCCTGGCAGAGAGAGGCGCGCGCGCGCCTCTCCTGCGCATAAAGGCATAGCTCAAGGCCGGCAGCGCGCCGCAGACGCACAGCAGTCCATAGCTGATGAGGCTGACATGAACCTGCCAGCCAATATCAACGCTCAATTGCCAGGCCGAAAATCTGCCATCGAGCGGGTCCTTCAGCCATGGAAGCACACTCGCGACAAGCATCAGGCAGCCGCCTAGCGTCGGAACGAGGTAGTCTGCAGGCCGCGCAGGTCCTTCTTGCCACGTCCAGAGCCACGGTACTGCGGCCGCAATGGCTCTCACCTCGGCGTTTCTCGTCCGCAAAGAACTCATAATGTCTATCCTTCGACACGTGTTATATGTAGCAGTTGACCATCCTGCACATTTTGAACCCCGGCCAGCACGAGCTGGTCACCGGCGGCAAGGCCCCCGTTGACGAAGATGGTGTCGACAGAGCGGCCCACCACCTGCACCTGCAGCAGGTGCGCCCTGGAATCGCGCACAACGTAGACGCTGGGCACAGTCTCGAGATTAAGCACGGCCAGGCTGGGTACGGCCAGGGCCTGAACCGGGCTCTGGATGCGCGCGAACGCGCTCATGCCGGGCAAAAGCATATCGCCGCTGTTGACGACATTCACCCAGACTTCAAAGGTGTCGGTCTGCGGGTCGGCCTGGGGAATAACGGAGCTCACCGTGCCGCGCATGGTGACATCTGGCGTGGCCGAGGGTGTCACCAGTGCCGGCTGACCCACATGCAGTTGGGGAAGATTGGACAGGGGAACCTTCACACGCACTACAACTGTTGACTCATCCATGATCGTCAGCAGGGACGCATCGGCCGCGAAGACTTCACCAGGATTGACATTGACAGTCGTGACGACCCCGCTCATGGGTGAAATCAGGTTGCCATTATGCAGTAAAGGGGAGGAGGCCTGCGCAAGCAGCGCATTATATCTATTGACCGCCAGGTCGTACTGCTGCTGAGCGGCGGCGACACTGACCGCTGTGCCATAGGCGGAGACGGAAGAGAGATAGGCACGCGCCGCCGCCACATTATCGGCGGCCTGTTTGATTTGAATATTCAATTGCGATGGATCGAGCTGGATCAGGGACTGGTTGGGGGTAACCCGCTGGCCGGCTCTCACCAGGACATTCACCACCCGCTCAGCCACCGGATACGAAATATCAAGCTGCTGGTAGGGGAAAACAAGTCCGCCCCCCCCGACATCCATATTGACCTGCTGCTGACGTATCCTGTAGAGAACCACATCCGGAGTCCGGCTGGCATTGAGCTTCCAGCCGGCGAAGACCATAGCCAGCAGCACGATCAGGAGGCCCAGCACAAACACGCGGGAGCGCCTCTTGCGGCTCGTAAGCCTGGATAAGCCGCTATGTCCGGCAGTGGCGAGTGGTAAGGATGCGGGCTGCTCCGACTTCGCGGCTGTTGAGCCCAGGACAGGGTGCTTGCCGGTCTCCTGATCCACTTCGCTCTGAGCAGTTGCTGGCGGAGACTCGGTCTGGGCATCCGCGGGCCCCTGGCCATGCAGGTCATCCACTGTGGAGATTGATAAGTGCGCACCTTCAGGCGACGACTTTGACTGATACTGATATTTATTGCTCATAAACAGGGCCTCACATAATTCAATGCCTGGCGTAACCAGGTTAACTAACTATCCAAGTGTCATGCTACCTAGACGCGTAGAGCGTCAGGCTTCGTAGTTTGAGGTTGCGTATCAGGCTGCTTGCTCAACTTCTTACTGTCCATGGCAAAATAGATGCAGCCCCCCAATATGCCAAAGAGCAGCATCTGGGCATCCACCAGCAGCGCCAGGAGGAGAGAGGTGGCTCCAGCAACATGCACGGTCGAGAAGAGGAAGACAAAGGTACTCTCTCGCACGCCGAAGCCGTTGATTGAGATCGGCAGAGCAGCTACAATCGAAACAAAAGGGATCGCAATCATATAGAAATACAATGGGAGATGCAGCCCCAGGGCGGTCGCATAGCCATAATAATTCAGGAAACTACTGATCCAGAAAAGCATGCCAAACAGGGTAGATGCGATGAGCGCGCGCGGCTTCCTGGCGGTCGCGTTCAAGGCAGCTCCTATCTCGAGAACCGTGAGCAGAATGCGACTCTTACCCAGCGGTCCCTGCAAGAACCTGGCCGCGACTCTGGGCAGGAGAGCGGCCGCGAGGATAGTGCCGGCTATCGCTGCCAGCAAGAGCAGGCAGAGGAGTGCCAGCCATTCAGCTACCTCTGGCCTGAAGTGTGCGCGCATGATGACGAGGGTGGGCAGTGTCAGCAAGAGCATGCCGCCAAAACTCACGATGCGAGTCATCATAACTGAGCTGGTCGCACCTGGAAAATTGCCTGCGTATTTGCCGCTGTAATATGCTTTGACGGCATCTCCACCCATACTGGTAGGCAAAAAATGGTTGAAGCTAATACCTACCAGGTATAAGTCGATCAGCCGCGCAAAATCAATGCTGATGCCCTCGGCCAACAGCAGGCTACACCATCCATAGACGCTGAAGATCACCGTCACAACGCCTACAGCCAGCCCCATCAAGAGAAACGACTGGTCTACATGGAAGAGCGTCTTCACCAGCAGTGGCCAGGAGACGGAGCGTAACAGAAACACAAACAACACAACGGTTATTGCGGCCCGCAGAGCAAACCGCCCCCATTTTTTCTTTATGTGCTCTTTGTTTGCTCCACGGGTCTGCATCTCTTCAGGCAACCCAGGAGTGCCGGGCGAAATCACTAATTCCGCCGCCTCCTCCATTGAGTTGGGCTGTTGCTGACCAGATGAAACTTTTTGTTGAGAACCTGAAATGGTCAAGGTGGTGCTCCTCTCGTCCTTAAAGAACCGCTGGCATTTGTTTAACCGACTGTAACAGCTTTGACTTGTGGGAGCTTCGCATGCTCGTAGAGTGATGAAAAATAGCTAAATTCCTGTGACAGGCCCTCGCGTAGAGAAACTACAGGCCGATATCCAAGTAAGCGCTCGGCAAGCGCTGTATCAGCAAAGGTATCGCGCACATCTCCATGCTGCCTGGCATCGAACGTCTCGCGCAGTGAAAAACCGCTGATTTCGCGCAGAAGTTGGATTACATGCTGGAGGGAAACGCGCGATCCGCCGGCAATGTTTATCACATGACCCACAGCGCCCTCACTTGTGGCGGCGGCGATATTCGCCTCAATCACATCGGAGACGTATGTGAAGTCGCGTGTCTGCTGGCCATCACCGAAAATGACAAGAGGGTTACGCTCTATAATCGCCTTACAAAAGCGGTGAAAGGCCATATCCGGCCTCTGGCGCGGCCCATAGACGGTGAAGTAGCGCAATGCCACCGTGGGTACTCCGAAATTGCGATGGTACAATGTGCATAAATGCTCGGCCGCCAGTTTCGTCACTCCATAGGGAGAGAGCGGCTGAGGCATCACCGCTTCGCTGACGGGCAGCACGGTCGTGTCTCCGTAGACGGATGACGAGGAGGCGTAGACGAAGCGCCGTAATCCTTTGAGCAGGAGCGACGCCTCCAGCAGGCGCTGCGTCGCCAGGACGTTGCAATCCTCGTAGCGGGCGAATTCCCGACCCCAGCTGGCCCGCACTCCTGCTTGAGCCGCCTGATGAAAAATCCAGTCGACCCCTGCGAGCACTGGAAAGAGATCGATCGTCAGCAGGTCCCCCTCGACAAAGGTAAAACGCTGCCATGAGCGAGGCCCCTCCAGATTACGTTCCTTAATGGAGCGAGGGTAATAGTCAATAAACCCATCGATACCACGCACCTCATGCCCATCGGCCAGCAGCCGCTCGGCGAGATGTGATCCGACAAAGCCTGCGACACCTGTTACTAGACAACGCATACATACCTCCTAAAACATTGAGCAAACATAGCGAATATTCTTCAGTCATGAGCAGTTTGAGCCAGGCTCGCATGCCCACTACGGCGGGCTGCCCCTGTGAACTCGCTATAAGCAAGGCAATTCTTCTCCAGAAAGGCGGGCCAGCTATAGTTCTTTTCAGCAATGCGCCGTCCAGATTCTCCCAGGACCCTGGCACGCTGCGGATCATGCAAGAGCATGAGAGCTCCTTGAGCCAGCTCTTCAGGTGTTGCTGCAACCAGCAGTGCCATGTTGTCGCTAAGAATCTGGGTATGTGAGAAAATGCTCGTGGCGAGAATAGGTTTTCCCGCACGCAGGTAGGTATACAATTTAAGCGGCGTATTAGTCCCGTGACTGCGCGGGCTGAGCAATATCGTAGCCATGGCCATGTACAGGGGCATCTCCTTAAGCGGCCGCTGCCCTACAAAGCGCACTATCTCGTTGATGCCCAGCTTTTGCGCCAGCGCTTGCTGAGCTTCAACCTGCTCTGATCGCCCACCAACCAGGACGTAACGAACGTCTGGGAAGGTCGAACGCACAAGGGCGGCGCTGTGAAGCAGTAGTTCGATGCCCTGGTAACTTTCAAATGTCCCCGTGTAGAGCAGGACCGGCTCGTCGCCAAGTTGCAATTGCTGTCGCAGCGCGGCCACATCGCGCTCATTCGCGGAAGGCAAAGCCTCGTCCACCGCCACATTTTCGATCATGTAAATCCGCTTCTCCGGGTCCAGGCGCCTGGCCGCTTGTTCAAGATCAGGACAAATCGCGATGACCACATCGGCTCTGTGCACGATAAGCCTTTGCACGGCCGCGACGCAGGCAAGCAGGACCTTATTTTTGCTAAAAGCAAAGTTGGACATCTGCTGCGCAAGGTCTGAGTGCATGTCATAGAGATGCCTGCAGCCAAAAGTCGCAGCAAGCAGCACTCCCATCAAACCAGCCTCTTCATGTGTATGCAGGTAATGATAGCGGCTCCTGCACAGGCGCCACACAGCTGTCATAAACAAGAGCAGGTCCAGCGGCAACTTCACCAGAGAGGGCCCAATTTTGACTTTACTGATGAATGGCAACGCAGGCGAGCGGTAAATTCTCAACCCCGGCAGCTCGACCTGTTCCCCTATGGGGTAGGTCACCAGGTCCACCTGATAGCCCAACGAGACCAGCGCCCTGGCACGATGGTAGACGCTAAAGGGAGTGCCCCTTGGCTCTAGAAAAGGCTCTGGAGCGATCATCAATATGCGCATGGCAACGATTCCTTTCGCTAGGAGCTCAAAGAGACAGATCGTTCAGGCCGCTTCATGCTTGCCGGCCAGGACTCTCTGCTGCGGTAAAGCGTTTGTCTGTTGCGGCAAGGCTCCCGTCTGTTGCGGCAATGTCTCTCTCACGGTGTATGTCGTCTTCCCCTGAGACTCGTAATACGTTCGCATCAGTACCTCTGCCAGTATCCCAAGCATGATGCTCTGTATCCCAAAGCTGGTAAAGTGCAGGAGCGGAGATGAATAATTGAAAGGAGTACGCCGCGCGGGCCCCTTCCGACTGAGTGCCGTCACACTTGTTGCCATCCCCAGTAGAAGCGCGGTAAGTCCTGGTATGCCAAAGGCGTACATTGGCCGGGTGGCATAGCTGCCCAGGAACTTGACAGTAATCAGATCCAGCAGGACACGCACCGTGCGGGAGATGCCATACTTTGATACTCCATAGCGCCTGGCATGATGCGCTACTTCTAGCTCCGCAATCTGAGCACCGGCGAGCGCCGCATACGCGGGTAGAAAACGGTGCATTTCACCATAGAGGCGCAGGTGCTGAAAGACCTCCCACCGATAACACTTCAAGGTACAGCCGGTAATCGTGCAGGTGAACTCCTGTTACGCGGGAGATCAGGCGATTGGCCACGCGAGAAGGTAGCTTGCGATTAAGCTGTCCGTCCTGGCGATGCTTGCGCCAGCCGCTCACCACGTCGTACCCCTCATCTAACTTTGCCAGCAGGCGTGGAATGTCAAGAGGGTCGTTCTGCAGATCGCCATCCATAAACAGGAGGATCTCCCCTGTGCTATAGTCGACTCCCGCCGCAAGCGCGGCCGTCTGCCCAAAGTTACGCCGCAAACGAACAACCTGGACACGTTGATCCTGCATCACCAGGGACTTCAGCTGTACAAACGTGCCATCCCTACTTCCATCATCAACATAAATAACTTCATAAGAAAAGTTCTGCTCTTTCATTACCAGGCTGAGGCGTTCATGAAGGAGTGGAATATTTTCTTCTTCATTATAAACGGGGATGATAATGGACAAAAAATGTAGTCTTTCTCTCATAATCGCCTTCAATTCTTTTGTGGCTAGAGCTTCTCAGGGTGTTTTGTGAAGCATGCTTGGTTTATCGCATCACTTCCACTATACCCACCTTCTAAATAGATGTTTCTAAATTGCACGATTAGCATGAAAAGAGGAGGGAGGGAGGGAGGAGGAGCCAGAAGCAGCAGCCCAGGACGCATGGCAGCGCGTCCTGGGCTTCTTTAAAGAGCACATCGGCTAGTTGATTTGCAGCGTGCTGGAGCCGCGCTGCGGGCGGCGACTATCCTTTCAAGTTACCGTCCGACAACAAGAGGTTTTCCAGGCCAAGGGAGGGTAAAAGCTGCGTCTGCGCCTGCGTCGTGAGCGGCAACTCCCACAACTTGATAAAGCCCAGGGCCGCCTGGTGATCAAACTGGTCCCCACTGTCATAGGTCGCCAGGCCATGGCTGTAGAGCGATTGCTCAGATTTGCGGCCAACCACCGAGCAGTGCCCATACGACAGCTTGACGCGCACAACTCCATTGACAAAGCGCTGGGTACTGCGTACAAACGACGCCAGGTCCTGGTGAAAAGCGCTGTACCACTGGCCGTTATAAATGAGGTGTGCGTACTCGGCCGCGACCACCTCTTTGAAGCGGGCCTGGTCACGACTGAGCGTCAGGCTCTCCAGGGCGCGATGGGCGGCGTGTAAAACCACCGCAGCCGGGGCCTCATAGACCTCACGCGATTTCATGCCCACCAGGCGATTCTCGATATGATCAATACGCCCGATGGAATATTTCCCGGCCTGTCTGTTGAGGATATCAATCAGCTGCGCCCCATCGATCTCCTCGCCATTCAGAGCTATGGGCACACCCTGCTGAAAGCTAATCTCAACGTAGGTCGGTTCAGGTACGACACCATCCTTCAGTTCGCCAACAGTCCAGGTATAGACCTCTTCTGGCGGCTCTTCCCACGGATCTTCCAGGACTCCGCACTCGATGCTCCGTCCCCACAGGTTCATATCGACCGAATAAGGGCTGGCATTGGTAACAGAGATCGGTATATCATGCTCGGCGGCATAAGCGATCTCGTTATCACGGGTCATGCTCCACTCACGCACCGGCGCAATAATTCTCAACTCGGGCGCAAGGGTATGGATCGCGACATCAAAACGCACCTGGTCGTTACCTTTGCCGGTGCAGCCATGGGCTACAGCAACAGCCCCTTCACTGCGCGCCACCTCGACCAGCAGGCGCGCAATCAATGGGCGCGCCAGGGCGGTTGCCAGCGGGTACTTTCCCTCATAAATCGCCCCGGCCTGCAAGGCCGGCCAGACGAAGTAACGCACAAAATCGTCGCGAGCATCGATAATCAGGTTTTTGACCGCGCCTATCTTCTCTGCCCGCGCGGCAATGGTTGCCAGGTCGCGCTGGTTGCCCACATCAATTGTGAGTGTAATGACATCCAGGTCATAATGCTGCTTGATCCAATGGATGGCGACCGATGTGTCTAAACCACCCGAATAAGCCAGGACAGCCGTCGCCATACTATTTACTCCTCTCCTGAAGTAGAGCTATCAGCGCTTTCAGGCGCGCTTGCCAGCCTTGCTATCACCGCTGTAAAGATCTCTACGCGGCCCTGCCACTCGGCCTCCACCTCCTCAAGCTGATGGCGCAGCTGCGGCAGGCCGAGATTTCCGGCGCCGCCCAGGTGACTGCGCGCCGCCAGCCGTTCGCCAAGCTGCTCCTTGCTCTCTGGCGGGGGAAGGAGATGACGGTCCAGTTGTGCCGTTACCTCGGCTCCCACGATGCGATAGGCATCGCGGAACGGCAGGTGCGCAACGCTGGTCAGCTCATACGCGCGGTCGGCGGCAAAGAGTTCAAAAGTACAGGCCGCGAGCAGGCGCTCGGCGTTCACAGCGAGCGAGCTGACGAACAGCGTGCTAATCTCCAGGCTCTCCTGTACAATACCCAGGGCCTCCATAAAAGGGCGCTTGGTCTCCTGGTAGTCCATATTGTACCCGGAGGGCAGGCCGCTTCCGATGCCCATGATCTGCTGCTGCAGGGCCAGCATCGTCTGTGTTCGGGCCCGTACCAGTTCCATAACCCCCAGGTTACGTTTCTGGGGCATGATGCTGCTGCCGGTACACAATTCCTGCGGCACCTGGAAGAACGCATATTCAACGGTTGAGAAAAGCAGGATATCCTGTGCCAATTTGCTCAGGTCAAACATGATCTGTGCCAGGGCCTGTACAATGGCCGCTTCTATCTTGCCGCGGCTGTTCTGCACATAGATGACGTTATTCTGCACCCGTGAGAAGCCCAGCAGATCGGCGCAATACTGGCGATCAATAGCGATGGGCACGCCATAGCCGGCGGCCGAACCAAGCGGCGATTGATCGTTGAGCTGGTAAGCTGCCGTGAGCAGCTGCTGGTCATCAAGCAGCGCTTCGGCGAAACTCGCGGCCCACAGCCCGACCGAGGAAAGCATGGCGCGCTGCATATGTGTATAGCCGGGCATAGGCACGTCGCTGTGAGCCTGCGCAAACTCCAGCAAGGCCGCACAGAGGCTACACAGCTTGCCTGCCACCTCATGCAGTTGCTCTTTGGCATACAGGCGCAGGTCTACCAGCACCTGGTCATTACGTGAGCGTGCCAGGTGGATCTTCTTGCCAACCCCATTTGTCTCAGCCACCAGGTAATTCTCGACGCGCGTATGGATGTCCTCGTCGCTCAGGCTCACAGTAAACTCATGCGCGGCCTCCAGGCGCAGGATGTTGCACAGGGCCGTTTTTAACACCCTGTGCTCCGCCTCGCTCAGGGCGCCTATTTTCGTCAGCATCGCAACGTGTGCCAGCGAGCCCCACACGTCCTGCCGAACGAGGCAGCCGTCCAGAGCACTATTCTGAGCCGCCTCAAAAAACTCCACCTGCTCATGCACTCGATAGCCTTTTTGCCATAACTTAGTCATGTTGCGCCCCTTCGTAAGCAGCTGCCCGCTCGTTGCGCCTGGCTATAAGTTCATAGGGAAGTCCACGAATGTGGGCGGCGGGGGCGCATTCCTTCTGATTAAAGCTGGCGCTTTTGATCGAGCGCACATCGGAGAAAAACAGGCCACTCGCCGAAGTGCGCGCATGAATATCGACATTGCCCTTGTAGAGGTCAACGACATACTCCCCGTTCACAACCTTCTGGGTAGAGGCAATGAAGGCATCGATGGCGTTCTTCAGAGGGTGGAACCACTCGCCGTGATAGACAAGCCTGGCCCACTGGGCCTCCAGCTGGCGCTTCAGCTGGATCTCCTCTTTGGTCAGACAGAACTGTTCAAGGTCGCGGTGCAATTTCAGCAAAATGGTCGCGGCAGGAGCCTCATAGATTTCACGCGACTTCAAGCCCATTATGCCATCCTCAAAGAGGTCTATTTTACCAATACCATTGCTGCCGCCGATGAGATTGAGCTGTTCGATGATCTGGTCAAGCGGCATAACTGTGCCATTCAGGGCCACAGGCAAACCGTTCTGCCAGGCGATTTTCAGGCGCGTAGGTTTATCAGGAGCCTTGGCAGGGGGCGTCAACCACATCCAGATCGAAGCGGGCAGTTCGGTCGTAAGATCGATACCGCCGCTGGCGATAGAGCGACACCACATGGTTTTATCGTCGCCGCCAACTATCAATTCCTCGACGGGCACGCCGTAATGCTCCATCAACAACTGTTCCTCGCCGCGCGTGAGGTCAAAATCCCGCACAGGCACAAAAATTTGCGTACCCGGGGCAAAGAGGCTAAAGACATTGTGCATACGATACTGGTCGTTACCTTTGCCACTGGAGCCCTCCATCAAGGCATCACATCCCAGCTCCAGGGCCTTTTCCGCCACGCGGGCCGCGATCAACTGGCGGGTCATCGAGGTGGAGACGGGGTACCCGTTGTAGTCCGAATTTGCCTGGATAGCCTTACTGAGCCACTGCTCGGTAAATTCCTGCTTTGCATCGATGATGAGCGGCTGAATACCCAGCTGCAGTGCCCTGGCGGTACTTACCTGGAGCTCGGCCTCTCCCTGTCCGACATCAACGCTAATAGCGGTAAGGGCACGAGCACGGTATTTCAGCTCGGAGAGTTTGACGCACAGCGTCGAGTCGAGTCCGCCCGAATAGGCGAGGGCGATGTGCCTGCCCTGGTGAACGTCAACGGCAGCGATTTTGTCGAGCGCAAGCTGGAGCGCCTCGCTGCCGTTGGCTGCGGTAGCGTTGGTTGAACTGTTGATTGTCATGCGGTAATTCTCCTTCAACGAATAGAGCTATGGAAGGAGCGGGGCAATAAAAAAACCCCCGTCCCTTCCTTGACATTGAAGGGACGAGAGCAGTCAGTTCAGCAGCAGTTTGCTGCGTTGATACTACACCCGTGGTGCCACCCTGATTGTCACTATCCGCTCCATAGCATCTCCCCACAACCCTGTGAAGAAGTGATGGTGACCACTTTTTGGCGGTTTTTTCACTGCGTGGGAACCACCCACCTGTTCCTACTTGCCTGCGCGCGGGCGCCTGCAGAGGCGCCTCACATTTGGCTTTCTTCGGACAGCCGCTCACGAAAGCGTTCTGAGCGGGTCCAGCCATTCCGATCTTTCACCAACCACCGGATCGCTGTCGGCCTCCCGAGCTCATACTATGTTCGATCATCGCGGGCCATTGATAGTCTTATGCATTAAGCATAACAGCAGAAGCGCGAAATGTCAACGCCAATATCTTCACAATTTCGCCGCCGGCTGAGCGAGGTACATTTGCGCGATCGCTCGCGCCCTGGCTGCCACTGCCTCGCGCACCAGCGCCGGGCTGATCACCCTGGCTTCGGTCCCCAGCGCCAGCGCATACGTGATGGCGTCTTCGGCAGAGTCCAGGTGAGCCTGTATCCTGGCGCTGCCATCAGGCTCTTCGCGCAGGATCGTGAAGTTACCCTGAACCCTGGGGCGCGCAGCAGGCGTAATATGGAGAGTCAGAGCAAATGCTGGAACGTGTTCTTCGAGGTGCTCGCGCACCTTTTCCCAATAAGCATGCAGGTCAAAGTCGGGCCGGGACGTAATTGGATCAACGCTCATCTTCACATCTTTTATATACCTGACACGGAAAGTGCAAAAGGCCCGAAAGCTCTGGCAGAAGGCAACCAGGTACCAGACGCCTGTGCGAATATGCGGGAGAGATATGCCCTTATAGACAAGGCCATATGGCTCGATACGCAGCCACTGTGCGCCTGCGCCGCTGGCAACAGCGGGGTAAAGGATGTCGAGCGCAGTCTCCCCCCAGAGTGCCGCACGGATCGTCTCAAGGTACACCGTCGTTGTTGACCGGTTGTACCATGCCGTGGTATCAAAAAGAACACGCTCACGCGCCGCCCGGATATCGGCGCGGTACTCCTCAGGCAGAGTCGCCTCCAGTTTGAACAGCGCACGATGCAGGGCATCATCATCCGCGAAGAGGCTGTAATTACCGGCCATCGCCCCGCCAAGGACCAGGGAAATAACCTCTTCGCGGGTAAAACTTGCCGGCTCGAAACGATAATCATTGGGCAAGTAGTAACCCCCACCAGGCCCGTAATCCATTGATACCGGCACATGCGCCAGCGAAAGAGCATCGATATCCCGATAAATCGTGCGGGTTGATACATTCAGGATACTCGCAAGGCGCCGCGCGGTCAATTTGCCACGTGCTTGCAGAAGTAGTGTGATAGCCACGAGGCGTTCGGTCTTTTGCATAGTACTATTTTAGCACAGGCAATAATTTTCCAAGCACATGTGCCGGGCGCTCAGACATACGCGGATCAAGGAAATTAAAGTCGTGAAAAGACTGACATCCCTATGTCATATATATTCTCATAGGATAGATGCTGGAATGATGATGTATAACGGCTGGTGGATCTAAGAAAGGACGACTTCGTGACGCCCCCCCAAGCAGACAACATCTATACCTTTCTCGCAGGCTGGCGGGCCAACCTGCGCATTTACCTGCGCGTCCTGCGACTGCTGCGTCCTCACTGGTTGCAATCACTAGAAGCAGTGATAGCGCTGGCGCTTGCGACAGGCTTTGCGCTTATCGTGCCCGTGTTATTGGCATGGGTGGTCGGCGTGGGCGTACAGACAGGGCACTTCAACGATCTTCTGCTGGCCGCTGGCGCGGTCCTGTTCGTGAGCGCGCTGCGCGGTATCTCTGCCTACGGCCAGGGCTATCTCTCGCAGGCGGTCTCAAATCATGTGGCGTATGACCTGCGCAGCCGCGTCTACGATCACCTGCAAAAGCTGAGTTTCGCCTTCCATGATAACGCGGAGACGGGTCAATTAATGTCACGCATGACCGTCGACATCGAGGCTGTGCGTAACTTTATTACCCTGGGCCTGCTGCGCGCGCTGGTAACAATTGTCACCTTCGCGGCTGTGAGTATCATCCTGCTGCTGCTCGATTGGCGGCTGGCCCTGGTCACGCTGTTATGTGTACCGGTGCTGGCCCTGCTCTCGCTACAGGTGGCCTGGCGCCTGCGGCCTCTATGGCTCAATGTACAGAATGAAACGGGAGCTTTGAGCACCGTGATGCAGGAGAGCCTGAGCGGCATGCGTGTCGTCAAGGCTTTTGCGCGCAATGATTTTGAGATCGACAAGTTCGAGAGCAAGAACCACGAAGTACGCGACCTCAACCTGAGCGCGATGCGCCTCTCAGCCTGGAATCAGCCACTCATGATCCTGGTACTCAATGTTGTCACCGTACTGGTCGTATGGATAGGGGGTGCCCTGGTCATCGGCCATCACCTGAGCCTGCCCTTGCTGGTAGCTGTAACACAGTATGTGCTCCTGCTCGCCACACCCGTGCGCTCTTTTGGCTTTATGGTGAACTGGTTTATGCGCGGCCTCTCAGGCGCTACACGCATTTTCAGCGTGCTGGATAGCGAGCCAGGCATTGTAGACGCCCCCTTTGCGCACGTGCTGGAGCAGGTCCATGGCCATGTGCGCTTTGAAGGTGTATCGTTCGCCTACGCGAATGGGCGCGAGGTGTTGCACTCGCTCGACTTTGAGGCTCAACCAGGTCAGATCATCGCCCTCCTCGGCGCTACAGGCAGCGGCAAAAGTACCATCCTGCATCTCTTGCCGCGCTTCTATGATGTGACGCACGGGCGCGTCAGCGTTGACGGTCTCGATGTACGCGACGTTACACAGGCCTCACTGCGACAGAATATCGGCCTGGTATTGCAGGATGTCTTCCTCTTCAATGCCACCCTGCGCGATAACATTGCCTTCGGCAAGGCACACGCCACAGACGAAGAGGTCATAACGGCTGCCAAAATCGCGCGCCTGCACGACTTCGCCTTAACCCTGCCCCATGGTTACGACACATGGATTGGGGAGCGCGGCGTCACCCTTTCGGGCGGCCAGAAGCAGCGCGTGGCTATCGCGCGCACGCTTCTGCTCGATCCCGCCATCCTCATCCTTGATGACGCCACCTCAAGCGTCGACATGGCGACGGAATATCTTATTCAACAGGCCCTGGACGCCGTCATGCGTGGACGTACCACCTTCGTGGTGGCCTCTCGCCTGCGCACCGTCAAGCACGCCGCGCAGATTTTAGTCCTGGAAGAGGGACGGATTATCGAACGTGGAACCCACACATCGCTGCTGGCGCAGAATGGCCTCTACACCAGGCTGTATGACCTGCAGTTGCGTGAGCAAGAAGAGTTTGAAGCACGCACGCTGGCGGCGCAGCCAGACCAGGAACAGGAGATCGCGCTGTGACGACGAAAGCATCTACGCACCTGCAGCGTAAATCCTGGCAAGAAAACTTACTCGCCAGTTCAGATGAGGACCTCTCGGGAAGATTTGACTGGCGCCTGACCAGGCGCTTCGGCCCCTATATCGCGCGCTATCGCGCTGCGACCATCACCAGCATCATCTTGATGCTGGTCTACAACGCCGCTAACCTGGCGAATCCTTACCTGATCGGCGTCGCAATTGACCAGTACATAACCCACCAGGACCTGCGCGGGCTGGCCTGGATCGGCATTATCCTGCTTGTGGTGAACATCGTCATGTGGCAGGCGCAGTACTGGCAGGTCTGGACGATGTCGTGGGCCGGCCAGCAGATCCTCTATCACCTCAGCTCGGATATGTTTGCGCACCTGCAAAAGTTGTCGCTCAGCTTCTATGATCGTACCCAGATCGGACGGGTGATGTCGCGCCTGCAAAGTGATATCGACGTCCTGGAGTCAATGTTGAGCTCGGGTCTGCTCTCTATCCTCAGTTCGCTGGTATCTCTCGTCGGCATTGTAGTGGCTATGCTCGTCATGGACGTATGGCTGGCCCTGCTCTCCTTTACGGTTCTGCCCGCCATGGTAGTGATCGCGGCATTCTGGCAGCGCTACGCCCAGCGTTCGTTTCGCCTCACGCGCGCAGCCATCTCCCGGGTCAACTCCACCTTGCAGGAAAACATCTCTGGTATGCGCGTCATTCAGAGTATGGCGCGTGAGGATCGCAACCGGGCCGAGTTCGACGAGCTCAATTCCTATAACCGCGATACCAATCTAGAGGCCAGCCAGGTGGCTGCGCTCGTCCTGCCGCTGGTGGAGGTTGTCGCGGCTGTGGCTATTGCCCTGGTCATTATCTTTGGAGGTATGCAGGTAGCTCAGGGCCACCTGATGATAGGCGTGCTCGTCGCTTTTACGCTCTACATCAACCGCTTCTTCGATCCCATCCGCGACCTCAGCCAGCAGTACACCCAACTACAGCGCTCAGGCGTGGCCGCCGAACGCATCTTCCAGGTCCTGGATGTGCCCGTCGACATTCAGGACAGACCGGCGGCGCTCACGCTGCCGCAGCTTCAAGGGAATGTGGAGTTCCGCGATGTCGTCTTTGGTTACACCCCCGGGCATCCAGTGCTGCATGGGCTAAACCTGCGGATTGCAGCAGGTCAGACGATCGCAATTGTAGGCCCGACTGGCGCGGGCAAAAGCACAATCGCGGGCCTACTCTCACGTTTCTACGACGTACAACAAGGGGAGGTGCTGGTTGATGGCTACGATGTACGCGACGTCACCCAGCACTCCCTGCGCAGTCAGATCGGGGTTGTCCTGCAAGAGCCCTTCCTGTTCACGGGCTCGATTCGTGAAAACATACGCTATGGACGGCTCGACGCCAGTGATGAGGAGGTTGTCAGCGCGGCCCAGGCGGTGGGGGCGCACGACCTTATCATGAACCTGCCGGACGGCTATGCCACACCTATTCGTGAGCGCGGGCGCAACCTCAGCGTTGGGCAGCGCCAGCTCATCTCGTTTGCACGGGCGCTACTGGCTGATCCACGTATCCTCATCCTGGACGAGGCGACGGCCAACATAGATACCGTGACCGAGCTGATGGTCCAGCAGGGCCTGCAGCGCCTGTTACATAATCGTACTGCGCTGGTCATCGCGCACCGGCTCTCAACCATCAAGGGGGCCGACCACATCATTGTCCTGCAGAAAGGCCATATCGCCGAACAGGGAAATCATGCAGAGCTGCTGCGGCTCGGCGGCATCTATAGCAAACTCTACGCCATGGGCTTCCGCCACAGCATGAGCGAGGCGCTGTAGCAAGGCCAGCAATATCCAGGGTAGCGCGCTCTCCCTGACTGAACTCGCCCGAATAGCGGCTTATCTACTTGACAGGCCGCCGGCCTTCGGGTATATTAGTGTTACAGATACACTAAGTATGGTGTGACTCCAGCTGGATATTCAAGCCGTACTCGCTATAGGTAAGCATACACTAAAGCTCGCGGCTTATAAAGGGGATAGCCAGTCCATCCTAGTTAACTCGAGCATAGTGTAAGAAAAAGAGATTGTAGTATTGCCATGGAACAGGCGGAAAAGCAGGGCGAAGCAGCACATCACATCCAGACGGCAGAGGCGAAGGCGCACAATTATAATGCCAGTAAGTACGAGCGTCCGTCGGTAACGGTAGACGTGGTCATGATGAGCCTTCGCCAGCGCGACCTCAAGGTACTCTTAATAAAACGCCGCTCATGGCCATTCGAGGGCATGTGGGCCATTCCAGGTGGTTTTGTCAACATAGATGAATCCCTCGAGACGGCGGCCAAGCGCGAATTACAGGAGGAGACGGGAGTACAGGATGTATACCTGGAGCAGCTCTATACTTTTGGGGACCCGGGACGTGATCCACGTACGCGGGTAATTACCGTTGTCTACTTTGCCCTGCTGGACTCCGAACGCTTACAGGTAAGGGCAGCAAGCGATGCCGTCAACGTTGGCTGGTTTTCGGTCTACCAGCTGCCGCCCCTGGCCTTCGACCATGAGAAAATTTTGCGCTATGCTCTGGAACGTTTACGCGGAAAGCTGGATTATACGACAATTGCTTTTAGCCTGCTGCCCGAGCAATTTACCCTGCGCGAATTACAGCGAGTCTATGAGATCATCTTACATAAGCGACTCGACAAGCGCAATTTCCGTAAGAAGATCCTCGCGACCGGCATCCTTGAAGATACAGGGGCCAAGAAGATGGAGGGCACACATCGCCCTGCTCGCCTCTACCGTTTTAATCCGGAGGCGGAAGCAAAATTATGATGTGTCAGCCCTGCACACCTTTCGTGTCCGATCGCCTGTCTTTTGGCCGACTATCAGCAGGAGCCTGGCGATAGAATTACCAGGGGCTCCTATTTCTTTCTTTGCGTTCAGGACTATATTCCCGTTCAACATGATGCGTGAGGCAGCGGCAGGGTGAACATAAAGGTAGAGCCCTCACCAGGGATACCAGAGCTCTCGAGCGTAATGGTTCCCCCCATGGCTTCAACAAGCTGGCGGCTGATCGCCAGTCCCAGGCCATTGCCTCGTATACCGCGCTGAGCATCGCGTTCCAGGCGCACAAAGCGCTCAAAAATTGCCTCCTGCCGATCTGCTGGTACGCCCAGGCCGCGATCGATGATGCTCACACGCACCATATGTTGTGCCTCCAGGCTTTCGGCTATAAGGGAGACCGTCGATTTGCGCGGAGAGTAGCGCAACGCATTGGTCAGCAAATTGTGCAGGACCTGTTTCAGACGCAGTTCATCTACCCACACGACTAGCGATGGCGGCACATTGAGCGCCATTTGTCGTTCTTCTCGCGCCAGCAGCGGTTCAAACAGATCGACGATAGCTGAGCATGTCTGCTGGAGCTGGATGTTTGTACAGTGCATCGCGCTGGCATTTATTTGCAGACGGCTGGCATCCATGATGTTAGTCTGTAGGAGCACCAGCTCATCACAGGCCCGGCGGGCTTTATTAATAAAACTCCGCCGCTGCCTGGCATCCAGGTCCACAATCTCACCCAGCAGCTCGAGGTATCCCTGCACAACGGTAAGTGGTGTGCGCAGTTCATGGCTTGCGGAGGCGAGAAAAGCGTCTTTAAGGAGATCGAGTTCGCTCAGTTTCGCATAAGCCGCGCTCAATTCAGCGTACAGGCGCGCATTTTCGCGCGCGACGGCGCTCTGCTCATTGAGCGAGCTGAGTAAACGTGGATATGCCGAGCTGACCAGGCCGATAACCAGGCCGATCAGGCTTAAGCCGCCAACGTAGAGCGTCCAGGAGTTATTCGATATCAGCGTGCTATCCCATGACGAAGTCAGAGTCGCCAGAATGCCGCACAGGCTCGCCACTCCACCAAGCACGCAGCACAGGTAGAGGAACCAGGTAGGCGCGACCAGCTGACCGCGGAGCTGCCTCAGGGATGGACGCAGGCGTACTAGCAGCACTGGCAGATCAAGAAACAGGAGTACCATCGAGATGCACCAGATAAGAGTAGCGGCTGCCTGGGTAACATCATATACCTTGAAGGTGAGCGTTTGCCCCTGCATGTGAAAGAGCAGCGGCCCGAGAAAATACGTAAAAAGAGCGATAGCCAGCACAAGTATGACCTGGAGGCATAGTGCATTCAGGGGGGCCCCGTGGCGATTGACGCTGGCCAGGCCAGCTGGCAGGCGATGGTCCAGGGCCGCGACCAGTAAGATACGCGCAAAGGCGACGTTGTACATCACGACGACCATGATAAAAAAGCCGATGAAGATGATACCCACAATGATCGCGACGGCCGGCCCAAAGACGGCGCCCACAGCCGTAAGCGTTGAATATGGAGTATTCGCCGCGGCATGTGGCACGACTGTCATCACCCCAAATGTGCCTATAAGATAGGCCAGAAGCACAAGCAACGGTCCCCAGCGCAAATAGAGGGCCGGGGCCCGCGGCTGGCGCACCTCAGCAGCCAGGTTTAACGGCACTTCAACACCCAGGAGCGCCAGGATGATAATGCCATAGAGGGCAAAATTTGGAAGGCCAGCGCCCTGGCCCTGCGCGGAGAACGGCATGCTGGCCGGATGGCCGAGGATTAACCAGGTGACCCCGGCCAGCCCAACGACCACAATAGCTATAGCATAGAGAGCAATAACACCCGCAGCATAGCGCATAACAGTTTTGAGCGGCTGGCTGGCCAGCCAGCCGCTTAGCAGCACCAGGGCGATGACCAGCATGCCCTGCAGTGCCGGCGCCATCAACCAGTTCGCATAGAGCCCGGCAACCTGCGTGTCGATACCCTGCAGCAGGGTGATGACCGCATCGGCGCCCGAGATGAGCACCAGGATTCCCGGGAACCAGGCGCAAAAAGCCGCGAAGAAGCCCCAGAGAGGTCCCAGCGCCCGGTGTGTCCATATGTACAGTCCTCCATCGGAGGGCATAAAACGGTTGAGCTGCGCAGAAGCTAGCGCCCCTGGTACCAGGAAAGTGACGGTTCCCAGTATCCAGTACAGGTACACCGAGGAGCCGGTGCCCTGGATGGCCTGTACCAGAGAGACATTAGGAATGAAGAGAACGATGGCAATGAAAAGAACCAGCATGTCCACACGCGACAACACTCGCGGTAGAAGCTCATTCAGTCGCTGCTCAGAGCGCAGTGGCTCACCAATAGCACTCTGTAGCGCGTCCTGCCTCTCCAGATCCGTCCCATCTATGCTCTGCCCAACTCTCATAGCAAATCTCCAGGATATGAGAAAACCTCTGCTAGTCGCCAGTAGTGTAACAGCTATAAAAACAAATGTAAATACGGGTCATCTTACTGCGCAGGGTCTGTGAATTATTGCTGAGAGCCAAAGGCTCCAGAAAAGGATAAGATAGAAAGACCAATCTTTATCTTTTCCCAAAGGAGCCTTCTCTCATGTATTGTATCGTACAGCGTCGTGTCCTCCCATCTCTGACAGAAGAAGAACGACAGCACCTACTTACCCAGGCTCATCTGCATTCACTGGTCGAGATGCTGGAAGCCATCCCAGACCCCCGAGGCAAACACGGCTTACGCTATGATCTGCCGTATCTGCTCACCTGTCTGATTGCCGCTCTGGTGTGCAATTGTCAGAGCACAGAAGCCGTGAGCCAATGGTGCCGTGAACACATCGACCTCCTCCAAGACCTCTTTGGTCCCCGTTTGTTTTTCACACGAAGTCGGGTCCTTGTATCGCTGGGTGCTTCCTCAGATCAGCGCTGAGGCGGTTGAGCAGGTGCTCTCGATGTGGGTCAAGGCCACCAGCCTCGCCTCTCCCACCGATCCCCTCGCCGTCGATGGCAAAACGGTGCGAGGGGCCAGAACGGCTGAACGAGATGCCCCCCATCTGCTTTCCTGCTTCACGCACCACAGCAAAGAAGTCTGGGCCCAGCTCGCTGTGGGCGAAAAAACCAACGAGATCCCAGAAGCCCGCAAACTGCTTCCCACCCTGCCCATTAGTGGACGGGTCTGTACCTTTGATGCGCTGCACTCCCACCGTCAGCTGTGGCGACTCCTGCGTTCGCAGCACGCCTATCCTCTTTTTGTGATCAAAGGCAACGAGCCCACACTCCAAGCCGATCTGGCTACTTACTTTGCCGATCCGCACGCTCAGTTCCTGCAAGCGGAGACGAGAGATCGACAGCGCGGGCGAGTCGAAAGGCGTGCGATCCAGGTCAGTTCTGAGATGGGCTCCTATCTTCAAGCCTGTTGGCCTGGGGTCACCCATGTGGCCCAGCTGACGCGCACTCGCACCGAAAAGGACAAGACCACGGTCGAAGTCGTCTACCTTATCGCCATCCTGCCATCTGGGTCGGATGGGCCGCAATCCCTCTTGGCACTCAGCCGCGGGCATTGGGGGATCGAAAACAGTTTACACTCCGTGCGTGATGTGACCTTTGCTGAAGATCGCTCTCGCATCCGCACCGGTCACGCTCCTCAGCTTCTGGCTGCTTGTCGCAACCTCGCCATTACCCTCATTCACCGCTCAGGATCTTCTCACATTGCCGCTTCGCGTCGCTCGTTTTCCTACCATCCCCGCAGAGCTTTCGACCTTCTGTTTGCCAGAGCCTCCCCCCAGCAATAATTCACAGGCCCTGTCTTACTGCGGCTCTGCGTTGCGCAGCGTGCAGTACGAGATCTGGGAAGAAGACCAGCCGATGCAATCGATGCGCGTAGTGGGGGGATGGCCGGAAGCTTTCCCTCAGCTGGCAGCGGCAGATGTCATTACGCAACCTCCAGCAGGTCGAGCAGATCGTTGAGGGAGTGGATAAGCAAACAATCGACGTTGTTCGCCTGTAACACCCGCGCCCGGTCGAGCAAGACCGGCGCAATACCGGCTGCTCGCGCGCCCAACACATCATAGATGTAAGAATCTCCCACATGCAGTGAATAATCGGCAATAGCATTTGCTCGCTGTAACGCCAGCTCATAGAGTGCCGGTGAAGGCTTGGCGTAGCCGGTCATAGCTGATACAAGCAAGCAGTCAAAATAGGGCGTGAGTTTGAGGCGACTGAGAATAGGGCCAAGCGCAATCCCCCAATCCGAGATAACGCCAAGCGTATATTTATGCCTGCGCAGGGTCTCCAGCGTAGGAATGACATCGGGATAGATCTCCCAGCTGGTATGTTTATCAAATTCTTCATTGATGGCCCTGGCGAGTTGATACAGGCGTGGCTCGTCATGTTCTGCGAGACAGGGGCGCAGCAAGTTCATATAGTAGGCGGTCCAGAATTCAGTGATGGCGGCATCGCTGCCCCAGGTATGGCGATTGAAGCGTATATGGCGGTAGTAGTAGTCCTGGGCATCCGCCATGCCTTCCTTCACTGTATCGAGGTGCACGTACAAATCGAGGCGCTGGCAAACCTGCTGGCAAACCTCGGCTGTTGAGGGGTAGGGGTGTAGCAGCGTAAAGCCTGCATCGATGAAAATGGTACGAATAGATTGTGGTTGGTCAAAGACCATGCTTACCTCTCACCGGGGGAGCGGACGGGTGGGGTGAAGAGAACATCCCCACACCCATGCGGATCGACGTTGCATGGGCCGGGACCGAGCAGTAATCTGTAGGAAGTGTTCAATTCAGAGATAGAAGCCTGAGAAATAGTCAGCTGTCCAGCTAGCATTTGTGCCATTAATGTTGCTTCCTTTCAATAAGGGACGCACATCCACTGCGTCCCTGTTAAATATGCCTGACCCTTGCTACAGTCGTAGCGGACCTCCTCACCTACCTCATCTTAACTTCCTCCTCAAACAGGTGCTGCAATTTATCCGCCTGATCGACCGTGATCAAGGTATCAATAAACTCGTCCAGCTCACCGTTGAGCACACCGGGTAAATTATGCCGTGTCAGACCGATGCGATGGTCGGTTACACGATCCTGAGGGAAATTGTATGTGCGAATTTTTTCACTGCGATCGCCGGTCTGTACCTGAGAACGGCGGGTTTTGCTCAGCTCTTCCTGCCTATGCGCCTCCTCCAGGTCCCACAGACGCGCCTTGAGGACGGTAAGGGCCTTGAGTTTATTTTTGAGCTGCGATTTCTCATCCTGACAGGTTACCACCAGTCCCGTAGGCAGATGGGTTATGCGCACGGCCGAGTCAGTGGTGTTTACGCTTTGACCGCCATGACCCGTGGAACGGTAGACATCGACGCGTATATCATTCTCCTTGATATCGATCTGAACGTCATCGTCCGCCTCTGGCAGCACAATTACCTTGGCAGTTGAGGTATGAATACGACCATTGGCCTCGGTGACCGGCACGCGCTGCACACGGTGGGTACCGCCTTCATATTTCATACGATTATACGCGCCCTTGCCCCTGATGACGAAGGTGATATCTTTCACTCCACCCTGACCCGTCTCGTTGATATCCAGGATCTCGACCTTCCAGCGCCTGCCCTCGGCGTAGCGACTATACATGCGGAAGAGCTCCCCCGCGAAGAGCGCAGCTTCATCACCGCCAGCGCCGCCCTGGATGGTAACGATAGCGTTCTTCTCATCCATAATATCTTTGGGCAGGAGCGAGACCTTAACCTCATCAAGTAAACGCTCTTTATGTGCCCTCAGGCGCTCCAGCTCTTCAAAGGCGAGTTCACGCATCTCGGGATCGTCCCCATCGTACATTTCCTGGGCCTCTGCGATCTGTTTATCGTTCTCAATCAGCTCGTGATATGTCCGCACGACCTCCTCGAGTTCAGCGTGTTCGCGGCCATAGCGCTGTAAAAGGGAGATGTCTGCGAGTACTTCTGGTTGCGCCATCAACGAGTTAAGCTCTTCATATCTTTTAGCTAAGCTTGCAAGTTTATCCATTAAGTCCATGGGTGTGTTTTCCTTTGCTTGATCTTTTTCTCTCCATCCCATCCACCCGACAGTTACGCTCGCCAGGCATGCACTCGTTGCTAGCGGCCCTATGTACACCATGGTATCATATTTTTAACGCTGTCTGAACGGACGAAATGCAGCTCATTCTATAAAAAAAATAGGGGATTCTGGCAGCGGCGCACCTGATGAGACTTTGCGCCCCGCCGTAGCGCATGGAGCAGGACGCTACCCGGCGGCGAGCAGGTAGCGTTCAACAGTGGCACGCACCAGGGCGTGGATATTTGGTAGTTTCTGTATGCTAGGTTTAGCAGTGCGTATACGCGCTTTCATAGCTATAGTATAGCACATCCAGCTATTTGCGTTCTAAGTTAAGAGTCCACGAGCAGTTTCATACATGGCGGGCCTGCTCGCCGCCGTGTATGAAACCACACCTGTTCCTTCTGCGTGCTGTAATTAAGCTTCATGCAGGCACTAAGCATCCATTGATAAGGAAAGTGAGGGTTCCATGGCACGTAACAAGAGCATTGCAGATCAACTCAATGGCTATACAGCACAGGATGCCAAAGATAAAAGTAAGGACCTCGCACAAACTACCACCTCCGCAGTACAGGATATAAGCAGCAAGGCCGTAGACGTGGCCCAGTCAACGGCCTCCAATGTCCAGCAAAATGTGCAGTCCAGCCTGGACGCCATCGAGGGCCTCCTGCGGCGCAGTAATATACAAGCCAGCAAGAAGGTCAAAAAGAACGTGCGCAATGTCCAGCAGAACACTCAATCCGGCTGGAATAACACGCAGGATCTTCTCCAACTTGCCCTCGGCGTTGCGGCGGTGCTCCTGGAGACAAATAAGCAGCTGGCGAGCAAGAACCTGAAAAGCGCCAAAAAGAATCTGGGCCAGTTGCAGGGCGCTGTTCAGGATAATGTACAATCGGGTCTGGGCTTTGCTCAGGATGTGCTCGGCAGAAGTCAGGATATATTAAATAAAAGCACAAAAAGCGCCGGCAAAAATCTGCAAAAGGTCGGCTCAAACGTCAAAGACTTGCAGGATTCCTTAAACGATCGCATCGCAAGCTATCAGCGCAAACGGGCGCGCAACAAATTCTTGTTCCGCTTTGGGCTGGTGGCAGGCATTGTGGGGGCGCTGCTGCTGACACCTCAGCCAGGTGCTAAGACGCGCCAGCAGCTGGGCTCTTACTGGCAGGCGCTCGCCCAGCGCTCACAACAGGTGCTGGACCGCTTTTTGTCCTAGCAGTTTTTGATGCGACCTAGCAGCAGGCTGAGGCAGGGTAGATCAGGTGGTAAAGGCAGGAGATCCGCGGGGAATTTGCGAGGCAATCTCTCTCCCTGCGCATCTCCTGTTATGCTTTCAGCCGGGTCTCGTAAGGTGGGCGACGTCATTCATTACAAAAAGGACGCGCTGCTGTCCCGCTACACGCATCACCGTAATCGAGGTATTCACCGCGGGAAAGAAAAAGTCTTTCTTCAATCCCAGCGCTTCGGCGGCGTAGGCATTGATCACGCCGCCATGGCAGAACACGATCACCCGCTGGCCGA
Organism: uncultured Chloroflexia bacterium; assembly: GCA_963799245.1. Lineage (GTDB taxonomy): Bacteria > Chloroflexota > Ktedonobacteria > Ktedonobacterales > Ktedonobacteraceae > CAWCWN01. The sequence goes on from CAWCWN010000003.1 coordinate 440,526, forward strand.
TATGTCTGGCGGCGATCTCGTCCATCGCCTCGACGACGCGCCTGCGAAAGGCCTTCGACGGCTCACTGTGCTCAATAGCATCCCAGCTGCCAGCAGTGCCAGCTAAACGCACAATGTCGAGCTGGCGATCTTTAAGGGCCTGGGTTAAGGCGGCCAGGTCCGCGGGGCCGGAGGGTAAAGGGCGGACCTCGCCCAGCCTGATTTCCTGTATAGCAGGCACAAGTATTGGTGCCAGGTGCAATTGCTCCGCTAAAGGGGCCGCCGTCTGCTGGCAGCGCAGCAGGGGGCTGCTGTAGATAGCGTCAAAGTGCGTATCTCGCAGGCGCGCAGCCAGGGCCTGGGCCTGCTCTCGCCCGCTGCGGCTGAGCGGCAGATCATTATATACGCCGCTGGGAATAATTTCATCTTCATCGGGAATAGCATCACCATGGCGGACAATAAACAGTTCGGCCGCCCGAGTGCGCTGAATTAAAAAAGGATCTTGCATAGAGTTAAGCATTTCCTACTCTACTAAAATAGTAGAGTATTGGCGCACCCCCTCTCAGAACGAATGCGCTCAACAACTCCTAATAGCTTGCGGCCCTAATGGGCCAGCTCACGAATAACTGCCCTGGCGAGCGAGCGTTTATGCACTTCGTCGGGGCCGTCGACGATATGCAGCGTACGACCATGCGCCCACATAGCGGCCAGGGGAAAATCCTCGCTGACGCCGGCGCCGCCGAAGACCTGTATGGCGCGATTAACAACGTTGGTCAGTACCGCAGGTGCGACAATTTTAATCATCGCGATCTCTTTCTGGGCGGCCTTTTTGCCAAGCGTATCGATCATCCAGGCCACCTTCAGCGTCAGGAGGCGGGCCTGCTCAATCTCAAACTCCGATTGAGCGATCCAGTCCTGGATCATGCCCTGCTCAGCCAGAGGATTACCGAAGGCTATACGCTCGCCGGCGCGCCTGCACATCAGCTCCAGGGCATGCTGCGCGCCTCCGATAGCCCGCATACAGTGGTGGATGCGCCCCGGGCCCAGGCGCGCCTGAGCAATAGCGAAGCCACTGCCTTCCTCTCCCAGGATGTTACGGAGCGGCACGCGCACATTCTCAAAGCTCAACTCGCAGTGCCCTTCATTAGCGACATAACCCATGACTTTGAGGTTGCGTACAATGGTGAGCCCGGCTGTATCCCGCGGCACGAGCACCATGCTCTGCTGGCGGTGCCTATCCGGATTGTGCGGGTCGGTCTTGCCCATGACGATAAATACCCTACAGCGTTCGCGGGCTGCGCCAGAGATCCACCACTTGCGCCCATTGAGCACATACTCATCGCTCTCGCACTGGATTGAGAACTGGATATTCGTGGCGTCCGAGCTGGCGACATCGGGTTCAGTCATGGCGAAGGCTGAACGGATCTCACCGCTGAGGAGCGGCTGCAGCCAGTGCTCCTTCTGCTCAGGTGTGCCAAATTGCGCCAGTATCTCCATGTTGCCCGTATCAGGGGCCGCGCAGTTAAACACCTCCGAAGCCCAATCAACCCGCCCCATGACCTCCGCCAGGGGAGCGTACTCAAGGTTGGTCAGGCCTGCTCCATACTCCCTGTCAGGCAGAAAGAGGTTCCACAGCCCCTCGGCTCTGGCCCGCGCCTTCAATTCGTCCACAATTTCGGCATGGTGATGAGGATTGCCCGAGGCAGCGATTTGAGCGCGATAGGTCTGCTCGTTGGGATAGATAAAGCGATCCATGAAGTCGTTCAAGCGTTTCAAGAGTTCGTTGACTCTCTCGGCATAGGCAAAGTCCAAAACAACACCTCCTGGAGGAACTACCGGTACGTTCTCCTCCGCACTATACCACATCTGCCCTTCCAAGCTGGGAGCCTGTCCCACCTGCATGCGCAAAGCGGGAATAATAATGCTCCCGCCTGCGTTATCAATGGCGTATTGGCAATCAAGAGAAGCGAGTGCTAGAAGCAGTTCTTGAGGTTGGCAAAGCGGAGCAAGTTGGCGGACGCTTTGCAGCAACCTGGGAATAATACTCCTCCTCGCTGCGTTTCCTATAGTGAGTTAGCAATCGAAGTGAAAGAGTGCTAGACAGCTGGACGCGAGTATGCTATACTTTTAGCAATCGCATCACGTGTTTGCTAAACTACGATTTACCTCTATAGCGAGGAGCAACAAGTATATGAAATGTGAACGTTGTCAGAAAAATCCCGCCAGTCTGCGCGTCGACCAGATCGTTAACGGTCGCCGCGAGCAGCATTACCTCTGCCAGTCCTGTGTCGACGAACTGATGAATGCTGCCATGGACCAGATGGGCGGTTCAAATGGACAGGACATGCCAGAAAACAATGGCGGCATGCCCTTTGGCTTCGCTCCAAATAACAATTCCGCCTCGGCTGCCGGTCGCGCAGGCACTGCCACCGCTGAGCAGCAAGCTAAACATAGTAAAACACCCACCCTTGATCAATATGGTCGTGACCTCACAGCCGAAGCCGCTGAGGGCAAACTCGACCCTGCAGCTGGCCGCCAGCGCGAGTTGCGACGTGTTATCACCGTGCTGGGCCGCCGTCAGAAGAACAATCCTGTACTGATCGGTGAGCCAGGTGTAGGTAAGACGGCTATCGTCGAAGGTTTGGCACGCCGCATCCACGAGGGCAATGTGCCCGCAAACTTGCGGGGTAAACGTATCGTCTCTCTGGCAATTGGCGGTATGGTTGCCGGTGCAATGTTCCGTGGACAGTTTGAGCAGCGCATCAAAGCCGATCCTGAAAGAGTTGCGCCAGTCCAATGATATGATCGTCTTTATCGACGAATTGCATACAGTGGTCGGTGCGGGTGACGCCGAGGGTGCCGTCGGTGCTGCCGATATGCTAAAGCCGGCCCTGGCGCGTGGTGAACTGCACTGCATTGGCGCCACAACCCTTGACGAATACCGCAAAAATATTGAGAAAGATGCGGCCCTGGAGCGCCGTTTCCAGCCGATCATGGTCGGCGAGCCTTCCGTCGAGGAGGCCATCGAGATGCTGCGGACCGTGCGCCACAACTACGAGGTCCACCATGGCGTTGGCATCACCGATGAAGCCGTTGAGGCAGCGGTCAAGCTCTCTGATCGCTATATCAATGATCGCTTCCTGCCTGATAAGGCTATCGATGTGATGGACGAGGCAGGCTCGGCCTTACGCCTGGATGCGACTGAGCAGGGCATCGTTAGCCCCGACGCTGATCGCTGACCTGGAGACAGGAGATCGCCGATATTCAGGCCAAGAAAGAGGCGGCGGCTACTGCCGAGGACTATGAGCGCGCGGCCAGGATGCGCCAGCAGGAGCTGGTCGTCCTTGATAAGCTTGACAACGGCCCGCGCGAAGGCCAAAGATGCCGTCTCATTGTTCGTCACGCCTAGCGAGATCGCCCAGGTGGTCGAGACACTGGACCGGTGTGCCCGTCAGCCAGATGCTTGAAAGCGAGCGCCAAAACCTGCGCCACCTGGAGGACGACCTGCGCAAGCGCGTCATCGGCCAGGATGAGGCAATCAGCGCGATCGCACGCGCCATTCGCCGCTCGCGTGCCGGCCTGAAAGATCCCAAGCGCCCGATCGGTTCGTTCCTCTTCCTTGGCCCTACCGGTGTCGGTAAGACCGAGCTGGCGAAGGCCCTGGCGGCCGAGCTCTTTGGTGGTGAGGAAAACATGATCCGCCTGGATATGTCCGAGTACATGGAGCCTCATACGGTAGCTCGTCTGTTCGGTAGCCCTCCCGGCTACGTCGGCTACGATGAGGGTGGCCAGCTGACGGAGCAGGTGCGCCGTCGCCCCTACAGCGTCATCCTGCTGGACGAGGTTGAGAAGGCCCATCCCGAGGTCTTCAACGCTCTGCTGCAGATCATGGACGATGGACGCCTGACCGATGGTCAGGGTCGCACGGTGGACTTCAAGAATACCGTGGTGATCATGACCAGTAATGCCGGTAGCTCTGAGCTCAAACGTGCCGTACGCATCGGCTTCTCGAAGCGTAAGGATGACAAGCTGGGGGGTGATGAGCAGCACGAGGCCATGCGCTCAAAGGCCATGGAGGGTCTGAAGCGAAGGTTCCGTCCTGAGTTCATCAACCGTATCGACCAGATCGTGGTCTTCCATTCTCTGGGCAGGGCCGAGCTCTACCAGATCGTTGATCTGCTGCTGGCACAGGTGCGTTCGCGCCTGGGCGAGCAGTCTATCGACCTGGTCGTCAGTGACGAGGCAAGGGACCTGCTGCTGCGTGAAGGCTTCGACGAAGAGTATGGTGCGCGCCCGCTGCGCCGTGCCATCCAGAACTACGTCGACGATACGCTGGCCGATGCTTTGCTGGCTGAGGCGATCAGCGCCGGTCAGACAGCCGTCTTGACCGTCCGCGATGGCGAGATGGTTGTCGAGGCAGGCGAGCCACAGCCGGTCAAGCAGGCGGCATAAGAAGCCACAGCGCGAGGCCGCGGGATGGATGCATCCATCCCGCGGCTTTTTTGTTGCCGGGCAGCGCGGCAGGCGCGTGAGCAAGATATCTCCAGACATTGGAATAAATCTCTGGACAGGTCTGTTACAATAAATTGAATGACATCACATAGAAATTGCAGCGCTTCTGTGAGAAATGGTTTCTTCGAGCGTCAATGGTTTGAGAGATGTCATCACAGGAGCATGTAAGCATGAAACTTTACGTCGGGGGACTCCCCTATCAAACGACCGAGCAGGATCTGGTTAATCTCTTCTCACAGGTAGGGCAGGTAACCTCCGCCTCGGTCATCACCGACCGGGACTCTGGCCGCAGCCGTGGCTTTGGCTTTGTCGAGTTGAGCAGCAACGAGGAAGGCCAGGCCGCTATTGATCAGCTCAATGGCACCCAGTATGGCAACCGCACGATCATCGTCAATGAGGCGCGCGAGCGCCAGTCATCGGGTGGTCGCGGCTACCAGGGTGGTCGTGAGCGGCGCTCAGGTGGCAATAACTATCGCAGCGATCGCTACTAGCTACACAATCCAGGAGATCGGCACATGTGCCGACCTCCTGTTTTTTTCGCCATCTGTCTGCTGGCCCGGGCACCCTTGCCAGGCACCTCACAGCCAGCCATGCGCGCCCGCGCCGCGCGGCGTAGTACAAAACGGCTGGTGATTGTTATTCAAAGGTATTTGTATATGCTGTGGTGGTATCCTGAGGGGACGCCATGAAATATTGTACAATGCCGGGGTAATGGGTACCATCTATCAGGTTTCTTCTCTCTACTACACGATGGGAGGAACTCAACATGAAACTTCGCAACCTGGCGACGTGGGGAGGCATTGCGCTTGGGACTATGGGAGCTGGGCTGGCCATCAATGGTTTTCTACCGCGGCGTTTTCTGTCTCCCGCCCCCTGGTATGAGCAAAAAACGCAGCCGCCGCCTGTGGATGGCGCGCCCGCCATAGATGTAACATTTTTGCGCTGTGGCAGTGTCACAATTCCGCAATGCGTTGCCGTGCGCGGCGCTCTCTCGCTTGCTCCCTGCACAATCGCCTACAGCGCAGTCCTGGTGCGCCATCCCCGGGCAACTTTCCTGTACGATACGGGTTTTTGCTATAACATCGCGAGTTATCTGGCCGCGGCTCCTTTCATATTTCGCAAAACTCTGGGCAACTTTAGCTTTGAGCAATCAATCCACAGCCACCTGCAGTACGAGCGTCTCACGCCCGCCGACCTGCAGTTTGTCCTGCTCTCACACCTCCACTGGGACCACGTCAGTGGTATTCCCGATCTAGCGGCTGTGCCCCTGCGCATCAATCGCGTGGAATACGCTGCCGCCCAGCTCGGGCTGCTTGATGCTAATGGCGGCCTGGTACGGAACTTACTGGGCAATAATCCCATCGAGCTGTTTGACTGCGCAGGGCCGACCTACGCCGGTTTTCGCTCAAGCCTTGACCTTTTCGCTGACGGCTCCATTATCGTCGTACCTCTACCCGGGCATACCGCCGGCCAGGTCGGCATGTTCATCAATCGCACGAACGGCCCACGTCTTTTCATTGTCGCTGACGCGGCGTGGCTCGCTGAAAACTATCGTCGACCGGCCACCATGCACCCTCTCATCTGGTCCGCCGTGACCAGCGATGATGCCACGGGCCGCCAGACACTGATCCAGCTGCATAACTTCGCGCTCCAGCATCCCGAAATTTCGCTGCTTGGGATGCACGATGCGCAGGCTCAGGCGCAATGCAGCGGCCGGCAGCAGGGACGCATTCCTTTGAAAAAATAACAAGGAAAAATTATCAAAGGTGTTTTTGGCAAAATAAAAAAACACCCGAACCTTCGCAGTCCAGGTGTCTTGTTTGGCAGGGGAGACAGGAATCGAACCCGCAACCTGCCGTTTTGGAGACGGCTGCTCTGCCAATTGAGCTACTCCCCTAAGCAAAAATGGCGGTTTGTTAAACCGCCAGATCAGGTCTATGGCGGAGAGGGTGGGAGTCGAACCCACGGAAGGGTTTCCCCTTCAGAGGTTTAGCAAACCTCCGCACTAGGCCACTATGCGACCTCTCCAGGAAAAGCAAACAACACGCGTTGACAGGCTTTCTAACACGAGAATTATACATAAACACGGATGCCTTGTCAATATCCGAATTGTGGCGAAAGCAGCACACGCTGGCGAGAGAAAGCAGCAAATTTGCTGCGCTCTGGCGCCGCCCTACCAAAAACGCTCTCCCCTGTGCTATACTTGCAGGTGCGAAACATTCGTTCTTGTCCACAGGGGCGTTAAATAGCTAAATAGAATGTTGACATCTGTACTCTTTTGTGCTATTTTATCCCCATGAGATTAAGTCAATATGCAAAACAGATGGGAGTCAGCTACAAGACCGCCTTTCGCTGGTGGAAGGCGGGAAAGCTCGACGCCTACCAATTAGATACAGGTACCGTGATCGTGCGTGAGCCTGTAGCAACCCAGCCGCCCATAAATGTAGCACTCTATGCCCGCGTCTCATCGGCTGACCAAAAAGAGGACTTAGAGCGCCAGATGCAACGCCTCAAGGACTATGCAGCCGCGAAAGGCTATCACGTCACGAAGAGCGTCAGTGAACTGGCGTCAGGACTCAACGAGAGCCGCCCAAAGTTCTTGAAGCTGCTCACTGATGTCAGCATAGGAACCATCGTGGTCGAGCATCGGGATCGCGCTACGCGGTTCGGCCTCACCTATATTGAACAGTTGATGCAGATGCAAGGACGCCGCTTAGAGGTGATCTTTCCATCCGATACGGACAATGACCTGGTAGACGATTTCATCGCCGTCATAACGAGCATGGCAAGCCGTATCTATGGCCGGAGAACCTCAAAACGGCGTGCAGAGAAGATCAAGCAATGTGTTGAGCATGCGATGAAGGAAGAAGAGTAGCATGGAAGTGGTACGCGGCTACAAGACCGAACTGGACTTGACTAACGAGCAACGCACGGCTTGTCTGAAGCATGCGGGGGCTGCTCGTTTTGCCTACAATTGGGGGCTGGCTCGTTCGATTGAGGTCTTCCGTACGACTGGCAAACATCCGAATGCTATTGCTCTGCACAAGGAACTCAACGCCTTGAAGAAGAAGGATTTCCCTTGGATGTACGAAGTCTCGAAGTGTGCACCGCAAGAGGCATTGAGAGACTTAGACAAGGCCTACAAGCAGTTCTTTCGACGTGTCGAACTCAAGAAGCAAGGCAAGTGGAAAGGGAAGCTTGGTTTCCCTACCTGCAAGAAGAAAAGCAAAGGCATCGGCTCCTTCCGCTTAACCGGCTCCATCAAGGTGTTTGAGAAGAGTGTGCAATTGCCGCGTCTCGGTACCATGCGCTTGCATGAGAAGAGCTATATTCCAGAGCGTGCGAAGCTACTCTCTGCTACCGTGAGTGAGCAGGCTGGACGCTGGTTTGTGAGCATCCAGGTAGAAGAGGAACAAGAACAGCTTGTCATGACGGCTCCATCAGCTATCGGTGTCGACCTCGGTATCAAGACGCTTGCGACCTGCTCGGATGGGATGATCTTTGCGAACCCACGCGCTTTAAAGCATGCTCAAAAGAAAGTGAGACGCTTAGAGCGACAAAAGTCCCGCCGCAAGAAAGGCAGCCAAAACCGCGCTAAGACACGTGCTAAGATTGCCAAACAACACGCTCGTATTGCCAATATCCGCAAAGATGCCAGCCATAAGTTGACTGCCCATCTCACCAAGCACCATGCTTTGATTGCTATCGAAGACCTGCACGTCTCCGGCATGCTTAAAAACCACAAGCTTGCTCAGGCAGTCAGTGATAGCAACTTTGGGGAGATACGACGGCAATTGGAGTACAAATCCGTGTGGTATGGCGTTCACCTGGTCGCAGTAGACCGCTTCTATCCAAGCTCTAAAACCTGTTCATATTGTGGATGGGTGAATGAAGAGCTCACACTTGCAGATCGGACCTTCATCTGCAAAGCATGCGGTCTCGTGATTGATCGTGATCTAAATGCGGCCATCAATGTCAGAAATGTGGCGGTAAGTTCTATCGACACACAAAACGCCTCTGGAGAGAGAAGCGCTGGCTTGTCCAATGGGATAAGTGAAACTGCTCTCGTTGAAGCAGGAACTAAAGGTGATGTTTGGGCGTTGTCCCAAATGTCCATGTTTTAGAGAACGGGAGAGCAGCTAACATGGCAGAGGTAGAACTACAGCAGATCGGCGCGTATATCGTCAGTGGCCTGCTCAGCACAGGTTCTACTCATAGCCTTTATATGAGCAAAGCGCGCAAGAAGGATGTCGTCATCAAGCTAGTGCATACCGCCCTTAGCACGCAGGAGGCCAGAGAAGCTTTTCTCTCTCATGCCCGCCAGTTGAAGAAGCTCAAGCATCGCCACATCATCGATATCCTTGATTACGGCCTCACCGCCAGTGGCGCCACGTCCAGCGAGGAGCGGGGCTATCTTGTCATGCAATTTGTTGGCGGCGAAACGCTGGGCCAGCGCACGCCAGGGGGAGCGCTGCTGCCCGCCGACGAAGTGCGGCGCAGGCTTTCGCTTCTCGCCACCGCGCTCAACTACGCCCATGTCTCCAATGTTTTGCATGGCAACCTGCATCCAGGCAACCTGCTGGTCACCGCCAGCAATGACATTTTGCTGACGGATTTCTCCCTGCCGCTGGACGGCTTTGTCGCCGGCCAGGTGCTCTCCCGGCGCGCCCTGCCCTATATGGCCCCCGAACAGCTGCGTGGGGCGCCCGGCGCCGCCAGTGATCAATACGCCCTGGCGGTCATGGTCTACAGCTGGCTGTGCGGCCACCGCCCTTATGCCCCCGTTGAGCCGGAGCAGCTATTGCAGCAGCAAGAGCACGAGCCTTTACCTCGTCCCAGCGGCCTGAACGGCTCCATTTCGCCCGCCGTGGAAAGTGTCCTGCTCAAAGCGCTTGCCTATGATCCCGCCGCGCGTTTCCAGCACATCCAGACGTTCGCCGATACCTATTTACGCGCCCTGATGGGCCAGCCCATCGATCTCGCAGCCCGGCGCAGCACTCCGGCCGTGCCGTCATCCTCGCTCCCCGGCGAGCCACGGCTGCTTGACAGGACTGAAACCACGACGATGGATGCGCGCGAGCAGGCCTCTGCGTCTCCGGGCGGCCAGCAGGAGCAGCTGAGCGTTGACACCATAGACTGGGATCCCGCGCCCACAGTCGCCCGCGGGATGACATCGCCCCTCCACGAGGTCATCGTCAGCGACCTGCGCCAGGGGGGTATCCTCTCGCAGCGCCTGCCCGGCTACGAGGAGCGAGCGGCCCAGATCGAGATGGCCGAACTTGTCGCCCAGGCGCTCAACCAGAACGAACACGCCCTGCTCGAAGCCGCAACAGGCGTTGGAAAATCCCTAGCCTACCTCCTACCCATCGTACGCTCGGGCAAGGTCGCCATCGTCAGCACCGCCAACAAGGCGCTGCAGGAGCAGCTCTACTATAAAGATATCCCCTTTGTGCAGCAGCACGTCAGGCATTTTGAGGCCGCCCTCGTCAAGGGCGTGGGCAACTACCTGTGTATCGACCGCATAGAGAGCGAGCGCACCGGCATGCAATTTTACGCCAAGAATCGCGACTTCATGCGCCTGGTCGACATTACCAACGACGCGGACTCCAGCTTCTCGGGCGACTTCGAAACGCTCGACTTCCAGCTTCCGGCAGACATTCGCAGCAAGGTCTGCGCCGATAGCGATCAGTGCGCCTGGAGCAAATGCAACTGGTTCGGCGATTGCTATGTCCACAAGATGCGCCTCGCGGCCGAACGGGCTCAGCTCATCGTCGTCAACCACACCTTGCTGCTGCTGGATGCGGCCATGGACGGCTTCCTGCTGCCCGAGCGAGATGTGATCGTGCTGGACGAGGCCCATCACCTGGAGGAGGAGGCCACGCGCTCATTCACGATCACCATCAGCCCCGGCTCGATTACAACGTTGCTGGCCCAGCACCTGTTGAAAAACCACAGCCAGTTGAGCCTGCAGGAGGAGGCCAGCCGGCAACTGGGCCTGACCTGGCAGCGCCTGCAGCAGATCGCCGATCCCGGCTATAAAGGCCGGGCCAACCTCCAGGCGCCCCTGGAAGAGGGCCTGAAGCTCGCGACCGCTATTGGCGACCTGGCGGACTCCCTGCGCAAGCAGCGCCCCAAGGACCTGCCGGAGAAAGAGAGCCAGCTCTACGATAAACTACTCAAACGCACGCAAAACCTGGCGGAGAATATCCGTACCGTCTTTGCCGCAGATCGGCCGGGAAAATTTGTGTACTATGTGGAGCGCGCGGCCTCCTCGGGCGGACATGGCTACCAGCTGCAGGTCTCGGCCGCGCCGCTCGATATCACCTCGTGGTTGAAAGAGCGTCTCTTCAACAAGTGTAACGTGATCTGCACCTCGGCCACTCTGGCGACCATCGGGTCGCATTCAGCCGCCTCGGAGCCGAAAGGGCCAAACTTTTCCTACTTCCGCCGCAGGACGGGCCTTGATCCACTGGAGGCCCCCGGCGTCATCGAGCGCATTCTGCCCCTGACCTTTGACTACGCGAGCAAGGCGCTGCTTTACCTGCCTCGTCACCTGCCCGCGCCCGCCTACGGCCCGGGCACGGATGACTACACGCTCGCGCTGGCGCGTGAAATGTATAGCCTGGTCAAAAAATCGCAGGGGCGAGCTTTCCTGCTCTTCTCCAGTAAACGCATGCTCGAGCAGTCCTATGAACTGATGGCGCCTCACCTGGACTATCCTTTACTACGCCAGGGCGATATGTCGCGCCTCGAGTTAACGCGCCGCTTTCGCTCAGAAAAAGGGGCCGTCCTCTTTGGCTTAAAAAGCTTCTGGGAGGGCGTCGATATCGCCGGGGAGGCTCTCTCCATGGTCGTCATCGACAAACTGCCCTTCGACCCACCTGATGATCCCGTGCACGAGGCCCGCGTAGCCCAGATGAAGGCGGCCGGAGAGAACTGGTTCGGCGCCTACGTCCTGCCCCAGGCCGTCCTACGCCTCAAGCAGGGCCTGGGGCGCCTGCTGCGCAGCCGCGAAGATCGCGGCGTCATGGCCATCCTCGATACCCGCCTCCACAGCAAAGGCTATGGGAAAATGGTCCTGGATGCCCTCCCTCCGGCCCGCCGCACCTCAAGCATCAAGGATGTAGAGCGCTTCTTCAGCGCGGAAAATGCAGAGGTATTCTAGCCTGCGCGCCAGCGTTTGCCACTCCCTCCCAGTATAAAGCTGGACAGTTTCCAGGTGACACCATTTAGATAACCTGCTATACTAGAAAGTGCATTCCGACACCAACAGGTTCTATCAGCTACTAGTGGGACAGGGGAAATTGCACATGAGTAAAATAAAGATGCGTTGCAATTCGTGCGGCAAGTGGTTTCAGTCGGCAAATGCTAAAGAAGTAACTTGCCCTGAATGCCTGCAAAAGGCCAGAAAAGAAAAATTGACGGCAAAGACATCACCGCCCGCCACCAGGCCGCAGGGATATCCGGCAGACGCGCCGGCGCGGCAGGTGCCACCTCCTCCACCCAGGTCTAAACCCGCTTCTGGCGGCTCAAGCCACTGGCTCGATACGCAAAACGATGTAAAGGTCGGCCAGCCAGATCAGCCGCGGCCAAAACTTCCTTCCTCCCCCGCAGCACGTGACAACCGCGGCGGACAGGAACGCGGCGGTTACCGCGGGCCCACGGGCCCGGGTGGCTACCGCGAAAACCGTGGACCGGCTGGGCAGACAGGCTATCGCGGGTCCACTCCCTATCGCGTCGGCGGAGGTATGGGCATACCCGATATTACGGAGCCACGCCCGCGCCAGCCCATGCCAGGTGGCCCCAATCGCGGGCAGCGTCCGGGCGGCCCGGGCGAGGGACGTCCCGACAAACCACGCCCGGGCGGCAAAAGCACCGTGAAGGCCAAGGCACCCAGACCTCAGGCGCCCCCCAAACCTAAACGGGAAAAAATTCCCCCGCCCGCGCCTTTTGTGCCAACTGCCGAGCAGATTGCCCTGATTGAGGCCCGCTACGCTGAACTTGCCAATCCCGGCGAGTTTGACGGCATTCGCACCCAGATCGCCGGTGAGCTGGGCATTCCCAAAACAGCCGTCAAGAAAGTTATCAAGGAGTATCGTGCCAGGTTGCACATACCCAGCTGGTGGGAAACACAAACGTATAAAGGTGACAGCAAAGAACTGGAGAAGATCAAAGCGGCCTACGAGCCACTTTTGCCGCTACCAGCCATTGGCGTGCATAAGCAGATTGCTGAGCAGCTCGGGCTAAAACCCAGCCTCGTCTACCAGGCCATCAAAACTATCCGCCTGGAAATGCAGCTGCCACAGTTCAACGATCCACAGCTGCATGACGGCCAGGCACCAACAGAGGAGATCCCCCGACCACTGGAGCAGCAGGAGCCAGGCGGCAAAATCGCAGCGATCGCAACGGACACCACCTCGCAAAAGGTTGATGACAGCATCGAGGTCGCCGCTGCCGGCGAAGAGAGCAGCCCCGGCGGCACGGAATAAGTATAGACGTAGAGATGAGGAATGTCTATGGACAACTGCCTGTTCTGCAAAATTGCAGCGGGTGAGATACCAGCTAAGATTGTGTACCAGGATGAAGATGTGGTGGCCTTCGAGGATATCAACCCGCAGGCCCCCCAGCACATCCTGGTGATCCCCCGCCGCCACATCGCCTCGCTGGCCGACCTGACCGCAGAGGAGGGCCCTCTTCTGGCCCTGCTCTTCGCGGTCATCAACAGGCTGGCGCATAAGCTGGGACTTGCCGAACGAGGCTATCGCGTCGTCACCAGCAGCGGACCTGACGCCGGGCAGGATATCCTTCACCTGCACTTTCACCTGCTGGGAGGCCGCAAGTTCGGCTGGCCCCCAGGCTAGGAGTTTGAACGTTTTATATTATGCATATTGCTATTGACTACACGGCGGCCATGCGCCAGAGAGCGGGCATAGGGAACTATGTGCGCAGGCTGGTGGACGCCATGCTTGAACAGGACGCCAGCAATACATATACGCTGCTCACCAGCGGACGCCCCACGCGGGAGCGTCCGTTTCCAGACGCAGGGAATGTGCGCAGGCGCAGTGTGTACATCCCCGACCGCTACCTGAATATTATCTGGTACCGCTGGCGCCTGCCGCTCTACGCCAACTATTTCTCCGGCCAGGTCGATATCTATCACGGCCCGGACTTCGCCCTGCCACCCACCTCTAAGAAACTGCGCAAGGTGGTGACGGTGCACGACCTCGCCTTCCTGGATCATCCTGAATATGCCGTACCCGCGCTGGCCACATACCTCAAAAAAGTCGTACCCGAAGCAGTAGAGGCGGCCGACGTCGTCTGCACGGTTTCGGCTGAGGTCAGCCATACCCTGATCAGGCACTACCGGACCCCACGTGAGAAGCTCGTCGTCATTCCCAATGGTGTCGGCCCCTACTTTCATCGCGTCACCGATCCCGTGCTGAGGGGGGCAACCACGCATAAATACGGGCTGAAACACCCCCTGGTCCTCGGTGTCGGCACTCTTGAGCCGCGCAAAAATCATAGTGGACTGATCAAAGCCTTTTACCGGGCGCAAAAGCAAAAGGGCGGCCCGGCGATGCTGGCCTTAGCCGGCGGCAAAGGCTGGCTCTATGAGGAGACGCGGCAACTGGTCGAGGAGCTCGGACTGGAGAAGAAGGTAAAGTTTCTGGGGCGTGTCAGCGATCTCGAGCTGGTGACCCTTTATAGCCTGGCCGATGTCTTTGCCTTTCCCTCCTTCGCCGAGGGCTTCGGTGTTCCGCCTCTGGAGGCCATGGCCTGTGGCGCACCCGTCATCACCTCAAACACCACCTCGCTACCCGCTGTCGTGGGTGACGCGGCCCTGCTGGTCGACCCGCATAAGAACGGCGAACTTTCTCACGCCATCACACGCGTCCTGGAGGACAGGGCCCTGCAGGAAGAGCTGCGCCTGAAAGGATACGCGCGCGCGCGACAGTTTACCTGGGCCGAGTCCGCGCGCAAGATGCTCGCCGTCTATCGGCAGCTCTACGCAGGAGTGAACGATTTTTCTTGCGAGGTACCTTTACAATGAAAATAGGCATCAATGGCCTCTTCTTACAGACACCCGCCAGCGGGAGCGGGCAGTATCTCTTGCACCTGCTGAAGGAGCTGCAGGAAGTCGATCAGCACAACGACTACCTCGTACTGGGAGCGCAACCACTTGCCCCGCGACAGCCGCGGCTGCCCTTTCCATACCACGGGCATCCCGTCGCGCCCTTCATGGCTCGCAATGAAAATGTTGCCAAGCTGACGTGGGAGCAGTTCACAGGGCCGCTGGCCGCCCGCCAAGCAGGCGTAGACCTCTTACACGTGCCGTATTTCGCGCCCCCGCTCTTTCCCCGCACACCAACCGTCGTGACCATTCATGATGTCATTCCCCTGCGCCTGCCGGCCTACCGTGCAGGCGCGCACGTTGCGGCCTATATACACCTCGTCGCGCGGGCCGCCCGGCGAGCTACGTTGATCATTACCGTCTCCGAGTACGCCCGGCGAGATATGATAGACGCGTTACACCTGCCCGCGGAGCGCGTCCGCGTCACTTATGAGGCAGCTGGCGACCAGTACAGGCCCATCACCGATCCCGCCGTTCTGGCGCAGGCACGCGCACGCTACGGGGTAGGCGAGCGCTATATCTTCTACCTGGGGGGACTTGACCAGCGCAAGAACGTCCCCCAACTGGTACGGGCCTTCGCCCACCTCTACAGGCAGCTGAACCAGCCCGACCTGCAGTTGTTTATTTCCGGCGATCCCGCCAGGCAGAAGGGGCCCTTATTCCCCGATCCACGACCGGTCGCTGCTGAGCTGGGAGTTGAGGAGCGCGTCATTTACCACTACGTCACGGATGAAGATAAGCCCGCCATCTACAGTGGTGCCAGCCTCTTCGTCTTCCCCTCGCTTTACGAAGGCTTCGGTCTGGATCCCCTGGAAGCCATGAGTTGCGGCGCCCCCGTCGTCTGCTCGAACCGCACGTCGCTGCCGGAAGTGGTGGGAGATGCGGCCCTCAGCGTAGACCCCGCAGATATGCAAGGCATGGTTGAAGCCATGCGCAGTGTCCTCACGCAGCGCGCGCTGGCGGACGACCTGCGCGCGCGCTCGCTGCGCCGGGCCGCCCGCTTCAGCTGGCGCAGGACCGCCAGCGAGACGCTCGCCGTTTACGAAGAGGCTGTGGCGCGGCACAAATCTTAGCTCCGGCTACCGCTCACTGTTGCCCTATGAGAAAGAACTCTTTATAATCGATGTCAGGGATACCTCCAGGAGACATGTAGCGTTAGTTAGACTATAAAAAGGCAGAAAAAATACTTATGCGCGTCTTAATGATCTCAAAGGCCCTAGTGGCAGGAACATCCCAGCGCAAGCTGGAAGAAATCGCGAAATGTCCAGGCGTCGAATTGACACTGGTAACTCCCGCATACTGGCAGAGTGACGACGGCAGCAAGCAGCGGCTCGAACGCCTCTACACCAGGGGCTACACCATGCGGGTGACCCCCATAGCCTTCAATGGCAACTTCCACCTGCACTTCTATCCGCAGCTGGGCAACATTGTGCGCGAGGTGCGCCCGGACGTCGTACATATCGACGAGGAACCCTACAACTTCGCCACCTTTCAAGCGATGCGCCTCGCTCACAGACAGGGCGCGCGCGCGCTCTTCTTCACCTGGCAAAACCTCTATCGCACCTATCCCCCACCTTTTCGCCAGATGGAACTCTATAATTACCGCCACGCGGCGATGGCCCTGGCCGGCAATCGCGCGGCGGTCGAGGTCCTGAAGCGCAAGGGGTACGGCGGACCCGTCCGCGTTATTATTCAATTCGGCTTTGACACCGAGATTTATCGCCGCACAGAAGTTCGCTCAGCGCGTGCCGCTGATGGGCTCTTCGACATCGGTTTCATCGGTCGCCTCAAAGAAGAAAAGGGCCTGCCGCTGATGATCGAAGCCCTGACCCAGCTGCCAGACTATTGCCGCGTTGTCTTCGTTGGTCATGGGCCGATGCGCAACACATTGGAGGAGCAGGCAATACGCCTGGGCGTTGCAGAGCGTGTTATTTTCAAAGCGGGCGTCCCGACATATGAGGTTCCAGGAGAGATGCAGCGGCTGGATGCCCTTGTCCTGCCATCAGTCACGCGTCCCAACTGGATCGAACAGTTCGGGCGCGTGCTGCCGGAGGCCATGGCCTGCGAGACGCCCGTCATCGGTTCCACCTCGGGTGAGATCCCCCACGTCATCGGCGATGCCGGGCTGGTCTTTACAGAGGGCGACGTGACCGCACTCGTCGCCTGCGTGCGCCAGCTTCTCGCTGACCCGCAGCTCTACGAGCGCCTGGCAAGGGCGGGGCGACAACGGGTACTGGAGAACTACACCCAGGAGCGCATCGCCCGCCAGACATACGAGGTCTATCAAGAGATGCTGGCGAACTAACGCCATGCGCACCTTACAGGCGCAATCCTCGCAGCACATACGCTTAGCAAAGCCGCCGCAGGCGGCCGCTATGAGGGCAGTGATACGTAAAGAAGGAAGAGCACATGGGCTATGATAATATGATGGTATTCGCAGGCAGCGGGAGCCCTATACTCACCGCGCGCATCTGCGACTACCTGCACATCGAGCAGGGGAAAAACGAGACCCTGCATTTCTCGGATGGCAACACTTTTGTGCGCATCCTGGAGAATGTCAGAGGGCGCCGTGTTTACCTTGTCCAATCCACCGTCTTTCCTGCCAATGACAATTTCATGGAATTGTTGTTCTGGATAGACGCCTTCAAACGCGCGGGGACGGAGTCGGTCACGGTGATTATCCCCTACTTCAGCTATGCCAAGGGAGACAAGAAAGATGAGCCGCGCGTCTCTATTCGCGCACGTGTCTGTGCCGACGCCATGGAGGTCGCGGGAGCGAATCGCGTCGTCACCATGGACCTGCACGCGCCGCAGATCCAGGGCTTCTTTCACTTGCCGGTAGACAACCTCTACGCGCTACCGGTAATCGTAGATTGCATCCAGGCCAAGCAGCTGCACGATGTGATCATCGTCTCGCCGGATGTGGGTTTCGCCAAGCAGGCACGCAGATATGCATCGAGCCTGGGGGTGCATATTGCCATCGTCGACAAAGAACGCGTCGCCCACGACGAAAAAGCGGCTATTCTGCAGATCATTGGAGAGGTTAAAGGCAAAACCGCGGTCATTGTCGATGATTTTACCATCTCGGGGGGAACGCTCGCCAATGTATCAGTGAAGCTGATGGAGCAGGGAGCCAGAGAAGTCTATGCGGCCGTCACGCACGGCGTTTTGAGTCAGGGTTCCAGCGCAAGGATAGACCGCAGCCCCATCAAAAAGCTGCTGATCACTGACAGCGTTGAAAACCAGCCCGTGCAGTTTTCAGACAAAATTGAAGTGGTATCGGTCGCACCGCTCTTTGGGGAGGCCATCAAGAGAATCCATAACCGTGAAAGCATCAGCGAGATGTTCGCCTAGCTTGCTTTATTGACGCACGCCGCAACACGACTTAGCCCGCCTGGCGGGCGAGCCATGCCGGCAGATCCGCCAGGCGGGGCAGGATGGCATCAGGCCGCACCCGCTGCAAGAGAGGTGAGTCGGCCTGGTGCTTACCGCTACACACCAGGATCGCCCGCATACCGGCCTGTTGAGCGCCAGCGATGTCGTTCTCGATATCATCGCCCAGCATAATCACAGCCTCGGCCTCTCTATGCATTGAGCGTAGAGCCTGCTCAAAAAACGCTCGCTGCGGCTTACCCAGGACAATAGCCTCTTTACCACTGGCAAGTTCCAGGGCACGCACATAGGGACCGCTATCCAGCCGCAAACCGTCACTCGCGCGCCAGTAAGTATTCATATGCATGGCCACCAGCTCGGCCCCCTGCATGAGCATGCGAAAAGCGGCATTCATCGCCTCATATGTCAGCAGCTCCTCCGCGCCGCCAATCACAACGACATCTGCGGCCGCATCCACAAGCTCGATGCCGGCAAAATCTGCCGCGCTATCGCCTTTGCTGAGCAGCCAGCAGCGCTTACCCGGAAAATGCTGGCGGATATAGGCCGCTGTAGCCACAGGAGCCGTCACGAGCTGCTCCTCAGCGAGTGGCAGGCCAATTCGCTGCAGGCGTTGCGCCAGGGTTTTGCGTGCCAGGGTCGTCGTATTTGTGACAAAACAGGTTGCATAGCCCTGCTGTTTCAGCCACGCCAGCGTTTCGGCCGCGCCTGCGATCGGCTGGAAGCCAATATGCAGCACGCCGTCAATATCCAGTAAAACTCCGCGCACCTCCGCCATGGCTCACCCCTTCCCAGGGATTCTGCTAATCCGGCCTTCACGTTTCTCTTGCTCTACAACAAAGGAACATAATCCGCGTATTACCAGTAAAATACGCGGGTTTGCGTATCTATGGGCTCGGTGTCAATAGTATATCTCCCTGCCAGGAATTGTTGCAAGCAGGTATTTCCTATAGGAGACTCTACCCATACTATGACTTATTTGTTGCTGCTCCGTTTCAACAACACGGGGGGACTGATAGCAACAAGAAACGTCGGCATGACATCAAGTAGTAATAGATGTTATAATAGCCGCGAAGAGTAGCCTATCAGTTAGGAGTAGCATGATGAACGGTGACATGATTGGTCGTGTTCTCAAAGGTCGATATAAGCTTATCGACGAAAGAGGACGGGGCAGTTTCGCGACCGTCTATGTTGCACGCGACACTGAGAATAACCATATCTATGCGGTCAAGGTCATGCACATTGAACTCTCGAATGATGGTGATTTGCTGGCTCGTTTCCAACGCGAGGCGCACATACATATGAACCTGAGCGATCCGCATGTCGTACGCATCGTCGATTACGGCAACGATAACAACATGCACTTCATCGTCATGGAATATATTGACGGGCAAAACTTAAAGTACCATATGATCACTCATGGCCCTATGGAACCATTACGCGCGTTGAATTATACACGACAGATCGTCGAGGGATTGGAGACAGCCTATAAGCAGGGAGTGGTGCATCGTGATATCAAGCCACAAAATATTCTTATAAATGGCAAGGACGTTGTGAAAATCGTAGATTTTGGCCTGGCGCGCAGCCGTGAGACCGTCACGCTTACACAATCCAACGTATTTATGGGCACGGCCTACTACATCTCGCCTGAACAGGCGGAAAGTGGGCGCTCAGCAGACACGCGCTCTGATCTCTATTCCGTTGCGACCGTTTTGTTTGAGATGCTGGCCGGTAGCCCTCCCTTCGAGGGAGAGACGGCCGTGGACATTGTCATCAAGCATATGAATGAGAAAGTTCCTTCGCTTTGCCGTATCCGTCCGGACCTGCCCCTGGATATGGATATATTTATGCAGAAAGCGATGGCAAAATCGCCCGCGGATCGCTATCAAACTCCACAGGAGTTTATTGCAGCGCTCGAACAATTACAGGAACGTATCCAGGCTATGCCTCCGATGCAGCGCATGCCAGAGCTCGGACACGAAGCAAGATCAGGAAATAGCGGGTCGGCTAAACCGCCGGTATCTCTCAAATCGGCGCGTCTTGTGGTTCTCTCCAGCGGACAACCCATCGCCCTTGTGGGGGATTTAATGGTAGTGGGACGCCAGGATCCGATCCTGGGTATTTATCCAGAGATTAATCTAGCGGACAAGACGGTGGGACGACGACATGCCTATCTGAGAAATCAGCAGGGCACCTACACCGTTGAGGACCTTAATGCGTTAAATAAGACTCGCCTAAATGGTGTAACCTTAACACCACACGAAGAACGTACGCTCAAAGATGGCGATATACTACGCTTTGGCAGTGTTGAGGTGCGTTTTGAAATGCGATAAAA
Organism: uncultured Chloroflexia bacterium; assembly: GCA_963799245.1. GTDB lineage: Bacteria > Chloroflexota > Ktedonobacteria > Ktedonobacterales > Ktedonobacteraceae > CAWCWN01. The sequence continues at coordinate 460,874 of CAWCWN010000003.1, forward strand.
AGGTGTTGAGTCGCACTGGGTCGCAGTGTAGAGGATATTCCTGGTGGATATCCCTGAGTGGATACATGAGCGGTTGCTTGCACCCGCTCTTTTACGATCAGAGGGGTGAACGACATGAATGAGGTTGCGTTCATAGTTATTGCAGCGTTACCAGTAAACAAGTATGTACTAATTGGAGCCATCCTGGTCCTGGCCGTAGTTCTTCTGGGTGGGGGATTTATGCTTTTCCGTAACCCGGGCAAAAAGAGAGGTGGGGCAGGCAAGGCAGATGCCTCAGCCGGTAACGGAGCCGCAGGCTGGCAGTCGGGACAACAGCCTCAACAGGCCGCCTGGGGGCAGCAGCCTCAACAGGCCGCCTGGGGGCAGCAGCCTCAACAGGCCGCCTGGGGGCAGCAGCCTCAACAGGCCGCCTGGGGACAACCCCAGCAGGGCGACAGCTGGGGGGCGCAGAATCCCGCTTCGCAGCCCGGCGCCTGGGGGCAACCCGGCCAGCAGCCTCAACAGGCCGCCTGGGGCGCTCCTCCCCAGGCGGCAGGACAGCAGCCCGGCGCGTGGGGCGCTCCTCCCCAGCAACCACAGGCGAATGTCTGGGGCAATCCTACTTCCAACACGCCTTCAGGGGGCGCGGGCCAGGGAGCTAACCCGAATGCCTGGGGGGATGCTACTTTTATGCCCCAGCAGGCCGCACCGGCGGCTCAGGACGCCTGGGGGGGTCAGCCGCAAGCTCAAGCAGCTCCGGCCTGGGGCGCGCCTGCCCAATCGCAACCACAGGCGCCGACGGCATATGGTGGCGGCTCCGGTCAATCCTGGGGACAGGCCAACCAGCCCGCTGCTTCGCCAGACCCCTGGAATATGGGGGGACAACAGGCCCCCGCTCAACAGGGGTGGGGCCAACCCGCTCAACAACCTCCGGCTCCCGCTGCGGGCGTCAATCCCGCCATGCCCTCATGGCAACAGGGCCCGAACGCGGGGCAGGCCTTTGGCTCTCCGTTCGGGGGCAGCGAAAACGATAAGACCATGTTGCGCCCGAATAGCCCTATGGGCACGCTCGGCGTAGTTCGCGTTGAAGAGGGCAAAGAGCCCGGACGCGTCTACGAGGTGCGCAAAGATGAGCTGAGCATCGGCCGCAGTCGCGAGAGTGATATCTTCCTCGAAGATCTTGCCGTTTCACGCCTGCATGCCAAGATTCTCAACCTGGGCAATGGCAACTATGCCCTTAAAGATGAAGGTAGCGCCAACGGCACAAAGGTTAACGGGCAGCTGGTCAACAAGTACCAGACCTATCCACTGCAGGAGGGCGATAAAATCCAGCTGGGTCAGACGGTGCTAGTCTTCGCCAGGCGTTAATCAAACAGCAGGGCGCGAGGTCTCGTGCCCTGAGAGGATGAGGAGGAAGGGTGTAGAAGAAGACCGGCAGCGCTTCTTCGCCCCGCTAATATCTTGCAACAAGACGAACTGATCGGTGTCATGCTTGGAAACTATAGGATGCTGGCAATTCTAGGACAGGGCGGAATGGCGCGCGTCTACAGGGCCTGTCAGGAAAACCTCGACCGGGAAGTTGCAGTCAAGGTTCTGCCTTCGTGGTTCGCTGCAGATCGCAACTTTGTTGAGCGGTTCAACCTGGAGGCTCGCCTTGTTGCCAGGCTCTCACACCCCAATATCGTCACAGTCCATGATGCCAGTGAGTATCAAGGCAACCTCTATATTGTCATGCAGCTGGTCGATGGCGGTACGCTCAGACAACGCCTCGACCAGCTGCTGGCCCTGGGCAAAACGATGGATATCATTGAAGCCAGGCCTATCTTCGCCCAACTTGCCAATGCCCTCTCCTATGCGCATGACAACGGAATTATTCACCGCGACATCAAACCAGTCAATGTCCTGATGGATCGCACAGGACGCCCTATCCTCTCGGACTTTGGCATCGCCAAAGTCCTTGCGAGCACAAAAGCCCTGACCCTGCAGGGCGCGGGGGTAGGCACGCCCGAATACATGTCTCCGGAACAGTGCCAGGGCGGCCCCGTTGACGCACGCGCCGATATCTACGCCCTCGGCGTCATGCTGTACGAGGCCCTGACCGGCCGCCTTCCGTTTCTGGGCGACAACTATCCCGCCCTCGCCCACAGTCACATCTACGAACAACCGCCCCACCCCCTCGCGATCAAAGCGAGGCTCGATCCCGGCCGTAGCCCAGATCATCATCACAGCCATGATGAAAAATCCCCGGCAGCGCTACCAACGGGCCAGCGAGCTGGGGGAAGCATTAGAGCGAAGCGCTATGGTACCTTCAATGGCGGGGGTCGCACGTAGCAGTAGCGTGGAAGCAGCCGACATCAGCCGCATGGCCACCACACCTCTCTATCCCTGTCCGCAATGCTCGCAGTTCAACAAGCCGCATATGCGCTTCTGCACAAAATGCGGCTTCGCCCTGCACCAGTGCCAGGCATGCGGCCATCCTAATCCTGCGAGCAATCGCTTCTGCTCCAAATGTGGGCAGACGCTTCACATATATCAGTAAACGAATTCATCAGATTGGGGCGTTAAAATCCGCTCCATCACTTCGCGCTGCTGCTCCATGCGCTGAAAACGCAGAAGCGTGCGCTGCTCTGCGCTCAATGAAAGGATGGTATTGATACGCTCAACCAGCATACTGGGTTGGGTGGGCTTGGTCATGTACTCAATCGCCCCTTCCTCAAAGCCGTGGACCTGCTCTGTGATATGCGTTAAAGCGGTCAATATCAACACGGGTAAGGGAGGGGTTAAACGGTTTATACGCAGCCAGTTGAGAACTTCAAAACCGTCAACAGGCTGCATCATCAAATCCAGCACCATCAGATGAGGGGAGAATTCTGCAATGCTCCGCATAGCCTCCTGGCCATTCGTCACACCACGCACCTCAAAACTCGCGAATTCCAAAAACACACATAATACGCGTAAAATATCCTCATCATCCTCAACCACCAGGATCCTTGCTTTGTTTCCCGGACCATACATCTTTTTCACCTCCTACCAGACTACATAGACCCTGCACGACCTCACTTGTAAGTACCTCCGGTCCTGCCTGTCACTTGACTATGATTTGAAGCCAGGGGAAAACGCACTTCTGCTATTGTTATATGTGTATCCTTACTGTGGCGCAGCACAAATTTACCCCCCAGATCACCAATAAGGTTTTTAATAAGCGAAAGACCTAAACCCTCACTACTCTCTTCCTCTCCCGCTTCCCACTGCTTCAGGCGGCTGCCTGTATCAAGCACCTGTACAACGACCATCCCGTCCTCAGCAAAACCACGAATCGTCACCGTCCCCTTGGTCAGGCCCGCCATGCCATGCTTGATTGCATTCGACACCATCTCATTCAATACAAGCGCCAGAATCGTCACCGCCCGTGAAGGAATGACGATCGGGCATGGCTCCACCTCAAAGTGAATGCGCGTCTCTGGCGGCCGCAGGCTGGCATTCGCGACGCCCACAATTTTACGCGCTATATCCTCAACCCTCGCCTCACTTACGTCTTCGTGGGCGAGCAAGTCATGCGTCGCGGCCAGGCCCTGTACGCGATTCACGCTTTCAGCGAGCGTGTTGCGCACCTCGGGTGATTTCGTCCGCCTGCGCTGTAAAGAGAGAATACCCGCGACCGTGGCCAGGTTGTTTTTTACGCGGTGGTGCAATTCGCGCAGCAGTGCCGATTTTAGTTCCAGGCCCCTGCGTGTCTCCTCGTACAGGCGCGCATTCTCGATGGCAATGGCAGCCTCATTGGCGAAGGTGATGACAAGCTGCATCTGCTCCTGCGAGAGTGTATGGCGGTGGTTACTGTATATGCAGATACAGCCGAGCACCTTGCGCTTGACCTGCAACGGCACGCATAATACCGAGTGAACCTCGGCAGAAATGCCTGGATCCTTGGCAAGAAAGCATTTTTCGTCTGCATGGAAGCAATCCACAGCCATACTCGGGCGCCCCGTTTGCACGGTGCGCCCGGCGCAGCACTGGCCTACTCCCAGCTGAAGATTCCGTACTAAGGCAGTATTTAAACCATAATGAGATACAACATGCAAGTGCTGCTTGTCCGGATCCAGTTCAAAGATACATGAGCGTTCGGCCCCAGACAGGTGCACGGCCTGGGTGGTAATGATCTGCAGAACCTCATCCAGGTCGAGCGTCGAGGCGATAATCGAAGAGACACGGTGGATCGTCGCAAGCTCATGCACTTTACGGCGCAGTTGCTCATCAGTCTGCTCATAAAGTCGACCGTTCTCGATATTGATCGCTACAATACCGGCAACAACCTCTAAAAAGTTCTGCTCCGAGCTGGTAAAGTCGCGCGGCTCGCTTGATTGTACGCTGATGACCCCTATAAGACGCACGGTACTGCCAAAGAAGATGACCGGAATTGCCATTAAACCATGATACTCGCTGCTATAGGTGCGCACCTCTGTGGAAAAGTGAGGATCAGCCAGGGCATCATGCACGAGTAAATGACGTCCCTTATCAGCCACCCAGCCGCTATACCCCTCCCCAAGACGCAGCGTAAAGTGCATACCCCCCAGCGGGCGCGGACCATTCGTGGCACGTAGGGTCAACATACGCTGCAGTTCATCGTAGAAAAAGATGGTGCACAACTTAACCTGCAGCTCCTCTGCGACCACCTTGGTGATGATCTCCAAAGTTTGATCCAGGTCCATCGTCGAATTGCTCACGCCATTGATACGCTGCAGCGCCAGGAAACGCTGCTCAAGCTGCAGAGCGAGCGTGCTGCGTTCGCTGGAGGCTTGATCGATCACGTTCTGATAGCCACGGGTCAGAGCAAGCACGCAGGAGGATTGTAATTGATACATATGCGTGGTTGCTTCAAGGAGTAAAGCCGACCGTTCTTCCTCGTCCGGCAGGGGTATAGAGCGAAAGATATCGTTTATCTCGAGTGCCAGCGCATCGATGTAGCGTTGCAGGCCCTGCAAGCGGGCGTCTAATTTTCCCCCCTGCCCTGCCAGCCAGCGGCCGGACAACTCAAAGCGTTCAAAGAGCGCAGGGTCATCATTGCCGATAAGTCCGTAGAGCAATAACCATGCATCACTACCCTCTTCCGGCCCATAACTATCACCTGAGACACGTTGTAAGCAGACGCGCAGCCTGGCAGCATATTGCGCTAGTAACTGTTCTACCTTGCTACGATATATCATGTATGTTCCTAACCCAGCCAGCTACTCTACCACGCACATTTATTAAGAAGCGTCAGCCCGAAACCTCACTCCACACACTATACCTTGCAATCTAATTGTAGATGAGCAAGCTATCTCTGTCAAGCTGTTATCCAAAGTGGTAATAATATCCCTGTGTGCCGGGCTCGGCTGAAAGCAGGCAGATATCAGGCATAGGCAATTTAGGAAGGCTCATTACTCTCAATACCATCATTCGTTAAGTAAAGTATGACCCGCTCATACCTATTGTTGTATGTTTTATAGACGAAAGCGCGGAATGTTTGCATAGGGAAATACTACTAAGGAACATAGGTTATGCAATGCGCCAATTGTGGGCTACCACTCTCACCAGACAAAACATTGAGCAATTGCCCCCGCTGCCAGAGGCCTCTGGCAGCGGGATCCTGGCAGGCGCTACAAAATGCATCATTCCAACCATCCTCCACCCCACAGTGGGCCAGCGCTTCGCTCCAAGAGCAGCAGGACTTTGTCAATGCGCCGCCATCCGGCCAGCTGCAACAACCGCCTCCAGGCTCATCCCGGCTATCAACACCTGCACCCCTGGCATCACATCCCTACGGCAGCAGCGCTCCATATACGACATCCAACCAGGCGACCGGCCCGATGTATCCCCTCTCTGGCGCGAACATTCGCCCACAGATGCCACGAACAAGTAATATAGGTTTCGTCCTCGCTGGCCTGTGTGTCTTCGCAGGCGCGCTTATCCTCGTCTTTGTCTATTTTATGGCCCTGGCCCTGCCCTCGGCCCCACCGCCAAATAGCACATTTACGGGTACGGCCCAGGCTACGACGCCCCGCAACGCCGCCAGCACTCCTGCTGCCGCCGCACCTACTCCCACGGTCATCCCTTCGCCCACCATGAACGGCAGTGCAGGAGCACAATATATCGATAATCCTCAGATGGCCAGCGCGGTCAATTTCAATACCGCTCAGCCCTTGCAGGCCACCACGACCTTTAAAACCAATCAGAAGGTCTACGTCACCTTCAACCTTCATCCCGCCGGCAGAAATGGAGCCGTATGCCTCTACTGGTACCTGGATAAGAAATTTATCGCCCAGTATCCTTTCCCGGTCACCCCTAACGATCAAGCAGGTTATTCTTATGCCGTCTACGGGGGAGCAGGGCCGGCCTCCGTCGAGATCTACTGGGCCAGTACCACTGCCTGTGGCGATAAAATCCTGGCCCAAAAAGTTCAATTTACCGTCACTGCCTAAAAATGCGGTGGAAGATCATCTTGGCAGAAAAATCGAAGCATGATATGCTAACAGTGCATTGTCAACATATTCGCTTTCCGGCCTCTGGAAAGGCGAAATTACATAGCTCTTTTCAGGAGAACTAATCATGAATTGTAGTTCCTGCGGTGCCAGCCTGCCTCCCGGGGCAGCATTTTGTACAACATGCGGCTCACCCACACCTTACAACGTAGGCCCTCCTGGCAGTTCACCGCAATTTGACCCGACTGTAGCCGTGCCCCCCCCATATGGTGCTCCAGCCAGCGGTCAAGCAGAGATCGACCCGGCCGTCGTGGCATCACCTCCTCCGCCACCTCCTGCCTACGGCGCTCCTCCCTACGGCGCCCCCCCGCCGCCACAAAATGCATATCAGGCCAACCAGTATGGACCTGGTTGGCAGCCTGGCGCATATGGCGTACCGCCGCAACAACCGCCCAAGAAGCGGGGCAGACTGGGCCTGATTCTGGCCATCATCGGTGGTGTGCTTCTGCTTCTGTGTATCGGTTTATTCGTGGCCCTCTATCAAATAGGCAAGAGTACCGTCTCCTCGGTAACAGCAACCACCACGGCCGCTTCCAGTACCATCACAGGCGGCAGCTCCTCGCTTGATGCGTCTGCCACAGCCGCTGTTGCGACGGTTACGGCCGTCACGAACAATACCACTCCTAATACTACCCAGGGAGGCGCCCCCTCTGGCCTCACCGTCGACCCAAACGCGGCCAGCATTCTCACGAACCCGCAAATGGCCAGCGCCATCGATAGTAATTATAAACCAACAACGCTGACGAGCACTTTTACGGTTGGCCAGGCCATTTACGCCACTTTTAACATCAGCAGCACCTCGCCCGATGGGTATATATTGGGCAAGTGGTACGGCGATGGGACGTATGCCTTCTCCAGCAATATCTTAAAAAAGAGCGCAGGCGATACTACAGGTTACCTGGCGGCCAGGTATAATCGCGCCATCAGTGGCTCAGTTGAACTATACTGGTGTACGCTGAAGGATTGCAGCGATAAAAAACTGGCCGACGTCCTGACCTTCACCGTCACAGCAGGCAGCATGCACTGGAATAGTCAACCCGTGATAGCTAGCAGGGATATTAATCGCCCCGACTAGTTTGCGCAGGGCACTCGCCCGCTCGGGTGCCCTCCTCTGCTTCTCACGTTACCATTCATGCCCTGCATTGGTCAACCAACCCGCTCCAGGATCTGCGCGAGCTGTTTCCTTTCATCCTCGCTCAACGCCTGCAAAGGCCGACGGGGACGACCGCCATACCCGGCCGTCAATTCCAGGGCAGCCTTCAGCCCAGGCACACTATAGCTGTTGGTCACGGCGGTATTGGCAGGCACAAGCAGAGCCTGCAGGCGGCGCGCCTCCTCCAGGTTTCCCGCCTCATACAGGTCCTGTACGCGACACACCTCGCGCGGAAACACGTTTGCGAGCGCGGCCACAGCTCCAACCGCGCCTACCGCCAGGGCCGGCAGCAGATAACCCGCGCTGCCGGCGAAGACGCTAAAGGGGCTGGCCCGCCTCCCGGCGCTCACAGCCACAATCTGCGCCAGTTTCGCCATATTGCCTGCGCTATCTTTCACCCCGATGATGTTAGGATGCTCAGCCAGCGAGCAGATTGTCGCCGCATCAAGATCCAGCCCGGCCGTACTGGCGGGCATGTTATAGATTACCACTGGCAGAGGGCTGCTGTCGGCCACGCAGCGATAGTGATCAAGCAGCACGGCGGCATCCATCCGTCCTTTATAGTAGAAAGGAGGTAAAACCAGGGCTACATCAGCAGCGCTGCGCGCCGCACGTTCACAATTGTAGATGGTTGCGAGCGTCGACTGCTCACCACAGCCAGCGATGATGTGCGCGTGCGCCCCCGCGGCTTGGCGGGCCGCTTCAATTACCTGGACACGTTCATCCGGCGTCAAATGCACGGCCTCACCATTTGTGCCCATTACAACATATCCCGTAATACCTTGCTCCGCCAGGCGCCCGATGTGGCGCTGATAGGTAGTGAGATCAAGCGCTTCCCGGGCGGTAAAAAAAGTGGGCAGGGGTGGATAAATACCTCTCAACAGCGGTGCTGCCATCTGTTTCTACTCCTTAATAATACCTATAGTCGTTCAGTTATTACGTCATTACCCATCCCCCTTGTCGGCGGCCTGAACGCAAGGAAATATAAAAAATGTAGCGCTTTCCGCTGCAGCAACCATGCTATAATTGCTGTCGTGTGAAGGTTTTTGCCGCTGCAATGGGCGGCGTGGGGCTCAGCGCAGGCCCGCCAGGTTCACAATAACCACACCCACCACCACTACAATCACAACGGCCAGGCCGATTGCAACGGCGCGCAACAGTGCAGCGCGGTGAGCAGCCTGAGCGCGCAGGGCATGAACACGAGCGTTCTCGGCCGGGCACCACCCAGATTCTCCACAATACGGGCAGAGGGGGAAAAGTTCATACGGCGGGCAGAGCGTGCCGTCACCGTAATTATATGTACCCACCTCGTAGCGTATCTGTTCGCTCTCAAAAACCGCATGACAATGCATACAGCGTAAAAGCAGGTATTCGGCCCAATCGCGGGCCTGGCAAGCAGGACAGCTATCGCCCCACTGGACAGCGCCCGCCCTGGCCGCTGTCCAGCGGTGATGGCAGCGATGACAGTAGTGGGACGCCGTCGTCAACGTATCATCCTGCCCGCGCGCTTCTAACGCCACGCCGCGTAACATTCCCACTGTCCGCAAATTGCCCGCTTCGTCCGCTGTGAGCTCATAGCTCGTATCGCCTAGATATATGTATACGCTCCGCCGCTCGCTAAGGTCAGGGAAGGCATAGGGGCGCTGGCGATCGCGCCGCGCCTCGGGTGAGACTTCTGAACTGCGCGCGCGCGGCTGCGTGCCCCGCAAGCTGCTGTCCACATGACCACGCTCGCTGCTGGCGCCCAGCATATGTTCTGAGCGGCGAGCATCGTACATTTTGCGCCCCGCGGGGTCGCTGAGCGTTTGATAAGCCAGCAGCAAAATACGCATGCGCTCCTGCGCATCCGCTCCTTTATAGACATCCGGATGATACTGCAAGGCTAGTTTTTTAAACGCTGCTTTGATACTGGCGGCTGAGGCCTGCGTATCTACGCCCAGCAGAGCATAATAGTCGGTAAATGTTTCCATTCATTCATTCATATGTATGAAGCCAGGTATTATGGTATAACAAAAACGTCTATCTTAACAAGATAGACGTTTGAAACGGATAAAGGTTGCAGGGATGCACAATTCGTGGGACTAGCGGCGCTTCTAAGAGCATAGAATGTGTTGTGGGAGCGCCTGGTCAGGTCCCGCGCGCTCCCACAACATGCTGACAATTCTTCAGCTGACCTGGCTAACTTCCTCTCACCATCACCACCTCATGCTCGCCCACATGCACATAGTTTCGCGCTGAATGCTCGACATCATGTGGCGAGACACGCCAGAACATCCTCTGCATGCGGCTCCATTCCGCCAGGATCTGGGCCGCCCGCCAGCTGCGCGTCTTCGTCCGGTGCCACGCGATAACCGTGCGCAGCGCCTCCATTTCTTCGGGATTATCAACGCGCTGGAGCTCCACCAGTTCACTATTGCAGCGCATGGGGAAAACGCCGCTCATATCCAGGACATACGCCACGCCCGCCGACATACCCGCAGCGAAGTTCTTGCCAGTGTCGCCAAGCACCACGACCATACCTCCCGTCATATATTCACAGGCGTGAGCCCCCACGCCCTCCACAACGGCCAGCGCCCCGCTGTTGCGCACAGCAAAACGCTCGCCCGCGCGCCCGGCCACGAAGAGCTGACCGCCTGTTGCGCCATAAAGAGTCGTGTTGCCAAGGATGGTATTGGTATAAGCCGCAAAGCTCGCGTCGGTGGGGGGAGCAATGACGATCTGCCCCCCCGTCATGCTCTTACCCACATAATCGTTGGCCTCCCCCTGCAGGATCAGGCGCATGCCGGGCAGGCAAAAGGCCCCGAAGCTCTGTCCCGCCGAGCCATGCAAGACGCAGGTGATGCTGACCCCCGGCAGGCCCGCGTTGCCATAACGGCGCGCGATCTCACCGGCAAGGCTCGCGCCAATTGAGCGATCATAGTTAGCAATAGGATGCTGGATCAGCACACTCTGCTCACCGCACAGGGCCTGCTCCGCATCCAGAAGTAGCTGCTCGGCCAGGCGCGATTGAGCATGCTGAACCCGCCTGACAGCGCGGGCGGATGTCCCGGGAGTTGTGGCAAGCAGCGCAGCCAGGTTCACCTGCGTCCCCTCGGCGACCTGCAGCAGGTCCGCCCGTCCAACCAGGTCATCCAGGCGCGCTACGCCTAATTGTGCCAGCCATTGGCGCACCTCCTCAGCCACCAGCGTCAGGTAGTTGATCACCATGGCGGTGCTGCCGCTAAACTTGGCGCGCAGATCTTCACGCTGCGTGGCTATGCCGGTTGGACAGGTATTTAAGTGACATTGGCGCGCCATATCGCATCCCAGAGCCACCAGGATGGCTGTGCCAAAACCAAATTCCTCGGCGCCAAGCATAGCCCCGATTACAACATCACGCCCGGTTTTAAAACCACCGTCCACGCGTACCTTTACACGGCTGCGCAGTCCATTGCGCAGCAGGACCTGCTGCGCCTCCGCAAGTCCGTGTTCCCAGGGTATCCCGGCATGCTTGATCGATTGCAGGGGGGATGCGCCAGTGCCGCCATCGTGCCCACTGATCAGGACATAATCCGCGTTGGCCTTAGCCACGCCCGCGGCGATAGTGCCGACGCCGATACTCGCGACCAGCTTCACGCCTATACGCGCCCTGGGATTTACCTCCCGCAGGTCATAGATCAATTGCGCCAGGTCCTCGATACTATAAATGTCGTGATGCGGAGGGGGCGAGATCAAAGGCACCTGCGGCAACGTATGGCGTAGTTTGGCAATAAAAGGCGTGACTTTGGTAGGAGGAAGCTGGCCGCCCTCGCCAGGCTTCGAGCCCTGGGCCATCTTGATCTCCAGCTCCTGGGCACGGACCAGGTACTCGGTCGTGACGCCAAAACGCGCCGAGGCCACCTGCTTGATCTTGCTACTGACATGGGAACCATGCAGCTCTTCGAGATACCAGTCCGGGTCCTCTCCCCCCTCACCCGTATTATTGCGTCCCCCGATACTATTCATGGCGGCGGCAATCGTGCGGTGCGTCTCCGGACTGAGCGCTCCAATCGACATGGCCGAGACCACAAAGCGCGCACGGATAGACTCCATCGCCTCAACCTGCTCCAGGGGAATAGGCTGTGTCGCCACAAACGACAGGTAATCGCGTAGATTGGTGGGGGGGCGTGAGTAAACCAGGCTCGTGAAGCGAGAATAATCCTCGCCATCGCCGCTCTGGGCAGCCTTCTGCAAAGCGCGCACAATCAGCGGATTATAGGCGTGGTACTCGGCATCGCGCCGGAAACGATAACGGCCAGCGTCGACGAGTTTACGCTTGCGTCCCGCCTGCAGCGCCTCCTCCTGTCCACCACCACTGGCCTCCTGCTGCAGCTTCAGACAGCGCTCGCTCACCTGTGCGGCAACATGGCCATAGGAAACGTTGCCCGGGTGTGCAGCCGAACCGCTAAAGCAGCGTTCGATCAGGCGCGCATCCAGGCCAACGATCTCGAACTGTCCTGCGCCGATCAAATTGCGTACCGTCGATATTCCCATCCTCGCCATCACCTTACGCAATCCCTCTCCTATGACACGCAGGTAGCAGGTGACGGCCAGCTCTTGCGTCAGGTGCTCCAGCCGTCGCTCGCCAGCCAGGGCGCGTATACTTGTGAGGGCGAGGTAAGGCATTATGGCCTCGGCGCCATAGCCTAACAACAGGGCCATATGGTGTACATCCCATGCCGCCCCCGTCTCACAGATCAACGCCGCGTAGGTCCGCAAGCCACGCCGCAACAGTTCCTGGTGGATACTGCTCACCGCAAGCAGCATCGGTACAGGCGCCTGCTGCGGGCTGGCGGCGCGATCGCTCACAACGAGCACAGTCATTCCATCGGCAACCGCCGCCACGGCCTCGCGCTGCAGAAGCTCCAGCGCGGCCTCGAGACCGGCCGCGCCAGCCAAGGGCTCATACGTCGCATTGAGCGTGCGCGAACGAAAACCATCGACTTTCAGGCTGCGCAGCGCAAGCAGCTGAGACTCATTCAGCAGGGGCGTCTCCAGGTGTACTAATCGCGCGTGCAGTGGAGTCTCGGCCAGAAAATTCTGGCGCTGGCCAAGATAACAATCCAGGGCCATCACGCTGCGTTCGCGCAAAGGATCTATGGGCGGATTGGTGACCTGCGCAAAACGTTGATGAAAATAGTCCGAGAGGTCTCTGGCCTGCTCCGAGAGCGCGGCCAGGGGCGTATCATCACCCATACTCCAGACCGGCTCCTTCTGCTCGGTCAGCATGACGCGCAACACAAACTCAATGTCTTCGTGCGTAAAGCCGAACAATTGCTGGTGCGCGAACAGCTCCGCCGCATCTACCTCAGAGCTGGGGAGCGTGGGTTGAGCAACATCCGCCAGGTGAACCAGGTAGCGCTCCAACCATTGCTGATATGGTTCACGTTGAGCGAGAGCCGACTTGATTTCGCCATCACGCAACAACACGCCATGCTCGATATCCACGGCCAGCATCTCTCCCGGCCCCAGACGGCCCTTCTCCACAACGTCATGGGCCGCGCAGGGTATAACCCCTGCCTCGGAGGCAAGCACCAGGATGCCCTGTGACGTAAGGGTATAGCGCGCGGGGCGCAGGCCATTGCGATCCAATGCGGCGGCCACGATACCCCCATCGCTATAGATGAGGGTCGCGGGTCCATCCCATGGCTCGACCAGCCCGGCGTGAAATTCGCACCATGCGCGCTGCTCAGTCGACAGTTCGGCGTTCTGTTCCCAGGCCGGGGGGACCAGCATCTGCATACTCAGTAACAGGTCGCGCCCGGAGTATGTGAGCAGTTCCAGGACATTATCCAGCTCGGCCGAATCACTCCCCGCCGCCTGGATGGTTGGCAGCAGATCCGCCAGCCTCTCTTCCCAGTAGGCGGAGTACATCGCGCCTTCGCGCGCCTGCATCCAGTGCCGGTTGCCCTGAATCGTATTGATCTCACCATTGTGCGCTAGCAGGCGCATGGGCTGTGCCAGCGACCACGAGGGAAAAGTATTGGTGCTATAACGCTGGTGAAATATAGCGAAGGCGCTGGTAAAGCGGGGATCGGCCAGATCGAGGTAGAAACGGGGCAGCTCAAGCGGGGCCAGGAGTCCTTTATATACGATGGTTCTACAGGTAAAAGAGGGAATGTAACATCCCTGCTGCCGATATTGCAGCAAACGCTTCTCAAGCAAACGGCGCGCATGATACAGACCGCGCTCGTATTGCGCAAGCGTAAGTTGCTGGGGACGCTGGAGCAAAACCTGGGCGATGCTGGGAGCGCTTGCTCGCGCACCCGCACCAAGTATATCCATGTCGGTAGGTGGATCTCGCCAGGAGAGCAGGGGTAAACCCAATTCATGCAGCGTCTGCTCAATGATACGTCGACACTCGTTGTGCTCGGCCGGAAAACGCTCCTCGGCGGGTAAAAAGATCATACCAACGGCAAGGTCGGCAGGGTCCTCAATTATGATATGTTGTGCTAGCAATTCCTCGCACAACAGCGTTTTGGGAATCTGGGTCATCAGGCCGGCACCATCACCGGTCTCCGCGTTTGCATCCTGCGCTCCTCGATGAGTCAGGTGTGCTAATGCCTCCAGAGCCGTCTCTATCAGGTCGTGGCTGGCTTCGCCGGAGATCTGGGCAACAAAACCGGTGCCGCAGGCATCATGTTCCCAGCGGGCATCATAAAGTGGATACAAAGAGTCGGTGACAGAATGTTGCATAGGCCATCCTCCCAAAAATTCAAATTGCCCAAAATCAGGAGGCACCCACGTTGGAGCCGAGTAGCTATCGGCGATCAAACAGCGTCCGTCGAAGTCATTATGTTTGCAAATCACCCGGGATACATCGCTTGCTCTTGAGCAAGCGATGTATTTTAAATCCAGGAGCGGCCCAGCTCTCAGCACAACAGGCAATGTTATGTAATCAAGAGTATAGCATATTCAATCACCTATCAACAAGAGCACCGCCAAATAAGTATGTTTTTAGGACGACAAGAGGCGCGTGTTCTGGACAAACACGCGCCTCTTTTTGCCTCTGCCAAAGTTCGTTTCGCCTTAATCGCCGCTGGCTCCAAGGGGGATGCCATCTTCATTGAGCTTCTCTTTGTGATCCTCCGGGTGCAGGATGGGCCGGCCGGTCCTCAACTTACGGATGTACAGGTAGACAAAACCCACCGCCAGCCAGAGGATGCTGAAGGCGCCTGCAATGATGGTGTTCGTCTGGGAGGAGCCGCCGCCGGCAAGGGCGAAGTAGAGCACACCAAAGAGCATGGCGACATTGAGGGCTGCACCCAGCACGGGCGCGATAATAGTGTTAAAGATGGAGCGTCCAACTACCCCCGCAAAGGCAATCACGCAGATGATGCAGGTCATGCCGTACAGCAGGAAGGTGCCGATGTTGGAGATGAGCGTTACCTGCGTCAGGTTATTGACATTGATGACGCCATAGGTTCCAATGGCGGCCGAGAGCACGGTGAGCACAATCACACCGACATGCGGCGTGCGATACTTGCCGTGCAAGAAGCCAAAGGCCACCGGCAACTCGGTATCTTTGCCCATCGCATAGGTTACGCGCACCCCTGTGTTCAAACATGAGAGCGTGGTTCCCATCAGGGCCAGCACAACGGTCGCCGCCAGGATGATGGCCAGCATGGTCCCGTTGCCGCCGAGCAGCGCATTGCCGATGATCTTGGCCATGTCGCCAATCGGAGCGCCGGAAGCGAAGGCCGCCGCAAAACCGGTGACCATGTTACTCCCAGTCCCGTACGTTAAGCCAGTGTTGATAAAGAAGTTCGCCGCAAAGTACTCGAGTAAGTAGAAAATGACCGCCTGGATGATCAACGAGAGCACGACCGCTCTGGGAATATCACGGCCGGGACTTTTCGCCTCTGCCCCAAGCGCGGTCGCCGATTTGAAACCGACCACCAGCAGGATGGCGATCGTCACCTGGAAGATAAGGCCGCTAAAATCATGCGGGGTGATTACGCTCAAGGGATTGGGATGCAGGTAAACAACATGTGGATGGGTAGCGCGATAGACAATCGCCAGGACAGAGAACGAGATAAGCGCGATGATTTGAATTACATTGATGACGATGTTGAAAAGCGTCGAACCGGTCACGCCGATATAGGCGATACCGCCAACGATGGCGGCGAATAGCACACAAACCACGACCTCCTGCCAGGGGGCGCCAAAGCTGGGCACAAAGGTCTGGATGATGTAGGTAATGACCAGGCCCATAAAGGCGACCATAACACCTGGATAAATCCAGTAGTACAGGTGCGAAGCCCAGCCAACCAGAAACTTGCTGAGACGAGCAAACTTAAAATAACGATGTTCCTCGCGCTGGAGCAGGGCGATTTCCGCGAAGAAATAGGAGCTGCCGGTCCCCGAATCGGGATATCTTTTGGCAAGCGCAGCATAAGAGATAGCCGTGAGCAGGGCAATTGCGGTCGCTACAAATACTGCGAACCACATGTTCATCGCCGATGAGGGAGCCGCCTGGATCTCGTAAGTGGTCCAGAGGAAGGCTCCGGGAGCGATCAGGGCCATTGCGTTGATGGTAACCCCGGTCAGGCCCAGTGTCGGGACCATCTTTGCTTCGTTTGAGGATTGAGCTGCCATGGTGAGTTCCTCTCCTGTGTCCAATACACACGTAGCACAACTGGCGTCATCACCAAATATGGGCGCACATGGCCTGTGAAAACGAGCAGAGGCGCAGCCATTGCGCGCTCAGGCAATCTCTGTTTCTAACAGTATAGGTATTTCCCCTGGCGCAGGCTACATGCAAAATAAGAGAAAGCATGCCTTATATTTTGTGCACATTACACGATAATTAACGTATTGTCTCCAAATTTGGCTAGAAGCATGTCTTTATCTGGCGTATGTAGCACGCTTGTGCGCCGGTGAGATTAGAAAAAATCATGCAAATTACACAAAGCGAGGGTTTGTGCTAAAATTGAGAACAAGCTGGCCCAAAGGAGCGCCCGTTGCGACATAGCATCGCTGCTATGCGTGGAAAAATCAGTTACCAGGGTAAGGACAGAGCAATGCTTGAACGACAGGATCGCTCCGAAAAAGATGCACCGCTTCGCCAGGATATTCGTATGCTGGGAAACGCCCTAGGGCAGGCCATCCAGCAACACGACGGCCCCTCCGTATTTGCCACCGTAGAGCAATTACGGCACGCATGTAAAGACCTGCGCGAGCGGACCGAAGCTCTGCGCTATGCCTCAGGGGGGGAGGCTGCGCATCTGCGCGCTGAAATCGTCGCCCTGGATCAAACCATTCACGACATCATCGTTGCCTGCGACCTGGATACCACTATCAACGTGATCCGCGCCTTCACCGTCTATTTCCACCTTGTGAATACCGCGGAGCAACATCACCGCATTCGCCGCCGCAACGCACATGATGTAATGACACCTGGCATTCCCCAGCGAGGCTCATTCGCTTCCCTGTTTGCGCTGCTCAAAGAGAGCGGGGTCGATGCGACCACACTGCAACAACTTCTTGACCAGCTTTCGATCGAGCTGGTATTTACCGCTCACCCCACTGAAGCTACGCGGCGCAGTCTGATCAGCAAGTCGCGCGAACTGGCCACCCTGCTGGCGGCCCATGATCACCTGCACGCGCTGCCAGGCCGCCAGCAGACCCGCTGGCGGCGCGAACTCGCCAATATCATTACCCTCCTGTGGAGAACCGACGCGGTACGTCATGTGCGCCCGCAGCCGCTGGACGAAATAAAAATGGGCGGTTACTACCTGTCAGAGATCCTCTTCAGCGCGGTGCCGGAACTCTATGCTGAGTTTGAAGAGCTACTGCAAGCGGCATACCCCCAGGCACAGATACACGTACCAGCATTTCTGCGCCTCGCTTCCTGGATCGGCGGCGACCAGGATGGCAACCCCAGCGTCCATGCCACCACCATGTTGGAGGCGCTAAGCTGGCAACGGGCGCAGATTATTGAACACTATCGCGCTTCACTTGTGTCCCTGGCGCGGGAATTTTCGCAATCACTGAAACATTGTGCGATTAGCCGGCCTTTAGCGGAGTCCCTGGAGCGCGATGCCGCTCTTATGGCGGATTATGATCGCGAACTGGGCTCGCAGACGGCCCAGGAGCCCTATCGGCGCAAACTCTCTTTTATCTGGAAACGCCTTGAAGCCACCGCGGACGAGGACCCAGCGTCCCACCGTCCTCCTCAGCCCGGCAGTCTTCACAGAGGCACAGCGAACACCAGCCGGGAAGCGGGCCTGGCCTATGCCTCGCCAGATGAACTGCTTGGCGATCTGTCGCTTGTCCAGGAAAGCCTGCTCAGGGATAGAGAGATCAGTGTCGCCCAGGGCCGGCTCGCAAGGTTGCTTCGCCAGGTGCAGGTCTTCGGCTTTCACTTTGCCAGCATAGATGTTCGCCAGCATAGCGAGCGTCATGCCGCTGCCCTGGCAGAGCTTCTCCAGGCCACGGGGCTATTGCATGTTCCGTATACGGATCTGAATGAGCAAGAACGCGTAGACATCCTGGCCAGGCTGCTCAGCGACCCACGCGTGTTGCCACGCCATGAACTTCGTCTGAGCGAGGCGGCCGAACATATCCTGCAGACCTTTGACGCCATTCGGCAGGCGCGTGCGGAATTTGGCACTCAGGCTGTGACAAGCTATATCATCAGCATGACGCGCAGCCTGAGCGACCTGCTCGAAGTGCAGTTCTTTTGTAAGGAGGCGGGCATCAGCGGACTGGCGATCGTGCCTCTTTTTGAAACCATCGACGATCTGCGTGCCTGCGCGGGCATCCTGCACAGCGCCTTCATCAATGCCTGCTACCATAGCTGGCTTACCTCCTGTGGCTACGTACAACAGGTAATGCTGGGCTACTCCGATAGTAGTAAAGATGGGGGTATCCTCACTTCCGGTTGGGAACTCTACCAGGCCCAGGTCGGCCTGGCAGATCTTGGAGCCAGGCATGGCATTGGTATCACGCTTTTTCATGGCCGTGGAGGGGCCATCGGACGCGGTGGTGGACCCATCTACGAGGCCATCCTCGGCCAGCCCCCGGCAACCGTCAATGGACGCCTGCGCATCACCGAACAGGGCGAGATGCTTTCCTTTAAATATGGCCTGCCTGCCATAGCACTGCGTAACATGGAGTTAGTCGTTGCCGGTGTTGTGCAAGCCAGCCTGCCAGGGGATCAGCTACCGCATACGGCGGCTGGCGGGCAAGATTTACAGGCCTGGTTGGAGACGATGCGCACGTTATCGTCCAGGGCCAATGAGCTCTATCGCAGCTTCATTTACGAAAATCCGGATTTTATCGCCTACTTTGAGCAGGCGACGCCCATCCTCGAACTGGGCTGGCTGAATATCGGCTCCCGGCCCGCCCGCCGCAGCAGTGGGCACAATATCGATGAGCTACGTGCCATCCCCTGGGTCTTTGCCTGGATGCAGAGCCGTTATGTCTTGCCAAGCTGGTACGGCGTCGGAGCGGCACTTGAGGAATATATCACAGCAGATCCGCAACGACTGCCGCAACTGCAGGCAATGTATCGCTCCTGGCCATTTCTGCGCGCCTTCCTCGACAACTTACAGATGACGCTCTCCAAGGCGGATATGCACATCGCTCGTCAATACTCCGGACTGGTCAGCGATGAGGGGCTGCGCCAGCGTATCTCGTCGGAGATTGAAGCAGAATATGCTCGCACGGAACACTGGCTGCTGCGCATCGTCAGCGGCAAAGCTCTCCTCGATAATTCGCCCGTACTACAGCGTTCAATTCGCCTGCGTAATCCCTACGTCGACCCTCTAAGCTACTTGCAGGTGGCTCTCCTGCGCCGCCTGCGCGAGCTCGGCGGCCCCCTTAGCCTCGCTGAGGACCACCTGCAACACGCCAGTGAGCAGGAACGCGAACGCAGTCAGTTGACCTATGCCGTGCTCTTGACGATCAACGGCATTGCTGCCGGCCTGAGAAATACAGGGTGAAAAAAGCGTGTTCCCAGTCTTTTTGCCACGCAAAAATCTTGCTACAATTCGCGCAGCAGCAGGGGCAGCAGAGTAAGGTGGGAGGCAAGGGCGATAGCCCGCAGAGCAAGTGTAAAATGAATGTATTTGAAAGCATCAAAAATCGGTGCAGTATCGGCAAAATGACCGACCAGGCACCCACGCGCCAGCAGATAGAGCAGGAATGACGCGCAGATAGCAGGGGCCCGGGGAGGAACTTTCGTCGCTCTTCTCCCCGGCGTTTAATACTTGATCAGCGCAAAAACATCATGACCTTTGAGCTGATCGCGACCCCTGAGGAAGCTCAGCTCAACCAGGAAAGCGATGCCCGCGATATGCCCACCTAGCTTCTCTACAAGCTCCATAGACGCCGAAACCGTACCCCCGGTCGCCAGCAGATCATCGACGATCAGCACCCGTTGTCCAGGGCGAATCGCATCGGTATGCACCTCCACTATGTTAGTACCATATTCAAGAGCATACTCAACAGTTACAGTCTGCGATGGAAGCTTGCCAAATTTACGCACCGGCACAAATCCGCAGTTCAAAAGATACGCCAGCGGCGCGCCAAAAATAAAACCACGTGACTCGACGCCGACTACAGCCTGAATGCCAGAGCCAGCATAATGGGCCGCGAGACGGTCTAACGCCGCTCGAAAGGCGGCCCCGTCTTGCAATAAAGGCGTGATATCCTTGAAAAGAATGCCCTTTTGCGGAAAATCAGGAATATCGCGTACCCAGTCTTCTAATCGTATCGACTCTGAAGTTGACGACATCGCTAGTTCTCTCCTCTACATCTAAACAGGCAACAACACACGAGGCAGCCAGGCACCTACTCTGCCTGGCTGGCCCCTCGTCGCTATTAATTTCTCTTATGTAAAGTGCGGCTGCAAGCGCCGATAATGCCAGGCCACGACATACGGGCTCGACTAGCAACTGGCATCTGCAGTATACCCCAGCTCACCCTTACCTGCAAGTAAGAGGGGTGAACGTGGAGCAGGCCGGTACATTGTTCCTGAGGAGGCTTGCGAATTTAGCCTGGACGCGCTACAATCCCCTATGTGGGTTTGTGGTTACCCCGCGATACGCCTGGTCGAGATAAATAAGGCCAGCCCATTTCATTGCCAGCGCCTGCACGGGCAAACGGGAGAGATCATGCTGCGTAAAATGAGTGCAATCGAGTTAGCCGAGGGGGCCCTCCTGGCGGACGTTGCAGTTGTTTTTCAACTGCTCTTCAGGCTCTTACCGCTGGGAGGCGGTTTTTTTCTGCTGCTCATCCCGCCCGTCTTCACAATTCTCGTGCTGCGCCGCAGTTTCTATGCCGGCGTTATGAGCGCATGTGTGGCGTTTTTCCTCGCCGGTGTGATGACGGGCCCGGGCGCGCTTACCCTTATGTTAATGGCAGCAGGAGCGGGTATATTCCTGGGTATCAGCATGAAATACCGCCTGCACTATGCTCTGCTGATTGTAATGGGCATCATTGGCGCTAACGTGGTCCTGGTCGCCCTGCAAATGCTGTCGGTACTGCTGATCGGCCAGGGCTTTATCGACGCACTGATACAGGGTTATCGCCTGACCTTTGTGGGTTTATTCGCTTTCTTGAATTTTGCCTCCTCCCTGGTGGGGCTGGGCACCTGGTGGCAGCATACCCTCCCTGCCGCGCAGCAGCTGGCCGCTCAGGTACTCAATCACTGGTTCCTGGCGCTGTGCGTCATGACCCTGATCTTCGCCTGCCCCGTCGTCATCGTCATCTACTACATCACGAATTTCCTGGTACGCCTGCTTGGCTACGACGTAGCGCCTTTTCCCACGGGCTGGCTTCGTTCGCTGCTGCACTGGCTAACTCGCCTGCTGATCACCCTTGCGCTTAAATTAGGGCTGGGCAAGTTTTGGGCTACGCGTATGCTGATTAAAGAGATCCGTCGCCAAAACATGGGGCTGGGAAGGCAGAAAATACCTCAATGAGCACCCCTTCCCTCATCGCTATGCAACACATTACATATAGCTACCCGGGCACCCACGTCAAAGTGGCCCTGCGAGATGTCAACCTGCAGGTACGCGCGGGCGAATACCTGGTCATCCTCGGACATAATGGCAGTGGCAAGTCAACGCTCGCGCGCCATTGTAATGCCTTGCTCATACCCGACACGGGCCAGGTCCTGGTGGCAGGGTTGAATACGCGCGCGCAGGAGCAGCGGCGCAGCATTCGTGATCGGGTCGGGATGATCTTCCAGAATCCAGATAACCAGATCATCGCCACCCTCGTCGAAGATGACGTGGCCTGGGCCCTGGCGGTTCGAGGTCTGTCCCCTTCCTTTATCGCCGAACGAGTGGAGTTTGCAATGCAAGCGGTGGGTATCTCCCACCTCAGGCACCTTCCCCCCCATCGCCTCTCGGGCGGCCAGCGCCAGCGCCTGGCGATTGCTGGCGTCCTGGCCCTGCGCCCGCAGTGTATTATCGCCGACGAGGCCACGTCCCAGCTCGACCCGCTTGCACGCCAGGAGATCGTGGCCCTGCTACATCAATTGCGCCGGGAGCAGGGACTGACAATCATCCACGTCACCCACCTTCTAGAGGAAGCAGCCCTGGCGGAGCGCATTATCGTCATGCAAGAGGGGCGCGTCGTCATGCAAGGAACCCCGGCCGCCATTTTTGCAGATCTAGAGCACCTCCGTTCCCTCAACCTGGCCATACCCGCACCGCTTGAGCTGGCGGCGCGCCTGCGTTCCGCCGGGATTGCCGTTTCAGCCGATGCGTTAAGCATAGAAGCAATCGCACAGGAGATGCTGCGTTGACAGATCCCATCATCATTACCAGACAGCTCGCGCATATTTACAGAATGGGTCCGCTTCTCAGAGTCGCCCTTGATGACATCAATCTGCAGATTGAACGGGGCAGATGTGTGGCTATCGTCGGGGTGACCGGCTCTGGCAAATCGACGCTCGTCCAGCACTTCAACGGCCTGCTGCGTCCAACGGTGGGCAGCGTCATCGTCGATGGCAGCGATATCAGCGCCAGAGATACGGACCTGGTAAGCCTGCGCCAGCGCGTCGGTATGCTCTTTCAGTTACCCGAAGCCCAGCTCTTCGCACATACCATCTATGCCGACGTCGCCTTCGGTCCGCGACGCATGAAGTTAAGTAAACGCGAAGTACGCACCCGCGTGTTCAAAGCGCTTGAGATCGTCGGACTACCGCCTCACACCTTCGCACAGCGCTCACCCTTTGAACTGAGCGGAGGGCAGATGCGCCGCGTCGCCCTGGCAGGCGTGCTGGCTATGGCGCCAACCATCATCATCCTTGATGAGCCCACCACCGGCCTGGATGCCGATGCGCGCCTGGAATTTTACTCGTACCTGCGCCGCATCCAGCAGGAACAGGGTGTCACCATCGTGCTTGTCTCGCATGATATGGCCGAGGTAGCGGCCCTGGCAGATTGGCTCTGCATCCTCCACGAAGGCCGCATGGTCAGCCAGGGGCCTCCGCGCCGCGTCTTTACCCAGGTAGAGGCACTGCGGGCGTGGGGACTGGCGGCGCCTCCTCTGAGCGAACTGCTCGCGCTCCTGCGCCAGGGTGGCCTCGCGATCCCGGCGGAGGTATTCACCCTCGATGAGGCCTTTAAGGTCCTGCAAACTCTCCATAGAGACCAGGCCGCTCGCCGGCAGATAGAGCAAGCGAAAAACCATGTTAAATAACATCTCATTCGGCGTCTATTTTCCCGGCAACAGCATCCTCCACCGTTTGCAGGCACGCACCAAGCTGCTGCTCCTGTGCTGGTTCGCCCTGTTCGTCACCATCGCCAACCACCGCACATGGCATTTCGCGCCGTATATCGTCCTGGTTATCTTCGTTGTGGCGAGTACAGTCCTGGCCGGCATCTCATTGCGGCAGATGTGGGAGCGCATGAGGCTGCTTATACTCCTCTCCCTGCTGGCGGCCATCCCGACTATTTTCTCGCATAACGATAGCAGCCAGCCCCTGTATACGATCAGCCCTGTGCACGTCTCGTATATGCTTGTACGCTGGGCCATCGTCATCTATGGCGTAGTACTGACGGTCTACATCCTGCTATCTCTGCTCCCTCTGCCCGCGCTGCGAAACCTCTTACAACGACCACGCGTCAAACGCATGCGCCTCCCCCTGGTCCTGCTCACCCTGCTTGCCCTCGCCCTGCTCTGGTTCACCCGCAACATGCCCCTCAACTCTACATTTCCTGTCGGTCCTTTTGTGATTACCGACACCGGTGTATGGGCATTGTTGAGCCTGTTTACGGTCTTCCTTGCCCTCTTCGCCTTCTCCGTTATCCTGACCACAACTACCGCTCCCATCGCCCTCGTCGAAGGCCTGACCATCCTGCTCACGCCTTTACGCTGGCTGCGCCTGCCCGTTGACGAGTTCGCTTTAATGGCGCTCATCTCCCTGCGCTTTTTCCCTACCCTCTTTGAAGAGCTCGACCAGCTCTTCAAAGCCCAGGCTTCGCGCGGGGCAGATTATGCACATGGCAGCATGCGTGAACGTTTCCAGAGCTTGCTTGCCCTGTTTATGCCCATGATGCAGGGCGTCCTGAGGCGCGCCGCCGACCTCTCAACCGCCCTTGAGGCACGTGGCTACGAGGTTGAGGGGCGATCAACCTTCCTCCACGAAACATCTTTCAAGCGCATTGACTACACAGTGCTCACCATTGTGGGCCTTGTAACGGTAGGGGCGCTGTTGCTTTAGCTCTCCTGAACCACCGACGGCCCAGTAAGCTGGATAAGGGGCCCGCGCTCAGGCGCTCAACTTCACGATCGTCACCCCATCACCGCCCTCGTTGGATGGAGCTGGGGTATACGATTTGACCAGGGGATGATGAGCAAGCTGCTGGCGCACGGCCGAGCGCAGCGCACCTGTGCCTTTGCCATGCACGATGCGCACAGTGGACATACCCGTCATGGCAGCGTCATTTAGATATGTCTCCAGCTCTTCTAATGCGTCCTCGACACGCCAGCCGCGCATATCCAGCTGTAAAGCGACCTCGGGGCGATCCTCGTAGCGCGGCACGACGATCGCTGGCTGCGCTCGCTCGGCCGCCGTGGCCTTGCGCTTACTCACTCGCTCCAGGTTATCCACACTCACGCGGATTCGCAGGGCTCCCATCTGCACATCGGCCTCGCCGCGATCAGCCGCAAGGCCAAGCACTTCGGCATTCTGTCCAAAACTCAGCACGCGCACCGTATCACCGCTGCGCAGTGGTCCCTCGAACTTTTCATCCGCCACCTCCTCTTTTCTCGCAGAGGTACGCCCTGGCTGTGGCAACGGCGTTACCTTCTCCTCGAGTTCCTGTACCCTTTGACGCGCCTCGCCCAGGCGATCACGCGTCATGTTCACACGGCTCACGTCGACCCTGACCTTGGCCAGCGCCCGGCGTACCTCGTCCAGCTCACGCTCAGCCTGGCTGCGCGCATCATTGATGACCTTGACGCGCTGTTCATCCAGCTGGTGACGCTCCTGCTCAAGCTGTTTGCGCTGGTATTGGGCCTCGACGCGCTCCATATTGAGGTGAAAGCGCTCGTCCTCAAGTGCCTGGCGCTCGGATTGCAGCCCCTCAAGCAGATTCTCCATGCGCACGCCGGCGCTCCCCAGATAATCACGCGCGCGCTCGATAACACTCTCATCAAGCCCCAGCCGGCTGGCGATCGCCAGGGCATTGCTGCGGCCGGGCAGACCGATACTCAGGCGATAGGTGGGCGAGAGCGTCTCGATATTGAACTCGACCGAGGCGTTGACCACCCCCGGCTGCTCGTGCGCAAATGCTTTGAGCTCAGAATAGTGGGTAGTCGCAACTGTTGTCACATGTCGTTCCAGCAAGTACGTCAGGATAGCGCGCGCCAGGGCCGAGCCCTCACTGGGATCGGTACCCGCGCCCAACTCATCGAGCAGCACCAGTACAGGCGCCAGCGGCTGTCCTCCAGCTCTAGTCACCAGGGTTTCCGCCAGTTTACCGCGTATGTCTGGAGCTGTGTCTTTCTCGGCCTCAATGCGGTGCAGGAACTCGATGATGCGACTCAGGTGGGACGAGAAGGTGCTCAGGCTCTGCTCAATACTCTGCTCATCGCCAATGTCGGCAAAGATGTCTGCAAAGATAGCTATCTCCGAAGCCTCATCCGCCGGGATATGCAGCCCGGCCTGGGCCATCAGCGTCAGCAAACCTACCGTCTTCAGGGCAACCGTTTTCCCGCCTGTATTCGGGCCGGTAATCACCACCATGAAGAATTCGCGCCCCAGGTGAAAGTTGATCGGCACAACATTTCCGCTCAGCAAGGGGTGGCGGGCATTGCGCAGGTCGATACGACCTTCAGCATTCAGGCGTGGCTCGGTCGAGCGCGTCATACGCCCATAGCGGGCCTTCGCCAGGTGGAGATCAAAATCAGCCAGCAATTCGACTGCTACCTTGAGCGTCTCCGCAGCGCGTCCAATCTCGAGCGAGAGCACACGCAGAATGCGTTCGATCTCCTGGCGCTCCTCGATCTGCAACTGGCGCAGCCTGTTATTGAGTTCAACGACCACCATCGGTTCGATGAAGACCGTCGCTCCACTGGAGGATTGGTCATGAACGATCCCGCGCACCTGGCTGCGACTCTCGGCCTTGACCGGGAGCACATAGCGATCATTGCGCAGCGTAATGATGTGCTCCTGCAGCGCGTTGCCATATTCATTCACCAGCGTGCGCAGCCGTTCGTGCAGGCGCTGGTTGGCCCCACGGATATCGAAGCGTAGCTTCTGGAGCGCGGGGCTGGCCGTATCCAGCACTTCACCCTCGTCGCTGATGGTCTCTTCAATACGCCTGACCAGGTGGGGTCGCCGGGGCATGTCACTGCCCAGGGCATGCAGCAGCGGGAACTCCTCCGCAGCGAGTTTTTCTAGCATCCGCGCCACATAGATCGCACTCTGACTCGTCGTCAGCACCTGCAGCAGGTCGGCAGGCGTCAGCACTCCCTCGCGTGCCGCTCGCGCCAGCAAGGGGCGGATATCATGAGCTCCACGCACACTTGCGTCGGCCTGTAAGTCGAGCAGGTGATAGGCCTCTGCCGTATAGGCGAGACGCCGCCGCGCCTCATCCAGGTCCGCCGCGGGCTCCAGGCGCATAACCAGTTCTTTGCTGGCAGAAAAGGCGGCCTCCCGCGCCACCTTCGCCAATATTTTTGGATACTCCAGCGTTTCTATACTTTTCTCATGCATTTGTATCTGTATCTGACCTCTATTATGAAAAACATATATACGAACGTTACTAAAAGCTTGAGATGGATATCTATTAAAATAGCATCAATAAGATATCACATTTGCGAAGGACTTGAAAGCAGCCTACGCGGCCATAGAATTGGAACTACGCCTGGCTCTCTCCGTATACTATAGTAAAATCCCATGGCCCTGCCTGAAGTCTGAATATCAATTGCAAGAAGTGGAGCAGTTCTATGATTCTCCATCGCGGAGAGCGCGTCTTCTGGGGCGCACCCGAAGTTATCTACCTTGAAGGCACAATCAGCCAGCTGGATGAGGGCGCTCAAAGCGTCATCGTCCATGTCGACCGCGCGACGCCTCACTCCGCGCACCTGATCGATAGCGATGTCTCCTTTGCCGCCAATGGCGTGACCCCGCTCAAGGGAGACAGCCCTCCTGGGGTGATCAGCGAGCGCAATTTGCGGCCAGCGCCAGCGCCGCGCCTGAGTGACGCAGAAAAAATATCACGCGCCGCCTCGGTTGCCGTCCACCAGCAATACGGCTACAGCCTGCCTGCGGATCAGGAGCAGGCCTTGATCGCACAGGTCGCCCAGGCCCTCAATAGCGATGCCGCCCTACGGACAAAAATCATCGCGTCAATGGATGAAATTCTCCAGCGCGAATTTTAATTCCATGCACAGCGCGCTGGCAGTAGCGTGCGGCATGGACGCCTACCTAAAAGCAGCATATACTATATGCTATAGACACGTATCATGCGTTATAAAAGCAGAGGCTCATCGAGCTAGCAAAGAAAAATAAATATAAAGGTGGTTGTTTGATGAATTGTCCAAATTGCAACACTGCGCTGGATGGGCGGGCACGTTTCTGCGCAAAGTGCGGCAGCCCTGTCGTCATAGCGCCGGCGAGCAATGAACCTCCCACGCTACCCCTGAGCCAGCCACAGGCCGCGCCACCAGCGCAGCCAGCGTACTACTACCCAGGGCAGGCTCCCCCCGCCCAGGAATTAAATGCCCTGGCCAGCGCTGGCAACATGCCACTCCGGCCGCGCAAACGCCGAGGCGGCTGCTTCGTCAGGGGCCTGCTTACGCTCATCATACTGGCGCTGCTGCTCGGGGCTGGCTGGGTTTTTGGCCTGCGGCCGTACCTGCACGCCATGGCCCAGGACAAGATCGACCAGGCATTCTCGCAGGCGGTTCAGCAGATGCCGCCCCAACTATCACAGGTGCCAGCGGGGCCGATCCCATTTAGCGAGGACATCTTCAACAATTTGATTCAGCTGACCTTGCCGCCCAATAGCATGGTGAAGCAGGTGGTAGCGCACATTACAGCCAGCGAGATACGTGTAGATTTCCAGGTCTATGGCCTGCCCTGCGATGTCACAGGCGTGCCGCAAGTTGTCAATCAGCAGCTTGAGATGACCAATGTCCACGTCGATGGCATAATAGGACTGATTATGTCGAATGATGAAATGGCGGCAACTCTCAACAGGCATCTCGCCAGTGCCCAGGCCAGGTTAAATCGTCCCGTCCAGGCCGTGCAACTGGAAGATCAAAAGATGATCCTGACCTTAGGACCCGCCAGCGCTACGCCTCCCCCTCTACCCTAGCAATCTCTGCGCGCTGGGCCGGCGCGAGACTATCACAACTATACCCGGCATAGCCAGGAGGAGGACATCTGCCAGCGGGTACGTTTCCCCAGGGCGTTGAGAGTCAGGGGCGAGCCCCGCCTGGTGGACGTTGGCGAACACCGCCGACTCATTAGGCAAGAGGCCGTTATTATCCTCACCAAGCGGCCAGTAGACGAGCGCGGCCCTTCCGATAATATTGACACGTGGCACAAAGCCCCAGTCACGCGAGTCTGAGCTGCCGATGCGATTATCGCCCAGCACAAAATAGTCGTTGGGAGGAAGGAGCATATTTGAGATAGTTTTGGCAGCAAAGATATTACCCTGGTTGCGGGGGTCAACATAGGGCTCGATCAACTTCACGCCGTCAACAATGACCGTCGTGTCGTTGATCGTAATTGTATCTCCAGGGATAGCGACGATGCGCTTGATGTAGTCCTGATCAGGATGAGGAGGCGCAACGAAGACAATGACGTCGCCACGCGCGGGCGGATGAAACAGGTAGGACCACTTATCAACCAGGATCAGCTCCTTATCGTGCAGGCTTGGTTCCATACTATGCCCTTCAATATTAAAGTTCTGCACGGCCAGGCGAATCACTAGAAACATCAGGATCGTCAGAACGACGGTCTCTATCACTTCACGTACTAAACGATAGCGTTTCTCAAAATCAAGTTCAACGTTCATGCATCACTCCCTATGCATATATTTCTTCACTGTGTAGTAAACTGTACCAGATGGTGTCTAGAGAAGCAAGAGATACATATTCTGCTCTTCTTTCAGCGCCGCTTGAGTACCCGCCTGGGACACGGCAGGTAATAGCAGAGCTGGACAAGAGTCATCAGGGCGCATTTCTCCTTAGTGTAGCACCGAACTGGTCTGAAATGGGCACAAATGGGCATATAGGAAATAAAGCCTAGTGCGTGCAGTGTTTCATTCTGTAGAAGAAAACGCAAATAGCGCGCTCGACAACTGGCTTGCGCGTGGAATAGCTCCCGAAATAACTATTTTTTGGCGGATTATTGTTGTATAATACGTCATATCGAACGTTTGTATCAACAAGTTGTAGCTCACAGACTCCCCGGCGCTGACCGTCGGATGGCGTATGGGACTACGAACTTGTGGGATGGGTGGTCAAGCTGTATGCCTCTAGATAAAATTGTAATCCGCGGTGCTCGCGAACACAACCTGAAGAATATCGATGTTACCATACCTCGTGATCAACTAGTGGTGATCACCGGTCTCTCTGGTTCAGGCAAGAGCAGCCTCGCGTTCGACACCATTTTCGCCGAAGGACAGCGCCGTTATGTCGAGTCACTGTCGGCCTATGCACGCCAGTTCCTGGATAAAATGGAGAAGCCGGATGTAGACCATATCGACGGCCTTTCTCCCGCTATCTCAATTGACCAGAAAGGAACGACGCACAATCCCCGCTCAACCGTTGGCACGGTCACCGAAATCTACGATTATATGCGCCTGCTGTATGCGCGCATCGGTCATCCCCACTGCCCTAATTGTGGCCGCGAGGTAAGCCAGCAGACCATTCAGCAGATCGTTGATGCCGTTCTCAACCTGCCGGAGGGCGCGCGCATTATGCTACTCGCTCCACTCATTCAGGGGCGTAAAGGTGAATATAAAAATATCTTCGAGGAGATGCGCCGTTCAGGCTATGTGCGCATACGCGTTGATGGCAAGATTCTCGAATTAAGCGCTGAAATCGAGCTGGACAAACAGAAAAAGCATACCATCGAAGTCGTTGTTGACCGCCTGATCATTCGTAAAGGGAAGAAAAACGCCGAACAGTGGCCTGAGCTGCACAAGGTGGCCGAGCGTTCCGCACCCTATGATACGCAGGCTGAGAAGCACGTAGATGGCGCAGAGGCGGTTGATCCGGCTTTCCGGCAGAGGTTGACGGACTCCCTGGAGACCACGCTGAAGCTGGGCAATGGGGTCGTACTGGTCTCGATTATCGATGGTGAGGAGATGCTTTTTTCGGAGAAGGCCGCGTGCGTCTATTGCGGTATCAGCCTGGCTGAGATAGCGCCTCGCACCTTTAGCTTCAATAGCCCGCATGGGGCCTGCCCAACCTGTACCGGCCTGGGTACGCAGCAGGAGATCGACGCGGAACTGGTGGTCACGCATCCCGAATTAAGCCTGCAGCAGGGAGCGATTGCGCCGTGGAGCAAGGTTGTCAACGGCAGCCAGTGGCACACCTCGATCCTGGAGGCCCTGGCGCAGAAATACCAATTTAGTCTCACTACGCCCTGGCGTGAGCTGAGCGAGGAGCAGCATCAAACGGTGTTGTATGGCACTCATGAGCCGCTCACTATACGCTACACACCTCAGCACGGTCGTACTCGCAACTATACGATCATCTTCGAGGGTGTCATTCCTAATCTGGACCGCCGCTACAAACAGACCGAAAGCGAAGCCATCCGCGAAGAGATCGAGGGCTACATGTCGGCGCGCATCTGCCCTGCCTGTCATGGCGCTCGCCTCAAGCCGGAAGCCCTGGCCGTCACCGTGGGGGGGCGCAATATCGTCCAGGTGTCGCGCCTCTCGATCATCCTGGCCCAGCATTTTTTCAAAGATCTGGAGTCTGAAACAGCGGCGCTGCCCACCAGCGTGGCCAGCAGCTTAGCACCACTCAACGGCAATGGCAGCAAGAAAAATGGCAATGGAGCCCCCGTTAAAAGCGATCCCCTGGCTAAGATTGCACCCGATGAAGCCCTGGTACAGGGGATCCTAAGTACGCGAGAAGGGTACATCGCCCGCCAGGTTCTCAAAGAGATTCGCGCGCGCCTGCAATTCCTGATCGACGTTGGCCTGGAATACCTGACCCTTGATCGCGCTGCCGCCAGCCTCTCGGGCGGAGAGGCACAGCGCATTCGCCTGGCTACCCAGATCGGTTCAGGCCTGATGGGCGTCCTTTACATTCTCGATGAGCCAAGCATCGGGCTGCACCAGCGCGACAATGAGCGCTTGATCAAAACGCTGGTTCGCCTGCGCAACCTGGGTAATACCCTGCTGGTCGTGGAACACGACGAAGAAACTATGCGAGCGGCCGACCATATCATCGACATCGGACCAGGCGCGGGCGAGCACGGCGGCGAGGTCGTGGCCGAGGGCAGCTATGCCGATATTGTTGCTAACACCCATTCTCTGACGGGTGACTACCTGGCGGGGCGTCGTCGTATCGAGATTCCCCCGCAGCGCAGGGCAGGCAATGGCCATAACTTGGCGATCAAGGGCGCGCGCGAGAACAACCTCAAAAATGTCACAGTCGATATTCCTCTGGGTAAATTCGTGGCTGTCACGGGCGTCTCGGGTTCTGGCAAGAGTACGTTAATCACGGATATCCTCTATCGCAAACTGGCCCATACCTTCTACCGCGCCCATGACAGGCCGGGAGATCACGATAGCATCGAGGGTCTGGCATTCCTGGATAAGGTTATTGACATCGATCAGTCGCCGATTGGCCGCACGCCGCGCTCCAATCCAGCCACCTATACCAATGCCTTCACAGGTATTCGCGAGCTGTTCGCGCATGTACCAGAGGCGAAAATACGTGGTTATCAGCCAGGGCGCTTCTCCTTTAATGTCAAAGGCGGGCGTTGTGAGGCGTGTAAGGGCGAGGGTATCGTGAAAATCGAGATGAACTTCCTGCCTGACGTATATGTCCCCTGTGAGGTTTGTAAAGGCAAACGCTATAACCGTGAGGCCCTGGAGATCCACTACAAGGGCAAAAGCATCGCCGATGTGCTGGATATGACCGTCGAAGAGGCCACTAGCTTTTTTGCCAATGTACCCTCGATCGCCAATAAAATGAAGACGCTCAACGATGTAGGCCTCGGTTATATGCGCCTGGGACAGCCCGCAACGACGCTCTCGGGTGGTGAAGCCCAGCGCGTCAAACTGGCAACGGAACTTTCCCGCCGCTCGACCGGCCGTACGATGTATATCCTGGATGAGCCGACTACGGGCCTGCACTTCGCCGACGTGGAGCGCCTGCTGGATATTCTTCAGCGCCTGGTAGATGCAGGTAACTCGATCGTTGTCATCGAGCATAACCTGGATGTCATCAAGAGCGCAGACTGGTTGATTGACTTGGGGCCTGATGGCGGGGACGCGGGCGGCCAGGTCATTGCGCAGGGCTCGCCTGAAGATGTCGCCGCGAACGAGCGGTCATATACCGGCCATTTCCTCAAGCGCATGTTCAGTGAGGCAGCCGCGCCTGTACTTGCTCACCATCCTGCTCATTCTGCCGTGCTGAGTTAGCTTCATCTGCCCCTACCCGCTCTTCAGCCGTAATAGCATGACTATCCGGTCCGCCGACGGCGGGGGCAATTCCGCTTCCCCCTGACCACTCCCCGGGCTGCCGGGGATAGGTGATGGCTCAGGCCCGTCCAGTTTGATGCGCACGCCTCGCCGGCGCTGGCGATAGTCTATCCAGGCTATCATTACGGCCATCGTTATCCCGACCAGAATGATCCCGACTAGCTTTAAAAAATGGGCATTCTGATTGCCCGACAGCAGCAGAGCCAGTAAGCCGAAGACAAGTGAGAGCCCGTAGATTACCCAGCAGATCTGTTTGACGCTAAGCCCTGTCGCCATCAGGCGATGATGCAGGTGCGTTTTATCATAATGCAGTGGAGATTGTCCACGGCGCATGCGATTGATGATTACGACCGCCACATCGAGGATGGGAACCCC
The DNA here is from genome assembly GCA_963799245.1 of uncultured Chloroflexia bacterium. Classification (GTDB taxonomy): domain Bacteria; phylum Chloroflexota; class Ktedonobacteria; order Ktedonobacterales; family Ktedonobacteraceae; genus CAWCWN01. Next base: position 494,059 of record CAWCWN010000003.1, read on the forward strand.
CAGGACCATCAGGGCCAGGGCAAGCTTCGCCCCTCCCATAATCGAGAGCACCGCCAGGCCCAGCCCGAGAAACATCGAGCCGGTGTCGCCCATAAAGATCCTGGCGGGATGCCAGTTGTGCGGAAGAAAACCGAAAACCGCCCCCGTGAAGATCGCGGAGAGCACCGCGATGCTCTGCTGCCCGGTGATAAAACTAAACAGGGTGATAAAGAGGCCGGTGATACCAACCACCCCGGTTGCCAGGCCATCCATGCCATCGATCCAGTTGACTGTGTTCATCATGCCCGCCGTCCAGAACCATGTCAGCAGGATTGCGGGAATAGCCTCAAAGGTGATGGCCGGCTGCGTGAAAGGCGTGGCGGGGTGAATAAAGAGAAAGAGCGTCGGCTGGAGATACCACGGCAGGCCAGGCTGCATCATCGCGTGTCCGATGGGATTATTGAAAGTAAATAACAGTATCCCGTGAAATACGCCGCCCCACGGTCCAAGCACGATAATAACCGCAATGGTCTGCGCCAGTAATTTTGGCAGCGGCTTCAGCCCCAGCACATCATCATAAGTATGCACCGCAACCATCAGAGCCGCGGCCGCCAGTAGCAGCCAGTAGATAACGACTTCGTTTTGCGAGCCCGGCTTGTATAATAAGAGTGAGGCCAGCGCGAAGGCCACAAACATGGCGACGCCGCCTAGGCGAGGGACTGCCCTGATATGAACCCTGCGCGTCGCGGGATAATCCAGCCAGCCCATTTTATAGCAGAAGGCACGCACACCAAATGTCAACCCATACGTTAATACAAACGCGGCAGCCGCACCTATGACTAATGTGACAACATCCGGCAGTTGAAGGGGAATGAGCAACCATAGCTGAATGGAAATAATGCCAGCTTGAACCATAAAGTTTGCTCCTACCTTCTCATTCCGCCTGACTATTATCTGCCCACTTTAATACCTATTCTCTCATTCCCTGTTACCTCGTTACCTATTACCTATTACCTGCCTCCCAGGCAGGGTGTCCCAGGCAGGATGCCCGGAAAAGGTGCCCCAGGCGCGGAAGTCAGCAGTGCAAGGCGTGCGCCTCCGCCTCAGTCAGTCGGAGCGGAAAACCCTGTTATCGATTTATCGTTTACAGCCGCAATGTGGGGCCATTGGCGTTTTCTTCCCCTCATTGTCGTTCGATTATATGCCCCTGCATGAGAAAACGCAAATCAATAGCACGTTTATCATATTCGCCGCTTATAGTAACACCACCACCAGTCACTGCGCTGACATAATGAGCAAGAGCCAGCCACATCATCCCGTCAAACTATTCGCGCTACATTTACTATATGCCGCCTTAAAAACTATGCTTTCACTGTATGCGACGCTCTCTACGCCAGATACGTGCCAGGGACATGCTAGAGCTCGACCCTCAAAAGGCGATCCCAACCGGCATAGTCTTTTTCAAATGTGATTGCTGCTTGCGGCCATACGGTCGATAAAAGCTGGCGTAGTGGTTCTTGCTGTTGATAGCCGATCTCCAATAATAGCAGCGCCTTCGTCATTAACTTCCCCGGTTGTTGTGCCTCCGCAAAAAGACGCCGCAAAGTATGCAGGCCCTGAGGACCGCCGAAAAGGGCCAGGTGAGGTTCGTAGGCGCGTACATCGGGAGCAAGAGACTCCCTCTCCTCAGTTTCCACATAGGGTAGATTCGCGATCAGCAGGTCGACCGGCTCTGGTAAGGGTGCAAGGAGATCACCTTGCAGCAGGCGAACACGCTGCTCTACTCCGTAACGCTGACAATTGAGGCGCGCAACCTCCAGGGCGTCGCTAGAAATATCGCAGGCGTAGAGATAGGGTAGGCGCGGCTCTTGCAGCGCCAGGGTGATGGGAATGATGCCAGAGCCCGTACCAATATCCGCCACAAGCGGAGTGCGCCCGCTTGCAAACAGGTCACCAATAGCGCGCAGGGCAGCCTCCACGAGCAGTTCCGTCTCAGGGCGCGGGATCAATACACGCCTATCAACGAGAAATTCACGCCCAAAAATTCTTTAGAGCCGACGAGATAGGCGACCGGCTCGCCGAGCCTGCGTCGCTCAAGCAGCGCGTCAAACTGCCTCTCCTGCTCTGCTGTCAGCGCGCGCTCAGGATGGGTATAGAGTGAGGCTCGATCGACGCCCAGCACATGACTTAACAATACCCGCGCGTCAAGCCGAGAGCCGGGCTGGCCGCCCAGAACCTCCGCCGCACGCCCTATAACGTCTTTTACAGTCATCATGGCGAATTATGCTGTGATTACAACGGTTGACGTCCGGCGAAGCCCGTGGAAATATAATGCCAGTAGTTGATACGTTCCTCGCCCAGAAACCAGCACAGGTAGATTTCGCGGCCTCCACGCAGGCTGAGGAAGTCGATCAACCCTTTATCCGGATCCTTCAACTCACAGCCAAATGCAGCGAGTTCCTCGGCCAGTTTGCCTAACTCCGCTGTATGCGAAGCGAGCTCCCGCTGCATTTGCAGCATACGCTCATGTAAATGATGACCATTACCTGCCGCCTGCAAATGCAGGTTATCAAGCTCTTCCTGGCTTTGCCGCATAGACTTGCGGCCATCACGGATCTGGCGCAGTATGGGCGCTATCTGTGGTAACAGGGCTTCTGCCTCTGCGCGGGTAAAGTAATGAGCCATATTATCATGCCTCCCTATTGACCAGGGAACCTCGCCACCTTTCTAAGGCCTGGGTTTTGGGGTGGGCGTCGTCGCCGGCGTCGCTGTGCCCCCAAGGTTGATACTGCTATCATCAAAGGCCGTGAGATTTACCAGGGTCGCGCCCGAATTTATATACTCGACCTTGACGTTATCACCGGGTTGAACCAGTGGCAGTTTAGGCGAAAGCGAGAGGTTCGCGGTAAAGATCGAGCTCTGGCCAGCCAGCTGAATATAATACACGGTAGTATTGCCCTGCTGAACCGGCGATATACGCAGCACTTTCGCGCTCACACTTATCTGGGTGCTACCACCCGAAGTGGTGCTACCATTGCCCTGCAGCGTCAGCCATTGCTGATAATCCTGCAGGCTCTGCGCCAGAGACGCCTCGTATTGCACATTGCTGCCATTTAAATTGCGCGCGTCCACAACGCCGACAGATTGGAAGCCGCCGCTGCCGGAACTCTGGACGTAGACGGCAACCCAGGTGGGCGAACCATAGATCGAATACAATTGCGTACTCGCAACATCGTAATTGCGAATATTTTTACTCGTCGACTGGAAGGTGCTCTGGACATTGCTGCCAATACCCAGGCCGGCCAGCGGGTAAAAGTAGGCCTGGTTGGCATGGGTATCAAAAAGAAACACGCCGGTGCTCGACTGGTCATTTGTAGACGCAGAGGTCATAGGAACGATCCAGACGGGTTGATCGACATTATTGTAGAGCAACTGGGGGTCGCTGGCCGGGCTCTGCTGGCCAGCGCCAGAGGGGTTGAACCAGGGGGCGGAGTGATACAGCCCCCACCAGCTCAGATACTGGCTCACGGTCGCGGCTGGCATGACGCGATCAACCCAGATCGGAACCGCCTGGGGCTTATAATCCTTGATCTCACCCGTGTGGGCGTTGACGATGAGAACTTCACTCAGCACATCACCAGTGTAGCCGCGGCTTGGCTGCATCAGCGAAATGGTCCAGTAGGGATGGAAACTATCATCTAGCTCCAGCGTCGGATCAACAAGCTTGCCATAGGTATACCCGCTCAGGTAGACGTGCCGCAGCAGGTCCTGGTTGAAAATAGCTCCCGGCAGGTACGCAAGCGTGTCAGCAGCCCCGGTATATAACTGCGGTACCGCCTGTGGGTTCTCAGCGTCTACAACGACAAAACCCGGGGTGGAGTGGTTGGAGAGATTCACAAAGATGTTGTTGTAGCTGAGCGGGCCAACATAGTAGAGATGGTGATTGATGGACTGCAATGTATAGTTGGCCGGATCAATATTGAAGGCCGAACCAAGGTTCTGACCATTTGAACCAATCACCTGCTGCCCTTTATAGGCAGCAATGCTCGGGCTGACCAGTACAATGTTTCTAGGGTCGGTCGGCGGCAGCGTGGGAGAGGACTCGATATGCACATTGGGAATGGCGGCCAGCGCTTTGGCGTTGCTGTCAAACCAGGTCGTAAAAACAACGATTAAACCGCTTACCACGATGCCGATGAGCACGGTGACCACCAGTCCGAAGATTCCCGCAGCGATAGCACCCCGCGACGCATTGCCGGGAATCTGCGTCGCAGCGCTGCTCGTCGAGCGAGATCGCCCCTGACTTAACGCAGATGCCTCTTCCAAAACTCCCAGTGCCGGCCGGGCAAAGGCAAACAGGTTGGCGATACTGCTAATAGCTAACGGCCAGAGCAGCCATTGCCAGCCTCCAAATGGTCCTGTAAACGCCGGTTCCGAGAAGTAGAGAATCGCCAGGCAAAGCAGATAGTTGATGACAAAAAACCAGGCAAACCAGGTGAGAAACATGCGCCGATCAAATTTTTCACGGCGGCCAAAGCCGAGTCGCCCGATCGTGAGAATAGCCATGACAATGATGGTACCAATAAGCGCCAGCAGGAAGATAACCATCGCAGCCTCTCCTCTTCATCATTTCGTAGATAACACGCCTCCACTAATTCAGGCTTGGACCGGGCCAGAGCAATCTTCAAGAGCTAGATCGTCGTGCCAGCCTTAGCACAAAGCTACTCCTTGTGAAAGCGCCTCAACTATATAATACATCTTTGCGGCCTATTTGACATCCTTTTCGATCCATCATTCATTGAGCGTGCAAGAAATGACTGCTCGACCGGAGCAGCGCGGCTACCATAACCATGTCGATCCCTGGCAGGAGGAGCGCTACTGGTAAAGCGCGTAAACAAAAGAGGATGAGCGCAAGGAAGCCGCGCTCATCCCTTGCACCTGGCCGCTGGTTTATTTCTCCAGCGTACTCTTACTGTTGCGCTCACCATCATACGAGAGCAAGATGCGCTTACCTTCGTAGACCGTTTCTATATGGACGGGTCGGCCCCACATTGTGTAGACGTGTTGTAGCGTCTTCTCGGCGTAGATCAGGTCGAGCTCCTGGCCTTCAAAGAGGTGCTTGATATACAGCTCGCAATTCCCGCGATAGTCGCCGTTATCCACGACCAGGTAGGGATAACCGAAATTGGTCATGCTGGCGACTATGCCGTCACGCACCTTCTCCCAGTTCTTTTCGGCAATGACCCACTCATCACCTTCTTTCTTGTAGACGTACAGGTCAAGGTCCTTAATCAGGTCTTCGGTCAGGTAGTTGCGCAGGAAGGAGACGTCGTTCTCCATCTCACGCACCTCGAAGATCTTTTGACGCCCCATCCCTGGCTTACGCCCGAGCTTTACCTGTTCCTCCTCGCTCGGATTATCCCAGCGCTGCTCGATATCCTCGAGCATCTTGAAACCCAGGTAATATGGATTTAAAGAGGTAGGCGACGGTGAGAGCACGCTTGAGTGCAGCTGGGCAAACTCAAGCGTCTCAGAGTCGGAGATAACGCCGCGATCGCCTAGCTGGCGCATAATGCGCGCGTGCCACAGGCTGTTGTGATGCAGCATGCCGTTGGCTACGTAGCGGTGCGAACGATCTACGGTGATATCGTAGACATTGGCCACATCATGTTCGATGCCGACGACCTCGTCCGCCGGATCTTCTCTCAGAAACCATTGATGCTTCGTGATGTATTGCTGCAGGATCCCCTGCTTGCGCGCCAGTCCGAAGCCGATCTCCTCGGCGAACACACGCGCCGAAGCCCCCTTGACGCGCACATTGGGGCCATATCGCCGGCTGAGAATGCCGTAGTTGAGCAGCAACACCTGCAGCGCCTGGGCAATGTCATCGCTGAAAGTCGACAAAATCACGCCGTCACATAAAGAGGCGCAGCCATCGCAGTCAAAGTAGGCCCGCAGGAACGCGCTCACCACCGCTTTAGGGGAGCGCAGGATGGCATCCGGGATACGTTTGTCGCGTGCCTTCGCCCGCAGGTTGAGGCCGAGCGATCTGAGGAGATCGAGCACGTTCGCGGAGTAGAAGACGACGCGCCAGCGTCCACCCTTACCATTAAGCGTCCTGGCGTCCCAGAAAGGCGCGGCCTCGATGGCGAACAGGTCAGCTACGAGTTTCGCGTAGCGGTCCGCCAGTTCAAGATCTCCCGTTGTATAGCCGATGGCGCTCTTCGAGACGTGGATATTGCCATCGCCAACGAGGTAGCCAAGGAATTCAGCAAAGCCCTCGCTGACATGCGTCGGGGCGACGAGGGGGAAGCGAGTGCGATATAACGGCTTACCTGAAGTGCCAAAGCTATAACCTGTGCTCACTACAGCGGCATCAATGCGGTCCTTGGCATAGAGCGTCTTGCCCCCTAGTGAGCGATAGACAGTGTGTATCCCCACACCTGCTACCTGCGCTACGTCTTCCACTGTGGCGGAGACGAGCCGCGCGGGCGTGGCAACGGGCACAAGCTGCTTGGGCCAGAGATTGTCGCCTACGCTCAGGGGGATGCACTGCCCGACCTTGACGTCCCTGAGGGCGATCCACTGCTCGGGGCCGATACTCAGTTTGTGCTCCTCCGCTCCCTCCAGCACCAGGCCACGGCGGGTGCGCAGGCGAATGGTGGGCGCGTCACGTCGAATGTGCCTGTCCGTAACCAGGTCCTGCTCGCCGCCGCCACTATCTACGGCAACAGCCTCGCCTTGTGCGAGCAGGTTGTGCAGCGCATCGTAGCGCAGCAATCCGCGCTCGGTCAGCACCAGGCTATCTTTAGTCAGGCAGGCCCAGCCTTCGTTCATTACCTTGGTCTGCATCTGCGGCACGAAGTAGAGCATTTCCGAGCGCACGATCTCGATGATATCACGCTGCCACTGCTGCAGGTGAGGAGCATAGCGGATCAGGAAGAGCAGGAGATCTTTCTCGGGCTGCTCCGGAAAGCGCGGCGGCTTACCCGCGTGCCTTTCGCGTTCCTCGGCGGCCAGCCTCTCTTTTTGCTCCAGGCCCCACAGGTCATCATACTCGCTGCTCCGTTCTGCGGACTTTGTCTCCGCTCTATGCGCCGGGTCATCGCTGCGCAGCAGCAGGTTATAATCTACATGCTCTTGGATGGAGAGGACGGCATCGAGGAAACGTTCCACTTCATCTTTGCCATGATCGAACTCGTACTTGGCGATGCGTTCGGCGTGAATGCTGACCTTGTCGATCATGCGCCGCGAGGTATGCTGGAAGTACGCGTTGTTCTTAAAGAAGTCGGTGTGGCCAAAGACGTGCGCGGCGACGAAGGTATTCTGGAGAAGATTGTTCATCTCCATCAGAAAGGCATAACTGGGATTGGTGTTCACCACCATCTCGTAGATTTTGCTCAGGCCGAAGTCGTACTGCATTTTCTGCCGATAGTAGGATTTGCCATGTGTCCAGTGGCTGAAACGACCCGGTAGGCCATATGAGGCAAACTCGTACATGATGCTGGCGGGCACCAGTTCAAAATGCGTCGGAAAGGGGTCAAGGCCGAACTTGCGAGCCTCCTCCCATGCGCAATCTATCGAGTCGCGTAAACGTTCGATATCACTATCTGCCATTAGAGGCTCCTTATGTAGGGGCGTTGCCCGCTATGTGGGCTGCTGCCAATTCATTACCTCGCGGGGACAGAGTCGCGCAGGGCAAAAAACTTGCGCAGCGCAGGGTAGACCTCTTTCTTATCCGAGATGGTGACAGCAATAAATTTCTTATCGTTAATCTTGTTATAGGCGCCCATCAGAGTGCTGGGCGAGCGGTAATGGCCCTCGCGAATTTCGCCATAGCCAAAGATGTTACACAGCTCCATTAATTTGTTGACCAGCTGAACACAGCGGTCATTGTCCCAGGGCAGGTTGTCACCGTCGGAGAAGTGGAAGGGATAGATGTTCCAATCATCCGGGTTATAGCGCTCTTTGATGATCTGCAACGCAAGTTCGTAGGCGGACGAGACCTGCGTTCCCCCGCTCTCGCCCTTATGGAAGAACTCTTCCTCGGTCACCTCTTTGGCCTCGGTATGGTGGCTGATGAAGACAATCTGTACATTGTTGTACTTCGTGCGCAGGAAACGCACCATCCAGAAGTAGAAGCTGCGGGCGATGTACTTCTCAAACTCACCCATGGAGCCCGAAACGTCCATCATACTGATCACCACGGCATTGGACTGATAGCGGATGGTCGGCTCCCAGACCTTGAAGCGCAGATCTTCGGATTTGATGTTCTGGAACCTTGCCTCACCTTTAGCGGCATTGCGCTTCATGTTCTCCATAATGGTGCGCTTCTTGTCCAGGTTCGTCATGGGACCTTTTTTACGCACATCCGTGAAGCGCACAGCTTCGGTCTGTAGTTCCTGCTGGCGCTTCTGTTCGAGGTTCGGCAGGCCGAGATCTTCAAAGATCATCGCGGCCAGCTCCTCCATGGATATTTCAGCTTCATAGTAGTCCTGGCCGGCCTCTTTACCGGCATCGCCCTTCTTGCCCTTGCCTGGTCGCGGCTCCTGGGCTACCACGTCGCCAACCTTACTTTTCCCGTTACCCTGGCCGGCATGCTGTTGCCGCCCCGGGTCATAGCGGAAACGATACTCATCGAGGGAGCGAATAGGGACGCGAACCCTCTTGGTACCATCCGACAGGATAATGCTCTCTTCACTGACGATTTCACCCAGGTTCTTCTTGATCGCTTCGCGAATCTTCTCTTTGTGACGTTCCTGGTCAATCTGCCCCTTGCGGTGCAACGACCAGTCATGCTGAGAGACAGACATAGAGCGACTCCTTTATGTTTATAATGTAGGAGCGTGGTTACTCGTACGCTGCTGAGCGGCACTGCATGCCCTGTCAGTTGACAGGCCCACTTTGTGAGAAGGTAATACCCTGCTGCGCCCCTACATTTACGTCTTATCGGTTGAGCAAACTTCCGGTATAGCGAAGAATTTCGTTGGCACATACATGGCAGTAGCCATGCTCCGCCATCAGGCGATCGACGACCTCATTGATCTTACGCAGCTGATCCTTATCGGGAGTGCGTGTCGACGTGGTGATCTTCACGACGTCGCGCAGGTCGGCGAAGAGCTTTTTCTCAATGGCCTCTTTCAAACGCTCATGGCTGGTATAGTCAAAGGTTAATCCTTTACGGGCAAGCGATGAGATGCGAATGAGAATTTCCTCGCGGAAGGAGCGCTTTGCATTCTCAGTAATGCCGATCTGCTCCTCAATTGAGCGCATCAACTGTTCGTCCGGCTCTACCTCCTCATCGGTGATGGGATCACGCATTTTTGTTTTATTACAATATGCTTCGACATTATCAAGGTAGTTGTTCAGCAGCGTGCGCGCCGACTCCTCATAGGAGTAGACGAAGGCGCGCTGTACCTCTTTAACCGCCATCAAATCATATTCTTTACGCGCTTCACTGATGAAGTTCAGGTAGCGTTCGCGCTCTTCGCGCGAAATACTCGTATGCTGGTCGAGCCCATCGCGCAGGGCGCGCAGCGCGTCGATAGGATTGATGCAGGTCACGTTCTGCTTGATGAGGGCGTTCGAAAGGCGGTTGATGACATAGCGCGGCGAGATGCCATCCATACCTTCGCGCACCGCTTCTTCCTGCAGCTCCTTGATGTCCTTCTGCTTGAAATCCTCGATGTCCTCGCCATCGTAGAGGCGCAGCTTCTTCATCAGGCTCATGCCGGCCTTCTTCGACTGTTCCAGGCGCGTCAGGACAGCAAATATGCTGGCGGTGCGCAGGGTATACGGGGCAATGTGGATGTTCTGCAGGGCGCTCTGCTTGAGGAGTTTCTCGTAAATCTTAATTTCATCGGAGACACGCAGGTTGTACGGCACCTTGACCAGAATGATACGGTCCTGCAAGGCCTCTGACTTCTTATTGCCGACAAAGGACTGGTACTCATGCTCATTGGTGTGGCTGACGACGACTTCATCGGCATAGATCATACTGAAACGCCCGGTTTTGATGTTCTGTTCCTGGCTTAAAGTAAGCAGTACATAGAGGAACTTTTCATCCGTCTTGAGCATTTCAACAAATTCCATGATCCCACGGTTAGCAATGTTGAGCTCGCCATCGAAACGATAGGCGCGCGGGTCGCTCTCCACACCAACCTCCCCGATGGTGGAGAGGTCGATGCCTCCGACCAGCTCGCTGATATCCTGGCTCTTGGGATCTGAGGGCGTAAATGTGCCTACGCCAACGCGGTACTTCTCGCTAAAGGCGATGCGCTTGACCGGCACATTCTCAATTCGTCCATGGTACTGGTTATCGACCATATAGCGGCAGTGGGGGCACAGATCACCTTCGATATACAGGCCAAATTCTTTCTCGACATCTGGTCGCAGATCATTCGGGATAAGGTGGAGGGGCTCCTCGTGCATAGGGCAATCTTTAATTGCGTAGATCGCGCCTTCCTCTGTGCGGCTGTAGGCCTCCAGACCTCGCTTAATCAGGTAGACAATGGTTGACTTACCTCCACCCACCGGGCCCATCAGGAGCAACACACGTTTGCGTACTTCCAGGCGTTGCGCGGCCGAGTGGAAGTAATCGACGATCTGCTGGAGCGGCTTTTCGATGCCGAAGATTTCCTGGTTGAAAAATTTATAATGTTGCTCACCATTGCGGGTCGTTTCAACCCCCGCATCCATAATCATATGGTAGATGCGCTCATGGGAAAGGCGACTTACTGGGGACCGTTTTGACGCTATTTCAAAGTACTGGGCAAAGGTGCCTTCCCACGAAAGTCCTCGCTCACGGTCGCGATATTCTTCTAGCCGTTTCACCAGGTCCATATGGTTACCCTCTCTTTTTTGGGGGCTGTCCCCTCACCTGTGAACTGATGTTGCAACAGGGAAGACAAAACAGCGGGAAAACGCACTATATGATCGGGCTAATATATTACTGACGATTGAGTGAAGCCCATGGCTTCAGTTTGCCTCGCACGAACGCTAATTATGAATGAGTCCAAAAAGGCTGGCCTCTTTCTCGCTAGTGGAGTGAAAGAACCAGCCCATTCCTACATTGCTGAGGGTGTCTCGCGATTTGATGATGTGATGCACCTTGCTGATGCCCCTGCAATGTTTCAATCAGTCCTTTCAATATCAAATTGTTTCATCGGAGGCAAGAAACAGACGCCCTCTGGCCCCACTACTAACCTACGTCTTCGTGACAAAGCCAAGCTTAAAACATTGCTGGTAATGTTAGCATACCGTACAGATATGCGACTGTCAAGAGCAGGACCCTGCCTATTCGCAGAGTGGTGTGAAGAGACTGTGAAGATCCTCAAGCGGCATTACCTGTCCTGTGAGATCAACGTCATGGGCGCGCCGATCCCGGCATTCAGCGCGCGCGCCACTGCACGAGGTTGCCAAAATGATCGACATGCACAACGCGCAAAGAGAGATCTGTTAAACAATACACAGAAATTACTCTCTCCACCAGCACATGTCAATGGTACCGTTATCTATCCCTGTGAAAGATATGTGTGCTATACTAGCGCAGTGAAGCTATGTAGATGCGGTGCCCTTCAACCAACTCGCGCCCTCTACAGATCTAAGCGCTGCTACCTTAAAAGAGCAGAGCCACTAGCAATTACCGCTACATTTTTCAGAGCACAGTGCCTCGATGTATGGGAGTAAGGAAGAGATGGATTATTCAGCAGGGACAGGGAGACAATATAAAAGCCAGGCCTCGCCTGATGCAAATCAGCTTCCGCCTGCCCCTGCAAACTCCATGCGAGCACGGGCATATGCCGCGAGTGGAGGGAATGCAGGTATGAATATAAGTGCAGGCGCACCTCACATTCTTCTTTTCGAACGAGATCAGCAGCTTGTGGGGTTGCTTTCGAGTGAGTTACAGTTGGCAGGCTTCGAATGCCATACAGCACGTACAGCTGTGGAAGTCTTTGATGCCATTGCCCGCTATCCAATTCGTCTGGTCCTGGTCAACCTGGCTCAGGCTGCGACGGCGCGACGTGAGTTCTGGGTCGCCCTCGATACGCAACGCAGAGGCAGAGGCATCCAGGTCTTTACGTTCCATTGCACAAATCTCGCCGGCTATGGCCCCGCCAGCGAGGATGACGAAGAACGAACCCATGCCGTGGTGGCCGACATGGAAGTTGACAGTGTGATGGGCATCATGAACATGGTCAATGCCATACGCTCAAGAATGGCGGCAAACACAGGGACCATGCCCAGGAGTGGGGGTCCGTCTGCGGCGCAGGTCACCGCCCCTGTCCCCTCGCTACCAACCGACAATCCAGGTCAGGTCATCCGGGGTACCGTCCCCACCAATCCTTTACCGGTGGGGACGACGGATGGCCTTCGCTCAAGCGCGGCAAATTATACGGATAAAATTCGTGCAGTTATCTATCCAAATCAGCGCTCCTGGAATACGCCTGCGGCACATGACACCAGTGGCAATGGCGCTCAATACGCTCCGCTGCGAGAGCAGCAATACCAGCAGCAGCCATTGCCGGAGACGCCGTGGGGCGCGCGCAATCCGGCGCCTATGCCCCCTCCCCAGCAGTTTGACGCGAGCTATGGACCGGTCAGGCGGCAATTGAGCGACCCGGGGCTGCCAAAGGAGTCGAGCCTGGCCCAACTTTCCCGCATGCTACAGGAACATCGATCCTCTAATCTGGATGAATTCCCCCAGCGCAATAGCACTGATGCCGGCAATGCAGGCGCTCCTTTGCAGGAAGATACCGCACTACACCAGCGCGTCCGCCCCCCCACCAACGATATGCCCATCAGCTCCATACCCCTGCGTGCCTCGCCGATTTAGGACATGCCTGTCGAGCGCAGCGCCGGCAATCAAAGCGAAATGCCTACTGCGCTACATACAAAGTGGCATGAAGAGCCCATAGCGGCTCAATATACGCAGTCGCCCCTTGCTCCACCACTGGCATCCCTGGGCATGACTACCGCCGCCGCACCGCTTCCAACTCCCGAAGAAGGGAAGAACCCGTTTACTCCTCCCGTCGAGTCGCCTGCGGCCTACAATGCGGCGCTCTCGCCAGAACTTGCTAAGGCAGCGCTGGTCCCGGCTCCCCCGCGGCCCCCCCTGGCCGCCGCCAATACCCGCCAGCAAGAAGAACAGGCTACACGCTACAGCGAGCAGCCGGAGCAGGGACAAGCGGAGCAGCAAATTCAGTTGGCCGCCATGCCTGCCTCACCGCGCGCACCTGACAATGCGCTCCTGCTTGACATTATGCAGAGCCTGCCGCCTATGTCATCACCCCCTCCTCAGCCGCAGCAAACCCAGGCTCACAATGGACGCGCGACCCGTTCACTGGGCAGCGTCTTGCTCGAAGGACACCTGGTGCCACAAAGTCGCCTCGAAGTCGCACAAGGCATCCAGCGCATGTTGAGTGGCGTCGATATGAATTACCAGCTTGGCGAAATCTTGCTGATGTTTAAGTTGCTCACGCCCGACCAGTTGCTAGCGGCCAGCCTTGTGAGCTACGGCTTAATTACAACCACCCAGATCAGCGCCCTTGGACGTATTCGCCAGGAGCTGCACTCGATCGGGTTGGAGTATGATCTGGAGAGCCTGGTTATCCTCTTCCGCATCCTCACCTCGGAACAGCTGCGCGAGGTGCGCACAGTCTGGTCAGGCTAACGCTCTTTAATTTAGCACACATGGGACACACCGGACCCGGCTCAGGGCATCCCACTTCTTTCTATGCTATGATAGAGTTATATCCGCGGCCAGTTACGCAGAGTGAAGGCTTCTGCGCATCTCTCCTGGTCCGCCCGCTATGGCGTCAGGTGCTCGCAGGCGCTCGATCTGAGCGCCTAGCAGGCGGAGTTTGACGTCTAGCTTCTCATAGCCTCGCTCGATATGTTCGATGCCGTACACCCGCGAGGTACCCCCGGCGCAGAGGGCCGCCAGGATATAAGAGCAACCAGCGCGAATATCCGGAATGTCCAGGCGCGTGCCGTGCAGAGGGGTGGGGCCGCGGACGACGCAGCTATGCGCAAATTGCTTTTCGCGGAAGCGGCATTGTATCTCACCCAGGCATTTGGTATACAGGCCAATATGAGCGCCCATTTCTTGCAGGGCAGTGGTATAGCCAAAACGGTCCTCGTAGATGGTTTCGTGAACGACCGACATCCCCCCCACCTGGGTCAGGAGAACCGTGAAAGGCTGCTGCCAATCGGTCATAAAGCCGGGATGAACGTCGGTCTCCAGGGCGATCGCGGGCGGCGGCTGCCTCGTATTGCCAAAAAAACGAATGCCTTCATCATCAATTTCAAAAGGCAGGCGCATTTTCGAAAGCGTATTCAGGAAAGTCAGCAGGGTATCTTGCTGAGCGCCGCGCAGGTAGACATCGCCTTGCGTAAGATAGGCGGCGATCGCCAGGGATACCGCTTCATTGCGATCGCTCAGCAGCGTATGGCTCGCGCCGTGCAGGCTCTCCACACCCTCAAGCAGGATACGGCGATCGGCCTTGATTTCGATGATGGCGCCCATTTTCTGCAAAAACTTGATCAGGTCGATGATTTCCGGTTCCATGGCCGCGTTCTGGATCACAGTCACCCCTCTGGCAAGAGACGCGCTAATCAGAAAGTTCTCCGTCGCCATCACACTGGGAAAGGGCAGGTGGATGGTGGCCCCTTTCAAGCCGCGAGGAGCAGTAATATTGTAGCGCCGATCTCGCTCGACCACCTCTGCCCCCATCTGACGCAGGCCGTTAATGTGAAAATCAAGCGGTCGCGGTCCAATACGGTCGCCGCCCGGTATGGGAATATCTGCCTCACCACAGCGGTGGAGCAGCGGCCCCGCCGTGATAATTGCCATACGATTGAGCCCACCGACCTCGGTTGAGACCACAGAACTATTGATACCAGGTGTCGCAAGCGTAAGAGTATGATCGTCGAGATGAATGCGAGAGCCCATATCACGACAAAGAGACAGCGTCAGTTCAAGGTCACCGATCAAAGGGACGTTGCGCAAAATGCAGGTTTCGTCGGTCAATAGCGAGGCAACAATCATTTTAGTGACAGCATTTTTAGCACCACTGAGGCCTACTTCTCCATACAGCGGCGTGCCGCCCTTGATCAAATAACAGGGGGCATCCTTTTTATCATAAACCATCTACATTACATTTCCTTAAAAATTGTCAAAGCCTCAAGCTTTCCCGGAGTTGCCTGGCGCCTCCCATAACCAGTGCAAAGCGTTGAGGCGAGACGGACGGAGAGATAGTTCGCGCCGGGCATGCCGGGAGGGGCGCTGTCGTAATGAATGTGGGGTACGACCTCTGAGATTCCCCTTCCCTCCTTCAGTCGTGTCGAAGAGATCGAGAAACTGATTGACGCTTTGAGCAACCCCTTCAACCATCAAATATCCCGTTGGCTTCACGGCATCCCCCACCAGGTAAAGGCCCTGGACATCCGTGGAGGGCGCCACGTCCTCACCCTGTGCGATGCGATTCACCGGCCACTCACCACGGTAGGCGCTCATCGTAAGGACGCGGCAGTGCTTCTCAAAGGTTTCGCCAAACAGCATATGCAGGTCGGCCAGTGCCAGCGCCTTTTCCTCCTCAATGTCGTCGCTGCGCATAACCTGATGGCTGATCAAAAGATGCTTGCCGGCCGGGGCGAGACGCGAATCACTGTTGGTCGGCTGCACCATGCCTGCGATACGCTGCGTATCCAGGCAATACATAATGCCTTTATGAGGTATTAACGAGACATCACTGAGGATATGTACCTTCAGCCCTATAGCCTCCTGTAGATCCCCATCGTGCTTCTTCAATACATCGGCCTGCTTAACCTGCTGGTTATTGAGCAGGGCGGACGTGGCACGCGGCCCTATATCACTGACCACCAGGGGAGCGGAGAGCAGGCGCTCCTC
Organism: uncultured Chloroflexia bacterium; assembly: GCA_963799245.1. Lineage (GTDB taxonomy): Bacteria > Chloroflexota > Ktedonobacteria > Ktedonobacterales > Ktedonobacteraceae > CAWCWN01. The sequence continues at coordinate 509,948 of CAWCWN010000003.1, forward strand.
GCCGCTGGCTTTATCGCGCACGCGCACGCCGCTGACACAACCATCCGAGCAGAGCACCTGCAAGACGTTGTGGCGCAGGTGCAGTTCCACGCCCTGTGCGCTGAGACGCTGCTCTAATGCAGAGGTCAGGGCGGCGCAGCCGCCTTCGACGATACCAGGAGCTCCATAGCGCAGCATATTCTTGGTCGTCGCGATCACCTCGGCGGTCGTGACCTGCTGCAGTTCAAGACTGAGGGCAAAACGTGAGATGCGCTCGAAGAAAGCCCGTAACTCCTGGTTGCGCTTGACGTCGATATGGCGCTCTAGCCAGGTAGCAAAAGACAGGTTGCGCTCCGCTGCAGGCAGTTTGCGCAAAAACATAAGATAGCCTATACGAGCGAACCAGAAGAACTGGCGCGGCCCCAGAAACCTTAAGACGCCCAGCAGCCCGCGCGAACGATACTGCTTGCCATGCACATGGAAGGAGGCAAAGACATCCGCATCAAAAAAGTGGTGGGGGATGTGGAGACGTCGCAACATAGCGGCCAGCACGCCACTGCTGCCAAAAGGCACCATGTGGACGGCACCGCTACTGACCTGGACGCCCTGGTATGTTTTGGCGGTGAAGCGCCCACCACAATGAGGTAGTCGCTCTAACACTACAACCCGTTTACTGCGCTGTGATAATTGCGCGGCGCTGAGCAGGCCGCCCAGACCCGCACCGATGACGATCGCGTCATACGTTTGTTCTTGCATGGCAATATATCCTGTGAAATGTAAACCCTCAGTAAAGAAGCATAACATACTTTGTTACGTTTAGACAAACAAGGGGGACCCATTTCATTGTATGGTAGCGAGTAAGATGCTACCCGTGCTGGAAGACGCGCTGCTCGGCCGGCGCTGGGAACAAGGTCTCGTCAACCTGTGCCCGGCAAACGTGGCGGGGAGCGCACCACGTTCACCTCTCGCTATTTGACCAACACCACGGTGCGAGCACAAGAAAACGGCCCGGGCCTGTTTATTGGGTACTGCTGCCCCAGAGAACATCCATTACACCATCATAGGAGCGCTTGAGGTTTTCGTAGAGGTTGGCATTCTCAATGGCCAGGGCCGAGAGACTGGCGAGGACTGTGAGAAAATGGACATCTTCCTCGGCAAAAACCCGGAGCTCGTCACTATAGACGCGCATCACACCGATAGCCTTGCCATGTACCTCCAGGGGCACGCACAGCACGGATACGATACCCTCTATCCTGGCAGCTTCCTGGTATTGAAAACGGCTATCTGTGCTGACATCCGGAATAATAACGGTCGAGCCACCCAACGCTTCGCTGTCGATCGGGCTGCGTTCAACATCCACAGGCCCCTTGGCCAGGTAGTCATCGCTCAGGCCATAGACGGCGCTCAAGCGGAGCTGGCCGCTCCGTTCGTCGAGTAAACGCAGAGCGCAGGCTCTGACCTGCATGGCCAGCGTGATGCTGGTGACAACACTCTGGAGGACCTGGTCCAGTTCAAGGCTGGAGGAGATGGTCAGCGCCGCCTGGTACAGCGCTGTATAGTAATCCCTATGAGAACGTGCCGCGGGACTGGTCCTGGCAACAGCAGGACTGGTCCCGCTGTTGCCGGGGCCAGTCGCCTGAGGGTTTGTGGTCATCAGTCAATTCCTCCCTGGCTAAGTAAACACACCAGCGCGTGCGAGACGGGCTACGTACAATCAATACTGTTTCGATGCGCTCTTAATAGTATAGCCATTATACCATAAGATCTGTGTGCAGAAGCGAGGCTGAAAGAAATAAAGCAGGGTGCCCCATTGGTCGTGCGCAGGCCGATGGGGTGCAGGCTAAATACAATGCAAACGCGCGAAATTTCCATGCCTGCGTCATATATTTTTCTGTAGCGGGTCCTGGACAACCCAGACGCGGCATGGCGCATTAGACAGAACATAAGGCACAGTTTTGCCTAGGTCGCTATACACCTTGTGCGGATCACGTACCAGACCCAGCATAATGAGCGCGCAGTTGTGATCTCTAGCCTCGTCAACAATGGCCGGCCCGGCATCACGGGCCTGGACAACTTCCGCAACAGCGTCACAACCAGCATCTTCAGCGATAGTTAAGGCATCGGTCAGCAATTTATCAGCCTCTTCGGACTCTTTCGTCAGGACAGCTTTAAGCGGCAGCGTGCGGGGTACCTCGATCACATGGACAAGGTGAACTCTGCGCTTGGCCTTTTTTGCCATCAGGCATGCCAGGCGAACCAGCTCATTATCAAGCTTTTTGCCATCAACAATGACGGCAATATCACCTGTCGCGCCAACACCTGGAGCAGTTTTACTTACTTCTGTCTCTTCCCTGGCCCTTGGTCGCCATAAGTGAACCATAACGTCTCCCTTCCCGGTGGATGATGATAAAACAGCATCATTCTAGCATTCATCAGTTTTCGGCTTCTTCAGCAGAGCGTCCTGGATGCATTCCACTCAGGTTAGATTGATTCTATATCCTAAAAACGGTAGAGTCAATGGCAGTTTTAACCAACAAAGTTTGTAGCACCTATTACAAACGTATTTATGTCTATATACTATACGTTCAAGTGGATAGCTGCGGTTTTGTGGCGCGCCGCGCAGGGAGGGGAAAGAACAGGCTTGCAATCCCTTGCAGGCCCCGCGCGCGCGGGGCCTGCAAGGGTTATTCGGGTTCGATCGTAGCGGTCAGACCATAGCTCAGCAGGCGCTCCTGGTAAAATTCGGCGGTTTCTTTGGGACACACCGCGGCGATGGCGCTGCCGGTCAGGTGAGCCGTCAGCATGATGCGCTCGGCCTCAGGTTGAGAGAGGTTGTTGATAGAGTGCAGTAAGACGAAGATGACGTAGTTCATCTCATTGTAGTCATCGTCATGCAGGACTACTCTATAGGGAGGGAGAAGTTTTGCTCGCAAACGCAGCAGTTCTTCCGTATCAACCTGGGACAGGGATGATAATAATTGTTCATAAGACATGGCGAGGCAAACTCCGCTAATCATCATAGAAAAATAGTAAAGAAGTAGAATACAGAACTCTAACACTATTGTAAACGAGAGACCTAGAGATTACTAGTTTTGTAGAAAACAGTCCTAGCGGTGATAGCGGCGATGCGTAAATTGGAGGTGGAAAGGAAGGGCTTCCTGGTTATCGGGCCGGTAACCAGGAAGCTCAAATTACTCGCGGCGGCCGACGCTGCGATCAATCTTGCCCCCGTTGGTTAACAGAATGGCGCGAGCTCGCGACTTGCGGGCGACGTTCTCCGCGTCGGGTAAGCGTATGGCAACGACGTTTAAATCGCTTTGTAACGCCGGCCTGCTCGCCGCCTTCGCGCTGGACATATCCTGGCCAATTGCCCCCTGTACCCTCCCACGCTGCAGCAGGCCGATGGCCGCGCCCAGGATGACGCCGACAACAACGCCGGCGATGGTAGCACCTGGCTCGGGTACGGCCGCAAGCGCAAAGTGCGCCACAAAGAGAAGAAGGCCGAGGACCAGGCCGAAAACTACGGCCAGCAGGACGACCACGAGCGGGTTTGGCCCGCTACGGCGGGTCTGTAGAAAGACCGCGCTGCGATCGCGGTTAGGCCCATGTTCGCGAAACTCGCCGCCTCTTACCATGTTCGAGGCCAGGCGAAAAACTTCATCGTTACCAAAGCCCTCCTTAAGGAGTTTGCCTTCGGCCACCTGCGCCTTTGCTTCATCGTTGAAAACCGCCAACAGGTCGTAGTCGGCGAATTGTTGCTGCTGCTGTGACATGGGAAAAAGCTCCTGCAAATGACTATGGCTGACTGTCTATCTGTCTTCCACACCTATTATAACGAAAGGTAGACTAACGTGACCTGAACATTTCAAATAACGTGGCGATTTCACGGCGTACGTGATCATTGTTGGCCATCTCGGTCTGTACTTTTTCACAGCCGTGCAGAATGGTAGTATGGTCGCGCCCACCCAGCGCGCTGCCAATCTGGAAGAGCGAAGAATTTGTTTCCTCGCGCATGATATACATGGCAACCTGGCGCGGCCAGGCAATCTCACGCTCGCGCTGCTTACTTTTGAGACGTTCCAGGTCGACGTTATAGTATTTGCAGACAGCATCCAGGACCTCCTGGATGGTCAGGGTAGTGTGCAATTTGGTCTCGACAATGTGGAGATCCTCAAGGGCCTTGGCGGCCAGACTGACCGAAAGGGGAGCATCATGCAGCGTGGCATAGGCAATGACCCGGTTCAGCGAACCCTCAAGCTCGCGCACGCTGCTGCACTCAGGACGCGCGATATACTCGATAACCGAGGCGGGAATGGCAAAACGCACCGAATCCGCCTTGGAGCGCAGAATGGCCAGGCGATGCTCATATTCCGGCGCCTGTACGTCGGCCAGTAATCCCCATTCAAAGCGCGAGCGCAGGCGGTCCTGCAGGCTGTGAATAGCCCTGGGGGGTCGATCGCTGGTCACCACGATCTGCTTATTGGCGTCATAGAGGGTGTTGAACGTATGAAAAAATTCCTCTTCCGTCGACTCCTTGCCCGCGATAAACTGTATATCGTCTACAAGCAGAATATCGATCTGGCGATATTTTGTCCGGAACTCCTCAGTCTTCTGATAGCGAATGGCGTTGATAATCTCATTGGTAAATTTTTCTGAGGTGACATAGAGTACATTCAGCCCGGCCGCCTCGCCCATGTGTCCTACCGCGTGCATCAGATGAGTCTTGCCCAGCCCAACACCTCCATAGAGGAAGAGAGGGTTATAGATGCGCCCGGGATTTTCAGCCACGGCCAGGGAGGCAGCGTGAGCCAGCTGATTGGATTTGCCGACAATAAATGCGTCAAAAGTGTAGCGCGGGTTCAATAAAGCCACGCCGCTGTGCAGGGGCACGGCGGACAGCTGCTTCTTGCCTGACAAAGGCATTTCAATCTGCCTGCTTGCTTGTTCCGCACCATCCGGACTACGGTGGACAACCTGGCGTGAGGCGGCAGGAGCGATGGAATTCATGCTGATCGGGGGAGAGGCTGGTTCCGGTTGTCCACCCAGGAATGAAACGGGCTTGCCACCTGGTAACGGCAGTGGCCGATTTTGGGCGGGCGGTAGGGACGCTTGGCCTCCGGAGGCGCAGAGAGAGCTGGCTGATCTTGAGATACATCTTTGGCAACCATAAATTGGACCTCAACCGGCCCTCCTGTTATTTCAGTGAGGAGCGAGCGTATTATATCAAGGAAGCGCCCTTCAAGGTGAGCCCTGGCAAAGGTGGTAGGTACATGCACCACAAAGATGCCGTTCTGGAAAGAACCCGCAGAAGTCCCCTGGAACCAGGTCGTAAAGACGGCCGGCTGGACCCTTGTTTGCAGGCGCTCGAGGGTGGTTTGCCAGATCTGTTTCGCGTTCACACTTTACCTCATTCAGGCTGACCCGTAACGGTTGGCAGTCTCATGCGTTGTATTCAGTAGTAGATAGATAATATATTAAAGTTAGAAGGTAAACGGTTAAAATTTAAGAATCTCGATGGCAGAGGACAATGGTAGCACTAAATGCAGGGACTGTAAAGTCCTCTTTTGGTACCAATTTGCGAACTATTTCATTTATTCTCTGCTTCTTTTACTATATACTAGTCCAAAAGACATTGCCTATCTACTGAGGACCTATAGATGTACACTGTTTCCATAGCCTTTGCTGGGAATGCTCACGGTTGTTAAGGAGTTTTATATGTTTGTACCATATTCCTCGTTACATGTAGCGCGTTGGCGTTATCTATGGGTGTATCCTGCTACCTGCCTGCTATTGTCCAGTTTTTTACTGATATCCTGTTCTGGCCTGAACTCTGGTGGCGGGTCATCAGCCTCGTCGGCAAAAGCGTCGTCCTCGCAATCGCCGCTAATTCAGCTGCACTGGTGTAAAAAGCCCTTTATCCTGTTTCGCGACGAGCATGCGCCTACAACGGTTACACCGGCGGCGCAGGCCACTCCTTCAACCACTGCCACAGCTCGCGCGACCGCTACGGCTCCGGCCGGCAGCCCTACCCCTTCGACCCTGACTGATTGGTCGCAGGTCAAGCCATTATTGGGCTTCACTGTCTACCTACCCTCGACGCTGCCACCCCAGAGCTGCCTGGTCAGCGTCTCGGGTACGATCAATGATCCCGTCTTTGGCGGCAGTTTCATCATTGGTTACACCCTGCCAGATAAGAGTCCGATGAGTTTTTCTGAGGCGCCATCACGTCCCAATGGCGGCGACTTCCAGTGCACGACAATGAAAAGCGTGACCATAAGCGCTCTCGCTAGCAGTACTGCGAATACCTCCACACCCCAGAGCACCCCGACCCAGGCGCCTACCATGTACTGTATAGGCAACAAGGGCACAACGAATATCGTTTTTTCCTGGCATGGCACCGCAGCCTCATTAAAGCAGATATTTGATAACTTAAAGCCAGATGTCGCCTGGATACCGGCAGTATAACAGGCAAAGCGGGCGTGACGGGCTTCGGCGTACAGCACGCCTTCAAGCACAAGCTGGTATTTCAGGCAGCCCATATAGTTGAGCTGCTTGTATCTATGGGTACCTCAGACCTCGACGCTCAATGGCCTGGTCTGTTATAATAGCAGCAGTTTTTTCGTTTGTACGTGCAAATCTAATGCGTACCATCAAAGGGAGGGACTTTCATCATGAGCACAAGTGTATGCCCCTACTGTGGAGCTGAAACACGCCCGGGGGATAATTTTTGCTTGAACTGTGGCAACCGCCTGCTTCCTTCAACTCCCTCACCCCAGCAGGCACAGCCTGCAATGGGCGAGGCCACAATTCCGGCTCAAGAGGGCTGGTCACAGGGTATTTCAAGTCAGGCCTCTGAACAGGCCGCACCCGCGGGGAGCTGGCCCGATACAGCAGCTCCAACTATGGCCGGTTCTCAGGTAGAGCCGCCAACCATGCGCGGCGATACCCCGCAGACCCCGGGCGTAGCCGCACAGGCAGGCTTACAGGCGCCCGCGTCAGTCATCGAGCAGCCCGCCAGGTTCACCCTGCGTGCCGAGAACGGCGACGTCATCCAGGAGTATCCGCTGGAAAAACCTGAGGTCGCTATTGGACGCGCACCAAACAGTGACATCTTACTTTCAAAAGACAAGTTGACCTCGCGTCGTCACGCCACCGTCCGCTATGAAGATGGGAAATACGTCTTATACGACGAACGCAGCGCCAATGGCACGTTCGTCAACGGAGAACAGCTGGAAGAGATGACCCCACATACCCTGCAGGACGGCGACCATGTAGGTATTGGCGAGCACGAATTGATCTTCCACAATTTCGGCGCAGATGCATCCAATCAAACCGCAGACGGTAACCTCGCCGACATGCCAACCATCTCAGTCCCGTATAACCCGGGCCAGGAAATGACCTATCGCACACACGAGGATGAGTCGCTAACGGCGAACAGCAACGATGATTTCAGTACGAAGTCGATGGAGAATGAGACCTCTGCCGCGGAGCAGGCTCCCCAGTTCCCCGCTGCGGCGCCAGCCCAGGTCAGCAATTCTCCCGCGCCGGTCGCTGAAGATATACCCGTGCCAGAGGCAATAACGCCGCCTGTGCCAACAGCCGCCCCAGGAACCTCCGCTCCAGCGGCGCAGGCACCGCTGCCGTCCACGAATGGCGTTATCTCATTCAACCGCTTCGGTGAGATACCCCGACCTGGCATGCCCGATATAGCCCCCTTGATGGCCGCACTCTCAACGCTCGATGGGCAGGTCATGTCGCTGCAAGAGCAATTAAACGCCTCTCAGGAGGCTATTGCCAATCACGAGCATGAAGTTTCTCAGGTCAGCAACCAGCTGCGTGATGGGGTGCGCAGGGTCTCCGAACGCATGGATAGCACAATCGCCGACGTCGCACGCAGCCGCGAAGCCCTGGCCTGGACCGACCTGCTCCAGCTGATGGAGGATGTGATGAATAACCCGCGCGACATCGATTACATTTCAAAGCTGAGCCGCAAGGCGCGCGAGCTGAACAAAGTTTTCCAGCTCCACCAGAGCGTGCTCAATACCCTGGCTGAATGCAACAGTCTGCTGCGCAGCCTGGTCAGTGATGAAAGACGTCCCTGATCGGCACCACCCTGCCTGCTTGATTGAGAATATGTACTGAGTTTGCCGCGGGCCTGTGGCCCGTGGCAAACTCAACCCGACTCGCGCCCCTGAACACGCCGGACCCCCTTGACGAATATCCGTTCTTTTCGTACACTTCCTTCAGTAGGTGAATGTAAAGAAAGTATGTTCAAAGAGAGAACGGGCGGGGAAAGGCTTGACGGTGACGCAGAATAGCAAGCAACGCGCGGGGGCAAAGCACGAATGCTTTCTGGATGTCCTCGATCCCCAGGCAACGTGCGCGCGCTTCCAGCTTGAAGGCCGCATCGTCACCGCCTTCGAGCGCAGCATCAACGGTGAAAGGGTACCTGTAATCATCATTGATACGGGCACGCTACGAGCCGAGCTGCAGATGTCGCATTACTACCGCCCCTTTGTCAAAGAGCTACTCGAGCGAGGTAGTGCTATACGACGGTTAACGCTGCGCGTCTATCACCTGCCCACCGCGCCGGCCTGCGTCGATGTCAAGGGACAGCCGCGCTACATCTACGTCGCCAATTCCTATACACTGGCCGTGCTGGAGCCAGACGTACTCCTCAACATCACCGACCTTCATTCCGCTGAATATTGCGCGCGCCAGCACCTGCTGAACTCGTTAGTACCCTCGGCCACAACAGCTGCGACCATGCGAGGTAACCTGGTTCACCATTGCTTTAAAGAGCTGCTCAAAGAGCATGACCGGGGCGAATTGATGCGTGACCATGATCACGAGGGACAGGAGACGCCCCTGGCCATTCTACGGCGCCATTTTGAGCTGGCCCTGACCCAGCACAGGATAGAGCTCGCAATGGCCAATGTGACGAACGAGCAGATGCGCGCTGAGGCCGATCCACACCTGGAGAGCCTGGCAACCTGGTACCAGCATCAAAGCGCCACGCTCTGGGATATGCCCGGCGACAGGGACCAGTGCGGGACCGACAGCTCTACGGGCAAGGCCCGCTGCGGGGAGAACATGGTACGCGCGGAGACATTCTTACTTGCGCCAGAAATTGGCCTCAGGGGACGGCTCGACCTGCTGTGGCAACAATCCAATCGCCAGCGCCTGCTAGAGTTAAAGACGGGTGGCGCTTCAGGCAGCCTGCCGAGATCGCATCACCGCTGGCAGGTCTACGGCTATCATGCCCTGCTCACGGTGCGGCGCAATCCCAGGATGGAAAAAGCCCTGGCCACCCTGCTCTATAGTGGGACGCCCGGCGAGGCCCAGGCATTTGGCCTCAAATCGACAGTGCGAGAGCTGCAGCGGGTCAACATCACGCGCAACACGCTTGTGCTTAGCCATGTGCTGGGCACTCCAGCGCCGCCACCAGGGCCATCACGCTGTACTAAATGCGCCATGCTCGAGCAGTGTACACGGGTCTCAGCGCTGCTTGACTGGCAGCCGCCAGAGCCCGAGCAGGGCGACGAAACATGGGCAGGCGAGCAAGACTCCGCCCCTGCGCCCACAGTGCAGCCCGCATATAGCGGGGACGAGCGCACATTCTTTGCCCGCTATTATCATTTGCTGCATATAGAGGGGCAGGAAAGTGAGCGGCAACTGGCTTTGCTGTGGCAAACAGCGGTGGAGGATCGCATCGAACGCGGAGCTGCCATTGGCGACCTGGAAGCGCTAGGTCAACCCGAACCGAACGGCCAGGGAGAATGGGAGCAGGAATTTACCTGTGTAAACACCTCTGAATTGCGCGAGGGCGATGAAATTTTGCTGAGCGACGGCGACCCGGTGATGGGTGAGGTGGTAACGGGCATCATCAAATCCATCGGCGCCGAGCGGGTGCGGGTCTGGTGCCCTGAACTCATCGCCCGGCCAGCATTGATTGATCGCTATGAAACCAACGTAGTGCACGCCCGCACGCTGCAGAATTTGCTGCGCTGGCTGCAGGCCGATGTTCATCTGCGTCAGCTCGTCGCGGGCAAGGAGCGCCCGCGCTTTACGCAGCAAGACAGCGTCCCCCGTCCCGATTTCAATGACCAGCAGAACCTGGCACTGGCACGCGCCCGGCAGATGCAGGATTACCTGCTGGTGCAGGGACCGCCTGGCACCGGCAAGACGAGCGTCATTGCCGAGATCGTCCAGCGCCTGGTCCAGCAGGGTCAGCGAATTATGCTGGCGGCTTTTACCAACCAGGCCGTCGACAATATGCTCAAACGCCTCGCCACGGAGGGCTTCCATGACTATGTGCGCCTGGGGCAGGAGCGCGGAGTACAGCGAGATATATCAGCGCGGCTCCTGCAGAGGCTGGTAGAGATACAGGAGCCCGGTGTGCGCGCCATCCTGGCCGGCGCTCCTGTGGTTGCCGCGACGGCAGCGACCTGGTCGTCCGAGAAATATACGCCCCAAAGCGGCCCATTGTCGCAATTTGACGTGGCTATCATTGACGAGGCCAGCCAGTTGACCATTCCGGCTATTCTGGGTCCCCTGCGCCTGGCCAGGCGTTTTATCCTGGTAGGCGATGAGAAACAGCTACCCCCCCTGGTATTAAGCAAGCAAGCACGCGAGCAGGGGCTGAGCGACTCCCTCTTCGGCTATCTAAAGCAGCTGGACAGCGGCTACAGGGCGGCGCACCCGGAGGCCGAGAGCGCCTGTGTCTCGCTGCGCATGCAATACCGTATGAACAGGTGGATCTCCAATTTCTCAGCGCGCGTCTTCTATCATGGCGAGCTGACCGCGGCCCCGGCTGTGGCCAAACGCGTACTGGAACCGGCCCCTGTCCAGGCACAAGCGCGCAGCGAGGCGCCCACCGTTCAACAGGCCCTGCGGCCAGCATATCCACTGGTCTTTTTAGATACGCGCGACGAAGACGTTTTGAGCAGGCCAAAGAGCAGCAACGCCGAGGCGCGCGCGGTGCGCGCCCTTGTACAGGGACTGCTCGCACGTGGGATTGCCCCTCAGGACATTGGCATTATTGCTCCTTTTCGCGCGCAGGTTGCCAATATACGCCGTCACCTCTTCAGCGACGATGGCGCCAGTGGTTGGCCGGCACTTCCCGCGGCTACGCCAATGAGCGTTGATACCGTGGACAGGTTCCAGGGAGGCGAGCGCATGGTGATTATTCTGTCATGTGCGACGTCCCAGACGCCCGACAGCGCAAGTCCCCTGCACGAGTTTCTGACAAATCCCCAGCGCTTGAACGTTGCCATTACCCGGGCCCAGCGCAAGCTGATCGTCGTGGGCTGCGCCTGCGCGCTTGAGCGGCTGGCCTATTTTGAGCGCCTGTTGAAGTACTGCCACAGCATGCAAACCGTCATTTCCTACAGCGAACGCTGAAGCCCTCCAGGTGACACACTGTACAACTCTCAACTCGCGGCCGACGTAGATAGATAGAGGCCTGAGTAATGATGACATTGAAAGATGCATTATGAATAAACATGAGACGTTGTCGCTGGTGGAGAAAAGCGCCTCGACTGCGCTATTTAGAAAGAAGGAACACCCATGTTCTGGGGCATTCACGGCATACATCTACTACTACTACTGCCTTTCCTGCTATTTGGGCGCCTCTTCTGGCTGGTCATTCCGGCCTTGCTGATCTGGGCTCTGCTACGCGCATTTAGCGCGCGCAATCGCTCCACAAGTTACTTCGGGCAAGGGCCTTACTACACCCCGGGCATGCCGCCATTTCAGCCTTCAGCCATGGAGATCCTGCGCCAGCGCTATGCGCGCGGTGAGATCGATGCCGCCACCTTCGAGCAGATGCGCGAGCGCCTGGAGGCATCCGGCGGCTACGCCCAGCAGGCTCAGCAGAGCCAGTGGGGGCAGTGGGACCAGTGGAGGCAGGAGTAGTATCAGGGCGGTCAGCTAGCGCGTACATATTCATCTTCAGCGCGTGCGAGATTATGACTGCGAGGGCCGTCGACCGCGCAGGTACTGTGGCACGTCGATGACAACGATGCCCGGGCGGAAGAGCAGGGTAGCCTTGAGGCGAAATGCCGTCTGATTATGCAGGACATACTCCCACCAGTGAGAGACCAGGTATTCCGGCAGGATCACGGTGATTGTCTCATCGGGGTGACGCTCACGGATGGTGTCAATGTAGGCCAGCAAGGGGCGGGTCAGGGAACGGTACGGCGACTCAATGACGAGCAGGTGAGTTTCCTCCCCTTCCGCTAGGTGCTGCTGCCACTTATCCCAGGCCACGCGCATGGCATCCGCCTCAGCCGCATCGATCGCGACATGCACCGCGGTGACGCGCGCGGAGAGCGAGCGCGCATAGGCCAGGCTCTGGATCGAGGCGCGGTCCAGGCGGGCAATCGGCACAATGAAGCGGTGATGGATGTCGGCGGGGTGAACGGGAAGATCGGCGACGCGTGCCCGCTCGGCATGCTGGTAATGGCGATAGATAGCCATGAACATCAACACCAGCAGAGGAATCAGCAGCACAACAATCCAGGCTCCTTCCAGAAACTTCGTGACCGAGATCACCAGCGCCACCACCAGGGTGGTGAACGCGCCGACGCCATTGATGACGATGCTGCGCCGCCAGCCCTTATGCGTTGCGCGCAGGCGCCACCAGTGAAGGACCATGCCGCTCTGTGAGAGGGTAAAGGACATGAACACGCCGACGGCAAAGAGGTTAATGAGGGCGTCTGTGCTTCCTTTAAATACAATCATCAGCACGCTGGCGAGAACTGACAGGCAGATAATGCCCACCGAAAAGGCCAGTCGGTCGCCCCTGAAGCCGAAGAAGCTGGGCAGGAACTGGTCTCTTGCCAGCAGCGAGGCCAGGCGAGGAAAGTCGGAGTAGCTTGTCTCGGCCGACAGCGTGAGAATGCCCAGGGTGGCTATCTGGAAGACGGGGAACAGGAAGACCAGCGGGCCCGCGAATACCTCCCGCGCGATCTGGGAGATCACCGTGGGATTCCCTGCGACATTGGCCTCGACATGGTAGGTCGTCGCCAGCAGCGTGATGCCCAGGAAGAGCGTGCCGAGAATCACGGCCATCCAGGTCAGGGTAATCGACGCGTTGCGCGTCTCAGGCTTCTGAAAGGCGGGCACCCCGTTGGAGATGGCCTCGACCCCGGTCATCGCCGAGCAGCCAGTGGCGAATGAGCGCAGGATCAGGAAGAGCGACAACGGCTCGATCGCCTGTACAGGGGCGTAATCACCGATGACAGGCTGGTGGTGGATGGCAAAGGCCTTGACCAGTCCAACGACAATGAGTAAGACCGCACTCGCGATAAAGAAGTAGGTGGGCAGGGCAAAGATGGTGCCCGATTCGCGCACCCCGCGCAGGTTGATGACCATCATCAGGATGACCAGGGCGACGTCCAGGAGGACGATGTAGGGTGACAGGGGCTTGAAGAGCGAAGCGAGGTTCTGCACGCCGGCCGAAATGCTCACCGCGACATTAAGAACATAGTCGATCATCAGTGCGGCAGCCGCCACCAGGCCCGCCACCGTGCCCAGGTTCTCTTTGGCCACGATGTACGAACCGCCGCCATTAGGATAGGCGGGAATGGTCTGGCGGTAGGAGATCGCGACTATACACAGCAGGCCGATGATCACCAGGCTGATAGGCAGGGTGAGGCCCAGGTAGGCCGAGCCGGCCGCGACGAGGTTGATCAGGATGGCCTCGGTCGCATACGCCACGGAAGAGATCGCATCGGAGGAGAGCACGGCCAGTGCCTTGAACTTGGTCAAGCGTTCGTGCTCAGCGCGCGCTGTGGCGATGGGCACCCCGATCAGGGCCCGCTTCAGGAAGGTGGTCGCCTGCGCCAGGCGACCATGCGGCTCATAGCTCGCCGGCGTGGCCTCCAGTACCCCATCGCTCACCCGTCGTAAGGTGGGATGAGCGGGGAACACGATGCGCACGCGCGTATCTCCAGGCCGGCTGCCCCGGCGTTCCTCCATACGACCTGGCAGCAAAAAGTCAGCGTCGCTATCCTCACGCGGGCGCAAAGGATCTCCAGGCATCCCTTGCTGATCCTCTGGTGATTGATTGTTCGTTTGTTCGCTCACTTGTTTCTCTCCTCCTGCAGGTATATACGCTGGTTCATGTCAGCTTACTACGGAAATCCCATCCCACCATGCTCTTCGCTGCCAGCGTAGAAGCTATCTCGGTGAGAAGTTCTCGCTGCTCCTGAATATTGAGAGGTGCGGCCGCCTCCATGACACGCTGAAGAGCCGTAAGCAGAGCAGTGATAACGCGCGCGTTTCCTCCCGTATAGTGTTCAATCTCCAGGAATACCTCGAGATACTCCTGCAACGCGGGTTGGCGTATCTCCAGGGCGCTGGCTCCATGCGCAAAAGAGTAGATGCCTGGCTGTGGTTGTTGACGCACAAAACGCTCAAACACAGCCTGCAAGTAGTTGATACAAAGTACCCCCGTCGTCGGGTCATTCACGGCAGGAGAGAGGGCGCGCAGCGCAATATCGGCGAGTTGCCGGACGCCAAAGCGGGCATCCTGAGCGACATCGCGCTCGCGCTCAATAGAGACGCTGTGCAGGATGGTTTTTCTACAGTCCTTATCGGCCGCCTCAGCAGGCCAGACCTCCGCGATAGCAGTTTCCTCCGTCACAAAATCACCCGGACAGATGAGCAGATGGAGGTAGAGTCCTGGACGTTGGAGATGCTTGACGAGATTGGCATGCGCTATCCTCTGGACATAGCCCGGACGGGGCGCGCGCAATAGGGCCGGGTCCCCCCCGCCGCGCCAGTCGCGCATGAGAGGTAAGCCCTGCATCTTAAACGGCTCGTTTATCCATCCGCGAGACTGTAGATCAAAGGCCTGCATCGTCTGCCTGGCAAGGCGTGCAGTAATATCCGCCACCTGGATCACACTGCCAGCGTGATGAATAAAAATGAGTAGGAGCACGAGTCCAAGGAAACCAAGTCCCATCGCGACAGTGATACTGATAGCAGGCAGGAAGCTATGTTCGGCTGAAGAAGCATCCTGGATCGTTGTGAGCACGATCAGGCAATAGGCGGAGATAGCGGCGAAACCTCCGGCTACGACCTGGGTGACGCGGTCGCGCAGGAAACCACGCAGGGCACGTGGGGTATACTGGCTGGCAACCAGTTGCAGCACGACGATAGTGATTGAAAAGGTAAGACCTACAACGGTAATCAGCGAGGCTGCCAGCGTGGAGAGAATGATACTGGCCTCCGCAGCGCCGCCACTGAAGATAAATAGCATCTCCACTCGACCAAATCGATGATCCAGCGTCAGAAAGAAGAGGGCAAGGAGCGGCCCAAGGAGAGAGACGAGCCCAGGAACGAACCAGAACACGTTTAACAGACTTCTCCAATACCTCTCGAGCGCCTTGTTGAAGTTATCGAACATCTCTTTCTCGATTTTCTACCGCTGCGCTGCAATGTGATAACAAAACGAGCTGCTTGCTGGAGCCAGCTCGTGGCGATTTTCTCTATCTGTCTCAACTGCACAAACATCCTCCTGATCCGAGGATAACATACGTGCCTCACGATTTCATCACAGCCGGGAGCTGAATGTGCACAAAACGGTCATGCTCCCTTTGCTTCGAGATTACCCGTTTATGGATCAAATCATAGTGTATTCACCCCTACAAATGGCATAGCCCGTCATTGTCTGAATACTTACCCTTACGCACGAAATCCTGAACTTTTATTGAGCGACTGCGTGGTATGATCTGAGCGGTAGCATGATGGTTTTATAAGGAAATAGCTATGCACATGATAGAACGCATTCCCGCGCTTGAGGAAAGGACAACCTTTCGATGGTCGCGCTTTCTCTTAGAAAGTGTACTGGCCATTGGCGGCGCTCTGGCGGTGACCGGCCTGATCGGCCTCTTTCATCTCTATCCGCGCATCCCAAACATTTCTTTTGTCTATCTGCTGGTGATACTCCTGCTGGCCAGTACCTTTGGACGCTATTCCGCCGTGCTGGCGTCGGTTACGGCCTTTCTCGCCTTCGATTTCTTCCTTGTGCCGCCTCTCTACACCTTTACAATCGCGCGCTGGGAGGAATGGATAGCCCTCTTCGTCTTCCTGGTTACCGCGCTCCTGACCAGTCAACTCACAGCGGTCATGCGCCAGCGTACAGAGCAGGCGCAGCGCCAGGAACGTGAGACGAGGATACTCTATGAATTGCTGCGCTACGCCAACACGCATGAGCGCCTGGAGGAGCTGCTTAACGTGATAGCTTTCTCCACGCTGCGCGTCTTTGCCCCCTGGGGAGTCTATGCATGCGCTTTACTCTTACCTGATGAGCAGGGGCATCTTACAATGCTGGCGGATGCCTCCTCCTCACACGAACCGTTCGCCCTGTCCTCCGACGAGCTTGTCCTGGCGCAGGCTGGGCTGAATCAGGGCCGTATACAGGAGAAACGCTCCGCACCGCCGCCAGATCAGAGCGACGCCGAGCACAATATTGCGTACTACGCCACCCTCGGGCCGGTCAGCATTCTGCGTCTCATGCCATTACAGGCAGATCAGCAGGTGCTCGCCGTGCTCTGCCTGCGCATCGAGCACCCGGTAGCGTGGTTCGCCAGCGCGACACGCCTGGAGCAGGAACGCGCCCATCCAGGATCGCGCGCGGCCTTCTTCTGGACCTACCTGGAGCAGGTAACCTCCCTGATTGAACGCGCCCTCCTGCGCTTAACTGCTGCCGAGCCATGAGTAATAGCTTGTGATCGTTGCATGAGGTGAGGCGGCAGAATGTGACTGCCAGGTGAGGATAATACGCTATACTATTCACAATGGAAAGTCGTGCGTGTGCTTGCCACTTCGAGGCTCATATGAAGCGGCCCTTTTCCCATGGAGATACTCCGCAAGCGCTATGCTCACGGCGAGATCGACACAGCGACATTTGAGCGGATGCGTGAAGAACTTGAGACCTGGTGATTCGCTATCCAGCTTTCACCTCACCTTGCGCACGTGCCTGTACTCTTCCTGTGTTCTGCGATAGTTAGATACAAGTGTTCTTGCTACGGCAGGACGGCTTTGAGAATATCCTGAACAGGAACCAGCATACTCGTAACGTATCTTTACCTTCTTTGAACTATACTAGAGCGGAGAGCAGAAAGATTGAGTGTTCATGGTACCTCCTGTTCAGCAGGGAAATAGCCGCAGTGAGAAAACCAGCCGAGAGCGTCCTGGGGAGTAATGGCATCCAAAGCTTGAGAGAGGGCCTCGTACAGGTCCTGGCGGGTACGAGGCCCGACCCGGCGTAAGAAAGCCTTGAGTTTGGAAAAGGCGCCTTCGATGGGAGAGAGATCGGGAGAATACGAAGGCAAAAACAGTAAGTGGCATCCCTTCGCTTGGATAGCTTGTCGAACCTTGGGGCCGGTATGGGCGCTCAGATTGTCCATCACCACGATCTGACCGGGCTGCAAGCTGGGAGCCAACACCTGCTCAATATAGCTCTCAAAAGCGAGTGTATCGGTGGCGCCCTCCAGGATCATTGCTGCTCCCATCCCTGAGAGCGAAAGGGAAGCCAGCAAGGTCGTATTCTTGCCGTAATTGCGCGGGACACTGCCATGGGCTCGCTGTCCTTTGGGTGCCCAGGCATACAACGGGGTCAGACCGATATTGGAGCCCGTCTCATCGACGATCACCAGGAGGCTCGCATCCACCTGCTTCATCTGCTCTCGCCAGATGCTGCGGGCTTCTTCCTTGCGTTCGGTGGCTCCCAACGTCTTTTTTTTCGCGTCCAGCCCATGCGCTTGATCGCTCGTCCGACGCTCCATCGGCTGACGTGCATGCCCTGGCTTTGTTGCCAGTAGCGCGCATGCTGCTCCAGGGTCGCATCAGGAAACGCCTGCAGTTGCGCGGTCAATCCTGCTTGCAGTGGCTCCATTTTCTTGGAGGGCCGTCCAGGAATGACTTTGGCCCTCACATGCCCCGTTTCTCGGCGTTGTTTGAGATAGCGCCCGATGGTCGCCAGACTGACTCCCAACACCCACACGATTTCTTGGTGTGGCATTCCCTGGTCTGCCGCTCGCAGCACGCGTTCTCTCAGATCTTGTGAGTAAGCTTTCATCCTTCTATCTTACCACAACGCTCAACACTTCTGCTCTCCGCTCTATGTCCAGGATGAAGCAACAATCTGTCTCCATCAAAAAACACGTACTGGATGTAGATAACATGAGAACATCTCACGATGCTCATCAGGAGGTGAAAATGATGCAAGCCAACGATAGGCAGGAGGAAAACTACTTTCTGGGAAGTTCCTCGCCAGAGGAAGCAGGAGAACAACCAGAGGAGCCCGACCAACGACGACTTCGTTTAGCGCAGGCACAGACCCTGCGCCATGAAGAGATCAGGCTTGCCGCCATCGGCGCCGGCATGCTATTGATGTTCGCCGCCTTTGCCCTCTTCCTCGCTACCACAAGCGCTCTCCCCCTGTTCGCGGTCATAGTTGTAGTGTATCCTCTCTACAGGCTCCTTGACCGGCAGCTCAGAAATCTGAAGAATCAGGCCAAGGAGAAGAGCGATGTCTACCCATAAAGCTTTGCATACACCCCATGAACTGTTGCGTAGAGCCAGGGCCCTGGCAAAAGGAGACACGTCGCAACTCCTCGGCCGGGAGACATGGAACTCGCTGCGCATCATCTTCGTGCTCTTGATCCTGTGCGGGATCATCTATCCGCTGCTGGTCTTTGTGATCGGCCAGCTCGCCTTCAGCTTCCAGGCGAATGGCAGCCTCATGGTAGATAAGCATGGGCAAGTGGTTGGCTCAGCACTCATTGGGCAGCAGTTCACCAACCCCGCATACTTTCATGGTCGACCAAGCGCGGTTGGTTACAACGCCGCGAGTTCTGGAGGCTCCAACATAGGTCCGACGAATCCACAGCTTATTGCAGGCAATGGCAGCCAGGTGACCGTCGCAAAGGGAGCGCCCCCTCCCGCTGGCGGCACGCCCGTCGCGGGGAAGGCAAACACCTACTATATACCTGGCACGTACCTGGGCGTGAAAACCTACGCCGATCAATTCCGCAAGGAGAATGGGCTGGCGCCCGATACACCGCTGCCCGCTGATATTGTCACGGCCAGTGGCAGCGGCCTTGATCCGGATATCTCGCCGGCCGCGGCCCTGCTTCAGGTTAAGCGGGTGGCAAGCGCTCGCCAGGCCCTGGGTGGTAGAAATGCCGCGGTCACAGTCGAACAATTAAAGTCCCTGATTACCCGCTATACGCAAGGTCGTGATCTTGGAGTTATGGGCGAAGCGCGGGTCAACGTGCTTGAGCTCAACCTGGCGCTGGACACAATCTACGGGGCCCCGCCTGTCCACCATTAATACGTCAGCTTCCGTACCAGCGCCGCAGTGTACAAACAGAACAATGAGGTTTTCGTATGAGCCTGGCAAACATAGCACAGTACCTGCTCTTTCTCTTCGTGGTTATTCTGCTGGTTAAACCTCTCGGCGGCTATATGCTGCGGGTCTTCAGCGGGCAGAAAACCTTCCTGGATCCCGCGCTGCTACCGCTGGAACGCCTTATCTACAAAATCACAGGTATTGACGCCCGGCGCCAGATGAATGCCAGGCAATATACCATTGCGTTCCTCCTCTTCGGCATGGTAGGGACGCTGCTGCTGTACGCAATCCTGCGCATGCAGGCGTTCTTGCCCTGGTATGATCACACCTATCTTACGACGCCCATGACTCCGGACCTGGCGGGCAATACCGCTATCAGTTTCTCCACGACCACCACATGGCAGGCCTATGGCGGCGAGACGACCATGAGTTACGTCAGCCAGATAATTGGTCTGGCCGCGCAGAATTTCTTCGCGGGTGCGGCAGGCCTGGCGGTTGGTATTGCCTTTATGCGAGGTTTTGCCGCTCACCGCACAGATAAGCTCGGCAATTTCTGGTTTGACCTGGTGCGCGCGCTCCTCTGGGTGCTGCTGCCTCTGTCGCTCGTTGGTAGTATCGTTCTCATCTGGCAGGGAGTTCCAATGAACTTCAACCCCTACACGCACGCCTTGACCCTGGAGGGGAGCGGCCAGGCGATTGCGCAGGGGCCGGTGGCCGCACTGGAATTCATCAAGAACCTGGGAACCAATGGTGGCGGCTTTTTCAATGTCAATGGCGCCCATCCCTATGAAAACCCGACGCCTCTGACCAATTTTCTCGAAATGCTCGCTATTGTCCTCCTGCCTGCTGCTTTGACCAACACGTTCGGTCGCATGATCGGGCGCCCCCGCGAGGGCTGGATGCTCTTCTGGGTGATGACCTTTCTCTTCGTGGTTGGGCTGGGCATCAGCGGTATAGCGGAACAGAGCGGCAATCCACAGGTGACGAGCAGCGCTCACGTGACCACCGTCATGCAGTCGGGTGGCAATATGGAAGGCAAAGAGGTGCGCTTCGGCATTGGCAGCTCGGTGTTGACGGCGATTACGACCTCAAATGGCGCGACCGGCTCCACGAACTCGATGCATGACAGTTATACTCCAGTCGGTAGCATGATTCCGCTCGTGAATATGATGCTCGGGGAGATGATTTTCGGCGGACTGGGCACCGGCATCTACAGCATCGTCCTGGTGGCATTACTGGGCTTGTTCATCACCGGCCTCATGGTAGGACGCACGCCGGAATACCTGGGTAAGAGAATCGAGCCATCAGAGATGAAGCTGATCGTGATATATACCTTGATGGGTCCGATCGCTATCCTGCTGCTCACGGCCCTAGCAATCGCCATTCCTGCCGGCCAGGCGGCCCTGACTACCAACAGCGGCCCGCATGGTCTGACGGAGATCATCTACGCCTACGCCAGTTCCTTCGCCAACAACGGGCAGGCGCTCGCGGGGCTCTCCGCCAACAACCCCTTCTACAACTCAACCACGGCGGTGGCGATGGCGCTCGGGCGTTTTGGGCTGGCGATCCCCGCGCTGGCGCTGGCCGGGCTGTTCGCCTCGCAGCCAAAAGGGTACCCACACCCGGAAAGCTGTCAACCGATACATTGTTGTTTGCCAGCGTGCTGGTAGGGACTGCTTTGATCGTGGTCGCTTTGACCTACCTCCCGGCGCTGGCGCTGGGGCCACTTGTTGAACAGATACTGATGCTGGGACGTTAGTGAGTTGAAAATCATCCAGCCCTGGCAGGGGGAGCGTTCTCCTCTTGCCCAGGAAGAGGGATAAAGCGCAAATACACATAGGCCAGCAGCAGCAAGAGCAGCCCAATGAAAGCGCCGCCACCGCGCTCTGATGTCGGCACGGACGAAGCTACAAGACCCCAGATCACACAATAGAGACCGAAAAGTGCGCTTACACCAGCCGCTAAAAATCGCAGAACCCTCATGATATCCTCCTCAAAGAGATGCCTCGCCATTGTCGCAGCTCATATACACAAGAAAAAACACCGGACCAGTCTGATGGCCTGATGTCCGGCGTACGTCCTTCTCTGTTGAAATATACGCGCGACACCTTGACCGACCAGACTTCCCGGTGCTCCTCATTATGTATAGAGAGACTTCGTCTTTGAAGTATAGCATATACTCCCTTGCAAAACAACATGAGGTGAGGTGTCAGAACAGGGTCTTTCGAGAGTCAAGTTAAACTCGGCTCCCTTGCCCGCCGACAAGATGTTTGCTCGCGCCCCTCCGTTCTCACTCGATCTGAACTAGTGTGCGAGTGCGTGCGCGTATTGCGCAAACGCACCGAAGGCGACGAGAGCGGCACAGACCAGCAAGATAATCAGCACCAGGCCCAGAGCTTGCCTGTAAGGACCACCGAGCCTGGCTGGAGCGGGGATATAGTTCACAGGTGTCACTTCATCCAGGTGTCCCAGATCGTACGTCAGGTCCTGCATGCTTGCATAGCGCCTCGCCGGATCACGACGAATGGCGTGCATGACCACCGTGGCCAGGGCGGGAGAGAGTGTGGGATTGAAGGCGAGAATATCCGGGGGGTCGTGTGAAATATGCTGGGTAACGATCGCGAAGCCATCTTTTTCCTCAAATGGCGTGCGCCCGCAGAGCAGTTCATAGAGCGTCACCCCGAGCGCGTAGATATCGGCCTGCGCCGATCCCCGCTCGCCCCCCAGCAGTTCGGGAGCCATGTAATCCGGAGTTCCAATTGGGCCCGAGGCGCGTTGCCAGATTGAACGGCGCTCGTCTGCCAGCAGTGCAATGCCAAAGTCGAGGAGCTTGACCTCGCCATTGTTCAGCAGGAGGATATTGTCGGGTTTCACATCGCGATGGATCACACCGTGCTCATGCGCATAGACCAGTGCCGCGCACACGCGCAGCAGTATCCGCTGCACCTCCGCCGGCGGCAGCAGCGCGGGCGCGCATTCCTCCATCGCCTCGCGCAGCGTACGCCCCGGCAGGTATTCCAGCACCAGGTACTCCACGCTGCGCCGCTCAGCATGATTGAGGTGGCGCTGGATGCCGGAATGCTTGAGGCGCTTGCCAATCTCTGCCTCGCGCTTGTAGCGCTCGAAAATCGCCGCGCCTCCGATCACATCATCACTGGGGAATTTGAGAATAACCTGCTGGAGAGCCCGGCAGTCCTGGGCCAGGTAGACACGACTTGCCGCTCCCGCCCCCAGCAGGCGGGTGATTTCGTAGTGATCGATACGCTGGCCAGGCCGGTAGATCTTTGGCATTAGGGCAACTCCGCTCTCTTCTGTTATGTATCTATTCGTTTCTGCTGCCTGGAACGATGTGGATGTCCATCTCTGAACTCAGGCGTACCAGGCGATTGATCATGGAGCCGCGCAGCAGCTCTTCCCAGCGGCTGCGCGCGGGCTGGCCCAGTACGATCTGGGTAACCTGGCGCTGATGAGCGACCTCGACGAGCGTGCGTGCGATATCGCGGCTGTTTATGCGCATCACCTCCGCACCGATGTCCGCGGCGAAGGTGGCATGCTCCGCCAGGCGCCGTTGCGCCTCGTCGCCATACTTCTGCGCCTCGTCGCCGTACTTGAGCCAGGCGATGAGTTTGCTGGTGAAGGCCAGGTAGCCTTGCGGCTGGATCGAGATCGCGATCAGCTCGGCATGCAGGCCGTGCGCCAGCCGCCAGGCGTCACGCAGCACCTGGCGCGCTTGCGGCCGGTGGTCAAAGCCCACCAGGACCCGTTCACCTGTAGGCAAGAGCTCACCGATCCCATGGTCGGTCATGTAGCGCTGCAGCTGGAATTCGGTTTTCTCGGCGGTGCGGCGCAGGGCTATCTCCCGCAGAGCGGTCAGGTTTCCCTCGCGGAAGAAATGGTGGAGAGCCGCGTCGATGCGTTCGGGCGGGTAGATGTTGCCGTGCTTCATACGCTGGCGCAGCGCGTGCGGCGAAATATCGACGAGTTCGACTTCATCGGCCTCGTCAAGAATGCGGTCCGGCAGCGTTTCGCGTACACGCACACCGGTAATACTCGCCAGCATGTCATTCAGGCTCTCCAGGTGCTGGATGTTCAGGGTTGTTATCACGTCGATGCCCGCATCAAGCAAGTCCTCGACATCCTGGAAGCGTTTGACGTGCCTGAAGCCGGGGGCGTTGGTATGCGCGAGCTCATCGACCAGCGCCACCTGCGGGTGGCGGGCAATGATAGCTGCGGTATCCATCTCCTCCAGCGTGACCCCTCGATAGCTCACCTGCTTGCGCGGGATGATCTCCAGGTCCCCCAGCTGCGCCTGCGTCTGGGTTCGCTTATGCGTCTCCACATAGCCCACCACGACATCCACGCCCTCGCTCTCGCGGCTATGCCCCTCCTTGAGCATCGCGTAGGTCTTGCCTGACCCGGCAACCGCGCCCAGGTAGACGCGCAGGCGGCCACGCCGCGGCCGGTGGCTCTCCGTTATGGGAGCCACCGGCTGGGCCTCGACGGGAGGGTGTCCCTCGCCGCTTTGCTGCTTGTCAGGCACGTGCTGCGCCATCGTGTACTTACTTTACCTGGTCGAGCGCCAGGTTCAGATCAAGCACGTTGACATAGGGCTCGCCGAAGATCCACAGGAAGCGCCCCTGCACATGGTTCATCACCAGCCGCTGCACGACGCTCCGGCTGAGTCCGCGTGCGGCAGCCACGCGCGGCACCTGGTAGAGGGCGCCTGCGATGGTGATGTCCGGGTCGAGTCCCGATCCCGAAGACGTGACCAGGTCTACCGGCACCGGCCCCGGAGGTGCGTTCGGATTCTCCTTCTTCAGCACGGCCACCCGCTGCTGGACATCTTTGACCAGCGTCGAGTTGGTCGGCCCCAGGTTCGAGGCCGTCGAATTGTCGGCGGCATAGGGCTCGGGCGTCCCGGTATTGGGGTTCACCGTCACCGAAGGACGCCCCTGAAAGTATTTGGGCAGTGTCCAGTACTGCCCGATCAGATCCGAGCCCACCAGCTTGCCATTGACGTAATGCAGGCTGCCGTTGGCCTGGTAGGGGAAGATCAATTGGGCCAGCGCCGTGACGACGCCGGGATAGATCAGGCCCAGCAGGATCGTCAGGAGCAGCGTCAGCACCACCGCCGGGCGGATATATTTGTTCATGCTGGTTCGCCAGAATGACGGTTTCGGCGCCCCTTCAGGCGCCTGGCCGGGCGAGGAGGACAGCGTCGCTTTATTCATATTTCAATTCCTTCTTCTGCGGGGTGGCCGGCAGCCCGTTCAGGGTGGAGCGGGCCGCCGCATATCCGTGGTTGCTTAGAGCGTCAGGTGCAACACCTGCAGCACCAGGTCGATGGCTTTAATGCCGATGAACGGGATGATGATGCCACCGATGCCATAGATCAGCAAATTCCGGCGCAAGAGCGGTCCCGCCCCGATCGGACGATATTTCACCCCGCGCAGCGCCAGCGGGATCAGCGCGACGATGATCAGCGCGTTGAAGATCACCGCCGAGAGCACCGCGCTGTTGCGGCGTGGCCAGGTGCATGACATTCAGGGCCTGCAGCTGCGGATAGGTGATCGAGAATGCCGCCGGGATGATGGCGAAGTACTTGGCCACATCGTTGGCGATGCTGAAGGTCGTCAGCGCGCCGCGCGTGATCAGCAGCTGCTTGCCCACCTCCACGACCTCGATCAGCTTGGTCGGGTTGGAGTCCAGGTCGACCATGTTGGCAGCCTCTTTGGCCGCCTGCGTGCCCGTGTTCATGGCCACGCCGACATCGGCCTGGGCCAGCGCCGGGGCGTCGTTGGTGCCGTCACCGGTCATCGCCACCAGGCGTCCGCCGGTCTGCTGCTCTTTGATCAGCTTCATCTTGGTCTCCGGCGTGGCCTGGGCCAGGAAGTCATCGACGCCGGCTTCCTTGGCGATGGCGGCGGCGGTCAGCGGATTATCGCCGGTGATCATGATCGTGCGGATGCCCATGCGCCGCAGTTCGTCAAAGCGCGCGCGCATGCCCGTCTTGACGATATCCTTGAGCTCGATCACCCCGAGCAGGCGCGCCTGCTCGGCCTTGCCATTGGCGCCAGGCTGCGTCTCGGCCACCACCAGCGGCGTGCTGCCGGCGCGGGCGATTTTATCAACAATCTCCTTCAGCTCGTCACTGCTGGCCCCGCCATGTTCCGCCACGTAGGCGATGACGGCGTCCGACTGCCCCTTTGCGAATGGTGTGCACGCGCGGCTGCCCGCCTCCAGCATGCGCCCCATTGAGATCCACGCCGCTCATGCGGGTCGTGGCCGAGAAGGGGATAAAGGTCGCGGACGGCGTCTACCTCGTCCGTGAGCCCGTATTTCTCCCTCGCCAGGGCGACGATGGAGCGCCCCTCCGGGGTCTCATCCGAAAGGCTGGAGAGCATGGCGGCCTCGGCCACCACCCGCTCGTCCACCCCGCGCAGCGGCACAAAGCGTGTCGCCTGGCGATTGCCAATGGTGATAGTGCCCGTCTTATCCAGCAGGAGCACATCGACGTCACCCGCCGCCTCCACCGCGCGCCCGCTCATGGCCAGCACGTTACGCTGCACCATGCGGTCCATGCCCGCGATGCCGATCGACGAGAGCAGCCCGCCGATCGTCGTCGGGATCAGGCAGACCAGCAGCGCGATCAGGACCGTCACCGAGACCGGCTGGCCCGAGTAAATGGCGAACGGCTCTAGCGAAACCACGACCAGCAAGAAGATGATGGTCAGGCTGGCGATCAGGATATTCAGCGCGATCTCATTGGGAGTCTTCTGGCGCTTGGCGCCTTCGACCAGGGCGATCATGCGATCCAGGAAGGTTTCGCCAGGATTGGCGCTCACCTGCACCATGATCCAGTCCGAGAGCACGCGCGTGCCGCCGGTAACCGCGCTGCGGTCGCCGCCGCTTTCGCGGATGACCGGGGCGGACTCGCCGGTGATCGCCGACTCGTCCACCGAGGCGACGCCCTCCATCGACATCGCCATCGCCGGGGATCACGTCTCCGGCTTCGACCAGCACCAGGTCGCCTTTGCGGAGTTCCGGGGCCGCGACCTCCTGGAATGTGCCGAAGCGGTCATGGCCTGGCGAGGCGTTTGGCCATCGTCGTGGTGCGCGCCCGGCGCAGGGTATCGGCCTGGGCCTTGCCGCGTCCCTCGGCCATGGCCTCGGCGAAGTTGGCGAAGACGACGGTGAACCACAGCCAGATGGTGACGGCCAGCACGAAGATGGTTTGGTCGGTTAACTCAGAGCGCGTGAAGGCGGCCGTGGGCTGGGTAAACAGCCAGAGGCGCACGAACTCGATGGTGGTGACGACACTGCCGACCTCCACCACGAACATCACCGGGTTCTTGGGCTGCACACGCGGGTCCAGTTTCTTGAAGGAGTCCGGGATGGCGCGGCGGATGATCTTGGGATCCCAGATCGAGATCTCTCCCTTGCGGCGCGTCTTCCACTTCCTTCACTTGTATAACGTATCATTCTGTGTATCGGTTCTGCATGTTAGAAGGTCCTCCCCGCCTGCATCAGCAATTGTTCGACAACCGGTCCAAGCGAGTACGCCGGGAAGTAGGTCAGCGCTCCCACGATCAGGATCACGCCGATCAAGAGCGCCACGAAGAGCGGCCCCGTCGTTGGGAAGGTGCCCAGGCCAGCCGGCACGACCCGCTTCTTCACCAGCGAGCCGGCGAAGGCCAGGATGGGGATGACCTCGGCGAAGCGGCCGATCAGCATGACCATGCCCAGCGTCCAGTTGTAGAAGGGCGTGTTGCCGCTGAGGCCCGGCGAAGGCGGAGCCATTATTGCCGTTGGCGGAGGTGTAGGCGTACAGGACCTCCGTCAGCCCATGCGGTCCTGGATTGAGGATCGACGAGAGGCCATAGGGGAGCGCCATGGCCAGGCGCGGTAAAGAGCAGGATCCAGCAGGGGCGAGATCAGCAGGGCCAGCACCGCCATCATGATCTCCTTGCGCTCGATCTTCTTGCCCAGGTACTCCGGCGTGCGCCCCACCATCAGGCCCGCGATAAAGACCGCGATGATGGCGAAGTAGATCATGCTGTAGAGCCCTGCAGCCAACGCCTCCAAAGATGATCTCACCCAGCGCGATGTTGGTGATCAGCACCAGCCCGCCCAGGGGCGTATAGCTATCGTGGAAGCTCATGACCGTGCCCGTCGAGGTAGCCGTCGTGGTCACCTCCTGTAACCCCGAGACGGTGATGCCGTAGCGCACCTCCTTGCCCTCCATGTTGCCACCCGCCTGCGTGGCGCTCACGACCTGGTTGGCGCCGGCACTGGTCAGCAGCGGATTGCCGACCTGCTCGGCAGGGATGACCACCATCAGTCCGATCACGAAGAGGATGGCTGAGGCAATCCACAGCACCCAGCCCTGGCGGGTATCGCCCACCATCTTGCCGAACATGTAGAACAGGCCGGCCCCGATTGAGATCTCACAGAGTATGATCAGCATGGCGGTGAGGGCATTGGGATTCTCGAAGGGATGGGCCGAGTTGACGTTGAAGAAGCCGCCGCCGTTGGTGCCAAGATCTTTGATGATTTCCATCGAGGCGACCGGCCCCTGGGCAATCGGTCTGTACCTGCCCGTTCAGGGTATGCACCACTGTGTAGGGGTTGAAGTTCTGGATCATCCCCTGCGAGACGAAGATCAGCGCGCCCACCACGCAGATGGGCAGCAGAAGGTAGAGGGTGCAGCGGACGAGGTCGACCCAGAAATTGCCCAGATTCTGCGCGCTGCGCCGCGCCAGCCCGCGCACCAGGGCCACCGCCAGCGCGATACCCGCGGCGGCGGAGACAAACTGGTGAAAGGCCAGGCCCGCCATCTGGGTCAGATAGCTCATAGTCGTCTCGCCGCTGTAGTTCTGCCAGTTGGTGTTGGTGGTGAAACTGGAGGCGGTATTGAAAGCGAGCCGTGGCTCGACCGCGGATAAGCCCGCCGGGTTGAACGGCAGCCACTGCTGGGTGCGCTCGATCAGATATAACAGCAGCATGCCCGCCAGGCTGAAGACCAGCACAGCGATCATGTAGCCCGTCCACTTCTGCTCCTCTTCCGGGTTGATCCCGGAGAGCTTATAAATGAACCGTTCGACGGGCACGAAGACGGGCGAGAGCCAGGTGCGCTCCCCGGCGAAGATCGCGGTCAGGTACAGGCCGATGGGCTTGGTCAGCAGCAGCACAATGACCAAAAAGATCAGCACCTGCAGGATGCTATTAAAGGTTACAGGCATAATTATTTCCTTCTTGTGTGATAAGCAAGCAAGAAACCGTTAAAATTTTTCGGGTGCCAGCAGGGCAATGAGCAGGTACACGAGGAGTGCAAATGCCACAATACCCACCAGGATATATTCAACAGGACTATTCATGACGCCCCTCCTTTCTTACAGGCGCTCGCAGGCTTCGGTGAAGCCGATGAACGCCAGAAACGAGACAATGGTCACAACAACGACAATCAGGTCAAGCATATAAATCCTCCTCATGTAATGTTGTGCCGGGTGTAGCCGGCGTTCCGTTCAAAGAACTAGGTCGATTGCGCGGGCCGGCAAGCCGACGCTGCGCCGCCTCCGCCGCCAGGCGCAGCAGCGCCTCCAGCGGAAACGGTTTGGGCAGGTAAGCCAGGGGCGCAAACTCCTGCAGGCGGCTTGAGCTCACGCGCACGGCAGAAACCACCACGACCGGCAGTTTCTGCATGTCTCCATCGATATTTTGTAAGTGCAGCCGGCCCTCCCGCTGCGCGATCCGCAGGACCTCCCAACCCGTCTGATCGGGCAGGTTGATATCGAGCACAATGAGATCAAAGACGGCCGCACGCAGCAGGTCCAGCGCCGCCTGCGCATCACGCGCGACCTGGACCTCGTGCTGGCGAGCCTGCAGATTGCGCCCAACCACGTCGCAGAGAACCTCGTCGTCTTCCACCAGTAAGATGCGGGCTCCAGGCATGCGCGTTGTCTCCTTTCTTCAGCGGGAAACACCTCACCCCCGCCAGGGCGGCTCCGTCCTGATCCAGGCCGGCTCCTCCAAAGCCGGCGCATCCATTACGTACCCACCAGAGACCTGCCCCTCATACAAGTGGCGCAGCCAGTCTCCCGCAAGCCGTGTCCATGCTCGTTGTGCTTGTGCAGGCAAGCGCACAAGCACCAGTGATGTTGGTGGACAGTCAAGCAGGCGTTTCAGCTCGTAGTCATGCAGCAGGCTCTCTTTATCCCCGCGAGACACCAGAATGATGCCGTCACACTGCTGATCGTGCGCCAGCAGCGTCAGGCTGCGCACCACGTCACCGCTGAAGATCTCGCAGCGTTCAAGCTCCACATACCTCCTGGCAGCCTTGCATCGCAGGGCCTCCAGGAAGTCTTTTGATTGTTGAATATGCTCAAGACGCGCTCCCGGGAAGTTTGGCCTGTGAGGGACCACGATCAGCGAAACCGCCAGCAGCCTCGCCCCCTGACTCTGCGCCAGGCCGACTACGGCATCCAGGGCGCGCATATCCAGTGCATACGTAAAAGGCAAGAGCCAGCATGGTGCCTTCATCGTATCCTCCAGTGAACGAAGCGAATGTGCTGGCGCAAACCATAGTACGTCGAGCGCTTCGTTCTGCTTACCAGTCTAAGCCAGGATGAGTAAATGTGCGTTCTGGATAGCTGGACGCATGCTCTGGAAATTCTCAGCGTTGTCACGGCAGGGCCTTGCAACGCTTACGCAGGCTGCTGACCGCAGCAATCTTCGGAAACGTTGACCTCCCTTCTCTAACAATGGTTAAAATTTAACCATCGGCTTAAGTGTTAGAGACTATTGTCACATTTCGATCACAAAACAATCCGCCTGATCACAGGCGCATCTCGCTGCTCGTGCTCAGGCGAGACGCTCTCTCAGGTCGCCAGTCAGGCTTCGAGCCCCTCATTGAAGCGGTAGCCGACGCCGGGAATGGTGAGGATGAAGCGCGGCTGCTCGGGAAGCGGTTCGATTTTCTGGCGCAGCTGCGCGACATAGACATGCAGGCTGTGCATCCTGGCATGGGCCTCGGCTCCCCAGAGCTCTTTCAACAACATCTGCCGCGTCAGCAGTTTACCACGGTGCGTGATCAGGACCTTGAGCAGGTCGTACTCGGTAGGCGTCAGGCGTACCTCCTGGCCACTGACGAACACGCGCCGCGCAGCGAAGTCCACGCACAATGGGCCCGCCGAGAAGCACGGTTCCGTGCCTGTCTGTACGCCGGCGACGTGGCGCAGAGCAACGCGGATACGCGCCAGCACCTCGTTCATGCTAAAGGGCTTCTGGATGTAGTCATCGGCCCCCAGATCGAGCGCTTCAACCTTGTCGCGTTCGGCCTCCTTCACCGAAAGCACAAGGATGGGTACATTTGACTCGGCGCGCAGCAGCCGCGTCACCTCCAGCCCACTTATCCCGGGCAGCATAAGATCAAGCAACACCAGGTCGGGGCGATGGCGCTCGGCCATCTCGATGGCCTCTTCACCACTCCTGGCCGCGAACACGGTGTAGCCATGGCCTGAAAGGCTGCGCGAGAGCGCGCGCACAATTTCTTTTTCGTCATCCACCACCAGGATGGTGGCGCCGTTCTTACTCATAACATGATCCCTTCTCGCGCGCCAACAGGCAGGGCCATGTTGACGACTAATCCTCCACCAGCACGCAGTTCAGCCCAGATGCGCCCAGCGTGAGCTTCGACCACTCCTTTGCAGACGGCCAGCCCCAGGCCCGAGCCGAATGTGTAATTGCCGGGGCGCTGGCTATGCAGGACGCGATAAAACTTGTCGAACACACGCTCAAGATCCCCAGCGGGAATGCCCGGCCCGCGATCAGCCACGCTGATGAGGACTCGCTCACCTTCGCTACGCGCACTCACCTCGATGAGCGACTCTGCCGGCGTATAGCGCACGGCGTTCTCGAGGAGGTTGGTCAGGACCTGGTCGATCTGTACATAGTCAAATTCGACCAGCAGCAGGTCGTCGGGCAGGTGAAGAACGACCTTGCGTTCTTCAAGCAGCGGATGCAGGCGCCCCAGCACATCATGAATGAGCCCGCTGAGCGAGTACCACTCCTTCTGCGGCCGCAGGGCGCCCTCTTCGATACGCGACATGTCGAGGAGATTGCCCACCAGGCGGTTGAGTCTGTCCGCTTCATGTTCTATCGAGTGTGCGAAGCCGCGCCTGGCCTCCTCGTCCCAGTAAACATCGTCCTGAAGCAGGCTGCTCGCTGAGGCCTTGATCGATGTCAGGGGCGTGCGCAGGTCATGCGAGACCGAGGAGAGCAGGGCGGCGCGCAGAGCATCGGTGCGCTGCAGAACCTCGATGCGCAGGGTTTCACGCTGCAGGCGCACACGTTCGATCAGCGAGGTGGCCTGGTCGAGAAACGTCCAGAAAAAGGCCGTGCGCGTATCGAGGGGTTGATTCTCCTCCTCCAGGCGTTCCTCGCGCGGGAAGCGCCGCAGGTCGTCCACAACGCGCAGGCGCAGCACACCCACCACCTTCTGGCCTGCCTTCAGCGGGATCAGGCGCAGCGAACGCTGGATGGGCCGCCCCGCCCAGGTGCTGCGCACAACGACGCGCTGCATAACGCTCGCGGGCGTGGAGGGGGCAAATGAGGCATCGTCATAGAGACCCATCATGCGTCCATGGGCCATCACCCAGGAGGCCATCGCCCGCTCATCAGATGACAGCGTCACCTGTTCAAGCGGCTGGTAAGCGCTCGCCATGACGCTCAGGACACCAGCGGCATCAGGCTGGAGGATGGCGCAATCACGTATGCCCCAGGAGGAAAACACATCGACAATGGATTGAGCAACACGCTGCAACTGGCGCCCCGCTTCCTCCTCCCTGTTGGTGACCCGTACCAGGTCGTAGAGGATGTGCGTCTCACGCTCGCGGCGTGAGGCCTCCCTGGCCCGCCTGCGCAGCGCCGAGGCCAGTTGCGCCGTGAGAATGGCATCGACAAGAAAGACAAACAGGGCGATCCACTCTTCGATACGATAGATGACAAATGTAAACAGGGGCGGAACGATAAAAAAATCGAAGGAGAAAAACGCCACCAGCGCGGCAAGGATCGCGGCATACGAGCCACGCGTACTGGCGAGTCCAATGACGACCAGCAGGTAGACGATCGAGATATTAGGGATGCGCGGGTAGAGACGGAAGGTATAAATGATGGCGGTGACGAGCAGCGCCCCCATGCACCCCAGGAGGCTATCGATGAGATACTGGTACCAGAACTGCCCTTTACGCCCCTGGAGCGGCGGATCATATTCAACGGTACTCATAGCAGAGCGACCTTTCCGCTTTGAAAGCATTACGCACATACAGACAGGGATATCCAGCGCCTGTGGCCCTCTAGCGACAACCCGGGCCGGCCTCTGCGCCTTTCCCTCTAAAGTAGAGTATATACCAGCGAAAATCAAAAAGAGGTCTGGGTATCAGGCAGTATGCTCTAGATCTGCTCAAGAAATGCCGGGTCCGCACTGCACTTAAACGGGTGAGCAAGTTGCAGAAATCCGCGCCGATATCGTATGCTTGCAGAAAATACACTGCGAAGCAGAGGTAATAGATATGCCTGCAAGCCAGAAAAGCATTCTTGTCGTCGGGAGCCTCAATATGGACGAGGTTGTGCGCGTGCCCCGCCTGCCGGCCATGGGCGAAACTCTGCTGGGCGCGGGCTCGCTCAGGCTGGTAGCGGGCGGTAAAGGCGCTAACCAGGCCGTCGCTATCGCGCGCCTTGGTGGAGCAGTCAGCATGGCCGGGCGTGTAGGCAATGACCTTTTTGGAGAAAGCCTGCGCCGGGCACTGCAGGCAGACAACGTCAACACGGACCTGATTGTCGTCGACCCGCTTGAAGCGAGCGGCGTCGCTTTTATTTTTCTTGCGCCCGATGGCAGCAATGCGATCGTCGTTGCCTCCGGAGCCAATATGCGCGTGGGGCATGAGCAAGAGCAGGCCGCCAGTATCTACGCGGCCATCAAGCAGGCGCTGGCACTGGTCTTGCAGCTGGAGATCCCGCTTGATACGGTTATAGCGCTTGTAGCCACCGCCCGTAGTGCAGGTGTCCCGGTGATTCTGAACCTGGCTCCTGGCCAGCAGCTGCCGCTGGAGACGTTACAGCAGCTTGAGGTACTTGTCGTCAACGAGAATGAGGCCAGCCTGGTAAGCGGACAGCGTGTTGAAGGACTTGAAGATGCCAGAATTGTTGCGACCGTCCTGCGGGAGCGAGGTATTCCTAAAGTGATCATTACTCTGGGTGAGAAGGGAGCCGTACTCGCCAGCGCCGACGCAGCGGGCAAGACAGGTATCATCCATCAAGCGGCTCCCAGAGTGCAGGTTGTCGATACGACGGCCGCGGGCGATTGTTTTGTGGGAGCGCTGGCGCTCGCCCTGGCAGAGCAACAGGCTCCTGAGGACGCTTTACGCTTTGCCGTTTACGCGAGCGCGCTAAAAGTGACAAGCTTTGGCGCACAATCAGGTCTGCCAGACCGCAAGGAGGTAGAGGCATTCCTGCGGGAACAGTAACATGCTTGAAGAGGCGCACATGCGGCGTATCATTCTCGATACTGATCCAGGTATAGACGATGCTCGACTACTACTTCGACATATTGCTCCGGCCTATGGCGTGACGGCCTTTCATATGCATGACCCGCTCTGCCTGGCGGCGGCCTTTCAGCCGCAGCTCCTGCAGTGGGAGCCCGTCTATGTCGATGTGGAGCTACAGGGCAGCCTGACACTGGGTGCAACAGTCCCCTTCTTCGGACGCCCCCACGCCCCCGCGCCCAATGTACTGGCCGCGGTAGGAGTCGAGGCCGAACGCTTCGTCCAGTTATTCTTACAACGTCTCGCGCAACATTACGCCTGATGCTCCTTTGACAATTGGGCCCCCATAGGCTATATTAGCAGTCATGAACCACACGGGTGAAAACCCAGTGGCTTGTGTCTGGCCTCGGCCTCAATTCAGAAAGGAGACCTTCCTGCTTTGGTTTCATCGACCGACACATCACCTTGCAGAGCGCGAGATAGAGGGCAGCATGACAACCTACCCGTCTGCAACCAGAACGTGCCGGAAGCAGAACGTTGCTCATGCACTGTTTTACCTGGCGTGACGCTGCCAGAACCGAATGTAGCTTCGGCGGGCTGGTCGCAACCGTCTCTCTCTGTTAGGCGGAGCGCCACCGGGTGGTTGCAACCACCTCAGCATACAGAGTGCCTTCTGACCAGTACTCATCTATTCTTTTCGCGAGGAGCAAAACCGGAAATGCCCAACCCTATCCACCCAAAACAAGGTAGGCCCATTCATCCACTGCCATTGGAAATGGCGTGGCTTCCTGGGCCGTACAGTGTGAACGAATTCCTAGTGAGGCGCTTGGATTAAGAGATAAAGGAGCCAGCAAGCATGGCAGAGATTAATGAAGCCGAAATAATGGACGCACTGCGTGAGTGCTACGACCCGGAAATACCGGTCAATATCGTCGATCTGGGCTTGATTTATAACGTTGATATCAACAATGAAGAGGGGCGCGTCGACGTCAGGATGACGTTGACGGCCATGGGCTGTCCCATGGCAGGCGACGTTATCTCCGAAGTCGAGATGCGCGTAGGTGAGGTTGAAAACGTCAACGTCTGTAAAGTCGAAATGACCTTTGACCCCCCCTGGTCAACCGACAAAATGACAGAAGACGCGAAGTGGGAACTTGGCATGGTCTAGCCCCCCGGACAGGGTGTAAAACCACTGTGAATGGCTATGGCAGCCGCGGCCGTGCACAGTGGTTTTTGTGTGCTGCGCCATATGCGTTCGCCGCCGCGCTATGTTATACTGGGTACTATCTTCATGTATATCAATTCACAGTACATCGCTGGCGTCAATGATCCCACCTATAGTTCTGGCTCAATTGGTGTTTTTGCTGCAGACAACACAAACGCCACCGAGGTGGCTTGCAGTAAAATTCAGGTATGGCAACTATAGCTTGCATACGCAACCAGAATAGTCCATCCGGTTGAGATTTTGCCATCTTGGCAGAGGACCAAAAGCATGCTATGCTAGCCTTCCATGTATGATGTATAGCCAGTGTCACATCAGGAGAAACCCACTATGCAGCAGTGCACTTCGTGTGGTGCTACTCTTCCCCCTGAGGTAAACAATTGCCCTGCTTGCGGGGCTCCCGCCTTTGCGGCCGGTCCCTGGCAGGAGACCGTTGCCAATGCTCCCGCGGCCCAGCCTGACTGGATGAAGCCCACGTACCTGCCCGCAGCCTTCCAGGAAGCGGGCCCATCAGCCCGGCCCGAGCCACCTGGCGCTTCTCAGCCCGCCCCGGCGCCACAGTCTGAATTTTATGCTGCCGGCTCACAGCAGCCTTATTACGCCAGCTATACTCAGTCGCGACAGTCGACGTATCCGCCGCCCATACAGGCGTTTCCAGCGCATCAACAACCACCGCAACGGCCCACAGGCGGCCTATCACGCAGTATGATCATTGCAATCATCGCCGCAGCCTTACTTATTATGTTTAGCGGTTTTGGACTCATTTACTATTCAACCGTCTACCACCCGGCGCAGCTGCGCAGCCAGGCAACCACTACGGCGCAGACGCTGCAAACGCAGGCGGCCCAGGCAACGGCGCTGGCGAATGCCCAGGCAACGGGTACCGCCGTAGCTTACGCCAGGGCGACCTCGACCGCGCAGGCCGTAGCCACGACAAGCGCGCAGGCTACAGCCACCGTCCTGCAGAGCAGCTATGCCACTGACACGAGTGGCACGCCCAGCCTCAACGACTCCATGGCATTCAACACCGCCAGTGGCTGGGATGAGGACCTGGCGCAGGGAGGCGGAGGCTGCGCGTTCTCCAATGGCGCCTATCACGCCAGCGTCGACTCCAAGGGCTTCTACTTCGCGTGCGTAGCACAAAATACAAACTTTAGCAACTTCGCCTTCCAGGTACAGATGAGCATCGTCAGGGGCGATGGAGGAGGCCTGATTTTTCGCGCCGACAGTGGCGCCTTCAAATTCTACGTACTGGACATTGGACGCGATGGCACATACTACATTGAAGCGTCCAAAGATCAGACGCATAGCACGGAGATAGGCTACGGCCAGAGCAGCGCCTTCAAACAGCGTTCAGGTCAGAGCAATCTGCTCACGCTTATCGCGCGCGGCAATAATATGTATGTCTACATCAATAAACAGTATGCCGGCAGCGTCAACGACGGCACGTACACATCAGGCCAGGTTGGTTTTATGGTCGATAGTCATTCCACCAGCACAGAAGTAGCGTTCAGCAATGCGCAGGTCTGGAAACTATAGCGCATGGAGCATGTATCAATGCGCAGGTGTGGGTCTTGCCGTAAAGTGGTATAGTAACGTGGTATAAAAGTGAAAAACGGCTAGAAAGACATATAGAGATGGCAGATGAGAGGCAGGTGCCTGAGCCTGAGGGCGTCTCACCTACCGCTATAACCGAGCCCAATCCACCTCTAGCGCCAGCGGCCGTAAGCAACGTGCGGCGACGGGGAACGTTGTCCACGCCCATGATCATCGCAGTTATTTTGCTGGCCGTCGCGCTGATTAGCAGTGGACTGGGCCTGGCCGTCTATGCTACCACGGTGCAGTATCGCGCGTCACTGCATAGCGCGGCCAGCGCGGTGGCCAGGCTAACGGCTCAGGCGCAGGCTACCACACAGGCGCAACTGCAGGGGACGGCCAATGCCTACGCCACGGCGAATAGTAACATCTACGCTACGGCCACCGTCCAGGCGGGCGCGACCGCGACCAGCGTGGCGCAGACAGGTGACCTGACGGCGACCGTAACGGCCCTGGGGAGCGTCTTAAGCCAGGCTACCAGCGGGACCCCCGTGCTCGATGATCCATTAAGCGATAATACGGGCAATAACAAATGGGATGTAACCAGTGGCTCCGTCGCCAGCGGCTGCGTATTTATCAAGAGCAGCTACCAGGCAATCGAAGCCCGCAAGGGCTTTTTTCAAGCATGCCAGGCTCAGGCCACCAATTTCAGCAATTTCGCCTACCAGGTGCAGATGACCATCCTCAGGGGCGGGCAGGGCGGCATTATCTTTCGCGCCAACACCGTCACCGGCTCCTTCTACCTCTTGCGCATCGACACCAGCGGCTTCTATGCCCTGGATCTTTATCACAACAATACGCTCGCCTCAACCATGGTCAGCGGCTATTCCACGGCGATCAGAGGAGCCTCGCAGCAGGTCAATACGCTCGCGGTCATCGCGTATAAAGGGACGTTCTACCTGTTTGACAACGCATCATTCATCACGAGCGCCAGCGACGATTCCCTGAGTTCCGGCAAGATCGGCGTAGCAGCCCTTGACTATCTCCTGCCGACCACGGCGCAGTTTAGCACTGCCCAGGTGTGGAATGTCACAGCGGCAACGTTTAGCGGCGCTCCCACCCCCACGCTATCGCCTTCCGCCTCGCCTACGAGCAGACCCTAGAGCGCTAGAGACAGGAGGATCGGCAAGTTGACAAATGGCCGCAGCGCTGTTATGCTTGTGGCAATGATAGAGGGCGATGAACGGGACAAGTATCTTTTGCGGGGCGGCAGAGAGCTGTGGGCCGGTGCGACACAGCAGCAAGCGAGAGAGAAATCCACCCGGGAGCCTGCGCGCAAAGCGTCAACGGCTGCCCCCGTTACAGGGCACATGGAGGTCGCGCGTAGACGCAGCAGATGAGTGACATCTGCGCTGGAGTACGGCGGCAAATGTAGGTGGCACCACGATTTATACGCATTCAGCGTTGTCGTCCTTGGATATGGATGACAGCGCTTTTTTATTGCCAGTTATATTCAAACTCAGGCAGCAAGCATACATCACCAGGTACGTAGTGGTATATTGTAAGGAAGGCAAAGATAAGATGTTAGATCTCGCATTTATTCGCAGCAATCCCGACGCCGTTAAAGAGGCGGCACGACTCAAGAACAACACTATCGATATCGACTACCTGTTGCAAGTAGATCACAAAGCGACCACCCTCCAACGCCAGGTGGAAGATATGCGCGCCCAGCAGAATCAGCTCTCGAAACGCATTCAACAGGCCGGCAAAGACAAAGCGCAGCGCGATGCCATCATCGCCGAAGGGTAAGCAGCTGGCCGAGCAGATCAAGGCCCTGGAGCCAGAGCTCAACGCCCTTATAGAGGAGCGCCTGCAGTTGCTCTACCTGGTGCCCAACATCCCCGATCCCAGCGCACCTATTGGCAAAGATGAGAATGACAACGTGCCGGTCAAGTACTGGGGCGAGAAACCGGCCTTTGATTTTGAGCCCCGCGATCACTACGCGCTGATGCAGGAGCTTGACATGGTGGATATTGAGCGCGGCGTCAGGATCGCGGGAGCGCGCAGCTATGTCCTCAAAAACGACGCCGCGCGCCTTGAACTGGCCCTGATGAATTTCGCCCTCGACCGCATGGCGCGCAAAGGGTTTTACCCCCCTGATAGTGCCCGCCATGGCGCGCGAATTCTGCTTCATCGGCAATGGGCAATTCCCCAAGGGCCGCGACCAGGTCTACGCGCTTGAGAACGACGATACCTTCCTCGTGGGTACTGGCGAGGTTTCGATCACGGGCATGTACAAGGATGAAATACTCAGGGCCGAGGATCTGCCCATGCGTTTCGTGGCCTTCTGCCCCTGCTTCCGCCGCGAGGCCGGGACGTACGGGAAGGATACTCGCGGCGTGTTCCGCATCCACCAGTTCAACAAAGTTGAGCAGTACATCATCTGTCAGGCCGAGCACGCGGAATCGCTGCGCTGGCACGAGGCGCTGCTGGCAAATTCGGAGGAACTGGTACAGGCCCTGGAGCTGCCCTATCGTGTCGTCAGCGTTTGCACAGGCGACATGGGGGATGGCAAGGTGGGTATGTACGACCTTGAATGCTGGCTCCCAAGCGAAAATAGATATCGCGAGACGCATTCGTGCTCGTACCTGCACGACTGGCAGGCGCGCCGGGCCAACATCCGCTATCGCGCTGAAGATGGTAAAATAAAGTTTGTGCATACGCTCAACAACACCGCAATCGCCTCGCCGCGCATCATGTTGCCGCTGCTGGAGAACCACCAGCAAGCGGATGGCAGCGTCAACATTCCCGCCGCCCTGCGTCCGTACCTGGGCGGTCAGGAGTTCTTTGCGCCACAGCATGCCTGAGTAAGCCAGCACAGAGGACGCGCAGCTCGCGCTGGAACGGGGCGCGGCCGGCATTATCGTCTCTAACCACGGCGGTCGCCAGCTGGACGGTGCTGTGACAAGTATCGAGGCTCTACCTGAAATCGTCACGGCCGTTAACGGGCGCTGCGAGGTCTACCTCGACGGAGGCATCCGCCGCGGCACCGATGCACGGCCACCACGGGCGCGATCGTCCCCAGCTCAGCGAGCACAGCGAGCACAGCGAGGTCGCCCGCGTGGATGATCAACTCAACGCCCCTGAAATGCTCCCAGATAGCCGCGGGAAGCTGTTTGAAGTGAGGAATATGCGTATCGGAAATGACCCCGACCGTTCTAGACATCGCTCTCCATCCTGCGTCGCTACTCGTTGTCCTGCGCGAACTGGCCTGCGTTAGCTTGCAGCTAGATTGTACCACTCCCAGACTCCCCCACGGGAGTTTTATGACTTCCAAACTACAATTTGCCTGCAAAGGTGACAGGGACTATAATGCTCGTAGGCAGCTTTACCTTTCTACGTAGTACATGTATAGACACGTACCTATGACCAGGCCTCGCTTCGTTCGCCAGGCCTCATACACCAGCTCTTGATGAGGAACGTTTATGCGCGTCGCCGTCATATCGGATATTCATGGCAACCAGATCGCACTGGAAGCAGTACTGGCGGATCTCTCACGCCAGCCGGCGGTAGATCACCTTGTGATAGCAGGGGATCTGTGTCTCAATGGGCCCTGCCCGCGGCAGGTCCTGGAAATACTTCAACAGCTGGCCTGCCCCGTCATCCAGGGCAATGTCGATACAGAAGTGGTCAACGAGGCGCCTGACAAAGGGGCTAAGAAGCGTACAGTCGTGGCCTGGACACGCGAGCAGATCGGGCAGGCCGGCATCGACTACCTCGCCGCCCTCCCATTTTCCCACCACATCAGGAACCCCGCTGGCAGCGACCTGCTCGTCGTTCATGCCAATCCATTGAACCAGGAGGACGCTATCTTCCCTAACGCGCCGGAGAGCTCCCTCGCACACCTGCTGGGGGGTATTGAACCCGGCGTGGGCGCCCTGGTCTTTGGGCACCTGCACATTGCCTATATGCGCCACTGGCGGCACCTGTTGCTGGTAGACGTGGCGAGCTGCGGGTTACCACGCGACGAGGACCTGCGTGCGGCCTATGGCATACTGAGCTGGCAGGCCGATACCTGGGAAGCGGAGATTCGCCGGGTCGCCTACGATGTCCAGGCAGTTGTCAAGCAGCTTAAAACGAGTGACATCCCCAAGGCGGAGAAACGCATCAAGACGCTGCTTGAGGCCAGATACTAGGCAAATGGCGGCCCCGGGCGGGGCCGCCATTTGCTGTAGGGCTGGCTGCCAGCAGTTCACGAAATCACGCGTGCACAAGTTAACAGGAGAGACAATCACTCGCTGCCAGGTGGGCCGTATTCGCGCCAAGCACAAGCGCAGGCGATACAGAAGTTGCTGATTCCTCGACCACTTGAGCCTCTTCTCCCAGATAACTGGCCGCATCCCCAACATCGACCAGGTGCAGCTCTTGAACGATTGCGCGTAATTCGCCGGTTGTTGCCATAATATATTGCTCCTTATTACAACAAGAAGAAGGTTGTGAGCGTCACTTCCACTCCATACACCAGACATCCCCAGACTACATGCCTGATGTTCAATAGTTATATATACAGTAAGTTAAGATAGTGAATAAAGCATAACAGCTATATTATTCATAGTTCCATATATATATACGTCGAGGGTTGCAAATTTATCTCC
The DNA here is from genome assembly GCA_963799245.1 of uncultured Chloroflexia bacterium. Classification (GTDB taxonomy): domain Bacteria; phylum Chloroflexota; class Ktedonobacteria; order Ktedonobacterales; family Ktedonobacteraceae; genus CAWCWN01. The sequence continues at coordinate 551,246 of CAWCWN010000003.1, forward strand.
TCGCTATGCCCTGGTAGACCAAATAGGCCATGAGGTTGCTCGCGCTCTCCCCTTCCCGATCAGCACGGCCAGTAAAACTCTATGAGCCCAGCTACGTATAGTTCTCTGGAGGCCTTTCTTTTAATCAAGGGACCATCCCTCTTCTGGCAGTGCTGAGGCAAACGGGCATACCCGTCTCCGTCGGCATCGCCAGCACGAAAACGCTGACCAAAATCGCCGTCGAACTCGTCAAGCAACGGCCACAGCACGGGGGCGTCTTGAATTCGGCGTTTACGCCAGATTTCATTGGCGCCGCCCTCCAGCTCGTCAGGGACATCTACAGAGATGGCTACGCGTACAAGAAGGCTGGCGTCTTCCTCTCCAAAATTATGCCGCAGGATGTGCTGCAGGCCGATCTCTTTGGAGCGCTGTCCCTTGAAGACGAGTATAAAAAAGCGCGCCTGATGGGCGCGCTCGACGTCATCAACATGCTCTGGGGCGGCAACACCCTCTTCTTCGGCGCGCAGGGCCTCACGCGCAAATGGAAGATGCGCCAGGAGAGGAGATCCGATCGCTACACCACGCACTGGAGTGAGATCCTGTGCATCGGCTAATACCCATAGTAGGGGTATTACAGCGTGGTGAAGCTTGCTGGCGTTTCTTCGCATTCATAGTAGAACTTACCTACTTTCTTTTCCTTCATCTCACATACAAAATATAATAACTTACATTGTGATGGGTGTATTGAATCAGGAAGGGGCTACTTCAAGCTATTCTGTAGAGGAGTCAATTCATGCCAAAGTGGAAATATTGCGTTGTCCTTGCGGACAGGGACGAGCATGGGTGGAAGGCCAGAAGCGTCAATGGGAGGGACCTGCGCGATTGGTCCAAGCTTGATTTGTACTCCTTTATAAACAGGTTAGGTGAGGATGGCTGGGAAATGGTTACATTCAGTGATGTAGAACGCCCCGCCGTTGCAGAGAGCAGCGCCGCGCGGCGGGTGATGATTTCGAGCGGTCTTCAAAAAGCAAAAATAGCGTGGCGGCGTCCGCCCACAGCGAAGAGGGCCTGTATGTGCTATACTGACGATGCAGAAGGGCGCTGCTCTGAAAGTATTTATATACACAGCAGGAGAAGCTTAGAAAATGGCAAGCACACATTATGATATAGCGATTATTGGCGCTGGACCGGGCGGCTATGTAGCCGCTATTCGTGCCGCTCAGCTGGGGGGCAAGGTTGCCATCGTCGAGAATCAGTACCTGGGGGGCACCTGTCTTAACGTGGGCTGTATCCCCTCCAAAGCCATGCTGCATATCGCCGAGGTTATGCACAACATGGGCTCTGTGAGCGAGCTGGGCATCAATCTCCCTCAAGCGCCCACCTTTGATATGAAGCAGGCCGTCGCCTTTAAAGACAAAGTGGTCAAGCGTATGACCGGCGGTGTTGGCGTTCTAATGAAGGGCAACAACGTCGACGTATTTGATGGCCTGGGCACGGTGATTCCTCCCGCAACGTTACCGTCACAAAAAAAGACGGCTCCAGGGAGCAATTTAGCGCCGATAAAGTTATCCTCGCCACCGGCTCGGTCCCCTTGCTTCCGCCATTTCCGGGCATTGATGGGCGCAATGTAGTGAACAGCGACACCTGCTGGAATCTGCCCAAGACGCCTGAAAGCTTGATCTGTGTCGGAGGGGGGGTCATCGGTATGGAGCTGGCCTGCATGTTTAACGGCCTCGGCACGCAGGTGACGGTTGTTGAGATGCTGCCCAATGTCCTCGCGCCACTTGATGAGGAGGTGCGCAAGTTGCTGGTGCGCATCCTCGGCCGGCGCGGCATTACCATCGTTACGGGGGCCGCTGTTGAGTCTATCTCCGACGAAGGCGAACTGAAAAATGTGAAGGCCAAAGGTGATAAGGGTGAACAGACCTTTAGCGGCGAATATGTGTTGATAGCGGTGAGCCGGCGAGCGAATACCGCTGGTTTAGAGCAATTAATGGAGCAGGGCCTGGATAATGATCGTGGACGTGTACGCGTCAACGAGAAGATGGAGACGAATCTCCCCGCCATCTACGCCATCGGCGACCTGGTCCATGGGGCGGGCCTGGCCCACGTGGCCTCGGCCGAGGGTGAGGTTGCCGCCGATAACGCCATGGGACATGCGGCTACGATGGACTATCACGTTGTGCCCAACCCCATCTATACCTTCCCTGAAGTAGCTTTTGTGGGCCTGAGCGAGGCCCAGGCCAGAGAGCAGTATCCCGAGGCGCAGGTCGAACGTTTCCCCTGGTCGGCAAACGGTAAAGCCGTCTCTATGGATGAGACCGATGGCTTTACCAAGGTGATCCTGGGCAAGTACGGCGAAATCCTGGGGGCGCATATCATCGGACCCGATGCCACAAACCTGCTCAGCGAATACTCAGTGGCCATGCACGGGGAACTGACGGGTGAAGAGATCGCCGAGACCATTCATCCCCATCCTACCCTGAGCGAAGGGCTGCGCGAGGCCGTACTGGCGGCAGAGGGCCGCCCGATCCATATTCCACCCAAGCGCCAGCTGACACGCACAAGATAAAAAAGAGCTCGCGGCAAAGGTGGCTCCCATGAAACAGGGCCATCTTTTGCGCGGCGGCAGAGAGCACATGCGGAGAAGAGAACAGGGTGGCGACGGACATTACCCGAGACCGAGGCTGGGACGTCGTCTCCGCGGCCGGTTGGGGCCCAGTCACGCAGATTTCAAGCCACGAAAATAAGCTGCCTATTTACAAGCTTCAGGCAATATGGTATCATCTATTCTGCCAAGGGGATGTAGCTCAGCTGGGAGAGCGCGACAATCGCACTGTCGAGGTCAGGGGTTCGAGCCCCCTCATCTCCACTCAACACACTGGCGCCTCGCATATCCACCCGATAAGTGCCTTGCAAATCGCAAACGCTTATGGTATAGTAGAGACACAGTGGAAGATAACAGCGATGAGCAGGAGTAGTAGGTCGACGCCTTTACAGAGAGCGGCCAGTTGCTGCAAGGCCGCGACATAGTTGACTGAACTCGCCTGTGAGCAATAAGGGTGAAGGCCAACCTCTACGGCTTTACATGCAATACTGTAAAGGAGTCTAGCACTTGTCGGGACGCCCGTTAAAGCGTAGAATGAGTTAATCGATTCATTCGTCGGCCAGGGATCTTCACATGGGCCTGTAGCGCAGCTGGGAGAGCGCCTCCATGGCATGGAGGAGGTCAGGGGTTCGAATCCCCTCAGGTCCACCAGACTTTTTCTAGCCCTGTGATATTTGAATTGAGGAAAACCAGGGTGGTACCACGAAATTGCCTTTCGTCCTTGTGGATGAAAGGTTTTTTTCTTTTCTCTTGTTATCATTATTGTCCAGTAGACATTTTCGCATGCTCAAAGGGGAGATGTATTTAGCATGATTACACGCACAAAGTATAATCCAAAAACAATTGAAGAACGCTGGCAAAAACGGTGGGAGGCTGAACAGCTGTATCATGCCCCCGATGACTCACCTAAACCCAAGTTTTATAACCTGGTCATGCTGCCCTATCCCTCCGGTGACCTGCATATGGGCCACTGGTATAACTTCGCGCCGGCAGATGCCTATGGTCGCTTTATACGCATGCAGGGCTATAATGTCATGCAGCCGATGGGTTTCGACGCCTTCGGGCTGCCGGCGGAGAACGCCGCCATCTCGCGAGGTGTCCAGGCGCGCACCTGGACGCTTTCCAATATCGACACGATGCGCAAGCAGCTGCGCATAATGGGGGCCCAATGGGATTGGCAGCGCGAGATCGTCTCCTGCCTGCCCGATTACTACACCTGGACGGAATGGCTGTTCCTGCAGTTTTACAAACATGGTCTGGCCTATCGCACCAAGGCTCCGGCCAACTGGTGTCCTGGCTGCAATACGACGCTGGCAAATGAGCAGGTGCTGGCCGATGGCACCTGTGAACGCTGCGGCAGCGTGGTTATTCGCAAAGAGATCGACCAGTGGCTGCTGAAGATCACTCGCTACGCCGATGAGCTGCTGCACTTTGACGCAATCGTGTGGCCCGAAAAAACCATGACCATGCAGCGCAACTGGATCGGGCGTAGCGAAGGGGCGGAACTGCGCTTCTTCACGCAGATTGGTGGCGTACGGGAGGAGATACCTGTCTTCACCACGCGTCCCGATACGATCTATGGTGCAACGTTCTTTGTGCTGGCCCCCGAGCATCCCTGGGTGGAGAAGATCACAACCCCCGAGCATAAAGCCGAAGTTACGGCTTATGTTGAGCAGGCACGGCGCATGACAGAGATCGAGCGCATGAGCACGGAGAAGGAAAAGACAGGCGTCTTTACAGGTGGCTATGTCACCAACCCCATTAGCGGCGCCCAGGTACCGGTCTGGATCGCCGACTACGTGCTGATGGGCTATGGCGCCGGGGCCATCATGGGGGTACCCGCCCATGACCAGCGTGACTTCGAATTTGCGCGTAAGTTTGGTATTCCTATGCGCGAGGTCGTCCGCCCCGCGGATGAGGCCCCCTCTGATCCCGCAACATGGAGCGAGGCTCGCGAAGCGCTGGGCGTCATGGTCAACTCCGGCCCGTTTGATGGTGCAACGGCCGCAGAGGCAATCGCCAGGGTCACCAGCTATGCTGAGGAACACGGCATCGGCAAATTTATGGTCACATATCGCCTGCGCGACTGGCTGATCAGCCGCCAGCGCTACTGGGGCGCGCCGATCCCCATCGTCTACTGTGAAAAAGATGGCACGGTTCCCGTACCAGAAGATCAGCTGCCCGTGCTGCTGCCCGAACATGTCGAGTTTAAGGCGACAGGTAAATCGCCGCTGCGCTATGAACCCGACTTTGTGAATACAACCTGTCCCGTCTGCGGCGGCCCGGCCACGCGCGAGACTGACACCATGGACACCTTCATCTGTTCGTCGTGGTACTTCCTGCGCTACGCCGACCCTCACAATAACCGGCAGGCATGGAGCGCCGAGACTATGAAACGCTGGCTGCCGGTCGACCAGTATGTCGGTGGGCCCGAACACGCGGTAATGCACCTGCTGTACGCCCGCTTCTTCGTCAAGGCCCTGCGCGATATGGGCTACCTGGAGATTGACGAGCCATTCACACGTCTGTTCCACCAGGGCATGGTCCTGGGACCTGACGGCCAGAAGATGTCCAAGTCTCATGGGAACGTCGTCGCGCCCGATGAATACGTCGACAAATACGGCGCGGACACGGTGCGCTGCTATATGATGTTTATGGGACCCTTTGACCAGGGGGGCACCTTCAAAGCCGACAATTTAGAAGGCGTCTGGCGCTTTCTGAACCGCTTCTGGAGCGTTGTCAGCGACAACTGGATTGAGGGAGCGGTTGACGAAAGTGAGAGCGACGCAGGTAAAGCGATTGAACGCCTGCGCAACAAGACCATCAAACGCGTGAGCGAGGATATGAGCAACTTCCGCTTCAATACCGCCCTGGCTGCGCTGATGGAGTGCAACAACGCGCTGATCAAACAGCAAAATGAGCCTGTAGCTCGTAGCGTGGCCTACCGCCGGGCACTGGAAACGATGATGCAGCTACTGGCACCAATGGCGCCACATATCAGCGAAGAGCTGTGGCTCATAACCGGCCATAGCCAGAGTATTCATAACAGCGACTGGCCGCGTTATGACGAGGCGCTGACGCATGATGAAAGCTTTACCCTGGTTGTGCAGGTGAACGGCAAGGTGCGTGAGCGCATCGAGGTAAACGCCGACATCAGCGAAGGTGAGGTACGCGCCCTGGCCTTGCAGAACGTTCGCGTTGCCGCCTTCATCGGTGATGCCACCGTCCAGAAAGTCATTTACATTCCAGGTCGGCTGGTCAATATCGTCGTACGCAATTCGTAACGCGTGCAGCGCGGCAAGCAAGGGCACCCGTTCGCGAACGGGTGCCCTTGCTTGCCGCGCTGTAACGTTTGTAACCCGCCAGCGTTCTTAATTGAGAGAGAGAACTTACCCATCACAGCATGGCTGGCACGTCTGTGTGAAGTACACAAAATAAATGGAACCAGGGGGGATATTTTCACGTATATATTTCAAACAACGTGTCGGCTCAGGCTACGTCAAGTGATCTATTTCACACGTGTAGTGTCTTGTAGTAGATAGCCTCTTCTCTTTTTTCCGTTTATGCTTTGGGCAGGCGGAATAAGTAGATATGTGCGAGGTGTTTCCAGCAAAGAGCATTGGAATATGTGAAAAAGTAGGGGGTCGAGCGTCTATCAAAATAGCATAGGCGGGCGACGAAAAAGTTTTATTAAAAACGAGAAAAGCACTAATGGGAGTCTGTACAGGCAGAAGGAAAAATATATGCAGCAGCAAATCCATACTTCTGAAGAACACATGATAGATGTAGCAACAATTACCAATGATATAGATATGCTTGTCCAGGCAGGTTTCACTCCCGACGAAGTTATGTCGCTGCTGTGGCTGCGCCAGTGGTACCAGCACGGTGGTAGCGACCGCACCGAGATCATTCGCCACCTGGAGTTCATCAAGCTCCTCGTACTGAATGGTAAAATGGAGGTGTGAGCCTAGCCCCTGGCACGCATCTCAATCTGTTGCATAAACCAGTACTGGGGCACCGCGTAGTGCTCAAGCATATCACTCCAGGCCAGTTGAATGTGGCTACCAGCGGTAATGCCCCGCTGGTAGATGCGCTCAAGCGACTCTGACCAGTAATTCAATGTATCAGCTACTTGCTCCTGGCGCATTGCTCCTACCACTTTCGTATCTCTACAGTGTTGTACAGAGTCGCCACAAGCGCTTCGCCTCATACCTCTTCTTCTGTTTATCACGGCGTGGGCAGGCCCTCAGTCGTGGTATACTAAAATACACAATCTATGCACCACGTATGTAAACATCGTGACATTTTTCCTGCGGGATAGAGTATTTATAACCAGAACGATCCGATAAACGTAGATAAGGATGGAGACAAGCCTTTGGCATGCAGGGCTGTTGATGTATAGCTTCACTATGCTGTAACATTTTTCTGACATTGTAAAAGCAAGGACTATTATGCGTATATTACTCTACCTGGGAAAAGGCGGTGTGGGGAAAACCACCATAGCCGCCGCCACAGCGGTTCGCTCAGCGATGCTGGGCAAACGCACGCTCGTGGTTAGCACGGACCTGGCTCATAGCCTCGCCGATTGTTTAAACACACCACTTACATCAGAGCCAAAGGAGCTGGCAACCAATCTCTGGGCACAGGAGGTCAATGCCCTGGACGAGATGCGCCGTGGTTGGGGCAAGCTCCAGACTACAATGAGTAAGATGCTGCGCCAGCGAGGCATAAATTCGGTCATGGCCGAGGAACTGGCTCTCATTCCCGGCATGGATGAGATCGTAAGCCTGATTAACATCTACCGCAATGCCCGTGAAGGCAATTTCGACGCCGTCGTTATCGACGCCGCCCCCACAGGTGAAACCGTGCGCCTGCTCAGTATGCCCGATACCTTTCAGTGGTATGCCGGGCGCATTATGAATTTGCAAAGCGGCACCCTCAACCTGGCGCGCCCGCTGATCAAGGCCTTCATGCCCTCCGCCGAGATCCTGGATGCGGTGCAGGCCCTCAGTGAACGGGTCAAAATATTGCGCGAGTCCCTGCTAGATCCTGATATCAGTTCATACCGCCCGGTCGTTAACCCCGAACGCATGGTCATCAAAGAGGCCCTGCGCGCAGAAACGTACCTGGCCCTCTTTGGCTACCCGATTGATGCCGTTGTCTGCAACCGCGTCATCCCGAGACGCAACTATCAAGACCCCTTTATGCAGGACATGTTCCAGCATCAAGAGAGGTTACGCCTGCAGATACATCAGACTTTTGCGCCACTGCCCATCTGGGAGGCGCCGTACTACTCGCATGAAATTCTTGGTATTGATGAGCTTGGCAAGCTGGCCACTTCCGTCTTTGGCGAACAGGATCCCACCCAGATCTTCTACCACGGCCAGATCCAGGAGCTTACGCGCCAGGGCGATGTCTACATTTTGCGCCTGCCCTTGCCTCACGTCGAGATGGACAAGGTACTGATGACGAAAAAGGGCGATGAAATGATCATCGAGATCGGCAACTTCAAACGCGACATCACCCTTCCGGCGGTCCTGGCCAACGCGGAAGCAACGGTGGCGCGCTTTGCGAATAAAGCCCTGGAGATTCACTTTACAGTTCCAGCGGAAGAGGAGAAGTCGGCGTAACCCCCTTCCCGCCTTATTACACGGGCATTCGGTCACTCGAACACGAGGCCGTGACAGCAGTTCTGACAGCACTGGCGCTCTGCCGCCAGGTCTTTTCAACTTCGTTCTTCACATGAGATGCAACGCGAAAGTTGGCGCGAGATTCTTGTCGGAGAATCTCACGCTATTTTAGGGGAAGGTGGCTGTTCACCAGAGGACGACCTAATTCAGATTTCTCCTCTACTTGACACATGTTCAAAAAACCCTCTATAGTAGAGAAGCAACAACACACACGTGAAATAGCGAACATTCAGGTTATGTCAAATACATCACAGCATGTGCTTGCCTCCTACATAGAGCGGGCACGTAAAGTACTACAACACGAGCAGCGGACTCATCATCAGGACCAGGCCATCAAACCGGGAGGGCTGGAAATCTTTGTAGGGCGCTGGGCTGATGAGATGGGCAACATGTGTAAAAGCGCCGGACTCGACCTCAGCCCTGTCCATCAATTTAGCGCCTGCCTGGAGGGATACCACGGATCTGACCCGATGCAGCGCGCCGCGAGTCTGCGCGCAGCCCTGGCCATTCTCAACGAACTTGATACCAGGGGCAACAGCCAGGCCCGGCGCGCGCCAGCGGATCCTCCCCCCACCCGGCCATGCCAACCAATGGAGCCTCAACCCCGGCGGAGAAAATTGCCGCCACGCATCTTACAATAGGGATCGATGGCCAGAAGCCAGCGCAGGCCGAGCGCCGCGCCGCAGTGGCTCCCCAGCCTATACACCTGGAAGCAGGCATGACATCCGGCCATGCCGTATTGACGCTGCTCAGCGCCGATGTCATAGCGGTGCCCAAACTGGGAGCGGCGGCGGCGACACGTCTGCATACCCTGGGTATCCGCACAGTGCGCGACCTGCTTTTCTACTTTCCCCGCGACCATCGCGATTATAGCAGGCTTGAGAAGATCGCCAACCTGCCTTTCAATGAGCTGACCACCACCAAGGGCCTGATCTGGGAGGTGAAAAATGCGCCAACCAGGGGCGGGCGCCAGCGGACGATTGCCGCGATCACCGATGATACAGGCAAGCTGAATGTGACCTGGTTCAATCAGCCCTACCTGCTCAAGCAGTTGAAGGCGGCACAAGGTACCTGGCTGGTTGTTAGCGGTATCAAGCAGCGCTTCGGCAATAAAATTGAGTTCACCGTCCGCAGCCATGAACTCCCCGAAGAGGGTGACCTGTTGAACACGGGCCGCCTGGTACCCGTTTATGCTTTGACGGAGGGGCTACATGCCAGGGCGTTGCGGCGCTACACAAAATGGGTGGTCGACCACTATGCAGCCATGCTGCCCGACCACCTGCCCGCCTCCGTACGTCTCACGGGTAAGCTGATGCCTTTAGCCGCCGCGGTTGAGCACATTCACTATCCTGAAAGCGAAGCCGCGCTGAGCGCCGCTCGTCTGCGCCTGGCATTTGACGAGCTTTTCCTCATCCAACTGGGCATGCAAGAACGACGCATGCGCTGGCAGCGTGAGGCCGCGGCGGGCAACGCGTTGCAGGTCGACCCGAGCAGGATATTTATTGATGCGCCGCCGCAGACCACGGCGCCCCAGGCCGCAGAAGAGCCCCGACCCTTCAACAATACGCTCTGGGCGCCGGTCATCGCCAGTCAACCCTTCGAGGCCAGCCTGCCATTTCGTTTCACTGCGGCCCAGCGGCGCGTTATCTGTGAGATCCTGGCGGACCTGGCACAAAGCCGGCCGATGTGCCGCCTGCTGCAGGGCGATGTTGGCGCGGGCAAGACCGCCGTGGCCGCCGCCGCCCTGCTCACCGCCGCCCTCAATGGCTACCAGGGCGCTATTATGGCTCCCACCGAGCTGCTGGCCGAGCAGCATGCGCACGGCATCAGCGCGATGCTTGAGCCGTTTGGTATTCGTACCATCCTCCTCACGGGCGGCCTGAAAGCGCGTGAGCGTATGCTGGGCCGCAGCGCACTTGAGGCAGGAGAGGCCATGGTCGCCATCGGTACGCACGCGCTTATCCAGGAGGACGTCAATTTTCAACGCCTGGGGCTGGTAATCGTCGACGAACAGCATCGCTTTGGCGTGGAGCAGCGCGACGCCCTGCGCCAGAAAGGCTTTCAGCCGCATATGCTGGTCATGACTGCTACCCCTATACCGCGCACCCTGGCGCTCACACTCTACGGGGACCTGGATGTTTCGGTCATCGACCAGCTGCCACCCGGTCGCCAGCAGGTCATAACCCGCTGGCGCACCGGTGCACGCCGCGCGGAGGCCAATACACTGATTGCCCAGGAGGTCGCCCAGGGCCACCAGGCCTTTATCATCTGCCCCCTGATAGAAGAAGCAGAGGCGCTGGCGGTCAAAGCAGCCACCGTCGAGTATGAGCGCTTGAGCCGCGAAGTCTTCCCTGCATTGCGCATGGGGCTGCTGCATGGAGCAATGAAGCCCGTTGAGAAAGACGCGACCATGCGACGCTTCCGCGACCGCGAACTCGATATCCTGGTGGCCACCTCGGTGATCGAGGTGGGTATCGATATACCCAATGCGACGGTAATGGTGATCGAAGACGCCGACCGCTTCGGCCTGTCGCAGCTGCACCAGCTCCGCGGGCGTGTGGGGCGTGGTCAGCAGCAGGCATACTGCTATGTTCTCAGCGCAGATGCCAGCCTGCAGGCCCAGGAACGCCTGGAGATATTTCAGTCGACCAACGATGGCTTCCGCCTGTCCGAAGAAGATATGCGTCTGCGTGGCCCTGGCGATTTTATCGGCGTACGCCAGAGCGGCATGCCCGAATTACGCATGGCGAACCTCAGCGACAGCAGGCTTATAGAGGAGTCCCGTCGCCTTGCCGCCAGGCTATGGGAGAGCGACCCCTACCTGCGCAAACCTGAACACACAGCTTTACGCGAGCGTATGCACCTCTTCTGGCAAAATTTTATGGCGCATTGATGTCGCGCCGGCTCTTGGTGGCGTGGCACGCCCCAACTTGACACGGGGCATTGCTTGTTTTATAATTAAGTCAGCACTGACTCAATGGTGATACTCATGTATAAACAAGTTATGTTACTCGGGCTGCTCCTGGAAAAGCCGATGTACGGCCAGCAAATACGCGAGGTCATCGAGACTCATCATGACCTGTTTGCCGATTTTATTAAAAAACCGACGATATACTACCAGCTTGAGCGGCTTAACCGCGACGGCTATCTTGAGATACGGCGTGAGTTTGTCGAGGCTCCAGGAACGGGGCACGCCCACGACGAACTGGTACCGCGTGAACGCGAGCTCTATTTTATCACGGAGGCCGGGCGGCAGCACTTCAATGCCCTGCTGCGATCGATGCTGGGAGCCTATACGCCAGCCCTGAGCGAGGTGGATGCCTGCCTGTTCTTTTTACACAACCTGGGCCTGGGTGAGGCGGTGACACTACTGCAGGCTCGCATCGAGCAGGTGTCGCACTACCGCTCAATCGTCGCAGCTCAGATGGACGGACCCTACGCGCTTGACGATGCCCATAAACTGGTCAACGATCACAGGCTCACCCTGCTCGATGCCGAGCTCGATTGGTTGAGCCGCACGGTCGCTCATCTTAAAGCCAGGCAGGTGACACGCACACATTAAACCCGTACATCTTATTTTTGCCGTATAAGTCAGTTTTGACTTAAATGGATCAGGAGTTCACTGCGTGCCTAAAATGCTACGTTCGCCATTATTTTTAATGGCTCTGACGATTTTTATTGACTTTACCGGTTTCGGCCTGGTCATACCGCTGCTGCCATTCTGGGCCGAGCACCTGGGCGCAAATGCCGTAGGCGTTGGACTCATCCTCACGGTTTACGCCCTGGCCCAATTTATCTTTACCCCGATCCTGGGATCGCTTTCGGACCGCTATGGACGACGGCCGATCATCATCACATCTCTGTTGATCGAAGCCTTCGCCTTTGCCTTCACGGCGCTGGCGGGCTCGCTGCCCCTGTTGCTCCTGGCGCGCTTTATTGGCGGACTTGGCTCCTCCAATATCGGTTCGGCCCAGGCAGTGGTCGCTGACATCACGCCTCCCGAGGGCCGGGCACGCGGTATGGGGCTGATCGGAGCCGCTATTGGCCTGGGCTTTGTGGTCGGCCCTGCCCTGGGCGGCGTGCTTGCCCCCCTGGGGCCGGCTGTGCCTTTCTGGGCCGCCATGGGCGTCGCCATCGCCAACGCGCTACTGGTCAGCTTGTTCCTACCCGAGACGCGCCGCCGGGAAGGGGCGGAGAGGCGCAAACATGGAGGCGCTTCCGTGCTCTTCGCGGGCTGGCAGCAGGCTTTGCGCAACCCTGTCGTCGCGCGCCTGGCGCTAATATACCTGCTCTTCACTATCGCTTTCACAGCGATGGAGGCCATTTTTCCCCTCTTCACCCAGCATGTCTTTGGCTGGACGGCCATGCAAAATGGCTATATCTTCACCTACGTAGGTATCGTCATCGTTATCATGCAGGGGGGGCTCGTAGGGCAGCTGGTCAAGCGCTGCGGTGAACGCGGCCTGCTGATCGCCGGCTTAACGCTGTTAGCCGTTGGCCTCGTGCTGCTGCCTCTGAGCACCCGCCTTGGCTTGCTGCTCGTTGCGCTGGGTATCTTAAGCGCGGGTGACGGCGCGGTAGCGCCGACCATCTCGTCGCTGCTCTCCTTCGCCGGTCCGGCCGATGCTCAGGGTGAGACGCTGGGTTTTGCCCAGGGGCTGGCCGGCCTGGGCCGTATCGTGGGGCCTCTTATCGCCGGGAGCCTTTACGCATTTGGAGGACCGGGCATGCCTTTTCTGATGAGCGCGGCGCTGGTTGTTCTGGCGCTGTTGCTGGCGCTGCCCCGGCTGCCCATCAACAGGCGAGCAGGGCCCGTACGCCCCGCACATATTGAGAAAGACGGCTCTGCGCTGGTAGAAAAGCAGTGAAGAGTTGTAAAATACATACGGTAGACTATTGTAATCTGGAGGAACAATGCGAACTATTACCATTACGATCATGGTGCTGCGCGTGGCAGTGCTGATAGCTTTGATATTTGGGATCTTGTTCTGGCTGAATATCGCCACGTCCCTCATACCTATCCATATGTTACTTGGTCTCATCGTGGTGCTCGCGCTCTGGATCATCGGCCTGGCCCAGGGCTTTATGAAAGGGGGAAGTTTTCCGATAGCGCTGGGCACCTTCATCTTAGGCCTGGCGATCGCTATTCTTGGCCTGAAGCAGCAGCAGTGGTTAGTTGGCCCGGCACACTGGGTCATTCAGGTAATTCACCTGCTGCTCGGCCTGTCGGCCATCGCCTTTGCCGAAATGATCGCCGCCAGCACAAAGAGGCGCGTAAAAGCACAACAAACGGCTTATCCGAAGTAGGACAATGCAGTTGGCGTCCCTGACGCTGCCGGGAACTGCGCGTGCGGAGCTTTGCGCAAGTTGTCGCGAGGTCATATGTTGAGTTTGCTGGCAGTCCTATTGCCGAATAGACGCTGATATGATTTAATGGGATCAGGATTTCCTTTCTCAGGGTTATTGTGATGTATTTTTGGGTATTAAAGGGGTAAAAGCGTGAAGAATGAGGACAAGCATGGACGCATAGCCGTGTATCCCGGCAGCTTCGATCCACTTACCAATGGACATCTCGACATCGCGCGACGCGCAGCACAACTCTTTGATACTTTGATCATTGCCGTCTATGCCTTTCCCGCCAAGAACCTGCTTTTTTCAGTTGACGAGCGCATGGCGCTCTGGCAAGAGGTGGTTGCCTCCGAGGAACTGACGAATGTGCAGGTCGACAAGTTCACAGAACTGCTGGTAAACTACGTCCGTGCGATCAATGGGCAGGTTATTATTAAAGGGTTACGCGCGCCCAATGATTTTGAGGCTGAATTTCAACAGGGCCTGATGAATCGCAAACTCGCTCCAGAAATCGATACCGTCTGCTTATTGACCGACCTGGATCAAATGTTTGTAAGCTCATCATTATTAAAAGAGATTGCGCGCCTGGGTGGAGACGTGACCGATATGCTTCCCTCGGTAGTTGTACGGGCCTTGCAGCATAAATTTGGCATATAGGTAGTTCACTCGAGCGAATTTTACGTAGTCTCGCCATGTCAAGTCGGGAAGGGCAGGAAAGCCTATGGATATACTCTATCTTGTGGACCGCCTGGAAAATCTTATCGCCAACAGCCGCCGTATGCCACTGGTCAATTCGATACTCCTGAAAGAGACAGATATCCTCAATATCGTTGATCAGATGCGCACGTCAATCCCCGATGAAATCAAGCAGGCAAGGCGTATTATTCAAGAGAAAGAGCGCATCCTTGCCCAGGCGCAGGCCGACGCCTCCACCTTGCTGGCCCGGGCGCGTGAGGAGACCGAGCGAGCAATAAATCGCGAAGGGCTCCTGCGGGCCGCTGAAGCGCGCTCCCAGGAGCTTGTGCGCCACGCTGAAGTGCAAGCACAGGAGGCGCTGCGGCAGGCCGAGGAACACCGCAACCAGCTGAAGGTTGATGCCGATAGCTATGTTGCGGAGACCCTGCACAACCTCAAAGAACACCTGGGAAGTGTCGAGATGGATATCAGTCGCACTATACTCAGCATCGATAAAGGCCTGGCGAGCCTGGAAGTGCCGGAAGAGGGAGGCTATGCAGAAGATGAACTGTATGAGGCAGAGGAGGCCGGCGCAGAGGACGAGCAGGTTGCGCCGGCCCATCGCGTTCCTCGCCGCGCCTCGCTGGCTAATGACACCATGGGTGGTCCTATGTATTAGCTCACAGGCCTGGTGACCGCGGGCACCCATTGAGGTGCGCAAATTTTGTGTCGCACTTGACACGCGTGAGGCGCTTGACTATAATGAGCAGGCACCACAGAAAAGTACACGACATTCAGGTTGCGCCAATATCTCTATTTACCAACGCAAGTGCCATAATGCCGGGCAACGGTCGTCTCTTCTGTGGAAAGGAAATCGGAAATCATGCTTTATAACGTGGCGCAGCTCATGAAGGCCCCGGTCGGGACCTCCCTTGGGTATGATATTCACGAAGAAGATATTCAACTTGATGAAGACCTCAAGCTAGTAGGCCCAATCGATGGGCACGTGCGCATCCGCCGCACGAACCAGGCCCTACTGGTGGATGGCTGGATAGACCTGACGCTTGAGCTTGCATGTACTCGCTGCCTGGAAGAATTCGAACAGCCAGTGCATGTTCCATTCATGGAACAATTCTATCCGACGGTGGACATCATTACTGGCGTTACTCTGCCGCCCAGCGTAGACGAAGATGCCTTCCCTATCGACGATCATCATCTGCTCGATCTTACGGAGGCGCTACGGCAACGAGTGCTGCTCGAAATTCCTATGGTCACTCTGTGCCGGGAAGATTGCGCGGGGCTCTGTTCGCAGTGCGGACACAATCTTAATCTTGGTCCCTGCGATTGCAAACCAGAGGTAGATACACGCTTCAGTGTATTGCAAAAATTATTACAAAATGGATCAGAAGTCTGATTCCACAGCCAGGTTTACCTGTTGAACCCCGCTGTGGGAATGAAGAGGAGAACATACATTATGGGAGCACTACCCAAACAACGCATTTCGCATGCCCGTCAGGGTGAGCGCCGCTCACACCATCACCTGACCATACCACAGCTGGTTGCTTGCCCGCAGTGCAAAAAACCGCGGCTCGCCCATCATGCCTGCCCTAACTGTGGAACATACCGCGGCCGCCAGGTTTTCCTGCCGCGCACAAAGAACAAATAAATACGCTCAGTATTAAAGAGTAGTGTGGTATGACGACAAAGGTCGCCTTTCTTTTTCCTGGTCAGGGCAGCCAGGCTGTCGGCATGGGCGCCGATGTTTACACGGCCTCAGCGGCGGCTCAGCGGGTTTTTGAGGCCGTTGATGAAGTGCTGGGCTTTTCTCTGAGCACCCTCGCTTTCAAGGGTCCCGACGAAAGCCTGCGTGAAACGATCAATGCTCAGCCCGCGATAGTCACCGTCAGTCTGGCCCTGCTGGCCGCATTTCAGGAGGCACTCTCCCCGCCCAGCTCTTCCTGGTCAACGCCCCTCGTTCCCAGCTTTACCGCCGGGCACAGCATCGGCGAGTACGCCGCGCTGGTGGCGGCAGGCGCTCTTGATCTCAAGAGCGCGGCCCTACTGGTACGTGAGCGTGGTCGACTGATGCACCGCGAAGGTACCGTTTGCCCGGGAGGAATGGCAGCCGTCATCGGTATGGATGCGGAGGATCTGCAGGCGATCTGCCAGGAGGCTACAGGTCAGGCTCTAGCCAGCCTGGACACTGACGCCGCGGAGGCCCACCCGGGACAGGGGCGAGTCATCGTGGCCAACTATAATGCGCCGGGGCAGGTCGTCATCTCGGGGGAACAGCAGGCGCTGGATCGCGCCATGGAGTTAGCCAGGGCACGGGGAGCTAAGCGGGTTCTACCACTGGCGGTCAGTGGCGCTTTCCATTCACCGGTTATGCAACCCGCAGCTCACGAGCTGGCGCGCTTTATCGCCAGCACGCGTATCGAAGATGCCCGCATACCCGTCATCAGCAATATCTCCGCTCAACCACTGCATGCTGCGCAGGAGATCCGCCAGGAATTAGCCTCACAGGTTGCCTCATCCGTACAATGGACACGCACTATCGAGAGGCTGCTGCAGGCCGGCGTCACGGTCTTCATCGAAATCGGACCGGGCCAGGCCCTGAGCGGCATGTTAAAACGCATCGCAAAAGGCGTGAGCAGCGTGAGTATTAGTAGTATGGCCGACATCGCAAAAGCCTGCGCGAGCGTGTGTGAAATAGGCCTGCTGGATGAGGTATAATAGCGCTAGTACTCTTAACTCTGATGTTGGATCTCTGCATTTTCCTGGCATATTTATGGTAGTCTGGAAGTACCTGGAAATGAGCCGATTAGGATAGTGCGCTTGACACTAGACGGAAAAGCGCATATCTTAACTGTTAAGAGTCCAGTCTAGCGAGTCCATTGGCACGCCTGGCCAGATTTTCAGCATTACAAGGAGTGTGACACGCTCACACTGGAAGGGAATATATATGGTAGCTGAAGCGCTAGGGGTTATACGTGTTACTCGCCAGGTGCTCACAACCATCGTAATCAATGCAGCATTGGAGGTCCAAGGCGTTGTTCGCATGGCCCAGGTTACCGACCAGTGGTCGCGTTTGCTTGGGCGTGAGGTGCCCGGACAGGGCGTCGCGCTCACTATCAAGGACAATGTCGTCACGGCCGACCTGTATATTGTTGTAGCATCAAGCGTGAATATTGTTGACGTTGGTTCTGCCGTGCAGGAAGAGGTGGCGTCAGCAATCGAACACATGGTTGGTATGCAGGTACGCGAGGTCAATGTCTACATCCAAGATGTTGCATGAGACATCACCAGCGGCAATAGACACATCGTTACATCTCAGCTTCACGCATGCATAGCTAGCACCTATGCGAGGATACCATGCCAATAGGGATACGCAGACAAGCACGAATGATCGCCCTGCAAACACTCTACGAATACGACACAGCCCAACATCCACCCGCAGAGGTCTTGCAGCGTCATGCAGAGGATCGCCATCTGCAGCCAAAGGTGATGGAGTATGCCAGCGAGTTAGTTATGGGTGCCTGTGATCATCTTGCTGATATCGATGCGCATATTCAAAGCGCGGCGCGCGAATGGCCATTGCAGCAAATGGCCCGCATCGATAAAAACATCCTTAGACTTGCAATCTACGAGATTCTGTTCAATAATACGGTACCAGCCAAGGCTGCCATTAACGAAGCGGTAGAACTTGCCAAACTATTTGGTAGCGACACTTCCAGCCGCTTTATTAATGGCGTACTCGGCACAATATTTAATCGGGCACAACATCAGCCCACCCCAAAAGCGGAAAGCGAGGTGAAATAATGCCAACCGTCTCCGAACGACTCAAAAAGATTATCGTCGACCAGCTTGGCGTCGACGAGAGCGAGGTCGTTCCCAATGCATCTTTCGTCGAGGATCTGAACGCAGATTCTCTGGACCTGGTTGAGCTCATTATGTCTCTGGAAGAGGAGTTCAAACTGCAAATTTCAGACGAAGATGCAGAGAAGATCACAACGGTTCAAGAAGCCGAGGACTACATAGAAGAACACTTACGGTAACTGCGCTGCGAGCGGATTGAATTTTCGGGCATGGCGGCCAGGAGATATCTATGTCCAAAAATTCAATTTTCTTTTTGCTATCTGCTTTTCCTGTCACATTTCACTTCGCTCATGCATCTTATTACCAGGACGCGCAATCGAGTCGCGAAAAAAGAGTACACTGTGGATATGGTACCGGCCGAACAAGCGGTAGAAGAACTTATACAGAAATATTACAAGCTGGTCTTTCACACCATCTATGGTTTGACAGGCAACTGGGAAGAAAGCCAGGACCTCACACAGGACACCTTTCACCAGGCCCTGAAAGCCATTGATGTAGCGCGAGCTGCGAGTGGAAGTCAGTTTCGTGAAAAAGCCTGGCTGTTGCGTATCGCACTCAATACGGTGCGCATGCAAAACCGCAGGCGCGCCTTCTTTCGCTTTATCCCCTTCTCTGGCATGCAAAAAGGCGCAGGGCAGGCGTGCGAGGGAGCAAGCGCTGACGATGCGCTGAATGAACGAGCCGCGCCCGTCCAACCGGCCGGCTATGGAGCAAAATCGCAGCACGACCCGGCGGAATTAATTGCCGAACGGGACACCATCCAGCGCACCATGGCTCGTCTGCCGGGCCCCTTGCGCGAGTGCCTGATCCTGGCGGTTAGCGGCAATTTCTCCAGCGGCGAAATTGCTCATATGCTGGATCTGCAGGAGGCCACCGTGCGTCAACGTCTCGCACGAGCGCGTAAGCAATTTCAACGGTTCTATGCCATTGAGTGCGGCGAGCAGATTGAGGGCGACGAAATAGCCGCCTCAGCAGGGGATGCAACGTGGCAAAACGCCGGACGCCAGAATTATGCTGAAGGGGTCGCATGCCGGGCAGAGGTGATGGGCAATAATGACCGCCGTCCACTGCTCGAGCAGCAGCCATTGATTTCGCGGAGGAATTATGCAGAAGGACTCTCTTGAGACGCTGCTTTTGCGCTACTATGGCAATGCGGCGCCGACTCCGACGGGTCTGCAAGAGCGTCTCCTTGCCTCGCTGCACCATGAGGCCGCAGAGTCGCGACAGCAGCGACGCGTCGCCGCCCATTTACGTGGGAAGCGCCTCAGTCGCAGGCGAGCTGTGAAGCTTGTTGCTATTGGCTCGGTAGGACTGGGCATTCTGAGTCTTGGCCTGGAAGGTCTGCAGCTGTTTGAAGCCTCTTTTACAGCTCAAGACGTGGCCAGGCAAGCATATCAGTAATGGGTGCTCACAGGTAGTACGGAGAGCAAACATCCGGTAAGGGAAGAGTGGCGTAATATAGTATAGTATAGCGTTGACGACCTACCCCCTGCGAAGTGGACTAGGCCGGGAAGCATAAGAAAGGAAACCTCCTATGTTCGGTCTGCACCCGATTGATCTGGTTATTATTCTCGTTGTGGCATTACTCGTCTTCGGGCCGAAAAGGCTGCCCGAAATGGGCGCCTCGATCGGCAAGAGTATCAAAGAGTTCCGCAAAGGTATGAATGAGCTGTCTGAACATAAAGAAGCCAAGGAAGATCCTAAGAAGCCTGACCTCGAGGCCATCGATCGCGAAGTGGCCAGTAAGCGCGGCAGCTACGATTTCCAGCCAGAGACCGTCCCCGTCGAGAGTGAAGTGGCGGCTACCAACGAGCCCCACCTTGATTAGTGCCGCTGGCTGAAACTTGCCTGGAGAACATGCATGGCATCAAATAATGTAGAAGACCAGGATCTTCTCTCCGCGCTCTTTGACTCTGACGCGGATGATGAGAACGATCCCTCAGCCATGTCGTTGGTAGAACACCTGGAGGAGCTGCGCTGGCGCATCCTCAAAGCCTTGATCGCCATCGCCGTTGGCACGATTATAGCCTTTGTCTTCCGCACGCAGATCGTCTACATACTGACCCTGCCCCTGCCCAAGTCGGCGATTTATTGACGCAGGGGAAACCGGTGGTGACAGGCATCATGGAGGGTTTTACGGTCTTTCTGTTGATCTCAATTGCCGCGGGCTTCATTCTCGCACTGCCGGTGGTGCTCTACCAGATATGGGCCTTCATATCACCTGGCCTGCTTGAAAAAGAGAAGAAATACGCCGTGCCCTTTATCATCATCGGCGTGGTGCTCTTCGCCGCGGGCGTCGCTCTCGGCTACGTAGTGCTGCAATACCCGGTGCAATGGCTGGTAACGTTTGCCGCCGGTAGTTTTACCGAACTTATTACCGCGGGCAGCTACTTCCAGTTTGTGGCTTTCTTCGTGCTGGCCTTTGGCATCGTTTTTGAAATTCCCCTGGTGCTGACCTTCATGGCGCAGGTCGACCTGATCGGTTCACAGACGCTGATCCGCAAGCGGGCCGCGTCGCATGTCGGGATGTGGATTGCCGCGACGTTCCTCACCCCGGGGGCCGACATCTACAGCCCGATCTTCCTGGGTGTGGCCATGTCCTGCCTGTTTGAGCTCACAATCATCTTTATGAAGATCACCAAGAAGTAGGGCAGCTGTCAAGCCAGGGGCCCGGACCTCTTTAGCGCTGCTCAAAGCGCTTCTTGCGACGGCCCCCAAAGCCGCCCCACAGCGTGGCAATCGCCAGGAGGTAGCAGGCCGCCCCTGCGAGGAAGATGGAGGCATAGCCGGCATGGACGATCAACAGGCCGCCCAGTGGTACGGTCAGGGCCGTCGGCACCTGGAAGGCAGCCTGGTAACTGCTGTTCGCCACTCCGCGATGCTGGCCTGGAACAACCTCCATCGAGAAAACTTGCAAGACGCCGTTGGACATATCCATCAGCCCCTGGCGAAAAAGATAGCAAACGGAGGCCAGGGGCAGCAGCGTGGTCAGCCCCAGGGTCACCAGCAGAGGAATACTCGCTAACTCGGTCAGGGCGATCGCATTGACCCGGCCTATGCGCCCCGCCAGCCACGGCGCCCCCAGCGTAAAGAGGGCCGTAACCGCCACAGCGCCGCCGCTCAAGAGGCCAAAGAAGGCGGAAGAGGCTTTGAGATGTTGCACGAAGTAAAGATTGAAGTAGTTAACGAAGAGGCCCGCCCCCGCCCCGATCAGTGCCTGCTGGAGCGAGAGCAGGAAGACAGGGCTGCGCAGGATAGCAGCGGCCACCTTCCACGCTGAACGCGCTGCCAGTCTGCGACCCGGCAATACGCGGGCCGGCGGGGGGTCGTTGCTGAGCAGAAAGAGGGGGATAAGGCTGGGGAGGACGAGTATACCTGCAAAGAGCATAGACAGTTGATAGGAGCGAGGAAGGGGCTGGCTGGCCAGGATGCCTTGCAAGGCCGCGGGCAGGGGAGCCATCAGCCATGGTATATGCCGCAACTCCACTGGTAGGGCTCCGCCCACAACGTCGCCCACCACCGTCGTCACCAGCCCCAGCACAAGATTTCAGGCTAAAGAGGTGGGAACGCTCGCCAGGGCTGCTATTCGCCGTCAAGAAGGGCGCGTTGATCACCAGGATGAATGCCAGGCCAACACCGGCAATAAAGGCGCTGACCAGCAGCTGCAGCGGCTGACGAAACAGGATCTGCCCGGTGGCCGCCAGCCCGATGAGCAGGTTCGAGCCTATGAGGATGGCTTTGCCGCTGAAGCGATCGATACACAGCCCGGCAGGGAAAATGGCCACACCAGCGCCAATCGTCCCGGCAAAAAGCACGACACCAATAAAATCAGCTTTATAACCCAGCGAGGCCAGGTACAGGTTATACAGGATGAACAGGATGCCGGTCGACACCCCGCTCAGGGCATTATTGATGAGATACAGGCGGGCATTGCGCTGAAAACGTCCGAACTGGCCAAAATACTCAACGATTAGAGACATCTTGACGCTGGGACTGGGTCGTCGCGGGTATATTTCTTCCTTCTGCGGGCGTCGCCTCTACCTCCACGGGAGCATGCTTGAGTTGTGACGACCTCCCACTGCCTGCATAGCCGCTACCATACTCACCCCCGGCCGACTGTTCTTCTACCAGCGTCGTGTGGCCCGGGCTTCTATAGCCGACTCCCTCTTTTTCCAGGGCCGTCTGCGCATGTGGCTTCAGACCCGGCAAAAAGAAGGACTTGCACATCTGGCTGACCATCACTGCGCGCGCACGAAACTCGATCACCACGTTCGCGACCCGCTCACTACCACGCTCAACCTTGTCCTCAACCTTGTTCACATAGGACGGCACCTCCGCTATGGAGCGTACGACCTTGTTAGCGTTCTCGTCGGCGGGCAGATCACCCCGTGTTGCGGCCTTTGTGGTCGTATTGACGCTATCAACTGTTGGACGCAGGCGCTTGATCAGCTCCGCCTTCTGGCGCACCCACTGCATGCCCAGCGCTAATACCACGGCAAGTACGGCGCCAATGACGATCAAAAAGAACATATAGACCAGGATAATGATAGCCGCTATCTGCCCCAGGGAGGGCAGCGGGCTGCTGCTAGCTAAAATGAACGTCATGGTATTACTCCACTCCCTTAGCTATAGCGTCCATTTGCTGTTTGCGCCGCACTTCCCAGCGGCTCCTGGTACGTCCCTTACCCACGAAAACGCGCAGCACTTCCTGTCCTGCTGCCACAACAGCCGCAGTACGGATGGTCGGCCCAACTGCAAACTCGCTGGTGAGTTGAGCCGTACCACTGATAGTCGTCACGGTCTTGCCGGCCTCCTTGGCGGTATCCTGGACAATGCCGACCGTCTGCTGCACTGAAGCAAGCAGAGGCTTCATTTCGTCGCGCACGGTCGTAATCGTCCCGATCAATCTGAAGACCGCAAAGATCAGGCATCCCGTAGAAAACAGCATAAAGAATGCCAGCACGATCAGGACAATATAGAGAAAACTAAGCAGCTGGCCGACGATGGCGGTCCAGATTATAAGTGCTAAAAAAATGAGTGCCAGAACACCTGCCACAATACCTATGGTCCGCAATGTACTTTTCATGACACACCTCTAAACACATAAATTTGTACTTCAGTATACAATATTGCGCCGACATGATTTGATTATAGCGCACGGGCTGGCCCAATGACCACCCGGCGATAAAAGAGCCCTGGATGACGCTCAACACTACCCATCTACATGCTCGCTTCGCGCAGAGCCGAGATGCAATAAAGGCTCCTACTTAATCATACGCACAAGCAGCGTGCAAAGACTACACATTCCTCTGTTCTCATTGTAAAGGAAGCTTAGAAATCTGAACTTTAACTGAAAAATAGCTGAGACTTTTTATTGTTGACTTGCTCTTGGGTGGAGTAAAAAGGTATGTTGATTACAGGTAGATCAAATTCGGCCCAAGGGATGGCGGGACATTTGATTTGATATGTGCGTATCGTACCCCTGATGTAAGGAGGCATATATGTTTAGCTTGCTAGCCAGCAGCACGGTTATTGCTGACGGCATCACCATTAAGATCGGTGATAATGTCTGGAACTTCGGCTGGAGCTTTATCGTGTACCTGATCGTTGCGGCAATCGTAGGACTTATTGCGGAGTCTATCGTGGGCTGGCGTCTGCCCCTGGGTTTTGTCGGCGCCATCATCGCGGCCCTGGTCGGCATCTGGTTGATGACGAATGTCATTCTCATCTCCGGCCTGCCGGATTTCAACATCTACGGGATCCCTATCATCAGGGCTCTGATCGGCGCCATCATCCTCGTGGCCCTCTGGCACCTGCTCACGTACGGCCTCTGGCATAGGCGTTCTCGCTACCGCAGGGCTTAAATGTCCCCGGCGCTTGAGCATAGTAAAAACGGCTCGTGACGACTGCCGCGAACCGTTTTTACTATGCTCAACTCAGCCGCAATCAGTTAATCCCTATTACTTACATCCTTACCTATTACCTGCCTGGCGAAATCACGGCGCCTCTCTCCAGTATTGCCACCTTCGTGCGCCAGGTGCGTATGTAATAGGGACAGGTAGTCATTTTGCTCTGAGCGGGGGGTTAAGCGACGTCAATAGTCTTACACGTCGCTGGCCGCTGGCCTTATTGACAATAGCGGGTACACTGGTAATTGCAATCATTGCTCTTTTTCTTATGGGAGGATGAACCTTGGAAGCACAAACAGACATACAAACATATATGAACCGCGGCAGGCAGGCCCTCGCTCAGGGAGAGCCACGCGCGGCGGCCATCGCCTTCGCGCATGCCGCCCAGATCGAGCCTGACAATCCGGCGGTACACCTGGGCCTGGCTGAGGCAAATCTGGGCCTTGGCTCCTATGGCGTCGTTCACATGGCCTGCCGTAAAGTGCAGGAACTGCAGCCGCAGGGTGGTTTTGAAAGCACTATGGCCCAGGCCCTGCTCGATCTGCTTGACCGTCGCTATGAGCGGGCCTTACAGGGCGTTGACGCGGCCATTGCTCTGGATCCGGGCAATGGCTATGCCCATGCTCTGCGCTCCTACCTGCTGCGCATCAACAGGCAGGACTATGACGCAGGCCTGGCGCGCGCGCGCGCAGCGCGTCTCTCCCACGGGGGGCATTATGATGACAGCTTCCCACCAGTAGAGGCGCCCTCTACCTCAAGCTACGGCCTGCCACCCACCGCGCTGAATGGCAGTGGGGAACAAACAGCCGAGCGCGCGGCGCCCCCGCTTCAGCGCGAAGAGGTACCTACCTGGTCACGCCCCAATGGGATGCAGAGGCAGATAGTGCGCACGCGCTTCATGCTCAGCCAGAGCCCGCGCTTTGTCACCAATATCCTGATCGCCATCAATGTGGCCGTCTACCTGGTGCTGGTTCTCCTGAGCCAGAACCTGAACATCGACCAGAACGTCCTGGTCAACGCGGGAGCGCAGTACAACCAGTATGTCGCCGAGGGGCAGGTCTGGCGCATCTTTACGGCCATGTTCCTGCACTTCAGCATCTTCCACATCGGGCTAAATATGCTCTCGCTCTTCTTCATAGGGACGGCGGTGGAGGTCTTTTACGGCAAATGGCGCTACCTGGTCATCTACCTGGCCGCAGGCATCGTCGGCGGTATCGTCACGTTTTATACCTCACCGCTCAATACGCTGGCGGCGGGCGCATCGGGCGCGATCTTTGGCGTCTTTGGCGCGCTCGGAACCTTTTACCTGCTCAATCGCCGCGCCATGGGAGCGTATGGGCAGGGGGCCATCATAAACTGGGTCTTCTGGCTCGCCCTGAACCTGGTCTATGGTTTCTCGGTCACCGGCATCGGCATCTGGGATCACGTCGGGGGCCTGGTAGCAGGACTGATCCTGGGCTATGTGCTCCTGCCCAGGACGCGCAGGCGCACGCTTTAACTCCCCCCGGGCGGCCAGCCGCCCTAACGAACAGGTGCGTGTAAAACATATAGAGATATAGAGACACGCTTTGATACTTAATAACACGCATCTTGCTTGTTGGAGGCTGTTGTACACTAAATATAGGAAGTCGAGCTTGCAATCTCGCTGTGACCCGGCTGAGTCACGCAAAGGATCCTATCCATGCCCTTTACCCCCCTGCTCGGCTTCCTACCTTTTTGGGCTCCAGCCTCATATCAGGCACCGTCGACTCTCCAGCATAACTCCGCGCCTCCATACTCATCTATGGCCGCCACGCTCAGTATCGTGCCTTCCAGGATGAGCAGGGCACTCCCGGCCCAGGTCATCTTACAACCATAGGGTAGGCGACGCGAAACAGGCAGAAGAGGGCTATGACGACGCGCTGCAAAGGAGTTGCGTTCATACACTGCCCTGTCCCACCACCGCCACGATGCGCGCATACGTATTCGTATGTACAATGGTCGTCACCGCGCCGCTCTGCACATCCAGCGCATAAATTACACCATCGGCATACAGGATCAGTATGTGGTTATTAAACCATATACCTAATTCGAGCAGTGCGGCGGTGGTGGTTGCCAGCAATTGCGGTTTCCCCACGCTCAAATGCTTACCCGCGGCACTTATGTGGACCGTGAACAGGGCGCTGGCGCGATCATATGGGGCCTGCGTAAGACTTGAAAATTCGACGTACACGAGCGTCTGACCATCAGGAGTGAAAGTCGGCGTCGTCACCCAGTGGTACTCGCTGTTTTTTTTGAGCTCTTGCTGCTTTGGCAGGATCGCCTTTGGCGCCTCCAATGCCTGAGCATTAAGCGTCGCGACATTCAAGCTGTTGGCGTAGTTCAGCGTGGCCTCGTCATCTGGCACGCTGCTGTCGGTAGGCATGGGTACCTGTGCCTCATAGGTCGAATACAGCAGGAGGTTGCTAACAGGGGCGAGCAACAACGGCCCTTGCTGTGAGTCCCCACTTATGATAGGCTGGGGCTTAGCCGCCAGTGGTTGCGTTATATCAAGCGACCACAGTCCAAACTGGATCGCTTCGAGGCTCTGCATACCATCCGTCAGCAGCAGTGTGTTACTGCCCTGTTTGCCCTGACCATTCATAAAAGAGAAGACGCTGAAGCACGGGCAGCTTCCGGCCGCCTGCTCAAAAACCTGCACGGGATTATCCAGAGGCCCGGCATAGATATCGTCCTGACCGCTGCCATTGGCAGGTTCCGTGCTCCAGGCAATGGCGCTACCATCGCTACTCAGGGCCAGCGATGTAATGACCTGGTTGGCGGCCAGAGGGGCGATCTGGTTGGCGGCCCCGCTAAAAATATCAACTTCCCAGATGCCATTACCGCTATAGAGCAATTGACCAGATGGCAGCAGAAGCGGGCGCACAGCATGGTTGTATATATAGCCTGGCGTGGTTATCAATTGAGGCTCCGCACCCGCGGCGGTAGAGATCATGTACAGGTAGTTTTGTTGCTCATAGACGACAAAATGCCCGCCTGGTATTTGTAGCGGCGCGGTTACCGTATTACCAGGTGTAAAGATGGGAGGGGTAGCTGTCAGCGTCACAGCGGGGCTGCCCTGCGCCGTGGATGTTCCCGGCAGAGCGCTCGTCTGCGTCTGCTGCACCGCGGCCGTCCCCGGACTCGTAGCGAGCGTGGGAGATGTGGACCGCACCAGGCTAACGATCAACAGGCCCGTAGATGTAAGAATCACAACTCCTACCAGCACCAGGAGGGAGGTAACGCCCGTCCAGGATAGGCCTGTTCGCTGTCCAGACAGTGGCCTGGATACCTGTGGCCGGGCCTCATCTTCGGTGGGTGGTTTATATACTTGCTGCGCCAAAGTTGTTACACATTCCTTAAATCAAATATACCATTTTCTCTCAAGGTATAAGTATACTCTAAACATACGCTCACGTGAAGCGCATAGCCAGTGGGGGTTAAGCACTGCGAAAAACTTATGCGCTCTGATCCGCGACTGTTGGCTGCGCCCGGCCCTGTTGCGCGTGCCGCAGAATAAAGGCCGTCGTCTTGGCGAATACCTCTTCGCGATCATAATCCTTCATGATTACATGATAGGAACGGTGAAAGGTGACGAGGTGTTTCTCCTGTGAACCGATGCGCTGGTAAATTTCACGTCCATCGCGCGCGGGTACGACGTGGTCATGCAGCGAGGTTATAATCAGGGCCGGCGCGCTCACCCGGGGTAGTTCAGCCCGCAGCGTAGGCAAAAATTGCAGCAGGCTCTCGACCGGCCCCATGGGAGTCCAGCGATACACATCACGCGTATAGCGGTGGCGAGCAGTTGGATCGCGCACATCTTCACGAATGGTCGGTAGCAGTGGGGTAAAGCGTTTAGCAATATGTACGGCCAGGTGTGTCAAGGGGTACATATGGATTGGCGCGCACATCGCTACAACACCTGCTACCTCTTCATGGGCGGCGGTATGTAAGACCAGCGCTCCACCAAGCGAGTGCCCAACCATGAAGACGATATCACAGCGCTGTTTGAGGGCGCCGAGCTCAGCGCTAACAGCCGCAGCCCACTCATGCCAGCCGAGAGGCAGCATTTCTCGCACATGCACCCCGTGGCCCGGCAGCAGCATATTCGTGGTCAGCATCCCCTGGTCCTGCAGGATCAGCTCCAGTTCTGCCAGGTCGCGCCTGCTGCCATTCAACCCATGTACCAGCAACACGCCGATAAGCGGCGTCTTTGTAGCAGCTTGAGCCGCGTCTTGTGAAGAATGTGATGTTGTCATAGGTCTGCTCTCCCGTTCTAACGGAAAATCCATGCCGTTGAAAGATCTTCTGCCTGTATCTACAATACCTTCTAGTATTACGTTTGAACAAGTAGATGAGTTGGTAAAGGAATATGCCGCCACTACCCGCATATTGTCAGGTAGAAAGGGAGCATCTGTGGGAGGCAATGGCGGGAACTGGACAGTTACGCTATACTACTACGCGGTGAGTATTTTTTGCTAGAAGATACACTCGCAAAAGAGAGCGCTTACAATACAACATTACAATACAACAAAGGAAGGCAGTGAGAACTTATGGAGTTTGCAACCAGGGCCATTCATGCTGGCCAGGAGCCCGACCCCTCAACTGGGGCGATCATGACTCCCATTTTTCAAACGGCGACCTATGCCCAGGCTGGCCTGGGAGAGCATAAGGGCTACGAATATTCACGCACGCACAACCCCACACGCACAGCTTTAGAGCAGTGTATCGCCACTCTCGAGGAGGGGCGCTATGGACTGGCCTTTGCCTCTGGCATGGCTGCCGAACAGGCGATCCTCAGCCTGCTCAGCGCCGGCGACCATATAGTGGCCTGCGATGACCTCTATGGCGGTAGTTACCGCATCTTTGAGCGAGTTATGCGCCGTTACAATGTTGAGACCTCCTATGTGGCGGCGGGTGATGTGGAGACTTATGCCGGGGCAATTCGCCCCAATACAAAGCTGATCTGGTTAGAGACACCGACCAATCCGCTGCTCGGACTGATCGATATCCGGGCGGTCGCGGACATAGCCCACCAGCATAAACTGTTCGTCGTGGTTGATAACACCTTTGCCAGTCCCTATTTCCAGCAGCCGCTGAAACTGGGAGCCGATATCGTTGTCCACAGCACAACGAAGTATATGAACGGGCATAGTGACGTCATCGGTGGGGCGGTGGTATTGAACGATGCGGAGGTCTACGAAGCCATCAAGTTCTACCAGAACGCTGCTGGCGGCGTGCCCTCTCCCTTTGACTCATGGCTGACACTGCGCGGCCTCAAAACCCTGGCCGTGCGCATGCGCCAGCACGAAGAGAATGCCAGGGAGGTGGCCAGGTTTCTCGCCGAACATCGACGTGTCGAGCGGGTATTCTACCCAGGCCTGCCGGACCACCCCGGCCATGAACTGGCCAGGCGCCAGATGAGTGGTTTTAGCGGCATAGTCTCCTTCCAGATCAAAGGCAACTACGCCGCCGTTGAAAAGGTCGTGCGCCGCTTCAAGGTCTTCACGCTGGCTGAAAGCCTGGGGGGCGTTGAGTCACTTGTCTGTCATCCAGCATCAATGACCCATGGCTCTATTCCCAGGGACGTTCGCGAGGCGCATGGGCTTACTGATACACTCTTACGCCTATCAATAGGCATCGAAGACAGCGCGGATCTCCTGGCGGATCTCGTACAGGCCCTGGCATAAATCTGGCCATAGATCCTCATATCGACTCCAAATTTGCATAGCCGCGGGCGCGCCGTGTTACTTTCCCGGGTGTCAAGCGATGTAATGAATGATAGGCTCTGTTTCTATTATGCTCTTATTGGTTATTGGCACCTTTCTTCTCTGGTTTATGTATCTTTAAGCTTATACCATGGATAACTCATCAGGAGGCGCGACCAGACAATGACACATGCACCCCTTACCCGGCGGCGTGTCACACATCTCTTCCTGGCAGTTAGTATCTTTCTACTTGCCTCACTCTTACTCAGTGCATGCGGAGGGGATCCACAAACACAGCAACAGGCGAATGCGAGCAAAGCCGACCTTGATCAAGAGATCGCCCATGCTCTGAGCATGGGCGTATCTGCCACAACGCTAAAAGCTATCATTCAGCATGAAAGACGGCTCAGCCAGACAAATGCTCCTCTCACTCTCTTCAGCGTTCAACCCCTTATAGACTACTATACAAATTTAACGCAGCAATACGGCACCCTGGACCTGCAGGTCCAGGGACTGGAGGCCCAGACCACACAGCAGCTCGACTACCAGGCATCCCTCGATATTCAGTCCCTGGCGGATACCCTTTCAGAGCGACTGGCCCAGAACTTTCTTGAAGCCAGGAACTTCGCCCCGCAGCTCACGCAAGACCAGAAGGCCATGGCAAGAGCCCAATATCCCAGAGATTACAGCCTGATCAGCTATAACGCGAAACGTTCGGCCACGGCACTAAACTTGCTGAGGCCCGCCAGCGATAGCCTGAGCGCGCTCAAAGCGGACATACAGCAGCTACAGAGGTCGCATATCGATACCACTGCGCTCAATATGGAGTACCAGCAAGGCCTGCAACAGTTCCACAGCGCCACGACACCCGAAGCATTCACGCAGCTCATCCAGACATTGAACGTCGAACTCCAGGCCACCTCCGATTTTTCAACCCAGGCGCTTCCCTATGTAGGGGCCGCCAAGCTGCAGCAGTTTAGCGCAGACATCATCCAGCTTAAACAGTACGGGCAGAGCACGGCCTCCTTTGAGAAAATTTTGCATAATGACCAGGCAGCCCTTGCCGGGGCAAAAACCATTAACGACAATATTCGCGTCTCTACCCAGATCGACCGCGATATCTCGGGCCTGCAGCTCGCGCTGATGGCGGGGTATGCCAGCGACCTGCTCACCAGCTACAACCAGGAGGTAGCCAGCTGGGGGGCGTCACACCAGTATCACGATCCTTATGATGGCGGTGTCTATAACCTGGATTTTGAGTATGGCGTCAATGGTACGGGGCCAGATGGCAATGCTGCCTTGCAGTATGCCGAATCCACGCAGTCCATGGCTGACTACCAGTCGGCTATCGCTACCATTCAGAACAACCTCTTTGACCTGAGGGCGATGGAGGCGGATTACAACGATACAACGCCCTTTAACCAGGTGCACGCCAGCGACATTGCCGTCATGAAGCACTATAATGTCTACGGCCCGGGCGGGGGCCAGGTCCTCGTGGTATCGCTGCTCGAACAGGTGCTGCGCTACTACGACAATGGCAGGCTGATCAGGGCCTTGCCCATCGTCTCGGGGCAATACTTAAAACCCTCTCCGCCAGGCTTCTGGAGCATTTTCCTGCAAGAGCACCCGACACAATTCAAATCAAGCGAGCCGCAGGGGGCGGCCTTCTGGTATCCCCCCACTCCCATTCAGTACGCGATGGAGTTCCATTCTGACGGCTACTTCTTCCATGACGCGTGGTGGAGGGCCAACTTCGGCAAGAATGATGAATTTCCTCACAGCGATGCCAGTGGTACAACCGCCTTTAATGGCAGCGGCAGCCACGGCTGCATCAATATGAATCCCAGTGATATTGCCTGGCTCTACCCGCAGATAGCGTGGGGCGCCTCCGTCATACTCTACTAATATTTCCTGGCGTTCAGATTGAGCGCCAGGAAATATAAAGCCTGCTGCGCTTGCGGCTAGGCTAGCCGCAAGCGCAAGTACTGCGAAAGTTTATATTATTTGACAGATCTACCCCATTTCTGCTATAATTCTTTGGCAATCGCGCCCGACGTATCGTCGGCTTTTTTGTAGATTAAGCCCGGATGACGGGGCAGACAGACAGACAGACGTTTCGGGGAGGATTTATGCCCAATAATGCCGCTGCTGAAAAGCGCATGCGCCAGGAACAAAAACGCCGCCTGCACAACCGCAGCATTAAATCAATCGTTAAAACAGAGGTAACCAAGGCCCGCCAATCAATTGCCACGAGCGCAGTAGATGCCGAGGCCGCGGCAGAAGCGGTCCGCGTCGCCGTGAGTGAGCTTGATCGCGCTGCCAAAAAAGGGGTTATCCATCGCAACAATGCTGCTCGCCGCAAATCGCGCCTGATGAAGCAGCTCAACGCAAAATAGGTTTCGCGCGCCCGCTGCTCCGCCTAGTTGCGAGTATTTTACTTTGGCCGAGCACGTAGCGCACAGGAGGTGTAGAAGGATGGCTGACAAACAAGTCATAACCAGGCCAGCAGGACGGGCGTTACTTGCCGCTGTCGAAAATGCTCAGTTGCGCAAAGACATACCAGAGCTCAAATCAGGCGACACGGTACGTCTGCAAGTCAGAGTCGTTGAAGGCAACCGCGAGCGCCTGCAGCCCTTCGAGGGTGTCGTCATGCGCCTGCGTGGTGGTGGCGTCAACGAGAATTTTACCGTGCGCCGCATTACCCATGGCGTGGGCGTCGAGCGCACATTTTTGTTGCATTCGCCCCGTATTGAAAAGATCGAAGTGCTGCGCCATGCACGTGTGCGCCGCAAACAACTCTACTACCTGCGAGGCCTGACCGGTAAGGCCGCACGCCTCAAAGAGCTCCGCCCGATGACGAGCAAACAGGTGGCGGCAAAACAGGCCGCCAGGGCAGCAAAGGTTGCCGCGTCTCCCGTCGTTCAAAGCGACACAAGTGCAAGCGAATAAGCTGCAGTTACCTACGCTGGAAGAAGAAATGGCCCTGTATGCACAGGGCTATTCCTTTGTGGCAGGGCTGGACGAAGCGGGTCGAGGTTGCCTCGCGGGGCCAGTTGTGGCGGCCGCCGTCATTTTAAAGCTGGACGACACGCAACTGGCGGCGCGTCTCAACGGTGTACGCGATTCCAAGCAGGTCAGCCCCCAGGCGCGCGCGCGCCTGCATGCGGTAATCTTGCAGCACGCCCTGGCGGTCGGCGTTGGTACTGGCTCTGTAGAGCTGATCGACCGGTGTAACATTCTCCAGGCCACAAAATACGCAATGCGCACAGCGCTTGATCAGCTTATCGTCGCCCCTCAGGCCTTGCTGCTTGACGCCCTGCTCTTACGCGATGTCTCCCTGCCACAGCGCTCGCTTATTAAAGGTGATGCCCGCTGCCTCTCCATCGCCGCCGCATCGATTATTGCCAAAGTGACGCGTGATCGCCTCATGCTCACCTTACACGAGCAGTACCCAGACTATGGCTTCGACCAGCATAAAGGGTATGGTACCCCCGCCCACCTGCAGGCCCTCCGCAGGCATGGCGTCACCCCGCTTCATCGCCAGAGTTTTGCCCCGGTGCGCGAACTCTTATCCGGCCTCTTTACGGATGTTTGATACCCCACGGCGCTTTTTCTCATCTTCCCCATGCTGCTATAAAGAACTTTTGCATACATCAGCCGCAGCGTTATAACTGGAGATGTATAGTAGAAAGGAGACGATCTACGGGTGTTGTATATCTAGAAAGGTAGAAATTTGTACATACAACGATACAACCGGATGTTATTCCGGGACTATCAAACGTTACATCTAGTCGTAAACTTTCTCCTCTTTGGAGTGCTCTGCCTGGCATTTTTAGGCCTCGCGGTGAGTGAGAACGACAAGGTGGCGCAGCACCGCAGCGACGTCCAACCTATCTCGCTGCAAGGACGTGATGTGGAGGGGGTATTCGCTTTCGCGGCTATGTCTCTGCAGCGCTGCTGTACCTTGGCCAGGCTTAAACCCGCTTTCGTGCAGCGCAGGCTGCTTGCGAAATTGCCGCTCAAAGCAGCGCATCACTCGCTGTGTTGTGCCCCCCTGCCACCTGCTGCCACCCCCACTCCGGCCACTCCTGCCGCGAAGCAGCTGCAGGGCAGCGGCAGCAACCAGTTCCCTTATCCATCCTGCACATGGTGGGCGACTCAGCGCTTCTTTCAATTACACGGCGTCTATGTGCCATGGCACACGCAGGCCGACGCCTGGCAGTGGACGGCACGCGCCTACCAGTTCGGCTGGCATGTCTCCGCTCAACCAAGCGTGGGAGCAATCATAGATCTGCAGCCATGGGTGCAGGGGGCCTACGGCCTGGGGCATGTCGCGGTGGTCGAACGGCTGCTTGGCAACGGCAAGGTGATCGCGAGCAATATGAACTGGGGTGGTCACCCCTATCAGGTTACTAATGTAGAGTTTTCAGCCGGTCCAGGAGTAACATTTATAACGTCGTAAGCGCGGAAATTGCTGCGCGCCTGGCGCAGTAATTCGTTATCTTTCCTAGTGTTCAGAAAAGACTATGGATATTTGTTGGGATACGCAACACCCGTTGCCTGTGAGCCAGGGGAGGTCATCGACATGTCGTTCCCGTCTGAAAGCATAGTGCGCAGGTTGTCAAAGCAAGGGTACTCAACTTGCTGCAGCAGGTTCAACGCCTCGCTGGCGCAGAGTTGGGAGAGTTAGCGCCGGGATAAAAGTATGCTATACTATGTCAGTCACAATAGCATGTAGTGCGAGGTTTCACAGTCTTATGGCCGACTATATCTGGGGGCGCAATCCTGTTTTAGAGACGCTGCACTCGCAGCGTCGCGTTAAACGTATTCTGCTGGCAGAGAGCCTGCGCGAAGCTCCGGCTCTTGCCAGCATCCTGCAAGTCGCAGAGCGGCGGCATATCCCCATTGAAACGGTACCACGCGCGCGCCTTGACCAGCTCAGTCATGGTGCCGCCCACCAGGGATATGTCGCGCAGGTCGAGGCGCGCACATATACCAGCGTCGACGAGATTCTTGCCTTTGCTTCCCGCAGAAATGAGCAGCCCTTCCTCCTTATCCTGGATGCCATCCAGGACGTTAATAACCTCGGCTCTCTCCTGCGCAGCGCCGAAGCCGCGGGTGTACACGGCGTAATCTTACCTGAGCATCGTGCCGCCGAAGTCAATGCCACCGTCGTCAAGACCTCTGCCGGGGCCACGGAGCACCTGCTCATCGCCCAGGAGACAAACCTCACGCGCACCATCGAATTCCTTAAATCCCGCAACATCTGGGTGGTAGGCCTGGCGGGTGAGGCCAGAACTGAATACCAGCAGGCCAATCTGACCGCGCCCTCTTGCCCTCGTCGTTGGCAACGAGGGCAAAGGCATCAGTCGCCTGGTGCGCGAGCACTGCGATCTACTCATCAAACTTCCCATGCGCGGCCACATTCACTCGCTGAATGCTGCCGTCGCCGGTAGTATTGCCCTCTACGAGGCTTTGCGGCAGCGCGCGCAGGACGGGGCGGCGCCGCTTAAGCAAAAGAGCCGCTAGCCGAGCGACAGTTTTTTAAAGATCGGCTCGGGAATACTTTTTACGATAAACATGATCGGGCGCCAGTACAAGGGAAGGTAAACAACCTCTTTGCGGCTCTGCATGGCCTTGTAGGTACCCTCTCCGATGGTACGGGCGCTGGCGAAAAGCAGGCCCTTCTTCATGCCAGCGGTCATGGGCGTATCCACCGTACCAGGTTTCACCGTCACCACCGCCACACCCGATTTATACAGGCGATTGCGCAGTCCCTGCAGGAAGATAGTTACCGCCCCTTTGGCGGCCCCGTAGACATAATTACTCTGGCGCCCGCGGTCACCCGCCACCGAAGATATAACGGCGATACAGCCACGCCTGTGCTGCTCAAAATAAGCGGCCAGGATCGTCAGAAGGGAGATTACGCTCGTGCAATTGGTCGTAAACTCCCGCAAAGTCTCCTCCACGCTGCGCTGGCATTTCTGCTGGTCTCCCAGCGTTCCATGAGCGATGAGCACCATGTCCAGACCCTGCAGCGTCGCAATGGCCGTCTCGATCATCGCCTGGTGACGATCCAGGTCATTCACATCGAGGAGATACTTCTCTATACGCCTGGCGCCACGCACCTTAAGGTCCTTGCCAATATCTTCCAGTTTCTCGGCGGAGCGGGCTACCAGAAAAAACTCCGCCCCATCTCTGGCAAAACATTTCGCCGTTTCATGGGCAATCGCTGAGGTTGCCCCCACAATCAGTAATCTCATCTTTTCTTTCCTTGCATTCAGCTGACCGGCAGGCAGATAGCCGCCACCCCGTCCGGGGGACGGGTAATAGCAGCGTTGCTGAATGTGTATGTATGCATTATACAGTTAGCAACTTTTCAGAAAAACTCACGCGTCGCCAGAAGCTGGAGGAGAAGTGGGGATCTACATAGCGGGCGAACTCTTGCCAGCGCGGGTAAAAAGCCTGGAAGTTCTCGGCGCTCATACGTGCATCTTTGGCCGGATAGACGGCCCCTCCACTCCTGCGCACAACCGTATCCAGGTCAGCGAGCAGTTGCAGCGTCTTCTCCCCGTGAAACGAGAAGTCCAGCGCCAGCGTTATACCCGGTCGGGGGAACGACAACATACCGGGCGATTGCACAGGGCCAAAAGTCTTCAGTACCGTCAGGAATGACCCTTCGCCCGCACGGCGGATACGCCCTATAATCTCCTCCATGGCCGCAAATCCGCCCTCGAATGGCACAACGAACTGATACTGCAAAAAGCCGCGCCTGCCGTACATGCGGTTCCACTCATGGATAGAGTCGAGTGGATAGAAGAACGGCTCATAGGGCACAACCCTGCGCACGCGCTTCGTCGCCTGCGCATGAAAGTAGAGTTCGTTGAAAGCCTTGACGGTAAACGTATTGAGGACAAATGACGGAAGATCAAACGGCACGGACAGAGGTAACTTCTTCCCTGCGGGTTTGCCGACCAGCTGGCGCGAGCGGTTGTTATTGCCACACATGAAAATGCCGCGGCAGACGTTTTTTTCGCCGATCAAGATGTCCACCCACGACATGCTGTATTCATAGCGCCTGTCGGTCTCAGCCGAGATCTGGATAAATTCGTCAAGCGATGAAAACTGGATGCGCTCCATGTCGATAAAGGGATTGACGATTGGTTTCAGGCGGAACTCCGCCCACAGGATCAGGCCCGTCAGGCCCAGGCCACCGATGGTCGCGCTAAAGAGCTCGCTATGCTCGTAAGGAGAGCAGATGTAGCGCTGCCCATCCGAGCGCAATAGCTCAAAGCGGGTGACATGGCAACCAAAGGTGCCGGCCTTATGATGATTCTTGCCGTGGACATCGTTGGCGATCGCGCCGCCTACCGAGACAAACTTGGTTCCGGGGGAGACGGGAATAAACCAGCCGCGCGGCACAATGAGCTCAAGTATTTCCGCCAGCGAGACGCCCGCCTCACAGCGTAAAATACCTTCATCCTCGTCAAAGGAAATGAAACGACGCAGGTGGCTTACATCCAGCGAAACCCCTCCATCGTTGAGGCAGCTATCGCCATAGCTGCGCCTGTAGGCAAATGGGAGAAGTGATTGCTCGAAATTGGCAAGGTCGGGTAATTCGCTGCGCCAGTACACCGCCTGCACCTGCGAATGTTCGACCTTTGGATAGCGCCCCCATGAGTGGGGCTGCCGGTCATCAAAAGATGCCATATCGTTATTTATACCTTTACTCATTTTACGGGGAAAAAAATGCTCTGCATATACACTGAATATAACGTAACATAGCAAGGCGGGGTTACTTCCATAGCAGAAAGGTCTATATTGGCCGCCTGACTTCCTCTGCGGGCGATATACTACAATCAGAACAACTCCGCTAGCAGAAAGGCATAGTAGAATAATGCATGCTGTTATTTTCGCCGCAGGTACGCTGCGGCCGAGCCGCGCTGTGGATGCCAGCCTAGTTGATAGGCCCTCCACCTGCTGGCTAGTACTTATTATAGCGGATGAGTAGAAGCATTTTCAATAGTACCAGCTTATGTTATACTGTTCCCCAACCTGGGCTACGCTGGCAAAGGCTTTAAATATACCGAATCCAATGAGCGAGGTACATGTATGTCACTTGAGACAATCCAAAATGGCCGTTATCGTATCCTGAGAACAATCGGCAGTGGAAGTATGGGAGAGGTCTACCTTGTGGAAGATACACGCATCAACCGCCAGGTAGCCATCAAAGTTATCCGTTCAGAGGGTCTATCCTACGATCCCGATCCACAAAGAGATGCGGCCCGCCTCTTTGAGCGTGAGGCCAAGGCCATTGCCAGGCTAAATCACCCCAGTATTTTACCGCTCTATGACTTCGGTGAAGAGAGAGTTAATGGCACCCCGCTTACCTATATGGTTATGCCATACTGCCCAGACGGTTCACTTGCCACGTGGCTCCAGCAGCGCGGCCCCACCCCTCAGCTCTCGCTGGCGGAGGTTGAGCACTTTCAACACCAGGCCGGCGATGCCCTGCAGCACGCCCATGACAACGGGATTATTCACCAGGACGTCAAGCCGCAAAATTTTCTGCTGCGGGCCAACAAAAGCGCGGGCCTACCAGATTTACTCCTGGCCGATTTTGGCATCGCCAAATTAGCGGTGGGCACCTCGGGGGCCAGCCAGGCCATTCGCGGCACCCCCATCTACATGGCGCCCGAACAGTGGGAGGGTAACCCGCTTCCGGCTTCAGACCAGTACGCGCTGGCAGTTATGCTTTACATATTCTTGACGGGCCGGCCGCCTTTTGAAGGTGGCCCCGGGCAGATGATGTTCAAGCATTTTAGCGTCATACCGCAGCCACCCAGCGTACATAATCCCGCCATCAATCCAAACATCGATATGGTCATCCTGCGGGGCCTGGCGAAAAAGCCCCGGGAGCGCTACCCATCCGTGGCTGATTTCAGCAATGCTTTTCAGCAGGCCGCGATGGCGGACGCATCGACCTTCCTGCAGGCGCCCTCCACCCTGCTCAAGCGCTATCAGGACGGCGGCATCAGCGCCCCCCTGACGATCAGTGCGGAAGAGGCCTTCAACGGTACCCTGCGCGCGCTGACACTGCCGGATGGGCGTCGTGTGAGGGTGGCTATCCCGCCCCATATTCAGAATGGCCAGATCATTCAGGCTGTGGGCCAGGATATCAACGGAGGCGCGGCCATTCCTCTCATGCTGGCCATGACCGTGGCCTCGGCCCCCGAAAATATGTCCACCCTCTTCAACGACGAGCGCACTATCGCCGGTGGTTTCTCCGGCGCTTATCCCAACCCTGGCCAGGCGGCGACCGGCGGTAACCGCACCATGCTGGCCCCGGACCCCAACAACCCGCATATTGCGACGCAGTATGGAGGCTACGCCAGCAACCCGAACCTGGGCAGGCCCTACTACGGAACAGGCTCCCCCTACTCCCAGAACGCAGCGAGAGGAGGCCGCTCACGCACAGGCCTGACTATCGCTATCGTCGTGGTGGCGCTGCTGCTCGTCTTCGGCGGCATAGGCGCCATAGCCTTCTTTAGCAGCGCCAGTAGTTCGCGCAATGCCAACGCCACCGCTACCGCCAATGCCGGCAACAACGCCAACGCCACAGCGCAGCAGAATAACGCCAATAGCACGGCGACCGCCCAGGGCAACGCCAATGCCACCACCACCGCCCAGGCGCAATCGCAGTCCAACGCCCACGCCACAGCTACCTCCAACGCCAATGTTACCGCCACCGCCAACGCCGGCAACAACACCACCGCCACCGCCAACGCCGGCGGCAATGCTACCGCGACGGCCGCGTCTGGTACGGCCACGGCCACCGTTGCATTGACCGCCCCCACACAGACCTCTCCGGCCAACGGAACCACTTTCCCCGCCGGTACACTCTCGGCTACCCTGCAATGGTCGACGGTCCAGAATGCGGCCGCATACACTATCCAGGTCAACAGGGCAGCCAGCGACGGCACATGTAATGGAGTCGGGGCAAATCTGGTCAGGCAGGCGCTTACTGCCACCAGTTATATCTTCACCTTCGATAACAACCCGCCTTACTGCTGGCGTGTCTGGGCCCTGGATAACAACAATCGGCCCGGGCCAAAGAGCGGCTGGTCGGAATTCAGCTATACTACCCATTAGCGCCTCCCACCATCCATCCAGGGCTAGCGGCCGACTAAGAAGGCCAGCAAGCTATTGGCGGCGGGGGTAGCTGCCGCTATGACCAGCTGCGCCAGGAAGAACAGCACGAGTATAGCCGCCGTCGCGAAGGTAATCGAGGAGGT
The DNA here is from genome assembly GCA_963799245.1 of uncultured Chloroflexia bacterium. Classification (GTDB taxonomy): domain Bacteria; phylum Chloroflexota; class Ktedonobacteria; order Ktedonobacterales; family Ktedonobacteraceae; genus CAWCWN01. The sequence continues at coordinate 591,353 of CAWCWN010000003.1, forward strand.
AAGGCCGAGCGGCGTCACCACGTGTTCATCACGCAGCGGCGTGTCAAAGTACATCGACTTCACGATACGCCCGTAGTAGACCAGCGAGATGATGGTATTGATCAGGGCCACAATGACCATGATGATCAGGCAGTGGCCGGCCACGGACAGGTCCTGGCTGATCAACGCAGTGCCCTGCCCCCACACCGCCGTGAAAAGGAGCACCTTACTCATAAAGCCCGCCAGGGGGGGAATACCGGCCAGCGAGAGGAGGCAGAGGGCCGTGCCGGCGCTTAAGAGCGGAGCGCGCCGCCCCAGGCCGCGGAAGTCCTCGATGCGCTCGCCGCCCGTGGCGTTGGCCAGGGCGATAATGCCGGAGAAGGCCCCCAGGTTTGTCAGCACATAGACCAGGATAAAGAAGAGGACGGCTGAGTTGCCGGCTGCCTGGTTACTTGCTATGCTGGCGGTGACGCCCATAAGGATGTAGCCGGCCTGGGCGATGCTCGAATATGCCATCAGGCGCTTGACGTTTGTCTGCACGGCCCCCACCACATTGCCCAGCGTCATGCTCAGGATAGACACAATAGTGAAGGCGATGACGAGCGCCGTCACATTCCCGTGAGCCAGGTTGCCATCGATAAAGACGCGGATCAGCGCGGCAAAGCCCGCCGTTTTGGACGCCACCGAAAAGAAGGCCGTGGCCGGTGTTGGCGCTCCTTCATAGATATCGGGCGCCCACATATGGAAGGGCACTGCCGAGATCTTAAAGCCAAAACCCGCCAGGACCAGGACGGCCGCTACCAGCACCATCACATTACCATTCCCAACGCTGCTGGCAAGCGCGCTGGAGATGCCGAGTAGGTCGGTTGTGCCGGTGAAACCGTAGAGCAGGGCAAAACCGTAGAGCAGGATGGCCGAGGACATAGCCCCCAGCAAAACATACTTGACGGCGGCCTCCGCCGAACGCTCACTCGTGCGGATCAGGCCCGCCATGACATAGAGCGGAATACTTGTCAGTTCCAGCGAGATGTAGATTGAGATCAGCTCGCTGGTACTTGCCATAAACATGCCGCCCACCGTGGCAAACAGCATGAGCGTATAGAACTCCCCGTCGGCCCTGACGTATTTTCCTACATAGCTGTAGGAGGCCAGCAGCATGACGGCGGCAATAATCAGAAAGATAATCACGAAGAAGATCGAATACTGGTCGACCACAAACATATTGAAGAAGGCCTGGTGGGCGACATGAAAATTGAGCGTCAGGGCCTGCGCAAGCGTGAAGGCCAGCGGTATGATCAGGCCAACCAGGGCGACTGTGACCGTCACAATGCGACGCTTGATGAAGAGATCCACCACCATCACCGCCAGGGCTAGCAGCGTCAGGCTTAACTCTGGCGCCAGCAGGTAGAGATCTGATGGAACAATTGGCGTATTCATAACTACAAAACTCCTTAACCTCAACCTCTAGCGCAAAGTCGTTACCTGAATCGCCTGTGTGACATGTGTCAGGATGTAGTTCAGGCTCGGGTTAATCAAATTTATGAGAAAAGCCGGGTAGACACCAACAAAGACGATCAGCGCCGCCAGCGAGAAGAGCGGGAGCGTCTCGCGCAGGTTGGCATCCGGCAACCAGCTCCACTTGGTATTAAACGGGCCATAGAAGACGCGTTTGAGCATCCAGAGCAGGTAGCTGGCGGTTAAAATCATGGTACAGACCGAGATGGTCGTGATCACGTTCAGGCTCTGGAAGCTGCCGGTGAAGGCCATGTACTCAGCCACAAAACCGGCCAGGCCGGGCAGGCCAAGTGAGGCCAGGCCGGCGAAGGTAAAGAGCGTGGCCAGCATGGGCATCCGTTTCGCGACCCCGCCAAAGACCGCGATTTCGCGCGTGTGCGCGTGATCGTAGATCACGCCAACGCTGAAGAAGAGCATGCCCGTGATAATGCCGTGGCTAAACATCTGCACGCTAGCGCCCATCAACGCGGCCATGCCGAAGGGATTGAGCGTGCCGTGCGCCAGATCGATCGAGGTAGCCGCTGCGGCCACGCCCAGCAGGATGATGCCCATATGGCTGACGCTTGAGTAGGCGATGAGCTTCTTCATATCCGTCTGCACCAGGCAGATGCCGGCGCCGTAGATGATGTTAATCACCGCCAGGACGGCCAGCCAGGGAGCAAAAGCATGCAGGGCAGCTGGGAGAAGCGTAAAGCAGACGCGAATAAGGCCATATGCGCCCATCTTCAGCAGGATGCCCGCCAGGATCACGCTAACCTCGGTGGGGGCATCGGTGTGCGCGTCCGGCAGCCAGGTATGGAAGGGGAACATAGGTATCTTGACCGCGAAGGCCAGGAAGATCAGCAGAAAGGCGAGCAGCTGCGCGCTCAGCGTAATGCCGAACAGCGTCGTGTTGCCATTGAGCAGATGCGTGGCCAGGAATTGCATGTTCGCCGTCGTACCGCCCTGCCTGAAGTACAGAAACAGGATACCCATCAGCATGAAAACGCTGCCGAAGAAGGTATACAACAGGAACTTCCAGGCCGAGTAGATACGTCCGGGCATGCCATGCTTGATCGCCTCGTTGCCCCAGATACCGATCAACAGGAACATGGGGGCCAGCTCGACCTCCCAGAAGAGGAAGAAGAGCAGCAGGTCGATGGCCATAAACACGCCCATCACGCCCGCCTCCAGGATCAGCAGCAGGGCGATATATTCCTTGACGCGCGGCCTCTCCCAGGCGCCAATAACGGCCAGCATGGTCAGGAGGGCGTTGAGGACGACCATGAACAGGCCGAGGCCATCCACGCCCAGGAAGTAGTCTATATTCAGGTTGATGCCGCCGGCGGTAAATCTGATCCAGCTAACAGGGCCGACCTGATCGGCCAGGCTAGTGAGATTTCCAAAGTTATAGCCCCTGGCGGCGATAATGGCGAAGAATATGCCAAGCGAGAGCGCAAAAGTGGCCGCGCTGAAGACCAGCCCCAGCCAGCGCGCAAGCGATTTTGGCGTTGCCAGTACTGCCAGTGAGCCGAGCACCGGCAGCAGGATAAGCCAGGTGAGATCATTCGGAAATAACACGGTTTTATCCTCACTTACACTATGTGGAATGTGACCAGCACAATGACGACCGCCGCCAGCACGACAACGCCCCCAAAGAAACCGACCATATAGGACTGCACCTTGCCTGTCTCAACGTGGCGCGCGTCACGACCAAACAGCGTCACCAGCGAGGCCACGCCATTGACGATGCCGTCAATGACATAGGTGTCGAAGGCCTGTTCGATATGTGAAATACCAAGCACCACATAGCGGATGAGCAGGTCGTAGAACTCGTCAATATAAAATTTATGCAGCAGGATGCGGTGCAGCGTGCGCAGGACAGCGTTCCCCTGCACAAAGGCACTGATCTTCGCCAGCTCGACGTGCGCATAGATGGCATAAGCCACGCCAAAGCCAATGAGTGTGACAACCACGCCGACATCTGTCTTCCAGTCCTCTATGAAAGTAGTAAAATCAAATGGATGATTGGCAGGGTTGACATAGGTCAGGAAACCAAACCAGTAACCGGCTATCACCGAAGGAATCGCCAGCAGGATCAATGGGATGGTGATCGTGCGCGGCGACTCGTGCGGCTCACCCACGCCGCGATACTCGCCGCCCCACAGGCCAAAGAAGCCGCCGCCCTTGCCACCAAAAGCCAGGATGTAGGCGCGCAGCATGTAGAAAGAGGTCAAAGCCGCCGTCAACTGCGTGATTGCGTACAGGGCGTAGTAGCCATGGTCATAGGCCAGGCCTATGATTGTATCTTTACTGAAGAAGCCCGCGAAGAAGGGGAAGCCTGAGATCGAGAACGTGGCGATCAGCCAGGTGGCAGCCGTGATCGGCATATATTTGGCCAGGCCGCCCATCAGGCGCATATCCTGCACCTCCTTATGCGTGGCATGGTGCAGCGAGTGCAGGACGCTGCCGGCGCCCAGGAATAGCAGGGCCTTGAAGAAGCCGTGCGTAAAGAGGTGGAACATACCCGGGCCATTGCCGTAATCACCGGCAACGCCGAGGCCGACGAACATATAGCCGAGCTGGCTGATCGTCGAGAAGGCCAGCACGCGTTTGAAGTCGCTCTGCACCAGGGCGATCAACGCGGCAAAGAGCGCGGTAAAGCCGCCAACCCAGGCCACCACCTGGAAGGCCGCCGGGTCGGCGGCGGCGAAGAGCGGGAAGGTGCGCGCCACCATGTAGACGCCGGCGGCGACCATGGTTGCCGCGTGGATCAGCGCGCTGACAGGCGTAGGACCCTCCATGGCCGAGGGCAGCCAGACGTGTAGCGGGAACTGGGCCGATTTACCGATGGCGCCACAGAAGACCAGGATCATCGCCACGGTCAGCAGGGTCTTGTTGCTCGCGAAGGCCATGGCGACGCCATGCGGGCTGCTGGGATTGGAGAGCGTCGCAAAATCAAAGGTCCCCGTATGCGCGAACAGGATCATGATGCCGATGATAAAGCCGACATCGCCGATACGGTTGGTAATAAAGGCCTGTATGGCCGCGCTGGCGGGCGAAGGGCGATCCTCGGCCGGCTTGGCCTGCTTGTTGATCCAGAAGCCGATCAGCAGGTATGAGCTGAGGCCCACCAGCTCCCACCCCACAAAGATCACCAGGAAGTTCTGCGCGAAGACAATGTCCAGCATTGAGAAGGTAAAGAGCGCCAGGTAGGCGAAGAAACGCGCATAGCCCGCCGAATTCTCCATGTAGCCCTGCGAATAGAAATGCACCAGCAATGAGATGGTGGTCACGACCACCATCATGGCGATGGCCAGGGTGTCCAGGTGGAAGTTGATGGTATAACTGGCGATCCCCCCCGGCTGAACGAACCAATCGTAGGAAAGAACGGTTATACCCTGCTGCGGCAGCGCAGGGGCGATATTGATGGCGCCGGCCGTGTTGAGCAGCAGCAGCCAGGAGTAGACGCAGGCCGCCGCCATAATGAGGATGGCGATGTAACCACTCCACCTGGCACCCGCCGTGAGGTGGGCAACCTTGGGATCTTCGTCGTCGTCCAGGCCGTTTTCGTCATGATCCTCACCCTCCGCAGCATGGGCCTTGACGGCGTGCTCTTCGGCATGCGTAGCGGCGGCCGCATGCGGGCGACTGAGCAGGTCCCAGACGCGCGTACCGAAAATAATTACCGCGAAGGAGAAGAGCGGCGCGAGCAAAATCAGCCAGGAATATTGATAGAATGCCATGTTGTTCACCACTTCATCATATCAATTTCGCCAACGTCCACAGTGCTGCGTTTGCGATAGATAGCGATAATCATCGCCAGGGCTACTGCCGCCTCTGCCGCAGCTACGGTGATTATGAAGATGGCGAAAATCTGTCCGGTTAAAAGACCTGCGTACTTCGGTATCCTGTTATAGAAGGAGAAGGCCACCAGGGTAATATTTACGGCATTCAGCATAATCTCAATGCCCATCAGGACGGCAACAGCATTGCGCTTGGCCAGGGCACCGTACAGTCCGATGCAAAATAAAACCGCCCCCAGTACCAGGTAATGATTTAATGTGAGTCCCATACTTTAGTCCTCTCTACCAATGACTATTGCTCCCACGATCGCAACCAGCAGGACCAGGGACGCAATTTCAAACGGCAGTACATAGCTATACATGGTGGGGCTATAGAGCAGTTGACCGATGCGTACAACGTTATTCACGCCCCCGGACGGGTTTGTGCCAGTGCTGAGTGCGGGCAGGGTAGTGGTCGTGGCGAAGATAACGGCGACCCCTACAAGGGCGCTGAGAATCACCGCCACCCACCATTGCTTATTGTTGGGGTTACTGTTGAGCTGGATATTATTTGTACGCGTCAGCATCAGCGCGAACAGGATCAGGATTGTCACAGCTCCTGCATAGATAAGAATCTGTACGATGGCGATAAATTCAGCGTTGAGCAGCAGGTAGATACCGGAAGCCATGGCGAAGAGCAGAACCAGGGCCAGTGCGCTTTGCACGATGTTGCGGAAAGTAACCACTACCAATGCTGATCCCACCAGTACAATGCTTATCAGCCAGAAAAGAATGTTGGCTAAAACCATAAAAAAATATACCTCCGGGCAATATTGCGGATAATAGCTTCAGTTTCGCCTGCAAAGAAAATATCCCTTTAGGTGCGGGTTTGACTGTGTTGGACCATGCTCCAACCCTGGTCATGTATGCTGCCAGTGCTCTGCTGCGTTTATACTCTATGTGTATTGTATCATGCCAGGTGACTATAAAGCACATTTGTATGCCCTTTGTCGGGGTTGCGCTAAAACCTGCGGCAAACTCAACAGCATGTTGAGTGCGAGCGCCGTCACCCTCACCCTGCCCGGGGGGCAGGTAATAAGGGGCACCCTCTCCGGAGGAGAAGAACAGGTAATCAGCAAGCATGCGGCGTGTAACGTGACTTTTGCACAGCCCTTTGTAAGATTTTAACAAAATGACTGCCTGGTGACAAGTACACTGCTCGCCTCGCCTTGAGACAGCTCGCCACAAAAATACAACGCGTCGAATGAGCCGTTATGGAGCTGCAGCCATATGGGCTAGAAGCTGCGCAATCGCCAAAAACACGAGAAATCCGCTACGCATTAGCCCGCTGTCTATGCTATAATTTGAACATCTACTAACTTATTATCTCTTTTAAAAGGTTATGAAATCTATGAGCATGGCGCAAAGCAAAATAGATCTGACTCCCTCCGGTGATCCGCATTGTCCTAATTGTAAGGCAGGCCTACCTCCCGGAGCAACTTTTTGCGCTTTCTGTGGAGAACGTATAGTGAGAAAAAATATTGTCCCATTCTACATGCATGAAAGCGATATCTCTACACGTTATCGCATTACCTCCCTGGTGCGGCTCCGGCCAAACATCAGTCTTTTTTTCGCGCTAGATACCTTGCAGCAGCGCCCGGTCGCGCTACGGGAAATCACCATCAGAGGACTCGCTGATGAGGCATATCAAACGGCGTGTGAGGCGGTCCAGCAGGAATATGATCTGCTGCGCCGTGAGCATATCGCCACGATCATGCCGGTCATTGACCTGCGCCACCACCAGGGCCATCTCTATAACATAGCTGGCTGGCCCACGCCTGACGGCGCAAAAGCCCCCGCTACGCAGCTACAGACGCTCCAGGATGCCCTCCAGAGCGGCATTGGACTGCCCGATATAGCGGTGGCCATGACCTGGATCGAACAATTATGCCTGGCGCTGGAGCATTTACACCAGCACTCCATCGTGCCTGGCGACCTCGATCCCCAGGCGCTCGTTCTCAATGGTAGCGGCTATAGCAGCGATATCGCCCTGATGGTTTCGTGGCTTCCCAGGGCTATCCGCCAGCTACATTCTCCTGCCACGGCTAGCAGTAACATGACAAATTACAGCGCGCCTGAAGTCCTGCTCGGCAAGCCCGAGCCGATCTCCGACGTGTACAGTCTGGGCGCGGTCCTTTACCTGCTGCTGACAGGGATGCCGCCCGATGGGCCAGGCGCACGCCTGCAGCGCCGCCTGCGCTCACCAAGTGAGGTCAACCCACGCGTAAGTAGCGAGCTTGACGAATTCGTCATGCAGGCTATGGCGCTGGAGGGCTCAGAACGCTACACCAGCGCCCTGGATATGGCAGAGGCCCTCTACCGCTTGCACTCGCATACACGGCAACAGGGTAATCGAGGTGAGGCGAAAAGCAGGCCCGCACAGCTTCCTGCCACGCCCGTTCCAGAGCAGGCGGGTGAGGACAGCGGTACAATTGACATGCTGCTGGTCGCCTCACGCGCGGAGATGGAGGCCGCCCCTGGCGGCGAGGCAGAGCACCAGCTCCGGCCGGCTCAACTTGATGAGACACCCGGTGAAGAGGATAGCCACGCTCACCAGAAGCCCTCGCTGGCTGAAACCTTCAAGCAACGCATCTCGGCTATTCTTCCGGCAATTCCCCGCTCACAGGTCCTCAGGGCGACGGTTGACCAGCCTGATATGCCCACATCAAGGGCCCTCGTGCCGGCGGTTGCAGCAGCGCGGCGCGGCAAGGAAACATCCCTGCTCAAACAGCTGCAACAAATCATCCGTGGGGAGCAGCAGCACGTCACCACCGCCGCCGCCATCATTGAAACGCCCCTGAGGGTGCAGCCCAACCAGCCCTACATCATTCGCATCCAGATCATGGGCAGGGATCGAGCAGGCAAGCATACGCCTGGAGGGGAACAGGAACAGGCCAGTGGCGGGTTAAGCTCCCTGGTCGAGGGAGAACCAGTCAACATCGAAGTACGCTCCGCCCTCTTTCAGAGCTACGCTTACATTGTTCAGCGGGTGGCCGTAAAGATACCGGCCACGGGCTACGCGGCTGAGGTTACAATTCCGCTGCAGCCACTCTCAAATGGGCCGAGCGGGCGTCGTGATCGCCTGCACATCTTCTTTATGGATGGGGCGCGCCACCCGCTGTATGAAAAGCCCTTTGTCATCGAGCTATTCGTCTCACACCTGGTGCAACCAGGTCGCGAGGGCCACAACGTCCTTCCCATCCCACTGTCAATCTGAAAGATAAGGGAGCGGCAGCAGCGCCGCCGCTCCCAGACCTCTACCTGCTACCCCTCACGCCCCAAATAAAAAGACCGTTCCTCCCATCATGGCATACAGCAGGATCAGCAAGAACCCTTCTAGCCAGACAAGCTCGCCATCCTTGGTTATTTCAGCAAACAGGAAGGTGGCCAGGGCCAGAACCGCCAGCTCGATGATGCTAAACACAAGGTCCAGGCGCCTCGGCATGAACAGGCTCAGCAGTACCAGCAGGGGGGCCATGAGCAGGGCAATCTGAATAGACGATCCCGCGGAGGCCGCCAGCACCATATTGATGCGTTTGTCCAGGGCCATCGAAATGGTGTTAAAGTACTCGGGCAGGCCACCGATCAGAGGCACAAAAACCAGCCCCACAAAGGCCGCATTCCAGTGCAACGCCACCGTCAGCGGCTCAATAGCGCCTACCAGGATATCGGAAAGCCAGGCCACGCCGGCAGTTGTCGCGGCCAGCAGCAGCAAGGACGGCCAGGGAAAGGAATCCGCCTGGCGCACCGCCTCGAGCTTCTGATCTTGTGGCTTTTGTTGCGCCTGCGCCGCCTCCCCTCCACCCTTATCCGGCTGGGCCTCATGCTCGATGATTGTATCGAGCGTCGTATCTATCTGGCGCAGCACTTCACTTCGCCCTGGCCGCGCACCATGCTGCGCCAGTTGTTGCCGATAGGAGAGCAAGCGAGCTATCGCCGCCTGCGAGCGGCCTCCCAGTAGAGGTTCAAGCTCATCATCTTGCTCGGCGCCTTTATCGCCAAGGTGAAAAACGCTAAATGCCAGCGAGGCCAGGTAGCCAAGCAGCAAAGCAAGCGCGATAAAATCGGAGAGTAACACACCACGTTCGACGACCAGCGCCTGGTGGTTGCGCGTGGCCAGCAATTCGGCCACGGTTGGCAGTAACAAACCGCCTATGGACAGGCCCAGCAGCGATCCATACTGGTTGCTATGGCGCGCATCGAAGCGTAAACGCCCGTGTTTGAAGCCGCCAATACACACGGCCACGCCCAGCACTAACAGGATATTGCCAATAATTGAGCCAATAATGGAGGCAGTGACGACATCGACCAGGCCCTGGCGCAGGGCGAAAATGCCGATAATCAGCTCCGTCGCATTGCCAAAGGTCGCGAACAAGAGTCCACCGGTACGCTCACCTGTGTGCTCGGCGATCTGTTCTACGGCCTGTCCAATCAATGCCGCCAGGGGCAGAATGCCCAGGGCCGCCACCAGGAAAATAAGCGCAGGGGGCAGGCGCAGAGCGGCGAGAATAGGGGCAAGCACGGCGAATATGAGTAAGAAAAATAACCAGCGTGGCATAGGAACTTCCTTATATTTATTGTCCAAGGGTAATATATCATCAGTAGCCGGCACATGGCTACGGAAGCACACTCTGCTATACGTTATAATAAGGGAAAGTCTACTTCAGCATACATCCGTAATAATAAGGAGCCCACGTTATGTCGGATCCCCAGTACAGTGTTGACGAACCGCACTCTTCTCCTGGCGATGAAGAATCTCTATGTTACGCTATCAAGCAAAGATCAAATATATAAAGGTCTATACGCCATGCGACGAACATTTTTAGGCAGGCTGCGCAGCAATGGGATCTATTACACTATTGGCGCGTGCCTGCTCCTGGTCGGCGTTCCACTCTACCAGCTGCTCATACTTCTTCCCCAGGGCTATGCCCAAGCGCTTAGCGCGGCGGATAAAGGAACATTTATCCTTTATCTGGCATGGCTGAGCAGGCACACAGGCCAGTTCCTGGGTTATAACGTGCTGCTCATACTGGCCTTTGCCGCCCTGCTCAGCCTGCCGTTCACCCTGTTTCGTATCATCGTAGCCCAGGAGATCCTGGAGCGAGAAGATGCAGTCGATGGCGCAAGCCCCACCGCGCAGGCGGGCGAGGTCGAGGGAATGCCCGCGTACGCGTGGCGCGGCAAGGGCTTTGCGGTCCTGGCAGCATGGTCGGGACTGGGCGGCATTAGCATATATATACTCGGGATGTTGGCCGGAGCAGTCTATCTGGTCAGCAGCGCCGCCACAGCCTCTGCCGGCACAGGCATACCCGCCAATTTTTCTCTGTTCACGGGTGCGTTCAGTATTATCCCCAATACGCTTGGCAGCGGGTTGATCGCCCTGGCGACACTGCTCTTTGGCGCGCTCATCGCCAGGAGTGGACTACGGCTCTGGCCCGGCATATGGGTCGCCTTTGGCTATGTAGCGCTGGCGGTGGCCGCCCTGTTCAGCGGCAGCGCGCTGGCTATCGCCAGCGCCCCTGCGAGTCAGTCAATCTTTACCACCCCCGCCACGCTGCTCTTCGGGCTATGGGCGCTGTGGTTCGGCATCATGCTCATGCGGTTGAAGCCTGCTTAGCAGCGGGAGGCGGGCCGCATCATCGCTGCGACTGTGCTCTTCTGCGCTTAATTGCCAGCCTACCGCTGGCGGGGCCCCACGCGCCTAAGACTGCTCGCCCTCTGTTTGTGCATCCTGGGCTTCTACTTGCCGGGAACCAGAGGTATAGATCATATCCGCCAGGTCCTTACGCGTGCGCTCAATGATAGCCCGCAGCCTGGCCAGTTGCGCGGCATTCTGGAAGGATAAGCGGCCAGCTATCATCAGCAGGCGCATTACTTCCATAGCCTCGCTTCTTACAGCCTGCATCTCCGGCGAACGCTGGAAGAAAGCGGCCTGGCCCCTAAGCTCGCCATGCCCGCGGTGGCGCATCCATGGTGGTCCAGCAAGGCCCTCCTCACCGCTCTGGCGCTCATTCAGCATGGCGCGGCCAGCTTCAGTGATGCTATACACCTTCTTTCCCTCAACGTCCCGCGCGGTCACAAAGCCGCGCTCCTCCAACATCTGGAGAGTTGGATAGATCGAACCGGGGCTGGGTGAATAAAAACCACCGGCCCTCTCCTCCAGTGTTTTTATCATTTCGTAGCCATACATGGGCCGCTCGCGCAGCAGTTCGAGGAGAGCGAATTTCATATCGCCGCGTCCAAAGAAGCGCGACCCCTCGCCGCCAGGGCCAAAGGGCATTGGCCCTCCCGGGCCAAACGGTCCACGCCCACGGCGCATGGCGAAGAAACGAGGACCCGGGCCAGGAGATCCGCACCACTCCTTGCCTCGACGCAGCCAGGGAGGCGTCCAACCTTCACCGCCTGCCGCTTGATATTGATAAGCAAGATGTCTGCCAAACATACTATTCATCCCTTCTCACCTAGAATAACGATATATCGTTATATTGTCAAGTGTTTTGGTAAATAGATTCTTATCTGCACGCTTGCTTGCAACGAAATGCTTCAGATGATAGACTGTTGGATACATTAGCAATCGCCCGCTGCCCGAATAGTAATAGTGGAGTTGAATGATGTCGCCTTTTTTGCTTGTGGTGGGATCGGAGCGGCCTGTAATTTACCGCTTATTACCCATACATAACCTCACTCCCTGTTACCTTGCTCCTTACTACCTTTTGCCCGTCCGGTGGGCGCCTGGCGCCTGCAGGGGAAAAATGCATGTCGTAGTTAGTATAGTCGTATTGATGAAGGTTGAAGCTTGTGAATGAAGACCCTGAAATAAGCCGCAGGAGAAACATCGTGCAAGGATCCTACCGCACCGGAGACCGATTTGCAGGACGTCGTATTGTCACAATTGGTGGGGGTTCTGGAACATTCTCTTTTCTTTCACACTTGAAAAAATATCCGCTCAACATCAGTGCCATCGTTACAATGTCGGATAGCGGTGGAAGTTCACGCAGGCTCATGGACGAGTTTCGCCGTCAATTACCGCTGGGGGATTTGCGTCAATCGCTGGTGGCACTGGCACGCAATGGAGCATTGTGGCGTGAGATATTTATGCACCGTTTTGAGCTTTCGGACGACGGTGAGGGAGATCAGCGTCAAAGCGGCGTCAGGGGCCACAGCCTCGGCAATCTCATTTTAAAGGGTTTGCAGGATATCAATAATGGCGATCTCCTGCTCGCCATCGAGGACGCCCAGGAGCTATTGAACACGGCGGGACGTGTACTCCCCGTTACCCTGGCCGAGACATCGATCTGCGCCGACCTCGAGGATGGCACAACTATTTACGGAGAGACAAATATTGATACCCGCGGCAATGATAATCTCGCAGACCTGTCCCCCATTGTTCAACTGCGCCTGCAGCCGCCTGATGCCCCTGGCTGCGCCCAGGCCATCCGCGCGGTTCGCCGCGCGGATACCATCATCATTGGCCCGGGTGATCTCTATACCAGCCTCCTGCCCAACCTGCTGGTGCCTGATATCGCACGGGCGGTGCGCGAGTCAGACGCTGAGAAGATCTATATCTGCAATTTAATGACCAAGCACGGAGAGACCGACGGCTATAAGGCGTCGGATTTTGTCGAAGCGCTTCACCACTACCTGGGAGGGCGCGTGGACCGCATCATTATCAATGACGGCCCCTTTCCACCTCATGTGCTGGAAACATACGCCCGCGAAAGAAGCGAACCGGTCGTAGCCAATCGCGCGCGTTTAGCGCGCCTGGTTCCTCACGTGGTCATCGAGCGCGTTAACCTGGAAGACGATAGGCTTGCCCGCCATGACCCTGAGCGCCTGGTGGGCGCGATCTTCACGAGCGAGGAGGCGTGATCTTCTCCAGGTAAACAGCCCAGGCGCAGGGGTGAGGCTGCATTAAGCTGTTTTGTGCTTTAATGGATCCCTCTGGCCATTTGCTCAAACTCTTCGCGTGGAAAAGCCCGCATGGTTTGGGTACGCACGCTGCCCTGGGCGATGGTACCAAGAATCAGGCGTGCGGCAGTCTGATCATCAGGAGCTTCTGTGACAATGATATAATCGTACTGCCCCATTACAAGATAGAAACCTAGCAGTTTAGCGCCGGCCTCTTTTGCAGCAGCATCAAATACTTGCAGTCGTTCGGGGGCGTTTTTGACTTCCTTGATACCTTGATCGGTGAGATTGACCAGGCTGATATATGTTGGCATGTGTCGTCCTCCCACTCAGCGGTGAATATACTAGACGGAGCATACAGAGGCCTTCCGTTCATATTGTACTCTTCCTTGACCAGAGGGTACAAGCTGAGCAGTTGCGACGCTACTCAGCCGCGCCCATAAAATAGCCACCCCTCACAGCTGCCTGCCAGGATAGCCAGTAAAGCATAGAGCGTATTGTGTTGCTGGGCAGCCCCAGCGAGGGCGAACAGCCCGCTATTTACCAGTAAATATCCCGTGACGGCCAGTATCACGCCTATGAATGGCCGGGTAAACCATATCGCCACCACATAAGAGGGAAAATATGTTCTGTGCTGCCGCCCCAATCTCACGCTACAGCTGAGGCAACCTCCGATGTAACCGTAGAGCGCGACAAACCAGGGAACACCTAAAGGAGAATAGTCGGGCGCAAAGAGGAAGCCTCCCTTGCTCAGGGCCTGTAGGGCGGCCAGCGTAAAGGCCAGCAGCAGCGAAAATCCGCTGTACAACGCAAAGGTCAGCATGCCTCTGGTGCTGAGGGCAGGGGGAGGCGTTGTGGGTATCATGTTGCTTTTTGGCGCGCGTAAAGCAGGCAGAGGCTCGGTGTCCTGTTCTCCCGCTAAGGGGAGAACTGGCGCTTGCACAGGCGCTGGCAGGGGGAGAGATGGAGGAGATGGAGTAAGCGCCGCCAGCCTCTGGAGGTACGTAGCAGGCAGCTTCTGCTTTTTTGCAACCTCCAGGAGCCGCCGCCCATACGCGCCTGCGGCGGCCTGGCGATCATGGGAAGAGATCTGCAGTAGATTGCGCGCGGCCGCCGACACGATATATGTGAAACAGGCTATTTCACGTTCCCGCTGCGCCTCGTACACCGTCACAGAGATCCTCTCAAACAGGCCGTGGGGCGCTAGCGCATCGTGAATTCTGTCTAAATGCGCCAGCTCACTGTCAGGGGGCTCCACCAGGTGGCGCGGGATGCGATACAACACTCCCCATACCTCGACCCCGAGCTTGTTGCTTGGTACGATCGTGGCTATGGCGGCCACGCCGACTGCGGTGCCCGGGGCGCGTAGCGCGCTGAACGTGATGTCGTAGCCCTTCAGAAGCGCTGAACCATAGAGTAACGCCAGGCCATTCAAACGGTCAGCGCTATTCAAAAGCGCGCCATCCATCTCCAGGCCATACTCAAAAAGCCAGACAAACTCGTTGAACGCTTCTTCGGAAGACTCTGTACGACCTGGCAGGGGAGTCACATCCAGCGGGCGCAGCGCCTCTGCAGTACTCGCGCTGTATTCTTCCGGCAGAGGCGGCGCCGGGGGCGCCTCCACAGGAAATATCGTTGCCTCGGGGCCTGGCTGAGGCTCGGCCCCGGCTTGACCGCTATCGCTGTCGTTCAGGTGAAACGAAAAGAGCCTGGGAGTGCTGTCACGCACGATCGGTACCCCTGGCGCTACAAAGCCCTCGAGCGTAAAGCTCTGATCTTCGCCCGCTTGATTTGATGCATCGGTCCTGTCCTCCAGCGGCCTGTGCTGATCTCCATCTCCGCTATGCATTCCCTACAACTCCCTTCAATCGACTACCTTTATATATTCCGAGCGCCAACGACGCTCATTACCTATTACCTCATTACCTATTACCTGCCCCCCGGGCAGGGTGCCCCGGGCAGGCTGGCGTCTACCTTCGGTCAGGCGCTCGGCTAGGTAGGACCCCCGTAAATGTGCGCATGCATCCCTATGAGCTCAGAATAATCAGCAACTCGAGTTTCTCCAAATTTTAGGGCGGAGATAGGACTAGTGGTACAATGCGTTCACCACCCGCTGAATTGCCCTGCGGCTCATCAGGCCCTGCTCGCTGATAAGTTTTGTCACCAGGCGAGTTGGGGTACGATCAAAATAGTAGTTGTGTACTACGACCCCTGGGATGGGACGCTCTAACACTTCCTGCGCCTCCTTCTCCTCAAGCATCGCCAGGTCCCCCGACCAGGTCAGGGAGGATATTTTCAATGTTTCACACACGACGTAGAACGGCACCTTATGTCCATGTGCGGCCCATGCCAGTAAGGCGGTACCAGCCTTATTCAACACATCGCCGTTCGCCAGCACAGTATCAGCGCCCACCACGACGGACTGGCACTGCGGCAGAAAAATATCTGCCTGCGCGTCGGTAATCAGTGTGCAGGCAATACCTTGCCCGGCCAGCGTCCGTGCTACATCCCGTCCTTCATAACCAGGGCGCCCCTCCAGTACAATGACACGCTCGATTTGTGAAGCGCAACCCGCAAGCACAGCCAGTACGGTACCCGACATGCTGTGCGTCATAAGCGTGCCCCGCACGAGAGGGCGGGCGAAGGCGAGCATACGTTCGGGAGCCGCATCAAGCTCTTCCATTACCTGTGAAGCCGCCTGCGCTTTATACGCCAGGCCCCCCTGCGCCTTGAGAACGCGCCGCACGACACCCGCCACCGCCGCCATTGCGGGCCGCGCCTCGGACAGCTGTCGCCCCGCACTCTGCAAACGCCGCTCCGCTTCAGGCGGAGCAAGAGTCGTATCCGCTGCCAGGTCGTGCAAAATCGAGGCGGCCTCATGGGCCAGCCAGCGAGAGCCATGTGTGCGGTCATTGCGCAGCGCCTCAATACGCTGCTCGAAACTCTCCATATGTGCCTCTCCTTTCGCGCATTGGCCTGCAAACTTGCCCGCCAATTGGCCCTTGTGTTCGTGCATATTGGTAGGATACACTCTATTGGTATGAGAGCCAATGAGGAGAGAGAGATATATATGCGACAGCACGTAAGCCATCATCAGCCAATGCCACTATTTACAGCATCAATCTGCGCCCTCATCGCCCTTGACAGGGAGCAGAGTACCCCATTATATCAACAAATTTGTGAAAAACTGCGCGAGGCGATTCTCTCGGGCCAGCTCGCCGCAGGAACGCGCCTACCCACCGAGCGCGCCCTGGCTAAAGAACTGGGCGTCAACCGCACGACTGTCATGAACGCCTATAACCAGCTGGCCAGCGAAGGGCTGCTCGAGGGGCATGTGGGCAGGGGTACCCTGGTACGTCGCAGCCGCTTCGATTATCACGATGATAGTTTCGCCTCCGAAGACCCTTCCTGGCTCTTCGGCCTCCCCGCGGCTGAGCGCGAGATTTTAGGCCCGGATGCGGGTATGCTGAGCGAGCTGGCCAGCATGGGTGAACGCCAGGACATCATATCGCTGGCATCAGGCACTCCCGCAACCGATCTACTCCCAGCGGAGATGCTGCGCGAGATTTTTGCTAACGGCCTCCTATGCGCCCGGCAGCATGCTCTTGGCTATTGTCCCGTCGAGGGCCTGCACAGCCTGCGTCGTCAGATCGCTGCACGCATGCGCCAGCATAACGTCGCCGTTGATACGCAACATATTCTTATCCTCTCAGGATCAACGCAGGGCATCGGACTGGTCAGCCGCTTTTTGCTGAATCAGGGTGACAGTGTTGTCGTTGAAGTGCCGAGCTACCTGGGGGCTATTAATACCTTCCGCGCCCTGGGCGCGCGCATCATTGGTGTACCGATGGATAGCGATGGCATGCGTGTCGACCTCTTAGAATCGATCCTGGCGCGCCATAGGCCGCGCTTGATTTATACCTTACCTACCTTCCAGAATCCCACGGGGGTTGTGCTGTCCCCAGAGCGACGCCATCGTCTACTACTTCTTACCAGGCGCTACCAGATACCTATCCTGGAAGACGACCCCTATAGCGAAGTCTACTTTGACGATGCGCATCAACCACAGCCCCTCAAGGCCAGCGACAGGCATGGGCAGGTAATCTACCTCGGCACGTTCTCGAAAATCCTCGCCCCCGGCTTAAGGGTCGCCTGGATAGCGGCCCCCGAACCTATCATTGAGCGGCTCTCGTTGCATAAGCAGGTGTTTGATCTGAATACCAATGCCCTCGCTCAGTGGAGCGTCGCCGAAATTATGCAGCGCGACATGCTCGAGCAGCACCTGGCGCTGCTGCGTCAGACGTATCGCCGCAAGCGCGATACTATGCTGCAGGCGATCAAAACGCACTGGCCCGCTGGTATACGCGTCAATGTTCCGCAGGGGGGGTTTCATCTCTGGTGCAGGCTGCAGGTGAATATACGTGCCCGCAGCTTATTGCGAGAAGCGACGAAAGCACAGGTCGCCTTTGTCAGCGGGGAACCATTTCATGTCGATGGAGGTGGGCAGCAGCAATTTCGTCTGAGCTATGCCTCCGCCGATGAGTCATCCATCGAGGAGGGCATCCGGCGCATAGGCCAGGCGATGAGGCAGCTTATGGCGCAGCGCCTGCAGCGTGAAGAACACCAGGCTGCCCATGCGGAGCATCTGCCGCTGGTTTGACAAAAAGGACTGGCATATGTTTGCAGGTGATAACGAAGACTGGGAAATAGATGCCAATGGCCTGTATGTCGCCACGCGCGCCTTTCTTATACGCCGCGGCTACTGTTGCGCCAATCAGTGTCGTAACTGCCCATATATCAACTGGCGCAATACTCCAGCGTGGCGTCCAGTCCCGGCCGACTGCGTATGCTGCACGCAGGTGGCGTCCAGGGCGATTGAAGGAGCGGCCAGCCGCCTTGCGTACCATGCAGAGCAGCTAGGGCTGGCAGGCCAGGATGAGGAAGAGCACGCGTATCACCGGGCGATGCTGGCACACTACCGTCTCCCTTTGGAGCGCTGGACAGCATAGCAAAACGGACGGCGCGCCCCGCGCGCCGCTGCCTGTTACTTCCAGACGAAGCTTACACCGGGCCCAGGCGTGAAATCCCAGTAGCTCAGAGTTGCCCAGCCCCCGCCGTTGGCATACCAGTTCCAGTTAGACACATGCACAGAACCATTGGAGTTGATGCTCTCCACGACGGCCACGTGGCCGAAGCCACCCGCGCCCTGCACGCCTGGCTGGAGGACAATGATCGAGGGGACATGAGGCGTTGAAGATACATTCCAGCCAGAGGCACTCGCCCCGTTCGCCCACTCCCAGGCATTGCCACCCCAGGGCACCCAGATGCCTGTGAGCTCATGGTAGCGCAGATCGGCCCAGTATGTACACTGGCCGTACGTAAAACCATCACCGGAGCCGCTGCCGGGAGCGGCGGTGGGCATACCGGGAGGTGGTGTCGGCAGGCCTGCGTAGTTTTGTACGGGCGAAGATGGCTGGTAACCATCGCGCGTGACCGCCGTCACAGTGGCGGCCTGCTGCGCCAGCAGACTCGGGTTGCTATTGCCACTTTGCGCCAGGTTCACCACCTGCTGAAAGGGATTGAAAGCCATCTCGCCGCGCGTGCCCGCCGGCAGCACCGTCATCAAGGTGGCTGCGGCAATCAGCATGAGTAGAACCGTCACCGCCAGTTGAATAACCCAGCGGCGCCCCTGGGGGGGACGCATCGTTCCCGGGCTCTTCTTGCCGGTACTGCGTATTACTACAGGCTGCCGCAAAGCGGTCGTCGATCTACTTTTCACGGAGGTTAATACCCCCGTCTTAAACTCCTGCAGATTACGCGTCACAACGGGCGGTGTAGTAGGATCATACAATGCCCGGGTAATGGCTGGAGAAGGTGAATAGTCTGGTAACTGCGATAGGCCAGAGGGCTGGTCGGTAGTGTCAGGCAAGGGCAGCTGATCCCCAGAGGAATGCTGGCTCGTCATGCCAGGCATCTCCAACGATCCCGTCACAGCCTGTTGTCCATTGGTAGCACTATTCTGACGATCTTCAACAAATGACATACACACGTCCCCAATCCTAAGATGTAAACTTTTCCCTACGCATAACACCCGCTCTCACGCGATTAAAGAGAATGTACATGGCGCTGTACGGGTTGGTCAAGCAACAGACCTCAAACCTAGGACTATGGTACCGAGCTTTTGGTGTTCTTAACCTGGGAAACGGTGTATGTCGATACATGGGCCTGTACGCGCGTGAAGGAGACTGGTGTAGACGTGTTATGATGTATAGGTGGAACACTGAGATCAGTTGTATAATAGGAGGCAGTTCATGAGCCCACGTATATGGCGTATTGTGTGTCCGGCTTTGCTGGCGTTTCTCTTTATGACGGCCTGTAGTACGCCAGGAAGCGGGGGAAGTAACGGGAGCGCGGCCTCCACAGCCGCCGGCCGTGCTGCGTCAGCGGCGACGACCCCCGCTGTGGATACCTGTCCCAACCTGTCCGGAGGTTATCCACTCTCATCAACCTATTGCTACACACCACACCAGCTCGAGGTTGCCTATGGCGTTGATGCGCTGCTCAAGCAGGGCTTCACCGGCAAAGGAGAGACGATTGTAGATATTGTTTCATTTGGCAGCCCGACCTTACAAGCTGACATGAACGTCTTCGACCACCAATTTGGCCTGCCTGCCACTCATTTGCAGATCATTGCGCCTCTCGGCACCAGGCCCTTTGAGCCTAACAACCAGAGCATGGCGGGGTGGCCAGGCGAGACAACCCTGGATGTGCAGATCATCCACGCCATCGCGCCCGCTGCCCATATCGTCGTCCTGACCAGCCCCGTAGCTGAAACGGAGGGTACCGTCGGTCTACCTGAATTTCTCCAGTTGGAGCAGTATGCTCTCAACCATCACCTGGGTACCATCGTTTCACAGAGCTGGGGAGCGTCCGAGGCCACGCTGAAAGACGCCGCGGGCCAGCAGGAGGTACAAAAGTGGCAGAGCTTTTTCCAGCAAACTACCACACAGCAGGGCATAACCTACCTCGCCTCTTCCGGTGATAATGGAGCCGCCGATGTGACGGATATGCAGGCCACGAAGCCCGCCAGGACGCCAACCATTGGCTTTCCCGCCGACGTTCCCTGGGTGACGAGCGTCGGCGGCACCACCATCACGCGCCAGGGCAGCACCATTTCTGAGAGCGCCTGGAACAAGAGCGAAGGGGGTTTCAGCTCCTTCTTTGCCGAACCATCCTATCAACAGACGCTGCCGCTCTCTGTACAAAGTCAGGCGCAGCATAGACGTGGAGTCCCCGATGTAGCGGCCGCCGCAGATCCTCAGAGTGGTATGGCCTACTACGAGGCGGGAACATGGTCACTCGCCGGCGGCACAAGCGCCAGCGCGCCGCTATGGGCGGGCCTCATTGCTATCGCCAACCAGATGGCCGGTCATCCTCTGGGTTTTATCAACCCCGCCATCTACAAAGTAGCCGAGTCCGCCAACTACACCAGGGATTTTCATGACATTACCGCTGGCAATAACGACGTCGCTGAAGGCAGCACAACAGTGAAGGGATATGCCGCGACTCATGGCTGGGACGCGATCACAGGCTGGGGCACACCCAATGCGGTGCACCTCCTACCGGACATGATCGCAGCGCTGAAGTGAGCGCAACTTAAAGCAGTCCTTTGTGCACACATAATTCTGCGTTCAATAGCGAACCGCCGGCCGCACCGCGAATAGTGTTGTGACCCAGCAAGACGAATTTGTAGCCAAGGATGGGGCAGCGCCGCAGCCGTCCCAGCATCACCGTCATGCCTCGACCCGCGTCCCGGTCACGCAGCGTCTGGGGGCGGTCCACCTCTGGACGATAGAGCAAAGCGCTGGCCGGAGCGCTGGGCAAACACAGTTGCTGCGGCTCAGGCGTGAAGTTTTGCCAGGCCGCGATGATCTCCTCGGGTTCGACATCGCGGCCCAGCTCTATGCTCGCACACTCGAGGTGTCCTTCGCGCGTGGCCACGCGGTTACACTGCGCACTCACGGCTATGGGTGCAGCGGTAAAGCCCGGGCCCTCCTCCCAGCTGCCCAGCATCTTGCGGGTCTCGCTCTCCAGCTTCTCTTCTTCGCCACCGATATAGGGAATGACGTTATCGAGGATATCGTAGGAGGGCAGGCCTGGATAGCCGGCCCCCGAAATAGCTTGCAGCGTCGTGACGAGCACTTTGCGCAGGCCAAATGTCTGCTGCAGTGGCTTGAGCGCCATCACCAGAGGCGTCGCTGAACAATTGGCATTGGTAACGATGCAGCCTGGCCACTGACGCAGCTTGCGCTGTTGAACGAGCGCAGCGGCATGGTCGGCATTTACTTCCGGAATGAGCAGCGGCACATCCGCCGCCATGCGATAATTTCTGGCATTACTGAAGACCGCCATGCCGGCGCGCGCGCAGGCAACCTCTATCTCGCCCGCCACCTCGCCAGGCAGGGCCGAAAAGACGATTTTCACGCCTGGGAATGCTTCTGGTCGGCAGGGCAGCACAGGTAGATGAGCTACGGAGTCTGGCATCTCGCTGCCGGGCAGGCACCAGCGAGTCGCCTCGCCATAGGCACGACCTGCGTGGCGCTGCGAGGCGGCCAGCGCAACCAGTTCAAACCAGGGATGCTCTTGCAGTAGCTCGATAAAGCGTTGGCCAACCATGCCGGTCGCGCCTAAGACTGCGACGGGGATTGGGAATTGTGCTTGCATGCTCGACACCTCATTAGCTGCTATAATGCGCCCAGTTGCTTTTCCTGCGCCGCGTAGCGCACAAGAGGAATGACGGGCGCGATGAGATCGCGGTGAAGACAGCGCAGCGCGCGCTCGCCATCACTATCCTCTACAATCAGCGTTATTCCCAGTTCTGAAGCACCCAGGGTGATAACCGGAATACGCTCGCGCGCCAGGGCGCTGATGGCACGTCCCGGACTCATGGGGTCTAGCGTAAAGCCTGAGCCAATACAGGCGCATGCCGCCAGGCCTGCCCGGCTACGCACGCACCACGTCCCCTGCGGCTGAAAACTCAAGGCCGCCATCTCTTGCTGCAGGAGGGCGACCACGCTCTCAGCAGCCTGTTCCTCGACCACAAACGAGAGATGATGACCCGACGATGAACAGATGGCGACGGGAGCCGCGCCGGCGCGGGCCGCCAGCGCAAAAACCTGCCCTGCATTCTCAGGCGCCCCAAAGAGGTCGGTATTCTCCACCGTTATCAGCGCCAGGTGACGACGCACGGTAATGGCCGATGCGCCGCTGGGCTGCTTGCCCTCTGGCCCTACAACCGTCCCCCGATTTTGCGAATGGAAGGTATTGCGCACACGCACGGGGATATTGCGCTGGGCAATGGGAATAAGGGTGCGCGGATGCAGGACTTTCGCGCCAAACCAGGAGAGGCGCGCTGCCTCGGCATAGGAAAGCCCCGTGAGCAGGCGCGCATTCATTACCAGGCGCGGATCAGCCGTTAGCACTCCGTCCACGTCGGTATAGATGCTGACCTCTGCGCAATCTATGGCCTCGCCGATCACGGTTGCTGAATAGTCCGAGCCGTTGCGACCCAGGGTTGTTGCCCTTCCCGCGCTCGTGCGTCCGATGAAACCCGCCGCGACTGCTACCACCTGCTGCTCGATCCAGGGCGAGAGAAGCGCCCGCGCGTTGGCGCGCGTCTCATCCACCAGCGGATCGGCTCTGATCGCGGCTCCCAGGGTTGTTGCGAGTTCAGAGTGTATCTGGCCGGTAATAATGATCTCTTCACGCACAGGCGCTGCTCGCAGGCCAATATCTGCGAGAGAAGCCGCCACCAGTAGCACCGAGAGGCGCTCACCCCAGCTAGCGATAGCGGCCACGTAGGGGCGCAATTCAGCGCGGCCAGCCAGGACATCGCTGTTGGGAAGAGGCGCCGCTGCGACAAAGCTGCTCCCTATCTGCTGCCCTAAACGGTCAGCATCCTCTTCAAGCGCTCCGAAGGCCGTCTGCAGCTCGTTACGCAGGTCGTCGCGCCCCGGGGCTGCATGAACAGCCTTATCGATGGCGTAGAGGTGCTTCTGTTTTAAGGCCTGCAGCTCATGCTCAAATGCGGCTCGCTCACCAGCACACACGTGGCCGGCGATGCGCAGCAGCTGATCCGTCACTTTCGCCATGGCCGAAACGACAACAATGGGAAAGGCTTCGGCCGGATCATTGAACGTGCGGGCAACGATATGCGCGACCCGCCGTATGCGTTCGCCATTGCCGAGAGAGGTTCCACCAAATTTTAAAACTTGTACAGAAGATTTCATAAGATCACCATGCAATCGAATAATGGAACGAGGGCAAATCCGGGCTTTGCCCGCTCAATGCAACCAGGCAGGCCTGTTCAGTCTATCTTTATAAACTGAACAGGCCATATACCTACGCGCCGGCAGGCGTGCTGACGTCAGCTACAGCGGCTTTCAGGGCCTGGTCGAGATCCTCGATCAGGTCGTCCACCGTCTCCAGGCCGATGGAGAGGCGGACGAAATCAGGTGTCACACCCGTCTCAAACTGCTCCTCCTCCGTCAACTGTGAATGCGTGGTGCTGGCAGGATGGATGATCAGGGACTTGGCATCCCCCACATTCGCCAGGTGCGAGAACAGCTCGACGTGGCGAATCAGCTGCTTGCCGGCCTCCAGGCCGCCTTTGATACCAAAGCCGAGGATTGCGCCGTAGCCGTGCGTGTGGTACCTGGCCGCCAGCTCGTGCTGTGGATGACTCGCCAGCCCCGGATAGCTGACCCAGTCCACCGAGGGGTGGCCCTCCAGGAACTCGGCGACACGCAGGGCGTTCTGGCTGTGGCGCTCCATGCGCAGGGGTAGCGTCTCCAGGCCCTGCAGGAAGAGCCAGGAATTAAAGGGGGTCGTGGCGGGACCAAGGTCCCGCAGCAGCTGCACGCGGGCCTTGATAATGTACGCCAGGGGGCCCAGCGCCTCGACGTAACGCACGCCATGATACGAAGGATCAGGCTCAGTTAGCGACGGGAAGCGGCCATTGGTCCAGTCGAACTTCCCGCTATCGACGATGACGCCACCGATGGAGGTACCATGGCCGCCAATGAACTTGGTTGCCGAGTGGACCACGATATCGGCGCCATGCTTCAGCGGCTGTACCAGGTATGGCGTTGGCAGGGTATTGTCTATGATCAACGGTATTCCATGCTCGTGCGCTATGTCGGCTACCGCCGCAATATCCAGCGTATCCAGGCGCGGATTGCCCACAGATTCGGCGTATACAGCCCTGGTGCGATCATTAATGGCGGCGCGAAAATTATCAGGCGTACGGCTGTCTACAAAGCGCACGGTGACGCCCAGCTTGGGCAGCGTATAGTGGAAGAGGTTATACGTACCGCCATAGAGGCTGGCCGAGGAAACTATCTCATCGCCCGCACTAGCCAGATTCAAAATAGCCAGTGTCTCCGCCGCCTGGCCAGATGCCGTGGCAAGGGCGCCTATGCCCCCCTCAAGCGCGGCCACCCGGCGCTCAAAAGCGTCCTGGGTCGGATTCATAATGCGTGTATAGATGTTGCCAAATTGCTTCAGGCCAAAGAGATTGGCGGCGTGCTCGGGACTATCAAAAACATACGAGCTCGTCTGGTAGATGGGGACGGCACGCGCCCCTGTCGCGCTATCCGCCGTCTCCTGGCCAGCATGTAAAGAGAGTGTTTCAAAACCATAACTGCGATTACTGTTCAGTGCCATTGCTTGTCTACTCCTTTTGTGTAACAGGTTATGTGCAGGCGCAATCCGCTACGCCTCCAGCAAACTCAGTGCAGCGGTCATCTGCTGCCACTCTTTGAGAAAAGCATCATGACCATGCGGTGAATCCAGCTCGGTATATGTGGCCTTCCCTCCGAGCGATCGCACCTGATCGGCCAGGGAACGCACCTGGGCCGCCGGAAAAAGAAAATCAGACCGAATGCCAATCAAGAGCATATTACTGCGCAAACGCCGCAGGGCGGCCTCCAGCGAAGCATACCCCTCACTGGCATCATACAAATCCATAGCACGACTGATGTAGAGATAGCTATTAGCATCAAAACGCCGCGCCAGGGAGGCGCCCTGGTAATAGAGATAGCCCTCCACGTCAAAGCGTCCGCCGAGATCGGCCTCACCGCTCGGCGAGGGAATGTGCATGGCCCCGGCCGCCTGGCGGTCGAAGCGCATCTGCATGCCCTCCTCGCTTTGATACGTGATCATCGCCAGCATGCGAGCGATGGCCAGGCCCGCGCCGGGCCCCGCACCGGGCATATAGTCTCCTTGTCGCCACTGCGGATCAAGCATAATAGCCTGGCGCTCCACCTCACTGAAAGCGACGGCCTGCGCCGTGAGGGCAGCGGTCGCCGCGACGACGACGACGTTGCGCACCATTCCTGGATAGGTCAGCGCCCATTCCAGCGCCTGCTGACCGCCAATCGAACCGCCAGCCACAGCCGCCAGCCGGCGCACGCCCAGGTGCTCGAGTAACCTGCGCTGGGCATGCACCATGTCGCGGATAGTCACCAGGGGAAAGCGCATAGCGTAAGGACGCCCTGTGCGGGGGTCAAAAGACGCCGGCCCGGTACTGCCATAGCAACTCCCAAGAATATTTGAACAGATGACAAAGTAACGAGTTGTGTCGAAAGGTCGCCCTTGACCTATGAGTGGATTCCACCATGCGGCCCTGGGATCGTCAGGGTGTTCAACATCATGCGCGTGCGCATTACCGGTCAAGGCGTGCGTAATCAGGATGGCATTATCACCTTCAGCATTAAGAGTTCCCCAGCTCTCGTACGCCAACGTGACGGGGCCGAGCTCTCCACCGCGCTGCAGCGGCAACGAGTCAAAGGTATATGTGAACAACTGGTTTGTGGAGGCAGGGCGTATGTCTCCTCCGACCGCATGCTCAACCTGTACCACCGGTGCCCACTCCTCTCTGCAAAATTGATACAAAAAAACCCTCACCCTTCCTGACAGGGGCGAGGGGTAAACAGTTTCGCGGTACCACCCTGGTTTGTTGACACCTCACGATATCAACCTTTATGAGTGCCGTTCCAGCTCTACGCCTCACAACACTCCGGTCTCTAACGGGACCAAGCGGCCCGGCCTACTACCCGAGGGAATTCAACCTGCAACTCCGAGGTCATATTCAACGCTGGTGCGGCATTGACATCTCATCATCGTCAACTCTCTGTAGCCGTCCGTAACGTTTACTCGTCCTCTTCATCGTCATTTGCTTGACTTATTAAAGCACACATTGTGCAGGCAACAAAAAACCCCTGCATCTCAGGGGTTAGCAACTTTGCCGCTTCCCCTCATCTCGCGGATTACTCCGCCGGAATTGGCACCTTCCCTGCGACTTTGCAAGGGGGTTGCCGGGCTTCATAGGGCCGTTTCCCTCCACCTCTCTGGATGAGAGCAGATATCACTGCACATGTAAAATTGTAAAGGCGCTTCTTATTTGTAAGTAAGTATACAGAAGAGACCTCCCTCGTGTCAAGGGGAGGCGACAACTAATCTCATGTATGTATTTAACGCGAGCAGCAGGTCATCTTTATCATCCCAGATTTATCTCACAACTTCCACACTCTCGCATAGTGGAATGCTACTTCCGTTGGATGAGCGTTATTTGGATCGGCCTGGAAGCCAATTTGTCCACTGCTAAAGGAGCTGTCAGTCACGCTAGCGATTTGCTGGTGGTTCACATACAGCGTGATTATGCTCCCTTGGGCTGTCACAGCAAGGAGGTTGCTTTGATTCAAACCCTGCTTGATGGCTGCGCTGTTGTCATTCTTCAATTGGGTGGGGGTGGATCCATTCATACGCCAGAGGAAGTAAGTCCCATCTTGATTGACCTCGAAATGGTAATAGTTGCCCGTAGCAGTAGCCGTCTGGCGGAAGTCGATGCCACCACCACCGTCGCCCTGGATAATTTGCATCTGTACCTCAAAGGTGAAGTCGCCGAAGTTGGAGACATGAGCCAGACAGTCGTTATTAAAGTTTGGATTGGGAGCGTTCACATTGTAAGATCCATCCGCAAAAAAACAATTGATTGAAGAGTCGTCCCATTTGTATCCCCGGCTATTGTCATGCAAGGGGTCAGAGAGGGCCAACGTCCCACTATAAGGGAAATAGGGATTCGCTGTTGCAGCCGTGGCAGATCCCTGCGTATGGTGCTGGTTCTGTCGGAGTACGGCTATATAGGTAAAGAGTCCGCTGCCTGCGATCACAAGGAAGATAACGGCGAGAAGCGCTACCAGCAGACGTGTTGATAGACGCCGAGGCTGTTTTATTTGCGGTGGGCCAGCAGGCAGAGGCTGAGGGTTAGAGAGGGACCGCCGGGCAAGGGAAGGTCTGGCGAGAGGCATGCGAGGAACTCCAGAGCCGGGAGGAGTCGATATGCCAGCGGGTATCGTTGAGGAAGCAGAAGGCCCGTGCACATCTGAAGGCGTAGGAGAAGGAGCGTCAGATGCTGATCCAGCAGATGGATCGCGATACGCTGGAGGCATATGTGGCGTGATCCTGCAAGCCTGTTCAAAGGCATTGGCAAAGGCCCGCACGCTGCCAAAGCGCCGATACGGATCCTTTTCCAGGGCCGTAAGCACCACCTGATCGAGCTCCGGCGAGATGGACGGTATTTTCTGCGCTAAGGGGAGAGGAGGAGTCAGCAGATGCTGGCTTGCGATTTCAGAGAAGGACCCCTCGAAAGGACACCTCCCGCACAGCCATTCATATACGACAATCCCCAGTGCGTATTGATCGCTGGCCAGGCGAGGTTTACCCTGCAGTTGTTCCGGAGCCATATAAAGAGGTGAGCCGGCCACTTCCTGGGTGCTTTGGAAGCGTGAGCTCTGGGCGAGCAACGCAACCCCGAAGTCAGAGAGCAAGATCTCCTGGTTCGGCCCGATCAGCAGATTCTCCGGCTTGATATCCCGATGGATTACCTTGTGCTCATGGGCGTACTGCAAGCCCTCAGCCACCTGCTCGAGGTAGTCCACAATCGTCGAGAGCGGAAGGGGGACGCCTCTCGAGTGACGCTGACGCAGGGTGCCACCCGGAGCATAGGCCATGATGAGGAAAGGAGTGTCCTCCTGCACATCAAAGTCAAGGACACGCACGATATGCGGGTGCTCCAGATGAGCGATGATGCTCGCCTCTTGCTGGAAATGTTCGAATTCACCAGGCGCGGTCAGGCGCGTTTGCAGGACTTTGACTGCAGCCTGCGTGCCCAGGAGCACATGTTCTCCCAGGTAGACCTCAGCAAAGCTCCCTTGTCCGATCAAGCGCACCAGACGATACTTGCCAAGCTGTTGTCCGATGCGATGAGCCATCGACCCATCCTTTCTGAGAGCATTCTGCTCTCAATGGCCTGAGCGCACTAATCATCCCTTTGAACAATATCGTTCATTTGTTTCATTTCTGAAGAGATAACGTGCGGATATTTCCCACATGCCTGACGCTCCATAAGAGGTCATGAGCCGTACAGGAGCATGTATATCTGTACAACAAGTGAACTTCTGCTGCAAAGTTGCCACAAGCTGTAGGCCTGTTTGTATCACATCTGTGATAAGGACCTTTACGACTGTTAATCGTTTGTGAGGCCCGGAGGTTATGGTAAAAAGGTGAGGAGCTTTAGGACAGGGCTTTGGCCTGGCATGGGAAGGGGCCAAAACTGGTCACAGGGGCGAGTACGGAAAGCGGAGTGCCTGGAAACAGGCCCGCTCCGTTTGGAAGGGGGGAAAGACCGCAAGGTCCTACCTGATCCTTATCGTAGCCAGTACACACGCTAAAGAAAGGGTGTGATAAGCTATGAGAACCTGCAAGTTTTGTCATTCCGAATCGCCGGACGATTCTAACTTCTGTGGTCAGTGTGGACAGAGAATATATGCTCCTGGGGAAACCTCTACAGGAGACAATATAACTTTAGCCACTCTTTGGCCTGTTCGAAACGATACAGGGGTAGATGTAGGAGAAAATACTCCCTTCACCACATCCAACAGCGCGATAAATAAAGAAACAGATTCTCGCCACGACACTCCTATCACAGGTGTAGACGAGGATTGGGATCACGAGATTCTCCATACCTACGATGACGTAGATGATGAGCATGCTGCTACCGTTGTCCATGAGAACGCCGAAGTGGAAGAGGAAGGTGACGAGGAGGAGAGGAAGCTTGCACCGTTTCTGCCAACAATGCCAGGGAGCGACTCCATACAACCTGCCGGTAGCGCTCCTCTAGCGCAAGATCCGTTATATATTGACCAGGTTCCATCTGCAAATCCACCGCGCATCCCTGGACAACCCGCATCGGGGATCGTACAGTCGAGTGAATCGCCTCCACCGCAATTCCCGCAACCGGTACAACCGGCTCCTGCGCCACAGGTTCAGTTAGCTCCACTGCATAATACTATCCCCAGGCAGGAGCTGATACATCCACAACCAAGGCATCATCTTCTCTTCTTACGCCACCATCATCTGCGTCCGCCATGCCTCGTTGTCGTAGTTGTATCATCCATCCTTGCCAGTATTATCATCGCCATCATGATTGCATTTTTCCCGCAAACTCATCCCTCTAGCTCTCCTTTCGCCGAATTAATAGGCGCTCCAATTCTCGGTAAAACAATGGTCCTGCACGGAGGTAATTTCGTGCCAGGGGAAATTGTCACATACACCATCGATGTCAGGCTCGGTGCATCTCCTCAAGGCAATGCTCTTGCTGGCCCTTCGCATGGTATGAACACAAATGCCTTACTCTTTGCCCCGCATCCAGTACAGTCCCCTACTCTCCAACACAAGACCGTCGGCAGCGACGGCGCCTTTAATGCAACAATCTTCATCGATCCAAGCTGGCCTGCAAGTAGTACTCACACTGTCTACGTGTACAATCAGGATAGCAAGCTTATCAGATCACTACCATTCACTGTCGTCGTACTTATTGCTCAAACGGGGCTTGTGGGATGTGTCAGTGGAGCTGACCCAATTATACTGGGTCCAATCAGTGAAGGTTCTAATCAGCGAGGATCAAAGACAATCACGCTCTGTACGACAGGCTCGGGCCTGGTCGATTGGACTGCCAGGTGGGACCAGCAGTGGCTCCAGCTTGATCATTCCGGACAAATAACGGCTCCACAGCATGGGCAAGTTACCTTCAGTGCTTCAGCAAATGGCTTGAAGCCAGGATCGTATACAACACCGGTCATCTTCAGCAGTCAACAGAGTAGCGTGAAGGTATTACTGAGTGTAACCCTCGTGATATTAAAGAAGGCCTCTTCAGTGAATACATCACTGCCAGGGACAGCATGTGTAAGTGCTACTCCACAATCACTGTCCTTTGCCAATACTGCCATGCAAAGCAACACATTGCTTCAAAGGGTGACGCTAAATAACTGTGGGAACGCTGTTACATGGTCGGCCTCAGTATCCACAAATGACGGGAAACAATGGTTAGGTATCAATTCATCTCGTGGTACGTTACAGAGCGGAGGCCTCCAGGACATAATCATCGCGGCGTCAAGCGCAAATCTGCCACCTGGAACGTTTACAGGGCATGTCAATTTTAACATGGGGTCCAGCAATGGAGAGGTGCAGGTGACATTCAAAGTACGTCCTCCACCACAGGCACCACCATGTATCAATGTCAACAGCCAGCCGCTCATCTTCATGGGCTTTGCTGGTCAGAGCGACCCATCGTCTCAACAGGTAACGCTCGCCAATTGTGGTGCTGCTGGACACTGGGCCGCCTCGATAGTCACCGACGATGGTGTAAATTGGCTAAACATCAATCCAGCAGGTGGGGATTTGAAAGAGGGAGGGACTCAGCAGGTAAGTGTTATCGTATCGAGTACACCACTCCTCGCTAATAAGGGAACGTACAGGGGAACGATCACATTCGCTATGGGATCGAGTATCGTTACAGTAAACGTCACTTTCATCGTCAAGCCTCAGTGTATTCGTGCTGGCCCTCAGTCGCTGCTCTTTGAAAGTACTGCAGGACAGGGCGATCCCTCCCCGCAATCCGTAACTATCGCCAATTGTGGAGCTGGAGGCAAGTGGTTCGGCTCAGTTTCTACTAACGATGGTGCAAACTGGCTAAATATCAACCAGTCCTCCAGTAATTTGAACGTAGGAATTGCCCAAGGCATAGCGGTTAATGTATCAGGCGCACAACTGAGTCCTGGCATATATACCGGGCAAGTCCTGTTTGCCGTGGGCTCAAGTACAGCTGCAGTACGGGTGACATTCATAGTAAAACAGCCAAAACAATGCATTAGTGTGAACACTGATGCGCTCAACTTCACCAGTATTCAAGATCAAGGGGATCCCGAGCCGCAAACTGTAACGATAGGCCCCTGTGGCGGCACGGGCATATGGTCTTCCTCGATATCCACGGACAATGGTGCACCGTGGATTAGTACCGGCAGCTCAGGAGGAGAACTGAAGGGCGGGACATTCCAGGATATAAGTATCAGGTTATCAACGGTGGGACTCTCGGTGGGAAAGCACGTGGGATACATCACTTTTAGCATCGGGTCGAGTTCGAAGAACGTGAAGATTACGCTCTTGGTACAACCACGACTATCCACGGCTTGTATCAGTCCCGCTCAACGATCACTCACCTTTACAAGCATAGCAGTAGTCAACTCAGCCACATCCGGCACCAATTCAATTCAAGAGAGCAGACCCGGATCTCAAACAGAGGGGATCACCAATTGTGGAGATACCGGTTCCTGGTCAGTACCAGTACCATCAGTCACGGATGATGGTGTAAACTGGCTCGGGGTTAAATCAGTACGTGGAGATTTGCAGGCAGGTGAGAGCACAGGTGTTGCGGTTACAGTAGATAGCAACAGCCTCAAGGCCGGAACATATACAGCAACTATTCCTTTTATAATCACAACCAAGGCTGGAGCGACGGCCACTGCTAGAGTCGGAGTGACACTTACTGTTTCGTCATCATCCTCATCTGTGTGTAAGGCCAACCCACCGTCGCTAACCTTTACCAGTGTATGGGGAAAAGACCTACCAGCTGCACTAGACGTAGCTCTCACCAACTGTGGCGCAAACGATAGCTGGACGGAGTCGGACGATAGTGGTACATCACTCAATATCTTCCCATACAAGGGAAACCTGGATAGCAAGGGGGGCCAGGTCATAAGCGTCAGGATCGATGATCCGACTACAATCCCTCCCAAGTCATATAAATATTCCCTGACATTTACAACGGGCGCTGGCAATCTGGTAGTGGTGCCTGTGACCTGGAACCTCCTTCCTTCCACCAATCAGGCGTGTATCCAGGCCGATACATCGTCGCTTTCTTTCTCAGCGACACAGGGAGAGAGTACAGGAGCGGGCTTAAACTTCATCATCTGTGGGACATATGGAGGAAAGGTGTCGGTAGTGCCGTCCACTACGGACGGTGCAAACTGGTTAACTGTTAAGTATCTTAATGGCTCCGGCCCTTACCCTGTCGGCTACGGGCCACACAGCTTAATCAGCCTCAACAGCACGAATTTGACATCAGGCAAAACGTATTCAGGAAGTATCAAGGCTACCATAATAACACCTCAAGGGTCACAAGCGTCCGTGACGGTAGGTGTAGCCCTTAATATGCAGGCCTCATCGACGCCGAAGCCAATAGTGCCAGCGCAGTCGGATACAACCACAGTAGTGCCAACACAGACAGAAAAAGTGATGTTGTACTGCAGGAGCTCATGCATTGTGGAGACATCTACAATTGTGCCGACAGGCACCTCAATGCCTTCACCGACAGGCACCTCAATATCCGTGGTGACCCCCATAGGCGCGAACTTAAAGAGAAAGGGAGGAAAAAAGGGGAAAAAAGAGGGGTGGCAAGCCGTTTTGTGGTACCGTCAAAAAAACTCTCGAAAACGGACCAGGAGAACAACATGCCACCTACCCCCTATGATACGATGAAGCCCGAGTCTTTGCCAGGGAATCACCCACTTATCCAAGATTGGCAAGAAGAAATCGTGCCTCGCCTCCCAGCCAATGTGGAGACACAGGCGCATGTGCTGAAGGCATTGAGACGTCGTCGAGAGATCCGTTGCGCCACGGACTTGCTGCGTGGTCTGCTTGCCTACGTTTACACGCTGCATTCCTTTGAGCATTTGAGCCTCTGGAGTCTGCTCATCGGAGTCGCCGACATCTCAGCCAATGATTGGCGCAAGCGGCTTCGACAAGCCAGCGATTGGTTGAGCTGGCTCTTACAGGAACAGCTGGCGGCATCTCGGGCCGTTTCCCCTGGTTGGTGCGTAGCGGTTTGAGTCGCATCTTGCTCATCGATGGGACGCATTTCAAATGTCGAGGGCCAGAGGGTCTGGTCTGGAGAGTGCATACGGCCTTTGATTTGTTGACCGGTCGGCTCAGCCAACTGAAAGTCACGGACACCCATGAGGCCGAACACCTGGAAGTCTTTGATCTGCAAGAGGGAGATCTGGTGATCACGGATCGAGCCAATGGCTATCGTGAACGCTTTCTGTTTGTGCGTCAGCGATGGGCTCACCTGTTGGTCCGCTTCACCCCGCATACCTTGCCACTGGAAGATGCCAAGGGGAAAGCCATTGAGGTGCTCAAGTGGCTCAAAGGCCGGCATGCCCCAGCAGGGCGCATCTGTGGTCGGTCGGCCTGGATCAGCGTGGGCGGCCAACGTCTTGAGGTGCGGATCGTCGCCCTGCGTTTGAACCAGGAGCAGACAGAGAAGGCACAACGAAAGAAAAAGCAAAAGGCGAGCAAACAGCAGAGAAACGTACAAGCAGACACGCTGTATCTAGCAGGATGGGTGATGCTGGTGACCACCTTACCCCAACAGGATTGGAGTGATGCGGTCATCATCCAACTCTATCAAGCCCGTTGGCAGATTGAGCTGGTTTTCAAGCGGATCAAACAGTTGCTCAAAATGCAACGATTACGTTCTACGACCAGAGAGACAGCCCTGGCCACGGTGACGGCTCTCTTGCTGGGATGGGCATTGTTGGAGGAAGAAAGTCAAGAAGTTCGCCTAGCGATGGCGGATGCGATGCAGTCTGTGGCACAGGAGCCAGCCCCGACCTCTGCTCAGACTCCTGATGCCTCAGGCTGCTGGTGGCAGGCAGAGTGCTCTGGCCCACTGAGCGAATGGATGCTCGCCGAAGTCAATGTGGACCTCTTGTGTCAACAAATTCGAGGCAGCTACACGGCGGCTCGCTATCGCGCGTGTCTGCCCCGTTTACAACGATTTCTTTGCAGCGGACTGCGCAAGCGGCCTCATCGCTATCGTCAGGTCTGCCAATGGCTTAGAATGCCTGTGCTGCCCACCGAACAAGAGATTGCAGGATAAACGCGATGAACCGTTTGGGAGGCCTTTTTCCCTTAAGTTCGCGCCTATGGTGGTGACCCCCACAGATACATCGACTCCTGAAATGACGCCATCAGCCACGCCTGGCGTAACACCGACTCCCTCACCAGGCGTGACGCCATCACCCTCACCCACGCCTGGCGTAACACCGACTCCCTCATCCACGCCTGGCGTAACACCAACTCCCTCACCCACGCCTGGCGTAACACCAACTCCCTCACCCACGCCTGGCGTAACACCAACTCCCTCACCCACGCCTGGCGTAACACCAACTCCCTCACCCACGCCTGGCGTAACACCAACTCCCTCACCCACGCCTGGCGTAACACCAACTCCCTCACCCACGCCTGGCGTCACGCCAACTCCCTCACCCACGCCTGGCGTAACACCAACTCCCTCACCCACGCCTGGCGTAACACCAACTCCCTCACCCACGCCTGGCGTCACGCCATCACCCTCGCCCACGCCTGGCGTAACACCAACTCCCTCACCCACGCCTGGCGTCACGCCATCACCCTCGCCCACGCCTGGCGTAACACCATCGGCCGAACTGAGGGCAATCCTGATGATTGTGTTCATCCTGATGAATCTGCTGTAGGTGGCTTTTCAAAAATCGTAGGGAATAGTACTACAGTTGTAGATAGAGATGCGAGCGACGTTTGTAATGATAGAGCTTGGCAAGCGCTTGATGGCTCCGTCGCCACATGGACCACGCCAAGCGGTGCAGCGGAGCCAGTGGAGTGATCCCGACGAGATACCAGAAGAGCCGACGGACTTCTGGGATGCTCAGCGGCACCATCACGGGCAGTGCAGGCCCCGCTGGTGCTTGAACTGACTCAACGAGCTCGTCAGGGGGCTGGGGGCTGGGCTGGCCAGCCTCCTCAGCCGTTTTTTTCCAGCTCCCCCTGGCTCTGGGCACGCATGACCGTGAGAAAGGCCTGGGCGACCAAAGCGAGGGTGATGTGTCGATACCAGCCATGCCAGGACCGCACCTCAGAGTCAGCCAGTCCCACCTCGCCCTTGCCCACCTCAAAACACTGCTCCACGGTCCAGCGACTGCCGATGGCCTGCACCAT
Organism: uncultured Chloroflexia bacterium; assembly: GCA_963799245.1. Taxonomy (GTDB): domain Bacteria; phylum Chloroflexota; class Ktedonobacteria; order Ktedonobacterales; family Ktedonobacteraceae; genus CAWCWN01. The sequence goes on from CAWCWN010000003.1 coordinate 627,010, forward strand.
CTCGGCCAAGGTGGTTCCCGCCCGGGCAAAGACCAGGAAATAGGCCAGCTTCTCCTGGGCTGCGGCGCCTGGCAGGCTGCGGCGCACCACCAGCCAACGCTGCCATCCGGCTTCGGCTGGGCTGCTCAACGCGACAGCAGCCCACGCGTAGAGCCGGGGTCCTTTGGCTCCCGCTCCCGCACTCAGCGGCTGCCACTGCGCCGCTGAGAGCCCCTTGGCCAGCCGATCCACCCGCCTACGCTGCCCGTTCACCTCCACCCACTCATGACACCGCACGCCCACGGCATAGGCTTGGCCGCGGGCTTCCAACCCTGCTCGCAGCTGCGGGTTGCTGCCATACACCGTATCGCCGCTCACCCAGGCCACTGGCACCCCCGCATCCAGTGTGCGCCACAGCATGCGGGCTGCCAACTCTGGCTTGCTGGCAAACCCCACCTCGGCTGGCACCCTCGCCTCGCGGCACCGCTCGGGGTCCGCCGTCCAGCTCTTGGGCAGGTAGAGTTCCCGATCCAGCAAGCAGGCTCCCTTGGCACTGGCATAGCTCACGAAGACGCCCACCTGGCAGTTCTCGACTCGCCCGGCCGTGCCACTGTACTGCCGCTGCACCCCTACCGACTTGTGGCCTTTCTTGAGAAAGCCGGTTTCATCGATCACCAGCACGGCTGCCTCCTCGCCTAACGTCTCGCTGACGTAGCTGCGCAGTTCATCGCGCACCCCATCCGGGTCCCACTTGGCTCGATCCAAGAGGTGCTGCATCCCATAGGGCGTCGCCTCTCCTGCCTCTTCGGCCACTTGCCAGCCATTTTTGCGCGCCACCGGGCTGAGTAACACCCGCAGGTACACAGCCATGCGCTCGCGGGCTTCCTGGCGCACGACGTAGCGGCCGATCCGCTCACCCAGCGCGTCGAAGGCGCTTGCCCACGGCGTTTCGGCTCCCTCTGGCCCGCTCTCGCTCCACTGCTGCTGCTTGATAGGTCATGTTCCTCGCTTCCTTTTCTTTTTCTCCTTCTATCTTACCATATCTACAACTGTAGTAATAGATAGAAGACACTAGAATGTGGTATACACAGGGGGAACGACATGCAGAACGATCCACTGGTGGGAAGACAGCTGGGAGCATATCGTATTCAATCTCTATTAGGCGAAGGTGGCATGGCGCGGGTCTACAAAGCGTACCATGATCGTCTACGGCGCAAAGTGGCAATCAAGGTGATCCGACCGCAGAGTGCAGGTCAGGCTGACTTTCAGGTACGCTTTGAGCAAGAAGCGCAACTCGTCGCAAGTCTACAGCATCATAATATTGTTGCCGTGTATGACTTTGGCGAAATTGAAAGCCTGAGCTATCTGGTGATGCAATATGTCGGGGGAGGAACACTTCGCGATCAACTCATTGATGGGCAACCACTCGAGCCGCGTCGAGCAGCTCTCTATGCACTACAAATGGCAAGAGCATTACAACATGCACATCTACATGGTATTGTTCACCTTGATGTGAAGCCACTGAACATGCTCGTTTCTGCTCATAATCGCAACGAGCTTCTCCTTTCAGACTTCGGTCTTGCAAAGCTCTGCGAGAGAAGTTCCGAAACATTACTGACGATGCCCATACCTGAAGGTGGAGTTGCCGACCATGCTCTCTCTGTCGTCGGTGGTATAGCAGGAACCCCTCGATATATGGCACCAGAACAATGCCTGGGGCAACCATTTGATGCACGTACCGATATCTATGCGTTAGGAGTGGTCTTCTTCGAAATGTTAACTGGTTGGCCTCCCTTTCAAGGAGATACGGTCTTTGCTCTGCTTTACCAGCATGCATATATACCTGCTCCTCCTGTACGTGAGATAAACCCGGCTGTACCTGAGGCTCTAGCACAGTTCACGGCACGAGCACTGGCAAAGAAACCGGAGGAGCGCTATCAATCAGCGAGAGAAATGGCGCAGGCGCTGGAAGCAGCCCTCTCACCTCCAGCTCCTGTGGTACATCGTGTAGTATCTCATCACCCTCGTTCAAGAAGGAACCTTTGGCTCTCTCCTATTGTGGTCGTATTGCTTACAATTATGCTGGTAGTAGCTCATTTCGTATCAGGATTTCACCTCGTGAATTTGCCTGGCTCCTCTTCAGCTGTGCTAACAAATGATAGATCAATACAAGGTGGTTCAGTGCATACACCTTCCTGTGTATCTACGCAGGCGGAAACGAAAGCAGAACCTTTTGTAGAAACGTTTCAAGCTAACCAGCGCGACTGGGAACAAGGCAACTCGGATGGTTTATCATCTACCGTGAGAGGGAATACTTATACAATTAGTGTGGCGAAGGACCTGGTTTATTTTCTTTGTCCCAGTTCATCGAGTAGTGGAATGTTGCCAGATAACTTCAGTCTGACAGCTCGGATTGCACAGAAGCAAGGGCGTTCAGATGTTTTCTATGGACTCGCCTTCCGTCTTGGGTATAAGCAGGATGTAAACATAGTGTATAGCTACGCCTTTGTTATTAACGGACAGGGTGCATGGGCTATCGTCAAGTATGACCCACATGTTTCAAATGGATATAGTGTCATGAAAAATGGAAAGGGTATTTCAGCTATTCACAATGTTCCTGCTACTAACGAGTTAGAAGTGATCGTTCAGAGAAGCAAATTCTTGTTTAAGATTAACGGTCTCGTCCTTCCAATAAATGGAGTGGGCCAGGCAGATCAAAGCATAATTGACCAATCGTATACGGGAGGGCAGTTGGCGTTACTTGTATCTGGCCCAAATACAAGCTTCGTGGTGCCATCTGTCAAGCTGACGGTCCCTTAGGTATCTGTGTAACCTGCTTCCCCACAGGTTGCGCAATGAGACAGGAAAGAAGCAAAGAGGGAAGTGGGCAGATGAACTGCGGCGTCCTTTGTCAGAGCTTAGCAAATCGATGAGTTCATCATCATGCTGAAAACAGCAGAGACGGTTGGGATGCCGAGAAGAGGGTTCGTTCGTAACGGTCTCCCATAATGGCCCCTACCCTTTCAATTCCTATCACCAGACGATGCTATGACGATTTAACGGCGGCAGGCAGTGAGAGAAAGAAAGAAAGAAAGAAAAGAAGTGGATACGCCATACCGTCAACGAGCTTGCACAACAAACGATGAGAGGGAGCATGTCAGCGGACTTGTTTCTCCATCTCGACGACATGTGTTTTACGAATATAGAGTGGTTTTAGAGGATAGGGCGGAAAAGCCTCACCTCAGCGGGGTGCCATGCGGATTGCACCATCCAGGCGAATCACTTCGCCGTTCAGCATCTCGTTCTCGATGATGTGTTTCGCCAGGGCGGCGTACTCAGACGGGCGCCCCAGGCGCGAGGGGAAAGGCACCTGCTGGCCAAGCGAGATGCGGGCAGGCTCCGGCAGAGCGCCGAGCAGCGGGGTATCAAAAATGCCGGGAGCAATCGTCATCACGCGAATACCAAAGCGCGCCAGCTCGCGCGCGATCGGCAGCGTCATCCCGACAATGCCGCCCTTGGAGGCTGAGTAGGCGGCCTGGCCGATCTGTCCATCGAAGGCGGCAACCGACGCGGTATTAATAATGACGCCGCGCGCGCCGCCCTCGTCGGGCTGGTTGTTAGCCATAGCCGCCGAGGCGAGGCGGATGGTGTTAAAGGTTCCGATCAGGTTGACCTGGATCACTTTGCTAAATGATTCCAGGCTGCTCGGGCCATTCTTGCCCAGGACCCTTTCGGCCACGCCAATACCGGCGCAGTTGATGGTTACGTGCAGGGCGCCAAAATTGTCGAGGGCGGCCTGCACGGCCGCCTGGACCGAGGCTTCTTCGACCACGTTTGTCCTGACAAACAGCGCTGACGGGCCCAGTTCTTTAGCCAGCGCGTTGCCCGCCTCAGCATTCAAATCGGCGATGACGACCTTCGCCCCGGCCTGGCTCAACAGCCGCGCGCAGGCTTCTCCCAGGCCTGAGGCACCGCCAGTGATCAGAACACCCTTGTTCTCAAGTTGCATACGCTTCCCTTTCTGCATGAAAATATGTCCGGTGTTTCTTGCAAGCACTATACCCCGTCCGGGCAAAAAAGTCACGCCCCTGACTTTGCCGCGCTCTGGCGCTGCGCTGCATAATATGATCAGACAAAAATGTTAGCGCTAGAAGCAGGAGGATTAGCGAGCATGACGCTGGCAATTACGAACGGCACGATTATCGATGGACGCGGTGGCGACCCATTGACAGGTATGACCATACTGCTGGGAGATGAGCGCATCGCAGCCATCGCTCGCAAGGAGCAGTTGAGGCTGCCCAGGGGCACAACGACCATCGATGCCGGGGGCGGCAGCATCCTTCCCGGCCTGATCGATACCCACGTACACTTTATGCTGGAATATCCTGATGTCTTACACGGACTGCTGACGCCGCCATCCCTGCGCCTGCTGCAGGCTATTCCGCGCCTGCGCGCGACCCTGGATGCCGGCGTTACGACAGTGCGCGACGCAGGCGGCACCCCCGCCGGGCTTAAAATGGCGATCGAACGCGGCATCGTTGCCGGGCCGCGTATGCAGGTCGCCGTCTCACTCGTCTCGCAGACGGGCGGTCACGGCGACGGCTTCTACCCGTGTTGCGTGGACATCGGCTTCTTTGGGGGCCGCCTGCAGGATGTGCCCAATGGTGTCGCCGATGGCAGCGCAGAGGTACGCCGTGTCGTACGCGAGGTACTGCGCGCTGGAGCAGACTGGATCAAGCTGGCCACCTCGGGAGGCGTTCTCTCTACGTCTGACTCCCCCACCTCCTCTCAGCTCACGCTTGAGGAGATCTCCACGGCGGTCTACGAGGCGCATGCCCAGGAGAAGCGCTGTATGGCTCACGCCCAGGGCAGCCAGGGCATAAAAAATGCTCTTCAGGCCGGCGTCGTCTCCATTGAGCACGGCATCTATTTAAGCGATGAACTTATTGCCCTCATGCTGCAACAAGAGGCCTGGTTAGTGCCCACGCTGATAGCGCCCCTGGCGGTCGTGCAATACTCGGCCGAACATCCCGATCTCTTGCCACCGATGATGGCGGCCAAGGGCTTGGCTGTCGTTGAGTCTCACCGCCAGAGTTTCCGCAGGGCCGTAGAGGCCGGGGTACAGATAGCTATGGGCACCGACTCCGGTGTGGGGCGCCACGGCGAGAACGGCAAGGAGCTCCAACTCATGGTCGAAAATGGTATGGCGCCCATGCAATCCATCCTGGCAAGCACATCCGCCGCCGCCCGCCTCCTCCGCCTGGATGACAGGTTGGGCACTATTGAGGAGGGTAAGCTCGCCGATATCATCGTCGTCGCTGGCGATGTTCTCGAGAATATCGCCGCAATCGCCGACCCCGCCAATGTGAAGCTGGTCCTAAAAGCAGGGCAGGCGGCAAAAAATCTGCTGGATACCGCCATCCCGCGCCTGGCGGCGCTGACTTAGCATCCTGGCGCGGATACGCCAGCCAGCACAGGTTGCTCAGCGGAGATGCGGCCGCGCGATAACCGCTAATTCCCTGCCCGCAAAGAATGATTCCCCGGTGAGTATTCCTCTGTGACGGCGTTTCGTATACAATAGCTATGTTCTTAAAAAAGAAAATGATAGGTGAGGAAACGATGTCTGAGAAACAGGAGCAATTAAACCAGCTGCGTAAGCGCATAGAAGAGGATATGAGCCTGCCACTTCGCAATGGCGCAACACAGCTGGTATTTGGCGAAGGCAATCCCGGTGCTGCGATCTATATCCTTGGGGAAGCCCCTGGCGAAACAGAGGACAGGCTTGGCAGGCCATTTGTCGGGCGAGCAGGGAAACTACTGGAGAACCAGCTGGCAAGCATCGGTCTGCGGCGTGGAGATGTCTATATCTCAAATATGGTACGCTTCAGACCTCCTGAGAACAGACCACCTAAGCCCGCGGAAATCACAGTCTTTGAACCATACGTCAGCGAGGAAATAGCCATTATCCAGCCGAAGCTGATTGTTACACTTGGCCGCTTTGCCATGGAGAAGTTTCTGCCCGCTGAGAAAATTACCAGGGCGCATGGTACGCCGCAAACTACTACATGGCATAGGCAAACCGTCTTTCCATTGTTCCACCCCTCCGCGGCCCTGCGCAGCCCACAGGTGCGCCAGGCCTTTGAAGAAGATATCAAGAAAATGCCCGCGCTGCTTGCTACGCTCTCCCATACCAGAGAAGAACCAACCCGCCAGGGGCAATAATCGTATAGTAAGGCGAGACAGATTTCCCCTTGCTGCATTGACCTGCCAGGCCACGAGAGTTGCCAGCAGCCGGCCTGCAGGAGCCGAAGCATACACGTAAAAAGGATCAGTTGTGAGCACGACAAAAGCGGAGCGCCTGCGGGCGCTTGAAAATCAGGCGGCGCGTTTGCAGAGGCGCCTGGAGATACTGAACCAGCGCAGCAGCAGGTATTCATGGATTCGCCTGGCAATCTTTCTGGCTGGCCTGGGCATCAGTATCATTGTTCTCATTCTTTTCAGGGGCTGGTGGTTCCTCATAAGTGGCCTGCTGGCGCTCGCCCTCTTCAATTTCGTGGCATACTACCATCGCCAGATTGAGCGCAGCATTACGCGCCACAAATTATGGTTACAGATCAAATCAACCCAGGCTGCGCGTATACGCTTAGACTGGGATATGCTGCCGTCATCATATGCCGGTGCTGCGCCGCCCGACCATCCCTTTGCCGTGGATCTTGATATAACGGGCGAACGCTCGCTGCAGCGCCTGATGAACACGGCCATCTCTTATGAGGGCAGCCTGCGGCTGCGAGACTGGTTGCTGCAAACGACGCCGGACCTGGAGAAGCTGCGCGCCAGGCAGGCCCTGGTCCAGGAACTGGCGCCATTAAGCCGCTTTCGCGATAAACTCACACTGAAATCCATGCTCGCCTCCGGCCGGGCAAATGAGCACCTGGAGGGGAAACGGCTGCAGGCGTGGCTCGCCCAGCAGGCCGCCGCACCGCCTGAAACGCTGCGCACGACGCTCGTGGTCTCACTTGCGCTGTCGCTGCTCACCCTGACGCTGATAGCGCTCAATCTTGTTGCCTCTCTGCCCGCTCAGTACTGGATTCTCGCGCTGATTATCGCCACCGCCTGGCTCTACATCAGGAGAAAGGGACGCGGCGACTTATTTGAGGACGCCTATTTTATGAGAGATGCCTTTGCCCAGCTTAGTGGCGTCTTCGCATACCTGGAAACGTACCCTTATGGCGAACACGAGCGGGTGAAAAAGCTGTGTGAGCCCTACTTCAGCGCGCGCGCGCAGCGACCTTCGCTGCTGCTAAAAAAGCTCTCGCGTATTGCTGCGGCGGCCAGTCTTGAAAAGAATCAACTTTTCTGGCTGATCGTCAATATCTTTCTCCCCTGGGACACGTACTACGCCCTGCAGCTCACCCACTATAAAGCGCTTATAGCCACGCTCTTACCCACCTGGCTGGATACCTGGTTTGAGCTCGAGGCCATCAATTCGCTGGCAAATTTTGCCTACCTCAACCCCGAATACACTCTGCCAGAGGTCGTTGCAGGCGCCGAGCAGCAGCCGGCGCTCCTGCGCGCCAGTGACATGGGCCATCCCCTGCTCGTGGCCGAACAAAAAGTCGTCAATGACTTTGTCATGGATGAGATGGGAGAGATCGTCATTATCACCGGCTCGAATATGTCTGGCAAAAGCACTTTTCTTAGAACTGTGGGTGTGAACCTCTGCCTGACCTTTGCCGGGGGGCCGGTCAATGCCAGCGCCTTCCAGGCTTCGCTCTTCAGAATCTTCACCTGTATCAAGGTCAGTGATTCTGTGACCGATGGCTACTCCTACTTTTACGCCGAGGTACGGCGCCTCAAGGCGTTGCTGGCTGAACTGGAACGAGCCGGCGCTTTCCCGCTGTTCTTCCTCATCGACGAGATATTCAAGGGCACAAATAATCGCGAACGCCTGATTGGCAGCAGCGCCTACATCCATACGCTGGTGGGTAAAAACTGCATGGGGGTGATTTCAACCCACGACCTGGAGCTCGTTAAGCTCGCTGATACGCAGCCCGCGATCAAAAACTCCCACTTCCGGGAGGAAGTCAGCGATGGGCGCATGGCATTTGACTACATTCTGCATCCCGGGCCCTGCCCCACAACGAACGCACTCAAAATCATGCAGATGGAGGGCCTCCCTGTAGATATAAAAGAATAACCCCTCCCGGTACACACATCTCGCCCAATCAATCAGCCCTCAGCTATGCTGAGCGCGGAATACATGCCGTCAAAAAAACTGCCGCTGCGCCTCGCCAGCAGCTGCGTAGCGCTGAAACCATTGCGACGGGCCAGCTCCTCCCAGGTGGAATATACGAAGGGATAAGGGACCCACCTATTGCCGCGCGCGGTATCGTATTCGACGATGAGCAAACGGCCCCCGGGGCGCAAATAGCTGCGCAGCAGCTGCAACACGCCATCCCTGTCGCGCAGGAAGTGCAAGGAGTTGGCCATGACAACTCCATCGAGCAGGGGCAAGCCCAGTCTGTGGGTGAAGTCCGCGTGCAAGTAGACGACGCTGGTGGCGGGGAAACGCGAGCGCATGGCCCTTTCCTGCTCCGCGAGCGCTGTTCGATCTTTGTCGACCGAGTAGATGCGCCCCCCCATGCCAAGCAGGTCTGCCAGCGCTAGGGTAAAAGCGCCCCGGCCAGAGCCAAAATCGGCCCATACGCCGCCCTGTCCGCCTATACCCTTCTCCAGTAAAAACAAATGATCTTTATGGTCCATAGCCGAAATTCGTTTCTCCTCCTGTCGCTAGAGATCCCGCGCTTGCCTGGCCCGTATTACCTGGAGCGCCTGGCCAGGGCGCGAAAAAGCAGGGCCAGGACCGCGATTAACAGCGCCAGCAGTATCTCGACAGGGCCGCGCGTATTGGATGTTAACCCGAAGAAGAGAACGACACTCAGGAGCAGCACCCCCAAAACTACACTTATAACTATAAGCGGGAGCGGTTGTTGTATATACCTGTTCATAAAGAATGCGGCGAAGAGACCCGTCTGCTGATCACGGCAACGGGAGGAAACGCCTCCCTCCTTCCACATTGATAACTATAGCCGTCCACGCGTTGAATTGGATGACAGTCCCGATGACTGATGCCCTCAATCGTCCCTGTTCCTGTCGTAATATTGAAGTAGCCCGTCGCGCGCACCGCTACCCGTCCGACATACGTTCCGACTTTCTTGCCTTTGGCCACCACCGCCTTGACGATATCGCCCGTCTGGTAGCCCTTCACTGCCTGGGCCTGTTTGGGTTTCGTTCGTGGAAAGCCTCGCTTATCCATTAAGCATAGCTGTCGCGTCCCGTATCCGTTCGCCGTGATCAGCAGCGGCACCACGCCAGTGATCTGCAGGTGCTCAGGGGTGCTCTTTCCGACACACGCCGCGTCTATCCAGTGCGCTTTCGGCCATCCGTGCCTCGTCCGATTGAACTTGGTCCGTCCACCACTGCCACCTTCGATGGGCATCCCCAACGCTTTGAGCCGCTCAAACAGCGCCCAGCGTGTAGTGTTCACCGCAGCCGCATCTTTGAGCGGGGCTTTGGCCTGCGCCAGGATGCGCTTGAGGACATCGGGTTTGTGTGCCAGGAACACCTGCACATCCTGATCCCCCTTGTTGAGGTTGCAGGCTTCACAGGCCAGGGTCAGGTTGCTGATCCGATTCGTGCCACCTTTGGCTCGTGACTGGATATGATCAATTTGCAAGGCGACAGCCTTTCTCCCACAATAGGCACACTGCCGCCCCCACTTCTCAAGCAGATATTCCCGGACTTCGTAGCCACAGAGCGTGCCCTGCTGGTACTCGACGCCTGAGATTGCGGGGTGCTCCATCCGTTGCAGATCGAACGTGACCAACTCCACGCTGATCGCGGCGATGGGGCAGCAGCGGCGCAGTCGCTTCACCCATGTCAGCACATTGGCTATTCTGCTCTCAAGGGAGGGTGGGAGCCACCCTTGCGGTTTGCTGCGATTCTCAAATCTAGCCTTGCGATAGCGGGTCTTGCGCTGCCTGCGTGAACGACGCACTGCTCGCCGACCATCCAGGGCCTTTTTGATGGCGTGTCCGCGATGCGTCAACTCCGCAGCGAAGACCACTTCGCCCGTGGCATCGTTCACCATGGCAAGCCCAGTCACGTTTGAGCCAGGATCAAGCTTCACGCGCAACGGGTCGACGTGCGGTGACGCTATGATACGCTTGAGCACAAGCGTAAAGGGATAGCGACGAAGCACCGCAGCCTGCCCTTGCGTGAGCAGGAGACGTGCCCGCCCTGGATGGACCGGGTTTAATGGTTGCTTATTGGCATCTACGACAAACACATTTGACATCATTGCCCTTTCGGACCTCTGGTTTCCCAGGTAAAGGTGGCCTCGCTCAGTTAGCGTGGCTTGTTGGGTCTCACACACTTCCTTCACCCACTACAGATGTTTAATGCGAGACGATAGAGCTCCAAGCTGGCCGCGCACCTGGAGGTATCATGACCACGATAACGGCTACTCTTGCAAGTGAGCTGGTCAGGTTGGGCTCATGCAAGCCCGTCCCGTTTCACGGGGTTGGGTCCCTGACGCATTCCTACATTCTATCGCTCTGTAGCGATAAGGCGCTCGTTTTCTGTAGTATACATCATACCGCGCAGAGCTTGCCTGCCGTCGATTCCTGGATGGCGTGCAATGTCGCTTTACATATGCCGGGCCTCACATGGTGACCTTGGACATCACCACTGAAATTGCCATATACTGTAAGCATGTACATCTAACACGATTGAAGCCGCGCCGCATTGGCAGGTTTTTGAGAAGTGCGAATACCCTATTACTCTTGTCGAGGTTTGCTATGCCTGAGATGGAACCGCTGGAAGACGCAGGAGGAGAGCCGCTCGCCAACAATGAGGAAGCCTCCTTGCACGCGAAGAACGAGCAGAGCGCGCGCTCTTTCTTTGCGCTGCTCTGCTTCTTCATCGCTTGCATTTTCCTTATCAGCTTCATTAATAATCCGCCAGGTAGTTTTACAGGGGTGCTCGTCCTTTTTGGCATTTTCGCCTTTGGCCTGGGCGGCATGTACCTGCTGACGCCTGCAAGTGCCCGCAGGTCCGCCTCCGCATCCCAGCTCAACCTTGCCCGGCCGGAGGAGGCCAGGGAGAGCTGGGATGTGGCCAGCAGCGTTGAAAGCTCCCTTGTCGAGGATAGTTCCTTTGAGACGCTGGTTGAGGAGGCCCTGGCCTCCATTCCCAGCGAGTTTCGGGAGCAGATGGCAAACCTGGTGGTACTGCTGGAGGACGAGGCCGATGATGAAGTGCTGCAGCGCGTGGGTATGCGGGAAGGCTATACGCTGTTGGGCCTGTATCAGGGCGTTCCTCTGACCACCTATGGGCATGGGTATAGCATGTTACCGGAACGCATTACCATCTATCAACACGCCATTGAAGCCTACTGCCATGGTGATCCCGCGCGTATTCGCGAGCAGGTACGCAGTACCGTCCTGCATGAAGTCGCCCACCACTTTGGTATAGATCATGCAGAGATGCCGATCTGGATCAAGTAGCTGGGCAGCTTACAGCTCTCAAGTGCCATTCCGTGGGCCGGCGCTAAAACTTGACTTTTGCCCGCCCGTGTTGTACGCTTAAACTGCAATAATGCCATCAATTTTTCAGGAGATAACAGTGATAACCTTCAACTAGTTTGCCCGCTGTGCGGAAAACATCTGGCTGAAAGCTGACGCCTTTTGCAAAGATGCGCGTCTCTTCACGCACATGTTCTTGCGTCCATGGTAGATAGCCGCGAAGGTTTGCTTATCGTTATTGACTGCGAAGATGCGCGTCCTCGGAATACACATAAGGCAGTCTTCACCTCCGGAACACCGCAGCGGCGATAGAACAGGCCCATTCGCCTCTGCAAGATCTCAAGCGCACCGCACATATAAGCAACCGAATTGCTATTCCACAAAAATATATACTACAACAAGTGCAGAATTTGGAGATCATATGGCAGAAAAATTTCTACCATCCTTACACGCGGAAAATCAAGCCGGTGAACATGTATCCAGCGAGGAGGCGACGCCTGTTAGCCGCCCCACGCTTGGAGTGCCCGCGGAGGGCGCTGTAGCGTCTTTAGCCTCTGGCTCACCCTCGCCACAGGGTAGTGCACTGCTTTCTCGCGCTCCCGCGCGCGCGATCCTGGTCGGCGCCCAGATGCCCGGAGCAGAGTGGCCGATTGAAGAATCGCTGGACGAACTGGCACAGCTGGCCGCAACCGCTGGCGTGACCGTGGTCGCGCGCGTCGTCCAGCGGCTGGTACGCGCGCACGCCGGTACCCTGATCGGCGCAGGCAAAGTGCAGGAGATCGCCGAGATGGTGCGCTTTCACGACTGCGATGCCGTGCTGTTTGACCTTGAATTAACTCCTGGCCAGCACCGCGCGCTGGAAAGAGCACTGGAAACTCAGGTGCTTGATAGAACGGCCCTGATCCTCATCATTTTCGGCCAACGCGCTCACACCAGGGAGGGACGTTTACAGGTTGAACTCGCCCAGGTCGAGTACGACCTGCCGCGCCTGGCCCGCCAATGGTCGCACCTTTCGCGTCAGAAAGGAAGCGTGCAGCAGCGCGGCGAAGGTGAGAAGCAGATCGAGGTTGACCGCCGGCTGTTACGCCGTCAGAAAGACCAGCTTGAGGAAGATTTGGAGCACGTACGTACGCACCGCCAGTTACACCGCGAGCGCCGCAAATACATGGGCGCGCCTGTGGTGGCCCTGGTTGGCTATACCAACGCGGGCAAGTCGACCCTGCTCAACCGTCTGGCCGGCGCGCACAGCCTTGCCGAGGATCAGCTTTTCGCGACGCTCGACCCTACGACCCGGCGCGTGCGTCTGAGCGGCGGACAGGAGTTTCTCTTGACCGACACCGTCGGATTTGTCCAACGCCTGCCAACCACGCTCGTAGCGGCTTTCCGTGCTACCCTTGAGGAGGTTAATGAAGCGGACCTGCTGGTGCATGTCGTCAATGCCGCCTACCCGGCGGTTAATCGCCAGGTCGCAGCGGTTGAACAGGTACTTGAAGAGATCGGCGCGGCGGTCCGGCCCATGGTGATCGCCCTTAACAAGGCCGACCTCCTACCCGCCGGCGCTCTCCTCCAGCTGACAGGGATGGCGGCGAGTCTTCCCACGGTAAAGGTCTCGGCCCTGCAGGGCGACGGTATCGAGGACCTGTTGCGCTGTATCAGCGCCAGGCTCGTCGAGCAGTTCGTCTCCCTCGACGTGCTCATTCCCTATCAGCGTGGCGAGTTAGTCGCTCAATTCCATCACTTTGGTGCTATCGAGCATGAAAGCTACGAGGAGCAGGGCACCCATATCTGCGGCCACATGCCAGCGAATCACAGTGGACCATTCATGCCATTTCAATGCATGCAGCCTGAAGAGGCTCAGCGGCGTCAGCGGCGCCTCTCACGAGGTTAACACTGCAAGTATTGCTTTAGCGCGCAGGATATGCTACACTTGCGCTAACTCGTTTGCTACATCGCCTGACGCGCGATCAGCGCCGGTAAAAGGAGAGTAGCTCGATGAGCGCGTTCAACCACGCTTTGAATATATTGAGTCAGCAGCAGGCCAACCAGCTTCCATGGAGGTTTGGTTCGTTTGTTGCGCCTTTACGGCACTTCAGCAGCTGACAGCACGCCAGAACGTACGTCGCCAGACCTCTCGTGGGTCTGGCGACTTTTTTTATGCAGCGCTGCGCCCCTCTGGCATAATAGAAAGGGCAAAAGAGATGGCCGGAGATTTCTTTCTACGCGGCTTACTTATCGGGCTATCCGTGGCCGCGGTCGTCGGCCCGATGAGCATCTTATGTATACAACGTACGTTATCTAAGGGACAGCTGTATGGCATAGTCTCGGGCCTGGGGATAGCAACAGCCGATGCCGTCTACGGCAGCGTCGCAGCCTTCGGCTTGACGGTGATTGCCAGTCTCCTCGTCAGCCAGTCAGGCTGGCTACGTTTAATCGGTGGCCTGTTTCTCGTCTACCTGGGCATCAAGACCGCTCTCAGCAGACCCGCCACACAAGCCGCACAGGCGCAGGCGCATGGCTATGCAGGAGCGTACATCTCCACATTGCTGCTGACCCTTACCAACCCCCTGACCATCCTCTCTTTCGTTGCCATCTTCGCCGGTCTGGGGGTAGGGGAAGGGGCAAGGCATACAGGTGCGGCGGCCCTGGTCGTGGGAGGAGTCTTCAGCGGCTCAACTCTGTGGTGGTGCCTCCTGACGGGCAGCGTCGGCTTATTGCGCCAAAAGTTTACCCCGCTCTGGCTGCTGTGGATTAACCGGGCCGCTAGCGCCGTCCTCACGCTTTTTGGCATCGTTGTCCTGCTGGGCCTGAAATGACGCTGCAAGAACTTTGCTCGCCGCTTCCTTGAACAACTATGGGTATTAGTCAGGAAGAGGAATTTCATAGCACAAAACAACCCGCGGCGCCTCGCCGCTATAACCTGGGGGGGAGCAGCCACTTCAGAAAAGGCAGGATCTGCTCCAGCGTTGCCAGGTGATCATAATAACCACGCTGTGTTTAAATCAGCCCATCTGCCAGCGTAAAGATGCTCACGCCGTCCACCTGAAAGGGGCGCGCCAGCCATGCGCATCCCAGCATACGGGGGCTTCTGCCGCGCACAGTCCAGGTGACCGCCGCCTGCGCTTCATCGAATATCTGGCAGATCGGCGTGTAGTTGATCATGGGCATGCTTTGAAAGCGCCGCGTAAACCAGCATTCGATCGCCGCTTTGCCGCGCCGCCGATACTTCATGCCCGCATCAAAGAGCTCCGCGTCATCGGCATAGAGTGAGACGATGGCGCCGACATCATGGCTATTGAAGGCCGCGATCCAGGCGTTTACCGGCGAGCGGTGCGCGGTATTTTCATCTGGCGACATACTGGTATCCTCTTCTATTGCCCTGCGTTCACAACGACTACGGGTATGCAGGCATAGCGCCGCTTTCTGCTAAGGCCCTCCAGGAGATATAATACAGTGAACAACATAGCAGAGTTTTTATCTTTACGCGCGGGAGGGTTATACATGAGCACAAATGCCAATCCTTACATTGATGATGACGTATTCCATAATGATGTGCGCTATATCAAATCACTCTGGCAGCGCAGGAACATTGGCGCACTGGATATACCTATCATTGATATCGGCAAAGGCGAGCCGCTGGTATTTGTACCTATCCTTGAGCAGCTTGAGTTTGTCTATACACGCCAGATCCTTGCCTTCAGTCAGACGCGCCGCACAATCATGTATCGGCGCCATGAGACTCGCTCGCGGCCGGTGGGACTGGCGGAGCGCGCGGAAGAGCTGCGCAGCGTGCTGGATAATCTGGAGCTTGGTGCAGTAGACCTGGTGGCTCACGGCGATGCAGCGATGGTCCTCTGCGAGTTTGCCGTGCGCTACCCCGCTCGCTGCCGCTCGCTGATAATCATCTCCCAGGCCGCGGACTACGAAATAGCGCCCCATCCCTTCATCTGGCTGCTGCACGAGCTCTTTGTGCGCTTGCCCGTCCAGTACTTTCTCCCGGCCTGGTTTCTACGCCGTATTGTCGTCAACTATATCGTCTCCGCCAGGCTTCCGGCCGGTGACCAGCTGGCACGCCTACCCCGGCATTTAATCGAAGAGCAGTTCCGCAAAATCGCGGGCTGGCCTTTTGTCTACAAATTCTCGGTCTTGCCCGTCATCCACTCTTTTGATATGCGCCAGCGCCTCTCGGCCTTAACGATGCCCGTGCTCTTGATCAACCGCTTCGATGACGCACTTGCGCCCGAGATGAAAACGCACTGGCTCTCCAGGCAGCTGCCGCAATGCGCGGGCTACCGTGTTATTCCCGGGGGTGAGCGTTTTTTTATGTATTCCCAGGCCGAAAAAGTGAACCAGCTGCTCGCCCGGTTTCTCCTGTCCCGCCACGAGCAGCCATCGCGCTAACGCAATAAGGCTCTCACTCACCCGGGGTCAAACTGCCGCGAGGCCCAGGCGCGGGCGCGTGGTGACATACCAGCCATCGATTGCCGTCTCGGGCGACATCGAGAAGCGCGTCACGACTGAGCTATAGAGATTGAACATCGCCATCTTGCGTTCGGCCTCCTCAGCCGCCTGCAGCGTCTGAGCGTGCTGGGTCAGTATAGAGGCTTTATCATCCTCTGGAGCCAGGGCCTGAGCCTTCTCCTCGCTATCCTTGAGATCCTCCATGCCGGACACAATCTGCAGGAAGGCCAGTTGCATATCGGGGCTCGAAGTATAGTCACCACTGGTAAGCTGCTGGGCCTGCCAGAAATAAAATCTTTGCCGTTGTACTGCTGGTACATGCCCGAAACGATCAACATCAGGCGCAGGTACGAATGGCGATAGCTCTGGTCATAGAAAGCCAGCGCCTGCTCTTCCGCGATTTCGCCGCGCAGGACGCTCAGCAGGCTCGCAGCGGCAACCATGGCGCTATAGGTGGCCAGGTGAACGCCGGTTGACAGCAGCGGATCAATGAAACAGGCGGCATCACCGGCCATAAAGTAGCCCGGCCCGGCGAAGGTCTGCGACATATATGAGTAGTCTTGCTCGGCGTTGATGCGTGTGACCAGTCTGCCGGGCCGCAGCAGGTCGCTGATGAGCGGGCAGGAGTTGATGGCATCCATGTAAATCTGCACGAGTTCCGTACCCTGCTCTCTCCTGGCCTTAAATGTCGTTTTGTGTGTCACCAGGCCCACGCTCATCGTGCCGTCGTGTAAAGGAATGGCCCAGATCCAGCCCTCGGGAATCGAGCCGACGGCGATGGAGCCCGAGCGGGGGAGGGAAGGCGCCTGGTATCCTGCCAGTAGCCCCAGACACCGATATTCTGAAAGGCCGTATGATATTCCCGGCTGCGCAGGTAGTGCGTTGCCATAATGCCCGCTCGTCCCGAGGCATCGATCAGATAATCGAAGGATATTTCTCCACTATCTCCCCTCCCCTCATCCCCGGCCGCCCCGGTCCAGGTGGCACTCCTGGGTCGATCTCCGTCAAATGTAAGCCCGCATATCTCGCAGCCCTCGTACACTTTTACGCCCTGCTCCCTGGCGTGCTGGAGCAGCAAATTGTCGAATTCGGAGCGCACAACCTGGTAGCTATAGGGGTGGCGCAGTTTGGAAAAGTCGAGCTCCCACTGCTCGGTCCCCCATTCAAAGTAGCCGCCGCCTTTACGCGTAAAGCCATAGCCATCTATCTTCTCACGCACACCCAGCAGGTCGAGAATCTCCAGGCACGATGGCAACAACGACTCACCGATATGGTAGCGTGGGAAATGCTCTTTCTCTAGCAGAGTTACGTCAAATCCCTCGCGGGCAAGCAGGGTAGCGGCGGTAGACCCGGCGGGCCCTCCACCGATGACGAGTACCTTTGTGAAGCTATGCATGCTGGCTCCTTTTGACGTCTGTGTAGTAGGGGGGGTCCACTAGGTATTTTTACGCGCTACTCTCACTAGCGCTTTACTGATCAACTCTAGTATAATGTTGACAGTAGTACGCTGTCAACCGGCGCGCCCGGCCCTTGTTATATAACTGGAAGCGGATCGGGGACCTGCGCAAATTTTGCAGCTGAGCGGCGTTGTTAGAGCAAGCGCAGCATCATCATAGTTCAATGTATAAGGCAGGAATGATACATGCAGCTAGAGAAAAAACGCAGTATCCATGACATCGCCCTTGGTTTTCTACTGCTCACACACCCCGGGCCGGTCGCGCTCTTCATTTCCATAGTTGCCCTGTTTGCGCTGCGAGTCACCTGGCCACATTTCGTCTGGACCACCATACTGCTCTTGATCGCAGGACATGCCGCGATGCAGTTTTCCATTTCCATGATCAATGACTACTGTGATCGCGCCCTGGACGCCGCCAGCAAACCCGCCAAACCCATCGCACGCAGCCTGGTTACTCCGCGCGAGGCTCTCGTCGTCGGCATCAGCATGGCTGTGCTCATGGTCATAGTGTTATCGCCCCTGCCCCTCCTGGCCCTGGTTGTTTCCCTGTGCTACCTGGCGCTGGGGCAGGCATATAACCTGGGGCTCAAATCCACCCCCTGGAGCGGCGTCATCCTTGCCCTGATGATCGCGCTCATCCCTCTCTACGTCTTTGCCGGATTTGGTCGGATATCGCCGCTTTCTTTCTGGTTCGTAGTCGCGGGTTTCCTGGTAGGGGTGGCACTCAATGTGGCGAACTCCCTGCCGGACCTGGAAGGAGACGAGGC
Source organism: uncultured Chloroflexia bacterium (assembly GCA_963799245.1). GTDB lineage: Bacteria > Chloroflexota > Ktedonobacteria > Ktedonobacterales > Ktedonobacteraceae > CAWCWN01. The sequence continues at coordinate 645,255 of CAWCWN010000003.1, forward strand.
GGGCGGCGCGAGAACATTGACTGTCGTGCTGGGCCTGAGGCGGTCCTTCCTGGTTGCGCCGCTCATCATCGTCGCACTCGTTATCCTGACTGCTGTCCTGACATTGTTCCAGTTCGCTCCCGCCCGGCTTGCGATCATGCTGCCGGCGTGGATTGTGGCGCTGCTCAGCCTGGGGGCCATCTTGCTCTTCTTTGGCCCGAGCAGGCCCAGGGAGACACGCACGGTCTACTTCTACCTGGTCACGCTGACATGCCTCGTGCTGGCAGGTGGCTGGTTCTTTGCCGTCCAGCTGTAATGCCCATACTCGTAAGCAAATAGAAGCAGCGGGCAGGCGCACTCTCATATATTGCTAGTTTTTAAGCTCTATAATATAATGCTGACGTTAAAGCAGCCGACGCAGGCGCTTGACGCGAAGATACATACATGGTAAAGCCCATCAAACGAACAGGAGACAACTGTGAACGAAGGGAATACACCACCAAATTTCGTCTCGATCAAATTCCTCAGCGGCCCACTAGCAGGACAAACGGTCTCCATTTCCAAAGAGGTGATGACCATCGGTAGAGAAGCCACCAACGATATAGTCGTGAAAGGCGACCAGAAGGTTTCCAGGTTTCATGCGCGCCTGGTATGGGGCAACGGCTCGTGGCATATTGAGAAACTCGCCCCGCAGAATAGCCTCACCGTCAATCATCAACAGGTGCAGCAGGCAGGCCTTGCCGACAATACCACCGTTGGCCTGGGAGAAGACACAACTTTTCTCTTCCTCATGCGCGCCGGCTCGCAACATATCGCAGCGCCATATCAACCCTCAAACCAGCGGGCGCCGCAGCCTCAGCAATACCAGGCGGCTCCGCCGCAATATACGCCTGCGCCTCCAGCGCCCTACCAGTCGGGCCCGCAGCAGCGGCATTTCCCGCCCGGACAGACGGCGGGCCTGGGCGCGCGGCCCGATGAAACGCAGATTGCCTCGCCATCAACGCAGGGTGTGCCAACACTTGAGGTGAGCAACAACATATCTGGTGCCAGGCAGGCATATCCCCTCACAAAAGACGTCATAAGTATCGGACGCGATGTCAGCAGTGATATCGTCATTCGCGATGGCGGCATTGTTTCTGGACAGCACCTCCAGATCATTCGCCAGGGGAACCAGTTCGTGCTCATTCACCCCCACCCGGATAAACCACGCACGCTCAATGGCCTCCTCTACCAGGGGCGTAAAATCCGCGGTGATGAACCATTCCGCAAGACATTTACACGCGGCGACATCTTCCGCATCGGCGATGAGAATGGGACACTTATCAGCCTGACCTTCAATGATGGGACCGGAACGCAGGAAGAGACCCTGGTTCCCATGCAGCCGATCAAACTGGACGCACCCGAACTCACCATCGGCCGGGTGCAGGGCAATACCGTTGTCCTGCCTCACCCGCAGGTCTCGGCCCACCATGCGCGCATGGTCAAGGATGGCGGTTCCTACCGCATTCTTGACATGAACAGCACCAATCATGTCTACGTCAACTCGGAGTTGACCACAAATCATCTTCTCAAACTAGGCGATGAGATCCGTATCGGGCCCTATAAACTGGTCTACGAAGCCAACGAGCTGAAGCAGTACGATGAGAGCAACTTTATTCGCATCGATGCCCTCAATCTGAAGAAGATGGGCAACAATAATGTGACCCTTCTCAATGATCTTTCCTTCTCCATACCACCGCGCAAATTCATCGCCCTGGTCGGCGGCTCCGGGGCGGGTAAGTCGACCTTGATGGACGCCCTCAACGGCCTGCGCCCGGCACACGGGGGGAAAGTGCTTTATAACGGCCAGGACTACTATAAAAACCTGGCGGCCTTCAGTTCTCAGCTGGGCTATGTGCCACAGGATGATATCGTACACCGCGATCTCACCGTCGAACGCGCGCTCTATTATGCGGCGAAACTGCGCCTACCCAGCGACTTCACCTCTGCTCAGATCAGGCAGCGCATCAACGAGGTTCTGGATGACGTCGAGATGACGGCGCGGCGCAAGCTGCTGGTCAAAAAACTCTCAGGTGGCCAGCGCAAACGCGTCTCAATCGCCCTGGAGCTGCTCGCCAATCCCAGCCTCTTCTTCCTGGATGAGCCGACCTCAGGGCTCGATCCCGGTCTGGACCGCAAAATGATGTTCCTGCTGCGCAAACTCGCCGATAAAGGACACACTATCGTGCTGGTCACCCATGCCACGAATAACATCAATACATGTGACTACGTTTGCTTCCTCTGCCAGGGAGGCCGCCTGGCATTCTTCGGGCCGCCGGAAGAGGCCAAAAAGTATTTCGGCAAGACAGATTTTGCCGAAATCTATAGCAGCCTGGAGCCGAGCGAAGAAAACCCCGCCATTCCAGAGGAGGCCGCCGCCAAGTTTAAGGTCTCTGAGCAGTACCGGGAGTTTGTGCAGGCCCCTCTGAGAAGCGGGCCTACCAGCGGGGTCAACGGACAGACTGCGGTGCAGCCTGTGAAACGTCCCAAGCGTGGCAATCCCCTGTCGCAATTTCTCCTGCTCTCCCAGCGCAATGTAGAGCTGCTCAAAAATGATAGAAGCACGCTCTTAATCATGCTTTTGCAGGCCCCCCTTATCGCGCTGTTCCTGATGCTCTTGATTCGCTTCGAGGTCGGTACGGGCATCTTTGATCCCAACAAGGCGGTAGAATGCGCGCCGCAGATCTTTACAACTACAGCGGTAAGCCCGACCAACCCCACGGGTGCCCTGGGCATCACGCCCGCCTCGTCCGTGAAAAACGACAACGGTACGGTGAACTGCAGCCTCATCCAGCATTTTCTCGCCAGCGATACCCACGGCAAAGCGTACGTCCAGACGAAGACGGGCAACAATAAGCAGGCCGTAGCCCTGCAAGACTTCATCGTCATCGGGGACAGCATCAACGCCCAGCGGGCCCTTTTCCTGGCGGCCTTTATCGCCGTGCTCTTCGGCGTTATCAACGCCATTCGTGAGATCGTCAAGGAAGGGGCCATCTACCGGCGCGAACGCACAGTAAATCTGGGGATCGTGCCCTACCTACTATCCAAAATTCTGATGCTGGGAGTCCTGGCGCTCTTCCAGAGCGGGGTCTTGATCCTGATCATCAACGCCTTTGAACCCCTGCACCAGGGTATTTTCCTACCCGTCCTGCTGGAATGCTATATTACACTGGCCCTGGCGTCCTTTGCTGGCTTAATGGTAGGCCTGGCGGTCTCAGCGCTGGCTCCCAATGAAGACAGCGCCACCAGCCTGCTGCCCATCATTCTCATTCCACAGGTCATCTTTGCCGGTGTAGAGATTCCGCTCAAGGATACCTTTACGACCACCGTGGCCTGGTTCTTCCCCACGCGTTGGGCTATGGCCGGGCTGGGTACATCGCTCGGTTTGCACGCGGATAAATTGGGCGGAGATAAAGTCGCTGGCAATGACCCCACCTATCACGGGACGCTTTTCTCGATCTACAGCCAGAGCGACGCAATGCATCGCCTGCTGCTCGCCTGGGGGGCCCTGGGGGCAACAATCCTGCTCCTTGCCATCATCACCGGCATCATTCTCAAACGCAAAGACATACGCAAGTAGATGCAGGAGAGAGGCGCGAGTTCGCGCCTCTCTCCTTTCTTTCGCTCTACCATAGGCCTCGTAGCGTCGCCCTGCTAACTCCTCGCATAAGTTATTGTGAGTTATTTCATATAATAAATGCTTAGCGGCTCATGGAGGATACGTGCGTCTTAGTGGATACTTGTATAGAAGGTTCGAGGAAGTATTAATGAACGAGCAGACATTCTAGGGAGGGAAGTATGTTACGACGTGTCGTCATCACAGGCCTGGGCGTACTCGCCTGCAATGGCATTGGCAAGGAGAACTTCTGGCAGGCCTGTATTTCTGGCCGCTCGGGTATCCGCGGTATCACTCGCTTTGACGCAAGTCAACTTTCATCGCGTATCGCCGGCGAGATACGCGACTTCGACCCCCTGGCGCTGGGAGTAATGGAGATCGAGACTTTTGTGACTGACCGCAACACGCAGCTGTCGCTTGCTGCGGCCAACATGGCCCTGGAGGATGCCGGGCTGTTTAATGCACTGCGTGAAGAGGAGCGGGATGCGACAGGTGTCTATATGGGTTCAGCCATGGCCTCAATGGAGGAAGGAGAAAAGCTCTGGAACGCGCTTACGGGCAGTGGAGCGCATCTCCCCCGCGCCCTGGCCAACGACTTCGTCCCGCCTACCCTGTTCATGACGCATGCGCCCGCGGCAGCTATCGCCATGCATCACCAGCTGCACGGCCCGTGCATGGTCATTGCGACGGGCTGTTCGGCCGGAGCAGATGCTATCGGCCAGGCCTTCTGGGCCATCCAGGAGGGGCGAGCCGATCGGATGGTAGCGGGGGGATCGGATTCCGCCCTTGCCAATGTCTGCATGAATGCCTTCTGTGTGCTGGGAGCCATGAGCACGCGTAACGATGATCCAGAAGGGGCCTCACGTCCATATGATCGCCAGCGCGATGGTTTTGTGATGGCAGAGGGAGCGGGCGTCGCCGTACTTGAGGAGAGAGAGGCTGCCCTGGCGCGCCATGCCCACATCTACGCCGAAATAGTCGTCTTCACATCAAATGTCAACGCCCACCATATGACCGCTCCATCACCAGACGGTGCGCCCCTGCAGGAACTGTTACGGCAGGGCCTGGCAGAGGCTGGAATCAGCGCTCAAGAGCTCGGCTATATCAATTCGCATGGCAGCTCGACTTCATTCAACGAAGTAGCTGAAACGGCCGCCTACAAGGCCGTCTTTGGCGCGCACGCCTACAACATACCAATCAGCGCCACCAAATCCATGATTGGTCACACGCAGGGAGCAGCAAGCGCCATTGAAACGATTGTGACGGCCCTGGTGCTGGATCAAAACATTATTCCGCCGACGATTAATCAGGTCGAACCTGACCCCCAGTGCGATCTCGACTATGTGCCCAACAGCGCGCGCCCGGCCAGGGTCGATGTAGCGCTCACTCATTCCAGTGGCTTTGGCGGTGTGAATAGCGCGCTCATACTCGCACATGCAACCTGGCTCGATAGACAGGCTGCTAAATCAGGCAGGGCTTACATCTAAGGGGTAAATAGTTATGATACTACATTCCAGCGAACGACGTGTCGCCATCACAGGCGTGGGTGTTGTGGCGGCGAATGGCATCGGCAAAGAGGCCTTCTGGCAGGCAACATGCCAGGGAATCACGGGCATCAAGCGCATCCAGCGCTTTCCCAGCAGCGATTTGCCTATCAAGGTGGCCGGTGAGATCAGTGATTTTCATGTCAGTGACCATGTGGATCGCAAAGTGGCGAAGCGCACGGATCGCATGACCCACTTTGTTTTTGCCGCCGTCCAGGAAGCCTTGCAAGACGCACATATATCGCTCGCAGAAGAAAATCCCAGGCGCATCGGCGCCGTCATAGCGAACACCATTGGTGGCGAGGAATATGTGCTTGAACAGGTCAACAACTTCTATACGCGTGGGCCGCGCGCGGTCAGCGCCTACACGGCCATTGCGTGGCTCCAGGTCGCCAATGTCGGCCAGACATCGATCCGTTATGGCCTGCAGGGCTACTGCAAAACGCCCGTCAATGATACTGCCGGCGGCCTGGACGCCATGAGCCTGGCATATGGGGCTATTCGTCGAGGAGCAGCCGACATCATCCTGGCGGGCGGGTGCGAAGCTTGCCTGCACCCATTCAGCATGGCCGTCATGGGACATCACAGCGAATACATCTACTGCGCCACCGGCGACGACATCCATGCCTATCGTCCCTTCGATCGCCGCGCAAGCGGGATCATCCTGGCCGAAGGAGCCGGTATCTGTATGCTTGAAGAGTATGAGCATGCGCGCCGCCGCGGCGCGACCATCTATGGCGAAATCGTTGGGTATGGCCAGACCAACGATGCCAACGGCCCAACACCACCTTCGTCTAATGGCGCGCAATATGCTCGTGCTATACGCCTGGCCATGCGCGAAGGGAATCTTTCTCCGGCAGATATCGGCTACTTCAGCCTGGATGGGCGCGCCCTCCCCCTCTCGGATCAGGGCGAAGCCGATGCCCTGCGGCGCGTCTTTGGAGCAGATCTGCCCCGCGTCCAGGTCAGCGTGCCCCGCACCATGCAAGGTCACAGCTTCGCCGCCTCGGGCGCGATCGATACTATTACGGCCCTGCTGGCCCTGCGCCATGATCTAGTTCCACCCACCATTAATTGCGAGGAGTCAGACTACGGCCTGAATATGGTATGCGACGAGCCCCGGCCATTAAAATCTGCCGCAGTCATACTTGGGGCGCGCGGCATCGGCGGTATGAATGTGGCAGTGGCAGTACGCAAGCTGTAATACTCACAGTTGTTCAGATGAGCAGGAGAATATAAGCAGCACCCGCTCATACCCATAGTCGTTCAGAAACGCCACTCGCGTGGCTAGCCTTCGGCTCATCTGAACGCAAGGAAATATCATCCCTTTACCCGAATGGAACTGCGAAACGTATCCCTATATGTGAGCAAAATTAAACATGCTCGCATAAAGGATACATTTCCATGAAGAGTAAACCACTACCTCTCTACCCTGACCCTCCCCACAGGGAGCAGGTCGACGAATTTGTGCCGGTGCTGATCGTAGGCGGGGGGCCAACCGGCATGGCTGCCGCTAATTTATTAGGGCAGGCGGGCATAGAAACGCTTATTCTCGAGCGCAACATCCATTTAAGCAATAGCCCCAAGGCACTTTCACTCGATGACGAAGGCCTGCGCATCTGCCAGGCCATGGGCCTGGGCAACAGTATCAACAGGCTTTTACTTTCGGGTATCAGCCCGCAGTATGAAGCGGCGGGACACTCGCTGGTAACAGTGGCTCCGAGCAGTAAGAGAAACGGCTATGCGCTTATCTCAACCTTCAACCAGCCAGAATTTGAGGCCGCGCTGCTGCAAGGGCTCCAGCGTTTCTCTTGCGTCCGTGTGCGTTTTCAGTATACCGTTGAAACACTCACCCAGACGCAGAGCCACGTTATCGTCAGCGTGCGCACAGCAGGGGGAGTGTATCAAAACATAGGCTGCAGCTACCTCTTAGCCTGCGATGGTGGCAGCAGCACCATCCGTAACATGCTGGACATTGCGATGAAAGGCATGACCTATCCGCAGAAGTGGCTGGTCGTCGATTGTATCGACGACCAGATGGAGCCTACAACAGCCAAATGCTTCTGTAACCCAAGCCGGCCGGCAGTGACCGTGCCTTCACCACACAGCGGTCGGCGCTGGGAATTTATGTTGCTCCCCGGCGAGAACGAAAAGGAAATGCTGCGCAACGAGACAATCGCCAGGCTTATCTCACAAAGCGGCGGCTCCCCTTGCTCACAGATCATTCGCCAGGCCGTGTATACCTTCCACGCCAAGCTGGCACAGACCTTCTCGCAGGGACGGATATTTCTCCTGGGAGACGCTGCTCATATGATGCCGCCTTTCGGAGGCCAGGGGCTCAACAGCGGCCTGCGCGATGCGCATAACCTCACGTGGAAATTAACGCTTGTCTTACGCAGCCAGGCCGCTCCTCAGCTCCTGGAAACCTATCACGAAGAACGTCACCTGCATGCTGCCCGCATGATCAATTTTTCCTCGCTCCTGGCCAGCATTATTATGTCAAGAAACCGCTCACTTGCTTTGTGTCGCAACCTCTTGTTCCAGGGTCTCAACAGCATACCAGCTGTACGCGAGTTTCTGAGCGAGGCACGCATCAAGCCGCGGCCAAAATATACGCATGGCTTTTTTCTCTCCGCCGACAACTTTAAGGACAGGGCGCTAACGGGCCTGCTGCTCCCCCAGCCTGAAGTTACAACGCCGCAGGGGCAGCGCATGCTGCTCGATGAGGCTCTGGGCAACGGCTTTGCCTTACTGCGCCTGCATCACAATCCACGCGAGGCCTTCGGGTCCCTTACAGCCCTACAAACCGCTTTCTGGCAAGCGATGGGCGCCCGTTTTGTGTGCGTGCAGGTCGATGACGGCTGGCAGAAAGAGAGGCCGCGCTCCAAGCGGGGCGGCCGCGCTGCGTATGCCCGCAGCTCATGCAATGAGCCGCCCTGCATTGTCGTCCATTCAAAAAGCCAGGCTTTTGCGCGCATGAGATCCGATCAATTTATCGTGGTTCGACCCGACCGCTTTATTTTAGGCGTCTTCCAAGAGCAGAAGGCCGACAGGTTTGTGTCGGCCTTGCAACGTTTACTGCAAACTTCGGCCTGAGGCTAATCCACCGGGTCTCCCAGTAGAGACTTATATAACTCTCTTTGCCGCCTGGCTCCCCGGCGGTAGATTTCTCCCCTCTGTGCGTCCGCCTGCACAGGTGCAGCAAGTTTTAGCTCAACCTTGCTCACATCCTTCATTACACCCATGGCCTCAAGCGCAAGCAGGGCCGCTCCACGCGCCGAGGCTTCATGCTCATAGGTGGGACTGAGCGCCGTAGCGAGCGCATCAGCCACGATCTGCTGCAGTGAAGGTGAAGAGAGCAATGCGCCGCCGCTGCCGATGAGACGTGGCTGCTTTTCCTGCAAGCCGAGGGCGCCTCTGATTTGCTGGTACACAGCCTCCAGGCGGTAGGCCAGCGCCTCCTCGCTAGCACGCACTATCTCGATATGTGAAGTAGACATGTGAATGCCGGCTATTACAGCCCTGGCCTCCGCATGCCAGCCGAGGCTGCGCTCGCCCGAGATAAATGGCAGGATCGTCAGTCCGTGGCCATCGGGCGGCAACTTCTCAATCTCTGCCTGCGCAGCTTGCAAAGAGAAGATCTGCAGCGTTCTACCCAGCCAGGCAAAGATATTACCGCCCTCGCTCAGCGCCCCGCCAAAAATGGCGCGCCTGGCATCCACCAGGTACTGCCAGAGTCCGGGCGGAGGCACAACCCGCTCCGGAGCGACGATCACGCGGATGGCGCTTGATGTGCCTATCGTCAGCGAGAACTTATCCTCGCTGGTGCAGCCCGAGCCAATATTGGCGGCGGCGCCATCACCTATGGCAGGGAACCATGGCACATGGCTCAGGGCGGGCCAGCGCTCAGCATACGCGGGTAAGAGCCCGCTGATACTGTCGTGGAGATCTCCAAGCTCAGGCAGCTGCTGTGGACGTATGCCCACAGCGGCGATTAATTCACGGTCCCACTCGTGAGTGCGCGTCACAAGCATCCCAGTGCCCGAGGCCATCGAGAGGCTACAGACCGCGCGCCCCAGCAATTTGCGGTGCAGGTATTCGCCGAAGGAGAGCCAGCAGGCTACGCGCTTAAACACCTCCGCCTGCGTGGTGGCGAGCCAGCGCAGTTTGGCTGGCCAGTAGCTGGCGTGGATCTGCGCGCCCGTACGCTGTCGCACCACGTTGTTATCCAGCTGTTTGCGCAGTTCGTCAGCAGCCTGGCGTGATCGAGTATCTTCCCAGGTAATCACCGCTGTAAGCGCGTGACCATCCGCATCCACACCAACCAGGCTTTGCCAGAACGTATCAGTGGCGACCGCCTGTATGGAAGATGCAAGCGGGCCCGCGGCTTTGAGCGTCTCATCTATTGTGGCGGCGACTGCTTCCACCAGCGCATCGGCGTCAACCGATACTTCGCCCTGGTCAGAGGTCGTGAGCTGGTAGGTTTTCTGGGACAGAATAGCGGGTATATTCGTACCCGTAGCATCAAAGAGCAAGGCACGAGTTGAAGAGGTGCCAACATCCAGGGCGAGGACAATGGGGGTGCGCGGCTTAAAGTTTGCAGTCTGTTGCATGTTTCGCTGTTCTGCCCTCCATACACTTTTTCAATGAGCGTTCATCTTCTCGCCTATATCTTACTATTCAAAGCCATCCACCTCCCAGAGATGGTACTTAATTATACCAGCTGTTCTGCCAGTGGCTGAGCGGCGAATAATATGCGTATGTTTTGTTAAACGTCAGAGCCTATAGTCGCTCGCCAGCCTGGCCGGGGCAGGCGCCCGGCATACTAAAATTGCTCAGAGGTCTTGGCCAGGAAAGCGAGCACAGCAGCGTTGAACTGCGCGGGCTGATCAAACATGGCTACATGGCCAGCCTTATTCAGGATCTGCAGGTGCGCGCCCGCTATTTCATGGCGCAGGAGTTCAGCTGGCGCGGGCGGGATCAGTGCATCGCGCGCTCCCCATACCAGCAAGGTGGGCGCGCAGGCTGCGCAGGAGCGGAGGCAGGTAGCCCAGTACGGAATGGTGTAATGGTATGACCGCCGGCGCGACCAGGACAATGCGTTTCACAACCTCGGGATGTTGCGCAGCGATACACAAACAGATATAGCCACCCATCGAGTGGCCAATAAAATGGGCCTGTCGAATGCCAGCGGCCTCCATCCATGTCACAATATCAGCGGCTAGCCGATGTAAAACAAAGCGCGATGCGTAGCGACGCATTCTGCCAAATCCGGGCAGATCGATCAGGTAGACGCGATAGCGCTCAGCGAGGGCAGGCACGTTGCGCGTCCACCAGAGGGAGGAGGCTGAGAGGCCGTGGACGAGTATGACCGGCTCTCCCTCGCCAGCCACCTGAAAATACACAGTATCTTCCCCCACTCTCAACTCGCAGCACACAGGCCTGGCTCTAATATCCGCCTCCCGTTCAGAAAGAAAGAGATTTTACGCGCCCTCAAACGCTAACTCAGGGGTTCTCCTGCAAGAACTTAGCGATCTGTTGCAGTTCGATATCCTCGAGGCGAAATTCCGCCGCCCCGATAAGCTCATCTATCTGCGACGGCTTACGCCCGCCAACAATGGCGCCGGTCACCGCGGGGTTGCGTAAAACCCAGGCGATAGCCACCTCACCGGTGGAGCGATTATGCGGATACCCAACTTCCTGTAACAGGTTGGCCAGTTTAAGGTTGCGTGTTAAACGTGGCTCCTGGAAGTCGGGGCCATGTTTCCGCCAATCATCCTCGGGCATGCTAGCTACGCGCTCAGTGCTCATCCTACCCGTCAGAAGCCCTGAAGTTATCGGCGAGTATACGATAACACCGATACGTTGATCCTGGCAATAGGGCAGGATCTCCTTTTCAACCTCGGGATGGATAAGCGAATATGGCGGCTGCAGCGAAGAGATAGGCGCGATGGCCTCTGCCCGGCGCAGCTGCTGGACATTAAAATTTGAAACGCCAATATAGCGAACTTTCCCCTCGGCCTGGAGTTTCGCCAGGGTTGACCAGCCCTCCTCAAGCTCCTGCTCAGGGTTAGGCCAGTGCACCTGGTACAGGTCGATGACATCCCTCTGGAGACGCCGCAGGCTATTCTCAATCTCGCGGCGCAGTGATTGCTCTTTCAGGCTGCTCGTAATTTCACGCCTGTCGTTCCAGACAAGTGAGCATTTGGTAAAGACATAGGGCTGCTTGGGGTAGCCTTTAAGCGCCCTGGCTACGACCTCTTCAGAATGGCCCAGGCCATAGACGGCCGCCGTATCCATCCAATTTATACCCAGGTCAAGCGCGCGGTGAATGGTGGCAATCGAGGCCTCATCATCCTGCTCTCCCCAACCATTCGCCCAGTTACCGCCGCCGATGGCCCATGTTCCCAGGCCCAACGGCGTGATTTGCATATCTGTATTTCCAAGCCGCCGTGTTTGCATCTACACGTGTTCCTTTCTTTTGTTCCTCTTTACAGCAAAAGAGCATGCTTGTTCGTTAGCCTGTCACATTAGTAGCACGTTTGAGGGGGCGAAAAGAGGGACAAATGGAAAATCGCACCTGTGATACAATAAAAAAACGGCCGCCAACGCTTTTTATGCATTCCTCAGGAGGACGAGATGCTCAATGGAAGGATGCCCCGCCTTTACAACGAGGGGAGCGGCGTATTGCTGGGGTCGCCTGTCCCATTGGAGGCAGGTGTTGATGAGCTCTGCGCTTGCGCGGCGGCCGGGTGAGGATTTCTCCTGCTGGCGAGCACGACACCCATATAGAAGACCACCCAACCAAGGACCATGAGCAGCCAGAAGATATTTTTTACACCCAGGCGGGCGGTGGTACCGGCGAAGGCGATGACCAGGGCTCCCGCCAGGATCAGCACGTTCGCCAGCAGTAAATGGCTGCTGCCCTGGCGGAACTTCATCTTCCAGCCTGAGTAGATGGCGACTCCGGCCACGGCGATACTGCCAAGGCTGTTCAAGACAATGATCGCGAACAGCCACGGCCCGGCCGCAGGCTGCAGGATACCGGTTCCGGGCGTACCGGCAACCTGGCTCAACTGGGCCGCGTCAAGCGGCGCAATGGCGATCAGGACGACGGCCAGCGCGCTCAGCAGGCACAGGAAACCCAGGCAGATGCGGGTGAAACGCGTGTTTGTGACCAGGGCAATACTACCCAGGCCCAGCCATGCGGCTATCAGGGCCGCGCCCAGGATGTAGTAAAGGCGGAAAAGGAGCATCCCGGCGGCGCTGGTGGGTTGAGCGATAATCATACATACATAGGCAAGGGTGGCGATAAAGGCCATCATCAGCGCTATGGCCCAGTAGAGTTGATATGTGCGATGGCGCCTGAGATACTGGCGCAGCACGACTCCCGCGAAGAGACCCGTGACGAGCACATTTAAAACCGGAAATAGCAGCAGCAGCACATCATTCATAAGCAGAAAATCCTTGATTCTACTCGGTGCAAAAAAGAGAGCTCGTGGAGTATAACCTGCGAAAAACTCCTGGTCGAACGCATAGAAAACTCTCCACCTTTTGTAATAATAGGACCTCGCGCATAGAAACGTCAATGCGCGCGCTTTTTGGGTCAGGGCGACTTTTACATCACCCTGTTTTTGGGTGGGTGGTTTTGCCAGATCTGTCGCCCCCATGAGGTATAATAGAGTGGATGTGCAATTGTGCCGCTCAATAGCTATGTAAGCAAGCGGCGTGCACAGGGACCTTCTGCGGACGCGGTTTTGCGCCTGCACGAAGGTCCTTGCATTATTAGCGCAAACCCTGCCCTGTGGGTATGCACAGGCGTACGGTCTAAAAGAAAATGCTGCATGCGAGGCCCTGATACGCCAGCAGCAACTGCTTCAGGCTTTAGCGTTGAAGAAAGGGTACAAAAGAATAATGTCAGACATCGACCAGGCTCGTCTCAATCTGTTGCACAGGTACTGGCAGGCAGCCAACTACCTGACTATCGGTCAGATTTATCTGCAGGATAATCCTTTGCTAAAAGAGCCATTGCGACCTGAACACATCAAACCACGCTTACTTGGACACTGGGGGACCTCGCCGGGCCTCAGCTTCATCTATGCCCACCTGAACCGGCTCATCCAGGAGCATGACGTCAACATGATCTACCTGGCGGGGCCCGGGCATGGTGGGCCAGCACTGCTGGCAAACGTGTATCTCGAAGGGACATACTCGCAGATTTACCCGCAGATAACCGCGGATGCCGAAGGGATGCGTAAGCTCTTCCGCCAGTTTTCAACACCAGGAGGCGTGCCAAGCCACGTCAGTGTGCCGACTCCTGGCTCAATTCACGAAGGGGGTGAGCTCGGCTACGTACTGACGCACGCCTTCGGCGCGGCCTTTGACAACCCGGATCTGATCGTCGCCGCCGTCGTTGGCGATGGCGAAGCGGAAACCGGGCCGCTGGAAGGTTCATGGAAGAGTGTAAAATTTTTAAACGCGGCGCGCGATGGGGCGGTGTTACCCATTCTCCATCTCAATGGCTACAAGATTTCCGGCCCCACAGTCTTTGGGCGCGACAGCGACGAGGCGGTGGCACAGGTGCTCACAGGCCATGGCTACGACGTCCACTTCGTCGTGGGAGACGAGCCCATGCTCATGCACCGGGCTTTCGCCGAGACGTTGGAGACCTGCTATGGCAAAATCCGCTCGCTACAAGACCAGGCGCGCAAGCAAGGTGCTAGCCGGCCGCAACGCTGGCCCCTCATCGTCCTGCGCAGCCCCAAAGGCTGGACCGGGCCCAAAGAGGTCGACGGCAAGCCTGTCGAGGGCACTTTCCGCGCCCACCAGGTGCCGGTGGACGATGTCAGGAAAAACGCGGCCCACCTGAAAATACTTGAAGACTGGATGCGCAGTTATAAGCCCGAAGAACTTTTTGACGAGCACGGGCGTTTGCGGCCTGAACTCGCGGCCCTGGCCCCCCGCGGGGAGCGTAGAATGGGAGCCAATCCCCATGCCAACGGGGGCAGGCTGCTGGTTGACCTGGACCTGCCCGCCTTTACGGATTATACAGTTGAAGTCAAAAAGCCGGCAACCGCGTATGTTGAGTCTACGCGCCAGCTTGGCAAACTGCTGCGAGATGTCTTTGCGAAAAATGCCCGCCAGCAGAATTTCCGTTACTTCTGCCCGGATGAGACCAATTCAAACCGCCTGGGAAATGTGTTTGATGTAGAAAATCGCACGTGGGAAGAGACCATCCTCCCCACAGATGACCACCTCTCCCCCGATGGCAGGGTCATGGAGGTGCTGAGCGAGCACCTGTGTGAGGGATGGCTGGAGGGCTACCTGCTGACGGGACGGCATGGCCTCTGGTCTACATATGAAGCATTTGCCATGATTATTGACTCAATGATGATCCAACATACGAAGTGGCTGGACGGCGCTATCGAGCTTCCGTGGCGCACGCCTATCGCATCGCTGAATATTCTCCTGACATCGACCTGCTGGCGCAACGACCACAACGGCTTCAGTCACCAGGGACCCGGGCTGCTCGACTCGGCTCTTTCAAGTAGAGGCGCGGTAGCGCGCGTCTATTTGCCGCCAGATGCCAACTGCCTGCTCTCCGTCGCCGACCACTGCCTGCGCAGCCGCGATTATGTGAACCTCATCATCATCGACAAGCAGCCGCACCTGCAGTACCTCACGATGCAGGAGGCCATCGAGCACTGCACGCGCGGCCTCTCCGTCTGGCACTGGGCCAGCAATGAAAATCATTTAGAGCCCGACATCGTGCTGGCCTGCGCGGGCGATGTCATGACAATGGAGACAGTGGCGGCAGCCTGGTGGCTGCGCCAGCATATTCCTGAAATGAAGGTGCGCGTGGTGAATGTCGTAGACCTGATGACCCTTTACCCGCCAGATATCCACCCTCATGGGCTGGACCAGGCCACCTTCATCGCGAACTTTACGGAAAAGACTGACGTCGTGTTCGCCTTTCATGGCTACCAGAGGGCGGTCCACCAGCTCGTTCATGGTCGACCAAATTCCGAGCGTTTCCATGTGCGGGGTTTTAACGAGCAGGGCACGACCACGACTCCCTTTGATATGGTCGTGATAAATGGGGTGAGCCGCTATCACCTCTGTAAGCTGGCCATGGAATTTGCGCCACGTGTAAGACATCTTACGCCGCCCTTGATGCAGGAGTGTGACGCAATACTCGCCAAACACCATGACTATGTGCGCGAGCACTTCGAGGACCTGCCGGAAGTGCGCGACTGGGTATGGAGCGACTGACACGCAGGCGCATAACCGTCCACCCGCACTGGCGCGGGCGCTGAAAATGTGTTATACGAATGATGGGCTCCATACTTATATTGCGTATAACACAATTTGTGCAAAGGATTGTCTATGAAGATCTTAGTACTGAATGCTGGCTCGAGCAGCCAGAAAAGCCGTCTTTACGATATAGAGGATAAACCGCCCGAGCAGCCGCCGGCGCCAGTCTGGGCGGCCGATGCCAGCTGGTACGGCCACAAAGGTACGACCACGCTAAAAATTACCACCGCGCAGGGCGAGTCGCTTGAGGAAGAGATCCAGGCGAGCTCTCACCAGGAAGCGATTACACACTCGCTGAATAGCCTGTGGAGTGGCAAAACCCGGGTCGTTGCCCAGCCTGCGGAGATCGATATTGTAGGGCACCGCATTGTTCACGGGGGTCAAGCATATACCAGCAGCGTGGTGATTACTCCCGAGGTCAAAGCGACCATTGGGCGCCTCGCCGACTTCGCGCCACTGCACAATCCCATCAACCTGGCGGGTATCGAGATGGTCGAGCGCATGCTGCCACAGGTGCCCCAGGTGGCGGTCTTCGATACCGCCTTTCACAGCACGTTGCCGCAGGCCTCCGCCGTCTATCCCGGCCCCTACGAGTGGTTTGAGCAGGGTATCCGCCGCTATGGTTTTCATGGCATCAGCCATCACTATTGTTCGCAGCGCGCGGCGCAGATCCTGGGGCGCAATCCCGCGGACCTGCGCTTAATTACCTGTCACCTCGGCAACGGCTGTTCTCTGGCCGCCATTGCCGGCGGTCAGAGTATCGATACCACTATGGGCTTTACTCCCCTGGAGGGCCTGATGATGGGCAGCCGCTCGGGCAGCGTCGATCCCGGCATTCTCATCTACCTGGTGCGCCACAAAGGTTATAGCGCCGCTGCCCTTGACACTATACTCAATCAAGAATCCGGCCTCAAGGGTATTTCGGGCGTCTCCAGCGATCTACGCGAGGTATTAGCGGCTATGCAACAGGAGAACGAGCGGGCCAGGCTGGCATTCGATATCTATGTCCACCGCCTGCGCGCCTGTATCGGCGAGATGCTGGCGGCGCTGGGGGGAGCCGATGCGCTGGTGTTTGCCGGCGGCGTAGGCGAGCACGCTTCGGCCATACGCTGGGCCGCCTGTAAAGCCTTTGGCTTCCTTGGCCTCAAGCTTGATGCGGCGAAAAACGCCCGCTCACCGGCCGACCAGGATATTGCCAGCGCCGACTCAAGCGTGCGCGTACTGATCGTACAAACGCAGGAGGACTGGTCAATCGCCGAGGAATGCTGGAGATTGGCCGGGCATTGAGCCGCGCACACTCTAGAGTGTGCGCATGTGGCCGCGCCTGTCACCTCGCCGGCGCCTTGTCAGGAGCAGCCCCACGACTCCAAGTACGCAGAGCGTAAAGCCCAATTCCTGCAGGCCCAGAGGGGTTGCTAGAGCGGGAAGCGCTGGAGCGGGTTGTGGCGGGCCAGGCTCGGAGGCGCCCGCCGCGGCCGTCGCCTGCGCGTGAGCAGCGCTGGTTGCGGTAGCCGCCTGGTTCATTCGCGTTGGCCCCGGCGCAAGGGTATTGTTGTGGCGGGCCTCGCTGGATGGCGGAGTATTCGCGGTCGTCGCTGCCGACGAACCCGACGACGTTGACATACTGGCCCCTCCACCGCGCGGCAGCGAGACCAGTAGCCCTCCCAGCAGGATAACCAGGCCAACCACAGCGGCGATGGTGCTGACCGTGCGCAGCGCAGAGCGCCCATAGCGTCGCCACAATGACCGGGGCGCCCGCGCGGGGACCGGCGGCTGCACCTCGGCGCGCGACAGGGTAAAGGAGCGCGGCAATGCTGGCTGCGGCAGAGCGTGCAGGAGCGCAATCGTCTGGCGCAAAGCGCGTAATGCCTGCTGGCAGGTTGCGCAGGTCTGCAGGTGCGTCTCACATGCCGCCTGTTCCTGCAGTGGTAGTTGGCGATCTGCGAACGCGGAAAGTTGTTCAGTTGTCAGATGCTGCTCATCGTGCTGTGCCACGCCTGTACTCCATGCTGGTCTCTATTAGAAGGGTAGACGATAATCGCGCGGTAATAGTTCCTTGTACTGGTAAAGGTACTTGCGCAGCCGCGCCCGTCCGCGGGCGATGCGAGAGCGCACCGTGCCAATGGTGGACCAGGTTGTCTGCGCGATCTCCTCATAGGAATGCCCCTCAATATCGCAGAGGATGACCGCGACGCGTTGCTCCAGGGGCAGCTCCTGCAGGCCGCGCTGTATTAACTCCTGTAACTCCTGGTTCAGCAAAAATTCTTCGGGATTGCTCGCGTGACCCGCCTCTACCAGGGCCGCCAATTCGGCAACGCTATGTGGCTCGTCTTCATCGCTCAGTTCATCCAATGATGAGGCGGGGTGGCGCTGGCTCCTGCGCCAGTGGTCGCAGGCCATGTTCGAGGCGATGCGCAGGAGCCAGGCTCGAAACGAGGAGTCGCCACGAAAGGAGCCAATGGCTCGAAAGGCCGCCAGCATACTATCCTGGGTTACATCAGCGGCCGCCTCGCGATTTCCAAGCATGCGGTAAACGACCCCGTAGGTGGCCTGCTGATAGCGCAGTATCAATTGGTTGAATGCTTCGACATCACCATGCTGACTGCGGGCGATGAGCTGTTCCTCATCGTCGCGCGCGAGCTTAGCCATAACCGCCTCACTTTTTCTCTTGTTTGGGTCAGTGTAGCATATTTTTGCGCCGTCGACTATCATATATTACATGGCATGCAGACTATGCGCATCACCAGTGATGACGGGGCACGCCATGTGTATAAAAAATACGTCTGCGCGGGAAATTTTGTCCCGCGCGGGGTGTATGAAAAAGTTGTAGGAAAACGAGAAGAAAAGGAGTATCCTCCTCTGCAAACCCAACAATACGGAGAAAGCAGAGAGGAGCCCCCTACCGATGGAAACGAGTGACGGAGTGAAAATAGCACTGAGGCAGCAAGCAGAAGCGCAAGTGCTGAAGCTGCTGAGGAACTTGCAGGAGGTGAAAAAAGGCGACCTGAAAGGACTGGAGCAGCAGGTGATGGAAACGATCTTTGAACTGGGACGAGGTTGGATGGAAAGCCTCCTGAGTGATGCAGACCCCGAGGAAAGCACGGCGGGGCACCGAGTGGGAAGCTGTGGGCATCGGCAGCAGTTGGTGGGGTACCGCCCCAAGCAGGTGTTCATGTTGCTGGGCAAGATCACGTTTCGGCGCGCCTACTACCAATGTGTCCGAGCAGACGGGGAGCTAGCCAACGCAGGGGAAGCGCAAGGGAGCACAGCCAGCACCGCGCGGGAGCGATGCACGCATGGAGAAGCCCCCGCTGATGGGCTGTGGGGAGTACAAGGGCGACACACGAGTGCCGGAGTGCGAGCCTCCAGTGAGTTATCTGGGGGCCCAGCTGACGCTGGAGGAAACAGCGGAGACCTTTCACCGTCTGCTGCCGTTGGGCATGTCAGCACGGCAAGCGCTCAATCTCCTCCAACCAGTCGGAGCCGCACTCGCGCAGCGGGAGGATGAGCAGGTCAACCGCCTCTGGAAGGAGGCGGCCCAGGCGCACACCACACCGGCGGCGGAAGCCAGCGGCTCGGCTGGGTCGGAGCCCAAGCAAGCCATCATCGAGCGTCTGTACATCGAACTGGATGGGATCCTGGCACGGCTGCGGCGAGGGAGTGTGCCTCTGGAAGAGAAGGAACGCCAGCGACCGGGCGATGTCTACCGGGAAGTCAAAGTGGGAGCGGTCTTTCCGGGGACACGGGGGCCGCAACGCTCGGAGTTGGTGCCAGGGGTGTTTGTGGATCAAGCAGGCCAGAAGCACTATGTGGCTCGTCGCTGCAAGACCGAGGAGTTTGGCCAGCTGCTCTACCAGCTGACACTCACTTGTGGGCTGCAGCAGGCTCGCCAACTGGTGGTCTTAGGAGATGGAGCCGTCTGGATTTGGCGTCTGGCAGCCGAACACTTTCCGGGAGCCGTGCAGATCGTCGACATCTGGCATGCACGCGAGCATGTCTGGAAGGTGGCGCGAGCCGTCTGTGGCGCCAACACGCCTCAGGCCAGCATCTGGGCCGAGCAGATGTGTAGCTTACTGGTCCAGGGGCAGATTGAGGAACTAGCGGCTGAGATCGCTGGCCTTCCGCCGATCCTCCCCGAACCGGGTGCCGCGCGCAGCGTGCCCGAAATCGAGCTGGATTACTTTATTTCCAATGCGGCTCGCATGCGCTACCCGGCCTTTCGGGCTGAAGGCGCATGCAGGTCGGCAGTGGTATCGCCGAAGCGGCCTGTAAAACCGTAGTCAGCACTCGGGCCAAACGGGCTGGTATGCGCTGGACGCCGCAAGGGCTTGATGCTGTGCTCGCCTTGCGTACCGCTGTGCTCAATGAGACCTACGATGAGTTCTGGGAAGAGCAGCCCTGCCTTGTTGCCTGATTACCTACAACTTTTTCATACACCCTCCCGCGCGCGTAGCGTTGACATTAAAGTAAGGGCGTGATTATAATTACTTTACACAACCCACAGAATTTGTTGTGTTGAAAGTTGTCTGCTTCATTGTGGAAACTGCGTTGACCTGATCCGTCAGGCAAAGTTGTACTTTCATTGAATGAAGCTGCACTCCTCTGGAGGAAGCTCCCTATGCAGACCACAGATGGCCTTGAAGACATCGTTGCAACACAGTCATGTATTTGCGACCTTGATGGCAAACTTGGCAAGCTCACCTATTATGGCGTTGATATTCACGATTTAGCGCGTTATTCTTCTTTTGAAGAAACGGCTTACTTGCTCTGGCATGGCACCCTGCCCACTCGCACGCAGCTCGATGAGGCAAAGCGACAGATGCAGGCCAGTCGCGAACTTCCCCGCCAAGTCATCGAATTCATGCATGTACTGCCCACCAGGACCAACCCCATGGATGTTGTGCGCACCACTGTTTCCGCCCTGTCCGCCTTTGATCCCAACCCCGAAGATCGGTCAGTTGAGGCAAACCAGCGGCGTGCCATGCACCTGACGGCGGTTATGCCGACGATCGTGGCAACCTGGGAGCATATTCGTAACGGCAGAGAGCCGGTCGCGCCCCTGGGCGATGGTGACCATGCCACCAATTTCCTGTATATGCTGCGGGGAAAAATGCCTGATGCGCAGGCGGCCCATGACCTGGATGTGGCACTCATCCTGCACGCCGACCATGAGCTCAATGCCTCGACCTTCGCCGCGCGCGTGACCGCAGGGACGCTGGCCGATATGTACGCTGCGATTACCTCGGCTGTTGGCACGCTCTCCGGCCCGCTGCACGGCGGCGCCAACGAGCAGGTGATGCGCATGCTGCTGCGCATCGGCGAGGTCGACAAAGCCGAGACCTCTATTGCTGACGCGCTGGAGAATAAGGAGCGTATAATGGGCTTTGGGCATCGTGTCTACCGCACCGAGGACCCGCGCGCCACCCACCTGCGGGCCATGTCTGAGGAACTCGGCAAACGCACAGGTGACAGCCGCTGGTACGAGATGTCACGCATCATTGAAGACTATATCAGGGAAAATAAAGGCCTCTACTGTAACGTTGATTTCTATTCCGCCTCCGTCTACTACATGATGGGCATCCCCATCGACCAGGACACGCCCATTTTCGCGAGCAGCCGCGTCTCGGGTTGGACGGCTCATGTGCTTGAACAATACGCCAATAACCGCCTGATTCGCCCGCGCGCCGAGTATGTCGGACCCAAGGTGACCGAGTATGTCCCACTCGCACAGCGGAGCTAACGGCCCTCCAGCTTACATAGACCAAAGAAGCCGCCCGGGCGCTTCTTGGTCGTACAGTGAGGTAAGAGGGAATAATTGAATGACGAGGGGTAAACTACAGGAGCTTCTTAAGGTCGCGCTGCAGCTCGCCATAACTCTGGTAGCGCGCCAGGTTATCCTCGATCAGGGCGCGTGCCAGGATGGCTTCAAGCTCGCTCGACACTCCGGAGTTGAGGAGGCGCACGGGAGGGAAGGCGGGATAGTGCGGCGGCTCGTGGTTGGTCAGGGCAAAATGCATACAGGCCGCCAGTGAGTAGATGCAGGTGCGCTGGTCATAAGGTTTATCCTGGACAGGCAGGTAGGGCGAGATCGCCAGTTTGCGCGTCGTGTGGGTGTGCGACCTGCTGATGCCGCTGGGTGACTGCTGTGCCGGCGGCGGCGCGATCTGAAAACCGCTCAGCATGGCGCGGCCGCGGGCCCGCTCAAGCAGGATATTGCCGGGGGTGATGTCGAATTGGCGCAGGGGAGGCCTCTGCTGCTCCAGCGCCATCAGGATGTTCAGCAGGCTGTACATACAGACCAGCACCTCGCGTTCCGGCAGGGGCCGCAGCAGCCTTTGCAGCCGTTCCTCCAGGCTTTCGCCATCGACGTACGCGCACACGAGATAGTAATATTTGCCCTCGGCGAAGCGGTCAAGGACGCGCGGGATCAGCGGATGGCGCAGGCGCGTGAGCTGCTCGCTGGCCCGCTCGTAATAGGCGATATCCCTGGCGCGCTGGACCAGCGGCAGATCCGTGCACTCCCAGCGTTTGAGCACAACAGGCATATCCATACGCTGCGTGTCGCTGGCGACGGCCAGCGTGATCGAGGCCTCCGCGTTGCTCTTCAAGATGCGTTTCAACGTGTAGCGCCCCTGGCGCACGCTGACACCCGCCAGGGGGCTATGGAGATTGACGCTGGGAGGCAGGGTCAGACGACCACAGGCCGGACAGCAGCGCTGGCCAAAGCGGGTAGGCGCGTCACAATAAATGCAGTGGCGACCATCCTGCTCAACGCCGCACTCGCTGCAGCGCTGCGCCCCGCTACGATTCTGGTGCCCGCAGTTATGACACAGGTAGCGCTGCTGCGCGATCTGCACGGCGCCAGCGTACCTCGCGGCAAACTCCAGGACGTTGGGGTAGCGCTGGCGATAGTCCTTGGCCAGGCCGCGCAGGATTACGGCGGCAACCTCGGCGGGAATGCGATGATTCCAGTGCTGGGGCGAGACCGGCTGCTCTCTAAAATGGGCGTTCCACATCTCTTCTATGCGCTTGTAGGTAAAGGGCGTGCGGCCGGTGAGCAGTTCGTAGCAGCTCACCGCAAGGGCGTACTGGTCGGAGTCACGGCGCGGATTGCCCTGCCACTGCTCGGGCGGCATATAGGCGGCGGTGCCCGTGGCCTCACCCAGCGAGGCATGTGTCTGCATACCAAGATAGAAGGTGGTGCCAAAATCGGAGAGCAGCAGCTGGCCGTTGCGGCCAATCAAGAGGTTGCCCGGCTTAACATCCTGGTGGATGAGGCCATTTTTATGTACATAGCTGAGAGCCTCCGCCGCCTGCTGAATGTAAGGGACAAGCTCCTCAGCAAAGGCCGGGCGCCGCGTGCCATCAGCCCGGCGAAAAAGGTCATGAATGGCCTGGGGAGCGTACTCCATAACTAAATATGGCCGCTCATCCTCCAATTTGCCGAAATAGTAGACTGGCAGGATGTTCAGGTGCTGCAAATCAGCGATACGACGCGCCTCATCGAAGAAATTACCCAGAGCCTTTTCGTTGAATTGATCAAAACGCAGCACCTTGAGGGCAAGAATACGGCTCAGCGGCGCGGGTTCTCGCACTTTGTAGACCTGGCCATAACTCCCTGCTCCTATGAACGAGACGACCTCATACACGCCGATATGCGCCCCCCTGACCAGAAAATCACAGCGTGGACAACATAGCGCACTAGCGGCTACCTCGTGACTACCGCCCGGGCGTGGATTCAAACAACGGGCCAACTACTCTACCTCTTTATTGTTACATCTATCTGATGGTGATGGCGTTGTGGGGAGGCAAATCCGTCCCTGTAATTGCCCTGCAGCCAGCTCTGCCTGTTCCCTGCCTGTCTATCTATCTACGCTTGGACGCCGGCTTAGTTGCGAATTACCAGAGTTCGCGCCTGAAAGTTATACAGCCGGTGGCGATGACGTAAAGCCGTACAGATAAGCAGCGTTAATAGGGATTGTCAAGCGGTTAGGGGAGAAGGATGAATTATCCGCCGTCGATAGAGGCAGCACCTGCTTGTGAGGCGCCTCGGGTGCTGAGGATTCAAACAATGAATATATTATATTGATATATTTAAATAAATAAAGAATTAAAAATTTATTAACCATGTTATATAATTCTAAACCATACCTCAACACTTCCTCAACTTTCTCTATACAAAACTGGAGTATAATGACAACGTAGTTAGGTCGTAATCTTTCTCATACTGTACGTAGTAGGGCAGCCTTGTGCTCAAGTTGTAAGTCGTCTCAAAGCGGAGCCGGTTTAGAAGGGACAATTGGTCACCAGGACCAGTTGTTCAAAGTCTATCAAGACAAAGAACTCGGCAGAGACGACTTCTTTGTGTGTAAAAGGGTTGTATACACACTCATTTACAGTAATACATCATACAAAAATCATCTATAAGTAAATAACAAGCAAAGGTGGGGTTATGTTAAAGAATTTTATGAGGCGACCCACAGTCTTGCGTGATGGGCAGCCTGCTGAACAGGTAGAGCAAGATGGGTACAGCTCAACATCTGGTTCAAACCCACTCAATGGGCCAGAGCAAGTCGAAGTATCGCTAATGCCAACCTCCAAAGCACTCGTAACGCCCCAGCATGGAGTACGAAGCGGACAACCTGCCATTATTGATCCGCATATTCAGCACAAGGTGCAATCTTATGTCGCCTGGCTGCAGAAGCAAGCCAGGTATGATGCGCAGAAGGATCAGGCACAGGAAATCAATGACTATATTCAAGAAGCAACAAAGAGAGTGAAAGTGGGTAAGAAAGAGGTGGCGATGTTCGCCCCTTTTCGACCGAAACATTCCGCTCTGCAAACCCTTACCGCCAAGCAGTTAATTGCTCTCTGTGTCATCGGGCTGCTAGGGATGATCGGGTTGCTCGTTTTCCGACTGGAGATGGTGACGGCTGTGATCGGAGCGATCACGATCATGTATTCCTTCAATCTCATCCTGAGTGTAGGTATGGCTATCAGGACATTTCGGCATGCGACGGAAGAACGTATCGACGACGGTATTGTGCATGCCTTAAAAAATGCCGACTGGCCCATGTATACGATTCTTTGTCCGCTCTATCGGGAAGCGCAGGTGGTACCACAGTTTGCGCAGGCTATGCTGGCACTAGACTATCCACCAGAGAAACTACAGATTCTCTTTCTCACAGAAGAGAACGATGCTGAGACGCGCAAAGCCATACGAGCATTATCCCTGCCACCGCACTTCAAAATTCTGGTTGTTCCCGATGGCCAACCCCGCACCAAGCCCCGCGCTTGTAATTATGGGTTGATGTACGCAAAAGGACCTTATGTCGTCATCTACGATGCTGAAGATATACCCGATCCTCTGCAACTGAAGAAAGCTGTTCTCACATTTGCCAGCCATGGCACGGATGTAGTTTGCGTGCAGGCCAAGCTCAACTTCTATAATATTCGCCAAAACCTGCTCACACGCTGGTTTACCACCGAGTATACCGCCTGGTTCGACCTGATTTTACCAGGGCTTCAGCTAGCAAATTTCTCTCTGCCTTTAGGAGGTACATCGAATCATTTTCGTACAGCAACGCTACGTGCCTTAGGAGGCTGGGACGCCTACAACGTGACCGAGGATTGTGACCTGGGTCTGCGCTTGAAACGCTACCGCATGAATACCGTCATCCTCGACTCGACGACGCTGGAAGAGGCCAACTCGCAGTTGAAGAACTGGCTCCGCCAGCGCTCGCGCTGGATCAAGGGCTACATGCAGACCTATCTCGTACATATGCGCAATCCCCTTGAAGGCGTCCGCAAGGGACGCCTGTACGACCTGTTCTCATTTCAGATGGTGATTGGCAGTGGCACGGCTGTCATGTTCATCAATCCCTTGATGTGGGTGTTGTTGGGAATCTACATCGCCTTTGGGCCTTCGGTAATAAACATCTATCACCTCCTGTTCCCAGGACCCATTCTTTACCTGGGCGCCTTCTGCCTCATCTTCGGAAATTTCTTCTATATCTATCTCAACCTGCTGGCATGCATGAAAAGAAAACAGTATCACCTCTTGCCATGGGCACTGTTTATGCCCTGCTACTGGTTACTGATGAGCGTAGCGGCTCTTTATGCACTCATTGAGCTGCTGGTGAAACCGCATTACTGGCAAAAGACGGTGCATGGGCTGCACTTGAAAGGAAAACATGCATCTTCTTTGACTTCATCAAAGGTAGCTGCGCTCTCTATGGGAGAAGAATCAAACACGCCAGTAGCGGTAACGTATGGTGAAGTGAGCGGAATTGGCACCATTCCATCAGTAACAATGTCTCTCAAAGCTATGCCGACCCTGCTCACGCCTGCTATTTCACACAAGCAGAAACAGGCGCAAGCTGTAGCGAAAAAGTCTAAGGTACGAGACTTCTGGCTCCTTGCAATCATAATCACTGCATGTAGTACCAGTATTACTGCCTGCTGGTACTACTTTCAGCAGCATCAGATATTACTCTATAATGATGC
This sequence comes from uncultured Chloroflexia bacterium, assembly GCA_963799245.1. Lineage (GTDB taxonomy): Bacteria > Chloroflexota > Ktedonobacteria > Ktedonobacterales > Ktedonobacteraceae > CAWCWN01. The sequence goes on from CAWCWN010000003.1 coordinate 671,253, forward strand.
ATACTCTCACATGCGTATTGCTCGTAGCGTGTTCGATAGCGCTACTCCTGGTTTAGCGCAACTGGGAAGCGTCTGGCTTCCACTGCCACACATACTTATGTGGTTCTTTATCTGGAATGACTACCTCTGGCATACTGGACTGGCAGGCAGTTTCGTGGGGATGATCTGCTATGTCGCTACTACAGCCTATCTTTACCTGAGTATTAGAAGGCTTACACACAGTAACAGGATCAGTTTCCTTGGGAGCTTGCTGTTTATCTTTAATCCGAATGTGCTCTATCTACAGTCAACACCACTCTCAGAGCTAGTAGGCTTCTTGACATTGACTATGGCATCATATTACTTCCTTGCATGGGCTCAGGAAGATATGACCAAGTACCTTGTACTGGCAGCAATGAGCACGTTTCTTGCAACCTTAGCGCGCTATGATGGATGGTCTCTCTTTATGGTGCTTCTTGTGCTTGTTACAGTCATAGGGCTTATCAGAAAACATCCCTGGGCACAAATACGTGGAAACCTCTTGCTCTTTGGTGTATTAGGCTGTTTGGGTATTGTTTTATGGCTCATCTGGAATCTGATCATCGTTGGTGACCCTCTTTACTTCCAAAATAGTCAATACTCGTCACAAGCTGCTCAGATGGCGCTGGCCCACTCAGGAGGGTTATATACGTATCATAACGTCTGGCTCTCGGTGAAGACATACACCTTAGACGTCATGTATTCTTTCGGCAACGTTATGACGATAGTGGCGGTATTTGCTTTTGTCGTCTTTTTCATTCGCCGTCGCTTTTCTCCGGACATGCTTGCCGCTCTAGCATTTGTCTCTCCATTTGTTCTATATGTGCTATCTCTATATAGTGGACAGGCGTCTATTTGGGTTCCTGGTGCCGTTCCTGCAACGGCCACAATACAATTTTATAATGCTCGTTATGGTGCGGAGATGGTTGTACCAGCCTCTCTTTTCATTGCGACGCTCCTGTATAGGATGCGTTTCTGGCTTCGACCTCGCCTCTATTTCCTTAGCCAGATTGCTTTTATAGTAGTATTAGCTGTCCAGACAGTGTTTATTGCATCAAATGGCATCGTGTCGCTACAAGATGGCTTATACGGTCTCTCATGTGTTTCAAGCCACACAGTCAACGCTTATCTTGCACAGCATTATACGGGCGGAATGGTGCTTCAAGATGTTACGGTGGGAGATTTTAGTTTGTCAGATGCGGGGTTTGACTTTAAAGATGTTGTTTATGATGGTTCTGGGCCATTATGGCGCAAAGCATTAGCTGATCCGGCAGACACCGTGCAATGGATCATTACTTTGCCAGGAGACGCTATAACAAAGCGAATCAAAGTCGATGATCCTGTGTTTCTTTCACAATTCTCGCTCGTGGTTCAAGAACCCTCAGGTTATAGGCTGTATCATCGAAATGGAGAGTCGCCATTACCAACGCGTCCTCTTCCACCTGGAATACTCACGGATCATCGGTTGTGTCCTGTTGAGGCTCATTAAAAACGAGAATGAGGTTAAATAACGTGAGTAAATCACCTTCAATTACCCATCAGCGTCAATTTAAGCTGGCGTTGGTTTTTCAGTTCTTTCGCTTCGGCTTCGTCGGTGGCATTAATACGTTTATCGACATCCTGGCGTTTAACATGTTAGTATGGATGTTTCCAACAAGTTACAACTTTACACTCGTTTTCTACAACTCGCTAGCCTATTTTGTTGGAGCGGTGAATAGTTTCTGCTGGAACAAGCTCTGGACGTTTAAGCAGCGTTCAAGCGCTACCAACGATCAACTGGTCCGCTTCGCACTCGTCACCAGCCTGGGCATTATCTGCAACGATATCTTTCTCTGGCTGGCAACAACCATACTTACTTCGCTCTCGCTCAATGGTTTCCTATGGGTCAATGTCGCCAAGGTCAGCGCGATTGCCGGCTCAGTAGCAGTCTCGTATCTAGGAATGCGCTTCGGTGTCTTTACTAAAAATGAAGAGATCATAACGTCTCTCCCACCTTCAAATCCACAGCTTTTTGTTACACCGCGCAGCTTATCAGTGATATTGCCGGCCTACAACGAAGAAGCGCTTATCGCCAATACAATATCAACCGTTATGTCAGTGCTTACCACGTGGATGCAGGATTTTGAAGTGATTGTGGTCAACGATGGGAGTAAGGATCGCACAGGAGAAATTGTGGCAGGCCTGTCAGCCTATGATCGACGTATCCGCCTCATCGATCATCCTGTCAACAGGGGTTATGGCGCGGCCCTGGTAACTGGCTTTGAAGCTGTGACCAAAGAGCTTGCCTTCTTCATGGACTCAGATGGGCAGTTTGATATCAGCGACCTGGCCCGCTTTTTCCCCCTCATTGAAGAGTATGGCGCCGTGTTAGGATATCGTATCGATCGGCAGGATACCTGGATGCGCAAACTCAACGCCTTAGGTTGGAAGCAGTTGGTGAGATTCATCTTTGGCGTCCACGCGCGGGACATTGATTGCGCTTTTAAGCTCTTCCGGGCTGAGTTCTTTCGCACCCACCGCTTAGAGACACGGGGAGCGATGATTAACGCAGAAATTCTGTATAAACTATCTCGTGCTGGCTATACCTACACCGAGGTAGGTGTGCAACATTTACCCCGGCGGGCAGGAAAAGCGACTGGGGCCAAACTCATCGTCATCCTACGCGCCTTACGCGAAATGGTTCTCTTTGCTGAGAAGTGGCGACGGGAGGAACAGCAATCTTTGTATAAGCGTATGAGCCTCGTTTACGAGGATCGGATATGAGAACTCATTTCTCTTTACCCCTCGTTTTCCGCATTCGCCGGTCGCTGACCGCTTCACGGTACGTCAACAGCAGATTCCGGAAGCCAAGGCCGCTATTGACTTTGCAGCCGTCAGACCCATCGGCCAGAGCTAGTGCTGCTTTCGTTAAATCCGCCAGTAACAAAAATATAGAGAAAAACGGCATCAGCTGACTCTAGAAGACGATCCGTTTTGTCGCCGCATTTAACGAATGAAGCACTATATGCTTCCAGGTAATGTATGCGGAGATGTGATCGAAGAGAGGCTGATCTGTGGAGTCAACTTCCCGCCGACCTGCCAGCGTTGCTCGCGCTTGTGCCACGCGCTGACCTCTATCTGCAAGATGAGATGCAGGTCGCTCAGGCCGCATAATCATCTTGGAAGCATATAGCTTCCCCCATCTCAATGTTACCCTTTAGTATGGTGATTGGTATCAGTTCTAGTGCAAACTGCGGAATGTAGGATATATTAAATCTAGCATGGAATTAAAATATCTTTTGAGGAAACGTCTTTTGAGAAGTGGAAAGCAGAAAGCTATTATTCCAAGTATTTTTCTTGTTGCACTTTTCTTGTTGCTCTTATTTATTGTGTATCCTTCTCTTGTAATCAGAGGGATTATTACTATTGATACGTCAAAGTTTATAACCCGTGTTGGGACAAATTTATATCTGCATGGACAAGAGTTCCGTTTTATTGGAGTTAATGCAGGAGTAGACACCGTCCCCAAACCATATATTGGTTGTGGACATGCCTTTTCTAACGCTGATGTTGATGCGATGTTTTCTCAATTACATCAAATGGGAGTAACTGTTGATCGGATATGGCTCATGCAATCATTTACCAAAAGCGCGACATATTTTGACAGAATAAATTATCTTTTATCGGAAGCAAAAAAATACAATATTTATCTTCTGTTTACCCTTGAAAATCAGTGGAAGAATTGTACGCAGGGAGGGTATAAATATGCTTCATGGTACCGGAACGGCTATCTTTCTCCATATGGGTCATATCCTCTTTCGTACAAAGACTATGTTGGAAAGATTGTTTCCCGCTATAAAGATGATCCTTCCATTATCATGTGGGAACTAGTAAATGAACCGCAAAACAGGAATTCAGATAATAGTTGTGCTGGTGATGCCTTCTATCATTTCGCCTCTGATATGTCAAATTATATTAAATCCCTTGATCCCAATCACCTCATTGCGGCTGGCGCAATGGATACCTGTATTGCGAATAGCGCGTATGTAAAAATTAATAGTTTACCAAACATCGATATCATTGACGATGATGATTATGGGAATGAGACAATCCCACTCCCGGGCTCACCTGTAACAAATACTGCAAATAGATCCGAGGCGGCAGATCTGCAAATCGCGAAACAGATCAATAAACCATTCTTTATCGTCGAATCAGGTATTCGAAGTCACTGCACTGCACCTAATTGTTATTCACCTCAACAACGGGCGGATTTATTTAAAGCGAAAATGCAAGCTATCTTTGCAAATGGAGGGGTGGGATTTATAGTTTGGAATTTCACTATTAATCAAACTTTAATAGATAATACGTTTGATTATTTAGATCCGTTAAGCCAAACGATTAAGGCTGTCGTCAACAGCTTTGTACTGTATCCCTCGGGCTGGAGACGTTTTTGGGCTCCCATTTAATCTCAAGAATACTCTTTTGACAAAACCTGCCATTTGTTGCCTTCCATCAGGCGATAATTGTCCCCAGCGCGAATACCATCGCCGCCGTAGTGGTAGCCAGGATAACCGGCTTTTTTGAGCGACTCAGCAGGTCGGTAACCTCTTCATCGGCGGCGGTGATACTCGAAGCGGGCATCGACCATAAAGACGATCACATCGGCTTCCTCGATGGCCAGTTCGGCCTAGGAGCGTGCGTTTTGCATAATACTGGTCGGAAACGAGAAACCCTCTGCCACCAGCTCGAGTTGAGCATGTATTTGTTCAGAACTCACGGGAGCTCCTTATCAACTGCATAAACTGCGTAGAAACGTGCGCGAGCGGATATCCTCACTACCTGGCGCCCGGACCGACCTGGCGCTGCAAGTCGTGAAGATCGTAGTAGATAGCTTCTCGCACAATCTTGCCTTGCTGGCGAATAGTCACGGTTACCCCGCGCAGGGTGAAGGGACGACCAGTCGCAGGCATACCAGGCAGATCACCATGGTGAGTGCCTGTCGCCACCCATTCAGCGCTCACCTGGTTGCCATGTGCTAGCCGGTTGGTGATGGTGATTTTTATGTCGGGGATGGCCGCCATCCCCATCCCCTTGCGTTCCATAATCGCTTTACGTCCGACCAGGGCTTCAGGGAACATACTATCTTCGACGACGGCATGTTCCGCATAATCGTTATGCAAGGCCTCCGTGTTGCCTTGCGACTGGTGGGTAATGTGCTGATGGTGGAGTTGAATATGCTGCTGCACATCATCGTTGTGCTGAATATGAGGAACTGCTTTTGCGTGCTGCTGATGCTCGCTGGCTGCCACAACTGCTCCAACCCCTGCAGCGGAGAGACCCAGTGCGGTGAGCGATGTAATCAGACGCCGGCGCGGCATCTTGCCAAGACGTACATCATCGACCATCTGAGGAACGGTCACGTCTGCTTGTATTTCCTGCTTCTCTTGCTCTTCTTGCATGCTACCTCCTGCATTAATCAAGGCTGCTATCAATCTTTTCAGTCCGCCATGTACACTTGTATCATCATGGCACGGTCGTACTGACATTGACCGTGTCAAAGGTGACCGTGCTCAAAGCGCTTCCGTTATGCGAGGTGACGGCCAGACCCGCCAGGATTGAGCCGCTTATGTTCAGTGTGATGCTCGAGCCGGCTACCGGCGTCCAGGTATTCCCATCGCTGGAGGTGTAAGTGGTGTAGGTGGTGCCTGAGCGGGCCACCATCAGATAGGTCGGGACCGTGCCTGTGAAACCAATGAGCTGTTGAGCACCAGCGCCCTGGGCCGTCCGGTACTGCACGTCGATGCCGTTGCCCGGCGTCACAAAGGCAAAGTAGTAGGCAGAACCAGGATCGGTGCTCTGCCGCAGCATCACCCCCGCTTTGGCCCAGCCATCTGTATTCGTCTGCGAGAGGATGTGCGCACTCGCACTGCCATCAGCAGCCAGCGACTGCCACACGAAGTGGAACTGGTCCGAGGTACCCCAGATATCATAGCCTCCCCCTTGTACCGTCCAGGTGCCTCCACTCAGCGATTGGCTCCCTGCAAGGGCTGGATTGCCGATATCTGCACAACTCCAGTTTGTGGGGCAGCTCGGCGGTAACGCCGTACTGACATTGACCGTGTCAAAGGTGACCGTGCTCAAAGCGCTCCCGTTATGCGAGGTGACGGCCAGACCCGCCAGGATTGAGCCGCTTATGTTCAGTGTGATGCTCGAGCCGGCTACCGGCGTCCAGGTATTCCCATCGCTGGAGGTGTAAGTGGTGTAGGTGGTGCCTGAGCGGGCCACCATCAGATAGGTCGGGACCGTGCCTGTGAAACCAATGAGCTGTTGAGCACCAGCGCCCTGGGCCGTCCGGTACTGCACGTCGATGCCGTTGCCCGGCGTCACAAAGGCAAAGTAGTAGGCAGAACCAGGATCGGTGCTCTGCCGCAGCATCACCCCCGCTTTGGCCCAGCCATCTGTATTCGTCTGCGAGAGGATGTGCGCACTCGCACTGCCATCAGCAGCCAGCGACTGCCACACGAAGTGGAACTGGTCCGAGGTACCCCAGATATCATAGCCTCCCCCTTGTACCGTCCAGGTGCCTCCACTCAGCGATTGGCTCCCTGCAAGGGCTGGATTGCCGATATCTGCACAACTCCAGTTTGTGGGGCAGCTCGGCGGTAACGCCGTACTGACATTGACCGTGTCAAAGGTGACTACACCCAGAGCATTCACATTATGCGAGGTGACGGCCAGACCCGCCAGGATCGAGCCACTCATGTTCAGCGCGATGCTCGAGCCGGCTACCGGCGTCCAGGTATTCCCATCGCTGGAGGTGTAGGTGGTGTAGGTGGTGCCTGAGCGGGCCACCATCAGATAGGTCGGGACCGTGCCTGTGAAACCGGCCTGTTGGACAGCATAAAAACCCGTGCCCGATCGATATTGCACGACGATGCCGTTGCCCGGTGTCACTTCAGCCGCATAATACGCCGAGTCTTGATCGGTGCTCTGCCGCAGCATCACCCCCGCTTTGGCCCAGCCATCTGTATTCGTCTGCGAGAGGATGTGCGCGCTCACACTGCCATCAGCAGCCAGCGACTGCCACACGAAGTGGAACTGGTCCTCTGCATTCCAGATGTCACTACCGTTGCCCTGCACCGTCCAGGTTCCTCCACTCAAGGATTGGCTTCCCGCGATGTTGGGATACCCGACATCTGCACAACTCCAACTAGCTGGGCAGGGAGTTGACGGAAAAGATTGAGACGATCCAACAGCTAGAGCAGCGTACGTAGCTGTTTCCAGACTCCCAGTGTTATCTGAGCTGGTGGCAAGCCCAGCAAGGAATGCAGTTGGCATGGGCACAATTACTGTACTGCCCTGCACTTGTGTATAGCTAACTCCATCGCTGGAGGTCGCTGTCGTGAACTGATCACCGATACGTTGGATCTCGATATAGAGGGGGGACGACGCAGTAGTTAGCTGCACGGCAGTTGTGGTCCCACCCCCAAAGGCCATGCGATATTGCACGATCAGTCCGTTACCTTTCGTAAGAAATACCGCATAGTAGGGCGAGGTCGGATCCATTGTCTGTCGCGTCATTAGCCCTGCCTGAGAAAAGCCACTGGGCGCATTCTGCGATACCACCTGGGCACTGATCTGTTCATTCCCACTAACACTTTGCCTAATAAAGCGAAACTGGTCGGAAGTACCTCCGATGCCTGCTCCACCAGCCTGGACACTCCAGGTGCCTCCTGAAACCTTTTCCGATCCAGCAGGTGTAGGGTTACCGATGTCCTGACATGACCAGCCATTGGCACAGTTGGGATCAGGGGTAGGCGAAGGCGGGGGACTCGTGGGTAGGCCGAAAGCGTACACATTGCCATCTGTACTCCCTGTGAAGATCTGGCCATTCGCCACACTTGCCGCCGCATAGATCTTAGCACCCGTTGTATAGCTGTAAAGGCGGTTTCCGGTCGATGCGTCAAGTACCTCTAGCACGGGACCTGCTCCGTCAATGATAAGACCATTTGAGTACGCCAATGCTGAAATGACATAACCAGGTGTACCATGCTGCCATATGAATTTTCCGGTGGCAGGGTCTAGCGCATTCACCGAACCCCCGTACCCCTGGCCGTTGATACTTGTATGTTCTCCAGCCAGGAATAGTGTGCCATTTGCGAAGGCCCCAGAAGAGACACTGCCGTCTCCACACTGCGGGCAAGCGCCACCAAATGCGGTCTGTTGTGTCCACACAGGCCCGGCAGCCAGATTGTTGCGATTGAACGCATAGGCAGTCCCATTCTTATTGGATGCTACCACCAGCGGATTCCCCGCCTTATCATTAAAGAGGGTCGGGGTAGTACCAAAGTCGGAATCAGGGACTTCTTGTGAAGCTGGAACTGGCCACGAGGATTTGAGGGTGAGCGTCGTGGCATCTATGGCGAGTATTGCCTCACTGAGCGTTTGAGCGGGAGTGTTACGCGTACCTGTAGCAACATAGATAGTATTGGTAGTTGTGTCAAGGCTTGGGCTGCCCCAGATTCCGCCACCAAGCTGTCCTGCTGGGACGACGTCAAAGGTATTTACAACCTGGTGAGTGCTCAAGTTCACACGCAGCAACTGACCATGCACAAGTGGACAGTCACCTACACTGGCTATGCCAATGTAGGCATAGCCAGTGTAGATGAGAGGGCTAGACCAGTTGTAATACCCTTGGGTGTTGTCGCCTGTGAAGACTTTCCAGAGAACAGCGCCCGACGTGGCATCGAGAGCATACCAGTAGGAGTCTCCGCCTCCAACGTAGACCACGCCATTCTGCACCGCCGCCGCCGAAGAAACGCCAGCTAACGAAGGATCGCAGGTCGCGGTGGTCTGACCAAGGAAAGTCTTCCACTTCAATTTACCCGTTGTCGCGTCGAGGGCATACTCATACCCATCCCAGGAGCCAACATAGACGGTGCCGCCAACGATAGTAGGAGAGGAAGCAATAGCGCCGCCAGTCTGAAACTTCCAGTTTACGGCCAACTGTCCTGCATTGGTGGGTGAGAAGGTTGTATCGCTGCTCGCACCGCTGCGCTGAGGATCATGTAAGTATGTAGGCCAGTCACTCCCTGCTGCAAATGCTGACGTCTGCTTATGGCTTATTACTGCCACTTCTATTAGCGAGGTTAATAGCATTAAAAATAAGGCCAAAAGCCCCATCCAACGCGCGTTTGATCGAGGAGTCTTCGTAATTTCTTGATGTAAAACAGGCATCAAAAGGGTCCCTCCTTAAAATGGTATAAAGTGGAAGCATAAATACATACCTTTTGCAAGAAACTGAAAAACAGGTATCTTCTTTATCAGTGGATTTTGATCCCATCTACCACTTTGTATTCAGACCGCGTCGCGTATGCCTCTATTCACTAGATACTTCACGAATTCGCCTACGTAAGCATCCGGGTTCACCACCCAGGGTGAGAGCAACGCGTGGCCTGTTGCCACCTTATTCGTAAACTGAGCTCATTCGCCTAACAATGCCAGGCTTTGCGTACCTGTGTTAAGGCTAACTGATCTTTTTGCCGATAAATATTTCTAAATGCCAAGAAGAGAAGATGGAGTAGTTCGGATAATCTAACGAGAGACTATTCCTATACAACTTACCACTTTGCCCCCTCCATAAAAGTATAGTTGAGGATTTTGGGTTTGTCAATTTTTCGTCAAGCAAGCTTTCACTAAAAAATCTATCTAATAATTCCCATAAACATGCAAGCAGTAAAAATCAAGCGATCTTTAATTCATTTATCAATATACAGGGAATGATAATAATTACAGCTGACGCAGGTGCTGCGTCAGCTGTAAAGGCGTGGTACAGCCATCCAGGATGATCACCTAGTACAAGTATCCCTGCGAAATGGATGAACTGGCCTGAGAAGCCGATGGAATCTCATCAATTTCTTCTTGAACGCTAAGCTTTTCTCTTGTTGAGCTTTATCTGGCAGTCGCCTGAGCGATATGGTGGAGATTAGCTGCACAGCTTCGATGGCCTGCCCATGTTCGCTGGGATGTTCCAAGATCGCGTAACGTGTGACTATTCCTCCCTCGACTTCATCGAGCATCACCTGGCGGCCGAACTCGACCTGGGCTCCGCCTTTATGACAAGGCGTCCAGCGCTTTGAGCACCGCAAACTAGTGAGGTAAAGATTTCTCCACCTATATATGGTTATTTTTCCTATTTTCTAACCAATTCTTAAGTAAACTCATTACTGATAGGTGTTAATTTGGGGAAAGTAGTCTGGTTCTACAATAGAAGGTCACGCTGCAATTAACTTTGCCATGAAGCTGTGAGGGGAGGTAAACTCAAGGGAAAGATGAGGGAAAGTGGAGAGAAGGAGGAGGACCAAGTATGTCCCACCCCAGAAGTATCCGCTGCGTCCATTGACTGAACAGGAAGAACGAGCCTTGTCTCGGATAGCCAAAACCAGTAGCGAACGAGTAGATACAGCCCAACGAGCCAAAGCGCTGTTAGCCGTGAGAGCCGGCGATCCTTTACCGTGGCAGCCCAGCGAAGTGGCTTCAAGAGCGCAGACAGCGTCAGCCAGTTAGTGCAGCGCTTTAACCTGCAAAGTCTGACCGCGCTCCTCATCGCTGCCGGTCACAGAGGTGGTGAAGTGGCTCTTTGCGCATGGCATCATGCCCCTCTTCACGCCACTGGGTGGCTCGTGTCTATCGGTCCAGCGCATCATCGTTGGGCGAGCCTTGGCTGGGCAGCAGCCCCAAAGAGCGCCGGAGGTCTTCTCCTAGAAGAGTAAGGGACAGTAACTCACCATTCCAATCCTTTTCAAGGCCCGGTGTACCGGGATAATACAATTGGCAAGGAGAACAAAATACTATGCAACTGCACACCATGTACCTGCGTAAACTTGCTGTGGTCATCCTATTTGCACTTATCCTGGCGACTAGCGCCTGTGATATTAACCCAGCAACATCGAATGGCAGTAACACTTCAAGTTCTAATAGCCCTAACACGACAAACTTGGCATCCATCATCCAACGTCATGGAGCAGAGGTGTCTGTTGCTCCAGGGAGCACTGGTACATCGAATAGCTCATGTCGGGGGAAGGAGCAGATGGTTGGAGGTGGTTATTATATTGCCGGAAATAAGGTGAGTGCGGATGATAGCGGTCCTAGCGGCCAGCATTCGTGGGTTGCCACCCTCAGCAATACGACGCAGAAAACGCAGCACATCACCGCCGTTGTAAATTGTGTGGTAGCTGACTTCACCATCAACACTAAGATTATCGCAGGTGAAACCACAGCTGTCAATTCCAAAGATGGTAGCAAAATGTTGATTGTGCGAGCACGATGCCCGGACGGATCCGTACTTACCGGCGGGGGCTATCTCACTAACTTGAATGGGATGGTTGAGGTTTCAGCACCAGATAAAGACCAAAACCAATGGCTTATCATCTTCCATTCTCTGGGTAAGAAGCCCACGGCAGTCCAATCGTTTGCCATTTGTGCTACCGCGCACCTGAGCGCTTTGCTCCCTCGTCCACATAGTGAGTTCACCATTGCTGGTGGCGGTGATGCACATTCTACCAAGTCCTGCCCGAAGGATACCTTGCTTACAAGTGGTGGCTATGCTACCAGTGATGTCTCAGTCCCAGGCGCATCTTATGCTATCAACAGCCCTGACTCTGTGACGGCATCCTCTCCTAGACCAGTAACGCAGTGGCTCATTGGAGGGAGTAACTTAGATGTTAAACCTCATCAAGTGTCTATCTGGCTTGTGTGTGTAAAGCTCAATTAATAAACAAGCAAGTCACCAGCCAAGTTCAGTAGCATTGCAGTACGTCTTGGGAAATGAGTGGGCCGGCCTTAGCCGGTCTGGCCGTCACCTCGCATAACGGAGGCGCTTTGAGCGCGGCCACCTTTGACACGCTCAGCGTTAGCACGACTGCTAAATGCTTCCACACCGAATTTGCGGAATCACCCTTGCAAGACATCTCTGAAGCCTGATGCTAGGCGGCCGGATGCCGAGGCTCACTCTGCAATTTCTCGCTGGAAGCATTTAGTGAGAACCTGGTGCAATTCCAAGCTCCTGCCTTGCCCCCATGTCAGCCCTGAGCTCTGGCGGGTGTGTAGGCAGGCGCTGCGCAGCGCCTGCCTACACACCCGCCAGAGCCTATTTACAACAGATGTCCCTTCAAGGGATACAGGACCTTTTAGAGCGCTTTCATCAATGATCATCTGTGACTGGTACTAACCTATTCTACCGCCTAGTATTCATATCCGATCCTCGTAAACGAGGCTCATACGCTTATACAAAGATTGCTGTTCCTCCCGTCGCCACTTCTCAGCAAAGAGAACCATTTCGCGTAAGGCGCGTAGGATGACGGTGAGTTTGGCCCCAGTCGCTTTTCCTGCCCGCCGGGGTAAATGTTGCACACCTACCTCGGTGTAGGTATAGCCAGCACGAGATAGTTTATACAGAATTTCTGCGTTAATCATCGCTCCCCGTGTCTCTAAGCGGTGGGTGCGAAAGAACTCAGCGCGGAAGAGCTTAAAAGCGCAATCAATGTCCCGCGCGTGGACGCCAAAGATGAATCTCACCAACTGCTTCCAACCTAAGGCGTTGAGTTTGCGCATCCAGGTATCCTGCCGATCGATACGATATCCTAACACGGCGCCATACTCTTCAATGAGGGGGAAAAAGCGGGCCAGGTCGCTGATATCAAACTGCCCATCTGAGTCCATGAAGAAGGCAAGCTCTTTGGTCACAGCTTCAAAGCCAGTTACCAGGGCCGCGCCATAACCCCTGTTGACAGGATGATCGATGAGGCGGATACGTCGATCATAGGCTGACAGGCCTGCCACAATTTCTCCTGTGCGATCCTTACTCCCATCGTTGACCACAATCACTTCAAAATCCTGCATCCATGTGGTAAGCACCGACATAACGGTTGATATTGTATTGGCGATAAGCGCTTCTTCGTTGTAGGCCGGCAATATCACTGATAAGCTGCGTGGTGTAACAAAAAGCCGCGGATTTGGAGGTGGGAGAGACGTTATGACCTCTTCATTTTTAGTAAAGACACCGAAGCGCATCCCAACATACGAGACTGCTACTGAGCCGGCAATCGCGCTGACCTTGGCGACATTGACCCATAGGAAACCATTGAGCGAGAGCGAAGTAAGTATGGTTGTTGCCAGCCAGAGAAAGACATCGTTGCAGATAATGCCCAGGCTGGTGACGAGTGCGAAGCGGACCAGTTGATCGTTGGTAGCGCTTGAACGCTGCTTAAACGTCCAGAGCTTGTTCCAGCAGAAACTATTCACCGCTCCAACAAAATATGCCAGGGAATTATAAGCAACGAGGAGACCACTATTCTGAGTTGGTAATCCCCACACGAGCAGGTTAAAGACCAGCACATCTACAAAGGTGTTGAGTCCTCCTACGATACAAAAGCGGAGCAGTTGTAAAAATACACTCGCCAGACCTCGTTTTGCCGAGACGCTTCGCATTTTGATACTCGATGAAATTGACATGATACAACTATTCCTCCCATTACATGAACTTCAAGCAATCTACAGCTTTTCCCAGGTTTGCTTGTTACCGAGACAAAGCTTCCATAATAAAATCAAGCAAGGATAATGCTCAAACATTTAGGAACAGGGAGGATGTTCACCTTTCCAAACAGGCGGAGCCGGTCGTGTCGGCAAAGGTAGACCCCCCAGGCGATAATAGAGAAGAATGCCATTGGTTTGTCGTACGACAAGAGTAAATTGGGACAGGAAGAGCGAACTATTCACCTCTCACCGGAAATACCATTTTTCATGGGATTCATAGCAGGTGTTGCTCTTTTCCATGCTGCACCAAATAATCTATAACTAGTATAGCAACGCTTAAAATAGACAAAGTTCCTTTTATGTACTAAATATAACTAATACGTCTTTGTTCGTTTCGTCTTTCTCGGCGCGTCGCTGCCTCCGGCAGCTCAAAAGGATGGATGTACACCACCTACACCTCCAGCGATGGGAAGACCTGGACAGCAGTGGTCGGCTCGAGCGTCACGCTAAATCGGTGGGCTTGTTAAGGCTTCTCAACTATTTCTTAACCATAATACCACCGCAAAGGTGTACAACAATGATACATGTGTACATGGCAGAAGGAAAAGATTGATACGAGCCTTGATTAATGCAGGAGGTAGCATGCAAGAAGAAGAGCAAGAGAAGCAGGAAGCACAAGCAGACGTGACCATTCCTCAGATGGTCAAGGATGCACGCCTTGCAGCGCCAGATTGGTCCGGGTGCCAGGTAGTGATGGCTGTCCGCTCGCGCATGTTGCTACGCAGTTTATTCAGTTGATAAGGAGAAGCCGTGAATTCTGAAGCAATAAATACACATCTCGAACTGGTAGCAGAGGGTTTTTCGTTTCCGACAAGCCTGACCTTCGATGATGCGGGTATGCCGTATATCGCTGAGGCGGGTTTGCCTTTTGGTGGAGCGCAGCCAGGCGGTCGTGTCTGGAAAATTGAGCAAGATGGCCAACATACCTTGTTAGCACACAGTCTGCGCCAGCCGGTCAATGGTCTGACCTTTTATCAGGGGAGCCTCTATCTCTCGGAAGGCGGCCATCCTGCAGGTGCGGGGCGTATCAGCCGCCTCGACCTGGATGGGCAACAAAGCGTTATCCTTGACAATCTGCCCGGGCCAGGCAATTACCATACCAATATGGTGGCTGTCGGGCCGGAGGGCAAACTCTATTTTAGCCAGGGCGCCATGACCAATACGGGCTATGTAGGTTTGGATGCCTACGAACTGGGCTGGTTACGTCTCCTGCCCCATGCACACGACCTGTCAGGCTATGAAATCGAACTGGCAGGCGTCAACCTCGAAACCGCCAATCCACTCAGTAAAGAGGCCGGCGCCCGCGCACGCACAGGCGCATTTGTGCCATTTGGCACAAGCACCGAGCCACGGCAGCGCATTCCCGCCCAACTGCCCTGCACAGCTGCCGTCATGCGCTGCAATACCGATGGGAGCGATCTGGAGCTGGTGGCCTGGGGACTACGCAATGCCTATGGACTGGGCTTCTTGCCCGATGGGCGGCTCCTGGCAGTTGACCAGGGCGCAGATGACCGTGGCAGCCGTCCGGTGGGGAATGTGCCGGATCTGCTCTTTGAGGTGCGCCAGGGTGCCTGGTATGGGTGGCCCGATTTTATCGGCGGCGATCCCATCACCGCTGCGCAATATCGCCCCGAGAGAGGGCCAATGCCGGTCTTCGCGCTGGCCAATCATCATGAGTTTCCGCCCCCTGAAAAAGCGCTGCTGCGCTTTCCACCCCATGCAGCAGCGGTCAAATTCGCTGTGGCGCCTCCCTCTCTAGCGAGGTGGAGAGGGCACATTTTTGTGGCACTTTTCGGTGACGAGGCTCCCATGACGGCACCTGCCGGCCCACATGTCGGACGCTCGGTGGCGCGCATCGATCCGGCAGACTGGAGCCTGCAGACTGTCATCGAGAGTCCACTGGTACGGCCAATAGATGTATGCTTCCATGCTCTCAGCAACGCGCTCTATATCCTGGATTTTGGGAATTTTGAGATGCACGCCGAGCGCGGCGTCGTTGCTGAAGCTGGTACAGGGAAACTCTGGCGTTGGCAAATGGATGAGTAACTTGCATAGAAACAACAAGATAGATGGGCTAGCGAATCCGCAGGGTGACACAGCTAGCTATTGATTTTCTACGCGAAAGTGTGCTAATAGGGAACATAGTTCCCTATTTCGCTTCTATATGGAAGGAAGGATTATTCCCTGATGACTCCTTAGCCCACGCTGCCGGACATCTCAAGCTGGATGAGACGGTTGAGTTCGACCGCGTACTCCATGGGAAGCTCCTTGGTGATCGGCTCAATGAAACCATTGACGATCAGGGAGTAGGCTTCGGACTCGTCGAGGCCGCGGCTCATCAGGTAGAAGAGCTGATCCTCACCGACCTTGGAGACGGTCGCCTCGTGACCGATCTCGGTCTGGTTCTCCTCGACGCGAATGGTCGGATAGGTATCCGTGCGAGCGTTCTCATCAAGCAGCAGGGCGTCGCAGCGGACGTTAGACCTGGTGTGATGGGCGCCTGGATTCACTCGTACCAGGCCGCGATAGGAGGCGCGACCGCTGCCCTTGGAGACCGACTTCGACAGGATCTGGGAGGTGGTGTGCGGGGCCAGGTGCGTTACCTTCGCGCCCGCGTCCTGATGCATGCCATCGCTGGCGAAGGCCACCGAGAGAATATCGCCGCGGGCCCCCTCCTCCATCAGGAGGACGGCCGGGTACTTCATCGTGACCTTGGAACCGAGGTTGCCATCGACCCATTCCATCGTCGCGTTGCGGTAGGCGGCAGCACGCTTGGTCACAAGGTTGTAGACGTTCTTCGACCAGTTCTGGATGGTCGTGTAGCGTACGCGGGCACCCTCCAGCGCCTTGATCTCCACCACGGCGCTGTGCAGGCTATCGCTGGTGTATGTTGGAGCGGTACAACCCTCGACATAGTGGACGTAGGAGCCAGGAGCGGCGATAATCAACGTGCGCTCGAACTGACCCATATTCTGGGCATTGATACGGAAGTAGGCCTGTAAAGGGATCTCAACACGCACACCCTCCGGCACGTAAACAAAGCTGCCACCACTCCAGACGGCGCTGTTCAGGGCGGCGAACTTGTTGTCGGTATAAGGAATGATCGAGCCAAAGTGCTCCTTCACCAGGTCCGGGTACAGACGCAGGGCCGTATCCATGTCGGTGAAGATCACGCCCAGCTTCTCCAGGTCCTCACGCACCTTATGGTAGACCGCTTCACTCTCGTACTGCGCGGTTACGCCGGCCAGGAACTTGCGCTCGGCCTCCGGAATACCCAGGCGATCAAAGGTGTCTTTGATCTCGGAGGGGACCTCTTCCCAGGTCTTTCCCTGCTGCTGCACGGGTTTGATATAGTAGTAGATATTTTCGAAGTCGATGCCTGAAAGATCAGCCCCCCAGGTCGGCATTGGGCGTTTCCAGAAATGCTCCAGGCTCTTGAGGCGGAACTCTCGCATCCAACCTGGTTCGCCCTTCATTTCGGAGATCTGCTCAACCGTCCCGCGAGTAAGTCCTCTCTCGGACTTGAATGCGTAGTTTTCGACCATATGGAAACCGGCGCTATATCCGCCCTGTTCCACTTCATATACCTGACTCATAGAATTCAACTCCATCTGCTGATTGTTAGCCAAGCGTACACGTCACACAGAAAGCCGCGGCCCTCTGCTAATCCTTAGTTAGTTAGTCGGATTTAATCGTATTATATGTTTTTTGACCGCCCTTGTCAAGGCGTTAAGGACCTGGCGCGCGCAGCGCCTCTTCCATAATCCAAGCAATACTGTAGCTCCCTGCGGGGCTCGCGACGTAATAACGTCGCTTTGTGGCCCTCCATGCTTGACATTGCACACTTCGTCTTTTATCATAAACAGGTAAAAAGTGAGGGCAACCCTCCCCAGCGCGCGCCCATAGCTCAGTGGATAGAGCAACCGTCTTCTAAATGGTAGGCCGCAGGTTCGAATCCTGCTGGGCGCGCCTTATATCTCATAGTCCTTCGCCCGGCGTACTTTTAAGCATGGTTTAAGGTATTGGAAGGAATCCTCTCTCGTCTCAGCAACAAATTTCGCGCATCCGTGAATGGAACGGGTAAAATCACCCTTCTAGCAGGTAAACCTCTGCGCGCCAAACGGCCTGATGAGTGCGGGCACCTTTCCCGTTACAAGCAGTTCGGCGATGCTTTTGCCCGTGATCGGGCTGAGCATAATACCCACGCTGCCATGGCCAACGGCGAGGGCCACATTCTCCCAGCCGGGCGCCGGGCCAAGCAGCGGCTGATTATCAGGCGTTTTAGGGCGAATGCCCGCCCAGATACGCTCGACGACGCAGCCGTCGAGGGCGGGAACCAGGCGAATGGCCGTGGCGAGCAGCCAGGCGATGGCGCCGGCTGTGACGTGCTTATCGAAGCCGACCTCCTCTTTGGTCGCGCCCACGACGATGGTGCCATCTTTTTTGGGGGCCAGGTAGACAGCCTCACCAAAGATCACGTGGCGTAGAGGGGTTGGCGGCTGGCGCAGGGCGAGAATTTGGCCGCGCTGCGGATTGACAGGCAGCGGCAGGTCCAACCAGATACCGCAGTCGGCCGCCCACGCACCCGAGGCGATAACAAGGTGCTTACAGGACAGCGTCTCACCCTGCGCGGTATAGACCCCGGTCACCTTCGTGCCCTCCCGGCGCAGGCCAAGGATCTCACTGTGGCCGCAGAGGACAGCCCCGAGTCGCGCGGCCGCGCGGGCAAAGGCCTGGACCACACGCGCCGCGCGCAGCTGGGCCTCTTGCGGCGCGTAGATGGCGGCGCACACATCGGCGGCCAGCAGTGGCTCGTGCTGCCGAGAGGCCGCGCCGTCCAACCAGTGCATCTCGAGCCCCAGCTGCCGCCAGGCCTGCAGGCGCTTGCTGAGATTGCTGGTATTCCTGGTGCTGCGTACGACGCGCAGGGCCCCCGTCTGCTCATACTCAAGGCTGAAATCGCTGGCCGCCTCGAGTTCTGGCACGAGCGCGGGAAACATCTTCCAGCCCGCCAGTACCAGGTCCGCGAAAGCCCCAGGCCCCGAGAGCGATCCAAGCGGCGCGAGCAGGCCCGCCGCGGCGCTCGAGGCCTGTGCGCCTATCTCGCCGCTATCGAGAACGGTGACAGCTATACCTGCCCGGCGCAGGTAGTAGGCGATAGAGCAACCAATGACACCACCACCGATAACAACAACATCTGTCGTGTCTGTACCTTTCATGGCGTGCTCCTCAAGCGCTTGTTTGATCTTCTGCAGATAGTCTACGCCACAGATGACTTACGTGGCAAATGCTCCATGGCGCGTATCCTTTCATCCGTCCCGTACGTATGGTGAACAGGGCGCTCGTTGAAACTTCCCTATAGAGCCTCATCCTTCTCGGCCGCGCAGGAGGGCGCCCGCTCAGTGCTCGGCGGCAGACCATCTTTTGCAGCATGTTCCAGTAAAATTTACCAATGACTTGAAGTTAATCGCCAAACTATTGACAATTTTTACATAGATATGCTATTATTACCATGTCGTTAACGATAAATATCAATTTTAAGCATAATATTATCCTGCATGAGGAGTGCATGCATGTATCCATTGATCACACGAGACCCCGTCAGCGGGGGTGAACTGATTGTTACGCGCCTGGAGTGTCCCGAAAGTGGCATTGTGATTGAGGGTCAATTCGGCCTGGGCTGGATTGGTCGCCTGACGCGCGAACAGCTGGACTTTGTCGAGATGCTGGTGAAGTATCGCGGCAACATCCAGAAGCTGGCTGCAGAGATGGATGTAGCTTACAACACCGCTCGCAGCCGCCTGGATGAGATTGTAACGGCTCTGGGCGGCACTCCGGAGAGCGATGGACGCGCAGATCGTCGCACCATCCTGGACCGCCTCGCCTCAAAGGAGATCAGCGTCGAGGAAGCGATGCGCCTGATGAAGGGATAGTCTGATGGCTGCTTCGATTGAAGAGCGCAACCGTATCCTCTCCCTGGTTGAGGCGGGCAATGTGAGCGCGGCCCAGGCAGCACAGTTGCTTGATGCGCTGGCATTGGAATCTACACATCGAGACCAGGCCGTAAAGGGCGCTCAGCAGCCCAGGCGGCTCGTGCGGGTGCGCGTGACAAACCTGTCCGGCAACCGCCAGAAGTTCAATGTCACTATTCCCGCCGCACTCATTGACGTCGGGCTGCGCCTGGGAACGCGCCTGGCGCCACAGCTCAGCGGCAGCGCTCTGGAAGATCTTGCGCGCGCTATCGCGAGTGGCGCGAGCGGCCGGCTACTTGATTTACAGGACATGGAAGAGGACGAACGAGTAGAAATTTTCACAGAATAACCTGAGACTATGGAGGAAGCAATGGCCCAGCAAACATTTGCGCTTGATAAGGAGCCGCGTATAGTGATTACACGCCTCAGAGGCGACCTGACTGTGCGTGCCTGGCAGCAGTCGCTCATTCAAATCGAAAGTGATGGCAGTGTGTCCGACCTGCGTCAAGAGGGTAACGCAGTAATGATTAGCGATTGCGACAGCGATCTGCTCCTGCAGGTGCCCACTGATACGAGTATCAGCGCCACGCATGCCGCGGCGGATGTTGAAATTGATGGCGTGCGCAGGGTAGCTTTAGAAAACATCGCGGGCGATGTCACACTGCGCAACATTTCTGGCGACGCTGTCCTGGAAGACGTCGCACCTGCGATCGAGCTGACGAAGCTGGGTCGTGACCTGGTCGTGACCTCTGCCCCGGATCTGCGCGTGCGACATACTGTGGGCCATGATGCCACGCTGAAGGATGTCGCCGTTGTGGAGATCGAAACGATTGGTGGGGACCTGGCGGTGGCCTCTGGCGAAACAGTCACGGTCGCTACGGTCGGCGGCGACTTGCAGGCGTCTTACATTGTCGCCGCTCTGCGCTGTGGCCTGGTTGGCGGGGATTGCGCGGTCAGGGGCAGCGCACGCACGCAGGTGGTGATTGGCAATGTTGGCGGGGACTGCGCGATAGGTGGCGCCGCAAAAGTACATGCCGGCAATATCGCTGGTGATTGCGCCCTGCGCGATGTGCAGGGCGCGGTCGAACTGGGGCATATAAGCGGTAGTGGCGATGTGCAGGGTGTGGGTGGGAACCTGCAGGCCGGCACTATTGGCGGTGATGGAGCACTCAAGGGTATCCAGGGCAGTGTTGAGGTCGGCGGCATCGGCGGCGACCTGCAGCTGCAGGCGCTTTTCCCTGTCGATACCCGTTCGCGCCTGATTGTGGGGGGCGATGCGAAAATCGTTCTACCCGAGAATGCCGACCTGAATATGCGAGCTACGGTGGGCGGCGATATCAGCGGCCAATCCATTAGCGCGAGCAGGAGTGGCCACCTGCTCAGCCTCGTCTACGGTGAGGGACGCGCACACCTCGATTTGAACATTGGTGGTGACCTCGACCTGAAAGGTTCGAGCAGTCCCCGCAGTTCGAGCAGCTCCGCTGATGCATGGAACGACTTCGGGCATGAGATGTCACAGCTGGGTCGTGACCTGGGTAAGCTCGGCCAGGAGCTTGGTCAGGAGATTGCCTCGGCGTTCAAGGAGTCGAGCTGGCACCACGGAGCAGGCCTGGCGGATGATATCACGCGCAAGGCCGAAGAGCGGGCCGAGCGCATTAATTTTCGCTTCAATGACCGCGAATGGCGGCTTGACCCGCAGCGGCTGGAGCGCATTCGCGAACAGGCCAGGCGCGCCGCAAACGAAGGGGTCGCAGGCGCGCTGGACGCGGTAGAACGCGCGATGAGCAATTTACGCATTCACACGCCCCCACCATTCCCGCCTTCCACGCCTGCGGCGCCCTCGGCCTCTCCAGAACCGGCCGCGGCCCGCAGTGAAACGGCGCCAGATAGCGCGCTGCAGGAGCGAACACACGCGGCCGACAAGCGTGGGCTTGACCTGGAGCAAGAGCGTGAAGCCATCCTGCGTATGATCGCGGAGGGGCGCGTGACTCCCGAAGAGGGAGATCTGCTGCTAGAAGCCCTGGGTAGCTAGCCATTGCGGCAGAAGAAGCCCGGCCTCAAGAGGCCGGGCTTCTTCTTTATCCCTGCTGCGCCTGCAGCTCACCCAGGGTGACGTTGACTGTCAATTGTTGATTGCCGCGATAGACTTTGACGGAAACCGTATCGCCGGGGTTCCTGGACTGCAGGGCATCACCAAGTGATGAGATATCGCTGACCGCCGTATTGCCAACCTGGACAATCACATCTCCTGCATGCAGGTTCGCACCCGCCGCCGGCCCGTTCGGCGTGACATCCACGATTAACGCCCCCTGGTTCACTGAGAGGTTGTCCTGCGCAGCCAGGTTCGCGTCCACGCTCTCGACGCTGACGCCCAGCGCCGCGCGCCCCGTGTGCGTCACCTTGCCGGTCGCGATGATCTGCGAGGTGATAAACTGCACGCGATTCGAGGGTATGGCAAAACCAACACCATTGGCAGGCGTGTTAAACTCGGGGTCGATCGCGCTCAACGTGGGAATACCGACCACCTGGGCCTGCATATTGACAAGCGCGCCGCCGCTGTTGCCCGGGTTGATCGGCGCGTCGGTCTGAATAGCATTGGGAATGGTAGCCCCGCCCTGTCCCTCACTTACATTGCGCCCCAGCGCGCTGACGATGCCGTTGGTCACCGTCTGAGTAATGCCCAGGGGGTTGCCGATGGCCAGGACTTCCTGCCCCACAACCAGCTTTGAAGAGTCTCCAAGGCTTGCTACCGTCAGGCCCGACGCCGGAGGCGTAATTTTGATAACCGCCAGGTCATCGGTGGCATCGGTACCTACCAGCTGGGCAGTCAGTTTCGTGCCATTATAGAGCACGACATTGATGGACTGCTCCCCCGAAACTACATGGTCATTGGTGACAATATAGCCGTTTTTGTCGATCACGACGCCCGAACCAATGCCCGAGCCACTCGCTGACGTAACATTTACCTGCACAACCGCGGGTTGAACGCGAGCAATCACAGCTTCACGCTGAGCGTCAGTAGTTGAATTGCCAGTAATCGGAGGCAAGGTAGGCACGGGCGCGGAGGGAGCCGTCGCAGCTGTACTTTGTTGCGTCGTCGCGGCTGTGCCCCTGCCATATTCCCAGCCAGCGAACAGGCCGGTGCCAAAAACCGCCGCCAGCAGCAGCGTCAAGGCGAAAATGGCCCCCGTACGCAGGCCGCGCGAAGGGCGCCGTGCTGGCGCCGCCGGGTAGATATTTCCTGCGCCCTGCCCCCCCCCATACGCCGTATTTTTGCCGGGAGCAGGCGTTCTTGTCGCGGTAGTGGCGGTATTATATGTTGGTGCTGAATAAGCGTTTTGTTCGTTTACAGGCTGATACGGCACAGCCTGATCGTCATCATAAGGATATGACATCGCAGTCGCCTCCATGGATGTAGTCTCTATGAGAACCTCTATTTTTACTAAGCTAACTGTAGCGTATGAGTTTCATAAAACATACAGAATTTTGTAAAAAGATTGTAAGGCCTTTCAATTGTCCGGGTTTGGGGCACAAAGCTCTGAGTGAGGGCTTGCCCTTAACAGACGATGATGCGATAATAGAACCTCCAGGAGGTCATAAAGTTGAAACGAGTGGATAAACAACAGCGAGAGTCAGCGCTCAACGCAGAATCGCACATCGTATCTATTGCACCCAAAAATTTTCCAGCCGGTGCTAAAGAGGCTCACAGCATAAAGAATGCTGGCAGCGACAACGGGGAACAGGCTGTCCAGGATGAAGGCGTGCAAGCCTTGCTCGACCTTGCCCTGGCCATGGATAAGGCCGGCTCCTATGAAGATATGCTGGCGACGGCGCAGAAAGCCAGCGAAATCGCTCCCTCCTCCGCCATGGCGCTGGCCTGTAAAGCGCGCGCTTTACAAAAGCTGGAGCGCCTCTCCGAGGCCACCGTCGCCAATGACCGGGCCCTCTTACTCGCTACCAACCTGCCACTGGCCTGGATCAACCGTAGTGGCCTGCAAATAGTGCAGGGGCGCTTCCCCGCGGGTCTGCGCAGCGCAGCGCGCGCGATCGAGCTGGCGCCACAGGATCCCCGCGCCTGGGCCAATCGGGGTATGGCCCTCTTCAACCTCAGCAATATGCTGGATGCCCTGGCAGCCATAAATCAAAGCCTGGCCTGTGATCCCGACTTCCTCTTCGCTCTGCAGATGAAGGGCGAGATCTTACGCCATTATGGCCGTATGCACGAGTTGGCAGAGACCATGCAGCATGCGCTTGAGCTGGCGCCTCTGGACACGACCTCTCTCAGCCTTATGGCCTTCGCAGCTCGCGCGCTCGAAGAATATGAGCAACTGGCAACTATCGCTGAACAGCTCACCCGCCTTGCACCTGCAAGCCTCTTTACCTGGGACAGCTACATGCGCGCCTTGCGCGCCCTGGGGCGCTTTAGCGAGGCCGAGGCCGCCATTGATCACTGCCTGGAGCTGGCCCCCGCTGATTTCCGCATCTGGACGATGAGAGCTGACAACCTGTACAGGCTGGAACGCTATCGCGAAGCCGCCCAGACGGCAGAGCGCGCCTTGCACTTCGATACCCAGTTTGCCCCTGCCAGGCGTATACATGAAAAAGCCGTACGTATGATGTACCAGCGTAAGAAGAAGCGCTAGCGCTTTCTCTCTGCCTGAGCACCTGCGCTACTCCTTGGTCACCAGCGTCTCCAGGAGGGGCAGCAGCAGATCATCGCCGCGCGCGCGCAGGATATCGCGCAGGCGCGCGGCCACCACGACACGAATGCGGCGTTGATGTTGCTCATAGCGAGCAAGATCATCAGATTGTAACCCGGTGGCCTGGACCCAGGTGACAAGTTCCGCCATGCCGACCGGGGGATGCGCCCCAAAGGTAACCCACACGTCCATCTCCCATTTCTCCGGGCGGGGAATATCAAACAGTACCTCGTAGTCAGCAATCTCGAGTTCTAAAGAACGACCAAGCTCAGCCGTCAGGGCCTGTTCAACATGCCGGCGGCGATGTGCGTCCCAGTAGAGCGCGTCCAGGCGATTGAAGAGGCGGCCCGCCAGGCGGCTAATTTCCAGCACACCCTTATACGCCCGGCGCAGTTCCAGGTCCCGCGCCAGGCAGCGCGAGCTCGTCGGCACCTGCTCACTCGCCAGCAGCATTAATAGCGAGGCATCATCCAGGCCTACCAGCTGCTCCGCCCGCAGGACGCCGGCAAGCAATGCCTCCTGGACCGCTCGCATTAACATCACCTGGAAGGCGCGGCTGGTATGATGCCAGTAGATATTATCGAACATCTCCTGGCGCGCGTGCAGCAACGAGTGCAGAGGGCTGATCCCTTTATGCGTCACCACCAGGCGAGCTTCTCCGTGCACGCCAGGGTGGATGCGCAGCGCGCCCAGTAAGCGCGAGACATCGACGCCTCCGTAAGGCACATTGCAGGCGCGCGCATCTCGCGGCAGATAATCAAGCTTATCCACATCCAGAGCGCCGCTCAAGAGGTGACGCAGCATCTCATCATCAGCGGACAGTGGCTTCGTTTTAGGCGGGTCGATCACATCGGCCACGCGCTGGGGAGAGAGATGATAATCCCGCTCAATGATCGTGGCGATTTCCCCGCTCTCGATAAGCGAACGCCCGACTTTCTCATGCAGCACGATGGGGTAGCCCAGTTCCTCGATTGTATGGGAAAATGGGTAGTGCCCGATGTCGTGCAACAGCGCAGCCACAATCAGGGTCTGAATGCTGCTCGTAGAGACGCCCGCTAGCCCCCCGTCCACGCCCCGCTGCAGTAAAGCGCGCAGGGCCCGCACGGCCAGGTGGTAACAGCCAAGACTATGCTCATAGCGCGTGTGGGTAGCCCCGGGCCAGACGCGATAGACAAAGCCGAGCTGCTTCACCTTCTGCAGGCGCAAAAAAGCCGGCGTGCTGATCAATTTCTCCTCACGCGGCCCCAGGGGAATCAAGTCATATAAACTATCGCGCACGGTCGCCACCGGCTGTTCATCTGGCAAAAGTGGCAGGCCATGCACGCTGATGGCTTGATACGTGTCCGGCCGGACAACGTCGCCTATTATGCGCGGTGCCTTACGCCGGCCGCGACTCACTTTCGGCCGCTCTTCTCGCATACTCATATGCTCGATTGTATCAGAAGCCCGGGAAGGTTGTCCAGCGGGCTCAGGGCTTCTCAAAAGTCTGGGGAGTGAAAAAGAAGAGTCAATCCAGTAGAATGAAACCACTCAAAACACGTTTCATTCAGGAGAGACCCGTCATGGACTATACTACACTGCTTCCGGAAGTCAAGGAACCCCAGGAGCAAGGCCAAAAGCAGATGCAATCATTGTATGGCATGTGTCAGCACTTGGTGGATGGTCGGGCGGCGCGCGGGAAGCGCTATGATCTGGCAGGGGTATTGGTCGTGTTGGTGTTAGCGAAACTGGCAGGAATGAGAAGCCTACTGGGAGCCAGCGAATGGATCAGGCATCAAGAAGAGTTGCTCCGCGATGAACTCCAGTTGTCCTGGAAACGGATGCCTTGCGCCAATACCTATAGTTATGTCCTGGCTCGTTTGGAAAGTCAGGAGATCAACGCCAACCTTGCGGCTTGGTTTGTGCGCAAAGCCGCTGAAAGCCGAAAGGGGGAAGACCCTGG
This sequence comes from uncultured Chloroflexia bacterium, assembly GCA_963799245.1. GTDB lineage: Bacteria > Chloroflexota > Ktedonobacteria > Ktedonobacterales > Ktedonobacteraceae > CAWCWN01. The sequence continues at coordinate 697,457 of CAWCWN010000003.1, forward strand.
CAGTGGAAAGATCGCACATGAGCATCTAGCGATTGATGGCAAAGCCCTCAAAGGCACGGGATCGCAGGCATATGGAGGCGAAGACCCGCAACAGCATTTGCTGCATGTGTATGAGGTGCAAACCGGCATCGTTTTGCATCAGTGTCCGATTGGGGAGAAACGCAATGAAGTGAGTGCTCTCAAACCGTTGCTCACCGAGGCATTGTGCAAAGGGCGGATTTTGACAGCAGATGCGGGGAAGCCGCTATCACGAGTTCGGTCGTCTTGTCCAGCAGGCAGGAGGGGAGGTGATTGTGATCGTGAAAGACAATACGCCGGTCACGCGCGCCGACCTGGAACTGTTTTTTGAAGATCCGCAGGCAGACAAGAGGACGTGGCAATCCTACACGCAAATCGAGAAAGGTCATGGCCGTTTAGAACGTCGCACGATTATCACCAGTCCTGATCTCAATGACTTTCTGTATCGGGACTGGGGGGATGTTGGGCAGGTGTTCCGCTTACAACGGGAACGCATCTGCAAAGGAAAACACACGGTCGAAGTCATCTATGGTTGGACGAGTCTTTCCTTGCAGCAGTGCTCTCCTCAACGTCTTCTGGGCTTGACTCGCGCTCATTGGGCGGTGGAAAATTGTCTCCACTGGCGTCGCGATGTGACACTGGGAGAGGATCGCTGTGGCGTGCGTCTCGAACCAGTGGCAGCCATGTTGGCGGTTCTGAACACTGTTGTGCTTTCCTTGATGGATTTCCATCAGGTTTCTAACGTAGCGAGCCAACTGCGCCGTTTCTCGGCTCACCCTCGTGAGGCGATTGCTTGGTTGCTTCCTGGCCACAACTTTTGAGAAGCCCTGCCAGCGGGCTCCCAGACACTTGCGATCCACTGCGTCCATTTGGTATAATAGAAGCATCTCCACTCCGGAGAGAAATGCGACGGGTATGTCACCCCGTCGCATCGTCATTACAAGCGATAGCGTACCTGGCACCTGCAAAACATATGCATACGCAATCAAACCCAACAAACATTAAAATGCTTATCATTGATATAGATGGAACGCTCCTCAATCCTGTCGGTCAGATCACGCCCGCGACCCTGGCAAGCGTACGCGCGGCCCGGCAGGCGGGAATTGTTGTAAGCCTGGCGACGGCTCGCCGCTATTGCAATACGGCGCACATCGCCAGCGAGCTGGGACTGTCCGGGCCCATCATACTCTATGATGGCGCATTAATCGTGCGCCATCCACAGGGCGAGGTCATCTACAGACGCCCACTGAACGCTCAAATAGCCCAGCAGGGCGTAGATATGCTCGTTCAGCATGGCATCCAGCCCGTGGTTCATCCGAATGATGACCTGCTTGAAGAGGTCTGGACGGGGCCGGAGGAGCTTGATAATCTCTGGTTAGACGCCTACTTCGCCGCCTACCCCGATCGCATGCGCCGCAAGCCGCATGCTGCCCTCTGCAGCGGCCAGCCCGATCCCCTGCGCGTGGTAGCATTCACCTCGCACGAGTCGATTCAAGCTGTATTGCCCGCCGTTGACGCCCTCAGGTGCAGCTGGACAACCATTGCACGTGGCAGTTACGGCAGCGCCGAACTGGTCATCATGGATCACGGCTGCTCAAAAGCCAGCGGGGTCGCCGCCCTGGCAGAGGCTCTGGCGATCTCCATGACGGAGGTCATGGCACTTGGGGACAACAATAATGACATTATCATGCTGAGGACTGCCGGCTGGGGGGTCGCAATGGGGCAGGCCTCCGCACAGGTCAGGGCGGCGGCTAAAGCGGTTACCGCCAGTAATGAGGAGGATGGCGCAGCGCAGGCAATCTGGCGCTATGCCCTTGGGAGCGCTCCACAGATCTCTTCAAATTCTCTCAAGCGCGCCACCTGCCTATGATTCGGCGCGGCCTGCCAGCGTTTCTCTTCCACCAGGGCCAGGGCGTCATGCGAACTCATGCCTCCGTAAACGAGCACCGCGCATGTCAGCAGGACGCTGCGCCCCACACCGTGTTCACAGTGAATCAACACTCTACCGCCCTGCTCGATACGCTTATGCACCCAGGCGGCCCCTTCCCCCAGTTGTTCGACCGACAGGGGATACGTGTCGGGTGCAGGCAGGTGCAGAAGCTCAATGTGCTCGCGCGCCAGAGCCTGGGCGTCATCGCTATACTCTGAACGGGTATCCACCACGTGCGTGACTCCTGCGCGAGCCAGGGCGGGAATATCTTGGGTGTGCACGCGCCCGCCCACCGCTAATTCCCGCGTCACCCAGCTCATGTTCAGTTTATCGGGCAGGGGAATATGCAGGCTCTGAGCCAGACCCTCTGACCAGGAATTTTCCGGGAAAAGACGGGCCGCGACACGCGTCCATAGTCGATATGAAATGCGCACCAGGCCGGTAAAAAACCAGCGCGGCGTGGAGAAATGTACCTGCCGCCTCTCAACGACCAGTGTCTCAGGGACATCAAGCGGAGGCGGGGAAATGCTTGGATCGGATGACATGCTTTAGTTTATCCTTTATATACTACTTCTGGATGTTTAAACCGCGAGCGGAGGCGGCGCAGACCCGGTAGGCCTGGTAGCCTCTCCCACTGCTCGTCCACCTCTATCAGCGAGCCCATCTCTCTGCAAAACACGCTTCAATGCAGTAATGGCGCACTCAATCATACTATCATCGGGCTCTCGCGTCGTCAAACCCTGCAGTGCCAGGCCTGGCGCCAGCAGCCAGCGCACGAGCCGGAAACGATAGTTGGCCGCCCCCAGGCGCATCAACTCATAGGCGATGCCCGCAACGACAGGCACCAGCACGATGCGCGAGACAATTTTGAGCGGCAGCGACAGCGAACCTACAAAGGCGAAGACAAGAATCGACACAACCATTACCAGTAGAAGAAAGCCCGTGCCACAGCGTGTATGGACGCGCGAGGCGCGCCGCACATGCGCTATATCGAGCGGGTCACCCTGCTCCAGGGCATTAATCGCTTTATGCTCGGCGCCATGATAGCCGAAAACGCGCTCGATATCAGGCACACGGCCAATCAGGTAGAGATAGCCCAGCAGTAAGGCCAGGCGCACGACGCCCTCAAAAACCAGGTTGAGCCAGCCATCCCCGATCTGGTTACGCAGCAGGCTCGCCAGAAAAAGCGGCCCCAGAAAAAAGATGACTATGGCAAATGTGAGTGAGATCAACAGCGTAAGCAGCATCGCAGCGCCACCGATCCTGGGTGGCGGCTCCAGTTTTTCGGCGGCGCCTTTCTCCGCGATGACGGGCGAAGGCGTATTCTCAGGGTCAAGGCGCGTTGCGGTCGGATAAAGTGCGCCCGCCGCGATATTGGCTGCAAAGGTCATCAGGCGCGTACCCAGGGCCAGCATTTCCCACAGCAGCAAGACACCACGCAGAAAGGGCAGGCGGAAGTAACGATTTTGATAGAAGCGAGGATTCAGAGCTTCTTCGTGCAGGTAGATACTGGCGTCCGGACGACGAATTGCCATGGCAACCGACGCCCGCCCGCGCATCATAACGCCCTCCATTACCGCCTGGCCACCATAGTAAAACTTTGCCACAAATAAGCTCCTTTCGTGGCCTGAAAACCCTAGATATCGCTGCGCGGCTTGCTAGTATTCCCCTGGCGGATAAAACGATTGGGCAGGCTTCTTGCACGCAAAACCGGCAAACGACGCACGACAGGACTCTTCAAAAATGTGATTGAGGTCATGCGGGGCAGCCTTCGGCGCACACGCGCCTGAGGAGGGCGCAGGTAGCTACGCGCAGGCATAAAACGACGCTCATGGCCCTGCACCGTCGTCCAGGCGTGGGTCTTGCTGACGGCGGGCATAAAGCTCAAAATGCATTCGGCAATATCATACGAGGCACGCGGACGACTGATGCGTTTAGCATTCTCCACCTGGCGTCGCATGACGATTGAGCCGGGTTTGACCAACCGCCGCAGCGCATCAATCAGCTCCAGCGCATCATATGCCATCACGCCCACGCCGTTTTGCAGCACATAATCGACATTGCCCTCTTCCTGACCAGGTACATAGCCGCTTAAAACAATGGGTAGATGACACGCCAGCGCCTCACTGATCGTACCGGGCCCGGCTTTCGTCACAATTACATCCGAGGCGCGCATCATCTCCGGCATATTGTGCACGAAGCCAAAGATTCTTGCCGGCACATGCAGGCTTGATTTTGTACGCTGCAGGTACGCGTACAGCCGTTTGTTACGGCCGGTTATCACCAGCAACTGAACGGGTAGGCGCGCACGCGAAATCGCACGCACGGCTTCCTGTAATCCCCCCGCGCCATCACCACCACCCACCAGTAATACCACGGGCAGGCCCGGCTCCAGGCCAATCTTGCGTTGTAATTCCTGCTTGCTCTCCGTTGGACGCGTAAACTTGGGGTCTATAGGCATACCCAGCACATGCACACGTTCAGGCTCAAGGCCGCGCGTTAAATATAGCTGCCTGGCATTTTCGGTTGGCACGATGTAGGCGTCCGCCCCGGGCGCAAACCAGGAGTAATGCAGGCTCACCAGGTCGGTCACAACGGTGATGAAGGGAATATGTATACCCAGGTCGCGCAGCGCACGAATGGTAACGTGATTGAGCATGGGATGGACCGAGACGATGATATCCGGCCTGACACTGGTAAATAGACGAATAAGCCCGTTATGGATGAGGGGAAATGCCACCGACTGTACCGCCCTCACACCACTCGCTTCATTGCTCATATGAAAAACGCGCCCATACATTTTAGGGTTATAGCGAATAGTAGGCCCATAGAGCTTTACAGCTTCACGCAAGGGGAAGCGGCTATATTCCTCGAAAGCATCGACGATCTCAATGCGATAGGTTGGCGGCGCCTGCGCCACAGTGGATACGGCAGTTGCCTCACCGCTCGAGTTTTGCTGACATCTCAGCCATTCCGTCTGGGTCTTCTCGGCGACCTGATTGATCGCGTTGCGAATGGCGTTTGCCGCACTACGATGACCAGCCCCGGTGTCAGCAATGAGGAAAAGTATGGTTCGCTCGTTTACTTTCGCCAAGCCTCTCACCTCTTGCGTAGAATAACGCAAACAGAAAGTAAAGGGGATAAAGGATGTACAGCGCTTCGTGCAAAGGCTCCACGATATCCTTTATCCCCAAAATTTTACTCGTCTTGTAGATTGAAGCGTTTGCGGAAACGCTCGACCCGCCCGGCCGAGTCAAGAATACGCTGCGTACCCGTAAAGAAGGGGTGGCAGCTTGAGCACACATCAACCTTCAGCACAGGCTTGACACTGCGCGTCTTAAAACTGTTGCCACAGGCACAACTGACTGTGGACTCTACATATTCTGGATGAATACCTTTTTTCATTAGCTTAACCACTCCACGCTCTATCTCTAGTTATTTGTTGCGAACACGATTGTACACGGATGGCACCCCTGAGTCAAGATAACCGTCGACCTAATAACAACCTGTGTCGTATCCCTCATATTCTATCATAAATAACACCTGCGAGCATAGTTTTATGCCCGTAATTTCTCAAGCCAGACAAAATGTCAAAGGAAACTCCTATTTTATTGTTAAGAAGAGAAAAAGGGATTAGCCAAAAACTCCAGCCGGATGTGATACACTACACAATGAAGAACGAAAGTAGAGTGCGTAGATTAATCCCCCCATGCGCGCAGTGCAAAGCGAAAATACCTGAGGAACATGATAAGCGATGATTGAACGTTATTCCCTGCCAGAAATGGCTGATCTATGGAGGGCTTCCCATAAAACTGATACCTGGCTCAAGGTGGAGCTACTGGTCTGCGAAGGCTGGGCACGCGCCGGCGTCATACCGGCCGAGGCCATGGAGAAGATACGCCGTGCCGGCTATAACAGCGAGCGCATGCGCGAGATAGAGCAAGAGACTCACCACGATGTTATCTCGTTTCTGCGCTCAATTCAGGAACAGCTTGGGCCGGAGGGGCGTTTTGTTCACCTCGGCCTGACCTCCTCCGATGTGCTCGATACCGGGCTGGCGCTCCAATTCAAAGAGGCCGGTGTATTGCTGACAACCTCGCTCGCGGAGCTTGTACACACCCTTGAGCAGTCTGCACAACGTTATAAATATACGCTTATGGTCGGACGCACCCATGGCATGCATGCCGAACCAATGACCTTTGGTCTTAAGCTGGCTCTTTGGGTAGACGAGCTGCGACGCGGGCAGGTACGCCTCGCCGCCGCTCTCGAACAGGTCACCGTCGGCAAGATCTCAGGCGCAGTGGGCACACACGCTACCATTCCCCCCGAGATCGAAGAATTTGTCTGTGAAACCCTGGGACTCGGAGTGGCCCCGGTCTCCAGCCAGATCGTCCAGCGTGATCGCCATGCCCACTTTATGACTGCACTGGCCCTGCTCGCCAGCTCACTCGAAAAAATGGCCCAGGAGATTCGCCACCTGCAGCGCACCGAGCTCAGCGAAGCCTTAGAACCTTTTGCAGCGGGCCAGCAGGGATCATCCGCCATGCCCCATAAACGTAACCCCGAACTGTGCGAGCGCATCTGTGGCCTGGCTCGCGTCATACGAGGCTTCTCAGTCACCGCCCTGGAAAATGTCGCTCTCTGGCACGAACGAGATATCAGCCATTCCTCGGGCGAGCGCATCATCATTCCCGACGCCTGCACGCTCATACATTATATGCTGCACATTTTCAATACCGTCATGAGCGGCCTTCAGGTCGACGAGCAACGCATGCGTGCCAATCTCGGCATGACCGGTGGCCTGGTATTCTCCCAGCGTATCCTGCTGGCCTTGATTGATAAAGGAGTAGGGCGTCAGGAGGCCTATACGCTGGTGCAGCGCAACGCTAAAAAAGTCTGGCAGATGGCGAGTTCCGGGGCCATCCACGGCCCGGCTCTCCTCGAAGCCCTGAGTGAAGATCCCGAAGTGACTGCAGTTCTGACACCCGCCGAAGTGGCAGAGTTAACCAGCACTGACTACTATACCAGGTATATCGATACAGCATTTCGACGCCTGGGTCTGTGACTCGTAACCATAATGAGTTCAGCATCGTCGAACATATATGCATTGCACTGTCTGGATCAGTAAAGAGCTCGCTGCGCACAGGTCCCGTAAATCCCGCGCAGTTCGGCCACGCGGAAAGCTGAAAAATCACTAAAGGGATCGCATGCCAGAAATATTACCACATCTACATATAAGAGGAAAAGCGGCGGCTGATTGCGATGGGGCTGAACGCGCACCGGAACATGTAGTCAATATAACACCGCATAGATCTCCTGCGCCCGCCTTGCCGTCTCTGCTGAACATATTGTTTGCCGGCGCTATTCTCGAGGTCCTGTATGTGTTCATTGTGGCCCTATCGCCTCTCTCCGGACTGCACTTCTACCGCACTCCGCTGACGCAGGCATGGCCATTGACGCTCGTACCTTCACGCCTACTCTTTCCAGTCACAGGCTCCCCGGCAAGCCATCTCACCCTGCTGATCCTGAGCTTGATCGGGCTCATGACGGTCTATGCTGCCATTGCCTGGCGTTCGCGCAAGTTAACCGCCCCCCCGCCAGCGCGCTGGCTACTTATCCTCCTGGCAGGCGCCCTCCTCTTCGGGCTCACGCTCTTATTTCAACCAGCGCTTTTCTCAGACGATGTATTTGCGTATATCTTTTCCGGACGCATCCTGGCTGTCTATCATGCCAATCCATTGAACACGCCGCCCATCCAGTTTCCCAGCGACCCTTATCTCCAATGGGTCATTTCAGGGCGCTTGACACCCAATATTTATGGCCCCCTGTGGCTGTTGCTCGCATCGCTCTTTGTCAGCCTGGGAAAAGGGCCCGCCATGACTTTGCTGCTGTTCAAGGCCGTGGCTTTGCTCTCACACCTGATTAATTGTATGCTCATCTGGGTAATTTTATCCAGAGTCTCTCCACAACGCCGCTGGCTGGGTACGCTGCTGTACGCCTGGAATCCCCTGGCCATTATCGAACTCGCAGGCAATGGTCACAGCGAGGGACTGTTGTCGGTGCTGCTCCTGCTTACCACACTGCTCTACGTCCAGGGCTATAAGCAGAGCAATGGGCACTGGTATGAAATCGCGGCTATGCTCTTGCTTGGTCTGGCCACAAGTATGAACCTGGTCGTCTTACTCCTCGCGCCTCTGTTTATCTGGTTTCTGCTGCGCAACAAGACCAGCATAGCGCGTGTCCTGTGGGGTTTTTGCTGGCGTGTGTTAGTGGAATTGAGCCTGGTCATTCCCATCTACATGGCCTTCTGGCGTGGCTCATCCACCTTTTTTGCCTTTATCTCCGTCATCGACATGCAGCATTTTATCCATTCGCCCATTGGTCTGCTCACCGGCCCCACCCACTGGATCTTTGAGCTGGTAGATCGTTGGTCGCATTTTCCATCCGTGATGCAGCCGGACATGGCCGCCGACGTGGCCTTGCGCGCTTCAGCCATCTTTATCTTTGCCCTGATTTTCTTCCACCTCTTCAGCAAGGTGCGCCACGCCCCGCTCACCCTCGCAGACAAGCACAGCGACCAGGAAGTGAGGTTGGCCGGCTTTGATGTACTTATTGACTGCTGGGCCAGCGCCGTTTTCTGGTACCTGGTGTTGATCATGGGTTGGTTCTGGCCATGGTATGTATTGTGGGCGCTATGGACTGTGGGGCTGCGCCGCCCTGTCGGCTATACCCTGGCGGTGCTCCTCCTGTCCGCTACGGCCCTGCTCATCTATCCTTTTTTGACCTTCCCGGGCTCGCTCCTCACCATCGACCAGTCCATCTATATCTTTGGCATACCTCTCATCTACCTTTTCATCGATAGAAAGAGGTACAGCGGAGTTCCCGGCTAGCGGGAAAGGTCGCGCCGGCACAGACCAGCCTGAGACCACGCAGCAGTGCAAGCGAGATGGAGTGTACTGGTTATGCTTTGCTCGCGCGTCTATCTCATAGACAGACATGTTCGAGAAAGGATAAAGCAAGCAATGACAGATGAAGTCAAGCAGCGCAAGATTGAACACGTAAGCATCGCTCTGGGAGAGGATGTGTCGGCCCCGCAGCGTGCCGGCTGGAACGACATCCAGTTTGTGCACCAGGCGCTGCCTGAAGTAAACCTTGACGAGATCGATACCTCCGTCACCTTTCTCGGACATCGAGTGCGCTACCCCATCTTTATCTCCTCACTCACAGGCGGTCACCCGGATGTCATCGCCATCAATCGCAACCTGGCTCGCGCAGCTGAACGCTTTGGCCTGGCGCTTGGCGTCGGCAGTCAACGTGCCGCCATCGTCAATCCGGATGTCGCCCCCAGTTACGCCGTCACGCGTGAAAATGCTCCCAACGCCTTCCTGATCGCCAACATAGGCGCGCCCCAGTTGATCCCTCAGGCTCGCCACCCCGCCTTTACCTTTGACCAGGCCCGCCAGGCCATTGACATGATCGGGGCCAACGCGCTGGCGGTGCATATGAATAGCCTGCAAGAGGCGGCCCAGCCGGAAGGCGACCGATGCTCCGTGGGCGAAGTTGCCGCCCTCAAAGCGCTTTGCGCCGAGCTCGCTCTGCCGGTAATTGCCAAGGAGACCGGGGCGGGTGTTTGCCGTGAGCAGGCCCTGCTCCTCCGTTCCTGCGGAGTCGCAGCCATCGATGTTGGTGGGGCCGGCGGCAGCAGCATGTCAGCCATGGAGGCAGCGCGCTCAAAATCACGTGGGGACGACCGCACCATGCAGGTCGGCCTGCTCTTTCGCGATTGGGGTATCGCCACACCTATCTGCGTGGTTGAAGCCAGTGTCGCGCGCCTGCCTTTAATCTCTACCGGCGGCGTGCGCAACGGCCTGGACGTAGCGCGAGCCCTGGCCCTTGGCGCCACACTCGTTGGCATGGGCTTCCCTTTCCTCAAGGCCGCCAGCGAAAGCTATGAGAAGGTCTGCGAACTCCTGGAGACGGTGGTGGCGGAACTGCGAGTAGCCATGCAGTTAAGCGGGACCAGCAGCGTCAGCGCGATGCAGCAAACCGACGTCGTCGTGAGTGGCGAAACTCGCAACTGGCTCTCCCTGCGCGGCTTCGACACTACCCTCAGAGGCATGGCCCAGAGGCGCTGGAGCAGGTTTAACGCGAGCTTCGGTTAAGAGCGCAGCTCCCGCAAGTCCTCCGGACTGTTCACATTGATAAAAGAGCGCAACTGCGGATCGACTGCGCGCAGCTGCGCCTCGTCTATGTAGCGAACAGGAGCAACCTGCAGTAGACTGCGCGGGTCGCGCCGCCCCTCGCGCAGGCGTCGTTCAATGCACGCCATAAGCGTGCGTGGATAGATTGCGCACAGCACCTGAGGAGCACCGTTGACCACCGGCAACAGCAGCGCATCAGAGCGGGGCTGAGCCAGCAAGAAGGAGATCAGTCGGGCCTGCAGCAGAGGCATATCGACGGCCACAACCAGGGCATGCTCACTGGCAGACATAGCCTCCAGGCCACTGTACAGCCCCATCAATGGGCCGCGGTCAGGCATTTTGTCCGTCAGGATCATTACGCCGCGCAGTATGCCATAGCTGGCGGCCTGCTCTTGATCGCGTGCCACAAGCAGCACATCCCCGCACTGCTCGGACAGCGTTGCCGCCAGCTGTTCCACAAAGGTAATGGTCCTGGCTCCCGGCAGCTTTAGCAGGGCTTTTTCAGTTCCCATCCTGCGGCTGCGCCCACCCGCCAGGATAATGCCTGTAACCTGTTGCATACTCAATCAAACAGGCCGGCTCAAAACAGAAGAGAGATGTTCGCCGGCTCTCTGCTTTAGCGAGAGGAGGCAGCTTTACGCTTGCTGCTCCTGGGAATGTACTGCTGGCGATTCTGGTAGGCGATGTAGTTGGCGCGCTCCTGTGGATATTTGCGTACCAGGTAGACGATCCAGGTGATCGCCCAGGCCAGCAATGCCGCCAGCCACAGGTAACGCCACACGCGCCAGGCAAAGAAGTACGCGTTCAGGTAGGCGCGCGCGAAGATCAACGGATAGCCTATGATGCAGATGATGGTAAACCAGCCCAGGTAGCGGTCGAGCATATATTTGATGAGGGGTTTGTTTTTCACGAAACGCTTGCGACCCTCGACCGAGTAGTAGAAGGCGACCAGAAGCCCAACGCTGCAAAAAATCAGCCAAGGGATATAAAAATGAAACGTCTCCGCCCCGGAAAGGCCCGCATTAGACCCCGCGTCAACCGGATCAACAAAGAGCCAGTTAATGAGATTGAAGTGACGTAGATCGAAGTGCATAAGAACTCTCCACCTCTGTGAAAACGCTGCCAGCCATAGTAGACATGTTGTTAACATCATAGCATGGTTATGCCTGTGCGTCTATAGGTCAGCGCGCAAAATGTCATATACTTTTATAGGGCAGAGCCCGCTTTTCTCTCTCTTTTTCACTCTATGTACAAAGGAACAGGCGTATATGCGACGAATTGCAATTCTGGCAGAAGGGGCTTTAGAGTGGCACTACGGAAAGACGGCCACAGGCGTCATCCGCTACGGCCAGGATCCAGTGGTTGCGGTAATCGATAGTACCAAGGCGGGCATGGATGTCTCACAGGCGCTGAACGCTCCCCTGGGAGCAGGTATAGCGGTTGTCCGCGACATTTCTGAGGCGCTCAACTACCGGCCGGACACGCTGCTGATCGGCATCGCGCCGATGGGCGGCGCGCTGCCAGAGGCCTGGCGCTGGCAGCTCATTACGGCTCTCAACGCCGGCCTGGACCTCATCAGCGGCCTGCATTTCTTTCTCTCTGACGACGCTGAGCTGAGTCGCGCAGCCGCGCAGCACGGCACGACTATCTGGGATGTGCGACGCCCGCCCCGGAAAAATCGGGTGGCGCAATATCTTCCCCATCGCTCCGGCAGTCATACCGTGCTCATGGTGGGCTCGGACTGCGCCACGGGGAAAATGACTACTGCGCTGGAGCTGGATCGTGAGGCGCAGAAACGTGGCCTCAATAGCGCTTTCGTCGCTACCGGTCAGACGGGCATGATGATCTCTGGCAGCGGTCTGCCTGTTGATCGCATCATCAGCGACTTCGAGGCGGGCCTGGTTGAAGAGATGGTGCTGGACTTTACCAACCGCCACGACTGGGTCTTCGTAGAAGGTCAGGGGGCCCTGAATCACCCGGGCTATTCACCCGTCACCCTGGGCTTAATCCATGGCTCGATGCCCGATGCCATGGTCTTCTGCCACCTGGCTGGCGCCAGGGCCATCGAGGGCCTGGACCATTGTCTCCTGCCCCCTCTGCCGCAGCTCATCCAGCTCAATCAGCACATGGTGAATATTTTAAGGCCAGAACGTCCCTGTAAAACCGTGGGAGTCGCCCTTATGACCGTTCATCTCGGCGAGGAAGAAGCTGCTCAGGCTGTAAAACAGGTGGAGGCAGAGACTGGCTTGCCCACCACCGACGTCATACGCTTCGGGGCCGCCAGGTTGATGGATGCGCTCAGCAGCGCATTGGACTCCTGAGCTGGGGCTGCGAAGGCTACCCCAGGGTGGCCTTCGCCTGAGTAACGTCTGTACTGGTGTGACAAATGTTGGCTCCCAGGAAAGCTCCTGGATCTTCTGGTATGCCTTGGTAATACTACTACGAGCCATAATGCTAGTTCATCTCCGTCTGACGAGCCTCTAAACGCTCGCTGAGGCCGTTTACAACTTGTCCAACTCCATTAAGGTAACTACACTCGTCGGGCGAGGGACCGCTGGTTCCCTTTCACTCAGTCCCACTTTCACTACATGGCATTTCCGTTCGCACTACCGGAAGAAGTCGACAACTTACCCCACCGCCGAACTTTGAAGTAAAATACTAACCTGCTCTACCTTATAGCTAATCTGGGCCACCAAAAGGTACGGTGGGTCCGCACGGCTATTGCAAGAGACAGCGCCGTCCATCCTTCACCCACTTACCATTTCGGTCGATAGAATCTTACCATGAAGGCAGTGAGGGAAAAGTGAGAATAACAGCTGTGACGGTGAAAATTAGCACCCCTCGTCGCTATCACATGGACAAAGTCTATACAATGTGTTACATAATACATGCGTACTCCTGCCTTCTAGATAAGTTTTAGCGCTCTGTCTACATGTCATATTTAACTTTAAAAGGACAGGCATGGCACATCGCCATCCCTCATTGCAGCGGGGTAGAGATATGCCCGGTCAACTTAATCGCGTCAACCTATCAATCGCCTCGCCATCAGAGATCGAACGCACCGCACGTCAACTGAGGGTCATGCGTGAGGGCTTCCTGACGGGTAGCCTCACCATGCACACTCCCCGCTCCATGATCCTGGAATCCTGGCAGCGCTGCAGTAACATGCGCGTCAACCTCTCACGGCGTTGCGCCCCCCTTGCCGTCGCCAGGGAGTCCCAGCTCGAGCACCTGCTGCACAACATTGCCGGCCAGACTGGCCGGCTCGAGCGCCTGCTTGACCTCTCGCGCATCGAGGCCGGGGCCCTCCCACTCGACCGTGACTGGACCGAGCTCCCCGTGTTGATTGCCGATACCCTGGCAAAATTCGCGAATCTCAACAGTGACTGTAAAATTGAGCGCCACCTGGCTGCCGACTTACCCCTGCACTACGTCGACCCAGACCGCTTTGTCCAGGTCCTCTGGAACCTGCTTGAAAACGCCAGTAAGTACTCTTCGCCATGTTCACCGATCAGGGTGGAGGCCAGTTGGACCGGCTCGGAGGTACTGATCGGGGTAGCCGACTGGGGACCGGGCATACCGGCCGGCGAGCGCGAGCGGATCTTCCAGCACTTCTATCGCCTTGATAGAGATCAGAGAGCCCACACCCAGGGCAGTGGCCTGGGCCTGGCTATCTGCCGGGGTATTGTGGAGGCCCACAATGGGAGGATCTGGGTAGAGGACAGGCCGGGAGGCGGCAGCGTCTTTCTCATTGCGTTACCCCTGCCACCGCCTGACCCCACCGCAATCGAGGCTTCAGAGGAACCTGAGTTGTGCACTGTTAGCACTGGAGGGCAATGATGCTATGTCGCACGTCAACCATCGCATCCTCCTGGTAGACGATGACCCGGGGATCATGACAGCGGTTAAACATTCTCTGGCCACCCATGGATATAGGATGATGACGGCCAGCGACGGTATTGAGGCTTTAGCCGCGTACGAACACGAACTGCCGGACCTTATCCTGCTTGACCTGGAGATGCCTCGCTGCGACGGCTTACAGGTCTGCCAGCGCATACGTGAACACTCCTCCATCCCCATCATCGTACTGAGCGTCAAGGGCAGCGAAGCAGATATCGTATCCGTGCTCGACCTGGGCGCTGACGACTACCTGGTCAAGCCCTTCCGCCTGGCCGAGCTGCTTGCTCGCGTACGGGCTGTCATGCGGCGCGGCAACACAACCCTGGCAACCAGGGTGACGTGCGGCGAGTTAGAGATCGATACCGAGAAGCATAAAGTAAGTATTGCTGGCCGCGTAGTCACCCTTACACCCATCGAATATGCCCTCCTGGAAGAGCTGGCGAAAAACGTTGGGCGCGTCCTGACCACCCACCTGCTCCTGCAGCGGGTATGGGGCCCTCAATATAGCGACGCAACCGACTATGTCAAGGGTGTCATCCGCCGCCTGCGCGTCAAACTGGAGCCTGACCCGGCTCATCCACGCTATATCATCACCGAGCCACACCTGGGATACAGGTTGAGCGACTGCCTGTAAGAAACACCCACTTGACAACTCGACCATGATGACTGTATGCTGTATGTAGCAAAGCAAAAACAGCACAGCGTAAGAGCTTTGAAGAGACAAGTAACGGTTGTTAGCTGCGTCCAGAGAATGGGCGGGTGGTGGAAAGCCCATACGTCGGCAGGCCGTGAAAAAAACTCGGAGCCGCGAGAAGAAATCGCGTCAGCGAAAGTAGACCTCTGCCGGTTGCCCCCGTTAGCGGGCGGAAGTACATCAGTACTCGACGAGGTTGATGCCGCGAGGTATCAACGAACAAAGGTGGTACCACGAGAGCTGTAGACATCGCTCTTCGTCCTTTTCAGCGTAAAGCAGGGATGAGGGGCGTTTTTATATGCCCTCATCTCCGCACAAGCCTGGAAGGGACGAGTAACAGTTCCCTGTTGCGTGAAGAGAGCGGGCGAGTGGTGCAAAGCCTGTATGTCAACGAACTGTGAAAAAGATCCTGGAGCTGCGAGAAGAAATCGCGTCAGCGAAAGTAGACCTCTGCCGGTTGCCCCCGTTAACGGGCGGAAGTACATCAGTACTCGATGAGGCCAATATCGTGAGGTATTGGCGCACGAAGGTGGTACCACGAACGTTGCGCAAGGCGCTTTTCGTCCTTCCATCCCTGTATAAGGGTGGACGAAGAGCGCCTTTTATATATCCCTGGGTATTGCATATCGAGCAAAGAAGAAGGAGGAACCAACCTATGACACCATGTCCTGAGTGCGCAGCCGAAATTAGTCTCCAGGGTCTGCTGGTCGGAGAGATCATTTACTGCCCCGATTGTAACGCGGAGCTCGAAGTGCTCAATCTGGAAGAGCCTGTAGTTGCCCTGGCCCCACAGGTGGAAGAAGACTGGGGGGAGTAGCACCATGCGCCTGGCAATGCTTACATCAAGAATTCGCGTGGAAGAGAAACTGTTGCTTGAGGCGCTGAGGCAACGCGCAATTGCGTTCGATATCATCGATGACCGGCAATTGCTGCTCGACCTGGCCAGCGCCGATGCGCGCTGGCGGCAGTATGATGCCGTGCTCTGCCGCAGCCTGAGCCAGGCACGCGGACTGGCGATCCTGCATGTTCTTGAGCACTGGGGCCTGCGGGTACACAACTCGGCCGCGGTGACCGCAACATGCAATGACAAACTCCTCACAACGCTGCAACTGCTGCGCGCCGGCATCCCGACGCCGCGCACACTGCTCGCTTTCGATCCCACGACAGCCATCGCAGGCATTGAAACGCTAGGCTATCCAGTTGTGCTCAAACCCACCGCGGGCTCGTGGGGACGTTTACTGGCGCGTATCAATGACCGCGATGCGGCAGAGGCGGTCCTCGAACACCAGGAGACGCTCGGCACTTATGCGCACCATATTCACTATGTGCAGGAGTATATCCCTAAGCCGCAGCGGGATATTCGCGCCTTTGTGGTCGGAGAACGGACCATCTGCGCGATCTATCGCGCCAGTGAACACTGGGTCACCAATACCGCCAGAGGCGCGCAAACCCTCAACTGCCCCGTCACACCTGAACTCGAACACCTGTGCAGGCGCGCGGCGCAGGCTGTCGGGGGCGGCATCCTGGCCATCGACCTGCTGGAGGACCCGCAGCGCGGCCTGCTGGTCAATGAAATCAACGCCACGATGGAATTTCGTAACAGCATTGCTCCAACAGGCGTCGATATTCCCAATATGATGCTTGATTATATCCTCAGTGAGGTCAGGGAAGGAGTTGTACGATGAGCCAATTGCGTGTTGCCATCGCCGGTGGCTCCGGCTACACCGGCGGAGAACTACTACGGCTGCTGGCCTTCCACCCTCGCGTCGAGCTAACACAGGTCGCCTCCAGCAACCATGCGGGTAAGTACGTGCATAGCGTCCATCCAAATTTACGTAAGCTAAGCACGCTTCGCTTCTGTCGCCCCGATGACCTGTTGTCATGCGATGTTCTGTTTCTCTGCCTGCCACACGGGATATCGTCGCTCGAAATTGAGCGCTACCGCGGCATTGCCCCGCGGATTATCGACCTGGCAGCGGATTTCAGGTTGCGCTCCACCACACTCTACGAGCAATGGTACCAGGAGCCGCATCACGCTCCCCAGCTCTTGCGCACAGCGGTCTATGGCCTGCCGGAACTGCACCGCGCCGAACTGCCGGACGCTGCGCTTGTGAGTGGCACCGGCTGTATGGCAACCGCTGCGCTGCTGGGCCTGGCGCCCCTCTATCGCGCTGGCCTGGTGGACAGCGCGCTGCCCCTTGTAGTGGAAGCCAAGGTGGGCTCATCTGCGGCGGGGGCGACTCCTGGCAGCGGCAGTCATCATCCCGATCGGAGTGGCGCTGTGCGCTCGTTTCAGCCTACGGGCCATCGTCATACCGCCGAGCTTCTGCAAGAGCTCGGGCTGCTCTCAAGCGAGAGGCTCCCCCAGACCATCGCCTTCTCCGCCACCGCTGTCGAACTGGTACGCGGGGTACTCGTCACCGCCCATGTCTTTGTGAATGAGGAGATAGACGAACGGACATTGTGGCGGCTCTACCGCGCGGCATATCAACGCGAGCCGTTCATTCGCCTGGTCAAAGAGCAGGGTGGGGTCTATCGCTATCCGGAGCCAAAGATCCTGGCCGGAAGCAACTTTTGTGATATTGGTTTTGAACTGGACCCCACTTCACGCAGGGTGGTAATACTCGCCGCCCTGGATAATCTAATGAAAGGCGCAGCAGGCAATGCCGTCCAGGCCCTCAACTGTATGCACTCGTGGGATGAGACACTGGGGCTGACCTTTCCTGGCCTGCACCCCGTGTAGGTAGGCAAGACGAGAGGTATGTTATGACACTTGTTGTAAAGATTGGCGGAGGCGCCGCCATCGCGACGGCCAGCATTCTCGCTGAACTGGCCACACGCGTCAAGCTAGGAGAACAGGTTGTCCTCCTGCACGGCGGCTCGGCACTCACAAACGCGCTCTCCCAGCAGCTGGGTCAGCCCGTACGTATGATCACCTCACCAGGCGGTATGGTCAGCCGCTACACCGACGGTGAGACACTGCGCATCTATGCGATGGCTGTTGCCGGCCAGATCAACACCGCGACCGTGGCGGACCTGCAACGCCTGGGAGTAAACGCCTTCGGGCTAACGGGAGTCGATGGCAGGCTGCTCCTGGCAAAACGCAAGTCAGCTGTGCGTTCGCTCACCCCGCAAGGGCGTACGCTGATAGTGCGCGATGATTACACCGGCCAGATCGAACAGGTCAATGAGACGCTGCTGCGCCAGCTGCTTGCCTGGGGTTATACCCCCGTCATCGCCCCCCTGGCACTGAGCCACGAGGGAGAGCGCTTGAATGTCGACGGCGACCGCGCCGCTGCCGCGGTCGCCGCAGCTCTGGGCGCCGAGGCCCTGATCATCATAACAAATGTACCCGGTCTGCTTACTGACCCGCAGGATGAGACGACGCTCATCTCAAGCATTTCCGCTGACCAGCTTGACTCCTTTATGGGATATGCCAGGGGGAGGATGCGCACAAAACTGCTCGCGGCCCAGCAGGCCCTGCAGGCTGGCGTGGACAGGGTCTTCATCGGGGGCGCTTCGCTCGCGAACGCACTCGCGGG
Organism: uncultured Chloroflexia bacterium; assembly: GCA_963799245.1. Classification (GTDB taxonomy): domain Bacteria; phylum Chloroflexota; class Ktedonobacteria; order Ktedonobacterales; family Ktedonobacteraceae; genus CAWCWN01. The sequence goes on from CAWCWN010000003.1 coordinate 715,742, forward strand.
CCACGGAACGACGCTTGTGCGCGTGGGGGAAGGAGCGGCACCAGAATTGAAGCAGTACGAGCAACAGCGCACGGGAACTTGCGGCGCCATCCCCATAGAAAGGAGGTTGTTATGATTGCAACTATTGACCTGGAGAACACATACAGCAGCGGAGTCTATCGCAAGCGACCTCTCGTCCTGGTGCGAGGCAGTGGCGCCAGTGTATGGGATGCCGAAGGACGAGCATATATCGACTGTACGGCGGGTTACGGCATCGCGAATATCGGCCATGGCCGGCCCGAAATCGCTGCCGCACTTGCAGCACAGGCCCAACGCCTCATAACCTGTCCCGAACTTGTCTACAATGACGTTCGCGCTCGCCTCCTGGAGCGTCTCGCAGGTCTTACTCCCGAGGGTCTGACGCACATCTTTCTCTGCAACAGCGGCACCGAGGCTGTTGAGGGCGCGCTCAAATTCGCGCGCCTTGCCAGCGGCCGCACCGAAATAGTCGCCATGCTGCGCAGCTTCCATGGGCGCACGATGGGCGCGCTGGCAACGACCTGGGAGCCACACTACCGCGAGCCCTTCGAGCCGCTTGTTCCCGCCATCAGCCATATCCGCTACAATGATCTTGCGGCGGCAGAGGCGGCCATCGGCGAAAAGACCGCAGCGGTGATCATCGAGCTGGTACAGGGAGAAGGGGGCGTACACGTCGCCAGTGAGGAGTATATACGTGGTCTCGCCGCGCTCTGCCGCGAGCGCGGGGCGCTGCTGATCGTCGACGAGGTACAGACAGGCTTTGGACGTACAGGGCGCCTCTTCGCGAGCGATCACTATAACCTGCAGGCAGATATCCTCTGCCTGGCAAAGTCCATCGCGGCCGGTGTGCCAATGGGCGCGATCTGCCTGGGGCCGCGTGTAATGGAGAGCGGGCGCATCAGCGCGGGCGTGCATGGAAGCTCCTTTGGCGGCAATCCATTAGCCTGTGCGGCGGCGCTTGCGACACTCGACATTCTGGAAGCAGAGGGGCTGCCCGGACGCGCCGCCGCTCTTGGCACATACGCCCTGGAGCGGCTGGGTAGCTTGCATTCCCCACTTATACGCGCAATACGTGGCAGAGGACTGCTGCTGGGCATCGAACTGCGCCAGCGCGCGCAACCTTACCTTGAAGCGCTGCTTGAACGAGGCGTTTTCGCCTTGCAGGCCGGGCCCAACGTCATCCGCCTGCTACCTCCTCTGGTGATTACAGAGGAGCAGCTCGACCATGTGCTGGACGCGCTGGCGGATGTGCTGGGTGCGGCGCCAGCGCGCAAAGAGACGGCTGGAGCGAGCTTTACGCCTGTCGCTCCCTCCCCGGAGGTGGACCTACTCCAGACTATGCTCGGCATTGCGAGCTATTCGCACGAGGAGTCCACGCTGGCGCGCTACCTGCTTGAGCAGGCACAGCGTGCGCAGCTCTGCACGCATATAGACGAGACCGGCAACTTCATCGCCAGCACGCACCCATGCCCATGGGACAGCGACGCGTACCCCTTGATCTTACTCGGCCACATGGATACAGTACGTGGTTTCATCCCGGTAAGGCTGCAAGAGGGCGTGCTTTATGGCCGCGGCGCGGTAGACGCGAAAGGGGCGCTCGCGGCCTTCCTGTGTGCTACCGCCCGACTTAGACGTTCGGTATCCCTCACGGACATAAAGCATCCTCTGGTTGTGATCGGCGCCGTCGAAGAAGAGTCCGCCACCTCGCGCGGCGCGCGCGCGATCGTGGATCGCTACCAACCTCTGGGCTGTATCATCGGAGAACCCAGCGGCAGCCAGGCCATGACGATCGGCTACAAAGGCAGATTACTGGTGGAGTACTGCGTGAGCCACCCGCAGTCCCATAGCGCGGGTCCACAGCCAGGCGCCGGCGAGATGGCCGCCGCCTTCTGGCAGCGGGTGCGCCAGCACGCCACGGCATGGAACAAGGAGCATACGCCGGACTCCGCCTTCGCCGCCCTCCAGCCTTCATTGCGCAATATTTCCAGCGCACAGGATGGCTTTGTGGAGTGGAGCCGCCTCCTGATCAGCTATCGTTTGCCTCCGGCTTATGCGAGCACAAGCCTGCGCGCTCTGCTGCTGGGCTGGGCCAACGAAGATGGGGCTCAACTCAGTTTTAGGGGAGAGGAGGTGGCATTTCAGACAACGCGTACGACATCCCTGGCAAGGGCCTTCACCACCGCTATTCGCGCCACAGGCGGGCTCCCGCGCTTCAAACACAAGACGGGGACATCGGACATGAACGTAGTCGCTCCGACCTGGGGCCCGAACATCCTGGCGTATGGACCGGGCGACTCTCGCCTCGATCACACACCTCGGGAGCACATACATATCAGCGAGTATCTTGCCGCCATCGATGTACTCGAGTTGGTGCTGCGAGAGCTTACCCTGCGAGAGGAAACGTTATGATGAATGCAGTCGCAATTCTGGATTCGACGCTGCGTGAAGGCGAGCAGTTTGTGGGGGCCTTCTTCAAGCCTGAGCAGCGCCTTGTGATCGCACGCCTGCTGGACGCCTTTGGCGTCACATTGATTGAGATTCCCTCGCCTGCCAGCGCCCCGGGGGCGGCGGACACGGCGTGGGCATTATGTGAGCTTGGCCTGCGCGCGCACATCGTAGCTCATGTGCGCTGCGCCGAGGCTGATGTACAGGCCGCGCTGGAGACGCCTGTTTTCGGCCTGAATCTCTTCTATGGGACCTCGGCACAGCTGCGAACCTATAGCCACGGCCGCCGCGTCGACCAGATACGCGCCGAAGCGGTACCGCTGATCCAGCACATCCGCGCCGCCGGCCGCTATGTGCGCTTCTCAGCCGAGGATACGTTTCGCAGTGATCTGGTCGACCTGCTGAGCGTCTTTGATGTAGTTGTCGAGGCGGGCGTGCAGCGCATTGGCCTGCCGGACACCGTTGGTATAGCGACTCCGCGCCAGGTTGAACGGCTCGTGCGCATCTGCGCCGAGCGCTATCCCCACGTCGGTATCGAGTTTCATGGCCACAACGATACCGGCTCCGCGATTACCAATACCGTTGCGGCGCTGGAGGCCGGCGCGAATTGCCTTGACGTCAGCGTGCTGGGCATCGGCGAGCGCAACGGGATCGCTTCGCTCAGCGGCCTGATCGCGCAGCTCTATATACACCACCCCGAGCAACTGGCGGCCTACGACCTCACGCAACTGGCCCCGCTCGATCAATTCGTGGCGGAGTGCCTCAAGCTTACCATTCCCTTCAATATCCCCATTACCGCTCCAGGAGCGTTTACACACCGGGCGGGCGTGCATACCAGTGCCGTGTTGCGAAACCCTCGCACCTATGAAGCGCTCGACCCGGGCGATTTCGGCCTGCTGCGCCAGGTTGATCTTGGCTCACGCCTCACAGGACGACATGCCGTCGGACATCGCGCCGCCGCACTTGGACTGGACCTCAGCGGAGACGAGGTCTGTCTGCTCACCCGGGCATTGAAAGAGCGGGCCGAACAGGGCTCGCTCACCCAGGAAGAGGTCGACGTCTTTATTCATACATGGCACCAGGAGAAAGGAAGTGTCACATGGGAACTTTAACCGAAGAAATCTTTAGCTTCAAGCTGGGCCGCGCGGTTGCGCAGGGTGAGACGGTCGTAGCGGATGTAGATCGCGTCATGAGCCATGACACCACGACACCGCTGGCCATCCAGGCATTTCGCCAGTTGACGCAGGAGAGCGGCGGACGTGTCTTCGATGCGCGCAGGGCGCATATCGTCTTTGATCATATCGTACCCGCGGCAACGATCGCGGCGGCAACGCTGCAGCGTGATATCCGCTCGTTCGCGCGTTCGCAGGATATCGACATTTTACAGGAGGGTATCTGTCACCAGGTAATGCCGGAGCGCGGGTACGTCATTCCTGGAGATATCATTGTCGGAGCTGATAGCCATACCTGTACCTATGGCGCGCTCGGCGCCTTCGCCACGGGTATGGGCTCCACCGATATCGGGGTCGCCTACGCCACAGGCAAGACCTGGTTCCGTGTCCCGCCGACGATCAATATCCGCATAACGGGGACGCTCCCCAGCGGGGTCTATAGCAAGGACGTAACCTTCGAAATGGTGCGCAGGATAGGCGTTGATGGCGCCAACTACCGCGCCATTGAGTACAGCGGTGAGCTGGTCGAACGGATGACGGTCAGCGAGCGCTTCACCCTCTGCAATATGGCGATTGAAATGGGCGGCAAGGCGGGGCTCGTCGCGCCTGATGCCACCACCCGGGCGTGGCTGCGAGGACGTACTGAACGCGACTATCCAGAGCTGGCGCCGCGCCAGCCACGCTACGAACACGTTGTAGAAATCGACGCCTCACACCTCCAGCCGCTGATCGCCTGCCCGCCGGACGTCAATAACGTCGTTGCGCTTGAGCAGGTTGAACATATCCAGATCGACCAGGTGTTTCTGGGCACCTGTACGAACGGGCGCCTGGATGACCTGGCCATCGCCGCCGGTATTATGCAGGGCAAAACGCTCCATCCGCAGATACGCATGGTGGTCGTGCCGGCTTCACGCGAGATTTACCTGGAGGCAATGCGCCTCGGCTACCTGGATACGTTTGTTCGCGCCGGCGCCTCCGTGGGAACGCCAGGCTGCGGCCCCTGCATCGGACGCCACTATGGCGTCCTGGCACCCGGTGAGCGCGCCCTCACAACAATGAACCGCAACTTTACGGGTCGCATGGGCGATGCCAGCGCTGAAATTTACCTCGGCAGCCCGGCCACCGCTGCGGCCACAGCGCTGACTGGCAGGATCACCGATCCGCGCAATTTCTTGCAACAGTGAAGAAAGGGAAAAATAACGATGAGCCGTATCTGGATGCTTGGCGATAACGTCAATACCGATGTAATCATTCCTGGCCGCTATAATGTCACAACCGACCGCGCTCAACTGGCTCACTACTGTCTCTGTGAAGTACTGCCGGAATTTGCTCAGCAGGTGCGGGCGGGAGACGTGGTGATGGCGGGCCATAACTTTGGCTGCGGTTCCTCACGCGAGCATGCTCCCGCCGCGCTGCAGGCCTGCGGCATCTCCGCAGTCATCGCGCGCAGTTTTGCGCGCATCTTCTACCGCAACGCGGTCAATATCGGCCTACCCGTCCTCGTCTGTGATGAGGCAGCGCCGGCCAGCGCTGACGGGCAGGAGATCGAGGTAGATTTTACGAGTGGCCTCATACGCAATCTGACCAGCGCGCAAACATTTGCCACCGAGCCGCTGAGCCCTTTTGTGGCGCGCATCGTGGCGGCGGGGGGCATCATCGCCTATATCCGCCAGGAGGGGACGCTGCGATGAGTCCAAGCTGCTTTAACCGCCACCTGCCTCGTCAACCCCCCCCAGGTGTGCATCATCGCCGGAGATGACGCGGCCCCAGAAGTAATGCGCCCTACCGCTGAGATACTGCACAGGCTGGCCCCCGCCATCCGCTTCACGCAGGTCGCGAGTGGACGTGAGGCTGAAGCACAGTATGGCGAGGTATTCCCTCGCCATACCCGCGAGGCGATCGACGCTGCAGACTGCACGCTTTTTGGGGCGAGCGGCGGCCCCAGCAGACCGATCTTATGGTACCTCAGGTGGGGCAGAGAGACGTATGTGAATATCAGGCCTGTGCGCTGGTTTCCCGGCTACCGCAGTCCTCTGCTTCACCCCGAAGCCATCGACTACGTGATTGTACGCGACAATCTGGAGGGCATGTATCCACCTCGCGAGGGCGACATTGCGGAACTAAGTGCGCTGCCCAGCAGCCGCAGCTGGTGGCAGGCCCCTCCCGTGCAGAAAACGGGAGGCTACTCTGTGCGCATTGCCACCGACGAGCAGATCCATCGCCTGGCCAGCGCGGCCTGCGAACTGGCGCGAGATCGTCAGGCGGCAGGTTACGCCGGCTGCGTGACCGTGGGAGCGAAGTATTCTCTATTACCACGCACCGACGGCCGCCTGCGGTCAATCGTGGCGGAGACCGTTCGTAGCTATGCCGGCCTGAGCTACCAGGAATACCTCATCGATGACCTGGCGCGGCGCATGATCTCCGCGCCACAGGCGCTTGACGTGGTTGTGCTCTCCAATGAGCACGGGGATATCCTCGCCGATGTTGCCAGCGGCAGCATCGGCGGCCTTGGGCTGTCACCCAGCGCCTGTTATGGTGAGCGCTATGCATATTTTGAGCCCGTGCATGGATCTGCGCCCGACCTGGTGGGCCAGGAAAGCATCAATCCCACCGCCATGTTGCTCTCAGGCGCAATGATGCTCACATACCTCGGCTACCCCGCACAGGCCCGCCAGCTGGAGCAAGCCATCGCGGACACCTACAGGGAGAAGCATGCGTTGACCCGCGATCAGGGAGGGGAGGCAGGTACAGCGCAATTCGTGGAGGCGGTCAACACCCGCCTTGGGTATTAGAGCAAAAGATGCTCAGCATTTAGTGTGAGCGCGCGCTCAGCCCAAAGAAAGAAGCCAAAATCACTCCCCCGCGCGATGCCTTGTTGTGCGCGAAAGATCTATACTGAACTCAGCTTGAATCTTCATGGTTATGTTCACGGTTTCTCACGCACCGGGAGAAAACACTTCAGGGTATGTCACAAAGGGGAGATTTCGCCATGCAAAATACCGAGCAAGATACCTCCGGCGCCTCTTCGTCTCCTGCTCGAGAGAGAAGACCTGCGGCGTCCAGACCATCCTCCTCGCGCTTGAACTCCGGGGCGATACTCCTCCTGGCCCTGGTCATAGCGGGCGTCTTTGCCACCGGCCTGTTTGCAGGCTGGCAATTTGCCAGCGCTCGTATGCAGCAGGTGCGAACGAATTCAGGCCCCTCCACCTCAACACTTAACAGCGCCACGAGCGACAAGCAGCGTGAAGCGATTATTGGCCGCATACGGCCCGCTGTGGTGGAGATACATGTCGTTACTGCACAGGGCAATGAAGAGGGCTCAGGCGTAATTATCGATACGCGGGGCTACATCATCACCAACTACCATATCATACAAAAGGCAACAATGCTCTATGCCGTGCTCTTTGACGGCAGGATCCTGCCGGCGCAGATTACCGGTACGGACCCGCCCGACGACCTGGCCGTGATACAGGTCAATTCAGCGCGAGCCAGCCTGCCAATCGCCCTGCTTGGAGACTCCTCAAAGCTCGAGCTTGGGCAGGCCGTCCTCGCCCTTGGTAGCCCGCTGGGCATCACTCAGAACGTCACATCGGGCATCATCAGCGCCTTGAATAGCAGCGTCTCTACCATTCCCGACGCCATCCAGACCGATGCCGCGATCAACCCCGGCAATAGTGGAGGCGCGCTGGTGGACCTGCAGGGCAACCTGGTAGGTCTACTCACCAGCGTGGCTGCCACTTCCCGGGCCGGGACCCCGACGACTGGCATGAGCTTCGCAATCCCCTCAAACCGGGTCGCGCTTATCGCGTCCCAGCTTATCGAGGCCGGCAAGATTACCAGTTCAGGCAGAGCTTCACTGGGCTTCAGGGGCAGCGACGTCGATGCCGCCCTCGCCGCGCAAAACGGCCTGGCTATCAGCAGTGGCGTATTCATCGTCGCTGTAGAGCCAGGCGGCCCGGTCGATCAGGCCGGGCTCAATCCGGGCGACGTCATCGTACAAATCGATGGTATTGCGACGCCAGACAACTCCTCGCTCAACAACGTCTTGCTCAGTAGAAACCCGGGTGATACCGTCTCCATACGCATCTACCGCGGCGAGCGGCAGCTGCTGGTGAAGGTCAAGCTGGGAGAACTTCAGCTCACATAGCGACGGTATGTCAACGTCGCCCCTCTCTGCTCTTAGCGTGGTGCCTGGTCAGAATGTGGCTGACCAGGCACCACACGTGTGTTTTCCTGGCGCAGGGGGTGCCCCTACCAGCACAGGGATCTATTGACAGGGATCGTCCAAACACTCAAAATAGAGTCAGCAGGACCCAGCGCGGCGTGTCCCTGCAAAAATGCTAGCTGGACAGGAAGAAGTTTGTATGAAAATCGATGCTCAAGCGGTCGCTCTGACGCTAACGACGCCATTTCGTATCTCACGAAATATCCAATACACATCCCACAATGTTATCGTGCGCATCGAGCACGAGGGCTACAGCGGCTATGGTGAGGCCGCGCCCGACGAGTACTATGGTGAAAGCTCCGAGACCGTTTTGTCCTGCGTCACCATGTTCGCGAGCAACATCGGCGATGACCCCTTCATGCTCGAGGATATCGCGGAAAAGCTGGATAAAATGATCCATCTCAATCCTTCAGCGAAGGCAGCCAGCGAAATGGCTCTCTATGACATCGTCGGCAAGATGCTCAATGTACCACTCTACAGGCTCCTGGGGCTAAACCCAGCTCGCGCCACGTATACGTCTTTTACCTTGGGCATCGATTCGCCCATCAACATGGCCAAGAAAGCCCTGGTGGCCCGCGACTACCCCATCCTCAAGGTAAAGCTCGGCACGAAACACGATATCGACATTATCAAGGCCATTCGTGATGTTTCGACAGCGGTTATCCGTGTCGATGCGAATAATGCCTGGACACCCAAAGAAGCCATTCGCAATATTCAGGCCTTGGCGCCCTACAATATCGAATTTGTGGAACAGCCCATAGCCGCTCATGATTACGCCGGGCTCAAGTTGATTTCGCGACAATGTACCTCTCCCTATTCTGGCCGACGAGAGCTGCGTCACCGTCGCTGACATTCCTCGCCTGGTCGGATGCGTCGATGGCATTGTGATCAAGCTGATGAAATGCGGGGGCATCCGCCCCGCATTGAAGATGATCCATGTAGCGCGTGCCCATAATATGCAGGTCATGCTTGGATGTATGATCGAAAGCTCGGTGGCGATTACAGCCGCGGCCCACCTGACGCCACTGGTCGACTACGCCGACCTCGATGGCAACCTGCTGATCAGCGACGACCCTTACACGGGCGTCGGCGTGGATAGAGGCAGACTGGTACTCCCCAATGGCCCTGGCCTCGGTGTGGCTCTCAGGGCATAAATGCCAGGCGCGCTCATACTAGGAGAGGCACCGCTGATCAGCAGGCCGCATAGGCAGTTTAGCTATGTAAGAGGTTTAAATACCGTTACTTTCCCCTTTGACGTTGTGAAAGGCTGAATGGTATCGTTGTTACATCCTCAAGCGTACAATGCCAACAACCAACAGTAGGATTTATTATGGAGAAAGTAAGATCCTTCGCAGACGAGATTGAGGAACTCCTATGAACAGCACTTCTACACCCTCTTTCAGCCAATACCGGGTTGCAGCAATTCAGTATGATTTAATACTGGGAGAGAAAGAGAAGAATATCAATGACCTTCTCCGTTTAGTGGAAGCAGCCGCCCAGCATGAAGCGCGCTTAATTGTGCTGCCGGAAATGGCCACAACAGGCTACTGCTGGGAATCACGCGCCGAGATCGCTCCTTATGTGGAAGCGATTCCTGGACCAACTACCGAACGTTTCCAGGAGCTCGCGCGCAAATATGGCTGTTATATCGCCCTGAGCCTGCCCGAAATCGACCCTGCCACCAGAATCTACTACGACAGCATGGTCCTTATCGGGCCTGAAACCATCATCGGTACCTATCGTAAGATCCATTCCTATATATCAGAAGCGCGCTGGGCGCGTGACGGTGACCTGGGCATGCCTGTCTGGGAGACGCCCCTGGGTCGTTTAGCCGGCCTGATCTGCATGGACGCCAAATACTTCGAAGCGGCGCGTATCCCCGCCCTGCGCCACGCGGATGTATTGCTCTTTCCGACCAACTGGCTCGAGGAGAAATGCCCGAGCAGTAGCTGGATCGTACGCGCCTTCGAAAACGGGGTCTACTTTATCGCCGCCAATCGCTACGGGCGCGAACGCGGGGTACAGTTCAGCGGCGGCAGCTGCATCCTCAATCCTGATGGCAGCATCCAGGCCTACCTCGACAAGGGTGAAGGCATCATCTACGGCGCAGTCGACCTCGCGGCCAGCCGGGCGAAAAACTGGGGCCCCTCCGCCGAGGAAGTGGATGGCGACCGCCTGGCGGATCGCCGGCCTGACGAGTATATCACCCTTACCCACAACACCTACCTGTGGGAGCCCCTGCGCTATCACGGCCTCTACGCTCTGGGTGAACTGCCGCCGGGACAGCTCTCCTGCGTTGGCTTGATTCAGACCAACCTGCAGGAACTCGGCGCGCGGAGCGCAGGCGATACCCTGCAGAGCCTGCGCAATATGGTCACCTCGCTCATGCACGACCATGCACCGGCTCGACCCGATGTACTGGTCCTCCCCGAACTCATGCTGCCCGGCCCCGCGCCCGCGGGTACGCCTGATGACCTGATCGCGCACTTCCAGCAAGGCGCGATCGAGATACCCGGGGCCGCCAGCAACGCGCTCATTGAGCTGGCGCGAGAGTTTCAGGTCAGCCTGGTTCTGGGCATCGCAGAACGCGCTCCGAGCGGACCCCGCTACTACAACACCGTCCTGCTCATTGATCCTGAAGGCGTCTATGGCACATATCGCAAACTCCACCTCACAAAGCGCGATCGCCTATGGGCCAGTCCTGGCGACCTGGGCCTGCCCACCTTCGATACGCTCACGGGACGTATCGGCCTGGCCACAGGGTATGATATTCTCTTCCCGGAGTCGCTGCGCATCCTCGCGGGGAAAGGCGCAGACCTGGTCTGCGCTCCCGCCCTGCTCAATTTCCCCTCTCCCATCGGGCTGGAGCCGACGGAGATTCGCTACGATCGTCCTGTAGCCCCCGCGGAATATGACCCGGCGCATTACGTGATCTGGCGCATACGGGCGGCCGAGAATAACGTCTACCTGGCCCTGGCGAACTGGTGCGGCGCCTGGCACAACGCCCGCGCCAACGGCAACAGCGGTATCTTTTCGCCGGCATGCGCAAACTATCCGTGGTCAGAGGTCATCGCCGACGAAGGCGAAGCCGCCCTGACGATGATGACCATTGATACCCGCGAACAACGGACAGGCCGTCGTTCTTCCACCCACCCACTCACCTATGCGCCCGGCGATGTCGCCGGTTCACTGACGGGCGAACTGGCCTATGATATCCGCGATACTATTCCCGGCAACGTCGTGCGCGGTAAACCTTTACTGAGAAAACGCGTACCATTCTGGTACCTTGACCTGGTCAGACAGGCATAGTAATTAACCCTTCTGTTTAGCTTGATTGTTGCCACCAAGGAGATGGATGTGTTATGAGATTAGCAGGCAAAGTAGCAATTATCACCGGATCTGCCGGTGGAATGGGAAAGCTCGCCGCCCAGGTATTTGCGCGCGAGGGGGCGAGCATCGTCGTCACGGATATTGCCGTCAAAGAGGGAGAGGAGACGGTCCAGGCCGTGCGTGACGCGGGTGGCAAGGCCATCTTTGTCAGGGCCGACGTATCTAAAGAGGACGAAGTTCAACACATGGTCATGGCCAGCATCGAGGAATTCGGCCACGTAGATGTCCTGTATAACAATGCCGGAATTATGCCTGGCGATGACGCGGGTGTGACAGACCTCAGCGAAGCCAGCTGGGACCACATCCTTGACATCAACCTCAAGAGCGCCTTCCTCTGCTCCAAACACGCCGTCCCGCATATGCTCAAGCAGGGCAAGGGCTCAATCATCAATATAGCCTCCTTCGTCGCCTTCATGGGTTGTACCGTAGCCCAGGACGCCTACACCGCCTCTAAAGGCGGCATGCTTTCCCTGACTAAATCTTTCGCCGTGCAATATGGTCGCCACGGCGTTCGCTGCAATGCCATCTGCCCCGGACCTATCGAAACGCCGCTGCTGCGCGTGTTGTGGACAAGCGAAGACGCCCGCAACCTGCGCCTCAACCGCATTCCGCTCGGCCGTTTTGGCCAGGCGGAGGATATCGCGTACATGGCGCTCTACCTGGCCTCCGATGAGTCATCCTGGACGACCGGAGCCTGGTTGACAGTCGACGGCGGCATTTCATCCAACTACTTCTAGCGGCGTACAGCGGGAGGATGCTCCCTCCCGCACGGCGGCAATTTTTCACATTGCGGTCATTGACAGCTAAATCTGCTGTTCAGGTAGTTTACCCCGCCGGGCAATTGCACTATAATGCTTAAGGTTATTCCGTCGGTTCTGTAGAGTAATATTTGCACTCAAAAAAAGGAGCAAACCATGCCAAGCGACAACTCTGGATCTGGAGCAATAACGGCGGCCCTCGCGGGGGGCATTATCATCTACCTGCTTATAACGCTAGCGCTTATCGTTTTATCGGTCATCATCTACTGGAGGATATGCTCCAAGGCCGGCTACAGCGGCGCTCTCGGCTTGCTGATACTCTTTCCGCCCGCCGCTTTCGTCATGATTTGTATCCTCGCCTTCGGACAGTGGCCCATCTACCGCGAATTGAACCAGCTGCGCCAGATGGCCGCCAGCAGGTTTGCACCCCCTCCCCAGTACCCGCAAAATCCCCCTTTCCCACAATACCCACAAGATCCATCAAATCCGTCATATCCACAGTATCCCCAGCGTTAAAAAAGAGCCAGGTCATGACCCAGATTTACGTCGTGACGATGATCACCCGGCCAAAGCCAAGGCGTCTCTGCAGCGGGCTCGCCAGGAACGAGCCCGCGATGCTCCCAAGCCCTCCACCCGCAAAAATCATGGCCACGCCAGTACCGGGCCGGCAGCGTTGAGCTCTCGCTGCACCTTTCACGCGCCAGTAACGGTGAATTCATGCTGCTTGGCATCCTCACCAGCGTTGACAAATGAACAGGCCGCGCACCCGGTTCCCCGGGTGCGCGGCCTGTTCATTATCCATAGGTACTTGTATATCTCACGCTTTCTTAACAACGTTTTTGAGAAGCGTGCCCGACTAAACTGTGCGGCCAGTGCCACGTGTGAAGAGGCGCAGCAGGATGATCAGGATGACCGCTCCGATAAGCGCAATCAGGATGCTGCCGATGAGGCCGCCGCCGGCGCTAAGACCAAGGGCATTCGCAATAAAGCCGCCGATGAGGGCGCCTACAAGGCCAACGACGATGTCGCCGACGATACCGAAGCCGCTGCCCTTTACGAGCAGGCCGGCCAGAGCGCCGGCAATCAAACCGACGATAAGCCACCAGATTATTGCCATTAACATGAACATGTACTCCTTCGTGTGTAATATTTCTTCAATACCAGTGCAAATGCTCTATACTACGCTTCTCTCTTTGCGCCCGGCCCGTTAGTTTCGCGGTCAGGGCTTTTTGCATTTGCTATTCATAACTGTAACCTATTAGATTGCACAATACAAGTGAACAATAGCAACATTAAGTTAATTCCAATGTATTTCTAATCTATTTCTAATTTTATAAATAGTGATATACATTTAGCACGAGCGCCGGCTTTGGAGAACTGCCCGCAGTTCGTGACATTCTTTCCTGTCCTTTTGTGCATTGCCCGATCTACAACGCCTAATGTGAACCTTTCAACCGCTTTCATTTTTGGAGCATGCTATGCTGCCTGGTACTCTGCGCGAGCCTGTTGTTACTGTTCTTTGGCCGCGCGCGCACATCACCTCTGCGCTAGCCAAAGCGGGTACATTTGAAACAACAGGTACCGCCTGAGCGTCTTATCTATAAAGCCGCCCTGTTCATTGCCATAAAATTCATGATGACCCGGAGGAGTTTTGCATGAGGCCGAGTGTAGTTGAGCCAATATCCCCAACAGCTGTAAACTTGCCAGGCCAACGCAAGCGGCCGCCGCACCGACCTCGCATGTCGCAATCTCGGCAGGCGCAGCGGCCCTCACGCTGGCTCCCCTTTATAGCGGCGCCAGCAGAGGGTTGGTTTGCTCTTCTTTGCCTGGCCGTGGCTGCTTATTGCGTGATCTACTCCATTACCGCCGTGAAATGGGTGAACCACACCTTTATTCTTGACTGGAGCGCCGCTTGCGGCCTGCTTATCGGGCTGGGCGTCGCGAAAACTCGCAGGTTTCCACAGGGCATTATCCATCTTGCCGCATGCCTGGTCGGATACTGGCTCTCGATCTGGCTCAGCAGCAGCATCGCATTTCATGTCTCCTGGACCACGCTAACAGCGGGAATTGGGGAGGTGGTTACTGATCCGACCAGGATCAATAACAATACCATGGTCTTTCTGTTCTATCTCTGCTTTCTCTGCTTCTTTTTAGGGTATTTTGGCGCCTGGCTGACGTACCGGGCTCACCTGCCCTGGCTGGTGGCCATCGTCTATTGCTCTATTCTGCTGATCAACCTGAACTATGTGCGGCAAGATGCTTCCTCTATTATCACCCTCATGCTCGCCGCACTCATCCTTTTAATTGCCCGCATACAGCTGACAGCGCAACTAGCCCATTGGCAAAGCATGGGCCTGCACACCGATCGCGCATGGCTGCGAGGCATCACCAGGCGTACCATCCAGCTGAGCGCGTTTATGCTTGTGTTCACCCTCATCTCTGGATGGATACTGCCCATCCTCGCTCAGCCACCAGCAGGGACCACCTTCTGGGGCAAACTGGATAACGCCTGGGCAAATATCTCTCAGGGCCATGTGTCACTACAGGATCCAGGCGCGCTGCTTCAGCCCTATCAGGCGCCCACCAATCTCTTTAGCGACAAATTAACCATCTCCGGCAGCGTACACCTGCCGGCGGGCGAGGTGCTGAATTATACCAGTTCTGCTGGGCCCCAGTACCTGGCAGGCTTCACCTATGACCACTTCGATGGACATGCCTGGACCTCGCTGGCCTCAACAAGCTACCAGAATTATGCAGCCGATACCTCACTGCCCACAGACATCAACCTCAAATACACGCCTATCAATACGTCCGTCACCCTGGTCCAGCCGCCCGAAAGTGTCAGGCATTACATCTTTGCCCCTACCCAGCCGGCATCTTTTGATATCTCCACAACCCTTTATGGAGATCAAATGACCTCCGCCTGGGCCCAGGAGAGCACGCTGACAAAAAGAGAACACTATCAGGTCACGTCACTCCTCTCAACAGCCTCCGTGCACGACCTCGCCACGGTGCCGTTACCACAGGCGGATGCGGGCTTCTGGCAGACAGATCCCAACTATTCTACGCTCCAGTCCTTCTATGTCCAGCTTCCGCACGATCTCTCGCCTCAGGTCTGGCAGACAACTCAGCAATGGACCCGTGGCGCGACGAGCGCGTTTGATGCTTTACGCCTGCTCGAGGCCCATCTCAGCGATCAGGCGCAATTCGTCTATTCTCTGGATAACCCTCCCGTGCCCGGCAATATTGATGCCGTATCCTGGCTGCTGCAGACTCGCCATGGCTACTGCACCTACTATGCTACCGCCATGACCACTATGGCGCGCCAGCTGCATATACCCGCGCGCGTCGTCAATGGTTTTACTCGTGGCCACCTGGATCAGCAGCGCAACGTGTGGGTAGTCGATGGCAGCGATGCCCACAGCTGGGTGCAGGTATACTTTCCCGCATTTGGCTGGATCAACTTTGACCCGACGCCCGGCTTTCCTTTGCATACCTCTTCGACGCTTCAACCCGTTGTACCGGCCGCCGCAACGGTCCATCCAAAACAACCACCCGTCAGGGTCACCCCCACTCCGGGCAGCAAAAAAGCGCAACCAGTGCCCGCAGCAGCTTCGCAGAGAAGAGACGATCCCAGCGGCCAGGCCACAAACTCTCTGCTGAATTTCCTGTTAGGCCTGTCTCTGGCAACTTTGATCTGCTCGCTGCTCGTATTGGCCATCGCCAGCGCGCGCTACTGGTGGCTCAACCTCTACCCTGGCAGCACGTTCATTGCGGGAACTTTCTGGCGTCTCTGTCGCCTCGCAAGCTGGGCAGGCCTGGCTCCCCAGGCCTGGCAGACGCCATACGAGTTCAGCCACCTGTTATGTCAGCGCCTTCCCCGCGACGCGCCACCAGTCTGGCGGCTTACCGAGCTCTTCGTGCGTGAACGCTGGGCACCTCAAGCCACGCCTTATGCTCTGCGCAGCGGGGAGGTTGAAGCTGAGAAGCTAAAACCGAGCCTGCACAGGATATTTGTGCGCTTGCTCTGGACAAAAAACAGGCTCAAAAAGCACTGCTAGCCATAGTTGTTCATCAGATAAGCAAGGTATTATAAAAGCGGCCATATCCACGTTTACGGATATATCGATACACGTTACAGAGAGTACTGCCTCACGTTAATATATTTTGAAAAGCCGTTTTCGCTGCTATACTGTAGGGGTATTACCTTGCATGCATAATTATGAGCGGCCGACCTGAGGGAACAGGGAATAACTGAATGCTTATGGGTCGTTGAAGTGGGGGATGATGGATGTGATGCACAAAGAACCACCGATTGCGGAGTACACGTTTAGCTGGGGAAAGATGTTCCGGCTCTACCCCGATTACCTCGATGTAAACGGAACGCACTATCCACTGAGCAAACTGACAAACATATACCCTATTTATCGACACGTCATGGGCATTTCTTCGCTCCGCCTTGAGCTTTGCTTTGGCGGCCAGAAGGTTGTCCTGCGGGGCATTGCCGCTCTGGGAGGGGCACAGAAAACGCTGGAATATCTCAATGAGCACTATCTGCATCGTGCTCAGACCTCTCCAGAGGAGAGCGTTCCTCAGCAGCTGCAGGTTTTGCTGGCTGAGGCCGCGAGCACGCCCGCAGCCGATCAACAAATACCCGGCTCCACGGACTGGCCACCGGCGGACCAACAGCTTGCTGAACTGGCTGAGCCCCCCGAACCAGGCACGCTTTCCTGGCAAGACCTTAGCTTGCGCGCGCACGCCCAGGCACAAACAGCTAAAATCGCCGCGCCTAACTGGCAGCGCTTCCGCCAGGATCAGCGCGAGCGAAGATTGAAACGCATACAGATCGCACGCGCACTGCGTGAATATGGCTTTGATATCGATAAGCTGGCGCAGCAGCTCAACGAAGATGTGATGCCTGAGGTAAGCGTCTCGGTGCGCCTGCTCCCGGGTGAACATGCCCACTATAGCACTGATGCCACGCTGTGCGGTGAACCTATTGGGAATGCCCTGCGCTATACCTACCCGGCCCGCGATCATGGAACGCTGATTTTGACCAACAAACGTCTCATCTACATCGGGCGTACCAGTCAAATTGTGCTGGATTATGTACGCCTCTCGCATGTCTGCCGCCTGCGTGGAGCCATCGCCTTTCAAGCGGAACACTGGTACAGGCGAGAGATTTTTGAGGTCCGCCGGGCATTAGAATGTATCATGCACCTTGAAGCGATCCTGAAACGCTTTCAGCGCGAACAGGAGTTTGAAGCTATCACCAGCAGCTACTTCAACCCAGGGGAGCGGGAAGATGCAGCAACAACGCCATTCGTAAAGACGGAGCTATCTTCGCTCTCCTGATGTCGGCAGGCCCGGCTCCTCTGAGGGGCGGCAATAGGAGGCCGAGGATGAGGAAAAGATAGCTCTACGAGATAAAGCTGAGTAGATTGGGCGCACGTATCAGGCAGCTGGATCGCACCCAAGCAGGCGAGTGTCACTCTGAAGAGGGGAAAGGATAGAAGATGCTTGACACGTTAATGGCCCTGTGGAACCAGGGGGCGCGTGGAAGAGGAATAATGGCCGCCACGGCTTTTTTTATCATCTGTATTAGTATATCTCTACTCTTAATTTCAGCTGAAAACTCATGGACCTCGGGGTTATCGCGCCAGGGCAATTCACCCGGTGATCAGAGCAGTATCACACGTACCACAGATCTGACTGCAACGGCGCGTTCAAACGCCAGCCTGGCTGCATCTGACCCCACGCCGACGACCTCCGCCCCCACGGCAACGGCAACGCCCGCGGTCAAGGTCCGAATAACGGCAACGCCAATGACGGCGGCACTTCCCTGCGCCACATCTATTGCACATACAATGCCTGTAAGACCGACGGCGACAACACCGCAACGCAAAGCTCGCCCGACGCCCGACCCAACTGCTGGCCGCAGGATTACGCCCACGCCTGAACTCACAGCCAGTCCCTCGGCCACCGCCACGCCCACGCCTGAACTCACAGCCAGCCCCTCAGCCACCGCCACGCCCACGCCTGAACTCACAGCCAGCCCCTCAGCCACCGCCACGCCCACGCCTGAACTCACAGCCAGTCCCTCGGCCACCGCCACGCCCACGCCCACGCCCGAACTCACACAGACTCCGGTCGCCAGCAGCACAGCAACTATTCTACCCTCCGCCAGGCGCAATAAGCATGTCTCGTCTGCTGTAAAGGCAGCGCTGGCAGGTGCGGCGCGCCTGCATAGAGCGGAGCAGCGCGCGACCTCGTCGTTCACAGATTGCCTGCCTTTCAGGGACGGGGACGGGAGTGATATGTACAGTAACGCGCAGCTCATGGCCGGCATTGAGCATAATCTCGGCTTTATCCTGGCCGGCTCTGGCCTGGGAACGCTGTTCTTCTACGGAATACTCTACCTCGTGGTGCGGAAAAAGAAGATATAAGCGTAAGCAGCGGGAGGGCATAAAAAGGCCTCTTTGCGCCTGGAAAAAAAGGCAAATGTCGTGTACAATGTACACTGCAGATATTGCGGATTCACGAGCTCTTACGACGATTGCATGCATGGAGGCAGCAATTATGCAACATCAACCTCCCATCGATATAGCAAGGCAAACACCTCCTGCAGAAGCGCAGAAGCGCCAGACCCTGGCCCCTGACGAGGAGCGGGAGCAGCGGCGCCAGCTGGCAACAAAAGCAGGCGTAGCGGCGCGTATAGGGCGATATTTTCAGGCTTACGGAGCCGCATTGATAGCCGGCTTCGCCATAGTTCCCATCATTGCCGCAATCATTACTGTGGGCTTCTATCTGACCACCGCGAGCTGGTACGCGCCCGCGTGGGGAACAGCTGTGACCTGTATCGGATGGCTGTTGATCTGCATACCCCTGGCCTCACTTACTTCCGCCCAGGCGGTCAACCCCCATAGCTATGGCCTGCTCGAAAACCAGTTGAGCCGGCTAAAGAGCCGCCTGAACATGCTGCAAAATACCATCCCCGAGGAGAAGCTAAGGCCATATCAACGCGTTGCGCTGGAAGAAGCCTATGACAACCTCACCAGGCTGCAGCACCTGGTGTATAGTTCGACCGACCGCCTGCCCTGGGTGCTGGCAATGGCATACATCAATGCCTGGAACTGGCTTCATCGCGCCGAAGAGGCCTTGATCGAAATCGAGCCTATCGAGATGGTGGTTCGAGGCGCCTACCATGATTATATGGCGATCACCGACTCTAAAATGAATAATGCTCAAGATTTGCTGCGTAAATTGCGCACTGCTGCCAAAACGCTCGACCCCGGCATCGCAGTCGTATTTCTCGCCAGCAGCACCTCCGAAGAGGTTGAGCAGCTCCAGAACGTGGCGCAAAGTATTGAGAAAGTAGAATATGATGTCCAGCGCATCGCGACACATCTAGGCCTTCCCCTGGGACCGCGTGAGGACCAGCACGATCCCAAAGCTTGGCCAGCTCCCCAACCAGCCACCAGTGCCGTCCCTACAGCGGCGGCCCTCTATAAAGAGGCCAATGCGAGGGTGACCCTGCGTGAGATCAGGCGAGCGCTCAACGAATTCCGTGATAATCAGTGGCTGGGTATTATCAATGCGCGCAATCATTTGATAGCCGCCATCTTTGTCACAGGCCTGGTTACCTTTGCCCTGTTGAGCATTGCCATCCTCAGCCTGCCGCTCGTTTCCGGCAGCCTCCAGGCCATACGGGCCCCCCTGCTGGCCGCCGTCGTATTTTACATTGTCGGCGCCATAGGCGGCCTCTTTGGTACAATCTACCGGGAGACGACGGCAAATAGCGCGGAGGACGATTATGGACTGACACTTGCTCGACTCACGGGGACGCCCCTGATCTCCGGGCTGGCGGGCATTGGCGGCGTGTTCATCTACAGTACCATCGTTCTTCAATTAGCGTCTAGCGCATCAATTACCCTGTCGGCTACATTTGCGCTTGATCGACTTGATTTCCTGATCGCCGCCGCCCTTTTTGGCTATGCGCCGAATTTATTGATCAAGGGACTACAGTTCAACAAGTATGTCTCCGCCTTACAAAGCAGCAAACTCTCAATAACGACGGATACCTCTGACAGGCAGGACGGAACGAATTGAGGAGCTCACTCGAGAGGATGTCTACCTCAGCTCAAAGCTGCATACATATTGACAAACTTCGATTTGAAACGTGTGAACCTTATGTGATACTAGAGAGGGCTTTAGTGATGTGCCTGTGAAGTGAAAGAGTTATATTCATAAGAAGTCAATTTCGTAGGCGAACCTCACTGACAGGAGAAAACAATATGACGATAGAGGTCCAGTCGGAGCAGAATAGTCGCTGGGCATCCGGGGTTATTCCCTATGCCCAGATGGGCTACTGGAGACCTGACTATGAACCAAAAGATACAGACATTTTGTGCGCGTTTCGTCTTGTGCCCCAGGAAGGCGTAGATCCCATTGAGGCCGCGGCGGCCGTTGCTGGTGAGTCTTCCACCGCTACCTGGACGGTGGTCTGGACTGATCGTTTAACGTCGTACGAAAACTACCAGGCCAAAGCCTATCAGGTCGTGCCGGTGCCTGGTACCGAGCAGTATATCGCCTACATTGCCTACGACCTGGACCTCTTCGAGGAGGGCTCGATCGCCAACCTGACCTCAAGCATTATTGGCAACGTCTTTGGCTTCAAAGCGCTCAAAAGCTTGCGTCTGGAGGATATGCGCATCCCGCCTCACTATGTCAAGACCTTTCAAGGGCCGCCGCATGGCATTGTCATGGAGCGTGAGTACCTGGATAAGTATGGTCGCCCGTTACTGGGAGCAACCACCAAGCCCAAGCTCGGGCTCTCAGCTCGTAACTACGGCCGCGTCGTCTACGAGGCCCTGCGCGGCGGTCTTGACTTTGTCAAGGACGACGAAAATATCAACTCACAGCCTTTTATGCGCTGGCGGGATCGCTACCTCTTCTGTATGGAGGCGGTCAATAAAGCCAGCGCGGAAACCGGCGAAGTCAAGGGCCACTACCTCAACGTCACCGCTGCGACGATGGAAGATATGTACGAGCGCGCCGAGTTTGCCAAAGAGCTGGGCAGTATCATCGTGATGATCGACCTGACTATTGGCTACACGGCGATCCAGTCGATGGCGAAATGGGCGCGCAAAAATGGCCTGATCCTGCACCTGCACCGCGCGGGCCATGGCACATACACGCGCCAGAAGACGCACGGCGTCTCTTTCCGGGTGATCGCCAAATGGATGCGCCTGGCGGGGGTTGATCACATTCATGCCGGGACGGTGGTGGGAAAACTGGAAGGGGATCCCCAGGCCGTGCGCGGCTACTATAAGACCCTGCGCGAGGCGAAGTACGCGGCTGATCCGGCCCTGGGCCTGCTCTTCGAGCAGGACTGGGCATCCCTGCCCGCCGTCATGCCGGTGGCCTCGGGTGGGATTCATGCCGGGCAAATGCACCAGCTGCTGCACTATCTGGGCGAGGATGTGGTCCTGCAGTTCGGCGGGGGCACGATTGGCCATCCCATGGGCATCGCGGCCGGCGCGACGGCCAACCGCGTGGCGGTGGAGGCCATGATTCAGGCGCGCAACGAGGGCCGCGACATCATGCACGAGGGGCCAGACATCCTGGAGAAGGCGGCGCGCTGGTCGAGTCCGCTGCATGCCGCCCTGGAGCTCTGGAAGGATATCAGCTTCAACTACGCATCGACCGACACGCCCGATGCCATCCCAACGCCGAGTTATTAGTCCAAGGAGTGATGAGCATGACTTTTCATCTGACGCAAGGCACCTTTTCCTTCCTGCCGCCCCTGAGCGATGAAGAGATCGGCCAGCAGATAGCCTACTGCCTGGGAAACGACTGGCCGATCAACATCGAGTTCACCGACGATCCTCACCCGCGCAACACCTACTGGGACATGTGGGGATTGCCCATGTTCGATGTGAAGGACCCGGCGGCGATTCTCTTGGAGATCAACGCGTGCCGCAAAGCCTACCCGCAGCACTATATTCGGGTGGGGGCCTTCGACCGCACGAAAGGACGGCAGACGCTGGCCCTCTCGTTTATCGTGAACCGTCCTGCGCACGATCCCGGTTTCGGCCTCATGCGCCAGGAGGCACATGACCGCACCATACGCTATAGCTTGCATAGCTATGCGACGGACAAACCCAAGGGAGAACGGTTCACTTAGAGGAGATCATGAGCATGCTTCCATCTACTCCAGCCGAGGAAATGAACAGCACGACGCGCGCTGCCGCTGATGAAACGAGCGCGGATCTGGGGGCCGTGCTCCAGGAATCGCAGGTCATGGAGGTCCTCCACAAGCTTGACCAGGAACTCGTGGGGCTGACAGCGGTCAAGACGCGCATTCGCGAAATCGCCGCCCTGCTCCTGGTTGATCGCATGCGGCGTAGCCTGGGATTGGCGGCGCGCCCCCCCTCACTGCACATGTCCTTTACGGGTGGGCCAGGCACCGGCAAGACGACGGTGGCGATGCGTATGGCCACGATCCTGCATCGCCTGAGCTATGTGCGCAAAGGGCACCTGGTGGCGGTGACACGTGACGACCTGGTTGGCCAGTACATCGGCCATACTGCACCCAAAACCAAGGAGGTCCTCAAACGCGCCATGGGCGGTGTGCTCTTTATTGACGAGGCCTACTACCTCTACCGCCAGGAAAACGAGCGCGACTATGGGCAGGAAGCCATCGAGATTCTCTTGCAGGTGATGGAGAACCAGCGCGAAGATCTGGTGGTCATCCTCGCGGGCTACAAGGACCGCATGGAGACCTTCTTCCAGTCGAATCCTGGCATCAGTTCGCGCATTGCCCACCACCTGGATTTTCCCGATTACTCGTGTGAGGAGCTGCTGGCAATCGCGCAACTGATGCTTGCGGAACAGATGTATCGTTTGAGCCCCGAGGCCCTCGAGGCGTTCGCGACCTATCTTACACGGCGCATGCAGATGCCGCGCTTTGCCAATGCTCGCAGTGTGCGCAATGCCATAGATCGAGCACGCCTGCGCCAGGCCAACCGTCTCGTCGCCAAAGGGGGGAGAATGTCTAAGGTAGACCTGATGACGCTTGAGGCCGAGGATATACTGGCCAGTCGTGTATTCACCGAGCATATGCCAGACGACGAGCAACGCCCCGACTTGCCTCAGGACTTCATAAAATTGTGATGATTTTGTAATACGAAGGTCACGTCAACGTAGGTGATAAGGGCATGCAGCTCAGGGCCACCAGCGTCTATATGACGTGAATTGAGCACGAAAAGAGGTATCTTCCAGATACCTCAGTAAAACTCGCACCTGGGAACCAACCAAGCGGGCGCAGCACAAGGAGTTGGAGGTAGAAGCTATGACTGTACCATTTGAAAGGATGACCCGTCCTATTATCCTGGGAATCGTGGGAGACAGTGCTGCAGGCAAGAGCACGCTGAGTCAAGGTATCGCCCAGATTTTGGGCGTTGAGCGCGTGACAATCCTCTGCACTGACGATTACCATCGCTATGATCGGAAACAGCGCAAGGAATTGGCCATCACCCCTTTGAATCCCGACTGTAACTATCTCGATATTCTGGCGCAACATTTACGATTACTGCGTGCTGGGGAAGCCATCCTGAAGCCGCACTACGACCATACATTAGGTGTCTTTGGACCGCCAGAGTATGTCGTTCCACATCCGTATTTGCTTGTGGAGGGTCTGCTCGGCATGTACTGGCAGGAGATGCGCAATGCCTACAGTGTGCGCGTCTACCTCAATCCCGTCGAGGACCTGCGACGACGTTGGAAGGTCCGACGAGATACGATCAAGCGCGGGTACACGGAAGAAGAGGTCTTGCGCGAACTTGCCATCCGTGAGCACGATGCGGAAGACTATATCCGACCGCAGCGTGATCACGCGGATGTCGTCGTTTCCTTCTTTCCGAGTGAAGCGTATCTCGCTGACCCGGATGGTGATGCGCATCTCAATGTGCGCCTGACCTTGTACGGGACGCTGCATCACCCTGACTTTAGCGAGGTCATAGCTGAGGATACGTCGGGCCGTGTACGCTCAACGCTGGGACGCGAGGGCGGGCGAGCCGTCGAGTATCTAGAGATCGATGGTTCCATCCCTGACGAGCCAGCAGGTGCGCTAGAGCGCTGTATTCTGGATCACCTGGATGCCTGTGGGGCAGCCTCGCTGGCAGACCTTGGGCAGTATTCCGACTCCCAAACGTGGGATAGGCGCCATAGCCATCCGCTAGCCCTAACTCAGCTTCTCCTGGTCTATCACCTGCTCCGTGCAAGGCAACTTGACCAGATCGCAGTTTGAGCATATTCTTCTTCTGAAAAGTGCGGTTTTGCTGTCAAAACTGGAGGTGTCGCGAGTGTGACGTTAGGTTCCGGGGCGCTAGCGGTGATTTCATCTGCAACTGCCACAGCGAAAGAGAACAAGGCCGCATTTCCCCGTTCTCAATCACAAGCTAAAGGTCGAGCAAGTATCCGAGCAGATACGTCAAGACATCACGAGAGGGATTTTTACGATGAACGCTGACGCAACGGGTGAGCAGATCGTGGTCATTGTCGGCGCGGGGCTCGCCGGCGGGAATGCGGCTGTGACCCTACGAGAAGAGGGATGGCGGGGCCGCATCGTGCTCCTGGGCGCTGAGCCGGGCATTCCTTTCGGCCGTCCGCCGCTGTCCAAAACCTACCTGCGGGGTGAGGAAGACCTCAACGCCTGGTACGTCAAGCCCGCCGACTGGTATGGCGATCATGACGTTGAGCTCCGTAGCGGGTCCACCGTGCAGCAGGTGGACACAAATCTCAAGCAATTGCGACTCGAAAGTGGAGCGCCGGTGGACTACGACAAGCTGGTGCTCTGCACCGGCGGAAGAAACCGGCACTTTGCGGTGCCCGGAGCGACCCTGCCGGGCGTCTATCAGCTGCGTACGATAGCGGAGTGTGATGCGATCCGTCAGGTAGCCCAGCCTGGTGCGCGCGCTGTGGTGGTTGGCATGGGGTTCATCGGAGCTGAGGTCGCCGCCTCGCTGCGCCAGATGGACCTCGAGGTCACCGCTGTACTCCCTGGAGCGGCACCGCTTGCCACGGTCCTCGGCAACGAGGTCGCCGCCGTGCTCGCAGCGATTCACCGCGAGCATGGGGTCCAACTCGTGACGAACGACCAGGTGATCAGCTTCGAGGGAGGCAACCGGGTGGAGCGCGTGTTGACCGCCAAGGGAGCACGGCTGGCGTGCGACCTGGTCGTCGTCGGCATCGGGATCGCGCCAGCCGTAGACGCGCTTGCCGGCAGTGCGATTGCTTTGGACAACGGGATCCTCGTGAATGCGCGCTGCCAAACAAGTGTGCCCGATGTCTTCGCCGCGGGGGATGTGGCCAACCTGCTGCACCCGGTCTTCGGGAGGGTGCGGGTGGAGCATTACAACAACGCCGAAAAGCAAGGCCGTGCGGTGGCCCGCGCCGTGCTCGGCAACCTGCAGGCGTATGATTATATCTACAGCTTCTGGTCCGACCAGTACGAGCACAACCTGGAATACGTGGGGTTCGCCAGGAGCTGGGAGCGCATTGTTCTGCGCGGCAGCTACGACAGCAGAAGGTTCCTGGTCTTCTACCTGACGCAGGGCATCCTGCAGGCGGCGTTCGGGCTGAACCGTGGCGGCGATCCGGAGCTCAACGCCGATGCCGAGCTGCGCGCGTGTCAGGATCTGATTCGCGGCCGAATCCGACTATCGGAAGCCGCCCTGACGGACGACCGTGTGGAACTGCGGTCATTGTGTATGCCTTCAGGGTGAGACGAAAAGAGACGCGTGTTAGTCCTCCATGGGGATGGGTGACTGACACGCGTCCATGTCGTTCCCCTGGGGAAACGTTCGTTTCCTACTGGTTGCCAGGGGCACTAATCGGGATGCCCACCTCGTTGAGCTTCTCTTTGTGATCCTCGGGATGCAGGATCGGAATGCCCTGGGTCAGTTTGCGTATGTACAAGATCGCGAAGCCGATGACCAGCCAGGCGACGCAGATGACACCTGCAATAATGGTGTCCAGCTGGGAGGAGCCGCCACCTGCGAGGGCGAAGTAGAGCACGCCAAAGAGCATACCGACATTGAGGATTGCCCCGAGCAC
This sequence comes from uncultured Chloroflexia bacterium, assembly GCA_963799245.1. Classification (GTDB taxonomy): domain Bacteria; phylum Chloroflexota; class Ktedonobacteria; order Ktedonobacterales; family Ktedonobacteraceae; genus CAWCWN01. Next base: position 741,868 of record CAWCWN010000003.1, read on the forward strand.
GGGTGCAAGGATGGTGTTAAAGAAGGAGCGTCCAACTACCCCCGCAAAGGCAATCACGCAGATGATACAGGTCATGCCATACAGCAGGAAGGTGCCAATGTTGGAGATAAGCGTTACCTGCGTCAAATTATTGGCATTGAGTACGCCATAAGCTCCAATGATGGCCGAGAGCACGGTGAGCACAATCACACCGACATGCGGTGTGCGATACTTGCCATGCAGGAAGCCAAAGACCCCAGGAAGTTCAGTATCTTTGCCCATCGCATAGGTCACGCGCACCCCTGTGTTCAAACAGGAGAGCGTGGTTCCCAGCAGGGCAATCACGACGGTCGCCGCCAGAATAATTGCCAGCATGGTCCCGTTGCCGCCGAGCATCTGGTCGCCGATGATCTTGGCCATGGCGCCAATGGGAGCACTGGAAGCGAATGCCGCCGCAAAACCGGTCACCATGTTACTCCCGGTCCCGTACGTTAAGCCAGTGTTGATAAAGAAGTTCGCCGCAAAGTACTCGAAAAAGTAGAAGATGACCGCCTGGATGATCAGCGAGAGCACAACCGCTCTGGGAATATCACGACCGGGATTTTTTGCCTCTGCCCCAAGCGCGGTCGCCGATTTAAAACCGACCACTAGCAGGATGGCGATGGTCACCTGGAAGATGAGGCCGCTAAAATCATGCGGGGTGATCACACTCAAGGGATTGGGATGCAGGTAGACAACGTTGGGATGGGTAGCGCGATAGGCAATTGCCAGGGCAGAGAACGTGACAAGCGCAAGGATTTGAATCACATTAATGACAATGTTGGCAAGCGTTGAACCGGTCACACCGATGTAGGCGATACCACCAACGATGAACGCGAACACAATACAGACCAGAACCTCTTGCCAGGGGGCACCGAAGCTGGGGACAAAGGTCTGGATAATGTAAGTGATGACCAGGCCCATAAAGGCGACCATGACGCCGGGATAAATCCAGTAATATAGGTGCGAAGCCCAGCCAACCAGAAATTTACTGAGGCGGGCAAACTTAAAGTGACGATGTTCCTCGCGCTGGAGCAGAGCGGTTTCTGCGAAATAATAGGAACTGCCAGTCCCTGCATCTGGATAGCGTTTGGCCAGTGCGGCATATGAGATGGCGGTGAGCATCGCAATTCCGGTCGCTACAAATACCGCGAACCACATGTTCATCGCCGATGAGGGAGCCGCCTGGATCTCATACGTCGTCCAGAGGAAGGCCCCGGGAGCGATCAAAGCCATCGCGTTGATGGTAACCCCGGTCAGGCCCAATGTTGGGACCATTTTGACTTCGCTTGAAGATTCAGCTGCCATGTTTACTTCTCTCCTGTGTCTAAAGACATGTCATAATGCAGGTGGCATCATTACCAGACAGACAGCACTCATGGCTTCTAGCAAAGAGGAGAGGCGCATCGCTGCATACTCATACAATCTCTTTAAGAGTAAGAGTAAAGGAAAATTGCGTGTAGTACATCGGTAAAAGACCATGAAAACCGGAGAATATTTTTATGCATATTGCATAAAAATTGAGGATTCTCTGATACTAAAGTGTCTTATTTTGAGAACTTATTGATAAAAATAGCGTTTACATTGAGCAATTTTTGAGGTAATATGACTAAAGAGTGGGCGTTCGTGAGACGGTTGAGCTGCCGACGGACGATCTGCTTTCAGAGAGGGGTGCGGTAGCATACCATCTGCAACGAAGCAGCACCTCTCTATTTTTGTGTGTGTTAAAAGGTAAAAGACTATTTGAGAAGTTTGGAGAGGCACTCCAGAGGGCATCCGCTCTTTTCCGTGGTCGTCATGCTCTGTCTTTGCTATCGGCTTGTCTACCGCAACAATACGAAACCTTATACACTATGCACAATAAGTTCTCAACAAAGAGCGTATATTGCTCCAGACAATCGCTGTGGTGGTTACTCGCTCTATCCGTGCGGGCCTTTGAGAACACCTTCCCATGACTCTCGCACCTTGCTGATTCCCCCTCGGCGGATATCTCATGTAGCCAGCACAGGCGTATTCATAACCAGTACCTGGTAAGGATTGAGCGAGACCTGCGTGCCATTGATCGTCACGGTTTGTTTGTTCGCGAGTTGATTGACCAGTATGGTCTTGCTGGCGGATGCCAGCACCGTCACCGCTTTATGCTGGGTCTCCTTCACTGCCAGGATCTGCGTGCCCGGGCCGAAGTAGTCGGTAAAGTCCTTCAGCATTTGATCCCACACCGTCGGCTGCCCATTGTCGATCAGCGTCAGCTGCTGGCCGTCCCCCTCCATATACGCCCCTGTCACTCCACCCTCTACCCCCCACATCAGCGCGTAGCTCGCCCCGCTCTCGAGCGTGTCGATCAGTGCGTTGGTCATCGTCGCGTTAAAGTGCTGCGCGTCCCCCCACGCCTGCGTCGTCCCCGGGTACCACTCCGCCCACCCGAAGGGCAGCGTCGCCCCTCCCTTTCCCTGCTGCCTCAGCCACCTGGCGTAGTTCAGGTAAAACTGCGCACCGCTGAAATCGCCCGCCGCGCTCTGCGAGTCAAAGCCCCCATCCACCACCACAAAATCTCCTCCATGCTTGCTCCCCAGCCACAGCGCCGTCACTGTATCGGGGATATCATCCGGCCCGATGGCCACATAGGGTCCGCCCACCAGCGCGTCCGGGCGTACGGCCTTCACCGCGTCGTAGACATCGTTGTACAGCTGCATGTAATCCGACGGGTTGTCGAAGCCCTTCAACTCGTTCCAGACCTGAAAGTACTTCACGTCCGGGTAGCGTAAGGCGACCCGCCTGGCGAGGTCGGCAAAGTCCGCGTAGTTCTGCGGGTTGGGAGCCGTATTTATGTCGCTATCGCTCTTCATCCAATCGGGCGCGCAGCACAGGCTGAGCATGAGCTGCGTCCTGCCCCCGCTCATATGGTTGATGTTCCTCATGACATTGACCTGCTGATCCAGCGAGGACCAGTCGTACTGGCCCGGGGAGGGTTCGGGGTTGTCGGTCCCCCAGCCATAGATGAAGGTGTTGACGTATCCCACGGAATTGGCCAGCAGACGCTGCTCGCTCTGACTGCCCAGGTTGGTGTCCAGCTGGATGAAGGTGACGCCGGGCATGAAGTGGCTGGTCTCCACCGGCGTGTTGAGGATGTTGATATCCGAAGGTTTCTTGCTCGGCACAGTTATAACGGCATTGTGGTGGGCCGTCTCGGGCTTTTCCGACGATCCACCTCTAGCAAAGTTGACATAGCTTATCGCCACTCCTGATAGCACAACCACGACTAGTATGATCCCGATACTGATCCGCTTTTTCACTTACATTCCCTTTGTACAGGCCTGTACGCGTCACTGCTGGCACGAAGCTGCCTAATTATAATACCCTATGCATGTTAAAAAAATTATCAGAAAGCTGTAAAAAGTCTGTAAAGATTTCCTCCCGCTGTGCTGGCTACATCGGACATCCATTCAAATAAAGCCTGTGTGACAACGACTCCGACGCTTTTCAAACGCCGTTTGTGGAAACGGCTGTCCTTTGTGGCTGGTACGCTGCACAACGTGCGCGAGTGGTGAAAACTCATCAAGAAGAGAGAAGTACCAGACAATCTATCCTCATTGTCCGAAGAAACATGTCAGGAATTGGTTGTGGCTGCCCGTTGTGGGTTAGATAGCCGAGGCAGGATGTCGCCTGTGCTGGCTACTTTGATCATCCGTGCAAACAATCAGCCCTTTGAGCCTGTTTGGCGACGATCATGACGCTTCCCACATGCCGTTTTTGCGCACGGATGTACGAAGTAGCCACAACAGCTTGAGGGAACGGTGCGGCAAGCTGACTCGAAAATTACAAAGTGATCCGTATTATATATAAACCTACTATTTATCTATCTTCGTGAAACGGTCTGAGAAGCTCTTTTAAGCGGGATGGCTGAAAGGAGAAGAGCGGGAGACGGGATGCAAACCCGCGACAACCTGCTTGGTAGGCAGATCATCGCAATATCACCGCTCGTTTGCCTTCGTCGAGCTTTAGAAGAGCCTTCACCCATCACACACGCCATCCAAGCAGCACTGAGGCAGATGGTCGCGCGCGTTGAGAGGCAGATGGTTATCTACTTTTCCTCCCATCATACCCTCTTCTTCTCAAGAATGCAAGCACTGTGGGAAAGATGTCCTCTGTATAAGTGTAAGGTTGCGGCTATACAGCCGATAAAGAACAGAGAGGAGCAATTCGAGGAAACAGCAAGAGGCAAGAAAAGGAGCAATACCAGCATGCGCATAACCATGGGCCGGCGGGCCTATCCATCCGATCTGACCGACGAGCAATGGGAGTTGTTGGCATCCTTGATCCCTGAGCCATCACTCGATGGGAGACTCCCCGAACTTTCGCGGCGCGAGATCGTCAATGGCATCCTTTACGTCTTGCGTAGCGGCTGTCCCTGGAGACTGCTGCCCCACGATTTGCCTGTCTGGGGCACCGTCTACTGGTACTTTCGACGCTGGCGAGACGAAGGTGTCTGGGATCAAGTGCTTCAAACGCTGCGTTGCGAGGTTCGCATCAAGCAAGGCCGAAACGCTGAGCCCAGCGCCGCGATCATCGATAGTCAATCGATCAAAACGAGCGCGGTTCGTGGTCCCGAAAAGGGCTACGATGTCGGGAAAAAAAACGTGGGGCCGCAAAAGACACGTCCTCGTTGATACCCAGGGCAACTTATTGGCCGTTAAGGTGACCGGGGCCCACCGCTCGGATCAGCAAGGCGCTAAAGTGATGCTCAAGCCATTGCGAGAGAGCTTTCCCAGAATGAAGCTGCTCTGGGGCGATACCCACTACGGCGGCACGTTCATCGGCTGGCTGCGCTGGAACGTGGGCTGGACCATACAGACGGTACGCGCGCTCAGGGTACCCAAACGCGGATTACTGGTTCCCGAGGGGACCGAGGTCGATTGGGATGCCCTCTTTCCTTCAGGCTTTCGTCCGCTGCCCAGGAGATGGGTGGTCGAGCGATCCTTCTCCTGGATCACGCGGTGGCGTCGCCTCGCTCGCGATCACGAGGGGCTGCCACAAAGCAGTGAGGCGTTCATCAAGCTCTCGGCAAGCCGACGCTTCTTATCCCTATTGGCTCCGCCCTCTCCCTAATGTATCGCAACCTTGCACTTAGTGTGAGTCTGTTTGGCAACGATCACGACGCTTTTTCAAAGGCTGTTTGTGCGCACGGATGCCCCGAGTAGCCAGTACAACATATGACTAAAGCATATTTCTCGCCTGGCTAACAGTGTGTAAAAAAAGTATGTTCATTGCAGGTATTTTTAGCCTCATACATGTACACTGAAAGCAGGGGGAAGTCTCCTGTCACCGTCTTTGCAGATGTTTGCAGAGACGATCTGTTATAAAGTGAGACGCTCCACCCTGATATTGTTGCGGCTATCCTACACATCGAAAGGAGTAATTTCATGCAAGAACGTCCCGTAGGAGTCACCATTCTCGCTATCCTGGCTGGTGTCGCGGCAGTCCTAGCTGCTATCCATGCGCTCCAGTTCCTGGGAATCTTCCCCTTCTTCATTGGCCACGTTGCCGTCCGGACCTTCAACTTCTTTTATGCCCTGATGTATGGGTTACTGGTCTGGGTGTACGTCTGGCTCGTGCAAATGCTCTGGCGGGTTGATCCAGCAGCATGGATGTTCCTGGTGATCATCACCATCTTTGAACTCATCCTCGACTTCATCACGATGCTCGGTGGATCCACCTGGCAGGATGTATCCGTGTCCTTCATCGTCAACGCCATCATCTTGATTTATGTCATGCTGCCTGGCGTGAGGCGAGCCTTTGGCACAGCGTATTAGATGCTCACTATTGGCTGACGCCTCCTATGATCACCACTAAACCGTCATAGGATAGCTCAGCTAATGGTTCTGTTGCAAAAATTTTTGCAACAGAACCCTATTTGTGCAGTTCACAGAACCCTCCGACCAGTTGCTACATCCAGGTACCAAGCCACGGAAACGGCATCACGTCAAAGTAGTGTTAGCTTAGTTTTAGTTAAGTTAGGAGAGCTTATGAGTCTGCACACTCTTCTCGCACAACGCACCGAGGCGTCCGGCCCGGTCAAAGTCGGCGTCATCGGCGCTGGCAAGTTCGCCTCGATGTTCCTCACCCAGGCACTGAATCTGACTGGGATCCACGTGGTGGGCGTCGCAGATCTCGCTCCGCACCGGGCACGCGCGGCACTGGCACGAACTGGGTGGCCCGAGGAGCGTTACGCCGCGGCGAGCTTTGACGAAGCGCTCAAGACTGGCGGGACCCATGTCACCGCCAGTGCGGACAAGCTGATCGGCTCACCTGGCATCGAGGTGATCTTGGAGGTCACCGGCAACCCGATTGCCGGTGCCTACCACGCAGTCCGCAGTATCGATGCTGGCTGCCACGTGATCATGGTCAATGTTGAGGCGGACTGCATGATTGGACCGGTTCTGGCCGCGCGTGCCCGTCGTGCGGGCGTTGTGTACGCCATGGCCTATGGCGACCAGCCGGCCTTGATCTGCGAGCTCGTCGACTGGTGCCGGACGGTCGGTTTCGACGTGGTCGCCGCCGGCAAGGGCACCAAGTACCTGCCGGAGTATAACGCGTCCACACCCGACACGGTGTGGTCGTACTACGGCTTCACCGACGAGCAGCTGGCCAGCGGCGACTTCAACCCGAAGATGTTCAACTCATTCCTTGATGGTACCAAGTCGGCGATCGAGATGGCTGCCGTTGCCAATGGAACTGGGCTGATCCCGCAGGACGAGGGGCTTTTCTTTCCGCCATGTGGTGTCGATGAATTGCCGATCGTCTATCGACCAGTCTCCGAGGGCGGTGTGTTGACTCGCAAGGGGACGGTGGAGATCGCCTCGAGCCTGAATCGCAACGGGACCCCCGTCTCTCGAGACCTGCGTTGGGGCGTGTATGTGACTTTCGAGGCACGGACTGACTACGCCGTGCAATGCTTTGCCGAGTATGGTGTCAAGACCGATCCGTCGGGTCGCTACGCCTCTCTGTATCGGCCGTATCACATGATCGGTCTGGAGCTTGCTGTGAGCATCGCGTCGGCCGTCGTGCGCGGGGAGCCGACCGGCGTAGCGACCGCCTTCCGAGGTGACGTCATGTCGGTGACCAAGCGGGCGCTCACGGCCGGCGAGAGGCTCGACGGTGAGGGCGGCTACATGGTGTACGGTCGGCTCGCCCCGGCCGAGACCTCTGTGGCGCAGCGAGCCCTGCCGATCGGCCTGGCCAACGGCTTTCGACTCCGCAACGATGTGCCGGCGGGTGCGGTGCTGCGGTGGAACGACGTCGACCTCGACGAGTCCGTACTTGCAGTGCAGTTGCGCCGCGAGCTCGAGCAGTCGATGCCCATTGTCGGCCAGCCTCCCAGGCGGCGGGTAAGCACGTGTAGCTCCACCTCCTCGTATTCTTCCCCAAAGCGGACCCGACCGTCGGCACGCTGGTGGCCTTCGCCACTTGCGGCGTCGGATTCGCGATGCGCCCGCTCGGCGGAATGACCGGAGGTTACCTCGGCGACCGAATCGGACGCAAGCCGGTGCTGGTCGGCGCCCTGCTGCTCATGGGGTGCGTGACAACCGGCATCGGTCTTCTGCCGAGCTACGGCCAGGTCGGCATCCTCGCACCGATCCTGCTGGTGGTGATACGGATGCTCCAAGGAATCGGGTTCGGTGCCGAGTGGGGCAGCGCTATCCTCATGACGTTCGAGCACGCCTCGCGGACCAAGAAGGGCTTCTACTCGGCCATTCCGCAGGCGGGTGTTCCATTCGGCCTTGTGCTGGCTAGAGCACGGTAAACAACTACTGGTACTTGGTCGATCTTGATTTATGTGTCTGTAGACAACTTTTTGAAGGAGAGACGGAATGATGAAACAACTCATTGCAGCTTTTCTAGCCTTGTTAATGGTTACAATCCTGATCGTAGCCTGTGGAGGAGGCAGCAGTACCGGCACTTCTCCCACCTCGACAAGTGGTACTACCAGTCCTGCTAGCAGTGGGGGCAACACTGTTCATATGACTTCAAACAACTTCGCGCAGCCTAGCATTACCATCAGCAAGGGCAGCAGCGTAACGCTTGTCAATGATGCAGCAGTAACCCATATCATTTCAAATGGTTCGTGGCAGAATAACACGCCGCACCCAGCAAAGGAGGCCGGTGCTCCAGTCGTCAGTAACTTGACGATCAGCACGAGCGGTCAAACAGCAACAATTGGCCCATTCAGTACGGCCGGCACCTTCCATTATTATTGCTCTGTTCATGCAGGGATAAATCTTACTGTGGACGTGCATTAAGTTAGGGGCGATGGTCGACCTTTGTGCTGGCTACGTGCGCCATGTCACGCACGATGAGATTGCCGACGCAGTCGGCTAGAACTTGAGGGAGGTTCTAGGAACATGGGCTAACCTATCTTCCAAAAGGAGGAGGGAACAACAGCATGCCTGTACCGGCTACTTTCCACAAGAAGCTAAGGGAAGTGTCAGAACTCAGACCACGATCATGGAGAGTTCATAAAAGTGGGGAAACTAGCCTCCACAATGAGCAAAAAATAGGGAAAATGAGAGCATTTGTCGCCTTTTTGAGGCTTCAATGGGGATACATTCCTGCAGTTACCCCACCTTGTCCTGAGTTCTGACACTTCCACTGGAACCTGTGTGAGCTCCTTCATCAACAGGGGGTGGACTGAAGGAGGAAATTCCTCTAGCCACCTACGGGATGCGCAACGAGATGTACATTCAGCTAAAGTAGCTTCACAGGCCATTTCAATGCTCTCACTTGTTTCTGGCAAGGGATCAGAAATATCTCTGCTTTATGGCAGCATGTGGGCAATGAAGGATGCTCTCAGGCCGATTCACTGATGAGTTAAAACTCGTTGCGCATCCCGTGGGATTTTCGACGATGTTGGTATGGCTCACCTTTCTCGACGTGGGTGTGGCAGCCGTCGCCATGTTTGCAACCCTGGGACAGTAGTGATATGCTGTTTCTACCAGGACATCTCCTTCCTAGAATAGGACGAGGAATCCGGCTACCGCTGTTCGAGAACATAGAGGATCGCGACGGCAGCATCTTTTCGTGGGAAAGGATGCCTCTTTATGATCGTCTACACTTAAAACAACTGCATGCGCACAGAGAGGAGCAGCACGTGTTTGAAGCAAACTTCAGGATTACCGCCCTGGTCGAAAGCGACGGGCAAGGGCAGCGCGTCTTTCGTGTCACCGAGCGAGACGCACCCCCCAACGCCGCGGAGTTCTTGTCCCTCCTGGCGACGATGTACCAGCAGGAGGTGTACGCAACGCTGCGGGTTGGTGATGACTTGACGGTCGTGGTTCGGCTCGACCTTCCGCCTAGGAAGGTGGAACGAACCGTCCACCTACGCGAGGATCGGCTCTTTGAGGGGGAGGGGATGCCGCAGCCGACAGCGGATCCACTTCCCTTCATGCGGGCGGTCTATGAACCATTGATGCAGCGGGTAGAACCAGGCGATGTCTTCACGATCACGTTCCGAGTGCAGCGCCCCTAACTATTCGTTGCGTTACTCCTGCAACCCTGCTGCCGGAATTCCCTCCTTTTTCTGCTCAGGCACCGGTCGAGGCGTGAGTTCCGGGTCCCAGACCGAGCAGCCCGTGAATGGTTGTGCTGGCTAATTGAAGCATCTGCCGAAAAAATGGAGGGTTTGATCTCTTCAGGAACCTCCTCCTTGAATACCTCTCACGCGAGTAAAGCGCAGTCATATGAAAATCTTTCATATTGCAGCGTGAAGCGTTCTTACAAGGAATGGCAGATACCTCTTGTTTGGTGCATTCATCCGAGAAAAATGGCAAAAAAGGACCGACGGTCTGCGACTTCCCAGATGAGGTGCGCTCCACCCAACGGAACCATCCGCTTCTTCGCACACATGGAAGAGCTCAAGCACTTCTGCGGTAAGCGTGGTGTAATCCCCTAGGACCGGGAAGGAGAGGATCTTGCCACCATCGTGATCTGGTTGAAGAAGAAGGCCAACAGCGAGCGAAAGAAGAGGTCTTGCAAGAAATCACACACCCACATACAGCACCAGGAGCATCTGATCTGTTCTCGTGCAAGCAGGTCGTTTGACCTGTCGACGGAGGAGAATCAATTGCTGGCGCAGGAGCGCAATTTCTGCCACGAGAATGTCCGCTCTGATGGCTGTCATGTGCAAAACGGTGGCAGTGGCAACCCACTTGATGAAAACTGGCGAGGACTACGATCCTCGCAAAGTCTGGGTAGTCCCCACCCAGATCCAGGATCAAGTTCAGGCTGGCTGCCCTGCGCAGAGCAGCTTCGGGAGAGCATGCGTGCCTTCTCGCTAACGTGACTTTTAGGCAATTCTTGGAAGGCTTGACAAATCCTATGGCTTCTTGGAAGGCAGGTTGTTACAAAAACACCGCTTGCCTGGCACAAATAGCCTTCACAGGCTGATTGCGCAGTGCTTCCTCGTTTTTATGCGCATATGACAAAAGTTTTCACATGCTTTTATTGTGCATCCTGGCAAAAGTTTTCACTTTGCCATGAAGGCAGGTTTTCCCGAGATTTTTCACTCATCAGCATTATACCCTCCCCCTCGATAAAATGCAAAACGCCGTTAAAACTCTTTTCGTCCGCTAAATTTGCGAACGGATGCTTGAAGTAGCCAGGACAGGGGTGGATGCATTCCAGGCCACAGGCCGATGATCGCCCTGTCGTTAGTGGCTAAGGCTGTGTTACGTCGCAGTGTCCTCCTGCAGGTACGCAGAGATGTTAGCCAGGTCGTTGAACACCGGGAGGATACCAGTGAATGGTATGACGGCGTTATTGATCGCCAGATCGAAGATGTCGAACTGACCTGGTTTCACCTCCAGGTAGCCCCCCAGAGCCTCACCCAGGAATAAACGATTGTTGAACGTATCGTAGACTGCAGCCGTGCCGGGTTTGGCGAAGACCTTGCTCCTGGCCGGACAGTTGCTACAAATCCCGGAAAGGTTGCCATGCTCGCCGAGGATGGGCAGCATCTGGCGGAATCTGGCGAATTCGGGTCGTCCGAGCCAGTAGCGCAGTAGGTCGGTTACAGTCTGCGTGGTGAAGCGGTCGTTGGGACCCCCATGACCATCCGTGAGCACGACCTGGGTGCGGTCGACGTGCGCCCTGGCGAGGAAGGAGGCGATCACCGGAAAGCCATCGTTGCAATTCGTACTGCCAGCCTTAGCCGCCATCAGGCACAGCATCAGATCTGCGCCCAAGTTGGAGCTGATCTTCAAGATCAGCTTCGTGTACTCACTGAACGGCGGCGATACATACGCGGCCACACGCGGGTCGCCCTGATAGCTGCTGGTGGTGGGAAGCTTGCCGACCGGATTGGGGCCGGTCGCAGTGGCGCTCACGGAGACCCCGGCGCGGCCCAACGCCTCAATCAGTGCGGTGCGTGCAAAAGCCGAGGGATCGGGGATATCACCGACACGCACTTGCTGGCCTGCATCGGCGGCGATCGTGCCGCTGACCAGGATACGACCATCTGGGAACGGCTGGACCGCCAGGGCGGTCGGTTGCCCGGCGGCGACGGTCTTGACCTGTACGTCGAGATGGAAAGGGGCCACCTGAGGGCGCCAGGTCACCGAGCCTGGACCTGCGCCGACCTGGCCGGGTGTGACCACGATATCGAACAGGTTGTCATTAATAATCATCGGGTTCGTCCTGGGATCGAGGTCCGGGTCGGGCTGGAAGAGGCGGTCGTCGATGACGACATCACCGTTCACATGAGTGATGCCGGATGCGCGTACTTGCTGCGCAAGCTGGTTCAGCCCCGCCAGCGGATTTTCTGGCGTGAGCGTCACCCCCTGCACAAAGTCACTCGCATCGCCATGATCGAGATCGGTGAAATCCACGGTGCCATCGGGCCTGGTGCGCCCCCCCATGGTGAGATCGCCCTGGGCTACCAGCACGAGGGTGCCGCTGAGCGAGCCGCCGCTCGTTTGCCCAAGCGAGTAGAGCGGCGTGGTAAAACGATGGTCAAAGCCGAGATCATCGAGTGCCGAGGAGACACTGAAGAGCTTCGTCGTCGATCCTTGGACGAAGAGGCGCTGTGCCGGAGCCAACGATTGTACGATGCGGCCAGTTGCTGGATTGATCTCAAGCAGACCCCATTCGCCGTACCGATAGGGTGAGGAGTTCATGATCTTCACGATCCTGGGATCGAGTCCTCCCTGCGTCTTCTCAGCGTTCGCAGTAAAGGGTGCCGCTGCCATGTTGGCAGTTATACACCACTGTAAACACGATCGAGTGAAATATTCTATTCCTGAAGAAAGTTGGTGGCACAACGTTACCGGCAGCGAACTGAAGCCGATAGCAGCGGGAAAAACCAACCGGCGCTGGACAGTGCGGGAAGTGCTGTGCCATCCCCTGCCGGCGGTGCCATGCTTCACAAGGTGAGCGTGAAAGAAGTGAGAAGACACCCCGTGAAATGGCAGGAGGCGGCTTGGTGAAGGTGAAAGCAGGTACAGGCGTGTGGACCGGCAGGATAAAGTACCCTCCTGTACAGTCGAATGAGGAGAAAACCAGCTCGAAATGCGCTCGCAGGGGGCTCATCGAATTATCCACCATCAAGAGAGGCAGTACCGGAGGAAAACAATACACGAATTATCCACCATATCCAAAAGCTGTACCGAGGACTTCGTGAGAGCAGAAGCACATTTTGTGATCTCTTGGTGATGTTGGTGAGATAGCATATATGTATAAGATGCATATATGTGAATTTGAATGGTTCCTGCTCCCGGAGATGGAGAAAGGCGTCCTCTGAACACTCATGGCTCAGACAGAGTAACGAGTGTTCAAATGCATGCTGTTGGCCGCTCAACCTTGCAGGTTTCTCCCAGGCGGATTTGCCATGGGGTACGTGTGAGAGGGAGCGGCCCGGGACGCTTGAAACTCGCAGCGATCAGGAAGTGAGCATCCCTTGTGACGTCCGGTGGACCGCTACTCAGTTCCGACGACCTCCATGTGATAATAGGAACAAGGAGAAAGAGGCAACTAAAATGAAAGAGGCAACTAAAATGAAAGACTTGCTCTCTCGGGAACCACAGGTTCTACCATCCGGGAGCAAGGCCGCTGACACGGCCCTGAATGGTTCTCTGGCTCCTCCAGTGGCGCGGGTTCTCACGCGAGCCGTACAGCACTCTCAAGAAGATCCCTGGATCACCCTCATCGAACGGCTCTGGGAGGTCAATCCCGCCAGCGAGTTTCTGCCGGTGAATGTCGGCGAGATTCTTAGTGTCTTCCAGCAAGTGTGGCTTGATATCCTTCGCCATCCGACACGCCTGGTGGCTCTGTCTAGCGACTTCGTTCAGAGGTCTGCGCAGTTCATGGTCACAGACACGCTCAAGTTCTGGGGGCTTGACCGGGAGAGCAAACCGGTCATCGAGCCGGAGAAAGGGGATAGACGCTTCAGCGCTCCGGATTGGCAGCAGAACGTCGTCTTTGACATGCTCAAGCAGTACTACTTGCTCGTCGCCACGACCTGGCTCAAGTCCGTGTCCGGTATTGCCGCCCTTGATGACAGAGAACGTCAGAGGTTGACCTTTGTCCTGCGCCAATTCATAGATGCGATCAGTCCTACCAACTTTGCCTTCACTAACCCGCAGGTCATCCATGAGACTATCGCTACCGGTGGGCAAAACCTGGTGAGGGGGATGCAGCATCTCTTACGAGACGTCGCTGCAGGGGGGATTCAGATGACCGACACCCATGCCTTCACCGTTGGCAAAGACCTGGCGATCACGCCGGGACAGGTCGTCTACCGCAACCAGTTGATCGAATTGATCCAGTATACTCCCACGACCCAGCAAGTCTACTCCATCCCCATCCTGCACATTCCGCCTTGGGTGAATAAATACTACATTCTGGACCTGCGGCCACAGAACAGCCTGGTCAAGTTCCTGGTGGATCAGGGCTTCACCGTCTTTCTGATCAGCTGGAAGAACCCTGATGCCTCGATGGCGGATATCACCTTCGATGATTATGTGACCCTGGGTCCCTTAGCCGCGCTGGATGTCGTCAAACACATTACCGGTTCGCCTACGGTCAATACGGCTAGCTACTGCATCGGCGGGCAGATGATGGCGACGGTGCTGCCCTACCTGGCCGCCACAGGCGATGAAGAGACTATCCATTCGGCCAGCTTTGTGGTCACCCTGGCCGATACGCAGGCCATGATCAATGATCTGCTGGCCCTCATGGATGAACCTACTATGCGCTTTGCCGAGCGGTATATGAAGGCGCAAGGCTACCTGGATAGCCGCTCGATGGGGCTGATGTTCAATTTTCTGCGTGCCAACGACCTGGTCTGGAGCAATGTGATCAACAACTACTTGCTGGGCAAAGAGCCACCGGCTTTCGATGTGCTCTTCTGGAACGTGGATGGGACACGCGTCACGGCAAAATCGCATGAGTTCTTCATGCGTCAACTCTGTCTGGAGAACAAACTCGTCAAGCATGGTGAACTCGTCATCAAGGGAGTGCCCATCGATCTACGCAGCATGCGGCAGGACGTGTACGCTATGGGGGCCCGGCAGGATCATATCGTGCCCTGGCAGGCCGCCTGGCGTATGACGCAACTGGTGGGGGGCTCGGCGCACTTTGTGCTGGCTGGCAGTGGACACGTGGCCGGCGTTGTAGCTGATCCAAAGACGGCCAGGGGGTATTGGACCAATACGAAGCCTGGGCAGAGTGCCGACGAATGGTTGGAGGGAGCGACGTTCCACGAGGGGAGTTGGTGGTTCGATTGGGTCGAGTGGTTAAAGATGCGCTCCGGTGAGAAGGTTGCGCCGCCCTTGATGGGGAGCCAGACCTATCCGCCACTGATAGCGGCACCGGGAACCTATGTGCTGGCGAAGTGATAACCGACCAGCATGCTGGTGAATACAACGCCTCGGTCCTTCCCGCTTACGCGGGTGCCAGCGCCGATGGGCGTGTCGTCGTGGCCCACCTGGGTGGCGGAGCCAGCATGTGTGCCCTGCGAGGCCGTCACAGTGTTGCAGCCACGACAGGCTTTACTGCCCTTGATGGCCTGCCGATCGGCACACGCTGTGGTGCGCTTGATCCTGGCGTTGTCCTCTACCTGTTGAGCGAGCAGAAGATGGATATCGCCGGCGTGACCGACCTGCTCTATCACCGCTCGGGGCTGCTTGGTGTCTCGGGGGAGAGCAGCGAGATGCTGGAACTTTTGGCAAGCGCCTCTCCGCATGCGCGTGAGGCCATCGACCTGTTCGTGTATCGCATCAGGCGAGAACCGGGATCGCTGGCAGCCGTCTTAGGAGGCCTGGATGTGCTGGTCTTTACGGGCGGTATCGGGGAGCACGCCGCTCCCATTCGAGCAGAGGTCTGCCGGGTTGCCCAGTGGCTGGGGGTGCGGCTGAACGCGGAAGCCAACCACACAGGTGGACCAAAGATCAGTGCCGCCGACAGCGCCGTGGCGGTGTGGGTGATCCCGACAGATGAAGATCTGATGATCGCGCGCCATACCTACACCATTGTCAGTGCGGCCGAGATGAACAACATGTGTGAGCTACCAGGGTGCTGACAGTTTGGCTCGACGTATCGCGAAGCATGCAAGGTAATTGGCAGGCTCACTCTGCAAGAGAATGCACCCGTGGTGACATGATCGCTCTTTCGCCGGTTGCATCAGATGTGGGCCAAAGTGCACAGGTCAATTGGCTGCGGCTCCACCCTCTGGGCCGCTTCGGCAAGCGGCGCAAGCGCCGGAGCCACACGGCTGGCTACCGCCCGCTCCTCGGGTCAGCCGCGCCATGGTCCCGCTCGGTCTCAGTGCTGTAGTCAGCGCTGAAGGCCCGCAGGCGCTCGGCATATTCCCGCAGCCAGTCCTCGCCCAACCGATGGACTGTTCCTTCAGGGTATTGCCCGTCGGGGCCGCGCTGGCCCGCAGGGCGCCCTGTGAGGAGTTCGATACCTTCGTCGATACTGCGCACCGCCCAGACGTGGAACTGGCCGGCTCGCACGGCGTCGATCACCTCCTCGTCCAGCATCAGGTTCGGCACATTCGCCGCCGGGATGAGGATGCCCTGTTCGCCTGTCAGCCCCTTGGCCTTGCAGACAGCGAAGAAGCCCTCGATCTTGGGCGTAGGGAGTTCACAGAGAGAATCCCAGGACCAGCTAGCTTCCTGAAGTTTGTCCAAAGTATGCCCTCAAGCCTGGATAAGTCTCTTCGGCTCCCATGTCTCAAAGAGGCGATCTCTGAGCGCCTCCCGCAAAAAGCATACCGCATTCCCTGTGTAGATATCAAGGCATAAAATGTCAGCAAATGCTCTTCATCTACGATCAAGCTGCGCATGGCTGCTGGATAGCGCTGGCTGTATTTGGCTTTGAAGGCCGCCAGATGCAGGAGGGCCTCCTCTTGCTTCTCCTGCTTCCAGATGCCCGTCAGTTCGGTGGTTACCTCCTGTTGCTCTCGTTTGGGAATGGCGTTCATCACATGGCGTTGCTTGTGCACCAGACAGCGTTGACGCAGGGGTGTTGGCAAGAGGTCAGCAACAGCTGCAAGCAGTCCCTCATGCCCATCGGTCACGATCAGATCGATAACTTTTCCCACTTTAGGGGTACTCGTGCCGCTGACAAACAGTTGGGTCAGGGCTTCGGCCAGCAAGATGTTCCGTTGCGCTTAGGTCAGGGCGGGGAGGACACAACGGCGTGCGATACAATACATGAGGGACTTCTCCTTGAGTTAAGAGTGGAATGGATACCCTTATCTTATCTCTCGTGAGAAGTCTCTCCTCTCAGCAATTCACAAGCCCTGGGAATGTGGAATACAATAAAACGTGTTGCCTTTCAGGAACACTTTAGCTTATACTGTCATAGAGGCTGCTTGAACTCATGTCACTAGTACATTGCGGCTGAAATAGTTCTGGAGTAAAATAGGGCCAGCAGAACAAAGGAGGACAGAGAGCATGCGTGGCCCCAAACCGGAAGCGTTGATGTTGAGTGAACAGGAACAAAGGGAGCTGGAAGCGCTGGTGCGCCGACATAGTACCCCCCAGCAAGTGGCACAGCGAGGACGAATGATCCTAGCAGCAGCAGAAGGCCAGAATAATAGCCAGATCGCCAGAGCGGTGGGCGTTAGTGTGGATACCGTTCGCAGTTGGCGGATGCGCTGGATTGGTTTGCAAGCAGTCTCGCTGGAAGAACTTGCCGTGAGCGAACGGCTCACCGATGTCCAACGCCCAGGAAGGCCTTCGGAGATCACCGCAGAGCAAACCTGCCAGATGGTTGCCCTGGCTTGCGAGCAACCGAAAGAACGTCCGATCAGCCACTGGACGGGCCAGGAAATCGCCGACGAAGTGATGCGCCGTGGGATTGTGCCCAGCATCTCTGCACGGCATGCCGCTCGGGTGTTAAAAAAAGGGATCTCCAACCGCATCTGATCCGCTATTGGTTAACCCCTCCGGCTGATCCGCGGCGGGAAGAAACGATTGGGGAGATCTGTCAGGTCTATCGACAGGCTCCCGATCTGGCCAAACAAGGAGAACGGACCATGAGTACGGATGAACTGACCGGTGTCCAGGCACTGGAGCGCAAGCAGCCGGGATTGCCGCTGGCGCCTGGAAAAGTGGAGCGACGTGAGTTTGAGTATATTCGCCATGGCACACGCGCCTTCATTGTCAGTCGAGATGTGGTGACAGGAAAGGTGGTGGCTCCACATGCTGGACCCACGAGGACCGAGGCAGATTTCCTGGCCCATGTCCAGGCGGTGGTGGCCACTGATCCTAAGGCGACCCGTTGGCATGTTGTCTGTGACAATCTCAACATCCATCAGTCCGAAACGCTGGTCCGCTTCGTCGCAGAGCGCAGTGGCATTGATGCGGATTTGGGCGTCAAAGGCGAAAGCGGGATTCTTGCCTCCATGACCAGTCGCGCAGCATTTTTGAGTGATCCCACGCATCAAATCGTGTTCCATTACACGCCAAAGCACAGCTCCTGGCTCAACCAAATTGAAATCTGGCTCAGTATTCTGGTCCGCAAGTTACTCAAGCGTGGCTCTTTCACGAGTGTCGAGCAGTTACAAGCCAAGGTCTTGGCCTTCATCGAGTATTACAATCACACGATGGCCAAGCCGTTCAAATGGACCTATCAGGGAAAGGCTTTGAGGGCTTAAACTATGGAACTATTTACGCCTCAGTGTACTAGCTAAATATTTCCATCTTGGATTATTCAAATAGGTCATCATCTTTGAGTCAGTCCAGTAAACCACAAATTGAGGGTTCTTCTCGTTACATCTTACCGAGGCGACTCGTCAATGCCTTGACCGTCCTTGCCTGGGTTGCGATAGCTGGCGTCATTTTCTGGGCGTTTGGTCGCATCTCTGAAGCCTTGATATTACTCAGCTTCGCTGCACTTGTTGCTTATGTCATTTACCCTCTTGTGAAATTGTTGGAACGACTAATGCCGCGCTTTCTGGCAATCATCCTCGTCTATATCCTTATCTTAGGCGTTTTATGTAGCCTGCTCTATATTTTTGTCGTCTTAACTATAGCTCAAATCAACGCACTCATCGCATTCTTCAAAACACTCGTTCCTCCGCCAGGGCAGTCCAGTCCTCTACAACCTATCATCGATCTACTCAATAAATTAGGCATAACGAAAGATGTAATTCTTAAGTCCATCCAGCAAACCATCAACCAACTGAAAGAAGTCGTTAATGATATTGTGCCACTGCTGACCAATTTTTTTACTATTCTCATTAACCTGGTGCTGGTTGCAACGCTCAGCATCTATTTTCTCATTGATGGTGAAAGGGTGTCAGGTTGGTTACATAAAAAAACGCCATTGCTATACCGTCGACACATCAGCTTTCTCGTCGACACAGTAGCAAGGGCTGTGGGTGGATACATTCGTGGTACCATTACTCTTAATGTGCTCTTTGGAGCTTCGGTGGGCCTCGGTGTCGGCCTGCTTGGAGTGCCATATGCTCTCTTACTGGCAATGCTCACGTTTTTCCTGGGATTCATCCCTGTAGTGGGTGGTTATTTTATCGCTGCACTTTGTATTCTGTTTGCCCTTCCGCAGGGGTGGCTCATAACATTAATCGTGGCGATCTTCATCACCCTCCTGCAGGGAATAGTTATAGGACCGATATTGGGACCACGTATCGTCGGTAAAGCCGTTGGACTCCATCCTATCGTCGCTATGGTTGCTATCATTGCTGGGAGTGAACTTTTTGGTCTCCTGGGTGCCGTTTTTGCCATTCCCCTTGCCGGTGTAATACAGACCATATTCATGGCTCTCTGGTCCGGCTGGCAGCAGATCCAGCCTGAGCAGTTCCTGCTTGAGGACGACGTTGTTCAGCAGCTCGATAGTGGTACTCCCCCTCTTGATGGTGGATAATTCAATCCTCTCTCCTAGCCGCTTGACAGTCCTTTCGACTCTCTTTATTCCTCCTTATTAAGGAAGCATCCCTTCTCTCAATTTCAAGCGACGAGGATCCTTATGACGCTGCATGTGTGCTTGCTCCTGCTCTTGTTCGTCCTCATTCTCACTTTAGCGCGGCTGTGTTCCTTTTGCTGGTCCCATCATGGTCCTGCCCAGTCGGCAGCTGCAGCCAGACAGATCCCGCTCCAACTTCTCCTCAAGCCACGCTCTCCACGCGATTGCCCTGCCTGTCGCCTCGCCTCCGCCTGTGCGCCCCTGGCGCGAGGTCAAAAGCCGCCGGGGAGCACCAAAACGGATGAACACCCAGGGCTTCGGCATCACAGACGCTCACGTTCATGCGCCTCTTTGGGGATGGCGCGCATGGCCATGCTGAGCGGATCCAGACCTTTCGCTCTCAGGCCTGCCACACCACGTTTAGTGCTCGGCGTGACACCCCCCTGTACCGTCTGAAAACTCCCTCCCACCAGGTCGCAGTGGTGTTGACTGCCCTTGCCGAAGGGCTGGATCCTTCCGCCGCCGAGCGGGTCTTCGGCCACCGGCAAGCGACCATCACCGCCTGGCTGTCCCACGCTGGCGAGCACGCTCAGACCTTGCACAAGCGCTTGGATCTCGCCATCTCCGGCCCCCGCACCTCCAGCTGGCTGGCCATCGACCCTTGCACAAAGATTCTTCCCGTCCTCCAGCTTGGGCCTCGCACGCAAAACGTGGCGCAGTTGTTTCTGGGGCTGAAGCGGCTGCTGCCACTGCCATGAGCGAAGACCACTACACCCTGGGTGTGTTCAGGCAGAGCAAGCGCTCCTTCAAGCCGGACGGCATCGGCTGGTATCCGGACGAGCTTCTCAGGCTGAGGTGTGCCCATCGTTCTCTCTCCTTCCCTCATGATGGCTCTTCGTGTTCATTCTTCATGCTCAGGTGAACTCTCATTCTCGAGCCTGCAGGTACTGGCGCAGCAACGGAAGAACTGATACCGTGCGTATGTTTTCCAGGGTCCGTTCATGTGCCAGTGGGACTGTATCGGTGCAGTAGATGTGATTGACCCCAAGTGACCAGAGCCTGTGCCAGAGCGTGCCTGTAAAAAGCCCATGCGTGACCAGAATGGTGATATCGCGCACGCCGAGCTGTTGCAGTTGTTCACAGCACGCAACGAGGGTGCCGCCGGTATCCAGAATATCATCCACGATCACCGCCTGTGGTCCGGCCTTGCCGGAGATGGTCACGTGGACAACGCCCTCGCGCGTTCTTCTTTTCTCGAGCACGACGATCTCCTCGCTCATCCCCGCCGCCCTGGCAACCGCCCGGCAACGGTCCCTGGCCCCTTCATCGGGCGCTACGATGGTCGCCCCGCGCAGAGAGAGCCCCCTGATGGTCTGCGCGAACAGGCCCGCCGGTGACAGCGACACGATTGGCATGGGGAAGAGACGTTGTGCGGTGATGCTGTGGACATCCACGCTGATTACTTCATCGACGCCCGAGGCCTGAAGTAATCCACCAATCCAGGCGGTCGCTAAACTCTGACCCTCTTTCTGTTTGTCATCGCGTGCATAGGCCAGGTACGGCAGGAGGGCTATGATGTTGCGCGCCCCTTCTTTTTTGAGGGTATGGCTTAACAACAGCGTGGAGAGGAGCTGTTCATCGGGAGGAGCAATACTCCCCAGGACGAGGCACTCCTCATGTACCACGTTGGTCTGGAGGGAGGCGTGTAGCTCTTGATTGGCAAAACGTTCAAGAGAGCATTGACCCAGCCGTATACCGAGCGCTGCAGCAAGCTCATTTCCCATTGTTGCGTGTGTAGGAAGGACAAACACGATCATCTTTTTCACTTCACCTTTCCTCAGCCATGTGGCCTGTGCTGCCTGCCCCAAACAGGCGATCAAGCTCAGCATTAAGCTGCATCCGCACGTCGTCCATTTTACCCCTGGAGACGGCTTCGCTCAGGACCGCGATTACTACTCTGGCGTAAATGATAGCATCTGGCAGATCGATACACTCGCGCAGACTGACGCGCCGCAAGCATTCCTCCAGTGAGAAACGTTCGCCTCTTGCCAGCCACTGGCCCCTGAGGTGTTCACCAATCTCCAGCGGAAGCCGCGCGGCGAGGTCTTTTGCCTCTCCACCAGCCAGGCGTTTGGCCAGCGTCTCAAGTGTGGCACGGGTAGCTCGTTCGGCTTGACCACGCGAGCCGAGGCGGGCCCGGTGCTGCACCTGCCCAATCAATTCATCATGTTTCATATTGCCCTCCTCAAACTGCCAGCTATTTCTTCCGTACATGACCAGGTGAGGAACCTGTTCACATTGACTGAATGCATGCTACTTCATCCGAATCTCAAGGCGCTCTTTTTGCTCATCCCAGGTCGTGGCCGTGTTCAGTTGCATGCAGAGCCTCTGCATGATTGTTACAATGGCTGCTCTTTCGCGATGCTTCGCACGTCTTGCCTGAATGGCCAAAAATGACATCAGCACCCGCATCAATTAAGGCATGAGCAAAGGGAAGATGGTTCGCTGGGGGAACGTATCCCCAGTTTGGCCCCAATGGGCTGCTATGACCAGGAAATCGACCCGCTCTTTTGTCTTGCGCACCTGTTCGAACAGGTGTAGAGCGCGCGTATCCTTCAGTGTGATAGGAACAAACCGTATCCCTGGCTGTTCTCCTATTGCTTCCCATCCCGGCTCATTATCCGTAAAGGCCACGAGTGCCAGCTTTTTCCCTTTCGTTTCCCAGATGGCGGGGGCAAAGGCCTCAGTGAGGGTCATGCCTGCGCCGGCATAATGAATGCCAGCCGCATCCAAATTGCTCATCGTGTGCAACAACCCTTCGTCTGCAAAGTCCAGCGAATGGTTATTCGCAAGTGAGACAGCATCGATGTGTGCAGCTTTGAGGGTTGCAATGTTTTTCGCATCTGATCGAAAGCGAAACACCTTGGTGGTGGCCGACCAGGGCGTTCCCCTATCGGAAATGACACACCCAAGGTTGCAGAAACGCTCATCGGCATCCTGGAACAGTGATAGTGTGTCTCCCCACGGATAGGCAGGAGCTTTTTCCTGAAGAACTGCATTCACCAGCCGTCCAAGCATGACGTCGCCAACAAAGAGCAAGGTCATCTGCACTGTCCTCTGCTTCTCCATATCTGTATCAACCTCCATCAACCTCGCCTATTGCTGCGTTCCTCATTAGTGCTGTCATTCCCACAGGGATCCCAGTTCCAGTCGGATGCGGTAGACGAACAGGTCGATGGCCTCAAGCGCTCGCGGGGAAGCGCTCGCCAGCAATTCCTGCATATCGCTGCTTTCGCCTGAGACGCCAAGCAGCCCTGAGCGGTGGTGGTACAACAGGTCGGTCACAGCGGCCACATCCATGTGCTGCTCACTCAGCAGGTAGAGGACGGCGCCCGGGTCGAGCGCACCACAGCGTGTGCCCATCGGCAAGCCATCGAGTGCCGTAAAACCTGTCGTGCTGGCGCGGCTGACTCGCTTGAGCAGCGCGCACATACTGGCTCCGCCCCCCAGGTGGCCAACGACGACGCGTCCATCGGCCCGGGCTCCCACCACTTCGGGCAGGACGCAGGCGATGTATTCATAGGCGAGCCCATGGAAGCCGCAGCGCCTGACGCCCAGATCCGTCACCTCCCGCGCCAACGCAAAGGCATGGGCAACGGCGGGCAGCGTGCGGTGAAAGGCGGTATCAAAGCAGGCCACCTGGAGCACACCGGGCTGGAGCCTGCTGGCTGCCCGGATCGCCGCCAGGTTATGCGGCTGATGCAACGGCGCCAGTGGAATGAACTGCTCCAGTTGCTGGAAGACTGTCACATTCAGCAGCACGGGCGCGGAAAACAGCGTTCCCCCGTGGACGACCCAGTGACCGACGACGCACAGCCTCATCCCTGCTTCATGACCCTCGATCCACCCCAGCAGCACGCTGAGGGCTCCTTCATGGTTGATCGCCGCTCTGGCTGTGAGCGGCTCGTCTCCTTGCCGCTGGCCCTGCGCATTGTCGACCTGCAAGTGCGCGAGGCTGCCAAGGCCTCTGACCTCACCCCCAGGGCAATCGCATCTTAATTTTGAATGCCTAAAACTTTCAAGAGATACTGATTGTTCCAACCAGCTTTGAGTCGCTTGGTTTTCACTCCGACTTTGGCAATTTGCTCCTGTCGGAGGAGATTGAGAGCAATATGACGTAAAACGGCTAAATTGTGATCAGCATGTCCAGTCCGAACACGAGAATCATCTTCACGAAAGGCAATATCTAGCACCCAGTGCACGCTATTTTCAATGCCCCAGTGGCTTCGTACCGCTCGTGCAAAGGTTTCTACCTTTCGTGCAAAGCTGAGCAGGTAATAGCGTGTTTCCTGAGTGACTTGCTCTCCAATTCTGCGCTCGGATTGCACCATGCCGATACTCCGTAATCCTTTCCACGCTCCTTTTGGATTTAAATAGGCCATGTACTCAGGATCATCAATGATCCAATATTTTCTGATTTCCAGACGTCCATGCCCTTTATTCACCGTCTGATAAAATTGATGGTGGATCTGAGTGAATTGCTCAGTCTGAGCCAACGTGAAGGTCTCTTGAACTTCTTTGGCGAGCGTGCCTTGATTGCCTTTGAGCGCCAATACATAATCGCCATCGTCATCTACAACTTGTTTGGCAATCTCGGATCTCGAGCACCCATTGCATCAATCGTGACAATACACCCGGAGAGTGCTAGTTGT
The DNA here is from genome assembly GCA_963799245.1 of uncultured Chloroflexia bacterium. Lineage (GTDB taxonomy): Bacteria > Chloroflexota > Ktedonobacteria > Ktedonobacterales > Ktedonobacteraceae > CAWCWN01. The sequence goes on from CAWCWN010000003.1 coordinate 766,020, forward strand.
CGTAATAACAAAGGAAGAGCAGTAATCTCATTGGTTTTCGCTTCAACGGCTACTTGTGCCAGGACCAGACGATTTTCTGCTGCCCACGCACTCACCATATGTAATGCCTTTTTTCCGTTGGCTCTATCATGCGTTCGACGCAGGGTTTTTCCGTCGATGGCGATGACCCCTGCAATGGTCTCGTTCAGACTGTGTACCCACTGGAAAAAGCCTTCCTCAAATTTGACTGGGTCCAGGCGAGCAAATACCCTTCCGAACGTATCATGCGATGGAATCCCATTTGGGAGTTCTAAGATGGTTTTCAGCCATTCCTCTTTTTCTTTGCCAAACTCTTCGATTTCTACCCATCCCTCTGCTCCACAAATCATGCCACAGATGGCAATAATGATGATATCAAGCAGTTTATGCTGCTTTGTTCGCTCTATGCGTGGGTCTTCTATTTCGGCAAAATAGCTTGCCAGGTCCAATGAGCGCTGTTGTTCCATGTCTCTCCATATCCATTTTTGGACCTTATTTTACCACCTCCCGATTTAGATGCGATTGCCCTGACCTCACCCCGGTAGAGCAGTGACAGGTCAGGGCTGCCACTCGCGATCTCAAATAACGAGAACTTAATGCTCGTCGAGCCGGCGTTGAGTGCGAGAAGCACATCCTTCATGGTTTTGCCTTCTGTTTGCTGTGGGCCAGCAGCAGGGCGAGCACGCAGGAGGCTTTGTGCGCCATGGGATTGTCAGCCCGGCTGGTGAGGATGATGGGCACCCGCGCGCCCAGCACAATGCCTGCCCCCTGCGTACCGGCCAGGTACTCCAATTGCTTGTACAGCATATTGCCCGCTTCCAGGTCCGGCACCACCAGGATATCGGTCAGCCCTGCCACCGGGGATACAATGCCTTTTGCGCGTGCGGCCTCCTGCGACACCGCGTTATCGAAGGCTAGCGGCCCATCCACCAGGCCGCCTGTAATCTGACCGCGCTCAGCCATCTTGCACAGGGCTGCCGCTTCCAGTGTCGAGGGGATTTTCGGCGTCACGGTTTCGACGGCTGAGAGGATGGCCACTCTGGGCGTTGCAATGCCCAGGACGTGCGCCAGGTCGATGGCGTTTTGCACGATGTCTCGCTTGGTCTCCAGGTCGGGATAGATGTTGAGGGCCGCATCGGTGAGGAACAAGGGGCGCGGATAGTCCGGCACGTCCAGCACAAGGACATGGCTCATGCGCCGGGCGGTGCTCAGCCCAATGCCCGGCGCAAGTACCGCATGCATAAGCTCATCGGTATGCAGACTACCTTTCATAATCGCCTCGACTTTACCGGCCCGGGCCAGGGCCACCGCCTGCTCTGCGGCCGCCTGGCTGTGCTCCGTCGCGATCAGCTCGTAGGGCGAGAGATCCACATCCTGCGCCGCGGCGATGGCCTCAATCTTGTGCTGAGGCCCGACCAGGACGGGCACGATCAGGTGGTCCTGCGCCGCCTCGATGGCTCCCAGCAGGGCATGGCTATCGACGGGGTGCACGACGGCGGTGCGCATCGGGGGCAACCTTTCGGCCAGGTCGAGCAGGTGGCGGTACCAGGCGCCATGTTCGTAGAGGCGCACTTCTGGCAGGATGGCGCGCGGCCGTTTCACTTTGGTTGTCGGGGCGATCGCCTCGGCGGTTCCACTAATGACCACGTCCCCGCGTTGATTGACGCACTGGCAGTCAAAGCTAACCCGGTGCCCATCCTCTTGCTTGGCAGTGACGGTGATCGTGACCGTGATCGTATCGCCAATGGTGACCGGGTGCAGAAAACGCAGCGTCTGCCCCAGGTAGATTGATCCAGGACCAGGCAGTTTGGTGCCCAGCACGGTCGAGATGAGCGAGGCGCCCCACATGCCGTGGGCAATGATTTTATGAAACATGTCGCTGCGCGCGTATTCTTCGTCGAGGTGGGCGGGGTTGATATCGCCGGACATGACCGCGAAGAGGTCAATATCCTTCATGCTCAGCGTGCGCACCAGGCTGGCGCTCTCGCCAACCTGGAGCTCATCAAAGGTGCGGTTTTCAATCATACTCATCTGCATATTCATATCCATGGCACTCTCGCTCGCTTTCTGTTCGAGGAGGACTGGAAACCCTCACTTCTCCAACACATACGTTCCCGGGGCTGGCGTCAGCGGCGCATACGCCTGGCTGCCCAGCGAGGGCAGAGCGACCAGTGCGCCTGAGCGCGACTTCAACCACCCGATCCAATCGAGCCACCAGCTGCCCTGGTGGGGAGTCGCCCCCTCCAGCTACTCGTCGGCATCCTGTGCCGCCTGCTCGTTGGTCCAATACCCCCTGGCCGTCGGGGGCGCTGCCACCACGCCGGCCACGTGTTCGCTACCTGCAAGGACGAAGCGCGCCGAGCCGCCCACCAGCTGTGTCATGCGCCAGGCGTCCTGCCAGGGCACAATATGATCCTGCCGTGCCCCATGGCATACACGTCCTGGCGTATGGCTCCGAGGTCGATGGGCACTCCCTTGATGATGAGCTCACCAGGCTCGGATACGCTCGCTTTCGTTCGCCAGCATCTCTGGCCTTCCACCTCTTTTTCGATGTCGCCTTTTTGGGACGACATCGTCCCAATTCCACGGGTTCTTTTCGATCGCCTCGTGGATACGCCCACTTTTGCTGCTAAGTTAGAACTAACGATCTAGCAAATTTGGATAAAGTCTATCTGAGGCGGTACACGACAGCTAACATGGGCAGCGAATGCTGGCATTACCGGCCTTATCAGTTCATGGTGGGGACCCGGCGCTAAAACGGATAGACCCAGACGTACCAGATCATACGCTGTGCCGCGCAATAATGGAGCCACATCTCGCACGAATTGGATAGCAGCAACTTCAAGCAATCCCGACTGGATCACCATCACCACCTTTAACGAGTGGCTTGAGGGAGCAATGATCGCGCTGAGCTTACATTACGGCGATCTGTATCTTGATCTCATACAGCAATACACCAGACTAATGGCACGCTTAGCTTCCCCGCTTTGACCAGGGCTTGTCAATGTGTGCAAGCAAGAGGTGAGGATCGTCTGTTCCTCACCTCGACAACTCGTTGCCCAGGCACCAGAGCCTACAACGGGGGTGACGCTTAGAGCTGGATGATCACGATCCATCAGTGGAAGGCATGAAAATGCTCAGAGAAAAGTGATCATTTCTTCTCTGAGCATCTCCTCAGTGTGCTCCTCGGGTTGTGAAAGACTACATCTCCCTCGGCACTGCGTCGGGTCCTTCGTTTCGCGGCCCTTCGTTGCTTTGCGCATGCGCGATCCTACACCCCCCGCCGGTCTTCCAGTTTTCTTTCGCGACATACTTACTGGAGACATTAACAAGTATACCATGGCGCTGCTTTCGCTTCAAGAGATGTTCGTCACATTGCCATCACACATTCACATTCTGAAACCTCAGAAGGAAGTTTGTCGAATTTTTGAGAGGGAGGACTGTTAAACCTCAATTAGAGAGGGAGGACCAGAGGCTGGCTGTGGAATTTCTTGAAGATCTGGCGTTCGGCAACGTCACCAATGACTCTCCTGATGTGGACCCAGTTGGTGGCATGGCCTTTTTGCTTGGATAGCACCTTTGCTCTGTTTTTCTGGAAGAATTTCGCCAGGTCTGCTTTTGATGCTTCAGACAAGGCAGTACCCCGCATGATTACTCCAAGGGATAAAAATGTGACCGTTTCCGGCGGCATTTTTTCAGTGTGTTGGGTGTGTTCTGCTGCCTGTACTGCCCCGGTAGATTGATCGTAATGTCAAGGCCTTAAACTTCTACCCAGATATTGTGGGGTGTCGTATACAATTGCTCGATGTGTAGAAAGCAGATGGCCTCACAGGCCACGTGCCTCGTGGTGGTCACCATGCTCATGAGGGTGGCCATATCTGATCCCCTAATGAGGAAGATATCATGGACATGTTAAGAGAGCAGGTTCCGCTAGAGCGGGTGGATGCCTCTCGCTGCTCCAGAGAGCTACGAGAGGCTTGACCGCTGCGGCGCCTCCTGGCCGGACTGGCGGCGTCGCCCTGGGATGCATCTGCTCTGTCATGCGGGTGACGGCTCGTGTGCAGCTTGTTGGAGCAGGTTACATACCTCCTCATCGCTCGTTTGCGAGAAGTTCTCGTACCAGAAGCCCACGGCGAGGAACTCCTCTGGCCTGATGATGCACACCAGCTCATCGACCTCCGCCGCAAAGTCGTCACATGTCGAGGATGCAGCAGCCGGAACAGCAATGACGATGCGGGCGGGCTGCTGCCGTCTTACCGCAGCCACTGCAGCACGCATGGTAGCGCCGGTCGCAATCCCGTCATCTATCAGGATGGCGGTTTGACCCCGAACCTCAGAGGCGGCGTGACCCCCACGATAAAGGCGTTCGCGTCGCTCCACCTCACGTTGCGCGCGTGCTGCAACCTTGTGGATCACTGCTTCGGGAATGCCCAGCGTCCGCACGACGTCGTCATTGAGCACACACGCGCCACCCGAGGCGATGGCTCCCATCGCCAGTTCTTCTTCCCCTGGGACACCCAGCTTGCGGACGATGATGACATCCAGGGGAGCATGCAAGGCTCTGGCGACTTCAAACGCCACGGGCACTCCACCTCGAGGCAACGCCAGCACCAGGACATCTCGTCGACCGGGATAAGCTAAGAGCTTTGTTGCCAGCACTTGTCCCGCTTCCGTGCGATCGCGAAATCGTTGCCCCTTCATCGTTGTTCACCTCCTTTACAGGATCTACAGCAGAATGCCCTCTCTAGCGCGTATGCGTTCATTGCTACACAAGAGCACCCCACACGTTCAGCGGGTGCACGAAATTGACCACCCACTCCTTCCTTACCCTCCATCTACAGTATAGCGTGATACTATCAGTGCAAGATTACGTCGCGGGGGTTTTCTCTCATTAAGAGCACTCAATACATGCCCCCGTACCTCCTCTTCGTTCACCAAACCTCATACATGTGCTCTTCAAGCCAATGCTGCCGTCTGTGCAAATGCCATCACTCCAGGATGCACCAGGCGCTCAAAGTCAGCATACCTGAGATTCATGGTGACAGTGGATGTACCGACCGGGAAGGTCATCGTCTCCTGTCCCGTCAGGCTCGTCTCCATATAGACCGGGACGCCATACAGATTGCCGACTGCTTCCTTCTTTACTGTTGATTCAAACGAATACAAGGTGAAGAGTACCTGTGACTTCATACACTGATGGCACCACCGCGAGATCGCACAACAGCGGGTGACGCTCAGATGCTGGTGACACTCCATGGGCGTGTTGTCCAGGTTGAGTCTGAGCCACCTATGGCATCGGCCAGTGGTATCTGCAGATGCTTGACGACCCCTCGACGATGATACCATCCCTTGGCCTGTTTCTCTTTGATCCTTTCTCCGTTGAGCGCATCCGTTCCCTGCTCCTGACTGTTTGTATGGCACACGGCGTTGCTCACTGAGCAGCCGACGTTCGTCGTGAAGAAGCGACGCGGCATCCTCAATTGCAAGGGCGCTCTACGGACTATGCACCCGGCCTTCCAGCCTCATCCAGGCGAGCGGGATTCGTCACATGTGTGAGGCGATTCCAGAGCACATAGTCCGTCTCTTCCTTAGAGACATAGTAGTTATCCGGCTCCGCTACCATATCGGCCATGGCAACAAACTCGCCTTGCTCCAGGTGCTGAAGATCAATGTACTTCCAACCTTGCTCCAGGCGCGTTCCTGTCGGGACCATCTCGATGTTTTTCAGTTCATCGTCGGTCAAATCAGCAAGCTTGCTATGAAGCTCCTTGAAATCATAAGCCGACAAACCCTCGCCCACGACTGTTGGCGACCCCATGCCTTCATCTTGCGCCGGGCGATGAGCTACCGCCAGATCATGCGCGTAATCATGCTCTATGTCATACCCCTCTGGATGAGGCGACGGCTGTCTCTTCGCTTTATCGCTCTCGTGAAGTTTGGAGCCTTTACGAGGCTTGCTGGCATTAGAGTCGCTGCCACTTCGTGGCCTTCTCTCCCGAATGCGCTCCCGTGAATCTGCCTTATGGGTTCGCCCCATTCTCATGTCTCTGCTCGGCGGCACTTGTGCTTCCTGTGCGATCACCCCGGGATCTTCATGCCTTTGAGCTTGCACTTGGAAGGTTTCTTGCTTCTTATATGTGCCTGTCGTAATGACGGTACTCTTTTTGGGGTTATTCCGACCAGCCACTTTTTTCGCTGACCACCGCTGGTGTCTTTTTGGCATCTCTTTCCCCTCCTTCGCAAGCTGCTCACGGCCTCCGCCACGCTGCCAAGCAGCCGGCGGGTGAACCGCTGGTTCTATGACTACTAATAGTTAGAAGGTCAACAGACTGTAATTGCGCAAACAACAAGATGATCTGTGCTGGTGCGCCAGTCAGCACCTCCGTGCTGATGACGATGCCATTGAGATCGTCCGAGGAGGTCACCTGCGCCAGGTATTTCTGTGCCCTGGCAAGGTCTGCTTCCTGAGCGAGTTCTGCACGCTCAGTTCATTGCATCTGTTGTAGGTCCAAGGCAAGCATGGCAGTGACGAACCTACGTACTGTCAACGTTCCATTGCGGGCGAGCAGCGACGGGAAGCGCATATCCTGCGCGAGACGATCCATCGAGAGGGCCTGGATGTGGTGAAGCCTTTCACTCGCATTGTTGGTGCTCGCTCTGCTGGCTTTTCTGCATATATCTCCACTCTCCTAAGTCTAGGTTCCTCTCCTCGCAGCCCGATCACAGGTAAACACATAGAGCTCACGCGTGTATCACAACTTGCTGTACTTTGTGCGCAGCTTACGCTTCTACCCACGAAGAGCATCCAGTACGAGCTCGAGAGAGGCCGCGAGTGGCTGTGTCGTGGAAAAGAGCGCGGCTCGCTCAGCCATGAAGCGACGAATGTAGCTCGCGAGGGGTACTGCCCTCTCGATGGTGGATAATTCAATCCTCTCTCCTATCCGCTTGACAGTCCCTCCAGATCCTGCTTATTCTAAATAATCTTCTCATTCTCCCAATTTCAAGCGACGAGTGTACAGCTTTACGTCATCGTCACCGGCAAATGGCAGGCTCATCGTAGCCAGCGGGCAGAAAAAGAGGCGAGTCTGCGAAACACAGAGGCGAAAAGCCCCAGGGATCATGCGTGTTTTCCCATGGGGGAGGGGTTTGCCTGCGATTCGTCTCGTGGAGAGCACTTCCTCCCTCTCGGTGGAGCGCATGCACACCGCTTGCCTGATGGCAGCGACTATCTCATTTTTGTCGGGACGCTGCGGGGGACAAATATTGGGCACCACCCCCAGGGTCAGCAGAAAGCGCACCAGCGGGGAGGGAAAATCGCGCCCGCTACTACTGCCGACCGAAGCCGGGTGTCGCGATCGAAGGTGAACATGCGTGGCCGTCCAGAGGTGCGTAAGAACGCCAGGACGGTCTCGAAGGCCGTCTCCTCCCGAAAGGCCTCATGCACCTGAGCGGAAAGCAAGATCGAGGTTCCGGCATCCACAAAATTACAGACTTCGACCACATGTTGGCGTTTGCCTTCCCCACTGGGATCCACGGCAACGGTGGTGGCATCTTTAAAGTCGACCTGCACTTCCTCCAGCGGGCCACGCGGCTCCAAGGGCTGATGCTGGCGCGGCACACGCGGCAGGATGGAGCCGTGTTGGCGTAAGAGCTTCCACACGGTGCAACTCGAGCGAGGCACCGCGACGCCGAGTTCGTGCAGGGAGGGATCCAGCTCGCAGGAAGTACACCAGCGTTTTGGGACCAGGGACCCGTTGCAGATGCTCGGGTGGCTGTTCGCGCATCTCACCCAGCCGTTGGATCACCGGCAGATCCCAGCGGTGATAGGGGGCATGATGAGCGCGGGAATGCGATAGGAGGACCTGCATATCATCGCGAGGGGCTTGCTTCAGACGGGCTTTCCATTTTTTGACCCAGCTCACCGAGCGTCCAGTAGCCTGGGCGTACTGCGGATTACTCCACTGAGGATACTGAGACATGAGGCTACGCAACAGGGCGCGATCACGGATCCATTGGGCTTCCATTGCATGAGAACCTCCTCAAAATCAGGAACAGCTTCATGGCCGAATCTATCGCGCGCATGTGCTATTTGTAAAGCTCATCTTGAACAGAGAAAAGAGGCTGTGCTGCTTGCTGGTCACGATCAGCTTGCTCCTTGCCGGTGACGATGACGTAAAGCCGTACAGACGAGGATCCTTATGACGCTTCATGTGTGCTTGCTCCTGCTTGTATTCTTCCTCATTTTCTCCCTGGTGCGGCTTTGTCACCTCTCTCTGTCCCAGCATGGCCCTTCCCACTCAAGAGGAGCGGCCGTGCACACCACAGTCCAGCGCCTCCTCAAACCACGCACCCCACTTGATTGTCCAGCCTGCCGCCTCTCCTCTCCCTTCTCATCGGTTGTGGCACAGGACCACTTCCTGTGCGCCCCTGGCGCGAGGTCAAAAGTCGGCGGGGAGCACCCAAGCGGGTAAACACCGAGGGCTTCGCCTGTTCCAACCACCAGTGCCTGTACTCCGGGATCACAGACGCTCACATTCATGCCCTGGGGGGAGATGGCCTTTCAGGTATAGGTTTTTGGGCGCAGTCAAGCAGCAGTGCGCGCTCGTGCTCGTGCCCGACGCTTCTGTTCCCGTTTGCGCTCCCGCTGACGGAGTTCAGAAGGTCGCGGCAGTTTCCTGGGAGCCGTGATAGTCTGAGGCCACGTTTGGGGCAAGAGCCTGCCGCAGGCCAAGACCTCAGCGTTGAACAGCGCGGCTACTAACCCCAGGCGTCCGCGCACGACACAACTTAACCGGCGTGGCGGCGGCTGACCCGCTGGCCGCTTGCGCCGACGACAAGCAACATGCGGGGCTGGCAGCGGCTCGCCGCGTCTTTCCTCCCGTTGCTCCTCCTCGGCCTGGCAACCCACGCTCAGCGTCCAGACCTGGGCCACGGCCATCGCCAACCAGAGCCGTTCTACGCGACTGGCCTCCAGCATTTTGCTGTGGTGCCAGCCCCAGAGGCCGCGTTTGAAGTCTTTGAAGCCGGTTTCCACCCAAGTACGCATGCCATACCAACTCACTTCGGCTTGCTCTGGTTCCAGATCAGTGAGCACCGCCCAGGGATGCTCATAGCCTGCCTCCCAATGCATCAGCAAGGTACAGGTCAGGCGGCTGGCTTTCCCCACAAAGCACTCCACTCTTCCTTTCCAACTCGTTCCCGGCGTGGGAACCCATCGACTGATCCAGTCACAGGTCTCCTCTCCCACCACACGCGCTTTGACCCCCACGTTGATCCGCAAGAACGGATGCCAGCCACAGGTGCAGATGGCCTGGAACAACCAGCGGGCATACCAGCCTCGATCTGCCAGGACCAGCACCTGCCAGTCCGGCGGAATGCTGCCCTCCAGGTGCGTGAGCAGCCCTTCCCAATGTGGTCGCCACGAGCCTTTCTCATGCCCTCCCAAGACTTTCCACGCCACCGGAATGGCGCAACTGCGCACCACCACGCTGATCGACAAAATCGTCCAGCGCTCTCCCAAGGTCGTAGCGTCCAGGACCAGCACCATTTGCTGGTTCCCTTGCTGCCACAGGCGCACCACCCAACAGAGCAAGGGGGCAAAACACGAGGTCACATCCAGTTCCCGGCGCTTCTTCCCGCTCTTGTGTTTCGCATCCAGATACCACTCGCGCAAGCGCTGAAACACGGTCTGTTCCTCTTGTTCCAACACCAGCGCCAGCAGAGCACTGAGTTGCGTAATCCCTGCTGCTCCCGACAGCGCGATCCCCACGCTCCAGAGCACTAGCCCCCACACTTGCGGTTTACTCAAATGGGCAAAGGCCATTGACACTTCTTGTGACCATTGCGATAATCGATCCGGGCAAGACATATCCGTTCTCCTGCTTTTGATGAGTCTGTGGTTTTTTCATCGTAGCAGATGGCGGCGTCTTGCCGCTCCTTTTTCACCTTCCTTTCCCAAAAATCTATACTTGAAAGGGGGAGATGGCACGCATGGTCTTGCTGAGCGGATCCAGACGTTTCGCTGTCAGGCCTGCGGCACCACGTTCACTGCTCGGCGCCATACCCCCTTGTACCGTCTGAAAAACCCCTCTCACCAGATCGGGATGGTGCGGATCTCGCGCTCGGCTCGTGGGCTGGATCCTTCCGCCGCCGAGCGTGTCTTCGGCTACCGGCAAGCCACCATCACCACCTGGCTCACTCGCACTGGCATGCACGTACAGACCCTGCACGAGCACTATTTCTGCAACCTCCAGCTCCCGCACCTGCAGCTGGATGAACTGCGTACCAGGCTGCGCAACTACAAGCAGGTGCTGTGGCTCTGGCTGGCCATCGATCCCCTCACAAAGGTCATTCCTGTCCTCCATCTGGGTCCCCGCACGCAAAGCGTGGCGCATACGGTCATCCATTCGCTGCGACACATCCTGGCCGCCTTTCTGTCTCCCGCTCTTCACCAGTGATGGTCTCAACTTGTACTTTTATGCGCTGACAGCCCACTTTGGACAGTGGCTCAAGGTGGGTCACCAAGGGCGGATAGCACGTCGGTGGCAGGTGGCGGCGGGCCTGATCTACGGCCAGGTGAAGAAAAGCTACCGGCGGCGCAAGCTCGTGCGAGTTACGCCTGTGATGCGCCTGGGAACAAGCGCAGCTCTCACGGCCACCTTGCAAGGGCTGGGTCTCTCTGGACGACTCAACACCGCTTTTATCGAACGGGTGAACCTGACCGTCCGACATGGGGTGGCAGCGCTTGCACGTCGTACCTGGGCTACCGCTCAGCAAGCTCCTCAACTCTTGGCTCATCTGGAGTGGTGGCGCGCTTACTATCATTTTGTGCGTCCCCACGCTGCCCTCCGGATAGCACTCGTGCAGCCGCGAGAACGAGGGGGCAAGCTGGCGGCGCAACGTTACCGGCATCGTACACCAGCGATGGCTGCGGGAAGAACCGCTCGACGATGGACTGCGCGGGAAGTGCTGTGTTATCCTCTGCCGCCGGTGCCATGTTTCAAACTGTGAGCTTGAATAAAGCGAGAAAATTCCCACGAAATGGCAGTGGGTGGCTTGGCGAAGATAAAAGCAGAGGAGGAGCGGGTGGGCTTACGGGATGAAGCAGCCTGCCTATCCAGTCAAATGAGGGGAAAACCAGTTCGAAATGAGTTCGCGGGGGCAAATCGAATTATCCACCATGTTCAAGAGCAGTATCCAATAACCTGAGTTGCTTCGAGCAGGATAAGCTCTTCCGAACGAGGCGTCCATTCATATGTCGTGAGGTGAGATGTGTGCGTTCCACATAGGCCGTATGCTCCCCCAGCAAAGCTTTCACCTATTGCGGGTCCCCACAGACCACCTGTGTATGCACGGCGATGAGCCGACTGGAAGACGTGCTCTTTGACGACTTGGAGAGAGCGCCAGTCCGCATCGGGCTGCTTGTGCGTAGGAGGTCTGCCTCGCCCCCCATATTCAGGGACCTGTCCCCAGGTCTCCAGCATCGCCTCACGGTAGCTTCCTTTCCCATCGGTCGCCATAACTGGTAGGGTCCTGGGGTGGCCACGCGCCTTGAGTTGGGCCATCAACGCGAGCGCCACTTCTTCCTCGGTTTTCGCGATGGCCCGGCCAATGCGCAGCCGACAGTCTACCGCAATCGTCGTGCCGCGCCAAAAGCTGCCGCGGGCCACTTCTTCGCAGTGCCCCCTTTTTCGCCCTTGTGTCCGACGTAGGTCCACAGAGCATCCAATTGCACACGACTGACAGGGTAGTTGGCAAACAACAAGGCCTCGATCTCTTCCACGTGCTGGGCGGCTCGTTGCAGCCACTCACACACGGTCTCTTCTTTGACTCCTTTGATGCGATGAATCGCTGCCAGACTATTGCGATCTGCCACCATCGCCAGACAGTCCAGGATCGTTTGTTGCGAATGATGGCAGCCGTGAAAGACTGTCCCTTTCGTTTCCGTAAACGTCTTTTTGCAGGTCTTACACTGGTAGCGTTGCACTCCTCGGGCAGATCTCGACCGAATGTGCGGATGTTGTGATGCCCTACTTGAGCATATACTGGGCAGTCCGGATTCCAACAAAATAACCCGGCTGCAACGAGACGTGTCTGATCCAGTCCCCTTTCTCCTTCGTGTTGGTGCTTGTCACATTATACATCAACACAATGAAGGGAGATTATCTAATTTCATATTGATGTTATACTTATAAAGGAGAGATTGTCATGAGGATTCAGCGCTCTGCCCGCAGATTTGCTAGAGAAGCGAGCTGAATACAGCAATAGTAGCGGAAAATGATCGTTTGGAGTTTAGGCTAAATTCTTGCGAAGCAAGGAGGGAAGCCGAGCGAGCCTCATTTTATGAAAATCGCATGCTCCCAGTCCACAAGCCGCTTGACGCGAAATTAGCCTGAACATCAATATCGTAGATGCAGGAGGAGGTCAAGCAATGGCGATAGAAGAAGGATTACCAATACCAGTCTCCGAAGCACAGATCGCCGTTCACTGGCGGGAGGAGGAGTACTATCAACCACCTCCAAGGTTTATTGGGCAGGCAAATGCAAGCGACCCGAGTATCTTTGAACGGTTCAGGGAGGAGAACTTTCCTGAGTGCTTCAAGGAATACGCGGATCTGCTCACTTGGGACCACTATTGGCACACGACGCTGGACACGAGCAACCCGCCGTTTTGGAAGTGGTTCGTCGGTGGTCGGCTCAACGCTTCTTACAACTGCGTCGATCGCCACCTGGCGACCAATCGCAACAAGGCTGCTTTCATCTGGGTGCCAGAGCCGGAATCAGATGACACCAAGACGATCACGTATCAGGAACTCTACGTCATGGTCAACGAGTTCGCCGCACTTCTACGAGATTTCGGCGGGGTCAAGCCTGGCGACTGCGTAACCTTCCACCTCCCAATGGTCCCTGAGTTGCCAGTTTCCATGCTTGCCTGTGCGCGCCTCGGCATCATCCATTCCGAGGTTTACGGTGGATTCAGCGGATTGGCGTGCGGAGACCGGATGACCGACTCGGGAAGTCGCATCCTGGTAACAATGGACGGCTACTACCGCAATGGAGAGTTGGTCGACCACAAGGCCAAAGCCGATGAGGCGGTGAAAGCGGCCCATGAACGCGGTGCCAAAATTGAGAAGGTACTGGTCTGGCGACGGTATCCAGGTCAGTACTCATCAAAGACCCCGATGGTCGCTGGCCGGGATTTCTTCGTCGACGAAGTGCTGAAGGACTATCGCAGGAAAGTAGTCGAGCCGATTTCCATGCCTGCCGAAGCCCCACTGTTTCTCATGTACACCAGTGGCACGACGGCTCGACCCAAGGGGTGTCAGCACAGCACAGGCGGATACCTTGCTTACGTCGCTGGCACGTCAAAGTACTACCAGGATATCCACCCCGAGGACACGTACTGGTGCTTCGCCGACATTGGGTGGATCACCGGGCACTCCTACATCGTCTACGGTCCATTGGCACTTGGGGCGACCAGTGTTATGTATGAAGGGGTGCCGACGTATCCCGATGCCGGCCGTCCCTGGCGGATCGCCGAGCGACTCGGAGTGACAATCTTCCACACCGCTCCTACGACGATTCGCATGCTACGCAAGCTCGGTCCCGACGAGCCGCAGAAATACAACTACCATTTCAAGCACATGACAACCGTGGGAGAGCCGATTGAGCCGGAGGTCTGGCGCTGGTATTACAGCGTCGTCGGCAAGGGTAAAGCGGCCATCGTTGACACCTGGTGGCAGACCGAGAACGGTGGCTTCCTGTGCAGCACCCTGCCTGCCCTGCAGCCGATGAAGCCTGGCAGTGCAGGCCCGGGAGTCCTTGGGATCTACCCCGTGATCTACGATGAAGAAGGCAATGAGGTCGAGGCCGGAAGCGGACGGGCCGGCAACATTTGCATCCGCAACCCATGGCCAGGCATCTTTCAGACGGTCTGGGGCCAGCCGGAGCGCTTTGTGCAGATCTACTATGCGAAGTACTGCCGTAACGAGGAGAGTAAAGACTGGCGTGACTGGCCGTACTTCGCTGGTGACGGTGCTGTTCTGGCAGCCGACGGCTATTTCCGCATCCTTGGCCGGGTCGACGATGTGATCAATGTGGCCGGGCACCGCCTAGGAACGAAGGAGATTGAGTCGGCGTGCCTCACCGTCACAGAGGTTGCCGAGGCCGCCGCGGTGCCGCAGATAGACGAGCTTCGCGGCCGCGTAGTTGAGGTGTTCGTTGCACTGAAGCCGGGGTTCAAGCCGAGTAAGGAGATTGAGGAGAAGGTGGCCAAGGCGATTGAGACTCAGATTGGGAAGATCGCGAGACCGAAGAATGTCTGGATCGTCGCGGATATGCCCAAGACCCGCTCTGGCAAGATCATGCGCAGGGTCCTTGCCGCGATCGCCAACTTCGCCGATGTTGGGGACACGACGACGCTTGCGAACGCGGAGATCGTAGAGAGCATACGCGGTTACGCCCAGAGCGAGAAGCTTGCACGTGGCGAGCTTCCACGAGAACTCTCGCAACAGGAGATTGAGGAGATCAAGGCGTTTGGTCATGAGTAACCACTCAGTCGCCAAGAGGAGCAGCAAGCGGTGCTAGGAAGGAAGTAGCACTAATTGAGGAACCAGGTGGCTTATTGCCTGATCCTCTGGACGGATCGAGCGCAGTTGGCAGGGAGGTATCAAGGAAACAGGCCGCCCTGCCGCTGAGTCGAAGCAAGCCTTGCCTGCTGAGCTACTCCTTGTGGTTCCGGGAATATGAGCCTTTTTCCTGCAGGAGCAGATCGTCTAAGTGGCACGCATTCCATTCGAACAGTCCCGCCGGAAGGGAGAAGACGAGCGATGGGCAGAACAGTCACAAGCGTACAGGTTGAGCCGCACACGCTCCGGGTCGCAGAGCGGCCGCACCGGAATCTGATCCAGGCGATTGAGCCGGAGGCGGAACGGTTGCTGCTCCAGGGAGGCGGGAAAGTCCTCAGAGATCAGGAGGGCTATCTCTACGAAGAGTATTGGGACTGTCCCTGGCCTACCCTGGTCATCTACTGGCCGATCCAGACCCGTTTGGTGTATCTGGCGGCACGGGGGCAAGAGGATAATAGCTACGTGGTTTTCGTGGCCGCGCTGCTGCCAGGGCCGGGGCTAGAACTGCACCTGACCTACGATTATCGTCTCTGGGACCCCTTGTTCGGCCCGTTCGAGGAGTTTTTTACGCTGCGGGTGGCCCAGGTGCGAATCTTCGCTGAGGAGGCAAACGACGATGAGGCTGCACTCGCGCTGCATCCTGTGCTGGGTACTGCCATGGGATAGAGTGGATAATTCAAACAGCTGTGGTGGCTACATGAGAAATCCTGTTGTGGCTACTTCGCACATCCGTTCGGAAAAACAGCATTTGGAAAGCGTCATGATCGTCGCCAAACAGGCTCAAAGGGCTAATTTTTTGAACGGATGATCAAAGTAGCCGGTACTAGGCTCTGGCCATGCAAACCTTTGATCGGGACCGACTTGATGAATCCCTCTGGCTTCCAGATGTCGAAGCTCTTCTCTGCGGCGTTGACCCAGCACGTGATATCAAAACCGTTTGGATAGTGTATAATGGAGGCATGGCCAAAAGAGTCGAAGTGAAAACCGAGCTGACAGCAGAAGAGCTTCACGAGCGTTATCGCAAAGCCAGCGAGCCTGTAGAGCGTACCCATTGGCATATTCTGTGGCTGATGAAGGAGGGGTACTCCCCTCTTGGTGGTGGATAATTCAGTCTGCTCTGCCAAGTCCTTGACAGGGCCTCTTGATTCTCCGTAAGCTTGCCATTAGCTTCTCAGTCACAGGATTGCAAGCGGAGAATGCGTATGCTCCCACACGTCTTCTTGTCACTGCTCGTGTCCTTGCTCATGTTTGCTCTAATATGGCTGTCTCAGCGCTCCAGGTCCCATCATAGTCCTTTCCCTTCAAAAGCGACGCGACGCTCTCTCCTCCCCCCTGTGCTGGCTACATTGGATATCCGTTCCAAAAATGAGCGTCACTGATGACTCTCCTTGTTCCTTTACCTCATCATCTACACATCAAGCTGCTGGCGAAAAGGTTTCACATATGCTGTTTCTTTCCTCGATTTAGAACGGATATCCAATGTAGCCAGCATAGCAGGAGGCGATCTGCCGTGGCGGCACTCATCGAGAGGAGTTGGGTGCGGCAGGCTTCAGTCAGGTGGAGATGGTCATGCCCCTCCAACGCCTCGATGAGGGTCGGCAGAAATGGCATGAGCCGCTTGCTACAGATCCGATTGGCCGCCTGCCAGGCCAGGAACAAGGCGTGTTGGACCTCTGGTCCGTACCGACGTTGCCGCCGACGCGTAGGAGCGTGTTTCCCCTCCTGCGGATGGTTGAGCAGCCACATCGCATAGCGGCGAGCGTATCCTGTCGTTGCAGTAATCTCGTCAAGCAGCACCCCTTTTTGTGAAGCGGATGCCTCACGATAGCGAGGCACCATCTGCTGGATCAATTCGTGCCTCGTTTGGGAACTCAACGTCAATCCCACGTTCCCCCCCAAAGAAAAAACCACAAACCACTCTTCTATCAAGGCTTCTGTCATGCTTGCCTCATCTCACATCTGCCTCTCTTGTTGCAACGAACACCCTGTTCTGGCGTTTCACAAGAGGGAGAAAAAGCAGGTCTAGACGGGCTGGAGATGATCACCATCTTATGCAATGAGTGGAGTGTGAACTGGTTGCAAAGGCAGATCTTACGTGAGGCAATGCGGCTCTTCGCTCATCCTATACCTCCTTTCGCGTTGGCCTCCCAAGTAGTGAGAGACTCCACCCACTGGAAAACAGCAAACACGATTCCTGCCACTGTCCCTGCTGCTGGAAAATGAGAAGCAGGTTAGTCCGCGCGATCTGGCTCGTAGTAAGCCAGGAACATCCACTCACGCTGTGACTCTCGCGTGGTCAATTCACGCTGAAATGCGCGCAACTCCTGCGGGGAGTGAAGCAGGCGGGAAAGTAAGGTGCACCTTCCGATATCCAGACACTGATAAAATTTGACTGCAACGGGGAAGGTGCTGATAGAGTAGTCCTTCCGAAACGAGATCAGCTCTTCAGACATCATCGTGCTCCTCCTTCACTGCTCAAGACGACCGCTCTTCAGGACACAGAGGGTGAATAGAGTCTTCATCCAGTCGGAACGGTTCAGACCAGACTCTCCCACTCAGAGTTAGTAGGAGTGTAGGAGCAACAGATCACGACCGCATCACGCGGCACGCGAAAAGAATTACAGTTGCATCAAGGAAAAACAGGCGTTCCCTTCCCGTGGAAGAAGGAATAGCATGGTTGAATTGCTTTGAGGGCGTGGGCTCTAAAATGGCTGCTGTGTGGATGCCATCCTGATTTTTGTGTAATGATGTGCAGCGAGAAGGCGTTAAACCCAGCCCAGACCTAGCTTCCTGGCTTTTCTGCTATGCGCCATTCCACAAAATTTGGTATGGCATCTAACGCGTGTTACTGGGTCAAGATACAATAGGTTGAGCGCGTATTGAGTACGGAACAAAAGAGAGATATTTGAGCACAGGTAAGGTGAGACTGTGACTTTCTTGTGAGACTTATACGTTACATTATCTGCTATGATCTCTCTGCGCAACTTCATACGTTTTGTCGACTGAGTCGAAAAGTGAGTAACAGTTCGCTTGGCTTCAACACCTCGAAAAACAATTCGTCTGTGTAAGCTCTTCATGTAGTGCAGCACTGGAGCGCTACTCGCTAGTTCTCGAAAGAAGGGCGATAGTATGCAGGAAAAACAGATTGGGCATAGAGTGGATACTGGTACGGCAGAAATGGGAATGGAGGAGTATCTGAATGCGGCTGTGATGCAAGCTGAATTCTTGCGGAAGATTTTAGGCGGCTTGCAAAAGGGTACTGATCTCTCCTTAGCCGCATGGAGTGAAGCCTTTGACGCGTCCCATCGCACGTTAGAACACATCAACAAGGCCGTGACGCTGGCACAAGAGGTGTTTGAGGGACATATGGTGCAGATGTCAGGGGCTATGTCAGAAGAATTGATCTGTAATGAGTTTGAGTGCCTGACTTGGAAGTAGCAGCGTCTCTCTCCTTACACTGAGAAGCATAAAGGGTATTCAATAGCAGAGTACCTGTCCTGGCTCCTTCGCTCATCCGTACGCTAAAGAGCACGGATGAGCGAAGGAGCCAGGACAGGGTAGTCCATACAGTCGGTGACGTCTCTATTCGTTCCATTTTCTTGTTATCTTCACATCAAGCAGGTGGCGAGAAAAGTAATTTAGGCGCTGTTTCTTTCCAAGTATTGGAACGGATATCTGAAAGTAGCCAGCACAGGTGATCTTTGACAGGTCCACTTGAACTACCTCTCTTGGTTCACTACACACTAAAAATATCCGCTGGTGCTCAAAGAGAGCGCCAGCGGATGTATCTTAGCAGAGCCTACTCGTCGCGGACAAGCTGATTGAGCCTTTGCTCAGTAGCTTAGCTGTCCAAAGCGTCGTCAGCTTTCCTCTCGACATCACCAGCCTTCGATTCCGCCTTGCCACCCACCTCACGGGCCTTGCCTTTGGCCTCCATCTCCTTATTCCCGAGCGTCTTCCCGACATTCTTCTGAACCTTGCCCGCGCCTTCCTTGAGCTTCCCTTTAGCCGTATCTTCCGCACCCTGGGTGCCGAGATCCTTGTTCTCATCCGTCATAGGAATGTTTCTCCTCCTTAGAAGTGAACTACGAATATCCACGACATCTGCGGTACCTCTCCCCTGATACTCAGCAATAGGAGAGAGCACCGTTTTGTTTCTCTAACACGTGCGACAGCCCAGTTACGGATACATCAGAGCACGTTGGCCTGTTAGGGGGTGTGCTGGCTACTTCTTACGAAAATAGTCCTTGGAGATTCAAGCAGATGAGCAAAAGCCATTTTCATCCTCATGGATGTCATAGTGTGACATGGGCGCTTCCTTCGAAAGTGGTACTGCCTCTCTCGGTGGTGGATAATTCCGCCTTCTCTTCTAACTGCTTGACAAACTCTATCGGCTCTGCTTATCCTTCCTCTAAATAAGCTATCCATTCTCCCGTATTTCCCACGAATTGTGCAACGAGGTTGTGGAAGAGCTTCTCGCTGAGGGAGAGAGAGAGCGAAAGGCCCCCAGAGCTGGAGTTTGCACGTCTGAGAGGTAGCAGCCACAGAGGGAGAAGGAGCAAAACGAGCAGCAGATGAGAGCAACTGAGGCAAAGTTAGGCCAAGAAGACATGTGCATCCGCTCGGAAAGGCGTGCCTTTCCGAGGAGAGCCGCCCCTCGTCGTCCGCGCCAGGGCCCTACAGCTGGGTGGGCAGGCCGAGGAAGGAGCAGAAGGCATCAGGCACACGCGATCTGCTGGATCGTGATCCGGCTCGCAGTGGGGGCGCGGGCATTGCGCTCCACCCGCTCGGCAAAAGAGAGACGGGAATGCGCAAGCTCGGCACGAGAGAGGACGGGCGGCGATGGTGCTGGAGGAGGCGTCAGGGCTTGCCCAGGCGTCACGTCCACCCGTCGCCGCAGCGATGACGAACAGGGCCGGTGCCGGATGGCCTGGGAGCAGAATCGCCGCGACGACGAGGGCGGTGTAGGAGACGAGCGGCAAAACCATATACCACAGCCAGTCGGAGAGCACCGCTTGATAGTCCGTCTGACGGAGTGCCCGCCGGAGCTCGATGATAATGTAGGTCACCCCCCCGAGACCCGAAAGGCCGAGCAGCAGGCCAGCAGGCCAGAGCGCCTGCCACGGCGCACTGAGAATCGCGGCGACAAGGAGCACGGCGCCAAAATGCACGACGGTTGGCGTGGTGAATGCTCGAAGCGCCCCACTCGACCTTCGCTCCCGAACTCCCGCGATCAAGGTCATCACCACGAACATCAAGCCCGTCAGCGTCGCCGTAGCGGAGCCGATGATGACGTAAAAGTTTTGCCAGGTGGCAAGCGGCGACAGCACAGCCTCTTGCATGGTGGATCCTCCCTTCGATGTCAATACAAACGGTAGACGACTCATCCGCGAGAGCCGGTGAGGCGGATGAGGCACGATTGGACGGTTTGCAGCAAAGAGCAACACCCAGCGTTGATAGGGCTCGCTCCGTGTTTCTGAGGAAGACATGTCCCTGCTCTTCATCCTATCACATCTCTCATCAGCGAGGATGCGGATGAGCGAAGTTATGTGTCAATGTTCTTCAAATTGAAAGCATGAGATGCAGTGTATAGAGTCTGATCCATTCTATTACGACCTTGCCGGTAAATTCCCCGAAAGTGTGTCCACTTTTGACCTGAATCTTTGCTCATTTCCCCGAATTTGTGATACACTCCGTTCATCCTTATGCTTGGTAGTTCGGCCCAAGGTTCGTGCATTTTTTAGCCCAAGAGTGAGCCATTTAGTTCAAGGTTCGAACACTTTCGGTGGCTCTCCTTGCTGCACATGATCCTTTGTATCCTCCAGTATGCGCGTTCTGTCACGGATCATCGTCACATAGGGGCAGTTTGGCTCTGGGCACTGAAAGGTCATCCATTTGATAGATCGCCAGGGCAATGGGCCTGCATACACCATCACGTCGCGAGGCGAGAGATCTAGCTGCCAAAGGGCGTGGACGAGATAGCCGAGCGAGGTGGCTCTTTGATAGGATCTCCCGCCTGGCCATGCCTGCACATCCTCGTCGGGGAGAGGAACGCGGATCTCCCCTTTCTCGACCACACTGTCGTAGATCAGTCGGAGCGTGCTGGCAAGCAGCGCTGGCGTTCCCTTGGTGAAGAAAAAGTCGTAGTATGAGAGGAAGTGTTGCTCCACCTCCATGCGCTCTGGGTCCATTTTTTGTTGAGGGAGGTTTTTCCAATCGAGACCGCACTTGTGACAGGTAAATGGCCGCGCTTGACGATGGACCAGGCGAAGTGGTGCTCCACATTGGCAGAGTTTTACCAAGGATAGCTGGTGCTGCGGGCTCTCTCCCTGACACTTTTTGGGAAGAGGAAAAGGAGCAAAAAATGAGATCGTCTCAACAAGAAGAATGCAAAAATCTCATCTTGGAGGACGATCTCAATGGATGCATCCGCTCTATTATGGGAGCGTTGGAGCGCCCAAGTCAAGGAGCTGCTGCCAGCGATTCATGGACATCAGAAGAAAACGCTCGCGTTCTTTGTCATCGGCATCGTGTTATCAGGAAGCACAGTGCTGCAACGTGTGACGGAAAGTATCAGTTTGCAGGGCATCAATCCAGCAAAGATGACGAGTATTGAACGCAGACTCGCTCGTTTCATCGCCAATGATCGTGTCGTGGTCACGAAAATCTGGGATGATTTTTTGTCGCAGGTGCTTGTATTTTGGCGCGGGAAGTCGCTGCGTTTCGTGCTCGATGGCACGCCATTGCGCGATGATGCAACCATCGTGTATCTGGGTTTGCTCGTTCATTCACGGGTCTTGCCAGTAGCATGGACCGTGATGCCGGCTCAAGAGAAGTGGGAAGAGCAACAATGGAGCATTGTGGCACGTCTGCTGGATCGCATCATCCCGCATCTGGCAGGAGCAGACTGCACCTTACTCGCAGATCGAGGCTTGGCGGGTTTCCCATTGGTAAAGATCTGTCGCGATCGGAAGTTTCACTATCTCTTGCGGGTCTGCAAGGCACAGACCTGTCAGCGTAAGATGGGCAAAGGCTGGAGTGCCTGGTGCCGTTTTGATGCGTTTGTGCAGAAAACGGGACAGCAATGGTATGGCTGGGCCAAAGTCTGGCAAGAGAACACCATCGAAACCTACGTGAGCGCGTGTTGGATGCACGGATGCGAGGAGAGCTGGATCCTGATTTCCGATCACAAAGCCGGCAAACGACGGGTGAAGGAGTATGCCTTGCGCATGCGTGTCGAATCAACCTTTCAAGATAGCAAGAGTCGAGGATGGAAATGAGAAGCCTGCTTGGTCAAAGATGAAGCTCGCCTGGACCGTTTGCTGCTGGCACTCTTTCTGGCGATGTGGTGGGTCTGTCATCTGGCAGCTTCCTGCATGCATCATGGCAAACGCGATCACTTTGATCGGCATGATCGACGTGATAAAGGCATCTTTCGTCTTGGACGTTTGTGGCTCTTAGATATTCTCCGGCGAACGAGCAATCAAGCTGATCTTGTTCACTGCTTACCTTTTCGTCAGTTGGCTACTGGATGGTACTTTTCCCTGCGCTTTTAAAATGTGTCAGGGAGAGAGAAGGTGCCCGTTGGCTAGATCTTGGGTGTGGTACAGGTCCGCTCAGCCAGACCATTCTCGACGTGGCATCGCCTCGCCAAATCACGGGTATTGATCCATCAGAGGGATACCTCACGTTCGCACGCCAGCAGGTACGAGATAGTCGTGTCAGTTTTCGTCTTGGAGATGCACAAGCCTTGCCGGAAGCACCAGCCAGCTATGATGCAGTCGTCGCTGGACTCGTGCTCAACTTCGTGCCGCAGCCGAGCCGTGCGGTCGCTGAAATGCAACGTGTAGCGCGAGTGGGGGGACAGTTGCGGCATACGTCTGGGACTATGCTAGCCAGATGCAACTTATGCGATACTTCTGGGACGCAGCCGTGGCACTCGATCCTGTCGCGTCCAACCTGGATGAGGGGCAACGCTTCCCCATCTGCTAACCAGAGCCACTCATGCAGCTGTTTCGGGCCGAAGGTTTGCGAGAGGTCGAGGGACATATGATCGACATCCCCACAGTCTCCCGCGATTTTGATGACTACTGGTCACCTTTTCTTGGTGGTCAAGGGCCTGCTCCTGACTATACGATGTCACGCTCAGAGGAGCAACGGAATGCCTTGCGAGAGCGCATTCGTGTCATGCTCCCGATTGCCGCCGATGGATCGATCCATCTCATCGCGCGTGCTTGTGCTGTCCGTGGCATACGTGACCATCTGTAGTGCATTGCCCCACCAAAAATCTTTTCAGGATTGGCAATCAACCAGGAGGTGATCCGCTTCCATTCTCCTGCGTAAAGGTCTGTGTGGGTGCGCCGCCAGCCCAGGACGCGTTTTCTCATCTCCTGCTCTTGATACAGGATGCTGAGTGCTGTATACACTCTCCTTCGTGAATAGGCAAAATGTTGTTAGTACTCCTTTTGTAGGCTGGATTTACGAACAGATGTCGGAAGTAGCCAACACAGCTATTGTGGGAGCTCGCCTACCAATTAATCCATACGTATGCACTGCAGCGCAACCTACATTCCGATTTTGAATACTCAATCCCTTATGAACGCGCTCTACCCATTCATCGAGCAGTTGCAAAACAAACGATGCCTTTAAATTATTACGATGCACGTTATCTTCTATAAGCTCTATTTCAAAAGCCCCCTCGAGAAGAGATGCAGCACGGGGTACTGCCTCTCTCGGTGGTGGATAATTCGGACTGTGCTCCCCATCGCTTGACAGTCCATATCGACTCTCCTTATCCTTCCCTATTATTATCTGGCTGTGGCTGGCCATCGACCCCCTCACGAAGATCATTCCCGTCCTCCACCTTGGTCCCCGCACACAACATGCAGCGCACCTGTTTATCCACTCCCTACGGCACCTCTTGGTTCCTGGCTGCCTTCCACTTTTCACCAGTCGATGGCCAGCCATAGCCACAGCACCTGTGTGAGGGGCTGTCAAGTGATTAGGATTGAAGACTGAATTATTCACCGCTGAGAGAGGCAATACCGACCGTTCCATATAACCTTGCTTCAAGTAATTTCACTGATTTCCGATACTACAATGTGGCACATACTGGGATATATCGAAACAAATAACAACTACCCATTCGAGCTATTGGCGAACATATGTTACAATGAACTACTCACGCAAGCAATCCTGACTACTTGGCTCATCCGTGCGCTAAAGAGCACGGATGAGCCAAGTAGCCGGGATTGCGGTTTGGTAAAGGATATTCAGTATGGACCTGCAACACTATTTCAACTCACCTCAATCGAGACGCCGCGTTCTTCGCCAAATTGGTACGCTTGCGGCCGGTGGCCTTACCCTTGGCGCCTGCAACTCGGGGACGGGTTCTGCTGTGACATCAAACCATGTAGCAGCCTCGTCCGGTCCCAGGAGTATTGATGCAATTCAACATGTCGTGATTGCTTGCCAGGAAAATCGCACCTTCGATAACTATTTCGGCTACTATCCCAGGGCTAGCAACTTCGGCATCCCAGCCGGCTTCTCGCAGCCCGATGGCAAGGGAGGCACGGTCACCCCCTTTCACTTTCGCCAGCTTAGCAGCAGCGATATCACTCATGACTGGCAGAGCATTCATCGCGAGTGGGACCAGGGGAAAATGGATGGCTTTTTTACGACCAACGGCAGGAGCGCCCTGGGCTATTACAACGGCTCCGACATCCCCTATTACTACGCGCTGGCGGATAACTTCACCCTTTGTGGCAACTACTTCTGTTATCAACTCGGACCAACCCTGCCAAACCGCTTCGCGCTGTGGTGTGGCACGGCCGGGGGTGTCACCGAAAACCAAAGATTTCCACACGGTCTATTGCAGTGGCCGACCATCATCGACCTGCTGGAGGATCACCACATCAGCTGGAAATGCTACAACCTTGGCACGGGCCTGGGCAGCTCACCCAAGGTGGAGTTTTTCAATGCGCTGCCCTTTTTCAAACGCTGGTTCCAGGATCGCCGGCTGTACTACCGCGAAGAAGATTATTATGATGACCTCCAGAAGGGAAGCCTGCCGCAAGTAAGTTACTTGATTTCAGACATCTTGACCAATGAGCATCCTCCCCTGAACATCGTCTGGGG
The DNA here is from genome assembly GCA_963799245.1 of uncultured Chloroflexia bacterium. Classification (GTDB taxonomy): domain Bacteria; phylum Chloroflexota; class Ktedonobacteria; order Ktedonobacterales; family Ktedonobacteraceae; genus CAWCWN01. The sequence goes on from CAWCWN010000003.1 coordinate 790,801, forward strand.
CGAGAAGGAAATGGCCAGGGTAATCAACGCACTCATGCAATCGAGCCTGTGGACAAAATCGGTCTTTTTCCTGACCTACGACGAGGGAGGTGGCTTTTTCGACCATGTGCCGCCGCCGCAGCTGGATGCCTATGGCCCGGGCATGCGTGTGCCTACGTTGGTCATCTCGCCCTGGGTCAAACGTGGCTATATCTCAGGGCAACTGTACGAGCATAATTCGCTCTTGAAGTTCATCGAACGCCGCTTTGGCCTGCCATCACTGGCGAGTATCAATCACCTCTTCGATACCTCGACGCCGGCGGATGACAACGATGCGGCACAGGACAAAAGCTACGGTCCTGCGGCGCCGCCACGCGATGGCCTGGGGCAGTTGGGCGATTTTTATGAGGTCTTCGACTTCACACAGCACCCGAGCTATTATCCCAATTTGCCGCAAGTATGAATCAATTCTTTTTATATTAAGTGAGATGATCTGCGTCCAGCTTGTCGGCGGCTGTAGCTCAATATAGAGAAGTAAGATGAACACCCTCATCCATTCGCTAAAGAGCACGGATGAGGGTAGTAGCCAGGACAGGGAGGCCTCCGCGGAGAGCACGGAGCATCGTCTGGTCGTGTATCGTGTCGGATGGTGCTGGAGAGAGGATCGTCCCTGTGAGCACCCCTGTATCGATTTCACTGACGGGAACCAGAATCATCGGCGAGGTGTCGCTGGATGACACCAGGGTTATCGGCGAGGGCGGGTGGGCCGACCCGCGCCTGGTGCTTCCTCTGCAGATCACTTTGAATCCTTCGCCGGCCGGGGCATCGCTGGCCGTGACTGAAGTGACGTATTCCCTTCACCTCAGTACCCCGGCGTCCGAGCAGAATCAAATTGGCCTCTCGCAGGCCGTCAAGCTGATGCCCGGCTTTACCTGCAGGGCCGTACCAGGTGGATCCTGCAGAGGCCAGATCCAGGCCCGGATCTCGCTCAGCCAGGCGCTGATTGCCCAACTGGAGCGACGCCGCCAGCAAGAACCAGAGCATATTTTCTCGGCATCCCTGCACTTGCAGCCGACCGTGGCCTGGTTGGAGCAGACCGGAAACACCGCCCCCGATGAATTTGGGGAGCACCCGTTCATGCACCAGCAATTCGGGCCATTCTCGCGCCTGGCCTACTTCTGATACCCGCAGGTGGCCGATCTGGCGATGCAGGTTCCGGCGTCTGTGTGGGTCCAGCAAGTCCTGCCCGGCCTGGGATACGACCAGGTGCGCTATGCCGAGATCCGGCTTCCTGCCAGCAGCCTCTTCCCAGCGGCGATCATTGATTACTATAACACCGCTCGCTGGCACTTTGACCTGGGCAACTACCGCGAAGCCGTGGCGGGCTGCCGCGATGTCCGCAATGCTGTGGAGCGGCACCTGGCTGCGACCCAGGCGCACCCGGTGAGCGCCATCGCAGTTGAGCGCCTGGGCCTGGCTACAGATGCACCACAACGCGCCATTCTCGCTGCTGCCTGGGAAACGCTGCGCGTCGCGACGAATGTGGCCCACCATGTTCCCGGTGGCCCCCGCCTGACTGAGGCTGACGCGGCGATGTGCCTCCACCTGACGGCCATTGTGCTGGAGTACCTGGCACTCCTCCGCTGACGCTCATTGGCGCTTTTAGAAGGAGCGGATGCCGGGCAGATGATCAAGCAGGAAGAGAAAACAGAAAGTGAATATGAGCAGTACGAAGGAGGACTTCTACGCAATTGAGCAATAAGGAACTGGCGCGCGTTGAGGCGGCAGTAGCGAAGCTTCCCAAGGGTTGTCCTGGCTACTTCGCTCATCTATACTCGGATGAGCGAAGTAGCCAGGACAGGTCGCAAGGGTTATGAGGCAGATAGTCGCATAACACGTTTGAAAGCAAAACAAAACCGTCCACTCTGTCACCTCTCACCGTTTGGTTGTTCTCAAACAGCTTCCGAGGCTCCTCTAGAGAGACGGTTTAGTGAAAAGAGCGGGAGACGGGACTCGAACCCGCGACAGCCTGCTTGGAAGGCAGTCTGTCACGTGATTGCCGCTCGTTTGCTATAGAGTGGCTCTACAAGTGCAACTAGCACCTACGTCTATTCATGCTGCACTGCTGACATAGTATGTCGCATACTTTTCGAGGCAGTATGTTCCAACTAATCGAGTGCTGCTCAGACTATACCCCAGGCCTGTGCACTTGGCAAGAGGGGCAGTCTGTCTACTCCTTTCAGATGTTGCTTTACCCCAGTCAATCTCTTTCACATGAAGCCTTGCAATGAGGCGCTCCTTTAAAGAGCACTGATCGGTAGTGGCTCACTTGAGAAGGATAGCCCGGTCGAGATTGTAGCGATGGACAAACAGGATCAAGCACGCGGGCGTAGCATCACCACCTTTTTTTGATCCAACTGGATATAGTTGCGCGAGAGGCCCCAAACGTCCGGGTGAGGCCGCGCAGGCTGCTTCGTTCTTGGTAGGCGTGTAGAATCTCCTCGCGACGAGCTGGGGGATACACATTGGGAGGAGGATTCTGGCGGCTGCGACGCCCACAGGCATGACAGCGATACTTATGTTTGCCATGGGGGCATGCCCGTCGCGCACGAGTGCCTCACTGCCACAATGAGGACAGTGAAGGGTGATAGTCACCATGAAGGCTCCTCTTTTCCATTTCTCCTTGTCCTCACAGTCTACATATCCTTCTCAAGTGAGCCACTACCATCTTCCCAAGGGCAGTATGCTGATTTGTGATACGCCGGCAAAACCCAGGTTGCAAGCGATCCTGGCCCGTGTTGCCCTATTCTTCCGCTCCCGAGGCCACCAGGTAAGAATACTCCCCATCCCTATTTCCCCGCGAGATCCCTGGCAAGCTTGACCTCGCCAAGCTGTCACCCATCTGGTTGTAAATATTGGAATTAAACTGGTCGTTCTTGTATAATTATCCTGACGAGCGAGAACCCTTTCTTTTCCGTAAAGGAAAGGCGTCCATTGACTTTGTTTGGGCTTCGAGGGGATGGCGAGGGAAAGCAACAAAGGGAGAAGTCACCAGGATAACAGATTCCACCAGTTTAAAGTTTGCATTTACAACAAGAGAGAAGAAACAGATGAGTAAACAATGGTGGGAAGAATCCCCAGAAGTGCTTGCAGTAGGCTTCAGTGAAGAAACCACACACCGTACTCGCCTGGATGCGGAGGCACACCACACGGCAATCATGCATGTAGATGGGACACTGGTGATTGTACCGTCTGCTGAGGATGCGCTACGCCTGACGCCAGAAGAGACGTACAACTTGATGAACTGGTTACATGGCAATCACCACCACCTGCTGAACCGTCTCGCTTATAAAGCAGAACAGGAGCGAAACACTGATGAGCGACCCGAAACTACCAGAGATGCTTGAGAAGCGGAAATTAGATGCACAGGTTGAAGCGAGCATTCTGGACAATGGCCGTGTGGTCATTAGCTCTCTTGAGGGAGGAAGAGAAACCATTTTCTCCGTTTTCTCAGTAGAGCAAGCGTATAACCTGCTAGATTTACTGTCTCGCTATAGAGATGTGTTACACCAGCTCCTTCAGCAAGAAGAAGAGCGGGAAGAGCTTCCACATTTTGAAGGGCCATATAACTATCCTGCGACACCGTCTGATGACCTTAGCCAGGGGAAGAGAGAAGAAGACTACCCGTGGAATGAAGAGGAAGCCGACACCGACTCGAATGAGGCTTGACTTCTCTGTGCAGTATCGTCTGGACGAAAATTGCACGAGCTGGGATAGTCTTTGTGCTGAAAAAGGGGTGTGCTGGCTACATGAGTCATCTATCGAAAAAAGCGAGGGTCTGATCTCTTCAGTAACCTCCTCCTTTGATGCTTCTCAGGCGAGTAAAGCGAAATCATGAAGAAGCTTTCGCTTCGAAGCGTGAAGCGTTCTTACATGGAAGCTACTCCTAACTGTGCTGCTTCATAAAGCCAATGAATAGAACGTTAATCCTACATTACTTGTAATACTTGCTTTCTGAAGATGGAACGGATATTATTGGAATGAGTGCTGAGGCTTTGACATCCTGCCTTCGCAAGACCGTGAAATCTTTTGCCGGAGGTTTTCAACATCATTTGTCAGGCCCGCACGTAATATTGAAGTAGTCGTTAGAATCGGCCTCGAAAGTCGTTTCATACCAGACGAACGGCGATCATGTGACAACCTTGTGCTGGCTACATATGATATTCGCCGAGAAAATTGATAGTTTCCCTCATCAATGAACTGGTGTGTTGACGACTGATAAGCTTATTGAGTGAGGCTTGTGGGGGATATGTGTCAAGTCCCCGAAATCCTAAACATTATAACAAGGTAATGGGAGGAACCACGGGCAAGCCGTGTTCCTGGGCAAATTGATCAGGCGATCGATATCTCAAACTCTGGTGCGGTCGCGTGGTATTGTAGAACTGCACCCAGCGCTCTGCGGCACGTAAGAAGTCGCCCAGCGTCTGATAACGGGTGCGTTCAGCGACGGCGAGTTTAAATAAGCCGACAAAGCGTTCGGCAAAGCCGTTATCGGTGGGAGTTCCCGCCCGGCTCATGGAGAGACGAAACCCTTTCTCCACAAGGACCGTGCGCGTGTGGGTGGCCCCACATTGCTTGCCCTGATCCGAGTGAAAAATGGCGTCAGGAACCTCAAACTGCATCATGTTCACGGTTGCCACCACCAAGGCCGCAGGCATGGCATAGTCGAAAGCTAGGCCCAGCATGTAGCGCGTCCGCTTCCAGAGCGCAAAACAGCCACGCACTTTGCACCCATCAGCCAATTTGACCTCGAATATGTCGGAGAAGACGACTTCTGTGGGACTCTCTGGCTCCAGCTCGCGCACCAAATTGGGTGCGATCACTGCAGCTTTGCCCGGATAGATAGGCCTGTGCTGGCTACTTGCAGTATCCGTCGGTCAGATGAGGCCGTTGAGAACACCTCAGGACATCTCTCGCGCCTTGCCAATTCCCCAGAGGACGTGTACAATCGAGTGTATTCACCTGCTCATCTTCACAAAGGGGGAACGGACACTGTGCAGAGGATTCTCACCTTCATCACGTGTTTGACACGCTTTTGCCTTGAGTCGTTCCACCATCGTTTTGTCGATTTGACCAAACCATCCAACACCTCTCTCATAGTGGGAACCGTGACTGACCTCGCCAGAAGCAAGTCTGAGCTCGTGGCAGAAAACGCCCTCCTCCGGCAACAACTCATCATCCTCCGTCGACAGGTCAAACGACCTGCTTGCTCGAAGACGGATCGGATGATCCTGGTCCTGCTCGCTCGAGCGTCTCGTGCATGGAAGCAGGCCCTGTTCATTGTTCAGCCGGAGACGCTCCTGCGCTGGCATCGCCAGGGATTCAAGCTGTACTGGAAATACAAGGCCAGAGCAGCCTCTGCCAAACCAAAGATCTCCGCAGAGGCTGTGGCGTTAATCGAGGAAGGCCAAGCGGCGAGAGAGCTGGCACACTTCATCGCTGCCCTGCAGCGGATCGATCCGGTGGGCGGGCCGCCCCCTGGGCCGCACAACTTTTTCCGCGGCGTGCCGCTGGCCATGCGAGACCCTTCCACCCGCGCCGCGATCGCAACCCTGCACGGCACACTCGATGCCTCAGCTTTGACCACTGCGTGGGAAGCAGCCCTGCAGGTGCCTGCAGGGCACGGCCCGCCCGTCTGGATACATGGAGACCTGGCACCTCTGAACCTGCTGGTCCAACAGGGCCGGCTCAGCGCCGTCATCGACTTCGGGGGTCTGGGCGTGGGCGATCCCGCCTGCGATTTGATCGTCGCGTGGAATCTCCTCTCCGCCCAAACCCGGGACGTCTTCCGCGCCGCGCTGCCGGTCGATGACGCGACGTGGGCGCGAGGTCGCGGCTGGGCCCTGTCCATCGGGCTGATTGCCCTGCCCTACTACCAGCGCACCAACCCCATCCTCGCCGGCATTGCTCGACGCACCATCGATGAAGTCCTCGCTGATCAGAAGCACGCCCAATGACAGGGACGCGCGTTTGGGAGCACAGTCGTCATCGGATCCATCCGCGCACGCCTGCCAGACCCAGCGCCTCGCGTACACGGACGGGTGCATGTGGTGGTGCCATCAGGCATCTCGCTCTTCAGGGGAAGCAGCTACCTCACCTGCTGCCAACATGGTCGGCCACCAATGAAAAAGCGTATGCCGACGCAGGTCGCGCGGATCGTTCTGAAGAACGACACATCGCTCGGCTTGCACCTCTTGCAGCTCGTCATGCGTCTGGAAGCGACGATTGGCAATGGCCTCGTTGGTGAGCGGCCAAAGGCGTTCACAGGGCTGCAACTCCGGCGAGTAGGGAGGCAGAAAGACGAAGTGATACCTTTTGGCACGACGAGTTCCCCGCTCTCATGCCAGCCTGCCCGATCCAGCACCAGGAGGATTCGCCGATTAGGGCCAGCGCCAACTGCCTGTGCAAAGGGTACTGCCTCTCTTGATGGTGGATAATTCAGCCTTTTCTCCTAACCGCTTGACTCTCCCCATCAACCCTGTTTATCCTTCCTTAATAAGGAAACAATCCATTCTCCTCATTTCAAGTAGCGAGGATCCTGATGACCCTGTCTGTGTTCTTGTTCTTGCCCGTGGTCTTCCTCCTCCTCTGCCTGGCGCGGCTTTGGCACCTGTCCTGGCTCCAACATACTCCTCCCCAATCAAGAGCAAGGGCCATGCGCACCACAGTCCAACGTCTCCTTAAACCACGCACCCCACTTGATTGTCCAGCCTGCCGCCTCTCCTCTCCCTTCTCATCGGTTGTGGCACCAGGACCACTTCCTGTGCGCCCCTGGCGCGAGGTCAAAAGTCGGCGGGGAGCACCCAAGCGGGTAAACACCGAGGGCTTCGCCTGTCCCAACCACCAGTGCCTGTACTCCGGGATCACAGACGCTCACATTCATGCCCTGCTGGGGGATGGCACGCATGGTCTTGCTGAGCGGATCCAGACGTTTCGCTGTCAGGCCTGCGGCACCACGTTCACTGCTCGGCGCCACACCCCTTTGTACCGTCTGAAAACTCCTTCTCGGCAGGTCGCCGTGGGGCTGACGGCGCTCGCCGAGGGACTGGATCCTTCCGCCCTCTCTACAGGTGGCGCTCGTGCAGCCGCGAGAGCGAGGTGACAAGTTGGTGGCACAACGCTACCGGCAGCGTACTCCAGCCATGGCTGCGGAGAGAACGAACCGACGATGGATCGCGCGAGAAGTACTCTCTTACCCATTGCCGCCGGTTCCCGCTTGAGAGCCACTCAAGCCAGATGCGGTGGCAGTGTCATGTCGTGAAGAGGTCGGTGAAAGTGCCAGCAGAAGCAGTCGGCTGGGGCCTCACTCCAAGATGAGGTGGCCTGTCCGGACTGCACAATGAGGAAAAAACCATCCTGAAGTGTGTTTGCAGAGGCTGCTCGAATTATCCACCATCGATAGAGGCAGTACCCCCTCAGTTGGCCGAAAACCTGCCTGGTAGCTGACTTCTTTCCTTGCTGCATAGCAACCAAGCCTTATCATAATATCCATCGTTATTTGAACTGGGCTATACCAGAAAGAGAACCATTTCTTCTGAGTACATAGGAGGCGCCACGAGAGAAGCTGGTCAAGTTGGTACTTGCGCACTCCATAGAAGCACGTTATACTCATACTGGATCGCGCTATTCCTAATTGAGAGAAGAAGCGAAACCGATGACTCGAAAAAGGAGCTTCTCATGACCCACTTTCATCAAGAGCATCAGCAGGTTTTCGGCCAGCAACAAAACGCGGGCAATGATATCACCAACACCAACCAATCGCTCACCTTCAGTTCAGTGGAGGGTCCTGCGGATCTTTCTACTCTGCTCGCCCAAATACAGTCTACTGTGTCCCAGGCCACCGCTGATGGCACTCTACCCATAGAGACGGGCATTGATGCCAAGGCAGCCCTTGAGAAAGCCGCACTCCAAACGAAGAACCCCCCTGATAAGAAGAGCATCCTGGACTATCTCACGACGGCCAAATCTTTGATCGAAAGTGTCACTGCAGCCAGTGCGCTCGTTCCAGCTCTCGTCGCAGCCATTGAAGCTGTTCACAAGGTCTTGTAGAGGAGCTGGCATGACCAAGTTCGATCAAAAGGATCAAATGGTCTGGGGTATCCAACAAAACGCAGGTCGTGACATCAACAATACAATCTTTCCAAAGGCGGCCTGGACGCCGCCGCTGATGCTGCCACCGCGTGCTCAGTCCTTTGTGGGTCGAGAGGAGGATCTCGCCTGGCTGCTCCAGCAGTTGACGGCGTGCTGGCTACTTTGATCATCCGTTCAAAAAAAAGCCCTTTGAGCCTGTTTGGCGACGATCATTCCGCTTTCCACATGCCGTTTTTCCGCACGGATGTACGAAGTAGAGGGTGTGTGGTTCCCGTAAAATCGTCCCTCAAATAAGCATGCATGACTCATTTTGCAATGCGGTAGCAGCAGAAGCGGTGCCAAGATCTTCCATCTCAGAGCCTGTGCATCCCATGAAGGTGGTGTTCCCACCGTTGCGTCACAGTATGACCGGAACTATACACATATTAGCCAGCACAACACCTATTTCACACCGCCTCATCGGGGAGACGATTCTTCCCGGTATATCTGTTCTTTGACCTGTTTGTGAGAAGGAAAGCACAACCTGTGAGCATCTTGTGACAGCACTAGTCTATCGTCCTAAAACGAGAGCAAATGATCTTTACAGATAATATTGATATAACCGCTTAGAGGATCTCTTTGAAGTGGTGTCTGGTGGACTTCTAACACATCGGTGTCAGGGAATGAGCCGTGTGAGTGTGAAAAAAGGTGAGAACCTGGACAGGATAAGGGTGTGTGGAATGTTCTCTGCATCGTCCTTACGGATGAGTTGGGAGAAGGGGCAAAACCACCTTAATGTGTGAATTGCTTGCAGAGCCAGAGCATGAGGAGGAAGCCTGTATGCTTGCTAAATGCTTCCACGTTGAACTTGCGGAATAACCATCTCGGAGCGCACTTGTCATCTGGTTCCGAAGTCTAGAAGGTAATGCTCATTCCGCAACCATACACTGGAAGCATATAGTTAATTGGTTAGTCTTGGTGTCCCCGGATAACCGGGCTGAGCGAGAGGAGGTAAACCCATGCAGTGCTCCACGTTCCCCTACCTAAATGCAGGTACTGCCTCTACCGGGACGATAGCTCTGCGCAACGTCTTTCTCTATGTTACCAAGGCATGCAACCTATTGTGCTCCTATTGCTACTTCGCGGCTCATAAGCCCTTACCGAATGAGATGAGCACCGAAGAGTACAGTGTCTTGTGGCCTGCACTCGTAGCACTGCGCCCCCAGAAAGTCATCCTTACGGGAGGCGAACCGCTACTGCGCCCAGACATTCTGGACCTCTTGCAGGGGTTGCGAATGGCGGATCCAGAGCATCTGGTGCTGCGCTGCCTGAATACCAATGGACGTCTGGTGACACCTGAGCTGGCATGGACAATGGTAGGTCTGGTTGATGAGGTGCGCGTGAGCCTGGATGGGCTAGCCGAGCGCAACGATGCCCAGCGGGGCCAGGGCAGCTTCGAGGCAGCATTAAGAGCGTTGGATACCTGCTACGCTGTCGGCTTCGAGCCAAAGGTGCTGGTTACCGTTACCTGGCAGAGTTTGCCAGACCTAGAGGATCTGCTCTGTTTCCTTGTCAAGGAGAAGAAGATCACACGCATCGATCTCACCCCCTTTCGCCCCCTTGGACGGGGGAGAGGGTACCGAGGGTGGCAGGTGAACGAGAAGGCAGTGTGTGATACTGTCCAGCGAGCCTGGGAGCGTTGCTTTCCCAGGCAGTCTATACCACCAGAACCGCCCGAAGTTATGCTTCAACATCATTGTGGGGTCGGTCACTACCTCAATATCCTGCCCAATGGCGATGTCTTTCCCTGCCACGTCCTGACGGATCGTGCCATCCGCTGTGGTAATGTACGGGAGCAAAGCCTGCTAGAGATCTGCCAGCAGCATGAGTTGCTAGGAAAACTGGCTGCCCTCGATTTTGTGGAACTGGCATGCCAGGACGTACGGGTCGTGGTGCTTACCCACCCACACACCTGTATGGGCTGTGGTTATGCTCAGACTAGGTCGCTGCTTGTATGAGACAATCCCGAGTAGCCGAATTCCTTTCAGCAGGTTCATTCCTTAGCCATCAAACATACAACTACCGCCAGCAGGTCAACAATGCCTTCCTGGTACGCCCATTTCCCCTTCTCTTGCATGATTGCCAGCAGTGGAGCAAATACGTCAGGAAATGTATGGAACATATCCTGTTCACTGGTATCGTCAAGTTAATTGTTGAAGAGTTTATTTTCCTCTTCAAAGTGGGGAACAGATCGCTTTTTTCGGACTATTTTGGAGAAAATAGGTACTGCTATTGAATATGGTGGATAATTCGATTTGCCCCCGCGAACTCATTTCGAACTGGTTTTCCTCTCATTTAACTGGATAAGCAGGCTGCTTCATCCCGTAAGCCCGCCCGCTCCTCCTCTGCTTTTATCTTCGCCAAGCCACCCACTGCCATTTCGTGGGGAATTTTCTCGCTGTATTCACGCTCACAGTTTGAAGCATGGCACCGGCGGCAGAGGATAACACAGCTGTACTGGCTACATCGGCTATCCGTTCGAAAAAACTGCCTTTGAATAGCGCGGGAGTTGTTGTCAAACCGGCTCTCTGTAAACGGATGTCTCATGTAGCCAGCACACCCACCTGTGAGCAGCAGGCTGGCGAAGACGAGGGAGTAACCATCCACAACCCATTGCAACTCGCTGCTCGTCGCGCCCAACTGCTGATGAATATTAACAAGGGCTACATTGACGACAGTCGTATCGAGTATCACCATAAAGTAGCCCGTGCAGATGGCAGCCATGACCAAGATCATTCTGGCTGCTGGAGTTTGTGGCTTTTTCTCAATTGGCTGGGACGCTGTTGATGATGTCTTGCGTATCTCTTGTTGTGCTAGCAAAGGTAGCCTCCATTCATTTCATTGCTTTGTATTTCTTTTCTCTTAGCTATGAGCCAAGTATAAAGCCAGAATATTTCATGCTGTATCGAAATATTTGTGCTGTATACTGGTAACAACGTGGTGTAGTTGAAAGGATGGGGCTAATAAGATCTTGTATACTTTTGAGGACTCACTACTGAAGGAAACATCCCTGACTTAGGAATGGTTGACAACTCTAAGCTAGACTATAAGGAGCGAGAAGCTATAGGTGGAGATGCAAATGTGGCCGCGGTGGCCGGACTGCTGGCCGACCCAACGCGTGCCGGTATACTAATGGCGCTGATCGATGGGAGGGCGTTGCCCGCGGGAGATTTAGCAAGGCGTGTGCGCGTCTCCCCTTCGACTGCCAGTAATCACCTGACGAAACTGGTAGAGCACAAGATGTTGGCGGTGGAGCAGTGGGGGCGACACCGCTATTTTCGTCTGGCCGATCCAGCCTTTGCACAGACATTGGAAGCGTTGGCTGCCTTCGCGCCTGAGACTCCCGTGCGCTCACTGCGTGAATCGGAGGCGGCAAAGGCTGTGCGTGCCGCGCGTATGTGCTATAACCACTTTGCCGGCCAATTTGGCGTGGCCCTGTCGCAGGCGTTAGTAGAGAAAGATGTCCTGACGAAAGTAGATGGCGGCTACCTAGTGACCGATGATGGCGAGCGCTGGCTGCTGGAACTGGGCATCGATGGCGCGGGATTGATGAAGCGCGGACAAATCTTCGCCCCTCACCACATCGACTGGAGCGAGCGCCTCTATCATGTCGCGGGCAGTTTAGGGGCCGCGCTGGCGCAGCGCTGTTTTGATCTCGGCTGGGTGAGGCGTCTTCCGACGAACCGGGCTGTGCGCCTGACAGAAGAGGGGGAGCATGCGTTCATGAAGGAGTTAGGATTGAGCCTGTGAAGCCATATCACAGGCTCAATCCTAACTCTCTCTGCGCCTCTTCCCATGGTCTGCCTTTGCCTTCGGCTAGTTCCTTGACTCCCTGGCGAAAGTCTGACATTAGTTCTCTATCGCTCATGATCTCTGTGTCTCTGTGATGGATTCGTATAGTGCCCACGGCAAGATCACCATGATCGGCTTATCGTGATGGGTGACGGTTATGGGATATGGCACCGATGTGTCTACTTTGTCAATAGGGCAAAAACAGCCTTTTTTGACCGTCAATCAGGCGTAATAACCAAAAAGCGGTACTCCCCCAATTGGTGGTGGATAATTCAGTTTACTCAGTTCTCCGCTTGACAGATGCACAGGCACCTCTTTAAGCTTACATGTGGCTTCCCAAGATCATGTTTTCACGTTGAGGAGAGGTAGATGATCCGACCTGTCTTCCTGTCGCTGTTCATATCCTTGTTCCTGCTTGCTATGATGTGGCTGTGTCAGTGGTGCAGATTCCATTCTAGCCTTGCTCATGCCAAAGCAGCACGATGCTCTTTGCTGCCTCGTTGCCTCAAGCCGCGCTCGCCCCTGGATTGTCCCGCGTGCTGCGGCTCTTCTTCCCGCTCATCGACCCAGAGACCTGCGTCTCCTGTGCAACCTTGGAGCGCGATGAAGAGCCGACGGGGAGCGCGCCATCCGCGTGCAGACGGAGGGGTTTGCCTGTCCCAATCAAGCATGTGTGTACTCTGGGATCAGTGCTGCCCACATCCATGCCTTGGTTGGCGATGGCATGCATAGCCATGCTGAACGGATCCAGCGATTTCGTTGTCAAGCGTGTGGCCGCACGTTCAGTGCTCGTCTCCATACGCCATTATACCGGCTGAAAACGCCCTCTCATCGCGTGGGCCTCGTGCTGGCTGCCCTGGCCGAAGGATTGGATGTCTCCGCGGCCGAACGCGTCTTTGGCATTCGTCACGCCACCATCACGCGCTGGCCGCTGCGTGCAGGAACCCATGCCCACACGTTGCATGAGCGCTCCTTCTACCATCTGCAGATCCCGCACCTCCGATTAGATGAACTGCGCACGCGACTGCGCAGCCACACGCATGTGCTCTGGCTCTGGGTCGCCATTGATCCCCTCACCAGGTGCATTCCCGCCCTCGAGCTGGGTCCACGCACTCACCGCATGGCCTTCCTGCTCATCCACCGCCTGCGCGAGCAGTTAGCTCCTGGCTGCTTGCCGATCTTCACCAGCGATGGCCTCAATGCCTCCTTCTACGCCCTCACTGCTCACTTTGGACACTGGATCAAGGCACCGAAGAGCCAGAGGAAACAGTGGAAGGTGGCCGCTGGCCTGCTCTATGGCCAGGTCAAAAAGAGCTACCGACGACGCAGGTTAGTACGGGTCAAGCAGGTAATCCGGTTGGGGACTGGCCCCGCCTTCACCGAGGCATTGCAAGCCTTGGGCTGGTCTGGACGCGTCAACACCGCCTTTATCGAGCGCGTCAATTTGACATTCCGTCGTGGCGTGGCGGCTCTGGCACGACGTACATGGGCGACGGCCTTGCAAACACCTCATCTGGAAGCCCATCTCCACTGGTGGCAAGCCTATTATCACTTCGTGCGACCCCACGCCTCGCTGCGCGTGGCATTGCTTCAAGGACAAGAGGGCAATGCCACGCCGGTGAGACTACGGTACCGGCAGCGGACTGAAGCCGATGGCATCTGGCCGAACCAGTCACAGGTGGACCACACAGCACATCCTCTGTTGCCCGCTGCCGCCGCTCCCCGCCTGAGAAGTCACGCAAGCCGGAAGGACATGGCCTTGAGATGGCTGGTACAGTATCTCACCAGACAGAAACACACCTACTTTGGAGTAAATGCAACCTGCTGTCCAGCAGCATGATGGAAAATCAGCCCCAAAATGGTCTCGCGGAGGCTTGTCGAATTATCCACCATGTCCGAGAGCTGTACCCCAACGATGCAAGTAGAGGCGGTGAACAGGCTGAATGATGCGCTTCATGGATAATGATAGTCGTTTTGCTGTCAGATGTATATGCGCTGAAGCAAGTTCTGGGCAGCGTTGAGAAGAATTCTGAGAACTGTTTTGCTGTCAAAGTTGGAAGTGGAGCAAGTGTGATGATAGGTTCTAAGGTAGTCACGGTGATTTGGTTGTCCATGTAGTGCATTTGAGTACATTTTCATCTTTTGCTGTCATTCGAGTCGTGGGTTTGTAGAGATTGGGGCTAGAAGCGGGTTGATAGAGCGGGCGGAGGAGGTGGGATTCGAACCCACGAAGGCTATTCACCTTACACGATTTCCAGTCGTGCTCACTAGACCACTATGAGACTCCTCCAGGGTAGCGGAGAGAGTGGGATTCGAACCCACGAGGGCTTGCACCCTACCGCTTTTCGAGAGCGGCACTTTCGACCACTCAGACATCTCTCCACGGCGCAGTATAGCATATCTCATATGGATAGGCAAGCGTCATTTCTCTGTGATCTCCCCCTGCTCATACAGCCAGCGCGCGAAAAGCAGCCGGTTGTCCTCGGACTGGCGTTGACGCACTTCTCTGTTCTCATAGAGATGAGTACGCAAAGTGAGGAGCTGCGCAGCTTCTTCCCAGCGGAACCCCAGGCAAAACAGCTGATCTAACAATCTTCTTTCCCGCATTAACTCATCATGGTAAGTTTCAAAGTCTGCCTGCTGAATGGTACGTTCGTTCTGTTCGTGAAAATCACCCCTGGCTGGTTGGGAAGAGTTTCTCATTACGTATCACCTCCATTTCTGCTTGAGAAGCTCACGGGCCTTCTCCCTCTTCTCTGCAGATCCATTGCTTTCCCTATCGGCTTAAGCCAGACAAAGTAAAGGTTTTGGGACTTTTGTCCCTACAAACGAGCGACCAATGACGATATCCATCCAGCTGGAATCTGGCTACACTGAATTTAGTCCATCGAGTAATTAAAGAGGGGTTGCCAGATGTTGAGAAGGGGGTAAGATGCTGAAAGGTATATGGTATGGATGCATCAGCAACGATAGACGATATCTGGACGGAATTTGTGAGGACGAGGCGTCCGGGGCTGCGTAAAGAGCTGATTATAGAATATGCCCCTCTCGTGCGTTTCGTCGTGAGTCGATTGGGTATCCCTTCTACGAGTCTCCTGGAGGCTGAGGACTTGATCAGCTACGGTATGATTGGCCTGATCAATGCTATAGACCGCTTTGATCCAGAGCGTGGCGTGCGTTTTGAGGCATTTGCCACTGCGCGTATTCGCGGCGCTGTCATAGACCAATTACGTGCGCTGAACTGGTTGCCTCGCTCGGCAGTCTCACGGGTGAGACTGATTGAGTCTACACTGGCGAGTCTCGAACAGCGTTTAGGCCGACCGGCCAGGGAGCAAGAGGCGGCTGTAGAGTTGGGTGTCTCTACTGACCGCTACCGTCAGATGTTGCTAGAGGTCGGCATCGTCGTTCTCTCGCTTGATGCGCCTTTCAGTTCACTGGCTCAGGATGATGAGGTAGCCTCGCTAGGAGACCTGCTCGAGGATACCAGTACGCCAGGACCTGACGAGCAGGTTGAAAAAAATGAACTCACCACCCTGCTCGCTTCTGCAATCGATAACTTGCCTGAACGCGAGCGCATTCTGGTCTCGCTCTACTATAATGATGAACTCACGATGAAAGAGATCAGTAAAGTCATGAGAGTGTCCGAGTCACGCGTCTGCCAGCTACATATGCAGGCAGTGCTGCGCTTACGCGCTAGCTTGAATGTTCATCAAGAGTCGATAGGTCCAAAAAAGCGCCGGTTTTGCGTGTTCCGACGGGCAGTGCTAAACGGGCACGGGAGTAGGGGGTGACGACTCCTAAAAGAAGTCGTAAGAATTCGTTGCCATGAAGTCGTTGCTTCCCTATTGTGCCAGCAAAAGGTGCCGATAATACAACGTAAGATAGTAGGGATGATTGATGGACGTGAATGTACTACAATTTACTTTTGCTTGGTGAGGTTACACAATGAAGGTAAACAATGGCCCTATAGGCACTACGCTTCTCGGCAATACATCGAAGAAAAACGCCCGCTTAAAACGCTTCGCGAGGCAGGAGGCCAACACTACTTCCTGGAATACACTTAACCTGACGCGCGAGAAAGTAGAGACGCTGCTACCATTCAGCTTGCAAGACCCGCAATCAGAAAATCGGGCCGCACACATTCAAGAGCTACAAGAGCAGGTAACCGCCGGCATTTATAAGATTGATAGCGTGCTACTCGCCAAAAGTATGCTCACAGATCAGACACATTTTCTGGATGAAAGTTGGGATTGATCTCCCGGCCGTGCCCACGTAGTTCCACCATTGCGTCTGTAAATGTTACGGTATCCATAGCATCGTGAAGAAGACGCTTCCAGGGTTATGAATACCTTTTTACTCGCTGCTCAACTTTCTAATACGCTTGCCAGCTGGCTGGCAGGTAGAGCTGGAAAGATGCACCACAAATGGTGTTTGTCGCAGCGCAGGGACGCCAAGGGTTATGCTTCTGAAGGGAGCCTACCATGCTTGTTTTGCGACGAAAAGTTGGAGAAAGTATTATTTTAGATGGTGTTATCAGCATCTCAGTACTAGCCGTAGAGGGTGAGCGCGTAAAAATTGGCATCAACGCCCCACCCGACGTGACTATTGTACGTGAAGAGCTACTGCGCGCGCTCAATACAGAGTCGCAGAAGCAGCCCGTACAGGCGCCACCGCACTAGTTTCTGATGAGCGAAGGGATAGCGCGCTATCCCTTCGCTTACGCGGGCAAAAGCACCTATTCCGTCTTCTGCTCAGCCTTATGGCCATTATATTGTTGCAGCGAGTCTACCTCTGGTGAAGCAGGAGCGCCTGCCTCGCGAATAAAGGCCTCTGTCATCTCATGCGCGATATCGTCATGATATTGCACGGGGGGAGACTTCATCAAGTAGGCGCTTGGTCCCTCAAGAGTGCCACTAAGGCCGCGATCCAGGGCAAGCTTGAGCATGCGTACAGCATCAATGACCACGCCTGCGGAATTGGGTGAGTCCCACACCTCGAGTTTTAACTCCGCGTTCAACGGCACATCACCAAAGGTTCGACCCTCGAGGCGTATGTAGGCCCACTTGCGGTCCTGAAGCCAGGCCACATAATCGGAGGGACCAATATGCACATTATCATCCCCCAGGTCATAATCGAGCTGGCTGGTCACGGCATTGCTCTTACTGATTTTCTTCGACTCCAGGCGCTCCCGCTCCAGCATGTTGTAAAAGTCGGTGTTACCGCCGACGTTGAGCTGCATTGTGCGCTCCAGCTTGACGCCACGCTCGCGAAATAGACGGGCGAGCATGCGATGAACGATGGTCGCGCCAACCTGGCTCTTGATATCATCGCCGATCACAGGCAGCTTCGCCTCTCTAAAACGCTTCTGCCAGTAATCCTCACGGGCAATAAATACGGGGATACAGTTGACGAAGCCAACTCCGGCTGTGAGTATCTGCTCAACGTACCACTTTGTCGCCGTTTCAGAGCCAACCGGCAGAAAATTGACCACCACATCAGTCCTCGTATCCCGCAAAATTGTTACAATATCGGCGGTCTTACCAGGGGCCCTGGTGATTACCTGTGACAAATATTTCCCGAGGCCATCGTGGGTCATGCCACGATGAACCTTCGCTCCAAGGTAGGGCACGTCAGCAAAGCGGTAGGTGTTGTTAGGGGAGGTGTAAATAGCCTCGCTGATATCTTTGCCAACTTTGTTCTGGTCGATGTCGAAGGCAGCCGAGAACTCTATATCACGAATATGATACCCAGCTATGTCCACGTGCATCAGTCCAGGAACGAAGTCATTGGGCTGAGCATCACGATAATAATGGACGCCCTGTACGAGTGAACTGGCGCAATTTCCCACCCCCATTATCGCTACGCGCACCTTTTTTGAACTAGCCAAAGCTCTATCCCTTTCCTTTCATTACCAGGCAAATATACAATAATGTATTCTCGCTTATCCAAACGCGTAAGCTACGTAGCTTATTCCATGCTGGATCGTTATGTATTTTGACAAGGGAGAGCAGCGCGCTTATTGTGACAGTAGTTGCATGTATATCGCCACACATTCTAGCTATTTAGGGGGAAATCTCGTCAATCGCCAGCAATTAGCCCGCTTGCGCTTTAAAGTATTCTAGCGTTGCTTTGATGCCCTCCTGCAGACCTACCTGGGGCCGCCAACCCAGTAAACGGGCCGCCTTACCACAATTGAAATAGGAGAGATGAATGTCGCCCGGGCGCCTGGGCGCCCTGATAATCTCCGGCGTATACCCTGTTAACTCCTCTAAAGCCTTGTAGATCGCATTCACCGAGGTTCCCTGACCTGTGCCAATACAGAAAATATCGTTGTCACCACGGTTGAGGGCAAGCAGGCCAGCCTTCGCCACATCCTCCACATATACATAATCTTTTTGCTGTTCGCCATCCCAATCGATACGGATAGACTCACGTTTTAGGAAGCGATTGGCGAAGATGGCGATTACACCCGCCTCACCGTTAGGGTCCTGGCGAGGACCGTAGACATTGCCGTAACGTAAAGCCGTGTATGTCAGGCCATTTGCCTCTTGCCAGTAACGTAAATAGTATTCCGTCACCAATTTGGTGATACCGTACGGGGACTCCGGGCGCTGCGGGACCTCCTCGTCGACGGGCAGGCGCACGGGAGTTCCATAGGTTGCTCCCGATGAAGCGAAGAGGATTTTTTTTGCGCCTACGCGCGTGCAACTGGTTAAGACATTGAGCAGGCCAATCACATTCACACGAGCATCAAGCTGGGGATTTTTTGTCGAGATCGAGACGCTGTGTTGAGCCGCCTGGTGGCTGACGATTTCCGGCCGCACTTCATCAAAAGCGGCCGCGAGGGCGGCTTCATCCGTTATATCTACCTGATAGAAGCGCGCTTGAGGATTGAGATTCGCCTGCTTGCCGCCGCCCTCTTCCCATAAACTGTCTATGACAGCAACTTCATGACCCGCTGCAACGTATTGATCGACGATATGAGACCCTATGAAACCCGCTCCACCTGTCACTAATATTCGCATAAATGTTGGAACCTTTCTATATTCAAACAAATTAAGGTAGATGAACAACGAGAAACAGTGTGAAACAAGAAGGGATGGCTCACACCTGCTCCCTCCTGTCTCAGGCATTATATATTGTTCACCATAAGCTCACAAGAGGCGACTTTGCTTGCGTGGCCTTTGCGCCCGGACTTATTATTACCCTGCGAGACGGCTGCGCCCGGAAGGGCCGGGCCGCCTGGCTTCACAGCAAGCGATCCAGTGCCGCCTGCAGCGCTCGTGGATGGGTTAAGACTGGAAATATGTCGAGCCCGGTCTCCTGGCGCAGGCGCTCTAGCACAAGCAGGTTTTGTGGGTCCAACATGGCGACGCTGAGCATGTTGCGCTCACGTCCAAGTGGATAGCAGTGCAGCTCGTGGGCCAGCTGGGGATTGACAAGCTGCTGCAGGCGCGCCGGAAGCTTGCGCGGCAGCAACGAAAGATAAGGGATACCAAGCTTACGCGCCAGAGTCGGCAGCCCCTCGTCGGCGGCTACGCCCGGCGCTGTACGCCCATGCTGGGGTATGGTTTTACGCAACAGCTTTTCTGGACCAGAGTGAGAACGGAGGACCACATCATAGGAGTCCTCTATGAATTGCTCAACGGCATGAGATGGGGTAGGAAATGCACTAAAACCACTGGCTATAGCGCGGGGGTGCGCTACCTCGCCTTCAGGAACATTATGTATGCGCCAGAGTAAAGCCTCCCAGAGACGCTTCTGGACGATCTGAGCTCCTTGTATATCAGCCCCTCGCAGGAAAAAATACAGCGTAAAGTTAAATAGACAGACTTTATCTGTTTTACGCACCAGCAAACGTAAGCTCTGCAGCAAGTTGTGGGCGCATTCACGCGTAGCGTCTGAAACCTGCGGCGCGCTACCAGGCCTGCCCTGCGCTGTGAAAGTAAGGGTAATAGTCACCAGGGCAATTTGTTGTACTTGAGGCGAAATCATCTGCTGCACGACAGCCACGAGACGTTCCGGCGCCTCGATAATCTCGTAGGCATAGTGGTGCGTTGTCGCATAATCCATGATTTCGAGCGAGGCGGCTTCGCTGCCCATTCAACTACTCCTTGTGCAAGTTTGAAATTATTCCGGCTTCTCCACCTATTACCTGCCCCCCAGGCAGAGTGGGGTGGCAACGGAGTTCTTTGAGAGGAGCAGAAGCCACTATTGGCTAAAAAGATTTGTATAAGATACTTAGCAAGAATAACCTGCAGATAAGCAATTTTGCGTAGCAAAGTGGTTACGGTTCTGTTAAGACTTGTCCAATATGGTTGAGAAGCATAAATTCAGCGCGCTGCATATTACTTATGTCATGTAAATCGATCTGAAAGTACCCTCAGCTTTTCTCTTAACACATCTTTAATAATAGTAAGGCATAATTTTTCCCTGAATAGTTTTTTTAGCCACCGCCGTTTTGCATGCAAGGTTTTATATGAAAGGGAAGGCCGCTGAAGAGCAAGAGTCCGCCTGAGACCTGCTCTTAGCAAGGCAACAGCACAGTGAAGTACTCGGTCAATGCATGCAGAGGTTCCATAGCCAGGTCAAATTGCAGGAGCAGCTGATCGACCTGCTGCATCATGTCGTAGAGAAGCGTGACCGCGATCTCGTCATCACCTGGTGAAAGCGCATGGAAGTCAGGAAGAATTTCACCAAAGATCGAGCCTGCGCTATCTAGCAGGCTCACAAACATATCGTCAAGCGGAGCCAGTGAAGGAATGGCTGGATGTGTGCTGGCAAAATAGCTGGCCATGAGAGGCAGCTGACTATACTCCTCTTGCCAGAGGCACAGGCAGGTGGTCAGCTGTGTAAAAGCCAGATCCCAGCGACCCTGGTTAAGGGCGCGCAACCATTCCTGTTCACCCGCGCTTGTGAGGTACTCTGAGGAGTTTTGCTCCTCGCCGGCCACGTCTAAAGCGTCCAGGATGGCAGCGGCCGCATCATTTAACAGGATGCATAATAGCTCCACCCGGCTCACTACCTGCTTAATAGCTCGCAGCTGCGTCCAGATATTGTGGCGTCTCAGCAGGTCATCAAAGGGAGAAACAGCTGTAGGCTGAGGGATCTTGAGGAGTTCTGGTAGAACCTGGCAATACAGGTGGTGCATGCGGTCGTACAACTGTTGCAGGCTGAAGCTCAGCGCCTTGATATCATCCGCCTGCACCCGCTCGCCCAGATATGCGATCACCTGTCCACTCATGACGGAGATGGCAGCCGTTCCATCGACCCGGCTCTTATCGCCGGCCGTATGCACGTGGGCATCATCATGCGCCAGTAGCGCTTCGCCCTGTAACGCTGTTGTCAGGTTTTGCTCCTCACTTTGAGGGGTGGTTTTGCTCTCCGCGTACAGGTTGTTTTCAACTTTCGGGCGGTTCATGTTCATTCTTATCCCTTCCACGTTTTTCCACATCTTCATACCCTCCTCTACATATTGTACTGGAATTGCCTAGTCTTCAGCAAAGAAATAGAGAGAGCTTCGCAGTAAGGAGTTGAAACTGCACAGCCAGGACATATATAGAAGTAATAATGTCCATTGACGCTCAATTTGCACGCCTGTATACTGAACACAGTGTAGATACCCCTTGATATGGTCGGGATCTAAATACTGAGTATCTGGCAGAAAGAATCCACTATGAGCCTGGGAAAAACAATTCGCATGAAGCGGCTGATTGAGCCGCAATTTGGTTCATGTATTGTATGTGCTCTTGATCATGGCATGACGTCACCGGTCTTTCTGGAGGGTTTATTTGATACGCGCACACGCGCACGCGAAGCCATCGCGGGAGGAGCCAACGTGCTTATGCTCGGGCGAGGAATGGCCGGGCGTGTCGCGGCGGAATTTACCCCCGCAACCTCTCTCGCTCTTATGCTCTCGGCTGCGGCGGCTGGCAGACCGCAGGGATCACTGGTGACCCCCATTGGTTCGGTCGAGGAGGCCATGCGCATGGGCGCGGATGCCGTTGTAGTCTACGTAGCCCTGGCAGGCGAGAATGAGGCGGAGATGATTTAGTATGCCTCCGGGATTGGCGAAGCCTGTGAGGCATGGGGCATGCCATTTATCGCGGAAGCCGAGTTTCCTAACGCCTACCAGAGTTTATCCGAAGCAGGCACCACCTATGGAGCCGAGTATCTCTTGCGCAATGCCCGTCTCTGTGCGGAGCTGGGGGCAGATATAGTGAAGGTCAACTGGAGCGGAGACCAGAGCTCCTTTGAGAAAATCGTGCGAGCTACCGCTGCGCCGGTGATTGTCGCCGGTGGAACGCTTGTCAGCGATGAGGAGCTGTTAATGCGTATGCAGCAGGCGGTAGCGGTCGGAGCCATCGGCTGCTCTGTGGGTCGCAATATCTTCCAGCATAAGCATCCCACTGCAATCACACGCGCCCTCTGCCGCGTTATTCGCGAAAAATGGAGCGCGCGCGAGGCGCTGGTGGAACTGGAGACGTTGGCATGAGAAGCACCGCACATTATGTACTGGGGGTAGATGTCGGTTCACAAGGCATGAAGGAGGCCCAGCGGCGGGGCATCAGTCCCTATGAGCTGCTGAATGCTGAAGCCGAGGCGGCCCGGGCGGCCGTCAGTATAGCCGCGTATGTTGAGCCCAGAGTGCAGCACCAGCAGGCTTATGCTGATGCCTACGCACTCTACCGCGATGTCTATGCTGCATTGCAAGAGCCATTTCGAAAGGCGGCCCAATGACAAACCCTCAACCTACCTTTCCAATCGACCCCGACGATTTAGCTGGCCTGAAACGCTGGCTGGCCCGACAAGATGCACAGAGCGAGCTGCGGAGTATAGATATTGCGGAAATTTTGCTTGGGCCCGATGCGCTGCTGGAACTGCCCGCTGTCCTGCAGCGAGTGGGTGCCTCCCCGCATAAGACCATCCTGCTGGTCATGGACGAAACCCCTATGCTGCGTGAAACATACGACCTGAAGGCCTTTGTGCAGGCATTGCTGCTTGATGCAGGTTATCATGTCAGGGCGTTGTGGCTGCCGGGCGATCAGTACGGGCTCGTACATGCAGACTTTGAACAGGTTGAACGCGTACAGCAGGCTTTTACGGCGGAAATGGCCGTAGTCGCGCTTGGAGCCGGGACAGTTAGCGATATCGTCAAGCACGCAGCTTACCTGTATGACCAAGAACATAGCGCGCAGGAGCCTGTTATCTACATTTGTTGCCAGACGGCCAATTCCGTTACGGCCTTTGCCGCCAATATGGCCGTTCTGCTGAAAGATGGCGTCAAGCGAACTATCCCCTCGCGCCACCCAACCGCCATCATTTCTGACCTGCGCGTACTGGCCTCCGCCCCCAGGGCAATGACGGTGGCCGGCCTCGGTGATTGCTGCGCGCGCTTTGTGGCCTATGGAGACTGGTACCTCGCCAGCGTACTGGGGCTGGTTGATTTCTACAGCGAGGTTCCACTGGCGTTACTGGCAAACCTCGATGCCATCTTGCTGGAGCAGGCGCCGAATATAGGCCAACGTACCCACGCCGGGGAAGCAGTAGTTGCTCGTGCGCTGTTACTGGCGGGTATCGCTCAATCCATCGTGAACATGTCGGCCCCTATCTCTGGCAGCGAGCACGTGATCTCGCATGTCCTAGACATGATCGCCTCTCATTACGGGCACGGGCTGGCCCTGCATGGCGCCCAGGTGGGAGTAGCTACGATCACTGCAGCCCGCTTTTACCAGCATTTTCTTGCTACCTTTAACCCACAGAGGATCGATATCGCTGCGTGCTATCCAGAAGAAATCCCCTTACAGGCTCATGTGCGCAAACTATTCGCCGCCATTGATCCAGGAGGCGCGATGGCGGAGGAGTGCTGGGGCGATTACAGCAAAAAGCTGGCTTTGTGGCGGCGCAGCCGGGGACAATTTGAGAATTTCTGCGCCGACTGGAGTGCTGTCCATCGCCCCAGGCTGGCCGCGCTCGTCCGTTCACCGCAGGTTGTGCACGCGATTCTCGCCCGAGCAGGCGCCCCCCTCGCGCCGCAGGAGCTTGAGCCCGCGCTTAGCCAGGAGGAGTATGATTTCGCGGTTCAAAACGGGCACTTCATTCGTGTGCGCTTTGTACTGGCAGACCTGCTGTATTTTCTCGACCCGGCTACTTTCAACGCACTAGCGAGCACAAGAACAGAGGCCTGAACTGCAATTAGGGCAAACTCTTCGTCGTGCGCAGCATATCCATGAAACGTGCGAAACCAAGAGCATCGACGCGGGCGCGAACGCGTTGAAAGCCGGCGCCGTAAACGGGATCGGCGTTCTGTTCAATGGCCTGCGCGTGATAGCGGCTCTCAGGCGTATTCAACTCGCTATAAAAGCGGTGCGAGAGCAGTTCACACAGGCCTTCCTCGGCCCAGGGCGGCAGGGTTGAAATACCCTGAACGATGAGCCAGACGTGACCGAGCTCATGGACCGTGACCCCCTGGAAGAGCGTGGCTGGTAAACCGCGCAGCACAGCCACGCCACCAACCTCAGTCCGGAGCAGGTGTCCATTCTGGCTATAGGTCGAGCTAACTGTTGCTCCAAGCGAGTGCACCTGGCCGCGCCCCTGCAGAAGTGCGGCCAGGCGCGCGCGATCACATAGCTCAAGGCTGAGAGGAAGGTTATTGTATTTCAGCCCCTGTTTGCCGACCCACTGCTTGACGCGTGTAAACAGAGGTTTTGCCTCGCCTACAGCCTCTATAGCGCTGGCACGGCAAACGGGGCAACGCACTGCCTCAGAGTTATTTGAGGAGGATTGCTTCTTTTGACTCGCAGACACCAGGCGCCCACAGTAGGCGCAGTGAGGGTATTCTCGCTGGTGCTGCTTGCAGTATGCCGTTCCCCAGGCATCTACGAAGTATTCACCCTGCAAGGGCCTGCCACAATAAGCGCACCTGGGCGCGACCTGGTTGGCATAGCAGGCGGCGTGGTAAGGCGCACCCAGGTGCAGATTGAAGCTGGTATCCGCGATGGGGCGTCCGCACGCGGCGCATACAAAATGTTCCGGATGCCACGCACCACCCAGCGCCGTAAAATAATTGCCCCAGATAGTCTGGCCACAGCCTTTACAGACCGGTTGTGGGTAGGACCCCACTAACCGGTGAGGTGGTGGGGAATTGAAAAAATCAAGGGTCCCTGGCAAGATGTGCTTATGCAAAAGAGTACACCAGAGCCAATGGACCCGTCGAAAGCATTTTGCCCCAATTCGATGTGTTCTGCAAGAGGCCAAAGAGGTTTGGGCAACATCGTCATCCATGATCGCAAAAGGCAGCGCTATCGCTGCAAAGCGTGCAAAAAAACGTTCAGCGCCCGACAAGCAACGATGTTCGAGGGCTTGCGTAAACCGATGGAGCTCATCGTGATTGTGGTGACCTTGCTCTCCTATGGATGCCCGCTTCAAGCTATTGTCCATGCTTTTGGCCTGGATGAACGGACGGTGGCGGATTGGCGCGATCGAGCGGGAGCGCATTGTCACAAGGTGCATCAGGAGATCATTGAACACGGGCAACTGGACCTGATGCACGTTCAAGCCGATGAAATTCGGGTGAAAGGATGCAAAATGATCGCCTGGATGGGACTGGCCATGATGGTTTCGACTCGCCTCTGGCTGGCTGGTGCGGTCCAACACTCGCGTGATCGCAGCTTGGCTGATCGCTTGCTGTCCCAGGTTCGCCGATGCGCGGCTGGCTTGCGTCCCCTGCTCGTGTTGACAGACGGCTGGAGCGCATACCCGGGCAGCATCCGCCGAGCGTTCCGCGAGAAGGTCAAGCGAACGGCGGGGGTGGGACGAGCATGCTTGCAGGTCTGGCCGGAGTTGCACATTGGCACGGTGATCAAGCGCACGCAGAAAAAACGGGTCGTCGAGATCACGCGGCGGATGGCTCATGGTCTGCTCTCGCAAGCCGAGCCCTTGTTGCAGGCTTCGCGAGGGGGTACCGTCCTCAACACCGCTTTTATTGAACGCTTGAATGCCACGTTCCGGCAACGACTGGCGAGCATGACCCGCCGATCTCGTCATGCCGCCCATCGCCTCAAAGCTCTTGAGACGGGCATGTATCTGATCGGATGCACCTACAATTTCTGTTTTGTGCATCATGAGTTGAGCAAAACCAAGCATGTCGGCTCTCCCTGTACCCCGGCGATGGCCGCCGGACTGACGGATCACGTCTGGAGTCTCTACGAACTCTTGAGTTATCGGATCTCCCCATTGCCTTGGGTTTCGCCCCCCAAACGCGGACGACCAAAGAAACCCGTTGCGTCGATCAAGAGAGCAGGCATTCGTCCTCTCGTTCGCCTACGTAAGGGGGTCTTATGTTCCTCCACCGGTTAGTGGGGTCCTACCCGGTTGTGATAAAAGCATGTTATTTCTCAACCATTACAAGGAAATAGGTTTTTTCTTTATATACCTCTATATACGTAAAAGAGAGTCCAGGGTTTTTTCCGCGGCTTCACCGACCATGTGCTGTAGACGTTTTGCATACTACTTGACACTTAATAGACTCAGGTAAGAAAATACACGTGAGAGCCAGAACAGTATGCAATAAATCATTACAAGGCGCATCGAAGCTCGCCAGGAGCCCAGAGCAGGTCAGGAACTAAGCGGCAACGTTTTACGGCATAGAGCAGGAAATAACAACATTGAAACCAGACAGGAACTGGCAACGTTTTACATCATAAAGAAAAGATATCGCAGAAAAGCAGTATGCAAGCATATAATTCAGACACTTCTACATCTTTTACGCTGCAGACAGCAAACGGTACTACGACAGAACAGCCGCCACCGGCAAGAGTGATTGACGCGCAAGCAGCTGCAGAGTGTGTGCGCCTGCGCCAGGGGATTATGCACGTACACATCAGGCACTTTTACTGTACGCTTGAGGAGATGTTTGACCCCTCGCTGGATGGGCAGAGCTTTGTTGTTGGCACGGGTATGGGGCGGCCAAATGAACCAGGTAGAGTGATTGATGTATCGCCGGCCGCCCTGCGCCTGGGGGTCAGTCCGGGCATGCCCCTGCGGCGCGCGCACCGCATAGCTCCACGTACGCGCTTCCTACCCGCCTCGTATGATCGTTACCAGCCATTCCTGCGGCGACTGCGCGAGCGCTACCGGGTCTACTCGCGCATCATAGAGTCAATCCCTATAGCTGATGCCTTTATTGACCTGCGCGGCTGCGAACTGACGTTCGACTCACCGGCTATGTTAGCCGAACGTCTGTGTTCAGAGATTGGCGAGATGGGTTTAACGGCCCTGATCGGGATCGCCAGCGGCAAAGCCATTGCTGAGCTGGCAGCCCTTATGAGTCGCAAGGACGGTCGCCAGGGGGTGTTGTATATACCTGTGGGGCGTGAGGCCTCCTTCGTTCAAACACTCCCTCTTTCCATGCTGCTGCAGTTGCGCGCAGCTGGTACAGGGCTGCCCAGTGCGCTACCCGATCTCGCTGAAGCGGAAGAGAACCCCGGCTGGCGCTCGAGCACTCGCCAGCCAGAGGTAGAGGGGAAGAGCGAACAGGTCGACGCCGTGGCCGTGGCCGAGCTGGTAGCTCACTTGAAAGATTTTGGCATTACGACCTTTGCGCAAATTGCAGCATTGACCGAAGAAGGGCTGCGCCGCCGCCTGGGTCGTCTAGGAACGTGGGTCTACCAGGTTGCCGGTGGTGAAGATAGCCGCCTTGTGGTTCCCGATGCTCCACCAATGAGTCAGAATGCACGTGTGCGCTTTCCCCAGGCGGCCGATGCCGATGAAACCTGCACGGCGATCCGCCGGCTGGCGAACTACCTGGGAGAACGCCTGAGAGAGCAGCGCCTCAGGGGCCAGGTGATCGCGCTCATGCTCTGGCCGCATCACTTTGTGCGCCGTGAAACTCGTCGCCTGGTGCTCAGCGAAGAAGGAGAAGAGATGGGCGTTACTGTCGCGGAGGAGACCATCGGCGGCCAGATGATGCTAACGCGCCACACCGATGAAGCCGACATCATCGCTCACCACGCTTTGATGCTGTTTGCTCACTATCACCGTCCAGCCAACCGTTACTTACAGGTACAGTTGCGTATCGGGGATATTATCACGATCGCCCAGCCATATTATCCACCCCCCGCACGTAGCAGAGGTAAAGCAACGAAAAAGTTATAGTTGTTTTTTGTATGTTCGTCTACAATAGACGCAGGACAGAGGAAGTTTGTGACACTACTCTTACCTGCTGCGTATTGAACGGAGAAAGCATATCTTTTCCAGATACATTTCTCAAGCCACACACATAGGAACATGATGTTTCATCTTGATATCTGGAACGTCGCGGAGGCAATGAATGTGCGGCACGTTAACTAACAGTGGCTCGCTGGAAAATACAGATATACCACCCGAAGACCATGCCGGGGACAGCGCGCCAAACAGTCCAGCACTACAAGAGCTAAAACAGGAGGTTGATGCCCGTGAGGAAGCTGGCGGCGAGGGGGGAGCCAGCGCCACAGAACACACCCAGGAGGCTGTAGAAGCTGGAGATAGCGAGAAAGCCGCGACGGTTGACGACGAGCCGACTAAGAAACTTCCCACTCCGGACGGCAAAGGACCTGCAGAGCAACAGTCCAGCGCGCTTGCGGATACTACCAGGAGGGACGAGGGTCCCGCCAGCGGGGACGCTTCCGCTCGCGAGGTCGAAGAAGCAGCTGAAGACGCGAACTCGCAGGCAGCTATTTCTTCAGTACGCCAGGCACAACATCGCCGGGCGTCTCAAGGTCAAATTGCCGTTCTACTGCTCCTCTGCTCGTTATCAATCGCGGGTACGGTGATCTCCGGCGTGTATGCAATCAGCTACGGCTTAAACGCTTACGCGACGTACAAGAGTGTGCGCGGCCAGGCAAGTGCCGGCGTGCAGCACTTGCTGAACGTCAAGACAATTTTTAGCGGGCTTGGCGCTCACCCTGCAGACTTTTTCGACGCCAGCAAATTACAGCGGGCGCAAAAAGAACTGGCAACTGCCCACCAGAATTTTCAGCAAGTAGAAGATACCCTTGCTCAAGCTCCCATCATCGCCACGGTCAATCAGTACCTGCCTCAATTCTATCAAATTATTGTCGCGCTGCGGGCAGTCAGCCGCATTGGCGTTGACGTCGCCGAGATCGGACAGGATCTGATCGGCACAGCCAGCGTGCTAGCGCCCACTCTACGTGGCGCCTTCGCGAACAATTCGCGCGCGCCGCTGGTCACAGCAGCGATGCTTACCCTGATAGGCAGCACCATCGATCAACTTTTACCGCGCCTGCAGGATATACAGGCACAGAGCGGGAAGTTTACACCTGACCAGTTGCCGGGAGTCAGCCAGCATGAGCGCGTCCAGCTATCGCAACTGTTCCCGCTCGTCCCACAGGCCGTCGCAATGCTAACCCAGGCGCGCGGTCTGATGGGGGCCGCTGGCTGGGTACTCGGGGTCGATGCGCCACGCACATTTCTTGTGCAGACGATGGACCGGGCCGAGCTCCGCCCGACAGGGGGCTTCACGGGACAATTTGGCGAGATCTCAATAAATGCTGGCCGCGTCGCACCATTTAACCTGAAGGATATCTCCCTGGTTGAATACACCGCTAACAGCCCGACGCTTGGCCAGCAGGCTCCGACGCAATATCGCTCATGGTGGCCTTTCGCCAACTGGGGGCTGCGCGACTCCAACCTTTCCGTGGACTTCCCCACCTCCGCGCAGATCGCCATCAACCAATACAAAAGCGAGGTTGGCCGCAAGCTTGATGGCCTGGTTATCTTTACCCCCTTCGTGATAGAACACGTCCTGCAGATCATTGGCCCAATCAAGGTTCCGGGCTATAATGATACGATCACCTCTCAGAACCTGGAAGAACGGCTGCACTATTACCAGCAGGATAGCGCCGGCCTGGCCAGACAGGCTATAGTTCAGCCGAAGGACACCTCGACATCGAGTCGCAAACGTTTTACCTCGCTGCTGGCCCACCTGCTGCTAGATCACGTACGCCATGCTTCGCCCGCCGAGCTCATCGCCATCGCTCGTCAAATGCTGCAGGATCTGAAGACAAAAGATCTGCAGGTCTATGTCACGAATCCACAAATCGAAGGACTGCTGACCCGGTATGGAGATGCTGCAACGATTGATCGCTCAAATGCGCACGATGGCCTCTACGTTGTGCAGGCGAATATAAGCGCAAGCAAGGCCTCGCAATATGTGCGCACAAGTATGCATGACACCGTGACCCTTGATAGTCAGGGCGGCGCCAGGCATGTGTTGCAGTTGCGCTTTGTGTATAACCAGGTAGGACCGGTCTACGGCTATGATACCTACCACGACTATGTGCGCGTCTATGTGCCAAGCACGAGTAAATACCTGTGGGGGGACGGCTTCGATACGGGCACGCCTCTCTGTGGTGCAACCTATACCGCCTGCCCTCAACGCGACGTCTATCCCGCTAATGAGCTGCTCTGCCCGGCGGGTCAATTCCAACCGGGTGCGGAGGCCCCAACGTTTAGCGACGAAAGCGGTGCCACCTGGCACCCGCTTGACAGCGTTGGGCCACCGACGAACCTTGTCAGCGATGAAGCAGGGCGGGCCATGTTCGGCGGCCTGGTCATCATCCCTAAAAACTGTACCATGACAGTCACGCTCTCGTGGTACGTGCCCGGGCACAATCCAGCCAGCCCCTATTCGTTGTTAGTTCAGCGCCAGGCTGGCACCTTCCCCGAACTCGATCTGACGCTGCTGGCGGGCCCTGGGAGCTGCGCAGCGCTTCACTGGGAGGGCCAGCACTTCGATGGGCTGCTGCTGGAGGATGCTACTTTCTCTATAAAGACGCTGCCAGCGCAGCAACGCTGGAATTGTTACCCGCAACCGGGGGTCTAGGCGGCGATGGGAAAGGATGTACGTCACTATTGACAGCGATAGGCTCAGCCACGTATACTGCTTTTGCCATGAACTCTTTTGATGTTTATATCTGCGGTAATGCCGTATTTAGGGGAGATTGTAGAAGAGAAGAATTATGGAACAGCCGGCCCTTTTAACTATTAAACGTAGCGATGCCACCCTGCGCTTTCGTCTTGATCTTCCCGAAAGCCCAACGCAACTCGCCCAGGAATATGTAACCGAGCTTACACCTGAGATGCGTGAGCGATTACGCCGTGCACTACAGGCGGCAGCTCAGCATATGCAGACGATGGCCCTGACCGAGGTAAGGCGTCAGACGATGAAGTTGAGCGTGGTCAACGATTCCTTGCTGGTTTTGGGCCGCTTCCTTTTTGATACCATTCTTCCCCCCTCCATGCAAGAAGCCATGCATCAACTTGATGGCGCCCTCATTTTCAACACCAACACACCGGAAATACCCTGGGAGCTGCTCTACAAGGGTAGCGCAAAAAACGGGCGTTTCTTATGTCAACAAATAAGCATGGGACGCCAGGTAGCGGGCGGTGCTGACGGGCGCGCGCGCGCTCCCACCACGGTAGAGCGGGCCACGCGCAAAGTCGGACGTCGTGAGAGCCAGGGGCTCTCCGTGTTGTTCCTTGTCAATCCAAGCGGTGATCGCCCCGGCGCGGAGGAGGAGATCGCCACGCTCTGCACCACGCTGCCTGAGGCGGTGGCTCGCATTATTCTCTATCGTCAGCAGGCCAACCAGCTAGAGATGCGTTTACGCATCAGCGCCGATTACCCACAGGTGCTGCACTATGCCGGCCCAAACCCGACGATCTCGTCAAATGGAGAGCCGCTCCTGGCATTAGGAGGCAGCGTGCGTTTAGATGGACTGGCATTTGAGCCTTTACTGCAAAACCTGCCGCGTCGGCCCTTGATCTTTCTCAGCTATCACGACGATGAGCGCCAGGCGCGCAATGGCAGCACTATGCCTGGACAACAAGAGCGCGATGAAACGATGGAGCGCGTTGCGGGTAACTTGATCAGCGCGGGAGCGGGCTCCGTGCTCATGCAGCGCTGGCCTGTCAATTCACAACGCACACGAGAATTCGCGGCCCTTTTTTATCAAGAACTGGCCGATGGAGTATCCCTAGGCGAGGCCATGCGCAGGGCGCGCGCAAGTATGGCGCAGAATCGACCGGAGGATCTGTCCTGGATGACCTACACGCTCTATGGAGATCCAACGCAACGCCTGATCACGATTTCGGCAGCCAGCAAAGAGCGCAATAATGAGCCGCGCTTCGATGCTTTTGATGATAGCCATATGATCTCTCCCATCATCCCTTCCTCTAACGCACTCGAGCGGCGCTTTTTACAGGAGGTACTGGGGCTGGCCCTGGCCGAAGCTCGACGCATGCACAAGGACTACCTGGGAACGCCACATCTTTTCATCGCGCTGACCAAGCTGGATGGGGGCTGTACGCAGGATGCGCTGCGCACGCTGGGCTTTGCGCCTAAACAGGTGCGCGACGTGATTCGCCTGGCGCTGGGCAACGGCAAGGCGACGAGCGATACGCCGATTTTGCCAACGCGCCGCTGCAAAGAGATTCTACAGACGGCGGAACGCAATGCGCTCAACGCCGGTTCAATCACGATTGATGAGCGGGCGATAGCACAGGCTGTGCTCAGTGAGGGCGACGGGGTAACGCATGAATTGCTGACCAAACTCGGCATTAACCCGACCCAATTGATCGAATTGATCCTGTCCAGCAATGCACGTGCCCTGCTTGAGCTCGTGCCATCCGTGAGCGCAAATCCCTCAGTCTCCCCCGCTGAATTGCCAGTTGGCATCAGCCCCGAGATCGCGGTAAAGGGCAGCAATTCAGTGCTGGAGCGCCTGGGGCGAGATCTGACGAAGCAGGCGAGCATGAAACAACTCACGCCCCTGATTGGACGCGAGAAGGAAATACGCCTGTTGATGCAAACATTGATGCTGAAGGATCGCAATAACCCGGTGCTTATCGGCGATTTTGGTGTGGGCAAGACAACTATAGTGGGAGGACTGGCCCAACGTATTGTTGATGGCAAAGTCCCCTTCGAGCTGCGCGGGAAACGCCTGATCGAACTCTCTGCCAGCTCACTCGTCGCGGGCACGAAGTATCGCGGTGAATTTGAAGAGCGGCTCTTGAAGGTGCTGGAAGAGGCGGAAGGGAGTGGCAATATCATTCTCTTTATCGATGAGATGCACCTGCTTATTGGTACCGGGCGTGCGGCTGATGGCAGCATTGACGCGGCGGGCATTTTGAAGCCTGCGCTTGCTGGTGGGCACTTGCGCTGCATCGGCGCAACCACGCCCCAGGAATATCGCTTGATCGAAAAAGACGCGGCGATGGAGCGCCGGCTGCGGCCCGTAATGATCGAGGAGCCGGCGGTTGATGAGGCCCTGGCCATTCTTACAGGCATGCGAGAACTCTATGAGCAGCATCACAACGTCAGTATTACCAAAGAGGCGTTAGACGCGGCGGTCCAACTCTCCGTACAGTACCTCCCGAATTTACGCCTGCCAGATAAAGCGTGCAGCGTGCTGGATGAAGCCTGCTCGCAGGCGCGTATCTTTTCAATGGAGGAGGCGTCCGAGGAAGAGGAAGATGCCGGGGGGCCGGCGAGCGAGTCCGAGCACGATGACAGCTTCGATGAACTGGAAGAGCAGCCAGTGATCACGCCCTCCATGATTGCCGAAGTGATTTCACACCGCACCGGTATACCGGTGCGAGCGCCCGGCCGCGAGGAGAGAGACCGTTTGCTCAACCTGGAGTCGCGCCTGAAGGCGCGCGTCATCGGCCAGGATGAGGCTATCAGTCGCGTCACACAGGCCATTCAAGTGGCCCGCGCCGGCCTCAAGCAGCGCAATCGCCCGGCGGGTGTCTTCCTGTTCCTGGGACCAACAGGCGTAGGAAAAACAGAGCTGGCGCGAGCCCTGGCGGCGGAGGTCTTTGGCTCAGATGAGCACCTGATTCGCATAGATATGTCAGAGTACATGGAGAAACATGCTGTTTCACGTATGGTTGGCGCACCTCCGGGCTATATCGGTCACGACCAGGAAGGCCAATTGACGGGTAAGCTACGCCGCCGCCCCCATTGCGTGGTATTGCTAGACGAGCTGGAGAAGGCACATCCAGAGGTATTCGATCTCTTCTTACAGGTCTTTGATGCAGGGCGCTTGACCGATGCCCAGGGACATACGGTGGATGCCCAGCACGCCATCTGGATTATGACATCCAACGTTGGTACCGACATGCTGGGCCGCTCGATGCCAAGCGGCTTCCGCGCCAGCGTTAAGGGGACGGCCGAAGAGATGCAGCGTGAGCGCCTGCTGGAACGTTTACGCCAGACCTTCCGCCCGGAGTTCCTCAACCGTATTGACGAGGTAGTAATCTTCCATCCCCTTGGCCAGGAACAGGCCCGTGCCATTACGCGCTTGCAGATGAATGAGCTGGCCGCCCGCCTGCTGGAACAGGGCCTGACCCTGCATGCTGAAGACAGCGCAATCGACCTGCTCTGTAAAGAAGGTTTTAGCTCAACCCTGGGTGCCCGGCATCTACGCCGTGCCATCGAACGCCTGTTGACAGTGCCTCTCAGCCTGCGGATTTTACTGGCGAACCTCCCCGAGCAGGGGGAGGTACATGTAAGGGCCGTGGAAGGGCAACTGGAGATCGACATCAGAGAGCCCGCAAGCAAGCAAGCCAAGGAAATAGTGGTAGAGGCCGAGATTGATGCCATGTAGCCGCAATATGCATTCACGCAGCGAGGGAAGCCGGGAAATAGTGCAGGGCTCTTTGAGTGGTGGCGTGGCCCTCACTCCGCTCCGATCTCGCCCTCCCGTCCCGGCTCGTCAGCCCTGCTAGCACGATTTTTGAGAAGGCCAAGCGCCAGTAAAACCAACCCCACGGCAATGCCCAGCCACAGGATATTCGGACTGCCATCCCAGGTAACAACGTTGCCGAGGAAGGTGACGGCCAGCAGAACAATAATCACATTAATGAGGATAATATCGAGGTCCTCGATATTGGAGATGCTCAACCAGCGCGGTGTAGGCAGGCTATTATCGACAAAGAGCTCATAAAGACCAAGTGCGATAATGTACAGGACGGCGCCGAGCAAGAAGAGATCAATCATCTGTATACTTTCAACGGCCAGGTGCTTGCCCTCCTGAGCCGTAAATCCGGAATGAGTAAAGGCCTCTATTATGATGTTCACCACAGCGATACCGGTGTAAATAAGTAAGGTGAGCGAGATCAGTAAGGTCCCTATGATAGCTATAAGGATCAGGTAACGGGTAGAAGCAAAGAGCTTGCGCAGCACGAGGTTGTTCCTCCTTGGTCAATGTTTTGAGCAGCTTTCCTTGATAGTATACTCTATTGCGAAATCAGGCCCGGCACGCTCTGCTGTGAGCAGGGAGGGGAGGGAGGGAGGGGCTGTGTTTGTGGTATGATACACGTAGAGTTATTCATTTTACTACGGGCATGCTGTGCCCGCGGCATGATAGAGTTCAAGGAGAATACAGGCCATGAAAGCCGTAAAGACACATGTTGGCCGCTGCGACACCTGTGGTGAGCCAGCCGCATATGCGCAGTTGCTGGCGGGAGGGCGAACATTCCGCTTTTGCGAGCAGCACGCCCCATTACAGGTAAAAAAGCAGGCCGAAGCGACAGCGGTCAGCGAGAACCACAAAAAGTAGTATAGCGGCTACGCCAGCGGGAGCTGGACATGAAACGTGGAGCCTTCACCTGGAATACCGTTACTTTCAATCCAGATCTTTCCACCCATGGCTTCAATGAGGCGGCGTGAAATGTATAACCCCAGGCCTGAGCCCCGCACGGGGCTATTTATATCGCTTTCGAGGCGCACAAAGCGCTCAAAGAGACGGGCCTGGTCGTGAAGTGTAATGCCTTTCCCTTTATCAGTCACACTGATAATCGCGTAGCGATCATGGTCAAGGATCGCGTGAGCAGAGTAACGCAGCGGCGTTTGCGGCTGCGAGTACTTTAGCGCATTTGCGCTAAGATTGACAAGCACCTGGCGGAAGCGAGCTGGATCGGCATAGACGGCAAGTTGGGGTGGAATGGAGATATGCACCTCGCGTTGCTCATGTGTCAGGTGTGGTTCGATAAGATTGATGACGCTGTCGAGCATATCCTGTATTAACACACGCTCCGTGTAGGTAGAGCGAATACCCGCTTCAAATTCCAGGCGGCTTGCATCCATAACATTATGCAGCAGCACAACCAGCTCATCACAACTGCGTTGTGCTTTTTGCAAAAATTCACGCCGCTGCCCGGCCGGGATGATTTCATCGTATTGAGCAATAAGCTCGATATATCCCTGTACCGAAGTCAAGGGGGTGCGCAGTTCATGGGAAGCCGTTATCATAAACTGATCTTTGAGCTGGTCAAGTTCCTGCTGGCGTTGGTGGGCACGGCGCAGGCGCTCGTAGAGCTGTGCATTTGTCAGAGCAACCGCCGCCTGCTCGGCAAAATCCTGTGCCAGGGATAAATCCCCTTTTACAAAGGGAATCTGGTCATATTCCCCCGTGGCAGGCGAACGCGCCAGGACGAGCAGGCCGATTGGATCCCCCCCGGCAATCAAGGGGGCAAGAACCGCGGTATGTACGCATTTCCAGGCAAGTTTCTGCCGCAGCAGAGAGGGGGCATGATTACCTGCTTCTCGACTCAAGCCGGGCAGCGCGAGCTTGGCTGTATCTTTTGTCAATCTATAGATTTCCGATCTGCCCATGAGCTGCCTCCCGAAAGAGCCATGGGGCGACTGGAGTTGTATCAGTACAGGCTGCGACGAGCTAAGGATCTGTCCTTCATACTCATATAAACCTATGGTCGGCCAGTCGTCGAGCGCCGCAGGCGGCTCCTGAGCGGCGGAAAACGAGGCAAGCGGCAGGAGGTACTCGCTGTCATTCAAGCCATAGAGAACGACATACTCTGCGCGCAGCGCATGTGCGGCTTCGCTGCAAACCAGCTCATGAATTTCGACGGGTTCTACCACGGCAGAATTGAGCCGCGTCGCAATATTGGCCATGGCCTTGGCAAAGATTTCCCGCTCACAAATTGTCTGATAGAGGCGCGTATGTTCGATGGCAGGAGCGATCTGCTCGGCATAGGTACGGGCGAATTGCGCATCGTGTTCGCTAAAAAGCTGCTCGCTACAGCTGGCATAGCAGAGCGTGCCCAGCACCTGCTGCTGATAGATCAGGGGCACAAAAAGGGTAGAGCGAATATGATGCTCGCGCTGCCAGGTCTCTAACTCGGCTGGCAGTTTCAGGGCCTGCTTGCTCAGGATTACTTGGCATTCCTTTTCAACCAGCAGGTCACCTTTCCCGAGCTTTGCCCCCTGCAGGCTCCAGGAGCTGGGCGCCGGATCAGCGGAAGCGCTCGCAACGATGCGCAGGCGCGTATGCTCGGCGAGTGGCAATGTGTACTCCTCCAATAAAACAAGCACCGCGGCATCGAAGCCGAACTTTGAAGTTGCGCTTGTAACGATGCGCTCGCACAGGCGGTCAAAGTCAAGCAAGTTGGTTAACTCGGTGGCGAGTATACGTAATTGCTCCGCCTCTTGACGGCCCTGCTCACGCTCCCGTAGCAGAAGATTATTTTCTCGCGTCGTGATCACATAACGCATTGTAACAAGTATACCAACCACCGTCGCGATAATGATCAGGACAAGTGAGAGCAGCGAACGGTGTATATTTTGCGTATAATCGCTATATTCGCTGTAGAGCAAGAGCAGCAGCAACAGAGTCAGAGGCAGGTATATAAGCATTCCCTGGGTAAGAATGCGTGCGCGCTGGAATTTTTTTGCGCGTCGAAAGTGCGAGGTATCCAGGTGCGTAATGGACTGAGCAGAGTGTGCCTGTTCGCTGTAGGCACGGTAGGCAATCGCGGAATACTGATAGACCGCGGAGAGGCCAAACAATAGAAAGCCCATAAACCAGAAAGGATCGATATAGGGTGTGCCCGTGTAATAAGAGCCCCTGGCAAGACCATACGCATAAGCGGTGTCGGCCCAGATCTGGCAGAGGATACCGGCGGCAAACACGAGCAAAGAAGTACGTAAAATAGTCTCTGTACGGCGCAGCATGAGCAGGATAATGCCCAGGATGAGGAGGATACCCCAGACGGGATATGAGACCGTCACAGCGCTTGCCCAGCCGCCATGGGCGACGCTGGCCGCAAAAATCGTATAAATGAAGAAGTACCACATGATGCCAAAGAGACAGAGCGTTGTAATGAGCGCATCAAGGGCGATGCGTATGCGAAAGCGCAGGGCGGTGGGCGTAATGAGCAGTCCGGCGAAGGTAAGCGGGTAGAACAAAGTAAAGCAGATATCGGCGAGCGAGGGAACCAGGTTGACGCTCCCCGTCTGTTCCAGGTAGGTATAGTAGAGGCCGCCCAGGCAATTTGCCAGCAAGCCAATGCCAATCAGCAGCCACGCCAGCTGGTGGCGTCGAGCGAACTGCACTGGACCACGCCGTGCCCGCCGCGCGGCCAGGCAGGCGAATAAGGCTCCGGTGGCTGAACTGAGAGGATACAACACGTTGGAAAAAAGGTTCAGGCCATTGTAGCCGCCAATTCCAAAGAGACACCAGAAGAAGGAAATAGTGATGATGACGAGCGAGCATGTCGTGGCCAGATAATTTTGTCGCTCCAGTTTTTGCAGATACGTACGGGTTAAGTCGGCATTTATAGTCGTCTTCAAAGATGCCTCTACACTTCTATTATCCCGAATTCTGCATCAAAATCATAGATGATTGTGTATCAACTACACAGAGACCTACGTATAGTATATCCAAACATAGGAATATTGTCACCTTTTTGCGCGTGCACTAGGAATTATTGATACGCAGGCCATCTATGTATAATATTCTTACATATCCCTGACTGCGCCTGCCCGCGCTACCCCATTAATATTTCCTTGCGTTCAGCAGAAGCGTTTCTGGACGACTATGGTACAAGTTGAGGCGAGCGTACAAAAGACCCGCTGCCTGTTCTAGGCGTTGCTATACTGAATATAGATCATTGGCTGCAACATAGAAGGGAGCGGCCCTCCTCACATCACGGGAACTGATATATACAAGGTGAAAGGAATAATGTGTGAAAGACCCCAAGTTTCAAAAGAAGTCATTTTTCACTCGCTCGCTGTATCCAAGAATAGCGGGTCTCCTGCTGCTTATCATACTTCTTGTTGCTCTGCCGCTCATTATTCTCTCTGTTTCGCATAGGCAACAGGCGGCCCATCAAGCTACACCCACTCCCCTTGCGGGCAATTCGACCCCCGGCCCTGGCAATTCGACCCCCGGCCCTGGCAACTCGACGCTTAAGAACGTCGAGGTGTCTATCCTGGACAACATCATGCAGAACGGCTTTAACCCTCATACGCCGGGGGGGGGGCTATGGGTGAACTGGCGCTATGGGACCACCCCCTTGCAAACCAATATTAATGGCTCGGGTACGGTCGGAGGCATGGGTATGGACCATGACCGTTTAACCGATATCCGCTATCTGCATAATCTGTGGTTGTATACGCAGCAAAATCCCAACGATAAACGCTATGAAAGTGAAATCGCCAGATATACGCCTATTGTGAAAGCTGAATTTGCCGGCACCGTCGATCAAAGGGGCTGGCTGTTCGATGAAGAATTCCTGGATTTATACAACCTTTCGCATGATAGCTTCTATCGCGATACGGCCATTGGTATGGCTGCGGGTTATGCGAAAGCCATAGATCCGGCTGTGGGGATTATCTACAAGAAGAACGCTCAACATCCCCAGGGATACTACCGGCCGAGCGATGACCTGGAGGCCGCCTGCGCAATGATCATGGCCGGGACGCTGTTTCATCATCCCGAGTGGGTGCAGCAGGGACAGGCCATGTTGAATTTTCTCTATGCGCATGCCTACATTCCGACCTACCACACCTTCGCCGACCAGATGGATCAGGTATTAACACCAGATGGTGGGGTCAATCCCAGCGAGGTATTCTTCGTCGGCCCATTCAAGTACTATACCATTCGTGGCGATTCCTTGCGCATGGGCAATATCAACCAGATGATCATTTCGCTCCTGCACACCTATCAAATCACCCACACCTCGGACTATCTGGCCAGGGCCGAGGATCTTCTCGACCCCTTATCACTGCCGGCGAACTCACTGGGTATGTGGGATACCACTCACCTGGGGTATTACTCAGCGGTCACCTTCAAGGGTTCGACGCCTCAGCAGCCGGGCTCTATAAAAGTTTCCAAAGGCAATAAAGAGGCCGGCAGGCAGGTGCTGATGCTCTGGGCGTACCACCTGGCGGACCAGTTTACCTCCAACCGCTACCAGAAAATGGAGCAGCTGATGCTCAAGGTCGCCCTCAACGATGTCTATTATGCGCCGGGGCATGGGGTCATGTATGAGGTCAGGTCCGACTGGTCACTGCTGACGTTCCCCAATCAGACCCCCGCAAATGTGGTCACTACGGAAGCGATGGGTTGCGAACTGGAAAGCCTGTTTTCAGTGCGCTAAATCGGCGCGCGCCTGCTTCAAGCAGCGAGCAAGAGACTACCAGCGCAAACCCCGGGTACGGCTGCGCAAACATATGCTATGATGCTATACATGCCAAGCAACCTGTACGTTCATGAGGAGATATGCCGCAAAGCACGGTGACGGCAGAGCAGCGATTGGCGCCGGCCGTAAAGCAGGCTTGCCAGTGGAGGTTTTGAGCATGCGAGCGCGAGAGTTAGGCATTGTCATCGGAAACATGGCTCCCGGTCCCAACAACGCAATTACCGATGTCGCAGGTATACGTATCGGCTTTACCACTCTCAACATAGGAGAGGGGCCGCTGGTGAGGGGGCAGGGACCGGTGCGCACAGGTGTGACGGTCATCGTCCCCCACGCGGGCAATATCTGGAAAGAGCCGCTGTTCGCAGGCTGCCATCGCCTCAACGGCAACGGCGAAATGACCGGGCTGGAATGGGTAAGGGAGTCAGGCATGCTGATGTCTCCCATTGCGCTCACCAACACGCACAGCGTGGGAGTGGTGCGCGACACGCTGGTGGCTAATGCCGCCGCCAGGCACCGTCCAGACGAGGTCTTCTGGGCATTGCCGCTAGTTGCTGAGACATACGATGGCCTCTTAAATGACATCAACGGTCTGCACGTCAAGCCCGAGCATGTTTTTCAGGCCCTCGAAGGCGCGGCCGCCGGCCCCGTAGCTGAAGGCAACGTCGGCAGCGGCACCGGCATAATCTGTCATGATTTCAAGGGCGGCATCGGCACAGCGTCACGCGTGGTCCCTGCCGCGGCGGGCGGCTATACTGTGGGTATCCTGGTGCAGGCCAACCACGGCCGCAGGGAGCGTTTGCAGGTCAATGGAGTTCCGGTCGGTGAGGCCATTCCAGACTCGGAGGTGCCAGTTCCTGACCCGCTCAAGCAGGTAAGGGGCTCCATTATCGTCGTCATAGCGACGGATGCGCCATTGATCCCTACCCAGTGCACCCGCCTCGCCCAGCGGGCGGGGCTGGGAATCGCCCGCCTGGGGGGCGCAGGGGAGCACACAAGTGGCGATCTCTTTCTTGCGTTCTCAACGGCCAATCGCGACCTGCCGGCCAGCGAGTATAGCGATACGGCGGTGCCGCTGACGGTGCCGCTGACGATGCTGTCCAACACCTATATAACAGACCTGTTCTACGCAGTCATAGAGGCCACGGAAGAGGCAATCTTGAATGCGCTGCTGGCCGCTGAAACGATGAGCGGGCGCGATGGAATAACGGCCTACGCGCTGGAGCCGTATCGCCTGGTTGAGATTTTGAGGCGCTACGGTCGCGCAACGAAGGGGAACTTCGGCGACCTGGGAGGCGTGCGTTTAATACCCAAAGACTTTTCTGACGATCTTTTGAAATAAAGTGGACTGGCGATTTGTTTTTGCTTAGCGGATGTGCCATTCACATCTCTGCCTGAGACGTTTGCATGCGAGCGTCCGGCACGACGAAATAGTTGCAGTTTCGCTCTGAGAGGGAGTGTATTTCATGCTTGATCTTACAAAAGAACGCGACGCCCACATCGATCAGCGCCTGCGCAGCGACACTATCATCTGGCTCACGACTGTTCGTCGTGATGGGCGTCCCCACACGGTCCCTGTCTGGTTTCTATGGGATGGCAAGACCGTTCTGATTTTCAGCCAGCCCGACAACCTGAAAATCCGCAACCTGCGCAACAACCCTAATGTGTCCCTGGCCCTGGATGGTACCAATGCAGGCAGTGACATCGTAGCCCTGGAAGGCCAAGCCGAATTGCTGGCCGAGAAATCAAGCGAGCTCAACCTGCCAGACTACTTCAAGAAATATGGCTCAGCTATTCAGGCCATGGGTCAGACTCCTGAGAGCATGGCCCAGGTATACAGCCGGCCTATTCGCATCACACCCGCAAAATTCGTCGGTTGGACTGAATAACCCCCTCAGGCAGCCTCCTCAAGGAATACACAATTCTTTTTTGGCTAAATCGATGGTCGAAGGCCTCTTTTAGGGAGGTGCCATCTTCGTTTCCCACAACGGTTCCGCCAGAGAGCAGGTACACCCAACATCTATTGAAAGCGCGACGCCCTGGCATAACTGACGCCTGAAAGCCGCGACAGAAGAACCGCATTTACCTGTAATACGAGATATGGTATACTATGTCTATACGGGATGTTCTTTGTCGGGCTAAATCCTACATAGGTCGTCCATGGCCAGCACCGCGTGACCAGTTGAAAACACAACGTGGAACGAACGATGAACAAGCGCATTTTGCTGGGCATTGATACAAATATCTCGCCCGCCACGCAGCGTGCCTTGAGCACAGTGTGCGAGATTATGCAGCAGCCATCAACCTCTCTAGGACTGGTTCTCCTGCATGTCATCCCTGCGTCTACAATGGCGTCCCCCTCCCTTAGTATGTATGTCGGCCATTCATTCTCCACATCGATCAGCGCGGACCAGCATAGACAGGCCGAAGAAATTTTACGCAATGTGTGCGTGGAATTGCAGAAGGCAGGTATCGCTAGCGAACAGATCGAAGTCGCGATCCGTGTTGGTCTGCCCGCGGAAGAGATCGCCCAGGCGGCCAGAGAGCTGCACGCCGGCTTAATCGTGATCGGTAGCCGGGGCAATGCGTGGCGGCAGAACATACGGCGCTTCCTGGTCGGCAGTATATCGCGCGGGGTACTCCGCCTGGCCGAATGCCCGGTCATGATTGTACCGGCTGCAAAGATGGCCTGTCCAGGCGACCTTGTAACGTGGTATGAAGAGGCGATTACATCTTTTCTGCAGGAGCATCCTCACTCCCTGAGCGTATTTACTCCACAGGAGGTGGCGCTTCTATTTATGCCACCCATGAAAAGAGCCCCCGGGCGTAAGGAGATAGCGGCTGCGGCGCTGGCACTGGAGCAGCTGGCCGGAACAGGTATACTCTGCCGCCACGATGTCAAAGGCGAATTAAGATATGTGAATGACTAGAGGCCCGAGCGGGCCATGCGCTGCCGCACCCCTAAAAAAGCAGTGACTATTTACATTTTTCAGCGCATGTGCTATCCTGAGCACAAGCTGAAAAATATGGCTTGCACGCGAGACATGTTCTTTCCCGGAGATATTCAGAGAGGATGCACCAGCGGCTGTAAGTGCGCCTATCAGCAAGAAGAGAGTACCCCTCGCCAGCCTGCACAGAGAATAAGTAATGTGCACGCCCCGACCCCGTTAACGGTCAACAAGAGCGCGTTATGTTGCTGGCATGCAAACGGATGCATTGAGGCCTGCGTTTGCGCAAGCGAGAGACGCGGAAGCTGGGTGGAACCACGAAGAGAGCGCTAACCTTTTCGTCCCGTACATGGTGGGATGGAAAGGTTTTTTTATTGTTGAAAATGAAGGAGGAAAATCTGATGTCGGTAGAAGCAGAACTCCTGGAGTCGGTGAGCTATACGCCGATACAGCGTATGCGCCACTCCGCAGCGCATGTCATGGCGGAAGCGATCCAGGAAATTTTCCCCAACGCCCGTTTTGCCATCGGACCCGCTATTGAAGATGGCTTTTACTACGATTTTGACCTGCCGCGTGCGCTCACACCCGACGACCTGCCGGAAATCGAACAACGCATGGCGCGCATCGTCGCCGGCAAGTACCCGTTCAAACGTGACCGCTGGCCACGCGCAAAGGCCCTGGAATACTTCCGCGACAGGGGGCAGAATTACAAGGTTGAGATTATCGAGAACCTGCCTGATGCCGAGGTAGGCATCTACCAGCAGCATAATTTCCTGGATCTCTGCCGTGGCCCCCATGTAGAAAACACGGGTCAGATCGGCCCATTCAAGCTGATGCGTGTGGCAGGCGCATACTGGCGCGGTGACGAACACCGCCCTATGCTGCAGCGCTTATATGGGACGGCCTGGTTTACGCAGGAGGAACTCGATCAATACCTCTGGCGCCTGGAGGAAGCGCAGAAGCGCGACCACCGTAAATTAGGACGAGAATTGAAGCTTTTTGTATTGAGCGATGACCTGCCCGCGGGCGTACCTATGTTCCTGCCGCATGGCGAGATGCTGCGCCACCAGATGGAGAGCTACGTGCGCGAGACGCAGGAAAAGTATGGCTACCAGCACGTCTGGACGGCCCATCTGGGCAAAGTGCGGCTGTATAAAACATCGAAACACTGGT
Source organism: uncultured Chloroflexia bacterium (assembly GCA_963799245.1). Classification (GTDB taxonomy): domain Bacteria; phylum Chloroflexota; class Ktedonobacteria; order Ktedonobacterales; family Ktedonobacteraceae; genus CAWCWN01. Next base: position 835,386 of record CAWCWN010000003.1, read on the forward strand.
ACACCTATCGCGAGAATATGTTTCCCGTTATGCAGGGCGAACAGGAGACCGCGGAGGACGATGCATTTGTCCTGAAACCCATGAACTGCCCGCATCACATCACGCTGTATAAAGCGCAGATGCACAGCTATCGCGAGCTGCCAGTACGCTATGCGGAATTCGCAACGCTGTATCGCTACGAGAAGGCGGGGACACTAACGGGCCTGGCCCGCGTGCGCAGCCTGACGCAGGACGATGCACACGTCTTCCTGCGGCCCGACCAGATCCAGGAGGAGTTTGACCGCGCGGTTAACCTTACACTCGAGGTATTCAATACCTATGGCCTGACGGACTACTGGATCGCGCTTTCATTACGCGACCCGCAGAAGAAAGAGGATTATGTCGGCAGCGACGAGGTCTGGGAGAAGGCCGAAGCTGCGTTGCGCTCGGCGGTAGAGAACAAGGGCATTGAATACAAGGCGGTGCTCGGTGAGGCCGCATTCTATGGGCCTAAAGTCGACTTTATGGTGCGCGACGCGCTTGGCCGCGAATGGCAGTGTTCGACGATTCAGCTTGACTTTATTCAGCCTGAGAATTTCGACCTCGAGTACATCGCCGAAGATGGACAGGCACATCGCCCGATCATCATACACCGCGCCGTGACCGGCTCGACCGAACGCTTTATGGCCATGATCATCGAACATTTCGCAGGCGCTTTCCCGGCCTGGCTCGCTCCCGTGCAGGCCATGATCATTCCTATTGCTGATCGTCATAGCGAGTATGCAAATCAGGTGCTGGAGATGCTCAAAGCGGCCGGCGTACGCGCGGAGGTGGATACGCGCGGCGAGCGTATGAATGCCAAAGTGCGTGATGCCCAGCTGCAGAAAATTCCCTATATGCTCGTCGTCGGGGACAAAGAGGCGGCAAAAAATGCGGTGGCAGTGCGCCTGCGTACGAATGAGAATCTGGGGGCAACACCATTAAGCAGCTTTGTAGAGCGCATCACCGGGATCATCAGGACGAAAAGCCAGGAACTGTAAGGCAGCAGGCGGGCACGGAATGTGGGTGGAACCACGCGAATAGGCATTTTTAATGCTGAGAGATACTAATACCCAGAGTCGATCGCAAACAAGGAGGATGCTCAATGGCCAGACAACAACAAGCAGAACCGCCGGATGCAATGAACCATCGTAAATTAGGTCGAGAGCTTGGCATTTTTATGTTTTCAGCCGAAGTAGGCCCGGGGTTGCCGCTGTGGTTACCAGCGGCGCTGTACTGCGTGAAACGCTCGAGAGCTTCCTGCGCCAGGAACAGCTTGAGCGCGGGTACCTGCCAGTTGTTACGCCGCACATCGGCAAAATCGGACTCTATAAAACCAGCGGGCACTGGTATAAGTACCGCGAGAGCATCTACCCGCCTATGGTCGAGGCGGCACGCGCAGGCCAGCGGAGCAGTGGGTACATACGCACGACAGTTGCTGCGCTCCCGGCGCGGCCGCTGGCGAAGCTGCGGATGACCTGGCGATGAGGCATATATCCTCAAACCGATGAACTGCCCGCATCATATCCAGATCTATGAGTCGAGTTGCGCTCCTATCGCGATTTGCCGCTGCGCCTGGCCGAATTTGGCACGGTCTATCGCTATCGAACAGAGTGGCGAACTCAACGGCCTGCTGCGCACGCGCGACTTTACGGTAGATGACTCGCACATCTTTGTCACGCCTGAACAGGTTGAGGACGAGTATATGCGCGTCATCGAACTGGCCCTTTTTGTCTTCGAGGCTCTTCAGCTCAGGGACTTCACGCTGCGAGTCGGTTTGCGCGACGCCAGCTCAAAATATGTGGGCAGCGATGAGGCCTGGGAAAAGGCTCAGGCAGTGATTATGCGCGCTGTTGACAAACTGGCGCTTTCCTAATATATCCTTGAGGACGGCGAAGCGGGCTTCTATGGCCCCAAGCTGGATTTCCTTTGCGCGACTCCTGGACGCCAGTGGCAACTGGGCACGGCACAGGTAGACTACAATCTGCCTGAACGCTTCAATTGGGCTATATCGGCGAGGATGGTCAGCGCCATCGGCCGGTAATGATTCATCGAGCTAACCTTGGTTCGCTGGAACGGGTGATTGCCATCTTGCTTGAGCATTTTGCGGGGGCGCTGCCTGCCTGGTTGGCGCCCGTTCAGGTGATGCTCATTCCCATCGCTGACCGCCCATGTAGCCTATGCGCAGGAGGTCGCCGCCGTCTTAGAGTGGCTGGCCTGCGTGTCGAGGTCGATACCCGTAGCGAGCGCATGAATGCCAAGGTGCGAGCCGCGCAGGTGCAGAAAATTCCGTATATGCTGATCGTCGGAGACCAGAGCAGGCGAAACAGGCGGTGTCATTCCGCCTGCGCACGAACGAAAACCTCGGGGCAATGCCGCTGACGAGTTTTGTGGAGCGGGCACTGGCCGTCAGCGCGGCTAAGAGTGAGGCGCTGTAGTGCCGGGCAGGCCATGTGCGCCTGCCCGGCAAATGCTGAGGCGTCAATCCAGGTATCTATAAGCGGGCAAGGTCAGGAATTCGACAAAGTGTTCATCGGTGATGATGGGGTCGAGTATCTCGACCGCCTTGTCAAACTTACGCGCGGCGTATTCCTGCTCACCAATAATCGCTTTGATCTTCGCCAGCTCCTCCGCCATCATCTGGCGGAAGAACTCAACCGTCACTTTACTGCCATCTGCGAGGATACCCCGGGGTGGCGAATCCATTGCCAGATCTGTGAGCGGGAAATTTCGACGGTGGCGGCATCCTCCATCAGGTTATTGATAGGCACGCAGCCAGAACCCCTGAGCCAGGACTCCATATATTGCAAGCTGACGTTGATATTCGTCCGCAAGCCCGGCCTCGGTAATGGTACCTTCGGGCACAACCAGCAGGTCCGCCGCCGTCACCTGCACATCTTCACGTTTTTTATCGATCTGGTTCGGACCGGACATGACCTTATCGAATTCTTCCAGAGCCACGGCTACCAGCCCAGGATGGGCAACCCACGTGCCATCATGCCCATCCGTCGCCTCGCGCTTTTTATCGGCCTGCACACGTGCCATAGCCTCCTCGTTGGCCCCGGATCGTTCTTGATGGGAATCTGCGCAGCCATCCCTCCAACGGCGTGCGCATTGCGCCGGTGACAGGTTTTGATGGCGAGCAAGGAATACGAGCGCATAAAGTGCGTCGTCATGGTCACCTGTGCGCGGTCCGGCAAGAATACAAGCTGGGAACATTGCGGAACTTTTTAATCGCGCTAAAGATATAGTCCCAGCGTCCACAGTTCGAGCCGGCGAATGCTCCCGCAGTTCAAAAGTATTTCGTCCATCTCAAAGTCGCCAGGATCGTCTCGATAAGCACGGTTGCTTTGATGGTTCCACTGGGAATACCCAGTTCGCTGCTGCGCCAGCAAAAAGACATCGTTCCACAGCCGGGCCTCCAGGTGGCTCTCCAATTTGGGCAGGTAGAAGTATGGACCGCTGCCGCTCGCCAGCAGCTCTTTGGCGTTATGGAAGAGGTACAGCCCAAAATCGAAGAACCCACCGGAGACCTGTTTGCCGTCGATCAAGACATGCTTCTCCGGCAAATGCCAGCCGCGCGGGCGCACAAGCAGCGTTGCGGTCTTCTCCTGCAGCGCGTACTGTTTGCCCTCAGGAGCCGGAAAAAGTGATCGTTGCGGTTGACGGCATCGCGCAGGTTGATCTGGCCCTGAATGGTGCCTTCCCACGTAGGTGAAAGCGAGTCTTCAAAGTCGGCCATAAAGACTTTTGCGCCGGAGTTCAGCGCGTTAATGATCATTTTTCGTTCAGCCGGGCCGGTAATCTCCACACGCCGGTCCTGCAGGTCACAGGAATGGGGCGACGTCCAGTCGAACCCTCACGAATTGTTCAGTTTCAGGAAGGAAATCGGGCATCTTGCCCGCATCGATCTCGGCCTGGCGCTGTATCCTCTTTTGTAAAAGCTCTTCGCGCCTGTCCCTGTAAAGCCCGTACTCAAGTAGCGACAAAATGCCATAGCTTCCGGTGTCAATATCTCGGCAAACTCAGGAGTGATTGGGCGCGCTGAATCTCTATCCCTTGCTGCGATACCCAGGCTGTTTAGTCATAGGAAAGTCATCCTTTCGTACATGCTGAACAAACTCCATTGCACATTTCGCCGTGCAAGTCAGGTGCACAGGAACTCACTACTCCGCTATTATATATATGCGGTGGATCGCGAGGTTTCATATTGTAGTGTGACATGGTGTGAATAAAAAACACAGCAAACATGGAACCTCCACATCTCTGGGAGATCCCATGCTTCGCTCTCACTTCAGTGGCGGCTTACAGAAATTGTTCGACTTCGGTTGAACCGGCGAGCGCAACGTTGAGGACATGCCGTCTGAAATCACCTGTGCAACTTCGTCGAAGTATCCCGTGCCAACTTCACGCTGGTGCTTGGTGGCGGTATAGCCATCTTTTTCCGCGGCGAACTCCTCCTCCTGCAGCTCAGAGTATGCTGCCATGCCGCGCTCGCGATAGCCCAGGGCCAGCTCAAACATACTATAGTTGAGAGCATGGAAGCCCGCCAGCGTCACGAACTGGAATTTATAGCCCATCCTGGCGAGCTCGCGCTGGAAGGCCGCGATGGTCTGGGCATCAAGCTTCTTCTTCCAGTTAAAGGAAGGTGAGCAATTATAGGCCAGCAATTTGCCGGGGAAGCGCTCATGGATGGCGTCGGCAAAGCGCCGGGCCTCGGCCAGGTTGGGCTCGGATGTCTCACACCAGATAAGGTCGCAGAAGGGGGCATAGGACAGCCCGCGGGCGATAGCGACCTCCAGGCCGCTACGCATTCTGTAAAACCCTTCCGCGGTGCGCTCACCGCTCAGGAATTTGTGCGTCGACCGGGTCGATGTCGGAGGTAATCAGCTTGGCACCGTTGGCGTCCGTGCGGGCAATCAGGATCGTGGGAACGCCCATCACGTCGGCGGCCAGGCGAGCGGCGACCAGGTTCTTGATGGCGGACTGGGTGGGGACGAGGACCTTGCCCCCCATGTGCCCGCATTTCTTCTCAGAGGAGAGCTGGTCTTCAAAATGCACCCCGGCCGCGCCTGCTTCGATCATCGATTTCATCAGTTCAAAGACATTGAGTGGGCCGCCAAAGCCAGCCTCGGCGTCGGCAACGATGGGAGCGAACCAGTAGGTTTCGCCATTGCCCTCGGCGACCTGGATCTGGTCGGCACGTTGCAGGGCGTGATTGATGCGGCGCACCACCTCTGGGACGCTGTTGGCGGGATAGAGGCTCTGGTCGGGGTACATCTGACCGGCGAGATTGGCGTCGGCCGCGACCTGCCAGCCACTCAGATAAATAGCCTTGAGGCCGGCCTTGACCTGTTGCACCGCCTGGTTGCCACTCATGGCGCCCAGGGCCGCGACGTAGGGCTCGCTGTACAGGAGGTTCCAGAGACGCTCCGCCCCCAGGTGGGCGAGGGTGTACTCAATCATGATCGAACCACGTAAGCGAACAACATCTTCCGCCTGGTAGGGACGTGTCACGTCCTTCCAGCGCAGGTTGCCTTTCCAGGTGGCCTCTAGTTCCTTAGCGTGGCGGCTGCGCCCGTTGCCGTCGCCAGTGGTGAAATCGAGGCCGTTTGTATGTACTAAATGACTGAAGTTGTTTATTCCATGTTGACCGCTCATCCTGGTGTTTCCTTCCTCAGATCAAGGCTTGAGTTGATCCAAAACGAATAGTAGACATCGCTGGCTACTCTCTGTGCCATTGATCTAAGTGTAACATGCATATAGTCGAGCGGTCCAGGATTTAGCCCTCAAACTTGTGTAATGTTATATAAAGAAAAGGTTATATGCCAGAACGCGAGAGGTCACCCTCCAGCAAAGCCGGGGACGACCTCTCTCTGTCCGCTTAAAGCAGAGGGCGAAGAACGTTAGCCCGTAAAACCGATGACGTCGCTGCCGCCATGTTGAGTACCCGCAACCCCCGGGAGGGTCATGGTATAGTACATGGGACGCTCGGCCACAATGACCGGGTGGGGGTTGGACTGGCTCGACAGAGCCTGCACCGTTATCGAGTTTGCTCCCTTTTGAATGGGATTCAAGATGTCATTGACGGTAAACGTTGCGCGGCTGTGGGCAACAAGCACCACCTGTTGCTGGAAGACGGTGCTGGGCGTAAAGATGGTGATAGCAACAGTCTCCGCGACGGCGGTGGGGTTCTGCAACGTCAGTAATTCATCGAAGTTACCGCCACTGCCGCCGGTGTAACCTTCGGCGAAGGCATACACGCTGTGCGAGGCCGGCCCCGCTTCACCAAGCGCGTCGGTAATCCCCGCGATATGGCTGGCTCCCTGGTGGAAGGCCAGCAGGCGGTCCGCCACAATGGGCTGGTCCGAGGTGATCTCGGCAGACGCCGCCGCCAGAGGTGAAAACTTGTTGACGTCAACGTACAGCTGCGAATAGGGAGCGACCGTTTCAGGCACCTGCTTGGTGACGCCGCCATTGTACTCCATAGTGATGGTGACATTGGCGCTGCTGCCCCCAAAGTTCGCCAGCACAAAGTATTGCTGGAAAGGCTGACTGCTACTACCTGTGTAGCCCTCAGCGAAGAGCCAGTCCTTACCGGGCGTAGTCGCGCCGATCTCGCTGGCGGCCCCGCTAAAGCTGCCGCCGGCGTTAGCGATGTTGTCCTGGACATACAGCGGCCGCTCGGCCACGATGGGCTGGTCGGAGAGCACGCTGATCGCCACCTGCTGGTGGAGACCGACCCCCGTGTCATCGGGCCGCGCGGTCGCGCGCTGCAGGGGGATCAGGGTAAATTTCTCCGTCGGACAGGCCTTGCCCGTTCCACCACAGGCGCCGGTATAGTAGGTGACGGTAACAGTGGCCTTGGTCGTCGTGCTGGGATTGAGCATGGTGACGTAGGTCCAGTAGTGCTGCGCTCCGCTCTGGCGCGAATCTCCCTCAGAGAAGTAATAAGAAGTACTCGGCTTGGTAGAGCCGATGACATCGGTACCGCTCTGGATGGTGATGCTCCCGTTGACGTACTTGAAGTACATGGGCCGCTCAACCACAATGTTGGGGCTCCCCTGTGCAACCTGCACGATTGCGGAAAGGGTCACGTGCGGCGCTGTAATCGCCACGCCCAGGTCGCCATTCGCGCTGATAGTTATGCGCGAGCTGGGATTGACGGTGTGGGTCACGACCCTGGAGGGCCCAGATGGGAAGACATAGGTTATCGTAAAGGTCGAGGCCTGAGCTGGATCCGGGTTCTGAATTGTAAAGAGCTCTTCGAAGCCGTTACCAATATAGCCTTCGGCAAAGTACCAGGTCGGCGCCGCGGGCGCGAGGCGCTTGCCGCCCGGCGCATTCAGCGTGAGATTGACGATGTCGGCGGCCAGGCTGGCGGCGTTGTAGCTGCCCAGCCCGCTCGCCAGGTCATAGCCGGCCGTAGCGGGGTATTTGCCGCCCTGCAGGTTGTTAAAATCGTTGGTGCCGGAGGTAACGTCGTGGAAGTCGTTGGCGTAGCTCGTGGAGTTGCCGGCAAGCTGGTAGAGCAGGGGATTGACAAAGCCGATGTTGAACCCCCCTGCCTTCACCGACTCCTCGTTGGTCAGGGCCATGAACGCCGCCCACATAGGCGCCGCCACCGACGTTCCACCAACTATCCACCACGTACCTCCAGTACAATTAGCGACCGCAATTGTGCAGTAGATGAGATATCCTTCGTTCGGGTCGGCGCTCAGTGAGACGTCGGGAACTTCGCGCTGGCCATTGCTGTACTGGTTCTGCACGCCCGGCACATTAAACTGGCTCTGCCAGGAGGGCATGGCGAAGTCCAGGCTGAGGCCTCCGCTCGAGGCTCCTGTCGAATTGTTCCAGACGGTTTCACTGGAGCTGGAACCATTCCAATTAAGATTCGTACCACCCACAGCGGTGACATAGGGCTGCGCGCCGGGATCGCCTGGCTCCAGGGATGTCGAGGTGGCAACGCCCAGACAACCCGAAGAGCCGCTATCGCCGGAGGCAACAAAGATGCTCTGGCCCTGGACGGCCGCCATCTGGAAGTAGGCGTTTTCCTGATTGACCTCCTGCTGACCCACAAGGCTTTCACACGAACCCCAACTGCTGCTTACGACCGGGGGAGCATCCTGTATGATCTGTGCCCACTCTTTGTTATAGTCAGATGTATCGTTACCGGCTTCATAAATGTCAAGAGCGCCCAGCTTAGGCGCGGCGCTGAGGACCAGCTCGGCATCCAGCTCTACTTCAATGTCGCCCTGATTGTTGGGAACCGCCTGACCAGGAATGAGCTTGGTCTGGACAGATGTATGGCTGTGGCCATAACAGGATCCGTATGCGCTGAGGTCGCTGGCCTGGTAGGAAGCCAGTTCGAAAAGGGCGACCGTCTGCCCCTCGCCATTGAGACCTTTATTGTAGAGGCCGTTCAGGTTGTAGGCCGCGGCGGTCTGATCGGGCGTGTAGTATCCCGTTCCATGGGTCAGACAGCTCACGCTGTTCGGATTTGCCTTCCCTGATGCCAGGGAGCGGGTGGTTATAGGCCCATGGCTCCAGTGGGCGATATTATTGAGCCCGCTGATGCTCTGAACCGCGCCCGCCAGGGAAGAAGGGAGGAGAGGATCGCCGGTATTCGCGTAGAATGCCTTCCCGTTGGGGCCGCTATAGTTGTTGATGGTTACATGAAAGACCTGTTCCACCTGGGCAACCGTGCCGGTGAAGGCGATGAGCAAACGGTGCGTGTAGGTATGCGTAATCGTAAATCCGGATAATTGCAGGTAAGCAAGCAAGGCATTGTACGTCGCCGCGCTGGGCGAGAAGGCCAGCCGCGCCTGGGCGGGAGTCAGGTAGCGATGAAAGTTGACCGATTTGCGATTTGAAATATCCCTGACATAGCTCTTTAGCTCGCTGGCATTGCGCAGGTTTAAGCCGATTGATAGAGAAAGTATTTGATTGGGGTCAGCTGGTCCAGTCACCTGACCGCGCGCGACGGCGGCGGGGACACTGCCACTAAAAGGAACGGGCGGGTCAACCGAGGCGGCGTGCACTCCATTATACAAATATACCGAGAGGAGGCCCGCCACAAGGGCGAGGAAGAGCAATGGCACGGCGATAAAAGGGAAAATTGATTTGGGCCGGCGACCATTGCCCCCAGGAGAAAAAGGCTTGAATGGCATGAAGATTAATACCTTCTTTCAGCGAATATGAGGGGCATATTTCTTAATAGCTTGATAAAGCTAGATGGCTGTATAAAGAATAACGCATACATATCGAGGAATATAATGTATGGCTGAGAAATAGGAGGAAAGTACCAATGCTGGCAGCTTGTACGATTTCATGTCGTCTCTCTCCAGGCAAGCGGATCTACCACGAGAGGCTGGCGCTACGGGAAGACGGCGTAGCCGGAGACGAGGTAGCATAAAAAAACGACGGGCAAATGGTTGCCCGTCGTCGTTTACGCCCCGTGACATTTCTTGTATTTCTTGCCACTGCCGCAAGGGCAGGGATCATTGCGGCCGACTCTTACGGCCGCCATAGTCTGGCCGCTGTGAGCGGCCTCGGGAGTACGGGTGGTATTGCCCGGGGCATTGCGCTGCCCGCCAGGTACGTTTCTACGCGCGCTCGCGGGCCTGGGGCGAGGAGCATCAGCGTTATCGTTTTTGGCCTGGCCGCTGACCCTGGCGAGCTCATCGGCATTGGTGCGCAGCTTGCGCGGCGCTTTGCGCTGCGGCTCCGGCTGTTGGACACGAATACTTATCTCACCATGCAGCAATTTGAGCAGCTCGTCAACGATGTAGTGCTGAATGGCCGCCTTCAAATCCTCAAACATGCGGTACGCTTCATTTTTGAATTCGACAAGAGGGTCGCGCTGGCCGATCGAGCGGAAGTGGATACTGGCGCGCATGACATCGAGGGAATCGATATGGTCCATCCACAGGCGATCGAGGACCTGCAAGGTAAACGAACGCTCGATATCGCGAATAGTAGGCACGTGCAGAGCGGGATTCTCGGCCGCCAGGTCATCCAGTCTCTGGCCCTGGTTTTCATAATGAGTCAGCACCAGGTCAAGCAAGGAAGCGCGCAGCTCCTCGCGGCGCAGGGCATGGTAGTTCTCCGGCAAGATGTCCTCGGGCACATGCACCCAGTTCTCCAGGATGGTCAGCACGCCCTCCAACTGCTCCTCTTCGCTGACCATGTTGCCGGGAATATAGGTATCGACAAGCTTGTTCACCTCCGCGCGTATCATACCCAGCACACGTTCGTGCATATCGGCGCGCTCAAGGACGGCGCGGCGGTCGGCGTAGATGACTTCACGCTGCCTGGCGATCACATCGTCATAATCCACCACGTTTTTACGGATATCGAAGTTGTAGCCTTCAACCTTGGTCTGGGCCTGTTCGATGAAACGCGAGACCATGCCGCTTTCAAGCGGCATGTCCTCTTCCATGCCAACCATCGCCATAACCTTGGCCACCCTGTCGGCAGCAAAGCGGCGCATGAGTTCGTCATCCAGAGCCAGGAAGAAGCGCGATTGACCGGGGTCCCCCTGGCGTCCGGCGCGTCCGCGCAGCTGGTTATCGATACGCCGCGACTCATGGCGTTCGGTGCCAATAATGTGCAGGCCTCCGAGGGATATGACGAGGTCGTGATCTTCCTGGCACTCACGTACCTTCCGCTGGAGGAGTTCGTCCCTCTCCTGGGCAGTCATATTCTCAATGTATTGCGCAATGGCCTCTTCTTTGTCGAGGCGATCATCTTCGTTGCGCGTGGGCATCTCGCGAATGTAGTCCACCTGTTCAGCATGTTTGCGCAGGATATTGTCAAAGTAGCCCTCGGGGTTACCACCAAGCAGGATGTCGGTACCGCGACCGGCCATATTGGTGGCGATGGTGACGGCCCCGCTGCGGCCGGCCTGGGCCACGATCTGCGCCTCACGCTCATGATGTTTGGCATTGAGGACATTATGCGCGATGCCCTGGCGCTCAAGCTTCTCGGAGAGGTACTCGGAGTTCTCCACCGAGGTCGTACCGACCAGTATCGGCACGCCACTGGTGTGCAGTTCCTTGATCTCCTCGACTACGGCATTGAACTTCGCCTCGGTGGTGCGATAGATCAGGTCAGGCATGTCCTGGCAAATCATCGGCTTGTTGGTGGGGATAACCATAACGTCTAGCTTATAGATTTTGTGTAGTTCCTCTGCCTCTGTCAGGGCGGTACCCGTCATACCTGCCAGTTTCTCGTACAGGCGGAAGAAATTCTGGTAGGTGATGGTGGCAAGCGTATGGTTTTCGCGCTGGACCTTGACGCCCTCCTTGGCCTCGATAGCCTGGTGGAGGCCTTCGCTGTAGCGGCGCCCGGGCATCTGACGACCGGTGAACTCGTCCACGATGATGACCTCGCCATCTCTGACGATGTAGTCCTTGTCGCGTTTAAAGATGATCTGCGCCTTGATGGCGTTCTCCATGTAGCGCGTCAGGTCCAGGTTGCCCTCGTCATAGATGTTCTTGACCCCGGCCAGTTGTTCCAGCTTATCGATACCCGCGTCGGTCAGAATAACGGTGCGGGTCTTCTCCTCGATCGTATAGTCAGTCTCTGGCTTGAGGCGCGGGGCCCAGCGCGCGAACTGGGCGTACATGTCGGTGGACTCGACGCCCTGGCCCGAGATAATGAGTGGGGTGCGTGCTTCGTCGATCAGGATGTTATCGACTTCGTCGACGATTGCATAGTTCAGGTCACGCATGACGACCTGATCAAGCGCAACGACCATGTTGTCGCGCAGGTAGTCGAAACCGAACTCGCTGTTGGTGCCATAAGTAATATCGGCGTTATAGGCGGCACGGCGCTCAGGCGTCTGCGGCTCCACAGCATTGATGATAACGCCGACGGTAAGTCCGAGGAACGTGTAGATCTGTCCCATCCACTCGGCGTCACGGCGAGCCAGGTAGTCGTTCACGGTCACAACATGGACGCCACGCCCCGTGAGGGCGTTAAGGTACGAGGGCAGCGTAGCGACCAGCGTTTTACCCTCACCTGTTCTCATCTCCGCGATCTTACCCTGGTGCAGGACGATGCCACCGATCAGCTGGACATCATAGTGGCGCATCTTAATCCTGCGCCAGCCGGCTTCGCGCACGACGGCGAAGGCCTCGGGCAGCAGGTCGTCAAGCGTCTCGCCCGCTCTGTAGCGTCTGGCCATCTCCGCTATAAACTCATCCATCTGCTCGGCCCTCAGAGCCGTGATTTCGGCCTGCAGGAAGCGCAGAATTGCGCAGAGCAGCTCTTCCAGGCGCTCGTCTGCTCCCTCCTCTTTATCGACCGCGCCGCGCTGCGCCGCTTCAAAATGCATCCATGCGCCGCTAAAGGCCTCGCTCAGCTCATCGCCGTCGACATCATTGAGCGCGGGTTCAACCTCCCGTAGGAGCGCCAGCGTGGCCCGTTGCGGGTCTTCGGCTTCATCGGGCCAGCTCTGGCGCTTCTCCGCCAGATCCATGGCGGCGTTCACGCGCAGAGTATTGAGGGCCGGCGCTAAGAGCTCGTAGGCCGTTTCAAAGTATTCGGAAAGGGTGTCCTGCAGGTGATCTTTGAGGTAATGCTCGGGGTCGCGGCGCCGCTCGAGAGTCTTGCGGTACTCGCTGCTGGCAGCGCGCAGCTGCTCATCGCTGAATTTCTGCGCCTGGGGGTCTACCGCGTTGAACGCCTCGCGGAAAAGTTTGACCAGTTCGTCTTCGAGCACCAGGCCGCCTTTAAGATGCAAGGAAAGTCGTGAACGAAATTCGGCGGTTTTCGCGGTTAATTGCTCATCGCTCAGTTTTTTTATGCCTGCTTCAAGCGCATTTATTTTATCTACAAGTGGCTGGATGGCCTTTAAATCTCGCTTATTAGGATCGCCCATGATTTTCCCAAGTAATTGCATACTGACGTGTTCTCCTAGAATTGGGTTAGTGCTGAATTGAAAAATTAAGAATAGTATACGTTCATTGCTCTTGTAAATACATCATCTTATTATAGCATACGCTGCCGGACATGTGGAGTTACAATACCGGCGCGGCTGCAGTATTTATGGCTATTCCCCCTACCCACAGCTCGCCCCCACGCCGTCGGGTTTTCTACAGACAGCCCTGTAGGATAGCTCGCCGTACTGGATGATAAGCCTCTTCGCGGCTTTCTGCCAATCGTCGATAAGGAGCGAGCTTAGTGATATGCCGGCCAGCCCCGCCGATGTTCCCACTCTACACTATCATAGCCATCCCTGCTATCAACACCCCAGCGCCTGGCAGCTACATTCAGCAGCACAATCACCAGGACAATCAACAGCGCGTCCATAAGCGCCTCCTCTTTTGTTTGGGAATAAACTAACCACTTACAACGTTCTTACTGGTTATAGTATACCAGCGTATAACTAACCTGTCAAGACATCTTTGATAGTTATAGACATGTGCGATGGATTGGTGCTAAACTAAGGAATATACGTGGCAGGGAGTATCTCTATACGAGGGAAGGAAGGAAGATGGACATGACCGCAACTGAGAGAGCGAGGCCCGTTTTTGAGTTCACTGGCAAGCGCTTATGCCTGGACTTCGCCAATACTGTGCAGGACCGCGCCAGCAGCCCCCAGGAACTCCTCAACAGCTATAACGACCTGCTGATCTGGGCCTGCGAGGCACACATCTTGAGCGCGCGCAGCGCAAATCGACTGGGAGAGCGCGCAAAGCAGCAACCGGCGGCGGCGGCAGACGTGCTTGCACGGGCGCTGGATGTGCGTGAGGCCATCTTTCGCATTTTTGCCGACCAGAGCAGCGGGCGCGTAGCTGCCAACGACGATATATCTAGGCTGAATGGCGAACTTGCCAGAGCGCTGGGCCAACTCTGCCTCGTGCATGGACAGGAGGGTTTCACGTGGGATTGGAGCGCTCAGGAGCAGGAGCTTGATAGCATGTTGTGGCCTGTGATTCGCTCGGCCGCGGAACTGATGACCTCCGCAGAGCTTTACGACGTGCGTATATGCGCCGCCAATGATTGTTCCTGGCTGTTTTTGGATACCAGCAAGAATCACAGCCGCCGCTGGTGCGACATGAAGAGCTGCGGCAACCGCGCCAAGGCACGCAGGTACTATACTACGAAGAAACAGGCCTGATTACTCTCGCCCCACAGTTTTGCCCAGGCATCATTTTCCTCACACTCGTCCCTGGAGCCGAGGCACGCTCCTGACCGCTGGTTACGCTCCTCTCAAGGGGTCGCACACTCCTGGCGCTAGGTCAGCACTTCTGCCAGCTCGCGCAGGAACAGCTCCGCGTCGGTTACAAGTCCAGCAGCCTGAAAGCTGCCACGATCTGCGAGCTTGGTGACTACAGCCGGGTTGATGTCTACGACAACGGTACGCACGCTAGAGGGGAGCAGGTTGCCGGTGGCGATGGCGTGCAGCATGGAGGCGATCATAAGCGCCATTTCGACGCCCTGGACCTCCTGGCGCATGCGCCGCTGGGCCTCCTGCATGTCGTTGATGACGCCGGGCATGGGGCCGTCATCGCGAATGGAACCAGCCAGGACCATAGGAATGTTGCGACTGAGAAGCTCGTACGTAATACCTTCTTTGAGCAGGCCTGCCTGCATGGCCTGCTCAAGGGAGCCGGCCGCGCGAATAGCGTTAATGGCGCGCAGATGATTGCGGTGACCGCCCTCAACCTGCTCGCCGCTGCGCAGATCGACGCCCAGCGAGGTGCCAAAGAGGGCGGCCTCGACATCGTGGGTAACGATGGCATTGCCGCCAAAGATGACCTGGACATAGCCGCGACGAATCAGGTCGGCGACGTAGCGGCCTGATCCGGTGTGGATGACGGCCGGACCAAGCACAAAGAGGATTTTGCCTTTGCGGGCACGCGTCTCCTCCATCTGGCGCGCGATTTCATGAATGGCCAGCACCTTGACCTTTTCAGAGGAGACGCTGCTCTGCATAAAAGCAAAGGCCTCGCGCTCGCGCGCGCGCTCGAAAGGCTGCACGCGAATACCATCATGACCGATGACGACCTGGTCATCCACCTGTACTTCGTGCATGGGCCTGCCATAAGCGCGGCTCGCGTCGCGATCGATGACGATAGCGACATCCATCTCGATGCCTTCGACATCGACCCACTGGCCATTGAGACGCACCTGGGTGGGCAGGTTAGTGGTCGAGTAGAACGTCGCAGGGAGAACGCCCTTCTGCTCAACGCTCGCAGTTTGAGCGTCGCTGGGATGTATAAGGACGGCCCCGTACTGCTGCAATTCGGAGAGAATGAGCTCCAGGGTTGTATCGTCGGCTGCCTCCACCTTGAGACGGGCATAACTCGGGTCGGTTTTGCTGATACCAACACGCATCTCCTCGACGGTGAAGTTGCCTCCCCGGTCCATAATGATGTCCCAGCTGCGCGGCAGTGTCCAGGAGTCGATAATATGTCCCCGCATTTCAATTCGTTCGCTCGGCATATGTTTTTCCTTTTACTTACTTAGTTCTGCCCACCGCGCACACCGGCTGGAAGGCGCAGACGCGGCATTTTGCCGCGCGTTGCCTGGCCAGAGGGGGGGGCTGTTGCTCGCTGCACCGCTCCATCTCCGCCAGCAGTTTGATAACCTTGCGGCGCAGAGCAGAGGTGTATTCGATAGTAAATTCGCGATCGGCGTAGCGCAGGATAGCGTGGGTAGGCGGCTGCTCAAAATAGTCCTCCAGGATCAAGCAGTAGGCGCCGACCTGAATGACATGATTGCTGTACGGGCTGCTGGCGTTCTGCACCCCGAGCTTGAGCTCGAGGGCAACGGGACGACCATCGGGCAACTTGACGATATAATCAGGTTTGCCGACTAATGGGTAGACGCTGGAAGACAATGGCTCGCCTTCGCCGTCGGCATCTTCATACACAAGCTCACCCGCGGGCAGACCCAGGATTCGATGACGTTCATCAATCAGGCGCCGCCGCTGGTGACGACGCTCGTTCAAGATCAGAAGCCCCAGGGCAAGGGCGATGAGCAGCAGAATCAGCCCGCCGGGAAGCAGAAAGCTACTCAACATATCCTCACCTTAAAAGGAGCGCCGCGCTAATCAGCAGGGCCGCTACTACAAATAAAATTACAGCGATGTATGCCAGTACGCGCACCGCTCCACCTGTACGGAGCAGCGGAATACGCTCTATCTGAAGCTTCTCGACCCCTTCCGCATGCTCCAGGTGCTGCTCGCGACCTTCGTCGAAGGCGCCTTTGCGCAACAGCAATTGTTCAACCATCTGGTATTCGGGAATGGCGGGTGCCTGTGAGCCGTGTTCGTGCTCAAGTTCCACTAGGCGGGCGAAGAGGTCCTCGCTGTCCACGTGCGCCAGTGATTCATATTGCTCATACCACCAGGCCAGGGGACAGTATTCAAATTCCGCTACTTCGCTTGCAGTGAAAAGGCGGGCTCTTTTGACATGCGCTGGTTGTTGCATAGCTTTAATTGATATCGCGTGAGCTTACCAGAGGGATGACGCTTCGCTTACGCCCGCCAGGCCAAGGGTATCGGCGATACTGGACATGGCCTGGATGACGAACGCGATATGCTCATCCAGGTCGACGCCGAGTTCGGCGGCTCCTTTGACAAGGTCGTCGCGATTGACGCCCGCGGCAAAGCCTTTCGTCTTCATTTTCTTACGCACGGAAGAGACCTCCAGGCCACGGATACTCTTATCTGGACGTACCAGGGCGGTCGCGGTGATCATACCCGTTATTTCGTCGCAGGCATAAAGTGCCCGCGCCAGCAAAGTACTGCGGGGGTGCGTCGCAAGATTGAGATCATTGTGCGCCAGGATAGCATAAATAACTTGCTCGTCGTAGCCATGCTCGCGCAGCCAGCGGGCGGATATCAGGGTATGCTCGTTCAGATCGGGATACTCTTCGTAGTCACTGTCGTGCAGCAGCCCGGTCATAGCCCAGAGTTCCTCATCCTCACCATACTTGCGAGCGTAGAAGCGCAAGGCGACTTCAACCGCGAGCATATGCTTTTGCAGGTTCTCATTTTTTACATGGCTCTTCATAAGCTGATAGGCATCATTACGATCCGGCATTATTCTTATTCTCTCTATCTGTCCACTGCTATTGCAGGCGTTCATCCGCCTATCGCAGTATTATAACACAGCTGCAGCGCGCTGTGGCAGCGGGCAATGCTGAAACATGGGCGCAGCGCCGCTACGCGGCCGTTTACGATCGCAGACAGCGCGCAGCGCGCCCGAGCTCGTCGATCATGCTCTGGTTCGTCCCCTGCCCGGCGCGCGCCTGGATCTCTGACCAGCCTCTCCCCGCGAGCCCGGCCCTCATCCCGCTCATGGCTGAGCAGGCCTGGGTATTAAACGCTGGCGACGGAGCCTCCGTCGACACGCAGGTTGGCCCCGTTGATAAATGAGGCTCTCTCTGAAGCAATAAAGACGACGGCAGCCGCCACCTCTTCGGGGGTTCCAGGGCGGCCAAGCTCGATATGCGGGCGATTCTGGCGCAGGAACTCTTCCTCGGCCTGCTGTGGCGTAATGTGCCTGGCCCTGGCCTGCTCCGCCAGCATCTGCTCTACCAGCGGTGTCTTGATAAAGGCCGGCGAGACCGAGTTCACCAGAATGCCCTCGCGGGCGTAGGCTTTTGAAAGGCTCTTGGAGAGGTTGATCAATGCGGCCTTCGAGGCGTTGTAGTGAGGCATATTCGCGTCGGGTTGGATACCGGACTCGGAGGCGATGTTGAGAATACGCCCCCAGCGCTGCTTACGCATAGTGGGGAGAACGGCACGCGTCATGCGTACGGCGGAAAACAGGTTCAGGTTGAAGACATTTACCCAGTCGTCGTCCACAAGCTCCTCAAAGGCGGAGAAGCTCCCAACCCCTCCCGCATTGTTAACGAGCACATGGATCGTCCCGAAGTGCCTGACCACCTCGTTCACCAGGCGCTCGACCTCCTCTGCCCTGGTGATATCTGCGGTCAAGGCAAGGGCCTGACCGCCTCGCTGGTGGATCGCCTGCGCAATCTGTTCGAGGTCCCCCTGGCCGCGCGCGGTAAGCACCACGCGGCTCCCCTCCGCAGCAAAGGCCTCGGCGATGGCCTTGCCAAGCCCCTTGCTCGCCCCCGTCACAAGCACCACCTTCTCTCGCAATCCAAGATCCATTTCTATCCCTTCCTTTCCTTTGCGCAAGCAAGCCATTCGTTGCCTCTCAACATGCCAGGCTCGCGCGTTTACACCATGCAAAGATATGTTGTGCTGTATTCTATCACCGGGCTACAAACACAGCCTGTGTGCCAAAGACAAATTCCTTGCCATTTTTTCGCCTCGCAGCCTGAAGTTGACCGCCAGGATACGCACCCGCCTTAGGAAATCTGTATACACCCAGATGATTTTGTAGAAAATGTATGATATACTCGATAGACGTTGTATGGTGCATTTCTGCGTTAATGGATGAGTTCGTCTATTTGCAAAGTCACATGATACACGCTCGTTTGTTGGGATTTAGCGCCAGAATTGAGAAAGAGACATGGCATTTACTGATCAGACCCTGGTTTGCCGCGACTGCAATTCAGAATTTATTTTCACAGTAGGCGAACAAGAATTTTACGAAAGTCACCGCTTAACGAACACACCGGGCCGCTGCCCGGCGTGCCGGGCGGCACGCAAGACGCAGAATGGCTATGGTGGCAGCCGCAACGGCGGGTCACGCGAACCCCGTCAAATGTACACAACTACATGTTCTAACTGTGGCAATGAGGCCCAGGTACCTTTCCAGCCACGCGGGGACAAGCCAGTGTACTGTAGTGATTGCTACCAGGCTCAAGATTCAGGCCGATCTAGTGATCGCAGATCGCGCTGGTAAGGCCTATGAGTGAGGTCAAAGTCAACCCCGGTGACTCTTTTGAACTAGCCCTCAAAAAGTTTAACCGCAAAGTTCAACAGGATGGTATTCTTTCCGAAGCTCGTCGCCGCGCGCACTATGAAAGCCCGCAGGCCCGCCGCAAACGTAAGGCGGCGGCCCAGCGTCGTAAGCAGCGGCGCACCCGCCAGCCGGGTTAATCTCATGAACCACGCAAAAGCTGACCCCGGTCGGGGTCAGCTTTTGCGTGGAACCCGCGGCCCGCTACTGAAGCAGGCTCTGCAATTCTTCGGGCGTATTTACCGGAGCCCGGCAGGCGAAATTCTGGCAGACATAGGCGGTGGCTTTGCCATCTTTTACCTCGCGGTTGGCAAGTAATGGTACGGCCACGACGGCCTCGCTCTTGCCCGCTTCAGCACAGGCCAGGATGCTGTTGGGAAGATAGCGGTCGTTGATGACCTCCAGCAGGTAGCGCGTGCCAGCATCGCGCGGATCCCCTATAATAGCGAACTCCTTGACGGGCGAGATGGCGAAATCCAGAGCGCCCAGGAGGTAGCTGAAGGCTTGAGGGTGCTGGACCATCACATCTATGAGCGGACGCAGGTAATCGTCGGCACACTGGCGATATGCTGTGGAGGCGGTAAATGCGGCCAGGCGCAGCTGCACATCGACGGCCACACTATTGCCCGCCGGAGTCGCGTTGTCCATAATTTCTTTGGGACGGCTGACCAGGGCCTCGTGGTCGCTGCCAGTATCAAAAAAGCCGCCGTTCTGCTCGTCCGCGAACAATGCCAGAGCCTCGTCCATCAGGCTGTGCGCCGCAACAAACCAGCGCGGCTCAAAGCTTGCCTCGTAAAGCGCCAGCAGGCCATCAGCCAGGCAGGCATAATCCTCCAGGTAAGCCTTGATGTGGGCGCGCCCATCCTTGAAGGTTCGCAGCAGGCGCCCATTTGCGCGCATGGCGCTCAGCAAGAATTCTGCGTTTTTGCTGGCAAGCTGGAGATAGTCGGGGCGGCCAAGGTAGCGCGCCGCCTCCGCAAAACTGCGCAGCATCAGCCCGTTCCAGGCTGTAAGGATTTTCTCATCGCGAGCTGGCTTCACACGCTGCTCGCGCACCTTGAAGAGGATATGCCGGCTGCGCTTGAGCGACTCCTGCAGCTCCTGGAGGCTGACCCCGGCATCTTCCGCCACGCTTTCTGCGTCCCGCGGCACATGCAGAATATTCTTATGCTCGAAATTACCGCGCGGCGTCACATCGTAGTAACGCACAAAGAGAGCGGCATCTTCGCGCGGCAGGGCCGCGGCGATCTCCGCCGACGTCCAGGTAAAGAACTTGCCCTCTTCCCCTTCACTATCAGCATCCTGGCTGGAATAGAAGCCGCCTTCAGGCGAGGTCATCTCGCGCACAACGTACTCCAGCGTCTCCTCGAGGATGCGCCGATAAAAGGGATTCTGGGTGACAAGGTATGCATGCAGGTAGAGGCGGCTGAGCAGGGCGTTATCATACAGCATCTTCTCAAAATGCGGCACCAGCCATTGTTCATCCACGGAATAGCGATGGAAGCCGCCCCCCAGCTGGTCATAGATGCCCCCGTTGGCCATGTGCCGCAGCGAGATCTCCACCATCTCCAGTTCCGTATGCGCCACCTGCCCGCTCAGCTCGCCCGCCTGGCGATGCAGGTATACGCGCAGCAGAAACTCATGCGTGGTGCTGTTGGGAAATTTGGGCGCGCCACCGAAACCACCATGTTCAGGGTCGAAATCTTCCGCCAGGACCTTGCTGGCCGCGTCCAGGAGATCGAGCGGCATATCTCTTGCGGATCCGGGATCCATGCCGCGCAGAGGACTGCCGCTGCGCTTGCGCAAGTGGTCAGCAATCTGGTTTGCCTGCTCCTCGATCTCCTGGCGGCGATGCTCGTAGGCATCCGCCAGGCTCAGCAAGAGGCGTGGAAAGCCGGGCATGACCTGCTCTCCATAGCGGCGATCGCGCGGCGGAAAGTACGTACCGCCATAAAAAGGGCGACCATCGGGAGTAAGGAAGACGGTCATGGGCCAGCCGCCCTGGCCCGTGATAGCCTGAACAGCCTGCATGTATATACCATCTATGTCCGGCCGCTCTTCACGATCGACCTTGATCGAAACAAAATGTTCGTTCATGAGGGCGGCGATATCTTCGTCCTCGAAGGATTCACGCTCCATGACGTGGCACCAATGACAGGCCGCGTAGCCGACACTGAGCAGAACAGGTTTATCTTCAGTCCTGGCCCTCTGCAGGGCCTCCTCGCCCCACGGATACCAGTCCACGGGATTATGCGCGTGCTGCAGCAGATATGGGCTCGTCTCATGGGCGAGACGGTTGGTGAATTTATACTGTCCCTGGATATCTGACATGTTGATTCCTCTCCATTCATACTATCCATAATCTTTTTTTTCGACCCTGGCATTGTATGATAAATGGAGCGAAAAGAAAAATGCTCGCACAGCGCTCACGGGCATATCAACGACCAAGCGACGAGATGAGCGCCACCAGCGCGCATCCCCCACACAGGAGCAAATGAGAAAACTCACTCTAGCAGAATGAAGCCGCTTACATTTTGGCCCGTCCGGGCACGCCCGCTTTTGGATCTACGCGCACAAGCACCTTCAACACATCCTTTTGCGCGGCGCGTTCGAAGGCAGCCAGCCCATCATCCAGGCTATAGCAAGCGCTGATCAAGGGAAGCACGTCAACCCTGCGCTGGCTCAGCGCGCGCAGCGCAGGCGCGAATGGGCCGCAGCGGGAGCCCTGCACGCGAATCTCGTCTATCACGATGGGGGCGAGGTGCAAAGTGCTCATAGCCGAGACGGTACTTTTCAGAACCAGCGTGCCCCTCGGCCTGATCAGACGTAGCGCCAGCTCCAGCCCCTGCGCCGAACCACTGCACTCCACCACCAGATCGACACGGCGTCCGTTCTTTAACCTGAAACTCTGGACATCATCAAGCACATAGGTTTGCGCGCCATACTTTTCGGCCAGGGCCAGCTTCTGCGCGTGCTTCCCCACCATCATCACTTCGCATCCACTGAGCGCCAGGACCTGTAGCGCCAGTTGCCCCATCTTGCCATCGCCCAGCACAAGCGCGGCGGCGTCTGGCCGCACATGCAGTTGCTGCACTATCTCGAAATTGGCCGCCAGTGGCTCCACAAAAACAGCCTCTTCATCACTGACGTTGTCAGGTACCTGGTGGAGGTTTGCCAGCGGCAAGGTCAGGTATTCAGCAAACGCCCCATCTCGCTCAAGGATACCCAGCGTGGTGCGCTGCGGGCAATGGGTGGGCATATTTTGCTGGCAAAAGAGGCAATCTGAGCGTCGGCAGGCGGCGTTAATCTCGCCCACAACACGCTTAGCGATCAAGTATGTTGGCGGACTCGCCCCGCGGCCTTCGTGCACAGCTTCAACAATGCCGACAAATTCATGCCCCAGTACTCCCTGGAAGGCTAGATAGCCACGCGTGATCTCGAGATCGGTGTTGCAGATACCGGCCTGCAGCACTCTGATCAGGGCCTCGCCGGGCTGCAGGTCGGGTTGCCGGTAACTCTGTTCAAAGCGTAGGGTATTGCGCTCAAAGACTAGCGCGCGCATGCAATCTCTCCTTATCCGATCCAGGCCTTCTCTGCTTCAGTATAAGTACAGGCGAGTGGTGGCTCCCCTCCCCCCCATATATACATACATCCATATCCAGATGGGCCAGCCGGCTGCGCCGGCTGGCCCATCACTTGATCCCGGACTATTCACTTGTCACGCTCACCGATGGTGAGTGCCGCCTGCGCGGCAGCTAAACGAGCGACAGGCACGCGGAAGGGCGAACAGCTGACGTAGTCCAGCCCGATCATATGGCAGAACTCGATGCTGTCGGGATCGCCACCATGCTCACCGCAGATACCCACTTCCAGGTGCGGGTTGGCCTTGCGCCCGTTCTCAACGGCCATTTGTACCAGCTGCCCGACGCCGTCGCGGTCAAGGGTCTGGAAAGGATTGACAGGCAGGATCTTGACCCTGCCCTCGATGCCTGGCTCACTCAAGCCATCGACATACTTGAGCAGGAACTTGCCCTCGGCATCGTCACGGCTGATGCCAAAGGTCGTCTGCGTCAGGTCGTTTGTGCCGAAGCTAAAGAAATCGGCGACCGGGGCAATCTGGCTGGCGGTCAGGGCTGCGCGCGGCAGCTCAATCATCGTGCCAAACTTATAGTTGACCGCCGTCCCCTCGGCGGTGATCTCCCTGGCGACCGCCTCAAGCTGGCGGCGCACCTCCTTCAGCTCATTGACATGGCCCACCAGCGGGATCATGATCTTGGGCTGGAGCTTCTTGCCTTCGCGTTCCAGTTCGCGCGCGGCTTCGAGAATCGCGCGCGTCTGCATGACGTTGATCTCAGGGAAGAGCAGACCCAGGCGGCAGCCGCGCAGGCCGAGCATGGGATTCATCTCACGCATGGCGCTCACCGCCTCCAGCAGCTTACGCTTTTGCTGCAGTTCCTCTTCGTGGCCGCCCTGGGTCTCCAGGCGCGTGACCTCGACCAGCAGTTCCTCGTAGGAGGGCAAGAACTCATGCAAGGGCGGGTCGATCAGGCGAATGACCACCGGGTAGCCTTCGCCAGTCTCGGGATCGCGCATGGCATCGAAGATGCCTTTGAAGTCAGCACGCTGGTAGGGCAGCAACTGATCAAGAGCGGCCTGGCGCTCCTCCCTGCTCTGCGCGAGGATCATTTTCTGTACAATAGGCAGGCGCTCCTGCTCCATGAACATATGCTCTGTGCGACAGAGACCAATCCCCTGGGCCCCAAAGGTGACGGCGCGCCTGGCATCGCGAGGATAGTCGGCATTGGCCCATACTCCGAGGCGGCGGAACTTATCGGCCCAGCTCAGCAGCTGCCTCAGGTCGTCCTCTTTCTCAAAGTCGGCATCAACCGTCGCAATGATGCCGGCGAAAACTTCGCCGGTAGCGCCATCAATAGAGATGTCGTCACCTTCATGCAGGACAAAATCCGAGTTCACAACACGGAAGAGGTGCTCGGCTTCGTGGACGCGAATGCCTTCACAGCCAGCGACGCAGGGCAGACCAAGGCCGCGCGCCACCACGGCGGCATGGCTGGTCGCGCCGCCACGAGCGGTAAGAATACCCTTGGCGACCAGCATGCCATGCACATCGTCAGGGCTGGTCTCCGGGCGTATGAGGACGACGGGAGTTCCGGCTTTCCCCAGAGCCTCAGCACGGTTGGCGTCGAAGACGGCTTTACCACTGGCCGCGCCCGGAGAGGCATTCAGACCCTTGGCCAGCAAACGCCCCTCTTGCTCGGCCTGCTTTTTCTTGGACTCGTCAAAACGCGGCAGCAGCAGTTGATATACCTGGGTGGTATCGGCACGCCTGACGGCTTCCTGTTCCGTAATCAGACCCTCTCTGACCATATCAACAAGAACCTTGACGCCGGCCTGGGCACTGCGCTTGCCCGAGCGCGTCTGCAGCATATACAGGTGGCCTTTTTCAACTGTGAATTCCATGTCCTGCATGTCGCGGTAGTGCTGTTCGAGGCGCTGAGCGATTTCCTGGAACTGCTGGTAAACCTGGGGCAGGTCCTCCTGCAGGCGACTGATCTTCGAAGGAGTACGAATGCCGGCGACGACATCTTCACCCTGGGCATTGAGCAGGTATTCGCCATAGAGCTGTTTTTCACCGGTGCCGGGATCGCGGGTAAAGGCCACACCTGTACCGCTATCATTGCCCAGGTTACCGAAGACCATGCTCTGGACGTTCACAGCCGTGCCCAGAGAGTGGGAGATTTTATTAAAGTTGCGATAGTCGAAGGCGCGCTTGTTGTTCCATGAGGAGAAAACGGCCTCGATGGCCTTGTATAACTGCTGGTAGACATCGGTGGGGAAAGGCTCACCGGACTGACGCTCGGCAATCTGCTTAAATTCAACGACCAGCTTTTTGAGGTCCGCGGCGGGAATCTCGGCATCGGTCTTGACGCCCGCGCGCTCTTTGTACTGGTCGAGCACGTGTTCAAAGTCCCTGGGCTCCGTGTCCAGGACAATTTTGCTGAACATCTGGATAAAGCGCCGATAGGCGTCATAGGCGAAGCGCTCATCGCCGGTCAGGGCCGTCAGGCCCTGCACAGTCTCGTCGTTGATACCAAGGTTGAGCACTGTATCCATCATACCAGGCATGGAGAATTTTGCCCCCGAGCGCACGGAGACCAGCAAGGGATTATCTTTTTGCCCGAAGTGCTTCCCGGTCTGTTGCTCAACGATTTTCATGGCCGCCAGCGTCTGCTCCCACATCCCCTGGGGGAAGTGCTTGGCAGCCTCGTAATAGGCATTACAGGCCTCCGTCGTAATGGTGAAACCCGGCGGAACCGGCAGGCCTGCGTTCGTCATTTCAGCTACGCCAGACCCTTTGCCGCCAAGCAATTCACGCATACCGGCGTTGCCCTCACTAAAAAGATAAACCCATTTGCGCGGCGACATTTTCACCGCGTCTTCCAGCTCTGAGTGTGTAATTTGTTGTGTCAAAATATCCTCCCAAGCATATTACAGCAACATGCTAACGCCCTAACGCTCAAACACTCAATACAATACTTCTAGCCCAACGTATAACATGACGCGCGCTCTGGATATAGGTTGCGGCTTGCTCGGCACTGATCACCTCATCCGCCTCTTCTGGGGGTGTTTCGACATAAAAAGCTTCTGGATGAAACGGTGTCAAACTTGCCATTTTCTCTTAAATCTCGGCAGGCGCGCCCACCAGGGCGCCAAGTGCCGCTAAATCATGATCGTACATGGACCTGTGGCCAAAACGCAGGAGGCTGATCGCCTGCGCCGCCTTCTCTACTGCCTGATTACAAAAGTCGGCACAGGCAAAATGTCGTCCCAGGCCCAGCTCCAGGCTGGCGGTCGCCATGTCCTGGGCGGCTTCAGCAAATAATCCTAACGCTCCCTGAATATCGCCGCCCGGCTCAGCGCCTTCAGCATGACCTGCCTTTTGCGCACGAGGCAGTGGAGGTGAGGCCGCGCGCGCTTGGATATTAACGCCCTCGATTAATAGTCGCTCCAGTTCATCTGGATTACCGTCATCGAAGTTCGCCGCATCGCCTGTAAACATCTGTGACATCCTAACACGATCCTTGCTTACTTACCCGGGGATCCTCTGTCCCCTGTCGCTCCGCTGAGTACATGCACTTACTGTACAGCTATTCATGCTTACGCTTTGCGTAGGTACCCTGCTTATATTATTCCCGGGAATGCGCGATGTCAATGCTTCACTTGTGACTGGTCTGTAAACCCTGCCCTTAAGCAACGTGTTAAGGATAAGGGCCGCGCGCAGAGAAAAGGCAAAAGACGTTTGATTTCGAAAGGAGCCAGCATGTTCTATTCAGTGAGCATTCCTGGTATACTACCAGCACGGGCTACAATAGAAGCTACCGGGAATACCCATCGAAGAGAGAAGGCATATGTTGGCATGACAGCGGAAAAACCAGCGGATGCTCCAGGTGCCGGCACAACTATATCAGATGACGCAAGCAAGTTGAGTTTGCTTTATGAGCAGTTCCGGCGCCCAATTCATTCCTTTGTCTTTCGCCTGCTCGGCAACCAGGAAGACTCCGACGACATAACTCAGGAGGTTTTCGTGCGCGCCTGCACCGCCTGGGACAATTTATCTGACCGCGATCATCTCTCTGCCTGGTTATACCGCATTGCCAGCAACCTATGTGTCGACTTCCTGCGCAGGCGCAAGCGCATTTCCTGGTGGCCGCTCACCGCTCAAGGATCCAACCATGAGCGTTTTGAGGAGGGAGGGAACAGCGATGGCGCTTCAACCTTCCTCCCTGATAGCGGAGGTATTCCAGAGATAGCCGAGCGCGAGCATATTCGCCTGACCCTTGCCAGTATGCCGGAAGAATATGCTATCGTGCTTGTCCTGAGCGCCTCCCAGGGAATCCCTTACCAGGAAATAGCCACCATTGTGGGCATCTCACCCAATGCTGCCGCCACACGTATCTCGCGCGCAAAACGCATGTTCGCCGAACAGTACCAGCGGCTCAGTGCAGAGAAGCTCCCAGAGGGTCCAGGAAAAGAGGAGAACAGGCGATGAATACTTCCGACCACTTCCCTTTGCCCATGCCCGAGGACGAAATACCACCTCTCCCACTGGCCGATGAGAGCGGGCCTCACGCCTGTACGACAATTCAGCTTTACCTGGCGATCCTGGAAGACCTGCCACCCGCACAGGCACAACGCGTACTTGAGCATGCATCTACCTGCAGCCAATGCGGGCCGGTGCTGCACCTGATGCAGCAGAGCGTAAAGGTGCTCGCCAGGCTGCCCGCCTCCGCGCCCTCCCAGCGCATCGACCAGCTTGTCGGCCAGGCTATTGCAGAACGCGCGCGGCGCGGTATAACGAGGAAGAACGCAGAGAGTTCCGGGCGCGCGGCACTGCAGGCTGTCGAGCTATTCCCAATCCCGCCAGGGCGATCTACTACACTCGACCAGCAGCAGCCT
This sequence comes from uncultured Chloroflexia bacterium, assembly GCA_963799245.1. Lineage (GTDB taxonomy): Bacteria > Chloroflexota > Ktedonobacteria > Ktedonobacterales > Ktedonobacteraceae > CAWCWN01. The sequence goes on from CAWCWN010000003.1 coordinate 862,775, forward strand.
CTGCGCGCCTGGAGACGAAGACGGGGCCTGGTAGGAGTTGGCGCGCTGGCACTGGCGGCGGCGCTGGTGCTCGCCCTGCTGGCGACACTGCACCTGGGAGGAGGACTCGCGCCAAATGCTTTTGCCATACCTCCCAATCTTTCATGGAGCGGGTATGTGCTCTTCCACAGCGAGACAAAAATTGACGCTGGCGGCGAGCGCTACCAGGTAGATACATATCATGACATGAGTACCGGCCGCATGCACGTCGAGACCATCATGCCAGGCAGTATGGACGTGGTCGCGGTAGGTGATGAGCATGCCATGCTCGGCCTGGATATGATGCATCACGTAGCGCAGTGGGGGGCCGAGGACTGGAGCGCGGACGACACGGACCTTGACCTGACAGCACTGCGCAGCGACCTCAAAACCGGGCGTGCCGTCTACCTTGGTAAGGACTCTTTCCATGGCCAGCCCGTCTACCGCATACGCTATCGCGATGGGCTGGTGCTGCTCCTCGATATGCATTTTCGTCCCGTTAATGTCCTGCGCGGCGCAAGCGGGCCCGGGACTGGTGAAGCCATGTATAACCAGCTGGAGTTGATGCCAGACTCGCACGTGGCAAGCAGCATGTGGGAAATGAATATACCCAGCGATTTTCGTATGGGGAGACTACCCAACAGGCCATAAGGGATAGTCACTCCGCATATTGAAGGGCGTCGCGTGGGTATCAACACAACCACGCGACGCCCTTCAATGTGCAAACGTGATAAAATGAAGGAATACTTAACCTGTTGCCGGTAGCGCTTAAATATCATTACAATCAGATGACTCCCGCTGCGAGCGCCTATTACCTCATTACCGCTTACTGCTTACCGCTTACCTGCCCCCCGGGCAGGCGGCCGGAGATGGGATCAGGCGCTCGCAGCAGTGGCGTTACTGAGTGCATATGGGGTTTACGTATTTCCACAATGGTGTGGCTATGCGAGAGGAGAACACAGTAGTGGCAGAACACACGCCTGTCATAGTCGGGGCGGCAAGAACGCCGACCGGCAAGTTTCTTAGCAATCTTGCCAGTTTCAACGCGCCTCAACTGGGCGCTTTCGCGATAAAAGAGGCCGTACGGCGCGCGGGTATAGCGCCTGAGACGATCGAGGAAGTAATCATGGGCATTGTCGTCTCGGCCGGGGTCGGCCAATCACCGGCGCGCCAGGCCGCGCTTCATGCCGGCCTGCCCGACGACATTCCCGCCTTTAGCGTGAACAAGGTCTGCGGGTCCGGCTTAAAGGCCATTATGCTCGCGGCGCAGGCTATTCGGGCCGGCGATAACCAGGTGTTCGTTGCTGGCGGTATGGAGAGTATGAGCAATGCCCCCTATCTGCTCACAAAGGCGCGTAGCGGATACCGCATGGGCAATGCAGAGATGATCGACGCAGTTGTGCATGATGGCCTGTGGTGTGCCTTCGAGAACATCCATATGGGTAGCGAGGCCGAGATCATCGCAGAAAAATTTGGCGTTACTCGCCAGGAGCAGGACCAGTACTCGCTGCAAAGCCACCAGCGGGCAGCGGCAGCCACCGCAGCAGGCCGCTTCAGAGAAGAGATTGTGCCGATCGAGGTCAGGCAGAAGAAGGGCACGATAGTAGTCGACAGCGACGAGCCTATTCGCGGCGACTCTTCCATGGATACCCTGACAAAATTGCTGCCGGCATTTCAGGAGGGCGGCACGATCACGGCAGGCAATGCCCCGGGTCTGAGCGATGGCGCTTCGGCCACCGTAGTTGTCGCTGCGGAGGTGGCGCAGGCAAATCACCTGACAGTGCTGGCACGTATAACCGGGTATGCCTGCGCGGCGATTACGCCGCGCTATGTCTTCGCCGCCCCCACCCACGCTGTCAGGCGGCTGCTGGAGCGCACCAATCTGATGCTCAGCGCCTTCGATCTTATCGAGGCAAACGAGGCCTTCGCCGCCCAGGCCCTGGCAAACGGGCGCGAATTAGATTGGGATTGGTCGCGCGTCAATGTCAACGGCGGGGCGATCGCCCTTGGACATCCAATTGGCTCCAGTGGCAGCCGGGTGCTGATTACACTAATACATGAACTGCGCCGCCGCGGTGGTGGGCGCGGGCTGGCAACCCTCTGCCTGGGAGGCGGTGGGGCCGTGGCAATGTCCGTGGAGGTGTGAGGCGAGTCTCGGCACGCCAGGAATGTGTACAATGTATAGTATTAAAGGAGATTGGAATTCTGCAGGGCTAGCGCTGTGCGTCGTTTAGGGTGCGCGCATCGCACTGCATCCATCCTTTGAAACTCAATAAAGAGGAGCCGTTAAACATGCTTGAGCAGAGAGCGTCGCGGACCAATGAGACGCAAGAAGTCGTAGAGCAGGGCACGCTTTTTGATAAAGCAACCCTGGAGCAGTTGAAAGTCGAGCGCAAGCAATGGGAAGAAGATGCCGTACAGAAGTCCCAGCAGCGCCTGCCGGAACGTGAGAATCTGATCACCACTTCCAGCGTAGCCATCAAGCGCGTGTATACGCCTCAGGATAACGAGAACCTGGACTACAGCCGCGACATCGGGCTACCCGGTGAATATCCATTCACGCGTGGGGTGCAGCCCACCATGTACCGTGCAAAACCATGGACGATGCGCATGTTCGCAGGCTTTGGTACCGCCGAGGATACCAACAAACGCTTCAAATACCTGCTCTCACAGGGTCAGACAGGCCTCTCGACTGCTTTCGATATGCCTACGCTCTACGGGTATGATACCGATCATCCCATGGCGGCAGGCGAGTTCGGTAAATGCGGCGTGGCGGTCTCCTCATTAGCCGACATGGAAATACTCTTTGCTGATCTGCCTCTTGATAAGATCACAACCTCGATGACGATTAATAGTCCGGCCGCGGTCATCTGGGCCATGTACATCGTCAATGCCGAGAAGCACGGCTTCGACCGGGCCCGGCTGGGCGGCACGCTGCAAAACGATATCCTCAAGGAATATAGCGCGCAAAAGGAGTTTCTCTTCCCACCCGAACCGTCAATGCGCCTGGTCACGGATACCATCGAATTTGGTACACGCTGCATGCCACGCTGGAATACCATCAGCATCAGCGGTTATCATATCCGCGAGGCGGGAGCTACGGCGGTGCAGGAATTGGCCTTTACCATCGCCGATGGGCTGGCTTACGTGGACGCGGCCCTTAATCGAGGCCTGAAGATCGACGAGTTCGCGCCGCGGCTCTCCTTCTTCTTCGATGTGCATAACGACTTCTTTGAGGAGATAGCCAAGTTCCGCGCCGGACGCCGTCTCTGGGCGAAGCTGATGTGCGAACGCTACGGGGCCAGAGATCCTCGCTCATGGCTCATGCGCTGTCATGCCCAGACGGCAGGCGTCTCGCTCACAGCACAACAAACCGATAACAATATTATGCGTACAACCATCCAGGCTCTGGCCGCTGTACTTGGCGGTACCAACTCGCTGCATACCAATTCACTGGATGAGGCCCTGGCACTTCCTACCGAGAAAGCCGTGTTGATCGCCCTGCGCACACAACAGATCATTGCGCATGAGAGCGGCGCGCTAAATACCGTTGATCCACTCGGGGGTTCCTACTTCATCGAGGCCTTGACGGACGAGACGGAACGGGCGGCAATGAACTATATTCAGCGCATCGATGACCTGGGCGGTGTGCTGGCCTGTATTCTTAATGGCTTCTTCCAGCGGGAGATTGCCGAGTCGGCCTATCGTTATCAACAGGAGATCGATACGCATAAGCGCACCATCGTCGGTGTTAATGATTACATCATGGCAGAAGACATCAGAGTTCCTACACTCTATATCGACCGCGTCGGGGAGCAGGCACATCTTGAACGACTCAATCACATACGCCGCGAGCGCGATAACGCAGCCGTGAAAAAGGCCCTGGAAAACCTGCGCCGCGCGGCCGAGGGCAGTGAGAACACCATGCCGGTCATCATCGAAGCCGTAAAGGTCTACGCAACACTGGGCGAGATCATGGACGTCTTCCACTCCGTCTTCGGTGGCTATATGGAACCCGCAGTCTTTTAGCGCAACTGCGTATATCCTTTAATACATATGAAAGGCAGCAAGCGCTTGACCAACCAACTAAAGCAAGGCCTGATCAAGAGGCGGGCCCTGGCAGATGCAGAGGTGGCAGAGATTGAACAGCTTGCGCACGTGTGCAATACATACGAAAACCTGTCCATGCGCCTAGACTGGATCAAGCTACGCTCTCCTTATAACAGCTTTGCCAACGATTTTCTCTATTACCGCGATGGAGCACTTGTGGGTTACCTGGTCCTGGATAGGCATGGCTCGCAGGAGAAAGAGCTGACGGGCATGGTCCATCCGGCCCACCGCCGCAGAGGCATTTTTACTGCGCTCTTTACCGCCGCACGCCAGGAGTGTAAACAGCGCGGCATACGCCGGCTGCTGCTGATCTGTGAGCATGCTTCGCCTTCCGGGCTGGCACTCATTACAGCCCTGGGCGCCAGGCATGAGTCCTCGGAACATGAAATGTTGCTGCACATGTTGCAGCAACATTTTGCCTGCGATGAACGCCTTTTCTTCCACCAGGCCGGGATGAACGACATAGATGCGCTGGTCACAATTATGCATGAAGATTCCCGCGATCCCCTGGATGAGTTACAGGCGTTTGTCATCCAGGCATTACAGGAGCCCAATTGCCAGGTCTTTATTGCAAGCCTGGGCGAAGGAAGCGTTAGCTGTAAAGAACCGGTCGGCTGCCTGAGGCTCTATGAGCTGGCTGACGAGATCGGCATCTATGGCTTTATCGTACGCCCCGCGTACAGGGGACGTGGCTTTGGCAGACAGATCTTAAGCGAGGCAATCCAGGGTGTTCAGGCCAGAAGCCAGAAACGCATTATGCTTGAGGTCGATACTGAGAACAGCCTGGCCGTCACCCTCTATCACTCCTGCGGCTTCAAGGTGAGCAGGACCTATGGCTATTATAATCTTGACCTGATATAAAAAGGATAGAGAGATAGGAATAAGAGCTATGCGCTGGCTAGAGTTAACGGTACGGACCCACCCTGAAGCAGTGGAAGCGGTGAGCGAGCTATTGAGTCGCCATACACCGGGCGGTGTGGCCGTCGAGGAACCATTTGAGCTGGTCGACGAGGGCCAGGAATATCGTGTGCTGACAGGGGAGCCGGTGCAAATCCACGCATACCTGCCCATCGACGGCAAGGAGGAAGAGCTACGCCAGCACATAGCCGAAGGGCTCTGGCACCTGGCGAGCCTGGGGGATCATTTTGTGGGAGAACTGCAGGTCCGCACGGTCAATGAGGAGGACTGGGCCAACGCCTGGAAAGACTATTTTCATGTCACGCATATCGGGCGCAGGCTTGTTATCCGTCCTTCCTGGCGCGAGTATACGCCCGCGCCAGGCGAGATCGTGCTGGAACTGGACCCTGGAATGGCGTTCGGGACGGGACTACACCCGACCACGCGCATGTGCCTGGAAGCGGTAGAGCAACGGACACAGGCTGGTATGCGCGTGCTGGATGTGGGCACGGGCTCGGGTATCCTGGCCCTGGCCGCGGCGAAATTAGGGGCCTCAAGTGTTTATTGTGTCGACAACAGCAACGTGGCGGTAGAAAGCGCGCGGGCAAACGTCGCTAACAATAACCTCGCGGCTAAAGTCACGGTTGCGCCGGGTGAGCTTGGGGCTGAGAGGATGGCGGCACGCTACGACATGGTGCTGGTAAATATCTTTGCTCACGTCATCGGCGCCATGGCTCCTCAGCTGGCGCAGGTGCTGGTACCAGGTGGTTTGCTTATCGCCAGTGGCATCATCGAGGCGCGCCTCCAGGAGGCTCTATCCCCGCTTCAGACAGCAGGACTGCAGTTGATCGACCAGGCCAATATCGACGATTGGCTGGTACTCATTATGCGCAGGCCAGAAGAAGTGTAGCAATGCATCGTTTTTTTGTACCACCCGCTTCGCTGGCGCCTGAGGTCATGCAGGCAAAAGGTGCGGCAGTGCTGCTGCCGGAGAACGTCGCCCATCAAGTGCGCGACGTTCTCCACCTTGCTATAGGCGAAGAACTGCTCCTGCTTGACAACAGTGGAGACGAGGTGCTGGCGGCTATTAGCAAGAGCAGCCGTGCGGGAGTAGAGGCGCGATTTCTTGAACGACGCAGCGGAAAGTGTAAATCCCCCGTACGCCTTATACTCTGCCAGGGCCTGCTCAAATCAGCGCGCTTTGAGTGGATTCTGGAGAAAGGTACGGAATTAGGGGTGGCGGCCTTCGCCCCGATCCTCTGCCGCCGTTCAACGGCGGGCCTGGCAGAGGCTGGCCCGCCGAAATTACAGCGCTGGCGGCGCATCCTTCAAGAAGCAGCAGAACAATGTGGCCGTGCGCGCCTGCCGGAGTTGCTGCCCATTCGCCCACTGCCGCAGGCCCTGGACGACATTCCCGCGGGAGCGCTGGCACTCATGCCCTGGGAAGAGGAGCAGGCCTGCAGTTTACGCGCTACGCTTCTGCCAGCAGAGGCCGCTACTCGCAGCGCAGCGGTGACCGTCGTGCTGTTCATCGGGCCAGAGGGAGGACTAACGGCCGAGGAAGTGCAGCTGGCACAGCGCCGGGGCGTACAGATAGTAACCCTGGGAACACGCATTCTGCGGGCTGAGACGGCGGCCCTGGCAGCTATAGCGAACGTGATGTTTGCGTTGGAAAGATAGGGCGGCAATTGGCTGTAGCGTTGACCAGTGAGCAGCTACATGCTATTATAACACAACGTACTCAACTTGTAGTAAACATTGTGGATATTGGATATGGATGATGTTGTACCCAGCGCACTGCAACGCCTGCGAGCCTCGGATATTATCCGTATGGCGGGACTTGCGGCAGCTTCTTTGGGGCAGGAGTATTGTCACTTAGGTGCCGTCCAGGCAACAACGCGCCGGGGGGCACAGCTCTATGGCAGCGTTGATTTATCTCACTGGGGGCATAGCACAGGCGTTACGCAGGCAAATACAGAAGCAGTAGAACACGCGCCCCCAGAAATCCAGCGCTATCATGTCGATGTCGAGATAGCGAGTTCCACGAGTTGGCAGGCGCATTGTTCCTGTAGTTCCCCCATGGCCGCCATTTGCCGTCATGTAGCCGCCCTGCTCTATACCTGGCTGGCCCGGCCCGAAGCATTCCAGTCCGTCCTGGCGCAGTCTGCGCCTGATGAGTTACCAGGCGCATCTCCCGCTCCCGGCCTCGCAGCGGATATGCCTCCTCGCCAGGCAGGCTATGTCGTTACTTTACGTGGACCTACACCGTCCAATAATCTCATGGATATTTTGACGCAGATGGGTTTAAGCGAGCTACGCGCTATAGCCCGTGAATATGACATCGTCACAACAGGTCTGAGTAAACAGTCGCTCGCAGAGGCCATCGTCAACGTCTTGAGGCAGCCAGAGGTTATTCGCAAGGTGGCCGCCACGCTTGAAAAACCTCAGCGGCAGCTCCTGGCGACGCTGGCCCTGGCCGGCGGCTCAATGAGCGACGATGACCTGCACGGCATGTTTGAGCGTTTCTCCTTTGGCCCTGCAGAACAGCTACGGCATATCCTGCTTGTGCTTCAAGGCAAGGGCCTGCTCTTTCACACCAGCCTCAACAGCGCGCCGCTGCAGCGTATCGGTCTGAGCGGCTCATTATATGACGTCGGATGGTCAATACCCGCAGAGGTACGAGCCGCTTTACATGTCCCCGTACCCATCACACCCTTTCAAATCCAGCAGGGCGCAGAACTCGCTATGCCTGGCTCACCAGTTCTACAGCATAGAGAGCCCTATAGGTTGCTGGCCGATCTGCTGCTGGTTGGGCGCGCACTCGATGGTTACCAGCTTGCGGGCGAGGATCAAAAAACAGAGCTGCAGCCTGGCGGAAATTCACGTACGCCAGACCATTTCTCTACCGTACGCGTCCCGCCTGCGCTCACGAACGATGGAGCCAGCAGCATTGCACCGCCCCATGGCCTGCCTTCAGCGGCATTCATCGAAAAATTACAAAACATTTTGCCACATAGTCCTGCTTTCCCGCGCTATGCGCTACGCCTCTTGCGCCTGGCAGATATTCTTCACAAAAATGATGGCGGGACACCCTATCTACGCCTGCTCGGCAATGCGGCCGAACTGCTCTTAGGACCTGGCAGCGCGGAAATAGCACGTGACCTGTTTGAATTGTGGCTGACACAGGCGGCCTACGACGAACTCTATGAATTACAGGATGAAGGTCTGTGCCTGCACTGCCGTACAACACCGCTGAATCATCCGTTGCTACGTCCGGGCGAATTGGAGGCGGAGAATCGCGAGGCGCGCCAGGCGCTGGTCGCGCTGATTGCCCAGGCCCCTCTCAACCAGTGGATCAGCTTTCCCGCCTTCGCACGCTTCATCTATCGCCTGAACCCGTTTTTTTTACAGAAGCGCCAACGCCTGTTTCCTTCGCCGCACTGGTGGTTGGAGCAAGAAGAGGGACGACCACTGCAGCCAACGCAGATCAACGATTGGATGCACGCCGAGGGCCATTACCTGACGCGCCTCATACGCGAGCCGCTACACTGGTGGGGCATCAGCGATTTAGCGCTGTCTGATGAAGGCCGCTTGCTGGCGTTTCGCCTGACCCCCCTGGCTGGCCTGCTGCTCGCCAATATCGCCCCCGCTCAACCTTCAGCTTCCCACGATCAGGCAAGCGCTGTAGAGCACCTGGCGGTCCGTGAGAACGGCGAGCTACTCGTGGCCTGCAGCGCCGCAGCGTGGCCTTTAATCGACCTGCTTGAGAAGTTTACAGAGTGCGCGGGCATGCACGACAATCGCCTCTGCTACCGCCTCACTCCAGCATCATTAACCACAGCATTAAGAAATGGCAGGCAGCCTGTTCACATGCTGCAGGTACTGCAACGCTTTGCCAGGCATGAAACGCAGGCCGCTAGCGGCCCACTACACCGCCTGCTGGCCCAGATCGAACGCTGGCTGGGCAGCTATGGACACGTGCGCATGTATACAGGCATATCCTTGCTGGAGGTCGCGGACGCCCAGGTCATGCGCGAACTGGTAGCTACTACCTCGGTGGAGGAACAGCTCGTGCAGGCGATTACGCCCACACGCATGATTCTGAAAAAGCAGGGGACGGAGCGCATGATAGAAGAGCTCAAGCGCCGTGGGCGGGTACCGCTCTTGCATGAAAGGCCGTACTATGGAGCAGAGTGATGTTGACCTGTTACATACGGTGCCGCCATATCACCTGCAATCATTACTGAAACTACGGCGACCCAGGGGACAGGCCACAGGCATACTCGCCATCACCTCCACCGACTCGGTAAGCGAGGCGGCGCAACAACTTTTTCAGCTCCATGCTATTGCAGAAGCTATCTCCAGCCTCAATGATACAGAGAGCGTGATTTTACGCGAACTGCTGGCTTGCGGTGGGCGAGCGAACAGCCGCGACCTGGCATTATATTTGACCAGCAGCCAGCCGGCCAGCTTTGGCAAAGTGACCGACCAGCCCTTCAACGAACAGACCAGCATGCTTTATCCCACCCCCCACCCGCATGGAGTTTTTGAACAGTCGTTGCGGCGCCTGCTTATGCTCGGCCTGTTATTCTGGGGCAAACAAACAAATTTTGCTGGGCGAGACTACACAAGCGGAGTCTACGACGGCGTATTGATCGTGCCCCAGGCGGTCAAGGCCGTGCTTGGCGCGCGTATCCAGCAGGAGGAAAAGGAGAGGAACGTGGCCGCGCTGCCTCCTTTTGCAGCGGCGCAGATTGGCGACGGCATGCGAGCATTTCAGCGTGCGCTCTACCTCTACTGGTCGTACGTCTCAACCCTGCGTGAGGGCCTGCCGCTTGTAAGCAACGGGCTACTCACGCGCACGGCACTACGTCAAATATGCGAGCTGTTTGGGACAAAAGGCCAGCTTGACCAGCCGCGCACTGAACAGGATGTGCCCCGCCTGCTGTTTATACGTTTGCTCTTGATGAAGCTGGATTTGCTGCAAGAGCGGCAGGACGCGCTGCATGTTGCCCCTGCTGATCAATTCTTTGCCTTGCCCTTACTGGAGCGCGTGCGCCTCTGCTTGCGCCTGTGGCTAGAAACTCCTTTCTGGAATGAGCTCTCCTTCTTACCAGACGTTCTTGTACGGCCCGGTCCCCAGCCGCTCGAAGCGACCCACACCGAAGTGATCCGCGCGCGTCATATGCTCATGGAGCGCATAGCAGCCGAAAGCAGCAACGCCTGGCGCGAGATGCCCGCTTTTATTGCTCGCACAAAGCTGTATGCACCTTACCTCCTGTTCCCACGCCAGTATGGAGCGCGAGCAGATCGTTATTCGCAGGGCAGCAATCCATATGGCTGGGATTTCCGCCTGCGCCGAGGTTGGCTGACCCACCGTGAAGGCTGGCACATGGTAGAAGGAGGCTTCATTCGTGCAGTCGTACTGGGGCCCCTGCACTGGCTTGGACTGGTAGATGTACACATCGAGAAAGGCCGTACGGACTTCCGCCCGACTGCAGGCATGGCGCTGGTGACGAGTGATGCAGGCGGGGCGATTGAGGAGCCTCCCGCTGGCCGCTTGATAGTGCAGCCGAATTTTGAGCTGGTCGTCCTGGCTCCCGTCTCCGAGGCACTGCTGATAAAGCTGGACAGCTTCGCCGAACGCATTGGCCTGGAGCATATCGCCCAGTACAAAGTGACCAAGGCCAGCGTCACACGGGCGATACAGACGGGGCTGCATGTCGATGACATTCAGCGCATCCTTACCGCCGCCGCAGGGGGAGGAGAAATTCCACAAAATGTACACTACTCGCTCGTAGAGTGGGAACGACAGGCGCGCAAAATCGAACTCTGGCAAGATGCCGCGCTTATAGAGGTAGATGAGGCTGCGTTCCTGGATATGCTGTTCGCCGATGACCAGACGCGCCCGCTACTTAAAAGGCGCTTATCCCCCGTGCTGGCTGAAGTCGCCAGTGAGCATCTAACGACCATCCAGGCCATTTTATGGCGGCGCGACTATCTTCCCGCGCTTACAACCCCCTCCACACAGGCCGACATGTTCGCCCCTGGCTACGACGACCCGGGCGGGGGGGAGAGGGCAGCGAGCCGCAGTGGAGACTACACGCTGATGGCAGCTTACAGCCCCTTTACGCCGTATGCGATCTCTTTTTAGCTGCGGCCATCGAACGTATCAGTGACCTGGACACCTTCACTGGTTGGCGCAGGGTCACACCGGCCGCAATTGAGCGGGCCGCGAGCCATGGCCTCACCCTGGATGGCATTATCCGCTTTCTGCAGAAGTATTGCGCGGAGGGGATTCCACCCTCTTTGTTGATCCGGCTCAAGCTATGGGGCAAAGGCTACGGAGAGGAGGCCACGATCATCGTCGAGCAGTCTCCTATGCTCTACCTCTCACCTCAGATACTGGCAGATATCCAGCTGGACGAGGAGATCCAGCAGTTGCTGGGCGACGAGTTTCCCCTGCATGGACGCCTGGTACGGGTAGCCGCTGAGAACGTCGAACGGCTGACGGCCCTGCTGAGGACGCGAGGATTTGAGGTGCAATAACGCTGCCTGGAAGATGAAGTTTTCCTGCCAATTCAGTGCAAAACAGTTGACAAATCCCTGCGGGTATGATATCTTATCCCTGCAAATGAAATTGCAAGCGAGTCTTCGATTTCATGCGGGAGTGGCTCAGTGGTAGAGCATCTCCTTGCCAAGGAGAAAGTCGCGGGTTCGATCCCCGTCTCCCGCTCCCCTTCTCGAATGAAAGCGGCGACGTCGCCAAGTGGTAAGGCACGGCTCTGCAAAAGCTGCACCAGCGGTTCGAATCCGCTCGTCGCCTCCATGATAAACGTGATTGGCCAATCACGTTTTTTTCTTTTGCGCGCCAGGATACTGCCCGTTATGCGACAGCAACATAGTTACTCCATCGAAGCACTCATACTGAAACGCAGCGATTTAGGTGAAGCCGATCGTATCCTGACGCTTTTTACCCCCGGCAAGGGCAAATTCCATGCAATTGCCAAGGGCATTCGCCGCCCCATCAGTAAAAAAGCCGGCCACCTCGAGCTCCTGAGCCACAGCCAGTTACAACTGGCGCTGGGCCGCAACCTTGATATAGTCACACAGGCCGAGGTACGTGAAAACTTTCTCGACCTGCGCAGCGACCTCTGGCACATGACGTGCGGCCTCTACCTGGCAGAGCTGGTTGATCGCTTTATTGAAGATAATACGCAGCAACCCGCTGTCTACAGCCTTCTGCTGGAAATGCTCCGCAGCCTGGAGACCAACGCCTTTGAGCTGCAGGCCGCCAGGCGCAGGGGCGCTACTCCGGCAGCCCCGGAACGCGTGCTGAGCAACCAGCTCATGCGCTATTTTGAGATCCACCTGCTGGCCAATATAGGCTATGAACCGGCTTTTCGCGCCTGCGCGCATTGCACAAACGAACTGCGGCCGCAAGAGAATGGCTTCTCTCCTTCGCTGGGAGGAGCCCTGTGCCCACAATGCTCACGCTACTGGATGCGCCCGCTGTCGATGAACGCGCTCAAAGTACTGCGCTTGCTACAGCGCAGCTCATGGAACGAGGTGCCGCACCTGCGTCTAGACGGCGCCATGCAGCTAGAAATAGAGGCAGTCATGCATGACCTCCTGCGTTTTCATCTGGAGCGCGACCTAAAAGCCTGGAGTTTCCTGGAGATGTTGCGCCTGCGCACGTAGAACGTGGACCTCTTGTGGCAAACTATGCTATCGTAGAGACGATAGACTATAAGCCCGCGCTTGTCATGATAATCGTCCCCTACCTGGAGGTGCTCATGAATGACATCGCCCCATCCACCACGGTTGAACCGAGAACGTTCAAGCCTGGTGTCAGCGGCTATGCATCCTATGTTTTCTGGATTATGTTCAGCATCAACCTGCTCAACTACCTGGACCGCTATGTTTTCACCGGGGCCGCGAATATTATAGCTCGAGAACTCGGCCTGAGCCTCTCGCAGGTCGGTTTCCTCGCCTCTGCTTTCTTGGCGGTGTATGCCGTCGGCACCCTGCCGCTCGGCATCTGGGCCGACCGCGCCAGCCGCAAAAATGTGATCGCTATTTGCGTGACGATCTGGAGCCTGGCGACGGTGTTTACGGCCGCAGCCGGCAGCTTCCTGACGCTCTTCCTCTCGCGCATGGTGCTGGGCATAGGCGAAGCCGGATACTACCCGGCCGGCACGGCGCTGCTCAGCGACTACTTCAACCGTGAAAAGCGCGCCCGGACCATGAGTCGCTGGACGGCCGGCTCGCTGAGCGGCTTAATGCTTGGCTTCATCGCGGGCGGCGTGATCGCCGGGCTTGGCACCGGCAAGTGGCGCCTGGCTTTCCTCTTTACCGGCATACCCGGGTTGATTCTGGCCTTTCTCTGTTTTCGCCTGCGCGAACCCCGGCGCAATGAGGCCGATGAAGAGACGCTGGCAGTGGATCCGCGCTCGATCGTCAACGAGGTCGACCTCATCGACCCGCCGCACGCAGCCGCCGTCCCCAGGAACGTCTGCAGTCAATTCGGCCGCCTGCTACGCATCCGCACCCTGGTGGTATTGATCGTGATGCAGATCTTTGCCTTCTTCTCCCAGGGCGCGGCAGTGACCTTTTTACCTATTTATTTGCAGCAGAAAGATACCCTGGGCCTGAGTTCAGGCTTTGCCAGTATCCTCTCAGGAGGAGTCGTGGTAATCGCCGGGATTGTGGGGCTGCTCATCGGCGGCTATATGTCTGATCGCCTCAACCGGCGACATCCCGGCGCACGCGTGCTCGTCTGCGGCATCGGATTCTTACTCTGCGCGCCCGCCTTCGCCCTGGCGGTGACTGTTCACAATGAAGCGGTCTTCATCGCGGCATTCTTTATTACCGCCATGTTGATCAATATCTATAACGGCCCAAGCACCGCGGCGACGCAGGACGTGGTCCCGGCGATTTTGCGGGCTTCAGCGATAGCCATTTCGCTGCTGCTCGCCCACCTGCTCGGAGACGCATTTGCGCCGGCGCTGGTGGGTGTTTTAGCCACGGCCTTTGATCCAACGCACGGCGGCCATTTTGCCAGCCTTAGCGCGGGTGGCGACCTGAGCCTGGCCTTGCTGGTCACGTGCGTACCAACCCTCTTTGTCGCAGGCCTGGTCGGCATCTTTGGTGCATGCTGGATGAAGAGCGATATCGCTGCGGCTGAACAGGCCGATAAAATAAGTAGAGGATAGGTAAGCAAAGAGGGATGACAGGTATGATCCATTTCTATGAACTTTCCCAGCTGGATAGCGTCCAGCGTACCCGCCTGCTGCGGCGAGCCGAAGTGCAAATCGATGAACTGGTTGAGAGGGTACGCCCTATTCTGCAGGCCGTGCAAAAGCAGGGCGATGAGGCACTGCTTGAGTTTACCGCGCGCTTTGATGGCGTTCAACTGGCGCGGGAACAATTGCGTGTCGGGCGTGAAGAGATCGAGCGCGCGCACCAGCAGCTTGATCCTGCGCTTCGGCAGGCGCTTGAACATGCCATTCATAATATCCGCACCTTCCATGAGCGCCAGATGCCGCATGAGCAGTGGTTTACCCAGGTGGCCGCGGGGGTTATGGCCGGCGAAAAAATCACCCCGATCAGCAGCGTCGGGCTATATGTGCCGCGCGGCAAAGGCGCGTTTCCATCGGTGATGTATATGCTGGCGACGCCGGCGAGTATCGCCCGCGTTCCTCGTATCGTCGTATGTACACCACCGGGGCCGGGCGGAGAAGTTGATCCGGCCTCGCTGGTTGCCGCAGACCTGTGCGGCGTGCATGAAATCTATCGCATCGGGGGCGCGCAGGCCATTGCGGCGCTGGCCTATGGCACTGGCAGTATCGGCCGCGTCTATAAAATCACCGGGCCCGGCAGCGGCTATGTCGCCGCCGCAAAACGCCTGCTCTATGGCACCGTTGACGTGGGTTTACCAGCCGGACCAAGCGAGTCGATCCTGTTGGCCGACGCGGCCGCCAGCCCTGAGCTGGTGGCGCGCGATCTATTGATTGAGGCCGAGCATGGGCCCGATTCATCGAGCCTGCTGGTAACCGATAGCGTCACCCTGGCCGAGGCGGTGCTGGCCATCCTGCCGGCAAAACTGGCCGCGCTCCCCCCCTGGCGACAGGCCTTCTGCCGTAATGTGTTTGAGTCACCCGAGGGGACTGGCGGCATCGTGCTGGCCGCAAATCTGCGCGAGGCCGTGGACTTTGTCAATGAATATGCCCCCGAGCACCTGGAAGTACAGGTACGCGAGCCGTTTGCCCTGCTGCCAGAACTGAAAAACGCCGGAGAAATTCTGCTTGGACCGTATACCCCCTTCTGCGCAGGCAACTACAGCGTGGGCACAAACGCAGTACTGCCCACCGGAGGATTTGCTCACACCTTTTCATGTACCTCGGTGTATGATTTTCTCAAGCGCACAGGCATTGCCTATCTCACGGCGGAGGGCTACGCATCTCTGAGCGCGACGACACGTCACCTGGCAGACTTTGAGGGCTTCCCCGCGCACGCCAACGCGGTAACAGAGCGGCCAGTGTAGCACCAAGCATGGTGAGCAGCATAAGTAAGAGCGTGACAACCGTCGCCTGCCGCAACACGTCTGTGGCCAGGCGAACAGCGGCAGCCTGGTGAAGATTCGTGCCTGCACGCAGGGGGAGGTCAAGCAAATCGCTCAACACAACAACGGCATTGCTGTCCTCGGCCGCGATATAGATCCGTCGTAAGAGGGGGTCAGCCTCGACACCGTCGGGGGCGCGACCAATTTGCAGCGTCCCCAGCACGGCAAACGATTGCCCATCAATAACGGTAACCGTCGTGCCCGTGTCCGCAGCGTTAGGGGTCGCTTCATTACTGCCCTCATCCGCCACATAGATGCGCCCCGTCGCCGTATTAAAGGCCACGCCTTCGGGATAAGGAGACACGGGGATGTGGGCCAGCACGCTGTTGGCACGGCCGTCAATCACATCGAGCTCCTGGCCGAGCGAACAGACCACATAGACACGGCCACTTGCCTCATCGACCCGCAGTGGAGGTAGGGGTACAGCTGCGACAGGGATAGTCGCCAGTAGCCTGCCGCTATCTTCGGCGTAGACCGCGACGGTATTTTTGATTATATCTCCCACATAGAGACGCCCTAAACGGCTGTTAACCCCCAGCGACTGCGGCCTGGGGCCTGCCAGCAGGGTGGAAGTCGTCGCGCTCAGCCTCCCGGCACCCGCGCTTGTAATGTTGATGACAAAAATACGCTGCCCATCGCTGCTGGCGACATAGGCACGCTGGCGGCGCGCATCAAAGGCAAGGCCGTCTTCGCTCATGGGAGTTTTTACAGTGAGCAGGGTGCGGCCGCTCGCTCCATCCAGAATGGTCAGCTCTCCTCCCTGACTTCCACCAGCATACACTGTTCCCGCAGCGTAAATCCGGTGAGTGGAGCTATCAACCTGCATATCGGTGACTGACCCCGCCACGGGAACAGACCAGCGCACCTTGTCGCTGAGCCCATCAAAAGCGACCACGTTAGCGCTGGTGTACTCTTCGTAGAAGATATAGACCATATGGGTCGAAGTATCGACAGCGATCCCCTCCGGGCGACTGCCGTCATGCAGAACGCCAATAATGGGGAAGCCCCCATCGGCACGCGCCTGGGCGGGCAGTAGGACGCAGAGAGCGAGTATGGCATAAAAGCAGGCTTTTACGAGGGTCTTCAACACCCACTTTGCTCCATCAGGCGGCTTGGTTTGCATCAATATCATGGGCCTTTGTCGCTACTACTACTTCTTCTTCTGCTCTATCCTACCACAATCCACTGACGTACATAACGATTCAAGTATACCTTTGTTCTCCCGCTGTTGCCAGGATTTAAGCCGCGCCAGCACAATGGTTTTGTGGATTGTTCAACTTTTCATGAATATGATATAATGCGCCCAACACGGGAATTAATAGCAATGGAAACGCAAGCTTTCCCTGGACTCCGGCGCAGTGGGGAAGGCCGATATTCAATATAGCCTAGCCCTGGAGTTCAGACAAATATTTGTTAAGAGCGGTGTAAAATATGGTAAGTAATTATCCATCTGATCCCAATAATGCAGCTTCTCTCAATAAACCCTCTGGACCACGAATCAGCTCGTCTGAATCTGCAGCGGAATACCCTTCTCCATCATCCACGCCCGTGGATTCGCATGGAGGCGGGCGGCGCCTTCCTCAAGGCACCGAACTTTCCGGGGGACGCTACAAGATTGAAAAACCCGTGGCGGTAGGTGGTATGGGCGCCGTCTATCGCGCTATCGATACCCGTTTTAATCGTCCCTGTGCCGCCAAAGAGATGCTGGACGAATTTCAAAATGATGCTGAACGCAGCCAGGCGGTAGAGTGGTTTGGGCGCGAGGCAACGCTTCTGCTCGACCTTAACCATCCCTGCATTCCGCGGGTGCGTGATTTCTTTGTCGAAAATGGCAAGCACTACCTCGTCATGGACTATATCGAGGGCCGCACGCTGGGGGAGGTACTGGAGAAAGAGGGCAACGTCGTGGGTGTCAATGGAGCACGGGGTATTTCCGAAGCGCGCGCGCGCAGCTGGAGCCAGCAGGTCTGCAGCGTCCTGGCGTACTTACACCGCCAGACACCCCCCATTATCTTTCGCGACCTCAAGCCCTCGAACATTATGGTCACCGAGCGCGATGAGATTAAGTTGATCGACTTTGGTATCGCGCGCACATTCCAGTCACAACGCCAGGCCACGATTATTATGACGATTGGCTACGCTCCTCCCGAACAACTCCATGGCATGCCGGAACCGCGCAGCGATCTCTATGCCCTGGGAGCAACCATGCATAGAATGCTGACGCACCACGACGCCGCCAATAACAAGCCCAGCATCTTCTCGTTTCCACCCGTGCGCGCGCTGCGCCCGGACGTTTCGCCGGGTTTTGAGCAGGTTATCATGCAAGCGCTGTCACCAGCTCTTGAACAGCGCTGGCAGGGCGCTGCGGAGATGGAGCGCGCGATCATCAATTTACCACCTATCACGGTTACCCCACCACTAGGAACTATTCCCGCCGGCACGAATTCCCCCTCCAATGAGCCTGGTGCCCTGACCCCGCAAACACCAGGCAGCGGGGGTTCGGGTGGAAACCCTTCCATCAACGCGGCGCTGCATTCAACTACCGGTCCCGCCGGCATCCATATCACCAATGCGCTGGGTTATATGAATGCCAACCGGGTTGACGAAGCCTACACAGCCATTCAGCAGGCTTATGTGCTCGAACCTAATAACTCCCTCGTGCACCGCACATTTGGGCAGGTCTTCGCCCGCCGACGCCCCCCCCGGCCCGATCAGGCCATTCAAGCCTATTCGCGTTCGTTGCAACTGAACCCCAACGATGCTGAAACGCATAAGCTCCTGGCTGATGTCTCCCTCTTCCTGCGCAGGCAGCCATTAGCAGCTATTCCAGGCTATATCCAGTCCCTGCGCTTAAACCCGCAAGACCTTGAAGCGCACCAGCGCCTGGCGCAGTGCTATGAAGAGACGAATCAGCTTGAACTGGCCTTGCGAGAATATCAAGAGGTTGCGCGTTTAGTTCCAAAGCTGGGGAGTGCACATGTGAAGGTTGGGCAGCTGGCATTTCGCCTCAATCAACTGGCCGTCGCCGAGCGGGCCTTTGTTATGACGCTTACTCTCAACCCCGCGGATCATGCGACCCGCTTCCTCTTGAGCCAGGTGTATGAAAATGAAGGTAAGTTGACGGATGCTGAACGTGAATGTGCGTATGTGGCACCCATTATACCCACGGCGCAACCAGTGTTGCAGCGTATTAGAAGTCGCTTAGGACGATGAGCATGTGTAGCGAGAATCCATTCCAAGGGAGAACGAGCAAATGAGTACGTCTAAATTCACATCCAAGCTGCCAGGGAGCTGGAGCCTGCATGTTGCCCTCCCTCTGCTTAGCGGGATCCTCATCGCCCTCCAGTTACTCCTTCCTGCCGGCGCGTTTGCAGCTGCGCCTGGCAGTGGCTTTACCTTTGGGACGTCTCAAGAGAAAGTAACGAATGTGTTAGGTTTTGCAATCCCGAACTCACAGCCCATATGGTACCTGCTCGGCACGTTCCTTGTGCTGGTGATCCTGCTGTTCGTATTCAGTCTCATCCTTGTGCGCAGGCAGGCGCGGCACCGCAGGGGACTGGCCCGTTTTGAGGAAGAAACACAGAGGGTAAGCGCCAGGGCCGCCGAGGACGCGCAACGCCTGGCCATGCAGGAGACGCAGCAAAGGCAGGACCCCCTGGCCCCCAGAAACACTGTGGCGCTGAGCAGTCAGCCAACCTCAACACTGATCTGCCCAAATTGTGCCACTGTGGTCAACCCGGGCGATAGGTTCTGCACGAATTGTCGTATGCCCCTGCAGCTCTCCGATTCCGGGCTGAATGTGCGCCTGGCAAAGCCGCCTCTGGCGACGATGCCCCAGGAAGCAGGCTCCTCTACACCCGCTGGCGCGTTTCCTTCAAGTTCAATTTATGAGCAGCCGACCATTGAAATATCACCCAACCCGCCAGACAATGGCCAGCTGGATGCAGAGAAAACAGCGCCATTTAAAAAGCAGCCAGCATTTGAGCCGTATATCGGCCATAATTTGAGCCTGGTAGTGGGCACGCGTTCAAATCCAGGGATAAAACGCCAGCATAAGCCGAACGAAGATAGCCTTTTTGCTGCCCAGGGAGAGCGCACGCTCAATTCTACACCCGAGCAGTTTGGCCTCTTCGTGGTCGCAGACGGCATGGGGGGGCACGCCAATGGACAGGACGCCAGCCGCCTGGCCATTCAAACGATCGTCGACCGCCTGATGCCAAAACTATCAACCAGCGATCATTTCAGTGATGAGGGCTATATCCAGCTGCTGGTGGAGGGCGTACAGGAGGCCAATCTCGCTGTCCATCAACGCAATATTGAGCACCGGGCTGATATGGGAACGACCATGACGGCGGCCCTCGTCGTGGGCACGATCGCCTATGTAGCGAACGTGGGAGACAGTCGTACATACCTCTATCGGGAGCCGCAGGGTCTTAAAAAGATAACCAACGATCACTCGGTCGTCGCAAGTCTGGTTGAGGCCGGCATCATCCAGCCGGATGATATCTACACCCATCCCAAGCGCAACCAGATCTATCGCAGCCTGGGTGAGAAACCTGTGATTGACGTCGACTCATTCAAAGTGCCGCTGCAGGTTGGCGATAAGTTGCTGCTCTGCTCCGATGGCCTCTGGGACATGGTACGCGACCCGGTCATTCAAAACGTTTTGCGTTCTGTGCCCGATCCATCCCAAACGGGTAATGCACTGATTAAGGCCGCTCTCGATGGTGGTGGCGAGGACAATGTTAGCGTCATCGTGGTTTCCGTGACCGAGATGACCAGGCGCACCGGCCTGACAGGGATCCAGCTGCTCGCCAGGCCCGATGCCCCTCAATATCCTCCCATGCAGCAGGCATAGATGAAGAGGGACGCAGGCTCTTCAATACCTCTCTTTGTCGCGCCTTCTCCCTTGTGCTATAATCTAGGCAGCGTTCTCTAGCTTGAATAACATCACAGGCTTTGATTTGGAGGAAAGGCACGTGTCAACCAACATTGGTTACTTCTATGCCGCCATATTGCTGGCTGCGGGCTTTATCTTCGTCCTTGTTGTGACGTCTCTGGAAAATATTATTGCCCCTCACAGCAGAACAAAAGAAAAACTGCAAACGTATGAATTGGGTGAAACTCCTATCGGCAATGCCTGGGTGCAATATCCTCTCGGCTTCTACATATTTGCCCTGCTCTTCGTAGCTTTCGATGTGGATATTGTTTTCATCATTTCCTGGGCGATTATTTTCAAACAATTAAGCTTCTTTGGCTTTTTTGAAATTCTCTTCTTCATCGTCGTTCTCGCGCTGGGGCTGGCGTATGCCTGGCGCAAGGGAGTTACCCGATGGATATGATACCCGTTCAACGCAATAAAAATGTTGCCAGTGAGACTCGCGGTTACCGCGATGCGAATGCCGCACTCGCGCGCGACCTGGCCCCGCTTGCTCAAATTACCGGGCAGGCTGTCACGCCCAGGACCCTCAAAGGGGATTTTCTGGGCCTGGAAATTGAGCGTGCAAACCTGGTGGCGGTCTGCCGCTTTTTGCGCGATCAGCTCGGTTTTGATATGCTAAGCTGTATCTCCGGCGTTGATATGCTTGATCACCTGGAAACGGTCTATCATATGCGCTCAACAACCAGCCAGCAGTTGCTACAGATCAAGGTGCGCCTTGAGCGTGAGAAACCCGAAGTTGACAGCGTTGTCTCGGTCTGGCCGACGGCGAACTGGCTGGAGCGCGAGACGTTTGATCTCTTCGGCATTAAATTCGCGGGCCATCCTGATCTACGCCGTATGCTGCTTGATGATGACTTCCAGGGATATCCTCTGCTTAAGAGCTTCCACCAGGTGCCGCTTACGGTCAAGGATCGCGCGACAACACAGGTCAATCCCAACCTGGCGGTCCTCGATAAGTTTCAGCAGCAGGGTGTGGAGCGAGTCGTGCAGAAAAAGCTGGGGCAGGGCCTGGAAGAGCGTCTGCACCCCGGCACACCGACCTTTGGGCACACCCAGGGCCAGGAGCAGGCAAATCAGCACGCGGCCAATCCTGAAGGTGAAGCGGCGACCAATAAGGATGAAAACGCACTACGAGCAACACGCAGCGAGACGAGAGGGTGACCCGACGCGATGCCTAAGGCCAGGAAGCGCACAAAAGCCAGCGGGGGCAGTGGGAGAAAGGCCCCAACAATGCAGACCAGCAAGGTGAATACTACAACAGCTGCCAGAGCAGCTCCAGCAGCTAGCGGCAATCGCCGCTTTAGCTCGCCGACCGTCCGGGGACCACGCAGTCTAATCATGCCGGCCCTGGTGGCTCTAGGCTGCTGGGGGTTGGCCTTTTCATTCGCCGTTCTTTCGAAAGAGCCGAACCATGTCTTGTTTGGCGCTATGGCGGCGCTGCTGGCGCTGCTCTGGACGTTTAGCGTCGTTATGCGCGTGCGCAAACTGCTTCTGCTGCGGCAGAAGTCTTGATACTGTCATTCGCGAGCCATGACATCGCTCTAGCAGTCAAAGCAGTGTCGGGCGTAGTATAGCAAGAGGTCTTTCCATGGTTACAAATCCACCTACCAATACCGATACACAGCCCGTTGGCACGGGAGATATGGGTCCAGACTTTAAATCTCAAGAGATGCTCCTTAATATGGGGCCCCAGCATCCAAGCACCCACGGGGTTTTGCGCCTGGTGTTGAAGCTCGAAGGAGAAACCGTCGTCGATTGTACCCCCGTCATCGGGTATCTGCACCGCGGCATCGAGAAGATCCTGGAGAATCGCCCGGTCATGGGAGGTATCCGCTATATGGACAACGCCGATTACCTTTCTCCCATGCTCAACGAGATCGCCTATGCCGGTGCCGTGGAACAGTTAATGGGCATCGAGGTTCCGCGCAGAGCACAGTACATTCGCCTCTTAACGGGCGAGATGCAGCGTATTGCCAGTCACCTGGTGGCCGTAGGAACCTACCTTGTAGATCTGGGGGCCTTCACCCCCATTCTGTGGACCTTCCGCGATCGCGAAGGTATTCTCTCCCTCTTCGAGGCCCTGGGCGGCAGCCGCTTTAATGTGAACTACCTGCGCGTAGGCGGCGTCTTGCATGATTTTCCCAAAGACTGGCTCAAAGAGTGCGAAGCCTTTTTTGACCAGCTCGAGAAAAATATGGTTGAACTGGACAGGTTGATTACGGGCAACGAAATCTTTGAGTCGCGCACGCAGGGCGTAGGCTACGTGGATCCCCAGCAGGCAATCGCTTATGGCCTGACGGGCCCCATGCTGCGCGCCTCGGGCGTCAACTGGGACCTGCGCGTAAATCGACCCTATATGGCCTATCGCGAGGTTCCGGTCAAAGTTCAGGTGCGCCAGGAGGGCGACTGCTATGCGCGCTATATGGTGCGTATGCAGGAGATATGGGAAAGCATTCGCCTCTGCCGCATAGCGATCGCTAAGATGCCGGGCGGCCCGATTGGCACACGTACGCCCATCGCGCTGCGTCCGCCACGTGGCGAAACATATTTCGCCATCGAGAGCAGCAAAGGCGAACTCGGCGTATACTTCATCAGCGATGGCAGCGAATATCCGTGGCGTGCCAAACTGCGCGGCCCATCTTTTGTGAACTTGCAAATACTGCCCGAACTGTTGCGTGGCCATAAAATGAGTGATGTCGTGGCGATCATGGGCAGCCTGGATATTGTACTGGGCGAGGTTGATCGCTAATCAACCGCTCTGCTTGGAGTTATCTCATGCATGTATCAATAGTGCTGGGCGCCGCTGGAGCCTTCTCGTGGTGGAATGTCCTCCAGTTCGTCGTGGCTTTTATCTCTTTCTTCATTTTTATCCTGGGCAGCGCGACCATCCTGGTCCTGGCCGAACGTAAGATCATGGGCTGGATGCAGGACCGCCTGGGTCCCATACACACGGGACCGTGGGGCCTATTGCAGACCGTGGCCGATATTGGCAAGCTGCTTTTGAAGGAGGACATTCACGCGAGCCGGACCGACAGGATCATCTTCTTACTCGCGCCCGCGGTCTTTCTCGCGCCCATCGTGGGTGCCTTTGCGGTCCTGCCCTTCTCGCCCTACGTGAGTATCCCGGGTAGCGCCCTGGCCACCGGGATTGTGTACTACGTGGCCATGAGTTCAATCGACGTGATCGGCGTAATTATGGCGGGCTGGGGTTCCAACAACAAATATTCCTTGATAGGTGGGCTGCGCTCCGCCGCGCAGATGATCTCATATGAGCTGCCACTGGTGCTGGCCCTGGTAGGCATTGTTATGCTCACCAGCGCCCTGGCCGGCACCGGCATTGGTACCATCTCCCTGAGCCAGATCATGGATTATCAGAACGTCTGGCCCGCTCACGGCGTAGGCATTCCCATCTTAGATTTCATCTTCCAGGGCTTTACCCCCTGGGGCTGGTTCATCTTGATCCAGCCACTGATGCTCGTCATCTACTACACAAGTGGCCTGGCGGAGACAAATCGCCCACCCTTCGACCTGCCGGAAGCGGAATCGGAGCTGGTCGCCGGCTACCTCACCGAGTACAGTGGTATGCGCTGGGCGATGTTCTTCCTGGGCGAGTACGGCAACATGACCATCGTTTCAGCGATCACGACCTTCATGTTCCTGGGCGGCTGGTCCGGACCCGGCGTCGGCTACCTGACCGGGCTGAATAATCCCGGCTGGGGTCTGCTTGGTAACCTGTTAGCCATCGCCTACTTCGTCCTGAAGGTCTACACGCTCTGCTTCGTATTCATCTGGGTCCGCAGTACGCTGCCGCGCTTGCGCGCCGATCAGTTGATGCAGTTTGCCTGGTTGATCCTCATCCCGGTAACGCTGAGCAATATCCTGATTACCGGTCTGATCTACCTGATCGTGAGCTCGGTGCTCAATGCTCCTGGCGCGCAGTCATACATAAACCTGGTCTTCCTGGTCGTCACGGCGTGCGTCAACTGGGCGATGCTCTTCGTATTCATCAGAATTGTTGGCCGTGCGACAACCGCCACGACGCGTAAGGCCCAGGCTCCCGCCATCCGTGCCCAACGCCGCGCCGAGACGGCCGCGCAGCTGCCCGAACGCGCCGGCGTCAGCAGCAGTGCCAGCCAATCATAGTAGCTACGACTCCAGCGCAAGAGATGTTAGTGGGAAGTGCGGCCAGAAGCCGCACTTCCCACTAACACAACGATACGGCCCCGCGCGCGGGGCCGTATCGTTGTGTTACAGGTATTAGCGCTGAGAGCGCCCGGCCTTCTCCTCGCTGGGAGGGATATACCAGCAATTATTACATTTATTGCTGAGGATCTCGGAGGGGTGCCGGTTATTCGACAGTTCAGGCCGGGCCACGCCTTCTGCTTCCCCCGCGCCATCGCTGCGCTGGGCAAAGAGTTTGCGGTCATCCGAGGTCAGACATTTGCCCGTCGCCAGTTCAAACTGCCAGCCGTGCATCGTACATGTCAGGATACCATCTTCAATCTTCCCAAAGCGAGTAAGATCGGCCTTGAGATGCGGGCAGCGCCGTTGAATGCGATAGCCATCGCTTTCCCAGAACTGGTGCTCGGGATCTTTTTCCGCATAGTACCCCTCGATATATTGAATGCGTTCAGGCGAAAGGCCTTTGAAGAAGATATATACATACTCGTTGTACGGCCCCTTGCGCTCCGCCTTGAAGCGACAGGAGAGGAAGAGATCGTTGACCCAGTCCTCTACATGACGAACAATGCTGGATTCGATCAGGGCGGGATCTACCTCGAAACGGTACTCCCACTCTTCACCCCGCCAGGGATAGACCCTGCGCTGTTGGAAGTCAAGCACCACGGCTTGCTCACCGCAGTCGAGCAGCAGGCGTCCGTTGACGCCAACGCAGGTGAGATCGGCAATCTGCAGCAGAGGTTCAAACCACTCGCGCAGCGACGAGCGAATATCGACCTGGCCGCGCGGCAACTCATCCTTCAGCTGCTGAATATGTGGCATCTGGCGCTCACGATACGCCTCGATGTAGGCCCGTTTATCGCTAAAGATGGCCTTTACCTGCTCATCGGGCATGGGGTGCTGCATCGTACAGCTGCCTGCGCCGAAGGTGGCGACGCTGCCAGGGATCATCAAGCGACCGTTCGCGTAGCCGTGTTCCTGCATATACTCCAGGAAGACCGTCTGGTCAGGGAAGGTATTCGTGGAATCGCGCTCAAAATCGTTAAACTCAAACAATCCGTCATCCAGAAAACAGGGCGGTCCGGAGGAGGGTATGACAAAAGACGCGTCTACCTGCTGGATATAACGCAGCGCCCTCGCCATCTCGTTCTCGCGTTTTTTGCGGCCCAGCGCCTGCTGCATTTTCTCGGGATAGAGGTAGACCATAGGATACCAGATAGCCCCCGAGAATTGCAAGAAATGCGCGTCAAATGGTCCGAACTGCTTCAGGATATCCAGGTCTATAGGACGCGAGTCATTTTGATTGAAGATGCAGGCCTCTCCATCATTCACAATCAAACTGGAGTCGCCCAGCGGACCATCGATGGGGGCGACCATAGCTACCGTCGTGATACGTAACCCGTCTATATCAACGCTCTGACAATTTTTTGTGGCGATGAATTTTGTAAAACCGACTTCGCGCAGGGCCCTCTCCAGCAAGGGCAGCGGATAGTCGGGCAGGATAACCGTCGTTTCCTTGCAGACATGCTCGCGCAAGAACTGCGGATCGAAATGGTCATGGTGCAAATGCGAAAGATAGAGGTACGTAGGATGGCTCAATTTTTCAACATCAACCTCCTCGTTGCTGGGGAAAGGAAACCAGGAGGCAAAGTAGGCCGGATTGAACCACGGGTCACACAGAATGCTGCCATGCCGCGTTGCGATAAATATGCCCGCCTGGCCTAGAAATGTCACATCCATAAAAGCTGCTCCTTATAGCATAACGATATCATCACGATTGCATAATACTCTTTAAAAAAAGTTACATAGTCCCTTAAGGTATAACCTGGCAGGCAACGACCGGGTAGTCCAGAATTTTAGCGGCGACATCGCTAAACGCAGTGGGATCACCACTGCACCACAGCTGCAGTTCGCCATACAGGTCATGTGGAGTAACGCGACGCACCAGGGCCTCGGCGTCCAGCACGGCATGCAGGCGGCGCGCTATCGCAGCTCCGCTATCAATAACCTGCACACCCGGGCCGGCAACGCGTGCGATGACTGGCCTGAGGGCCGGGAAATGCGTACAACCCAGGATGATGACATCAACCTCTGCTTGCAGCAAAGGGTTCAGCGCATGCCCCACTACCTCTTCAACAAGCGACCCGGCGAGCTCCCCGCGCTCCACCAGTGTGACCAGTTCGGGGCAGCCGACCGCAAAAACCCTGATGCCCCCGGCAAACTCATCAATCAATTGACGCAGGTAAATGGCCTTTGCAGCCTGGTTAGTCGCCGCAACTCCTATGCGGCCGCGACGCGTAGCGCGGGCCGCCGGTTTTACTGCCGGCACGACGCCGATAAAGGGGAGCGTAAAAGTCGCCCGCAGCGAGGTGAGGGCAGCCTGTGAAGCGGTATTGCAGGCGATAACAATGAGCTTCACGCCCTGTTCTGCCAGAAAGCGGCAGGCGCGGCTCGTCAACTCGACGATCTCCGCGTCTGTGCGAACGCCATAGGGACAGCGAGCAGTATCCCCAAAGTAAATATAGTTTTCAAACGGCAGCTCGCGCCGCAGAGCCGCAAGAATTGTTAAGCCGCCAGCACCCGAATCAAAAACGCCTATCGGAGCTCCAGTTTTACCCGTTGCCTCTGCTCGCTCGCGTTCAAATGCGCTTGAACTGCGCTCAGCGTCACGCGCAGGATAGACGTCGTGCGTTTCCACTATATCCTCTGAACTCAAGTCTTCCATGTGTTATTTCTTCTAGCTCTATTCTGCACTGCGAAATTCGTGTTGCTCGCCAAAAACCTGGCGCATGGTGTCACTAATTTCACCCAGGCTAGCATACACCTCTACCGCGGCAATAATGTAAGGGAGCAGATTATCGCTCCCCGCCGCCGCGCCTTTCAGGGCCGTGAGGGCCTGTCGTACCTGCTCATTATCGCGCCGCTCGCGCAGAGCTGCTAGTTTCGCAGCCTGGCGTTCGCCAACGGAGGGATCAACGCGCATGAGGATCGGCCGCTGCTCGTCTTCCAGGGCAAAGCGGTTGACCCCCACCACGATAGCCTGCTGGCTGTCAAGGGCCTGCTGATAGTCGTAGGCAGCCTGTTCAATCTCGGCCTGCATAAAACCACGCTCGATGGCTCGCACGCTGCCGCCGAGGGCATCGATTTGCGCGATATAGTCCCAGGCCTGCTCCTCGATCTTATTTGTCAGCGCTTCAACATAATAGGAGCCGGCCAAGGGATCTACTACGTCGGCTACGCCCGTTTCGTAGCCAAGGATCTGCTGAGTCCGCAATGCAACGCGGGCAGACTCCTCGGTAGGTAGTGAGAGCGCCTCATCCCTGGAGTTCGTATGCAGGGACTGTGTACCGCCTAGCACAGCAGACAGGGCCTGGTAAGAGGTACGCACGATATTATTATCGGGCTGCTGCGCGGTGAGGGTCGAGCCAGCCGTCTGCGTATGGAAACGCAGCATCATCGAACGGGGGTCCTGGGCATGAAAACGCTCACACATGATCCTGGCCCACATACGCCTGGCCGCCCGGAACTTGGCTACCTCCTCAAACAGGTTGTTGTGGCTGTTAAAAAAGAAGGAGAGCTGGCCCGCAAAGGTATCGACATCCAGTCCCGCTGCAACGGCTGCCTGGACATAGCTTATGGCGTTAGAGAGGGTGAAGGCTATCTCCTGCACGGCCGTGGCCCCTGCTTCGCGGACATGGTAGCCGCTGATGCTGATGGTATTCCAACGCGGCAGGTGCTCAGCGCAGTAGCTGAACATATCGGTGACGATACGCATAGAGTGGTGAGGCGGGTAGATATACGTGCCACGCGCGATATACTCTTTCAGCACGTCGTTCTGTACGGTACCTGAGAGCTCGCGCACTTCCACCCCCTGCTTTTTCGCCACCGCTATATAGAGAGAGAGCAGTATACTGGCCGTCGCATTAATCGTCATTGAGGTACTGATACGCTCAAGCGGCAGGCCATGCAGCAGTGTCTCCATATCTTCCAGGCTGGAGATCGAAACACCGACTTTGCCCACCTCCCCCTCTGAGAGGGGATGATCAGCGTCATAGCCCATCTGGGTGGGTAGGTCAAAAGCAACGGAGAGGCCCGTGGTTCCTTGCGCGAGCAGAAAATGATAGCGCCTATTGGACTCCTCGGCCGAGGCAAAACCCGCGTACTGGCGCATCGTCCACAGGCGCGAGCGGTACATGGTGGGCTGGACACCACGTGTAAAAGGATACTCACCTGGATAGCCTAACTTTGCTTGGACGTCAAATTGCTGCAGGTCTTCTTGAGTGGCCACGTCCGGCACTTCAATATTTGAGCTGGTCGTAAACGTCTGCTGCCGTTCCGGCGTCATTTCCCTGGCCTTACGCGCGGTCGTTGCCCGCCACTCCTCGAGATTTTTGCTCATATGCGGCTCCATAATGACAGCATCCCTCCTTCGTTATCACTGGCATTATAACATATGCAAGCGAGTACGAAGATCACAGTGCGCTAACAGAAATCCCGCCGCGGCAAGAACAGACCAGGGCGCGACAGCATATGCTACAATGTAGTCTGTAGTCAAGCATAGGGTGAGGTCGCATTACATGCTGAGCAAAATCAAGAACATAAATCTATCCTGGGGGGTCGCCATCACCCTCCTGCTGGGGGGAATGACCGTACAGATTACCTACAGCCTCGAGGTCTTCGGGCGCAATAGCGTTATCCCACTGCTGCTTGGCCTCAGTATCGTCGCCGTGGGGCTGTTGTTTGTGCTCGGGATCTTTTTGTTACGCCGCAGCGCCAGCAGGAGCAGCGGCGGACCAGCAGAGTAGCAAAGCCAGGCTAATCCGCGCTGATCACCACCAGGACATCACCCTGGTTGACGGTCTGGCCTTTGCTGATCTTAATTGCTTTAAGACGGCCGGATCTGGGGGCTGCGAGATCATTCTCCATCTTCATGGCCTCCAGGATGACAACCGTCTGGCCGCGGGCAATGTGCGCCCCGACCTCCAGAGGGATGCCGATGACCAGGCCAGGCATAGGCGCCCGCACGCGAGCTTCACCGGCGTCATGGGCCGATGCCGCCGCTCCTGCCAGAGTCTTCTCGCGCTCATCCTCCACGGACACCTCAAAACGCCGGCCCGCGAACTGCACCTCGTAGGCCAGGCCACTATTTTCATCGGGGTTGGCGATGCGCCGGGCAAAAATCTCGTAAGATTTACCCGCGATGAGCAGGCTAAAACGCCCAGCAGGGCTCTTGGGATCGGCGGCCAGAGAAGCGATGGGGCGCCAATCGATCATATACTTGCCGCCAGCAATGCTGATCTCTCGCTGGGGAGTCTCTTCGCCGGTCTCAATACGGTAGGTCTGCTCGTTGACCGTGGAACTATAGGGCATTTGCTTGCACCTCTTCAACACTGCGTGAGTACTCTACTCACCTTGACAATAGTATAACATATTCCCTTGCCTGGATTCTAATACATTTCTAACACTTCTCCTACATCTTTCTAACACATACTATGGCATACTAAGCTGCAGGAGTTGAACGGGTAGTGTTAACGCCGCTTCCAGGCTGCAAATCAAGGCGGAGACCATGTACGTAGAGGATAATTCTGTACAATCGAACAATAACCAATCGCCGCTGCGCAAACAGCAGCAGCCTCTGCGCTGTGCTAATTGCGATATAGATATCCTCTGGCCTCCAACGCTTGTGCAGGGAAAAAACTTTTGCTGCACAGGCTGTGCCGCCGGCGGGCCCTGTAATTGTGATTACTCACAGTATCGTTCGGTCAACATTGCGGGGGTTATTCACTATCTCGAATAAGCAATTGCAAGCGCAATTGAAGCAAACCCGTTTATCAACAATCTCGCATAATGCATGAAAGGGAGTACAGATCGTGGCAAAAATTCGTCCTGTTGGTGACCGCGTGGTAGTAAAGCCAGCGGCAAAAGAAGAAGTCACAAAAAGCGGCATCGTTATTC
Organism: uncultured Chloroflexia bacterium; assembly: GCA_963799245.1. Taxonomy (GTDB): domain Bacteria; phylum Chloroflexota; class Ktedonobacteria; order Ktedonobacterales; family Ktedonobacteraceae; genus CAWCWN01. Next base: position 893,500 of record CAWCWN010000003.1, read on the forward strand.
CGGACACCGCAAAAGAGAAACCCCAGGAAGGCACAGTGATTGCCGTTGGCAGTGGCCGCCTGCTCGATAATGGCGACCGCGCCGCTATTGATGTACGCGAGGGTGATCGCATTCTGTTCGCCAAGTATGGTGGCACCGAGTTCAAGTTGGATGGCGAAGAGTACCTGGTGCTTAAAGAGAATGACATTCTCGCCATTATTGGCTAAGTTTGAAGGGAAGGAACAATAACCATGGCAAAACAACTGGTTTTCGATGAAGAGGCCCGTCGTTCGCTGAAAAAGGGCATTGATATTTTGGCCGGAGCCGTTAAGACGACGCTTGGCCCCAAGGGCCGCAATGTTGCCCTTGACAAGAAGTTTGGCGCGCCCACCATCACTCATGACGGTGTCACCGTCGCGAAGGAGATCCAGCTGGAGGAGCCCTTTGAGAATATGGGCGCCCAGCTCCTCAAAGAGGCCGCCACCAAGACCAACGATGTCGCCGGTGATGGTACAACCACCGCCACCGTCCTGGCGCAGGCCATCGTCACCGAGGGTTTGAAGAACCTCGCCGCCGGTGCCAACCCCATGCAACTCAAATACGGCATCGAGAAAGGTGCCGAGGCCATTGTCGAGTATATTCGCTCCGTAGCCATCCCCGTTGATGACAAGAAAGAGATTGCCCAGATCGCTTCTATCTCCGCCGCTGATGAGCAGATCGGTAACCTGATTGCCGATGTCATGGATCGCGTTGGTAAAGACGGTGTCATCACCGTTGAGGCGTCACGCGGCATCAACTTCGAGACCGAGTATGTCGAAGGTATGCAGATCGACAAAGGCTACATCTCCGCTTACTTCGTCACCAATGCCGAAAAAATGGAGGCCTCGATCGAGAATCCCTATATCCTGATCACTGACAAGAAGATCAGCGCGGTGCAGGACATCCTGCCGATCGTCGAGAAGATGGTTCAGCAGGGCCGCCGCGAGGTTGTCATCATCGCGGAAGATGTCGATGGTGAGGCCCTGGCGACACTGGTTGTCAACAAACTGCGCGGTATCCTCAACGTCCTGGCAGTCAAGGCGCCAGGTTTTGGCGATCGCCGCAAAGAGATGCTGCGCGATATCGCCGCCCTGACCGGCGGTGAGGTCATCAGCGAAGAGATGGGCCGCCGCCTGGACAGCGCAACCCTGGCCGATCTCGGCTCTGCCCGCCTGGTTATCTCTCACAAGGATGATACAACGATCGTTGAAGGCCACGGCGATAGCGCGGATATCCAGGCCCGCATTCGCCAGATCAAGGCGCAGATCGAAGAGACCACCAGCGACTACGACCGCGAGAAGCTGCAGGAGCGCCTGGCGAAACTTTCCGGCGGCGTGGCCTTGATCCGCGTCGGCGCCGGCTCAGAAGTTGAGCAGAAGTATCGCCAGACGCGCGTTGAGGACGCTCTCTCCGCCACCCGCGCGGGTGTCGAAGAAGGCATGGTTCCGGGCGGTGGTGTTGCCCTCCTGAATGCCGTTGAGGCCCTGGACAAGTTGAAGCTCTCTGGCGACGCGGCAACCGGCGCGAGCATTCTGCGCCGCGCGCTCGAGGAGCCTCTGCGCCAGCTCGCAGTCAACGGCGGCCGCGATGGTTCCGTGATCGTCGAGGGCGTCCGCCGCGCACAGCGCGAGCACAACAGCGACCGCTATGGCTACAATGTGCTCGACGAAAAGTACGAGGACATGGTTGCCTCCGGCATCATTGACCCGGCCAAGGTCACGCGCTCTGCCCTGCAGAACGCAACCAGCATTGCCGCGATGATCCTGACCACCGAGGCCTTGATCACCGACCTGCCTGAGAAAGAGAAGCCCGCTGCTCCGGCTATGCCCGAGTACTAGCCACGGCCGGCTAATCATTCCCTGTGTAGTGAGAGCGCGTGCGGCCTGCAGGCCGCACGCGCTCTCACTACATCCTGTATCTATCTTCTTAAGCTGCGCCTGGGGCGCAGCGCGGCGACTACGTCAGAAACTGGAATGAAGACAGCATCTGCGAGTAGTATTTCTGCATAGCCTCGTCATAGACAGAGGCAAAGGAGAAGTAAAAAATATTATAGTAGATGTTGTTATGCTTTACGGAGACGCTCACCGCATGGACGAGATCGCCGTTGCCGGTATCAAAAGTGGCATCCTGCTCATCCCAGTTTGCGCTCCCTATGCTGGGGTGCTGGGGCGTATTTGTCAGGGTCTGCATGTTCGTCAAGCTCTCATTTGAGCCAAAGCCCTGGAGGATGGTCTGATTGAGTATAGTGGTGCTCGGTAGCTGGGTCGCATTGGCGCCTGAGAACTTGGAGACGCTCAAACCGATCGGTATCTGTTGTTGAGGCTGGAAGCTAACCGTTATATTGCCCGCAGAGCTCTGTGGAGTGCCCGCCACCCAGTCGGAGGGATATTTGAGTGTAATGCCAACCTCGCGAATACTGGCTGTGCGAAATGATGTGGGGGTAGGCAGCTGGTTCGTCTGGGCCGTCGTCGTGGGAGTAGGCGCGCTAGCGGGGGCCGTCGCCTGTTGTGGTAGCGCATTCACACGTACACTTGTAGCAGCGCTGCTCGCGGCAAAGCCGCCGTTTAAGGCGACCACGCCAAGTGTGGCCAGAGCACCAATCACGGGGGTCAGCACGATAAACGCCGCGAGAATAAGGATGCTGCGCGCCGAACGCGGCGCTTTAGGCGCACGCTTCGCCGCAGGAGTTGTAAGGAGCGGCTTTTGCGCTACAGCCTCCGGCTTATAGAAGCGACTCTCCGGTACTGAATTTGGCCAGGCTGGAGCGCCGGCAGGCAAATAAGAGAAGGCTGCCTGGCGCGTAGAGGCCCCACAGCTATAACAGAATGTGGCAGAGTCTGGCAGACTTGTATCGCATTGAGAGCAGTTCATAATCTATCACTCCCCTTTTATTCCCGTGTCGGGCTTTGTGGTAAACGGCAATCGAAGCGAACAACGCCACTACGTCTTTCGGTTACAACTTTGATTACTTCAAGCGTGATATGTTCTCCAATTGCTGTAGAAATATCCTCTTCTCCAGGACGCGACATTCAAAGTGGCGTTCGGGGTCGAGGGTATCGCCAATGACACAACGAACATAGGGATGCTCTTCGCCTTGAAAAATGGTTTTGAGACCTGGCTCTTTCTCTAACAGTATTCCCGCGCGTGTCATATAAATCACGGTCCCCCGAGCACAATCTACTGTATAGAAGCACTATAAATAAGGTAAAGTCAAATGTCAATATTTTGCGAAAATACATGTAGCCCTGGATCCTTTCAGGGCTCTATACTTCTCAGGCTAAAACCTCCGCATTAGCGTGAAAAGTTCATAAATGCATTCTACCATCATTGTACCATGTCTTTACACGCAAGCAGCCACGCGCACGGGGAGTAAGCCACGCGCATGGCTGCTTGCGTATTGAGAGGAGGCCTTACTGAGGTACAACCGTCGTTTGCTCTTCCTCCACATTACCTGAGTTCGCTGGCGCAACAAAACGGAAAGGCCTGCGCAAACGCCGGTGTAGGAGCATGGCCAGCGCGGGCCAGCCATCCTTCCATGGATTAAGCTTTTTCGCTACCCGCGGCTTGTAGCTGATGGGAACTTCAAGGATTTGATAGCCAGCCTGAAGGATACAGGAGGTAATCTCCGGCTCGATCTCGAAACGGCGGCCCTCCATAGGCAGCGCACGAGCGAGCTCGCCTGGTATCAATTTATAGCAGGTCTCCATATCATGAATGTGCGACCCAAATAATATATTTGTGACTATGGTCAGGAAACGATTGCCCCAACGAGTTGTAAACTTCTGCACGGAGAGATCGCGATAGCCATAAACAGCCGTCTTGCCGTTACCGGCCTTCTCCCACTTGCGGACGAGGAGCGGAATATCCTGCGGGTCATATTCCATATCGGCATCCTGGACGGTAACCAGATCTCCACTTACCAGGGCGAAGCCTGTACGCAATCCCACGCCTTTGCCCTGGTTCTCGTTATGGCGCACAAAGCGATAGCCGCCAAAGGCTTCCTTCTGACGTAGTTCCTGCAATATCTCCCAAGTGCGATCAGTGGATGCATCATCCACTACGACAACCTCAAGCTCAAGAGCCACTCGTGAGAGTGACTCAAGCACTTGGGCCACTGTCTCCTCTTCGTTATATACCGGAACGATAACCGAAATCCGCATGTACCATTACCTCGCTTCTTGGGAGTTTGTAGGTAAAATATCTGGTGAGTTCCTTCAGATAACCGCGCTCCGTGCCGCGTCACGCAACTACTCGCACATCGCAAAATACTATAACTAAAGGAATTACTCTTGTCTATCTAACCGAACGAATGAGAGCAAAAAAAGCAACAAAATATCATTTCCATACCTGAATAGTTCCATCGGTGAGTGCGACGACCAGCTCTTTCTCCGAGAAGTGTAGCGCGCTTATCTGCCAGGGATGATAGAGTTTCTGCTCAATCTGACCCGTGCTGACCGACCAGAGGTCAACCACACCCTCATTTATCTCGCTGTCTTCACGCGCCACGGCCAGACGGCGGGCGTCGGGCGATATGGCAAGCTTCGCGCTGCCACCCATTGTTCCACAGGTTAGCTCATGAAATGTTCCGCTCAGAGTATCGTAGAGACGCACTTTGTCATGCAAATATACCAGGGCCAGCGTCCCCGCGCTGGGTGTGACGGCGTAGGGAGGGCTGTAATCGACACAGCGCCCTATCAGGACGGAAAGATCAATATGTGGCTGCGTCTTGCCACCAAAACGTGAGCGCGAGGTCAAATTCCAGCGCCGTACGACAGCCATCTCATCGCTTTCACCCGGCACATGGGCGCATGAAAGCGTGAGCAGGCTCTGAGCGTCCTGCGACAGGGCGCGCAAGCGTATGGCCCAGAACAGGCGCCTTTCTAGCGCCTCCTCGATACAGCGTACAGGCTTACTGAGGCTGGCAGGTGGAGTCCCCAGGACATGACTCACGACATCCGTGCCGCGCACTCCCAGCGCGCGTGGCCCGAGGTTGTCTGCCGGCAACAACGGCAGCGCCATCATGGCCTGGCGCTGCTCACCGGCCGCGTCCGTGAGGATCATGTCAAGCGAGTAATGGGCGGAGACAGCGCGCTGTATGAGCGCCTGGCTCCAGAGCAGGCTTCCATCCCTGCCATCCCAGACATGCAGGCCGAGTCTACCCCAGCCCGACAATAATCCACCCAGTGGCGCAAAACGGAGTTCGCGCAGCGACTCAATCGTCAGGGCGGGGTCGGCAGCAAAATGGATGCGCTGCTCTGTGTTTTCTATTCGCCAGAGCAGCCCCTTGCCATCAAGCGAACCCACGGCGATCACTGTCCCGCCAGGTGTGGTGGTACTAGTCATAGCGGAGATAACGCCAAGGGCTGGACGCAGGGAGGGGCCTGTATGGAGGGGCCCCTTTGTACTAAAAATGCTCAGGCCCGAAAACTCGCTATCGTCTGTAGAGTCAAACTTGCGTGGCCGCGAGCGCGGGCGGCTCAGACCACCTTTGCGGAAGTCGATGACGCCGCCAAGAATGGTATCGTAGTTCAGGCGTTTCTCGGGGTCGCTCAATACATCATATGCGCGATTAATGCGCTTCATCTGTATGGCACCCTCTGGCCCTGCCAGGTCGGGATGAAAACGCCGCGCCAGCTGGCGATAAGCTCGCTTAAGTGTCTCACTATCAGCATCTAGCGGTACGCCGAGAATGGCATAAAAATTATCAACTGTGTCCATACTCTTCCAGGACCCATATGCATGCGGGAGTTATCTGAATGCTAGTATAGCAGATTTCGCTTTTAGTGGGGAGTTGCATGATCTTTACCTGCCCCGCTGAGCGCCTGTGGCGACCGCACGAGCGCGCAACGCACATATGCTTGTAATCCACTGTATTCAACAGTATACTAGGGCGCAGGCGTCCGAAAAATACACGCCACTCTGCGTAAGAGGTATACTACCAGCACCTCGGGTTCCGACACCCCACATGTGACAGTAACAGTGACACGCAGGGAGGGGTCAGCCCTATGATGTACAGCTGGTACTGGTCAAAGTAAACAATGCGTGGAGGATACAAAGTGCCGATGGCATCTAACAGACATCCAGGGTAGAGGCCGATGAACGATTACGACCTGATTGCGCCTTTCTATGACAGTGAGCACGCCAATTTCGACGAGGACCTCGATATGTACAGGAATTTCGCCGAGTTGAGCAGCGGGCCATTGCTCGAACTGGCCTGTGGTAGTGGACGGCTGCTGCTGCCGCTAGCACGTGAAGGCTACACACTCAGCGGCGTCGATACTTCTGAGCGTATGCTGGCGCTGGCGCGCCAGCGCCTGCAACAGGCGCGGGTGGACGCGAGTGTCACGCTTATACAACAGGACATGTGCACACTGCACCACCCGCACACGTTTAGCCTGGCATTTGTCGCGCTTGGCTCCTTTGCCCACCTGATTACTCGCAAAGCTCAGCAGCAGGCCCTTGCCGCCGTGCGCGCCCACCTGCCAGTAGGAGGAACCTTCATCGTCGATATCAGCAACACAGATGCTCGCTATATGGAACAGCTGAGCGGGCAGCTATTACACCAGGGCACGTGGCAGCGCGACGATGGGTCGCTCCTCACACATTTCGTCAGCCCGGCGTCCTCAAATGTTGAGCACCTGCTCGAACTGACGCATTTCTATGACCAGTATATGCAGGGGGGAACACCGCAGCGCACGACCGTCACAACACACCTCTACCTGTTCGAACGCAGCGAGATGGAACTTTTACTTGAACAGGCAGGCTTTAAAATCAAGGATATTTTTGGCAACTATGAGCTTGAAGCTTATACGCTTGAGAGCCAGCGTATGATTTTTATTGTGGAAGCGAGCTAAAAATTATGACCAACACTGCGCCGCTGCATGCCTGGGACCTGGAGCCGGCTGTGGCTATAGCGCTGCAAAACGAGCTGGCCGCGCGGGTGATTCGAACAGACCAGCTGCCAGGTCAGATAGCGCGAGTAGCCGGAGTAGATATGGCGATCAACGAGGAGAGCAACATGGCGCGCGCGGCTGTTGTGCTGCTCTCTTATCCGCAGTTAGGGGTATTGGAACGTCATGTCTATGCAGAGCCGCTGCGCATGCCCTACGTTCCCGGCCTGCTTTCTTTTCGTGAAATACCCAGCATCCTGGGAGCCTTTGCCCAGCTGCGCGAGCAGCCTGAACTGGTAATGGTCGACGGACAGGGCATCGCTCATCCGCGCTACCTGGGAATTGCTTCTCATCTTGGCCTCTGGCTCAACCTGCCCACCATTGGCTGTGCCAAGTCCATTTTGCGGGGCAGGTACGATGAGCATGCGCTCACTGAAGAGGCGGGAGCATGGGTACCTCTTATCTATAAGAACGCGACGATCGGGGCGGTTGTTCGTACGCGCGCGCATATCAAGCCCATGATTATTTCCCTGGGCCATCGCATTAGCCTGGAGACAAGCCTGCACTACGTCCTGGCCTGTAGCAAGGGCTACCGCTTGCCGGAACCCACTCGCCTTGCCGATAAGCTCTCGAAAGATAATGCGTATAGAGAGTAGCTCGCGCGCGGCGACCTACGCGCTTACTTACGCGCATGTCCGGCTAAAGGAGCGGTGAAATAGAAGGTGGAACCTCCATTGACGCTGGAAGTAAAATTAATGCTGCCACCGTGCTGCTCGACAATCAGCCTGGCAATCGAAAGGCCCAGTCCGTAGCCGCCCATTTTAGATTGCAGGCTATGGTTTGACTGGTAGAAACGCTCAAAAACATGAGACCGATCATCCTCGGGTATCCCATAGCCGGTATCGATGACAGAGATCAGCGCGAATTGCGCATCGTACTGATGAGCGTGAATTGTGACCGTCCCGCCTGGCGGAGTAAACTTGATGGCATTTGTGACCAGGTTATTCAGCACCTGCTTCATACGTTGAGGATCCGCATAGAGGATGGGAGCAGGTGTCGGAATATCTTTGTGCAGTTCCACCCCGGCTTTCTGCGCCTGGAGTCCCAGGCTCCCGACCACCTGCTTTGCCACCACGCGGAAGTTTACCTCCTGCTGCTTGATTTCAAATTGCCCGACATCCGAGCGCGTCATAAAGAGAATATCCTCGACGATGGAGATCAGCTGCTGCACACCTTCCTGGGCGTACGAGAGATATTTCTGCTGCTCAAGGTTTAATTCGCCCATATGCCCCTGCAGGAGCAGGTCAATAAAACCATGGACGGAGTTGAGGGGGGTGCGCAGTTCATGCGAAACCATTGAGACAAAATTAGAGCGGACACGATGCGCCACTTTGAGGGCTGAGACGTCACGGGCAGTAAATATCACCTGCCGTTCGTCATTGCCGCTTGTGATAGGTGTGACACTGGCAGAGACCTCGCATGCATCGCCAACGATCAATTCTTCGTTAGGCAACGCCCGCCCACTCTGGAGCACGCGCGTCAGAGGACAACTCGAGGTGCCGCACAGTTCCATCCCATTGAGATTGTGGCAGCTGAGCACCTCCGCACAATCAAGCCCCGGGGCTTGCGCGGCCGGATATTCGAGCATGCCGCTCGCCGCGGGGTTCAGGTCAAGGATATGATACCCCTCATCCAGTACAATCAGGCCATCGGTGGTTTGCGCGGCCAGCGCTTCCAGATACGAGGGTCTCACCGTCGTATCTGGAAGCGCGCCAGGCGCTGCGGCCGCCTCATCCGCAGGCCGGACAGGTTCATCGCCCGGCGTCTGCGACATATCCCCGGCCACTGGCTTCGATTTGCGTAAATGCTTTGACACAGCACACGTGCCCCCTATTTCCCCAAAAACTTATAACCAACCCCACGTACCGAGAGAATGTGCTGGGGCCTTTCGGCATCCGCTTCCAGCTTGGCGCGCAAGCGGCGTATATATACATCTACGATGTTACTGTTATTTCGTTGTCATTCCATACTTCCGCCAGCAACAGCTCGCGTTTGCAGCAACCTGCCCGCTATAAGCCATGAGGAGGCTTGAACACCTGCATCTCTTTGGGGGTAAGATCAATCGCAGAGCGACCTGGTTGTATAACCTTAGCTCCGTGGGCAAGAGTTCAAATTGACCTCCGCGAATGGATTGATTGCCGAGCTTGCCGTTCTTCTTGATGCGACGCATGACGGCCTGAACTCGCGCAACCAGTTCCTGGTGATTGTAGGGCTTGCAAATATAATCATCCGCGCCGATGCGAAAGCCCTGCAGTTTGTCATCGATGGAGTCCTTCGCCGTCATAAAAATAAGTGGAGTTCGTAGCCTTCGGCCCGTAACTTGGCTGAGAACTCAAAGCCGTCAATATAGGGCATTGAGACATCTAGTAGAAGCAGGTCGGGCTCACGTTTTTGAATCAGCTGCATCGCATTACGAGGATTATCCAGAGTTTCAACTTCAAAGCCTTCTTTGCGCAGCACAAACTGCACCAGGGCATTTGCAAACTGGTCGTCGTCGACAACAAGAATATACACAGTTTTTCCCCTCTTTATCAACGCACTGCAAGCATGTGGCCGTTACGTCACTTCTTTCTCCACCCTACTTTCCGCGCATAAGAGGCGCAAGCTCATCCCTTAGAAGAGAAAGGCCTGCCAACGGGTTCAGTTATTTGCTCCTGATGACACACCTAGGGGAGGCGCCTGGAGTCGGTAAAAGCGGCATTAAAACTACGCAAGGCGCCTTAAAAGCCAGTTGTCTCTTCTCGATACAGCTCTACACTTACAATTTATGTAACATTGCGAGTAGAAAACCAGCCATATCTTACACAATTTTTTTCGCCGTTGTCAAGAGTTCGCGCGCATCGCTCGCTGTTTTTCCAGGTAAACCATTAAAATGGCGATATCGGCCGGTGTTACACCTTCTACGCGTGAGGCCTGACCTACAGTACGCGGGCGCGTGAGTGCAAGCTTCTGACGTGCCTGCGTACGCAGGTGGGGGATGTCGTCATACGCTATCATTAAGGGGATAAGCTGTTCTTCCAGGCGCTGTGTACGACGCACAGTCTGCTCCTGCTTGTGGACGTAGTTCTCGTATTTGACCAGCAACTCGACTTCGGCGGCTGTTGTCTCGGGCAAGGCCAGTAGCGGCGCAGTGGTTACGCGCTGCGCCAATTGCTCTACCTGGACGTAGCGAACATCAGGGCGGCGCAGCAGCTCACGTCCCGAGAGCATCCCTCCAAGAGACGTGAGGCCAAGCTCCTGGGCGCTGCTCTCCGCCTGGCGCGACGAAGTGAACACGACCTGGTCGAGCTGGGCCAGCGCCCGCTGAATATGCTCGCGTTTTTGTAAAACCTGGGCATAGCGTCTCTCATCAATCAGTCCAAAGCGATAGGCATAGTCGCTCAGGCGCAGGTCGGCGCAGTCTGGTCGCAGCAGCAAGCGGTACTCGGCGCGTGAGGTATGTAGGCGATATGGCTCACTCATGGAGCGCGTAACCAGGTCATCGATCAACACGCCGATATATGCCTCATGCCGGCCAAGCACAAAGGGAGCCTCTTCGCGTACACGTAAGGCCGCATTGATACCAGCCATAATGCCCTGCGCTGCCGCCTCCTCATAGCCCGAGGTGCCATTGATCTGGCCAGCGAGATAAAGGCCGCCGACGGCCTTTGTTTCCAGTGTCGTGAACAACTGGTCCGGCGGCACATAATCGTATTCAACTGCGTAGCCTACACGCATCATTTCAGCGTGTTCGAGCGCGGGAATGCTGTGTAGCATGGCGAGCTGCACGTCTTCGGGCAGGCTGGTATTCATGCCCTGTACATAGACCTCACCCGTTCGCCAACCCTCCGGTTCCAGGAAAATCTGGTGGCTGCTCTTCTCGGCAAAACGCACAATCTTGTCTTCAATGGAGGGACAATAGCGCGGGCCTATTCCCTCGATGATACCGGTATAGAGCGGCGAGCGATGGAGGTTGGCGCGGATTATCTGCTGCGTTCGTTCAGTGGTGCGCACCAGGTAGCAGGGCAACTGGGGCCGCCAACCGTGCAGGTCTTCATCACTCAGCGGATAGACCGCGTTGGGACGGCCCCGCGGCAGTTGTACGTCTTCACGCGTCGTCCTGTCCAGCGAAAAGTAAAGCGGCACACGACTGCCCGGCTGAGGCTCCGTCTTGCTAAAGTCGATGCTGCGAGCGTCAATGCGCGGAGGCGTGCCCGTTTTGAAGCGTCGCACCTCCAGGCCAAGGGCGCGCAGGCAATCGGAGATGCCAAGGGCCGGCCCCTCACCTGCCCGGCCGCCTGGCTGCGTCTTTTCGCCCACAACAAGACGGCCGTTAATAAACGTGCCCGTAGTCAGAATGATCGCAGGGGCCATGTATTGCCAGCCATTATTTGTGACAACGCCTGTCATGACAGGGCGCCCATCGGGGCCGACCTCGCTCAACAGGCGAGCGATGGTGGCCTGTTTCAATTCGAGATCTGGCTGGCTCTCTAAAACATACTTCATAGCCAGGCGATAGGCCTGCTTGTCACATTGCGCGCGTAGCGCCTGAACAGCGGGACCTTTACTTGTATTTAACAGACGTATCTGGATAAAAGTGCGATCGGTATTGCGGCCGACCTCACCACCAAGGGCATCAATCTCTTTGATCAGGTGCCCCTTAGCAGGGCCCCCCATCGACGGGTTACAGGGCATGAGGGCCACGCTATCGAGATTCATCGTTAATAGGAGGGTTTTGCGCCCCATGCGAGCGCAGGCGAGGGCGGCTTCACACCCGGCGTGGCCCGCGCCAACCACAATGACATCATATGTGCCCCGTACAATCCGCTCGGGGGACAGCACTTTACTCTCCACGTTGCTATCCATTCGCACTTTAATCTAGCTCGTCCATACACTTATAATAGATGAACGTTTCTTCACGTATCCGCCATGATATTATGCATTAGATGGCATGTCACGTCAATACGCCAGGCTCTGAGGATAGGGATGAAGCCTCTCCCTCCCCAGGCTGCCATGGCTCTATTTACCTGCTGGGGCCAGCCGCCAGGAAGCTAAAGCGGCCCAACCTGGAAGAGAGCCAGCGGTCCAGGCTATAATAGCGCCCCGCGCCAATGGAGAGCAGTATGGCGAAGAGGACCGCGTAGGGCAGCGCGGTGCCAACATCCGTCGAATGTCCCGGCATATATGGTCCCCCAAAGCCCTCGGCGGTTGACCATATGCCGAGCGACAGGAGTATGCCAATAATATATGTGAGATTGCTGAAGAGCCCTAAAAGCAAGCAAAGCGCCAGTGCTGTCTCTGTCGCCGCCTCGACACGGGCGAAGAGCAGAGGGCTGATATTGATCAGGTTGGCCCAGAGCGTGATCCATCCCTAAATCAGGACAGGCTGGCCATTCTTCGCACCTGAAACCTGATCCACAAAGCTACTTTGAAACGCAGGCTGCCACTTCAACCAGGCAGCAACGCACCAGATGAGCCCAAAGTGATGCGCAAGGACGCAATACCCTTTCGTTGCCAGCTTATCGGCAACAGGCGCTGTGATGGGGTAGCGTTCAAAGGTGCGGTTGTAATGTGATTGGACATAGAAGGTACTCCGTTTATCTAGAGTTGCTAACGTGACACGTATGCAACCAGCTAAAAATCGCCAAAGCTATTTTCTGTATGTTAAGTATAGAACTGGTTAGTCGGGCTGCAAGCTATTGAGTTAAAGGCAGAACCTTCTAGCCGACTGCGTCGTCAGGCGCTAGCCAGTAGCCTCGAGAATTGGTGCGAGCGCTCTTGTACCTGCAAAGAGAGTTTTCTATTGCACGACCTCATGTCGTCGCATTCCTCTGCAATTTGGTACGCGAGAGGGTTACATAGTTGAAACGGTTGCTTGAGTCAGCCTGGAAAGAGACCCGCCAGCTCAAAGTGCGGGCAAACATACATAGAGAAATAGTGATTGACGAATAGGCGAGAGCATGTTAATATCAGGTCAGCCTGGCGCTGCAGCGCATAACAAGCAGGCAAGGGGCGATGGCGGAATGGTAGACGCCGGGGACTTAAAATCCCCTGACCGCGAGGTCGTGAGGGTTCGACTCCCTCTCGCCCCACCAGCCTATAGAGCCAATTTAGACAAGAGACAGCCCCCGCAAATGACGTAAAGATTGCCCCCCTCGCGGCATCTTCCCTGTAGGCGCAGGCAGCGGGGCAGCAATGGGTGTCACGGCGAATTATACTCTACCAGCGCAGCCGACAGGTATTAGGAGTTGTCCACACATCAGCATATTTATACACAATATATCCACATAGCGTCTGGCTTTTGTCCAGTTCATCCAACATGCTCCCGTTACTGCTTTGCGCTAAGACCACCCGCGCCGCTACATCCAGCAGTATAGCACTAAAGATGGCAAACGCCCCTCCCGCGAGCGCAGAGTAGCGCCGCGGCCGGCGGCAGAGAAGTGGCCATCAAACTGCCAGAGTTCATCGTCCAGGTTATTCAATGAGATCATCAATGGTTTTCAGAAGTGCATCAAGTTCAAAGGGCTTCTCAAGACAGGTCATCTTGCGTTTCCAGGCCTCTTCTTTCGGCAAGCGCGCGCTCATCAAAATGGCGGGCACATGCCCTAATTCCTTGTGAGTGCTGAGATGGTCGTACAGTTCGATCCCATTCATGCGTGGAAGATGGTAGTCCAGGACCAGAAGATTTGGCTTCACGCTTTTCATTGTTTCCAGCGCTCTTTGACCGTCGGTTACAAGGATAGCCTGATAAGAGGTTTCATCGAGAATGGCGCGCAAAATAAAAGAGCCAATATCCTGGTCATCCTCAACAATTAATACAGTTTTGACTGGGGGAGAGCCTTCTCCGTCTGACATAGCGAACCTCATGCCCGTAATATTTCGGCCTACGCCGAAGATCCCTGCAGGGATTTTATCACACACTGCAAGCTGATCAATTGAGGCCAACGGAGGCGCCAGTCAGGGCATAATTGCACAGGTGGCTGGCTCCCCTTGCGCCGTCACAAAGCGTCTTGCTCGCTCTTTATGCCTAAAGTGTCCTCAAGTTGTCCACACATCAGTATATTTGTCCACAGCCTGTGCTGCTAGCTCCCCAAGATGATGGTGATATAATTCTGAGTCTCTGCAGGCAGAAAGGCGCGCCAGTTGCTGCCGCCCTGCTTGATCGCAGCTTGCACATAGCCAGGGCCGGCATTGTAAGCGGCCAGGGCCATGGCATAATCTCCATGATATTGCGCAGAGAGGTCGGCCATGAGACGGGCCGCTCCATAGAGCGACTGGACAGGGTCAAAGGGATCGACCCCCATGGAGGCAGCAGTAGCCGGCATAAATTGCGCGATGCCGATCGCGCCCGCCGCTGAAAGCGCGGCTGGATTGAACTCGCTTTCCTGGCGAAATTGTCGTACAAAGAGCTCAGGACTAATACCTGCCTGCAGAGCGGCGGCCCGGGCAATTGACATGTAGGAGTCCATGGATAGTTGTTCACGGCCGGCCTGGGGTTGATGGAGCTGAATATTCTGCACAGGCAGAGCCGCCATGCCCGCATGCGCAAAAATACAGATTACCTGACTGCTGTATGGCTGATGGGAATCCGTGCAGCTGCTGGCCATAGATGCATCTCCATACGTCTCTCCCTGCTGAATTTGACCGGCTATTGCAGTTAACGTGAGCAAGGTGAGCACTACAACGACGAACTTCTGTACACCAAACGTACCACCCTTGCATCGTGAGTACGCTCTGATGTGCCTGCGTACGCGCAAAAGATCCTCTTTCCAGTGTGTTACGGTCCTGGAGGCAATACCCGGCACTAGCAGCATAGGTTCAGGCATGCGCAATAAACACATCGTAACATGAAACTTTATGACACACGGTGGAATTTTATGCAGTGTAGCCTGAATTTACTAGTAGTGTGCTGGATGTCAGTATGTCATTACGATCAGGCAGAAGCAGCTGGTCTTCTAAAGCGCGGGCGACAATAGCAGAGGCTCCCCAGAGGCCAATTTGCTTGTCAGGCGCGTCTGTGATATGATGAATGCATATTCATTATGCTAAAGGACTTACCCTCTTGCTACTTAGTTGCAGTTCTGTTACACTTCCTGCAGGATTACAACTTTTTAAGTGGC
Organism: uncultured Chloroflexia bacterium; assembly: GCA_963799245.1. Lineage (GTDB taxonomy): Bacteria > Chloroflexota > Ktedonobacteria > Ktedonobacterales > Ktedonobacteraceae > CAWCWN01. The sequence continues at coordinate 908,567 of CAWCWN010000003.1, forward strand.
CGCTCGTAAGTGCTTATGTGGGACCTGCTTTTATGCAAAGAAATATTAGCGAATGAGCGGTGATATAAAAATGGAATCGACACTACAAGCTTCAGGTACGCTGGGGGCCATCGGAGCGTTGGCACAGCCAGCACGTAAAACGCGCCGCGGCCGTGGTACGGGAACTGTGGGAGGCACACAGGGTATTCGAAGTACTGAACGGTCCATCAGCGAGCGTTCAGAAGTGGGAGCACAGAGTACATCCAGAGTACATGCGCGAGAGGCTAGCGTGGAGGCGATGAGCGATGCTGCGCTTGTCGAGCTAGTGCTTGCAGAGAATCAGGACCCCTTCACAGTGCTCGTCGAGCGATACAAAGATGCCGTACAGAATCTTGGCATACCGTATGCTCAGCAATACAGCGGAAGCAGAGGATGTCACCCAGGAGACCTTTGTACGAGCTTATACACAGCTTGCTACATATAAGCCCGCCCATAAATTCAGCACCTGGCTGCTTTCAATCGCCTCGCACCTGGCGATTGACCAGCTGAGACGGAGACGCTTCCTGGCACTCCCACTCGAAGATGTACCTTTCCTGGAGTGGATTGTCGATATGGGGAACGGCCCCGAGCAAACTGCGCTGCAGGGCGAACAACAAGATGAGATCCAGGTCTATCTGCAACGCCTACCGAGCAAATACCGAGCTGTAATCGTGTTACGCTACTGGTACGATTTTTCATACGAAGAGATAGCCAAGACGCTCAAACTGACGCCGGCATTGGTCAAGGCCGGCTTCACCGGGCTCGCGAACTGCTGGCTCGTTACATGAAACAGAATTCACTCAATGAGGAGGAGCAGATCGATGCGCTGCCGCGAAGCTAAACTCTGGCTTGCCGCTCAGCGTGATGGCGACTTGGCACAATCAGACGCATTAAAGCTCAGGGAGCACCTGGAGGACTGCTCGGCCTGCCGCACTTTTGCGCAGAGTCAACAAGGTTCCTTAATAGAGCGCTGTTACCCGTGACGCCGCGCTCTACTGCAAGCATCACGACGGAACGCATTCTGCTGGCGGTAGAGCGGCAGAAACGGATATCCCGGCAGCTCGAGATATCTGCGCTGCAACAGCGTCGCGGATAGCCCATATGCGCAGGGTTGGTCCATTGCTCGCAGCCATTGGCCGTGTTTACCCTGGGAAGTATTCCTGTGCTGACTGCTTGCCCTGACCATCGTTCAACCCGACCTGTTGGTGCAGACGCTTGCACACCTAGGTGACGGGGTAGGCGGATTGATCGTCCTTGGACAATACTTACAGGCGGGATTGACATCGTTGGTAATGGCAAGTTGGCTTTTATTGAGCGCGGCTTTCGTCATGGTGGTCATGATGGGGATGTGGCTTCGCTTAATGCGTCATCCACAAGAGGCGTAGCTAGCGAGGGTCATAGTCGGAGGGCTGGCTATGATAGGAGTTCCGGTATGTTAATGTCAGATGTAGACAATGGCTGGTGATTGCGCTCTCCCGGCAATGGCCCTCATAGCGCTCTTCCTCAGTGGAAGTGGACAGTTACTGGCAGGGATAACTCCCGCGGTCATGGCCGCCGGCAGGAGCGCGAACATTGCGCAAAATGAATGCACCTCTACACATCAAGAACCATCCTTTGGCGGTACTATTGTCGTTGAGACAAACGAAATAGCATGCGGTAACCTGACTGCCTTCGGTGGTACAGTCGCGATTAACGGAGAGGTGCGGGGTGATATCGTCGCATTCACTAGCAGCGTCGTTATTGCGGGCACGGTTGATGGCAACATCCAGCTGTATGGTGGGCGTGTCATCCTGCAGAGTGGTTCTCCCGTTTTCGGTGATATTCACCTGTATGCAGGACAGGTGGTGGAGGGGTTAAATGCGCGGCTGGAGGGCAGCGTGATCGACCATACAAAACGGGTAGACTGGCTGTTTACGGACAACGGGGCCTTCCGATTTTCATTTCTGGTCCCTTTTGATCTGGGTGGCGCTGGGCATTTTGCTTACCTCTGTACTGCCAGAGCATGTGATGCTTGTGCGTACGACCGTGGTCAGCAAAACGCGGCGCAGCCTTGTTATCGGTCTCTTGAGCGTCCTATCGCACCAGCTGTGCTGATTGTATTGATTGCGCTGGTTTTGTCTATTCCGCTGGCGATTATAGTAGGATTAGGACTGGTAGCGGCGTGGGCTTTAGGTACTGTGGCTGTCGGCTGGCTCGTCGGTGACTATATTATGCGCAGGGTGGCTCCCCAGCATAATACACGCCTTATACAAATTGTGGTAGGACTAACAGCGTTGGTACTGGCAGGATCTCTCCCCTATATTGGCTGGCTCATAAGTATTGGCGTGGGATTGTTAGGGCTCGGAGCCGTCTTCTTAAGCCGTTTCGGCACACGGCTGTACAGTCAACCGAAACAACCCCTTATTCTATAGAGGTAATCCGCCTGTTTACACACCCGCCAAGCTGTAGTATCTTGTGTATACAAGCCACAACTAAGCAGGCAGGGCAAGAGGCTTTTGCCTTTTGCTTTTTGCGCTACTAGGTGGGATTGGGTATACAAATACGTTGGAAGAAAGATGGGACGGACACATATGACTACCAATTCGTCAGTGGCCGCCGAGGTAAATATGAGCATTGACGTTGAACTCACAGACCTGGCCTACGGAGGGGATGCCGTGGGCCGTTATGAAGGACGAGTACTCTTTGTGCCAGGTGGCATACCAGGCGAACGAGTACGCGTAGACATTGTCGAGGAGCGCAAGGGACACGCACGCGCCACGCTGCTGGAAATTTTGCGCCCGGCACCAGAGCGAGTCGCACCGCGCTATCCGTTGCTAACAGACTCTGGTTGTCAGTGGCAACATATCGCGTATCCGGCTCAGCTCACATGGAAAGCACACATCGTGCGTCAACTCCTCGTGCGTATAGGTAAACAGCCTGATGCTGTCGTCCATCCCACCATCGGCATGCCCGCGGGCATCTCACCCTGGCAGTACCGCAACATCGTTTTATTTTCAATTGGCCCCTCGGGAGAAATAGGCTTCAAGATTAATGATAGCCACGAGGTACAGGACCTGGAGGATTGTGCCCTCTTGCATCCTGCCCTGGATATGGTCTACCAGCGCGTGAGAGGCAAACTCATCAAGTATTTTGGCGACTCTCTCAGCGAGATGATCCAGGGCTTTACCATTCGCGGCGCGATCGGTGCGGTCAATAACAACGCCGCAAACGCGAGTACAGTGAAGGCGGTACCCACCTTACTCAGCCTGCACGCGCGCCCGGGATCGTTGATCGAGGCCCCCCAGCAGCTGGCCCATGAACTGATTACCATAGCCCCCGGGATTGTTGGAGTGATTGTCGAGCGCGTCGGAGGACGCTACGGAAGAGTCGTGGCGGGACAGGAGTTTTTGACCGACACGGTTTTAGGCCGCCGTTTCCGCGTCTCTGCTGACTCGTTCTTCCAGGTCAACCTCGTGCAGACCGCGGCTTTGATCGAGAAAGCGCTGCAGATGCTGGAGCCACAGCGTAACGAAATTGCGCTGGATGGCTATAGCGGAGTTGGACTCTTCTCGGCGTTTCTGGCCGCTCGCTGTGCACGGGTAGTTGCGATTGAGTCACAGCCGAGCGCGGTCATGGATGCACGGGCCAATGCTTCATTGAACAACCAGAATAATATCACAACCCTGGAAGGAACGTTGGAGCGCATTCTCAGCCAGTTACACTACCGGCGCGAGCGCGTCGATGTAGCCCTGGTCGATCCACCCCGCTTCGGCTGCCACCCTAAAGCGCTGCAGGCCTTGCAGGTGCTGGGGCCGCGCCACATCTGCTACGTCTCATGCGATCCCAGTACGCTAGCACGCGATATCGCCACGCTCTGCTCAAATAATCGCTACATGCTGGTGGCCGCTCAACCAATCGATATGTTCCCCCAAACATACCATATTGAATGCGTAGCGCTACTGGCCCGCGTCAACAACCGCTAGAGCAGCCGCATCAGGCGCTTAACACAACCTGGATCTCGCCTCCCGGATTAATAGCGGTACCGGGAGGAGGGCTCTGGTGCATAACCCGCCCCGAAGGAACGTCGGGGTTGGATGTATCTTCGTCGCTCACACTGACATGAAAACCAAATTCGCCCGCCACCTCCATAGCCTCGAGCAAATCTTTGCCCACAAGGGCTGGCGCACCCTTTAATTGCGTCGTCTCAATCAGGGTCGTGGTCAACTTGCCAAACCACATCTGCAGCTCTTTCTTCTCATCATTGATCTTTTTAACCTCCGCGGTCTTCTCCTTGTATTTCTGAATCTCAAAGATCTTATCCTGGAGGAAGAAGGGATGGTCGACCGTGGGCAGAATGATACCGGGTGAACCAACTACCTCGATATTGACGTTGCCGACATCAAACAGGCGCTGGACCACATTAGGAATCTTCACCTTGATGTCCCTGATATTTTTGTAGTCGACCTCTGTGCGCATCTCGTAAAGAAAGAGGTAGCGGCGCTCGATGTCGATGATCCGTTTATTGGTCAGGATATAGACATCATCTACATAATTCGTATAGATGAAAAAGATCGTGATAAGCAGGCCCAGAACCACCAGGCTCATTACCAACCACCACAGGCCCAGATTTGCGTTCGCCAGCGTGTCCGCCATTGGTAGATACACCGCCATAGGCAGGGCAATCAGCAGGGCCAGAACTGGCAGAAACAGATGCGTGAAGAGCACATAGCGCGAGCGCTGGATATACCTGACTGTAAATTCATCCGCGGTATAGTGTATCTCGGCGGGGATATTGAGGATGCCGCCAAAGGTGCGGCGCGGGCCAAGACGACCCTCCCGCCTGCGAATGGGCAGGCTCGCATCCGCGTTTTCAAGTTTAGGCGCCTCCCTGGGCTTTGCGAGAGACTCAATAACGGCTGCGACCTCGGGATTGGGCGGTACCGGCGGCTTCTCCTCCTTAGGCTTGGCGGCTTGCACGCCCTGGATGAGGTCATCCAACAGCTCCTTTACCCTCTTGGGCTCCGGCACCCGCGACATGACCAGGTTACCACCCACAAGATACACTCGCACATATCCAAAATGCAGCCAGACGTCTAGAATCAAATCGTAGTCAACTTTCACCTGCCTGATGCTCTCAATAGATGTTGCCTGACGCACCGGCTCAAGGAGTCCGCGCGAGTTAATGATGCGCTTGTTGGTAATGATATATACTTCCAGATACCAGCGACTCAGGTCGCGGTAGATGAACCATATAGCGGTGCCAATGATAAGCACAACGGCGAGAATTTCAAAAAATGGCCACGGAATAAGTGGGTTGCGGTAACTGGCTGCTCCCAGCAATATCAGAGAGAGTAGTATAAAAGAGCCAAGTAGCGGTAGAGCGGGCAGCAACAGGAAAAGCTTATGCTTACGCACGACCATGCGAACTACTTCGTCCGCTTGCTGTCCGGGGAAATGCCAGCGCATGTCGCGCCCAATGCGCAGTTGCTGCCAGCCAAAACGCGAGCGCCGCGAACGAGAAGGATCAACGTTGGACGCGTTTACAACAACTGCTTTTCTCTCGCGTAGCTTGCTGCTCATCAGCTCACCTCAGCTTGATCTTTATGAAGCACAACAATAGCTAGTTATTTGCCAGCGGGCTTTTTCTTCGCGCTGGCGGCCACCAGCGCAACGATGACAGCTATAACAACAACAATAAAGATGATCAGGAGATAACTGCTGACTAGCGTCTGGTTCGGAGTATTGACATTAAAGGTGAAAAGCGATGTCTTCACATAGGTATTTGTAATATAGGTCAGAATAGCGTAGCCTGAGATAACGCCTGGAATAAGCCCGAATACGCGCTCAGCCGTATTGCTGGGGCTGGGGGCAGCTCTGCGGCTCACCAGGTATCCTAGTAGGATAAAAAACACAAAGGCACCAGCCGTACAAAATACCACGCGTGGGTCACCCACTGCGATCGTAGTGGCGGGTTCAGCTGTAGAGGTGCCTGATAAAAGGGCCTGGATGGCGCGCGGCAGGTTGACCAGGATAACTTGAGCCAGGCCCACGCTGCCAAAAACGAGCAATAGTATGCCCGTGAGCGTAAATGCCAGAGCAATGACCTCTCTTCGCCAGCCGCGTTGAAAACCAATTATCCCAAAAGCGATGATGGCGATAAAAAAGCACTGCGGGGCAGTGAGTTGCCAAGCCATACTTTCCCTCTACTGCGTCAACACCAACACGGATAGAGCAGGAACGCTTTCCGCTATTACACTACTACCTGCACGATCTGAAAAAAACCACATCATAGTCTCTTGTTCTCCACTCTTGCATTCAATGATACCACAAGCTAATTCTAAATCCTAGAGGGCGACGATGGCCACTCGCGGGAGGGACATAATATGCCTGTCCAATTCAACTCTCTGGTGGGGTGCGCGCAACGTGGATCCGCCGCTCTTCATTACTGTTATAAGTATATACTTGCATAAAAAACAGGAGTTGGCGAAGTTGCAGCACATCAACAAGCGCGGCCGACTGTACCCTGTAAAAGGCAGCGGGAATGGGCTTTTGTTGCTGCTCAAGGCTAGATATGCTATAATAACAGAGGTAGGCTCAAACAAATTCTCGGACCCTCCACGGAACTTTATATACACTTCAATCGATATCGCCTTCTGGCAGGATCTGACTTTATTGGTGAGGACTTCTAATGGAACTAGGCAATATTAAGCTGGTCAGTATTGTTGAACAGATGACGGGGGCATACCTCGACTACTCTATGAGCGTCATTGTCGCCCGGGCGCTCCCCGATGTGCGTGACGGCTTGAAGCCGGTGCATCGCCGCATTTTATATGCAATGGATCAGATGGGCCTGCAATCCACAAGGCAGTTTCGTAAATGCGCGGGTACGGTGGGCGAGGTTTTAAAGAATTACCATCCACATGGTGATGTGGCTGTGTACGATTCCCTGGTACGCATGGCACAACCCTGGGCCATGCGCTATCCACTCGTCCTGGGACAGGGGAATTTTGGCTCGCAGGACGACGATCCCCCCGCCGCTATGCGCTATACCGAAGCAAAGATGGCTGCTATAGCCGATGAGCTACTGCGCGATATCGAAAAAAATACAGTTGATTTCAAACCCAACTACGACAACCAGGCCGAAGAACCAACGGTATTGCCTGCCCGTCTGCCTAACCTGCTCCTCAACGGTTCCACGGGCATCGCTGTGGGCATGGCAACGAATATTCCTCCCCACAACCTGCTTGAGATCTGTAACGGGATTATTTACCTGATCGATCATCCCGATGCCACAACTGAAGAGCTTTCTCGTATCGTACGCGGCCCGGATTTCCCAACCGGCGGCATCATTCAGGGGCGCGAGGGTATTCGCAATATGTATGCCAACGGGCGCGGGCGTATCGTTGTGCGCGCTCGCACGCAATTTGAAGAGGCGGAGCGCGGGCGCGTGACCATCGTCGTCACAGAACTACCGTATCAGATCAATAAAGCCGACCTGGTCAAAAAGATTGCCGAGCTAGCACGCGACAAGAAGATAGATGGCATCTCTGAGATTCGCGACGAATCTGATCGCAAAGGTATGCGCGTCGTGGTTGAGTTGAAGCGCGATGCCAATCCCGAGAGCGTGCTTAATTCATTGTTTAAATATACAGCGATGCAGAGCGCCTTCAACGCGAATATGCTGGCCCTGGTCGAGCAACAACCCCGCACGCTCTCGCTCAAGGCCTTCCTGCAACACTACGTCACACATCGTGAGAACGTGCTCATGCGGCGTACACGCTATGAACTTGCCAGGGCCGAGGCTCGCAAGCACATACTCGAGGGCCTGAAAATCGCGCACGACAACCTGGATGCCGTTATCGCAACCATTCGCCGGGCCCAGGTGTCAGAGGCTGAGATCAACCTGAATCTGCAACAACGCTTCAACCTGTCGGAGGTGCAGGCAAAGGCTATCCTGGATATGCGCCTGGCCCGTCTGGCGGCAATGGAACGCCAGAGGATCGAAGATGAATTGCGCGATGTGCTCAAGAATATTGACTACTATCATATGCTCCTGGCAGATATCGCCGAGATTCGCAAGCTGATCGTAGAAGACCTGCGCGAACTACAGGAAAAATATGGAGATGCGCGTCGCACAGATATCGTCGAGACGGAGGCCGGCGAGTTTCGCCACGAAGACCTCATCCCCAACGATGAAGTCGTGGTGACTCTGACCGAAAAAGGTTATATCAAGCGGCTTCCTACCAACACCTATCGCGCGCAACGCAGAGGCGGTAGAGGCATCACCGGCATGGCGACCCGCGAGGATGACACGGTACGCCACCTGCTGGTCGCTCACAGCCACGACAGTCTGCTCTTCTTTACCGACCGCGGCCGCGTCTTCCAGCTTAAGGTCTATGAGCTGCCCGATGTCAGCCGGACGGCCAAGGGCGAACACCTCATTAACCTGATCGCTATCGAACAGCGTGAACGGGTGACCGCTATCGTCGGCGTTCCCAAGGGAGTGAGCCGCGACTTCATGATCGTCGCCACGAGAAAAGGCGAAGTCAAGAAAACGGCCATGAGCGAATTTGAGGTCGTGCGCCGCTCGGGATTGATCGCCATGGATCTGGAGGAGGATGATGAATTGATTGGCGCAAAGCTAGTACACGCCGACGATGATATCCTGATGATTACCTCCCTGGGTAAGGCCATCCGCTTCCCGGTGGCAGAGCTGCGTTCAGCCTCACGCACCAGTGGCGGTGTTCGCGGCATTCGCCTGGTAGACGATGATAAAGTTGTTTCGCTCAATCTCGCGCTGGCAGGCAACGAGCTCCTGAGCGTGACCGAGCACGGCTATGGTAAGTGCACGCCCATTGAGGATTATCCCCCACACAGCCGCGGCGGGAGCGGAGTAATCACCTTGAAGGTGAACGATAAAACCGGCCCGGTTGCGGCGGCACGCCTGATTGATGCGCACGATAACGATTTGATGATCATCTCAGCGGCCGGCGTGGTCATTCGTATGGATGTGCATAACATCATTAGAGGTGGGCGCAATACGCAGGGACGCCGCATGATGAATCTCGGCGAGGGCGATACGGTTGTCGCCGTGGCAACAACAAATGGCAAAAAATTGGATGCCTCCGAAAAAGCAAGCGATGACAGCGACGAGGAAGAAGGAGAGACAGTCGTCGAGGTGGCGACCGCAGAAGAGGAATAAGATAACATCTTCGTCTTAACCTCAACTATGAAATTCGGGGTGTCTCATGTTAATTCAAGCGTAGCATTTTAGGCGCGGCTGTCTCACGGCGCACCCTCCTTCCCTGGCGCACCTGTTGAGCCGCCAGGCGATCTTTCTGCGCTTCAAGTTTGATCAGGGGGAAAGGGCGATGAAATTGTTGATCAAACTGCTCAGCCTTCTCTTCAGAGAGAATAGCATGCCGCTCAAATGAAACAGCCAGAATCTCACGCTTCTCCTCATCAGTGAGAGTGGCCAGGAGTAGATAAGCCAGGGCAAATTCGGGCTTTCCCTGTTCAGCATAGGCGAGGGCACAGGTTAAAGCATCCGCGCCCTGTGCAAGATTTTCCCTGGCATGAACGGTGAAGACATCCTTTTTAAGCAATGACGCATAAAGTTCGGCAAACGTAGCGGGCATATTAGTTCATCTTTCGCTGGTAGATACGTTGGTCCAGGCGTGTGCGGATTCCTCTCCTATCGTATCACATTTCCCTGAGTACGTCTGATAAACAGCAGGCTACGACGTTAGCATGTGGAAATTTGTAGCATACAAGCGAATTTTGACCGTGCGGGTCACAATTTGCGCCATAAAATGGTAGTGGCTATCCAGCCACGCCCGGGCAGCCTGGGCGCGGCCAGCGGCTTCGTCATTGGGCAGGCGTCCAATAATAAAAAAGATGCGCGCATGCTTCGCTGCGTAGGCGGCCAGGAGACGGGGCTTTACAGCCGCATCAGGCGCGACAGAACGAAAGGTACGCCATGAGAAGGCGCCGGGTGAATCGGGGTCAAAGTGCGCGGGGCCGGGATAGGCGTGGAAATAATACTCAAGCGCGATCTGGCACCCCTGCTCAAGCGCATTGTCATAACAGACAAGGCCGTCACCTGCCTGATAACGCTGTTCGATCCAGAGCGAGGTGGCGCGCCAATCTTCTACCTGGGCGCTACGGTAGTAGTAGGGGACGCAGGAGAGTGCCAGGGCTAGCAACAGCAGGGCCACCACAATCTGCACACGCTGCTTGCTGGCGCATACACCCATAGCCGCCAGCAGGCAGAGCGACGGCACAATCGTTACCAGGTAGCGCGACGAAAAGAGGCGCACAGGTCCTTGCGAGATCACATAGCTGGTGACCAGCGGCACAAGCAGCCAGCAGAGCAGCGCCAGGCCCACGGGCAAAGAGGTGTGGTGCCACGGCCGGCAGCGCTGACAGCCTGCAGCAAGCGCCAGGCCATGGGGTGCCCAGCCCAGCAGAGCGACGAGCTGGGCGGCCAGAAGGCCTGCGCCGCAGCTGGCTGCCAGCGCAAGCAGGTAAAGCCTGTTGCCCCCGCTGATAGTAAGCGCCAGGCGCACGACATCTAAAAAGCGCGGCGCTGGCAGCCAGCTCGTTTGCTCAAAATTCAGATGCGCAAGTGCGGGCATGACGCCCAAACAAATGGCGCCCAGGCTGATAAGCAAAGCCGGTATCTGCCTGCGCGACCTGCCCCGCCAGGGTTGCGGCAGCAACAGCATGCCCACGCACGCGCACACTTGCGCCAGGAGAATGATAAGGCTGAAGAGATGTGCATAGACCGCCAGGATTGTCGCGACGACGAAGCACAACCACCAGCGCCTCGTGCGAAAGTCCGCGGTGAGAGCCACCAGCAGAGCATACCAGGCAATGCAGATAAGCAGAAGCTGCAGACTATATGAACGAGCCTGCTGCGCATACACCAGCTGCAGGTCGTTCAGCAGGAAGAGCAGGGCGGCAATAAGGCCGGCTCGCGGCTGCAGTAATTGCTTACCAAGAAAGAATACAACGAGCGTGCTGCAGGCAGCAAAGACCGCAGAGGGCAGACGCACGACAAACTCTGTCGCGTGCAGGCCTAGCGCGGCCGTTAAGCTTAACCAGGCATGCAAAACAAGATAGTACAGCCCCATGTTTGGCTCAGGACCTGAGATAATCTTCCAGAGCAATGGCAATGGTTGGCGAGCTAATTCAACGGAAAAGGCCTCGTCGAACCATACGCTGGGAGAGCCCAGGCGGTAGAGATTGAAGCTGAGAGCCAGGACAAGTATAAGTATGGGCATACGCCAGCTTAAAATGGAGGTCCATGGCGCTGCCTTTGCAGGTGCACGCCGGCGCAGCATAGATAGCACGCCTAATCCATGTGTACCTGCTGCAGTATGAACTCGCTGAGTTATACTACTGACGGGATTCATTGACGCTGGTCCTGGCTTTCTGTTGCTGCGATCGCAAGCTCGCCTGTTGCTTGCGCTCTTCAAAGCGCCATTTGCGCGCATAGATAAACATCTCGCGGAAAGCCCGCGCGATCACAGCTGGCTTTGCCCCCGTTGCCCGGCCACCTCGCCGCGGCAAATGATGTACCCCCAGCTGGGTGTAGGTATAACCTGCACGCGTAAATTTGTACAATATTTCGGCATTAATCATTGCGCCGCGTGTTTCCAGGCGATGCTCATAAAAGAATGTAGCGCGATAGAGCTTAAAAGCGCAATCTACGTCGCGCACATGCAGGCCAAAGACGATGCGCACCAATATTTTCCAGCCCCAGGCGTTGAGCTTGCGCATCCATGTATCCTGGCGGTTGATGCGATATCCCAGCACCGCGTCGTAATCGTTGATCAGAGAAAAGAAGCACTCTAAATCGGCAATATCGAACTGACCATCAGAATCCATAAAGAATGCCAGTTCCTTGGTGATGGCTTCAAAGCCACTCACAAGGGCAGCCCCATAGCCCTGATTCACTGCGTGATTGATGACCCGTACGCGAGAATCATGCGCGGCAATCTCTTCAACAATGCTGCGGGTACTATCTTTACTGCCATCATTCACGATAATAACTTCGAAGTCTACCAACCAGCGCATGAGTGTGGCGACGACCTCATGAACTGTGACGGCAATGGCCGCCTCTTCATTATGGGCGGGCATAATTACCGAAAGACTGTGTTGAGTAATCATCTTGCTTCCGTATAGCTTTGAGCGTGTTCAATAAATACTAAGCGCAACTAATCTATGTATTTACATACATGACGTGTCGAAGCATGCACCTGTAACGCACGTAAGAAAACTTCACTGGAATACAGCAAACTGAGCAGGGGCGCAACACTTTTGCAAAAAGACTGCGGAACTTTCGCGCCAATCTGGTATAATACCCTGGCAACTCTACCTGGAGGAAAAGGAACGTTTATGCCCACATACAAGACATTACAGGGATTTAGAGATATTCTACCCGACGAGCAGCCCTGCTGGTTCTTCGTCGAGCAGACGGCGATAGAGGTGGCAGGCCTTTTTGGCTATCGACGCATCGAAACGCCTGTGCTGGAAGAGACGAGCGTCTTCCAGCGCAGCGTCGGCGAGGGCACCGATATCGTCGAAAAAGAGATGTACAGTTTCGATGACCGCGCCGATAAGGAGGGCAGGAGCACAAATATCACCTTACGACCAGAAGGAACGGCCGGTTCGGTACGAGCCTACCTGGAACACGGCCTGTTCAAACTGCCACAGCCGGTCAAGCTTTTTTACTTCGGGCCGTTTTTCAGGCGCGAGAAACCCCAGGCAGGCCGCCTGCGCGAACATCACCAGTTCGGCTGCGAGGTACTGGGTGATGGGGACCCCGCCATCGATGCTGAGCTGATGGGCCTGCTCTACCAGTTCTATACGACACTTGGCCTGCGGCAGCTACGCGTCCATATAAATAGTATCGGCGACCGCAACTGCCGCCCGCAATATATTAAGATACTGAAGGACTATTACCGTCCTCTGCTCGGCGAATGCTGCCAGGACTGCCAGATGCGCTTCAATAAGATCCTCTGCGCCTGCTGGACTGCAAGCACCCCGAGGACCAGCAGAAGATCGCGCATGCCCCCAAGATTTCAGACTATCTCTGCGAGCCGTGCCGCGAGCATTTCGCCGCCGTACTGCATTTTCTGGAGCTGTACCGGGTACCTTTCACTCTTGATCCGTTGATTGTGCGAGGACTCGACTACTACACGCGCACGGTCTTCGAGTTCACCTCTGACATAGACAGGCTGGCCCTGAACGGGGGGGACGCTACGATGGGCTGGCCGAAATTCTTGGCGGCAACCCCACCGCGGGCATTGGCTTTGGCGCAGGAGTGGAACGCATCATCGCCGAACTCAGGAAACAGGGTATTTCGCCGCCAGTGCAAGAGCGGCCGTGTGCCTTTGTCGTGTACTTTGGCAAAACAATGGAACTCAAGCAGGCCGCGGTACAACTGGTCGCCGAGCTGCGCGCGGCCGGCATTAAAACGGAAATAAGTTATGGCGACCGCAGTCCAAAAGCACAGATGAAACAGGCCAACAGCTCTGGCGCGGACTACGCTCTTCTGCTCGGCGATAATGAACTGCAGAACGGAGTTGTGTCGGTAAAGAACCTGCTGGTCGCTGGCATGGAACTCGAGCAGAAGCAGATCGATGTGCCACGCGCACAGCTACTGGCATATCTGCAAAGCATAGGAAAATAGTATTGATGAGATATTGTTAACTGGTCAGTATAAATAGTAAAGTTGAGAGAGAGAGAAGAGTGGGGCCGCGGCCCCACTCTTCTCTCTCTCATCCAGACCTAGACCTGTTCATCCTCTTCGCTGACCGTATACGGTGGCACTTCAATCGGGACACGATAGCCCGAGCCAGGGCTGGCAGGAGGAGTTTTTTCAGGTTGTGCCGGCGTCATCAGGTCGGTAGTGATGGCGCGCACAAGGCGCTCAATCCGATCCCAGCGAGCAGGGTAGCGATCCGCGTAAAACTTTTCCTGCCCGGCGCCGTCATAGACATAAAACGCGTAGTCCGCGTTGCCAAAGCGATAATTGACCTTCGTATAGGGGATACGCACAAGTTCCAGGACCTGCAGTGTGGCGCGTGAACTTCCCAGCGGGTCAGCATGCGCGCCCGCCCGTGCTGTTTCCGCTCCCGGTGGATTTGCGCTCTCAGCCTCTACCAGAGCCACGGTGGCCTGCCAGACATCGAGGGGCACCCTCTCTGGAGGAGCTTCGGGATACAACGTTTCATCGATCTCGGCATTATAGACAAGCTCACCGCCAGCGGTGCTGAGGTTACGCTCAGGAATAGGGCTGCTGCCTATGACTTTTGTCTGGACGCGCAGGTCAAAACGACGCACGATTTCGCGGCGGCGCAAGACTTTACCCGTGCCGCCACAGCTGGCGCAAAAAGTAGACTTCGCGCCGTGGCAGGCCTCACAGACGCGCTTGCCATTCCCGCAGGTACAATCGACCTCACCGTTGACACAATCTGGGCAGGGAACGGTCCTGCCTTTGTTGGCAGGATCGGTGTCTAGCGGGTTAGGGATCGGCACGCCCTGCTGGCGAATGCCGTCAAACACATCGGCAACCCTTTCGTTGACCGAGCTGGCAAAGTTCTCGGCCTGCTTCTGGAAAAAGGGCTTCTTCTCGGTCTGCACCCAGTCCGCGACATAGCCACGTCCACGACAGGTATTACAGCGTTTCTTGGTGCGACCCCGGCAATCGGGACACACTATCCAGCCACGGCCAGTGCAGGCGGCACACAGGGCGCGCCCCGTACCATTGCAGTTCGTGCAGGCCACAACCTCATCCAGCCCATCCAGGCCAGTATGCGTGGTGGGTGCCTTTAAACCTGTTACCGGCGGCAATTCATAGTCCCATGCAGGTAACAGGGGCCCTGGCTTGCCCAGGGGAAGGCCCTTATAGGGCTCCGTCACCACTTGCATAGAACGCGTTTCCCAGCGCGTCTGCAGCGTTGCTTCCCATACCTCGTCATTACTCCAGGAGACCAGGTCCATATAGGTACCGAGCTCCCGCGCGATGCGCCAGTTTTCGTTGCTCCACATGTTGGCAAGCTGGCGGATACGCTGTTCCTCTTCATTCGCCGTCTGGCGCGGCGTGCCAGTGGGCTGAGCCTGAGCCTGCTGCCAGTAGTCATTCGCTTTCTCCACCACGCGCTTGATGCGCAGCTGGGCCTCACTTGCTCCCTGCACCACAGTTCGTCGAATCTCTTCCAGGCGTTTGTCTATCTCATCCTGACCAGGCGTCCCAGCACCAGGTGGTGGTTGCCGCTCCCATTCATCACCCATTGATTATACCTCCAACAAAAGGTCGCTGTTCAGACGACCTGGTATCAATATCATAAGGTTAGTTACTCTATATACGTTTTATGCAAACGAGAGTTGTAGTGGCGGCTACAACAGCGGGCTGATCTCTGCCTGTACGGGTACACCCGTCACCTCGACGTCGCGCTCATGTATGAGCAAATTGACCTCACTGCGCACACCGAATTCAGGCAGGTAGATGCCCGGCTCGATTGAACAGCAGGTATTGGGCAGGAGCAAGCGTTGATCGCGCGTCTCATAGTTGTCGAGGTTGGCTCCGTTACCATGCTCGCTCGTACCGATACTATGGCCGGTACGATGTACAAAATAGTCTGCGTAACCGGCGCGGGCAATCACTGCTCGAGTCACATCGTCGACCTGCGCGCCCTCCACCTTTTCACCCGCGCTCAGGCGCTGGCGCACAAAAGCGATAGCGCTATCTCTTGCCCTGCTTACGATCGCAAATACCTCGTTCTGGCGCTGGGGAATCTCTGAGCACGTGCCGGCAAAAGCCATCCAGGTGTAGTCGGCAAAGATCGCGTCGGGGCCCGGCATGCGCGCCCAGAAATCGCAGAGGATAAGATCTCCGCGCCGGATCGGGCTATGCTGCGTGGCAGTGGGCTCATAGTGCGGATTGCCACTGTTGGCGTTGACCGCAACGATTGGGGGTTCAGACAGGACGACGCCCGTTTCCTCCAACAGTTCGCGAAAACGCTGCTGCACGCCATACTCATGCAGTGGCTCCTCCACCCCCTCTCCGGCACGCAGCCTGGCGCCGAGTTCCGCGAACAGGCGATCTTTGGCGGCAATCAGGCGTTTTCCTGCCTCATGATGCGTTTCCAGCTGCGCTGCGCTCAATTGAGCTACGAAACGCTGGGCAATGTTTGCGGAACTGACAACGTCAACGCCGCAAGCATGGATTAATTCCAGCGTACCCGCATCAACACGCGACATATAGGGTATGGCATTCATAGGAGAATATTCCATAGCTATGCGTGTGCCCGTCTGCAGCAACTGCGTGAGGTGGGTCTGCAGCTCTTGCCAGGTACGAAAGACGCGCCGCTCGCCTGGTAACGAGCGCAGTACATGCGACTCAACTGCACTGATCAATGCTGTCGGTGTACCCGCGGCAGGGATGAAATAGAACCAGCGGCGCGTGTACACATCATCAACAGGTAAGTCCAGGACCTGGTACGCAACGGGATTGGACTTACGAAAATCATAAAAGAGCCAGCCGGCTATTTTCTCGTCGGACAATGCCTGCTGAACATCTACAAGCTGCATAAACTCTTCTCCCCTAACTTATACCCAAGTCGTTCAGTTATTCCCTATTGTATCATGCGCAGCCACCTCTTCTGGCTTGCAAGCACGCAGCATTTTCCCGCTTTTTTTGTTATACTTATCTTATCGGCTTGGCAGAGCAACCTACGGCAGTATTCTACTCAGGAATCGGTTTATGGATGATGAAAAGACGCTCGAATTCCCTCCCCGGCGCAGGCCGCAGCCATCTGATGACAGCGAAGCCACGCAGAAGCTCCCCCCTCTCCAGAGGGGTCGCCTGGTCACAGGAAGTAGGTCGGCCCCTTCTAGACCCGCTCCCCCCCGCCAGAGCGCGCTCGAGCTTGAATATGAACAAACATGGGAGGGGGCCGCAACCGGCCCGGCCAATACGCCGTCCGCTCCCTATCCTGCATCACCATCACCGCGGCGCATCCACAAATCATGGCCCAGCTGGAGGCGCCTGCTCATAGCGTGTTTACTGCTGCTCCTGATTATCGCGGGGGGCGGCCTTGCTTATGGCTACTATTATTTCCAGACCAATATACAGGCGCCATTATCCCAATTCATTCACACGGTGAGCCGGGGGCAGGATGAGCCTGCGGGCAGCGTAATTCTTCCCGATAGCAGCGTGAGCGGGCGCACATGGAATGTTTTACTGCTCGGCAGCGACAACGACGGCAAGTACAATTTCCCCGCCGTACTCACCCAAGTCATGATGATTGTACATATCGACACCGTCCAGAATAGCGTCACCCTGGTGTCTATTCCTCGTGACTCCTGGGTCTACGTACCAGAGGTGGGCGGTATGCATAAAATCGACCAGGCTTTTCTGCTGGGCGCGGCCCCGCACAACAGCTTTGACGACGGCGTGCGCCTGGCGCGCCTGACCGTGGAGCAAGACTATGGCATCACCATTGATCGCTATGCATGGGTCGGCCTGGACGGTTTTTCCAAGGTCATTGATACGCTGGGTGGTATCGATGTTGACGTGGCACATCCCATAGTTGACGATAACTATCCCGATGACACGGGCGCAAATGCCGGCAATCCCTATGCCTACACGCGCCTGGATCTTGCTCCAGGGCCTCAGCACTTGAATGGTCATGAGGCGCTGGAGTATGTACGCTCGCGTCATGCCGATCTCGTCGGCGATATCGGGCGTACTCAACGTCAGCAGCAGATCCTACAAGCGCTGAAGCTCAAGCTAAGCATTGGCAGCGTGCTGGGGAACCTCTCACATATCTTTGCCGATCTCAAAGGTTCGGTCTATACTGATTTCAGCGAACAGGAGATGCTCGGCTTTGCGTCTTATGGGCAGGGCCTCTCCGCCACTGCCGTTCAGCGCCTGACCCTGGGGCCTGGCAGCGGCAGCCAGGATTATGGCGACTACAGGACTGTCTATGATCCGTCTGTGGGAGGGAACCAGGACGTTGTCATACCTCACTGTGACACCATTCAACCGGCGATCAACAGCGTCTTTGGCCTGGGGTTTGCGCAGAGTTGCAATGTGACAGGTCCATAAAAGCTAAAGCAGACCAGCAAGGATGCGCCATCTGTGCTACAATATGCGCAGGTAAGACTTCCACTCTAGCCAAAGGAGCCAACTTGATCGAACAGCAAAGCGAGCATGCGTGTTTTCTGCAGTTTAACCAGTTTCTCCAATCTTCTGAAATTGCCCATGGTGTTTTTACACGCCTGGGCGGTTTTAGCAGCAGCCCCTATGCGGGGCTCAATGCGTCGTATAGCACCGGTGATAGCTTCGACAACGTCGTGCGTAACCGTCTGGCCGTGCTGCAAGC
The DNA here is from genome assembly GCA_963799245.1 of uncultured Chloroflexia bacterium. GTDB lineage: Bacteria > Chloroflexota > Ktedonobacteria > Ktedonobacterales > Ktedonobacteraceae > CAWCWN01. The sequence goes on from CAWCWN010000003.1 coordinate 926,962, forward strand.
GCTGGACATTGCGAACTATCCCTGTGCCACGCTCTGGCAGGTGCACGGCGCCGAGGTGGCTGTACTCGCTACAGAGCAAGAGGTATGGGATGACTGGCGTAGCGACTGGGCGCATCGCTCCTATCGCCTGGATGAGCAGGAATTGGTATGGACAACGAAAGCGCGCCGCCAGGCCGATGCCATCATCACCAGGCAGGCGGGGGCCGCACTGGCTCTTACATTCGCCGATTGTTGCCCGTTGCTGTTCTACGATCCAGTGCAGCACGTTATTGGCATGGCTCATGGGGGATGGCGTGGTAGCGCCCGGGGCGTGGCTCTCGCCACCGTCGAGGCGATGGTCGCACGCTATGATTGCCAGCCGCGCACTATACTGGCGGCGGTTGCTCCATCGATTGGGGCATGTTGCTACGAGGTCTCAGAGCAGGTACAGCACCTCTTCACGGGGCAGCTTCAATTCGACGAGATGCCAACCCTTGCAAGGTATCGTGAGAGCGTGCGCGCCTCCGCCGTCTTTAGCACGCGGCGGTTGCCAGAGCGCAGCAGCCTGCGCCTGGATATTGGCGCAACCAATCGCAATCAATTACTGATGGCAGGACTACTGCCCGAACATATAGAGACGGCGGATATCTGTACGGGCTGCCGGACAGATATCTTCTTCTCGCATCGGGTTGAAAAGGGAAAGACGGGGCGCTTCCCCGTTATCCTGGCCTTGAAGAACTCGTGATTGTTAGCTACTGAGAAACAGCCTGTGTATGAACGAGCAAGCCATATCTTTACACGAACGACTCGCTGCCAACCTGGCCCAGGTGCGTTCCAGCATCGCCCAGGCAGCAGAGCGTAGTGGACGTCCTGGTGAGGAGATCGTGCTGATTGCGGTCTCAAAGACGGTTCCAATCGAAGCAGTGAAAATAGCGTATAATTTAGGTGTGGGCGATTTTGGCGAAAATCGTGTGCAGGATGCCCTGCCCAAAATTGCCGAGTTTCGCCCCGCGGGTATGCGCTGGCACATGATCGGCCATCTCCAGAGCAATAAGGCCGCCCGCGTGGCCGGCGCCTTTGACATGGTACAAAGCGTAGATAGTCTGCACCTGGCGCAGACGCTGAGCCGACATGCCAGGGAACGTGGCAGGCGCTTGCCGGTGTTACTCCAGGTGAATATAGCCGGTGAGAAAAGCAAAGAAGGTATGTCTGCCACCGCTGCACCACAACTGGCTCGCCAGATAGCAGCCCTGCCCGCCATCGAGGTGCAGGGGCTGATGACGATTGCACCAATCGTCGAGAATCCAGAAGAGGTGCGCCCGGTTTTTCGGAGCCTGCGCGTTTTGTCGGAGCGCTTGCGCCAGGAGTTACCGGACGGTGCATGGCGGCACTTATCCATGGGCATGACTGATGATTATCGCATTGCCATTGAAGAAGGCGCCACCATGGTCCGTATCGGGCGGGCGATCTTCGGTGAGCGAAGCTACAAGGGAGTCACTCAATGAACATAAATTTTGAAGATATTCTGCTTAGTCGTCGTGTACGTAAGAATCATGCCCTTGAGCATGCCACAATCACCGTTTTGAGCGCCATGGTTCCTAACTTGAGCGTCAGCGCCCGTTCATTTGCCAACGGCTTCATCATCTTTGGCGACGTCGATCTTGGCCTCTTACGTACAGCGGCGAACGAGGCGCTGCGCCGTTTAAAGGCGGGGGAAGCTGAACTGGCGATCCATCCCAACTGCGGCACCAATATCGTGGTGGGCGTCTCGCTGGTCACGCTCGGTACGATGCTTGGGATGGCCTCGAGTCAGACGCGCACTCGTGTAGCATCTGCCGCCGCCTCTTCGGTCGCGGGCCTGATGGCGGCACGCCCTCTTGGCGAATACGTGCAGAGGCACTTCACAACCCTGCCCGATCTACAGGGAGCCAGCATCAAAGACATCGTCCGCCGCAGGGTTTTTGGCTTCACCGTCATCGAGGTGCACACCAACCAGGAGTAAGAGTTATGTTTAGTTTGTCGATCGTTCACAATATTATCAACTATGGTATAGGCCTGGTCATCCTGGCGATGATCATACGAGCCATCGCCTCCTGGTTTCGCATAGATGAACGCTATGCGTTCATACGCTTCCTGGCACGGATCTGCGACCCATTTATCAATCCCGTGCGGCGTATCGTACCTCCTATGGGCATACTCGATATGGCGTTTATTATCACCATCTTTATGCTCTGGACGATAAAAATCCTCTTGCTGCAAGGCCTGCCCTTAAACTGGTAGAGGCGCTGTGACATGCTCATTGCGGTGCGAGTCATCCCACGCAGCAGCAAGAACGCGCTCGAATGGGCAGAAGGGGGGCTGAAAGCTCGCATTACGGCTCCTCCTGTAGACGGAGCCGCCAACGAGGCACTGGTAGCCCTGCTGGCGGACCAACTTGGCCTGCCCAGGCGAGCCATTACGATTGTGCGCGGCGCAAACGGCAGGCAAAAAATCGTTGAGCTAACGGGCCTGACACTGCAAGAGGTACAGCAAAAAATACAGTAATGGTGGGAGGGAGTGGCCGCTCCCTCCCACCATTACCACAGGCTAACAATGCCCCAGCTGGAAGCATCCCACTGCCGTTTGCATGATAATATACCCCTGGGGGCTGACGGCCAGAACAACAATGGCCTTATTGACGGGTTCTCCATTCGAGTCAAACGAGATTTGCCCGCTTACACCCTGAAGCGCATGCGCCCCGCTGATATTTAACAGGGCCTGGCGCAGATCGCTGCCAGTGATCGTGCTCTTTGTCTTGAGAACGCCGGCCGAGCCCTGCAACAGCACTGTTGTGGCGTCGTAGGAGAGAATCACGTCATTATCGGCGCGCGTGTAACCATATGGACTTGGATGGGGCTGACCGTTCGGATTAAAGATGGCGCTGTAATCGCTGAAGAAGCGCGGTTTTTGCGCCGACAGGTGCAGCACATCCCATTCATCAGGGTAGGCGAAAGCAGTAAAGCGCAGGTGACTGAAGCCCTGGCGCGCGCTGCTGGGGTAGCCTCCCAGTTCATAGAGAGCGTCCCCGCCCAGGATAGGGGGCGTGGATGCCGTTACGTTGGTGAGCAGGACGCTCGCGTCAGCGGCATAACCTGAGAAGTAGATCAGGTCGGGCTTCATGCTCTCAGCCTGCTGCAGCAAGCCCGGCAGAGCAGCATGGCCCGCAGGGCCCACCGTATACTGCTTGGTGGCGATGATATGGTTGCCATCAGCCTCGAACTTCTGTGAGAAGTCAGCCGCCAGGCTCTGACTATAAGGATCGCCGTTATCTACAAAGAGCACCACATTTCTAGCGTGCAGCGTCTGTTCAGCATAGATGGCCCCGGCCACTCCCTGAACTTTATTGGCAGGCGCGACACGGAAGAAGTAAGGTGAAGATGCCGTCAGCGAGTCATCAGATGCCGTCTGCGAGACCATGGGGATATGCGCCCGCGTTAACACATCGATCGCCGCCTCCGTATGCGAGCTAAAGGGCCAGCCCATCACTCCCACAAAGGTGGGATCATGCTGGGCTAACAGGACTATCTGCTGGGCGACCGTCGTGGCGTAGGCTTTATTATTGCCAGAATTGGCGACCAGGATACGCACCAGCGTACCGTTTGGCAGCAAGTTGCCATTATTGTATGTCGCCTGGGCGACATACGCGCCCTGCAGGTCGTCGGCACCAACCCCGGCATTTTCGCCCGTCATCACCGTTCCTACTACAAGCGTGATATACGGGATGTTTGAGCTGTTATGCAGGCTCAATACTCGCTGATCCTCCAGGTAAATGAGCGATTCGGCATCCCGCGAGTCGCTGTTGAGAGCTGAACGCCAGTACGCTTGCGCGCTCACGGTGTCACCCTGCTGGAGGGCCTTAGCGGCCTGCGTTTTGAAGGGGCCGCCCGGGCCATCGACGGCGAAGGCCACCCTGCCATCGCTGATGCCGATGCTTTCACCATCGGGCGCCCTGGTGACCCCAATGCCATTCGCGGGCAGGCCGGCCGTACTCACCGCTGTCGTACCTGCAGTGGGGGTACTTGACTGGCTGGTCGAGCCCTTCCCAAGCGTGGTAGTGATCAAGAGAACCGCTCCGATCAACGCGATGACCAGGAGCAAAAGCAGCAGGTTGCGTATAAAATTGTTCCTGACTTGCTGCCGCGCGCGGGGCGCGCTGGCGGCAGGCGGGTTGCCTGCGCGAGCCAGTGGTCCTGGCGCAGCCACATACGCCGGCGGTGGAGCAATATTCTGCTGCCTTTGAGGCGGCTGATAGGGAGACGGCGGGGTCGACGCAGCGCTGGCAGGGTTCTGCCCCACTGCCGCCATCGGCCCTGACGTGCCCAGGATATAGCTGCTGTTATCCGAGACGCCAAAGCGTTTGAGCAAGAGATCATCAATATCCTGCTTCATGGCTGCCGCGCTCTGGTAGCGCTGAGCAGGATCGTTGTTGAGCGCACGCGTCAGAATCCGTTCGATTCCGGGAGAAAGCTGGGAATTCAACGTCCGCACCGCTGGATAGGTAAAGGGTGGGTGATTGCGTGGATCGCGATTGGTCAACAGGTGATGCATTGTGGCGGCCAGCGCATAGAGATCCGAGCGAGGATCTGCGTTGCCCTGGTACTGCTCAGGAGGCGCATAGCCCGGGGTGCCAAGAGCAGACGTCTGTTTGCGCTGGGCGTTGCGGGTAACTTCCGCACGGGCAATGCCAAAATCAACCAGGTGGGCGCGCTTATCTTTATTGCCGATGATGATGTTGGCCGGCTTGATATCTCTATGCACAATGGGGGGCGTCTCCTGCGCCAGGTAGTCGAGAATGTCGAGTATTTGCGAGGCATAGCTCAGGACATCGCGCTCCTTCATGGGCGCGTTGAGACGGTCTATGCGCTCTTCCAGGTTCTCTCCCTCCACACACTCCTGGACCATGAAGTAGCGCGAGCCCTCCTGGAAGTGGTCCGTCACATTTGGAATGAGGGGGTGATCGAGATGGGCCAGGGTTGCGACCTCGCGCTTGAAGTTGCGCACATCTTCTTGCAGCCTGGCCGGATCGGTATTATCCGAGATCAACTCCTTGATGACCACAGGCTTACTATCCAGGCGCAGGTCCGTCGCCAGCAATGCTGCGCCCATACCCCCCTGCCCAAGAACTTTTTTGATGACGTAACGCCCACCTTGTACCCGCGAGCCGGGCGTCAGTGAACGCGAGTTGGGGTTCGCCCTGGCGGCGGAAACCGCAGTAGTCGTAGCAGCCTGATTGAGAGGCCTGCCACAGCTGTTACAAAAACGCACCCCATCACGATTTTCTGCGTTACAATATGGGCATTCCATACCTTATTGCCTGCCTTCTCAGATGCAAACTTGAGCCTGGTGCTTTTTGACCGATCACCTATCTCAGCAGATTATACTTGGTTTCCTGAAAAGAGTCGAGAGCCTATAGAACATCTTTTACCTAAACACCCACGGAGATGCCTTAACCCTATTCCCTACTAAGAATGTACGTAAAGGTGAGACGAAAGTTCAATGGGAGGTAAGCCGGGGGGGAGAGGTCCTTTGCGGAACCTCTCCCCCCCGGCGGCTGGTGGTATGTGAAAGTCAGCTAAAGATGCTGGTAGCGCAGCGAGATAATACCAGGAGCAAAGTGATTGGCCTTTTGCAGGTACTCCTGCTCATTCGCCTCAATCATCAGCTTGTGCATGACAACGACATCCCCATCCGGTAGAGGTTCGGCGGGTTGCAGGCAGAGCTCCATCACCGCACAGCCACGCTCGAAGACCTTGACCAGGCCCCCTGAGCCGGGGATACGATAGATGCGGTTGTCGAAGGTCGGGCTGGGTATCTCGAGATAGCCAAATTTGATAAGCTGCTGATACTGGTTCTCTGATAACATTTCGCGCAGCAAAACCTTGGCGCGACTCTCAGCAGAGAGGTGGTCGCTAACACTGTCTTTCAAGCGGCCAACACTACCATCGGGGGATTGCGAAAGGTAGTAGATTGCTAGCAATAGAAACAGCAGCCAGATGCCTAGAAAGAGACTCAACGTTTCTAGCATAGCCAGTTCACTCCTTGGCTATTTGGGCTCGACAATCCGGCCCTACTCTGAAATACCAGCAACACGCTAATTCGATTATACCATATGAGGTGGGAGGGTGCTAGATTTGTGGTGAAAAAAGAGATCAAAGTGCTCGTTCATCGTATACATTGGCATAAAGAGATGTTTGCAATACTTACGACAGCACACACGGCAACAGGCATGTAAAGGTGCTACCCTGGCCAGGAGTGCTCGCGGCCATAACCCGACCACCATGCAGCTCAACGATTATTTTGACGATCGCGAGCCCCAGGCCCTGCCCGCAAGAACGACCAGCCGCAGAGGAGTGGCGCTCAAAGGCGTACTGCAGGGCCTCAGCGGATATACCGCTGCCAGTATCACTTACCTGCAGTCTCAGGCATTTTTGAGCCGTCGTAGGCGACGCCTGTTCAGCAGTGGTGTGATCAGCAACAACAAGCGTGGCGGAAATCGTGATCCGTTCCCCGCGAGGTGTTGTGCGCAGTGCATTACCGACAAGGTTGCGTAGCACCTGCTGCATGCGCACCGCATCGACGTACAGCAGAGGGAGATCTCCTGGAACGGCAACATCGAGCGTAACGGCATGGTCGGCAATAGTTAATTCCAGTTCTTCGAGAGCAGCGCTAATAAGCTCGTGCAGGTCCGCCAAGTCGCGCTTTAAACGCAGTTGCGCGGCATCGGCTTTTGCGATAAATAACAGGTCTTCCAGCAGCGCATAGAGGTGCTCACTACTGGCACGCGCGCGCTGCACAAAATCGCGCTGTTGCTCATTAAGCTCACCCCCCAGACCCATAAGGGCAAGGTCAAGGTAACCATGCATGGTGTTTAGTGGGGAGCGCAATTCATGCGCGATCCACGCGAGATAGCTGCTCTGCCCCTGCTGCAAAGTCCGGACGGCGGTCACATCGCGCGCGATGACCAGGGACAACGCTTCAACGCCGCCAGAGACAGGGGTAATGCTCAGGCCTAGAGCACGAGCTGAGCCATTGATAGTGCAGTCAAACTCCCTGTAAGCCAGAGCCTGCTGCTCCTGTAGCGCCTGCGTAATGCTGCAGGCAGCGGCGCCCGCACTGCCCTGCGCATCCTGGGGGGCGAACAATTTCACGGCCCGCATGCCAACTACCTGCTCCGGCTTTTTATCAAAGAGGGAGGCAAAAGCGGAGTTGACCTCTACAAAGCTTGTATCGGGAGCGACTATGGCCATACCCTCCAGACTGGATGCGAGGATAGCGCGGTACAGGGCAGTTACAGAAGAATTGGCGGTCATAGATGTCCTCTAATTGCTATTATCTGGTTGTATGGCGCTTCATTGCTGAACTTCTTATGAGGCAAGTATAGCATCGGCAGGCCGCGACGTCGAACTGGTAAGCAAGATGGGCTAGGAGCTAGGTAGGAGCTGTGGGGGCCGCTGAGGCGATTGGCCTGGTAATGGCGCCGCTGATCGACGAGGGCAGTGAGACATCCAGCGGCAGGGTAAAGACAAAGCGCGCGCCGCTCCTGGGGGCGTTTTCAGCCCAGATTATCCCGCCATGCGCCTCGATAATGGCGCGTACGATAGCCAGCCCCAGGCCGCTGCCGCCGGTAATAGCCTGACGCGAGGCGTCGGCACGATAAAAGCGCTCAAAGACACGCGGCAAAGCCTCTGAGGGAATGCCTTCACCGCTATCGGCCACCGCTACTTCCAGGTAGCCATTGCGCGGGACGGCATTGATCGTCAACGTCCCTCCCGGAGGTGTATGACGAAGGGCGTTATCACAGAGATTTGAGAAGACGCGTGTCAGCATATCGGGATCGGCATAGGCGATAGGCAGATTGTACGCAATGCCATTGACCGGTTCAACGTTCGCGCGTTCGAACTCGGTAACCAGCGTGGCCAGCACTTCATCGATAAGGGTGGCCAGGCGCACGGCCCTCAATTGCGGTTGGATGGCACCAGCCTCAACCTTTGCCATCATATGCAGGTCTTTGACCAGGCGGCGCAAACGCAGAGTTTCACGCACAATGATGCGCCCTGTGGCCTCATAATCTTCCCGATTCTGGTTGACACCGTCCACCAGCGAATCGCCTAAACCGGCAATAGCTGTCAAGGGGGAGGCCAGATCATGCGTAATGTTCATGATCAGTTCACGCCGCCAGAGCTCCTGGCGGCGTAACTCGTTGACATCACCGGCAAGCTTGGCAGCCATCTCATTAAAGGTGTTGGCAAGCTCTTCCAGCTCGCCATGCGCATTTACGCGCACCTGCGCGCTATAGTCCCCTCGTGCCAGCACCTGGGTCGCCTCGGTCAGCTTGGCCAGGGGGCGCGTAATTGTGCGGGCGAAGAGAATAGCGGCCAGCACGGCCAGCACAGCTATGGCAATGGAAGCGAACAGGACATATTGACCCACTGCGGCAATAAACGGGGGAACTGTATTCTCTGCCGCTGAACGGGGAGTTGCAACCAGCACCCCCACAACCGCTATGCCCGCCTGCCCCCCGGCGAAGATCGGCACAACAATGAAGGGATGGGCCAGGGAAAGCGGGCCGCCTAGCTCACCCGTCGCGGTGACACCCTGCTGACCGCTTGCAATAGCATTCGAGAGGCCCGCAAAATAACCTGTATGCAGATTAGGATCGGCCAGAGCCGCGGCAAAGGCCGAAAATGTGCTCAGGCCGCGCCCCAGATGAGGATAGACCGTTGTATTGCGGTGATTGAGCACTACCACAAGAAACTGCTCACCCTGGAAGCTCTGCTCGAGCACATTGGGAAAGGTTACCCTGGCGGCCTTGATCAGGATATGTTCCTGCGTATAGTTCGCGCCTATGCGCTGCGCACTGTCAACAGCAAAGCTATTCAAGCGGTTGCTCTCATCGATACCATAATAGTGCACTATTCCCAGGAGCGCCGAGAGGGCCAGTAGTGTCGTTACAAGCAGCACTAGAAGCATTGAACCCAATACCAGGCGCCATCGTATGCTCTGCCACCAGCGTATCTGCATGACTTTCCCCTATGCCTGTGATGCTGGCGTTTTTGACTTGACTTCAAAGCGATAGCCTACACGCCAGACGGTTGTAATATAGCGCTGCTCGGTATTTGCCTCCAGCTTCTTGCGTAAGGCGCTGATGTGGACATCAATCGTATGCCCATCACCGAGGTAGTCATAGCCCCAGACTTTGTTCATCAATATTTCGCGCGTAAAGACGCGGCCAGGGGCCTGCGCCAATAACGTCAACAGGTCAAATTCGGTGGGGGTAAGCGCCACTTCAATGCCTTTGACCTCGACCCTCCGCGCCGGTACATCGATGCTCAGGCCAGAGAAGCGCAGAACCCCCGCGCCAGCCGTGGGCGTGGCTGGCGCGGTCGGACTCTCGGAGGTGCTGGCCAGCGTGAATCTACGCAAGATGGCGCGAACTCTACTGACAAGTTCGCGCGGGCTAAAAGGTTTGACCAGGTAGTCATCGGCGCCCAATTCCAGGCCGGCAATGCGATCATCCTCGCTGCTGCGCGCAGTCAACATGAGGATTGGCGTTTTTGACCACTGGCGCATACGTCGGCAAACCTCAAAGCCATCGATTGCTGGCAGCATAATATCCAGCACGACCAGGTCGGGGTGCTCACGCGCATGCAGCGCCAGCCCATCAGCCCCATCCTTGGCTACAACAACCTCATAACCCGCGTCCCTTAGATAAAGATTGAGCAGGTGAATAATGCCTTCTTCGTCTTCAATAATAAGAACTTTTTGAGCCATTTAGCATTCTCCGACATATGCAGCATTTCATTTGTACTAATAGTAGCATATGCCGGTACCCTGCAGGAACCGCAAAAAGCCCCTCCCACGTCTATTGTTAAATCTTGAGCAAATCTTGAATTTTACCTCACACATTCTTCATATTTGGTGGGTATGCTATATACGTAATATAGCAGCGTGCTCGGCGTCTTTACAGAACTTGCGCCGCTGTTGCCGCCGAAGGTCGCGCATGAGCGAGATCGAGGAGAAGTCAGGGTTGCTCAGATACCCCCTTCCTTCTTCTCTCTCGTGCTACTGAAAGGGTAAGCATGGTCTGTCTGGTAGACCATGCCTACCCTTTCTCGTCGGGGCCGCGCTGCAGGAGTTCCAGCAGGACACCCGCGGTGCCTTTGGGATGGAGGAAAATGGCGCGGCCTTCGGCGGCAATATGCGGCTCCTTATCCAGGACGGGCGCGCCTCGCGCCTGCATATCTGCCAGCGCGTCCGCGATATTCTCCACTTCCAGGCAGATATGGTGCAGACCCTCTCCGCGCTGAGCTAAATACCGGGCCAGGCTGGAAGTGGTGGTGGTCGGCTCGATCAATTCAAGCTCGCTGCCCCCCGGACCACCCAGCGGCAAAAAGGCGATACGCACCTGCTCCGTCGGCACCTCTTTTATCTCGCTCGGCGTTAAACCCAGCGTGTCGCGATAGAAGAGCAGGGCCTGTTCGATATCCCGCACAATGATGGCAACGTGATCAATGCGTTTGGGCATAACTTCCATCCTCCTTTAGCTCTTTTCACACTTCGAGAGGTGAAAGTCTGTTTGACGGAGCAGGTGAGGGACGCTCGCAAAAAGGCCGACGCTGAGCTGAATGGAGCTGGTAACGGCGCGCAGGGCTTTCAGGGCGCCGCTGCGGGTCTCTTCACTATAACGAAGGAGCTCCGCCATCTGCTCAAATTCTGCCTGGGTCAACACCTCATAGGTCTGGTCCGCCTTGACCAGGACGCTTAAATCGAGATCGACGTAAGATAATCGTTCTAAGCCGAAAAGCGCAGGCTGAATTATCGAAGCATACGTATGTCTCAGCACATGTTCATCATAAAAAGCGCTAAAGGCATACCAGCGCTCGGGCCAGAAAAATTGTATACAGTTATAGCGTAATTGGCGTGTCTGGGTTGACCAATGCATGGGCGTGCCAGCCGGCAGCCAGAGGCGAATACAATCGCCAGAAACATCTGTCAACTTTTCAGTACTGAGTCGCGTATCTTCATCTAAGCGATAGGCCTGCCACGACCCTCGTATCAACTGATCATAGCTATGACTCTCAACCCGAAAGTCTGGTTGCATGATTGGTCTCCCTTCCCTCAGATCCCATAATACGCAAATTCGCCAGGGTCGTCAAGAGCAACATCAATAGTCCCATGCTCACGCCAAGCCGGCCTCAGTCCACTACTAACTACGCAAATTCGTTACTCAAACTCTCGTTCTACTGTGTTGTACAATGAAGAAAAAGTAAGAGGAAGACTTTTTAAACCCATTTCTCAGCCGAGCACCGGTATAGCTATTCCTGCGCTACATCTCCCACAACGATGGCGTATGCCACAGCTGGGTGGAGTCCCAGCTATGAGCGGCAGTGGGCGCTAACACGCTTATGTGTACCTGCGTCAGGCTCGCCCCGGCCGCCGCAAGATTGCTGCGCATGCTGGTGAGAGCAAGTTTGGGGGTATTATTGGTGCGGCTGAGATGGGCGAGCCAGAGCCAGCGCACGCTATCAGCGCGCCATGTGCGTAATACGGCTTCGCAGGCCTGGTCGTTAGAGAGATGTCCACTGGGGCTCAGGATGCGCTGTTTCAAGTGGTAGGGATAGGGGCCGCGCAGGAGACGTTCACGATCATAATTCGACTCCAGAATCAGTAGATCGGCCTGAGCCATCACGGCAAGCATAGTGGGCGTTACCTCTCCGCTATCGGTTACGACGCACACACGGCAGCCGCCGGCGCTGAGTAGATAGCCACAGGGAGCCGCGGCATCATGCGAAACCGGGAAGGAGACGACCTCAACATCACCAATAACCGCCCTGCCGCCGACCGCCAGCGGCCGCGCCAGGGCGGCGAGCAGAGACGATGTCTCTACGCTGGCGCCCCGCCAGGCGGCCTCCTCCTGTATCTCAAATCCAGCCATCCCTCCTTCCCAGCCCCATTCATCTGAGGCCAGGCTTTGCGTGATGGCCGCAATTGTCGCAGGAGCGGTGAAAGCAGGAATAGCATAGCGTTTCATTAACTCGGGCACAGCGGCAACGTGGTCGCCGTGTTCGTGCGTGATCAAGACGCCCTGTAGCTGCTCGGGCAGTATGCCCGCGTAGCGCAGGCGGTCGCTGAGCAGGCGGATCGATAGCCCGGCGTCTACCAGTAATTTTGTACGGCCGCCAGGGCCGGCCTCGATTAGTAAGGCGTTGCCGCTGCTACCACTACCCAATGAAGTGACTCGCATGAGGTCTTCAGGTCCTATTTAGTATGTGACAGGCAATGCGCTTTCTATTATAACCCAAGCAGGCTCCTGGCATTGCCTCCCAGTATTTTCTCGATAGTATCAGCGCTCAGGCCAGATTGCGCGATATAGTTGATGATGCGCTGCTGGCGCAGCAGACCATAGTCACTGGCAAAAAGAATACGTTCCGCGCCTACCAGGCCCACAACGGCCGGCACGATCGCGGCGCGGTAGAGATACGCCGTCGCGGCTGTATCATACCACACATGAGCCGTAACGCATTAAATCTCGGGCATCAAACAGTAAAAGGGCAACCCTCCGCCCCAGTGCGCAGCGACGAAACGCACATCTGGAAAGGCGGTCAAAAAAGTCACGACATCCTGTAAGGTGACATCGCCCTTGCCGGGATAGATATGCCCAAGTGGCTCGCTGCAATGCGAAAGAACCAGCATTTGATGCTGGCGCACAATCTCAATAAAAGGCGTGAGCAGGTGGATATCACTTAATCTATAGCCCTGGCCATGAGGCATCAACTCACCAAGCCCCACCATACCCGCTTCCGCGCAACGTTGTAACTCGCGCAGGGCACGTTTGCCCACTGTCGGCTGTAGCACCGCCATACCGCAGATGCGCCCTGGATAGCGTCGCATCGTCTCTATAACGTAGCTATTGGTCTCTTCGACCAAGCCGGGATCAGTCCAGCCAAAAGAAAAAGTAACAGAGCAATCGACCCCTGAACTATCCATCTCCGCGAGCAGATCTTCGGCGGTCGCAATACCTGCACGCGGATTGCTATACAGCGCGTTGAACCAGGGATCCCGCTGACAGTAGTGTTCACGGTGTTTCTGTATGTCCGGCGGGAATATATGCGTATGAAAATCGATGAGCATAGCCCCCCCTTACCGTTTTAGTATAGAAATAAAAAACAGCCGGCATAGATATGCCAGCTGCCAGTTACCTGGTTTCACCCTCTTATCCCTTACGGGACCATCGAACAGGATTACCTCAATTTTGCCGAGACCAAGAGCGAGAAGCTCGAGACTCAGACGTTGATCGCCTCTCCCCTCCACCAGCCAGCCCAGCCAGCCAGCAGGAAACGCCAGCAACGTAAGAAACAAGCCGTACGATCATTAGTACCACTTGGCTGCGCCTGTTACCAGGCGTCCACCTGTGGCCTATCCACCAGCTCCTCTGGCTGGGATCTTGATCTCTCGCAAGAGATGGGAAGACTCATCCTGGGGGCGGCTTCGCGCTTAGATGCCTTCAGCGCTTATCCCTTCTCGACGTAGCTATCCAGCTGTGGCCCGGGCAGGCCAACTGGCACACCAGCGGTCGAGCCATCTCGGTCCTCTCGTACTGGAGATGACGTCCCTCAATCTTCCTGCGCCCACGACGGATAGAGACCGAACTGTCTCGCGACGTTCTGAACCCAGCTCGCGTGCCGCTTTAATGGGCGAACAGCCCAACCCTTGGGACCTACTCCAGCCCCAGGATGCGACGAGCCGACATCGAGGTGCCAAACCTTGCCGTCGATGTGAACTCTTGGGCAAGATAAGCCTGTTATCCCCGGGGTAGCTTTTATCCGTTGAGCCACACTCCTTCCACGCGGGAATGTGGGATCACTAAGCCCGACTTTCGTCCCTGCGCGGCCTGTCCGCCTTGCAGTCAAGCTCCCTTCTGCCTTTACACTCTCTGCGGGTGGTGTCCATTCACCCTGAGGGAACCTTTGGGCGCCTCCGTTACGCTTTGGGAGGCGACCGCCCCAGTCAAACTACCCGCCTGGCCCTGTCTGCGTCCCGGCTGACGGCGACGCATGAGACACAAAACCGTGTAAAAGTGGTATTTCACCGACGCCTCCACCGCCCCCACAAGCGCGGCTTCTCTGGCTCCCACCTATCCTACGTATACACCGCCTCGTCTCAAGGCCAAGGTGTAGTAAAGCTCCACGGGGTCTTTTTGTCCTGTCGTGGGTAACCCGTATCTTCACGGGTACTTCAATTTCGCCGAGCCCCCTGTCGAGACAGCGCTCAAGTCGTTACTCCTTTCGTGCGGGTCGGAACTTACCCGACAAGGAATTTCGCTACCTTAGGACCGTTATAGTTACGGCCGCCGTTCACCGGGGCTTCAGTTCGTGGCTTCGCTCACCACTCCCTTTAACCTTCCGGCACTGGGCAGGAGTCAGCCCCTATACTTCCGCTTGCGCGTTCGCAGAGACCTGTGTTTTTGGTAAACAGTCGCTTGAGCCGTTTTACTGCGACCCCCTCACCCCCTGTCTGACGACAAGAAGCTACTAGGGCACCCCTTCTTCCGAAGGTACGGGGTCATGTTGCCGAGTTCCTTGACAGAGGTTCGCTCGTTCACCTGGGGGGAATTCCCCCTGCCCACCTGTGTCGGTTTGCGGTACGGGCAGAGCTACATCTGGCTAGAGGCTTTTCTTGGCGGCCTAGGCGCCGGTGACTTCCGCCGGCTTGCGCCAGCTCGTCCCAGCCGTCATGCTCAGCAATCCGCGGATTTGCCTACGGATCACACTCCGGTCTGGGAGCCCAGCCTGTCCATTCGCTGGGTTCACCTTCCTTACCGCGTCCCCTCCTCGCTCGATCGCGATGCGCTCCGGTGCAGGACTATCACACCTGCTTTCCATCGCCTACGACGTGCTGTCCTCGGCTTAGGTCCCGACTAACCCTGGGACGATTGACGTTGCCCAGGAACCCTCAGGCTTGCGGTGTGTCTGGTTCGCTCAGACATTACGCTACTCATTCCGGCATTCTCTCTTCTCTGCGCTCCACCAGTCCTTGCGGTCTGGCTTCCCGGCCCAGAGAACGCTCCCCTACCAGTGGCGTGCGTCTGTGCACACGCTCACTCCACAGCTTCGGTATGATGCTTAAGCCTCGTTTCGTTGTCGGCGCCAGAGCACTCGACCAGTGAGCTATTACGCACTCTTTCAATGATGGCTGCTTCTAAGCCAACATCCTGGCTGTTATGGCGTTCTGACTACCTTTCACACTGAGCATCAATTTCGAGACCTTAGCTGGTGGTCTGGGCTGTTTCCCTTTCGACGACGAAGCTTAGCCCCCGCCGTCTCACTCACCCGGCTCGTCTGCATGGCATTCGTAGTTTGAGTGGGGTTGGTAACCAGCACTTGGCCCCTAGCCCATCCAGCGCTCTACCTCCAGCAGACCCCTCCGGGTGGCTGCACCTCAATGCATTTCGGGGAGAACCAGCTATCTCCACGTTCGGTTGGAATTTCTCCTCTATCCACAGGTCATCCCCCAGTTTTGCAACACTGGTGAGTTCGAGCCTCGACGGACTTTCACATCCGCTTCACTCTGCCCATGGATAGCTCACGTGGTTTCGGGTCGCATCGCCGCTACCCCTGCACGCCCTCTTCAGACTCGGTTTCCCTCTGGCTCCCCGGCTTTAGCGCCGGTTAACCAGGCAACGTCGATGCACTCGCCGGATCATTCTACAAAAGGCACGCCATCAGCCCTTGGTGGGACTCTCCCACAGTGGCCTCTGACTGCTTGTGAGTCCGCGGTTTCAGGGTCTCTTTCATCCCCCTCTCGGGGTGCTTTTCACCTTTCCCTCACGGTACTGGTTCACTATCGGTCGCTGAAGGTGTTGAGCCTTGGAGGGTGGTCCCCCCGGCTTCCCACAAGGTTTCACGTGCCTCGTGGTACTCAGGATCCCAGTCCAGCCCCAGCCGCTCTGCCGCTACGGGTCTCTCACCCTCTGTGGTGGTGTGTTCCAACACCTTCGCGTTCGCGCTCGGACTTTTTCCCTGGTCCTACAACCCCAGTCGTTCGCAAAAACGGCTGGTTTGGGCTCTTCCCGTTTCGCTCGCCACTACTGCGGGAATCTCTTGTTGATTTCTTCTCGTCGGGCTACTGAGATGTTTCAGTTCACCCGCTGCCCCCCGTCACTGCCTATGTGTTCAGCAGGCGGTCTCCAGACATCACTCTGGAGGGGTTGCCCCATTCGGAATCTCAGGGCTCAGCGCTTGCATGCAGCTCCCCCTGAACGTTTCGCCGGTCTCCGCGTCCTTCTTCGGCCTTCAGCGCCTAGGCATCCACCGCGTACTCTCTGTAGCTTGTTCTCTTCGTTCGCTCGCGCGCTTCTTCGCTCGCTCGCTTGGCTACCTCCTCTTGCTCGCGCTCGCGCGCTCCCAAGAGGCGTGGTTGCTCTTTGGCTTTCGGTTTGAGTTCTTCTTCTTCTTCCTCTGCTTCTCTCTTGCCCTCGGCAAAATTGAAGTAATCCTGTTCGATTGTTCAGGTACATGAACGGCCGTCCTTGCCCGGCGCGCGCGCTGACCAGCGCGCGCGCCGGCGAGAGGACCCCCCAACAACTGAAGAGTGAAAAGCAGCCAGCCCTTGCTGAGCAGCACACAGACCCTGCTCGACCTGGGATGGGTGCTCGGCGCGTGACCCGCGCGAGCGCCGTGTTCCCTAGAAAGGAGGTGATCCAGCCGCACCTTCCGGTACGGCTACCTTGTTACGACTTCACCCCAATCACCGACCCCACCCTCGACGCCTGCCTCCCAGACGGGTTAGCCCAGCGGCTTCAGGTGTTGCCGACTTTCGTGGTGTGACGGGCGGTGTGTACAAGACCCGGGAACGTATTCACCGTGGTGTGCTGACCCACGGTTACTAGCAACTCCAACTTCATGCAGGCGGGTTGCAGCCTGCAATCCGAACTGAGACTGGTTTTGCTGGGATTGGCTCCCCCTCGCGGGTTGGCAGCCCGTTGTACCAGCCATTGTAGCGTGTGTGTCGCCCAGGACGTAAGGGCCGTGCTGACTTGACGTCATCCCCACCTTCCTCCACGTTGATCGTGGCAGTCTCGTCGGACAGCTCTAACCGACGACAGGGGTTGCGCTCGTTGCGGGACTTAACCCAACACCTCACGGCACGAGCTGACGACAGCCATGCAGCACCTGTGCACGCGCCCCGAAGGGACACCCGTCTCCGGGTGGTGCACGTGCATGTCAAGCCCTGGTAAGGTTCTTCGCGTTGCTTCGAATTAAACCACACGCTCCGCTGCTTGTGCGGGTCCCCGTCAATTCCTTTGAGTTTTAATCTTGCGACCGTACTCCCCAGGCGGACCACTTATTGCGTTAACTGCGGCACGCAGGGGGTCGATACCCCGCACACCTAGTGGTCATCGTTTACGGCTAGGACTACCGGGGTATCTAATCCCGTTCGCTCCCCTAGCTTTCGCACCTGAGCGTCAGGTACCACCCAGGACACTGCCTTCGCCTTTGGTATTCCTCCGGATATCTACGCATTTCACCACTACACCCGGAATTCTGTGTCCCTCTTTGGCCCTCAAGTCGCGCAGTCTTCAAGGCGCTCTCCCAGTTGAGCCGGGAGCTGTAACCCCAAACTTGCACGACCGCCTGCGTGCGCTTTACGCCCAGTAACTCCGGATAACGCTCGCCCCCTACGTATTACCGCGGCTGCTGGCACGTAGTTAGCCGGGGCTGATTCCTCGGGTACCGTCCATTCTCTTCCCCGAGAAAAGCAGTTTACGATCCGAAGACCTTCGTCCTGCACGCGGCGTTGCTCGGTCAGGGTTGCCCCCATTGCCGAAAATTCCTCACTGCTGCCCCCCGTAGGAGTCTGGGCCGTTCTCAATCCCAGTGTGGCTGATCGTCCTCTCAGACCAGCTACCGATCGTCGCCTTGGTGAGCTCTTACCCCACCAACCAGCTAATCGGCCACGGGCCCAGCTTCCAGCGCCTCCTGCGAAGCTTTGCTCGCGACTGGAGACAGCCGCGAGCCTATGCGGTATTGTCGGCGATTTCTCGCCGGTATCCCTCACTGAAAGATAGGTTACCCATGTGTTCCTCACCCGTCCGCCACTCCCTCCTCTCCCAAAGGAGAGAAGGACGTTCGACTTGCATGTGTTAGGCACGCCGCCAGCGTTTATCCTGAGCCAGGATCAAACTCGCCATACAATGTCTATGCGGTCACCCTCGCGCTTGCGCCCCGAAGGTGAGTGCGGCATTGCCATGTCGTGCGATCCAGGCCAAGCTGTTCTGGTAAACACTTGGCTGTTCGCAGATGTTACTGACGCTTTGCCCGCGCGTCCAGCCAGACAGGGCTCCTGCCTGGATGGGCTGAGGGGCAAAACGCCCAGTCATTGACAGGAACTGTGTCTGCCCACGGGCCTCTGCTCTCCAGAGCGCCCGCGGCTGCTTGCCCGGCCAGTTCCCCGGCCGGCAACCAACAGTTGCTGTTCTGCTTTTCACTCTTCAATTGTTAAGGTGGCCGTAGAAGCAGGTCTAGCTTGCTTCTCCATCGTCGATTTTAGACGACTATAGAAACCAGCGGCTATTCTCTTTAAAATAAGAGCATGTGGCCTCTGGGTTCTTGCATTTTCTAGGGAGAAACCTTTAAGAGGTTGCTTTCCAGAAGTTTTACCCGTTTGTTTCGGCGACATGGGTATTATGCCACAGGTCCCAAACATTGTCAATACCTTTTGAACGAGTTTATTACAAAATTGTAAAAGTTCATTTTCTTAAAACTCCTGGTAAAAAAAGAGGAGTACGCGCTAATAGTTCTTCATAGATAGATTTACCTAGTTACATCACCCCGCTGCAAGCGTCTTGATCAGTGTAATCTATAGAAGCAGATGGAACCAGGCCCTCAGAGTTAGTAAAGAGAAGCTCCT
Organism: uncultured Chloroflexia bacterium; assembly: GCA_963799245.1. Taxonomy (GTDB): domain Bacteria; phylum Chloroflexota; class Ktedonobacteria; order Ktedonobacterales; family Ktedonobacteraceae; genus CAWCWN01. The sequence continues at coordinate 945,889 of CAWCWN010000003.1, forward strand.
AACAGCTCACTTCACCAGCTCATGACTGCTTGCCTGCTATACTTTAATGAAGGGACATTGCATCATAGGGGGCAGCATATGCACTTATCGACCAACTCTTCTCATGACGCACAGTCAGATACATCCATCACTGCTGCTACGTCCAAAAGTACGGCGGAAGATGGCGGCATGGATAGCACACTTGAGAGTATATCACCTCAGGAGGGGGAAGCCGCGGCTTCGTGGCTGAAATGGCACGCTGCTTTCAAAGGCATCCTGCCCGTCTATATCGCTATACACGTGGGCATTTTTGCGACGAGTAGCCTCGCGTTTTTATTCACCGTCCCGGATTTCAGCACGACCGCCCAGCCCATTGCCACCCTGTGGCAGCAGTGGCACTACTGGGACAGCAGCAACTTCACGCACATCGCGCTGCATGGCTACTACCAGTTGATCCTGACGGCGTTCTTCCCTCTCTACCCCTTGCTCGAGCGGGTGTTTATGCTCATCACCCAGGATCCTCTCACCGCAGGCCTGATTATCTCCAACGTGGCTGAACTGGCCATGTTCGTCGCCCTCTACCGGCTGGTCGAAGAAGATTTCAACGGCGAGCGCGCCTACCGCACCGTGCTGTACTTCTCGATCTTTCCCAGCGCTTTCTTCTTCTCCGCCGCGTACAGCGAGGCCCTCTTTCTTTGTTTATCCGTCCTTAGCTTCTACCTCATACGGCGTCGGCGCTGGTGGCCCGCCGGACTGATCGGTTTCCTGGCCTGCCTGACGCGTCCGGATGGTATGTTCCTGCTGGCGCCGTTCTGCTACGAGTACCTGCGCCGGCGCTGGCAAGAGCGGGAAGAGCCACTATGCTCCATCCTCTCTGGAGCGCAGCTGCGCCGGCTCCTGAAATCTATCCGATTTGATCTGTGCGCGGGCCTGTGCTTGCCAGCTGCCATTGTCCTGTACGCCGCCTACTGTTACTACCAGTTTCACGACCCCCTGGCCTTTGTACATGCGCATGCTAACTGGTCCCGGTCGCTGAACTTCCCCGGCTGGGGCGTACTCAAATCCATCAGTGAAATCTCTCCCCACGGTATCCTCAGCTTCCTGAAGATGCGCAACCTGATTGACCTGGGGGCTGACCTGTTCATAGGCGCGCTCATCGTGCTGGGTTTTATCGGCCCGTGGAGGCTGCCTAAAAACCTGTGGGCCTATGGCATTTACGCGCTTGTCATCTACGTGTACATCCAGCTCTTCCCCAAAGATGGCACGCTCTATCCGCTGGAGTCCGTTTCTCGCTTCGTGCTGGAGATCTTCCCGGCCTTTATCGTGCTGGCCAGGATCGGCAAGCATCGAACGTTAGAGCTGAGCTACTTAATGCTCGCAGGCGCGCTATTCTTCTTTTTGCTGACTCAGTTCCTGACGGGACACTGGGTTGTGTGAATTTTTCTGAATCCTCCAACTTATATTGGATTTATGCTATTGCCGTTCGTTCTATTATCAGCGCACCCATTACAGGATGTAAAATTTGAAGCGAGAAGGAGTCTATTATGGCAGGTATACGCAATGTTATTTCAACGCTCAGCGACAATGGCGAAGAGGTCATGGGACCTGAAATCCTCCTCTGGCACTACCCCAATAACGACATTATAAACGGTTCACTCCTCACGGTAGAAAGCAACCACTTCTGTGTGCTGAAATCCCGTGGAGCCATCCTTCAGGTCTACGAGACGGGGCAATATACCGTCACAACGCCCGATCGCCCGCTCTTCGGCTCTATGCAGCAGGCGTTTTACGGGGGACAGAGCCCATGGCAATACGAGGCGCTTTATATCAACCGCGCCAAGCTGGTGTTGAAGACCAGCGGCATGGCGCTTTCGCGAGAAATGGCTGAAATGATCTATAGCGTTGACTATTATATCCATGTGGAGACACGTGAGGCCGCGGTGCGCCTTGTACAACACATGCCCTATCGAGGGCATACACTGACAACCCAGGAAGTCAACTCCTATGCAGGACCCGTGATTGAACAGGCCGTCAATCAACTGGTCCAGATTACACCCCTTGAGGCGGTCAATGAAAAAATTCATGATCTCTCACAGGTCGTGTTCCAGCACCTGCAGCAATTCCTGGCGGATTATGGCATAACGCTGAATACAGTCAAAGTCCTGGTTTTTCCGCGCGATGAGAGAATGAAGGCCTTAATCTCACTCAAGGCCTTTGGCCTGAGCGAGTTAGACGCAGTGCGTTATTACACGGCGATGATGATGGCGGAGCGCGGTGTTGTCTCGGCTCCCAACATGGCCATTGGCCAGCCTTTCAGCATTAATGGCGCGCAAACAACGTCGAGCACGGACCGCTACACACTGCCCTCTACACCGGCACCCGCACCTGCTCCCACGCCCATACGTCCCAATCCGCCACGCTAGCCGTTCTCGCGGCAGGTAAGCACGGGGCGCAATTGCGAGGCATGAAAGGAGGAAACAATGAGTGCAGGGCCATCCGATGACCCGGTGGTACAGCAATTACAGCTGTTGCTCAGCGGCTATGGATACAACTTCTATAATAAAACGAACCAGGCCAGGGCCGATGATATACTTGTGCGTGAACGCGCCGGCTACCACCTGGCACAGGCGGTAGAGATGCTGGCGATGCTGCGCGGCGAATACCAGCGGCGCTTTATCCCGCCGCTGACGCGCGCCAATCCCGATCCCCCCCAGGAGGTCATGGCTCAGGCGCGTGAAATTGAGGCGGTCCAGCAGGCTCTTTCCAATATAGAAACTCACATTCGCGGCATGGCGGTACCCGCGCAGGACCGCACCTGGTGGCGTTTTCGCCAGGAGCAGGCACTGCTTGCGCAGCTGCTCCAGTTTGACCTGACCCTGGTGCGCACCAGCGAGCAGATCTATCAATACGTGACACAGCTTACCCCCGACAATTGGAACAGCCAGGGGAGTACGCCTCTCAGGCAGATGATACAGCAGCTGACGACGATCGCCCGCGAGCGCGAACGCTTCCTGTTATTGCCAATGTAACGCCAGGCGCGGAATCTCCACTCCAGAGCTGCTAATACGGGTATTAGCAGCTCTGGCAGTATTTCAACCCGTCAATATACTGACGTAGTTAGCCGGCAAAGAGCAGCCATTGTAGAGCCCGGCTAGCAGCTGCTCCTGGCTGGCGACATTCACTTTTCCCGCGGGACATGTCAGGGTGAGAGTGCGCGCTCCCAGTGGCAGGTCCTGGCGCAGGGGCTTGGGATGACCATAAATATCGCGCACGCCCATTGGCCAGAATTGCCCCTGGCTTTCGAAATCCCGAGCGCTAAAGTAGAAGAACGGGACCTTATAGCGCAGAGCGGTTTGCACATCGGTGATGAGGGTTAAGATGTGCGAGACCGCCACGACATAGGAACTGGAAGAGGCGATGCCGCAGCCATAGAAGCAGCCGGTCCCCTCGATGACCCACAGGTGCTTGCCCAGGCCGCCGCTGTTCAGATCGACGCCAAATTGCTGCGCCCAGAAGTTAAACAGCCCATACAGGCTATTGACGCCGCTGGGATAGCCGTTATGCCAGCTGTCGATCAGGCCGATGGTCTGCGCGCGCCAGCTCCAGTGCCCACCCGGGTGTACCGAGGTATTCATGGCGGTCTGCATCTGGTCGAGATAGGTAGCCTGGTCAATCAGTGGCTGATAATCCACGCCCCCCACGTGCGGATCGTTGGAGCCAAGAATCACCGGAATGCCGGGACGGGCGGCGTGCGTTGCCCGCTCGCACAGGTCGTAGAACCTGGCGAAGGCGGCCGGGTCGACATAGATGTTGTACTGGCCCGTCTTCATCTGCTCGTTGCCGCACTCCACGGCGTCGGCGCCCGCCTGGGTCGCGTCATCAATGGTGCTCATTGCATAGAGCCGCTGCGCGTCGGAGGTTTGACACAGTGTGAGCATCACCCGCACGCCCTGGCTGTGGTACTGGTTGATCTCGGCCCGCAGGGCCGAGCCGTGCACGGGTGCGTCGCCACAGGTGCGATAGCTGATCCGCACCCAGGGAATGCCGTTGAAGGGCTGTGATGGGTCGGCCGTGATGCCTCGCACAAATGTTGACGCAACGGGTGGTGGGTAGGCCGGAGTACCGCTGGCTGTTCCCACAGCGGCCGGGGTGCTGGCAGGGATAGTGGGAACAGGCTGCGCAGCAGCACTCGCTGCCTGGTGGGTGGTAATTACTAGACGATACGCTACTCCTGCCAGCACAAAGCTCCCCAGTAACACCACGAGAAACAGCAGTAAGAAGCCAGCCTTTATATGCTTGAATATGCCCACAATCTTTACTTTATCTTCAGCTTTCCAGGATATCGATATAGTTTCCTGGCACATTACAACCGCTATAGAGCTTTGCTAATAGCTGCTCCTGGCTTGAAACCGTCACGTTACCGGAAGAGCAAGACATAGACAGAGTGCGCGCTCCCAGTGACAGGTCCTGGCGCAGGGGCTTGGGATGACCATAAATATCGCGCACGCCCATTGGCCAGAATTGCCCCTGGCTTTCGAAATCCCGAGCGCTAAAGTAGAAGAACGGGACCTTTGCGCTCATGCTCGTCTGTACGTCGCTGATGAGGGTTAAAATATGCGAGACGGCTATATCATAAGCATCGGTGGCGATGCCGCAGCCATAGAAGCAGCCGGTCCCCTCGATGACCCACAGGTGCTTGCCCAGGCCGCCGCTGTTCAGATCGACGCCAAATTGCTGCGCCCAGAAGTTAAACAGCCCATACAGGCTATTGACGCCGCTGGGATAGCCGTTATGCCAGCTGTCGATCAGGCCGATGGTCTGCGCGCGCCAGCTCCAGTGCCCACCCGGGTGTACCGAGGTATTCATGGCATACTGCATCTGGTCGAAGTAGTCCACTTCCTGCACCAGCGGATAGTAGTCAACACCCCCCACGTGCGGATCGTTGGAGCCAAGAATCACCGGAATGCCGGGACGGGCGGCGTGCGTTGCCCGCTCGCACAGGTCATAGAACCTGGCGAAGGCGGCCGGGTCGACATAGATGTTGTACTGGCCCGTCTTCATCTGCTCGTTGCCGCACTCCACGGCGTCGGCGCCCGCCTGGGTCGCGTCATCAATGGTGCTCATTGCATAGAGCCGCTGCGCGTCGGAGGTTTGACACAGTGTGAGCATCACCCGCACGCCCTGGCTGTGGTACTGGTTGATCTCGGCCCGCAGGGCCGAGCCGTGCACGGGTGCGTCGCCACAGGTGCGATAGCTGATCCGCACCCAGGGAATGCCGTTGAAGGGCTGTGATGGGTCGGCCGTGATGCCCAGGATCCTGGAAGGTGGCACCGTCGGCGGATACGTCGGTGTGGGGATGGGAGTGGGCGAAGGCGTCGCTGTCGGTTTTGACTTGTGCGTCGGTGTTGCTTGCGCGGTAGTTGCGCCCTGGTTTGCGCAGCCTGCCAGCAAGATACCTGCAAGGACAGCTATGATCAATGAGGTACCAATACTTCTCTTGAGGCTAATCTGGACATTCATAATCCTTCACAACTCCAATGTATGCTATTTTCAGCTCTTCCTAATTAAGCATAAACCTATTTGCCAATACAAAATTCACTGAAAATTTTGTCCAGTAAATCATCGCTCGCGGTCTCTCCGGTGATCTCCCCCAGGATATCGTAGGCCGCGCGTAAATCGATGGAAACAAAATCTAACGGGAGACGCTGTTCAAGAGGAACGAGTGTTGCCTGCAGGTGCGCAGCCGCACGACGCAGTGCCTCCTGGTGACGCGCACTGGTAACCAGGACACTGGAGCTCTGCAAGGTTTTACCCGCCAAAACAAGGTCGGCAACGCTATCCTCAAGCTCTGGCAGGCCCATACCTGTTAATGTCGATGTATCAATAAGTGGGACAGCAGGCCACATGCGTTGTAGCTCAGCTCTATCCAGGCGGCGAGAAAGATCGGATTTATTGACGACGACCACAACAGGTCGACCTGAGCGGGCAGGCGAGGGGATATCTCCAGCTATAGATGACCGGCGAGAGTCGCCCTCGCCTGGCTCTACGCCAAAACCCATGCTGCGGAGTTCCGTGGAGAGCAGGTGGTCCTGTGCACTGAGTTCTGCGGAACCATCGAAAACAAGGAGAACGAGGTCGGCGCTTGCGGCCGCGCTGCGGCTGCGCTGTACGCCGATCTGCTCCACCGGGTCTTCGCTGGGCGTGATGCCAGCAGTATCGATGAGGTATAGCGGAATGCCGCGCAGGTTGGCGACCTCTTCCACAGTGTCACGAGTCGTGCCCGCCATAGGCGTAACGATGGCGCGCTCGGCTCGCAACAGGGCATTGAGCAGGCTGGATTTGCCAACATTGGGACGGCCAATAATTGCCGTACGCAGCCCCTGGCGATAGAGCCTTCCCTGTTCTGATCCGGCAAGCAAGGTGTCTACCTGACTCCGCGCAGCGGCAATCAGAGGCGCAAGCTCTGCGGGCTGGGGAGTCGGCACATCCTCCTCGGGAAAGTCAATGCTGGCCTCGATACGCGCGATGAGCGCGAGTATAGCCTGGCGGGCGGCCTGCACCAGCGCCGATACATGTCCCCGTAGCTGCTGTATGGCCAGGCGTTCACCAGCCTCCGTCTGAGCGTCGATCAGGTCCATGACGGCCTCGGCCTGGGCCAGGTCAAGGCGTCCATTGAGAAAAGCGCGCAGGGTAAACTCACCGGGATCAGCCATGCGGGCCCCCTGGGCCAGGACGAGGCGCAGGATATGTTGAAGGACCAGCGGACCTCCATGCCCCTGGATCTCCACGATATTTTCGCGAGTATAGGTACGGGGGGCATGCATAAAGGCCACAAATACCTCATCCACTACCTCTCTGGTTGCCGGATCAACTACCTGTCCATAGGTGAGCAGGTGCGAAGGAGGAGGCGCGCTGCGTTCTCCTGCTCGTCGAAAAAGTGGCTGCACAAAGGCAAAAGCCTCCGGACCACTGACGCGGATCACACCTATGCCACCAACTCCAGGCGGAGTTGCAATCGCTGCAATCGTATCGTTCTGCATAGTCGGATTATACACTATGGGTCAACATGGCGATTCTTGCGGTACTTCTCTGCTATATTGATGGTATTCGCCGCGCCTCTGCACTCGATGGACACAAAAATGGATGTCCTGATGTGTCCCTTTGTGTAGCGGTCTGTCGCTTTGTTTGGCTGTCAACTTGGCTGTCATTGCAGGCTCGCTCTCAATATTGCCGATCCAGGGTGCGAAGCTGCTCGTGGCATTGTGTTCTCTGTCTCATGTCGAGACGAAATCAGTCGCGATCGGGAAAAAGATCCTCAAGGAAAAGCCTTTGGCTCATGACAGCCATTTACTGACAAAGATGAATCGTATATGCGTGTTTTCAATGCAGAGCAGCGCCGTTAGCGCGGTATGCTCATCGCTACCATCGAAAATGCCAAGCCTGACTGCTCCAGGTCGGGCATACCATTGGTTGCCGTCTTAACGACCCACATCGGCGCTCCTGCCAGCATTGATGGCCCTCCAACCTCATAGCGATAGATATGTGACTGATCTCCTACAATCACTCCCTGGCCGCGCCCGGCGTGCGCTAGAACTGCAATCGCAAAGCCCATCGTGCCAGTGGGTACAAACAATGCGGCCTCTTTGCTCGTGTGTTCTGCCGTCAGTTCCTGCAGATGGTTGATCGTCGGGTCTTCTCCATTAACATCATCGCCCGCCTCGGCGCGATACATCGCCTCTCTCATCTGGGGTGACGGTAACGTCACCGTATCACTGCGTAAATCAATTACCATGTTCTTGACCTTTCAAAATTGCTCCATCCATACCCATATGGATACTTCGCTGTATTCGTTCCAGTATATCGCGTCTTTTCATTGATGAGGGATATGAATAACAAAACCTAATGCTACCTTCGTTAAATCTGCCCATATCAAAAACATGGCTGAAAACCGCATAAGCTGACTCTAGATGCCGATCTGTTTTGTTACTGCCTTTAACGAACTTAGCACTAGAAGGAGCCAGATATTAGAATAAATGAGGCTCTTTTCAGAATGTGAATAAACACGATGGTTAAAGTTGTGTTGAAGCTGTAGAAAATCTGTTCAACAAAGCAGAAAATCAGGTATAGCAGGGGGTACTTCTCTACTCTTTTGCGGCTTCTGCTCTACATACTGGCTGCCAGCTGAACGTCAGATAGCGATGTCTTCTCTGTACCAGCATTTTACCATACTGCCGCATGCTCAGGTCGGCCGCCCTGAAAACTCTCCCCACTTCGTTGACTCATCGTCAACACGGTGCTAGGATATGTATAGGTTAACAATTTGCAGAAGCAGGGGCTGGTTTGGAATGCATCATTATGTCAAAGCGAGTAACGAATTATTACGCAAACGAGGCTATCGGCTCACACCACAGCGCCATATGATCTTAAGCGTCATCCAGGAGGCCGATGGACACCTGAGCATCGAGCAGATTGCAGCGCGTGTGCAAAAACTCAATCCTTACGTGAACCTCTCTACGATCTACCGCACGCTGGAATTGTTGCGCGAGCTGGGATTGGTGCGCGAAAATCACCTGCCAGGTGAACAGCCCCATTTTGAGGCAGCGGACGGCACGGCCCATCATCACCTGGTCTGCCGCAGCTGCCACGCGGTGATCCACCTCGACGATACCCTGCTAGGCAAGCTGCATGAGCAATTGCAGCGAGAATTTCACTTCCATAACATTACCCTGGACCTGGTGGCGGCCGGCTATTGCCAGAGCTGCTGGCAGGCGCTGCAGCTGAAGCAAAAGGGAGAGAATTCACAGAGCACGTCTGAGTCGCCAGAAGTTCAGGACTAATATTTCCTGGCGTTCATCGTTTCCGCTTGAGTTGCTTCATAGACACCTCTCCCATTACCTTGCCGCTTCGCAATGCCGCCCGGCTCTATTGCAGAAGCCCTGTGGTGGTACAGAAATTTGGGTTGGCCGGAGTCGACGTAGGCGTCTTGATGATCGAGCTAAAGACGTCATTATAGGTGTGGGTGACCCACGGCCCATCGGCCGCCGAGGCCTCGCCGCCATTCTCCTTCATCGCCACGATCGTCAGTTTAGGATTCTGATAGGGCGCCTGGGTCAAAAGCCAGGCCTGCGCGCCAATGTTTGCCCCCGGCGCCTGGCCGGTACCCGTCTTGGCGATGATGGCCCAGGGCGATTGGTATAGCTGTGGGTTATACGCGGCGGTCACACCAAACTTACCGGAGCCACACTGCACCACACCATACATGGCATCACGTACCTGGCTGGCCGTCGTCGCGCTGATAGGCGTCCCCAGCTGCTGAGGCGAAAAAGATTGCACAACGGACCCGTTGGGATCAACGATCTTCTCGATCAGCGAGGGGCGCATAAGCGTCCCATTGTCAGCAATCGCGTTATCAAACATCGTCATTTGCAGCGGTGTCACCTGGTCGATACCCTGGCCAAAGGCGTTTTCGCCCAGCTGGTTGGTGCCCAGGGTGCCACTGGCGGGGGCCACACTGCTGGTCCTGACCGGCAGGTCAAATGGTATCTGCTGACCAACGTAGAAGCGCTTATTGTAGTCCAGCCAGGTCTGCGCGCCCGTCTGCACGCCAGCCTGGGCGAAAATCACGTTGTCGGAATGGGTGTAGCCATACTCCAGGTTGACCGGATACCTGAATGTGTAGCCTTCGATATTGTTGCCAGCAGGACCAAATGTCTCAGTCTGGTCGCCATGGCCCAGTGTGACCGGCCCGATGGCCTGCGGATGACCGGGAACTGAGTCGTGATAGTATGGACTGCTCAGCTGCAGTTTGCCGGAATCGAGGCCGGCCAGCAGGGTGACCGTCTTATAGATCGAACCAGGGACATAGGTGGCCTGCAGTGGGCGCTCCAGCAGCGGCTGCTCAGGGTTTTTCTCCAGTGAGTTGAAGTAGCCGAGGTCGCCAGAGGCGATACGGTTGGGATCGAAGGTAGGGTAACTCAACATCGCCAGGATCTCGCCCGTGTGCGGATCCGAGACAACCGCCGAGGCGCGGTCGGTCTGGTAGAGCCAGGTCTGGTCGGGGGTATAGGCAGCATGCGCGTACTCGTACTCCAGCTTTTGCTGGACGCGTACATCAATCGACAGGTAAATGTCATCGCCGACGGGCGGGCGATGCAGGGTTTGATTGACGGTGTTATTGAGCACGGTGATGCCGCGCTGACCGTCCAGGTAGTCATTGTATTGCTGCTCGATGCCAGAGGAGCTGAATTCGGGACTGATATAATAGCCGATCAGGCCTGCCAGCGAGGGATATTTACTCAGGTAGTAGTAACGACGGTAGCCGCACCCATTGGGATCCAGCTTCGACTCGGCGAGCACGACGCCATTGCGATCCAGGATTCGCCCTCGCACAGGCGCACTATCGGGCAGGCAGTGGCGGCTGTTGTGGGGATTTGAGGTAACATGCTGGGCGACAACGACCTGCCAGTAAACCAGCCCCCCGCTCAACGCAATGAACAATATGATAAACAATTGCGTGAGTCTGCGTATACTCGTGCCAATATTCATAAAAACCTATTTCCTCTATGCTGGCATACAATAATATCCGCAAAAGTGTATCATTGTTGATGGCGATTGACAAGTTACATTGGTCACAAAGGGCGACCTCTATCAGCGCCCGAGCGGTAGCTGCCACGCTCGCAAGCGGCCGCAGTACACCTCAGGAGCCCCGTTTGACGTTACCTGTCATCTCATCCAGGCTGTCGCCGCCAAATTTTTCGAGCATGGCCTCGCTGAGGACGATCGCCAGCATGGCCTCGCCCACGACACCCGCGGCAGGGACAACGCAGACATCACTGCGCTCATAGCGACTCTCATCGATGTTCTCACCGCTTGCCAGGTCAACCGAAGGCAGTGGATGGGCCAGCGAAGGAATAGGTTTGACACCCACACGCACGATTACCGGCTCGCCATTTGTAATGCCCCCCTCGACGCCGCCCGCGTTGTTGGAGAGATGATACCAGCGCTGATCCTCGCCGCGGCGCAGGACATCATGTACATGCGAGCCTGTAGCCTGCGCGGCCGTAAAACCCGCGCCAATCTCCATGCCCTTGGCCGAAGGAATACTCATCATGGCCAGGCCCAGGCGGGCACTGAGGCGGCGATCCCACTGGCTAAAGCTGCCCAGGCCAATCGGTACCCCGAAGGCCACCACCTCAAAAGTACCACCACACGTATCGCCGGCGCGCTTGGCATCCAGAATGCGGGCAATCATTCTCTCGCTCAGGGTAGCATCGGCACAGCGCACAGGCGAGGCCTCGACCGCTGCCCACATTTCATGCTTATAGTCACCCTGTGTAAAAAGGGAAGCATGCGCATAGCCAACATCAGCTATAGAGAGCACATGACTGTGGATCGATATATCGAAGGAGCTCAGCAGCTGACGACAGAGGCCGCCCACGGCGACGCGCGCAGCGGTCTCACGTGAGCTGGAGCGCTCAATGACATTGCGGATATCGCTGTGACCATATTTGATGGCCCCGGTAAAGTCGGCATGGCCAGGGCGTACACGAGTGACCGGCTCAAAAGAAGCCTCGACAGGTGTCGCGCTCATGCGCTCTTCCCAGTTGACCCAGTCAAGATTTTCAATCTGCATGCTAATAGGTGAACCAAGGGTCTTGCCATGTCGCACACCGGAGAGAAAACGCACAGCATCTTTTTCAATCTTCATCCTTCCACCACGGCCATAGCCCCCCTGCCTGCGCCTGAGGTCTGCGTCTATTATCGCCTTTTCCACGCTCAAGCCGGCGGGTAGGCCCTCCACAATCGTCGTCAGACAGGGACCGTGTGACTCACCTGCTGTCAGAAAACGGAACATGGCAAACTCCTCACTAACGTACAATCTGGCACTAGAGATTTATACTTCTATACTGTACTACATATACATAGGTAGGACAACTATTATACCAGGATCATTGCCCTGGCACAAAACGGCGCAAGCGCCAGGGGCCTCTTATACTGTATTCCATGCTCATGTTTCCTCTGGCAGGGAGAGCGAGACTTGCACAATCTTTTATAATCAAAGGTAACTGTATTTTTGTGCCTTTCACAGTAAATACAACTAAGTTATTGACAGAATACATGAGAATATTTTAGAATATACTCAATCCGCATTTTTTCTATTTATTGAGTTATCAAGGTTTTACATAAAGTTGTATGAGGAGGGACCATGGCCATAGACCATTCTTTTGAGCTAACAGGACAGACTGTGGGGGCCAGACTACGAGCGGCGCGCAGGGCAAAAAAATACACTCAGGGTCAATTAGCTGCGCCCGACTTTTCGGTAAGCTACATTTCAGCCATTGAGCGTGGCCAGATTCAACCCTCTCTACGAGCGCTGGAGATTTTAGCGCGTCGCCTTGAACTCTCCACAACCGATCTGTTACCCGGGCATGCGCAGCAGCAGCTTTCTGCAGACGGCGCGCCGGATCCTGTAAATCACGCCCAGGTGCTCTTCGAATTACTGTTCCTGGAGGCACACATCGATATTTTACAGGGGAATGCTCCACAGGCAATCGCGACTCTGAAATCGCTGGGCGAGCAAAATTTGCCCGAGTGCGAGCACCTGCGCCAGCAGTATCTGCTGGGATGGGCATACCTGCTTACTTCACAATTCCAGAAGTGCGAACATATCCTCGCAGCAGCACAGCAGCTGGCGCAGGCTCAGAACGATGTCTACCTCGGCCTGCGCATCTGCGACCTGCTCGGCCAGGCCTACACAGCCATGCATAACCCCTACCGCGCCCTGCAAGCTTATCAAGATTGTCTCCAATTATTAGCACAAGCGCAACTGAATGATCCTTTTTTCACATGCCGTATCTATAATCACCTGGGATTACAGCATCTGGAGTTGAATAATGTTACTTCTGCCAATGCAATATTCCAGGAGGCTACTACGCTCGCCGCTGGGCTGGCCAGCCCCACGCAGGCGCTCACAACGTATCGCACGCTGTGCGAGCATTACTCTAAAGCGGCAGAGCCGGTGCTCGCCGCTTTATACTCTCAAAAGTCTTTACAGCAGGATAGCTCACATGTAGGCGGCATGCCGAGAAGTGAGATGTATCTCTACCTGGGCCGGGCGATGATGAAAAGTGAGCGCCAGGCGGCCCGCGCTTACCTGGACGAGGCGCTGCAGCAGAAAGTCAATCTGCAGGATGCTCTTACCCTGGCGAGTATCACCATACGCCTGGCCGAATGGTATCTTACAGCCGCCGACCTGCCGCAAGCCGCCCGCAAGGCTGAGGAAGCCTATCAGCTGGCGCAATCCGCTGGCGATACGCTGATCGCGGTAGAGACGCACATCATCTGGGGACGCATCCAGTATGCAATGGCACAATACGAGGCAGGAGATGAGCATTTCGTGGCCGGGCTAGAGATGTTAGAACGCCTGCAAATAAGCGATGAATTATCCGAGCAGCTGGCACAATACGCGCAGCTGCTCGCCGAAAGAGACAAGGCACAGGAGGCTATTGTCTACTATAAACGCGCCTTTGAGAGCCGCCGCAGCAGTGCGGCCTACCTGTAGGCTTCCCACACCCGCGGACAGGCTGCTTTCCTCTTCCAGGATCTCGCCTGATATGTTATGCTGTTGTGCGGACGAGATCACTCACCTGGCATGTTTTTTTGCGCGGGTTGATATTCAGTCGAAGGACACATTTTACATATGGCATTCGAATCTCCCGATCATTTAACCCACCTGGATGAGGCGGGCAATATACATATGGTTGATGTGACGGACCGGCCGGAGACGGTGCGTGAAGCCCTGGCCAGGGCCAGGGTACGCATGGCTCCGCAGACGGCCCGCCTGATCGCAACGAACCAGGTGGCCAAGGGAAGCGTTTTAGAGGTGGCGAAGATTGCTGGTATTATGGCCGCCAAGCAGACGCCACAGATTATACCCCTGTGCCATCCCTTGCCCATGACGCACATTGATCTACGTTTTACGGTCGATAGTGAACACGGCTTGATTGCGATAGAGGGGCGCACGCGCACAAACTATAAAACCGGGGTAGATGTAGAGGCATTGACGGCCGTCACGGTGGCGGCCCTGACAATCTATGATATGTGTAAAGGGGTTGATACAACGATTACGCTGGAGCAGGCCTATGTTGCGCTCAAAAGCGGCGGCAAAAGTGGCAGCGTTGAATTTCAACCGCATGAAAGCGCTAGTTAATAGGGCGTACCTCTAAAAGCTGGAACACGACTTCCAACAGACTACGCTCATCGAGCTTGTCCAGGCGTAAATCTGTTTGCCCGAGTGGCGTGCTCATATTCCCATCTTTATCGACTGGCGCGCTAGATCGAATGGCGTGGGGGTTGCCACCGGACCAGCGAATTGGCTCAATAAGTGAGCCCAGGGGCACAGAGATGCTGAGGTAGCGGCCGCGCAGCTGCTCCTCCAGATCGTGCAGCCGTAGCTGCAGCACGTCTCCCTGCTGGATAATACTACCCTCGAGGGTATGCGCCTGTAGGTAAATCACCGCTTGCTCGTCTGCCCTGCTGGCTGAGCGCACAGAGGTATCCGCGCGGCGCACAACCGTTCCATGGCGTGGTCCACCCGCAGCACCGATGAGCGGCGAGTAGGTGTAGGTCGCCGGCCCTTGCTCGCCGGACATTGCGGGGCTCTCAAAGAGAGTCGCGACGCGCACAAGGTCCTGTAAGGCGCGACTGCGCATACTACTCTGGGAAATGCCGGTACTGACTCGCATCGCCATTTGCAATAATGAGCGGGCAGCGGCGCTGGCATCGCTGGCGTCCTGCCGCGCCTGACGTAGGAGAGCCTCGGCCTGGCTGATCAGCAATTGACAGAGATTGACCAGGGTTGCCGTTGGGATGGTGGCCAGGGGACGTGCTGCTGTGTTGACGATGGGCTGGCTATTCTCCGTCGTTACAGCAAAACGCATAGCATCATACAACTCAAGATAGGTGCTATGGCAGGTAAGGCAGCCTGCCAGGTGGTAGAGGAGGGGAGCATAGCGTAGGGTGGTGCGTTGATCGTTTTGTAGCAGCGCCATGATAAAATCGGGCAGCTGGAAGCAGAAGCGTGGGTGGTAGTCATTGCCAGATAGTGTCTCAGGTCCCTGGGGCGGCTTTTGCGGAGATATGAGCAGCACCTCCTGCAGCCAGCGCGCCAGCCTCGTATACTCGTGTCCCTGAGGGGCAGCGTCATCGAAGTGAGTGTAATCGTTCATATTTGTCCTTTCCCAGGAACTACTCATGCTACTTTATTCGTCCTTATAGAAACGTGTTAAGCGCTTCATCTGGGCGGATGTAATATGCACGACCACATTGCCATCCCAGGTAAGTAAGCCCTCAGTAACCAGTCCATCCAGACCCATTCGCACATCGCCCGCAGAAAGATCATCCCCTGTCAGAGTCTGAATATCGACCACAAATTCGCCGGAGTGGGTAGAACCCACTCCATATTCAGTCAAACGTAAAGCAACCAGAACCGTCAAATGAGTACTTTTTGCCTGCAGACAATGGCGCAACTTCTTGTGAGCATGATCTCTATGCTGGCTTGCATGAGCAATGGCGCTATCAAATTCGCCCGCAGGGGCAGCGGCTTTGAGCTCTGCAATAACATCTTGCAAAAGCTCTTCAGCATCAAATTCTCGCAGCTCCATCAACACTGACTGTAATTGACGTGGAGCAGAACTCAAAGCCTGAATGCAGTGCTTCAATACGTCCCTCAGTTCTTGCTGGGAGGCCAGGGAGAGCGTTATTGCTTCTGGCCCAGCAAAAGGTGGCGAGCCCCATAGCGATGCGGTCACATCGTTTAACGGGTTATCATCTCCCTCCATACCTTCCGCCGACTCAAATTCGGCCATAGAGCTCACCTGGAAGCGTCGTTTACGCAGGCGGTCAATAGCTTTATTTCTAATACTACGATTAAGAAAAGCATAAAATTGAGCTGTGGTCAGGTGGTCCAAGGCGGTGAGGGGCGTTTTATCTCCACCGCCTAATAGACCGACGCGCACAAGTTGCTCAACGACGTGTCCAACCACGACATCCAGTTCAAAGGCATCGAATCTCAACGACCCCAGGAAACGTTGGGCGTGGCGACTCAGGTGCGCATACAGGGCAGGATATGTCTCTTCTGGCCTGTATCTCAGATCGTGTGCCGTAAAGGGCATGCGAAAACCTCCGCGGTGCCTGGCGCTTTGCATACAAAATAGATCTTCTTCATATGCACATAGATAGGCTAGCGCTTAACATGTAAAAAAAAGAGAAATCGCGTAAATTCAATTGTACATAAGATACGCATGAAACGCAATGAAAGAGGTTATAGCGCACGGTCTTTTGCAAGTTGGGGTTGTTAAGAGCAGGAAATGAGCCGTGACGAAAGGCGGGCCGGGCGGCCCGCCTTTCGTCACGGCTCATTTCTATTCAATATCGCCGCGTTTGCCCTGACGCTGGTGCTCATAGGCCTTTTTAATGGCGTTTAAACTGCGCTGAACCTCTCCACGCTCTTCCAGGAGATTGGCGAAACGGAAGTAGGCACCCGCCGTAATCTCATGGGCATGAGATGCATCCAGCAGCTCTAATGCCTGTGTAAACAATTCGTCGGCAGCGCTGTAATTCCCTGCTTGATGGCGCATCTGAGCCAGGGCTATGAGAGCCTGACCCTGTGTCTGCGCATCACCACTTGTCTGGGCAAATGCAAGGGCCTCCTGAGCTTCATACTCGGCCTCCTCCATCTTACCCCGCTTGAGTAGTAGTTCGGCCAGGGAGGTATGGCAGGTCGAAGCCGAGACAGCATCGTTGAGATCATGCTCGATCTCAATAGCCTGGCGATACTCCTGCTCGGCAGCATCGAGGTCATTCTGCTTTTCTAGAGCCTTGCCTAAACGCTGATGAGTTAAACCCACCATGCGCTGCTCATCACGCATCTCGTAGAGGGCCAGGCTGCGCATTGCATAGTCACGCGCCATGGTCAACTTGCCCACCGTCTTATAGCTCTGGCTGATCTCCAGGTATTTCTGGGCAAAGCTGCGGCTATCGCGATGAATACCATCAAACGTCTCCAGGGCCTTATGATAAAACGTGACGGCCTTCTCCAGCTCGCCCAAGCGGAAATAGTCGTTTGCCAGGTTACTATAAACATCTAAAGCAAAGACGGGATCCGCAATCTGGTGATTTTCGATAGCAGCATTACAGCGCAGGTGGTTCTCCATGGCCAGAGTATAGTTGTACAGCAAGAAATAGGCCTTGCCAAGAAGGTTGCGAGCGCGTTCCGTGTATTCTACATCATTGATACCTTCACCCTGGGTTACAGCGGCGCGCAGATCGACGACGGCTTCCTGGAATTCATTGGACCCCAGGTGTATCTGACCCTTCAAGAGGTACAGGCGATACACCTGATCTGTTGTAATACGCTCCGGTTGAACGGGCTCCAATAATTGCTCGGCCTGCTGATAGGCTCCCTGCTGTACGTACACCTCCGCCTGGAGTAAATCGACATCGACCTTTTGATCCGGTCCCGCGTCGGCCGGAGAATAACCCACAGCTCGAGCTTCAGCAGCGCCAGAAGGGCTGCCTTCCAGCAGAAAGGTCAGGGGTACGTCCAGGCGTCGAGCCAATATTGAAAGGGCCTTCAAGGACGGGCGTATCTTGCCTCTTTCTATGGCAGAGATGTAAGAAATCGAAAATTCGGGTGCAGCCAGTTGAGCCTGGGTCATGCCTAGCTTGGTACGAACTTCACGGATGTTCGTACCAACTCGCGCTGCGACCGCCTTCCCAACATTGGCAGTTTCAAGGGATGGGGGCATGGTTATGTTTCCTTTCAAAACGGTCCTCTCGCATTTCTTAATAAAGGTGAGTAGTTCACGCTCCTTTATAAGTTTATGGTGCAACACACGTATTCCTGTTGTTAACTTCGATATCTAACGCATGTACTCTCCCCTCTTTGCTGTACTTCTAAATATACGCACATTACTCGATTGAAGTTGTCATACAGATCAGAAGAACATAGAGAGGGCTCAATAACATACATACTTGGATCTTAACATACACAAGTAGTCAAAGTCAAGATATTCTACAGCTAGATTAATTTATTCATATTGAAGTACGCAGTTTTTTAACAACTCTATGAGTCATGAGCAAGTACAGTATATACATATCAGAAAAGAATAAGAGAAGAAACGCAAATTTGCCTTAAGGGTCTATGAGAAGTCCATCCTGCCACCATCATCGCTACTTATCAGAGGCAAGCAATGCCAAATGGCCCTTTACCGCGCCTCAAAGTCCCGCGCTGCAGCTCCCCACCCCTTTTGATTTTTTGTTAAAAGCGCAGCCTTATGATTATAAAGTACGATGAAAAATGGAATACATTGCACTCTTTCAATAATCCTCTATCTCCCCCTCATGTCCGCTGGAACTATTTCTACTCCTATCACACTTCTTTTCAATTCACAAGGAAGTAGGTAAATAGTCCTACTCTGCAGTACGGATACGGAAAATACCTCCTGGTAAAAAATAATATATTCGCCTATACTATGTTCATCATTAAATGCTTTATTTTCTTGAGACGAGAGACAGCACAACATATACGAGCCGTTTTCGCGATCTGCCACTTGCCAGACCGGACTCGGAGAGAACGAAGGGAGGGAACATGCCAGAGCGTATGCCACACATGATGCCACACATGATGCCACACATGATGCCACACATGATGCCACACATGATGCCACACATGATGCACACCATTAATGCACTTTTGGCGACCGCGGTCGAACGCTTCGGTGAGCGCCCCGCATTGAGCGAGCCCAGCGGGAGAGGTGAGATGGCCACGCTTACCTATCACGCGCTCCAACAGCGGGCCCAGCAATTCTCCGGCTATTTACAGGCGCAACAGTTTGACAAGGGTGATCGCTTGCTTATCTGGTCTGCCAGTAGAAGCGATTGGTTGGTAGCTTATCTGGGAGCGCTCCTGCTTGGCGTCATCGTCGTTC
Organism: uncultured Chloroflexia bacterium; assembly: GCA_963799245.1. Taxonomy (GTDB): domain Bacteria; phylum Chloroflexota; class Ktedonobacteria; order Ktedonobacterales; family Ktedonobacteraceae; genus CAWCWN01. Next base: position 964,857 of record CAWCWN010000003.1, read on the forward strand.
CCCTGGATATCAATACCAGAGAAGATTTCCTGCAGCGTGTTGCACAGGTAACGGAGGCAAAGCTGCTGATTACTACTTCCAAGCAGTGGGAGGGCATAAAGGACAGGGCGCTGCCTTTTATCGATATAGATGCGCTGCCCCTGGCACCCCCTGACACTGCCCGCCTGCCACAGGTGCAAGGCAGCGACCTGGCCGAGATAGTCTTCACCTCTGGAACCACGGGCCAGCCCAAAGGTGTAATGCTCAGCCATGACAATATCGCCAGCAATGCTATAAGCGCGGTTGAGGTGGTCGATATACATGCTGACGACTGTGCGCTCTCCATTCTACCATTAAGCCATATGTTCGAACTGACTATTGAAGTCGCGCTGTTACACTCGGGTGCGCGCATAGTCTATGCTCGCTCGCTGGCGCCTGAAACATTGCTCAAACTGCTCAGCTCGCAGCATGTGACCTGCATGGTGCTCGTTCCCCAGGCCCTCCAGCTCTTCCTTAATGGCATTGAACGCCAGGTAAAAAAACAGCGCCAGAAAAAAGTCTTTGAGCTCCTGCTGAAGCTGTCGATGTATCTGCCGTTTAGCTGGCGTAAATTCCTTTTCAGGAGTGTGCATCAACGTTTTGGCGGCCGCTTCCGCTTTTTTGTCAGCGGCGGAGCATATTTACCACCGCAGATCGCGGAGAAGTGGGAGCGTATGGGCTTCCGCGTCTTGCAAGGCTATGGCGCTACCGAGTGCTCTCCTGTGATCTCCGCCACTCCTTATAAAGAACATTTGCTGAATTCGGTGGGTAAGCCTTTACCAGGAGTAGAGGTGCGCCTCGCCGCCGACAAGGAGATCCTGGTACACGGCCCAAATGTCTCGCAGGGATACTGGAGGAATCCGGAGGTGACCACCGCAGCCTTTAAGGATGGCTGGTATGCCACGGGTGATCTCGGCGATATAGATCACCAGGGCAACCTCTATCTTAAAGGACGGAAGAAAAACATGATTGTCCTGGCAAATGGGCTGAACGTCTATCCCGAAGATATCGAAAATGCACTCCTGCTGCATCCATTGATTAAAGATGCCGTAGTCCTGGGGGCGATGAAAAATGACAATGGGCCAGACATCCACGCGATTCTCCTTATGGATGATGCCGGCCAGGCCCGGGCCACCGTCCAGCAGGTCAATAAATCGCTCGCCCCCCAGCAACAAATTCGGGGCTTTACACTCTGGCCAGAAGCGGATTTCCCACGCACGCATACGCTCAAAGTGAAGCGCCAGGATGTGCTGGCTAAATTTCCAGAACTATGTACAGAAGCAAAGGCGCAATAGGCCATGCTCTACCTCGTTGCGACGCCGATCGGCAACCTTGGAGATATTACGCTGCGGGCACTGGATACTCTACGCGCAGTTGATTTTGTGGCCAGCGAAGATACGCGCAAAACCGGTATGCTGCTCAAGCACTTCAGCATCTCAAAACCACAAATTGCTTTTCATGAGCACAATGAGCAGCAGGCCGGTGAGCGCATTGAAGGCCTGCTTAAGGCGGGCAAGTCTATTGCTGTCGTTACAAATGCCGGCACGCCGGGCATTTCGGACCCTGGTTTTACGCTGGTGCGACGGGCGCTTCAGGCCGACCTGGCTGTGACCATGATACCCGGAGCCAGCGCCTTTGTCATGGCCCTGGTTTTATCGGGCCTTCCCGTGCATAGCTTTACCTTTCGCGGCTTTGCTCCTCACAAGTCGACAGGCCGTTGCAAATTCTTCGCAGTCGACAAGGCCGCGCCGCATACGCTCATCTACTATGAAAGTCCCTACCGCCTAGAGGCGTTTCTTAAAGATGCCCTGGCAACCTTTGGGGACAGGCAGGCGGCTATTGCCAATGACCTCACCAAATTGTTTGAAAAAATTTCACGCGGCACGCTATCAACCCTGCTGGCGGCTGCGGCGCAAGAAAAAGTAAAGGGTGAATATATTATTGTGATCGCGGGGGCTGGGAAAGAAGATCTGGAGCGGAACCAGTCCTGGCCGTAGCAGGACCAGTTCCGGCCACAGCGGCTAAATGCCCATTACATGCACCAGCTCCTGGACGGCTGCGGCGGATTGCTGCAGCTGGGTACGCTCATTTGAGTCCAGCTCGATCTCAACGACCTGCTCAACGCCCTGGGCGCCAAGTTTGGCGGGTACGCCGACAAAGAGATTGGAAATTCCATATTCGCCCTGTAGATAAACGGCGCAGGGCATGATCATTTTCTTGTCGAGCAAAATAGAATCGACCATCTGCAGCACGGAGGCCGATGGGGCAAAGTAGGCACTACCGCTGCCAAGCAGCTTGACTATTTCAGCGCCACCATCACGCGTACGCTGGACAATCTGCTCAATACGCTCGGGGGAGAGCAACTGAGTAATGGGCACACCGGCAACGGTGCACATACGAGCCAGGGGAATCATTGTATCTCCATGACCGCCCAGTACATATGCCTGCACATCGCGCACCGAGACTTCCAGCTCCTGGGCGATAAATGTACGGAAGCGCGCCGTATCCAGTACACCGGCCATACCAATCACGCGCTCGCGGGGGAAGCCGCTGATATGCAGGGCGAGCTGGGCCATCGCATCCAGGGGATTGGTTACCATGATAATAATACAGTTGGGTGAATGTTTGACAACCTGGCGGGTGACGTCGCTGACAATCTCCTGGTTCTTCTTCACCAGGTCGTCACGCGTCATGCCGGGCTTGCGCGGAAAACCAGAGGTGATAACGACAATGTCCGAATTGGCCGTAGCAGCATAGTCGTTGGTACCGACAATCAGGGAATCGTAGCCAAGTACCGGCCCCGTCTGGAGCATGTCCAGGGCCTTACCCTGAGGCATGTTGGGGACGATATCAAACATTACCACATCAGCATAGTCACGCTCTGCCAGGCGCTGTACCAGCGTGCTGCCAACAAAGCCTGCGCCAACAACGGTTATTTTACTGCGCATCGAAATATCCTTTCAGTTACACTCTATAGCGACAAGTTAAAATATTCTTCCTGGAGCACTTACGTACGACCCACCTTGAGCGGGTAAGACGTGCAGATATATCCTACCTTTACATCTTAGCATCTCACAACTCATTTCTTCAAGCTTCCTGACGCACGTCTGAGCTGCGCTGTGAGGATGCCATATCCACACTTAAGCCCTGGAATATAGACGCATTGCTGCCATTCCTGGTCAGTACAGCCATTGGCGTGATCGTCACCAGCGCAACGGGCATAACGTGTCTCCGCGTCAGGAGCCTGTTTTGCGCACACGCCGCCACATGGCGCTTGACAACTCGCAATAGTTGGAGTATCATACGTCGTACAAACAGCGGATAACTCGGTCTCTGCTGTGCATGTATTGGGGTGTCGTTCAACGGTAGGACTGCCGACTCTGGATCGGCCGATCGGGGTTCGAATCCCTGCACCCCAGCCAGGGAGAGGTACATAACCTCTCCTTTTTATTTTGCTTTCCTCACCGTCACTACCGCTCCACGTACCTCTGACTGTACATTCCCGCCTGGCCTGTTTTTCTCCTAAGCATAATACGCTCGCCGCCGCTTTGTTGGCAAAGCGGCGGCGGAACATTATACAAACATTGCTCATTCACAAAATGGTGAGCATACTCACCTGGCAAATTCGTTAACTTATGTTATATATATGTATAATGTTTGTACAATATATTGTAAAGGAAGAACACGCGCCATGTCCACCACACCAGTACTCGAGCCAGATATGCTCCTTGGAGAATTTGAAGCAGAGGACGCTACCTCCCTACATAGAGATCAAGCGGGAAAAGACGGCGCTGTCGCCAGCAGTGCTGCCCAGGAGAAAAGTGAACAGTACCAACTCGTCACACATGCCCTGAGTGGAGATCAAGCAGCGTTTAACGATATCGTCGCCCAGTACAGCTCTCTAATGCTGCGTACCGCAAGTTTGATTGTCGGCGATCGCGATACAGCTGAGGACGTCGTACAGGATGCCCTTATCCAGGTGTGGCATCACCTGCCAGAACTACGCGAAGCCCGCGCCCTGCGCTCATGGCTCATGCGCATTGTGGTGAACCAGTGCATTAACTTTAAAAGGCGCCTGGCACGTTCAACTGCATTCGTTCGCCAGTCGCTCTCCGAGCAGGAAACAGACCTGATGGCCCAGATAGCCGATGACCACAAAGGCCGCCTGGAGCGAGATTGGGACCTGGCGGAAGCGATTCGAAATTTACCCGTCAAGCAACGTGTCGCGCTCGTACTGCATTACTATAATGGTATGACGCTTCCTGAGATGGCACAATCGCTACAAACATCGGAAAATACCCTTAAAAAGCGCATCCAGGCAGCCCTGGTGACCTTGCGGCGCACCTTACGCGCCAATGACGCAGACGATGCCTACGCAGCACCTGCGCTTGCCTTCGCCCCCTCCCCGGCCTAGATGGAGACTGGAAATGGTTGTAGCAGCGCTTCGCCATCGCGATCGGAAGAGGATATACCCAGTATGCTAAGCATAGTCGGCGCTACATCCATAACCGCAGGTTCTTTCATATGCTCAGGCAGCCGCTCCTCGGCGGGTAAATTGCCCAGCAGCAGGACCCCGTGCATGCGGTGGTGCCCGGATAGCGTCGGGTGAGTGTAGTTACCCGTGCTAAGCGGCACATAGATATTCCCGCTGACCCCCAGGTCGTTACGGAGTTCGAAAAGAATGTCCGGGTACAGCTGACTAAACCTGCCATGATAGATACTCTCCCGCTCTTTTGTCCAGTTGAGGGCCGGCCGCCCTTTCAGGCGCAGCTGGATGAGTTTCTCTACAAGCGCGGAGCGCACGTCTTGATATTTCTCTCCGCACTGCTCTATTCTGCCGCGGTTAAGCACAATGCCCCCAAAGGGGCTGGCTCCGGCCAGTTCAACAACCTGCGCCAGTGAGGCCTCTTGATCAATGAGGTAAGCAGTATAGTCCCCAACCTGCCGCCCGGGGAAAAACTGCGGAATGTGCGGCACGACCTCCTGCAGGTGCAGCTGCGTCAACAACTCGAATGAGCGATGCCTGGCCCGCTCAAGCATATAGCGGCGGTTGAACAGGCGCATCGACCTCAAACGGGGCAGCAGCAGTTTTTGCTCGCGTAGCCACTCGTTGAGATTGAGATACTGGGTGCTGCTGCGCCCATGCCCATGCCCGCTGAATACGAATAACACGCTGTCCTGTTGCATGCGCGCACGCAGGCGTCCAACGATTGCATCGAAGAGGCGGTAGAAATCCAGGATGCGTTCGGCGTATCTATTGCGTCCTGGATAGGTGGGATCTCCGGGATCGCTGTAGCGCCAGAAAACATGTTGCATATAATCCAGGGCATCAAACTGCACAAAGAAGATGTCCCAGGCTTCGCGCTGCAACAACTCCAGTGACCGCTCCGCCTGCTGTAGAGTCAGAGCATGCAGTGAGGCGCTGAAATCCCTGAGCTGCCGCTGTGCAGGAAGCTGTGGCGAGGTCAATACAGCAGGAAAAGGTTCCACAGGGGCGGCATCTTCCGGCGTGACGCTGGGTCCGCTGCCTCTCAGGCCCACTGGAGGCAGCGACAACATGACCCCGTTGACGGGCCACGCGGGATACGCGAGCAATGGATTCACAATACACACTCGTTTGCCCGCGTGGCCCGCAATATCCCAGAAGGTTTCGCCATGAGGAATTTTGAGCTGTGGTGAGGGATCCTGCGCACTGTCTCCCCGATAATAACCGGTATCCAGCACGCCATGATTACCTGGATTCAGGCCGGTGTAGAGACTCGCCCACGTTGAAAGCGTCTCAGGAGGGAAGCTGGAGGTCAGTTCGAGGAAGGGCGACTCTAGCATAAGACGACGTAAATGTGGCAGCGAGGGCCCATAGACACGCAATAAATCAGCATCTAACCCATCAATTCCAATTGCCAGCACACGTACCATAACCAGCCCCCTCCCTCCCAACCTTTGCAAACTCCGGCTTTTGCGCAGCAAAGTGATCGTCTCAAAATATTTGGTCGTTCTATCTAATGCTAAAGCATAGTCATAACGATTGAGCAAGTGATGACGGTTGTAATCAGGTTAAGACATAGGCGCAGCAGGTAGAGAATGCGTGTGCATTCTCTATTTTCAATCCTTAACGTGAGTTCCGCCGTTTTTAACCCGATCGTAACCAACTTGCAACTGCTAATTCTACCAGCACATGCCATACTCCATAGAGGAGAAGCGCGTCAAGCTTTTAGGACGCACAAGGCAGAATACGGGCGTCGCTCGCCACGGACAGGCCGCACAGTGGGGACGACGGGGCAGGGTGGAAGATGAAGGTGGATGTAAAAGTATGCAGCCTTTGCTGGACAGCCGCGCTTACGCCAGAGTTGTCGATGGTTCCCCCCAAAGCGCCTTCTTAATATTATGCTCCTCCAGAGCCCTCGCTCAGCGCAATGGTCGAGCGAGCTCCTGGCCTCTTGCTGACTCTCACTGCTGCATTTTTTGAAGATATGGGCGGTTCAAGCATTAAACGAACGTAAAACAGCGCAGGCGGCTCCTGGGGATAGTTGTTCAGAACCTTTCTTTTTGCGGCGTCTGCGGCGACGAGCGAGTTAAAATCAGGTGGCATGGCTGGCGAAGATTCAGTGATAGCCTGTGGTGATGAAAATGGGTATAGCGCCGGCTGGGACGCGAGGTGGAGGGGAAGAAAGAATATGTTCTTACAGCGTGCACATTCAGCTACAGGCAAATACGGTGTCACACGCCCGGTTTTTTGGCGGCTGAGTACCGCCACCTGTGCGATGATCGTCAGTAGTGGTACAACGATATTGATCGCCCGTGTGCTGGGCCCGGGTAACTTCGGCATCTATATGTTTGTGCTATGGCTGGCAACGGTGGCAGTCCCTGCCATAGGAGTTGGCACGTCGAGCGTGACAACTCGCTATATCGCGGAGATCCAGGCGGGTAAGGAGCCCCGTATCGTTGCGGGAGTTTTTCAGTTTGTCTGGCAACGCCAGTACAGGAGTATTCTGGTCTACTGCTGCGTCTATCTTGGTTTGGCCTTCGCGCTATCCTGGCTCTTTGCAGGCAGCGCACCACTACTCCTCTTGTTGCTGGCAGGGCTCTCTGCGCTACCTCTCCTGTTAAGCAGCGTGGTCGGTACGACGCTGCGCAGTCTGCGACGTTTCGATCTTCTGGCAGCTATCCACCTCTGCGGGGTGATTTCAACCTTCGCATTAATGCTGCTTGCAGCCCAGTTTCAGGGCGAAACGATTGGTGTTTTCCTGCTGGCATCGGCCGTGGCGTGCACACTCACTTTAGCTATGGCTCTGATCTGTATTGTGCGCCTGCTTCCCCTGAAATCGGCGATCCAACCGGGAGTATTGTTAAGGGATCGCCTGACACGTGGGTTGAACAATTCCTTGCTCCTCTTTACCCTGGATGTTATCGTCTGGCAGCGCAGCGAGATGGTGTGGCTGGCACGAGGACATACTACTGCAGACCTGGGATTTTATGCATTAAGCGCCACCATTAGTACACACATGATCGATATCTCCCCGATGGTGCTCTCAACCTGGATATTGCCTTTGCTGCTGCGACATGTACCGGGGCAGCGCTACACCAATGCGGCCGAGGCCTTTGTGAAGGCTTCCCTCTATATCGCACTGCTTGCAGTACCCCTCTGCCTATGCCTCATACTATTTTGTCCCACGCTCATCTCTTTTTGCTTTGGTAATGCTTATCTCCCCGCAGTCACGCCGCTGCGGATTCTACTCGTCTCGGCCGCCTGTGGTAGTATCGCAACGGTTAGCCTGACGCATCTTGCCAATAACAAATGCAGCCGGGCTCAACTTTGGTTTGGCGTGGCGACGGCGATGTTGAATATCGTGCTGGCTATTCCATTGATCGCTTTCTGGGGTGTAACCGGGGCGGCTCTGGCGAGCGCGACGGCACAGATCATATCGGCCAGTGGTTCTATTTTGCTTTGCAGAAAGCTCATTTTTGGATAAGGATAGCTGGCAGCTCTAGCGCTACTTATCATTAGCAATGACGCAACCAACAGGGCGTTTGCCTCGTTGCTAATGATAGGGAGAATAGCATGCAACAACCTTGTTTGCTGTGCCAGATTTACTCCTATCCATGTATTAGCAGTACGCACGAGTCAACATGCAATTCAAACGTTTTAACATTACTCTCTATGAAATAGGTGCTCTCTGCATCATCGCCTTTGCGGTTGTGCTGCGCATTGCCCTTATAAGCCAGCGCTGGCCCGCGACGAATAGCGATGAAGGCACCATTGGTTTAATGGCCTTGCACATTGCCTACCGCCACGCACATCCCATTTTCTTTTATGGCCAGGGCTATATGGGGGCGCTGGAAGCCTACCTCGCTGCTCCTCTTTTTCGCCTTTTTGGTCCCTCGCTGTTCGTTTTACGCATGGGGTTAATCATCCTGCTGACGCTTTTTTTCATCAGCACTTACTGGCTGACCTCGCTGCTGTACAACAAGAAATTAGCTTTGCTGACGCTGCTGTTCCTGAGTCTTGGTTGCGTAGGCGAACTTACGACACAACTGCGCGCTATTGGCGGATATGCTGAAACATTGCTCTTCGCTGCGCTGCTTCTGCTGCTCGCGACTCTCCTCGCATACTCTTATAGAGGCAGCCCCTCGCGTAAAAGACGCGTATTTCGCTATCTGCTCTACAGTTGCTGGGGATGCGTAGTGGGCCTGGGCATCTGGACGGATCTTTTGATCCTGCCGATCGTCATCATGTCGGGGCTTTTTTTGCTCATTGTATGCTGGCCCGACCTGGACTCACTGGCCCCCTCATGCATTATCGCCAGTTTTATGCTTGGCATCCTGCCGTCACTTCTTTACAATTTTCGCGCCCTCCCGGAAAACGGTACTCTGGCCTATTTTTTGCTGGACTACCGCGCAGACCCCATTACTGGCCTGCCCATTCAACATGCTCCTCTTTTCAAGCAGGTGCTTGGCTCGCTGCTGCTGGGCCTGCCGGAGGCGGCGGGAGTCGGCTCCCCTTGCACGACACACTTCAGGCTGCTCTCCGAGCTACTTCGGCCAGCTGGCCTGCCCTGCACCTTCCTGCTGGCAAGCTGGAGCGCTGGCGCTCTCCTCTTATGGCTCAGTGCGGTGATGCTAAGCCTGCTCGCGCTGTGGAAACACAGGCGAGAGGTAAAGCAACATTTCATTGATGCCGAGGCCCGCTACATAACCGTACGCTATTGCGCGCGCCTTATGCTGCTGGGGTGCTCCGCACTCACGTTCATCCTCTTCGCCCTCAGCCCGTCAGCGACTTTAGATCCGTTGGGCCACTCTCGCTATTTGATCTGCTTGCTGATCGCCACACCCGCGCTCCTCGCGCCTCTCTGCGAGGATGGATATGGCGTCGGCGTCATATTCCTCTACCTACGCGCAACGAGGAGAGCGGCAGCGGGGCGCGAGGCCTCACCTGCTCTTCCTGGGGCCGCGCGGGGGAGGCGGCTGGCCATCGAGATCTGTACAAGCAGTATCTTGCTCTGCATTTGCACGCTGCTCGTGCTGGGCACCCTCGCGACCTTTAACGATCTTCCATCTACCCAGGCCTGGAACAGATCACAGGATGGGCTGATCGCACACCTCCTGCGCATGGGAGCGACGCGCATTTACTCAGATTACTGGACATGTGATCGCATTATCTTCGCAAGCGATGAACGCATCATCTGTAGCGTCATTGGCGATGATACACTCTCGGGCTATAACCGCTATCTACCATACTACCTGAGCGTGAGAGCGGACAACGCACATACCTCTTACGTTTTGCCGCTGCGCACCCCTGTGGCACTCAATTTCGCCCGTAAAATCTCTCACTTTCATATAAGCCGGCGCTTCCGGCGCTATATCTTTGATGGCTATGTGATCTATCAACCGACCTGACGCAGCGCAGCTGTACAAACCCTTGCAGGTGTAGTACCTTCGGGCCTGTTCGTTCGTATAGAAAAGCGAGACATAGATGTCCAGGACACTTTCAGCTATAATTAGGCATAGGTAATAGGTAGACGCGACAGAAAAGCGTCAGGCCTGCCCGGAGCGGAAGCGTTTCTGAACTACTATGAGTATACAAACTGAACGTCAACAGAAGTTATATCATAGGGAAAGTTGTTGTAGCATACTGGCCCATTAACGACCCGGGCTTCATCGCTACGTATCATGCCATATACTGGGCAGTAAGCCCCGCGCAATAAAAAGATTTTCTGAGACGAGGATTGACTTGAAACGCTCACATTTGGCACGAGAGATAGTTGAGACTGTTGCACTTACACTCATCATATTTGTCGTCATCCGTTTTGCAATACAAAGCTACCGTGTGGAAGGTATCAGCATGCAGCCTGGCCTGCAGAGCGATGAATATGTGCTTGTTAACAAAATGGCCTACCTCTTCCATGCCCCCGACCGCGGGGATGTCATCGTTTTCCACTACCCGCTTGACACAAGCAAAGTTTTTATCAAACGCGTGATCGGCCTGCCGGGAGATACTATCTCCTACAACAGCACGACGGTGGAGGTTAATGGAGTCGTGCTCAGTGAGCCTTATATCGGCGAGAAAGCCAACCCTCTGGGGAAAAATCCCTTTGTTGTACCCGCAAACGCCTATTTTGTCATGGGAGATAATCGTCCGGCCAGCGATGATTCGCGCGATTGGGGGTTCGTGCCCAAAGATTATATCGTAGGCAAAGCTGTCATGGTCTACTGGCCATTGAATAGATGGGAACTTATCAACACCTATCCAGGCGTTTTCGCCCAGATCAAGCCCAATCACTAGCCGCAGAAGGGAGGCTATTCTATGCCAGAGGCGCAACAAAACCCCAACGGACAGCGTGGCTTGGATGACCAGGGCCTGGATGAGGCAGAGAGGCAGCGTGAGGTGGCTATGCCGCAGCTATTGCCGCAGGGGCGGCTAAGAAACGTCCTGCTTATCGGCGTACTCGCCGGCATCTTATCAATAGCGCAGAGCGTCATCATCACCCTTGTGAACGCTCCCACCTATCACGCCTATGACGCAGCCAGAGACCAGGTCAGCAAAAATTCCCTGGCATTTACCATCTTTGGCTATGCCGCGCTCACCTTCTTTATCACCATGCTTATCTGCCTGCTTGCCGGTTACATCGCAGGGCGAGTCTGTATACAGCGTAGGTCAGGCTTCCTGGCCGGGTTTGTCATCGGCATAGTCAATTATGGCGCCAGTTTTATCACACGCTATATTCCCGGCTATCCCGGCAATCAGCAGGCCGCTGCGGGGAGCATCAACAACGCCGGGACTACGCTAGGCGGCATCGCTCTCTTCCTGGCTTTTCTCCTCGTGTGGGGTCTGCTCACCGGGCTTGTGAGCCTGCTTGGAGCATGGATAGCAACACGCAGGCATCCCTTTTATAAAGGATGACGTGCCGCCAGCAAAAAGTGCCTCGTCGACGAGGCACTTTTTGCTGGCGTTCAGTTGTTCTCTCTAGCTCTCGGCAATGTCGACCGCGTAGAGCGCCGTGCCGGGTTCGCGGTCGCGCTGTGGATCACGCTCGCGAAGCGACTGCACCACGTTCATACCGGAAATGACCTGGCCAAAGACGCCATGCTGACCATTCAGGTGAGGAGTGGGTCCATACGTAATAAAGAACTGGGAGCCGTTGGTATTGGGTCCGGCATTCGCCATTGAGAGGATGCCAGCGCGATCGTGTTTTAAGGCGAGCGCGCCGCGCTCATCGGCGAACTCGTAGCCGGGCTTACCTGTACCTGTGCCGGTGGGGTCGCCGCCCTGGGCCATAAAGCCGGCTATCACACGATGAAACGTGGTGTTATTGTAATACCCATCCCGCGCCAGGAAGATAAAATTGTTCACCGTCTGCGGAGCCTGGGCCGCAAATAACTCCACCTGAAAGTCACCTACCTGTGTATGAAACGTCGCCACATACTTTTTATGCGGATCGATTACCATCTGTGGCGGAGCGCTGTAACGCTTCTGGGCCATGGATATACTGTCCTTTCTTTTGCTGCCTACTGGGCCTGAACCACAATCACATGCTCTATGTGATCCGGCTTGATATTTTTGCTGGAGGCACTGTCGCCAGGGCCCTGAATTTTCTGCACCACGTTTAGCCCCTGGACAACATGACCAAAGAGATTATACGACTTCTGCAAAGCCTTCGTGTCGTCGGCGGTACAGATAAAGAATTGACTGCCGTTGGTATTGGGGCCAGCATTCGCCATAGCGAGACAGCCAGCTGTGTAGTTTGCCGTTGCGGGCGGCAGCTCGTCTGCGAACTTATAGCCAGGGCCACCGCTACCATTGCCCTTGGGATCGCCGCTCTGGATAATGAAATTAGGCACGACGCGGTGAAAGGCCAGGCCATCGTAAAAGTGGTGTTGCGCCAGGAAAACAAAGTTATTGACTGTGTTCGGCGCCAATTTTGGATCAAGCTCCACTACTATAAGGCCGCGATTGGTATTGATGCCGGCGCAATAAACCTTTGAGGTATTGATGGTCATTGCCGGCGGCTGCGCATAGGTATGCTGGATCTGCTTGAAGGCCGCCGCGCCAGGAGCGGGCGCTGTATCGGTCACTTGCTGCACGAGCTTCAAACATGCTGAAGGCGACGTGGAGGTCTTCGCCACAACTTTTTTTGGCGGCGGGGCGAATGGGCCCAGGTGGTAGTAGTAAATCGTCCAGGCGCTTAAGCCCACAACGAGTAAGATCAGCAGAATCGTCGCCCAGGGATACCGGGCAATACCTCGCGCTGGCGGTTTATATCCAGGAGCACGCCGCCGGTCTGGCGCTTCCTTAACAAGCAGCTCGGTGGCATGAGCTCTGGCTATTTTTTCTGCACGCTTCGTAGCTGTACGTTTGGTTGTTTTTGGCATGGGGTTCTCGTGTTACTCCTTATTTCCTTTTTCTCAGGCCCCCAGCCAACGATTACATCTCACGCCGGGTGGCCAGGATCGAACCCGGAATTCTCTGTGCTATAATAACCTGCTCACCCTGTGGGGTCAAGTATCCCCTCGTGAGGGCGTACCTATCTGACGGAAAATCCTCTTTTGCCGGATGATTATAGTACCATTTGCGACCTTTCTTTGTGGATATGTATGTGGATAAGTTCGGGGATAAGTAATCAGCCCCCCCTGCATATTGTGGATAAGTCGGGGATAAATTAACGTTATGTCAATTCTATGCGCAGGCTCAGGCGCGCGGGGGCCAAAAGATATCCACATATCCACACCACCCCTTTTGGGGCCAATTTGATTTCACGCCAAAGATTAGGTACACTGATGAGGCACACATTTTATTGAGAATGACGGGATTCTCTGCCGTCTTGGGTGGCGACACCTCAGCGAACGGATGTGCTACTATGTGGTAGTTGGTGATTATACTACCATGTAGTAGTAGATAATGATTTAAGTAGTAGGTGATGATTTACAGCGTATTTTGTAGGGGATGTCTTGGAAAAGCTATTACCTCAAAACATTGAGGCTGAGTGCGGCGTACTTGGCAGCATCATTATTGATCCAGAGGCCATTGTTCAGGTAGCGGACTTTCTGCATGGCGACGATTTCTATCGTGATGCTCACCGCACCATTTACGATGCCATTCTCTTTCTGTACGAGCAGCGTGAAGCGGCTGATTTCATCACGATCTGTGATGAGCTGGAGCGGCGCAATAAGCTGGAAGAAGTGGGGGGGGCCAGCTACATCACTTCACTGGTCAACCAGGTACCCACCAGCGGCAATATTGAATACTATGGGCGCATCGTCGAACGCAACGCGATTCTGCGCCGCCTGATTCATGCCGCGGGACAGATCGCCGCCGTGGCCTACGAGGAGAACGACGCCGACGTCGCTCTCGATAAGGCCGAGCAGTTGATCTTCAATATCAGCCAGCGCCACGCCCGTAGCGACTTTTCGCACCTGCGCGATATCCTCACCGACTACATGAATAAACTGGATCAACTGCACGAGCGCCGCGGCACCATCGTGGGCGTTCCCACCGGCTTCACCGACCTCGACAGGCTCACCGGCGGCCTGCAAAAGTCGGACCTGATCATCCTGGCCGCCCGCCCGGCTGTTGGTAAAACAAGCTTGGCTTTATCTCTGGCCCACAACACCGCCATCAAGCACCAGCACTCGGTGGCGATCTTCAGCCTCGAGATGAGCAAGGAGCAGCTGGTGCAGCGCCTGCTCTCGATGGATGCGGGCGTGGACCAGCAACGCCTGCGCACGGGCTGGATCGAGGATGACGAGTGGGACCGCATCGTCTACGCCATGGGCACGCTCTCGGAGGCCAACATCTGGATCGATGACACCGCCGGAATCTCGACGGTGGAGATGCGCAGCAAAGCCCGCCGCCTGCAGGCCGAGCGCGGCATCGACCTGATCATCGTAGACTACCTGCAGCTGATGCAATCGGCCTCTGGCAGCGGCAAGCGCAATGAGAACCGCGTGCAGGAGATCTCGGAGATCAGCCGCAACCTGAAAGGGCTGGCGCGCGAGCTAAACATCCCCGTGCTGGCGCTGGCGCAGCTCTCGCGCGCAGTCGAGAGCCGCCAGTCCAAGGTGCCGCAGCTCTCGGACCTGAGAGAGAGCGGTAGTATAGAGCAGGACAGCGATATCGTAATGTTTATTTATCGTGACGACGTCTATAACCCTGAATCGGAGCGCAAAAATATTGCAGACATTATTGTGGCCAAACACCGCAACGGGCCGGTTGGCGAGGTCAGTCTCTATTTTCAAGCCAGCCAGACCCGTTTCCGTGACCTGGAACTCACTCCTCCGGCGGAATAATGTAAAATTTTTGACTTTTTGGATGTATTACTATGACAGGTTTTGCTGGCTTCCCTGCGGGGAGAAATCCATACGTGCCGGTACCGGAAGTTTTTTTTACGGTGCTGCTGCCAGAGATCGAGGACAGCGCCGAATTGAAGGTAACCCTGCACCTCTTCTGGCTACTGGCGCAAAAGAAGGGCAACCCACGTTGCGTCAGCGATCGCGATCTGCTGGCCGACCAGCTCTTGCTGCGCGGGCTCAAACGTCGAGGCGACCCGCGCCTCCCCGAGGAGCGCCTGCGCCAGGGCTTAGAGCAGGGGCTTGCACGTGGTACCTTTTTACGGATATACTTACGCTTAGTGAGTGAAGGTGACGATCAAGCTGAAATTATTCAGTGGTACTTCTTTAACACGACGCGCAGCCGTAAAGTGGTAGATGAGTTGCAAGGTGGTCAGATGCTACCGGCACGCCTGCTTAGAGAAGAGCAGGAACAGGTCGAAGAGAAAAGTGTAATTCCGGTTCCTGCCGGAGCGTATACTACTAACAAGGGGGGCGAAATGCCCCGAAATTTTCAGGTTGAAGTCGAACGTCCGAATATCTTTACATTGTATGAACAGAATATCGGGTTACTGGCGCCTTTAATTGCGGAAGAATTGAAAGACGCTGCCGAACACTATCCAGAAGAATGGATAGCGGCAGCGTTTCGTGAAGCAGTGCAGCATAATATACGCAAATGGAGTTATATTAGCGCGATCCTGAGGAACTGGGAAACGGAAGGCAGATAAGTATGGAAAGCCTGAATGATATAATGATGAGGTCGGTGCAACGCCGCCAGGATACGCAAGGCCAGAGGCCGTCCCAGCAGGGTGAGGTGGCTGAGGAACAGCGCCCAAAATCGGCGCTGCCCCAGCACCCTGCATCACTGCCAGAACAAGCAGGCCATCAGGTGCGACAGCGCCCCGCGGCGTTTCCCCAGGCCCAGTACACCAGCAGGCAGCGCCAGCAGACAAATGCGCGTGGAGAGCAGAGCGGCAGGTACCTGCCGCGGCAGGCATATGACCAGGTACAGCACCTGCGAGATATTGACCAGCGCGGCTCCGTTCTTTACCAGCGTCCTCAGCCGACGGCGCAAGAAGCAAGTTATTTCGCGGACCGGCCGGAGGGGAGGCAGGAGACCGGCGATTACTATGAGGACTACAGTGGCATGGCCGCCGCCGATGTCCAGGAAGATTGGGATGATGAAGAGGAGGGCATGCGCTACGGTGACTGGGAAAACGAGGCGCAGAGCGAGGCGCGCGGCTATGGCCGCCGCGACGCGCGCACAGCCTTTGTCTCGCCGCCTGATGATGCCTGGCCGGCGGGAAGAGGAGCGCCCACCTGGCGCGGCGCTCCTCTTCCCGCGCGACCATCACTGGCGCACAGCCAGCGGGAAGCTCGGCCTTCGCAGGGGCGGCCCTTTGAAGGTGAGGGACTGCCGATCCCACCTGCGCTGCCCCGCGAGGCCCGGAGCTACCAGCGCAATACCCAGCCGCTCAATCCGGGCGCAATCACAGGTGTCAACCCGCACCTGCCCCAGGAACGCCTGCGCCAGGCCATGGCATCGAAGCAAGCACAACAGCAGTCATCCACACCCGTAAGCGGCGGCGTGGCTTCGGCGGCCAGGAGCACTTGCCCGAAATGTAGAGGGGCAGGCTACCTGCGCATCGACGTGCCCTTTGGACATCCCAACTTCGGCAAGCCAGTGGCATGCGAATGTAAAGAAGCCGAAAGAAGAGAGAAGAGGCGGCAGGAATTGCTGGACCTATCCGACCTGAGCGCCTTCCAGCATAAAATTTTCAAGAACTTCAATACCCGTTTTTCAGGGGTGCACCCTGCGATACAGGAAGCTTACCAGGAGGCGTATAGATTTGCCCACGATCTTGATGGGTGGCTTGTCCTGGTTGGGCCAAATGGTTGCGGCAAGACGCACCTGGCGGCGGCAATCGCCAACTATAACCTGAGTAGAGGGTCAGTTGTGCTGTTTACCGTCGTTCCTGACCTGCTGGCTCACCTGCGCTCAACCTTTGGACCTAACTCAACAGAGGCGTACGATCAACGCTTCGCGAAGATGCGCGAAGCTGAGTTACTTGTGCTGGATGACCTGGGGGCTCACCAGAGCTCATCATGGGCGAGTGAGAAGCTTTTCCAGCTACTTAACTATCGCTACAATGTCGGCTTCCCTACCGTTGTCACGGCCAACAAGCAGGGTCTGTCAAGTATGGATGAGCGCATCATGTCGCGCATGTCTGACACCGGCCTGGTAACGGCCGTAGTCATGAACGGTGCGCTTGACTACCGGCGACAGAATACAAGGCGCACGTATTAAGCTACACCCGCATCTCTAGGCGGAGAGAAGAGCATGGCAAAGTGTGAGAACTGCGCTGGTAGCGGTGTAATCGCCAGTAGTGCGGTCTGCCGCGTGTGCAATGGTACTGCCGAGGTTATCCTCTACGAGGATGATGGCGGCGAGAACTTGGTCAACTGCGCCAACTGCGAGTTCGGACTGGTCTATAGTGAAGAGACGTGCTGCTACTGCGGGGGCACAGGAGAAGTAACAGGAAAAACGCTCTGATGGCCGCCAGGCAGAGCCTGGCGGCCATCAGAGCGTTTTTCCTGCGACCTATTCTTGCGTTTGCACGCTGCAAGTGCTATCATAACGATACATGTTCCCGCAGTAGCGGGAATCCTCTGCACGTTTAGTTTTTACCGACGGTACTTCTCGTCCATCTACTATATTCAGGACGAGAAATACCTTGCGTCGTTTTAGATTTAAAGGAGCTGAAATGGGCACCGTTTTTAATCCGAGAGATCCCAAGTGGGAAAAGGAGACCCGCGATATTCTTGAGCCTAAGGGCGTATATGTCCCTAACGTTGTTGAGTCAACGCCACGAGGCGAGCGCGGCTGGGACATTTTTTCCCGCCTTTTGAAGGAGCGCATCATTTTCATTGGTACGCCCATCGATGATACCGTTGCTAATATCACTGTTGCGCAGCTGCTCTACCTGCAGAGCGAGGATGCAACCAAAGATATCAACATGTACATCAATTCTCCTGGCGGGAGCATTTATGCAGGTCTGGCCATCTATGACACCATGCAATGGCTTAAACCAGATGTCTCAACCGTCTGTATGGGTATGGCTATGAGCATGGGCGCGGTGCTCCTGACCGCCGGTGAGAAGGGTAAGCGCTTCTGCCTGCCAAACTCCACCGTCCTCATTCACCAGCCACTTGGTGGCGCTGAGGGTCAGGCAGCGGATATCGAGATCACAGCGCGTGAGATTCTACGCTTGCGCCGTGCCATCTACGAAATCCTCGCCAGGCACACCGGTCAGACCGTCGAGCGCATCATGCAAGATTCAGACCGCAACTACTACCTCTCCGCCAATCAGGCCGTCGAATACGGGCTGGTTGACGAAGTTCTCAGTGAAGAAGATGCAGTCTTACGCTAGCAGTTAAGCAGAATAAGAGTAAAAAAGCGCAAAGCGCTTTTTTACTCTTATTCTGCAATTGACACCATGGGAGGAACTTTGCCAAAGAAGTCGCTACCAGCCCTGAGCGGGCGCAGCATCCGCTGTATCCTCTTTGATCTCGGTGATACCCTGTGGTCGCGTAAAGACATGGCTGCATGGCAACGCATGGAAGAAGACGCGCACATACGTGCTGCCGTGCGACTTCGCCAGCTGGTTGCCTCTCCGTTCCTCTCCGCCAGAAATGAAGTAGAGTTAGGTAAACGGCTGCGCGAGGCAGTAGAGGAAAACCTGCGCATCATGATTTGCCAGGAGCCTGATTTTGAGCCCGATGGTGGCCTTGCCGTCATCCGGACCCTGGCGAGCTGGGGCATTACGGGAGTTGAGAGCAGTATCGGAGCCGCCATTTTTGAGGACCTGCGCGTCCGCATACCGGGATCGCGCCCCCTCTTCGATGATGTACACCCAACCCTAAAAACCCTGCAGCAACGCGGCTTTCAACTGGGGATTGTCACCAACCGCCATTGGGGAGGAGAGCTATTCCAGGAGGACCTGCAGACGCTCGGCCTGCTGCAGTATTTTGATCCCCGTCACATGGCCATTTCCGTCGACCTGGGGGTGCGCAAGCCCAATGCGGCCATCTTCTTGCATGCACTCCATGCGCTCAATATCGCGCCTGAAGAGGCGGCAATGGTGGGGAATTCGCTGCTTTCAGATATTGTGGGTAGCAAGGCGCTGGGCATCTTCAGCATCTGGAGACTCAAACCAGGCGTGCTTTCCCAGGCGCGGTTGACTGCTACGGGAGCAGCCAGGAGGCACCAGGCCTTCACTCCTTCGCCGCAGGCGCTACCTGGAGGCTCCCCTGCTGATCTACCTGCCGGCTTGCACATTACCGATGACGATTATGTGCTGGCCCAGGTGCAGAGTCGCGCAGGCAAGTGGGATGAATACCTGCATACTGAAGTCAAGCCCGACCTCATTATCGAAAATTTGGGCGATCTACTCGACATTTTTCTTGAGGCAGGAAAACAGTGACGCCTTTGCTACGCAAATGGCTATTTGAGACGCTCTACAAAAACCGCTACCTTTACCGCTTTGCCAGTACCGTGCCATTTGCCGGTCAATGGCGCACCTGGCAGCGTCAGGTGCTCGGGCATATACGCGGGAATGATGTCCTGGAACTGGGTTGTGGGCTGGGTGACCTGCAGGCCGATATGCTCGAACTGGGGTATGCCTGCTATGCCGTTGAGCGTTCTCCGCAAATGGTGGCGGCCGCACGTGCTACCCTTAAACGACGGGGTCAACGCAATGGCGTCCTCCAGGGCTCGGCGCAGCAGCTGCCTTTCAGCGATGGCTCATTTGACAGCGTGGTCAGCACATTCCCCTCCGAATATATTTATGACCCGGACACCATTGCCGAGGTTGAGCGCGTCCTGCGCCCTGGCGGGCGCTTGATTGTCATTGAAGGAGCCAACCTGCTCCCGGTAGGCTTCCTCCAGCCCTGCCTGATACTCATGCAGGTGTTGATCTATGGCTCCGCTGCCGTCTTTGGTCCTCGCAAACAGGCCAGTCTAAAAGATGAAATGGCCCCAGGGCGCGGCGAGAGACGTCCAGAAGGTGATACAGCGCGCAGCAATCACGATACAGGTACGGGCATCACGACCGAGGAGGTGGCCGCCACCTGGTTTGGCCGGCATATCCCCCTGGAAGGGTATGCTTTAAAGCGCCACTCATTGCGCATACGTAGTCGTCGCTGGGAAGTATATATGATTATTGGAGAAAAGCTCGCGCAGCGCAGGTGAAACGCAATTTTCAATGATACTTGAATGTATGCGCAGAGGAAGATCCACGAGGCTGGATAGTCCAATTTGCATACACAAGTATTATGTATACTAAAGGGCCTTACTCTGCGGTCAGCCCGCAAGCTGGCGGGTAATTGCTAACAGGTCAAAATAGGCTCGATAAACAAGTGGGATACGTGGAAGGGAGAAGAAGATGTCAAACGCGCAGGACCTACGGAGCTCGCAGGGCGCTAGCGGGCTAGCCCAGCCAGAGTACGTAATAGGGCGAGTGCTCCGCAATGGAGAATATAGAATCGACGCTATGCTGGGCCAGGGAGGGATGGGATGGGTCTTTCTCGCCACACATACCTCGCTGCAAATACCGCTAGCGATCAAACAGGGACTGGCGGACAAGGCGATACCTGACATGCTTACAGTGGAGTTGGATCGCCTCCTGCACAGTGAAAACACCCTGCGGCGCAGCAAACCATCGGAGTTCAGCGCCTTTGATTTTCCCCTCAGCGGGGGAGAGCATACAGATCGTTTCTTGCGCGAGGCCCTGCTCCTGGCAAATTTACAACATGCCTCTCTACCGGCCATATATGATTACTTCATTGAAGAGGGCTACTGGTACCTCGTAATGGACTACATCCCGGGACCTACCCTGAGTGAGTACATCCAGAAGCATGCCCCGCTCGCGCCCCTGGAGGCCCTGAATTACGCCATCCAGTTGTGCGACGTACTTGAATATCTGCATCAGCAATCGCCACCCGTCATCTTTCGAGACCTCAAGCCGTCCAATATTATCCTCTCACCGGATGGGCGAGTGATGCTGGTGGATTTTGGCATTGCGCGTCATTTCAAAGCTGGCCAGCTCAGCGATACAACCGACTTTGGTTCGCCTGGCTACGCACCGCCCGAGCAATACAAAGGAGAAGGGCAAACAGATGGCCGCTCAGACCTGTTTAGCCTAGGAGTGATCCTGCATGAGATGCTCAGTGGGCAGCACCCACCTGGAGCGGGCGAAAAGCTCCAGTCATTGCGCGCGCTCAATCCAGACATCTCGACGGCGCTCAGTGGTCTCGTCCATGTTGCTACGCGTGCCGAACCCATCTACCGCTTTCAATCTGCGCACGCCCTTTACCTTGCCTTAGAACGCGCGTATAGCATAGAGGAAAGAAGAACGTACCAGCGCAGCATACGCGCGGCCGCAAGCCATGATCCTTCACAATGGGCCTCCCTGCAGATATTCGCCACCCATGAAGAAGCAAAGGAGACCGGGCAGCCGTCGGTACAACTGATGCAGCGCCAGCAGGTGCGTAATGCCCTGCAAGAAGCTCACCGTGAGCGCATTGAGCAGGAGAGGGCGGAAGAGCACCTGCCATCTATCGATGAGAGCCTGCGCCATCGCTCATCCATGGGCGCCAGCCCCATACCGCCTGCAGCCGTGCTGCCTCCCCCCGCCGCGGGCACCCTTTGCGGGCAGGGAACAGGAAATGAGGCAGTGGAGAATAATGCGCCGCAAGAGGAGCCACTCCCTTATTACCTGCCTCCCGGGCAGCGTGCGCCACTGGGCCAGGGCAGGCATAACCTGGTGCGGGCACTATTTGCCCTGTTTCTGCTCACGTTAATTATCATGACGTCTATCAATTTCTATAGCTTCTTCTTTGGCTCGCGCAGCCATTCACGCTCCGTATCTCTACAGAGCAAAGCCACGTCCCGACCAACGCCGCGGGCGACCCTTAGCGTAGCAGCAAGTGCTAGCGGCATATGGCAGGCATTGCCCTCGTTGCCCTCTCCCGAAGCCGACAATACGGCTGTCTATGTACATATCCAGGGCAAAGCCTATATCTACATGACTGGAGGCTTTCGTGGCTCCAGGTCAACACCGCGTTATGACCAGAATCTCTACCGCTATGATATTGCGGCGGCCCGCTGGGAAGTACTGGCGAACGCAGCCATCCCCGGCATGGTAAATAACGCAGTCGCGCTTGATGAGCAGCAGCATCTATTTTTTACTGCGGGCTACTCATCCAGCATATACGCTATTGCTTCGCTCTTGTATATGTATGACCCCCTCAGGGGGAAACTACAGAAAATCGTCCCGCCACCTTATATCTCCCTGGGGTACAGCGCAGCGCTGCTTGCGGATCAGCATGGGCACCTCTACATTTCACAGGGTTTTCTGCAAGCCGGCAATCCACACACCCAGGCGGCTAGCGGCTGGTATCGCTATGATATCGCCACAGGACAGTGGCACGTGCTTAAACCGCTACCACTTGGCGTGGGCTATGTTATCCTGGCCTCCGCTGGCAGAGGAAACATATTTATGCTGGGAGGAGCCAGGGACGCGGGGCAGGACATGCCAGTGCAACAGATCTATCGTTATGACATAGCCCGGGATAGCTGGTCGATAGAGCAGGCTTCATCACCGGGGCTGCTCAGCGGGGCCGCCAGCTGTTTGAACACGCAAAAGCAGCTTGTGATCATAGGCGGCTATGACGCCCTGCATAACAGGCCCCTTGGAGGGGCATGGCTTTTAAGTCTACCCGACCTGCACTGGACCCCCCTGGCGGCGCTGCCAGCTGGCGGTTCAGTTCTGGGAAGCGCTGCGTGTGACGGCGCAGGCCATGTATACCTGGCGCGTGGTGCCAACGACCCCAGCAAGCCGACGCGGGATTTCTGGCAATTGACGCTGCCCTGATGGCTGCGGAGAGACAGCCGGCGGCGCAGCGTCAATTGAGCCGCCATCCCATGTCAGGTAGCTTAACCTGTTTAAATTGACGCTCAAATAAAATTTCCCGCAGCGGGGATTTGACCGCATGTGATACAGTAGAAACAATAGCACAGCCCGCTAATCTTAGCCAGGACCGCACAGCGAAAGCGAGAAAGAGTGTCATCAACACCTATTCCTTTTGAAAAATTGACTGCCATCCACCCTAACCGCCGCATTACCCTTGAGACCGGGCCAACACCGATCTCTACACGCCTGTTAGATCTCTTTGTGCCTCTGGGCTTTGGGCAGAGAGCCCTCATCGTGGCCCCGCCACAGGCGGGCAAGACCACCATCTTACGCCAGGTCGCGGCTGCGGTTCAGAAAAACTATCCCGCGGCCAGCCTCTTTCTGTGCCTGGTAGATGAACGACCTGAAGAGGTCACGGAATGGCGCATGGAGGTGCAAGGACCGGCTGTCAAGCTATTTGCCTCGAGCTTTGACCAGGAGTTGGCCCGGCATGGACGCATCGTCGAACATGCTTTAAGCGAGGCGAAACGGCAGGTGGAGCAGGGCAAAGATGTCGTAATCCTGCTCGATTCGCTGACTCGCCTGGCCCGAGCGCACAATTTGAGCAATGAAATGTGGAGCGGGCCGCGCAATGCGCGCGGCGGCAGCCGTACCCTCTCCGGCGGCATCGACGCTCGCGCGCTGGAGGTAGGCCGGCGCGTCTTCGGTGCCGCGCGCACCCTTGAGGAGGGCGGCAGCCTGACCATCATCGCCAGCTGCCTCGTTGAAACAGGCAGTCGCCTCGACGAGGTTGTCTACGAAGAGTTTAAGGGCACGGGCAACCTGGAGGTGCGCCTCTCGCGCGAGCTGGCCGATCGGCGTATTTTTCCGGCCATAGACCTGGCAGCCTCGAGCACGCGCCAGGAGGAACGTCTCCTCTCGCCGCCAGAACTGCGCACTATGGCGATCCTGCGGCGCAAAATGGCCGAGCAGCCGCGCCGCGAGACGACTGAACAGGTCATCCGCCTGCTTGAAAAAACCTCTTCAAATGCTCGCCTGGTTGAGGCTGTGTTGAAACAGGACTAGGCTGCCTTTTCCTGGAAACGGAAGAAGCGCAGGGCAATAAGAAAGCAGATAATGAAGCTCTGCTACTTGTGATCAGCAGCTACAGCGTATATGATATACTACAGCAAATACAATCATGCCGTAAGCTACAGACAGGAGAGCAAGCTATGCGCTGCCCCTATTGTGGAGGAATCAATTCGGATCGGGCCAGCTTCTGTGCCAGTTGTGGCCGGGACCTGGCTACGCCTGTCCGACAAGCTGCCGGGCGCCAACCCTCACAGCCTCCGCCATATCAAGAACCACCGAATTACCAGCGACCGGCCCCTCCCACGCAGGCTCGTCCGGCGCCCAACCAGCGCCCGCCTGCAGCACCTCAACAACAAGGGCGTCAGGGGCCGACCCAGCCGCAGGCGCAGGTGCCGCGCGACGCACCCGCTGCGCCACCTGCGCCTGCGGCCCCCGCGCCGTTTCCACCGCGCAACTTGAATGAGCTACAAACACTTGCACAGGGCGCACTCGCTTATACAGTGGCGGAGACCACAACCAATGGCACTCGCAAAAAGATTGTGCGTATTGTATACCCCGGCTGCGTTGCCTGGCAGCAGGTAGCTACCCTCCTCAAAGCCTTGCAGGAGCAGCAGGAGGACCGCTTTGAAAGCATCGTTATCGAGGGCTATTACAGCAGGGACGACCCTGGCTCTGCATTTACCAACGGACAATTAAGCTTCGATCGCAATGTGCGCCTGGGCAGCCAGACCCTGAACCGCTACTTGATCGAAACAGGCAACGGCTATGCCAGCGACTCTGTACGCATTGTGTTAACTGAATAGTCAGGAAAGTGTATGCAGGCAGTAGAACTTATCCGCAGGAAACGTGATGGGCACAGCCTCACGGCAGATGAGATCCGCTGGTTCATCAGCGAGTACATGCAAGATTGCATCCCGGATTACCAGATGTCGGCATGGCTGATGGCTATTTACTGGCGTCATATGGATGCCCAGGAAACGAGTGACCTGACCATGGCGATGACTCACTCCGGCGAACAGCTGCATGTACGCTCCGCGATCTCCCCTGTTGTGGATAAGCATAGTACGGGCGGCGTAGGCGATAAAGTCACGCTGGCGGTCGCCCCGCTGGTGGCCGCCTGTGGCGTAGCAGTAGGCAAAATGACTAGTCGCGGGCTGGGGCATACCGGCGGGACCGTTGATAAACTTGAAGCAGTTGAGGGGTTTCGCGCGAGCTTATCACGCGTAGAGTTTATGCGCATTCTCACGGAGCACTCATTGGTCCTCGCAGGTCAATCGAATGATCTGGCTCCCGCCGATGGAAGAATGTACGCCCTGCGCGATGTCACCGCCACTATCGAGAGTATCCCTCTTATCGCTTCCAGTATCATGAGTAAAAAATTAGCCATAGGTGCCTCGCACCTGCTCCTCGACGTCAAGGTCGGCTCAGGAGCATTTATGAAAACAGTCGAGCATGCGCGGCAGCTGGCTACAGCCATGGTGGATATCGGCCGCCTGACGGGCCTGCACACGGTAGCCGCTATTACCTCGATGGATCAACCTCTGGGGCTCTCTATCGGCAACGCCCTGGAAATGGCCGAGGCCATTGCTATCCTGCGCGGCGAAGGACCGCGAGATGTCTCGGATCTCTGCTATCATGAGGCCGCGGAACTGCTGCTTATGACGGGTAAAGCCGGCAGCCTGGCCGAGGCAGAAAGCTATGTCGAGCATGCGGTACACTCGGGGGCGGCCGTTGCAAAGCTGGCCGAAGTTATCGCCGCGCAGGGTGGCAAGGCGCAGCAAATTGAGCGGCCCCGGCTACTACCGCAGGCGCCTGTACGTGCAATGCTCAGGGCCCCCCGCAGCGGTTACCTCGCGGGCATTCAATCCGAGCAAATGGGTCACGTCAGCATGCTACTGGGTGCAGGTCGCTTTAAAAAAGGCGACCAGATTGATCACCGTACAGGCCTGGTCTTGCAGGCCAAGGTGGGTGACTTCTGCCGCAGCGGTGAGCCATTAGTCGAGGTCCATGCACGCAGCGATGGCGAGGTGGAAGCAATTGCGCCGGCAATAATCGCATGCTACAGCTGGAGCGATACTCCTGTCAGTGTTGGGCCGCTCATCTACGCCACCATCCGCCCATGATTTACTCTCCAGGGCTTGCCAGCACGCAGGTGCCCTATCTGATGCATCCCCACGTCCCTGTGATACAATAGAGGGGAGGTTAGCTAGCAATGAAGGATCTGTATGCACACCTACTCCCAGGACTATCTCCCAAAATTGCAGGCATATCAATCTGAGCTATTGCAGCGCCTGGAATTACTTGTAAACATCGACTCTGGCAGCGGCCAGACAGCTGGCATTAACCAGATTATGACCTACTTGCAACAGTGGTTGAACGCTGCCGGCTTCACCGTCACCCTCCATGACGCGGGCGCTGCCGGCCGCAACCTGGTGGCACGGCGCAAGGGGGCGGGGGGCCTGCGGCTGCTACTGGTGGGACATGTTGATACGGTGTACCAGCCAGGCTCGGTGCGCGCGCAGCCTTTTGAGGTACGGGATGGCCTTGCCTATGGACCGGGGGTCATAGACATGAAATCCGGCGTCCTGATGGGTTTGTATGCGCTCTTAGCCCTGCTCGAATCTGGTTTTGAGGCATTTGGCGAGCTCATCGTTGTGTTCAACAATGATGAAGAGGTAGGTTCTGGCGACAGCACCTCTCTCCTGCAGGCCCTGGCCCGCCAGGCTGACGTTGGCCTGGTCCTGGAGGGGTCACGTTCGCCCGAAATAATTACTCACGCTCGTAAAGGCGCCGATAGGTACACCCTGGAGGTCACTGGCATTCCGGCTCATTCAGGCGCCGAACCGTTTAAGGGACGTTCGGCAGTCATCGAGCTGGCGCATAAGATGATCGCCATTCACAATCTTAATACACTCTTTCCGGGGGTGACCTTCAACGTAACCAGAATTAGCAGCAGCGAGCTGTTCAATATCGTTCCGGACTTTGCACGCTGTTATATCTCGGTGCGCTCATTTACCGAGCAGGGACTGGATATGGCTGCAGAGGCACTGGAGAAGATCGCTGCTGTCTGCAGCGTGCCCGATACATCTGCGCGCCTGCTACGCGCGCGCGGGCGCAAACCATACCAGGGCAACGCGGAGATTCTGCGCATGGTGGAGATGGCGAAGATCGAAGGCGCGGCGCTTGGCCTCAATATCAGGCAGGAGAGCAAAGGCGGCCTCTCGGACGCGAATCTTCTGATGGAGACTGGCCTGGCGACGCTGGATAGCCTCGGACCAACAGGTGGCGGCATGCACGACCTCAAGCGCGAATACCTGCGCTTGGAGAGCATTCCCTTGCGCGGCGCTTTACTGGCAGGTTTGATACAGCGCCTCTGCCTGTCAGAATCTACAGGTATATAACCGTTCTCATGGCCAGTGAATTTTTCGCGCCAATATCTTATACTATCGACTAGTTATAATACTATATTCTGGGAAGTATTGGAGTCTGCTTCCCTCGCAGGAGTTACTATTCTATGGGATTTCATGGAAGGAGCGGTGGTATGGCCGCTTATGCAGAGGAGCAAAAGAAACGTGGGCGCAAGACCGATGCCCGCACTGTCCGGCGTATCGTCCAGGCCTTTGCTCCATACAAATTTCAGGTCGCGCTGGGTCTCATCGCCATTATCGTCACGACCGTCCTGGGCTTAATCAACCCTTTAATGATCAAATATATATTCGATGATGCAATCGGCAAAGGCAATTTAAATCTACTTATCATTTTTGTGCTTATCATGTTCATCACGCCGATAGTTACAGGTATCATCGGCGTCGGGCAGACATACCTGACCAACGTCATCGGCCAGAAGGTGATGCGCGACTTCCGCAACAGGCTCTACAGCCATTTGCAAAGCATGTCGCTGCGCTTCTTCACCTCGACGCGCACCGGTGAAATACAGTCGCGCCTCTCCAACGACGTCGGCGGCGTGCAGAACGTTGTCACCGAAACAGCCACGACCGTGGTCGCGAACCTCTCGACGGCAATCAGCACGATCCTCGTCATGCTCTTCATCAGCCCGCTGCTGACCTTAATCTCGCTCGGGCTCTTGCCGGTCTTTGTCTGGATTACCTACAAGGTCGGCAATGTGCGCCGCCTGACCAGCAAAGAGACGCAACAGAGCCTGGCCTCGCTGACCGCCATGATGCAGGAGACGCTCTCGGTCAGCGGCATCCTCCTCATCAAGACCTTTGCGCGCCAGAAATATGCCCAGCAGCAGTTCGAAGACGAGAACCAGAGGCTGGCAAACCTTGAGGTGCGCCAGCAGATGATCGGGCGCTGGTTCTTCATGTTCATCGGCACCTTCTTTTCGGTCATGCCGGCTATTATCTATCTCGTAGCGGGCTATATGATTATCGAGCATATTCCCGGCGCTATCTCGCTGGGAAGCATCGTCGCTTTCACCACCCTGCAGAGCAGGATTTTCTTCCCGATTGGGCAGTTGCTCAATGTGCAGGTTGAGATCCAGGGCGCGCTGGCCCTGTTCGACCGCATCTTCGAGTACCTCGACCTGCCGATCGAGATCAAAGATCGGCCAGGCGCGCTGCGGCTTGCCCCCGACAACATCGAGGGCAGCGTCACGTTCAATGACGTGTCCTTCACCTATAAGCGCGATGAAGCTGAGCTGAACGCCTTGAGTGTGCCGCTTGCTAGAGATGGCAGTGATAATGAGCATTCTCCCGGCTCACCACCCATTACGACGCCAGCAGAGACAGTCGCACGGCCCACGCTCAGAAATATCTCTTTCGTGATCAAGCCGGGCCAGCTGGCGGCCCTGGTGGGCCCGAGTGGCGCCGGTAAGACGACCATAACATACATGGTGCCTCGCCTGTACGACGTGGATAGCGGCTCGATTGAGATCGATGGGCACAACGTCAGGGATATCGCGCTGTCATCCCTGGGTGAAATAATCGGGGTTGTCACGCAGGAGACATATCTCTTCCATGCCTCTGTGCGTGAGAATCTCCTCTATGCCCGCGCCGATGCGACTGAGAAAGAAATGATCGCCGCGGCCAAAGCAGCAGCGATTCATGATCGCATCATGGAGCTGGATGATGGCTATGATACCATTGTGGGTGAACGAGGTTACAAGCTCTCCGGTGGAGAAAAACAGCGCATGGCGATCGCGCGCGTTATTCTTAAGAATCCGCGCATCCTCATCCTCGACGAGGCCACCAGCGCCCTGGATACGCATTCAGAGCGTTTGATCCAGGCAGCCCTGGAGCCTTTGATGAAGAACCGCACCACGCTGGCCATCGCTCATCGCCTCTCCACCATCCTGGCCGCGGATGTCATCCTGGTGGTGGATAAAGGTGAGATAGTGGAGCGCGGTACTCACCAGGAGCTATTGGAGCAGGGTGGCCTCTACGCCAGGTTGTACAATGAACAGTTCTCGCAGCTCTACAGGGAGGAGCTGGCCGTCTAGTACCCTTAGTCTTCAAGCAAACATAATACGCCCGAGACGAGATGCCGCTGCAAACCCCAGCGGCATCCCTCTTTTACGCTACGCGCCGAACTCCGCCCTGCGGGCCTTCAACTTCCCGACACGCTCTTCCTGGGCTGCGAGCTTCTCACGCTCCTTCTCAACCACCATGGGCCTTGCCCTGGCCACAAAGGACTCGTTGGCCAGTTTGCCCTGCAGGCGGATGACTTCCTGCTCGGCCTGCACAAGTTCTTTGTCGAGGCGAGCCAGCTCTTTGCCGACGTCGAGCAGGCCCGCCAGGGGGAGGTAGATCTCTACAGCGTCCGCCAGCTGACTCATTGACTGCTCAGGTTTCTGCTCGAGCTCGCTGTAAAGCTCTGGCTTCTCGGTGCGGGCCAGGGCCTCGATCAGCGGCGACTGCTCCTCGAGCATAGCGACCGCGTCACCAGCAACGATGATAACAGGAATGCGGCGGCTCGACTCAACATTCATCTGGTTACGCGCGTCACGGATGCGCGTGATGATCTCCTGCACCAGGCCAAACTCCTGCTCCACCCCTATAGCAATGGCTGCCGCATTAGAGCTTGGCCAGGGAGCGATTATCAGAGCCGGAGCCGGCCAGCGACTGCTATCGGGCTCGCCCGTGCGATACAGGTACTGCCACACCTCCTCGGTCACAAAGGGCATGAAGGGATGCAGCAGGCGCAGGCTCTGATCCAGGACGGCGCGCAGAATTGCGGCTGTCGCCTGGCGCGCCCCCGCATCACCCCGCATCTGCACCTTGGCAATCTCCACATACCAGTCACAGTAATCGGACCAGAAGAATTCGTTGATCTGGCGCCCGGCCTCACCCAGCTGGAACTCCTCAATCAGTTTGGAGACGCTGGCCGTGAGCCTTGCCAGGCGGTCCAGAATCCAGCGATCAGCCAGTGTGCGCGCTTGAACTTCGTGTATAGCAGGAACGCCACCGCCGCTTTCAGCCGTCGTCATCAGCACAAAACGCGAGGCATTCCAGATTTTGTTGGCAAAGTTGCGGTTTCCGACGATGCGCTCAGGCACCAGTTTCATATCGTTGCCCGGCGTGCTGCTGGTAGCCAGGGTAAAGCGTAGAGCGTCGGTTCCATACTGATCCATCACTTCGAGTGGATCGACCACATTGTTCTTCGACTTGCTCATCTTCTCGCCCTTCGCATCGCGCACCAGACCATGCAGGTATATGGTATGGAAAGGCACCACCCCCAGGAAATGGACGCCAGCCATCACCATGCGCGCGACCCAGAAAAAGATGATATCATAGCCCGTCTCCATGACCGAGGTCGGATAGTAATGGAGCAAGTCGGCGGTCACTTCTGGCCAACCAAGGGTGCTGAACGGCCACAGCCACGAACTGAACCAGGTATCGAGCACGTCTTCATCCTGGTGAATGTCCGTGCTAGCGCAATGGGCGCAGGCGGTCACATCCTCGCGACTGACAGTCATCTCCCCACAGTTATCGCAGTACCACACAGGAATGCGATGGCCCCACCACAGCTGGCGCGAGATACACCAGTCATGAATATTTTCCAACCAGTCCGTGTAGACCTTATCGAAGCGTTCCGGTACGATCTTCACCTGTCCGTACCTGACCGCCCCCAGGGCGGGTGTGGCGAGCGGCGTCATCTTGACAAACCATTGTTTGGAGATCAGCGGCTCGACAATCGTGTCACTGCGCTGGCAGTAGCCAAGCGGCACGGTATATTCCTCGATCTTGATGATGTTTCCCAGGCGCTGCAATTCGTCCACCAGGTTTTTACGCGCCTCAAAGCGATCCTGCCCGGCATACGGACCAGCTTCGGCGGTCATCTTGCCATCAAAGCCAATCACCTGCACCCGCGGTAGATTGTGACGGATACCAATCTCGAAGTCGGTGGGATCATGAGCCGGCGTAACCTTAACTGCACCCGTAGCAAAGCTGGCATCCACCGCTTCGTCCGCCACAATAGGTATCTCACGGCCAATGACCGGCAAAATTGCCAGGCGCCCGATGAGAGACTGATAGCGTGGATCTCCAGGATTAACGGCCACAGCTGTATCGCCAAGAATGGTCTCCGGGCGCGTCGTGGCAACGCTGATATATTCCTCAGGTTTCTGCTCCTCGCCGGGTTCGGGTAGGAGCGAGTAGCGCACGTAGGTCAGGGTTCCCGGGGTATCAATATGGTTAACCTCCAGGTCGGAAAGGGCGCTCATACACTGAGGGCACCAGTTGATGATGCGCTCGCCGCGGTAGATCAATCCCTCCTCGTAGAGGCGCACAAAGACTTCGCGCACCGCCTGCGAAAGTCCCTCGTCGAGGGTGAAGCGCTCGCGTGACCAGTCGCATGATGCGCCCAGACGACGGTGCTGATCCTGGATACGGCTCTTATACTGATAGACCCATTGCCACACCCGCTCCAGGAAGGCCTCGCGGCCAATAACATGGCGGTCCGTCCCCTCCTGTGCGAGTAAGCGCTCGACAACAGTCTGAGTCGCGATACCGGCGTGATCTTCGCCCGGCACCCACAGAGTATCATCACCCAGCATGCGATGGTAGCGAATAAGAATATCCTCGATGGTGGCGGTGATGGCATGGCCCAGGTGCAGCGCACCCGTGACATTCGGCGGCGGCATGCTGATGACGAAGGTCTTCCCGGTCCTTGCTGGGCGCGGCTTGAAGTAACCCCGCTCTTCCCAGAAACGATACCATTTCTCCTCGACTGCCTGCGGCTCATATGTCCTGGGTAGGGCCTCCACCTGAAGTGCTCTGGCTGGCGTATGGCTGAACGCACTTTTATTCTGTTCGATCATGACCCCTCCTGACGCAGCGGGTTGCGTCCTGTGCTAATAGAAAAACCCTTCCCCGTCAAGGACGAGAAAGGGCGTAAACTCGTGGTACCACCTTGTTTTGATCAATAGCTCTGGCATTGATCCTTAAGCGGTGCGCTAACGGGCATACCCGTGGAAATTACACAGCTCCTGTGCTGGTTTCCAGACTCCCAGGCGACCTTCAGCGCACTCCATCCGAGGAAGACTCTCAGCCCAGTGATCTTCCCTCTCTTGCAGTGTGTACGCCTACTCCTCCTGCTCTACGTCGTCCTCTATGCTTGATACAATTCTAGTAGCTATAGTCTAATAGTTAGAGCGCAGGATGTCAAGGGCGAGGAGGCACCCTCACTCCTTTTTCGCACGCGCCATCACGGTAAAAGCTTTATCGACACTGATATCGCCAGTGAAGTTGTAAGACGGCAGGCCTTTGAACGCGCTGCTATCTATACTCAGCTCGAGTGTCGGCGTGAGGCCACTCTGCTTCTGGACCAAGATGGGGTAGACAGGCTGCCCATTGACTTTATGCACGGCATGAGGTACGTACCAGGAAAGCGTGATCGTCGAGATACAGTTCTTGGGCGTCTCCGTCATGCCACCAAACATGGCGCGGCCCGGGAGGTCGCTGCTCAGGCTAGTTGGAGGGCCAAGACTATCCACGGGCCAGGGCCTGGCCAGTTCACCATCCATACCCAGCGTATAGTTCCCATCAGGACAGTCACGAGCACCATTAAAAGAGCCAGCGTCCCCCGAGCAGCTTGAGGGCGGCGCTGCAGTCGTAGCCGTAGTCGTGTGTGTACCCGCTGGCGCAGCCGGCGTACAAATGGCATGCCCCGAGTCGAAACCGCTTCCCCCCAGGAATTGGGCCACTGCGGGAGCGTAGACGCGGATGTAGTCGGCATAGGTATCGTAGCCGTAGACCGGGCCCGTCTGCTGATAATTGAGCGTGATGGTCAGGTTATGCGTAGCTCCCCCGCTGGCATCCAGGCTGACCTGGTCCTGCTCGGTCGTATGCACGTACTGGCTGGCCTTGCTGATACTGAGGTTGGACTGCACCACCATAAAGCCGTCCTGCTGCGAGAAGGTATCGATTGAGCCGCTGTAGCCATGCTGCACCAGCCAGTTCTCAGCGACCGGGTCGGCAAAGTACATCTCCAGATCACGCGATTGAATGCTCTTGAGGGCGCTTTGCGCAACTTTAATCAATCCATTGGGTTTAAGATGGCGTACACGGTCAAGCAGCATTTTAGCCAAGCCAGAGGTAAAGGCTTTACGTCCGGCGTGGCTGTAGTCACCGCTGATCTGCTTTTCACGCGCGATCGCCAGGGGGTCCTGCTGGTAGTAGTGTAAGCGCTCTTCCAGGTTCTGGGGCGTAATCGTCTCATTATAGCCTGGAACTTTGATCGGCCCGATGATGCGCAGGATATTGCTGATCAAGACAGGTGTAAAGGCGATATCGCCGTCAAGCGGACCGCCCCCCTCCTCCGAAAACAGCTGCATGGTTATACGCGCCGTTGTGGGAAAATCAGCGGAGAGATTCGAGTCGCGCACACCAAAATTGCCAAAGTTCATCCAGCTGTATCCGGGGGGAGCCTGGCGCCCAATTGCTGTGCCGTTCTCCGCGTAATCGATGAGGGTCACGTCGCTCAAGGACAGAGGTGACATGCGCCCATTCTGAATTTGCAGGACGCCGTATTGACCGGTAAACCCCCCGCCGGGGCGCAGTTCGGCCCGATCCATCGTCTGAATCAGGTAGCGGCGCGGCTGTCCGACACCCAGCAGCCATGTCAGCAGCCCCATCAGGCCCTGAGCCTGGACGATCGCAGCCCGGGCCCTGGGCAGCAGGGGCAGCAGCGAGGCTATCTGCCTCTTCTGCGCATCGCTCAGCGGCAGGTCCTTGAGCGACACCGTGCTCATCCGCGCCTGGATATCGCTGATGTAGTAGAGCGCATGCGCCATAGCCCCATCGATCGCCTCCACATCGGCCGTGCTCAGCAGCGGCTTGCTCGCCGTAGCCGCCAGGGGTGAGCCGTGGATGATATTCGCCCCGATCAGCCCCACCCCGCTCAATTCATTACCCATGCGCGCGACGTCCAGGGCCACCTGCACCAGGCTGCGGGCCATGGTGAGCTTATTGCTATACTGGGGGGCAAACTGGGTAATGGCCTCCTGGACATCCGGACGATCGACCAGCTGCTGGAGCTGGCTAAAATCGTCCTCCGCGGCGCGAAACTCAAGCCGGGCCTGCTGGAGCTTGGTGGCGTCCAGGGCCGAGGTAATATCCGTTTTAGACACGTTGAGCAGGCTTTTGACCTTCAGGAGGTGATCGACGCCGTCATGGGCGATGCCACTGATATTGCTATAGGCGCCATAGGCGGCCATGCCGGCCCCCATGGGCACAAGCACAAAGAGCAGCACGGCGATCAGCGCCGCCAGGCTCACAATTTTGAGCACACGCTTGTTGTGTGTCAGGCCCTGCGCATCACGCTGCCAGTGCTTGCGCACCAGGCGTCGTTGTACCACCCGTTTCGTGGCTACGTAGGTGTGCCTGGCAGGAGTTACGGGCACGATGAGCGAGGGCGCTTCAACTACCGCCGTCCCCGTGGAGTGGCTCGCGCGAGTAAGAGGCATCAGTCCCTCTACTTGCGCCTTCCTCCCTGCATGATCCTCCTCACGCTTCACCATGATGCGCTGGGCCTCGGCGATGGCATCCTCCGCATCGTGAGAGACATGTGCCTCCTCGGGAGCCTGGCCCGACTCCGTAGCCGGAAGCCGAGCAGCGCCTGCTGCATCAGCGCGAGCCGCATCCGTCTGCTCCATCTGGGAGGCCGTCACTTCCTCTGCCGGCGAGAAGCTTTGCGCCGCATCCACAACAATGTCGGATCCCGAGAGGCATGGCTGCCTGGGCAGCTTTGCGGTCGGTTCCTGCGTCTCCTCAGCACAAGCCCTCTCTCCTGCAGCTAGTCGCTCTTCCTCGTCTCCTGCATCTTCGTTTACGGCTGCTGCATACTCCTCGGCAAAAAGGATCTCTTCATCCCCACTATCCATGAACAGGGGATATGGCGTCTCAGGTACCACAGCTGCTTGAGCGGGGAGGGTGAGCGTCTCGTGTTTGGCGGTATCGTGTTCTTCTTCCTCTGCCCCCTCCAGCACGATGGTGGAGTCATCAGCCGCCGTCAGGCTAGAGCTCTCCAGCGCGCTGCCAGTGGATGGGTCCTCAAGCGGGGGGCGATCCATTTCAGCTTTTTTATCCTGGCGTTCACCAGGGTCTTCAATGCCTGTGGCTTGCGCAGGAGAAGCTTCAACAACGTTGACACCCGGAGCTAAAGCGCGAAAACCCCAGGGGCCGCCATCGGGGTGCCTCAACGTACACTTATCAACCAGCTTTAGGAGAATCTCTGCAGAGATATGATATTGCGACGTAATGTATTCAAGCGCGGTATCGGTTGTATAGTACGCTATTACAGCGCCTTTACGCCGCTGATAGCGCTTCTTTGTACGTGCTCTCAAAGCACTGATATCACCTTCTTGCCACGCGGTTATATCACGTTTGCGATCCGCAAAGCTCGGAGAATTTTCCACTCGCACGCCAGGCAAGGTTCACCTCCGCCAATCCATTCTTAAAAGTAGAAAGAAGTAAGAAATACAGAACAATTCACTTCATACTGATGAGCTTATTGATGGTAGTCTGTCTGTTTATAACTCACAAACTCCCTCAGAGTCAAGTTAAAGACGCCGTTTATATGACCTACTGCTATTCTATCCCCTCTATCATAGAGACGGCCGAAATCGGTAAAATGTTGCATGCAAATATAAAAATACTATAATGAGCCTGTCCCTGGGACGCTGCTCATTTCCTCCCATAAAAGTATCGTTTGAGAGGACCAAAATGTAACATTCCTACCCCCGGAAATAGCGGCGTGCCACCATCTTCAGGGCTATCTGGGTCTGCCTGCGCGCAAATTGTTGTAAGATGAAGCAAGGTGATAGATTTATACCTGCCCATAGACAAGCGCGCATTGCACCTGTTTAGATTAGAGGAGAATGTATTTTGTCGAAATGCACACGTGGACAATATAGTGGGGCAGTTGACACTGCAAATACACAAGAGCGGCATCTACAGAGCGCTCTGCCCACGCCCAAAGCGCGAAATTTTGAGTTGCCTGGTGATCACTTGCACTACGCGCCCGACCGCCCGGCCGATGTCAAACATGTCAAACTGGAGATCACACTTGACTTTGAGCAGGAAACAATCGCAGGCACCGCCTCTACCACCTTCTCAGCTCTATATGAGGAAGTAAAAACAGTCTCTTTTGATGCGGTTGAACTCCAGATAAAAAAGGTCGCGCTCGAAAATGGGCCGCTGCTGCAATATAGCACGAGCGCTAAAAAACTTATCGTCACGCTGGACCGTCCATATCGCTATGGCGAAACCTTTCTCATCGTCGTCGAATACTGGGCAAAGCCACGAACGGGGCTGCATTTTATGAAGCCTGTACCAGAGGAGCCACAGCGGCCAGTTCATGCCTGGACCTTCGGCCAGCCGCGCTACCATAGCCACTGGTTCCCCTGTCATGATGCCCCGAATGATCGCGCTACAACCGAGATCAGCGTAACGGTGCCGGCTCAGTTCCAGACCATCTCCAACGGCGACCTGCTCGAAGTGATCGATCACGGCACGACCAGAACTCACCACTGGCTGCAGAGCATCCCCCACGCGGCGTACCTGGTCTCACTGGTCGTCGGCGATTTCGCCCTGCTTGAGGACAGTTATAACGGGAAGCCGGTGACGTATCATGTGTTCAAGGATCGCAGGGAGGATGCTCCTCTATACATGGGGAAAACGCCTGAGATGATGCGCTTCTTCTCGGAGTATACCGGCGTCGAATATCCGTACAGCAAATTCGCGCAAACGGTTGTCTCTATCTATACCGGCGCCATGGAGCATACTACCTGCGTGACCCATTCGTTTGCACTTTTGATGGACCGCAAGGCGGCTCTGGATATGAGCCTGGACTATGTGCCGATAGTGGCCCACGAACTGGCGCACCAGTGGTTCGGCGATCTTGTCACCTGCCGCGACTGGCCCAACGGCTGGCTCAACGAGGGCTTCGCTACCTACTTTGAGAAGCTATGGATCGAACACGACTCTGGCGGCGACGAGTTTATGTACTCCATGCTGCAGGAGAAACAGGGCTATCTGGCCGAAGACGCCATCTACCGTCGACCAATTGTCTACTACGTCTATCATGACCAGGGCTTTGAACTTTTCGATCGCCACCTCTACAACAAGGGCGGCTGGGTGCTGCACATGTTGCGTCACCAGCTGGGCGAGCCGGCCTTCAAGCGCGCCATCCGCGTCTACCTGGAGCGCTTTCGCGTCAGCCAGGTGGTCACCTCTGACCTGCAGCGCAGCCTGGAAGAGGTAACGGGGCGCAGCCTGGAACGCTTCTTTCAGCA
The DNA here is from genome assembly GCA_963799245.1 of uncultured Chloroflexia bacterium. Taxonomy (GTDB): domain Bacteria; phylum Chloroflexota; class Ktedonobacteria; order Ktedonobacterales; family Ktedonobacteraceae; genus CAWCWN01. The sequence goes on from CAWCWN010000003.1 coordinate 1,002,495, forward strand.
GTGGATCTACAGTGGCGGCCATCCCGAACTGGAGGCGAGCTACGCCTGGAACGCCGAAACGAAGCTGGCAAAACTCAGCATCAAGCAGGTACAGAAGCTCGACGAATTGACCCCCTGCTTCTGCGCTCCGCTGGAGCTGGTCTTCACCATCCCGGCAGCTGCGGACGGCAAGGAGACGCGCAGCGTGCCTCTAAAGGTCACCCTGGGAGAAGACGGCCAGGTGGAGCAGACCTTTTACTTGCCGCTGGAAGCCGAGCCTCTGCTGGTGCGCGTCGACCCCGGAGGCTGGCTGCTCAAGACCCTGAAATTCGAGTGCCCCATTGCGATGTTGCGCTATCAACTCGCGCATGATCCCGAGGTGTTGGGGCGAGTCGAGGCCGCGGATGCACTGGGCGACCAACGCGACGATGAGAGTCTGCAAGCGCTGGCAAACGCGCTACATTCCGATACGTTCTGGGGCGTACGAGCCAGCGCTGCCCAGGCCCTGGGCAAGTTCGGCAGCGAGAAAGCTCAGGTGATACTGCTGCAGGCACTCGAGAAGCTTGACCCGCAAAAATTCTCGCGTGTGCGCGAGGCAGTGGCACGCGCACTGGGCAACTACCAGGCTCCCCAGCAGGCCGAACTGGCACAAAAATCCGCCGGAGCGCTGCACGCCCTGCTGGCAAAGGGAGACGCCAGCTACCTGGTGGAAGCTGCCAGCGCCGAAGCGCTGGGGCGCACCCGCGCGGGGGAGAACATCGATTTCCTGGTCGGACTGATCGAGCGGCCGAGCTGGATTCACCTGGTGCAGCAGGGCATCTTTAAAGGCCTGGGCCAGAGTGGTGAGGAGCGCGTCGCAGATGTCATAGCGAGCTACCTCAACAACCCACAGCAGCCCCACACGCTGCGGCGCGCAGCTGCCGCGGGCTTTGTCGTTATGGGCGAGAAGCGCGCGCTTTACAGCGCGCAAGCGCGCGCGCGAGCCGTCACTGCGCTGATCGCCGCCGTGGAGCATGATAGCTGGGTTGTGGTGCGCATGACAGCAGCGCGAGCCCTGGGCTCCTTCGGAGAACAGCGGGCAATAGACGCGCTGGAAAGCGCGGCCGCGAGCGAACTTGATGACGGAGCTGCTCGCGCGCTGCGCGTCGCCGCCCACAGGCTGCGCACCGGCGGCCAGGGAGATGAGCAGCTTAAACAGGTGCGCAAAGATCTCGACGAACTGCGTGAGGAGAACCGCAAACTGCAAGAGCAGCTAAGTCAACTGCAAGCGCGCTCACAGTAAATCTGCCTCTTGCTGGTGCGCCACTGCTCTGCATGTAGAGGGCTCCCCTTTACATGCAGAGCTGGCAGACACGTTTTTTAGTGAAGTTCGTCGTGTCAAGGCCCCTGACAGGGGCCTTGACACGACGAACTTCACGTAATGACACATATCTTTAACCTTTACAACAGGTACTTCGTACATGTTATACTAGCCATGATATAGCTCATGAAAGGCCCTGTCCAAATATGCGTACAAAAACGCCAAGAATAAATAGATTCTCACAAATGCTGCGTTTCCTGCGTGTTTCCAGGCTGTTACTCTGGACACTCTGGGTTATCTACCGTGAACGCAGGCGCGTGATACGAGCGCGCGAGCGAGGTAACTACGAAGTACAACCGAATATCGAGGTGCTGGTGCGGGTACTGGTTGCGTTTCGCGTTACTGCTGTCAGGCTAGGTGTGCTCATGATCAAACTGGGGCAGTTTCTTAGTTCTCGCGCCGACCTGTTGCCAGAACGTGCTCTGGAGGCGCTTAGCTCGCTCCAGGACGAGGTGCCACCCGCATCATTTTCCCACGTGGTCTCCGTCATCGAGACGGAACTGGGGAAACCGGTCGAGCAAGTATTTAGCGTCCTGGAGCGCAAAGCTACTGCGGCAGCCTCGCTGGGGCAGGTGCATAAGGCTATCCTGGCCGCATCGGGTATGGAGGTCGCCGTCAAAATACAGCGGCCCAATATCGATCAGCTTGTGAGCATGGATTTGAGCACCCTCAAGTTTGTCATCTGGGTAATCAACCGCTTCGTTAACACAAGCGAGTTCATCGACCTTATGGGCGTCTACCGTGAATTTAAACGCACCGTCTACGAAGAGATCGATTATGTTACCGAGGCGGCCAATGCCAGGCGCTTTAAAGAGATGTTCAAGGATGACCCTGTCATCTACATTCCAAAGGTCTATGAGGAATATACGTCGCGACGGCTCCTGGTCCTGGAGTGGATTGACGGCATCAAGATTAATGACTACCCTACCCTCGAGGCGGAGGGTATCAGCCGCCTGGAAGTGGCCAAACGTACGGTGCAGGCCTATTTCTACCAGTTCTTCACGGCGGGCTTCTTTCACGCGGATCCTCACCCTGGCAATATCTTCGTCCGCAAAGGACCAGATAACGGGCCGATCATCGCCTTTGTGGATTTCGGTATGGTTGGTAGCCTTACAAAGAATATGAAGAAAGCGTTGAAAGATCTGTTTTTAAGCTTCATAGCGCGAGATTCGCACGCCCTGGTCAGTGCGCTTGCCAAACTGGGCTTTATTGGGGCAGGGGCCAATATGGCCGCCATTGAGCAGGGTATGTCTCTTATGATGGAGCAATACTATGGTATGACCCTGGGAGAGGCGCGTGAGATGGATTTCCCCGAAGTGGCCCAGGACATCGAGAAACTGCTCTACGGCCAGCCCTTCCAGGTCCCGACGCAATTCGCCTTCACCGGTCGAGCCATCGGTACGCTGGTAGGAGTGTCGACCGGGCTATCGCCCAAGTTCAATCTGGTGGAGGTTGCCCTGCCCTATGCGCGTAAATTCCTGGGCCTGGATGGCGAGGGCGCCGGACAGGCCATTCAGGACATCCTGGGCCAGCTGCTGGATAGTGGGCGCATCCTCCTGACGCTGCCTCGCTCGCTTGAACGCATCATCAACAAACTTGACAGCGGGCAGATTGAGGTCAAAGCTGTTACCAGCCTGGATGGCGCCCGTTCACGCCGTCGCGGGCGTCGTAGAGGACCGGCCAATGCTGGTGGCGATGCAGCTACAGCGAGCGTGGGAAGTCTTACCTGGGGCCTGGTCTTTATAGCGGAGATGGCCGGGGGCACAGTCTTAATGCTGGCTCACCAGGCGATACCTGGCTGGTTCTGCCTGGGGATGGCTGCGCTCACAGCCCTCAGACTGCTTCTGAAAAGGTAACAGCCTGGGGGGTTAACTGTTGCAGCACCCCTGTGGCCGTGTATTCATGCCGTAGGCATGCATAAGGCCCAACCGTCGGGCTCCAATTTCTCAACCTCGCCCTCGCGTTCCAGCTTGATCAGGTGAGCTTCAACAGACCAGGCGGCCACCGCATGCAAGCGGGCATCCACATCCATGTAGACCTGCTGCACAATTTCAGGGATGGCTACACCGCGTGGCAGGCTCTCCAGGGCTTGCAGCACCTGCTGTTCGCGCTGCTGGCGATGCGCGATATACTCGTCAAACTTGGCGCGCGCCGCCTTGATCGCCGGGCCATGCGCGGGAACAACCTCGGCGATATCCATTGCTCGCAGGCGCATAAGCGAGGCCAGATATTCTTGCATATCTCCTTCGGGTGGAATGATAACCACCGTGCCCACGCCCGCAACGATATCACCCGCAAAAAGCGTCTTCTGGCCCTCCAAGAAGTAGCAGAGGTGATCAAAGCGATGACCGGGCGTGTGAAGGGCGTGCAGGGTATCATCACCAGCAGGAAAGGCCGCCCCGGCGGTGATCTCCTCGTCGGCTACAGATGCGCCCGCGCGATTAAAGGCGTAGATCTGCGCTCCGCTGCTCCCTGCGAGGCGCGCGCGTAAAGCAACGGCCCCGTCACAATGATCATGATGCCCATGAGTTATGAGAATACGGCGAATTCCGCCGCGCCTGGCCCCCTCCTCGACAAGAGCATCGAGATAAGCCGGGTCATTCACCGCCGGATCAATCACCGTTGCGCCCGCGGCTCCTCCTCCAAGAATGATTGTATTGGTACCAGGCCCCGTCATAAGCGAGGGGTTGGGGGCCAGGATGACGCTATAAAGATGCTGCATATGTATCCACTCCTGCAATCATGCTAGCTTCGTCATGTGAGCCGGTACTTCCCAGGTATGAGCCGCATCACCGGGCAGATGCACATGGACGCCGCCCTTTCCCTGTACCAGGACAGGTATACACGTCTCAACATGCCGGCTCGCGCTAGACTCGCAGGCCTCTTTTACACTGCCAAAGGCTGCCAGTTCATGCAGCTGGTGAATGGTGGCAAAGACAAGCGGGAACTCGCCGCGTTCAGAACGAGCCAGGGCCTCAGCCGGCGCTATCCACACGCCTTCGCTGGTCTCCAAACGATCATGGGCTGCCTGTTGTTCAGCAGGGGCGGTTGTAATGAAGAAGTGCGTATCGAAACGTCTGGGCATGCCAGCGGGTGTAATCCAATGGGCAAAATAGCCCAGGTAGTCTGTTGCCAGGCGCAGGTTTTCGGCTTGCGCTATCTCTATCAGCGATCCTTTGCGCTGGTTAAAAGCCTGGCGATAATTATCAAAGCGCGCCACGTCCTGCGGGTTGATTGCCAGTATTGTCCCTGAGCGATAGGCTAGCAGGACGCCCGCCTCTTCAAACAACTCCCGAATAGCGGCGGCCCTGACCCCACTACCCAGGCGTGTACGACCTTCGGGATCGGCGATATGCCGGGTGATAGGCGTAGACACATGCTCAGCCGACTCGGCCGCCCGGTCATCAGAGGAGACGGAGCCGCCCGGGAAGACATAGACGTCCGGCATAAAATCACTCTGAATGACGCGCCGTACCATAAATACTTCTATGCCCTGCCCCGGATCTCCCTCACGCAGCAGCATGACCGCCGAGGCCAGGCGAGGTTTCACATCCCTGGGGGCTCCAGCTTCATCCACCATTGTATGTGCTCCGTTCGTTCTGTTCTTTTTGTTGTGTTTGCCTGAAGGGCGAACATCGCCCTTCGTTGCCTGTATAGTATCACGTGGGCGACGGTCTGTACCATCGCATATCTTTAGCGCGGCCGCTCCGGACGGTACCCAGCCTCTTGGCACCTCCCTCCAATCTATGATACAGTGGATTGGGAACATATATCTCGCTGTGGTGAGTCGCACTCATGAGAATCGACAGAGAAGAGTCTTCAGAGCGATGGCTAGCACAAATAAAGCAAAGGTCCCGCCGCAGCAACTGCGGCTGGGACTGATTGGCAATCCAGTGGCGCACTCATATTCGCCCCGTTTTCAACAGGCGGCCTTCGATGCGCTGGGTATTCCTGCGCGCTATGAGCTGTGGCATACCCGGCCTGAAGAACTCTCCTCTCGCGTTGCGTCCTTACTTGCCTCTGGCTGCCTGGGTGCAAATATTACCATTCCTTACAAAGAGGCGGTCCTGCCATTGCTGGATGTAGTCGACCCGCTGGCTGAGCGCATCGGAGCGGTCAACACTATAGTTCACCGCCAGGGTTACCTGTATGGTTATAACACCGATGTATATGGACTGCTGCGCGCCCTGGTCGAGCAGGGTATTGGCCAGTTCATTGACCAGGAGCATATCTCGCTGCAAGACTACACAGCGATCCTGCTGGGCGCGGGTGGGGCGGCGCGCAGCGCCGCCTTTGCGCTTGCCAGCGCCTCAGTCAAGCAGCTGATCATCGTCAACCGCAACCTGGAGCGCGCCCAGCGTCTGGCCGCCGAGGTGCAGCAGAGCAGCGAATGCCAGGTTTTTTGCCTGAACGATCCAGCTTTTCTGCTGCCCCACCCGGCTTCACTGATCATCAATGCCACGCCGGTGGGCATGCATATTGCCGGCGACCGGGGGGAACAGGGCAGCGAAGAGATGAGCCCGCTGCCTGCGGAGGTATTAGCACGCTTTACTCCCGCTACAAGCGTCTGCGATATGGTTTATAACCCAACACAGACACAACTACTCTGCCAGGCCCGTATCCTGGGTCTACATGCCATCAATGGCCTGAGCATGCTCCTCCACCAGGGAGCTTTAGCGTTTACGCTGTGGACAGGGCAACCTGCCCCGCTTGAAGTCATGCGGGCAACATTGCTAGAAGATCCAGATACAAGGAAAATATAAGGAGCTCGTTCGACATGAAGTATGTCAGTTTTGCGACTACCACTATCCTCAAACCCCACCTGGGAATTGCCCAGGACAACGAGGTGCTGGACGTTGATTTAGCGGCTCATGCCCTCACAATTATTGGACCAGACCAGATGCTTGACCTGATCGAAAACTACGAAAAAAACAGCCTGGTCATACGAGCTATTCTCGATAAGACAGCAGGCCGCCGCTTCAGCGCGGTCAGGGCATTTAGTGCGGTCGGCGCGGTACATAACCTGGGAGACGTGCAACTGACCGCGCCTATTCCTCGGCCGCGCAAAAATATCATGTGCCTGGGCCATAACTACGCCGAGCACGCCAGGGAGTCAAACGCGGCCCGTGGCGCAGCAGCCCTGCAGACCGCAGGAGGGAAGGAACATGCGCCTCCCATGATTTTCACCAAGGCCACGACTACCGCCAATGGCCCATATAGTCCCATTGTTATTTATCCGGCCATTTCTGAGCAGATCGACTGGGAGGCTGAGCTAGGCGTAGTTATTGGCAAAGTAGGTAAGAACATCCGCGTAGAGGAGGCGCTGAACTACGTCTTTGGCTACACTGTGCTCAACGATGTCTCCGCACGTGACCTGCAATCCCGCCACAAGCAATTTTTTCTTGGCAAGAGCCTCGATGGCTATTGTCCAATGGGGCCGTGGATAGTCACCGCAGACGAGGTGGCGGATCCACAACAACTGCCCATTCGCTTGCGTGTCAATGGCGTTCTTAAACAGGAGTCAAATACGAGTATGATGCTCGTCTCTGTGCGCCAGATTATCGCCCTCATCTCCCAGGGCATAACGCTAGAGCCGGGCGACATCATCGCAACCGGCACCCCCGGTGGTGTGGGTTTTGCGCGCAAGCCGCCCGAGTTTCTCAAAGCGGGTGATGTGGTAGAGACGGAGATCGAGGGGATCGGCTTGCTAAAGAACCCCGTAGTGCAAGCATGAGGGGCGGAGCCGCCCCTCATGCTTGCACTACGGGGTTCTTCTTGCGTTTATACTCCGGCTTCTTCGCGCTGCCAGGAGGGCATGCTCCCCCAGAGATTCAGAGCCATGGGGCGTGTATGCCAGAGGCGAGGAGGGGTGGTCACCTCGCGATCATGGTATTGCTGAAGTTCCGCGGAGAGCTCGATGTGCACACCTTCAGTATCTAAGACGCGCAAAAACAGGTCATTGCCGGCCCCATGCCTGCCGGGTCCCCACAAAACAGGTGTCTGATGGCGGCTGAAATGGTCGGCCCACATCAACAGTTCAGGGCCGTCAAAGATGCTGTAACCCACATGATCAATATCCATCTTACCCTGGATAAGCATGAAGGTGTGATGATCGGTATTGCAGCGCAGCCAGACGCACTCACGCAGTAGCCAGTCTGAGATGTCAAAACCCAGGGCTTCGGTATAAAATTCAACCATCTGCTCAAGGCGAGGTGTCTGTAGCGCAATGTGTTGCAGCGTATGAGGACGAAGTCGCGCGCGCCGTCCGCTGATTGAAGCGGGAGCAAAAGCCATGGAGTCGTCAGGAGTGACCGAGATTTCAACCTTGTTGCCATCCGGATCCGTGAACCACAGCGTATCGCCAAGCTCAGGATCACCATCGCGCTCCGCCAGGCTGAGTTCAATACCACTCATGTTGAGACGAGCGGCAAGGGCCGCGAGTTCAGCATCTGTGTCGACTTCAAAGGATAGATGGTGCAGGCGAGAGCGATGGGTTGGGCCGCGACCATTGCCCGCAACCGGCCGAGTATCGCTAAATAAACCTAAACTATGATGTTCGTCGCCAAGAGAAAGAAAGGTATTGGCATGCTCCAACTCTGGGTCCTGAGCTGGAGCAACATCTACCGTCTTGCGCAGGTCAAAGCCCATCACCTGGCGATAAAAACGCGCCTGGGCTGTGACATCGGCCGCCCATATTCCCACGTGGGCCAGGCGCTTGACTTTGACCTTTTAAATCTGCTGATCGCTCATAGCTGTCTCCTATGCACCCTCGCCTGCTACTCACTTGTATTAACGTGTATCATACCCAGTCATAGGCGCAGGGTCAATGCAACTACCCGAAGGTCATGTATCAGGCCACGCAGGCAAAGCCTCAGAGGAGTTGTGTACCTGTTACTGTTTCTCCGTTCTCTTCATCATCCTCACACGTGGGCCCGGCCTCCAGGTTCAGGCGCAGCTCAGCTGTATCGCGCTCGCAGAATGGCGCGACAAAATGCTGGACGTCGCTTGCGGAGAGGTCATATGTTTCTAACACACGAATGAGGGGAGTGGCGGGCAGGGGTGTCACTGGCTCAGCATATGCATCCGGGAAAAGCGCTTGGTTTCTTGGCGGACTTATGGAGCTCACGAGGTCTAAAGGCCGCCTCCAGGGAAGATGCAGAGCGCGCGCCAATTTTATCACAACCGCTGTCAAGAGGGGCAGTAGCAGTACGGGTAGCATCAGGATATACCACGTGCGCAGCAGCAGCGCGGCTACAATGGTACCTCCTATCGCCATCGAGGTCACAATCAGTAGCAGGCGCGTGCCAAATTGAAAGATTGTTGCAAATCGCCCCAACCACCTGGCCCGCCTGCAACTTATGAGCAGTAACCTGCGCCCCTGCGCGATTCTGCCCGTTTCCAGGCTGCGCCGCATATGCGCGGGCCACCAGGCGTCACTCACACTACCCACATGCTGGCGAAAAACCCGGGAATTTGAACTTTGCCGACGCTCCACAGTGCATGTAGCTGGATTACCTCCACCCTTACTATCCATACCCCCCTCTTCTCCCCCTGCCCGCCCTTCCCCGTAGCCACCTCGCGACACCTCACAGCCGGGCAGTACCCCCTGAATTCAAACGGCAATATCGCACCTCTCGCGACACTGAAGTGCCGGCATAACGACGGCAGCACTTCAGTGCCTGGCGTGGGACACCTCACGCGCCCAGCCACTGGCCGTCCACAGTACACGCGTCTTGCACCGATACGGAACAACGCACTTCCTCAACCCCACAGCCCCGCAACCCCGGCACGCAGCTCATCCTTCATCCCCTCACAACCCAACATCCGCCGCATCCCGATCTTCCTGCCCGTCGACCATCTTATTTCATCCACCCTCTGCGCACGGCGTCACCCCTCCTGGCACCACCCCACTCCGCACGAGGAGACACAGCCTCTGAGGGCCGCACTCCTCATCAATGCGCAGGTATCTCCCCCTGTCCACGTAATTATGAAATAAAATAGTACCTGGCAAGAAGCGCGTTAAATCGCGCATCCTCACACGTATACCGCTGCCACATCCCAGCCACGTACCCTCCCCATAAGGCACGTGGCTTGCGCACACTGCGCCCTGGTGGTATCCGCACACCGGCACTTCACTATCGCGACAGGGGAAACATCATAGCCGCTCTGAGGAAGCCTGCAATGTAGCAACCTCCTGGAGAAAAGCTCTTACCACGTTACCCCCTCCATACGTGACCACGTCCGGCCACATATTCAGCTTAATCCACGGGAGTATGCATTCGGTTATGAAGAGATAGAGGTGCAGTTAAGAAAGACAGGCGGCCATTGCCAAGTTCTCAACCATTTATAGATATGTCTCAATTTATAGAGATGCTTTTTAACGGGGCGATGCTTGCCGGGCGAGATTCAGGACTCTTCGCGCTCCCTTTCGACTTCCACGGTCAATTTACCGCGTAAGCCGGTGACGGCGGTGGTATGAGCCGGGGGGTCCCACTCAAACGTAACCTTCTGACGCTTGATGGGGACGTCGGCCTGCAATTTGTCCCAGCGATCCTCGCGTGCCATGCTCAACTGGACGTGTTGTTCATCCACATCCAGCCGACGTGAGATGGCGGTCAGCAGATCAGCTTTAATCAGCTCCAGCAATTCTGGATTCACTTTAATTCGATCGTGGACAAGGGCAACCTTCAGGCGCTCTTTAGCCACTTCTCCGGGTGTAGGTTTTTTACGACCTGCCATAAAGTCAAAAAGACCCATAGTGTTGCCTTCTTTTCAGGATGGCTAAGAACGTACTTGCTTCTCGGCCAGGGCCGGCCCAAAGCCGACCAGGCGTCGCAGCCTTTCAAAAAGTGATGGTGATTCCTCGATTTCATCCAGGGGGATCTCTTCGCCCAGAATGCGCTGGGCCGCATTAATATATGCGCGACCCGCGCGCGCGCGCTGCTCATAGACAACGGGTTCACCTTTATTCGTTGCCACAATGATCATCTCGTCTTCAGGCACGATGCCCAGCAGATCGACGCCGAGTACTTCCAGCACATCCGCCACATCCATCATATCGCCACGTTTGACCATCTCGGGACGCAGGCGATTGAGGATCAGGCGCGGCTCAGCCTTACCTGCGGCTTCTACCAGGCCGATAATGCGGTCGGCGTCACGCACTGAAGCCATCTCAGGATTAGCAACAATGATGATTTCATCGGCCCCGACGATCGCGTTGCGAAAGCCTTGCTCAATCCCTGCTGGTGAGTCGATCACGATAAAGTCGAACTCCTGGCGCAGCTGCTGGCACAACTGCTCCATCTGGACGCTATTGACAGCGTTCTTATCGCGCGTTTGAGCGGCAGGTAAAAGGTAGAGTTCAGGCATGCGTTTATCTTTGATCAAGGCCTGACGCAGGCGGCACTGCCCCTCTACAACATCAACGAGGTCATAGACGATGCGGTTCTCCAGACCCAGCACAGCATCAAGGTTGCGCAAGCCAATATCAGAGTCCACTACCGCCACCTTCTTACCCTGCATGGCTAGAGCCGTCCCAAGATTTGCTGTCGTCGTAGTTTTGCCAACGCCGCCCTTTCCCGACGTAATGGTGATGACCCTGCTGTCCATATAACACGCTCCAAGCAAAGCAACTGATGTAACGCTTACGAACAAGGGGAACGCAATCTGGCGCAGCCCCCGCAAGTACAACCTGTGTGATCTGAGACAATTTACCACGTCTACACGATCTGAGGTTCGTGCCTATTTTCGTGGTGGACGACCATTGATCCAGGTTTCAACCACAATGCGACCATTCCTAATCGCGGCGACCTCGGGACGCGGCTGAACATCAACCCCTTCGGGCGGTCGTGAAAGTAAATGCGCGATGCGCAATTGTACCGGTGCCAATAGTAGCGAGCAGACGTACGCCTGTTCATTGTCGGGATAGCCGGCATGCACCATGCCACGCAAAACTCCCCAGACGATCACATCGCCGCCAGCCACAATCTCCGCGCCATGATTTACATCACCTAATACAACGAGGTTACTGGGGTGGTGAATGGCCTGGCCCGAACGAACAGTGCGGCGTAAAAAAAGCGTATCATCTGAAGTGCGTAGATCGTATGAGGCTGGCTGTATTTCACTTAGAGGGCCTGTTCTCGAGAAGGCATTAAATCCAGCAGATGTAAGCGCACCTGTTTCACTCTCTTTACGCACACTAAGGTTTTCCAGGGGCATCACCGACATTTGATATGCGGCCAGGAGATTTTCAAGTTGTGTGCGCTCGTTTCCACCCAATATACGGCGCCTGGTGTCCACCGCCAGGGAAGCGCCGCGGAAAAAACTAGGAGCTTCCGCAAGCCGATCAGAAAGCGCGTTGAGCACTTCAATAAAAGGGGTTTCCGGCTCAAGAGTTAAAAGCAAGCCATTGCGTGTCCCTTTAATCGCAATATATCCTTGCACAGACTGCGTCTCCTCTCTGCCCAGTCCGCCTAGCTCTTCGGTTTCATCCTGGCCCGAAGCGTCCTCCATAACCATAAAATCCCCTATTTTATAACTGGGAGCAGGTATTCTCTTGTTTGCTATTTTACGATGCATCAATATACACCGTTTCATCATACAGTATAAACGTCGTGATGCTAAAAGACAATACCTTGCGGTACTCTTGGGTGAAGCTGGAGAAGGAGCCCCCTCTGGGCAGATACACGCGGGCCCTGGTGGGAGAGCGCGCCAGCCGCGGGCAGGTACCAGGGGGGGCGCCGCGAAACTTGTAAGCATCCAACTTCCATGCATATTGCTTCCGTCTTTCACATGGACCGCTTCGCCCGTGGCGCTATGAGACCGAAGTAACAAAGTTGCATTCGCGCAGTTGCTCCTTTTCCCAGGCAAATTTCGTGCAATTCGACAAGCGGTAAGGTATAATTAAAGAATACTCTTGCTGAAATGGTCCTTGACACGTCCATTTTGATTGGTAGAAAGATTTCTGCTGGAGTCTGCGGACTCAAGTGCGCCTGTCCAAAATCAGAAAGCAGGTAATTTTTTACATGGATAAACAACCAGCCAATATGCATTGGCTACTAAATAATAACAACTCTCCCCAGCGACCGCAAAATCAGCTGCGACCCGGTCAAAATGGTCGTCCCAATGGTCAGCCACCCCAGGGTGGCTCATCCGTTAACCGCTGGTTATTCATTATTGTCCTGGTTATGCTGGCCATATACGCCTATTCTTACTTCAACCAGCCCAGTAGTAGCAGCTCGTCGCAGACCACCCAGTTGATGTACAATCAGTTCTACGATCAAATCAATAAGAACAATGTCAAAACCGCCGTCTTCAACGGGACAACCGATATCAGCGGTGAACTCAAAAATCCGCCGGGCCAGCAGTATCATGTTGTCCAGCTACCCCAGGGCGATGATCAATTATCCAATTTGCTGCTTGATCACGGCGTCGTCGTCAGCTCGCAGCCGCAGCAGGATAACAGCTTCTGGCTCAACTTGCTTATAGCGTTTATACCCTTGATCCTTGTCATCGCCCTCTTCATCTTCCTGTCACGTCGGGCCGGACAGGGTCAACAGGGCATCTTCAACTTTGGCAAGAGCCGCGCCAAGCTCATCATTGAGGACCGGCCCAGCACCACTTTTGCCGACGTTGCCGGTGTGGACGAGTCCAAGTTTGAGCTGCAAGAGGTCGTCGAATTTCTTAAAACGCCGCAGAAGTTTCAGCGCCTGGGTGGTAAAATTCCCCGCGGTGTCTTACTTGTCGGCCCTCCGGGAACAGGTAAGACGCTGCTGGCACGAGCGGTTGCAGGTGAAGCGGGCGTCCCGTTCTTCTCGATGTCCGGCTCAGAATTCGTTGAAGTACTGGTTGGCGTCGGCGCCAGTCGTGTACGAGACCTCTTCGACCAGGCTAAAAAGGCCTCTCCCAGCATCATCTTCATCGATGAAATCGACGCGGTAGGGCGTCAGCGCGGCTCCAGTATCAATACCAATGACGAGCGCGAGCAGACCTTAAACCAGTTACTGGTGGAGATGGACGGCTTTGACACGCGCCAGGCGGTAGTCGTGATCGCTGCGACCAATCGCCCCGATGGGCTCGACCAGGCGCTGCTACGTCCGGGCCGCTTCGATCGACGCGTCACGGTGGATCGTCCCGACTGGAACGGGCGCCTGGCTATTCTTAAAATTCATACGCGCAATGTACCCCTGGCCCGCGATGTAGACCTGGTCACGGTAGCTCGCTCCACACCTGGCATGGTTGGCGCGGACCTGGCAAACCTGGTCAATGAAGCAGCCCTGCTGGCGGCCCGGCGCAATTTAGATAGCGTGCCACAAAAGTGCTTTAATGAGGCACTGGACAAGATCCTGCTTGGCGCCGAACGTCCCCTGGTCCTCAGCGAGGAAGATCTGCGCGTGGTGGCCTATCATGAAGGTGGTCACGCCTTAACTGGCCTGCTTTCCGAATTCGCTGACCCCGTCACGAAGGTGACGATTGTACCACGCGGGCAGGCCCTGGGCGTCACCATGTCAACGCCCCTGGATGATCGCTATAACTACTCGAAAGAGTATCTCCTGACACAGATCGTCACCGCCCTGGGGGGTCGCGCTGCCGAACAGGTAGCTATCGGCCACATTACGACGGGCGCGGAGAACGACCTGCAACGTGTAACAGCTCTTGCGCGCCAGATGGTGACGCGCTGGGGTATGAGCGAAAAGCTCGGCACCGTTTCATTTAGCGAAAGGTCCAGCCCCTTTATGAGCGGCGGTGACAGCGGTGCTCCCTCGGATTACAGCGAGACAACCGCCGAGCTGATCGATGATGAGGTTGATCGCATTGTCCGCGCCTGCTATGCACAGGCGGTCGAGCTTCTGACGACCCATCGCCAGACGCTTGACCGTATTGCGGTCGAACTACGTCGCAATGAGGTCGTCGATGCAAATCAATTGCAAGCCATCATGCAGGAGACAGGAGCTGTCATTGCCTCACCCCAATCCCGACCCCATGCTGTACCACAGGTAATCGCGCCGCCGCCACCGACGTCGCCGTTGTTACCGGAGCCAAATAGCTCCGCTACAAATAGTGAATAGTCCGGATCACGCACGGCATACAACACACGCCTAAGGGAGAGCGCATGGGCTTGCCATGCGCTCTCTATGCAAAAACCAGCGCCTCATCCAGCACGCTGGCAACGACACTTCCATATAAGGCAGAGGGGAAAAATGGAGTTATATTTCCTAGCGTTCATCTGAACGACTATGGGTATTAGGAGCTAGCAGTCATGCTATATTGCAACATAAAAGTTAGGAGCCAATCATGGTCAAAGTAATCAGCCCGGAACAGGCAGCTTCCAATGACGGAACAAATAAGCAGCGCAAGAAGCAGGCCAAACGCGAAGCAAAAACGATGCTGAAACTGGAGCAGGCCAAGAAGGATGTCCAGAAGGCCGAACAGAAGGCTGCTAAAGCACAGGCGCAGCTGGAGGCCGATCGCACACATTTACGCATGCTGGAAGAAGAGCTGCAGAAGTTGCGTAGCCCCAGGCGCAAGAAGGCCGGCAAGGCGCAGACTGCAGATGAGGAAAGCGCCGCTTCTGCGCCTGAGGTCATGCCTCAGGCCTCGTCAGATGAAACGCAAGCTTCCTCCGCCCAGGAGCAGCCCGCAGATGGAGAGGATGCTTAAAGCGCGAGGACGCAAAGGGCCACCCGTTCCCGCCGTCGCACACAAACCCAGACCAGAGCATCAAATAGCGAAACGAAACAGTAACATTTGCTTTGGCTTCAGCACAATCAGGTGATCTCCACATGGCCCCGGGCTCAACTTCGCCTTTTTGCGCTACACTGGCATATTGACTTGCGCCGCCTTTTCCCGCTACATTTGCTACAGACGGGAAAAAGGAGATTTTGCTATGGCTTATGTAGAGGTTCGCGCGGCACATGCCGCAGACCGCGAGGCGGTACTGGTGTTTTGTGCCCGCACCTGGGAGTGGGGCGACTACATAGAGTATGTATGGGAGGAGTGGCTCAATGATCCACAGGGCCTGCTACTCGTTGCCACAATGGATGCTCAGCCCGTGGGAGTCTCCCACCTGCACATGGCCACGGCAAGGGATGCATGGTTCGAGGGTATACGCATTCACCCGCGCTATCGCCAGCATGGCCTTGCCACGGCCCTGCACCAGGCAATGCAGGCGGAGGCAATCGCACGCGGCGCAACGCATTCCCGTCTCATGACTGAGTCCAGCAATACGACCTCTATCTCTCTATGCGAACGGGGCGGTTTCTGTCGCATGGGAGCATTCGCCTCCTTCAACGCAGGGCCCGCGCCGGGGCCGATCGCTCAATATGGCCCTTATCTGCCACAGGTGGCGACGTCCGCCGATATCGATGACATCATTGCTTATCTCAATGCCTCGAATGTTTTTCCAGCTATTGGCGGCTTCTATTACCATGGTTACATAGCCTTTCCCATAAGCGACACGTTATTGGAAACAAAGGTGGCGCACGGGCAGGTGTATATTCTGCGGCGCTGGCAGCGTCTCGACGGCCTGGCTATCGCCGAGCCGCGCATTAGCCGCCAGGGGCGGCAACTCTCCCTGGGTTACATTGATGGAGCAACCGAAACTATCAGCTTGCTTGCCTATCACCTGCGCGCACAACTGCCGGTCATGGGCCTGGAGAATATTTACGCCTACGTTCCCGATTTGATAATGGTGCGAGACGCCTTTGTGGGAGCTGAGTACGAGTGGAACGGCAGCAATTTTTACACATACGAAAAGACTCTAATCTAACACCTATAGTCATTTTCTGAACGCAAGGAAATATAAAAAAGCGGGCGTCGTTCCCCGTGAACGACGCCCACTCTCGCCCAGCAAGCAAGAAATTCAGGCCGGATTTAAAGCCGCGTCAAGCTTCTGCAGCTCGTGAAAACGCAAGAGCCAGCAGCCGTAATTCATACCACCTCCTGCAGCAGGCAGAGCCAGCCACTGGCCTTCATGCAGTCGTCCCTGGCGCAGGAGCTCGATCAGGGCGGTAGCAATACTGGCGTTCGACAAATTGCCATAGTAGCGAAAATTATCAACGAGCTTATCCATGGTCGAGGCTGGCCAGCCATAATCGTTGACCAGCAGTTCTCCCATGCGCCTGGTGATGCGTGAGTTAGCCTGATGTGGAACAATATGAGCCAGTTCCTCAGGGTCTAAACTGGCCTGACGACAGAGGGCGTCAACCGACTCGGCCATCGCCCGCGGGGCCTCGCGAAAGACCTCTTTGCCATTCATCTTGGTATAGCCGACCAGATACTGTGAGAGGACCGAGCTAAGTTCTTTGCCGTTGCACTCTTTAAAAAGCTGCTGTATTTTTAAATCGACCTCTGCCATCTCGATTACGTCTTTGCGCAGGGGCGTTTGATAACAGAGCGCAGGGCCTTGATTGGCGTCCGAGCCATTGATGAGGAAGGTATCTTCTTCACTGCGCTCCAGCAGGAAAGCCGACGCTCCTTCTCCGAACAGTGAACTCGTCTTCCAATCAAGCACGTTCATAATATTGGGCAATAGCCCTTCGGCAGTTACCAGGAGGACCAGTTTCGCAGTGCTGGCAAGTAGTATCTCACTGGCCATCTGGAAGGCCTCAGTCTGACAGGCGCAGGCGCCTTTGAGCATGGTTGCACGGACGGGCCCCAGAGCCAGGCGCATCTGCACCTGACCGGCCACGGTGGGAAAGGCATCGTTATCCGAGGAAGAGGCCCCGACGACCGTATCGATTTCAGATGCGTCGCGACCCGCGCTGGCAAGCGCGCGCTGAGCAGCGCTGACAGCCATATCTACCAGAGTTTCGTCACGAGGCGCGCGTGGATCATCGATCAGCCCGGGGGCATCGGCTCCCGCCATATGGCGGCAGAGATCAAGCGTACTTGCCCGCACATGGCGAGTACTCAACCCTGTTACGCGTTCGAGGTCGTCAGTATTGCGGGGATCGCCGAGACGGGTAGCAATATAGGCAAAAAACTCGTTGGTAATAATGCTAGAGGGGATATAATTCCCTAGGCCGATGAGGCGTACCCTGGCCCTGGTGTAGATGTGGGGAATAATGTAGGTGTAAGCAGGCCAGCCATGAGTTTGGAGCCGTGTCATAGAAATATAGTCCTCCATGCCCGGGTGAGATTTCATTTACTGCCCAAATTATAACATATCCACACGGGGAGAGCGCCGTTAGTGCCGCGCTTTGGCACCTACCCGCCCTGCCAACGACGCTCATTACCTATTACCTGCCCCCCAGGCAGGGTGCCCCGGATGGGGTGGCGTCTAGCGCTCCGCGCTCTGGCAGGACGTAAGGAGAAAGAGCATGATGGGGAGCCTGTCGCAGGCTCCCCATTTACCTTATGTATGATTTACTGCGTCGCCTTGCGCTTACCAGCGATCACGGTCGTCGCGGCGCTCGCGGCGATCATAGCGGCCGCGCTCGCGACCGCCGCCATATGCACTATCGTCAAAGCTATAGCTACTATAACCGCGGGACTCTTCCCGGCGAGAGCCGCGTGCGGCGCGTTGAGCCTGAAAACATTCGTTACAATAGACGGGACGGTCTTCACGAGGAATAAATGGTACGGAGGTTGGACGTCCACAGGTCGCGCAGGTAGTCTCATAATGTTCAGTGCCAGTACTACGAGGGCGAGAGCTTGACGATTGCCCACTACGCCGAGCGGCTCGACAGCTGGGGCAACGGCCAGGAGTGTTGGTCAATCCGCGGCTAGCGTAAAACTCCTGTTCGCCGGCGCTAAACGTGAAGTCCTGACCACAGTCACGGCATGTGAGGATACGGTCCTGGTATCCCTCATTGGACAGCATGGGTAATATTTCCCCTTCTTTGACTTGCCGTTCCGCCTACAATTTGCCTTGGTCGCACAGAGGCGAAGCGAGCAGGAATACAACCGTGAAAGCTATTAACAGGGCTATATGCCTGACGGTGGTTGGCAGGTAATTATTTCCTCGATACCGGATGGCGGAACGAAACCGGGGCTCGGATCTCATACCATGGGGATGCGGCATCCCAAAACCACGCTTTCATTGTACCATATAAATTTTGAAAAAAATACACTTTGCTTGACCAGAGTGATACGATAAGCAATATTTGTGCTAAAGCGGCTGGAGGAAACGTTGAACACTGCTGAGGAGAATGCATCTCTATACGGGCCATGGCCGGCCCATCCTGGCACAACAACCACTGGCAAATGTGGCTGTGGAAGTCATCTGAATGCAAAGGATTATTACACCTGCTTTGGCCTGCTGGGCAGGCGCAGGGGGACGGGGCTGCCGTGCATGGGATATCCCTGCGGCGGGGGCGTAAAGGCCACTGGCATGGGCGTACTGGGATCGGCGGCTCTATGCAGTACGGTAGAATAGGCGAGCTGCACACTGCCAATTTCGACGATATCATCGGCGTACAGGCACCGAGGAGCATGCAGCGGTTGCGCGTTGACCCTCGTGCCATTGCGGCTGCCCAGGTCCTGCACATATACCGCGTCTTCCTGGTACAGAAACTGTGCATGCTGGCGTGAAATAGAAGCGTCATCGATACTGATGTCGCATTCAGCATCGCGGCCAATGATCATACGCGGACGATCGAGCGAGAAAGATTGGCCCGTGCTCGTACCAGAGCAGATCCTCACCACACCTCTCATCACCCCGTCAGTATTGGGAGGGGCGAGGGACTGGGACGACAGAGCTACAGGGTCCAATTCGGCCGTCGCCTGCGCCTCTATAGACTGGTCCTCATGCTGGGTCGGAGATAACAGGTGGGTTGGCTCTTTGTCAATCTCGGCCCGCCCCGCAGCGGTATTTCCAACAGACCCTTTATCCCCAGACGACTTCAGCAGCGATACTGCTTCACCATTGTCCTCTAAGGCCGCCTCAGAGTGCCAGACATGGCGCAGCAGGGGATCATCCTGTTCAGGGGGAGACTTCGGCTGCTCAGCCAGCTCGAACAGGAAACGGTGTGAGCCTATCTCCAACACGTTGCCCGGCCTGACGCTGGCAGGGCCCTCAAGACGTCGCCCGTTGAGCAGCACGCCGTTCAAGCTGTCGCAGTCGGTTAGATACACCTGTCCCTTGTCCCAGGCCAGTTCAGCATGATTGCGCGAAGCCATGTCATCATCCAGCCAGATTTCATTATCTTCACCGCGCCCAATAGTGACAACGGAGCGATTTAGCGCCAGGCGTTGTCCATGGAAGCGCCCGCTGCGATGCTCGAGCCAGCCCCAGGGGATATCCTCGGCAAAGACATAGGGAGCCGGAAGGCCTGGTTGATGCCTGGGGGGAGTGAACGCGGTTGCGGCACCGGCAGACGTGGTGCGTTGCTGGCGAGGGATGTGTAGCGCCGTCGTGGAGGTACGCGGCAGGGCGAAGAGGCAATAGGAAACAGTCACACTCAAAGGCAAGAACCATCCAAAAAGAGCCACATAGACCAGCGCCACCTCCACTTCAGCCATGGAGATCGTCGCCTGCTCAATACTGAAGCGCATGTTGTACCAGACAAGAGCAGGCAGCAGCAGCAGCGCGGCAATAACGCAGGTAACGATAGCACCGGCAAGCTGGTGAGTTGTCCCGCGCCGGCGCAGAGTAGTATAGAGGGCATTGCTTGCAATTGCAAGCATACAGCAGGCTAAGCCGCTGTAGCAGCCCATACTAAACCACGTGGTGAAATCTACGTTGCTCGTCGTCCTGTTCCTCCTTTTTGCCAACCAGGCTGACTTCTGCTGCTCCAGGGCAGGCGCGGGACTCATTCAAACCTGCTAGTACTACTAGAGCATTGGATAGACATTTGCGGCACGCGCCTCACTGACCAGGATCGCATCTATGATTGTATGCTGCTGCTCATTCTGCTGGTAAACAGCGTCAGTCGCGATGTTGGCGGAGTCGCCAGCAACATTGCTATTTACCTCCACAGTGTCCCAGTATTCAAAATGCTTATCATCGGGAGTAACCGCCACCCCTAGAAAAGCATGGCCTGGAATAATGACAATTTCAGGCTGCAGGCCGATTTGCTCCACTGCAGATGCCAGTAATAAGGTCAGTTCGATACACATACCACTGTGCTGCTGTAGTACCTCGGCGGGTAGTTTGATATTCTGCGTTGCGACGGTATTGCTATTCACGCCGCTGTAGGGAACGCTGGCCTGCAGATAATGCATCTGATAGTCGAGGCGCAACGTGTCATAGATCGCGTCCACCTGGGCGATAACCTCTTTTCTACTGGCTTTATTATATCCAACCATGGCGCTCGGGACAGGTGGAGGCTGCAATGCCAGGTGTTTGCTCGCCTTGAGAACAAGGGCGCTGATAGCTGGATCATTGGGTGTCACCCATGCCGCGAGCTTTAAACGATTGGCGGTAACCCATTGCATCAACCAGCGCGAATGAAACAGGATAGGAATATCGTTCACATAATACAGACGCCCGATGGTATCTGTCACCTGCACGTGCAGTGACGTATGATACTCAGCGGTAAGTCTCCGAAAGTTCTGGCTCAACAATGGTGGTATAATGCTCACCGACTGGAGGTTGGCAGTGGCGTCGATAGTCTGTGTTTGTACCTGGCTCAGGCCGGCTACACTCATAGTAATAATAAGCGCAAGCGGCCTGGCGCTGCTATAATCGAGTGTGAAGAGCGGATACTGACTGGCTACATAAAAAGGATAATAAGCGCTGAAGATCTCACCGGGCGCGCGTACACAAATATGTACGGGAGGTGTATCGCCGCAGTGGCGTTGATTATCCAGACTGCCCTGCTGATAACGGGCGTAAGCCTGCAGTCCTCCGGCTACATACGTGCCAGAGATACCCACTAACACGACTAAAGTGAGGAGCAGAATCAGAAGTTTTTTACGCATCGGTTCGTTCACTTGCCTCTCGCATCGGCTTCCCATCGTTGCCCGCCGACGATGCCCGCCGATAATAGGCTTACCTTCCCACAATATCGGCTCCCCTTCAGCTCCCTTCGGCTCCCCCTGGCCGCCGACAAGTCGAGGAATATTTGCTTGCAATTATATCATTCTGTATCATATTGGACAAACATATGGGACTTGTGGGGGTATGTCTCCCTCTACATACATAAGGCCGTGTTATAATTGTGGCGTATAAACGCGAAAAAAAGAGACCGTTCTGCTGCACAAGAGGCTGGTCAGCAGTACAGATTCCCCCTCTACCATTGCGATGCAGGAGCCCAGCAGCGTCGCGTATTGCTTGCATACATGCGGTAATATAGAAGAGAACGATAGGGGCGCATTTTGCGCGTCGACCTGCGAGATAATGCAATTGCATGGGCGCAAAATTCAGCTCTGCGATTTTTGATATTGATACAAGGGTATGCACAATGGTCATTCTAAAATCACCGCGTGAGATTGCGCAACTGCGCGAAGCCGGCCGCATCGTCGCTCAAACATATGAAGCGCTGCGTCCACACCTGCTACCAGGTGTGTCAACCGCTGAAATTGACAAAATTGCCGAGGACTTTATTCGCAGTAAAGGAGCGATACCGAGCTACAAAGGTTACGGTGCGCTGCCCGCTTCCAAGGGGCGCCCGGCCGTTCCTCCTTTTCCCGCTACGATCTGTACGGCCATCAATGATGTCATCTGTCATGGCATTCCCAGTCCCAGCGACCGGCTGCAAGAGGGGGATATCATCGGCATTGACATTGGCGCGCAATACAAAGGCTGGGTAGGAGATTCGTGCGTTACCTTTGCCATTGGCAGGATAGATCATGAGTCACGACGGCTGCTGGAGGTTGCCAGGCACTGTATGGAGCTTGGTATTGAGGAGGCGCGGCCCGGCAAGCATCTGGGCGATATCGGCGCGGTGATCCAGGAATATGCTGAGTCGCACGGCTACTCCACGGTGCGAGAATATACCGGGCATGGGGTGGGCCGTTCACTCCATGAAGGGCCTTTTGTATTTCACTTTGGCGAGCGAGATACAGGCATAATGCTGCGCCAGGGCATGGTTTTTACCGTCGAGCCCATGATTAACATTGGCGGAGCCGCGACCAGAGTACGCTCAGATCGCTGGACCGTTTGCACGGCGGACGGCAAAAGATCGGCCCAGTTTGAACATACTATTGCCATCACTGATGACGCGCCAGAGATCCTGACCGCGCTATAAACACTTCGAGTAGATGGCTCACCAGCGTGGCCCCTCCCTGACATTATTAGGTCGGCGTTGGTGTCGGGCCCGTCGTCGGTTGCGGCGTCGGGCTTGGCGTCGGGCTCGGTGTCGGCTTTGGCGTCGGCTTTGGCGTCGGCTTTGATGTCGGGCTCGGCTGCAGACTTGGCGATGGGCTCGAAGATGGGATCGGCGTCGTTCCTGGTGACCCACTTATGTAGTTCACTACATAGAGGGTCACCACTGAGCCTTTATTCACCATCGAACCGCTGGCCGGATCGACGCGCGAAATCGTATTGGCGGCCTGACTTGGGTCAGTGCCAGCGGGCTGGACGATGGGCGTCAGGCCTGCGCTGCGCAGAGCCTGTTCGGCGCTGGTTAACGACTGCCCCACTACATCAGGCACCATTACGGGCTGCTGAGCTGGCTGGCCGAACTTGAGCAGGATAATGGAGCCTCTCGTCGCCAGGGCGTCAGGGGAGGGACTTTGATTGATAACAACGCCCGTTTTATTGTTATCCCGGATCTCTATGGTAAAGCCTTCGCCCGTGGCAATAGTGTTCGCCTCCTGGTAGGTCTTATTGTGCAGATCAGGCACACGAATCTGAGTCACGGGATAGGTCGGGGACATAGTAGGGATATTAATTCCGGGAATACGAATAAAATTAAGTGCCGCTGCCAGGTAGACGGCAAAACCAAGCAATAAGAGCGTTGCGAGTAAGATAATAACGGTGATCACACTGGCAAAGCGCGAGTCGCGCGCACTACTCCCCACGGCGCCTGAGCGCGTCGCCGTGCCGCGTTGGATGGGTCGCGTGGTTGCTGAAGAGAGCTGATCATTATCGTAAAGTCGCGCCTGGTTGGGCAAAATAAGAGGGTCAGGTCCACGGTTCAAGCCATTGCCGTCGCCAGCAGATGCAGTGGTGCCCGCCATATTGTTGGGCGACGAGTTCGAGCTACGCTGCAGCGTACCGCCAGTGTAGGGAGTATAGTTTTGCATGCCGCCAGGTGTTTGCAGCCCGGGAGGGGTGGGCGAAGCAGGAGTGACCTCTTCCATCTCAGTCTCGCCCAGCGTCTCCAGCGCGCGCGCAAGCGCGCTGCCGTCGCGGTAACGCATCTCTGGTATCTTCTCCAGGCAGCGCATAATAATCTCTTCCAGAGCAGGCGGGATATTAGGATTCAGCTGGCCGGGAGGGGTGGGTAGATCCTGAATATGCTGCATAGCCACCGCGACCGGCGTATCACCATCAAATGGCGTGCGGCCTGTGAGCATTTCGTACATGACAATGCCCAGGGCGTAGACATCGGCGGCCGGGCTGACGATCTCTCCCTGGGCCTGCTCTGGCGCATAATATTGAACTGTGCCCAGGGTCATACCCGTCGTTGTCAGGCGCTCGGCGTTGATATCTTTATAGACGCTGGCAATACCAAAGTCGGTCAGCTTAATAGATCCATCCTTGCCCACAAGCACATTCTGTGGCTTCACGTCACGATGGACAATACCGCGCCGGTGGGCGGCGCCCAGGCCAAGCGCAACGTCGTGGGCAATGATAATAGCACGGTCAACGGCAAGAACACCTCGTGAGCGCAGGTAGCGACGCAGGTCGGTGCCCTCAACGAGTTCCATTACTATAAAATAATTACCATCGGTTTGACCATAGTCGTACACCTGGACGATATGGGGGTTCTGCAATGCGGATGCAGCTTTTGCTTCACGCTGAAAGCGCGTCACAAATTTTGGGTCAGTGCTGTATACTTCGCGCAAGACTTTGATCGCAACAATGCGATCTATGCGCAGGTCCTGGCCACGATAAATAGTAGCCATACCGCCTCGACCGATAGGGTCTCCTAATTTGTAGCGCTCACCCAGAACTTCGGTTTGCATACTTTTCATTGGAACGCAATCTCTCCCTTGCGCCCTTTCTCCATGTAAGCCCGCTCATAAAGCTGTTATTGATTGCTCACTATTGTAACGTATTCTGTTATGGAAGGGAATACCCACATGCTGGCGCAAGCCCGGCAATGTTTTATGCCTGTGTACCAAGGATGCGTTCATCACCCTTACGCCGCGTCATTTTCAGAGTATCCATATGCTCTAACAATGGTAAGATATATTTACGCGTGGCGCCTAAAATGTCCCGTGCCTCCGCCACCGTCATTTTACCATGTTCACGTAAATAAGTGAGCAGGATCGCGATTGCCTCATCGTATGTCTCACGCAAGAAGATTACCCCCTCACCCAATTTTACTAGCCGTCCCTGTTCAATCAACGCTCCCAGTACTTCGGCACCAACCAGTGCCTCCGCTTCATCCCGCCCAGGGGGAGTAAAAGGGCTCTTACGAAAGCGACTCAGCAGCTGCTCCACTTTTTGCAACTGCGCGCTGGTAAAGTGTGGTTCAAAGGTGGGAAGGCGGATGAAGCCGCCCGCGCTGGCCGCATCTGCAATCACGCCTTCTGCCGTCAGCAGCGCAAAGATTTCCGCCGCCACCTTTGGCGCAAGATGCAAGCGCATGCGCCACTCCTCTTTCGAGAGCCCGCTACGCAGTGGATAAAGGCGATGCTGCTCGGCAAGCAGGCGCGTCGTCTCCTCCACTAGCGCCTCCCAGACAGGCTGGGCAAACCAGAGCATAGCGGTTCGCCGAACTCTTCCTTCTGTTAACAACGTCTCCAGCGTTTGCTGCGTCACATCTTGAGACAGATTACTCTGTGTGGCGAGATCCACCAGTTCATATCCCAGCTGCCCTCTGCCGGCACGAGGTCCTGCGTTCCCCCCTCGTCTATTCAGGATGGCCAGCACTACGTCCTCGGGCGCGCCATGCTCAAGCATAGCGAGTTGCTTGAGCACGGCGACCTGGTAACGACGGTGATAGCGCGGCTGCACATCGACCACTTCACCACCGCCGATGGTGGTACTGGGTGAGGGTATACGCAGAATAAAGCGATCGCGGCGAGCCAGAAGCGCGGGGCGGCTCAAGCGCAGTTGTACCCATGCACTCGAACCTGCCTGCAATTCGTCGGCATCGAGCAGCCGCACACGCGCCGCTATTTCCTGGGACCCGCTGTAAAAGTCAACTGACGCATTGTGAAGCAACGAATGGTCGGCGTCAGCAAGTAGAGAAATATGAGCGTCGATCAGCATGGTCGTGCGCAGCTGTCCTGGCAGGGCAATGACGTTACCCCGCGCCAGATCACTGCGTGCTACATTGGCCAGATTGATGGCAATCCTGCTGCCCACCTGAGCTATGTCGATGGCGTGCTGATGGGTTTGGAGGCCACGAATACGCGCTCTCAGTCCCTGAGGTAACACCTCGACTTCCTGTCCGCTTTTAAAGCTGCCGTCCAGCAGCGTCCCGGTCACAATCGTGCCAAAGCCCGCCAGGCTGAAGACGCGATCAACCGGCAGGCGTGGGCGCGCAATATTCCGCCGCGCCTGGGACTGCTCAAGCATCAGCTCAAGCTGTGCAAGCAATTCAGGCAGGCCCTGGCCGCTCAAGGCAGAGACAGGCACGATGGGGGCATGCGCCAGGGTCGTGGGCAAGAGATAGTTGGCAACCTCTTCGCGCACCAGTTCCAACCATTCCTCGTCCACGAGGTCGATTTTTGTCAGAACAACGATCCCGCGCTGTACATGCAGCAGGTCCAGAATCGCCAGGTGCTCACGTGTCTGGGGCATTATCCCCTCATCGGCGGCGATCACAAGCAAGGCCGCGTCTATACCACCGACGCCTGCCAGCATATTCTTGATGAAGCTCTCATGTCCGGGC
This sequence comes from uncultured Chloroflexia bacterium, assembly GCA_963799245.1. GTDB lineage: Bacteria > Chloroflexota > Ktedonobacteria > Ktedonobacterales > Ktedonobacteraceae > CAWCWN01. The sequence goes on from CAWCWN010000003.1 coordinate 1,028,730, forward strand.
ACATCGACGATGCTGACCTCTCGCCCGTTCGGCAGCTTGAGCCAGGCGAAGCCGAGGTCGATGGTCATGCCACGCTCTTTTTCCTCCAGCAGGCGATCAGGATCAATGCCGGTTAATGCCTGGACGAGAGTTGACTTCCCATGGTCTACGTGACCGGCGGTGCCAATACAACTCATAAATGCGTACAAACCAATCTGTAAAAAGGAGGTACGTATCAGTCTATTCAGCGCTGCTACGCTATTGTCGAATAGTATACTCCACAGCGGATCTTATAGCTATCTTTAGCGTGCTAATTTTGCATAATTCTACCCCTTCTGGGCGATTAAAAAGTCGCCCTGGGACCTCCCCTTTGCCTGTCGACACGGGCTACATGAAACGATATAATGAAGGAAAGTCCATAAAGCAAGCAGCAGAAACAAGAGCGATAGGGATGAACGAAAAAATCCAATCTGTATTAAATTCACTGCCACATAGACCAGGCATCTATCTGATGAAAGACGCGCAGGGCACCATCATTTACGTTGGCAAAGCGATTTCACTTTACAATCGTGTCCGCTCCTACTTCCAGGAGTCTACGGATCTGAGCCCCAAAAATAGAAGTATGGTGGCAAAAATAGACGATATCGAGTTTCTGGTCGTCAAGAACGAGGTTGAGGCGCTGGTACTTGAGAGCAACTATATCAAACAATACCGCCCCAAGTACAACGTCCTGATGCGCGACGACAAGAGCTATCCTTATATTAAGGTATCGCTGACGGAGGATTTCCCCAGGGTCTATCGCGTGCGCAGTTTTCACCGTGATGGCAATCGCTATTTTGGGCCCTACACAAATTCGGGGGCGGTCGACGCCACGCTCGACCTTTTGAACAAGCTTTTTGCTTATCGCACATGCCGCTACGACGCCAGTGCATGGGCGCCGCCGGCCAATGGAGAGATACCGCCGGCCTGGAAGCAGAAGCTCCTGCCCAGGCCCTGCACCCAGTACTATATCCATCGCTGTGTCGCCCCATGTGTCGCTTACCCAACGCGGGCTGAATACGACGCTGTTATTCAGCAGGTGCTGCTCTTCCTGGAAGGGAAGCACGATGAGGTGGTGAAATCTCTGCAAGAGAAGATGCAGGCAGCGGCGGAAGATTTGAATTTTGAGGAGGCGGCGCGCATCCGTGATCGCATTAAGGCGGTTGAGCGGGTGCTGGAGAAACAGCGGGTGATCTCTACCGAGGGACAGGATGACCAGGACATCATTGCGCTTGCCAGCGGGGAAGATGAAACCTGTGCAATGAGCTTTTTGTTTCGCAACGGCAAACTGATCGGGCGCGAATTTTTCATCCTGCAGGGCACACGCGATAGCAGTCCAGGCGAGGTCATGGGCTCCTTCCTGCAGCAGTTCTATGAAAGTTCGCCGCATATTCCTCCCGAAGTGGTCGTTGAGGTAGAGCCTGATGATCGAGCTGTCATCCTGGCGTGGCTGCGCGAGAGGCGCAAGGGCCCGGTTACGATCACCTCACCCAGGCGGGGCGAAAAATTGCGCTTGATCGAGATGGTGAAACAAAACGCCCAGCAGGTGCTCGAACAGCAGCGCATCAAATGGCTCAGCGATAGCCAGAAAACGCAGCTGGCCCTGGAAGAATTACAGGAGGCGCTTAACCTGGCGGCTCCGCCACAGCGCGTCGAATGCTATGACATTTCAAATACCCAGGGGACCAATTCGGTCGGGGCCATGGTCGTTTTTGAGGCGGGGCGCCCCAGGCCCAGTGAATACCGGCGCTTTAAAATCAAGACCGTCGAAGGTCCGAATGACTTTGCCAGCCATCAAGAGGTACTGCGCCGCAGATTTCGTGCCATCTCCAACCGCCAAAACGGCGAAATTCAGACCTCCGCGGCGATAGCTGCGGCGGATGCCCTGAGCGGCGAGGAGGCTGAAAATGTGGATGACACCCAGGCACAGCGCCAGCATGAATGGGCGCTGCCGGACCTGATTATCATCGACGGCGGTAAAGGCCAGTTGAGCGCAGCCATGGAAGTTCTGCAGAAGCTGCACATCGATATTCCTACGGTTGGCCTGGCAAAAGAAAACGAGGAGCTTTTCATACCCGGCTCACCGGACCCGATCATCCTTCCACGCTCCTCGCAGGGCCTGTACCTTGTCCAACGCATTCGCGACGAGGCTCACCGCTTTGGCATCACCTATCATCGCAAACTACGCTCCGAGCGCACATTTAAGTCTGTCCTGGATGAAATCCCCGGCATCGGGCCCAAACGCAAACAGGCCCTTATGAAACAATTTGGCTCAGTACGTGCCATGAGCATTGCAAGCGTAGATGACCTGGCCGCACTCGACGGCATGACTCGCGATGCCGCCGAGAAGGTCAAGGAATATATCGGACGCATGGAATAATTGTCGGTTCGCGCGTGTTCTCTTGAGTAGAGACGCAAGGCCCTAGTATCTTCGGCCCGCCGGAGTACCACGAGTTTCACATGACCCTCAGATGAGCCGCAGTGGGAATCATATTTCCCTGCTTATCTGAGCGATTATGTGTATTAGCAGTCGCCTCGCGAGATTGACAACATCTGGCGGGTACGTTACTATAGTGCCGTAGAGGTGGTTCTTACCACCTATTTTATTCAATGTGCAGGGCAGCCTTAACGCTTGCCCGGACAATTCAGGGGTGATAGCCGTATGCCAACCTATGAATATCTATGTAAAGAGTGTAGCCACCGTTTTGAGCAGTGGCAGAAAATGATTGATGAGCCACTTTCAATCTGCCCCGCGTGTGGTGGTACCATCCGCCGCGTATACTATCCGGCTGGAATTGTCTTCAAAGGTTCAGGCTTTTATAAAACCGACCATAGTAAATCTTCAAGTAGCCCTTCCAATGGCCACGCGCCTAAAAGTGAGAGTGGCGCGGCGGAGGGCGGCAGCACGAGCGAGAATAAGCCTCCCACGCCTGCAGCGTCGGGCTCCAAAGGCACGGATGCCGCGCAGGACGAAGCCAAAGTCACGGCACCCACGCCAAAGTAACTTGCCAGGGTGAACGACCTGGGAATACCTGCCTCTATCTCTGTCTTTTGTTTTATCCTCTGCCAGTGTAGTTGAAGAGGTGCGATATGTCAGAATCAATGCTTGCAACGATGCAGCGACGACAAATTGAAATCACCATCGGCGAGCTTTTACTCACCGATGATTTTTACATGCGTCTGGAAATTGTTGAACGCCTTCGACACCTTATTGCTCACGCCGACCCCTCCCTCGATAAGACACAACTCAGTGAGGGAGCCCTCGATGAGCTACAAGAGCTGAATCTGCTGCAGTAGAACGATGCTCAAAAGACTGCGAAGTGCAGCTTTTCCACCCATTACTCCTATTTATGCTGGCTATCCTAGTAGTGCAAGGCCAGTTAGAGTGTATACTATTTATACAACCGCAGCAAAATGCGTGTGAAGTAGGGGTAAGGGATACGTATGTAAATGCAACATGAGCACACACAGGATGATGTAATCCAGGCACTACAGCGTCGCGTCGATGAATTAACGGCGAGCAATCTTTTACTGCAGGAGCAGCTGGCGCGCAAAGAGCAGTTCGCCGCTATGGTAGCGCATGAGTTGCGTGGACCTCTCTCACCCATCATTAACTATGCCCAATTAATCGCGCGTTCCGGCCAGCACAGCGAGAGCGTTACGCGTGGCACAAAGATCATCATCAGCCAGGCTCGTCGTCTTGTGCGCCTTATCAATGATCTGCTGGATGCCTCGCGCCTCTCTGCCGGTCAATTCACCCTTATTCGTGAAGTATGCGACATCGTAGAACTGACGCGTGAGGTTGTGGAGCAATTGCGCCCTGTGGCTCCCTACCACACGCTTGTTCTTGAGGCGCCAGAGACGCCCATTACCGGCAAATGGGATAGCGGCCGTCTACAACAGGCGCTGGGGAATATGCTCGATAACGCGTTGAAATATTCTGACGAGCATACAACCATCACTGTCCTTATCCTGCCCCAGGAACATGCAGTACACATCAGCATCCATAATCAGGGCATCAGTATCCCCTCAGTGGAGACAGGCCAGCTCTTTCTTCCCTTTGTGCGCCTGCCGGCGGCGAGTGCTCGCCAGGGCTCTGGCCTTGGCCTGCACATCACCAAAAGTATCGTGGAGGCTCACGGTGGAGTGCTGCGTCTTGAACCCCACACGGAAGAAGAGCAAGGAACTACCTTCTCGTTTGACCTGCCATTATAATAGAGCTGCAGTAGGCCTGGGAGATGCCTGTCTATTTTGACAGTACCTCCCAGGCCATTTTATCTGCTCAAAAGACTGGCGAAAATGGCGGTGCGCTGCGCGAGTTTCGCGACTATACTTGCTACTGTGCAGAGGAGCCTACCGGCAGAGCACCTGCATTGAGCAGTGAGCTGATTGTGGAACCCGGCAAAGTGCTCTTTGTTCAAATGCAAGACGCTTCTCCGGCTGCGTGCGAGGCAGAGTACCTTGAGGGCTTGCATCTGGATATGACATCGGATATGTCATAGAAGGACTGTGCCGGTAGGAACCAAATTAGCGTGACGGCATAAACCGTCTTGCCGCTCTCGTAGTCAGCTATTAACTCATTACCTGCCTCCCAGGCAGGGTGTCCCGGGCAGGGTGAGGGTAGCTCAGGCAAGACGAAAGAAAAGGAGGCTTTTCAATGGCGCAATGGGCATATAAAGTTGTATATATTGATTACCGTGGACGAATTTCATGTGAGGGGCTTGAAACGCTGATCGCTAACGAGCGGCGCAGCGCATTCGCGCGCCGCTACATGAACAATCTTGGCCGTGAAGGTTGGGAACTGGTGGGTATCCAGCCTCTGACCGCCAATTCAGCGTACTATATCTTCAAGCGTCCAGCGCAAGAGGGTGACTTTGCTGAAGAGACGCCTCCCGCCGCAAGCAGTGAAAGCGCCCCACCGCAGGGGCCAGCTGTAGAAAGCGCCTGACACTCTATCGCCGGTCCACTACGCAGCTATCCGAGCCAGGGTAGCTGCGTTTCGCAGCTCTCTCCCCGAACATGATATAATACCTCTGGCAGCCGACTCCGCTGCCCGGTCAACACAAAACCATATTTGTCGCTCACCGACGACCCCGTATACTCAATGAGGAGCTCGCTGGCGCGCTTTAAACGCGGCTAGCACCTGTCTATTGCCTTTGCAGCGCAAATTGAGTAAACATGGCCTCCCACACCTCTTGATTCTCCAGGCGCTCGTCAAGGGAGGCTACGCGAGCATTGATGGTGTCAAAGATGCAGCGCAGGATGCGTTGTAATACCATGGTAGCTTCATCGTAGAAGTCGGCCGTCTGCTGCATATTGGAGCCAAGGATCTCGTAGCAGAGGGCTTTAAAATTATCGACATCGATATGGTTCTGATCAATTATGAATTCATAGTTGCCCATGTAGCGCAATTTTTCACGCTGGAGCAGCGACTGCAGTGTGTAGGGATCCAGCTCGGCTCCCCTGGCCCGGCAGGTATCAGCAAGGGCATCCATTGTCCAGTTCACGAATTCGACCAGGGCCGGCAGCTGCTCCATGGGGCTGCGCTTCTTCATCCATTCCTGTTCCATGCGGCTAATCAGGTTCAACAGCTCGAAGCTCTCCATACGCAGCTTTTCGGCGGGATCGGGAAGGCGGACCTCCCGTCCCTGAAAGTAGTCACCTGTTTCCTGAAAGACATGCATAAGTAACCTTTGCTGGACAAGTTGCGCCAGGTCACGCGAAACCTCCAGTTCAGGCCTGCGCATAGCGCTGGCAATACGGCGCACTCTGCGATAGAGGTTCACATGCAAAAAAAGTTCAAATGTACGCGCGTCAAAACTCATGGCGTACGGTATAGCGGGGGCCATCTGCAGAATTGTGCGCACGCCCTGTGGTAGAAACTGGCGCAGCCGCTCCCACTCATCGGTGTAGCGCACCATCTCCATGGTCACCCGCATGACCTCAAGATCGAGCGACGCTTCCCCATACGGTAAAATATTCTGCGCGCCGGGGCTGGCAATAAACTCATAACCACCATCCTGCCAGAGGGCCAGCTCACGTGCCGTCCAGAGGGCCTTCATGCGCAGGGCCTCTCGCAGTTGCTTCTCGTCAATCGCTCCCATGGCTACGAGACGCTCGCCAATGCGCTGGCCAAAAGCGTTCTTCAACTGCTGCGAAAAGGCCTGTTCGATCTGGGGGGAAGAGGCCATGCCCAGCTGTTGCAGCACGTCACCCAGTGTCAATGCTCCGCCGTCAAGCTCAGAGCAGTTCGCTATTTTGCCCTCATTAAAGTAGATGATACCAACACGCCCCGAAGAGTGCTTCAGGCGGATAGCCCCTGTCATACTTCCCAGCTCCATCATCTGCAGAATCTCGACAAGGCCAAAATCCTTAAGCGAGCCCTGTAGCAGGCGGCTATTCGTGGTCATGCTTTCCATGCTTTCAATCTGAGATACATCAATCATGTAGCAGCGCACCGCTCAGCCCTTTGCGCTGTGCTGGCGGGACAGGCAGGTCTACATTTTTCATTATAACATCGTTCAATTTGTTTCAACAAGTATTTCACCTGCCCTGCTGCCCTGGCCGCGCTATCTCAGGCGGCGCCCCGCGGGCAAGCAGCCAGGTAAAGAGAGTAGTGCGAGCTGAGCGAGGGCACAGCCTGCTCTGCAAATCTGCTATAATGCTGGTATGAGTATAAAAGATCGTGTCGCGCTGATTACGGGAGGGGGACGGGGCATTGGACGAGCAACGGCTCAACTTTTCGCACGGGCCGGGGCGCGCGTCGTCGTGTTTAGCCGTTCAGCCCTTCAGCTCGAGGAGGTTGCAGGCGAGATTATCGCAGCTGGCGGCTCGGCGCTGGCCGTTGCGGGCGACGTATCCCGGGCAGAGGACGTCCAGCTGCTTTTTAGCAGGACAATGGAGGCATTTGGACGCGTCGATGTCCTTGTAAACTGCGCGGCCATCGTCGCCGTGCGTCCCTTTCTCGCCATGGAAATAGCTACCTGGGATGACGTACTCGCGGTGAACCTGCGAGGAACGTTCCTGGCCTGTCGCGAAGCATTTCAGATCATGGCCGCTCAGCAGCAGGGGGTGATTATCAATATTTCTTCCCTGTCTGGAGTTAAAGGAGTAGAAAAATTCCCAGGACTGAGCGCGTATAACGTCTCCAAATCAGGAGTCGCGGGACTCAGTGAGATCCTGGCGGTGGAGGGTAAGCCCTACAATATACGCGTGTGTGCCGTGAGTCCCGGGGCAGTAGAGACAGAGTTGCTGCGCCAGGCAGCGCCTCACCTCAGGGCGGCTGCGACTCCCGAGGATATGGCGGAGCTACTGCTCTTCCTCGCCGACGATTTAGGACGTATGTTAAGTGGTAGCAATATTGAAATTTTCAGCAATCAGTAAGATTTGCTGGCAGGCACTCTAGGGGAAACACTCATGGTCTACTTGACACGACGCACAACCTTCAGCGCGGCTCACCGTTTATGGAGCCCCGTTCTGACGGAGACAGAGAATTTTGCGATCTATGATAAATGTGCCAATCCCAACGGGCATGGGCATAACTACGTCTTAGAGGTCACGCTAAGGGGGGAGCCCGATGCACGCACAGGTATGGTGTTGAATTTGACGGAATTGAAGGCGGCCGTCGACGAGCATGTGATCGCGTGGGTCGACCACAAGTATCTCAACTACGATGTGCCCTGGCTTGAGGACAGCATTCCAACAAGCGAGGTGCTGGTAATCAAGTTCTGGGAACGCCTGGCACCCGTCCTACCGCAGGGGTTCCTTTACGAAGTCAAATTATACGAGACCGAGAACAATATTGCCAGTTACCGGGGGGAGAATGAGAATCGCGCTCGTAGCCCCTCTGATTTCCGCCATCGCCCAACCTTACATTGGCGGCGCGCAGGCCTTACTGGCTGATCTCGCTCAGGGCCTGGTCCAACGCGGCCATAGTGTCACGTTCTTTGCCCGCGAGTCATCGTTCATCCCGGGCATCTCCATCGAGCCAATTGCTGTTCCGGATACTGTGCATCCGGCCAACTTCTCCGGGCCGCAGCAGGCCAGAGCTACCGACGAAGGCTTCTTCAGCCAGGCCAACCTTTTTCTTGAGCTTTTTCTGCGCTTGCAGCGGCGCAGCGACGAGTTTGACCTCGTACATATCCATGCTTTTGATTGGCCAGCTTTTGCCTGTAGCATCCTGATACAGAGTATCCCGGTTATACATACGCTCCACTTGCCAGCCCTGTCGCCAGAGATTAACGCAGCCCTGCGCGTTATGGATCAGCAGGGGCATCCCCTCACACTCATAACGGTATCGCAGGCCTGCGCCCGCACCTATGCCGGCTATACGTCCTTTGACGCCATCATTTACAACGGACTCAACCTGGAGGCGATCCCTTATATGCCCAGGCTCTCATCCGAAGCGCCTCTACTTTTCGCAGGGCGTATCAGCGCAGAAAAAGGCGTTGAGGCGGCCATCGAGATCGCCGAAAAAGCTGGCTATCCCTTGCTGATCGCGGGAGGCATCTATGACCGCCACTACTTCGAGCAGCGTATCGTCCCCAAATTACGCCGGGCCAGAGGGCGAGTGACTTACCTGGGACAGCTACAACGCCTGGCGTTATGGAAAATTATGGGGCAGGCGCTTGGCCTGCTCTTCCCCATTGAGTGGGACGAACCGTTTGGCTTGACCGCTGTCGAAGCGATGGCCACGGGCACCCCTGTCATAGCTTACCGGCGCGGCGCGGCGGAGGAGGTCATTCGTCATGGTGAAACGGGTTTTCTCGTCGAGGCGGGCGAAAGTTCCCACGCCGCCGCCCTGGTCGACGATCTCTATGATATTCCCCGCCCCCATTGCCGGGTCCATGTCGAAGAGCACTTTGGTCTTGAGCGCATGCTCAATGCCTACGAGCAGGTGTACACTTCCTTACAGCCTGCCCGGAGGGCAGGTAATAGGTAATAGGCTGGCCGGATAAGAGGCTTCTTCCTTGCGAAACGAAAGCGGTGGAAGGTATTAGAAGACGGGCAGGTAGCGCTCAAGCTCCCAGGCGTGCACTTGCCGCCTATACTCTATCCACTCGATGCTTTTGGCTTCAATAAAGCCATCATAGATAGCATCGCCCAGGGTGTCACGCACCAGGGAATCTTCGCGCAGCTCATCCAGGGCTTCGCCCAGGGTAGCCGGGAGCAGGCGTGAATGATGCAGCATACGTTCATTTTCATCGCGCAGGAAGAGGCTCTCATCCATAGCGGGTGGAAGTGGCAACTTGCGTGAAATACCATCCAGCCCGGCCCGTAGCATGACGGCCAGGGCTAAATAGGGGTTGCAGCTGGGGTCGCAGCAGCGCAGTTCAATGCGCGCCGATTGCTGGCGATTGCTGGTAGGGCGCGGCACGCGAATCAGGGCTTCGCGGTTTACGCGCCCCCAGTTGACGAAGACTGGAGCTTCATAACCTGGCACCAGGCGCTTATATGAGTTGACAAGAGGAGCCAGGATGGCGCACATAGCACGCGCGTGCGCCAGCTGCCCGGCGATGAAGTATTGCCCGACGGGTGAAAGGCCATACTCACCCTTTTCATCGGCGAAGGCATTGCGGCCCGTATCCAAGGCAATTAGCTGCTGGTGTGTATGCATGCCAGAACCATTGACGCCAAAAAGCGGTTTGGGCATAAATGTGGCATAGAGGCCATGCTGGGAGGCGAGCGCCTTGAGCACATATTTGGCCGTCACCAGCCCATCGGCAATGGGTAAAGCGTTGTTCGCCTCAAAATCGAGCTCATGCTGGCCGGCGGCAACTTCATGATGACTGGCTTCAACGTTGATGTGCATACGCTGGAGCGCACGCACCATTTGCCTGCGCGTAGTGGCGGCCAGGTCGGTTGAGAGGTCAAAGTAGCCACCTCGATCATTGGGCAGGGGGGTGGGTGTCTTATCTTCCTGGCGCATAAGAAAGAACTCCAGCTCAGGGGCAACCAGAAATTTAAAGCCCATGGCTTCCGCTACCTGCAAGGCCCGGAAGAGAGTAGCGCGGGGATCACCATCAAAACTCTCGCCGGCGGGGGTGCGCACATCACAGATGACGCGTGCCACCACGTCCTCCTCACTTACCATCCCCGTAGAAGTCAAACCCATATACGGCCTTACTTCGCCGGGCAGAATGGCAAAGTTCGCGATGTCAGGAAAGAGGTACATATCACTTTCGGCAACACGGGCAAATCCCTCTATTGCAGAGCCATCGAACCACTTACCGCGCGCAATGCAATCGGGAAATTGTTCGACAGGAATAGTCACACACTTTGCCATACCCACGATATCGGTAAATTCCAGGTTGACAAAGCGCACACGTTCGGCTTCAATGGCTGCCAGCACGGCATCTATCTCACTTTGTTTTGCTTGCCCTGACATACTCGTCGTCCTCACTTTGGCGCTATGTATCTTACGTAACTTATCCCCGCGCCGAGTTTGGGGTAAGGCCTATTATAACAGATCGCGCAGTACCCACAAGGGGTCAATTTACTCTTCACAAACGCTTAACACTGCTGCGTTACAATACATGCAAACGCCAGGACATGTATTGGAAGCCATCGCAGGTGCGGGGCTGCGAGAGACAGTGCAGGGAATAAATAGTCAGAGGGGTCTGACAAACCTCTCCAAAAACTTGAGATACTAGACAAAATGGGCGCTGTTTCGTTAGAATGCTATAGACATAGCGCTAAAAAGTGTACTGGCGTGGCGGATTGGCGGATACATGACACGATTACTAGCCCTGGATGTAGGAGAGGTCAGGATCGGCGTGGCGGTAAGCGATGCTTTGAGAATGCTGGCCTCTCCCTATAAGACAATCCATGTCTCACGTGACAAAGCGCAGACATGGACTGCTATCCAACAGCTCATCGACGAGGTGGAGGCCGAGGAGCTGGTTATTGGCTTACCAATCAGCCTGGACGGGCAGCTGCATGCCCAGGCCGAACGCATCCTGGCCTTTGCGGACCGCCTGAGAGAACATATTTCCATTCCGTTAACGTTCTGGGATGAACGTCTTTCCACAGTTGAAGCTCAGCGTTTACTTGCAGAACGTGAGCAGCCGGCACAGGGCAAACGCCAGCAGCGCGCTAAAGGGCGTTCAAAGCGCAGGCAGAAGGGCCATGAGATTGACGCCATGGCGGCCGCCGTTTTCCTCCAGGAATATCTGGACGTACAGGCTCGAAAAATTGAGGACACAATACTATGAAGGAGCGCAGAAACCCGCGAATCTCGATCGTGGCAGTATTGTTGCTTGGTATACTAATATTTGCTGGTGTCTTTGCTCTATGGAACACTGCTACTCAGATTTTTGAGCCAGTCATCCCCAGCGGACCTGGCAGAACCATCCCTATTCAAATTCAAGCGGGTGAGACAACGGTCCAGGTTGCTAACGATCTCCAGGCCAAGGGATTGATCCGCAACGCGCTGGCGTTTCGTCTCTGGGCGCGTATCAAAGGCCTGGACGCACAGTTGCAGGCCGGCGGGTATAACCACCTGAATACCAGCATGACGACCAGTGATATTGTCAACCAGCTCCTGACAGGTTCACCCGATATCCTGTATGTCACCATACCAGAAGGCTATCGCATTGAGCAGATAGCCAGAGTCTTTGCCGGCCAGGGGCTCGCCAAATTTAATCCACAGGATTTCCTGAAATATACGAAGCACCCGAACCAGTTTCCCGATGCCGCCAAATACCCATTTCTGAAGCACATACCGCCCGGCGACAGTATGGAAGGACTGCTCTTCCCCGCCACGTACGACGTACCGTTGAACGCCGACGCTCGCTACGTCGTCAATAGAATGCTGACCGCCTTTGCCAACTATGTACAGCAGAGCGGGCTGGTGGCAACGGCGCGGGCCAATAATATTTCTGAATACCAGATGGTCATCCTGGCTTCGCTGGTGCAGCGTGAGATAACCAATACCAAGGATGCGCCGGGAGTGGCGGGTGTCTACTGGAACCGCGTCAGGAACGACGTGCCCAACGATACTGCGGGCTATCTAGGCTCGGATCCGTCGGTCGAGTACGCACGCGATAGTCTCAATCCGCCCGCGCAATACTGGTTGCCCTTGCAAAATTCAGGTAAAAATGTGGCCGCGACCAGCCCCTGGAACACGTATGTCAACCAGGGATTACCTCCAACGCCGATCTGCAGTCCGGGACTCGCGACCCTGAAAGCCGCGGCGGCACCAACCAGGTCGAATAATTTCTACTTTCTCAGTACGAACACGGGCACAATCGTTTATGCGCAAACATATACCGAGTTCCAACAATTAGAGCAAAAGTACCTGCATTAAAGAACAGAGAGCAGACAAACATATGAACCTGAACATCTGGCAAATCTTTTTCTTAGGTCTGCTGCAAGGAGTAACCGAATTATTTCCCATTAGCAGCCTTGGTCATACGGTAATTGTCCCCGGCCTGCTTGGCTGGGGGGACATCGTCCACAATGAGAGCTTTTTGCCGCTCATAACGGCTCTGCACCTGGGTACAGCCATCGCCTTGTTCATCTATTTCTGGCGCGATTGGCGGCAGGTCCTGCGCAGCGTTGGCAAAAGTATCAAAGAAGGTGAGGTGAAAAAGGGCAGCGAGGAGTGGGTCAGCTTTCTGATCATCATTGGCTGCATACCAGCCGGCGTACTCGGCGTCTTCTTGCAGAACCCGCTCAAGGTGTTGTTTGCCTCTCCGCTGCTGGCCTCGACGTTTCTGATTGTGAATGGCTCGATCCTCTTCCTAGGCGAGCGTCTGCGCCTGCGAGGGGAGGCGAAAGCGCTGCTAGCCGACCAGGACCCCAAGCAGCGCGCTGCAATTTTCCGCCCCTTATCTTCCTTAACCTGGAAAGAGGCCATCATCGTAGGATTTGGCCAGGCCCTGGCGTTGATCCCGGGCATTTCACGCTCGGGCGCATCAATGGTCGCGGGTCTGGGCGTGCGCCTCAATCATGAAGATGCGGCCCGCTATTCTTTCTTGCTGGGCACGCCTCTTATTGCAGGCGCAGCCCTGGTCGAGATCCCGCAACTCCATGTCCAGAGCTCTTCAGTGCTTCTGCTTGTCTTCATTGGTACCGTCGTGGCCGGAGTCGCGGCCTTTTTGAGCACCAAATTTCTGATGAAATACTTCGAGACAGGGAGCCTCTATCCTTTTGCCTACTATTGTTGGGGCGCAGGCCTCATCGCGTTGATCGTCTTTCTGGCTGTTTTGCACGCGCAGGTGTAAAGGAAGGACCCAAATTGGCTATTCTCTCCCGAGGTGTTCAGCGTCGGAGATTTATTCGTTTGTTACAATGTAGGTGCTTTGGAGAAACCAGAGCGAATATTGCAAAACATACATCAACTAGAAGAGGTAGGTATCATTCCCGATGAAAAATCTGTACTATGTTCTACTTGCGCTTGGCGTCATTGCGCTCATAGCCGGCATTTACCTGTTCGCCACTGCAACGGCGGCGGCTCCGCATCATTACACTAAGATCGCCGCGCTTATCGCTGGCGTCGTCCTAGTGTTGATCGGCGCCTACGGTGCGTTCATCGCGAAGCCCAAGGCTGCCTAGTGCTCGCGACCGAACTGACGAGGGCAGCGAGTTACCGCTGCCCTCGTCAGTTCGGTCGCTGCTTACCGTAAAACCTCGCCGACGATCTGAGGATAGCCGCGCAGAAACTCCTCTACACTCATCGCCTTTTTGCCTTCCAGTTGCACCTGCTTGACCACCAGCAGGCCCGCAGCGCTAACAATAGCCAGCATTTTGTGACCCGCCTCTTCACCTGCGGTAACCGTTCCGGGAACAAGCGTCTGACCTGCTGTGCGTGTTGAGGCGGAGAGTATTTTAATACGCTTGCCCCGCCAGTGGCTGTAGGTACCCGGCCATGGTGTATAGGCGCGGACCTTGCGCGCCAACACGGCCGCGGGTAGTTGCCAGTTGATCTCGCCATCTTCTCTGCGCAGCAATTTCGTATGCGATGCGAGCTCTTCCGCCTGGGGTTCGGGTTTGAGGCGCCCCGCGATCCAACCCGGCAGCACCTCGAGCAGCGCCTGCGCGCCCAGTTCTGCCAGTCTGGCGGTGAGGCTGCCGGTGGTCTCATCTTTAGCGATGGCAAGGCTCTTTTTCAGCAGCGTCGGGCCCGTATCCACCCCGGCGTCGAGGAGCATAATCGTCACCCCGGTCTCAGAGTCATCCTGCAGGATAGCTTCAGAGATAGGTGAGACACCACGGTACTTGGGCAGCAATGAAGCATGGATGTTGAGGGTGCCATAGTGCGGCTGATCGAGAACCGCCTGGGGTAGGATCTGACCGAAGGCGGCTACAATGTACAGATCGGCGTGATAGGCGGCCAGGGCCTCAATATTTTCGGCGCGTTTCAAGGAGCCTGGCTGCCAGACAGGAAGACCATGTGCCAGGGCCAGCGCTTTGACCGGTGAAAAAATAATTTCTTGTCCGCGCCCCACCGGTTTATCCGGACGCGTGATCACTGTCACGAGCTCGTATCCCTGCGGCAGCACCTTGCCGGGAGGGGCTCCCTGAATAAGCGCCTCCAGAGGCGCTAGCGCGAACCGTGGCGTCCCCATATATATAACGCGCAACATGAATACTCTCCCTTTCCAGTCAGTATGTTTCATACAGTAGCATGTTTACAATAGTAGCGCAATAGAGTAACCTCAGCATTCAAGCGCACAAAAACATCCCTGCGCCGCGCCGCAAGGCCACAGGAGGGGTAGAAAAAGGTAAACTCTCGACTCATGCCTGCAAATATGCGAAAATAGCAGCAATGAACCTGTGCCGGTTTGCTCGCCAGGGTAAACTGCACCTATTCCACGACGAAAGAGAGTTTCACTATGTCCACTACAACTCCCAACCCCGATACGCAGGCGGCTGACCGGGACAGTGTCAGGGCAACGACGGGCTCCACTATACAGGGCTGGCTGCTGATTGTGCTGGTTTTTGTGGCGGGAGCGGCTTCACTCGCGGTGGAACTTTCTGCCTCGCGACTGCTGGCGCCTTATTTCGGGACATCCCTGTTTGTCTGGGCAAACCTCATCGGGCTTATCCTGCTCTACCTTACCATTGGCTACTATGTTGGCGGGCTCGTGGCCGATCGCCATCCCCGACCCGACCTGCTTTATCTCTTAATCACGGTGGCCGCCTTTCTGATCGGGCTCATCCCCTTCATTTCGCGCCCCATCCTTAGCTGGTCGCTCTCCGCTTTCGCGACCTATTCTATCGGCGTCTTTTACGGCTCACTGGTCGCTGTTATCTTTCTGTTTGCCATTCCCATGATTCTCCTGGGCTGTGTCTCCCCTTACGCGATTTGCCTGCGCGTGGAGCAGGTGGGCAGGTCCGGGCGTACAGCCGGCCAGCTCTACGCCATCTCTACGGCCGGCAGTATTCTGGGCACCTTCCTGCCCGTGCTCTGGCTCATTCCCACCTATGGCACCTATCGCACCTTTCTTATCTTCGCGCTTTGCCTGCTGTTGATCTCGTTTATCGGTCTGCTGGTCACGCGCATGAGCAGCGGGCCCCTGGCGCATCCGCGCCTGCCGAGACATATCCTGCCCAGCATTCTCTTGATACCCCTGGGCTTTGCTGCGTTCGGCCTGCAGGGGCCAATAAAACCCCACAGCGCTGGGCAACTTCAAGACCAACGTCAGCGATCTGACAAATCCCACGCTGCGAAGCATTGCCGCGGCCAGCATCACTTACGGCCATATTCGTGAGGAGAAAACTTCTAACGTTTATTTTAGCGATGACCGCGCTCCTGTCGAGCAGTTGATCGACTAGATCATCTTCGACGCAGCAGTAAATGGCGGTCGCTAAGGAGAAAGCACCAATGCAACCAATAGACCTGAGTTCAATGCGCGTTATTGACCTCTCCCAGAACTGGGATATGCACACGCCCGGCTTTGCCACGTATGAAGGGCCCACCATCAAGTGGATCAAGCGGGTCGCCTTTGACAAGGTAGGTGGGCAGCACATCTCGTCTACGCTGCACGTCGGGACGCACCTGGACGCTCCGCTGCACTTTATTACCAATGGACAGGATATCGGCAGTATCCCCCTGGATAAACTGGTTGGGGGGGGCGTAGTTGTGGACCTCGAGAGTCTTGGCATCGGCGATTATGACATCTATACCTCGGCCCACTTCGAGGAGTGGGAACGTAAAACGGGCCTGCGCATCGAGCCAGGCGACATCGTCGTCGTGCATACAGGCTACCACAAGTATTATCCCAGCAACTGGTATGGTGAGTCTGAGCCTAACGAGACGCGCTATTTCATCAAGCATCCCGGCCCGACGCGCGAATTTGTCAACTGGGTGCTGGAGCGTAAGATCTCGTGGTTTGCCATTGATGCCGGCTCAATGGATCATCCCATGAACACGGTTATCCGCAAGGTACGCCCCGACCTGGCCGCCAAATGTTCACACAAGCTGGGCAGGCCCCTGGAGGAGATCTGGCCCGACGATGATCTGCAGTTGATGCATTACGACATGTTTCCGCACGGCGTCTTTCACATCGAGAACGCGGGCGGCATGATCGACGAGGTGTTGGATCAACGTGTCTGGATCGGCTGTTTCCCCTGGAGGTTCAATGGCGGAGAGGCTGCTTTCTGCCGGCTGGTGGCTTTTGTAAGTTAGATGCTACCCCCTGGTCGCGCCTCAGCCAGCAGGTTGCTCGTCGCAGGGGATGCCTGCCAGCGTCTGCTGCATTAAAAATTGCGTGACGGCTGCGAGGCTGCCCGTCTCTTTAAACAGGGCAATCTGTCGATCGGCGCCTGTACCGCGTGGATCATCCAGCAGGCCGCGCATGTAGTTCAGATCCTGGCGCGTCCCCAGATCATCGACGACGTCATCAACCGCATCCAGGAGTTCGTGTATGGCAGCGCGCATACTCATATTGCGCTCCTTGACAAAATCCACGATCTCAGCATCAAGACCGTAACGTGTGGAGCGCCATTTGTTCTCTTCCAAGAGGTAACGCGGCAGAACAGGGCTGTCTATCCCACGTTTATACAGCCAGGTATACTTGGCGACCAGGGATTGACACAGGGCGACAATGGCCATGACATCATTGAGCGTAAGAGGCATATCGAAGATGCGAAACTCGATGGTGCCAAAAAAAGGGTGAGGGCGGATATCCCACCAGATTTTCTTCCCGTTGTCGATGCAGCCTGTCCGAACCAGCTTCTGCACATATTCATCAAAGGCGTTCCAGGAAGGGAATGCATCGGGAAGGCCACTGCGAGGGAAACGCCTCCACACAATCGTGCGATAGGATTTGAGCCCCGTCATTCGTCCAGCCCAGAATGGAGAGTTCGAGGAGAACGCCAGCAGATGCGGCAGCCATGTGCGTAACTGGTTCATCAATATCAGGGCGAGCTCGTTACTTTCCACGCCGACATGGACGTGCAGCCCGTAGATTAGAACGGAGCGAGCGACATCCTGAAACTCTTCCTGGAGCTCTGCATAGCGGGGGTAAGGAGTTGTAATCTGATCCATCCAATGAGCGCTGGGATGTGTGCCAGCGCTCACCAGAGCCAGTCCCTCGCTGGCCAGAAGCTGCGACAGCCTTGCGCGCAGCCGTTGCTGCTCCCGGCGAGCCGCCGCAATGTCTGGATATACTCCGGAAATAAGCTCTACAGTTGGCTGCAGCATCTCAGGTTTGATCTGTTCACCGAAAATGGCTGTGCCCTTTTCCACGATGGCCATAATATGCGGGCTGAGCTGGCCTGTATGGCGATCTACCATCTGAAATTCTTCCTCGATGCCAAGCGTAAAATGGGTCGTCATGCCTATACTCCTTTATGACATCTTCTACATACAGGTATGTGCGGCCTATGTAAGTGCAGCCCGCATGTCGTACGTGGGGGAGAAGCAGCGATGAGTGGTAGAAAATGCCAGGAGATCGGATGGCAGCGCAGGCATAAGAAACTCAGCTACTGTTAGCGGCAGATCGCAGGAGCCCACCAGATTGAGCAGGCTTTGACAGGGCGCTAAAGCGCGTGCTCGCATACGCGTCCCTCAGGAATGAAAGCCTCGCAGCTTAGATTGTAAGGTATACCAACCACACTAAAAGTCTCAGGAATTATAGCGTACACAAGCCTATGCTCTTTGTCAAGAGCAACTGCATCCTTAGAGGCCAAATGCAAGTGGTAATAGATCGACGACTGAGAAGTCCTGCGTGCTGCCATCGATGTAGATCGTAGCATGAGGAGCGAGGTCAGCGAGCCACTGGCGACATGCGCCACAAGGTGTGCGCTGGCTCAGCGATGCCGCGGGGAGAGCATCGATGCAGGCGACGGCGACCGCAGTAATCGGGCTGGAGCCAGCGGCAAGCGCAGCGGCAAGGGCCGCGCGCTCCGCGCAGAGCGTCAATCCATAGCTGGAAATTTCGATATTTACCCCCGTGTAGAGCCTACCACCTGCCAGCAGTGCGGCGCCGACGCGAAAATGCGAGTATGGACAATGCGCGTGCAGTGCAGCCGCACGCGCGCTGGCTAACAATTCCTCGCGTGTCATTGCGTTCTCCTCCCACGTTCAATTGGCGAGACGGTTGCGATGGTGGGTGCCGTACATACTCATATCCACCGCCACCTTCATTATGCCAGTCCCCGTCAAGCTTATCAGGCCGTTGGGTGCTTATTTATAGCCCAAATTGTATCATGATGTTACTGCCTTACCGCCATCCCGTTACTAGCAGTAGAAAACAAAAACAGAACGTGACAAACTGGTTCGCCAGTTTGTTCAGATACATAAGTCGTACTGCTTTACAGGTCTGTAGGAGGAATACGAGTGAAAATCATGGTGGCAGACGATGATCGCGACATGGTAGATATGCTAAGCTACTGGCTCAAAGGCCACGGTTACGATGTCGTGCGGGCCTTCGACGGCGAACAGGCCATCAAGCGTTGGCGTGAAACGCTGCCTGACCTGGTCATCCTTGATGTCCAGATGCCCAAGCTTGATGGTTTTGAAGTATGTCGCCAGATGCGCAGTGAGACCAACTCGATGGTCCTTATTCTCACTGCGCACGATCGCGAAGATGATGAGATACGTGGACTGGAGATGGGTGCTGACGACTATCTCAGGAAGCCATTCAGCCCGCGTCAATTACTCGCGCGTATCAAGGCCGTGATGCGTCGCTCATCGATTGCTCGGGGCTCTTCCAACACGTCCGCCATTACCGTCGGGCCCATCATACTCGATGCTATGCGTCACGAAGTAACGCGAGACGGCACTAAAGTGAGGCTAACGCCAACCGAGAGCCGCCTGCTTCACCTGCTGCTCACCCATACCGGGCAGGTCCTTACCACGGACGTGATCATCGAACGTGTCTGGGGCTATGACGAAGCGGGAGATTCTGGCCTGGTCAAAACACATATTCGCCACCTGCGCCAGAAGGTTGAGCCGGATCCGAATAGCCCCCAGTACATTATGACGGTTCCTGGAGTAGGATACACTTTTAGCGCTCCGGTCAGCATCGAGCAATAATTTATCCCTCAAGTCTGCAAGCCAGAGGTTAAAGTGCTGAGACCCGGCTCAGCACTTTAACCTCCACAGCCCCTTCTTAACCATACCTCAACACAATTGCCATCGCTTCGCTCACAGCAGGGGCGTATAATCGTTGGCAGCTAAATCCCATAGTCGTTCAGAAACCCGTCCGCTCCGACCAACTGACAGGTAGCTAAATGTATGAACTTGAAAAGAAGAGATCCGCCGGCCCACGCACTGCCACGCCCTGTTGCCCCGCCTGCCGAGCGGTGTGATTGCCAATCTCTCTCATCACTACAAGCGGTAGCGGCTACGCAGGAGGAGCAGGCAAGCGTAGATACCGAAAAAACGACCCCCACTACAGCAAGCTTGAATGCAGAGCTGCGCAGACAGCTGGCTAACCTTTTCCCGCGTTCTACGCCAGTGAGTCTCTTCTTACTGCATGCTTCACAACTGGAACAGGTCTCCCTTACACAGCAGGCGTCGATCAATCAGCGCCAGCGCTTTCACGCCCCGGCCAGCTTTTTAGAGCAGGTTATGGCGAACGTACGACGTGCCATCAGGAACAAAGACCAGATTTTGCTTGATAAAGGAGTAGGCGCCGCAATCATTTTCCCTGAGGTTGACCTGCAGGGTATCTCAGGCATATTGGAGCGCATCTATCACAGCGTCAGTCTTCTGCAGGCAGAGACGGTCATTCCACCTTTGCAACACCGGACTGACGTGGCTATGGGTATTGGTTCTTACCCTGAGAATGGGGGGTCGCTGGAGCACCTCCTGCATCACGTGAGTATAACAGCGCGCAGATTTACTCTGCGCCCGGCCATCACCACCCAGTTATGGAGGATCGAACCATTGCGCAGCGAGGCGGAAGCATTGGCGGCCCCCCACATGCAAGAGGCGGTGCAGCAGGGGCGGGCCCGGAAAGGCGTGCCATTCATGCAGCTGCCCTCGCAGCTGCCGCTACGTTTGAAGTCACTTCTTCCCCATGCCATTGCCCTCAAGCTCTGCTGTGCGCCCGTCGGACGCGATCACCACTTCCTCACCGTTGCGATGGCAGAACCATCAGATAGCGCATCTATCCGCTATCTTACAGAGGTAACCGGCCTGACAATTTTTCCCGTCGCCTGTGATGTTGAGCAATTACATGCCCTGCTGGCAACTGCATGGTAACGCCGCTAAAGGCATGTTTTTCACTTCACGAGCTTCATCTGTTTCCAGTCGCCAGCATACATCAAAGGTGATGAATATACAACCGCGCTATCCGCAAAATTAACCATATCGTAACTGTTCCTCAATGTAAAAGTGCATCACAATTGGTTACTATAACATGCAATGAGACATGTATTTGTAGCGCACGATACATCTCAAACAGTCTTATGTACATTTATCTTTCATTTCGAGGAGAGAAGAAATGGTTGTTCAACTGATCCAGGATGATGTTCTTTTAACGTTCAAAGAGGCTATGAGCTATTTGCGTGTCAGTCGCTCTACACTTTATCGTCTCATGTGGTCTGGTCAATTAACCGGTCATAAGGTCGGAAGCACCTGGAGGTTCTATCGTGAAGATCTGCGGGCCTGCGTTGGTCGTGAGATAAATGTGGCTGGCTTATCAAGCAGCGGCGTCATCAATTAAGCTGTCTCTCTGCATTTTTCTTTAGCATGCGCTGTGTGAAAAAACGAAACTATCTTCCAGAACTATATTGATGCTTTATAAGAAACAGGGCGGCTGTAGTGGCTGCCTTGTTTTTTTGCGCTCTGTGCTGGAGTCAAAGCCGACTGTAGTCCGTGATTTTCCAATCATTGCCTATTTTAGCCACGGAGAGCGCCACCGTATAACTTAGATGACTGCGTTTTACATCTACGCTTATGGTAAAATGAGATAGATCCGGCCCGTTATTTGGATCAGTTCTAAAAGTTGGCTGTCCCAGCACATATGAGTTTACCGGTCCATAGGTGCCATCCCGTTCGCTGGCCTGGCTGGTAAATTGCTGCTCGCTGAGTCCACTTATTGTGTCCTGAGGGGCCAGGTCAGCATAAGCTGCATGATAGTCGCGCGCCTGTAGATTGGCATAGTAGTCGTCCGCAATATTGACAGCACCGGCTACCTCCTGATAGAGGGGGCTGATAAAGGTATATGCGCCCCAACCGCAGAGTCCGCATGCAACAAGTAAGAGTGTCCCCACAAGCGCACTCACGATCCAGGGCCATTTACGCGCTTTTTTAACAGGAGGCGCCAAAAAAGGTCCTCCAGGGGGAGGAGGGTACACCTTCGGACCTCCAGGTGACGCTTGCACAGGCGCTTCGATGCCATAGCCTCCACTCGGTAAAGGCGCCTGCGTAAGCGGCGTGGCCATCTTCTCATAGAACGAAGGCGGCGGTGGATAGATAAAACCTGGCGCGGCGGGTTCATCCCGCACAGGAGTTGGGCTGGATAGCGCTTCGGGTAGTCCACCAGTAGGGGGTGCGGCGGGAAATTCATAAAGCGGCGGCGCTGCTTGCTGCGCTGCGCTATCATATATATCTCCATCCCTCTGTTCTTCTGGCGCTTCCTCATCGGGAGAATGCATACGCTCGAGGCTCCTTTAATACCCATAAGCATTCGGATTATTACTGACTTCTTTTTCATCAAGAGTATAGCGGTTTACAGAGAGAAACGCAAGAAAGCCGCAACGAAAAACGCAAATGAAGAGCGTCGCCCGTAGGCAGCGGGCGACGCTCTTCAGCGCGTCAATACATCATACGCTCAGCGTATTTTCTTGAGTATATCCTCCTCGCGCGCGCGCCGCCGCTCATAATGATGACTGCCGATCTCTTCAAACTCCGCCTCGATATGTGCCCGCACCTGTATTTCTGCCTCCTGGCGCGAGATATTCATTTTACGCGCATGGGCTATGATGCGGTTGACATACGAGCGATTTATCTCGTCGCGCTGCCAGCGTAAATCTGGCATTGGCCTGAGATTTAAGAGCGAGAAAGGAAAGAATTCGTGTTCAGGAAAGGCAAGCGCCATCAATTGCGCGTATTCAAGTACAGATTGGCAGACGACGGGATGCGCAAAAAAGGCTGGCTGGGTGCTGGAAACAATCAAAACGCCGGCAATGCGCCCCGCGAAGGTCACGGGGCAGGCACAGGCGCTAAGTTCAAAATCGTCGATCTCGTACTGCAAACGCTCACTCTCATCCAGCATATTCCATACCTGCAAGCGATCGCGTATCGCCGCCGTACCAGCCAGCGTGGTGCTGCCAAGGTAGACGTTATTAACAAGCATGGCGGGCCAGGGATCATTGCCGCGCATCATCGCTTCGTACAGTGAGTGGATGCCATGTGCACGAGCGGGCATCAATCTTGCGTATGTTATTGCCACACCTTTGCGCTCGGGATCAAAGTGCAGTAGAGCATGGTCGAAAATGGCATGTAATATTTCCCAGCGGCGTGCTCCTGGTTCGACGATAGTGGTAAACAGGTCCATGACCTGGCGATAGATGTCTTTCTGTACCTCCCGCAACGGCGTAGTAAACTCACCTAACGTATCAGGGAAGGTCAGGTTTATGACGGAGAGCAGATGTTCGCGATATTCGGGCATAGCGGTAACGAGTTTTCTCAGATGGGTGGGTCGTGGGTCCGAGCTTCCATTCATCCAGCGATAGATAGTGTTCTCAGCTACTTCCAGCTCAGCGGCAAGGCGGCCGATCGCCGCACGGTCGCGCCGCAAAATGTCAGATAAGAACGAACTAAACGGCGAAAGCAGTCCCTCCTGCTTGTCCTGTAACTCATACGCCGCCGATGCTTCGCTGGGAGTTTGCGGCTTCTGTAGATCCTGCAGAGCTGATGGTAGAAGGTTTTCCTCGCCGGGCAGTTTTTTTTTGGGTCGTCCACGCTTTTTGGCCGCCGAGATACATCTCCTGAGCTCATCCTACCTAATCCCTCCCTGGAGCACTGCAGAAAATACTTTGGCTTCGCAAATGCCGGCAAATCATAACAAACGTATAATACCATAAACTGCACACTTTGTTAAGTAGCATAATTAGTAAAGCATTTCATAGTTACATAAATTCTTGTATAGTATGACGTCATCTGTTTCGCCGGTATCTCTGCCATCACACAAAATCCTGTATTTTGCTGCCCTTCGCATCCTGTCATACAATGTTAATACGAAAGTACTACAATGTTTTATACACATTGTCTTCTTTAATTTTCTCCTGTTATACTTATATATATTAAAAACTTCTCGGGAAGCTTTTAATAACTAAACGAAAGTGGGGACTGTGTTATGGCAGCCAGCAATCTCGTATACAACAATGAGCACGGTTTACCTCTGAATGCTATTGAATGGCTGGAGATCCATCACAATAGCAAAGCCCACGAGCGTGGGCGTATGATTTGCGATCTTCAACTCCAACCTGGCAGTTTTGTCGTTGATGCCGGCTGTGGGCCAGGCCTGTGGACACCTTTCCTGGCAAGAGCCATAGGCCGCAGGGGGCGCATCATAGGCGTCGATATCTCTCCCGAGGCATTGATCACTGCCCAACAACGCAGCTACGGAAAGCCATATCAGCGCCAGGTTCAATATAAATGCGCCACCATGGAACAGCTGCCAATTCCCTATAATACGGCCGATGCTATCTTCAGCGCCAACGTCAGCCAGTACCTGCCAGACCCATGTGCTACCTTCACTGCCATGGCGCAATATCTCAAGTATGGCGGTAAGTTGATCATCAAAGATATCGATTTTGGTACGATGCGCTTTCACAATATCGATACTGCCCTCCAGGCACGCGTCCTCCAGGCGCGTGAGCGCTGGGAAGGCATCCGCATCAATGAGGGGTTCATGTTCGAAGATAGCTGGGTCGGCTCAAAGCTCGCAGACTACCTGCGGGGAGCCGGTTTTGAGAATGTGCAGGAAAAAAGTTACCGGATTAGGCGCACCTATCCTCTACCCGCCGATTTTCGCTATTACCTGCAGGGCATCGCCGAATGGTTCGTGTGTGAAGGGGCACCGCTACTGGCAGACGAGGACATCAGTAGCTGGTTACAGTGCTTTCTTGATCCTGAATTGAATGTCATGGATCAAACTACTTTTATAAGCGAAGAAACAGAATTCGTGGTGACAGGCACCTGGAATAAGCGCCCCACGTATAGCGTTCACTATGATGTGCAGGCAGTCGCCCTCTGAACAAGGCTAGATAACAGAAGGAGCAAGTAGTACCGAATATGTACTGCTTGCTCCCTCTGTTTTAGCTCATAAACGGCCCGCGCAGGCCGTTCCCGTACTTGTAGCTTAACGAGTGTCGCTGAGCTCTTCGGCAATCATTGCTATGGCAATATCACCGACCAGCGATTGCAGTTGACCGTGTAGCTGTCCCACCTGCTCCATACGCGCAGTAATGAATTCATGTTGTGAGGCTCCATAGGCTAAACCCGTGAGGCCCCGCTGAGCTGCTTCATATTCGGCACTGATCTGCGCCAACAACCTTGCCACTTCACTGCGTTGTTCTTGAGCTCCAAGCATGGTTTCCCTCTCCTTACTGGTGTCAAACTCCCCCCCCGGATCACGGTCCCTTACCTCGCGCACACAAAATATCCGTTGTATTTACATTGTGCATCACTTGTTAGAAAACGATAAATACATGCACATTCATAGTATGCATGATAATGCATCTTCTTGTCCAGTAGTTTAACACCTTTTTTCGGACATATAGCCTGTTTTTACAAAAAAAAATTTATATCCGCTATCACCGCCTCTCCTTTGTAGTTAGAGATACTGTTTCCTTGCTCATCTGAACGTATATGGATACAGGCACATGAGACACCCCGAATTTTCGAGGTAGAGCTTAGAAGCGGATGAGCTCGCCAAAAAAGGCCTCCGAAGATAGACTGAATGGATTGAAAATGAACTATTCAGTTCTCTTAGGAGGTCTTTTCATGCGCAAACAGTATCCCATACCCGTTCCTAATGAGCAAGCTCTACCTTATGAGGCTGCTGATATCGCCCAAGGTGTCGGTATTGAGCTGGCAACCTTTTTGTTTCCCTTGCTGGTGACCTTAGACAGCTTGCTCGATAAGCGGCTCGTCCGGACCTTCTTGTCGAGCATCCAACTGATCATTACCTTTCGTGATCGCGTGCATGGCTTACTGCTCAGCGAGATGGGAGGCTACCTGCTCTCGCCTGAACGAGAGCGGGCTGGGACCAAACGCCTGGCGAATGTCCTGCACTCGCCCAACTGGTCTGCCGAGGTGATTGAGCAGTTTCTCTGGCAGCGCGCCACACGCTTTCTCACCACCCTGGAGCAGCGCGCACAGCCGGCCTATGCCATCTGGGACGAGAGTGTGTGGGAGAAACCGGAAAGTCAGCAGATGGCAGATCTCGGCCCCGTGCGCTCAAGTCAAGCCCATCGTCTCACACACTACAAGCCAGGCTACGCCAAGCCACCAAGCCGCCCCATCTGTGTGCCTGGCATGAATTGGCTGGGTCTGATCGTGGTGGGACCAAAGGCGCGCTTGGGGCCGCCAGTGGTCGCCGCCATGCGCTGGTGGAGTCGTCGTGGTCTGCATGCTGACACGCAACGCCGACTGGAAGCCAGGTTGCTGCTCGACTGCGTGGCCACGTGGGGACGCTGGCCGATCCATGTCTTTGATCGCGGCTTTGCCGGCAGTCCGTGGTTGCGCCTGTGTGTGGCCTTGCGGCAACGTTTCATTGTGCGCTGGCCGCACGGCCAGTATCTGCTTGACGAGCAAGGACGAGCCCGCAAAGCCTGGCAGATCGCTCGTGGCAAGCGCGCCTGGGGCCGACGCCGGATCTGGAATGCCCATCTCAATCGGCATCTGGACACCGCGGTGCTAGCGTTTCCTGTGAGGCATCCCGATTTTGCCGTACCCTTCTGGCTGGTGGTCTCGCGGCAGGGAAAAGGTCGGCGCCCCTGGTATCTGCTGACGACCGAAGAGGTGCGCACGGAAGCGCAGGCCTGGCAGATCGTGTTTGCCTACGCCCGGCGCTGGCAAATTGAAGGCACCTGGCGCTTTACCAAGAGCGAGTTGGGGTTTGAATGCCCGCGTTTGCGCGAGTGGGAGCACTGCCGCAAATTGCTGTTGATGGCGACGTTGGCGTATGCGTTCTTGCTCAGCTTGATGCGCGAGGAGTGGCGCGGATGGCGAAGGTGGATGATGCATCACTACTGCCATCGCACAGGTAAGAAAGCGCGGGAAGCGAGCTTGCCGCTTTACCGACTGCGCTTAAGTTTGAGCCGCTTGTGGCAGGCCTACCCCCCACGTTTCGAGCTGTTGGCGATGCGTCGCTTAGAATGAGTGGAGGGAGGAAGGAACTCAAAAGGAGAAGAAACAAGAAAGAACAGCTCTTGATTGGGAGGAGAGAGATCTCGCTCCAGAGATGTGTGTTGCCAGAAAAGGGAAAAGATGGCTCATGTGAAGAAGATCCAAGAGAACACGGGGAAGCAACAGAACGGAAATGGCCAAGATCGAATGGGAGAACAAGAGAGAAGGAGAAATAGATGCAAACCTCTCTTGCACAAAAATCTCTTGTGTCTTCTCACGAAATATGCACATTCTCTACATGTTTCAAATCTATTCCATCCAAAAATACAAAAGATGGTTTTTCCTCTTATTCTGGAAAAACCATCTTCGTATTTACCCCAAGCATGGAAATTCGGGGTGTCACATGTTGGCAGGCATACCCAATGTATATTTCCTGACGGTCAGAAACGACTATGGGCATTAATTGCGCAGTGGTTTGCCCGTCATTAATATTGCCTGCATGCGCTCCTGGGTCTTTTCCATGCCGCACAGTCTGAGGAAGGCCTCGCGCTCCAGGTCAAGGACATACTGTTCACTGACAGGTGTAAGTGGCGAACAATCGCCACCGCTGAGCACGCGAGCCAGATGGTGAGCAACGATGGCATCGTACTGGCTGATTTTCCCCTGCAGCATCATGCCATCGACCTGCTGTTCCAGTACCAGGCGCGCCCCTGCCCCTGGTAAAAGCAGCATATCTGGCCGGGCGGGCTGCCACTTCCCGTCCGCCAGCGCCTCCGCCAGGCGCAGCGCATCCGCTTTGGCGTCGCGCAAGAGCAGGTCACGGTTGGACGTGATGGCATCGCTTTTACGCAGGAAGCGCAGCTCCTGCGCCTCTGCCGCGCTGGTCGAGACGGTCGCCAGCGCAATAGTCTCAAATGCGCGGCGCACGGGCGCAAACGGCCCACCCGTCTTTCCGGCCAGCTGACTTTCCACGCCGGCTCCCTGACGCAGCAACAGCTCTTTGCAGCCTCCGCCGGCAGGTACCAGACCTACACCGACCTCAACCAGGCCAATGTACGACTCGGCATACGCGCGTGCGTGACCGCTGTGCATGATGATCTCGCAGCCTCCGCCCAATGCGCGGCCGGCGGGGGCGACTACTACAGGTATGGGGCTATATTTGAGCAACTGGTGAGCCTGCTGGAGGCCATTGATTGCGCCCTCCAACATTTTCCATTCTCCCTGGCGCGATCCCATCAACACGAGCAGCAAGTTAGCGCCGGCAGAGAAATCCGCGGCCTCGTTGCCGATGACCAGCGCTCTAAACTGCTTGTGGCCCTCCTCAACGGCATAGCGCATGATCTCAATGATGTCCTCGTCGATGGCGTTCATCTTTGTATGAAACTCGATACAGGCAACGCCATCTCCAAGATCAAACAGGCTGGCTGAGCCATTATCGCGTACCACATTGCTCGCCTTGAGCGCCTGTAACGAGACGAGCCCCTGGGGAGCCAGCAGGGCTTTATAGCTGCCGCTGTGAAAATCAAAGTATGATCTCTGGCCCGGCGTGCCGCTGTAGAACGTACCCTGGCCTTCACTCTGGACGCGACGCACAAGTTCAGGCAGCTCTCTCCCCTGCAGGACCTTTGTCAACACCGCGGGATGCTGCAGCAGGACGTCCCACACCTCAAAGCTCCCCAGTTCAAAATTAAAGCCCCAACGCATGGCCTCGTCAATGGCAACAATGCTGTCGGCGATTTCGAGGGCCCGATCGGCGCTGTAGATCAGCGAATCTGCCATAGTCTGCCGCGCCAGCTGGCCGGCACGATCATCAGCGGCCAGGATGGTCAGCATACGTTCGACTGGATCATCGATGTTGCGCGCCGTCCCCAGCGATGGATAACGTACCTTTTGCTGCGGCTGGTACTCTAGAGTCGCAAGGTTGAGTTCGAGGATGGTCGACTCGCCGTCAGGGCTTTTCACGCGCTTATAAAAGCCCTGGCCGCTCTTCTCGCCCAGCATTGTGCGCCGCAGCATCTCACGCACAACCTCAGGCATACGGAAAATCTCGCGCTGCGGATCGTCGCTGGCGTTCGCATAGAGGTTATCGGCCACGTGTACCGTTGTATCCAGGCCTGAGAGATCCGCTGTACGGAAAACAGCAGATCTGGGACGTCCCATATTCGGCCCCAGAATAGCGTCCACCTCGCTGATGCTAAACCCTTCACTCAGTACATAGTGAAGCGTCGACATAAAGCCGTAGATACCAATGCGATTGGCGATAAAGTTGGGAGTGTCCTTGCAGGGCACTACTCCTTTACCCAGCACTTCCGTTCCGAAGCGCCGCATAAACTCCATCAGAGCGGGGTCGGTGTCTACGGCTGGTACCAGCTCCAGCAGCTTCATGTAGCGCACCGGGTTAAAGAAGTGGGTAATCAAGAAATGGCGACGAAAGTCAGAGCTGCGCCCCTCGATGAGCATGTGAGCGGGCAGGCCGGACGTGTTGGAGCTGATAATTGTGGCGGGGGTCAGTGCCTGTTCGATCTTTGTGTACAGGCTGTGCTTGATATCCAGGCGTTCCACCACCGCCTCGATGATCCAGTCGACATCGGCCAGCTCCTCCAGGTCATCCTCGACGTTGCCCACAGTGATCAGGCTGGCGCCGCGTTTGCTATAGAAGGCCGCGGGGCGGGCCTTAAGGGTCTTCTCCAGGCCTGTACGCGCCACCTTATCACGGTCTCTGCCAGCATCGGGAGGGACAATGTCCAGCAGCAGGCTGGGAATACCGACATTGGCGAGATGGGCCGCGATCGCCGCGCCCATCTCGCCTGCGCCCAGCACAGCCGCCTTACGAATCTGATATGCCATGGCTATGATATCCTCTCGATAATCGTTGCCAGGCCCTGACCGCCACCGATGCAGAGGGTGGCGATACCTAGTGCCTTGTCAGCGGTCTGCAAATCGTTGATAAGCGTGGCCATCAAACGCGCACCGCTACAACCAAGTGGATGGCCCAGGGCAATCGCGCCTCCGTGCGGATTAAGCCTCTCTTCGTCGATGCCCATCGCTTTGACCACTGCGAGGCTCTGGGCGGCGAACGCCTCGTTCAATTCGATGATGTCAATATCGCTTAGCTGCAGGCCGGCGCGTTGGAGCGCCTTTTTCATGGCGGGCACGGGTCCAATGCCCATAATATCGGGACGGACTCCCGCCACGGCCATGCTGCGCACCCTTGCCAGGGGCGTAATGCCAAGGTCGCGGGCTTTTTCAGCAGACATCAGCACCACGGCGGCAGCCCCATCATTGAGCGGGCTGGAATTACCGGCCGTTACGCTTCCCCCTTTGATAAAGGCGGGTTCAAGGGTGGCCAGCTTTGCCAACGACGTATCGCGGCGGGGACCCTCATCGATCTCCAGTGTAGCGCCGGAGGGCAAGGGTATCGGCACAATTTCGCGTTTGAAGATGCCGCTGTCGGTCGCGGCCAGCGCCCGCTGATGGCTGCGCAGGGCAAAGGCGTCCTGGGCCTCGCGGCTAATTTCGTACTCGCGGGCCAGGTTCTCCGCCGTCAGACCCATGGGAATGTAGCTTGAGTAGCCATATTCCAGCTCAGCTGGAGAATTGGCGGGAGCCGTCTCGTCAACGTCGTCCGACCTGACCAGACGCGGGTTGAAACTGGAGTTGAAGCCTCCCATGGGCACGCGCGACATGCTCTCGATGCCGCCTGCCACGAAGGCGTCCCCCAGGTTGAGCATAATATTCTGCGCGGCCATATTGACGGCTTGCAGGCTGGAGGCGCAGAAACGATTGACGGTCACACCGCCAGCTGTCTCCGGCAGGCCGGCCAGGGCCCCAACAATGCGCGCCAGGTTCATGCCCTGCTCCCCCTCGGGAAAGGCACAGCCCAGGATAACGTCTTCGATAAGCCCGCGATCAAGCTGTGGCACGCGTTCGACAGCAGCCCGGACTGCAATGGCGGCCAGGTCATCGGCGCGAATATCCCGTAGAGCGCCCTTGCTTGCCCGTCCAATCGGGGTGCGAACCGCGCTCACAATAACTGCTTCTGCCATATATATTCTCCTCTTTATTGCCTTCCCAGCCGGCTGTTCTACCTACAAGGGGTAGCTCTGCTTCTCAACGATTACAGTGGCCAGCTCACGCTGCAGTGTGACTCCATTTACCACATAATCGCCGATATAAGCACGCAGGCGCGGCAGCTCTTGCCCGACTTCACTCTCGTTCATGTTGGACATGATCATCTGATCGAGATTCGCGCGCAGGCGTGAAAAAGCCAACCATGTGGCCAGGTTGGCCAGCTGAATATGCACATTACTATTCTCATCACCCCGGCGTGCCGCCTGGGTTGCACGGGCCAGAGCGCTATCAACCGCGTAGAGATCGATCAAGAGGTTCGCCAGGTACTCTATGAACTCTTCCTCATTCTCCAGGGCCTGCATATATTTCATAGCGATCTTCATGCCTGCGTAGATCGTCACGTCCTTGGCCCGCTCCAGCGCATTGACGGCCGCGCGCAGCTCGGCGGGGATGGTCTCGTCCGTGTTATTCAAGGGCTTGCCGGCCGCAATACGGACCTCGATGGTGGGATAGAGAGACATCATCGGAACCTTACCCGTCATGACACGCCGGAAGAGCGTAGCGGAGGCGAGCAGGCGATTAATCTCATTCGTACCCTCGAAGATACGCTGAATGCGGGCATCACGGTAAGCTTTCTCGATGGGGTATTCCTGCATAAAGCCATAGCCGCCAAAGATTTGGACGCCCTCGTCAACGACGTACGCCAGGACTTCGCTGCCATTGACCTTGGCGATGGAGGCCTCAATGGCGTATTCTTCGATCGCTTTGAAGGCCCCCTCTGTATCGCTGGCGCTGCGCCTGGCCTGTTCAATATTGGCGGTGGTGCGGAAGACTTCGCTCTCGGCGGCATAGGTCTCCGCTGCCATACGTGCCAGCTTCTTTTGTATCATACCGAAAGAGCTGATGAATTTGCCGAAAGCCTTGCGCTCAGTCGTGTAGGCCGCGGCCATACCAAGAGCCGCGCGCGCTCCCCCTACGGTGCCCGCGCCAAGCTTCAAACGCCCGATATTCAGGATATTAAAGGCGATTTTGTAACCTTTGTTAATCTCTCCCAGCAGGTTCTCAACGGGCACCTTCACATCGTCAAACATGACCTGGCGCGTGGATGAGCCCTTGATACCCATCTTGCGCTCCTCTACGCCGGTCGAGACACCTGGCCAGCTCGCCTCCACGATAAAGGCCGAGGGTTTGTTGTCGCCAACACGCGCAAAAGCGATCATCACATCGGCAAATCCCGCGTTTGAGATCCACTGTTTGGTGCCATTGAGGATGTAGTACTTGCTATCCTCGGAAAGATGAGCGCGCGTGCTCAGACCCATAGCGTCAGAGCCAACGCCCGGTTCGGTCAGAGCATAAGCTGCAATCCATTCGCCGCTCGCTAACTTCGGCAGGTATTTTGCTTTCTGGTCCTCGTTGCCATAAAACACAATCGGCAGCGTACCAATAGTTGTATGCGCGCCAAAGGCCACGCTGAACGAAGCCTCGCGCATGGAGGAGGCGACCAGCGCGCTCGTCAGCAGTCCCAGTTCGGCCCCGCCATATTGTTCAGGCACATCGATCATAAGCAGGCCCTGCTCACCCGCCTGTTTGACAAGGCTGGGCATAAGGCCTGCCTCCTGGTGGTCAATCGCCTCAACCTTCGGTATGACCTCGCGCTGAATAAATGTCGCACTCGCTTCCTCTATCCAGCGCTGCTCTTCATCGCGCTGTTCCAGGGTAAATATCTTGTCGGCGCTCTCACTGACCGGAGTGGTCAAAAACGCCGTACCGCTTTCAGTAGGTTTCATGGTTGTAGACATAAAAATAGCTTCTCCTTAGCTTAGCATCGGGGCTTGCTTACTGCACCATACGTCTCATTGCGTTACTTTTAACTCTCTACGTAGAACTTTGCCGACGAGGGATTTTGGCAGGCTAGTGCGGAACTCCAGGACTCTGGGTATTTTGTGGCGCGTCAGATTGCGCTCGCAAAAGGCCAGGATATCCTTGCGCGTCGCCGCTGATGGTTCATTTCCCGGCTTCAGCACGATAAACGCGGCCACGGTCTCACCGCGGTATTCATCGGGCACGCCCACGACGGCGGCCTCTGCGACGGCCGGATGCTGGAAAAGGACCCCTTCAATTTCGCGAGGATAGATATTAAAACCACCAGCGATGATCAAATCCTTGGCGCGCTCTTTGATGTAGAAAAAACCGTCTGCATCCATCGTACCAAGGTCTCCGGTGTGCATCCAGCCATTGCTAAAGATGGCTGCGGTCTCTGTCTCGCGCTTCCAGTAGCCGCGCATGATATTAGGCCCCTTGACCACGATCTCACCAACCTCTCCCACAGGCAGCGCTTCGCCAGTCATCTGATCCAGAATTGCCGCCTCCATGTTGGGCAGTGGCAGACCAATGCTGCCGTGACGATTATGCTCGGTCAAAGGATTACAATGGGTGACGGGGCCGGCCTCGCTCAGGCCATAGCCTTCAACCAGTTTAGCATGGGCAATCGCTTCGAAATCGGACTGGACCTTGGCGGGCAGGGGAGCGGCCCCGCTGATACAGAATTTGACCGAACTCAACTGCTCGGTGCGCTTACCCGCTTCCTTCATAATGGACAGATACATGCTCGGAATGCCCGGGAAAAGTGTCGGGCGATACTGGCGAATGGCCTTGACCACGTCATCAGGCTTAAAGCGTGGCAAGAGCACCATCGTGGCAGCAGCGAGCAGCGAGAGATTCATGCCCACCGTCATGCCGTATGAATGGAAAAAAGGGGCCACGCACAGTGTTATCTCCCTGGCGGTTTTCGCCCGCGGTGTCCAGTAGCGCGCCTGCATGGCATTTGCCAGCAGATTGCGATGCGTCAACATAGCGCCTTTTGCAAGCCCCGTCGTTCCGCCCGTATATTGCAAAACAGCCAGATCGTTCCCGGAGGCCGGCACCGGTAGATTGAAAACCTCGATACCTTTCCTGGTATGTGACTGCAGCATATCGCTCATTGCATGGAGCATCGGGTCCTCGTGACGTTCTTTATCACTCAGGCGCGGCTCAAGATGCCTGGCGTTCATCTGGCTGAGGGGATAAAGGGTATGTAACATTGACGGCAAGTAATCAGCAGGATGCGTCAAAATAACGTGTTGCAGCACCGTATTGGCCCGCACAGTACGCACTACCGGATAGAAATCATCGAGCATGACGATGGCACGCGCATCCGCATCGGCCAGTTGATGTTGCATCTCGCGCTCAGTATAGAGAGGATTAGTTGGTACAACCACTGCTCCCGCGCGCAATGCGCCATAAAAAGCAATCGGGTATTGGGGGATATTGGGTAGAGCAATAGCAACGGAGTCGCCCTTGCCGATGCCTAATTTTTGTAGTCCGGTCGCGAAGCGATTGGCCAGTGAAGAAAGCTGGGCGTAACTGAGCCTTGTCCCATAGTAGATGATCGCAGTCTGAGCTGGATATTTGCTCACTGCTTGATCGAGCAGCCATGGCAGGGGGTGATCCGGAATATCGAGCTGAGCAGGCACTCCCTGCTCATAGAAACGCACCCAGGGGCGGCTAGCGACTAATTCTTCTTGAGAGCTATTCATTACTGGTGGATCAGACATTACTTACCTGCTCCTCTCATAGAGATTACCCGGGCGACAGAGTTAGCGCCTTTTAAGCAGAAAAAATCCCTTTGCTTTATTATATGGTGTTAACAACCATATTAACACGTTGCCAGCTAACATTTTTTGGGGCATAATGAGCAAGTA
The DNA here is from genome assembly GCA_963799245.1 of uncultured Chloroflexia bacterium. Taxonomy (GTDB): domain Bacteria; phylum Chloroflexota; class Ktedonobacteria; order Ktedonobacterales; family Ktedonobacteraceae; genus CAWCWN01. The sequence continues at coordinate 1,063,317 of CAWCWN010000003.1, forward strand.
GCTAACGTAGTGAAAACACCAGGTATGAAAATGACGCTAGAGAACGCGATCTCTGATTACGCCCAACTTGTCAGCTGCTTGCGCCAGCGGCGCCATATGTCACAGGGGCAGCTGGCGCAGGCCACGCGCCTGTCGCGCACATATATCTATCACCTGGAAAATGGTATGCGCGCCAATCCTTCGCGCCATGTGGCAGAGAGTATTGCGCGCGCCCTTGAGCTGCAGGGAGAAGATAAGCTACACTACTTGAACGCCTACAGCGAACTGACGGGGCATCTCCTCGACCTTGAGCAATTTGATAGCACGCTGCTTGACTTTGGCGAAATGGCGCGCCTGCTCGTCCTCAATACCTCATACCCGGCCCACTCGCTGGACCGCCTCTGGTTTCTGCATTCCTGGAATGATGCCGCCATCATCCTCTTCGAGGTACAGGACGAGGTAGCCAACAATCAAAGACACCACTTGCTGGAGCTGGTTTTTGACGTACGCCGCCGCCGCCGCTTTCAGAGCTGGGAAAACCTGGCGCGTCGCCTGTTAAGTGATTTTCAGTACAACACGCGCACGGTGACCCACCTGCCGGAGTATAAAGAGTTATGGAAACGTTTACGCGAGCTGCCAGAGTTTCGCCGCATAGCGGCTGCAACGTATCCCGAGGGCAAACCAGACCCCTCGTTTGTCTTTCATGTCCAGCACAGTGAACTCGGGCGCCTGGCCCTGCGCACAGCCACCACTGTTTTTACGGGGGTAAACAGTTATTCCATGGTCAGCTACGTGCCCGGGGATAAATCGACCCTGGAAATCTATCGCAAAAATCATTGGCAACCGTGCTAAAGCATCCGCCGGAGACATCACACAATGTTCAATGCCAGAGATACTTCTAACCTTCTTTGTAAACACTCGTATATTGTAACAGAGGCCGCATTAAGCCCGCGAGGCTTCCAGCTCTATCAGCAATACTACAACAAAAAACTATATGCACAAATCTTGTAGTAGAGGAGCATAAACGTCGATGGCTGCCCGTTTTTACAAAAGTGATACTTTGAATATCGAGCGCCTCGCTTCTGACCTGGAGCAATTCTACCGCGGCCAGGGATACGTGGCACAACACATTGGCAACAATGAGCAGATGATGGTACAGTTGAAGAAAGGCGGCGACTTTGAAGCCATTGTTGGCATGCAAGCTGCTCTCACTGTCACTATCCAGCGCAATTCTGGCGGCATCACAATTGCTCTCGGTCAGCAGAAATGGGTAGACAAAGCTGCGGTCGGCGTGGTTGGTTTTGCCGTTCCAGTATTATGGCCGCTGCTTTTCACGGCGGGCGTGGGAGCGATTTGCCAGGCAGGGCTTGCCAACCAGGTCATGACCGTCATCGACGACCTGGTGCAGCAGCAGCAGCCCGGCGTGCAGACGGGGCCGGCGCCGGCGCAACAATAAATCAGGCTATAGCAAGGAGAGAGACGGATGGATGCACGATTTTACAATTCCGAAGAGATAGATATTGAACAGCTCGCCAATAATTTGGAGAACATCTACCGTGCCCAGGGTTACCAGACACAACAGGTGGGCAACCGCGATCAGATGATGGTCCAGTTGAAGAAGGGCAGCGACTTCGAGGCTCTCATTGGTATGCAGGCTGCGCTGAGCGTCATCATGCAACGTTCTGGCGGTGGCGTCATCGCTATGATCGGCCAGCAAAGGTGGATCGAGAAGGCGGCGGTGGGCGCCGTGGGCATTATCGCCGCGCCCGTGCTCTGGCCGCTGATGCTGACCGCGGGTGCAGGGGCCATACGCCAGGCCAGCCTTGGCAACCAGGTACTGAATGTCGTGGACGGCCTGGTGCGTCAACAGCGGCCGGAGATACACATAGGACCGGTTCCGGTCCAGATCGTTCCTCAGCTGCAACAACAATATGCGCCGCCGCCCCAGCATATTCCACCTCCTTATACGCCGCCTGCTTACCTCCCTCCTCCAGCGGCATATACGCCAGCGCAGCCGCAGGTCGTCAATGCGCTGCCCGCGACGGCGCCGACGGCCAGGCAGCTGCGCTGCCCAAGTTGCAACACGCCTTACGAAGCAGGCGATACGTACTGTACGGGATGTGGCAAATCTCTGGTGACGCTCTGCCCCAATTGTAAGACAGAGATAAAGGACAACACGGCCTTCTGCCCAAAATGCGGCGCCTCGATCTATCAGTCCGCGCCGGCGGCTCCGGCAGCGCCTGTACAGGCCCCCCCACCGACGGTGCAGTACAGCGCTCCGCCCACTCAGCAGGCGCCGGCATATACGCCTCCACCTGCGGCGCAGCCATACGCGCCTCCTGTGCCACAGGAGCCGCCGGTGATGCCCGCGACCAGGGTCACCATCAGCCCATCGGCGCCAGGGCAAGAGTCATCTGCGCCCTCCGCACCACCCAAAGCGCCTGCGCAGCCGGAGGTCTACTACACGCCGCCCGCTAATCTGCCTCCTGTGGCTCCCAGGCAGGAAGTGACCTACACTCCTCAGCCTGCTTCACAGCCTAAGCCGCAGGCGCCGCAAAAGCAGGAAGAAGTGTATTACACGCCCCCGCCCGCCCTGCAAACCACGCTGCCCAAAACGCAGCAGGTGCCGCCCGTCAAGCCGCAGCCTGTAGCGGCAAAGCCCGCCGCTACCTGGGGTTACCTGACCTTCAGCGCTGGCCAGACGATCAAGCTCTCAGGAGAGCGGGCCCTGGTGGGGCGTTTCGATCATGACCTTGGCGGTACTCAGCCAGAGGTTGACCTCAGCAAGATCCAGGGTTCCGACACGGTCTCGCGGATTCACGCCGCCTTCGAGCATATTGGCGGCAGCTATACGCTTACCGACCTGAATAGCACGAACTCGACGCGCGTCAACGTCAAACGCCTGGAGCCGGACAAACCTACACCTTTCAACGATGGCGATACACTCTACTTCGGCAAGGTGTCATGTACATTTAAGAAGGCATAGACAGCAATCGGCAATACAGGTGCGCGCGGCGGGGTTCGCCGCGCGCACCTGTACGTCTTGTCTCTACCCCTATAACGAGGTACTTATTTAGAGCAAGAACGCATGGCTGGTTAAGAGGGAGTTCAATATGCAGATAGACGCGGAGCGACAGCGGCAAGCGCGCGCGTATGCCAGTACTCGACGGCGCCTCAGTCTCGTGAACATAGGCATAGGTGCCGTTGGCATTCTCTTTATCTTCTGGAGTGGGTTGGATACAGGGCTGCGCAACTGGCTGCAGCCGCTGGCGTGGCAGCCTCTCCCGGGCTGGTATCCCTGGATGGTTCTGGCCTATTTTCTGGTCCTGATGCTGGCGTACCAGGTGCTCACCGTCCCGCTGGGGTATTTTGGCGGCTTTGTCCTATCTCATCGCTATGGTCTTTCGACCATGTCCTTCAAGGGCTGGTTACTCGACCTCTGCAAAGGGCTTGTTCTGGGGCTGGTCTTCGAGGCCATCGTCGTCGAACTCGTCTACATGTTGCTGGCGACTCAGCCTCAGCTCTGGTGGCTCGAGGTCGCGTTCATCCTGCTCTTATTCACTGTTGTCATGGCAAATCTTGCGCCGGTACTCCTCTTGCCCATGTTCTACAAGTTCAGCCCCTTGCCGGAAGGTGAGTTAACACAACGCCTGCTGGCCCTGGCTGCGCGCGCCAAAACAAGGGTACGCGGCGTCTTTAGCATGCAAATGAGCAGCAAGACCACCGCGGCTAACGCGGCCTTGATGGGCCTGGGCAATACCCGCCGTATCGTGCTGGGCGACACGCTGCTGGACCGCTACACACCTGACGAAATCGAGGTCGTCCTGGCCCATGAGCTGGGACATCACGTGCACCACGACATCTGGAAGCTTATTATCAGCCAGTCAGCGCTCATGCTGGGGGGGCTGTACCTGGTCAACCTGGCGTTGCACTGGGCGGTTGATAGCCAGCACTACTATCAGAACCTGGCCGATCCGGCCACAATCCCCGTCTTACTCGTGCTCACCGGGCTCTTTGGCTTGATTGTTATGCCTCTCAGCAATTGCTTAAGCCGGGCCATCGAATACCAGGCCGACGAATATGCCTTGCGGTCAACCCGGCTTGTGGGACCCTTCAGAAGCGCGATGAGCCGCCTGGCCAATCAGAACCTGGCCGATGTCGAGCCAGCGCCCGTGATTGAATTTCTCTTTCACGACCATCCAGCCATTGGCAAGCGTCTCAAGCACGCGCAAGACTTCGCGCAGCGCTATGCTCTTAACGCCTCCATCAATGCGGAGAGCCTGGCACCAACCTCGTCAAGCGAGCCGCTTGGCATGCCAAGCAGCGGCTCATCTACACCCGACGCCGCCCATTGATCAAGTTTTGCCACCACCTCCCGGGGCGTGCCGATGATCGCGGTCGCCTCGAGCAGCTCTGGTGAAACGGCTGCGGCTGGATTTTTGTCATTATATCCCATCGCGCCAGCTAACAAATACTACTTTCTTGTAGAGGAAAGCAGCGTCTATCAATATTATTCCCTGTTCGCGACTCTTCTCTACATGTTTATACGGTCTCCAATTTGCTGGGGCCGAAACTGCGTGCCGTCGTTGATAAGAACCAGCGATTGATTCTGGATATGTACAATAATGTCGGGCCTGCCATCGCCGTTGACGTCGCGAACCTCGCCGGTAACGGGCGTCAAATCCTGGCCCGGGCCATATAAAAGCGGGCCCTGATAAATATGGGCGTGGGCGGCATCGCCGCCGGGCAGTTCAATGATCTCCACGTGCCGGTTCAGGTTGAGAAAGATCAGGTGCGTAGGGTGACCCGGGCCATCCTCGTGCCCTACAAGCGCGTCGAGTTGAAAGGTACGCGGGCGGCCATAGCGCATATCGTCCTGGTGAATCTGCCACCAGGAGCTAAAGCTAGTCGCCCCAAAGACGAACAAGGCCATTACCAGCATACCCAGGACCACTGCAAGCAGGGGGAGGCGCTTCGCATCTTCGCGCTTTAATGGTGTTGAGGCCGCCCGGGGGGGCGTGCTTCTGGCAACGGGCTGCGCGATACTGGAGCGACGTGGTTGTATTACCGCGCCCTGCAGCATATTCGAGCCTTCCAGCGTATCACGTTGAACGGGCTGCTTGTAGCGACGAGCGCTACTGTGGCCATGCGCTACATACATATCATCTTCATCCACGATGTCGTACGCCGTCTGTACAGGCGACTTTCTTCTTGCCTCCGTCGCTCCCATGGCGATTCCTCCGTTTCAAGAAAATGTGTTCTTCATTTTTTCTTATCATAACATCGAATAAATGTTCAAGTCAAGCTATTGCACGTAAAAAATTAGCACAAAAGTATGCTGCTGTTTTTTCGCCGGGGCCATACATAGTACGTGAAATTCCAACAAAGGCTTGCGCCTGGTACATTAGCAAGCTACGCTGTCTGGGGTAGCGGCCCCGGCCTCACAGGTATACCTGGGATGACCAGAACGGGCCTGCGCAGCGCAGCCAGGGGGTACTGTAAAAGGTTGCGAAGATGTGAGATAATAATCCCATTATTAAAAGGACAAGAGCCTGTGTAGGGTGCATTTTTTTGCCCGCCTACACCCAAAGATTTTACATGATGGACATCATTCTTACGCTGGCGGAGGGATTTCACGCCCAGCATAAACAATTATATATGGTAGGTGGAACGGTGCGAGATGTGTTGTTGCAGCGTGGGCAAGCGAGCGATGCGGACCTGGCAACCGATGCGCGCCCCGATGAGATCAAACGCCTGGTAGCGCCCACGCGGCCCAGCGCGGTGATTCTGGTGGGCGAGCGCTTTGGCACGGTGCGCCTGCACTATGGCACTGATATTATTGAGATTACGACGTTTCGTACGGAACGCTACAATCCGGAGTCGCGTAAACCGGAGGTATGTTTTGGTACATCTCTAGAAGATGACCTTTTACGACGCGATTTCACCATCAATGCGCTGGCGTGCGACCCACTCAATGGCGCTATTATTGATCTTTTTGGTGGACGACAGGACCTGGAGGCGCATATTTTACGCGCTGTAGGCGACGAACCTGATAAGCGCTTTGATGAAGATCCGCTGCGCCTCTTGCGGGCGGTACGCTTCGCGTCACAGCTTGACTTCACGATCGAGGCCAAGACAAGGCGCTCGATCATTCACCAGGCCCCGAAGCTGCAGAAGATCAGCCGCGAACGTATTCGCGACGAGATGAATAAACTGCTGATCTCACCTCACCCGGCGAAGGGGCTTGATCTGCTTGTGGAGCTGGGGTTGATGGAGTGGATAGTGCCGGAGGTGCTGGAGCTGCGTGGTGTTAGCCAGCAGCAGCAGCGAGCAACCTCTTCCAAGGATGTCTACGCCCATGTGCTGCGTGTTGTTGAGCGTTCAGCTCCGCGGCTGGCGACGCGTTGGAGCGCGTTGCTGCACGATATCGCGAAGCCGCGAACGCGCAGTGTTGAAGATAACAAGGTCCATTTTTTTGGCCATGAGGATATAGGCGCCTACATGGCACGCGATATTCTCAAGCGCCTGCACTTTGATCGAGATTTCATCGAAAACGTTTCACGCATAGTGCGTCTACATATGCGGGCCAATGCCTATATGCCAGAGTGGACCGATGGAGCGGTCCGGCGTTTGATGCTGGAGAGCGGCAACGTCCTGCCTGACCTGCTCGATCTTTCCCGCGCCGACATTACCAGCTACCGTGTAGACAAAGTCGAGCGTGCCGCTGCCCGTGTCAAAGAGCTGGAGGAGCGCTGCCAGCGCTTAAGGGAGGAGGCGGAACGCGTACCCATAAAGAGCCCGCTGGATGGCAATGAATTGATGAATTTGTTTCAGCGGGGGCCCGGGCCATGGCTGCGTCCCGTCAAGGATCACCTGCTGAGCCTGGTCATTGATGGCGCTCTTTCTCCCGATGATAAGGATACAGCGGCAGAGATCGCCAGGGAGTTTTTAGCACACGAGGGGGATAAGAGGTGACCGTCAACCCGGTCAATGGCTGGCTTGAAGTATTATCTGATATCTAGCACTTATCTCAGAAAAGGATACAACCATGGCGAAAGCGAGCAAACAAGGCTCTCAAAAACAAGGTGGCAGCGGCACTCCTGCTCCCCAGGCGAAAGATGTGAATACGCCCACGGCTGGAAAACAGAAGCAAACGACCGCCGAGCAGGCGCCTGCCACAGTGCAGGACACTTCGCAGAAGGCCAGAACGAGCAGCAGGAGTAGTCGCTCACGTATTGGTGGGAGCGCCGTCCCCGGGGCGAAGTCGACCCTGCCGAGGGAGACGCCAGCAACGAATAATCCCCAGCAGCAGCAGGCTGACAGCTACAACCGCACGATGCGCCGCCGTATGGAGCAGCTTGGTACCAGCCCTTCCCAGCAGTCCGCGCCGGGCGAGCAACAGCGCAAACGCCTGGAAAAGCGCAGGCGGCGCAGCGAAGAGCGCCGCCAGGAGGCGAAAAGAGTGGCGGCGCGTGGACCGAGCAAGATTGCACTCGGTCGCAGGAATATATATTTCCTGATAGGAGTAGTTGTGCTTATCGCCGCGGTCATAGTAATTGCCCTGCTTGTACACAACTTCAGATAGAGCTCACCTGCTAATTGATAGCCGTTGGTTGCTGCTCTGTCAGGCCTAGGCTTTGACCCTGGTATTTTTGGGGTCATACAACGGTTCCGGGGTGGCAACAGCACGGTAGCGCGCAGCAAAGAGCTGGACTTCGAGCGCTGTCCCGGCTATGGCGTATTCCACGGGATTGAGAGTGTATTTACATCAGCGCTCGCAAGAAGAGTGTGAAGGCGCAAAGCCTCGAGGCCGTCAAATTGAGGAGCACTTGTAAGTTCAGTTATTGCCTGGATTAGCTTAAAAGGGCCTTCCAGGGAGATTTATAGGAAGCGAAATCAGCCTCAAAAACCAGGTAAGCCTCAAGGAACGTACCCTTGAGGCTTCCACCCGCCCACATAACTTCCACATGTTTCCAGATAAACCCTCCACAGCCCTTCACATGCCAGCCCAAATACAGTTTCTCTCGCCCTCGCTACTTTAGCCTCCCCACCACCTGATCTTCATTGACTCTGGAAAATACTATACCATCTCCATATGACGAACCCGTGAAAAGGGATATGTTATTTATGAAAAATTGTTCATCAAAAATTCGGCCCATTGCTCGGGAATTTATTACGATGTATTCATCTATCATCAACATGAGCGAATTTGAGCATAGGGCTATCATTCTGAAATGCCCTGAATATCGCAGGCACTACTGCCTGCATGACAGATCTCAGACGTTATTACCTTTCAATTTTTTGTCTGGACAAGATTTGTCGCTTTTTTTGGCCGCATTTGACGAGGGACAGATAGGTATGTTAGAGTCTAGCAGTCAGACTGACAGGCAATTCTGTCCTCCTGGCGCGGTCAGGAACAAATGTAGTAATCGATGCTTGCTCGCACGCACTTTTACTGATATCAGCTGGCTAAACTGCTGGCTTACGCATAGCACACCACAGACGGGAAGGGAGCATTGCATATGGCCCTCTACATTGATTGTGCATACCTGGCAGATATCATGCTCATTGCGCAAACTGTACCCGTGGCAGGCGTTACCACTAACCCGACGCTGGTGCTACAGGCGCAAGAGCGCGGTCAGGCGATACAGCCTCAGCTATTGCTCAACCAGCTGCTGCATGACATTGACGGCACCATCTTTATACAGCCAGGTGCAGCCGCGGAAAGCGAGATACTCGAGCAGGCCCTTGCCTATATTCAGGCCGCACCAGAACGAGTTATTCCAAAAATTCCCATGCTCCAGGCGGGCATGCGTGTGGCCCGGCAGCTGAAGCGGCAAAATCATCGCGTGGCCTTTACGGCAGTAACATCCCTGTCCCAGGCATACAGCGCCGCTATGCTCGGCGCCGATTTTGTGATTCCCTACTATAACCGCCTGGAACGGGCCGGAGTTGACGCCAGTGAGCGCATTGCAGAGATGGCAGAACTTTTCCACAACCAGCACATTCCTACGCGCATCCTGGCAGCCAGTATTAAATCTCCTTTAGACGCCATGTCCGCGCTCTGCGCGGGCGCACATGACATCACAGCCGCCCCACAGGTCCTGTTAGATATGGTCAGCGACCCACAAACAGATGAGGCCATAAAGAAATTCACACAGGACTGGCAAAAGCTGCGCAAAGGATAGCAGTTATCTCACCTTCACGCGCCTGCTCTCCTCGCGATGAGCATACTCCATGTAAGGGGCTATGTATGTCACAGCAAACGCATCTTTTAGCGGATTCCGTCCAGCTTGCTCCACAGGATCATGTCTTGTTTGTGAATTCCGCCGGCGACCCATTTGTTGCCAGTGCTGCCCGCCAACTCAGCAGCGGTACGCTGATTCTTGCCGAAGACAATATCGCCTATCTGCATAAGGCCATGCAGGAGATCGAGCAGGCCACTGGCGGGCGGACCGCACACGTGCGGCATGTTGCCTTACACGCGTATCTATCACACATCCCACCACAAAGCGTAGATAGAGCGATCATGAACATCCTCTACCAGCCGAGCAATGCCTGGATCTTCTATGGATTACAATTAGCCGCCTACGCCTTAAAGCCAGGCGGAGCGCTCTATGTCCAGGGAGCCAAAGATCGCGGAATCCTTACAGTGGCTAAACGGATGCAGGCCATCTCTGGCAATGTCGCGACCCTCGCCATCGGCAAGGGCCAGCGCGTGATCCGCTCGCGTGCGTCAGATACTCCTCCCGCTGTACCTGCGCCAGTGGCCAACGGTGACACCCTGCCTGACCTCCTGCCCCTGGTCTTCGCCGACGGCGAGCTGGATGAAGGTACGAGCCTTTTGCTCGACGCGCTGGATATCCGCCCCACAGACATTGCTCTGGACCTTGGTTGTGGAGCGGGCTATATCGGGCTTCACATTGCTCGCGGGGCCAGGCAGGGATATGTCACTATGCTGGATGTCAGCCTCGCAGCCGTCGCGGTCGCCCGCCTGCGCGTCACACAAAGTGGCCTGACAAACATTGCTGTAATGCCCAGCGATGGAGCGCAGGCTGTTTTACAACAGCACTTTGACCTCGTTGTCACCAACCCTCCTTTTCACCGGGGTGGCATTCAGACGACCGCAACCGCCGAACGCTTCATACGCGAAGCAGCTCAAATTCTGCGCCCACGTGGACGCCTGTACCTGGTCGCAAATCGCTTTTTAAAATATGAACCAGGCATGCGGGCATGCTTTCAAACAGTTGAGGAGGTGGGAGGCAATACGCGTTATAAAGTATTGCGGGCCGAGTCTGCTCATTGACAACCTCTCACCTGCACTTTATCCTAGTATAGGTAACTTTTTGCCCACCTTTGAAATACACATATGCATTCAGATGAGAAAGATGCTTATTACCTGTTAGTCATCCTTTTATTACATTATTACCTATTACCCCGGAGAGGGTGGGGGTGCATTTTTCTCATCTGAATATATATAAGGAGCATGTCATGTCTTTGCCGACCGTTGTCCCTGGCAGCCGACCACGGCACCCATTTTCCTGGCTGCTCCTTATCATGGCCAATGTGCTCTGGGCAGCCAGCTATGTCGCGGCCAAGGTCGTCCTGCGCGATACCTCCGTCAACATTATGCTGGCCCTCAGGATGGGCATCGCGGCACTTGTGCTCCTGCCATTCCTCATCGCCAGGCGCAAGCAGCTACAATTGAATCGCCAGAGTCTGCCGCAGCTGCTTCTCCTGGCCCTGGTTGGCTTTGTCATCAACAAACTCCTTGAATACGGCGGCCTCGCCTTAAGCACGGCCTCGGACGTCGCGCTGCTCATCACCAGTGAGTCGCTCTTCACCGCAGTGCTCTCCTGGATCATCCTGCGTGAACACTTTAAACCCCTGACAGGAGTGGCCCTGCTGCTGGGTTTTTTCGGCGTCTATCTCATCGTCGAGCGCAGTCTGCTTCCCACTATTCCGGCAGGCGGAGGCATATGGCGTAGCGTTGGTGATCTACTGGTTATCCTGGCTCTGCTCTTCGAGGCGTATTATACCGTACGCGGGAAGTCGCTGCTGATCAAGTATTCGCCTCTACTGATTACAGCGGCATCAATCGTTGTCAGCATGATTTTCTGGACACCGCTTGCGGCCTGGGAAATCGCCTATACAGGCTGGCATCCCATCGGCCTGCTGGCCTGGCTCTGCATCGCCTGGCTGGCACTTATGTCCACCGTCGTAGCGTATCTCATCTGGTTTCAGGGGCTGGCTCGCGTTGATGGCTCATCCGCTGCATCAACGCTCTTCATCCAGCCCTTGCTGGGAACATTTTTAGCCATTGTACTCCTGCACGATCAACTCACACCAATCACGATCGCGGGTGGCAGCCTGATTATTATCAGCGTCTACCTGGTAATAACAGGCGCCAATGGCGGCCAGCAAAAAGAAAGGAAGACCCATGCTTGAGTCCCGTATCGACGATCACGGCGGGCCGAAATGTTCGTTTGTCGATGCCGATGGTCTACGTTTACATTATCTTGAATGGCATCCCGCTCCACGGCCGCAGCTGGCTCAAACTCAAGCCAACGAGGAGAGGGTGAGCAGTGGCGACGAGATTCCAATTGTAATGTTACACGGACTGGGAACAACCGCCGACACCTGGAGGCTGGTAGCCCCTCATCTCTGTACTGATCACCAGGTCATCGCTTTCGATCAACGTGGCCATGGACAGAGTGACGCACCCGCGGATGGCTACGATCTTGTAACGCTTGCCGAAGACGCTGTTCACGCTATGGCCGCCCTGGGCCTGGGCCAGGTCATGCTGGTCGGTCATGGCTGGGGCGCGCGCGTTGCCCTGGTTTTAGCGGCTCGTCATAGCGCCCTCGTCAGTCACCTTATCCTGATCGATTGCCCGCATGTCGAGCCCAGGCACTGGCCCGGCATGACCCTCGAGCGGTTTTTGCGCGAGTCTCCTCCCCGGGAGGTATATCATTCTCGCGACGCGTATCTCAGCGCCATGCGCCAGGAGATGGCGGCCTTCTGGTCACCAGAGATTGAGGCTATTCTCCTCACATCCGTCATTGAGCGCCCAGGGGGCGAGATTGAAGAACGACTCACGCCTGCGCACCAACGCCTTATCCGTCAGGCATTGTGGGAAGACCGGGCGTTGACCTATTATAGCCAGATACGCTGTGCGGTGCTACTCGTTCCTGCCGCGGCTCGACCCCAACCCGGCGCTCAACCGCCTGAGAAGCTAGAAAATGCCGGCGAGTTCGCGGCTGCCAAGGGCTTTATGGCTGCCCAGGTCGCCCGCATCATCCGCCGCTGTTCCATCCTATGGATGCCAGATACCACGCACGATATTCAACTGCAGCGACCACAGCGTCTCGCAGCCGCCATAACCGAGTTCATAAAGGTGTGATTTTGGGTACCCAGCTCTATCTCAATGGAATTATCTACACAATGGATGCGGCACAACCACGCGCAGAGGCCATGGCTATTGATAGTATCAGCGGTCGCATTCTAGCAGTTGGCACAAACGACGAGGTGCGTCGCAGCGGTGGCCAGGCTAGCGAACTGGTAGACCTGCGCGGCAGAACAGTTCTGCCGGGCTTCATCGACTCTCACATCCACCTGCTGAGTACCGCCTACCGCTCTCACTACATCGACGCCGCGGCTTGCAGCAGTGAGGACGAAGTCGCGGCCCTTGTGCGAGAACGCGCTGCGCTAACACCACCTGGCCATTGGATCCAGGGAGGGCAATGGGATAAAAATCTCTGGCCAGGCGGCACCTTCCCCGGCAAAGCCTCGCTCGACGCCGTCGCTCCCGGGCACCCGGTCGCTTTGTGGAGCAAGGATGGTCACCTCCTGTGGGTCAACTCGCAGGCTCTGCAGAGAGCCCGGATCACTGCCGAAACGGCTTCTCCCGCTAACGGTGCTATTCTACGCGATGGCGCGGGCGAACCCACGGGCATTTTGCAAGAGCACGCCGCCATAAATCTCGTCTACAGGGTCATCCATGAGCCATCTGATCCTCAACTTACGCGGACGCTCGTATTGAGCACCATCAAAGAGCTGCAGAAAGGCGGCATCACCTCTATCCAGGATATTGAGGATTTGCAGGCGCTCCACCTCCTGCAGCAGTTGCGCGACGAGGGAAAGCTGGGCCTGCGAGTGCAGATGATTCTCCCACGCCAGAGGTTGCCCGAGCTGCGCGAGCGAGGACTACAAACCATCTTCGTCGATGATATGCTGCGCCTGGGCGGCATCAAAATTTTCGCCGATGGTACGCTTGGCTCTCAGACCGCCGCTATGCTGGAAGGCTTTGAAGGCAATCCTCACAACCTTGGCATCCTCACCATCTCGCAGCAGGAAATGAATGACACGGTCAGCGCCGCCACAGAGATTGGCGCCAGCATCGCTATTCATGCTATCGGCGACCGTGCGGCCCACGTCGCCCTCAACTCTATCGAAAAAGCCCAGCAGCACCTGGCCGACCAGGCCGGTCCTGCGCGCGTCCTCTCCCGCCTGCGCTATCGCCTTGAACACGTTCAGCTCATTTCATCCAGCGACCTGCAACGTATGCGTCGCCTGGGCGTTGTAGCCTCCGTTCAACCCTTCCATGCAGTAGCTGACCGCGACATCGCCGAACGCTACTGGGGCAAGCGTCACCGTCATGCTTACGCATACCGCAGCATACAGCAGCAGGGCATCCCCCTTGCTCTCGGCTCCGACGCTCCTGTCGAGACCTTTGATCCTCTGCGCATTCTCTATGCTGCCACCATGCGCCGCGATAACACCACCCCCGAGCGTCCTCCCTGGCTAGCGGACCAGGCGCTGCCCATCAGTGCGGCCCTCTGGGGCTATACAGCGGGGGCCGCATATGCCGGCGCTGAAGAAGAGCACAAGGGGTCACTCACACCCGGTAAACTAGGCGACGCGGTGGTCCTGCGCGCAAATATCCTGGATGCGCCCCAGGAGAAAATGGCTGAAAACGCGGTTCAGGCAACAATTCTGGGCGGGGAAATAGTCTATGGAGAATTCTAGCGGGGCACAGGGCAGCCTGTAACTCTCGTGGCGCATGCAGGAGCCCCACCAGGGCCAGACGGCCCCCGCGCTCGTCAAGGCCGTCTGGATCTCAAGCTATAAACCTGCACCCCTATGGCAACAGCCTCACGACCTGCTGCAGCGAATTTACACAGGTGTGACAGACATTGGCGCAATCGGTGTCACCGCTGCGCTCGCACTCCTCTGCAGTGTGATTGGCTACCTGCAGGGCGGCCTGGCACACATAGCCATACAACGGGGAGTCATGTTGCATAAAATGAGCGGCCGTCAGGCATATCTCTGCACAGTCCAGCAGCATGTAGACATGCTCATCTTTCCCATGTTCGCCGCCCGCCCGTTTACATGCTTCAGCCGTACGCTTGCAGGTTGCGTGACAATTCAAACAATCTTGAATACACTGCTGTATCTCTACCTGGCTCATCGACATAATTATGTAGCCCTTCTATTTTTTAGAAACTCTGGCCTGATGGGTTTGTTGCCATCTTTTGCCCGCACGTGAAGAATGAACAAGGCGTTCCCTAATGCATGTTTCCAACTAAAGAGTATAGCCCCATGGCGAAAGGCCGTGGAATGCCGTCACTCGAGCGTATTTCCTACTAGCTAGTATACTCCTGGCTATCCTAGAGTCTGGGCGTACTATAAACAACCTCAATTTGCTCACCATGCTATACACGTCTCAAGATGGCGCGAGGACGCAGCTTTTTTGGCGCCGCAACATAGCATACACTCAATCAGGATTTCGTCGTTTGCTCTCTCCAGGAGACAGAAACGCAGTACGCCACACGGCCGCCTAGTACTACAGTTGTAGATAGAGATGCGAGCGACGTTTGTAATGATAGAGCTTGGCAAGCGCTTGATGGCTCCGTCGCCACATGGACCACGCCAAGCGGTGCAGCGGAGCCAGTGGAGTGATCCCGACGAGATACCAGAAGAGCCGACGGACTTCTGGGATGCTCAGCGGCACCATCACGGGCAGTGCAGGCCCCGCTGGTGCTTGAACTGACTCAACGAGCTCGTCAGGGGGCTGGGGGCTGGGCTGGCCAGCCTCCTCAGCCGTTTTTTTCCCAGCTCCCCCTGGCTCTGGGCACGCATGACCGTGAGAAAGGCCTGGGCGACCAAAGCGAGGGTGATGTGTCGATACCAGCCATGCCAGGACCGCACCTCAGAGTCAGCCAGTCCCACCTCGCCCTTGCCCACCTCAAAACACTGCTCCACGGTCCAGCGACTGCCGATGGCCTGCACCATCTCGGCCAAGGTGGTTCCCGCCCGGGCAAAGACCAGGAAATAGGCCAGCTTCTCCTGGGCTGCGGCGCCTGGCAGGCTGCGGCGCACCACCAGCCAACGCTGCCATCCGGCTTCGGCTGGGCTGCTCAACGCGACAGCAGCCCACGCGTAGAGCCGGGGTCCTTTGGCTCCCGCTCCCGCACTCAGCGGCTGCCACTGCGCCGCTGAGAGCCCCTTGGCCAGCCGATCCACCCGCCTACGCTGCCCGTTCACCTCCACCCACTCATGACACCGCACGCCCACGGCATAGGCTTGGCCGCGGGCTTCCAACCCTGCTCGCAGCTGCGGGTTGCTGCCATACACCGTATCGCCGCTCACCCAGGCCACTGGCACCCCCGCATCCAGTGTGCGCCACAGCATGCGGGCTGCCAACTCTGGCTTGCTGGCAAACCCCACCTCGGCTGGCACCCTCGCCTCGCGGCACCGCTCGGGGTCCGCCGTCCAGCTCTTGGGCAGGTAGAGTTCCCGATCCAGCAAGCAGGCTCCCTTGGCACTGGCATAGCTCACGAAGACGCCCACCTGGCAGTTCTCGACTCGCCCGGCCGTGCCACTGTACTGCCGCTGCACCCCTACCGACTTGTGGCCTTTCTTGAGAAAGCCGGTTTCATCGATCACCAGCACGGCTGCCTCCTCGCCTAACGTCTCGCTGACGTAGCTGCGCAGTTCATCGCGCACCCCATCCGGGTCCCACTTGGCTCGATCCAAGAGGTGCTGCATCCCATAGGGCGTCGCCTCTCCTGCCTCTTCGGCCACTTGCCAGCCATTTTTGCGCGCCACCGGGCTGAGTAACACCCGCAGGTACACAGCCATGCGCTCGCGGGCTTCCTGGCGCACGACGTAGCGGCCGATCCGCTCACCCAGCGCGTCGAAGGCGCTTGCCCACGGCGTTTCGGCTCCCTCTGGCCCGCTCTCGCTCCACTGCTGCTGCTTGATAGGTCATGTTCCTCGCTTCCTTTTCTTTTTCTCCTTCTATCTTACCATATCTACAACTGTAGTACTAGCGAGTAAGCGGCTCGATCGCCAGGTAGGTTCGTTGTGAATGTGCCGGCATGAGCGAGGCAAACGCGTCAAACTGCGCGCCGTACTTCCCTCGCAATGCCGCACGGGCAAGCTCATGCTCCACGGGCGACAATTCGTGCGCGCGCGCCTCAACCTCTTCTCCCAGGATAGCCTGCCCCATGCGATCACAGGGCGCAACCAGGACGCGTTCATTATTGCGAATACGCTTGGCTTTCCCTGTTGTAGTCTGGGTTATTACATACAACGTGCCATTTTCCGCCGCAAACCATACCGTGGTTGGTACGGCCTCACCATTTCGTCGGAAGGTGGTCAGGCGCATAAATTCATGCGAGTAAAGATGCGTGAAAGGGTCGTCAGCGCGCTTCTGGGTGCGAACATTCTCATCTGTCATGAGAAAGATCTCCTTCAAAAAGTAAAGTAGCTTAATTAAATATACCACTGTTCGCTCGAACTTGAATATGCCGCTGCAAACGCGCAAGCCTACACCTATGAGCTATGTCAATAGGTGTAGGCTTGCGCGTTTGCAAGCTGCCTCAAATGCTCGTCCATACCAGAGACGACCGGGGCCAGCTAAAAAGGTCAGCTGGATCGTGCGGCGCTATAGCAGCTCCGCCAGCGCTAGCACAGCCTGTTCAAAACACTCCATGGGCGGGTGGACAACGCCAGCGCCCACCTGCCCAATCCCCGCCAGGCGGTGAGCAATGCCCGTATTAATAACAGGCGGCATATTTAAACGGCAGACCCGGCGAATATCAATGCCGGTGGGCACACCCTGGAAATTCAGCGCGGGCAAGCCAAATAAAGGGTTGCTGCTCACGGTAATAGCGTACATCTCACGCGTATAGCGCAGGGCATCGGCAGGAGTGCCGCCAATAAACTGGACGATCGCGGGCGCCCCAGCCATGGCAAAAGCGCCCAAGCCGCTGGTTTCAGTAATCGCACTATCACCAATATCCGGGTTGGCATCCTCGGGGCCAAAGCCAGCGAAGTACAATCCCTGGATGTACTGCGCTGGCCCGACAAACCAGCGCTCCCCCAGGCCGCTCACGCGGATGCCAAAGTCGACGCCGTTACGGGCCATCGTCACCACCACGCTGCTGCGGGGCACGTCGACCCCGGCGAGCGTGATCGCCTTGGCCGCGGCCATCGACGGGTTGAGCTGGAAATGATCGTTTCCCGCCATGAAGCGCAGCACATCCGCCGTCTCCGCGGGTGTATTACCCGTCTCCACCAGCGCCGGACCCATTTGCCTTACGAACAGAGAGGTCGCGGCCTTATTGCGGTTATGGCACTCGTCGCCCATCTGCAAAGCCTGGGCCATAAGCGCACGTAGATCAACGCCGCCGAGGTGCCTGATCGCTTGCCCCAGCGCCGGGCCCAGCACGGTTTGTATCCAGCGCAACCGCTGCAATACTTCGGGAGCAAACGCGCCATAGCGCAGAACTTTGCCCAGCCCCTCATTGAGCGTGGCAAACGTGACATTGCCATGCACACTATCCTCAACAACCAGTACAGGCATCGAGGGTGAAGTAATGCCGGCCATGGGGCCCACAGCGTTGTAATGATGGCACGGTGCAAAATCGATTACGCCAGTTGCGAGCAGAGCGAGGGCCTCTGCTTCATCACTGGCCCAGCCTTCGTAGATGCATGCTCCGATCACAGCCCCGCGCATCGGCCCGCACATCCGCTCCCACGCAATGGGAGGACCCGCGTGCAACAAATGCCGATCACGCAATGCAGGGATGGCCTCACGAGCCGGCCGTACATCGACAAGCACCGGCCGGGCCGCCAGCATGCGCTCGAGCGCCCGCGCGTTCGCCTCGTCCACGGACGGATCTGCCAGTAACTTGCGTAAAGCGCCTCCATCTCCAGCCGGCGGCCGCCAGGACACTCGCGTCACAGCTACCCCCTGCGCGTCCAACGCATCAGCAAAGAGGTCCGCGCCAATATTGATGACAGAAATAGGTTTTCTGGCTTGTGCTATGTCTTGCATGTTCGATTGCACCTTACAAAACTCGGGGAGAAAGCTCCGTTTATTTTAATGCAGGGAGTCATCAGGCTAATAACTCAATACAGCGCAGGGCCGCTTCGGCATTACTGGTGAATACCTGGGCTCCGGCCTCACGCAGCCTGTTCGTCTGGCTTGAAAGCCTCTGGGGATCGTCCTCGGTACCACACAGCGAAATAACCACTCGCAGGCGCCTGCCGTCCTGCCTGGCACGCTCCACAGCCGCCCGCATAGCCGGCGCATAGACCGACGCAGGATCAGGATGGGAACAGTAGCCCAGCACCACATCCAGGAGGATAACACCTACCCTGGGGTTGCCGGCCTCTTCTTGCAGGCGCTTCAAGAGCAGGCCAGGATCAATCATAGGGTGAGGGCGACCACGCGTATACTCGTCAGCTCCAAAATCAATGGCGCAGTGGCCCTGAACCTGCTGCTCCTCGGACAAACGCCAGGCCGGCTTAAGCGGTATATTTGAATAAATAGGGCCAAGCTGTTGCGACCAGATGTGCATGGCTTCATCGCACAGGGTGCCACCCGAGAAGAGACCCGCGAGCAATAGCGTGCCTGCAGGAGCGGCGGGAGCACCGCGCAGAGCCTGTAAGGCATGACTACTGATGCGCCACGTGCCGGTGAGCGTCTCGCTGCCGCCACACACGCTCACCGCTTTTTGGGCCGCCTCCGTCAGCGTGCTGGTGACCACGATGCGATGTCCATAGCGGCTCTGCAAAGCACTGGCATCGGCCCCAACGAACATGACAATCACCGGTTTTTTAGCCCTTGTCGCAACTTCCAAGACCCGCTCGGCCACAGCGGCCGCCGGAGGCTTTGAGATCAGCACGATCACCTCCGTCTGCTCGTCCTCCTGCAACATGCGTAACCCCTGCAGGGTGGTGATGGCCCCCACCGCCTCAGACAGATCACGCCCGCCGCAGCCGATAATCTGGGAGACGCCGCCGCGCTGCTGGGCAATCAACGACATAACCTGCTGAATACCGGTTCCAGATGCTCCCACGATGCCGATGGGGCCGGACGGGACAACATTGACAAAGCCCAGGCCGACCCCATTCAGCCGCGCCGTGCCACAGTCGGGCCCCATCATGAGCAGGCCGCGCTCGCGCGCCAGGAGCTTCAGCGCTATCTCATCTTCAAGAGGCACATTATCGCTGAAGAGAAAGACGTGCAGGCCGCTGCGCAGGGCCTGCTCGGCCTCCAGAGCGGCATATGGGCCGGGCACCGAAATGGCGGCGATACTGGCATGCGCATGTAAGCGCACAGCTTGTTCCAGGGAGCGCGGCTGCACCTGCTCGCTCGCGTAGCTCGCGCCAGAGGTCGTGGGACGATGGGACAGCTCTTCTTCGGCTGCCGCCAGCGCAGCTGCTGCGCGGCTTTCATCACTTGCGCGCACGACCAGCAGCACATCAGCCGGTCCCGCCTGCTCCTCAAATGGTGTCAAACCTGCCGCTGCCAGCAGTTGCAGATTCGCCTCCGTCGCCATTATTGCAGCGGCCTCCTCGATACCCTCCATTTCCGTGAGGGTACGCGCCACCATCATCAGGGTAATTGAATCAAGATACGTCCTGCGTCTCACGTGCGCTTTGATCAGCATGAGAGTCCAACCGCTCAATATAAATATGCCTATCTTTTACTCTCCCTATTGTACGACTCAATCGAGCGCACCACAATAGCTCAGGCACTTTCCCAGGGCTTTTCATCCGCCAGCAAGGTGAGATTTCCGCTTATTTAGAGCTAGGGCCGTGTACTGCCCTGAAACTAGAGGGGTATATCTCATACATGTCGATGATGTGGGGGCAACAAATGCGATGTTGAGACTATTGCCAGCGAAAAACAAACAGGAAAAAAACGTGAGATGGGCTAAAGATCACGAGTTATAGTGAGGGCGGAGGGGATCGAACCCTCGGCCAATCGATTAAAAGTCGATTGCTCTGCCACTGAGCTACGCCCTCAATTCGATTATTGAATTAATAATCGATTGCTCTACCACTGAGCTACACGGTCACACGCCTGGTAGACCAGGAAGGTGATCCTGAGCTACGTCCGCCTAGACATACTATATCATAAGCCGTCAAGGGGTTTGCTCCCCGCGGCTACCTGCGGGGGGCCGCGGGGAGCAGCATTCTTGTATTTCAAACTCCATTTGCCACCGTAATATACTTAAGATAGTAGTCTTGTTTGTTGTTGCACAAAGTGATACACTACAGTCAATACTCGGAGCTAACGCGGCGATCACGATGACAGGAGGCGGCGCCTACCCTCAAGCAAGCAGCATAGGGCATTGCGCTGATTGCAAGTGACAAAACAAATTCTAGTTGTTGATGATAAAAATGAACTACTGCACCTGATGCGCAGGGTCCTGGAAGATGAACAATACCAGGTTGCTATCCTGCAGGATGGCAGAGATGCTTTTACGCACGTCAAAACCGAGCTACCTGACTTGTTGATTCTTGATCTGAAGCTGGGAGATATTTCAGGTCAAGATATTTTAAAGCAGCTAAAGGATGACCAGATAACTGCCGACATTCCCGTCATTGTTTATACCGCTGCGGTACTTGAGGCAGAAGAGGTTATACGACTTGTGGCCAACAATCCGAGGCGCTATCGTGAAGTACATATCGTCCAAAAACCCTTCGAATTAGAGAGCCTGCTCACCCTGGTACAGCAGATATTGCATGAACCGGTAAGCTAGTGGGTAAGGCGCAAGAAGGGAGCATGTAACCGGAAATGACTCCGGTCATTTTTATGTTGCCTGATTTGAATTTGACATGGCCGTAGTGCCAGAAAGGTTGGAGTTGATTTATGAAATTTATGTGGGGGCTAATTGTTGGTTTTGGCCTGGGGGTAGGGGTTGGCCTGCTCCTTGCACCCCAGTCAGGTGAAGCCACCCGAGCACAGATTACTGAAGAGGGTATTACCCTGCGCAATCGCTCAGGCAATCTCGGTGAGGAACTGCGCGAGCGCGCCACCCAGTTAAGTGAAGACCTGCGCGCTCGCGCTAATGACGCCGTTACCCAGGGTCGCGAGATGTATGCACGCACCAGGCAAGATTTGACTGAACACTACTCCAAGGCCAAGTCTGGCCAGCTGTAGCTGCCCGTAGTAGGACACAAAAAAACTGGCTGCAGCCAGTTTTTTTGTGTCGTGACTTCTCTAGCTGTCATGCTGTTTGACCAATTTCTCCACCATGTTGCCGATCTCATGCCACACATGATGTTGATAATCTAACATGCGTGACTGATTCAAATCATACTCGCGATTGGCAGGATCCTTCTCTGCGTTCTCGGCAAACTTCTGCGCCAGGGCCCTGGTCTTATCACCTCGACCGTGCAAATACACCTCTAACTTCCGCAAATCGTCTAACAACGCGCTTAGCTTCTCGTCACTGCTAGTCATTCCTCGCAATCTCCTATGTATTTCCACCTGTCCCTGCAGGTGGAAGAATTTGCAGAGCATCCGCGAAGCGATTAAAAAAGTTGAATAGGCCAATAATGGTCGCAATTTCAACAATTTCACCATCCTCAAAATACGCCTGTAGCTGCATCCATAACACTTCATTCACTTCGCGCGCACCCGTCGTCATAATTTCAGCAAAACGTAGCGCGACCAGTTCGCGCCCGCTGAAGAGGTGCTGATGGTCATCGATATGATAAAGCGCGTCTAACAACGCTTCGCTCACGCCCAGCTGCCTTGCCAAGGCAGTATGCGCCGACATTCAGTAATAGCAATGATTCACCTGTGAGACGCGCACCGCCAGTAATTCTTTAAGCCTGGGCTCAACCGTGCCTGTGCGCATCGCTGTCTCTAACAGGGCTATACTGTCCCGCGCCAGTGCCGGCCGCTGCGCCATCACCCGAAAGAGGGCCGACATAGTTGACGCGCTCTCTCCCTCTGGCGTGGGAAGCTCAACATTTTCAGCAGGCGGAATGCGTGACATATTCATCTCCCTTTTCCAGCTGATTCGCTGTAATCTCCCCTCACATTCTAATGGATGTTATGCTAACGTGCAACTGCTTCGATAAAGTCCCACTCGCACGCAAAAAATACCAAAAACTTGACGTACCCTGAGCGAAACAATACAATAGGCATGAATACGAAATTCCCAATAATCTGGAGGTAACCTTTTATGCCCTTATACGAGTATTACTGCTCAGACTGCCGCGCCAAATTTGAACTACTCGTAAGCCATCAGCATGCCGACGACATTGTCTGTATGAAGTGTCATAGTGAAAAAGTTCGCCGCCTGCTTTCTGTTTTTGTCTCACCTCGCGCGGGTGACGATGACGACGGCTTTGAAGATCTGTCAGCCACTTCTATGGGAAGCTGTGGCTGCGGCGGTGGGAATTGCGGTTGTAACTAATGAGCTTCGCACGCGGGTCAAAGCATGTTTCACAAAACCAGCTATAGGCGGGGCGTGATAGAGGGTGTAATTCTCTACACGCTGGGCCGGCTTGGAGCGCTGATTACCCCTGCCTTCTTTCCCGACTGGGTCTTTGTTGCCGCTCCGCTGCTATTTCTCGTACTCCAGTACCTGCTGGGACCGGTCTGGGCCACACGTCGCATCGCATCTACCAGACGCGAGCGGCTGAGTAAGCGTTTCTGGCTACTGGGACCACGTATGGCAGCCATCTGCCTGGGTATCGATATCCTTCTCAGTCTGGGCTGTGGTCTCTCCGTCAATGCTCTCGGAGGCATACAGCAAGGACCCGCCCTCTGGCGCTTTTTTATCAGCGGCCCCGATCACCTCAGCCTGCTCGACTTTGGCTTCTACGAACTGCGGACTGCAGCCTTGCTCTTTGCCCTCTTTACGCTCGCTGTCATTTGTACGCGCCTGGCCATGGGCGGATTTTTGAGATTTACCATGCCCGCCGGGGGCAACAGGGTGACACTCTAGCTGGCGGAGGACTCACTCAAGCCCATAGCCGTTGACGACCGCATGCAAATAATCCGCTACATCCTCTCGCTCCTCGACCCCGTCCAGAACCATGCATTCAAGCAAAAGCAAGATGACAGCAGACGCATGCCTCACTGGTCGATCTGGGCCTTTTGCAGCTTACCGCTGTAGTCGGTATACACAACTTTCCATTCCGTGAAGACGTCCAGGCCTGCAATACCCGCTTCGCGATGGCCGTTGCCTGTACCACGATTGCCGCCAAAGGGGAACTGGATCTCCGCGCCCGTCGTGCCAGAATTGATGTACACAATGCCGGTCGTGATATCGCGCATGGCGCGCTGCACCCGATTGACGTCCTGGGTATAGATGGCGCTGGAGAGGCCAAACCTGCTGTTATTATTGACAGTGATGGCCTCCTCAAATGAATCAACCGCTATTACAGAGAGGGTGGGACCGAAAATTTCTTCCTGTGCCAGGCGCATATCCGCGCGCACATCCGTAAAGAGGGTGGGGCGATAGAAGTGTCCATGCGCCAGTTCGCCTTCGTTGGCTACCGCGCCCCCGGTCAGCAGCGTCGCGCCCTCTTTTTTGCCAATCTCCGTGTAGCTATGAATTTTCTCCAGCTGCGCTGCGTTGATGACAGGGCCTACGTCCACCGCTTCATCCAGGCCATCACCCAGGCGCAGCTGCTCGATACGCGGGACCAGCTTCTCCAGGAGTTGAAAGCGTACCGCGTTATGAACAATCACACGGCTGCAGGCGGTGCAGCGCTGGCCCGTCGTTCCATACGCGCTCCACAAAATACCTTCCACCGCCAGGTCTAGATCCGCGTCATCCATCACAATCACCGCGTTTTTGCCGCCCATCTCAAGCGAGACGCGTTTGAGCGCCTTTGCTGCCTCAACCGCCACGTGTCGCCCCGACTCGGTAGAACCTGTAAACGAGACGACCGCTACGTCGGGGTGGTGCAGCAGAGCCTCACCGACCGTGCTACCAGGGCCAAAGATAATATTCACGACACCTGCGGGCAGACCGGCCTCATCCATTATCTCGACGAGGCGCAGGGCGCTCAACGGAGTATCGCTGGCGGGTTTGATGACCACCGTGTTGCCCGCGACCAGGGCGGGAAACATCTTCCAGGTAGGAATAGCTATAGGAAAGTTCCACGGCGTGATACAGGTCACAACGCCCAGCGGATCACGCATTGCCAGGCCAGACTTATCAGGCAATTCAACAGGCACGCTGTGGCCAAAGAGCCTGCGCCCCTCACCGCCCATGTAGTAGGCCATGTCAATGCCTTCCTGCACATCTCCGCGCGTCTCTTTTAAGACCTTGCCCATCTCCCGGGTCATCGTGCGGGCGAGCTCCTCTTTATGGCGCGTCAAAAGCTCGCCGACACGAAAGAGAAGCTCTCCGCGCCGGGGAGCAGGTATGAGCCGCCACTGCTGATAGGCGCTACGAGCAGCAACAACGGCGGCGTTGGCGTCGACCTGTCTTGAAAGAGGGAAATATCCCAGGAGCTCGCCTGTGGCCGGGTTGTAGTTTGGAAAGGTCTGTCCGCTCTGCGCGCTCTGCCATTTGCCACCGATAAAATTCTGGAACACCTTTGCCGTGGTTGTCATACAATAACCTCCAATGATCTTGCCTGTTCGCACAAGCCTCATCAAATGAGGCCGCCAATTACAAAATCCGCCCCACCCCTGAAGCGGCCTGGGCAGGGATGAGCAGGGCAAACTCTCGCTTGGCTCGCATGTGGGAGTCGTCACAGAATGCTCTTGTTGAGGGTCGCCAGGAATTCCATGTTATTGCTCGTCTTTGACATATGCTGCAGCAATGCCTCCATCGCCTCCAGTCCGCGCTGGTCGGCCAGGGTGGAGAACATGCGGCGCATGACGACAACAGCACGCAGAGTCTTGTCATCGAGGAGCAGTTCTTCGCGGCGCGTGCTTGAGAGCGAAATGTCAATGGCAGGGAAGACGCGGCGCTCGGCAAGCTTGCGGTTCAGTACCAGTTCCATATTACCGGTGCCCTTAAATTCTTCGTAGATGACATCATCCATACGGCTGCCAGTATCAACCAGGGCGGTAGCGATAATCGTCAGGCTCCCTCCCTCTTCTATCTTACGGGCGGCTCCAAAGAAGCGCTTGGGCGGGAACAATGCGCTCGGGTCCAGGCCGCCAGAAAGCGTGCGCCCGCTGGGCTGGACAGCCAGGTTGTAGGCACGACTCAGGCGAGTAATACTATCAAGCAGGACCACTACATCACGTCCACCCTCAACCAGGCGCTTGGCACGCTCAAGTACCATCTCGGCAACACGAGTATGAGCCTCAGTCGGCTCGTCAAAGGTCGAGCTGATGACCTCGGCGCGCACCGAGCGTTTCATATCTGTAACCTCTTCGGGCCGCTCACCGATCAAGGCAATCATTAAATGAGCGTCATTGTAGTTTTCGGTGATAGAGTTGGCTATCGATTTGAGGAGCATGGTCTTACCAGCTTTAGGAGGGGAGACGATCAAACCGCGCTGTCCACGTCCAATAGGAGCCACCAGGTTGATGATGCGCCCGGAGATATTAGAGGCTTCCGTTTCCAGGTTAAACATCTCACGGGGGAAAATCGGAGTCAAAACATCAAAGTGGGGGCGCCGTTTGGCGATTTCAGGATCTACGCCATTAATGGCTTCGACGCGTAAGAGACCGTAGTACTTCTCATTGTCCTTGGGGGGGCGCACCTGGCCCGAAACCATGTCTCCTGTACGTAAACCGAAACGGCGAATCTGCGACTGCGAGACATAAACATCCATGTTACCCGGCAAGAAACGTTCCTGCCTGAGGAAGCCAAAGCCATCCTCCACGATTTCCAGTACACCAGCACTAAAAATGTTTCCCTGCTGTTCGGTGTGGGCTTGAAGTAGACGGAAAACGAGGTCTTGTTTCTTGAGGGTGGTATAACCGGAGAGTTCGAGGTCGCGAGCAATATCGCGTAACTCCGTTATCGTTTTTGTTTCTAACTCAGCGATATTCACGTTGTGTAGGGCGAAGCAAATTCTTGGGGAATAACACGCCCATTCTCCTTTCTGCGATGAGCCTAGCGGCTATGGTGGGAAAGTTTCCTTTTGTTCGTCTAAGGTGTATAGGTTCTTCTCTCTGGGAAAATACCCTGAAGGTCTGCGGCGAGCGACATGTCGACTGGGAAAAGCGAGAGGTGTATCGGCCAATATGCTAGATGACTGCGTACTTATGCAACAACATACAAATAGAAGTCAGTGAAACTATTGGATGGTGCAGTACTTACCTCTGGAGCTAGCTTGAATATACCACAGGCACAACCAGATGTCAAGGAATTTTCGACCAGGCTAATTTAGCAGGCCGTGAAATGTCGACAAGCGTACATTTCACGGCTCTGACTTTTGTCGATGACGAGTAGAACGGAAGCTGCCCGGAATACCAGTCCAGCCAGATCTACGCTCATTATCATAAAATGTAAACCACTGTTTGTCAATCCATGCATCGCTCTGATGGATATATTCTCCTAATCCGCGCCTCTCAAGTTCCTGGTTGACCACATTATTGGCATGAGGATGCTTAAACTGGCGTGGCAATGGGGAGCCAAAACCATGAGCGTAATGCGTTAACTCATGCGCAATCGTCGTTATCAGTACACATGCTGGCACCTGCTGGTGTTGCAACAGCGCATTAATACCAATGAACGAGGTAGCATTATCGATCGACAGGCGGATCATGCCCAGACGAGTTTTCCAGGGAAAACAATAGGCAATCTGCACGTCATTTACGCAGGGGATATCGAAAAAATACTTTTGCCAGATATGGTT
This sequence comes from uncultured Chloroflexia bacterium, assembly GCA_963799245.1. Taxonomy (GTDB): domain Bacteria; phylum Chloroflexota; class Ktedonobacteria; order Ktedonobacterales; family Ktedonobacteraceae; genus CAWCWN01. The sequence continues at coordinate 1,090,392 of CAWCWN010000003.1, forward strand.
AAGGCAGGCATCCAGCTTGCGAGAAACACTTAAGGCGTCTGTATAATCTATCTTCTCTTGCGCTACAACAGCCAATCCCATGCTGAACTCAGGCTCCTTTATGGTAATGCCCATAGTCATTCAGATGGCGCTCAGTCCCTTTTACCTGTCCCCAGGCAGACTTGACGCTTTTCATCACCAATTTGACCACCTCTTTCCTGCCTTTTGGGCAGGATGAGGTGCACCGGGCAGGATGTGTCCTCCACTCAAGCTGGCACCCTGCCTGGAAGGCAAATAATAAGCGTCTTTCTCATCTGAATGTAAGGGAAAATAAGTTCTTTGTGCCTTCAGTATAGCAGCACCCTTGTTAGACAGCCGTCAATGCGGCACACCTCGCTGCTCGAGCTTCGTCACAGCGCGTGGCCGTTGCCCAGGCGGGCTGCCCCTTCTTCCTTCCTGCGCCTCTTGCTTGCCAGGTTTACAGGTGGCCACCCGTCATCAGAATACCCAGTTGCTCCTCGCCAGGCGCACGGGTCGATCCTGCATAAAGTCGCAACAACAAAAAAGTGCCGCGTAGAGTACGCGGCACTTTTTTGTTTACTCTTCCATTTACACGCGAATCTCTTCGAGCATGCCCAGGTTGATAAACAGGTCACAGCTCTGGCGCAGGGTTGCAGACATCGCTTCGTCAAACGCGGCGACCTCGACGCGCACTCCATGATCGGAGCAGTAGTCGAGCATTGGCATAAAGTCACTATCGCCGCTGACCAGCACAATGCAGTCAACAGCTTTGCCATCTACCAGGCGCACAACATCCATGCACAGGTCAAGGTCGAGGTCGGCCTTCTTCGCGCCACTGGAGAACGTCTTGTAGTTCTTTGTCGTGATGCGATAGCCGAGCCCCTTGACAGCCTGCAGGAACATCTGCTCATCACCCGGCTGCGGGCTGGTCGGGCAGTAAGCATGTGCCCGTACAAGGCGGCGGTTGCCCCGCAAGAAGTCCAGTAGTTTGCCAAAGTCTACCGTCAAACGCAGCGTACGCGCCGAGTAGAGCAAATTGGCCACATCCACAAAGACGCCCACACGCTCTGTTGAAGGGAAAGGCGGCATTGAAACCGAGACGTTGGTCGGGCTCTGATTGGCGCGACGCAGCTCGGAAACCATGCGATCCGTCTGCGTCTGAATCGCCTGCGCAACAATGTTGGCAAGCTGATGAACTGAGGCCGATGTGGCCTCGGTCGTACGCACAGGATATGCCGGAGCCCGCTGCACATCAGTACGCAGCGAGCGCACATTCTGCGCTGCCATACTACCGCGCGCGGGCGAGGGGTCAGGCCCCATAAACGGGCTGTCTTCATCATTGCCCTGGCTCATCTGCTTGACGGTAAAGCCCGAGGTGATGGAATATTGGCTCGGCGCCGGCGCAGAGTTGGCCGCGGGCGTACGTGGCATGCTGACAGCCGGCGTTGGCGTCGGCGCGGGAACCGCCGCTGCCTGCGGCGTCTCCGGCGTTATAGCCTTCCCCGCCGGGGTAGCAGCGCCGGGAGCCGTTGCAGGCGGGCTCCCGGTATGGCGCCGCCTGCGGCGCCGCGTGTTGGCCTTCTGGAGCTCCGCGTATTCCAGAGGCGGCAGATCTTCTGGACCTGCCTCTTCTTCTACCTGGGTCGTCGCAACCTCCTGTGCTTGAGAAGCGGACTCGGCAACAGCAGGCTCAGGAGTCGCGGCGGCAGGCTGGGCAGCCTGCTCTTTACCGCGCTGGCGATCCTGGCTATGACGTTTGCGACGCTCATTCTCCGTGGTTGTAGGAGTTACGGGCGCAACCGCTGCCGGCGCCGCGCTGACCTCAGCAGCCGGGCCCTTTGAGGCGCTCTTCTCGGCGACGTCTATACTACTCGCCCCGGATCTTGCCGCTGGCTGGGCCTGTGCTTCCTTCTCAGCTGTAGCCCCCTGGCCATTTATGGCATGTCCATTTTCAGTACTGCTAGCGCGGGTCGCTGCCTCCTTACTCTCCTCCGGGCGAGCGGTCGCTGGCGCTGTTGAAGCCCCTGCCGCCGGGCGATCAAAACGATAGCGCCGGGCCGGGCGCTGCGGCTCTGGGACGGCTGGCTCTACCTTCGTTTCAGTTTCCGCTGGCTCTTTCCCCAGCTCCGCCGCCAGCTCCTCCCGCTGCCGCGCACTGGCATGTCGCGGCATGCGCAAACGGGAAGCCGGGCGCAAAAGCGGCGACACAGGACGCTCCGCTTGAGGGGTAGCAGCAGCTTGCCGCTCGGGGTTTTCAGGCGTAACCTGGGTCTCTTGCGCAGTTACAGGCTCAAGCGCCAGGAGTTCCTCTGACGGGGAGAGCACGGCTGCAGCCGCCGTTTCCTCATTCAGCGTTGCTGGAGCCTGAGTCTGGTATGCCTGCAAAGAAGAACTAAAGCGGGCTTCGGCTTGACGAAATTCTTCAATAAAATCAGTAAAAGGCCGCACTTCTTCCTCTGTTTCAAAGGCGCCCGCCATGGTTGCTTCTTGAGCAGGGGAAGGTGTAGCAATGTGTGCAGCGGCCTCGCGTGCAGTTGCATTTAGCGGTACTTCAGCGGCTGGCGTTCCGTCTTCGTACGGGGCCTGCTGTGTCTCCCGGGTCCCCGGGTTTTCCGGAGTCTCTCCATCAGACTTGGATGGCTGTTCACCCTCCGCAGAAGTCTCATGTAGAGGATCCGTAGATGCTGCTTCCTGCATTTCGACGGCAGGAAGATGCTTCACGACGATTTCTTCAACGTCGCTATGCTCAGAATGCGTATTGTGTGTTGTCACTAAGATCTCCAGTCACAGTATCGCGGACCGGAGCGCAGGTGTTTGCCACAGAGAATGTTCGACTGAAGATGGTTAGAGTCTCTACCTACCTTATCCTCGGGCTTATTTCTTCTACTACGCTACAAATATTGTGTATGACCCGGTCCGACCTTCTTTGTCTATGCCGTTATCTTCACTTTGATGCACACCATTATTAAACGGCGGAACACTGGTGGGCACAGAGAGAAAGCAGGCTAGTGTAGTCTCATTACCTCGCTCGTCCCCACTATAGTTATTGGCGCATGGCGATTATCTGCACTCGTATCTTTCCTGAGGGCAAGCACATCGTGGAGAAGCTTTGCTGCCTTGACTCAGTTGTACGTGCGGCTTTGTGATGTGTCGAACATAGACAATACGCTCTATAGCCGTCGCCTGCGATAAAATCGCAAGCAGGGTAACAGCCCAGATACTCGTACCAGACAAAAGTCCGATAGCCAGTATAACGACACGTTCAGGGCGAGCAAGCAATCCAGTTTTGCACTCTAACCCCAGCCCTTCGGCGCGAGCCTTTGTATAGCTTACCATCAACGAGCCGACCATAGCTATAAAATGAGTACGATCATCCAGATTTGCTCGTGCGCAAATGGCCAGTAATGTCACGTAGACCTGGTCGCTGCAGTGCATACACGAGCAATCCCAACAGGATAATACTTTCCGAATAGCGGTCAAGCGTCGAGTCGAAAAAGCACCAAAGGTTGTGGCGGTGTTATTCACGCGCGCCATCGCCCCATCAAACATGTCAAAAATTCCAGCAAACAGCACCAGCAAACCTCCGGCCACCAGATGCCCTGCAGCAATCACTACGGCTGTCATTACACTAAGCAGCAATCCTACTACGGTCAACGTATTTGGAGTGACACCTAGCTGGGCAAACGGTTTGATCAGCAGAGCGACTAAAATGCTGGCTCGTTGCTGTATGCGTCTGCTAAACATATCTGCTATTGTATCATACTTGGCCGCTTTAGGACTAGCCCTCCGCACTCAGGCTATGACATTCCAGGGTTCTAGGCTATCAGCGCCCAGGCTACTGGGCTACACATTTTGCCGTTTGTTGCTCATATAGTGGCGCGCCAGGCGCAGGTAGTCGTATTACTCCCCAAAGCTTCCCACCCGGGGCGCTCAGGCGTAATTCAATAGTCCTGCGCACATCCTCCGCACTTTTACCCTCGAACCAGGTACGCCCCCGGCCAATCGCTCCCAGGGTATGAGCATCACTACTGCCAATCTCTGACCAGCCATATGCTTCCCGATTGACACGCATGGCAACACGATTTGCGCCAATACCACAAAAACTGGCATTCCATGTCTCAATGCCATCAAGCCACACTGCTCTCGCGGCAAAAATGCGATCTAACGCCTCACGCTGGCAACTATGGCGAAAGAAGGGATGATGGATGAGCCACAAGCGCCAGTCCACCCTGCTCATGTACAAGATCAATCGACCGCTCAATACTCAGGCCCGGCTGAATACGCTTCTCGATATAGAGGGCCAGCATATGGCCTTCCCTGGTGCTGATCTCCTCACCAACAATCACGTCAAAACGGTAGGCGCCCTTCGCCCATAGATCACGCATGCGCAGCGATCCCTCAATCACGTCATGATCGGTCAAAGCGATCACATCTAGATCCGTATTATGCTGCACATGATGCAGAATTTGCGCGATACCTGCGACAGGCCATCACTATATGTACTATGCATATGCAGGTCGGCCTTACCTAACTTACCCGCAAAATGCGCCTGGCGCTGAGTCATCTGCCTGCGTTTGTCCAGCATCGCAGTCCCAGCACAGGCGCTTTCACTCGTGCCTGTCGCTACATTGGATTTGCTCGTAACCATGCCACTCCTTATCGATCGATCGACAATGCTTTGCTGCTAGCATACGGGATAACGCTCTGCTCCCCGTGCTTCAGGAATATATAGCCTGCCTCTCCTCCAACACTACCATAATAAAGTTAAGAATTAGACTTAAGGCCGTGTAAAGGTTTGTTAAACGCTCCTTTTGCCTTGTTTGCACCATGCTTTGTTTGCACCGCCGCCTCCTACCTGGTGCCAGAAGTAGCCCACCAGCTAATCCTCCGTCACGGCCTCTTGCTCGTTAAGCGCTCCGCCTGAGGGCAATGAATCCAGCTGTATAGCAGGATCAACCAGCGTTCCCAGGCTCTGTAAACACTGCTGGTAACGGGAGTCATCAAGGGAACAGTAGACCTGGCGCCCGACACGACGAGTATGCACCAGGCCCGCACGCCGCAGCTTACGCAGGTGCCATGAGGCCAGCGGCTGACTCAAATCTAACATATCCGTCAGCACGGTAATGGTAATCTCACCCTGATGCGCAAGATGATAGACGATCGCCAGGCGCGCTACGTCCGCCAGAGCCTTGATCATAATTTTAAGATCGCGCCAGTCATTCATTTTTCATTCTGCCAGAAGAGATGAGTCATATAAACAAACATTTCATAAAACTTTGTCTATATATTACTTGATTGAGCGCCTAAATACAAGCTGTTGGGAAAAAAGGGTAAGCCGCGAAATGGATAGAAGCTGTAAAAAACTCCTCTTGATATAAAAGAGGAGGCTAATAGTGGGTGACCAGGGAGTCGAACCCTGAACCTAGCGATTAAGAGTCGCTTGCTCTGCCATTGAGCTAGTCACCCGTAATGGCACAGAGATAATAGCATAATTCATCCTGCCGGTCAAGCAGTTTTACGCGCTATAACTGGAGGTCTGAGACTTTTTGCCGCTCTTTACAGTTTGTAGTTGCGCGCCCAGCGTATATTTTTCGCCTGCCCGTTCCTGGTTGGAACTAGCCTCAGTGAGGCTAGTTCCAACGGCATCGACTGGAATGAGGTACACCCTGTCAAGCTACTCCACGTATACCGGTCAGCCTGTCCGCGGTAGTGGCGCCAGCCCGTTTTGCACTGGAAGGAATGTCGCTGATGTTACACAAGATTAGAGCGCACAAAACCCCTGGCTCTCTCGAAGAAGCCAGGGGTTTTGTAAGTAGCGGGAACAGGATTTGAACCTGCGACCTCCGGGTTATGAGCCCGACGAGCTAACCACTGCTCTATCCCGCGTCGTTGGAAAATGCGAATGACACATGGTAGCGGGGGGAGGATTCGAACCTCCGACCTTTGGGTTATGAGCCCAACGAGCTAACCACTGCTCCACCCCGCGTCACTTTTAGCTCCCTTAGCATACTACAAAGTCTGTGCCATGTCAACCAGGACTTCCTGTCCTGGATGTTACCCCTCCACGACCTCTGTGCGCCAGACCCTCACGGCGCCATCCTCCGCACTGTTGGCCAGGAGGCCGTTGGCCCCAAAAACAACGCCGTAGATCTCTATGCGGTGGTTGATCGTCTGGAGTTCGCGGCCCTGCTGCACGTCCCACAGGCGCAGCGAGCCGTCCTCGGAGCCCGAGACCAGCAGGCGGCCATCAGCGGAGAAATCTACCGTCCAGACCGCTCCATCGTGGCCGATGAGCGTCTGGAGAATCTGTCCATTGCTGGTATTCCAAAGACAGATGGCGCCGTCAGCCGAACAGGAGGCCAGTAGCGTCCCGGCGGGAGACCAGGCCACCCCATAGACGATATCGCTATAGCGTAACTTGCGCTGCAGCGTTCCACTTATCACATCCCACAGGCAGATGGTTTTATCAAATGAACACGAAGCCAGGTAGTGGCTGCCGTAGGAGAAATCAACTCCGACGACGACGTTGTGGTGCCCTTGCAGCACCTGGCGCGTCTCGCCCGTAGCTGGCTGCCAGATGCGCACGGTTTCATCGTTGGAGCAGGAGGCCAGCATCGTGTTATCAGGCGAGTAGGCTACAGTCCAGACTGCGCTGCTATGACCCTCAAGAATTGCCGCAGGTCGTCCTGTTCTGGCATTCCACAGGCGCACAGTTTTGTCTTCGGAGCAAGACGCGAGAGTTGCGCCATCGGGCGCTATATCTACGCCCATTACGGCGCCTTCGTGGCCTTTGAGCGTATGCAACAGGGTCCCAGACTCGGTGGACCAGAGGCGTACCGTCATATCTTCCCCACAGGAGGCTATACGTGCGCCATCTGGCGAGAAGACCACATCATCGACATGCCCGCGATGCCCGCTCAGGATGTGCAAGGGCGTAATCTCGACGCCTGCGATACGCCGGCCCTTGCTCAGGGTCTGCGGTGCGGCGGCGATTTTCCATTCCGCCCATTCGAGCAAAACCATTGAGCCGCGCTCATAGCCAAATTTTTGCGGATACTGCGGCTCTTCTGCGTTCATGCTTTCATCAAGGTAATCGTAGAGCGTCCCCAGGGTAATGCGCCCGCTGCGCGGATTGGCGGCCTCGCCTTCCAGGGCGTTCAAGAGGTGCGTCATAAATACGCCATGACCTTGCTGCATCTGCTGCAAGGAGACCTCATCCGGGCGTTGCGAGCCAAGGATAACCCGGCCACGGCTGCGTGGTAGATCAAGCAGGGACTGGCCAAATAAAAAACTGATATCTGCGCTGTGCTTTTGCTGTCGCCAACCCGGACCCGCCAGGGACACATCCAGGATGGTGAGAATATTGGCTGCCTTGGAAGCATAGAGAAAGTGATCGACAAAGGTTGGCAGATGCAGGCCGGTGACGGGTCGCTCGGCCCGGGTCGTGTGCAAGGCCAGATAGCCATCACCTGTTGCGGCATCAAGGAAGGCATGGCCCGCGAAATAATAGAGCAGCATGTCATCCGGCTGCGCCCGCACCAGGCAGAGTTCACGCAGCTGGCCTTCGATCTCATCGCGCGTGGCCGCCTCAGCGTCAAGATAGACCACATCTTCAGACCTCCAACCGCCGCGCTCAGGGTCTATCAACAGCTCATACAGAGCTTTAGCGTCGGCCTGGGCGAAGGGCAGGGGAATAAATTGCCTTGTGTCACTGTAATGATCTATGCCGACAATAAGCGCAAAGCGATGTTCCACGGCCTACCTACCTCATTAACGCTGTAGAATATGACGACAATCCATGTTCTCTGATTATACTACGCCGCAGTCTAGCTTGGGAAATGGCTGTAGGCGCTTTGCAAATCGAAAGCAGCTGTTGTATGTCTGGCGATCTCTAGAAAAGAGTGCTAATCAGCGTAACTTTTCGCAATCTGAAACGTATTTGTATCGTATTACAAGTAACACTACTATTTCTGACGCGAACTATCGCCGCGGTCTAACACGCTAAGAACAGAAGCAACTCTCAGAGAAGGTAGACGAAACGTACTTTGTGGGTGTATGATCAATATAATATCTTTAGGAATACATCGAGACTGAGAATTTGCCAGCAGGGAGTAGCAGCCATGCTTGCCAAAGACCCGGTCTAATGCAGAAAGTAGGTCTGATCTTATATGGATGCTCAGGCTGTATATATGTTCCAGCGCAACCCCAATGAAACGGGGCCAGGCGGTTCAGCACGCCCCAACGATGGCTCCAATGGCAATAACCCCAGGGGGCGAGGCACAACATCGCTTATCCTGCGCACGCTACTCATCTTCATCGTTTTTCTCCTGGGCTGGGGGCTCTTCCAATACATCACCACCGGTTCCAGTGGAAGCGCGCAGGATACGATTGATGTTCCCTACAGCACCTTCATCCAGCAGGTCCAGAATAACAACGTCAAGGACGTGGTTTTCCAGGGCCAGGATGCGACTGGCGATTTTTATAATGCCATCAGCGTGCCGAGCAGTAACAATGGCAACCCATCGAATCACTTTCACTTTACGCAATTGCCGAATGGCGATCCAACCCTTGTGCCCTTGCTGAACCAGCATCATGTGAGCTACCAGGCAAAACCAGCGGGTGACAATAACGTGGTATTGAATCTCCTGCTTAACCTATTGCCCTGGGTCCTGGTCATCGGTGTCTTCATCTTTATTGCTCGCAGGGCCACACAAAGCCAGCAGAACATCTTTAGCTTTGGCAAGAGCAAGGCAAAAGTGGTGATGGAAGATAGACCTTCTACGACCTTCGCCGATGTAGCGGGCGTTGATGAGGCAAAAAACGACCTTGTAGAGGTGGTTGAATTCCTCAAAACGCCACAGAAGTTCCAACGGCTGGGCGGCAAAATACCGCGCGGCGTCTTGCTGGTGGGCCCTCCTGGAACCGGTAAAACGCTGCTGGCGCGAGCCGTGGCCGGAGAGGCCAGCGTCCCGTTCTTCTCCATAAGCGGCTCAGAATTTGTCGAAGTGCTGGTCGGTGTTGGTGCTAGCCGCGTCCGCGATCTCTTCGACCAGGCCAAGAAGGCCTCGCCCAGCATCATCTTTATCGATGAGATCGATGCGGTGGGTCGCCAGCGTGGTTCAAGCATCAACAGCAATGATGAGCGCGAGCAGACGCTGAACCAATTGCTGGTCGAAATGGACGGTTTTGATGCGCGCCAGGCGGTTGTAGTCATTGCCGCCACCAATCGTCCCGATGGGCTGGATAAAGCCCTGCTGCGTCCAGGCCGTTTTGACCGCCGCGTCACGGTGGAACGCCCCGATTGGAATGGTCGCCTGGCCATCCTCAAGATTCATACGCGTGATGTGCCGCTGGCGAGGGATGTCGATCTGATTACCATCGCGCGTGCCACACCTGGTATGGTAGGTGCTGACCTGGCGAACCTGGTGAATGAGGCCGCCCTGCTGGCGGCACGACGTAACCTTGACGCGGTGACACAGAACTGCTTCGACGAGGCCCTGGACAAGATCCTGATCGGCGCCGAGCGCCCGTCTGATCCTCTCGGAAGAGGACCTGAACGTCGTTGCCTATCACGAAAGTGGTCATGCCCTGACAGGCCTTTTGCAGGAAAATGTTGACCCTGTGACCAAGGTCACGATCGTACCCCGTGGGCAGGCCCTGGGCGTGACACAGTACACGCCGCTTGATGATCGTTACAACTACTCACAGGAGTATCTGGAGGCGCAGCTGGTCACGGCGCTTGGCGGTCGTGCAGCCGAAGAGGTAGCCATCGGGCGCATTACCACGGGAGCGGAGAACGACCTGCAGCGTGTAACGGGCATTGCCCGCCAGATGGTTGCCCGCTGGGGTATGAGCGAGCGGCTCGGCACCATCTCTTTTAGTGAGCGTGAAGATCCCTTCGCTGGTACATCCCTGGCCACTGGCTCGCGCGAGTACAGTGAGAAGACGGCCAGCGATTATTGACGAAGAGGTCGACCGCATCGTGAAAATGGGCCTACACCCGCGCCGTTTCTTTGCTGACCGAGCATCGTGAAACTCTGGACCGGCTCGCGCGCGCCCTGCGCCTGCATGAAACGATTGACGCCAAGCAGCTGCGTGAGATAATGATCGAGACAGGCGCGATCAACGCCGCGCCCGTGGCATACCAGGGATAAAATGATACAAGTGCCGCCATAGCCGTCACGTCACGAGGGGGCCATCACTGTAAAACGGCTTCTTCTCACTCAGTCTTTAAGCAGCGACTGCAGGGTCTCGCGAAGAGTTTCCGGGGTGCAGGGTTTGGTGAGATAGGCATGTGCCCCCAATTCATAAGCCCGTTCTTTGTGCTTTTCAGAGGAGCGGGAGGTCAACATTACGATTTTAAGCGCAGCGAGTTCGGGATGGACGCGCAGCATGCTCAGTAGATCGTAGCCATTAAGATTAGGCATCTCCAGATCTAGCACCAGTGCCACCGGCGCCGTCACTGGCGCATGAGGATGAGAGGGCCGAGAGGTAAGCAATAGCTCCAATGCCTCCATGCCATCGCGCGCCTCCATCACACGATAACCCGCGGGCTGAAGCGTCTGCTGCAGTGAGCGCCTGATATAGACGGAATCATCTGCAATTAAAACCGTCGGCTGCGCCTGTTCAAAGTCGGCGGCCCCGCCTTCACGCGCGGGCACATCCCTCTGTCGCACGCGTTGATGCCGCTCATAGAACCTGAGTAATTCAAATACGTCTACCAGGAGCAGGACGTTACCCATGCCATCGACAGCCGCGCCGGCGATGCCCGGCCGGCGTATATGCGCAGCGAGTGGCTTTACTACCAGCTCAACATTACCCAGCACCTCATCAACCTGTATCATCGCCTGCAACGAGCCAGGTTGCAGCACCAGCACGCGCGGTACATCTCCCTTTGTACCCTGGTCCTCGCCCCAGCCGAGCAGGCCGCCTAGCGCGGGCGCGGGTGGCTCAGCCTGGCGCAGACCATAATCAATGCGCTGAATTTGTGAGAATGGCACTAACAGCTGATAATTGCCCACACGCACGAGCAAGCTCTGTACTGCCCCCTGTGAACGGGGGACGCGCATATGAAAACTGATGCCACCTTCCACGTTTCGATCTACTGTCATAGAGCCATGCAGGCTGCGCAAGGCAGCCTGCATCTCCTCGATCGCTCCGCCACCCACCGCCAATGAGAAGCCTAGCTCGATGGTTACTTCATTGCCAACGGGCCGCACGTAAAACCAGGCGCGATCGACAACCGCGGCGCTCTCCTCGACCGTGTGCGCTGTTTCAAAACGGCTGGCCAGGCAGGTACGTACGAGTTGCAGCAAAGGCCGCTTTAGCTCTTCCAGGACATCCTGGTCAATCTCAGTTGTCTCGCCCTCAACAACGAACTGTATCTCTCGCCGCTGGGCGCTGGCACTCATGCTGATAGCGCGCTCGATACGGGTAAGTAACGTGCTTACCGGATTTAGCCTGAGCAAAAGGGTATCGTTACGCACATTATGCGCCTGGTCTACATGCTGGCTTGTAAGGCGGTGAAGTTTATCAATAGCCAGGCGCAACTGTGCTGATGCCGTAGCAACATCGTCAATAGCTTCATTGAAGGCATGTAGCAGGACGTCATTTGCGGTGTAGTGATCCATCTCCAACGCATCCCACTGCCAGCTCTGGCTGGCCGGCAAGGGACGAGTTGTCTGCCTGCTCTTGCGGGAATAGCTCCCATTGTGCTGGATCGACTCGCGCAGAATTCGCGCAACCAGTGAGGAGGTAGGACGTTCATCATCCCCCTTGCCGCTCTCCCTGTTAGCAACTATCTGCGTGGCGATAGTCGTGGACAAACTGGCCTCTAGCTGGCGTAAGCGCGCCTGCGCTGACTGTAAATCCTGCAGGGCTTTTTCAACCTCGGCCTGGGCGTTTTGCAGGGGCGCGCTCAGCTCTGCCAGGTGCTGGCTATGGAGCGCCAGTCGCTCTAAACGACGCACATCGATGCGCGCAATAGGTGCGGCGGCAGGATGCTCCTGCAGGTTTTTTAGGCCTCCCGTGACAGAGCTTCCCTCTTCTTCTTCTTCTTCTAAAGCTTTGAATGCTATGCGTACAGGCTCATCGACAGAAGATGTTTGCGCGCAGGGCATTTCAAGCTGAAGGGCCTTAAATTCCTCCTCAAGCTCATTGAGAGGAGTAGCACTTTCCTGGCCATAGGTCACAAGGCTCTTTAGGGTCAATTCCAACGCATGCACTGCTCGAGCCAGGGCATGCAAAGCGCTGGCGGGCGCTAAAGATCCGTCCGCTACGAAACCGATCAATTCCTCGATATGGAGAGCTATACTCGCCATAACCCCGCAGCCGACGGCGCCGGCTGTGCCCTTAACCTTATGAGCGGCGCGTTGTAGCACCTGCAAACTACTTCCATCCCGGTGCTCTTGCGCATCTCGCTTGTGCAGAGCCCGAATCATCGCAGTCAAATCTTCGTTGACCTCTGCAACAAAAAGGGCGAGCATGTCGTCTGGAGAAAGAATTTCCTGCTCGGCCAGGACCGGGGCGGGCTCGTCAGCAGGTGTCGCAGGGGAGACGTCTGCTTGCTCCCAGTTTGCTATATCCATCGCGTCGAAGGCCTGCAAGATCGCCAGGTCTTCGTCAGACAGTTCATTTTGTTTCAAACTATCATCCATAGGAGGCTGCGCCCCCTATATCTTGCACTATATGCCCGAGCAGGCTATCCATATCTAGTATGAACGACTCATCGCGCGCGCCCTTCACGCATGCAGCTCGCTCGCGCAGGCACCAGGAGTGCAGGGTCTCGTTTGTTACGTCCGCGCGAGCAGATCCGCTATCTTCGCCCTGTGCCGCGATTACCGCTCCACTGGCAGATACGAGCAGGCCCAGGGGCAGGTCCGCATAGTTTGCTACCACGAGCATTCCTTCATGAGGACTGGTCATAGTGTAGCCTGAGAGATACGCATTCAGATCAACGACCGCTATTACCTCGCCGCGCCAGGCTAGCACACCTTGCATCCAAATGGGCATGGCAGGCAGCGGAGCAATACGACGAGGAGGCCGCACAATTTCATAGAGTGCCCTGAGAGGCATGAGGCACTTTCCACAGTTCAAAATACACGTTAGATATTCTTCAGGTGGAGCCTCAAGCGGGGCGGCGGCGGCCAACCTGCGCGCGTAAGCCCAGAATTCATCATCAGATAGCTGCTCAAGCTGGCGGCTTTGCTCCGCTGCTGAGCCAATCCCGGGTGTATCACCAGGCGATGTAGGGTCGAAAGACGTAAAAATAGCTGTGGGATAATCCTTCATTTACGTTAAAATAAGTACCCTGCCAAATTGCTCTAAGAATACGTGGGCACTCCCAGGTGGGTATGTAGAACGGACATAATATCCTGAGTTCTAAACGGCTTGGTAATATAGTCCTTCGCTCCCGCGAGGCGACCTTTGAGGCGATCTATGACGCCATCGCGGCTGGTAAGCATTACGATAGTCGTGCTACTGAACTGAGGTTTTGTTCTCAAACGCCGGGCGAACTCGTAACCATCCATTTTGGGAAGATTGATATCGAGTATGACCAGATCAGGTATGCGCCTCAAACGCTGTTCAGTGATGGCGCGCATTGCTTCGATGCCATCTGCAAAACTTACAGAATTGATCCCTTCACGCTTCAGGCTGGTTTCAATGATCTTGCGAACCGTGAGTGAGTCATCCACGATCATAACCAGTTTGCTCATCTGCATTCCTCTTTCTCTCTATCCCACTACCACGCTGCCACCTAAACCCCTCTCCCTGATACGACAGAGGCCAGCTTTGCCCTCTACATGGGTTCGTGTAAAAAAAATAGAATCGTTTGCCTACCTCATTGTGTGGATTACTGCTTGTTTGTCTCGCTAAATATCCAGGCAGTGTGTCTCGAACTCGCCAGGACATTTCTCCATCCCCTCTTCATTGCGCGAGAAATTCCTGGCCCCGTATCCTACTGTAAATAGTACCATAGAGATTTACGAAGTGCAACATTATACACATAAAGATATGCTCAAAATGATTTATTGTTAAAGAAAATGTAATAAAATGCTTTGTGAGAGCGTCAGATGCGCGGCAGCTCCTGCAAAAACTTCTCCAGGGCCCTGGAGCGGTACTGGCGCGAAAAATCTAAGATATTGGCATATTCATTATAAGGCGGCCTTTGTAATGCATTCTGCGCCAGGCTCCGCAATAACAACGAATCTTTCATTCAATGCCACGTCCAGCAGCATCTCTGGCAGATCTTCCTCGACCCTATGGGCGTCAAGGCGTTTTAGCCATAAAATAAACAGGCGCTCCAGCCAACTCCGGCGCGTGTGGGGCATTAAGCGCGGCGCAATTGATGCGACTTCGGCGTCAAATATGCTACTGTCGCTAAACTCAGCAAGCAGGGCCTCTCCTAACGCCGGCAGGGCCGTATCGATCAGGTCATCAAATACGGGACTCAAGCTAGAATTTCGCTCAAGCAGCCGTTCATCAAGCATCAGGGCATACAGAGCGAGTCCGCTTTCAACATCATTCCGGTCGATACAGGTGCTGGCCGCCGCGATGAGCTCTGACAGATCATGCGTCAGTCCCGCGGCTGAGTCCTGCAGCTGCAAGCGCGCCGCAAATGCCTCAACGCTCTGTGGCGCGACCTGGCTCTCGCGCAGGACCGCGCCGGGCTGGGGTTCCTCCGCTCGCCCGAGCTCATTCCCGGAGGGGGTGCCCCCACCCTGCCTGGGAGGCAGGTAATAAGGAGGGCCAGACGCTGCCCCCACCTCCTCTCCCACCCCTACCCCGTCCGCGGGACGGGTAACGATAACAATATTGGCGTCGTTGCCCGGGCGACTTTCGAGTGACGGCAAGCTCGTCAGCAGTCCCTCGCCGCCGAAATCCCAATCCTCAGTTACCTCTACCTCGTCATCATTCTCTTTGAGAGGCTCGCTATGCGCAGAGAAACTCTCCAGGATAGCACTCATCTCGGTCGATAGCGCAGGATGTCGCTCAATAAGCTCCTGCAGCAGCCGCACCAGGTGTTCCTTACTGGTAGCGTGTAGTCGCTGCTCAATTTCCGCTTTCATCATGAAAATCCTTACAGTAGAGCACAGCCGGGCTATGCTCTTACAAAGATGCCTCTCTGCGCACAGCTACGGGTAAGGTGAAAGTGAAGATGCTGCCATTTCCGGGCCTACTCTCCACTTCGATGCGGCCTCCATGGGCCTCTACCACGTGCCGGGCGATAGCCAGGCCCAGACCACTTCCTCCACCACCGGGTCCAATAAAATCGGTTTTTGAACGAGCACGATCAGCCTTATAGAAACGTTCAAAGATGCGCGCAAGTTCTTCCGGGCGAATACCGACCCCTGTATCCCGGACAAAAAAACGTTGTGCCTGTCCACCGGACTGTAACGAGGTGCCCACCGTCACACTGCCGCCAGATGGGGTAAATTTTATAGCGTTATGTACCAGATTTACAAGCACCCGCGAGATCTGTCTGCTATCGGCAGCCACCAGGCTATTACCCTGTGATATCTCCGTATGCAGTGTAACGCGGTGGCGCTGTGCCTGTGGCAGCATACGCGCCATAACCTCGTGGACCAGCTGAGCCGCCTCGACCGGCTCGATGACCATGGGCACCAGACCTGACTCGATGCGCGATAGTTCCAGCAGTTCCGACACAAGGGCAGTCAAATGCATAACTTCGGTTTCAATCTTTTCGAGAAATATCTGCGCTTTCTCGCGATCGGTATCAATCGCCTCTTCCAGGGTTTCCGTCAGCAGGCGCACAGAAGCCAGGGGAGTACGCAATTCATGTGAGATATTGGCGATAAAATCACGCCTCACTCGCTCCAGGCGGCGCAATTCCGTTAGGTCCTCAATGGCAATCGCAAAATAGGCATAGGGGGAGGAGCTATTTTCGCCGTGCCCAGCGGCATCGCCCGGACCTGCAGCGGCAGGTGCATGTTCAAGCGGGGTCACGGAAACGTTCCAGGCTCTGCCAGAGGTACCATGCGGAAATTCACCCCTGGCTACTTTGGCGCTGCGTATACTCTCCCGCACAAGCTGCATGATCGCTGCGTCCGCGATCACCCCATCCAGCCGCATGTGGATGAGGGGTGAATGCGCATCAAAGAGTTGAACAGCCAGCGAATTGTAGAAGCAGATGCGTAAGCCTCGATCAATGATGATGACTGGCCAGGGGGCGGCATCCAGCAGCTGCTGAAAGAAATGCTGATAATCGATGCTAACGGGGGCGTGATCAGTCAAGCACACTACCTCTTGTGGTAATCTATTGCCCCTCTTGTCCACTATCAGGAGGTGATTCAGGAGAAGCGGGAACGCGTGTTACTGTTTCAGCATACCTGGTTTGCCGCGTCTGCTCGGCCTGCCCTGCAACGCCAGAAGGGGGACGCAAACGCGCCAGTATATAACTATCAATATAACGACCACCGCGGTAAGCGTCAAGGCGTTTACGGCCCTCAATTTCAAAGTCGAAGTTTTTGAAAATATAGAGCGCGCGCTCGTTGTCGGTGTAAACATCCATTTCAAGGCGCACCAGATTGAGCCAGTTATCAGCCAGATCGAGAAGCGTCAGCATCAGCATCTTGCCGATGCCCTGCCCCTGGTACTTATCATGCACAGCCAGGGCAATATCACCGACGTGCCTCTCGCGCCCGCTGCCAACACGCAGCGTAACCGCGCCAACCACCTTGCCCTGGATCTCGGCCACAAAAACATGCATATGTTCATCATGCACCCAGCCTTCTATAGTGCCGCACCAGCTATCGGCGGTAGTCGAAGGCACGAGCGAGGTGCCCCACAACACATTGGGCATATGCATAAGCTCATAAATATCGTTGGCGTCGCTCAGGCGTAACGGTCGGATTATGATACGTATCTGGCTCATGGAAGTCTCTCCTGCCTGACGTAATGAAAGGCCACCATGGGGTGGCCTTATATTTGCGAGGCTCCTCGCACAGGATTCGAACCTGTAACCTAGCGGTTAACAGTCAGTCAATCACAAAAATACTGCCTGCTTGATTCCCCGCGGCCTGAGAAGCCAGTTCTCATCATTTAAAATGTGGAAGCGCGTAAAAGTTATCAGGTTTTACCCGTATGTATCCGCTTGCTCATTGCCCCCCAGGTAGTAGTTTAACATACGAGACGCAACAATATCAATTCCCGCCCATAAATGTGCATGATGGATGACGAGGGTTAGCAGGGCTGATAGAGTTTACATAAGTTAGGGAGATTAACGACTCGCTCCTGCGAAGAAGCAGCAAGTTGCTTTTGCAATAGTTACAGTCTATACCATCTATCGCACAAATCATATGCACAAGGAGATTGAGGGCAATTGGCGAAATGAGCCAGCTGGATGCGGAAAGGTTTGTGAGGCCCTACGCTTAGTGGTAGTCGTGCGCGAAAGATTCATCTTGCGAGTGGAAAAAACAAGGAAGCCTTGTCCTCGCAATAACCGCTTGCTTATTGTCGAAGTGCCTTAGGACTGGCTTCCCGGGTTGTGGCTCCTCGAACAGGATTCGAACCTGTAACCTACCGGTTAACAGCCGGCCGCTCTACCGTTGAGCTATCGAGGAAAGGGTCGGTGGGTTGTCACGACTTCATCAACTCACTTGGCACATTATACATGAAGGCGCCCTTCTTTGCAATAGTTGTGCCAAAAACTCCCGACCTCCTGCGCGTCACGCCGCGCAGGTATGTCGTTCCCATACTAGCTACGTTCTCCTCTCTCCCCCTCCCTACACATGCAAGACGTCAATAAGCCCGAATGCGACAAACAGGAAGATGCTCAGGCTAATTACAGCGATGATCGGATCTAACAGGGGCGCGCTGACCAGGCTGCCTCGCAGACGCAAGCGTTTCAAGAGCGTCGGCAAGACCAGTCCACAGATGGCAGCGCTCAACAGGGTAAAGCCAAAGCCCAGGCCAATGACCATAGCCAACGCCAGAGACCGGAAAAGCAAGAAGGCCAGTAGCCCTACAACGACGCTCGCCAGAACGCCACTCAGGCTCCCCAGGCGCAGTTCACGAAAAATGCTCCGCCAGAAGTCCCTGCCGCCAGTCGAGCGCAGCTGCCAACCAGCGATACCCAGGGCCTGTGTGCCGACGCTCCCGCTGGTAAGCAGAAGCATAGGCAGCAGGCACAAAATACCACTGAGCGTCACGGGTGAGCGCACATCCGCTGCCAGGCCCAGAAACTGGACATGCGTCGTACGCAGCACAAAAATTGAGCCCACCATCTGGTAGAGCAGCAACCCCAGCACGAAGCCCGCCACTACGTTGACTAACAGCCAGCTCACGCGACTCAATGCAGCCCGCCATGAACGGGGCTCTTCTTCATCAAATTCTTCAACGCTGGCCCCCGCTATTTCGGAGAAATCTTCGGCCTGCTCTTCACGTAGGACGTCGATCACATCATCAACTGTGACCAGACCTACCAGGTGATTATCGCTATCAACGACGGGTACACCCAGCAGATCATACCTGGCGATGACACGCGCCACCTCCTCCTGGTCGGTAGCGGTCCTGACAGAGATGACATCGCGGTCCATCAGGTCTTGCAGCGGCGTCGTGGGTGCCGCAACTACCAGCTCACGCAGCGAAACAACACCCGTCAGGTGTTTTTCGCCATCGACGATATAGAGGTAATAGACCATCTCCAGGTGCGCCGAATGCTGGCGCAGGTAGACCAGCGCATCTTCAACCGTCAGGTCCTGCGCCAGGGATAATACCTCCGTCGTCATGATACCACCGGCGGTCTCGGGCGCATAACGCAGCAACTCGCGGATAGGGCGAGCCTCGTCCGCTGGCATGAGATTCAGGATGCGCTCAGCCTCGTCGCGGGGAATGTCCGCCAGGATATCGGCTGCGTCGTCAGGAGCAAGCAGCTCCAGCAGGTCGGAAGCGCGTTCGGGATCCAGCCCGTTCAAGATCTCATACTGGTGCGAAGGCTCGACTTCATTAAGGGCGTCCGCCGCCGTCTCGGTATCCAGGCGCTCAAGCATCGCACCGGCGTCTTCGACGTCGAGTTGCTCCAGAATGTCGGCGATATCAGCAGGGCGCAGGTCCGCCAGCTTTGTATGACTGACGTTAAGCTGCACCTGTGGCACAGTGCCACCGGTTCCGATGCCCGCGGCGGCTCCAGCCAGGGCGGGGGTCAATTGACCGCTTACCGCGCCGGCCCTGACAACCTGAATAGGCTCGACATAATTCCAGGTAATCGTGCGCTCAGAGAGCTTCACAGGCAGAACTCGACCCAGAAACTCGACGGGAACGAGTACGCCCAGGCGGCGCAATAAGCCGCTCAGGCTGATATCGACGCCAACGAGCCGGGCCGTCTGCTTGATTTGAGCCAGTTTGAGGTCGTTTACCTTGACAACCCGAAAACCCTGTGTATCGACGATCTGCTTATCCAGGATATCACGCCTCAATAATAGCTCATCGCTATGGGGAGTATATGTCTCTGCCTGCGCCGCTTTGACGATGAGGTGAATCTTGCGACTCCTCTTCAAGATTGTCAACCTGGGACCAGGGAATAATCATATCATTATTGCTATTGGCCAGGGGAGAATGCACAACCAGCGCCGTAACCACCGGAAACGTATCATGCAATGCTACACATATATCGCGTAATCCACCCAGGCGTCGCCCCTCAATGTCGTAGACGCTCTGGCGCAGCAAGGTGCTTAAAAAAATCATTGTATCACCACCTTTATAAGCGTAATAAAGTCCGTAAACCTATCAAGGTCTATATTGATAAGTGGATACTTTTCTCCTTGCGCTACAGCCGCTGCAGGGCACGTCCACGCACCGCGCAGTGTTAACCTCAACAGAGGGCAACATCTATTCAGTAAGCAGGCGCAATTCAGCAGGTAAGCAGGGAGCGAGGTCTGAGCCTCATTGAGGCGATATTTCGCCTCCGTATGGCAGCCCCAAGGGGCGCCCATCCAGGACTCACTGGCAAAGGGGGAAAGTGCTTACTCAGGCTCACGGCATGCAAGGACTTGCCGCGTGACCCTCGAGTAAGGTGGTGATAAAGCAATTACATCAGAGGAGCCAATGCACTATGCATCTATCTATCCATTCGCTATACCCGAAGGTGAGTAGAACCGTCCCAGAAGCAGGCACGCAAAAAGCATAGGCCTACTATGACTAGGGCCAGCGTCCATAGATTCCTCACCTCCTTTACCCTCCAATTGCAGCCAGTACCAGCAGCGACATTCAGCGAATGTCTTACATCTTTACTGGGTATGGCAGGTCAATTGCGGGTTATCGACAATAGATTTTCTCTGTTAGAGTATAGCACGCATTCCATACATTGGGCAAGCTCATACGCTTGCATAGGACAATCGGGATGTACTTAAAGCTTGCAGGCGTGTCACAAAAGGATTAGAATACATCAAATTGCTCCAGCCAGGCGAGCTGTGGAATGCCAGGAAGCAGATGCGTACAGGCTTCGAATGCCTGCTGGCAGTTCCAATCCGAATGCAAAGGGGGTGTTGCTATGCCCGACATGCCAAGAAAGTATTCAGCATCTCTGCTGCCGGCTGTGATCATACTCCTCCTGCTTGTAAGTTTATTCGGCGCCTGTAATTCTTCCCAGACTCCTGCTGGCGGGCAAGAGGAGCCGCCTATCCCCCTGGCATCGCCTCCCCTGCAGCCGACATCACATGGCCAGGCAAAGGAGTGCGGCGTTGTCGCGACCTTCGGCACTGGCGATGTCGTGCCCACACAGAACATCTACCTCACCAGCCAGAGCGGCAGGTGCTTCTGGCAGGCGGTGCAGCAATGCCAGCCTGCAGCGCTGATTTATATCGACAATATCGGCGTGACCCGCGTCTTCCTGGTCGCGAGGAGCTCCAGGCAGTGTGTGCTCACAGATATAGTGCAACAGAGCCAGAACCAGACAAAGAGGGTGTTTACGTGCGCCCGCGCAGATGCCAGTGAAGGATATTTACTGTTTACCGCCTGTGGCGGCGATGGAGATATCGCCGTTCCCTTCCCATAATGCCTGCTAAGACGTCGTATGTGTGGCGGCGTTGCCCCGCTGTTGCGCGGCGTCTGGCGCTGCGAGATTGACAACGATCGGCTCCTGGGAGTTACGTACGATTACCCACTGCGAAGGTGTATCGGGCGAGGGATTGATCTCCTGGTGCGGCACAAAAGGCGGTACATAGATAAAATCACCCGGCTCGACCTCTTGCTCAAACTCCATCTGCTCCCCCCAACGCATTCTACCATGGCCCGATATCACGTAAATAATGGTTTCGATCTCTCCATGGTGGTGAATGCCGCTGGCAGTATTAGGAGCAACAACTGTGATCCCGCCCCAGATACCCTGTGAACCCGCCAGCTCATGTGAAATAGCCGCCATCCTCTGCATCCCCGGCGTCTGCGCCGTATTGGAGTCGAATTGGTGAGGCTTAATGATGCGTACACCCCTTCCACCACTTCCCCTATCACCTGCCTGCCCTGCTTGTGCTGTTTCATCGGTGCTCATCGGTTCTTTATCCTTCTCCAGCATCTGGACTCTTCGCACTAACTTCAGTTATTTCCTTGCCAATGATACCACCTCAATGACGATTGCCGCAACGAAGATCACAATAGCAGTTACTATATTCCAACTATGCAGGGCAAGGAGAATTAAATTCAGGATGATAGACAGGGCCAGCAAAATCCCCTGCCGCAGCGCGTGGCGCATCGTTGCCCGGTAGAGGCGCGAGGAAAGGAAACGCAACCCGATAAAGTAAGCCAGCAGGGCAAAGGTGCTGGTCAGGGCCAGGCCAAGTAAGAGAAAAAAAGCGCAAAAGGCCGACAAGGTAGCGGGAGGGATATAACTGGCAAAGAAAAGCAGGCCTGCCCAGGCCAGTGGAGCCAGCACGATCAAGATATGGAGCGCGTTGCGCCTGGTTACATTTAACATTCTATTCGTCGCCTATCCCCGGCAGCCCCTGTGAGATTACCGCATGAATCTAAAACCCTCATTATTGGCGTTCAGGGGAGCCGCGCTACGACGACGGCTCTCCTGGGACTCGGGGCTAAAATACCTCTGCCACATATCGGGGGCATCTTTGCTCTCGCCGCCATGACTGGTGAAACGCTGGCGCACGCGGCAAATCACAGGGGTATTTACCGCCGCGCCCGCCACGATAACCTGC
This sequence comes from uncultured Chloroflexia bacterium, assembly GCA_963799245.1. GTDB lineage: Bacteria > Chloroflexota > Ktedonobacteria > Ktedonobacterales > Ktedonobacteraceae > CAWCWN01. The sequence continues at coordinate 1,112,555 of CAWCWN010000003.1, forward strand.
CCTTTTGAGAGGGCGGGAAGATTATCCAAAAGATCGCGTCCAACCCCTTCGATAGCCGCAGCAACGCTCTTCTGATCTATTTCATTGACGATCCGCATAATGCACTGCGTCTGGCACTGGCTCAGCACGTCCGCATTAAGCTTGCCCGGGCGCTGACTGATAAGGCCGACGCCGATACCAAACTTACGCCCCTCGGCCAGGACCTGCTTGAGGATACTTGTCGAGACGACCTCTGTGCCTCCGGGCGCAAAGTGATGCGCCTCTTCCAGCAGTACAAAAACCGGATAGGGCAGGTAAAATTCGCCAGCATGCACCTTACCACGCTCGGTTTCCATGCGCGCCTGATAGAGGCGGCGCAAAAGCGTAGCCACAACAACCTGTTGATCGCGCTCGTCGATATCATTGAGTTGTAGAACGGTGCATTGACCCGGTTTAAATATCTCCGGCAGATCCAGGTGCTGGATATCGTCAAAGGTGAAGCTGTTCTCAAAGCGATCTTCGACGCGCCACTCCAGGGCACGCACAGTGCTTGCGTCATCTGAACTGTCACTGTCATCATCGCTTTTTTGTCTGGCAACGGCCTTTATAGCCGCTTTTAGATCGGAGGCGCCCCACGGCGTGCCTCGTTTTGTATCGCCTAATTTTCGCAGAGCTCTGTTCAACAGGTATTGCTGCTTCTCCGTCATCTCAGGTAACAGGTGGCGCATATCACCAATTCTGAGCGTCGAGATACGCACCTTCACCTGATCTGGCTTGTAGACCCTGATGTGCGGCCGGTATTCACCGCCGCCGCTCCCGGCCTCAGCAAAGCGCTCAACATTGGCAATCTCGCTGAGCGTACTATACTCACCATGTGGATCGAGAATAAGCACACAGGCCTTATTAAAGGCCTGCATAAGCTCTTCGATAATCACGCTGGCCAGGTAACTCTTGCCCGCGCCAGTACTGGCTATGATGGCGAGATGAGTGCTTACCAGGTCCCTCACCGAGAGCACTATCGGCACAGCATCCGGCGCGCGCGTTAACAATGAGCCGATCGTCGCCGAGCCGTTCTGGCCTGCGCGTTTGCGACTCAATATATGCGCAAGCATTTCATCATCGGCCAGAAAAATTTGCTTGCCTGATTGCGGGGGAATCCAGGGATTGATAAATGAACCCGTAGCCTGTTCATAGTAGCCCATGATCGCCACATGTAGTTCAAATAGCTCGTTGGCGCGCGCATCATAACCCACCATGGCCGCGACCTGAGCTGGCGCTATTTCAGGCTCTGCCAGAAACGAATCAGGATACAGTTTCAATGGCACGCGCTTGATGATACGCCCCAGGACGCGATGGCCAGTGGTCGAGGCACCATTGAGGTCCGCCTCACCTGCGCCGGAGAGTTCATAGTAGACGTACTCGCCGTTCTTTAACTCCTGTGCATCATCGCGCGAAACAAAGGTATACTCATGCGTTGCCTCGCCCGGCCCTTTGGTAATACCCACTGGCTTGCTCGCCGGCAGCGCACTGGCTGCTACGATAGAGGTAATGGGCTCGGTCATGTAAGATCGCTCCTTTGTTACGTCACCCTGTGGTTTCCACTTTGAGCCGCCAGGCAAAATTACGCTTGACGATCGCAAGCAGGGATGCATTCTGGGGAAAGAGTCGCTCCAATTGGTCGATGATTCGTAACGTCACCATGGGCAGCAGACTATTGCGCTGCGCAATGATATGGGGTAAGTAGCCCATGTGCAGATATGGCGCCTGGTCATCAGCCCTATCAGGGTCGCTGAATATATGAAAGGCCCGCACCTCCTCATCGCTCATCGTCTCGATCTCACTGCCCAGCTCGAGCGACAGCAGCGGCACACCATGCATGGTAGAAAGGATCTCAGTTTCTCCCAGCAGCCTGGCACGCTGCTCAAACATGCCCAGTACCATTACATAGATGAGCACGGCCTTCTCGGAGATATAGTCGGGCGAGAAAAGTTCAACCTGCGTTTCATTTGACAGGCGCGGGCCGAGCGAGCCAAAGGCGGGATTGAGCAGGATGGTATCGTAAATAACACCCACGGCATATGTAACGGGCTCCTGGCTTTTGCCAAGCGCGCGTTCGACGATCCTGCTATCTGGAGCGTCGCTGCTTGTCGAGCGCACGGCGACACGCACAAAGCGGCCAAAGGCGTAGTCGGCCGGGCTGGGCTCTATCTCAACCTCACGCGGCCCATAGATCTGACAGACATAGTTGATATGCGAGTCTGACTTGACGATCTTCCCGATAAACATCGCACACGCCCCTCTCAAGATGTGTATGGCAGGGCCGCTCACTTCCCGAGCCCTGCTCTCCCTCTCAAACCGATTTTACCAGTATGATGCTCTAACTGCAAGCGTCGCGCTCAGATCGGTTAGAACACGTGGCTACTTCTTTATGTTCAAAGCAAAGTTGCTTTCGTCCCCAGGTGAGCTGCGGGCCAATACCAGCGAGATCGATGACGCACGCTTCTTTAGCAAAGAGGAGATGGATGCGCTGCCGTCGACGAAACATGGGCGGAAGCCAGTGCCGTTGCCTATAAAGCGCTTGCGGCAGGCTGTACGCTCTGGCTGAACGACGCCGGATTGGCGGCTGACTCCGGCGTCGATACGCCGGATAGGTGGCGAATATGGATGTGAAATCAGCCGCCTGCGGGTCCCCCTTCAAGTCCGGGCCTGGTCATAGCGGCGGGATCCAGGATACGGTCAAGCTCGTCTTCAGAGAGATCGGTCCGCTCACATGCCACTTCGCGGATGGTCTTGCCTGTGCTATACGCCAGTTTAGAAATGCTGGCGGCGGCATCGTAGCCGATGATGGGGGCCAGTGCCGTGCAGATAGCAAGGCCGCGCTCAACCATTTCGGGCCCTTTAGCGGTTGCCCGCAAACCCTTGACGCACTGCTCGCTGAAGTTTTGCGCAGCGGCGGCCAGCAGGCCGATCGACTGCAGCGTGTTGTAGGCGGCAACGGGCATCATAACGTTGATCTCAAAATTTCCGGCCTGCCCGGCGATAGTGATCGTCGTCGAGTTTCCCATGACCTGAGCGCAGACCATACAGACCGATTCGGCAATAACCGGGTTAACCTTCCCGGGCATAATGGAGCTACCCGGCTGTACCACGGGCAGGTCGATCTCACCAATGCCCGCGCGCGGACCCGAACCAAGCCAGCGGATATCGTTGGCGATCTTCATCAAGCTGACCGCCAGGGTATTAAGCGTGCCGCTGGCCTCAACGATGTTATCAAGCGTGCTCTGGGCCTGAAAATGGTTGCTCGTCTCACGCACTGTAATCCCATTCATTACCGCGAGGCGCTCACAGACGCGAGCGGAAAACTCTGGATGCGTGTTCACACCCGTGCCAACAGCGGTCCCTCCCAGGGCGACCTCCGACAGCTCTTGCTGGGCATGGCGCAGGCGGGCGATGCCGCGCTCGATCTGGCCCGCGTAACCTGAAAACTCCTGGCCCAGGCGAATGGGAGTGGCATCCTGCAGGTGCGTGCGCCCGGTTTTGATGACCGGCATAAATTCATCCGCCTTCTGTTGCAGCGCGCGCTGCAGCCCCTGCAGGGCGGGTATGAGGTCATGCTCAATGCTGACAAGGGCCGCGAGGTGGATGGTTGTGGGTATCACGTCGTTAGAGGACTGACCAAAGTTTACATGGTCGTTGGCATGGACCCTGCGTGAACCACGCGTGCCGCCCAGCAATTCGCTGGCGCGGTTGGCGATAACCTCGTTGGCGTTCATATTGGTCGAGGTGCCAGAACCGGTCTGGAATATATCCAGGACAAAGTGTTCATCGAGTTTGCCATCGATAACCTCCTGGGCCACCTGTACAATGGCGGCGGCGATGGAAGTATCGAGGGTTCCCAGGGCCGCATTTACTTCTGCGGCCGCCAGCTTAATCTGGCCAAGAGCGCGAATAAATTGACGTGGAAAGCGTAAATCACTGATCGGGAAATTTAGCACGGCACGTTGAGTGCTGGCGCCATAATAGGCAGCGGCCGGCACCTGCATTTCACCCATCGAGTCGCGCTCAACCCGCGTTTGTTCCCTCGTATTACTCATTTGCAATTTTCCCTCCTTCATAGGCGATATTATACCACTGTTTCATGGCTGCTCATGGAAACAGTGGTATAATCTGCAGAGTACGGATTTGGCGATGATTAAAGAAGGTTATGCCATGCTCGAAAAGGCCAATATCTATAAAATGCTGGTGAACGGCGATCAATGGGGCGCCTGGCAGGGCTACCAGGTACCTGTAAGCAATAACTATGTGTGTATCTGGACTCCGATCGGCACCCCCATGCACTGGAAACCTGGCACCTGGATCTCCGAAAAGCATACCCTGTTCTACTTCTGGCCCGCTGCCTGGTATACTATTCATATCAGTTATGGACGGGATGGCAGCTTTGCCAGCGGCTATTGCGATATTGTTTTACCTACACCTCATTATACGAGCGCATCACAGGAGCTTACCTATGTCGACCTCTATATTGATGTGGTCATTCGCGCAGATTTCAGCGTCTACACCAAGGATCAAGAGGTCTTTGACCGGGCGGCCCAGCGCTACCCCGCCGTTGAGAAAGCCCGCCAGAAGTCGTTTGAAGTCCTGGACTGGGTAGAGGTGCAGGCGAAGAGCTGGAGCGGCCCATTTGCCGCTATGCCTAAAAGCTTGCCCCGTACCGACCTCGATAGCTTGAGCGGGGAAGCGGCGCGCGCGGCATTGCGCTCGGCCCTGTAGGCGCCGGATTGGCGCGGCACAGCGAGAGGCTTTTATGCTTGCGCAAGAACTTCAAAAACGGCTGGCCGAGCATGGCGTCGGCAATTATGGGGAGGTGGCGCTGCGGGAGGCGCTGGAAGCGCGCTGCGAAACATACACCCTGATTAAACTGGCTCCCTGGCCTGCTCGACGCTGGAAATGCCACTATCGCTTAATGATGGGCAACGCTATGTACGACGCGCAGACAGCTGCGGAAGCATATGCTTTGGGACTACTAGCACTTTTAGACAGGCAGCGGTAAACATCGATCAACAGTGGGTTGAGAGGATTCTCTCCCGCTAAGATCTCACAGTATCGAAAAATTATGACAAATCAACAAGCAAACTGTTTCCATTTTGCATATCTGTCGTTATTATTATTAGGGGGGATAATTTATTTGAACCCTTATGAAAATGGATTTTGCGACCTAATATGAACCTATTATGAAAGGAACAGCTACCATGCAGCGCACCATGTGCAAAGGGAAAATCCACCGTGCAACCGTCACGCAGGCAAATCTCAACTATATTGGCAGTATTACCATTGACCAGGATTTGCTGGAGGCAGCAGACATCTATCCCTATGAGAGGGTACAGGTGGTCAATGTGAGCAACGGCTCACGCCTGGAGACGTATACCATCGCCGGCGCCCGCGGCTCCGGTGTCATCTGCCTGAATGGAGCGGCCGCGCGCCTGACCGCCGAGGGTGATATCGTGATTATCATCAGCTATGGCCAGTTCGACGAGCAGGAGATTCGCTCCCTGGTACCCCAGGTGGTCTTCGTTGATGCCGATAACCGCATTACCGAGACAAAGCACGTACCGCTCATAGAGATGTTGCCAGCGTCCTATGCTGCAAGCGAAGCCGAGGTAATCTACTCCTAAATCCTCATTTATTTCATTCAGCCACCCGGTTGGATGAATTTTCCTCCGCACCTTCCCTATCAAACGTTTGTCAGGCCACATTCTCCCAACTCCATTGCACAGCGCTCGCGCTTTCCGCTTTTTGTCACCCGCAAAAGAATTTAATAACGTGACAATGTGTTTTGCTCACACGAGATCGAGAATGGTATACTTTCCGCATGAAAATTACCGCCCTTGAAACGCAAGTTAGCAATCCGGAGCGCATCAATGTCTTTGTCGACCATCGCTTTTTGCTGGGTGTAGACGCCACTGTGATATCTCAGCTTGGGCTGGAGCCTGAGCAGGAGCTTGCACCGTCCCAGCTGGCGCAGCTCCAGAGAGAGGCAGCCCTGCAACAGGCAGTCGAACGAGCGTATAATTACCTTTCGTACCGCTCCCGCAGCCGCGAGGAGGTGCGCCGCTACCTGCGCGGCAAGCAGACCTCGCCCGAGATTATCGATGCCGCCCTGGAGCGTTTAGAGCACCTTGACCTTATCAATGACAGGGCCTTTAGCTCGTTCTGGATAGAAAACCGCGAGAAGTTCAGCCCACGTGGGGCGCGCGCGCTAAAAAACGAGCTGCGCATGAAAGGAGTCGAGCGCGAGGTGGCGGACGAACTGGTCACTGATGAGAAAGACGAGGAGCTCGCCCGGCTGGCCGGCCGCAAGAAGGCCCTCTCCTTGCTACGTATTCCCGCCATGGATTTCGCGACCTTCCGCACGCGCCTCGGCTCCTTCCTGCAGCGACGCAGCTTTGGTTACGAAGTTTCTAGCCGCGCGGTGCGCGGGCTCTGGCGCGAATTACAGGGGGAGGAGGAAGAGGAGAGTACTTGAAAAGATCACTGTGCAGGTGTGGCGCTGCCTGGAATTGGTGTCAACTGAACGGCAGGCAAGGTCCCCTGGTTGACGGCAACAACCTTGATCTGCGACGGATCAGTCGGTAGGATGCCCCCCACGCTAAGGTGAATAGCAACCGTCTGGGGATCTACCCCCTGCTCCTGCTGGATAAATGTGATGGCATCCCTGACCTTCATACCCTCCACCCTGGCACGCATGGCGTTAAGCTCGGCGGCCGGGAACTGGTAGCGCCCAACGCTCCCGGCGGCGACCTTAATCAGGACCAGTCCGCTGCCACTATCGATACCGGCCACGGCCGGCGCTCCAACCTGAGTCAATGCGTCGATGAGCACAAAGTTAGGACCAAGCTTCTCTACCTGCTGCTTCAGCAGCAGGCGCGCCAGTTGCTGGGCATCGCGCGTGAGAAAGTAGGCCGCCTGGCCCTGCTCGGTCATGCTGACGGTCACCGTTTTGCTCTCAGAGCCCACCTCAGGAGCCGCCGTAGCTGCGGTAGTTGTAAATGCAATCGACCCAACCTGAACACCCTGCTGGGTCTCAATCTGCTGCTTGAGCACCTGGGCGACCTGGTTATCAAGCCTCTGCTTTAGCTGGGCTGCTACCGTGTTTACATCGTCCTGCGTTACCACCTGCTGGCAGATAAACAGAATACATTGCCTGGTAGTCGCGCCTGTTTGAGAGCCTGCCTGACTGGCGGGCGCAGAGGTTTTGACGGGAATAGTCAGGCTGTTTTGATCGACGGCGCTTTGCGACTGGCTGCCTCTGATCGAGTAGACCTGGCTGATAATATGCACCTGCGGGCTAAAATTGACGCGCGCAGAGATGATAGTGATCCCCTGAAATTCAAAAAAGAAGAGTCCGGCCATGACAAGCAGCACGACGACGATCAAAAGAGTGACGATGGCAAAAAAAGGATTCGTCCGCCTCTTATGCGGGCGCGTTTGCCTGCCAGAAGAGGAGAATTTAGGAGCAGTGTTATCCTCTTTGTCCGCGCCACGGCCCGCTGTTGCCGTGACCAGTCCCGCACTTACCTGGGCCAGTCCTCCCCCCGCCGAGAGCTCGACGTTGGTGGTAGGAGCTTCATAGTCGTTGTGGGAGAATCCGCCCCCCTGTGATGAACGCGCAGCGGGCATATCGTCAAGGCGCTGCAGCGTCTTGACCTCTTGTTTAGGCATGCCCACGGGCCACTGGAGAGTGATGCGCCCGGGTGTCATGTCCTCATCAGCCTGCTCGAGGGCCATCGCCGACAAGGCCTGTCCCGGGGAGGACGGCGAGGATGCTCTCAGGTACCGATACGCCTCCTCAAAGGCGTCAAGAACCTCGTCCGCGCTGCTAAAGCGTCGACCAAGCGGCGCCATACAGCGATCAACGACATTTTTCAGCGGCTGAGGCACGGCGCTACGCTGCTCTTTAGCCGGCAACTGGCCCGTCAACATCTGAAAAAGAATGACTCCCAGCGAATAGATGTCATTACTGGGAGCGGCGACGCCCGAAAGGCGCTCAGGCGCCATATAAGCGACGGTGCCTAATTCGGTGCCGGCGCTGGTCAGGGGAGGTTCAGCCGCCTGGCCTGAAATGCTGGCGATACCAAAATCAATCAGGTAAATGTAGATATCGCCGTTTTGCCCGTCCTGGTCAAGTAAAACATTACCGGGCTTAAGGTCGCGATGGACAACGCCGCGACGATGAATATAGGCCACAGCCTCAACAAGGGCCTTGAATAGCTGGTAGACCTCTGTAAATGAGAGGGGCCCGGATTGCAGGCGTTGTGACAAGGTGCCACCGGCAATATAGGGGGTAACAAAAAAGAGCCGTCCCTCTTCTTCGCCAAACTCAACCAGGGAGAGAATATGGCCGTGTTTGATATGCGCATTGACTTCAGCTTCGCGGCGAAAGCGCTTGCGCACGGTAACATCATGCACCAGATCAGAGCGGATGATCTTGATGGCCACCTCACGATCAAAAGCCGTACGCTGCCGTGCCAGGTAGACCTCCCCCATTCCACCTACATCGATACGATGGATCAGATCGTAATTACGAAAGCGGAACGCACCCTGTTTTCCGTTAGCATGACCCTTTTGTTGCTTATCTGGACCTTGCTGTTGCTTCATAAGATTTGTTTTCAAAGGTAGTAAGCGTCGTGCACTGGCGCTCTACATCTGGACTTTATTTCTCTATCGCAAATAGCGTTTTCAGGCTATCGTCGAGGATGGGCGCAGCCATGCAAGCAAAACCTGGCATACTTGTCGCTTCCCTGCCAAATGCAGTATAACACCTCTAAATATGCGGCCGCAATGAGCCCTCCCGCCTCCTGCTCAGCTTCTCTCTGCTTGAGTCTCGCGCCAGGTTATGCCCTGACGGGTACGTGCCCTGGCAGGGAGGGGTCGGCATTTTCACCCGCTTTCTCGGTTTTTTTTGGACGCAGGCGCGCGGTAAGATAGATCAAAAAGACCAGGATGAGGATGGCTTCGGCGATGTTGAGGATCTCAACAAATGGCAGGCTGGTAAAGCCCAAATTCACATTCCAGCTATTTATGGTCGCACCATAGGGGTTGGGCAGGTAGGAGAGGACGGCCGTACCATTCCATACAAGGTGCTGGAAGACGGCGTAGGCCCAGCAGGCAAAGGCCCTGAGGAGGTTGCGATTCCTGCTGTGTACCAGGTAATACCAGCCCAGAGCAACCATGCCAGTTCCAACCCCATGCAGCAGGCCCGCGGCCGTACGCTCCAGGGCAACATAGATCCAGTCGTGATAGCCGCTGCTGATATATTCAATCGTCTCAAGCAGCGCGAAACCCAGGCCGGCAGACATACCGAGGATAAAGGCTTCGCTCGCGCTGCGCACCCGGCCGATAAAAAAGGCGACACCCAGGGGCTTGACCGTCTCCTCGACGACCGGGCCCATGAAAGCGACGATCAGGAAGATGTAGCCGAATGTCGTAAAACCCACGGGCGGTTGTGCCTGGGGATCATTTATAGCTTGCAGGGCATTTATGGCATCCGGTATACGCAAAAGCAGAACCAGGAAGCCGAGCTCCAGGATCAGGGCCAGGCCTATGCCTAGCGTAGCGCCGCTTGTGATGGCAAGCGTGAAGCGTCGCCAGTTGGTCGGCCAGCCCGGGAAGCGCAGCCGACGAACGGTCAGGGCGAGGATAGCGAGGATGGGAAAGATACCCGCCAGGATAATCAAACCGGCGCTGAGAGGAGGATTGGCAACCTCCTGATTGTTCGCTCGCAGGGCGAAACCGACGCCAAGCACCAGGATATAGCCCAGGATACAGATCCAGAAACGCGGCATCTTGAAGGTGGCCGAGGGCCTTTGCAGCAGAGCGCGAATACTCTGGTAGAGGCTAAAGCCGCCACCGATGACGCCCGCGAGCACAAAGCTGCTAAAAGTCATGATGGCCGCAAAGGTCTGCTCGGCCGACATTACACGCCCGCCCGCCCCCGAATTTAAGGCAAAGACGAAGATCGCGAGGAACGCCGCGCAGCCCAGCCCGCCGAGGATAGATAAAATCGAAGCTACCAGGGCGACAATGCTTACGGCCAGGTGAAAACCATCGCGCCTGGGTCGTGGCGGCTGCCAGTAGGGTGCATAGCCGCCGTAGCCAGGATATGCGTAGCCGTTGTATGGCCCGTAAGGCGAAGGGTAACCCGGGTAGCCGGGACCCCGGGGATAGTCCAGTTGCCGCGGCGACTGCTGGTAAGGTGCGGAGTAAGGGGGAAAAGAAGGGGGCTGGTAGGCAGGGCGAAACAACGGCGCATCCGATGGCGGAGCCGGAAGCGCGCCCGTCACATGCTCGCGATGGACAAATTGCGCGTTAGCTGAAGAGGTTGCAGATGAAGAAGGGTCGGACTCAACGGGATACGCCTGGTTATCCTCCGCAGGCAGCCCCCATCGCCCCCACTGCTCTGAGCTTGACTCGCGGCGACCGGCAGGGGGGTTCGAAAATGGTTCATTCTGTTCAGCACTCACTATACTACGCCTTTTCTCGATAGATGCATCTGCTTCAGGGTATGTTAAATCGGCAGGTTATCTGTAGGGGCACAAAAGGTTGCGTCCCCGCGCTCTACTCAAAAAATCCTGCTCCAGGATTCTTACGCACGGCAATGAGGGCAAGTTTTATGCTATCGCCAGCCATCCATAAACGCCGATCCAAGCATACCGCAAATTGCATCTTTTGGGAAGAGTGCTTACTATTCCAGTTGTTTTGCCTCCACGGCTCCTTTACCCAGCAGTGCCTCCAGCCTGGCATGCACTTCTGGTGTATAGTACATAGTATTGTTGTCGGGGGTCAGAAGTACCTCCCACTCACCATTACAGACCCATATATCGTAGAGATCACGACCGGGTTTATCGCGAATACAGTTATAGACGTCGTAGATGCGTATCCTATCGTTGGAGATTGCCTTTTCAGTGGCTGAACGCTGTGGGCCTCGGCTAAGCGGGTTATATAGCTGGTTAAGCTCTCCACAAGTGGGCTTCCTACTCCCATGGGCTCAAGATGGTAGAGCCGAAACGTGCCAGTGGCGTGCCCGTCGACCTTGTCTCTCTACCCCCTCTGCAAGCGAGAGATTAGACGCCATCTCTTGCCCATTGTACACTGCACCTCTACTCTACGCCCCAAGATATCATGTATTGCTAGTCTATCCTACTACTTGTACGTCAATCATACCTTCACCAAGCACCTCTTCTAACTTGCCGTGCAACTCTGGACAGTAGTACATGGTGTTGTCTTTAGAAGTCAGAAGTGTTTCCCATTCACCGTTCGATACAAGGATTTCATAGTGATCTCGTCCAGGGTGTTCTAGAATGTGATGGTAAATTTCCTGGACTTTTATTTTGTCATTAGAGACCGAGCGTTCATCGGTACCGCTAAGCTGTAATTTGAGCCAGATCTGATAGCGCTTGCGATTCATTTCTTCCTCGACTGCATTCATCTGCTCAATCTTATTGCACAGAATACCCGGCTCGTCACGCCGTACCTGCACCTCACCGTGAATAATCACGACTGCATCCTCTACCCACAAGTCTGATGTCTCCTCGTACATACGAGGAAAGACTGTTACGCCAATGGAGCCATACATATCCTCCAACTGCACTACGCACATCGTGTCACCCTTCTTTGTGGGTATGCGCCGCATCTCCTTGATCGTCCCACCCAACACAACTTTGCGTTTATCGAGTTCCTCAGTTATCTCAGCAGTTGTGTGGGTGACTTGATCTTTAAAGAGGCCGCTGAGATAGGCCAGGGGATGTTTGGAGATGTAGACACCCATGAGTTCTTTTTCCCAGGCGAGCAGTTGTTTGCGCGAAATTTCTTCAGCCTTAGTATTGAGTGCAAATTCAAAAGCGTTGTCCACCTCTGCCATATCACCGAAGAGACTGATCAGTCCTCGCTCTTGCGCAGTACGCTCGATTCTTACCCCACCTTATCGCCATTTCAACAGAAGCCAGTAAGTGGTGACGTTTGCCTAGAAGAATCCATCGCACCTGCCTTGATCAAAGTCTCTATTGCACCCTTACCAACAAACTTCGGATCAACCCTCATGCAAAAGTCTCCTAATGACTTGAATAGGCCATTTTCGCTGCGCGTGCGTACTATTTCACCGATTGGTCCCTCACCAATACCTTTGATAGCGAGCAAGCCAAAACGCACGCTGCTACCTTCAACCGTGAATCCTCGATCGCTCTTATTCACATCCGGTCCCATCACTTCGACGCCCATACGCTTGCACTCGGCAATGGCATTCGCGATCTTTTTAGCATCAGACGCCTCTGTTGTCATGGTGGCTGCCATGAACTCGGCCGTAAAATTGGCTTTGAGATAGGCAGTGTAAAATGCGACTACAGCATAGCTCGCAGCGTGGGATTTGTTGAATCCATAGCCGCCGAAAGGTAAAATCAGAGTAAAGAGCTGTTCGGCTGCATCGCGCTTCATGTCATTTTTCACGCAGCCCTCGATAAAATCACCTTTGTATCCTTCGACCTCGTCCATCTTCTTTTTGCTGAGGGCCTTGCGGAACTTGTTGACTTTGCCCCAGGAGAAGCCAGCCAGGTTGACCCCGATGAACAACACCTGGTCCTGGTACACGATCACGCCATAGGACTCCGCCAGCCATTCCTCTAGGCGTGGATCAAGATACCTGATTTTCTTGCGGCCATGCTTGGCCTCGATGAAGTCAGGGATACTGTCCATCGGGCCGGGCCGGTAAAGCGCGATCATCGCCATCACATCCTCGACGCATGTTGGTTTAAGTTGCTTAATGTATTCGGTCATCTTGGCGCCTTCCAGCTGGAAGATGCCTGTCGTCTCGCCGCTCGCCAGCAAGTCGAAAGCCTTTTGGCGCCTGGCATTCTGCTCCTCATCTCCTGGAACGGGATCAAGGGGTATTTTTTCCAGAACCACGTCCTCATTTTGCGAAACTTTGATATACTTGACTGCATTATCAAGAATGGTCAGGTTGCTAAGTCCCAGGAAGTCGAACTTGATCAACCCAGTTCTTCGAGGTGCGCCTGCTCGTATTGCGTGATTCGTCCCTTGCTAGGATCCTTGGGATCGCGCAGCTGCAGCGGCACAAAATGCTCCAGCGCTTCATTGGCAACAATCACCCCTGCTGCATGTACACCAGTTGTGCGCACTGCGCCCTCCAACTTTAACGCCTGGTCAATGAGCTCCCGTGCAATTTGATCCTCCTTGTAAAGGTCGTTCAAATCTTTGACGCTATCAAGCGAACCCTGCAACGTGACTTTGGGGCCAGTCGGAATAAGGCGCGTGATGCGATCTCCTAGATCCTTGCTGGCCCATGACACGGGCCACGTCCTTGACGGACGCCTTGGCCGCCATCGTGTTAAACGTGACCATCTGCGCCACGCAGTCCTCACCATACTTATGCGCCACGTACTCGATCACTTCTTCACGCCGATCATCCGGGAAGTCCATGTCGATATCAGGCATGTCCGCGCGCTCTGGGTTGAAAAAACGCTCAAAGGGCAGCTGGTAGCGTATAGGATCGACGTTCGTGATGCCGAGCGTGTAGGCCATCAAGCTGCCGGCGGCGGAGCCGCGCGCGGAACAGCGAATGCCGTGCGAACGCGCGTAGTTCACAAAGTCCCACTCGATCAGGAAATACGGCACGAAGCCCTTGTCCGCGATCATGTTGATCTCGTAGTCAAGCTGCCTGCTAATGGTTTCGTTTATCTCGCCAAAGCGTTCTTTGACGCCCTCGACACACAGAGCGTGCAGGTAGTCTTGCTGCGTCCTGTACTCTGGCGGGATGACGTAGTTGGGGAGTTGCGCTTTATAGGCAAGCGGGTCGACGCTGCACTGCTCGGCGATGCGCACACTGTTGGTAATGGCATCTGGTAACTCAACAAATAGTTGAGCCATTTCAGTCGGACTTTTTAAATAATACAAATTGCTGTCAAACTTCATACGCTTCTTCTCTGATCGCCTCTTACCAGTTTGTACACAAAGGAGAATATCATGTGAATCTGCGTCGGAAGACTCAACATAGTGGAGATCATTGGTCGCTACCATCGGAATGTGCATCTCTTTATGCATTTGATAAAGCAATTGATTAAGTTTATCCTGTGGTGAAGGTTGCCCATCATCAAAAATACCGTGATGCTCCTGGATTTCTAGATAGAAGTTCTCTGGCCCGAACACATCCTGATACCAACGTGCTGTTTTATAGGCGTCCTCTGTTTTTTCCGCTAGGAGCATTTTGGGATTTCCCCGGAGAGGCAGGATGAGGTGACGATCAGGCCTGTGGCGTACTGAGCCAAAATCTTCTTATCAATACGGGGGCGCAGATGCCAACCTTGCGTGTGGGCGATGGTGGTGAGTTTCAGCAGATTGTAGTAGCCAGTATTATTTTTCGCTAGAAGCAGCAGGTGGTGGTAGTCGTCGCTGAAACGTTTCGAGTGATCATGCATGTCCTCGGTGAGATAGGCCTCGATGCCGATAATCGGGTTAATGTCACCTGCTTTACACACTTTATAAAACTCGATGGCGCCGTACATCGCACCATGATCCGTGATCGCAAGGTGTTGCATCCCCAACGCCTTCGCCTGCTGGACAAGTTTCTTCGTGCGACTAAAACCGTCCAGGAGGGAATATTCCGTATGGACATGCAGATGCGCAAAATCTTTACTATGATTGGCCATAGACAATTAACCTCAAAATAACTATGATATTACAAAATTGTTGAGATGAAAAATGCAGAACCTTGATCACGAAAGAAAAGACTTGAAAGGCTTTACTTCGCAAAGAAACATACATTGACAGAAGATATAAATAATCTCCTACTTTAGCAAACTCTTTGCCACGAAGTAGATGAAGACTGTGCGCTTTCTTTCTCCAATAAGTATGCTCCTCTGAGCGACTCGTTACAGATAGAATTTTTGGCTTAGAAAACGTAGTATCGCGTATCATTGGCCTAAACTTATTAATAACTAGTTGACCTTGAAACACATACGTCTTCTACTTCTCTAAGTTTAAACTCAATTTTTTCACCGCTTCACCGTTCCAGGAAAGGTAGTACTTTTCTCTCCTTTCCAGAGGATCTCGGTTCTTCGCATATCCGCCTATTGATTTCCGTGCTACTACTAAAGCGACGACTCAAATTGGCAGCGAGAACGGCAATGAGCATGTTCAAATCAAATTTCTTAATTTGTATTTTTGTTCTACTCTATCTCAATAATAGCATATAGGCAATAACGTTACCAGGTTGATTGACATCACTAGCTGCTAAAGTGGCTAACCTATAACTCATATGCTAGAAGGATAAATCATATACGAGGTTCAAGAACCTTCTTGGGTAGTGGTTCATATGAGAATGGCCGCCCGTTCAAGGTTGTAGCGATGGAGAAAGAGGTTCAGACAAGCATCATGCATGAACAGGGATTTGGAGGTTGCTCTTCTGGAATTACCGCCTGGTAGGCACTCCAAAAATCAGTGTAGCACTGTCCGGTACGGTATGTGGTAAGCTCTCAGAATTCTCTGCTCGGCGTTCTTCTGGATAGGCATGTGGCGTCGGATTTTCACGGCTCTGCCTCTTGCAGACTCTGCAACGAAATTTCTGCTTTCCGTTGGGGGCTCGCCCATTTCGCGTCACTTCTTCGCTTCCACAATGAGGACAATAGACAGTGCTCGTTACCATGGCACCTTCCAGCTCTCACAGGATTTTTCCTCTTACTTTATCACTGCATTCCCTTTTTGACCACTGCCCGACCGGCAGTATACCTACCGCGAGTTCGGCGAGCGCGTCAATCGCCTGGCCTCCCATCTGCGTGCCGGTAGTTTGCACAAGGATGATCGCGTCGCTTTCTTCTGTCCCAATACGTCTCCTTTGCTTGAGGCGCACTTTGCCGTACCCACTGCCGGTGGCATACTGGTTACCCTGAACAGCCGGCTGAACTCGCAGGAGATCGACTACATCCTCAAACATTCCGGGGCCAGCTTCCTCTTCGTCGATGCCGAGCCCTCTCCAGTGGTCGAGCCGCTCCCGCTGGAGGGGATCCAGGTGGTGCGTATCGATGATACTGGCGCGCCCGAGGATCCGTATGAAGTCTTCCTGACAGAAGGACTGCCCGAGCCAGTCACAAGCTGGCTGGAGGATGAGGAAGAGCCAATCGCGATCAACTACACCTCAGGCACAACTGGCCAGCCCAAAGGGGTCGTCTACACGCATCGTGGAGCGTACCTCAACGCACTCGCGCAAGCCATTGAGCTGGGGTTAACCTCCAACAGCGTCTACTTGTGGACGCTGCCGATGTTCCACTGCAATGGCTGGTGCTTCACCTGGGCTGTGACCGCCGTCGCAGGCACGCATGTCTGTCTGCGCAAGATCGATGCGGAGCACATCTGGGACCTCTTGGAGAGTGAAGGCGTCACCCATTACAATGGAGCCCCGACGGTCCAGATTTCCCTGGTGAACCATCCGCAAGCGCATCGCCTCGCCCAGCAAGTTACAGTGACCGTTGGCGGGGCACCTCCCTCTCCGACGCTGCTTGACCGCATGAAGGAACTGAACCTGCGCGCGATCCATGCCTACGGGCTGACCGAGACGTATGGTCCCCACCTGCTGTGTGAATGGCATCACGAGTGGGATGATCTCCCCATAGTGGAACAGGCTCGTCTCCTCGCCCGCCAGGGCCAGAATCATGTTGTCGCCGACACCGTACGCGTGGTCGATGAGCAAATGAACGATGTCCCGCGCGATGGCAGAACGATGGGGGAGGTCGTGATGCATGGCAACATCGTGATGAAAGGCTACTTTGTCGATCCTGAGGCAACAAACGCGGCGTTTGAAGGGCGCTTGTTCCACTCTGGTGATCTGGCGGTATGCCATCATGATGGCTATATTGAACTGCGCGATCGCAAGAAGGACGTGATTATCTCGGGCGGCGAGAATATCTCAACGATTGAGGTAGAGCAGGTCATCGCCCAGCATCCGGCTGTCATGGAGTGTGCGGTCATTGCTATCCCTGACGCCAAGTGGGGGGAGCGCCCCAAGGCTTTTGTGATCGTAAAGCCGGGCCAGAGTGCCAGTGAAGCGGAGATCATCGCCTTCTGCCGCGAACACCTCGCCCACTTCAAATGTCCTGCTACCGTGGAGTTCGGTCCCCTGCCGAGGAACTCGACCGGCAAAATACAGAAGTTCGTGCTGCGTAGCAAAGAGTGGGGGGAGCACGACATGCGTATCCATTCGTGCAGTGGCTCTCAGCTCATGCTGCATGCCTCAAAAAGTGTGAAGCGAGGCAGGGCTGTGAATGCTTCAGGTTTGCCTGCCTCTCCTCTCGGAAAGCGCCAGCAGGTCGTCGCCAGGCATGGCAGCTCCCTGGTGAGGTGAACACCGGGGGAGCTGATCACCAGGAAGCAAACCGTCATCGCGACCAGATGCACGTGAGCACCTGCTGGGGAGCAGGTGGCCCTCCCTCCTTGTGCTCCTCAGGCACAGGGCGTACGATGACCGCGGCGAAGGCCGCCCCGCTGAGGTCACGGGCTGATTCTGCCAGCACGCGCCAGACAGACCCTTCATCTCCTGCCCTCATCAGCGCTGCGCCATGCCGGCATGGCGCAGCGCGGCCGGCCGCGCTGCTCGTCTCCCTGGCCTCCGCCTGTCATGCTGGTTCATATGCTTCCTCCTTCGGCCTGTGGCAGCACTCCCGATCTCCCACAGGCCGACTCCGGACACGCCTCTCCCTGGCGCACCCTCCGGCTCACGACCGGCTGACGGTGCAGGAGAGAGCCGTGCGCGCAGGGACCTGCCCACCAGAGTGAAGCATGTGATACCTCTACCTGGCGCAGAATGCGGGCCGGGTGGTGACGCAGGATCAGTTGCTGGAGAACATCTGGGGCGAGGAGTATGGCGGGGAAGGCCATCTTCTGCGGGTGAATATGAGTCGCCTGCGCAGCAAGCTGGAGCCCGATCCCGCCCACCCGCGCTATCTGCTTTGATGAGCTTAAAATTTTTTGCAACACTACCGGAAACGCCCTCGTTGCACATAGCGATGAGCCTGATGCTGCTGCAAACAGTTCCAGGCCTGGCTACCCCTGCTCCCTCGTCCCGGAGATGCCCTCAGTCAAACGCCGGACCAGCGCCGCCTGCGCATCGATCATCTTGTGCGCGCTGTCTTGCCAGAGTTGCACGAGGTCCCTACCTGCTTGCGCTCCAGCTCCAGGCTCCGGTCTGAAATTGATCTCCCTCACCACGTTGAACCAGCCCTGCCAGAGTTCCCGCTCGGCTTCCGCCCAGTGCTGCAACTGTTCCCGCCCCTTGCGAGCCAGCTCGCGGAGCTCCTCGGGAGTTCCCTTGGCATTGGCCACGGTCTCGGTCCACTGGTGGGTCCATTTGGCTTGTGCATCCATTGTCTCATTCACCGAGGATTGCCAGGCGTCCACCGTTTTCGCCCAGAGCTCCAGCGTCGGTGTCCCACCGAACCTCCGCAAGGTGTCAAGCCAGTCCGTCAGCAGCTTCTGCTGCGCCTGCGCCCAGGTCTTCAACTGGCCTTCATCTGTGGTCTTGTTACTCAACATGCTTTTATCTGTGTTCTTGTCACTCATCGATCCGTTCTCCTTTCATCGGTCGTGTGTACGACATAAAGAAACGCTTTTGAATTTTTTCTGTGCTGGAAAGACGATCTCCAAGCACACGTTTTGTGCGAATTCGCACCGAGTCGCACGAACGGTTAGCAGTATGCGCTACGGGAATAGGTGAGGTCTTTCGGTTTAGAGATGTTCTCCTTTTGGTACGTTGCTTCCTTTCCAGGAGCATGTGTGCACGAGACTGAAGGAGACAACACGACCGAGTTGCTTTTGAATACATGTGAGTAGGTACTCTCTGGTCTATCCTGGGAATAGTCCTGGGAAGGTAATACTTCCAGCTTTGCGCATTCCCTCCATCGTTTCCTCAACGGTGAATAACTTGGCCGTCTTGAACGCTTTGAGGTGTCCGGGCTAACTGACACTAAACTTGTTGCTATGGCAGCAGTGTCATCGGGGAGTTCTGCGATCGCAACGACATCGTACTTTCCAAAGCAGAAGGAGAGGCCAGTCAGGTGTCCACCGAGCTTTTGTATCATTTCCCTCACAGGGACATTCCGGTCTTGTGGATTTTTCGCCATGGTTGCAACCACTTCAGTGATGTAAGAGCTTAAATCGTGGAGTGTGCCATAGCGTTCGTCTCTTTTGCGGTTATTACGTCCTTTCTTTAGGATGCCTCTCTGTATGTGTGCACAAAACTGAAAAAAGTCACCTCTTCCTTCTTCGGATGAGGTTTCAGGGCAAGCATTTCCTCACCTCTCTACCAGTATATCTTCGTCATGAAAAAGTAGCTGTTGTATCTTTGCTGCCCTTTTTGCACAGCCTCTAGTACTACAGTCCCACATAAAACGGAAACGTGGTAAAATGGGTGAGGAGGTGAAGATGCATGAAGACAGAAGAAGGAACGGAGCAAGAAGCGAGCGCAGTCGAGAAGGAACTGAGCCTCATCAGCCAGGGAACCAACATCCTGAACGAGCTGTCTGGTCGGATCGGGTCGCACTTTCGCCGCGCTGAGGTGAGAAAGCGTGTGCGGTACTACCTGCAAGGACTGTTGGCTCCCGTGGGGCGCAAGAACGGCTGGCAACTGGCCGAGGAACTGAGGGAAGCAAACGCACACGGGGTGCAACGTCTGCTGGCGGAGGCCGACTGGGATGAGGAGGCGGTGCGCGATGATCTGCGGGCCTACGTGATGGAGCACCTGAGAGAAGAAGGCGGGATCCTGGTGGTCGATGAGACAGGCTTCATCAAGAAAGGCAAGAAGTCGGCAGGGGTGGCGCGGCAATACAGTGGGACGGCCGGGCGGCGGGAGAACTGCCAGGTCGGGGTCTTCCTGCTGTATGCGAGCCGATCAGGTCAGGCCTTCATCGATCGCGCGCTCTACCTGCCGCAGGAGTGGACGGTGGATCGGGTGCGCTGCCGCGAAGCAGGCATCCCCGACGAGGTGAAGTTTGCCACCAAGGGCGAACTGGCCCAGCAGATGTTGACGCGGGCCTTTGCGGCTGGCGTGTCGGCCGACTGGGTGGTGGGGGATGTGGTCTACGGCTACGACGAGCTGCGGCTGTTTCTGGAGGAGCAGCAGCAGAACTACGTGGTGGCGGTGCCCGAGACCCACATGGTCTGGGTCCAGGGCAGGCCACAGCCGGTCGGGCTTCTCGCCGCGCTGTTGCCGCCGGAAGCCTGGGTGGTGCTCTCGGCGGGAGAGGGCAGCAAAGGGCCGCGGCTGTACGAATGGGCCTGGCTGCAGTTGCCGGCGCAGACGGAAGGCCCGAATGAGCGAGCACGCTTCATCCTGATCCGACGCAGCCTGGCGGATCCAAGCAAGCGGGCGTACTATCGGGCCGCCGGTCCAGCCCAGACGACGCTGGCCGAACTGGTGCGGGTGGCGGGCAGCCGGTGGAAGGTCGAAGAGGGCTATGAACAAGCCAAGGGCGAAGTGGGACTCGATGAGTATGAAGTGCGGACGTGGCGTGCCTGGTACCGCTACGTGACGCTGGCCTTGCTGGCCTACGCGGCTCTGGTGGTGATGCAAGGGCAAGCGCGTGAGGAGGAAAAAAAAGTGGAGCAGCCCTCGAGCGGATCGCACTGAGCGTGCCAGAGGTGCGTCGCTTGTTGCAAGTGGTGGGCAAGTCGCAGGAAGAACAGAGCCGGCGGCTGCACTGGTCCGGCTTCCGGCGCAGGCATCAGGCCCAAGCCAGGTACTTCCACCAGGTGCGCCGCGCGCGTCAGGCTCCGCCCGTGTCTTGCCAGCTGCCCGCTCCCACGCAGGTGCGAGGTCTGCCGGTGCTCACCGATGCCCACTGGGAGCACCTGCGTCCGCTCCTCCCTCCACAGAAACCGCAGACGGGCCGCCCTGCTACCGATCATCGCTTGATCGTAGAAGGCATGCTGTGGGTGGCCCGGACCGGTTCTTGTTGGCGCGAACTGCCCGAGCGCTTTGGGCCGTGGTCGACGGTGTCCAGTCGCTATCAACGCTGGGTAAAAGAGGGCTTGTGGGCTCGCATCCTGCAGGTATTGCTTCCGTCTGAGGCTTTGTTCCTGTCCTCGGCTTGAGCCTTCTAAGTGGGACTGTAGTACTAGTACTGCGTTCCTTGAAATGTGTCAAATAAAGGGAGTTACTTGGAACTGGTAACAGATGTATAGAGAGCAAATTGACGCATAAAATCGCCATTTTCTTCTGACGCATAACTCCCCCCTTTGGTGGATTTATGTGTCAAACGACAGTATTTGCCAACAACGCCCTTAGCTTATGGCAACCCTGGATGATTGTGATCAATTAGGGGAGGTTGGCCAGGCGTTGTTTGGCCTCTTCAACGGTCATGAGGACATTGTAGATCGGTGAGCCGGGCTGTTGCAAGCGGCCGCCTTCGCGCAAAAAGCCGGTATCGACGGCGGCGAAGCCGATATCCTCGATCAATTTCGCGCCGACTTCTTTGGCTTCTGAGTCGTCTCCGGCCACAAAGAGAACGGCACGCTCCGAGAGCGGTGCGAAAGGACGGGCATTGTTGCGCATAAGCTCGTAATTGAGCGAGTTGAACGCTTTGACGAGCCGCGACCCAGGCATGACCTTCAGCACTTCCTCGCTTGAAGTAGAATCGCCTAGATCGATGATGTCTCTCTGAGGAGAAAAGGGATTCGTAGCATCGATGGTGACTTTGTCTTCGAAGAGCCTCGCGTTGGGCAACTCGTTGCGTTTGATCCAGGGGATAGCGAGCAGAACGATATCGCCGAATTTGACCGCGTCTTCTGTTGTTTTCGCAGTGACATGCGGGCCAAGCGAGGAAGCCAGCGCGGCAATCTCCTGCGGGTCTCCCGAATGGCTGATGGCGACGTAGTGGCCTGCTTTGGCGAAGAGTTCGGCAACGGTGGAACCGATACGTCCTGAGCCAATGATGCCGATATTCATGTGATCTATCCTTTCTTATCTTCTGTACATTCATCTATGGGACAATCGTATCATAAAAGCCACGATTAAGCTCACAAGAAAGTGTCATTCGTGAGAGCATTTCCCTATGAATGTGCTCAGTGCAGTTGAAGCATGGCCAATCTTTCAAGCATTTACAAAGAACTCCGTGCATCTATAGGCCAGCGGGTCGACGCTGCATTGCTCGGCGCTGCGCACACTGTTGGCGATGGCATCCGGCAACTCGGGGAAGAGGCTCGCCATCTCTTGCGCGCTCTTCAGATAATACTCGCAGCTATCGAACTTCATGCGCCTGGGGGAAGTTAACTGCCTGCTACCTACTTATAACGTTTCAGAGCGTATTCTGTCATCTGGCATATGCGCTCGTTAACCATGCTTTCCGCCACAGTCTCACGGCGGTAATATTTGCAACCGGCATACTGAGTAATACAGTATAGTATCTATAGCTGTCTTACTAGCGGACCTGGCAAGGTAGAGCCATATTCGCACACCTTTCCGGATATGAGGAGGCACAAGATGACGATCGCGAAACAACCCTTCGGCCGCAGTGGCCACATGAGTACACGCACAATCTTTGGGGCGGCCGCCCTCGGCGCCGTTACACAGGACGAGGCGGATCGCACGCTGGAGGTACTGCTACAATACGGCGTCAACCATATCGACGTGGCCGCAAGCTACGGCGACGCCGAACTGCGCATCGCGCCCTGGTTGGCGCGCTACCCCGATCACTTCTATGTAGCCACCAAAACCGATGCGCGCACGGCGCAAGAGGCGAAAGTGGAACTGCAGCGCTCTCTGGAGCGCATGGGTAGCGACCATGTGGACCTCTGGCAGCTGCATAACCTCGCCGATCCAATCGAGTGGGACATCGCACTCAGTCCCGGGGGTGTGCTTGAAGCGGCGATAGAAGCCAGGCAGCAAGGGCTGGTACGCGCCATAGGTGTCACCGGCCACGGCTCGCAGATTGCAGCCACCCACCGGCGCAGTCTCGCACGCTTTGATTTCGACTCGGTATTGCTGCCCTATAACTACGTCACGCTGCAAAACCCCTACTACGCAGAAAACTTCAACGCCTTGCTTGAAACCTGCCAGCGCCATCAGGTCGCAGTGCAGACAATCAAGTCGATCGCCTACAAAAATTGGCTGGGACGCCCCCATACCCATGCGACATGGTATGAGCCGCTGCAGGACCAGAAGGCTATCGACCTGGCGGTCCACTGGGTGCTGAAGCGGCCCGGCATTTTCCTGAACACCGTCGGAGATATTCAACTGCTGCCCAGGGTGCTCGATGCCGCCAACCGCTTCCAGGAGGGGCCGGCAGATGAGGAGATGGCGGCGCTGGTAGCGTCGTTGCAGATGCAACCATTGTTTGTGTAATGAGAGCTGAAAGAGGTCCAGCGCTATCCTGGACCCCTTTCAGCCCGCGCTGCAATCAGACCGCCGCAAACCTCAAGCTCCAAGCTGCAGCGGGTCGGAGAGCCTGGACGGCTCGGCGACGGGGAGCTTCTCAACGACGAAGTTTGCGCCGCGCATGCTGCAGGCCTTCACAAAGGCGGCGAAGAGACGAGCATAGGCTGACTCGCTGGCATAGATTTCTTCGGGGTGCCCCTGGACGCCCACGACAAAGCGCCGATCCACCACCTCCATAAACTCTGCCACCCCATCCTCCGCCCAACCGCTGATATGGACATTGCTGCCAGGCAGCTTGATTGCCTGATGATGCAGGCTATTGATCCACACTTCATTTGTACCCAGAATCTTTTCCATACGGCTGCCAGCCACAATATGCACGGTGTGAATAACGCTGTTGCGCGGCAGCTCGCGTCGGCAATGCTCCATACTCCCGGCGTATTCGTCCCTCAGGTCTTGATACAGGGTGCCACCACAGACTATGTTTAAGAGTTGCATACCTCGACAGACGCCAAGAATGGGTATATTCTTCTCAAGGGCCAGGCGCGCGAGGGAAAACTCCAGCTCATCAAGCTGCGTGTCTATACTGCCCAGCAGCGGATGAGGCTCTGCATGGTAACGGCTAAAATCAATGTCGCCTCCTCCCGACAGCAGAAGGCCATCCAGGCGCGCGAGGAGAGCTTCAAGAAGGTTGACATCGTTAAGCATAGGAATAAGGACAGATATACCACCGGCATCTTCCACCGCATGTACATACGCTCGATTATTACCGTAAATGGGTCGCTTTGATCCGTCGCGGAAATCTGCCTGGCATGGAATACCAACTAATGGACGCACACGATTACTCCTTCATACATTAAAGCAAAAGCGATAAATGAATTGAGTTGAGCGTAATAAAAAAATGTAACGCTGATTATATGCGTTCCGTGAGATGAACCGATTTACTCAAGAGACGAAACGCGTTGCTCTTAGCCCAGATCCAAGAAGCTCCAGCCAGCACTGGAGCTGCATAAGGGAGAGAGTTGGTGCTAAGGAACGCTCTGATTCCACGTATTTTCCTCAATGCACTTACATTGTTACAAGCTTGTTATACATCCAGCATACAACTAATGTCAAGCATAGCAGTATCTCCTTTTAGTGCAGGACGGACTGCTGACGTGCTGATCTGTGAGCACAGGGCGACTTTTGCGCAACCCTGTATCACCAGCAATCAATCGCCAAAGAAAACATGCCACCACTGCTGCCAGTTGCTGCGCCGGGCGGAAGGGGCGGTTTGTTGCAGGCCCGAGGGCTGCGCCCTACTGGCCGAACTCTCTATGATGACTGGATGTTCACCAGGCCGAATGTAGCCTAATTGTTGACGGGCTTCGCTTTCAATGACGGAGGGATTTTTATAATGGACTGCGCGTTTTTGCAGGGAGGCGTTGTTATCTTGCAGCTGTTGCAGCTGCTGCCGGGCCTGCCGCACATTCTGCATCAGCTGGCTATTTGACCACGCCTGAGCCAGTGTAGCAAGCAGGAATGCCAGGCAAACAAGGCCAGTGATCCAGATAACCGTCCGGGTAAAAAGCGAGCTATGCCTGGCTCGCAATCTACCCACCGTCTCCTCCATACCCACCGCGGAGGTCACATTCGCGCTGCTTGACTCCGGGCGCCCGGAAAATTGTGCTCTATTGGGTTGATGCTGCATGGGACTTCCTGTCATACTTTTTCTAGCTCAAATCACTGTGCTCTCTCTATTATACACTACACTCTGAGGTTGCGTTAAGAGCTAACCCCCCAGCCGGCTGCTTCAATGTAAGTGCAGGATGAGCAGGCCCAGCAGGTCGAAGCCCGTGAGCGTGAAAAGGCTGTTGAGAGAGAAGAGGTCGTGCTAGATTTTCAATCCGAGGACCCGGAGTAATTTCACTACCTCATTGGCGGTGTTAAGATTGGAAGTGGCAACGACCGACTCAGCGGCCTGCCTCAGCAAAAGTAAGGCCTCGGGGGTATTCAGGTCGTTGTCCATGGCCGCCTTGAAACGGGCGCTCAGCATAGCATCAGTGCCAGCGCTCGCGCTGCCGACGATAGCGCGTACCTGCCGGAAAAGGGCCAGCGTCTCAGTCGCCGCCTGCAGATCAGCCGCAAAACATTCCCAGGGATAGCGATAGTGGTGCTCCAGCAACGCGACACGGATCGCATCGGCGCTGTAATCCTTGAGGAGGTCGCTGACAAGGGTCAGGTTGCCCAGGGATTTGCTCATCTTCTCCCCCCCCTGGTAGACCATACCGGTATGCATCCAGAAGCGGGAGAAAGGGGACTTCCCCGTAAAATGTTCGGACTGAGCGATTTCACAGGTATGGTGAGGGAAGGCCAGGTCAGCACCGCCGCCGTGGATATCCACCTGGTCACCCAGGTAGCGCAGGGACATGGCGCTGCACTCGATATGCCAGCCGGGACGGCCCGGGCCCCAGGGGCTTGGCCAGGCAGGTTCACCGGGAGCCTGGGCCTGCCAGAGCACAAAATCAAGCGGGTCCTTTTTGTGAGGATCAGCGGGAAAATTGCCACGCTCGTTAGCAATAGCCAACATGGATTGATAATCATTAAGTCCGATAGCGTGCGCCATGACGCCAAAGCTCGCATCCTGTCTGACACTGTAATAGACATTGCCCGCAATCTCATAGGCGTAGCCCCTGGCCAGCAGGGTTGAGATAATCTCGATCATAGCGGGTATCTCCGCGCTAGCGCGCGCATAGACGTTCGGGCTGCGCACGTTCAGGGCCGCCATATCCTTCAAATAGCGTTCGGTTTCTTGCCTCCCCAGCTCATCCCAGGCCATGCCTATCTCACGCGCTTTGCGCAGCACGTCATCGTCAATATCGGTAACATTCTGTACATAATTTACCGCGTACCCGAGAAACTCCAGGTAACGAATAAGCGTGTCAAAGGAGACATAGGTAAAAGCGTGACCCAGGTGGGTCGTATCATAGGGCGTCACGCCACAGACGTAGATACGCACCTTCTTTTCTGCAATGGGGACAAATTCTTCAAGTGACTGTGTCAGTGTATTAAAAAGCTTCATTCTTTAGCGTTCTCCTAATGCGAACAGGCGAGTGGCGTTGGCTGTAGTTGCCCGGGCCAGGTCCTCAAGCGTCATGCCGCGAATCTCTGCCAGCTTCGCGGCGACATGTTTGACAAAAAGCGGCTCATTGCGTTTAGCACGTAAGGGCTGCGGCACCAGGTAAGGGCTATCGGTTTCAACTAAAATACGGTGCAAAGGAGCCAAACGTGCAACCTCCGGCAGATCATTACCCTGGCGTGTCAAAGGACCGGCAAATGAGAGCAGGAAGCCCTCGAAGCCCAGGCACTCTTCGGCCTGGGCTACATTACCAGAAAAACAGTGAAAAACGCCGCGTAGGCCTTGCCCATGAGTGCGTAAAAGCTCTATAACATCATCGTGCGAGTCCCGCACATGAATGATACATGGCAAATTACATTCGCGCGCTAGTTGGAGATGGGCACAAAAAACGGCTCGCTGCACATCACGAGGCGAAAGCATGCGATAATAGTCCAGTCCAAACTCACCTATGGCCACAACCTCCGGCTGCCGCGCCATCTGGCGAAAATGTATACCAACCTCCTCGCTATAGGCGATTGCATCGTGCGGATGTACGCCTACGGCCGCAAATACCACGCCAGGATAGGCCCGTGCCAAGGCCAGGGCGGCCTGGCTGGAAGGCAGGTCGGTGCCCGGGTCGATCATGCGGGTGACGCCACCAGCGATAGCGGCCTGAAGCACGGCTTCGCGGTCTTTGTTGAAACGGGAGGTGTCGATGTGGGTATGGCTATCAACGAGCAAGCATGCAATCCTTTCGCAAACAGCAAACAGCAAAAAGCGGAAAAGACACAGGGGTCTTTCCCTTGAATAACCTAGTATAGTCCGCATGCGAACACACTGTCAAATTGCTATCCTCGCCAGGGCGACTTATAAATCGCCCTGGCGAGGATCTGTCTTTTCAGCGTGAATGAATTCTGTTATGCTTATTCCCAAAGCTATTTCCGGCTTTTTGTAGGCTGCGAAGAATAAGCTAGTGAGCTCGTGATACGGGGTATCTCTTGCAAGAGCACGAGCAATAGCAAGGTGAGGGGGATAGCATGCTTGACCTGGATGAACCCACTCTGAATGAGCGTTTAAAGCGTCGAACACCTGATGGACGCTACGAGATAAGCGAGATCGACCTGGTAGTAAATATTCGCGCGCGCCAGGCCGAGGGCAATACGCAGGGGGTGCGGATGCTGTGTACGGTATTACTGGAGCGCTGCGCGGCCGAGTTTCAGAGGCGTACGTATGGCCTGCGCCAGCGCCCAGAGCTACGCGAGGAGGCCATCGCCAATATGAATGAACACCTGCTGCGTGAAGCGCTGAACCCCGACGAGATATTTATGACCCAGAATTTTATTCACTATCTGCGCTGTCTGTGCGCAGATGAGTTTACCCGCGTGCTGCGCCAGGAGGGTCTGCACTATCGCCGCGACAGCGATGGTCGACCTGCCGGCAGGCCCCAGCATGTACCTCGCGCGCTGGTCGAGCCACTGCGACCGGCTCCAGCCGATGACGAGGGAGCGCTGGCGGCGGATGTAGCTGACCCACAGGATCAATTCGAACGGCTGCATGCCCTGGATGAAAGTTCGCGTATCCTCACCTACCTGGTCGATCCCCTGGACCGCCTGATTATGGTATTGCGCGCCGTCGAAGGAATGAAATGGGACGACATCGCAGCGATATGCCAGCGCACCGAGCGTACGGTACGCCTGCGTTACGAACGCGCGCGCAGCTACCTGCGCGAGTGTCTCGCCAGAGAAAACATGAGCTATATTTATCCGGCGCAACCATCATAGAAGCGGAAATAGAGAGGTATCAAGATGAATAGAGTGGAATTACAACAACTCAAGCTGGCATGGATAGCGGCCAGGGAGGCGGATGATATCCATACCCAGGTCGCGCTGCTGCGCGACCACCCTGAGGCGCAGGCGGACTTAATAGATTTCATCGCCGCCTATAGCGCCACGAAGCTGGAGCCTGAAAGTGGCGAGGAGCAAGCGGCTCTATTGCCTCTAACGCAACGTGCCAGCCAGACGGCCCTGGAACGCGTCTTTGCCCCCCAGCCTATGGCAACGAACCTGCAACAACTGCGCATGCAGCGCGGCCTGACGATGATCAGCACCGCCAGGGGGCTGCGGCTGAGCGTAGACGTATGGAAAAAATTCGAGGCGGGTGCAATAGAGCTGGCCAGCCTGAGCGAAAAACAGCTCCAACGCCTGGCGCATTTTTTCCAGGTCCCGCTTGAGCAGTTCAGCACGCTGTTGCATAATAGCCAACCGACCTTCGCGCTCAATCGACGTCAGACCGCGCAGGCTGCGCGCAGCAAGCAGCAGGGCCTCAGCAAATCGAGCTTCGCCGAGGCCGTTGAGAAAAGCACGATGAGCAAAGAAGAGAAGCAGTTGTGGCTGGAGCGGCCCTAAATCTCGGCACTCCAGCCATCATCTTCCCCTGGTAGCGTAACCAACATAAGAAACCCCCTTAAACCTTCCGGGCCCCATTTTAAGGCGCCCTTTGTGCAGGCCACGCGGCATAAAACCGGTCATCTCCCGTACCTCAAGGCTGTTCTTTGTCAGCTTCGTGTATAATTCGACCGGCTTGATGAATTTGGCATAGTCATGCAGGCCATGTGGTACTCCTGCGGAGAAGCGCTCTCCCAACCAGATGAGCGCTATACGCGCGATGAGCGTCCGATTGATTGTATCGAAGACAAAGACGCCGCCGGGAGCGAGCACGCGGGCGATCTCTCTGAGCGTTGCCGCCAGGTCCTGTACATGCTCCAGCACATCCAGGCAGACGATGGCCGAAAAGCTGCCGTCGGCAAACGGCATCGCCTCCGCAACCCCCTGGAGATAATAGACGTTCTTTCCCAGGCCACTGTGCTCCACGTGCGCGCGCGCAATCATCAAGGCTGCATGAGACGGTTCCAGACCTACCATGATGGCACCGCGATGCGCCAGGTCCTCACAGATCAATCCCCCACCGCTGCCCACCTCCAGTATTTCTTGCTGGGTCAGCGCGCCTGCGCCAAAGACTGCGTTGATACACCTTTCTATATAATCACAACGGTCAGCCGTAATTTGTGTGAGGACAGCCCCCTCATTCCACCAATCATATGCAGCAAAGATCTCCGCTTGCGAATGTTTGCGTTTTACCATGCGAGGCTCCTTGAAGTGATATATTGCGTATATTATAACCTATATCACCTCCCCGTAGGCGCTGCGATATTCGTGAGAGACGAGTGTAACAGATGCTGCTGATTTCTGGAATAGAGTCCTTCTTCTAGCTTGTTATACTAATAAAATTAGGGAGAGGGAGATTCCTGTTACAAAGCGTGCAGCTGTTTCGTAAAAGGTAATGAGGGGAATTAAACGAGACGAAAGCCTGCGCTAGCGCATCTTAACTAGTAGTGCCCTTCAATGCTACGTGGTATAATTGGGGTCATACTGTTGACTGACCGGTGGAGAGGATATACGCAATTATGGCAATGTTCGAAAGCTTATCAAAACGTCTTGAAGGGGTATTTACTAATCTAAGTGGCAAAGGCACACTCACCGAGGCCGATGTCAATGAGGCAATGCGCGAGGTGCGTCTCGCTTTACTCGAAGCGGACGTCAGCCTGAAGGTCGTACGCCAATTTGTCGATCGGGTCAAGGAGAAGGCCATTGGTGCGGATGTACTCGGAAGCCTCTCCCCCGCTCAGCAGGTCCTGTCGATTGTCAATGAGGAACTGGTTGAGATGCTGGGTGGCGCTGAGGGCAATATGAAGCTCGACCTCGGCGGCGCACCTCCCAATGTCATTATGCTGGTTGGCCTGCAGGGTTCCGGTAAGACGACAACCGCAGCCAAGCTCGCGAACTACCTGCGCAAGCAGGGGCAGCGGCCATTGATGGTCGCCGCCGATATGTATCGTCCAGCCGCTGTGCACCAGCTGCAAACGCTGGGCAAGCAGCTCTCCATTCCGGTCTATGCAGAGCCGGCGGGAGCGGACCCCGTGGATATCTGCATCAATTCAATTGGCTACGCTCGCGACCAGGCCGCCAGCGTCGTTATTCTGGACACGGCGGGTCGTCTCAACATCGATGAGCGGATGATGAACGAGGTGACCAACATTCGCGCGCGCGTGCAACCGCGCGAGGTGTTATTAATTGCGGACGCGATGACCGGCCAGGAGGCGGTGCGCGTAGCGGACGACTTCAACAGAGCCGTCTCGCTGACAGGCATGATTCTGACCAAGATGGATGGCGACGCGAGGGGCGGTGCGGCACTCTCCATTCGTTCGGTAACGGGGGTACCGATCAAGTTTATGGCTGTCGGTGAAAAAACTGACGCCCTTGAGCCATTCTACCCAGACCGCCTGGCATCACGGATCTTAGGTATGGGCGATGTAATCTCCCTGATCGAGCGTGCGCAGGAGACCATCGATCAAGAAGAAGCGCTCAAGGCCCAGGCTAAACTGCAACAGGGGAATTTCGACCTTGAAGACTTTCTTAGTTCCATGCGCCAATTAAAGAAAATGGGACCTTTGCGGCAAGTCATGGAGATGATGCCGGGCTTCAACAAACTGGCAGCCATGCCGGAGATGGAAGAGGCCCTGGAAGGCGACCAGATGAAGCATGTCGAGGCTATTGTGCTCTCCATGACCCGGGAAGAGCGGCGTAATCCCGACGTCCTCAACGGCAGCCGGCGCAAACGTATTGCCAGGGGTAGTGGTTCCACCGTTCAGGAGGTAAACCAGCTGCTCGAGCAATTCAACGAAATGCGCACCATGATCCGCCAGATGAGCACTGGCAAAGGCAAATGGGCACAACTGGCACGTCAGTATGGTGGTGGTATGGGTGCGGGCTTGCCGGGAATGCCTGCGATGCCTGCCCTGCCAAAGGCAGGCGCGGGTGGAAAGAAGACTGGCAAGGCCGCACGTAAAGACAAACGTAAACAAAAAGCCAAAAGTGGAAGGAGATGATTCCCTCTATGCGCACAACGCATCCCGTACCTGAGCTTCAGCGGGTGGCGCAGGTTTCACTTGTCATGCTTGTGCTCGGCTTGACTCTCTACATCAGCGCCTGTGGGGGGGACCCCAGAGTGCAGCAGCAGTCCAATCAGGCAAAAACGCAGCTCAGTCAGTTGCTGCAGCAGGCCCAGCAAGAAGGGGTCCCGACGTCAGCCCTCGCATCTATCACCAGGCAGGAGCAGCAGCTCAACAGCAGCAGCGCACCTTTTTCTCCTTTTAACGCTCAAAGCGATACAAATTATTATTTTACCCAGGCCGGCCAGTATGCTAAACTGATGACGCAGACGCAGCAGGTGATCACCACGACTACCAACCAGGACCAGCTGCAGGCTCAGAATGATATACAGGTATTTCAGCAGGCCCTGGATCGCAGAACCAAGCAACATATCGGCAATTTGCAGCCCTTCAATGCTCAGTATAATAATGCTAAATTGATGATGTCATCGGCAACCTATCCCAAAGAATATATCCAGGTCAGTCAGCAGGCGCAGAAAGCCATCACGACCCTCGGCGTGATGGGACAGGCCTATACACAGCTTAGCGATTTCAAGAATGCCATCGGCCAGATGCAGCAGGCACATATTGACGTAACGGCGATGAACTCCCAGTACACAGGCGATATGCAGGTCTTCGATACTTCGGCGACGACCAGCGACTTCCAGAACCTCGATACGACGATCAATTCACAGTATCAGCTGGCCGTGGTAAGCTCTATTGCGGCACTGCCCTACGTCAGCACAGCGAAACTCAATGAGTTCAAAGCGCAGATCAACATGCTCAAAACCTATGGCATGAGCACGTCCCCTTACCAGTCGCTCTACAATCGCGACCAGGCAGCCATGAACAAGGCCAGAACGATCAATGATTACCTGGCCTTCTCCAACCGCATCGATGCGGATATGGCCTCCATGCACGATGACCTGGTGCAGGGCGCCTCCAATTACCTGATTGGCGAACTGGACCGCCAGGCCAATGCCTGGGGTAAAGCGCACCTCTACCATGACAAGGTTGATGGCAACAACTACATCCTCGACTCGGGCTATACGATGAATGGCATTGGCTACTGGCTTCAGCGCGAACTGAGCTGGGCCTATGCCCCTTCAGACTTCCAGAGTGTGGTGGCTGATGATAACAACGAGTTCTTCAACTTCCAGATGATGCAGCAGGACTACAACGACAAGACGCCGTACAGCCGGGTGCACGCGACAGACATGCAGTTGATCAGTCACTATCACCTGACGGGCCAGATCATCGTCGTCTCGATGGTTGAGCAGGCCATGCGCATCTACCAGAACGGCAAGCTGGTCAAGTCCTTCCTGGTCACGACCGGCCGCGTGGAGCGGCCCGTATTGCCAGGTTACTGGACGGTGCAGAATTGCCAGTCGCCGACGCAGTTCAAATCAAGCGATCCTCCGGGTTCGCCGTTCTGGTACCCGCCTACGCCCATCAATTATGCGATCCTCTATCACTGGGGCGGCTTCTTTATCCATGACGCCTGGTGGAGAGCGACCGTCGGGCCAGGCACGCAGTTCCCGCATAATGACGCAAGCGGTACCACCTCCTTTAACTACGATGGCAGCCACGGCTGTGTCAATATGCTGGAGAATGACGCTGCCTGGGTCTATAACAACACCAATTGGAATACACAGATCGTGATCTATTAAGCAGGTCCTTCCACAACATCATGGCCATGAGTCATCCCGAACGTTTGCAACAAACGTTCGGGATGACTCATATTTTTGGGCGATCACTGCAGAGAAATGTAAACATGCCAGACTAGGTCGCTGGGTTATACTTTCTATATGGATGCTCTATGATTGGAAATAGCTCAGCAGCTGGAGATGCGGAAGCGTTTCTGTCTGAATGTATATGGGTATTTGAATGCTAGAAAAACGAGGCAATTGCTTGAAGAAAATAGGTATCCTGTTTTTCATGCCCGGCGCCATCGTGCTCGCGTTGATGATGCTCCTCCCTATGAGCGCGCTTGCCACGTCTACAAATGCTCTGACTGGCAGGCGCAGCATGCCTAAAATAAACAGGGTCCACTACCTCAGGCCGTCATCGTATGCAGCAGGTGATGCCAGCCAGAACCTTGCATACAATAATGGACCCGTCATGGCGGGCACGGCAAAGGTGTATGTGATATTCTGGGAGCCACAGGAATCCTTCGTGAGCTCCCACTATAACAGCTTGATCCTGCGGTATTTCCGCGATGTCGGCGGCACGGGGTTATATAACAATAATATCCAGTATAACGATACGGCTGGCGCAGCTCCAGATAGCGCCCGCCTGGCAGGGTCGTGGGTCGATGCGTCTCCCTATCCGTCCAGCACGCTGCAAGATAGCGATGTACAGGCGGAGGTCAGCCGCGCGCGGCGTACAAACGGCTGGGCAGCCGCTATCACACATGTTTTCTTTGTGTTTACGGCGCAAAATGAGGTGATTTGCAGCGGCCCGGCGTGCAGTTTCACCACATTTTGTGGTTACCACAGCGCCTTTGGCAGCAACAGCATTTACGCCGCGGTGCCCTACGTAAGCGGCGTGCAGGGCTGCGAGACGCCCTCCAGCCCCAACCATGATGATGCGGATAGCGCCATCAACATCGCGTCGCACGAGCAAATGGAGGCAGCGACAGATCCGCTCCTCAATGCCTGGACAGACTCCACAGGCATGGAGATCGGGGATAAATGCGCCTTCAATTTTGCGGCCACCAGAAGCAACGGCGCCGACGTCAACTGGGATGGAGATCCCTACATCATCCAGAAAGAATGGGACAATACCCGGGGTACCTGCGCCATTAAAGGTCCATAGCCAGCCAGCCAGCCCTTGACAGCATACGTACAATTGTACTACTGTACAGTGCTTACTTCAGCTGGGGAAAAGATGCATGGCGCAGTCTGCGACGTTTTTCTGTGACACCTGTGGGGCCGCTAATCGCATGCAAGCCCTTTTTTGCTGCGCCTGTGGGCATCCTCTGCAAACACCCCGGACTACTCCTTCCCAGGCGAGCCAGCAGCAGACGCACACCGGCCTGCTTGTTGCGCGACATATGCTCAAGCAGCGCTATAGCATCCTGGGACAGATCGGCAAGGGAGGCTTTGGGGCAGTCTATAAAGCGGCGGATACCCAGTTCGGGGATCGACTGCTGGCGATCAAAGAGATGAGCCAGAGCAACCTGAAGCCAAACGAACTCCTCGAGGCAAGCCAGGCCTTCAAACGAGAAGCATTTCTGCTGGCAGGTCTTACTCACCCTAACCTGCCGCGCATCTATGAGCAATTCAGCGCAGCGGGCCGCTGGTACCTGGTGATGGACTACATCGAGGGGGATACCCTGGAGGTCCAGTTGGACAGGGCTGGCGGCAAGCTAGCGCTCGAGAAGGTTCTTGCCATTGGCCTGCAGCTCTGCGCGGTGCTTGACTATCTGCACACCCGCCAACCGCCGATCGTCTTTCGCGATATCAAACCCGCCAATGTAATGCTGGCGGAGGGGGAACACGTCTATTTGATCGACTTTGGCATCGCCCGGCACTTCAAGCCAGGTCAGGCAAAGGATACAGCGGCCCTGGGCTCATCAGGATACGCGGCCCCGGAACAATATGGCAAGATGCAGACCACCCCCCGCACAGATATCTATGCGTTGGGCGCTACACTGCACCAGCTGATCTCGGGTGACGACCCCACCGACACGCCTTTTCATTTCGCGCCCCTGCAACTTCAGCCGCCGCTGCCAGAGCTGGCGGCGCTGATTACACAGATGCTGGAGATCGATATCAGTAGAAGGCCTGCCAGCATCACAGAGGTCAAGAAAAATTACAGGCCATCAGCGCAGCATATACGCTCGCTCAGACGCATCGCTTGCAGGCCGCCCTGCCGCCTGGCTACCAGGTTGTAGGAGCAGGAGGAGGGGGGCTCGCGCGCTCGCAGCACACCAACCCGGCGCAGCCACAAAAAAACACGCTCTTTATCTGCAGTGGCCACACCAGCAGGGTCACGGCCGTCGCCTGGTCCCCTTCGGGCAAGCAGCTGATCTCGGCCAGTTATGACAAAACCGTGCGCCTGTGGGATGCCAGCGGGGGACAGGCTGGCAGCGCACTGCACATTTTGCGCCATCACAGCGCGCGGGTGAACACCGTCGCCTGGTCGCCGGACGGTACGCGCATCGCCTCAGGCGCTGATGATGGACTGGTGCATATCTGGGACGTCGCCAGCGGGCAGGTTAGCTTTACCTTTGCCCGCCACGCGGGCAAAGTAATAACGCTGGCATGGTCACCCGATGGCGCACGCATCGCCTCCGCAGGCACTGATAAGATGGTTCAGGTCTGGGAGGTAAGTGCTGGACGCGTGCTTTTTACCTATCGGGATCACGTGCAGCAAGTCACTTGCCTGGCATGGTCGCCGGACGGCAAGCGCATCGCCTCGGGCAGCAGCGATAAGACGGTGCGCATCTGGGAGCCGCTAAAAAATAGCCGGACCAATTTTTTCACTTCGCTTTTTGCAGCGAACGAACGGCCCTTGATCTACAGAGGCCATACCCATAAAATTTCCGCCGTAGCATGGTCGCCCGATGGCAGGCGCATTGCCTCTAGCAGCGACAAGACTATGCACGTCTGGGACAGCACCAACCGTAGATTGAGCTTTCTCTATCGCAACCCTTCCTCTGCTATGAACGCCGTAGCATGGTCATTCGACAGCCGCTACCTGGCCGCGGCCAGCAATGACAGAACTGTACAGGTCTGGGATGCCATTACCCGCAATCTCCTTTCCACCTACCTGGGCCACAGCGGCTACGTGACCACCGTCAGCTGGTCGCCCGACCGCGGGCGGATCGCTTCAGGGGGGGTCGACCGCACCATCCAGGTGTGGCAACCCCTGTAAGCCGGGAAAAAAGCGCCGCCACGTCGCGCGCGTACAATCACCCCTTGCGTTACGGCTTGCTGATATGCTACCACTATAATGATATGGCTGCGAGATGGAGAGATACTATAGATGTGATAGGAGAAGTATGCCCGTGAAATTTGATCTCGATGAAGAGCAATCAGACATTCGCGACATGGTACGTCGCTTCACCGAGCAACACATCGTTCCCTATGCCGGGCTCTGGGACGAAAATAACTATTTCCCGCGTGAAATCTATACCCAGATGGCCGAACTGGGGTTGATGGGCCTTTCAACACCTGAGGAGTATGGCGGAAGTGATCTGAGCCGCCTCTGCGGGGCGCTGATCTATGAAGAACTGGCAAAAGGGGATATGGCAACCGCGGTTGGCCTTGCGGTGCATAATATGGTCACCTCTTCGATCGCACGTTTTGGCGACGAGGAGCAGCGCCAGCGCTGGGTGAGCAGGTTGGCAGCCGGCGAATTGCTGGGAGCATTTTCGCTGAGCGAGGCCGCAGCTGGATCTGACGCGGCCGGCCTGCAATGCAAGGCCGAACAGCATGATGGAGGCTATATATTGAATGGAGCAAAGCTATGGGTAACAAACGGGGGTGAGGCCGAAATTTATTTACTGCTGGCTCGCACAGCTGCCGGTAGAGGATCAGGAGGTATCTCATGCTTTGTGGTTGAAAAAGGCGTGGCGGGCTTTAC
The DNA here is from genome assembly GCA_963799245.1 of uncultured Chloroflexia bacterium. Taxonomy (GTDB): domain Bacteria; phylum Chloroflexota; class Ktedonobacteria; order Ktedonobacterales; family Ktedonobacteraceae; genus CAWCWN01. Next base: position 1,149,635 of record CAWCWN010000003.1, read on the forward strand.
ATTTGGCAAAAACGAGCGCAAGATGGGCCTGCATTCGTCACCCACGCGAGAATTGATTTTTGAGGACTGCCTGCTCCCAGCCAACCATCTGTTGGGTACAGAGGGCGAGGGCTTTAAAATTGCGCTCATGTCCCTGGATGGAGGCCGCATCAATATTGGAGCAGTAGCCATTGGCGTGGCGCAGGCAGCATTTGCAGTGGCCCGCAACTACGCGCGTGAGCGCGAACAATTTGGTCACCCCATCGCCGCTTTCCAGGGCATCCAATTTATGCTGGCCGATATGGCGATGAAGATCGAGGCGGCGCGCCTGCTCGTCTATGAAGCTGCGTACCGGCTTGACCAGGGGCAGAGCGCTGCCATGTACGCCTCCATGGCCAAGTGTTTTGCAAGTGACACCGCCATGGAGGTGACGACAAATGCCGTACAGGTACTCGGAGGAGCGGGATATGTGCGCGATTATCCCGTGGAGCGGTACATGCGCGATGTGAAGGTGGCGCAGATTTTCGAGGGTACCAATCAGATTCAACGCATTGTGATCGCCCGTGCGCTACTGGGTAGACTGAGCCAGGGTGAGTAGCCGCTTCTGACCACGCTGCTCGCCCTGGCACATCTGTCGCTCAAGCTAGCGATTGACAGCAGCGCCGGCGAACTCATTTACCAGACCATTGAATGCCGTGGACTGCTCATCCTGCGGCTGCTGATAGCACTTGTCGATAATGCGAACATCGATGCTTGCATTGACACGCTTAAAGGCATCCCTGGCCTCGGATGGCGTCAACGGATCCTCACGGCCCCAGACGGCGGCCACCGGCATCTGCAGGCGCGCCAGGGCCTCGTGAACATCCATCGTCAAATAGTTACTGAGGAAGGAGGCCAGGGCGAAGCGGCTATTGGGTTGATGGGCGCTGGTAAAGATATACTCTACCAATTCATCGCTGATCAGGCTGGGGTTATGATAACCCTGACGATCATAATAGCTGCGAATGGCCCTGCGCGTTGTGAGCATATTATAGGTAAATTGCCCGAGCACCGGCAAACGCAGGGCCGCTTTCCAGACGGCATTCAAGGGACCGCTTGTCTGTTCTTGCAATATGCTCGCAGGAGGCGTGACGAGGACTAGGCGCTCAAAGAGTTGCGGCCGGCGATAAGCCTCCGCGATGACAAAGGCGCAGGTGATGCCATGCGCAACAACGATCGCCGGTTTCGCGATGACCTCGCGCATAAAATCGCCGATCAGGTCGGTAAAGGTTTCAGCGCTGTAGTCTATGGCCGGCCGGTCCGAGAGACCGAACCCCAGCAGGTCGATGGCATAGACACGGAAGCGCGCAGCAAGCGCGTCGATATTCCTCCGCCACTCATACGAAGAGGCGCCAGGTCCAAAACTATGAATCAGCAGCAGCGGCTTAGCGTTTTTATCACCTTTGACCTCATAAAACATGTCGCCATATTTCCATGGATAGCGGCGCTCTTCACCAGAGAGCACCGTATCGAGCTCACCGACCATCGCTTCCATAATTTTGTTGACCACGCTGAGTGTGCTCATAGCACCCCCGACCACCAGACCCGTCGTAAGTATTTTACCTGTCAATTTCATAGCTTCTCTTCTCCTGTAGCCAGTATATCCATATACTATCCGCTTGCTGCTAACACTGCCGCGCCCGCCAAGCTGCACTACACCCCAGCTATGCCCACGTGCGCGCGGCCCAACGAGTAATATATCATGTCTGGAGAGGCCTGGCAAACTATGCGCGCAAACGCATTGACAATTTCAATTGAAAACGTTACTCTGAGCACAGAAAAAGGTCTTACTGAGAAGAAGTGTGCAAGAACCATCATCACCATATCTATTGCTCGCTGAGGAGGTTCAAACGGCCTTACAGGAGCAGCGGCCGGTCGTCGCGCTTGAATTGACCGTTATTGCGCATGGTCTGCCTTATCCCACCAACGTAGAGGTAGCCCAGGCCATGGAGGCTGCCATACGCAATGAAGGAGCGCTGGCGGCGACCATAGGCATCCAGGCTGGCAAGGTCAAAATTGGCCTGACGCTGGATGAGATTACTCGCCTGGGCACCGCCCCGGGCGTGCGCAAGGTGAGCCGGCGCGACCTGGCGCTTACACTGGCAAGCGGCCAGCTGGGGGCAACCACAGTGGCAGGCACTATGCTGTGCGCAAGCATGGCCGGCATCCATTACTTTGCGACGGGGGGCATCGGCGGTGTGCACCGCGGCGCGGAAACCAGTATGGATATCTCTGCGGATCTGACGGAGTTGAGCCGTACACCCGTCCTGGTGGTCTGCGCCGGCGCCAAATCTATCCTTGACCTGAATTTGACGCTTGAGTACCTGGAGACTCAGGGAGTACCTGTGATCGGCTGGCAAACTGACGAGTTTCCTGCCTTTTATATTCGGCAGAGCGGGCATCGCCTGCAACAGCGCATCGATGACCTCCACATGCTCGCCGCCATCGCTCGCACCCAGTGGGCCTGTCACCTACATGGTATAGTGGTAGGTTGCCCCATACCCGCCGAGCACGCCCTGGAGCCTGCACCTTTAGAAGCGGCGACCACAGAGGCGCTGTGCCTGGCGCGTGAGCAGGGCATCAAAGGGGCCGCAACGACACCATTTCTGCTGGCGCATGTCGCGAAAGTTACCGCGGGCGAGAGCGTGGAGGCCAACAAGGCCCTGCTGCTTAATAATGCGCGCTGGGCTGCGCGCTTTGCGCGCGCTTATGCCGAAAGGTAGGTCTGGCGCAAAGCGATTTTCTGTCGCCATCCAGTCCTGGTGTTGATTTATTGTGCTGCAGCGATTACAATACTGTCAGAGAAGTTAACCAAGTTCTCCTCGAAAGGAGCTTTGTTCTGTGAACGGTTTAAGTAAGGTACGCTTTAGCACGATTTTGGGGGTGCTATTCTCACCATACTCTGGATCTGCTGCTTTTTATTTATCAAACCTACCCTCGTGATCGAGTTTGGTGGCGGCATAAACACAAACTTTAAGATGCTCGTGGTGTTGATTGGCCTGCTCATTATCGTCTTCTACCATATCTTCAATCGTCCAAATCCTGAGACGACCAAGCTCAGCCTGACGACCGCTCTGACGCTTGTATGGCTCGCCCTGATCGTTTTCTACCCCTTCAATCCGCCCGCCAACATCTCGGCAGCAGATGCTGCCGTCTGGCCCGGTGGCGCGGTAGGCTTTTTTACCCTGATCGGTGGTCTGGGTATCGTGGTACTGTGGGTACATTTCTTCTCGGACGAGATAGCTTAAGCGCAACTGCACAAAGCGCTAGCAAGCCGGGCCCTTGCATAACCAGGGGCCCGGCTTGCTAGCGCTTTAATGCCTGAAATGGCGCTTGCCCGTGAAAATCATGGCCGCCGCATAGCGATTGGCCATACGGATCGACTCTTCATCGCGTATTGAGCCGCCCGGCTGAATGATTGCGGTCACACCGGCCTTGACGGCGGCTTCAACTCCATCTGCGAAGGGGAAGAAAGCGTCCGAAGCCAGGACGGAGCCGCGCGCGTGATCGGCGGCCTTCTCTACAGCCAGCTGCACGCTGGCGACGCGATTCATCTGACCCGCTCCGACCCCCACAACGGCGAGTTTGTGTGCCAGCACTATAGCATTGGACTTGACATGCTGCACAACCTTCCAGGCAAACATAAGGTCAGTGACCTCCACAAGGGTCGGTTCACGTTCGGTGACGACCGTATATTCTGGCAGCTGGTCGCCCATGTTATCGGGGGTCTGCAAGAGCATGCCGCCACTGACGCTGCGCGCATCAGGGCGCCCCGCGAGCAGTGCCTGCGTGTTTGCACCTTTTGGCTCAATCGGATAATGCGTGGCTAACAGGCGCAGGTTCTTTTTCTCGCGCAGCAGGTCAAGCGCTTCAGGAGTAAATCCGGGAGCGATGATGGCTTCATAAAACAGCTGGCAAATTTCCTGCGCTGTGGCCGTATCAATGTGGCGGTTGCAACCGATAATACCGCCATAAGCGGAGACTGGATCACCCGCATGCGCCTTTTTATATGCATCTAATAGAGAATCGCCACAGGCCACTCCACAGGGATTTGTATGTTTGATGACGGCCACAGCGGGCGCTGTGAAACTGCTGACCGCTGCCAGGGCCACATCGAGATCAAGCAGGTTGTTGAACGAGAGCTCTTTGCCATGCAGCGCCTCTGCCCCGGCGACGGTAGGTCCAGCGGTGCCGCTCGAACTTCCGGCCCAACGGTAAAAAGCTGCCCGCTGATGAGGATTTTCTCCATAGCGCAGCAACTGCACCTGTTTCAGGGGAAGGGTAATTTCGTCAGGAAAGTAATCAATAGTCGGCATGCGCAAATATTCGGCGATGGCTGTGTCATAGAGAGCGGTGTGCTGGAAGGCGATGGCCGCGAGGCGCCGGCGCGTCTCCTGGCTGACTTCACCCAATTCGCTCCATTCTTGCATGACGGGCGCATAATCCTGCGGGCGTACCAGGACAACCACATCCTGGAAGTTCTTGGCCGCAGCACGAACAAGGGTAACGCCGCCAATATCGATCTGTTCCTGGGCCTCCGTAAGAGTTATATTCTGACGAGCGATCGTCTCGGCAAAAGGATAGAGGTTGACAACGACAATACCGATCGGTGAAATATGATGTGCTTCCAGCTCATCAAGATGCTTAGGAGTGTCTCTGCGGGCCAGAATGCCTCCTAAAATAGCGGGGTGCAGCGTCTTGACGCGACCGCCCAGTATCTCGGGAAACTGACTCAATGCGCTGACAGACTCTGCCTCAACGCGCGCAGCCTGTAAGGCGTGTAATGTGCCGCTGGTCGAAAAAATAGATACACCACGTTGTTGCAGCTCCCGCGCCAGCTCGAGCAAACCATCGCGGTTAGCGACACTAATAATCGCTCGCATAGGTTCGGTTGTCCTTTCCATAAAACCAGGCAAGCGCAAGCACGCTATGCCCTCTGCGTTTTACGCACATTCCTCGGCAGATATCTGTATTTAGTATATCTCATATTAGATAGATAGAAGAAGACAGCAAGAGGAGCCTAGCTCAAGCGAGGGCTCCTCTTGCTGTTCATTCTCGTACCGGCTGCGCTACAGCGCAGCACACGCCTGTCCGCCTAGACCTCCGCAGCGGCGGCTGCGGGAGTCTCAGTCGCCAGAATCTCGGCCAGCGAAGGACGGCCCGGGAACTCTGTATAGATGCTCACCTTGCGATGCTCACGCGAGTCATGGCCAAATTTGACATAGCCATCGATCAGGGCAAACAGGGTGTGATCGCGACCTACGCCGACATGATCGCCAGCTTTAATTTTCGTGCCGCGCTGACGAACAATAATGCTACCAGCTGTAACCAGTTGCCCATCGAAGCGTTTCACGCCCAGCATTTTAGGGTTACTATCCCGGCCATTGCGGGAGCTACCCATACCTTTCTTATGTGCCATAGCTTATTCTTCCTCTGCGTTGCTTTCAGTATCCTCAACCTCTGCTGTGCGGCGACGGCGGCTCGTCCTACGTCCAGTTGTGGTATCAGTTGCTTCACTTTCAACTTCCTCAGTCGCGACAGGTGCTGTTGAAGCGCCCTGCGCCTCACCTGCGGGAGCCCCCCGGGCCAGGGGCGCCTCGCCTGTGATCAGGCTCCTGCCGTCAGCCACGATATCGTCGATGCTCAGGACGGTCAATTCCTGGCGATGTCCCCGGCGATGACGAAAACGTTTCTTGGATTTATACCTGAAGACGATCAATTTCTCGCCGCGATCCTGCTTAAGAGCGGTTGCAAGCACCTGGGCATTCTCCACGAAAGGGGTGCCCACCAGCGATGTATCGGCATCGGAGATAAGTAAGACTTCGTCGAACCTTATCTGCGCCCCATCTTCAATGGGGAGGCGATTGACCTCGAGCTGCTGGCCTACCGAGACTTTGTATTGTCGTCCACCACTTTTAATGACTGCAAACATAGTAGTATTGTTCTCCTTTTCTCCCCACCCACATACATGCTCAAGGTGGATACGTAGGAGGCGTTGGTGGAGGCCTTCCTGTTACAGTTCCATTACCTACGTTCCAGGTGCATTGCAATTCTCAGGCACACATTGTGTAACTGTCGGCTTGCGCCCGGATCGGGGTGCCTCTTGAGCCGTAGCAAATCTGTGGAGCGGGTGTCCTCGCATTGCTTGAAGCATGAGGAATTTGAACACAGAGAAGCAAACGCCTCTCGTGTGTACGATAGCTCAGACATCATAACAACGTTTCCCGTACTTGTCAAGGTCTTAAGCGGCCACATTACCCACTTTTGCGCGTACAGGCATCTAATCTTTCGCAGCATATGCGTGTGCAGGGCGAGGCTTACTGGCAGGCCCCCTGGCGCATAGCAGGCTGCGCAAACATTGCACAAAGCTTGGACTTTCTCTTTATACATATGGTATAGTTGGTAGCATATCAAGCAGAAAATGACTGGGTATTGCAAGACTTAAGCGGGCCTGCTATGCGCGCCAGCGGCGCATAGCGCCCGAGATGAATGAGCAACATGCGATATGTCGCCCTGGCAGCAAATCTGGAGGAGCAATGAGTGTAAGAGAGGGTAAAAAAAACCAATGGCCGGACCTGGAGCACTACGAGGATACCCCTATGTTCAACACCAAGGCCGTGGTGCAGCATACAGGGGTACCTGCGCCAACACTACGGGCGTGGGAGCGCCGCTACGCCATCCTCTCTCCAGAACGCGCAAACAACGATTACCGCCTCTACTCTGCACGAGACATCGCCAAAATCCGCTGGCTGAAGGAACGAGTTGATGATGGCATGTCGATCAGCCAGGCTGCAGCTCTCTTACGTCACATGGATGAAGAGTATCAACACCTGCAGACGACGCAAAAATCCTACGGGGGAAATGTCCCGATTTTTCATGTCATCCTGCCTGAAACTTCTCCCGGGGAGCAAGCACAGGTCAACCGCGCGCAGCCCACTGCCGGGGAAGGATTTCCGTCAGGCGCGCTGGAGAGCTTGTTGCGGCTAGAGGGTGGGCCCGGCCAGAGCAGCCAGCATTTCATTTATAACATGCAAACCGCCCGCGAACTTTTGCTCGAGGCTTTCCAGGCGATCGACGAAAACAGCGCGGACGTGCTGATGGTCTCGATGCTGGCGATTTATCCCGTCGAACATGTTTGTAGCGGGCTTATAACGCCCACTATATGGGATATTGGCAACATGTGGGAAGCGGGGAAAGTCAGCGTCTCGGTGGAGCACTTCGCCAGTTGCTACTTTCGCGGGCTGCTCAACAACCTGCTGCACGTAACACCTCAGCCGCAGAGCGGACCTCCTGCAATCGTCTGCTGCGCTCCAGGCGAACCACACGAACTGGCTTCCCTGATGCTGGCGCTGTTTCTGCGGCGTGTGGGTGTGCGCGTGGTCTACCTGGGCCAGAGCATTGAGATTGCCGGCCTGCTCCATACCATCAAACAGCTATCACCTGCCATCATTTGCGCTTCATTGACCATGCCCGCGTACCTGGCGGCATTGATTGAGCTGGGGCGACAGTTACAAAATTTGCCCGCGCCTCAGCCGCGGTTTGCTTTTGGTGGCCAGGTTTTTGTACACTATTCTCATCTTATCTCGCAGGTACCAGGCGTCTATCTAAGTGGAGACTTGCAAGCCTCCGTCGTACAGATACGGAGGATGCTCATAGAGCAAACTAAAAGTAGGCAGTAGTGCAACAACGTCGTTTTCCCATCTATGGTAGAATTGCCCTGCTAGTATGTCTGGCTGCCTGGGTATCCTCCTGGTTACGCATTGAGCCACTCTATCGCTATAGCTTCTTCCCCCTCTGGCTTGGCTATATTCTCTTCATTGATGCCCTGAACGTTGTGCGGCGTGGTAAATCGCTGCTTACGCGCAACCCCCAGCGCTTTCTTCTCCTATTTCTGACCTCCAGCCTCTTCTGGTGGATCTTTGAAGCACTGAATATCCCTGTACAGAACTGGCACTATGTCTTTGATCAACCCTATAGTCTGCTGGCCTATTTTCTATTTGACAGCCTCAATTTTAGTACGGTGCTGCCAGCAGTCCTGGAAACGGGCGAACTACTCTCCACCTTCGAGCCCTTACGGCCGCGCCTCTCGCCCTCCAATGTTGGCCCTCTTCTCCCTCTACGGGAACTTATCGGCGTTGAGCTGGCCGGCCTGCTCTGCCTTGTACTACCATGGATCTTCCCGCGCTACTGCTTTGGCCTGATCTGGCTGTGCATTGTGCTTCTGCTCGACCCGATCAATAACCTGTTCCGGCGCAAATCGGCCATGGCCCATATAGCCGTGGGAGATTGGCGCTTCTTCGTCGTTCCCCTGGCAGGGCTCTGCTGTGGCTTTTTGTGGGAAATGTGGAACTTTTACGCGCTGCCAAAATGGTATTATACTATACCGTACGTGGGCTTCTGGAAAATCTTTGAGATGCCCCTGCTTGGCTATACGGGCTACCTGCCCTTTGCCCTTGAGCTGTTCGCGATGTATCAGTTTGTTCTGCTGCTTACCAGGCAAAAAGAAGACTACCTCGCGCTGTGACCCGCTGAAAGCAGAGTATTTTTACGGGAGGAGGACGCATGGACGCTGCTTTGTCCGATGTTGTTGTAATTGATCTTTCGCGTGTGTTTGCCGGGCCATATTGCACCATGATGCTGGGAGATCTGGGTGCAAAGGTTATTAAAGTCGAGCAACCTGGCAAAGGGGATGATACACGCCATTTTGGACCTCCATATATCGCCGATGAAAGCGCCTATTACCTGGGGCTGAACCGCAACAAGTACAGCATCACCGTCGATTTCAACGATCCTGCCCAGAAGCAGCGCCTGCTCGAACTTATCACCACGGCCACGGTCGTAGTTGAGAACTTCCGTCCCGGTACGCTCGAGCGCCTGGGACTGGGCTATGCAAGCTTACGTATCCTCAACCCCGGCCTGATTTATTGCTCAATCAGCGGCTATGGACAGAGCGGCCCCTATGCGTCGCGTCCCGGCTATGACTTTGTGGCCCAGGCCGAGTCCGGCATTATGTCGATTACCGGCGAAGTCGAGGGCGAACCGCAGCGCGCTGGCTCACCGGTGGCTGATAACGCCGCCGGCATGTTCGCCTGTATGTCTATTCTGGCCGCCCTCTATGCGCGCAAAAGTACGGGCAAAGGTCAATATATCGATATTTCGCTCTTCGAGGCCGCGGTCTCCCTGCTGGGCAACGTTTCTGCCAATTACCTCATCTCGGGTGAAGAGGCACCTCGACTCGGCAATGGTCACCCCAATATCGTCCCTTACCAGGCCTTTCGCACGAAAAATGGCTATATCGTCGTCTCATGTGGCAATGACCGCCTCTACCAGTCCTTCTGCCGCCTGCTGCAGCGTGAGGACCTGGCAGCGGATCCACGTTTTGTCACAAACCCCCAGCGCGTCCGCAACCGCGATCAGCTTATACCACAGCTACAGGCGGTATTCCAAGAGCGTGACACGCAGGAGTGGTTGGAGCAACTGCGCGCCGCCGGCATTCCCTGCGGCCCCATCAACACCGTCAGCCAGGTGTATAAGGACGAGCAACTGCAGGCGCGCGGCATTATCTGGGAGTGCGAGCACCCCAGCGCTGGCCCGATCAAGCTTTCAGGCTCGCCTATGCATCTATCTGAGACGCCCACACGCCTGTACAAGCCGCCGCCGTTGCTGGGAGAGGATAACGAGAGGATAGGGTGAAGGAGCGCGCTCCGAGACAATTTTTTAAGCTGCGCCGCGGGCTAGGCAGAGTTCACTTTTACATGGCGGTACGTAAAAATGTGGTGGAACGAGAAATTATAGATCAGGACCAGGATCAGGGCTACCGCCTGTGCAACTATTGCTGGCACATGTGCTCCGTAGTGGAGGCCAAATTCGATCAGCAACGTCAGGATAACCCCGCCAAGAGAGGTAATATGGAAGCGCAGGCAGCGAGCCCCCCATGAGCGCTCGTGCCCGGGAAGATACCTGAAGGTGAAATAATCGTTGGGGATAAAATTGGCCATGATCGAAATTTCAGCTGCCAGCACATTTGCGATGATATTATGCATGGCCGTGTGCACGGGCAAGGAAATGCGATAAAAAACCACGTAAAAAACTATCAGGTTGACCACAGCCGCCATCCCACCAATGAAGATATAGGTGCAGAAGCGCTGTAACCAGCCTGCACGTCCCCTGGTCAGCCTATCTACATTATCGAGCAGAGCATTAAGAGAGCTCCAGGGCAGCGGGCGGTAGCTTGGGAGGCGGCTTTTTTCTGGATCGACCTGAGGAGGCTCGACAGGAGCGTCCTTTTCTACTGGTTTACGAGCTTCTAAACGATCACTTTGTAACAAAGACTTTTCCTCACATAATTCTACAGGGGACTTCCCATCATGCTTGTATAGGACGGACCACAATTCGCTAAAGTAACATCTAAGGCTTGCAATCAATCAAAGTTCTATTCGTTACAGATCGGCGCCACCCTGCCGGGGAACAGGCAATTATATGCGTGCCTCCTGCAGCCATATTACATAATCGCTGCCATCTTCAATATACTCCCCTCTGGCAACAGTGGCTGAGGCCGGGGCGGCGCCCCTTTCAGGTATAGGTTTTTGGGCGCAGTCAAGCAGCAGTGCGCGCTCGTGCTCGTGCCCGACGCTTCTGTTCCCGTTTGCGCTCCCGCTGACGGAGTTCAGAAGGTCGCGGCAGTTTCCTGGGAGCCGTGATAGTCTGAGGCCACGTTTGGGGCAAGAGCCTGCCGCAGGCCAAGACCTCAGCGTTGAACAGCGCGGCTACTAACCCCAGGCGTCCGCGCACGACACAACTTAACCGGCGTGGCGGCGGCTGACCCGCTGGCCGCTTGCGCCGACGACAAGCAACATGCGGGGCTGGCAGCGGCTCGCCGCGTCTTTCCTCCCGTTGCTCCTCCTCGGCCTGGCAACCCACGCTCAGCGTCCAGACCTGGGCCACGGCCATCGCCAACCAGAGCCGTTCTACGCGACTGGCCTCCAGCATTTTGCTGTGGTGCCAGCCCCAGAGGCCGCGTTTGAAGTCTTTGAAGCCGGTTTCCACCCAAGTACGCATGCCATACCAACTCACTTCGGCTTGCTCTGGTTCCAGATCAGTGAGCACCGCCCAGGGATGCTCATAGCCTGCCTCCCAATGCATCAGCAAGGTACAGGTCAGGCGGCTGGCTTTCCCCACAAAGCACTCCACTCTTCCTTTCCAACTCGTTCCCGGCGTGGGAACCCATCGACTGATCCAGTCACAGGTCTCCTCTCCCACCACACGCGCTTTGACCCCCACGTTGATCCGCAAGAACGGATGCCAGCCACAGGTGCAGATGGCCTGGAACAACCAGCGGGCATACAAGCCTCGATCTGCCAGGACCAGCACCTGCCAGTCCGGCGGAATGCTGCCCTCCAGGTGCGTGAGCAGCCCTTCCCAATGTGGTCGCCACGAGCCTTTCTCATGCCCTCCCAAGACTTTCCACGCCACCGGAATGGCGCAACTGCGCACCACCACGCTGATCGACAAAATCGTCCAGCGCTCTCCCAAGGTCGTAGCGTCCAGGACCAGCACCATTTGCTGGTTCCCTTGCTGCCACAGGCGCACCACCCAACAGAGCAAGGGGGCAAAACACGAGGTCACATCCAGTTCCCGGCGCTTCTTCCCGCTCTTGTGTTTCGCATCCAGATACCACTCGCGCAAGCGCTGAAACACGGTCTGTTCCTCTTGTTCCAACACCAGCGCCAGCAGAGCACTGAGTTGCGTAATCCCTGCTGCTCCCGACAGCGCGATCCCCACGCTCCAGAGCACTAGCCCCCACACTTGCGGTTTACTCAAATGGGCAAAGGCCATTGACACTTCTTGTGACCATTGCGATAATCGATCCGGGCAAGACATATCCGTTCTCCTGCTTTTGATGAGTCTGTGGTTTTTTCATCGTAGCAGATGGCGGCGTCTTGCCGCTCCTTTTTCACCTTCCTTTCCCAAAAATCTATACTTGAAAGGGGCGGCGCCCAGGGCAATCGCATCTTATTTTTGAACACCTAAAACTTTCAGAAGATATTCATGACTCCAGCCAGCTTTGAGCCGTTTCGTTTTGACCCCCACCTTGGCAGTATGCTCTTGCCGGAGGAGATTGAGGGCAAGATGACGCAAAACCGCTAAATTGTGGTCAGCATGCCCACTACGGACACGAAAATCATCTTCACGAAAAGTCACATCCAGCACCCAATGGACACTATTTTCAATCCCCCAATGGCTGCGTACCGCTCTGGCAAAGGTTTGCACCTGTCGATCAAAACTCAGAAGGTAATAGCGCACTTCTTTGGTGATGGCTTGACCCATTCTTCGTTCAGACTCAACCATACCAATGCTGCGTAGCCCTGTCCATGCATCTTTTGGATTGAGGTACGCAATATACTCTGGATCATCAATGATCCAATGCTTTCAAATCTCAAGACGGCCATGCCCTTTCTCCACGGTTTGATGAAACTGATGGTGGATCTGAGAGAACTGGTCTGCTTGAGCTAATGTGAACGTTTCTTGCACCTCTTTTGCCAAGGTTCCCTGATTTCCTTTGAGTGCCAACACGTAGTCTCCTCCGTCATCCACAATCTGTTTGGCAATCGGTGTCTGTGTTCCCATCGCATCAATCGTGATAATACACCCGCAAAGGGCCAAGTGTTGTAATGACACAGGGATGGCGGTGATCTCGTTCGATTTCTCATCCACAGCTACTTGCGCCAACACCAGACGGTTGTCTGCTGCCCACGCACTCACCAGATGCAGCGCTTTTTTCCCATTGGCTTTATCATGGGACCGGCGCAACGTTTTTCCATCAATAGCGATCACTCCTGCAATGCTCTCAGTGAGACTTTGCACCCACTCAAAAAAGCACGCTTCAAATTTCACGGGATCGAGGCGCGCAAACACCCGTCCAAACGTATCATGTGATGGGATACCGTTCGGCAATGCCAGCATGGTTTTCAACCACGCTTCTTTTTCTTTCCCAAACTCTTCAATCTCTACCCATCCTTCCGCTCCACAAATGATGCCACAGATGGCAAGAATGAGAATATCCAGCAGCTTATGCTGTTTCGTTCTCTCTACGCGAGGGTCTTCTAGCCCTGCAAAATATGTTTCTAGGTCCAATGGGCGCTCTTGTTCCATGCCAATTTCTCCACCATTTTGGACCCTATTTTACCACCTCCCATTTAGATGCGATTGCCCTGGGGCGGCGCCAGCGCTGGTTTACAGCTGCAGTGAAATAGAGTATACTAAGCAAGAAATTCTCTTTGGTCGTGTTTGGAGGAAGAATATCCGTGAAAATCACCTGTAAACAGCAAGATTTGAGCCGTGGTCTCTCAGTTGTGAGTCACGCCGTCTCAAACCGCAGCACACTCCCCATCCTTGCCAATATTTTACTTGCGACCGAACATGGTCGTCTAAAACTTTCCGCGACAAATCTGGAAATTGGCATCAACTGCTGGGTGGATGCCCAGGTACATGAAGAGGGAACAACAACCGTCCCTGCTAAATTGCTCACAGACTTTGTGAATAGTTTGCCGCAGGCCACGGTAGATATCGCCGTGTCTGAAGACACGAACAAGGTCAACATCAAAGGGGAGGGCAGTAGCGCGAATATCAAGGGTATGGATGCATCTGAATTTCCCTTGATCCCCAATGGCGAAGATGGCGAAACACCGGTTATAGTCGATGCCTCCCTGCTCAAGGAGATGATCGCAGAGGTCGCGATCGCGGCATCTGAAGATAAATCGCGCCCCGTCTTTACGGGTGTGCTGGTGCAGGTGAGCAATGAAAAGCTGACATTTGCTGCCGCCGACTCCTTCCGCCTGGCTGTTCGGACGGCCCCCCTGCCGGGTGACGATTCTACCCATGGCGATATCCTTATCCCGGCTCGCACCCTGACCGAGCTCGCGCGCATCCTACCGAACGAAGAAGCTGTGCAGATGATCGTCACACCTAATCGCAGCCAGGTCCTTTTCCACACTGAACAGAGCGACCTGGTCTCGCGTTTGATCGAAGGTAGTTTTCCCAACTTCCGCCAGATCATCCCTAAAGAGCACACGACGCGGGCGGTTGTAGAGACAAAAACGTTTGCAGCTCGCGTCAAGTCGGCGGCCCTGTTCGCTCGCGATAGCTCAAATATCACCCGCATCAAAATCCAGGGTGGGGACAACAGCGGACTGGAAGCGGGTACAGTCACGATCGAGGCCACCGCCGAGGACCTGGGCGACAACGTGGGCGTTCTGAATGCCGCCGTTGATGGACCCGAGCAGCAGATCATCTTTAATGTCAAGTATCTCGCGGAGGTCCTTGCCGTGATGGGAACACCCGAAGTCGCTATCGAGATCAATGCGCCCACCAAACCGGGGGTGATTAAGCCGGTTGGTCCCGCCGATTATACATATGTAATTATGCCAATGCATACCAATCGTTAAGGCCGACGAGCAATGTTACTGGAAGCATAGTTTGTCCGTGGCGGACAAACTACAGGTTAAGTCCCAAGCAACGTGGAGGGCGCGTGGTTGTGACGCGCGTCCTCCACCAGGGGGCAGCTGATTATTGGCTACCTTATCCCACAAAAAAAGCATGTACCTTTCTCACCTCTCACTAAATGAATTTCGCAACTACAGATCGCTTGACCTCTCCCTGGGACGTGGCCTCTACCTGTTCTATGGAGAAAACGCTCAGGGCAAGACGAACCTGCTTGAAGCCGTGGGTATGCTGGCGACCGGCAATTCTTTTCACGCCGCTGCCGACCGCGAAGTAGTGGACTGGTATGCGCCTGAGCATATCGCCCATCTCAGCGCCAGTGTCAAACGTCGTGAGGACGACGTTCAGATTGAAATCGTTATTTTTGATCCCACTCCCCCTCATGTCGAGCTGCAGGTCCCTCCACCCTTCCAATCATCAAGGGCGTTGGAGTTACCCGCCAGCGCACAACGCAAACGTATCAAGATCAACAACATTCCCCGCAAAGTGATAGACCTGATCGGCCAGATGAAGGTCGTCCAGTTTGCGCCCATGGATTTGCACCTGGTCGACGGCCCTCCCGAGGAGCGGCGGCGTTTTCTTGATCGCGCTCTCTGCCAGTTACAACCGCGCTACTGCCAGGCCCTGCTACAGTACCGGAAAATCGTTGCCCAGCGCTCTGCCCTGCTCAAACGCATTCGCGACAACCTGGAAGATCCGCGTATGCTGGACTACCTTGATAGCCGCCTGATAGAACTGGCGACTAAGATCATCTATGAGCGGCAGAGCCTGCTCTCCGCGCTCAACATCCAGACAACAACTCTGCAGGAGACGCTCAGCGGCGGACGCGAACGCCTGCAGATCAGCTATCGTCCATCATTTCAGTTTGACCGGGGCTGGAACATCCTGGAGGCGCAGGAACATTTTCGCACCCAGTTGCAAGCGGCGCGCAAAAAGGAACTGGCTCAAGGCGTCTGCCTATTGGGACCACACCGTGATGACCTGGAGTTCCTGGTCAACGGCGTGAATATGCTGACCTATGGTTCGCGCGGTCAGCAGCGGACGGCGGCGCTCTCCGCCAAACTGGCCGAACTGGCGTATATGCGTGCCAGCACCGGTGAAGAGCCGGTCCTGCTCCTGGATGATGTTTTTAGCGAACTCGATGAGCAGCGGCGCACCCACCTGCTGAGCGAAGTACTGGAGCACGAACAGGTGCTTTTGACAGCTACCGAGCTCACCAGCTTCCCTGCAGAAATTCGCGGCCAGGCCCATACCTACCGGGTCGTAGGTGGTGAATTGCAAGTGCAGGCTTATTAGGCGCACGCGCCTACCCCGCGAAAAAGTGTCAAAGGATGAGCATGGCATCCCCAAAGCTAAAGAAGCGATAGCGCTCACGTATGGCTTCCTGGTAGGCCTCTTCGATCATGCGTTTACTGGCGAAGGTACTGACAAGGAGCAGCAAGGTCGAGCGTGGCAGGTGGAAGTTCGTGATCATGGCGTCTACAGCCTGAAAGCGGTAACCGGGAGTGATAAAGAGGCTCGTCTGGCCCTGAAACGCTTTCATATGCCCGTCGTACATGCTGGCAACGCTTTCCAGGACACGTACCGACGTCGTACCAACGGCAATGACGCGGCCGCCGGCCTGGCGGGTTGCATTGATAAGTTCGGCAGTGGGAGCATCCAATTCGATCTCTTCGCTGTGCATCTTATGCTCGCTGACGTTTTCGTGCTCCACGGGCCGAAAGGTGTCGAGGCCAACATGCAGGGTAATGAAGCCAATACGCACTCCCTGGCCGCGCAGCTGTGCTAGCAGTTGTGGTGTAAAGTGCAGGCCGGCCGTGGGAGCAGCGGCCGAACCGCTGCTGCGTGAATAGACCGTCTGGTAGCGTTCCGGGTCGCTCAGCTTCTCATGGATATAGGGCGGCAGCGGCATACGTCCCAGGTAATCAATCAGCCGCTGGACACTCAAAACGGCGGGCTCGCCCGCAGCAGAGAGACGCACGACGCGCCCTCCCGCCTCGGTGCGTTGGAGTATTTCCCCATGCAGCATCACGCTGGACCGCTCAGGGTCCATAAACACGATGGAGCTGCCCTCGCGTAGACGACGGCCGGGGCGCACCAGCGTCTCCCAGTAATCGGGTCCCAGGTCTGGGCGCCGCGTGAGTAACAGGACCTCGACGGCCCCTCCCGTTTCTGCGCGCTGGCCCAGCAGGCGCGCGGGTATAACGCGGCTCTGGTTGGCGATCAGCAGATCGCCTGGACGCAGGTACTCGCCGATATTGCGAAAGTGGCGGTGCTCTAAGGCGCCAGTTGCCCGCTTGAGCACCAGCAGGCGTGAGGCGTCACGCGCTTCAAGCGGCGTCTGGGCGATTAATTCGGGCGGAAGATCATAGTCAAAATCGCTTATCCTTAAAGTGTGCTCCACAGCGTCGTTCCATTTCCTCCATTGGGCGGTGTCAGGCCCAGGTGCTGGTAGGCCCCCGTCATGGCGATGCGCCCGCGCGGTGTGCGCGCCAGGAAGCCCAGCTGCAGCAAATACGGCTCATAGACATCCTCAATGGTCTCAGGGTCCTCGCTGGTGCTGGCCGCCAGCGTGTCCAGGCCGACGGGGCCACCAGCGAACTTCTGAATAATCGCGAGCAGGAGGTTGCGGTCGGTCTGATCAAGACCAATCTGGTCAACTTCCAGCGCATCCAGGGCCGCCCTTGCCACCTCCCGGGAGATCACGCCGTCGGCCTTTACCTGTGCGTAGTCGCGAACGCGTTTGAGCAAGCGATTGACAATACGAGGTGTGCCCCGCGCACGGCTCGCGATCTCCTCGATACCAGCGGCCTCTGCGGGCGCCTTAAGGATGCGCGCCGAACGCAGCAAAATCTGTTTGAGGGCAGCGACCTCATAATATTCCATACGATAGATGGCGCCAAATCTGTCGCGCAGGGGAGCAGTCAGCGAACCAACGCGGGTGGTAGCGCCAACCACCGTAAAGGGTGGCAGCGAGAGGCGCAGAGCGCGGGCTCCTGGGCCCTTGCCGATCATGACATCGAGCGCAAAATCTTCCATAGCCGAGTAGAGCCGCTCTTCGACGGCGCGGGCGAGGCGATGAACTTCATCGATGAAGAGTACTTCGCCGGGCTGCAGCGAGGTCAGGATGGAAGCGAGGTCACCAGCGTGCTCGATGGCGGGGCCGGAGGTAGTTTTCAAAGAGACGCCCATCTCAACAGCAATGATATTGCACAGCGTTGTCTTACCAAGTCCCGGCGGCCCATAGAGGAGAATGTGATCAACCGACTCATTGCGACGGCGAGCAGCTTCCAGCAGAATGCTCAGGTTCTCTTTGATTTTCTCCTGCCCAATATACTCCGCCAAACGACGAGGCCGCAGACTGCCCTCAACAGCCTGCTCTTCCTCACTTATCGTAGGTGAAACGAGTCGGTCACTCATATAAAACTCCTGCTGCGCTGAAACTAGTGTTCTATATTACCTGTTGCCATTATAGCAGAATTGAACCTGGACGTCGAGTGGTATCTCTATCCAGCGGGTCAAGCTAAGCAAGCAAATTGACAACCCTTTCTTCTTCATGCTACTGTATCAACAATGTCTACTCAAAAAATACGTGCAGCGCTGCAAAGGATGATATATGGCTCTCACTATAGGAATTATTGGTCTGCCGCAAAGCGGCAAAACCACACTGTTTAATGCGCTCACCAGGGCAGGCGCACCCATCAGTGGCTATGCCACGAGTACAGTACAGGCAAATCTGGCCGTCGTGCAGGTGCCGGACACCAGGCTACAGCCGCTTGCAGATATATTCCGGCCCAGGAAGGTGACGCCAACGACCGTCGAATTCGTAGACGTTGCGGGCATGGGCCAGGCCTCGCAGGCCCAGAAGGAGAAGCGCGAAGGGCTGAGCGCGGAATTTTTGGGCCACATTCGCAATGCCGATGCCCTGGCAATCGTCCTGCGCACGTTCGCCAATGGTAACGTGCCACATAGCTATGGCGACATTGATCCCAATCGTGACCTGGACAGCCTGAATGCCGAACTGGCATTGACCGATCTTGCTACGGTCGAGAAGCGCATTGAACGTACGACAAAAGCCGCCAAGACGGGTGATAAAAAGTACCTGCAGGAATTAGAGGTGCTGCGCCTGCTGCAAGAGGCTCTCAACGAGCTGAAGCTGGTCAGCGAGGTTGACCTGCTGGCTCAGGACCGCGCCGTCCTCAATGAGCTCTTCCTGTTGACGATGAAACCGCGCATGTATGTGTTAAATGTGAGCGAAGACGCGCTGGGAGCGGCCAACGATCTCCTGGAGCGCATCACTGCCCACGAGGATGTCAACGAGGCCGAGCTCGAGGACGAGTTGCGCGGGATTGCGACAATCGCCAGGCGCGCGCAGGACGAAGGCTCTGAAGTAGTCGCCGTTTCGGCGCGCCTGGAGGCCGAGCTGACTGAGCTGCCCGCAGAAGATGCCAACGAGTACCTGCAGTCGCTGGGACTGCCCAGGCTGGGCACCGAGCGCGTCATCCAGGGGGGATATCGCCTGCTGAACCTGATTACCTTCCTGACCGCCGGCGAGGACGAGGTGCGTGCCTGGACGGTCACCAGGGGAGCAAAGGCCCCCGAGGCGGCGGGTAAAATTCACTCGGATATCGAGCGCGGCTTTATCCGCGCCGAAGTCACCCACTACGATGACTTTATGGCCAGTGGCGGCTCTTTCGCAGGCGCGAAGGAAAGGGGTCTCTTTCGCCTTGAGGGCAAAGACTACGTCATCCAGGATGGCGATATCGCCCACTTCCGCTTTAACGTGGGCAAGTAGGTCCACAATCGCATGCCCTGGACATGCCAAGATTAGGTGTATAGCCAAGATCGTCCCACCAGGGTATGAGCCCGGGGGAAGGGGTAGAGGGGGGTGTGGCTGGGTTGCCTGGCATAATGCTCCTAATCCTGGGCCCCTAACAATGCAGCGCGCTTCTCGCGCAAAAATTGCGCTATCTGCGCCGTGTCCTCTTTCTGCAGGGCCATCTGCTTCAGGTCGGCCAGGACAGTGCTCCATTGTTCTTTGGCCGGCAGGTAGCGATTGTCACGGCTGACCAGTTCTTCAAAGATGCGCCGCTCCAGTTCATGCCAGGCCGAACGATCACGCCCATCGATCTCTCCTCCTTCAGGCACATAGTCCTGGTCATTGGTGTTGTTGTCAACACGCACGTACAGGGGCTGGAAGTAGGTGCTCACCATCTCCTCCATTCGCGCCAGATCAAGCGAGCCAACATCAAACTGGAGGGTACCATGCAGGTGAATCTGGATCAGTGGACGCAGGTAGTCATCACGGTGCCTGGGAGCTTCGCGTCTGCAATATTCCTCCAGGCGGGCATAGAGGGCCTCGGGTTCGCTCAGACCATCTACGCGCAGGTCATAGCGCACAAAGGGGCGACGTTTGCTCACCAGGTGAGTGGCGCAATGAAAGCGCGCGCCTTTATTGGGCAAGCTCCCTGGTTCGTCGGTGTCGATTTCGACAAAATAGTAGCCGCGATCCTCCCAGGCCGCTTCTTCCGCGCCGCAGGTCTCGGTTGATCCGGGATTGTACATCCAATCATGAAATTCGTAGGGTTTATGCACGTGACCGAGAGCAAGGTAGTCTACGCTGGCGCGCAGCGGCTCGAACTGGGCCATGGCTGGGAGTCCCTGAACGTGCGGCACGATGCCTTCCAGGCCGGTATGCATCATCAAAAGGCGGTACTCAACGCCTGCGGCCTCCTCTGCAGCGCGCGCCGCCTGCAGCGCCTGGGCCAATCCCTCCATACTGTGATTGGTTGCGGCGCCCTGCCAGGGCAAGCCATAGATCCGCAGGCGGCCGTCGAGCAGGTCGACATGCGAGCCCTGCATGGTATCGGGGCGCCAGGGAGCGAGTACGGGCGCGCCATCACGCATAAGCGGCGCCAGGAGGGTGAGGTAGCCCTGATAACACAAAAACTGCAGCCAGGATACCCCATCGCGGTAATAACTGCGGTCGTGATTGCCCTCGATAGCGATAACGGGAATATTGTTATCTTTGAGTCTCTTCAAACCCTCGATCGCATGGATCAGTGTCTGGGCGTCAATGGCGCGTTTATTAAACAGGTCACCGGCAATGATAAAAAAATCAGCGCGGCGCTTGAGCGCCTCGGCGGTAATATCCCAGAAAGCGCGGCTAAAATCATTGAAGCGCTCGCGCACACCGTACTGTTCATAGCCAAGATGTGTGTCCGCAATGTGAATGAAAGAGGCTCGCATACATCATCTCCCACGTGTTTGGTCAGACTGCTTCTCGTATCGCAGCGGGCTCTACGGCCAGTGCATGGGGCCCGTCATCCAGGCCCGGAAGCCGGCAGCAAATATGACCAACGCCGCCAGGCTATAGATCAGCACATCTCGACGCGGCTTTTTGCCGCCGGTTGCGTAGGTTAATCCCACGGGCAGAGCCAGGGCCACAAGGGCCCCATAGACGAAATGCAGGTAGTAGAGGCCGGTCCCCGTGCCCGGCTTCTGCCCCAGCAGCAGGAGGATCACTCCCAGCACACCCTGCAGCAGGCCGTCAGCCGCAGCAGCTATCAATAAGATGCGCCAGGGCCTGTAAATGGTCTCGGTCTTGTGCATGAAGTAGAGGCCGAACCCCCAGACAGCAGCCACAAGACCAGAGGTCAGTACCAGGAACAGGTTTAAATAATGTAACTCAACAATAACATTAATCAGATCCGCCATAATATTCTCCGCAGCCGCTTGAAATCCGCGGCATAGTCTCTCTTTCTTTTTCTGGCCAGGAATAACGGAACCCGCTCTCCCAGCGCAGCGCCTTCATATCAACCAGCGACGGTCCGTGAGCGTAGGTATACGAGCCGTCGCTGGTTGATATGTCTACCTGGAGTATACCGTTTATGCGGCGCGCCTGCAACCGCCAGTCACAGCACGCCGGCTTGCCTCCCTTGAGGGCAGCTCAACAAAAAATTCTCTTACCAGCTGCGCCAAAGTTACAAGATCTTAGCGGCAACCTCTTGTAATTTTCCTATAGATGAGTATCATTTACGTAGAGAGAAATACGTAAATGTATGAAGGTCATGTTTGCATAAATGGGGCTGACTTTTTGAGGAGCTTGTAGGCAATGGCTGGGCATATATTGATTGTTGAAGATAACGAAGATATTCGCACAATGCTGCAGGCCGGTCTGGAACTGGAGGGCCATCGTCTGAGTTTCGCGGGCGATGGGCTAGAGGCTCTCGAGCAGCTCGCGAGCATCAGCCCATCACTCATACTGCTTGATCTCGGCCTGCCGCGTATGAATGGTTACGCGCTGCTTGAGACGCTTGAGAAGCACAGACCGGACCTGTCAGTGCCTATCATCATCATCACTGCAGACACACGAGCGCCCGCGCGACTCGCGCAGAAAGCCGTGAAGATTATCCCCAAACCGTTTTCCCTGTACGCTCTTTTCGCCGCCATCGAAGAAACGCTCAACTTTATTTAACGGGCGCGTTCGCTTCTCCCCTTACGTCACGGGCTGCCGCTCATAGTAGTTCGAGAAATTGCCTGGATACATGTCGCCTGAGATAGACTTTTGCGCCATTGACGTCGCATGTAATAATAGAGAACATGGACAGCAGTGACCGGGCCCGCACTATAACTCACGTCTCGTTAGTTCGTAAGTATATGATATGATATGAAAGATTGCCAATGAGGCTGCTTTTTTGCTAAAGGCAGGATGCAACGAATGCACAAAACATTAGTCTCTTCGCCGCAACGATACCGCTGGCTGCTGCGCACAGTGTTGTTGCTGGGATGTATAGGTCTTATACTCTGCGCAACGCTGGTCTCAACTGCTGGCACGGCAAACGCGGCCGCCAGACCTGGCGGTGATGTTACAAACCCCGTCGTACGTGCAGTTGATGTAGCTGAACCGGCTGTTGTGCGTATTCTTACGACGGTTGGTGGACACCTGACCGTCCATTTTTCTAATACGAACAGCGTGACCTTCCCGCAGAACAGCCCGGCTTATCCGCTGGGTTTATCCGGCACAGGCGCGTTTATCAGCGCTCACGGGGACGTTTTGACAGCTGATCACGTCATCAACCCACCGCACGACCAGACCCTTGACGCATTCCTTGACCAGACTGCGGCGCCTGATGTCGCGGCATATATCAACCAGAACGCCAAAGCAGGCTCTCCACAGGTAGCGGCAAGCCAGGTCCAGCAGGAGCTTGCTAGCGGTCAGTTGAACGCGGACCGCCGCTATGATCCGGCCGTCAGTGACGTTTATCTCAATACCTCGTACACGGGACCTCTGAGCGCGGCGGACTTCCAGAGTTTACCCGCTGGCATTCACGCGGCCGTCGACCGTGTTGAAATGCAGAGCGCCGTCAACGCTGAGGACGTAGCGATCGTCCATGTGAATTTGAAGGATATGCCCAGCATCGCTCTGGGCGACTCAAGCACTGTGCAGCAGCAAGACCCCCTGACGATTATAGGCTTTCCGGGCAATGGCGATGTAAGCACCATGCCGACGGACCTGCTCACGGCCTCGGTCAACCAGATCACCGTCAGTTCCATTAAAACGACCGACACAGGGGCCCCTGTAATTCAAGTTGGCGGCGATGTAGAGCACGGTGATAGCGGCGGCCCCGCCCTTGACAGCGCGGGCGCGGTGGTTGGCATCGTCAGTTTTGGCTTATCCAATAGCGGCTCGGCGGGCGGTACCAGCTTCCTGCAGGCCAGCAATAGCGCTCGTGGCCTGGCCAGCTCTCTTAAACTCAATACGCAGCCTGGAGCTTTTCAAACAACCTGGAGCCAGGCCTTCGCGGACTATGCTGCGACCACGCCCGGCCACTGGCACAGGGCATTGCAGGGCTTTCAGAAGCTTGCTAGCAACTACCCGCTCTTTAAAGCTGTAACTCCTTATCTGACCTATACCCAGCAGCAGGCCAGAAATGAGCAGACGCCGCAGCAGCCCCCTGCCAGGCAAAATTCTCCGCTGCCAGCTGCCATCCCGGCTTATGCCTGGGCCATTGGCGGTATAGCCGTAGTGCTTATCCTGCTCCTGCTTTTGTCTGGTCTCCTCTTACGACGTCGCAAGAAGTCCCCAGGCGGCAGGCTGGCCTCTGCAGACCAGGTGACGGTGCTTCCTCCTTTCGGCCTCCAGCAACAGGGGGGTCAAATGAACATGCCACTCCAGCAGGCTCCGCAGCCGCCGCAGGTCCAGCGGGCGGGTGGTTTCGATGCTACCGCCTTTGGGGCCCCCCCACCACCCCTGGGGCCGTCCTCGGGCCCTCCCGCCAGCGTGCTCTCGGGAACCCTGCGGCCCTGGCCATGCGGGCACATGAATCGCTCAAATGCTCGTTACTGCAGCGTCTGTGGAGAGCCCGCGCCTCAGCCGCCCACACAGCGCCGCTTGGAGCAGTAACAGAGAAGTAAGGAAGAGTATGCTACGTGCATGCCGGCCTTTCGTGTTGAACGCACGCGCATGGATGTCTAGACGGCGGATGCACAGCGGGCCGCTATGCATCCGCCGGACGCATACTCAGGCACCCATGATGTTATAACCCGCGTCAACAAACAGGACCTCTCCTGTAATGGCGCGCGCCAGAGGACTGCATAGAAAAAGGGCCACGTCTCCGACCTCGCTCTGCTCAATATTGCGCCGCAGCGGGGCGGCCGAGCCCATCTGCTCGCGGAAGCTCGTGAAGCCGGATACCCCACGCGCAGCCAGCGTATTTAGCGGCCCGGCAGAAATCGCATTCACGCGGATATTGTGCTCACCCAGCTCGAAAGCCAGGTAACGGACGCTGCACTCCAGGGCGGCCTTCGCCACGGCCATCACATTATACCTGGGCATTACGCGCTCACTGGCTATATAGGTCATGGTGAGTATACTACCGCCGCGCGCCTGCATGAGCGGGGCCGCTCGCCTGGCCATTGCTACCAGCGAATACGCGCTGATATCCAAAGCGCTATGAAAGCCTGCGCGCGTCGTCTCAAGAAATGGATTTTCCAGCTCGCGTGGTGGAGCAAAGGCGACGGAGTGGATCAAAATATCAAGCTCGCCGTTAAAGGTTTCGTCGGCCTGAGCGAAGGTACTGTCAAGCTGCTCATCGCTCTGTACGTCACACTCCATTAATGAGGTCCCGGGAATTTTTGCGGCCAGCTCGCGCACATACTTCTCCATACGTTCCTGATAGGCGAAGGCGAGTTGCGCGCCCTCAGCGGCCAGCGCCTGCGCAATGGCCCAACCTATCGAACGGTGGTTGGCGATGCCAAAGATAAGGGCTTTTTTCCCCTCTAGTAGTGGCATAGGTGTTACTCCTCCTGGTATTTTTAACGTTCGATGGGATAACCCCGACCGACCCATCCATGCATGCCGTTCGCCAGATTATAAACTTTTGTCAGGCCCGCCACTAAAGCGATCTCCGCAGCGCTTGCGCTCCGTTGTCCGCTGGCACAGACAAATATGACATCTTCGTCCGGCAGCAATTGCAAATCTTTCAGCGCCTGGCCAAATGAGTAGATACCGTTTATAGGGACCAGCTCAGCCTGCGCAATATGTCCTCGCTGCCACTCTTCCAGCTGCCGAACATCAATCACATGCGCGCCGCCCTCGATCATACGCCTGGCTTCGTCGGTGCCGATGGTCGCATATGGAAAGGCCTCTGCCTCATCGCTATATGGCATTATTGCTCTCCTCGCTGTTGTACTGTTCTAGCCAGAGCCGCCCCAGTAGAGTGCTGCTTATGCTATACTCATCGCCTACAAACGCCATGGTGAGCAGCCCCTGGTCTTCCATTTCACGAAAATCGTCGGTAATGAGATAGTACTGGCGCAGCATACGTGACAGATCGCTTTCTGGGAGCTGCCTCCAGGTCTGTAAAACGCGCAGAACAGCCGCATATTTAGCGCTGCTGTCGTCGATTGCTCGCATATAAATTCTCCTGACCTCGCTCCATACCAACCACGCGCCATGGGCAACAGCGACACGAGTAGCGCGCTGCGCCGCTTCCCACAGTGTAACAAATCTACGGCGCCAGAGCAAGTGATGTGCGAGACTTTTGGTGCGGCGGCCATGAAGCGGGCGCTGCTTGGCCATGCCTACTCGACTAGAGCAACGGCGTGTGCTATAACGTATATGAAAGAAAGAGCGCTTAAGAGGGGGAAGCTATGTTACCCGAGCCAGACTCAAGCCAGACCATCCAGGCCAGCATGGTTATTCGCAACATTAGCCAGCTGGTAACCATCGCCCAGCGGCCCATCGCAGGAGCAAGCGGCCCGTTACAGGTCATCCCGCATGCCGCCATCGCCATTCACAATGATACCATTGTCTGGATAGGGCCGGATAATGATGCCGAGCCAGTCTTCCAGTATAATACGCGTACGCCGCGCGATGGCATTGCTATCGTTGATGCCCAGCGAGCTGTTGTCACCCCCGGGCTGGTTGATTCGCATTCACACCTGGTATTCGCGGGCGAGAGGGCAGAAGAATTTCACCTGCGCCGCTCGGGGGTCACCTACGCGGAGCTGCTGGCCCAGGGCCACGGCATCCTTGCGACCGTAAATGCGACGCGCAATGCCAGTACGGACGACCTGATGCGCCTGGCGGAGAGCCGCCTGGATGTTGTACGCGCGCATGGCACAACGACGATAGAAGTGAAAACAGGCTATGGCCTGGACAAAATTACCGAAGAGACCTGCCTGCGTATCATCAATAATCTCAATGCCCTTGAAGAGAGTCCACTCCATCCCCATAGTCATGTGCGCGTCGTCCCCACGTTCCTTGGCGCACATACCATCCCCCTGGAGTATGCAGGGCGCCGGGAAGACTATGTTCATCTCCTCATCGCAGAGATGCTGCCTTCATTCGTAGGAATGGCTCAGTTCTGCGATGTGTTCTGCGAACGCAATGCCTTTAGCGTCGAGGAGAGCCGGCGTATTCTTACGCGTGCCAGGGAATTAGGCTACAAACTCAAACTTCACGCCGATCAACTCAGTCCCTCGGGAGGCGCCAGGCTGGCTGCTGAGCTCGGCGCGGTCTCGGCGGATCACCTCGACTTTGCCAGCGACGAGGAACTGGACGCCATGCGTGAGGCAGGCGTAGTAGCTACCCTCTTACCCGGCTGCTCTTACACATTGCGCACCCCCTATCCCTCGGCGCGACGACTGCTGGATCGAGGCCTGCGAGTCGCCCTGGCTACGGACTTTAATCCTGGCACCTCTTATTGTGAAAATATGCAGAGCATGCTTGGCCTGGCCATGTCAGCCATGGGTATGACGCTCGAGGAGGCCTTGACCGCGGCCACGCTCAATGGCGCCCGCGCGCTTGCCCTGGAGGAAACCCTGGGCAGCATTGAGGTAGGCAAGAAATGCGAACTTGCGCTGTGGTCAATTTCCGATTATCATGAAATCGGCTACCATTTTGGTACTAATCTGGTCCGTTCGATTCTGAGCCTGCGCTAGCCCGCTAACGTTTCACGTGAAACATTGGTGACGTACATGGATTGTTTCACGTGAAACATTAAAGTATATGCTCTCTCTTCTCCTCTTGCTAAGCCCGCGCTCACATTTACTCAGAGTTCGCTCATCTGCTACAATGACCTGGTAGCAAGGCAATGCTGCCAGAAAGGGATTTCTTGATGAAGAGAGAACATCAACTTCCAGCCAGGGTGACTATCAATGGACAGGCGCTTGCGAGCGCCGAAGTGCTCGCCGTCGCTCGTCACTTTGCAGAAGTCAGCTTAGGCAATACAGCACTAGAACGTATCAAGGCCGCTCGCGCGGTTATCGATAAGCTCGCAACCACGGCAGAAAAAGTATATGGCGTGACCACAGGTTTCGGTCACCTCAGCCGTGTGCGCATACCACATCACCAGCAGGTACAGCTGCAACACAACCTGTTGCGCAGCCATGCCGCCGGCGTGGGTGAGGAGCTCTCACAGGAGGTCGTCCGCGCCATGCTGCTGCTCCTGGCGGCCAGCCTCGGCCGGGGTAATTCGGGGGTACGCCCCATCATTGTGACGACGCTCCTGGAGATTCTTAATAAAAGAATCTATCCCCTTATACCTGCGCGTGGCTCAGTCGGTGCCAGTGGCGACCTCGCCCCGCTGGCGCATCTTGGCCTGGTCCTGATCGGTGAGGGTGAGGCGAGCTACCAGGGGCGCCGCTGCAGTGGAGGTGAGGCATTACAACAGGCGGGGATAACGCCCCTGAGCCTGCAGGCTAAAGAAGGCCTGGCACTTATCAACGGCACCCACTTGATGGAGGCGATAGCCATCCTGGCGCTGGCAGATGCCGGCACACTCGTGCGCACGGCCGAAGTAGCCTGTGCCATGAGCATTGAAGCGCTGATGGGCAGCCACATCCCGCTGGATGCACGCATTCACCGGCGGCGCAACCAGCTTGGTCAACAGATCACGGCGGCCCGCCTGCGCGCTATGGTCAGCAACAGCGAGATTAATGCCAGCCATCACAATTGTGCGCGTGTGCAGGATCCTTACACTCTGCGCTGCGCGCCTCAGGTCCTGGGAGCTGTACGTGACGCCCTGGAGTATTGCCAGCTTATTTTTGAGCGCGAACTCGACGCGGTAACCGACAATCCGCTCGTTTTCCCCGAGGACGGTGCTGTATTGAGCGGCGGGAATTTTCACGGGCAACCACTGGCGCTGGCGCTCGATATGCTCGCCATCGCACTCACCCAGTTAGCCAGCTTCTCAGAGCGGCGCATCTACAGCCTGCTGGGACCGAACGACTGGGATGAAGGAGGTGCGCCCCTGTTCCTGACGCCCAATCCCGGCCTTAACTCCGGTTTTATGATCGGGCAATATGTCGCGGCGGCCCTGGTCAACGAGATCAAGATCCTGGCCCATCCTGCCAGCATCGACTCTATTCCGACCTCCGCGGGCATGGAAGATTTTGTGAGCATGGGGGCGACAAGCGCTCACAAACTCCTGCGCATACTCGAGCAGGCGCAGCAGGTCCTCGCCATCGAGTTGTTGTGCGCGGCCCAGATGCTGGAGTTCCGCAAACCTTTGAAACCGGGAGTTGGCGTACAGCAGGCCTTTGAACTTGTACGCGCATATATCCCTATGCTCGAGCAAGACCGCAGCCTGGCCCCAGATATTGCCACCATGGCCAGGGCCGTCAAAGAGGGAGCCTTCAATGCAATCGTATGAGATGTTTCACGTGAAACATCTTGCTCAACTGAATGAGGATGACCATTGGACCTGGCCAGCAGAGATAACATGCTTTACGGTTGTCTGCTTGTTTTGACCAGGTGCATATGCTACACCTTCAGTGTAGCACGGTCAATGGAGACTAAGTATTTCTCACATGGAGAAGGCGCCGCGCGGCGCGCAAACGAAGGGAGTAACGCCGGTGATTACTCATGATACCTCTGTGTATTCACCTGATCTTTCCTCA
Source organism: uncultured Chloroflexia bacterium (assembly GCA_963799245.1). Classification (GTDB taxonomy): domain Bacteria; phylum Chloroflexota; class Ktedonobacteria; order Ktedonobacterales; family Ktedonobacteraceae; genus CAWCWN01. The sequence goes on from CAWCWN010000003.1 coordinate 1,178,558, forward strand.
GCCCCAACACTTGATGAACAACGTGCCATACTGCGACAGCTACGCCAGCAACTGTTGCTGCAATATCGTCCCATTCTCCAGGAGGGCGCTGGACCAATACGCGTAATGGCGCGCATGGTCGCTGAACTGCTGCGGCGCTGCCGCGAGCTGCACATCGCACCAGAGGTGATGTCGGGGGAAATTGTCAATCGCACCATAGGTGATATAGATCTACGCCAGGTGATCGAATGTGAAGGCGAACCAGGCGGCCCTGCTGACTATCGCATGCTGGCGGAGGAGTTAGGGATAGCACTACCCGGTGAAAATATTGCTGGCTATGTGGCCAGCGGTGAGACGTATCTCTGGCTTAAGCAGCAGACCCAGGAATGTGAGCGCTTGCTCCTGGCCGAGCAATTTGATATTCGCATCTACGATATTCTAGCTGTGGGCAACCCTATACTTCGCGCCTGGCTCGCCGCGGAGATGCAGCACTGGGGACTCGCGGCGAGCTCGGAGCAGGTCTTTCTTGGCCTGGGTGCGATGGATAGCATTAACAAGGTTCTATGCGGCTTGAGACAATGGTATCGCGAACAGGCCGTCTCTGACGTCGCCGTTTTGTTTCCGGCTCCAGGTTTTGGCGTGCCTGAATGGCAGGCAAGGTCATTTGGCTATCGTATCCACTCTTTCCAGACGAAGGCCGAACACTACTTCAAACTTACGGCGGCGGAACTCGACGAGCTACTCGCCCATAACTCTGATATCCGCCTGCTTTACCTGACCATCACAAACAATCCCACTACTTTTGCCTATTCACCGCAAGAACTCGCTGACATCCATACGCTTCTGCGCAGGTATCGCGACAAGGGTCAGGACCTGCTCATCCTGGCAGATCTCGCCTATATCGGCACGGGTCAGCCAGAGGAGGACCAGGCACGCATGGCGGCATTTTGCGCTCCCGCCGTCATGGAGCACTGCATCCTGATCAATAGCCTGTCAAAAACATATTCCCTGACAGGCGAACGCTTTGGCTGGGTCACCTTTGGTAGCCCGGCCCTGGCCAACGCCATCGCCGCGGGTTGGTCAAATACCATGGCCTCGCTGCCTGCGGAATGGCAGTTGCGTTTTATGGCCTACCTGCGCCTGCTGCAGGCACGACCCTGGTTGGCTGAAAAGATGCGCGGCCTCTACCGCCTGCGCAGGCAGCGTTTCATCGCGCAATTGCACTCTATCGACACCAGGCTGCACCTGTTTGCGCACATCTTCAACGACGATGATGCGACCGTCTACAACTGGAGTCAGCTGCGGCCAGGCGAAGATGCCTTCTCGCTTTTTGAGAAGACCGGTATTGCCGGCGTGCCTGGTTCAGGCTTTGGTTATACAGATGACTACGTGCGTTTCTCCATTGGCGTGCTCCCCGTTCCAGCGCAAGCCTTGACCACACATTAACACAGGTGATACTCTGTATAGAGTAAAGACCTGTAGGCATTCAGAAACGACGCTTGTACTTATCTGAATGTGAGTAAATGCAGTGGAACAGGAGTATGTTTCACGTGAAACATACTCCTGTTCCACTGCATGCTTGCCTTGTGATAGGCCTTTTCGAGCTGATGTTTTAAGAAGAGACTCGTCCCCTGGTGGGACCTGAAATCCATACCTTCTGGACAGGTTGGCCGCTCGTGCGCTGATTACCCATTACCTGCCCGGGAGACATGAAAGGAGTACGTCCAGCATGACCACTCGTATAGGTATTAATGGCTTCGGCCGCATAGGCCGCCAATCGGTCAAAGCCATTCTTGAACGCCATCCCCGCGATCTCGAGGTCGTCGCAGTGAACGATTTGACCGATACAAAAACCAATGCCCATCTTTTAAAGTACGACTCAACCTATGGCCGTTTCCCAGGTGAGGTTGAGGCCACCAGCGACTCCCTCATCGTCAATGGACGCAGCATTAAAGTAATTTCGCAGCGCGACCCGGCCCAGATTCCCTGGGGTGACCTGGGTGTTGAGCTGGTGATCGAGTCTACTGGCCTGTTTACCGACGCGGATAAAGCTTCAGCTCACCTGCGGGGTGGAGCAAAAAAAGTGATTATTTCCGCCCCAGCTAAGGGAGAAGACCTGACGATGGTGCTCGGGGTCAACGAAGACGCCTATGATCCCACCAAGCATCATATTATTTCTAACGCCTCCTGCACGACGAACTGCCTGGCCCCGGCCGCCAAAGTGCTCAACGATGCCTTTGGTATCGAACGCGGACTGATGAACACCATCCACTCCTATACCAACGATCAGCGGATCCTTGACCAGGTCCACAAAGACCTGCGCCGTGCCCGTACGGCCGGGGCAAACATCATTCCCACCACCACAGGTGCCGCGCGCGCGCTCGCCCTGGTCATCCCCGAGCTTAAAGGTCGCTTCGATGGCATGTCGCTGCGCGTGCCAACGGTCACCGTCTCGGTGGTTGACTTTGTGGCAAGCGTGCGCAAGGAGGCGGATCGGGACAGCATCAACGCCGCCTTTAGGGAGGCAGCAGCGGGTTCACTGCGGGGGATCCTTGATTATAGCGAGGAGCCACTCGTCTCCACCGACTTCCGCGGCGACTCCCACTCTTCAATCATCGATGGCCTCTCAACAATGGTAATCGGCGGCAATATGGTCAAGGTTCTTGCCTGGTACGACAACGAATGGGGCTACTCTTGCCGCGTTGCTGACCTGGCAAACTTTGTCGCTCAGAAAGGCTTTTAGCCGCAGGAGGGGGGAGGCGTATGAATAAGAAGACCGTCGGGGACATCGACGTGCGCGTTAAGCACGTGGTAGCCAGTAACCAGGTCGGCTGGCGCATCCTGGATATCGGCCCGCAAAGTATCACCGCCTTTCGCCAGGCGCTGGCAAACGCGCAGACAAGCGCGTGGAATGGCACCCTGGAAGTTGCGGAGATAGCAGCATTTGCCGGTGGCAGCGTCGCGATCATCGCGACGCTGCCACAGCGCACTCAAAGTGGCGCGACAACCATTATCGGAGGTGGCGCTTCCGCCGCCGCCGTCGAACAGGCAGGCAGCACCACAAAGATGACGCATGTCTCGACAGGCGGTGGGGCATCGTTAGAATTCCTGGCAGGACGTGTCCTGCCAGGAATTGCAGCATTACAGGATAAGTAATTATGAAAACTCCTACGCGTACCGCGATCATCGCGGGCAACTGGAAAATGAACTACGGCCCACAGAGGGCTGCCAGCTTCGCCAGGGAAATTGTCCCCGCACTGGACGATGCCCTGCGCCACACGGCACATGTAATGTCAATTCTCTGCCCACCTGCCATCTCGTTGCAGGCCGTGCGCGCTGTGCTGGACGCCGCCCCTCACCCTCACATCGAACTTGGCGCCCAGAACATGTACTTTGAAGAGCAGGGCGCCTTCACCGGCGAAATTTCACCCGGCATGGTCCATGAGCTCTGTAGCTCGGTCATCCTTGGTCACTCCGAGCGGCGCACCTATTTCGCTGAAAGCGACGCCCTGGTGAATAAGAAGGCGCAGGCCGCGCTGCAGCACAGCTTACGCCCCATCATATGCATAGGTGAACACGAACAGGAGTATGAAGCGGGACAAACGGAGCAGGTCATCCGCGCGCAGGTGCAGCAGAGCCTGGCCAACTTTGATGGGCCCGCGGCAGAGCAGGTTGTCGTGGCCTACGAACCTATCTGGGCTATCGGGACCGGCAAAGCCGCCACAGCCGAGGGTGCGGGGAACGTTATTGCCCTTATCCGCCAGCTGTATAAAGATATGTATGGAACAGAGGCGGCCCAGGCGCTGCGCATCCTCTATGGAGGCAGCGTCGCCTCGGGCAATATCGCTGAATTTATGGCGCATCCCGACATCGATGGAGCATTGGTCGGGGGCGCCAGCATCAAAGCGGACTTTGTAGAGATAGTGCGCACCACGATCGCGACTATCGCTCGCTAATGCAACAGAGAAGAGGAGGGTAATTCTCCTCCTCCTCTCTGTTGCAGCTAGAACGGCCAGGTGCTGGATCTCGTGGAACCAGTTGCAGGTTGCCCAAGCACATCTTTTGGCTTGAAGAGCTCGGGGGAGAGGTGCAATCCCATTGCCTTAAGCCTGGAAAGAAAGCTCGGAACAAAACCACTCGCCTCAAATGCACCCTCATGGCGAAAATGAAAGATGCTCTGCAGTTTCATAGCCGCATTTTCGACACGCTGCACTTCCGCGATATTGAGTATGCGGCGTGAGCCGTCAGGTAAACGCGCGATGAACACGATTACATCCAGGGCGTCTGCGAGCTGCGTGCGTACCAGGGGCAGTGACAGGGCGGGGTCAGCCGCCCGGTACATGTTTTCCAGGCGGCTGAGGCAATTGCGCGCATCATGCGCGAAGATGGAGAGTAGTACTCCCCCGTGACCATTATTCATGGCCTGGACCAGCTCCACCACCTCACTCCCCCGGCATTCATCGAGTAATATGCGCTCTGAGCCGGTGCGCAGGGCATTGACGACCAGGTCGCGTAAAGTAACGCCAGCGCCTCCTGCAGCGCCAGGGGCGGCCTGCTGTGCCACCAGGGCTATAACGTGTTTTTGACTCAATCTCAGCTGCGCTGCTTCCTCGAGCGTTACAATACGCTCGTCCGCTGCTATATAGGTACTGAGCGCATTCAACAGCGTTGTCCGGCCTGAGCCAACGCCGCCACAGACGGCGATATTTAAGTGCCCCCGCACACATGCGCCTAGAAAATCTGCCATCTCATGCGTCAGGGTAGCGCTGGCAAGCAGATCGCCGATGTTCAAGGGCTCCTTTGGGCCCCTGAGAATAGTGATCGTCGGTCCATTGACCGCGCTCGGCGGCAGAACAATGTTGACGCAAGAGCTATCAGGCAAACGCACATCAATGATTGGCCAGTTGGTCGGTAAACGTCGACCCGCGCGGCGCAGCATATTCTCTATAATACGCAGCATGTGACGCTCATCTTCAAAATAGCACACTGCATCTTCGACCTTCTCGCCCCGTTCGACATAGACAAAACGAGGTCCTACCGCCATGATCTTTGTAACGCTCTCATCCCTCAGCAAGCTCTCAAGCGGGCCGTAACCAAGCACCTCGCCAGAGACGCTCTGCAGAAGCGCCTCCGCCTGGGTGATGCCACCCACTCGCCGGGCTAACGTAACGTCTGCGCGCAAGATCTCAATTCCACGCCTGCGCACATACTTTGCCAATGTAGCTTCAGGCACAGTTGCAAGGTCCGGCTTTTGCAATTCCTGCCAGATGCGCTCGCTCAGGCTCAATACAACAGGCCAGAGTGGATGTCCTGGCGTGAGCCGCACAGCGGGTACGTCCTCTCCTTCCTGTCGTTCATCGGCTGGTGCCGGCGGCTGAGCCGGGGAGGGCCTGGGAGACCCCGGACCAACATCATTTAGCCATGCATCATCTTGAGAGATAGCTTCAGGCTGCTCCGCTGCCTGAGGAAGAGTGGTGTTTTTCAACGACATCAGCAAGCTCCACAGTATTAATCATCCAGGCATACTTTATATCCAGAAATGATATCTATCCTACTTGTAGTATATATATGCCCCAATGGGGTGCTGTTGAAAGTAATTCTCGTAATTTATATTTCTTTGCTACCTCCGTCTTGCAAACGACAAAAAGAGGGCCCCCGCCGGGGGCCCTCTTCAGTCTGGTCTACCTTAGTCCAGGTAATCCTTCAATTTGCGGCTACGGCTCGGGTGGCGAAGTTTACGCAGCGCCTTGGCCTCAATCTGACGAATACGCTCACGGGTCACGTGAAACTCTTTACCAACCTCCTCCAGCGTGCGGCTACGGCCGTCATCAAGGCCGAAACGCAACTGAAGCACCTTGCGCTCACGCTCGGTTAAGCTATCGAGCACATCCTCCACCTGCTCTTTGAGTAACTGGTGGCTGGCCGCGTCGGCGGGAGCCAGCGCGGTGTGATCCTCGATAAAATCGCCCAGGTGACTATCGTCCTCCTCACCGATGGGAGTTTCCAGGCTCACGGGCTCCTGACTGACCTTGATAATCTCACGTACCTTCTCGGCGCTAATCTCCATCTGCTCAGCAATCTCTTCCGACGTCGGCTCGCGTCCCAGGTCTTGCAGCAGGCGGCGGCTGATACGAATCAGGCGGTTGATTGTCTCCACCATGTGCACCGGAATGCGAATTGTGCGCGCCTGGTCAGCGATGGCACGTGTAATCGCCTGGCAAATCCACCAGGTTGCATAGGTGCTGAATTTGTAGCCTTTGGTGTAGTCGAACTTCTCAACCGCGCGAATCAGGCCGATATTCCCCTCCTGGATCAGATCCAGCAGGCTCATGCCGCGACCGATATACTTTTTCGCGACGCTCACGACCAGGCGCAAGTTAGCCTCGGTTAAACGGCGCTGGGCCTCCTCGCCATCATCAACATAGCGACGATTTGGAAACGCTTTAAGACGTTCAAGCTTCCCGCGCTCCATCCGTTGCGCTAGGCGTACCTCTTCCTCGGCGGAAAGCAGGGGCACGCGGCCAATCTCACGCAGGTACATGCGCACCGGATCATCCAGGCTACTTTCCAGGTCTGCAACCACAATGCCAAAGCCATCTTGCAGATCATCCCATTTATTGCTCGCCATAACATCCACCTCGTCTTCAGGACCAGGCTCCCAATCTGCTGGCGGCTCTTTGGTTGGATCCAGGGCATCCATAGGCTCTTCGTCCTGCAGTTTAGAAAACAGGTCAAACGACTCATGCTCATTGGCAGGCGCCACAAGACTCCCGCTGGCTGCCGCATGATTTTGTTGACCTATAGGATCATTTTCAAAGACATTTTCCGTATCACTCAATAATGACTCTTCAAACGGTTCAATTTTGAACATTTCTCTCAATGGTTCCGTGCTTAACACACGATCACTGTGTACCCGATCAATCACTTCTTGTTCCCTATTCACCATTATGGCATCCCCCTCCAGAAAACAGGCTGATTATGATAAACGAAAAAATGATAGATCCTGTTTCCTGATACAATTGAGTAATGATGATTCCACTATTTACCACTGACATTGGCATACACCGGGAGCTCTCCTCACCCCTGTAAATGTGTCGCCGAGTCAATTGTCCGCAGCTGCTGGTGAACTGCCAGCAGTTGCAGTCGCAGTTGCTGCATCGCTGCAGCGTTCTCAGCACATTGTGCCTCATGCAGAACATACTGTAACTCTGTATTCAATTGTAACAACCGTATGCGTTTGAGCCGGGTGGCGCACTGGACAGCAGCTTTGATCTGTCCTGCCTCATCTGAAGGAGTCCTCGACTCAACGCATTTACGCGCCCTCTCAACCGTTGCCAGCAAGGCAGAGGGCACAGACTGTTCTAAGGGTTCATGTAGGGAGGTAGAGCCACGTTGATAAACAGAGTTGAGAATGTGGTACAACTCTCGTGTGTCTGTCCCAGCAAAGTCACCAAGATTTATTATACCACAAACATACGGACTTAACCCAGGATTTTGCAAGAGTAGCCCAATTAGGTAGTCCTCCCATTGTAGCCTATCTACCTTTCTCTTGTCAAGCCCCGGCGTCTCAGCGGTCTTCTCACGTCCAGCCGCGCTCTCACCTTCCATCTCCTCTGGCAGGGCGGCTGCCTGAGCGTTCGCCCCCCTGCCCAGCAAATCACGCTGCTGGCCCACCGGCGCCGTGAATTCTGCCACCACACTACTTTTCTTCTGGCCCCTCACCACGCGCTGCAGTTCCTCATGCAGTAAACGCTCATCCATACTGATCATCGTCGCGAGTTTCCGCAGATAAGCATCACGCTTGATGCGGTCGGAGATCATGCCGATAACCGGTAACAGGCGTTTAGCCGCCTCCGTCTTACCCGCAGGTTCCCGCAGGTTCAGGCCCGCCGTTTTACTCGCAAAGTAGTACTCTACTAACGGCTGTGGATGCGCTACAGCATAGGACCACAACGCCGGGTTGGATAGAATCACCTCGTCCGGATCCTGGCCAGCAGGCAATTGCAAAACATTGATCTCCGCATCCACCTGCTCTTCCAGCCGGATCATAGCGCGTGGCTCGCCGCGCTTACGCCTGCTGACGCTGGCCGCTGACGATGCCACCGGTACAGGCACAAGCGTTCGATCGAACGTTTTCAATGCTTCCTCGATACCATGCTCGGTCGCAGTTGCTCCCGCCGCGTCGGGATCCAGGGCAAGTGTCACCTGCCTGGTCAGTTTTTTTAATTGTTGAATGTGCTTCTCAGTGATTGCGCTGCCAATACAGGCCACCGTTTGTTTTGTCCCGAACTGATGGGCCATCACCGCGTCGATATACCCCTCGACAATCACAACCTGCTGCGCGCGTTTAATCGCGTCTCTCGCCATGTCCAGGGCATACAAAACACTATTCTTCTCAAACAAGAGCGTTTGCGGCGAGTTAAGGTACTTTGGCTGGCTATCACCCAGGGCGCGTCCACCAAAACCTATGACTCGAGCGCGCGTATCCCGGATAGGAAAAATCAAGCGCTGGCGGAAGTAATCATAGACCCCCCCGCTTCCAAGCAGCCCCTCATCACGCTGGCGAGCCAGGCCCCCCTGTACAAGCTCGTGTTCAGTGTATCCCTGCCCCAGCAGGTAGCTACTCAGGCCATCCCAGCGGTCGGGCGCATACCCAAGGCTAAAAGTAACCACGCTCTCTGACGAGATGCCGCGTTTCTGTACATAGGCACGAGCCTCAGCCGCCTCTTTCGAGCGTAAAAACATTTGATGAAACCATAGCAGGGCATCCTCGTTCAGCTTACGCATGCGCTCTTTCAGCGCGCCGCTCTCACGTTCTTCCTGAGAATCACGGCCACCGTTATCTTCAAGCACTACCCCGGCCTTTTGCGCCAGGTATAGAAGCGCGTCACGGAACTCCAGGCCCTGCTGAGCCTGTACAAACGTGAAGACATCGCCTCCCTCACTGCAGCCAAAGCAGCGCCACGTTTGTGACTCCGGAAACACATAAAACGAAGGCGTGCGCTCATTATGCAACGGGCAAAGCCCCTTAAAAGCCTTGCCAGACTTCTGCAGCGCAACAACCAGGCCGATTTCTTCTATCACATCTATTTTTGTCTTTATCGTCTCAATGATAGAAGTCATAGTTCATCCTCAGGTCGGGTGGCTTGGTTTATCCTACACCACATATAACGAGTAATTTACGAGAAAGTCGCGTCGATCTGCACAAATTTACAATGTCGTTAAAATGCTATACCAATTGTACTATTCCCTGGAACGAATTACTCTCTTTTCAGGATACTTATACCCGAAAATACGCGATGGCGAGCATCTGTAAAGTTATCCACTTATCCACAGCGAACTATATACTATAAGATTCTGTTTTATTTTTAAAAAAATATATTACCGTAGTAGTAGATAGTGTGGATAAGTGGATAACTCGCCGCGAGCTGGAATTCCTGGCGCCAGCGGCATAGACTACATTCTCTTCTCAGGCTAATACAATTGACTTAACCACCGCGCTCCCGGTGGTACAGCGTAGGTTTATAATGTGTGGATAAAGACGAGTGTGCTGGTGATAACTCTGGTTTGCCCCAGACAACTTACCACCCCTCAAAAGGAGTTGGGGATAAGTTATCCCCGGCGCGGTGGACAAGTATTTGCGCTTATCCACTAGCTGGAGCCCGTGTGGATAAGTTATGCAAACTTTTGGGGATAACTTGCAGGACCAATACGATTACTTTCTCATTAGCTGCCGCGGTTGAAATGGGGGGGTAAGAAAAAGGGAGGCTGCTAAAAATTTGTATGGGCACTTTTGCACAATTCTAAGGAGTTATCCACAATTTTCGCCACTTTATCCACTTTATACGTATTTTCAGCTGCAGTTAGATTGAAAAATCCTGCCGCTGCCAGTAATGGTGCAGTTTTATGTTGCAGCGCCCGGGCGTCAGCGCGGAGCTGCTACCCATCGTCAGTCGCTCCCGCAGGCTGACGAGGCGACAATGTGGATAACTTATGGCCGGCGCTAATGGATGCGCCCGCATTTTACTGCCCGCTTTGTGGAAGGTGTGGACAAGTTATCCACACAGAATGTGGATAACTTGCTAAAAAGCCTGCTCTGCGCAGAATGTGGATAAGTTATCCACACAGAATGTGGATAACTTTTGTCGGTTTGCGATATGTGTGCGCAATGTGGATAACTTATCCACATCACTTGTGGATAAGTATCATAGAGGCAAGAAAACGGGGAATAGCGACTTATCCACATCACTTGTGGATAAGTCGGGGGAAAATTGTGTACATGTAGATCCAGTTCATGGCTGCAGCAGCTTAAAATGAACGCTTTTCTGGCTCTTGCAACTGGTACTCTCTATAATTTAAGAGGAGCGCCCTTGAGAGGTTCTGCGTGCAGAAAGAAGATCATCGGACTGGCAAAAGGCGTTTTGAGCCAGGAGGTTATATACGCGTAAGATCTCTCCTATCGCTGCGGCCGAAGTAGGCACATATCCCAGGCGATGTGGCTGGTCTCCACTGAAGACTCCTCCAACCATGCCAAGTATTCCTTTGTGCAGGTCATGCATATGGAAGGCCTCCAGCAGCTGGAGGCCTTTGTGCCACCAATCTGCCTGCTGCCTGTGCGTTGATCGCCTCGTTGTGCCAGAGGCTCGCGCAATGTTCAGCAAAGCATCAACGTACGGACCGATGAGCCATGGCCAGCTACTACCCTGGTGAAGCGCGCGTAGCTGCTCTTCCTGCCCTGCCCCGGGCTGGCCCAGGTATCCTGTTTCAAAAATGGCCAGGCTGCGTAAACCATAAGGCGTAAGCAGGTGGCGGGTAACCGTATCACAGACCTCCTGCCAGCGCTCCATATCCAGGACCTGGTAGCGCAGAGACACTGCCAGGAGCTGGTTAGGTCGCAATGCCGCATCTGCTCCATGCGGTCCATCGATTCCATCATACAGGTAGCCGCCACGACTATGCCAGAAGCGCTGATTAAAACTCTCTTTGCAGCGCTGGCTCAACTCGGCGTAATATTCCGGCGTGGGGCCCATCTGGCCGCGCCTTTGCCGGTATTGTGACCATTCTTGCATGAGTGAGAGGGCGTGGTGCCATAAAGCATTGACCTCGACCGTTTTTCCACCTCGCTGGGTGATGGGACAGCCAGCGATCGTCGCATTCATCCATGTCAGGGCCCTGTGCGGGTGGTATGCACTAAGAAGGCCATCAGCGGCATCAACCACGATGGCATTAAATGTTCCGCGTAGGTGCCAGGCGATACTATCAACCAGGCGCGGATACAGCTCGTCAAGAAGTTCGTAATCGTACGTATTGCGTAGATAGTGATCCAGCGCGTAAAAGAACCAGAGCGTCGTATCGGCTCCGTTATAGTCTTCTTCTTCCAGAGACTGTCCCGGAGACGGTAGGCGGTCTGGCAGCAGGCCCTGTTGAAAGTAGCGTGCGAGATTACGCAGCACGCTGCGCGCTGCATCAAATCGTCGTGTAGCCAGCGCCAGGCCAGGAAGCGCAAGCAAGGCGTCACGTGTGCTTTCTGTCAGGCTGTAGTAGTCGGCAAGTATGGTGCTCATGCGCTCCGGAGCGCAAAAAGAGAAGGGTTTATGAGCGGGGGCGGGGGCAACGGCTGTGGAACTGGTCTCGCATCGGATTAAAAAGCGCTCTGCCGCCTGCACGAGCAGCCGTAAAAATTCCTCCTCTCCTATAGAGGAGGTATCAACGGCCAGTGACCGGGGCGGTAATGGCGACATGTGCCCATAGTAATACATTATCCCACCCACGCCAAAGTAGCGCTGCGGCTGCAAGATGTCGCGCTGACCTGCGATGCTGCGCTTAAAAGAAAGGCTGCACTGGCTTGGGCGAGGTATCTGTGTAGAAGCGCTTAACTCCTCGGAGCTCACGATGACTGTCAGGGTTGAGTCCTCACCGGGCCAGAGTTTCGCCCGCATCACTCCCGGCAGGTAGAGGTCATCGACCGCGGCTCTGCCAGCGGCCTGATCATGACGGCGCAGGACATGCCAGTACCAGACATTGGTGGGAATGAATGTGGTGGCACTATCTTCATGGCCGACTGCGAAGATGGAAAATGCCGGCGCGCCCTCCCAGGCACGAACGGTGCAAACGGCAACACCCGCTGGCAGCGAGAGGCTCTCTGGTAGAGCCTCCTGCCCGTGGCGCACCTGAAAATGCCAGGCGAGGTCGCCATGTTGAGGTTGGTCAAATGGACGATACGCGGAAAATGGCAGCAGGGTGAGGATGAGCGCGCGCTGTTCAGCGTAGCTTGAATGGCGCCTAAAGGACCTGTCACCACCCGCTCTGCCGCTATTCTCGCGCTGGCTGAGACCATAAAGAGATGCGGCCGGTCCCGGTGAGGTATCAGCTATGCCTTCTCTACGTAGTACGCGGTATTGAATGCAGGTTGTATGGTCTCCATGAGGCATCCAGATACGTTTTTCAAGCAAAACGCCGTCGATACCACCCAGGCGATACGTAAATATTGGAAAGCCTTCCTCAAGGCGAAAGGTTTCGAGGTGTACAAAGCCGTTGGGATTTAAAGTGCCATCGCTGTACTCATTTGTGCCCAGGTAGTAGGTGCGTTGATCAAAGACGACTTCTTCATCTATTTTTGCCAGCAAAAGCTGGGGAACGCTGGCACCCGCCAGGGGCGCCACCAGCAGGCCATGCTGCATGCGGGTTAATACTCCGGCGACGGTTCCTGCTGCGTATCCTCCCTGTCCGTTTGTAATTAACCACTCGCGTGCAATGGTCTCGTGAAGATTACAACAAACGCTGCGAGTAAAAGCGATGGGCATGAGGTAGACCCTCCAACATCTCAGCTCTGTGTGGAGAACGAGCCCACAAATATTGATTTTTACACCCTCCTAGTGTAACATAACACGCGCCTAGAAACAGTATATTTCTCATTATATCTTCTATAATGTGATCAAATTGTTAGTAGATGCTGAGTATTTGTGGCAACAAAGAGAGGTTTTATGTCATCTTTTCCACCTGCGCAGCGGGGAAAGCCTACCTCATCGGCGTACCGATTACTAATGCAATGCGCGTTGCTCATATTTCTCGCGCCTGGCTTTGCTGCCTGCGCCAGCCAGGCGCGCGCCAGTAATGCCCATCCCCTCGGCCTGGTCACGCCCGGGATCCTGAGCGTTGCCAGTGACACTACCGATCCTCCCCAGGTGTTTATTGACCCTCACACTTCACAGCCCGCGGGCTTTGATGTTGACCTTATCACAGCTATGGCCCGGCGCCTGGGTCTCAAGGTACGGGTACTGACTACCAAGCCGGATATACTCATCAGTGACCTGCAGTACGGGCGCTACGATGTCGCCATGTCGGCTATTCCCATAACGCCCGCTCGCCAGTCAAGCGTCAACTTCATTCCTTACTTCGTGGGCGGCTCATCTCTGCTGGTTCAGGCCGGCAACCCGGCCGCTATCAAGGGCCTGAATGACCTGTGCGGACGCGGCGTTGCCGTTCAGATCGGCACGCGCGAGCAGCTTGACCTGCAAAATACCAGCCAGCTCTGCCAGCAGCAGGGGAGGTCTCCCATCTCTTTGCTCGTCTTACGCGACGAGCCCGCCGTCGTGCAGGCGTTAAAAGATGCGCAGGTGGTTGCGACGTACCAGGACGCAACAACCACTGACTATTTTATGCAGCTTAACCCCGGACGTTTTGCGCTGGGAGGTGGCGTCATGCATGCCAGCCTGGAGGGCATCGCTGTCAATAAGGATGATGTGGCCCTCTACCAGGCTCTGGCAAAGACCCTGAGCAGCTTGATAATGGATAAGACCTATCAGCGCCTGATCCTGAAATGGGGCCTTGTGCACGGAGCAATGCCGTTTGAAATTCGCCAGGCCGTGTAAACTGCAAATATGCCAGGCACGGAATATATTTGGTGACACAAACGAAGAAAAGGACGTAGTTACATACATACATAGGAGGAGGTGCCCTGGTATCTCTTCCTGGCGACGCGCGTTGCTTGAAGTGAGCCCGTAACAGTGTTACACCCCGTTCCCTTTGAGTATGTATTTGTTTCTTCTATTTTAAGAAGGAGAAAATCTCATGCTACCCTTATTCCCCCGGCTGCGAGAGCGAAAAATTACGCCAGGCATGTCATGGCTGGGCATCTTGCTTGTTCTGGCCCTGCTGCTAGCCGCCTGTGGCAGCAGCGGCAGTTCTTCGACGGCCAGCGCCCCGACAGCGAACGTCACACCCCCCAGCGATCTGATTCATGCAGGTACCTTAACCGTGGGCAGTGACACCACCTATCCTCCGCAGGAATACATCGATACGACGACGAACAAAGCGACAGGTTTTGACGTCGATCTGATTACGGCCATGGCCCAGCGTATGGGTCTGCAGGCCAACATTGTCACGACGAAGTTTGACACGATCATCGATGACCTGGCCAACAAGCGTTTTGACGTGGTTATCTCGGCCGTTACCATCAATCCAGACCGCCAGAAGAAAGTCGATTTCGTACCTTATTTTAATGCCGGCGAGTCGCTGCTGGTCCAGGCCGGCAATCCCCATAACATCAAAGCTTTAAGCGACCTGTGCGGGCAGAATGTGGGCGTGCAGACCGGTACGGTCGAACAGCCCGACCTGCAGGCCGCCAGCGCCGCCTGCCAGAAGGCCGCTAAGCCCCCCATCAACCTGACCGTCCTGCAGGATCAGACCGCTGTCATACAGCTGCTGGTAAATAAGCGCGTGGTCGCCACCTACCAGGACTCACCAGTGACCGACTACTACAACAAGCAGCATCCCGGCCAGTTCGCGGTCGGCGGCTCGGTCGTCAACGCGGCGCTGGAAGGAATAGCTGTGCGCAAGGGCGATACCTCCATGTTTAATGCCGTGAAGACCGCTTTCGACGAGGTAAAGGCCGACGGCGCCTACCATACTATCATTGAGAAGTGGGGCCTGACGAGCGGACAGATCTCCATGCTTGACCGCCGCTCGTACTTCGTATAAACTGGCTTATAATTCATCCGACCTGCTGGCGCTGCTGGCGGCAGGTCGGATTGGGGAATACCTCCCTCATAATGAGAAATATGCAGGGGTGCTCTCGTCGCATGGTGGTGGGGGCATCCCTTTGTGGGTACCTCGCCCGGGCTGGCAAAATGCGCAACCACGAGCAAAGGAGTTGAGCGTGTTTAGATGGGATCTTGTCTGGCACTATTTATTTGCTGATCCAAATTTGTTGTTCCTCACCGCAGCCTGGACGACGTTGTGGATATCGGTGGTAGCTCAGCTATGTGGCATTATTATCGGCCTCTTTCTCGCTTTGATGCGCATGTCACGTTTTCCCCTGCTGACGTGGCCTGCGCGCGCCTATATCTGGTTCTTTCGCGGCAGCCCACTGCTTGTGCAGGTCTTGCTGCTATGGGATGGCCTGCCGCGCGTAGTCCCGGGCCTCCTGCTGCCGAATTTTGCCTGTATTCTGGTTGCGTTCTCATTGAACGAAGGCGCATATATGGCGGAAATTATTCGTGCCGGCATTACCTCGGTAGATACAGGCCAGATGGAGGCGGCGAAATCCCTGGGGATGCGCTATATTCTGGCCATGCGGCGTATTATATTGCCCCAGGCTGCGCGGGTCATCGTCCCGCCGCTGGGCAATGAATTTAATAACATGCTCAAGACAACCTCCATCGCCTCAGTAATTGGCCTGCTTGAGCTAACCGGCACGGCCGAAGTCTATGGTTCGCAGGACTTCATTATTTTTGAACTGTTAATTGTTGCCACCGTCTACTACCTGTTGCTGACGACGCTGTGGGGCTATCTCCAGTCCTGGATTGAAAACCGCCTGGATCCCAATCGCACGCTTAGAGCGGATATCGATACAAAAAGTTGGACCGACCGCATGCTTGGCTTTGGCTCAAAAGAGGCGCGCGGCGCCGGTACCCTGGTAAGCGGCCACTAGAAGACGATAAGGAAGAGCAATGAGTATAGAACGGCAGGGCAAAGGTAGTGGCGAGATGGTACGGGCCGAGCAGGTGGTGAAGCGCTTTGGCAGCCTGATCGTCTTGAACGGGGTCGATCTCTTCGTCAAACGCGGCCAGGTCGTCGTTATCATTGGCCCCAGCGGTTCCGGCAAAACGACGTTGCTGCGCTGCCTCAATCACCTGGAGAAGATCGATGGCGGTCGCATCTATATCGAAGGCGAATTGATGGGCTATCGTGAGGTAAACGGGCGCCTGGTAGAGGATCGCGAGGGCAACATCGCGCGCATCCGCTCAGAGGTAGGCTTTGTCTTTCAGCGTTTTAACCTTTTCCCCCATATGACCGCCCTGGAGAACGTCATCGAAGCTCCTATCCATGTCCTGCATCAAGCGCGCGGCGAGGTGATGGAGCGGGCTAAAGCACTGCTTGACAAGGTCGGGCTCGCCGACAAGGCCGACGCATACCCGCATAAACTCTCCGGCGGTCAGCAGCAGCGCGTAGCGATCGCTCGCGCGCTCGCGATGAATCCCAAGCTTATGCTCTTCGACGAGGCCACCTCAGCGCTCGATCCAGAACTGGTTGGCGAGGTGCTGAAGGTAATGCGCCAGCTGGCCGAAGAGGGTATGACGATGGTTGTTGTCACGCATGAAATGGGATTTGCCCGTGATGTAGCCGATCATGTTATCTTCATGGACAATGCTGTGATCGTAGAGCAGGGGCCGCCGCGAAAGATTTTTGATGCCGCGGAGAACGAACGGACGCGTAATTTCCTGGGCATGATCAAGGAAGAATAGTGCGTCTCTACATCGCTACCGTCACCGCCAATAGCGAAATTCGTGCGGGTGTGCACTCGCAGGAAATGCACCTGCCAGCGCGGGCAAGGTCTGTGTAGGCTGCTTGTAGTTTCCCGCCACGATAGTCTAACGCAGACGCTTCTCAAAAAAAATATCTGTGAAGCCGCGCTGCACTTTCGTGACACCAGTCTCCTTGCTGGCCGCGCTCATACAGACCCGGCAGACTGACGGGCAAATGCCCCCGCGCTGGCGACTCGCCAAACAGGACGCGTACGGCGGCGGCCAACGCCGGACGGGTGTATTCATAGGTTACCAGGTACGTGCCAAGTTGGGGAAAAGCCAGGAGGTCATATGGTATGCCTAGCGCGATGCCAATGATGCGTCGTCCGCTTTGTAGCAGGCCCGACATCAGTTGCGCTTGCCGCCGGTCAAGGTAAGCGTTTAGCGTCGCCATAATGATGACATCGCAGCTTGCGGCGCAGGCGGCTGCGCGCACTATCTGGCTGTATTCGTCATCCGTGGGGTCGGCGGAGGTGCTGAGGGTTTGAACGTGCTGGTGGCGCTTGCGAATAGATGCGGCCAGCGACCCCTGGGAAAAGTATGTATCCTCAGCCTGGGAAGAGGCGCCGCTACGTAGTGAGAGCAGCAGGATACGCGCGTGCGGCTCCAGTCTGAGAGGAATAAGTCCTTCGCGGTCACGCAGCAGGGTAGTGGATAGTGCGTAGGCGTTGTCCCGCAGCTGGCGGTGGGATGCATCGCCGGCAGCGACCGCTGGCAGTTGCTTCCAGGTTGTATAGCGCTCTTTGAGCTGTAATACTCGTTGCGCCGCCCGGCGTACATCCTCTGGAGCTAGTTCACCGGACTGAAGGGCGACCTTGAGCATGGCGAGGCCCGCTTTCTGGCGTTCGTATGTGTGGGAGACCAGTACCAGGTCGTGACCCGCCTGTAGCGCCATCAGGGTCCCGCGTTCGCTGCCAACGGTCTTTGTGATGGCGCTCATCTCCATGCAATCAGAGATAATCACGCCCTTGAAGCCGAGCCTCTCGCGCAGGAGACCCCGCACGACTGTGGGCGAAAGCGTGGCGGGCAGCGCAGCTCCCGGCATGATCGCCGGCAGGTAGATGTGGGCGGTCATGACGGCAGGGGCGTCCGCCTCTATGCCGCGTCTGAACGGTACCAGTTCGAGCGCCTCCAGGCGTTCCAGGCTGGCCGCAATGATGGGCAGAGCCAGGTGTGAGTCGACGGCCGTATCTCCATGGCCGGGAAAATGTTTGAGGGTGGCTATCACGCCCGCTGCGCGGTAGCCGCGCAGCGCGGCAGCGGCGTGGCGCGCGACCTGGGAGGGGTCTTCACCGAAGGAGCGCACGCCGATGACCGGGTTAGCGGGGTTGTTGTTAATGTCAACGACCGGGGCCAGATTCATATTGATGCCGAGCGCCTGCAGTTCACGACCCGTCGCCCGGGCTACCTCGTAGGTCACCTGCTCCGAAGCGATCGCCCCGAGGGCCATATTGCCGGGAAAGATAGATGCGTCTTGCCCCAGCCGGCGTACAATACCGTTTTCCTGGTCGATGGCAATCAGCAAAGGCCGGCGGTGACCCGCCTCTCTGGCGATGGCTTGCAGGCTTTGCGTCAGTTCAGAGAGCTGCGAGGAATTTTGAATATTACGTGCAAAGAGGATGATGCCCCCCACATGGTGATTTGCAATCAGGTCAATTATCTCCTGAGAGGGAGTAGTGCCCCGAAAGCCCAGCATGAGCAGTTGACCAAGCTGCTCCTCTATGCTCATATCCTCTGTGTGGCCGCGTATAGTCTCACCTGCTCTTTTCTTCATAGCATGAGTACCCCTGCTGAAACAGAAGCACATTCGCCAGCTACCGCTCTGAAGGAGGCAGCGGTCCTAGGGGACCAGCTGTTCGCGCTTCATGGAGTGGCCGAATATGGTACATAATAAAGGAATTGGTATAGTCAGTATGCTATATATACCACTATACCTGGGCAGAACAGGCGTATGCCTTGAGTACCTGTCCGTCTTAACAGCAGGGGGTCATGCGAGCGTTACCCTGCGGCCTATTGCAATTTACACAAGAAAGGTACAGAGGATCAATGCGGTTTACGTTACGCGATGCTCACATCATAGATGCCGCAACGGATATTGCGCGTGGAGCCATTACTATCGATGGCTCGCGCATCCAGGCTGTCCCATATCCGGTAGATCAGCCGGGCAGCAGCATCGATGCAACGGATATGATCGTTATGCCAGGCTTCATCGATGTGCATACGCACGGCGGCGGTGGCTATAATCTGCACACCACGGATAGCGATGAGATTCGCGCCTATGCGCGCTGGGCGCCCGCGACAGGGGTCACGTCATTTCTGATAGCTGTAGTAGGTGTACCCGCTGCAATACCCGAGCAGCAGTTAAGCGCAGCTGTCGCGATGCTGAATGACCCGGGAGCGGGTGCAGAGCCCCTGGGAATTCACCTGGAAGGGCCCTATATCAATGCGGCGAGGCGGGGAGCGCATCAAGTGGCATGGCTGCGGCTGCCCAACGAGTTCGAGACGGAGCAATTGCTCGCCATAACTGCTGGACACCTGCGCCTGCTTACACTGGCGCCTGAGTTGCCGGCAGCGAGGGAAATGATCAAGAGGCTCGTGGAGGCAGGTATCACTGTGGGCATGGGTCATACCGACGTAACCTATGAGCAGGCCCATGAGGCGATAGCGCTGGGGATCACGCACGTAACCCATTGCTTCAATGCTATGCGGCCGCTGCTCCATCGCGCTCCAGGCCCGCTCGCTGCCCTCGCCGAGGTCATGGGTGTGCGTGGAGAATTGATTGCCGATGGCGTCCATGTACACCCGGCGGCAATGAATGCGCTGGTGAAAATGCTGGGGCCGGAGCGAACAATCGTGGTCACTGATGCGCTGGCGGCGGCCGGCATGCCAGCGGCAACCTTTGATTTTGCCGGCCAGCAGGCGCAGGTGAGCTGTGGCGTCGCAAGGCTATCCGATGGTACGATTACCGGCAGCGTCTTGACGATGGACCAGGCGTTGCGGAATTTGCTGCGGATGACCGGGGTTTCGCTCCAGCAAGCCGTGGGCATGTTGACGATCAATCCGGCTCACGCGGCCTGCGCCTCGCAGCGTAAAGGGCGCCTACAGACCGGCTATGATGCAGATCTACTGCTCTTCGATGCCCGGCTTACGCTCCAGGCCACTTTCTGCCGCGGGGCCGTCGCCTTTGCCACCTCTGAGTGGCGCCAGCGCCTGGCCAGCCTGCTTTCTCTACGCTGATTAAGTGCCGGGCTCCTGCTTGAGCTCGTGGTAGCGTAGAACCCACTCCTCAGACACGCTATCAGCCTGTTGCTGCATGCGCCGTTGATGCAGCATAAGTTTCCCGCGTATGGGAATGGGGAGATACTCGAGGATGCTGAGAGCCGTGGCCTGATCACGCGCTTCAGGTCCTGGCGGATTCGGGCTCTTCGAGGCGGAACAGGCCCCTGTCCTCGTTGAAGCTGAAGAGCTCGGCGTAACGCCCCCAGTTGATCGCTGTCTCCAGCTGTGCCTGCGCTTCCTCCTCGCCAAAGTGCTCCTTCAGCTGGCTCTTGAAGTACTCTTCGGGCAGACTGTGGCCCGGCGCCGCTTCCAGGGCATGCACGATCTGGCCCAGGATGGTGATATTGGCCAGGGCCTGCTCGCGGAAGACGTTCTTCTCCTCCAGCACACCTGCTTCGGCAAAGTGCCGGCCCTGCTCGGTCAACACCAGGTCGCCCTCCTGCGTATCTGCCAGGTCCAGCAGGTCGGCCGCCTCGATCATGGGGAAGAGGTCGTCTACCTCGAGGTGGAGATGGCGGCCCAGTTGGTACAGGTCCTCGCGACCTCCGCGTGAGTGCACTAACTCGATGAGGCCCGTCACGTCGCCGATGGAGACATGGGGCAAAACCTGGTAGGGACGACGTTGTGTCGCGGGTGCCGCCAGCTTGCCCGTTTTGGCATGTGGGGCCTGCGCGGCCACCAGCGTAGCCACGTCCTCCTGCGGGCTGGTCATGATGCGGTAGATGAGGTCTACCAGGGCCGTGTGCGCCTCATTGAGGATTGAGCGCTGTTCGACAGGTAGTCCTGGCAGCTCGACACGAATATGCCCGGGATTGGCCCCCAGCACAAAAATACGATCGGCCATGCTCACCGCGTCATCGATACTGTGCGTGACCATCAGAATAGCGCGCGTCGGCATGCTCTTGGCAAGCCACAGGCTCAGCAGTTCCTTGCGCAGGTTGGCCGCAGTCAGGACATCGAGTGCGCTAAAGGGCTCATCCATGAACAGCAGTTCGGGTTCGACGACCAGGGCGCGCGCGAAACCCACGCGCTGGCGCATGCCGCCGGAGAGCTCTTTGGGATAGGCATCCTCGAAACCATCCAGGCCTATGAGGTCGATGGCCGCGAGCGAGCGCTTGAGCCGTTGCGTCGGCGTCATGTCCTGGGCCTGCAGGCCGAGCTCCACGTTCTGTAAGACCGTCAGCCAGGGAAAGAGGGCGAAGGACTGGAAGACAATCGCCACATGTGGATTCGGCCCGTGTTGCGGTACGCCTCTGAATAGGACCTCTCCTTCAGAGGGATCAAGCAGCCCCGCCAGGATACGCAGGAGCGTAGATTTCCCAGACCCCGATGGGCCGAGCAGGGCCACAAATTCACCGCTATTGATCTTCAGGTCAACGCTATCAAGTACCAGGGTGGGCTGTGCTGAGCTTTTCTTGCCCTGTTTGCCCTCTGTCTGATAACTTTTAGTGCAGGCGCACACCTCCAGCAGGACCTCTGGCGAGGCCTGCGTGAGCAGGCTATCCTGTTGTGGACAAAAGTAGAAATGCTGCTTCATGGAAGGTTTCCTCCTATCCCAGGGTATAGCGACGCTCCGCAAGCGCATACAGGCGTTTCCAGAGGAGGCGGTTGATCAAGACAACTACGATAGCCATTAAAAGGGTGGCGGCCAGCAGCTGCGAGAAGTCGCTATTTGCCGCAGCTGCGGCGATGCTGGCCCCCAGACCAACTGTGCTCACAGTGTGTCCATTGAACGTGACATATTCAGAGACGATACTGGCGTTCCAGGCTCCGCCACTGGCGGTCAGCATGCCGGTCACAAGGTAGGGAAAGATGGCCGGCAGGATCAGCGTGCGCCATTTGCGCCAGCCTGTTACATGATAGACCGTGTTGGCCTCGCGCAGGTCACTGGGAATCGACATCGCCCCGGCTATGACATTAAAGAGAATATACCACTGCGTGCCCAGCAGCATGAGCAGGATCGCCGCAAGTGATAGCCCGCCGGGCAGGCTGATTAACGCCACTAACAGAATCGGAAAAACCGCGGTGGCCGGGATGGAGGCAACGACCTGGACCACCGGCTGCAGGCGGCGCGACCAGCGCGGTGAGAGTCCAATCGCGACGCCAGCCGGTACGGTCCAGGCGACGCCAATAGCGAGCGCGGTTATGGTCCGCAGCCAGGTGGCAAGAGCGGCGACAATCAGGCCGCCCCAGGTCGGCAGGCTCACCTGGATGAGCAAGCGCACTGCATACCAGAGGCCGACGAGGAGCAGCGCGCCCGCCAGCAGCAAGACCACCCCTCTGGCGATCTTGCCTGTTGAAAGAGAACTGCTGGTTGATTTTGAGAGGACTGAGCTACCGTCTGCGGGCAGGGGCTGCACCAGGTTCAAGAAGCCGGCGATTATTCTACCAAGCGGGGCGAAGACGCGCCTGTTCAGCGTGGCGATGAGCGCCGAGCGCCGCAGCGCATCGAGCACGAGCGAGTGCGGCGCGTCTGCCCCGCTGCTCTGTTCTAATTTGAATTTGTCGGCCCACGCCACCAGCGGGCGCCAGAAGAGCAGGTCGAGCAGGATGATCAGCGCGACCAGCGTTGCCAGGCCTAGTAGGATAGCGGTCGTATCGCCGGTGTTGGCAGCCTGCTGCAAGTAGGAGCCGAGCCCCGGCAGCTGGAAAGAGCGCGTGCCCAGGGTGAACTGCTCCGAGGCCATCAGGAAGAACCAGCCTCCCGCCCAGCTCATCATGCTGTTCCAGATGAGGCCTATCATCGAGGAAGGCAGCTCCAGTTTGAAGAAACGCTGCCAGGGTCGCAGGCGGGCGATGGAGGTTACCTCGTGCAGTTCGGTGGGCTGCGTGCGCGCCGAGTGATAGAAGCTGAACGTCATATTCCAGGCCTGGCTAGTGAAGATCAAGATCACGCTCGCCAGCTCAAGGCCGACATTTGAGTGTGGGAAGGCCGCAACCAGAGCAAGGATGACGGCGGGCATGAAGGAAAGAATGGGAATACTCTGCAGGATATCGAGCACAGGTATCATTACAATGCTCGCGCGCCGGCTGGTAGCGGCGATGTGCCCGTAAATCAGCGTAAACACCAGCGAGAGGATATAGCCGAGGATCATACGCAGCAGCGAATATCCGGCATATAATGGCAGGACCGTGGGAGAGAGGTTGATATGTACCGCGGGCGTCAGCGGCGCCGCCCAGCGGGCCGCGGCCGCGACGAGAAAGGCTGCCACTGCGAACACTGCCAGCAGGACCACGAGATCGACGCCGCCAAAGCGGCGCTCACGGCGCTGTGCTTCGTGCCTGGCAGCATACGTGGCTTCATGCGTTGTACCAACCCCTTCAAGCTGCTCACGCTCGCGGGGATTGTCGGGGACGAATACTTGAGCCATGTGGTACCTCCTCCATACATGTAGAAGAGTCAGGCAGCATGGAGGAGACCGGCCCCGCCGCAGGCGCTAAGCGCAAGTGGGAGGGAGCGACGCATGGTGCGCAGTCAGAACTCCTGTGCTGCACGTAGAGTGAGACACTGCAATACTTGAGAATCGTTGTTCAGGATCGGCACTCACGCCCTATTACCTCCCTGGTACGCGGGACTCATCCCTTTTAGCAAAATTGGTTGTGCCTCTGCTTTAGAGGGCATAAAAAAACCACCAACCATCCCTCTGGTGGCTACATCGCTCAAGCAGAGGCTTGTACTGGCACAACAGAGTAAAAAAGCAGGTCCATGCTTCCTGCCGGGTCTACAATCCTACCAAGACTATACATCGACCTGGCAAGGCCTGTCAAGGAAGGTATGTGGTCTGTTCGGTGGAGCTTCAGCTGACGTAGGCCGCTAAAAATTGTCGCACTTCAACTTCGGCCTGGCGTAAGTCGGCGCCCTCCAGCCAGGTAATGCGCTGATCTTTGCGGAACCATGTCAACTGCCTGCGTGTAAAAGCATGAATGGCGTATTTTAAACGCTGCACCATCTCCTCCTCACTGCCAAGCTCACCGCGCAGCCAGCGGCTGATGAAGCGGTATTCCAGCCCTAGAGACTCCAGGCGCGCATGGCTGATATGCTCTTGCAAGAGACGGCGCACTTCCTGCACCATACCCTGCTGCATACGTTCATCGACGCGCGCATCAATGCGCTGGTAGAGCACTTCACGCGGCCAATGGATGCCCAGCAGCAGGCTGGTATAGCGAGGGGCAGCCCTTTTTTTAGCTCAGAAAATGGCCTGCCCGAGGTCAGGCAGACCTCTAAGGCGCGGATGACCCTGCGAGGATTGTTGCGATCAATGGCTGCCGCGCCCGCTGGATCGAGCTGCTCCAACAGTGCCAGCAGCGCCGGGAGCGAATGCGCCTCCAGTTCCGCGCGCAGGGCAGGCTGGGGAGGGATCGAGGGTATATCCAGGTTATCAACTACAGCCTGAATATAATGAGGTGAACCGCCAACCAGCAGTGGCTGGCGGCCGTGCGCCAGGATGTCGTCGCAGGCAGCAATAGCCTGCTGCTGAAACTGGGCTACAGTGTAGATTTCCTGGACATCCGCTACATCCAGCAGGTGATGTGGCACAAGCGCCCGCTCCTGCGCTGTAACCTTGGCGGTGCCGATATCCAGGCCGCGATACACCTGGCGAGAATCAGCGGAGACGATCTCTGCCTTAAATCGTTGAGCCAGGGCAATACTCAGCGAGCTTTTGCCTGAAGCGGTTGGGCCGAGCACTACAATGAGGGGAGGTATGTCCTGCTTCATGGAATATTGCGCTTTGCCTGGTAGCCGGCCCAAAACACAAGCAGTAAGGCGAGGGTGCTGCCAAGCAGTGCCGCCAGGCCAGTCAGCCAGCCAGGAGCAAATCCGCTTGCTAAGCCGAGGCCGAGGAGGGCCCCGCCTATCCCTGCCGCGCCTGTTACGAGCCAGCGTATATATGTCATTGCCAGGCTCAAGCGCTCCATGACCGGGGTACTTACCTGGGGATTGGCGCCAAACGTCGCGCTCAGGGCGGTAACGAGCAGCATGACTGGCAATTGGAAAGGTGACGCCGGCAGGTGCACGAGGCTTTGCCAGGTAAATTCGCTGAGCCCAAGCCCGATCAGGGCTGCGGCCGCCGCGGTAAGGAGGCGATCAAGTGTTCCCACGCGCCTCCCCGCTTGCCCCTGCTTAGCAATGACTGCCCCCAGGGCAGCGCCAGGTACTATGCCTAAAAGTACGACAATAAACCAGGGGTTTGGCGGCAACGGCGGTGTGCGTTTTAAAAAAGGCAGGGCGGCCAGCAGCGTATAGCATAAACTGGCAAGCATAAATGCCGCGAACGCGGTTAAGCCGTGTTGTAGCCAGAAGCGCTGGATCGGCGTTGCCTGCAAGGGTTCCCAGGCGCTGGAGCCAGTACTACCGACACCTCCCGGCAGGCCGTACTTTGCCCTGTACTCTGCGTAGCGCGCGCTGGTTGGCGCCACATTGCTCATGCTCGCCGCAGGTGAGAGCATGAGCGCCCCCCCCCTGCCCGTCGCCGTATCCTCCCCCTCCTCAGCATTCGGGTAGGTCCCCTGCACCTGCGCGTAAGCGCCAGTCGCATTTGTCCCCACGTGACCGAGCACGTCCACTTCTACCGCGACCACTATGTCTTGTGCTTCGTCGTCTTCATCCGGTATTACAATGAGCTTGCCCGTGTAGTGTGTCGCACCACGCAGGCGCGTTGAGTTTACCTGTACGCTGATGCGCGTGCTCATGCCCGCGAAATGTGTCTTGTCGATGAGAATCCATGCGTCGCTGGTCGTAAGTTTGCCCTGCACAAAGGCTCCTTTGTAACCACCGATCGACAGCAACAGGGGGGCCGAGATACCTGGATATACCTCGCCAAAATCCAGACTCAGGGGTCGAACGACAACCTCTGCCGCTGCCTGGCTGACTGGCTGCAGGCGCTGCCTGGAGGCATCCGTCAGCGTAGCGTGGATTGAGGCGGATTTGCCGCTTTGACCGCTTTGAAAAGCCTGCTTGCCTGTACTGCCACGAATGCGCGTGTTTGTTCCCAGCACGGCCTGGAGAAAGCGTTCAACGGCCTCTTCAGGATCGCTATCCATACTGCGTAGACGTTTTGCGCTGCGTGCCAGGTCCAGCTCGCCGATTTCCTGCAACCATAATTCAATCTCGCCCGCAAACAGGTAGTCGCTCGCCTCTTCTGGAAAACGTGCGCAGAGCTCTGCCAGTTCCTCTGCCGTGGTTGCCTGCTCACCGTCTTCAAACAGAAATGTGCCCTCACCAAGTAGCGCGCGGCGAAAGGCCTCGACGCTCTGAAAACGCTCCTCGGCTTTAAGGGCTGTGGCCTTTTCCAGGGCGCGCGCTACCGGCAGCGAAATCCGTGGATAAAGCTCGTGCACTTTGTGCAGGCCAAAGCCATTTTCAGAGAGCGTGTTCGTCATCAGCTGGAAGAGTGTGATCGCCAGGGAGTATATATCTGAACGCTCATCGGTCTGTGCCTGCCCATACTGCTCAGGTGGAGCGAAGCCGGGCGTGCCCAGCAGTTGAGTATCGTGTGAACCGGCGGTGTGAAAGAGGCGCGCGATGCCAAAATCGATCAGTTTGACATGGCCATTGTGCGTGAGCATGATATTGCCGGGCTTCATATCGCGGAAGATGATAGGAGGGCGCTGGTTATGCAAATAGGTCAAGACGTCACACAGCTGGCGTGCCCAGCCCAGCACGCGGCGTTCTGGAAAAGGAGCTGCGTTGTGCTCAAGGTACTCCTCAAGTGTTGATCCATCGATGTATTCCATCACCAGGAAGTGCCGCGGCCCCGCGGTGAAAAAGCCCCAGAAGGCCGGCAGGTTGGGATGGCTCAATCCCGCCAGCATCCTGGCCTCTGTTTTAAAATTTTTTACGGCCTGTTCACGTTCTGGGGGCGAAACCATCGAGAGGCTCATCTCTTTGATAGCGTAGAGCGCCTGGCGTCGCATATCTCGCGCCTGGTATACAGCCCCCATGCCGCCCTGTCCAAGTGTGCGTATGATCATGTAACGCTTATTGAGCATCGTTTGCTTCTCTAAGCGCCCCGTTTGCGTATTTTTTGGGCCATTCTGTAAGTTGATGGCGAACCCCCATCTCTCAAAACTTTGCGCATTCCAGTATAGCATACTGCTTATGGGAGATACTACCTAGCAAAACTCCATTTGTGGAGGAATTTCCTATCTCTATGCTACTATCGATTTACACATATCTTACCCATTGGCCAGGCTGTATACTTGTTATAGATGTCTTGCCTGTTTAATTCTATAACGAACCAGGCATTGTGTATGGTCGGTAGAGGCCTGAGATAGGTTCGCCAGCTATGAGTAAGTGCTTTTCAGCATCTTCAATATCATTACGTCAACGCAGCCTGCAAGGACTAGGTCTCTGTCTGCTGCTCAGCATGCTTATTTTACTGCTTGGTGGAGGGGTTGCGCTGCTGTGGGATTTTCAACAGGGCAGCGTGAGCGGGCGGGCGGCCGGTGACCTCAGCGTGGTTGGGCCGCCCTCACTGTCCGCCACGACCGTCGATGCTATTTTTGCGCGCCTGGGAAGCCCTATGGTTGGTAGCGGCAAGGTGGTTGAGCAGGCCTCGCGCCAGACACATATCAACGATGCCTTTGCCATGGGAGTCTGGTGGACTGAGACCAATGACGGCGCTGCCGGGGTTGGACTTGCCGATCGCAATCCAGGAAGTGTGCGCGGCAGCGTCGGCTATCCCTCGGCCTTCGATGGATATACCATCTACCCCTCGTATTCTGCAGCGATTGTGTACTGGTTTGGCATGCTCAGAAATAATTATGTGAATCGCGGTCTGAGTAGCGTCTATGCCATCGCACGCCCCTACGTAGGGACGGGAAGCTATCCCCTGTGGGCTGGCAAGGTGATCAATCTCATGTACAAGTATCGCAATATGGCGCCTCCACCACCTGCCATCCTCCCCACGCCTAAACCTAAACCAAAACCCACAGTCTCTCCCTTCACATTACTTGCACATGCGAGCAGGCAGCCGGCCCTGCTGGGCCTGTCGCGAGAGGCAACGCGGCAGCGACCACTCGTGGTCAAAAAGGCGCAGCTGACTATCGCTCCTGGCCGGCCCCGCCCAGTTGAACTTGCGCTCGTCTTCATGGGCCTGCTGGCGGCCATGGCTATTACCCTTTATAGCCTGAAGCTCAGGCCTCAGCCGGCTCTTGCAGCTCCCCTGGATGCAATATCATCGGCAGGCAGCGCACCGACAACAGAAGAGCTCTCTCTCTCCACGGATGATCTCTCTCTCGTGCCACAATTAGACTTCCCACCGCTTGAGCGGCGGACCGAAGGCCTGATCCTCGCGCGACGCGCTATCTTGTTGCCCACTGCAGAGCCTGGTAGAGTCAGTGTAGCAGCTCCACGCCCGGCGGGATTGTTGAGCCGTTATAGAGAAAATAGCAGCCAGCAAGGTATGTGAGTGCAAACTGCTCATCTGCTCGCCAGGCAAAGGAGCTGCCTGGCGATGGATCGCAAAACTTACACTACTTGTATAGCCCTTTCGGCTCCGCCTTCTGCGATAAATTGACCCCTTTGCGTGAAAAGACATATACTAATACATAGAGATATATTTTCTATATTTGCACGAGGGCGCAGGCCCAAAACCAATCAGCCTAAGGGTGGATCAGGCCGACTGCAAGCAGAAGGAGTGTGGTGCTTGAGGAGAAGCATGCTAACGTTTTGGACGCTTGTGCTACTGGGCATGGTGTTAGCTCTGGCTTTGCTGATCCCTTTGCACCTGATAGACCCGGCTGCCCTGCTGTCACTTGTGCCTGTTCCTAATGCAGCGCCGCCGGTTGTTCCGGCTCTGCGCGAGTGGCAAGGGAGGAGCGGATCTTTTAGCATGACTTCAGCTTCGCGTATCGTGGTAGACTCCGCGTACGCCACGCAGCTGCAGGAAACCGCGCAGGTCTTTCAAGGTGACCTGTTTGAATTAACCGGTCACAGTCTACCCATTGTCACAAGTGGCTCCTCGACGCAGGGTGATTTCTTTCTGACCCTGCATACCTCGGATCGTGTTATCGGCGCTGAGGGCTACCTTTTTGAAGTCGGGGATGCCGTGGTTATCAGGGCGAGTACCAGCACAGGTGTTTTTTATGGTACGCGCACGGCTTTACAGATTTTGTTGCAGGACCCTGAGCATGGGCATATCGTCAAGGGGACCGCGCGCGATTATCCAGATTACAAAGAGCGTGGTTTTATGCTCGACGTCGGACGGAAGTTTTTTTCGCTCAGTTCCTTGGAAGACTACGTGAGGATGATGTCCTGGTATAAAATGAATGATTTTCATCTCCACTTAAACGATAATGAGATTGGCGCCGGTGATAGTCCCGACTGGATGCACAAATATGCGGCCTTCCGACTCAATAGCCCCCGTTTCCCGGGCCTGGCCGCCAGAGATGGCTCGTACAGCGAACAGGATATGCGCGAACTGCAAGCTTTTGCGCACGCGCACGCCCTCACGATTACTCCTGAGATCGATGCGCCGGCCCACGCCCTGGCTTTTACCCAGTATCGCCCCGACCTTGCCAGCCAGAAATACTCGAAGGAGTTCCTTGACCTGAATAACCCTAAAACCTACGCCTTTATGAATGCTATCTGGAGTGAATTTTTACCCTGGTTTGACGCGAAACAGGTGGATATCGGCGTCGATGAATATTATCCGGGTGACGCGGACAAGTACAGGCAGTTTATCAATACGTATGATGCGTACCTGAAGAGCAAAGGCAAGACAGTGCGTATGTGGGGCAGCCTGTCGGAGATGAAGAGCAGCGTCAAGGTAGACACCGATATCGTGACCGATTTATGGGACAATCGCTGGGCCAACCCTGTTACTACAGTTCGACAGGGTTTCGCTGTCATCAATGCCAATGATAACCTCCTCTATATTGTCCCCAAGGCCGGGTACTTTCATGACTATCTCGATACTCAGCTGCTGTACGAGAAATGGGAGCCAAACATCTTTGACCTTGCCAACCAGAGTATGAACCTGCGCCCCAACGACCCCCATCTCCTGGGGGGTATGTTTGCGGTCTGGAATGACAAAATTGGTCTCGTCAGTGACGCCGATGTCATTGACAGGGTCAGGCTGGCTATGCCGGTGCTGGGCGAAAAAATGTGGAGCGGCCCGGCGACAGGCGCATCCTATGAGCAGTTTCAGCTATTACTCGCACAGATTGGCCCCGCTCCAGGAACAGGCACACCGCAGAACCTTCCCCTGCAGTTGGCTCTGTTTGCCGCGCCGCTCGGACCTTCTACTGCATCTTAAATACGCGCCGCTTCGACGCATTTCCTTATGTTCCGGGGTGCGGTGGACTGCCGGTAAAGGCCTCGAAGAACATCTGTGCGATGACAGAGGTTGAGCTGAAGATCACCATGCCCTGGTCGCGGTACGTATCTCCACGCGCCGGGTCATAGATGCGGCACAGCACTTTTTTGACCTGGAAGATGTATCTGGCGATCTGACTCGCCATGATGTTGCGATTATCAACGTTGGTGACGGCAGCGAAGGCATCGGCCGTTTCTATACCGGCGCGCTTGAGAATATCCTCATCGACGCCGTTGCCAATGATGGTCTCACCCTGAAAGCCGATATCCAGGCGGTTGAAAGCCTCACTGCTGCCATCGATGACGGTGACTGCATGCCCTTCACGATCCATCTTGCTCGCAAAGGCCGCGCCGACACGCCCGCAGCCAAGGATCACGATTTTCAAAAGCTGCCTCCTACTGATGAAGCAAACCACTTTTTAGTTGCTGTTCTACCTTCAGACGATCGTAAGCTTACGATCTCATTGTAGCGCCTCGTGTGAAAAAAAGCTATATCCAAAAAGTCTCTGGCGCGCCGTTCAACGCTGGATTATCTACGCCGCTGCCCAAGAATCTCCAGGCGCCTGCTCCTACCTCCGCGTAAGGGCAAGTTCGCTGTGAGAGTATGGATGCTGTGGCAACAGCAGAGGGGAGGGAAAAATAGGCAGCTGATATTACCTATAAATAGCTATATGGCGGCTGCGAGCGTTAAATTGTGGTATACTCGCCAACAATATATGCAAGGAGTGGCGCCTCCCTATCCTCCTGAAGCATCTGCGGCCTGCCACCTCCTGTGGCCGCACATACAGACGAGGTGGGCCACAGGAGGTGGCAATGTTCGCTGCCAGCCAGGCAATGCTTGGCGCAGCAGACGGGAACTCGTCCCCTTGAGGGACTTCAGCAGGCGATGAATGCCAAACTGCGGATCACAGCCCGGCAGCAGATGGACGTAAATCGCCTGGTCCTCTTGACAGCTATGCTATCATAGAGCCGTAGTTAAGGCGGCGTAGCTCAGTCGGTAGAGCAAGGGACTCATAAGCCCTGTGTCAGAGGTTCGATCCCTCTCGCCGCTACCTTTTTATTTTTGGTGAGAGCGTTTCCTAACTCATAGCGAGGCCCTCCCAGGTATGAGCAAGAACGCGTTTGGGTGAGCGGATCAAGTTAGGTCGGCCAGCCTGCTGAGCAGCCAGGGCGACCATGATGGAGGCAGTGTAGGTCAAAGCAACCTGACGGGTGATGGCCGACCAGCCACAGAGTGGGGGACGTTGCAGATGAAAGAACTGGAAGACGCGACCAAAGAAGCGCTCGATGCTGCTGCGTTTGCCCAATTCCTCTTTCGTCCAAGTGGGAGGCAGGCAAGAGCGGTTCTTCTGGCGTTTGGGGTTCCAGGGCACGACAGCCACGGCTCCAAGCACGCTGTGGATCCAGGCCATGAGGCGCAGCCCCCAATAGGCGGCATCCAGACGGATCACCCGAGGGCGAATGTGGTAGAGATGTACAGCCCACTCCAAGAGCGGGCGGGCAAACGGCGCATCATGGACGTTGGCTCGTGAGAGCAGAAAGAAGACGGGCAAGCCCGAGCCGCGACAGAGCAGGGTATGCACGCGATAGCCGCGCAAGAGCGAGCGGGGATGCTGAGCCGGGGCATGGCCGACAGCCGCATCGGGGTCGGTGCGTCGCCAGGCCAGAATGGGTGCACTATCAATGATCAAATCGCGGGCCCCGATCAACCGACGACGGATGGCGGTCAGCACCGTCAGGTAGAAGAGCGCCTCCGTCACAGGCGCTCCAGCTCGGTGTCCGCGTTTCCACTGCTGAGAGGCGCTGGGAATGCGAGGCGAGCCAAGACGATTCAGCGGCAAGCCACAGGCGAGTGCTAAGGCGGGCCAAGCGCATAACCAGTCGCACATATCTTGGTAGGACAGCCGCCACAGCGTCCGTAGCAATGCAATGAGCAACAACGATGCCTCACTGTAGGTGCAAGGGGCACCTCCTGGACCAGCGGGTAACGGTGGCGGACATCGACGATGGGCCAAGTGCACAGCCAAGCGACACAGCGTGAGCAGGTGGAGGGCCTTGACTAAGGTGAGGGCGTCAATGTGTAAGTTGGAACCAAGCCGCGCTTGCATCCGGTGATATGCTGGTGGGGGCACTGGTGCCTGATTGGTGATGATTGTAGGCATCATAGACTGATCTCCTTGGCGAGGGAACTAGCTTCGTCTAGGGTCAGTTTACCCTATCGGTTAGAGTTAGGAAGCGCGATGTCTGTGCCAGACATGGAAGCGGATGAAAATATCGAATTTACAGGCGAAATGCTCTCATTGAGGTGATATACTAGCTCAATGCTACTACTCATCAGTTGAGTAGCCATGTATGCTGTCCGGCGTATCATCTACCAGCTCAGCATGGGAGAGTGCGATGCCTAAGCTCACTATACCACAGGTGGCCTGGAGCGAGCAGGACGCCAGTTACCAAGTGCAGGAAAAGACAGCGCGGGGAGCAACCATCCCTCACATGGACGTAGAAAGCCAGGTATGGCAGGAGTGGCTGGCGCGTGTGCCTTCCTTCGCCTTCTCGAGCAAGGGCGGCCAGCGCTTTACCGCGCGCAAAGAGGCCAGAGCACGCGGGAACATCTACTGGGTGGCCTATCGCAAGGTCGGAGGAAAGCTCACCCATACCTACATTGGCCGACCTCAGGATGTCACACTCGCGCGCCTGGAGCAGGTCGCCCACTCCTTCGCTCAGCGAAGGAGCAAGCCTTCAGCCCACCTGCCCTCGCAGGAGCAAACGCAGCATGAGACACACAGCGAGGTGGGGTGGCAGGAGCAACTGCTCGCCACCAAATTCTTCGTGCCGGTGGCCCCCCATACCCTGATCGCGCGTCCTCACCTCTTCTCCCTGCTGGAGGAGAGCAGGCAGCGACCTCTTATGCTGGTCTCGGCCCCGGCAGGCTTTGGCAAGACCACACTGCTCTCAGCCTGGGTGCAAACGCTCCCAGCGAGAGACACCTGTGTGGCCTGGGTCTCGCTCGACGAGCAGGACAATGACCCGGTACATTTTTTGACCTATGTGCTCACGGCGTTGGATCGTGCACAGCCAGGCATGTGTACCGAGTTGCTGACCTATGTGCACACACAGCATTCGCCTGTCTTGCAGTCTGTCCTGATGGAGCTCATCAATCGACTTGCGGAACAACCAGAGCAATTTCTCCTCGTTCTGGACGATTACCACCTTGTAACTGAGGAGGCCATTCACCGCTCCCTCACATACCTGGTAGATCATCTGCCTCTGCAGTTGCGGATAATCCTTGCAACGCGCGCGGACCCTCCCTTGCCACTATCCCGACTGCGGGCACGTGGTCAGTTACTCGAAGTCCGCGCCGAACAGCTGCGCTGTACCATCGATGAAACGAGAGCCTTCCTCCAGAAGGTGATGAACATCGTGCTGGAAGATGCTGCGATACAGTAGGTTACTAGCCGCACCGAAGGCTGGTTAGTCGGCATGCAGTTAGTGGGTCTCTCACTGCAAGGACGCTCCACGCCAAGTCTATCCGTTGATCTGCTCGAGGAGGCCAGCGGGAAGCAGGACTACATCCTGGACTACCTGACTGAGGAAGTCCTCAGGCTCCAACCTGGCTCCATCCAGACCTTTCTGCTGCGCACCTCGATCCTCTCGCGACTCTCGGCTCCTTTGTGTGATGCGGTGCTCCAGCAGCAAGGGAGTCAGCAAGTACTGGAGTTCCTAGAACGAAGTAATCTCTTTGTCACTGCGCTCGATAGGCAGCGGCACTGGTATCGCTACCATGCCCTCTTTGCTGAGGCGCTGTGCTCTCGCCTGGTGCAGACACTGACACTTTTACACATGTTCTGGAAGCGCAGAAATGCGTCGCATGAACATGGGATGGAAAGCACAAAGAGAAAAAAGCTATTTCGTGAGCTTTACGAACAGAGGAAAACCCCTTCTTAGGCGGCTTGATCAGACAAGCTGAGCAGCTCTCTTGCTTTTTGAGCTCAGCAGGACTGCTCCCCATGTTCACCGTGCTTTCTTTCAAAAATGCCAAACATGTGTAAAATTATCAGATCGGGACACCGGCGCGCAGTCTAATCTTGTGCAATGTACACAAGAACCGGCGCAGGTAGACGCCGCATTCCTGGCGCTCTGGCTGCACGGCAAGAGCTGGAAGACACAGCACGCCTATACGTCCGATATGGTACGATTCTATAGCGTTGTGGGTCGGCCGCTTCGTGAGGTGACGCTGGCCGACCTGCAGGCGTATGCAGATAGCCTGGCCAGCCTGAAAGCCACGTCGCGCGCGCGTGCTCTCGCTGCCGTAAAGTCTGCTCTCTCGTTCGGTGTAAAGTCTGGATACTTGCCGGTCAATGTGGGCCTCCTGGTCAGGCTTCCCAAGATAGAGGACAAGCTAGCAGAGCGGATTATGAGTGAGGCGAGTGTCGCGCGTATGCTGGCGCTGGAGCCCAACAAACGCAATCATGCGATTCTGGTGCTGCTCTATCGCGCGGGCCTTCGCTGTACTGAGCTATGCTGCCTCACCTGGCGCAACCTGCAGGAGCGCGACCAGGCCGGGCAGATCTCCGTCAATGGCAAGGGGAATAAAACACGGCATGTGCTCATAGATGTGGATACGTGGCATGAGGTACTGAGCTTGAAAGTCAAAACAGTTTTGACTTTGGATGACTACGTATTCCAGTCTCGTCAAGCGCGATCGCGAGGCCACAAGGCAGATCGCCGCCTGGATGAGAGCACCGTGTTTCGCATTGTGCAAGCTGCAGCTGCTCGCGCAGGTGTTTCTGGCAAAGTCTCGCCACACTGGATGCGCCACGCTCACGCTACCCATAGCCTGGAGAATGGCGCGCCTATCACGCTGGTGAAAGAGACGTTAGGCCATAGCAGCATAGAAACGACTGCGAAATATACGCATGTGCGACCAAACGCGAGCAGCGGCCAGTATCTGAAGGTGTAGCGAAAATGAGAGAAGATCCGCACCCAGAGCACAACCTGGATGGCAAACGATACACCGCGGTGTGGTTAAGACTCTTCCACGATCAAAAAGAGCGATGCGCTATTTGTGGCCGACATCATACTAAGATACCGGGCTATAATAGGCGTGAATGTACGCTCAGACAGAAGCTATTCATTGATCACTGCCATATGACTGGCCGGATAAGGGGCATACTATGCAATGATTGCAATTACATGTTAAGCCTGATGGAAAACCATGTGTGGCGAGACAAAGGGACTGAAGGGAAAGATGTGTGGCGCCTCGTGGAACGTTGGTATAAGCGGCACCAGGACAAGATCGAGATGTATATGCGCGAACGTTTGCTCTAAAAGTATGCTTATCATTTACACAAGAATGAAGACACTAAAAGGCGCAGCGCTCGCGATGTGGTGGAGCAGCTGCGCCTGGTCCTACCTCATCAAACGTTATGTCACGATAGTAACATGGCTTTCCAGAGATCTCGAAACGGCTCGATATCCTCATCAGAGTAGAGAGCGCTGCGCAGGAGCGCTTCATACGGCAAGTTGCCGTAAACTCGCATCCAGAGCGCTTCCAGGCAAATCACGAAAAATTATATGAGTCGGAAAAGCGAACAGAATTGATTCAAACAACAATTATGTGCTCTATAAACGTGAGCCTATCCGTTTTCCGTTGCCCCTATTTTCTCCCACTACTTTTTGGTGCTGGTAAGGCAAGTTCTAACCCTTCAGTAGTGCTTAGTCGCAAAAGACTGGGTAGTAGAGCTTGTTCAAGCATCCCCTTTGTTTCCTTATCGATGCCAGGACGCAGTGTATCTACCATCTTGCTGGCGGTTTCAAGGGCAACCTCTATACGACTTTTTTCCACCTCAAGCCGCTTTCGCTCTATCTCAAGCTGTAGCTTCTCTATCTCAAATTGTGCCTTTTGTTCCTCCTGACCTGCTTTCTGTGCCGCAGTCTGTTGAGCTTGTTGTGCTTCTTGCCTCCTTATTTCTATGTCCAACACTTTTTCTTTAAACCTAAGTGATGTCTGCCCGATATTATCAATCGCTATCTTTAAAGCGCCAGCAAGGGTTACAACGGCACCACTAGCAGCAGCAAGCATTGTAGGGTTAAGGATTAACTCTACCAGAGTAGGTGGATTGTGAGCTAGCTTACCGATAGTGAGATTGGCTTCTTTGGTAAAACGAATATCGTGAGTTTGTGCATAATTGATAAGGTCGGGAAATCGATCCTGTTGGATGAGCCAAGCTTTCGTGTGAAGTTCAGTAAGAGTGGAAATAGTAGTGGTAAAGTTGTGAGCAATCAAAGGCTCTTCTGTGATGCGGATGTGAAGGGCTGACGCTGTGTCTTCGGCATTCTCGCTTTCCATAACTAACCCGATGGCTTCATGCAGGTTGGTTGCTTGCAGGTCGGCTCCAGACAGGTTGGCTTCATGCAGGTCGGCTGCTTGTAGATTGGCTGCTTGCAGGGTGGCTCGAAACAGGTTGGCTGCTTGCAGGGTGGCTCCACGCAGGTCGGCTCGAAACAGGTTGGCTCCACGCAGGTCGGCTGCTTGCAGATTGGCTCCACGTAGGTCGGCTCCAGGCAGGTCGGTTTCATACAGGTCGGCGGCTTGCAGGTTGACTGCTTGCAGGTTGGCTGCTTGCAGGGTGGCGGCTTGCAGGTCGGCGGCTTGCAGGTTGGCTGCTTGCAGGGTGGCTGCTTGCAGATTGGCTCCACGCAGTTTGGCTCCATGCAGGTCTAAACCAGCAAGGTTTACTCCCTCTAAATTCCGACCGCTTAAATTCAGTTTATCGGGACTTCCGGCCTCGTGAAGGAGCTGCTCTACGTCAGCTCTTGTTAATGGTCTATCCTCTTTTTTGACTTTGCTCTGTACATTAGTGTCCATGTATCTGCTCCTCCCCCGAATGTGCTGTATTGTCCGGGGCTTAACTGGCAGGGGCTACGCTCTGTGATTATAACAACCATAGTTCTTTGCTCAGTAAACTTGATTGAACCGCAAAGGAACTCTAGAAAGTAATGACCCGCATACTCTAATGGTACGAGTTTAGCAATCACTACAGTTTAACCCCGCACTCACGGGATCAAATCCTTGAGGCCATTTCGTTGGTTCCAAGATTGGAGGGTTCCCCTGTACGTTTTCCAGTGGTATCAGTTTCGAGTTATATCTAGCTCCATCGAGGTAAGCATAGCTGAGGTCGGCTTCCCTGAGGTTGGTTCCGTCGAGGTCGGCTCCGCTGAGGTCGGCCTGACCCCACTTCACTGCACGAAGATCAGCATCTTTCAAGCTCACCACACTGCTATCGGATGTTGTTCTTGTTGACATGAGTCCTGCTTCCCGTAAAAATGCGAAGACATAGCTGATACGCCGGGCATTTAACTGCGTCAGTACGGTTATTATTCGCACTCGCGCAACGTTCCGCACCTCTTCAGATGGTGAGGTACGTAGGTTTTCCTTGAGCAGTAATTCTGCTATGCGGTCTAGATACGCTTGTAAGAGATCTTCATGTTGTTTGTCCAGGGCAATTTGTTGCTCTTGCTCATAGCGTTGTTGCGCAATCTGGCGTCCAGTATGAGCGTTAGTAAGCTGGAACACCAACGCAACGACAGCAAGCACCAATGGCACAATGAGCAATTGCAACCAATCCCACAAGGACTTATTCAAGAACCCCGTTGCTGTCCACCCAAAGCGGTACGTAGCAACCACGAAACCACCACAAAACAACAAGAATACTCCACCAAGTACACACCAAAGGCGTTGTCTTACTTTCATGGCATCTTCTCTATTGTAGTATAGATTAGATATTCAAAATGAAGGTAGTATATTGTACCTGAGTATATTAATCGGAACACCATGCTGTATAGTTTATGGGAGAGTCTTGGGCAGGAAAGGAGAGACGCTCACCATTTGCACTGGCACGAGAGGGTCGTGTGTTGTGCAGGCAGGCTGCAGGACCCTCTTGGGAGAGCGCAGCCGTCGCGGGGACCAGCTGCGCCTCCTGATCCTACCTCATCAACCGTTATGTCACGATAGTAATATTGCTTTCCAGAGGTCTCGAAATGTCTCTATCTCCTCATCAGAGTAGTGCAAGCTGCGCAGGAGGGCTTCATAGTGAGCTCGGCTCGCCTGCGGTGGAAGCGCCTTATCATCCACAAAGCGCTGCGCAAAACTGCCGTAGGCGTTTTCCCGTCCACTGTACAAAACAAGCTACAAAACAGCTACGCCGTGCATTGACCTCAGTTCCTGTGTGTCGTTTGTGAGGGGTCTGACCTGTTTGTGCTCCATTTGTAGGCGATTTGTGTGCTACCGCCGTCGTTTTGTGGGGCAAATGAGAGC
This sequence comes from uncultured Chloroflexia bacterium, assembly GCA_963799245.1. Classification (GTDB taxonomy): domain Bacteria; phylum Chloroflexota; class Ktedonobacteria; order Ktedonobacterales; family Ktedonobacteraceae; genus CAWCWN01. The sequence continues at coordinate 1,217,256 of CAWCWN010000003.1, forward strand.
CACCTCAGCTATAGTCTACTGTAGAAAGGAGGCAGGACTATATGCTACGACGCACAGTTCTCAAACTCGGCGTAGGGGGGATGCTCGCCACGTTGTTGCTCGTCCTCGGGATACTCGCCTCGGCGGGCGTGGCAGCAGCGAGCTCAGCCCCCGGTATACGACCCGTTACTCCACACCGAGCACATCTGAGTGCGGTTGTGCTCCGCTCAGACCGCCAGAGTGTCACGGTGCGGATCACTGGTGATGGCTTTAGAGCGGTGCCCCGCCAGGGTGCATTCGTCATGCTCACAGCCAAAGAGCACAATCGCTATCTCTGGATCACGCCGCAGCGTGTCATGGTGAACCGCTATGGATCGTTCTATCGGATAGTGACCATTAACTGTCGGGACCATCACTGTATGATCGCCATCTCTGCGTGGAATATGCACGGTCAGGCGTCCACGTATGTCTACAGAAGGTAGCGTCAATGTTAGTCATATACTACTCATGCATAATGAGATGATCTCTCATGAGGGATATGCAGAGATGCCGATGGAATTGTAACCTCCTCCATCGGCATCTTGTTGAAATTCTCACGCTCGAGCAACAGGCCTGTCAGTAGTTTTGTGACGAAAAGAGACCACAGAGTTGTCTCAGGCAGCGTGTGTAGTGCATCGACAGCGCCTGGCAGCAATGAGGCGGGCGGGCGAAAAGCGCTTGTTCTGCCTGCTCTCAAACGGCTTATAGAGCGCTCTCACAGCACTGCGGTAGCTTTTCGTACGAAAACTAACGACAGGCCAAAACGCTCAGATTTGCCTCTCAGAGGGCCCTATGATTGCCATGCAGGGGACACCCGAGTGTGAGACCGCGCAGCTCTTGTGCTTATTTGCTCCTGCAGCACCTGTTATCGACCAGGCTGTCGACCAGGTCGCTGAAATTGTGGAAGCTCGCGACCAGGCAGGGACACATGTCCCCGCAGGTGCCGTCAAGACACGTTTCGTTCTTCTGGCCTACCTGGACGCGCGACCAGGCTGCGCATTGACACAGCGTGATGTGGCGGCAGGGACACATGTCCCCTACGAGACCACCAAGAAAATGCTGCAGCGCATCGCCAAGGCAGGGGAATGCACGCAAACACCGCAGGGATATATGTCCCTGCAGCCTGCTGCAGCCAGTCATCTGCATTTAGTCGCTTAAGGAAGGAACCGAACTATGACATTTTTTCGCATCGTTGCTTGGCTGCTTGCGGGCCCGCTCGCGTTGATTGTCGTTATTGGCGTGCCTGCATGGCTCTCCGGCAACGTGTCGCCCACGCTTGGCGCGGCGGTATTCGTGAGCTACATCCCCATAGGCGCAGCCGCGCTCGTGGGGACTGCCGTGCTGCATAGCGCACGCAGCGCACGCACGCGTGTGCACGCTCAGCCGCACACGGAACCAACCGAAGACTGGCAACACTACTAGAGAGGAGAAACACCCATGCTACTTGGATATGCGCGCGTTTCGCGCGAGGAGCAACACTTAGACCTGCAGCTTGACGCGCTCAAGGCCGCAGGCGTCAACCCAAGAACACGCAGCGCCCTCACCGCACTGTGGTATCCTATCGTCCAAAAACTACTGACAGGCCCTACCTCCTTTCTTTCTTCGCGTAGTGCTGGCGCAATGCCGAGCTGCCCTGTGCCATGCCAATGCCTGCGGCGGTGCCTATCAGCGCGGGGGCAATCACCATCACAATCATAATATCCCACTCTAAACTAAGCGGGTTTATGCCTCCCCCAGGGAGGAAGAGTAGCAGCACGGCGGCTATCACGCTGGCGGTAACAGTAAGCGGTATCACCAGCAGCCCCCACCAGGAACGATACAGGTACGCGCCGTAGACGACGAGCCCCATGCCAAGCAGCATCAGGATGCTGGGGGTGTTCCAGAGCAGCATCATGACCCACTGTTTAATGCTGTCTGTGACGCCAGGCAGACATACTGGCCTTTCAGTAGTTTTTTATCCATAGGATACCTGTTGTTCCACACCAGGAGAAGGGGCTTGTTGGTTTTCAGGTTTTTGATTATCGGTATGTTCTGGCGATACCATGATGCCACGCTCCTTTCACTTCACCATCTGGTGATGCGCTTCTCTGCGCTGCTACAGGAACTACCTGTTCTCAACTATAACGTATCGCGTGAGTATCACAATGGTATTACCCTAGCAAAGCTCAGCCTCACGATGTCGTCACATATCGAAAAGGCAATTGTGGTAAATAGCGTGAAAAGTGAGCAGGTTTTGGCCCTCGAGGACTAACGGACCCAAAAACAACGATAAGGATCCTCTCTAACGTTCTTTTGGCTCTACAGGCGTCTTGAGCCGAAACAAAGAGGAGGTACTTTCCGCTGAAGAGATACTCCATCTCTTCGAAGGCGCGTATCTCAATTGGCTCCACAAGCTGTTTTTATTTTCTTATCGTTATATATCGTTCCGTTAGTACCCAAGGGCCATGTGTCATGCTCCTTTCTGTAGCTCATCAAGAACAGGTTTTACTATGCGTCCATATTTGCGCGAGCTCCACTTGAGATGAGAGCAGATATCTCTCTTTGCGATGCCCGAGAGATAGGCATCGACCACACTTTTTACCTCCTCGGGCAACACGCCGGGAAGCGCGGGCAACAAGGCTGCAAGCTCGTTCGCTTCTTGTGTTACTGCCTGCTTGGTAACACTGGCAACAGGTAGAGCAGGCGGTGTTTCCGTCTCGTTTTCAATTGTGACGTGTGTTGTGTCACGTTTGAATAGCACCTGCTCAAGCTGGTCTAACTTCTCCAATTTTGCGAGGATGGTTTGCACCGTCTCGTTGCTCAGTGTTTCCACAGCGACCGGTGCTGTTTCTCTCGCCAGGCCAGAGAAACGGATGTGTTTCGTGCGGCATAGGTAGATGTAGCCCACGGAAACAACGCAGCGCAGCGCAAACAGTCCCAGCATAAACGGTGAGTTGCCTTGCTGCTCTATCCCTGTTAGCTGCATAAACAGCATGACGCAGCCAACGATGGCGAGCAGGGCAGAGAGCGGCAGGTATAACCAGGCTTTGATGGTGTCTCGCTCTCTGAGAGACTGCAGTCCATACACCAGGACCACGCCGCCACTGCTCTCTATCGCGAGCGCTTGTGTGATGGCCCAGGCATTTTGTACGCCCTGGTTGCCATAGCCCAGGTGCCCGTGTGAGAGCACATCGGCTGCGCTGTACACGATGCCGATAGCAAGCAATGGCTCGCTCGTCTTGGCGGCCAGCTTGAATAAGAACTCGATGAAGGCGTCGTACCATGCCAGTGATGCGAAACTCTTTAGCTGTTCCATGTCTCCTCCATCCAACTATTATCAAACTCGCGCCAGTCATCCATGGGCGCTTCTTTCGGTGCTGCTGGTCTCTCTGGCGCTACAGGTTGAGCCTCGGACTCATACGGCGGCACCAGATGCACCAGGTGCTCAATTCTCATCGGCTGAGGCTGTACTTGTGTAGCTTGTGCTTGTGCAACACTGCCGCCGCAAGTGCACGGGCGACATATGCACCTGCTCAATACTCGGTGGCACGTAGTGCACCGGGCTTGGCGCTTGAATGGCCATATCATCTAGTCACCTCCAAGCAATTGATGTACCAGTTTCATTGCATCGGTGTATTCTCTATTCGCCTGCTCATATGCTGCGCTGGCACCCGGCGATACCTGCCACAATAAGCGCATAATTTCAGGTTTTTGCTTGCCTTGTGCCTGCAGTCTGATGATGTCGCGTGCTCTGGCTTGTAGAGCGTCTTCGCTCTGGTTTCGGATACTGGTTTCAGGCTGGTTTCGCAGCGCAATTAACGCCGATGTTTTCAGCGGTTCAGTGCTCTGTTTTCGGGCTGTTATCGGACTGTTTTCATGCGCCAAACGGGCAACAACGGCCAGGTCATTCTCATGAATAGCCGGCGTTATTAGCTCAGTATAGCCGCCATCAGTGTCTCTAAAAACGTGATGCCCTTTGGGTAGTGTGAGCGTGGCTTTGGCGTGTTGTGGGAGGCCCAGCAGCTTCTTAGCCTGCTCGGCGTCGCTCTGCCGATGCACCAGGGCCGAGGCAAGGCACTGGCGAATGACGGCGCCGCCGATGCCCGAGGCCGACCAGTGCTGGCCTATGAGCATCGCAAAGATGCCAAACTTGCGCGCCTCTTGGATGAGGCCCTGGGCGAGCAGTGCGGTAAAGCTGGGCACCGCGGCAGGCGGTAAAGCTGCAGGAGGCACCTCGGTAACGATAGGCGCTCTTGGGTAACGGATGGTTGCGCCGAACCCTTGAAAGTCGGCGCCAGTCCGGGCCGCGTGGCTTGTGATGGCAGCACGAGAGTTGAGGACAAAGCGCTCTTGCGCCGTCTTCTCTTGCCATTCAATGACGCTCTGGTCAAATTGGCGCCACTTCAGCCGAGTTTCGGCATCAATACGCCTGCGCTCGGCCTCCAGGTGCCGTATCTTCGCCGCGCTCTCCTGCTGGCGCAGGTACGTCTCGCTCTTCTTGTGCTCGAGCTCTGCACGGCTGTGCAGAAAGTCCATCAGAGACATGAGCAGCTTTCTCCGTGCGCAGGATAAGCCACAGACTCTATTGTCTGTACACATCTAGCTATCCTTGCTTGCTTGCTCGCTGCTCGGCTATACTGATAGGTAGCTGGCAACGATTGGTTGGTTCAACGTTGTTGGTTAATGGTGCCGTGTTGCCTGCCAGCTTCCCGGCACCGTGTTACTGTTCTGTTATGGATCAATGTCCTTGCCAAGAACATCTTTATACTTGGCCCACTCGTCTTGGCTGGCCTGTGCCCGCGTGCGCTGTTGTTCGGTGTATGCCACATCATGCGCTAGTTCTTCAGCCGCTTCATACTGCAGTTCAACTCGGTGGCCATCAACCCACGAGGCAATCTCCAACAGGCCAACGGCAGTCACGTCAACGCTTTTGTGGCCATCTTCCCTGGACACAATACGATAAACACCAGGCTCTGAAACTCTGTAGACATATGTCTTGCTGTCCATGTCAATCGCCTTTACACGTACGCATTGCCTCATTGCACCTGCGCACGGCATCCTCGTAGCGCCTTTCAGCATCACGGCTGCGGCCACTACCGTCTTCTTTCTCTTGAGCGGCATACATCGCTCGCTCAGCGGCAAACATGGCTTGCTCGGCATCAGAACATGCACACATGGTTACACCTCCTTTATAGATTGTCCAGGACTGATTTGCCTTGCCGTCTCGCCTGACTGGCCTTGATCGACTTCAAGTAACGCTGCGTCACGTTTACCGATGTGTGGCCCATGAGCAATGACAAGATGAGCACATCACCGCCTTGCAAGAGGTAACGCGTGGCAAACGTGTGCCTGAAAACGTGTGGACTATAACTGACGCCCTTGATATGTGCCCACTCGCCCAGCCTGCCCAGGATTGAGCCAAGCCCGCTTACCGTCAACGGCTTGTCGTAACGGCTGAGAAATACATGTTGCTCTTCTTTGGCTGCCTTGCGATACAACGACAAATATTTATGCAGGGTAGATCTAGACATATTGCCCAGGCCAACCTCACGCCACTTGTTGCCCTTGCCCAACACCTTAATAAAACCACTCTCGGGTTGAATGGTGACATTATCCAGAGTCAGGCCACACAACTCATCTACCCGTATGCCAGTATCCAGCAAGATGGAGACAATAGCCTTGTCACGCCATCGTAACTTTGGTATGTACTCACGTTCACACGCAGCCATTAACGCCTTAATCTGCTCGTCACTGAACGTCTCAATGACTTTCTCTTCCATGTGCGGCATGCCAATACGCACGGCCACATTCTTGGCAACCATGGTGTTTATGCCATCCTCCTGGCTACACCAGTTGAGAAACGCGCGCACAGCCCGAGCATGGCCATGCACGGTGTGGCTAATGAGTTTCTTGTCTGCCGTCTCGCTTTGCCGTGTGCGCAGGTGCTCAATGTAGCGCCTGACATCTGTTGTCTTGATGCGCTCAAGCGTCAGGCCCTGAGCGTCACACCATGCCGCAAACTGTTTGAGCCGCCGCTCATACCATTGCTGTGTTGAGTGTGACAAATGCAATATGCCGTAGCGATACAACTCAACGGCTTCTGCAACCTTCATACGATTGCCCCTTGCAAGGGTAGAATGCCCTCCGGTGAGCAGCTATCAATGTAGTCTCCCGGTGGGTACACCATTATTCGGTGTCATGTGGGGAATTATGTGGAGTCGGTAGAGCAAGGGACTCATAAGCCCTGTGTCAGAGGTTCGATCCCTCTCGCCGCTACCATTGCCCTCAATCAGCCATTAGCGCTGGTTGAGGGCTTCTTCGTTTTTGGCGAAATGGGCTCAATTTGCAACATCACTTGCTCACAAGCCTTTATCACTTGCTTACAAATCGGTGCCACTTGTTTACCGGCAGTATGAGTATACCATAAAAATTGGTAACTACTCTCTTCATGACTTTTCACTGCCTACCGCAGTTCGCAAGAGAGTGGGCGAGTCGCCGCAGGCGACGAGAAGTCCTGAAGAGTTACTTCTGGAGCACAGAAATGACACTCATCCTCACAAGAGACGCCCTTGTAAGATGAACGCGTACCTACTATACTATGTTTGGTGACTACAAACACCTAAGCGGAAAAAAGCCACTTATGCGTCAGAGGGTGAACGATCATCTTCATTTGTAAAGTATTTGCAGAGGAGAGAGCGATGACGCAAACAGATCTATCGAAAAGGACGCCGGAAGAAGTCTTTACTCACCACGCACAGTCCTTGGGTGCCGAAGATCTCGATGCCATTATGATGGATTACGCCGACACCGCCACCTTGATCAGCCCAGCCGGCGTTCTTCGTGGCAAAGAAGCGATACGCGGTTTCTTTGCCCACCTTCTCCAGGCTGTTCCCAAGGCGCAGTGGGGAGTCACAACCATCTACATGGATAATGTTCTCTTTCTTGAGTGGACTGTTGACTCCCCGCGAGCAAGCATCTCCGATGGAGTGGATACCTTCATATTCCAGAATGGCTTAATTACCCTTCAGACTGTGCGCAATACCACGGTTCCGAAGGCGAAATAGCAAACATGCGGAAAATGAATGTAGGGACGCAGTCCATCGCGTCCCTACATTCCCCTCTCATTTCTTAAACGCGCATCACGGAACGAGAATCCCGCGACCACGCAGCTTGCCGCTGTCTAGATCATGGATGGCATCGAGGGCGGCATCGAGTGAGTACATTGCGGTGTGTAGCTTCACTTTGCCCCGGGCAGTCAGGGTCATTAGTTCCGCCAGGTCATTGTAGGTGCCGACCAGGTTGCCGATGAAGTTGATCTCTCTAGAGATAATGTCAATCGTCGGGACATTCAGTGCGCCACCATAGCCGATGATATAGTGACTGCCCGCGCGGCGCAACATAGCAACCGCGTCGTGCTCGGCCCCCTGCTCGCCGACAAAGTCTATCACTGCCTCGGCTCCTTGCCCATCGGTAAGTTCTTTCACCTTCGCGACATACGTCCCATCGGCTACCACGGTGTGATCAGCGCCCCAGCTACGAGTCAATTCAAGCGCTGCGGGCGAGCGGTCCACCACGATAATTTCAGCTGGGGTCAGCGCTTTGAGACACTGGACGCCAATATGACCCAGACCACCTGCGCCAATTACGACCGCTTTCGTACCGGGATACAGGGTAGGGGCAGCCTTCTTGACCGCATGGTAGGCAGTCAGACCAGCATCAGCGAGAGCGGCGATATCTTTAGGTGCCAGGCTCGGGTCCAGCTTGACGACCGAGCGTGCGCTCGTCTTCAAGAAATTTGCCATCCCTCCATCAACTGAGATGCCTGGAAAGGACTGGTTGGAGCAGTGCATATCGTTGCCAGCACGGCAAGCGCGGCAGAGTCCGCAAGTAATCAACGGGTGAACAATGACTGTATCACCAACGGCCACATTGCTGACCGCCGATCCGATCTCCTGCACCCAGCCAGCGTTCTCATGGCCCAACGTATAGGGCAGGGTGACCCCTGATCGGTCTGCCCATTGCCCTTCAATGATATGCAAATCGGTCCGGCACAGTCCTGCACCGCCAATGCGCACAATCACATCGTGCGGACCTGTTACCTTCGGTTCCCCTACCTCCTCAACCTTTGGAAGCTCTTCATACTGGTGCAAACGAACTGCTTTCATATGTACCTCCTTTCATCCCTCCTGAGCGCAGATAGACGCCATAGCGGCGTTGGAGGGATGATACTAGATGTACTGCTCGATATTCAGATCTTCTGGCCCGACGAAGCGCGAACCGGGTAGGCCCCACTCGCGGAAGAAATCGCCGGTAGCACGGCATAATGCGACGTTGACATCGCTGCACGTGCAAATCAATGACCGGCTGCGCTTCCTGGCACGCACTACGCTGGCACGACTCACCAGTGAGCCATCCGGCTGGGCGATCAGCGGCGCGTCCAGTTCGATAAGCTCTGTAGGAGTTTGATGTATTGTGCGTTGTGCCAGGGAGGTTAGTAATGCCTGCCGCGCCTGGTCGGTCAAGAAAGTCAGGTATGGGCGAGGTTTCCCACGTCGAGGCGTATACTCTACCCCCAGAGGATCCGCCTGGATATCTGGGATGATGCGACCTTCGCTGTCCAGGGAGCCGACATTACCGATGCGCAGCCGCAGCAGTTCGGCCAGCCTCAGGCCGCTGCCAATCAGTGCCAGGAGGATCAAATGCTCTACCCCCTGTTGGTCAGAAGCAATCAAAGCGGGGGGCGCAACCCTGCCCGGCAAGGACCGCCAGGGTACGTTTACTCCATTCAAGCGAAACCAAATCTTTGCTCCCATTACGAGAGCAGAGACCTGGCTTTCGGTGTATCCAGCAAGGGCAGACGCAAAGGAAGCCAGCGCCTGCTCGGCCACCGATGGTTCTGCAAGCGCTCGTTCCAGCAGCAGCTCCAGATCGTAATTTCCGGTCATGGCGCGAAACCGCTCCAGACTGGCTACCGAGGTACGTACCCATGACTGCTCCCGGCAGCGCTGTACCAGGATATCCGCCATGCGGCAGACCGACGGGAAGGTCAGCAATTCTCCTTCGCGACGGCCAGCCAGGACACGTGTGACATTCATCGGCGGCCTCTCATGTTAATCTGCTCCTGAATCTTCTCGCGCAGGAAATGATCGCGCAGCACTACCTTGCACGACTCTACTCCCTGCACAGCTTCCACGCGCTTGCAGAATCTCCTGTCCGATATTGGTGGCAAATTTCGATGGGCAGAGCGGGCTGGTCAGGTGAAAATGTACAGTCACCTGACCACCTTCGATCTGCACGTCATCCAGTAGCCCCATTTCGGCTAGCGAACGGCGGATTTCGGGATCACGTGTCGAGCCTGCCGCTGCTCGCACAGCCTCAACATCAATCGTCATCGTGATCCTGTCCCTGCAACACCAGTCTCAGTCGCTGGCCGCGATGCAACATAGGCCTGCTTGCGTTGGGCAATCTCATCGTTGGCAATTGTCTTGAGCTTGCTGTCGATGTCAATGCCATAGAGCCGAGCAATATTGGTACCGATGATTCTCTGCTTGATCTCATCTGTGAGATCCACTCCATATTCCTCTTTCAAATCGTCTGGCAACTCGAAGGCCATAAAATCATCGAGTAGCCAGTGCGGATACCAAATGGGGAAATCGGTCCCCCAGATGATCCGGTCGGGCCCGATCCAGAAGAGCAGATTGGCCATGATTTCGGCAAAGTGGCGGGGATTGTTGTGAACAAACATGTTCGCCACCGCGAGCGAACCGTAGACATTGGGGCAGCGCGTCGCAATCCAGCAGAAATCGTCGAGGCGCGGTAAGCCCACGTGATCGATAATGAAGTTCAGTTCAGGGTACAGCCAGGCTGGCTCGTCAATGTCTCGCACATCAAACTTGGAGAGGGAGAGTGGCTCGACAGCGGGACCTTTGTGGAAGTGCATGTTTTTCACGCCCAGCTCGATACACTTCTCATAGAGGGGGAAGACCATGGGGTCGTTTGCGCTCCAACCACGGGAGGTGCCACGCCACTCGGCGGTATACCATTTGAAGCCCTTTACACCGCAGTCCTTGATCTGCCGTTCCACTTCTTGCACGGCATTGGGCATGCGCGGGTCAACACCCCCCAAAGAAATAATGCGCTCTGGGGCACGATCCCGCAAGGTGGCGTTGCGGTCGGCATTCGTAAAGCCCGTGTGGTAAAAATCCATCAGCACCTGGGTGGAGAGAATGGTCATATCGGCGTCGCCCTTGATAAACATCTCCTCCAGATACCAGTCAGGGTCAACCTTACGGAACTGTTTTTCGTAGTCCATCGTCCACTTCTTATCAGGTGGATTGAAGCCGGTGTGGAAGGCATAGAACGTCTCGATGAAGGCCTCGCCAAAGCGGTTCTTGCAGTTCTCCTTGCTGGCATCCCAGAAGCCAGTGTGTGCATCGAAGACAAAAGATCCGTTCTTCATTGATCGATCCTTTCACGTAGTTAACAAGAAGGAGAAAAGGGAGCATTGGTGCGCTGACTACATGTACATGGGACAATCGTTGGCCAGGTTGAGTAAATAACGTGTTTTCGAGGACGCACTTCGAGAACGCACTGAGGATAAAGATCGGCCTATTAAGAATTTATACCATAAAAAATGGGCAAATTGTAGACCTGTCAGTACTATTTTTGACGGAGGTTCAAATTAAGCTCGCACATCTTTCCGCTTCAGGAAGGTAACTGCTCAGGTCAGGGATTGCAGAGGCTGTTAAAAAGGGCCATAACAGCAGCAAAGCGCCGTCGAGTGACGGTCCAGGACGAAAACTGCGGAGCCAGCGCCACAGGAGCGAGAGGAAGACGGAGGGGCAGCCAGGACATCCTGGGCGGACCGTAATGCAACGAGCCAGCCTTGATGAGGTGGTGCGTCATCGGCCCCTGCTCTGCTGCCACTGCCAACAGCGGCTGGAAGGAGTCACAGGAACGGTCAAGGAACGCGCGCCCGCGTCCATGATCTGCCCGAGGTGCGCCTGCTGGTGCGAGAGCATCAAGTGGAGGAGGTGTGTTGCCCACGCTGTCAGCAGGTCAGCGCAAGAAGCTTTCCGGTAGGGGTGGAGGCGCCAGTGCAGTATGGGCCGAACCTGCGCGCCTTGGCCATCTATCTGCATCAGTACCAGTTGGTGCCGCTCGCACGGACATGCGAACTGCTCTGTGACCTATGCGACTGTCAGCTCTCGGAGGAGACGCTCACCGCCGGGTCGAGCTTGCGGCGTAGACCCTCGCACGCATTGCCGACTGCATTAGCGCGAGTCGCGTGCAGCATGGGGACGAAACGGGCATCCGTGTGAGAGGCAAGTTGCACTGGATGCACGTTAAACAGCACACGCTGGCTGACCCATCTGACCTGGCACGCCAAGCGAGGTAAGAAGGCGTTGGAAGCGATCGGCATCTGGCCACGCTTTCATGGGCGGGGCATGCATGATCGCTTTTCCAGCTATGACCAGTACTCCTGTCAGCACAGTGTGTGCGGAGCGCACTTGTTGCGGGATTGTTGCTACCTGGATGAACAGGAACAGCAAGGGTGGGCTCTTGAGATGCATGATCTGTTGCTGGACATGCATGCGGCTTCCGACGAGTGGCGCCAACGTGGTGCCCCCTGCATTCCTGCTATCGAGCGGGAGGAGTGGGTCGTGCGCTCTTTCGAGCTTCTTGTAGCTGGCTTTGCAGCACAACCGCCACCCAGCAGCGCAGTGGTCCCCAAACGGCGTGGGCGCCAGAAGCAGAGTGCCGCCAAGAATCTCTTAAGGGCGCCAGGTGGTGTAGCGGACCCGTTGGCCCGCAGGTAACCAGACCCCGTGGTTGGAGCGGATCGCCAGCACATCTTTGAGGTGCCGCTGCTCCAACGCGCTGATGAACGCGCCACTTTCCCCGTAGACGCAGTCTGCCAGTCCCACATCAAAATGGAAGTCCCACTGCTCTCACTCCTCAATGATCTCTACAGCCAGTTCCGGCTTGGTCTTGTAGGCGTCCTCAGACTGTAAGCGTGTTTTGGGCTTGGAGACTTTGAAGATCAAAGGGAAGGTGATGTGATCGAGCACCCCCTAGGCATTCACCGACACGATCCCGTTCGCCAGCTTCCCGATGTTGCCGATGTATTGGGAAGCCACATAATCGGTGGTTTTTCCTTTTTTCCGATCTCCTGTACGAAGGTGACTGGAGGAGTTGCTTGTCTCGCCTTGCTCATAATTCATCACTCCCGTTGACTGAACCGAATACCTCCTTTTTCTTGATTCTACCCTGACTTGACAGAAGAGGGATTAGGATCAAAGAGTTCGACGGTCATGCTACTCCTTTAGTGTCAACTTTGGAGGAGGGAAGAGGAACTGTGACGGGAGCTGCCTTCTTCGCCAAGTTGAGGTCCAGAACAGCCTCTTCAAGGATGGCATTGACGGTAGCCTGCGGGATGTTGATGTGCATGGCCGCAAACTGTTTCTCGATCAACTCGACGGCGATCTGCTTCTTGCCCGCGCCATTGAGGCTGTCGGAAGCCATCTGTTCGGCAGCGGCAACCGAGCTACGAACCACAGAGATGACCAGATCCCTGTTTTTTGCTGGCAGCTTGGCGATCCCGGCCTGCACAAAGTAGGTCAGGACAGCGATGATCAGGGGCACGATGTACGGGGCCATAGCCAGGAGAAACTGGACAACTGGAGACATGGGTAATCCTCCTCACTAAGGAATAGAGAGAAAACCGTCTATCTATCTATGTGTATGCTTATTTTGCGAACTGTTGGAGAGCCTGGAGAGCAGCTACAGCGTTGTTGATGGCCGCCTGCTCGGCTGGACTGATGCTGCCACTCCCCGCCGCCTGGAGCTGGGCCTGGAGACTAGCTACCTGGGCCTGCAAGCCGCTGATCGTGGTCTGGTCGCTCTGCTCAAGTGCGGTCTCTGAAGTTAACTGGCCCTGGATCTGAGCATTCTGAGCCTGGAGAGCAGCGATCTGAGCCTGGGCATCACTTTGGGCTTTCCTGAACCACATCAACTCCTGGCCCAACCACTCTTCAGTGATGTTGCCAGTTTTCTGATTCCAGGCGAGCATACTTGTACGGAAGGTCTGCTGCGCGCCGCCTTCCGGCCACCAGCTAGGATTGCTCTGCTCGAAAACAGTCACCGGATGCTCATTCTCTAAGGGAACATCCTCGCTCGGCCACTGTGGGTTGGCGCTGAGGATGTGGTTGGCAAAACCGTGACCGACGATAAAGCTATTGGCAGGGTTATGAAGAACGGCACTACCGTCACTCGCTTTGGTCTCGGTCCATAGATTGGGAAGTCCCACTGGAACACCTCCTGATACTATAGGCATCTGCTGCCCATGCATGATAACTGCGGTCGCGCTAATGAGTTGGAGTTTGCTGGCATCGTACTTACGCGGGCCAGGGCGAAGACTGTTAGGGTTATTGAGATCGGTCACATTCGCGGAGTCACGCACGAGGAAATTCCCGTCGGAGGTTGTGCCCGTGATCGTGATGATGTGGTTGAAGCTCTGGTAGTTCCAGTAGTAGGGCACCACGTCGCCGAGTCCCATGTCGTACATCCCGGCTTCTGCACCCGCGATGATGACAGGGAAGCCTGCCTTGACCCACTGCCGGATCTGGTTGATGTTTAATCCGAGGGCATAGTACTGGAGACCGACCTGCTTGAGGAGCTGGTATTCCTGGCCGAGAGTCATCCCGTTCGTGTTGCTGATTGAGTTATCCCCGTTGTACTGAGCGTACCAGGAGAGGGACTCGCTGATGACCTGGCTGACCGTCTTGGTGCAGGGCTTCCCGGCGGGGGCAGCAGCATCCACGCAGGCGACAGCGAAGAACCCGCAGGCATCCTGTGTTTTTGCCGGCTGGAATTGGTCAGCATCACAAAAGTCAGCCACTTCGCCCGTTGAACTCAGGACTGGCATAACACCTCCAAGAAATTGTTTGTAGGCACCAGATTTGTACGTAGTCCAGGCACCGAAGTTGGTCCCGCCGCTCATTCTGAACGCCTGCTGGAATGCCTGCGCCGGATCGTATGCTTGGGCATCTGTTACTTCTCCATGCCAGTGACTATTGATCTGAAGGATACCGCGATCCAGGCTGCCGTCCGTCACGATCCCCTGTCTGAGAGGCATGAGGCCGGACTCTGCCTGCGCGATGGCGACGATGATATCCACGTTGGCGTCCACGAACCCGGCTTCCAGAGCGAAGGCACGTCCCGCATCGTAGCTGATCGGCCCATGACCCATTGCGATCTGGATATCTCGGTAGAAGGCTGACCAATCGAAGGTGCCAGGACAACGCGCCCGATTAACAGGATCGAGGTCAAAGTGTCCGATGATCGAGCCTTTGACGGGCAGGATCTTGCGGCGCTTGGCGATGTCGGCGACGAGCTTGACCAGGCTGTTATACTGCGCGGTCGTCAGGGGTTCGCTGTTGTCAGTCGAGTGCTTGACGTTCTCGATGCTGATGGTTTCGTGGTTGTGGTTGATTGCACCAGGCTGCCCGGTGTTTATGAGTCCGTGCAGGTGCCAGTCAGCCGTCCCTGGTATCGGGTAGTAGCCTGCCGGGGCCTCTGCGCCTGTGACGCAACAGTTGCCCCACGCGCTATCCGCCTCTGCCACCACCTGATACACAGTTCCATCGACATCATTGATATAATGGACGGAAGCGGTATTACCATCATTAAACTCCGAACTGGTGGCTAGCTGATAGCCGGTTTGCGGGCCTCCACTGGCTGTCGCGTGTATGACGATCTTCTGCATGGAGTTTCCCCCAGGCCAGAAGTTCTTACAGGGTAGCCACTGAGCGCCGCTGTAGTCTGCTCCCATTCCTTACTTACTCCGATCTATCTTTCCAATGTCTCACTACATCCACGACTTCCACTATAAGGATGAGTCGAACTACGATAAAATGAGGGCATTTTCTCACTCGGAATCCTCCCAAAGATGAGCTAAGACCTATTTGGGAGATTTCCCCGACTTTTGAGCATGAGGAAATGCCCTCTGCTTCTCTCAGAAGGAGACACCTTTCTCTCCTTACTCACTACTCTCTACAACCTCGTTGCGCAATTCGCGGGATGGGAGAGCTTTATTCGTTAAGTAGGTGGCATGACTGATACCTAAGACTGCCAATACCCCCTCGTTCAGATCTGGAAAGGTGCTGATGATACTTTGTCGGCTGGCGAACAAAGAACCCAGAGCGAAGCCGTAGACAAGCACTAAAATGACAGTGATGTAACACATCTGCAACTTGCCTAAGTTAATCTGAGCGGCATTTCCAACCTCCTCCCCTCTAATGAGGTCAGCCCAGCTGGCATCCACAGGACTCGTGTTGACAATCAGCTGGCCACTCGTGGTGCGGTTGCTGCTATCGACCTTGTGATTTGATGGCTGGTTCTCCGTGTGTGGTGCCCGGTCTACTTTGGCATCCTGCTTCATTTTAGCGTTGTGGATCAGAGGGGCGCCGACGAGTGAGGTGGCCGTAATACTCATCAGGACCCATATTCCTGGGGGTATAGCGATCAAAAGTGGATCGGCTTCTCCGCTACGGAGGTTAAACAGAGCCGCGGAGAGAAAGGCGGAGAGGACCAGGAGCGTCCAGAGCATTGCCTGCAATCTGGAGAGACTGATCTTGTTGCGTTGATCGATCAGAACGCCTCGCCAGAAGCCAGTAATGCCATGGCCGATGATGAAGGCCGAAGTAGCCAGGAGCGACAGGGCGCCTAGCCAGAACCAGACCCGCGATGCGGCTGGGATCAGAAATCCTATGATCACAATGGCTGCCATGATAGCGAGAAGGCCCAGGGTATGCCAGATATGCCATCTTGGCCCGATTGACCGGCCTGGGATAGTGAGAGATTTTCGCATAAGACACCTCATATTCTACATGATGAGTAGTCATTATGTAGACAGACCTCTAGGAGGATATATCAGGAAGTTGTAAGAGGACACATTACAGGAAAACGCACGACCAGTCACAGACCATGCACGTGAAGACGTATCAAGGGAGCAATGCAACGACCCTGACGCAGATGGGTTACATGGTACACTCTTGACCACCATTGCTGGTCTGAAAAAGGACTATCCGCTCATTGCCGCGGAGCGGTCAAAATACCTGTCGCTCACCACGGGACAAGAGCTACCTTTGATATTTTTACGAGCGAAAGCTGTCCTGCTTACACATCCAGCTTGCCCGTACGAACAAGGAACTTGAGGAACTCCCACTGACGTAGCAGCGCCATGCGGTCACTGCCGCCGGTTTGGTACCACTGCCGGAGCCAGAGCAGTGAAACGATTTCCTGAGAGACAAAGTCACATTCGGCAAGTCTCTCCAGTTCAGGAAGGGTCGTCTCCGTATGTGCTGCCATTTCACGGAGTTCATTCGCATATATAGGTGTCTTCATCATCCTATCCTTTCCACTAAAGAGGCCGTGTGAAAAGGGAATCTCAATCTGCTTGGAGGGAAATGGAAGAGATACTCCTTGTATTGTGCTCAATCATTGAAGACAATGGTACCACTACAAACGATCAAGGTGTCGATCGCTGATACTCGAAATGCATGATGACATATTATTCAACTTACAAAGAGTAGCATATAATTTTTTTCTTGTCAAGCTTTTAATAGACAAATTTTGCTGAAAATACGCTTTTTCCTTAAAATTATGTAACAAGGATTGGTAATGCTGCATTCCTCAATGGCATGATCATTCCCATGTGAGCAATCTATGAGTAGAACATCTATGCTTTGGCTCTAGACCTTGATTCATTGTTTTATGCATACCATTGAGGAAAGCAGCAGTAGGCAGAAGGCGTGAAGGTCGGGGATATGCCTGTATTCTGTGCTGTCTGGTGATACAAACCCTTACTAAGTGTTGCGGCTGCGTTGGTAAATGCGCGTTTTAACTATGAGCTATAATTTAAAACACGGCTCTTCAAGCAACTCCTCTATATGCAAACATGCGCACTCCTAGTCCTACCTCTGGTTGCGATCTACCCTTTTGCCCGAGCCGCGCAGACCTCACTCACAATGGGCCTGAGACAAGGCCAGGACACTCCTCTAGACTGATTGTACTCAGATACCCGGACGATAACGCTCATCGATCCTCAAAGCCGTAGTTTGTGAACTTGAGCGTGCGGCAGTTCTCGGTGACCGTCCGCACGATGTGCTCGGGGGTTCCCTCGGGCAGTTCAGCGTGGATTTCCATCGTGATTTCGACCCTGGCGCCGAGCAGACCACTCAAGTGCTGCGCAACCTCCTCGATCACGGCTGTGGCATCGCGTAGAGCACGCGTCGTATCGAGCGTAATGGAACCGTAGAAACGATGTGGCTGTGGTCGTATGGTTACGGTCGGGGCCTGTGTTGGTTCGGACATTGCGGTACTGCCATCGGCCACAACCTGGCGCTGGCTGGCGCTCACCACACCGTTTTGACCATAAGTAAAGTTACTGACGTCCGCTTGCGGTGTGGGAGCCCTATCTGCCGCAACTTGTGCTGAGGCGACCCCTGGTTTGACAAGCATCCCTTCGAGCGAAGGTGTAATCTGCTGGCCGGTCTTGAGACCCAAATAGCGGTGACGTGTGGCATCATAACTATCCGCATAGGCGAAGGTTTCGCGTTCCCAGGTGAGCGCAGCGACTCCATCACGCACGGCTGCTAGCAACACGTCAGTGTCATGGAGGCGCGGCAGGTACAGGAATTGCGCAAAGTCGTCAGCAAGCTGCTTGACGCTGACCGAGTCGTCACGCCAGAGCGGCACCTTGTCCAGCTCCAGCCGCAGGTTGGTGCCGGCATATTTTGTGATGAGCAGGCCATCGTTCTCTAGCTTGCGTGATGCACGTACGGCAAGCGATTCCTGGACAGGCTGAAGACGAATCTCACGCCAGGAGACCTTCGTATCGGCTGCGACGTCCTCTGATGGCTCAGGCACGAGCAGCCAGCTATATGTTTCAGGAATACGCGCTTTGATGGCTCCTTCGGCGTGCTCACGGCGGGTCTTCGCCTGGTTGCGCTGGAAGGCATCAAGGTTGAGGATTTCTTGCTCGTCTGCGATGGACTTCCAAGCGAGATACTGCCGTGCAGCCTGCTCCAACTCTTCGCACCGCGTACGATCAGCGGCCAGGAAGACGAGTGTGTTGGCGTAGTAGCGGGGACCGGTATTTCGTCGCTCTAGGATGGCTGTCGCTTCTGCTCGTGCAGGACTTGCCACATCTTTCGCAGCATGAACGAATGCCGGGCGGAGGATTACAAGCCGAGTATCCCGCTCATCCGGGACCTCTCCACTCGAAGCTGGGCAGGCATGAATGCGGGCGAAGCTGCCTCGTGTATTTTGTTCAGCCCGCAGCCGCTGCTCAATCAATGCCAGGACGACATCACCATCGAGCTGAGCAGCCCGGTCCTGTGCGAGACGAGTAACGCTGGGCTGCGTAGCGAACCAATAGCGCTTATCTTGCACATAGAGGTGGTTGGCTTGCTCGCTGAGGCGGCGCAATGCATCGCCAAAGATGGCGGCACTCTCCCCAGGCTGGACGCAGCCGAGCTTGATGCGCTGCTCCTCGATACCACGATTGGCCGTATGCAGCGTGGGAGCCGAACCCATGTAAATAGTGCGTGCCACGCGGCGTGCCGCGGAGAAGCGTCCCAGGTTAGGATGCTCGCGATCGAGGCGCAGCGGCAGCGAATGAGTGCCATCTATATCCCGCTCAATGATGGGCGTCCAAGAGTCTTCCAGGTAACGTGTCAATTCGTACTGTACCAGTGAATCGTCAATCGGTGCGCTGGCTGGCAGTATGAGCAAGCTCGCGTCCTGACGCTCCCAGAGGGTATGGATGACGGCGGCCATGAGGCGCAAAACACCGCGAGTCCGCTGGAAACGGTCAAGCTGGGACCAGTCACTATAGAGGCGGTCAAACAGCTCTGGGTGGATAGGATAAGCAGCCTTCAGGCGGCGTTCATAGTCTCCTTCTCTACTGTCAGATGGGAACTCCTGAGACTGGGTGCGGTACAGGTCGGTGAACGCCCGGGCAACAGCATCGCGGGCGGTAAAGTCCTTTTGCTGAGTGATCGGCTGGAAGAGACGTCTGCGCACAATCTCGAAGCCCTCCTCAGCACTGGCCGGCCGCCAGGTGGACTCTAGACGGCCGAATGTGTTGCGTAGGCGCACAACAGCCTCACGGCCGCCTTCACCCCCAATTTCAATGTCGGAAGCGGGGATGCTGGCGACTAGGAGCGTCTTCGGGGCTGCCTTAGCGGCTTCCGTGAGTGCCTGGGCGAAGCTGAGGTTGGCATCAAAGGAGCCGGCGGGGAGGCCGGAGACGCCATAAAGTTGGCGCATGTAAGCCACCCACTCGTCAATTAGGATCAGGCAGGGAGATGCAGCGGAGAAGAGTTGGCGGAGCACGTCCGAGCCAGGGCTCACGCCCTGCCGGTCAGCCTCTGCCACCCGCGCAAATCCATCTTTGCCGAGGAGCTGCCAGGCGAGATCACCCCACAGAGTGCGCACCACGGTGCCATCTGGTTTAGTGTGGGCCTGGCCTGGAGAGAGTGCAGTGCCCACGATGATAGCCCGCTGCGCCTGTGATGGCTTTGAGACACCTGATGCCTGGAGCACCGACTCAATGCCGGGCAGATCGCTCACAGGCACGTTTGAAACCAGATGAAAGAGCGCCAGCATGGAATGTGTCTTGCCGCCACCGAAGTTGGTCTGCAACTCGACCACGGGATCGCCAGCGTTGGCTTCCAATCGCAACAGAGCGTTAGTGAGTAGGTGACGCAGACCCTCAGTGAGATAGGTACGCTGGAAGAACTCGCGCGGATTGCGGTACTCATCAGCACCCTCGCGGCGCGTAACCTGTCCAAGGTCAGCGGCAAACTCGGCCTGCTGATAGCGGCCGGAAGCGACATCGGGATGCGGGGTAACGACCTCGCGCCAGGGCCGCAATCCCCCGGCTGGTTGGCCCTCAATGGGGGCTATGGCTGCCTTGCGCACTTCCTTGCGTGCCTGCTCTTCAAAGCGGATGCGCAACAGTTCCTGCTTCTGGCGCTCAACCTCGCTGGCCTGGTCAGCAGCAGAGACGGCACTGAGCAGGCGCTGTGCGCTATCAAGGGCGCGGTAAGCGTCGTCGGTGCTGAAGGGCTCCTGATGCGCCCACTTATTGCGTACGTCGCGCAGCTCGCTTACGAGTGTGCGCTCGGCTTGCCCGAGAACATTGCGGAACACAGTGTTCCACTGATCCCACATGACGAGCAGTAGCGCCTGAGTGTCCCAGTGCTCGTTGCCGTCGCCCTTGCCAGGCATCTGATAATCGCGCAGGTTGGCCGAGGCTTGCTCGAACCAGGTGTCATTGTAGCAGGCTTTGAGTTCACGCTTCATGAAG
Organism: uncultured Chloroflexia bacterium; assembly: GCA_963799245.1. Lineage (GTDB taxonomy): Bacteria > Chloroflexota > Ktedonobacteria > Ktedonobacterales > Ktedonobacteraceae > CAWCWN01. Next base: position 1,237,630 of record CAWCWN010000003.1, read on the forward strand.
GGAAAGAGTCCCTGGTTGAGAAGTTCGAGCGCTTTACCCACGCGTTCTGCATTGCTAATTGCCATGGATGTTACACCTCTATCTATTGTCATCGGTTGCCACTTTTGTCGAAAATCTATGAGAACAGGGGCGCCTGCTCCGCGTTCGTCCGCTCCATCCGTTCAGCCGCGCTGCTGATCTCGGACCATTCGACAACGAGACTGTTGTAGGCCAGCGCCTCGCCTGCCCACTTCTTGCGCTCGCATACCGTGTAGAGCCGATAGGCCAGGTCACGAGAGACTTCGCCATATGCTCTCGCATGAGCAAGGATGGCCGCTGCGCCAGCATCACCCTGCTCCCGCAGAGCCCGAATCAGCCGCTGCGTGACCTCCCAAACCGTGAGCCGCTTTGCCATAGCAGGATTCCAGCTTAACGAGCGGCGTAGCCAAATATAAAAGACATCCGAAAGATCGGCATAGGGTACATTATCATAGTAAGGCGGATCAGTGGAAAAGAGTTGCCGCGTGTCACTGTTGGCGATTGCTGTGGCGTCAAGTTGCTGGGCTGAGCCAAGCGGGCCCCATCCAAGTTTATCTAGAACTTCACATAGCGATAGAACTGTACCTTGCTTGGCGACAGGTACAATCTTCCACCTTTCCCTTCAGTCACGATAGCCACCAACTGCGCATCCATGCGGCCGGCTTGCCTCTCAGTTCGCAAATGGTCAACAGGTACAGAGCTGCCGCATACGATGCACTTTGCACCCAGCCTATTCACAGTGCCTACCGGCGCTCCTAGTGGGGGGCGAGCATGGTTGCTATTGCTATATACACCAGGATGGCGCAGCGTTAGGCGGGAAACGTTGCGATGGTGAACTCGTGCCCTGCCGGCAGTTCTGCGCCTTAATAGCAATTGGCCTGCATGACGCTCACGTACCCATCAATATCGGAAAGCGTTGATGCATTATAGAAGAGCAGACATCTTCCCACATGCGTTCCATGCATCCCATCGTTCACGAGTGTTTGTGCATCATCCAGAAGCGCATTGGTCGTCGCAAAGGTGGCGATCTCGGTCGGTGTCCCGTTATCGCTCCCACCCCTGGCATCCCAGGCGATAGCGCCGCCAGATGGCGTATAATCGCAATGCGGGCACCAGTTATTGTCAGAATGAACATTGCTCATAGCAATACCGGCGGCTTGAAAATCCTGAAAGATCTGCGAGGCAGTATAGGGAACAATCATAGCCGTTGGGGTCGGCGTCTCTACAACAACCACAGGCGTCGGTGTTGGTGGTGCCGTGGGCTGCTGCGTGGGTGCTGCAGAATAATGCACTTTCGTAATATAGACGTTTGTGCATATTCTTGCCGGTAAAATATTGGTTAAGGTTTGGTTGAGGTTTGGTGTTCGCCTCTTTCTCATTGCATACTCTTCAATCGATTGCGCACTGTTGCTTCATCGAGTTGTCGGAACGAATGTAAATCGTCTCAACAAAGGTGACAAGCCAGCTCACACGCATGTCGGACTCATAAGCCCTGTGTCAGAGGTTCGATCCCTCTCACCGTTACCAGCGCCCTCTCCCTGGCTATTAAGCGGGTTGAGGGCTTCTTCTTCCCCACCGGGCTAACCCCGCGTGGCAGATATTGCTCTGTAGTATGACCACTGAGATGATCGGCAGGGCAACACCGCCGCTGGCTGTCAAAGGTACTATTGATGCTTGAGGTTCTGCTAAAGATGTTATGATAATTCCTGGCAGCCTGGGCAGAGAAGCTTTCTGAGGTTGTCTGTCGCTAATGCCCTGTAAACCACGTGGGAGGTCTGATGCAATCAACCTGGATGGATAAATTCACGCGCGCGTTCTTCTGGTTTGGCTTCTGTGTCTTCCTGGCTGCCTCCATTCCGCACATCGCCGCCTATTATCGCCACTTCGACCCCAACGGCGGCGGCTTTGCCAATAGCGCAAACTGGGTGATCAGCTACCTGGTCGCCATAGTGATCGACGTCACAGACGTACTGGTAAGCATCGCCGTCTTAAAAGAGTTGAACCGCGGCACACCGCAAAGGTACCTGCTGGGCTACTGGGCCTTCATCGTGTTCGTCATGGCGCTGTCGTGGCTGATCAACTGGCAGTATAACATCGTGTTCGTCACGCAGACGTTCGCCCGGGCGGATAGCCAGCAGATATTCGGCGTCGCGGTTGGCAGCCTCAATCCAATCCTCGGCAGCGCTTTCCAGTTATTGCTCCTGGTCTACACGGCCATGGCGCACAAATTCGCCGCAAAGCCGGTGCAAAAGACCGCCGCGCAGCTCAGGCAGGAAGCCGATGAGCTGGAGCAGATCACTCTGCAGCAGGCGCGCATTGACGCCGTGAAGAAGTTGTGCAGCGACAACAAAGTTGGCGGCATATTCGATAGTCTGGGGCAGGCCAAAGAGCGCGCAAAAACCCTCTTTGGTAACGATCAGCAGCAGGCGCACGCTCCTGCCAGAAGCAGTGGCGTAGAGATGCCGGTAGAAGAGCCGGGCGGCGAGGAGCCGGAAGAGGAGATCGGTGAGCCGGTCAGCGGCGAGAATATTATAGTGAGCGACGACGTTCTAGGCGTGCTGAAAACCTATCCAAAGATCGAGGCTTTGCTCTCTACAGGCCGGCCAACGTTCTCACTTCAAGAGGTCAGCGCGGCGACCGGCTTCGGCGTGAAATTGCTGGCAAATCGCCTTGCCAAAGGTGAGTTAAAACATCCAGCGCGCAATGACATGCGCATCACCAGAGAATCGCTTTTGTCCTGGCTAAAAACCGCTCCGGCGGCGCGCCAGGGCGGCAAGCAAAGAGGTAAAGTCGTGGCGTTCAAAGCCGGCCAGGGCGAAGGGCAGTTGGAGATGTCCGGCGGCCGCACATGATCTCAATCTGATATCTCGGCACAAAAGGCGCGCGACTACCTGCGAACATAACCCCTGAAGGCCGCAGCCGGAGGACTGCCGCGGCCGTAGAAAAAGCCCCCCAAATATGCTACAATAAGGAAAGTATTATCCCTAGCTAATATTGGGAGGCTTTTGCCTTGAGCAATTTCTATACACCTGGTTCCGGCAATGGATCGTCGTCAAATGGTAGTTCGTTTGTGAGTCGTCGTGAAATACGTGCAAGCAATGCCACCGGGGCTCTACCCGCGGTCAGTATCGGCAGCAGCGGGCGAGGGTACGCAGGGCAGTTCGATTTCGAGGCTATGCTGGTCTCCCTGCATGAGTTGTTTGAACACGATCGGCAGGTTGCGAGCCAGGCCGATGGCACACGCTGCGGTATCTGCTACCTGCATTTTTCGCTCGCTGAGCTACATTACCGCGAAGAAGGCTTCTATACATGCGCTGATTGCGAGCGCACGCTGGGTAAACACTCGTTGCCCATGTTGAGACAGCAACAAAAATAGTGCAGGGGGGTGGTAATAGAGGAGCCGGGCGCTACTCTATCACCGCCTCCTTTTCTAACTCCTCCTCCTCCTCCTCGCGTACCTCGCGCAAGTCTTCTGGCCGATCCAGGCGATCCAGGAAGAGGATGCCGTCCAGGTGATCGATCTCATGCTGCAGGATACGGGCAAACCAGCCTTCGGCGTTCACCTTTATAGACTTACCTCGCACGTCCTGCCCCTTGACCACAATTTTTTCGGCCCGGCGGATATTGTCGCCGGCATAACCGGGAATACTCAGACAGCCTTCTGTCCCCAGCACCTCGCCTTCGGCTTTAACGATCTCTGGATTGACCATGGCCACTTTGTGGTCTTCGTACTCGGCAACGAAGATGCGCAGCGACTGGGCAATCTGGGGGGCCGCCAGCCCCACCCCGGCTGACGCGTGCATTGTTTCGAACATATCATCGACCAGCTTCTGGATCGATGGGTCAAAGCGATGAAGCTTTTTTGCTTTGCGGCGCAGGATTGGATTCTCTGCTGTAATAATTTTATGTAGTGCCATAAATGCTGTTCCCTACCTACAGACTGGCTGAGGGCATGATACAAAGTGCCCCGACAAACCTCAAAACCCATCGAGAGGACATAGACCCAATGGGGTATAATTGCCTATATCGTATCACATCTCCCAATAGGCGTAAACATGCTAGCAGCTACTGTGGCTTATATCGAACGCTACCAGCTCTTACCTGCTGACGGGACCATCATCGTCGCCGTCTCCGGAGGAGCTGACTCGCTCTGCCTCCTGCACATCCTGCACCGGCTCTGCGGACATCCCACGAAACGCTATCCCTTGCTACACCTGCATGTGGCGCACCTCAATCATAGATTGCGCGGCGCCGCCAGCGCCGCAGATGCGGCCTTTGTTGCACAGATTGCCGCAAACTGGGAGCTGCCCGTCACACTGGGTGAGATTGACGTGGCCGCCCTGGCCCGCAAGGAGAAGCGTTCGCTGGAAGATGCCGCGCGCGTGGCCCGTTATCGCTTTTTGCGCTCTCTGGCAGACGGACGACGGATCGCCGTGGCGCATCATGCCGATGACCAGGCGGAGACCCTGCTGCTGCAGTGGCTGCGCGGCACAGGCCTGGCCAGTGGTATGCTGCCGCTCCAGCAGGATATTGTGCGGCCCCTTTTAGCGGCGTATAAGGCAGAAATACTGCTCTATTGCCAGCAGCACGGCCTGCGGCCACTGCAGGACGCGAGCAATTTCGATCCCCGTTTCATGCGTAACCGCGTTCGCCATGAGCTTCTGCCCCTGCTGGAGTCAATGAACCCCGCTATACGCGCGACCCTCTTACGCAATGCGGAGGTCGCGCGCGTGGATGCAGAATGGATAGAGGCCCAGGTTGACAGCGCCTGGCCGGCAGTTGTGAGCGCGGAAGGGGCGGCCAGCATCGAGCTGGCCGCCGACGCGCTGCTGGCTCTGCCGTTGAGCATACAACGACACCTCCTGCGGCGAGCCACGGCCCGGCTATGCCTGGGGCAATCGCCACTGGAACTCCGCCACTATGTATTGCTTGAACAACTTCTCCAGCGCGAACAGCTTGCCCGGGGCACGTCACAACAACTGGACTTAGCGGGAGGGTTACACGTTCACTGTGCCGGGCGCGTCCTTGTATTTGAACATACCTCAACGCATAGACGGGCAGAGGCCACCTTCTCCAAGGCGGCGGCGGGGCAGCTATTACCGCTACCCGGTCGCGTAAGGATTGAGGGCACCCCCTGGACGGCGGTGGCGGAATTTGTATCAGGCGCATGCCTGCAAGAGGTGCAGCAGGCCTTGAGCGCTGAGGATTGGCCGCGAGTGTGGCGATTGCTTCCGCCAGCTCGTCATACTGTATATATCGATGCCGAGCGCATCGATGTATGTCTAGAGGTACGCACACGGCGGCCAGGCGATCGAATTCAGCCCTTAGGGATGGCGCATGAGAAAAAAGTGCAGGATGTGCTTGTAGATGCCCATGTCGCTCGCGCGGAGCGCGCGTCTGTACCACTCTTTTTTGCTCCATTCCATTGTGTGTGGCTGGCTGGTATTTGTCTGGATGAGCGGGTGAAGCTTGGCAGTAAAACACGCAGGATCATACGGCTTTCCGTTGAACGCAGTGAGTAGTTTCACGGCAGGCAGGCAGGCAAGAATAGAGTATAATACAGATATGATGGATGAGGTGAACATGCATGACGACATTTCCGAAGTACTGATACCCGGGGAAGACATACGCAATAAGGTTGTCGAGCTGGGTGAGCGTATCACCCACGACTACAAAGGGAGGAATTTGTTATTACTGGGAACGCTCAAAGGCGCCGTGCCGTTCATCGCAGACCTGGCGCGGGCCATTGCGCTGCCACTTGAAATTGACTACATGGCTATTTCCAGTTATGGCAATAGTAGTCATTCAAGTGGCGTGGTGCGCATCCTCAAAGATCTAGAAGGCCCGATTGATCAGAAGCATGTATTAATTGTTGAGGATATTGTCGATAGCGGGCTGACGCTCCACTACCTGATGGATGTATTGCGCCAGCGTCGCCCTCTCAGCCTGTGCGTCTGCGCGCTCTTAGATAAAGGGCGTGAGCGTGTCAAGGTAGTCAAACTGGACTACACCGGCTTTCGCATTCCTGATCGTTTCGTCGTAGGCTACGGCCTTGACTATGCTCAGCGCTACCGTAACCTGCCTTATATCGGTATTCTGAAACCATCCGTGTATGAAGGTGAGGGGGAGAGTCCGCAGGCTGAACATCGTAGTCCCCTGGAGCAGCAATCCCCCTAGGCGAGGCCCGCTCCCACAATCCCCCCTCTTTTCCGCGGGCGCGCAGCGCTGCAGCAGAACGGTGGTTCGTATTAACCAGATGGCAGAGCACTGATGATAATGTCATCATCGTCAGGGCCTGAGGCAAAGAGAGGATGATCGATAAACCAGGCCTGGCTATCCAGAGGGGGCTCGCCCTCCCGTGGATGAACATGTACGTATCTGCCATCGGGCAACAACTCGCTGGCGTTGACGGTATCGGCCAGGATGATTTTCAAGACATCTTCGCGGATGGCCTCGCGCAAAAGGGGATCTTCAATCGGAAAGAGCGTTTCAACGCGGCCATCCAGGTTACGCTGCATCATGTCAGCGCTGCCCATGAAGATCTCTTCATGGCCGTTGTTGCCAAAGAAGAAAATGCGGCTATGCTCCAGGAAACGCCCAACCAGGCTCCTGACACGAATATTTTCACTGATGCCGGGTATACCCGGGCGCAGGCAGCAGATGCCGCGTACGATCAGATCGATACTGACCCCCGCGCTTGATGCTCTGTAGAGGGCGTGAATGACCGCCGGGTCAACAAGCGCGTTCATTTTAAAGATCAGGCGCCCGCTCCCATACTTCTTGTGGATGCGTATCTCTCGCTCGATGCGTTCGATGATACCCTGCCGCAGGCCTACGGGTGCCACCAGTAATTTGCGATAGACATGCAGGCGCGAGTAGCCCGTCAGTAGGTTAAAGAGATCGGTCGCATCCGCGCCGATATCGGGACAGCACGTGAAGAGGCCGAAGTCTTCGTAGATGCGCGCCGTCGTGGCATTGTAGTTGCCTGTGCCAAGATGTATATAGCGCCGTAAACCATCTTCCTCCCTGCGCACCACCATCGCTACCTTCGCGTGGGTCTTCAAACCAACCAGGCCATACACGACATGTACGCCTGCCTGTTCCAGGGCCCTGGCCCACTCGATGTTATTCTCCTCGTCAAAACGTGCCTTTAATTCTACCAGAACAGCGACCTGCTTGCCGTTCTCTGCCGCCTCGAGCAGCATGTTCACAACGGGTGAATTGGAGCCAACGCGGTAGAGCGTCTGTTTGATGGCTAACACCTGCGGGTCATGCGCGGCGGCCTGGATAAATTCGACCACTGAATTGAAGCTGTCGTAGGGGTGATGCATCAAAATATCCTGCTGGCGCATCACCGCGAAGAGATCCTGTTCTTTGCGCAGGATCGCCGGCAGGTGGGGAGTAAAGGGGGAATCCTTCAAATGCGGGCGGTCCAGGCTATATAACTCCATCAGGTCGGCTAATCCCAGCGGGCCATCGATAATCGACATATCGGCAGGAGAGATCTCCATGTTGTCGAGGAGCAGGCTACGAATACGCACCGGCATGGAGGGGTTGACGGCCAGGTCTACTACCGAGCCGAAGCGACGCGAGCGCAGGCTCTGCTCGATCGACTCAAGCAGGTCGTAAGCTTCATCCTCCTGCAATTCGATATCCGCGTCGCGTAACACCCGGAAGGGATAGGACTCCCACACCTCAAAGCCCGGGAAGAGCCGGTTGAGGTGAGCGGCAATGATTTGCTCAATCCACACGAAAACCACGGTCTGTAAATCCTCGTCGGTAGCAGGTACATGCACCAGGCGGGGCAGGCTGGGCGGAACTTTGACGCGCGCGAAACGGGGCTCACTATGCCCCGGGTCGGTAATCGCGACCGCCAAATTCAAGCTGCGGTTAGAGATGTGAGGGAAGGGATGACCCGGATCGACGGCCAGGGGCGTCAGGACAGGGAAGATTTCGCGTTCAAAATAGGCGAGCATCAGCTCACGTTGAGTCTTATCCAGATCCTCATAGTTCAGAATGTAGATATGTTGCTCGGCCAGCAGGGGCAGCAGCGTATTCAGCCAGTACTGGTGAACCTCGTGGTTAAGATCTTCCAGGCACTTGCGCACCGCGCGCAGCTGCTGCTCCGGCGTCAAACCATCCGGGCTCAGCGCGGTTACATGCGCCGCGATTTGATCCTTGAGACCCGCCAGACGAATCATTATAAATTCATCGAGGTTAGAGTCGTAGATCGAAATGAATTTGACACGTTCGAGTAATGGATGGCGCTTATGCCGCGCCTGGTCAAATACCCGGCGATTGAATTCGATCCAGCTCAATTCTCGATTTATATACAGCTCAGGTTTATCAAAATCCAAAGCTTCAGTAGAGGTTGTATCGTTTTGATGCATGTTCTTGTCTTTTCTGTGGCGTTCAGACTTTGTCTTCATTCTATCACCCCCTGAAAGCAACAGACAACTGTTGTTCAGGAGCATCCTGCTGAACTGCAGCGAATTTCAACGTATAATCTGCTTTTTGCAGCCCAAATGCGTCTATACTTAAAGAAAGAGAACAAGAAAATGGGGGGAGCCATGCATATGATTGCTTCTGAACGCTACTGTATAAGTTGTGGCGCGGCCAATGCACGGGGGGCCTCGCTGTGCTTCGCGTGTGGCCGCTCTCTCAAAATCACAACCCCCCTTACCTTCAGCGCGCCCTCAACTGCTCTGCTGCTGGGGCGCTACCGCATTCTCAGCCAGGTGGGCAAAGGCGGCTTCAGCGCGGTTTATAGAGCAGAAGATGCGCAGTCCGGCAATCGGCTGGTAGCGATTAAAGCGATTACCCTGAGCGGCCTTAAACCGCATGAGGTGATAGAGGCGACCGAGGCTTTTAATCGTGAGACGCAGCTGTTAGCTGGCCTCAAGCATCCCAATCTACCATGCGTTTACAATCATTTCGCGGACCGGGAGTGCTGGTACCTGGTGATGAATTTTATTGAAGGGAAGACACTGGAGAAACACCTGGAAGCAATGCATGCTGGGCGGATGCCGGTCGGCGAAGTCTTTGAGCTTGGCCTCTTGCTCTGCTCCTTACTTGAATACCTGCACACGCGCCAGCCGCCCATTATTTTTCGCGACCTCAAGCCTACCAATGTTATGCTAACGCCTGATGGCCGTATTACCCTCATCGACTTCGGCATCGCGCGTCGCTTTAAGCCAGGCCAGGCCAGGGATACCATGCCCTTTGGCTCACCTGGCTATGCGGCCCCGGAGCAGTATGGCAAAGCGCAGACGACGCCGCGCACAGATATCTACAGCCTGGGAGTCATCCTGCACCAGCTGTTAACCGGGAATGATCCTACTCAGACCCCCTTTCGCTTCGCACCTCTCCACCTGCAAGATCAGCCGGCGCTGGAGGGACTTGAAGCATTGATTTTGCAGATGTTAGAGCTGGATCCCGCCAGGAGACCTGCGAGCGTGGTTATGGTCAAGAACGAGCTGCTGCGTATAAGCAATGCCTGGTCCAGGCAACACCTCTACGGCCTGCAGGTTCAGCTGAGCGCTGGTCAGCAGCAGCCGCTTTCCTGGCAGGCGGCGCTGCCCGGCAGCCAGAGCGGGCCCGCCGCTGGTAGTAGCAGCGGGCAGGTTCAGGTGAGCGCTGGCCAGCAGCTTGCGCCCCGGGTCAGTGGCATGTATGGCCCCACGGGGGGGCAAAATCCATCCAGGCAGCGCAACAAGTGGGCGGTTGCTAGCCTCACTTTAGCTTTTGTAAGCATTTTCCTCCCGCTTTTGACCTGTATCACCGCTACGCTTCCTTATGGTTATAGCCTGAGTGGCACCCATTTCGGGTATTTCTCCCTGGCCCTGCTCATGTTGATCCCGGCCGTCCTGGCGATTATTTTTGGGCATATTGGCCTTCGCAAAGCTCAAACGGTACCAGCTATGAGCGCGAGCGGGGACGTCGCCCTGACCGGTATGGTTATTGGCTATATCTTTGGTTCTATCTACCTGGGATTTCTCTGTATGCTCATGGCGTTTTTGTTTATCAGGTAAGTTCTAGCTGAAGTAGAAACAGTCAGGTTATATACAGCAACATTCTACATTTCTCCTATTGTCAAGCCTTGACCGGTTATGCTATACTAAGCTTGAGCAGGGGAGGTGTTTAGCATCGCCTGGCAGCAATGTTCAGCGAGGCCAACACTTATTCTTATGTTTTAGCAATCGTTGGCGATAAATCACTTGCACGGTTTGTCCAACCGGGGTGTAGCGCAGTCGGCTAGCGCGCAGCGTTCGGGACGCTGAGGTCGGAGGTTCAAGTCCTCTCACCCCGACCAGGATGGCACAAAATTCCTTGATGTCGGCTAACTCTTATGAAGATAAGGGTGCTGCAAACAAAGAAGTGTCATAAAACGTTTTCAGGTTATGCGAGTAGTTCTAGTAATAGAAGGAGTTTTGGAATGCGGACAAGTCAGATGCATTTAACTGCTTATGCAGGGCGTTGTCATCTGATGCCTGCCTGCGCCGCACCTGCTATGCAGGGTCGGGTGACAGCCAGCAAATGTTCCGCCGTGCCTGACTCACCTGGACGTGCAAGGCGCTTACATTCGTTTCCATCTAGTCGTCGTCACAGACGGCAGTAGAAGCTGAGGGGGTCGGAACACTCCCCTTCGCCACCCGTACCTCACGCTTCTTCCTCGCTGTCTGTTGTGATTATCGGCTCTGACAGAGAGGAAAGGAAGCCATTCATGCCTGTTCTTGTATTGAATTCCTCGCTACAGCCTCTCTCGGTCATTCCAGAGCGCCGCCTCATCGTGCTGCTGTCAAAGCAGAAAGTCACCTTTGTAGATGAGCGTGTTCGTAGCTTGATCGAAGAGAGTATTGAAGCTCGACGACTTGAGCTGGAGCGACCCGTGATTGTGCAGCTCCTGGCCAATGTGCGGGTACCTCGCGTAGCTCTGCAGCCGACTCGCGCGAATATCCTGTTGCGCGACGATGAAACGTGCCAGTATTGTGGTAAACGCAGCCGCGATCTGACGCTTGATCATATTATTCCCCGCTCGCGAGGTGGCAAGAGTACATGGGAGAATCTCGTTGCCTCTTGCAAACTCTGCAATGGGAAAAAAGGCAACCGCCTGCTGAAAGAGGTGAATATGCGCCTGTTGCGGCAGCCGCGTCCCCTTGCGCAGGAGTACGCCGGTTTCTTCCTGCTGCGCTACCCCAAGCTGCGTGAGGCCTACGAGGAATTCCTTATGAGCGCCCATGGTGGTTCACTGCGCGGTTTATCGGCGTAACTGCCTTCGTTGAATGAATAGCAATGGCTGGCCCGTGCTTCGCCTATGCACCATAGGCCATCCCATGAATCTAAGCGACTCTTTTTGCCTCTTTATGACGTTATTAATGTATATGGGATGTATGAGTGCTCCGTTGTTCGTTCAGGTGCAGGCGGTCAGGCCTGTGCAGCCCGGGCGAGGGAGTATTCATTATTCGCTAATGCTGAAAATGGCGTTATGCCTGAGAATCTGTACCTCGATCTGGTGGGAACGGTGCTGATTCTGCTTTTACCAGTGAAGGTGATCGCATGCTCGAGCAAAAGTTTTTCGAAGCCTCGCCCGCGGGCCCGCGCCAGGGACCTGCGTATCTCTGCCTGTACGGGCATTTTTATCAACCCCCCCGTGAAGATCCCTTTAGCGGCAAATTGCCCCTTGAGCCTGGCGCGACCCCATTCGCCAACTACAATGAGAAGATTACAGCTGAATGTTATGCACCCAATGCACGCGCGGGCAATTTCGCATATATCAGCTTTGACCTCGGCCCGACTCTGGCTGCCTGGTTAGAGCAGACCCATCCTGATGTCTACCAGCAAATCATCGCTGCCGACCGCCACCACTTCCTGCAATACGGCGTAGGTAATGCCCTGGCACAGGCGTATAACCATACTATTCTTCCCCTGGCTGGCACACGCGACAAGCAGACTCAGCTTCTCTGGGGCCTGAGCGACTTTCGCCATCGCTTCGGCCATGACGCGCATGGCATGTGGCTGGCGGAGACGGCCGTTGACCTGGAATGCCTGGACATCATGGCGCAGCATGGAGTGATGTATACGGTTCTTGCTCCCTGGCAGGCGGCAACCGCGATTGATCCGACGGAGCCATACCTCGTGCGTCTACCATCCGGCCGCAGCATAAGCGTCTTTTTCTATAATGCGCCGCTCTCCGGCGGCGTCTCTTTTGACTGGACTACGACCAGCAACGCTGACCTCTTCGCCGCCTCCTACCTGCCCGCTCACCTGGTGAGTGGTAAGCGCGAAGCGGGCGAGGCGCAGATGCTGCTGATCGCCACCGATGGCGAACTCTATGGTCACCACAAGCCCTGGCGCGATAAGTTCCTGACTCACCTGGTGCAATTTGGGGCTCCGGGCTATGGCTTTGAGGTCTGTACCCTGGAGCGCTACCTGCAGATGTATCCCGCGACCAGGGAGGCGACGCTGCGTGTGCCAAGCGCCTGGAGCTGTGGCCATGGTGTGGCGCGCTGGGATAGCGGCTGTGAGTGTACAGAGGGTGATAGCAGCTGGAAGGGCGGCCTGCGCCGCGCCTTGCACAGCCTGGCAGAACGCGGCGATCAACTCTTTGCAGAGTATGCCAGAGAGACGTTAAGCGACCCCTGGGCTGCTCGTAACGCCTACCTTGATCTGCGCAATAACTGGATAACGCCCGCGAATTTCTGGTCGCGCTTCGGCAAAGAACAGCGCGCACCCGCACAGCAAGCGGAGGTTGAGCGAACGCTCCAGCTGCTGGAGGCTCAGTACTACCAGCAGTACAGCTTCACCAGCTGCGGCTTTTTCTTTGAAGACCTGGACCGCATCGAACCGCGCAACGATATCTCCTTCGCGCGACGCGCCATTAGCCTCTACTGGCAAGCAACGGCCATTGATCTACAGGCTGACTTCCTGGCGCAACTGGAACAGGTGAAGAGCTGGCGCTCCGCTCTGACGGGCGCTGCGCTCTATTGCCAGGCCGCGCATGAGAATTTGCTGCCGCCCCGCCAGCGTTCATATCTATGGTCGTTCTGATACGCAAGGAAGCAGGCTGCTCACTCACGTCGCTCGCTGACCTGGCCCTATGACTGGAGAAAATAGCAGGGCGACTTCTGGGGAAATAGTGGTCGCTGCATACATTCTATGGAGCTTGATGTTATAATACGAATATGCATTCGAGCGAGGGGAGGGCTTTTGCTCCTCTACATGGGATGTGATGCTTTTTAGATGAGGGGATAGCAAGGTACCATGGCGAAAAAAATCTTAATCATGGATGACGATCCAACTATTGCTGATTTACTGGCTGAAGCTCTGGCTTACGAGGGCTATGAAACTTTTATGACCACGCAGAGCCTCCGCTTCTATGATGCTGTCCGCGAACATAAACCAGATCTCATCTTGCTGGACCTGATGATGCCTTACCTTGATGGGCGTGATGAGCTGAAGCTGATGTCGATGGGAGTAGAGCACCAGATCCCGGTAATTGTTGTGACCGCCTTTCTGGAGGCCGGTAACGAGGAAGCCGAGTTCCGCCAGGCGGGTGTAGTCCATATCGTTTACAAACCTTTCGACCTGGAAAAACTGGTGGAACTGGTGAAGACGACCATCGGAGACCCCGGGGAGTAGGATTCATGAGCGCAGCTATTCGCGTGGCTCTCGATGCAATGGGAGGCGATCATGCCCCTGGGGAGGTTGTCGCGGGTGCGGTGCAGGCCGCCCGTGAATATGGCTTCGGCGTGTACCTGGTGGGGCGTGAAGATGCTATCAGGGCGGAAATCGCCAGGCATGACACGCGGGGTCTCGACCTGCCCATCGTCCATAGCGATGAAGTCATACCTATGGATGAACATAATCCGGCCAGGGCGGTGCGCAATAAAAATACATCAATGGTGCGCGCCCTGCAACTGGTCAAAGATGGGGCCGCGCTGGGAGCAGTCTCTGCCGGTAATAGCGGCGCAATGATGGCGGCCGCTTCTCTTGTAACACTCAAACGTTTGCCAGGGGTGGAACGCGCAGCCCTGGGAGGTGTCCTGCCTACCCGCGACGGCGCCTGCATGGTCATCGATATGGGCGCAAATACCGACTGTAAACCCGAGTACCTGCAGCAGTTTGCCCTGATGGGTTCCATCTACATGGAGCGTATCCTGCATGTGCAGTCTCCCCGCGTGGGACTGCTTGCCAACGGAGAAGAAGAATATAAAGGCAATCAACTGGTGCAGGAAGCGCACCAGTTGCTCAAGGCTAATGCGACCACGCTCGGAGTGCATTTTATTGGCAATGTAGAGGGCCGCGACATTTTTACAGGTGGCGTTGACGTGGTGGTGTGTGACGGCTTTGTGGGCAATGTGGTCTTAAAGCTGAGTGAGGGTTTATCCGAGGTATTACTTGGTTTGATCCGCGCACAGATGACGAAGTCATTGCCTAACAAACTTGCTGCCGCCGTCCTGCGTTCAGATCTGCGCAGCGTGGGCAAACGCCTCGACTACACTGAATATGGCGGCCTGCCGCTGCTGGGTATCAATGGCGCGGCAATCATCGCTCACGGCCGCTCAAATGCCAGGGCGATTAAAAATGCGCTGCGTGTCGCGCGCCAGACAGCCGCAAGCGGCGTTGCGGAGGCCATCAGCGATGGCCTGGCGAAGCTGAGCGCGGGAGAAGCAACAAATGTGTAACAAGGAGTATTTTCCGCATGGGTGAGCCATTTATCCCCAAATATCCTCAAGCCCCTGTTCCCGTGCCTGCAGCGGCTGACGATCGCTATAAATCCAGACCACCTTTGCGGCAGCCCACGTTGTGGGAGCTGTGCCAGGGATGGCTTCGCTATCAAGGTATTCAGGTGCGCTGGGATATCGAACGCCGGGCCGTGCGTCTTCTGCGTCGTCCCTGGGGGTCAAGCTAGGCCTGCCGGCGCACCTTTTGCTGGCCATGTTTACTGCGAGGCCTGGAAGTGAACTGTGATGCGCTGGGGCAGGAACGGCATGAAGTGAAGGACGCCGTTATGTACACTAATCTCTGTCCGCAAGGCATTAGGCGTGCCATTCTTGCCATCCAGCACATTTCTGGCGTAATCGATGGTTTTGCCGGACATCAAGTTGCGCACAGTATCTGCTGTAATTTGTGCCGCGACCTGCCCCGCAGCTGTGAACCTGAGCACAAGCGAACTGCCATCTGTGGCCGGCGTATTTTTCAATTGCCTCAGCTGTACCTCTTGCTGGGGAACGAGCACCAGACCCTGCTTGATGAGGGCATTTTTCAACTCCGCGCTCGCTGCTGCCTGCAGGTCTGAGGCGCGTACCACCAGGACCGTCATATGTACCTTCAGCGTTTCTAAAAATGTGCCGCTTGTCGCCACCCCCCCCCGGGCCGGAGTTACCGTGGGCGACTCGTCGCGTATGACCCTGCCCTGCTGATCGCCGTCATGTACATTCTTCTGCAGGTAACTCTGGATCTGCGCATTTACCCGGATATCAAGCGTATTTTTTACGCTGGCAACATCCTGGCTGGTTACCTGTGAGGCTGTGCCGGTGCCTCCGTGCGTGGTAGGATTAGCATTATCGACATTCAGGTTGATCGCAACTCCGGGGTTAGCCTGCCGTATCATGCTGATACCTTCCGTTGGAAGCACAGTGATGGCATGGGCCGCGACATTGCCGATCACGCCGGGATTCTGGGCCAGGATGGTTGTGGGCAATGTCTGACCTGGCTGCACCAGCACATCGGCCTGGGTGGTAAAAAGCACATGGTTTTGCGTCGCAAGTAGAGTGCCCGTTGGAATATCAACCTGTCCCTGGGCAGCGCTGTTATTGTTGGTGAAGTAAACGCTGCCATTGGCGGCAACAGTTCCCGCGGTGGTAACGCCCGTAGCCTTCCCCATTCCCTGGACGCTCGTAGCATAGACCAGCGTTTGAGCGGGCAGCGTGTGCTGGACGCTGTCCTGGCGACTGCTGGCGTTGGCCGTGAGCGTCAGTGGCAAGGAGTACGTATGTGCCGGCAAGACAACGGTGACATCAGCCGAAGGCAGCAGAATGACCAGTAAGACAAGCACCAGCAGCGCGAGCAGGATCAGCCCCGGCACGATGAGCCTGGCGGCGCTATATTTGCTCGAGCCTTGAGCGGCCGACTGTGGTCTGCCAGCAGCGCGCAGCGGGGGGCGTAGCGCACCCACAGAACGTCTTTTCGCTGCTGGCTGCATGCTTCTCCCCTGGGGACGCACGCGCGGCAGCTCAACAGGGGCGGGTCCGGGAGCACTCAAGCCGGCTGCCGCAGGCGCAGGTCCTTGCTCGGGAACCGGAGGTAAGGCCATTTCATCATCAGGCTGTGATGTTTGCGGCGGCACAGCACTCCTGTGGGGCTTAGCACGCGGGCGACCATGCACGCTGGCTGGATCTGGTGCATCCTCTTCTTCGCCGGGAACCGCCACGATCCCGGGTGATGATGCGCTGCGATCGACGATATCTCCCATGTCACCCTGATCCTCGATCTGCAAGGCATCATCAGGCTGATTGCTGATGTCGCTGACCTGCTCTTCTACATCGTGGGTAAAAGCAGAGCCGCGTTGTTCGGGCAGGTGTAAATGAACGGTCGGTTCATCATCAAGAAACGTAAGCGGGTCACGAGGCTCCATTGAGCTGATAGGTTGATCACGCATGGGTGCGCGGCTCTCCAGCGGTGGGGGCGGCGGAAGCATTGTATCGGCATCGCCCATCTGGGCCGCCTGGCGTATGCTCTGAGACTGGCGGTAATCCTCGTATACATGGTTCGGTTCTTCGTCCTCAAAGGGCTGATTGACGGGATGAGGATGGCTGAGAGACGAGTCGATGCGATAGTCGAATTGCGACTGCTTGTCGTCCTCAACGTTTTCCACAGGCTGAGCCTGCCTTGATTTCAGGACGCTATCGTCTTCCCTGCGATAAGGCCTGTCAACTGGCTCTGATCTCAAACCAGGGTCCAGCGAAGAGCGCAGACTCTGCTGACCCGCAGGCGGCTCAGGCGCGTGTCTGGCGTTTGTCTGGTCCGCAGGAGCGCTTTTGCTGGTTGGTGCGCGCAGGCGCGGGGAGGTTTTGCCGCCCAGGCCCGGACGCCCCGGGCGGCTCGCCGCACGCGGCCTGCTCGTAAGAGGAGACTCCAGTGAGTCTGCGATCTTAAAGCCAGCTGCTTTGACCACCGCGCGTATCTGGCGGTCGGCACTTATGATAAGAACATCCTTGTTGAGCTCGTGCGCACGTGAATACAGTAAACGCCAGCTGACGTGGCTGCGCAGTTGTGCTTGTGCTGGAATGACAAGTATGATGCGTCGACTTCTGCTCCGTTCCAGGCGTTCTCGTACATTGGTTAATTCTTCTTCTGGGCTCAGATAGATAATCTGCTCATCGGCCATAGCCCATTATACCCCCCTGCTTGCGCGTGTATAGTGTGTAGAATTTCAGGAATGTGCGCTGAATGTCTACCTCTTCTCGCCAGCTTATATGTGCATGTTATGAATTACCCGGTTAAGCGTTCGTTCCAGGATATCGTTCTCGTTTTGTAGCTCAATGGCTTGATATGCCAGGGCCATGGGCGTGATATCCTGCGCGTTTTTCAGCATCTCGCTGGATCATCGATGCTGGCCACCATTTCTGGTTGTACCGTCTTTATGATTGGTTGGTGAGCAAAGGGGAGCCGCTCCGTCCAGGGGAAAGCTTCAAGCTTCTGGCGCAGATCCGGCAGCGCAGAGCCCCCACCCACCGGTAAATGGCCGGGGGCAAAAGTTCACCTTTCGCCAAATCATCGATCAGCAGTTCCACGCTATCCATCCAGGTCTGACATTCGGGAGCAAGGATGGCTCCCAGTTCATCGCGGCTGCTGCCTTTGATGAGGCCGCTGCTGTAGTCAACTTGAGCTTCTCTGCATCTTTGATCGAGATACCTTTGGCTGTTGCGAGGCGGCGCGTAAAGGTACGTCCCCCAAGGGCAAACATGCGCGTCTCTTCGATGCCGCCCTGCCTCACCAGCGCGATATCGGTTGTTCCACCGCCGATATCAATGAAAATGGCCCCGCTGTCAGTAGCGGCGTTTGTGCTCAAGCAGCGGGCCAGGGCATATGGTTCGGCGACGATCGTGACCAGTGTCAGATCCAGTCCCTGGGCCACGGTTTCAAGCGCGCCCAACTGCATCAGTGGGGCGAAGGCGCTAAAGAGGGTCAGCGTGAAGTGGCGTCCGCGAAAGCCTATGGGATTAGCCACCGTTTGTCCATCGATGCGCACAGAGATCACCGCGGCATTGGTCAGGCGCACCTCAATATTCTGGTAGCCCGTTTCGGCGGCAATACGATCTTTGGCAATCTTCAAGAATTTTTGCTGTGCTCCGGTGATTATCGACTCAAGTTCTTCTGGCGTGACGGGTTGCGTAGGGTGCTGGCGTTGTTTATTGACAGTGATCGAGCTTCCCTTGACCAGTTCTCCGGCTATGCCAATGACGGCTGAAGGAGCGACAATGCCACCCGCTGACTTTTCGGCTGTAATAAGCGCCTCGTTGCAGTTGGCGATGACTCCTGAAATGTCCGTCACGATGCCATCAGACATATGGGAATAACTCTGCTGATGTCGTCCCACACCCAGCACAATGGCCTCGGTCTTCATGTACTTCGACGATGATCGCTTTGGCGAATGCGGTGCCGATGTCAAGAGCAGTAAAAAGCTGGCGGTCATCTCCGCCAGTAGCGAGCGGCTGATCATCGTAAGCCCTCCTGGCCATAACAGATATCCGTTCTTCTTGTCTTCCCTGAAAGAGGTTACGCAGACTTTGAAAGAGATTCATTTTCATGATCCCTACTATTATCCGCAAGTACCATATGGCGGTCCATAAGTTCTAGGGCGACCGCATGTCACCAGGGCGACTCCACGATTACCAGGGCGACCCAAGGGTTGCCCCTACATTATTGCACAAATGTACTATATAAAGCAAAAGTTAGTTGATGTTATCTCTCACGTAACGAGGCACTAGATCGAGAGCTGCTCCCAATTCAGCCTTATTTTTGCCTCCACCTTGCGCTGATTCGGCCTGCCGCCACCTTTGCCACCCAGGCGTTCTCCAACGGCACTGGCTATTTTACCGGCATGCAGACCGCGCTTGGTCAATGCAGGGTCAACGCTCACCTGGATGCCTACGCGCTCATCATAGGTGCTGGCTACCACCACACACCCCTGGACGGCTCAGTTTGTTACGCACCATGTCGCCCATCTCACGCAGCACCTTATCGTCCGGAACATTCACCGCCGCTTGCGACAACCAGCACGCCAGAGACCTCCTGTGCGTCTTTCGCCAGCGCCTCCGCCTCTGCTGAGCTGCTTCTCTCGTGGTACTGCGCGATCGACGGCGAGCGGCAGCAAGCTCCTGGCACAGTTGCTCCACGCGGGCACTCAAGCATATCAGGCTGCGTCTGCAACCTGGCGGCCAGGGTATCCATAGGCGCTGCGGTGGCGCAGATAGGCCTCGGCTCCGCGTCCAGTCAGCGCTTCGATGCGGCGAATACCGGCGGCGATACTTGTCTCCTGAATAGTGATATATAGTCCGATCTGGCCTGTATGTGAGCAATGGGTGCCGCCGCACAATTCTATGCTCTTGCCCATCGAGACCACGCGCACCATGTCTTCGTATTTCTCGCCAAAGAGCGCCATTGCTCCCGTCGTCAGCGCCTGTTGTAGTGGCATAATACTCTGTATGAACGGGCAAATTGGCGCGAATCCAGCGATTTATCTGTTCATCAAGCTGTGCTAGCTCTGAAGAGGTCAGCGGGCGCGGGCAGGTGAAGTCAAAGCGCAGACGCTCTGGCTCAACCAGCGAGCCGCGTTGCTCGACCTGGGGCCGAGCAGGTCGCGCAGGGCTTTGTGGAGCAGGTGTGTGGCGCTGTGATTGCGCATCGTATCTTCGCGGCGCTGCTCGATGACATTGGCTTGCACAGTATCGCCTACACGCAGGTAGCCTTCGCTCATCTCGCCATAATGAACAATCAAGCCCTTGATGTGGGCGGCGCGTGTCCTGCACGTGGAAGATCCCCAACTGACCCGCTAATGTCGCCCTGATCGCCTATTTGACCGCCGCTCTCGGCATAGAAAGGGGTAGTGTCGAGGATCAACAGCGCCTGTTGCGGTGTACTGATGCTCTCTACTTCAGCGCCATCAACGATCAGGCCAACCATTTTGCTGCTGCCGCTTATTCCCTGATAGCCGGTGAACTCGGTGGCGCCAACGCGCTTGAGCACTCCGTCAGAGCCTGGTCGTCCTGTCCTGCGTGAACGTTCCGTTGCTCGACTGCGCTCCTGTTGACGCTGCATGGACTGCTCAAAGCCAGAGACGTCCACCTCAGTCCATGCTCGGCGGCCACCTCTTGCGTCAGCTCCAGGGGAAGCCATGGGTATCATACAGCTTAAAGGCGTCTTCGCCTGGAATGGTATGGTGGCCTTGTGCTTGTATATCTTCGATCAGGCTCAGTGAGCAGCGCCAGGCCAGCGTTCAGCGTCTGATTGAACTTCTTCTCTTCCAGGCTCAAAATTTCAACGATGCGGTCGCGTTGCAAGCTCCAATTCGACATAGTGTCTCTTCATGAGATTGATGACGGTATCGGCGGCCTCCGAGAGGAAGGGCTTATCCAGCCCAAGCAGTTTGCCATGGCGCACGGCGCGGCGAAGAGGCGACGGAAGATATAGCCTCGTCCTTCATTGCTGGGAGGACGCCATCGGCGGCCAGGAAGACCAGGGCACGCCCATGATCGGCGATGACACGCAAGGAGACATCATGTTTGGTATCAAGCCCGTAGGTGTGTGTGGCGAGGGAGGCGAAAGCGGTCAATAATGGGACGGAACAGATCTGTATCAAAGACCGACTCTTTGCCCTGTATGACCATCGTCAGGCGTTCCAGGCCCAGGCCAGTGTCGATATTCTTTCTGGGCAGGGGCGTTCGCGTGCCATCGAGGTCCTGGTAATATTGCATAAAGACGAGGTTCCAGATCTCCAGGAAGCGTTCGCAATCACAACCCGGTTTACAATCGGCTCCGCCCACAGCCATGTTCCACGCCGCGATCATAGTAGATTTCGGAGTCGGGGCCGCATGGGCCGATGCCCCAGGAGGTCCCCACCAGTTGTCTTCCAGTCGTACAATAGCCTCATCGGGGAAACCCGCCATCTCGCTCCAGTAGGCCGGAGCTTCGTCATCATGCGGGTGAACCGTAGGATAGCAGGCGATCGGCAGGCAATTGGAGCACCTGAGTCATAAATTCCCAGGCGTAAGCGATCGCTTCGCGCTTAAAATACTCGCCCACGGAGAAATTGCCCAGCATTTCAAAAAAGGTTAAAGTAGCGCTCATTGCCCACTTTGTCAATATCGGTTGTGCGAAAACATTTCTGCGAGGAGGTCATTAGCAGCGCTGGGGGAGACTCCCTCGCCCAGGAAGTATGGTATCATCTGTTGCATGCCAGCCGTGGTGAGCAAGACCGTCGGGTCATTGCGCGGAATGAGCGACGAGCTGGGTACTTTGAGATGGCCTTTGCTGGCAAAGAAATCCAGGAAGCGCGCACGAATTTCAGTACTTGTAAGTTTTAATTCAACAGACACGTCATTCCCCTTATTCTCTGTATGCTACTTCAATGTGTTCGCTATCTATCGTTCTTTGCACGTGACGATCTTCTCATGTAAGGGAGGGCGCAAGCGCGCTTGCGCGGCTCACGGGAGACGTCATTCCCCCAGGCATGCTCATAGCGCGTTCCCTATCCTAATCAATATTGTAAGATACATGTAAACAGGCTAAAAGCCCACCCGAACTCGGTCGCATGGTATACGTTTGCACGCGCATTATACCAGAGGAAAGGAAGCATCGCAATGGAGAGTGAACTTCACAGCGCTCCCGCCAGCATCAGCGTAGCAGCCAGAACCCTCCTGGTTCTCTGTGGACCGGCCGCTTCTGGCAAAAGCACCTTTGCCTCTCAACGCTTTGCCCCAAGCGTGACGGTCTCATCTGATTACTGTCGCGAGCTTATCTGTGATGACAGTAATAACCAGCATGTCAACCGCGACACCTTTGATCTTTTCTATTACATCATCAACAAGCGTATGCGTCTGTCTCGTTTCACCGTTGCGGATAGCACCGCCCTGCAGCCGGAGGCTCGCCATCGCTTGCTCGAATTGGCCCGCAGGCATGATTATGCAACCTGCCTGCTTATCTTCAATGTCCCCCTGGCTGCCAGCCTTGAGCGCAATCGCGCGCGAGGGCGCCTGGTGGAGGAACGGGTGATTGCCTATCATGCAGGACTGCTCCAGCAGGTCCTGCATGATGCGCCGCATGAAGGATGGCAACAGATATTTACGCTGGATGAGAAAAATAGCACTGTCAGAGTCGAAGTAATTACATAAATATTACAACTTGGAAGCGATGGCGTTATCGCATTGAGTGAGCTGTTATGTAGTTTTTATGAATAGAAAGGCCTCGTATGCGGACTCCTTTGATCTGGCGACGATCGCAGCTTCACTTCCCTCCCATCTTTGACAGTATTTTTTTTGATGTTGACGGCGTGCTCATCAAAACGACCGACTCTTTTCGTGCTACCGATATCGCCGTAGCCGAATATGTCGTGGCTCACATTCACGGCCTGGATTGGGGTCAAGGCGAGGGTAGGCCGCTGGTCACCCTCGCAGACGTCAACGCATTTAAACAGGCCGGTGGTTACAACAACGACTGGGTTATGTGTTATTTACTGGCCTCACTTAGCACCGCTCGCACGCGCGAGTGGCAGGGCACGCCTCTGGCCGGCCGCAGTAGCAGGGAGTGGGCGGCCCTCGCGCGTGCCGCCAACCTCGCCGGCCGGGGAGGCACCAGATGGGTCGATGAGGCGATTCCCGCCAGCGCCCGCCTGAACTATGACTTGATCGGCGACATCTACCACGAATACTACTGGGGCGCGGACTTCATTATAAGTTCGGTGGAAGACGTGGTCGACCTCCTGCCGTAGCGACCATCTCAGCTCTGTTTTTCTTCAGCCTCCTCAATCAGGCTTACCAGGTATTGCAGCTTCTTAATGGTATGCTGGGCGTTCTTCCTGTTGCGTGCGTAGCCGTCAGGAGCAAGCTGCTGAAACCAGCTGCGAATGTCCTCTTCCGAGGTGTCGTACCATTTTGCATCGGCCTGCAAACGCAGGTAGACGCGCATCTGCGGATCCTGCTTTTTGCGCACCGTCAACTGCATGGGCTGGCTGCCTGCGGCGCTCTCGCGCTCATCCTCGGCGACTGCCTGCGCCAGTGTTGCCTCGGGATGCAGCTCTTTAAAGAGAGCCTCGATGTCACTGACCTTGAAGAATGAATCGCGGCCGACGCCGCGGTAAGCTCTGAGTCGGCCAGCGCGCACCCACTGATCGAGGGTGACGCGATCGATTTGTAACTTGCGCGCTGTCTCGCCTGCGTCAAGGAAGGCGAAGCGTCCGCTACCTGCACCGGGGTTATTGATCATATGCTCTCGCTCCTTCAGTTCTCTGAAGTGAAATCATCAGCGGTAATCTGCTCTTTTTTGACTGTATAAAACATGAGCAGCGTGCTGCCATAGCGCCGCTCATCGCTCAGGACCAGGTGGCGCAGTTCTACTGCGGCTACCCCGGCCCGCTCTTTGGGGTAAATCTGTACGATGACCGTCCCATGGGGAGCCAGCAGCGTTGAGTTATCCAGCATGCCCAGCGCGCGCGCCGCCATCTCTTGATACTGTGGCGGAGCTACATAGATGATATCATAGAAACGTGTGGCCGGGCCGCTCCCGCTGGCCGCGTGGCTGCTATACGCCTGTAAGAATTTGAACGCATCGCTACGCAGCGTCTCCGCCCGATCCGTCAGTCCGGTAATGCGCAGGTTTTCACGTACTAGGTTCAGCACCTTGAAGTTCATCTCAATAAAAGTGGCGCTGGCGGCGCCCCGGCTCAAGGCCTCGATACCGACGCTGCCCGTGCCGGCGAAGAGATCCAAAAAGCGCGCATCCTCTACACGTACGGAGAGGATATTAAACAGGGCCTGCTTCACTCGTTCGATGATGGGACGGGTACTCGCGCTCTGCGGGCCTTTGAGTTTACGCCCCTTGGCTTCACCTGTCACTACGCGCATATGCATTCTCCTGCAGAAGGGCCAGTACCACCTCTGCCTCCTCGACAAATGCGTCTTGCTTGGCCCAGGAAATAAGTGCCTCAACCTGTTCGCTCTTTAATTTATTCAGGACGGCAATATTCCATGTGCCCTGGATGAGGTCCAGCATCTGCTCCTTGTTTAATTGCTCGCCGACGACATTCTGCAGGACCTGCAGACGCGCCGCGCTGGCGGCCGTGGATCCCCGCGCCTCCCTCAACCTGCTCAACGTATTTTCAGCGAAATCGCGCTCATTTTCCGTCAATTCAGATGAGAATTCCTCGTCGTCATCCAGCTCGAGGCCAAATTCCTCGTCGTCCAGCTCCTCTTCAAAGACCGGGGCAGGGGGCATCTCACGTACTACGGCATGCTTAATCTCAAGGATGTCAGGCCCCTTCTTGTTTGTCGGGGGAAATGGAGCCGGGGGGGCGGTTCGTGCTGGCTGGACCTCAGCAGGCTCTGCGGCCGGGGCAAGAGATTTTTGCGCCTCCCCGCCATCGCCTTCACCTGCGGCCGTCCTCTGCTCCGCCGCAGCCGTGGAGCCATCCTCCTTATTTGCCATGCGCTGTAGCTGCTCAAAAGCTTCGCGCAGGTTCACGCCATTCAGCGACTTCACATTCAGCCTGTCCATTGCCTCTTTAGGTGTCAGATTCAGCTTTTCCTTGATAAACTGAATAAACTGGGGCAGGCGCATGCTTTCGCTGGTATTGCCCGCCATACCGGGCGTGCTGGGCATGCTCGCCCCGATATTTGGCCGTGTTGGCGGCATCGCCACCGTCTTCTCTTTGCTTTCGCCTGGCGTCACCCTTGGCGGTGGAGGGATCTGAGCAGGAGGCTTTGGCAATGCCGTGCTGGCGGCGGGCGGCGCTGCCTGCGCTGGTGCTGTCTTGTTCGCTGGCACGGCGGCAGGCGCCGGCGGTGGGCTAGGGGCGGCCACAAAGGGCGACTTTGCAGCGGCCGCGCCCAGGGCAGCGTTGCCGTTTCTGGCCTGCTGCATACGCGCGGCGCGGCCCTCGACATGTTTTGCGAGCTGGTCCATCCCTGCATCTGCCTCCCGTATCAGGCTTTCGCGCTCCTCTTCACTGGCGCCGAGCGGAACAGGAATACCCATCTCAATCGTATTGATGCGTTCGCCGACAGAGAACTGCGTGCTATAGCGCAACCAGATATGTGAGCCTGCTCCATCAGGCCTCTCAGTTGTGTCATCCATAAATTTTCTCCCGCCTTTATTTGCTTGAACCATCAGCCGGCCGCCTTCCTGCCCGCTCCTTATAAGAATACCCGCTCAAAACATATGCACGTACATTATAACAAAGAATTTCAACCGTTTCGTCCTGCTTAAGGCCTCTCTTTTCTATGGCAGGCCGTTTTCAGCCAGGCGTGCTCTGGCGGAAGTGCCCGGAATTTACCTGACATCTTGCCAAAACGGCTCTTGTAGTGTATGGTAGCATTAATGCAGCTTCAGTGTATCAAGGTATTTCGTAGCACGGCAAACAGAGGTCGCAAATCTGCGAGATGTGCTTTATATTAGATACCATATCCATGTACACCTGAGAAAGTTGAGAAGCGAGATTACATGATTAGCAGCCCTTCACCTACTCAACAACCGCCAGAGCGTGACGACCAGCCCGCAGACAGGAGGGTCAAGCTGACGCCTGCCAGGCGCAGAACGGGTCAATCGCCGGCAGCCCTGTTCATCAAGGCTATTTTCCGTCCCATCTTCAAGGGCATCTATTACCTGCTTCAGGCAATCAAGAACCATAAATTAGCCACCCTTGCCATAGTGGTTCTTCTCCTCATCAGCATCTCTGCCACCAGCTATTTCTCAACCGGGCAATTTCCCTTTGGCATAGGCAACGACCAATTTAACTTTCATGTGCATGGCTCCAATGGTGGCGGCGACCTGGTCAGGAACTGGCTCTATGCGCTGCGCGACGGTGATGCCACCACGCTGTCGCTGCTGCAAAAAGATATCAGCCAGCCGCCCGATCCCAACACGCTCATCGGCCAGTATGGCCAGGAGAAGGCGCATGTGAACTGGAAAGCAATCAATGTGGTCGGCATCTACAGCGAAGCGGATACGACGGTCGATAGCTTTGTCGCGGTGCAGCTCTCGGCCAGCGGGCCAGGAGGAAGTACCTCGGGCGAAGCGATTTTTCATTTTGTGACGGTCAACTCGAATGGTGAACACCTCATCGCGGTCGACGTCTTACCACTACGTCCGTCTTTGGCATAGAAGGAGCTTGCTTCGGCAGCAGAAGGGATAGACCACTGTGGCAGTAAACAATGCGAATAAAAAGAGTAGCCTGGACAGGTCAATTGACCTTGGTATGGACCAGTTTGGGCGTTTCGTAAGGCTGCGCTGGATCTGGCTCGTCCTTGCGGCTATAGTGATCTGGTATTTCGTCGCCTTTATTGCTCCTCAGCTGACAGCGCCATCGCCGGGGGTCATCCTCCTCTACGCTTTCCAGATCGTCTTTGCGGTCCTCTTTGGTATCATGCAATTTGTCGCCATCTTCTGGTTCCTGGGTCGCCCCAGGCTCTACTGGGTGATGCCGGGAGAGACGGGAGTTACCTTCGATGACTACAAAGGCAACCCCGAGGTGCTCGAGGCGGCCCGGCGTATCGTCCTGCTACTGCAGGGCATCAAGGAGTTTCAGCAGATGGGTGGCTCTCCTGTGCGCGGCTTGCTTCTTTCGGGCCCCCCGGGAACAGGAAAAAGCTACCTGGCCCAGTGTATGAGCACGGAGGCCGGCGTGCCTTTTGCCTATGCCAGCGCCGCCAGTTTCCGCGCCATGTTCATTGGCATGGATATCCTGATGATCCGCAGACTCTATTCCAAGGCTCGCAAGCTGGCGCGTGAATACGGCGGCTGCGTCATCTTCCTGGATGAGATAGACGCCATCGGTATGGCACGCGGAGGGGCCGCCGGTGGCGCTATGGGCATGGGAATGGGCGGAGGAGGTATCTTCGGCGGCGTAGGTGGGGGACTAAACCAGCTGCTGATGGAGATGGACCCCCCCAACATTGAAACAGGCTGGTTCAAAAAAATTCTGCGCACGCTTGGCCTGTCCCATAGCCGCGTCCAGGCTCAGCCGGTGCTGACGGTGGGCGCGACCAATATGCCTGATTCGTTGGATCAGGCCCTCCTGCGACCAGGCCGTTTCGACCGCAGGATCAACGTCGCGGCCCCCACCGATAAATACCGCCCCGAGGTGATCGAGTACTACCTGGAGAAAGTGGAGCATGAGCCCGATATTCTGGTTGAGAACCTCTCCCAGCGCCTGGTTAACTATACCCCGGTCGCCATCAAACACGTCATCAACGAGGCCGTGATTATCGCCCACTTCGACGGGCGTGAAAAGGTCACATACAAAGACCTGATAGAGGCCCAGGATGTGCATGAATTCGGCCTGCGCCAGCTCAGCGAGCTGACACCGATTGACCGGCGCCGCATTGCCTATCACGAGGCGGGGCATGCCGTCTCTTCCTATTACCTGATGGACCGTTACTATCCCGCGTATGTGACCATCCACCAGCGCAGCGATCTGGAGGGGGCGGCCGCATTCGCCCTCCCGCGCCCGAAAGAGTCGATTAAAACCGCAAGCAAGGAAGATATCCTGGCCCGCATCCAGGTCTCCCTGGCGGCCCGCGCCAGCGAGGAACTGTTCCTCGACCTGAACATGTCCGGCGCTTCTGGCGACCTTGAACAGGCCACCCAGCTGTCCGGCCTCTATGTCGGGGCATGGGGTATGGACGGGACGCTCATCTCGTACGCGGCCTTTGCCAATCCTCTCTCTGGCTCGGGGGGATTCAACGTACCCGACCTGGCCAAGCGCACCGAGGCCGTCATGCAGTCGCAATTCAATGCCGTCAAGCGCCTCTTACGCGAGCACAGCGAGGCCCTAATCGCGGTGGCCGAGGCGCTGATCGAACGCGATGAGCTCGTGGGAGATGAAATCAAGGCCTTGATCGAAGATGCCGATGCCAGGCGCGTTTCGCGCGTGGTGTTCAGTGAGTTTTTGCCCTTGCTCGGCAACGGCAAAAACGGCAACGGTCATGAGCTGTTAAGTGAGGAGAGCACCCCCTTGAGCGATGTCCCGCGCATCAATCCGGCTGTGCCGCCCTCATCACCGTCCATGCCACCGTTCACGAGTGGCGAGATATATGAGCCGGGCCGTCCGGAAGATGGACCGGCGCTTTGATGAAGAAATGGCAAGGCTGCGCTGGCGCAGTCCCGGCAACAGCGGGACTAGTCCCGCTGTTGCCGGGACTAGTTTTTGAGAAG
The DNA here is from genome assembly GCA_963799245.1 of uncultured Chloroflexia bacterium. Lineage (GTDB taxonomy): Bacteria > Chloroflexota > Ktedonobacteria > Ktedonobacterales > Ktedonobacteraceae > CAWCWN01. Next base: position 1,266,076 of record CAWCWN010000003.1, read on the forward strand.
TGAGATGGCAGCAAGTATCAAAACGAATGAACCCTCCCCGGCAAGGCGAAACGCTGTAGCGCGGCGCGCGCCGCGCTGGCAGATCCTGCTTACCTGGGCCGCGGTGGTGGTATTGCTCGCGCTAGCTATCTGGATGCGCCTGTATAACCTTGGTCAGCCGTTTGACCACGATGGCTATGATGAGGGCGTTTACTGGCAATCCCTGCGAGCCATGGGGGCGGGCTATGCACTCTATCGACAGATTTTCTACTCGCAGCCGCCCTTCTTCTTGCTTTCAACCTATCCCTTTTTCGCGCTGCTGGGCGCTACGCTCTGGTCAGCGCGTTTTGGTATCGCCATGGTCTCCCTGGTTGGCCTGGCGGGAGCCTTTATGCTGGGCAAAGCGCTGCAGGGACGCAGCGGTGCGCTGCTGGCAATGCTGCTGCTCGTGCTCGATCCCCTCTATTTCAGTATGTCTCAGAAGATCGAGGCAGAGGTATCGTCCGCAGCCCTTTCGTTTCTCGCGCTGGGAGCCGCCTATATGTGGTGGGAGAATCCCGATGGGACGCCTGGCCTGATATTCGCCGCCCTGAGCGGCGTCGCCCTGGCCCTGGGAGTTCTGTGTAAGCTGTACGCCGCTACCTGCATCATACCCATTGGCCTGTTACTCCTGACCCGCGTGTGGCAAATTTATAGCAAGCGGCCCGCAACGAGTAGATGCAGCTTGTGGCCAGTCGCCATACTCATGCTTGCCGGCGTCGTCACCTGCCTGGCCCTCCTGCTGCCCTTCCTCGGCTCGCTCAGCAGTATGTTCAACCAGGTGGTCACCTTCCATACGCACGCCAAGGCCGTTCTCATCAACAGCCAGGCCTTGAACAAGGGCCTGATACGCAGCTTCGTACTGGCGACGCTGCCTCTGATAATTGCAGCCGGTTTTGGCCTGCTGGTGGCCCTCCTGCGTGGTGATTGGCGTGTCATTCCACTGGTGGCCTGGGCCCTGGCGACACTCTTTATGCTGTGGGAGGAGGTTCCCCTCTTTCCCCGCCACTTTGTCGCGCTTATCCCGGCACTTATCTCTCTGGCGGTTCTGGGTCTGGGATATGCGGGGCAGCTCAGGGCTGGCGTGGCCAGATTCAATATCGGCTATGTGCTGACGGCCCTGGCTCTCGTGCTGATCCTTGTCAACGTATACGCGGATGCGCGCTACTACCCATCATATTACCGCTCGGTCGCCGAGCAGGGCAGCAACACTCAATTTCAGACGCGTGTGGCCAACGACCTGCGTACCTCGCTCAAGCCGGGCGAGCTTGTCGTCACCGATGGTCAGTTCGTCGCCGCCCTGGCCGGCCGCAGCACACCGCCGCAACTGGTGGATACATCGCTTGTGCGTATCGCAGGCGGCTCCCTCACGCTATCCCAGTTGATCGCTATTGCCTCACAACGGCAGGTGCATGCCGTCCTCTTTTTCACGCATCGCCTGACCATGCCTGCTTTAGCCGGCTTTCATCCCTGGGTTGCCCAACACTTTCATCTTAAGTACAATTATGGGCAGGGGATGGAGCTGTGGGTTCGCTAGGATAATTCAGCCCGCTTGCGGGCCGTAAAGGAAAACGGAGTATGCAAAAAAGAAAAACCTTTAGTACGATGGAGATAGTGCTGGTCTGTGTGCTTGTGGGCTCATTGCTGCTGAACTTTATTCAGACGCGCTGGGCGGAAAGAGAAGAGCAGCTTTAAGAGTTCCAGTTGCGGGAGGTAGAAGCGGCCCTGCGTCCTGATTTGCCATCTTTTGAACGTGTAGTATGACGAACCTTTCCCGCCTGAGAAGTATTACTCACTGGAATGGATAGGCTAAATATCCTATAAAGCGACTTTAAGCACGTGATGTGCCCCTGTTTTCGTTATACTGTAAGAGATCCAGCCATGCCCAGCTTTTCCGTCACCACAAGCATGACGGAGCAGTTGCCATTACCTATGAGGAAGCAGGGATATCACTGTGAAGAGTCAATTTATACCAGCAGGTGCTTCTCAAGGCAGGAAGGACCAGGCAGAAGAGGTATTAGATTCTGATAACTGCTTGCCACCGGGCGCCGGAGGTGAGCTTCCATCTGAGCGCGCCGGAGAAGCAATGTCTCCACAGGTATCGCGACGTCCTGCTAGCGGGGGATTACTCTCGGGGTGGAAAGCCAGCCATGGGCAAGCAAACAGCGGCAGAAGCGAGCTCATAGCTGAACAATCTACGTTAAACACTCCTGCCGTTCAGGGGCTGGTGACGGGCGCCGTGAGGAGTGATGCCGTGCCGCGCAACTTTGGGGAGAGATGGCCAGCGCCTGTCGCCCCGCCGTTCTCGCCAATGTCGGGAAGTAATGCCACGCAGCCGGGAGGATATGCCGGCTCGGCATGGCCCTCCCAGCCGCCCATGCCTTTTACCCCTACACCTATGCTCGCAGGGATGCAAAATGACTGGCGGGGGAGGCAGCCGCCATTTGTACTGTCTGTGCCAGGGCAGGCGCATAAAAAGACGCGGCGCTTCCCGATCTGGGCGCGCGTCGGCGTGGGAGCTTTAGCGCTCTTAATTGTACTGGCTGGCGGCGGCGCCTGGTATTATGAGGCAAACTTTGCCGCGCCTGTGAGCAACATTGTAAACCAGCAGGCGCCCCTCCTGAAGGGCCAGGATAATCCCAATGTAAACCAGAATACCACGAGTCCCTTGAGCGGCGGGCGTATCAATATTCTCCTGCTGGGCAGCGACAATGATCAAAAATTCCAGGGCGGCTATCCCCTGGCCCAGACTGACATCGTGGTAACCATCAATCCCGCCACAAAGTCGGTCGGCATGCTCTCTATACCGCGTGACCTTTATGTCAATGTTCCGGGTTACGGGATGATGAAGCTCGACGAGGCATATGCTACCGGCGCCAAGTATTTGAATAACCCGGTTGGTCTCAGCCGCCTCACCATTACCCAGGACTTTGGCATACCCATAAACTATTATGCCTGGGTCGGGCTGGACGGCTTTATGAAAGTCGTCAATACCGCGGGGGGTGTGGATGTAGATGTGACCCATCCCATAGTGGATGACGTATATCCTGATGATACCGGCAATAGCAAGGATCCCTATGCCTATAAACGCCTGTATATCGCGCCAGGGCCGCAGCACCTCGATGGCGCGACCGCCCTTGAATATGTGCGTTCGCGGCACGCGGACCTGGTGGGCGACTTCGGGCGTTCGGCTCGGCAGCAGCAGATCCTCAGTCAATTGAAAACCAAGTTGACGAGCTCACCGGATATTATTAGCCAGCTGCCTCAATTGGCCCAGGACATGAATGGCTATCTCAAAACCGATATGAACCTGATCAGTATCGCGCAGCTGATGAGTTTCGCGCGTTCGCTTGATCTGAACAACATACAGCGGGCGATCTTAAGCCCGCCAACCTACTCTTATGCCGCAACGGCTACAAGCGGACCGGATACTGGAGAAGACATCTTTATGGCCAACTGTGCGCAAATACAGCCGGTGATCGCGAAGATGTTCGCCCTGGGCAGCAATGCTACTTGCAATGTTCAGGCGAATAGCAACAACGCACGTTCTGCTGTGGCGTCGTTCTCGTCGCCACAGCAGCCCCTGGGGCCTGTACTCCAGGCACCATCCAGCGCCTCTCTGCAGACGGCCATGCAGATGGCGCGTTTAAGCCCGGGCGATGGCAATGGCGCGGACCTGCTGGGCATTCGCAGCTTGCTTGATTTACTGTGCCTGGCCGTCTTTGAATCACCGATCGGATTACAGGTTTAGGGACTGGACGCCAGCCAGCCAGCCAGCTAACTATCTATGGAAAACACGCTATGAAACACCTCAAGCGAAAGCAATCCTGGCACGCGTTTTTCTTGCTCGTAGTACTTGTGTTCAGTGTGCAGGGTTGCCTTGACGTCGGCAGTAACAATCAAAATCAGAACTTTAAGTCTGTCACTACGAATAACGGCAAGGATCTCCAGGTCAATACCAGCGATGCGGCTCTTTTCAAAGGGAAGATCTACTTCACGCAGAACCGCGTCCTCTACGTCATTGACGGCACGCGTACCACGCGTGCCTTAACGCCCAGTACAGAAGACGTGCGCGATCCCGCGCTTTCGCCCGATGGGAAGTGGCTGGCCTATATCGTGCGGCATAAGTACTCCTCCGACCTGCTCTATATGCCGGTCACGGGCGGCAAATGGAGGATCCTGGTGTCGGGCAACGGCAAGTATGTGCCCAACCCTCCTTTCTCTACCCCCAAAAGTACATATAACTGGAACGCTCAGCCGGCCTGGGCGGCGGATAGCAATACCCTCATTTATCTTAGCGATGGCGAGAAAGAGCAATGGTACAGCGCGACCGCGCAGAATGCGCCCTTGCTGGACCTGATGATCTTCTCGACATCCAGGCTTGCCCAGGACCCAAATTGGAGGACGGATCACCTGCACGACGTAGCCTACGCCGACTATGGCGATGGCGGGGATAGGGATCCAGGTTTTCGTCCGGGCGCCGGCCACAACCACAACGAGATCGTCTACACGCACTATACCTATGATAAAACTCAGACGCACCAGGTAATCCAGATCTACCTGGAGGACTCGACGATAATCGTTAATCATCCTAATGCGGGCTACCATCCCGGCACCGCCGGTTCGGGTTATGATCCCGCTGTGCCTCTTACACCCCCCGTGCTTGACCTGGGGAGCATGATGCCCGCCTGGTCGCCCGATGGCAATTCCCTGGCCTATATTCGCCGCATCGACGTCTCGCATATGGGCCTATATGTAATGCCGGTCCTGGATGGCCTGACAAGCAATCCCAATGACCCCAACGTCCAGAAGCGCGCGCTGCAGCCATATAAGCAGTCCAGGTTGATCGTGGCGGGTCAATATATCAGCGACCCTGTCTGGTCGCCCGATGGCAAACAGATCGCGTACCTGTACTACTCCAACAACGAGTTCAATATCTGGCTGGGCAACGTCAGCAAGGACCCGAAGACCGGCGTGTATAGCATGAAGGGCAGCGCCGTCCCGCTGACAAGTGGTGGGGTCGATGGCGACTCGCGCCCCTTCTGGGCCGCATAAATTCACCACATAACTCAACTGTAGCATAGCATAAAGTGTTGACGGCTCATGCACGCATTGGTATACTTCTGATATAGATGAAAGTACGCATATTCCCAGGTTGCTGAGGTAAGATATTGAATCATTTTGAAGACAAACCTCCTATCGCCGGACGATATGAAATCCGTGAACACATTGCGACCGGTGGTATGGCCAGCGTCTACAAAACCTGGGATCACCGCGTGGAGCGCATCGTCGCCATCAAGGTCCTGCGGACCCTGGACAAGAACGACCTGCGCGCGGTTGAACGCTTTCGCCGCGAGGCCCGCGCCGCTGCTGCCCTGACCCATCCCAATGCCGTGACCATCTTTGACTTCGTCGAAGAGTGGAGCCAGTACTTTCTGGTCATGGAATATATCAATGGACCTACCTTAAAGCAATTGATCGGGCAGAATCGTCAATTGCACCCCCTGCAGGCTATAGATATTGCGGCGCAGGTCTGCGATGTTTTACAGGTCGCTCATGTGCGCGGCTTTATTCATCGTGATATCAAGCCGCAGAATATCATGCTTACCTGGGGCGTCGGCAGCGCGAATGGCAGCGTGAAGGGCGACAGAGCACTAGTCAAACTCACCGACTTTGGTATCGTGCGTGTTATTGAAGAGGGCGGCCTGACAAATAGCGGCATTGTGCTCGGGACCGCTGATTACCTTTCCCCCGAGCAGGCGCGCGGAGAGACATTGACAGCCTCCTCCGACCTGTACTCACTGGGCGTGGTGATGTTTGAGATGCTGGCCGGGCGGCCGCCTTTTGTGGGCCCTACGGCGGTCTCCATCGCCATGCAGCATGCCTCGACCAATCCGCCCTCCTTGCGCCAGTTCCTTCCCTCTGTCCCTCCCTGTGTAGAGCAGATAGTGATGCGTACACTTGAGAAGGAACCGGAGTATCGTTTTCAATCAGCGGCTGAGATGCAGCAGGCGCTGCGCCAGTGCGCCAGGGAGCTTACACGGGCCAATCGTCTGGCGGCAAAGGCGCAGCTCAGCGACCTTGCATCTGGCAAGGATGGATATGGCCTGGTGCCTCCACCTCCAAGTGGACAGAATTCACCCTAGCTGTTTCACAGCCCGTGTATATTCCAGACAGCTTTATATGTTTCGCAGCCGGCACGGTTGCTAAATTCATGCTAGGAAAGTAATCATGCAGCGCACACAGATCAGCACAGAGCAGGCACCTGCGGCTATCGGGCCTTATAGCCAGGCTATACGCAGCGGACAGTTTATTTATACCGCCGGCCAGGTCGCGCTTGATCCATCAAGCGGAGAGTTGAATGGAGAGGACGTCCAGGCGCAGACGCATCGCGCCCTGCAGAACCTGCAGGCTGTACTAACAAGCGCGGGCTCCTCGCTGGCCAATGTTGTGAAAACGACGGTCTTTCTGGCGAATATGGGTGATTTCCAGGCTATGAATGCGGTCTACGCCTCATATTTTGGCCAGCCGGCGCCCGCCCGTACCACTGTGGCGGTCGCTGAGCTGCCGCGCAAGGCGCTTGTCGAGATCGAGTGCATCGCCCTCGTCGACGAATAGCACATGTAACGGGAGAAGATCGAGTGAATGCAGCATCTATCTGGCGTTCCACGCTTGAACGATTGGAAACAGCACCTATTGACGAGGTGAGTAAAGCGTGGTTACAGGCGGCCCACCTGTTCGACGCCCCCAATGTTGGCGCAGATGATATCGATGCTGCCTCACTTGCCCCCCAGGACCAGGTTATCTATTTCACCCTTCAGGTGCCAAGCAGCCTGGCCCGTGATATCATCAGCAGCCGCTGGCGGCGTTCCATCGAAGACATATTGACCGATCTTACCGGTCAGCCGGTTGCCATCTCCGTCACAAATAGCGCCGAGGATGGCCTGGCCGAACGGGATCTGCTTGCGCGCAACACCCTCGCCGGGCAAATTGCAGCCACTTCTAACTATGCCTATTACGAGGTGCCGGCCAAAACCAGCATGCGCAACGATTTACCATATATGAACTCGGCCCGTCCTGATGCCCTGGATGAGTGGGATAACGAGCAGCGCGCCAACATTTTGATGCACAACCGCCTCAATCCCCGCTATACCTTTGATGCCTTCATAGTCGGCAATAGTAACCGCCTGGCTCATGCTGCTTCCCTGGCCGTTGCAGAAGCCCCCGGCGAGTCGTATAATCCACTCTTCTTATATGGCGGCGTGGGCCTGGGCAAGACTCACCTCTTGCACGCCATCGGTCACCAGGGTGTGCAGACCGGGCTGGCGGTACTGTATGTCTCTTCCGAACAGTTTACCAACGAAATTATCAATGCCATCCGCTACCGTACTACCGAGGAGTTTCGCGCCAAGTACCGCTCCGTCGACATCTTACTGGTAGATGATATCCAGTTCATTGCGGGCAAAGAATCCACCGAAGAGGAGTTCTTTCATACGTTTAACAGCCTGCACGAGATGAGCAAGCAGATTGTGATCTGTAGTGATCGCCCTCCCAAGGCTATCGTCAGCCTGGAAGAACGCCTGCGTTCACGCTTTGAGTGGGGTCTGATCGCGGATATCCAGCCGCCTGACCTTGAGACGCGTATGGCCATCCTGCGCGTCAAGGCTGACCTGCTACGCTATCGTGTGCCTGACGACATTATCGCTTATATCGCCGGACGCGTTCAGACAAACATTCGCGAACTGGAGGGGTGTTTGAATCGCTTGATGGCCTATCAACAACTCCACCGCACCGATCTGACCATGGATGTGGCGCGTGCCGCCATGTCGTCGCTGGGCAACGATGTGCATGAGTCGCACCTGAACAGCAAACAGATCGTCCAGGCAGTGGCGGAATATTACCATATCTCTCTCGACGCAATCTTTGGCAAACAGCGCGACAAACACATCGTTATGCCGCGCCAGATCGCCATGTACTTGATACGCCAGGAGACCCAGGCCTCGCTGCTGGAGATCGGCCAGCTCTTTGGTGGACGCGACCACAGCACCGTCCTGCACGCCTGCGAAAAGATCGACCGTGCCGTCAATCTCAATCCCACCCTGCGCCACGAGATCGTCGCCATTCGCGAGCAATTATTACGAGGGTGATAGTTAGAGGTGCCATGTTACCATATACCACCTATCTGATCGACCTGGATGGAGTCATCTACCGGGGTAATGAGCTGCTTGGCGGTGCCCGGGAGTTTGTTGCCTGGCTTACAGCCAATGGCAAAAAATATCTCTTTCTCACCAATAACTCATTTGCCAGCGAAAGCGAGGTGCTGGCTAAACTGGCGCGCCTGGGAATCGCGAGCGATGCAGCACATGTGCTCGGCGCGGGTCAGGCCGCCGTTCAGCTGGTCGCGCGCCGCTTCCCTGGCAGCTGCGTCTATGTGGTTGGCGAGCAGCCCCTCATCGACATGCTCAGGGCACATTCCCTGCAGGTAGCGCCGCTAAATGCTCGCAGGGCCGACGTCGTGCTGGTGGGCCTGGATCGCCATTTCGACTACCAGAAATTGACGGGGGCCGTGCTGGCCGTGCGCGCGGGCGCAGCTTTTATCGCTATCAACCGGGATCCGCTCTTACCGGTGGCGGGGGGGACCCTCCCTGGCTGTGGGACGATGGCCGCCGCTATTGAGGCGGGCGCGGGCGCCGCTCCGCAGGTGGTGGGTAAGCCAGAGGCGACGCTGCTGCAGGAGGCGATGCGCATGTTGGACAGCCGGCCTGATGAGACGGTCATGATTGGCGACAGCCTCACTGTCGATATCCTGGGCGGACGCGCTGCTGGTACGCATACCCTGCTGGTTCTATCCGGCAATAGTACGCCTGCGGATGTCGCCAGGTCACCCTTTAAGCCTGAGCATATTTATCCAGATATCGCGGCGGTGCTGGCGGAAGTGCGGGGCCACGCGTAGAGCTCTTGCTTGCTAACCGAAGCTGGGTAGTGCTGGCGCGAAGGGGTTGCCGTTCTCTGCGGAGCGATCAACAATGGCGACGGTACAACGTGAAATGCAGATAAGCTTGTCGTTCTCGTCACTGATGCGGATCTCCCAGACGTGCGTCGTGCGGCCGCGATGGATAGGAGTTGCGGTTGCGGTCAGGCGCCCATCGCGTTTGGGACGCAGGTGATTTGCGTTGATCTCCAGGCCGAATGCCATCTGTTTGCCCGCATCGATGTACAGCGCGCTGCCCAGTGAGGCGACCGATTCGGCCAGAACTAACGAGACACCGCCGTGCAGGTAGCCGACCTGCTGGCGGTGGTTGGGACCGATCGGCATCGTTGCCACCACCTTATCCCTGCTCGCGGAGACCAGGCTGATATCGAGGACCTGCCAGACCGAACCTTCGCGGGTCGCATTGATGCGTTTTACGATTTCTTCGCTGGAAAATTTCACGGGTTATTTCCTCTCCATCAGATGTTGTTTCCTCGTCCGCGGCTCTTTTCCTAGCAGGAGCTTGAAGACAAAGAAGCCGGCGTAGAACATAATGAGCCACATGACCACGTCCAGGGGCGCGGCCAGCACGCTGTCAAAATTTGCGTAGCCTGTGTGGGAGACGAGCGCCCCCAGGATCTCTGTGCCGGCCTTGAAAAATGGCGTGGCGATTAAGAGCAGTAGCGCAAACCAGTGGCCCCGTCCATTCCAGTAGCGCCAGATGAGCAGGAAGACAATGCTCCCGTAGACCAGGATTGGCGTAATGTAGAAAGGGACTGGCACATGCAAAATCAGCCCGTTGAGGGTATAATGCCACCAGTGAGCATAATATGCAAGTATATCAAACAGGATGTTGATCATACCCATGAGCAGCCCTGCCAGCAGCGAGGCAAGCAAAACCGGCCTGGGCGGACGAAGTAACAGCAGGGCAGCCAGGTAAACGACGCTAATAAAGGGAAGCACCAGCGCGGTGAAAGCCTGAATTTCCATAGTCAGGGAAAAGCTCCTTTGGGAGTTGTCGAGTTCCTGTTCATTAGCGTAGTGCGTTTCTGACAGTAAGTCAAGAGCAGAAAGAAAGGGATGCGTGAAAACGCTGTGAGCTGAGATGTGGCGCCGGGCTTAGCCCGGCACCACATCTTCTATACCAGTTCCTCTTCCATCATTGAGTCATCATCAAGGACAGCAGCGGGCCCTGTCTGCTCGTAATCTTTGAGCTGGTCTATCAGGCTAAATACAAATGTGCGATCTATGCGATCCATGTCGATCCAATCAACCGCGCAAATAAGTCTGATCTCCCCTCCACTGCGCAGCGTGACGGTCTTGGCGCTCTCGTTATTCAGCCGCTGCGCTGGGTCGAATGGCGTATGAGCAGCTTTTGAGGCCACCACCGCATGTGTCACAGGTTTTGGGGGGAAGTTGCGATTGAGGCTTTTCGTCTCCGCGCCTCGTGCTCTTGAAGCATCTTTCAGGTACGACGAAAGGGGGAAATCTGCATACTGTGCCGCATGCAAGAAGAAGGTGATGGATTTACGCCGGGTGTCCGCACTCATTTTATAGTACCTGCTAAATGTTCGTTCAAGATGTCCCATAGTGGTGCGCGCGAGATCGACATTATGAAACACGGGGGCATACAGCTTTGTAAGCATCCCGGCAACTAGCAGCTTGCGATGCTCTCTGTCCTCTACCAGGCGTTCTAAATCGGCAGTTGGTACATTCTCCGTGCCGCTGATCAAGCCAAAAAACCGCAGAGTAGTCATCACGTGCGGGCCCAACGAGCCGCTCAGGAAGGACTTCCAATAGCTTCTATCGAGGTGCTGGGGAATACCGTCTTCTGCTAATCTCTCTAACAGGTTGAGGAACGTACGAAATGAAATGTAGGGGGGAGTAATAGCGCTGTGTTCGTCGTCGATCATTTTCACGCTCCTTGCTATTTGTGTCTTTGTTCCATAACGTTCTGTGCCATATCATACCACAGTGTGTCATGGTCGTAATTGAGCGCGGACAAATTCTCTTGAGAAAGGGACAGAATTTTTCGCTACTTATGGAACATGTTAAGATCTTTAGGGCGGACTTTTTGTCCAAGCGCACGGCAGGAGAGACCAGGCTGGCTGGATGCGTCAAATATATAGCTGCTCACTTATTTGTGCATCCGGTATGCTGAAATCAGAGCTTCCTCGCTGAAAAAGAGAATGGAAAAGTGTAGAGAGAAAGAAGCATGGTCACGTCAGATATGCTCTTACGGCTCATCACAGACCTGCAGCGTGACGTGACGGCCAGGCAAGGAAGGCGCACGCTGCTCGAGTACGTTTGTGTCAGCAGTGGAGCGCGCTTAGCGCTGCTCTTTGTGTATGATAGGGCGCGCCAGTTGCTGAGTTTACTTGATCGTTGGGGTCGTCGCTCAAATAGCTTCCCTGCCACGTCTGCGCAGAAGCAGCGCAGGCTGCAGGGTAGCAAACGTATCCCCGCCAGCGGGCTTTTTGGCTCCGTCCTGGGGCAGCGGGAGATGCTGCAGATCCTCAACGCCTCTGCTGACAGTCGCATCCTGCCGGTGGAACGCTACTGGATAGGACGGTATGACCGGCTTGTGCTCGGTGCAGTGGGGGAGCAGCAAGGGGTCCTGGTTTTGTGTTTTGATCCAGGGCATATTCCTCTGCCTGGAGCTGATCCCCAGTCCATTCCCGGCGAGAGTAACCTGCGGATCAGCCTGGCCCTGCTCTCTGCCTATCTCTCTGACGAGAGCGCTCCAGCCGGGCGAGTCGATGCAGCGCGATCCGCTGCCAAAGTAGGGGATGCTCCAGCACACGCTCCAATAGAAGCACTGCAGCAGCTGTCACCCAGTATTGAGCAGCTGGCGCAGAGCTATGAGCGCAGGCTGCAGGTGGCCATCGACGAGGAACGCGAACGCATAGCACAGAATATTCATGATACCGTGGCTCAGCAGATGGCCGATGTCCTGTATAAGCTTGAATTTATTCTGCGCATCGTAGATAAAAATGCGGAGGCTGCGCGGCGAGAAATCGCCCGCGTATCTGATATTCTCAAAGAGAGCCTGCATGAGTTACGTTACAACATATCAGCGCTGATACCTCTGGAACTCGAGGAGCAGGGCTTTGAAATTGCCCTGCGTACGGTATTGGACGAATTCAAGCGCAACGATCCGGAGGTAAAAATAGAGTATGAGGGGGAGGCTGTGACACTGATACCTCCCCTGCTGGAGGTTCCTATCTTTCGTTTCATCCAGGAGGCATTGCATAATGTGCATAAACATGCCAATGCCAGCCGTGTCACTATCCGCATACGTGTTCTGGCCGGGCTGCTCCTGGTTGAGGTCAGCGATAATGGGCAGGGTTTTGATATAGCAGAAGTGATGAACATGCAGGCCGCAGGGTCGGGCTATCATATCGGGCTGCGCAGTATGCGTAACCGTATCCATCAAGCGGAGGGGAGCTGGGAGATACAGAGTAAGCCTGGCGCGGGCACCAGCGTTAAAGCGCGCTTCCACCTTGCCACGCATCCAGCGGCGCTCACCAATCGTGAGCGCGAGGTACTGCGGTTGATGGCTGAGGGCCTGACCAATCGAGCTATTGCTGAAAGACTCTCCGTGAGCACAGAGACGGTCAAATCTCATGTTCACCACATCATGCAAAAAATGCATGTGAACGACCGTACCCAGGCGGCGGTTATCGCGGCCAGGCAACAGTGGTTGTAAGCGCCGGCGGATTATCTCTTCATGTGCCTCGAGCGGTCAGGCAGAGACAGTATCATCAGGCAGCAAGCCCTGGCGCAGGGCAAAGATTGCGGCCTGGGTGCGATCGCGAATCCCCAACTTCTGGAAAATAAGCGAGAGATAGTTTTTCACTGTTTTCTCTGAATAGGCCAGCTTCTCCGCGATCTCCTTATTGCTCATACCTGCTGCCACATAGCGCAGAATTTCGATCTCTTTCTCTGAAAGCGTGTGATTGGCCGTATTCGTGGCGATGGTGCCTGATAAACGGCGAAATTCGTGCACGATAGCGCTGGTTAGCTCTGGTTCGATGAGCATGCCACCTTCGTATACAACTCTGATGGCCTGCATGACTTCTTGCGACGAAGTGCTCTTGAGAAGATAGCCTCTCGCCCCATTTTTCATGGCCTGCAACATATGCTGTGGCTCCGCCGACATCGTCAGCATAATCACGGCAATGCCCGGAAATTCGGAGGTAATCTGGCGTGTTACGGCAATACCATCGACCATAGGCATACGAATATCCATCAGGATAACGTCGGGACGGAGCTTGCGTACTTGATAGAGCGCATCAAAGCCGTCGATGGCTTCTCCGCTGACGCGTATATCCGCTTCCAGCTCGAGCAGCTGGCGCAGACCTTCGCGCATCAGGGCATGGTCATCTACGAGTAAAACGCTTATGACGCTGGTACGCTTCAATTTTGGTGATATACTGGGCTGAGCATCTCCTGGAGGAGCGCTGCTTTGAGAAGAAGTGGCGGTCAATTCTCCTTCAGTCATGTTCTCTTCAAGGCGTGTCTGATTAAAAAAATACGGTGTCGGTGACTTTATAGTGTCGGAGGCCATAGCTAGAGCAGCAATATATCTATTACCTGTCGGTTTATGGTGCATAACGACTCCTTTCGACAGCTTGGAGAGCACTGCTTCCTTCGTCATCAGCAAGTGGTGTAGTTACAGATTTAATCTGTCTCAAGACAAGTATGAGCGATCAAGCAGAATAATACATCACTCATATGGGGGATTTTTGTTTCCTTGCTTTTTTCTCGGGAATATCAGGCCATGCGGCCAATAGGCCCAACGCCAAAACACGAACGAAGGGGAAGCTCTTCAAGTTGGACGCGCTTGAGTTCCTCCAGGGCCAGCCCGTCGGCAATATAGAGGTGATACGCCAGCCCTCCATCAGGCCATAACTGGTGATTTATTCTTCGTGTTTTATCAGCTGGTTATATAGACGTTCTAGCTCATCGCGGTTGCTGAAGTGCAGGACTAAAGTTCCTTTGCCTTTCGTATTGTACTTCAGATCAACCTTGAGCATAAGGGAGTTGCGAAAAGCGCTTTCTAAATCCTCAAGTTCAGCGCTGCGCCTGGGCTGGGACGGCACGGCGTGGAAGTTTTCGCCGCTGCGTTCCGCCGCCTTGATGCGCGCGGCGAGCTCTTCCGCCTGGCGCACGTTCAGGCGCAGCGCGATAATTTTGTCCTTGGCAAGTACCTGATCTTCTTCGCGGGAAATGCCTATGAGGGCGCGTGCATGGCCCTCGCTGAAGTATTCCTGCGTATTAACCAGCGCCTCGCGTACTTTAGGGGCAAGCTGGAGCAGGCGAATGGAGTTGGTGATGGTGGAACGATCTTTACCTACCGCTTTCGCAACCAATTCCTGGGTAAGCCCGAACTCCTGGATGAGAGCCTGGTAGGCCAGGGCCTCTTCGATGGGGTTGAGGTCGGCGCGCTGGATGTTCTCGATCAGGGCCAACTCAAGCATCTGAAGTGGCGTCACCTCTTTAATGACGACAGGCACCTTCGTCAAACCGGCCATGCGTGACGCGCGCCAGCGCCGCTCGCCGGCAATAAGCTGAAATTGCACGCTGCGGGCCGCTTGCGCCTGCTCACCCGCTTTGTTATTCTCATTGTTGAGCCATGGATCTTCAGCTGCACCCGTGGCTTGATCCAGGCGCGTTACCACCAGTGGCTGCAACAGGCCATGTTCCTTAATGGAGTCGCGGAGTTCTTGTAATTTAGGGTCGTCATCGCGAAAGGAGCGCCGTGGTTGACGTGGATTGGGAATAATGCTGTCGATCGCCGCGAAAAGGATGGCGTTCTCGTCAATGCGTGTGGGCTGCTGGGTACCTCGCACCTCTGAAGCTCCGGTCAACAGGGCATCGAGTCCACGCCCCAGGCCAAATTTTTGCTTAGCCACGGGTCATTACCTCCTCGGCTAGCGCGCGATAGGCCAGGGCACCTGGCGAGGCGGGATCATAATCAAGAATGGCCTGGCCAAAACTTGGGGCCTCACTCAAACGCACGTTGCGGTTAATGATGGTATAGAAGGTCTCTTTCGGGAAGAAGCTGCGTACCTCGCGTACAATCTCACCGGCCAGGCGGGTACGCGGATCAAACATCGTCAGGACGGCTCCCGCAATATAGAGGCCAGGATTCAGCTTGCTCTTGACTATACGGATGGTTTCATTCAACTGGCTCAAACCTTCGAGGGCCAGGTATTCACATTGAATGGGTATGATAACGCCGTCGGCTGCGACCAGGGCATTGAGGGTAAGCAGGCCCAGCGACGGGGGACAGTCGATGAGGATATAGTCACAGCGCCCGCGGATAGGCGCAAGCACCTGACGCAGTTTATGCTCGCGTGCAATTGCTCCCACCAGCTCAACCTCGGCGGCCGCCAGGTCTACAGTGCACGGGGCGACAACGAGTTCACGGCGTGACGTCGGTACAATGATATCAAAAATGCTGATTTCGTCATTTTCTTGCACAAGCACATCATATATGCTGGAATTTTTGAGTTTTTTTGACGCACCAATGCCGCTGGTCGTATTGCCTTGGGGATCCATATCAACGAGCAGCACTTTGCGCCCGGCAGCAGCGAGATACGTAGCGAGGTTGATGGCGGTGGTGGTTTTACCGACCCCCCCTTTCTGATTGGTAATTGCAAATACTTTTGACACTGGCTGCTACCGAACCTTTCATCCATGCCCGTCGCTGACGACGAGTGTCCTGGTGGGCACTCTCCATTTATAGAGACATTGTAACAAATGCAGGTGTTAGAAGCAACAGTGTAGCGGGAAATCAGAGGCCCGCATCCAACACATAGGAGCTATAGCGCCGGGGCGGCCCCGCTACAGGAGGCAAGCGGGATAGCATAGCATGAACTTCCTGATCAACATACAGGCATACCACTTGCATATACGGTAAGAGCATACTATGATAAAGAGTAAAGTTCTCGTACAAGCATTGGAGTTTCGCATGGCTATGATCCCTTTACTTGCTTATCTAATCGATTGGGGCTGGCTGCGTATCGGTCCACCCTATATCTATATCAATATAAACCCCGTCATGTTTACGCTCGGACCGCTAGCGCTGCGCTGGTACGGCCTGATGTACGCTGTGGCTATCGTTGTGGGCCTGCAGGTCATCCGCGGCTATACTACGCGCAAGGGGATCTCCCAGGCAATGGTCTATCGCGTTCTATGGTGGTGCGTGGTGGCCGGCCTGCTGGGTGGTCGGCTCTATTTCGTCGTTCAGCAGCCCAACTTTTTTTCGTACTACCTCGCGCAGCCCCAGCACATTCTGGCAACGTGGGAAGGAGGTATGGCCTTCTTTGGTGCCATTTTCCTGGTCATCCCCACTCTCTGCTGGCGCGCCCGCGTGGAACGCCTCAATCCATTGGTCCTGATAGATGCTGGAGTGCTTTTCGCGGCGGCCGGACAAATTTTTGGGCGCATCGGCAACTTGATCAATGGTGATATTATCGGCTACCGCAGCACCTTGCCTTGGTCAACCGTCTACCAGCACCCCAGTAGCTGGGCCTGTCTGAATCCAAGCACATGCAACGTGCCGGTCCAACCCGCCGCAGGCTATGAGCTGCTGACGAACCTTGTGCTGCTGGGTGTATTGCTCTACCTGGCGCGGCGCGTCAGACGGCCGGGCATTCTGATGCTGGTCTACCTGTTTAGTTACTGTATCACCCAGTTCTTGCTCTTTTTCGTGCGTGATAACCTCATTGTCTCTTTCCTGGGTTTAAACTGGGGCCTGAAGCAGGCTCAATGGACCTCGCTGGTGCTGTTTATTGTATTGTTGCCCATCACCTACCTGGTGCTAAAGTACTCCAGGCCTGTGCCGCAGGACGAGGTAGCGGCGACCTACGGTATTCCTCAACGTAAGGACGAAGAACAGCCGCGGCGCGCGCCAGGCGAAGCGGCTGCGGGGGGCGCAGAGGCGGGGGAAGTCCAGGAGAACACGACCGGCGAGGAAGCGTTACACGCCCAGGAAAGCAGCGCGCCGGGCACAGCCATGGAGGGGTAGGGGAGCTAACGCGCTCTATCTTCAGGATGTTGCCTGCACCTGGATATGCCACACGGGGACTACGTTGTTCACCACCGTGCTAACGTCGCCAGGTATAGCCTCTTCCTCTCCCGGTGGGCAAGGAGTATCAAGAGGGAACTAGCGGTGACGCCTAATGCGTATGAGGAGTCGGCGTGGTTTTGGGCGCCGCCGGCGGCGCGTTGCTATTGAGCCTGGCCTGCTCATCCTGTATTTTGCGTTGCAAGGCCCTGAGGTAGCCCTGGGCCCCGTCCAGGTCGGTGTCACTTATGGTCTGCCACTCCTGTGGCATGTCGTGCACCGATTTGATCCAGGTTTCAAGCACGGTCTGCAGCGCATTCAAGGTGTCATTATCCTGGTTAAATTTGGACAGGAAGCCGCGGGCGGATTGGAGCGCTTGCAGCGTAACGGTGAGAAAATTACCTGTGATCGTGGCAGCCAGGGTGATGATGGGCGAGACAAATGCATCATAGGCCATGCGCGTTAGTTTGGCAACGTTGATGGCGGCCCCCAGTGAATATCCTTCCAGGTTGTCCAGCCCGCTAATAAATTCTTTGCGCACGGCATTCGCTCCCGCGATCAGCCCTTTATTGTAGGCATCCTGCAGCTGGTGCTCGAGGTTGCTGCCCACATCTGAGATGGCCTGTGGAACGCGCGGCCCCAGTTCATAAGCGGCCACGCCTCCGGCGGCGGCGAGTCCCAGCCCCGCGAGTAACTTTCTGCGCGTGAGCCCGCGCTTTCTGCTCCTGCGCCGTGCTCGAGGCTGGTCCTGCTCATCTTCGTAATACTCTACCTCATCGTCATACTGGTATTCATCTGCCGGGCGACGAGGTAATGCGGCAGCGCGTTGTGGAGGTGCCGCCAGTCTTCCCGAGGGGTCTGACCTGTAGGCAAGCCTCCGATCAAGCGGATCTTCGTAGCCTGTATCCGGGTCAGCAAAATCAAACTCATCCCACTCACCCTGCACCTCTGCTTCCTCGAGCTGCCGCCGAGGTGGGGGTAGGAGGGTGTGGGGCGCGGCGTTCATAAGATAGCGATTTCTCGCAGGTGCGCTGTCCTCCTGCTCGACGTAGTCCTCCTGATATGCGGAAGGTGAGGTATCGGACTCCAGCTCGGCGGCTTCTGCCGGATCATCTATATGGAGCACGGCGGAGCGCGCCTTGCCGGCGAGGATATGCCTGCGTAAAAGTTGACGGGTTCTACGCGGGTCGGGCCGCTGCGCAAGTTGAATATCGGACCGGCCGCCGTCTCCCCCTGCTAGCCAGCGATCATCCAGCGTGGGGGCGTCGGGTGACACTTGCTGGCTGGACGCGCCTGGCTGCTTGCGCAATGGATTATAGTCGTATCCATATTGCCGTCCAGGACTTCTGCGATAAGCTTTTCTTTCGTAGCGATCCTTCGTCATAAAACCCTCAATGCTCCTGAAGTCAACGTCGCTCAGTTTACAGTTGCCTGACAAAGCACTCAATATCTTGTACCGATTTTACCCTATTTTCTCTGTCTTCGTCCAGTAGCGCAGACTCCACGCCTCTTTTTCGCTGTCCCTAGCAGTTTGTCGGAGAGAACGCTTTTCGCCAAAAATTCCCCTGGATGGTCACTTTAGAAAAAGTGAACGATGGTCCCCCACTTTTAGGGTAGAAATGGCTGTCGTCAGGGCTTCAGATTTTCTCTCCGACAAACTGCTAGCGCATATGATCATAGAAGAACATATGTTCTTCTATGATCATATCACAGCTGTCACTGCTAATACAATAGCCAAAATTTCGCCTCTCTTTCTCCCTCATGTTATAATATTTCCAAATTGATTGCGGCCAGGGTTAGGAAAGGATGGAAATAGATGCCGGAAATTGAAAGTGTGCTGGAGCCTGGTCCTGATATGCCAATTGTGGCCTGTGTCACGGTTGGTGATTTCCAGGAGAACTGTTATCTGTATGCCTGCCCTCGAACACGTGAAGCCGTCATTATCGATCCAGGTGATGAGGCGGAAAGCATCCTTAAAGCAATTCGCGAGCTTGAGCTCGTTCCCAGATATATTCTCAACACTCATGGTCATATAGATCACATCTGTGCGATTGATGCTGTGAGCGCCGTCTATGCCGTGCCGCTGGCGATCCATCCCGCTGATCTCCCTATGTATACGGATGAGCGGGTAGCTATGGCCTTTGGTCGGAAGGCACCACTTGTGCAAAGGAAAGCGGATATCCTGTTGCAGGAAGGCAATACGATCACCTTCGGCAGCCTGAAGCTTGAAGTTTTGCACACACCAGGCCATACGCCCGGTGGTGTGTGCCTGCTGAGTCGTCCTTACTGTATTTTTAGTGGTGACACGCTCTTCTATCGCGGTATTGGACGCACAGACCTGGGAGGGGGCAATAGCGCCCAGCTAATTACATCTATCCGTGAAAAACTATATACACTTGAGGACGACCTCGTCGTCTTTCCAGGACATGGTACGCCGACAACTATTATAGAGGAGAAATACGAAAATCCATTCGTTACAGTAGAGGAGTAAATAATTGTGTCTATCATCACCGTTATCGGTACGGGATATGTAGGGCTGGTTACCGGTACATGCCTGGCCGACATGGGCAACCAGGTTACCTGTGTTGATATCATACCCGAAAAAATTGAACGCCTCGAACATGGCATCCTGCCCATCTATGAGCCGGGCCTGGAAGAACTGGTTGAACGCAATTTGCATGCCGGGCGCCTGCGCTTTACAACCAGTTATAAAGCAGGCCTGGACAACTGCGATTTTATTTTTATCGCCGTGAATACCCCTACCGGTTCGAGCGCCGGAGGGGCCGATATGCGTTATGTGGAGAACGCGGCCCGCAGTATAGCAGAAGAGCTCGATCACTATGCCGTGATTATTAACAAAAGTACGGTACCCGTGGGTAGTGGAGATGTCGTCAGCCGTATTATTCACAACAACCTTGCCCGGCCGGATGTGCGTTTTGGCGTCGTTTCTAACCCGGAATTTTTGCGTGAGGGCTCGGCCGTCCAGGACTTCCAGTACCCTGACCGCGTGGTACTCGGCTCGTCGGATCCGGAAGCCTCCCAGAAAGTTGCCCTGCTCTATCTGCCCTTGCGCGCTCCCATCGTCACGACGGATCTGTACACGGCCGAGATGATCAAATATGCGTCGAACGCCTTCCTGGCGACGAAGATCTCGTTCATCAATGAAATCGCCCAGATTTGCGAGCGCCTGGGCGCGGATGTCAAAGAGGTAGCCGTTGGCATGGGCCACGATAAGCGTATTGGCCGGGCCTTCCTGGACGCCGGCCTGGGCTATGGCGGCAGTTGTTTCCCCAAAGATGTGCGCGCGCTTGCTCATATGGCCGCCGAAGCCGGCCTGCATCCCCAGATGCTCAACGCGGTCATGGAGATTAACCATGATCAGCGCCGCCTGGTTGTGAACAAGCTCAGTTCCATTCTTGGCTCTCTGCGTGGTTGCACCATCGGCGTACTGGGCCTGGCTTTTAAGCCCAATACTGATGATATGCGCGAGGCCCCTTCGGTCGATATCATTCGCTGGGTCACGAGCCAGGGCGCGACTGTACGCGTCTATGACCCTGTCGCTGCGCAGACGGCGCATGAGGTCTTTGAACGCGAGGGTATTCGCCAGGATATGGTGATCTTCCGCGAGAACGCCTATCAGGTGGCGGAAGGAGTGGATGGCCTGGTCATTGTGACTGAATGGAACGAGTTTAAATCGCTCAACATGCTTCAGATTCGCAAAGCAATGCGCCGCCCGGTGCTGATTGATGGGCGCAACATTTACGAAGCGGCGGAGATGGGTCGCCTGGGCTTTATCTATCGCGGTATGGGCAGGGGAACTGGCCCCGCTCCCTCGGTCCTGCCTTCCGGTGACAGCACCACTATGCCCCAGCGCCAGCTGCTTGAAGGTGTCAACGGGAATTGACCTGGGCGGAGAATCCCCAGATTCGCAGAAGGGGAAAGCATGCCAGAAGAAGATCCACCATTGTTGTTTACACCCCTGGTACGCCAGCCAGGGACGGCTATGCCCGATTGGCTTTTTGGGCCCGCGGGAGTGGCGGGTTTACCCGCCCCACTGCACCCTCCCCAGGGCGTGAACGTGGCGGTGGGCATCGATATCATCGAGGTTGGACGCGTGCGCAGGGTGCTTGAGAAACACGACGAACGTTTTCTCAAGCGCGTCTTCACCGCGCGCGAGGTTCAACAGTGTCGAGGGAAGGTAGCGCGCCTGGCCGGCCGCTTCGCGGCCAAAGAGGCCATCAGCAAGGCCCTGGGAACTGGCCTGCATGGCGTAGCCTGGCGCGAGATGGAGATCGTGCAGTTGCGCAGTGGACGTCCAACGGTCACGCTTCACGGCAATGCCAGGCGCCGCGCTGAACTGCTTGGTTTGAGCGCTTTTGATGTGAGCATCGCCGACCTGGCAGAATTTTCTATCGCCATCGCGGTAGCCATCCAGACTACTATGCCATCCTCTCAGGGATCTGTTTGATGCCTGGCGAGCATGCGCTCTGCGAGTAAGAGCAACGCGGGCGACCTACATTCGAGCGGCTGAGCGAGGGGTACAAGACATGAGAGCTTTGCTTCAGCGCGTCAACTACGCGCGCGTTGTGGTGGATGAGCGCCCTGTGGGCGCAATAGGGCGGGGCTTCCTGATCCTCCTGGGGGTTGGACAGGGAGATGGAGAGGCCCAGGTGAAGATGCTGAGCGAGAAGATCGTTCACCTGCGCGTGTTCGAGGATGACGATGGTAAAATGAACCGCTCTCTGCTCGATGTTGGTGGCCAGGCGCTTGTCGTCTCGCAGTTTACCCTCTATGCCGACGCGCGCAAAGGACGCCGCCCCAGTTTTACCTCCGCAGCGGCGCCTGCAATCGCTAAGCCGCTGGTTGAAGGCTTTAAAGCCGCCCTGGCTGCCTATAACGTGGTCGTCGCAGGCGGTGAATTTGGCGCTCAGATGGAGGTGGAACTGGTGAATTCGGGACCGATCACGATCTGGCTCGACAGCGAGCAGCTTCAAGGCTGACTAAGGGTAGTAGAAGGCGGCAAAAGCTGGGCGCGCTCCAGCCCGGTTTTTGTTAACATAACCTCAGGGTACTGCTTTACCGTTTTCTTAATAATCCTCGTCACATGAGCTGCCCTCATCTTACTTTGCCCGCATTTTTCGTGATACTATAAAGACAGAGAAGAAGAGGAGGTCTATTCGCTCATGCCACAAGAAACAGAGCAACCAAAACAGCTGCAGAAGCAGTCAGACATGCCCCATTTCTCCTGGCCAATATCGCGGCCAGGTCCATATGCCACACAGCCGCCTCCGGGCCAAAAACCAGTGCCGGGTCGCAGCGATCAGGTGTTTGAGATTGCCTACAACCAGGAAAGCGGTGAGCCGCTGGATGCTAACCCTTTGCGCTATCATCCAGATGCCTCGCTTGCGGGAAGTACATCCTTTGATCAACAACAGACGGCACCCAGGTTTATGAAAAAACGCAAAAAAAGGTGATCGGATTGCGGCGCTCGGCGCGTAGTCATTCAGGTCCCAGCCGATAATCAAGGCGATGAGTTCGCTGATGGTGTTCTTTGGTGAGGAGGATAAATTATGGGGCTGAGAGGACTCGAACCTCCGGCCTAGTGTTTAGGAAACACTTGCTCTATCCACTGAGCTACAGCCCCAGCAAGCAAATGATACCACAGCCGTCAATATGCGACTGAATTCAGCGACGCTACATCTCATCGTCCTTTTTTGCGCTGCTTGTTCACCTCTGTTCCGCCATGCGCGTCACCAGGGCCCGCTCCTGCGGCCCAAACCAGGGTGGGTTCCCCGCAGCAGCGTTCTCGGCGACGCGCAGCGCTTGCGTCGTAGCGGGTATGGCGACATGGCAGCGAGGATCGCTGAGAATCCACTTGAGGAGTGCCTGCGACCACGTCGTTACCCCAAAGGATTTGAGGGGCCGCAGCTCGGCCTTAGAGACTCTTACATACTGCTTAGCGATCGAAGCGTGGAGCGCTCCGCGGTAATCACCACCTTCAAGGCGTCTCCAGGATTGGCCACCATCTTGAAGGCCTCGGCGGCCTCGCTGAGTGGAAGGCGATGGGTAATCAGTGCTTCAGCATGAATGCGC
Organism: uncultured Chloroflexia bacterium; assembly: GCA_963799245.1. GTDB lineage: Bacteria > Chloroflexota > Ktedonobacteria > Ktedonobacterales > Ktedonobacteraceae > CAWCWN01. Next base: position 1,289,235 of record CAWCWN010000003.1, read on the forward strand.
TTATAGCGCAGCAGTTCCAGGGCCTGTCTTGTCTCGTAGGGGCCGGCCGAATAGCTGCTGCGCAGGCTAATCTCCTGAAAAAAGAGGATGTTGGGTTGAAGCGGGAGTATTTCATTGGGCGAAGAGGGGGCGAAAAGTAAAACCGTTCCTCCCGCCCCCACCAGCTCTACGCCCTGCTGCATCGCGCTAATCTTGGACGGTGTCACGATCACTATATCCGGCTTGAGCCCATTGTTGATGGCTTGAATCTGCTGTAGTAGTGGTTCCGCCCCGGGATCAAGCGCAAAATCGATGCCGACCTCCAGCGCGCGCTGGCGCCGGTAGGCTATGGGATCAATGATCATTACGCATGCAGCCCCGCGCAGCCCGGCCAGCTGGCCCAGCATAAGCCCGTTGCTGCCCGCGCCCAGGATGCAGACACTATCTCCGGCCTGGACTGCGGCGCGATCAATGCCGCGTATGCAGCAGGCCAGCGGCTCAATCAAAGTAGCGGTTTCAAATTCGATCTCGGCTGGCAATGCGAGGACATCAAGCTGGACATTGGGGGCGGGCACGCGCACATACTCGGCCAGCCCGCCGGGATAGAGCCGCGTCGCCCGAAAAGTGACGCATTGGGAAAACGAGCCGCGCTGGCAGAAGTGACAGACCATACACGGCACATGGTGATGGGAAAATACCCTCTGCCCGACGCTGAACTGCTGTATCTCTCCTCCCGTGGCGACCACCACGCCAACTGGCTCGTGTCCGGGATAGAGAGGGGCGCGTGGCTGCATATACCACTGCATGACATCGGAGGCACAGATGCCACACGCGCGTAGCTCTATCAGAAGTTCACCAGGACCTATCTCAGGGACGGGCAGCTCTACAATACGCACATCATCGTTGGCATGATACTCAACAACACGCATCTATTTCACCGTTTCGCAGGAACTACACACAGAAAACCAAAGGGCTCTTCACCCCGGGTAAAGAACTGGTGCACTTCGTCGCCGGAGATATACACCACGTCTCCCGCGGCCAGGGCATGCTCCTGATCGCCAAGGCGCAGACGCGCCCGCCCGTGTAAAACGTACACAGCGTGATCATGCGCATGCCTGTCGAGCGAGGTATGTCCGCCGGGCTGGACGGCAAAGTAACGCAGATGGAACTTCGATGAGCCTTCATCAGCCCCGACCAGCACCTGGCGGCTGGCCCCTTCGGCACCACTGTCGGCCGGGCCATACTGACGCAGCTGTACATCCCGCCAGCGCAATTCACCGTGCTCCATATTCCCCTGGCGATGAACCGTACTCATAAAAAAGGCTCCTTCTGGCTATCTATTTCTGCACGTATGCACTGAATTATAGCACAGGGGGCCTCCTGGCCACTCTCACCCAATTTCGCCCGCTGGTCGCAGCGTATGCTACAATGTCAGAAAACAGAGAAAGTAGAGACAGAGATGATGCTGGCCGCCATGTTTTATGCGCCGATGGACGTGCGCCTGGAACAGAGACCGCTGCCGCAAGTAGGGACTGGCGAAGTCTTACTTCAGGTGGCTGCTGCCACCACCTGCGGCACGGATGTGAAAGCGTATCGCCGAGGCCACCCCCTGCTCTATCGCACTACCCCGGCTGGTTTTGGCGATGAAGTGGCCGGCATAGTGGCCGCCACAGGTGCCGAGGTAAGCTCCTGTCGTGAAGGCGACGCTGTTGTCGTGGCAAATTCGGCGCCCTGTTTTCAGTGCTTCTATTGTCGTCGCGGGCGGTATAGCCTGTGCGAAGATCTGCTCCTCCTCAATGGCGCGTACGCGGAGTACCTGCTTGTGCCCGCGCGCATTGTGCGTCATAATCTCTACCAGATACCGGCCGGCACGACGTTCATCGCGGCAGCCCTGACCGAACCGCTGGCCTGCGCCCTGCATGGGGTGGATGCCAGCAACATCGCCGCGGGCGATAGCGTTGCTGTTCTGGGTTCCGGCCCATTGGGCCTGTTACTGGCTGCAGTGGCTAAACTGCGTGGCGCGCATGTAGTGCTGACCGGTCACGGCGCGGAGCGGCTGGCGCTGGGCTCGCATTTCGGCGCGGATGTCGTTATCGATGTGAGCGCTATGTCGCCGCAGGAGCAGCGCGAGGCCGTGCTCGCGCAGACGGAGGGCGCGCGGGGGGCGGACGTTGTCATCGAGGCTGTGGGCACGCCGGAGACATGGAGCCTGGCGGCTCAAATGGCGCGCCCGGGCGGCCTGGTTAACTTTTTGGCGGCTGCCCGCGGGGAACGCGGGTCGCGCTGGAGACCCAGCCAATCCACTACAGCGAACTGACCATCAAAGGAGTATTTCATCACACTCCCGCCTACTTTGCCCAGGCTCTTAATAGTATCGCGGGCCACCAGGTCGATGTAGAGGCGCTGATCAGCGAGCGCGTTCCGCTCTCAGCGACCCTGGAGGTCCTCGACCGCCTCTGCCACAGGCGGGGCGTCAAATATGCCCTGCTGCCGCCCGCGTTTGCAAGCTCGCTTTAAGCCTCACTGTGCTTCTCCTTCCAACCCGCTCTCCCTGCCTGCGTCCGGCTGCCTATCTGCCGGCATCTGAGGCAGGGCGCGTGCGGGTAGAGCGAAGAATAAAGCCAGGATGAAGATGAGGATGACACAGGCTATTGTACTGAACAAGGCCACGATGATAGTAACAAGGTAGAGTAAAGGGCCAAATAGATACTGTCCGCTGATAGCCCTGACGAAGCGTGGGTCAACATTTTTGCCCAGGAGGCGGTTATGGTGAGAGGCGTAGCGCCAGAGCAGGTTGTAGCAGATGGCCATAATCATGTTTGTCGCGCTGTATATAACGGCGGGCTGGTGAATATTGAGGTTGGTAAAAGACTCTGCCAGTAAAGCGGTGGGAACGGGTATAAAGACGATCACCAACAAGAGCAGGAGGTTAAGTAGCATCAAGCCGGTATCGGTGCGCTTGATGCGTTCAAACAGGCGATGGTGATTTAGCCACATGATGCCGATCGTCACGAAGCTGGTCACATAGGCAACCAGACTTGGCCACTGATCGAAAAGTATATTCCAGCTTGAAGTCTCAGGCAATTTGTCGGGTATCTTTATGTTCAGCACCAGCAGCGTAATGGCGACGGCGAAGACGCCATCGCTAAAGGCCTCCAGGCGACCGGTCTCTTTATCTTCCATGCGCGCACGTCTCTCATCTTCCATAGTAATAAAGCAGCGCTTCGCACATGCTGCTCGCGTGCAAAGCGGCCAGTTGCAATGCTTCTTATGCAATGTAGGTATTTTCCCTGAACGACTAATCGTCAGTGACAGAGGAATCCTCAACCCTATTAACAGCCTCATAGGCGAAATCATTCCCCCGCTAGAGAGCGCCAGGGGGTCCGGCAGCTACGCTGCACGCCAGGAAAGTATGGATAGACACACCTGGAACGTCTTTTACGTCAGGAGGTCCTCGTTCGGCCCCAGGCCATCACCCAGCGGCAGTAAAGTGTCCGGGAGAAAAGGTGAGGCATGGCTCAGGCGGGTGGGCAGGGGACAAAGGCGCTGTGGCAGGGTAAAATTGGGGTTTGTATCTAGCAGGTGCAGGAACGCGCGCACCAGCGTGGGATCAAAGCTGGTGCCTGAACCAAGCAGCAGGCGCTCGCGCGCCATATCTATCGAAAGCGGAACCTTGTATGGGCGCTGTGAAGTAAGAACATCATAAACATCGGCAATAGTCAATATACGCGCGCTCAAGGGTATCTCCTCACCACGCAGGCCCGTGGGATAGCCACGGCCATTCCAGGCCTCATGATGGTAGAGAACCGTGTCTACGAAAAAAGCGTGGATATCGCAGCCGATCAGAATGCGCGCGCCTATCAGCGGGTGGCGTTCGATGGCTCGACGCTCATCGTCGGAGAGCGCCTCTGACTTATTCAGGATGTCGTTTGCGATCCACGTCTTGCCTAGATCGTGGACTAATGCCGCCAGGGCGAGGTCACGTGCATTACGCCGGCTCCAGCCAAGATACCGCGCCAGGCGCTGGGCATACGTTGCCACCCGCCGCGAGTGCTCATAGGTCACAATGTCGCGTTCCTGGATGCTCCTGGCGAAGGAAAAAAGTATCCCTCTCATCTCTCGCTCTTTATAGTTGTGCGCTGCTCCTGCCACATTACGCCCCCATAGTGTTCTGAACCTGCTTGCCGTTATGTAACTGCTCGCAATAATTCTAATATTGGCAGATACTATAGTAATATGTCCCTCCGTTTCCTGTCTACGCTTCCGCTACAATCGGTACTTTTGTATCACCTGCTTGTTTTTGGGCTCCTATTCCCCAAATAGTCCTTTTTATAGACCTGTTAGTTTTTAATCGCACTTATTTGTGATAGACTCAATTTTATAGGTATGCAGAAAAGAAGTGGGAAACCTAATGAAAGGAGGAGCGGTGCTGCTTGCTCGTGCATGAATGCATTTAGTAGCGTCTCCGCCTCACTCATGGCATGACGGAAGAAGGTAGTCCAGCGGCAGCGTCTGCGGGTGCAGATCATCAGCGTTCAAAGAATGTTGTCACCGTTGTCCTGACGGCCGATAATCATCTTGGTTCTACGGCCTTTGGACAGCATGCGCGCAAACGCGATGAACGGCAGCAGAGGCTGCGCCGCGCCTTTCAGCAGGCTACAGATTTTGCGGTTGGACAGGGCGTCGACCTTTTTATACAGGCGGGCGACCTTTTTGACAGCACGACGCCGCATGAACGCGATCGCAGTTTTGTCGCCGCGCGCCTCGCACAGTTACGCCAGGCGGGCATTCGCACGTTTGCCCTTGGTGGCGTTCATGATACTCCTTTTGAGGCTCGCCCCTTGGCGGATGATGACGCGGATGAGGCAAATGGTGCCCAGGCCCCTCAGGTAAGTTATGCTCGTCTGGGCGCGCTCCACTATTTTGCTCCCCGCCCCAGACGGGTCGAGCTTGAGCCGGTTTTGCTCAAAGTGCGAGGTGTCCACGTAGGTATCTGTGGCCTTGGGGTGCTGGCAGGGCAGGAGGGTGATCCTCTGGCCGGCGTTCATGTCCCGCTGGATATAGAGAGGGCCAACATCGCGCTCCTCATTCTCCATGCGCCCATAGAGGGCCTCGCCGCAGGTTCATCCCTGCTTGAGACACGCGCCCGGGTGAGTCGCGGCAGCATCGAGGAGCAGCCCTATTTTCGCTACGTACTGGCCGGCTATCATCATCGCTACCATCATCTGCGCCTGGCCCAGCGCGATGTCATCGTTGCCGGTGCGACCCAGCATATCGACTTTAGTAACAGAGATAGTAATGACGCGGGTACGGAGGAGGCCGCCGAGGCGAATAAGCCGGGCTTCGTCTTTCTGGGCCTGGCCCCCGAGGGTATCCGCTGGTGTGAGCATATTCCCGTCGCTGCTCCCGACCTGCAGCAACTGGTGATAGCGACCTCAGAACTCTGGCCCGCAGGTGACGCTGGCTCTGATCGCCGCTCAGCAGCGTCGGCACCCACTGACACCATCCTTGAACGCCTTCATCCCCTGTGCGATGAGGAGGCGATGGTACAGCTGCGCCTCGTCGGTCAGCTAACTCGCGGCCAGTATCACCAGCTGGATCTCAACCGGATTCGCCGCTACGGTGAGGAGCACTGCTTTGCCCTGGCTATCGATGATAGCGATCTTGCTATCTTGTCAGTCGATCATTCTGCGCCTGGTGGTGAGAGTGTGACGCTGGAGGGGGAAGGACATGGCCCCGAGAGCGAGCGCCTATCCCCCCGCGATGAACTACTGACTCTCGTGGAAGAATGGCTGGCAGCTACCAGCGATGAACACGAGCGCAAGGCCTTACAGGCCACCAGAGAAGAGCTTTTAGCAGCTATGGAAGAGATACAGACAAAAAAATGACAGTGCGCATGCGTGGTTTTCACTGGGATGCCTCCCCCACTGTCTTTCCCGGCAAAAACCACAAGGATATAGACTCAGAAAGCCACGGGTGATCGGAGAGACCTATGATAATACTGAAACACTTGACCGTTGAACGCTTCAGGCTCTTACGCGAGATTAATGTACACTTTCCTCAGCGTGGCAGTATTCTTATTCAAGGCCCCAACGAAGCAGGCAAATCCGCCCTGCTCGAAAGTATATATTTTGCCCTTTATGGCACGTCGCTGGCTGCCGATCGCGGCCAGCGCACCCTTGATGACCTGATACTTTACGGAGCAGCTCAGGCCTCCGTTACCCTCATACTCTCCATTGGCACCACTGAAGTAAGCATGAGCCGTAGCATAGAACGGGGCAAGGGACAGAAAGTCGCGTTGCTGGTGCGCAGGCCCGGAATGCCCGAGGAGGAGCCGATCACAGAGCTGGCCGCAGCCAACGAACGCATCATTGCCGAACTTGGCCATATGGATGGCCAGACCCTGCGTAACTCCTACTTGATTGAACAGAAAGGGCTGCATCTCCTCGAAAACCTGCGCGGAGGCGAGCGTGAAGCTGCGATTAGCAAGCTGCTGGGTCTTGAAGAATTGTTGAGCCTGAGCGGTCGCTTTATATTAACGCCTGAGGATGAACGCATGCTCAGCCAGGCCGGTGAGCGCCTCGAGCTTGCCGAAATGCAGGCGCGCATCCCCACCTTGAGCCAGCAACTGGATCAGATCGAAGCCGCTCTTGACGCCGTCGCCGTCTGCGAAGACCTGGCGGAGATCGACCTGCAGGAGAGAGATATCGTTGAACAAAAACAGGCCCTGAGGCAGATCGCGACCGGGCGCGCTAAACTTAGAGCTCGCCAGCACCGCATAGAGCAGCTGCGTAAGGCTGACACTATCCTGGCTGAGATAATTGCCGCATACGAGTCAATCGCCGAAGCGCGCCGTGAAATACCCGAGCTCGACCAGCAGATCGCCGAGTTAGACCATCGTGAGCGTGAGGAGCTTCCAGCTCTCGAAAAGCGTGTCAGCGAACTTGTGGATCTTATCCGTTCATTTGGTACCCTGGAGCGCATGTCGAATGACCTGCTCACCTCCGTGAGCACCGTCAAAGAGCTGGAGCAGCAGAACAGGCTAGAGCAGAAGCGGCAGCGTGAAATCGACGGCCTCGACGTGCAGATCACAACGGCGCGTCAACAGGTCGAGCAGGCGCGCCAGTCTTTTCACGAGCTGGAGGAACGCAGGCGCTCCGCTCGGCCTCAATTAGAGGCCCGCTTACAACGCCTGCGTGGTTTCAGCGATCGCCTTGCCGCCCTCCAACGCTCCGAAGAAGAATATGTCCTGCGTTCCGGGCAGCACAGCCTGGCTGAGGAGAATAATGCCCAGCTCGAACAGACCGCGCGCGCAGTGCAGTCCGCCGAAGAGCAGCTGGCCCGGGCTGAAGCAGAGGCCGGGCAGGCTCAACAGCAGACCTCGGCTCTGGAGAAGCGCTGGAACCAGTTAAATGTGGGCGCTAAACTTGAAGAGTGGCAGCGTGTAAAAGTCCTGTCTCAGAATATCACCCAGACCGAGCAGCACTTCCTGGCGAGCCATCAAGGGCAGGCGCGCTTGAGAAATGCCAGAGAGGATGCGAACAGGGCAGCCACCAAGTGGATGTTTATTACGCTTGTCTGTGCCGTGGCGGCTAGTGCCTTCCTCATAGTCGCCGTCTTCGCCTTTTTCAGGGCGAACTCCGAGCTGCTCGGGGCCGCGTTGGTAGTGTTTGCCCTGGCCGCACTGTTTGGCGCAGTGTATTTTTTTCAAAGCTACAGGCTCGCGCGCGCTCAACTACAGAGCCTCGGCCGGCAAGAGCAGAAGGCAATTAACCAGGTTGGCCAGGCTGCGGCCGCTCGCGCGAAGGCCAGACGCAGCGGCGGTAACCAGGATGCCCTTGTCAAACTTGAACAGGAAATTCGCGCGCTGGACGCAAATGTTCCTCGCTCAAGTGAAGAAGCGCGCTACTTTGTGCAGCAATTTCAGCAGAGCGCTGAAAGCCTGGCCGACCTACAGCAAAAACTGAACGAACAACGCAATGCTAGCAGGGCCGCCGATGACGCTGTCAAGGCCAGAACGGAGACGTTAACGGCTCTGCGCAACGAACGCGCACGCCTGCAGGAGCTGGGCAAAAAAGAACATTGGGATGACCTTGAGTCCTACCTGCGCGCCCAGCGCATTGCGATTCAGGATAAACAGCATGAGATAGCGGCTCTCGCCGGGCAAGAAGGCTTACCAATTCCCAGCGTTGATGCTCCTGCAGGCAGAGTGGCGCCCATGCCCAAAGCAGACCTGACGCATGCCCTGAAAGATGCCATCAAGGCCAGCGAGGAGGAAATTGGCTCTCTGGATACCCATCTCAATAGCTTGCCCGAACTGGCGGCACAGGTCAAACTGTACCAGGATGCCCTCGACCTGCTGCTGGTGCGTAAGCAATCCCTGCTCGAACGGATGGAGCCACTGCGCGCCCAGGACCTGGCCCAGGAGATCGCGCGCACGCGTGAACAGCAGCAGGCCCTGCGTTCCGCATTGCAAAATGTACAGGATTCGCTGCGCCAGCGCGTCAAGCCGCTGGGCGTCGCCTTTGGCCAGGCCGCTATCAGCAATGCCGAGGCCGCGACCCGTAAGCAACTCGAGGGTCTGCATTTCACTCTTGGCATGCGCGTCGAACTGCAGAGCCGCCGCGACAACTACGCCGCTGTTTTGAAAGAGCAGCAGGACTCACTGGCGGATCACTACAACCAGCTTGCCAAGTTCAGCGGCTCCCTGGGCAGCTGGATCGTTCCACTTAATCCCTTTGCCGAGGCGCTGACCGCTCTGCGAGCGCGCTGCCAGCAAGAGATCGGCGACGCCGCAGAGGAGAGCATCCTGCAGGAGCTGGAAAAATTGCGCGTCCAGGAAAGCGCCTCCAACGCAAAAATCGAGCTATGCCGCCAGGATATAGCGGATGCCAAGGAGCGCATCGCCGCCATGCTGGCGCAGCACAATCGCCCCCCGGCCGGGACCTATACTCTTGCGGATATCACCACAATCTGGCCCTTACTTGGCACATATACTTCCCAGGACCGCGAACATCTCGAGGAGGAGCGCGCAACAGCTGAGCAGGCCCTGCACGAACTGGAACAACAAGAAATGCAGCTCAGTGAGAAATTGCAAACCGGGTCCAACAAACTCGATCTGGAGCAGGCGCGTCAACGCATGCAACAGCAAGAGCGCAGCTACGAGACCAAAAAGCGCGGCGGCGCCCTGCTGCAGGCTGTCAACGAGCGCTTGCAGCAAAAGATGCTGCCTCGAACCGAATACTTTATGCAGCAGATCCTGCCTCTCCTTACCAGCGGCCGCTATCACGAAGTGCATTTCAGGACGGAGAGCGAAGAGGGTGCCTTTAGCGGCGGACCTTTCCAGCTGCAGATCTGGGACACTTCAGCGGGCGAATATGTCTCCACCTCGGCTCTCTCCGGAGGTGCTGCTGACCAGATCTCGCTGGCCTTACGCCTGGCTTTTGCCATAGCTACACTGCCTCGCGACCTGGCTGCCGCCCCCGGCTTTGTTCTCCTGGATGAGCCGCTGAGCTCGTTCGACCGCGGCCGTGCACAGGCCCTTGTCGATGTCATCACCGGTGAAAGCCTGGGCCAGCACTTTGAGCAGGTCCTGCTGATCTCACACAGCGCTGCCTTCGACCCTGCCATGTTCCCCTATCATATCTACCTGGAGGGCGGTGCTGTTGTAGAAAGCAACCTGCCCGTCGTCCCAAACTTCCAGTCCCTGGCGGCCGCCAGCGACAAGGACGCCAGCAATGGCAGTGGTAAGCTCACCCAGGACGACGTGGACACAACGGCTGCTCCTTTATCCGCCTCGCTCGCGAGTGAGAGCTAGAGCTCTTTCACCCCCATGACAACGTAACGGAGAGAGAAAAGCGGCAGCCGCCTCACACACACGCGTGTGCGTGAGGCGGCTGCCGCTGCATCTGGTGTAGTGACGGGTTAGCGGCCGCTGCGGCCCTGGGCATAGCGTCGGCTGATTTCGTCCCAGTTGACGACATTCCACCAGGCATTAAGGTAATCCGGGCGGCGATTCTGGTACTTGAGATAGTAGGCATGTTCCCAGACATCATTGCCCATCACCGGATAGAGACCCTCCATAAACGGGCTGTCCTGGTTGGCTGAGGAGGTTACCTGTAGCTTGCCGCTCCTGTCGAGGACCAGCCAGGCCCAGCCGGAGCCAAAGCGCTTGACGCCCGCGTCGTTGAATGCCGTTTTGAAGGCATCGAACGAACCAAAGACCTGTTGAATGGCGCTCGCCAGCTCACCGCTGGGCGCGCCGCCACCATTTGGCTTCATGATCTGCCAGAACATCGTATGGTTGACGTGGCCACCACCATTGTTGCGTACAGCTGTGCGGATGCTCTCCGGTATTTCATTGATGTGGCGCACAACTTCCTCAACCGGCAGAGACCCAAATTCGCTGTTGTTCTGCAAAGCAGCGTTCAAATTATTGACGTAGGTAGCATGATGCTTGTCATGATGCAGTTGCATCGTCTGCGTGTCGATGTATGGCTCTAATGCAGAGTAGTCATACGGCAGAGGTGGTAGTTCAAATGCCATAAAGTATCTCCCTTACATGAAAATACAGGCGAGAGGTACACACCCCTCACATGTGGATATGTATGCCAGTTCGTCTTGCACGCGCCTGGGTACATCCAGTACTCATTCTATCCGAAACATACAGCAAACTGCAAGTTCAACAAGAGTCTATTGCGTCATATCCCTCTTTTGTCGTGCAGCAGGTGATCTCGGAAGGCGGCGGGCTGGATCTTCTCTGTGTCATGCCTAGCGATACAAGAAATATCCCATGAGTCCCGCCAGGCCTAAAATAAGCAGGATATTGACTTTACGGCTCAAGGCTAGCCCGAAGGCCGCTGCGGCTATCAACAGCCCTTTCCAGTCTACTCCAAAACGCACGTACTTCCGCGACAAAGGTACGCCACATCCCAAGCTCGTAGAATTGTCCAGACAACGGTGAGCAGGAGGCCGAGGCGCGAAGAAGAGCGCGCCCAGGAAAATGGCCGCCAGGACAACAACGATGACCGGTAGCAGCAGGAAGATAACGGCAAGCGCGCAGGCAAACGTGATAACGGCGCTTCCCAGCAGGTAGAGGATCCCCTCTTTAGCTACATGGCGATTTCATGCGCATTAACGCTCGTTGAGAGGCACAAAACGCTCTGCGAGCGGTCCTGTGTAGTCGGACTCGGGGCGGATCAGGCGGTTGTTGCTTACCTGCTCCAGGATATGAGCGGTCCAACCCGCTACACGGCTGGCAGCGAAAGTCGGCGTAAACAGATCACCCGGCAGGCCAACCGCGGCCAGCAGGACCGCGGAATAAAATTCTACGTTGGTATAGAGGCGACGACCGGGCTTTTGCTCCTCAAGCAGCTCCAGGGCCAGTTCTTCAACACGGCGCGCCAGCACGAATTCCTGCGGATTGGCAAGCCGCGCCAGGTCGCGCAATTCATCCGCGCGCGGGTCTTCCGCCTTGTAAACACGGTGCCCAAAGCCCATTAAACGCTTCCCCCCGCTCATGGCGCCCCGCAACCAGGGCTCGGCATTGTCCGTCGTACCGATCGCCTGGAGCATCTCCAGCACCTCGGAAGGCGCACCACCGTGTAGCGGCCCCTTGAGAGCGCCGATGGCCGCCACCACGGCTGAGACGATATCCGCTTCGGTACTCGCCACAACACGCGCCGTAAAGGTCGAGGCATTCATCCCATGGTCCGCCAGCAGCACCAGGTAGGCGTCCAGAGCCTGCACATGCTGTTCTTCTGGCAGCTTGCCAGTCAGTAAGTAGAGGTAGTTCGCCGCATGGCCCAGCTCTGCTCGCGGCTGCAATATTTCCAGGCCCAGGCGCATTCTGTGGAAGGTGGCCAGGAAAAGCGGGAAACGCGCCGTCAGGGAGATGGCCTGCTCTATCGTTGGTTTGCCCTTGATCGCTATAGTCCCCCAGGCGGATGCAGCCGTGCGCAGTGCATCCATCGGCTCAGCAGTCCGCGGCAAATTCCTCAGCACCGCCGTCACTTCACCCGGCAGGAGACGTTCGGCCGCTAATTTCTGCTTTAGCTGCGTCAGCTCGCCAGCGTTCGGCAAATGACCAAACCAGAGCAGGTGCGCGACCTCCTCAAACGAAGTCGTGCGCGCCAGGTCATGAATATTGTAGCCGCGGTAAATCAACCTGCCGGCCGTACCTTCAACTTTGCTCAGGGCGGTGGTTGCCGCCACGATACCTTCCAGGCCCCCCTTATTGGCCTTAATGGTGTTGTCGGCGATCTCTTTATGCGCATCAGCGCTGGAACCCGGCATCTTTGTCGACATTCTAACATGCTCCTTTGCTTTATTAAGATAGACGAGACTGCCTTTACCTCAGTTGTAACATCAAATTTCAGCAAAGTCAATGTTTTTTGATATTACTTGATATTACTTGATTTGTATTGATCTGGTTTTACCGCTCGCGTCGCCGCAGCCAGTCCCTTTGAACCCCGCTTTGGGCGGCTTGCAAAAGGCTCGGGGGTAATAATACCTTAATGATTGACAAAAGAGGCAATGCCTTCTATCATTGGAGCAATGAGTGCGCAACTGGCACTCTTCGTGAGGAGGAGGTTTGACAATGCTAGAGTTAAATGGCGAAACGTACCTGGATGGCGATGAAGCCTGCCGCCTGCTGGGCGTCAAAGTCTCGACGCTGTACACCTATGTCAGCCGGGGCATCCTCAAAAGCTACAAACAGGGTATCAAGCGACAACGCCTCTACAAGCGCGAGGAGCTTGAGGCCTTGCTGCGCTTACGTCCGAGTAGCGAGCCGTCGCCTCCAGCCAGCCTTACAAGCAGCCCCGGCAAGGATTGGCCTGAAATACCTCACGCCGAGGACTGGGTCCCAAATGTTTAGCTGCGCCACGCTCGTTGTCTAATCACCAAAACTAAAACCGCTGATGCGCACGCTCACAGGCTGCGATTGCGCCTGCTGGCCGTTCTGATCTTTCGCTATCGCTACCACGCTTGCCCGGCTCCCATTCGCCCTATTGACAGTTACCAGCCAGTGAAGTGTGGCGTTGCCATTGCCGTCGCTGGTAACTGGCCCGGCAAAAGCCTGGTGCGGCGCGACGCTATACCTCACATACAGGTACACCGTCACATTGGGTTCGCTTGTAGTTACCTCGACCGTCACATACTGGTAATTGCGCACACTTGTCGGTATGCTGTTAATCTGGAGCGCTAGCGTACCACCCGCGGGCGTCGTAGTGGGGACAGCCGGGGTTGGCTGCATGGAGGGCGTGGTGCCATGCGCGGGCGGCAGGCTGCTGGTCTTGCTGCCCTTACCCCCACCCGGAGGGGCGAAGGTTGGACGTGGATTCGCGCTCCCCACCACCGCCGGCGGCGGCAGTGCCTGGTTTGCCGTGGAGAAGTTTACATTGTGTACTAGCGCGTTAGCGATGAGTGCGGCGAAGACCGTTCCCGTCACCAGCACCAGGACCACCGCGATCAGCAGCACCTTATAGGCGGGATCTTTGTTCCAGTAATAACGCAGCCTGGCCAGCGGGTTCTGGGGAGAAGGTGCGCCGCGGCGCTGGACAAGATACTCCGGTGGAATAGGCATGGTCATACGCGGGTCAAAACTGTCTTGCGCCGGCCTATATTGCTCGGATGGCGCTGGTAATACAAGTTTTTCTGGCTGGTTGAAAGGATCCTTCTGCGGTGTCTCAGGCCAATTCATCATCTGATAGACTTCCTCCTCCTTTGCGTATTAGCCTTGATAGAGGCCGTTGCTCACCAGTGTACGCTATCAATTAAAGCGTGTACAGGTTCTTATACCGGATGTCCTATGTATCAGCAGTATCTTACTACGCTCTCTTTCACTGTACTGACAGGTAACTTTTCTAAAACCTGCGCCTGGATTATTTCCACCTGCGGTCCCAGCGGCCGCCAGATAACAGGGTCGCTCGGCCCAAATAGCGCGATGGTAGGCATAGCAAGCATGGCGGCCAGGTGGGTAATACCCGCGTCGTTACCCAGGTAACACCTGCAGGCTCGTAGCTGTTCGGCAACTGCTACCAGTGGCGCGCTGGCCAGCAGCTGGAGCATCCCCACCCCTGGTGGAGCTGGTAAAAGCTTTTGTAGCATGTTCCAGCGCTCATGCTCAGCCGGTCCTAATACGAGCAGGACCTCGCTGCTATGCTGCCACAATTGCGCGATCAGCGTCGCAAATGAGGCTGCTGGCCAGCATTTGGACGCTCCCCCGCTTCCCGGGTGTATGGCAACTCTTGGATGTGGGTGCCCCCCGCTGCCCATCGCAGTCGTCAGGGTGAAATTGTGCCAGGCCGCGCTCGCTGGTAATCCTGTCGTGCGCGCAAGGTAATCGACCACGTGTATGCGCTCTCCAGCGGGTGGGCGCCCAGGCGCAACCAGGACGCGTTGAACTCCGGCGCTGCGCAAATTGCGCTCGACCACCCCGCCGGGATCGCGCAGCCAGCAGATCGCCAGCGCGCTGGCGCGTAATTGCTCGCGCAGTGCCGGCAGCTGAATACCACCCGAGGCGAATAATTCGCTCCAGCGCAGCTCGTCAAATGCGTAGGCCTCCTCTACCAGTCCAGACTGCAGCGCCAGGGGGAGCACGGCCGCGTTCGCGACCAGCGCGATATGCGCAGGGCTGTGCCGCTCACGCAGCGCCTGGATGATGGGGAAGGTTAGCAGTGTGTCTCCGATGGCGCCGGGCCGGATAATAAGAATGCGCATAACTGCTTGCCTTGCTTCCTCTACGCCCACAGCAATAAAAAGAGAGCAGCTATACTACTGGCTGGACACGTAGCAGCACATCGTTCTTTTGAACCACCTCACCGTTCGGGGCCACCATGGCGGCAACGCGGCCCGAGGTCTCGGACTGGATCTCGTTAAAGACCTTCATCGCCTCGATCAGAGCCACGACTTGGCCGACATGTATCATGTCACCTGGCGAGACAAAAGGCGGCGAGTTCGGTGAGGGCGCGCAATAGTATACACCGGTCATAGGGGCCTTTACGGCAATAATGTTGTCCTGTTTTACTGCTGGAGCGGGCATCCCCGGAACCACCGGGGCGCCGCTATGGCCTATGCTGGCATGCGCAGGGGGTGAGGCAAGCATGATCATGCCGCTCTGGCGGCGAATGATGATCTCGGTTCCCGCTTCTGTCAATTCCAGTTCGCTTACCGTGCTGCCTTCGAGCATGTTGATCAGGTCTTCAACGCGCTTGAGCCAGGCCTCCATTCTGCTCGTCGATATCCATCTTCTTTACTCTTCGTAGCGCTTAAAAATGAGGGTTGTATTATGACCGCCGAAACCCAGGACGTTCGACATCGCGACGTTGACCGGGCGCTGGCGGGCTACATTTGGTACATAGTCCAGGTCACAATCGGGATCGGGATGGTGCAGGTTGATGGTCGGGGGAATAATGCCTGTCTGAATGGCCATAATCGAGATCACTGCTTCAACGGCACCGGCGGCTCCCAGGGTATGTCCGGTCATAGATTTGGTGGAACTGATGGCCAGGCGATAAGCATGATCGCCAAAACAGGTTTTATGGCCTGCGTTTCCGTCCTGTCATTGGGCGGTGTAGAAGTGCCATGGGCATTGAGATAGTCCACCTGCTCGGGGCGCAGGTCGGCTTTCTGCAGCGCTCGACGCATGGCGCTAACCAGGCCTGTGCCGCCCGGAGCGGGTTCGGTCACGTGGTGCGCATCACCCGTTGAAGCATAGCCGACCAGCTCTGCCAGGATCGTCGCTCCGCGCGCCCTGGCAAAATCCAGGTCCTCCAGGATAAGCATACCCGCTCCTTCTCCCATCACAAAACCATCGCGCGTCGCATCAAAGGGACGGCTGGCTCCCTGCGGATCATCATTGCGGCGCGAAAGCGCGTGCATATTGTCAAATGCGGCCATAGCGATGGGCGTAATCGCCTTCTCAGCACCACCTGCGATCATGGCCCTCGCATCACCGCGGCGAATGGTCTCCCATGCCTCACCAATGGTATTGCCACTGGTGGCGCAGGCAGAAACAGCCGCCCAGTTTGGCCCCTTGGCGCCCGTCATAATTGAGACAATGCCAGGCGCCCCATCAATGATCATCATATTGATAAAAAATGGGCTGATACGCTCCGGGCCTTTTTCATGCAGGACGGCAAACTGTTCATGCAGCGTTACCAGGCCACCAATGCCACTGCCGATGTAGACACCGATATCGTCTGCGTTCTCCTCGTTGATCTGCAACTTCGCCTGGTCCAGGGCCTGCCTGGTGGTCGCGATGGCAAGGTGCTCATACAGGTCGTTGCGCCGTACTTCTTTGCGGTCCATATATATGAGAGGGATCAAAATTCTTGATCTCACCACCAAAATGAACCCGATGCCTGCTAGTATCATAGCCGGTAATCTCTGTCACGCCGGACCTGCCCTGGCAGAGCGCCTCCCATGATGCAGCTAAATCATTTCCCAACGCGGTAACCAGTCCCAATCCGGTTACAACTACACGTGACATATCGTCACCTCCATGCATATGCATTGTTAATAGTAGACGGACATTATGCTATTCCCAGGGCCGCGGCTTCGTCCTGGATGAAACGCGTATACGTCTCACCACGTATAAAGCCCTCATGCCTGAGCAGACGCTGGTGAAATGGAATTGTGGTCGTCACACCCTCAATGATATATTCATCAAGCGCTCGCTGCATGCGAGCGATCGCTGCTTCACGCGTCTCAGCCCAGACCAGTAGCTTCGCCAGCAATGAGTCGTAGTGCGGCGGGATCGAGTAGCCCGCGTAGAGATGGCTATCCACACGTACACCAGGACCGCCAGGTGGTAAATAGCGTTCTATCGTTCCCGTCTGTGGACGAAAATCCAGCTCGGCATCTTCCGCGGTTATGCGACATTCGATGGCATGGCCATGCGTCCGGATGCTCTCTTGCTGTAGTTGTAACGGTAGACCGGCGGCGATGCGAATCTGCTCTTTGACGATGTCAGTACTTGTCACCAGCTCGGTGACCGGATGTTCAACCTGCAGGCGGGTGTTCATCTCCATAAAATAATAGCAATTTCGCTCGTCCACCAGAAATTCGAGCGTACCGGCGTTGCGATATCCCACGCCCTCCACCGCCTGCACCGCCTGCACGCCCATCTCATGGCGCAGCGCCGGCGGCAGGAGTCGGACTTGGCGCCTCCTCAATCAACTTCTGGTTGCGCCGCTGGCAGGAACAGTTACGTTCGCCAAGGTGCACCCCGTGGCCAAAATCATCAACCAGCACCTGGATCTCTACATGGCGCGCGCGCGCCATGTAGTGTTCCAGATAGATGCCGTCGTCACGAAAAGCTTCACGCACCTCGTTTTGCGCAATTGTGAACACCTGCTCAAATTCATCCGGCCTGTTCACCAGGCGAATACCCCGCCCTCCCCCGCCGGCCGCGGCTTTCAACATCAAGGGAAAGCCGATCTCGCGCATCGCATCGAGTCCCTCGGGTAGAGTATGTAAGACCGGCGTGCCCGGCAGCATCGGCAGCCCCAATTTGGCCATCGTCGAACGCGCGTCTACCTTGTCTCCCATCGTGGCCATTACGACGGCTGGTGGGCCAATGAAGGTAATGTGTGCGTCTGTGCAAATCTCGGCAAAGCTGGTATTCTCCGAGAGAAAACCATAGCCCGGATGGATAGCGTCCGCCCCGCTGATAAGTGCCGCGCTGATAATATTGGGTATATTCAAATAGCTCTTGGCGCTGGCCCCTGGCCCAATACAAATTCGCTCATCCGCCATGCGCACAGGCAGAGAGTCACGATCAGCTTCTGAGTGGGCGATTACGCTCGGTATGCCCATCTCGCGGCAAGCGCGGATGATCCGTAGCGCGATCTCTCCCCTGTTCGCAATCAAAATTTTACGAAACATCGTTTTTACTTGTAAGGCTGCGGATGTCCTACGAGACCCACGCCCTATTTGCTCCTCTAAATTAAGAGTCTCGTTTTCTGAGAGGAGACGATAGCCTCCTATTTCCTTACATTCAGCTAGAATGCCTATGGATACTGGTAGATGTACGCACTCATCCTAAATGCGCGGTGTAGGCTATTATATCACGCTGGCCAAGCTTGCTGCTAGGGTGGCCCACCAGAGGCGCGCCTGTTCGGAACTGGCCGTGGCGCCGGGTAGGCCATATGCCAGCCTGCTACTCGCCTTTTCTTACTTGACACTTATTTCTGGCAGGCGTAAGATGAATTCAGACGATTGATTTTCATGCAAGTCTCTTCCACCTCCCGTTTAAGGAGCCGTCTGTATGTCGTTTCAAATCTGTATTAAAACAGACAAACCGTTACTGCAACTCTCAACTGAGATTCGCAACCTCTTTGCACTGCCCTCATTCCGGCAGGACGCTTTCTCCGGTGAGCCCTATTGCCAATTTGAGATGCTTGGCATGCTCGTACTCATCCATCACGCCGACGAAGAGGACCGTGATCCAGAGGTCATGCACTATCCCTATTGCTTTGACCTGCAAATGGCTTTTGCCGACTTCGAACTCGATACAGATGGCATAGAGTATAACATGCAGCCCTATTATGCGCAGCTGCTCTGTTTTCAGCTCGGCCTTGATACGGCCTACCATGAGAAACGCAAAGTAAACGATAGATGGCACATCCGCTATCGTTTCTGCAGTAAGAATGCACAGTGGAAAGGCGATATTTTGTATGGCGAGCCCGGCTGGCAGCCCGCCGTCATCGAAGCACCTCCCTCGGCATGGCGCACGATGCATCCCGTTTTTTAGCAGGCAGGGCAATCGCATCTTATTTTTGAACACCTAAAACTTTCAGAAGATATTCATGACTCCAGCCAGCTTTGAGCCGTTTCGTTTTGACCCCCACCTTGGCAGTATGCTCTTGCCGGAGGAGATTGAGGGCAAGATGACGCAAAACCGCTAAATTGTGGTCAGCATGCCCACTACGGACACGAGAATCATCTTCACGAAAAGTCACATCCAGCACCCAATGGACACTATTTTCAATCCCCCAATGGCTGCGTACCGCTCTGGCAAAGGTTTGCACCTGTCGATCAAAACTCAGAAGGTAATAGCGCACTTCTTTGGTGATGGCTTGACCCATTCTTCGTTCAGACTCAACCATACCAATGCTGCGTAGCCCTGTCCATGCATCTTTTGGATTGAGGTACGCAATATACTCTGGATCATCAATGATCCAATGCTTTCGAATCTCAAGACGGCCATGCCCTTTCTCCACGGTTTGATGAAACTGATGGTGGATCTGAGAGAACTGGTCTGCTTGAGCTAATGTGAACGTTTCTTGCACCTCTTTTGCCAAGGTTCCCTGATTTCCTTTGAGTGCCAACACGTAGTCTCCTCCGTCATCCACAATCTGTTTGGCAATCGGTGTCTGTGTTCCCATCGCATCAATCGTGATAATACACCCGCAAAGGGCCAAGTGTTGTAATAACACAGGGATGGCGGTGATCTCGTTCGATTTCTCATCCACAGCTACTTGCGCCAACACCAGACGGTTGTCTGCTGCCCACGCACTCACCAGATGCAGCACTTTTTTCCCATTGGCTTTATCATGGGACCGGCGCAACGTTTTTCCATCAATAGCGATCACTCCTGCAATGCTCTCAGTGAGACTTTGCACCCACTCAAAAAAGCACGCTTCAAATTTCACGGGATCGAGGCGCGCAAACACCCGTCCAAACGTATCATGTGATGGGATACCGTTCGGCAATGCCAGCATGGTTTTCAACCACGCTTCTTTTTCTTTCCCAAACTCTTCAATCTCTACCCATCCTTCCGCTCCACAAATGATGCCACAGATGGCAAGAATGAGAATATCCAGCAGCTTATGCTGTTTCGTTCTCTCTACGCGAGGGTCTTCTAGCCCTGCAAAATATGTTTCTAGGTCCAATGGGCGCTCTTGTTCCATGCCAATTTCTCCACCATTTTGGACCCTATTTTACCACCTCCCATTTAGATGCGATTGCCCTGTTTTAGCAGGTACGTAAACTTGCGTATTCCAATTTTACATGCTAAAGTGAAGAAGTCGCATAATCTCATCCTCCCTAGCATAAATCTACATACAACGATGTAAGGGCGTTCTCTGCCAGCTTGAGTTTATAAACGCTTTGCCACGCAACGCAGTGGGAAAGATCGACAAGAAGGAGCTGAGAAAATCACATGTCAATTGAAATGCCCCTGGACAATGCCCCGCTGACCCAGCTGCAGCAGACTCCGATTGATGCTGTTCTCAACATTATCGATGAGGGGCTGGTGCATTTACCATCCTATCGTGAACTCTATTATCGCTGGGAACGCCAGCAGTGGCGCTCACAGGAGATCGATTTTACAGCCGACCGCCGGCAGTGGGATAAGATGTCCGAGCAAGAGCGTAGTGATCGCATCAATGGCCTGGCAGCCTTTTTCCAGGGCGAGGCGTGCGTGACCGATACGCTGGCAGCTTACGTTATGGCCATGCCTGATGAGGAGATGCGCATCTTCGTTACCACTCAGCTGGTTGATGAGGCACGCCACACCGTCTTCTTTGCCCGTTTCTTCAAGGAGGTGATCGGTATTGATAAAGGCGCATTGGAAGATACGCTGGGCGAGGTCCGGCAATATATGAACGCGCAGCTCAAGTACATTCTGATTGACTCACTCGCCGAGGTCGCCGAACGTATTCGCCAGGAACCCCGCAATATGGCTCACCTGATCGAAGGCATTACCCTCTATCATGTGGTTGTCGAGGGAACGATGGCCCTGGCAGGTCAACGCGGTATCCTGGAGTTCTACCGCCAGAACAATATCTTTCCCGCTTTCCGCGGCGGCTTCACCGCTGTGGCGCGCGATGAATCACGCCATGTCGTCTTCGGGGTGAAGTTCTTACGTGAAATGATCCAGCACGATGCTCAAAATGCCAGGTTTGTCCATCAGGCCGTTGCAAAGTATGCTCCCATCGCTATCAAAGCCCTGACACCTGCGGATGAATTCATCCCCAATATTCTCGCCATGCAGGCAGACCCCTGGCTCACGCCGCGCTATGCCCAGGATTTGCTGCGCAAGAAACTCAAAGTCATCGGACTGTGTATGGAACTGCCTGCAGTCCCCCCTCCACCAGTTTTTGAGGAGTAAAGGAGCCCTGTAATGGTATCTGCCGTCGTTCTTATCAATGTGCAGCGCGGCCAGGTCAATGCAACCGCCCAGAGCCTGCTAGAGATCGCGGGGGTGGCGGAGGTCTACTCCGTCACAGGTGAGTATGACCTCGTCGCTCTGCTACGCCTTCAGCGCTACGAGGACCTGGCCGAGGTGGTCACCACCCGCATGGTGCAAATAACCGCCATCACGAATACGAATACGCTCATGGCCTTTCAATGCTACTCACGCGCCGACCTCCAGCAGGCGTGGGATATTGGCGTCGAGTGACAGGCTGATGCGCGTTCCACGGCAAGACCCGGCTGCACTGTTTCATAAGCAGCCGGGTCTTGCCGTTGCGCAGGGACGCCCGCCTCCAGCAACAATTTCAAGGCTGGTCAAAAAGCTTGCGAGTGCCGATGAAAAGGAAATAGAAGATGATCCCAATCCGCTAGTAGGAAGGATTTCATCGTGAGAACCTTCAAGCCATCACGCCGCCCTAGCTTGCCGGCGCTGGCCCTTTTGACGTTACTTGTCCTGCTATTTGCTCCGCAAAGCAGCCTTGCTAAAGCCGCTGCTGCTTACACGGCCATACATGGCAGCACCGCGCGCTGGATTGGCGGAGCGCATCTACTGGGCCGGCATGCCGGCAGCGACTATCTGACCGTTGGGCTGGTGTTACGCACCAGTTATCCCGACCAGCAGGCTGCGCTGTTGAACTCCCTCTACCTCAAAGGCGGCCCGGCCTATCACCACTGGTTGACCCCCGCCGAATTTAGCGCACGCTTTGCGCCAGCGGCCGGTGATGTGGCCGGCGCCAAAAATTTGCTGCTCGCGGCCGGGCTGCGAATGTCGCCATCCCCCACTCCCACGCTTCTACTCGCCAGCGGGACATTTAGCCAGGTAGAGGCGGCATTCCACATCACAATCAACGATTATCGTCTCGCCAATGGTAACGAGTATTTTAGCAATAGCTTTGATGCGCAGGTTCCCTCCAACTTGCGCCCGGCTGTACTCGGAGTCTTTGGCCTGAGCAATTTCCCTGCCATGGCTCCGCACGATGTGATCGATACCACGCCGTCGGCTGGTGTTTCTCCTCCTCCGGGCTACGGCGGTGGCCCTCATGGCAGCGGCCTTACGCCCTCACAGGTCGCTGGCATTTATAATGCCACTCCCGTCTATACCAGGCTGGGTGACAGGGGACAGGGAGAGAACAGCGCGGTGTTTGAGCTTGCAGGTTATAGAGCAAGCGATGTTACCAGGTATGAAACATCCTATAGTCTGCACCAGATCAACATCGTCAATAAACCCGTGCTCGGTGGCGCAAGCGGTGACAATGGCGCAGCGGAGGTTGAGCTTGACATCGAGCTACAGATTGCCATGGCGCCCCGCATCAACGATCTTTTTGTCTACGAGGCGCCAAACACCGAGCTTGGCGCTCTTACTCAGTACCAGCAGATGGCGAAGGACAATACGGCAGATGTGATCAGCAGCAGCTGGGGCATCGCCTGTGAATACGGCGTCAATTCTCAAATCACGCTCGCGGAGAATCAAATCTTCCTGCAAATGGCCACCCAGGGGCAAAGCCTGTTCAGTGCAGCCGGTGACGCCGGGGCCTATGGTTGTTCGCGTGTGGGTATTGTGCCGCCGCCGGGGCAGTTGCTACAGATAGGCGATCCCAATAACCAGCCTTACAATACCGCTGTGGGCGGCACCTCTTTCCGGCAGGCCGCTGGCGGTCCGGTTCTCTTTGATCCGGGCACAAATCCTCATCCCACCTATCCTGGCACGGCGAAAGAAGGCACCTGGCTTGAGGCCTGCGCACCCAGCGCCTGTGAAGGCGGCGCCGGCGGGGTCAGCCGTGTCTGGGCGCAAGCAGACTACGCCTTCGATAACGCGGGCAATCCTCTGCCCGGCGTCTTTGAAGCGGGCCTCAGCCAGAGTGGCGCATATTGCGGTCAGCAGGCGGCCATCCTCTGTCGTGAGAACCCCGATGTTTCCTTGGATGCTGATCCGGGCACCGGCTATGCCATCTATTGCACTGACCCTGGTGATCCCTTCTGTGCCGTCGGCGAGTTCACCCCTCAGCCAGGCTGGGTCCGCATTGGCGGCACCTCATGCTCCGCCCCCCTATGGGCCGGTATCGCAGTGCTTGCTGACTCGCGGCACGAGGCGCGCCTCGGGCTGTTCAACTATACCGTCTATCCCTTTGATTCGCCAGCCGGATATGCCAGCCAGTTTCACGATATCACGAAATATGGTAATGGCTTCTATCCCGCCGGCCCCGCCTACGATCTGGCCACAGGCATCGGTACTCCCGATATCTTTAACCTGGTCGCAGGGTGAGTGACGCTCATATGAGCGTCACTCACCCTGCCGCAGGCGGGCGCTATAGCGAGCCAGTGTATGATGTATCAGATACGGCTACAGCTATGTTGACCGCTGCCATAGCGCTTATACAGAAGGGAGTTTATTATGGGTATGATCCACGGAGGGTGGCTGAGCGCTAAAATGCAGAATAGTGCCATTTCCTGCCAGCGGCATATTGTGCCCGCTGGCGGCATACTGTATAATCTGCTCATAACTCAAGACACTGGCGATAGCATATTACACCACAGTGATCGTGGTAGCATCCAATGCTGGATGGCATCCAATGCCGGGCTGAAAGGAACCGTACCACGTCATGCGCCTAATCGAAAATGATCTAGCTCTTGCATCTGACCCCGCATCCTCCAGGCAGGCGGTCACTATAGCCGATATCTGGGAAGCGCATAAGCTGCTCAAGCCGCGCCTCCATCATACGCCGCTGGCGCTTTCACGCACGCTGCATGAGCTCACAGGCGCAGATGTCTATTTGAAGGCTGAAAATATGCAGCGTTCCGGCTCTTTTAAAGTGCGCGGTGCCAGTTACAAACTCTCACGCCTGTCCGAACAGGAGTATCGCAACGGTGTGATTGCGGCCTCGGCTGGTAATCATGCCCAGGGAGTAGCTATCGCGGCGGCCAACTATAACATGCCCTGTACCATCGTTATGCCTGAGACCGCCCCTCTCGCCAAGGTCACTGCTACTCAGGGCTATGGAGCCAATGTCGTTCTCCATGGCTTTACGTATGATGACGCCTATCAGCATTGCCTTGACCTGCAGGCGCAATCGGGTGCCACTTTTATTCACGCGTTCGACGATCCAGATGTCATCGCGGGCCAGGGGACGCTTGGCCTGGAGATGCTCAGTGACCTGCCTGACGCCGACGCGCTGGTCGTTCCTATCGGGGGCGGCGGCCTGATTGCTGGTATTGCCATCGCTGCGCGCGCGCTGCATCCTGATATTACCATTATTGGCGTACAGGCCGCGGGAGCCGCCAGCTGTCGCTCTTCGCTCGCTGCCGGTGCCCTGCAATCACTGCCGACGATTGCCACGATTGCCGATGGTATCGCCGTCAAGCGCCCCGGCACCCTGACCTTCTCGATTATCCAGCGCCTGGTTGATGAGGTGGTCGTGGTGAACGATGAGGCCATTATCAGCGCGGTTCTCCTGTTGATGGAGCGCAACAAAATGCTGGTTGAAGGGGCCGGAGCCGTGGGCGTCGCGGCCCTCCTGAGCGGCGCCATTAAACTGCCAGGGAAAAAGGTCCTCGTCCCTTTAACAGGCGGCAACATCGATATCAATCTCGTTGGCCGCTTTATTGAGCACGGCCTGGCGGCTGCGGGACGCTACTTTGTTATCCATACGCGCCTGACAGATCGCCCGGGTGAACTGATGCGTTTATTGACGATCATTTCTGAGATGCGCATTAACGTTATTGACGTACGCCACCAGCGCATCTCCAGCCGCCTGCCCATCATGCAGCGCGAAGAAACGTTGACGCTGGAGACACGCGATCGCGAGCAGTGCGAACAGCTTCTGCAGCGACTGCGCGAGGCAGGCTATATAGTTGAAGAAGCACAGGGCCTGGAATAAGCCGCGGAGCGGGCTTGATGGAGGCGCCCCGCTTAGCCCGCAGGCGTTCGTTCATCCCTGTGGTAACAGCGCCAATAACTTCGCTTTGAATTGTTCTGTGATGCGCTCGACAGGCTGACTGGCATCGATTACCTCAAAGTCATATTCCTGGGACATTGCGTCAAATTGTTCCAGCAGACGCGACTGGTAGCTCACAAAGCTTTCGAAGAGATCTCCTCCCAGGCGCATATCCATGCCGGATTCCCAATAATCGAAGCCGCCTCGTTGCAACACGCGGGGTATCAGGTCCTCGACGCTGATACGCAGGTAGAAGACGATATCGGGCTTGACCGCTAATCCATAAATAGAGCGAATCCACCTAGGATCAGCGCCGCGCACAAGGGCGCGCGCCATAAGAGAATAAATATAGCGATCTGTAAGGACAATGAAACCCGCGCGCAGCGCCGGCAAAATCTGACTTTCAAAGCGATCAACAAAGTCCGTGGCATAGAAAAGATTTACGTAATTGGCCCGAGGGTGTGTCCCTCTTTTGCCTGCTTGAGCCCGGCGCCCACTAACTCGGAGCGCGTCATTTCGGTATCAATCACCGCATAGCCGCTGCTCTCCAACCATGGACGCAAGAGGTACACCTGGGTCGAACGGCCAACCCCATCGGTTCCCTCAATCACAACCAGGCGGCCCGGCAACAACTCGTCGCATTCTTTCAAGTGGATGGCGTCTATACCATAAAATTCAAGCCTGGTCATCGTATTCCTCTCTGTCACAAGCGTGGTTTTTGCTCTATGGGGAACTTCTTGCTCTTGTTCAACTGCACTCATTCTTCACCTCGCCCACCCGCATCCACCTGCGATGGCCACATCTCTCGCGCCAGCGATGCCCACGCCGATTCCTGCGCGGACGTACGAATACGGCGAACACCCTGTAAATAAGGATGTATGATCGAGCGCATACGCCGCTGCTGCTCGGGTATGGGGAGCGTCGCATCCATTACCGTCAGGCCAAATTCATCAACCATCGCTTCGTACTCATTTACGATTCGCTGCTG
Source organism: uncultured Chloroflexia bacterium (assembly GCA_963799245.1). Lineage (GTDB taxonomy): Bacteria > Chloroflexota > Ktedonobacteria > Ktedonobacterales > Ktedonobacteraceae > CAWCWN01. The sequence continues at coordinate 1,315,335 of CAWCWN010000003.1, forward strand.
AAACAGTTTGAAGCTTTCAGATGGATCACTACTCAGGCCGAGGTCCATACCCGCCTCATAATACTTGAGCTCCGTCCTTCCCGTAAGGATGCGGCTGAGTGATACCTGTAATGGCACACGGTAATAAAATGCCACCGTTGGCTTGACCGCTAATTGATAGAGCTCACGCACCCACTGGCGGTCCACATTGCGGGCGACGTCTCGCGCAAAGGCAGTGTATATGTAGCGGTCTGCCAGGACGATGGCGCCGGCTTTTAAAGGTGGAATGATGTCGTGCTCTGTGCGATCGGCGAAGTCAGTGGCGTGAATCAGACAAAAAGATGTTGCTGTAAGCAGCTGCTTTTTCTTGCCGCGGCTGGTCGTCTTCTTGACCAGCGGGGACGAATTCCACTCGCTGAAAAAAACCGTATATCCTTCGCTAATGAGCCACTGCCGAAGTAATGCGATCTGCGTGCTTTTCCCGGAACCATCCACCCCCTCAACAATGAAGAGGCGTCCCGGATAGTGATGTGAGCCAAATGTCTGCATAAAACCTCCATTGTGAGGACCTGGCGGCGTTCATGCTGCGAGAGATGCACGCAAGCCTATCCCATTGGAATAGTAATAGGCCTCCCGTTACAGCCGATCCTTCCAGAAGTGGGAATGCTACGAAAAGATACACCATTGATTATCTTAAAGCGGGCCGTACGTTGTCAAGTATACCGCAAGCTTTGTAGAACCAGTATAGAATGGCGCAGAAATGACCTGTGCTTATATATACAAACCCCGCTCGGTGGTTACCCTTCTTCTCAGTAATGCTATAATCTTGATGATGAATGCAAGGAAATATACAGCTTGGAAAAGCGTGCTTGAAGACAGGGAAGCGCTATAGCGCGCGAGTGATGAAGATCTACCATTTGAGTTAGCAAAGGAAGGCAAGCCATTAGTCAGATATTCCAGATCAACATACCCACACCTATTGGTCACCTGGAGGGGATTTTAAAGCCTGAAGAGCAAGGCGCTCCCCCGCGCTTTGCCTCGCTTGTCTGTCATCCACATCCGCTTGGCGGCGGTACAATGCATAACAAGGTTGTCTTTAAGGTGGCACAGACGCTGCAGGCCATGCATATCCCCTCACTGCGCTTCAACTTCCGCGGCGTAGGACATAGTTCAGGTACCTATGATGAGGGCCGCGGGGAGATGGATGATGTTCGTTTTGCGCTGGATTTCTTGAGCCATCGTTATCCCGGCTTACCGGCCATACTGGCGGGCTTCTCTTTTGGGGCTTATGTGGGTCTGCGCGTCGCTGCTATCGATGATCGAGTACAGGCCATGATCGGGCTGGGTGTGGCCGCCCGCATGTTTAACCCTGAGAGCCTGCAGGGTAGCCATAAACCCAAGCTCCTCATCCATGGAACTCAGGATGAACTCGCACCCTATAAACTGACTGAAGCATGGTTTGAGCAGCTCCCCGCCCCTAAAAGCCTGGTCGCCGTGCCAGGCGCTGATCACTTCTTCCAGGGGCGCCTGGAAGAAGTGCAGGCCATTGTCGTGGGTTTTGTGCAGACGCTTTAGCGGGGTTGACAGCTGCCGGCATCCACCTTGCTACCTTCCCTTGCTCCAACTCGTTCCATCAGGAAATGACCTGAAATTTCGCAGCTCACTCACCGTCACAGAAAGCACACTATACATTCATGCCAGGCCCAGCAGCTCTCTCCTCAGCTCTTCATCCCTGGCGCCCCCAGGCGGGACGCGTCCCACCCCGGGGTAGGGAACTGCTGCATCCGCAGGTACAGTCATGCGCGCCAATTGCAGTGCCATGGCATGTGAAATGACCTTGTAGCGCATCTTCAGCGTAAGGATACGCGCTAGCGAGGCATCGATCTGCGCCCGGGAGATTTGTCCGGAGATAACGGCCTGCTGCAGGCCGTAGATCATTCTCTGTGTGTCGGCCAGGCCGCGCGGCCCTAGCAACAGGTCCGTGCCGGCCTTGACTGCCAGCACAGCCGCCTGAGCCAGGTTATATGTGTTGCTGATTCCGCCCATCCAGAGCGTGTCACTGATAATGACGCCGTTGAAGTGCAGCGATTTGCGCAGCAATCCATTGACGATATCGGGTGAGAGCGAGGTTGGCAGGTTGGGGTCGAGCTGTGGATTGAGGATGTGCGTCACCATTACCATGGGCACAACTCCCTCGTCGATCAGCGTGCGGTAAGGTACCAGATCGACGGCGTTCAGGGTGGCCAGGCTGCGGTTCATATACGGCAACGACCTGTGCGGATCGAGATTGGCGCTGCCTAGGCCCGGAAAATGCTTGAGGCAGCCAATCACGCCGCCAGCGCTCAGGCCTTTGAGGTAGGCACGGCCCATGCTGGTAACAAGTACGGGATCGGCACCAAAGGTGCGCAAAGGGAGTCCCGGGTTGTTGGGATTGGTCAGGACGTCCACGATCGGCATAAAGTTGACGTTTAAATCCAGCGCGGTCAGGTCTCTGGCAGCGTTATGTCCGGCGTTGTAGGCCACCTGCGGGTTCCCCGTCGCTCCAATCTCTTGCTCAGAAGGGCGCTCACCTGTGATCCGGCGCAGCTCGTTGACATAACCACCCTCAAAGTCGGTGCTGATGAAAAGGGGGACGTGGGCGACTCTCTGCATGCCCTGGTTGAGGGTGAGCAGCTGAGCGCGCGTCTGGGCATTGCCGTTGCCATTCTCAATCAATACGCCGCTGACCGCGTTGCCCTCGATCATCTGCTGAAGATCGCTGTTGAGCGTGGGTCCATAAAACTCGACGATCACCATCTGCCCTAACTTCTGAGCAAGTGTCATATTGTTTACGATCCTCGTCACCAGCTGACCGTTGCTAAGAGGCGGAGAGGTGGGCAGAGCTGTAACGGTAAGTGGGGGGCCGCTCCTGGGCGCGGAGCTTGCCGCAGGAGAATTATTGGGCACCAGCGCACACGCGCTGAGCACAAACACGAAGCCAAGGATCGGTATCAGGGCCCGTGTGCTTGCATACCTGTTGAAAATGCTCATACTTGCTTTATCCCATCGCTGCGTTTGCCTGTGTACTATATCATACATAACGAAGCAGGACGGCTCAGGGTATGCTCGCTTTCTCTTGACAAGTCTGGCTTTGACACCTGATACTGTCATTACATTTCCTTGGATATTTTGACGGTTGAGGTATGCTACACCAACCAGAGCGGCCAGCCCGTCCTGAAAGCGCACCAGGTTATGGTCGTGCGCGGCTAAAAAGGAGATAGTCAATGACAACGAATGCTAAAGCTCCCGCGAAGATATACTATGAAGATGTACAGGTTGGCGATGAGATCCCCAAACTGGTGAAGTCCTCCCTTACCCACCTGCAGCTTGTGCGCTACGCAGGGGCGTCGGGCGACTTCAACCCGCTGCATACCGACCCCAGGATTGGCGAAATGGTTGGCACAGGTGGTATTATCGCTCATGGCATGCTGATTATGGGGTTCGTAGGCCAGATGCTGAGCGACTATGTAGGCCCGCTGGCTCTGCGCAAGTTCGGTGTACGCTTCAAGGGTATGACGCGCCTCGACGACGTCATTGTCTGCACAGGCAGCATCACCGAAAAGTACGAGAGCGATGGTGAGGCCAGGATCGCCGGGAAAGTACAGGCGGCCGACCAGGATGGAGACGTCAAGGTCAGCGGTACTTTTATCGCCGCCCTGCCACACCGCGTCTAGCAATTCTGGCACATTTAAGCTAAAGAGAGGGATGCAAGTCATGGGTATGCTTGATGGCAAGCTTGCTATCTATATCTCAGGCCACGCCCTGGAGATTAGCGGCGGACGAGCGGTTTAGCTTAAAACGCCAGCGAGGAGGCGCCCGATGCTACATGAACATGCGCTGCGATCACTCAAAACACTTTTGCCCGCGCAGCAGGTCTTTAGCGACCATGCTGCGCTGATCAGCTATGAGGTCGATGCGGGTCTCGATGGCGGCGTTCCCGAGGCCGTCGTTTTTCCCCAGTCGCTCGCTGATGTCGTCAGTATCGCGCGCTGGGCGGCTGAGAACTCTGTACCTTTGATTGCGCGTGGTGCCGGCACCGGCCTCTCAGGGGGAGCGGTCGCCGAGCATGGAGGCGTCATCGTTGAGTTTGCTCGTATGCAGCATATCCTCGCCATCGACAGGCATGGTCGCAGCGCCGTGGTTGAACCGGCGGTCATTAACCTGGCGTTGGATGAACGGGTCAGGGCCCAGAACCTCTATTTTCCGCCAGATCCAGCCAGCCAGCGCGTTTCAACCATCGGGGGCAATGTCGCCGAAAACTCTGGCGGTCCCCATTGCTTTAAATATGGTGTTACGACTAACTATGTGAGCGGCATGCAAGTTGTTCTGGCAGACGGCCGGGTCTTGCAGGTGGGAGGTCGCGCCCTGGACTATCCCGCTTACGACTTATGCGGCCTGCTCACCGGCAGCGAGGGCATGCTCGCCCTGCTTACCTCCATTTTTCTGCGCCTTGTGCGCACGCCCCCGGCCGTGAAAACTATGCTCGCCGTCTTTGATACGGTTGAGCAGGCCGGTGTAGCTGTTTCGGCCATTATAGCCGCCGGACATGTTCCCGCGACAATGGAGATGATGGACCAGAAAATCATCCAGATGGTGGAGGCATTTGCGCACGCGGGCCTACCCAGCGGGGCCCAGGCTCTCCTGATCATCGAAGTTGATGGCTATCCTACCAGCCTCGCCAGCCAGTGCGCAGAGATTGCCGCTATTTTAGGCAGCCATGGCGCTCACGGCCTGCGCATCGCTGCCAGCGCAGAAGAGCGCGACCAGATCTGGTTCGCGCGCAAAAGCGCGGCCGGCGCAGTGACGCGCCTGGCTCCAGCCTATTACACCGTGGATATTACGGTTCCACGCAGCCGCCTGGCCCAAACGCTGCTGGAAGTAAATCAGATTTGCGCGCGCTATGAATTGCGCGTCGGCTACGTCTTTCACGCCGGGGACGGCAATCTCCATCCCCTGGTCCTGATCCCCGATAAAGCTGACAAAGATCTGATGGAGCGCGTACACCAGGCCGGGCGGGAGATGGTTGAGCTGGCCGTAAGCAAAGGCGGCAGCCTCAGCGGCGAACACGGCGTTGGGATCGAGAAGCGACAGTTTATGTCTCTTATGTATAATGCGGCCGAACTATCCGCCATGCAGGATATCAAATCCGTCTTCGATCCCCACAATCTGCTCAATCCCGGCAAGATCTTCCCCGCAGCGGTGGGCGCCCGCCCGGCGCCCACCGCTGCGAGCCCGCGGCAGTGGACCGCGGGCGAAGTGGCGCCAGCGACAGCCGCAGAGGCGGCCACCATTCTGCAAGCAGCGAGTAAAGAGCGACGCCATGTGTCTATCACGGGGGCCCCTGCCCGGCAGGAGCCCGCCCGGCCAGGCGACGCTCTGCTATTGAGCACTTGCGCCCTGCGCGGCATCCTCAAGTACGCACCCGACGACCTGTATGTAACGGTAGCAGCGGGTACACCGTTGTCTGAGCTGCAGGCCTTTGTGACAGCCGACCACAAGCAGGTACCTCTCGCTGCCCCCTGGCCGGATGCAAGCATTGGCGGCCTGGTCGCCAGCAATATCAACGCGCCCCTGCGTATGCGCTATGGCTCGCTGCGCGATCTACTCATGTCAGCAAGTGTAGCCCTGCCGGATGGACGCGTGATCCGCACGGGTCGACCCGTCATGAAAAATGTAGCGGGCTTTGACCTGACCAAACTCTGCGTGGGATCGTACGGTACCCTGGGCCTGATCACCGCCGTGACCCTCAAACTTATTGTCCCGCCTCGCCTGCAGCGTACGCTGCAGGTACCCATCGATGATGTGCGAGTGGGGCTGCTCTGGGCCAGAAAGCTGCTCCCTTTGACTCTCGTCGCCTCGGCGCTGCTATTGTGCAAGGACACCGCCATTTCGCACAGTAGTCCCTCTAGCCTGCTCTACACAGCGGAAGGGCACCCAGCAGACGTGCAGGCCGAGCTTGAGCAGTTTCGCGAGCTGTTGCGGGCGCAGGGAGGGCCAGCTCCCATTGAAATTGCCTCGTCCGGCACCCAACTCTGGGCCGATTTCCTGCAGCGCTCACGGCAAAAACTTTGCGTGCGCATAGGTGTAGCGCCCGGGGACCTGCCTGCCTACATGAATGACCAGGCGGGGACCTTGAAGAGCGGCACCTTTTGTGCTGACTTTGGCGCCGGGCACGTCTACGCGGTAACGAGCCTGGAAGATGTGCGCGAGGCCGGTCAATGGCTGGATCAGCTGCGCCGGGCCGCCCTGAGCCTCGATGGCTATGCCGTGGTTCTACAGATGCCTCTCGCCTGGCAGGATAGCTTAGATCGCTGGGGATACCAGCCCCAGGCCATTGATATCATGCGCGCGTTGAAAGCACGCTGGGATCCTCAGAGCATCCTGGGCGGCATCACCGTGTGAGCGCAGGCAGCGTGGCTTACGCGGCTATCTCTTTGATCATTCCCACTCGATAGTGGCAGGGGGCTTGGAGGTAATATCGTAGACGACCCGGTTCACACTGGGAACCTCGTTAACGATGCGGTTAGAGATGTGCCCCAGTAGATCCGGCGAGAGCCGCGCCCAATCCGCAGTCATAAAGTCGCCGGTCGTCACTGCTCTTATGGCGATGACATTGGCATAGGTACGCCCATCTCCCATCACGCCAACGCTCGAAATCGGGGTCAGGACGGCAAAAGCCTGCCCCAGCTGGCGGTAGACGCCGGCACGGCGAATCTCCTCGAGGACGATGCTATCAGCCGCGCGTAAAGTCGCCAGGCGTGCCTCATCGACCGCTCCAATGACGCGAATTGCCAGGCCGGGACCGGGGAAGGGATGCCTCCATACCCACTCTTCTGGCAGGCCAAGTGCCAGACCTAGCTCGCGTACCTCGTCCTTGAAGAGCATGCGCAGCGGCTCAACCAGTTTAAAGGTCATATCCTGCGGTAGACCACCAACATTGTGGTGTGTCTTGATGCGTGTGGCGGTGGACGCGGTATCATGGCTGGTACTCTCGATGACATCGGGATAGAGTGTGCCCTGCGCCAGGAAGGCTATGGGCCCCCGCTCTTCTTCCAGGCGCAGAGCCACTCCCTCGAAGACGCGAATGAATTCTGCGCCGATGATCTTGCGCTTCTCTTCGGGGTCGCTGACACCAGCCAGTCGCGTCAGGAAGCGCTGGCCGGCATCGACGACTATGAGCGGTATGTGCAGGTGCGTGTCGAATGTATCTACCACCTGCTGAGCTTCGCCCGCGCGCAGGCAGCCCGTATCAACAAAGACACAGGTCAGCTGATCGCCCACGGCCTTATGCAAAAGCAGGGCCGCAGCCGCGGAATCTACGCCGCCAGAGAGGCCGCAGATAACCCGCTCACGCCCTACCTGCTGGCGAATCTGTTCCACGCTCTCCTCAATCACCGCGTTCGCCGTCCAGGCTGCTTCACAGCCGCATAAGCGGAAAAGGAAGTTGCGAATGATCTCTTTGCCCTGCGGGGTGTGCGCTACCTCGGGATGAAATTGCAGTCCCACCAGCCCCTGGCGATTGGCCATGGCAGCTACCCCCGTGCTATCGCTGCGCGCAAGCAGCACAAAACCGGCAGGCAATCTCTCTACGCTATCTCCATGGCTCATCCAGACGGGCAGGCGCAGCGCTGTTGCAGGGTCCGCCTGCCCGCCGCCCTGCGTGGGGGGAGGCTCTATGCCCGCGAAAATACGCAGGGCCCCCTCGTCCGCGGCGGCAGGTTTTTGTACCTCGACAATAGCTGGTCCATACTCGCGCCGGGACAGCGCATGAGCAACATGGCCACCCAGCTGCTGGGCCAGTAAATGCATACCATAACAGATGCCGAGCACGGGTAGACCGCCGTGCAGGATTGCTGGATCACACCTGGGCGCCCCTGCGTCATAGACGCTCGCGGGTCCACCTGAGAGAATAACCCCCCTGATATCCAGGTCATCCCTCTTCTGCAGCTGCTCCAGGGTGGTTGTGGGCGGCACGAGCTCACTATAGACATGGCATTCGCGCACGCGACGGGTGATCAAGCGGCTGTACTGGGACCCAAAATCAAGAACAATGATCGCCTGGCGGCGCTCCGCGGACTGCATACTCTCCCTTTCTGAACTTCAACGGCAGCCTTCAAGCCTCAATACCCATAGCTGGCGTTGAGGGAATTATCGTACTTGAGTATATCACAAGCCAGGCTGCATATCCGCCAGGCAGCGGTGATGCATATGCAGGGCTAACGCGACGCCTCCAGGCAGGTTACCCCTTGCGGGCCGACCAGGGCTGAGTGTGGCACACCTGCCGGTAGGATCATACAATCCCCCGGCAGCAAATCGATCGTGGTATGATCCTGGAGTGTAAAACGAATCGAGCCGCGCACACAATACAGCACCTTTTCATAGGTGTGGCTATGGATCGCATAGTATTCAGCAGGGCCATTTGACCAGCTATAAGGGCTAAGCCCCTCCTCCTGCATGCATTTGCGCAAATCCTGTTCCTGTGGTGAAGATGGCCCTTGCCAACGCGTGACCCGCATAGACTAAACTCCTTACGCAACGAAACTCTGGCTCCTCCGGCCGCTGCCGCAGGTCTTTTTCTTAGTATAACTATCTATTATAAACGATATCTGCTTTTCTGCCAAAGGGCATGGTAATAATTGCCGCGCAAAAGAATTTTGCGCGCCTGTCTCTTGCTGTAAATACAGCGCTGATATACAATAACAGTCCAGGCAGATACAAAGCATGTCGTGACCTCGAAAGGAGGCTATGCTGCCGATGAGCACGACACAGATAGCCGCGACACTTTTTCAGTTGCAGCAACTTGACCTCGAGCTGGAACGCTTACTGGCCGAACAGCAGGCCATTGTAAGGTCGCTGCAGGGTAGCCCCACACTACGCAGGCTACGCGCGGAGCATGCGGCGGCTCAGCAGCAATTGCGGGCCTGCGAGCAGGCGCAAAGAGAGGCGGAGCTGGCACTTGAAGATCTGAATCATCGCCTTGCTGTGCAGGGAGAGCGCCTGTACAGCGGAAGTGTGACTTCTAGCAGGGAGTTGAATGCACTGCAGCAGGAAATACAGCATCTACGCACGGCGCAGGACCGCCAGGAAGATGAAGTCCTGGCGGCGATCGCTGCCGAGGAGGCCCAGCGAGAGCTGCTACAACACAGCAAGGAAGCGCTGCGCGCAGCCGAACAAACCCGGGCGCAGGAGAGCGCGACAAGCGAGACGCGCCGAGCTCAGCTGGAGGCACGCAAACAGGAGCTGCAGAGCAGGCGTACTCAATTGATTACAGGTATGAACGCTGCGTATGTGCAGCGCTATGAGAGCATGAGACGCACGAAGCAAGGGCGTGCCGTCTCCAGGGTTGAGCAGAATTCCTGTCAATGGTGCCGGGTAATTTTGACGCCCAGCGAGTTACAGCATGTACGCACCAGCTCGGAACTGCAGACATGTACCAATTGCGGGCGCATTTTGTACTATGACCGCTGAGAGCGAGCTGGCGGAGTGGGGGCTGGAAGGTAGCCCCCACCGCTGTTTACTGGCGAGTCGTTGAACCCGCCTCCTGAGCTGCTGGCGCCTGCACAGCCTCAAGATCAATATCGATGGCCACGTTCTCGCTGACCGCGACGGCGCCCGCTTCGACTACCACGCCCCAACCAGGGAGCCGTGGTAGTCAGCGGCTCTTGCTGAAATTCTCAGGAGCTCATCTCATCGCCCTGTGCGCGGTCTCCATAAGTATTGACAAGTGTAATGTTCTTCTAGTACTCTATGCTAAAGAAAGATGTTGCCTAAGTTCTGGCCTAGCCAGTTAGTTCATGAGGAGGTGCAAGGTATGGGAAAGCACATGTATTCACCACCTGTGCTGATATGCACCTTGTCTACCCGCTTGTTGAGCAGAGGGGTAACGAGCGAACGCTGCCAGATGGAAGCCAGGGTGATCGCAATAAGGGTTGCCGGCATCTGATACATGGCTGAATGGCAGAACAGCGCTCACGCTCACGTCCCACTCCCTCCACACGGTAGACAAATATCCACAGCGCTCAAACCGTGTTTTTTTATTCTCCTGGAGGGAACGCATTGATTAATGACCCGGAAATACTTACCGGCGTAATTCTCACCGCTGCGCATGGCATTTATGATGTTCACACCGATGCTGGCACCTTGCGCTGTACACTGCGTGGGAAACTCAAAAAAGCCTTTGCACAGGCGCAGTCCGCGAAATCCGCAGGTAAAGTTCGTCCCCGCTTTGACAAAATGCTGGCTGAAACGGGCCGCACCGAGCGCATGGAGCGTCGTAGCACAGGCGAGTCTCTATTACCTGTGCGCGTGTCGGTGGGCGATAGAGTAAAATTGCGCCGTATAGACGCCACGAGTGGCATGATCGAGGAAATTTTACCGCGCCAGAGCGCTTTAACGCGTATGGACACTAGTTCAACCTCAAAGAAAGTTATCCAGCAGACCCTGCTTGCTAACCTTGACCAGGTGGTGCTTGTCTTCGCCGTGACGCAGCCGGAGCCGCACTTTGGCATGCTTGATCGCTATCTGACGATCTGTGAGGCGGCGGAGTTGCTGCCTTTGATCTGCCTGAACAAGGTGGACCTGCCCCATGCCGGGCACGTAGAAAAAGAAGCCGCCTTGTATAGCTCGCTTGGCTATACCGTCATCTGGACCAGCACCCATAGCGGGCAGGGCATCAATGCCCTGCGATCCTTGCTGCAAGCACACACCTCTCTTTTTACGGGCCCTTCGGGTGTTGGTAAGTCATCGCTGGTCAATGTTATTGAGCCTGGTATGGCGCTCCGCACGGGCCTGGTCAGCGACGCCACCGGCAAAGGCAGGCATACGACCACGGGGTCGCAGCTCTATCCTCTAACGGGAGGCGGCTGGCTGGCCGACTCAGCCGGTATTCGCGCCCTGGCCGCCTGGAATATTGCTCCTGAAGATCTCGCGCGCCGCTTCGTCGAGTTTCGACCGTACCTGGGAGAGTGCTGCTACGCGAACTGTATGCATAGCGACGAGGATGGCTGTGCTATTCGCCAGGCGCTGAATGATGGTGTTATCGATAAGCGGCGCTATAGCAGCTACGTACGCATTCTGTCGGGTGAGGAGCGCTAGCAAGCCGCGCTACCTGCCGGGGCTCAGCACTTCCAGCAGGCCTCGCAGGACCTCTTCATCCTGCTCCTCCAGGACCGTGCGTGGATCCAGCAAGAGCCTGTCGTGTAATATGCGGGTGATGATGGGGGTACTCCTGAGGCGGAGACGCTTTGCCAGTTCGTCCAGGGGCTGCTCAACTTCTGAGCCGGCGAGCGCTAAGAGCGTCGTCGGCAGGGTCTCTCCCGGCAAGGAACCGCCGCCTATGCTTGCTTCGCCCCGTTGTGTATGGGCCGCGATACCCTGAGTCCGCAAGCTGCTGGCCCAGGCGCTGGCTCGACTGGCGATCCGCTCGGGACGGGCCGCGATCATGCGCCAGATGGGAATGCGCAGCTCGACCTCATCACGCTGGTAGTGGCGCAGTGTGGTCTCCAGGGCCGCTAACGTCATTTTGTCGACGCGCACAGCCCGCATCAAGGGATGCCTGGCAATGCGCGCCAGCACCTCGGCTTTACCCACGATCACACCCGCCTGGGGGCCTCCCAGGAGCTTATCAGCAGAGAAGCAGACGACGTCCGCGCCGGCGGCTATGCTTTCCTGAGGGGTCGGTTCATGCGCAAGCCCATAGCGTTCACTGTTCAGCAAACAGCCGCTGCCCAGGTCGTCCATGAGCAGAAGGCCCTCGCGCTGAGCCAGTTCAGACAGCGCGCTCACGGGTGTCGACTCGGTAAAACCGCTCATCAGAAAGTTACTTGGATGAACGCTGAGTAAAAGCGCTGTGCGTTCGTTAAGCGCAGCCGCATAGTCGTCGATACGTGTGCGGTTGGTGGTGCCCACTTCAACCAGCTGGCAGCCGCTCTGCCTCATCACGTCGGGTACGCGAAATCCCCCCCCGATCTCAACCAGTTGCCCGCGGGAGATAATAACTTCGCGTCCCTGCGCCAGGGTACTCAGTGCCAGGAGCACGGCCGCGGCATTATTGTTTGTGATAAGCGCTGCCTGCGCCCCGCTCAAATCACACACAAGTCTGGCGACGTGGGAGTGGCGCGAGCCGCGCTGGCCCTCTGCAAGCTCATACTCCAGGTTGGAGTAGCCGCCAGCCACCTTCTCAACGGCCTCTAACGCCTGCTGCGAGAGCGGCGCACGGCCCAGGTTGGTATTGATAATGACGCCGCCGGCGTTAATAACCGTGCGTAGGCGCGGGCGCTGCTCGTCTTCCAGGCGCCCTTCCGCTCTCAGTAGAAGCTCCTCGTACGCCGGGCAGGCAGCTCCATTGCGGATGTCGCTGCGCGCCTGAGCAAGTGAGGCGCGTACTGCCTGAAGAGTCAGGCCGCGAGAGTACAGGCGCATGAGCCGTTGACCTGTGGTCGATTGCAACAATTCATCGATGGAAGGTAAGAGCCTGAGCTGATTGTAGTTCACACCTTTATTCCACATGTATCTAGCAGCGTCGCTTTTCTCACTTCTCAGTGTAGCGCATAAAACATGGTTATAGCCAGGCTATTGGCTACTTTGCCCATTATTGAACGCAAGTCGGCGTCATTGAGCTTGCAGATAGCGTACTGGTCGGCCAGTAGCGAGCGTAGAATGGGATACATCAGCTCGGTTTTGACCAGGCTATCGGTGTCAAGCAAAGGGTAGTCTCGCTTCAAGAGGAGGTGGTGGTATGGGCGAAGCTTGCCGCGGTAGGAAGTAAGAGCCACCACATTGACCGCTCCCGCGTGCCGGCAGAAGGGATCACCAGAGACGACAAGCGCCGGATGCCAATCGAGGATGCGTTTCTCTTCAATGCCTGGGGGCAGGGAGGGATAACCAAAATTAACCCAGTACACCATACCGAATTGCACGGGCGTCTGGTACGTCAATGCATCCGGTTCGAGATCTGGTGGGTGAGGCATTGCTTAACTACATATCTTCTTCTGCTACCGACGCGCAAACGCTACTGGAGGAACATATGCTGAAACTTCGCTGGTTTCTAGCTGAGCATGGAAACAGGCGTTGGTAAGTGACCAGGAGCGCGTTACAAGGTTTAGACGCTCGTCTCGTTCATCCTGACTCTCTTCTTGTAAAGCAACAGCTATGATATCCATCTCACGCTGATACTGTTCTAAAATCAAGGAAGAACGCCCGAAGTCACGCTTTTTCGCCATAAGGAATACCTCTTTAATTCCAATGTTCAATTTTCGTCGTACGCAATCGTGGAAAAGCTGCAAAGCAAAAAGGTACGAGGTAGGTGTTTTTCTCTCTAACGTTGGAGATTATACCAGCAAATTGTGCAAGACGCAATGGTTTTGGTCAGGATTTTATAGCTGTGTTTCATCTGGTAGCAATTTGTGATGCCACGAGGCGGCCATACGCTCACAAAATTTGCCTGGCATTTCCTTGTGGCGATGGGATTGGACTCGCCCCAAAATGCTTGACATCGCACAAATGGTCGGCTATAATGGTCTCGTCGATCACTCGGGAGGTACGGTAGTGTGTTCCTTGTGACGAAAGCAGGTTTTTGAGTACTGCGTCGATGCTGACGCTTCGTCTCCCTGGCCTGTTTTATGATGCGGCGGGTAGGGCTGGCAACAGCGGGACCAGTCACGGCAACAGCGGGACTAGTTACATCGGCGAGTTTCTTATACCCGGGCAGTTACCAAAGTGGCCAACTGGGGCTGACTGTAAATCAGCTGCGAAAGCTTCGGGAGTTCGAATCTCTCACTGCCCACCCAAAAATCCTGCCCGTGTGGCGCAGAGGTAGCGCACAGTCTTGGTAAGACTGGGGTCATGGGTTCAATTCCCATCACGGGCTCCCGTGGTTTCTGAAGATGCTTCGCCCGCCAGGCGTGTACCTTCGGAATTGCCGCGCAGGACGTACAAGAACTCTTGCTGCCGTCCTCTGAAGGATCGTTTCTTCCCTGAATACTGCTACCCCTTTGAATGTTTGTTTGCATGAGCTGAAAAAAGTAGCGTGTACGTGCGGGAAGCCCTATAATTGTTGGCGATCAATCTATCAGGGGACGGCTGCTGCATGTCTATACCCATTGATTGCTATCTGATCGCAGGTAGAATTGCAGGAGGAGGAGCCACTTTAAGAAATGGCGAAGAAGAAATTTGAGCGCAATAAGCCGCATGTGAACGTGGGCACGATAGGCCACATTGACCACGGCAAGACGACCCTGACGGCGGCCATCACCAAGGTGCTGGCGGCGGCCAAGCTGGCCAACTACACGGCCTTTGACCAGATCGACAAGGCGCCGGAGGAGCGCGAGCGAGGGATCACGATCGCGATCGCGCACCTGGAGTACGAGACCGAGCATCGCCACTACGCGCACGTGGACTGCCCGGGGCACGCCGACTACATCAAGAATATGATCACGGGGGCGGCGCAGATGGACGGGGCGATCCTGGTGGTGAGCGCGCCGGATGGGCCGATGCCCCAGACGCGCGAGCACGTGCTGCTGGCGCGGCAGGTGGAAGTGCCGGCGATGGTGGTGTTTTTGAACAAAGTCGACATGATGGAGGACGAAGAGCTGCTGGAGCTGGTGGAGCTGGAGGTGCGCGAGCTGCTGTCGAAGAACCAGTTTCCGGGAGATGACGTACCGGTGATCCGGGGCTCGGCGCTGCGAGCGCTGGAGAGCAAAGGGGACCTGTCGCGCACGGACGAGGCGGCGGCGTGCATCTGGGAGCTGATGGACGCGGTGGATAGCTACATTCCGACGCCGGTGCGAGCGACGGACAAGCCATTTTTGATGCCGGTGGAAGACGTGTTTGGCATCAAGGGACGCGGGACGGTGGCCACGGGGCGCATCGAGCGGGGAGTGATCAAAGTGGGGGAGTCGGTGGAGATAGTGGGGATGAAGGAGGCGACGCGCAGCGTGGTGGTGACGGGAGTGGAGATGTTCCAGAAGACGCTGGACCAGGGGATGGCGGGAGACAACGTGGGGTGTCTGCTGCGCGGAGTGGAGCGCACGGATATTGAGCGCGGGCAGGTGCTGGCGAAGCCGGGCTCGATCAAGCCGCACCGGACGTTTAAGGCGCAGGTGTATGTGCTGGCGAAGGAAGAGGGAGGGCGGCATACGCCGTTCTTCAACGGGTACCGGCCGCAGTTTTATGTGCGTACGACGGATGTGACGGGAGCGATCAAGCTGCCGGAAGGGGTGGAGATGGTGATGCCGGGAGACAACATCGAGATGACGGTGGAGTTGATCCAGCCGGTGGCCATGGAGGAAGGCGTCAAATTCGCGATCCGCGAAGGGGGACGCACCGTTGGTGCTGGCATCTGCACCAGGATTGAAAACTAAGACCTATGGGCATTCAGCTATTATCTGCCCCGCGCAGGGTGGGGTGGCCGCTCTTCTCGTTCGCGGCCACCAGCTGAATGCAGGGGAATGTAGGTTTCGTTGCTAAAGTTACGAGTCTTGATTCTGTTGTAGTATGATAAGAAATAGTATGATATAATCGAAATTCGTGACCCTGGTCGCGAAATTTGAACGGAGAAATGTCATGGCCAGTAAAGGCAAAGAGAACCGCATCGTTGTGACGTTGGCTTGCACAAACTGCAAGCGTAGGAATTACGCAACCTCTAAAAATAAGAAGAACAACGCTGAGCGGCTCGAGTTAAGAAAGTTCTGTACTAACTGTCGCGTGCACACAGCCCATCGCGAGACCAAGTAGATAGTAGCAACTACGATCGAGAAAGGTTGAACGTGGCAAATAAAATGGCCGACAAGAAGAAAACGAACAGCCAGAGCGCTACGCGCGGCACAGGCCAGGTAGCTGAGACGAAGGCGCGCAGCGACGTCAAAGAGCAGAGTAAGCCCGTTAAGGCGACAGCCCCGGCAAAGGACGAACGTAAAGTGCAACAAAGTAAGCCGGTACGGCGTGCGAACAAATCTTCTGCCACGTGGACGACTCGCTGGCGCAATAATCGTTATGCGCGTTTTATCATTGATGCCTATTACGAACTGCGTCACAAGGTCACCTGGCCCTCCTTCCACGAGGCGCGCAACATGACCATTGCGGTGATCTTACTCTCTGCTGCTGTTGGGTTGATATTAGGGGCGGCGGATCTAGGCCTGTACAATCTCTTTTTACTGATCAGCCATATTGGCGGAAAATAGTAGTGTGACCCAGATAGCATGATGGGAGACAGCATGGCTAGTGAGCATAGCAACAAAACTGGGTCAAGTGGCTCAGGCGTATCGACAGGTGACGCCGAGCAGAATGCGACTTCTGTCCAGGACGAGCGTGCCTGGTATGCCATCCATACGTATTCAGGGTATGAAAACAAAGTCAAGAGCCATCTCGAAGCACGCATTGCATCGATGGATATGCGCAACAAAATTTTCCGCGTAATTGTCCCGATGGAAGAAGAGGTGGAGATCAAACAAGGGCAACGGCGGACGGTACAGCGTAAAATCTTCCCGGGCTACGTCCTGGTGGAGATGGTTATGAGCGATGAAGCCTGGTATGTTGTGCGCAACACTCCTGGTGTCACAAGCTTCGTCGGTTCCGGAACACGCCCGGTCCCCCTGCATGAGCATGAGGTGAAATCAATTCTCAAGCAGGTTACCAAAGAGACGGATAAACCCAAGGCCAAAATCAGTTTCTCGAAAGGCCAGAGCGTGCGGGTCGTCGATGGCCCGTTCACCGAGTTTATCGGTACGGTCAGCGATATTAACATGGACCGCAATAAAGTGACGGTGCTTGTCTCTTTCTTCGGTCGTGAGACACCAGTGGTGCTGGACTTCCTCCAGGTGGAGAAAATCTAAAACCCGGTATTCTTGAGGAGTTTGAAATAGCATGGCAAAACGTGTGAAAGCTGTAGTGAAGCTGCAGATACCAGCCGGGAAGGCCAATCCAGCCCCCCCTATCGGTACCGCGCTTGGCCCGCAGGGCGTCAATATCATGGCGTTCTGTAAAGAGTATAATGCGCGTACCCAGGACCAGGTCGGGACTGTCATCCCCGCGGAAATTACGATTTACGAGGATCGCTCTTTTACCTTTATCACCAAAACACCACCCGTGCCCGACCTGTTGAAGAAGGCGGCCGGGATTGAAAAGGGATCTGCGAACCCCAACAAGAGCAAGGTCGGCACGATCAGTCGCGCCAAGCTGCGCGAAATCGCCGAAATTAAGCTGAAAGATCTCAATGTGATCGACATTGAGGGCGCTGAGACCATGGTTGAGGGCACAGCCCGCAGCATGGGTATCACCATCAGTTAGTTAGTATAGTTAAGGATTGCCCGTAAGTCACTGCGGTTATCCTGCCACAAGGAGGGCGCAAAGTATATGCCACAGCATGGCAAAAAATATCTCGAGGCTCTTAAACAGGTAGACGAAAACAAGCTCTATGAGCCTCACGAAGCTGTTTCACTCCTCAAGAAGATCAATTACGTAAACTTTGACCCGACGCTCGAGGTGCATATGAAGCTTGGCGTCGATCCTCGTCATGCCGACCAGATGGTGCGCGGCGTCGCTATGTTGCCCGCCGGCAGCGGTAAAGAGATGAAGGTGCTGGTCTTTACCCAGGGCGAGAAGGTCAATGAAGCAGAGGCCGCCGGCGCGGATTTCGTTGGCCTTGACGATTTGATCAAACAGATCGAGAACGACTGGCTGGGCTTTGACGTCGCAATCGCGACCCCCGATGTCATGGGTAAGGTCGGCCGCCTGGGAAAGAAACTGGGACCCCGCGGCTTGATGCCAAGCCCCAAAGCTGGGACGATCACCTTCGACCTGGCAAAAACCATCCAGGAAGTAAAGGCCGGTCGCGTAGAGTTCAAAGTCGATAGGACATCCCTGCTGCATATTCCAGCCGGCAAGTTGTCTTTTAGCGAAGAAGCATTGATGTCCAATGTTACCTCGGTGATGGATGCAGTGGTGCGTGCGCGCCCCAGCGGCGCCAAGGGCACCTATGTGAAGAGCGTTGTCCTGTCATCCACGATGTCGCCCAGCGTTCGCCTGGACGTTCCAAGCGCCGTGGCGCTCAAGCCTTAGCTTTTCTGCTTGCAGCCAGCCGGCCGACGAAATGTCAACCTAAATAAACAAATGTAACCGAAGACAGCAAGTATGCCGTAGAGCATGTAAATGACGGAGCGTGTGCGCCCTGTCAGCTTGCCGAGGGATGTAGATAGCAGCTTCAGGCTTCATGCCTGGATTTGCTTAGCAGCAATGTACTACTACATGCCTATGGCCTTCGGTAACCAGCCGCAGGCCATTTTTCATTGCGAGCGAAGATATTCCCGGAAAGGAGGGAGAGCAGTACATGCCAACAGTGGCAAAATCAGAGAAAATTGATGAGCTGACTGAGAAGCTGCGCCGCGCAACGGTAACTATCCTGGTACAGACCCAGGGGTTGAAGGTCAAAGATATGACCGATCTGCGCAATAAGATGCGCGCCGCCAGACTGGAGTTCCAGGTCGCCAAAAACACGTTTCTGCGTATCGCGTCAGAGCGCAATAACATGTCCGAGGTGGACAAAAGCATCTTCAATGGTCAGACAGCCGTCGCCTTTAGCTATGAGGATGAGGTCGCTGCCGCCAAAGCGGTGGCCGATTATGTACGTACATCAAGGTCGTCGTGCTCAAATCGGGTATCCTTGGTGGCCGTACCCTGAGTGCGAGCCAGATCGAGGACCTCGCCAGGATGCCCGGCGGGAAAGATTATGCCAAGGCTCAGACCGTCGGCGTTATTCAGGGTCCCCTGGCTACGACCTATGGTCTGCTTAGCGCGCCTTTGCGCGACTTATGTTATGTAATTCAGGCGCGTGCCGAACAACTGGGCGGCGCGTCGAGCGCAGAATAGATTTCTAGGAGGAAAAACAATGTCCGTAGATAGCATTATTGCCGAGATTGAACAGCTTAACGTCCTGGATCTGGTCCAGTTGACCAAGGCCCTGCAGGAGAAGTGGGGCGTCAGCGCCGCTCCTGTCGCGGCGGCCAGCGGCCCTGCCGCCGCCGCCGCGCCCGAGGCCGCCGCGCCCGCAGTCGTTGAAGAGCAGACCGAGTTTGATGCCATCCTCAGCGAAGTTGGCCCTAACAAGATCAACGTCATTAAGGTTGTGCGCGAACTGACCGGCCTGGGTCTGAAGGAGGCCAAGGCGGTTGTTGATGAGGCCCCCAAGCCCATCAAAGAAGGCATCTCGAAGGAAGAGGCCGATAAGATCGCTGAAAAGATGGCCGAAGTTGGCGCCAAGGTCACCGTTAAGTAATCTCGGCGCGCAGACCCGCAGCATGCCAGCAGGTTCGTTCATCGCTGGCATGCTTCCCGGGAAATTGCTTAGCCAAAAGCGCTAGGTAATTGCATCCCGGGATGGCGCATGCTATAATGAAAGAACTATATGGTTTGCTTTGCCATCTTCACGTACTAGGAGGTGAAAACAGCGTGGCTTTGACACTCGAAGAAAAAACGGCAATCGTCGCAGAATCCCGCATTCACGAAACGGATACCGGCTCCCCGGAGGTACAAATAACTCTCCTGACCCGGCGTATCAATCAAATCACCGAACATCTCAAAATTCATAAACATGATTTGCATTCGCGTCGCGGCTTGTTGATGCTGGTCGGTCGCCGCCGGCGACTGCTTGCATATATCAGCAAGAAGGACCCAGACCGCTATCGCGCTCTGATCGCGAGACTTGGCCTGCGCCACTAATCCCGCCCCTCAAATACGAGTGAAAATTGGAACGCGTACGTACAGCGCGCAATTCCAGAGGCAAGAGAACGAGAATAGAAGACAAAAGGCTGCGTTCCCCCACACTATCTGGTGATCGAAATACACCTGGAACTCCAGACAACGAAAAGCGCAGGAAGAAGAGGACGTTAGTATACCCAGGCACACGGGTATGGTACGGAAGGAAGCGGGACTCGCTAGCTAGAAATAGAGGTCGAGTCCCTCAGTAGTTGTAATGTATGGGGTGTTATTAGTCGGAGGAAATATGATTCACCGTCAAGAAGCTGTCATAGGTGGCCGGGTCATGAGCATTGAGACCGGTCGCGTGGCAGAACAGGCCAGTGGCGCAGTATTGGTGCGCTATGGCGATACCGTCATCCTGGCAACCGTGGTTGGCAGCGATGAGCCTCGTGAAGGCATTGATTTTTTCCCTTTAACCGTTGATGTAGAAGAGCGCATGTATGCCGCGGGAAAAATCCCTGGTGGTTTTATTAAGCGTGAAGGTCGGGCCTCTGAACACGCTATTCTCGCCTGTCGTCTCGCTGATCGTCCCCTTCGTCCCCTCTTCCCCAAGGGTTACCGCAACGATGTACAAATTGTCATCACAGTGCTTTCTGCAGATCAGGAAAATGATTCCGATATTCTGGGCATCGTGGGCGCTTCCGCCGCACTCTCTGTCTCAGACATTCCTTTTGCCGGTCCGGTCGGGGCCGTGCGTGTAGGTTATATCGACGACCAGCTGGTCATCAATCCATTTGAGTCCCAGTTGAGCCAGAGCCGGCTTGACCTGACGATCGCCGGTACTTCAGACGCAGTGATGATGGTCGAGGCCGGAGCCAAAGAGCTTCCTGAAGACATTGATGCTCGAGGCGGTGCGTTTCGGTCAGGAAGCCCTGCAAGATATCATCAAGATGCAGGAGAAGCTGATGCAGGCAGTCAACCGTGCGAAGCGGCCTTTTGACGCCTATGCCGGTTGATGAAGCACTCAAAGCCAAAGTGGCAGAGTTCGTACGTCCACGCTTTGAGGCCGCCGTCAATAACCCCAATAAGGCCGCACGTTCAGTCAGCTCTCAATATGGTGCAGGCTGAGCTGATAGCGGCCCTGGGCACGGAGTTTCCCGAGCGACTCAAGGAAATTATCACCTTCTACGAGAAAGAACTGAAGACCTACGTTCGCAATAGGATCCTCGATAAGGGCACGCGTCCAGATGGCCGCGACCTGAAGACGATCCGTCCCATCAGTTGCGAAGTTGGTTTGCTGCCCCGCACGCATGGTTCGGCCATCTTCACACGTGGACAGACGCAGGTGTTGAGTGTGGTCACGCTTGGCTCTCCAGGCGAGGAGCAGGTAATGGATGACCTGGGCACAAGCGAGAGCAAGCGCTTTATGCACCACTATAATTTCCCGCCGTATCTCGACCGGCGAGAGCAAACCGCTCCGCGGGCCGGGCCGACGTGAAATTGGCCATGGTGCGCTGGCAGAACGTGCTGTCGCGGCGGTTATTCCCCGCACAGGAGCGAGTTTCCCTACACCATTCGCGCAGTATCCGATGTGCTGTCCTCCAATGGTTCGACCTCGATGGGTTCGGTCTGTGGCACGACACTCGCGCTAATGGATGCAGGCGTACCGATTCATGCGCCGGTTGCCGGTGTAGCGATGGGCCTGATCACGGGTGAGGGTGAGCGCAGCTGGCAAGTGGGCGGTGCTCAGTGACATTCAGGGTATTGAAGATGCTCTGGGTGATATGGACTTCAAAGTGGCAGGCACAGCAGATGGCGTGACGGCCCTCCAGATGGATATCAAGGTCAAAGGCATCACCTACGAAATCATGGCAAAAGCCCTTGGAGCAGGCCCGCGAAGGCCGCATGTACATCATGGAGAAGATGCTGGACACGATCGATGCGCCTCGCGAGGAGCTGTCAGAGTTCGCGCCTCGTATCCAGACCATCAAAATCAATCCTGATAAGATTGGTGCCGTCATCGGACCAGGCGGCAAGATGATCCGCAAGATCCAGGAGGAGAGCGGAGCCAAGATCGATATTGAGGACGATGGCTCTGTGAACATCTCGGCCACTTCCAGCGAAGCCATGCAGCAAGCTATGGATGCGGTACGCGCACTCACAGAAGAGATTGAGGTTGGCCGCATCTATACGGGTACGGTACGCCGACTCGTTGATTTCGGCTGCTTTGTCGAGATTCTGCCCGGGAAAGAGGGGCTGGTGCGCACATCGCAACTGGCCGATTACCAGGTGATGCGCCCCGAAGATGTCGTCTCGGTTGGTGACGAGATCACAGTGATGGTGATCGAGGTCGACGCACAGGGGCGCGTGAACCTCTCGCGCCGTGCCGCATTGAGCGGAGAGATGCCTTCTCAGGCGGAGCTGGATAGCGAGCGCCCACCAAGAGGCGCGGGCCGTGGTGGCTCAGGCCGCTTAGGCGGCTTTAGCGGCGGGCGCGATCGCGAGGGCTCGCTGCCCAGCCGCGGCCCCGCTGGCGGCGGCTACGGCGGGGGACGCGGCGGCTACAATGATCGCGGCCGCGGCCCCGCTGGCGGCGGCTACGGCAATGATCGCGGCGGCAATTTCGGTCAACGTCGTCCCATGGGCCCTGGTTCCAGCGGCCCGAACCGCAGCCCCAATGGCCCGCGTCGTGACAGCGGTTATGGCCCGCGCCCTCCCGAGCGCCGGGGCTGGTAAGATAGAGTAGGCAAACAGGAATTACCAATTTTGCAGCGTGGTAAAGCATAGGTGGTGTTGGGGCGCATATGTATGAGGTGAAGGCTTACGTTGCGCTCCTACGCTTTTTCGAAGGGAGGGATGATGAGTATGTCATCGGAAGAGATCCTTAGGGAGGTAGCTGCGGAAGTTTCTACCTGTTCAAGATGTGCTCTCTGCAAAGGCCGGACCAGGGCGGTCCCGGGCGAAGGAAACCCTCAAGCTAAAATCCTGTTTATTGGTGAAGGCCCGGGTTACTATGAAGATAAGCAGGGGCGTCCATTTGTTGGCCCTTCGGGTCAGTTACTGGTTGAGCTGTTGCAGAGCATCAACCTCAAGCGCGAAGACGTGTTTATCACAAATGTCGTGAAGTGTCGTCCCCCCGAAAATCGCGATCCCTTGCCCGGTGAAATTGCAGCCTGCAACGATTACCTCGAGCGACAGATCGCCGCGTTGCAGCCGCGCGTCATCGTCACTTTGGGTCGCGTCTCAATGTCTAAATTCTTTGGCAACGAGAAGATCTCTGTTATTCATGGACGCCCACGGAAAATGGACGGCAATTATTTTTGCATACCCATGTTCCATCCAGCGGCGGCCCTGCGCACTGAAAGCTACAAAATCGCCTTGCGCGAGGATTTTAAGAAGATTCCCGCCGTTCTAGCTGAAGCGGAGCGCCTGGCCGCAGAAGCAGAGCATACAACCGGGATCCCCAAAGAGGTTAAGGAAGAACCCCCACAGCAGATGTCTCTGTTTTAATATGACCGCGGTTGAGCGGGCCCGCTCAACCGCGGTCATGCTCTTTTTCATCCACGGCGGGCACGCCGCTGCGAGCGGCGCTGCCGGAAAGATCTCCCACCTCCCTTTATTCTCCGGGGGTGGCGCCTATGACAAAGGCATCGATCTGGTCGAGCTGGCCGCGCCAGTAGGGAACCTTCACTTTGTGGCCGGCGCTCATGATCGTCACATCGCGCATATGGGTATAGCGATAGACTACGGGGAGGCCTTCGGGGCCGATCTCGGGTTGATCGGGTGCTGGGATGAGGGCGGTATAGTATTCACGCAGGGCGTCCGCAGTGTCGGGGTCGCGCTCGCGATGTAATTCCTCATTGAGATCGATATAGAACTGGGCGTAACGGGCCGTGCTGACCAGTACGCCAAAGACGAGTAGGCCTTTCATCTGCAACATCATTTCGATTTCCAGGTCCTGCTGCTCAACGATGCGCACCCACATTTGCAGCGCAAAGTCCTGTTCACCATACTCTTTGAGCCAGAGGTTGCGCCGCTCGACGCGTGTCAGGGGACGGAAAGGGATCTCCTCAGAGTGCAGTGCTGCCTCCTCCGTTACATGTAGTTCGTTATCACGCTCTTCGCTGTGCTGGTTTTGCTGTGATGTGTCGGCCATTGCCAGAGGTACCTCCCAGTAAATTGAAAATCAGTCAGCCCGCACGCGCTGGCAAGCGCAGGCTGGCCGGGATAACTTTTTGTTATGCCCTATGCTTGGGAACGCCTCTGTGACGTCTTCTACATCCCTTGCCATCACAGTGCGTTGCATAGAAACTGCCCTGGATAGTTGGCATTGTACCATCAATAAACCAGTCGGTGATAGTGGGTTCGCCAGGATGGGGCAGGAGGCCCGTCAGCGCGGAGACGGTTCCAGCGTGGACATCCGCAGGCCGGATAAAATCGTCGGGCGGGAAGTGGTAGAGGTTTGAGACATATTCCATCACATCGTGCCAGATAGGACCGGCGCCGGTGATGCCTATGACGTTATTCATTATTTCGTTGTTACTGTTGCCGGCCCACACCCCGACCGTAATATAGGGCGTATAGCCCATGGTCCAGTTATCGCGAAAGCTGTCTGTCGTCCCCGTTTTAGCGGCGGCAGGCCGGTCGAGTTCGAGAGGGTTGCCGGGCCCGAACTCATGATAGCGAGCGGTCTTATCGGAAAGAATGCTGCTCATTAAAAATGCGACGTCCTCGCCCATTACCCGTACGCCGTGCGAGTGAGTCGCATCATATGTATAGAGAGGCTGGCCCACGTTATTTGTGATTTCCAGGATGGAGGTTGTGGGCACGCGCACACCGCGGTTGGCGAATGTCGCATAGGCCGAAGTGAGGTGCAGCAGTGAGACCTCGCTGGTACCAAGCGCGATCGATGGTCCCAGCGAGGTGGGTTTGCGGCTGGCCACCTCCGTCAGTCCAAGGCGACCCGCCATGTTGAGTATATTGGGAATACCGACGAACTCGGCGCTGTCAACAGCTGGGATGTTGAACGAGTTAGCGATGGCCGTGCGTATCGTCATTGGATAACCGCTATGAAAGGTCCCATCGTAGTTCTGGGGCGAATAGTAGTTTGGCGGCGCGCTCGGGTAGACGGTCTTGTGATCGGGCACGATCATCCCGGGATACCAGCCCATTTCAAAGGCGCTGGCATAGACAACGGGTTTGAAGGACGAGCCTGGCTGGCGCAGCGCGGTGGCCGAGTTGAACTGCCCATCCACCTGGGGGCGATTGTCGTTATAGTTCGCGCTGCCATCCATGGCCAGGATCTCGCCGTTGAAGGGGCTCATCACGACCACCGCCGCGTTATTCACGTTATGCTGAACGCTCAGAGTTCCATACGTGCCGAGATATGAGTCATACTGCGGCGTATAGAGGTGATCGTAGGCGATCTGCTCCACCTTCTTTTCCAGGTTGAGATCAAGCGTCGTGTAGATATTATAGCCGCCATCTTCCAGGTTTTGTGCCCCGAGCAGCGGGATGAGCTGCTCGTCGATCACATATTGGACGAAATGCGGCGCCTGGATCCCCAGGTCGTTGGCGTGTGAGCGAAATGAGTAGCCGGCCATCTCCTTTGCGGCCTGCTCGGCCTGCTGCGCTGTGATCATGCCGAGTTGAAGCATGGATTGCAGCACGATCTTCTGTCGCGCCAGGGCGGCGGGTTTATTGAAAACGGGGTTATAGTTCGACGGGCTCTGCGGCAGGCCGGCCAGCAGCGAGGCCTGGGCAAGATCAAGTCTGCTCACGCTGGGCGAACAGGCGTGCGCATTGCATTTGCTTGGCAGGTTGAAGTAATCCTGGGCCGCCGCCTCAATGCCGTAGTTCAAGTCGCCGTAGTAGACGGTATTGAGATACATCTCCATAATCTTCCACTTGGGGTATTGCTGGGTGAGACCATAAGCCAGCAGCGCTTCCTCTCCTTTGGCCTGTAGCGTGCGCGGCTGATTTAAGAACAACTGATTCTTTACAAGCTGCTGCGTCACTGTGCTGCCGCCCTCAACCACCGTCTCGCTCTGGATGTCGGTGAGTGCCGCGCGGATGGTGCCCTGGATGTCAACCCCGTTGTTTTGCCAGAAGGTATGATCTTCGGCCGCGACGGTGGCATTCACCAGGACCGCGGGAATTTGCGCATAGTTGACATAGGTGCGCCGCCCATAACCTGTCTGGTGATTGTAAAGGACGTAGAGCAGGTGGCCGTTGCGGTCGTAGATACGCGTGGATTGGAAAAGTGAGTGATTTGCGACACCATTGAGCAGCGGCAGCTGCGA
Organism: uncultured Chloroflexia bacterium; assembly: GCA_963799245.1. Lineage (GTDB taxonomy): Bacteria > Chloroflexota > Ktedonobacteria > Ktedonobacterales > Ktedonobacteraceae > CAWCWN01. The sequence continues at coordinate 1,341,344 of CAWCWN010000003.1, forward strand.
GCGATAATAGGCGTAGGCCGCTCCGGCCCCTGTTGAAAGCACTGAAAATAGCACCACGAGGATAATGACCGAGCCGATTACCACGCGCGGGGCAAGATCCCGGCCGTAACGCTCGTGGGTGCGCTTTTTGCGCATAATGATGCGGTGCACGCGCATGCGGTGCCCTGCCGGGGCCGAGCCAGCGCCTGGCAGGAGGGCTGGAGGATTTTGGGGGGGGGTAGAGGCGCTCTGAAGATATCAAGGGGCCCATCTAAGTCGGGGCCAGTTTTCCCATTCAATGCATGAGCTATTATTTGGCCTTGATTGCTGTCATGCTGCTCATTCATAGTGAGCCCTCTCTACATCCGGAACGACTGATCTACCTGGACCTCATATATTTATACATAGCTTGAACTATTATAACGCACTCCCCCTAACGCCAGTTGCAAGGTAGTACCTTTTTTATTGCAACTCATGTACCTGGACTACGTATAAACTAGTAAGGGTTCCAGACAGCCCGGGAAGGAGTTGCGATGGTGAGCGCACAAGAATTTTTCCAGGGGCCGCAATCCGGGCATGAGGCTCTTGATGATATTGACATAAAGCTTGCTGATGTATATTGTCCTGGGAGCGCTCCTGCTTGTGACGCTCCTGCCCGTACTTGGCGCCATACTTGCGGTGGGCGCCATGCTTCTGCTGATGCTGGCCTTCCCGTTTGTGCTGCTCGTCATGCTGGCCATCCCATAGCTACTTTATCGCGGAAATAGCAGGCGCTATTACCTGCGGCAGCGTTGGCGTGGACTGTGGTGATAGAAGAGAAAAGCGGGTTTTCGCGCCGTTTGAGTTGAGCAGGTCTGGCTCCGCCATGTACGACCTGCTCAACTCATTATGTCGCTTGCTAGCAGCAAGGTACCTTTTTCCCGGTCTTTCTGGTACAATAAACATCGAATGCAGGCAGTTTCAGGATGCTGGTTGAGGAAACGAGTTTTTGACAGATCATGTATTAAACACCCCCGAGGTGTATGCGGCATATGCGAACATAGACCTGACCAATGTGCGTGAGCTTCGCAATGTACTCTATGCTCATGCCATGCGACCCAACAAGTCCTTTGGACAGAATTTTCTGATTGACCGTCAGGTGCTGGCGAAGATCATCGCTGCGGCAGAGATAGAGGCGGCCGACCAGGTATTGGAACTGGGCGCGGGCACCGGCGTTTTGACGCGCGAGCTGGCCAGGCAGGCCAGGCGCGTGGTCGCGGTCGAATTAGAGCGAGATATGCTGGCCTTGCTGGCGAAGACGACCGGAGCATATGCAAATGTTGAGCGAGTTGCCCGAAACTTGCTCTATCTCGACCCGGCGGAGGTTTTTGGCGAGGGGGCGTATAAACTGGTAGCAAATTTGCCGTATTATATCACGGCTGCAACGTTTCGCCATTTTCTGGAGAGCGCCAACCCTCCGCGCCTGCTAGTGGTCATGGTGCAGCAGGAGGTGGCACAGCGTATAAGTGCGGCTCCGCGAGACCTCAGTCTCCTGGCTGTCAGCGTCCAGTTCTACGGACGACCCTCGATCGTCGCGCGCGTCCCGGCCAATGCATTTTATCCGGCGCCGAAGGTAGACTCCGCTATCCTGCGCATCGATGTGAATGCCCAGGCGCCGCTGACACCGTCGCAACGGGATAGTTTTTTCAGGCTTGTGCAGGCGGGCTTCTCTGAGAAACGTAAGCAGTTGCATAACGCCTTAACATCCGGACTGCACCGCAAGAACGAAGAGGTGCGGGCCTGGCTTGCCGCCGCCAGTATTGATAGCAGCCGTCGCGCTGAAACGCTCAGCATCGAGGAGTGGCTGCGTCTCTGGCAGGCCTGGCAGCAGCAATAGCATTCGCAACTGGCACGCAGCTGTGCGCCGCACCAGGTGGCATGTTATGATATACATTGCAGTGACAAAGAGTTATATCGGAAGTAGAAGTTTATATGACGACGCAGGAGCAGTTTTGTGAAAATTGTGGCGCGGCGAATTCCGCCAACGGCGCGGTTTTGCCAGCATTGCGCCTCATCCCTACCTGTAACACAGATAACAGGTACGCTGCCAGATCAAACCTTACTGGGCGAACGTTATCAACTCTTGAGTCGCATCGGTCAGGGTGGCATGGGCGCCGTATATAAAGCCACCGATACCCGCCTTGCCGATCGTGTCGTGGCCATCAAAGAGATGAGTAAAGCGGGACTACCTGCCGCTCGCCTGGCCGAGGCCGAGGCCTCGTTTGAGCGTGAAGCCACATTACTGGCCAAGCTCAGTCATCCTAACCTGCCCGGCATCTTTGACCACTTTACAGAAAATGACCGCACCTACCTGGTTATGCAATATATCGACGGTGAGACGCTCGAGGATTACCTGGCTGACAGGGGAGGCGGTCCTCTACCCGTAAGCCAGGTGCTGGATTGGGCCGAACAACTCTGTGATGTGCTCAACTATTTACATAGCCAGCAGCCTCCAATTGTCTTTCGCGACCTCAAACCCGCCAATGTTATGCTGACAAAAGATGGCCACCTGTATTTGATCGATTTCGGCATTGCCCGCATCTTCAAACCTGGTCAGTCCCATGATACCGTTGCTCTTGGCTCACCCGGCTTTGCCGCTCCCGAACAGTATGGTAAAGCCCAGAGCACCCCTCGCTCCGATCTCTACAGCCTGGGAGCTCTGTTGCACTGTTTGCTGACCGGCCATGATCCCAGTGAGCGCCCCTTTTTCTTCAGGCCTGCCTCACAGGTCAACCCTGACGTGCCGCCGCGCATTGAGGCGCTGCTCTCTCGTATGCTGGAGATGGATGCTGAAAAACGCCCGGCCAGCGCCCTGGAGGTGCTGCAGGCACTGCGTAGCGAGGATACGCAGACGCCCAGAATGCCGACTACCACCTCTACATCCAGTCGCCTGCCTGCGGGAGCAGACCGCTTGATAGAAGAGGCTCAGACGCTCTATATGCAGAAGCGCCTGCGGGAGGCGGAGAAGGTCTACACCCAGGCCCTGCAGTTGAACAGCACAAACCCTCTAGGCTGGCAGGGTCGCGGCTTAACCCAGGGACTGATGGCCCGTCATACCGAGGCGCTCTCCTCCTTCGAACGCGCTTTGCAGCTGGATCCCGCGCTGGTCGTTTCCTGGAATGGCAAAGGCACTGCCCTCAGCTCGCTGCATCGCAACCAGGATGCTCTGGCTGCCTTTGATCGCGCCTTAAAACTTGAACCCGACAATGCCTCCTCCTGGAATGGCAAAGGGGCCGTGCTCAGTGCCCTTGGTCGCCCGGATGAGGCCCTGCATGCCTTCAATCTAGCCTTACAGTTCGATCCCCGCCTGGCCCAGGCCTGGAACAACAAGGGCCTTGTCCTGCGGCAGCAAAAAAGTTATCGTGAGGCCCTGAGCGCTTTTGAGCAGGCTCTGACATATGATAAGACCATCGCTACCTCCTGGAGCGGCAAAGGGAGCGTCCTGCACGAGATGGGCCGCCTGCAAGAGGCGCTTGATGCCTATCAGCAGGCGTGTACCTCTAATCCGGCCCTCGTCTCGGCCTGGAACGGCAAGGGATCCGTTCTCTATGATTTGCGTCGCTACCAGCAAGCCATGCAAGCCTTTCAGGAGGCCTTGAAGCTGGATAAAAACTATGCCCCTGCCTATTACGGCATGGGGAGCGTCTACTATGCGCAGCGTGATCATAATCGGGCCATTGAGATGTTTGATCGCGCTATCCGCTGTGATGCGAACTATGCGAAGGCGTGGCAGAGACGCGGCGACGTGCTCAACGATATGGGAAGACAGCTGGAGGCCCTCAATTCCTATGAGCGGGCCACGCGCATCGATCCTCGTTACGCGGCGGCCTGGAATGGCAAGGCAGGCGTTCTCTGCCAGCTAGAACGCTACCCGGAGGCCTTGAATGCGTATGACTATGCCCTGCGCATCAATCCCAATTTTGCCCAGGCCGAGAATGGTCGCGGCAACGCCTCCTACCACATAGGTGACTACGAGCAGGCCCTGGCATCCTATAACCGCGCCTCCAAACTCAATCCCAAGATGCCGTCCGTCTGGCACAACCGCGCCCTGGTGCTCATCAAGTTACGTCGCTTCCAGGAGGCGCTTGAGTCTGCTGAACAGGCAATTCAACTTGCGCCGGGCGATCCCGACAACTACTTACGTAAAGCCGAGGCTCTCAAACGCCTGCGCCGTTCCAAAGACTCTCGCGCCGCAGAGGCGGAAGCTACACGCTTACGCGCTGGCAGGCCCTGATCCGCCGTGCTGGCAGGCCGCCACTCATCCCCGCGGGCGCTTGCATGTGTACCCAGGATGGCCAGGTGTATAAGACTTGCCAATGCGCGCCCTGCCTGATATACTGGGAACGCGACAAATGGTGGGAAAGTTGTAAAAGTAGTGTAATCATAGCTGTACGCCTGCGACGGGCAGGCGTACAGTACAGACAGCAAAGCAGGAGTAAGAAGCGGTCATGGTTGCCGCCCGCAAACCTACAGCTCCCAAACCACCACCCAGACAGGTTGAGCCTGTCATCTATGCCACCCATACGGTAAAGGCCTGGTTTGAGCACTACTGGCAAAAGTTAGACCTGCCCGCTGCTGAATTGAGCAGGGTAGCGCTGACCCAGGATCGTGGGGAGTATATGCGCTGGACGGGCAAGCGCCTCCACATCATGGTCCTGGGCTGCTATTGCTACCTCCCCGCGCCATCGCCTCCTCGCATAGCGGGCCGTCCTCGCTCGCGCAAACCGCTGCTTGCACAAACTCTCCCCATTTTTGATGACCCCTGGCAGTTGTATGTGCCCAGCCATCGTCATCTGATCTTTATTGAGCCCGAGCTGCAGCCACAATCACTCGAGGTCACCGTAGCGCATGAATTAATTCACCTGGCCGACCGGGTACAGGGCACTCCTCGCCGCCACCGCCATCATGGCTATGATGCTATCGCCGCGGATGAAGCCGCCATCACCGGCTATGATGTGGAGGAACTACGCCTGCTGCTGCACCAGGAGAGCGTACGCCGCGAGGATTTGCGCCGCAAGCACCGCCCCATTCGCTATTATTACGAGTGCCCAAATTGTGGGAAGCAATATCCGCGCACCCGTCGCTACTCAAGCCCCGTTTCCTGTAGTCGCTGCGATAAGACCTATAATCCCCTCTACCGCCTCGTGTTGCGGGCGTGAAACCTGGGGACATGCTCAAGGCAGAGCACAAATATCCATAGTCATCTGAACGCAAGGAAATCTAATTCGTGCTCCAGCTCGTGCAACCAGTCGAGGAGGGAGCGCGTCTGGTAGATACGCCCTCGCAGTACCACATGTTCAAAGAAATCTTCATCACCCGTCTCAGCCTGAGGAGGATGCCTGCTCTCAAGGTGATTGAGGAAGTTCCGGCAAGCAACGATTTGCTGTTGCACTAATGCTGTCGTCTGCTGCGAGCGAAATTGGCGCACAAAATATAGTTTGATGAGGAAAAGAATGCGAATCTCACGTGGACGCACAACCGGCTCGCTCAGCCACTGCAAAAAAGTCGCGCGTCCAGCCTCCGTAAGGTGATAAACTTTGCGCGGAGGCCGTGTTCCCTGGGGCTCCAGCTGCGCTTCGATATAGTTCAAGCGCTCAAGTTTTTTCAGAAACGCGTACATCTGGCTCATCTCGAGGCGTACGATCTCCCCCAACGTTCCATATTTGAACTGCTGGAACATCTCATAGCCATGCATAGACTGACTTTGCAGCAGTCCCATGATGGCATATTCAGCTGGTTCACTTATATACATCGCTTTTCCTCATATCCCAGGCCGTGGAACAGGCATAGTGCTATTATAGTTCACCGGCCGACATCAGGGCAATCCCTTGACGTGCGTGTGAAATTCTGGCATAGAGGAGAAGAAACAACGGCGTACATGGCAGCGTCCCGCGGGTAGCTTCTGTATACGAGACCTCACGCCAGAGAGTGAATCCGCCTGGGAGGCTGTGTATCTGTCCCCGAAGTCGGGCTTACGCTTGTATTTCTGAGAAGCTCGTGCTATACTGCCTAACGGCAGTGAGGTTGTAATACTGAGCAATATATTTGCGACGAGAAGCGACGTGTGTTGATTGTTGTAAGGAGGACTTTCAATCTATGGCTACATCCAACCAGGCTGAACCTAGCAATAAAACCGAAGCAACCTCAAATACTGTCGGACGACAGGAACTTATTAAGCGTATCGCCAGAGAAGCGGATATCTCACAAAAGCAGGCCCAGGTGGCGTTAGAAGCTACTTTGGCCTCTGTGCGCGAAGCTTTACAGAGTGGCGACGAAGTCCGCCTTGTCGGTTTTGGCTCGTTCAAGGTCCGTCAGAGCGCCGCCCGCCAGGGGGTTAACCCCCGCACTGGTAGACGTATCGAGGTGCCCGCGAAAGAGCGCGTGCGTTTTTCCCCGGGCAAAGAGCTCTCAGAGGCCGTCTCCAAGAAGTAGTGTCCCGGCACCTTCTGCATAGGGTGCCTATAGCGCAGGTATCTTATCAGGTGCCTGCTGTTCTCACTGCCAGTTTGTATAGTTTGATCTGGCACGCCCATTGGGGGCCCTCCACAGTCATCCTGTGGGCGTGTAACACCAGTCTTATATTTCTTTCCCCTGTCGAGCCATATAGTACCAGCCCGGCGCTGGCCACGAGTAGCTATAAGGTTGGTTTTTCCCGCTTTTTACCCCCGCGAATCGTCCTCCTCTCTATGCATCTCGGCCCACATGCGGTACAATACATAACAAAAATATCACAAAGTAGTGTGTTGACGGGCCTCATCGCCATACAACTTGTATGTCGGACCAGGCATCCACAAACGCTTTACGAAATTCGAGGAGGCCTATGGCGATCAGCAATGCAATCCTGGCGGGTTTGAGGCGTACAGAACTCCTTCACATGCACTATCAGATGGCACTCATCCGCCGCTTTGAGGAGAAAAGTGCCGAGGAGTATACGCGCGGGAAAATAGGCGGCTTTATGCACCTGTATATTGGTCAGGAAGCTGTGGGCGTCGGCTGTATTACCGCCCTGCACCCCAGCGACAAGATTTTATGCAGCTATCGCGAGCATGGTTACGCCCTGGCCCGTGGCATGGACCCCAACGCAGTCATGTCCGAGTTATTCGGCAAGAGTACCGGCTGTAGCAAGGGTAAGGGTGGTTCCATGCATATGTGGAGTAACGAACTGGGGGTGCTGGGAGGCAATGCCATCGTCGCCGCTCAACTGCCTATCGCTGCCGGCGTAGCCCTGGCTGCACAGTATCAGGGGAAAGATACCGTCACGGCCTGCTTTTTGGCGATGGAGCCGTTGACGAGGGAGCATTTCACGAAGCGCTTAACCTTGCATCTCTCTGGAAGCTGCCGGTGGTGTACGTGTGCGAAAACAACCAGTACTCGATGGGTATGGCGGTGCATAAAGCCTGGGCAGTCGATAGCCTTGTGCCGCGTGCGGCGGCGTACAACATTCCCGGAGTACAGGTCGATGGCATGGACATAATCTCGGTCTACGAAGCTATGAAGCAGGCTGTGGAGCATGCCCGCGCCGGCGAGGGACCTACGCTTTTAGAAGTGAAAACCTATCGTTTCCGCGGACACTCCATGACGGATCCCTCTTACTACCGCACGCGCGAAGAAGAACAACAATGGCGCACAACCCGCGATCCCATCGGCATCTTTGAGAAAAAATTACTGGACCTTGGCCTGGCAACCCAGTCTGAATTGGACGATGACGACGCACGCGCCAGCGCGGTCTGCGAGGACGCCGCGGAATTTGCCGCTAACAGCCCTGACCCTGAACTCACAGAGCTCTATACAGATGTCATGGGCGATGATTTCGACAGCTCTCACCCATCGCTATCGAGAGGAAATAGCATAGCATGCGTACAATTACTTATCGCGATGCGCTGCGCGAGGCCATGCGTGAAGAGATGCTGCGCGACGAGCGGGTCTTTATTATGGGCGAAGATATCGCGGGCTATGGCGGCACCTACGCCGTCACCAAGGGGCTATTTGAAGAATTCGGCGAGAAGCGCGTGCGTGACACACCCCTGGCCGAAGAGGTCATTACCGGAGCTGCTATTGGAGCGGCCCTGGGAGGCTTAAGACCCATTCTTGAACTGATGACTATCAATTTCAGCCTGCTTGCCTCCGACCTGATCGTCAATAGCGCCGCCAAAATGCGCTATATGTTTGGCGGTCAGGCCGGGGTACCCTTTGTCATACGCATGCCCAGCGGCGGCGGAGCGCAGCGTGGCGCGCAACACTCCCAGATGCTCGAAACCTGGTATGCGCATATCCCCGGCCTCAAGGTCGTTATGCCCGCGACCCCTTATGATGCCAAGGGCATGCTCAAATCCGCCGTGCGCGACCCCGATCCAGTGCTTTTTATCGAACACGAACTCCTCTATAACGTCAAGGGTGAGGTGCCGGATGAGGGCGTTGAATACAGCCTCCCCCTGGATAGGGCCGACATCAAGCGAGCGGGGCGGGACATAACGATTATCACCTTCTCGCGCATGCTGCACATCGTTTTGTCCGCTGCCGCCGACCTCGCCGGGGAGGGCATCGACGCGGAGGTCATCGACCTCAGAAGCATCCGCCCCATCGATATCGACCTTATCGTCGAGTCGGTCGAAAAAACGAATCGCGTGGTTGTCGCTGAAGAGGGCTGGAAATATTATGGCACGGGCCAGGGACTGGCGGCACTTATCTATGAGCATGCCTTTGATTACATGGATGCGCCAATCAAACATGTTACAGGCGCGGATGTGCCCATGCCCTATGCAAAAGTACTGGAACGGGCCGCTCTCCCCAAAAAGAGCGACGTCATCGCAGCCGTCAAGGCCGTCGTACCTCCCGCCCTCGCTCACAGGTAGCGGGGAATCTTCACGGGGGTTCTCCTCGCGACGCCTTTGGAGATAGAAATGAAAAAAGTAGAAATGCCCAAAATGGGCGACACAATGGAAGAGGGCAAGATCCTGCGCTGGCTCAAAGTTGAGGGCGAGCAGATCAAAAAGGGGGAGATGCTGGCAGAGGTTGAAACAGATAAAGTCAACATTGAGATAGAGGCCTTCGCCAGCGGCACCCTGCGTAAAATACTGGTCGCCGAAGGCTCTTCGGCTGCCATCGGTGCCACGATAGCCCTGATAGGCTCTGTAGATGAACCCCTGCCCGACGATGGTCCCGTCAAGAGTGCTGAAGCTGCGCAGACTGTTGCTATCCCGCCATCCCCGCATGTGCCGCGCGCAGACTCAACTCGACCAGCGGCGGCCGCCAGTGGCGCTGGCACAGACCTGCGGGGACGGATCTTTATTTCGCCTATCGCGCGGCGCATTGCTGAAGCAAATCGGCTCGACTATGTGGCTTTGCGTGGCACCGGCCCCAATGGGCGCATCATTAAGCTGGATGTCGAAGCTGCCCTGACGCGTCTCTCTCCAGCGTCCCGCGGGGAGACCGCGGCCCTGTCCGCTGCGCCTGAGATCATAGCAGAATGGATCCCTGCTGATGCGGGCGAGGTCGTTGAGGTTCCGCTGAGCGCCATGCGCCGCACCATCGCCAGGCGCCTGAGTTCGAGCATGCAGAACGCGCCCCATTTTTATATCACCAGCGTCATTGCTACTGACAAACTGGCCGCCTTACGTCAGCAGATAAACGCGTATGTGGCGAGCGATCCGCTGCCCATTAAGATCAGCTACAATGACCTGATCATTAAAGCGGTCGCCAAGGCCCTGCTGAGGATTCCACAGATGAATGTCTCCTTCGCCGAAGATCGTATTCTGCAGAAGAAGGAGGTGCACATCGGCGTCGCGGTCGCCCTGGAGGATGGCCTGATTGTGCCTGTGTTGCGCGATGCTGATCGACGCGGCGTCCTTGACATCGCGCGCGAGAGCCGCAGGCTGGCGGAGGCAGCGCGCGCCGGCAGACTACGCCCGGAGGATTTCAGCGGAGGCACCTTTAGCGTCAGCAACCTTGGCATGTTCGACGTTGACAGTTTTACCGCTGTGATCAATCCACCGGAGTCGGCCATTCTCGCGATCGGTTCGATTACGCCGGAGCCGACCGTTGTGGATGGGCAGGTGGTCGTGCGTGAGCGCATGAAGGTGACGCTCTCTTCTGATCACCGTGCCATCGACGGTGCCACGGCCGCCCGCTTCTTACAGGAGGTCAAGCGCCTCTTACAGGAACCGTTCGGCCTGGTTTTGTGATGTGGAAAGAGGGTTTTATGGCGACACGCAGCTTTAACGGGGTGACGCTTGCGCTCTTAGAGGGAGACATCGTCAGCGTCAGGGTGGAAGCCATCGTCAATGCCGCCAACTCCGGCCTGCTCGGAGGTGGCGGAGTCGATGGAGCCATTCATCGCGCGGGCGGCCCGGCCATAATGGCGGAGTGCCGCAAAATCGGGGGATGTCAAAGCGGGAGGGCGGTGGCCACAACCGCCGGTAACCTGCCCGCTACCTATGTCTTTCACGCCGTAGGGCCGGTCTATGGCTATGACGCCGCCGCCGAGGACCTGCTCGCCAGCGCCTATCAGAGCTGTCTCGACCTGGCTGAGCAGTATAAGCTTGAGAGCATAGCCTTTCCCGCGCTCAGTACAGGCGCGTACCGCTTCCCGCTGGATCTGGCTGCTCGCATCGCGCTGCGCACGATCATCGAGCATATTCGGCGCCCCACTACGCTACGCCAGGTCATACTGGTGCTCTATGGCGCAAGGGCTTACCAGGTCTTTGCGCGGGCCCTGGAGGAGATCGCTTAATCCTCGCGCAGCGCTTTGCGCAACTGGCGCACAAAGCCAAAAATGCCCTCAACCCAGGTCATCTGGGTCTCACTCGCTTTTGTGCGCAGCTGTTGCGCGTGCAGGCGCTGGAGATCGTACGCGGCTCGTTTGGAGGGGTTCCCCAGCACCCTGTAGGCCTCATTGAGCCGCTTGATATGCTTATCCAGGGCGGCCGCGTTGAGGTCCGGGTGATACTGGCGTGCCAGGCGGCGATAAGAGCGTTTAATTTCAGCCTGGCTTGCGTCGGCTGAGACTGCAAGCATGGCGTAGTAGTCCGGCAGTGGCATAAGCGTTTTATGTTCCTGTACTTCCAAAGCCGCCGCGTCCCGCGCCTACATCGTCAACTTCTTGCCAGCGAACACGTATAATGGGAACAAACATACCCTGGGCAATCCGCTCCGCGCGTTGGACGATAACCGCCTCGTCACGGAAATTATAGACCGCGACCATTAATTCATCGCCTTCTCCGCAGTAATCCTGGTCAATGATACCGACACCATGGGGAATCAGCAGCCCCTTGCGGCGCGGCGTACTGCTGCGCAGCGTAAGCATCAGCATATACCCCGCGGGCGTGCGGACAATTACATTGCCCGGGATCAGGCCCTGCTTGCGGGGCGCGATCTCAGTATCTTCGCGGCATAGCACGTCGAAACCTACCGCGCCGGGCGTCGCATACGCGGGTAGGGGCAGGGTTTTATCAATGCGTTTCACAGCAACATGTAAGAGTTGCGCGGGCTCGTCCATGAACGTTATTCTAGAGTAGTAATAACGCCGCGTCAAGTGGCCCGGGAGAAGGGGGACCTGCGCAGCTAAAAGGCAGCGATTTGCCACCTAAAGGGGCTTTCAGACGTAATAAATACATACGGATTTGCGATACCAGCTCAAATCCGCACTGAAGGGACTAGAACGAAAGGGGTAACATACGTTATAATTGTAAGAGTGAAGGAATATTTTCCTGTGTGACGGTGTTTCTTACTGGTAGAAACGTAATTGCATGTCTTTGACCTCCTCCCACTCGTTACTCGGACCAGGTGTTCGATCTAAGGATCGCTTTCCTTGAGTGTTGGGCCGGACGACAAATATAGATCTTGCTGTTTAAGATTAGAAGGTACTATTCATGGAGGGCGCAAAATGATTGACCTACAACAGCGTGCCATGACGGAGACGACGCAACCACTGAACGAAACAACAACGAACCCAGATCAGGAGAAAGCCTTCGCTATTGTTGAACAGCTCCTCTCCAAGGATCTTGATTATACAATTGAGGATGATGTAGAAGAGGGGCCTGGTAAAGATGAGCAGGAACTGGAAGAGGACCTCAACGGTCTGGAGCCAGTCTCCCTTGAGTTGGAAGAAATGTCTGCTATGCATGAAGACCTGACTCAGTTACAGGGCTCGCCGGAGCTAGAGGCTGTTTCCTCTATTCTCACGCTTCCCTCCATGTCTCGTGATGGAGAGGCTCCCGCACGTCGTACTGCCATGCGCCGACGTCGTTCGGAAGACTCAGATGAGAATGCCGTCAGCACTACTGATGCTGGCGAGTCTGATGCCGTGATGACCTATCTGCGTGAGATCGGCCGTGTTCCTATGATTTCGCACGAGCGTGAAATCGAGCTTGCCAAGCGCATCGAGACGTGGTGATCGCGATGCGATGAAACAGTTTATCTTAGCGAACCTTCGTCTGGTTGTAAGTATTGCCAAGCGCTACGTCGGTCGCGGACTGACGCTGCTTGATTTAATTCAGGAGGGCAATATTGGCCTGATCCGTGCGGTACAACGCTATGATTGGCGTCGTGGTCACCGCTTCTCTACCCATGCGACATGGTGGATTCGCCAGGCAATCAGTCGAGCCGTTGCCGATAAGGGACGCACAATCCGTTTACCCGTCTATGTCAATACGGCGCTCAACCGCATCCGTCGTGAACGACAGCGTCTCTTGCAGGAGCTTGGACGTGAGCCCACTGAACAGGAGTTAGCCGAGGCTACTGGTCTGGATCCTCTGCGTATGGTCGAGCTGCAATCGGCTCCTGGCGCTCCTGTCTCGCTGGAATTGCCTGTTGGCGAGGATGAGGAGCAGGAACTGGGGGATGTCCTGGCCGATACTGACTCCGCGTCACCCGAAGATATTGCCACTACCCAGACGTTGAAAGACGAGGTACAGCGCGTCCTCGAGTCGGTTCTGACTCCACGTGAGCGCCTGGTCTTCAGCTGCGTTTTGGCCTTGGCAATGGCCAGGCTCATCCACTTGAGCAGGTGGGCCGTGAGCTGGGTATTACCCGCGAGCGTGTGCGCCAGATCGAAGCCGGCGCCCTGGCAAAATTGCGCCAGCCTCCCGTACTTGGAGCGCCTGCGCGGCTAAATGAATGATAGAAAAGCCAGCCGAGAAGGCTGGCTTTTCTATCATTCATTCATTCATTCGCTCTGCTTTTTTGCTTCTGCTGACCTTGCCCAGGTCTCGTTCAACGTGCCGAACATCTTTGACTTTTTCAAGCCTGGTAAAGACACGCTGCAATTGATCCAGGCTCTCAATTTCCAGGGTAGCACTGATCATAGCGGTTTGCTTGCTGGCACTGGTAATTGAGCTGACCGAGGTCATATTCACACCCACGTCAGAGACAACCGTGGCGATATCGCGAATGAGGCCCGAACGGTCGCGGGCGTTGATCAGGATGGGAGCCAGGTAGCGCGGCTGGCCCATACTCACCCAACTGACAGAGATCAGGCGTTCGCGCTCGCGCTCGCGGTAGCGATCGATATTCTGGCAATCGGCGCGATGCACAATCGCTCCTTTGCCGCGACTGATAAAGCCCACTATCTCATCTCCTGGCAGAGGGCAGCAGCAATTGGCCAGCCTCGTCAATAATCCGCTGACGCCAGCAACCTGTAAACGAGCCGAAGATCCCTGTTTGGAGCGCCGTCGGGAGCAGCGCAGCGAATTCATCCTCCTCTTTGCTTCTTTGCCCTCGCGCTGTTCGCGCAGTTGCTGCCAGCGATCAACCAGCTTGATGGCAACGGCGTGCTGGCGTATCTCATCACTGCCGATGGCGGCCAGAATATCTTCAAACGATTTGCCGCTGTACTCTTCTTCCAGCCAGTTTCGCGACATCTTCTGTCAGGGCTTCAACGCCTCGCGCGATGCCACACGCTTTCAGTTCGCGGTCCAGCCGCTCACGCCCAATCTGGATGTTGATATCCCGTTCATGAGTCTTCAGGTAGCGGCGAATTTTACTGCGTGCGGCAGCAGTGCGCGCAAAATTGAGCCAGTCGCGCGTCGGGTGAGCCGTGCGGCTGGTCACAATATCCACAATGTCACCGCTCTTCAGTTCATAGTCCAGCGGTACCATGCGCGTCACCAGGCGATCGCCTTCTGTCACCCCGCTGCTGCTTTCGCTGATAATGCGCGCCCCTGCGCACCGTCCCCCACCTTCGAATGGATGCGATAGGCAAAGTCAAGCGGCGTCGAGCCAACAGGCAGGTCTTTCACCTCTCCTTTGGGGGTAAACACAAAGATCTGCTCTTCAAAGATTCGTCTTTGACCGCTTCGACAAACTCGGCGTCGCTGGTGTTAGCTGAACGCAGGTCGCGCTGCCAGTCGGCCAGTTGACGCAGCCAGGCGAGCAACTCCTTGGCCGAGGCCGAGGCATGATCCCCAACATCTTTGTAGTGCCAGTGCATCGCCACACCATATTCCGCCATTTCGTGCATGGCGAAGGTGCGAATCTGTATCTCCACCAGCTGGTCATCCAGGCAGAAGACCGTCGTATGCAGCGCGCTATAGCCATTCGGCTTGGGGTTGGCGATAAAGTCTTTGATGCGCCCCTCTTTGGGCTTCCACAGGCTGTGCACATGACCAAGCGCAAGGTAGCAATCGGGGGTCGACTCCACCAGGATGCGGAAGGCGATCAGGTCATGAATCTGGCTGATATCCAGCGCTGATTGAGGTCTCCTCAGCTGGCCGAAACTCGAGCGGCTGCGCTGCAGCTTCTTATAAAAACTATACAGATGCTTGACACGCCCAGACACCTCCGCCTGCAAGCCAATCGAGGCCATCTCCTTGCGCAAGATGGTGCAGACGCGCTGCAACATAGGAACGCCACTGCTTGCTCTCCACCTCAACATGACGAGAGCACCCAGGCATATTTATCCGGCTCCAGTACTTCAAAGGCCAGGTCCTCAAGCTCACTCTCTACGCGCGACATACCCAGTCTGCCGGCCAGGGGTGCGTAGATCTCGCGCGTCTCCTCGGCCATCTGCCAACATTTCCTGCTGGTCGCGGATGAGTAAGAGGAGCTGGCTAGCGGCGTTGCAGGGATGGCTTTGCAATGTCACAAGCGCATGGCGTGCAGGCGATAGGCGAGCTTGAGCAGCACGACGCGCGGGTCGTCGGCCATACCGATAAACATTTTGCGCACCGTCTCCGCCTGTTGACGGCGTAGGGTTTCGCGGATACGCGTTTTTTCTGGTCGCGGCTGCTCTCTGCCTCGCCGCCACGGGAGCGCAGTTAATTGAGCGCTGGCCTGTTTTTTGCGCTCCAGGATGTTCAGCCGCAACATGCTGCCCACGACTCGCCCGACGGTTGCCCCAAGCGCGCTCTCCACCCGTCAAGCGCAGAAGGTCGGCGTCAACCGCTTCAAAGACAACTCCGGCCGTCACACCCACGGCGTCGATATGCATCTCCGCCAGGATCGTTGCCACCGCCAGGGCGTGCTCTAAGGGGGAAAGCTGAGCGCAGCATTGGAGTGAGGCCTCCCTGTGTTCGCTACACCCTCGCAGCGTCTCCTGGGCAAGCTGAATAGCCTGGGCTACCAGTTCCACTTCCGCTGGCGCCCATATACTGCTGCACCGTAGCCAGCAGTTGCGGCAACGGTCGTGGCTGTATGCGTCATATACGCGCCGGTCTGTTTATGTATGGACTATAAACTATCGTATTCTTAGAATCAATTCTCATCACTCAAACTGCGACAGGCCAGTTGCCTCCCCTGGATCGTCGATCCGGTTTACACTTACCACATTTTTCACCTGCCGTAAACGTTTAAAGATGCGATCAATCTGCTCTACAGCCTCGATCTCCAATGTAGCGGTAATCACTGCTTTTTGCGAAGAGGCATTGGTAGTGGAGGTTACCGCGGTCATATTGATGCCGGCATCGGAGACCACAGCCGCCACGTCTCGCAATAGTCCGGCACGGTCGCGGGCAACGATCGTAATCGGCGCGAGGTACTGCTGCGGCTCGATCTGCAGCCAGTTGACCTCTACTAACGTATCCCGCGCTTGCTCGCGCTGGCGGCGTAGCGCGCGACAATCGCTCCGGTGCACAAACATACCCTTGCCAGGGTTAAAGAAGCCCACAATGCTCATCGCCAGGAATAGGGCAACAGCAGTGCGCCAGCTTACACCAGCGGCGGCGCGCTTTTGTACGCTGCTCTTGCCATCCATGTCAATAGGCAGGCTTCCCAGTCCTGCGCCTCTGCCATGCCCATTCATGCCAGGCAGCCTGGTCTGCACTTCGTATCGTCTTTCTGCGCGGGCACAGGGCACAATATCTCCCCGGCTCTGTAGCAGCGGTAGGAGGTACTCCACCACCGTCTCTATGGCATAAGTCCTCACGCCCCAACGCCACGTAGATATCATCGAGCGTGGCATACTTCTTAACGCCGGTTGACAGGTGAGAAAGTCCTCCTCACGCACCTTGCCGATGCCCGGCACACTCCACTGGCCTTCAAGGCCAGGTCCAGGCGTTCGCGTCCCAGTTGCAGGTTAATCTCGCGCTCATATGTCTTCAGGTAGCGCCGAATCTTTACTGCGGGCCGTGGCCGTCCGCGCGAAGGAGAGCCAATCGCGGGTCGGATGCGCTCGTACGATTGACGACAATGTCGACGATCTCGCCGCCCTGTAGCTCGTAATCCAGCGGCACCAGGCGTGTTACCAGGCGTCCGGTATCTGCCATATTCGTGATAATGCGCGCGCCTGCGCAATGATCGCCAATGTCGGTATGAATACGGTATGCCATATCCAGCGGCGTTGAGCCGCGCGGCAGATCTTTCACTTCGCCCTTTGGGCGTGAAGACGAAGATCTGCTCCTGAAAGATGTCGCCTTTGACCGCCTCGACAAATTCATCGGCGCTCTGTGGCAATTCGCGCTGCCACTCGCGCAGCTGTTCAATCCAGGCGATCATCTCAGTGGTAGGAGAGCGGAGCCGCCGCTTCTCTTTCAGGTACCAGTAGCTGGCGATACCGAAATCCGCCGTGCGCTGCATGTCATGCGTGCGAATTTGGATCTCCGCCAGCCGA
Source organism: uncultured Chloroflexia bacterium (assembly GCA_963799245.1). Classification (GTDB taxonomy): domain Bacteria; phylum Chloroflexota; class Ktedonobacteria; order Ktedonobacterales; family Ktedonobacteraceae; genus CAWCWN01. Next base: position 1,358,403 of record CAWCWN010000003.1, read on the forward strand.
TTGTCCAGGCAGAAGACCGTTGTATGCAGCGACTGGTAGCCATTCAACTTGGGTGTGGCGATAAAATCCTTGATGCGTCCATCCTTGGGCCGCCACAACGCGTGGATATGTCCCAGCGCCAGGTAGCAGTCGTGGTCTGAGTTCACCAGGATGCGGAAAGAGACAAGATCATGGATCTGGCTCCACCTCTCCACCGCTCTGTTGCAATTTACGGTTGATACTCGCCAGGTGCTTCTGCCAGGCTTGGACCTCCGCGTGGATACCTGCCCGCTCCATCTCCTCTTGCAGCGTGCGGCATACTGCATCAATATATGGTCTGGCGCTTGCGCCGCTCCTCTTCGACTTCGCGCGCAAGCCGGGCATACTTATCTGGCTCGAGGTACATGAGAAGGCCAGGTCTTCCAGTTCAGCCTGCACCAGCGCCATGCCCAGGCGCCTGGCCAGCGGAGCGTAGATCTCGCATGGTCTCACGCGCCTTATTTTGCTGCTGTGCGGGATTCATCACGCCCAGGGTGCGCATATTATGGAGGCGATCCGCCAGTTTTAGCACCACCACGCGCGGGTCCTCGGCCATGGCCAGCAACATCTTGCGCACCGTCTCAGATCTCTGGCGGCGCTTTAGCTCTTGCACCTGTTGGAGCGCTGCTCGTCATCCTGCTGCTTTTGACGCTCGGCCTCAGCCCCCTGTAGATCATCGTATGGCACTCCGGCCCTGCCAGGGAAAGGGCTGGTGCGGGCCGGGGACAAGCGCGTCGAATTTTGTGACCCCATCGACAATATTCGCGACTGCCGGCCCAAAGAGGCCCTCGCGGATATCTCCAACGAAAAGGTCGTATCCTCCACCACATCATGCAGCAAGGCCGCGACAATACCATCGGCATCAATGCGCATGTCGGCCAGTAGCAGCGCTACCTCCAGGGGATGCTGGATATATGCCTCGCCCGAGAGCCGGCGCACGCCCATATGCGCGCGCCTGGCCAGCTCGTAGGCACGTTCAATCCTCTCCATGTCTTCTGGAGCTAGATACTGGCATGTCTCCGCCAGCAGGTCTGAAACTGTGCTCCCAAGCCGTGAAGCCGGCATCTGCATGGGAGCCAGCGACTCATCAGGATTGATCGCCATCATCGGGGTACCTCGGAAACTGCTGCCCGCAGTTTGTCTCTCTAATCATATATATGTATAGAACAATGAGCCGGGCCTACTTTGTTCCTTTTGCGAGCATGCAGAGCGAAAGTAAACGCTGCGGCTCCCACGAATTATACCGGGCGGCCAGCTGCCCGGCATACATGGTAGATCGCCGCGCATATGTATGCTTGAATGTTATTATCCTATTATAGGGCCTGAAGAATAACTGTCAAGCAAGGACAGTTATTCTCCTGCTTGACATGTAGTCGACCTTTCTGCTAGTATGTTGACTGGGAAGTCACTTTTCAATATGCCTGGTCAGCTTTTATGTATGCTCCGGCAAGTCTTAGCTGCTAGGTTACATACCTCCTCAGAAGGAAAAGATGCATGAAATGACCGCCCAACCTCGCTCGCTGAAAGAGAAGCAGCGCAGGGAGCGTGAAGACCTGATTTTGCAGGTGGCCGAAGAGGTGCTCCTGGAAAAGGGCTATCACGACACCTCCATGGATGAAATTGCTGCACATGTTGGCATCGCCAAGGGCACGCTCTACCTGCATTTTGCCAGGAAAGAAGAGCTTGTGCTTGCGCTGCTTGATCGCGAGTTGCAGCCAATTGTGCGCATGCTCGAGGAGGCCGAGAGCATGCAGTGGACCCCGCGGGAAAAGCTGGTTTTTATTCATAAGTCGCTTTACCAGGGATTGTTCGGTAAACGCGCGCAGCTGCTCTATATCCTCTACAACAGCGCGGATCTCAAAGCGGTCCTGAAAGACAAGCATGGCGATGTATTGCGGCGTATTGCCGACCATGTCACGGTGCTGTTGGACGAGGGGAAGGCCAGCGGCGCGTTTGATCCCACGCTGCCAACCGACGTGATGGTTAATACCTTCTTTAGCGTGCTCTCCCCACGTGCCTACAAACACCTGGTGCTCGATAAGCAGATGTCACCAGATGAACTTGTTCACTACATTGAACGCATCTACTTCAGAGGGATTGCTGCCCCAGGGGCGGCGCCTGAAGCATAGTGCGTGTGCGCCTGGATAGGTATCCGTGCCGCTGAACTGAAAGGAGAGAAGAATGCTGATTACTGGAGGGCTACTGGTTTTAGGGATCGTGTCCCTGCTGGGGGCTATTTTGCTAGCCAGAGGCGCTGATAGTGAAGAACGTGCAATAAGCAAGTCACGTCTGGAGTCTACAACGATCTCTCCCACGGAGGCTGTTGCGCCCGCTGAAGTAGAGGCGCCTATAGCTATAACGGAACCGGCAGAGGACATAGCGCTGATATCCAGCAAGTCGCAGGCGTGCGAGCAGTTTCTGCTGATGTACGAGCAGTTTCATGAACTGGTGGAAAAAATTCAGGTCATCCACGAACGCTCAAAAGCGATTGAGGAGCGGCTGGAGCGCATCAGTGACCTGATCGAGCACCTGGAAGAGGGCGAGCCGACACTCGTCGGTGTGCCGCTGATCAAGCAGGCCAGGGGACATAACGTCTAGCGCGTAACCGCCAATAGAAGAAGCCAGGGTCGAGAACACACCCCGACCCTGGCTTCTGTTCTGTTACGTGGTAAAACGTAATCTCAATACAGGTTATCCGCCTGCGGGCATAGCTAGTTACGTGCGACGCGCACCTTATCGTAACAAGGGCTGCAATAGACCGGGCGATCATTCTTGGGCAAAAATGGTACCTGGGTTTCGGTACCGCACTCGGCGCAGATGACGGTATGCATCTCGCGTGGTGCGCGCTCAGAGCGCCCGCCCATGCCTGCAGAAGCGCTGCGGCGAGCAGATCGGCAAGTGGGACAACGACCGGGCAGATTTACCAGGCCTTTTTGCTGGTAAAACTCCTGTTCACCGGCCGTAAATACAAAGTCATTTCCACACTCACGGCATTTAAGGGGTTTGTCAACGAAGCTCAACTAGGGACCTCCTTGTGATATGTTGGTATTCCTTGCCTATCAGGTCCATATCATTGCAGATGTCACCAGTCGCCTACTCCCCTTACCAGCGAGGGACTGGACGGAAAACCTGGACGAGCCATCTCGTTTTTGCGGGAGCCGCTATACTGCTTGCTCTCCACAAACACTGCGAGACTGAATGAGACCTATTGGGATACCGCATGAAAGCATACATCATCCATACGTAATTTGCAAGTGTTTTTCGGGCAATTTACCCATTTACCCTATTTATTTACCCTCTTTTCTGCTTTGCTTAACATGCATGCCGCAGTGAGATGCAGGGGACGGGGAGCCAGCGGCGCTGGCACTTTAAAGTGACACACGCTCATACTTGCATATCTAAAGGTCCTGTGCTATCTTTCAAGCAGGAGCGTTTGTTGTTCAGGTGTTTCGCAGCACCAGTATCGGAAATACATGCCGCCATTTTTTTCATTTAGTTTAGATGCCGAGTGTCCGCAGAGCTGGGCGCGCGCCGGCACGATCTCGACCCCGCACGGCACCATCCAAACACCTATATTTATGCCTGTTGGCACGCAGGCCAGCGTCAAGAGCGTTGCACCAGAGGAGCTGCATGCGGCCGGCGCGCAGGTTATTCTGGCGAATACCTATCACCTGATGCTGCGCCCGGGCTCCGAATTAGTCGCTGATTTTGGTGGTTTGCACTCCTTTATGCATTGGGATGGTCCCATACTCACCGATAGCGGCGGCTTTCAGGTTTTCAGCCTGGGCCACCTGCGCAAGTTGAATGAAGAGGGGGCCGCCTTCAAATCGCACCTGGACGGTTCGCCCCACCTGCTGACGCCGGAGAGTGTTATGCGTATCGAGGCCCAACTTGGGGCAGATATCATCCTGCCGCTCGATATCTGTGCCGCCTATCCCTGCTCCACAGACGAGGCCAGGATTGCGATGGAGAGCACCCACCGCTGGGCCGAGCGCGCCCTGCGTGCGAAAGAACAGTATCGGCCGGAGCAGGCGCTCTTCGGTATTGTACAGGGGGCCTTCGCCGGGCAGTTGCGCGCGCAGAGCGCGCGCTTTATAGGCGACCTGCCGTTTGCGGGCTTTGCGATTGGCGGCCTGTCGGTTGGCGAGCCCAAAGCGCTGATGTGGGATCTGCTGCGCTCTGTCACACCTGCGTTGCCGCGCGCCAGGCCGCGGCACCTGCTGGGTGTGGGCTCGCCTGAGGACCTCGTGATCGGCGTAGGGCTGGGGATGGATATGTTTGATTGCGTCCTGCCAACGCGCGTGGCTCGCCACGGCGGCCTCTTCACAGCCCTTGGGCGTGTCAACATCAAATCTGCACGCTTCCGTGCCCGGCGCGGACCTGTCGAAGAGGGCTGCGATTGCTATACCTGCCGTAACTACGATGCCGCCTATGTTCATCACCTGGCAAGGGCAGAGGAGCAGCTTTATTATCGCCTGGGCAGTATTCACAATATCCGCTTTATGCTGCGCCTGGCCGCCCAGCTGCGTGAGGCTATCTGCGCCGGCAGCTATGTGGCCTTTCGCGACGACTTTATCGCCAGGTATGTACCCGCCTCGGAAAAGGTGAGGGACGAGCAGCGTGAAAAATGGAAAGCAACACGAAGGACCTGATACGCCATGCAGGAACATTACCGTTTTATTGCTAGCGAGCCGCTGGATGCCGCCTTGAATATGGCCATTGACGAAGCGATTCACCTGCACCATTTGCAGGGCGCCGTTCCACCTACCCTGCGCGTTTTTCGCTGGGCGCGGCCCTCAATTTCGCTGGGGCGCTTCCAGAGCATTGAGCGTGAAATCGCAAGCGCGCGCTGCCAGCAACTGGGTGTCGCCCTGGTGCGGCGCCCTACGGGCGGGCGAGCGGTCTATCACCGCGACGAGTTTACCTATAGCATTGTCATTGGCAAGCGCTATGGGGTTCCCGCGGGTGTTGTGGCCGCTTACGCTTACCTGGCCCAGGGGCTGCTTGCCGCGCTGCAGCAGCTGGGGGTCGTGGCTGTGCTCAGCGATGAACACGTAAGTAAACACCCCTCCGCGGCCTGCTTCGCCTCTTCTACGCAGGCCGACCTCACCAGTAACGGCTTTAAACTGGTGGGCAGCGCGCAGGTCTGGAAAGATGATGCCTTGCTGCAGCAGGGATCGCTGCCGCTTGTCGACCGCTCAGAAGAGTTTTTCTCCATGCTGCGCTACCCATCTGCTAGCGCTCGCGCAGAGGCTATGCAGCTCTATCGCCGGAAAACAACCCCCCTGCACAGCTTCAACCTTGGCGCTACCTGGGAGGAGGTGGCCCACGCTTTTCATGCGGGCTTTAGCTCTGCCTTACAGGCGGAGTTCGTGACAGGTGCCCTGACTGCATCTGAGCTGGACCTGGCCAGGCAGCTCGTCGTTGACAAGTACAGCAAGCTGGACTGGCGCCGGGAAAGAATACGCCTGGTCTCGTAACGATTCTCCGCTGACTCTGCCAGAGCAATGTAGAACAGCGCCCCTTGTGGGTCCTGGCGCAATACGCTATACTTGCAACAATGCCCCACGGTACTTATAATTATTGAGAATGTTTTAGGAAGCGCTTTTTTGAAAAGGAGTAATCTGCGTGAATCTATCGATAGATGTTGCGCGTAGGATCTTAGAAGCGAGCAAGCAGCGCGCTAGGGAGCTGCGCAGCCCCGTGAGCATCGCGATTGTTGATGCGGGTGGGCATCTTGTCCTGTTTGAGCGCATGATGTCTCCCTATGGCTGGGCAACGGGCAACATCAGCATCGCCAAGGCAAACACAGCGGTTATGTTCAATCAGTCAACCGATGCTGTGGCCCAGTGGGGGGCAAGTATACCGGGTTTTGCTTCAAGCATGGCAGAGATGACGCAGGGAAAATTCATTATGGCGGCGGGTGGCTGGCCTATCCGCGCCGGGGGGGCCACAGTCGGAGGCATCGGCGTAAGCGGTGGGAATGCGCCTGGTCGCGACGATGAGATTGCCCGCGCGGGCCTGGGAGCATTAGAGGCGGCCGCGCCACCCGTCCCTCCAGTTCCCCAGCTTCCCCCACAGTACCAGCAGCAGCATTCGCAACCATATATGCAGCCTACTCCTTCTTATCCGTCTTTACAGCCATCAGTGCCACTGCAGAACAACCTGTCTGCGCCCTTAGCGGCCGGCGATGATGGCATGGCGCAGAAGGCCTGCGCGGCTCTGGGGCAGGAAGTGCCCGCGGGCACGCAAAAACTGGTATCCGATCCAGTGCAAGAAGAAAAGTCGTATAGTGAGCAGAAGAACACACAAGACAACCGTTCTGGAGGACAATCATGACTCAGGCTTCTGATCGTAAGCCTCTTTCTACAAATAGACGTTCCGCGCGTGCCGCGCGCAATCGGCCGGTGCTGGTCGCGCCAGCCAGCAGCGATCTCGCCGCGGACACTTCCGCCAAAGAGAATGTCTCTACCATGGTTGAGGAGAATCCTGTGCAGGAGCAATCCTCGGACCTCGTAGCGACGGCGGCGCCCAGGAAGTCATCCGGCCTGAAACTGCCCAAGTTTTTCTCTACTGTCGGTAAAAGCGAGCAGGCGCCGAAGGAGCAGGGGGATACTGTCGCACGGGCCAGGCTGGCCCGTGCGACACGTGGTAAGCTCAACTCTCCTCCCGCCAAAGCCACGGACGAGCCGAAGCCACATGCGCCCGGGACCACTGCCCGGCCGGCGGCCCCCGCGCGGCCCAGCAGCTTTAAAACGCGCTACATCCTCGGCATGGGTATCTACCTGATCGGCGCGAACTTTATCGGCATTTTTATCACCAGCTTCTTCCAGTCACAGCACATTGACAGCGTTCTGGCCCACTTCCCACTCTTCGCTGGCAACGTGGTCATCAGGACCTCGACGCTTGTCTACCTGGCGATCCTTGTCATTCTACTGGTGCTACTGGCTCGCCTGGACCTGATCCCACGCAGTTTCAGCTCCTTGAGTGGTCAGGCTCCGGCCGCGCGCGGTGGGCGCAGTAGCAGTAGCGGCGGCTCTCGATCCGATGGCGCGGAAAATATAAGAAGCGCTCCACCTACGATGAAACAGGGCGTGAAAGGCGCGCATGATGACCTTTACCAGCAGTACCGTGCCAACCAGCGGCGTGAACGTAAGAAATAAGCACGAGCGGGGAAATTTTCCACCCTGCTTCACTGGCTGATAGCTTACTGGAGGAGCTAGATTTGCATGGAAGGTAGATCGCATCTGCTGGTAGGTCTCACCGCGGGAGTTGTTCTGGATAGCGTGGTGCATTTAACAGGTGACCCGCTGACGATGGCAAAATATGTTTCGCTGACGTTGCTGGTAAAAAAGGCCGTCTATTATTGTAGCGTAGGCTTTGGCTCGCTGCTGCCCGACATCGACAATGCCCACAGTACGTTTGGGCATAAATTGGGCTGGGTCAGTAAATCGATCCAGCATCTGGCGGGACACCGCACACTTTTCCATAGTTTGCTGGGCCTGGCACTTGGTTCACTCATAGCACTCGGCCTGGAACAGCTTGTCAGCTACCTGCTATTGACGCGCGGTTTTGTTGTGCCCGCGCTGCTAGTGCGAGGATCACACCTTGTTTTTTATGCGGTCTTATTTGGCTGTGTGATGCATATCGCTGCCGACGGTTTGACCGAAGGTGGGGTGCCGCTGCTCTGGCCCAGGCATCAACGTTTCGGTTTTCCACCAAACCCCCACTGGCGTTTTCGCACGGGAACGTGGCCCGAGTTTGTGATTGTGTGGGGATTTATGCTCCTGGTTGGGATAGGTATCTGGCAAGCGATCTTAGTGGTGTAATACCCATAGTCGTTCAGAAACGCCACTCTCGTGGCTAGCAAGATGCCCCTTACCCACCCTCCTCGACTCCGGCATCTTGCTCATCTGAACGCAAGGAAATATAACTATGTTGCAGCGATTTGAGGTACATCGACAAGAGCGCTTAGCTCGCTGGCTTTTCATCCTGGTCACCGCAGCCTATATTCTGGAAATGAGCCACCAGGCACTTCTGCGCTACGATACGTTTAAGGCCACCGCCTTTGACCTGGGCAATATGGACCAGGTTCTCTGGAACACCATTCACGGGCGCCTGTTTCAATTCACCAATCAAGCGGTTGACTGGTATGGGCCTCCTACACGCCTTGCTGTGCATTTCGAGCCGATCATCCTGCCTCTCTCTCTGCTCTACGCTTTTCACGCGGACCCGCGCATTTTGCTGATCTTTCAGACGCTGGCACTTGCCGCGGGAGCGCTGCCCGTCTACCTGCTCACGCGAAAATATTTGCCCGAATGGCCTTTGCTGGCGGTGCTGATGGCCACAGCGTATCTGCTGTCTCCCGCAGTCCTTGGTATCGATATCTTTGATTTTCACCCCATTGCCCTGGCGACGCCTTTACTGCTGTACGCTGTGCTGGCTCTGGAGTATAAACGCTATGGCTGGTTTCTCTGCGCCTGTATATTTGCCGCCTCCTGCAAGGAAGACGTTCCCCTCTACCTGGCGATCCTTGGCCTTTTTCTCATCTGGCGCTACAAGCTGCCGCGCCTGGGGATCGCGCTGACGATCACTTCAATCCTGTGGAGTCTTGTGGCCTGGGGCATCATTATCCCCCACTTTTATCCAGGCGCCCAGCATAATAATTTCTGGTATCGCTACGAGTCGCTGGGCAGCTCACCGGGTGCGGCCACCATCAATCTCATTCTTCATCCCTGGCTGCTCTTTACCACCTTTATCACCCTTGGCCGCTTCTACTACCTGGCCAGCCTGCTGCGTAGCTCGGGCTTTCTGGCGCTGCTGGGGCCGGAGTGGCTTCTAATCGCGCTGCCGGGGCTGGCTGAAAACCTGTTGAGTACCGACTCCCTGACGTATAGCGGCGTGTACCACTATAATGCTGCTATCGTGCCTTTTATTATGCTTGCTGCCATTCACGGTACGCGCCGCTTCATCATGCTCTGGCGGACTTGGCGTGGTGAGATGCCCGCGGCGGGCGACCACGCGCAAGCCGCCGCGTGGGGGGGACCAGCCCAGCAGGCATGGACTCGCCTCCTTGGACCTGGCGGGGCATCCGGCCTTGCCAGGTTTAACCTGTGGCTGTCCGGGCGCGGGCAGCGCCTGAAGACGGCCCGCGCCGCTCAGCTGCTGCTGCGCGCTGGGAAAGCACTGCTGGCCTGGCTATCTGTGCGCTGGCGGCGTTTCAGCGAGCGCATGGAGCCCGTAGCTGCGGGCATCTCTATTGTACGCCTGCAGTGGGTGACCTTTGTCTGGATTACACTGATGATTGGCCTGAATTACCTGCTGGCCACGCCTGTGCTGAATGTCTTCTGGGCCGATCATGATCCCGGCAGTCGTGAACAGCATATCGAGCAGCTGCTGGCATTGATTCCGCCTGATGCCTCCGTCTCGGCCAGCGACACCATCAACCCGCATGTCAGCGAGCGCCAGCACCTGGCCGTGTTCCCCTCCATCAGTGGTAGCATTAACGGTACCACCTATACGGTCCAGTATATCATTGTGGATTTAAACGATGTCTTCCCCGATGACCGCGCACATGTTACCAATGAACTGAACTACCTGGTGCGCTCTCGCCAGTACAGTGAGATTGGACGCGCTCAAGGTGTTCTCCTTCTCGTTCTCCGTAGCGCGCCAGGATAAATCATGTTATAATCGTTGAGAGGAAGCATCAACTACGTGAACGTGTATGTTCGATTTTATGGAGGCCAGCAGGATGCCGCATAATCAGTATTCGCGTGACCCGATCGATAATCAATCCACAGATCTTACTCCTCCCATGCCTGATTTACCGCAAAAGCAGGTCCCACCTCAGACGCCTCCCTTTAGCGCGAGCGCTGTCCATGCCTCTCCCGATGAAGAGGTAGCTGAGATTCAGCTGGAAAGGGCCAGCACGCTGAAGTTTGTCATCGGCAAGGTCAGTGATTTTCTGCGCTGGTTCTTAATTGTCCTGCAGGTCGCCCTGGTGATACGTTTCGTTTTCATGCTCATCGGGGCGGATCCCAACAATATCTTCGCCGAATTCATCTACGCCCTGACCGGTATCATTCTCTTCCCTTTTAGCGATATCGTGCATAATCCTTCGTTTCGCCCCAACCAGGCCTTTGAAATAACGACCCTCATAGGTATGGCCATTTACTGGTTGATTTTCTGGCTGTTAGGCAAGTTTTTCTATATACTTGTAAGCGAGCCAAATGAGTCGGTAGACTAACGCGGCCTATGGTGAGAGTCAGTGCCTACAGCAGCGAGCTTGCGACGGCGGCAAGGGAGTCACCCCAGCGCGGGATCATTCACAGCGTCTTTCGCGCCGCCGCCAATATCCTCTTGCCGCGTGAACTGTTGCTCTCGCTGAATGCCGCCGATACAGTCGCGATGCCCAATGGCCTGCAACTCTCCTGTCCGGCGGGCGCCTGGCCTTTCTCTGCCCTGCGCGTCGGCATGTCCGTTCTCTTTGGAGGCGGGCGCCTGCATATCGAGGCGATTAACTGCGCGCTTGATCTTACTACCTGCCCGCTGTGGGAAGCGCATATAGTCAGGCCCGAGGTACTGGACGCGCATATAGTGGCCGGCAACCTGCTGTATTTGCAGCAGCAGCTCGCCGCCGGGCCACTGCCAGGCAGCCTGGTGGACATTCCTTCTCTCGCGCAAGCCCAGCAGCGTTGGGGCGAAGCCTACGCCTCATGCGAAGTGCTTGCCGACATGGCCGGCAACCTCTGCGGCCGGGGGACCGGTTTAACACCGGCCGGGGATGATATACTGACGGGCTGGATGGCCTGCAACTGGCTGCTGCACGGGCCCACGGAGCAACTGCTTGCTGCTTGCCAGCAGGTACTGCAGGTGGCTCGTCAGCGCACCCATCTCCTCAGTTTGTGCTGGCTGAGTTATGCGGCTGCGGGCAACGTGGCTCTCCCTATACGCGCTCTTCTGGAGGCCATTACTCAGGCTCAACCGCTTCAGCTTGAGGCCGCCGCCCGCGCTGTGCTGGCGATGGGCGCGACTTCAGGCTATGACGTGCTACAGGGCATCTTGCTGGCGCACGGCGCCAGCAAGCGGGCCGACATGCTCTCGCAGGAGCAGTGAACAGGCCAGGCGCGCAGCTCCTGCGAAACTCAGGCACAGAGCGCGTTTGCTGTGGCTCCCTCCCTTCTGTCTCGATTTACACAAATAGCTTCCTTATGATATACTGCATGAGATCAGGAGGAGTGCATGGAAGAACTGAGCATCTTTACGGGTAACGCAAACCGCCAGCTGGCGGCTGCTATTTGTCAGCATTTGCGCATACCCCTCGGTGACGCCGAGGTTTTTCAATTTAGTAACGAAAATATATTTGTAAAAATCAATGATAACGTGCGTGGTAAGGATGTTTTTGTCATCCAGCCTTTCAGCGCGCCCGTCAACCGCTCTATCATGGAACTGCTCATCATTATCGATGCCCTCAAGCGCGCCTCCGCCGCCCGCATCACCGCTGTCATCCCTTACTATGCCTATGGACGCACCGACAAGAAAGATCAGCCCCGCGTCCCCATTACGGCCCGCCTGATAGCGGATTGTATTACCGTTGCGGGCGCTCACCGCGTCCTGACTATGGATATGCACGCCGGCCAGATCCAGGGTTTCTTTAATATCCCTGTTGACGAGCTGACCGGGCAGATTATCCAGGCGCGCTATTTTGCGCACAAGAAACTCTACGATTTTACGGTTGTCGCCGCCGATGAAGGCTTTGCCAAGAAAGCTCGCCAGCTGGCTGATCGCCTTGAGGCGCCGCTCGCGATCGTCGAAAAGCGGCGCATTGGCAATAACGGCCATATCGAAGCCATGGGTATTATCGGCAATGTCGAGGGTAGACACGCCCTGGTTGTAGACGACGAAATCGATACCGCCGGTTCCCTGACCCAGGCTGTGCGCGTCGTACACGCCCACGGCGCCCGCGACATCTATTGTTGTGCCACCCATGGCGTGTTATCCGGTCCGGCCATCGAACGCCTCAGCAACTCCCCCATCAAAGAGATAGTCATCAGCGACTCCATACCTCTGCCTGAGACCAAGCGCCTGCCCAATATGACGATTTTGACGGTTGCCGAACTGTTCGCGGGGGCCATCAGCCGCATCCACGATGGCAGGTCCGTCACTGAACTCTTCAGGTAGCCAGGGTAATCTCAGAAAGAGACGAAGATTTATACACTGACATCGTGGATTCTTAACCAGTTCTTAACCAGTTCTTAACCAGTTCCTGACCGCAAACCTCCCTGCGGTGGCTACTTTAGAGATCCGTTCCAAAAGAGCAGCAATGTTAGTAATAGTACTTTTCCGTCAGAATCACACCGCTAGGCCCATACTGAAAGCAAAATCGTGGCCGCAATTTACGGTATGAGGAGAATATAGAGTATTTACATATTTATGTACACAAATCGATAGACTAAATATAGCAGCGTATAAAAAAGATTCGGAATGACTGCGGCCTTAACAGAGCTCTCACCTCGTACAAAGATACATTTCAGCGATGCGCATTCCGAAATTTTTATGTGGCAATTTACTCAACTCATAACGTGTAATGACCAGAAGAAGAACAGTAAGGGAGGGATAATAATATGTTGAAATCGGTCAAAGTTGTATTTTTTGGCCTGATGTCGCTGCTTTTGATTGCTGTGATGGTCTCTTTCATAAGTAGTGGCAGCAATGCCCACGCCAATCAGAGTCAAATGCAGAGTGGTAAAACGCAGAGCGGTAAAACGACGGTGTTCTGGAAAACACCGACACCAACCCAGCACAATACACCGACACCAACCCATCACAATACACCGACACCAACCCATCACAAGGCACCGCCACCAACCCATCACAAACCGACACCCCCGCCGACGAGTCCTCCCGGATTACCGCCAACGGGAAGTGATCCAAACCCTGAAAACTAACTTCACTGTTGTGCAGCAGTAACGCAGAAGCAGATGGTGAGAGCCTGCTCTCATGGCTCTCACCATGTCTTTCCTACTTTTTGAATATCTCCAAGTAAGGAACAGTTGTTTTGCGGGAAGGAAAGGCATTCAGGTCAAAATGAGAGCATGTTATTGTGATCGTAAGGGAGAACACGATGCAGAAAGTGCGACGTTTCTGGTACGTTTTCGCGTTATTTGTTCTAGCTCTCAGCCTGTTTATTGGTTTTAGGGTGAGTGGTATTCTTCAATCCCCTCACACACCAGGTTCTACTCGTCCGATGAGCAACAATAGACCTGTTGAGACTCCTCCTCATCCCCACCACGGAAATGCACGGGCCCAGCCTCCGCAACGACTAGGAACATTAGTGATTCCGGCTATAGGTGTCAACGCTCCTCTCGAGCCAGTTGGCAGGTTACCTGGTGGGGCAATGGCCGTGCCAGTCCAGAGACAGTGGGATGGGGTGGGATGGTATCAATACGGACCGCGGCCTGGCGAACAAGGCAGTGCCGTGATTGATGGCCATCTAGATCGTCCGGGTGGATCTCCGGCGATCTTCTGGAGGCTAGGGGATCTGCATGTAGGTGATCTGGTCATGGTGGTCAATACCAGCAAGCAAACGCTCCGTTTTCAGGTCCGACAGGTGGCTGCTTATCATCCCGCCAGCGCTCCCCTTCAACAGATATTTGAGAACAACTCGGGCAAGTTTCTCAACTTGATTACCTGTGCGGGTACCTGGATTCCCAGTATTCACCAGACGACGTTGCGTTTCGTCGTCTACACGGTTTTAGTGTAGCAAACCTCGCCACGACCCTGGTAACAAATACATGCAGTATCGGTGGCGAAAGTGGCCGTGCTTACCCACTGTCGGGTCGTACTTGATGGACGCAGGGCGCTGCGACGCGAGCAGATCGAGTCGTTAGGCATGCACTATATAGCGATCGGCGATGGTGGAAGAGAAGTCGCGCAGGATGAAGCAGGCGCTGCTGCGCAGGGCTATATGCTGGCGACGGTTCACCGGGCTGCTAATACCGCTGGTGTTTCTGACTCACCCGCGTACGCGCGCCAGGCTGGAACGCGAGCAAATCACCTGGCGTGAACATATTCGCTTATATCGATATGAATTTGTGCATGTAAACAGGAAAGCATAGCGTTTCTTAACCATTACTCAACCGATCCTCAACCGGCAATTAATATAACGATGATAAGATTATCCACAAACGCTTTTAAGATGATTTTGAGGTATCTTGACATAGCTTGATGAAAGCTTCTTGCGGAATGCCTCTCCAAAATGGATTGCTGTAAAGCAAATGATTACCTTCATATTGATAGTATTGGATTCGAGGTTGAAACATTGATAAATAGACATTTGCATAAAGCTGGTCTTAAAATCGTCGAAGTTCCAAGCTATGAGCATCGGCGTATGTTTGGAGCAAGCAAACTAAATACGTTCCGAGATGGTTGGAGGGTGTTGAAAACGATTTTGAGAGAGCGGAGGAGTAATTTCGCACCTCTATCACAGCCGCAATGCGTTACTTCCCCATTTAGTGTAGCTGTCCAGCCATCAACGCCTGAGGAGATTGTTTTGTAATTATTTGGAAACACTGCCTTTATCCCTGTTGTTCAGCGCCAGTCATATCCTGAAGAGGCCATCTTCTAATCCCAGTTCGTTAGTTTTCGTTTTGCGCCACCGGAGGCGGCGCAAAACGAAAGAAAAAGGGTTTTTGCGAGGATGCCTCGTGCTCCGGCAGGGACGTTGCCCCTGCACCCCGTGAGAATTTACCTGAAAATCTACCAAGGTAGGACTAATTACTGGTTTAAGAATGTGCCTATGAAGATAACAGAAGGAATGGATATGATAAACGAGTTCTCGATCTCTGTGATTATTTGCGCTTATAGCGAAAAACGGTGGCATGAGCTTATTGCTGCGATAGAGTCGGTCCAACACCAGACGCTGCCACCAGAGGAGATCATTGTCGTTATTGACCATAACCCGAGTTTACTGTTGCGATTGCGAGAAAGCGTCTCAGGTGTGGTAGCAATGGAAAATAGAGAGGCAAAGGGAGCGTCCGGGGCTCGTAACAGTGGAGCAGCCGTAGCACAGGGCACAATTCTGGCCTTCCTGGACGATGATGCTGTAGCGCAAACCGATTGGCTTGAGAAACTGGCCGCTGCATGCTATACGAATCCAAACGTGGTGGGTGTTGGAGGTAAAATCGAGCCGCGTTGGAGTGGAAAATGTCCAACATGGTTTCCTGATGAATTCAACTGGGTAATAGGATGTAGTTACCGGGGTTTGCCGGTCAAGACTTTCTCTGTCCGCAACGTCATCGGAGCTAATATGGCAGTGCGAAAAAACATTCTGATATGCGTGGGTGGTTTTCGCAAATCTTTCGGAAATAATAAGGGTACCAACATAACCTCAAACCGTTCGAAGTGCTTCCATCACCAAGCTGGCGATGAGGAAACAGAGTTCTGTATTCGTGTCACGCAACAGTTGCCAGAGAGCAAGTGGCTCTACAATCCATCAGCAGTGGTTCATCATTTCGTCCCTCCACAGCGAATGAGTTGGAGATATTTTCTGTGGCGTTGTTATGATGAGGGGCTTGGTAAAGCCAGCCTTGTCAAATTACATACTATCGCCAAAGGTCTCTCGTCGGAGAGAACCTATGCTTTCAAAACCCTCCCGAGAGGGGTCATGCGCGGCCTGGCTGATACTTTTCTCCACCATGATTTGACCGGAGCTTGCCGTGCTGGAGCTATCGTGGTCGGATTGACAATAACGACGATTGGTTATTTTATAGGAAGTATCTCTTCCCCCATAACAACTCTCAAGAGTGCCGATCTGGCGCCGGTAGGTCAGCATTCTGTTGCGGAAATACCCTCACTTGTCGAGGTTCAACAATAAATGTTGCCGCTGAATGAGAAAAAAATACGAGGAGTTATGGTAAAACAATCCGCTAAACAGATACCTATCTTGATGTATCACAGCATTTCGCATTCATCGAACCCAAATTTTAAAAGACTTGCGGTGTCGCCAGCAATGTTTGATAAACAGATGTCTTATCTCTCTGTACATCAATATACTCCCCTTACTGTTACCCAGCTCATGCAAGCGAAATCACAAAAAGGATGTGATTTGCCTGAACGACCTGTTGTGATAACGTTCGATGATGGTTTCGCCGATTTTTTTACCGACGCTCTTCCAGTACTGAAAAAATATGCCTTTCCAGCTACGCTTTACATTTCTACCGCATTTATTGATGGAACCAGTCGTTGGCTGCGACGCGAGAAGGAAACGGCGCGTCCCATGCTCACCTGGAAACAGATAACTGAAATCGATGCGAACGGTATAGAGTGTGGCGCGCACACACATACCCATCCACAACTTGATACAGTGTCTTTATCCAGAGCAAAAAAGGAGATCGAGTATAGCAAAAAGCTCCTGCAAGATCACCTGGGGCACGCGATCTTGAGCTTTGCCTATCCTTTCGGGTATCACACCACTCGCGTGCTACGACTGGTGCAGGAAACAGGCTTCCGCTCGGCCTGCGCCGTCAGATACACGATGAGTACAGAGGACGATAACCTTTTCTCGTTGTCGCGCCTGATGGTTGAAAATATGAGCGAAGAAGCCTTTGCGGCACTGCTGGCCGGGCAGGGAACTACGCCTGACACAGCAATATATACACTTTATGCCCGGGTTCTTAGGTTCGGCTGGCGACAGGTCAGGCGCAGTTTAAACGTTATAGAGCGGATCTTTTCCTGGCAACAGGAAGAGCATCATGAGAACTATGGCGAAGGAGATAACAACTATGCAGATAGCACCGGCACTAGCGGAGCATACAGTTGTACCGGACTCAGGACCAGATTTTATCCCGGTGCTTCTACGCGAAATTGAACTGGGCCAGCCTCTTCCTATACTCTTTGCCTTTGATGAGGCCAGAGGACAAACATATCAGCGCGTGCGCTGCTTGATTCGCTTACATACACAGCCACTAGGCCTGGTTGATTTCCACTTTGAGGAGGATAAACTCCTTCCTGCCGAATATGCATCACAAATCTGGCAAGTTCTGGGAGAACAGATCAACGAGCATCTGCAAGAAGATGAATTGCCAGACGTAACAGAGCTAGAAGCAGGTGGGTTGCCAGGCCTGCGTACACCGAAGTGTCTGGAAGAACGCGAAGCATTTCTCCAGAAAGCTCCGTTTGTAAGTGTAGTTCTCTCAACTCGGGACCGCCCGGAGCATCTGGCCCGTTGTTTGCCTGCCTTGCTTGCTCAGCAGTATCCATCTTATGAAGTGATTGTGGTCGATAACGCTCCCTCAACTACTGCAACCGCTGATTTCATGCAGCGGATATATACAAACGAGCCAAAAATATGCTACGTTCGTGAAGACCGACCGGGCCTTTCCTGGGGTCGCAATCGTGGAATTCTGGAGGCGCGGGGGAAAATAATTGCCTTTACAGACGACGATGTAGTTGTTGATGCTCATTGGCTGACTGGATTGGTAAAGGGGTTTGAAGCAGCGGAGAATGTTGCCTGTGTTACGAGTCTACTTCTCCCACTGGAACTGGAAACTTTCGCACAGATGTGGTTTGAGGAATTTGGAGGGTTTAATAAAGGTTTCAGACAACGCATCTTCGACCGGAAAAGCGGGGGAGAAGATATTCCTCTCTATCCATTCACCGCAGGCAGGTTTGGCACAGGCGGAGGAATGGCATTCATCACAGCTTTTCTCCAGGAAGAAGGTAACTTTGACCCGGCTCTTGGCAACGGTAGCCCAGCGGGCGCGGGCGAAGATCTGGTCGCCTTCTTCCATGTAATTTCGCGTGGATACCGCCTGGTTTATGAGCCCGCTTCCCTGGTTTATCATGAACACCATCGTGATTATGCAAAATTAAGGAAGCAACTTTATTATTACGGTTCAAGTGTCACAGCCTATCTGACCAAAGTTATGCTCAAAAATCCGTTGCTCCTGCTCAAAATCGCAGCCCTTATACCTCAGGGGCTTTTCTTCATGTTGAGTTCCCGGTCCGAGAAAAATCAGAAGAAATCTGTTCATTTCCCCAAAGAGCTAAGCAGTTTAGAGAGGAAAGGGATGCTTCAGGGACCTTTTCTGTATCTCAAAGGTCGATGGATTTTCCATCGACTCATCTCTCATTAAATCAGAAATCGTGTGTAAATAGGATTGATGAATTTGAAATAATTGAGGCCAAAGAATACTTTTATACAAGAAATACAATTATCAACAGAGGAAGCCGGCGTGGTCAGAAGGATAGTTCAATGGATAAAAAGTAATAAGACCTTACTGGTTAATGCTGGTTCCCTAGTGGGATCGACAGGAGTAACGTCGGTTCTTGGTTTCGTGTACTGGTGGTTTGCCGCGCGCCAGAACTCGCCAGAAGTAGTAGGTTTTGCCTCCGCAGCCATCTCAGCTATGACTCTACTAGGAACTTTTAGCATGCTGGGATTAGGCACCTTATTGATTGGTGAGTTATCGCGTCAGAAAGGCAAAGCGGCTTCGCTTATCAGTGCAGCGCTAATCCTGGTTGGGGGGGTGGGGGGCTGTGCCGGTATTGTCTACGCGGTGGTGGCATCATACCTTTCAAATGATTTCCGCGTGCTAGGCGCAAACATCGAAAATATAACACTTTTCGCTGCTGGTGTTAGCTTGACCGCGATTACGCTGGTGCTTGACCAGGCGCTGATCGGATTATTGCGCGGTGAGTTGCAACTCTGGCGCAACACACTGTTTGCCGGAATAAAGCTCGCAGCCCTCCTTGCGGTAGATCTCTGGTTATCACATATCACTGGATTGACGATTTATGCGACGCTGGTTGTCGGCAACGTCCTCTCATTAGTAGTCCTGGCCCTCTTTGCGCTGGTAAAACGTGTGGCACCGTCAAAGACCTATCTGCCTCAGTGGAAATTACTACGGCAGTTAGGACCCGCAGCTTTGAAGCATCATACACTCAATATACTATTGCAAGCTCCTTCTCTCATCTTGCCAGTGCTGGTCACAGTAATGCTCTCATCGACGGTAAATGCCTGGTTTTCGATTGCCTGGAGCCTGTCGAGCATCGCCAATACAATCTCGGTGGCTCTCGCATCTACACTTTATGCAGTGAGTTCTGCTCAACCATCTGTGCTAGCAAACAAGCTGCGGTTGACAATGAGCCTTGCATTCGTAGGGTGCATCCTGGTTAATTCTCTCATGATACTGGTCCCTGGGCAGGCACTGGGACTCTTCGGCCATAGCTATTCTGAACAAGCGGCCTGGAGCCTGCGTATACTTGCCCTTGAGTCATTTCCCTTTATTATCAAAAATCACTTTATAGCACTCTCGCGTATTCGTAAGCAGGTCGGGCGCACTATTCTCGTTACTATAGCTACTGGCTTGCTTGAGTTAGGTGCATCTGTGACAGGTGCGCATATGGGCGGCCTAAATGGGCTGAGCCTGGGCTGGTTCTCCGCTATGGGCATTGAAGCGGTATGCATGACCCCTACAATTTATGCTGTTGCTCGCTCTGGAAAGGTCTCACAGCGTGTATCTCTGGAATCAGATCTTGCGGGAGCGCAGGCAACATGGCTCCTGGATACCTTAGCCTTAACTGCTATAAGACCGGGCATTGTGGATGCGGATACACTACATTTGCAGAGTGTGGAAACAAGCACGCTGCGCTTACCGCGAATTGAGAAGGAGGTCAACTCTCCTGGTAATGATAGATCGCGTCTAAGACCTACTCGCCTAGAACGATTCTCCACCTATAAGCATAAAGCTGCTGTAAAGCATCAGGAGGAAAACGCTTATGCCGAACAGTCATAAGCAGAAGAAGAAGAAGAAGAAGAAGAAGAAGAAGAAGAAGAAAGATCAGCATACAGGAGACATACAATGATCAATGCTACGATACACGGACTTCGTACTGATAAGGGTGAATTATCACAGCGGGCTGATGAGGGTTCGCATCCTGGCTTGCGATCTTTAACTCAGCATACGACATATGACGCACTGGTGCTTGATGCGAACTCTCGCCAAGCTCTGGCGACGGTGAGATCGCTCGGCAAACGCAGATTGCGAGTAGCGGCGCTAGAAAGCGCCAGCGCTCTACCAGTTCCTGCCTTCTCGTCACACTGGTGCCAAAAGAAAATTGTTTGCCCGGCGCAGGAGGGAACGAAAGAATATTTGCTCTATCTTGAGTCAATACTGGACTCTCTGGATGTACATGTGCTAGTTCCCACTTCGGACGGAACAATAGCCCTAGTACGTCAGTATCGGGAGAGACTCGAACGACGGATACGGATTGCCCTGGCAGATGAAGCTGCTCTGAGAATAGCTGTTAACAAGGAGCTAACACTAGAAGTTGCAAAGCGACTCGGTCTGGGTGTTCCCCGTAGCATGACTATCACAAATGTAAGTGAGGTGGAGATAGCATTGCGCGAAATAGGGCTGCCAGCGGTGGTCAAACCAACAGAGTCGTGGGTAGAGGACGGACAGCAGGGAGTCAGGGTCGCTTCCCGGCTAGTGACGACGCCTGATGAGTCCCGCTGCGCCGTTGAGGAATTGACGCGCTTTGGCAGCACGGTCCTGTTGCAACAGTTTCTTTCAGGCAGGCAAGAGGGAGTAGCTCTCTTCCATACAAATGGCGAAATATATGCTCGTTTTGCTTACTGGTCCAAGCGCGAGGATCCACCACTGGGAGGGACATCGGTTCTGGCTCAAAGCATCGCTGGCCCACCAGATATTGCCGAGCAGGCAGAACGTTTAGTGCGTGAAATTGGTCTGCAAGGGTACTCACAGATAGAATTCCGGCGCGATAGCGCGGGAAAGCCTTATCTGATGGAGATCAATTCGCGTCTCACTGCCGGGCTTGAACATGCCATACAAGCAGGTGTTGATTTTCCGTATCTCCTCTATCAATGGGCAAGTGGAAAACAGATTGATACTGTGAAAAGTTATCGCACAGGCGTCTGGATGCGTTATCTCTGGGGTGACATCGCAGGAACAATAGCAGCAGTGCAGCAGCAAGGGAGACCTGGGGTGACTCCACCTGCGCGCGCCATTTTCGAATTCTGTACGCCCTTCTTTATTCCAATGAAATATGACTATGTAGATTGGAGAGATCCCATTCCGGTATGGATTGCGATAGCCGGTCGCGCACGCAGTGGGATGAAACGTATAGGCAATGCACTTTTTAGGAGAAAAAGGTTGGGAAGTGAGTTACCAGACATCGTAGAATAACAAGTCAGAAAGGCAGAAACTTCTCATGTTGGAACAGTTGGAGACTGTGGTTGGGGCGTGCTTCTACTATAGCGGGCTGGTGAAACTGGCACAGACCTGGAGAAGAAGATCGGGACCTAAACTGGTGATTCTCTGTTACCATCGTGCATCTGGAGGACGCTTACGGAGCCAACTACTCTACCTGAAACGCCACTATCGTATCCTTCACCTCGAAGATGCATTGGAAGAACTCTATGGGTTGACCAAAAGTGAGTGCCATAAGAAGGACCCGCGTACACTGCTGACTGTGGCGTTTGATGATGGATACCACGACAACTACACAGACGCTTTTGCTATCGCACGCGAACTGCAGATTCCCATTACTGTCTTTCTGGTCCCGGGCAACATTGAGAGCGGGCAGCCTTTTACATGGCTGGCGGGTGAAAAAGATCATCTCGTATCTTGCGCACAGGTAGATAAAGCAACGATCTGCGATCGTACCTATCTCCTGAAGAACCCGGACGAGCAAAAAAAGCTTGCGCAGACCATTGATGATCGGGTACGCTACCCGACTTCGATAAGCAGCCGTGAAGAGTTTTTGGCCTCTGTTCGTCAGATGCTTGCTGTGCCCTCATCGTTAACCGAGGGGGAGAGGGCGGATCTACCTCTCACGTGGTCAGAAGTGCAGGAGATGGAAGAGAGCGAATGGGTCTCTTTCGGATCTCACACGATGCATCACCCTATGCTGACATCTCTGACTCGATTCCTTTGAAGTAGACTACGAACTCAGTGAATGTCGAGTGATACTGGAGAAGAGATTGGGGCATCCAGTGCGTACCTTTGCCTATCCTTATGGGGATTTTGGAGAAAGAGAGCTACAGGCTGTGCGGGCGGCAAATTACGGTTGGGCAGTAACAACAACTCACGGTTTCAATACCTCACAAACTGATCCACATCTTCTTTATCGTATAGTAGTAGGTCTACATCAACACTGGTTAGTGGTCGCCGCCAAGGCATCTGGAGTGTGGGAGTTCTTCTTGCGTCCATGCCGTGCAAGCGTAAATTTTGTCAGACACATTATTGCCTCTCAAAGAGATACAGGGCGATAGTACTATTTGGAAAGGCAATGCCATGATATTGTGCTAACTCGTTTCATTAAGAGATATAAATTAGCACATGCAAGCGTCGGGGAGGAAAGGGAGATACTAGAGGCAATGGACAGGCTGAGGATAACCTATGAGGATAACCTATAAGGTAGCAAACAGGAAAGAACAATGCGTATTTTAATGCTTTCACAATTTATCTATCCGCCTTCGTTAGGTGGTGAAGAGCGTTTTGTTACAGATCTCAGCTGCGAGTTGGCAGCCAGAGGACACGATGTCTCAGTTGTGGCCCTCTGGCAAAAGGGGTTCGCGGAATTCGAAATTCAGCGCGGGGTGCACATTTATCGGGTTCGTGGGACTATGCAAAAGATGAGTTTTCTCTTTAGCGATAGCGACCATCCATATTCACCATCATTTCCCGATCCAGGAGTAATGCGCGAACTGCGCCGTATTATTCTGGAGGAGCGGCCAGAGATTGTCCATGCTCATAACTGGATTGTCCACTCTTTTACGCCATTGAAGAGATGGAGCAAAGCCAAATTTGTGGTATCCCTGCATGACTACAGTCTCGTGTGTGTACAAAAACGCCTCATGCGCCGGGAAGTAAGTTGCACTGGCCCGGACACGATAAAATGCCTGGCGTGTGGCACGCAATTCTATGGCCCTGCCAAAGGTCCGCTGGCCACGCTTGCTAATTTCTACTGGGGAGAAAGGGAAAGACAGGCTGTTGATCTGTTCCTGCCCGTCAGCCAGGCAACAGCAGATGGGAATCAGCTGGACAAAGACAATGTTTCCTATAAAGTCGTCCCAAATTTTATCCCAGACCATATAAACGCTATTGATGACGATGAAGATCCTCTACTCTCGCAGCTGCCAAAGGATGGTTTTTTATTGTTTGTGGGTGATGTGTCTTTCGATAAAGGAGCAGAGACCCTTCTTCAGGCATATGCAGAGATGAATACTCAGGTGCCTCTGGTATTCATAGGGCGCCAGTTTCTCACTGACCTGGGCGAGCGTCTTCCACAGAATGTTTTCCTGATGGGAGCATGGCCTCATGAGACGGTCATGGGAGCGTGGCAACGCTGTACGATCGGGCTGGTGCCCTCGATTGTGGCGGATTCGTGTCCAACGGTGGCATTGGAGGCGATGATGATGGGCAAGCCGGTTATCGCTTCACGCATCGGCGGACTTCCCGATGTCGTTGACAATGAGACCGGCTTGCTTGTTCCCGCCGGTGAACCTCAGGCACTACGGGAGGGCATCCAGTTTCTGTTAGATGATCCAGACCTGAGAGAGCATATGGGGGCCCTGGCAAAACAACGAGTTACAAGATTCCAGGCGACGTCAGTAGTCTCACGTTTTGAAGAGATCTACCAGGAACTTTTAGAGTCGGACTCAATCGGCACGAGTACGCTGGTAAACACCGGGAGTAAGTAAAATTACAATGAAACCTCGGTTTGAAATACCTCAGCGGAGTCACTATGCGCGGAAACCTGATTCACTCACAGGTCGGGCTTACCCAGCGGATCAGGAGACCTCTTCTCCCAATACCGCACCCAAACTGTCACCGATTGAAGACCCACTGCCGCAGAATACAGAAGGCCCTGATCTTATCACTGGTCAAGTCTCTGTGGTTGACCAGAATACTGCCTTGTTGCCTGTTATTGTGCTTAATTCATCTTCTGTGGAAGCCTCTCCACCGCCTGATTCATCTACACATCGAGCTTTTATCGCTGAGCAAGAGACTTCTTTGCTCGGCGCAATACCCAATCTATTGCCTGCTAAATCCCCTTTGCCTCCTGAGCTGTCCATAAATCAGCTCTCCGTCGCTGACCAGGAGACGATGTCGCTGGAAGCTATACCCAGCTCACCTCCTGCTGTCTCTGCTACATCGGCAAACAATCTACCAGGGTTTCTACGCTACATGTTCAGCACCGGTCTGGCGCGTTTGCAGGAACCTCAACCAGAAGGTTTGCTGACACGTGGTTTACAGGCAATAAGGCCTGGTACCCGCCTGGGCCTCGTTCCCCTCCTGGCACTTACCAACGCTTCTAGTCTGCTTATCGTGTCTCTTTCCTATTATTTGTCTGTTTGGGGATACAGTTATCCAACGGTAGAAGCCTGTTTCTTAGGTGGCCTGCTGCTCATGTTCGCGCCCAACCTTGTGCGGCTCCTGTCGAGGGCGCCATCGCGCTTGGAGCGTATCTGCTTGCTCTGTGTTCTTGGACTGATTTTCTACCTTGTTCAATTCATGAGCAGTCCGCTTGCTTTTTCGTCGTTTGATGATTTCCTACATTGGCGTACTGCGGATGATATTCTCAGGACTGGCCATCTCTTCAGTGTAAATTCAATGCTGCCGGTGAGTCCCTATTATCCAGGGCTTGAGCTTGTGACAGATGCCATCAGCACCACGACCAGGTTAAGCATTTTTCAAGCAGGTGTTAGCGTAACTATCGCAGCCCATTTCCTAATGGTTCTAGCGCTTTTCCTGCTTTTCGAGCAAATAACCGGATCTAGTCGCATGGCAGGGATCGGTGTGCTTGTCTATATGGCAAATCCGCATTTTATCTTTTTTGACTCTATTTATAGTTATGAAACGTTAGCACTACCACTCGCTATATTAATGATCTATACTCTGACGCGATATGCAAATACTGACAAAAATCAGCGTTGGCTCATTGCTATTGCATGGATTGTGCTGGCGGCAGTGACTATTACACATCATATGACAGACTATATCTTTGATGGAATACTTCTCCTGTGGGCAGGAGTGAGCTTCTTCCGGCCAGCCCCAAGTAAAGTTCGCATACATCTAGCCGCTATAGCTACGTTCGCGCTGTTTTTATCATTGGCATACGCGTTTCTTCTTTCCGGAAACCCGGTTTGGAGCTATCTCTCCGACTATTTTGGAAGCGCATTCGGCCAACTAGAACAGATTATCGCAGGAGTTGGTAGCCCCCGCCCATTGTTTACAAGTGCCGTTCAAGCGCCACCCGTTTGGGATAAGTTGTTTATAACTGGCGCTATCGCGCTGGTGGCATTTAGCCTTCCCTTTGGGTTACTTACCCTCCAGCGGCTGCATCGTGACAATTCACTGGCTGTTACATTTGGTATTGCCTCACTCTCCTACCCTTTAACGCAGGCATTCCGTTTCACCAGCTTTGGCACGGAGATCACAGATCGCGCAGCAGCCTTCCTTTTTCTACCCATTGCCTATATGTTGGCAGTTCTCATAACCCATTTCTGGCCCACACGCAGGCTCAGCCGGAGAACAATTTCGCTTATCACCGGCGCAATCCTGGTGATCTTTCTGGGCAATGTAATTGTAGAAACAGGCCCAAATTTAACAGGAATTCCCGGTCCCTATCTTGTTGTCGCTGACGCCCGCTCGGTCGAGCCTGAGGGTATTGAAGCAGCATTATGGGGCCTTACTTATCTTGGACCCGATAACCGGATTGCAACCGACCGCATCAACCAGATGCTTATGAGCACCTATGGGCATCAGCGTATCGTGACCCGTCTAGATGACAATATAGATGTTGCTCCTCTTTTTTATGCGGCGCAGTTCGATAGCGCTGATACAACTATCCTGCAGAATGGGCAGATACGTTACCTGGTGGTTGATACTCGCATAAGTGCGGCGCTGCCATTAGAGGGAACATATTTTGAGAACGACGTGCCCCACAGTATCATCAGCAGAGATGCGCTCACAAAATTTAATGCTGTGACACAAATGAACAGGCTATTTGATAGCGGCGACATTGTGATCTACGATGCAGGATCATTTATTAACGGATCGGGTTCATAAATATCTGAAGTGTGAATGTGCGTGCTTCCGGACACGAACATGCCAGTCTCCTGGCGCTTTGTTGGAGCAATCAACAAGTGAATTTTCTAGCAGTTCTCACACTCATAGTAGGAGGTTTCGCTCATGCGTTTCAAAAACCTTGATCTCATCATAGCAATGGTCATTGTCGCCATCAATGTGGCATGGACGCAGATTCCCAATCGTTTTATGATAGTGGGAATTCTTTTTGCTTTGCCTTTAATTCTCTTTTTACCAGGATACACCCTTACCCAAACCCTATTTCGCAGACGTGTACCAGAGCAAAAGCTGGATGCTTCCAATCACATTGCCCGCCGGTCGGACCTGCAACTAGGGCATCCCATCAGCGGCACGGATCAGATCGTTCTCGGCCTCGGTTTGAGCATGGCGATCGATGTGCTGGTGGGTTTTACGCTTAACCTCCTTCCAATAGGATTAGAAGCGCTATCATGGATACTTTCGTTAGGGCTTCTCACGACAGCTTTTTCTATCCTGGCCGTCTTCCTCCGGCGTAAAGATATTTCCAGAACCTCTATAACGCCACAGGTCCGGATTACTTTGCAAGACTGTGCCCTTTTGGGACTGGCCATCATTGTAGTAGCCTCAGCAGTCTGGCTCTCTCTTATTCGCCCTCTAGAACCGCAACCCAGCTTTACTCAATTCTGGATGCTTCCAGCCAACCAGGACAGCAAAACCTGTGCTGTCTCTGTTGGAGTCCAGAGCTTTGCAACCACACCTGAAACCTATCGCGTAGTGATGATCGTCAATAGTGTTCAAACAAATACCTGGCCGTCAATCGTTCTGACACCACAGCAGAAATGGGTTCAGTCGGTACCAATAACGCCGGGAACTGGAACCACCGACAGTTTGTTTATCGAGGCTCATTTATATTTAGCCGCTAAGCCTGCCACCGTGTATCGTGATGTTCATTTGAGTTTTTACTTTTCGAGTATTAATACGAATGGACTTGTTCAGCAACAGTGTGTGCCCGTGACACAAAACTAAAAAAGATAAATGCTCCCAGGGTAGTGAAGCCATGCACGGCCTCACTGCCCTGGGAGCTGTGATTAGCGGTTATACATTACGGCCCGACTCATTCATGTGCATAGACTCTTACATAAGAGATGTACATCTTCTGAGGAAAAACGGTCGTAAAATTGGGACTTCCAGGCCACGTACCTCCAACCGGGAGATTGAGAACAATGTGGAAAGGATGGTTATAAACCCAGTCTTGCGGTTTTGGGAGAGAGACCCTGTTGAAAGTGGCATAGTTAATACCATCTACAAAGAAGTGGAGATGACTGGGATCCCATTGCAACGCATAAACATGGAAGCCATCGGCGAAATTGCCATGCTGGAGCCTATAAATACCGGAGAAGTAGCTTGGGCCATGCACAGTTCCATAAATAATGTTAGGTTGACTGCTAACATTCTCCATTACGTCAATTTCGCCACAGATGGGCCAGCCAACCGTTGCGCAATTGTCGCCAAGTAGCCAGAAAGCTGACCAGATTCCCTGACCATAGGGGATTTTGATGCTGGCTTCGAGACGTCCGTAGGTGAAGCTAAAATGGCCCCTGGTCGTTATTTGAGCAGACGTATACTGGCAAGGGCCATACCAGCATTGATACCCTGCAGGGTTGCCTTTGCGAGCCTCAATTACGAGGTTGCCCTGACCATCCTGGTAGACATTCTGGTTGTTGGTGTCGTAGTCCAGCTGCTGATTACCCCAACCCTCACCTCCAATCGCGGGAGCCCACTTGCTTGGATCCGGGGCAGTGCCTGAAGGCCCATCAAATTCGTCGCTCCAGACAGGCTTCCAGGGGGAATTTTGCGTCGTAGGTGTCGCCGTATGTAGTACAGTTAGCTCTGGCGCTTGTGTTGGCAATGCTGTTGCAGCAGGCGTGCTACCCAGCATGGCACAGCCTGTGAGAGGATAAAAAGCTACAAGCGAAACCACTCCGATCAGAAGAGCTTTGATCATCGATAAGCGCCTTCGCTGGCACGACTTATCGCCTGACAATCCTACGTTCATAATCTTTGCCTCTTACAAAACGATAAAATCCTCTTCTCCCCTCGCCCGATTGTTACCCATTGGGCGTCCTTTTTATGCAACGGTTAAGGGGCAGATATCATACAAGAAATAGGACACAAGTGTCATCGCCTGCGTAATTTTGGCCGCTATCTTTAGCTTAACGAGTTTTTGCCACGTGACGAGCTGCAGCGTGCGCGACACGTGGAGCCGTGGCTGGCGCCCCGGCCACGAAACGGTAAAGCGGGCCAAAGCTCTGCAGCGAGGAAAAGCCGATGAAATAGAGCCCTGGAACGCTGCTTTCAAACCATGGATTGAGAATGGGCGAGCCGGAGTATGTCTTTATATTAGACACAATTGAAGGGCTGAGAACAGTTACACGGCTCACATCTGTCCGGTAACCTGTCGCCACTATAACGTGATCCACGCTCAAATTTGTATTATCGGAAACGGATAGCTTCACGTCCCCATCACCTTCCGCCAATTTGGTTACAATGTGTCCCTCGTGCAGCGTCGCTTTACCGATAACCCGCTTCTTCAACCAATTAGAAGCTGCCGGCCAGTGGTTATTCTTCACCATGCGAGCTTTTTTGTCCTGCGGAAAACGCTGGAAAAGATAAGGAAATACCTCTAAAGCCCGATATCTCCAGCCTGGCGCAATACCTGAGTCTGGCGCGCGCAGGCGCTCAATCCAAGAACGTTCGGCATCGCCATGATGTTCCGCCCATACAATGGGGCGACGAGCTATCACATCTACTGAGACACCCGCTTCGTTGAGTAGAGCCGCCCATTCAACGGCGCTCTGGCCTCCCCCGATGATGGCCACTTTTTTCCCGGCAAAACGGCTAAAATCGCCATGTTCGTATGAATGGGTAAGCAGCTCAGTCGACAAATGCGCATATTCTGATGGAATATGGTGATAATAGCCAGGTCCTACAGCCATCACTACTGCTGAAGTAGCCACCACGCGCCCATCCTCAAGTGTTAACACAAATTGTTCACCTGTGCGTTCGATAAAGGAAACATAGGTTGGATCTACATAAGGCACCCCTTGCTTTTGGAACCACATCCCATAATCGATGAAAAGCTGGATCGGCATTGGATAACAGATATCATATTCAGAAACTTCAATAAATTGTTTAAGTCCATATTTCTTCTGCGGATCGGAAAGATTGCTTGCCCACCAGTGAGAACGCAGAAACATGCCCCTGGGCATTCTTTCCCGCCAGAGTTCCAGCGGTTTGCCAAACACTGCGACATTCATTCCTTTTCCCGCCAGGTGCGCTGCAGCTGAAAGACCATATGGGCCGGCCCCAACTACAACAACGTCATGCCGCTGAGTAGAAGAGCGAGGATCTTGAATATCTTGTCGCGGCGATACTACACTCATATATATTCTCCTTAGACATGGTTCTTTGAGAAGCTTTTTTGGGCTTGCTGCCACAAATCGCGCGGAAACCCGACTGTTGCTGTCCATGCTGGAAGAGGATCTTCCCAATCGAGATAGTCATACCGCATAGGCATGAAGAAAGAAGAACAGAAATCGAAAATGGCTCTACCAGGTGAGGAAACTCCAGATCTGCCTCGATGTAACAGAGACGCAATTGTTGTGGAAATATCACCTCCCAGGTGGCGCATCCAGAGTCCACATCGATAGCTCCCCACTGTATCAATGTGATCCCCATTAGCCCACTGATAGAGCAGATACGGGAAATCCACCCCGGCCCGCACAGCAATTTCGACGGAAGCAGAGAGACGTGGATTAATTTCCATCAAGTAAGGAAACCCGGCTTTATCGCGCCGGAACTCCACTTCAGAGTATCCCTCCAGTTCGATTTCCCGCACTAATTGTTCGGCTTGTTCACCGATATCCAGCGGGATAGCCATACTTTGGCGCTGCACAGATATTCCTCCAAGAGGCGGATTGGTCCGCCTGGCCCATTGGGCAAAACGGGCATACATTTGATCTTTCGCGTAGAGGAAACTCACAGCTTCCCTTTTGCCCGTGAGATACTGCTGGAAGAGTACTTTTCCACCCAGGTCGGTCAATTCTTCCACGCCACGCCGCGCCTCTTCAGGAGTCGTCACTAACAGGCAGGAAACTCTGATTCCCTGCTGTCCGTTTTCTATCCAGGACTCCTCAGGTTTGACCACCGCGGGAAGCCCGATTTCGCTCAGAGCAGCAGCGACATCGCTCACGCCTGCGAGAGTGACCCCTCGCGGAATCCTCAACCCCAGTTGTCTAGCAACTTCCAGGGTTTGTTCTTTGCTGACCGCTATTGCCAGTGCGGACTCTTTGGCTATCGCTAACCCGCTGCGTGTCTCCAGGTGCTCCCGATACTGACGAAGCAATGCCACATTGCTATCCGAGGTGGGAATCACTACCCGCGCACCGCTTGATGCGAGCAGTTGATTTAGATAAGGCAGATGTTCCTTTGTCTCCTTATAGGCAGGACAGATGAGCTTGTGGTGACACCAGCGCGATGAGAAAGCAGGGATGGCGAGATTATCAGGAGTCTCCATAGCCGCTATACGCAATCCATGCTTGCCAAGCGAGCGGACAGCCATAAGCGATTGGCGCGCCCTGGCATTCAACACCAGGGCATCACACGTTCCCTGCCGGGGCGCAGACTCCGAGGGATCAGTCAGAACCAGGCTGTTTCCCCCTGGCACAGGGGAGTTTTGGAATGTATCATCTATAGAGGCGCCGGCCATTTGTCACTCCTATTTTCTACTTTTCTTCTGCCTTACAACAAAGAGTGAGGAACCTCAATCATCGCTGTACATATTTTGGAAGGTGTATGCGACCAATCAAGCCAAAGAGATGCTGCCACTTAAGCAAGCAGTCTTGGCGTAGCGCGAAGAATATCTGGTGGAACGTGGGTTTGGACGTTTGCAAGGCAAGCTGCTGTCGCTGACGCCCATATATGTTCCAAAGGGACTAGCAGGCGACCGGCCTCTCTATATAACCAATTACCTTAAAGCGCTTACAGGCACTGCTACTGTGATTTTAGCGACAGGTTGTCTCTTGCATATTGAGGATAAGTTGAGAAGTGGTTGAGATTTGGAGATGTTGGTTACGATAGTACAGCACAACTTATATTTCCTTGCGTTCATCGGCTCCCCTTGCCTGCCGACAAGATGAGCAAGATGCCGGAGTCGAGGGGGGTGGGTAAGGGCATCTTGCTAGCCAGCTCAGCTCAGCCAGCCTGAGCGAAGCTAGACGCGAGAGCGTCGTTGGCTGGCTGGACAAGAGACCAAGAGAGTGGCCACCCTGCCCGGGGCACCCTCTCCGGGCTTTCAGGGGTAGGTATTTGAAAAGCAAGCAAGCAAGGAGAGAAAAACAGGTCGAAGAAACAAGGAGAGAAATCCCTTTCTGATACGATGCAAGGTATGAACGTACCGCAGTATCGGAGGAAAGAGATGTCTCATCGGAAAGCATTATCGCAATGGGAAGGGACCGTGTCAATGTATCTGCCCCACTTGAGTCGCCCGCAAGCGCATGTGTTAGCGTTATGGAGCTATGGGCTGGTGCTGGCCAAGTCCTGTGGTATCACGAGCGTGGCGGCCCTGCTGGCTGACCTCATGGGATCATCAGTGTCCACGCTGCGTCAACAACTGCGTGAGTGGTGCTATGATGCCCAGGACAAAAAAGGGGAGCATCGGCAAGACGTGGATGTGACGCTCTGCTTTGGGCCGCTGCTGGGCTGGATTGTGAGCAAATGGCCTGCAAGCGAATGCCGGCTGGCAGTAGGAATGGATGCGACCACGCTGACCGACCGCTTCACGGTGCTCTGCATCAGCGTGCTCTACCGCAGTTGTGCCATTCCGGTGGCCTGGAAGCTGTTGCATGGCGGGGAAAAAGGAGCGTGGGAACCGTATTGGAAAGCGTTGTTTACCTCGCTGCAAGGCCGCGTGCCCAAGCATTGGACAGTGATTGTGCTCGCGGATCGTGGGTTGTATGCTCCCTGGCTCTTCCGTCACCTGATCTCGTTGGGCTGGCATCCGTTCTTGCGCATTAATCTGGGCGGCAAAGTGCGTCCGGTGGGAGCTGAGCGGTTTGATTGGCTGAGTTCGCTGGTTCCCCAAACGGGAAGCGCGTGGTGCGGTCGAGTCGATTGCTTTGTGCAGAGGACCGTGCGCTGTACGCTGCTCGCACGCTGGGAGGAAGGCTACGCCGACGCCTGGCTGGTGCTGACCGATTTGGCTCCCGAGGCAGCCGATGTGGTGTGGTACAGCATGCGGAGCTGGATCGAAGGGGGGTTCAAAGACTCCAAGCGGGGAGGCTGGCAATGGCATCAAACGAAGATGACCGATCCGACACGAGCCAGTCGCTTATGGTTAGCTATCGCGGTGGCGACCTTATGGGTCGTCAGCGTGGGAGGGGAGGCTGATGCCACGCAGCCCTGCAGCGGGTTGGAGGCGTTACCCACATGGCATATCGCGCGTCGCCAGGCCACCAAGCGGTCAAGACCGCGGCTGCAAAGTTGCTTTGCCCAGGGGGTGCGACGGATTTTCGTGGCGGTGCTGGACAGACGACGACTGCCGTTGGGAC
This sequence comes from uncultured Chloroflexia bacterium, assembly GCA_963799245.1. Taxonomy (GTDB): domain Bacteria; phylum Chloroflexota; class Ktedonobacteria; order Ktedonobacterales; family Ktedonobacteraceae; genus CAWCWN01. The sequence continues at coordinate 1,391,125 of CAWCWN010000003.1, forward strand.
GCTTCATCCCAGAGCCATGGCCAACGAGGATGCCGCCTCGCAAGCCCTCCAAGAAGGAACGTCTGCTGAAACCGTTTCTGACCATACCACCAGCGGATGTGCCTCCTTTGGCTTCCGAGGCGGTCGCATGAACAAAAACCTACCCGTGAAAGCCCTCTCCGGGGGAGAGGTAATAGGTAATAGAGGCACCCGCAACGGGTGCCTGATTTATGCTAGAGGGGTATGAGGAGGGGCGTTACAACGTACGTACAAGGGCCCGTTGCTCTTCCTGCGCCTGCAGCACCTCCTGGGCCGCTGCCAGTACCCGTACGACTTCCAGGCCGACGCGCCCATTGGAGCAAGGCTCTTCCCCCGTGCGAATTGCATGGGCGAAATCCTCGCATTCCAGGTGCAGGGGCTCCATCCAATCGATATGAGGGATCGTGATCGCGCCAAAGCGATAAGAGACGACGGGATCGACATCCACATCCGCCCCTTTATTATAAATTTTGATCATTTCAGCCGGGTTGGTATCGTCATACACCGCCATCCTTGCATCGCCAATCACGGTCACGCGGCGAATTTTACAGGGATGCAGCCAGCTAACGTGAATATGCGCAGCCATCCCATCAGCATATGTGAGATCGAGATGAGCGATATCATGAATATCTGCTCGTAGATGGGTATGTGCCTGCACTTTAATCTGTTGCACCTCTTTGCCAAACAGGTAGAGCAAGATGGAAATATCGTGTGGAGCGAGATCCCAGATGACATTAATATCATTACGATACAGCCCTAAATTTACGCGTTCCGCCTCGACGCAGTAGATTTTCCCCAGATCTCCAGCCTGGATCAATTTGCGCAATTCGTTGACCGCGGGGCTGTAGAGAAAGGTATGGCCGACCATCAAAATGCGCCGCTGCTGCGCGGCCAGCGCAATTAGTTCTTCTGCCTCGGCCACACTCGTTGTCAGTGGCTTCTCGACAAGCACATGTTTGCCATGCAGCAGCGCCTCTTTCGCAAGCTGATAGTGAGTGCGCACAGGGGTAGCTATTACTACGGCGTCAACATCTGAACGCAGGACATCCTCCACCTGCGCTGTCGTTTGTAAATCTGATTGAGCTGTTGCCAGCGACACCAAGCGGCGCGCATCCAAATCTGCGACCATACTGACCCTTGAACCTGTTAGCGCAGCGAGATTGCGAGCGATCTTAGGTCCCCAATACCCCCAGCCAATTATCGCGAAACGTAAATCTGTCATTTTTTTCCTCATAATATGCGAATTATTTGCAGTCCTATAGCAGCGATGTTTTCAATACAGCGTTTTTCTTAACGACATCCACAACTGTCTGTATCTGCTCGCTGGTAAGTTGTGGATACATTGGTAGCGAGACGATCCGCTCTGCGACAGCCTCCGTTACGGGCAACATACCTCGTGCATAGCCATAGTGAGAGCAGGCAGGTTGCAAATGCAGCGGGGTTGGATAATGAACTCCCGTTGCAATACCTGCCTGTTCCAGGGCCTGACGAAACTGTGCCCGCTCATGCACCTGTACGACGTAGACGTAATAAACGTGGGTGTTTCCGCTTCGCACTACGGGGACAGTCTCTACTACACCTTGCAGTTGCTCCGTATACACGAGCGCGTGAGCCTGGCGGGCCGCGTTCCACTCTTCGAGGTAAGGCAATTTCACACGCAGAATGGCTGCCTGTATCTCGTCCAGGCGAGAGTTTGTGCCCAGGATCTCGTGGCGATAACGAACGAGCGAACCATGATCGCGCAACATGCGCAGAGACTCAGCGAGCTTATTGTCGCTGGTCACGCAGATACCCGCTTCGCCACAGGCACCCAGGTTTTTACTGTAGTAGAGGCTAAAGCAGCCAATATCTCCCATGCTCCCAACCCGCTGTCCAAGGTAAGTGGCTCCATGTGCCTGAGAGGCGTCCTCAATCACCCGTAGGCCGTGCGCGCGGGCAAACTCCAGCAGCGGCTGCATTTCTACGGGGTGACCATACAAATGGACGGGCAGAATAGCTCGCGTACGAGGAGTCAAAGCACGCTCAAGCTGCGTCCAGTCCATCGTGTAGGTCTCGGGGTCGATGTCTATAAAGACCGGGGTTGCTCCCACCAGAGCAATGGCCTCTACAGTCGCGATAAAAGTATTTGCCACCGTGATCACTTCATGGCCAGGACCGATGTTGCAAGCGCGCAGGGCTAGCATGAGGGCATCTGTTCCTGTTGCGCAACCCACTGCATAATCGCATCCGCAATATGCCGCAAAATCCCGTTCAAATGCCTGGGACTCGGGGCCAAGAAAGAGCTGCATATGCGTAAGGACGTCTTCAATTGCAGCCATCACCTGGGGATGGAGCGCCTTGTATTGCGCGCGTAAGTCGACGAGGGGTATCTGCATAGATTAACCTTCTCCCTTCTAAACTGAAATTGACAATAATATACAAATGTTTAACCTTTTATGTAATCCTAAATAGTAAAATACCACTACTATAACGTTATGTCTTACGATAAAAGATTGTATTGTTAAGAAATCAAAACCAAAATTATTTATTTTTAACCATTTCTACACTTAATTATTACCAATAAAACCGGCAGATCGCGTTACGATTCAGACAGAATAAGTTCTACAGTATGAAATCTTTAATCATAGGAGTAAGTTATGTCCGTCAAAACTGCACCAATGCTTCAAAGAACTATCAGGCTTAATCACGGCTATCAGCGAACTAAACGTATACTCGACATACTTTTTACTTTACTTATGCTCGTCCCCCTCTGTATCCTTGTTGTGATCATTGCGGTTTGTATTCGCTTAGACTCAGCAGGGCCTATTTTTTTCCGCCAGAAGCGTGTAGGCCAGCATGGCGTTGAATTTGATATGCTCAAATTCAGGTCCATGTATGTCAACAGCGACGACGCCAGGCATCGCGAGGCCATTGCCAGGTATATGGATGGTCAAAGGATCAGTGAAAGTACGACTGGTGACCTATCATACAAACAGGTTGATGATCCTCGCATTACCAGGGTTGGCCGCTTTCTGCGCAAGACCAGCCTGGATGAACTCCCTCAATTCTTTAATGTTCTGCAAGGTGACATGGCGCTCGTTGGTCCGCGTCCACCTGTCTCCTACGAAGTCGCTCGTTACAGTTCTCAAGATATGCTGCGCCTGTCCGGCAAGCCCGGTTTGACGGGCCCCTGGCAGGTCTATGGACGCAGCCGGGTCCCTTTTCATACCATGGTAGAGATGGATATCACTTATCTGCAACGACAGACTTTGCGCGAAGACCTGAAACTGATTGCCCTTACCGTTCCAGTAATGATCCTTGGTCGAGGAGGGGCATAAAGTTGAAGCGTTGTTTAACCCTTTCTTCTATGGGTGAATGAGACCTATTTTTTCTTTGAACGAGCCGGCCAGCGGTAGATGGCCGGCTCGTTGTTATATACGTCGTGGGAAAAGAGACACGTCATCTGCCAGGGATCTGCAGCTCAGAACTATTGCCTTGACTTAAATTGCTGGACTTCCATGATGCGCCGAAAGAAATCCTGGATAGTCACGGAATCGATATCTCCCGTAACCGACAGAGCCGCATGGCAACCATTGGGCCAGGCGCCATAATAGATGAGAGGCGCCGCTAATGCCTCTATTTGCTGGAGCAGCCTGCTCTTCCACTGTATCTCCTCCTCACGAGTCGCCCTCAGCCCTGCGGGTATATCGAGATAGCATGCGTACAGGTGAGCGTCCTGCTCGGAACAACGCACAAAGGCATATCCCTGCTCATAAAGAAAGTCTTCAACCTCCGCGGCAGTGCGCAGTGACAGGCCGATACATGGACATTGTGCCGCACGAACTGAAAAGCGTTGGGTTGATAGCCGGACATCGCCCCCATGCCAGGGAGCCGCTCGTTGATCTTCGATGACAAGCTGGCGGGCGAGAATAGTCGCCCGAGGAGTACAGAGAGCTTCTACCTGCCAGCGCTCAGGCCCCTGGGCTGTGATCTTCAGGCGGAACTGGCTGCGTTCCTTCCACCACTGGGCAACGTCCCTCAAACTTGCTACCCAGATTGGTAGTGCTTGCTTACAGGTAGAAGCGAGGAGAGCATCCAGAGCCTGTTTACAGAGAACAGCGCGCTCGGGATGCAGGTTGAGCACATAGATGCCACCGTAGTTGTAGACGCGCTGCATGATGCTGCTCCAGATGCGTCCCACTTCTTTTACGTCATTAATGCGCAGGCGATCAAAAAGCATCTCGTCGTCTGGAATACTGGTGGGTATACGCAGGAGTGGCCCGAAGAAATACGGGCGTAGGGTATAGCTATTGCATTCAATCGCTTGAAACAGTTCTAAGGATTTGCTATAGCCGCTGCGCAACACAGGCGGAAACTTTGCGAGATCAATCACCTTGTGCAAGACGGCATCGTTACTATCATAGGTGAAACCGAGATCAGTGAAAACTTGCAGCGATGCTTTGGTCCAGCCAAGATAAGGATTGCGAAAGCCTTGAAAGGAGATCTGCTTTTGCTGAAAAAGGGAGATCGCTTTCTCAGTTTGCTTATACTGCTCGCCATGGCTTAAAGTACGATAATCATTGTGTACGTATCCGTGTATGCCGATTTCCGCTCCATGAGCAGCTACATCAGCAAGCAGCCCGGGGTGCCTGTCCAAGACGACTGCGGGGATGAAGAAGGTCGGCGTCGCATGATACGGCTCAAGGGAACTGGTGACCGTGAATAAGGCTCGCCGCGTTGGTCGTTCGCTAAAGCCAAAACGAGAAAAGACCGTTGTGAGCCTTCTTACAAAATTATGTGTGCCCTTAGTTCTGAGCGAGAAAAAAACAAAATTCATAAGCAATACTCTCCGTAACACATGATGCATTTTAATAGTAGAGCTAAACAATATGGATGGGATAACATTTTAGTTGAGATTTCGTAAATAAATTGAATTTCCGGTTACGTTTTATCTATGGCTGTTGATTAAAAGTAGATTTGCCGCCTCGCTACACTAAGATGCTAGCCCAGATGCCTGTAGAGATATCCCCCCAGCGGAGCCGCTATAGCCAGCGGAAGTTTTCTCCAGGCATTGGTGAGCAGGCGATACTTCCAGCTGCTTTCGGAAGTAGCCGCCAGGCCGGCGGTACGCGGATAGTAATAGTAAGGAAGTGGTTCCTTTGTGGCGCCCCAGCGCCGTTTGAACTCCATAAGCCCCTGGTTGTCGTTCGCCGTGCGCCCAAGCTCAAACCTCTTATATCCCTGCGTACATCCCCAGGTTATCGCCGTCCAGAAGAGCAGGTTATTGGGTGAAAGCTGCAAGTAGCGCTCATCGGATGCGCCATAAGCATAGTGAATGGTGTTACCACGTGCCAGCAGGATGATTCCTGCCACTGTAGTTTCCTGGTACTCGGCCAGCAGGAGCTGTAACGCGCCACGCTCGGCAAAGGTGTCCCATAAGCGGAAGAAGTATTCCTTTGACTGTGCTGGCATACCGTGCTTCCTGGTGCGCGTTTGCAAATGGAGGTTATAGTAGAGCGCCATTTCTTCCCGCTTGCGTGCCGTTCGCGCCTGTACTCCAAGCTTCTGGGCTTTTTTGATCTGGTGCTGCACCGGTTTGCGCAGGCTCTTCCAGTTATCTTCCGGCTGCTCGCAGAGAGGTAATGTCCAGTTAACATACAGATTACTCTCCGTGAGATCGGGCCTGCGCGCGAGTACATCATTGCTGCCAGCGCGCAATTCCAGGTATTTGGCCTTCTGTTCCTGCGCAAGCTGAACGGCCTGATCGATAAGATCATTGGCGCTCGCCTCATCTGCGGCGAGTAGAGGGCAGTGGTCTGAGAATGGCAGCGAAACTAGCCGCCGTCCAGTTAATGGACTTGAGACGGCGCACAGGGGAAGAAAACCTGTTAGCCGACCTTCTGCATTGGTAGTCGTAAGCGGAATAATGTGGTATCCATAGAGCTTATTGATCAGCTCAAACCACTTAAAATCGTAGTAGAAAGAAGCATTTCTTCGCTGTTCAACAAAGTCAACATAGTGCGAATAATCGAGAGATGCCTGTGGCATTTATTCAGTCCTAACTTTTCACTTTAGCTCACAAGACGATAGAATGAGAGACTTCGCTTTATTGCGCAAATATTATGAGACTCCATCCTCCCAGTATACGAGCAGCCAGATCCCTGTGAATGGTAAAAAGGAGCTTTCTCGGCAATTTCAGCAGTTTTCGCGTGATTTCATGCGCTGGCATTTCAGTAGCCCTGGCCGTATAAAAGTAGTCAAGTACCTCGTAGCCTGCATCCTTCATCATCTGGAGAGCTATTTCTTTCGTAAAATAATGGATATGTCCATAAGCCTCGCGCACTTTGAGCAATCCATTCCTGCGTAAAATGGTCTGTGCGGATAAATCCAGTGGTATATGTAGTATCTTATACTGGCTTTTTGGCTTTATTTCCCGCAAAAAACTGAAATAATCTTCCAGGTGTTCAATGACATCCATTACTAAAATAAGGTCAAAAAACTCATTGTTCTCTTGTCGAATATCTGCCAGTTTAAATTGGATCCGTTCGGAGGTCCTGCTTTTGGCAAGTTCAAGTGCTTGCGGTGAAATATCATATCCCCAGAAGCGCGTTTCACCCTTTAGTTGCTCCTGCAGCTGCTTCAAAATCTCACCGGCCCCACATCCCACCTCGCAGATAGTCGAGGGTACAATGTGATTTTGTGCCAGCATGCGTAAAATCTGCTGTGCTTTCCACGGAGACTCTTCTACATGCCAGTCGGGATTTTTCGCCAGGTATTGACCAGAAGTGTAGATTTCATCAAGCATCATTTTTTCCTTTATATGAGCCCTTCATTAATCTCGAAAAGACGACAGCAGCATCCCCTACTGCTGGTAGAGGATCACGCCACTCGAAGACCGAAAACACCGTTTTGCCCGCTAGTGAACGGAGATAGGCTCCTGCGGTGCTATGCCCGGCCCGTATTTCCTGCAAGCCAGCTGGGAGATCAGTAATCAGCCGGACCCAGTGATAACCATAGCAAGATGTAACTGATGGAAGTGCTTGTCCCGTCACATCGCAATACTGGATATAGGGGAAGTCCAGTCCACAAGCTATACACAGGGTATGCCATCCCCAGGGGCGAAGATTGATGTCCAGCAGTTTAAACTGGCGGTCTCGTTCGTCAAACTTAAATTCAACCTCCACCATACCCGAGACGCGCATGTAGCCCAGTAGCTTTTCAGCAAGTTCCAGCAGCTCTGGCACAGCTACGGCCTCCACAAAACTGCTCCCCAGTCCATAATCGATAGGATACTGGCGAGTGCGCCGGGCCGTCATGCTCGCAATGATGCGTCCCTCTTTACAAAAAGCTGCCAGCGAATATTGTGTCCTGCCATCGCCAGGAATAATATCTTGAACCATGATCTCCTGGGGAATAATGCTTGCCCTGGCACGCAGGTACTGCGTGAGCAGTTCGTCACGAGATTGTGCCGGTAGAGCCTTGAGATGAGTGCTATACTGCAGGCGTACAGAGATGGCGGGTTTGATAATAGCGGGAAAAGCAATGTCTAGCGCTGCGAGCTCGTCCTCATCGGCGGGATAATACGTTCTGGGGTACGGGACCCCGTTCGCCTGTGCCAGGCGATACGTCTGGCGTTTGTCGTTTGCCCACTGTACGACGTCCCATTCCTGTGTGACAAGCGTGTAGATCTGTGCGAGCTGCTCTGTATTGCACGCAACCAGCTGCACTGCTTCGTCCTGCATAGGGAAAAGTACCCATCGTTCCAGGTGATACATTTTTCCCATATTCAAAAGAAAAGCAACGAACGCAGGGTCATCCATCTGGCTCTGCCAGCGCAAACGCCTGACAACGTGACGTGAAAACCAGGCCGAGCGGGGTGTATTATCAATCACCACGCTCGGTATGCCCCGCCGTCCCAGGCTCCGCGCGACTCCCAACGCCTTGAAATCGCTGCCAAGCAGAACGGCTCCTGGCATTTTTTGATGGTGCATCGTGCTCATAGTATATGATCCTCTGCTGGACTCACTGGCAGGCCGCGGCTTGCCACATCCTCAAGGGGAGGTGCTCGAGCCTCCAGCTGCGCCAGGCGGCTTAAGCAATGTGCCGCGAAAGCTGCCTGGCGGCAGTACCCGCGCCTGCCACAAAGCGGCAAAGTGGCCCAAAAGTATAACCTGCCAGGGCGCCAACAAAGTAGAGGTGAGGCACGGATGACTCAAACCATGCATTCTGCAAGGGATAGCCATTACTGATCTCTACCTGATTGTGCAAAGCGGGATCGATAAAATCAAGTTTATCCAGGCGCGCTTCATAGCCCGTCCCGAGAATTAAATGCTCAATCTCTCGCGTCGTACCATCGCTTAATTCACAGCACAACCCCTGTCCCTGCGGCGTAGCCTTGACGATCTCTGTATCTGGCGTCAGGCGGACTTTTCCCTTCACCCGCGGAAGCAACCATTGTGCCCCCGCCGGGCGTACGGCACGCCTGTCCACGAGGTATCTTGTCTGCTTGGGGAGACGGCTAAAAACGAGCGGGAAGCTGATCAACCAGTTGAGTCCAGGAGGACCAACATCACTTGGCGGATAAAAGATATGCCTGGCCGGGCCCGTGTGATCGTACAGTTTGCGATTAATCCAGATAATGGGCCCGCGCGCGATTACCTCCACGCTGGCGCCTGCCTCATGTAACAGTGCAGCATATTCCAATGCACTCTGTCCCCTTCCTACCACTGCAACGTTACGTCCTTTAAAACCTGTCAGGTCCGTAAGCTCCTGGGTGTGTGAGGCGAGTGCGCGGGGGAGCGCGCGTGCAAATTCCGGTATGTGGGCGAACGGAGCGATACCGGTGGCAACGACCACGTTGTCAGCCTCGATATTTCGTCCATCTGCCAGGTCGAGTTGAAAGCGCCGGCCGTCCCGCCTCAAGGCCTGTACGTAGGTGGGATCAATCTCAAGAGCAGTTTGTTCCTGGAACCAGCGACAATAATCAAGAAAGTAAGGAAGTGGAATCGGCTTCTGCTCGTGTGTGCTGGTGGCCGCCGCATAATAATTCAGGCTAAATCTGCCGCCCGGCGCAGAGAGGCTTGCAGCGCTCCAGAAGGATTTCAAGTACATCTGCGCAGGCATTTTCTGCCAGAATTCCATCGGTTTCCCGAAGACCTGCACCGTTGTGTTGCGGGACTTCAGATGCGCGGCCACTGAGAGACCGTAAGGACCAGCACCTATTATCACTGTAGTATTGTTATGCTTCACCTTCTCAACAAGCTCCTTACATCACAACTATGAAATAGTTTTTACATACGTGATCACATATTTTGCATAGTCTGAACATTTTTAAATCACCGATGGAAAGCATAGCACCGGGTAAACAGAAGAGCTATGTACGAAAAGTTGAGATGCAGTAGTGTTATCGCAAAATCGGTATAGGAAAGTTAACCATTAAAGCGGGGTATTTACATGCAGTGCAATTACAGCTATTCAATTGAAGGCCCGTCAATTCAGCGCGCACCCCAAAAAATAGCGCAAGAGGCCGATATTTAATGCTAAGATTGTAACCATAGCAGATATCGCCGGTAATAGAGGAGGTATGTGAGGAGAGTAGAAAAAGCTCTGCACTATAGTGTATAGTTATACAGTATTGTCTTCTTGCTCAACTGGCGAGAAGAAGCAGGCTATGACATTTCGTATTCAACAAGGGGGAACTATGCGTCTACTCTGGAGGAGGATCTGCATTCGTTGGATATGGAGAGGTTTCCTTATGCTGGGCCTCTTCTCTAGTGCTGCGTGTGCATTCATCGGACAACCGCCCGCCTCGCCGACGGCTTCCGTAGCGACGCTGCCTGGACAGCGTATCTGGAAGCAAGGCATCTCATCATTTCTCTTTGGCGCCAATGATACCCAGGAGTGGTCTAATAATAATGTTGAAACGAGTCCCGCTATTCAGGCAGAGCTTAAAACCGCTCATTTTACGCTCATGCGGACGTTCTTTTTCGATAGAAGCCTTGCAGATAGCCATGCTACAAGCGATGCGGAAATTGAACGGCGCTTACAAACAATCGAGCACAGCGGTATGAAGTGCCTGGGAGTATTACAAAACGTCTATAATGTTGCATTTGACAAACACGTGGTAGCCTATGCCGGCTCCCGCTGCCAGCTTTATGAGTTCGGCAACGAGCCCGACTACAATGGTATCTCAATTGAAACGTATCTAAAGCAATGGAATAGCACCATACCACTATTGCGGAAGATCAATCCTGAAGCAAAATTTATCGGACCTGTAACCTCTTCTGAGCAGGGGAACAATGGCTTTATGCAGGCGTTTTTAGAGGGAGTAAAGGCGTCAGGCGTTCTACCCGATGCAGTAAGTTTTCACTTGTATCCCTGCTGGCAGGATGCTCGAGCATCCTGCCTGAATAAGGCGAATGCCTTCGCTCAGGCAGCAGGAGAGGTGGAGGCGCAGGTGCGTGCAATTTTGGGTAAAGATATACCGGTAGGCATCACCGAATGGAACTATGACCCGGGTAATCCTCCTCCGGCCTATGGCGATGATCCGAATTTCATGACTCAGTTTACTACGAATGCGCTGCTTTCCATGGCGCAAGCTGGTGTGGCCTTTGCATGTCAGTTCGATGTTGCCAGCTATAGCGGCTATGGCCGTCTCGATATGTTTGATATCGACAATAATCAGCCAAAGCCGCAATACTACGCGATGAAAAACCTTATTCAGCACTATAACCCTGTATGAAACCGGCTTAGATAGTGTGTCATAACACGAGATGCGCTATACTGGGTCAATGAATGCTTGGAACCAAGCATTCATTGTTGCGCGTATTTTGTTATCATAACCGGCTGTATTAAATTGTAACCGTTTCTCCATAAAAATTACACCTAATACAAGACCTGATCAGCTACACTTGATACGGGAAAAAGTATGGCAGTTATGATCTTCCTAAAGAAGAGACATATTGCCATTTAGCTGTCGATCATAAAAGAAACTATCCCTATACCTATTCTTTGTTTAAGTAGTGTTTTTTACGCATCTAACATATATTCGATGTAGTTTTTGCGCTGTGTGCATAGCTCGATCAACAACTTCTTCTGTAAGGCAAATGAAAAGTAGAGATGTATATCTTCGCATCTTCAGAAAGGTAGGCAAGTGTCTGTGAGGCGCACTCTTGAGGCGATCTTTCGTCATCTTCTAAGGCTTCTTGCTCTGATAATGCTGCTGCCGATCATTGGGGTAGCAGTTGAATATGTTAATGTCCCTCGTACATACCAGTCATCAGCATCGCTCTGGGCCTTACAACGCTATTTTGTCATTACCCCAACTGGCCTGGAGAGTGATCTGACTTCGCCACCAGCCCAGACGCAGGCTGGTGCAATAAGTGAATTACTACAGACACGTGTCTTCGCATTGGCGGCCGTAAAGGGCATCGACCTTGCGCCTACGCTGGGTCTTAGCCCGAGTGCTAACCCGCAGCAGCTACAGGATGCGCTCTACAGCAATATCTCTAGAAATGTAGTCGTCACGGCGCCGGCTTATAATTTATTTGTAATCAGCTACACCAATCGTGATCCTCGTATTGCCCAGCAGGTAGTGCAGTCAATTATTACCACCTATGGAGAGCAAAGCCTGGCATTATCGACTGCGGAGGGCCAGAATCTCTTAGCGGCATATCAAACGCAACTTGCCCAGGCGCAAAAAGGTCTAAATCACGCAGTCAATGCAGAGACGGATTACATCAGCGCCCATCACCTGGCGCAGAATCAGTTGGCCAGCGATCCACAATATGCACTCCTGAATTCCCAGAAAGCACAGGCGCAGTCAACTGTACAAAATATCCAGAACACCATCGCCATGATACAACAATCAATCGGTACTGGTGCCAATGTGGGCTCGCTGTTCCGTGTAATTGACGCACCCCGCATTCCTGATCAATCCGCCTCTCGCACGAAGAATTACCTGCTTGGCGGGGGAATTGGCCTGGGAGCGGCTCTTCTGGCCTGCATAATTTACCTTATCATCATCATACGCACGGATCATGGAGTTTATGATCCAGATGATTTGCAGAACTCACGAGCATTTCCCGTTATTATGCAGTTGCCAAACCTGTCACATGCGACAATATCTTTATTAACTACACCCGCAACTCCTGGCCAGGCTTTGTTCGCAGACGGGAATAATATCGTAAATGGCCATTTGACGCAAGGTGAGAAGGCCTGATGTCTGATAATAGCGTGCATCCAACTAGAGAGAATAAAGCAATGCAAGACAATGTAACAGAACCAGTTAATAAACGTAGATCGGTAGTTGAAGCAAAGATGGAAATATCATCACAAGAGACACAGAAGGTGCAAGGGTCGCGGTCGGAGTTCGTACAGAAGTTACGCACGGCGCAAAAGATAGAGGAAAGGCAGATAGTCGACACGGTGACGCAGGTAGTTGAGGCATTGCCGCCACCAGCTGCGCCCCCGCTAGCGAATACAAAGAGGGTTCTCCCAAGGGAAGGAAAGCCCGTCAAATTCAATCAAAGAGATGCGGCAAACGCCAGGATGTTGCAGGAGCGTTGTCAGCAACTCTGTCTTTCGCTCTTTTTCCGGAAACGGGATCCCGTACGCAGCCTGGGTTTTACCAGCTCCATCAAGGGGGAGGGTAAATCATTTTTGGCCCTGATTACTGCTCAGGTTCTAGCACACGATAGTGATCAGCCGGTTACTCTTATAGAATGCGACTGGGAACATCCGAGCCTGCATGAGTACTATGGCATCCCTTCTACGCCTGGTTTAGCGGAGTGGTTGCGCGGATCATGCAAAGAAGACGATATTCGCTACCGGGTTAATGACAGTCTGTCCATCATTCCCGCCGGAAATGGCGCTCAAGATGCGGTAAAGTTGCTAAAAAAGGTCCAACAGGATGGCCTGCTGAAAATATTTATGCGAACGAGGGATTTATATATCGTTGATCTCCCTCCTATCATCTCCACTGGATACGGCTCATTAGCAGCAAGCCTGCTCGAGTCGATCGTGATTGTAGTTCGCGCCCAGGCTATACCTCAAAGCATGATTGCAGAGACGTGTGCGCAGCTCAAAGGCTTATCAGTGCATGGCATCATCCTCAATCAAGGTGAGAGCCGGATTCCGCGTTGGATACGGCAACTTCTTTAGGAGCTTTGCAACAGAGCACTTTTGCCCATTCCCTGCTATTAATGCAAATAATGTCTACACAGGAATTCAGATGGCCCGGCCTCCGACCATCCAGTAAGATGTAAGGAGCAGCCCGCTCCGGCGCAGTGATGTGCAACCTGCGCAGGTGCGCGAGTTCAGTCGGCTTCAGGAGCAATCCTCGCCCGAACGGCGCACCCAGGCAGCACATGAGTGACTACTATTTCACATCATACCGGCGCCTATTTGCACCTTTTCTTCTTTTCGCTCTTTCTTCGCCAAAGTAAGAAGCAGCTTTTGATATCGTTCGGCCATTACCTCCCAACGATAGGGAGTGTAGTCCTTTGCAGCCTCATCGACCATGCGCCGGCGCTTCTCTGGGTATTGGTAGAGATCAATAATTGCCGTGGCAAAACTATCTACATTGGCCGGTTCGCAGAGCATAATCGATTCAGGTCTAAACATCGAGCGTATCGCGAGGGTGTTGGAAGCGATCATTGGACGTTGCATCCAGGCATACTCGTATGCTTTTGTCGGCAAGAGCAGGTCCATGAAGCCATCGGATGGGTAAGGGATAATGCCAATGTCACCATGGAGCAAAAAATCGATCAGCTCATCATTGGGAGGACATACATCAGAGAAGATAACATACTCGCTGATTCCCAGTTCTTGAGCTAAAAGCTTTAAGGAAGGAATAGCCTCACCTCGCCCTTTAATGTCCAGGCGTAGATATGGCACAACCTGTCGCGCCTTTGCCACCGCCCTGATAGCTATGTCCAGCCCATTCCGATCTGCTACGGTGCCGTGATACATCACAATCAATGGGTGTTCCTCGCTGGGAACTTCTGTTGAAATCTCGGTTCGCCGCGAAGCCCGGAATATGTTGGGATCGGTGCTGTTGAGTATGATGGTAATCTTCTGCGCTGGAATTCCGCGCTTGAGTAACAAATGTTCGAAGGGCCAGCCGACTGTGATAACATGGTCTGCAAATAGCGTTGAAACCTGCTCCTGCCATGTAGCCAGACGTACAACAAGCTTTCGTAGCTTTCCTTGTGCCTTAACTGCCATGAGTTCAGGGGAAACGTCCTGTATCTCCAGAATGATCTTTGCCCCGAGTAACTTCGGGATGAGTGCCGAAAAAACAAGGAAATCCGGCATGTTGTGGACATGGATCACGTCGTATCTTTGCTTGAGATGCAGTTGCGTCACCTTTGTTCCTGCCCGCACAAGAAAAATGATCCATTCAAGGATTGTGAACGACAACGAGCGGCCAAAGCTGCGGGACATTGGAATGCGATGAACCTGTACTCCATCGCAAATTTCTTCTGTTCTCTGACCTGGCTTGCGTGTACAGATGATGTCCGAGACATATCCGGCACTGGCAGCAGCCTCAGCAGTCCGGCGTACCAGCACATCGAAGGGATACCAATCAAAAGTAATTGCGCAGACACGAAGTGAAGACATGTGACTTTAACCTCTTTCAAATAATATGCATTCTTTATTGTAGAATTCATCAGGAAGCCGTACGTGCAGTACGCACCCACTCGCGGTTATGTCTGTGACTTCTGCTGAGCACGAGATAGACCCAGAGCTTCCAGAGCATAAACCATGGTATATGTAGAAGTGATCTATACACCATTCTGGGGGCGCGCAGCAGGTAGAGTGCAGTTGCGATATAACAGAAAAGACCTCCAAGAAGAAGCAAGCTAAACACTACCTGGAGGAGCGACCACAGAAGCAGGGATGCAACAAAACCAAGCAAGCAGGATACAACCATGAAGGAAAGTGGCGGTGTAAGCAGCTCCAGCACAGCCTCGATACGGACGAAACTCCTTGCACGCACTCCTCCCTTCAAAAGTTGCCAGGCGGTATGCCATTGAGATTGCTGAGGGTCTGCAGCCTCCCAACGTACATCCTGGGTGCGCATCTGAGCGAAGGTGATCGGCATCTGCGCGCGCACAATGGCTTCTGGTACGTAGCGCACACACTCTCCCTGTTGGATCAGTGTAAAGTAGTACTGGTAATCCTCTGTGACCCCGAACGCCTGCCAGGGATAACGAGTCAGGATGTCGCGACTGAAACACATCCCATTGCCTGTCAACGTCGAAGAACCGCCGATGCCATTTCTACCCAGGGGACGTACGTGATTCATCAGCGTGAGTGCGACCCAGCGCAGAGCAGTACTGGGCGAAGCAGTAGCGTTGAGGACGGTATAGCACGCTTGCAATGCTTTTGCTCCTTTCACCAGTTCTCTATCCATTGCACGCAGGAACGTTGGCTCTACAACTGAGTCTGCATCCAGGATGACATATGCATCGTGTTGCTTGTTTGCTATGTGCTGCCATAGCCAGTTCAGCGCATATCCTTTGCCACGCTCTTTCTCGTTGAAACGTTCGTAGACACATACCCCCTTAACCCGACGTGCTAACTCGGCTGTTGTATCCGTACAGTTATCTGCAATGACGTAGATCGTATACAGCACTTGCGGATAGTCGAGGTGGGAAAGGCTCTCAAGCAAGGTTCCTAGAATTACTTCCTCATTATGGGCTGGAATTAATAGCGCAAAATTGCTTTGCGGCGAGACCTGGTTGTCAACGTACGCAACTTCACTTGCCTTTTGTCTTGTGCAGATGAGCGCCGAACAGGACAATATGCATAGATATGCTATAGGGAAAGCAATACATACTTCTGCCGCCAGAAGTACCCAGGATAGAAAATGTACTATAATCATCGAGACTCACCTTACCATTTTCTCCAAGGCGCGGTTAAGAGCATCTCCACACCATTCCCAACTATACTCAGCTTTGACGAGTGCTCTGCCAGCGCTACCCAAACAAACCCGTTTTTCTGCCTGTTGCAGAAGGTCTACAACAGCCTGCGCGAAGAGCTCAGGCTGATCCGCTACCATCAAATGTTTCCTGGCCTCCACTGCCAGTCCTTCACAGCCCAGGCTGGTTGAGACGACAGCTTTTTGCACCGCCAATGCTTCGAGAATTTTGAGGCGGGTGCCACTCCCTATAAGCAGAGGCGCGACAACCACCGACGCAGCAGCCAGGAAGGGCTTTACATCCGGAACCGTTCCTGTTACTGAAATACCGGGGAGTTCTGCCAGTCGTTCAATCTCGGGAGGCGGGGAGCTGCCAACAATCTGCCATGTCGCTTCAGGAATGTGTGCTTTAATAAGCGGCCAGCACTCTCTGGCAAAAAACAAAACAGCCTGGGTATTAGGATAGTAGCTCATCGTTCCGGTAAAAACGACGCGATTGGCAACCTCCTTTTGTCCTTCGTCAGCGCTGAACGCCTCCGTATCAACTCCGTTAGGTACGATCTCGACAAGGCATTGTGGCGCAAGTCGTTTCAACAAAAGGTATTCGCGCTCACTCGTCACCAGTACGCCCTGGGCCTTACGACATCGTTCCAGTTCAATCGGTTTAAGTTTGCGGGTTTCCCACCAGTTGTACCATTTACGTGACCATGACTGTTCCTGCTGATACGTTCGATGCAGTAATTCGTGTTCAATGTTGTGCTGGTCGATGATCACAGGTAGATTCTTTGGAACCCGGTAACCAGCTATAAAGACGCCTTCAAAAAGCACAACGTCATAGTGATGCTGGGAGAGAAGGGTGTCGATTTCTTTTTGAACTTCTTCTCTGTAGCATAAACTGAGCAAGTACGATTTGCCTTGAAGCATGCTCAATATCTGTTGTATGCGTTTTTTTTGCAAAATTGATGGTGAGGCTATCTGCCAGACATGTTTCAGTCCCATCTCCTCAAGTGCGTTGCTGACGGTCTCCGTCGAACCGTCAACCGAGAGGGCAAGTAATGAGACGGAATGCCGTCGAGCCAGTGCCCGCAAGAGATAGTAGCTGCGTGTGCCAGCTCCCCACGAACGGTCGGGCAGATATGAAGATACCATGAGTAAATTCATTGACAATTGCGGCAGGATAGCCATGACTTCGGATATGGGAGGACTGCCGCCTCTCCTTTCTGCGCTGTTGCTTTGAGTTGCCTCTGATAGCTGAGTCTGGTCAGGTCCTGGCTGTCGCTCAGCAGCCGGTTATCGCTCCACTCACAGAGGCTCTGGATTTTCAAGCGAAGGTACTTGAATGCTAAGAACTTCCTTCTGGTCCTGTTGATCCAGTAGGGGTAATTTGGCCAGGATACCACAAAGTAGTCCCATATAGATAACATTTCTATAAAAGAAGAGTTGATAATCTGCGAATGCGACGACTACTTCCATCATCACGATTGCCACTATATAGATGGCAACTACCTGCAGGTAAGGGTCGCGTAGTTTGCGGGCTGTGACACTTCCCAGAATGATAATGCTGCCGAATAAGAACCAGAGCGAGAAGTAGCCGACCGGTCCCAGATCGACCCAGAT
Organism: uncultured Chloroflexia bacterium; assembly: GCA_963799245.1. Classification (GTDB taxonomy): domain Bacteria; phylum Chloroflexota; class Ktedonobacteria; order Ktedonobacterales; family Ktedonobacteraceae; genus CAWCWN01. The sequence goes on from CAWCWN010000003.1 coordinate 1,408,664, forward strand.
CCAATAAATTGTGTTATGAGGAATGTAGTTGTAATATGGATCGGCCTGAAGAACATCTGGAAAGATACTTGTTAGCGGTTGAGGTTGGAGGAATGGTTTGCCGAAGCCAAGACCGAGCGGATACTGCTTGACCGTGTACTTCAGGTCATTGTTTTCGAAATAGCGATATAAGTTAGAACCGCTATCCCTGGCATCCCCGACGGAAGGGTTAAAAATCGAAACGATAGCGCGCGCGGGTTCCCCATAGCTCCCCTGATTCTTTTGAAATGCGAGGACGTAGCCGGTACCGAGTCCAACGCATATAATCAGCAATACAAGCAATCTGGCGCGCGCTTTAGATTTTATCTGGAATACCAGCAACCAGGCGGCTCCGATTCCCACTAACAGGGCGATATAGTCGGTACGTCGTTGATTGGCGATCATGGCAATAAGCACTACAGGCGCTATGCAGAGGGCCGCGATGAATTGCGGGCGATAGCGGTAGTGCAAGCTTGAGATGATCACCAGCAAGAGTAGCGCTGCAAAGAAGAACAATTCTTCATGTGACATAATGGTATCATGCCCTGTGAGGTCGCCATGGTACACAATCAAATAGACATAGAGGCCCTGGAGCGCTTTCACCCCTGCGCTTACAATTACCACCCACAAGAAAGCACGGATATGGCCCCTCCGAGTCACAAAGTTATATGCCAGCACATAGGAAGTAAACATGTACCAGAACGGTCGAAACTCGACGACGATGATTTTCAGGTCTCCTCCAGTGGCTAACCCATAAATCACTCCACCTGCAACACAGAGCATATACAACCAAAAAGGCAGCCAGAGTGCACCACCGTATAGCAACTGCTCACGCCGCAGCAGCCGACGGAGCAGCCAGATAAAGAGGGTGAAGAGAATCAATAGCCCGATGGGGCGTTCAACGAAGCCGACAAGTTGTGGAGGCCAGTAGAAGACATACAAGTGGTCGGTGAAGATGGGCGTTGAAAGTGGCTCCTGCTCGATAAGAAGGGCGCTCGCTGCCACTGTATACAGACCCACTATGGGCCAGCGAACAATAACAAGCATCAGCGCCAGTACTCCCACTCCCGCCAGGAGTACGCCAAAGCCTGTCTTCATTCCCTCCAGGACGAACAGAGGCACGAAACTGAGCAGCATTATGAAGAGTACAATGAAAAGCTTCATTTCATGTCTCCTGTGTGCCGCCTGCAGGTCAGAAACGGTATTCCTAGTCTCAATTGTCATTGGTGATTGCCTGCTCATGTCTACCTCAAGCTATATGGAGAAATCTCTTCCATCTGGTCTTAAAAACACATCATTTAGTATACTTCCGCTTTGTCGAAAGTTGGTATGATTATTGTTGAGATACATTGTCAAATACACTTGCGTGGTTGATATGCCAGTACCTTGAGGAGAGTTTCAAGCCGAGGCTTTAGAGGAACCTTTCCAATGATAAATTGTTTGTAAAAACATGTTTGCCCATGCTCGACGATAGAGAACTGTCCCCTGATTGTTTGGATGTATGCCATCACCAAAATCTTCTGGATGATTCTGAAAGATAGCATAGAGGTCAGGCCCTGGGATAACTTTTGGATAGGCTTTATACAGTTGATCGAGTTTGGCATTGATCGCAACCGCGCACGTTTGCAGGTCGGAACGAGGCGACCAGATCATATGCGGTACAATGGGGGTTTTCCCAGCGGCCAGAACGGTTTGCACCATCAGAACATAGTTATTATACACTGTGTTGGCAGTATCACCAGGGCTTGAGCATCCGTAAGAGTCGTTTGTACCATAGCTGAGGCCAACATATTTGCCCGGAAATATACTTAACCATGTTTGGAGGTAATGGTGTTGTGGATCAACTGGTACATTACTCGCCAGATAACCTATGCCTCCATCCTCCTCAACAGGGAAGCGATCTGGTATCTGGTTATGAATAAGATCTCCAAAAGATGGCGAATTATTTATCGTTGAGTGTCCCATCGTCCCCGCCGTAATGGAATCACCAAAATCTATAAAATCATCGTCCAATGCGCGATTCGCATCGTAAATGTCCATATTGAAGCTCGCAGAATAATTCTCTATGCTGCCATCGGCAACCGTTGTATTTAGTCGAACCCAGTTAGCTCCACGCATATCAAATACATGCTGTCGCGAATGGTAGTGATTATCAACGACGGTGACGACTGTTTGCCAGCCTGATGCAGGTGAAGAGGATGTACCTCCAGGAGCAAAATTTATATCAATAGTATATGAACCAGGTAGATTATATGCTATATCGTTAATAACTGTGTGGTCGTAGTTGTAGTTGTCATTATACCAGACAAGAAGTACCTCTCCACGCTCTGAAACAGGGACACTGGATAGATCATAGGCAATCCAGGCAGGAACATCGCCTGACCGCCATGAGCTATCAAAGCTATTATCATTGGCGTCACCGGCAGAGCCAGATGATGCATAAGCAGGCACGCCGCGACTGATAAGAGGCATGGATGATGCACTACCCGCCGTTTTAGCTTGTGCCGAACTATGAGATTGCCCTGAGCTACATGCAGCAAAAGGCAGGCTAACGAAGAGCAAGATCATAAGATGTAAATAGAGGCTTTTACGTTTTAAATAATCTATCATGACTATTCACCTTTCACGTGTGCATTGTGATCTTACTGTGACATGCAAGTAGATCACTTATGTAAAAATCATATCTCTGTTTTTAATTGGTTTGCTCGGGAAAATGCCTACTCAAAAAGTGGACGGTACACCATCTGGAAGGTGGGGTCACACAACTTTCGTTGCGTGACAATCCTGGCCGGTACACCACCAATCACAGCATAAGGTGGAACATCGTGTGTAACTACAGCTCCTGCCATAACTACCGCCCCCTTGCCAATCGTAACTCCGCCGAGTATGGTAGCACGCATGCCAATCCAGACGTAATCCTCGATCATGATAGGTTTGTAGATGTCGGCAAAGAAGGGATGATTCATGTCGTGCGAGCCGGTAACCAGCCAGACACCAGCCGAGATACTCACGTTTTCACCAATTATTATGCCTCCTGTTGTATATAACATGCAGCCCCAATTGATTATCGTGTGTTTACCAATGGAGACCTTCGGGTTGCGCACCCTACTCAGTTGCACATGTTGTCCCATGAAAATAGATACATTTGGGGCAACCTTCCACCCCAAAACGTGGCGATACCAGGCATGGCGAACAGTATAGGACGGAATGTGACTGATGATATGGTTCGTTGTAAATTTGATTATGGCTATGGGTAATTGTATCATTTCAGCTTGAATCCTCCGCTATATACGTGCTTCTTTATTATGACTGGTCTCTTCTCTGTTATTTCCTCATCGACTACAGGTAGCTTTTCTGTTATTTCCTCATCGACTACAGGTAGCTTTTCTGTCGAAATGGATGCAAGGGCGAATCTTTCCGCTCTAAAGTATGCCTCGTCAAAAGGCAGGAGGTCGTTATTCCATTGTATTGTCTGGGCCTCCAGCTTTATTGTCGGTTGATCTTCGATTATAGAAGAAGCAGTTCGTCGGGACTTTTTATGCATGAAAGCATTAGACAGCGCCAGAATATCTTCTCGCGGTATAACGCGCAGAACTATTGCAACAACCATGTAAACCAATATGGCTGCTGGTAAGAGCACAAGGATAGAAAACCTGTTCAAAAACGTGATAGCTAATGCCATAACTACGCTTGCAATTATTGCCTTCGCACCAACTTTCAGACTATTCCATGGCAGTAAACGACCTGGCACTAACACAAACGAGACACAGAGCAAAAGGAATTCTGTGAGTGAAGTTACAGCAGCAGCCCCAACCTGTTGATAACGAGGAATTAATAATAGGTTGAGTCCCAGATTGAAGACGAGCGCGACCGCCGCCAGGATGGGAATTTTCTTTTCCTGATTGGTACTGGTGAGTATGCAGGTTGCCACCGAATTGACATAGAGACAGACAAGTCCTGGAGCAAGGTATTGCAATACAGGAATAGTATGGCTAAATTCAGGTCGATGGTAAAGAAAAGCGACGATGTTGGGTGCTGCCACGATAAATCCAGTCGCCATAGGTATACCGAGGAAGAGCAAGAAGTTCGTAGATTTTTCAACTGCTAGCTTCAGGGTTTTTTCTGAGGTGATGGAGAGCCTCGAGAAGACGGGGGACATGATGCTTCCAATAACAATGCCTGGCAAAAACACCATTGTATCAAAGATACGATAGCCAGCTCCATACCAACCTATCACTTCTGTGGTGGCCATAAGTGAGAGTAGAAATGTATCGATACGATAATAGATAACTCCAAGGGCGCCATAGATCAAAAATGGAACGCAGGTCCGCAGCAATTTACGGATCAGATCCATATCGAATATAAAGTGGACTCCTACCAGTCGAAAGAACCAGAAAGCTTGCCATATCAGGCTGGTTAGAGACCCTCCAAGCAGCACAAGAGCCATCACCTCCACACTTGCACCTTGTTTGAGTAGAAAGACACCAACAAGTGCCGATAGCCCCTTTTCCAGGATCGATCCAATCACCGGGAACATTGTTCGCTCATAGGCACAATGTAACACTGCAAACGTACTTACTGTTGAACTGCACAAAAGTGTGATGCCGCATACCGCGACCAATACACGCTCTTCAGGATTGTACCCCAGCAGCCAGCATAGTAACATGATTAAACTATAGAGCACAAGCCAGAACAGGCCTTTGAGCAATAGAGTATTAGTCAGGTAGCGCAGGGCTTTATCAGGTTGTCGGGCTACTTCGCGTGTAAGCTGTGAGTTAAAACTAGACTCCAGAGGAAAGCCGACCAGACCTACAAAGTTGGTGGCCAGATAGAGTTCACCGAACTGAATATCCCCAAGAAAACGCCCATAAGCAACTGTTAGCGAAAGTGTTGATGTCCAGGTGATAGCTTGCCCAATGAGCGAAATAACTGTATTGTTCACTATTCGCTTCATATTGACCTGGACTGCGCGTTGTTTCTGACTGTTCTGCAAGGCTCAATTCTCTCCGTCACAGCTTTGTTGCTGATGTGCTCACAGCCTATTCCCAACAGGCTCCAGTACTACAGCGCCACTTCGTGTGTGAGGTGGCTTCTGGAGAGCATTCACCCTTTCGCCGATCAGTATCGGCATTGGCCTTCCAATGCTTTTTGTCTCGTTTTAAAGGGTGCTGTAGCACTAGGAAACGGCTTCTATACTAGGTATGGGTCCCACTTGTAGCTCTATGACCTCTCCCAGCACAGAGCGGTATACCCTCTCGACTTCGTTGGCCATCCGTGGGGGATTGAAGTATTCCTCTACCCGCTTACGACCATACTCGCCCATCTGTTTGCACCTGGCGGGGTTGTTTACAAGGGTGAGAATACTTTCAGCCAACTGCTCAACGTCCCCTGGCGGTGAGAGCAGGCCTGACTTGCCATCTTCCACCACCTCGCGGGTTCCCCCGCTGTCCAGGGCGACAACCGGCTTTTTCATGGCCATCGCCTCCGAGAAGGCCAGTCCGAATGCCTCTTCCAGAGCAGGCATGATGTAGAGATCGCAGGCAGCCAGGATGGCCTGGACGTCGGAGCGCGGACCCGTAAAGATGACCCGGTTGCCTAATCCCAGTTCGGCTGCCTTCTCTTTCAACACTTCCAGGTAGCTGCCGCTTCCTTTTGGTAAGACACTTAGATCGTCTCCGCCAACGATTAACAACTTGAAATCTGGCAGTTCGTCCTTAATCTCGTGTAGCGCATTTAAGAGGAGTTCGTGCCCTTTCCAGGGGACCACTCGTGCAACAATGGCAAACACCGGCACATCAGGAGCAATGCCAAACTCACGACGGACCGGGCTGCCATCGGCATCACAGTTCCATCGACCGATATCTACACTGCTAAGAACATGATAGATCCGCTCTGGCCGGCACCCTCCCACCGTGATTGCGGACTGGGCGGTAAACTGCGAAACGCCGATGATTCCGTCTGCCTGCTGCAATCCCCAAGACAAGGATGGAGTCATCCAGGTCCCACACTTTATATGGAGATGCACGATACACTTGACGCCGGTTAATCTCGCTAAGAGTACGCCGCAAAGTATATCGCGCTTGTCAGCTGTATGAACAATATCTATGCGGTGTCGTTTGATATAGCCGATTAAGCCGGCCATACTGCCAGAAAGTGCCAGCCCAGAAAACAACATGTTTCTAGCGATATCCAATTTCGATCCCTGAAATACGGTTGGGCCAAAGTTTGTGGGGCGAATATGCAGATCGGGAATCCCTTCGAACATCTGGTAAGTGAGAGCTTTTTCCCCTCTCACGTTTGGAGCGCATGCTACATGTACTTCTACACGATTGTAATCAAAGTTACGCGCCAGCATGCTGTGAACATCTTCAATTGACTTGCCTCTAGGTTGGGATTGTAAAAACAGTACGCGGATCTTTGTTTTCATTGGCTGACCTCTCCTTAACCTTCTTTGCCCTGCTAGAAGACAGTTTCGACATCGGGTATGGGTCCCACTTGTAGCTCTATGACCTCTCCCAGCACAGAGCGGTATACCCTCTCGACTTCGTTGGCCATCCGTGGGGGATTGAAGTATTCCTCTACCCGCTTACGACCATACTCGCCCATCTGTTTGCACCTGGCGGGGTTGTTTACAAGGGTGAGAATATTTTCAGCCAGTTGCTCAACGTCCCCTGGCGGTGAGAGCAGGCCTGACTTGCCATCTTCCACCACCTCGCGGGTTCCCCCGCTGTCCAGGGCAACAACCGGCTTTTTCATGGCCATCGCCTCCAGGATGGCCAGGGCGCATGGCTCCTCCAGAGTAGGCATGGTGTAGAGATCGCAGGCCGCCAAGATGGCCTGGACGTCGGAGCGCGGACCCGTAAAGATGACCCGGTTGCCTAATCCCAGTTCGGCTGCCTTCTCTTTCAACACTTCCAGGTAGCTGCGACTGCCTTTTGGTAACGACCCCGGATCATCCTTGCCGACGATAAGGAGCTTGAAATCCGGCAGTTCGTCCTTAATCTCGTGTAGCGCATTTAAGAGGAGTTCGTGCCCTTTCCAGGGGACCGCTCGTGCAACAATGGCAAACACCGGCACATCAGGAGCAATGCCAAACTCACGACGGACCGAGCTGCCATCGGCATCACAGTTCCATCGATTGCTATCTACCCCATTGAGCGCATGATAGACCCGCTCTGGCCGGCACCCTCCCGCCGTGATTGCGGACTGGGCGGTAAACTGTGAAACGCCGATGATCCCCTCTGCCTGCTGAAGTATCCAGCGCGAGAAGGGAGTCATCCAGGTCCCACAGTTTAGGTGGAGATGCACGATGCACTTGACGCCGGTTAATCTTGCTAAGAGTACGCCGCAAAACATTTCGCGTTTGTTATTAGCTGTATGAATAATATCTATACGGTGTCGTTTGATATAGCCGATTAAGCCGGCCATACTGCCAGAAAGTGCCAGCCCGGTAAACAGCTTATTTCTGACGTTATCCAACTGCGATCCCTGAAATACTTTTGGAGGGCCAAAGTTTGTGGGGCGAATATGCAGGTCGGGAATTGCTTCGAACATCCTGTATGTAGCGGTTTTTTCACCATTTGCAAATGTGGTACATGCTACATGTGTTTCTAAGGATTCGCTACCAAAGTGACGTACCAGCATGCTGTGAACGTCTTCCATTGCCCCTCCGTGCAGCTGCGATTGTAAAAACAGTACGCGGATCTTTGTTTTCATTGGCTGACCTCTCCTTAACCTTCTTTGCCCTGCTAGAAGACAGTTTCGACATCGGGTATGGGTCCCACTTGTAGCTCTATGACCTCTCCCAGCACAGAGCGGTATACCCTCTCGACTTCGTTGGCCATCCGTGGGGGATTGAAGTATTCCTCTACCCGCTTACGACCATACTCGCCCATCTGTTTGCACCTGGCGGGGTTGTTCACAAGGGTGAGAATACTTTCAGCCAACTGCTCAACGTCCCCTGGCGGTGAGAGCAGGCCTGACTTGCCATCTTCCACCACCTCGCGGGTTCCCCCGCTGTCCAGGGCGACAACCGGCTTTTTCATGGCCATCGCCTCCAGGATGGCCAGGGCGCATGGCTCCTCCAGAGTAGGCATGGTGTAGAGATCGCAGGCCGCCAAGATGGCCTGGACGTCGGAGCGCGGACCCGTAAAGATGACCCGGTTGCCTAATCCCAGTTCGGCTGCCTTCTCTTTCAACACTTCCAGGTAGCTGCGACTGCCTTTTGGTAACGATCTTGGATCATCCTTGCCGACGATGAGGAGCTTGAAATCCGGCAGTTCGTCCTTAATCTCGTGTAGCGCATTTAAGAGGAGTTCGTGCCCTTTCCAGGGGACCGCTCGTGCAACAATGGCAAACACCGGCACATCAGGAGCAATGCCAAACTCACGACGGACCGAGCTGCCATCGGCATCACAGTTCCATCGACTGGCATCTACACTATTGAGCACATGATAGACCCGCTCTGGCCGGCACCCTCCCGCCGTGATTGCGGACTGGGCGGTAAACTGTGAAACGCCAATGATCCCGTCTGCCTGCCTCAGTGCCCAAAGAGAGACCGGGGTCATCCAGGTCCCACAATTTTGATGGAGATGCACGATACACTTGACGCTGGTTAATCTCGCTAAGAGTACGCCGCAAAGTACATCGCGCCTGTCAGCTGTATGAATAATATCTATACGGTGTCGTTTAATATAGCCGATTAAGCCGGCCATACTGCCAGAAAGTGCCAGCCCGGTAAACAGCACATTTCCGGCGATATCCAACTGCGATCCATAAAGTACAGGTCGGCCAAAATTCGTGGGGCGAACATGCAATTCGGGAATTGCTTCGAACATCCTGTATGTGGCAGTTTTTTCACCATTGATATACATATCACATGCTGCATAAATTTCTACGTAATCTCTATTAAAGTGACGCGCCAGCATGCTGTGAACGTCTTCAATCGACCTGCCTTGAGTCACGGATTGTAAAAACAGTACACGGATTTTTGTTTTCATTGGCTGACCTTTTCTTAAAATGCAGAAAGTTTTCTCTTCGATCGGATAAGGCCACCTCCATAGCCCTTCGCCGCAAAGTATTCAGTCGTTTGTATCTTGAAGGCCGTCTTCATTTCTGGCCAGATGAACAGGGGCATGAAGCTGAGCAACGTGATGAAGAGTGACCGGCTCATGTCTATCTCATGGGATATACAGGTAGAGAATGACAGCAACAATGCCCGCACTCAATACTAGACGTGTCCTACGATCGTTTGTGCGGAAGAACACCCCTACCGCTAGAAAAAATAAAAGAAGGATGAAGATTGATTTCATCGCCTTTTTTCCACTTACTATAGCTTCGGCAACCATCCAGGCACACGGTTCGATTGCCCAAACGACAGTATGTTAAAGCATCGTATGAAAACGTAGCATCTGAAGATGCAAGACAATATACGGCTTGCATCTTCAGCATGTACCCGAACAGATTTATTCAACAACTCGAAAGTTGTTTGACTCATTGACCTTTATGTCCAATTCAGGTATATACCCAGAGCGATGCTAATACCCATAGTCGTTCAGAAACGCCACTCTCGTGGCTAGCAAGATGCCCCTTACCCACCCTCCTCGACTCCGGCATCTTGCTCATCTGAACGCAAGGAAATATAAGTATACAATCGTTCTAGGGTTTAACTTGCGTAAACTTCGATCTCGGCTAAGCCGACATTTTCGGTTGTCGAACTCACCGCGGTAATATTGAGCTGTAGGCTGGTGATGGTCCTGGATGCAAAGGTGAAGGGAGTAGCTGAACCGTCATTGTTAAGCGCGCTGATTGTTGTACTGCTCCCATCACTAAATTGAATATTCCCTGCGGTGATCTGGTCGTTTAAATTTGGGCGGTCGTGGAGTATAATCTTGCTCACCGTTTGTGGACTGCTCCAGGTCAACTTCAGCCAGCTGCCAGCCCTCCCGCCATTGGTCGCCCACTCTTTGGTATAATCACCTGGATAACCATCAACCACTCCATCAATAGCCTTATCAGCCGTCTGGCTGGTGCCGGTATTCTGTGATGAAGCCGTCGCCGTCGCAAAAAGAGCGAGATCGGAGCTACTGTTCACTGTGATGGTCGACTGTAGCGGGACTGCTATTCACTTGCCCGTCGTTAACCACCAGCTGAAATACCAGGGTTGCAGCGCTTGCCGGAGCCGTAAAGGTTGGCTTCACTGCGGTGGTGCTGGAGAGTGTGACGCTTGGACCGCTGGTCTGTGTCCACTGATAGGTCAACGGATCACCGTCAGGGTCCGAACTGCCTGAGCCATCGAGCTGCACAGTCGAGTTCATCGGGACTGTCTGGTTCGCACCGGCATTGGCTACCGGCGGCTGGTTCCCTCCAGTACTGTCCTGGTAAACTTCGATCTCGGCTAAGCCGACATTTTCGGTTGTCGAACTCACCGCGGTAATATTGAGCTGTAGGCTGGTGATGGTCCTGGATGCGAAGGTGAAGGGAGTAGCTGAACCGTCATTGTTAGAGCGCGCTATTGTTATACTGCTCCCATCACTAAATTGAATATTCCCTGCGGTGATCTGGTCGTTTAAATTTGGGCGGTCGTAGAGTATAATCTTGCTCACCGTTTGTGGACTGCTCCAGGTCAACTTCAGCCAGCTGCCAGCCCTCCCGCCATCGGTCGCCCACTCTTTGGTATAATCACCTGGATAACCATCAATCACTCCATCAATAGCCTTATCAGCCGTCTGGCTGGTGCCGGTATTCTGTGATGAAGCCGTCGCCGTCGCGAAAAGAGCGAGATCGGAGCTACTATTCACTGTGATGGTCACTGTAGCGGGATTGCTATTCACCTGCCCGTCGTTAACCACCAGCTGGAATACCAGGGTCGCAGCGCTTGCCGGAGCCGTAAAGGTTGGCTTCACTGCGGTGGTGCTGGAGAGTGTGACGCTTGGACCGCTGGTCTGTGTCCACTGATAGGTCAACTGATCACCATCAGGGTCCGAACTGCCTGAGCCATCGAGCTGCACAGTCGAGTTCATTGGGACTGTCTGGTTCGTACCAGCATTGGCTACCGGCGAAGCGCTCACAGTGTATTGACGTTGTAGCCACACCCCAATATTAGTACCAGAGCAACTCGAGACGCTATTGCAGACGTGAGTGTCATACTGAGCGTAGGTAAAAAAAGCGTTCTGCTTGGCAGTGAGATCAGCTCCAGTGACGTTAGCAGAAAGAGACGAGGTGTTATAGCCTACATATCCTGTAAGGCATGTGTGATTGTGTACTGTTGCTGAGCAGCCAGAACAAAATACGCAATTGTGTAGTGGTCGCTGTGATCGCCACCACCATAAATGCCAGTATAATCCTGCGTATTAATTTGATCTGGCTGGAAAGATGACATCAGGCGGTTAACGTATTCGTTAAATCCGCTTTGCTGTAGCTTGACGAGCCGTCTACCGCGTGAATGGTTGAGATCGTACCTTCCACAGTTTCTGTAAGCTCTCATTATTATCACTTGAGAATCCGGAACCATCGAGATTACCGTCAGGTAGCTGCATAGTGACGAGGGAGATATTTGGATTACCCGAGAGAGTAAAAAGCGGGATCGGATGCCCAGCTAACCCCTGCGTCGCTTTGAGTCCAGGAATTAGCGACTCCGGACATCTGAGCATAAGCTGCCATTGAACCGGATTCGCGGCTCTGCCAATAGCTGGCGCCATCACCGGCGTCACCAGCAGTGACGATGATTGTTCTGACAGTGCGGCCGGATTGAATGGCATGTAGCAAGTCGGGGCTGAGAAAGAGAAGGTCATCATCTTCATGAGCAACTATGTTCAGGATTGACCCGGTGGCGGCTGAAGCAAACCTGGCAAAACTTACACTTACTATGACCGCAGCAGTACCCGCAAGAAAGGCCCGGCGAGAGAAGCGGTTTCGTGGGTGATGTAATGTCGCTGGCGACTGATCTAAACGCCCTATGTGTCCTTGTCCTATTGACGACTTCATAATTCACTTTTTCCTTAGCACTACAAATAACATCCGTACAACTGGGTACTGCAAATGTTTGGTACCTATATAGGTAGGGTTGTCGTAAATCGTTTTCTTTCCATTTCAGATCTCCAATAGTGTCGCACCAGGACAGGCAGTCGCTAAGGCGAGGAGTATTCGACTGAACAATCAAGTGCCAATCAAGGTGCCGACAACTACGGGTTTTGGTTACCAAGAATAGCAGCAGCAAAGCGTTGGGCAAAAGCTTCAAGGCTAAAGTAAGCCTCAGCAATACGTCGTCCGTTGTGACCTAATTCATCGGCAACCTCCGGATGATCTAACAGATACTGGATAGTGTTACGTAATTCATCGGGATCCCCAGGAGTGACATAAAAACCCGTTGGTAATCGTCCAAGCGTCTCTGCAACATCGGGGTTATCTAGAAAACCGGGCCACCATGTGCGTACAGATGATCCGCGACCGTTGTTGCGGGGATCACGAACAACATCCGTTTGACCCCGAATGCCTGAGACGATCACTGCCTTACCCATTGCCATCGCTTCGAGAATCACTGTGATGCCAGCCTGGAAATCCACTTCCAGCAGGGGCACAATAACAAACCGCGCGCAGGCGTAGAGTTGACGTAATGTCCTGTAGTCATAAATTTTGATAGAGGTATTCTTTGGCCACTCGGGTAACTTTTCAAGCGCAGCCTGTTCTGGTATCACAGCACGCGTGCTGATGTAAACGCTCACATTCAGGTCGCGTACTGCTGAAAGTAACGTGGGATAGTCACGACACTCCAGGCCTGGGACGCAGATGATTGGACGATCGTTAGCTGCGCTGATAAGATTGCTACCGATGCTGGATGGGGCTAATGGATGCCAGAAATGCACATCCACTTGATAAGGCAAGCGCACCACTCGCCTACCTGGTATACGCAGAGTATCTGTTGCTACTACAAATTGAGCCGAAGAATGCACTATAATGGTATCAATGTGACTACCTACGCCGAGTCGAAAGAAAATACGTTTCTTGAACGGTGAGAGATAATGTGCGAGCGCCACATGGCGGGGATAGCCAGGCCGTGCACGGCTCAGCTTCAAGAGCATTGCGAGTGGTAGGCTTACAATCTCAGTATCAGTAAAGATGATATCGTACTGATGACGACGGCAGAAGGCGGCCCAGGCAAGTGCTGTAAAAGGTCCGAAGAGCAGTTTGATAAGACCGGCAAGTCGTGTCCTCTTGGTATCACGCAGGTAGACTACATCAGCATCAAGCATCTCCTGTAAAGCAAGATAGTCACGACGAGGTTGTTTATCTGCAGCGATTTCAGCTCGCATTGTATCTGCTGGCTGTAGCGAGATCGCGAGTAAAACGCGCGGTTTTCCCCCCTTATGGGATGTCGTAATCGCGCTCTCGCTATCCTCCAGGAGGCACTCTGCTTTAAAATTCATGGAAGTAATGGGAAGCTGTTCGTGCTGTTCCTGTTTTAGTCCATAATTATTTGACGGATGATCACTCATATTGCCTATTCTTTTTACCAACCTATACCATCTACCAATATTAGAAGAGTTATGAAAGACCCTATGATGCTGGACATGGCTAGCCAATTTATTGACTTGACGATAATATGATAGTTCTGCCCGGGCATAGCCAGGCCAGACTTTATCTGAGTGAGTTGGTGGCCATTGGCCTCTTAAATATCCTCTAAAGACAAGTATTTCGGTCTTATAGTAAAACTTAGAACCATCACACATCCATATTTTAACTGATCTGGACCATGAACAGGTGATGTTTTTATTGAGGAATGGTTAATATTTAGTGTAAGTGGTTGTGAAGGCACAACTCCCTTACTGAGTGCGACAAGAAGTGATCTTTCCCTCTTCCATGGAGTCTCTAACCTCAGAAATAACCTCATCTCTTGTTCATGGGTGCCGAAGAAATCAAGCGTGAGATCAGAACATTCCTGCGCGAAACACTCAAGCTGGAGTGATCTGAAGAAAAAACGCTGATTACGCATGCACACACCAGTACAGCAAAATTCCTCGGCTACCGCATCGTGGTCCAACACGCCGATGACAAGCTTGACCGAAAAAGCTTCCAGTTGGTCAATGTTGCCAAGATCTGCGCCATTGCGTGCTCCGTGGCGATCTCCTACCTGGGCATGCGCTTCAGTGCCTTTACGAAAATGAAGAGTTCGTTGCGTCGCTCCCGCCTGCCAATCCACAGCTGTTTTATACTCCTCGCAGCCTGTCCGCCTGGGGCTGGAAGCAGCTGGTGAGGTTCATCTTTGGGGTCTATGTGCGAGACATTGATTGTGCATTTAAGCTCTTCCAGGCGGAGTTTTTTCTACATGGAATTCCGTCATCAAAAATGCTCCCAACTAAACGATTTTCCTATTCTGATGATGAACAGTAAATAGAAGGGGCTATATATACTCCAACCGCACTTAAGAAAAAGGAATGGCGGAAATGATGATACAATGAAAGCATGTTGTACATCCGTTCTCTCACTGCTACTGAGCGGGGTCTGCTGCAGCAACGGCAACGCACGGTCCCTGCTCAAATCGCCTCTCGTGCCCGCATGATCCTGCTTTCCGCCGACGGCTGGTCGGTTCCTGCTATCACCACCCTGCTGGGTTGCTGTCGGCGTATCGTGCGCAAGTGGCTCCACGCCTTTACCGAACACGGCTTGGCTGGTCTGGTTGGCAAACCAGTAGGGCGCCCAGCGCATCGCGTGCAGACGGCATCATCGTCCCTTCTTTCCGCCACAAGTTTTTCTTCATCTGAACCAATGCGCCTGGTTCCCGTCATTGGGTTGACGGTTCCCGAAATTCGGGTAGTGACTCTGGAAGGGGGTGATAAAATACGAGGGGAGGAGGTGAAACATGAAGGAGCGAGAGAGGCAGGAGCAGGTCAACCTGCCTTCGTGTCCGAATCCGAACTGAAGAGAGTCCCAGGTGGTACGCAATGGGAGCCATCGAGGACGGCAGCGCTATTGCTGCCGGAGCTGTAAGACGTACTTTGGGGAAACGCAAGGAACGCCCATGTATGGTCTGAAGACCCCTGAGGCGGAGGTGGCCCAAGCGCTGTTGATCGTGATGCGACGAGGCAGTTTGCGGGCTGCCGAAGAGATTACGGGGCATACATATGAGACGATCAGCGTGTGGCTGAAGCGAGCGGCGATCCATGCCCAAGCCCTTACGCACGTGTTGGCCAACGATTTGCACCTGAGCCAGGTGGAAATTGATGAAATCTGGTCGTGTGTGCAGAAAAAAACGGGAGAGATGGGCAGCCTGACGAGGGAGAACACTGGGGATGCCTCGTCCAGGATCGGGACAGTCGTTTTGTGATCGCCTGCGCCACCGGCTCGTTAAGCGAGGACCTGATCGAGCAAGCGGTGACCATCACGGTCGAGCGGACTCACCATCGCGAGCTGCACTGGTTCAGCGATGGGTGGCACGGCTATCGGCGTATCCTCGTGCGAGCCTATCGCCAGCGGGTGTGGACGGGCAAACGGGGGCATCCTCCGTGGGTCGTCCCAGAGACGGTCACCTTGACGCAAACCGTCAAGCATCGCAATGAGCACGGACGACTGCTGTCGGTGGAGACTCGCGCCGCGCTGGGGACGGGGATGGAGCCAGCTGGCACGGTGCATGTGGAACGGCTCAATGGGGCTGATGCCGCGATCGGCTCAATGCCCTCACCCGCAAAACGCACGCCTTCGCCAAACGGGATGTCACCTGGGATGCGCTCGTGGGCTTGCAGCTCTTCGATCACAACTTCCATCGGCCTCATCGTGCTTTGCGGCTGCCGGGTGGAGAGGGACTGCATCGTTATCACCAGTGCTCCCCGGCCATGGCTCTGGGGCTGACCGGTCATCTCTGGTCGTTCCAAGAACTGTTGACTTCTCGGGTTCCTATCACCCCTGAATAGAGTCACTACCCGACCTTCGCCCAGGCTTGCAAGCGTGCCAATTGGGTTTCTAGATCATCCTTTTGTCCATGCCCACTGACTCGCCCATACAGCACGATCAAGCGTCCATCTGTCTTTCCCACGAGTCGCTCAATTTCCGATCGTGGCACACGTGCTTCTTGCCCAATCCAGATCGCCCGAATCTTGCCTTGCTTGATCCGCTTGCGCACGGTGAATGGATGCAAACCCAACTCATGGGCTGCTTTGCTGAATTCGCAACAACTTGGGTTCGTCTTGTTTCATTCAACCAAAACCCTCCTACAGATTACCGTAGATAGGATGACATAATTACAGAAATTCGGCAACTGTTAGTTTACTCCAATGTTATCCCATATTCCGCAGTAAGCTAGATAAGATTGAGGATTTTTTGCTAAAGTGAGGGACGAAGACAAAAGAGATAAAGAAAGCAGAAACCTATCGAAGTGAGCGGCTGGACCACCTGGGTAAAGTTTCAGGAGTTTGCCAAGAGCTCGGGCTGGCGAAGTACCTGGATGCACAGGAGCCTACTTCCGAGCGGCAGATCAGATCGGGAACAGCCACCGTAGCTATGATTCTCAACGGATTAGACCTCAGTAACCGGCGGCTGTACCTGGTTTCGCAATTTTTTGAGCACAAGATGGGAGAGCGACGCTTCTTACACAAGTTGTTGCTAAGGCATGGATCGCCTCCCCTCTGCTCTACGGACAGTCTACTTCAGTTCTTGGACCTGGAGCCCCCACCCTCCATTGCTGACAATGACCAGGAAGACCTGACCGCCCCGGTGTTCCTCGGTGCTACCGCTGGTTTTGCCAGGCTTACAGACGGCATTCACAGCTACATTGACTAGTGCTCCATCAGGAGGGCCGTAGACGGCTACATTAAGATTGGCTTGGTTGCCTTGGGACGATTGCGGGTCACACGACCACACGATTTTCCAATCATCCGGCATAGTGAAGACACTCGTCCTTTTCCCACTATGGCCAGTGAACGTTTTTACAGTGGTCCACTTGAGCGCATGCGCCGGGGTTGGCGTGATTGCTGCCTGGGTCGATTGGCTCGACGTTGTGGTAGTCTGCTTAGTAGGTGACGTCGATTGGTTCGACGTTGTGGTAGTCTGCTTAGTGGGTAGCATCGATTTGACACCGGGTGTTTGCACGGCATAGCCAATGATGATGCCGACAATCAGTCCGGTAACCAGCCATAGCCAACTAACCCCAACGCGTCGAGCAGGTGGCTTGGCCGGTCCATCTTGCGGCTGTGGCTGCATTGGCGGAGGCTGGAGCGGCGATGGTTGAAATTGCGACATATTAATAGATTTCCCTTTCGATCATTAAACTCCTGTAGCTGGTCTCAAAGACGATAGAAGAGCATCGGTGTAACGACGATAGCCAGAATGTCCACCGTCGATCAAAGATTCGGTTTGCATTCAGCTCCGGGTAGTGGTTTACATAAACATGGCAGCCCGTTCCAAGTTACAGCGATGGAGAAAAAGGCGCAGACAAATATCATGCATCACCAGGGATTTTGAGAAAGAGAGCGTTTTGCGAACGAAACGAGCTAAACGCTGTCGCAGCGTGTTATTCCAGCGCTCGAGCACGCGCGGTCTCACCTGTTTCCTTGCCCACTGCTGTGTGCTGCTCCTCTGGAATGACTGCCTGATAGGCGACATAGGCGACCCAAAAATCAGTGTAGCAATATCCTGATCGATACGCTTCTGGAATGGCTTCCCAGAGTATGCAGCAGGTCTTTTCACTTCGATCTCCTATGGCATAGGCGACCACTTGACGCGTTTTCCTACACAAGGCAATCCATATCCAGGCTGATTCGTCTTTTTCAGCACAAACGACCACAGTTCATCCAATTCCAGTACCGTCGCTCCTGGGTCGTTTACATCAGGTGCCATCACCGTTGCGCTCAGCGCTGGCAGCTTTTCTGCTTTTTTAGTCCATTCTATGAATGAACCCATATTCCGCACCCTCAAGGAGTAAGTTTGTAGAATTTTTGATAGGGAGGACCTAAAAGCATAAGCACTTGTTCATGAAAAGGCTGCAGATGGAGAACAAGTGCGCTCACGCCAGCCGCTGAGCGGATCAACAAAAGATCAATTCCTACAATCCCACCGCCAATATTTAGCTCCTTGTGCCACCACCAGCCGATCGAGCCATGCGCTAAAACTGGGTGCGGCGGGAGTCCAATTGCGAGGAGAACAACTTCCATCCCCGACAATCACCCGGCAGTCTTTCTCGTTCTCAATTTCAGTTGTATCAAGCGCAAGTGAATCTCTGTCATCACGAGAGCGCGCAAATACAAGGTATTCCAGCGGCCATTCATCTTCGTATATTTTCCAGAAAGTTACATTCACTGGAATGAGGTCCAGTGTCCCACAGAGATCGTAGCCGTATTGTCCATACTCATCATTATCATAGTAGAGAAGGGCCCCATTGAACAGAAGCAAAAAATGTTCATAAGCTAATGGCAAAGGTACGCTCAAAACTTGCTTGAGTTCTTCAACCTCTTCCCTTCTCGCCGGAGGGTTGAAGCTGAAATGGGCCTGGAAGATATGGCCATCCTCTTGAATAACCTCCATCATTGATGAAGCATCCAGCTTCGAGCGCAGAGCCTTAAGTGCCCTCAGCCCGTTATGTATCTGCTGCGGCTTGTGTATCATAGAATACCCACCTTTCGGGATCGTTAATAAATCTTATTGAGAAGAAGTATCCTGGTAACTTATTTTTTTCCTCAGCTATTCTGTGACACTCCCGTCGCGTAAACGCGGACGGGCTTCTAAGCAGCGCCGGCAGGGTGGCCCGTCTCTGAAGAGGCCTGCTCTACAAGCAGTGGTTGACCTGCTGACTCACTTAGACAACGTTGAGGCGTGTCTGCCCTGCTACTCCTTGACCTGGACGGGCCAGGACGGAGATACGTGAAGGAACGAGGAAACTTCAGATGGGTCCCGAAGGCATCGAGATGCATATTGATCGAGCCCACCAGATCGCGGTGGCCAACAAAGCCGCAGGCGCGGCACGCCCAAGTTCTGCCTTTGGGCTTGTGACGATGCCCACAGACTGGACACCGGCTCGATGTGCCTCGTTCGGAGCCGGTGAAGCTCAGGATGCGGGCCTGTGTGGCTTTGTGGCTGAGGTAGGCGATATCCTTGCCGTATTCCCAGCCGGCCATGCGCTGGTTGTGATGCCTGCCATTGTCTCGCGTGCGCACACCATGTGGGTTGCCGATGAAGAGCGTTCCCACCTGGTTCTCGATGCAGAAGTCGATGACCTGCCTGGTCGCCTTGTGGCGCAGATCACGGATGCGCCGCTCGGCTCTGCGGCAGTGCTTGTGCTTGGCTCTTTGCAGCTTCTTCCAACGGCGCAAGTGCTTCTGGCAACGACTCTGCTTTGTGGCGAGCCGGCCCAGTTGTCTCAAGCGTTGCCGCTTGAGGGAGCGGATGCCGCGCCCGGTGACAATCAAGGCCGCGCCTGTGTTCGTAGTCACAGCCGCCAGATGGATTTCACCCAGGTCGACCGTTGCCTGGGCACCACCTGGAGCATGGTCGGCTTGAGGGACTTCCAGACAGACATGCAGTTCAAAGCCGTTATTCCAGACCAGGCTACATGCCCCGCTCTCCAGCGGCAGCGTAAGCGGCAGAACGAGGGAGGCGCGCCCCCGGCCCATCGGCAAGATTACTCGCCTCGCCTCTTTGCACACCGCCTGGGCGGGCCAGTGGACGGGGTAGAAGCGTTTCATGCGCCAGGGATACTTCATTTTCATCTCGGGATGCTCTGTGCGGAGCCTACGGGTGGTGGCGATGGTGGCGAGAAAGGCGCGAAAGACGGCCTGCACCGATTGGCTCTGCAGGGCAAAGCGTCCCTTGGTGGCCTGGTGCAGTTCGTGGTGGGCAGGCCAGCGCTTATGAGCAAGCCTGGCGGCTTTGTGCATCTCCATGCACACGTTCCAGACCTGCGCCGCCTCTTGCTGTGCGGCTTTCAGTTTGTTCAATTGGCTCGCAGACAGGTGATCGAGCCGATACACGCGTACGGTTTTCATAGACGTCTATTCTTATTCTTTGCCCGCAAAGCGGTAATGTGCTGCTCGGCGGGCAAGGCGAGCGGGGTCGCGTTCATCCCGCCCCCTGGAACGGGGCGGGTCTTCCCGCTCTTACTGATAACAATCTGAAAAGTTTGGAAATATAGAATGTAGTGTACTTGATTTGAAGGACACTTACAACTCCGGAGTTTGGAGACTACTTCATAATGCATATTATACTGATCGATAGAAAGCTGTGATACGATAACCGAGTGCATATCGAGCACAGAACAACCGCTGTTCATCCTGGCTGGCATTGCCATTCACCCCGGTAAGCGAAGCACAAAGGCCAGCAAAACACTTGTTTCATCTTAGTTGTAGTGCCGAATGTGAGACCTGACGGCTAAAAATTGAAGATCTGGTTGTTGATAATCGCAGCCGGGGCCATTTCTACCAGCTGATACACACGTTCTTGCCCGACCAGTTCTATCGCTCGCTGCAATCCCTGCGTGACTCCCGGGGACCGTTTACGCAGGCCATGTGAATCGGAACTGATGCAGGTGATCAACCCTTTTGTGAGCAGTGTTTCAGCGCAGCGGCGCGCGGTATTGCCCTGTCTACCTATGAGGCTGCCTGCTGTTAGCTGCGCTAAAACCCCTTGCTGCCGCAAAGCCACCAGGCGCTGCGGGTTCTTTTGAATCGCCCGGTATCGCTCTGGATGGGCAAGAATGGGGATGAGGCCGAATGCTCGCAATTCAAAGATCGTCCGTTCTGTATCTGGCAGCCACTCGTTATTCCAGAGCTCCAGCAGGAGGTAGCGACTGTTATTGAGCGTTGCAAGCCTGCCAGCCTGGATATCCTGGACGAGGCCAGGTTTTATGAGCGCTTCATGGCCGGGAAAGATCCGTAGGGGTATAGCGTACCGATTCAGTTCTTGCTGCATTTCATACACTCGCGCTTGAATCTCGGCGGCCGGACGCTGAGGATACACGTCGTTGTAATGGGGAGTGGCGATGGCGCCACGGATACCTTCCTGCACAAGTGCTTGCCCCAGCGCCAGAGCTTCTTGCATCGTCTGAGGCCCATCATCGATGCCAGGTAAGATGTGCAGATGGGTGTCAATCATGGTACAGTTCTCTCATTATCTAGAATGTAACAGCATGTACTAATATGCAGCTACTGTACCTACTTCTTGCTTGCTTTGCAAGTCTAGTAGGACTTCTCAATGTTGTAGGCGGTAACGTAGATAATCCCCCAGAATCCACACACGGTGAGGTGCCAGTTCGCCACGTGAGAGATGCTTGTCGGCAAAATCGGCAGACAAATCTCGCCTGTATAGATGATTTTGTTCACTATGGTGTTACGAGTTACGCAGCAGGACCTGTTGGGCCTGCAGAACCTCCTGTGCCGCCGCCAGCACCTGCACCACCTGCAGCCCCACCCGCCCATTGGATCGTGGCTCTCCCCCCGTGCGGATCGCCGTGGCGAAATCTTCGCACTCTAAATGCAGCGGCTCCACCCAGTCGATGTGCGGGATCGTGATCGCCCCAAAGCGATAGGACACCATCGGGTCCACATCCACATCCGCCCCCTTGTTGTAGATCTTGATCATCTCCGCCGGGTTGGTGTCATCATAGACTGCCATGCGCGCGTCCCCGATCACCGTCACCCGCCGAATCTTATACGGGTGCAGCCAGCTCACATGGATGTGCGCCGCTATCCCTTCCACATACGTCAGATCCAGGTGCGCGATATCATGGATGCCCGCCCGCAGGTGCGTATGCGCCTGCACTTTGATCTGCTGCACCTCCTGGCCGAACAGGTAGAGCAGGATCGAAATATCGTGGGGCGCCAGGTCCCAGATCACATTGATATCATTGCGATAGAGCCCAGATTGACCCGCTCGGCCTCCACACAATAGATCTTGCCCAGGTCCCCGTCCTGGATCAGTTTGCGCAGTTCATTGACCGCCGGGCTGTAGAGAAAGGTATGCCCCACCATCAAGACCCGTCCCTGCTGGGCCGCCAGCCCGATCAGCTCTTCGGCCTCGGCCACATTCGTGGTCAGCGGTTTCTCCACCAGCACATGTTTGCCATGCAGCAGCGCCTCTTTGGCCAGCTGATGGTGCGCGCGCACTGCGTCGCGATCACCACCGCGTCCACCTGCGCGCGCCACACCTCCTTCAGCCGGCTCGTCGTCTGGATCCCGGGTTGGCCGATCGCAAGCCCCGTCAGCCGGCCTTCGTCCAGATCCGCCACCAGGCTGACCCGCGAGCCGGGTAAGGCGTCCAGGTTGCGCGCGATCTTCGGTCCCCAGTAGCCCCACCCGATCACCGCGAAACGAAGTTGTGTCCTCTAAATAGTTACTCTTACTATTTAGCTCTGGCGTAATCTCCCGAATGCTCATCCTTGACTAGTGAAGCTAATACGTTCACTACCTTACGCTAGCCTAACTGCCGAGACTAGAATGCATGATATGACGGATAATACTAAAAAAGGGACAAGGAGGTACTTTGCGGCAGCAGCTTTAGTTTTGGTTGTTTGAGTGTCCAAGTTCGCCAACAGCAACAGATCAGCGGAGAACCTTAAAATATATTAGATTACAAGCATTATACGTCGAAAAGGAAGTTGAAAGCCGTGGTGTAATCCGTGACTAAGGCGGTGGAATAGGAGAACTACTAATAGAACCATACAAGTTTGATGAATAAATAGGAGATGCAATTGCGTAAGCAAATGCCTGTTGAGCGGAGGGAGAACTTTCAATTCTCCAGTCCCATCCGGGATGCTTTGTTTGTGACTCATCAATATTCCACCAGATAAATCCTTTAATACTTGGGAAATCTTTCGGTAACTGCGTCGATAACATGTCGGCTATATACTGAGCTTTATCTCCTCCGAATTCAATACTTGCCGTCTCGGCGATAATAATCGGCTTACTACTTATACGTTGCATATATTGATATGTTTGTCCAAATAATTGGTAGAATGTTCTCCAATTTTCCCCTCCATAATTATATCCATCCATACATAACCAATCAACATACGCATCGCCAGGGTATAGCTCTTGTAATGTTTGGAGGGTATCTTGTGCACCTGGACACCAAACCCATGTTGCGTTCGTCGCACCAACTTTTATAAAAATATCATGGACATGCCTCCACATAGCAACAAATTGTCCGGGTTTATTCCCATTTGCTGAATTCATCCCACGGTGCCCAGTTATCATTCATTTCCTGATCAAATCTGAGAAAAAACGGATGTCCCCAGCTTTTTGCTTGCGCTGCGTAACTGGCAATATATCTATCAAAATTACCATCTATAATACTCTTTAGTGAATAATCAGGTTGTAAAGGTGTTGCATCTGTTTTTGTTGATGTCCAGGTTATAAAAGGAATTGACCCATTTGTTCGGACAGCATTTGCAAATAAAGTATTAAACCAATTCGAATGCATTCCCCATCCTTCAAACGTTTGGATAAGTGACACGTTTTTCCCTGTGTCTTGTTCAAAAGCCGTAACACCCGACAAAATTGCCGGATTTTCATGGATATATACTCCGTAATAAATTGATGAAGCATTTTTTGTAGTGACTGTCTTATTTTGTTGCAGTTTTTGTGAGAAAATAAGAGCGAGCATGAGAATAGCAACAATTATAACAAGAGATGATACAAATAATTTTTGTAATCTTCTCATACTTTTACTCGATTCCTGGTAACAAAAGGCTAAATTCGAATAACAAAGATACCATAACGAAAATATGGGTGAAGGTATGATGCACGCTGTGCAATAAAACAATCTATCCTATCGGCTACTCTCATCATGGCGTTATCAGGGTTCTTAAATAGAAGCGAGGATAATGCCCCGAGTGGTATTGACGTAAAATTGACCGGAATGAGCCTGAAATCAGGAAATGTCTTTTTAAACCATATAAGATCATGCTTATCAAACGGATGTTCATCCTCTGTATGTGCAGATTTGCTGAAACGCTGGAAAACGCGCATGAACCAGTTACTGCCAAGGGGCTCGTAAAATATCATTTGCCCATGCACGGTAAGGTTATCTCGGATGAGACGGCACAAAGCTTCTCGGTAGTCAAGGTGATGTAAGATTGCTCTCCCGATAACTACATCGAAGACCTCAGTCACCGGCTCAGACACATCAAGTACAGCATATTCAAGCTTGCCTGATATCTCCCCATTCTGTCTGGCATTTCTGATACGCGATCGTGAAATGTCGACAGCCAGAATGTAGGCTGGGCCGAGTGGAAATATGTTATTTCTTGCATTGTCTCCTGAGCCGCAACCGATCTCTAAGACACGTTTACCGGGTACTGCGTGACTAAGTAAAACAGCTAGTTGTTGCTCACCCCATTTTGTATTCCTGCACTCGAAGATATGCAACCACTTATTACGGAGTTTCGCCCATTGTTGATAGGTATTACTTTCGTCAGCCACTACTCTTTCTCGTTCCGATCTGCTATTCAATTGGTAATTCATTGTTCCTCCTTTTAATACAATACATTGACTTGAAATAACTTACTGATATTACATCATTTTTAGCCAAGCTTTTAATTTCACTCTTTCACCTTACTTTTTGAGCGAAAAGCAGCTTCGGGCCTGGAGCATTTTCTCTAGGAAAAAGGCGGCAGGCTATTTGGTCTCCACGAATAATAAGTGGTCCTATCAAGTTAGAAAGGAGGCTTGAACGGCCCCACAACCCCGTCGTCTTCCAGTATGTTAAGAACATGAGATAAGACAGTCGGTTTGTCGCCTCGAGCGGGCTGCTGAGCAGCACAGTCGCTGGCCGAATTGAGTCAATAACGAACCCATACTCTTCCAACACCTCTCGATACTCTGCGAGAGAACGCACTTTCATATGGACAGCACCGTTTTGCATAGGTACGTATCCACAGCCTTGTACGATGGAATCAGAAATAATCAGCCAACCACCAGATAGACAATGATCGGATAGATTAGAGATGGCATGTCGCAAACCGTCAGGGCTAACAATGTGTAACAATACATCAAAAGCTGAAATGATATCAAAACGCATTGTATCCGATAACGGCAGAGGTAAGATACTCAAGTCAGCTAGCACAACTAGATCGTCAGGAAACTGAGTCTTCAACCGATCAACGCTAGATTGAGCAAAATCCACCCCGACTACCTGTTTAGCTCCGTGCCGATGCCAGAAATTCAGCCATATACCTGTACCCGATCCGACATCAAGTACAGATCTTTCTACCAGATTGGTAAGGTCATATTGACGTAAGGCCAACTCAAACTCACGTTTTCGAGCTTGATATTGCACCTCTAGAAAGCGAGATGAGCGACCGAGATATCCTACACCTGAAATGCCAGGATGTGTTTGTAAGCGCTCATCCCAATAGTGAAGGGGGTCGAAAACCTCTACATTTTGCTCTAAGACCTCACGGTTTTTCCTATTCTTCATCCTTTGGTTTTTCCTATCCTGTTGCTAAAGCTTCTTTCCGATCTCTGCTTCTAATGGTTTGTTGCCATTCCTTTTCTAAAGACGAAAAGTCATTATCTCTATAGTTGTGAACGGCTTTCCACTAACACGTGTTAACCATACAATATTGTCTCTTGTACGGGAGTAGCAATCATTACACTATCGATATGCGATCGAAAAATGTCAACGACTGCTTCTAGTTTTTGTACCTGGCTCGATTAGTTAGGTGAGGCCTGGTCATAAATAGGAAGCCAAGCTGGAGGCTTGCCCCAGCAAGGCTGTGCTCCTATCATTGTGGTAGTCATACTACAAAGACAGGAGGCACTCCTAATGGTATCCCAAGACTCGCTACTTGTCACATTGGTCGAACTGGTAGATCGTCTGCCGATGCCCGCGCTTCCCGCGAAACGAGGCCGAGGGCATCCGCTCGTGTACCCAGATCGCATGTTTTTGAAAGCCGTAGTGATCATGATTGTCCGTCATTTGCATACCGTCCATGAACTGCTGAGTGTCTTAGCACAACCCACCGAAGAGATGCGCATCCTGCGGCTCTTGTTAACGCAGCAGGAACGCTTTCCCTCGCGCCGAACCTGGGAACGACGCTTGCAAGCGCTCCCAGCGAGCTTGCCTGCGCAGATTGGCTGTGTAGGCCGCCACCTGGTCGACCTGATCCAGCCCTGGCTCTCGAGAGTACGTGAGATCTTTGCTTCCCAATATCCCCAACCCACCAGCACCGGAAGTATGATCTTTTATGGCGACTCTTTCCTCTTTAACCTACTAGAACCGTCTGGTAAAGTTGCTCAAGTTTGCCAGCAAGCATCCGGTGACCATGATTAGCTATCACCCATTCTCTGCCTTTACGACCGAGAGTTGCTTCTATTTCAGAATGTTGATAGAGATATTCAAGATGCGCGTCAACCTCTTCAACAGTAGTTGCCTGACACAATGGAGGTGAAGTGGCATAAGCCTTCTTGTACTGAAATGAGGCAATGACAGGCTTAGCACAACTCATCGCCTGTAACTCCGATAAACCGATTGCACCCGCGAGAAACTGGCCAACTACAACATTCGCTGACGCGATTAGATGTGGGACTAACGTCGGAGCAACATAAGGTACAAACTCGAAACGCTTTCCGTAGCATTGCTTGTATTTCTCCTTCTCAGATCCCCAGTCGACTACTTGTACCCGAACTTCTGGATGCCTTTGCGCAAACCGTTCAATTCCTTGAGTTGATATTTCAAGTCCTTTCTTAGGCACGAGACGTGTAAAGAGCAAAACGGTCCATGGATGAAATAAGTCCATCAGATTACCCTTTGGTGGCTGGAAATGATCAGTATCGATTGGCGCTGGTAGAAAAACTGCGTCTGGGCGAATTGATTGAACAGGTAGTAAAAGGTCTGGCGTAATACAGATAACAGCAGCAGCACGTTTGAAGATAGGTTTTAGAATTGGTCGAAAGGAAGGACTCAAAACATCATTTCCATGACAATGCACTATAAAAGGTATACTACTCAGCAAACCGAGTACTCCATAGCTAGCCCAATGAATATGGGCGATATCAAAGCTCTTGGGGTTAAGGTCCCTTACAATATTTCGTAAGCTGAAGATACGCCCAGGCATCTTTAAAAGTTTAGCTGGAGGAGAGGACTCGTTACCCAATAGGTTTGGTTCATACAATTTTATATAGTGACCACGTCTTGCCAATTCCTCTCCATAGGTTTTCGCTACTTGATTTAGGTTACGGATGTATATTATACGCACTATTTCATCTCTCTTCTATAGAAACTCGATACTGGGAAATCCTTCTGTTTATTATACTTTGCTACAATATCCTGATAGAGATGAAGCAGTTTTTGGCTCTCTTTTTCCCAATAAAAATCAGCCCGGGCAGCTTCTAGCGCATTAGAGCTCATCCGAGCAAGAGTAAGATGATCTGCCAACATTGCGTTCATGTCAGCACCTATAGCTTCTGGAGTAAGGGTCTCTACAATTTGCCCTACATCGTAAGCTCTGATAACCTCTGAAATAGCATCAAGATGGGAAGCTAGCACAGGGCGACCAGCCATCATGTATTCAAAGAGTTTATTAGGTAGCAGAGTACGGATGTTAAAGGCATAATCTGGATCGTAGATAATCAAACCAATATCTGCTGAGGCTGTCCATTCAAGCAGCTCTTGATAAGGAACCGGAGGGAGAATCTTGATGCGGTCTTCAACTTCTTCCCTAACAATCAGAGCTTCGAGATAAGACTTCATCCCTTTAAATTCTTTACCCATTATCACAATGACTATTTCAGGATTTAAATATCGTGCTGCAAGGACCAACCTATCAAGTCCTCGATCGGGTTGCAAGTGGCCTTGATAAAGAGCAATGCGGGTGTTTGGATGCAACCCGAGATGCTGTCGTAATCGTTCGCTTTTCGAAGGCGACCGATATACAGGGACATTGCGAATAAGCGTCAGGTGAGGAGCATGATAGTCATTTCGGATAACGTCAGCATGAAGAGGGGATGAAACAATAACTCCCTCACAATCAGGAATTATACACTTAAGAAACTTGGTTGCAATGGCTGTCAGCTTTTGCCAACGGGTAAAATTCGGCCCAGGCAATGGTAGATCAGGAGAATCAAAAATAAGAGGTCTGCTCCGTAATTTGGCTATTATATAACCTGTGAGTAAAGTCTTTTCAACGTGGACATGATAGATGTCTGCTGGTATCCGCAATAGCCTAATCATACTTTGAACTGACAAAAATACTAGTTTAACCAAAAACCATGGCTTGAATTGTGCGGAGATAAACCAGCTAGGCATAAATATGTGCTTCAGATGAACTCCGGTTATTTCTTCTTCGGGAGGTCGTGAGCGGTCGCCTTCTACGTCAACAATAATGACCACAAACCCTACTTTTACAAGAGCTATCGCGTCACGCATTACTCGATCGTCAGTTCGTGCAGTTCCAAAACAGAGCATACAGACCTTTACAGGTGCTTTTTTAGTGTAAATGTTTTTTTCACCCGAAGTATTCAGACAAGGAAGCGTTTTCATTTTAGAGAATCCTCCATAGCTAATTGTTTCTTATTCTTAGTAGTCAGACTAGTTAGTATTCCAATCAGCAAAAGGTAGCCTCCATAAAGCACAATAGAACTAACGTATATTACATTTGTTTCATGACCGCCGTCCATTCTTACTAGTAAACTACATCCAATATAGAAAGAGACACCGCCCAAGATTGCGATGAGAAAAGTGCCCATCCCGAACGGAATAGGATAAATCTTCTGATTTACCACAAAAGCTACTAAGTCCAAAAGTATATAAGCAAGAAGGGTTGATAAGGCCGCGCCAATCGATCCAAATTGTGGAATCAAAATGAAGTTGAGTCCTACGTTAGAAAGGGCAGCTATAGTTATGAAAATGAATGCTAACCAGGTTTTTCGGAGTATACCCACCCCAATCATGAACATGTCGTAGACACTGTAAAACATAATAGATAGAGCAATAATTGGGATAATAGGCGTAGCAACGCGATACGAAACAGGAAAGAGCATATTTAACAAGTCTATAGCACACAATGACAGGGCAAAGGCGGTAAAGAGCAAAACGATGCTATACCAGCGGAATACAAGCCCAAAGAGACGCCCTGCATCTTTTCTCTTCGCAATAGCAAACATAGCTGTAGGCCAAGCCAGTGAGAATGGGGCGTAAATGACAGTTCCTATTACACCGCCTAAGCTATAAGCCACCGCATAACTTGCTGTTTGAGATAGTGACCCTAATCGGCTAAGAAGAAAGCGGTCGGAAAGTTGTAGTATCCAGTATGAGACAAAACTAGAGACTAGCGGTATCCCGAAAGATAGGAGATTCTGAATTATATCGGCTCGAGGACGTAAACCTGCACGAATGACTATTACTGGCAATGTAAAGATCATAATGCTTGCATATCCCCCTCCTGTAGCAAGAAGCGCACCAGTGACGCCCAAGTTAAATATCTTCATAAGGACAATAGTCCCGACAAGAGTAGTCAAAAGGTTAAGAATTGATAAAAGCGTATAACGCGTAGCATGATTTTCAGCGCGTAACCACGCAAGTCCCGGCACAGTGAGGTTTTGTACTAAGACTACTAAAGCGGTAATCTCTAGTGGGATGCTAAAAGCTGGGCTATTAAACAAGAGCATAGAAAGCCACGGAGCAATTATCATAATTACAACTGCAAAAGATATTGAAGAAAGTAACAGTAGCGTAACAGCAGTAGAAAGAGTTCTCAATTTATCATTCTGAGATTTATAATCATAATTGTATGCACGAAAGAAGGCGTTTTTCAATCCAAGCTGAGTGATCCCAGCGGCTAGGGAAATGACCGTATTGAGAATTGCAAGGACGCCATACTCAATATGGGAAAGATTGTGAGCCAAGAAAGGTGAAAGTACAAGTGAGACAAGAGGACTTGCTATAGACCCTAGAGCGTAGATTCCTGAACTTTTTATCAGATTTCGAGTGAATGAGGTATAGCTGCTTACTTGCGCAGCTTGGTTTTGAAATCCCTGTGCTTTATTCAGTTCTAAAGATGCAGGCAAAATCAATGTTTTTTGCTGCTCAATCATTAAACTGCTCAAACTAGGTTGAAGTTCATCATTTTTAGCCTTCTGCTTCATATCTGTGAATTGATATTTAGAATAAATGTTATCTTCATTTCTCGCTTTCTGAATTTCTATTATATCTGTGTCTTTTTCCGTTATATATTCATCAATTGCCCCCAAATCTTTTACATCGTTTTCTGCTAATGCTAGTGATACCAAGTGGATTGGCCGCAGATTATTAGCATTTGTTCTTTTGGTATTTTCTAAGCATTCGGATAATTTCACCTTCAGCCTCAATTTCCGCTTTCAAAAACTGTAACTGCAGTTCTTTTCTGACTATTTAATATCTCATCCAATGCTGACCAGTATGTCGCTCGCATTAGGTTCCTTCTAAATATATATGGACTATGATACTTCTGAATATAATCTTTAGCTCGTTTTCCCATTTGCCGGCAAAGTTCTAGATCGTTCACAAGCTTCACAATAGCAGCGCTGGTCTGCTCTGCATCGTTCTCAGGTACTGCTATTCCGCGTCCGTCAGCAAGCAAATATTCATTTGAGATCGGTTGGGTTGAGGCTATAACGGCACATCCAGCAGCCATCGCTTCTAGGACAGCCATAGCAAAACAAGCTCCCCTCGTACTGGTGTACAGAAATATGTCACTAAGACCAAGCAGTTGCATAACTTGTGCCGAAGAGGCTTCACCTAAGAGCAGGCAAGTCTGACTCAACCCGCGCAACTGAAGATCCACTCCTATTTCTTGGCGGAGTGGGCCATCACCGACAATCAGGACGCGCACACGCCTACGTAATTCAGGAGAAAGTGCAGAGAGAGCTTTATTTGTAACTACACAGTAGGGTTGCCAAGGCTGCTAAACTAAGGGCATGACGGCAGAAGAAGAACTCGTACAACTGAAGAAGGAACTGGCCGCAGAACGAGCAAAGACCGCTAGACTCGAGGGAGAATTGGCGAGGGAACGTGCGGAAAATGTCTCCTTGCGAGAGATGTTGGAGGAAGTGTTCAGACGATTGGAGAAGGTCGAAGGGAAACAGGCGAAGGATAGCCACAATAGCGGTAAGCCTCCGTCGAGTGATGGGCTGGGGCGCAAGCGGGTCAACCGACGCAAGAGAAGCGAGAAGAAGAGCGGAGGACAAGCGGGGCATCCCGGTCATACGCTCAAGACGGTGCAGAGGCCTGATGAGGTGCTCAGGCATCGTCCGGTGGTCTGTGAGCACTGTCAGCATTCGTTAGAGGAAGTGGCAGGACGGCTGAAGGAACGTCGGCAGGTGCATGATCTGCCAGAGATGCGGCTGCGGGTGTGGGAGCATCAGGTGGAGGAAGTGGCCTGCCCGGGCTGTGGGCAGCCGAATGTGGGCTGCTTTCCGGCAGAGGTCAAGGCTCCCGTGCAGTATGGACTGAACGTACAAGCGCTGGCGGTGTATCTGCATCAGGGACAATTGGTGCCGATGGCGCGGACCTGCGAAGTCCTCGAGGAGGTGTGCGACTGTCATCTCTCGCAAGGAACGCTGCTGCGCTGGGTGCAGGAGGCCTCGAGGCGGCTGGGGACCACGGTGGAGAAGATTGCCGACTGGCTGAGCGTGGGACGACTGCTGCACGGAGATGAAACCGGCATACGCATCGGGGGCCAACTGCACTGGCTGCATGTGAACTGTACCAACTGGCTGACGCATTTGGCCTGGCACCCCAAGCGAGGCAGACAAGCAATGGAGGAGATCGGCATCTGGCCGCGCTTTGGGGGACGGGCGATGCATGATCGGCTTTCCAGCTACGACAAATATGCCGGGGCGCACAGTCTGTGTGGGGCGCACTTGTTGCGCGATTGCATCTACCTGGCCGAACAGCAAGAGCAAGCGTGGGCCGCCGAGATGGTTGACCATCTGCTGGCGATGCACCACGCCGCCCACGAAGGGCGTCTGCGTAGGGTCAGCTGCGTACCAGCCATGGAACGGGACGAGTGGCTGGCACACTATTTCGAAATCCTGGTGAGCGGCTATGCGGCCCAACCTCCTGCTGTCGAGACAGAGGCGATCAAACGGCGCGGGCGGCAGAAGCAGAGCCCCGCCAAGAACTTGCTTGATGACCTGCTACAACGAGCAGATCAGGTGTTGGCCTTTCTCGACGACCTCTCTGTGCCCTTTACGAACAATCTGGCGGAGAGGGATCTTCGGATGGCTAAAGTACAGCAAAAGATCGCCGGAACCTTTCGCAGCGATGCCGGAGCGAGCGCCTTTTGTCGCATCCGAAGTTATCTTTCGACCATGCACAAGCAGGGGCATCCCATGCTCACCGCCCTCGCTGCGGTTTTTGCAGGCACGCCATTGCCCGTCGCTTGGGCACCTATGTAGTTACCTTTATTTACAGCTTCCAATGCAATATCTAAGCCTTTTTCAGGCGCTAGTCGACAGATAATAGCGATGACAATGGCATTTGCCGCAATCCCATTTTTCTCACGAAGCCTTGCTTTCGACTCAGTATCAAAGATGATATGATTTTCCGTATCAATCATACTTGTAAATCGTGTGACCCGACTCAGAGGTATACCGAGGTGTTGACATATTTCCTCTGTACCATCACCTACAATACCCGGAATCAAATAATGATCGACGCAGCGGGCGGCAATCCAAGCGAGCAAATAGAGTGACGGCCAATACCCGATGTAAAGGAAACGGGATAAGCGTCGGCGAAGCCATTTCCTGCTAGCCAGGATTTTTATTCGTTCGGCACGATATGCGCGGCTTTTAAGCAATACCAAATTACTATGATCAATACATACCACTCTCACGCCAGCTAGTTTGGCCGCTAGCGCTGCGAATGCTGCTGTGGAGACACCATCTTGCGGTAAGATTATTTGATAGTTTCCCCCATGGAGCATGAGTGAAATGAGCTTCCAACAACCTGTAAGAGCATATATCCAGACATTGGGAAACTGCCAAGGTCCCATTTTTGCAATACCAAACCCATGAAGTATAAGTCCTTCTGGGTTAGGTAAAACTGTGTGCGTCAAATACTCCAACTGCCACTCATTACTTGTTACCTGTGTTACCCCATTTAAGACAGTAAGTATGCCCCCTACAAAAGGGTGCGCCGGGACAGGAACACAAATGCGTAGGTGGCGTGAAGGTTGGGATTTATGGAAAAGCAGAGTGCGAACTGTCCTCATGATGGCACGGCCATAATAACGACAATGGCTGGAAATTTGATAGCGGAGGCGGGATCCAAACCGATATTGGTATCCCTGCCATCGTGATGCTAATCTCGAGCAGTGATCACAGCCCGAGTATCTGCTGAGAACTTCTAGAAGCTCTATCTGTAAAGCAAGCTGCGATGGAGAAGCAAGTTGCCGAGAAAGGAGATTGGAGTACGTCCAAAAACCGAGATCAAATTCATCTAGAAGCCTATGCATCGTCCCTAGGCTATGGGAAACGAGTTTTTCGATCCTATCGTTGTCGCCCAGTGCCATATAATCATAGAGCCCGATTAGTGCGAAGATAAAACCACTCAGACCATGCTGAGCGGGATAAACAGCTACTTCTTCAAAGAAAATGCCATCTTCACCTATGGGTGTACAAATACCACCATCAAGAATATCTTGCTCAAAGGTATCAACTGCACTATATGCCACTTCTAGAAATGCTTTCTCATGAGTAAGTTTGTAGGCCCGTACCAAGGCAGAGATAGCATATCCTTGGCATACAGCTGACAGCCAAGGTCCAGATGTATAAATGTTCGGCTGGGGAAATGAAACAAGCCATCCACCGGACCTTTCTCCGATGACAACCTGATGCTCGACAAACCAATGTGCTTGTGCTAGGAACAATCTACGATGATATTCCTCACCAGTCTCAAGGTACCTGTTTAAATGAGCTAATGCATATTGTCCAATGACAGTGGGGTGATATTCAGCCGAACTTCTATAGTATGGTACAGATTCCCCATCAAAAGTGCAGTCACTTAAAACCAGAAACTTTGACATGTCGACTGGATACGCAGACACCTCAGAGCTATCTTGGAATTTTATCAACAATTCTTTGCCTTCTACCTTTATCGGTTGTGTAGACATACTATCTTTCCCCATTCTTAATGAAATTGTTTGTAACTCGTGACTTTTTCGGAAATCAATTTAAGTATTTGTTTCTTCACGGGTAAGGGAGAGGAAATAGCTCCAAAAATTAACCAGGCGGCTGCAGCTAATGGAGCAAGTGTCCATCCGTTAATACTGAAGCTATTGATACTCAAAGCTATAATCGATGCCAGACCTCCAGCATAAAGAGCACGAGTCCCTTGATCAATTAATGACCAATTTCGTAAAGTTCTGTAGAGGGCGAGTAAGAGAAGCGATATAAATATGGCTAGAACAGGGAGGCCTGCCATAGCACCGATTTCTAAATACGCATTATGAGGATGTGATAGCAGTATGTATTGTTGAGGGTCGAGATAGGGACCCGAACGTGCTAGATATGCGGGCGTTCCTAAGCCTATTCCTGTCCATGGAAAAGTTTGTATTATATTTGTTGCAGTACGCCAAGCTGCGAAACGTGTTGCTAAATCCAGCGCATCCGATGAGTGTGCAATTTGCAGCCCGATCTGCGATGGGAACAATAGAATGATTGTAACTATAAGGGAAAAAGCGATTAAGAGAAGATGAATACTTCGGTTGAAGCGTCCGACCAGGACGATGAAAACAAGAAATCCTGCAAAAATTCCCACCCATGCTCCCGTGCTATATGTAGATAATATCGCTGTTAACATGAGTAAAGCAGCTACGAGGCAAAGAAATTTTACCCAAATAAATTTACTTTCCATGAAAATTCCAAGAGGAAGAAATAACATTAGAGCAAAAAAGGTACCGTTCCAATTTGGATCAACAAAGAATGATCCAACACGAGAATTATTAGTTCCGGTCAAAACTAGGTTATTTGCCTGAGCAAGATAAGCATCAAAGCGTGCGGACCCAAACAGTAATATACCAGTTCTTGATTAAATCAATGTAAGGATAGCAAGGAGAGTACCAAGAAGCGTTAATATGATGAATAAACGACAGAGTGATGCTTCATTACGAACAACTATCATCCCTAACCAGTATAGTAGCATAGCACCGACAATAATATCAAGATAATAGGTGAAACCACCAGGTAAAGTAAGACCATTCATTGCTGGGAAAAAAGCAAAGAGAAGGAGTAAGATCCATAACCAGAAGGAAGGCAATCCCACAAAGGGGTGGCGAGGAGATCGAGCTAGAAAAAATATGACTATCAATATAAGTGCTAATGCCAAGGCAGCAACTCTTGCTCCTAAATACCAATCAACGTAAAGATGTGCCGCGATAACTATCGCTGCCGCAAGCTCATCCTGACGAAGAATAATGATAATAACCATAATCAAAGTGCTAATTGCGATGGCTCCCCCATAGGTTCCAAATTTGCTAATTGCTACTCCAACTGATAGTGCGAGCAGTATCACACAGGTAGGAAAAAGTAGAGAGCTCAACTTCCCTCTACTATTGATCTCGTGAGAGAGAGCTAAAGTGTGAGCGGATCTAGCCGATCAAAGGAGGTATGGGAGCACCAAAGAAAGCCGACTGGCGAGAAGAGAGGCGCAAACGTGCCTGGGAACTGAAACAAGCTGGATGGAAACAACAAGATATCGCGGAGGCGCTGGGGGTGACGGAGGGAGCGGTCAGCCAGTGGATGAAATGTGGCAGAGAGGGAGGAGAAGAAGCCCTCAAAGCGCATCCCGCGAAAGGAGCGAAGCCCCGTTTGACGGCAGAGCAGCGAGCACACATCCCAGCAGTGCTGGCGAAAGGAGCGCCAGCCTATGGATTTCGCGGAGAGGTCTGGAACAGCCGCAGACTGGCAGTGGCGATCCAACGGGAGTTTGGGGTGAGTTATCATCCCGATCATTGTGGCTACCTGGTGCGCAAGATGGGCTACAGCATGCAGAAACCGGTCGAACGAGCCACGCAGCGCAATGAGCGCGCGATCGAGCACTGGAAAGCGCATCACTGGCCACAGCTGAAAAAAAAGCCGAGCAAGAAAAGCGGGTGATAGTCTTTGTCGATGAAGCGGGCTTTTATCTGCTGCCGATGACAGTCCGGACCTATGCCTTGCGAGGGCATACCCCGGTGTTACGCGTGAAACTCACGCGTGACCATCTGTCCGCGATCGGAGGCATCACTCCCAAGGGACGGATTTTCATGCAGATGCAAACACGAGCGTACACCGCCGAGGATGTCGTGCGGTTTGTACGGATGCTGTTGCGCAAGATCGCAGGCCCGCTGCTGGTCATTTGGGATGGCTCACCCATTCATCGAGCGAACGTGGTCAAACAGTTTCTCGCCAGTCCGATGGGCAAACGCGTCCATCTGGAACGCTTGCCTGGCTACGCTCCTGAGTTAAATCCACAAGAACAGGTGTGGAACCTGCTCAAGCGCCGCGAGCTCAAGAACCTGTGTTGTCAGGATCTGGCTCACCTGGAGCGAGAGCTTATGCGTGCCAAAGAACGTCTTCGCCATCGGCGAACCATCCTTCAGCACAGTTTCGCTCATGCTCTTGATGAGGTTTAGATGTTTCTCACGATGTCAATAGTTTCTGTGATCGGCCTCTTCCACACACTGGTTCTCAACACTGCCCTCCTACAATACTCAAAATCTTCTATCGAAGTAGAACTCTATTCCTCGCTATTTACAATCGCAGCTGGCAATATCTGTACTATCTGATAGATGCGTTCCAGATCGTTATACATCAAGGTCAGCGATCATAATTTTTCGCCTGGTATGTGTCTTTCTCGTAAATCTTCTGTAGTATTATTGCTTCTTCTCTACTTTATTGCTAGCAGAAGCAAGTACTTCTGATGTAGAGATAGGGAAAGATGTCACCGATTTAGGCACTACCGCCTGCTTTCCAAGTAATGTCTCGATGCACCCTTCAATCGCTCTAACTAGCTGATCGCGATCAAAGTTCACCTCGGCAAATGCACGGCCCTGCTTCCCTAGGGACTCGGCAATGTCAGGATGCTCTTTTAGGTGTAGGATCGCTGTTACCAGTGCGGTAGGATTCTCCGGTTCAACAAAAAGTGCAGCACCTGCCTCTTGTTCTGCAAGCTGGCGTGCCTCGCCATCCACACCTAGCAAAATGGGTCGGCCGCAGGACATTATTTCAAACAGCTTTGCTGGTAAAAAACCTTTGAGCACCTGAGCTTTGCGAGCAGGGACGAGGCATATATCGGCTGCAGCGTAAATCAAAGGCATCTTTTCGTGCGGTTGGGCATCTAGAAATGTGATATTCTTCAAATTGTGCTCGCATGCCTGTTCTATCAGATAAGCTTTTTGTGCGCCATCGCCAATAAATATGAATTGAATATCTGTCCGATCACCCAACTGATCAGCAGCATCAAGTATCGTCATCAATCCATGTACCACTCCATGAGTACCTGCATAGAGGACGGTGAACCGATCATTCCAAGCAAGCTCCATGCGGGCTTGCCTAGGTGTTTGCGGTAGTGGGCGAAATAGAGCTGTATCAACACCATTTATACCTAGGAAGGTACGCTCTGAAGGGAAACCTCGCTTAATGAGGTCATTGCGAACACCTTCCGCGACTACCCAAACTATACTTGCGTGCTCATAAGCTGACCATTCCAGCCATTGAGAAAGACGAATTATTAGACGATTGCGCAAAATACCCAATTGTATTGGCGTTTCGGGCCAAAGATCGGCGACCCAAAAGATATAAGGGCAACGCTTCCACCATGATAATAGACGGCTAGCGATTGCATTGAAGAGCGGCAGTGAGCATGCAATGATCACATCAGGGTGACCAACGGCTCTGCCTCCAATTAGTGGAGCCAGTAGGTTAAAAGAGATGTGAGGCAAAATACGACGCAAAAAGGTAGTATTTGAGTTGATATAATTCCAAACTCGTACCACACGTACTCCATCACGCATCTCTTCTTGAAAGATGCGGCCACGATATTCCGGAGGAACAATTCCTGTTGGATAATTGGGTACAGTTGTCAGTACTGTTACCTGATGGCCAAGCTTCACAAGGCGCTTCGCCGTCTCACTGATGCGCACCATTGCTGCGCCTTTTTCTGGTGGATAGTAGTACGTAATAAATAAAATATGGGACATTATTTCTCCCTTTATTTCCACTCTACAAACATATCAACCTAGCTAAATAGGTCCTCGTCCAGGTGTGAACTAAGAAGATTACCGGCAGTTCCAGCTCGTTTAGTACAAGAATTTTCAATCCTTTCACACCCGGAAAATTATGTACATGTGTAATCAACTCCTACGTTCAAATCCTGGGTTAAAGATCGATTGAGAGTTGCTTCTTGCTTATTATTAGAGACAATTCCCTTCCACCTGCTTGTCTTAATTCCGCACGAAGGCAGCGTCACTTGCAATTCTAGTGTCCGTTGAGCTCCGGCCTGCCGTTGCAACAAATATTGATATTGCCAGCCGTTAGGGCCAAGCTTAGCCACGTCATGGCTGGTCCATGAGAGGGTGATGGTGCGCGTCCGTCCGTAGACAAGTGTAAAGAAGCCTGCCCATACCTGAGAGCCAAAAGCAGTGCTTGTACCAAGTGACTGCCATCCGTTCTGTGTAGATAATGTACTTCCAGACGGTACGTAGATACGCAGGTAATCTTGATAAAGTTGGTTACCGTAGTTCTGACCAGCCAGTGTCCAAGCATAGGTTATGGTGGTGTGATGAAAAGCATTCCCGTGCTCATCGATAGTCACCTGGTCATGCACTGTATTGACGATAAAATCATTGGCCTTACTCGCTGCGACATTGGCATCTACAAGAAAGAGATGGTCTCCAGGTGACGACTGGGTCAACCCATCGAGATGGAGAAGGTGCAGTACATTCTCCATTCTACTGGCATTAAAATAGGCTTGAATGTCCTTTGTATGTAATGAACTGACCGCGAGTCGCAACAATTTCGCCAGAGCGTTTGGGGAAAGATGTGTCAATCCTGCTAGCAGATGCTTTCCTAACAATTCAGTGAAGTATTTGCGCTGCGAAGAGCTACCATCCGGCGAAGAAATCAGACTGCTTCCCTCTTTAGCCGCTATCCCTCCTAATTGGTGAAAATGAATAAGGCTGATCAGATTCTGTGCTGTGACCGTTTCATGATACTCTGGTACACTGATTGCTCCAGTAATATTCAGCACTTGTTGAATGAAGAAAGGTGTGATAGCAATTACTCCCTGCAAAGGGACTTTGCCACCTTCACGCTGGTAGTTCAATTCACCGTATCGTGCATTTGTGGGGAAATCCGCATCCAGATTGGAATCGCGCAGGCTCCAGCTTGAGGAAGCTTGATATTGGGCAAACCAGCGATATGCAGGAGGATAGGGAATAGTATGACCTGCAAACTCAAAAGGCCTATCTAGCAGATAAACATCCGTGATATGAGCAGTCGTTAGTCGTCCTCCTGAAAGTGTGATAATACCATAGTTGCCGATAAATCCACCTCCTGGCCTAAGTTCAGTCGAATCCATGATTTCTAACAAGAAATGCGAAGGTGTACCGATACCGAGCAGGGTGGGCAATGCCGGAAGTATTTGGTCCACCTCACCTAATATCCTGCGTATCGTGGGAATGTTCGCCCGGAACTTCTGCATTAGTTTTGCCACATGAGTATCAAATGATACATCACCTGGTTGTAGGAGTATAGCCTCGTCCATAGCCGCATTTATCGAACTCTTCACATTTTGATATTCATTTGAGAGTGTAGTAAAATCAGCCTTCGTCAGTCCTGGCATTGAT
Source organism: uncultured Chloroflexia bacterium (assembly GCA_963799245.1). GTDB lineage: Bacteria > Chloroflexota > Ktedonobacteria > Ktedonobacterales > Ktedonobacteraceae > CAWCWN01. The sequence goes on from CAWCWN010000003.1 coordinate 1,448,466, forward strand.
CCGCTCAAAGGACTGCCCAGACGAGTAAGTACCATTTTTAGCATCTTGCAGCCGCCAATACCCGCCTGCGAGACATCAGCAGCCAGAGCGGACAGGTGGATAGCTGTTGTAAGTCGAACACCATAAACAGGGATGAGGTCTGCAATACCAGGAAAGTTTGTTAGCCCTGCCTGAAGTGTTTGCGAGTCATTTAAAGAGCTAACAAACTCTTGCTGCGCCTGCTCCACGGTCTGTGGTGCAAATGGCCGCGACTGCAAGGACTCCAGCAGGCTTATTCCTGAACGCAAGTGCTGTATTCCTGCTTCTGCAAGCGAGAGATTAGTTTGATACATTTGGTACACTAGGTAGCCAGCCACAGCAGAGATTGAACTGGCCAAGAACAAGAATAGTAGGAGTACAATGAGTAAATTGCGCTTTTTAAACCCCTGCTTTTTGCGTTGTTCATATGACTGAAAAGTTGCTTGCTGCTGTGCTTGTACTTGCTGCTGTATCTGTGCCTGCGGCTGCATCTCGATGCGTGGCTGTACCTGTGGCTGTTGTCTTTCCGTATTCAGCAAGACTACCCTTTTCACTAAACTTACCTTTCCTAAGAATTTACAGCACTAATTTGAATGATTTCTTTGCTCAAATGATGATACAGGCATTTGAGGTGATGGCATCATAGGAGTAGTAGGTGAATGTCCATTACTTGAGGGTTTCCCCTGCGCGTTCTGTGACTCTTCACTATAATAATAGGTATAAGCTGTATCATTGTGTTTTGGGCTCACCTTATTAGCTACACAACCAAGGACCCGAACTCCAGTCTGTGCCAGCACAGCTTTCACCTGTTTAAGCTTACCACTCGTGGCACGTGTTGTATCAACCACGACAAGAGCGCCATCAACTTTTGATGTCAGGATACTGGCATCCGATATTCCCAATAAAGGAGGAGCATCAAAAATGACTACCTCTACTCCGCAATTGGCGACTGCAGCAATAAAGCGCTGCATCACTTTCGATTCAAGCAATTCCGAAGGATTCGGGGGTAATGGTCCAGAGGGCATTACCCATAAACTTGGAATACCTACTGAATGGACAAAAGGTTCAAGCGATAATCTACTCGCTCCTGGCTCACTGGATGTAGTTGGCGTGCTGAATGTCAGGATAGCATTGCTCAAACCCAATTTATCGCTAGGTAGCCCGAACAGGATATGTAGAGATGGGCGATGCAGGTCCGCATCGATAAGTAACGTATTTTTCCCGGCCTTCGCCATAAAAATTGCTAGATTAGCAGCAATAGCACTCTTACCATCACGCGGCATCGCACTTGTAACTACCATTGAACCCAGAGACTTATCAATACTCGAAAAGCCGATATTTGTGCGCAATATTCGATATGCTTCAATATTAGCATTGTTACCAACTGGATTGATCACATCCTCCCGTTTCTCTGATTTTGCTCGCCATATTGTAGCCAGAACCGGCCATCCAAATAATCGATAAATCTCTTCGGAGGTGCGAACTCGTGTGTCGAGTTGATCGTTCAGTAGTGCCAGCAACATTCCCAATAATAAGCCTACCAGAAGGCCTATGCCTGTGTAAAGCAAGGTATTTGGTCGCACAGGCTTGTCCGCTGGTAGAGCAGGTAGAGCCACCCGTAATAAACTTCCACTTTGTGCCTGTATCAACTCAAGTTGAGCCAGGGCACTCTGCCATTGGCTGTAGCGCTGTTGTAATCCGCTTAGCTGTGCCTGTAAAAGAGCTATTTGCCCCTGGTTTCCTCCTTTCGCCCGCATGCCGGAAATTTGCGTTGTAGTATCATTAATCTGCTGGTTTGCCTGATCAATGTTTTGCTGTATCTGTTGCTGCGCCTGAGCATTATTCTGCTGGGTCGCCTGAAATTGTTGTTTTATCAGAGTCGAAGCGATATCATTTGTGAGACTTGCCGCCCGTATTGGACTCGTATCGGCTACGTCTATTTCGAAAAGCTGCGTATTGGGTTTGGTGGTGGAGGAAACCTCTTTCGCAAGTTCAATTACAGTCAGGCCAGGATAATGAGACGCAACCTCGCGAAGTATTGGATCGCCTATAGCCAATGTTGCTTCAGTTTGCACTAGCTGGTCGCTAGCGAGCAGATTATTGTAATCTGATTGATTATTAGAGAGGGAACGGATCGTGACTTCGATAAGCGCAGATGACTGGTAGACTGGTTTCATAAGTTTGCATCCAATATACGTCCCCGATCCAACAAGCAGAAAGCAAACCAAAATAATTTGCCAGCGTTTTATCAGTATGGTCAAGTACTGCTTTAGTGTCATCTTTCTACTCCATTTCGGGATAAGGTAATCTCTGCAGGAAAACGTTATATATGTTAAACATTACTCAATTAGACTCCTGTAGAAGTGATGAGGACCTTTAGCGTCTTAAACAGAATAAAGAAATCAAGGAACAATGATCGATTATCGATATATTGCATATCGAGCGGTATACGATCCTCATAACTCCTGTACCGATCTGTGCTGATTTGCCATAAACCAGTAATGCCTGGTTTCACTGAGTGCCTCTTATCTGCATACTCTCCATAAAGGATCAACTCACGTTGGTGAATAGCCCGTGGACCGACAAATGACATTTGTCCAGCCAGAACATTAAATAGTTGCGGTAATTCATCCAGATATACCTTGCGCAGAAATCTACCTAATCGGGTAATTCGTGGATCGTACTGCAACTTCATGTTTTTCTGATACTCTAGAGTTTATTCCGATTAAGGGATGGGAAGCCAAGGATCAAGGCGAAGGCGAAAATTATGCAAGGCACAACAAATTTCCATGACGTGGTCACGTACCCCCGAGCGCAAGAGACGACAGACGTCTTTGACAATGCGACAGCGCTTGATACTGCTATTGACATGTTCGATGGCGACCCGACGGCACGCCAGAGACTGATTGGCTGCCTTTTGCTCAGCGGTTAACTCGCCCCCTTTGGGTTTCTTGGTGGGCATTTCGATGATGACGCCCTCCAGCGTGAAAGCGAGAAAACCGAGGTCTTGAAGCAGGTGGCTGCCGTGGGGCAACGGATAAGGGGTCGTGTCTGCGATGCGCTTATCATGGACCTTGCCAGGATGCGTTGGGCTGAGAAACTGAATCGTCAGGTGCTTATCCACCAACACGACATTCTTCACGGTGTGACCTTTTTTCTTGCCGCTATAATGGCTTTTCTGTTGAGCCGGGTCTTTGGGACGCTGGATGCGCCGTTCGGTACCATCTTGGCAAAAAGGGGAGGGTTGTCTTGACTCTGGACTTCTTGCCCCACTGGTTCTGTGGGCACAAGGCTCTCTGCCAATCGCTGTGCCAATTCCTCCATGGACCGTGCGGGCGCAGCTCCCAGTCTTCTCAGCGTCGTTTGCAAGACAGGCAATAACGTGTGGATCCATTGATTGGCTTTATTTTGTGGCATCCCGAACAGCTCTCCCTGCACGACTTGCAACACATGGGTTTTCAAGTAGACCAAGAGGAAGAGCAGGCGATCTTCGGGCGTGGGCAGCGGACAATTGGCGTAGGTCGTGTACCCGCGTCCGCTTCGTGGCTGGCCATCCAGACGCCACTCTTTCATGCGTTCTTGAAACGCTTCCTCAAAGGCTGGCACCAGCTGAGCAAACTCTTCCACCGTCAAACTCGTCAGATCTAGAAACTTCAGCTCCCTCTGGCTCACTTCTGCGTATCTCAATCCACTCATTGACTCTCTCCCGAGTTTGGTATCTCCTCAGTCTACCATCAACCGGAATAAAGTCTTCTGACTTAAGCTCAGGATGCTGTTCTAGGTAGGCATCAGCATGAGGTATCATCGTTCTAAACTTTAGGATGGTGAAGCGTCGACCACTTAACCCGATCATTTCTCTGAAATAAAGTATCTTGCCTCCGTCTCCAAGCTTGATACAAACGGCGATAATTACAAATACTGGCATTAGCACTACTATGCCGATAACTGCAAGCACAATATCAAGAAGACGTTTTGAAATATCATAAAGCTGGGAAGGATTGTAAGCGATATCATCGCTGATAATGCCACTTTTAATAGCGCTACTTTCTGCTGCAGAGGACATTAGATCTTCTCCACTCCACTCTGGTATGGTTATCCTTTCCATACTTATGCCCTTCCTTGCTAAAAATAAAGTCCCTAGCGTTTCTTCAGCACGCATAGATATTAGCTTGACTGTCTCTTCATTAAGAAGGTAGCAGCTTTCAGATATCTAACGAGGTGATAAAGCAGCATCCTACTTTCTCTACTTACGATCCCTTGGATAGCTCTGCTCTTTGACGTAATGTTGCAATTTGCGCATCAAGCGTTATGGTTAGAAACGATCATAATCAAGTCTTGACCCAACACTCCAATTGCGACTTCTTCCAAACTATGTACCTAAAAAGAGGTCTGGCTATGGAAATCATGAAAGCATTCTCCTGTAACAAAACCGTAATTTAGACTCCGTTCCCCGTGTTTTACTCTTTACCTGCACTTTTTTACCCTGAAGCGCAAAATCGTTGCAGCGTCTCCGACGATGAGAGCCTGCTTTGACAATTTCCATCTTCTAATGAAGCAGTCAGGAGACATACATTCAGTTCTATTCCTGTATGTTCCCGAGAAGATTTCTTCTCCAACCTTCACCGCCGCATTCTAATACTTATATCTTTCAAGACGTATCGATGAGAAGCGAGTAACCTTGCTCTGCTTTCTTGCATTTAAAATGAACTGTATTTCGATGAATATGAAATACAGTTTTTTCTCTACTGCATATTGCATCAGCAGAGTAGTAAAGCATTCATAATGTTTTGTAGAACATTCGCCTGTTCTATGACAATTTCCTGTGCTACAAGGTAGCACAGATCTACTATTCTTCCCGGTACAAGCTCCGGTAACAGATTAGCAATAACTAATGGTAACTATTCAGGTACCCTAAAATCATCAGACCCCCTCGCAAGCGGAACGAGAGGCAAATGGTTGCGGTATAATTTGGTGCTTTCCGAAAATTGAACTAGCCTCTAGAGCGGCTTTGTCAGGGTACCTGAATAGTTACCATTCTCAAAGCCATTGAACAAGATGGGCGGGCATTTGGGCTAGCCATTTTGGTTACAAAAAGTGTAAACGCTAAAGTAGAGTGTGTAATATTTAGAGGTTGTAAAATCATACATTATCTACATGTTGAGCGTGTTATTAAAGGAATTACATTCTACTGCATTATCTTCCATATCAAGTTTTCTGACCATCACCTCCAGGGCTTCTCAAAAGTTGTGGCCAGGAAGCAACCAAGCAATCGCCTCACGAGGGTGAGCCGAGAAACGGCGCAGTTGGCTCGCTACGTTAGAAACCTGATGGAAATCCATCAAGGAAAGCACAACAGTGTTCAGAACCGCCAACATGGCTGCCACTGGTTCGAGACGCACGCCACAGCGATCCTCTCCCAGTGTCACATCGCGACGCCAGTGGAGACAATTTTCCACCGCCCAATGAGCGCGAGTCAAGCCCAGAAGACGTTGAGGAGAGCACTGCTGCAAGGAAAGACTCGTCCAACCATAGATGACTTCGACCGTGTGTTTTCCTTTGCAGATGCGTTCCCGTTGTAAGCGGAACACCTGCCCAACATCCCCCCAGTCCCGATACAGAAAGTCATTGAGATCAGGACTGGTGATAATCGTGCGACGTTCTAAACGGCCATGACCTTTCTCGATTTGCGTGTAGGATTGCCACGTCCTCTTGTCTGCCTGCGGATCTTCAAAAAACAGTTCCAGGTCGGCGCGCGTGACCGGCGTATTGTCTTTCACGATCACAATCACCTCCCCTCCTGCCTGCTGGACAAGACGACCGAACTCGTGATAGCGGCTTCCCCGCATCTGCTGTCAGAATCCGCCCTTTGCACAATGCCTCGGTGAGCAACGGTTTGAGAGCACTCACTTCATTGCGTTTCTCCCCAATCGGACACTGATGCAAAACGATGCCGGTTTGCACCTCATACACATGCAGCAAATGCTGTTGCGGGTCTTCGCCTCCATATGCCTGCGATCCCGTGCCTTTGAGGGCTTTGCCATCAATCGCTAGATGCTCATGTGCGATCTTTCCACTGCCAGGGTCTTCCCCCTTTCGGCTTTCAGCGGCTTTGCGCACAAACCAAGCCGCAAGGTTGGCGTTGATCTCCTGACTTTCCAAACGAGCCAGGACATAACTATAGGTATTGGCGCAAGGCATCCGTTTCCAGGACAACTGGAGTTCATCGCGGAGCAACTCTTCTTGATGCCTGATCCATTCGCTGGCTCCCAGTAGGCTTCTCATTCCTGCCAGTTTCGCTAACACCAACACGACCAATACCCCTGCCAGATCATAGCGCTTCCCGCGCGCCGCCCGACCATCCCCCAAGTGCTGACACATGCCATACAATGATTGCATCTGCTTTTGGCCTTGCTCCTGGGGTTCCTTGACTTCCGGAAGCAGTGTAGTATAGTCCATGACGGGTCTCTCCTGAATGAAACGTGTTTTGAGTGGTTTCATTCTACTGGATTGACTCTTCTTTTTCACTCCCCAGACTTTTGAGAAGCCCTGCCATCACCTCCTATGTCCGTTGACAACGCTTATGCGTTCATGTACTATGAAAAAAGTTGATGCGTCCACGTACTGTTGTATATTTTAGATGTAGTTATGCTTGTTCTGGATAGGATGATGAGGGTATATAATTATTCGTTTTTAGAGAATTGCTGACCCCGAAGGTGGCCAACTCCCAACAGTCGCCATCTTCTAGTACGGATTTTCCAGTCATCACATCCACCTTAGTTGATACGCTTTCCTTGATAGACACTTTGGAATCGACAGAGCGCGCATTTCTGGCTAATGACCATACCAGCCACCCATTTTCATCAGAAAAGAGTCTTTGCATTCCAATTAAGTTTAATTCGTTGCGAGGCTCGAATTTTGATGGCAGACTGGAGGCGGCAATTTGTAATCAAAGTGAGGTATACCGAGGTATACAATGAACGACATACAATCTATTTTTCGTGAGGGTGACCTGATACAAGGACAGTACCGGGTGATCAAACTTCTTGGTCAGGGGACTTCGGGTGCTGTCTACCTTGTTGCAGACGAGCGAGAACAGCAAAAACAGATGGTCCTCAAAGAGGTGATGTATGCCGTTCATGAAGAGCAACGTGATTTGCCTTTCGATGCCGCGACACTTAAACATCTGGACTACCCCGGGCTCCCCCGCATCTACAAAGTCTTCCAGGGCGACAAGCGCGACCGCTTCTATATCCTGATGGAGTATGTTGAAGGACATAATCTGGAAGTAATGCGTCACCTGATGCCTGGCAAGCGTTTTTCTTTGCACGCGGCAATGATGATGATGTCACCCATAATGGATGCTATAAGCTACCTGCATCGGCAAAATCCCCCTCTGATCCATGGTGACATCAAACCGTCCAATATCATTTTGCCTGGCGCAGGTTCGTCTATTTCAGCGAAGCTCGTTGATTTCGGTGGTAGCAGGAATGTATCCGTGGACTCCACCTCTCAAGAGAATACGCTTAACTTTCACGCACCTGAGCAATTTGGTAAGAAAACGAGTCGTCGCACGGATGTATATGCCCTCGGAGCCATCTTCTACACCCTCTTGACCGGCAAGATCCCGGTTGAGGCCTCTTATCGCTTGGAGCGTATTAAACTGGGGGAACCTGATCCGCTCTTATCGGTGGATCAGCTGATGCCGTCGGCTCAAATAGTGGCCGAGGCTATCGACGGTGCAATGGCATTGAATAGAAATGACAGGTTCGCCAGCGTCGGGCAATTCCGCGAGGCGTTATGGCAGGTGATACATACCGAAAATATGGTGGCGGAGATACCACATTTTACCATCACGCCCCCGATCGGCGAGAAAATACGGCGATCGGATGTCAATCCAGAGGCGGAACAGGCTTCAGAACAGGTGGCTCCAGACCCGGAAGCGACGCAGCTGGCGAAGAGACGTGATCTTTCGTTTCCGAAGGTAGAAATTCCCGGTTTGATTGCCAGGGGAACTGGAGAGGGGGAGATGCCATCTATATCTTCCCAGGAAGTGTTCCCTACCCTCCGTCGTAAGAAAAGACGGAAACGTAAAATACTGGGGTTATCCCCACTTATCGCTGCCCTTCTACTCGTGTGCCTCATCGGGTCAGGGATAGCGACGGCTGCTTACGGGACATATAGTGCAGTGTATCAGAGCGACTATGCTCAGGCGCGAGTGGGATTAAGACATCTGGATTTGGGTGCATCTCTTCTTCAGACATGGACGAAAAAGCCGTTCGACGCTGCCCCGGTTGTTCGCGCACAGAACGAGTTTAAGGCCGCATCCGCCGTCTTTGTACAGCTCAATTCTGATGCACAATCGTTGCCTGCGGCCGGTACAATTATACCTGGCCTTGGTACTCGTTTGAATATCGCACTCCATCTTTTACCAGCCGCTATGGAGATTTCTTCAGCGGGAGTCATCGGCTGCGATGCACTTTATGTACTCATATCTCGCTTTCGCGAGCCACTGAGTGTAGGCAATGGCTTCACGACAACAGATATTGCAAAAATCGGTATTGACTTTCACCAGGTGGAGGGAAATGTCAATCTGGTAGCCAAGCAGGTCAATGCTCTACAGCCAGGCGATCTGCAATTCGATGCAAGCCTTGCCAGGATATTTGCGGCATTCCATCGATATCTCCCATCCCTGCAGGCCCTGCTGCATGAAATTGATCAACTTCTTCCCGCTCTCCCTCAATTGCTTGGCATCGGTATCACATCTGCTTTCTATCTTGTCGAGATCCTGGATACAACGGAGCTACGACCTGGAGGCGGCTTAATTAAGGACTATGGCTTTGCCACGCTCATCGGAGGACGATTGAGCTCGGCGAAGATCTCCGATGCGAATTTGCTCGATACCCAGTTTGTGAATAATGGCGGCACTCTCCCTTTGCCAGCTGCCTACAGATGGTTTTCCAATAGCTGGAACCTGCGTGATTCCAATCTTGATGCGGATTTCCCGACGGCTGCAGGCTACGCAGAACAGAACTATATTCACGAGCATGGCAGAATCCCACTGCAAGGGGTCATTGCCATAACCCCCAATCTCATGGCGAATGCGCTTGCCATTACGGGTCCAATTGCTATTCCCGAGTTAAACCAGACCGTCAATACGCACAATCTCGTTAGTCTCATCCAATATTACCAGTTCGGTCCGGGAAGCCATACCCAGAGTAGCAACATTCTATCACCCTACGGGAATGCTCCCAGCAGATATTTCACCCAACAGTTGGCAGCCCATTTTCTCGAACGTATCCGTCACCTTCCCGCTTCTGCCTTCCCTCAGTTAATACAATTGCTTAATAATTCGCTTCATACGAAGGATTTGCAGATCTACTTCAATAACCCCGCGGCGGAAAACCTGCTCCGGTTCTATGATGTAGGCGCGACAATCCAACCTTCGGCGGGTGATAACCTGTTTGTGGTAGATGCGAACATTTCCGGTAACCACGTCAATCCGTTGCTTACCAGAACGGTGAGTGACCAGGTGACCATCGATGGGAGTGGCAATGCGACTCATCGCGCCACCTTACGTTATGCATGGTTAAGGAATGGAAAAGTTTTTGGACCTCCTGTCTATAGTGATTACGTTCGCATATATACGCCCCTCGGCAGCTCTTTACAGAGGCAGCAGGGATGGCAACCTCAAGGCTCTAGTGTGGGTTTTGGACGTCAGGTGTGGGCCGGTTCCTTCAACCTTTCTTTCGGCCAGACAAACATCATCACCCTTACCTGGATAGACAGAGGTATAGCGAAAAGGGGCACTGCGGGCTGGCAATACCAGTATCTCGTACAACATCAGGCGGGCGCTTCATGGAAGCTGAATGTACAGATTTCAGTGCCATCGTGCCAGGTGAGAATGGTAAGCGGAGGGCTCAGATTGCAAAACGGGCAGACAGCTGGACTCTCCCAGTACCTGTATAAAGACATAAATCTGGCAATGGATTACAGGTGTTGATACGTTTTGTTTGAGAGGGGTGTATCCATGTCAAAGAGGACTCGTAACATTTTGCTTGTGTGTTTCGCCTGCCTTCTAGGTATTTCTCTTGGAGGCTTGTTCTTTTACCTTGCGGCTAATCCTGATATTAAAACGCCGTTTGATTCGTTTGAAACTACACCCACGCCAGTATCATCGAATATTATTTTCGCGAGCGACACGCTCGCAATGCGGCAACGTTTGACCGCGGATGCCAGGCAAGCGCTCACTTCCAGGACATTTTACATCAATTATAGCTTTATTCCTGGCGAGGAAGGGAACTATTTCAGGGCGAAGCTCGGGACATTAGCGACGACATCAGCGGCGACAATCGTTGAGACGTTTCCAACGACTGGACTCCAAAGCAATGCTGATAAACAGCTGTTTATCAAACAAGAATGCTTCAACATTCAGTCGTTTGTCTGGCAAGACTCGCTGCTCAGGGATCTAAACGAGGTGGATTTCATCGTGGGGAATGTGCAAAACGGCCAGGTGGTAAAGATTTACGGGGAATGTAGCGCCCACGCATCTATTGCACGGACTATTGACTGGGTGCAAGCGACATATCTTTCCGCCTGGGGCGACACCAACGGGTCCATCACCTCCCTTATCTATGATGACACGAAGTTGAACATCTAGTACACTGAGGCATAAAAGGTTCCACGATTAGGTAAGTCCCGTGTAGGTCCACTTGATGGGTTTAGCCATTGTGCGATTGTAATACGCGATAAAGGCCAGGATCTGGTCGCGTAGGTCGTCCAGCGAGGTGAAATTCCCGCGCTTGAGCAATTTGCGTATCAGAATACTGAGCCAGATTTCCACCTGATTCATCCAGGAGGCATGCTTGGGTGTGTAGTAAAAGACCACCTGGTGGGTTGGGTCGTGCAAAAACGCTGCCCGGCTTTCCATCGACTGAAGGATGCCGCTTTTGCCCTTGAGGCCCAGCGTCTCCGCTGCAATCCCGTGTCGTTGGGCTACCCAGCGCACCAGCGCCTCGGACTGATGGATATTCAGGTTATCCAGGATCACGTGCCACTTCGTCGCCTTGGGATCGCTAGCAAGTAAGCGTTGGAGATGTGTCAACGCATCTTCCTCAGTGCGTGTCGGTCCCCAGGAGGGTTCAATGATGTGCCCTGTGACGACATCAAAATTGATGAACCAGGACAGCGTACCATGCCGGATATACTCGAATTCGCGTCGCAGCACATGACCTGGCTGCATGGGGAGGTCGGGATGCTTGCGCTCTAAGGCTTGAACGCCGGTCAGTTCGTCCATGCTGATGGTGCGTTCGCCTTGCTTGGCCCGGTGCGGAGCCTTGGCATACACCTCACACCCCTGGACAATCTTTTCGTCTCTGCGCGAATTTGCCACCTCGGTTAACCAGTACCGGAACCGGTGCGGTTGGAGCCCCCCTTTTTCAGCAGTCGTGCGGCATGGCGTGGCGAAATCTGCTCGACGATGCCTCGCGCTTTCAGTTCGTCAACGATCTCCCGTCCCGTCCATTGGCTGATCGGGCGCCCTGCTTGGGCTGGGGCCTCACACGCGAGCGCCGCCATCTGACAGCGTTGGTCTGTGGTAAACTTCGGCTTCACCCCAGGACGCGGAGCATCTTGCAGCCGCTCGGCCAGGCTCAATGTCTCCAGATCAATCCCTTGCAGTCCCACCCAGCGATCCCGCCACAGACGCACGGTGTCTACATTGACACCCAGCTCGCGGGCAATTTGCGCATTGGAGGACCCTTGGGCCGCCGTTAAGACGATGCGCGCTCGCAGCACCACTTGCTGCTCACTTCGATGGCGCTTGATGATGTGGAGCAATCCCTCCTGCGCTTTCGCGCTGAGGACGACTGCTGTTGCTCGCTTTGGCATCGATCATTTCTCCCCTTTCGCTTTTTCCTCCTATTCTATCATGGGTATTTCTCAGCCTCAATGTACTAGCAGGATCAAGCAAGAAGTCAAGTACCCACTCCCTGAAATGGAGTGGGCTTGCAACCAGATCGTCCGCCAACGAGACGGTTGTGAGACCAAACGCGAGACTAGCTTGTTCAAGCTCCGGAAGGGTGTTTGAAGAGAACTGAACCATCTGAGGGTGGCACCTCACAGGACAGTACGAGCGCCTCCCTACCTTGTACCCACTCCGATGGTCAGTAGCGAAGGGAATATAGACACTCCGCAAGGAGGCTTATCGCCTATGTTTGTCTCTGTTGTAGACAGGAATCAGAACCCGCTGATGCCAACGACGCCCGCGCGCGCCCGGCGCTGGCTCACGTCCGGGAAAGCAACAGCCTTCTGGCAAGGCGGCATCTTTTGTGTACGTTTAAACGTAGAGCCCTCTGCCCGCATTACGCAACCCGTTGTCGTTGGTATCGATCCAGGCAGCAAGAAGGAAGGCTATAGCGTTGTCTCGGCGGCGCATACCTACCTGAATTTTCAGGCAGATGCGCGGGCTGGGGTCAAGGAAGCCGAGCAGCAGAGCACCAGGATGCGCCGGGCTCGCCGCTCGCGCAAAACGCCCTGCAGGCCCCCGCGCGCGAACCGGCACCAAGCATACAAGAAACTGCCTCCCTCCACAAAGGCTCGCTGGCAGTGGAAACTGAGGCTAGCGACATGGCTGTGTCGAATGTTCCCGATCACCGGCTTTGTCGTTGAGGACATCAAAGCCTCGACACGCCCCGGTCCTGGCGGCACGTGGAACACCACCTTTTCTCCACTGCAAGTGGGCAAAGCCTGGTTCTACAACGCTCTGTCCGCGTTGGCCCCTGTGACGGTCAAGCAGGGATGGGAGACGAAAGCGCTCCGTGAACAGGTGGGGCTCAAGAAGACGAGCAAGAAGATGGCAGAGGTGTGGCAGGCACATTGCGTCGATGCGTGGGTCCTGGCACACAGCGCAGTTGGAGGCAGCACCGTGCCGGAGAACACGCAGCTCGTCTGCATCAGCCCATTGGTGTGGCATCGCCGCCAATTGCACCGCTTGCAGCCAGAACGCGGAGGCAGACGCAGCCCCTACGGGGGCACGCTCTCGCAAGGACTCAGGCGCGGAACGCTCGTCAGGCATCCTAAGTGGGGCAAAGCCTATGTGGGGGGCACTCTGGATGGCAAATTGAGCCTGCACGATCCCATCACCGGCAAACGGGTCACGCAAACGGCAAAGGTGACAGATTGCCGCTTGATCAAATTGGTACGGTGGAGAACACGGCTCGTGCCCTTGTCTTCCCCGACATCAAGAAAGGAGCGCTTGCTTCCTTCCTCAGCCTAAAGGCATGAGGGTCTCCACAAGCAGTTGGATTATGAAGGTGTCGATTAAGGCGGCCGCACAGGAATTGGGCGTTCGAGAAGAAACGTTACGCCGCTGGGAACAGGCAGGTAAGATTACCTCCGAACGCACCGCAGGGGGCCATCGACGCTACGACCTGGCTACTCTTCGCTTCGTTGCGGACAAGCGGGAGCGCAGGAGCCTTGAGCCTGAACTCGATGCTCGCGCGACTATTGGCTATGCTCGCGTGTCGAGTCCAGATCAACTGCAAGATTTGCATCGACAGGTGGGGGCTCTGGAAGTCTACTGCGCAACGAAGGGCTGCACCTGCGAGATTGTGCAAGATCGTGGTTCGGGTCTCAATTATCGCAAACGCGGCCTGCGCGAACTGATCAGGCGGATTTGTTCGGGAGAGGTGGAGCGCCTGGTGCTTACCCATCAAGACCGGCTCCTACGGTTTGGAGCAGAGCTCGTGTTCGCGCTCTGCGAGCATTTTAGCACCGAGGTGATGATCATCAATGCCGCTGAAGAAGGCAGTTTTGCAGAAGATCTGGTGCAAGATGTGCTCGAAATCATTACCATCTTGAGTGCCTGACTCTATGGCGGCCGCAGCCACAAAACCAAGCAGGTGATGCAGCACCTCAAGGAGGTCGCCGATGAAATCAGTCGTCAAGATCGGGCTTGAAGTCACCGAAGCCCAGGCTGCCATCCTCGACTCACAATCCAAGATCGCCAACTGGCTTTACAACAAGCTGCTGGAAACCGCCAACAACTTGCGCCAGCAATACTGTGCAGCCACAGACCAGGAGCGCCGCGACCAGATTGGCTTGGTCCTTTACATAGAACGCGGCTTGCGGAACTTGATTCCTGGCTTGAAACGAGAGCATCCCTTTCTCAAGGTCGTCTATTCTTCCGTCCTCAAGAATGCCGCCTTACGGCTCTCCAAGGCGATCCGTGACTACCAGGATGGCAAACACAGGCAGCGAGCAAATCAGGTCCATTGGCCCACATTTCGCGCCTGGAAGCGGAGCTGGTTTTCCTTGCAGTATGATGAGCCGCACAAGGGCTATCGCTTGGCCGGACGTACTCTGATGCTAGTGCTGGGCCAGGATGTCAGCGGAAAACAACTCACGATCGAGTTGCAGTTAGCGGAAGCGCTCCCCCATTGGGTCAATTCCGACCACATTCGGAAGTCGCGCATTGTCAAAGAAGGTTATCGCTACTCCGTTGTCTTCACGGTGCAGCGGGTGTTATCCAATGGCAAACCGCTGCGCCTTGACAACATTGTCGCCATGGACCCCAATCACAAGAATTGTGCGTATGCGATCGGCAGCGATGGGAAAGTCACCGAGATCCACAATCCCTCCTTTCTGAAAATCCTGGACAAGCACATCGATCAGCTCAAGTCCAGGCGGGACACATGCAAGAAGAAGTCGCGCAGAATCACGCGCCCAGATGGTTCCCAGTTCTGGTTGCCTTCTCATCGCTGGATCATGCTCAACGCGCGCCTCCAAGACCTGTACCGGAGACGGCGAGAACAGACCAGGCAGTTCCTCTACACGGTCGCCAAGCGCCTCTATCACGATTACGATGCGGTCGGCATCGGGGACTATGTCCCACACGGCGGCGGCCTCACCAGAAAGATGCGCCGCGCCATGAACAACCAATCCTTGAATCGACGTTTCAAGCACGTGCTGGCCTGGGTGGCGCTGCGCTCAGGCAAATCATATCTGGAATGGGAAGAAACTGGCTCGACAAGGACTTGCCACGATTGTGGGTATGTCGTCGCGGGCGGTCTCCCTCCAGAGATCCGGGAATGGATTGTCCCAGACCTGATTGTACCAGTCACTATCTGCGCGATGAGAATGCCGCACGCAATGGCTTGAATCGCACCCTCAAGGCATCGGGGTTGCCCTGCTCGGGCCGTCGGGAGGTCTCCTCTCGGCGTGCCTGGCGGTTCAACGGACTAGGACTCACCTCCGGGGTTCGTTGACGGCTCTGAAATAGGAGCCAACCGCCAGGAAATCAAATCAGAACCATGACAGGGTCTGGCCCAATGTCTAGATTTATCTAACATTGTGAGAGCGGTACCTCCAACGAGGTTCCCTTTATATTGTCGGAAAGATAGCCGTGCCAGTTAGCCCAGGTTTCACTTTATGGCCTGCCAGGTGCTGCACTCCAGTTACCTGTAGCTTGTCCGGGAATACAATTGTTGGATTGGTCGATCGAGCAAAAATTATCCCCAGAGATACTGTGATCCGCTTGTACCGTCCCTGTGAAATAGAGCGGCTGACCGCTCGTAACCGTGAAGTAGATATGCCCGGAGTTGTCAAGAAAACCATTGAAATCGCCACTTGAAAGTGATGAAGTGAAGGTGCCGGAAATATATCCACCGCTTTGATGCACATTTGTCAGGGACATTTGATATGGGGCGCCCTCCGAAGTGTAAATAGTGCCAATATATGTCCTGGCCAGGGTAGCAACGTGCGTGATGGTCACTGTTGCTGCCAGAGACTCAGCAGGATTGACTATAATTGCGGAGACAACTTTGGGTGAACTGGCTGATGTAATTTGATTATGAATAAATGTAAATCCCAAAAAACTCGCTCCGACTACAACAAGAAACAGCAATGTCAGGAAAATCGGGAGCAGAACACGATTTCGCGAGCGTCCCCCGTCCTGCTGCTCCTTGCCTTGCAGCAGTTGCGATACCTTAATTGTCTGTTCGGGAATCTCGGGCGTAGTAGGCAACTGCAGCTTGTGAAGAGACTTTGAGGATACTTTCCCCTTTTTTTCGGGAACTTCTGGCCCGCCGGGGGAGCCGACGATTGAGCCGAGCGCTTCAGAGATGTGCTTTTGCCCAGGCTCTGTCTGCAACGTCTGCCAGAACTCTTTGACGCTTGAGTAGCGCTGCATCATATTGAGGGACATCGCGCGCTGGATGGCCTTGGAGATATGCTCCGGAACGGATGGGACAAGCGCGCTGAGGGGTTTTAATGGGTCTCCTCGATCGTTACCGATCTGCGTCAACCTGTCGATGGCGTCGGGTGGAATGTCGCCCGTCAGCAAGGTAAAGAGCGTTGCCCCCAGTCCGTAGATATCTGTACGTACGTTGGTTCCCCCTGCGTAGTGCTCGGGCGCTCCATAACCGGGCGTGCAGTGGCGTATAGCATTGGTCGTACCATGCGAGTCGTACTCCTTGGCGATACCGAAATCTACCAGGATGGTCTTGCCCCCGACAACGGGTACAATAATATTGGCCGGCTTGAGGTCACGATGAATGATCGGAGGGTCGTGTTGATGGAGATACTCAAGCGCATCCACGACAGGGGCAAGAACAGCGGTGGCATCGGGTAATGAAAAGCGCTGCTTCGGTTGAATGCGCAGCAGCGTTTCCAGGTTAGGACCCTCTACATAATCCATGATCATGTACATGCGGTCATGCGCTTCATCTGCGAAGGCATTATACACTCGCGGAAGAGCCGGATGATCGAGTCGCTGCAGCAGGCTGCATTCGAGAGCAAAAAAATCTCTCGCCTGTTTATCAAAGGCGGTCACCTCTTTGAGCGCGAAAAAATTGTCTTCACGCTTCCGATCCTGGATCAAATACACAGCGCTAAAGCCGCCTTTGCCAAGCACATCGATGACAACATAGCGGCCCATTATCACTGTTCCGGGATTAAGCGTTACTTGTAGCTCATGCATTTCAATCCTGGCCCCCGTGCGTCTTTGAAAGTCCCCCACTCACCCGTAATACTATAACTTTAGAGTAAAATTGCTCAATTGTCAATAATAAATACAACTTGGAATACAATGAGCAATCTTGACAAATGTGCCAAACAGGCTCGAATGCAGGTAAAAAGGGGATTGCCGACCAAAGCCTATTCCACCGCCGTGAATCCAGGACATCCTGTTCTCTCAGTGCTGCATGCTCGTTTCGGACCTGTTCCCATTTTTCGTCTTCGGTCCTAACAATACTATACAGGCTTGTTCGCGCTTGCACAAGCCAATAGTACTACTGGCTGGTTCGTTATCGTCGGCTCTCATACAAAAAAGGAGAGGTGAAGAAAGGATTTATTATTTAATTCTACAATTGATGAAAAACTTTGTTCAGACATGTCATCGCTAAGGCTCTTTGAAATTATAGAAGAACTAACTTTTCATAGGCGCGCTTCGGCTTCCTGCTCAGGGCTATCAAGAAGTAGAGGATGCTGACGAAGTCTTCCACATAGTTGCTTGAACCTTTACCAAATGTCACATTTGGATCAGGCATCAGCGTTCAGCTACGTCCGTTGAAGTCTGTGAGAGGTCCCACAAACCCAACTGGACGGCGGGTTGGACTAGTTAGCGGTGCGAAATGCTGAAGGAGCCTGAGAAGCCGATGAGATCTCAACAATAAATATGAAGAACTGTTGAGTTTTTCTTGTTGAGCTTTACTTGGCAGTCGCCTGAGCGATATGGTGGAGATTACTGGCGATGACCCCCAGGCCCAACCACCGCTCCATCCCCTCTTGCCCGTGATAAGCACTTTTGCGCTGGCCATAATCGTATCGCAGGCTCGCGATCCGGCCCTCAATGCCCGCGCGCCAGCGATAGCCGCGTCGCCAGGGACAGGTGTGTTCCAACGCGTGGCGTTCCGTCGAGAGCTTGCCTGAGGCCGGGATGGCCACCCGCTTGACGCCTGCGGCGGCGAGCGTGGCCTCCGTCTCAGGTGAATGGACCCCACGATCGGCAGTCAGCAGGTTGGGGGGATGCTCGAAGACCGTCTGGTGGTGCTGCACGGCTGCGATGGCCTGCCCATGTTCGCTGGGATGTTCCAAGATCGCGTAACGTGTGACGATTCCTCCCTCGACTTCATCGAGCATCAGGTGGCGGCCGAACTCGACCTGGGCCCCGCCTTTCTGACGAGGGATGGCCCGCGTGTGAGGCTCAAAGAGACTCAGCACCTTCTTCTCCGATGCAGCTCTTTTGCCTTGCAGCACCCGGCTGCGTGTTTGCGCAATCACCTGCTCGACCAGGGGCAGCAACGCCTCAGCCTCGGTGAGGAGAAGCTTCGCCTGCTGCTCGCTCTGCTGGCTGAGCGCCCCGACGACGCGGGTGGTCTGCCGCACCATCTGCTCTACCGTCTCGATCAGCTTCTGGTACAGCTGCTTTTGCTCCGCCTCTTTCTCTTCCCCCTTGCGCTTCAACTACCGATGCAGCCTTTGTGCCGTCGTGCGGGCTAAGCGCAGTCGCAAGCGACAGGTCTGCTCAAGGGAGCTCACCTGATGCATCACCAACCCTTTGGCCCTCTTCACGATGCGCGAGAGCACCCGCACGCTATCCACCAGCAAGCCGCTATCGGTGGGATGATGGATCTCGGTCTGCACACAGGTGGCATCCAGTCGCAGCTTGCGTCCCTGCGTCACCTTCGCTTGCCTCGCCAACTCGACCACGCGATCGTTGAGGGCGTGCAGCGTCTCGGGGCGCAACGTATGGAACCAGCGCAGCAAGGTCGTCTCATCGGGCACCTGCTCAAAATAGACGCTACCAAAAATCTGAAACACCGTCGAGAGTTACTGCGGAATGTGGGTTCCAGAGATAGAGTACGCGATATGAGATTTTTGATAGCCAGGACCAGAGGTAAAGGTGAGCAGCCATGTGAGGAAGCATTCCCGGCTAATCGGGTCAGTTCAGTCTCAGGGCGTGCGCTCTGGTATATCGAGGTAGAGAGCCTTGAGCAATCGGTCAACCTAGCAGACAAATACGGAGATCTGATTGTAAGCAGCGGCTTTGTCACAGATGACCCATTCATTGAGCTTTATGATGATTATCGAGAGTAGACCACACACATTGCCAGTTTCCCTGGCATGACGAGCATCACGCTTAACGTTAGAAATGCAGGCGTAGTTCGTCATACTGTAATGTAACATCTATACATATCAATTATACAATAAAAGAAAAAACGATGAAACGAAAGATGAACATAGAGGATAGAATAACCCAGCGCCTGCCGGCTATAGGGAAGGCCCGCACGGGCGCAACGCTGAATTGGCTATTGCTGCAGGTGCATATCGCGACAGGGATTTTATTCCTCTTGCTGCTCTCATGTGGCTATCTGCTCCTCTCAGATGATACTTTCATTATTGGTATCGTCGGGATTGCCCTGTTACTCGTCACCTATTCACATATCTATGCGCGTTTATTCCATATCTGGCAATCAGGCAAAGCGGTGAGGCATACCCCGGTCGTCACAATACAGGACTATGAGAGCCTGCTCGAGAAAGATACCTATGCGGTGCTCGCCACGATAAAGGAGGTGCACGCGTGAAGGCTCTGCAGATGACGATTTTGTACGGGATATTAATTAACCTGGCTTACTGGACGTTCAGGCCTTACTATAATCCACTTGCCTTCAGTCTGACGATGCAGGTTACACAGCACGTACTGGCGATCATCGGCGCACTCGGCCTCTGTCAATTCGTGTATATCTTCTGTCTGGCGCCCTGGTATCGCCCGCCGCAGGCGCAGACTGCATCTCCCTTCGTCTCAGTTATCATCCCTGCCTGGAATGAGGAGGTTGGGATCGTGAACACACTCAAGACGTTGCTCAGGAGCACCTATAAGTCATTTGAGATTATCGTCATTAATGACGGCTCAACTGATGGCACTGATGAAAAGCTGTGCAACTTCCTCATGAAGTATAAGCAGATGGGAAACACGATCCTGATCAGGTATCATGCTCAGGCGAACGGCGGCAAAGGCTCAGCTCTCAATGCAGGCATCAGGCTTGCGGTGGGGCAGATCATCGTCACACTCGACGCTGACTGCGTCGCGCATCCTACAATGATAGAGACCTTCGTGCGCGCCTTCGCTGCAGATCCTGCACTCAGTGCAGCTGCTGGGAATATTCGCATTGGCAATACGCGCACGCTGCTTGGCTGCGCGCAGGCCTTAGAATACATCTTTGGCTTCGTGCGCAAGCAAGCAGAGGCACTGCAGGGCGTTGTGTTTGTCATAGGAGGCGCGGCAGCGGCCTTCAGGCGAGAGGTATTTGAGACGGTCGGCGGCTATCATGTAGGTCTGCTGACTGAGGACCTCGAGCTCTCGCTGCGCATTCATGAGGCGGGCCTGAAGATCGGCTATATCGTAGGCGCCGTCGTCTATACTGAGGGACCCGTAACACTCGCAGGTCTGCTCAAGCAGCGTATACGCTGGAAGCGGGGGCGCTTTCAAGTCATCTTTCCCTTCTTCTTCAGCAGGAAGGAAGCGGCAAATAAACGCTTTTTCTGGCTCACACTACCAGCAATACTCCTCGCAGATCTGCAGTATCTGCTCCTGGGAATATTCACACTTGCTCTCGATGCAATCTGCCTGATTACCTTTGACCCGCGCTATGTTGCACTTGCGATCGCGGCGACCGCTGCAGCATACTGCGTGCAATTCCTCTATCAGGAGGAGCTGCGTAGGCCTGAATGGTTCTTGCTAGCCCCGCTAGCCTGGTTCCTGTTGCATATCATTCTCGTCGTAGAGAACTATGCTCTCTTCTCGTCTCTATGGACAATCATTACACATAAGCACGTTGCCTGGCAAAAATGGCAGCGAGCGGGTGTCGTAGGTAGGAGCAGCAAATGAGAAGACTGTGTACCATCACGATATACCTGCTACTCCTTGCGGTCTGGATCTCGACCTTTGTAGCCTGGCTACATTCCTATCAGCCCCCAATCAAGCCACCTAATCTTGCCAAGCAGGCCGAGCAACCCGACCCACTACCTGCAGCACTCAAGAGGCATGTCAGCGCACGATTTCAGACAGGTGTCTCTCTTCCTCCCTTCAGCCAGGCCGCGCTCAATGCCTATGAGCAGCAATCAGGCACGAGGCCTGCGGTACTAGAATGGTATCAGCCATGGGGAGGCCCGATCAATACGCAGTTCCCGCTTAAATGGGTGCGCCAGGTGGAGGCGCAGCGCATTGAGCCGCTGATCACCTGGGAAAGCTGGACACCCGAGGTCTACCCGCTTAATACCTATGAGCCGGCATGGTCACTCGCCACGATTTTAAGCGGCAAATATGACGCATATGTTAGACAATGGGCGCAGGCCTCTAAGGATTATGAGAAGCCATTTTTCCTGCGCCTCGATCCTGAGATGAACGGCGATTGGAATCCCTGGTATGAGGGCACAAACGGTAACAAGCTTGGGCAGTTCGTCAAGATGTGGCGTCACGTGCATAACATCTTCACGGCGATAGGTGCAAAGAATGTAATATGGGACTGGACGCCGAACATCGATGATAACGGGGAGACTGAGATGTATCTCGACTACCCCGGTAACAAATATGTGGACTGGATCGGCCTTGACGGCTTCAACTGGGGTGAGACTCCCTACGGAGGCTCAGTCTGGCGTACCTTCAATACGACCTTCTCAATCAGCTATAAGGAGCTAATCGAGACGGCACCGACAAAGCCTATTATGATCGCTGAGACAGGCTCTGCAGAGGGCAGTGGTGATGATGCTGCAAAAGATAGTAAAGCGGCCTGGATCGTCGACATGTATGGAATTCAGTTGCCTGAGCATTATACGAAGGTAAAAATAGTCATATGGTTCGATGAGATCAGTCAGCGCGACTGGCGCATTGCATCCTCTCCTTCCGCCTTAGAGGCCTATCAAGATGCAATGCGTTTACCTTGGATAAAGCCGGGCAATGACGCCCAGTGACTGACGCTCAGTACCAGGCCTACGTGAGGTCTGGTATTTTTGTTCAGGGTCTGTGAATTATTGCTGAGAGCCAAAGGCTCCAGAAAAGGATAAGATAGAAAGACCAATCTTTATCTTTTCCCAAAGGAGCCTTCTCTCATGTATTGTATCGTACAGCGTCGTGTCCTCCCCTCTCTGAGAGAAGAAGAACGATAGCACCTGCTTACCCAGGTTCATCTGCATTCACTGGTCGAGATGCTGGAAGCCATCCCAGACCTTCGAGGCAAACACGGCCTACGCTATGATCTGCCGTATCTGCTCACCTGTCTGATTGCCGCTCTGGTGTGCAATTGTCAGAGTACAGAAGCCGTGAGCCAATGGTGCCGTGAACACATCGACCTCCTCCAAGACCTCTTTGGTCCCGTTTGTTATTCACACCCAGTGGGTCCTTGTATCGCTAGGTGCTTCCCATCCGGGTCGGATGGGCCGCAATCCCTCTTGGCACTCAGCCGCCGGCATTGGGGGATCGAAAACAGTTTACACTCCGTGCGCGATGTGACCTTTACTGAAGATCGCTCTCGCATCCGCACCGGTCACGCTCCTCAGCTTCTGGCTGCTTGTCGCAACCTCGCCATGACCCTCATTCACCGCTCAGGATCTTCTCAGATTGCCGCTTCTCGTCGCTCGTTCTCTTATCATCCTCGCACTGCTTTTGACCTCTTGCTTTCCAGAGCCTCCCCCCCAGCAATAATTCACAAGCCCTGCCCCCCGAAGCAGTACAGATTACATTGTTAGTAGGCGTATGCTATAATATTTCACAATTGAGAAACGGTTAAACGAGAGAGGCACCCGCAACGGGTGCCTCCATTTATGATAGAGGGATATGAGGAGGGCTCGCTATGAAGCCACTTGTCGCTATTGTCGGCCGGCCAAACGTCGGCAAATCCACATTTTTTAATCGCATGCTTGGCAAACGCGTCGCCATCGTTGAAGATATGCCCGGCACCACGCGCGATCGCATCTATGGCGATAGCGATTGGAACGGCCGTGAATTCACCCTGATCGATACCGGCGGCCTCGAGCTCGGCTCCGGCATCCCTGTCGGCCAGGTGGGCCTTGACGGCCAGCCTGGCGACATCATGAAGAACGTGCGCTCGCAGGCCGAACTCGCCATCGAGGAGGCCGACGTCATCGTCTTTATGGTCGATGCGCGCTCGGGCATCACGGCCGCCGATGATGAGGTCGCCAACCTGTTGAGGCGCACAAAAAAGCCTGTCATCCTGGCCGCCAACAAGGCCGATAACGAGGCGCGGCGCCAGGACGCCGTTGAGTTTTATAGCCTGGGCCTGGGCGAACCTATCGTCATCTCCTCTATTCAGGGTATAGGGACGGGCGACCTGCTGGATGTGATCGTCGCGGCCCTGCCGCCAGAAGATGAGAGCGGCGCGGAAGAGGAGGACGAGGACGTGACGCGCGTGGCGATCGTGGGGCGGCCAAACGTCGGCAAATCCTCGTTGTTCAACGCCATCCTGGGCTTCAGCGCTCCATAGTGAGCGAGGTGCCGGGGACGACCCGCGACGCGATCGATACTGAGATCGAGTTCAATGACAGAAAAATGGTGCTCGTCGACACCGCCGGCATTCGCCGGCGCGGCAAGGTCGGTGCCGGTGTCGAGAAATTCAGCGTCCTGCGCTCAACGCGCGCCATCGAACGCAGCGATGTGGCCCTGCTGCTCATAGACGCCAGCGAAGGCCTGGCGGCCCAGGATACACACATCGCCGGCGAGATCCAGGATCATGCCAGGGGCGTCGTGGTGGTGGTCAATAAATGGGACCTGGCCCAGGCGCAGCGCAAGGCCGAGCGTGAGGGAGAGATCCTCCACCCTGATGAGGAGATCGCGAGCGCCGAGGCCTACCGCCGCATCATTGCCGAGGGCCTGAAGTTCATTCCCTACGCCCCCATCATCTTTACCTCGGCCAGGACAGGCTATCATGTCCAGGCGCTGCTTGAAGCGGTGCTCAACATCGCCGATATGCGCTACCTGCGCATCTCCACCTCGCGCCTTAACGAAGTTGTGCAGGAGGCGGTCCGCCACCACAATCCTACCGTGGTCAAGAACAAGATACTGAAGATCTACTATGCGACCCAGACAAGGGTGAACCCCCCCACCTTTACCTTCTTCGTCAATGACCCCCAGGCCGTTCACTTCTCATATGAGCGCTACCTGGAGAACCGCCTGCGCGACGCCTTTGGTTTCAAGGGCACCGCCATTCGCATGTTCTTCAAGCCGCGCCCGCGTTCCGAGGCCAGGCAATAGGAAGCTGCCTGGCCTCGCCATAGCGGCTCTACCTCTGCGACCACATACGTACAACCTTTTCCTCCAGCCTGCGTATATCTATATGAATAAGCGAGATGGAGATACACTAATTCTGCCGCGCTCATAAGTCCAGAACCTGCCGATTACCCTATAAAACGTGGTCGGGCGGCTTTTAATTTGTCACGAATTATACTATTATGTTATAGTGAATTAACATTCAAAAGACGGTAAATAATTGTGTATATGTGAGGTAAATCCCAATGCATTTGAAACTCACTGCGGCAGATAAAACTGATGTCGGAAAACAACGTGAACAAAATGAAGACTCTGTCTATAAACACATCGAATCTTCTGAAAATGGAGACCTCGGCCTCTTTCTCGTCGCGGATGGCATGGGTGGATATCAGGCGGGCGAAGTAGCCAGTAGAATTGCCGTGGAAACCATCAGCAATGCTATGAATGATTTCTTTAAACCCGTGCATGAGCAGGCGACAATAAAACTGAAGCTCTCTGCGGCCCCGCCTGAGCCCGAGGCGGGTGTTCCCACCTGCGCGCTGCCGCTGGACGCCTCTGCTGCGGCGCCGGACGCGAACCCGGAGATGGCGAAATCGCACAAGACGCAAAAACTACCTGAAATGCTGACGCAGAAATCTATCGAAGATAAACTTATTGCCGCCATTCAGCAGGCCAATATAGACATATTGCGCTACGGCGAACAGAAAGCCACTGCTCGCGGCCTGGGATGCACCGTCACAACCGCCTTAATTTCTAACGACCAGGCCTATATTGCGAATGTGGGTGATAGCCGGACATATCTTCTGCGCCGGGGCGAACTAACGCCTATCACCAGAGATCACTCCCTGGTAGCGCGCCTGGTAGAGGCCAAGCAGATCGAGCCCGAAGATGTATACTCGCATCCACAGCGCAATTTAATTTACCGCTCGCTGGGGGCCGGGCATAAGACGGTTGAAGTAGATGTTTTTCATGAAACCCTCTGCCCCGATGATGTCCTCTTACTCTGCTCGGATGGCTTATGGGAGATGGTGCACCGTGATGACCTGCTCAGAGAACTTAGCGCGCAGAGCAGCCCGCAGAAGATTTGTGAAACATTGATTGACCTCGCAAATGCCAATGGCGGTGAAGATAATATCACCGCCGTGGTGGTGCAGGTCAGTGCCCAATAAGGAAAATTTGGAGAAAACTGGAGTATGCCTCTCCCATTAGGTACTATTCTTGACCGAAAATTCAAGATTGTGCAGGTGCTTGGTGAAGGTGGTATGGGCACCGTCTATAAAGTTGAGCTGCTGGATCGACCTGGCTACTTTCGAGCGGTGAAAGAACTGCTCATCAATCCTCATACCAGTGAGGAGGAACGCAAGTCCGCCATTGAGCGCTTTGATAAAGAGATTGACCTGCTTTTCAGCCTGAAACATCCACGCATCCCGGCCTTCCTGATCAGCTTCCAGGAGCGTGGCAACTACTACTTTGTCATGGAGTTTGTGCCGGGCCAGAGCCTGGACAGGAAGCTCGAGGATAACAAGGGGCCGCTGAAGGAGGACTATGTAATCAAGTGGATGATGCAGGTCTGCGAGGCCCTCAGCTATATTCATTCATTCAACCCGCCAATTATCCTGCGCGACATGAAACCGGGCAATGTCATGGTTACGCCCAGCGGTGACGTGCAGTTGATCGACTTTGGCATCGCGCGCAGAATTCGATCCCAACAAGCGCACGAATACGGAGAATCTCGGCACTATATCTTATGCATCGCCTGAACATCTTGGCTCGCTCACGGCGCCCGGACAGAGGCGCAGCGCGCAAAACCCGGGCAAACTTGTCCAGACCGATGCGCGTTCGGATATCTACTCGCTCGGAGCCACCATGTATCACCTGCTCACCAATTATGAGCCGGATCCGATCCAGACGCCGGCTATGGGCAGCATCCGGGCGAAAAATCCACGCCTGCGCACTGTGCGCGTCAATAATACCGTCGTTTGCCCGATAGAACAGGTGATCATCAAGGCCATGCAGCAAGATCCGGCGCAGCGCTTCCAGAATGCCGAGGCCATGCGCACCGCTTTACAGCATTGTCTGCCCAATGCGGCATCGCCAGCAACCGTCCAGATCCCCGCCGTGGGATCGGCAAATGCCACCATTATCGTGCCGACCAACGGCAATGGCGTGGTCTGCCCAAAATGCGGTTTTCTCAATCGGCCGGGGGCCAAGTTCTGTAAGCGCGATGGGCAGCCATTGACTCAGGGGGCCAGGGCCGTACCGCCGCAGGCGCGCTCGCAGGCCGCGGTACGCGCGCCAATCCTGGCCCGGCCGATTACCTCGCAGCCGATTCGCGCCCGCCCCGTTACAGTGGGCGCTCCGGCGCAGGGCGATCCCGCGGCCGCTTCTCGCCTGGGTCTGCAGTACCTCAACGCGAAAAATTATGTCGAGTCCATTAACTCGTTCAGGCAGGCCCTGGGACTGGGTAAACCATCCTATGACGTGTTGTACAACCTTGGCCGGGCATATCGCCAGTACGGTCAGTCAGTCAAGGAGAAGAATAAGAAACTATTTAATGATAACCTGAGGCTGGCCGCCGAGCAGTTTGAGGCGGCCATTCGCCTTAAAGCAGATGCGCTGGATGCCTCTTTCCAGCTTGGCATGTGCTACCGGGACATGGCTTTATATACCCAGGCGGCCGCGACATTCAAAAAAGCGCAGCAGCTGGCGCCCGGAGATCCCGCCATTTATTACCAACTGGGTATGGTGGCATTGGAGCAAGGATATAACAGTGAGGCAGAGGGATATTTCCTCGAAGGGCTGAAGATTACTCCCGATCACGCACTTATCTTGACCTCTCTCGGACGCCTGTACACGAGATCCAATCAGCCCCGCCTGGCCATCACTGCGCTGCGCCAGGCTACACAGCGTGAACCCGCGCTGTCGGAGGCATGGTATGAGCTCGGCCGGGCACATATGGAGGCCCGCGAATGGAAGCTGGCTCTCAGCGCGTTAGAAGCGGCCCGCCAGCTTAGCCCAGACGTGGCAAACATATATAGTGCCATGGCCGCGTGCTACCAGAAGATGAACAAAAAAGCTGAAGCCAGACAAAAGGTGCGCGAGGCGCTACAGATCGATCCCAATAACGCCGAAGCAAGCCGAGTACAAAAACAACTGTAATTTCTATCTAAAGGAGGGGCAGTATGATCTGTCCGTCATGTGATACGCCCAATCGCGATGATGCCAAATTCTGCAAAAGATGTGGCCATGCCTTCCAGACGCCGGAGCCAGCGGTGGCCGAGACTGCACCAGTAAATCAGCCGGCCGCGGCTACGCAGGGAAATAGCGCCGAAGATATCAGCCAGGCACCCACGCAGATCATTACACCACAGCAGATGCTGGCTTTCCATGCCCATCGCTGGCAGCAGGGCGCCACAGGTGAAGCGCCGCCGACACCGCTACCAGATTTTGAGCAAACAGCCGGCGATACGTCTGAAATGCCCACGTTGCTCTCGCCATCGCCCGAACCTGCCCCCGCTCTTCAGGATGAGCAGAAGCAGGACAGCGCCGGGATTGCGGATATGCCGACTGTAGCGGTGAATAACACCGCTGAGCATGAAGAGATGGAGGCGCCCAGCACGCCTCCTCCCCCTGCTGCGCAGGCGGAGGACGTTGAGACCGTCATGCCTGAGACGGCGGCGCCTGAAGTACGGGCAGAGGGCCGCGCTGCGCCAGAGGAGGCGCCCCCTCTCGCTGATCCGCAACCTCCAGCCGCTGAGCCGGAGCCCGCAGCGGTCCCGCAGAACCAGGCGGAGAGCGAGGGCGCGCCGCAGGAGGCGCAACCTCCAGCTGAGCAGGGCCAGGCGCAAGATCATCCTGATTTTCCCGCCCTCGCCGAGGCGGCGCTGCTGAATGGACGCTATGAGGTTACCCATGCGATCAGCACGGATGGCGGGGAGGAACATACCTACGAAGTGGTCGATCACCAGGGGTACCAGCACTGCTGGAACTGCGGCTCCGCACAGAATGCTGAGGGCGACGAATTCTGCATCGATTGCGGCGCGGAGTTGCTGAACGCGAGCTATATACTACATGAGTATCCCGCTACAGGCGTCGCCAATGTTGATGCGAACGTGATCACCGGCTCTATCATGAACACATTTGTCGAGCATGGACATACCTATGTCGTTGAGCAGATCCACACGAGCGAAGATGCCTTCCCCAACGGCGTGCACCTTATCGCGGCCTGCGACTCGGATGCGGGCAACGTACGCCGTAGTGACCCCAATGAGGACAGTACCCTTGTACTGATGCTGCAGCGGGTCCACGAATCACTGGCCGAACCCGCCGGCGTCTTTATCGTCGCCGATGGCCTGGGAGGGCACGACAACGGCCAGGAAGCCAGCCGCCTCGCGATCAATATCATCGCCGAACGCATGGTGCGTGAATTACTTGGCTCTTCCCTGGCCAGCGAGAAGGCCGGACAGAACAGGACCAGGGCCGAGGAGGATGCGCTGGTAGCCCTGCTGCAGGGCACGATTGAAGATGCGAACGCCGCTATCTGCCAGGTGAATCAGCATGATAAAACCGATATGGGCTCTACCATCACCGGCTTTATGATCGTGGGAGATTATGCGTATATTCTTAATGTAGGTGATAGCCGCACCTATATGGTCCGTGGTGGACAGATCTATCAACTGACAAATGATCATTCACTGGTCGGACAGCTGGTCGCGGGCGGACTAATCCAACCGGATGATGTCTATACTCATCCGCAGCGCAGCCAGATTTTCCGCAGCCTGGGTGATAAACTGAACGTCCAGATCGATATCTTCAAACAACAACTGCATCCCGGAGATATCCTTTTGAGTTGTTCAGACGGCCTCTGGGAGATGGTGCGCAACCCACAGCTAGAAAGTATCCTGAACAACGCTCCTGATCCACAGCTGGCCTGTACGCAATTGCTCGAAGCGGCCAATGCCAACGGGGGGGAAGATAACGTGAGTGCAGTTGTGGTGTTTGTGCGCTAACCCGATATGATATACTGATATCCAGCCTAAGAGGAAAGGAGCTACACATTATGCCCGGTGAGGTAATACTGGCACATCAGGTCGGAAAGGATTATATGCCGGTTACTGGTGGCAGCCAGGTGGCATATGTTTTATTAGAAACTAAACCGACTGAATTGATGGCCCAGGTACGCATGCCATTAAATTTTGCCCTGGTACTCGACCATTCCGGCTCCATGAAAGGTGCAAAGCTAAAAAACGTTAAAGAAGCAGTCAAGATGGTCATCGATCGCCTGGAGCCTACCGACTATATCTCGGTAATCATTTTCGATGACACCTGCCAGGTCATTATTCCATCCATGCCCGCCCGCGACCCGGTGGGTATGAAGGCCGCTATCGATCGCATCCGCGATGCCGGCGGCACAACCATGTCGCTCGGTATGATGAATGGACTCAACGAGTTACGCCGCTGGAACATTCCCAATGCCGTCAATCGTATGATTCTCCTGACGGACGGCGTCACCTACGGGGACTCCGACCGCTGCCGCCAGCTGGCCAGGGACGCGCGGGCAGCCGGCATTTCCATTTATCCTCTTGGCATTGGTCAGGACTGGGACGAGAGCCTGCTGGACACTATCGGTGAGATGAGTGGCGGCATGCCCGCGGAGTTTATCAGAAATCCTGTCGATGCCATGACCGTCTTCGAACAACAGGTACAGAGCGCCGTCGCCGTGGCGGTGCGCAACGCCACGCTCACCCTGCGCCTACCACAGGGCGTGACGCCGAAAAAGGCCGTGAAGGTCCTGCCCATCATCCAGGATCTGGGCCCGGCCGTGCTTGCGGATCGCCAGGTTGTGATCCAGCTCGGCGACCTGGAAAAAGATAACTCACAGTCGGTACTGGTAGAGTTGATGCTCGATCCGCGCCCGGCCGGACTTTTCCGGATCGCCCAGGCCGAGCTCACCTACGATGTGCCGATCGCCAACCTGGTCGGTGAGTCCGTGCGTGAGGATATCAAGGTGAACTTCACCACCGATGCGATCCTGTCGGCCGACGTCAATCCCCTGGTCATGAACTTCGCGGAAAAGGCCAATGCCCATCGCCTGGTGACCAGGGTACTGGATGAATATAAGCGCACCGGCAAAGCGACGACGCGCCTGGCCCCTAATGTCACGCGCGTCCTCGACCAGGAAACGCAGGCTGCGCTGGAACAGATCAACCAGGGCCAGCAGATTTCACAGGACCAGGTCAAATCCATTGGCAATAAGACGCGTAAGCTGACGCAGCGCCTGGACGACCTGCTGCCGTAAGCGCTACACCACGCGCTTACGGCAGCAGGTCGCTCTCTGGCAAACTGCGTAACCCTTTCAACTATTAAGTCACACAAGCGTATATGTTTAAGGAGGGTAGTGTAAAATGGTTGTATATTGTTCCCTGCATCATGAAAATCCTGATGGATCAGCTTTCTGCGATGAGTGCGGCGAGCCGCTGAGCGGCGCGGCACCAGATCCAACGGCGGCCGCCAGCCAGCCGGTGAGCAGCCCTGCGCCCGCGGCGGGCACGCAAACCTGCCCCTCGTGCGGCGCGCAGAATCCCGCCGGCGAGGCCTTCTGCTCGAACTGCGGCGCGAATATGCTCGCGGCCCCGGAGCCTGCCACCGCTGTCTCAGCCGACGCGAATGCAGCTCCTGCCGCGGCAACCGTCGCTCCGGAGGCCCCCGACGTGGTGGCCGCCGCCCCGGAGCCTGTCGCCGCTCCTACCGCGCTGGCCGCGCGCCTGATCGTCGAGGCTGACAACCAGGAATTTGATATCAGCGGCAAAGATAACGTTAGCATAGGCCGTGAGGATGCCATCAGTAACATCTTCCCGGATATAGATCTGACGCCCCATGGTGGTGAAGAGGGCGGCGTTTCTCGCCTGCATGCGCGCATCTTTGTCGAGAATGACCAGTATATGCTGGAAGATGAAAACAGCACCAATTTCACGTTTCTCAATCGTCAAAGACTGGCCGGAAAGACGCCGACACCCCTGCATGACAACGATGAAATCAAACTTGGACGGGTGCTGCTGCGCTTTAAAACACCGTAACTGGTACCTATCTTTCTGAAACAATTGACAGTGTGTACCTGTAACCGCTATAATTTACAGGACATTCTTATAAGTGGAGGGAAGAGAAGGATCATGAAACGTACATGGCAACCCAAGCGCATTCCGCGCTTACGTGAACATGGCTTTATGAAGCGTATGTCGACCCGCAACGGTCGGCGTGTGCTGAAGGCTCGCCGCGCCAAAGGGCGCTGGAAGCTCACCGTCTAAGCTAGCGCTCGTGACAATGAAGCGTGCGTTACGCCTGCGTAAAGGGAGTGACTTTCAACGGGTTAGGCAGCAGGGACGTAGTATGGCGTCTCGGCTGCTTATCCTTGCTTGGGTACCAAATGAAGTAACAACAACGCGTGTTGGTTTTGTAGTAAGCAAACGTATCTCGAAACTGGCCGTGCGACGAAATTATATTAAACGCCTGCTCGCCGAAGCGATACGTCCCTACCTGGCGGAAATTCGTGGAAGTTGGGATATCGTGCTTAGTGCAAAGCAGCCTGTAATGGCTGCGGATCTGAATGCACTTCAACATGACATCGTCACCTTATTGCAGCGGGCGCGCCTCCTGGGGCCCGCACCGCGTGAGCATCTCACGGAGCCAGGAGCGATGGAACGCGAAGGTTTATCATAATGAAATATATTGCATTATGCTTAATTCGTCTCTACCAGCGCACGCTGTCGGTAGCCTTGCCTTCATCGTGTCGATTTACCCCCTCGTGCTCGCATTATGGGTATGAGGCAATTTCACGCTTTGGTTTTTTCCGTGGAGGATTGATGGCCGCGAAACGTATTGGACGTTGTCAACCTTTCTACCATGGTAATCTCTATGATCCGGTCCCGGAACGCCTGGCAGACTAGATCAAGGAAGGCAGGAAAGACCCATGGGTCAGATAGGCTACTTGTTTAATCTCATCTTTACATTTCCCATCTTTAATGCGCTGATGGTCCTCTATCGCCTGCTCGACAATTTCGGCCTGGCGATCGTTGTGCTGACGCTCATCGTCAAACTTATTCTCTTTCCACTAACGCTGCAGCAACTCAGATCTATGAAGGCGACGCAGGCCCTGCAGCCGCAGATGGCCGAGATAAAGAAGAAATACGCCAAGGACCAGCGGGCCCAGGCTGAGGCGATGCAGGCCCTGTATAAAGAGTATGGCATGAACCCCCTGGCGGGCAACTGCCTGCCGCTGCTGATTCAGATGCCCGTGCTCTTTGGCCTCTTCTATGCCCTCAGCGCGGTGCTGAGGTCGGCAAAGAACGTCGGCGACATCAACAAGCTGCTCTACCCCTTTATTCCGCCGTTCACCCATATGCCCAACCTGATGATGAACTGGTTTGCATGGATCAATCCGGCCTGGCAGTATCCCTTGAACCTTCCCGATCCGACGCACATCCTGCCGATCCTGGCGGCCCTGGCGACGTACTTCCAGCTGCGCATGTCGCAGCAGCGCAACGCGGTAGGCGCCAGCAACGACCAGATGGCCCAGCAAATGAAGATCATGCAGTTCATCTCACCCGCCATGGTGCTCTTCTTCGGCTGGAACTACGCCGCCGGCCTGGCGCTCTACTGGACGGTCTCATCAGGCTTTGCCATGGTCCAGCAGTACTTCGTTACGGGCTGGGGCTCCGCGTTTACACGCCCCGATTTCCTGTCAGGTGGCAATAAGAACAATGAGGCCAGCAGCAATGGCAACTCCAGGGCCGACAAAGTTGAGCGCGGCAAAGAGACAAAGCTCCTGGCCCAGCCTGAGGCAGACCGGGTTGTTGATAGTGGACCGGTCGGCAGTAAACTCCAGGCAAGCCCTTCCTCCTATGGCAGCAATGGTTCGGCTGGTAGTGGCAGTGGTTCGTCATCAGCACGCCGCCGCAGCGCATCAGCGCGTCGCCGTAGCAGCAATAATGTTCCAAAGCGCAATGCTTCGCGCAGTTGATTGCGTGTAGCGCTTGCCTATCCACAGCCGATGGGCAGCAAAAAAGAGACCTGGAGGTTTTCCCGGTGCCAGGCCGACGATTAATATTAAGGGAGGCAAAGCAATAGTGGAAAGCATAGAGGCAAGTGGCAAAAGTGTTGATGAGGCAGTATTACAAGCTCTCGCGCGCCTGGGCAAACGGCGTGATGAGGTAGACGTCACCGTACTGCAGGAGGCGTTTCGCGGGACCTTCGGCATAGGTAGCAAGGAGGCTCGCGTTCGCGTGACGGTGCGCCCCAGCAATGTCAGCGCCGTGATTACGCCTGAGATGGCCGACGCTATTCTGGGAAGCGATGAGGTCTTTCCCGAAGAGGAACTCTATGGGGAAGAGGAAGAAGAGGAGGAGGAGGAAGAAGGTGAATTTGAGGAGGAGGAATTTATTGAAGAAGAGGAGCTGAATGGTGACAAAGAGTTTGGCGAGGAAGAAGAGGAAGAGGAGGAGGAGCCCGCTCCATTTCTCTCTACCAGTGCACCCGAGTTCGCTGCTGAATTTGGCCTGCCCGATGTAAGCGCCATCGATGGGGAGATGCAAGAGGTTGAGGCCCCAACGCGCGAGGATGTCGAGATCACCGTCGATGTCCTGCAACATATTTTGCGCTACATGAACATTCACGCGACCGTGCAGGTGCGCTCCTCCAGCCCGCTCTCGCTCAACATCCAGGGTATTCATGAGAACCTGGGCCTCCTGATCGGACGACGAGGCGAAACCTTATCTGCGCTCCAGCTGCTCGTCAGCCTGATCGTCGGCCATCGCACCAAGCATCGCATGCGCATCATTATCGATGCCGAAAACTATCGCGAACGCCGTGAGGAGAACCTGCGCTCACTCGCGCTGCGCGTGGCCCAGCAGGTACGTAACTATCGCCGCTCTATCGCCCTGGAGGCCATGCCTCCGCATGAGCGCCGCATCGTGCATATCGCCCTGTCTGATAGCAATGATATCAGCACAGAAAGCATCGGCGAAGGCGACGCCCGCCGTGTTGTGATTTCTCTGAAGCGCCCGGCCCGTTAATTTCCTCTGCCGCCATGCAGGAAGAAGCTCTAGCCTCCATGGCGGCAGGGAGGTAGAGCTTTCCCACCTCCTGTTTTACTCCTGGTATATACTTTCTGTAATGACCCGCAGCCAGACAGATGTATTACTATTGCGTTCAATCAGAGCACCCGCGTCAATTGAGCGGGTATTGAAGAGGGTGCGTGCTGCTATGCTTCAGCCAACATCCAGCGTCCCGCAATTCCTGACCATCGGCCATGTAACGCGTGATGCGCTTGAGGATGGTTCGTTCGCCCTGGGGGGCACCGTAACCTTTGCCGCCCTGACCGCCTATCGTTTAGGATTAGAGGCGGCTATCGTGACCTGCGCGGATGCACAGCTTATGGCCGAACTACCATCACACCTGCCTGGTGTCGCCCTGGCCTTCCCGCTTACCCCCTCTCCCACAACGACCACCTTTGCTAATTCCTACGTTGATGGCTTTCGCATTCAGTTTCTGCGCGAGCGCGCCTCGTCACTGCGTAACGAGGACGTGCCCATGGCCTGGCGTGATGCCCCGATTGTGCTGCTTGGACCACTGGCCCAGGAACTTGGACCCGAGCTGGTGACGCTCTTCCCTCGTCGCCGGGATACAATCCTGGCCGCGACTCCCCAGGGATGGCTGCGCCACTGGGACGCCGCTGGTCGCGTCTGGCCCACGCCGTGGGATGCCGCGCTCGCGGTGCTGCCCTACCTCGATGTACTGATCCTCAGCCACGATGATCTATTGCCCTTTGCCAATGGTCAACGCGCGTCGGCCGATGCCATTCTGCTCGACTGGAGCCAGCAGGTGCCCCTGCTGGTCGCGACCGATGGACGCCATGGCGCCACTCTCTTCCGCCACGGTAAAACCGAGCAATTCGCCGCCTATCACACAAGTGAGGTAGATCCAACAGGCGCGGGGGACGTCTTTGCCGCAGCTTTCCTCTGCCATCTCTATCAGCAGGGTGACCCTTGCGCAGCGGTGAAATTCGCCAACTGCGCCGCCTCATTTTCAGTTGAACGGGTGGGGACCACGGGCATCCCTGATATGCGCATGGTCAGAGAGAGGATGGGGTGAATGTAAGCGAGGACGCGACCCGGCGCGGCGGCTTTCAGCCCGCCGATCCACTATCCCAGGGCCGTGTATACGACCAGCCGCAGCGTCGTCTGCTGCTGGCTGGGGATCCAGTCACCCGCGCACGTAATCAAATTGAGATAGCTGCCGCCGCCATTGCCGAAGATCGCCTGCAGAGGAGCCGCCTGGGGTGAATAATAGGCCACCCGCGTGACATGGAAGCGCACCGTTCTGCCCGCCGCATCGATCACCATTACCGCACTCCCCACCTGCAGCTGGCGCAACTGCCAGAAGACGGCCGGGTAGCCACCCGGTCGATCAAGGTGGCCGTCGATGACCGCGCTGCCCCGTTCGCCCGGCACTGCGCCCGACTGGTACCAGCCTACATTGTCCCAGGGATTCTCCTGGGGAGTCTGAAGGTCGCCGTTTGCCAGCACGCCCAGCGACTCAACAAAGGCATCGATTTTTATGGAGGGGATTACCAGGCGCACAGGGCGGCCGGCCGAATTTTGCATGAGCGCATCACCCTGCGACATAGCTGCGGCACTGCTGTGTGCTACTGGCCGCTGCTGATTGGATGGCGAAGTATAGAGCCTGGTGGCGATAATCGCTATACCTACCGTCAGCAAACAGCAGCAGATCTTCACTACACGCGCCATGGGAAAACTCCTTCGGGGGAGGATAGAGTGAAATTGCCGCGTCCGGTGCGGCTTAAGATGGCGCACCGGACGCGCCGGGACTGATGCTAGCTGCGCGAGCGTAGAGCAGCTCTGCGCTGCGTAATGTCTCGACCCAGGGAAATGGCCCCCAGTCCAATCAGCACTACAAGCAGCGCGGCCCATATCAACGGGTTCGGCCCCTGGGAGGCTGGCGCCGCGTTGGGATCGCTGCCCGTGCCGGGCATGCCTGGTGTGCCGCTCGCCGAGCTGGAGACAATCTGAATAGCGGGATTACCCTTGACAAGGCCTACCGCAAAAATGCTGGTCACCGTATCAGGTTTCAGTGACGTTGACCATGGCAGGGGATTGCTCAGGCTGCCTCCGCTGAAATTGAAGGCGGAGGAGACGGCCGGGACGGTAAGGTAGTTACTCGCCTGCTTATATGGGAGATTGTTGAAGATCATGGCGCTCCCGTTGCTCACATTGAGGCTGCCGGCATCGGGGGAGAGCTGATACACACGCACCTTGGCCGAGTTACCCTGCACGACGTTATTGTCAATGAAGGTCTCCAGGCCCAGGCCCGTCGCGTTGGTGCCGACGGCCGCTACCGTGTACACCACGCCAGGGGTAACCGCCAGTTTCTCGCTGATGACCGAGGCGCCAATGCCTTTGCCGACCAGGGCGATTTGTACCATATGCGGGCCGGGTGGGATCGGGGCGTAGTCCGTCACCGCGCCGAATTGGAAACTGCTGAGAAATACTTTCCCGTCTACAAATATATCAGCCGTACCCACATCAGGTGAGGCATGGATGATGCGCACAAAAGCCGGACTCTGGGCGGCTACGGGCTCTCCTCCCATAAAGCATAGCAGTAGAGCGAGAATGCCGAGCACCAGAGGCACACGGGTTACAAGAAGCGTCATAGCATATCTGATCTTCATAGGCGCGCCTCCTCTTGTTGAATTTAAATGGATACGTTGCACAAATTGTATGATAAGATATTAAATACACCTATATAGTTAACGTTGAACCATAAAAATCGGTAACAGCGATTTACGCGCCGGGTGAACCATACCAGGGACCATAATCACCCAGCTGCTGCCCGCTCTGGTCGAGCAGATTGTAGGACCCCGCCAGGTCTCCCCCCACCTTGATATAACCTGTAAACGCCAGCGTCGAGCTTCCACCCTGGACGCTGACGCTAAACTGCAGCTTCCCGCCCGCCGTTACCGTGCCATACAAAGGGCCGGCCAGCCCCAGTCCCCTGAAGAAGCCGCTAAAGTTGCCCTGGCTCTGGCGCATATTTTGTAGGTACATGGGGGTGCTGCGTTGGGCCAGGACGTCGCCGATTTCGCCGGCGTATGAGGGCGCGAAGGTTGGGTAAACGCTTGCGGGGCTGGGAGAGGGGGTGGGTGTAACGCGGCCGCCCGTGGTGACGATCGCCGCAGGGGCTTTATTCGTCGTGGCTCCTTTATCTGACTGCTTACCCAGGTAGAAGAGACTTCCTGCCAGCACCAGCACCAGCAAGAGGGAAATTACGCCGGCGAAGAGCGCGCCGCGCCTCCCGCGAGGGGGGGCGGCGGTGGGAGAGGAGCGCTCCTTAAGTACGCCGCTCTTCACGCGCGGCAGTTTTTGCTCGGTCACCGCCAGCGGCAGGGGCGTTTTTAACGTGGCCATCTCGGCCTTGAACGTGTTGACGTTATCCGGTGGTTGGGTGGCATGCGCGCTCAGTTCTTGCCAGAACTCCTCGGCCGTATTGAAGCGCTCTTCAACGCTGATGCTCATCGCGCGCTGAATGGTCCTGGCCACCGGGCCCGGGATGTTGTGGTTGAGCAGGCTTACCGGCTCAAGCGGATCAAAGCCCTTGCTTTCGGCGATGCGCTTGACGGGATCGGCTGGCACAACCCCGGTCAAGAGGGTATACAGCGTCGCGCCCAGGCCGTAGATATCCGTGCGCGGCGACGTCCCCCCCTGCCCATATTGCTCGAGGGCGGCGTAACCAGGCGAGCCGTGGCGGATAACGCTCGTCGTTTTTCCCTCCACATACTCTTTGGCGATGCCAAAATCAACCAGCACGGCTTCTTCGCCGCGCAGGGGCACGATGATATTCGCGGGCTTGATATCTCGATGGATGATGGGCGGAACCTGGCTGTGCAGATATGTCAGGGCATCTACAATAGGGCCCATCACTGCCAGGATGAGCTGTAAAGAAAAGCGCTGCTCGGGCTGTTCGCCGAGCAGAACCGCCAGGTCGCGCCCTTTGACATAATCCATAAGCATATATACCCGCTTCAGCTTTTCATTTTCAAATACATCATAGACGCGCGGTAAACTTTTATGCTGCAGGCGCTTGAGCAGTTCCGCCTCATAAATAAAGCGCTCGCGATCACTCGTGCTGGGGTCGATTACCTCTTTGAGAGCGAGGTAGTGATTCTCAACGTGCCGGTCGTGAACAAGATAAACAGCACCAAAGCCACCCCTACCAAGGAGCTCTTCTATCACATAATGGCTGCCATTGGGGACGCGCACGGTGGTTCCCTCTGGCAGTATTAGCTGATCCTGCTGCACGCTATACCTCTTGTGTGTCTTCTCACAGTATACCCATCAATAAGTAGCACTCCATTATAGACTCGATTCCTCTGTATCCACAAGCTGAGCAGTACTTAAAAGCAATGGGGCAGACTCCGTTTTGTAAATGTGAGGAAATAGCGCTATGCGGTGTCCAGGCTTCTACAATCCTCTGCCTCCTCATTGTCGTGGACGGGAAAATCTGATATATTGAGACAGATATTGGTTACCCTTGTATTCCGAGGGCCTATTACCTGTTACCTCTCCCCCGGAGAGGGTGCCCGGGCAGGGTGGGTCAGGCACTCGGAGAGGAAGTACCTTTGAATTCCGAGTGCCTATTACCTGCCCCCCGGGCAGGGTGGCTGCTGTCGCAGCTACCTGCGGTCAGGCACTCGGAGAGGAAGTACCCTCACACCGCCTGGAGAGAATGACGTATGACAGCACAAGACAGTACAACAGCTCAACTGAAACGCACCCCTCTCTATGAACAGCACCGCGCCCTGGGCGCCCGGCTGGTAGAGTTTGGTGGCTGGGAGATGCCCGTACAATACAGCGGCATTCTGCAAGAGCACGAAGCTGTGCGCACCCGCGCTGGCCTCTTTGATGTGAGCCACATGGGTGAATTTAAGCTTGAGGGGCCCGGGGCGCTGGCTTTCCTGCAATATCTCCTGCCCAATGATATTTCGCGCCTGGCCGTTGAGCAGGCCCTCTACACACAGCTGTGTTTGCCGGATGGCAATGTTATTGACGATTTGCTGGTCTACCACCTGGCTGAGATGCACTATATGCTGGTGGTGAACGCGGCCAATATCGCCAAAGATTTCGCCTGGGTGCAGAAACAGGCAGAACATTTCCACGATGTACGCGTCACGGATCAATCAGATACGACAGCGCTCATCGCCCTGCAGGGCCCCCTGGCACAGGCGATCCTCCAGCCGCTGACGGAGGTAGACCTGGCGAATATCCGCTACTACCATTTCGCAGGCGGCGCTGTGGATGGCGTCGACTGTTTTATCTCGCGTACCGGCTACACCGGTGAAGATGGCTTTGAGCTTTACTGCGCGCCCGTCGATGTTGTCAAGCTGTGGGATGATCTGCTGGCGGCGGGTAAAACGCAGGGCCTGCTGCCGGCAGGTCTGGGCGCGCGCGATACCCTGCGCATCGAGGCGGGCTTCTGCCTCTATGGCCATGAACTGAACGAGCAGACCAATCCACTCGAGGCCGGCCTTGGCTGGAGCGTGAAGTTCAATAAGGGCGATTTTATTGGGCGCGACGCCCTGCTGAAAATAAAGCAGGAGGGCGTCGAACGTAAACTCGTCGGCGTTGAGATGCTTGAGCGTGGCATCTGTCGCGCTGAATATGTCATCTATGACAACGAACACCCCATCGGTTCACTCACCAGTGGTGCTCCCAGCCCGACTGTGCATAAAAACATAGGTATGGGCTATGTCGTGGCCGCTCATGCCGTAGTTGGTGAGCGCATCGCCATAGATATTCGTGGACGGCGCACGGCAGCGCAGATCGCTGCCTTGCCATTTTACAAGCGTCAAAAATAGAGGGCCCTGTGCCCGGGACGGCCTGCGCGGCCGTTGTGTTGAAGAAGGGAGACTTCGCTTATGGCTAGCCTTAATCACCCGAGAATCTTAAATACACTAAATCTGACGAGTGGGTGCGCGTCGAAGGAGACCAGGCAGTGGTCGGGATCACCGACTATGCGCAGGACCAGCTTGGCGATATCGTCTATATCGAACTTCCCTGGGACGCGGCTCAGAGCGTTACCCACGAGGTGAAGCTCGGCGATATCAAATCGGTCAAGGCGACCTCGGAGCTTCTCTCTCCTATCAGTGGCGAAGTAGTAAAGGTCAACGAAAAATTAAAAGACACGCCCGAGCTGATCAATGACAGCCCCTATGATGATGGATGGATGGTCGTTGTGAAGATGAGCAATCCCGCCGAGCTTGATAACCTTATGAGCGCTGACCAGTACCAGGCCTATCTTGAGGGTCGCTAGCTGTGGGGCTTTGTATACTTAACTCCAAAGCATGATACAATAGAGTATGTCATTATTGAGGAACATCCAGGCAGCATTATTCTTTGCGCAGCACAGGTTCGGGCAAGGAATTATGCTGCTGCTAATTTTGGTAGGCGCCGCACGTGGCGCGGTCCTTGCTGTGTGTTGCCATCAATTTTACTCGAGGGAGAGTAATGCATGAGCTATATTCCTAATACTCCTGAAGATCAGGAGGCAATGCTGGGCCCGTCTGGGATTACCTTCATTGGAGGCGTTACTTACGCCTGTTCCAGAGAATGTGCGCCTGCAACGCCCGCTTGATCTGCCTGCGGGCCTGCCCGAGGCCAGACCTTAAACGGGTGCTCAACGGCATGGCAGCCAGAAATACTGATCTGGATAGTGCCAGCTCTTTTCTCGGCGCGGGCACATACGATCACGCTATCCCAAGTGTCGTCCCTTACCTTCAACAGCGGTCCGAGTTTGTCACTTCATATACACCCTACCAGCCGGAGGTCAGCCAGGGGATGCTCCAGGCCATCTATGAGTTTCAAACGATGGTCTGCCAGATCACCGGCCTGGATATAGCCAATGCCTCTCTTTACGATGGCGCGACCGCTGTCGTCGAAGCCGTACTGCTCGCGCTTGGTCCGGGTGGAAGTGGCGAGGTGGTAGTATCAAGGGGCGTTGACCCGCAGTATCGCAACGTCCTGCATACCTACGCCCACGCCCGTGGCTTCCAGGTAAAAGAGGTGCCGCTGCGCGATGGCGGCACCTCCATCGAGGAACTCAATGAAGCCGTAAGCGCCACGACCGCCGCGGTCGTCATCCAGCAGCCCAATTTCTTTGGCTGCATCGAGGATATGCAGGCGATTGAGGCGGTTGTCCACAAGGGCAAGGCCGTGTTCATTGCCAATATCACCGAGCCTGCCTCACTCGGTATCCTGGCCTCCCCCGCCGCTTATGGTGCGGACATCGCGGTAGGTGAGCTGATGAGTTTCGGCAATACCATGAGCTATGGCGGCCCTGCCCTTGGCTTCATGGCGGCCAGGCAGAAGTACATGCGTTTACTGCCAGGGCGCCTGGTCGGCCAGACGGTTGAAGAGGGCGGCCAGCATCAGACCGGCTATGTCCTGACCTTGCAGACGCGCGAACAACATATTCGCCGCGAACGCGCAACCTCCAATATCTGCACCAATCAGTCCTTGCTCGCGGTTGGCGCGACCATCTACCTGGCTACGCTGGGCAAACAGGGCTTCCGCGAACTGGGCGAGCTCTGCCTGCAAAAGGCGCACTATGCCTTCCGCCAGGTAAGCGCCATTCCAGGCTTTGAGGCCGTCTTTGGCGCGCCCTTCTTTGATGAATTTGTGATCAAGGCGCCTGTCGCGCCTCGCCAGCTCCAGCAGCATCTTGCCCGGGCCGGTATCATCGGCGGCTATGATCTGAGCCGCGCATACGATTTGGAGAATTGCCTGCTCTTGTGTGTCACTGAAGTTCGTACAAAGGCGGAGATTGATCAACTGGTTGCCGTCTTAAAGGAGGTACGGGCATGAGCGTTGAAAGCCTGATTTTTGAAAAAGGCGCACCCGGACGGCGCGCCTACACAATGACCACCATGGATGTACCGACCGCAGCGCTGGAGAGCATGGTTCCGGCCGCTATGCTGCGCAAGCAGCCCGCTCCCCTGCCCGAGGTAAGTGAGATCGAGGTGGTGCGCCACTACACTCATCTTTCACAGCGTAACTTCGGCGTCGATACGGGCTTCTATCCTCTTGGCTCCTGTACGATGAAGTACAACCCCAAGCTCAACGAGGATATGGCCATGCTGCCCGGCTTTGCCCGCATACATCCCTTGCAGCCGGAGGCCACCGTCCAGGGCGCCATTCAACTCCTCTATGAGCTGGAACAGTATCTCGCCGAGATCTCGGGCATGGCCCGCGTGACCTTGCAGCCCTCTGCCGGCGCCCATGGTGAATTAACCGGCCTGATGCTGATCAAGGCCTATCACGCCAGCCAGGGCCAGGGCCATCGCAAGCTGGTACTTATTCCCGACAACGCCCACGGCACTAACCCCGCCAGCGCCACCCTCGCCGGCTACAGGTCCGTCGAGGTCAGGAGCGATCCCCAGACAGGGGGTATTGCTATGGACCACCTCAAGGCTCTGCTGGACGCTCATGCCGCCGAGATCGCCGCGATCATGATGACCAACCCTAACACCCTGGGCCTCTTTGATAGCAATGTCGCCGCGATCGCGACCATGGTTCACGAGGCCGGAGGCCAGCTCTACTATGATGGCGCAAACGCCAATGCCGTGCTGGGCATTACCCGGCCCGGCGATATGGGCTTTGATGTCGTGCACTTCAACCTGCATAAGACCTGCAGCACACCGCACGGCGGCGGCGGTCCCGGCTCGGGTCCGATCGGCGTCAAAGACCACCTTGTGGCCTTTCTCCCCGGCCCCCTCCCGGCCAGGAATGAGCAGGGCTACTACTGGCAAGATCCGGGCCCCGCGTCTATCGGCAAGGTCCGCGCCAACAAGGGGAACTTCGGCGTGCT
This sequence comes from uncultured Chloroflexia bacterium, assembly GCA_963799245.1. GTDB lineage: Bacteria > Chloroflexota > Ktedonobacteria > Ktedonobacterales > Ktedonobacteraceae > CAWCWN01. Next base: position 1,491,694 of record CAWCWN010000003.1, read on the forward strand.
GGTGCGCGCCTACACCTACATCCGCACCTACGGCCCCGAGGGCCTCCTGCATGTCGCCCAGAGCGCCATTCTTAACGCCAACTACCTCAAGCACGAACTGGCGGCTGACTACGCCATTGCCTATCCGCAGATCTGCCAGCACGAGTTCATTGCTACGGCCGAGCGCCAGAAGGAGGAGAGCGGCGTGACAGCATTGGACGTCGCCAAACGCCTGCTCGACTTTGGTATGCACGCGCCAACCACGTACTTCCCGCTGATCGTCCATGAGGCCTTGATGATCGAGCCCACCGAGACCGAGACTCGCGAGACCCTCGATTACTTTGTGCGTATTATGCAGCAGATCGCCGCGGAGTCGCGCACAGATCCAACTCTCGTTAAAACAGCTCCCCACACGACGCCCGTGGGGAGATTAGATCAGGCCCTGGCAGCCCGCAAACCCAACCTGCGCTGGCAGCCCGGCCAGGAAGCGACTCATTAGTATGCAATATGCGATCCTGGGTGGGGGGGCGTTAGGCCTGCTGGCCGCGCATCGCCTGACACAGCGCGGCGACGCGGTTATGCTCTTTGAGCAGGAAATGGCCGCGGGAGGGCTCGCGGCCGGTTTTCACGTGGGCGACGATGGAGAGGCCTGGCTGGAGAAATTCTACCACCACCTCTTCCGCAGCGATAAAGTCGCCATCCAGACTATTAAAGAGCTTGGCCTGGGCGACCGCCTGACCTGGTCGCATCCGCGTACGGTTAGCCTTATAGGCGGCGGTCTCCACCAGCTCGACTCACCGCTGAACCTGCTCCAATTTCATCCCCTGCGCGTTGATGAGCGCCTGCGCGTCTTCGCTGTGCTGGCTTTCTTGAAATTGTGCAGCGCGCGCTCCGTGGCAGGAAGTACTGCAGATGCCTGGCTGCGCCACTGGCTGGGGGAACGCCCCTACCGGCTGCTCTTTGAGCCCCTCTTTGCAGGAAAATTCGCAGATATGCGTGAGCAGGTGGCCATGCCCTGGTTCTGGGCGCGCGTGCACGATCGCACCACCTACCTGGGCTACGTGCGCGGCGGCTTTCAGCTGGTCTACGAGCGGCTGGTGGAGCGTGTCTCTGAACAGGGAGGCAAGATCCTGCTGGGCACCCGCGTGGAGCAGGTCTGCCCGCTGGAGGATGGGCGCTGGCAGGTGCAGACGAGCCATGGTACCTGGACGGTTGACCGGGTAATTTCAACGCTGCCCACACGCCTGACCTGCCGCCTCATACCGGCTTTACCCGCGGATTACCGCGCCAGGTATGAGTGGGGCCAGGCATATGGCGCACAGTGCCTTATCCTGGCTTTAGACCGCACACTGACCGATAGCTACTGGGTAAACGTCTGTGATCCCGGCTATCCCTTTGCCAGCCTGGTAGAGCATACCAATTTTCGTCCCGCCGGCGAATACGGCGGCCGTCACCTGATCTATCTCGGCAACTACCGCCCCATGGATGACCCGCTTTTCAAGCTGAGCAAAGCAGAGATACTTGCCGCGTTCCTGCCCCACCTCAGGCGCATTCGACCCGACTTTGAGCTTGCATGGGTCAGGGAGAGCTGGCTATTCCAGGCACCCTTTGCCCAGCCCATCGTTACCACGGAGTATCCCGAGCACATCCCGCCCCTGCGGACTCCCCTCAAGGGCTTATGGCTGGCCAATATGTTCCAGATCTATCCCCATGATCGCGGCCAGAACTACTCCTTTGCTCTCGCCAATCAACTTGTCAAAGAACTGCAAAATGCGGAGTGTTGAAGTACGGTTAAGGACCATTCTCTTTGTCTGCTATGAATAACATTTCTCGCAATTTTTATAGAACGGCCCGTAAAACCCCCGTTTTTAAGCGGGGGATATAAGGGCCTACCTTATGGGGCGAGATGGGCGGGCCTACTCTTTGACACTTTACGGCGTAGTATGCTATACTGTAAACATGCAACAGAAGAGAGCCTACAAGTACCGCTTCTATCCAAGCGATGAACAAAAGCGCATCCTGGCACAAACCTTTGGGTGTTGCCGCTACGTCTACAACTGGGCATTGCGGCAACGTACTGACGCCTACTACCAGCGTGGTGAGCGTCTGTACTATGAGGGTACGGCACAACGTCTGGTGTTGCTCAAGCAGCAGGAAGAGACGGCATGGCTGAACGAGGTTTCTTCTGTTCCCCTGCAACAAGCTCTCCGCAATCTGGAGAAAGCCTTTCGCAACTTCTTTGACGGACGGGCGAACTATCCCACCTTCAAAAAGAAGCGCCATCAGCAATCCGCCACATATGCGAGCAACGCCTTCATCTGGAAGAGCCAGGCTCTCACGCTGGCAAAGATGGATGCTCCTCTTGCCATCGTTTGGCACCGTCCCCTGCCTGATGGCTGCAGGCCAAGCAGTGTCACCATCACCAAAGATGAAGCTGAACGCTACTTTGTCTCTATCCTGGGAGAAGAAGATATCAAACCATTGGCAGTCTCCTCTAAGACTGTGGGGCTTGACCTGGGCTTGAAGTCGATGGTCATCACATCCGATGGACACACCTATGGCAATCCCAAGTTCTTCCACAAGGATGAGAAGAAGCTGGCAAAAGCGCAACGCCGCCATGCGCAGAAGCACAAAGGCTCCAAGAACCGTGCAAAAGCCCGTCTCAAAGTTGCACGTATCCATAAGAAGATAGCCGATAGACGGCGAGACTATCAACACCAGCTCTCGACTCGCATCATACGCGAAAACCAAGTCGTATGTGTTGAGAGCCTGCAAGTCAAGAACATGGTCCAGAACCACTGCCTGGCTAAAGCCATCGCCGATATAGGATGGAGTGAATTCAGCAGGCAGTTGGAGTATAAAGCAGAGTGGTATGGACGAACCATCGTCAAAATTGACAAGTGGTATCCATCCTCCAAACGCTGCTTTGACTGTGGACATATGCTTGACGCCTTAACACTTGATGTCCGCTCGTGGACATGCCCTGAATGTCGCGTTGTCCATGACCGTGATATCAATGCTGCACAGAACATTCGTGCTGCGGGACTCGCAGTGCTCGCCTGTGGAGAGGCTGTCAGACCTGGCGCGGTGAAAACCAAAGCGGGCAAGTCTCAACGAAGCAGGAAAGCTCTCTCGCGAGGGAGAGAAGCCCCCGTGCTTTAGCCGGGGGAGATGTCACAGAGTCCCGGCTGCAATTCTGAAGCATTCAAGCTGAGGAGTGGATGATGAGGCGGTTATTTCTCCTTTGGCAGTTTCAAGTTCTGAGGATCGCTCGCATAAAGGGTTGCGTGCCCGCAGTTCAGGCAGACATAGGCCTTGGCCGTGGAGGTACGACCTCCTGATGCCGTCAATCGCCTGAAAAGTATGCGCGGGGTCATGCCAAAATCACATAGAACACGCGTGCCCCCGCATTGGGGACACGGGGGTAAGGTCGTCTGTTCCACACCAGCCTCCACACTTTCACCAATTCGTAAAAAATAACCTGAGCTTATTCTAACATATCTCGGGGAAATATGCTCTACAAAATCCGCTGTGTTCAGCATCGACTATGGGTAGGTAGTATAAAGAGCGTCCCCAGCGCTCGCTCATGCCAGCGCCTGGAACATGTAGCAGTTAAAGCGCACGGCCTCGCTTAAATCAGCCAGGCGGATATGCTCGTTAGGGGCATGAGCGCCACTGGCCCAGTAGGTAGGATTCCCCGGCACGGAGAGTCCTGGTACTCCAACAAAACGACGCAAGGCGCCCAACAACGGCAGCGTGCCCCCCGCTATTGGATTCACTGCGGGCCTCTTGCCGCCATAGGCCTCGGCGATCTTCGCCATGCGTCGCACCAGCGGCTCATCCATCGGTGTGACCAGCGGTTCAGCGCTACTTAAGACTGTAATGGTTATATCGTCGTAGCCCTTGGCCTTGAGATGGGCCTTTAGCTTGGCCAGGATGTCCTCGGGCTCCTGGTTGGGCACCAGGCGGAAATCAATTTTCGCCGTCGCCCTGGCCGGCAGCACCGTCTTCGATCCCTCCCCCGTGTAGCCACTGACCAGGCCCGCCAGGTTGCACGTCGGCGTAAAGCACAGCCTGCGCATCAATAAGCTCCCCGCGAGGTCGTCGACAAACTTTTTGACGTGGTAGGCCTCGCGCAACTCCGCGTCCAGCTTTGGCAGGTCGGCTAGCGCAGCCAGCTGTTCCTGCGATGGCTCGAGCACAGCTTCATAGAAGCCCCCAATGTGCACAAAACCATCCGCTGTGCGCAGCGTTGCCAGCGCCTGTACCAGTCGCCAGGCTGCGCTGGGTAGAATAGGCGCCGCCCCCGAATGGGTATCAATCCCCGTCCCCTGCACATCGAGCTGTACATAGAGCAGGCCCTTTGTTCCCAGCAATAACTCCGGCCGGCCGTCCGGGCTGAAGCCTCGACCCTCCCAGAAACATCCATCGGCCTGCAGCAGCGAGGCATACTTCTCGGCGAGGGCAGGGAAATGCGGGCTGCCAACCTCCTCTTCGCCCTCGATGATCCAGCGCAGGGTGATCGGCAGCTCGCCGTGTACGGCCTGCAGCGCGTGAATGGCCGCCAGCCGCGCGGCGATCTCGCCCTTGTTGTCGCAGGCCCCGCGCGCGTAAAACTTCCCATGACGCACCGCCGGTTCAAAAGGTGGTGAGTGCCACAGCTCCAAGGGTTCGGCGGGCTGCACATCGTAATGGTTGTAGAGCAGAATGGTAAAGGGACTGCGGCCGCGCAATTCAGCATAAATGGCGGGCGGCGCCCCTGCGGTCAGCAGCCGCTGCGTCTGAAAGCCGCTCTCGCGTAAGAGCGCTTCGCTCAGGTCTGCCATCTCACGCATGCCCAGCCCCTGGGCCGCGATGCTTGGCTGGCTGCAGATGCGCTCGAGCAAGGCCTGCGCCTCACCGCTATGTTTATCCAGATAGGAGTCCACAGTCTGTGTCATCGGGGGAGGTCCTTTCCTCGTCTTCTCTAAGCTTTTCGCCTGGCCCACTGAAGGTGCTACGAGCTGCACCTTTCTCCTATTATATAAAGTCGCAAGGCTGAAGACAACTACAGGGAGGGCCCGAGTTTATGCAAGCGCCGGGAAGATTGGCAGAGAGGGGCAGGAGCGGCTCAGTCTTCGGTGCCGCGCCCCTGCGTATGCGCAGACTCGTTGCCCGGGCCGGTCGCCTGGCCCCTCAGGGCCTGCTTCTTTAAAAACTCCTCACGCGCCTTCTCCCCGGCGATGATATCCGTCACCTCGTCGGCTATGGTGCGCCCTTCTCCACCGCCGCCTCCCCAGCGCCTGTCGCCTTCAGGCCTGCCGGCGCCGCCATCCAGGACTTCGCGCGCACGGCCGCCTGCCTCAGAACTCCCGATAATGCCGCGTTCCTCCAGCAGGTCGATCAGGCGCGCCGCCCGTGAGTAGCCGATGCGTAAACGGCGCTGTAGCAGCGAGATCGAGGCCCGTTCATACTCACGCACCACCTCCTCCGCTTTGTCCAGCAGGTCGTCCTCCAGCTCAAAATCGTCGGAGCTCTGTTCTCGGATCTCCCAACCTGGCTCTACCTCGGGAGCAGCCGCCTCGCCTTGAGCGACAGGCATGTGCTGCAGCGCCTGCTGGCGCCAGTACGTCACCAGGGTTTCCGCCTCATCATCCGCCAGGAATGCCCCTTGAATGCGCTCGGGCCGGCCCGCGTCAGCCGGCAGGTAGAGCATATCCCCTCGCCCCAGCAGGCGTTCGGCGCCGCCCATATCGATAATCGTGCGCGAGTCAACCGCCGAACTGACCATGAACGAGATGCGCGTGGGAATGTTGGCTTTGATCAGCCCTGTAATCACATCGACCGAAGGGCGCTGCGTGGCAATAACCAGGTGAATGCCCGTGGCGCGTGCCAGCTGCGCCAGGCGGCAGATCATCCCCTCGACCTCTTCGGGGGCAGCCATCATCAGGTCAGCCAGTTCGTCGATGACGATGACAATGGCGGGCAAATTTTTCAAGGAAATGTCGCCTTGCGCGGCCTTTTCGACGCGCAGCTTGCGATAGCCGTCCAGGTTGCGCACCCCCAGCTGCGAAAAGAGGCGATAGCGCCGCTCCATCTCGGCGATCGCGTTCTTTAGCAGCGGCACGACCTTCTCGACCTCGGTGACGACGGGCGAGAGCAGGTGCGGAATGCCGCTGTACATGTTCAGCTCGACCATCTTGGGGTCAACCATCAGCATGCGCACATCATCCGGCGTGGCCTGGGTGAGGATACTGGCGATGATCGTATTAATGCAAACGCTTTTCCCGGCGCCTGTGGCGCCCGCGATCAACAGGTGGGGCATGCGCGCCAGGTCGCCCACGCGCACCGCGCCCGCCACGTCCTTGCCCAGGGCGACGGCCAGCTTGGATTTCACGCGGGCAGCCTGGTACTCCTTGCTCTCCAGGACCTCGCGCAGCGTCACCAGGCGGCTGTTCTTGTTGGGGATCTCCACCCCGACGTATGGACGCCCGGGCACCGGCGCTTCCATGCGAATCGTCTTGGCCTCGAGGACCAGGGCCAGGTCGTTTTGCAGGGCCATGATGCGGCTGACGCGCGTGCGCGTCTCATAGACGATGTTGCCGTTGCCGTCGCGTACCGGCGTGCTCCTGCCCTTCTCATCCCGCTTCATCTCTGGTTTGCCCGTCGGGCGAATTCCGAAGCGGATCACCGTGGGTCCGATGCTGATATCCTCCTGCTTCACCTCGGCGTCGACGCGGAAACTGCGCAAGGTATCCTGAATTGTTTTGGCCAGGGTGGAGGTATCGTCGCCCAGCATGTATTGTTTGACCTCTTCTGAGTTGTTCAGCAGAGACGTAGCGGGGATGTGCCAGGGCAATTCAAGGACCGGCGTCTCCGCGACCCGACGAGGAAGAACCCTGGGCTGCTGCCTGCGCAAAGGATTGGGCACCAGCGGCTCCATGGGTGGGTGATTCTGCGCCTCGCGCTCAAAGGGTAAGGCCTGCTGCCTCGCACCCGCGACCGCGCGATTATGCTCAGCCACGTTGAGCGGCCGAGCCGCCCGCGCTTCACGTGGCAGGCGCCCGACCTGCTGCTTATGAATATTGATATCGTTGAGGGGATCATCATGTGCGCCAGCAAAAGCGGGCTCAAATTCAGTCAGATCCCCATCTTCCTCCACGGCCTCGGTCCTGGCCGCCTGCGGGTCGGAAGAAGCCGGATTACTGACATAACGACTGTAGCGTGGACGCTGCCCGCGGAAAGGCGAAGGACCATTACGAGCCAGGGCTGATTGCGAGCCGGGTGAAGACAGCAGGCCAAGCCCGCGCGCCAGGAAGAGGATATGCCCAAGCGTAATTTGAAAGGTGATAATCGTCACGATGCCAAAGAGCCCGATCAACACCAGGTGCCCTACGATTGCAGGCCAGCCTGCGAGCGGTCGTACCAGTAATTCGCCCAGAACGCCACCCGTCGTTCCACCCAGCAGCAACTGGCTCTCCACCAGCGCAAGCAGCCACAGGCATGTCAGGCCGCTAACCAGCGACCAGCGAATAAAGCGGACATTGCGTAGACCTTCGACCAGGTGAGCGATGGCAAAAACGATGAGCCCCAAAGCGAGCAGGTAGGCGGACCAGCCAAAAAAAGTGGTAAAGGCCCCGCTGATAGCGCCAAAAATCCGGATCCTGCGCAGCAGCGTCAGCACGGCAAAAAGAAAGAGCGCCAGGCCGAGCAGAAGCACACTGAGGAGCCGCTGCTGGTGATGTGGTTCCAGGCTGCTCCAGGCATTGCGTATAGCGGAGATGAGGCGCGAATCCGTTGTACTGCCGGGAGGGGGTGAAGGCGCAACGGCGGAACGGCCCGGGCCGGCTTTCTTCGCGCCCGCTTTGCTCCTTGCCTGGCCGCGCTTAGCCGCGGGCGAGGATGACCCGCGGGCAGAGGATTTTTGAGCCGCATGATTGGCACGCTGCTCAACCTGTACGCGTCCGCCTCCAACGACTTTGCTGACGCGCGAAGAGCTCTGGACTAGTCCCGGCCCCAGGCGACCCCGCTGTTTGCTGGACTTTTTGCCCTGGCTTTTGCCTGGATTGCTGCCCGCCATACTGGTTCCCTCCCTCCTTCGTTTGAAGACCTTGAGTACCCTGGAGACACCAGTATCATAGCGCAGATGTTCCAAAGAAGCAAGTGGGACAAAATGAGTAGAAGGGAGGGGCCCGGCGGGCCCCTCCCTTCTACTCATTGCGCTGCAGCACGCGGGCTATACCTCCACTACGACCGGCAGGATCATAGGTCGACGATGTGTCTTTTCATAGAGGAATTCGCTAAGCGTATGCTTGATTTTGTCTTTGACGAAGGACCAGTCCGAAGCGTGGCCATTGAGGCCGATGAACGATTCCAGGATCTGCGCGCGCGCACTCTCAAGGAGTTCTTCCGAGTCACGCATGTAGACAAAACCACGCGAGACGATGTCGGGCCCGGCCAGCGGCTGTCCGGTCTCTTTATCCACCGTGAGCACCGCCATTAAGATGCCGTCCTGTGCCAGTACCTGGCGATCGCGCAGCACAATCTGCCCCACGTCACCAACGCCCAGCCCGTCGACAAAGACGTTGCCGCAGACGGCGTGATTGACGGTTTTAATCGCATTCTGTGACACCTCGATAATATCGCCGTCTTCAGCGATGGCAATATGGTCCGCAGGGATATCCATTGAGTGCGCCAGTTTCGCATGCAGCACCAGTTGACGGTATTCACCGTGAATTGGCATGAAGAACCGCGGGCGAAGCATGGCCAGCATCAATTTCAACTCTTCCTGGGCCCCGTGCCCCGAGACATGCACATGTGAGATGGCCTGGTAGAAGACCTCTGCTCCCTGGCGGAACAGGTTATTGATGGTGCGATTCACCATCTTCTCGTTACCGGGCACAGGGGTGGCCGAGAGTATTACGGTATCACCGGGTTGAATGCGCACAAGGCGGTGATCCCGGTTCGCGATGCGTGTCAGAGCCGAGGTCGGCTCTCCCTGGCTGCCAGTACAGACGATCACCACCTGTTCGGGTGGGAATTTGTTGATGTCCTCGGCCCGAATGAGCGTATTCTTGGGTATATTCAGGTAGCCCAGTTCAATCGCCATCTGCACATTGTTGACCATACTGCGTCCGACTAGCGCCACCTGACGCTCATAGCGCACAGCGGTATCAATGACCTGCTGGACGCGCGAGATCAGTGACGCGAAGGTAGCGATCAGAATACGCCCGGGAGCATTGGCAAAAATCTTGTCCAGCGAGTCATTTATGACGCGCTCGGATGGTGTATAGCCAGGCGACTCGACGCGTGTGCTATCCCCCATCATCACCAGCACACCGTCGTTGCCGATACGTCCCAGCGTTCCCATGTCGGCAGGTCGTCCATCTACAGGGGTATGGTCAAATTTATAGTCACCCGTGTGGACTACCGCTCCCATGGGGGTATGCAAAACAATACCCGTGGCATCAGGTATGCTGTGATTTACACGGAAAAATTCGGCCCGACACTTGCCAAGCTCCACCTGGTCTCCCGGGGTAATCTCGTTGACGATTGCCTTCTCAAGCAGCTTGTGCTCTTTCAGTTTCACATTGATGAGACCTCGCGTGAGACGAGTCGCATAGATGGGCGGGAAAGCGAGCATCGGCAGGATGTAGGGGATAGCTCCAATGTGGTCTTCATGACCGTGAGTAACGAGGATGCCGCGTATGTGGTCTTTTTTGTCGTGAAGGTAGTTCGTATCAGGGATAACCAGATCCACACCGAACATTTCATCATCGGGGAACATCACCCCCGCATCGATAATAATGATATCGTCAGCATATTCGACGACTATCATATTCTTTCCGACCTCCCCCAGTCCTCCCAGGGGGATGAGTCGAATATTTTCTGTTGTCAAGGTAATAAGAACCTCCTAACTACACAATCAGTGTGTAGTCAATGGGGGCGCAGTATATCCACCCCCACGCCTAAAATTACTTTTTTATATATCTCCACTTCTGTCTTCACTGCAGAAGTAAAAGCCAAATACATAATCTACTGTTTAGAACAATTTGATCAAGTTCTATTATTCCATTACAAAGTGTATCATATACACAAGTAAAAGGCAAGCAAGCTGGTGAAGATGCTTTTATGGCATCTGTTGCAATGCGGTACCTTCCTGCTATCCTGCTCGAAGCGCTGCTGTCCGGCTGCAACTGTATATCTAAACCGCCCGGGCTCTATAGCTGCAGGATGACCTCGTAGGTGTGCTGACTGGATTGCGCCGTCATGAGCTCACCCAGCCGATCTACATTTTCAAGGATCTCTTCGGGGGCGCTACTTGCCAGCAGGGCGGCCTCGTTCTCCCACAGCGTGATCACAACGCTCCTGTCATGCTCTGCGTCCCCCAGGATCAGCGCCCCCTTAAAGCCTCGCTGTCCCTGTGCGCTGGGCAGCATGACATCCCGTAGAATGCTTATCGCCTCGTCGCTCGTGCCAGGCTGAAACTGGGCGAAAGTTGTCCGTGCATACATGGCGAATCGCTCCTTTCTTCATGCAAGCGTTAGCTTACTCTTTTCCAGAGGCCCGGGTAATCTAATACCACGCCATCCTCGTCTACCGCTAACTCATTGCTGTAACCGCTGCTTAAGCTCTCATAGCGATAGCGGCCCCCGCCGGGTCCCTGTTCCAGGCAGGTGTAACGCTGCGCAGCCGGCCCTGGCTGCAGCTCAGGAATGGAGATATAGGCCACCAGTATGTCGGCTATCTCGTCCATGCGCAGGGAGATGCGGCGTATGGGCAGGGTGTTGGTGAAGGGGGTAGCCGAAATATCGATATCGATGCAACCATCCAGTGCGGGCTCGGGCTTACCCCCCACCGACCAGTGCCCTTTGCCATCGGCGCGCAGCGACAGATCTCTCCTGCTACCGCCATGCATGCTTTTCAGGTGCAGCCCATGTACATGCCAGCCCGTATCGCAGCGCAGATGATAATGCAGGCTAAACGCAGCGCCAGCGCGCATGTCCACAATCAAGCCGTCCGCGATGATAGCATTCTCCTCCACAGCCAGGTGCAGGTGCTCTGTGCCTTCTCCATCCCAGGTCGTCCAGCGTATATTGCGTTCCATTGCTCCCATCTCCAGGTATTGCTACTTTAATAGCCAAAACGAAGAACCGCCTATGTGGGCGGGTGAGACGGCGATGTCTTATTTTCCCATGGAGCTGCCCCCACAGTATCATCAGAGCTGAAGAGCTTAACTTCCGTGTTCGGGATGGGAACGGGTGTACCCTCTTCGCTATAATCACCGGCTCACCTGCACATACAGGCGGTTCACTTGACAATGTGTATCTTACTACAAGCATAATAGATTGTCAATACTTTTTTACATTTGCTGAGCCGGGAGAGTGTTTGTCCATGACGTTTTTACAGATGGCTATTCTTTTTGTGGCGGCCATCCTTGGTGGTACGCTGAACTCGGTCGCAGGGGGCGGCAGCTTTATTACCCTCCCCTCGCTGATTTTTACCGGCGTCCTGCCCATTGAGGCCAATGCTACCAGCACCGTCGCGCTCTGGCCTGGCTCAGTCGCGAGCATGGGCGCGTATCGCAGGGAACTTGTGAAGCAGAAACGCAGCCTTGTCATCCTGCTCAGCATAACCAGCCTGATCGGGGGTATCCTGGGGGCCGAGCTCCTGCTGAATACTTCGCAGGCGACATTTATCAGGCTCCTGCCCTATCTCTTGTTACTGGCGACGGTGCTTTTCGCCTTGAGCGGCCCTGTTACCGCCCGGCTGCGCCAGCGCAGCCATAAGAGCGATCACCAGTCGTGGATTACCCTCGCTGGCGTCGCCTGCCTACAGCTCATTATCGCCATCTATGGGGGCTATTTCGGCGGCGGGATCGGCATCCTGATGCTGGCGACGCTTGGACTGATGGGTATGGAGAACATTCACGAAATGAACGCCATGAAGACCTTGCTGACGTCTTTCATCAACGGCATCGCCCTGATACTCTTTATCATCAGAGGCGTCGTGCTCTGGCCACAGGCTATATTGATGATAATTGGCACCATCATCGGAGGCTACGGGGGCGCGTATTACGCCCGTCAACTCGACCCGCGCCTGGTGCGCTGGTTTGTCATTATCGTAGGCTTTGCGCTGACAATCTACTTCTTTATTCGTCCCTGACGTCTTATACCCATAGTCGTTCAGATGTACAAGATGCGCGCAATTAGTGGTGTATAATTGTGTTTATTACAACGAGTATTAGAAATTGGATACAGGCATGAGACAGAATGAAACCGGCAATAGCATTGCATCCTCTACCCAGGATGCGCCCGAGAGCGGAAAAGGCACGGCGCGCCAGCAGCACTTTAGCGATGGTGGCGAGCATGCCGGCAAATGGGCAGTTCTGTTGATCGTGGCGGTGGGTGTCTTTATGGCTACCCTTGACTCATCCATCGTCAATATCAGCCTTCCCACTATTGCTCACGCCTTTGGTGTGCCGCTGAGTGGAGAAGTTGAGTGGGTGATCATCGCCTATCTTGTGGTGGTGGCCGGGGTATTGCTGACGGCCGGCCGCCTGGCGGATATGGTTGGGCGCAAGCCTATCTGGGCTTTAGGCCTGGCTGTTTTTACGCTGGGTTCGGCCATCTGTGGGGCCGCGCCATCGCTGCCTTTCCTGATCGCTGCGCGCGCCCTGCAGGGTTTTGGCGGGGCGTTGATCATGTCCATCAGCCCGGCGATGCTTACCAATGCCTTCACACCCCAGGAACGAGGCCGCGCTCTGGGCATGAATGCCGTGGTGGTAGCGCTGGGCGTGAGCGCTGGCCCTACCCTTGGCGGCCTGATTACAACGTACCTCTCCTGGCGCTGGATCTTTTATGTGAATGTTCCGATCGGCATCATCGGTTTTATTGCCACCATGCTGATGCTGACCGAGCGTATGCATAGGGAGCGCGTGCAGTTCGATCCCTGGGGCGCCTTCCTGCTGGCGGCCGGTTTGATAGCCATCACCGCCGGGCTCTCGTTCGGCCAGGAATGGGGCTGGTCATCGCCCCTGTTGATCAGTGTAATGGTTGTGGGTGTGGGTGCTCTGGTCGCCCTGTTCCTGATTGAGAGGCGTGTGGCGCACCCCATCATCGTCCTCGCTCTCTTGCGCAGCCGCGTCTTTCTCTCGGCCAATCTCAGCCTGGTCTTGAGTTTCCTGGCTCTCTTCGCCGTCAGTTTTATGCTGCCCTTCTATTTTGAAGAGCTGCGTAACTTCCCGGTCCTGGAGGCCGGCTTGCTGCTGACACCTCTACCTCTGACGATTGCTGTCTTCGCTCCAGTATCGGGTTTGCTCGCCGACCGCTTCGGCACGCGCTGGCTGGCGGCCGGTGGTCTAAGCGTGGCCTGTATCGGGCTGGTGCTTATCAGCCAGTTGGATACGCAGAGCTCTATCTTCGATATCATCTGGCGCCTGGTTGTGATCGGCCTGGGACAGGCCATTTTTCAATCGCCCAACAATAGCGCTCTCATGGGGGCCGCTCCCAGAGATCAGCAGGGAAGCGCGTCTGGCTTCCTGGCTACCGGTCGTGTTGTCGGACAGTGTGTGAGCGTGGCGCTGGCGGGAGCCGTCTTTACCTCGCTGGGGGGCGCCATGGCGGGAGCCATCCTGGCCTCTCAGTCGCACTTACCACCTGAGGAGTTGCGCGCCCTGCAGGAGACATTTGTCTACAGCTTCCACGTTACTTTCCTCGTCTGTGCCGCCATCGCCGCTAGCGGTATCGCTGCCTCACTTGTACGCGGCAAAGAACGCAGGTAATATAACGCAAGGAAATAGCAAGACAGCCGCAGGCGCTAAAAAATGATATACTCTATGTATGGAAACTCAGGCGGAAAACTCCTCATTAAATCAGAAGCAAGAGACGGCCTCCCTTTTGCGCCGTAACCGCGAACTGGCTGTACTGTATGCGATCGCAGGTCATCTCAATCGTAAAATAGATGTGCACGAAGCGTTACAGGAGGTGCTGGCGCAGGTGACCCGGCTGCTGGGACTGCAAACCGGCTGGGTCTGGCTGCTCAATCAACAGGGAGAACCTTACCTTGCCGCCGCCCAGGCCTTGCCTCCATATCTGGGCGACCATCCCGAGCGTATGAAAGGCTACTGCCTCTGCCTTGATACGTTCCTGGAGGGCTGTCTGGAGGGGGCCGCCAATATCGACGTCCTGCGCTGCAGCCGCCTTAAAAACGCCGAGCGCGATAGCGATCCCACCTCGTGGGGCCTGCGCTTTCATGCCAGCGTACCAATTTACGCTGGCGCCATGCCACTGGGCGTATTAAATGTCGCGAGCGAGGATTGGCGAGAACTGCAGGCGGAGGAGCTGCAATTGCTCCACATCATCGGTGATCAGATCGGACTGGCCATTCAACGGGCGCGCCTCTCCGCCGAGCACACATATGCCGCTACGCGCCTGGCAACCATCGAGGAGCGTAACCGCCTTGCGCGTGAGATTCACGATACCCTGGCCCAGGGCCTTGCCGCGATTACGCTGCAGCTGGAGACGGCGGATGCTCTTTCCGCGTCTCGCCCCGAACGCGCTCAAGAAGCAATTCGCCGTGCCCTGGGCCTGGCGCGCGCCAACCTTGAGGAGGCGCGGCGCTCCGTCATGGATTTGCGGGCCGCCCCATTGCAGAACCGCGATTTACCCCAGGCCCTGGCCGCCCTGGCCGACAGCGGCTGTGACGATGCCTCCCTCACTGTGCAATTCTCCTATGTGCCTGAGGCCAATTTCCCCTTCTTACCTGCGCGCCTGGAGGAAGGCATGTATCGAATTGCCCAGGAGGCCCTTGCCAATGCCTGTCATCATGCCGCGGCGCGACACGTTGACATAACCCTAAGCGTGGTTGAGCAAAACTTGAGCCTTGTTATCCAGGATGATGGACGTGGCTTTGGCCCTGATAAGATCACAGCCTCCGCCGGCGAGGGACATTTTGGCCTGGCCGGTATGGGGGAACGCGTCAAGTTGCTGGGCGGCACGGTCTGCATTCAAAGCGAACCTGGCGCGGGTACGTGTATCGCTGTCAGCGTTCCTTACACCCAGAAAGGTCCCGGCATATGATTCGCATCTTGCTGGCCGACGATCACCCTATCGTACGCGAAGGACTGCGTGCGGTGTTAGAGACGCAGGCCGATTTTGAGGTAATCGCCGAGGCCGCCAGTGGAGATGAAGCCCTGCGTTTAGCCCTGACCTTGCTACCCGATATTCATCTGCTTGACCTGGAGATGCCCATACTCGATGGCGTTGAAACCATTCGCCGCCTGCGCCAGCAGCAGCCGGCAGCCCGTATTATCGTCTTCACCGCTTTCGATAACGATGAGCGTATCATACATGCCGTCCAGGCCGGCGCGAACGGCTACCTGCTGAAGGGCTCTCCCCGCGAAGAGATTTTTCGCGCTATTCGCGTTTCCATGGAGGGTGGCTCACTGCTACAGCCTGTGGTCGCGTCGAAACTATTGCGACATGTAGGCCACCAGCTCGATCCATGGCCATCGGGTGCGCCCGTCCCCAGCGCGAGCGAACTGCGCAGCCTCCCCTATGAATCGCTCACAGAGCGCGAACTGGAAGTGCTCAATCTGCTGGCCCAGGGTATGCCCAATAAGGAGATCGCCGCCCAGCTCATTATCAGCGAGCGGACCGCCAAATTTCACGTCAGTTCGATTATGGGCAAACTCGGCGCCACCAATCGTACCGAAGCCGTCTCCCTGGCTGCCCAAAAGGGCTCATCACGCTGCGCTCCTGAGACCCATAGTCGGCGTTCACGCGCATCGTCGCGCCTGCCCATAAAATCCCCTCAATAGCTATGCAATCGCGCAAAACCATAATTAAAAAAATAAAACCTATGTAACACTTCGCTCGTAATAGACGTGTGGTAATAAAGGAGGAACTTGCAAGTATGCAAACACAATCGCACATACAACGAAGGGCGCGACCAGATTTCTACGCTGTAAAACGCGCACAGCCCAGGCGCAGGGACATCTTCCTGCATGCCGGCAAATCATTCAGGCTTGTTGGTGGGTTGATGATCGACCGTCGCATCTCGCTCTGGCGCAAATTGTTCTTTGTGGGCTCGCTGGGTGGTCTGCTTGTCCTGCTGTTCTTTCCAGACCTCTTTGGCGAATTTTTCTTGAGCACCGTTCTCCCTTTCATAGGCACAGTTGCAGGCGTGCCGCTTGACGCGGGCTTTGACTGGATGGTTTTTGCCCTCGTGGCCGTCAATCTATTCAGGTTCTTCCCCCCTGAACTGGTGGCAGAGTATTATCGTCTGATCTTCGCATAAACAGGCGAAGCGGGGTCCTCACAGGTGAATGTGGTCTTGCGCCGTAGGCGGTCGGAACTTCGTGCCATCATTGACGAAAACAAACGTCTGAACCTGGGTTTGCAGGTGAATGTGAATGATCATGTCCGGCCTGTTATCAGGATGGCCGGCTACGTCGCGGAATTCCAACGTAATAGGTGTCAGGTTTCCGCCTTGCCCGAGAATGTAGTAGGGTACCACGTAGCTCTGCGCTCCCGCAGGGTTGCCGGCGGGAAATTCAACAACAATGGCCTGGCGGTTGAGATTAAGCGCGATAAAGTGACTGGGATGCGCCGGATTATCCCCTCCATGGCCGACAACCGCGTTCGTTTGATACGTGCGTGGGTTTCCATAGCGTAAATCGTCGTAGCGCGCCGTGCCCCAGGACACCAGAAAAGTACCCGTCTCCCATAAAATAAGCATAAGTATCATGCCTATACCGACCAGCAGCAGCCAGTGGACTTTATTATTGGCTTTAAGCGGCGATTGAATTCTCGGCCCGCTACTGCGGGGAGTGGTAGCGCCCACCCTGCCTGGGACACCCTGCCTGGGACACCCTGCCTGGGACACCCTGCCTGGGACACCCTGCCTGGGAGGCAGGTAATAGGTAATAGGTAATAGGTAATGAGAGGTAGTAGGAGTTGTCCTTGGAGGCGAGGATTGAGGTGGCCGGGTCTGCCCACTTGTGCGGCGTTGCGGAATAGGTGAGGACCCTGTTGTGGCGCGCATGGGGGGCGCCGGCCTTGTCGCCCTCCTTATGGCCGAGCTGTTGGGGCGTAGTCCTGCGTCAGCGTCCTCAGCAAGGAAATTACCGTCTTCGCCTGCCCATGCTTCAGATGTTGCGCAAAACTCGAGAGTACCTGGATCATTTGTTCTCCTTATAGCGCTTACCCGTCTCTGACTTCGGGGTAACCCATCACTTTGCGGCATGCATTTTCCCTTTCTCTCGCCATTTACCTGCGCGCGTTTACGCCCAGCTTTTTCATTATATAACACAGAAACGGCGCAGGGGCTAAAACAAATACATTAACCTTCTCGCCGCTTCTCCAGCCACTGCTTGATACTCGCTTCTGCGCCCTGCTGTCCGGGCTCATAGTAGCGGCGCCCCTTCAGGCTTTCAGGTAGATAGTCCTGCAGCTGCACAGCCGGCGGTCTATGCGGGTCTTCGATCTGCATGTCCTTGTAATATTCATGCGCGTACCTGTAGTCTTTGCCGTAGTCGAGGTCCTTCATCAATGCGCTAGGTGCGTTGCGTATCTGCAGCGGCACCGGCTCGTTGCGCGTCTTCTGTACATCTTCCTGCACCCGGCTGTATGCAGCGTACAGGGCATTACTTTTGGGCGCCGTTGCCAGGTGTACAACCGCCTGGGCCAGGGCCAGGTTCGCCTCGGGCAGACCCACAAAATGGATAGCCTGTTGAGCGGCCATGCATACCAGCAGAGCCTGCGGATCGGCCATGCCAACGTCCTCTGATGCGAAGCGGATCAGGCGTCTGACGATGTAAAGAGGATCTTCTCCAGCCTCAAGCATGCGTCCTAACCAGTACAAACCGGCATCAGGATCCGAGCCGCGCAGAGCTTTATGCAGGGCTGAGATGGTGTCGTAGTGCTGGTCGCCGCTTTTGTCATAGAGGAGCGCGCGGTGCTGCATTACCTCCTCGATCATGGGCAGCGTGATATGTGCCGGCGCCCCTGCTATGCTCTTCGCTGCCAGCTCCAGCACATTCAATGCCGTGCGGGCATCGCCGTTGGCGAAGATGGCTATCTGGGCGAGGGCATCTTCATCTATATGTATGCCGCACTGTCCCAGGCCCCGCTCATCGTCGGCCAGGGCGCGCTGCAGAAGCGTCAGAATATGTTCTGCGCCGAGTCCATGCAACACGAAGACGCGTGAGCGGGATAGGAGCGCACTGTTGACCTCGAAACTCGGATTCTCAGTAGTGGCCCCGATCAACGTTACGACGCCTCGTTCAACATGGGGCAGAACGGCATCCTGTTGCGCCCTGTTAAAACGGTGAATCTCGTCAATGAACAGAATGGTGCCCTGCGCCGTAAATTGGCGCAGTTTCTGAGCCTCGTCCACGACTTTGCGTAGATCTGCTACGCCCGCCGCGACGGCGCTGAGCCTGACAAAACGCGCATGCGTCTGGTGCGCAATCACTTCGGCCAGCGTTGTCTTGCCGCTGCCGGGCGGCCCCCACAGAATCATGGAGGTGATGCTGTCTTTCTCGATGGCGCGGCGGAGCAGGCGTCCCACCCCCAGCAGGTGATCCTGTCCGACGATCTCATCCAGCGAGCGCGGCCGCATACGTGCCGCCAGCGGCTCCTCCGGCGCCGGGCCGCCCTTTGCCGGCCCTGACTGCCTTGCTTGCGCAGCAGGCGCTTTGTCTGGGAGAGACTCGCCTGCCGGGCCAAAAAGCGAGAATTGGTTTGACATATAGTAGCTCTCTTACTGGACACGTCAGATATATAGGATATCACCTTCACGCCCGGATGGCCAGCCAATCACCACTCCTTTGTTCGTTGCGCGCCTTTCTGGTGTAGCGCTGCGCCGCAGGTGGGGCAAGACTAGAGCGTACTGACCGGGTCAATATCTATCTCCCACTCTGGAGCATCGAGCACGCGCAACAGCGGGTGTACATCTGGTCCGCGCACAATCATCTGCCAGCGGTACTTGTTGCGAACCCGCTCCATTAGCGCAGGCGCTGGACCGACGACATCCGTTTGTGCCAACCCAAGGTGCTCAATCCACTCATCCAGGCGTTCGCGCAGGAGTAGCGCTTCGTTCTGCGCGCGGCGACGATTTTCGTGGCTGTAGGTGAACTTGACGAAACGGCGGAAGGGCGGGTAGCCGTAGCGACGACGCGCCTCAATCTCAGCAGCGTAGAATTCATGGTAATTGTGACGCGAGGCGGCATCAATACAAAAATGCTGGGGATTAAAGGTTTGGATAATCACACGACCGGCCTCTTCACCACGACCGGCGCGGCCAGCGACCTGTGTCAGGAGCGTAAAAGCTCGCTCGGATGCCGCGAAATCGGGCAGGTTGAGCGCGATATCGGCTGAAACGACGCCTACCAGTGTAACCCCTGGTAGATCAAGCCCTTTGGCGATCATCTGCGTCCCCACCATGATATCCGCCTCGCGGTTGGCAAAGCGATCCAGCAGGGCGTGATGCGCACGGTGGTCGCTCGCTGTATCGCGATCCCAGCGCAGCAGACGCGCACTGGGGAAACTGCGGCCGATCGTCGCCATGACCTTCTCCGTCCCCAGCCCAAAATAGCGTATGCCCGGGCTTGCGCACTGGGGGCACGTCTGCAAGACCTTGCCCTGGTGATTGCAGTAGTGGCAGAGGAGGATACGCTCTGTTGAATGATAGGTCAGTGGCATATCGCAGCGGTCACACATCGCGACAAAGCCACAATCGCGGCAGAGGATACAGCTGGCGGCGCCGCGCCGGTTGAGAAAGAGGATAGCCTGCTGCCCCATGTCCAGCACCCGTTCAAGCTCGCTGTGCAGGCGGCGACTGATAATGCTGGTATTCCCTGCGTGTAGTTCGTTGCGCAGGTCGATCACTTCTACAGGAGGCAGGCTGGCCAAGATGCGCCCGGGCAGCTCTAACAGGGCGTATTCCTTCTGTTCGGCGCGGTAGAAGCTCTCGAGCGCCGGCGTGGCGCTCCCCAGCACGACGGGAATACGCAGGCCGCGCCCCAGGGCTAGCGCCGTTTCACGCGCGTGGTATGTGGGTTTACGCTCACTCTGTTTATAGGCCGGTTCGTGCTCTTCGTCCAAGATGATGATGCCCAGGTCGGGCAAAGGAGCAAAGAGGGCAGAGCGCGATCCAATCACCACGTCTACCTGTCCAGAGCGTATTCTGCGCCACTCGTCGTAACGTTCACCCTTAAAGAGGTCGCCGTGAATGATCGCAACTCGCCCCGGAAAGCGCCCGGCGAAGCGCTGCACGGCCTGGGTCGTGAGGACAATTTCTGGTACCAGCACGATGCCGCGTTTGCCCTGCGCGATGAGCGCTGCCAGGGCCTGGAGATAGACCTCAGTCTTACCACTGCCGGTTACGCCATGCAGGAGTATAGGTCTGGGCGCGCCCCGCTTTTGCTGCAGCGAGCCGACGATCTGCTCCAGAGCATTTTTTTGCTCGGCTGTAAGTGCTAGAGGCTTACTCGGCGCGATAACCTGTCCCTGCAAAGGGTCGCGCTGCACCTCGATCTCTTCAATAGAGATGATGCCTTCGCGCGCCAGGGCCTGTAACTGGCTGTTTGTTAGCTTGCTGGCCGTACAGAGCTTCGTCGGCGTCCAGTAAGAAGCCTGGTTTTTCTCTCCAGTCCCATGCAGGAGCAGCTCAATCGCTGCCAGCTGCCTCTGCGCGAGCAGGCCTGCCTTGTCCTGTGGCGTAAGCGTGAGAGCCTCGGAGGCGCCTGGTACGGCCCATGGACTGGGAATGCCCTTCGTGGGGCGACGGCGCACGTTGTCAGGGGCCATGGGCACTTCGACGGGAGCGGGGGTGCTTTGGGTTATGCTGGCCTCGCTGCGCTCGCGCCACGCCTCCAGCATCTCACGCGCGGCAACAATGCGCACCACCCGTTTCATGCGCTTTTTAGCCAGGGGTGCGGCCAGCTGGGGAGCGCGCTCGATCAGGCCGCTGGCAAGGGCCTCTTTTACTACCTCCTTTGTGCGCCTTGGTCCCAACATCTGCTTGAGATGCTCAATGTCTAATTCGCCATCAGCCTGCAGCAGGCCAAGCAGGGCCTGTATGCGAAGTGAGGCTGGCTGCTGCGCTTCGGCGCCTTGCGCCTGGGCAGCCTGCCCGCGCGCGCTCTTCGCCAGGTGCAGGACGATGCGCGAGCGCTGCAGCAGGCCTGGCGGCAGCATCATGATCGCTACACTGGCCAATGGTGTGACGTAGTAGGCGGACATCCATTCGGCCAGGGAGCGTTGATGTGGCAAAAGGGCTGGCTCAGGATCGAGGAGAGCAGAGATGGGACGGAGGACATAATCTACCTCCACGCTGCCGGCAGTGTATGAAATGTGCCAGACAATGCCCTCGATGAGGCGCTCACCATATGGGACCGCTACCAGCTGTCCCTCGAGGAGCTTGGCCTCGAGCTCCGGCGGCACAAGATAGGTGAGCAATAGCTGATCGCTGTTCCAGCTCGTGGTAGGCGTCAGTACATCGGCAAGCACGTCAGCGCCTCTCAAATTCATGTTGTAGGGCGGACTGGCTAAAATGCACCATTGTTGGACGACCATGGCAGCAGCTGTAAGGAGCATTTGTCATTGCCAGTTGTTCGAGCATTTCGCGCATTTCGCTCACGGTCAAGAAATAATTCGCCTTGATGGCAGCTTTACAGGCCACATTCGCCAGGGCATGTTCTTCCCAGGTCTCGCTGTGCCCCTGCTGCTCCGCCAGCGTTAAATCAATCAGCAGTTCGTACAACGAACGCGCATTCATCTGCTTGACGAACACCTGTGGTACGGCCCTGACCTGAAGTACCGTGCCGGATGCATTCTGAGCGTCAGCGCCTATCTCCAGCTCAAAGCCGATCTGCTCCAATTGCTGCAGGTGATCTTCCAGGGCCTCGAGTTCCTGCGGCGCCAGCTGCAGCTGCAGCGGCGTCAAAAGCATCTGTGAGAGCGGCGTGCGCGCCTTTTGCGCAGCGAGCATGCGCTCCAGGAGGATGCGTTCATGCGCCGCGTGCTGGTCGATCAGGTACATGCCCTCCTTGCCCTCTGTCACAATATAACTCTGGGCCAGCTGGCCGATAACCCGTAACGCGGGCAGCTTGCGGGGCAGGGCCCCAAAAGCCTGTTGCTGGATCACCGCGAGCGGCATGTTCGTCTGCGGCGGCCTCTCTGGCTCTACTGAAATGGTCTCTGGCCCGGGAGCGCCAACATGCTCGCCCTGCTCGGCTCGGGGTGCTATATACGCGTCGTGCTCGCTGGCCACACTACTCTTGACGTGGCTCTGCCATAGTCTTGCCAGCAGTGGTGGTTTTGTGCCAGTCTCCTCTTCCGTCACGGTGAGCCAGGGATTATCTGATGGGTAGCTGGAGGTGTCGTCGTGCGCCCACTCGTCAGCAGTCGCAGGAGCAATGGCCTCGTCGCTTACGTGAGCACCGCTCTCCCCCTGGCGCTCGCTGCTCGTATGCGTCTTGCCAGAGTGATGCCACGTTGGCATCTCGGCCTCGTGCAGCAGCCCCTGGCGTACTGCTCTTAACACAGCGGCATAAACGCGCCGCTCTTTTAAGAAGCGAATCTCGGTCTTGGCGGGATGCACATTGACATCGAGCAGGGTCGGGTCAAGGGTGATGTTGACGGCAGCGATGGGGTGGCGCCCACTCAATAGAAGCGAGTGATAGGCCTCCTCTACGGCGGCTGTCAGCATCCGGCTAAGCACCCAGCGCCGGTTGACGAAGAATGAGATATGCTGGCGCGTGCTTTTGTAGCAGGCCGGCAAGCTGGTATACCCGCTTACCACCGGCCGTTCGGGATCCTTGTCGCGCTCATCGAGACTGCTGATCGGGATCAACTGCTCGGCGATCTGTAATCCATATATCTCAATGAGGACGCTGGAGAGCTGCCCGTCGCCGCGAGTAGCAAAAATTTGCCGCCCCTCATTAAAGACGCTGAAGCGGATTTCAGGATAAGCCAGCGCGTACTGTTCTAACAGATGATGACAGTGACTGACCTCGGTGTGGCGGCTCTTCAGAAACTTCAGGCGAGCGGGCACAGCGCTGAAGAGATTACGTACGCTAAGGGTCGTCCCCTGAGGAGACGCCGCGGCGTTTACATCTGAAATACGTCCGCTTGCTGCGCTGACAAGCGCTCCCTGCGCCTCCCCTCGTGAGCGACTAAGTAGGGTTACCTCGGCAACGGCGGCGATGCTTGCCAGCGCTTCACCACGAAAGCCCAGCGAACGGATGCGCTCAAGATCATCTATTGATGTGACCTTGCTGGTTGCATGGCGCATCAGGGCCAGCTGCAGCTCATTGGTGGGGATGCCGGATCCATTGTCGCTGACGCGAATAAGCTGCAGGCCTCCCTGCATAAGGTCCACGCGTATCTGGGTAGCGCCCGCATCAATGCTGTTCTCGATCAGTTCCTTCACAACCGAGGCGGGGCGCTCTACAACTTCACCTGCGGCGATTTTTGCCGCGACATCTGCTGTAAGCTGGCGTATTGGCATAGGTCGTTGCTCCACAAAGAATGGCTTCAAGTAAGAACGAGTGTTCGGAGTAGATTATACCATAGATGAGGAATATACTGAAGCCTGGCTACATCTCCTCCAGGGCTTTTGGGTTTACCCGTACTACCGCACAAGCTTGCCACACAGTAACTGCAAAGCGTCCGAAGGATGGGCGCAAAAATGCCTCATCTGAGAAGCCACATTGGGAACGTGAAGCCAATCCATCAAGGCAAGGACCCCTCCATTGAGGGCGGCGAGCGCTTCAGGAGCGCCAGCAAGACGGACTTGGCAGGCATCTTCCCCTAAGGCGACATCGCGCCGATCATGCAGCCGATTTTCGATGCGCCAATGGGCTTGTTGGAACACCAGCAGGCGCGAGGCATTCGCCTTCTTCCTGGGCAGATTGGTCAGGCCATAGACGATCTCTTCCCGCGCTTTGGCACCGTCTCTCACGTCTCGCCGTAAGCGGAAGACTTGGGCCACTCCCGCCCACTCGGTCGCCAACCAGTCATTCATCTGCGTACTGGCCCACAATTGGCGGAGTTCCAGACGCCCGTGCCCTTTCTGCACCCTTTTGGCGTACTGCCATTCCTCTTGCTCAGCATCAGGGTCGTCAAAGAAATCGACCAGCTCCTCATACACCTGCGGCTGATTCTTTTTCACGATCGTCAGGTAATAGCCGCCATAGGCATGCACACAGGCACACCACTGCTTTTGCGTATGCATCGCATCGGTACTGATGAGACGTCCTTTGACGAGCGCCGGATGGACCAGTGCAGCCGCTGCACTGATCTCATTCTCTTTGCTGCGCACCGCGCGGTGCGTCAAGACGATCCCGCTCTGGCATTCATAGAGGGACAACAGATGCACCGACGGCTGTCCCTCGCTCTGGTGTCCCAGCGTGCCACGCACGGTTTTGCCATCCATCGCCACCTGGCTGAGCGCCTCTTCCTGCTGAGGCGCTTGCAAGCGGCTGGGCTCGATCCCCCCTGGTTCCACGGCTCGCGCTTTGAGCAGCACACTGGCGATCACCGTGACGATCTGCTGGGCATCACAACGGGCCAAGGC
Source organism: uncultured Chloroflexia bacterium (assembly GCA_963799245.1). Lineage (GTDB taxonomy): Bacteria > Chloroflexota > Ktedonobacteria > Ktedonobacterales > Ktedonobacteraceae > CAWCWN01. Next base: position 1,516,237 of record CAWCWN010000003.1, read on the forward strand.
CTGAGTGGAGGTGGAATTGGTCGGAAAGCGCTTCGGCCAGTGCAATTGAGCGCGCAGCCACCCGGCTCGTTCTTTGACCCAATCCACGATGCCATTCACGCTCGTTTCTCCAGCCAATTTCCCCAGCAGCAGCAACGTCAACAACAAGGGCAACGGATAGCGTTTGCCCTTCTGCTTGCGCCCATCGGTGACGTGTTCAAAGGCACGATACAAGGAGGCGGGATCGATGCTCAACCCTTCGACTGCCGCTGGTTCTCCACTTGCAAATATGCTAAGGTACATGTACGCCATTTCTCGCTTTCGTCGGAGTGTTTTTGGATTTTCCTATTCTAGCAAGAAATGGCTCCCTTTTGGCGCTTTTCGGGTAAATCAAAAAGCCCTGACATCTCCTCGCGGGCACCTTCCCTAGATAAAAGAGCCACTTACGCCTGCAAAAAATAAGGTAAATACCTGATGATGCGCTGACCACATGTGAGATATGATAAAAGGTAAGTTGTTGAGATGCGTAGCGCAAAGCAGCAGAGGAAGAAGCAATTATGCTGAATACTGCACAATGGTGTATACAGGAAGTCGAAGAGATTCTATCTATCGCGGATGCGTGCCTGGGAGGCCTGCGCGGGCGCTCGACGCTGCTCATTGGGCCTGAGGAGCAGCGGCAACTCTGTATGCCATTGTTGCAGAAGGCGGAGATGAAAAACATCTTCCAGGAAGATAATGAGCTGCATGTCCCTGCGATTATTCCCCACGTCCAGTTGCTGCTCAGTGTGCCAGATCGCAAGCAGGGGCGTCCCTTGCTGATGTCAGCGGCGATCGCGCGGGGATGTGTTGGGCGTAGGACGCCCCTGTTAATCTTTGATCTCTCCCTGACTACTCCTTCGGTCGAAGAACTGGCCGGCCTCCTCCCCGCCGTCTGCCTCTATACCCCCGAGGATCTGCGCCATATTTTATCCAGATCGAGATGAATTGGCCTCTCTAGTATGGTACACTACAAACGATACATTTAGAGATCATGTTTTCACTACACATACAATTTGAGGCATGCAATGGAAGTCATTAAAATCTCCCCGCGCGGTTATTGCTATGGGGTTGTTGATGCATTACAGGTGGTGCGGCAAACGGCCAGAGATCCTGAAGTGCCGCGTCCCATTTATATCATTGGCCAGATTGTGCATAATAGCCATGCTATCGCAGAACTCACGCAGCTTGGTGTGATAACCCTGGATGGGCCCGATCGAGCCAGCATCCTTGAGCAAGTCAGCGAGGGTACCGTTATCTTTACTGCGCATGGTGTTTCCCCCCTTGTGAAACGCAGGGCACGTGCACGAGGTTTGCATTGCATTGATGCCACATGTCCGGATGTAAGCGTGACTCATGAGCTTGTAAGCGACCTGGTTGCCAGGGGCTATCATGTGCTGTACATCGGCAAGAAGGGTCACCCGGAGCCGGAAGGGGTTGTAGGCGAGGCTCCCGGGCATGTTACACTGCTTGAGAATGAGGCTGATGTTGATGCGCTTGAGCTGACGCCCGCGCAGCAGGCGAAGCTGGCGGTCACAACCCAGACGACGCTTTCGCAGTGGGATACGCGGCGCGTCATAGAGTACCTCAAGGCGCGCTACCCTCACATCGAGGCGCATATCGATATCTGCGCTGCGACCCAGACTCGCCAGGAAGCGCTAGTGGCGCAGGCCAGGGGCGCTGATCTCACTGTGGTTGTGGGTGATCCGCGCAGCAATAACACCAACCGTCTTGTCCAGGTAAGCGAAGAACTGGCCGGGGTCCCGGCCATACGTATCGCAGACCTTTCACAATTGAAGTCAGAGTGGCTGCGAGGCAAACGGCGCGTGGCTGTCACCGCAGGGGCCTCTACTCCCAGCCAGCTCACGCGCGAGGTCATCCGCTATCTCGAGCAGTATCAGCCCCCGGCAGAGGACTCCCTCAGTCCTGACAGGCTGCGATAATCTGCATCGCCTGGCTGCGCGCGTCAAGTGAAATCAACGTTATTACCTGTTGAAAGATCGCGTGGCATAAAAGGCTGCGCTTGAACTCCCGCTCCTGCTGTAGTTCCGCAGCCACACCTTCATCTGCCTGCGCAGAGGCCTCACCATGCTCAAGCTTGCGCAGTCTGAGCACAAAAAATGCCAGGCGCAAAAGTTCAAAGCGGCGAATCTGTTCCGCTGTTTCCAGCAGGCCATTGGTGGGGAACAGCGAGAGATACATTGTGTGCGGATCAGAAGGATGTAAGCGCGTCTCTTTTTTTATGCTGATAGACATAATATATTCTCCTTCATCGATTTATGCGTCATAAATCGACCAGTTTGTGTGTATTGTGAAGCATCCTACCGCTCAAGGAGTTTGACAACATAGCGAATCAACCCCTTGCTGCCGGCGGGCCCGGAGAGCCGGGCCCGCCGGCAGCAAGTAAGGATGCGGTTGAGTGACAAGCGAACTATGTTATAATTTATAACGCAGTACCCCGCTAAGAGAAAGAATTTGACCCAAATTGGCTAATGTTTGGCGAGTGAATGCATAAAGTGGCATGCCTTTGCTCGGAGTAGAGGGAGCCCGTTTGCTTGCGTGCAGAAACGACTATGGGTATGGAAGGGCTACTGAGGGCCCAGGAGGGCGTGGCGTATTAGCATCAGGTGCGTCAGTGGCCCCAGTCCTCCTGGTACGGGAGTAAGAAATGAGGCCACCTCTCTGACACTGGCAGAGTCAACGTCTCCTACTACTTTACCGTCCACGGTATTGATGCCAGCATCCAGGACTACTGCCCCCGGCTTGACCATGGCCGCGCTAATACTGCCGGGACGGCCGATGCTGACGACCAGAATATCAGCGCTGCTGGTAATGCTGGCCAGGTCCTGCGTATGCGAGTGACAGATCGTGACGGTTGCATCCTGCTGTATCAGCACAAGTGCGATCGGTTTACCGCCGATGTTACTGCGTCCAACGATCACCGCGTGGCGACCCGCTATCGGCAGCTGGGCATCCTTTAAAAGGGCCAGGACGGCGTCGGCGGTAGAAGGAATAAAACTGGGAAAGCCGAGCAGTAAATTGCCCGCATTGCATGAGCTGAGCCCGTCCACATCTTTCTCTGGTCGCAGCACATCGGTCACAATCCGCTGGCGAATGTGCGCAGGCAAGGGCAGTAGCAGGACGACTCCATCCGTATGGGAATCATTGTTGGCTGCGGCCACTTCCGCCCGCAGCTCTTCTTCGCTAATTTCAAAGGGAAATGCAAGTGTGGCACAGCCCAGACCAATTGTCCGGCAGGCGCGCACCAGCTGCCTGCTATACACTTCAGCGGCAGCGTCATGACCCGCCACCAGCTGTGTTAAGCGCGCCGGGCGCTGATGTTGCTTGCGAAACTCCGCCGCTTCCTGGCGCAATTCTGTGGTCATGCGTGTAACCAGCGGCTTACTATCATAGATGATGGCTGGCATAGAATACTGTCCTGCTTGCTATGTGCTAGCACGGGCCTGAGCTTAGAGAATGGTATGGCCTGTGTAATATGTAGTAACCTGGTCGGAGCCATTGTGCTGCTGGCCGCTTTCACCTCCATGGTGGCTCCTGAACATGGGGTTGGATGTATACTCCTCAAGGGCAGCTTTTGATTCCCAGCGTGAGACGGCTAAAATTGTGTTATCTTCGGCGGTCCAGATCTCCAGGCCAAGAAATCCCTTGAACCGTTTCATGGCCGGTGCGGCTTTCGCGAAGCCGTCGATTACCGCCTGTTGCTGGCCGGCGGGGGCCGCGACCTTATTCACGACGATCAGCATTGTGCTTTTTCTCCTGTCAACGTGCCTGAACGCTCGTAGCATCCTACCCCTCTTGGAGGTACGTCCTTATTATAATCGATGCCTGCAACCCGGGTAATAGCCACTCGCTGAGCGGCCTCTTATGAGATACTTGGGGGATAGCAGTAGCAAATCAAGCAGAAATGCGATACAATGCCCCACAGGTAAACACTATAGTATCCATTGGGATGATACGGCAAATATGTAATACTAGCCATGATGTGCTGCTTTATACCACGAAGAGAGGATTCCAATGGCGACAGACAGCTCATTTGATATAGTTTCGCAGTTTGACGAGCAAGAATTGGTCAATGCCCTTGATCAGACGCGGCGAGAAGTGCAGACCCGTTTTGACTTAAAAGATACAAAAACCGAGATTGCGCATAGCAAGGATAGCATCACGATTCTCACCGATAGTTCACTCACTCTCAAAAGTGTACGCGATATCCTTGAGTCCAAGGCGGTTCGTCGCAGCCTGTCTTTAAAGATTTTTAAAGTGGGCAAAGAAGAGAATGCTTCTGGAGGCAAAGTACGCCAGGTAATCCAGCTGCAGCAGGGCATTTCGCAAGAACTGGCTAAAGAGATCAGCAAGTATATTCGTGATAACTACCCGAAAGTTCGGCCACAAATTCAGGGTGATGCCGTGCGCGTAAGCGCTAAGAGTCGTGATGAACTGCAGGCGATCATCGCCCTGCTCAAACAGAAGGATTATCCGGTGGCCCTGCAGTTCATCAACTACCGGGGTTAATCTGCCTATCCGACCAACTGACTTCCGCTCCACTGCCGGGTTTCGCTCGAAGTGCGCACCCATGCGCTTCAACCTGCCCTGCTCTTGTGTGCAGCGCCCCTGGCGTGACACACAAGAGCAGGGCAGGTGTACCATATCGCAGCATGGGCCGAAAGGTACTTTAGTACCAAAAGCAGAGGCTTCGAAAAGTTTTGTAGTAACCTAGTTTTAACTGGACGTGATTTACTGTCTGGTGATAAATACCATTGCATCTTCACAAGAGTACATCGTTCGAGAAAGTGAACTTTTGATGCCCGGGGACAAGCAAGTTTTTAGTGCGGCGATGAATGTGGCTGATCGTTACCGTTGGGATAGTCGGTGGGCAGAAGCAGCGCAGGAATACCAGCGAGCACTAGCGGAGTTCCCGGAGGATGCGATGGCGCGGGGTGGGCTTGGGTTTTGTTATATGCAGACCAAGCGGTGGCAACAGGCCCTTGAGGAGTACGAATACACGCTCAAAGGCGATTCCGCCAATGTGATCGCCCTGAGCAAAACGGCAGAGCTCTACGGCATACTGAACAGGCGCGATGATGCCTATCAGGCATATTTACATCTGGCTGATTTGTACCTTCAGGCAGGCCAGGAGGCCAGGGCCGAGGCCACCTGGCAGAAGGCGGTGCAGCTCTCTCCTGGCGATCCCTTACCGCATGAGCGGCTTGCGGCATACTATCTAGGGAAAAAAGACTTTGCTTTGATGATCCAGGAGCGACTGGCTGCCGCTCAGGCAAATCTACAGCGCAATGATTTTGCGGCCGCGCGCGCGCAATGTGAAGAGATACTGCACGCGGACGCGACAAATATACAGGCACAGTGGATGCTTTCCAGGGTGATGGCGCAGATGCAACAACACTCTGGTCCACTTGCACAGGCAACGAGTGTAGAGTTTTCATCGCTGGCGGGTTCGATGGCTGATATGCCTTCAGATCTGCTAACTTTCACAGGAAGCCCAATGGCCGAAATGACGCCAGAGGGCAATTCAAGCGGAGGTAATTCTGGCATCATGGGTAACATGGGCAATTTCGGTGGCGGGGGAAATCCTGGACCGTCTCTTGCTACGACAGGTATCGCTGGTGGAGGTATGGATCCTACTTCACGTAAACGAGTAACTGCTAGCCAAGTCACGGGTGTGTTGAGGCAGGCGCAGACATTTCAAACCCAAGGTCGTTTTAATGATGCTATCGACCTCTGTGAACAGATCTTGGAGAGCGGTTTCGATCGGCCAGATGCACGCTACTTTTTAGGGTGGCTGTACCAGGAACAGCAGCGCTGGGATGATGCTATTCGCCAGTTCCAGATGCTCCTCAACGATCCTGATTATGCACTCTCCTGCTACTATGCTTTGGGTCAGTGTTATCGCGCGCGTGGGGATTTGCGTACCGCCACGGTGCATTTTGATGAAGCCGTGGATCGCGTGAACCTGGACGCGCTGACTATGGAGGAGTCCGATCAGCTGGTGCAGCTCTGCCAGGAGGCGGCTGAAGCGCATCGCCTGCTGGGCGAGCAGGAGCAGGCCCTGACGGTCTACAATGCTTTGCTCGGTTTTCTGCGCAGCCGCGGCTGGGGCGAGCAGGTAGCCCAGGTTGAATTGATGCTTCGGCAGATGCAAAATGCGCCTGTGCGTACCGCCACGCCGCCTCCCGCCCAGCAGGCGCCTTCATCGGTTCTGGATGCGCCGACGATGGAGTTTAATACGCCAGCCGGCGCGTCCTCACCGGCTTCTGCGCAGTTGCCCGCGTCACCCCAGGTCTCGATTCCTGGCGTTGCTTCTAACTCATCAGTAGGGGAGCTGCCCGACTGGCTGACGGGTATCCTCAGTGATGCTGGTAAAGGTCAGGGTTCGCAGCAGACGAGCATGCCCGCCATAGCTGCCTCCCCTGCGCAGAACGCAGATGGCAGTGCTGAGATCCTGGTGGCGGAAACCAGGGCGATGAACCCGCTACCGCCTGTAACCCTGCAGTCCCCACAACCCCAGCAGGATGCGGCGCCGGCGACTTCCACCTCCTGGCTGACGGAAGATGCCAGACCAGGCAATGCGACGCATAGCGTTTCTCCCGCCAGGGAGTCTGCTGGGGTGGGGGTGGAGGCGGCAGTGCCTTCCACGCCAGCGGGAACGGCTGTACCGGCGTCTCCCGCCGCGCAGCCACCTGTTGTGCCGGCCACTCCTGTAATCGAGGTGAGCCCTGTTTTACAGGACCCATCGGCGCGCAGTGAGATCGCCGGTCTCGATTTGCTGAGTCAGATGGCGAACGCAGGGGGCAAGGACGAGGCATTAAAACAGGTTGCTGAAGCGGTCCTGGCAAGTACGGCCTCGCTGCCGGAGAATATCCGCCTGCAGGTAGTGCAGGCCATGCAGGATATTCAGACATATATCAACCATAACCTGCTGACCCCCGCCACCGAAACCTGCCTGCGGGTGATAGATATGGCCCCCCAGTACCTGGATGTTCACCAGGTTTTGTGTGAGATCTACGTTCGCCAGGGCAAGGTCGAGCAGGCCATCACAAAGTATGCCATCCTGGTTGACACGTATATCGTCAATGGCCGCACCGATGATGCCATCGCGACATACCAGCGCATCCTGCAGCTTGAGCCCAACAACCTGACCTATCGTATGCGCCTGATCAACCTGCTGGCTTCCCAGGGAAACAAAGAAGACCTGCTGCGTGAGCGCACGCTGGCGGCCGAATCTTATCTGCGCCTGGGATATATGGACCGCGCCCTGACCGAGCTCGAGCAGGCCCTGCACGAGAGCCAGACCAGCGTTCCCACGCGCTTGAACTACGCCCTGGCTCTGCAGAAGTTGGGTCGCAGCCAGCAGGCGGTAGCGGAGTATCAGCGAGTCCTGCAGGTCGATCCGGGCAACATAACCGCCCTTGTACGCTGGCACGTGGCTATGATTACCAGCCTCGGCACCCCTCGTGCCACGACACTGGAGGTACTGAGCCGCATTCGCTGGCAGCTGCGCGGCGAGGGGCAGCGCAATTATACAGCGGTTGCGCGTGAGTATGTGCAGGCCGCGGAAGCGCATCCCAATAACGCCGATGTGCACTTTGCCCTGGGGCAGATCCACCAGCAGGCCGGCAATTTTGATAAGGCCATGGAGGCATATAAGCTGGCCATGCGCGATAGCGCTGTTGAAGTGATAGCTCGGGTCAGCGCGGCTCAATGCCTGTTGACCACGGGCAAGCCAGAAGCGGCGATTCAGCAACTTGAGCAGGCCCTGCAAAACGTGCGCCGCTCCTCAAGCGCTTCCATCGATCCAGGCGCCTGGGCCGCGCGTCCGCGCGAGGAGGGCGAAGAGCACCAGGCTCCCGAGGTTGAAATCTCCATGTTGCTTGCCAAAGCCTATAGCCGCACAGGTCAGCAGGAACAGGCGCAGGCTATCCTGCGCCAGCTGAAGCAGACAACGACGCGCCAGGATGAGGTCTCTTCCACGCTGGCGGAGATTTCCGCGCGCCAGGGCAATGTGGACAGCGCCTTACAGGAATATATCGACCTTGTGCACCACTACCGCAGTAAACGTCAGACCGACAACGCCTTGAATGTCTTGAATGAGATGGTGCGCATGGCACCCGATGACCCGCGCGCGCATGACGAACTGGCGGACATCTATGTGAATCGCGGTTTACTGGATGAAGGTGTGGCGGAGTTACGCTTGCTCGCGAATATCTACCTGCGCCATAACCAGTTGGAGCAGGCGGCAACGGCATTTCAACGCATCGGCAACATCTACTCCGATATGGGCAATATGGAGGAGGCCTTAACCAACCTGCGTCGTGCCGCTGATCTTGACCCTCGTTCGATGGACCTGTTGCGCGAAGTCGTTGGCTTCTGCCTGCAGCTGGGCAACGCGCCTGAGGCGGCCTGCTATCAGGCGATTATCGCGCGTCACTACTTTGATACCCACCAGGTCAAGGAGGCCGTCGCTGCGCTGCAGCAGTTGATCACTATCGACCGCAATAATTTTGAGGCGTATGATCTGCTCGGCCAGACGTACCAATCAGTGGGTGAGTATGAGCAGGCCAGCCGCGTCTATCGCAACCTTGCCAGGGTCAATCCTGAAAATTCGCTAGCGCGCGAGAGATTGGTTACGCTGCAGGCCTTGCGAGCGAGGTAGCGGGTAAATAGAGAGAGAGAAGAAGAAACAGGCGAGAGCCCTCGCCTGTTTTTATGCGGGTGCTTTCACGGCCTGGCGTCTCTGATCGCGCCAGCGCTTCACATCCAGCAGGCGCCTGTAGACGGCGTAGACGATCGGTTGATAGGCCAGGTCATGTGTTTCCAGAGAGCGTATGGCATAGCCGCCAAAGCCGCGCTTAAAGACATATACGCCCCATAGCTCCTGCCCCTCCTCCAGGATATCGGGAATACCGCGGAAATTGTAGTACCAGCAGCCATGAGCCCTGGCCCACTGCATGCCGTTCCACTGTAAGAGGTGATTCGGCATCAGGTTGCGCTGCTCATTGGATGATGCGCCATACATATACCAGCTCCAACGCCCCAGGCGCAAGACGATAATGCCGGCGATCACCTCGCCCTCGTGCTCCGCCAGGAAGAGGGCCGCTCGATCCCCACTACTAAATAAGCGCATCACATCATCGTAGTGGCCTTTGTCATGGATAAAGAACTGGTCGCGCTCGCTGGTGGTTTGGTAGATGCGATAGAAGGTGTCCAGGTCCGCCTGCCCCTGACCGCGTCGCACCGTGACGCCCTTGCGCCCGGCCAGGCGTATGTTGTAGCGCCACTTCTCTTTCATGCCGGCCAGCAGCGTTTTTTCATCCGGCCGTAGGTCCAGGACCCACTCGTGGCGGACATGACTGGCGTACCGCGTTGGCTTAAAACTGCGCCTCTGTAATGCCTGCAGCCAGCGCTTATCGCCATCCGCCACGCTTGGTTCGACCTTGAGCATAAATGCTCTGCGCTTATGTGCCTCCGCCTTGACAAAATTGAGCAGCACCGTCAAAGCGGGCGTATCCGGATCATCAATAACGGGGCCGCGCGGCGCATAGAAATAGGTCCCGTGTATGACAGGCGCCCTGGAAATAAGCACAAGCATGGCGGCGCACAACTTGCCCTGGTCGTCTAAAACACCAACCGGCATGGCCTCAGCCTGCAAATGAGGAGCGAGTTCTCCCCACTCGTACGATTGAGTAATATTGCAGCATTCCGAGCTGGCAACAAAGTTATCCCACAGCTGGCGGTCGGTGATGATACGCGCCTCCATGAATTATGTTCCTCCCATCAAGAATTTTTACCGCGGGCCGCTCGCTCTAATTCCACTTTTTTACGCTCGTTGTGCCGGCGGGCGCGGCGCAGCTCGACAAAGCTGCGCCAGGCATTGTAGACCAGCGGACGATAGACATAATCCTGCGTGGGTATATTCAAGCGCGAGAAGCCGCCGAAGCCCTTTTTGTATTCATACACGCCCCACATTTCTGCGCCCGGCTCCAGGATTTCGGGTATGGTGCGAAAGTCGAAGTACGAACAGCCGCGCTGTTTGGCCCATTGGAAGCACCTGAATTGCAAAAGGTAGGCAGGTTTGAGGTTACGTTTGTTGTCGGAGGTGGCTCCAAACATGTCCCAGCACCAGTCGCCAAAGCGGATCAGCATCTTGGCGGCAATGGCTTCGCCTTCATGCTCTGCCAGGTAGAGTATCGCATCCCCTTTAGTGGCAAACTGGCGCAGGATCTCCTGGTGATAGTCTTGGGGGTGAATGAAAAACGCGTCGCGCTCGCTCGTAACCTTCAGTAGGTTGTAGTAGGCATCGAAATCGGCGGCGCTTGTAGCTTCGCGTATGAGCACACCCTTGCGTTCGGCGCTGCGGACATTCTGGCGCCATGTCATTTTAAATTGTGCCAGTAGTTGCTCCATGTCAGGGCGAATATCCAGCACCCAGCTACGCCTGCCGTGCACCGCAAGGGGGTTGATCTGGAAACCGAGGGTGCGATATGCCGCGAGCCAGCTATCCAGCGCGGGATCATCGTCGGCGATATTGGGCTCCAGGCGCAGCACGATGGCGTGCTCGCGACGGGCAATAGCGTGCGCTTGCGCCAGTAAAGCCTCCAGCGCGGGCGCGTCTGGCCGTTCTACGCTTGGACCACGCGAGCCGTAGAGCCATTGAAGGTGCAGGCCCGGGAGCGACACGGGTAGGGGTACGGGCGAGACGGTCAGCATCAATGCCCCGACCAGGCGTCCAGCCTCAAGAGCTCCCAGGCGATAGATACGCCCCCCCAGGTACCTGTTCAATTCACCCCATTCGTATGATTGCAACAAGTGCCCCCCTGGCTGGCTGATAAGGAATGTGTCCCACTGCTCTCTGTCAGTGATTTCTGCAATGGTGATGGCCATAATATAACTGCACTCAACTACTCTGCTGTTTAAAATATTCGCTTCTCAAGATGCTGTAGACCTTGACATTGTGGTATGTGCCAAAGCGCAGAATATCTTCACGCAGCGTACCCTCATAGATGAAGCCGGCTTTTTCATCGGCGCGCCAGCCGCCGATATTATCCTCCATATCCTGTGTCTGAATACGGTTGAGATTCAATTCTAAGAAGCCGTAGCGCAACATTAATTTTGTGGTCTCTGTGCCAAGGCCTTTGCCCTGTATGCTGCGATCACCGATGATGACGTAAAATTCGGCGCTCTGATTGATATAGTTGATATCCTTAAGGCCGACCAGGCCGATAAGGCGATTGTCCTCGTTGAGTGCCACGCCAAAGATAATATGCTTGCCATCCCTATAGAGCTGTTCTAGCCGCTCTTTCCCGCGTGTATCGCTGGTGGGATAGATAGAGAAATAGCGACGAATCTCCTCGTCATTCATCCAGGTCGAATACAGGTGGTTATCTTGCGCGGGCTCTAAGGGGCGTAAATAGATGCGCTCGCCCACTATAAAGGGATTCTGCATGCGCGAGGTATCCTTTGTCATGTAATAATAATCTCCCTTCTGCCGACTATTCGAGGGCAAGTATAGCATAGCCGGCGGCAGAGGGCAATTGACTCTTACTTTATTCTCGTGGCGTGCCTCATAGTGAAGGTTGTTGTGGTGTGGGTGAGGGCGCCGGCTTTGCTTGCCGGCGCCCTCACCATACGACTTAATTAAATGGTAGCACTTTTTTTCTTGCGCGTCGTTCTTTCCACCATGCTTTCGGCGTAATTGCCGAAGAAGGGCAGCCTGACGGTGCGACCGCGATAGGATTGGATCATCAGGAAGATCCAGACCAGACCGGCGAGTATGAATACGATGTATGTCAGGGGAAAGAGGAACAGGCTCGCGACAAAGGCCAGCGCGCCCCCGACGATAGGAATGATGCTGATGAGATAGGCCAGCAGGCGTATCACCAGCAACAGGGCGAAGGTGGACCCAAAGAAGAGGAACGATTGGGCGGCATGGAAACGCACAAAACAATTCTTGCGCTCGATCACAAAGAAGATCAGCCCGCTAAACCAGCCCAGCACATAGCTCAAGAGCGCTTCGGTCCTGCCGCTCATACCCGTCGAGGTGGGGTCATGCGCGTTTCTGCCATCTGTGGCGCTAAATGGCGGCTGGTAACTGGCATACTGCTGCTGTTGCTGCTGGCCGGATTGACCATAGGCGGATTGCTGGCCTCCCGGCTGGTAGCCGCTCTGTTGCCAGTAATCCTGGCCAGGCTGCGTATTATTTGATTGCGCGGAAAAACCGCCATAGCCACTACTATATTGGCTCTGCTGATTTGGATCCTGTGCCATAGTAGCTTTCATCCTTTGTAGGGGCAGGCTCGCATGCTGCCGCCGACCTTGTAGGGTCGCCATGACGTCTCTGCCTGAAAGCCAACGTACAGTGACCCTCTGCAATGCTTCTCTATACTATATACTACGAACCACACCTGGAAAAGTTGAAAGGCACAATAAGGCGCCCCTGCCATGACAACGAAATGCAGCATTTTCAGTCATTTCGTCTCTGGTGGGGCGCAAAGCGTTTGCCAGTTACGACCTCTTTTTCATTACATGCCTGTGGGTGGAGCGGGATTGGCGTACTTCTCAGCGTAGTCGCCAATTATCGGCAGCTTGAAGTATTTGCCCTGGAAGGCATTGATCATCAAGATGATCCAGAGCACGAAGACGGCCAGGCCGAAGATTGGGCTCAGCAGGCAGGCGGAAACAAATTGTATCACGGGGATGCGATCCAGGATGCCAAGCGCGACTTCCACCACTATGATTGCTCCTGCCGAGAGCATCGCCTGCATGGCATGGAAGCGCACAAAGCGATTCGTTTTTTCCATGAGGAAGATGATGATAGCACTGATGGGCATGAAGAGGTAGCTCAGGAAAGCAAGGATATTGGCATCCATGTTGATGGTGCTTGGCCCGTAGTTGCCGGCCGTGCTCCCGGAAGCCGCACCGAATGGCTGTTGAAAGCTACCCTGTGGCTGGCCATACTGCTGCTGACCATAAGGCTGCTGGTAGCCGGGCTGCTGGCCATAGCCGCCCTGTGGCTGCTGGCCATAGCCGGGCTGCTGGCCATAGCCGCCCTGTGGCTGCTGGCCATAGCCGGGCTGTCCCTGACCACTGTAGGGATCAGTTGGCTGGGCGGGTGGAGTATAGCCACCACCATATTGACTTGGTTGATTGGGATCTTGGCCTTGATTGGGATTCCAGCTCATGGTTCTCTTCCTCATTTCTTTCATTACATAATAAGACCACTGAGGGAAATTGTTTTTCTTTTATCCCTAGTCAAAGCATGGAGTAAAAACTCTCACACATCGCTGCAGGTTTCACATCCATGCTCTTCACTCCGTAGTATACCCGTAAAGATGAGTATTGTGAACCGTTTAGTTCACGCAAAAAGAGGTAATTTTACCTTTTTGCTGCTAGCATTCACTTTTTCTAAGTATACTGACGCCGGACTATCCAGAGGTACCATTTACCCCGCAATCATACACTATTTTCTGAAGATTGTCATTAATTCCTGCCTCAAAGCCAGAAATATAGTAGTTATGTTATGCTGGCCGCCGAGTTGCGTTGCGCCGGGATGGCCTGAAGGAAGGCAGCGGGCCAGGGAGATGATGAGCTTTATGGGCAGCAGCGTGTGAGTATCTTAAGGAGATTGGCCATGCTGAAAGGCTTCACAAGAACGATCAGGTTTTGTTGTGCGAGTTTTATCTCCGCCTGGGCGTCCGCGGTGAGCACGATAATAGGGATAGAATCATCCGTTTTGCGCTCTTGCCACTTCTCCAGAAACGTATAGCCGCTCATCTCTGGCATCCAGAGATCAAGCACTATCACGGATGGTACTTCCTTTGCCAGCTTCTCCAGGGCCTCCGCGCCATTCTGGGCTACGCTAACGCTATAGTGCTCTAATTCCAGGGCTGTCTGGATCAACTCCTGGTGGCTCGGCTCATTCTCTATAAGTAATACATGCTTACTCATAACTTCAATCAATCCTTTACGCTGGAGGGATGCCAATGATTGTATTATCCTGTAGCCCCGTTTTGCCAGGCTGAATGCTGGCGCCTGCGAGGGGCACAGGCGTACCCGGTATTATTATTGTACATTGGCTCTGATAACCCGTTCTATGGGCGTTTGGGCTGAGCATTCTTCGCCCGTATATGCGAGTACCCATCGTGAGCCAGGTGGTCGCTGGGAGGAAGAATGAGCACGGCCGGGTCGCATTCATCGGCATCATCTTCGCCTGACGTCTCTGAATGTCGCCCAAGGGAATCGCGCGTGGCCACGATCCGCTCATCCATATGCAGTGGGCTTGGTTCGGGGAGTGTTTGTTCGGTCTCTGCCTGGATATCGAGCAGGGCCTCCGAGATGACCTGGTCCATAGTATCGACATAGGTGAAGCGCATCTGCTCCTGGATTTTTACGGGGATTTCAGGCATTTCCTTTTTGTTCTCAGCGGGAATGAGCAGGTGGCGGATGCCGGCCTGGTGTGCCGCGAGAACCTTCTCTTTCAGGCCGCCGACGCCCAGCACGCGCCCCCGCAGGGTAATCTCACCCGTCATGGCGAGCTTCTCGCGAATTGGCCGCTTGGCAATCGCCGAGATCAGGGCGGTGGCAATAGTTATGCCTGCTGAGGGTCCATCCTTGGGGATAGCGTTTTCCGGCAGGTGAATATGCAGGTCCATGTTTTCCTGGAAGTTGGGGTCGATATCCAGGGCATCGGCGCGTGAGCGTATATAGGAGAGAGCGGCCAGGGCCGATTTGCGCATTACGTCACCCAGTTGACCGGTGACCAGGAGATCGCCTTTACCCACCATGGTGGCCACCTCGACAGGTAGCAGAATGCCGCCGTTCTCAGTGACGGCCAGGCCCATGGCAACCCCGACCTGAATTTTGTGGCTCAGGGGGGCCGTGGCATAACGAGGCGCGCCCAGGTACTGTTCCAGGTTATGCGTGGTCAGGCGTATATGCGCCGCCGGCTTCTCGATAATGCGCCGGGCGACTTTGCGGCAGATCGTAGCCAGTTGTCTCTCCAGGCTGCGCACCCCGGCTTCACGTGTATAGTCCGACACGATATGTTGCATTACGGATTGAGGGATCTTGACCTGCTTATCCGTCAGCCCGTGTTCGGTTAATACCTTGGGGAAGAGGTGACGCTGGCCGATATTGACCTTCTCCTCAAATATGTAGCCAGGTAGGTCGATGATGTCCATGCGGTCGGCCAGGGCACGTGGAATTTGGTATTTTACATTGCCGGTACAGATGAAAAACACTTCTGAGAGATCGTAGGGTATCTCCAGGTAGTGATCCATGAAATTACTGTTCTGCTCGGGATCGAGCACCTCCAGCAGGGCCGCCGCGGGGTCTCCGCGATATTCGGCGGAGAGTTTATCGATTTCATCGAGTAAGAAAACTGGATTGCGCACGCCCACCGTTTTCATCGACTGGATGATGCGTCCGGGCAGAGCGCCAACGTAGGTGCGCCGGTGGCCACGAATCTCAGCCTCGTCGTGGACGCCGCCCAGCGAGATACGCGCGAATTTGCGTCCCAGGGCCGCGGCTATCGAGCGCGCCAGCGAGGTTTTACCCACACCGGGAGGGCCGATGAAGCACAGTACCTGCCCCTGGCTCTCACTGCGACTATGCCCGTCACGGCTGGCTAACTGCTGGCGCAGCTGGCGGACCGCCAGGAACTCTATGATGCGTTCCTTGATCATCTCCAGGCCATAATGATCCCTGTCCAGGATACGCCTCGTCTCTTCGATCGAGAAGTGCTCATTGCTGCGTTCATGCCAGGGCAACGCCAGGACCCAATCGATATACGAGCGCAGGACCGATATTTCGGCGGATTGGGGTGGGGTGCGCTCAAGGCGATCAATCTCTTTACGTCCCCTGGCTTCAGCCTCGGCCGGTAAGTGCTTCTCAGCCAGTTTTGCGCGCAACTCATCAGCTTCGTTGGATGTTTCCATCCCCAGTTCTTCTTGGATAGCTCGCAGTTGCTCGCGCAGGTAAAACTCTTTTTGTGTGTGATCCACCTGGGAGCGCACGCGGGTGCGAATAGTCGCCTCCAGCTCAAGAATCTCGATCTCATTGCCCATAATGACGCAGATTTTCTCCAGACGCTCCAGCGGGTCGAGCGTCTCCAGGAGGTCCTGTTGCTGTTGCGTATCGGTGACCAGGTGGGCCGCCAGCATGTCTGAAAGACGTGCCACCGTTTTGATGGCGACGATGGAGTTGATGTCCTCTACCGAGAAGCGCCGGTTCAATTGGGCGTAGTGCTCAAAAAGATTAGTGGCATGGCGTACCAGGGCATCTGCCTGAGAGCCGCGCGCCTGTGACTCCGGGGGGACGTCCACGCGCACACGTATATACGGCTCAAAGTCGATATACTCATCGACGCGCACCCTGCGCAGGCCGCTTAAGAGCACCTGCAGGCTGCCGTCCTGTTGGCGATGCATCGTTGTGATTTCAACCAGGGAGCCCGTCGGATAGATATCCTTTGCCTGGGGATCATCAATATCTGGATTACGCTGGCAAGCGGTGATAAGCACACGGTCAAAGCGCATCATCGCCTCTTCGATGGCACGCACCGACTTCTCGCGCGCAATGGCCAGCGTCATACGCGTGCGCGGAAATACAACCATGTTTTTTAATGCTACCAGGGGATGAGTTTCGTGCTCATCCTGGGCGACTTCCTGGCGTTCCTGTTCGCTCATGGTTTCCCGCCTGCTTTCTTTCCAGAATGTGGAGGTCTCTCTTCTACTTGCCTGCCTGCCCGCCTGCCTACCTACGTATGTATGTATTGTAAGTATATCCTGAAGATGAGTCTGCTTTACGCAGACTCATCTTCAGGATATACTGTTGTACGTGCGCTGCGCGTTTCTAACAACGGTTTGGTATGCTCGGAAATCATATCGCCGTTGATGATGACTTTCTTTACATCGGCGCGCGATGGAATCTCATACATCACATCGAGAAGCACGTCTTCAATGATACTGCGCAGGCCCCTTGCGCCTGTGCGCTGCTTCATCGCTTCCTCTGCCGCGGCTTCAAGGGCATCGCTGGTAAAGACCAGCTCAACGCGATCAAGCTGCAAGAATTTCTGATACTGGCGAATGATGGCGTTCTTTGGTTCGGTCAGAATTCGCATCAATGCCTCTTTATCCAGGCTATTCAAGGAGACCGCCACGGGCAGGCGCCCGATGAATTCGGGTATCAGGCCGTACTTGAGCAGGTCATCGGGAATAAGCTGGGTCAATACCGTTTCTTGCTTGTCAGAGGTAGTCTGCACGACGCTGCTTCTGAAGCCGATCGATTTGTTGCTGCCGATGCGCTGCTCGACGATCTTCTCCAGCCCTTCAAAAGCTCCGCCGCAGATAAAGAGAATATTCGCGGTATTGATTTGAATGAAGTCCTGGTGAGGGTGCTTGCGCCCACCCTGAGGCGGCACATTGGCGACGGTGCCCTCGATAATCTTGAGCAGCGCCTGCTGTACGCCTTCCCCAGAAACATCGCGCGTTATGGATGGGTTATCCGACTTACGCGCGATCTTATCGATTTCGTCGATGTAAACGATGCCCCGCTCGGCGCGTGCGACATCGAAATCGGCGGTCTGAATGAGGCGCAGGAGGATGTTTTCGACATCTTCGCCCACGTAGCCAGCTTCAGTGAGGGCCGTGGCATCGGCAATGCAGAATGGGACGTCCAGCACCTTTGCCAGTGTTTGCGCCAGGAGCGTTTTACCACAACCGGTGGGACCGATCATGAGTATATTGCTTTTACCAAGCTCGACATCATCAATCTGCATGCCCGCATTGATGCGCTTGTAGTGGTTGTAGACGGCCACTGCCAGCGTCTTTTTGGCTCGCTCCTGTCCGATGACGTACTGACTTAACTGCTCATAGATCTTCTTGGGCGCGGGTATCTTGCCCGTCTGCAAGCGCGGCTTGGTGACCGTTGCCTGCTCCTCTTCGATAATCTCCCGGCACAGATCAATACATTCATCACAGATATACACACCACCAGGCCCGGCGATGAGTCGCTGTACCTGGTCCTGGCTCTTGCCGCAGAAAGAGCAGCGATAAGTCATGCGCGTGTTTTTCGAGTTTGCCACGTTGGTTTCATCCCCTTCCTCAGCTGTAGTTAGAGCACTACCTCTGACGGCTATGCCTCTATTCTACAACATCAGTATCTGTTTCACTCGCTATAGGTGCAGCAGACTCCCCTGTCGCAACAGCTTCCTGGTCCGCATGTGCTTGTGCTTGCTCTTCCAGGTCCGCCACCAGCGTGTCACCTGCTACAGCAGCGGCTTCCGCGCCCTCGATGTTCAGGGCCTCTTCTTCAGCACCAGTGGTCTCAGGATCGGGATCGGTCGTTAATTCGAGCAGGCGGCTAAGCGCTTTCTCGCGCCGGTAGCTCACCACGAGGGCGCGAATTTGGCCCTCCGTTTGCTCTAGTTGCTGACCGGCCTGGGCATAGGCCCGGAATAGCGCCTCGATCTCCTCGGGGAGGACATCGATATTTTCTTTACTGGCTAGCGCGTCCAGTACGAGTTGACGCTTGACGCGCTTTTCGGCGTCGGGCTCAATATCTTTTAAGTACTCTGCGCGCGACTTACGCACCATCATAAGATACTGGTCGACCGACATATGCTGTTGTTCCAGCATATGTCCAAGCTGGTGCAGCATCTCTTCAGCCTCTTCCTGAATCAGGAGCGGATGAATGGTGATGTGCGACTGCTCAATGACCGCATTGATAGCCTGCTCGCGCAGCTCATCGCGAATGCGCCGCTCTTTGACCTGGAGGATATTGTCGCTGACGGCCTTGCGCAGGTCCTCCAGGGTCTCAATCTGGCCTTCGCTCGCGGCCAAGGCGAAGGCGTCGTCCAGTTCGGGTACCTCTTTGACCTCTACCTTGTGGAGGGTAACCGCGTAGTTCGCCTCTTTGCCGGCAATTTTCTCATTTGAATAGTCGCTGGGAATAACAATGGTGAATTCTTTGCTCTCTCCGGCCTGCATGCCCACCACATGTTCATCCATACCCGTAAATAATCCGTTGCGCTCCCGTGTGAGCTCAAAGGGATTATCTTTGAGCTCAGAGATGCTCTTGTCTTCAACGCTCAGCTTGAGATCGACCGTGACACGATCGTCGTATGCGGCCGGCCGCTCAACCTCGTGCCAGGTGGCCTGGCGGTTGCGCAGGGACTCCAGCTCCTGCTCCACCTCTGCGGAGGTGACCTCAGCATCTTCACGCTCAAAGTGTAAGGAGGCATAGTCGCCCAGTTCAACGGGCGTAAGAACAGGAACCTTCAGGCTAAAATGGTAGGGCTGCCCCATTTCAAAAACGGGCGCATCTAGCTCCGGCTGTGTAATAGGAGTGAGATCATGCTCTCTGAGCGCGGAGCGGTAGGACTCGGAGATGAGGTCATCCAGCCCCTCCTGGTAGATGTATTCTTTACCGAGTCTGCGCTCAAGTAAAGAGCGCGGGGCCCTGCCGCGGCGAAAGCCCTGTACATCGACTTTTTGTACCAGCTTGTGGTACGCCTTATCGGAGGCCTTTTGCAGTTCGTCCCAGGTAAAATCTATTTCAAGAACGGCCTCACTACTTGGTAACTTTTCGACCGAAACCTTCACGTTTCCTCCAACTTACTCGCTGCATTTATATATAATAAATAACCTGCGCACTGCCCGTTGCAATAAAAGATACCTGGGAAACACAGAAGAGATGCAGCTGCCAGCCATAATCCACCACAACCCGAGCTGACAGTCTTTATTATCTTCTACTTTTAGTATCCTGCGACGGATTGTGATCTTGCAGGGCGGGTTGCATCGCACCTGCCCTGCAGGGAGGGACACAAACGCTCAAGCATGACTTGTGTTATTCCCCTTGCGCAGGCGAAACTGGAGCGGGAGACGGGGATCGAACCCGCGACTTTCTCCTTGGCAAGGAGATGCTCTACCACTGAGCCACTCCCGCAGAGTGTTTAGTAGTGGGCGGTGAGAGACTCGAACTCTCACGGTTCATCACCAACAGATCCTAAGTCTGCCCTGTCTACCAGTTTCAGCAACCGCCCGGCGTTGCCATGATATACAAAGGGACAATACTCCTATCTGTGGATAATACATCAGCGATTGACGTGCTGTCAAGACGATTTGCCCGTCTACGCCGTTCTGGCTATGCGCGAGTGAATGCCGCTAAATGTGACCCGTTGCCCCATGGCTGACGGGGAACTTTTTGCATCTGCCAACGTCTCCTACTATAGAAGATGCGGCGGCGAGCTCGTAGAATTTATTGCTGTGAAAAGCGAGCTGTAGCTCCCACACTTGAACGCGTGCTGACTGACTGAGTGAGTGAGTGAGGAGGAAAAGATGGTATCACATCGACAGGGACGTAGGCAAGAGAGGCAAGAGGGATTAGGCGCTAAACTGGCCGGCCTCAGCCTGGCGCTATTGCTGCTGGTCATAGCTGCCGGGCTGGCCGCCTGTGGCTTGGGTTCGGGCGGCGCCGGCAACCCTACCCCCACCAGGCCGGCTTCTAACCAGCTGCAGAAATGCGGTACGGTACTGATAAAACCACGTGGCGAGCCCGCTGATCCCACGGGCGCCAAACAGGCGGCGGATTGTTTCTGGCAGGCCTTTCAACAGTGTCATCTCGCCTCGCTGGTCTTCACGGCCAGCGGCGTCGATACTCTCGCGACCCATACCTTCACCATCCAGAATAATGGCGCGCGCTGCTCGGTGGTCGATGTAATGCAGCATCAAATCGTTCCCCAGCCGCCCACAGCCGCCAGAACTTATACCTGTGGCGGGGTCAGCCAGGAGGCCAATGGTCTGCGCTTCACGGCGTGCGGCCCGGAAGGCGATATCGTCGTACCAACAACGGCTCTGACGAAATGAGCGAGCTGCCCTAGCGGGTCCGGCCGGATCCGCTAGGGCAGGGTTAATTCTCCTGCAGGAGCTGCTGCATATATTTGCGCAGGCCAGGCGCAATATCAGGGCGCTGCATGGCATAGGCAAGCGAGGTGGTCAGGAGTCCCAGTGGATTGCCCGTGTCATAACGCACACCCGTGAAGCGCAGGCCGTAACAGCGTCCGGCGCGCGCCTGTACCTCGATCGCGTCGGTGACCTGTATCTCTCCGCCGCTGCCGGGAGGGGTCTGCTCCAGAATGCTAAAGATATCCGGCGTCAGCAGGTAGCGCCCGGCCACCGCTAGATCTGAGGGTGCCTCTGCGCGGGGCGGTTTCTCAACCAGGTGGGTGACTCGCACGGTATCTGCGTCTAACGCCTGCGCAGAAACGATCCCATAAGAGGAGATCTGCTCGGGCGGCGACACAAAAAGCGAGAGCACCGAACCACCATATTGCTCGTAAATCTCCATCATACGTGGCAGCTCCGGTGTGGCGGGGTCGACCAGCTCATCGCCCAGCATGACGATGAACGGCTCGTCTCCAACCAGGTCCCTGGCGCATAAAATGGCATGTCCCAGCCCACGCGGCTCGGCCTGCCGTACCGCTGTGTAGGTTGCCATGCTCTGTACCCGGCGCAGTTCCGCTAATTCTTTCTGCTTGACCTTGCGTTCCAGGATCTGCTCCAGTTCAGGAAAGGCGTCAAAGTGGTCTTCAATACTGCGCTTGCTGCGACTTGTCACAAAGATGATCTCTTCAATACCAGCAGCTATCGCTTCCTCGACGATATATTGCAGGGTGGGCTTGTCGACGAGTGGGAGCATCTCCTTGGGGATGACTTTGCTCGCCGGCAGCACGCGCGTCCCCAGGCCAGCAACCGGTAACACGGCTTTACGAATATGCATGAATCCTCCTCCAGACCAGGTCAAACATGGTAAATTCCTGTGGATATTGTAGAAGATTGTGGGATGCAGGTCAATGCGCAATGCTACTTGTGCCTCTGCCCGGGCATCTGCTATGCTATCTCCGAGATAATAAAAAATGGAGCAGCTCTGCACTTGTGATATACTAACGGTGTTTCCAGAGCGTTGCATCTATGGCATTCCTGTGCAGAAAGGACCCTTCTTGAATACATGAGTGATCAGCAAAATTTGCCATCCAACTATTTCTATCATCAGCTACCCAATGGCATCGAGATGGTTGGCCAGTATATGCCCAGCCTGAGTTCGATTTCGCTCGGGTTTCAGCTTGATGCGGCCATCATCAACGAGCCTGAAGACAAGTCGGGCCTGGCGCATCTCTTTGAATACATGCTTTTCCAGGGCACTAAATCCAGGGATGCGCGCGCCCTGAATGAGGCCTTTGAGTCACTGGGCGTGCGTAAAGGAGCCAGTACAGCCTGGGAGACAGCGCGCATCATGGCGCAAATGGTGCACACCAAGTTCGATGCCACCCTGCCGCTGCTGCGTGAGATTTTGCTGACGCCGACCTTTCCCAGGGATGATCTAGAGCAGATGCGCAGCATTGTCCTGCAAGAGATTCGCCGCCGTGATGATGAGCCAATGAGCCGCATCTTTGATCTTGCGCGCGCCAACTTTTTCTGCAACAGTGCCCTCGCGCGGACCTCTTTGGGGACTTCGGAGAGCGTCCAGAAGTTACAGAGAAGCGATCTACAGAATTTCTGGCAGGGGCGCTATCAACCCGATAATGTGCTTTTCGCGATCGCCGGCAAGTTCAACTGGGAGCACGTGGTTGAAGAGGTGCAGCAGCTCTTTGGCGATTGGCGTGGCCATGCCGAGCTTTCGCCTGAACAGCGGCCCGTGCCCGGCACGCAGATCGCCCTGGAACACCAGGCAGGGAAACAAGAGCACCTGGGCCTGATGTTCCCCTTTCCCAGGTATACCGACCCTGACTATTACGCTGCTCAGGTGATCGGCGAAGTGCTTGGGGGCAACATGGCCTCGCGCCTCTTTGTCGAGGTGCGCGAGAAACGTGGGCTGGTTTATGGTATCTCGGCCGGCCTGATGGGGAGCAAGCCCATTGGAGCGCTGCGCATCTACGCGGGCACTACGCCTGAACAGGGTCATGAATGCCTGGAGGTGATCGTTAACGAGCTGCGTAAGTTGGGGCAAGAGGGCATCACTGAGGATGAACTGGAACGTGCCAAGGTGCAGTTGAAGAGTGAGAACGTGATGCGCAGTGAGGGCTCCGGGGCTCGTATGTCGGCCCTGGCGCAGTCGTGGTGGTTCGAGCGCAGGCTGCGTACAATTCAGGAGGTGAAAGAGGCCATCGATGCGGTCAGCCGCGAACAGGTTCTGCAAGTGCTGCGCCGTTTCTCTCCTCTCAACCCTCTGACAGTGGCCGCCATCGGTCCCCTCGATCGCGACCAGCTCATCGGCGATACCCTCCCCTAGCTAGGGATTGTTTTTCCGGCGGAGATGGCCCCGTGGCCGTCCCTGCCGGCGGCGAAAGCCGCCCTCCTCCTGATTAAGGGAGGGATCAAACACCAGGTCACCGCTGCGAACTATGCGCGAGCGAGAGCCGGCCGGAGGGATATAGCCGGGATGCTTGCGAGCCATGCGCATCTCTAGCTTACGCTGCTTGGCCTCAATAAATTCGTTGGAGAGGCGGCGGTAGAGCGCCTCCCATTTGTCAAGCACCTCGACGCGGTCATGTTTGGCGATAATCTCCAGGCTTTTGCGCCCCATTTGTTGACGCAGGTCGGCATCAGCCACCAGCTGGTCGATAAAACCAGCCAGTTGATTGCTATTGCCGGGCGGAAAGACATAGCCGTTTTTGCCGTGATGGACCAGTTCCGGCAGCGCGTATGAATTGGCGGCGATAACGGCCAGGCCGCAGGCCATAGCTTCCATCGTGGAGAGGCTTTGTAGATCCGCCTCGGAGGGAATGACGTACAACTGCGATGAGTGACGCAGGGCGAGCAGCTCGGCGTCACGTACGTAGCCTAGAAAGGTGACGCGCTCACCCAGTTGGAGTCGCTGCGCCTGGTCGTGCAGGTCAGCTGCGGCGGGACCCGCCCCCACCAGAGCGATATGCGCATTACTCGTCAATCTGGCGGCCGCCTCGAGCAGCACATCCACGCGTTTCTCATAATTGAGGCGGTTGACATGCAGGATGATGGGCCGCTCAAGCGGCAGGTTGAGTCGCCGCAATACCTGTTCATCGCGCTCGCCTGGCACATACTTGCGCAGGTCGATGCCGTTTGAGATGACGCCAGCCGGCGCGCGCAGGCCGTGTGCATACAAAAGATTCAGGGCGGTGTCTGTGGGTGCCGTTACATACTCGCAGCGATTACAAAAATTTACCAGGTAGGAATAGGTGATGTTGCTGAAAGGTTTGCTGAGAACCGGGTCTGCGGAGAGCGAACGGCTCATATTAATGGGCAGGTAGTGGTTGGTGGCGATGACGGGTTTACGCAATCCTCCGGCCAGAATCCGCGCGATATTGCCCAGCACAACCGGCGAATGAATATGGATGATATGTGGGTCGCTCTTTTTCAGGAGGTTGCGAATAGGGACAAATGGTAAAAAAGGAATGCGCAGGCCTTCATAGGTAGGCCACTCAAATGAAGAGAAGCGATAGACGCGCACCTTATGCTCAATTCGCCGCACGTCGCGTGAGCCTTGGCTGGGAGCAACGACCCATACCTGGTGTCCACGGTCGGCGAAATCATGGGCGAGCCCATGAGTTACCGTTGGTACCCCACCAACCATTGGTGGATATTGATCTGTGACAAACATTATGCGCATGTCTATCGCTCACTTCCAGGTTATTCCTGCGGCGCAGCTCCGGAATCCTCCTGCGGCGCAGCTCCGGCAGCGGCTTCAGGCGCAGCCTCCTGCGGCGCAGCTCCAGCGGCCTCGGCAGCAGCCTCGATCTCCTTCTCCAGGCGGGAAGCGGCAACTTTGACCACGCCCTCCTGTGGATCTGTGATGAGCGTGAAGTTCGGCGGCAGCTTTATGTCTTCGGCATGCAGAATGGAGTCGATCTCGGTCAGCGATGAGACGTCAACCTCTAGGTATTCCGGAATATCGTTGGCCAGGCACTCTATCTCAAGCGCATCCAGCAAGTGCAGCAGGACGCCGCCCTCAATCTTGACGCCCGGCGCCTCACCGACAAAGCGCAGCGGGACCTTGACATTCAAGCGTTCGTACATACTTACCCGGAAGAAATCCACGTGCACTACCTTACCTGAGCGCGGGTCGCGCTGGACGTGGCGTATGAGCGCAGTTTGTATCCCGCTGCTATTCGGCAGGCGCAGGGCGATGATACCGTTGGCCGCGTGCGAACGCCGTAAGCGCTCAAAGTCGATGGCGTCGAGCTGCACGGCCTGGGGGGCCTCTTTATGCCCGAAGATGTTCGCGGGAATGATGCCTGCCCTGCGCAGGCGCCTGGTTGCTTTACCCATCACCTCGCGCTGGCTAATTACGAGTTCAGTCTGTGGTGCCATAATTACTACCTCTCTACTATAACTATGCAGGAGTACCTGCAGGTGGTGACCTGGCGGGGAGCGGGTGGAGAAAAATCTCCACGGATTTTACTGCCCTCTTTGCCGCTTAAAGAAATCCAGCAGCGGCCCAACCTCCATGGTGTTAAGCACATCAGCGGCGCTTAACCAGCCTTTGCGTGCGATGCCTATACCATAGCGCATATCGTCCAATCCTTCAAGTGTATGCGCATCTGGATCAATGGGTAACTTCATACCCTTATCGCGTGCGCGCCTCACCAGCCGCCAATCCAGGTCTAGTCTCGATGGGCTGGCATTGATCTCAATACATACTCCGCGAGCCGCCGCCGCGGCGATCACCGCCTCCATATCCAGCGCATAGCCGTCCCTTGCAAGCAGTATACGTCCGGTTGGGTGTCCAATGATACTGACATAGGGATTGGCGATTGCGCGCAGCATGCGCGCGGTCTGCTCCGCGGGCGGCAGGTTGAAATTGCTGTGGATCGAGGCGACGACAAATTCCAGGCTGGCCAGCACATCTGGCGGGAAATCGAGGCTGCCGTCCTTAAGGATATCGCATTCCGTCCCTTTGAGAATACGCAGGCGGCCGCGATATTCCTCATTCAACTGGTCGATCTCTGCGTGCTGGCGGCGCAATTGCTCTTCATTGAGCCCACCGGCGTAAGCCGCGGCCTTGCTATGGTCACTGATGCCCAGATAGTGCAGGCCGCGTGCAATACAGGCTTCAGCCATCTCGCGTATACTGTTCTGTCCATCGCTCCAGGTCGAATGGACATGTAACACACCGCGCAGGTCGCTCGCCCGCACCAGTACAGGCAGCGTACCCTCTACGGCGGCTTCGATCTCTCCCATGTCCTCGCGCAGCTCTGGCTCAATATAGGACATAGCGAGAGCAGCGTATATATCAGTCTCATTCTTGCAGGGGATCAGTTGCAGATCTGGTTCTTTGCCTCTGAAAAGGCCGTAATCATTGATGGTCATGTTCATGGCGAGGGCGCGGCGGCGCAGAGCGATATGGTGTTCACGCGAGCCTGTAAAGTGGTGGAGGGTATAAGGAAACTGGCCATCCTTGACGACACGCAGGTCCATGGCTATACCGCTGCCCAGGACCGCGCTGGATTTTGTCTCACCTTTACCGCTGATCGCCTGAATCGAAGGCTGGCTGGTGAAAAAATCCATGATCCTGCGCCTGGCTGCCGCGTCTGCCTCATCGGCCACGCTTGCTACCATGTCTATATCTTTGACCGTCTCACGGCGGCGGCGCAGACTGCCGGCGACTTCCAGGCGCACAATCTCTGGTAACTGCGCCAGCGCAGCGCTGATGCGTTCCGCCTCAGCCTCCGCGATAGGATAGTAAAAGCGGTCGGCGTGCTGGGTCAGGAATGCGATGCCCTGTAAAATATTCTCCTGTGTCTTCTTACCAAAACCTGGCAGGTGCGCCACTTTATCATCCCGGCAGGCCTGTTCTAGTTCGGCGATGGTGGTAACGTGCAACTGATCGTAGATGGCATTAATTTTTTTGGGGCCGACTCCCTGGATGCGCAGCATGTCAAGTTTGATGCGCGGGGTAGTGGTACGGAGTTCTTCGTAGTAAGAGGACTTCCCCGTATTGACCATCTCCTCAATGCGCTTGATCAGTGCCGGACCCAGCCCGGGCGTGCCTTTAAGCTTACCCGCCCGCACCAGCTCCTCGATGTCGCCGTCGAGCGAGTTGATGGCCCGCGCGGCATTCTCATAGGCGCGCACCTCGAACTGGTTGCTATTCTCCTTCAGGGCGAGCAGCGCGGCCACATCCTCAAGGGTGTTCGCGATCTGGTTTTTATCCATATGTCTGAAAAACCTCACTCACTCAGGCGCAAATCAAAGAATTCGGGAGGATGTAATGTCACTTCAAAGGGGTTGCGCCCCTTGAGATCGCGGCTGAGGTACCGTTTACAATCAAAATGTACGAGTAGCCAGCAATACATTTCCTGGGAAACAAACACGGCGTCCCATGGCTTTTCGCCGCTCATATCAAGCTCCCTGTTACAGACGAAGCAGCGTCCCTTGCCCGCGGTGACCGCTCGCTCGAACCACTGGTAGACGAACTGGTGAAAATCGTCCAGGCTCATCATGTCCAGGCTCGACTCAGGATAGCCGAAGAGCAGAGGGTCGGGACACTCACGAAAATCTTCATAGGCGCGACCGAGGGCTATTATCGGCGCCCTGACCAGCACTTTGACTTCATCGTGAGCTGGATCATCTGGCGCTGTGATCACATTTTGCAGGAGCAGGCCCTCGCGCGCAAACCAGGCTAATAGCTCGTTCCTCATAATAAATTTGTTCTAGTCTACCTTTGGCTATACTGTATCACCTGCAGGTAGACGCGTCAACGCAGAATATCAGCTCTTCACCTTCTCCCACAGCTGAGTCCATTCTTCTTTGCTATACGTTGAGGATGAGCGGCCCTCCAGGCGGATGAGCGCTTCCATGGCCTGGAAGCGCCGGCGGAACTTTCGATTGGCATAGCGCAGCGCCTCTTCTGCCTCTATGTGCAGCCAGCGGGCAATCTTTGCCACGATAAAGAGAATGTCACCTATTTCTTCGCGCTGGTGTTGTGGGGTGCTGGCCTCATGCAATTCCTGCACCTCCTCGGCCAGCTTGGTATAGATATCCTGGAGGTTCTCAAACTCAAAACCCGAGCTGGCTGCCCGCTTCTGGTACTCCTGAGAGACGATCAAGGCTGGAGCGGCGAGTGGTACCCTGTCAAGAGCGCTTTCCGCCTGTACATCTTTGCCCGCGGCGATACGTTCCTGGCGCTTGATAGCCTCCCAGTTGACCCGCACCTGCTCAGCTTCGCTCACATTGACATCGCCAAAGACATGCGGATGGCGGCGTATCAGCTTGGTGTTGACGTGTTCAAACACATCGCCGAGCGTGAAGTCTCCCTCCTGGCGCGCAATCTCTGAATGCAGGTAGACCTGCAGCAGCAGGTCGCCCAGTTCCTCGGCCAGCTTCTCCATGTCGTTCTCTTCCAGGGCCTCTACCACTTCATATGTCTCCTCGATCACATAGCACGTTAAGGTCTGGTGGGTCTGCTTGCGATCCCACGGACAGCCGTCCGGCTCACGACGCAGGCGCATGGTGATGTAACGCAGCGTCTCGGGCAAGCGCAGCGCCGTCAGCTCATCCAGTGGCGGCACGTAAAGGGTGCTGAGGTGGCTGGTAAAGCGGTTGCGATCAAGCTCATAGAGAGGGAGGTTGAGAACGGTTTCAGCTTTCTCTTCAGGGTCATCAGGTTCCCCGTCGCTCGCGGCCCGTACCAGCCTGACGGCCCATTCATCGGGGTACAACTCACTCAGGGCCAGCTTGACCGCGCTGGCAATACGCTTGTTATAGACCTGCGCCACCAGCAGCGGCAGCGTAGGAATAATCTTCCCGGCCACCTCTGCGCCGTCCAGCGCGGCCAGGGCCGTTGCATCGATAATTTGCGAGCCCATTTCCAGGGGGTCAAGTTCCAGGACCGTACAAACAGGTTCCAGAAATGAAAGACCCGCCACGATGCTGGTGCTCAAGCCTCGTTCGCGAGCCAGCGCAAGCACGTGTTGTACCGATGTTTCGCCAAGCAGTGGATGTCCGGGTACGACGTAGAGAATGGGATGTTGCAGCGCCTGCGTACAGACCTCCTCGGCGATCTGGCGGTACAATCCGTCCCAGTTGTCTGACGCATCGTACAGGTAATCAAAAGACTCAAGCTTCAGCGCGGGCAGCGCGGCTCTTAATGCCGCAATCGTAGGATGGATAAGCGTGCGAAAGTAGACGTTCCTCTTCTCTGCCTCCGCCCGGGCCAGGACCGCCTGCGCCTGCAGCGTAAGATCGCTCCAGCGCCCGGGCCCCAGTCCAACAATCGTAATTGATGCTGCCATGTAGTTCCTCGTTATTCCTCTCTGCTCTGCTCCGTTTTTTTCCTCATAGTGTAGCGAGAGCGGCAGTGGGTGTCAAATGCTGGACCCGGGCGCTGTATTACTAGTGCAGAATCAAGCGGCCTGATCGGGAATGGAAAGATGAGTTTCATAAGAGCATCCAAAGTAAGAACAAACGCGTTGGGCCAACTGCTTGGCGGTAAGCAAGCCATCTCGCTCGACCACCTTGCGTTTGGCATGCACCCACTTCGGCTCAATCGGGTTGAGCCAGGGACTTTTGGTCGGCAGAAAACAGGGCAGAATACGCACCCCTGTGCCCGCTTGCTTGATCAGGCGGTTGTGCTCTCTGATCCAGGTCCGCACCAGCTTGCTCACGTGAAAGGAGGCATTATCCCAGATCAGCAACCAGTTGGTCTTGCCTTGCGCTTGCAGTTGGGTGCAACACCACGCCAGAAATTGGGTGGTGATGGCACTCACCGGGCGACCATCCACAAAGCGCAGCGACAGCTGACGGCGGAGAGGATCACTGGCCGGTCCCTGTTGCCAAAGGACCCCATAACAGGCCAACGCCTTTGGGTCGGGATCATCCTTTTGCCAGACCTGCTCCACCAGCCGTACCGGCTGATCTTTCCCTTGCCACGCCTGCACCCGCGGCAGTGCGAACCGGCTCCACCAGACCTCATCCAGAAACCCGATGGCCCAGCCAGGCTGTGTGCTTGCCCAGGCGATCAAGCGATCGCGCGCCGTTTTTTTTTGAAATACAAGGGATCGGGACTGGTAATCCAGTGCTTGGCTCGCTTCCAGTTGATTCCCAATTTCTTGAGTGTCTGGCGAATGGTCTCGCAACTGACCAGCCGCATCGTCCAGCCTTGCTTGACACACTCTTTGGCGACCAGGGAAAGCGTCCACAGACTGGTTTCGAAGCCAAAATCGCGTGGGGGACGGTGCAGCAGCGCCTTGAAGGCCTCGGCATCGACGCCTGCGAGGGCAGTGCGTACGTGCAGAGGACGACTTGAACCGGCTTGCAGAGCTTCTCGTCCCTGCTGGTTGAAAGCATGGATGGCATTGCGAACGGCTTGCTGGTCGCAGCTCAGCGCCGTGGCAATGCTGGGCACCCGTTCGCCACGGGAACTGGCGAGCAGGATCTGGCTGCGACGTAACACAAAAGCATGCGAGGAACGTAAACCAGCTTCGAGCTGCTTGTATTCTTCCTCGCTGAGTGAGCGAACAAAGATTGGTTGCTTCATGCGGTCTATCATACCACATTCGCGATCACCTTTCTTGAGAATGCACTAGGCAACGACGAACGTCAATATAATTGGCGTGCCGATGAAAAAGATCAATAGCCATGGATCATACCAGGCTGTCCCCAACCAGTACAGGTTTAATTGTACGGAATAGGGGAATTTCAGGAGCGTCATCAGCGCTAATATCCCTCCAACGATCAACGCGCCGCCATAAGCCAGCCCCAGTGACTCAAGGGATTTTTTTACGCTCTGTATACCGATCCCGAGAAAGTAACCGATAGCGGCCAGCACAAGCACGCTTACGACGTAGAGTAAAAAGTCAGCTGGAACATCTATGAGCGTTCTCAGGCTTGAAAACTGCGGGGTTATCGCACCGGCGAGTGAAAAGGCTATGATTATGATAAAAACAGCACCGGCCTGGATCAGAAATTTCCCAAAGTTCATGAGTTCCTCCTTGCCTACTGGCATGTCGCGTGATATTACCTATTGTGCCGCTCTCTCGATGTCAGGCGCTAGAAATTGGGTATAGCAGAGAAGTCCAAATTTCGCCATCTGATAGCACTCTATGCTTATGCAGTTGCTGCGTTAATAAGAGTATATCATGTAAAGGTTGGGTATATCCCCCTCATTCTCAAGGCCGGGCAGAAGGCCATTGTCTAACTTGTTGCAACGTGATATGCTTTTGTTGATATTACTTGCTCACCGTAAACTGAATTCACGCTTGGAGGTCATACATGGTAAACGTAGATGCTAGGAAGCCGGTCTGCCCCGTTTGTCATAAGTCAGATGCTGTGAAGACGCTGCAGGCGGCTTATAACCAGGGTATAAGCCGTTTCGCTCCGCCACCTATGCCCACGCCCACCAAAACCTTCTCTATGCTGCGTACGATGCTGTTCAGCATCGTGATAGTTGGCATCTGTATCTTTGCTATCATTATATTTGTCGGCTCAGAGAGCTTCGGGCAGTCGTTCTCTATTCCCGAACTGCTGCTCGTCCTGCTGACGCTGGCCTGTATTGTCCTCGTCCTCGCCCTCTCCTACGTCGCTTTTAGCAGGGTGGTGAGAGGTGACACCGAGGCCTCGCAGCGCTACCCTGAATGGGATCGCGCGCTGGAAACATGGGGACACCTGCGCTATTGTTCGCGCGATGATGTCGTCTTTGATCCGCAAACGAACAAAACCGTTTCAGAGGAGGCGCTGAAGTCCATCCTGTCATCAACTATGGGGGCCGAAAAGCAGGGTCCAAGCCAATCCGCGTCGCTCGCCCATTAAAGCTCAGCCAGCTGGTGAAGACAGCTCGCGCAGGAGAAGCGCCATCCTGGCGCAGGCAAAACTGGCACATTTAACTGTTCTAAAACTAGCTGTGTTTATAGCTGTCTTTATCTCTTACTGGCGAGGAGCGCTGCCATTTTTTCTTCTAAGGAATAACCCAGTTAAAGGAATAAACCAATGCCAAAAATGTATGGATGGGTGCGTGAGGTAGTGCCTGAAAGCCCCGCGGATCGCGCGGGTCTGCAGCCGGGAGATCTTATTCGCACGATAAATGGCAACATGCTGCGCGACCTGGTGGACTATCGTTTCTATGTCGCCGACGAGGAATTGACGATTGGCTTTGAACGCCAGCTTAACCAGCTCGAAGTCCATGTCAGCAAAGACTTCGATGAAAATCTAGGGCTGCTATTCGGTGAAGAGCCGGCTCCTTTTATTCGCCAGTGCGCCAATAAATGCGTGTTTTGTTTTATCAAGGGCCTACCGGAACGTTTTGCTCCCCAGCCCGGCCTGGCGCATGGTATGCGTTCCTCGCTTTATATCAAAGATGATGACTATCGCTACTCATTCCTCTTTGGCAATTTTATTACCCTGACCAACCTCAAGGAGCATGACTGGCAGCGCCTCGATGAGCAGAAATTGACCCCGCTCTATGTCTCGGTGCACGCGACCGATCCCGTCTTGCGCGGCAAAATGGTGGACGGGCCGCGCGCGGGTGATATCATCAATCACATCAGGCGCCTGGGCGATATGCATATCAGCTGTCACACCCAGCTTGTGCTCTGTCCGACAATTAACGATGGTGAGCAGCTCGATCGCAGTATTCGCGATCTCGCGCAGCTGCGGCCGGTGGTTGAGTCTATCTCCGCGGTACCTGTTGGCCTGACCAAGTACAATAATCTGCTTAAAACGGGCGACCTGCCGCCACTGCGCCATTACACGCGTGAGGAGGCTGAGGTCATCATCGACCAGGTCGAGGTCCACCAGAGACGATTTGAGGCAGAGCGGCCGGGGGAGGGCCCCTTTGTCTACCTCTCCGATGAGTGGTACTACCTGACTGGACGCGAATTTCCCCCTGCCGGGCACTATGGAAGCTATGCGCAGATTGAGAATGGGGTGGGTATGACGCGCTTCCTGCTCGAACAATGGCAGCGCAGCAAGCGCAGGCTGCCGGCGGCCTTAGCACAAGCGCGGCGCGTGACCCTGGTCACCAGTACGATGGCTCACCCGCTTATCGAGCAGTTCGCGCAGGATATGCGCCGCAGCGAGCGGCTCGAGGTGCAGGTGCTGCCTGTCGTCAACAAGTTCTTTGGTGGCGAGGTGAGCGTGGCCGGCCTGCTGTGTGGACTGGATGTGCTGGAGGCGTTGCAGGCGCAGCGCGCGCCTGGCGACCTGGTACTCCTGCCGCGGGTAATGCTGGATAATGAGGGCGCGCGTTTTCTGGATGACGTGACGGTCGAGGACTTCAAAGCACAACTGGGCGTGCGTGCCGAGTTCGTCAAAAATGCCCAGGAGACGATCGACGCCATTCGTTCACTGGGGGCCCCCGGCGAGGAGTCCGCGCAGCAAAGAACGGCGAAAAACAGGACAGCACTAAGGATACAGGCGCGCTAGCACGTTGCGGGGCGCGCCGGTGGCAACTATGCCGTCTCACCCAGCATTTCGTGTAGAGCGGCCTCGTCTTTGGCCGAAAGAGAGGTCTGGATCAACTCGAATTTGTACTGCTTGAGTTCAGGCAGAACCTTATCAGCCACCGCATCATGTACCAGCAGAAATAGCGCGGACTCACCCGGCTGAATCGAGCTGCCGACCTGTTTGATAAAGTCATCGTTGATCCCGACATCGCTGAATTTCCCGGCCAGCGCGCCTGCACCGGCGCCAATCGCCGCGCCAAGCAAGGGCATAAAGAACAATAGCCCGATCAGCATACCCCAGAAGGCGCCGCCCAGTGCGCCAGACCCCACCAGGTCGTGCATCTGCCTGATCTTGGGCTTGCCATCCGACCGGCGGGTAGCGATGGCGGCATCTTCAACTTTGATAAGCGACTGGTCCTGCAAGCGTTTCAGGGTCCGGGACATTTGTTCCGCGGTCGCTTCATCTGCGACTTTGAGGACGAACAGGTTACTCATACTGCGATCTCCTAATCACTAAGCAGCGCCAAAACTGCCAGGCAACGCCTGGCTACCACAATGGTACGCCAGGCATACTTCAAGTAAGTAGCCTGTAACCACTATACGGTAAATGCTGCCCCGGCACATCGCATCAAGGAGTGATTTTGGCTTCACCCTTTCGGATGAAGCGAAGAGGCTCGTTCAGGCGAGCAACTGCGCTCCTTCGCTGTGTGGATTGTTGACCCGGCGTGAGACCTCGCGGGCCGTCATAGCGGCGGCCGGATAGGGTGAGAGCAGGGGCAGAAGGGCGTGCTCATCCGAGACGGCCTCATCCAGCCACAGCTCACGCGCATCCGGGGTGAGAATGACGGGCATGCGATCGTGAATGGGGGCGACGACCTCGTTGGCTTGCGTGGTAATAATGGTACAGGTGCGCAGTTGCCGTCCATCGGGAGCGCGCCGCAGGTCCCACAGCCCGGCAAAGGCGAAAGGGCCGCCGTCTTTCAGCGTGATATACATGGGAATCTTGCCGCCTGCGCTATTTTTCCATTCATAGAAGCCATCCGCGGGCAGCAGGCAGCGGCGCGAGCGCAGTAGGCGTTTGAAGCTGGGCTTCTCGGCCAGCGTCTCGGCGCGGGCATTAATCATTTTCGCGCCTATCGTTTCATCCTTCGCCCAGGCAGGAATGAGGCCCCACTGCAGCCACTCCAGATGGGCCGCGCCGTTATGTAGAATACTCACGACCTCCTGTGTGGGGGCAATATTATAGCGCGGCGCGGCCTCCAGCGTCGGGGCCACGGCGAACGTCTCAGCAAGCGTACGAATATCAGTAGTTAGCGTAAAGCGACCACACATGATTTGCTCCTGCCATTGAAAATGACCTGGCCTGTCCAGGTATGCATCCTTATTCTATTGTATTCTTTTTTCGCAGGTCCAAACAGGAAAAATAAAGGGACATCGTAAACAGGCTTATTTCACCTCAACCTTGAACGGTATCTCGATGACGTACATCGGGCACGACTGACCTGCTTTACATAAGGCGCGGCCTGTGAAGGAGAGCGTTGCCGTGCCCGTGCCATGGGCGACAAAGTACCAGACACACATCTTTTCGGTCTGCAGCGGATAGCCTGAGGGGGACTGCAACTCCAGTACGCCCTGAGAGGTAGTGGGTCCCGACCACTGCTGATTGGAAGGCAGCAGCACCTCGATCAGATCGCCATTATGGGCCGTGACGGTGTGGTTGCTGTTGCTGAGCTTAATAACAACGTTGGGTTTGAGCGCTGGTGGACTGGTCACCGTTGTGTTGGGACATGCGCTGCTCCTGCCTGCGTTGACTACACCGCTGGATGTCGGGGTAGGAGAAGGGGTCGTTCTAGTCGTGGTTGGGCCGCCATTCGAACCACAGGCCGCTAACACAAAGGTCAGCGTCAGGGATAGAGGCAGCAGGATGAATAAGAAGGAATGCCGCCGAATAATATGACCTCTCCTCTGAGGCCTGGCTTTGAATGTACGCATGTGCTCAACTCCTTTTTATGCTGCTCTTCCTATGAGAACTCTGGCTGCCACACGGCTATGGGTATTAGACGTTCCCGCGGGTCAATAAGTTCCCATGCTGACTGGTCCTGCTGCGCAGTGGCGGGATAACGTCACGCTGTGAGCGAGGGCCACTCACTACTGCGCAGGTACGGGGACGGTGCCGGATATTTGAGTGGCGAGCATGGTGATGAGCTCTTCGGCATCGCTGAGGAAGTTGCGCGCGTCGAGGACCTGGTGGGCAAGGCCCAGGCGATAAGCCTCGGCTGCCTGCAGCGTTTCGCCGCTGAGCATCAGGCGCAGGGTGGTGGTATAGCCGATCAGCGAGGGAAAATAAGCGGCGGCGACGGGTGGTAAAACGCCCAGTTTCACTTCTGGCAGACCAAAGGTAGCGTTTTCGTGGGCTATGACGGTATCGCAGAGCGCGGCTAACTCGCATCCCCCGCCGAGCGCATGACCTTTGACCAGGGCGACGGTGGGAATATGCTGAGCCCGCAGTTCCTCAAAGGCAGCGCAGTTGTCGTACACAGCGCGCAACATCTCAACCTCGCGTCCATTGAGGTGATCATGGATATCGACGCCAGCGCTGAAGGCGCGCTCACCCGCCCCCGTAATCACGATCAAGCGCGGCCGCCTATTACCTGCCCCCCGGGCAGGGTGGCTGGCCTCGCGCATAGCCGCCGTCAGCTGATCCAGCATCTCGATCGACAAAATATTCAGCGGCTGGCGGTCCAGGATCAACCACAGGATATCCTTGTGACGGCGAATGCGCACATACGACATATATTGATGCTCCATTTTAAGCCGAGGCCAGAGATGCCGGCTTGGGCCGAATGCTAAATGCGTCCGATGGTCTCCGCGGCCCTGTTAGACGCGCCAGGCCTTACACTAGCACCACGCGCTAAATTATATGTTCCCCATTTCTCGCCTGTCAAGACGAGGCTAAATTCCCATGATTGCACGAATGTAGTTGCGTGTTTCGCCTGGCAAACAATTCATCCAGTTGGCCGCTCCGCAGGAGTTAATGGCGTTCTGCACCGTTCCCGTACCGCTGTTATAGGCGGCCAGGGCTTTGGCGTAGTCGCCGCCATACATATTGTTGTAACCTGCCATGACGTGTGCGGCCGCGTTCAAGGCCTGGCTGGGATTAAAGGGATCAATGCCCAGGCCGGCCGCCGTGGTGGGTTCAAACTGGGCGATGCCTTCGGCGCCGCCGGGTGAGACGGCATTAGGGTTAAAGCCGCTTTCCTGGTTGATCTGGCGCACAAAATACGTTGGCGAGATCCCGGTATTGCTGGCATCCTGCTGAGCGATTGCAATATAAACACTTGCGGGCAGAGCCATTGGCGCAGGCGGCGCGGGATTATTCATAGCCACGGAATTATTATTTTGAGCGACCTGCGTGGCAACCGCCTCCATATGCGTCTGGAATTGCAGGTTGATCTGCTGTGCCTGCGCCCAGCTGTTAATACCTGTGAAAATAGGAATCGCGATACTCCTGCCATTGTCCAGCGGAGCGAGCGAAAGCAGAGTCGTCATTCCGATCAGTAGAACAGCGGCAAGCACAATAGCATGACGCAGGCGCGAACTCATTTTGCGCGCTGGCCTGGGCAGCGCCTCGGTGACCGGCAAACGCTTGCGTGAACCAGGTATTCGTAGCAGTCGGCCGCTGGAAGACGTAGCAGGCTGGGGGCTGGCAAGGCCGAAGAATTGTTCCGTCGCAACTGTACCTTGCCGGCCGGTCAAACCTGTGAGGGGGGAAGTATGTGTGGAATGCGGCACAGACAGAGTAGTGGGGCCGCCTGGCGTTTCTGGAACTGTTAAAGCAATGGTGCGCTGAGCTGCAACGCCAGGCCGCTGAACTATCTGAACTGGGCGAAATTGCGACATACATACCTCATACATGCACTAAGTGGACGTTGTTACTTACTGTTGGCAAGTCTACCCAAAGATAGAGAGCCGCGTCAATTTCTAGTGCATGAGGCAGGCAGAATTAGTACCTTACTCCCACTGGCCCGCGTTATTCTTAACCATACATATGTCACTACGCCATGGGAGGGGACCCCTCCCATGGCGTAGCCATGGATAGCGCCTAACGAATTGTATATTTCCCGGCGTTCAGAAACGATGATGGGTATCAGGCCAGTTCAAAATCCTGCTTGCGCGCCAGGAATTCCAATTTTCCGCAGAGGTTCTCAATTATCTGTTCCCACAGGAATTGCTCGGCGGTAGCGCGGCCGGCGCAGCGGATACGCTCCTGCTCTTCCTGGTGACGGCGCAGGTGCAGCAGGTAGCCGACGATCTCATCGGGATCATCTGTTTCCGTGACAATGGCGTTCTCAAACGAGATCGCGTAATCTTCGCCCGTGCTGCCCGTGACGGCGATGCCCCCGGCCGCCATTACCTCGAGGGCAACCAGGCCAAAGGGCTCATGCCCGCTGTTTGCCAGTGTTGCATCCGCGGCGGCATAGGTGGTGCGCACAAACTCCTCGGGCAGGAAGAAGCGCAGGTTGTAAATATCCGCGGGACCGGCCTGGGCCAGGGCCTGCAGGCATTGTTCAATGTTTGGTCGCTGCGCCACAACGTCGCGCGTCTGCAGGCCGATATTATAGGCATGGCGCAGGACCTCGGCCCCGTGCGGCTCAATTCCGCCGCGCGCAAATAAGGTAACGGGGTAGCCGCTGCGCTTCAGGCGAGCAACCGCCTCAATCGCCATTATCCAGCGTTTATCGGGGTCGAAACGACCGATTTTGAAGAGAAAGAGACTGCGTGGATCGCCCTGGTGGCCGATCTCACTCAGCCGTTTGACGGCTGCCTGGTCGACCGGGTTCAGGTGGCGCGCGGGGATGCCATTGGGGATAACCAGCGGATTGACGCCCAGGTCCCACATCTTATGTTTCATATATTTGCTGACCGTGCACAGTGTCGTGACAAAATTGAGACGACTCCAGTTGACGCGGTGCAGGGACATCAAACTGTTGAGGTTCCACAGCATCAGCACCTTCTGCCTGAGACCAAACCAGTGCAGCAGGTCCGAGGTGCGGCACATTACTTCGGCGGTATGCCAGTCTTCGCCCATAATAACGACCAATTTACCCGTTTCCTGGGCCGGTCGGACGATCTCGCTGTAAATATGGTAGGGGACGCTTTCGTTAAAATTAGAGAGCTTCTGCTCCTCGCCGTCATACACACCATTGGGATAATATTTGCTGATCCATTGCGACCAGCGTTCGAGAATCAAGCGACCTTCAACCCTCTGCTCTACACCGGGTTTGTAGGGGTCGCCGATAAATATCAGGTGGGTAGTATAGCCCTGGTTTGCCAGCGCCTCGCTCAATTCGCTCACGCGAGTTCCCAGGCCACCGGCGGTAGAATAGACATCCGGTCCCTCAAAACACAATATCACAAACATCGTGTTGGCGGGGGAAATAGCTCCATCTAAGTCGATCATTTACATTATCCTCAGCATCTTTGTGCTCTTGCCAGTATATGGCAGAAATGATGCGTATCAGCACGAATACGTCTTACGCATCTAGTATAACAGCCTCACAGTAACTGGCCGTTACTCTGCAAAGTATAGCACAAGTGTGATGAACAATGAGCCGTATGAGGTCTTGCATCTTCTGCGCTCGATCTCTCTTCCCATGGGCCTCTGCAGGGCTAAAGCGCATTTATTGCTGCCATTTGCCCTAGCCCAAAAGGACTAATTTGTTTATGCCTGCTTCCTTATCAGGTTGTATATGGTACATTATATTAGTTCCTCCCAAAGGCAGCTTACTGTTTCTTCCCCACAAGAATAAGCGGCGGCATAGCATGTCGATGCGCTTGTGCGCGCGGTTGAAGCGGGCTTTGGGCAGTTGATGTGGATCGCAGTGATGCACATCGAGTAAGAGGAAGGTTTAAATGAAGCAATTCGTTTCGATTTTGAGCAACGCAGTACGTCACAATAATTCAATCGGGCTGCTTATACTGGCCATGGTAGTAATCGTTGCTGGAGGAAGCGCATATCTGTCGTCACAACCTGTACATGCCGCGGCCTATAGTGGTCATGCAGCAGTAACATATACAGCATCAAATTCTGCGCCGGCGCGCAGTTTTTCGACGCCGGTCGTGACCGCGACGCCCGTGACAACCACCGGCAATAGCTCTTCGATTGAAGGGAGGATCAGCCAGGTCTTTGGCTCCTATGCCTCGTCGGCGATAAGTGTTGCTCGCTGCAAATCGGGCCTGGCTGCTGGCGTCTACAATGCCAGCGGCCAGGCCTCGGTCTCTTCCAGATCCGCCCCGGCACCTGGGCCACTACTCCGTCCGCTGGCTCTTCTCCTTTCAACGCCGGAGCCAATATTAACGCGGCCCATGCCATCTTTGCGCGTGATGGGTATAGCTGGCGCGAATGGACATGCCGCTGATGCGCTACCGCTAGCCAGGCCTCGGTCGTACAAGCGGGCCGGTGCATTCTCTCAAGGCGAGGGAGCGCCGGCCTTTTCTTTAACGAAATTAGGCGGATTGCTCGCATGTAATTAAGCGCATAGGAATAAGCCATATCTACAGGGACGCAATGCTCGGCGCCCCTGGAGGATGAAAAACGTAGTATAACTCAGCGCGCGAATTTACGCTGTCCCAAGTGTTTTCTGACCACTCCGTCGACATCGCTAAAGAGGGTAAAGGGCAGGCGGGGGGCTTCTTCTACTGTATGTCGCCAAGGGCAATTGCCAGCTTATCTGTGTGTTCGGGCAGGCCCACCGTTACACGCAGGCAATTGCGCAGGTGGGGCGGGCCGAAGTAGCGCAGCAGGACGCCGTGCGCTTCAATTATCTCGCGCACCCTTGCCAGGGACAAGTGCTTATCGACGACACGCGCCAGGATATAGTTGCCCTGCGATGGCACGGGCTCAAGGTAGGACTGGCGTGAGAGGACCTCAAAGATGCGAGAGCGTTCCTGGATGATTTTGTGTACATTGCCCATAACATATGGTAGGTCCTGCAGCGTCGTAGTGGCGGCGATATGACCGGCGACGTTGACCTCAAAGGGGCACTGTGCACGCCGCATGTAGGCTGCAATCCATTCAGGGAAGAGGCCATAGCCGATACGTAGACCGGCCAGTCCCGCCCACTTGCTAAATGAGCGCAGGACGACCAGGTTGCGGTAGTGCGGCACAAGGTGAGCAAAGCCGCGTGATCGATCTGAAAATTCAACGTAGGCCTCATCGACAATGACGAGGCGGCCTGTCTCAAGCAGCGCCAGCAGATCAGCCTCGCACACCGGATTGCCGGTAGGGTTGTTGGGGGAGCAGAGCACAATCAATTTGGTGCGAGGTGTAAGCGCGGCCAGTATGCCAGGCACATCCAGCGCGTAAGCGGGCAGGCGCGCGATCTCCTGCATAGAGGCGCCGCACAGGGTCGTCTCGGTTGCATACAAAGAAAAGGTGGGAGGACAACAGAGAATAGTATCGCCCGGACTCAGAAAGATATGCCACAACAGGCTGATGAGCTCCATGCTGCCATGTCCGAGCACAATAAAGCGCTCTTCCAGGCCTGTATAAGCCGAGAGCGCGCTACGTAAAGCGGTGGCATTTGTGTCAGGATAGTTGTTATACCAGCTGTGATTGCGTAAAGCAGTAAGTACCGCCGGCGCTGGCCCATAGGGACTCTCATTGCTATTTAATTTGATCAGACTATCGATAGGTATACCTGTACGCATATGAAATGCTTCAGGAATTCGCCGGGGACATACTCAGGCATGTAGTCCAGCTCTGGACGTACATGAACTGTGCATGGAGAATACGCTTGCATTATTTATCCCTATTTACAAGTTTTTATTTTTGTTACTTTGTTGAGTCGGCGTCTACATAGATTTGTGTCGGCCGACGGATCAGCGAGTTACGTGGAGAGGATTTGCCTGAGCCGTTCTGCAATGGTCCACTACTACCAGCGAACCTCATTTTTTGCGGCGGTTGAACAACTGGCTGGTTAGCGGATGTATCAGATGCGCTCTCTGGGGAGGGTTGCATCATTTCCAGGCCGCGACGCAGAGTGACCATGTCGCGCAGGAAGCATGCCACCGCCGAGGCGGCGGAGCCCTTTTCTTTAGAATTGTCAAAACGTCTGACCGTTGCCTCCCCTGCGGCCCGGGCGGCCTGGGCCATTGGATCAGAGGTTTGAGCTGCATACACATCCTGGAAGATATCTTCCCAGCCGGCCCACCTGCCGCGCAGTGGTTTCCAACCAAGCTGACTATCGCTGACGGTACGCCATTTCTCCTCGGTGAATTGTATCCAATCATCCAGCAGGCGCGCATAGGCCGCCATCTGCTGGCGCAGGCGCTCTTCCTCTTCGGAGGAGCGCAGGGGAAATGTCTGTGGCAGGCCACCAGTCGTTTGTTCAGCGGCAAAGTTATTGCTATCGGTTTGTTGGTAGCCCATCATCGGCTGCCCGTTGCCGTTATACATTCCCTGCATACCTGGAAAGATAGCGGTATTGCCGCTGAGGGCGCTGAAATCGGGGGCGGTTTGACCATTGGGTATGCCCAGCATGGGTATCTCTGTGCCGGCCGGTAGCTCGCCCAGCACCTGGATGCCGCTGGCCGCCAGCATAGGGCTCATAATTGTACTACCATCGGGTAGCAACATGTTTTCCCCGTAATGCGCCAGGCCGCCGATAACGATCTCTTCGTGCCCGACCGCGTCGAGGATGCGCCAGGCCAGGCGTGGATGTTTAATGGCCCACCAGACACGGCGCGAAACAAATGTGCTGGCGAAGGTGAAATTTACCACCAGCCAGACCACTCCGCGTACAGCCAGCCAGTTGACCAGGCCGATGAGGATGATCCAGTACCAGGAATCGTGTTGTCCTGCCTCTTCGATAAACGTCAGTACAACAGCCACAGTCAGGCTGGGGTCACGCAAAGGATTAATAAAATCCAGTATGCGCCCCAACCAACTTCGGTCACTTTTCGCTTTCAATACGAACTCCTCTCGACCCCGCCGCTGGTCCGACAGGACATCTACTTTTAGCTTCTTGCTGAAAAATATTAGCATGAGCGATGCCCATGCGCAAGTTTTACCGCCTTTTAGGTAATAATGGGTTACTGCACACAGATTGCCACAGGCCCTCTTCATCAAAACGAAAGTCTGAAACAACCTGGTCAGCAGTGGGACTAATTTACCGCGGGGGCCTCGCTCGCTCGCTCTCGCTCTTTATTCAAGGGACAGACGAACGCGAAATCCCTCTATTACCATCATATCACCGTTCTCAACTCTCGCAGACCTTTTGCCGCTAGGCCGGATGTGCGTGGTTAAAGGTAGCTCCGCTGTATCTCCAGGAGCTCTGTGATCCCCTCTTCGGCCAGGGTGATCAATTTGTCCATTGTGGCACGGCTAAAGACCCCGCCTTCTCCGGTGCCCTGTACCTCAATGAACTCGTGTGGTTCTGCGGAGCCTGTCATCACGATATTGAAATCGACCTCGGCTCGCGAGTCCTCGGCGTAGCACAGGTCGAGCAAGAGGGCGCCTTCCACAATGCCCACACTGGTAGCGGCGACCGCTGTTCGCACCGGATGCGCCGTCAGCAGGCCCCGCTTGAGCAGGCGGGTACAGGCGCGGTGCAGCGCTACGTAGGCGCCGGTAATAGAGGCTGTGCGTGTGCCCCCATCTGCCTGCAAGACATCGCAGTCAAGTGTAATCGTCCGCGGCCCAAGCACCTGCATATCTACAGCGGCCCTCAGCGAGCGACCAATCAGGCGCTGTATCTCCTGGCTGCGCCCCCCGATGCGTCCATCGCGTTCGCGCGAGCTGCGCGTATGGGTGGCACGGGGCAGCATATTGTACTCCGCCGTCACCCAGCCCTGTCCCTTCCCTTCCAGGAAAGGAGGAACCTTTTCTTCCACACTGGCCGCGCAGAGCACGCGCGTCTTGCCAGTCTCGATTAGCACGGAACCTTCCGCGTAGTCCAGAAAATCAACATTCAAGCGCACGGGTCGGAGCTGGTTTGGCGTACGCCCATCGATGCGTGTCATGGCAAACCTCTCAAATACAATTGTTGTTATTAAAGCATCACCAGTCAAGAGTATACCTTATCCAGGCAGCAGGCTCTAATGAACCTTGTGACATAAATGCGCTACATACTCTTCGGGGGTGATGTAGCGCTCTCCTGCTGAGTCTCTCTATAAGGATTCTTTCAGTCCAGCCATATGTATTCGCGCGTGTTATGAATGCAATCCTCATGCATAAAGCGATTCTATGTCACAAAAAGCTCACGCAAGCGATATATATATGGAGAGAGAAGGATCCCAGAGTCTCTCAGCGTCGTCTTGGTCGTCTGCCTGGGGGATGCCAGGCTGACCGCTCGGATTTTTTTTGCGCGCAAATTCACGGGCTTGTGACATCTTACCTGAAATTATTCTCCTGTTTTCATAAAAATATGTTATTATATTACGTGGGGTTTTTTTGTGCATCGATATGCTCAATTTAACATGTTCTTGCATGTTCTTGCGTTAAACCAGGTCATACTGACCTTTTGATGATTTAGAGATGAGAAATATTGGAGGTCTGTACTGGTGAGAAGCAGGCTTTCTCACCGCGAGAACATAGCACTTGTTAAGAAAGGACAAACCCGTGCCGACCCAAATGATATTACATAGAACTTTACCACCCCAACAAATACACGCTCAGCGTCTCATTATGGCCACAGAATCGCGGGCCTGTCGAGTATTACTTGAGTCAGGATCAGAAGTTGAAGCATCGCCGGGGCGCAGGGGGCATGGTGACGGCCCTTGTGGATGCTGGCATTCGTATGGATGTGACCTGGGTTGCTATGGCCATGACCGAAGGTGATCGCCTTGCTGTGAAGGATGCGCAGCAGAATAGCGGAGGTATCCTTGCTTCTCCCCTGTCGGGGCAGAAAATGAATCTCCGCTATGTTGCTATCTCCAAATCCGCGTATCGCAAACACTACGAAGGCATCAGTAACCAGGTACTCTGGTTTCTCCAGCACTACCTTTACAATCCTAATGAGGACTCCACCGTTGCACGGCATATTCAGGATGCCTGGAACAACGGTTACTATGTAGCTAACCGGGCGATTGCAGATGCGGTCATCGGCGAGGTTGAGCGTGAAGATAGCACAGCGGTTGTCATGCTGCATGATTATCATCTCTATCTCGCGCCTGCGATGATCCGCAAAGAACTGTCGCACGT
This sequence comes from uncultured Chloroflexia bacterium, assembly GCA_963799245.1. Taxonomy (GTDB): domain Bacteria; phylum Chloroflexota; class Ktedonobacteria; order Ktedonobacterales; family Ktedonobacteraceae; genus CAWCWN01. Next base: position 1,560,894 of record CAWCWN010000003.1, read on the forward strand.
GACGATGCAGCAATTCATTCATATCCCCTGGCCTGATGTACGCTGCTGGCATTTTTTACCCAGCAACATCACGCACGCTATCTATGCGGGGCTGGTTGGTAATGACATCCTTGGTTTCCAGACCGAACGCGACGCGCGCAACTTCCTGGAGGGCGCTCGTACCTTGTTGGACGGGGCAGTTGTTGATTTTGAGGAGGGGGCCATCTGGTGGCAGGGTCGGCGTATCCACGTGAAGTCCTACCCTATCTCCATCTCTGTAACAGGCGAGCGGCGAGTGGTCCAGAGCGCGGCGGGCAAGCGAGCCGCCGCGAAGATCCTTCCACTGCTGGAGAGGAAAAAAGTCATTATGCGTGTAGATCGCATCGATCCGACCAAGAACATCCTGCGGGGCTTCCAGGCCTATGCCCAGCTGCTCGATGAGCATCCTGAACTGTGTGGAGCAGTCACGTTCCTGGCTTTTCTGGTTCCTTCGCGCCAGGCCTTGCTCAAATATCAACGCCACAATGCCGATGTCCTCAAGCTGGTCGATGAAATCAATTCGAAACACGGCACAGATGATTGGCTCCCCATCCATGCCTTTTGCGACAATGATCGTACCAGGGCCCTGGCGGCCATGCAGTATTATGATGTACTGCTGGTCAACCCCATCATTGATGGGATGAACCTGGTCGCTAAAGAGGGACCCGTGGTCAACCGGCGCAACGGTGTGCTGGTCCTTTCACGTACGGCCGGCGCTTTTCAGCAACTCGGCAAGGCATCTATTCCGACCTCGCCCACCGATGTGAACGAAACAGCCGAGGCCTTGTATAAGGCTCTGCTGCTGCCAGATGATGAGAGAGCGGCAAAATCGCGCCAGGCCTGCCAGGTTGTGGAGCGCAATGATCTCAATACCTGGCTCAGTCGCCAGATCCGCGATATTAACGATCTGCTTGACCGCTCCGCTCCGGCCCCCAATACTTCAGCACCTCTCCTCTCTTCACTTGCGGTAAGCGCTGGTTAGGCACGCAGGCCTGAAGTACTTCTGGCGTGCTGCCGATAGAGGTAATCAGGGAGAAAAGAAGCATGTACAGGAGGTAGGGCGCCCGCGCCCTACCTCCTGTACATGCTGTACCTGTGCGCATGCAATAAAAGCAACTTTATGGTATACTACTCTCATACACCTGTTGTCGTGTCTAGTAGCGCATGGGCCGGGCTAAGGAGGAAGCACCGGTTGACGAGGTGGAGGCTGTTCGGATCAATCAGCGGGGGGCCTCCAGGGTCGGTCACGACCCTGAAAAGATAGCGCACAAACCCAGCGCGGTAACGCCTGGCACAAAACGCTGTCGGTGATGCAGGTATGTGTCGCCTTGTTGCGGGCATACTGCAAGAAACTGAAAGGATACCCGACCCTATGTGCGGTATCATCGGCTACGTCGGCCCACAGGGCAGCGACGTCACTTCCATATTGCTTGATGGCCTGAGCAAGCTTGAATATCGCGGTTATGACTCCGCAGGTATTGTTGTTCTCACCACGAATGGTACGCTTGAACTGCGCCGGCGCGCCGGCAAAATTGCTAACCTGGTCACCTCAGTCGATAATGGTTTTCGCCCCGCCAATGGCACCCTGGGCATAGGTCATACACGCTGGGCCACGCATGGTCGCCCCAACGATATAAACGCCCACCCTCACCCCGACTGTACGGGTGTCTTAAGTGTTGTGCACAATGGTATCATTGAGAATTATGCCGAGTTGCGTCGCCAGTTGACGGAGCAAGGCCACGTCTTCCGCTCGGAGACAGACACGGAAGTTTTGTCACACCTGGTCGAGCGTTTCTACATGGGAGAGGCCGCCGGCGACCTTGAAGAGGCGGTGCGGCTTGCCCTGAGGTGTGTAGTCGGTTCTTATGCTATCGCCGTCGTCAGCAGCGAGCAGCCCGGGTTGATCGTGGGTGCGCGCTGTGGTGGCGGCCCGCTCATCGTGGGCCTGGGCGAGAACGAACAGTACCTGGCTTCGGACATTCCCGCCATTCTTAAACACACGCGCCGCGTCCAGGTCATCGATGAGGGTGAAGTGGTGACTCTGCGTCCCCAGGGCGTCTCTATTAGCCGCCTGGATGGCACGCCGGTGCTGCGCAATCCTCTGACCATCGACTGGGACGCCCAGGCGGCGGAGAAGGGCGGCTACCCACATTTCGTGCTGAAAGAGATTTTTGAGCAGCCGGAGGCGCTGAGCCGCACCCTGCTTGGCCGCGTACACCAGGGCCGACTGCACCTGGTCGAGCTAGAGGAGACGCGGCAGGCCGGGCTGCTCGACGGGGTCCAGCGCATCGTCATCGTTGCCTGTGGCACCTCTTTTCACGCCGGGCTGATCGCCAAGTACGCCATCGAGCAGTGGGTGCGTATCCCGGTAGAAACTATTACCGCCGCCGAGTTCCGCTACTGCAATCCAATCGTAGGACCAGAGACGCTATGCATCGCGGTCACGCAGTCGGGCGAGACCGCGGATACGCTGGTAGGTATTCGCCAGGCACGCGAGCATGGAGCGCCTGTCATTGCCGTTACCAACGTGGTCGCCAGCGCCATTACACGCCTTGCGGACGCCGTCCTCTACCTGCAGGCGGGTCCGGAGATAGGCGTCGTCGCCACTAAGACGTTTATTAGTTCGGCCACCGTGCTCTATCTGCTGGGCCTCTGGCTTGGGCAGCAGCGCGGCAAGCTAACGACCGAGCAGGTGCAGAGCCTGCTCACGAGCCTGGAGGAGATCCCCGCGCAGATCCAGCGCATACTCGACAGAGCCGCTGGCGACTCAGACGACATTGCGCCGCTCGCCAGGCACATGGCGCGCCATACCAGCATGATCTTTATCGGGCGTGGAGTTGGCTATCCCACGGCCCTGGAAGGCGCGCTTAAACTCAAGGAGATCTCCTACATCCATGCCGAGGGATTTCCGGCCGGAGAGCTCAAGCATGGCTCCATTGCCCTGCTCGATCCCGATACCCCTCTGATCGGTATAGCAACGCATTCACACGTCTATGAAAAGGTCGTAAGCAATATCCAGGAGGTACGGGCGCGGGACGCGCACATCATCGTGGTAGCCACGGAGGGCGACGAAACCATTCGCCAGCATGCCGACGATGTTCTCTATGTCCCGGCCACGGCGGAGGTTTTTAGCCCCCTGCTCGCCAGTATCCCTCTGCAGCTGTTCGCCTATCATGCAGCCGTGGCAAGGGGCTGTAACGTAGATCAGCCAAGAAACCTGGCCAAGTCGGTCACGGTCGAGTAGGGAGGCATCTCTGGCATTTACTTGTTGTAGACGTAAAATAAAGACTTACAATTAAAACAAAGTCTTACAATTAAAATAAAGTTTTACACCGTTTAGGCTGGCGGCAACTGAAGATGATCAGTGGTCGCCAGATGTTTTTGGATTAACTGTTATTACTGTGCTGGCTCCTTTGATCATCCGTTCAAACAATCAGCCCTTTGAGCCTGTTTGGCGACGATCATTCCGCTTTCCACATGCCGTTTTTATGAACGGATGTACGAAGTAGCCACAACACCCCAAAATGGAGTGACCTCCAACAACGTCACAGTCTGCTCCCAAAAGCCACACACAGTTCCAGCCTGAGCAGGATGGCGATTGACACCAGCGGAACTCCGTTGTAATTTGGAAATGGCCGGAGGGATGCGTTTACCATGGTGAGGCGTTGTCCGCTCACCATCACCCTGCGCTTCCAGGAGGAACATCTATGAACTCTGGGCTCTTGCTCTTGCTGATCTGTGGACTGCTGACGATCGTCGCTCTCGTCCTGTCTTGCCGACGAGAGCGTCCCGGACAAAAGCGAACATACGCGCTGATCGTCACCCGACCGGCGCCGTTTTCCGCGATGATGATCGGTACTGGTCTGCAGGCTTCTTGTACAACAATCCCGACGATCCTGATCCGTTTGTCCCAAAGCGCTTCGGCTTCGGATACACCCCGAATGTCGGCCACCCTGTGGGCAAGCTGTTCCTCATCGGAGTGCTGCTGCTGCTGCTGGTGCTCCTGGTGGTGTCTCTCCTCGGGGTCCTCTTTCCTGGGCTCATCACCTCGTATGGATGTCACCCGTCTGGATGTCAGCCGTTTCCATAAACAATTGACCGAGGAGCTGCAAAGAGCATGGTTCCCCTTTACAACCGTTGTTATGAATATTGTGCGCGACACGAAGGACAAATAAGGAGCATATCATGGCTCAGCCACTTTCATCGTTCCTACTTCCATTGATTATCGCTCTGCCGTTGGTCGTATTCTGGCTATGGATGGCCTGGGATTTGGGGGGAAATGACACATTGTCGAGTAACGAGAAGTTTTACTGGCAGGTGGCATTCATTTTTATGAGCGTCTTCGCCGCAGTTTACTATTACGTCACTGAGTATAAAAAAAGGCATTAACCACTGTTTCCTTATCTTGAAGGGATAGTCGCCTTCACTACAGTCGCACTTGTTGAGAGCCAGAGGAGGTCATCACCGTGGAAAAGCGCGAAAACCTAGCGCGTGTCCACGTCAGATTGGAGTCTGGCAGCGATGTGCTCCAGGCTCTTTGATATCTTGAAGAGGCGGCAAGCCACCGAGAAACGGCTGGTGCGGCGACTGGAGAAGCTAGGGTACGAGGTTTCACTCACATCGGCTTCTCCAGCCGCCTGAACTCTATTTTTCAGAAGAGACTCCTCTTTCCGTTTTCCTTTATCTTGCCACATTTTCACCGGTTTTCGGATAAGGTCTTAGTATATGACTACCGATAGCTGGATCCCCTGCTCCAACCGAAGCGTGAAATGAGAATGGTGAAAACTAAAAACTCTGTCGCCGCAGCCACTCCCGCACGGTGCGCACCTCCTCATGGCTGAGGGAGTGCCCTCCTGGCAGCCACTGGAGCGTCAGCTGCGCATGCGCAGACTCGAGCAGCGCCACCAGCCGCTCCGTCTCCGGCGGCGGGGCGATAGGGTCGGCACGACCTGCGCCGACAAACACCGGCATTCCCGCGAGGTCAGGTATGACCTGGGGGACAAATGGGACCATCGGGTGCAGCAGGGCTGCCCCGGCCAGCAGCCCCGGACGCAGGAGCAACAGGCTTCCGGCGATATTGGCCCCATTGGAAAAGCCCACTGCGATGACCCTGTGCGCGTCAAAGCCATATGTCTTGCCGGCCGCGGTGATGAAATCCGCCAGCTCATAGGTGCGCTGTTTGAGATCATCGATGTCGAAGACGCCTTCGGCCAGGCGCCGGAAAAAGCGCGGCATCCCATGCTCGAGGACCTTGCCCCGGGGACTGAGCAATGCCGCACCCGGGTCAAGCATGCGCCCCAGATCGAGCAGGTCATGCTCATCGCCGCCCGTACCATGGAGTAGGAGCAGTGTATCTGCCTGGGAAACGTCCTGCCCGGCCGGCGCAGGCAGGTAGCGATGGAGAAAGCCTAGAGATGATTTTTCCATGCTCGTCCTCCTAGCGTGCTACTGCGGGGACGACGAGAGCGGGGAGTGATTGCTCAAGCAAGGCGCGGTTTTTTTCCAACCAGGGCGGCAGCTTGAGATGCGTGCCGAGCTGTTCCACCGCTTCGTCTACGGCAAAACCCGGGGGATCGGTAGCGATCTCAAAGAGGGCGCCCCCCGGCTCGTGGAAGTAGATGGAATGGAAGTATTCACGATCAATGATGGGAGTGACGTCTCTCCTTTGCTCGCTAAGGCGCTGGCGCCACTGCGCCTGCTGCTCATCGGTGGGTGTGCGCCACGCGACGTGATGCACCGAACCGACGGCGATGCTGCCGCGCCTTTGCTGGGGCAGTTCCAGGACATCGACAAACGTCCCTGGTCCACCCTCTCCCACTTCGTAACGCAAACGGTTCGTCTCTTCATGCAGTTGTCGAAAGCCGAGGACCTGCGTAAGCATCTGCTCTGTTTGCTTACGCTGCGTCTCCGCCAGGGTAATCCCATAGACGCCGCGAATGGCGTTCTCCGCGGGAATCGGACCGTCTTGCCAGCCGTTGCGCCGTTCAGCTTCATGATGGGCCACGAGTTCGAGTGAGAGCCCGTGCGGATCAGTGAACGACAGCACCTGTTCATCAAAGCGTGTCAGCGGTGCCTTGAGGGCGACCCCGTGCTCAGACAGGCGTTCGATCCAGTAGGGGAGGGCATCTGCCGGCAGGGAGAATGATATATCAACGATCTGTCCCGCGCCCCTGCGTCCCCTGGGCGCCTCAGGCCAGGGAAAGAAGGTGATGATGGTGCCGGGGTGGCCGAGTTCATCTCCATAATAGAGGTGATAGGTCCCGGGGTCATCAAAGTTGACCGTTTGCTTGACGAGCCGCAGACCTAACACACCCGCATAAAAATTGACGTTCTGCTGTGGATCACTCACAATGGCCGTCACATGATGAAGACCAAGCACACTCTTGTCCATATATACCTCCTCTTGGCTAAAGACTGTTGTTTTTTCTTGCCGCAGGCCCTTCTCCTCCATTCGCTCTAATGGTACAATACACGTACACAGTTAAAAAAGCAAGGAAAATTGGTGAACGGCATTAAATAGCAAACGCCATTCACCGTATACCAGGAGAAGGGCCCATGATAGACAGGATTGACCGAATGCTGTTAGCACTGCTCAAGCAAGATGCTCGCCGCAAGTATGCCGAGTTAGGTGAAGCTGTTCACCTGTCGCCACCGGCAGTGCATGAGCGCGTGAAACGCCTGGAACGGGCAGGGGTTTTGCGCAGGTATACGGTCGAGATTGATCCGCAAGCACTTGGGCTGGCGCTCCACGCGTTTGTACGCATTCATTTGAGCCGTATCCCCTGCGAGGAACTGGCCCTGGCGCTGCAGAAGTTCCCGGAAGTGGAGGAGTGCTACAGCTCGGCAGGAGAAGAAAGTATGCTTATCAAAGTGCATACGTCGACCCCTGCAAGCCTCGAAGAACTGCTTGACCGCATCCGGCGTATTCCAGGAGTAGAGCGCATTCTCACCAGCATTGTGCTGACCACGCATTTTCAGCGCGAATATATTCCCCTGGATGTATAATGGGCGAGCCGCCCTCCTCTAAGGAACTTGAGCAGTTCATCAGGTAATTCACTTGATGACCTTACCCCAAAATGGTATGGTAGCGTCAAGACCATTTCCGCTTTTCTAACCAGCGACGGGATCAGATCTGTAAAGGCTGGAAAAGTCCTACAAAACAATTCTGTCAAAACAGTGATGGTTATAGTCTCGACTGTACACTGAACCATCTCATTCACTCATTCAAAGGAGGAGAAACAATACTATGGCACAACTTAACCCATACCTAACATTTAATGGCAATTGCCGTGAAGCAATGGAATTCTATCATACATGTTTGGGTGGAGAATTATCCATCATGACAGTAGGAGAGTCTCCAATGAAAGACCAAATGCCGGACAAGAAAGACAACGTTATGCACTCTATGCTAAAAAAAGACGGAATGGTGCTTATGGCAGCAGATATGATAATGCCAGGAGAATTAATACGGGGAAATACCGTTACTCTTTGTATCAATGGCAGCAGTGCGGAAGAATTAAAAACATCCTTTACAAAAATTTCTGAAGGAGGAACAGTCGGACACGAATTAAAAGAGGAATTCTTCGGAACCTATGGAGACCTCATAGACAAGTTTGGAATAAATTGGATGTTCCAAGCTGACAACGCATAACGCAGCCGAAAAAGAACCGTACTGATCCCATTCTTATACCAACGAAGATGTATAAGAATGGGAGAGTTTTTTACTATCAATCAGTTGGCCAGGAGCGTCTCGATAGACCTTGAAAGCTAAACTTTTATCTTCAGTATATTATTGGCAAATGACTCGACAGCTTGATAAAACTGCTGTACTGAGATCTCTGATCCATTGTGGATAACCTGAATATGTTCTATCGGGACATCGAACCTTTTGTTGAGTTCTGGCGCTACATCTGTTATGTATTGCTGATGATCTTTCTTGTAGTACGCTTCAAAAATATAATCTGAGACATACCGATCGTCCAGAGTTTGTGGATGATCTACCCTGGCTTTAATACGTGCTTTGCATGTCGGAATATCGGAATTGATGAATATAAAGTGGGCATCATGCAGCTGAAAGGAGGTGAAGAAAGAAAGGGCGTCGCAGTAATCAACTCGTGAGAATTCGATGATGAGAAGCTCTTTGCTACTCTCAGCCAGTTTCTTGCGCCGCAAAATACCATGGTGAAGTTTTTGTAACGCTTCGTCAAATACGCTGAGATCAAGCACATCAAAGCCAGCATAGCCCAAATCTTTTGTCGAGCGCAAACGCTTTCCCTCGTTACTGGCCTTTTGATCATATTTGAAGATGTTGTACAAAATCGTGTAGTCCTTAAAACGCCGTGGTCTGAACTTTTTTTGTCTTGCGAATGACTTGATGTGACGCGCTGCTGCCGATTTACCGCTGCCGGGAAGACCAAAAACGAACAGAGTTATAGTCATGAAACGCTCCGAGATAAGCAATACGTCTTGTGGAAATATTACGCACTTCACGTAATTTGGAGTTTAGACTAAATTCTTGTGAATCAAGGTGGGAAGCCGTGCGAGCCATATTTTATGAAAATCGCATGATCACAGTCTACAAGCCGCTTGACGCGAAATTAGTCTAAACGTCAAACGTAATGATACACGATAATATGCAATGATACAATGCATACCTAAGAGGCTGTGTGTAAAGGTCGTCTCGATCCCCTCAGAGAGGGGCTTGACAGCATATGCACTGTTTTTTGCTCAGCGCCCTTGTCAAGCGATCTCAAACCACTTTACACAAAGCCTCTAAATGTATAAATGGAACCGATGGATAAATAACTGATGAAGGGGTCACAGAAGTTGTAAAAGTCTCTCACGGTGGATGTTACATAAAAAATGGATTAGCGTAAAGCTCTATTGGTTGGATGCACTTCCTACGAGTTGTCTCTCGTGAATATCATCAAGCTGCTCGTTAACTTCCTCTCCGCCTTGTTTTTCCTGGTGCGTTGAAGGGCAGTGATTACAAGAAGTCTCAGTATAGGAGGTGTCCAGGATATTTGTAGTCCTGACGAAGCGTCGAGCATGGAAGGCAGGTTCGATGAGTGACTGCACGTGTACCTTAATGCATTCATGCAAAAATTCTTCGCGTGAACCATCAGTTCTCATTAACTGAATCTGCTGATCGCTCAGTCCGAATGCCTCTCGTATTGCACGAACGCTATCTGGAGTACTATCTTTTTGATAATATCCTTCCATAATATTAACCGGAACAAAAATGTCATCCACAAATTCGGGGCGCCTGGTACGTTTCTCTATTCTATTCACGCATGTATCAACATCTGACTCTAAAATTAAGAAATGAGCATCTTTAAGGAAATCAGGATCAAATTGCGAGAGGGCCTGAAGATAGTCACTGCGTGCGAACTCGATGATTGCGATCCGGGGTAATTCTGAAGGATGTCTTTTAAGAGCGTTTTCGACTCTACGCTCTATGGTACGGAGCACATTATCAAGTAGGGAAAAATCAAGTACCTCAAATCCCCCGAATCCGGTAGGACGAATTTGAGTTTGAGAGGGGTCATATCTGCACAAATTTCTTAATATCTTACTATCACAAATAGGATATGGCGACAAGGATTTACGCTGCGCTTCCTTAGTGATGAAATGCCTGACTGTGGATTTACCGCTCCCTGGCCTACCTAAAATAAAAAGCTTCGATAACATATCCATTCTCTCAACAGATCATACTAAGAAGACGAAAAAAAGAACCTAAAGTAACATACTACTTGATGCGCGATGAAATACCCGTATTATTCCCATAAGATGGACCACAAAATGGTCGTTATTAGTGAAGGGCCGCTTTAGAGCATGGGTGAAATTTCGCAACTATTTCGATCTTGTTAAAAATCTGACGGTAGAACTCTTCCATGTCTTCTGCTGCTATCCGATACGAATGGTGTTCACATTAGCAATTGTCTCATTTCAGAAGGCACTTCAACCTCTCCTTGTCATCATTATGCGTAATTTGTTAATTGAGATTTACCCATGATTATCTCTTTTATCAGTCTATCACTCCTGCTCTATTCCTCCCTCTTATCCATGGGCAATTCATCCCATTTCCACAGATCGGGATTCCAGTAATGCACTTCTGGACCTATCCTCAGAAGACTACCGAAATCCATTAGAACAATAGCAGCTACCGAAGCCGTGGAATTTGGCTGGTTTTTCGGACGCTGCATAAGTTCCAGAAGTTTGAGATATGGGTAAGAGGCAACCCCAATTCGAACATTGACACGCTCTTCAATGAGCATTTCTGCTGGAGTGCGCTGCTCGATTGTAAAGCGGAGCGCATTGACCTGATACGGTTTGAGTTCAAGAGCGTCTTTCAGCGACCAGACTTTGCTCTTCGCTTCCTCAAGCGGAACACCACCCAGGCGAATATAGAAGCGATCACCATAGGCATGGTACAGCTTAAGATCGCTGGTAGTGAAGAGTGTTCTCAGATGAACTTCGATACGATGCCCAACTTCGCGGCTGAGGTTGCGCGCCATAATCTCGCCGTACCTTTGCGTGAGGCGCGTCTGATCGTTGACATCGATGCAGTAGAACGAGATGATGTCAGTGCTGGAAAAAGAGGAAAGTAGTGCAGCTCTTCGCGCTACCGGCGTCGGCAATTCCAGAATAGGTTGCAAGTTCGCCTTGAGGTCTTCCCGCTTTGAGATATCGCTCAGCAGTGCTTCCATATCAGCAATAAAGTCTGTTTCAGAAAGAAACGGCTCGTATGCCTGGTCGGCCAGGGCAGGATTTTTCATGAGCGGTTTAAGCTGCTCGGCGACTTTGATGCGGGTCTGGAAAGTGAGCAGCAACTCCCGTACCATGCGCGCGATCATTCTCAACAGGCGTTGAACTTCGCTCCCAAAGGCGTCTTGCTCGCTCGCTACAAGGTAAATGACTCCTTGCGCAGCGGCTTCTTCGCCACCTATAGGAATGGCTATGGCAGAACCGATTGGCTGCTCTTCATCATAATTGGCAATGGATTCATCCTGTGAAGTTGCACAATGGCGATAACAGATGCGCCCTCCCTGATAAGCACGCAGGCTCACACTGATGACCTCATCAAGAGGAGAGACCTGCGTTTCGCCTACTATATACTTTTCTGACGCTCCGTCACTTTTTGCCAGCAGGACGAGTTGGTGCTCTGATACTGGCAGCTGTGGATTGTGTGGCCTAAGGATACAGGCAAATCGCCAGCCTTTGTCGTGGCCCAGACTAACAACCAGATTTGCCAGTTTACTCAGGAGCGATCTCTTTGTGGGATCATTAGCCGGCCCTGGAATGAAGTCGTCTATCGGGAACGTATAAAATCGCTGGCCCTTCAGGAATAATGGCAGCCATTCATCCTTATGTTCGTAGAGTGGTGCACACAGCTGCTGGATGGTTGACTGGACATCCAGGCTCATCTTGAGACTACCCGCCTCCCTTTGCACAACGATCCAGGTCGAATCTTGTCGTACTTCGTCTTGCTCAACGACGTTTTTCATGGCTCGCAGTGGGTGTATCCGAAAATCGGTATGTTGCTCAAACGAGGGACGCGGAGTATAGAGCAGGTAAAATGAGTAGTCAGGACGCAGCCATCCGACCAGGCATTCTCCCAGGTCGGCGATGTTCGCTGTTGTCACTGAAGCTGGAGGATTTGAACCAAGCGGCATGACAAAGCCGATAAGGGTTTCAGGGTTGTACTCGGCCAGCAGCGAGAGCGAGAGGCGCAGTGCGTTGGTCGCGTAAAAGCGCCAGAACAGCTCGTTATCCGCGCTGTTAACCATCTGATCGATGGGCGGTACATAATCAGGTTCCCATGGAACATTGGTGGGTTGTGTTGCCCGTTCGGCCGTTCCCAGAAGCGTGAACGCTTCTTGACCAAGCTGGTTGGCTATATTTCGTATCTCTCCAATATTCTGCTTGATCTCAGTGATGGAGTAACTGCCATCCCGCAGGATACGAATCGCTGCCAGTACATCCAGTTCTGTGCGCGAGTACTGGCGATGTTTCTTGTCGTCCTGTTTGGCGCCGTCAGATCGCGGGGGGCTGACGAAGCCGAGCCTGTCCCAGTCGCGCAATTGGGTGTCGGAAAAGCCGAACAGGTCCGCTGCGCGGGTAATAGTGACAGTAGCTGCTGAACGCGCTTCGATGATCTTGAGCTGGATTTTCTCCTGGGTACCCGGCTGTCGCAAGTATTCTACAAGCGAGAATGGAGACTTGCGCTGCTCGTACATGTCATACTCCAGTTCCAAAAAGCACAATTCCAAATAAATAGCTTGCGATGGAATGTGCCAGTATCATGAAAGAAGAGATCGGTCGTTAACAATATCATGTAAGTGACGATAGATGCCAACTATTATCAAATCGAAGATAATGGCAAAAGGCGCCCATAATAATCTGAATTAATCTGACAAACTCCACTTCAATATATCATCTTTGTCAAGATAAAGCCATCTATTTGGTGAGATATAAATGACGGGTTATAGAATTCTCTGCGCATTTGTCTTTGGGAAGCATGATCTGGCCCTCGTAAATCCAGCAGCTTTCATCTTATTACGCTACATGTGATGATAAGAATTACCCTGGATCTCTATCTAGTGTTACAGATAAGCAAGGATGAAGCATTCAATCATTAAGTAATATGCTGAAACGTTAAATTAATATATAACAAAACTTGTAGCTGCCGCTATTGAAAATGTCATAAAAGTTGTGTATTCTTGCATTAGATAAATTAATATCATGTTTTTAGAGAGGACCTCCTAAAAGTTGAACTTTTTTGTTCGGCAGCATGCAACGGGAGTGGACTTAGCGCAAGTTAACTGGTTTAAGAGGGAGGAAAAGATTAGTAGGTTGGCTTGAATTTTACACGCAATGTTGCCTATCCTTTGATATCCAATGTATTCTGCTACACCTGCGTAGATTTTGCACTTCGAGATACAGATTATCGCCGGGTTCGTTACTGTGTAGACTAGCGTCGTATTCATCAACTTCGAAGTTATGCTTAAGGTGATGAGCCATTAAATCTCGAAGAGGTGTAGCATGATGAACCAAATAGGTCAACGCTTCGGCAATTGCATCCCGGTGAGATTGGTAGGTCATGGGGGCTTTGCGGATGTCTACCAGGCCAGGCATGTCTATCTCGAGACAGACATTGCCATCAAGGTGCTAAAAATGCACATTGAGCAGGATGATCGACAAAATTTCCTCAAAGAAGCTCAAATAGTCGCTTCTCTCGATCACCCGCACATCATACGAGTGCTTGATTTTGGCATGAAGGGGAGCGTACCCTATCTCGTCATGAGCTACGCCCCACATGGCTCATTACGTGAACATTACCCACGAGGCAATAAACCTTCATTCGCTACTATCCTGACTTATCTTCGCCAACTTGCGGATGCACTCGAATATATTCACAAGCAAGGGCTTATTCACCAGGATATCAAACCTGAGAATATTCTACTCGGTAAAAATCACGAGATATTGCTTAGCGATTTTGGCATTGCTATTTTGGCTAGCAGAACAAACAGCCGTGAGCCGCACCAGCTTTTCGGGTCAATATCCTATATGGCTCCAGAACGACTGCAAGGTCATTCAAACCCGGCTAGCGATCAGTACTCACTAGGAATAACCGTGTATGAATGGTTAGTAGGCGAACTTCCCTTTCGCGGCTCTCCCGAGCAAATTGCCTGGCAGCATATTAACCATTCCCCTCCTTCTATGCGAGCGAGATGTCCGGAAGTTCCTCCTGAGATCGAAAGAGTAGTTCTTAAATCGCTAGAGAAGGACCCGCGGCAACGTTTTGAGAGTGTGAGGGACTTTGTCGAAAGCTTTGAAGAGACCGCAAGGGTCTCCATTACTTTATCTCCTGCCAGATCCCAGAGTGCCCTGCACTTAGAGCTTCGATCCTTGGAGGAAACAGCTCACTTCTTCATTTTTGATGTATTCGCTGCAATATCATTGAGTATCGTCTCAATACTGTTCGGCTTAGGGACAACTACGGCCTGGTTTATTCTCGGGCTGAGCCTCATCATTCTACCCACATTCAGTGCATTTGCGCTAAAAAGCCGATTATCAAGGATAATTGCTAGTTGGATGCTCTTTGTCTCCCTGGTGATTGGTATTACCAATCATTCTATGATGCTAGTTTCAATCACTCAGATGATTCTGATTACGTTCTTTATTTGTATTGCTTTCCTGGTAAGGTTTTTCTCAAATTTATCCTGGAAGAGATGATTTACCTGTATTGCTACTGTATTGCGTTTGATTTTCTTTGTTCAAAAAAGAAGTTGGAACATGACAAGTGCCGCTGTGGGGAGCACCGTTCCGGATAATGCGCACACCTGAAGCAGACTAATTTGCTCTTTGATGATAGCGGAACGGTCCAAAGGCCATTACGCATGCTATAATAGGGCTGCTTGCGTTTCTGCAACAGCGAAGGAAAAATACATGTCGGAAGAAAAAATACGCCCTCCCTCCATGCGCCGTACGCCTGCAATCCGCTTGAACGACACCCCCATCCTGCATAGAGATGGCAGCGTGGAACATGAATATCGTATTGGCGTCAGTCCAGATCTCCCCCCCGTCAAACTGCGTGTATTCATCTTCCTGAATGGCGATGCTCAGGTAGAGGCCGAGTTTGAGTCGCCATCTTAGTCTTTATACCGGCCAGGCTGTGGAGCGAATAAAAATGGCTATGTCAGTGTTACAGCCTATAGAGAAGCAGGGGCGGCAGGTCGCCGCCGGGCCCCGGGTCTTGGGTCCGCGAGAGTGCCGCATTACCCATGTACTGCATTGTCGCATTACAATCAGAGGATAGAATGACTTCTAGCAAAGAAAAGGCGTATCGTCAGGGCCTTGCCCTCACCCTTTTATGCCTCGCAGAGTTCATGATCGTGCTTGATTTCTCGATAGTGAATGTAGCTCTCCCATCGATGCAGAGGGACCTTGGCTTTTCGACACAGAGCCTCCAGTGGGTGGTGAGCGCATATTCGCTCACCCTGGGCGGCTTCCTGCTGCTCGGTGGGCGCCTGGCGGACCTCTATGGCCGCCGCCTTCTTTATATCCTGGGGCTCGTCCTCTTCTCACTGGCCTCACTGGCAGGCGGCTTCGCGCCATCGAGCACCTGGCTGGTTATCGACCGGGCTTTACAGGGGCTTGGCGCCGCGCTGGTAGCTCCTGCCGCCCTCTCGCTCATCACAACCACCTTCGCCGAAGGACCCGCGCGCAACAGGGCGTTTGGTCTCGTCGGGGCCCTGGCTTCCGCTGGTTTTGCCGTCGGAGCAATTCTGGGGGGAGTGCTTACCGCCGGGCCTGGCTGGCGCTGGGTCATGTTTGTGAACGTGCCAATTGGCCTGGTCGCGGCCTTAGTGGCGCCATTTGTACTGCGCGAGAGCCGGGCGCGGGTCGAGCAGCGACGCGTTGACGTCTTTGGCGCGCTCACGGTAACAGGCGGGCTCATTGTGCTGGTCTACGCACTCTCTGAGGGTAACGCGGCCGGCTGGCTTTCGCTGCAAACCCTTGGGCTGCTCGCCCTGGCCGCTGCTTTACTGCTTGCCTTCGTGGTGATTGAGCTCCGTTCGGCATCTCCCCTTGTCCGGCTCGGTATTTTACGCCAGCGCAACGTCACAGGAGCTAACATCATCAATATGCTCGCGCCTGGAGCATTCGGCGCGCTGGTTTTCATCCTGACCCTCTATATGCAGAAGGTGCTGGGCTACTCGGCATTTACCACGGGACTGGCCTTCCTGCCAATGGCGGTGGTGATTCTGATATTTTCCAATGTCGTCTCACGCCTGGTGGCGCGCTTCGGGGTCAAACCCTTTCTGGTGGGAGGGATAACTGGCCTGATTATTGGCCTGCTCATGCTCACCCGCATCTCCGCCGCTGGAGACTACGCCGGGACGCTGTTGCCCGGCATCCTGGTGGTTTCTATAGGCATGGGCCCGACCTTCGCGACCATAGTGATCGCCGCGACCGCGGGCGTCAATGATGACGAGCAGGGTCTGGCTTCGGGCCTGTTCAATACAACGCAGCAGGTCGGCTCTGGCCTCGTGCTGGCGATCGTCGTCGCGGTCTCATCTGCTCGTACGGCCGCGCTCCTGCAACAAGGGGGAAATGCTGGTAAAGTGGTGATCACCGCCGGACTTCAGTACGCGCTCTTCGCATGTGTGGGTATCGCTCTACTGGCGGTCCCGGCGGCTCTTTTTATGATACGTACAAGAAAGCAGCCTCCCGGCCGCAAAGATACAATCCCGGCCCGCACCAGCTCCAGCACTCGTTCTCCCCTTCACCAGCGCCGACGCTGGTGAAGGGGAGAGATGGCGCGAATGGGGAAGCGCCATAAGCCTGAGGTTTGATGGCACGTGACTGGGAGCGTCTCCTGGTGCTTGCACATGAAACCGATTGTTGTAGTATAGCATGCAGCCGCCGGGAGCGTCGAGCGACGGCTGCAACTACCATGTTCCGCTCTAACCAGAGCATTATCTTGATGAAACGCTTCGGCCAGGCAAATTTTATGGCTGCGGAAATTTGGCAAAATAGCTGCAACTTTCAATACGATATATCGTAAATGGGAATAGAAAGATATATCGCGCTGTTGCAAATGGTGATTGCGATATATCGCAAAGGTTCTCTCAATTGAAAGGAGCTGAAGAACAATGTTCGGTGAATTTAACAGACAATCTGGCGATGCCCCCAGGGAAGCTAACTGGGAAGGCTGGACTCCTCCCTGGATGGCTGGTGAGGGAGAAGGCCCCCGTGGCTGGCGGGGCCACCACGGCCACAAGCACGGCTTTGGTGGACCTGGACATGGTTGGGGTTTTCGCGGCTGGCAGGGCCCTCGTGGTCCATTTGGCCCCGGTTTTGGGCCAGGCAGGCACTGGGGCGTTCCCGATGAACTTCTGGCGCTGCGCGCCGAGGCCGCTGAGGTCGCCAGGCTCTTCGCTATCGCCAGCAGGGGCGCATTCGAGAACAGGGAGCGCCTGACACAATTGCGCGCCTTCCTTGATCGCTCGCGCAAGGAACTCTCTGATTTGATCTACGGGTCAGCTCAGGCCCAGCCGACAGGCAAGGGTGAGAGCGCAGGCGGTCCTACGGATATCGGCCAGGCGTAAACTTGCTCTATCACCACTATAGGGCGTGAGCAATCGCGCCCTATTTTTTGCGCACATTATTCACCCACACATCGTTCGTATCCTGGACTTTGGGCTGCAGGGTAATGCGCCTTTTCTTGTCATGGACTATGCCCCCAATGGCACGCTGCGCCAGCGGCACCGGCCTCGGCAACAGCGAGCTACTTATTGCGTGGGTGGGTTCTCGCGCAGCGGGGAAGCCTGGTCGTCCCGTAAGAGCTGAAGCAGTCTCGGGCTCGTTGTGACAGGTGTGGCGCCGGCGTTATCAAGGATATGTTTGAGCTTTTCCGCGCTGAGGTCGCGCGTGGGATTCCAGCCATAACGTTTGAGGTCTACACGCTCGTCAGCGTCGAAAATTATGCCCTCCGCCTCCAGCAGCGCTCGCATTTTTCCGCGCTGGCCGAAGGCCCAGCTCCCCGACAACTCACCCTTGCTATTGATGACGCGCTGCGCCGGCACTCCCTCCGGAGTCTCGTTCATGATCCAGCCAACCATGCGCGCTCCGCGCGGATAGCCCACAGCTTTCGCCAGCCAGCCATACGTGGTGACTCGCCCGGCGGGACACGCCCGTACCAGGGCGAAGACCTGAGACTTAAGCATAGACGCCTGCTTTTGCAGTGGGGATTCTTCGTCGGACATACATTTCATTGCCTCCTTTTCAGGTCAGAGCGTAACATGTCATGCACTCTTTAGCAAGCCTGCTAAGCGCGACAGCGGTTCGTGCGCACTATGTAGTAGTTAGTATATAGGATGCGGGCTTACACTAGCTATAGGGACTGCTTTGCTCGTCTCGCAAACGATGGTATAGTGAGTATAGCTGGAGCTCGTAGATCATGAACTGGAGAAAGACATGCAAACGCAGGACAAGAGCGCTAAAGAGATGCAAGCTGAAGTGTGGCCAGCGCTGCCTTTTGACGCCTGGAAGGACACACTCGCGACGCTGCATATGTGGACACAGGTCGTTGGAAAGGTGAGGCTTGAGCTGAGCCCGTATGTAAACCACTGGTGGCAGGTGCCATTCTACGTGAGTGCGCGCGGCATAACGACGTCTCCAATCCCCTATAAAAACGGCCTCTTTGAGGTCAACTTTGACTTCATTGATCACAACCTGCTCGTATCTACAAGCGGGGGAGCTACAAGAGCTATGCCCCTGATTTCACGTTCGGTGGCTGATTTTTACCAGGAATGTATGGCGGTGTTGCGCTCCCTGGGTATTGAGGTGCGGATCAATACGCTGCCATGCGAAGTGACGCATCCTATTCGCTGTGATGAAGACCGGGAGCACCGTTCATACGATGCGGAATATGCCAATCGCTTCTGGCGGGTTCTTGTGCAGACAAATATAGCATTACAGGAACAGCGCTCCTTTTTTATTGGCAAGAGCAGCCCCGTTCATTTTTTCTGGGGCAGCTTTGACCTGGCGCTGACCTTTTTTTCCGGGCGGCGCGCGCCCGAGCGCGCGGGGGCGGACCGTATCACACGGGAAGCCTACTCCCATGAGGTAATCAGCTTTGGTTTCTGGCCGGGCAATGAGCAATTTCCCAGGCCTGCTTTCTATTCCTATACCGCGCCAGCGCCCCAGGGGCTGAATACGGCGCCACTGCGCCCGGCCGCAGCATTCTATAGCCCGGAAATGGCCGAGTTCCTTCTCCTGTACGATGATGTACGCGGCCATGCTGCTCCTCGCCAGGAGTTGCTCGCCTTTTTTTACAGCGCCTATGAAGCCGGGGCGAACCTGGCTCACTGGGACCGTGCGACCCTCGAACGCGGCGGAGAGGGGCAATAAAGCGGCCCGTTATGCGGGCGCTCTATGGATTTGCGCGCGTTGTTCAGATTTTCTACGGCTGCGCTGATCATGCAGCCGACATCCGTGGCCGCGTTGACCATCTGGAAGCCCTGGTGCACGCGCATAGCCGCGGCTTCTCCGTCGTTTGAGAAGATGCCGAGGGCGATGTTTTGCTTGCGCGCCTGCTTCTTGATGCCTTCCAGGGCATCCAGTAAAGCTGGCTCGGCTCCTTCGCTGCTGGGCGTCAGGCCGAGTTGAGCATGCAGATCATCTGGCCCCACAAAAGCCACATCGACGCCTGGAACCTCGAAGATCTCATCGAGGTGCTGTAGAGCCGGGACGCTCTCGATCTGAATGGCCACGAGTATTTCATCGTTCGCCACGGCTGCATAGCTGCGCCAGTCGTTCGTGCCGAAGCCGTAGGGTGCAAACGTGCCACCAATGCTGCGTAAACCTAGAGGAGGATATTTTGAGCATTCTACCGCGCGTCGCGCCTCTTCATGTGAGTTGACCATGGGAACGACAACTCCCCATGCGCCAGCATCCAGGGCCCACTTGAACCACTCGACACTGTTGTTCGGCACGCGTACAATGGGGGCGCAGGTGCCGGCATCGGCTATGGCGCCCACAATGTCGGCCATGAGCGCGGGGTTATGGGCACTGTGCTCCATATCCACCAGCAGCCAATCAAAACCGATGCGGGCCATAATACGGGCCGAAGAAACAGCGGGCAGGCTCAACCATGCCCCCAGGGCAGGCTCGCCGCGCTTGAGCTTTGCCTTTACAGAGTTTGTGCGCATCTCCTTCTCCTCATTGTTTTTAACGTATGATGTCCTGGTAGCGCGCATGAGGAAGCATTTTTCAGCTCCCAGTACGTATTTATTATGGCACCCTTTCTCACAAGCTGCAATTTTTGCCGTTCAGCGCCTCAGAGGGGGGCTGTGCGGGGATGTTTCTTTACTTGCTCATAGCAGTTCTTGCGATGTACAATTACAGCGCAAGCATTTTCATTCAAAGGAGGAATATTTTGATGCCGGCGAATATAAATGGAACGACTACCATAGAAGGCGTGATCGCGCGTGAAATCCTCGACTCGCGCGGCAATCCCACAATCGAGGTCGAGGTGCTTTTGATGGGTGGCGAGCGCGGCATTGCAGGAGTTCCCTCTGGCGCATCCACGGGGATCCATGAAGCTGTTGAACTGCGCGATGGTGATAAGAGCCGCTATGGTGGGAAGGGCGTACTCAACGCTGTACGCAACGTCAACGAGGGTATCAGCGAAGCCATAGTGGGCCTTGATGCGACCGACCAGATCATGCTCGATGAGGTTATGATCGAGCTGGATGGCACCCCTAACAAAGCCAGGCTTGGCGCTAATGCTATCCTTGGTGTCTCCCTGGCCGTGGCGAAGGCGGCTGCCAACGCCCAGCAGCAGCCGCTCTATCGTTATCTGGGCGGTGTTTCGGCACGCACGCTGCCCGTTCCTATGATGAATATTTTAAACGGGGGCAAACACGCTGACAACTCGACCGATATGCAGGAATATATGATTTTGCCTATCGGCGCTCCCACCTTTCGTGATGCGCTGCGCATGGGGGCCGAGGTATATCAGGGACTGAAAAAGGTGCTGCACGGCAAAAAGCTGAACACCAATGTCGGGGACGAAGGCGGTTTCGCGCCCTCCCTCTCTTCTAATCGCGAGGCCCTGGAAGTTGTTGTGGCTGCCATTGAAACTGCGGGTTATAAGCCAGGGGTGGATATCTTCGTGGGCATGGATCCCGCGGCATCAGAATTCTATGAGAATGGCAAGTACGTCCTGGCGCGTGAAGGACGGACGCTCACGTCCAGTGAAATGGTCGACCTCTATGAACAATGGATCTCCGAATACCCCATCGTCAGCATCGAGGACGGACTGAGCGAGGACGACTGGGACGGCTGGAAGCTGCTGCGCCAGCGCCTGGGTGATCGTATCCAGCTCGTTGGCGACGATCTCTTTGTCACCAATACCGCCCGTCTCAAGCGCGGTATCCAGGAACATTCGGCTAACTCGATCCTTATCAAACTCAATCAGATTGGCACCCTCACCGAGACTCTTGCGGCTATTGAGATGGCCAAACGCGCCGCCTTCACTGCTGTAGTTTCGCACCGCTCTGGCGAGACCGAGGACACGACGATTGCCGACCTGGTAGTCGCGACCAATGCTGGGCAGATCAAAACCGGGGCGCCGGCGCGTAGTGAGCGCGTCGCCAAATATAATCGCCTCCTGGTCATCGAAGACGAACTTGGCGAAGAGACGGCCCGCTACGCTGGTTTCAATGCGTTCTACAACGTTTCTGCCCTGCACACCAGGGCGAGATCATGAGGCTCCCTATTCCGGCCGCCAACGACGCTCTCGCGTCTACCTTCGGTCAGGCGGCCGGAGCGGAAGTGAGGATGTTGTACAGAAGAAGGAACAAAAAAAGATACATATGGTAAATCAACGTACATCAGATGTTGGCAGTCGCTCCGAGCGGCGCACTGCCCATGTCATTCACTATGACCTGAGCTACGTCGTACAGGGAGCCGCGTACGGTACGGACGGCGCCATAGTGCTCCTGCATGATATTGTGGGTGGAGCGTTTACCTGGTTTGATATTATGCCTCAGCTTGCCGCCATCGGCTGCGCCGTCTACGCCATCGATCTGCTTGGCTATGGACAGTCCGATCATCCCTGGCCGGCCGATACCTCGAACTGGGGCCAGGCTGATAACCTCTCTCTGTTGTTTGAGCAGCTTAACCTCACCAATATCGTGCTGGTCGGCCAGGGCATGGGTGGCGCCGTCGCCCAGGTGCTGGCCACGCGCTTGAGCCGCGAGCGCATTGCGGCCCTCGTGCTTATCGATAGCAACTGCTATGATTATGCTTTTGCCCCTGACTGGCCTTTGACCGAGATGAAAAAGCGCCAGGAGTATGATGCGCCCAAGCAGATATCCGTTGAAGACCTGCTGCAGAACCTGAGGCAGACCATCCCCAGCGCCTCAAGTAACCCGCAGCGCTTTGCGGATGTCGTGGGTGCTTATATCGAACAGTGGGATAGCGAGCTGAGCAAAGAGGTGCTCTTCCAGCATGTGCGCCTGCAAAATCCCAGCTATGTCAATTCAGTATCCTCCGACCTGCAAAAGTTTGACAAGCCCGCGCTGATTATCTGGGGCCAGAAAGATCAGCAGGTACCCTTGAAATATGCCAAGCGGCTGCATCGCGCTATACCCGCGTCGCGCCTGGTCATCGTACCTGATGCTGCTCACCTGATCCTCTTCGATGCCCCTGCCGCCGTGGCAAGTGCCATCAGCGATTTTGTGAGCAGACTTTAAAAATCCTGCGCTGCTGCAGAGAGAAAACGCCACAGCATGTGGCGTTTTCTCTCTGCAGCATGCTCTTACGATGAGGAGAACGTCCCCTATGCCTATTGCTATCGTTGTTCATGGTGGAGCGGGCAAGATACCTGCTGAACGAGCCGCCAGCGCTCAGGTTGGTTGCCGGGAGGCCATACTGGTAGGATGGCGAATGCTACAGCATGGCGCTTGCGCTCTCGATGCCGTTGAGGCTACCGTGCGCCTGCTTGAAGATAATCCCCATTTCAATGCCGGGAGCGGCGCAGTACTCACCTCTGACGGTAATATTGAACTGGATGCCGGCATAATGGAAGGCAAGACCCTGCGCGTTGGCGCGGTCGCTGGAGTTGAGTGCGTGAAAAACCCTATCTCACTCGCCCGCAGGGTTATGGAAAGTCCCCATGTTTTGCTCGTTGGCAGGGGAGCTCAGGCATTTGCCCAGGAACAGGGAATCGCCCTCTGTGAGTTTGCAGAACTCTTGAGCGACTACCAGTACGCGCGCTGGAAAGATCATAAGGAGCAGGCGGCGCTGGCAGGGCAGGAGCCGCGCTACCATCGCCGCGAGGTCAATGCGACGCCCGCGCATGAGGAGAAACACGGGACCGTAGGAGCCGTTGCCATCGATGCTTCTGGTACGCTGGCCGCCGCTACCTCGACGGGGGGCACATTCAATCAATATCCCGGTCGCGTCGGCAATTCACCGCTGGTGGGCTGCGGCTTCTACGCTGACGAAAACGCGGCTATTTGCTGTACGGGCCACGGTGAAGACTTCATTCGCCTGCTCATCGCCAAGCGTGCCGCCGATTTTGTCGCAGGTGGCGCAAGCGCGCGCGACGCAGCCCAGGCTGCCATTGCGGTCCTGACGGCGAAGACCCGCGGTGTCGGCGGTTTAATCGTCGTAGACCACCTGGGCAATGCTGGTTTTGCCTGGAACAGCGAGCAGATGGCCTATGCCTATCTTGTAGAAGGTATGACAGAACCACTTAGCGGCATCTAGTGAAAGATGGCGCCACCCGCGAAGTAGCCGACAGCGAAACACAGCGCAAAAACGACCAGGCCCAATACGAGCAGCCAGAGTAGAGGTGAGCGGCGCCTGGCGCCCATTGGGAAGGCCGGAGCTAGCATGGGTGGAGTTGTTTCCGGGCCGGGATACGCTCCCTGACGAGTAGCCAGGGGGTTGATTGAGGAGGCATCGGCGATCGTCATAGCTGAATTTACGGGCTCTACCTCCATGGCGGCCAGCTTGCCACTGTTATAAGCGGCGAGCCTGGAGCCGTGTTGGCCGGCGGGTGATATATTTCCCGCGTTGTCGGGAACTCGCTGAGGAGTTTGCCCGCCTCGAGCAACGTCTGCCTGCTGTAGAGGTGGGATAGCCGGACTGCCTACCAGGACGGGAGCTCTCGCCTCCAGCGTCTCCGTCAATGTCTTCAGTTCATCGTAAAGCACTTCTACCTTTGTGATATGCTGCGGATGCTGTCGAAATCACCGTACGCGCAATCAGTTCACACAATTCAGGAGGCACGCTGCGTGGGAAACGAAGGCGGCCATCCGCAGGCGGCTCCACAGTTGTGCTGGCGGGGGCGTGACTGGTGAGCAGCTGGTAGAGCAGGAGCCCGGTTGCGCGAACATCGTCGGCCTGCCGTCCCTCGCTGACCGCTCCCCATGGCAGATCTCTATCGGCCAGGACTACTCCGCCACCCCCCAGGTTATTCCAGGCGCTGAAATAGGCGATGTCGCTGGGGAGCCCAAAGTTGCTAACGCGGATCAGCCCGCGGTGGTCGCGTAGAATTGCAACGGGTGTCAAATCGCCATGGCAGACGCGTCGTGTGGGACTGCTGGCATACAGTAGCGCCAGGCAGACCTGTCGTCCAATATCTGTGACTTCGTGAGCCAGCAGGGGCGCCTGCATGAGGGCCGCAAAATCGTCGCCCTCGACGTATTCCTGGATCAGATAGAGCCGATCAGGTTTAGCAACAAGATCATAGAGGCCAATGATGTTGGGATAGGAGAATTGGGACGTCATGCGAACAGCGGCTCGGTACGCGGGTAGCTGGTCGGCAGGCACAGATTTCACTGCTACATTACGCTGAAATAGCTGGTCCACTCCATGGTAAACCGTACTAAACTGTCCCTGTTTAATCAGATGTTGGAGCAGGTAATGCCCACCAATGACCAGGCCTGTTTCCACAATTTGCCTCTTAATAATATTCAATACTTAAACGTCCTGTGGGGCCAGTGTGACCGCCCCTGCGATATTCGTGTCTGGACCGTGCTTCCCGCGCACAACTCGCAGCGACTGACCTATGACTGGCAGGCATAAGTCGCGTAAACGCGCCTGTAAGGGTACGATCAAGAGATCTCCGGCCTGGGCTACCTGCCCTCCAAGAATGATTATGCCCGGGTTTATCATAACCATGAGCATGGTGCAGGGTCCTGACGATACCATTTGTCATTTCAATCCCCTATCACATACATTTCGTCAGAACGACTACAGGGACGTAGCGGTATTGTGGCCAGGCCTAAATTGAGGCGGCGGCAACATTATAGCATATTACCATTCGCCCGCAAAGAGTTGCTGAGAAGAGCGCAGGGTTGTGCAACGTAGGCATATTGCAAAGCATGTCCTCTATTGTTACAATACCACGTAGATAAAGATAGCATTTGCTTATTGGGAGCTTTGGAATCAATGGGATCATCTCCAGTGACATCAGGCCAGGTCTTTATCGGGCCCGGCCTGAGCATTTTCAAACGCGTTATGACTATAATCGGGGTGCTGTGTATTACGGCTCTTGTCTTGTGGATCGCCATACATCAGGGACTGTCCGCGCTGGGTAGTACCATTGTCGCCATTTTATTTATTGGAGGCTTTGTCATCTACCTGCGTATTGTGGCTCCTGTGCCATTCACGATTGAGCTGGGACCTGACGCTCTGATCAAGCGCGGTCGCGATGGAGAGGTGATTGAGGTCCGTTGGAACGCGCTGACGCGTGTCAAGGAGGAGTTTTTCCCTAATGGCAAACGCATCGGCATTACGGTCTACCGCACACCGGCTCACCCCCAGGAAAAGGCCAAGGCCTGGGCGGTCTATCGCGACGATGTGGCCGATTTTGACGGCCTGGCCACAGCGCTGCGCGAGGCTATCCCTCCCGCCTGCCAGTGGCAGAGTGAAACTGTCCATGAATAAGCGCCTCACTCATTTGAGGCCATGGGCATGCACCTCCTTTCCCCTGCACGCCGCCTGGCGAACCCTCTCTTGCGCTTACGAAAAGTAAGTAACATGTCTTGCGTTAGAAATAGAAATATGATATACTGGATTATACTTAAAGTATAGTCAAATCCTGTTCTGGTTTGATCTCCAGAAAAGGTAGGTGTATCAATGGCGATGAAGCCAACAATGTCGACCGCAACACAGAATTCAGCAGCAGGCCAGATTTGTCCTCGCTACGAACATGCCATACATTTGCTTGGCAAGCGCTGGACGGGCCTGCTTTTATATTCGCTTTTGAATGGTCCACAACGCTTTTGCGAGTTGACCGCCTCGGTGGAAGGTCTCTCTGATCGTGTGCTCAGTGACCGGCTGCGTGAACTGGAGGAGGAGGGCGTCGTTGAGCGCGTAGTCTACCCGCAGATACCTGTGCGCGTCGAATATCAATTAACGGAAAAGGGACGCGCCCTTGGCCCGGTGGTAGAAGCCATTCATAAGTGGGCCGAACAATGGGTAGATGTCGCAGACCAGGGTATGTAAAAGCATGCTGTGCGCGTGTGGTATACTGTTGTCATGGAAAATTTATGGGCGCCCTGGCGCATGGCCTTTATTGAGCCGAAGACACCACAACCTCAAGCGTGTATTTTTTGCACCCAGCCTGCCGCTCAACGCGATGACGAGTATCATATCCCCTATCGCGGCGAGCACTGCTATATGATGCTGAACCGCTACCCCTATAACAATGGCCACCTGATGATCGCTCCTTATCAGCACGTCGCAAGCATCGAGAAGATGGATACCGTTACCCTAGCAGAGCTTATGAGCCAGGTCCAACTTGCCCTGCGCGCCCTGCGTGCTGTGATGAACCCGGATGGCTTTAACATGGGTATTAACCAGGGGAAGGTGGCGGGGGCCGGCTTTGCCGAACATATGCACTTCCACATCGTGCCGCGCTGGAATGGCGATACCAACTTTATGCCCGTGCTGGCTGATATCAAGGTCGTACCCGAAGCTCTTGAGAGCGTCTACCAGAAATTGAAGCAGGCGCTGGTTTCGCCACAGTAGTTACCCGGGGCGGGAAGCATGCCCTGGCAGCCAGATTCACTTTTGACCATAGGGATACCACCATGGTTTCGCGCTGCCCTCAAAATCCCAGTGGACGTGCTTGGTCTCGCGGAATTCATCCGTTGGAGGTGCAGACCTGGCCAGACCGGCTCGATGAGTACTCTCCATTAATCCACAGCGCATAAGACATAGCAAATAACCTCTGGAAATCAACCACCCATGTAATTATCTTCGTCGGAACGGCTGGAGTATGACCAGTCGACCTGGGTTGGCGTGTCATCTTCAAAGACTTCGCCCAGGCTGGCAGCCTGCTTTTCATATAATTCCGCCCGTTCGTACAGTGCCTGGGCGGCGCGGCTGGCATCGAAGCTGACATTTTTGCTGGCTTCGGGATCATTGGCGATGGCGAGAAAACGCCCGGCTATCTCACGAATAGTCGCGGGTGATTTGATTTTCTCGCTTTGTATCTGTTTATACGCTCTGATCAGGATATCCTCTTTAGGTATGCTGGCGGGCGCGGGCGGTGCTGATGGCGCGAGCGGAGAGGGGGCCGAGCCTGCCGGACCTCCTGGTGTAGCTCGCGCCGCGCTTTTGAATCCTGGTGGAGCCGCAGCAGCCGGTACCTCCTCCCTGGGCGGGGCGGCGGAAGCTACCCTGCTGCCTGCCCCCTGGTATTGGGGCGGAGCGCTGGCCGCTGGCATCATGCGGTCTGGATTGTACGGAAGTGAGGAGTGCGGTGTCAGGGAAATATCCCGGATGTATACCCAGTTAATGTATACCCCCCAGTTGGCAACGAGATCACGAATGCGCTGAAAGAGCAGGGTGTTTACCCGCGTCCAGTGGGTGTTTTCATCCTCATCGGCCTCGTTCAATCTCAGTCCACCTCCCTGCTGTTGACGCTGCGGCCAGGCCATAAAATCATCGGGCTTGAGGTAGTTGGAGGCCTGCTGCAGGCAAGTAATAAAGAGGTTGTGCAGGCTCGCTTCCCAGTTATCGATTTGCATTATGGCCAGGTGAGCGTCTTCGGGCATTAATTGGTAGCAGATCACGGCTTTGAGATGGACATCATTGTCCTGCGAGACCTGCACGATCTGCTCAGGTGTTGTCCATTGCCTCTCGCGTGTCAGCAGGTGGCTTTCGACCACCTCCCAGGGTAGGAGGAAATTGAAGCCGGGGAAGAGCGTACGGCTGTATTTACCAAAGGCAAAAATGATGTCGACCGTGCCTTCGGGTACCGGGCGCACATACAGGCGTGCGCCTATGAAGCAGACGATAACCAGTACGAGCAGGAAGATCACCGTGGAGACGGGGCCAAAGATGGTAAAGCAGGCAACAAGCAGAAAGAGCAGAAAGCCCCCGACGACGCCCAGCCACCAGAAGCCATTATTTGCGCCGGCATAATAGAGCGCAGTGCCCTGAATGATAGCAACCGCCAGCAGGACAAGCGCGAACGGCCAGAGACGCTCCGCGTGCAGGTACACTTTATTGGTGAGCAGTAAAGGTGCAGTTACGAGGAAGGTGAAAGCGACCAGGAACAGAGGCACCAGGATGGGAGAAAACTGCTGACCCAGCTGGCGTACGGCTTCAAACCTTTTGAGGGGAGGGGCAGCCACCTCCTCAAATTCATCGTCGCTGTACGCCGGCGGAGTGGAAGCCGCATCGTCCATTTCTTCGAGCTGCGGAGAGACCTCCTCCTGAAAAGCATCATTCCAGCCTTTATCATCTTGGCCGCGCCAGGTAGCATCGGGCCCCTGCCATTCATGTGACATACTGGCTGCCTCCCTCTCTCATCATCAATACCTGCAGATGGTTCCTCGCTTAACGGTGACTTATGACATTGCGCTACTGTTTCTGGCACGCTTTACGCCGCATGAACTACAGCCGTCTCCCGCGCTGCCGCCCCCGCTCTGACAGTTACCCTGGCAGCCTTCCTTGCTCCCACAGGTACTGCAGGTGCCATCTGCTTCTTTTATACCACAACTACCACCTGTATTGCTACCATTGCTGCCTTTGCTGCCACAGCCGCCACCTTTCAGGCCGCAACTGCCGCAGCCGCCACGGCTGTCCTTCACTGCTGTTTGCGATAGATTCACAGGTATCTGGATCGTGACTCCGCTCTCCAGCATTACTTCAACCGAATCCTGGGCACATTTACCGCAACAACTTTGCCCGGTCCACTGGGTGTGTTCAAAATGGCACCAAGCTGTGGCATTGATTGTTTAGCCTGGATGTAATTCTCGTTTTCGTAGGAGAGACAGCACAGGAGGCGGCCGCACACGCCCGAGATCTTGGAGGGATTCAGCGGCAGCCCCTGCTCTTTGGCCATTTTGATCGAGATGACGCCGAAATCCGTGATCCATGAACTGCAGCAGAGGGTCTTGCCACATGGCCCCAGGCCTCCCTGCAATTTGGCCTGATCCCGTGCTCCTATCTGGCGCAACTCGATACGTGTGCGGAAGACGGCGGCCAGGTCGCGTACCAGGGCCCGAAAATCTACGCGCTCGTCGGCTGTAAAATAAAAGGTCAGCCGGCTTCCATCATAGGTATATTCGGCCTCTACGAGCTTCATAGGCAGGTTATGCTGCCCGACCCGTTCCGCGCATTTGACCAGTGCCTCTTTCTCTTTACTTTTGAAAGAGAGCATCATCCGCAATTCATCTTCATTCGCCAGGCGCAATACCGGTTTCAGGGGATCGCCCAGATCGCTTGCGGCCATCTTCTTTGAGGCGATGACTACGCGTCCGGCCTCAACCCCACGTGCCGTCTCAACAATTACATACTGGCCTGTGTTAAAGGTCTGGCCCTGTGGATCAAAGTTATAAATACGTCCGGCGGGACGAAAACGAATACCAACGATGACAACAACCTGCTCTGTCTGTGTTGTTGATACCATTATTTTATGCTTTACTCGATAAAGGTAAGTTGCGGCTCCGTTGTTCCCCCTGCTTACATCTCGTTGGTAAGGAGAATTGCCTCGGCCACCTCACGCATGGATTTGCGATTGTTCATGCTCGCCTTCTGGATCTTGCGAAAGGCCTCCTGCTCGGAGAGTCCCTGCTTCTCCATAAGCAAGCCCTTGGCTCGTTCAACAATTTTACGTGTCTCCAGTTGCTCGGAGAGCGTCCGCGTTTTTTCTTCGAGCGAGCGGAATTCGTTATAGCGGGCCAGGGCCACCTCAATGGCCGGCGTCACTTCGCTTTCTCGCAGTGGTTTGACTATATAATTTACGACCCCCGCATCTTTGGCGCGTTCAACCAGGGGTTGGTCGCCAAAGGCAGTGAGCAGCAGTACCGGTGCAATTTTCTCCTGGGTCAGGGTTTCGGCGGCGGCGATGCCGTCCATGTCGGGCATTCTAATGTCCATGATAACCAGGTCGGGCCGTATTTCGCGCGCCAGGTTGACGGCGCTGAGCCCATCTCCAGCCTCACCCACGACAAGATAACCCTGCTTGGTCAACACATCTTTTAAGTCCATGCGCTGAATAGTTTCGTCATCAGCGATAATTACTCGTGTCGGCATGAATATCACCTCGTTTAGTCTCATCAAGTCTCGAAGTCCCCGGTGTCCCAAGGCGCTTTACGACAGCCAGCACAATCTGTGTTGTTACTCCCGGGCGTTTAGATATTCAGAGTATACCA
This sequence comes from uncultured Chloroflexia bacterium, assembly GCA_963799245.1. GTDB lineage: Bacteria > Chloroflexota > Ktedonobacteria > Ktedonobacterales > Ktedonobacteraceae > CAWCWN01. Next base: position 1,591,112 of record CAWCWN010000003.1, read on the forward strand.
TACTGTTAAGGAAAGTACATATGCTGAGTAGGAATGTGAGCATCTCCCACCGTGTGCGCCATGCAAGGCGGCGCACTATCATTACGCCACATACGAAAGATCCATCATCTGAGCTATCAAGCGGGTTTGCTGCACGACGGATTGTAGCTGATCGGCTGTAATCGATTGGCGGCCATCGCAGAGGGCACTGTGTGGGTCAGGATGAACTTCCAGGATTAAGCCCTCGGCTCCCGCCGCGATTGCTGCTCGCGCCATGGTGGGCACCAGCTCGCGCCGTCCTGTGGCATGACTGGGGTCAACAATGACGGGCAGATGTGTTAGTTCGTGCAGCAGTGGCACACAGGCAAGATCAAGGACATTGCGGGTCTGGGGGTCGAAGCTGCGAATGCCGCGTTCGCAGAGGATGACATTGGGATTACCGGCCGCTACAATATATTCCGCCGCCAACAGCCATTCCTCGATGGTTGAAGATAAACCGCGCTTGAGCATAACCGGGCGCTGAGCGCTATGGCGCCCGGCCGCCAGCAGCAATGGGAAGTTCTGCATGTTGCGACTGCCTATCTGCAGGATGTCGGCGTAGTCGGCGACAGTTTCTAGCATGGCCGGCTCCATTACCTCCGTAATGACCGGCAAGCCCGTCAGTTCGCGCGCCTCGGCAAGCAGGTACAGCCCCTCGATCCCCAGCCCCTGAAACTGGTATGGCGAGGTGCGCGGTTTGAAGGCCCCTCCGCGTAATGCCTGCGCTCCCGCCTCCTGCACTGCCCGCGCAGTAGTAAGCAGCTGTTCGCGGTTTTCTACCGCGCATGGACCTGCGATGACCACAGGTACCGTAGCAGCATCCCTCGAGCCCCCGATCGTCAGCGCTTTACCTCCCAGCGCGTCGCCCACCACCACCTGGCTGCCCTGTGGTTTGAAGGCCCGGCTTACCAGCTTATAGGGAGTCCTGATGGGAATAAGTCTCTCCACCGCCGCTTGCTGGCTCAGCAGCGCCCTGGCCTCCTCGTCGATCTGGCCGCCATCGATGGTGATGACCTCGCCTCCCGCCAGCAAACTCGGCGTAAGCGGACGTGAACTACCTGTTATGCGACATAAGAGGGTCATTAAGTGCGCTCGTTCATCGCTGTTTGCCCGGTCACGAATGATAATGATCATCTAAAAAATCCTCTCTTCTTTGTGCAAATAAAAAAGCAGAGGATCAAACCTCTGCTTTCTCCAGCATGCCGGTGGCAATTTTTTGCACAGCCCAAAGGGCCCACCATCATGCTGGAGGGCTAAACGAATACCAGTAATTGTACTGGCGAACTATACTTCTGGCGCTTTGTTCTTTGAGCATTGTGCAATCCCACTATTTTGCTATGTGTCAGTGATTATAGCTGCAGCCTGGCCTCCTGTCAAGAGCAAGGAGCTCCGTATGCCCACATTTGACAAAATTGCTCATTTGGCGAAAAAATTGTCTATGCCCGCAACCGTCTGGGCCCTGATGAAAATGCTGGTAGACTGGGCGACTTTACGACGATGCCGCGGAAGATGCCTTCCGACGCCGCCCGGCGGCGCCTATTCCTCGGGCAGTTGGAGCAGGATGGCGCTGCCTGCAACGCGCACGGGATATGTAAAGAGATCCTGGCGCGCGGGGCCGCGCACAACCTTACCCGTCAGTACATTGAATTGAGCGCCATGCCAGGGACACGTCAGGACGTCTCCCTCGAGTTCACCTTCATTGAGGGGGCCGCTGATGTGGGTGCAGTTATCGCTGAAAGCGCAGATCTTACCATTGACCTTTGCCAGGCAGATGAGCTCGCCATCGGCCTCGATGGCTTTCAGCTCGCCTTCCTCTATTTCGTCAAGTTCCGCTACTTTGATAAAATCGTCCATATGTGATTGTGCTGGTCCTTTATTCCTCTTCTTTGTCGTCATTGGCCGCTGGTTTTTCAAAGCCGCCCATAGCCAGGCTGCGATGCAGGACGCGCAGTGACAGAAATGCGCACTTGGTACGCGCCGGGCTGATAGAAATGCCCAGCGCTTCCAAAATGTCGTCTTTGCCCAGCTGGACCACTTCCTCGACGGATTTACCTTCGATCATTTCGGAAAGCATGGAGGCCGCGGCCTGGCTGATAGCGCAGCCGCGACCCTTGAAGCGCACCTCGGTGACGCGATCACCCTCTATGAGCAGGTCAATACCCAGCTGGTCACCACACAAAGGGTTGGAGTCTTCCGCATGCACGGTGGGCTGCTCCAGCTTCCCATAGTTGCGCGGATTGCGATAGTGATCAAGGATGTATTCGCGATAATAATCCATTGCCATGGGCGCACGCTCCTATAAGTGGAAGATGTCTATCGCTCTGTGCAGCCCCTGCACCAGGATATCTATTTCTTCCTTGATAGTATAGACGTAGAAGCTGGCGCGTGCCGTTGCGGCCAGGCCGAAGCGCTCCATGAGCGGTTGCGCGCAGTGATGACCCGCGCGCACGGCCACGCCGACTTCCTGGTCGAGAATAGACGCCAGGTCGTGCGGGTGAATATCTCCCAGGGTAAAGGCCATTACGCCGCCGCGCTGTGCCGCTGGTGGCCCATAGAGCGTCAGGTCGGCAACGGCCTGTAGCTGCTGCATGGCATAGCCGGTCAGCTCCTGCTCGTGACGCTGCACATTCTCCATCCCCAGGGCATTGAGATAAGCGACGGCCTCTCCCAGGCCGACGGCCTCGGCGATGGCCGGCGTGCCGGCCTCAAACTTCCAGGGGAGGTCATTCCAGGTGGACGCGCGCAAAGAGACTCTGCGGATCATCTCGCCGCCGCCCATAAAGGGCGGCATGGCCTCCAATATCGCGCGCTTACCATACAGGATCCCGATACCGGTGGGTCCCAGCATTTTGTGCCCGCTGAAACACAGAAAATCGACGTCCAGGTCCTGCACGTCAACGGGCAGATGGGGCACACTCTGTGCCGCGTCAAGCAGAACCGTGGCACCCGCCGCGTGCGCCTGGGCAATCATAGCGCGGGCGGGGTTGATCGTGCCCAGTACGTTGGACATGTGCGTGAAGGCGACAAGTTTGGGCCGCTGTTGTAACAGCTGCTCGTAGATATCCAGTCGCAGCAGGCCGTCAGCGGTGATGGGTATAAATTCCAGGCGCGCGCCGCTGCGCTGGGCGAGCAGCTGCCAGGGCACGAGGTTGCTGTGATGCTCCATCTCCGTCAGAATAATAAGGTCGCCGGCGGCGATATTGCTATTGCCCCAGCTATAGGCCACCAGGTTGATGCTCTCGCTCGTATTGCGCGTAAAGATGATCTGCTTGCTCTGGCGGGCGTTGATGAAGTGCGCAACCCGCACGCGCGCCTTCTCCATGGCAGCTGTCGCCTCCTCGCTGATCTCATAGACGCCGCGATGAACGTTGGCGTTGTAGGTCTCGTAATATACGTTCATGGCATCGATGACCGCCCGCGGCTTCTGCGAGCTCGCCGTGCTGTCAAGGTAGACCAGCGGCTTCCCATGCACCAAGCGAGACAGGATGGGAAAGTCATTACGAATATCTGTGATCGCGCGGGTCCTCGCATTCTCAGCCTTGTCCGATGTAAGCATAAGCAACCTGATTTCTTTGTATACGCTGCGCGGGGGGCTTGCCCGGATGTCCCCCCACAACTTCCAACGGTCGTTGTTTTTTATGTACGTTAGTACTCGCTTAACTGTATCTCTTCCTCGGGCTGCGCGCTATCAAGCTGAATGGCATGCTCATCGACGCCCTCGATCTCCCAGCGTTCCTGGGCATCGACCCACGTGTCTGCCTCCGTCTCAAGCTCTCCACTCATGCGCCGCACAATACTCCGCCGCAGGCGGCTGCGCAGATTCTCGAGGGGCACGCGCTGCAGCACCGGCTCGAAGAAACCCTGGACGATAATGCGCTCGGCCTCTGGCTTTGCAATGCCGCGGACCATCAGGTAGAAGAGCTGCTCTTCATCAATCTGCCCGGTGGTCGCGCCATGGCTGGCGCTGACCTCGTTGGCTCCGATCTCCAGGCTGGGGATCGATTCCGCGCGGCACTCTCTGCTCAGGAGCAGCGTATGATCCGAGAGGAATGAGGCCGTCTGCTGGGCCTTGGGCTGTACACGGATCATGCCCTCGAACTCGACGCGCGAGTGGTCGGTCAATACGCCTTTAACCAGCGTCTCAGCGTTGGTGGCAATAGCGCCGTGATCTGACAATGTATGCATCGTGAAGCGCTGGTCATGGTCGGTGAAGAAAACGCCCACCAGCTCCGCCACGCTGCCATGGCCAAACAGGGACGCGCCAATGTTGGCGAGGTTTACCCTGCTGCCCAGGTCGGCCAGAACCCAGGTTGAGCTGCCGTCTTTCTCATGGATCGCATTCTTGTTGGTGACGTTCCACACATTCTGGCCGAGATCCTGCATGTTGCTGAACTCGACGCGCGCCGCGCTTTTGACGTGAACCTCGACGACATCATTGAGGTAAGAAAGCCGCTCACCCTCGATATCCGAATTGTACTCGTTCACGAAGCGCACACTGCTCATCTCTTCCGCGACAATCAGTGTGTGGGCAAAGGTGGCCGAGGACGGCTCATCGAGCCAGATCTGGGCCAGGATCGGCTCCTCGATCTCAACTCCTCTGGGGATATACAGAAAGGTGCCGCCGCTCCAGAAGGCGGCGTGCAGAGCCGTATAGCTATTACTCTCAACCGCTACGCAGCTGGTCATAAAGTACTGCTGGACCAGTGCGGGGTGCTCGCGCACCGCCGTATCCAGGTCGGTCAGGATGACGCCCGCGCTGCGCAGTTGCTCATCGAGTTCGCTGCGCACCACCGAGGCATTGCGTTGCACGATCAGGCCTGCCCGTGTATCGACCAGGGCCTCCTGCAGGGAGCGTTCGATGGTTCTGGACAGCGTGGCGCTGCCGTTGGCAGGCACATACGGGTTGATATCCTCAAACTTGAAATTCGCCATCGCCCGCGTTGTGCCCAGGTCACCGCGCCGGCCAAGCGGCGCAGGGGTGCTCGCATACACATCCCAGGCATACAGGCGCTTCTCCAGCATCCACGCCGGCTCTCCTTTCATGCGCGACAGCTCTTCTACCGCGTTGCGGGACAGGCCCAGTGCCAGCAAATTAGCCATTGACGCTCACCCCATTCTCTTCCTCGGCTGGCCTCAGCCATTCATACCCCTTCTCTTCGAGCTCCAGGGCCAGCTCTTTGCCGCCTGACTTGATGATACAGCCATTAAACATGACGTGCACAAAGTCGGGAGTGATATAGTTCAACATGCGCTGGTAGTGGGTGATGAGCAGGATGCCCAGATTGGGGCCTGTCAGCGCATTGACGCTCTCGGAGACGATTCTGAGGGCGTCGATATCCAGGCCGGAATCTGTCTCATCCATGAGAGCGATCTCGGGCTCAAGCAAGGCCATCTGGAGAATCTCAGCGCGTTTCTTCTCTCCACCCGAGAAGCCATCGTTGATCGAGCGGTTAATAAAGCTATTGTCCACCTTGAGGAGGCGCATCTTTTCTTGCAGCAGGGTGCGGAACTCTCTGGGGGGAATGCTCTTGCGCCTGGCCATCTGCCCCGAGGGGCGCTCGCCCTCTTCAAGGGGCCGATTACCTTCGCGCACAGCTTCGAGAGAACGGCGCAAGAAGTTGGCCACGCTGACGCCGGGGATAGACATAGGATACTGGAAAGCCAGGAAGAGGCGCATGCGCGCGCGCCGGTCCGGCGAATATTCAAGGATATTCTCGTCTTTGAACCAGATCTCGCCATCAGTTACTTCATATTTGGGATTGCCCATGATGACGTTGGCGAGCGTGCTCTTGCCCGAGCCGTTGGGTCCCATCAGGGCATGGATTTCGCCCTGTTTGACGGTCAGATCGACACCGCGTAAAATTGGTTTGCCTTCGATGTTCGCATGCAGGTTTTTAATGATAAGTTCTGATGCCATAGCAAAAACATATCCTCCTTAGGACAAGGGACGAACCTCAGGTTCGCTCTTTTGTGAGGGTAGGCTGAACCCCAGGTCCGTCACTACCCGAATATCTGAGAGAGCAATGAAGCGTGGTGAAGATTTGTACTCCTGTTCATGAGTTACCAGGTCGGCTAACGTCATGGTGTCAAGCGTCTGCGCGACGACATCTCGTAGTTTCGACCAGAGATACTTGGTGCGGCATGAGTCAAGAAAACCGCAGATCTGGGTCATCTCACCCTCGGTCGCGCAGATCATGGGAGCTATAGGCCCTTCCAGGACGCGTACAATCTCACCCATGGTAATGCTCTCAGGGCTGCGATTTAAGCGGTAGCCACCGTGCGCTCCACGCGTGCTCACGACAAGTGATGGATTGGCCTCACGCAACAATTTCACCAGTTGCTCAAGATAGGCCAGTGGCAGCCCTTCTGCCTTAGAAATATCAGTTAACGAGCGAGGATGCTCACTGTAGTGGCGAGCGAGATCGACCATGATTCGCACGCCATACTCACCTTTGGTAGATATTCCTAAATTCATGGTTGTCTCCCTTCTCATTCGCCTGGTCTTTCGCAGCAGTCAACTATTCCGACCAAATCACTAGGATATATTTTAGCACCTTTGGGAAGTAAGCGTCAACTGGGCTTTTGCCTGCCCCCTTCTACGTTACGCATTGAAACTTTCACCTATGCCGCAGTTGATTTGGTGCGGTCAGGTGCTCCGAGGGATTTGCTATGCCTGCGACTTCCATGCTACAATATAGACTGTTCCATTCGATGGAACCAGTTATCCTAAGACAGACAGGTACCATAACATGATGGGATAGATACAGTGACCGTCTTTCAAATCGAGGTGCGGACGAGGCAAGAGCAGCATGATGCGCAGGCTCAGCGCCTTGCTCGTGAAATTCTATATCTGCCGCCCGCTCTTCTACCTTCGCGGGCGCCCACCCCGGAGCACCCAATCATCCTTCGCAGCGCTCAACTCTACTATCTGACCGGCGATCTCACTCATGAGCTGCTTGACCAGCTGATCGGCCAGCTCCTGGTTGATCCCGTCATCCAGGAGGCCCGTATGATTATCGGCTTCCTCCCCCCCGGCTCAATCTTCACACTTCGTTGATGTCTTCTTTCATCAGGGGGTCACCGACACACTTGCGGAAAGTGTTATGGCCGGCGCGCGCATGCTCGGCATTTCGGGGCTAGAGCGGGTTGAAACCGGCCGGCGCTACGAACTCGATGGTCGCCTGAGCGCCGCTGAAGTAGGCAATATCGCTGAAGCCCTGCTCTATAATCCGGTCATTCAGCAGTACAGGCTTTTTACCGCTGGGTCGGGGGAGCCTCGGGAGAGCGACGCGACTACGGCGAACGCCATTGCCTGCACGCATATACCTGTGACCAGCATGAGTGATGGCGAACTGCTCGCGGTGAGTAAACGCGGCCTGCTTGCTCTCGACCTGGCTGAAATGCGTGCCATCCAGCAGTACTATCGTGAACTGGGGCGAGAGCCGAGCGATGTCGAGCTGGAAACACTCGCTCAGACCTGGTCTGAACATTGTTCGCATAAGACGTTTAAGGCAGCGATCACGTACCGGGAGCAGGATAGCAATGGCGAGATGGTGGCCGAGGAGTCGATCGCGGGCGGCCTGCTCAAGCAGTACCTCATGCATGCGACGCAGCAGGTCAAACAGCCCTGGTTGGTCTCGGCCTTCAGCGATAACGCCGGTATTATTCGTTTCACGCCAACGCAGGATATCGCCTTCAAGGTTGAAACCCATAATCACCCCTCGGCTATCGAGCCCTTTGGCGGCGCAAATACGGGTGTGGGAGGAGTGATTCGCGATGTGCTGGGTGTATCGGCCTGGCCTATTGCCTGCACCGATATCCTCTGCTTCGGCCCCCTGGATACTCCCGTGGAGTCCCTACCGCCAGGCCTGCTCTCTCCACGTCGCATCGCAAGTGGGGTGATCAACGGCGTGCGTGATTATGGCAATAAAATGGGTATTCCCACGGTCAACGGGGCCGTTCTCTACCAGCCGGGCTACCTGCATAATCCACTGGTTTTCTGTGGCTGCCTGGGGATCCTGCCTCATGGGAGCCATCCCAGGAGCGTCCAGCCAGGGCACCGTATCGTCGTACTGGGCGGCCGCAGCGGGCGCGATGGTATTCATGGTGCCACATTCTCATCCGGTGAGATGAGCAGCGAAATCAATGCTCAGGCAGGCAGCTCCGTGCAGATTGGTGCGCCCATTACCGAGAAAAAGGTTGCCGATGTAATTGTGCAGGCGCGTGATCGACGCCTGTATTCAGCAATCACGGACTGCGGCGCAGGCGGTCTCTCATCGGCTATCGGCGAGATGGGCGCCGCTATGGGAGCGTATGTTGAGCTGGAGAAAGCTCCTCTCAAGTATCAGGGACTGGCCCCGTGGGAAATCTGGCTCTCGGAGGCCCAGGAGCGCATGGTTCTGGCGGTTCCACCTGAAAACATGGAGGAACTGCTGGCCATTTGCGATATTGAAGAGGTTGAGGCAAGCATTATCGGCACCTTCACCGGCGATCAACGCCTGCTTGTGACTTACCAGGGAGAGGTCGTCGCCGAGCTCACCATGGAATTTTTGCATGCTGGCAGACCGGCGAGAAAGCTAGACGCGCTCTGGACCTGGAAGGCGCAGCCCTGGGATCGGTCCTCGGCCGACGTTTTTAGCGCTTACCACACAGACAGGCTTGACGCAGCTCACTGCGAAAGCGCCTTACTGGCGTTGCTCAGGCATCCCAACATTGCCTCCAAGGAGGCTGTCGTACGTCGCTATGACCACGAGGTACAGGGCGCAACGGTTCTGAAACCTCTTGTAGGCAGGTCAGGTAACGGCCCGGGTGATGCCGCAGTACTGAGGCCCATGTTAACTGAAGATAGCGCTATGGGCGTAGTCGTGTCCAATGGCGTCAACCCTCTCTATGGCAGCATCGATCCGTATCACATGGCGACCAATGCTGTCGATGAGGCCCTGCGTAATCTGACGGCTGTAGGCGGTGATATCGCTCGCGCCGCCATCCTCGATAATTTCTGCTGGGGCAATCCCAACGATCCTGAGCAGCTGGGCATGCTTGTGCGTGCCGTCAAGGGCTGCTATGCCGCCGCTGTCGGCTTCGGCACACCCTTTATCTCCGGCAAAGATAGCCTCAACAATGAGTATCGCGCCGCCGGGCGGCGTTTGCCTGTTTTGCCAACCCTGGTTATTTCGGCCGTGGGTGTCATCGAGGATGTCAGCCGGACCATTGATATGTCACTTAAGGCACCCGCTAACCTGCTCTACCTGCTTGGCGTAACCCGTGGAGAGCTGGCCGGTTCCCATTATGCAGAGGTGATTGGTCGCGACCGCTTTACACGGCTGTTCCCATTTACAAAGGTGCCGCAGGTACATTTCGCGCGCGCCTCCACTACTATGCAGGCGCTGGGAGCTGCCATCCGCCAGGGACTGGTCTGTGCCTGTCACGATCTTTCAGAGGGCGGACTGGCCGTTGCCCTGGCAGAGATGGCCATAGCTGGCGGCCGGGGGGTGCAGGTGCATCTACACTCTCCTGCTCCACAACAGGACCCTCAGCGCGATAGCTGGCATATAGCGCAGTTGTTCGCTGAGTCGGCCTCGCGCTTCATCGTCGAAGTGACGCCCGCGCAGCAGGCGGCTTTTGAGCAGCATATGCGCAACAGCGCCAGCATGGATGTGCAGCACATTGGCACGGTCACCTCTACTGGCGACTTTGTCATTGATTGTAGCGGCGAGCTTATCTCATTGCCCATAACACAGCTACAAGAGGCGTGGGAAGGGAGGGACTTGAAATCCATACCTTCAACGCCGCTAATTACCCGCCCCCCGGGCGGGGTGGCGGCTAGCTAACGCTCAGAAGGCATGAAAGGAGGAGAGACACATGACGCGAGCGCTGGTACTGCGCGCTCCAGGCATTAATTGCGAACATGAGACGGCCTATGCCTGTCGCCAGGTCGGTTTTACCACCGACCTCATGCATATCAACCAGCTGATCAAGGCGCCTGCGTGTCTGCTGGATTATAGCCTGCTGGTTATTCCAGGCGGCTTCTCCTACGGAGATGACCTCGGTGCAGGTACGCTCCTGGCCAGGAACCTGAAAGTCCACCTTGCTGCCCAGCTGGAGCGATTTATAGGCCAGGGGCGCCTGATACTCGGCATCTGTAACGGCTTCCAGGTCCTGGTGAAGGCGGGACTTCTAGCCGGCCATGCCGCGTCTGACGATCAGAAACCTGTCGCAGCCAGCCTGATCGAGAATGCCTCGGCGCAATTCGAGTGCCGCTGGGTCACATTGAATGTGCAGCGCAGCGCATGTGTCTTCACGCGGGCTATAGGCCGGCCACTTGAACTACCGGTTGCTCATGGGGAGGGCCAGTTTGTCCTGGGCGAAGCGGGCCTTGAGGCCATATCAAGGCTTGATGGCCGTATTCCCCTGGTATATGCCGCGCGCGCGGGCAGTGAGGTAGCCTACCCGGACAACCCCAATGGCTCGCTCGCTAATATCGCAGGCGTGTGCAATGCCGCGGGCACTATCTTTGGCCTGATGCCCCATCCCGAACGCTATGTCTCGGCGCTCCAGCATCCAGAGCGTAGAGCGCGGGCGGATGCTGAGGGTGACGGGCTATTGATCTTTCGCAATGCATACATATACGCCCGGGAACTGGCCGCAGGATCGCGGGCGCCTGTGGCCGCGGCAGCGGCCGGCCCGGACGTCCGGGCATCTTATGCCGCCAGTGGAGTAGATATCGCGGCGGCCGACACAGCCAGAGAGCTTATGCAGGCGGCCGTTAAAGCAACGCAGGGGCCGCAGGTCCTTGCGGGTATGGGGGCCTTTGCTGGCGTGCTGGGCGCCAGCAGCATCCAGCAGATGCGCAAACCGGCCCTTGTCGCCTCGACGGATGGTGTTGGTACGAAAACACTCATCGCGGCCCGGGCTGGACGCTTTGAAACGCTTGGCTATGACCTCGTCAACCACTCGGTCAATGACCTGCTGACAGCAGGGGCCACGCCGCTGTTCTTTATGGACTATCTTGCCAGCGGCAAACTCGATCCCGTGGAGGCCGCGACGATTGTGCGTGGCGTTGCCGAGGCCTGCCGTGAGGTCGGCTGCGCCCTGCTGGGAGGAGAAACGGCCGAGATGCCAGGCGTCTACCTGGAGGGAGCCTTTGATCTAGCCGGGACCATTGTCGGTGTAGTTGAACAGGATGCCATGATCAATGGCGCGGCGATTGCTGCCGGCGACGTTATACTGGGCCTCCCCTCCAGCGGCCTGCACACAAATGGCTATTCGCTGGCGCGGCGGATCTTTGCGGCGTATGACCTGGACACGGTCTTTCCTGAATTGGGCGAGCCGTTGGCAGATGCCTTGCTGCGCCCACATCGCTGCTACCTGCAGGCGATCACACATATCCGCTCCTACCTGGCCGAGCGAGATCACCTTATAAAGGGCATGGCCCATATCACTGGCGGTGGGATTAAAGGCAATCTCGCCCGTATCCTGCCGCAGGGGACGCGCGCGATTATCGAGACCACCGCCTGGGCCGTTCCACCTCTTTTCACCTTGCTGGCGCGCCTGGGCCTGGTCAGCTCTGATGAGATGTACCGCGCCCTGAATATGGGTATCGGCATGGTGCTCGTGCTCTCTCCCCAGGGAGCAAGCGAGGCCGTCAGAGGCTACCCGGAACTGCTCGTCATCGGGCATATCAGCGCGGGCACAGGCGTAGTTTTGCGATAGTGTAGTGTTTGTAGTTAAGGAAGGATGCGATGATAGATAACCCGCGTTTCGGCCCGCTCATAGCCGAGGGCAAAACAAAAATGATCTATGCATATCCGGGCGACGCCGGCCTGGCCTTCATGGTCAACAAAGATCAGATCACGGCGGGTGACGGCACCCGGCGCGATGAGCTGGCCGGCAAATCGCGCTGGAGCACCATTACCACCGCTAACGTCTTTAAACTGTTGAACGCAGAGGGTATCGCTACTCACCTGGTCGAACAGATCAATGACGTGACTCTGCTGGTGCGCTTCTGTGCTATGCTTCCGGTCGAGCAGGTCCAGCGGCGCATCGCCACAGGTTCTTATTTACGGCGCCACCCTGAAGTTCACGAGGGAACCCGCTTTGAGCCTGTCCTTGTTGAGACCTTTCTCAAAGATGATGCGCGCCATGATCCTCAGATCTGGGCCGCAGATATTCTGAAAATGGAGCTGGCAAGCGACCAGGAGATCGTATGGATGGCCGAGCTCGGACAGCGTGTCTTTGTCGCCCTTGAACGCGCATGGGCCACGCTGGATGTGACGCTGGTCGATCTGAAAATTGAATTTGGGCGTGATAACTCGGGGCAGCTCCTGGTCGCCGATGTGATTGATAACGATAGCTGGCGTCTATGGCCCGGCGGCGACAAAACACGTATGCTGGATAAGCAGGTCTATCGCAACCTGCAAGCCGTGACCGAACAAGACCTGCAGACTATTGCTGACCGCTACGCCTTTGTCGCCGATCTAACGGGTAGACTCGCAGCCCGGCGCCAGGAAAAATGAAAGGAGAAGCACATGGAGCGTTTGCACGATGCCTGCGGTGTGGTAGGCTTTTACGCCCGGCCCGCTTTTGAGCAAACCATCGACGTCCGGAGCTACATCACCCTCGCTCTCTCCGCCCTGCAACATCGAGGCCAGGAGAGTGCCGGTATGGCTGTGTATGATGGCGCGGGCACGATCGTGCATCGCGTTGGCATGGGCAAGGTGCGCGAGGTCTTCTCCGACAGCGGTAAGGGTCTGCCGCAGACAAACTGTGGCATTGGCCACGTCCGTTACTCCACCACCGGCTCAAGCTGCGTGGAGAATGCAGGTCCCTTTGTCGCAAACCACGATCAGCAGCAGTCTATTGCTGTTGCCCATAACGGCGACCTCGTCAATGGCCCTGCGCTGCGCCAGCTGCTGCCCCGTGAGCTCCTGAATTCTACGACTGATAGCGAGGCCATTGCCTGGCTGCTGCTGCATGCTGATGGCGCCAGCCTGCGTGAGCGTATGATCGAGGTCTTCCCCCTCCTGCGTGGCTCATATAGCCTGGTGCTCCTGGCGGAGGGCAAACTCTACGCCATGCGCGATCCCTGGGGTATGCGCCCCCTCTGCCTGGGCCGTATCGGCGCCAGCTGGATCGTGACTTCAGAGTCGTGCGCTTTAGATCGCATGGGTGCTGACTTTATCCGTAAAGTGGAGCCCGGTGAACTGATTACCATTGATGAGCAGGGTTTGCACTCGGAGATCCTGGTGCGCTTACCACGTCAATCCCTGTGCGTCTTTGAATATATTTACTTCTCTGACGCGACCAGCCAGGTAAATGGCCGCTTCGTCTATGAGGTGCGTGAAGCACTGGGGCGCGAGCTGGCCAAAGAGCATCCTGTTGACGCGGACCTGGTTGTTCCGGTGCCCGATTCTTCGATCCCCGCGGCGCTGGCTTATGCGACCGCGTCAGGTATACCGTATGGTCAGGCCATCATCAAGAACCGCTACAGCGATCGCACGTTCATCAAGCCGGATCAACGTCTGCGCCAGTTGGAGGTAGACCTGAAATTCAACCTTGTCAAACCCAAAATTGCTGGAGCCCGCCTGGTGATCGTCGACGACTCGATTGTGCGCGGCAATACCATGAAACGCCTGGTGGCGGCGCTGCGCAATCGAGGAGCCAGGGAGATACACCTGCGTTCGAGCGCACCTCCATTGCGCTATCCCTGCTACTTCGGCATCGATATCCCTCAGGAGAGTGAGTTGATAGCCGCTGACCGCAGTATTGCGGAGATTGCCGACTATATCGGGGTGGATAGCCTGGGCTACCTGAGCATAGCGGGCCTTGGCCGCGCCATTGCCGCGGTCAGCGGTGACAGCATCGCGGATGATGAGGCGGCCAGGAGTAGCCTGCACAGCGAGTTCTGCTATGGCTGTATGCAGCGGGAGGGCTGGCCGTTCGATCCTCTGCAGGCGAAATTTATAGTGCCGCGCAGGCGGGATAGTGTCATGCGGGGAGCTCAATAATGCGCGTACTGGTCATAGGTTCAGGCGCGCGCGAGCACGCCCTGATCTGGAAACTGGCGCAGAGCCGCCGCGTCAGCGCGTTGTACGCCGCTCCCGGCAACCCGGGGATGGCGGCATATGCCGAGTGTGTCGCATTAGAGGTTACCCGGCTTGCGGAACTGGCCAGTTTTGCCCGGCGCCAGCGCATCGATCTGACCATCGTGGGTCCGGAAGTGCCGCTGGTTGCAGGCATCGCCGATGTTTTTCGCCGCAGTGGTCTTGCCATCTTTGGACCCGGGGCCAGCGCAGCGGCCCTGGAGGGCAGCAAAGCTTTTGCCAAGCAGCTGATGAGCGCAAGCTCCATTCCTACCGCCCGCTATGGCACTTTTAGCAGCGCTCCCGCGGCTTTGCACTACCTGGAACGGCACGGTGCGCCCATCGTCGTCAAGGCCGATGGCAACGCGGCAGGCAAAGGGGCTATCGTCGCCCTTGATTTGCCGACTGCGCGAGCCGCTATTCATGCAATGATGATCGAGCGCGTCTTCGGCGCGGCTGGAGATGTGGTCGTCCTCGAGGAATTCTTACAGGGCGATGAAATCGGCTCGACTGCTATCTGCAATGGCACCCAATTTCTCCCCCTGGCGCTCACGCAGGATCACAAGCGCGCCCTTGCTGATGACCAGGGCCCCAATACCGGGGGCATGGGAGCATTTGCACCACTGCCCTTTGTCGACAAGGCCCTGGAGCAAGAGATCCACGAGCAGATCATTGCTCCTACCCTCCATGCCCTCAAACAGCGCGCCATCGACTTCAGCGGCGTCCTCTATTCCAACATCATGCTGGCCGCGCGTGGCCCGGTGGTCCTGGAGCACAACACCCGTTTTGGCGACCCGGAGACGCAGGCCCTGATGCTGTTACTGCGAGCGGACCTGCTGGATGTGCTGGCCTTTGCCCAGGGTGTAGCGGATAGACCTATCACTTCCGAACAGCTCTGGCATGCTGGTCACGCGGTCAGCCTGACGCTGGCTTCGGGAGGCTATCCCGCTCAATACCGCACAGGCTTTCCGATCACGGGCATTGATGAGGCCAGCCGTGTTGAAGGCGTCCAGGTCTTTCACGCCGGCACGGCCCTGCAGGGAAGCCAGCTGGTCACAGCGGGAGGGCGCGTGCTCAGCGTTGCGGCTTATGGCAGCACGCTGCCCGAGGCGGTGAACAGGGCATATAGGGCGGCGGAGCATATTAAATTTGAAGGTATGCATTATCGTCATGATATCGCAAAACGAGGATTGCGAGCAGGATAAGGGATATAAAATGTCTTCACAGGTTATCATTATAATGGGCAGCAAGGCTGATCTGTCCCACGCTCAGGCTATAGGTAAAACACTGCAGGCGCTTGCCGTCAATTACCAGTTGCGCGTCTGCTCGGCCCACAAAGCCACACGACGCCTGCTGGAAATACTACAGGAGTATGAGCAGGCCGGCCCCCTGGTCTATGTTACTATCGCGGGGCGCTCCAACGCCCTTTCGGCCGTTGTAGATGCCAACACGCGCTATCCTGTTATAGCCTGTCCACCTTATAGCGAGCGGTTTGCTGGCATGGATATCCTTTCATCACTGCGCCTCCCCTCCGGCATCGCCTCACCCACAATTCTTGAGGCGGAAGGGGCCGCATTACTCGCCGCCAAGGTGCTGGCCCTCGCCGATGCGCAGCTGATGCAGCGCCTGCTCGCCTATAGAGAGCGTTTCGCGGCAGAACTTTTACAGGCCGATGAAGAGGTTCAACGGGCATGAGCTCTACCTCACAGCACGGCTTCGCCCGGGAAATCTCGCAGCGTAAACATGGACGGGATGATGCGGCCGGGCCTGAGTGCCCCACGCTGCGTGTGGGTGTACTCATCTCAGGCAACGGCAGCAATCTGCAGGCACTGATCGATGCCAGCGCGCTTAAACAACTGCCCGGCGTCGCAATTGTCCTGGTGATCAGCAACAATGCCCATGCCCGGGGCATACAGCGCGCCCTGGAACATAATGTACCACTTGTCTATCTGCCCTGGGAGAAGCGCAGCAGCGCGGCAAATAAAGGCGAGATGTCCGCCAGTGAGGGCAAACTTGCTGCGCTGCTGCGCCTATTTCAGGTCGATCTTATTATACTGGCTGGCTGGATGCGCATCCTGAGCGCGCCCTTCCTCGAACAATTTCCCCTGCAGGTCATCAACCTCCACCCTGCGCTTCTCCCCGATGACGGCAAAGGCCATACCTTTACGACCAGAGACGGGACAGTCATTCCTGTCTTCCGCGGGCTACATGCCGTTCGCCATGCCCTCCAGGCAGGTGTAAAGGTCACAGGCAGCTCTGTTCACTATGTCACTCCCGAGGTTGACGCGGGTCCCGTCATCTGTCGTGCAGAGGTTCTCATAGAAGCCGATGACGACGAAGAGAGCCTGCATGAGCGCCTGAAAACAGTTGAGCACCGCTTAATCGTGGAGGCGGTGCAGATATATCGCGAGCGGCCGGCGTGATACGGGCGGCCGCAAAGAAACCCTGCCTGCGGCCCCAGTCAACTTGCTATGCGTCTCCTGATAGGCTAAACTAAACTGCATAAAAAAGCGCCTGCTGCGCTTGTCCCCGGCTGCGCAGGCAGGGAGAATACAGGAAGGAGCAGAGGAAGCTTCCCCGCATGAGTCTCTGGGATAAGTACGACAATCGGATGACAGCTGCACCTGGCGCGCGCTATAGGCGGACACGCCAGGTGTCGCAACAGGCTATCGTGTCGTCTACACGCAAATGGCTGCTGCTGGACTACGCTCCTGCGTATTGCCGCGCCCTGGGGGCCGCTCGTCTCTATCGCCGCTGCTACTGGGTAGACGCCTGGGGCTTCGCTCGAGGGGCGTCTCAGGACCCTTCCGCCACGCAGGCCGTGCTCGCGCTCTCAAAAGCACTTGCACACGAAGATAAGCCGCTAACCTTCAAGGGACTGTTTTTAGATGCAGGCAGTAGCAGGCGCAGAAGGAGTGGAGTCATAAATGGCGTTACCGCCCGGCAAGCGGAAAGCTCACAGCATGAGGTGCTGCCCGGGGAGAGCGACATCCTGCGCGCGAACTGGCCGGAAATTGCGCCGGCCCTCCTCAAGGAGATCGAACACGTCCCGGCGATCTTCTTGCTCAATCCTTTCGGGCTAAACCCGTTCACGTACGACGACCTGGCCCTGCTCTACCAGCGCAGTTCGGCCCCCACCGAACTCTGTCTCCTTCTCGTGCACAGCCAGCTTGAGATGCACGCGGCAACTGCCTCGCGTTCGGCGGCGCCGGCCGCCTCTTTGACTGCGCTGCTGCGCACGGACCGCTGGAAGGCCCTGCTCGTCCGCGGCGAGGGCTCAGGATTTGATGCCTCCACCATGGTCGATTTACTGCAGGCCTCGATGCGCCAGCATTTTCGCTGGGTTCAGCCCATCCCCCTTTCTGTCCAGGTGCGTCCAGCCGTTGTAGAAGCGCTGCCCTGCACACTCCTCTTCGCGAGTCGTCACAGGGATGGCCTGCTGAGTATGAACGATGCCCTGTGCGTCCACCGCCGTCGTTTATATGCCACCAGCCATCAGGGCATCCTGGCGGAAGATTGGTTCGCGCAACAGGAATATGAGCGCTTTGCCGCGGCCATCCAGCAGCTCAGCCAGCGCGTCTTGCAGCTTGGCCAGGCGCAGCGTGCTCGTCGCTGGCCGGAGCTGCGCCTGCAGCTTCTCCTGGAGCACTTTGGCCAGTTTACGCTGCACGATTACGATGAAGTCATCTGCGACCTGCTTCTCAAGCAGAAAGTGCGTTGTGAGTGGAGATCGCCCGCGCCTGCAAGCGATTTCCAGCGGCGCGTACCGGGCAATGAGGACAATATGTTATGGAAGTGAAAAAAGAGGTGTTACTAGGGGGAAACGCTGGGCATGGGGAATCCCAACGTTTTGGTAACACCTCTCAGTATAGGAACGTTGGGCTTTGGTGTTTGGTGGCATAAAATGGTAGAAAAATACTAATGATGGAAAGAAACAAGAAAGAAAGGAACACTCTAGAGCAAAATACAGTTGTTCTGCAAAATGCTCTTCATGCTCTCATTCCGACAAAAGATAGAGCTCGACTTGCACCATTGTTGAAATGGGCGGGGGGGAAGGAGCAAGAGCTAAAACACATTTTGCCTCTGCTGCCGGCTTTTGCTAACTATTATGAACCTTTTGTGGGCGGGGGCGCGGTATTCTTTGCCATCCAGGCCCCACAGAAATTTATTAATGATAAATCGCCCGAGCTTTGCAACTTTTACAGCGCCGTCGCCCGCCAGGATCGGGCGTTCTTCCATGCCCTGGATGCATTCGTGCATGGTTGGCAGGCCATCAGCCAGCTGGTCGATGATTACACTTTGGAACTTATCAATATATATAAGGCGTATTCTACAGGCGCCTGCTCAGCGGAAGCAACAAGGATCTGCCTGCTCGGGTTTCTACAGCGCCATAGCCGGGAGTTCGACGAGATGCTTGCGGCAATTTTGTACCTGGACGGTGATAACTTTATGCGTGAGCTGCAGAGGAATGTGCTGGGCAAAACCAGGCGCATGCAAGCGCTGGAGCAGCGAAAATGGCTGCTGTCCGAGCACGATATCGCCATGAATATTGAAGGCGCCTTTAAAAGCGCCTTTTATATGCATCTCAGGTATCTCTACAACCGTATTGGCGCATACCACATGGAGTCGGGCCTGGCCGCAGCCATCTTCTTCTTCGTCAGGGAGAACGCCTATGCCTCGATGTTCCGCTACAACCAGCGCGGTGAGTTCAATGTTCCCTACGGTGGCGTATCCTATAATCGCAAGGATGTCGCGCGTAAAGTTGCCTACCTGCGCTCGCCCGCGCTGCAGCGCCACATGCACGGCACCACGCTTGAAAACCTGGACTTCGAGGCATTTTTGCTCAAACACCCTCCCCAGGCCGGTGATTTTGTCTTCCTGGACCCCCCCTACGACAGCCGCTTCAGCACCTACGCGCAAAACGAATTTGGCCCGCGGGACCAGGAGCGCCTGGCCCGCTACCTCATCGAACGCTGCCGCGCAAAATTTATGCTGGTGATCAAAAATACTCCGCCTATACTTGAGTTATACACTCATGCGGGCCTTACGATCAGGACCTTCGATAAAAAATACCTGGTAAGTTTTCAGGACCGCAACCGGCGAGATGCGCAACATTTGATCGTAACCAACTACCAGCCACAGCTACACTCAACCTGATGGACCAGTTCTTCTTTGAATGTTTCAACTCATACCTCCCCTACCATAAAAGCTGACTAACGGGTATAATTACGAAAAATGCTGCAAGGGAAAGAAAGACTTAGGGCGGGGAAGGGTCCTGAACAGGAAAGAGGAATTTTACTTTGTCACGAAAGAATAGATACCCATGGATAACACTACACCAACCGAACCATTTGAAGAGCAGCCGCAGGATGAGGCTTTTCTGCAGGATGGCAGCGAAGTCAGGGAGAGGCTGGACGTACATCCCATGACGCATACAGCGGTGAATACGCTTTTCGAAGATGAAGATCGCAGGCATGAAGCCGGTAAACGCGATGTAGACCTGTATATACGTACATACAATACACTTATGCGCAGTTCAGGCGAAATAAGTCTCAAGGCCCTGGTACAGGTGCACTATAATATCGATTCAAGCCTGCACCCGGAGGCCCGCTCTCCCTATCCCGATATGTCGGCCTTCATTTACAGCGTTCTGCGCCTGCCGGCCTCAATTATTCATTGTAACCTGGTCCTGCTGGGGCAGTCTGAAGAGGTATTCCAGCAGCAGGGCTTCAATGTTGACGCCTGGCACGCGGTTACCGCTTCTGCCCGGCGGCGTAAATGGTTTTATGATGGCAAGGAGACCCTGGCGGTCTATGTCGCGAGCGTCAGTGATACCGATGATATCGTGCCCATTCTCGTGGCCTTCCAGATCGAGTGGAACAAATTGTACTACCTGCTCAATGCCGATCCCAGCACCATGCAGCTGCTGGAGACACGCATGGACCGCACCTCGCCGGTCTTTGCTGAAATCACGAAGGTGCTGCGTGAGCGTGTGCACATCAGTGAGGAGGACTGGCGACGGCTCGAACTCATCTGGGGCGGCCGCCTGTGGGAAAATTTCCTCACGATCGGACGGCAGCGCAAGAGTTTCCTGCTGCGTATGCTGGGAGGCTCGCACGTGGGCTATGTGCGAGCCACGCGTAAATGGTGGGCCCCGGTCGAACAACTGCTGAACGATAAACTTGGTTTCCAGCAGCGGCCCGTCTACTTTGTCTCCAGCAACACGCACAGCCTCATGAATCTGATGTCTGGCTCGCTGCTCAACCGCCAGGAAGAGCTCACGCAGTTTGCTCTCAGCGGACAGGACCCCTACCTTGCCGATGAGTGTCGCAAGCTGCAGCAGGGCACCGTTCCGGGCAACTGGCAGAACTTTCTCTTCTTTGCCGCCCGGGAATGGATGCGTACCCCGGCCGGCAAAGAATTTGCGCGCAATCGCGGCCGCGAGGAGCAGGAACGCGGTATCTGGCATGTAGGGGCGCGTCATGGCCTGGAGATAGATGCGCAGGTGTTTGAGCTGGCGCGCCTGCGCCCGCTGGAGATCGATCCCCGCTGCCGCATACCCGCTATGGATAGGCTGGTGCAGAGCCAGGCTATCATCCTCAATATCGATTATCCGCTGGGGATGGCCGCCTACCGTATGCTGCGAGAAATCATGGAGAACCTGACCCAGATTCGTGGCGTCTACATCCTGGGCAAGGCTGCCACGCTCAATGGCAGTATCGGCGATGTCATGATCTCTAACGTTGTCCTTGACGAGCACAGCCAGAATACCTACTGGTTGGACAACTTCTTTATCGCCCAGGACGTCCAGCCTTACCTGATCTACGGCTCGGTGCTCGATAATCAGAAGGCTGTTTCCGGCAAAGGCACGTACCTGCAGAATCGCCAGTACCTGGATTTCTATTACCGCGCGAACTACACAGTGGTGGAAATGGAGTGCGGCCCCTACCTCAATGCCGTCTACGAGGATCAGTACCTGATGCGCTACCCGACGGGGGAAAATATCAACTTTGCCCGTTTGCCTTACGAACTGGGCATCCTGCACTACGCCTCGGATACCCCTTATACACGCGGCAAGAACCTGGGGGCAGGCAGCCTCTCCTACTTTGGCATGGATTCCACCTATGCCTGTGCCGTCGCCATCCTGCGCCGCATTTTCGCAAACGAGATCCAGGCTGTAAAGCAGAGGGATGAAAATACAGTTACCGTCGCGCTGGAGCAGGAGGTAGAGACAAAGGTATCATAAAGCGAGAACTTCATACGTCGATGATGCCCTCCATCTCATTTTTGGGATCTCGCATCATCAGTTCAGGTACCGCTTTACGCGGATCTAATTCCTCAAACAGCACCAGGCTGAGCTGCCTGGTAATGGGCATCTCGACGTCGTAGTGGGCAGCCAGTTGTAGGGCCGCCTTGGTCGTGTAAACCCCCTCGGCCACACTATGCATGGAATTCAGGATGGCCTCAAGTTTCTCTCCCGCGGCCAGTCGTCTCCCCAGGTGCTGGTTACGGCTCAAAGGGCTGGCGCACGTGGCGATCAGGTCACCGATACCGGCCAGGCCGGCGAAAGTTAGAGGGTTGGCCCCTGCGGCGGTGCCCAGGCGAGTAATCTCGGCGAGGCCGCGAGTTATAAACGCTGCCTTGGCGCTCTCACCGTAGCCCATGCCGTCGTTGAAGCCCGCTCCAATGGCGATGATATTCTTAAGCGCTCCCCCCAGCTCAATGCCTACCAGGTCGGTGGTGGTGTAGACACGAAAGTGGGCCGTGTTAAGGAGCGTGCGAACCTGTACCGCGACCTCTTCATCGTACGCGGCCACGACGGTGGCGGCCGGCTTTTCCTGAGCCACTTCGCGCGAGATGTTTGGTCCGCTCACGGCCGCGATGCGCCTTTGCGCCTGGGGCAGCCCTTCGCCGATCACCTCGGTCATGCGTTTGAGGGTGTTTATCTCGATACCCTTGCTGGCGCTGACCAGGAGCGTCTCTTTATCGACATAAGGGGCGAGCAGGCGCACATTCTCGCGCATATACTGCGATGGTGTTACAAGCACCAGCATATCCTGCCCCTGGGCGGCCTCGGCGATGTGAGAGGTGACGTGCAGGCCGGCGGGAAAACGGAAACCGGGTAAAAAAACAGTATTCTCGCGCCTCTGCTGCATCTCTATAGCTCGCGCGGGATGATGTTCCCACAGCGTCGTCTCTATGCCTTTTTTCGCCAGCAGCATAGCCAGTGTAGTTCCCCAGGCACCGCTGCCAATGACGCCAACTGATATCATGTCTCTTTACTCCTGCCGGGTAAATTGCGCCCGGGTGTCGCTCACAAGTTGCCCTTATTGTAGCATAAGTTAGGAGGGAAGGAAGGAAGGAAGGAAGGAAGGAAGAGGTACAGGCTCAGGCTGGCAGGTAAGTACAGGGGGCAGGACCGTAAGGGGCCGTCCCCTGTACTCCAGGAAGCGCTAGAAACGGATAAAACTTACACCCCTGCCCGGCGAAAACTGCACATATGTCACCCGCGAGCGGTTCACTCCCCAGTTCATATTACTTGCGATCACATTGCCGTTCCACAGGACTCTTTCCACCACGGCTACATGGCCAAGGCCGTATGCGCCCTGGACCCAGGGTTGGAGAACTACAATGTCACCTGCTTGGGGCGTGCTGGAGACTATCCAGTGGAATTCATGCGCGCGATTGTCCCAGGCCCAGGCATCCGAGTTGATCGTCCACGGAACAAAGATGCCATGCAGCTCGTGGTAGCGCAGATTGGCCCACCACGTGCACTGCCCGTGAGGGAAAAAGTCGCCCCGGCCAATGATTGGCGCGAATGTTGTGCGTGGCACGAATGTTGTACGTGGCGCCGGCGCTGCGCCTCCACCTGGTATGCACACGGTCTGGGCGACGTAAATGAGGTTAGGGTTGGGGATATGGTTATAGCCTGCAAGGCGCCTCCATGAGGTGTTGTAGCGGGCGGCTATCCTGGACAGGTTATCACCTCTCACAACAATGTAAGGATGGTCGCCGCCGGAACAAGGGGCCTGAGCAAAAGCTCCAAATATCTGCTGGCCCAGAATGCCGCCCAGTAAGGACAGTCCAAGTACTGCCACCACGCTTATATGCCCCACTACTACACTCGCTATCCGGTGTTGCTTACAATACTGCCAGACTCGCTGGTATTTGCGCATATACACGTCAGCCTCTTTCTCATCTGCTATTTAATCCTTCAATTAACGAGCAGACAAGCTCCTTTTATCTGCCTATAAATTTAATGTATAAGCTTCACATATTAGCGCATTGGCATGCTATATCACTATGAGGCACTGTGAGAGATACAAGCGAGCGGCTAATTCGCGACGCAGAAAAAATACTGCCTAAATTTGGGTGGCCCGGTATACTGAAAAGAGGAGGTGGTGGTATTGTCGCCTCTGAGCGAGATTCCTCCTGTGCGTTCTAGCACATAATTGCATGAAAAAAGACGAATATGCGGAGTTGCGGTGGAACTCAGACACAAGCCCTGCGCTTTAGCGCTAGGGTCTCTGACTCCTCATAGATCCTCTTCACACCTGTTGAAAAGGCGTGTAGCTTCACTGGCGTATAGGGCTTGACGGATGAAATAAGACATGTTATATTGTGGCACGTACCACACAGGCCAAGGTAGCTCAGTTGGTAGAGCACAGCACTGAAAATGCTGGTGTCCGCGGTTCAATTCCGCGCCTTGGCACCAAGCTACTCAAGCGACTTCAAGCTTTGAGTATCGGTAATACTACACGTGATTCTGTTGTTGGAAGCTCCAAATGTTGATGTTGGAGACTTGCAACAACAGGACGTGGTGAGTATGAGCCAACTCGAAGATGCTCTCGAAACCTACGAGTACGTAATCTCCAGTCTATCCGAACATACGCAGATCTCGTATCGAGATAAGCTGAAGGTGTTCGCTGCCTTTTGTTCCGACAACAGCATTGACCTTGCTGACATCACACCAAAGGTCTTCCGTAACTTCCTCGCTACTATCTCCGAAAGAGAGAATCCCCGTACCGGAATCCCGATCCGCGGCCATACTATCACTAGCTACGGTCGCGTCATCAAAGTGTTCTTGAGGTGGGTATCTGGTTATGAGGAGTATGCTGGCTGCATCAAGCCAAGTACTCTACGATCCTTAGCTGTTCCTAAACTCGAACAGAAGACGAAGCCGACTTTAACTGTCGATGAGATTGCAAGACTGTATGTAGCCTGTAAGAAAGAGCACGCAACCCAACTCGCTGCTAGGGATACTGCGATACTGAGTGTATTGCTTGATACGGGAGTGAGAGCAAGTGAGTTGTGTGGTCTGGTGTTGAAGCATGTTCACCTACATCCACAGGATTCCTATATTATGGTCCTCGGAAAAGGTAGGAAAGAACGAGAAGTCGGTCTTGGTACTCGTGCTAGAATTGATTTGCATCGTTACATTCGGCAATACCGAAAGTATGCTAGACCAGATGATGCTGTGTTTTTGAGTCGGTATGGCGAACCCCTCACCCGGAATGGCCTCGACCAAATCCTGTATCGGTTGAAAGAATGGGGTGATGTTAAGACAGAAGGTGGTGCCCATTTGTTTAGACACACTTACGCTACTATGTACCTCACAAGTGGCGGTGATGTGTATAAGCTATCTCGTTTGATGGGTCATAACAACGTCACCACAACTGAAGGATATGTTCGTAGTATGGCTCAGCGGGATGCTCGTAAAGGTTCATCCGTCCTTGATAGCCTGAGGTAGCAATACAAAAGTTGTTTTTTTTTCTTTTTGTTTTACGTGTTTGTTTCCCTGACAGAGGTACTACTCCTTGCGCAGCAAAATCAAGTGTACTATAATTTGCGACAAATAACTGATTGTTTATCGTAGGCTCTGAAAGGGACTTTAATCATGCCGGCAGCGCCTGAACCACAAGATGTGAAATGTGGTCATTGTAGAAACAATACTGTTTGGAAACTACACGACCAATATAACTTAGACGAAGAATACGCGCTTGGGACTCAGGAGGTTTATCAGGTAAGGGGCTACTGTACCTTCATGTGTTCAACTTGCTTGCGTCCGACATTGTTACTAACCATAGGCGCATTCAGCGTTGTGGATGCAGAATGGCTTGGCGTCTCAACTAAGGTACTTTATCCCCAACCTCTTTCACAATTAGACAACCTGCCTGAAGCTGTTGAAAATAGGTACAATGCTGCTTTAAAGGTACGATATGTGGAGCCTAATTCTTTTGCCGTTATGGCTGGACGAACACTGGAAACAGCCTGCAATCATGAAAATGCCCAAGGGAAGGATTTAGCAGCAAAGCTCAATTATCTAGCCAATAAAGATCGTATTCCTCAAACGCTAGCAGAGATGGCACATCAATTACGCCAACTTCGTAACCTCGGTGCCCATGATGCTGATGATGAGATAAATGAAGCAGACGTGCCGATCATTCTAGACTTTCTCGAAGCTATCCTTGAGTACCTATACGTCGCCCCAGCAAAGGTCGAGGCTCTTAAGAATAGGCTCAAGTAAACTTCATGACCTCCTACCGCCCGGCGAAACACCTTCAAAACCGGGATATTTTAAGCGACAACGACCTCGCATTATCAGATCGAACCCCTACAACAATGGGATGCTCGGAAAGGGTCATCCGTACTCGACCTGTTGTAAGTACTCCACTCGATGTCTCCCCGCGAAGTATCATATAATAGAATACGAAGTGCAGTTGACACGTGCAATCAGCAAGAGAGTTGCGAGGTGCTAGAACGTCCCACACGTGCCGGACGTCACACCAGCGTGTCAGTTGACAACCTTTCCTGTGAGACAGTACGACCATGCTCGGAACATCGTCTTGTACTGTCTCATTTTTGTAGGTGAGCAAGAATCGTAATAGCTGCTATAGACTTAATGGGGTCACCGCTTGATTTTGCGGCGAGTTGTATCATATACTATAACTGTAACGCATAAAATGCAGAATTAACACGCGAAACGCTCCTTGTTCGAGGTGTTGTGGGTCCTCGAACGTGTGAGTTGTGATCGGAACTCTTGTCGAGTTGGGGAACTCAAGGTAGCCTTTCTTCGGTGGTGGAAGTGTACATCGGTCGCTAGCTTCACCAAGCTGGTGACCGATGTGCATGTTCACCAGGTACACCCACTGTGATCCTCTCTGATTACCCCACTGCGTAATCTGCAAGTTTCTCTACTGAGAAGCACCCGCTTTAGATGCACTTTTATCACGGTTTTACGCCAGTTTTCCCGGATTTGCTAGCCTGGGTGTTAGTTTAGGTCAGTCCTGCAATTTTCGACCGTATATCCGGTTATGAGCTAATAGGAATGAGTATGGCGAGAGATGTCAACGCCGCTGCTAGAGCCCAGTTAGCTGTGTCGCTAAAATCGAGCGTCACACCTATGCTGAGATTGCTCGCAGAACAGGATTTGCGGACGAAGCGAGTGCTCACCGGGCCGTTCAGCGAGAAATCGGTCGTTGTCTTTCTGAGAAAGTCGAAGAGCTCCGTGTCGTTGAAGGTCTCGCATTGGATAGGCTCGAACGAGAACTCTGGCAGATGCTGCGTGATCCAAAGAAGACTGACCAAGACCGGTTACCGATAGTCGATCGTCTGCTAGCTGTGTCTGCGTCTCGTCGACGCTTATTCGGTGCGGATGTAGCCACCAGTAACGTCGTCGAAGGCAGTGCCACTGTCGTCCGTGAGGTCCCTTCAGGGTGGCTGTCGCTTCCTGTACCGGCCACAAACGGCAACGGTCACGGTCCACAGGCCCAGCAGCCGGAACCCGTCCCGGACACTGACGAGTAACGTCGCAGAAAGGACCCGCTGTGCCACAGAACAACCAGATGACGTCTGAGGATGCCCTCTCGATACAGACCATAAGTGGTGGCGTCCTCGTAAGTTGGCCAGTTGAGGCACTCTCTGTGCTAGAGACGCTGGCTATCACACCTGTGCTGTTTGCGAGCTCGGACATGACGACTCGGGACGGTGTATCGTTCCTACAGACAAGCGATGGCCTGTCCGTACTCACTAGAAGGTAGCACCGTATGCAGAAAGGTTCCAGGGATTGCAAGTAGCCACACCGAATGAGGTGGTGATCAAAGCTTCAGAGCTGCGTGGCGGTGCTCTCGAGCTCGGGCGAAATCGTGATCTCGAGGTCTGCATGGACGGACCTAGTGGGACTGGGAAGACGTTCGCTTGCTTGCTGAAGTTGCACGTGCTGCTCTCGCTCTATCCCGGATCGAAAGCCCTCGTGGCCCGTCGGTCCAACACAGCACTGGCCGCTAGTGCGATGGCAACCTACCGGAATCACATCTTGCACCCACAGGAACACGTCCGCTTCTACGGAGGTTCGCACGTCAAACCTGCTGCGTTTGAGTTTCCGAATGGGTCGATCCTGGCGATGACTGGATTAGACCGAGCGGAGAAGATTAAATCAACGGAATGGGACTACGCGTTCCTGAACGAAGCTAGCGAATGCAGTAAATCAGATGTCGAGTTCGTACGCTCCAGACTCAGGAACGGGAAAGGTCCGTATCATCAACTGATCATGGATACGAACCCCGATGCCCCGACGCACTGGTTGCATAGTAGGATGAATGCCGGGATTACGACACGTGTCCTGTCTCGTCACGAAGATAACCCTTGGTTGTTCGATGCTCGAACGCAAGATTGGACACCTGCAGGCAGAGACTATATTTACGGTGTGCTAGGTGGTCTAACTGGCGTTCGGTTATCCCGTCTACGGTATGGTATCTGGTGTGCTGCGGAGGGAACAGTCTATCAAGACAGCTGGGATCGCTCTCGCAACGTGATTGGTGGTGTACTGATCCCAAGAGAGTGGCCGCGCTGACTTGAGCGTTGACTTTGGTTATACAGCTCCGTTTACCTGTCTTTGGGCAGCCAAAGACCCGGATGGCAGACTGTTGATCTACAGACAGATCTACAAGACCAAGACGTTGGTCGAAGATCACGCTGTAAAGATCGCTGAAGTCTCTGGTTGGTATCACCTGCTCCCGAAGGAGCACCCGAAGCATGCTGACAAACCTGCCGACTGGGCAGACCCATTACCACGTGAAGTCATCTGCGACACTGATGCGGAGGATCGCGCAACGCTCGAACGCCACCTTGGTTTATACACAACTCCCGCAACTAAGACTGTCTCTGCAGGTATCCAGGCTGTGGCGTCTCGCTTCCGACCAGCAGGAGATGGCAAGCCGCGTGTCATGATTGTGCAGAACTGCCTAGTCGAACGGGATGACGAACTGTCCGACGGAAACTGCCGACGTGTCTAGAAGACGAACCGGACATGTATGTCTGGAAACGCGGTGAGACCAAAACCAAAAAGACGAACCGCTGAAAGAGCATGACCATTCGTTAGACGCGTTACGGTATCTCGTCGCTAGGTTCGACCTCGTCCCTGGTGCGGTGTCCTACTATCCGAGTATCTGGCGTTAGTCCGGAGCGTTATAGCGTCGCCAGCCTCTGTGCGTCTTCGCCTTCCCAGCCCAGACGTCATGCAACGTCGTAGGGTCGAGGTCGTGCACACGGCAGAAATGCCGAAGGTTATTGGACCCCCAGACCGTACCCTCTGGGTCGACGAACGTATAGGTGCGGGTCGCGTAGTTTCTAGCTCGCACGGTTGACCTTCAACGTATTTCGTCCAACCTTTGTGCGACCTGCATTCACCGGCATGCAACGCGTGCATCGTCACAGGATCTAACTGACGTTTGCGCGCAAAGGCTGTGATGTTGTACGTCCTCCAGTGCGTACCATCGGGACTCCAGAAGTGCGCGATGCGATGCTGTTGTCGGTTGTACACTACCCAGCCCGATGCCACGTGCTGTCGCTTGCTTGCGGTCTGCTGACATGCGACGCCCCTTTCTGTGCTGTGCCATAGATGGTAGCTGTTGGTGATAGTTTAAGATGCTTTTGGTTATAAATCAAGCGAGTCGCTAGGGAGAATAGCTTATGCAAGGTACGCTGACCTCTCAGATGCGTGCAGTGGATCCCTATCAGCCGACGCAGGCAGACCACGAACGCAGACGTCGTATGCAGGAGGCCTGGGCGAGCTATCGTGGGGAGTTTAAACAGCCACTGAAAATAGCTGCCAATCAGCCGAACGACAATGTCATCACGAATCGCTGTGCCCCTATCGTGAATAAAGGTGTGAGTTTTTTATTCGGATCACCGTTGAAGGTTACCACACAGGACGTTGCCCAGCAGCGGTATCTGGACCGAGCTTGGGGAGATGACGATGACCGCATGAGTACCCTGGCCCAACTTAGCACTGAATGGTGGCATCACGGGAGAGCGTCTTGCGGATCCTCCCACCTGTCGGATCAATGCGCTACCCCAGGCTCGTAGTACTCGAATTCGCAAAATGTCAAAATCGTGACTCCTCCCGATGACGTTGACCTCGTGGTCGCTTTCATCATCGAGTATCCTGCTGGACCAGAACTGCAGAAGCGGCAAGTGATTGCCAGAGTCGATCCAGACGGTCTCGCTTCGGTAGAAGGTGCGCAAGACCTAGATGACACGTGGACTATCACGAATTTTATCAAGCGTGGGCAGTTCGACCCTTGGACGCAAACCGGTGAGGTGATCAACTGGCCGTACCCATTTCCACCCCTGGCCTGTTGTCCGAACCTTCCGAACCCGAACGAGGCCTATGGCATTTCAGATCTCACCCCGGATCTTATCGAGCTGAACAACGTGCTGAACTTTGTCGCCAGCAACGTGTCAAAAATCCTGAAGTTTTACGCCCATCCAAAGACAGTAGCAACAGGTGTCAACGCGTCGCAGATTTCAATGGGTGTCGACGACGTGCTCTGTCTGCCTAGTCCGGACAGAAAACTCCAGATTTTAGAGATGCATTCTGACCTAGCGAGCTCACTGCGATTCATGGAAACGTTACGTGCCGATGCCGACGAGCAGAGTCGTGTACCGGCAGTCGCATTAGGTAGACAGTCAGAACTGCTGAAAGGACAGTTAAGTGGCGTCGCAATTCAGCTGATGTTCCAGCCCGCTGTTAAAAAAAGACTCCTCAAGCAGGCGCCTCTCATGGACGTCTGGTGCGGGGAGTCTCTGCGTGACTTATTAGTGCTAGGTGGCTTCGTTCCGATTGAGCAATACCAGGACACCCAGGTTGAGCTGCATTGGCCCGCCATGCTGCCTACTGTCGATGATTCACAGGCTGCTCAAACTGCTGTGTTACTCCAGCAGCTCGGGTCTCGCAACAAACGATCCTATCTGGCCTCGGTTACGACCCCTCCCTCGAAACAGAAGATTGCTGCACAACCGACGCCGGTGACCGTAACGCCACCAACAGTCGCAAAACCTGCCACGGCACGTACTACTGACACATCGTCGGCTCCACAGATGCCGCCCCTACTCCGGACGAACCACCAAGCAACCGTCGCCATTATCGGTCAGTAACTAGTCGGGAACCGATGAAGGCCATGCTCCGAGACAACGTCGCCGTGCAACTTACGCAACCATGTGTCAGTTGCGGGACGTTGTATGGCATCTCGTACCACATGGACAAAGCAGAATTACAGACGTTCTCACCGGACAGCGAAGATGCGTCTAGTCGGTTGCTGCTTGCTGGCTCGTATACACATACTTTTCTGCAAGGTATCCAGTTCACTGATGGTGCAATCCGCTGCGACACCTGTGGTGCTGACATCATTCGACGAGAGAAATACCAGTCTATGAGTGGGAAGCGACCTAAGCCAAGTAAAAAGCTACAACGTGCAGCTGAGAAGCAGCACAACAGACCACAGGTGCTTAAGTCTGGACTGCGAAAGACCGAACACCCGCCTGTGCAACAGAAGGAGGACACGGATGCAAGTCTCAGATAAACCGTGGAACGGTGACGCTAGTCGCTGGCCAGACGCAGACTCGTACTGTAGGTCGTCGTTGATAGATGCAAACGAACCTGGTCAGCCGAAAACGAAGGCGCTTTGTAGCTTACCTGTCTATGAACCGACGGGCGAGCTCAATGTCGCCGGTATGCACGCTGCCTCTGCCGCACTTGTAGGTGCTCGTGGTGGCATCAAAGCCAGTCCAGCAGACAAGAAAGCGGCTGCACGAAAGCTCGTACAACTGCACAGGTCGCTCAAACTCGAACCTCCAGCCAGTGTGAAACAGATGGCACAGTAAGCAAAGGAAGCAAGATGCCAGACAACATTCCGGTTACACCTCAGGCAGGTGAGTCGGATCAAGAGACACAGTCCCAGGTGGACAACCTCGAACCCCAGGCGGGCGAGAGTCGGAAACCATTAACTGCTGATGACTACGAGAAACTGGTCACGAAACTCCGTCGGGAGAATGCCGAACACCGTGTCAAACTCAAGACGTTTGAAGACGGAGAAAGAACTCGTAGCGAATCACAGTTAACAGAACAACAACGGCTTCAGAAAGCGTACGACGAATTAGCGTCGCAGCATCAAGCGATGTTAACCGAGCACCAAGAGACGAAAGTCCGATCCTCAGTTGAGCGTCAGGCACGCCAGCTAGGAGTGATCGATGAAGACGCAGCGGTACGCTTACTTGATTGGTCAGAACTCGACTACGACGATGCAGGGAATCCAACGAACGTCGAGACGCTGTTGAAACAACTCTTGAAACAACGACCATACCTTGTGCAAGGGAACGGACGGCCAGCTAACGGAGGCGGTGCGACGAACCCTAGTTGGTCGAACAGCAGGTTCTGCACAGACACTGACATGGGATGTCATCTCGAAGATGACTCCTGAGCATACAATGCACGTCGTACCAAAATCTTGCAGTTCATGACCTGAGAATCCCCTGCACAAATTTGAAGGGGGTAACACTTCTTGTCATTAAACATACTTCGTGCCTGAACTCTGGGCGGACCAGATCCTCACAGCTCTCAGGAAAAATCTCGTGTACGGCAACCTCCTGAATACTGACTATGAAGGTCAGTTGCAGGCGATGGGCGACACTGTCCGCATCAACGCCATAGGTGACGTCACCGTGAGTACATATAGCAAGGACAGCGATATCGCAGCGGCACAGGCGCTTACAGATGCGCAAAGTGTGTTGACGATCAGTCAAGCTCGCTACTTCAATTTTGAAATCGATGACATCGATCAGGCACAAGCGCACCCGCGGGTGATGCAAGAAGCGACCGCTTGGGCTGCGTATCGCCTAGCTGACACTCAAGATCAGTACTACGCTGGTTTTGATACCGACGCTTCAAGCGCAAACGTGATTGGGAGTTCTGGTTCACCTGTGACTCCGAACTACGCTAGCATGAACACGACAACCGGTCTTGGGACTGGACAGGCGTGTACGACTACCTCGTGCAGCTCGGCAATTTCACATCAGTCGCTGGTTCCTAAGCAAGGCAGATCGGCTGTGATTCCACCTGGTGCTCCACTCTCCTGACACTTGACCTTCGCTTCAGTGGCTACAACACGCCAGATGCACGTGCGACACTGACCAGTGGTCAGCTCGACGCGAGTAAAGGGCAAGCAGCTGACAGTTACCTAGGGCGCATCAATGGCATGGACATTTACGAGTCTGTCAATGCACCTCACCTCAGTGGGACCGTTGGAGCTACAGGCTCTGTCGATGTGATCTTCGCAGGTCACCCGATGGCGATCACTCGAGCCGTCGGACTAGCAAAATCGAAGCCTATCGGCCACCATTAAGATTTCGCGGATGCCCTGAAATCTTTAGTGCTTTATGGGGCGAAAACCACTCGTCCTTACGGGCTTGGTGCCGCTTACCTACAACATCCATAAGAAAGGAGGCTACGAACCATGGCAAACCGAACTTCACTTCCAGTGAAAGCCTTAGCATTAACAGTTCGATCGTGAATATGCTCAACGACGGTACCAACTTTACCGCTACAGACAACACGAATGGTATGAGCGTTGCAATTCCGTCAACCAGCATTCCTCGTCCGGTGACGCTGACCGCTCATTCTGCTCGTGCTGAACACGAATGCGGCTGGTCGGACCGTTACCATCCGTGCTGGGACGAAAGACGGAGGCGCAACCAAAACCGGTGCTGGGACCGTTGATCCGACGTTCTACACTCCATTCTTCGAAGCGGCTAAGGGTGACTATACCACGGCAGCTATGACCGCTACTACAGGCCTGGGGATCATCGGACCATTTGAAATCGCTCGCTTCATCCAACCCGATAATACGATCTCGATTGACTTCTCTGGTGCTACCGGGTTTATTGCAGCGCTCCTGCTTCCTCGAGCGTTCTGAGTCACGTGAGGTGCACAGATGGGTAACCCAGTACGCAGTACGATGGAACCACTGGTGTACGAGGTCCGACTGATGATCGGTGATCCGCTCGGTACGAACGCGTTCTACCAGACGGACTCCGATATTCAGGATCGTCTCGACGCATATCGTGACGATATTCGGTACGAGCAACTGACGATCGCCCCTAGCATCGTGAACACAGCGAGTACGAACAACGTCGCAGAAACGATCTTTGCGGACTACTACTCGAAGTACCAGTGGTGGGAAGGTGACGTCGTCCTACAGGGACAGGATCCGACGACTCATGCGTTCTGGTCTGTGCTCACACCTGTCGCTTCCGACCTGATCACAGGCCACTGGCAGTTTGAGTTGACACCGTTCGTGAATGGGACGGTACCCGGACAATTGCCACCTGTGTTCATTACCGGGAAGGTGTACGACCTGTATCTGGGCAGCTGCCGATCTCTTGACGTTCTGGGCAGCGAGTCTTGCAGGTGCCTACGACATCTCTGTCGACGGTCAGTCGCTACATCGGTCACAGTTGATGACTGCGAAGCTGACGTTGGCACAGCATTACCGCAGGTTAGCGAAGCCGAAACTCGCGAAAGCAGTCCGGAACGACGTTCAAGCACCACTGAGCACGCGCAGGATGCGATTACTCGATGAGTCTGACGTCGTGAAAGGAGCCTGACGATGGGTATCCTCCTGACAGGCGAGCTGGCGCAGATCCAAGCGGATGTCGCTGCAGTCACGCTCGACAAGACCTGTTCGGTGTCCCGCAAGGCACCTGTCGCAGATAAGTACGGCACTCAGGTGCCAAACTACACTGTGCTCGAGTCGGTCCCTGTGGTCTAACCGAGCCAAGTGCGAGTGAACTCCAGAACTACGATTACCTGATCGGTGCCAAAGCGACTTGGAAGGTCCGGTTCCCGTATGGGACTGCCCTGCTACCACAGGACCACATCATCCTAGAGAATCAGACGCTGGAGGTCAACGTCGTGCTCAGAACCACATTCGTATCCAGCACTTACGAGTGTGTTGGCATCGGAAATCAAGTAGGAAGGCGGTGCACTAATGAGTGGATTCAATCACTGGGGTGAATTGGCTGACAAGCTTCCAGCTGCGTTGCAGCATGGCATCGACAGTGCAG
This sequence comes from uncultured Chloroflexia bacterium, assembly GCA_963799245.1. GTDB lineage: Bacteria > Chloroflexota > Ktedonobacteria > Ktedonobacterales > Ktedonobacteraceae > CAWCWN01. The sequence continues at coordinate 1,625,611 of CAWCWN010000003.1, forward strand.
CACAGGAGGTCGAGTCTCGAATTGCAGGTAACTCACCGTACGATACCGGTTTCCTACGCTCCTCTGTGTACCGGTCGACACCTGAGTCGTCTGACTACGGTAGTGCTAGTGCACCTCCTGGTGACAGTTACCTGTTGCCAGAAGAGAAGCCACCCGATGACATGTCTGCAGTCATTGGTGTAGGGGCATCATACGGTATCTATCTCGAGTATGGAACGCGGAATATGCCCGCGCAACCGTACGTGACGCCACAGACTGAAGCCGCACGGAGTGACGCTCTCAACCTGATTGCGAAAGCGTTAGCGGAAGGGTTGACTGTATGAGCGGACATGAGCTCGATTTGGGTTACCAGTGGTTGTACTCGACGCTTTCTGGTGACAGTACGCTCGCTAGTCTCGCACCTGGTGGTGTCTGGCGATCACTAGCACCGCCCAACACTACGACACCGTACGTGATCTTCGCGTTCCAAGGTGGTACCGACACCACAAACTCTCGTGGGGAACGCTTACTTGACGAGCTGGTGTATCAAGTCAAGGCAGTCGGTCCGGCAGCCACTACGGGAGCGATAGCAGACGCCGCTGCACGAGTCGATCAGTTAATCGGGAACCCACCAGCGTCGGGTATCACGATTAACGGGTTAGGTGCCATCCTCGCCAGCTATCGAGAGACACCTTTAGCTGTCGACGAACTGGTTGTTGGAGAATTGTGGTGCAATTTAGGGGGTACATACCGGTTACTTATTGAGCAAATTAGCTAACAGACTTCGTGCCTCAGTATGAGGCGTCAGGAGATGTAATATATGGCGTGGCAGAGTGAAGTCACCACTATAAATCAAAAAATTCAGCTGGGCGCTGAGAGTACAACTGCGCTGGGTACTGCAGTAGCTGCCGGGAAGTCACTCGAGTGCTTCGACTGGCAGTTTACCATAAACGGTGAGGTAGTGTTATACAACGCGACCGGTCGGAAAGTATCCATCCACCCAGGCCTGGAACGAGGAGTGGGTAGACGGAGTTTTAGGAGGCGTGCTTGACTATAATGGGGTCGTGTACCCGTTAGCGTCCCTCATGGGTTCTGTCGCACCAACAGCACACGGATCAAGTGCGACAGCGAAGGACTGGGTCTTTGCTCCTCCCCTCAGCGGTTCGATCGTTCCCCAGACCTACACGATTCAGTCGGGCGACAGCGTACGTGCTCGGCAACTAAGTTATGGGGTCTTCACCGAGTTTGGTTATAAGGGGGACAGAAAGAGCTTCACCGTCAGTGGAAAACTGCTCGGTCAACCGATCCAAGACGGGATTACGCTTACCAGTACACCGACAGCTGTGACAGTGAATCCTGTAGTCGCCAAGCAAGTGTCAGTGTTCCTCAATTCGACACAGGCTGCTATCGGGACGACACAGCTGACCCGTGTGCTGTCTGTCGACTATCTGATGACAAATGTGTATGGTCCGCTCTGGGTACTGAATCGATCCACACCAGGCTACACGGCGCATGTCGATTTGATGCCGAAGGCTACTCTCAAACTCAAGCTCGAGGCAGACAGTAACGGAATGGCGTTGCTAGGCTACCTCCAGAGTGGTGCGACTCAGTACCTGCGTGTGCAGGCGCTGGGTAATGTCATCGACAATACACAGGTGCTCACGGTAGGAGGAGGCGCGACTTCAGGTAACCTCACCCTTTCATACAAGGGCCAAACGACAGCGAATATTAGCTACAGTGCAGGCCTCACCGCTGCGACAGTGCAAACCGCGTTCCAATTACTCTCGACCGTTTCCACGAACTGTACTGTCAGTGGTTCGGGTGGTGGCCCGTACACCTTCACGTTCTCTGGTGCACTTGCGACAGATCCCTCGCTGATCACTGCGACGAACGTGAGCCTCACAGGTGGTACCCCTACACTGACTGTGACTCCGTATGCCCAGTCGACCTTCACACATGATATGGCTGTGAAACTCGGGAAGCCAACTGGAGCTTTTGCTGACGATCAAGGGGTGTTCGCTATCGAATTTGAGTGTGACATCGCGGAGGACACTACTTCGGGGTAATCTCAGACTGTCACGGTTACAATTTGTTAACTGCTCTATGATGTTGACAACCTACTAACCGCTCTAGAAAGATATACCACACATGGGTGTAACCCTTAGTAAGATCGCTAGCAACACAGCTAGCGTTACTGTACAGTCCGGAGAAGACACAGCTGTTGTGACCTACTACCCAGGCAAATCACAGAAAAAACGTTCGCTCGGTTGCAACAGTTCTCGACAGCAGACGAGAAGACCATCATGACCGGGTTCCAGTCCCTCAATCAAGTCCTCGCTGAACTTATCAAAAGCTGGGACGTGTTTGAAGATGACGAGCAGACGGTGATGTTCCCGCTGACACCGGATCGGTTAGCAGAGTTACCAATTCCCTTCCGTATGGCGGTGTTGAACGCCGTCTTGGAAGACATCCGCCCAAACTCTCAGACGCCTCAGACCCAGAATTAACGGCCCTGAGGCGTTACCTCGTACTGCAGGAAGAGACTGAGACCGCATGGTGTCCTGATTGGTACGCCCTTGGTCAATCGGCAAAGTACTGGAACGTCCCACCGTGGGAGATGCTCAACCAACCGGTGTTCTGGAAAGACAAGGCACTCATCGCTATGCAGGCAGAAGCAGAAGCACAAGAAATTCTAGATAAGCGACAGCAGAAGTAGGAGTCGCAGTATGGCAATCGTCGCATCCCAGATCGTTGCACAGGTGTCCGTACAGGGCGCATCGCAAGCCCAAGCGCAACTCCGTGGCGTTGGTGATGCTTCCAACGCAGCTAGTGCCAACCTTGCGAAAATGGTCGCTGGTGGCGTCGTTGTTGCTGGCGCTGCACTAGTCGCTTTCGGTGCCAAATCTGTGCAAATGGCGGCCAATTTCCAACTGCCATTACTTCGCTCAAGACCGGCGCGGGTGAGCAACAAAAAAATCTTAAAATGGTTGGCGATGGCATCCTACAGATGGCTGTGCAAACCGGTACAGGTACGAAGCAACTCACTGACGGCATGTACTTGATCGAGTCCGCAGGCTATCACGGAAAGGCTGGCCTTGACGTACTACGTGCCGCTGCCGAAGGTGCGAAGGTCGGGAACGCTGACCTCGGAACTGTCGCAAACGCGACTACGACGATCATGAAGGACTACGCCAACCAGCATATCAGTGCTGCACAAGCTGTGAACTTCTTGACTGCGACAGTCGCTAACGGCAAGACCACCATGCAAGACCTGTCAGGGGCAATGGCATCGATCCTTCCGACTGCGAGTGCTGCTGGTGTGTCACTCAGAGACGTGATGGGTGCGATGTCGACCATGACAGCTGAAGGCGTCCCAGCAGCCGATGCCGCTACGTATCTCAAACAGACGATCATCGGACTGGATGCACCTAGTTCTCTGGCCTCGAAGACGCTGAAGTCGATTGGCCTGAACTCAAGCGATGTCGCTGCCGAAATGCACAAGAGTCTGCCTGACGCGCTCAAGATGGTTACTGACCACCTGGTCGAGTCTATAAAGTGGGTTCACCCCAGTATATAGCCGCCCTCAAGGACATCGCTGGGGGTTCGAAAAATATGCAGGGATGGCTCGATCTGACTGGTCAGCACCTGCAGCAGTTCCAGGACAACGTGAACAACGTCTCTGGAACTGTCAAGAAGGGTGGTAACGCGATCGTCGGTTGGTCCGACGTGCAGAAGACGTTTAACTTCCAGATGGACCAAGCGAGAGCAGCAGTCGAAGTCTTGATGATCAAGATTGGCACAGCACTGCTTCCGGTCGTAGGACAACTTGTCGGTGCCATCACACCGCTGATCACGCAGTTCACGAACTGGGTAACCAGTGCGCACGGGGTGAGCGACTTCCTGACGAGTATGGCACCAAACATGCTCGCTGTGAAAGCTGGCTTACTGGCACTCGGAGGTGTGATTGGTGGCATCGTCGTCGCTGCGCTCTGGTCAATGGCAGCCGCTGCTGGAGCTGCCCTCTTGCCACTGCTACCGTTCATTGGCATCGGTGCTGCGATTGGACTAGTCATCGCTGGACTAGTCATCGTCTGGGAGAAGTGGAACGTTCAACTGAAGTCCGTCTTCATGCCGATCATTCTCTGGGTCGGTACCTTCTTTAACACGATCTTCTTGCCAGCGATCAAACTGATCGGTGCGTTTCTCATCTCAACCTTTTACCCGGTCTGGCTGCAACTGGTGTCGCTGTGGAAAACGCAACTCCTACCGAGCCTCATTTCGATCTGGAACTCGCTGAAGCCGTTGCAACCACTGCTGCAGTTCATCGGAATCTGTGGTCGGATCCCTACTAGTGATCGCCTTCGGACTACTAGTCGGTGTACTAGCAGGCACCGCTAAGGCATTCGCATCACTGTTGGTCACAGTAGCGAACGTGATTTCCGACATTGTGCACATCATCACGGGTATGATTCAGATTGTCGCTGGTGTCCTGCGCATCATCGTCGACATCTTCACTCTCAACTGGAAGGACATCGGTGCAGCACTAGGGCAAGTTTGGGGAGGCATCCTAAATGTGTTGGGTGGGACGCTGAGCATTATGCGGGACCTCATCGTCGGAGTCTTCTCCTTCATCGTCGCGTATGTAAGTGGCTTCATCTCTGCTGTGATTGGCTTCTTCACGAACCTATACCACGCCCTAGTCGGTGGGTCGATCATCCCAGACCTGGTCAACGCAATCTTCAAGTGGTTCCAGAACCTGTGGCACTGGGTCGTTGGCGTCGTGCAGAACCTATGGCACGATCTCGTTAATCTCTTTACGACGCTGTGGAACGACATCGTCAACATCGTGACGCACTACGTCAACAACGTGAAGGCAAATCTCGATGCCACCTGGAACTATATCAAGGCAGCTGTGAACGCTGTTTGGACCTGGATCCGGAATACGATCCAGAGTCTCTGGAATAGTATCGTCGCGGTCGTCAACAGTCAAGTCAACGACGTGAAAAACGTCTTGAATGCCGCGTGGAACTTTATCAAGTCCATTACGAATGCTGCTTGGACGTGGATCAGGAATACGCTTCAGAGTCTCTGGAACTCCATTAGCTCGCTTATCAATAACGCTGCAAATAATGTTAAGAACCTCTTAAATAATGCTTGGAACTGGATCAAAAACGTTACGAATGCTGCTTGGACATGGTGCAGGAATACGATCCAGTCTTTGTGGAATTCGATTGTCTCGGTTATCAATAACGCAGTCAACAATGCCAAGAACATCCTCAATAATGTTTGGAATACGATTAAGAACACTGTGAGTTCGGTCTGGAATACTATCAAGAATACGATTTCGAATGCCTGGAACGGTATTGCCGCAGGGGTCCACACTGGCGTGAACTGGATGATCGATAAGATAAATAATGGTTTGATTGCAGTTCGTAACTTCGGGAATGACATTATCGATGCTTTCAACCGAGTCGCTGATGCCCTCGGAGCGAATAATCCACTTGGCCATATTGGCATCAACCTGATTCCACATTACGCTTCAGGCACAGACAGTCATCCAGGAGGTTTAGCTGTCGTTGGAGAGCATGGAAAAGAATTAGTTGCACTGCCAAAGGGATCACAGGTCTTACCAGCAGGACCGACAGCTGCACTGCTAGGCGGCATCCCAGGCTACGCTGGTGGCATCGGTGACTGGCTCGGAGGCATCGCTAAGAGTGTGATGTCCTGGGTCTCCGGTGGTGTCGGGAGCATCATCTCGCACGTGCTAGGTGCACTTCCGGGCTTCTCGCTCTTCGGTGTCGGAAACATGGGTGCAGACATCTTCAACAAACTCAAAGGGTACGCAACTTCCTTCGTACAGGGTCTCCTCAACAAGCTCCAGAGTGCAAGCGGTGGAGGTGGAAGCTTCTCTGCAAAAGGTGTGAATGTCCCAGGTAACGTCGCGTCGTGGATCTCTGCAGCCATGGCACTAACAGGCACACCTGCCAGTTGGCTTGGTGCACTAGAGACGATTGCCATGAAGGAAAGTGGCGGGAATCCTTCAAGCATAAACCTCTGGGACTCGAACGCAGCTGCGGGCCATCCTTCTCAAGGTTTGTTCCAGACCATCCCGAGTACTTTCATGGCGCACGCCTTAGCCGGGCACACCAACATCCTAAATCCTGTCGATAACGCGGCAGCGGCCATTGGATATATTAAAAGTCGCTACGGGAGTGTCTTTAACGTCCCAGGCATAGTGTCGATGGCCCACGGTGGAGGCTACGTGGGGTACGAAAACGGGACATCATTCGCTGAAGGTGGCCCGGCCTGGGTAGGTGAGCGGGGGAAAGAGCTCGTGTATATGCCTCGAGGTGCGAGAGTCATCCCAAATAACAGACTGAGTGGTTCAGGTGGAGCGGTCGCTAGTGGGTCCGGTGGTGGCCAACCAATTATTTTGCAAATCGATGGAAGAACATTTGCTCGTCTCGTGCTTCCGCATCTCACGGACCAGATCCGTTACGGTGTAGGCTTGCGAAGTGCCTAGAGGGAGAGGTAACGCCGCGTGACAGTCATCTATGGCTCAAGTGTCGCGAACGGGACGCTGACTAATGCCTGTAACATGTCATCGACAACGGGTGGGACTGAGACCTCTAAAGCGATGACGTATACAGGTTCGAACACCTACGCCGAAATCTGGTCACAGGGTGGTTCGACGACTGGCTTTAGCTCAATTCAGGCACCGACTGGCCATGGCTGGGTATTTACTCCAGGTGCAGGTAGCTTCGCTACGGGGAACTGGTCCGGCAGCATTACACTTAACTGTGCCTTTGTGCCTGTCGACATCACGCTGCGCTTCTATAAGTATACCGGTTCCTACACGAGCATTGGCTCAATCGTGAAGAGCAGTGGCTTCTCCGCTGCGAAGACCACGTACTCGTTCACAGCCACGTCGATGTCCAGTGTCAGCTTCGGTGCGTCGGATATGGTGTATGTCGATCTCTGGTGGCACGATAACAGCTCACAGATCAACGGTGATAACCCGACGGTCTATGAGTCAAACTCAGGCACAGCCGGTGTCGCGAGTGATATGCAGATCACGACCTCCACTTTTACTCCGAGTGGGACTCAAACACAACAAGACCTCAAGACACGTCTGCTCTTGCTGGCGTCACAGACCAAAGACCTGCACACTCGCCTACGCCTGACCATCCCACCGCTACGCGACCTTAGTAGTCGGCTGCGTCTCGCCAGTCTAAATACCCTCGACTTAGCGACGCGCCTTATCTTTAGCGTACCCGTTGCCGGACCGTACAGCGTGCAGATTGACGGCGTGCCAGTCACCGTGATTGCTGGTACGCTGACGATCGACTCAACCATCGGGAAGCGCTCAACCGCTGCCTTCACTGTGCTAGCTGATAACAACACGCACTACCAACAGTACCAGCAGGTCGCGATCTATGATCAGTATTCCGCTCTCATCTTTTCGGGCTACATCACGCAACCAGTCGAAAAGAAACCAGGCTTCCCACCGCTTATTGAAACGCAAATTCAGTGTACTGACCAGCACTGGCTAGCCGACAAGCGAGTCGTCGCCGCCTCGTACCAGAATACCACGCATGCGTCGATCGTCAGTAGCTTGGTAGATACGATCCTCTCGCAAGAAGGCGTCACGGTCGGTGCGATTGTCGAGAATGAGACGACGATCGCTACATTCTATCCGAATATTAATGTGTACCCTGCGACAACGCTGTATCCGCTAGCAGATCCAGCGATGGATAGCATACCGACTGTCAGTTTTGCGTACTGCACAGTCGCTGCAGCGATGGACGCTCTGACGACCGCTGCAAGCGTATCTGGGGTCCCGTACTGGTGGGCGATTGATCAGTATAAGCAACTGTGGTTCGCACCCTACACGTACAACACGGGTAGCGCGGTAGTCGATGGGACACAGATCGAGCAAGTCGGTTCACCACCGCAGGTCACGCGACAAAATCCTACGTATCGGAACAGTCAGTACCTCACAGGTGTCGTTGTACTTACGACTACCCAGGTCGAGACCCGCATGGGTGACGGTAACACGCAGTCCTTCACGATGGGTTACCAGTTAGCACAGATGCCGACGATCAAGGTAGATGGCACAGCGAAGGCCGTTGGAGTCAAAGGGACTACCGGCAAAGATTGGTATTGGGCAGCAGGAGACGCTGTCGTAGTACAAGACCAAAGTGAGACAGCGCTCACGAGTTCGAATACATTGACAGTTACCTATATTGGTCAATACTCAACTGTGATCCAATCGTCAGATGGCGCACAGGTTAGCTATCAACAGGCACTTGATGGGACGACTGGTATTGTCGAAGAAGTTGAGCAAGACATCACTACGACGTCACTGCAAGGGGGATTCGCAAAAGCAAGTGCGCTCCTGACACGTTATGCCCAGCAGGGTATGCAGTTACAGTTCACGACACTGACGACAGGTTACGTGCCTGGTGAGTTAGTAACCGTAAACCTTCCGGACTTCGGTATCCTGGATACGCAGATGCTCATCGAAGAGGTTAGTGCCAGTGATCAGACAGACGGCATCAACATCTGGTATACCGTCAAGGCGATTGCCGGGCCGTATGACGTCCAGTGGCAAGATTTCTTCAAAGCGATCCTAGCGCCACAACAGAATAGTAACAATATCTCGATCGGCATCTCCGGAACGTTGTCGTTGGTACAATCCTTCACTGCGACTGGGACGCATACGGCATCTCTCACAACGACAGTCTATGCGTGCCCGCTACCCGGTAGCGGTCTCTACCCTTCCGCTACATTGTACCCCTGCTAGCAAGGAGGCAGTATGTCCGCGATCACGATTACAAATAATGGACTCAACTTACTACGAGATGGGATGCAAGGCACCTCGAATCCCAAAATTACATACGTGGCCCTGGGTACTGACTCGACAACGCCTGCTGTGACAGATACGCAGCTCGGGGCAGAAGTCTTCCGTAAGGTGGTATCGAGCTACACAACTGGAAGTACCGGAGAGACCCTCGTAAATATGTTCCTCTCACCGTCCGATCTCGTCGGAACCACGGTGAGTGAAGTCGGTTTCTTTGGTGGGAATGCAAGTGCGACAGCTAATTCCGGTGTCTTGCTGGCCCATGGCCTCTACAGTCATACGCATCTAGGGACCGAGAGCATTCAGTTCACGCTAGACTACACGTTCAGCTAAAGGAGGCAACGCATGGCCAAGTATCCGAAGAGCGGTCCATTTAATTCCGGGGGTGCTCCGGGAATTTCCAGTTCGTTCCTGAATCAAGTTGAGCAGTGGCTCGAGTATGCTGAGTGATTCCAGCATCACGACAGATGGTAATGGCAACCTTAGCACCGCCTCTGTGCGTTTTACCACTGGCAGCATCTCTCGCATCTCTCGCTTCAGCAGCACAGGTACCGGAGGTACACAGACCATACCGCACGGATTGGGGTCGACACCTGACCTCGTGCTCCTACAGTATGCTGGCAACTTTGGCTCACCGCCAGGCTTCCCGATTGCGTATTGGAATACGACAAGTAGCCAGGTGTCCGTCAAAGCCGCTAGCGGGTACTTCTATTGGGGCCTGGCTATCAAGTTCTAGGAGGAGACAACAGATGACATCGTATACGCCCACGGGGCCCTTCACGGATGCATCGGCTCCGGGTGTGAGTAGCGCGTTTTTAAATGCGCTCGAGCAGTATCTTGGGTATGCAGCGAATACACTGATTACCGCACCATCAGATGGGACGTTACAATTGGCGAAATCACCTACAACATTTAATGGAAACGTGGGAGGTACAGCTAGTTGCTACACTCCTATTTGGGGTTCCTCATTAAAGCTACTGGTCATCACATGTGGCAGCTACAATAGCACGGGCACTCCCTCATTTGCACTCCCAACCTCACTGGCACGTGGTATCGCCTTCTTCGGTGACCCGAATAGCTCTGGTTTAACATTCGGCATGAATAACGGGGGCGGTGGTATCAGTTGGACTATCATCACAGGCTTAGCTGGTGGTGGTGGAAGTTCGACTACAGGTACTAGCCTGTTCCGGAACAGCATCGCGACTGTCCCATTGACGATTTCAAATGTCGTACTTGGGTCAACCTCCTCAGCATCTCAGGGGACGTTCGTATTGATTGGCACATAAGGAGTGTGAGATATGGCCACGCAATCGCTTGTAAAGCAAACAATACTGTTTGTCTCACCTGCCAGCGAGTTTGATCAAAACAGCATTGAAGCAAATAGCCTCATTCAAGCACTCGCATCTAATTCGGTTGGTACGGCCTTGGTTGAAAGTTATCAACAGTATAAGACGTGGAATGGTTCGGCCTGGACGTTTTCTAGCTTTTTCCAGATCACCTGTTTCGTTTCAACGAGCTTTCAAACTACCATACAGAATAACATGGCGATGTGACAGGCCGACTTCCCGGCGTATAGTATCGTGACTTACGGGGTGCCGGTAACTTGGGATTTTAACCGGACGTTCGACAGGCACATAGTCAGATAATCTAGATTAATACTATATCTCAGCTAACTTCCTCACAGCCGAACTTCGGGACAACTCCTCCCGTGTATATCCCTCGGATTTCGTAACCGTGATCAGTACGAGTACTCAAACTATTGCCTCGAACTGTGCTCCCAGTAGATTTCGCTTTACACGACGTTATTTGTGTGGCTCCGTTGATGCTTCAGCTGAGGAGTTTTGCGAGATTTGCCTGCTCCGCGTTAACCACTCCAACAGCCCAATGCCTCCCCTGGTGACAGGATAACTTCTGGAAAAGCTTGATAGCCAATTCCGATACTGTCCGGACTGCACCTTGCTTGTTGTGCCGGTGCAGCGTGACGTAGTACACAGCTAGTACGCTGCTTAATTCCGAGTAACCTTCTCGCATGCGAATGCCTTTCTTTTGGTAACATTGGTGTGACTACCACGTCGAATATCCATGATCTACTAGTACCGCATGGCTCGTGGGATGATGTGATCGTGGTGTAGGTACGGACGAAACGTTCCGCAGTGTTCGCAGCTACCCTGCATGCTTGTAGTTCCTTTCTTTTGTTAATCCACAAAGAACGTCAGACCGATGTAAAGCGTCGCGACGGTGACGGTGCGCGAAGCGTTAGCGAAGGTCCCGACATCCGAGTAGTATATCCACTGCGCAACGCTCGAGACTGTTAGCGATAGTAGTGCCCACAGCACCTGTGCCCAATAGCGGCGACCGTGAACCCGTAGCCACTGCAGATGCTGGATGCACGCGAGGATACTCAGACCGAGCATACAACCGATCCCGTACATGTCGAGCGCCATCAGGTTCAGGGAGAGTGTCTGTCGACCTGAGAGCGCGAGGCCATCCGCATACATCATGTACGCCGTGAGGGCCCAGAGTGTCCAGCGAGCGAGGACTGGTGTAAGAGCCGCCGTTTCGCTGGACTAGACCGGGTACCGGGTAGTCGGACGCTGGCAGCGGTCGGCTTGACTGTGACTGGTGTCACAGCGGTCGGTCTACGGGGTGCTGTCACAGGTCTGCGTGGTACTGTATCGGGCCAGGTGAACGGGAGCGTAAATACCTCGACGAGTTTCGTCCCCTTACGAACGTTGCAGCGTAGGCGGCGGGTTGGATGTTACTAGGCACATCCGGTCCACCGCGCGACCGTGGTATCACGTGATCACGGGAGGACGACTCCGGATGTGGAAAACGTAACGTCAGGTCAATCTCCCGTTCACACAGGTAGCAGTGCGTCATATAGGCGACTCCAATCGCTGCTTACCCTTCATCGACTGTTACCTCTCCGTAGCCAGGCGAGCACGTTGAGTATGCATGCCAGTACCATTACACCGAACCAGAGTACGTGATACCCCGCTGGCGTCACCCACATCAGTCCGCTACAGATGCCAAGCACCCAGAGCCCCAGGTGTAACGGTTCCCGATGCGAGACCCTTTGTGTCACCGGTGACGACGGTGCAGACGACGGTGTCACCGGTGCAGTTTGCGTTGGCGACGGTGTCGACGACGGTGGCACGGTTGGCTGCAACGGTACACTTTGTGCAGACGACGGTGGCTTCGACGGTGCCACGGTGGGTTGTACCGTTGGTTTCACTGGGAACAGCCTTTGTGGCAGCTGCGACTCCTCAGGATGGTTGCGTGTCCAGGCGTCATAGCACGCCCGGTCACACCACCGAGGTTTGCCAGGTGGAAGCGACTTCTTGCAGTGCCAGCACCGGTTTGGCACAGGTTGCTGCGTCATGGTTCCCTCCTTTCAGAGTCGCTCAGACCGGTTATCGGTCCTTCGACCCGGTACCGTGTCGGAGTCGAACCTGGAGTTGGCAGCGTACCAGTTCGCGTTGCAGGGTCTCGTGCTTGATAAGCAGGCGGGTGTACTCGGTCGTGAGGTCGGACAACTGGTTACGCAAGTAGGCGACCTCGTCGTCAACAGTGGGTGGTACATTGTCGCAGGTCGAGTACGACGTGGTCTCTCGTAGTAGGTAGATGCGTCCGCGCATTGCACACCGCCTCTCACCTGACCGCGTCCAACTGTTGTAGCAGCCGAATCACATCCTCTTTGTGTGTAACTCGACGGCCACGCCATGTATGCTTGGGAACATTGTACGTCCGCAAGTACTCAGTGACAGTCGGGTACGAACGGCTCATGAGTTGCATCAACTCCTGTACCGTCAGGTACTCTGGTAGCGTATTCCGTAATTCGTCGTAGTTGTGCTCGGTCATTGCTGCGGTTCCTTTCATGCATCGATCATTAATGTAACATGACTATATTATAAGTGAAAGCCACTGAAACTTAAAGCGGATCCGTCAGTTACACAATTATAATCGCTATCCACGATATGCAGAATATCCAGGAGATCCATAAACAAAAATGGGGAAAACGCGCATTTACGGGTTTTTATTCATGGATTTCATGGATCTCATGGATCCCGTAGGCCCGTAACGTGGTTATATCGTCCTCAAAAAAACGGGTAAATATCGACGTGCCGGGTTTTTAAAACGACGATATAACGACGTTACGACGCTTGATTTGTACCGACCAGTATCGTGTGCTTAGTAGCTCGCCTGTGTCGCTAGACCAACCACAAAGGATCGAGCTGCGGCCTCCATTCGGGTGATCGGTCTCAACGAAGCCCCTTCAGCACAACTCGATCCTTTATACTTATAGTATATGATACTCGCAGGTCTAATCTCGATGGCGCTCACGGAGATCTCGACGTGCGAGAAACGCGTAGGCTTTCGCAAGTGTGATCGCCACTGGCAGTTGTGCCTTGCGTCGGATCGCCACTGCTGGGTAGATCTCTGCGACGCCTGGTAATTGGAGCGTCTCCGTTTCACCAGCACGCCTAAAGTCCTGTCGCTGGGCGTACGGTGTGCTGTACTTGTGCAAGAACTCGAGTTGCGTGAGCGTCACAGTGGAGAGTCTGTACGTGCGCTCGACCGTCTGGCAGTCCAGTGCGACATCGTACAGCGTACCGTCGGTAGCGTTCGGAGCACAGACGACATACGGGAGGTGATGATACTCACAGTACAAGTTCCACTGCTGATGCAACTCAGACTCGATGCCGTCCTCGCAGTACAGGAAATGCAGACGCTTCGCAGCTTCTAGTAACATGATCGGAAATACGACTCCATCAGCAAGTAAGACGGTGTGCATAGCTTGTGTTCCTTTCGACAAGAGCCGAGATCCGCAACGACCGCACCACTTGTTAGACACCCTGGTTGTATCGTATAATTATCTTGTCAAGTACACAGTGAGCGTCATCCGTATGATGACGCTAGTACGTGACCCAGTGGAAAAGTGCAAGTCCTGTGCGTCCGAGCAGGGGAGTTATGGCCCCGATGCGGATACGGCTGGATGGTAACAATGCTCAAGCAGGTCAAGGCTTGAGCATTGTTGCTGTTTAGATAGCTTTGGTGTTCGGATCAGTCTCGATGTCCGGATTCGGCTGTCGGAGGTTGTGGCCGTACTGTTTGTGTTCGCCACGCCGCACCTCATCTTTGGAAAAGTGTCTAGCTTTACCGTTCTCCCAAATCGTCAAACTGCCATCGTCACCGTACTCAAAGAGCTGTCTGCGCGTCATGTAATGGTTCATTGCTCGGACTCCCTTCTGTCTGGGTCAGTAAGCATGCCTGGATACGGGTTCGAGACACGCAGCCGCTGGAGTAACTCGTTGTGGTGTACGTACAACCAGGTCCGCAACTCCAAAGCGTCTTGCAGTGACATCTCAACTGTCGAAGAGTCCACGTCTGAGATCACAAATCGATCTCGTTTAAAGTACACATCCCCGATTTTCATCGTTCGCTTCCTTTCCTGTGGTCACAGGTCGAGCTCCTTCCGTAAGTGACGGATTGCCTTGCGCAAAACTTCGTCTCCAAATTCTGTACAGACTGGCTCGCTATCCTTCGTCCGGTACACGACACAGACACTGTTGGGATACTCGAGGACGTAGAACTTCCTGATTTTTTCGAGTAGCTCCTCAACACTATTGGAGTGGTCTAGCCAGACTCCACGAGTTTGCTCCCATCTGATAGCGTAATACTTGGTCCCACATTCTTTAACTGGCCATTTGTACGGGTACTGTTCGATCACTGACATAGTCGTACGATTCCTTTCACTGTGTCTTGGTACCGTACTGTCGTACGACTGCTGGTCAGGTGATGTGTACATCCTGATGACTCCTTGCTTTGTGGTTAGTCGAGGTCGTTATGTGCGTTCTGGGACACCGTACGGTCGACTCCAGCCCTTGTGCTGTTCCGCCTTATTATGCCAGACGTCATACAGGGTGGCATCGTCTAAGTGCTGTTCGCGAGCCAGCTGCGCTAGGTTGTGCGTGCGGTGCACGTTGCCTGCTGGATCAATCAGTACGTACAGCGGACGTACTGGAGGTGACCACGCTTGCCCTTCGGTGTATTTGGTCCAGCCCCTGTGGTGTTTGTACCTACCTAGCCAGACCTCATGTAATGCCGTGACGGTTAAGTGGTGCTCTCGACAGAATTGCGAGAGGTTAGAGATGCCTGTATACGGTCTCCCGTTCGGGTCCCAGAATGCGTATGCGTAATCATGCATTGTCTGTGTACTCCTTCTGTATTGGTGCTACTGATGAGTCGCTCTACAAAGACTGCTTCCACGGCATCCTACAAGTCCTAGCGCGTTGTGGCAGCGTACGTAGGCTGGTCTGGACTGACGTTGATATGTCGTGCACGAATGCCAATCCATACAATCTGTGGAGTCCACTTGCCATTCGGTCGCAGAATCTGTTTCTGGTCCAGCTTGAAGTTGAACAGGTCCGCCAGTGCAAGCAGCTTATTCTTAAAAGCTCCCTGTGACAGCGGGTTCGTACCTTGCCAACCACAAATCGTTTTGTATGCCTCGTACAAATCGTTTTTTACGGTGTAACAATCTCTCCCAAGACCACCTTCAAAGTAGTTGCCTTCAAAGAGTGGGACCAGCTCGTTGTTTTCAAGAATGTACGCCTCTCGCTCCGCATCGCTCGACTCGGAATCAGCAAATTCCCCACCTCGGTCGAGGAAGTGGAACAGTGACGTAATTGCCAACGGTGCAAGTTGTTGCGGCACGAGACCTGAGTAGTACTTCGCGAGTTCGTCGTTCTCGACATTGTGTTTGAAGGCATTCGGGAATCGGAAGACGAGCAGTCTACCTTCAAACGCCTTCACGTCTGACGTAGAGAACTCCGGCAAGTCGTTGCAGAAGAAGAAACCCGTGAGGGTAAAGAGACCTGGTAGTGCGTCTCTGTGCTTCCGTTCAAACTGTACAGGAGTCTTCTGACCGTTCCACAAACTCTTCAAGGCTTCAAGTGCGCTATCACGTAGGTTGCTGGACTCATCGCAGATGTTTGACACCTTACCCGCTACTGGTGCCAAGTGAAATGCGCTAGTACTCGTGAGCTGTCTCAACGTCGAGTGGGATACTGCAGCGCGACCGAACCCGGACTCTAAGATGTTCGCGCAGATGTTCTTCCCGGAATTGTGCTCACCGACAATCAGTGCCATATGCTTCTTCGCATAGGTGGTGTACGTCAATCCCACGTATTCGAGGAAGCGATCGACTTGATCTGGGACAAGCACACTCTCGAAGTATCGTCGCATCTCCGTTGTGTCTACCGACAGGTCGAGTGGGTATGGGAATTGAAACGTCGACATCACGTCTGGTGTGTGCGGGATCATCTGTCGTGTCTGTAGGTCGAGAAGCCCATTGGTGAAGTTGCAGTAACGCTCATCGTCTTCGACCCAGCGAGGTATCTCCTCGTCATACTCGCACAGATCCAGTACTTTTTGGATATTATCCTTCGTGGAACGGTCTCCGAGCATACGTCCAATCAGAATCGCTAGTGGATCGTATCCCTGAATAGGTCGGTAGTACACTCCGTTGAAGTGCATGCATGGTGTACTACCGATAAGGAGCAAGTTTCGATCCCTCTTCAGATCTTCTTTTACCACGTTAGGCTTGAATCCGTCACTAAAGTACCGCTTTGTGTCATATCCCTCATCATTAACGTGCAACGTTTGCTTTATTTTTGCAACGACGTCTTTGCCGACGTATCCCTCTAGCGTCGGCCAACCGGTAGTATGGTCATCCGTACCGCGCGAGAACGTATCGGCGACAACGCGTAAGCGATCTGTAACCTCAGCGTCTCCTGTTTGTTGGCAGACCCACTCAAACAGCTCTTCAACTTCCGCTAGTGTCCAACCCGCCTTCTTAAGCCCACCTGCAAGTGGAAGCAACAACAGATGGCGATCATTGCCATAACACTTCTTGACGAGAGCGAACACCACAGCCTTCATGAGAATGTACTGCGCAGCTGCGGCGGTGAGTTCTGCATAGGGTACCTCATCTGGCGACCTTCCGGGTACCCAGACGATTAATTCGCCTGTCTTAGCGTGAATAGAACCAGGTGCAATCGTTTGGTGGCCGTCTTGTCGGTACTCTGCCAGTTTGTCTACGTGCTTGACGTACTTACCTGTGTCACCTATGATACGTACCCAGTAGTGCGAGTTGGGTTTTGAAAGGCGACCGAACGTGGGCGTAGTCGGACACAGTTGCAACAGTGCATTCGCGACGTCCTGGTCGTCTGCATCGAGGTCGATGATGTTTCCACTGATCTCGCCAGTGATGACACCGACCTGTGTCCGTGAGTTGTTTGGAAAGTTTGCTTCAGTGAGCTCTACGAATTCGGTTTGCCACGCTGTCAAACGCGTCCCTTGTCGAAAGTTATACGGCGTCTTGTCCTTACAAGATACGGTTTGGAGACCGAGTTCCTTGTAGGCCTGTGCGAGCTCTAGTGGTGTGCGTAGATTGTTCATACGTGCTACATATCCTCATAAGGAATCTCCTCTCATCCCTTGATTTTTATTTGTTTGTATCTTATAATAAAAATTGAAGAGATTAAGAGTGGGACAGTAATAGTCGCGAACTGTTTTCTGACCACTCGGTCAATCACTAGTGGATGGTGACCCACGTAAGAACGTACTCTGGTAGTTCGCAGCCAACAGAGTGCGTTCTTTTATTTTTGTTTGTGCCACTGTTGTGCATGCTTCTCGGGCGGGAACTTCTCGAGAAGCACTTCGAGGTCTGTCTGCAAGACGATCCGCTTCCGACGATCAGCCGGATCGGGTAGCAGATTCAACCCTAGTCGCGTCATCCTCCACGCCACAGTTTGTGGGTGACACTTCAGTCGCGCTGCAGCTTCTTCGAGTGGTAGCGATTGTGAGTACATCTGTAACATTCCTGTGAACCTCCTATTGAACTATAAATGGAACTACTGTTCCTTTCATATTCTAATTATAGTTGATCTCAGGCGAGAAATCAAGCGGATAGGCCTGGGTACCTGTGGCAAAACTTCCGGGATGCGAAAATTGCTGACCGGGTGCGATGAGAGGTAACTATACGATAACTATACGGTAACTATACGGTAACTATACGGCAGTAAAGGTAACTATACGAGCGAAAATTTATAGTTGCTTTTTGCTCGTATAGTTACCGTATAGTTACCTCATATAGTTACCTGCTAAACGCACTTATATTCTAGCTTTAAGCTCTTATAGTTACTATAGTTAGGGAAAAATAGTAAAAAGCTATAGAGCATATTTGTTGAGAAAAAAAGGCGGATATAGCAAAAAAACGAAAAAAAGGTAACTATACCAACTATAAGGGCAATCACTGTGCCTAGAGTACCGGACCCTCGTGGGAGAGCCCGGTACTGGTCCTGTTAGTCGCCTGTAGAGCGTTTTTGGTACTCCACTGTTTCTGGTAAGAGCGGTCACAAAGCCGGCAACGCCTTTGGTGACCATCTTTAGCACTACGGTCAAGGCCGAATTCCTCGATGGCCTTCATCTCCTTACAGGTGGAGCAACGTTTCTGGTCCATCAGACATCGTCCTCCGCCGCGTTTCCCCTCTTGAGTAGTTTACGCTTCAAGGCCTCCAGCCTCGCGATGGTCCTCTCGTTAAAAGTGGTGTGGGACGAATTCGTTACTGGAACGTACAAGTCTAGCGACAGCACTTTGATGGTGTGCCCACATTCAAGGTCGGATACATCTCCACCACAGAAACGCTGTATATTGTAAGATCGAGAACAATCACAGCAATCCTCGTGTGAGTCGTCGTCATCCTCATACAGTTTTCGAATGCTCGCGAGTGGGTCGTCTCCAGGCTCCAACCAACTTGGGCCGTACGATTGCATGTACGCGTATTCCTTGCCCTCGTACCCCAGAATTACCCTTACCCAGATCGACTCTGAGGTTGGCCAGTATACATGCTCTTCTAGCTCGTCTGTTATACCACTCATCAGGCGATGCCCTCCTTAGCTTGCACTTGCTCCGGCTGGCGGGCTGTATTGTAGAAGATGGTCATCAAGTGGTCTGCTGGAATCGGTATCGGGAAGGTTACTCGTGTCCCTTCAACTCCATAGGGGCCACTGTCTCTCTTACCAACAAGCATTTGGCATGTGAAGTTATCCACATAAATGCTACCCTCTGGTAAGAAGCTCAACTCAAAACTAGTCTTCTTGCCATCACCTACAAGTGCTTCTTCTACGAATAATTTTCCGTTTGTGAGCAGTTCCATACTCCAACCTTGTTTCCGCAAACGTCGTCTCCTTGGCGCATCTGGATCGTACCAGTCATGCTTCCGTGACATAGTAGTAGCCTCCTTACAAAAAACTGCCAGTTCAAACACCACGACTGCGTCAGTCTTGCTCTTGCTCTTGCTCTTGTTCCCACTCACGCCTTCGTGCCTCCACAATCGGTGCTAGTTGCTCTCTCACCCACTGACTGGCGGACATTTTATCGTGGCGAGCTAGCACCGCAATGTGTTCGGTGAATTCCTTCGACATGGACCATCCAACCTGTATAGATTTCTTCTCGTCCGGAACTACGGAGTATCCTTTCAGTCTTGCTGCCATTAACATCTCCTTACCGAAAACTATCTTGAAAGTTTTCTAGAAAACTTTCTATAAGAGATAGTACCAGCTCCGAGACGGAAAGTCAAGAGTTTTGGACATGAGTTGTTGAAAGAGGTAAAAACTCATATTTCAAGTGGGATCTCGTGCTCGTTCGTAAGCCCACAACATGTTGTCTATCTGTCTAGGGGAGAGGAGGACGTACTTTGCTACTTCTGTTATGAGTGCCTGGATAGCTTTTTGGTTCAAGCGGCGGCCACAGACTCGTGAGAGGAAGCGTTGGACATGTCGGTCCGCTTTGACTCTTAATTCGTCACCTGTGAGCATATAAAAGTAGATAAGTCCAGTACCAGGCCTCAGGCCAGGAATACGCTTGACCTCTTGTTCAAAAGCTGCATCGCCTATGACTACAGGTAGGTCCTGGAAGTAGCGGATACCCCAACGAACGAGGACTAAGGCAAACTGCCGTACACATTCAGCTTTGAGAATGCCGTGGCTCGGCGATGTTCTTTGTCGGTTTTGCAAGACATCACTGGCGAAGCGGAATGGTCCCATGTTGTCAATGTACGACAGGAATAGCGGTAGCGGTTCTTGCCGCTTCTTTGAGAGGTAGTGCTGTCGACCAAGTCTGTAGAGCGGCATTAAATGTGCCCAGGCGGAGTAATTCTGAACCACGTTTCTTTCTGCTACTGCAGTTGCGCCAAGGCTGTACACACTAGATAAAACGCACTGTGAGAGGTGTGCATACAGGAACTCCGTAGGATCATCCTTGACCGCCGGAACAGTTTGTAGCGCTACGATGACCGCCCGGATGTCGTCGTCAGTGATCATGTGCGTGTCCTTTGGATAGGCGCTCATATATAGTAATTGTATCATCTCAACGCTTATTTGCAGAGTGGATCATGGCTTGATTTTATATCCTAGATACCATATAATAGATTATAGAATATAATTCACTATATGGAGAAAGTGTATGTACTGTCCAGGATGTAATAGGTATGATCTCACTGAAGCAGATTTTGGTAAAGATCGCTACAGCAAGACTGGCCTACAGGGCTACTGCAAACATTGCGACAATAGAAAGGCCCGCGAACACTATGCCTTGAACAGGGAAGCCGCGCGTGAGTCTCAACGCAAATACCAACAAAGCAACCGTGAACAGGCTCGCCTGTCTTGGCATCGTTGGGCTGGAAAAAATCGAGAATACCTCAATGCGTATAACCGAAGAAAAGCTCAAGAAAACCCAGAGCAAGAGCGTGAATGGCAATGGCGTGCTTATACAAAACGTCTAAAAGCGTACGTAGCACCTGTGTACTTGAAGAAGATGTATGAACGTGATGGTTGGATCTGTCAGATTTGCAGAGAGCCGGTAGATCCAACTTTACGTTACCCAGATCCAATGAGCGCTTCCCTTGATCACATTATCCCTTTAGCACGCGGAGGTACGCATGAACCAGGCAACGTGCAATTGGCGCATTGGATCTGCAATGTTAAAAAATGGTGTTTTACAGCTTGAAAAGGTAGGCAATTTGTTCTATACTGTTGTTGGAGAAGACTTCCAACAACCCTAGATTGCGCTGAAGTAGCTTGAGAAGCGCCGTTGGTAGCTCAGTTGGTAGGGCACAGCACTGAAAATGCTGGTGTCATCAGTTCAATTCTGATCCTTGGCACTTTTTATTGCCAAAGTTGGCGTAAATCCCTTTAGAAGCGGCTTTACACCTCGTTCTTTAGTGGCTCATGTAGCGTTGACAGCAAAAATGACAGCAAAAGCGAACCATGATATCAAAACAGGTTATCTAACCTGCTCATTGCATCCTTCTGCATTGTCGGTAACACGTGAGAATAGGTGTCCATCGTCATACTAATCTCGCTATGACCTAAAATCTCTTGCACTACCTTCGGGTGTACTCCTTCTGACAGCAGTAAAGTAGCCGTGCTGTGACGCAGATCATGAAACCGAATGTTTGGTAAACCCGCCTTTTCTAGCAGTCTTTTAACTGTATCAGTCCATTATGTCCAGGTGTAAGATGTGTGCCAATTGCAGTACAAAACACGTAATCATGTTCTTGCCATGCGGTGCCAGCTTTTAACCGTGCCTCTACCTGTTGAAGCCGATGTTTCTTGAGAGCTTCAATTGCCTTAGAAGTGAGTACAATGCTACGTCGGCTTTTTTCAGTCTTGAGTTCAGACTTCTTTATAGCCTTGACCTGTAGGCATTCTTATGAGGCCACGGCACACATACAATACACCCTTACCAAAATCAATATCTTGCCACTTTAACCCGAACAATTCACTTCTACGCATTCCCGTTGTTACAGCAAGAACAAAGAGAGCTTCTAGAGGATGACCTTGAGCCTCCTTTAGCAATCTATGTATCTGCTCAAACGTGGGTAGTCACTCTCGATAGAGGTGATGCGCTTCTAGAGCTATCTCAAAGGATACAGACACTGATCTCAAGAAGCCGCTCTGGAAGGGAGATCGTCCCATTTGGGACTCCTTTATCACCTCTATGCAGAGTGACTACCGAGAAATGGGACGTTGCATTGCAGGCACTCCAAAAGGCAGAGCAGAAAGAACATAGCATTTTTATTCAATCAGCAAGGTTAATCCAAATAGGACAAGATGAGGGCGTTTCCTAACCCTCAAAAAGCTCTTCAATGGATACCAAAACACGCTGGTACTTGGCAGAGTAAAGTATGCTGACATCTAGACGAGGCTAGCTCCCTCATCTAGAAGGTCAGCATGTTGATGTCTTTAGCTCTAGCAGATCAGACACCAGTCGCACCACCATCCTATCAGCGTGCACAAGCTCGACTGGGTCCTGCCCTCCACATGAACGCTCTTACATTAGTCACGACGTTGCATCTGCTCATGTTGTGTCGTCTGGCCGTTTGTCTGGCCCATCGTCGTTGTCCTCCCCCATTGCCAGCCGGTCCTGGAGGAGCACCACGCACGTACAGCGAAGAGAGCTTGCTGCTGATGAGCTTATTGCGTACCTTGTGGCGCTTATCCTATCAGGATATGCACGACTGGCTCACGAGTTGGTCTGCTTTGGCCCTGGCCTGTGGGTTGCCATTGAACGAAGAGGGACAACCTCGCATTCCCAGCAGATCCCAGCAGTGCAAACGTCGCCACGCAGCCGGAGCCCCTCTGCACGAGTCGCTCTTCGTGCTCACCGTTCTGCAAGCTCTCCGACGACGACTCATTGGGGCACGTGATCTCATCATTGATAGTGCTCCCATCTTGGCCTGGCGAGGTCGTGATCCTGACGCAGCCTTCGGACACGCTCCTGCCCACCATCCTCTTCCTCTGTTGCGAGGCTTCCGAGTGCACACCCTCATCTGTCGTGGTTCTGGCTTGCCTCTCTTCTTTCTTCTCTCTCCTGCCAACTCACACGATGCTCCTTTTGCACAGCGCTTGTTAGCAGGAGCCGTACGTCTTTACCAGATCCGTCCCCGTATCATCCGTTTGGATGCTGCCTATTGGGGTCTGCGCCTCATTGCCTGGATTCATGCCGTGCTGGGTGCCGTTGCTATTATCCTTGGAATCCAAACGCCAGAAGAATCGCTCCTGCTTACCGCCGACCTGGACCAAAGAAGAACTCGGCAAACGCAGCGCCATCGAACGCTTCTTTGGTCGCGTTTTTCTCTTCTTTCATCTCCAACGTCCACCTCTGTGTGGCTGGTCCGAGATGGCCTCACAGGTGGCCTTAACCTACGCCGCTTCCGTCATTGTTGGGCTGGCAGCTCAGCAAACTGGCCGCCCTGATCTCATCCGTTCGCCTAAGCGTGTTCTAGCTCATCTTTGGGAGGAGGATTCCCAGTTATGAAACGGCCTCACAAGATGACAAAAAACATCCGGTTATCATGCAAGTGGGGAAAGCAGAACTCAGGAATGCGCTTTCCCGCTCTGCGGACTACTACAAAGTTAAGGAAAATGGCGATACAGTAGCGATCTCACCTCCTAAAGAACTCGCTGAGGCCATACTTGCACTCAAACCGAGTGAATGGGGGTTTCCTTCACTGGAGGCCATTGTCGAAGCGCCAGTAATGCGTCCAGATGGTAGCATACTCGATTCACCTGGCTACGATGAGGTAACACGCCTCTACTATTACCCACAAGAGGGAATGAAAGCCTGTAAGGTTCCCGAGAACCCAACGCAGACCGATATCGCGCATGCGCTTGCAACAATAGATGAGGCCATCGGCGAGTTCCCCTATGTCACTCAGGCCGATAGAGCCAATGCTTACGGGTGTCTGCTCACACCACTTGTGCGCCCGGTGCTGCGTCATGTCCCGCTCGCGCTCATTGACGCACCAAAGCAAGGAACTGGTAAAGGTTTACTGAATGATGTTGTTTCCACTACGGCCACCGGCTCCAGCGCAGCTATACTCACTTTGTCCAATAGCGATGAGGAATTGCAGAAGAGTATCACGGCTCTGCTTATCGAGGGATTAACAATCATTACCATTGATAACATTGCAGGGAAGCTACAATCGAAGCACCTTGACGGTGTTCTCACAGCGGATACATGGCGCGGCCGCATCCTTGGACAATCCAAAATGGTCAAGGCTCCTCAGCGAGCTACATGGATTGCGACTGGCAATAACATCAGATTAGGGGGCGACTTGGCGCGACGCTGCTACAGAATACGCCTTGATCCGCATGTTTCTCGACCCTGGATGCGCTAGGGATTCAGGCATGAAGATTTACTTGCATGGGTTACTGAGCATAGAGCAGAACTGGTCGCGGCTCTGCTCACACTCGCTCGCGCCTGGTTCGTTGCTGGAAAGCCACAGTATGAGAGCTTGCCTCAGATGGGCACTTTCAATGGTTGGGTCAAGACTATTGGTGGCATACTCCAATATGCCGCAGTTCAGGGCTTTCTCTCTAATCTTGAAAAGCTCTATGATGAGGCCGATGAGGATAGTGTACAGTGGGAAGCATTCTTGAGTGCATGGTGCGAGATATTTCATGATGAATGGGTTACAACACCTCAGCTTGTGGCAAAAATAAAAGAAGTTGCGGATAATACCGGAAATGTTGCGGATAGTGCTATTGTATTGGCATTACCTGATGCGCTGCAAATATCTTTGAGGGAGAAAGAGAAAAGTTTCTCTATTATTCTTGGGAAGGCCCTTGAGAAGAGACTTGAGGCATGTTTCGGTGATAACAATTTACGCATTGAACGAGGAAAAGAAGGCCACACCAAGGTTAAAAAATGGCGTGTTGTAGGTGACTTTGCGGATAGTGCGGATAGTTCAACCCATCGCCTGCAGAAAAAATGACCGTAGTAGTGAAGTGAAAGAAATATAGAGGACAAGGCTACACACTATCTGCACTATCCGCAGTATTCAAAAAGTTATACTTTGCAAAGGCTCTGCGAGTGGGTTGACGCCTCGAATTGGTGTGATCTAGAAAGAAAATCCACTATCCGCAAAAGAATTACTGATCCCGGCATTAGTTTCTAAACCTTCTTCTTTCGCTATGCCTTTTTGGCAAGGTGCAGTAGTGGTAGAGCTTTAGCTCTTTACGCCGGGATCAGTAGTCCTACTCTGTTCCATCAATAAAATCATAAGGCTGGAGTGCTATGGAAAGAGAGTGCCATATTGCTAAGACTCCCAAGAGCATGAGAAAGACCAAATGAGGGTATAGTCATGGCGCTGAGTCGGATAGATGAGTTTCGCATTATGGACATGGACCAAGCGCTCGACTACATTCAAGCACATTATGGATTATTTCACTTTGATGTTGAGCGAGGTGTTGACTCGTGAACCCCACAGCGGCCTATGCCGATCACTCTGCGACGAGCGGTTCACAAGTCCCGTGCGCTGCTGCTCTCAATGATGGTACAAGGTGATGTGCGAGTATGCCCTGATCCAACGCTATACATGCATTATTCTCGCGAGAAACTCACCTGCTCAGTATGCAAAAGAATTGACGCGGCGAAGCATTATAATTGAGTTATAACCGTCAATTGGTTATACTTAGGTTAGACACATCTGGATTGAAAGTAGGTACTTTTCTATGCCACTAGCCGCAAAAAATGAGGCTGAAAAAGACGATTCGACACGAATATTGACGCCTGCAGAGCAGCTACAGACGATGAAAAAGCCTTGGCTGCGCATGGATGGCGAAAAAACGCTCTGGTATAACAGGTTTAAGCGTTATCGAGCATTAGGTGCTAAGCGCTCGCTGCAGGCTGCGTTTGAGCAAGAGCAGCAAGAGATTCGGGTACTAAAAAGTACCAAAGAGGAGCAAAAACCGGCTGCGCCTGGCCAGCGCCGCGCAAGACAGCGCAAGCGGCCTCATCTTGTGGAAGTGGCGAAACCCAAGCAGATTGTACCGGGCTCGTGGAAACAGGCCAGCTCAACATGGTGTTGGGTCGAGCGGGCCCGCGCCTTTGATGAGCATTGGATTGACACGATTGTGGAGCAACATATGGACGATATCTTGAGCGGTTTTGCCGTAGGGATAGAGCGTGTGCGTACCCTCCAGAGCATGTACAAGTACATGGGGGAGTGTTTCAACCTCAACCATAACAAGATGAGTTATCAAGAGGAGAGTCTATACATAGGCCGGATGCAATCCCTTCTGAGAGACATCAAGGAAGAGATGGCGCTCTATGACCCAGCTGTTACGAAGCTTGCACTGCGCGGCCATGCAAAGAAAATCTATGAGGCTGCCTCAAATGAGGATCTGCTGAAGGGCATTATTGCAGAGCAGAAGCGGCGAGCTCAATGCGTGGTATGGGCAGGATAGATGCGCGTTCTAAACTCTGCTACAATGGCTGTATGATTGTTGTATATCCTCACTGTTTATCCCCAAGCAGTTTACACTAATTTATCAGTGTAACTAGCAAAGAACACCAGGACGGCGATACCTGGTGTTCTTTGTTGCCTCATGCGCGTGTCACATCGTCAAAACACGACTCGCACAGTATATCACCTTCTGACACACTACAAGCCTCGCATAATGGGTTCTCGCAGATTGCACACCTTTCTGGAGTTAACCGACCGCAATCAATACAGCCTTGTGGTTCCTGCTCTTGTTCGCTCATATGTTCTATGCCCCCTATCTTAATATAAACCGTGATGGAGGCGCTTTTTGTGGATCTACAACTATGCAGAGGACGCTCTACTCAGCTAACAGAAAAGGCTTGTCGTCAGCATTTATACGAAAGAATACAACGTGCCAGATAACTAGAAACTTCTTAACTGAAACACTACCATAAAGCAATTGCTGCTAGAACGAGTCCATAGAGCAGAAAAATACATCCGAAAATGAAAGATCCTACTGGTACATTTGAAAAGTTAGGGATGAAAGCGGATTCAAGAATAGCAGCCATAAACATACCCACCGTTGCTCCAAGTATCCACCAGATGAACTGAGCCAGACGTAACTTTGTAATACGGCGTCGCATGCGTAAAAAGAGGACAATACCTGCAACTATTAAGCCGAACATGAAGAATAATCCTAGTCCTACCAGGAGGCTGCTATGTCCGAATGAATTGAAAGATCCAAAAAGGCCAAAGGCCGCTGTGAAAACTGCTATAAAGTAGAAAATGCCTCTGATTATTCTGAATATGCTAATCCCTGAGCGATGTTCTAAAATTTTCTCGTCTGGATGATATTGGTATCCACCATATTCCATAGGAGGAGGTGGTGGTGGCATATCGTATTCCATCCCTGCCCATTGTGTTTGCTGAAATTGGGAAGCAGAGTTTAGTACGGGCGGGACACCATACTGAGTTTGCTCTGGTTGTCTATATGGCTGCGCCCATTGCGTTTGTTCGTAAGGTGGTCGCTGTGGTTCTTGTGGCTGCTCCTGGTTGCGCATGTGTTCGCCTCCTCAGACCTATGATTGTAAATACTTCATCCACCAAGTTTGCAGTATTATGCTGCAATTTTCTGAGTTATGCAATATGCCTATTACTATTGAAAGTAACTTCCGGATAACTGAAAAAAGGAAATAGAGTATGATGGCGTTGCAGCTCAATTTTATGCCCTTCTTTGTTATAGTTGTGCTTTCTTTGCCTTTTGCCGTTTGGCTCGTCCCGATTTCTCACCCCGTTCCTCAACCACATAAGCATCGACATCTGCTTTTAGGTAGAGTGATGCGCGTGTCCCCAGCTTCTTCGATCTGATCTTTCCGTAACGTGCCAACGTGCGAACGTAACTATTATCAATCTTTTTACCGCTATTAGCTGTGAGCCGTTTTGCCGCTGCATCAGCATCATACCAATCAGTTAAGTTAATCTCTTCTGTCATACTCTATCCTCCAGGTACCATAACTCGTGCGGCGTTGTGAAAAGTATAACATCGAAACGAGTTTTTTACAAGATAGATAAAATAGGTAAATTAAGTCATAAATATTATTGACAAATAACTCGTTTGGTGTTATTATTAGATCAGTGAGAGGGACGGACCCGAACACAAAAATACTTAAGCAGGGTTTCGCGGTAGGACAAAATAGCGCAACTAGACGAAGACACTCTCCTGTGCTACACTCTGCACGGAGAGTCACACCAACAGCAGCGCAAGGTATCTCTCAAAAGAGAAGAGGGGCCTTGTTGGAGGAAGTCATCGCATGCATCTCATCTGTGAGTCCTCCTTTGTAGAGGAGTATCTGTGTGAACAGGAAGTGGTGGACTATTCACACCCCGTGGTTCAGCAGGCCATCCGTCATTTATCTACGCCCGCAGATCCAGAAATGGAGCGCATCAGAAGAGCATTTGAGTTTGTTCGGGATACCATTCACCACTCCTGGGATATTGAGAGTACGCAAGTGACTTGCACA
Organism: uncultured Chloroflexia bacterium; assembly: GCA_963799245.1. Lineage (GTDB taxonomy): Bacteria > Chloroflexota > Ktedonobacteria > Ktedonobacterales > Ktedonobacteraceae > CAWCWN01. The sequence goes on from CAWCWN010000003.1 coordinate 1,653,810, forward strand.
GCTTCAGAAGTTCTTCTCTCTGGCGAAGGTCTGTGTTATGCGAAATCCCATCTCCTCGCAGCACTCTTACGAGCCCAGGGGATTCCAACCGGGTTTTGTTATCAACGCTTAGCAGTAGGTGCAACTCCTGAGATGGGATATGCTCTTCACGGGTTAAACGCTGTCTATCTTCCATCAGAAGCAAAATGGGTTCGCCTGGATGCGAGAGGAAACAAACCAGGCGTACAAGCCGAATTCTCCATGGGAGAAGAACGCTTGGCGTATGTCGTGCGACCAGAACTGGATGAAATCGACTACCCCACTATTCATACTCAGCCCCATCCCAAGATTGTGAAAGCGTTACGGGAACATACCAATTTAGCAACATTGGTTCAGTATTTTCTTCCAGACCAGTTGTAAGAGGCTGACCATGAGTTCTCCCTGTCTTAGGAGGTCATACTGCTTTCCGGCTCTTGCCTCCCAGATCTCAAGTCAGGAGAGCCACTATTCGTGTTTCATGTCATATTCTGCCTGGTGGTGAGTATGCAAAGGGTCGCACCACATGCTCATGTGGAGGCGCCGTCCGTCAGGCAGGCGTGGCTGGAGTTTGTTCACCTGTGCACAGAGGGCAGTCAGATCTCGGTTGAGTTGTCGGTCATCGAATGGTCGCAGCTCTACCTGAACCGTCTCTGGTCCCGGTATGACCCGTCCTGGAAGCCGAAAGAAAGGCGCGAGCCGCTGCCACGTCGCGTGGGCATAGGTTGTCGGGAAGTAGCGGTCGCGGACCCACATGACGAGATTAGCCAGTGCGACCTTGCAAACGGTCATGATTTGATCTTTGCGATGATCGAGCTCGTACATGGTCCGTTCATTGGCAGTAAGGTCTTCCAAGCTTCGCAGCAGGTCGCGTTGCTTTTGGCAGTACCGCTCTTGCTTGCGGAATTCCTGGTTGTACTGCTCATAGGCCCGCCACATCCTCGCTCGTATCTGCTCAAGCTCGGCATCGATCACGGCTTTGCGTTCCTTGATCTCGCGCCGCAGCAGATGATCTGCCACCCCTTGTGCCACTAACTCATCTTGACGATGATTAAGTTCATGATACAACTGGTCGGCACGGTCGTTGAGTTGCTGCCGGAGGCGCTCATGTCGTTTCCCTGCTTGCTGGCTGCGTTTGCCTGCGGCATCTTTCCATCGTTGCACGTTGGTCAGTCGTTGTTCCAGGGTGGTTCGCCGCTTGGACACCTCAGAGTTCTCGACCGCTGTCTTGGCAAAACCGTGATTAGACTTTATTCCGATTGAGGAATGGGAAGCCAAGGATCAAGACGAACGCGAAAGTTATGTAAGGCACAGCAAATTTCCATGGCTTGATCACGACAACCTTGACGCAAGAGACGGCAGACATCTTTGAGAATACGGCAACGTTTGATGCTCCTATTGACATGCTCGATGGTGATGCGACGATGAGAGCACGCACGGTTGGCCTCTGTTTGCTCAGGCGTCAGCTCACCACCTCGGGGTTTCCTGGTTGGCATCTCGATCGTGACGGAATCCAGCGTCAAGCCGAGAACCCCCAAGTCTTGAAGCAAGACACTGCCTTGTGGGAACGGATAGGGAGCGGCATCCGCCATACGCTTATCATGGATGGTGCCGGGTTGGGTCGGACTGAGAAAGACGATGCAGAGGCTCTTATCTACCAGCACCAGATTCTTCACGGTCTGACCTTTTTTCTTGCCGCTAGAATGACTTTTCTGTTCATCTAACCGGAATAAAGTCTAAAGGTTAAAGCAATTAAGAGCGATTAATGTAGATAGTAGAGAGAGCAATCAACATCTTGACGCCCTTTTCCAATCTCTCCTCGCGCAAGCCTTAAGCGGTGAACTTACCAGAGCGTGGCGTGAGGAGCATAAGGGGTTAGAGTCAATACAAGGTTTTCCTGAGCTTCTACGGCCTGTTGAAGAGAAGGAACTTGGTATAGTTGAGGAGGCGGTGGAAGAGACAATAGAAAAGATGATAGGCCTGGTGGGTGTCGTGGCAGAGTTGAGTGATGAGCAGCAACAGGTACTTAATCTGGTACACAATACAAAAGGCTATTGCACCGTTGAAACGCTCAAGACAAGCACCGATCTTCCTTTACCTGTCATACGCCAGGGATTACAGTTACTTGCGCGCATCGGGCTAATTCAGGCGGTGCGCTTGCCGGACCGTCCTATTCGTACCGTCGTCTATGTTCCCGTCTACCGCGCGCTGGATGATGGCGACGTGGCGCGAACGCCCGATATCGGCTTGCTACAGCAGGCATTGCAGAGGGAGATTGCGTTGTGAGGTTGCGCTATCTGTATCTGCCGAGCTTGCCTCCATTGCAGGATATCGAGATTCGTTTTGGCTATGAGCCGGTGTTGGGACGCGCCTGCGCGTTGCACTTTGTCGTGGGGGTCAATGGCAGTTGTAAGAGCCGCCTGCTACGCGCGCTCGCTGAGATATGTCTTTGTATGGAACGTGGTGTAGCCATCCCCTTCGATGTAACGCTGGTGTATGATCTTGGCCCTGGCGAGGCGTACCCAGAAGACGCGCATTTGCGCGAAGCTGATAAGGCAAGGGCACAGCTTCATCATACCATCTATCTCAACCGTACAGAGTCGGAGCAAACGCTCCTCATCGACTTTGATTACATTCCTCCTCCCGCGCGGCATAGAGAAGATCACGATTGGATGGCATTCGCTTTGCAGGATTGGGAACATGCTCCGCTGCCGAACTATCGCGTGCGACAGATCTATCAGGGCAATAATCTCCCCTCCTCCGTGCTTCCAAAGGTCATGTTGGCATATACATCAGGAGCAGTTGAGGAGTGGGAAGCGTTGTTTGCTCCCAGGCGCAGTGAGGCAGAGGATATTTTGATGACCACCTTCAACAATGTTGACGTGAAGGAGGCCAGGGAGCAGGAGCGGCCACAAGACTGGGATAGCCTCAAGGAGAATGAATTGCAGCGCCAGCAGTCTGTGTTATATCCGTCACCGGAGCTATATCCATCTGCTACGTTATATCCATCTGGTGAAGAGACGGTAGACACGGAGCTGGAAGAGGAAACAGGCAGGGCATCCAGTATGGGGATTTTTGTGCCGCTCAAGGCATTAAAGCTGGCGATCTGCGCAGTTGTTCTCAAGGAAGCCATCAGGGAATTTCAGACGATGACCACGATCGAAGATGAACGAAATTTCTTTGAACGCATCCAGCTTTTGCAGAGTGAAGGGCGGCGTATGACAGGTGTACGCGGTTTGTTGAACGAGATTGGTTGGTTGTGGCCCGTCACCATCGGCCTGCGTATCCTCTTTCGTCCTGATCTGCTGAATAACATACAGATACAACAGTTGCTCGGTCTGTATGAAGCTTCTACTACCGTGATACGCCAACCAGAGCCAGGAAAATTTCGCCATCTCTATTTTGATTTGCGCAGCCCGGCGCGCGATGGCAATGGCATGGCTATCGAATTGCTCATCCGCGCGCTAACTCCACCAGGGAATGATAGCGCGACCGCATTTGACCCCTTTCAGCAACTATTGTTCCTACAGCAGCAGGGCATCCTTGAAGATATTACTATTGCGCTGCGCAAGCGTGCTGTGGACGATCTCATCCTCCATGAAGGGCTAAGTGATGGTGAGCAAGTGTTTCTAGTGCAGAATCAAGCGGCCTGATCGGGAATGGAAAGATGAGTTTCATAAGAGCATCCAAAGTAAGAACAAACGCGTTGGGCCAACTGCTTGGCGGTAAGCAAGCCATCTCGCTCGACCACCTTGCGTTTGGCATGCACCCACTTCGGCTCAATCGGGTTGAGCCAGGGACTTTTGGTCGGCAGAAAACAGGGCAGAATACGCACCCCTGTGCCCGCTTGCTTGATCAGGCGGTTGTGCTCTCTGATCCAGGTCCGCACCAGCTTGCTCACGTGAAAGGAGGCATTATCCCAGATCAGCAACCAGTTGGTCTTGCCTTGCGCTTGCAGTTGGGTGCAACACCACGCCAGAAATTGGGTGGTGATGGCACTCACCGGGCGACCATCCACAAAGCGCAGCGACAGCTGACGGCGGAGAGGATCACTGGCCGGTCCCTGTTGCCAAAGGACCCCATAACAGGCCAACGCCTTTGGGTCGGGATCATCCTTTTGCCAGACCTGCTCCACCAGCCGTACCGGCTGATCTTTCCCTTGCCACGCCTGCACCCGCGGCAGTGCGAACCGGCTCCACCAGACCTCATCCAGAAACCCGATGGCCCAGCCAGGCTGTGTGCTTGCCCAGGCGATCAAGCGATCGCGCGCCGTTTTTTTTTGAAATACAAGGGATCGGGACTGGTAATCCAGTGCTTGGCTCGCTTCCAGTTGATTCCCAATTTCTTGAGTGTCTGGCGAATGGTCTCGCAACTGACCAGCCGCATCGTCCAGCCTTGCTTGACACACTCTTTGGCGACCAGGGAAAGCGTCCACAGACTGGTTTCGAAGCCAAAATCGCGTGGGGGACGGTGCAGCAGCGCCTTGAAGGCCTCGGCATCGACGCCTGCGAGGGCAGTGCGTACGTGCAGAGGACGACTTGAACCGGCTTGCAGAGCTTCTCGTCCCTGCTGGTTGAAAGCATGGATGGCATTGCGAACGGTTTGCTGGTCGCAGCTCAGCGCCGTGGCAATGCTGGGCACCCGTTCGCCACGGGAACTGGCGAGCAGGATCTGGCTGCGACGTAACACAAAAGCATGCGAGGAACGTAAACCAGCTTCGAGCTGCTTGTATTCTTCCTCGCTGAGTGAGCGAACAAAGATTGGTTGCTTCATGCGGTCTATCATACCACATTCGCGATCACCTTTCTTGAGAATGCACTAGGACGTATGGCATTCTTCCACCTTTTACAGGGAACCGAAGACGCCCTTATATTGCTGGATGAGCCGGAAACGCACTTTAATGACTACTGGAAGCGTGAGATGGTGGATATCATCGACAGCAGCTTGCGCGACGACCCTAGCGAGGTAGTGCTGTCAACCCATTCGAGTATTGCTTTGACGGATGCATTTGATACCGAGATTATCCTTCTCTACAAAGTTCCAAATGAGGGCAGCATTTTTGTCGAGGAAACGCCTATCAATAGCTTTGGCGCATCGCCCATTGATATTATGCGCAAAATGTTTTACGCGCCAGAAAGTGTCGGCCAGCGCGCAGCGGAATTTCTTGACCTGATACTAATGATTGCCATCTATCCAGAGCAGGTTCAGGCTATCTGGACATTAGATGCACCTGGAACGACGATTGAGCAATTACGCCAGAGCGCCGCTTTTCATGAGTTGCGAGATCGGCTCATACAACGTATTCCGCACGCTCTACAACGTACGGAAAATCCTACGCAGCAGATAGACGAGGTGCTAGTAAGCACTCTGCGCTCGGTGCATCGCTATACCAGACGGGTCACGGGTCACAGGGAAATTACGATGATCGATGCTCTGGATGCCCTACATGAGCGGCTTGGCTCTGGTTACTATCAATTTGAATTTCGCCGTCGTTTAGATGCATTGAGAAGGAACTCGAATGCTGCATCAGATTAAACTTCCAGGATACGCTCCGATCCTGCAAGATTTTGTGCGCTTTCAGCAGCAATTACTAGAATTTACCTGCACCCCCGTGCTTTCAGACCCGCTCACTCCTGACAAGGTAAAGCAGGCATTTGGCGATGAACGCGGAGACTGGCTGGTGAAAGAACTGTGGAAAGCGCGAAGTGGCAAACCCAAAATCGCTGATGATCTTGTGATGCTTACTGCTTACATCAAGCATCATCCCGAAAAACGCGCGGCTGTTCTCGCTGCTTTTGCTCATGATGTCGATTTCTATAGTCACCTGGATGATGACACCTTTCAGTTTAATTATCGTCAATTAGACCATCAAACACAAAGCAGAGTGAAGCCACTCATGGTGGCTTGCTATGTTCTGCTCGGAGATGGGTTCCCTTGTAGTGGACAAGGAACCCAGAAAAAATTGAATTGTCGTGATGTGGCAACAATGTTCTGGCAGGAGAATCGTCCAATACTTAACGTATGCCCAGCTTGTGATGGTCAACCGCCGCATGTCACTAGAGTACGCGCTTTTTCTGATGTCGACCATTTCTTTCCAAAATCGCTTTATCCTTTTCTTGCTGTTCATCACTACAACCTGGTTCCTATCTGCATTGATTGCAACCGCTATTTTAAACAAAATAATGATCCCATTGGGGATCATCGACGAGAGACGCTTAGTGATATTTTTCATCCCTATGGAAGACCAGCCATTCAATCTATTCAGGTTCATATGAGTAGAGGGGCAAGTGGTGGATATCGCATCCAGGTAAATGAGCCAGCGTATGGCATGCCGGAAAACACTCCTCACCGATGGGATAACCTCAAAAACGTCTTGCAGCTCGATATCTTGTGGGAAGACTGTTATCTACCGGGCGTTGTTGATGAGCTTACCGAACATCTGCGTGAAATAGGAATAAGTAGGAGAGATAGAGGGGAACCGATAGATGCGAGCATCGTGGTCGAGGAACTGACGGTTATCAAGGATAACTATCATAGGAACGTTGGAAAAAGGATGTACTATGTCTTGAAGTACAGCTACGCATGTTATGCCCTTTCACACATAGAAGAATTTAATCGATTAGTTCAAGTGCTGATGGGTGCGGATGAAATGTAACATAATTGTCAGTAGTCGTTGATCTGCTGACTTTGAAAGGATTTGCTCTTGAAGCCATTGACTTCTCATCTTGTTCTGGCGGCTGATGCTGCTATTGACCTCCAAATGCATACCACCTCCAGTGATGGCACATGGGCTCCCGAACAACTGATCAACTATCTGGTGCGTGAACGGCTTGGCCTGGTGGCCATCACCGATCATGATCGTGTGGATACCGCTGCAGTGCAGCAACAGCTTGCGGCGGAGAAACAGCTCCCAATACTGGCTGCGGTGGATATGAGTACCTCGTGGAGAGGTGAACCGACCGATGGGTAGTGGCTCATTTGAGAAGGATAGCCCGATCTTCATTCTAGCGATGGAGAAAGAGGAGCAGGCAAGCCTCATGCATGACCACGGACTTTGAAAAGGAGAGCATCATACGCACAAAACGAGCGAGACGCTGGCGCAGCGTGTTATGCCAGCGTTCCACATGGGCAGTATCTCCCGTCTCTTTCCCAACTGCGGTGTGCTGCTCGCTCGGGATCACCGAGGCGTCGGCCGTCCAGAAGTCCGTGAAGCCATGCCCTTGGCGATAGCTGTCTGCAATGGCCTCCCGCAGCCGCTGACACGTCTTTTTACTCCGATCCCCAACCGCAAGACGCGAACACTGGCCGCGTCTTGCGGCAGAGGGCAATCCACACCCAGGAGTCGTGCGCTTTTGTGAGCGCCAACGGCCACAGTTCGTCCAGTTCCAGCGTGGTGGAAGTGGCATCTGCTGGATCAGGAGCCAGCTGGGTGGGACGTAAGGGAGGAAGCTGAGCTCCTTTTTGTTGAGTCAACTGGACACTGGGCCCGAGAGACCCCGAACGTGCGCGTGAGGCCACGCAGACTGCTGCGGTCTTGAGAGGCGTGCAGGATCTCCTCGCGGCGAGCTTCTGGATAGGCATTGGGGGAGGATTCTCACGGCTGCGACGGCTACAGGGCTGACAGCGATATTTCTGTTTGCCGTTGGGGGCGTGCCCATCGCGCTACCCTCGCCTCGCTTCCACAGTGGGGACAGTGAAGGACAATGGTTCCCATTGAACGCTCCTCTTTTTCATCTAGAATTGGTTTTCAAGTCTATCATACCCTTCTCACTTATGCCACTACCCAGGTATGCTCCTATAAATCTATCCCTATAAGCCTCTCCAAATTTGGAAAAGAGGGATAACTACTCGATTTGCCAGTATTCTCCTGATCTTACCTGTGCCGCAACCCAAGCGGCAGCACCCAGGCTCTCTCCAAACTATCAGTCTCAGTCGGTGCGCAGCGCTTTCACGATGGCTTGCGCCAGCAGGTTGCGCCCGGCAGGCGACGGGTGGATGTCACAGGTAAGAGGGGAGGACGACTTCACGATGCGTAATCCTGCCGCACACGTGTCGCCTCCATAAGCGGTGGAGGCGGCGGCGAACGCGTCGAATCCGTTGGCAACGATCCCTCCCCAGGCCAATGTGCGACCGGCCACCACCTGATTCACCTGCGAGATCACGTTCGTGCCGACGGGGTCACTGTAGTTGAGCGAGTAGTAGGTCAGCGCGACGAGCTTATGGTGGTAGCCATCCAAGTTGCGGATGTGCCCATAGATGGTGTCGAGGTTGGCTGAGAGCGCCGTTAGCATGCTAGGCAAGCCTGAGAGAATGCAATTGATTTCAGCTGAGGTAGCCGCTCCGCCGCACCTAGTTTCCAGTACGAAGAGGTCGTTGGAACCGATGTCGATGCTGACCACCAGGGTCTTGGGATGAGACTTGAGGAATCCGTCGGCAAACGCTAGCTGCGAGGTGTCGTAACTCACGTGGAGAGGGAAGTTTTGGCGGTAGGCCCCGCAGCCGTTGTCGATGGTGCTGGTGAGATCGATGAAGTGGCTGCTCGTCTCGCCGGTGCAGGAAGCGTTAGTGAGGTTCTCCTTGAGCGCCGCAGCCACCGGGGTCGGGTATCCGATGAAGTTGTCTGCATTTTTCCCGTCGAGCGACGGGTTAAAGCCGAAGGCGACTGAGTCGCCAAGGGCCAGATATTCCTGCGGCCGGTTAGAGGCGGCTAGGGCACTGCCTAGGGCTGGCCGGGCCAGCCAGGCCGTAGCCAGAGTCGCGACGAGGGCAACTGCCGCGATCAACCAGCGCATGCGTGTGTGTAACATGAAAATCCTTCCTTGCAGCGTGCATCCTGATGCTCAATACAGCGGCGCCAGGCTAAGCCGTAGCATCCTTGTCACATTGCGTTGCTTTGCTGTGGTTCGTTGAATTGTTGCGAATTATTTGGACAACCTTCCATTTACATATAAGCCAAATTACTCGCCTAGATCATTTTGGGAGCAATCCAGAGGATGAGGAAGAGCGAAACGGTAACGATTTGGTGAAGGTTCAGTTGAGATTGCAGGCTGAAGGTAAATGTTTTGATAAAATAAGCTCTCTAATATCTGACGGTTCGCTTATTTTTTAGGGCATAAAATGAAATGTTTTCCCCACTTGATGCCATCCCGACTTGTGTGTACTGGTGCAGAGCAAGCAGGTATGGAAACGTGGCTTGGCAACGCATACGCATGAACGAGCAGGAAACGATGAGGCTCAACGTGAAGTCGGCGTGGTGCTTCTCACAAACCAAGTCCTGAGAGCAGAGAAAAGCTCAAGCAGTGATGAGGAAAGATCAGAAAACTCACAAAATACCCCTCCTCCTGTATCAGCCCTAAAAGCTAACTGCTTGCTTACGAGTAGGCATTAACGCTTAGCGGTCTCACACCGAGATGCGGGTGCAAACAGATATCCTATATCGTTGCCCAGACTGTACATGGTGGAATTCCACCATATACAGTTACCGCTCTCCGGCTTCTCTTTAAAGTCTCAGGGTGTTATGCGCTGGCTCAGAAATTGACCATCGATACCACCAACAGTACAGGAGGGCAAATCCAAGAACGCCAATAGATACGTCGTAGGGATTGATAAAATCGAGTCCGGGTATTGAGAAGGATAAGAAGAAGAGTTGCATCATCCCAGCTCCAAGCAGCAGCAAGACGCCTCCTATCAATTCCCGGAAGAAGGAGACCCCAATCCCAACGATGATGAGAAGGCCCGTTGCGATGGTTATTAGCTGTGGCAGTCCGCTGGAGAGCGCAGCGTTTCCTGGTCCTGCTGCTGCTGGGTCGTAGCTGTAGAGCATCTGTCCTAAGAGAAACCCGATACTGATGATCAATGTGAGGAGGATCATTGCGGTTTTTGCACCCCAACGAATAATGAGGAGAGTTGTGATTCCGCCAGAAAATGAGACACAGTACAAGAAGCGTAGCACAAAGCAGTGAGACAAGCAGTGAGAACGGCACTGAGGTGACTATGGGTAACAGGCCATAGACGACTCCTCCCCCAAATCCTACGAGTTTCCACAGAGATGTATTTTTTACAGGTGATCCTTCCAAATTGCCTTTCATAGGGAACTCCTCCTTCGTCCTTGAATAGGTACATAGTAACAGAAGAACCTCTCAAGAGCATCTCATTAATGAGTCTCTCTGTCAGATTATCATCTCGGATGTACCTATTGGTTTCTCTCTACATCTGCTGTATATCCGTGCTGGTCTGTTTTTTCTGGTCGTTCCCTACCTACCATACATAGGGGTTGTAGCCGCCTTAAGATATTCTCTCGGTGCATCATCCCAAGAGTTGGCTCTCCGTCATCTTCCGTGCTCTGAACACTATCCTGCAAGACTTCTTCGCAGGAAATTGGCTATCAAAGCGGATGAAGAAAAGTTGGTCAACTCCTATTGCACAGCTTAGCACGAAAAGTATGGAAGAGCCCGAATTATGTGTAAAAGAGAGCCTTCCCCAGGAGGAAAGTTCTAGATAATAATACAGGCATATATCGTCCCTTGATGAATTTCATTCAACTTTCTGCAAGGAGGAAACTATGCCTGTTCACAAGAAAAAGAATACCCCACCCGATAACAAGGGAGCAACCCCAACCGTTGTCTCACCGGAACACCTCAATCCGGAGAATTTTCATCAGTATCTGCGAGCAGAAATTCGTGACGCCACACGAACGGTGATGGAAGAAATCATGCGTGAAGAACTGAGCCAATTCCTCGGAGCGGCCTGGGGAGAAAGCACGGCGCACCGCAAAGGCTATCGCAATGGGTTCTACACCCGTGACCTGATGACGACCGCTGGACCGATCGAAGACCTCACTGTGCCGCGAGATCGCGCTGGAGAGTTTCACACGCAAGCCTTTGAGCAATACAGCCGCTACGAACCACAGGTTGCCGAAGGCTTGACCCAGATGTTTGTCACAGGGACCAGTACCCATAAAGTGAGAGAAGTCGCTCAAAAGCTGATGGGGGTCACTCCCAGTGCCAGTGCCGTCAGCCGTTTGAATCAGAGCCTTCACCCAACAATTTGAAGCGTGGCGCGAACGTTCTTTGCAAGGGCATTGGCGCGTGGTGTATCTAGATGGCATCCATTTCAAGATCCGCCATGGGGAAAAATGCGATACGAGCATCATTTTGACCGCATTGGGAGTCGATCTGGAAGGAAAGAAGGAAGTGGTGGCTCTGCGAGTCTGTGCAGAGGAGGACAAAGCAGGCTGGTTGAGTTTGCTACAAGATATGCGGACACGAGGAGCCACCCAGGTGGATCTGCTCGTCACCGATGGACATGATGGCTTGCTCGCCGCCGCCTCAGGGTTATTTTCCGCAACCCCTCGTCAGCGTTGCTTGCTGCATAAGCAGCGCAATGTCATCAGTGCCATCCCTCGACGAGAACGCGAGGAAGTGCAGGCCGAACTCAGCGGCATCTGGAAACAAGAGAAGAAGGAGGATGCACTGCCAACCTGCAAGCGTTTCAAAGCCAAATACGCTCAGCGCTATCCCGAAGCGGTACGGAGCCTGGCGGAGGATGAAGAGCATTTGCTCACGTTTTACGCCTTTCCTCTGCGATGCATCGCCACATTCAGACGACCAATGCCATCGAAAGCTTCTTCAGCAATGTGCGACAACGCACCGATCAGATTGATACCTTTACGACGGAGATGAGTTGTCTGACCATCGTCTGGGCGGTGATGCAGGATATCCGTTTTCATAAAATAGCTGTATCATAGCCTCGAGCTTTCAATTCAGAGCAAGCCACCAGCCAGCGGGTTGTGCTAGCTTTAAAGGGAGGTGGTTTTGTGTTTTGATCGTATCGCGTTATCATCAGGTAGGGGGCTTTTCCCACTGCTCCTTATTGCTCAAGGTACCCTGTGTTCGCACAAGAGCTTTTTCTTTTTGATCCGATTCTCCGCTCGACTTCTTCCTGCCTACTTGCTTACAGGTAATCTTTACACACAAGTCGGGATGGCATCCCTTTCTCTATGATGTTATCTCTGGTGGCGCTACAACGAGCTGCGCTTGATTCTCCCCTTTTGTGCGCTAATCCAGATCATTCCGGCCACGCGCTTCCTTGAGTGAGGTTAGCACAATGCATTGATCCAAACATACAAGCCTGCCAGCGCGTGGGCGTGCTATGCGCCTGGGTAGGAGACCGCTCGCCGCTGAGGCGAAACGCGCCACTCGCCCGTGTATGGAGCATGCACCTATCCCCTCATGCTGCGCAGTGCTACAGAGGCGTCTTTTTCTGAACGAGAGACGTCTTTTTTCATAGCGGCCATGTGGAATTGTATGTTTGCTACAGGAGTTCGCTGTGAGAGTTGATGAGGACCAGCGTTTTGCTCGTGTCGTGACTCGCTTTCTACAACAGGAATGCATAAGAGGAGCCGGGTACGCGATTGCTGATGAAGACCTTTTCAAACGTTTTCGCACGTTCTGGATGCACGCCGCCGAATATTTTGATCACCCGGCGCTCCTGGGCCAGTTCCGTGTGGAGCTGGCCGAACGAGGTTTTCAGTCCAACCCGTATGGCAAGCGACCAAAATGGATAGGGCTGACAGTGCGGGAGTAAGGAGAAGCTCAGAGGCCGTTGACTACGGCCCTGGCACGCTGATTTACAGCCAGGTCGGAGAGACGACTCACAATGGAGTGAGAAAAACTTGCCTGGCTGAGAGAAAACGTGTAGGATGGAGGGCAAACACCACACTGGAAATTGTTCGCATTAGTGCAGAGAGAAGAAGGGACGTTGTTTTGAGGCCTTTCAGGGAGACTGCGCATGCTCTGACGCTTGAGCAGCGCATCGCAACGCTCTCTAGCGCTTCACGAGCGGGGAGAGCGCCGCGTCTGGAGTCAATGTACCACCTCCTGGGATTTTTTGATCACCCGGAGCTACAACTGCGCACCATCCACGTTGGAGGAACTTCAGGTAAAGGCTCGAGCGCTACGTTTCTGGCTGAGATGCTCCATGCGGCAGGCTACAAGGTCGGGCTCTTTACCAAACCACACCTCACCAGCGTCGTTGAAAGGTTTGTCATCAATGGCGCCCCGGGCTCAGCAGAGGAGCTGATGGAGCTACTTGATCGTATGGAGGTTGCTGCGCAGGTGGTTCAGCCGACCTGGTTTGAGTTGCTGGTCGCGTTGGCCTGCCTGTATTTTCATGCGCAGGAAGTCGACGTCGCGGTCATCGAGGTAGGAATAGGTGGTGCCTCCGATGCGACGAATGTCGTGCGGCCTGATGTCGCGCTGCTCACCAATGTCGGGCTTGACCACACACGTATCCTTGGCGGCACAGTAGAGCAGATAGCCCGGGAGAAAGTCGGCATAATCAAACCCTCCTCCGCTGTGGTGAGTGGCGTGCGCCAGGCAACAGTCATCTCCATTATCGCACAACGCTGCCTTCAGCTTGGCGTGCCTCTGCAATTGCTCGATCGTGACTTCGCCTACATCGTTCGTTCGCTGTCCGCACAGGGCAATTGCTTTGATGTAGAACTGGACGGGCGAAGCTATAAAGGGTTGCGCTTGCAGGCCCTGGGACTGCACCAGGTAGAAAATGCTACACTTGCCGTTGCCGCCACTGCAATTCTGAGCGAGAAGGGCTTCTCTGTCGCGGAGCCTGCCTTGCGCAGGGCACTGGCCACGACAAATATCCCCGGTCGCCTGGAGTTAGTTCGCCGGGAGCCGCTGCTCGTGCTGGATGGCGCCCATAGCCCACCCAAGGTGGAGGCATTAGCTCGCGCGCTTACGGAGCTGTTTCCCGGGCAGCGCAAGATTATCGCTGTACTCTCTTTCTCTGAAGGACATGACGCTGCTGCATCACTGGCGTTGTTAGCTCCGCTGCTGGATGTGGCGGTCCTGACAACCTTCTCCGTGGATACCGACTATGGAAGTCGGACTGCCCTATCACCGCAGGATCTGGCCGCGACGCTCGCAGAGCTTGATGGATCGATCGCGTTGATCAGCGAGGCCGATCCCTTCAAGGCCCTTGCGATCGCGCTTGAACGGGCGAGTTCAAACGACCTCATCTGTGTAACCGGCTCGATTTTCCTGGTTGGTCAACTGCGGGCGTGGCTGAAAATCAAGCGCGCCTCGGCTTGATAGCAAGGGGTAGAGAGGAAGGAGTTAAAGGGATATTTTGCGGATGTGCACCCTATGACGCACTGCCCTCTCTTCTGGCCTGGCGGCAGCGGGCCTCGACATATATGTATGCAGAAAGAGCTGCTAACGGCAGCTCGGTAGCCGGATATATCCGTTCAGTTGAATGCCGTTTTCTCGCTGCTCCAGGGCTTATGCCATATATGGCTCCACTGCCCTTACTACATCATCCACATAAAAAGGCTTGGGCAGCGTATCATCATAGTTGACGAGGGAGCTGACCTCGGCCAGGGTTGATACAGCCGACATCAAAACGATGACATGGCGCTCACGCAAGCCGGGCTCGGCTTCAAGCATAGCGCATACTTCCTGGCCGTCTATGCCCGGCATCATGATATCGAGGAAAACCAGGTAACTGCCGGGTGCGCGCAGCATCTCAAGGGCATCAAGGCCATTGCGGGCGGTGTACGTTTCATAGCCTTCGAGGCTGAGAATATCAACCATCATGTCGCGAATGATCGGGTCATCATCAACAACTAAAATCTTACGCAGTTGCTTGTGCAGGCTCATCCGGCTCATCCTTGCTCTTTTCTATGGGGGCGTCGATGCGTGGTAAATAAAAGCTGAAGGCAGAACCTTCACCGGGAATACTCTGTTGTAACCATAGTCTCCCACCCATAGCTTCAATGTAGCGACGACAAATATACAGTCCCAGGCCGGAACCGCGCACCGGCGTGGTCAAAGAACGAGAGGCGCGCACAAACTTCTCGAAGATTTTCTGCTGATCTTCAGGGAGAATACCTTCCCCCTCATCATAGACATGTACCAATACAATGGGCATGGCGGCGTCCGCTTCGATATCAGCCTGATCATCGGGCACCTCCGCCTTCGCAAGCGATGTGCCACCCGCGAATATCTCTATACGGCCATCCGGGGGCGAATATTTTGCGGCGTTGTCAAGCAGATTTGAGATGACCTGTCGCACCCGCAGGGGGTCGCCCTGCACCCAGAGCTCAGGCTCAACCTGTGACACAATCTTCTGTTCAATGTTGACGCTCAGCATAGTCGTGGCCATCTCTACCACAGATTGGATCTGTACAGGCCCGATTTGCAGGTCCAGTTTTTTGTCCACCGTGCCTATCTTGGCTGCCTCGGTCATACTCGATACCAGGTCGATCAGCTGTTGCGTGGCCCCGGTGATCTTGCTGGCGAAGCGCAGAATCTGCTGAGGGTTCACACGGCTGCTCTGCCGTTTTAGCAGGGTAGCGTAGCCGCTAATCGCACTCAGCGGTGTGCGTAATTCATGCGAAGCGGTCACCAGGAACTCATCTTTCAACCTGTCCAGGCGCTGCTGCTCCGCATAGGCTTCCTGGATCTCCGCAAACAATTGAGCGTTGCGAATGGCGCTGGCGGCCTGGGCACAGATGGCCAGCAGCATGCCGATATCCGAGGGCCGGAAGTTTTGACTCTGCTGGGGGGTGTGCACCCCCAAAATGCCGATAAGCTCCGTCTGATACAGGACCGGGACTATGAGCATCTTCTGGATGCCTGTTTCGCGCAGAAAGATCGCTCCCTCTTCCTCGCTGGCCTGTGCCAGTTCTTCCGCCATGTGTTCATCCAGGTAGAAAAAGCTTGCGCTTACCATTTGTTCCAGAATTGATCCGCGAAAAGGGATACGTATCGAAGAGATTAATTCGGGATGGAAATTATTGTCAAGGGCGCCGGTAGTTGCGGCGATGGCCAGCTCTTCCTCGTCAAGAATTTTTTTCCTGGGCTCGTAGGCTGCCTGGGCGATGAGAAAATTTTTGTCCGCAGACAGCTGAAAGAAAATGCTCATCTTGGCCTGCACCAGCCTGCTCGCCGATTTCGACAAATTTCTGCACAAGTTCACTCGTGTTCAAGACGGTACTGATGGATTGCAGCGCGCTGTTCAGGCCTGCCAGCGCCTCTTCACGCTGCCTGGCTTCGCGCAATGCCTGGCGCGAGCGGTCATAAAGCTTGGCATTTTCGATGCTGACGGTGATAATCTGCACCATCGTCTCCAATACCTGGATCTCTTCGGCCTGGTAGGCATGGGCATGCAGGCTGGTCAGGCACAGCGAGCCTATCACCCGGTTAAACATCTTCATGGGCAGCAGCAGGAATGTCCCCGCGCTGCGTTGATCGCCCCAGACGCCCGTCAGCAGCTCATCGTAGCCAGAGCGATCTAGCTGGGCAGCATCCAACAAGATCCTGCGATTTTCCTCCTGCGTAATCCGCCACCAGACAGGGCGATCGCTCGGCTGTATAACCAGAGGCCGTTCCGTCAGGTCCTCCACCCGCCGTCCCTGCTGGACAGCAAAAATATCGTAGATCATCTTGGTGTCGCGATCATAGAGTGTCATCAGCATGGAGGAGACATCAACTACGCTGGCAACGAATTCATAGACCTTTTCAACTAGCGTCGCGAGCTGCACCGTTGAAGGGAAAACCGCGCTGATCTCCTGCAATTTTTGCAGATATTCCCTGATACGCATTTGTCTGCGCCGCAGGTAGTCATTCTGTATATAGAGCGAGAGATGCTCGGCAAAGTTGTGCGCCTCCGCGATCTGTTTCTGCTGAAAGCTTGTGCCTGCAAGTGTCTGGTAGAGGATAACCACTCCCAGCGTCTGCGCCGCCTTCTTCTGCCCCTTTATTTCATCGGCGGCTCCAATCTCCTGGAAAGGCGTAACCAGGTAGCTGCTGGGCGTGACATCGCTCTGAACCGGTTGCGGACCGGTATAGAAGAAAGAGAGGTAGTCATCATGGCGCATGATATACGTTTCATTTTTGATCCAGGCATAGCCGATAATGTCATGACCTGGGGCGTATGTGCTGCCCACAGGAAACAGCGAGGACTGGCGAGGGGTTACCTCCTCCAGCTCATCCATGGAAGGCGCGGAATTCGAGAGCTTCACACGCTCAATCGCTGAGGATGCCGGGTCCGAAGCGAGAGGAACAGTGGCCAGGCGCCTGGAGGTAGCCGAGCTTTCGGCCGGCATTCCATTTTGTGACGGGGCCGCCTGGGCAGCATTTTTAGCGACACGCAGATGCAGACAGATCTCCATTTGACCTTTGCTCTCATTGAACAGCGCGATACAGCCTGCGGCGGTGTCGAACTGCGCGATCATCTGCTGCAAAAGCTGCCTGAGCAATGACGGCGAATACTTCTCACTGGCCTTAAATTCTGATTCTCCCCAGGTGGCGGTAGACATGCAACCCTCCTCACTTCGCTGGTAGTACAGGCGAGATAAAGCCGCCCCTACGGGAAGCGCAAAGCTACCTTAGCGACCGGCGAACTGCCACCCCGTCCCCGGGCAGGTAATGAGGTAATTATCGCCGCTCGCAATAAGTTATAGATAGAGATCGAAAAAATCACAGCTACTGTTCCACGAGTTAGCATAACACACGACCTTGCTATATTCAACTCTCAAATGTTGAGTTTTACTGCTCTTCCTTCAATGGCGGTAGCAAGTGCACGCTCAGGTATGGGCTCGAGTTGCGGGGGCGTTACTACGTAGCAGGCGGTTCCTGTTCGTTTAGTGCTTCCTTGCAGCTCATCTAGCGGTTCCATTTGACAAGGTCCCTTGCCCGGGGCTATCATGCTTTATACATACGCCTGTAACAGGACACTATCTATCTATTCACCCATGCCCTATTATGCGGAGGAATACTTATGACGGATGCCACAGCCAGCAATGGCACGGTCTTTTATACACATACGCTCAGCAATGGCCTGCAGATTATCGGCCAGCCTATGCCCGACTTTGAGTCGGTGGCTGTGTCATATTATGTGCGTACAGGCTCGCGCGACGAGCCAGACCCCAGCAGCGCCGGCGTCTCGCATTTCCTTGAGCACATGGTCTTCAAGGGAACCAAGACGCTGGATTGGCAGGAGATCACGCTTGCTTTTAACAAGATCGGCGCCGAGCTCAATGCCTTTACGTCGCACGAGGCCACCGTGTATTACGCGCGCGTGCTGGGCGAGTACCTTGATCGCGCGGTCGAGCTGTTGAGTGATATGATGTATCCCCGCCTGGCTGAGAGCGATTTTGAGACAGAGAAAGAGGTTATCGTCAACGAGATCGCCCGTTCGGAAGACCAGCCCTACAACTCTACCTATCGGCGTATGATGCAGACCTACTTTGGCTCTCATCCCCTGGGTCATGATGTGCTTGGCACCCCTGAAAGCATTCGCAATATGCGCATCGAGCAGATGCGCAGCTACTGGAACAAGCGCTATGCCGCCAACAATTTAATCCTCTCGGTGGCCGGCAATTTCTCGTGGGAGCATATCGTTCAACTTGCGGAACAGCACTGTAACAACTGGCGTGTGGGCGATGCGAGCCGCCACGTCGAACACTACGAGCCGCCCAGGCCGATTTCCGATGTCGTGGTCGACAAGAAGCTCAAACAACAGATCATGATCCTGGCCATGCCCTCGGTTGACATCAAAGATCCCGACTACTACGCGGCCGTGCTGGGCAGCAGTATTCTCGGCGATGGCGATGGCTCGCGACTCTACTGGAATATCTATCAAAAGGGCCTGGCAGAGTCGGCCGGCGCGAGTATCTGGGCCATGGATGGCACGGGTATCCTGCTGATGCAGGCCAACTCAACTCCCGAGGAGGCCCCCCGCGTTCTCAAGATGCTGCGCGCGGAACTGAACAGCCTCCTGGAAGATGGCATCTACGAGGACGAGGTGCGCCGCGCCAAGGATAAATGGATCAGCAGCATCGTCCTGAGCAGCGAGTCCACTTTCTCGCGCATGTTCTCACTGGCCTCCGACTGGGTGACCGAAGGGCGCTTGATCAGCGTCGATGAGGAGATCGAACGCGTCGAAAAGATAAGCTCGCAGGATATTCTGCGCGCGCTCAAACGTTTCCCCATCCAGGAGAAGCAGGTTCTGACGACCCTTGGCCCTTTGAGCGAGGCTGAGCTGCTGGCATAGTTCTTCGTCCGGGCGGGCGCACACGTGTGGCCCTCCGGCCTACTTTTCTTCGGTCACCGCGCGTAAGACGCGCGCGACCTGGGGTGCCGTGCCCTCGCCTCCATCCGCGCGTCGCTCAGCCACCAGCTGCCCGTTGCCCGTACGCGGCAGCGGCGGCATGACGGGCGTCTCAGGGGGCAGGCCTACTTTGAGATCGACAAAGCTGCGGAAGTTCGCCAGGTAGTAGCCACGTTCGGTTTGCCAGATCAGGGGCAGGCGCGACTCGCTGAGGGTGCGCGTCATATACTCTTCCCACGCCTCCCAGGTCTCTTTGGGCAGTCCGCCATTATGCGCCTGCGTCCAGATATGCTCGAAAAAATCGAACATCGCCGTCCCTATCCAGCGCACCCGCTCCCTTAGTTCCGGATCAAGCGCCTTCAGCGCATCCGCATTGTTTTCGCTGTCGGGTGACCTGGCGCTCATCAGAAAACGACTCGCCTCGGGATACGTCATCATCAACTCGCCGATGTGCGCCTCGGCGTCATACAGGCCCTGGAAGGTTGCGCTATAGACCGTATTGCTGAAGATGCGGGTCTGGGTCGTCATCTCCTTGCTTTGCTCCACCAGGGCTATCGTCTGCTGGCGCATGGCCCGCGTCTGGATTACCAGCACGACGATAGTGATGGGTAAGACCAGATCCTGCAAGATGTTGGTCAGCAGCCCGATAATCGCTATTATCTGGTCAAAGGTAACGGCCAGGTGAATAAAGACAAGGATATGCATAAAAAACCTCTTGCTGCAAGCATAGTAAGCTTGCTGGGAGTATACCACATTCTCGGCCGCGGGTAGAAGCGCGCTTGATACCCATAATCATTCATCGCCTCCCCATTTGCCGCCAAAAATGGAGTCGAGCTCGCCGCCAAGATGAACAGGGAAATAGAAGGGATGTGAGGTGGGGCGCCGCGTGCTAGGAGATCTGCTCTGAGATTAGCCTGAGCAGGTCATCTATATCGAATGGTTTGTTGAGGATGGCCACGTTTCTGCCCGCGATCTCCTGCTGAATGTCGGCGGCGCTTGTCATGATGGTCGGAATAGCCGCTCCTTCAGCCGTAGTACGCAGGCGATCATAGAGCTCGATGCCGGTCATCTCCGGCAGGCGATAATCCAGCACAAGCAGGCTCGGGCGCAGGCTGGCGATCATACTCAGGGCCTGGATGCCATTGCGCACAACAAGGGGTTGATACAGGGTTTCCCCGGCAATACTGAGCTTGAGTAGCTCCCCGATCGCCTCATCATCTTCGACAATCAGGATTGTTTTGGTTGAGGCCTCATCTGTGGTGGGCATCTACTCTCTCCGGCTATTTCTTCATGCAGGGCAAACATGTGTATCGCACCAAGTATAGCAGAGTGCTGAACTTATTGCAATATAAGGGGTGCGCGCTAATTTTTTGCATGAAAGGGGACAGGAGAAAGAGGGGATGGTAGAATAGGGAAAAAGTCCAGGGGGAAGGCGAGAGAATGAACAAGAAGAAGAATAAGGGAGAACGAAGCGCACAGATGCAAGAGGTGAGCGCCGGGCTGCAGGATGTACTGGGAATGAACCAGTGGCGAGCGGCCCACCCGAAAGCCACGTTGCGCGAGATTGAAGAAGCGGTGGATGCTCAGATGAACCAACTGCGAGCGCAACTGATCCAGGAGATCGTGCACATGGGCGAGGCGGGAGAGTGGAGCGAAGGGCCACCAGAAGCCCGTCCGAAATGTGAGCGATGTGGAACGGTGTTGCTGGCACGCGGGAAGCAGACGCGCTGGTTGCAAACGACCGGAGGGGAGGCGATCAAACTGGAGCGCAGTTACGGGACTTGTCCGGAGTGTGGGCAAGGGATTTTTCCCCCTCGATGAGCAATTGGGGCTGGATGGAGCGGGGTTGACGCCCCGTGGACAAGAAGCGCTGGTACGCCTGGCGGCCTGGATGTCGTTCGAACACGCCTGTGAGTTGCTCGAAGATCTGCTGGGGATGCAAGTCAGTGCCACGAGTAGTCGACGATACACCTATCAGACCGGGCAGGCGGCCTTAGCGGTGCAGCAGGCCGAAGAGCAACGCATCCGGGAGGAATTGCCTGAGCCGCCCAAAGGCACAGAGCGGCAAGCCATCAGCGCCGATGGAGCGTTTGTCCCGCTGGTGGGAGGGGAGTGGGCAGAAGTCAAAACGCTGGTGGTAGCCGAGGTCATACAGAACGATCGGGAAGCGGGAGAGGCAGACACGGCGCAGGTCTCCTCGTTTTCGCGGTTGACCGACGCCGAGACCTTCAGCCAGCAGGCGGTCGTCGAACTGCATCGTCGAGGCGTGGAGCGAGCCGAGGCGGTGTGTGCCGTGACGGATGGAGCGGAGTGGCTGCAGGGCTTCATTGATGCCCATTGCCCCAAAGCGCTGCGCATCCTCGATTTCGCGCATGCGGCTGAGTATGTCAGCGCTTTGGGGCAGCTCGCTAGCGAAGCCGGCAGTGTCATGGCGCCCAAGTGGCTGGAGCAGCAGCTTCATGACCTCAAACATGAGGGTCCGAAGCCTGTACTCGCCCAACTCCGCCCATTGCCAGCACAGCATCCGACCGTGGCGCTGTTAAGCGAGAAACTGGCCTACCTGGAGAAACGCGAGGCGCACATGCAGTATCCGACCTATCAAGAGACGGGCTGGCCGATCGGCTCGGGCATGGTCGAGAGTGCCAACAAGCTCGTGGTCGAAGCGCGACTCAAAGGAGCGGGCATGCATTGGAGCAGACCGCACGTCAATCCCATGCTCGTTTTGCGTAATGCGGTCTGTAATCAGCGCTGGCAGGAGACCTGGCAAGCGTCTCAGACCCATCAGCAAGCCGCGCGCACGCTGCATCGACAGGAGCAGAGCCAGCACCGCCTGATGGTGGCCTGCTGCAAGCTCCTCCTCCTGTGGGAACGGCTCAGAGCATCACAGCGGGTTCGTCCTCCCACTCCCAGCCGTCCTCCCGCTCGCTATTCTTGGCGACAGCCCTTTCTTCGACGCCCTCCGACTTCCCAGAGCGTCCATGCAAAAAATTAGCGCGCACCCCAATATAAGGGCTGTGCCGGCTACTTTGTATATCCGTTCCCAAAATCGGAGGATTGTGCCAATACGATCTTTCTCTTCTCCCATTGCCATCATGAAAAGATCGATACACTTGCCAGGAAAAGCGAGAGCAGACAAGCCAATGTTCAGGAATATTGACGCAGATACCTCGGCAACCAAGCAGAGGTAGGAGGCGTTCTCCTCGTTCGAGAGATCACCTTGTCACTCGAGTCGTGCTGAGGCGCAGACGGCACTGGCGGTTTAAACGGGCAGCATTACAGCGAGGGCAGGTATAGCCTGAGCAGCGCGGCTCAGGACTGGTTTTTCTGGCCCTTGCTCTTGTGCTTAGCTCGCGCCTTCAAATTATCACGACGCATGCGCAATGTTTCAAACAGAAAGGCCAGCCCTGTTCCCACGACGGCTTCGGCCACGACGGAGGTTTTAGACGTGGCAGCCTTTGACTGCTCTTTGGAGCGATCGTGCTGAGGGCCAGGCCCAATTTGGGTCGCGGACGCCTGAACTCCTTCTACCTCGTCTGGTTTACGCGCCTGTATGCCATGTACATCCTGGTGTGAGGCCGCAGGCACGTTCACCAGACCGGCTTTGCGCGCTTCGTCAGTGATGGGCTTATCTTTGTATCCCTGAGCGGCCTGATCCTGCTTTTCCTCCCCGCTTTTGGGCAGCTGCGAGGTCGTCAGGTACACCATCGTAACCGGGTCGGTCGGTGTAACCGTGACCTTTTCGAGGAAGTAGGCGTTGACCTCGGCGCCCAGCATGAGGATGACCGCGAAGTAGTAGAAGAAGACCAGCAGGATGATCAGGCTGAATGCGCCGGCGTATGAATTGAGAAAGTGTGAGACATATAACGGGAAAAGTGTCAGGTAGAGCTGGAGGGCAAGGGCCGCAACAGCGGCGCCGAGCCAGCAATTGCGAAAGCTTATATGCTGGTTAGGGACAACGATATAGATGACTACGAAGAAGATAAAGGCTGCCAGCAGGCCGCCGGCTATACTGACGGCGGCCACGAAGGCCGGGGAGGAGATGCCAGGTACCTGGCCGACAGGCGTCGATTTTACGATGGTCAATATGAAGGCGGGCGCCGCCGCCGCGCCAATCATGACCGGAATGAGTATAACGAACAGCAGCAGCATTCCAAAGGCCATGAGGTTCTGTTTGAGGGCCGTTCGATGAGGCACGTGATAGATCATGTCGGCAAAGCCCTCAAGCTGGACAAACAGACGCGAGCCGCTGAAAAGAGCCAGGGCGGCCGCTACAACGGCCAGGATACCCGCGTTTTTGTTCAGCTGGTTTAAGATTTGTTTAATGACATTCGTCGAAATGCCGCTCTGCGATGGCAGGACGTGCACCAGGCCGGTGATAAACTGGCCCTTTGCCTGATCGCCTAGACTGCCAAAGAAGAAGCCAAAGATAGAGAGGATCGCGATAGAGATAGGGAATATCGACATCAACAAACTATAGGCCAGCGCACCCGAATGATTGAAGACCCAGTCATTGTTGACTTTGGTAAAGAACTTCTGGGCGGGTTTTACCTGTTTCTCAACAGTATTTACGGCTTGCTTGGTTCCCTGCTTCGCCTTGCTCGTGGTCGCGGCCATAAAGTCCTCCACACAAACAAACTAGAGTACAAAGTATTGAGCTTCAACGCTGTCACCCTACGGATGATTCACGTTTTAATGGAACAAGAAGTTTCACCTCTCCCGCTGCCGTCCGCACGGGAACAAATTTTTTGCGTAACTGCTCAGGTAGACTTTATCCAATCGATAGACAAAAAACGAAAGGCAGAGTAAGCTTCTCTCAAAATTCTTACCAAGGAAAAAGAAGAGATGCAGACTCTGCCTAAAAGGATTATACACGTGTTGCGCCATTTTGAGGGGGTCTTTAGCGAACGAGTGTGGGAATGGGCCAAGGTGCTCTTGATCGGAGCGATCCTGGCTCCCGGAGAACGAACAGTTGCCGCCATCTTGAGAGTAATGGGATACTCGGACGAAAAGCAATTCCAGAACTACCATCGGGTGCTCAATCGTGCCAAATGGTCGAGTCGAGAACTCAGTCGCCGCTTGCTGGTGGTGCTGGTCCACCTGTTTTTTGCCGGAAACGAGCCATTGATCATGGGGATCGACGAAACGATAGAGCGCCGCCGGGGTCGCACCATTGCGGCACGAGGAGTCTATCGTGATCCCGTTCGTTCCAGCAAGGAGTTTTTTGTAAAAACCAATGGGTTGCGCTGGATTTCGCTGATGTTGCTGACCCCCATCCCGTGGGCACAGCGCGTGTGGGCCTTGCCCTTTTTGACCGTGTTGGCTCCCTCGGAACGCTATCATGAACAGCGCAAGATCCGGCACAAAACCATCACGGATTGGGCTTGGCAGATGATCCTGCAAGTGTCTGGCTGGATGCCTGAGCGAAGCCTGGTCGTGGTTGCTGATGGGACGTATGCCGTGCTGGACTTCTTGCTGAAAGTGAGCCGCTTGCCATCGGTGAGCGTGATCACGCGCTTGCGCCTGGATGCCTGTTTGTACGATCCGGCCCCAGTGCGTGAAGCAGGCAAACGAGGCCGACAGGCGCTCAAAGGCAAAGCGCAACCCAAGCTGGCTTCGCGCCTCAAAGATCCTACGACGCAGTGGAACACACACACGGTGTCCTGGTATGGGGGGACAACGCGCGAGGTGGAGATCGCGACTGGCACGGCTCTGTGGTATCAATCTCCCGTCCCACCGGTTCCGATCCGTTGGGTCCTCATACGCGATCCAGAAGGCATCTACGAGCCAATGGCCTTGCTGTGCACCGATCAACAGGCACAGGCGGTCCAAATCGTCGCGTGGTTTGTCTTGCGCTGGACGGTCGAAGTCACCTTTCATGAGGTGCGTGACCATTTGGGGATGGAGACCCAGCGCCAATGGTCGGATGTGGCGATCTTGCGCACGACTCCTGCTTTGTTGGGCCTTTTTTCTCTCGTCACCATTTTTGCTCAGCAATTGCTGGATGGTCAAGCGTTTCCCATTCGCCAGGCGGCCTGGTACTCCAAAACCTTGCCGACCTTTTCCGATACGCTCGCTTTCGTTCGTCAGCATCTCTGGCCCTCCACCTTTTTTTCGGTGTCGTCCAGCGAAGGCGACACCGTTCAAATTCCACGAGCGCTTTTCGATCGCCTCGTGGATACGCTCGCTTTTGCTGCTTGATCAGAACACATCGTCTGAAAAATTTGGATAAAGTCTACCTCAGGTCCACAGGGGACTTGCCAAACGTGGTCAAACCCAGTGATGAAGTGATTGAGCATCACTTGGGGGTCTTGCTCGTTCTGCCAAGAGGATTTGCACCATGTTTCGCCGTGTGCGATCGAGCATCGGCAAGTCGTGGACATCCCATCGCCCTGTTTGATCGTGCAAGAACACCGGGCAGAACAGAAGCAGTGTCCCCGCTGTCAGCAGATCACCGTGGTCCCTTTCCCCGACCCTCTCCAATACGGCCCAACGATCGGGGCCACGGCCGTCTAAAGGCCTGTCCGCTGTGGCGGGAAACACGCTCCCTGCATAGCAACGTGCGCACTCCCCCCACGGCGCGGTTCTTTGCATGCAGCCCCTCCTCTCTGAGGGAGGCATGCAAAGGATCAAGGATCACCCGAGGAGATCACCTCTCCATCACATGTGCCTCTCGGGGGTGGAGAGGTGTTCGGCGGCATCAGGCGCGGAACGGTCTGGCACAAGGGGCAGACGCATGAAGAACGTCGAACCCGCTCCCTCACGGGACTCGAACCAGATCTGTCCTTCGTGCTGTAAGACCAGTTCGCGACAGAGATAGAGACCCAGGCCGGTCCCGCTGATCAAGAGGGCCTCTCCATTGGACGCCCGGACGAACCGGCCAAAGAGGCGGGCCTGCTCTGCTTGCGGGATGCCGATGCCCTGATCCCGAATACTGATGAGCACTGCCTGCCGCTCCGTCTCCTCGCGCAAGGTTACCTCGACCAACCCGCCTTGCGGGCTGTACTTGATTGCATTGGTGAGCAGGTTCGCCAGCACTTGCTCGATGCGTTGCCCGTCCACCTCTCCCAGCAGATGGGAGAGGGATGCCGGGAGCGTGGAGAGCGTGAGCTGATGGTGCTCGGTACTCCGCTGGAGTTGTGCGATCACGCGCTGCGTGATGCTCACCAGATCGAGGGACTCCCGGCGCAGTACCAGCCGTCCTGCCTGCAGACGCACCACATCGAGCAGATCGTTGATGAGCCAATTCAAGCGATCCGACGCCAGGTCGATCTCGGCGATCGCCTCGTGTTGCCAATCCGAAAGACGCGGACCATTGCCACGGGCTGTCTGTGTCAGCAGCATGGTCGCAAAGCCTTTGACGACGGAGAGTGGGGTCCGTAGTTCGTGGACCACCATCCCAAGAAAGTGGTCTTTGAGCTCTTCGGCATCCTTGAAGAACGTCACATCCTGATGGACCGCCAACGCCACATGCGAGGATGCAGGGGCCTGGCGGTTTCCCACTGCTGGTTTCCACCCCGTCACCAGGTCCTGGTCCTCGAGCGCCACCGCGTTCACCAGGTCCTGGTCCTCGAGCGCCACCGCGTTCACCAGCACTGGCAGCGTCGTGCTGGATGATCTCCTGGTGCTGGAATACCGTTGTGCCCTCGGCAAGCGCACGCACGGTGGCCAAGTCGGCCGGTGGAAGAACTTCGCCAGTCGTGTCGAAAATACGGATATGGTGGCTGGGTATTGTCAAGTTGTTTTCTCTTCTTGATGAGTTTTCCCCACAGAAAGTCTAAAAAAATCTTTCGTGGTGTATTTTCTCCAAAAATAGTCCGAAAAAAGCGATCTGTTCCCCACTTTGAAGAGGAAAATAAGCTCATCAACAATTAACTTGACAATACCAGAAACTTCCTATTCTCCCTTGGGCACCTACATGAAGAGCCAACGCGAGACGAGCTATCTCGCATGAGATCCTCTTGTTCTCGTCCGAGTTTCCGGCGGAGAACGAGGACCCTTTGGGAGCGTTCGCCAGAGAAGCTGTGCATTTCGTTGTTCGTTCATCGAGAAATCATTGACAAATCAACTGCCCTTTCGCTACAATATGGCAGGTTGGGTCAACCAAGGGAGCTCTCAGTCACGAACAGCGGAGGGATCATGCAGGACCTTTCCCCGATCGAGCCGAGCGAGGGGGAGCAATCCGCCTATGTGACACTCACTATCGCCCAGAGCGAGGTGGGCGTCAGCCGCGGAACGCTCAAAAAATACCTGGCGTTCCTGGGCATTGACCCGGTCTGTTTTCATATTGGCACGCGCAGTCTCTATATTTCCCGCAATGATCTGGAACGGGTGAAGCACCTCAAACGCAACCCGAGCGTACTTGTCCACCTCACCACTGCAGCTAAGGCGAGAAATATATGAATACCAGCACAACGAACACTGCTGCTGCTCGCATGGTCGATGGCGCATCCTCCTTCCCCGTCGTCGGGATCGGTGCCTCTGCCGGTGGGCTAGAGGCCATTACCCAGTTGCTGACGCATCTGCCTGCGACCCTGGGCATGGCGTATGTCTTTGTCCAGCACCTGAACCCCACACATGAAAGCATCTTGACCGATCTGCTGGCCCGTGCTACTCCGATGGCTGTTCACGAGGCCAGAGACCACATGATCGTAGAAGCCAATCATGTCTACGTCATTCCCCCCAACACCGACCTGACGCTCACAGACGATCAGCTGACGCTTATACCCCAGGAACACATAGGTCGACCGCACATGTCTATCGATACCTTTCTGCGCTCGCTGGCGCAGAGTCGGCAGCATCACGCCATTGGGGTCATTCTCTCGGGAACGGCTTCCGATGGCACGCTAGGGCTCCAGGCGATCAAGGCACAGGGGGGGATGACCTTTGCTCAGGAACCAGGCTCGGCGAAACAGGGGCAGATGCCGCAGAATGCGATCAAGGCTGGATGGGTGGACTGGGTCGGAACACCCGAGGAGATTGCCGGGGAACTGAGCAAGCTCGGAGGCACTTCTTCTGTCCGGCAGAGCCATGTGCGGGAGACGCGCGAGGACGATGCTGGACAGGATCGGGAGTTTCGCCATGTGCTGCGTCTTCTGGCTCAGCGCACGAACGTCGATTTTAGCGCCTATAAGCCCACAACACTGAAGCGCCGCATGGCGCGAAGGATGGCATTGCAGCAGCAGGACAGCATCGCCGCATATCTGCTCTACCTGCGGGACCATCCGGCGGAGGTGGAGGCGCTCTACCAGGATCTGCTGATCGGCGTCACCAGTTTTTTTCGTGACCCCTCAACGTATCAGAGATTGGTCAGCGATGCCCTACCCCGACTGATCGCCGCAAAATCTGCTCATGCGCCTCTCAGAGTCTGGGTACCGGGCTGTTCCACGGGGGAGGAAGTGTTTTCCCTGGCCATCTGCCTGCAGGAATATTTAAGCGAGCGCCAGCTGCACATCCCCATCCAGCTTTTTGGGACCGACGTCAATCCCGCGGCCATCACGCAGGCACGCACTGGCCTCTACTCCTCACGCGAGATGCATGACGTCCCCGCGGCGCAGCGCGAGCGCTACTTTCATGCGCTCAACGGGCACGCGCAGATCAGCAAGTCCATTCGCGACTGCTGCGTCTTCGCTCAGCACAATCTCCTCGAAGATCACCCGTTCTCGCGCCTGGATTTGGTGAGTTGCCGCAATGTCTTGATTTACCTGGAAAGCGAGGCACAGTACAAGGTCGCCCAGCTCTTCCATTATGCGCTCTTGCCACATGGCGTGCTCCTGCTCGGTCCCTCGGAAAGCATCCGCTTTGCCTCCGATCTCTTTACGCCATTGGGTGAACGCGCCCGGTCGTTGTATGTCAAAAAAGCCAGCAGTGCGCGGCTCCCCTTCACCACTCCGGTGAGCAGGAGCAGAGGAGCACCACAAATCTCAGACGAGGAGGATACAAAGATGCGTCAGGAAGAGGGGATGCGGAAGTTCGATCTGCAACAGGAGGTCGATCACCTGCTGCTGGCCCGCTACGCCCCCGCAAGCGTGGTGGTCGATGCCCAGATGGACATTCTGCATGTGCGAGGACATACAGGCCCCTACCTGGAAGCCGCGCCTGGACGTGCGAGCCTCAATCTCTTCAAGATGGCGAAAGAGGGCCTGGGACTCGAACTGCGGACCGCCATCTCGAAAGCCAGGAAGAGTGGCCAGGCGGTGAAACAAGAGGGCATCCAGGTTGGCGATAATGGGGTGCTGCATGAGGTCTCCATGGAAGTAGTCCCCTTGAAAGCATCCCCGACGGAGCGCTACTTTGTGATCCTGTTTGAGGAGGTACCCAGCTCATCTGCCCCATCATCAGGCTCACCGGCACGGGACGGGCGGCATCCAGGAGCCACCAGGCGCGGGCTCAAAGATCGTCGCATCCGGCAATTAGAGCAGGAACTGGCCGTCACCCGCGAGGAGATGCGCTCGGTCATCGAGGAGCTGGAGGCCGCCAACGAGGAACTGCAATCGGCCAACGAAGAAGGCCTCTCCAGCAATGAGGAGCTGCAGAGCCTCAATGAAGAACTGGAGACCTCCAAAGAGGAGATCCAGTCCAGTAATGAGGAATTGCTGGTCATCAACCAGGAGCTGGCGCTGCGCAACTCACAGGTCCAGGCAGCGCGTGTGTTTGCGGAGGCCATTGTGGAAACCATCCGAGAGCCCCTGCTCGTCCTGAATAGCGATCTGCAGGTGCAGCAGGCCAACCGGGCATTCTACCAGTGCTTCCAGTTCGAGCCGCCAGAGATCGAGAGGCGCCTGCTCTTCACGCTGGGACAGGGAGAGTGGAATATTCCTGCGCTGCGAACGCTGCTGGAAGAGATTCTCCCCCTCAAACGGACCCTGACCGACTATGAGGTAGAGCAGACCTTCTCTGGGATTGGGCATAAGATCTTGCTGCTCAACGCTCAACGTATCGATGAAAGCCCGCAGATCCTGCTGGCGATCGAGGATGTCACCCAGCGTCGGCAGGCGCAGGAAGCTGAGCAAAAGATGCGCGTGCTCAAGCAACGCGAGGAATTTATGGCGATTGCCAGCCACGAACTCAAGACGCCGGTGACCAGCATTAAGGGGTATACCCAGTTACTGCACAGCCGCTTTCAGCGCGCAGGCGATGAGCGCTCAGCAGCCATGCTGGGCAGGATGGATACGCAACTTGATAAGCTGATTCGCCTGATTGGAGAGTTGCTGGACACAACCAAAATCGAGGAAGGCAAACTGCTGTGGCACCGCCAGTTCTTTGACCTTACGACCCTCACAAAAGACATCGTCGAAGAACTGGGATATACCCAGCAGCAGCACCAGATACGGATCGAAGGGGATGTCCCTATCCCGGTCTTCGGCGATCGCGAGCGCATCGGCCAGGTGCTCACCAATTTGCTCTCCAATGCGATGAAATACTCTCCCCAGGCCACCCTCGTCCTGGTGACACTGCGGACTGAGGCGGACATGGTCACGGTCGGCGTCCAGGATTTTGGCATTGGGATTGACCCGGCGAAACACGCGCATATCTTCGAACGCTTCTTTCGCTTGAGCGACGAGGAGCATGCGACCTTTCCTGGGCTGGGACTGGGCCTCTATATTTCAGCGGAGATCGTCAAAGCCCATGGGGGACGGATCTGGGTGGAAAGTCAGCTTGGAGCAGGTGCGACGTTTTCCTTTACGCTTCCGCTCGTGCCAGAGGAGGGCTCTGTTGCAAAAAATTTTGAAGCACGAAATTGAAGAATGCATGTGCAGTATGAGAGGCATCTTTTGAAGAAAGCGGCGCATTTTCTCCCTGTTTTACGAAAAAGAGCAGGTGAAACACCTTTCAATTTGATGAGTTTAAAATTTTTGCAACAGAACCAAAACGACAGACAATAGTAGATTTTGGTAGATCTCTGTGGACAAGCACGTGGCCTGTAGAGAGCGTTGAAGGCGATCGTAGATGTCGATAGATGAGTGGAGCCGATGAGGAGATTCGAACTCCTGGCCGGTGGTTTACAAAACCACTGCTCTACCACTGAGCTACATCGGCTAAATGCACCAAGTAGTTATCTAAATTACGAGTGATTATACTCGGACAGGTGCTTCCATGTCAAGTGCGGGGCTCACTACATCACTGCCTTCTAACAGGGTGAAGAAGAACCAGAAATAAATGCTTGACCTATTCTGTTTACGCTAGATGTGACATTACTGTACTAGAGCAGGTTCACAATTGCAAACGCGTTGTTCAGAGGAGCGACTTCTGTGTACATCCTTCATATTTTCGTTGGTCTTATCGGGCTAGCACTCATCCTTATTATTTTGCAGGATGCCTTTGAAACGATCATTCTACCGCGCAGAGTAACACGCAGCTTCCGCCTGGCACGCGCTTTTTACATCATCACCTGGCAGGTGTGTTCATTGATCGCGCGCAAAATAGAGTCACAGAACCGCCGCGAGTATTTTCTCAGCTTCTTTGGCCCCCTCTCCCTGCTTCTGCTGCTCGTCGTCTGGGCGGCAGCACTCATATTAGGCTTTGCCCTACTGCAATGGGCCTTTGGCTCGGCCCTCAACGCTCCCACTGGACACGCAAGTTTCTGGATTGACCTGTATATGAGCGGCACCACCTTCTTTACCCTTGGGCTGGGAGACGTGACGCCGAATTCGCCTCTCGCCCGGCTGGCGACCGTGATTGAAGGGGGCATAGGCTTTGGTTTTCTCGCCCTGGTAATCGGTTATCTCCCGGTGACCTATCAGTCCTTTTCGCGGCGCGAGGTCGGCATCTCTCTCATGGACGCCCATGCCGGCTCTCCGCCCTCAGCCGCCGAGCTGCTGCGCCGGCACAGCCGCGGCAAGGTCATGCATGAGCTGATCGAACATCTGCATGACTGGGAAATCTGGTCGGCGGAATTGCTTGAGAGCCATCTCTCGTATCCTGTCTTGATGTACTACCGTTCCCAGCACGATCACCAGTCCTGGCTGGCGGCGCTGACAACTATCCTGGATATCTGCGCGCTGCTGGTCGTTGGAATTGACGATGTGCCGGAGCAAACGGCGTGGTTCACCTTCGCCATCGCCTGCCATGCAGCGATAGACCTGGGCCAGGTTTTTGCGGTGCCGCCCGACGAATCGCGCATCAACCGCCTGCCCCCGGGTGATTTTGAGCGCTTAAAGGTGCAGCTCGCAAACATAGGCATTGCCCTGCATGACGAAGAGACGGCCGAACAGCGGCTTGCCGACCTGCGGCTAAAATATGAGCCGTATGTGATTGGCCTGGCCAGGCGCCTCTCCATGCCGCTGCCCGGCTGGCTGGTGGAGACAGAGAACCTGGATGACTGGGAGACCAGCGCGTGGAGTCATCAGCAGAAAACGGGCACGGGCTCCAACGCGTAATCGCGAGCGTCACTTCCATGTACATACCAGGCGTGTCCACTGCCTGGAGATGACCGGCTCGCCCGCCAGGGGGCTGTACACGCCGGTCTGAGGATAGGCTTTGATACTGAGCCGCTCCAGCGCGGAACGGCCGGCGCCGTCCCAGGCATGCGCCTGCGCAAGCAAGCGCCCGGCCGGGGCGGCGTCCGGCCCGAAGCTCCTGACAAACCAGCTGGGAGAGCGCTGCCGGTTGAAGAGATCGGGCTGCTCGGGCTGGTAGATCAGTACGCACAGGCCTCCTTCCCCGAGCAGCCCGGTTGTACTTATGTATTTCCTGGCGCTATCTGCGGGCGCCGCAGCGGATAGAATGCTGCGCCCCGCCATAGCGGCGTCGATGGTCAGGCGGCAATGATCAGGCTCGTGCAAGGCCAGCCAGGTGCTTAGCTGGAAAAACATCTCCTGCGAGGTCAGTGCGAGGTCGAGTGGAGTATCGCGACCGCCCTGGGTGAGCCAGCGATAAACGACATCCGTATCGATGGAATGACGCTCACTACTCTCAAGATTGATGAGCGGTTCCGGGCCGATCTGTGTCCTCAGGCCATCTCCACTGAAAGCCCCACGTAACATCATAAAACGGCAGGAGTGAAGCGAGAGGCTCCTTAAATGATCCCCCGCCTGCTCAAAGGCGACCGAGAGCTGCGTCCCGCGGATCGACAGGGGCAGTACGAGGCGGCCGCCGGGCCTGAGCTGCTCGCGCCAGGCGGGAAGGATGTCGGCGCTGCCAACGCTGAGGATGATGCGATCGTAGGGGGCCGCGCCGAGATAGCCCTGGGCGCCATCGGCGCAGAGCACCTGCACCCCTCTGCACCCGGCGGTCTCCAGGTGCGCGCGCGCGCTTGCAACCGTATCGTCATCGATATCTACACTCACGACCAGGCCCTTCTCCCCCACGATACTGGCTATGAGCGCGGCGTTGTAGCCTGTCCCGGCCCCAATTTCCAGCACGCGCTGGCCCGGCTTCAATTCAAGCTGCTCAAGCATAATAGCCATGATGGCGGGTTGTGAGGATGAGCTAATGGGAATGTGCGTGCCATCGAGATACTTGGTCATAATGGCCTGGTCGCTATAGACCACTTCCGGGGGCATGCCCGGCAAAAACAGGTGACGAGGCACGGCGCGAAAGGCAGCCTCGACAGCAGGAGAACTGATATTACCCTCTCGCACCTGGCAGTTGACGAGCGCCTGGTGAAGTCTGGCTATATTCGGCCCATCAGCCCCGGCTACATCCATGTCTCCGCTCCTTTGCGCAGCTGCTCGATTACCGCCGCATCTTCCTGGGAGATATAATCGGCCAGCACCTTTGAGCCGGCCGTGGTGCGCACATTCTTCACTGCGATGAGATCTTTGATGCCAAGCGGAATGCCGTGCAGCGGGCTGCGAAAGAAGCCGGTGCGCTGCTCCAGCTCGGCCTTCTCAGCATCCGATAGGCTTGCTCCCGCAGGGCGGTGACAAAAGCCTGGATCTCTGGATCGAGCCGGTCAATGTGCTCGAGGGCTTCGCCGACCAGTTCTGTGGGTGTGGTGAGCCCGGAAAGCATGTCTGCTGAGGCTTCACGAATGGAAAGATATGGCATATGTAAACATCCTGGCTATTTTTGCATGGGAAACTCACGTTCTCTTGTTTGGAAGTATATCATATCGCATGACAATGCTCATTCGCGGGACTGGTCCCGCTGTTGCCGTGACTGGCCGTCGCCTGCGCTGGAGCTTTTGTATGATGTTGTATTGAGCGGGAGCAAAGAGAGATTGAAAGGACTTTGCCACGCATGATATGATCAGGAGGACAGCGAACAATTAGCAAGGAGGGCGTCAGGTTTTTGGAGAAGATTGAGCAGCAGCTCAAACGATATTTTGGGCACAGTGCTTTTCTGCCCGGCCAGCGTGAGCTCATCGAGCTGGCATTGGCCGGGCGTGATGCCTTCGTATTGATGCCGACCGGCGCTGGTAAATCTTTAATCTACCAGTTCGCGGCCCTGTTACTGCCGGGCCTGACGGTAGTGGTCTCGCCCCTGATCGCACTGATGCAGGACCAGGTAGATCGCCTGCGCGCCAACGGCATAGCGGCCACCTTTATCAACAGTTCTCTGAGTAACAGCGAGCGTGTATCAAGAGAGCAAGCGGCGATCAATGGCGAAGTAAAGTTGCTCTATGTGGCCCCTGAGCGGCTGATGGGGGGAAACTTTATGGCCCTGCTGGACCAGGTCGAGAATAATGTGGGACTATCATTACTGGCGGTGGATGAGGCCCACTGCGTCAGCGAGTGGGGGCATGATTTTCGCCCTGAGTACCGCCAGCTGGGACGCTTGCGCGGCTATTACCCCCATATGCTGATGCTGGCGCTGACGGCCACAGCGACCGAGCGCGTGCGAGCCGATATTCTGAGCCAGCTGCGCCTGCGCGATCCGCATGTTCACATTGCCAGCTTTGATCGCCCCAACCTCTACTACGAGGTGCGCCCAAAGGGCCGCAGCGCCTACGCGGAGGTGCTGCAACTGCTGCGCGAGCGGGCGGGTGAATCTGTCATTATCTACTGCCAGAGCCGCAGAGGTGTCGATGAGCTGAGCGCTGCCCTGGTACGTGATGGTATCCGCGCTCTGCCGTATCACGCTGGCCTGACCTCGCAACAGCGCAACGAGTACCAGGCGCGTTTCATTCGCGACGATGTCCCGGTGCTGGTGGCGACGATCGCCTTCGGCATGGGCATCAGCAAACCAGATGTGCGCGCGGTCATTCACTATGATCTACCGCGCAGCCTGGAGGGCTATTACCAGGAATCGGGCCGCGCCGGGCGTGACGGCCTGCCCGCCCGCTGTATGCTGTTTTTTAACCATGGCGACCGCGTAAAAGTAGAGTATTTTATTACTCAGAAAGCTGATGAGGAGGAGTACTACCGCGCCCATCAACAACTGCAGCAGGTCATCGCCTACTGCGATAGTACAGCCTGTCGCCGCCGCACCCTCCTGAGTTACTTTGGCGAGACATATGCGCTGGCAGACTGCGGCAACTGCGATAACTGCCTGCGCTCGACCACTCTGGAAGATCGCACCGTCGAGGCGCAAAAGTTTTTATCCTGTGTGGCGCGCACGCAGCAGCGCTTCGGTATGCGCCATATCATTGACGTGTTGCGCGGCGCGCATACGCAGAGGATTCGCGATTACAGGCATGACCAGCTTTCAACGTACGGCATCGGCAAGGATTTGAGCGTTGACACATGGACATATCTGGGGCGCGCGCTTATCCAGCAGGGTCTGCTCACCCAGACGACCGATACCTACTCTATCCTCAGGCTGAATGAGCTTTCGTTGGAGATCCTGCGCAAACAGCGCAGGGTCGAGGTCGCGCTGCCCGTGGAGAGGGCGCGGGCAGTAACGCGAGCGACAAAGCCGGGCGGTGATGTAGTTGTCCTGTCGCTGGAGGAGGAGGGACTGTTTCAGTGCCTGCGCGAGCTGCGCAAGCGCATCGCTGATGCGCAGGGCGTGCCGCCCTATGTCGTTTTTCCGGACGCTAGCCTGCAGGCGATGGCCGAGCTTCGTCCGCAGAACCAGGCCCAGTTTGCCCGCTTGCCAGGTGTGGGGAGCCGCAAATTAGCGGCGTATTTTACCCCTTTTGCCGACGAGATCTACGTTTATTGCACGCAGCATAACCTGAGTATGGGTGTAGGGGCTGAACGCAGTGGCGCAAAAGAGGCCCAGCCGTCGAGCGTGCCCGCTGTGACCACTCCCAGCCGCCAGATCACTTTAGAGATGTATCAAAGCGGCCTGAGCATTGAGGAGATCGCCGCGCAGCGCAACCTCAAGGCGACGACGATAGAGAGTCACATCGCCGAACTGATTGAAATGGGCGAGTTCGCCGATGTCGCCGATCTGCTGCAGGCGGAACGCTACCAGGTCATCGCGCAGGCTCTGGTAAACATAGGCGCTGAAGCCCTCAAGCCGGTCAAAGAATTTCTGGGTGATGATTACTCCTATGGCGAGATCCGCATCGCGCGCGCGCTTTTGCAGCAGCAACAGAGCGCTTGATGCGTTTTTGGGTGCGCGGCTCGCTACACGTCTGGCGCTGGCTCTGGTAGAAGTACCATTGTTTTGAGCAGGTGGCGCAGCGTGGCCGCGGGATTTGAGCAGAGGCCGGTGTGCACAGCTGAGGTCTGGATCATGGTACTGCGCGGCGCGACCAGCCAGTGAAAACGTTCGGATTGTGATAGCTGGGCGATACTGCCGCCCTCCTTCTCGCCCGCGCAGATGCGAGCGATGTTGTCCAGGTGACTCTGGATCGCGGCTATATCAACGTGCGGGGCCAGGGCCTGCAGGCGCCAGGGGTCCAGGGCAATCAGGGCATCGAGAAAATGACGCGTGCGACAGAAGAGGATCACACCGATGTTGATGCATTCGCCGCGTTCAACGCAGGGCACAATACGGATGATGGCGTAATCATAGGAGCTGAGTGCGGGCATGCAGCGCCTCCTCGACAAAGATGTGCGAAGATGCCAGGCGGTTGAGCAGGTAGGCAATATAGGCCGCCCGGTATGCGTCACAATCAGCAAAGAACTGGTCGTTTGTGAGCCAGCCATCAGGAACCATCCGCACGATAGCTTCCAGCAGCGTGGCCGTCAGGCGAGGCTTCAAAAGCGCGTCAGCTTCATGCAGCGCGCTGGCGACGCGCA
Organism: uncultured Chloroflexia bacterium; assembly: GCA_963799245.1. GTDB lineage: Bacteria > Chloroflexota > Ktedonobacteria > Ktedonobacterales > Ktedonobacteraceae > CAWCWN01. Next base: position 1,691,030 of record CAWCWN010000003.1, read on the forward strand.
GCAAGACGTGATCTTTGATGGGGGTGAAGGGGGAACGACTATGCGCCAGGTAGTTGGGCCAGTTATGATGGAAATAGAGCGCGGCGCCGTGATCGATCAACATGAGACGCTTATGCCAGAAAAGCATATTCGTATTGCGAGCCGTGCGGTCAACATTGGTGACATAGGCATCGAACCAGACGATAGAAGATGCCAGCAAGGGATCTACAGTGCGGACATCGGACGCATCGAAGGCCAGCGCGCCCGGCAGAAAGTCAAGGGCCAGGTTGAGGCCTGCGCTGGCCTTGATCAACTCCTGAATCTCAAAATCCGGCTCGGAGCGACCAAGCACCGGGTCGAGATCCATAAAGACTATCTCCGGTACAGGTAGTTCTAAGGCGCGGGCAATTTCACCCGCGACCAGTTCAGCCACCAGCGCTTTGGGACCCTGGCCCGCGTCGCGAAACTTGAGGACATAGAGCCCATCGTCATCGGCTTCGACGATAGCAGGAAGTGAGCCGCCCTCGCGTAAAGGAGTCACATAGCGTGTTGCAGTAGTAGTTCTCAGCATGCAGATATTTTAGCATAAAACAGGTGGCCTTGATACGCAAGACACGCCTGACTGTCCTCTAGACAAGCAAGTCTGTCCCTGCTAGGATAACTTATATATCTTTAGAAAGGATGTGGAGGTGATGACGCAATTAGAAAGGTATATCCGTGAGAACGAAGGACGCTTTCTTGAGGACTTGAAGGGCTGGCTGCGCATACCGAGTATCAGTACGCTGCCGGAACATACAGCAGACGTGTACCGGGCCGCTGAATACGCGGCTGACCAGTTGCGAGGCATGGGATTTGAGCAGGCGGGACTGATTGAGACGGAGGGGCACCCCCTCGTCTACGCCGAGTGGCTGCAGGCGCCTGGTAAGCCTACCCTCCTGATTTACGGGCACTACGACGTACAGCCGGTTGATCCCGTGGAACTGTGGCAGACGCCGCCATTTGAGCCGACTGTGCGTGGTGACAACCTGTATTGCCGCGGCGCCAGTGACGACAAGGGTCAGACCATGCTGGTGCTCAAGGCCCTGGAGTCGCTGCTGGTGGTCAACGGCGCACTGCCTGTGAATGTGAAGGTACTCATCGAGGGAGAAGAGGAGGCGGGCGGCGAAGCGGTTGCTCGCTACGTCAGCGCGCACCCCGAGCGCCTGCACTGTGACGCCGCTTTTATCTGTGATACGGGTGTGCCTGACAGGGATATTCCCGCCCTGATTTATGGCCTGCGCGGTATCATCTATACCGAGGTCGAGGTACGCGGCGCGCAGCGTGACCTGCACTCGGGCGAATTTGGTGGGATCGCTCCCAATCCTCTGCACAGCCTGGCAATCATTATCGCCGGACTGAAAGATAGCGAGGGTCATATCCATATACCGGGCCTCTATGAAAAACTACGCCAGCCGACGAACGAGGAGCGCAAGTTCTGGCAGGAGGATCCCTTACAGATTGGCGCCTTACTGCAGCATGAAATGGGCGTCTTAGGACTTACAGGCGAGGAGGAGTACCCTGCGCTGGAGCGTGTCTGGGCACGTCCAACGCTCGAAGTGCATGGCATCAGCGGCGGCTTTGTCGGCGAAGGCGCCAAGACCGTCATTCCTGCGCAGGCCAGGGCCAAGATCAGCCTGCGTCTACCCCCTGATTTGAACTCACAGGAAGTGTTTGCGCTCTTTGAGCGCCAGGTTAGAGAGCTGGCACCGCAGGGCGTCGAGGTCGCTGTACACAACGTGCACGGTGGAGAAGGTGTCCTGGTCGAGCCGGATACGCCCCCCATGCAGGCGGCAATGCAGGCCCTCAAAGCGGCCTTTGCTAAAGAACCCGTGCTCCTGCGTGAGGGCGGCTCGATACCGATAGCTGCCCTCTTCAATGAGGTCCTGCATGTGCCGGTCGTGTTAATGGGTTTTGCCCTACCCGACGACAACGTGCACTCCCCCAATGAGAAATATTCTCTGAGCCAGTTCAACAAGGGTATTCGTACCGTGGTCGACTTCTTACAGAGACTGGGGTAAGATTATTGTACCCTCACATTTCTTCCATGTCTAATTCCTGCAGCAGCTTTCTGTCGGCTTTGCTGCTCAGATCGAGGCGCGCAAATAGATCAGGACGGCGCTGGCGTGTCAGGCGTAGAGATCTTTTGCGTCGCCAGCGGGCGATCTGCGCGTGATTGCCGGAGAGTAAGATATCTGGAATGCGCCAGCCGCGAAACTCTGGCGGCCGTGTAAACTGGGGATATTCGAGCAGGCCGCTGGTGTGAGATTCCTCCTGTACGGACTCGCTGGCCAGGACGCCTGGCAGCAGACGACTGACGGCGTCTACAATGATCATTGCAGCCAGTTCACCGCCTGTCAGGACAAAGTCGCCAATAGAGATTTCGTCGGTGACAAGGTGGCGGCGCACACGCTCATCGACGCCCTCGTAGTGTCCACACAGCAGCGTGAGACGCGGCTCCCGCGCGAACTCCTGGGCAAGCTGCTGGTTGAAGAGCCTGCCCTGAGGCGTGAGCAGGATGATTGGGCCACCCGCGTAGACCGCCTCGACGGCGGCAAAGGCCGGCTCCGGCTTCATGACCATGCCCGCGCCGCCCCCGTAGGGATAGTCATCCACGACATGATGTTTATCTGTGGTGGCCGCGCGGATATCGTGCAGCGCGACGCTGAGCAGCCCTCGCTCCTGTGCGCGCTTGAGGATGCTCTCGCTGAGTGGCCCCTGGAACATTGTGGGAAATAAGGTAAAAATATCAAAATGCATAGGCGTTCCGGCTCAAGCTATACCCCCTCTTTCCATTGTGTGTTACAATAACACCGTCGCTTCTTTCTGACAAGTCGTTTCTGCAGTGGAGCCTGCTATTGTATGTCTTGGTCCCAAACTTCGCAAGCCGGGGATTTGTATGATCAGATGACTATCCTTTGTGGCAGTGCAATCCGCTTGCTGGGAGGTGAGGCGGGGGCCTTTGTGCTATCGAATGAGGCATTCGACCCGCAGAGCAGTTCGGAGTACACGCTTTACCGACTCGACGCTTCACTGTTTCCCTCGTTGTCCATACTTTTTCAGGAGGGCGCGCAACCCGGTGAAGAACGCCCGTGCGTGGTAGAGCCGTTGTCGCAGAGCTTGCGCGAGCTGCTCGCGGCCAGCAAGAGCGAGGGCGCTGAGGACCTGGATCTGCATAGGGCGGAGCGCTGCTCGCTGCTGGTAAGTGATTACACCGGGATACTGGGCGTGTTGCACTGCATTCGTCCCGTGGGCGTGTGTTCGAGCCTTGAGCAGGGACCTGCCTCTCAGGCTCAGGGCAACTTGCGCCTGTTCATCGCACAATTGGCGGCCGGCCTGCGTTCAACACTGAGATCGCAGTCGTTGCTACAAGAGCAGGGCCGGCTGGCAGCCATCTTTCAGCATAGTACGGAAGGCATCCTGACCGTTGATCAAACCCTGCGTATTATCGACTTCAACCCGGCCATGGAGCGTTTGACTGGCTGGCGTGAAAGTGAAGTGCTGGGGCGCTTTTACTACGAAGTATTGCGACCCAAGGATCTGCAGGGCAATGACGTGGGGCTGCAGGGCTCGCCGATTTTGCAGGCCTTTGCCGGGCAGAGCGTTGTCAATCGCGAGATGTTGATCTCCGCGCGCGACGGCCAGCGTTTTAATGTACGCGTAACGGCCTCGGTCGTTTACTCCGCCAGGGGCGAGCCCATGAATGGCATTCTGAATGTCCGCGATATCAGCGATGAACGTGAGCAAGAAGAGCAGCGCTCAACGTTTATTTCTGTGATCTCTCATGAATTACAGACGCCAATTGCGATTATCAAAGGCTATGCCTCGACCCTGGCACGCACCGACGCCATGCTCAATGTGGATGTGCTGCGTTCACGCCTGCTGGCCGTGGAAGAAGAGGCGGATCGTTTGAACAAGCTGGTGGGCAATTTGCTTTACGCCTCACGTATCCAGGCCGGTGGTCTGCAGATGGAGATTGTGCCATTAGAGCTGCCGCCTTTGATCTCCAGCGTTGTGCGGCGCCTGCTGGCGCAAAGCCCTGATATCATGATCTCGCTTGAGCTGTCAGCACAATTGCCAACGGTAATGGCCGACCGCGAACGTATTGAAGAGGTATTGCAAAATTTGCTGGATAATGCTATCAAATATTCACCGCGCCAACGAACGTTTACGGTTACCAGCCATGCGACGGGGGATGAGGTGATCGTCAGTGTAAGTGATGCGGGTATGGGAATATCGCTGCGTGAGCAGGAGCATATCTTTGATCGTTTTCACCGTGTCGGGAATCGTATGACACAGACGACGCCCGGCGCTGGCCTGGGGTTATATATTTGCCGTGCCATTGTAGAGGCGCACGGAGGCCGTATCTGGGTCGAGAGTACCCTGCACGAAGGCTCGACATTCTCATTTAGTTTACCGCGTGTGGAGAAAGCACAATTGCCAATGGTGGTGTTTTAAATGGAGAAAGAAATACTCGATCAGCGAGATATGACAATTTTAATCGTGGATGATGAGCCGCGCATTCGCGATTTTGTGCGCATGAATTTGGCGTTGGAGCACTACCAAGTCATCGAGGCAAGCAATGGCCTGGAGGCGCTGGACCAGCTGCGTGAGAATCTGCCCGATTTAGTCGTGCTTGATGTGATGATGCCCGAGATGGATGGCTTTGAAACGCTGCACTCCATACGCGAAGTTTCAACCATACCCGTAATTATGCTCACCGTACGCCAGGACGAGAGAGATAAAATTCGGGGCCTGGATCTGGGCGCCGACGATTATCTGGCCAAGCCATTTAGCCCTCCCGAGTTGCTTTCACGTATTCGCGCGCTGTTACGCCGCTCTTTTATGCCCGCTCCCACACGCAAGAGCGAGATTATAGTTGACCCGGATCTGAGAATTGATTTTTCGCGGCGTGAAGTTATCGTGCGTGGGGAGAAGGTGGTCCTGCGACCAACGGAGTACCGCCTGTTGTATCACCTGGTAAATAATGCCGGGCGCCTGCTGACCCACGAAACGTTGCTCTCCAAGGTCTGGGGGCGCGAATATCGTGACGAGGCGCATTATTTACGTTTATATGTTACCTATTTGCGCCAGAAGCTAGAGCAGGATCCAGCTCATCCAAATTATATACTGACTGAACGCGGCATCGGCTATCGTTTTAAGGAATTAGAGGGCTGAATGAAAGGCAACAGAAGGAAGGATAAGAAGGTATGAATAAAAAGGAACGTGTAGATGCTGCACTGCGCGGTGATCAGGTGGATCGTATCCCGGCAAGCATGTGGGGGCACGACTTTGGACGTGAATGGAATCTGCAGTCCTTTGCCGCAGCTATGGTTGAAAACTTCACCCGCTATGATTGGGACTACATGAAGGTCAATCCCCGTGCCTGTTATCATGTCGAGGACTGGGGCGTTAAAGTGCGGCCTTCAGGTGAGGCATATAAGGCGCCGATTTTTGAAGAGCCGCGTATCAAAAGCGCTGCGGATTGGAAACGCCTGCGCCCGCTAGAGCCAGATCGCGGCACACTTGGCGAGCAGCTGCGCGCCTTGCAGTTGATCAATCATGCCGTTGGCTACGATGCGTACTTTATGCAGACCATTTTTTGTCCCCTGGGCGTAGCCATGTACCTGGCGGGCAATAGAAGCGAGCCGGTGCTGCAGACGCTGCGCGAAGATCGGGCCGCCATGCATAGGGCTCTACGCGTGATCACCGAGACGTTTATCACCTATGCTATCGCCTGTATGGAGCAGGGGGCCAGCGGCATTTTCTACGCGACGAACGGTTGGGCCAGCAAGAAAATGCTCGGCGCCGACACGTATCGCGAATTTGGTGAGCAGTATGACCTGGAATTCCTTGACGCTATCAAGAGCCGCAGCAAGTTCAATGTGCTGCATAATTGCGGTACGCATATCTACTTTGATCAGCTTGCCGAATACCCCGTGCAGGCGATCAACTGGGATGCGAAGGCTGAAGGCAATCCCGACCTTGGAGCTGGCAAGAAGCGCTCGGGCAAGGCCGTGATGGGTGGTATTAGTCAAAAGGCCACGCTTAAGACCGGTTCGCCCGAGCAGGTGCGCGAAGAGGTAGCGCAGGCCATAGAGCTGACGGGCGGCAGGCATTTCCTGCTGGCTCCTGGTTGCTCTATTCCGCCCGAGACAGCATCCAGCAATCTTGAGGCTATTCGCAGTGCTTTATCTTGACACTTTGCGAGGCATTCGCTATACTCTGTCGACAGGAAGAGATGCTCCAGAGATATAAGCAATGCATTACAACCTTGTGCGGCGCGACCCTGGTCGCGCCACATTCATTTACAGAGGTACTTGTTGCGCTGGGGGAGTTTGTGGAGGTGCAACAAACACCCTCTGCGCTACGAAAAGCGCTAATGTTGTATAGTGTGTGTAAGTAATTTGTGAGGACGCGCTTCGAAGTCAGGCTTGCGATGTGCGAGTGAAGAGCTGGGCAAGGGACCCGTGGGGCGCCAGGTCGGGTGCATGCTGTGGTTAAAGAGAGGGTACAGCGGTGGCAATGGAGCGATATCGAACAATGCGGGCTTATTCGGCTGGGGGAGTAGTCTTTCGCCTTGTTCCAATGCGCTCTGCGGACGAGCATTATGCTGAGGTATATAGCAGGCATGAGGGGAAGTTCGAAGATAGCGCCGGGGTCGAGGTGGTGCTGGTGGGACGCAGCCATACCGGCATCTGGACCTTGCCTAAAGGTACGCCTCAGTCAGGTGAGACGATTGAACAGGTAGCAGTACGCGAGGTGCAAGAAGAGACTGGTCTTGTTGTGCGTTTGATTGCCTATATTGGCAATATTTCCTATTCATTCGTACGCGACCAGATACGCTATCAAAAACAAGTGCGCCATTTCTTGCTTGAGGCAATTGGCGGCGATACCCGGCTCCATGATCATGAATACGACCTGGTAGAATGGTTTCCCTTGTCCGAGGCGTGCCGCCGCTTAACTTATCAGAACGAGGTTAATATTCTCTATCAGGCTGAACATGTTTTAGAGCGGTGGTTAGCTTATCAACAGAGGGAAGGATATGCCTAGTCCAATGCAGCGGCCGCCACGCTATACATTTATGCGACGCATACTCTTTCCATACAGCGGCGAAGAGGTGCTCTCTTTAAAACAGAGCCTGCGGGTTCTCTTCGCCTGGGTGATTTTTGTGCCTTTGCTGATGTCGCTCTGCACGCTTATGCTCACGTCGCTGATGGCCTATTCTTTGCAGAAGATTGGCCTGTACTTTCTGTTCACATTTCTCTCAGGCTTCTTCATCTTTGGCTGCCTGGGGCTGCTTGTTGTGGCTGTGAATAACCAGTCTGCCCGTATTCGTCAGGTACGCAAAGCTGCCAGAGTTAACAATACTAGTGGAGATTTTTATGGATCTGAGCGTTGAAGGTAAATCTGAGCGTATACCACCAGGCTCGCATATCTGCCAGCTTTATAGCAAGGTGATAGAAATTCCTGGTGTAACAGCACGCTTATTACGGGTAGGGCTATCACTGTCAGAAAAATGTCTTTTTGCCGCCGCCCCCGCGCAGGTCAAGGAGTTACGCGAAGAGCTGCAGAAATTGCAGATAGATGTAGATGCATGTATTGAGTCGGGTCAGCTGGTCCTGCAGGAAGAACGAGAGATGTTCCTGGCCGGCGGCAAACGTTTTGATCCCTATTTTTTGCTCTCATCTCACCAGACATTTATCGCCCAGGCGCTGCGCGAGGGATGGCACGCGGTGCGTATTTCTATCGATATGAGCTGGCTGGCCAAGGATCTCGCCTCTCCCGAACAGATCCTGAAATACGAAGCCGCCGCTGATGCGGTCTTTACTTTCCAGAATGCTCCTATCATTGCCTTGATGCACTACGACCATGGGAAATTATTGCCCACCCTGGTGGTTGAGATGCTCAAACTGCACCCGATCTCCGTGGTAGGGAAGTATATCAAGCGCAACCCCTTCTACCTCAACTCCGAACAGTACATGCTGAAAATTTTACGCATCAATCGCGAAAAAGATAAAGGCAGTACTCCTCAATAAGCTATAAAGTTTGCCTGCTCAGCACCTTTGCTGCTGAGCAGGCACATAAAAAAGAAAGCTGTGCGCTGCGGATTTATATTTCCTGGCCCGCCGACAAAAGGGAGTCGCTGAACGACTATGGGTATCACTGGTTAAAGAACTGGTTCAGGTCTATATTACTCTGGCCACCGGCCTGCTGCGCTCCTTCGGGAGCGGGTGGATGATAGGTCATAGATTGAATGGCGACCCGCCCCGGGCCGGTGAAGCGATTGAGGATGATCGATGCGCCCGCCATCAGTCCGCCAATAGCGCCAAAGATGCCGCCACCGCGCTGCGAGCCCGCGACCGTTGTCACGGTCATCTGTACGGATGGATCTTTCCATAGCCATGCCCCAGGCTCGATATCTAGCGTTTCCCCTGGCGCGAGCATCTTCTCAAACACGTTGCCATAGCCATGGAGCAGGACCATGCCCTCGCTGCCGCGCGCCGTGAACTGGTCGATAAAGAGACCTGTGCGGCTGAAGAGGATGTTAGCAGCCCCCTGCTGAAAGGTGAAGCCGTAATCGACGTTTCCGGTCGCAACCAGGAACTGGTGTTCGCGTACCTCGACCATCTGGCCGGGCTGCAGGCGTAAGGCTACGATCTGTCCCACGGAGTCGCGCGAAAAAGCGATATTGCCGGGGCCTTGCGCCTCGCTAATGAAGACCTGCATGCCCGCGAAGAAGCGCTTGGCGGCGCCCCTGATCGACTTGAAGCCGATCTGTACGCCGGGGTGTTTCCACAGCAGGATATGGTGCTCGAAGTAGATGGGCAGCTGATTGCCCAGCATAATATCCACAACCGGCACGAGCTGACCATCGATGGAAATGGTCATATCCCCAATTTTCAATGGCCCTTTGGGATTATGGAGTTCCGCCCTGGGAACCGCGTTGCCGAAGATGCTGTTGGTATATTCCTCGAACTGGTTGGGCGGGACATAGCCTCCCTGCGGTGCTCCCGCTGATGGTTGAACGTATTGACCCTGAGGGGGCGCAGCGAATGACGCCTGCTGCGGGCCACCGTACTGGCTTTGCGGTTGTGGTGGTGGTGGTGGCGTCTGACCGCTTGCTATGGGCGCTCCGCAGGTACCACAGAATTTAACGCCGTCATTGACCTGGCTGTGACAATTGGGGCAAATCATGGGCATAGAGTGAACCTCCTTGAAGTTGGCAGCTTAATGCACATCACTTCTGCTGGTGGACGAAAACACGCTCCAAGACTTCTATTCCTCACCCCCTCCCCTCCCTTTTACCTGTTCCCTCATTACCTGTCCCTTATTTCCTTTCCCAGGCAGGGTGAGGGTGCCCGTCCAGGACAGGCAGGGATGCCCGGGCGAGGTGACCTGTCGTGTGCACATGCCTGATAATATCAGCAATAGCAAGAATATACAAGAGTAAATCCGCCACTAATACCCTGGTCGTTTCTGAACGCGAGGAGATAGAAGCCGGGCATGGTGAGGGCAGCATGAGAGCGCAGAGTCGCTGCTGAGCAGTTCAAGTAAGGCGGCATCCCCTGTTTCCCGGGGGATGCCGCCTTACTTGAACTGCTCTCTACCTATATTTGTCTCTGTGTATATTGGAAGGACGATTACAGCACAAAACTATCGGCGAGGGGGCTGCGGGTGTTGTTATCGCGCTTTTCGCCATTCAGGCTCACTGCCTGCTGGCCACCCGTTGCGCGGCCATTCTGGCCGTAGCCATTGTTGACGCCCTGAGAGGCAGCTGCGAGGTTAGCCTGGGAATTTTGTAAGTTTTGCAGGCTCTGCAGGGCTGCCTGGGTCTGTGGATTTATGGGGATAGGTGCGCCGGGGTCGGAAGCAAGTTGAATTGTCTTGCCCTCGATCACGACGGCGATGCCGATGCCGCGCCGTAAATCGGCGAGCTGGCGCCGCAATTCGCGGTTTTCAGCCTCTAGAGCGTCCATCAATTTTTTCTGTTCAAGCAGCATCTGGGCGATGCCTTCAAAACCAGCGCTAGCATTACGATCCATAGTGGATGCCTCCTGCGTACTTCCTGTACTTAATACTCCTAGAACGAAATCTCCCATCAAGGTGCCACGTCCTCCCACTTACTTCGTAGCCAATATAGATACGATCCTGTCACAAATGGCTTCCGCAACGCCTGCTTTGGGCATAACAGGCAAGTCTTCCATTTCACCTGTGGCATGAAAAATGGAAACTTTGTTGGTTTCTGTACCAAAGCCGCTGTCAGCACGGCTGACATCGTTTGCTACAAGCAAATCCAGGTGTTTTGTTGCTAGTTTGGTACGAGCATAGGATACGATGTCATGCGTTTCAGCCGCGAAGCCAACGCGTACCAGGCGTTTCCCCGGGCCTGTGATAGCATTCAATGTTTCGGCGAGTTCCCCCAGAATATCTGGATTGCGCAGCAGGTGAATAATAAACCCTCCATCGGTATCGAACGCCTCGCCGCGAGTTTTCTTGATTTTCTGAGCCGCCGGCGCAGCTGGACGGAAATCCGCGACTGCTGCGCTCATCACAAGGACGTCGGCGTCTTTGACCGCATTGTGAACGGCGTCGCGCATCTCTGTTGCTGTCTCGACAGCCCGTAGTTCTACGCCATAGGGGGCCTCTAACGCGACCGGGCCTGAGATCAAGGTGACGTCCGCACCACGATCCCTGGCCTCACACGCCAGGGCAAAACCCATTTTGCCCGAGGAGCGATTCCCGAGATAGCGTACCGGATCGAGCGGTTCTTGAGTTCCACCCGCAGTCACTACGACGCGGCGGCCTGCGAGGTCGCCATGCTGTCCCAGTACCTTGCCGATGGCTCCCAGCAACAGGGCCGTTTCCGGCAGTCTACCTGGCCCTACGGAGCCAGATGCCAGGCGCCCTACCTCTGGCTCTACAATCCATGCTCCCCGTTGCCGCAAGAGAGCAAGATTGGCCCGCGTCGCGGGATGCGTATACATGTCATGATGCATCGCGGGTGCCAGTAACAAGGGTGCCCGGGTTGCCAGCGCCACGGCGGTGAGCATGTTATCGGCTATGCCGTGAGCAAGCTTGGCGATGGTATTGGCTGTAGCCGGCACAATCGCCAGCAGTTCGGCTTCCTCGCCCAGGGCGATATGTGTTTCGGCGGCGCGCCCCGAGGCCTCCCAAAGGTTGCTATACACAGGTCGATGACTCATGGTTGAAAATGTCAGCGGTTGAACGAAGTCTTCCGCGTGCTCTGTGAGTATGACATCTACAAGCGCCCCGGCCTGCTGCAACTTGCTGACAAGGTCAACCGCTTTATATGATGCAATCCCCCCACAAATACCGACGATAATGCGCTTATTGAGTAACACCCTTCGCCTCTAATTGTTCCCTTCCCTGGATGAATTATCGATTTATCCCGCTGAGAACATAGTAACAATAGCATAAGACCCCTGTCCAAGGCAAGCGACACGCCAAGAAGTACCATGATGGCCGGATTGTTAGGGGTCCGGGAATTTTGTACGCTCATTTCCCCAACACTTTGGATTGAATTGTTGCTGGCTTGCGTTACCTGCGCACATCTTTGCGCTTCAAGAAGTAGGCCGTCAGCAGAGCAAGTGCCAGGATCATGATTAGCAGGGCCAGCCACATCAGCAAGAGGTGAACACTTGCCTGCCCCTGCGTGAATTTTGAGAAGAGCGTGCCCTCATAGGCGAAGTCATCCCCACTGCCGAGCTTGTCACCATGCAGGCCAATACTTGAACCCAGGGCGGCCATGGCCCAGCGAATGGCAAAGAACGATCCCAGCGCCTGTAGCCCCGGGTTATTGAGCGCGAAGATGATGCCCGAAAAGATGACCTGCGGTATGAGAATAATCGGAATAAAACTCGTAGCGCGGTCATTATTGGGCGAGAGCGCCGAGATGGTCAGGCCCAACATCAAGCCCGCGAGCGAGGTCAGCGCCATCGTAATATACACTTCTATAGCGGGGGGCAAGAAAATCCCTTGCCTGAACGGCGCCTTCAAGCTCAGCACAATTACCAGGATGGCGCTTTGCAGCAGGCAAAGAACACCCAGCACGGCAATCTTCGAGAACATATAGGGCGCTATACCCAGGTTGACCGTGCGCTCGCGCCTATAAATCGGCTCCTCCTTGACGATTTCGCGTGCGCCGTTGATGGTGCCAAACATAACGGCCGCAAAAGCCATGATGAAGAGAATCTTCTGCGCGTCCCCACCTGAGCCAGGCGCAATCGATTGCTCAATGGCCTGGTTACGTGTCATGTGCCTTTGGACGAGAGTCGCCTGCCCCTGGGGAGTATTGAGGGCGTTGACCACGTTCTGGCAGTCAAACTTGCTGGGAGCTGTTTGCGGTACCTGCGAATTGGGCGGGCAGGTGGCGATATTGGTGGGCGCGAAGACATCAGGCGCCGCCAGGAAGAAGAGGATCAAGGCGATAATAGGCGCCTGCAGGAGCAGTATCAAAAGATTGCCTCTGTCGTTCTTGAGCAACTCAAGATAACGCGTGGAGAGCAGGATGAACTGCTTCCATGGGTTGCCGCGCTGTGGTTGTTTCACCTCAACCGTCGCCTCGAGCGCACCGGCACGACCCGCGGGCCCCTGCTGAATGGGCGACGCGACGTACCTTTGATAGTATGGCGACGCCTTAAACCTGGCCTCAGCCTCGGCCGGAATATTCTGATTCTGCTCGCTCGGCTCCAGTGCGCTGTAGATTTCGGCAAAATCGATTTTGTCGAAATAGGTCTTGGCCTCATTGGGAGGGCCAAAATAGGCCAGGCGGCCGCCCTGGGCCAGGAAACAGACATAGTCACAGACATTGATATTGTTTGTGGCATGGGTGACCAGCACGATGGTGTGCCCCTTGTCGGCGAGTTTGCGCAGCAGGAACATCATCTTGCGGTCCAGGCCTGGATCGAGGCCTGAGGTTGGTTCATCGAGGAAGAAGACGCTGGGATTCGCCAGTAGCTCCAGGGCGATGGAGACGCGCTTGCGCTGACCCCCGGAGAGCTTGCTCACCAGCAGCCTGCGCCTGTAAGACATCTCTACGTCTTCGAGCACCTCGTCGATGCGCTGCTGGATCTGCGCGCTGGTAAAGTCGCTGGGCAGGCGCAGCCTGGCCGCGTAATGTAGCGCGCGCTCAACGGTCAGGTCGCGATGGATAATATCGTCCTGGGGGACATAGCCGAGCTGCGTGCTGAAGGCCGCCAGGTTTTTATAATAGTTCTGGCCGTTATACAGAACGGTGCCACTCTGGGCCGGGCGCAGGCCGTTAAGGGCGTCCATCAGGATCGATTTGCCCGTGCCGGAACCGCCCACCAGGGCCACAAATTTGCGCGGCGGGATGGCTATGGTGATATCGTTGAGGAGAATGGTCGATTTATTGCCGAGCTTGCGTAGCTGCAACGCATCAATGCGTACGCTATTACTTTCGTCGTGCTGGGTGAGCTGGGTACCGGTATATGTAAGTTTGAATGGCCCGATGCGAATTTCGTCACCTGGCTTGAGTAACTGGCTATGGATGCGCGCGGCATTGACATAGACGCCATTGGTGCTGCCCGTGTCAACAATGCGATATCCGCCCTGGACCAGCTCCAGCTGCGCATGGTGGCTGGAGACCAGGGGATGGTTGAGCACGACGGTGTTATCAGGGTAGCGGCCCAGGCGGAGGAGGGGCGCGCCCAGGGGAATGGGGCGAATCTCAGGCAATACGTCCTGTACTGCCGTCGAGCCATCGTAATAGGTAAGGGTCACGAGGGTGCCATGTTCGTCGCCAATACGGAAGATGTCGCCCCGTTCCAGCGGCTTGCGAAATGGCTTGCTGCCGGGGATCGCTTGCCCCTTGTAGATGATGCCGTTCGTTGTGCGCTGCTGCTGGGGGTGGGGATGAACGAAAATGAGCGCCTCGCCTTCGCGCACAACCTGGGCGTGAAATGCCGAGACGACAAGTTCATTAATCACGATGTCATTGCTGGGATGGCGCCCAATACTGCTGACCTGCTTATTGAGGGGATATGTGCTCCTGTCAGGGTGAATATTCGAGCTGATCTCCAATGATGGTTCGCCCTGGGGAACAGTGCCCGGCTTATCGCCAGGCTGCTCTGCCGCGCCTGCCGGGCGCTGCGCTGCGAGGCCCTGACCGGGCCCGGCCTCAACGGTTGGGCTAAATAGCGGGGGGGACGCCTGTTGAGACTGGGGCGTATTTGCAATAGGGGTGCCCGGAAAGGCCTGTTGCCCCGCCAGCGATGGCGTGTAAGCCTGCGCTGCTACATTGCCACGCGTATGAAAGCGAAAGGTCGTACCACCCAGGCCGATAGTATCGCGGTCGTTAAGCACTGCTTGTTGTACATCGCGCGAGTTTACCACAAGCGTATTCTGCTGGGCGAGTTTGCTGATGCTCCAGCTGCCATTCTTCAGGGTGATTTGAGCGTGGTGACGAGAGACTGACGGGTCGCTCAGGACAATATCATTGGATGGTTCGCGCCCGATAGTGGTGGTGGCCTTGGTGATTTGCAAGGTACTGCCTGCCTGGGAACCCTTAAGGAACTGGATTGAGCCTAAACCAGGAGGACCATTCTGTATATCCATAAGATGTGCCGCAGGGTCTGCCAGGTGTATAAGCAGGCGCGCTGGCAGAGATTAGCAGCATCTCCTTTCTGCTCGAATGCAAACACAGCGTAGCACGGGGTCTGCCGTTTACTCGTGCCCATTATATAGTAGCAATGTTTGGCTGACAAGTAGAATTGCAGCCTCGCAGTATATCATGCCCTGGTAAGATGAATGTTACCGGTGCTGGCGCTTAACGTTAGAACGGCCTGCGTGGCACCCCCGGCAGCAGCTGGATTGATTGGACCATAATAACTGGCTCCCCCAGCGGAGGATGAGATTGTCAGGGGGAAATCCGTGCTAATCGTGCCCGAGTTGGTGCTGGCGTCAAGCGTAATATTTGTGCTTGCGGGCAGCGAGGCAGTGATATTGCCTGTTTCACTCGTTAGCCAGTACCTGGCCTGGGCGTTGTTTGCCGCAGGGGTCGTGTCCACGTCGCCATCAAAGGCGATGTTGCCAGGGCCGGTTTGTAAACGCGAGCCAGCGGAGAGCCTGGACTGATGTACAGTAATGTTGCCAAAATCGTTTTTGATGTTCAGGATGCCATGAACTCCATTGATCACGGCGTTGCCGATGGACATGCTCAGTGTGAGCGCCAGCGGCCGCGCCGCTGGTGTTCCGCCCGGCGTGGCCGCGGCCAGGGTGGCGGCTACGCCGGGTAGGATGATGTCAAGGTTGACCGATGAGGCACTATGATTGCCAAATAGGCCACCCTGGTTGGGAACCGTAGCGACGACGGACAGCGTGCCAGCGGGCGTATTAGCCGGCTGCACCTGCACGGAGATGGCGCTAAATTGCTTGTTCGCATCGGCGTTGCTGCTGGCGCGCACCTTTTTTGTATATGCGACCGTGGGGATCGTGGCATTAGCATTCACGGAGATGCTGACATCGCCAATATTATCCTGAACCTGAAGCGCCGTCAGTGGACTTACTGGCACCGGCTGGGGAGGACTCTGGCGGGTGTATACACCGCTTTGGCCGAGGTTGCCGATAGCTGGAGGGAGTATGCTGCTGCTGGTCGCGCTGCGCACAGCTACAAGGACGACAATAGCCGCTGCAAGCACCAGGAGGCCAATGCCGCCAGCGCAGCCAATGAGCAGCCCCGGCCAGACACTGCGGCGCCTGTACGGACGGTAGCCGGAGCGAGGCGAATGCCTGGAACGCGTAGGCGTATCGTCGTAGCGCCTGCGGGATCTCTGATCGCCCTGGTCGTCCCAGTCATCGCGCAATCTTGCCCTGTTTCTACTCATGAAGGCTTTGGCCTCGCTTTCAATCCATTTTCAATGCATTTTATCATAAAGGGATCGGCTCCGAATGTCGGGAACGCTGTCCTTTTGTACAGCCCCGGCCTGTCCTCTTGCGCAATGCCAGGGGTTGCTCTACAGGCTACAGTTATACTGATAAAATCAAAGGGGAGGGGAGCCACACGTGGTGGCAGGAGAACTGAACAGGTCCGTTTCCTTCCTCTGGAATATGCCAAGGAGTAGCATAATGACCAACAGTAAATCATCTCACACGGCTCTGATTACCGGCGCTTCCCGTGGCCTGGGCCTTGCCCTGGCGCGTCAACTGGCGCGCCAGGGCTGGAGGCTGATCATTGACGCGCGCGACGCTGCAGTTCTTGAAGCTGCCCGCGCGAAACTGGCGCAGGCGACCCGGGTTGTGGCTATCGCGGGTGATGTAGGCGACGTCATGCATCGCCAGGCCCTGGTCGAGGCCGCCCGGGCGTCAGGTGGCCTGGATGCCCTGGTCAATAATGCGAGTATGCTTGGCCCCAGTCCACAGCCTCAGCTACTAGAGTATCCCCTGGATGTTCTGGAGCAGGTGTATCGCATCAATGTGCTTGCGCCGCTGGCACTTATTCAGGCCCTGCGCCATGAGTTGAAGCCAGGAGCGGCAGTGATCAACATCACCAGTGACGCGGGGGTCGAGGCGTATGAGGGTTGGGGGGGCTATGGCTCAAGCAAAGCTGCGCTCGAGCAATTGTCCAAGATCCTGGCGTCCGAAAACTCTGTCTGGAGGATATACTGGGTCGATCCAGGAGATATGCGCACAGCAATGCACCAGGAAGCCTTTCCAGGCGAGGATATCAGCGATAGACCGCTGCCGGAGGTGAGCGTCCCGGGCCTCATGGCGCTGATTGAGGGAACCCACCCCAGCGGGCGCTACGCGGCGCGCGGTCTCGCATAGGCACGATCCGCGGGCCAGCTGTTACCCGGCCCACAACAACAGCCGCCGTTATGGCAGGATCAGGTGCAGATCTCCAAACTCGTGCCACAGATACCTCTTTTGCAGGGCCTGCTGGTAGGCTACTTGCAGATGTTCAAGCCCTGCCAGCGCCTCAAGCATAGCCAGGTGGGTCGCGCGAGGCTCGTGCAGGCCCGTCAGCATGGCATTGACCGCATGGATGCCGCGCTGAGGCGTAATGACTATATCTGTCCAGCCCGCGCCGGCATGAGTTATCCCCTCGCCATCGGTCACCGTTTCAAGCGCGCGTACAACTGTTGTGCCTACCGCTATCACCCTTCCACCCGCGTTGCGCGTCATATTTACCAGCTGGGCCGTCTCAAAGGGGACGCGGTAATATTCTGCATAGGGCGGCTCATGGCTCTCAACACTCGCGACTCCCGTGTGCAGGAGCAGGGGGGCTAGCCGAATGCCATGTCCAATCAGGCGCGTAATCAGTTCGCAGGTAAAGGCGCGCCCGGCAGAGGGCATCTCCGCACTGCCCTTCTCAGTCGCGTACACCGTCTGATAATAACTGGATGGCCACCCCTCTTTGACATAACTATAGCGGATGGGGAAGCCGTAGGTTTCCAGGTAGACGTCAAGGGCGAGTGGCAGGTCGAGGCTCGCAATCCACAGGCGCGGGGAGCCGCCGGCGCTGCGCTCGTGGCGGTAAGGTACGTGCAGAGTCACAGTTGCGCCTCCCGGGAGCTGTAAACTCTCGCCTGCCTGCATGCCATAGTAGGGCTGCGTGGTTATGCTGCTCGGCGTGCGAACCTCCACGATCCACAGCGCGGCCGCCAGGCGCGTTGAGAGATGCAGTTCAAGCGCCGTCCCATCTCTGCACGTCGCGGCTATCGCGGCATTGAGGGTGCCGCTGGTGTTGATGATCAGGGCATCGCCAGGCAGCAGGAAGTCCACAATATCACGAAATTGCGTATGTATGATAGAATTATTTGAGCGATACGAGACCATCAAGCGCACCTGGTCACGAGCCAGCCCGCGCGCCTCTGCTGGAGCGCCGGCCTCGAGCTCCTCAGGTAGATCAAAGTTGAGCCTGACGTCATCCATATATTTCGAGCTTAATAAGCTTAGTGGCCGGAATTCGTAATAAGCCATAGTTTGTCTGTTCCTTCAAATCATGCAGCGAGAAGCTGTTTATGTACAATACCAACTATACAATAATGCTGAGGCAGAGACACTGCGCTTGGGGACAGCATCTGGGCTGTACGAAGGGACAGCTCTCCCCTGGAGACTTTGCTACTGGCAATAGCTCTGCAGGTCTTTTTATGCTACTGGCAGAGGCGGAGTTCCGCTCGCCGCTAGAAAGTACTACAATAGGATGAGGAGCGTTATACAGACGAGATATCACGGAGACTATCTATGAAGATGCCCAGACGTGGCAGGGCGCTGTTCATTGCCATCGCAGCTCCACTGGTATTTGTGCTTGCATTTGCAGTGGTGGTTGTCGCCTATGCTCATTTCCATATGCCGCCAGAGGTGGATATGATGACCACAGGCTTTACGCCGCAGAGCATAGAGATTCCGGAAGGCGAAGCGATTCACTTTGTGAACCGCTCGTCTACGATTACCCAGATTCTCTGCGTGGGCAGTGATATGCGTTGTGATCGCCCGGGCCTTATCTCGCCGCTGCTGGTTCCAGCGCCGCGCAGCCTCCAGAGTCCGGGCGCAAGCATCGCTCCCCAGCAAGCAAAAGACGTTGTCTTTGATACCGAAGGTACGTTTCATATCACCAGCGCGGTGGTCCCGGGCATGAATTTGACGGTTACGGTCGATGCTGGCGCATGAGAGAAAAATTAGGAAAAGCAGATCAATCTCGCGCCTACCCGGGGCAGCGCTTGCTGCCACACGGTATAATAAGTGCAACCACAGGGTTCATATGCAGGCGGCAGGAGCTTTTTAGATGGCCGATACGGAGCGTTTTCTCGTTCGTTTCTGGGGGGTGCGCGGTAGTTATCCCACTCCCGGGGCGGATACAGTGCAGCATGGCGGCAATACGTCCTGTATCGAGGTACAGGCGGGAGGGCACACGCTTATTCTTGATGCGGGGACCGGCATCATTCGCCTGGGCGACGCGCTGTTACGGCGCAGCAAAGGGAAACACCTGCAGATCTCACTCCTGATTACGCACGCGCACGGTGATCACTTGATTGGCTTTCCTTTTTTCGCTCCCCTGTTTGAGGGCAGTACTGAAATCGATTGCTTCGGCCCTGCGCTGGCAGGGCGCAGTATTGAGCAGATTGTAACTCCGCTGATGTCTCCTCCGTATTTCCCAGTGGATATACACACATTACCCTCAAAGCGTACTTTTCATACGGTGACGAGTGAGCAGTGTATAATTTGGCAAGCTGGCGTGGGGGCAAAACCACAGGTCGCAGACTCTGCGGGGCAGATGCAAGCGGCGGAGTTACGCGTCGATGTCAAATTTACGCACAACCATCCACTTGACGGAGCTATTCTTTATAAGATCGAGTATGCTGGCCATCGCGTCGTCTATGCAACGGATGTTGAGTGGGATGGGCCCTATGATGCCGATTTCCTGGCATTCGTGCAGGGTGCCGATCTGCTGATACACGATGCACAATATACAGGCGAGGATTATGAACGGGCCAAGCATGGCTTTGGCCATAGCACGATCGCGATGGCGACCGGGGTTGCCTGCGCAGCGCAGGTGCGTACCCTGATTTTATTTCACCATGAGCCACTGTACAATGATGCCAAGTTGGATGCAATGGAGGCGGAGGCGCAAACCCTCTTCGCTCAGACCTTTTCAGCGAGCGAAGGAATGGAGATTGATCTGCTAACAATGAGAACTGAGAGAGGACAATAATGGTAATAAATGTTCTGCTGGCATTGATGATAATCGCCTCGTTTCTGCTGGCAATACCTCTGCATGAGTCGAGTCATGCGCTTATGGCCTCCTGGCTTGGCGACAGGACGCCGCGCGCCGAGGGGCGGCAGAGTTTGGGCCTGCGCACGCATATCGATCCCCTGGGGACGCTGATGTGTGTTATCCTGGCCTTTCAACCTGGTGTCGGCGTGGGCTTTGGCTGGGGCAAACCTGTCAAGCCTGATCCCTGGAAGATGCGCGTGGGTCCGAATGCCGGCGTGCTACTCGTGGCGCTGGCCGGCCCCATTTTCAGCCTGCTGGTCGGCCTGCTGGCGGCCGCTGTCGTGCGTTTCCTGCCCCCTTCGTTCTTTCCATCGCTCGCTACTCAGCACCCCGATATTATCCTGCGCGTGCCCCAGCTACTGACTGTTTTTGCCAGCGTGAATATCTGCGTGGCAATCTTTAATATTATTCCGCTCTATCCTCTCGATGGCTATACTATTCTCTATACTCTGTTGCCAAGCAAGCAGGCATTGTCGTTTGCAAGGTCCGCGACCTATGGACCGCTCCTGATCCTGGCCATCTTTTTTCTGCTGCCGTTCCTGGCCCAGTTCGCGGGCCTATCGGGCTTCTTCCTGTTTGAACTGCCGAAATACTTCTGGCTGGCATCCATGTGGCTGATTAACCTGGTGTCGGGTCTGGGGCTTGTGGTGGTTAGCCTCATTTACAGTCTGTAGATGCAGGCTGTGTGGAAGTGCTTAAACGCGGCGCGCTATCGACTGGGCCAGGTTCGCCAGCAACTGGGCGCGGTCCCGCCCCTGGCGCTGGCGGAAGATGCTGAGGTAGCGAGCTTTCTGCCGGCGGCGGCACTGGGCCTTTTTAAGACAATGCCCGCCGCTGATCAGCGCCACTCGCTGCGCGTCTGCCGTGGCCTGCAGGAGCGCGGGTGCGCTGAAGCCGACATGCTTGCGGCGGCACTGTTACACGATGTTGGTAAAGCTGAAAGACGCGTGCCCTTCTGGACGCGACCGGCCATAGTGCTGGGGAAGCGCCTTGCTCCCGGGCTGTTACGGCGCCTGGTCGCAGATCCTACCAGGCGCCCGCTCGCGGACGCCTACCCCCGCTGGCAGCGTGCGCTCAGTTATGCCTGGTATCATGCAGAAGTGGGTGCGCAGCTTGCCTCTGCCGCGGGCCTATCACAGCGAGCAGTGCTCTATATCCGTACTCATCACCAGCCCCATGGGCCGGCCGCGCTGTTACACGAAGTAGACGAGGTATCGTGATTTATGCCAGACGAGCTAATGACCAATGTACTTGGCGGGGGCGCACAGGCCGGTGTAGCGCCAGCGCCCTCGCAGCAGACCCCTTATGTTGTCCACCTGCCTATTTTCGAAGGACCGCTTGACCTGCTGCTGCACCTGATCGAGAAGCGGCAGATGGAGATCACAACCATCTCACTGCTCGCGGTGACCGATCAATACATGGCGTACCTGCGCCAGTGGGAGACGGAACGCCTGCCCCTGGCGAATATGGCCGCCTTTGTCGCTATCGCGGCGCGCCTCCTTTTCATCAAATCACAGAGCCTCTTGCCCCAGAGCTCTAAGGAGGAGCGTGAGGGGCTGGAGAGCGCAGCGCAGCTGGCTGAAGAACTACAGCGCCACCTGCACGAGTACAGGCTGGCCAGGGAGATTGCCGTCCAGCTGCGCCTGCGCGAGGAGGCGGGGCTGCAGACGCATGGACGTTCCGGCCTGCTGGCCGGCATTGAGGCGCAGCTTGCCTGGACACCGCCAACACTGCTTGGATTGGAGGCTCAGGCCCTGGCCACGGCATTTCAGCGTATTCTCGCTCTGCGCGCAAAGGACGAGGCCAATAGCGCTGACCTGTTGCCCCTGGCGCGCGTGCGCGTCAGCGATAGAATCGCCGAGATTGCGCAAATATTGCGCACGCGCCCAACGCTGTGCTTATCCGAAGTGCTCGCCAACGAAACCTCTCGCTTCGTCATCGTCGTGACCTTTCTGGCCGTACTTGAGATGTGGAAACACGCAAGGGTCAGTGTCAGGCAGGAGACTTTGCTGGGTCCTATCGTGCTGGTAAGAGGGGAGCGCTGGGCTCAGTCGCTCACGGATGAGGAGCGCGCGGGCGAGCTATAGCTAGTTTTGCGCGCCACTGACCCGCATGGCCTACAAAACTTGACAGTCCCTGACTCAAATTTTATACTGTATGAGCAATCAATAAATTCCTTGTGAGGATATGCTTTTCATTGGATGCGAGGGCAATCGTTCCCAGTAGAGAGGATATATTTCTAGGTATTAATGAAAAGGAGATGAATATATATGGACGAGGCGCAAGAGTTACCTAAAAATGAAGAGGTAAAAGGGGAGGAGTCGTCAGAGGCAATGCGCATCGCTGAGCTGGAGGCTCAGCTCGCACAGGCGCGTCAGGAGGCCGCGGAGAACTGGAATAAGTTCTTGCGTGAGCGCGCCGATGTGGATAATTTCCGCAAGCGACAGGAACGCCTGCTGGCGGAGCGCGTCCAGCATCAAAAGAAGGCGTTGCTGCACAAATTGTTAGGTGTGATGGATAATGTGGAACGCGCGCTGGTGTACCAGGATTCGCTGGATCGCCAGGGCCTGCAGCAGGCCCTGCGCATGGTGCAGTGGCAGATGAACGAAGTGATGCGTGGTGAAGGCTTGAACCCGGTACCAACGGTGGGTGAAGCCTTCAATCCATATGTGCATGAAGCGATTGAGGCGGTCGAAGATAGCGACAAACCGGAGGGTACCATCGTTGAGGAGGTCCTCAAGGGCTATACTCTGGGAGAGGAGACGCTGCGGCCCGCCCGCGTTAAGGTCAGTATGGGCAATAAGCAGGATCTTTAAACGGCCTGTACAAGTCTCGCTGGCGTTATAAGCAAAGAGCTGGGCAAGGCAATGGACTACAAAGATTACTATAAGATACTGAATGTACCACGGGGAGCAAGCGCGGATGAGATCAAGAAAGCCTTCCGCAAGCTGGCGCGTAAGTATCACCCGGACGTAAATCCCGGCGATAAGAAGGCGGAGGCAAGGTTCAAGGAGATAAACGAGGCCTATGAAGTTCTTGCCGATCCAGACAAACGTCGCAAATACGATACGCTGGGGCCGAACTGGCAGGAACAATTTGGACCACCACCTGGATATAGTACGCGGCGCTCTCCCTATGGCTTTGGTGGCCGCGGCTCGTCTTCGACCTTCGATTTCGACGTCGGTGGGAGCGGTTTCTCCGACTTTTTTGAGACGCTCTTTGGTCGCGCGGGCACTGCGGGAGGCGCGCGTGGTGGCGTAAGAGAGGATATGCGCCGGCGTGCTGGCGATAATATCGAACAACCCGTAGAGATAACGTTGCAAGAAGCCTACATGGGCGCTATGCGCACATTTAATGTGCAATCAACAGAGATCTGCGCGACGTGCAGGGGACAGGCGAAGTCGCTGGCAATACATGTTCTACCTGTCTGGGCCAGGGCTTGATACCCAAGAGTAAACGCATTCAGGTAAAGATTAACGCCGGAGTCGACAACGGCTCCAAGATCCGCGTGGCCGGCGAGGGTCAACCCGGCATCGGCGGCGGGCCGCGTGGCGACCTTATCCTTGTCATCAGTATCAAGGCCGATTCCGTCTTTGAGCGCAGGGGCGATGACCTGTTTGTCGATATCGAAGTAGAACTGGTCAAGGCTATGCTTGGTGGTCAGGTGCCTTTGACGATGCCCGATGGCAGAAAACTGATGTTGACCATTCCCCCCGAGACTCAGAATGGGCGCGTCATTCGCCTGGTGAACAAAGGCATGCCACACCTGCGTGGTGAGGGCAGGGGCAATCTGAATGCACGCGTCAAAGTGCTGCTGCCGATGCATCTATCGCATGAGGAGCGCGAGCTGTTTGAGAAGTTGGCCCGTAGTCGAGGAGTTGAGGCTCATTCGTAGGGCCGTAGCGGGGAAAGGAGGGATCGACTGTGGTAGAGAAAAATGACGGTGCATGGTACATTATCAGTGTAGCCGCCGAAAAGGCGGAAGTGCACGAGCAGACACTACGCCACTATGAACGCCTGGGCCTCATCTCTCCTGCTCGTAAAGGAAGTAGTCCTCATAGCCCGCGCCTCTACTCTGACCGCGATATCGATCGTGTCGTGCAGATCCGCAGCTTGATGCAGGACCTGGGCGTCAATCTCGCAGGCGTTGAAACCATTCTCCACATGCGCAATCGCATGGAACTGCTCCAGATCGAAACCCA
Organism: uncultured Chloroflexia bacterium; assembly: GCA_963799245.1. Classification (GTDB taxonomy): domain Bacteria; phylum Chloroflexota; class Ktedonobacteria; order Ktedonobacterales; family Ktedonobacteraceae; genus CAWCWN01. The sequence goes on from CAWCWN010000003.1 coordinate 1,715,006, forward strand.
AGAGCGCCTGGCACAGCTACAGCAGCAGATGAGCAAGGAGATGGATCGCATGCGAGATCAGCATGCGAATGAAGTCCGCAGGCTCAAAGGCATCATCGAGCGCTTACAGCACGAGAAAATGTAAGCGGCCCAGGCCTGGAGAGGGACGACAGGCATAAGATGGTCCTCCATTTTCAGAAACGACTATGGGCGTCAGTCCTCGGCCAGATTTGACGGGTCGCCCGCAGGTTCCTCTATATTTTGTAACGCCTGGAAGGCGGCATTTGTGCTTTTCTTAGGCGGTGATTGGCCCTTCTGGCCGTTCTGACCCTTGCGTCCGGAGGTCGTGAGTTCTGTGGTTTTCTGCCTGGAGCGTGCCCGTTTTGTAGTCTGGGCCCCATCGAGCGATGGTACCATCTCCGCTTTGGCCTCAGCAGCCGGGGCCACTGCGCTTTCTGCGGACGCGCTCGGCGTCTCGGGCGCAGATGAGGATGCAGCAAGCGACAATTCAGCTGCTACCCCGCTTGCCGCAGCAAAGTCCTCCTGCTTGCCCTGCTCCTCGGGTAGAGGGGGAACGCCCTGCGCTGGACGCGCTTCACTGTTAGCGGGTATGCGGAGCTTGCGCGCGGCTGCGCGGACGTTGGGCACAACCGAGGCTGGCCGAAGGGAGAAATCAAAGACGACCTTGATGGCGCGATTGGACGTCTTCTTCTTTGCGTCCAGCAACGCCACGCGATAATCGCTGAGTGTGTAGCGCTGTGTAATTAATTCCTCGGGATGGATCTGCTCATTTGCGATCAATTCGGTGGTGATCTCAAAGGTGGATCTCTGTTCGGCTGTGCCCAGTGGCCAGTTCTCCATGCCGTGCCCCATTGTTCCGATGAGATTAATTTCCTGGTACCAAATAGGTGTCAGGTCGACCCGCATTTGATGGAGGTTCACACCAACCATGACTACGGTCCCACCCGCGCGCGTCCAGCGCAGGGCGTCAGAAGTGGTGCGCCTGCTGCCAATGGTGTCAAAAATGACGTCGTATCCGCCCATAAGCATCGTGTTGCCGGCTAAACCCCTATACAGGCGAGCAGATGTGAGGCGTGCAATCTGTTGATAGCTATTTCTGGGGTAAATTATTTTGGCGCCCATGATGGCGGCGCGTTCCACCTGGAAGGCATGGCGTGCCATGACATGCACCTGAGCATCGGGAGCCAGGGCGCACAGGACCTGCAGGGTAAGCAGCCCGATGGTGCCGGCGCCGATAATGAGTACGCGCTCGCCGGCGCGCGGCAGGCGGCGTAAAACCGCGTGAACGGCCACGGCGGATGGCTCCAACAACACCGCCTGGGCGTCTGCGAGCATGGGAGAGATGGGAAAGAGTTGCTGCTCATGCAGCAACATCTCTTCACTCCAGCCGCCACCGACAGGCTGGGGACCAGGTAGGGATCCATTTTCACAGAGGGCGTAGTTACCGCCCGCGCATGCGCGGCAGAGCGGCTGCACACCGGCCGTGAGGCAGTTGGGTCCATGGCGCAGGACGACCCGGTCGCCTACATGCAGGCTCTGCACCTCCTCACCGACTTCGATGACCTCGCCGACGACCTCGTGGCCGGGATAGCTATGGCTATGCCCCGGTAAGGCGGCGGGAGCAATGCTGAAATCACCATCCACGAAGATCTGGTGCAGATCACTGCCGCAGATACCGGCCAGGGAATTGCGCACGCGCACCCAGTTTGCCGCGGGTAGTGGCTGACGTGGGAGGTTCTGTACCTGTAGAGGAGCAAAAGAGGAGAAATATGCCCCTTGCCAGATCAGCCCCAGCAGCTTTGTCGGTATAACATGTGCCGGATCAAGATCAAGTGTTGAGGTCCACATAGCATCCTCCCTGGGCTTCTCCGCAGCGCTAGGAGAGCTTCCCGACTCTATCATGTTAGCGTTTTACGTTGCTGTATGTTTGAGGGAAGTTTAACATGCATGTTGAAGCCGGTCAATATACATGGGACAGAATGGAGAGAAGTCAAGACGTGGGGGACGGATCTTTTGTAGACGGGACCTCCTGCACTCAAGGCAATCGCTGTGGAGCGCTGCGGGGCAATTTGACTGTAAAGGTTGTTTCGTCATCAGGTGTGCTGCATGCGGTGAGGTCGCCGGCGTGGGCATGGACAATGGCCAGGGCAATAGAGAGGCCCAGGCCGGTGCCTGGAGGCGGCGCCTTGCCGTTATCATAGCTTGGCATGTGCTCACCGCGGTAGAAACGCTCAAAGATACGAGGCAGGTCGTCAGTGTGGATGCCTTTACCGTTGTCGATAACCTGGAGCAGCACGTAGTCATCATCCAGGTCGAGCTTGAGTTTAATCCAGCCATTGGGCGCCGGACGTCCATATTTGATGGCGTTATCGAACAGGATAAATAGTGCCTGCTTCAAGCGATCTGCGTTGGCCTGTATGCCCAGGCGTTCCTGCGTGGCAAAATGGAGGCTCACTTTACGTCCATCGCTCGCCTGCAGGCGAGCCTGTTCAACGCTCTCTACCGCGAGGTCCACCAGGTCGATGGCCTGGACCTTGAGCGTATCGCCGTCATCGAGGCGCGAGAGCATTAACAGGTCATTGACGAGGCGCGTCATACGCTCAGCCTCAGTTTTCATCATTTTTAAGATGCGCTGCGTTGTTTCTGGATCCTCACTGGCAACACCACGAGTCAAAATTTCGGTGAAGCCGCGCAAAGAGGTCAGAGGCGTACGTAGCTGGTGCGAGGCATCGGAGAAAAGACGGCGGAAGCGTTGTTCTGCCGCCTGCTGCGTTTGTGTCGCTTGCTCAAGCTGGTCGACCATGTTATTCAGGCTGGCGGCGAGTGTGCTCACTTCGTCCCTGCCCTCCAGCAATGGCCGCAGGCGTTCGCGCTGCTGCAGGTCGCCCAGGGTGATTGCCTGCGCCACGTCTGTCATACGCCGCAAAGGCCGCAGCAAGAAATTGATCAGAAGAAACAGCAGAATGACGCCCAGTACAATCAAGACAAGCGCGGTGAGGTTGATGTCAGGCAAGAGGTGTGCCTCATCGGCGATCTGGAGACTGTTCGTGACCCATAGAGCATAAAGGATAATGGCGCTGGCAAGGAGCAGGCCCGCGACAAAGGTCAGTTGCCAGCGTAGACCTGAGAGCGGGCGGCGCTTCCAGGCGGAATAGAGGGCGGACATATTGCGTGTGGGACGCATTTTTGTGGGCAAATGCTTCGATTTTGCAGACATACGTTCTTAGCCCTTTAAGACATATCCAACCCCTCGTACCGTCTGGATCAGGCGAGGAGTGCTGGGAGAATCTTCAATTTTTTCCCTCAAGTATCGCACGTATACCTCGATAATATTCGTTTCACCGAGAAAGTCATAACCCCAGACGCGATTAAGAATAGTCTGACGATCAAGTACCTGGCGTGGATGGCTCATAAACAGGTGGAGCAGGTTATATTCGGTGGCTGTAAGCTCAATCGACCGCCCGGCGCGGGTGACCTCGCGGGTCGCCATATTTAAGCGTAAGTCGCCAAACTGCAGGACTTTGCTCTCATTATTCTCGCCGCCAGCGCTGTGCGGGCCTCCAGAGGTGCGGCGCTGGCGACGTAAAATAGCGCGAATGCGTGCGACCAGCTCGTCAAAACTGAAAGGCTTGGTCAGGTAGTCGTCGGCCCCCGTATCCAGGCCCAGTACCCTGTCATGTGGTTCATCCCTCGCAGTGAGCATTAAAATAGGCAGATCCTGAGTCGTAGGGTTCATGCGCAAGCGGCGACATACCTCCAGCCCATCTATACCACCGGGCTGCAGTCCAAGATCGAGAATAACCATGTCGGGATCGATGCGCTGCGCCGCCGATAATCCCTCCAGCCCATCAGAGGCGGCCTCTACCTCGAAACCTTCATAGCGCAGTCCGAGTTTGATCAGCTCTACAATATTATCTTCATCTTCGATGACAAGCACTTTGAGCAAGGGTTGCTCAGCCTTCTCCTGATTGCATCTGGCATAAGTATCATGCTGCATGTTGTCTATAACTTCCTTCCCCGGTGGCAGGTGAGCACAAAGTGCCACCTTTGATGTGGGAATGATCCTACCTCCATTATAGGTATCTCCCTCTGCAAGCGCAAGCCAGCAGTGCAGTTTTCCCTTCATTCTCAGCAGAAATTAATCCTTTTTTCGCGCTTCTTTATGCCTGTTCATTTCTGCCCAACTTTTGCCCGTCATGCGCAGAGGCGAGACTCGCCTGGAGGCCGCCATTTTGGCCAGACAATTAGACATGCGCGCAAAAGAGTATTACAATGGGCCAGACACATATGGGAGCAACTCGCAGACGTTCGGGCACAGGTTGTCTGTTATGCTGGAGGAATATACATATGACAACAAAACGACTTCTTCTTATCCTGGGGGTGTTGATCGTGTGTGCTTTGGGGGCCACCGCCTATATCTTAGCTGTCAATACGGCGCAGGACACGTTTTCAGGCCTGGATCCCACTCCGACGGCGGCAGTAATACTCTCCTCAGCAAATTCGCGTATACGTACGCTAAACGGTACCATCAAGTCGCTGAGGCCGCAGAGGCTGGTGATCAGCTTGCAGCAGGGCGGCACTACAGCGACTGTTGTCGTTGGCAACACGACGACGTACACCTCCTCCAACAGGCCGCTTCCATTCACCATCCTCAAGCCTGGTCAGCTCGTAGAGGTCAAAGGTCGTGTCATCAGTGCGCGGGGTTCTCTGACGGTCTCGGCGCTGAGCATTACACTTTTGCCTTGAACGATCTGTTGGCTGGCAATATGTACATTTCCCCCGCTGCTGGCTATACTGGCAGCGGTCACACTAAAAGGTGAGGGAAGTTGCCAGGAGTTTCCCCAAAAGTATAGTACATCTATAATAGCCGCATAATGAGGCATTGACATGTATTCTGGACTGAGATATTCTAACGGGGAGGATAGATAGCGCGAGGGATATATGGTGGAACTGCATTGCTGATCGGCTGACTTGCGCAGCGAGCGCCTGACTCACCCTTATTACCTGCTTCCCAGGCAGGGAAAATAGGCGCTCGGAATAAGAGAATGCAGCGTGTGTTCCAAAAACACAGGATTATTATGAGGGGTGGTTTGCAAGTGGCTATTGAACGTGGAGATGCTTCATACAGCAGCAAACTGATCGCCATCGTCGAAGATGACGCTAAAATGACCGATCTGTTTCACGATGTATTGGGGCGTAGTGGGAGTTGGCGTTTACATATATTTGCGGATGGGCAGGACGCCAGCGCGCGCTTGCCGGAGCTGGGTGCTCACCTTATCCTGCTGGATGTCGGTTTACCCAATCTCGATGGAGCATCCCTGTATAAAATATTGCGCGGCCATAGCAGCACAAAGCACACGCCGATCATTGTGATTACAGGCAGCTATGATTGGGAGCTGCATCGCATGGGACTTCAAACGGGCCTGCTTCTGCGCAAACCATTTCGTATGGAAGAGCTTTTGCGTATGATCCGTGCCTTGCTGCCGGAAGATTAATTCCTTTCTCTTCTCTTTTGCACCTTTATGTAGCATTGAGACGTTATATGAGTGGAAAGTGTGCGCATTAGGTGATTTCTATGCTACAGTCAGCAGCAAATACCTATCTTTATCGACTCGGACGCAAGCCTTATATACGGACAAGCCTATTAGGCTGGCTGCTTTTTAGCGCTTTTCTTCTCTTTTGCGCGGCCTCCGCATGGTCGGGTGCGTGGCTCTTCCCCACCTACTCTCATGCCTTTACTCCTTACTTAAAATGGCAGGATGCGCTTATAACCCTGTGCTGGTTTATCTCCTTTAGCGCGATGGGTGGCTGCGTCCTGATCGTACGCTTTCTTTATGCCCTGCGTGCCGGGCGGCGCAAAGAGATGCTGGTGATGAGCGCTGAGACTATCGAGGTACGGGATCTTTCGCCCGAGAACCTGTCAAGTATTTTCTGGCTGCTTAGCACGGCGTTCGCCTGTTTTGTCGCGGCGCTGGCGGGCCTGCTGCCAGAGATGCTGCTTGCATGGACGCTGAACCTCGCCTCTTCCCTGCTGGCTGGATTTGCAACCGTCGTGGTGCTCGTGCTGAGTATCGCCGCCCTGGCGATTACCCTGCCGGCCCTCTCGTTTGTGGTTATCGGCCTGGTCGGCAGTATCTCTTTCTGTCGCAATATGGGATCGCCGCATCGCTATCGCCTCACTGGTCAGGCCAGTCTCTCCATCGACCGTTTCGTGCTGACGATCATCCATCCTGATGCGCCTGAAGCCATGCTCGACCTCGATCTCCTCGATCCTGATGATGCGCGTCACCTTTTGCACCTGCTGCATGAGCGCTGGCTTGTCACGCAGGGGGCCTGGAACCCGAGCCTGGGAGATGAGATAGAGGCGGCGCTGGCGGGAGCTTCAACTAATGCGGTAGCGGTGTAAATTTGTAAAATCTTTTCCCAGGAAGTCATAAAATGCTATTGACATCTTCCCAAATGCGTAGTATACTTACATCTTGCCAGAGTGCGTATACTATATTTAGTAGGGTGTACGCAAAAGCGTAGCATAGTTCACAGGCGCAGGTAAAGATAGGCTATCCCTTAGACGATACATCATTCCCCACAGTCCGCGTAGAAGAGATATGAACTACGCAAGCGTAAAGACACTACGAACACATGGTACTGCGAGCAAACACACATCATGCTAGAAGCTCCGTAAGGTGTATGCCGTGCGACCTGCCGAGGTGTCGAAAACCAGCAGCTGTTGATAGTACATGGGTACTACGTTGCAGGGAATAATGTAGCGTATTTCGTTGTTCCTATTATTGACACCTGATTTTAGCCTGTTCCGATCTAGCAACGCCGGCCGGTCGGAAAGGTGGCCTGTATTAATATCTGTAGATGTGTTATGTGGTTGAGACGAGCACAACTTGTATGTGTTGGGGAGTAGGAGTAACCGCTTGCGAGAGCAATAGGCGGTTACTTTTCTTGTCATAGAACGTTTTTCAACACAGGCATTCATAGGGTATCATCCAATCTTTTTTTCCGTTTTTTGTGCGTAGAGATGCGTATCTTTGCGTATCTCTATTGGTTTCCTCATGTGGCGACAAGGTGAGAGGAGAATACTACACATGGCAGTAAGCAGCAGGGCTGTTGCTCTCCCCGAGCGTGTCTCATTTGCACGTATCCCGGATATTCGGCCGATGCCAGGGCTGATTCAAATTCAGCTTGACTCTTTTGAATGGTTTAAGAAAGAAGGTCTGCGCGAACTTTTTGAAGAGATTTCTCCTATTGAAGATTTTACCGGAAAAAATTTAAGTCTTGAATTTATTGTACCACCTGAGCCGTTTGGTAAGCCGAAGTACAGTGAGGATGAGTGCCGGGATCGCGATGCTACCTATGCGGCTCCTCTCAATGTCAAAGCGCGCCTCGTCAATAAAGAGACGGGTGAAATCATCGAGAAGGATATCTTCATGGGCGATTTCCCGCTCATGACCAAAGAAGGTACATTCATAATCAACGGTGCTGAGCGGGTGGTGGTGAGCCAGCTTGTGCGTTCACCCGGGGTCTACTTCACAGCCGATGAAGACGCTACAACGGGCCGTAAGCTCTATGCCGCCAAGCTGATTCCCGGACGAGGCGCCTGGCTGGAGTTCGAGACCAGCAATAAGAACCTGCTTACCGTCAAGATCGATCGCAAACGCAAATTGCCGGTAACAACCCTTTTGCGGGCGATCGCGAGTCTGGCCAGGGACCAGTACCACGCCGAAGAGCTGGATCTTTCAAGCGACCAGGGCATTCTTGATGCTTTCCGCAATGTAGATAATGACGCAAATGTGCGCTATATCCAGGCGACCCTTGACCGCGACCCGGTGAAGAAAGAGGACGAGGCGCTGCTTGAGCTCTATAAGAAGCTGCGCCCCGGTGATCCCGCGACAATCGACAACGCTCGTTCCCTGGTCAAGAACCTGTTTTTCAATGGCCGCCGCTATGACCTGGGCAGCGTTGGACGCTATAAGTTGAATCGTAAGCTGGATCTCTCCACGCCTCAGAGCCAGCGCACGCTCACACAGGATGACCTAGTGAATATCGTGCGCCGCCTGATCCAGTTAAACAACGGCCATGGACGCAAGGACGACATCGACCATCTGGGCAACCGCCGCGTGCGCTGCGTGGGCGAGTTGATTCAGACGCAGTTCCGCGTCGGCTTGCTGCGCATGGAGCGCGTTGTCAAGGAGCGCATGAGCATCCAGGAACCTGGTCAGGCCACACCGAATGCCCTGATTAATATCCGCCCGGTCGTGGCGGCCATGAAGGAGTTCTTTGGCGGCAGCCAGCTTTCACAGTTCATGGACCAGACCAACGCGCTGGCTGAGATCGGCCACAAACGCCGCCTCTCGGCTCTCGGCCCCGGCGGCCTCTCGCGCGAGCGCGCAGGCTTTGATGTGCGTGACGTGCACCAGTCGCACTATGGCCGCATCTGTCCTATCGAGACACCTGAAGGCCCGAACATCGGCCTGATCGGTAACCTGGCCACATACGGGCAGGTAAACCCTTATGGCTTTGTCGAGACACCGTATCGTAAGGTCTACAAGCGCATACGCGCCAATGATGCCCGCCTGATCGGGCGGGAGTTCCGCGGCGTGGTTGGCCACGAGCGCGAAGATTTGCTGGGAAGCGATGGCAAGGTCCTCGTCAAGGCGCGCGAACGCGTGCGCGTTGATGAAGCACTGTTCGAGCAATTATCCCAGCTCCTGGGAGGCGCGGAAGTCAGGATCAGGCCCTTTGTCACGCTTGAGGTAGATTACCGCACCGCCGACGACGAAGAGAATTTCTGGATCGCCCAGGCGAATGCCAAACTGACCGACAACGAAGAATTTGCCGAAGACCGTGTGCTGGCGCGCTACCAGGGTGATTTCTTCACGGAGAGCGCGGACAGCATGGACTACATGGACGTTTCGCCACGCCAGACGGTGAGCGTCGCGACCGCCCTTATTCCATTTCTCGAACACGACGATGTGAACCGCGCTTTGATGGGCGCGAACATGCAACGTCAGGCCGTACCACTGCTGCGCCCGCAGTCACCAATCTGCGGCACAGGCATTGAGCGGCAGGTAGCGATTGACTCCGGCCAGGTACAGGTCGCGCGCGCCAGTGGCGAGGTTGTCATGGCTACAGCGCGTAAAATTGAGATCGTTGATGAGCAGGGCGAGCTGCATACCTATCGCCTGCGCAAGTTTGTGCGTTCGAATGCCGGTACCTGTATCAACCAGCGACCCATCGTGCACAAGGGAGACTACGTCGAGGCCGGCCAGGTCATCGCCGATAGCTCATCGACTGAAAATGGCGAACTGGCTCTCGGCCAGAACATCCTTGTGGCCTTTATGAGCTGGGAGGGCGGCAACTACGAGGACGCTATTCTCATCAGCGAGCGTATCGTGCGTGAGGACTACTTTACCTCGATCCACATTGAGAAGTATGAAGTCGATGCACGCGATACCAAGCTTGGACCGGAAGAGATTACGCGCGACATTCCCAATGTCGGTGAAGAGGGACTGCGCAACCTCGATGAGCGTGGGATCATCTATGTCGGTGCCGAGGTAGGGCCGCAGGATATCCTGGTCGGTAAAATCACGCCCAAAGGTGAGACAGAGCTCACCGCTGAGGAGAAGCTCTGCGCGCGATCTTTGGTGAGAAGGCGCGTGAGGTAAAAGATACCTCGCTGCGCGTCCCTCATGGCGAGCGTGGCAAGGTTGTTGAGGTCAAGGTCTTCTCACGCGATGCCGGTGATGAACTGCCTCCTGGCGTCAACCAGCTGGTGCGTGTCAGCATCGCCCAGAAGCGTAAGATTGGCGCAGGTGATAAGATGGCGGGGCGCCATGGTAACAAAGGCGTGATCTCACGCGTCCTGCCGATGGCGGATATGCCTTTCCTGCCTGATGGTACGCCCATCGATATCATCCTGAACCCTCTAGGTGTGCCGCACCGCATGAATATTGGTCAGATCATGGAGACCCACCTGGGCTGGGCCGCCGATGTGCTGGGCTTTAAGATAGCGACGCCTGTCTTCGATGGCGCTTCTGAGGAGGATATCGAAGAGTTCTTGCGCCGCGCCAATCTGCCGGACAGCGGTAAGGTGCAGCTCTATGATGGACGCACGGGCGAGCCATTTGACAATCCGATCACCGTCGGCTACACCTATATGCTAAAGCTGGCACACCTGGTCGAAGACAAGGTGCACGCCCGCTCTACCGGCCCCTACAGCTGATTACCCAGCAGCCTCTGGGCGGTAAAGCGCAGTTTGGTGGACAGCGTTTCGGTGAAATGGAGGTGTGGGCGCTGGAGGCCTATGGCGCGGCGAATATCCTCCAGGAGATCCTGACGGTGAAGTCGGATGATGTCGTAGGCCGCGTAAAGACCTATGAGGCGATTGTGAAGGGCGAGAATATCATGGAACCCGGCGTACCCGAGTCCTTCAAGGTCCTGGTCAAAGAGCTGCAGAGCCTGGGTATTAATGTTGAGGTCCTGAACGAGGATGAGCAGAAGATTCAATTCGTTGAAGATACCTCCAACGATGTCATGCCCGAACTTGGTATAAATCTGTCCGGTTTCGAAGGAGACCAGTAGCCAGCCTATTATGCGGGCTGAGTGGAGGTCAGATCCCACAGCAGAGTCTGACCTCCACCAATGAGTATCGTGACGGGGTGCCCGGGCGTGCTGATTCGCCCGGGCACCAGGAACCACCTTTCATCTCTGGCATGCGCAGCGAAAAGCGCGAGCTTCGCAGCGGGGGTGCATTATAAGGGGAGTAACATGCTCGAAGTAAACGATTTTAACGCAATCCGTATTAGTCTCGCCAGCCCAGAGCAGATTCGTGGCTGGAGCTATGGCGAGGTCACGAAACCGGAGACGATCAACTATCGCACGCTAAAACCTGAGAAGGATGGCCTGTTCTGCGAGCGTATCTTCGGCCCAACAAAGGACTGGGAGTGCTACTGCGGTAAGTATAAACGTGTTCGCTTTAAAGGAATTGTTTGTGATAAGTGCGGCGTAGAGGTGGCGCGTTCAAAAGTGCGCCGTGAACGCATGGGACATATCGAGCTGGCCTCACCCGTCAGCCATATCTGGTACTTCAAGGGCACGCCCAGTCGTATCGGTCTCTTGCTGGACCTTTCCCCGCGCAACCTTGAGCGCATCCTCTACTTTGCCCTTTATGTGATCACATCCATCGATGAAGATGATCGCCAGCGCGAGCTGATGCGCCTGGATGAGGAACTGCTCGGCCTGGAACAGGACCTGGATGGCAAAGTCGTTGAGCGCATCGACACCTTAAAAGAGAAACGTGACAGCGAGCTTCTGAGCGCGAGGAATCGCGTTGATGAGGATCGCGTGGAAATTGAATCCCGGCGCGAGCAGGACCTCGAGGCCGCGCGCAGGGCTGAGCGTGATACGCTTGCGCTGCTGCGCAAGCGTATGGACCACGAGGCTGAGGACGATATCACCTTTGAGCCCACCGGCCAGACGATCGTCAAGCAGGGTGATGTCGTAACGTCCCGCCACCTGGATGTGCTGGAGCGCTCGGCAGAGGCCTGCCGCAACGATATCGCCGAAAACGCGCGCCGCGAGCTCGAGGCGACACGCACAGAGCGCGAGCGCGAAGATGAGCGTATGAAGCTTGAATACCAGGGGCGCATTGACACCGTTCAGTCGCAACTGGAGACAGAGCGCGTCGATAGGCGTCAGCAACTGGATCAGCTGCGGCGAGACCTGGAGGGTCTGAAGAAAATGGATCTCCTCCAGGAGAACCGCTATCGCGAGCTAAAAGATAATTTTGGCAGCGTGTTCCGTGCCGGCATGGGAGCCGAGGCCGTGCGGGAATTGATTTCTGGCCTCAACCTTGAGAAGCTGGCCGCGGACCTGCGTCACGAGATCGGTTCCACGGTTGGGCAGCGCCGCAAGAAGGCGACCAAGCGCTTGAAGGTGGTCGAGGCTTTTCGTAAATCAAACACTTCACCCGAGTGGATGATTCTCACGGTGTTACCGGTACTGCCTCCAGACCTGCGCCCGATGGTGCAGCTTGATGGCGGCCGCTTCGCCACCTCTGACCTGAATGATCTGTATCGGCGTGTGATTAACCGCAATAACCGCCTCAAGCGGCTTCTGGAGTTGAGCGCGCCGGAGATTATCATTCGCAATGAAAAGCGTATGCTGCAAGAGGCATGTGATGCCCTCATCGACAACGGGCGGCGCGGTAGAGCGGTAGCCGGCTCTGGCAACCACAAGCTCAAGAGCCTCTCCGACATGCTGAAAGGTAAACAGGGGCGTTTCCGTCAGAACCTGCTTGGTAAGCGCGTCGACTACTCTGGCCGTTCCGTCATCGTGGTAGGACCGGACCTGAAGCTGCACCAGTGTGGCCTCCCCAAGAGGATGGCGCTGGAGCTCTTTAAGCCCTTTGTGATGCGCAAGCTTGTGGAGCAGAATTTTGCCCACAATATCAAGAGCGCGAAGCGCTTCGTAGAGCGCATCAAGCCAGAGGTCTGGGATGTTCTCGAGGAGGTCATCAAAGATCACCCTGTGCTCTTGAACCGCGCTCCTACCCTGCACCGTCTTGGTATTCAGGCCTTTGAGGCAGTGCTGGTTGAAGGCAGCGCTATCCAGCTTCATCCACTGGTCTGTTCGGCCTTTAACGCCGACTTTGACGGCGACCAGATGGCCGTGCACGTCCCGCTCTCCGATAAAGCGCAGGACGAAGCTCGTCAGTTTATGATGTCAACACGCAACCTGCTTGCTCCTGGTACGGGCGAGCCGTCGATTGGAGCTAGCCAGGACATGGTGCTGGGCTGCTTCTATCTGACGCAGGATCGCCCGAACAAGAAGGGCGAAGGGCGCGTCTTCACCAATACGACCGAGGCTCTGCTCGCCTACCAGCATGGGGTAGTTGACCTGCAGGCCATGATTAAGGTGCGCCTGGGCGAGGAAGATGTCTTTAATGAGCCGCCTCCCGCCAAGGCCGGCCTGCGCGCGAATGGTAAGCCCATCACGACGACCGTCGGCCGCATCATTTTTAATAATGCTCTGCCCGAGCGGCTGCGCTTCAAAAACTACTCCATGAAGAAAGAGAACCTGAAACAGGTAATCGGTGAATGCTTCAAGGAGTACGGGCGCGTCAAGACCTCCGAGCTGGCCGACGAGATTAAGCGCCTGGGCTTCTCCTTCGCGACCAAGTGCGGCGTGACCATCGCTATCAGCGATGTGAAGGTGCCGAGCGGCAAACAGGAGGAACTGGCTAAAGCCGATGCCAAGATCGCTGAACTGGAAGAGCAGTATCGCGACGGCCTGATTACGGATAATGAGAGGTACCAGCAGACGGTTGATGCCTGGAACGAGGCGACCGAGAATGTGACCAAGATGGTGGAGGCAACCCTCGATCCTTTCGGCTCCATCTACACGATCGCCAAGTCGGGCGCGACCAAAGCGAAGTTCCAGCAGATTCGCCAGCTGTCCGGTATGCGTGGCCTGATGGCGAGTCCATCTGGACGCATCATCGATATGCCGATCCGCGGTAACTTCCGCGAAGGCCTGAGCGTGCTGGAGTACTTTATCAGTAGCCACGGCGCTCGTAAGGGTCTGGCCGATACCGCGCTGCGTACAGCAGAATCGGGCTACCTGACTCGTCGTTTGATCGACGTCGCGCAGGATGTAATTGTCAACGAGGAGGACTGTGGGACAACCGACGGTATCCTCATCACCGAGACGGACAGCAAAGAGATGATGCTGCCAGACATCCGCAGCCGCCTGATCGGGCGCGTGCTGGCAGAACCCATCCCGGGCTTCGAGCATATCGAGCCGGGTGAGGAACTGACCGATGAGATGGTCGATGAAATCGTCGGCGCGGGTGTCAGGGCTGTGCGTGTTCGCTCTGTGCTGGCCTGCCTGGCGCACCGCGGTGTCTGCCGCAAGTGTTACGGGCGCGATCTGGCTGCGAATGCGCTGGTGAAGACCGGCGCCGCTGTGGGTATCATCGCCGCACAGTCGATTGGTGAGCCTGGTACGCAGCTGACCATGCGTACCTTCCATACCGGCGGTATCGCCGGGGCGCAGGGTGACATCACCCAGGGTCTGCCGCGTGTGGAAGAGCTCTTCGAGGCACGTGTGCCAAAGGAAAAAGCGGAGATCAGTGAGATCGATGGTGTTGTGGAGATCGTCAAGGACGAGAATACCTCCGCACGTACGGTGCGGGTTGTCTCCACCAACGTCTTCTTTGACGAGTATCCACTGCCGCCAGGCAGCAATATACTGGTCAATGATCAGGATCATGTCCAGAAGGACCAGATCATCGCTATGATGCCCGCTGAAGATGGCAATGAGCCCCAGCCTGTGCTGGCGCGCACTGAGGGCGAGGTGCTGATAAACGCCGATGGGCTGCTTAGCATTCGTTTTGAAGAGCGCGACGAGCGCTCATACCCGATCCCTGCCGCGCGCAATATCGTGGTGACGAACGGCCAGAAGATCCAGGCCGGCACGCCGATCACCGGCGGCCAGCGCGATCCACAGGATGTCCTGCGCATCCAGGGCCGTGAGGCGGTACAGATGTACGTGGTCAAAGAGGTGCAGCGCGTTTACCGTAACACCGGTGTCTATATCAGCGATAAGCACATCGAAGTTATCATCCGTCAGATGCTCCGTCGCGTTAAAGTGGATGAGCCGGGCGATACCGAGATGTTGCCAAATGACCTCGTGGATCGTTTTGTGTATGCAGATACGAATGCCCGCGTGCTGGCAGAGGGCGGCGAGCCCGCTACGGCCCAGACGGTGCTCCTGGGTGTCACCAAGGCATCGCTCAATACCGATAGCTTCCTGGCCGCGGCTTCGTTCCAGGAGACGACGCGCGTCCTGACGGAGGCCGCGATTGAAGCCCAGACAGATCACCTGGTGGGCCTCAAAGAAAATGTGATCATTGGTAAGCTTATCCCCGCTGGCTCCGGCATCGCCCAGCGGCGCAGGGAGCAGATCGCCAGGCAGCAGGCGGCAGCCGCGCGCCTGGCGGCGGCGAATGGGGCGGCGATGGCCGGCCTAGGCGTTGGCGCCACGGGCACAGGTGCTGTAGGCTCCGGCAACGGCGACACCGTTGGGGCAGGCGTTGCTACTCTTAGCAGTCCGGTCATACCATCGCTTGACAGTTTGGTCGATGAGTGATAGTATACATATCCGCACGTATGTGATGATAGGGCGCGGCTAACTGTGCCCCTCGCCGTCTTGCCTGAGTGAGCGCAAGCCGCTCAGGTAAGCGCCACCCCGTCCTGAGGGCGGGTAATAGATGCCAGCGTGAGGATAAATAGGATAGGGAGGATCGTTCATTGCCGACGATCAATCAATTGGTCCGCAAGGGCCGTTCGAACAAGGAAAGAAGGTCTAAGGCCCCGGCGCTGCTATATTCATACAACGCGCTGAAGAACCGGACCTCCCGCCTGCGTGGCTCGCCCCAGAAGCGCGGCGTTTGTACACAGGTGCGTACAATGACACCTAAAAAGCCGAACTCGGCAATGCGTAAGATTGCGCGCGTTCGCTTAACGAACCAGATGGAAGTGACAGCTTATATTCCTGGCGAGGGGCATAATTTACAAGAGCACTCAGTAGTACTTATTCGTGGTGGGCGCGTGAAGGATCTACCAAGCGTGCGCTATCACATCGTACGTGGTACACTGGATAGTGACGGAGTATCCAAGCGCCGCCGTGGTCGCTCAAAATATGGAGCCAAAAGGCCCAAACCCGGGCAGGCTGCAGCAGCGAGAGGCGGTAAGAAGTAAGGCCGAGAGATCGTGCCCAGTTTACCGATACCACCTGAGAGCTATTCAGGCAGGTCGGCGTATCACGCAGCATCGCGGGGAGGTGTACGGACCCAGGCAAAGAGCCTGGCCCGGCCGATGCGCGATGAGAGTCGGGTGTCCTCCACTGTGGTGGAAAGGCGCCTGCGTGTAGGCGTCCGAAGGAGATTGGCGGGTGTATCCTGGCAATCGAAATCGACGCCTTTTCTGGTGCCTGTTATCTTTAGAAAACCAATCATGAGGAGGCAGACCGTGCCAAGACGTAAAAAAGTCGTGCGGCGGCCAGACATACCGGATGCGAAGTACAGGAGCCGCAATGTGGCTCGCTTTACCAGTAAGCTGATGTTGGATGGGAAACGCAGCCTGGCTGAACGCATTATTTACGATGCGTTTGAAGCTATCGAGGCCAGACAGAAGCGACCGCCGCTCGATGTGTTTGAGCAAGCGTTAAAGAACGCAACACCTACTGTAGAAGTAAAACCACGCCGTGTCGGAGGTTCAACCTATCAAGTTCCAATAGATGTACGTCGCGATCGAGGCAATGCCCTGGCGATGCGCTGGCTTATCAAGTCCGCACGTGGCCGAACGGGCCGCTCGATGGCCGAAAAACTTGCCAGTGAATTGATGGATGCCGCCGCCGGACAGGGTATGACCATAAAGAAACGTGAGGAGACCCACAAAATGGCGGAGTCCAACAAGGCCTTCGCACATTATCGCTGGTAATAATATATCATGGCAAGAGAATTTCCCCTCGAAAAAACTCGAAATATTGGCATCATTGCTCATATTGACGCTGGTAAAACTACGACAACCGAGCGTATTCTCTTCTACACCAAAAAGATCCATCGCATGGGTGAGGTGCACGAAGGGGCCGCAACAATGGACTGGATGCCTCAGGAGCAGGAGCGCGGCATTACGATTACGTCTGCCGCTACAACCTGTTTCTGGCTCGATCACCGCATTAATATCATCGATACGCCGGGCCATGTTGACTTCACGGCTGAGGTCGAGCGCTCTTTGCGCGTCCTCGACGGCGGTGTGGTCGTTTTTGATGCGGTTGCCGGCGTCGAACCTCAATCCGAGACCGTATGGCGCCAGGCAAACAAGTATAACGTCCCCCGTATCTGTTTCGTCAACAAAATGGACCGCATAGGCGCCGACTTCTGGCGGACTGTCGATATGATCCGTGAGCGTCTGGGCGCTGTGCCCGTGCCGATTCAAGTCCCCGTTGGCCGCGAGAGCAACTTTAAGGGCTTTCTGGATCTGATCGCAGAACAGGCGGTGATCTTTACCGATGACCTGGGAACCACGTCTGATCATACCGAAGTGCCTACAAGTATGGAGGCCGAGTACGCTCAGCATCGCGAATACCTGATCGAGCGCGTGGCCGAGACCGACGAGGATTTGACTCTGAAGTACCTTGAGGGTGAGGAGATCACCAGGGACGAGCTGATCGCCGCGCTGCGTAAAGCAACCATCGCAGGCACGCTGGTTCCGGTGCTGTGTGGCACGGCCCTGAAAAACAAGGGCGTGCAGGCTATGCTGGATGCAGTAATCGCCTACCTGCCATCTCCACTGGACATCCCCCCTCTCGCAGGCATTAACCCCGATACGGACCTGACCGAGACGCGCCCGGTCGATGACTCGGCTCCCTTCAGCGCTCTGGTCTTCAAAATCGTCTCCGATCCTTTTGTGGGTCGCCTGTCCTACCTGCGTGTCTACTCGGGCACGCTGTCGAAGGGCTCCGCCGTAGAGAACAGCACAAAGAGTAAAACGGAGCGCGTCGGGCGCTTGCTGCGCATGCATGCCAATCACCGCGAGGACATCGACGAGATTCGCGCTGGAGACATCTGTGCCGCCGTGGGCCTGCGCAACACCTTTACCGGGGACACGCTCTGTGATGCCCAGCATCCGATTATACTGGAATTGATCACCTTCCCTCAGCCGGTGATCGACATTGCTATCGAGCCGAGGACGCGTGCCGACCAGGACAAGATGGCCATTGCCCTGAACAAACTGGCGGAAGAGGATCCCACCTTCCAGCTGCATACCGACCCTGAGAGCGGTCAGACCATCATCAGCGGTATGGGTGAACTACACCTGGAGGTGCTCGTGGACCGCATGTTCCGTGAGTTCAAGGTCGAGGCAAATATCGGTCGGCCACAGGTTGCCTATCGCGAGACGATTACTCGTGAAACACAGGCGCAAGGTAAGCACGTACGCCAGACGGGCGGTCATGGTCAATACGGTGATGTCTGGATCAGGGTTGCCCCCAATGAGCGCGGCAAGGGCTTTGAATTCATCAATGCCGTTGTCGGTGGTGTGATACCCAAAGAATATATCAGACCCGTTGAAAACGGGATTAAAGAGACATTGGATAATGGTATTGTCGCCGGTTACCCGATGATCGACGTCAAGGTAACGCTCTATGATGGGTCTTACCATGAGGTTGACTCCAGTGAAATGGCCTTTAAGACGGCCGGCTCGCTGGCAATTAAAGAGGCTGCCCGCAGGGCAGGCCCCATTTTGCTTGAGCCAGTCATGCTGGTGGAGGTGACTACCTCTGAAGAGTTTTACGGCGATGTTATTGGTGACATGAACCGGCGTCGTGGAACGATTCTGGGCATGGAGAGCCGTGGAACGATGCACGTGGTGCGGGGCTATGTTCCACTTGCCGAAATGTTCGGCTATGTGAACGACCTCCGTTCTATGACCAGCGGGCGTGCCAACTACTCGATGGAATTCGCACATTACGATCCGTGCCGAGGAACATCGCCGAAGAAATCATCGCCAAGGCAAGTCGCTAGGGAGTCCCTGTGGAATCCTTGTGGAATCCCTACAGGCACCCCGGTCACGACAGCGATGGAAATGTCATGGCAGACCTGTAGCGGGCACACTACCTGCGCCCCGCTACAGGTCTGCCGAGCGGGCGTAGGTAGTGTGCCCGCACGCGCTCGGAGCCGAAATCAGGGCAGAGGCCTACCGGGCATGCTGTATCTTAAGGTGTAAGCTCCATTCGCCAGCGAATGGATGCCCGACGTGTAAATGAAAAAGAGAAGTGCCATAGCAAAGGTGCAGCCCCTGACGCACGTATGTTTGCACTGAGCACTGTTTTGAAGAGGAACGGAACATACATGGCGAAGAAGAAATTTGAGCGCAATAAGCCGCATGTGAACGTGGGCACGATAGGCCACATTGACCACGGCAAGACGACCCTGACGGCGGCCATCACCAAGGTGCTGGCGGCGGCCAAGCTGGCCAACTACACGGCCTTTGACCAGATCGACAAGGCGCCGGAGGAGCGCGAGCGAGGGATCACGATCGCGATCGCGCACCTGGAGTACGAGACCGAGCATCGCCACTACGCGCACGTGGACTGCCCGGGGCACGCCGACTACATCAAGAATATGATCACGGGGGCGGCGCAGATGGACGGGGCGATCCTGGTGGTGAGCGCGCCGGATGGGCCGATGCCCCAGACGCGCGAGCACGTGCTGCTGGCGCGGCAGGTGGAAGTGCCGGCGATGGTGGTGTTTTTGAACAAAGTCGACATGATGGAGGACGAAGAGCTGCTGGAGCTGGTGGAGCTGGAGGTGCGCGAGCTGCTGTCGAAGAACCAGTTTCCGGGAGATGACGTACCGGTGATCCGGGGCTCGGCGCTGCGAGCGCTGGAGAGCAAAGGGGACCTGTCGCGCACGGACGAGGCGGCGGCGTGCATCTGGGAGCTGATGGACGCGGTGGATAGCTACATTCCGACGCCGGTGCGAGCGACGGACAAGCCATTTTTGATGCCGGTGGAAGACGTGTTTGGCATCAAGGGACGCGGGACGGTGGCCACGGGGCGCATCGAGCGGGGAGTGATCAAAGTGGGGGAGTCGGTGGAGATAGTGGGGATGAAGGAGGCGACGCGCAGCGTGGTGGTGACGGGAGTGGAGATGTTCCAGAAGACGCTGGACCAGGGGATGGCGGGAGACAACGTGGGGTGTCTGCTGCGCGGAGTGGAGCGCACGGATATTGAGCGCGGGCAGGTGCTGGCGAAGCCGGGCTCGATCAAGCCGCACCGGACGTTTAAGGCGCAGGTGTATGTGCTGGCGAAGGAAGAGGGAGGGCGGCATACGCCGTTCTTCAACGGGTACCGGCCGCAGTTTTATGTGCGTACGACGGATGTGACGGGAGCGATCAAGCTGCCGGAAGGGGTGGAGATGGTGATGCCGGGAGACAACATCGAGATGACGGTGGAGTTGATCCAGCCGGTGGCCATGGAGGAAGGCGTCAAATTCGCGATCCGCGAAGGGGGACGCACCGTTGGTGCTGGCATCTGCACCAGGATTGAAAACTAAGCGCAAGCTAAGGGGCGTAACCGCTGTATAGCGGCGGACGTGCGCCCCTAGCACAGGAGATAGAAATGGCCGCAGGAACGAAACAGCGTATTCGCATCCGCCTGAAAGCGTATGATCACCGCATACTTGACCAGTCGGCAATGCAGATTGTCGATACAGCGCAGCAGACGGGGGCGCGTGTCTCAGGCCCGGTGCCTCTGCCAACAGAGATCGATAAATTTACAGTGATGCGTTCACCCTTTATCGACAAAGACTCGCGCGAGCAATTCGAGATACGCACACATAAGCGTCTGATAGACATTATTGATCCGACGAACAAAACTGTTGAGGCCCTGACACGTTTGAATTTGCCCGCAGGCGTGGATATCGAGATCAAGCTGTAGGCTCCCGGTGCTGACCCGCTCGTCGCGAGGCGCGGGAGTCCATTCCTACAGAAGGGAAAAGAGGATTAGGCTATGCTGAACGCATTATTGGGCAGGAAGGTCGGTATGACCCAGATCTTCGGACCAAATGGCAGCGTTATACCAGTCACCGTGATAGAGGTCGGACCCTGCACAGTGACCCAGATTAAGACAGTTGCCCGCGATGGTTACGAAGCTGTCCAGATTGGTTTTGAGCAGACAACGCTAAAACACGTGAGCCGTCCAGAGCTGGGACATCTTGGACACAGCCTGCCTCTGCTGAAGGCGCAGCGCAAACATTTGCAGACGCACCAGCAAGAGCAGCGCAATAAGGAAGGCGCGACTGCCACCGAAATGGCGGATGCGCCGGCGCAGGCAAAAGATAAACAGTTGCAGAAGCTACTGCGGGTTCAGGAAAAGCGCCAGCGCCGTCCGGGACCGGAGCTTGGTCCGTTTAAGGTCCTGCGTGAAGTGGAACTGCAGGACGGCGTAGCTCCAGAGAAACTGGAGCTGGGCAAGCAATTTGATGCGAGCCTGTTTACCGCCGGCGAGTCGGTGGATATTGTTGGCACCACAAAGGGTAAGGGCTTCCAGGGTGGAGTCAAGCGCCACGGCTTCGCTGGTGGGCCAAAAACTCACGGCCAGTCGGATCGTTGGCGTGCGCCCGGCTCGATCGGTTCTGGTACGACGCCTGGACGCGTCTTAAAGGGCACACGTATGGCCGGCCATATGGGCGACGTGCGTGTGACGGCAAAGAAATTGCAAGTAATTCAAGCTGATCCTGAGCGCAATCTGCTGGTGGTGAAAGGTTCGGTACCTGGTGCCAATGGCGGTTTGCTCACGATTAAGAAGCATGTGATGAGGTAAGCGCAATGCCCTCGACTACAGTGTATAACATGGCCGGAGAGGCCGTAGAAAAGCTCGAACTGAGCGAGCAGGTGTTCGGAATCATCCCAAATGTGGCGGTACTCCACCAGGTTGTGACCGCACAGCTGGTGAATTGCCGCCAGGGCACAGCTTCGACGAAGACTCGCGCAGAGGTATCGGGCGGGAATAAAAAACCGTACAAGCAGAAGGGAACGGGTCGCGCCCGCCAGGGCAGTACGCGTGCGCCACAGTTCCGTCATGGCGGTACCGTATTTGGCCCCAGGCCACATCCTTACCATCACGATGTGCCGCGCAAGATGCGCCGCCTGGCCATCCGTTCGGCGCTTTCGGATAAAGTAGTTAACAAGCGTCTGATTGTGCTCAACGACCTTACGCTCGCGACGCCGCGCACCAAGGATATGGTGGCGCTCCTGGAGAGCCTGCCCCTGGAGGGCAAGCGCGTGTTGATGATGCTGCCAAAGCGGGATGAGAATGTTGTGCTCTCTCTGCGCAATATTCCGGCCGCAAAGGTGCAGCACGTCTCCTCGATCAACGTTGTGGAACTGCTCAAACATGACTGCCTCATTATGCCTATGGAGACCGTGCGCTGGCTCGAACTGGTGTTTGGTGAGGGCGTGAGCGCCGAAGAGGCCAGCGCCAGAATTGCCAGCGCCGTCGTAGGTAGCGACAACGAGGCGGCTGCAACGACCGAGAGCCCAGTAGCAGGCGAGGAGGAATAAGAGCGTTGGAAATTACAGAGATACTGCGCCACGGCGTCATTACTGAAAAAACAGTGAGGCTGCAAGAGCAGAATAAATATACCTTCAAGGTGGCGTTGGAGGCGAATAAAATTGATGTACGCCGCGCCGTTGAGACCATCTTCAATGTAAAAGTTGCCGCGGTCAATATCGTGCGTATGCCTGGCAAGGCGAAAATGTTCCGGCGTAAAGGTGCCGCTCCTCGACCTCAAGAGGCCCGCGAGTGGAAGAAGGCGATTGTGACCCTGCGTGAAGGGTATACGATCGACGCATTAAAAGCGTAAGGTGTTGAGATATGCCAATTAGACAGTATCGACCAACTTCTCCCGGCCGTCGAGGTATGTCGGTATCGACATTCGAGGAGATAACAAAGACAAAGCCAGAGAAATCTCTGACGGTCAAGTTAAATAAGCATGCCGGCCGCAATAATCAAGGTAAGATTACTGTACGCCATCGCGGCGGCGGCGCCAAGCGTGCCTATCGCATTATC
The DNA here is from genome assembly GCA_963799245.1 of uncultured Chloroflexia bacterium. GTDB lineage: Bacteria > Chloroflexota > Ktedonobacteria > Ktedonobacterales > Ktedonobacteraceae > CAWCWN01. Next base: position 1,737,650 of record CAWCWN010000003.1, read on the forward strand.
GATTTTAAGCGCAATAAACTGGGCGTGCCCGCCAGGGTCGCGGCGATCGAGTACGATCCAAACCGCTCGGCGCGTATCGCGCTGCTGCACTACCTGGATGGCGAGAAGCGCTATATCATCGCCCCGCTGGGGCTCAAAGTCGGTGATCGCGTGTCGGCGGGTCCCGAGGCCGATATCAGGACAGGGAACGCGCTGCCGCTCAAAAATATCCCGACAGGTACCACTGTTCACTGCATCGAGTTAGAGCGTGGACGCGGCGCGCAGATGGCGCGCGGCGCTGGCGCTGGTGCTCAATTGATGGCTAAAGAGGGTGATTATGCCCTGCTGCGCCTGCCCTCAGGTGAACAGCGTCGCGTACATATTCTCTGTATGGCGACGATCGGGCAGGTAGGCAACGTCGACCATGAGAACCGCAGCATTGGTAAGGCGGGCCGCTCTCGCCACATGGGCCGCCGCCCTACCGTGCGTGGATCTGTGATGAACCCGCGCGACCATCCTCATGGTGGTGGTGAAGGACGTGCGCCAATCGGCGGACAGCCGCAGACCCCCTGGGGCAAGCCTGCTCTGGGCTACAAAACGCGAAATAACAAGAGGACCGATCATTTTATCGTTCGGCGCCGCAATGCTGGTAGGAGGAGGAAGTAAATGTCGCGCTCAAGAAAAAAAGGGCCGTACATTCATGAATCGCTCAGAAAGAAAGTGCTGAGCATGAAGCGCAGCGGCGACCGCCGCGTGATCAAGACATGGTCGCGCGCTTCGATGATCTTCCCTGAAATGGTGGCTATGACTATAGGTGTCCACAATGGGAAGACGCACGTGCCTATCTACATTACGGAGAATATGGTAGGTCATAAGTTGGGTGAGTTCGCCCCCACGCGACACTTCCGTGGTCATGCGGGCGGCAAGAGTGAAAAGACCACTTCGGTCCGTTAGAGGTACAAGATGCAAGTACGGGCTATTGCAAAAGATATTGGCATTCCGCCGCGCAAAATGCGTCTCGTTACCAACGCGGTGAAGGGTAAGTTGGTGGTTGATGCCCTGGCTATTCTCCAGTTCCTGCCCAACGCAGGGGCGCGACCTGTCAGCAAGGTGGTAGCATCTGCTGCGGCCAACGCAGAGAATAACTATAACCTCAACCCTGATGAGCTGTACATTCTAAACATTGTGGCGGATGATTCATTCCGAATCAAACGTGTGAAAGCACGTTCGCGTGGGCAGGCGGCACGCATACTGCGCCGCTTCTGCCATGTCACGGTAATTGTTTCAGATGACCCGGCTGACGCCGGCCGCTAAAGCTAAAAAGGAGCACACTTTTGGGACAGAAAGTGAATCCCATCGGTTACAGGCTTGGCGTCGTCAAGGGCTGGCAGTCCCGCTGGTACGCTGAGCGTGATTACAAAGATGTTTTTGCCGAAGATAACCTGATTCGCGGCATCATCAACAAAGAACTTGCCAATGCCTCGGTCTCAAGAATTGAGATCGAGCGCGCCGCGGCTAACCAGGTTTCGGTGGCTATTCATACCGCCAAGCCGGGCATCGTCATTGGTAAGAGCGGTGAGAAGGTTGATAAACTGCGCGCCCTGCTTGAGGCCAAAAGCAAAAAGCGCGTGCGCTTAAATATCCTGGAGATCCGCCAGCCCGAGCTGGATGCCTACCTGGTAGGCCGCAGTATTGCTGAACAGCTGGAGAAGCGCGTCTCATTCCGCCGCGCCATGAAGCAGGCGGTTCAGAAATCGATGCGCGCAAACGCCAAAGGGGTCAAGGTCATTATCGGTGGGCGCCTGGGTGGCGCGGAAATTGCCCGCTCCGAAAAAGAGGTGGAGGGCAAGATTCCCCTGCAGACCCTGCGGGCCGATATTGATTATGGACTGGCTGAGGCGCATACGACCTTCGGTGTGATTGGCATCAAGGTCTGGATCTATAAGGGCGATATTCTGCCAAGCAAGCGCCGCGAAGGCGTCGATCTGCAGCAGGAGATGTCAGCGCAGCCCTCGTTTGCGCCGCGCGAGCGCGATGGTGGCCCTCGCCCCCGCGGCGATCGCCGTCGTGATGGCGGACAACGCCCTGAGCGCCGGGACGGGGCGGCTGGCGAACGCTCAGGACGTCCACAGGGCGAGCGCGGCCCCCGTGATGGTGGGACCCGCGCCCCTCGCCAGCAGGGTGAACGCCCCGCGCGCCAGCAGGGCGAGCGTACTCCACGCGCGCAGGGTGAAAGGGCCCCTCGCGTGCAGGGCGAACGGCCAGCAGAGCGTAGCGCGCGGGCCGAGCAGGCCGAAGCGACTCAGCCAGCCGCGGAGACGACCCCTGTAACGCCCATTGAGGAGTCGACGCCTGGCGTAACGCCTGAAGTAATTGAGACGCCTGCAACGCCTGATACGGAAGCGACTCCAAGTGATCAGAGCGAGTAGAGGAGATACCAAGCCATGTTATTGGCACCGTCACGTACAAAGTACCGCAGACAACATCGCGGTCGCATGAAAGGTACCGCCCAGCGCGGTGCCACCCTGGCCTTTGGCGAATTTGGCCTGCAGGCGCTCGAGCCTTGCTGGATTGAGGCCCGTCAGATCGAGTCGGCACGTATCGCGCTTACCCGCTTTATGAAGCGTGGTGGTAAAGTGTGGATCCGTGTGTTTCCGGATAAGCCGATCACCGCCAAGCCCGCCGAAACCCGCATGGGTAGTGGTAAGGGTGCCGTCGATCACTGGGTAGCCGTTGTAAAACCCGGCCGCATCATCTTCGAGATAGGCGGCGTTTCTGAAGAGGTCGCCAAAGAGGCCATTCGCCTGGCAAGCCATAAGCTGCCAATCGAGACCCGCTTTATTACACGAGGGGAGGCGGAGAGTGTCGAAGCTTAATGAGCGCCGCAAACAGATCGCTGAATATACTGCTAGCGAGGTCGTGCGCGAACTGAAGGATCTGCGCCTGAAGTTGTTCAACCTGCGCTTGCAGCAGCAGCGCGGTGAAGTGAAGAATAATCGTGTCTTCGCGCAAACCCGCAAGGATATCGCGCGATTACTGCATCGCCTGACACAGTTGGAGAGTGAAGAATGACACAGATCAGCGCTGCCTCCACGCAGGGTGCGCCCCAGAAGACGGGCCGCCGCCAACAGAAGGTTGGGCGCGTGGTGAGTAACAAAATGGATAAAACGATCGTTGTGGTCGTGGAGTCTTTAAAGAAGCATCGTATCTATAAACGAACATACAAGCAGACGAAGCGCTTCCATGTACATGATGAGCAGAACGTTTGTCAGGTAGGCGACCTGGTCCGCATCGAGGAGAGCCGCCCCCTGAGCAAGCTCAAACGCTGGCGCATGGTCGAGATTGTGAAGGCGGGAAGCGGAATTGTGCCGCTGGAAGAAGTATTGGCTGGAGTTGATCCTGGCCTCTCATCTGCCAGTCCCGACGCCGCTGCGGAAGAAGCGGAAGAATAAGGAGATGTTGGGATGATTCAGCCACAGACCCGTCTGAAGGTCGCCGACAATACCGGCGCCAAGGAAATCATGTGCATTCGCGTACTCAGCGGCTCAGGCCAGCGCTACGCAGAGGTGGGAGATATTATTAAAGCCACTGTCAAGCAGGCGGCACCTAATGGTCAGGTAAAAAAGGGTGAAGTTGTCAACGCTGTGGTGGTGCGCGTCTCCAAGGAGTATGTGCGCGGCGATGGTTCGCACATTCGCTTCGATGAGAACGCTGCCGTGATTATTGCCGCCGGTAATAATCCGCGTGGCACGCGTATCTTTGGTCCGGTTGCCCGCGAACTGCGCGAACGAAACTTTATGAAGATCATTTCGCTCGCGCCAGAAGTGCTCTAACAGGAAGTATTCTTGGAAAACACCCGGGCGCCTTAAAGTGGTGAAGGGTGGGAGGAATAAAGATGGCAGTACAACAAAAAGAGAAAAGGCCTCTCCACCTCGCCAAGATGAATATCAAGAAGGGTGATACCGTCTTGATTATCACTGGTAAGGATAGAGGAAAACAGGGGACGATTTCGCGAGCTATGCCACAGATCAACAAGGTGATTGTTGAGGGCCTGAATGTCGTCAAAAAGCACGTGCGGCCCCAGGGCCAGACGCGCCAGGGAGGCGTGATTGAAAAGGCCATGCCCATTCAGGTCTCGAATACAATGTTGATTTGCACCGAGTGCAAGCAGCCAACACGTGTGGGCCATGAGCGCCGAGCAATGGGCGCCGATCAGAAATTGCGTCCGGTTCGGATATGCAAAAAGTGCAACAAGGTCATTGAAGACCGGACGAGGAGTAGTTAGACATCATGGCAGCGAGGTTGAAAGAAAAATATCAACAAGAGGTTGTGCCAGCCCTGCGCAAGGAGTTTAACTACAAGAATCCGATGCAGGTGCCGGGCGTACATAAAGTAGTTGTCAATATAGGCATGGGCGAGGTCATCCAGAATGCCAAGGCCATGGATGCTGCCGTGTCTGATCTGGCTTCAATCACGGGCCAGCGCCCGGTGATCACACGGGCCAAGCGCTCGGTCGCAGCGTTTAAACTGCGCGAAGGCATGCAGATTGGCTGCATGGTGACGCTGCGGGGCGACAATATGTTCCAATTTCTCGACAAACTACTCAATGTGGCGCTGCCGCGCTTGCGAGACTTTCAGGGCGTCTCGGCCGAGGCTTTTGATGGTCGCGGCAACTATACCCTGGGGTTGCGGGAACAACTGGTCTTCCCCGAAATCGATTACGATAAAGTTGATAAGGTGCGCGGTATGGAAGTGAGTATTGTGACGACAGCTCGCACCGACGAAGAGGGGCGAGAGCTGCTCAAATTATTGGGCATGCCCTTTAAGAGATAGCGCTGGAGGACGAAATGGCAAAAACTTCAATGATTGTGAAGTCGCAGCGCAAGCCTCGCTACAAGGTGCAGCAGCATAACCGCTGTCATATCTGTGGCAGGCCGCGCGCGTACATTCGTAAGTTCGGTCTGTGCCGTATCTGCTTCCGCGAACGTGCCTTACGCGGAGAGCTGCCTGGTGTGACCAAGTCGAGCTGGTAGTCGCGAATATGAACAGGGGCGGATGCAAACACGTGATCTGTCCCGCGAAATGGTGGAGGATTTCCATGAATATGACTGACCCTGTTGCGGATATGCTCACGCGTATACGTAATGCGGCCGCAGCACGACATACTCGCGTACTGATTCCGGCCTCTAAAATGAAGCTGGCCATTGCGCGCGTGCTGAAAGAAGAAGGCTATGTTAAGGATATCGAGATACTGAAGGATAATCCCCAGGGTACAATACGCCTGACTTTGCGCTATGTGGATAAGAAGCCGGTGTTGACGCAGCTGAAACGCGTCAGCAAGCCAGGTCTTCGTGTGTATACAAAGCAGGCCAATATCCCGCGTGTCCGCGACGGACTGGGAGTGGCCATTCTGTCGACGCCTAAAGGGCTGATGACGGGCTCGCATGCCTATCAGCAAGGCCTGGGCGGCGAAGTTATCTGCTACGTCTGGTAGAAAGGCAGGTTTAGCATGTCTCGTATTGGACGAGCTCCAATTCCCGTGCCGCCAAAGGTGCAGGTGAACTGGGACGACGAAAACCTTGTGACGGTCAAAGGACCCAAGGGTCAGCTATCGTCTCGCATCGCTCCTGAACTGTCTTTAAAGTTGGAGGATGGGACTTTGACGGTTGCGCGGCCCTCTGATAGTAAAGAACACAAGGCGATACATGGTCTCTATCGCACTCTCGTCAATAATATGGTTGTCGGGGTGACGACTGGCTATACAAAACAGCTGGAGATCCACGGCGTCGGCTATCGCGCCGCCAAGCTGGGCGATAACCTGGTCATTCAGGTGGGCTATTCCCACCCGGTTGAAGTACAGCCGCCGGAGGGTATCTCCTTTAGCGTTGATGGTATTGATCCGGCCACCAAGGCTACCAGGGTTAGTGTAGCCGGTATCGATAAGCAACTGGTGGGCGCCGTTGCCGCCAACATTCGCGGCATTCGTAAACCAGAGCCCTATAAGGGCAAGGGCATTCGCTATGCGGGTGAGGCCATTCGGCGTAAAGCTGGTAAAGCCGGTAAAGTTGGCGGTAAGAAGAAGTAGAAGCGCGGCGAATAAAGGGTATGCTTTGAAGGGCGACGTAGTGCCGACCACGTAGCCTTGGCAGGTATCCACTCAGCGCCGCCATCCTGATTGAGTGAGAGTAGATGCAAGATGATTAAACAATTCAATGCCAATAATGCGCGGCTGCGGCGGCACCAGCGAATGCGAAGTCACTTTGAAGGGTCGCAGACGCGTCCAAGGTTGAATGTGTTCCGCAGCGGACAACATATCTACGCACAGATTATCGATGATACAAGTGGCCGCACGCTCGTAGCCGCTTCGTCGCTTGACGAGAGTCTGCGGGATTTTAAGCCTGAGGTCTCTTCATCCCAGAAGGCAACGCCGGCCGCGCAGGGTGAGCGACCCGCCGAGGTGGTCGAACAGGCCGCCGAGGTACAGGCGGGCGCCAGGGGGAGATCCGCCAGGAGTGAGAAAGCCGCGAAAGCGACCCCGGCCAAGGGCGGCCCCGCCGGCAGAGGCGGTAAACCTGCGATGCAGCCCAAATTAACGCTGCCACAGGCGCTGAAAGGTGCAAAGAAAACGCCGGTTGAGGCACTCGCGCCAATTGCACATAATCGCAAAGTAGCCACCGCTCGCGAAGTGGGTAAGCTGCTTGCCCGGCGCGCGCAAGAGAAGGGTGTCAGTAGTGTAGTCTTTGACCGTGGTGGCTATGCCTATCATGGACGAGTGGCCGCTCTGGCAGAAGGCGCTCGAGAAGTAGGCCTGGAATTTTAGGCCGCGAGGAGTAAAATGGCGAGAATAGATGCTTCAAAATTGAACCTTGAGGAGACCGTTGTCCAGGTGAGTCGTGTCTCCAAGGTGGTCAAGGGCGGCCGGCGCTTCAGTATTCGGGCGCTCGTAGTTGTCGGCGATCGCAATGGGTATGTCGGATGTGGCCTGGGTAAAGCAAGCGAGTATACAGAAGCCATTCGCAAGGGCGTAGAGGACGCCAAGAAGCACCTCATCCAGGTGCCGCTTGCCGGGACTACCATTCCTTTTATGGTTGTGCCTCGCTTCGGCGCCTCCCAGGTTATGCTCAAACCGGCCGCTCCCGGTACCGGCGTCATCGCCGGCGGCGCTGTGCGCGCCGTGATGGAGGCGGTGGGTGTGCGCGACATTCTGACCAAGACGCTGGGCAGCACCAACAAGTCGAATACTGTCTATGCCTGCCTGAGAGGTCTGCGTGAATTGCGCTCACCCGAGGAAGAGGCGCATCGCCGTGGTAAGTCGCTTGCCGAGGTTGTAGGTAGGAAACGCGCCGAGCAGATCGCCGTCGCCAGCGCAACCGCCGCTGAGCAGGCCGCCGCAGCGCGTACCGCCCGCGAAGAAGAGGCTCGCGAAAACCGGGCCGCGGCGACTCGCCGCGGCGAGAGGGGTGAGCGCCGCGCAGGCGAGCGCGGCGGAGATCGTCGTGGTGGTGGCGAACGTCGCGGCGGCGGAGGCGAGCGCCGCACTGGCCGCTAAGTTATGAGGAGTTAGAGACAATGGCGACACTGCGTGTCAAATATGTCAAGAGCGCGATAGGCTATCCGAAGGATCAGAAAGCGACGATCCGCGCGCTCGGCTTTCGCAAATTGCAGCAGACGGTTGAACATGAAGACCTTCCTGCTGTGCGTGGTATGATCCGCAAGGTGATGCACCTGGTGCAGGTAGAGGAGACCGTCAGTGAAACTCTCTGATTTGCGGCCAGCAACTGGTTCGCACAAACTTGAAAGACGTGTTGGTCGTGGTCATGGCTCGGGTCGTGGCAAAACGGCGGGTCGTGGTACAAAGGGCCAGAAGGCTCGCACAGGTGGCAACATCCATCGCGCATTCAACGGTGGCCAGACGCGCCTATCGAAGCGCCAGGCCTTTGTGCGTGGACTTGGCAACAGCAATACGCCTTTCCGCAAAGAATATGCTGTGCTTAATCTGGTCGACCTTGAAAGGTTTGAGGCCGGTGCGCAGGTGGGCCCCGAGCACCTGGTTGAGCAGGCTTTGATTACGCCCGCTCAGGGTCGCGGGCTGGTGAAAATACTGGGTAATGGCCTGATAGATCATGCTCTAAGCGTGCGGGCCCACAAATTCTCTGCCAGCGCACGTGCAAAGATCGAGGCGGCCGGAGGTAGTGTAGAGATCATTCCAACCAAGGTCTACGAGAAGACGAAGCGGCGTAAAGACGAACATGCGCAGGCGCCATCCGGCAAAGGCAGCGGGGCGTAAGCTCCACTGCCTTCATACTGGCTGCGACGTTTGCTTGCCTAAAAGGAGGCTCTCATGTGGGAACGACTGCGGAGTATCTGGACAGTTCCCGATCTACGCAATAAAATTCTCTTCACCCTGGGGATGTTACTGATATTCCGCATCCTCGCCCATATTACCGTGCCTTTAACATACACGGAACATCAGAACCTGATAAAACTTTTCTCGACGAATGGAGGCGGAGGGAACCTCGGCCAGCTGCTTGGCCTGCTCGATGTCTTTTCCGGCGGCTCTCTGCAGACCTTCTCGATCGTTGCTCTTGGCGTCTATCCCTATATCACCGCGACGATTGTGATGCAGCTCCTGCAGCCAATTGTCCCGGCCCTGCAGAACCTGTCGATGCAGGGAGAGGCCGGTCGTCTGCGTTTCAGCCAGATCACGCGTATTATCGCTGTCCCCCTGGCTTTCTTACAGGCTCTTGGGCAGACGGCAATCTTTGTCAAAGCGGGCGTACTCGATCCCACCAACTTTGGCCTCTTTGGTCCCAGCTGGTTAGAAACCTTGACCATCCTGATGTCGCTGACCGCCGGGACAATGATCCTGGTCTGGCTGGGTGAACTTATTACGGAGAACGGCATTGGCAATGGTATCTCCCTGATCATCTTTGCCGGCATCGTTACCCGCCTGCCAGGGCTGATCCAGTCGGGCTACCTGGCCAGCAGCTCTACCAGCGGCAGCATTGTCAGCGTTGCGGTCTTCCTGATCATTGGCCTGCTGACCATCGTCGGTATCGTCTACATCTACCAGGGCCAACGGCGTGTGCCGGTGCAGTACCCAACCAAGCGTATGGTAGGTCGTGGGATGCTGGTTGGTTCTGCGCAGACGACCTACATCCCCATGCAGGTCAACAGTGCAGGGATGATTCCGCTCATTTTTGCGCAGTCTATGCTGATCTTCCCCGCCGTCCTGTCGCAGTACCTGGTAACCAGTAATGTCACGTGGCTCTCAAATACCGCGCAATGGGTTGGTCAGTACCTGGCCAATACGACGCTGTGGTACTATTGGGCCCTCTTCTTCATCCTGGTTTTTCTTTTCACCTACTTCTATGCCTACGTAATGTGGCAGCAGCAGAACATTCCTGAGAATCTGCAGAAGCAGGGCGCGTTTATACCGGGCTATCGACCAGGTGAACCTACCAGTAAATACTTGCAGACCATTCTCAACCGTATTACGCTGGCGGGCGCGCTGTTCCTCGGCATTGTAGCCGTTCTGCCATTCTTCGCTAAAGTTGGTGGTAACCAGCTGCTGAGCTCGGCGGCTCTGTTGATCACTGTAGGCGTTGTTCTGGACACGCTGCGGCAGCTTGAAGCTCAAATGGTAATGCGTAACTATTCTGGCTTCCTATCATAGTTGGGGGCGCACAGCAACGCGCCCCTGCCATCACTTTGAATGATCGATTGGGCGCAACGTAGCGACCCATCGAGTTTCCAGCGGAGGAATGAAAAACGTGAATATAATCCTGATTGGTGCGCAAGGGTCGGGGAAGGGGACTCAGGCAGAGAAACTTACCCAGTCTCTCGGAATTTGCCACGTTGCTAGTGGTGACCTGTTCCGTAAGGCGATTGACGCGAAGACAGAGGTGGGTCTCAAGGCCAGAGAGTATATTGAGCGCGGGGAACTGGTTCCCGATGATCTCACGATAGCAATGGTGCTGCGACGAATTGAGGAACCTGATTGCGCTCAGGGGGTGCTCCTGGACGGCTTCCCGCGCACGATTGCGCAGGCCCAGGCGCTAGAAGATGGCCTCCGCCAGACCGGCAAGCAAATAGATGTCGTGGTCTACCTCAAGGTCCCACGCGAGGAACTGGCCCGCAGGCTATCGGGCAGGTATATCTGTCGCACCAATCAGCATGTTTATAACATTCAGACCAATCCGCCAAAAGTGGCGGGCATATGTGACATAGATGGCAGTCCTCTGTACCAGCGCTCCGATGATACGGGCGAAGCGGTACAGAAACGCCTGGATATCTTCTTTAATGAGACTATTCGCCTGCTCGACTTCTATGGCGCCAGGCACAAGGTAGTAGAGGTGAATGGAAATCAGAGCATCGACCAGGTTCAGGCAGCCCTTTTGCAAGCGGTCAGAGATTTTGTAGCAAAAAACACAAAGAGAAATTAAGTATGGCACCCATCATCAAATCGGCCGAGGAGCGCGAAAAAATACGCCAGACGGGCCGTATCGTGGCCGCGGTGCTGGCGGAGCTTCGGACCGCTGTCCGCCCCGGTATCACGACCGCTGAGATAGACCAGCTGACTGTAGAAGCTCTGCAGCGCTACGGGGCCAGATCTAGCTCTTTGGGCTATCATGGTTACCCGAAGTCGCTCTGTACGTCTGTAAACGATGTAATAGTGCATGGTATACCAGATGAGCGGGAGCTGGAGGAGGGAGACATCATCACCCTCGATCTCGCCGCGCTGTACAATGGCTGGCATGCGGACTCGGCGATCACGGTAGCTGTGGGCAGGATCTCGGCTGACCTTGAGCGCCTGCTCAAGGTGACGGAAGCCGCTCTCTATCGTGGTATTGCGGCTGCGCGCCCGGGTAATCGTCTGCATGACATCGGCCGCGCGGTCCAACAATATGTCGAGGCCGAGGGTTTCTCCATTGTGCGCCAGTATGGTGGGCACGGCGTAGGCCGCAGTATGCATGAAGATCCGCAGGTGCTGAATTATATCGAGGCTGGCTATCCTAACCAGCTGCTGAAGCCAGGCATGGTCATCGCTATCGAGCCAATGGTGAATATGGGCGCCAAAGAGACACGCGTCCTGGATGATAACTGGACGGTCGTCAGCGCGGATAGCAGCCGCGCGGCACATTTTGAACACACGGTGGCTATCACCACAGGGGATGCGGATATCCTGACCCTGTAGCGAGGAGGCCTTCGCTTGCGGGGTGAGTAAGTGCCTGCAGTGGGAGAAAATTCCCTCTCGACAACCTGGTAAATTTGTGATATAATTCGTAGTTGGCTGCAGCAGTTTCAACTGCTGCCATTTTATAGCTATTATTAGATCAGTGCTTCAGGCATCACACTGGCTCTTGCCGGTTCTTATAGTAGATGCCTGAATACATATTGAAAGCCATGTATGGGGTGCCCAGGGTGCTCAGGCGTGTGACGGCTGCCGCGCTTGAGGGGTTGAAAGGTGCTCCTGCATGCTTAGAGTATTCTCCAGCGATAGAGAAAGGAAGCTATGCCAAAGAAGGACGAGATCGAAGTAGAGGGTAAAGTGCTTGAGGCCCTCCCCAATGCCATGTTTAAGGTAGAGATTGATGAGCAGCATCAGGTCCTGGCTGTCCTCTCAGGACGTATTCGAATGAATTTTGTGCGTATTGTGCCTGGCGATAAGGTGAAAGTTGTGCTGTCACCTTACGATCTGACACGAGGCCGCATTACATGGCGCGTGCGGTCGTGAGGTAAAACTTCCTCATGCTTCCTTTTTATTCTTAATTGGTATCTTTTTGGATGGCAATAAATCGGCAGGCGTCGGAGTTCGTTGCTCTGCGACCTTGTCTTTACACGTTAGATGTGCATTCTTATGAGGGACTTGAAAGCCGCCCGTGCAACGCCCCTGCCCCCCGGGCAGGGTGGGTCAGCACGGGCGAAATGAGGGACTTGGGAGGGCAAGTTATGAAGGTGCGTGCCTCAGTTAAACCGCGTTGTGAGAGCTGCAAGGTAATTCGTCGCAAGCGTATTGTGATGGTTATCTGTAGCAAGGATCCAAAGCATAAACAGAAACAGGGCTAGGCAAGCAAAGGTAAGGGGTGCTCCTCGCCTGTGTATGCTCGTTAGTTCGTTCGTACGCAGGTTCCAGGCGGCGCATCCGTGCAGCAAATGGAGGGAAAGATGGCTAAAATCGCCGGCGTTGACATTCCGCGCGAGAAGCGCGTGGAGATTGCGCTGACGTACATCTTCGGGATCGGGCTCACCACGAGCAAAAAGATCCTGGAGCGAACGCGTATTAATCCGGATACCCGAGTCAAAAATCTGACCGAGGAAGAGGTCAACCGCCTACGTGAGGTAATCGACCGCGAACACAAGGTCGAAGGTGATCTGCGACGCGAAGTGGACATGAACATCAAGCGCCTGATTGAGATCGGCTGCTATCGTGGCATGCGCCATCGCCGCAATCTGCCCGTTCGTGGGCAGCGCACCCGCACCAACGCGCGCACTCGTCGCGGTCCAAAGAGAACTGTGGCTGGTAAGAAAAAGGCTGTAGCTAAGAAGTAACGCCGGGGAGGAACTGCAATCAATGGCAGCAGGAGATAAGAAGAAACCAACGGGCAAGCCAAGGCGGCGTGAACGCAAGTCTATTCCGCGTGGGCAGGCCCATATTCAGGCGACATTTAATAACACAATTGTGACTTTGACAGACCCCAATGGGAACGTTATCTCGTGGGGCAGCGCTGGTGGACAGGGCTTTAAGGGCTCCCGTAAGAGCACTCCTTACGCCGCACAGGTTACGGCTGAGACGGCTGCACGTAAGGCTATGGAGCACGGCCTGCGCCAGATAGAAGTGTATGTGAAGGGTCCTGGTTCCGGCCGTGAGGCAGCTATTCGTTCCCTCCAAAACGCCGGTCTATCTGTAACTTCAATCATCGATGTCACACCTATTCCGCACAACGGCTGCCGCCCGCCCAAGCGGCGGCGTGTATAATTTCCACTGTGCGTGTGAGGAGGATTTCAATATATGGCACGTTATACCGGACCCGTCTGCAAGTTGTGCAGGCGAGAAGGGGTAAAACTGTTTCTTAAAGGCGACAAGTGCATGGCAAACTGCACACTTGAGCGCCGCAATACTCGTCCAGGCCAACATGGCGGCGGCCGCCCGCGCAAGCCTTCTGGCTATGCTCTGCAGCTGCGCGAAAAGCAGAAGGTGCGTCGAACGTACGGGGTCCTGGAGCGCCAGTTCAAAAAAGAATTTGACCTTGCTGCCCGCCGCCCTGGCAAAACGAGCGAAAATTTCCTGCAGGTACTGGAGATGCGCCTGGACAACCTGGTGTATCGCCTGGGCTTCGCCAATTCGCGCGCGCAGGCCCGTCAGCTGGTCTCGCATGGCCACTTTGCCGTCAACGGCCGTAAGACAGATATTCCTTCGTTCATTGCCAGGCCAAACGATCTGATCGCCGTGCGTGAGCGCAGTAAAGGCCTGGAGTACTTTAAGATCCGCGCTTTACTACTTGCGCAGAAAGGTGTGCCTGCCTGGTTGCGTCTGGATACAGACGAAATGTCGGGACGTGTGATTACGTTACCGTCGCGTACCGACCTCGAGCTGCCCTTTGAGGAGCAGATGGTGGTCGAATTTTATCAGCGTTAGTGTACGCTGGCTGGCAAATACCGGCGGATGGGAACAAGCCTTAAGAAAGGCAGGTTGGAACCTTGCAAGAAAGTATTACTCTGCCTCGCATTAAAAACACAAAAACACAGGGTAATTATGCGAGCTATGATATTGAGCCTTTAGAGGCCGGTTATGGAATGACCCTGGGCAATGCGTTGCGACGTGTGTTGCTTTCCTCGCTGCCTGGCGCAGCGGTGACCTCTATTCGGATTGAGGGTGTGCAGCACGAATTTCAGGACATTGCGAATGTCATGGAGGATGTCACAGATATTGTGTTGAACGTGAAACAAATGCGCCTGCGCTCCTTTTCAGACCATCCTGTTTCGATGCGCCTGGAGGTGAGCGGTGAGCGCGAAGTCACGGCGGCAGATATCATGGTTCCCAGTACTGTAGAGATTGTCAATCCCGATCTCCGTATTGCGACATTAGACAATGACAATGCTCGCCTCGAGATGGAGCTGGTTGTTGAGATGGGGAGAGGCTATGTTCCTGCCGACTCGAAAGAAGATCAGCCCATCGGGGTGATACCCGTCGATGCCATTTACACGCCCGTGCAAAAGGTGAACTATACCGTTGAGCACACGCGTGTAGGACAGATGACGAACTTTGATAAGATTGTTCTTGAGATTACGACGGACGGAACAATCACACCGGATGAAGCTCTGCGCCAGAGCGCTGATATCCTGGTGCGTCACTTCACACAGCTCGCCAACTATCGCGCTGTGCTGACCAGCGAGCAGGATAAGCCGCCTCTGAGCAGCTTACCGATACCACAGAAGATTTACGATACACCGATTGAAGAGCTGGATCTCTCGGTACGAGCGTATAACTGCCTCAAGCGCAGTAATATCACAAAAGTCGGCCAGGTGCTCTCAATGAACGAGGAGGACCTGCTGGGTGTGCGTAACTTTGGTGAAAAGAGTTTGATGGAGTTACGTGAGCGCCTGCTTCTGCGTAACTTCCTGCCAAATCCGCGTACCAGCACCGTCGGGGCCGACATGGATGGCGATCACGAAATGGAGGAATAAGGTGAGGCACCGAGTTGCCGGTAACGGATGAGTATGCCTGAGCACCGTCGCCGTGCTGCGCGGCGCAACTTGATGGCCGGCCTCATCCGTTACGATCGAATACAGACCACGGAGGCACGAGCTAACGCTATCCGGGCTGAGGCTGAAAAGCTGATAACTCTTGCTGTTAAGAGCCGTTTGGAAGCCCAGCACCACCTGCGTACGGTTGTGAGCGATGCTGACAAGGCTGTGCAGCTGTTGGCCTTTGCGCGCCGAGGGCGTTTCTCGCTGCGGAGCCAGGGTTGCCTCGAATGCGGAGCGTGCGACTCAAGATAAGCCGCCTCTCACCGAGAGGGGCGCAAATTCCTGGAGGATAAGTTTAAAGGCCGCCGCGAAGAATTGCTGCACATCATATCTAATGAGGAGAGGCTGAGAAGGCCCTGCAGGCAGCATACCATGCAATGCTGATAGAGCTGCGTGCGCGTCGCCTCATACTCAGCGCGCTGCCTGATGAACTGGTGGTCAAAAAGATGTTTGAGGAACTGGCACCGCGTTACGCTGGTCGTCCCGGAGGTTATACACGCATCACCAAGCTAGGCAAACGTCAGGGCGATGCCGCCGATATGGCGCAAATTTCTCTGGTGTAAACCCGCTGGGCTGCTATGCTGCGGGCCCACTGTAAGATGACGTTAACAAACATATGAATATCGCATGTGGTATTGAGTACGATGGCACCGATTACCACGGCTTTCAGCGTCAGCCAGAAAGTCATGGAGCAACGGTCCAGGGTGCCTGGAAATGGCGATCGCCCGTATAGCGCTGAGAAGGCGGTTGTAAACGGCGCGGGTCGCACGGACACGGGTGTACACGCCAGTGGACAGGTAATAACTTTCGTACAAGTTCCACCTGGCGCCCCTGTTATGGCGACGCGCCCTGAATGCTGTTTTACCTGATACTATAGCGGTACGATGGGCTAAAGAGGTTCCTGAGCATTTCACGCTCGTTTCAGCGCTCGAGTCGTTCCTATCGCTATATGATCTGGAACGATAATGCACCGACAGCCATTGCTAGCGCGTTATAGCTACTATCGTTCACAGACGTTGGACGTGGATGCGATGCACTGAGCGTGCCAGGAATTGCTGGGACAAAAGGATTTTGGCGCCTTTGGACGCAGTCCGGAAGAGACCAATCCAGGGAAACGGGACCGAATTCCTGTATTCGCACGATGCTGGAGGCGCGTTGCACCCGCCAGGTGGCGACAGCACTTATCTATTGTGATTTTACTGCGAACGCCTTCCTCACAGGAATGGTTCGCAGAATTGTCGGAACACTGTTGCTGGTAGGGCAGAAACGCCTCAGTCTCGATGAGTTTGCTGCTATCGTGCAACACGCTGATAAGACGCACCCTGGTTCAGCGGCCCCACCACACGGGCTGTGCCTGGTGCGGGTTGATTATCCTGAGCAGTTTGAGCTCGACAGAGGTGCCCAGGCTATGAGCCCTCTTGCGGAGACGTTGAATTTCGCTGGCAGGGTGCCCCTTGCGGGAACCTGACTTCGTTGGGAGAGGCCTAAAGAGGATACGTAATGATGAAGACATATAGCGCCAAGGCCGCTGAGCTGGACCCCAAATGGTATGTCATCGACGCCGAGGGCCAGGTATTGGGGCGTTTGGCCTCGCAGATCGCGCAAATTTTGCGTGGTAAGCATAAACCAACCTTTACACCACATCTCCAGAGTGGCGATTTTGTGGTTGTAATTAATGCGGATAAGATCGCTGTCACAGGCAATCGCCTGGATCAGAAGATTTATTATCGCCACAGCCAGTATCCCGGTGGCTTAAAAAAGACAACGCTGCGCCAGACCCTTGAGGGGCGATACCCCGAGCGGGCCTTGATTCACGCTGTACGTGGCATGGTCATGCATAATCGCCTGGGTGATGATCTATGTCTCACTTGAAGGTGTATGCCGGCCCTACGCATCCCCACCAGGCTCAGAAGCCCATTGCCTGGACAGGCCCGCAGGCATTGCTGAAGCAGTCGCTGCAGAGTAAAGAAAGAGAGATAGAATCTACCTTGGCCGATACCATCAAAGGTGAGTATTACTACGGTATGGGACGGCGCAAGACGGCTGTTGCCCGCGTGCGCCTGTTCCCCAATGGTGATGGCAGCATCACCATCAATGGCAAAAGTGCGGAAGCGTATTTTGGGACTCGTGATACGCACATGGCGACGATGAATGGCCCTATCCGCCTGCTCGAACTGGGAAATGCGTACAGCATTACGGTGCGTGTCGTGGGTGGTGGTACCAGCGGCCAGGCAGGTGCTATCCGCCATGCTGTGGCTCGCGCACTGCTGCGCGTCAATCCCGAGTGGAAGCTTACTTTACGTAAGGCAGGCTACCTCACACGCGACCCACGTATGAAGGAACGCAAGAAGCCCGGCCTGAAGCGCGCTCGCAAGGCGCCACAGTACACAAAGCGCTAGACCGCTTTGCATACTTACTCAATCTATTCGGACCCGCCAGGCATCTGGCGGGTCCGAATTTTTGGCGCGCCTCAATGGGGATACATGCCGCCGTCGATCAGGATAGTCTGGTTGGTCATATATGAGTTGACGACGAGCATCATAACCGCCTCAACTACGTCCTCCGGCTTGCCCAGCCTCCCAACCGGGATACGCGACACAAGCTCGCGCTCGCTATCGGGTCCGCCCGGGATCATGCCTGTTTCTGCAATCAATGCGGGCGCGACGGCATTAACCGTCACTCCATGAGGGGCCAGCGAGGCGGCCAGATAGTGCATAAGCCCGAGCAGGCCGGCCTTTGAGGCGGCGTAGTGCGCCCCGACCATGCCACCCGTGAACGCTGCCACGGAGGAAACGAGGATAATACGGCCCCAGCGGCGCTTGAGCATTCCTGGTGTGATGCGTTGTGCGAGCAGAAAGGCCGGGCGCAGGTTAATATCCATCGTCTGGTTCCATTCCTCCAGCGTGATCTCGGTTAACTGCCGGCGCTTCCCGGCGCCGGCGTTGCTGACCAGGATATCAATGGGGCCAAGCTGGTCCTCCGTCGCAGTGGCCAGCGCCAGTACCTCATCTGGCCTGCTCATGTTGCCGCGCAGCGTAATGACTTGTCGTCCCATCTGGCGGATGTGTTTTGCCAGCACCTGCGCAGCCTGGGCATTTTGTTCGTATCCAATCGCGATATCGGCTCCTGCCTCTGCCATCCTCAACGCTGTAGCATAGCCGATGCCACTACTTGCTCCCGTTATCAGAGCCACGCGCTCACGTAGATCCATCAGCTTCTCCTTCCTCAAAGTGAAAGTAGATCTACTTGAATTATCGGCGCCAGGAGATGGGTGGTGCAAACTGAAGCAATGAATGAGGACGCCGCGCCAGCAGGTGGCCTGTGGCCTGTGCGGCCAGAGGCTGTAATGTACCTGCGAGGCGCCGAGGATTCACGCGCAGAAACGCTTTATTCCAGCACATTTAAATGTTCGGCTATGCCAGCATATGTGGGCGTGCACCACTGCTCGCGGTAATCAGGTCGATGGCCGTGGACGACGTCGAAGTAGAGCTGCTGCAGGGTGCCGCTTATGGGTCCTACTTGCCCGTTGCCGATGGGTCTATGGTCGACGCTGGTGACGGGGGCGACCTGGGCACCCGTGCCGCAGAGGAAGATTTCATCGGCATTGTAGAGTTCGGTGCGGTCAATCTGGCGTTCGCGAGTGATACGACCAAGCTCGCGCCGTGCCAGCTCCATGAGGGTGTCACGCGTGATGCCAAGCAGGATATTCTCGGTGGGGGCGGGGGTGACCAGTTCTCCGTTGAGGACTATGAAGATGTTTTCCGCGCTGCCCTCTGAAACATGCCCGTCGTGGGTAAGCATGATGGCCTCGTCGAAGCCGTTTTGCATGGCTTCGCTCTTGGCAAAGGCTGAGTTGATATAAGCGCCGGTGATTTTGGCGCGCGCCGGAATCATATTGTCATCGATGCGGCGCCAGGATGAGACCCCACAGCTCAGGCCTGTTGTCTCAATATAGTCGCCCAGTGGTTCAGCGGTCAAGATAAAGTGGTCTACAAGGCCATGCAGGCGCACGCCAATCGTTTGATCGGCTTTATAGGCGACGGGCCGCAGGTAGATATCCTCTTTGTAATTATTGTGCCTGACCAGCTCGATACTGAGCTCAACAAGCTGTTCAACGCTGTGAGGCAGTGAGATATGCAGAATCTTACATGAACGCAGCAGGCGCTCAAAATGCTCGCGCAGGCGGAAGAGGTAGACCTGCTGGTCATTCTCGTTCCAATAGCCTCGAATGCCCTCAAAACAGCCGGTTCCATAGGCGAAGCCGTGCGTCCGCACAGAAATCATGCCACGCTCGACGGCTATGAATTCGCCATTCATGAATAATTCTTTTGCATCCATAAGTGTGTGACAGGCAGCAAGTGGCCTGCATCTGGCGACTCGCCACCTCCCTTTCCTCCTTTTCTTGCTTCCGTCTGGCATCTGCCCGGGGGCTGCCAAAAAGGCGGCACGAGCACCCACTGTGGCATAAGCTTATTTCTATATGATCTTTTTACCGAGAGCCGAAAGCACCAGTTCGACCGCGAGCTGTGCCGTGGCGTTTTCACGATCAAGGATCGGGTTTACCTCTACGACATCCATCGCAACCAGGCCACTGGAATCCGCGATCATCTCCATGGCGAGGTGGGCTTCACGGTAGGTCAGGCCGCCACGTACAGGTGTACCAACACCAGGGGCCTCTTTGGGATCAAGGGCATCCATATCCAGACTAAGATGGATGCCGTCATTGTGCCGGCCTGCGATAGCCAGCGCCCGGCGCATGACCTCTGAGATGCCACGCTGGTCGATCTCAGACATGGTAAAGACGGAAACAGCATGAGTGCGCAGTAATTCCTTCTCAGCTACGTCGATGTCACGTGCGCCAACAATCACAATGTTTTGTGGGGAGACTTTGGGGGACCATTCGCCCAGGTGAGTGAGGCGCCTATCGCCAATACCCGCAGACGCTGCCAGGATCATGCCATGTATATTCCCACTAGGTGTGCTCAGATCGGTGTTAAAATCGCCATGAGCATCAAGCCAGAGGACGCCGATATTTTTGTGGACGCTGCTGACGCCATAGAGGGAAGCAAGAGATAAACTGTGATCTCCTCCCAGAAGCAAAGGGAATTCATTTGCTTGCAGGGATGCCTCTACAATCTTTGCCAGCTCTTCGGCGACATGGACAATGGGTTCAAGGTATTTCAACTTGGGATTGCCGAGTGGTTGGCTTTCAGGTTGGGGAACGACAACGTTACCTATATCTTGAACTGTATGCCCCAGGCCACGTAAGCGATCATTGAGACCGGCATAACGGATAGCGCTGGCTCCGATATCGACGCCCCTTCGATCTGCCCCCAGATCCATGGGAGCACCTATCACACGAATACGCATAACGCTTCCTCCTGCTCGCCATTGAACAGTCTTCTTATTTTATCTTTTATTATAGTCAGAAGTGCTGCGATTTGTCTACTTCAGCGGCGAGCCAATGGCTGGCTCAAGCGTAAGCCAATGCCTGCCGTCCCGGCGGATGGCCAGGGATGAGGAGAGGAGAGGAAGAGAAATATTGTTTCCAGGCTGATAAAGGTGTACAATAGGCTGCAAAGCAACCTCGTTGCTTGCAAATTTTCCATACAGCTTCAAAAGTGAGGCGATTGTGTACCACGTTTTCGTATGTCCATGGCCTGGGCCTGAATGGTTTAGTCCTCTACTTTGGTGACTGGTCGGACGTGTATATATTGTCGCACTGAGAGGGCGACTTGTTATTACTTTTGGCCGCAAGGTGGCTCATGGTAAAACATGAGCCGCCCTTGAGGTGAAGGATAGAAAACGAATGTCAGGCAGGAAGAAACCTGATTATATGCGGGATAAATATCGTAGCAGGCATTTCGGCATCACTCTATGCATGCTGGTGATTCTCGCTGCCTGCGGTAGCGCAGGGACCAGAAGTGTAGCGTCGACTGCTAACAGCAATAACGGGCCCCGCCTGGCGGCGAGACAAATATTGACGTTTCCAAATGTAGGTATTCCTGACAGTGCCCCCCTTGACCCGGCCACAGCCACCGACGCCAACACTGGTATCATTTTGAATATGGTCTACAGTGGGCTGGTCAGGCTTGATAGCAACTTGCAGGTTGTGCCCGATCAGGCGACATGGGAGGTTTCGCCTGACAACCGCGTCTATACTTTTTACTTGAAGGCGGGTATCCGCTTTGCGGATGGTACGCCTGTGACGGCGCAAACCTACGTCTATACCCTGACACGCGCGCTGTTGCCCGAGGTGCAATCACAGTCGGCCAGTTTTTATGAGCAGAATATCCGCGGCGCCAGTGACGTCGCACGCGGCAAGACAAAGGTCCTGTCCGGGGTCAAGGCCATCAATAGTACAACGCTACAGATAACGCTGACCCAGCCTGCAGCATATTTCTTGCAGCTCCTGACAAACAGCGTCTTTTTCGCGGTAAACAAACGGCTCATTGATCAATACGGGCAGGAGAAATGGACTGATCATGTCGTCGATAGTGGGGCTGGTAGCGGGCCGTTTATGGTGCAGGCGTGGCAGCACAGCATCAAATTGGTGCTGGTGCCCAACCCTTACTACTATGGTGCCACTACGAAGCTCAAGCAGATCAACATGATTTTTGCGGATGACCCGTCCACGGCCTTCGCTACCTACCGTGCGGGCCAGTATGATTTTGCCTGGAATTTGACGGCAGCGGACCAGGAGCTTGCGAAAAACCTTGCCGGTTTTACGCGCGTACCACAGCTTGAAACAGATGCGCTCTATTTCAATACCAGCATGCCCCCTTTTAATAATGCCATTATTCGCCAGGCTTTTGCGCGCGCTACGGACCGTCAGACGCTGGCACATAGCGCCTTTAACGACTCGGTGGTCCCGGCTCCGACGATCATTCCGCCGGGAATGACCGGCTACCAGCCAAATTATCAGGGTCTTACATATGATGCGACCGAGGCAAGGATCCTCTTTCAATCGGCCTATCCTGATCCCACGAGCGTGCCATCCATCACCTTTTCATATCCCAGTTCCGGCCTGCCCCAGCAGGCGGCCTCCGCCCTGCAGCGTATGTGGCAGAATACCCTGCAGATCCCGGTAACCATGCGCCCGGTTGAGCCGGATGCCTACAACACCGAGTTATCCAAACATCAAATTCAGTTTGGCTTCTACCAGTGGCAGGCGGATTATGCCGATCCCTATGATTGCCTGGCGCTGTTTCTTCTCTCCACGGCGAGCAACAACTTTGGGGGCTGGAGCAATAGCACCTTTGACCAGTTGATCAAGCTGACCGATAAAACCTCGGGCAATCTACGCATAAAACTCTTTAATCAGGCGGAGCAGGTGGCCATTCAAGATGTCGGGTGGCTGCCACTGGATCACCAGACGCTGGTTGCTGTTATTCCCTCCTGGGTGCACGGGGTGAGCCTGGACGCCGACGGCCTCTACTTCGGCGACTGGTCCGATGTCTATATATTGGCACACTGAGACAAGCAGTACACGAGGGGTATGTATTTGTAGCGGACCGGCAAGCCAAAGGCTTGCCGGTCCGCTACAATCAAATGGCAGGGAATGCGCTGGCAACAGGTTCTATGTGTAATATCTTCAGCCAGATCTCTTCTTTTGTGCTATCGTCATGGGGATTCCATGCGGGTTCAAGGGAGAAAATGACGTTGACGATCAGATCCTTCGCATAGAGAGAGAGCTGTGCGCCTCCGCGTATGAGCTTGCCTTTGTATTGGAAGTTGCCTTTACCCAGCAGGAGGTTGAGCGTGCGCCGGTCGGTGCCACTGGCCCAGCTGCGCAGCACACGCATGCGCTCGACCTTGAAAATGGGGTCAGGATTGGCTGCACCAAAAGGGCTGAGTTCGCGTACCGTGGTGTAGAGGTGATAGTTAAGTCTTTCCAGGCGAGTCGACACGATATCCACCATTTTAGGGAGCACCGCTGCGCCCGTGCTCTCCTGCTCGAGCGCCATGCCTGTCTCATTGACAATCACTTGCGCGGCTGCACCACTCGCTGTATCTTTTTCGTGCCAGTGCAGTAAATGTGTGCGCAGCTCCTCAACGCGGTCGTTGGCGATCGTGAAGCCCGCAGCTTGAGCGTGTCCCCCGTAGCGCTCGAGGATAGCGGCACAGCCGCGCAGGGCGGAGATGATGTTCAGACCCTGGGTACTGCGTGCCGAGCCTCGACTAAATTCAGGCCCCCGGCTTAATACCAGTACCGGGCGCTGGATCTCCTCCGACAATTTGCCCGCAACCAGCCCAATGATGCCTTCGGGCCAGTTATCGCCACTGACCAGCACGACCGGGTCGCTGTGGCGCTGGCGCGCTTCAATACGCACGCTCTGCATAAGTTCTTCCGTCTGGCGCTGGCGCGACAGGTTGAGCATTTCCAATTCCTCCACACACACGGCGGCCTCTGCAGGATCGTCAGTCGTCAGTAACCTGAAGGCGATGGCGGCATCCTTCATACGCCCGGCAGCGTTAATGCGCGGGGCCAGGGCATAGGCGATATCTCGCTCGCGAATTTCGCCGGCCTGTAGACCCGCCCGGCGCATCAAGGCGACCAGCCCGGGCTTACACGTGACATTGAGCTTCGCCAGCCCCAGGCGTACCAGGGTATGGTTTTCGCCCAGCAGCGGCGCTACATCAGCAATAGTCCCCACCGCCAGCAGGTCCAGCAGGTCCATTTCATCGTCTACAGGGCGCTGGTATCTGCGATAGAGCGCCTGGGTGAGCTTAAAAGCAATCCCAGCGCCACAGAGATAGCGCTCGGGATAGGTGCAATCTGGCCGCCAGGGATTCAGCATGGCGTAGGCAGCAGGCAGCTGTCGCGGCGGCTGGTGATGATCGGTAATGATCACATCGATACCGAGCTGGCGGGCATACTCAACCTGTTCGAGGTCGGAGCTTGCGCAGTCGGTGGTGATGATAAGGGAGGTTCCCTGCGCGTGCAGCCTTGCGATGGCTGTGATGTTGAGGCCACAGCCATCGTGCAGACGGCTGGGAATATGAAAATCGAGCAGAGCTTCTGGCTGCTTGAGGATGCGCAGGGCGCGAAAAAAGGAGGGCCGAGGAGGTAACGCCATCTGCGTCGTAGTCCCCATAGACGGTGATATGCTCGCGTTGCTCCAGCGCCTGCTGAATGCGCGCCAGCGCCCTATCCATGTCGATCAACGCGCCGGGGTCGGGCGTCTCATCATAGCGCGCAGCAAGGAAAGAGCGCATGGAGGCAGGAGTAGTGATGCCCCGGTTATACAGCAGCTGGGCATGAATATCCTCGATGCCTGCCTGCCTGCAGGCCGTAAAATCTTTTTGAGCAAGCATCGCGTGTACTTCCCATGGCGCTGCCGCTTGAGATACCAGCTCCACCATCTATCCTTCTTCATTGTCAGGGAGTAGTCTGAGAAAGACTTCGTTGCCGAGCAGGCGGCCGCGCTTGCTGAGGCGCAACCAATGCTGTTCGGCTTCCAGGAGTCCAGCCTCTTGCACCAGCTGCAGGCGTTTGCCTATAAAGCTCGAGAAGGGCTGGGAAAAGCGCTGCTCGAATGTGGGCAAATGTAGACCCCGGGCTGTACGCAGGGCCAGGAAGGCTGTCTCTGCCATTGCTTGCGAGCCTCCTATCGTTTCGCTCTCGACCTCGGGTCGCTGTCCGCCTTTGAGCAGGCGAATATATGCCTGGGGGTCACGCTCATTTGAGAAGCGCCTGCCGCCGAAGCTTGAAAAGGCCCCGGCGCCCATACCAAGGTAAGGCAGGTTGTGCCAGTAGGTCAGGTTATGACCTGATTGATGACCGGGCAGAGACCAGTTGGAGATCTCATAGTTCTCATATCCTGCTGCCTGCAGGCGTTCATCAGCGTACTCGTACATATCCGCGCATAGGTCCTCGTCGCCGGGTGTAATGCGCCCCTCGGCGGTCCACGCATAAAATGGTGTTTCCTCTTCGATGATTAACGAGTAGAGTGAAAGATGTTCGGGGTGCAGGTCCAGAGCCCTGGTGAGCGTCTCACGCCAGTGATGCATGGTCTGACCAGGCAGACCAAACATAAAATCGATGTTGATCGAAGTGAAGCCTGCGGCGCGCGCGTTTTGCACGGCCAGGGTGATATCGCTGGGCGAGTGAATGCGCCCCAGCGTTTTAAGCAGCTCCGTGTCAAAGCTTTGCGCGCCCATACTGAGGCGATTGATGCCGGCGGCTCGTAATCCCCGCAACTGCTCGCGGCTCAACGTGCCAGGATTCGCTTCCAGGGTGATCTCGGCTCCGGAGTCAACTGCGAAGGAGGTGAAGCATGCCTCGAGGATGCGGGCAATCTGCTCGACACTTAGCAGGCTGGGCGTACCACCACCAAAGAAAATTGTACGAGCTCGACGTGGAGTGCCGGCTGGCAATTGCGCGTATGTACCTGCCAGGGCAATCTCATCGAGCAGGGCGCGTACATATGGTTCGCGCAGTGGCAGGATGCCGGCATAGGTATTGAAGTCGCAATAGTGGCAGCGTGTATGGCAGAAAGGGATATGCAGGTAGAGAGAAGCGGTCTCCAACAACTGCGAAAGCGGTTCTGTATCTGCTTGAGTTATGCTGGGTGCCAGGGTGGTCATGAAAAAATCCTTTGTAAGGGCAGCGGCTCGCCGCTGCCCTTACGGCTTTACCAACCAGAGAAAGGGTTACGGTGCGCCCGAGACGGGGACCGTGGGTGTTCCGGCCGGGGCAGCGAGCGGCAGGTCAGGCGGCATATTCGCGGCGTCTGTCAGTTTACTCTGGTCGACGGCCGTAATCTTTGTCGCAGGCAGAGCATGCTGCTGCAGGACCCAGTTTGACAGCGCATTGGTTTTTAACATCTGCAGTGTAGTCGCGTCAACTGCGCGCGCCGGGTCAATTCCCATGATCTGGACGATGTGGAACGCGCCATTTTCCTGGAGAACAGGGCTTAACTCATTCAGCGAGCGTTTGGAGTCAAACATCCAGTTCTCTACAACCGCCGCTGTATAGTTCTGGGCGTACTGGCCGCGGGCCAGCCAGCCCAACGAACCACCCTTGGTGTTGGTACTTGTGTCGGATGAATTTGTTTTAGCCAGCTTGGCGAAGTCCGCGCCGTGCTTGAGTTGATTGAGCACGTTCTGTGCATGGGCCGCCGTATCGATGGTCATTACGCGCGCCAGGATCTGGTATTGTGGCGTTACTTCCAGCGATGCCAGGTAGGTCTGCATGTTGTCGCGACGAAGCTTGATGGCCATCATATTCTGCATGTCACCGTCGCTCACATTATCTTTACTCAGGATAGCCGCGTATGTGGTACTTTTGGGTATACTGGCCTTGAAGGGCTGCATAGCAGCGCTGAGCTGGCTTGCGCTGGGATTGATTTTCGCCTGGAGGCTGGCAGGCTGCTGGGCCAGCCACTCCTGAATGAGCTCGTCATCCTGTAGCCAGCCGATGCTGTCATTCCCCACCTGTGACTGGTTAAAGTTTGTTTGTGCCTGTGGAATAACATTCTGGTTCAGGTTGGTGTAAAGCTGATTTAAGGACGTTGCTTTGGCGTTCTCGCTTTGTAGTTGAGCGTTCGCCGTGGCCAGTTCTTTGTTCAGCGAAGTCCGCTGGGCGCCGGCGCTGGCAGGCAGGGCCTTGATCTGTTTGTTCAGGTTTGTGATCTGGGTCTGCGTGGCGCTGACGACCTTTTGCTGATTGGCGGCCTGAGTTCTCAGGTTGTTTTGTTGAGCAATCAAGCCATTCGGCCCATTAAGCTGGTTCTGGCTTAACTGCGCGTCAAGCGCAACCATCTTGCGGTACAGGGATTGAGGAATTGGATGCCCATTGACGCTCGTAATCGGTAAGCCGGGGGTGATGACATTAATGTTAAGCCAGAAGCCCGCAATAACTAGAACGATAAGCAGTCCGAAGACCATAGCAATCGCCCAGGTAGCTCGGCGCTGGAGCTGCATTTTCTGGTTGTGAGAAAGATGGCCTCCCCAGCCAAAAATGATGGGCTTGCCATCACGTCTGCCTTCAAAACGTGCTGTCTGCCTGGTATATTTCCGCGCCTTGTTCGATCTGTTTGGGCGTGGCGTGCGCTGGCTTTGTGGCTGGCGCGCGGTTTGACTATTCATAAAAGGTACTCTACTTTACTCAATGCGCTGGCTTACGTCTATATAGTCGACAGACATATGCGGCAGAGATGAATACGCCAAGCTGTATTCATCTCTGTCCGCGCTGAGTGTACCTACCTCTACACGTGCATTCCACGCATGTGTTCAGCAGTATAGGGGAGCAGGGCCATCTGCCTGGCCTCTTTAAGGGCCACGCTGAGAAGACGCTGGTGCCTGGCACACGTCCCGGTCTTGCGCCTGGGCTCGATTTTCCCACGATCAGAGATGTAGCGTTTCATGAAACGGCTGGCATCTTTATAATCGATCTCGCGTACATGATCGTGACAGAATTGACATATTTTGCGGCGCGATGTACGCTCGCCGCGCCCGCCCTCACGCCGTTCGCGACGCGGGGGGCCTTCAGCTCGTCTTTGCACGGACTGTACTTCTCCTCACTATGCAGTTAGAAGGGGTGATCTTCTAAATCTCCGAGAGGGTCATCGTCTGATGAGATTGATTCCGCACTACCACCCTGAGCGGATTTAGGCGTGAGTATCTCCATGTCGCTGGCGACAACTTCTACCGCCGTACGCTGAATGCCATCTCTATCGGTGTATTTGCGCTGTGATATTCGTCCTTCGATATAGACTTTATTGCCTTTATGGAGGTACTGATTACAGAGCTCGGCAAGCTTGTCCCAGGCCACGATATTAAACCACTCGGTTTCATCGCGTTTGTCGCCGGAGCTTGTCTTATAAGATCGACTGACGGCCAGCGAGAACTTCGTCAGCGCAGTGCCATTCTGCGTATAGTTCATCTCTGGGTCTCTCCCAAGATTCCCGATTAACATGATTTTGTTCAGCATGGTTCAAGATCCTTTCGCGTGATGCTCACTGCCTCAACTCTTCACTTCCGCAGAGATCAGACGGACCTACCCAAACGTATGTAATTAACTAGGCTTCGACGCCGTCCTCTTCCTCGATCGCGGGTGAAACCTCCCCGAAATCTTCCTCGCCTCCGGCGGCGAGAGCCTCCTCGGGCGTGTCTACAGCGGGCTCCACGATTTCGGTGCTGGCGGCAGCGGCCTCATCTACAGGGGAGACAAACTCGCCCTGTG
Source organism: uncultured Chloroflexia bacterium (assembly GCA_963799245.1). Classification (GTDB taxonomy): domain Bacteria; phylum Chloroflexota; class Ktedonobacteria; order Ktedonobacterales; family Ktedonobacteraceae; genus CAWCWN01. The sequence goes on from CAWCWN010000003.1 coordinate 1,765,569, forward strand.
AGTCCGCAGCTTCGGCGGCTTGCGCCTCTGCTTCCGCGCCTGGAGCAGCGGCCGGAGGTGCCGCTGCCGCGGCGGCCCGAGCCTCACGTTCCTTCTGCACGGTCTTGGGATCACGTCGCTTGACGATATGCCGCAAGACCTCTTCCGAAACCTTGAGCGTACGTTCGAGTTCAATCACGGTCTCAGGGGTCAGAATCATGTCAACGAATGTATAGAAACCGTCGCGGTGGTGCTCAATGGGATATGCCAGGCGACGACGCCCCCATTGATTTACCCTGACAATCTGGCCGTCATGTTGTGTGACGACCTGTTCGACACGCTCAAGAATTGCGCGTGTCTGTTCTTCACTGACTTCGGGATTGAGAATGAATCCAAGTTCGTAATCTCGCTTCACGAAGCCACCTCCTTCCTCTGGGTATGCAACCGGTCAGAGAGTACGCTGTACGTCGCAAGCAGTATCTTCTCTTGCGCGTTCAGCAGCTGCCAGTGCAGGTGGGACACCGGAATGTCAGCACTCCGATGCGCAATAAACGCAGATGCCGCCCGAAATCGTGCGGCCTCAGCATGTCCTGTCCCACGATGGTTCGGGGTACTCAAACACCTCGCCATTATAACATTCTTTGCTATGCCTGACAATAGAGTCAAGGTTTTAACAAACCTTCACTAACCTTGTTCTTTTTCTGGCCTGCAAACATGGAAAAGCGGCAAGCGCAGATCATACACTAAATACACACAAGGGTTTTTGCGGTGCACATGCAGAAGCCTAAAAACTTGATAGCAATCTGCTCATATTTTCTTGCAATAGCTAACTCAAGTTGTTATAATCTAGATAAGAAGAGCGGAACAGTTACATACTCATAAAGGGTAGAAAAACTACATTTAAGGAGAGCGGGCGGTGAAGATTGAGCGTTTTACTGATAAGGCACGCGAAGCGATCAGTGATGCGGCCGAGCTAGCAAAACAGTATAATAATGGACAGATCGAAGTAGCGCACCTGCTGGATGTCCTGTTCAGGCAGGAGCAGGAGGGCGGTGTCGTTCAGCAGATCATTGCCAAAGTGGGTGGAAATGTGGACGCGGCCGGACGCGTAAGCGCGCATGAAGTTGAGAGCTTGCCCCGGGTGTATGGGGGGAGCGAGCCGGGTATCTCACCACGCTTACGCAGGGTGCTTGAAGACGCCTGGCGTGAAATGGCGAACTTCAAGGATGAATACCTGAGTGTTGAGCACCTGCTCCTGGCTATGTTTGGCGCCGATGATGGGGGCATAGCGCGCGCGTTAAGGGCGGCTGGCCTGACATATGATAATGTCTTGAAGGCCCTCAGCTCTATTCGCGGCTCACAGCGCGTAATCGATCAAAACCCTGAAGGCAAATACCAGGCGCTGGAGAAGTATGGGCGCAATCTGACGGATCTGGCAGAGCAGGGTAAGCTGGACCCCGTTATCGGACGTGACGAGGAGATCCGGCGCGTTATTCAGGTACTCAGCCGTCGCACCAAAAATAACCCCGTCCTGATAGGCGAACCAGGCGTTGGCAAAACTGCGATTGTTGAGGGGCTGGCTCAGCGCATCGTGCGCGGAGATGTACCGAAAACGCTGGCGGACAAGCAGGTGGTCACCCTGGACCTGGGCTCGCTCGTCGCCGGAGCCAAGTTTCGAGGCGAGTTTGAGGAACGATTGAAGGCGGTGCTCAAAGAGGTCACCGCCGCCGCAGGCGGGATTATTCTCTTTATTGATGAGCTGCACACACTCGTGGGCGCGGGCGCCGCCGAGGGGGCCATGGATGCCTCAAATATGTTGAAGCCCATGCTGGCGCGCGGCGAGTTGCACTGTATCGGCGCGACTACTCTCGCTGAGTATCGCAAACACATCGAGAAAGACGCAGCTCTGGAGCGCCGCTTCCAGCCTGTGCTGGTCGATCAACCCTCGGTCGAAGATACTATCAGTATCTTACGCGGCTTGAAGCAGCGCTACGAGGTCCATCATGGTGTACGTATTCAGGATAGTGCCCTGGTCGCAGCTGCGATCCTCTCTCAGCGCTATATTAGCGACCGCTTTTTACCGGACAAGGCCGTTGACCTGGTAGACGAAGCCGCTAGCCTGCGCCGTGTGGAACTGGACAGTACGCCCAGCGAGATTGATGCGCTTGACCGCCGTATCAGGCAATTGCAGGTTGAGCAAGAGGCGTTGAAGAAGGAGACAGACGCGGCCAGCCGGGAGCGACGTGGCAAGGTTGAGCTGGAGATTGCCAACCTGAGCGAGCAGTTGCACTCCTTAAGACTCTCGCTTGAAAGCGAGCGCGAACCTGTGGAGGCCATTCGACGCCTGAAAAAAGAGATGGAGCAGGCGCAGGTCGACCTTGAAAAGGCTGAGCGTGAATACAATCTCGAACAGATGGCGCGCCTGCGCTACGGGACTATACCCGAGCTTGAGCGGCGTATCGCCGCTATGGAGTCGAAGCTCATTAATATAAAGAGCGCGCGTATGCTCAAAGAGGAGGTAGACGCCGAAGATATCGCCGGGATTGTCGCGAAGTGGACGCATATCCCTGTCTCAAGGTTGATGGAGGCCGAGGTGCAAAAGCTGCTCTCGATGGAGGATCGCCTGCGTGAGCGCGTGGTTGGCCAGGAGCAGGCACTGCAGGTCGTCTCTGACGCCATCCGCCGCTCTCGCGCCGGGCTACAGGAACCTAATCGACCACTGGCCAGCTTCCTGTTCATGGGTCCGACGGGTGTTGGTAAAACCGAACTGGCGCGCGCCCTGGCAGAATTCCTGTTTGACAATGAACAGGCCATGGTGCGCATCGATATGTCGGAGTACATGGAGAAGCACAGCGTTTCGCGCCTGATTGGCGCCCCTCCAGGCTATGTCGGCTACGATGAAGGTGGCCAATTGACCGAAGCGGTACGCCGCCATCCCTATAGCATTGTGCTGCTCGATGAGGTCGAGAAAGCCGCCCCCGATGTCTTTAACGTACTGCTGCAGTTGCTCGACGATGGCCGTCTGACGGATGGGCAGGGCCGCACCGTCGATTTCAAAAATACCGTCATTGTTATGACCAGTAACGTCGGTAATCGCTGGCTGCACGAGTACGACGGCATGGAGGAGGAGGAGATCCAGCACGTTATTCGTCAGCGCCTGCGCGAGGAAGGCTTTCGCCCCGAATTTATCAACCGCATTGATGAGGTGATCATCTTCCACCAGATCACGCGTGATCAGATCAAGAGCATCGTCGATATCCAGATCAACCGTCTGCGTCCGCGTCTGGAAGAGCGGCATATCAGGTTGCGCCTGACCGACGCGGCGAAAGAGCTGCTGGCAAACGAAGGCTACGACCCACAATTTGGCGCGCGCCCCCTCAGGCGCGTGATTCAGAAAGAGGTTGAGAATCGCCTGGCACACGCTATCCTCAATGGTACTATCCGCGATGGGGATGATGTCGAGATCGATGCGCAGGACGGCAGGTTGGTGTTAGACAGGTAATCCAGGCCTGCGCCGTTCAGCTGTGCGAGGGGTCTGGTTGATGCCTCTCGTGAAGGGGCAGGCGGCGCCTGGCGCAAACGTGGTACAATGAAGCGCGTGTTAGAACGAACGTAGTAGCCCACCCCAGCGCTGAAAACGCCCGCCCGAAGAGGTATGAACTTTTGCTTGAAAAAAGAGTTGGTGCCAGAAATTATGCAACAAACCCAGCTATCCAATACTCATGAGCAACTCCTTCAGGAGTTGAGTACAATCCTGCTGCAGCTCAATGCCCTGCAAACGCTGGCCCGTGCCGAGGCACCCGACCTGGGGGCCCTACGCGGCGGGTTAGCCGAGCTGGAGCAGCGGGCGCGGGCAGTCATTGCCGAGATACGCTCCGCAGATAAGCACCTGCCGCTGGCGGACCTCTCTGGCCTGACGCTCTCCGAGGCCCTCAGCCGCAGCATAGAAGAGACAGCGGAAGAGCTGCGCCTCTCCAGCCGGGTCACTTTTTCCGGCGCTGAGCGCCCCTTGCCCACTTACCTGGAAAATGTACTCTACCGCATCGCTCAGGAGGCCCTCTTTCAGGTGCGCCAGCATGCGCACGCCCGCAGGCTGCGCCTTGCCGTCAGCTATGGCCGCGATGAGGTATCAATGAGCATAGAGGACGATGGTGCGCTGCCGGAGATTGATGAGGAAATGCCTGTGCCCCATTTCAAAACAGCGCAGCAGCAGGCGCCCGCTTCACTCCATCCTTACAGCGACCTGCGCCACCGCCTTGAGCATCTTGGCGGCTCGCTCAATGTTAGTACAGATGGCGAGAAGGGGACGCAGGTGCAGGCACATGTCCCTTATGCCGCTCCTGGCGAGGAGGGGACGCTGCAGCGCCCTCCCCCCGCGCTCGCGCATGAAACTGCTCACCCAGGTGCCCACATCCACGTGCTGGTGGTCGATAATCAGGCGGTATCACGTGCGGGCTTGCGGCGCCTGCTTGAGAGCTATGGCGACCTTGTGGTGGTGGGCGAGGCCGCCGATGGCGTCCAGGCTGTCAGTGAAACTCTTGAATTGGGCCCACAGGTTGTGCTTATGGACGCCAATTTGCCCAATGGTCAGAGTATGGAGGCTCTGAGACAGATCAAGCAGCTTCAACTCGATACCCGTGTATTGCTGCTAGCGGCCCAGGAGCGCGAAGAGTACCTGTACGAGACGCTGCGTGCAGGCGCGGACGGCTATGTGCTTAAGGATATCGCTCCCGATGAGCTTGCGCAGGCCATGCGTGTGGTTGCCAACGGCGAGGTTCTGGTCCAGCCACAGCTTGCGAGCAGGCTGCTCTCGAGAGTTGGCAGGCAGGGACGCGGCGGTTATCCTTATGAGACACTTACTGCACGCGAGCAAGAGGTTCTCCAGCTGCTGGCTCGCGGCCTGCGCAACAAAGAAATAGCCGCTCGCCTGTATGTTAGCGAGCGGACTGTGAATTTCCACCTGGCAAATATTTATCATAAGCTGAATGTCTCAGGCCGTACCGAGGCTCTGAGCAAGGCCCTGGAGCAGGGAATGATCGGTGCCTAGTGGATCAGGCCTGCACGATGCCGGCATGCCAGGTATCAATGGTATTTTTCAAAGCGGCGATGTAGGCAGCTTCGTCATTATTGTCGCTGTTGGGGGCGTACTTGGGTATGATCTGGTCGACTGTGACCCTCCCCCAAATGCCTACATAGAGATTGCGAATCAGCTTAAACCAGGCTTCAAAGCCCTGCTCCCAGCTATCGAATATCGCGTAGCCGCCATTCTCATTGAGGCAGCGATACTCGGGCACGCAGCGCATATTGCTGAGTGAGAGGGTCACGCGCGCCACACCTGTTGTCCCAAATGAGCTCTCATGCATAAAGAAAGCCAGGGCATAGGCCGAGTCAAGGCCGTACTTGATGCCGTCGTTGTAGAGAGCCGGGGCCGTTCCTGCCGCAGGTGAGTGATAGTAGGCCAGCACGCGATTCATAAAATCGACAGACAATGAGTTTGGCCCCACCACAGAATATGGCCCCGGGTGTTGAGGTATACGCACGCTTGGGGTACTTGGCCCATTACTTTTTGTCCATGCATTGATAGCCCCCAGTGTTCCGCCTACCTGAATGGGGAAGACCTGGCCGTTCGAGGCTGTAAGCAGTTGAGGCGTTCCTGGGCGCTGCAGGGCACCCGCGGAGATCAATACCAGCAAGGCCACTACCCCCACCGCTATACACACCAGCAGGGGGCGCAGCCAGGATGCATGACGGGTAAGAGGATGCTCTACAAGTTCATCAACAACCCTGCCAGGACGTGCGCTGGGGAGTGCCTTTGTGATCGCGGGCTTTCCCTTGCCTTTTACATCTGGCAAATGACGTGTAGCGCGTCGGGGAATAGCCGCCGTTGGAGGTTCGCGCGTTTCGTCCTTCCCGGCGTAGTAGCTACCACTCGCCATGTTGTATAATCTCCTTCAGATAGAAATTCCGAACATGTGTTCTATAATAGCACAAGTTCGGAGTTCGATCAAGTAGGCCCTCTCACATTTCTTGCTGCGCAATAAGACGGGTTGCTCGGAGTTAAACTATAACATCAGGTAGAACGGGCTGTCAACGCATGTCATCTGCGGGTTGTTTGCCTTAGCGGCCCCTAGTAGGGTATAATCGTTGTACCGCACATATAACAAATCTCGTCCCAATATATTCCGTCTGACCATTACCTATTACCTGCCCTGCCCCCAGGCAGGGTGAGGGTGCCCGCAGAGGGCATCACGGGCAGGCAACAGGCGCTCGCAGAGGCAGTCAGTCAGAGCTGAAGGCCTTTGCTAGCAAGGTATCTCTTGATGAGGATTACTATGGGTGAGCAGCTCAACATTATACTGGTACCGCATACCCACTGGGACCGCGAATGGTATCAGACCTTTCAGCAGTTTCGCATACGTCTCGTCCATGCTATTGATAGATTGCTCGATGTATTGGACCATGATGAGGGTTTCAGTTATTTTATGCTCGACGGGCAGACGATTGTTCTCGATGACTACCTCGAGGCAGAGCCGGAGCAGGAGGAGCGGCTGAAAAAATACATTCGCGCCGGGCGCATCCAGATCGGCCCCTGGTACCTGCAGCCTGACGAATTTCTTGTCAGCGGCGAAGCGCTGCTACGAAATCTGCAAATCGGCCTGCAGCGAGCGGCTGAATTTGGCAGCCCCATGCTCTGTGGCTATGTGCCCGATTGCTTTGGCCACATAGCCCAGTTGCCCCAGATCTTGCGTGGGTTCGGCATTGATAACGCCATCTTCTGGCGCGGAGTCGGCGCAGAGGCCCGCACAAGCGAGTTTTACTGGGCCGCTCCCGACGGCACATGCCTGCTGGTGGTGCACCTGGCCGCCCCCATCGGTTACTCCAATGCTCGTATGATGCCACTGGCGGCAGATGAATTCGCTAGCCGGGTCGAACTCCTCACTGCTCAGCTTCTAGCTAAAGCCACAACCAACACTCTCCTCTTTATGAACGGTTCCGACCACCTGGAGCCTCAAGAGGGCCTTCCAGCGGCTATCGAGGCCGCCAATGCTCTACTTACCTCTGTCGGGCCAGAGTTCGCAAAGATGCTCGCCAGTCTCGGCTCTGAAGCGCAAGAGCGGCAGATTGGCAGCATCCATGTACGTATTGGCACGCTTCCCGAGTATGTGGAGACCATTCGCCAGCACAACAATGGCCGCTTCGCCACTACGCTGGCGGAGGCTGAGAGCGAAAATTCAGGGCAGAGGCCTGCCCTGCAGATCCTACGTGGCGAGATGCGCAGCAGCCAGTATTCACACCTGCTCCCCGCTGTTCTTTCAACACGCATGTGGATTAAGCAGCAGAATACCGCTACGCAACACCTACTGGAGGCCTGGATGGAACCACTGGCCGTTTGGGCCTGGAAATTAGGCGCTTCCTATCCCCAGGGCTTGATCAGACTGGCGTGGAGGTATCTCTTACAGAACCATCCCCACGATAGTATTTGTGGCTGCAGTATCGACCAGGTCCATCGCGAGAATGCCATACGCTTCGCGCAGAGTCAGCAGGTTGCCGAAGGCATCATTGCCCAGGCTATGCAGTCCATTGCCGCCGCGACGGATACGCGTGATCCTTTCCCGGGCGTCCACGCTGGCCAGCGCCCCGTGCCTATCGTTGTTTTTAATCCGGCCCCTGGCCCAAGGACCGAAGTAGTTCGGATCCAGTTTTCTGGTACCCTGCGCAACGCAGCTCTCCTCGACGAACGTGGTCAACACATGCCTCATATCATCGTCAAGCGCTGGCGCCAGGAGATCGGATCAATGCCCTTTGCGCGCGAAATGGCGGCGAACGCGGTCAACCTGGCGGGTATATCTGATGCCGCTCATTTGATCTCGCTGATGGAGAGCGTGCTCGCTGCAAATCTGGGTCAATCTGAGCAGATCTACAGCATTGCGCGCCTGCACATCGATAGCACCCAGCAGGCCGGGGTGGCCCATATCGAAGCGATTGTTGTTCCACGTGAGCAAGCAACCGCTCACTCTCATGAGCTGCTCACTTCAGGACAGCAGTTGCTTGATCTGCTGTCGCGCGCAGAAATCACTATGCTGGAGGTCTCTGTGATTGACCAGGCTCATGAGATCATAGATTTTGTCGCCGCTGACCTGCCCGCCTATGGCTTTAAAACCTTCTGGATATATCCCAGGGGCCTTAAAAACGCAGCACACAATGGTGCGCACAATGACCTGGCAGCTTATGCAAACGCTATCGAGAACGAGTGGTTTCACATCGAGGCCAATGCGCAGGATGGCACCCTCACCGTGCGTGATAAGCGGAGTGGCGCGGTTTTCGCGGGCCTCAATCGCATGGTCGACGGTGGTGACGTGGGAGATCTCTACACCTATTGTCCACCCACCCGGGATACCCTGGTTAACCAGCCTGTCGAAGCACCGCGTATCGAGGTGATATCTACAGATGCTGTGCGCGTGCTGCTGCGCGTCAGTGGGCGCTGGTCACTCCCGGTCAACTGTGCCGCGAACCGCAGTGAGCGCAGTGACCGTTTCACGACCTGCCAGATCACAAGCGAGGTCTCGTTGACTGCCGGAGCGCGCCGCATCGAAATTCATACCAGTGTGGATAACCGCGCCAGGGATCATCGCCTGCGTGTGCTGTTTCCTGTGCCTTACAGGACCGAGCAGGTCGCGGCCGAAGGTACTTTTGAGGTCCGTATACGGCCAGTGGCCTCTCTTCGCCCTGCCAGCGTGGAGAATTGGGCCGAGGAGCCCGTCAATACATATCCCCACAAGCGCTTTGTCGATTGCAGTAATGGTGTGATCGGGCTTGGCTTACTCAATCGCGGTCTGCCAGAATATGAGATAGTGAGCGCCGGACCCGCCGTTGAGGCGGGAGGGATGGCCATCGCCCTGACCCTGCTGCGCTGTGTGGAGTGGCTCTCGCGCGGTGATCTGGCCACCCGGCGTGGACATGCTGGCCCCATGATATATACACCTGAGGGTCAATGCCCTGGTCGGCAGGAGTTTGACTATGCCCTGGTGCCTCATGGTGGTGACTGGACGGCAGAGGAGACTTTGGTTCTACGCGAAGCCCAGGCCTTCAATATCCCTGTGCGTTCGCTCGTGCTGCCCGCTGTGGGGACCGGTGACCAGCTTATGGCGCAGCCTGCGGCGCCTTTAGCTTCGCGCATGCAGCTCCTCGCGTTTGAGCCGGTTGAATTAGTGCTGAGCGCCATCAAGCGCAGTGATGATGGTCAAGGGATGGTGGTACGCCTCTATAACCCGCTGACACATGCTGTGGAAGCTGCGTTGCGTCCGGGGCTTGTTTTCTCGCAGGCATTTGTGGCAAACTTGCAGGAGGAATACCAGGAACAACTTCCCTGGAGTGGGGAGGAGGGAGAGACTCTCCACGTGGGCATGCGTGCGGGAGAAATCACGACCATAGTGTTGCGCTAAGACTTGATCTGAAGTCCAGGTTTGGTAGGATTTGTATACTGACCGAAGGGTACCTATTGCTTCACAATAGTCCTATGTTGTTGCTGTTCGTCCAGTGAAAACGTTGTAATTGGAGATAAGAGAAGATGTATTTTTTGAAAGGGGCGTTTGTCCTACTATGACAAATATAGCACATATATTCACTACTATACTTACTACGAGCCCGCAAGCTACCCCTGCAGCTGCTCCTACGGCGGTATCGACTGCAACATCTACAACCTCTGGTGGTGGTACGTTAAGTGCTATAGCAAACTCATTGGGCGTTGTAATTGGCTTTGTAGTGGCTTTTACCGTTATATTCTGGCTGAGCCTGATCGCCTGGACGTTCCGTGATATACGCTCACGCACCCAGGATTTCTTCTCACAGATCATGGCGACGCTGCTGGTAGCAATCTTCTTTATAGGCGGCCTGTTCATCTATATGATTTTACGCCCTCGCCAGACCCTTGCCGAGATCTACGAGCGGCAGCTGGAGGAAGAATCCCTGCTTGCCGAGATGACCGAGCGCCAGACCTGCACCAATTGCCATGCGCGGGTTGAGTCGGATTTCCAGGTTTGCCCCTCCTGCGGCCAGAAGCTCAAACGGCCCTGCCCCAAGTGCGAGCGCCTGCTGGAGCTGCGCTGGACCTTCTGCCCCTATTGCGCCACAAATCTGGCGGGTGCGCCAATGCAGAGTATGCCAGGCATGCCCGGTATGCCAGCTATGCAGCAGATGCAAGGCGGCTCAGGGGTACCTATGGGTGGACCTCGCTTCTGACATTACCCGCCTGAATACATGCACGGCAAGGTAAAAAGGGCGCCCGAAAACGCTGCCCTTTTCTCCCATCTCCTGGCTTCTGCGTTTTATTTACGGCACATTTTGTGGTATAATGGATTGGCGCAAAATGTGGCTTGCTGCCATATTTTACCTATTGAGTGAGAATATCTTTTTATTGATAGATATGGCAATAGCGTGCAGTCGGCGGCGGACTGCCTGCTCATTGCAGCAACAGGCAGCTCTCCATCACCGCTTACCTCTTTGCTACAGCTGTACACTGAGCGTCTATGGATACGTGCAGGTGTAGCGGCAGAGTTACAGGTGAGGGGGCGCGCTCCTCTTTCAATATAATGAAGCAAAAGGTACGGCTTTATGGCAAAAACAAGAGAATCGATCATAGCAGAAGAACAAACCTCCCCCGGCGCTGACACCCCAGTTGGCAATGCTAGCCCTCGCAATGGCACAGGAAATGGTAATGGCGAGAGTGGCTACGGTGAGCAAAATATCCAGATTCTCGAGGGCTTAGAGGCTGTACGTGTGCGCCCCGGTATGTATATTGGCGCAACCGATCAGCGCGGCCTCCATCACCTCATCTATGAAGTTGTTGATAACAGTATCGACGAAGTCATGGCGGGGTTTGCCGATACCATCTCGGTCACCATCCACGCCGATAGCTCGGTCACAATCGCGGACAATGGTCGGGGCATTCCTGTGGAAGAGCACCATCAGCGCCCGGGACTTTCGACCCTCGAAGTTGTAATGACCATCCTCCACGCCGGCGGAAAATTTGGCGGTGGCGGTTACCAGATCAGTAGTGGTCTTCACGGCGTAGGCGTCTCTGTGGTCAACGCGCTCTCTGAGTGGTGCCAGGTTGATGTCAAACGTGACGGTAATCTCTGGCGCCAGCGTTATGAAAGAGGGGTCGCTGTCACACCTCTCAACAATCTGGGACCTATCGAGGGTACGGGGACGATTACCTCCTTCCTGCCCGACCTGGCGGTCATGGAGACGCGCGACTTTAGCTTTGAAATTTTAGCGCAGCGCTTTCGCGAAATGGCATATCTCAACCGCGGTATGACCATAGCCCTGCGCGACGAACGCAGCGATCGCGAGGCGACCTTCTACTTTGAAGGAGGGCTGGTCTCTTTTGTGCGTTATCTGAATAAGAACCGCGGGCATGTCCAATCGCGCCCGGTAAGTACCATGCGCGAAATAGACAATATCAAGGTCGAGCTGGCGGTACAGTACAATGATAGCTGGACCACTACCGAGTTTTCCTTCGCCAATGGTATCAACACTGCCGATGGCGGTATGCATATCACGGGCTTTCGCAGCGCTCTGACACGTTCGCTCAATGACTATGCGCGTAGAGCCAACCTGCTCAAAGAGAAAGACAGCAACCTTACCGGTGACGATGTGCGCCAGGGCCTGACGGCCGTTATCAGCGTCAAGCTGCCCAACCCTCAATTTGAGGCCCAGACCAAGGCCAAGTTGAATAACGCCGAGGTGCGACCGATTGTCGAAGTGGTTACGGCGGATATGCTGACCCAGTACCTGGAGGAGACTCCCAGCGAGGCCAGGGTCATCATCGAAAAGTGCCTGACCTCTGCGCGCGCGCGTGAGGCTGCTCGCGCGGCCCGCGACCTGATCCAGCGCAAGAATGCTCTGGATACGACGCTGCCGGGCAAGCTGGCCGACTGCTCCGAAAAACACGCCGACCGCTGTGAACTCTACCTGGTTGAGGGTGATTCCGCAGGTGGTTGTTTCTCCGGTCATACACTGGTTGCGCTTGCTGATGGTCGATCGCTTAGCTTCAAAGATCTGGTTGTGGAGCAAGCCGAAGGGAAAGAGCACTTCGGCTACACTATCCGCAAGGATGGCAAAATTGGACTGGAGCGCCTGGTGAATGCACGCATGACAAAAGCACATGCCAAGGTGTTGCGGGTAACTCTGGATAATGGAGAATCAATTGTCTGCACCCCTGACCACCGCTTCATGCTACGCGACGGTAGTTACAAAGCAGCTGAGCAGCTCTCTCAAAACGACTCTCTCATGCCATTATATCGTAAAATGTCCGATATGAAGGAGCCAGGGATTACTATACAGGGGTACGAAATGGTGAAAGATCCCCGTTCCAATTCATGGCTTTTTACGCATATGCTGGCTGACAGGTATAACCGTTGGAAAGGTGTCTATACGACATTAGATGGGGGTCACTGCCATCATATCGACTTCAATAAGCTCAATAATAATCCCACAAACCTTAAGCGTTTGCCTGCGCGGGAACATCTTGAGTTGCATCAGAAGCAGGTCGGGAAAACATTGCGTCGGTTTGAGAAAATCGAAAAGAGTCGTCAATTTCGCCGGAGTGAAGGGTTCCGTGCGATGATGAGCCTACGTATGCATCATCCAGAGACCAGGCAAATCCTTTCGGAGCAGGCTAAGGTACAGTGGGAAGACGAAACTTACAGGGCTTATATGCTTGGGAAATGGCTCGAGTTTTACCAAACTAATGAAATATACCGCGAAGCGGTGCGTGCGCGGCTTAACCAGACGCAAGGAGAGTATTGGAGCGACGAGGCAAATCGCCGCTTGCAGTCAGAACGTGTGCGTGCATACTTTAAAAGTAACCCAGACGTACGCGTGAAGTTATCTCAGCGTGCCAAGGAACAGTGGCAAGATGAGGAACTGCTTTTATGGCGTCGTGGGAAGACGCAACAACAGTGGACACCGGACTTCCGCGTTAAGCGCCATGCTACGTTGAATCAGACTTACTATCGCAAAACTGTTGCTGCATTGAAGCGGTTTAAGACAGAGGGCAAGATTGATCTTGACGCTTACAATGCCCATCGTCTTGCGGTACGTGATTTTTCACTGTTACGCTTTGACAAGTTTTGTCAGCGGTACTTCGATGGCGTTGTAGCTCCGGCATATGAAGCTGTCGCTAGCTATAACCACCGCATTGTCGCAATCGAGTCGCTGGAGGAAGAAATAGATGTGTACGATGTCGAAGTTCCCGGTACTCATAACTTTGCGCTAGCAAGCGGTGTTTTTGTTCATAATAGCGCGAAACAGGGGCGCGACCGCCACTTCCAGGCTATCCTGCCCTTGCGCGGTAAGATCCTCAACGTGGAGCGCGCGCGTCTCGACAAAATGCTGGAGAACCAGGAGATCAAGAACATGATCACCGCCATTGGGGCCGGCATCGGTGAGCACTTCAATATAGCAAAACTGCGCTATGGGCGTATCGTGATTATGTGCGATGCCGACGTTGACGGCGCGCACATTCGCACCCTGCTGCTCACCTTCTTCTACCGTCACCTGGAGAAGCTCATTACGGATGGCCATGTGTACATAGCCCAGCCGCCCCTCTACCACATTCGCAAGGGCAAACAGGTCCAGTACGTCTATACCGAAGAGGAGCGCGATGCTCTGATTGCCGAGTACAAAGCGGAACACAACGGTAAAGAACCCGAGGTGGGGCGCTACAAAGGTCTCGGCGAAATGAACCCCGAAACTCTCTGGGATACTACCATGGACCCCGATAAGCGCACAATCCTCAAGGTCACCATCGAGGAGGCCGTCGAAGCCGACAAGGTCTTCAACATGCTGATGGGCGACGAAGTTGCCCCGCGCAAGCGCTTCATCGAAAGCCACGCCAAAAACGCCAACCTCGATGTTTAATGCCTTTGTAATGTAGGATCTCAAAGTTACTTGGATTATAAAGGAGAGAGAAAAGCCCGTCATGCGGGCAAAGCACGATGGGCTTGCTTTTTCACATCCCCGCGCTCACTTGATCCCGATCCGGACTCGGTAACTCACATACCAGGGGATGGGTTCGGACCCAAGAGATTGGAACGCAGCGCTGCTGAGGCGATCAAAACCGATCTCTTGTTCGGTGAACTGGAACTGGTGGCTGAACGCATTGCTCCGCATCATCTCAAGAAACCGTGCAGCGTCTCCTTGCTCGATATGATGGAGCAACACCTCACGGGTGAAGCGGAAGTGAGCGCTCTCGCGCATGCGGTCGAGATGCCTGTCCTTCGACCACATCTTTAGGTTCTGAGCCAGCCCGCGCTCCCGGACAAGCTCCACTAAGCGCTTACCAACCTCCTGGGCGAGCCGATCAAGCTCCCAATTGAGGGTTGGTGGCCAATCATAGTCATACGCAGCAAAGAGTCCTCCGGGTCGTAGAATCCGAGCGATCTCGGCCAGGGTCGCAGTCGGTTCCATCCAGTGGAACGATTGGGCAGCAGTGACGATATCAGCGCACCCATCAGGCAGGCCCGTCTGATGAGCAACTCCCTCTCGATACTCGATATGTGCCGCGTAGGGATGGTCCTCGACTTTGTGGACGGCCTCTTTCCGCATGTCGGCATTGGGTTCGATCCCAATCACCCGCTCGGCCCGCTCACCCCAGATCGCGGTTGACAGTCCGGTCCCGCTGCCCAAATCCACCACCAAGGCGGGATGCGGCAGGTAAATCAACTGCGTCAGCAGATCGAGCAAAGCTGGTGGCGGCGTAGGGCGCGCCCGATCGTAGCTGATGGCTTTGCCAGTCCAAATTTCACTGGGATCACGCATGCTGTTTCCTCTTCTTCTTTTCCTTTTTTTGTTTCATCTGTTTCTCTCTTCTCCAACCACATCCCAGTCCGTTTTCCCCCTGGCCCATCGTCGTCCGGTATTGGGAGTAGTCGTTTTGCGTCTGTCATGAGACTTGAACCGCAGGACCCCACCATGTAGTTCCAGGGTGCGCGTGCATGCACAGTCGGGACATTCCACAAGCGTCACACCGCTTGCCAGAAAACGATTGAGGTCAATGGGAACCACCCCAGAAAACGTGCATTTGATCGATGTGGCGGGCTGCGACACAGCCTTCTTCCGAGATCGTGCCTGATCCACCTGTTCTGTGGGTGAGATCGGTGGAATCTTTTGCTCTTCATTTGGGAAAGAGACCTGTTCTGCTTCCGTCCCGCTCGCCTGTTCTTGCCCTGTGGACGCCGATTGAGGAGCTTCGATACTTGGTCCTGCTCCGTCAATAATCCGAAGCGTATCGCGGCGTAGTACGAGCAGTTGAGCGGCTTTCTCTAGTGTCTCTGCCCGCACATCGGTTTCCCCGGCCTGATAGCTCCACTCCAGTGCAGTAGTCACGAGCTTCATCAGGTAATCCATCGTCACACGGCCAGAGTTGGTCGGGTCGAGGACCGGCTGCGTGAGCCAGGTGTAGATGGAGCCTGCCCACCGGCGCAAGTTGAGCTGGGGAAAGAGTTCACGGTACACCGTTTCCAGAGCCGCCAGGATCTCGCGTACTTCTTCGCTGGTGTGGCCTGCAATCCGGCAGAACGGTTCCAGTTTGTTGAGGCGACGGCGATATTGCAGCCACGTGGTCTCAGGCTGATCCAGGGTTTCCTTGAGCGGGATGGTGTTCCCGCGCCCAGCAGCAACCAGGCACAACCCCAGCGGATGATCGTACTGTAACCGCCCCTGGTCTGTCAGTTCCTTGATGAACATCAGGTGCTCCAGAGAGAGATCATGAGCATCATCCACAATCAGGCATTGGGTCCCAAACTGGTGAAGATGCCCCATGAGTTTAGGCTTGCGGTCGCTCCACCGCCCTCGCAGTGGCAAGCCAAGTGCCGTGAAGAGTTGATTGCCCAGAGCCATCTCCTCCTCATTGTTTTTCGGAGCCGTGACCGCGAGAATCGCAAGGGAGCCCGCCGTTTTGATCATGTCGCGAATGCCCATCGTCTTGCCAGCGCCCGGATCGGCGACGATCACATGCCAGGAACGCTTGTGCCAGGCCGAACGCAGCATCGCTTGAAAACGTTTTTCAAATGCGGTTTCGATGAAGATCTCCTTGCGAAAGATGGGATGGGTCATGGCAGGGGCTCCACGCGCCTCGTGCGAACGGGTGCAGAATTGACGCCGTAGCTCGTGTTGGGCAAGCGTCGTTCAAAGCGCTGGGTCATCCACCGAAAGAGGGCTTCCACCGTTCCTTTCGCGGAAGGCGCGTAGGGAGGCGCTTGCTCAGTAATAATCCCCAACCGATCCACCAGCACTTGCCGTGCTCGCTCGGAGGTGAAAATCTTGCTCCGGTCATGGAAGACAATGGCGGGCTTGCCAAAACAGGGCCAGGGATGCTGACATCCAGCTTGGAGGACCAGTCGATCTTTCGGCTCTAGCGCTTGCTTTAAGAGGCGCATATAGTCCTCCTCCTTTTCGACTAGAGCGGTCGGCCATCGTTGTTCCAGGCGGCGCGCGACCTCTTCAACACTGGCGACTTCTCCGGCGGGCCAGACTTCCTGCAAGGCCACAGCAATGTCAGCAAAGGCGGGAAAGTTCTCTCGCCTGGCATGCAAGAAGACCAGATTGTAGTGATACTGTTGAGTGAGGGTCTTTTCGGTGCCAATCCAGAAGACGCCTCGTTGGAGGCGTGCGAGCCTTCGTGCGGCCTCCGCTTTGGCGAGGTTGCGATCCCCCCGTTTGTCATCCTCCATGCCCGCCTCAGCGATGAACATTTTCCTTGATTTGAGCGTCCCCACGACATCGGGCAGGTAGTCATGGGGATTACCCTCAAACGCGTAGCTAATCGCGAATGGCGCGTGTTTCGGGGTCGGCAGTCGATACGTCGTGGCAAACTGGGGGCCAATGTCACCCCGCGCGTAGCGGGCCACCTGGGGGTTGTATTCCAGCCAGAGCAAGAGGCGTTCTTCCAACTGGCTACAGAACGGCTGTCGGACATGGGAAGCTGTGCCAGCCTTGAAACTGGGAATCCATCCCGAAATGGAGCGACCTGCAATTTTGAACAGATCAATGCCTTCGACAGCCGGTGCGACCATCGATCTCCCTCCCGTGCGAGCGGTAGATGAAGCGGCTCTCTCGGTTCGTCAACCTCGCGACGAAGAACGCAATTTACAACTTCTAGAGGGAGTATACCAGATGGGGAGCGGTTTTTCCAGGCGGGTACATCATCAGTGCTCACTCTTCGCGCCGATTGCTCACTCGTCACCTTAAAACCTGCTCACTTGTCATGCTTATTACCACCATGCTCTGTGAAAAGTAACCCGCACTGGGAGCCGGGGACGCGGTACGGGCTGCGGCAGACGTTGGGACAGACAGGTAGGACAATAAGCAGTATGATGCTGGACAAGGGTGGGCAGTGCTTATGACGGAAAAACCTTGCAAAAAGCCACGCACTTGGGTACAGCTCAAGTACAATGACACCTCTCCCCATCATTGCGATCGAAGATATCCCTCGCAGCGTTAAATCGTTTTTTCCCAAGGACTGGTCAGAGAAAGCTTCCGGGTAGGAATTAATCAGCGACTAATAAGGGATTAGCGGCTGCACGTAGCGAGTAGAGTCTGAGGGCTGTGAGTAACGAAAATAGTTATGAGCGCTTTGTTAAAATGATGGGAAAGTAGAAAACGGCTTCAAGCACAAATATGATAGCCATGATGATAGGAAGGTAAGATGCATCAGCCTTGACACACACTTGGGCTATCCCAAACACGGACGGAAAGACAAAGTTACAGGGAATATGCGCAATGGACATAGCCAGAAAACGCTGAAGGGGGAGCAAGGCCACGTGGAAATCGAGGTACCACGTGACCGGCAAGCTAGCTTTGAGCCGCAGTTGGTCAAAACGGTCCAAACCCGCTTGGAGGGCTTCGACGACAAACTCCTGGCCCTGTATGGGAACCGTTCGCCAAAGTGGCGCAAGGATTTATCCAGGCATATAATAGGGACAGGCATGGGACACCTCCGTGGTTCAAAGGTTTGTTATTCACCTTCTTGATACCACATGGTGTCCTTTCCTCCAATCCCCCTTAAAAAGTGCAAACATAGAGTTCGAGCCTTGGACCATGTGAGCCCAAGTTCGATTCACGCGGGCCTCTTGACAAAAGAAAAAGAGTGGCTATAATTAATAGAAAGACAATCTGTTTATAAATCGAGGTGGAACTATGGCCCGAACCGTCAAACCAGAAGCAATTGCCGCGAAGCGCAGAGAGATTCTGGATGCCGCCCAACGACTGGTGATGACCAGGGGATACGAGCAGATGTCGATCCAGGATGTCTTGGACGAGGTGCAGATTTCCAGCGGAGCGTTCCATCACTACTTCGACTCGCGCGGTGCGCTGCTGGAAGCGTTCGTCGAACGGGTAAAGCAAGAGGCGGAAAAGCCGCTCCTGCCCATCATCCATGATCCGAGTCTTTCCGCCATCGAAAAACTCCAGGGCTTCTTCGATACGCTGGACCGTTTGAGAACCGCCCACAAGGCTGATTTGGTCAGGCTGGCGCGTGTCTGGTACACCGACGCCAACGCCATCGTCCGCCTGAAAGTCGACGAGGCGGTTTTCCAACAACGCGCGCCGCTACTCACCGAGATTGTCCGTCAGGGTATTAGGGAAGGCATCTTCACCACCGCCTATCCTGACCAAGCTGGCGAAGTTCTCATGTCCCTGTTGCAGAGCATGGGCAATACCCATACCCGGTTATTGCTCTCGTTCGAGCAGGAGCGCGACGAGAAGCGCTGCATCGAGGAGATCGTCGCTATCCATGCTGCCTATCTGGATGCGATCGAGCGAGTGCTCGGCGCGCCCCCGCATTCCTTCTCTCGGATTGATGCGCAATCAGTGAACGTCTGGGTGGCAGCGCTGTGAGGCCACGACCATGTGGAGGCGAGATCGGTATCGCCTCGTGCCGTATCTCTGGTAAGTCGGAAGCACAGGGCAGAACCTTGGCGCGCCACCCAGTCGCCAGGATCTCATGCATTTTGAAATGCAGATGCTTGAAGCGCCAGCTTTCAAGAGGGAAGCTGGCGCTTCACACGGCTTCGCGAGTGATTTGGCCACTTGCGCGAGCTCGAATCAGCGTTTGGTGACGTTGCACAGCTTCATGTGTTAGCCCCACAAGCTGCGTATGGATTGAGGGCTGGCATGAGAAGCAGAAAACGGTTGGATTGTGAGACGAGGAGAGGCGTTGCATCAAACTCTGAGTAGTCTGTAAAATCTGACCTAGACAGTTACCTTCACTGTATGCTATCATAGGAGCATCATAATTGAATACTGCTATGTCTTCGGGGCAAGGTGAGAGAAGGCAGTGCCTTCTCAATTCCTGATCGGCGGTAGAGCCCGCGAGCCACTCTTTGTAGGGAGAGGCAGGATCTGGGGTAGTTCCAGAGCCGACGGTATAGTCCGGATGGGAGAAGACAAGAAAGATAACATCTTCGTGAGCCATAACGGTGTGCAGATATAATGCTCTGTGCAGTATCCTGCTCATCCGTACATACCACCACGAACAGGCTCTATTTCTGTTTTCTCCTATCATACTTCTCCACCTCACTCAGCCCCGCATACATAGCCAATCCAGGTAATTGACGGAGCAACCAGTTATGGATGATCGAGAGGCGATGCAACAAGCGATTGCCTGCGCACGTAGCGTTGAAGGCCGTACCAGTCCACGCCCTCCTGTTGGTGCTGTCGTTGTACGCGATGGTGAGATCGTAGGCAGAGGTGCCACCGCACCTCCGTATGGACCACATGCCGAGGTTCAGGCTCTTGCCCAAGCAGATGCAGCGGCGGATGGCGCTGATCTGTACGTGACGCTTGAGCCGTGCTGTATTTCTGTTCACACTCCACCGTGTACTGAGGCTATTATTGCCGCAGGCATTCACCGTGTCGTCATAGGGAGCCATGACCCTCATCCTTCCGTGCAGACACGTGGCATTAAGCAGCTGCGGGCTGCTGGGATTGAGACCGCTCTTCTGGAAAAGACCCAAGAGACTCATGAAGCAACTGAGATCATCCGCCCATTCGAGATGTACATCACACGGGGGCGTCCTTACGTCACCGCGAAATGGGCCATGACCCTTGATGGCAAGCTCGCTTCGTCTACAGGTGATGCTTCTTGGATTAGTGGGCCACAGGCCAGGCTTTGGGTCCATGATCTACGAGACCGCGTGGATGCCATTCTTGTCGGTGCGAACACGGTGCGGATGGATAATCCGCAGTTGACAGTGCGTTTGCCGCCCGACAAGCGATTATGGGAACGGACCCCTCGAGCGCGACCACCGTTGCGCGTGGTGCTTTCATCACATGGTCACTTGCCCGATACGCTTGCGCTGCTCCAACCGGAATTAGCCAGGGGCACCTGCATTCTCGTTGCTGAAACCTGTTCCCGCGAGCAGCGTCAGCGTCTTGCTGATTACGGTACCGAGGTGGTACCCGTCGCGGTTGGGGCAGATGGGCAGGTTGATCTCCCGTCCGCGTTGCAGGCCCTAGCACGACGAGACATCATGCATGTCCTGATGGAGGGTGGGGCAAAGATGCTGGGGAGTGCGTTTGACCACCACTGCATCGATCATGCAGCAGCCTTCATCGCACCCAAGCTGATTGGAGGATGCAATGCCCCTTCACCCATAAAGGGCCGAGGGCTGCCGATGATGGCCCACGCATCCCCATTGCGGGATGTGCATACGAGCGTATTTGATGGGGATGTTCTTGTCGAGGGCCATGTCGTCTATCGCTAGGAGCAACCCTCCCGGCATGCCCAGGTTCACATCTGTTCCATCAAGCAGATAAAGAGGAGAACTATGGAAAACACATCTGATGTCGCTGGACGGAGTCTGGCCCTCGTTGAGGCGGTTCACGAGGTACGAGCGGGGCGCATGGTGCTGCTCTGTGACGATGAGAGTCGGGAGAACGAGGCCGATCTCTGCCTGGCAGCACAATTTGCCACACAACAGGCCATCAACTTTATCGCACACGCTGCCTGTGGACTCATCTGTGTCGCACTTGCAGGAGAGCGACTGGATGCCTTGCGCATTCCTCTCGTCGAACGCAGAGGTGATCCCTTACAAGGAACTGCCTTCACCGCCTCGGTCGACGCGCTTCGTGGCACAACGACAGGCATCTCAGCCCGTGACCGGGCGGTCACGATCCGCACCCTGATTGATCCCAGCACCCGACCGGAAGACTTGGTGTGTCCCGGACACGTCTTCCCTCTTCGAGCACAACCAGGGGGGACCTTGCAGCGACGAGGCCATACCGAGGCGGCCGTCGATCTCATGCGCATCGCTGGTCTGGAGCCGGGGGCGGTCATCTGCGAGATATTGAGCGACGATGGAGAGGCAGCACGTGGGCAGGTGTTGCTTGATCTTGCGCGTACATGGGGGCTTGGTCTTCTCTCTGTCGATGCGATCGCTCGGTACCGTCAAGAACATGTGATGAGCTGTATCAGCAAGACACAGCTGCCCACGCCCGAAGCGACGTTTCGGCTTCTCCTTTATCGAGAGATCGAGACGGGCCGGGACTCTCTCGTGCTCGCGCTAGGCGATCTTGGAGAGCAGCAGGAGTCCCCCCCACTGCTACGTCTCCATTCGGCCTGTATGACCGGTGATCTCTTTGCTTCGCAACGCTGTGACTGCCAGGCCCAGATGCATGCAGCACTGCATCTGATTGCGACGGAGGGAAGAGGAGTGTTGCTCTACCTGCCTCAAGAGGGGCGGGGTATAGGGCTTGCGGGAAAGCTCCAGGCCTATGTTTTACAAGAGCAAGGATACGATACGATTGAAGCGAATGAGCGGCTCGGCTATCCCAGTGACGCCCGTACCTACACCCATGCGCTAGAGATTTTGCGCGATCTGGGCATCACTTCGGCTCGCCTCATGACAAACAACCCCACGAAAATGCAGGCGTTGCGGGAGGGAGGCCTGGTCGTCGAGCGTGTCCCACTCGAAATCCCTCCAACCATGGAGAATATTCACTACCTTCAGACGAAGCACCAGCGGCTCGGACACCTGTTGACATCGCTGCATGCTGCGCAGAAGACAGCAACACCATACAGAGAGGAGACCGCAAATCATGCAGGCAGCTACACAGCCACCGGCGCCTAAATTGGATGGCACGGGACTGAGGATCGGGATCGTAGTGGCACGCTACAACTGGCACATCACTGGCGCGATGCTCCAGCTTGCGCAAGAGGAATTGAGGCATCTCGGGGTCGAAGATGTCCACGTGGTCTCTACACCCGGTTCCTACGAACTTGCGACAACGGCCAAGGCCATGCTGACTGGAGATGTCTATGATGCCCTCATCTGTTTCGGCTGTGTGATGAAAGGAGAGACACGCCATGACGTCGTGGTGAGTGATGCTGTGGCCCAGGGCATTCAGCAAGTGGCACTCGAGATGGGCGTTCCCATCATTTTCGGTGTGATGTGCGCCGAGAATCAGCAACAGGCAGAAGCACGTATTCCACGTAGCAAGGAGTGTGCCGAAGCCGCTGTGGAGATGGCACGAACGGTTCAGATGCTGAGAAGAGCAAAACTAGCGAAGGAGCAAGCTGATGTTCACAGGGATCGTTGAAGAGGTAGGCACATTGAGACAGGTTGAGCCGAAAGGTCTCGTCATCCAGGCACAACGTGTGCTTGAAGGGGTAGGAGTAAGAGATAGCATTGCGGTCGATGGAGCTTGTCTCACCATCACTGAGCGAGGTGAGGATTGGTTTCACGTCGATACGATGGGAGAGACTCTTCGGTGCACGCGTCTAGGAAGTTCGCAGCCTGGCGATGCCGTCAATTTGGAGCGTTCCCTTCCTGCCAACGGGCGCATAGGCGGCCACCTAGTCCAGGGGCATATCGAGGCAACAGCCTCCGTCCTCACCATCAGGAAAGATGGCATGGCGCTGTATGTCGAGATAGCGCTACCAGAACACCTTCGTCCCTATATCGTTGCGAAAGGCTTTATTGCGGTCAACGGGGTGAGTCTCACCGTGGTCGAGAGTGTGCACAAGCGGTTCTCCATCGCGCTTATTCCCTACACGCAGGAGCATACCAACCTGGGTCGCTTGCAGCCAGGAACGCTGCTCAATCTTGAGACAGATATTGTAGGAAGATATGTTGTGCAGTTCTTACAGCAGAACACAGGCGCGGCCATGGAGGAGCATACATAGAGGACAAAACCAGTTAGAAGAAGTGGTGTGTCCACAAAGCGTGATGTTCCTGTGATCTCTTCCCTCCAAACGGTGAGAATACTGTGATGAAGGCATTGTAGGCTTTAGAATGCAGATGAGAAGAGGAGTTCATTGAACGAGAGTGTCGTGCTCACGTGCTATTCAAAACCCCTCTTAGGAGAAACGCGATGTTCAAGCAACGGATGCGCAAGAAAACGCTGAAGTATTCTCCCCTCTGGTTTGCCTTCATATGCCTGGTCGTCTTCTCTCTGGTGGCGTGTGGTAGTAGCAGCGGCCCTGGCCCTTCACCCACGGCAACCACCCTCGCGACGCCATCAGCAACACCGACACCATTCAGGGTGACAGGTGTTGACTTAGCAGTGCATCCGAATAGTATCGCAGGGAGGCCTTGCGGGAGTTCAGCTAGCTTTACCTACATCGCTACCTTCCACATTCCGGCAGGTACGGCTGGCGGGACCATTCAGTTTCTCTATACAATTAATAACGGGCGCTCTTCGTCCAGTGCGAGTGTTCCCGTTGGCCCAGGAGAGACGACAAAGACCTTTACCTTTACGAGTTCGGGAACGCTGTACCCGGATCATACCTATCCAGGGATAGCGCAGGTGCTGGTGACCAGCCCCAACGCAGTCAGCTCGCCACAGATCAAACTGGCGGGAATGTGTACGCAAGCCTCGGTCTTCAAGGTGACGAGCATTGACATGTCGGTGAGTCCCCAGAGCCTGGCAGGACTCAGGTGTGGTACCTACCTGACGGTCACCTACACGGCAACCTTCCATGTAGCAGCCAACAGTCCTGGCGGTCTGGTTCGGTTCAACTACACTGTTAATAATGGGCGTTCTGAGCAAGGGAGTGGTAGCCTCACCCTTGTCCCAGGTGAGACCACAAAAACATTCACCTTTGCCTGGGCAGGCAATCTCCCCGCTGACCATTTCTACCCGGAACCTGGAGGCGTGATTTCGACCAGCCCGAATATGGTCAGTTCTGGCACGCTTGGACCAACTGGTCAATGCAGCTAGACGATACCTGTCTACCCAGCGGTCCGCTGAAAGAGCACAGGCGTACGCTCAGCGACTACCAGGTTGGCGAATATACCATTTTCACAGAGATTCTCTCTACTCCTTTGCAAGCTTTGTCGGCCCGACCTGCGCGTGTGGCTCGCTGGAATGGGCAGGCCCTTTTTTGCGGTGATCAACGATGATGTGTGTGATTTCCTCAATTTTTTCTGGAGACCACTGGGCAAAATGATCCCAGGCGCTTGTTTGCCAGTCGTCGACGGTCCTCGTTGGCGCTATCCAGGGAGGGATATTGACCAGCAGGTGTTGGGCCAGGGCGGTCACAAATGGCTCGTAGATCAGGCGGATCTCAGCCAGGCGCGCTTCAGCATCCTCCGGATGAAGCAGGTGCAACTCTACCTGGGCCAGGGCATCGCTCATGCGCGCAAAATCTGCCGGCGGCAGACGGCTTTGCGTTGAAGTCAGCGGGGGTGCTCCGTAAATTTGTGCCAGGTCAACCGCCGCATGGCGGGCGATGGCAAATGTGAAACGCGCATTTGGCAGCGAGACATTCTCAAAGCCTATTATCAGCAAGGCGCAGGTATCCAGGATAGTCGTGAGGGCTGCCAGCCAGGACTGCCGTTCATGCTGGGAGCGATAATACGTCAGGACCGGGTAGGAGAGGTGGCTCTCAAGCACCTCGGCACACCACTGCTCCCAGCCCTGCAGATACTCGACGAGAACCTCGCTGCGCTGCTCGCGATAGTGGCGGCGTAGAAGCTCGGTGGCACTGGAAGGGGAGCCTGCCCGCGCGTCCAGGAGCGAGATATGGGTCTCTCGCCGCGAAAACGCCTGGTAAATGACTGGAACATAGCCGATGATGAGCGCAAGAAAACCAAAGCCCGTCCCGGCTTCTAACACCGCCACAAGTCTCCCCAACGCGCTCAGGGGCACAACGTCGCCAAAGCCCAGAGTGGTGAACGTTACCCCGCTCATATAGAGATAGGTCCCCAGCGTCACCTGTTTTTCAGGAGCGTTGAGCAGCGACCCCATCCCCCATTGCAGCAGTGTGAAGCCCATTATGAGCAGGACGGCCCACAAAATAAGCAGGATAATGAGCGAAAGCGGGCCAAAGTACCCAAGGTAGAACTCGCGTCGATTTCCACGCAGCTTGCGCGCGCCCCATGACCACAGCAGCCAGGTAGATGTGTAAAACTGGCGAGAGAACCTGAAGCGCCGTGAGACACGGCGCGGCAGGATGATCGACTCAAAGCCGTCTTGCAGGACCGCAAGGATTAACAGAAAACTTACAATGATGGCAAGCACATGCAGCATGCGGATTGTTCCTTCCTGATTTAGCGCGCTGAGGCGCCGGCGACCAATTTCATTCCTTTCATTTTACATTACCTCGCATGCAGGGGTGCATAGTTACAGCTGAGCTGCATGTGATGAGGAGAGGCGTAGATCGTATTGGTCGCGGCCGGGTCGAAGCAATACCCAAAGTCATTCCTGAAACACAGGGAGATGCAAGGCGAGAGGGGGCCTCTGTGGGGTGGATCGCTGCAGCGGACGCAGGTGGAAAATCCTGCGGCTCAATCTTTTCGCAGCGTGCTGGAGATCTGGACATGGTGGCCGGCCCGCTCCAGGACCTCCAGGGCCCGTTCCACATTCTCCTCTTTGATCAGTAAGTAGTCGGTGGAGTACGTGGCGATTGCCAGCACACTGATATTTGCCTCTGCCAGCGGAATAGCCAGCGAGACATGGACTCCCGCCACGGAAAAATCGAAGGCGCCCTGCACTTGCACACAGCGCCATCCTCGCTCTGCCTCTATGTCTCCTGGCACGTTGTCCTGCTGGCAGACGATAGATAACTCTTCGTGCGTGCGTGTCAGCGAGACAAAGTCGCCCAGAAGAGCCCAGTAGGGAATGTGTTTATCGGGATGGAATTGACAAACAGCGTAGGTATGTGGCAGCAGTGATAAGTTTAATGTTTTCATTAGCGCTGATTGCTCCTGAGCGTGTCCATACTTGCAGAGCTGATGGAGAGAGGCACTGCCTATCAATCAAGCCGCGTGGGAATACCAACGTCTCTTCACATGGTGGCGTTCCTCTCCATCGGCCTCCACGCATTTCGCTCCTCGCGTTGCATGGTGGTATCAGGCAAAGTATAGGGACTTTGACCTCAAGGTGCTACATACAAAATAGAAAAATTAAAGCGAACAATTTTATGCACTTTGCACAATGCCAATGGCGCCCGCGCAGTAATTGCGGCGGGGATAAAAGCATATTTGCTCGTGCAATTGTGCCGGCAAATATGCCAGGTAGTATGCAAAGTATACAAATCACCGCGCGCTGATGTTTGAGTCAGCGCCTGCATGTAATTGATGCACAAAGCCTGGGCCGCCGAGATACATGCCCCCATCAACATTGAGGCACTGCCCCCCCGCGTATACGCAGGGGCTATTTACCTTCCCGGGCGGGCAGCGGAGCATGAAGCTGATGGGGGTATGACCATGTATCAGCTGTTGTCCGCCAAAGATGCTCAAAAAGCGGCGGGCAAAATCTTCGCCGCTGCTCGCCTGCATAAAGGCTCCCCGCCGGTCGAAGTCGTCTAGCATTTCTTCCCAGGCTAACGCATCGCTGTGACGTAGCAGCCTGGTAAAGGCAGCGTTCACCTCTTCAATGTTACGTCCACATTTGATATAGAAGGGAGCGTCCGCGTGCGTGAAAAGGTAATCATCTACCCGCGCCATCGCAGGTAGGTGAGCTATCCAATCGAGGTGGTGCGGCATCAGAGTGGCGATATCTCTGCGATTGCCGCCGTTGCGTTTCCAGCGGGTCAGAAAGTTGCTTCCCAGTCCTGTTGAGCGCCTGCCGAAACGATAGGCTGCGAACAACATCATCTCGTGGTTGCCCAGTAGTGACGCCACCGAGCCACCAGCGGCGGCGGCCTCGGCCTGCAGGCGCATCACCAGGTCCATCACGGCGATGCCGTCGCTGCCACGATCGACAAGATCTCCCATCAACCAGAGCGCAGCCTTACCCCCCTTCCAGGAGTGCTCACCATCTATCAGTTGCGAATCATGCAGCAGTTTGATCAGCTTCTTCAGGTGGCCATGGACATCGCCGATGACATATGTGGGTCGTAGGGAAAGGGTCTGCATCGCTACTCTCTTTTTCTCCTGGGATATGCAACGTAGCCAGGCTAATGGCCGGCAGTATGGACAAACTGGGCAAGGAAACCAAGTACGATCAACAGCAGGCAAATGGCGATGATGATGAGGATGGCCAGAAGTACAGAGCGACCTGTGCGGTTGAGTTGTGGCTTCTCCGGCTCATAGGGCACTGGCTTGACCTCTTCAAGGTTGCGCAGGTCGTGGAGGAAATCGCTCATTGTCTTGTAGCGCTTATCCCGGTCACGACGGATGGCCTGCATCACGACGGTAGCCAGCGCCGGCGAGATCTGCGGATTGGCGAGGAGGATCGAGGGGGGGTCCTGCGAGACATGCTGGTTCATAATGGCAAAAATATTCTCTCCTTCAAATGGTGTGTGACCGCATAGCATTTCATACAGCATCACGCCGACGGCGTAGATATCAGAGCTGGCCGCCCCGCGCTCACCTTTGAGCTGCTCAGGGGACATATAGTCGGGCGTACCCATTGTTCCTGATAGGCCGCGCCAGGTCACCCGGCGCGCACCTTCGAGCAGGGCGATACCGAAATCGATGATTTTAATATCGCCATCCTCCTGCAGCATGATATTTTCGGGCTTAATATCACGATGAAAGATCCCTAGGGCATGACAGCTTACCAGGGCATCACAAATTTGTGACGTAATGCGGACTGCCTCGCCTACCGGCAGCGGGTTGGGGGCATAGTCTTCGAGGACCGAGCGCAGAGTTCGTCCTTTGATGTACTCCACTACCAGGTACTCCTGCGAGCGCTTTTCATCGCTATTGAGCAGGTGCTGAACATGCGGGTGATGCAGGCGATTGCCGATCTCGGCCTCGCGCCTGTAGCGCTCGAATACCGCGATATCCCCAATTAAATCGTCATTGGGGAACTTGAGCACAACTTCTTGCTGGTTGGATACATCACGCGCTAGATACACCCGATTCATGCCACCATGACCCAGCATACGAATAATCTCGTAATGATCAACCTGTGTGCCCGGTGTATAGGTTGTGGTCATCGGCTCTGCTGGCCTTTCTCCAGTACAAACAACAAGGTCTTGCGCCACAAGTATAACATATGTATACAATATATCACCACAGCATCAGATCATAGCGATTTTAGAGCCCATCCGCGTTTCCCGCCTCTTCAAGCGCGGGTACGGGGGCCATGATCCCCTCATAGATGAAATCACTGCAGTAGCGGGCGACGAGCTGCGCAGCGACGCGCAGGCGAGCGACGCCGCTGTCCATGGCCCGCCTGCGCAACGGCGGCGGCCAGAGCAGGAGCCACTTCGTAGTCCATTGCCAGCGGGATAATCTGTCCCTCGCGCAGGTCGTGCTCATTCACCAGTGAGGCCAGGCGTTCCGCTCTGCAGGGCCGCCGCGGCTACCGCGCTTGCGACATAAGGTGCCACCGTGTAGTCCATGACCGATGGCACTATACGCTCGGCGCTAAGCTGGTTGGCCGGCATGAGCTCGGCGATGGCGTAAGCTGCCGCGATCAGCATCTCCTGCTTTTCTACTATGCAGTAGATGCGCAAACAGAGATGCGCGGGCTCGAGCATGTCACAAACATGCAGCTTTGCGCAGGTGTGTAAGCGTGGAGAGGCAGTCAGCTCAAATGTAGCTCGCCACAATCTCCAGCGTATTTGTCGCGGGGTCAAGCTGCTTTGTGATCCCGTCGAGGAGTCCGAGCGCTCTCCCCACCAGCAGGAGATCCACAGGAATGGAGCCGATGCTCCTGCCCAGGCGCAATCCGACATCCGCCGCCTCCATGGTCTCTTGCTCTCCGAGCAGCACACCCACGATTTGCAGCAGCGTGGGCACATCCGCCTTGTCAAGCCGCAGCCCTGCCTCTTTAAGCGCCAGCGTCAGCGCGCTGAAATCCGCTGCCAGCAGTGCCCGGACCATCTCGCCCATGGCATGAACAAGCGAGGGAGACAGGCTCATTGTGAGGCCATGGTCAAGCAATACCAGGCGCGGTCCGGGCTGTACAAATAGATTGCCGGGATGAGGGTCCGCGTGCAGCAAGCCCAGGTGCAGCATCTGCTCGGCATAGACGTCATTGAGCAGCCGGGCCACCTCTGCTGGAGAGATGCTCTGCTGCAGCATGGCCTCGCGGTCGGTGATTTTAATCCCATCGGCAAACTCCATGACAAGCATGCGCGCGCTACTCAGCTCGGCGTGGACCGCGGGAACCAGTACATCCGCTCGCTGCCGGAGGGCCTCGCGCAGTTGCTCGCTTGCCGTAGCTTCGCGTCGAAAGTCGAGTTCGAGTGGCAGCGTCCACTGCAGATAATCGACGATGGGTTGTAGCTGGATAGAGGGGATGATGCGAGCGATAGCCGCAACGACCGTTGCCATCACTGACAGGTCGACGGCCACCAGGTCCGCGATTTCCGGGTACTGAATCTTGATGGCAACCCAGCGACCGTCGCGCAGCTGAGCGCGGTGTACCTGCGCGATGGAGGCGGCAGCGACCGGTTCCTGTTCAATCCAGGCGAAAACGTCCTGAGGCCGGCGGCCGAGTTCCTGTGTAATCGCCTCCTCAATGAGCGGCCATGTATGTGGAGGCAGGCGATCCTGCAGTGGTGCGAGGGTACGGATGTACGCCGCGGGGAGCAGGTCAGGCCGTGTCGAGGCAAACTGACAGGCCTTGATCAGCGCGCCGCCGAGCGTCGTCGCGGTATCCAGCAGGCGGTTTGCGGCGCGCTGATGATGTAGCTCCCAGTCTCTTGGAGCGACGAAGTTGGGCCACCAGCGCTCGCGCTCGCGCAGGGTGACATAGCCGCTAAAGATATCGGCTGCCAGGGCTGCCAGTAGCAGCGTGCGTGACCACTGTGGTCCGCCCGGGGCTGAGCGACTGTAACTCTCCTGGGCCTGGAGGCCCGTTTCTAGCCAGAGAAAAGAGTTTGAGCGGGCCAGGTCGCCCAGGCGTGCGAAAATCATGGCGAGATTCGACGCCGTACTCTCGCCCGTGAAGACTGCCTGCGTTTCCTCGATGGCACGCCTGATAGCCTGGTCTGCAATCTGCTCCATAATCGCCTTTCTCTTCATCCAGACAGAGGGACGCGCCAGGTGTCGCTGTTTTGCCAGGCGCTGCCGTCCCATATTTACAGTCTTTCTTGATATTGTACATTGTTTTTGATGGCTTATCCTCTCTTCTTGATCACAATTGCAGAAAAAGGCAGCTACAGAATAGACAGATTACCCCCCTGGATCAATTACTGGCCCTTTATCCAGTAACCACCCACATTCTCAATCGAATAAGCCTGGCCCGTGACCTCTGAGAGCCTACGCAAAATTCTCTGTGCGTCCTTTTTCTCCAGGGCTCCTCCCTGTTCCATGAGGTACACAAGCCGGGGCTCGACAGAGGCGATAGCCGCCACCGCGTCGGTGCTCAGGTGGTACCTCCGTTCGATCGCGCGCAGGGTCAGTTTATCCTCCTCGTTGATGTACGGCACTAGCCCACGACCCTGGTGTAGGTCTCGGTGACGATGCTGTCGGCCTCCTCCGCGCCCACCAGCTTGTCGAGGGCCTCCAGGTGTTTCCCCAGGATCTTGTATTTCCGTTCGATGACTTCGTGGGACGCGACATTGGCGTAGCCATATAGGGCCAGGCGCATGGACTGGCACTCGAGCTCGATCTGCCTGCGCAGGCGTGCTACCTCGCTCATGCTCTCTCTCCTTGTGACCTGATATGCCGATACTATATACCAGTAGAGCGGCTCCATAAAATTGGATACCACTACATTACATACCATTACAGTGGGATTGTGTCAAGTGGTCAGGTTTAGTATCATTAAGACAGCGATGAGCGAAGGATGAAGAGATATGAGACGTTTGCGCGTGAAAGAGGTAGCACAGGCCAAGGGCTTCACAATGGCTCGTTTGCAGCGGGCTGCCGATATCAATCTGAAGACGCTTCAGGCGATCTGGCACGACCCGCGGCATAACGCGTCCTTGAATACTCTGGATAAAATAGCAAGGGTTCTGGACGTGCCTGTGACAGAGTTGATCGAAGATGTACCAGAAAACACGCAGCCGACGGAAAAGAGGATGAAAAAGGTAGCGGAGGATGGTGATAGTTACTCTCCGGAAGAGCGGGATTAGGCAGAGGTGGAGGGCCAGCAAGCCGGGGCTAAAGTGTGTGGGGGCAACTTTCCCCGTTTGTGGTATGCAAGGAGGAGCAACTTATCGTGAAAAGGTCACCTCAGCTGGAGCGGTATGCGCGCTTTTTGGGGGAAGATTTGCTTACACAAATTTATCGCACTGCCGACTTTGCCCTTTGAGGTCGCCCTCTCTTTCTCTCCTACCTTGCATATGGGAGGAGCCTTTCTCGCCTGGCCTATTCACCCTGGCGGGCGGCGACGATAATCTTCTTGATCTGTGCAACCGAGAGGGGCTCGATATTGATGCGTTCACCCTCTATGGTGACGAGCGATATCCTCTTGTTGCCGCTTCCGCCGCCATTATCATGCAGGAAGCTGTAGAGAGTCTGCGCCACGCTCTGTGCAGCCACTTCTCCTCTTTCTCCGCCCTTTTTTATACCAATGGCAACCAGCGCCGGAGCGCTGAGGTCCCTGGGCGCAACCAGGTCAACTCCCACGTCATGGATATGTTTTAACTGATGCTCAAGACTTTTAAGGTGACTCTGGGTATCCGTAGTGAATTCAAGTGTTATGGTTGTTTCCTCAATCATTGCTTGCTTCCTTCCTTTACCGGATCAGTCACTGAGCCGCTGCGCGGCAGATGAACTCTACCTCGTTCCCGTCAGGGTCATCGACGTACATGGTGCGGCTGGCGAGAACGGGGTGCTTGCCAGGGCGGGGCTGATAGCCGGCTGCTGCCAGGGCCGTGTGCTGGGCGTCAAATAGCTCCTCTGGCAACTCAAGCGCCATGTGATTTAATTGATAGCCGGATGGCCTGGCTTTAATCTCTGCAGTTTTGGGTACGAGCACGATCATCTGCGGAATACCCGCATTGCCTGCGCCAATTTTAAGAAAGACATTGGGAAGCGTGGGCGGTGAAATTACCTCCAGCCCTAAAAGGTCACGATAAAAATGCAGTGCTCGCTCTTGATCTGCTGTCCAGAGCACTATCTCTGAGATGCCCACGGTATATTTCATCAGCGTCTCCTTTCTATTAGGCAGGGCAAGCGCTGCTCAGACTGTGCCGTGCACAGCGGCCTCATACACCTCCAGGAGTTTTGGCACGGTATCGTAGCTGGTAAGCTCTGCGGGCGCTATCCAGCGCATCGCCATGGCCTCCCAATCAGTATGAATGGCCTCGGGTGCCAGGACCTCGAAGAGAAATGGGTGAATGTACCAATGACGTCCCACTGAGGGATCAACGAGTTCCACGACCGCCCCGCGTTTAAGCAGGCGTACCTGTTCGTGCTGCAGGCCCGTTTCCTCGCGGATCTCGCGGTAAGCCTGCTCCTCCGGCGTTGTATCTGGCTCGACAAAGCCGCTGATACCCGCCCATTGTGCGTGGTAGGTGCCAACGCGCTGGCTTCTTTGCACAAGCAAGATACGAGGTTCGGCCATATCCGTGCGCATAAGAAAACTCGTGACCACATGCGTCGGGCGTAGTGCTTGCTGGTCGGAAGCCGCACCTGGTGGCTGTGTTCCCATAAGACCTCTTTCTCTCAGGTTACGTTGCTAACAAGACAACAATTGGTATGTATAGTAATACGTTCGCCAGCATATGAAAAACTCACGAGCTTCTATGCTAAAATCTCACCCGCGCGGCTTTATTGTACACCCGATGACAAGGTGCTACTGGTTACGCAGTATGGGTCTGTCAACCGTGAGAAATATTAGTCGAGTTTACAGAATGCATTATCGTTGAGTACCATTTCACAAGTAGTGTTGTTATAGCTTAGCACAAGCACCGCTAACAGCCAGCGAATTATTACAAGGGAAACTTGATAAACCATTCGCCGGGTATTTTATCTGGGATTTGCAAATGCAACAGACAGAAAGTTGCCAGCAAGACCTCTCGTATACGTGTGGTTAGGCATTTTTATATATAAAAAGTTCGATGATGTGCTTTTCGAGCGCCTTTAGAAGTGACTGTACGGTGACACAATTGATGGGGAAAAGCGAAAGGTGCTTGACAGCTAGATTAACAATCAGTATAGTATGCTTGGCGCAGAGTACGCTTTTATACATTTTTGGCAGGAGGCGCTTCCTCACATGGGGCTTTTTTACTCATGAGTCTGCGTATGTAACCGCCACCTTTTTTGATTCACAATCCTTTATTGTATATTGCAATATATCTAAAGTAGAACGTGCTAGCATCGATGGAGACTCAACCTAGCCCCTGGCATAGAAGCCCTCTACTGCCTGTAGCTGCACGTTCTCTTTTGACGACCCCTCGCTTGCTTACTTTGCGTTTGCAAAACACGCGGGGTTGTCCCAAACAGTTGGAGGTAGGCCGACGTGTCGCCAACATTCATCGTTGCCTTGATAGGCATAGCCATACTACTGATAATTGGGGGACTGGGGGGTGTCGCCATGGCTCTTCGGACTGGAGAGAGAATTGGGCGTGAACAGAATAAATCCTATTACGAAGAGCTTGTATTGTCGCAGAAGGATGCCAGCGAACGGCGCATCTTAGAAATCCAGGTCCGACAAAATGAGGCGCTGCGGGAAGCGCGCGAGGAGAATGCTCGTTTTCGCTCTACCATTGAGCGTGAGAACGCCGAGCGTAGAACCGAGCTGCAGCGCCAGGAACGGCGTTTGCAACAAAAAGAGGAGTCGCTGGAACGCAAGATCGACGCCCTTGAACAGCGTGAGCGCAAGCTAAGCGGGCGCGAGCGGCTGCTTGAGCAGGCCCGTGAAGAGCTGGAAGAGCTTAAACTCAAGCAGATGGGCGAAATCGAGCGTATCGCGCAGTTGAGCGAGGAACAGGCTAAGGAGCTCTTGCTCACCCGCATTGAAGACCAGGTGCGTGCCGAAGCCGTCCAGCGTGTGCGAATGATCGAAGACCAGGCGCACGAAGAGGCCGATGCGCGTGCGCGTGAAATCATCACCCTCGCCATTCAGCGCTGTGCCTCCGACCAGGTGGCCGAAGCAGTGGTTTCGGTTGTCCCTTTGCCCAATGACGAAATGAAAGGACGCATCATCGGACGCGAGGGGCGCAACATTCGCGCCCTGGAGGCGGCGACAGGGGTGGACCTCATCATCGATGATACGCCAGAGGCGGTTATTCTTTCTGGTTTCGACCCTGTGCGGCGCGAGGTAGCTCGCCTGGCCCTGACCAGGCTTATTCTCGATGGACGTATCCATCCTGCTCGTATTGAAGAGGTTGTCGCCAAAGCTCGCCAGGAGGTTGACGCTGTCGTGCGTGAGGCGGGTGAACAGGCCGCTATGGATGCCAACGTTCATGGCCTGCAGCCTGAACTGCTCAAAATCCTGGGACGACTGCATTTCCGTACCAGCTATGGCCAGAACGTCCTGGCTCACTCCGTGGAGGTCTCCATCCTTGCGGCAACGATTGCTCACGAGCTGGGGGCCGATGTCAATGTCTGTAAGACCGCCGCCCTGCTCCACGACATGGGAAAGGCCATTGACCAGGAGGTTGAGGGGCCGCACGCTATTATAGGCGGGGAGATAGCTCGTCGCTTTGGTAAATCACCGAAAATTATTCATGCCATGGTTGCCCACCATGCGACCGAGTCGGAGCCACAGACGCTGGAGGCTGCTATTGTCCAGGCCGCCGATGCTATTTCTGCGGCCCGGCCTGGCGCGCGTCGTGAAACAATTGACCTGTACATTAAGCGCCTTGAGGCGCTGGAAAATATCGCGAACTCATTTACCGGTGTGGAAAAATCCTTTGCCATCCAGGCGGGTCGCGAGGTACGCATTATCGTTAAACCTGAGGAGATAGATGAATTTGCCGCCAGCCGTCTCGCCAGCGATATCGCCCATAAGATTGAGGAGAGTCTCGACTATCCAGGGCAGATCAAGGTCTGTGTGGTGCGGGAAACCCGGTCGGTTGATTATGCGCGTTAAACGGAGATAGATAGAAAGAGAACAATGTGGGAGTTATGAGCAGTTTTATTGACCTTCATACCCATTCGACCGCCTCGGATGGCATCTACTCGCCCGCTGAACTGCTGCGGCACGCCGCAGACGCCGGCCTGCGCGTGCTGGCCCTCACCGACCATGATAGTACCGCTGGCCTCGCGCAAGCTGCCCAGGCTGCCGCCCGGCTGGATATTGAGCTTATTCCCGGCGTTGAAATCAATACGGATGTAAGCGGCGGTGAGGTCCACGTGCTAGGATATTTCCTGGAGTATGAGCGGCCGGCCTTTCAAGCGGTGCTCACTGTGCTGCGTGATGCCCGTGAGCGGCGTGGAGAGCGCATGGTTGAGCTATTGAATGAGCATGGGATCAATGTATCCTGGGAGCGTGTCCGCCAGATAGCCAGGGGCGCCGTAGGGCGACCGCACGTCGCCCAGGCCCTTGTTGAAGCGGGATATGTCCAGAGTATCGGCGCGGCCTTTGACAGGTACATAGGCAAGGGTTGCTATGCCTATGTTCCACGCTACAGGCTCACCCCTGTAGAGGCGGTACGCTTGATTGTCAGCGCCAATGGCCTGCCGGTCATCGCTCATCCTCTTGAGCTGCCCGGATTAGAGGAATTGCGTCGCTCGTTACCCGCGCTGTGCCAGGCCGGCCTGGTCGGCCTGGAGACCTACTACGGGCCTTACACGGGCGCGCAGGAGCGGACCCTGCGCGCCCTGGCCGATGAATTTAAGCTCATTGCGACTGGTGGCAGTGATTTCCATGGGCCTGGCATCCATCCTACACCGCTGGGGGGGCACCCTGTTCCCGCGGAGGCCGTCGAGCGCCTGAAGGCTGAGGCCGCGCGGCGGCGGGGCCACAGGCCGCCCTCGTTTGAACTTCCTCCTCCTGTCGAGGAAAAATAGCGAGCAGGGCGGCCGGCCGGCCACCCTGCTCGCTTGCAATTACTATTGCCTCGCGCCTATCTCCCGCGCATTGCCTCGCGCCGGCCGGCGTCGCGCCAGCTGTTCGCTGTGCCGTTCGCTTCGCTTCGAGGCCGACGGCGTAGCTTCTCAGCCTCGATATGCTCGTGCATTAACAATCCTCCAATGAGCGCCGCAACTTCGGCCTCCGTGGGTGTCGCTTGCGCAGAGTCAACCGTCTCGCTGGCCGCCGCGAGAACACCCTCCTTAGGTCTGGTATCCCATTCTTCGGCAACGAAGTCCGTCGACAGGTCTCCCGCGATAAAACGCGGCTGCTGCATGAGCCAGCGGGCAAAGGGCAGTGTTGTGCGTACACCGACCACCTGGTACTCCGCCAGCGCGCGGCGCATGCGCGCAATAGCCTGGGAGCGGTCCGCGCCCCACATGATGAGCTTGGATAAAAGCGGATCGTAGAAGAGCGGAATTGAGAGGCCTGTGTAGAGGCTACTATCGACTCGCACGCCAGGTCCAGTTGGTTCCTGCAGCGCCTGAATCGTACCTGTCGCAGGCAGAAAGCGATTTTCAGGGTCTTCTGCGGAGATGCGGCACTCTATGGCCGCCCCGCGAAATATCACCTGCTCCTGCGTAAACGAAAGCGGCAGACCGGCGGCAACACGAAATTGTTCCTGCACCAGGTCCAGGCCCGTATACAATTCTGTCACCGGGTGTTCAACCTGAATGCGCGCATTGACCTCCAAGAAATAGAAACTACGGTCTGGGCCGAGTAAAAATTCAGCCGTTCCAGCATTGACATAATGAATGGCTCGTACGAGCTTGACCGCGGCTGTGGTAATCTTTGCGCGCAGATCCTCATCCAGAACCGGCGAGGGGGCCTCTTCTACCAGCTTCTGGTGGCGGCGTTGAATACTGCACTCACGCTCGCCCAGGTGTACAACATGGCCGAAGCTATCGGCAATAAATTGCACCTCGATATGGCGCGCGGGCGTGACCGCTTTTTCGATGTATACGCGCCCATCTCCGAAGGCGCTGCGGGCCTCGCTGCGAGCTGTGCGTAAAGAAGGGAGTAGGTCTTTGGGGTCGCGCACAAAGCGAATACCCTTGCCACCACCACCAGCCGCAGCCTTGAGCAGGAGAGGATAGCCCAGGCGTTCAGCGATGGTGGCCGCCTCCTTGTCATCCTCCACATCTGCCATTGCCCCGGGCACAATTGGCACATCGGCTGCCTGGGCCGTACGGCGCGCCGCGGTTTTCTCGCCCATGGCTCTTTGTGATTCCGCAGAAGGACCGATAAAGATCAGGCCCGCCTCCCTGCATGCATCAACGAATGCTGCGTTTTCCGAGAGAAAGCCGTAGCCGGGGTGAATAGCCTGGGCGCCGGCGCGCCGGGCTACATCGATGATCGTAGGAATATGCAAATAACTTTTTGCCGCCTGGGCCGGTCCGATATGGTACGCTTCATCGGCCATGCGTACGTGGAGCGCATTGCGATCAGCGTCGCTAAAGACCGCGATCGCAATAAGTCCAAGATCGCGGCAGGCGCGAATGACCCGCAGAGCAATCTCACCTCTATTGGCGATAAGAACCTTTTGAAATGGCCATGTAGCTATGGTATTCACAAGCGCACTCCTCCGCAGAAGCTGAAAAATACTACCTGCAGAGAGTATAGCACGTTTTAATGACTCTTCACCGGGAAGATCGGTTAGTCTTCACAAAGAGCTATGACCAGGTACACTGGGCAGAAGTAGGTAAGCGTATAGACGCTTTTTGACATAAAACTTTTGTTATGGATACTATCCATAACCCCTATCTCGATTTATAGACATACATCATAAGGGCCTGTTAGACTTGTATTAAACACATATTGTACTAACTTCACCGCTGGTGCGAGGGAGGGAAAGTACTTCCCTTACAAGGTGTAGGAGGCTGAGATGATCGCGCATACTACGATAACCAATAGCTTACAGGATAAAGTTGCTGTGCATGAGGCAATGAGAATTCTCTCGCTGCGCGCAGCAATTCATCGCCGGGTTTGTGAAAGTTGCGGTATGATCCATACTGCTTCGGCTCCGGTAATGTGCGATAGCTGTGGTTCAGCAACTGTCCCCCTCCAGCTAGATCCTCCTCGTGAGATGAACAGTCACTGGTAGTTTAATGCGTATGAGGTGGACATGCGCTCGCCTGTCCATAGCCGGTCAGCAGCGAACTCAATGCGCAGCCTGTTGATGTTGCTGGCGTACCCCTTCATAGAGAATAATACCCGCAGCCATAGCCGCGTTTAATGACTCTACGTTATGAGCCAGGGGTATACTGATTGCCTGTGTGGCCAGGGTATGGGCCTGTGAAGAAGACCCCTGAGCTTCATTGCCAATAACCAGGGCAAAGGGCGACCTCAAATCTTGCTCAAAATATAACTGGCGGCTGCCCGCTTCGGCCAGTAGTACGCGTGGGACGCCTCCGCAGTGCATCGCCACTTTTGCGGCAATTGCAGACCACGATAGATTAACTTCGATCGGCAATGTGAGGTGCGCACCCGCAGCCGCACGCACCACCTTAGGGCTGTAACAATCTGCGCTCCCGGATGTGAGTAACACTGCGTGGACATCTGCAGCCAGGGCCGTGCGTAGAATGGTTCCGACATTGCCAGGATCAGCCAGGTTGTCAAGGATGAGAAGGGCAGGTCGTTGCGCGGGTGGCCGACGTGCCAGTAAGCGCGCAGGCTCAAAGGCGTTCAGGGATAACACGCTTACCACACCCTGCGACGTTTGTACATCTCCCAGCGCCTCAATTACCCGATCGCTTACCTCGAACAGCTGCTCAGTCGTGAGGAAGGGGGTGTGAAGTAAGCGAGCATAGAGGGAGCGCCCCTGCGGCGTGCGTTGGAGCAATGCTGGCTGATAATAGACCTCGCGCGGCACTAATTCAGCATCCAATAGAGCCTCAAGCAGGTGGGGACCCTCCATCAAGAAGAGGCCGCTTTTTTTGCGGCCTCTTGATGTATGCAGGTCTTGTAGTTTGCTAATGCGCGGGTTATGGGAACTGCTAATAAACATATGGGTCTCTAAGCTGGCTGTGCTTGAGCCGCTTCCAGTGCAGTTTTGACCAGTGCGCCGAAGGCGACTTCATCATTTACGGCCATCTCGGCTAAAATCTTGCGATCTACCTCGATATTGGACGCATGAATTGCGTGCATCAGCTTGCTATAGCTTACGCCATGCATACGCGCTGCCGCATTAATGCGGGTAATCCACAGGCGGCGCATGTCACGCTTGCGGGTGCGGCGGTCGCGGTACATGTAAGCCATCGAGCGCATGACCGATTCATGCGCGGGACGGAACAGTCGCTTGCGCGTCCCACGATGGCCTTCAGCCATCTGCAATAGTTTTTTATGTTTTTTATGTGCGGCAACACCACGTTTTACTCTTGGCATCGTTTATTCTCCATTCGCTGCTATCTGCTGAGTTTAAAATGCATAGGGTAGTAGACGCTTCATACGGCGAGTATCACTCTTTTTCAGCGGAAAGTATTTATCCATCGAACGGATGGCCTCGGGCGACTTGTTGCGCCGCAGGTGGTTTAGGGCGACTTTACGGCGCATGAATTTTCCGCTGCCGGTGATTTTCACGCGCTTTGCCATTGCCTTGTGCGTTTTGAGTTTCTGCTTCATAGCTCTTCTTTCTTTCATGTTTAGCAGGCGGGAAACGGGCAATGTATTCCTGAAGCAAGCGCACAGTACGCTAAGGAGAGGCAGTATGGGGTAGGTGATTCTTGCCCGGTAAACAACCTCAAATTCAATCTGGTGTCGCAGTTGTCGGCACCAGTGCCGCGGTACGACGGCGCTCACAAATGCTCCGGTCAAGGCGCAGAGAAGCCTGGTTCCGGAGCAGTTCCCGTTTGCCCGATGATTATAACACATCTCCTCTCTATTCGGCAATAGGTACTCCCGGGGGGTAGGCATAGCTGATACTTTGATGATATAATCGCGTCACCATGCAGAAATCAGCTACGCAAAATATAAATACTCTGCAAACTGCTGTGCCAACGGGGGCGATAACAGCGCCTGAAGTTGGGGGGGCCATTGAGAGCCTGCTCTTCGTCTCAGGAAGGCCTCTCGAACGCGCCGAGCTGCGAAAATTGCTGGATATCGATGAAACGATGCTGCATCAGGCTCTGGCGTCATTAGAGCAACAGTTGGAGCACCAGGGCCGCGGTATTCGTTTGCAACTGCTCGGCGAGCAGGTACAGCTGGTGACCGCCCCAGAGAATGCGCGCTACGTGGCGGGTCTGTTGGGCCTGCCAATGACGGCCAGGTTAACGACAGCAGCCCTGGAGACGCTGGCAGTCATTTCGTATCGCCAGCCGGCTACCCGCGCTCAGATCGAAGCGGTGCGCGGCGTCAACAGCGATCGGGCCCTGACGAGCTTAATTCAGCACGGGCTGGTGGCGGAGGTGGGGCGTGCGCAAACGGTTGGCAGACCCGCGCTCTTTGGTACAACTCCCGAGTTTTTACAACTCTTTGGTTTAACGCGCCTTGATCAGCTGCCGCGGGTCGACGTGCTGCAGCGGGCACAGGGGCAGGAGCCATCCCGGGCGCAGGCTCTCGAAAGGTATGGCGATGCAGAATGACATACCACAGTCGGTGCGAGGCGGCATCGATGCCCCCGGCCGCCGCGGTCCTCGTATTGGTCGCCATATGCCAACCAACTCAAAGGCTGTAAGGGCCGCGCAGATAGCGCGCGAGCTTGGCTGCGACGCCATTCAGATTTTTGCCAGTAATCCGACGGGCTGGCGACCCGCGGCAGACGACCCTGCAGGTTGCGCAGCCTTCGCGCAGTCCGCACGCGCCCTTGGTCTTGAGCCGGTGGTTATTCATGCTCCCTACCTTATAAACCTGGCCTCGCCCGAAGATGGCATCTGGGGGAAGTCGCTTAGTCTGTTGAGCTGGACGATGTCTAGGGGCGCTCAACTGGGCGCAAGGTACGTGGTTTTTCATACGGGCAGCCACCGCGGGGCGGGTGTGGATGCGGGCATCAGGCGCATTGTCCAGGCGCTTGAGCATATTTTGCTTGAAACGCCCCCGGAGGTGCTCCTGTTGCTGGAGAATGACGTGGGCGCGGGTAACTCGCTGGGGCATAGCTTTGAACAGCTTGCTACGATTCTCAATATGTTACCGCTATATGCCGACCGCCTGGGTGTTTGCCTCGATACGGCCCATTTGTGGGGGGCCGGGCACGATATTTCCAGCCCGCAAAGTGCGCTGGCGGTGCTTGCACAGGTGGATGAGACGATTGGGCTGGCACGCGTCAAGGTCATTCATCTTAATGACACAGAGAAGGCCCTGGGCAGCCACCGCGATGTTCATGCACGCGTGGGAGAAGGGGTGATCGGCGCGCAAGGTTTGCGCACGCTGCTGCTCGATAGCCGCCTTGAACATGTGGCGGTGTTATTGGAGACACCAATCAAAAGCGCTGAAGACGGTAAAGAGGATTGGGAACATGACAGGCAACACCTGGCCAGGGTTATGCAGTTGCTGGACAAGAGGGCTTAGCTCCTATTTCAGTTGACCGTCAACGTCACGGTTACCGTCTGGGGTGGGCCCAGCGATGGTGTAATCACGACTGTGGCAGTATAGGGGCCGCTGCCCAGAGCAGTGCCGATTACGTCAATGTTGAAGGGAATGCTGCTGGTCGCGTTTGCTTCCACGCTGCCGCCCTTCACGCCCAGCGACAACCATGCCTGTGAGGGGGCGCCTGCCGTCCAGGTCAGCCCGCCGCCGCTATTGGTGAGTAAGAGAGATTGAGCCGGCGGGTTGATGCCCGCATTGGTGGTGTAGGAGAGCGTGTTCGTATTGAGCTGCATGGCCGGTGGCGCGATATTGATGGTGATGCTTACCTTGAAGGGGCTGCCGGAGACGACATTACCCGTCAGCAAATCTGTGGCACTCACAATGACGCTGCCCCTAAAGCTGGAGCCACCGGCTACACCGCTCGCGTCGACGATGACCCCTAGCAAGGTACCTGTCCCCCCCGCCAGGTTTGTGCCGGAGCTGGCCGAGAGCGAGACAAAGGCAGGCGCATCCCCACCTGGCAGCGCTGTCCAGTTCAAGGGCTCGCCGCCCGTATTGCTAATCTCGATTGCTTGAGACGTTGTGCCGGTGGCGACATCGAAGGTCAGCGTTGAGGTACTCAGCGCGAGCGCAGGGGGTGCGAGCACATGCAACGTCACGGCGATCGTTTGTGGGCTTCCCATGATGGTGATACCGCCTGCGCTCACCGCCGCCAGAGAGATGGTATCACTATAATTGCCGCTGTTGAGGGTGCTCGCTGTCGCGCTGATGGTGAAAGAGGCTTCTCCCCTGCCGCTGGCTATCGCCGCGGGCGTTATGGCTAACCAGCTCTGTGTCACAGTCGGAATGATGGTGATTTTGCCTGTGCACGCTCCGAGGATGCCGATCGTGAAACTGCGCCTGGCCGGGAGAGGATTTGAGCCGCGCTCGCTGTTAAACGTCTCGTTCGTTACAGACGGTGCCTGCAGCGTACAGGGAGGTTGAACAGCCAGGGTAATCACGAGTGGGTGGGGAGCGCTGGCAGAAGCATGAGTTATGCTGTCGACGGCCATTATGCCTACCTGAGCTGTATAAGAGCCCGCGCGCAGCTCCGCGAGCGCGACTCCAATATCCGTCAGGGTAGATGCCGTCGGGCCGACAGAGCCAACTGCAGGCTTTGTCGTGATCCATGGGCCATTGGCAATAGATAGCGCCCAGTTCAGCCTGTGCTTACAGGTGCTGTTGGCAGCGATGGTCACAGGCTGCGCGGCGGGATTGGGCTGGCCAGTGACGCCGCTGAATGTCAAAGCGCTTGGCGTCATGCTGATGGTACAGGGCTGTAGCACTTTAAGGG
The DNA here is from genome assembly GCA_963799245.1 of uncultured Chloroflexia bacterium. Classification (GTDB taxonomy): domain Bacteria; phylum Chloroflexota; class Ktedonobacteria; order Ktedonobacterales; family Ktedonobacteraceae; genus CAWCWN01. The sequence continues at coordinate 1,808,776 of CAWCWN010000003.1, forward strand.
TGATAGGGATAATCTGCGGGCTGTCGAGAGTCGCATGCCCGGCGCTATCTACAGCTGTAATCGTGATTGCTCCTGTATAGGTATTGGGGGTCAGTCCGGGGAGCATTGCTACCTGCACCTGAGGTCTGGCAGATTCTTGTGGGTAGAGACTGCCGCTCGTTGACGTCAAGCTCAACCACGCGCCGCCGGAGCTGGTGGAGGCGCTTGCCCGCCAGCTGAAAGCGCTATTACCTGTATTGCTGATGGTAAGCCTCTGAGCCGCCGGTGCCTGGGCCTGGCCGGCAATTCCATTGAAGCTCATCTGTGTCGATGATGTGGTGATAATTGGCGTGGCGCCCTGAGCGCTTGCTATGGTCAGCGCTACAGGCACTGTCTGCGTGCCGACCGCTGTGCTGAAAATAATCAAGGCAGAGTACTGGCCTGGCTTGAGCCCCGCGACGTTAATGCTGACCACGGGAAACGAGGAGGTGGTGCCACTTGGGGGGGAGATGGTCAGCCAGCGACCGGCGCTATTCGTGATAGCTATAGCGCTCCACTTCAGTGGCTGGGTGCAGCTCTGGCTTGCGTTCACGCTAACGGTCTGGGATGCGGGCGCCCGTTGTAAATAGAGACTGGCAAAGGTAAGGCTGCCGGGCGATACCTGCAGGGAGCACTGCGCTGCGATTGTGAGGCTGATATAGACGCTTTGTGGGCTGTCTTGAGCCAGCCCTGTAAACGTCACAAATGCGCCGTAGGTACCTGGCAACTGGTTGCTGCTATTGACACTGACCACTACAGCCTGGCTGCCGCCCTGCGCGACACTGCCAGAGAGTGAGGTAAGCGCCAGCCAATCACTTCCTCCTTGAATGAAGGCGCTCCACTGCAATCCTCGCGCACCTGGATTGCTCAGCGTGACCACCTGGGCGGGGGGACTGGAGCCGTTATCAGCGCCGCTGAAGGCAAGCACGGGAGGCGTCAGTTGTAAGACGGCCCTGTTGCTAACCTGGAGCCGGCGCGTGCGCATTTTTACCGGTAAGGTAGCCTGGCCGGCATTGGAGATAAAGATGACCTGGCCAGCATAGGAGCCAGGATGTAAATTGGCGCGCTCGGCTGCGATCATTACATGGATAGCCTGGCCGCTGGCGAAGGTTCCGTCCCTGGGACTGAGCAGTAACCAGGGCTCGGTTGTTGTAGCCTGCCAGGAGATCTGCCCACCTCCCGCGTTGGCCAGGGTGAGCATCTGCATGCTGTTGGTAGCCTGGTCCTCGTCACCAAGGTCGACTATGCTGCTTGAGAGCAGGAGGTGGGCCGGCCGTAGTGGTGCGCTATGACCTGTAACGAGAATGGCGAAGGCCGCGCTTTTGTGCAAGTGGGCATCCTCCGCGCGGATGATGTGTGGACCTGCTTGCCAGTCAGGAGTGACAAGCAGCGTATCAGTAAAATTGCCCTGGCCATTGGCCTGGGTAATCGTGCGATCGCCTGTATCGACAGCAGGGATAGCCGCATCGCGCGTCAGGCCGATGGGCGTATGAGGGCTAAAATTAGTGCCGCGTACGGTAATCACCGCTCCCAGGGCCACGGTAGAAGGGGTGATCTGCAGCGCAAGAGTGGTGTTGTGCGAGGTCACCTGCGCCCCGACGGTGTGCCCCAGCGTTACGATTATGCCCAGCAGCCCTCCGCAGACAACCGCAGCCGCGAGCAGCGTGCTCAGCCAGAAGAATGGTGAATGCCGCCGCTGCCGTCTTGCTCTGGGGATGTATGCCGCTGGTGGAGGAGGAGGAAGCTGCGCATAGGGAGGTACAGCCGCGGGTATGCGTGGTTGGGAAGGCGCGCGCGGAGGTCGTTCTTGCTCGTTGACGACCCTGTGCCAGTTTGCACTGCGCCCAGGCGCTGGAGTGGGTAGAGCGCCGGCGGGGGAGGAGAGCTGGCTTTGCATGGACGTCTGCGCAGAAAACGTCTCGCTCAGTTCGATAGCAGTGGCGTCTGCGTAGTTGGCGCTGTCCAGGATGAAGAAGCGTGGTACCCTGAGACTGCGAGGACGGGATATTCTTGCCGTGACGCTGGTGGGCGATGGAACGAGGTTTGCGCCACAGGCGGCACAAAAGTTTGCGCAGTTAGGTTGTGGTTCATCACAATTTGGACAACGTATAACTCTCACTGCCGTCCCCTATTGTATGCATTTCCTTCTTTTCGACCTGTTTAAGTTTACGAGATAGGTATGCGGCTGTCAACCATAATGAGCAGGTTGGAGAGGGCTGTGGAGTTACTACGAGTGTAGACCTGCTGAGAAATTGCGAGAATGAATTTTTATATAATTTACAATTTCCGAATTTTCTAAGCCGCTTGCGACTTCTTTTTATTGACAAATTTGGAGTGAGAGGCTACAATTAGAAGAGACTTGAAGGCTTCATGTAAAAATTAGGAGGCAGATTCATGGCTGTTGTGCATTCCGAGCTTTTTCGTCATGAGAACCTCATTCGCAAATCTATACAAATCCCCTCGACGCAGCACAAAGAGCTAAAAGCGCTTGCCGTTGAACTAGAATCCTCGCTGGGAGATGTTGTGGAGACGATTATGGAATTGATGCAGCAAGATAATTATCAGCAGTTAAAGATGGCCATCCTTCAGAAGCGCGAACGTGAACTCTCCTCTCTCTCTCACTCCCTTGACGAAGCCTATGACTACCTTGGTTCCCTCCCAGAAACACTCGCTGACGCCGGGTTCTTTTTTGACGCAGGTCACGAGGGTATGGTCGCGTAATTCGCAATGAATTTTAAGGTATGTGTGCATGAGTAGTGAGGCCAGGCAATCACAACCGCCCAGCCCTCAACAAGCAAGACAACAGGAAACCAATTCTTCCCCTCTGCAGCCGCCAGTTCCCAGGCGAGGTGAGATCTGGGACGTCAACTGGTCGCCTGGCCGTGGTGCTGAACAACAGGGTATACGCCCCGCGTTGATCGTTCAAAACGATCGTGGTAACGCTTCTCTTACCTATCCCCTGACAATCGTTGCTGCGATGAGCCGAACAGAACGCGAACTGCCCCTGCATGTACGTATTACTCCCTCCGAAGAGAACGGCCTGAGCGATGCCACCGACGTCAAATGCGAGCAAGTGATGACGATCGAAAAGTCGCGCCTTGTACGTCGTCGCGGCTATATCAGTCCTGAAGAGCTCGGCCGCGTTGACACAGCCCTCAGATTAAGCCTGAATTTATTGCCCTGATACATCTGAAGCGGCCCTGCAGTGCTGGCGGGTGACCTCCTAATTGTCGAGCATGCGCAAGCTTGCCTACAGAAGCATGACGTATGCCTTTAAATGGCCCCTATGGCTGGTATCCAATAATCCACTTGGCTGTAGCGGCTCTTCTGTCCAAAATGATAAAATGATGGCAACAGGTTATATATGCACCCCATCCAAGCATAGCAGGAGTTAGAGAGTCATGCAGAAGCAGACAGGAACAATATCAGTCAAACGGGCCTTCCCCGAAATGCTCAAAGGAGGAGTCATCTGCGATGTGGTGGATGCCGAACAGGCACGCATCGCCGAAGAGGCGGGGGCATGCGCGGTTATGGCATTGGAGCGCGTGCCTGCCGATATTCGTGCGCATGGTGGTGTCGCGCGTATGAGCGATCCCGAGCTTATTATTCAAATCAAGGAGGCCGTCACGATTCCTGTCATGGCCAAATGCCGTATTGGTCACTTTGTGGAAGCCGAGATCTTACAGGCCATTGGCGTGGATTGCATCGATGAGTCGGAGGTGTTGACGCCGGCCGATGAGCATTTCCATGTGAACAAGCACCTTTTCTCGGTACCGTTTGTGTGTGGCGCGCGCAACCTGGGCGAGGCGCTGCGGCGTATCGGTGAGGGTGCGGCCATGATCCGCACAAAGGGCGAAGCCGGCTCTGGCAATGTCGTAGAGGCCGTCCGTCATATGCGAACCATTATGGATGGCATCCGTCGCCTGCAAATGCTGCCTGAGGAAGAGTGGATGACCGAGGCCAAGGAGCTGGGAGCGCCCTATGAGTTGGTGAGCGAAGTCGCCCGCACAGGAAAACTGCCCGTGGTCAACTTCTCAGCGGGTGGTATCGCCACGCCGGCCGACGCGGCCCTCATGATGCGCCTGGGAGCGGAGGGCATCTTCGTAGGTTCGGGTATCTTCAAGTCGGGCGATCCGATGAAGCGTGCCAAAGCCATTGTCCGTGCCACCACTCACTACCAGGATGCGGCCATCGTTGCGGATGTCTCGCGCAGTATCGGCGAGCCAATGGTCGGCATTAATATTGACACCCTGCCCGAGGAGCAGTTAATGGCACGCCGCGGCTGGTAAAGTACATGGATAGTGACAGAAGTAAATTACAACCCGGGGCTGCGTATAGGCGTATTAGCATTACAGGGCGATTTTGAGGCGCACCAGCGAGCACTACAATGTGCAGCTTCTGAATTATGCCGGGCCATAGAAATACAAGCGGTCCGTCTACCCAAGCAATTGGCAGAATTAGATGGTATAATAATACCAGGTGGTGAAAGTACCACCATTGGCAAACTGATTGTGTTGTACGGCTTCGAGGAAGTCTTGCAACAGAAAATTCGTGAAGGCTTCCCCGTCTGGGGAACATGTGCTGGATTGATATTGTTGGCCAGAGAGACGGATAATGCCATGGCAGGTCAACCTTTGTTGGCTTCGATGCACATTCGAGTCCGTCGCAACGCATTTGGTAGTCAGCGGGAAAGTTTTGAAACTGATCTGTCTGTGCCAGTACTGGGAGAAGCGCCATTCCACGCGTTCTTCATTCGCGGCCCCGCCGTTGAGGAGGTCGGCCCGCAGGTAGAGACGCTGGCAACGCTCGACGATGGAACCATCGTCGCTGTCCGTGAAGGAGCCTTGCTTGGCACCGCATTTCATCCGGAGGTTTCAGAGGATCCACGTTTTCATAACTACTTTCTCCGCATAGTACAGAGCGTCAAAGAATAGGGGCGCGTTCATTGCGCCCGTAGATGACGCGGGAGTAATGGATGATACGACCGGTACTGTACGTTGATTTGCCGGGAATCATCTACTCAATTGATCGCCGCGCGCGCAATAAACAGCACGAGCTCGCAAACTTTGTCTGCTGGCTCGAGCCGGAGGAAAAGCGTCTCCCTCTGTCACCAATACTGCGGAATATGTTTCCGTTGAATCCTGCCTCGCGTACCTGGATTTGTGAAGACCACTGGCGCATCCTGGGTTTTGCCCAGGTGCAAGAGCGTCCATTGCACACCATGTGGGATATCTCCTTCCTAGCTTCCATGGTCCAGCGCAATGTCTCCGGTGATGATGTCCTGACCGCGCTGCTCGAATATATGCTTGAGATGGCGACCATGCATGGCATCCTGCGAATTTTCGCCAAGGTTGAGGATGAGATTCCAGAACAGGAACTGTTCCAGCGGGCTGGCTTCCAACGGTATGCCCGCGAATTGACGTATGTGTATGATCCTGTAGGGACGCAGCCCATAGCGCCAGATAAACCAACTTCCGGCCTTCCCTCACTACGACGCTGGAATCGCCACCACGTGTGGGGATTGCACCAGCTCTATCGTGCTGCCACACCTCAACGGGTGCAAACGGCGGAGATGCTGGAGAATAGTGAGGAGTTTGCTAAATTACATATCGGGTCACTCCGTCCGTTGCCATTCCCCTTTGCCGGGGGGAGTGAGAACTATGTGTGTGACATGGGCGTTCGCTTGGGGGCCTGGCTGCGCCTCTGTCGAGGTACTGGCTCGGCTCCGCATCAACTTTCTCTTATTGTCCATCCTGAGCATGCTGAACTGGCCGAACCGCTTTTGCGCTTTGGCATCAGAAGGCTCCAGGAGGAGAGTGTGCGCCGCATCTATTGTCAGGTGCGAGAGTACCAGTCTTTTGTAATCGCCGCTCTGCGCAATAGTGGATTTGAGCAGGCCTCGACCAGGGCCCTGCTCGTGCGCCACATAGCCCTCCTGGCTATGCGACCGCGCACCGTCCCCGCACTGGAGCAACGAGTGGTCTACGGCGTGAAGGGACTGGGGACGGTCAATTCTCGCCAGCAATGAGGTGATAAACTGCCTATGCAACATGCGATCACTGACGATCTGGAGGCTCTGCTAGGGACTCTTCCACCTGGCATCCACGATGCGGTCAATCGGCTCGAGAACCGAAGCGAACTGCTGGAGATCGTAATGGACCTCGGACGCTTTGCCGAGGGCCGGTTCCCAGAAGGGGAGGTGATCCTAAGTACTCAGCCAGTGACCAGCGCCGACCTCGAATACGTGGTTGAGCGCATTGGTGAATTTGGCGACGATAACCGTGCCGGCATAGAGCGAACGCTCCATCGCATCAGCGCTCTCCGTAACCGTAAAGGAAAAGTTGTCGGCTTGACCTGCCGCATTGGTCGAGCGGTACTCGGCAGTATTGCCCTTATCCGTGATATTGTCGAACAAGGTCAGTCCATCTTGATTCTTGGTCGCCCTGGCGTGGGTAAAACTACCCTGCTGCGTGAAATAGCACGCGTTCTCGCGGACGAAGCCAATAAACGCGTGGTGGTCGTCGATACCTCGAATGAGATCGCGGGCGATGGGGATATCCCCCATCCTGGTATCGGGCGCGCGCGCCGCATGCAGGTGGCACGCACGGCTGAACAGCACGCGGTAATGATCGAGGCTGTCGAGAACCACATGCCCCAGGTAATCGTCATAGATGAAATTGGTACCGAACTGGAAGCGGCTGCAGCCCGCACCATCGCCGAGCGCGGCGTGCAGCTTGTGGCTACCGCCCATGGTAATTCGCTTGGTAACCTGCTTGTCAACCCGACGCTCTCAGATCTTGTGGGCGGCATCCAGACCGTGACGCTGGGTGACGAGGAGGCCCGCCGGCGCCACACGCAGAAGAGCATTCTGGAGCGCAAGGCTCCGCCAACCTTCGACGTGGTGGTCGAGCAACAAAGCTGGCAGGAGCTGGTCATACATCGCGATGTCGCGGATACAGTGGATACTATGCTGCGCGGACAGATTGTGGTCGCAGAGGAGCGCACCCGTGATGAAGAGACCGGACGGGTCAGCGTGCGGCGTATCTCCGCCGGAGGTATGGATGTGCCTACGTGGGGAGTTGGCGGCTTTGGCGGTATGGCCGATCCGCGCCAGAGCTCCCCTGGCGGCCACTTCGAGCGTTCCGATCGCCCTGGTAGAGGCGAGCGATCTGCCGAGTGGGGACAGCTGCGCCAGATGGGGCAGAACGGCATGCGCAACGGCTCCGGCGGCGAGCGCCTGCGCGGGCGCAGCTCGGGCCAGACACAGTTTCGCGCCTTGGCGCCGACGGGAACAGCACCCGCGGATATTGAGCACCAGCGTGCGACGGCCGTCATTGAGGCCGAACGCGTGCCACTCGCTGAAGGCGTGTATGCACCTGAAGAGGCGGAGATGCCCCAGGCGGTCATGAAGACGCTGCGCGTCTATCCCTTCGGCGTGAGCCGCGATCGCCTGACGGAATTTGCCCGCCAGTTGCGTGTGCCGATCGTCGTTACCAACAATCAGAGTGATGCCGACGCGGTCATTACTTTGAAGAACTACTACCGTCGCCAGCCGGAGCGCCTGCAGCAGGCTGAGCAGGACCGCAAGTTGATCATCATCCTGAAGAACAATACCATTGCCCAGATGCAGCACGCCCTGGCGCACATCTTCGATATCCCTACTGCGGATGCGCCTCCCGATGAGGAAGATGAGTCGAGAGAGGGCGATGATTCTACTATGCAGGCCCTGCTCGAGACAGAGGATGCCATCCATCAGGTGCTGAATAAAGGACTGCAAACGGCCGAACTGGCGCCCGCTAACGCCTACATTCGCCGCTTGCAACACCAGATGGCGACAAGGTATAACCTGATCTCACGCAGTCGCGGCAAAGAGCCATACCGCAGGGTAAAAATCTTCCGCTCAAGAGATTAAGCGCAACAAAAAACCACCAGGCACTCGAGCGCGATACCCGGTTGTTTTTTGTTGCGCATTTAGATAGATAGATCAGCTGCCGCTATGAATTGTATGCTGGAGGTGTGCCGGGCCGGTATCAAGACATAGAGGAGAATCAAGGGTGGGCGACAAGGGATTCGAACCCCTGACCTACTGCGTGTAAAGCAGCCGCTCTAACCAGCTGAGCTAGTCGCCCAAAGGGAAAATAGAAAAGGGCACTCGCATTCAGTGCCCCAACAAAGCAACCGGGTGCCCTCGACTGGACTCGAACCAGCACGCCTCTCGGCACAGGCCCTCAACCTGCCGCGTATACCATTCCGCCACGAGGGCATAACATGCGGATTACGGATGCAATTCTATACTAAAGCTTGCTCTTTGTCAATCCCCATTTCCCGGGCTTTTAGCAGCAGCCGGCTCACCTTGCGCGGATAATGGAAGTGCTGCGGGCCGTAAAGACCGGCTACTGGTCGCTGTCGCTGCCGCTTGTCTCCGTGATCAGAAACGTCATTGGCCCGCTACGAGCACGCAGTTTATATAACTATGATGTCAGACAGCGGCTGCTAAGGGCAAGCTAAAAGAGATGCGCGTCCCCTGGCTAACATTGCTTTCGGCGGAGACGTTACCGCCGTGAGCGGTAATGATCGCCTTGACGATGGAGAGCCCGAGACCGCTGCCACCTGTTGTGGCGGTGCGGGCGCGGTCGACCCTGTAGAAGCGCTCAAAGATGTGCGGCAGGTCGGCGGCATTTATACCGCTCCCGCTATCACTCACGCTCACTACAAGCATCTTATCTTTTGGCTCGGCCCTCACCGTTACCTGGCCGCCCGCCGCCGTATAGCGGCGGGCGTTGTCGAGGAGGTTGAGCAGCACCTGGGTAATACGGTCGCTATCGGCCAGCACAGGCGGAGTAGCCGGGTTGATCTTGTTGCACACACTGATACCGGCCTGCTCGCATTCCGCTTTAATCACGTCCAGCGTCTCATCGACCAGGCTATGCATATCGAGAGGCGCTAAATCAAGCTGGATGCGCCCCGACTCGAGCATGGTCATATGCTGCATATCGCCAACCAGGCGGCGCAAGCGCTGTACCTCGCGTCCTATCAGTTGCGCGGTCTCCTGGCGCTCTACGGTGTTCGCTATGACGTCATCCGCCAGCGCCTCGCTAAACCCCTGGATGGCCGTCAGGGGGGTGGCAAGATCATGGGCGATGTTGGCGATAAGGTCGCGCCGCAGCTGCTCCTGGCGGCGCAGTTCGGCAACATCCGCTGAAATCGTATCGGCCATGTCGTTGAATGCCACGGTGAGACGCTCCAACTCATCCCTGCTCTTAGGAGGGGCGACGCGCTGGGCGTAGTTCCCGCCTTTCATCTTTTCGGCGGCCAGCGTCAGAGATGTAATCGGGTGCGTCAGACGCCTTGTCAGCAGCAGGCTGAAGAGAATGACCGCGATGGCAATAATCGAGCCTGCGATCAGGATAGACAGATTGACGTTCACCAGGAAGTCGGTGGGCGAAAATCCCCTTGGATAGCGTTCCGCCTCGGCCATGAGCAGCGCACCGATAATCTGTCCGTTTGCCTGGCCGCCAAGGCGCACCGGCACGCCGATGTAAAGCCCTGTAAATGTGTCACCGTCCTCGGTTGTGCCTGAGAACTGGCCATATGTTTCCTGGCCCTGGAGCGCCTGCGCGAGTGCATGTTTCATACCGGTTGAGGGATTGTTGCAGTCAATAAGCGTAAGAAATGAGGGCTGCACACAGGATTGCTGTCGCCCGCTTGTATCAGTAATAATTACAGGATTGGGCGTTCCAATTGCCGGCGCGGGCCCGCGCGCGCTGTAGTAGCCAAGCTGTTGCGCCAGGCTCTCCGCCTGCGAGCGCAGCTGGTCGCGCTGGGTAGTGTTGAAGTAATTCTGAACGGCCAGTGAAATGACGATGGCCAGGATAAGCATAGCCCCCAGCGCGACGCCCAGGTAGCTGAGCATCAGTTTGACGCGTAAACTCAAAGCGGGTTGAGTGGTGAGCCTGTTCATTCCTGGTCCTCAAGCGTAAATTTGTAGCCGACTCCCCACACCGTTTTGATGTAGTGAGGCGCACCTGTGATGGCTTCAAGCTTTTTACGCAGCGTCCCGATATGCACGTCGACCGTGCGGCCATCGCCAAGATATGTGTAGCCCCAGACCTGGTTGAGCAGCGCCTCGCGCGTGAAGACGCGCTCGGGAGAGGAGGAGAGTGTTACCAGGAGGTCAAACTCCTTTACCGTCAGGGCCACGCGTTGCCCGTTGATCTCGACACGACGCTCTGGAATGTGAATGCCGAGGCTGCCAAAACTTCGCCTGTCACTCTGTACAGCCTCTTTAGGTGTTTCTACCTGCTCCGTACCACTTGCCTGGCTGCGGCGCAGAATTGCCCTGACACGGCTGACCAGTTCGCGCGGACTAAAAGGTTTGACCAGGTAGTCATCTGCACCCAGTTCGAGGCCGGCGATACGGTCTTCTTCGCCCTGGCGGGCCGTGAGCATGAGGATAGGGGTGGAGGCCCAACTGCGGATGCGCCGGCAGACCTCCATTCCGTCCAGGGCGGGCAGCATCAGGTCGAGTATAACCAGGTCAGGATGTTCGCGGGCATGCAGTTCCAGCCCGGCAACACCATCGCTGGCGGTAATAATTGTAAAACCCGCCTGCTCCAGGTAGAGGCGGATCAACTGTACGATATTGGCCTCATCTTCGATGACCAGAATTTTCATAGCTTTTGAGAGATACCTCTTAACAATATAACAATCTATGTGCTTATGTACATTTTACATATAAATCAGTATAGATGCAAAAGGTCAGGAGAGTAAATGATATTTGTAAAATCTTTGTAAGGTCAGCTGGTGGGGGAGGGGGCACAGGAAAAGCCCGTATACGCAGTAGTATAGGGGCCCCCTGCTTGAACTTTTCTAGCGAAAACTGGTCTTTGCTGCTTAGCCTTTGAACATGCCACCCAGGTTGCCAGGATTTGAAATCACATTCTGGATGTCCTGTGGAGAGTTAAAGGTTTGATTGGGAAGGCGATCGAGCATGTTCACGATTTGATCGCTGACACCTTTTTGGCGTGCCATCTGGACGAGCTGGTCTTTGCTGATCGGGTACGGCAGGGAGCCAAGTACCTGGTTTACCGCAGCGGGATCAAAATTCATGGAATTCTCCGTTCTCTTCTATAGATATGTAACGTACGTACACGCGTACGACTCTGTGTCATCCCTGGCAGAAAAAATCCTACTCTCCCAGCATAACTGTTCCGCCAAACCCCAGCTGCAGATGGGTCAGAAATGGGACACCTGGTCCGGTCTTTCTGGCCAGCGCTGCAAGAAGCTCGGCGGCTAAAACAGAACGTTTGAGGGGCGGCGAGAACTAGCCATGAAATGTCATCAGCCCCAGGCGCTCAAAGGCCATGTAAGCGGCGGCAATCTGCCCCTGGACAGCGAACTCACCGTTATGAATCAAGTGGAGGAGCTCCTGAGGTGTCACCAGCAGGTTTTCGATAACCTCGACGGGATCGATCTTCTGCGAACCTGTTTTACGCGCATCACGGGCCAGGTACCACCATACCCTTGTGCTGGCCCCGGTCGGGTTGGCAAGCATATGGGCCAGCAGTTCCATCTGCTCCTCTGCTACGCTATAGCCCGTCTCTTCCATCAATTCGCGATGAGCGGCGAGCAGCGGATCATCCTCATGCGCGTCGATGCCACCGGCGGGGAACTCTAAAACTTCGAGCCCTATACCGTGTTTATACTGCCTGTTGAGCAGAAAACGCCCGTCTGCCGTAAGGGGAACGATGCCCACCCAGCCGCGGTTCTCGATGATGTAATAGTCGGGAATGACGGGGCCGTTGGGAACTGCGACCTGCTCGCGTCGTATCTGCAAATGAGGATTATCAAGAATCTGTTGCGATGAGAGGGTTGTCCAGGGAAGATGCTTGGTCATACACCATCTATCCTTTATCTGAAAGCTCGCCCGTACATCCACGTTTAGTGATTGCTCCATTGCGGTTTGCGCTTCTCCAGAAAGGCCTGTAGACCCTCAGCAGCGTCCGCCGTTCGCATCACGTGCGTAAGATAGAACGCGTTTACTTGCCGCAATGCCTCCAGGCGTGGCGGCGTTTCTCCCGCCTGGCTCTGCTCAATTTGAGCGGCCGCCAGGTGTACACTGGCTTTTATCTGGCGCAGGGTAACGGCGCTTTTCTCCCGCAGCATATCCAGGATGCGCTCCATCTCGGCATCTACAGAGTGAGCGGATGTGGACCAGTTTACCAGTCCCAGCCGCAGGGCCTGTTCTCCAGTGTAAGGGCCGGCGCCTGTATGCCTTTTTGTATCCTCTATGCTCAGCAATGCGTCAGCGGCCGCCAGGCAGAGGTCGGCGATCGGGACGAGCGCATTGGCGGGCACTGCAAGCGCCCCTCGCACAACCGCCAGGACAGGGGCCTCCACCGCGCGTAGCGCTGTTGTAGCTTGATCGATTACCGCGGGTGGAACGGGCTTCTGATCTGTTGTAGTCGTTTCAGCGCCGGCTTTGAAATCCAGCACAACGGCTTTAATACCGCTACCCTCGCTGTTGAGAGTGGAACAGGCCATACCCAGCTCTTTGAGCATCAACTCATCAGGGTTTGACGTCAACACAATACGGATCGCCTGGGCGGCCGAGACGATCCGTAGTTCACGATAGGCTTGCTGCATGAACGACTATCCTTATAACGCTATAGCGAGCGGCTCTGTATGTGCGATCAATCGGGGCATTCTCAACCTCACCTGGCGAGATCATTGGCCACTTACCTTTAGCATATCATCTGAGCGCCCACAATACCAGAAAAACCCCTGGCAGTATTTGTGACTCTACAGTCCCAGGTACAACAAAAATTCCCGGTTGCCGTCTCGACCATAAATTGGGGAAGCGGTCAAACCATGCACTTTAAGAGGCGTCTGCCGAACTATCCACTCTTGCAGCTCCTGCAGCACGCGCATGTGCACCGCGGGATCGGTAATGACGCCGCCCCCCCGGTCGGCCTCGGCTTTGCCCGCCTCAAATTGCGGCTTGACAAGGGCGACGATCCATGGCGTGGCGGAAGCAGCGGCAAGGAGTGGCACGACAGCGGCCAGTACCAGGCGCAGTGAGATGAATGAGACATCGATGACGACGCACTGGAGCGGCTCCGGCAGGGACGTAAGCTGGCGAATATTCGTATGTTCCATGACGACCACGCGCGGGTCGTTACGCAGCGTCCAGGCGAGCTGCCCATGGCCGACATCGACGGCGTAGACGCGGGCCGACCCGCGCTCTAACAGGACATGCGTGAAGCCGCCGGTGGAGGCGCCTACGTCAAGGGCTGTAAGGCCCTGGGGATTGAGGTGGAAGGTATCCAGGGCCTTGGCGAGTTTCAGCCCGCCGCGACTGACGTATTTAAGCTCTTCGGGAGTTGCGGCCAGGTGGCAATCAGCGTCAAGAGGTACCTGCATGCCGGGTTTATCAACCAGGCGATCTCCAATATATACCTGCCCCGCCATAATGAGAGCGCGCGCCCTTTCCCGGCTGGGGGCCAGTCCCCGTCGCACTACCGCTACATCGAGCCGTTCTTTCTTTGCCGACATGTGTGCCTGCCTGCTAATCTATCTTGCCTGAGCATATACCAGCGCGCCCGCCGCGACTGAGCCAACACTTGCACCCAGCTGGGCCTGCGCCAAAGAGATCATACCTTATTTAGCCTTGCGGGACAAGATAGGCCGGGCGTAAATACGCGGCCTACCACTCGTGTAACAAACTAGAGTATGATATCTGTAGAGATGTTGCCCGGGCGAGAAAAATATTACCATGAAAACCAAAACGCGCATGCAGCGTTTCAATAATGGTTTTGTAGCTGGCCTCGTGTCAGGCGTAGTGACGACGATAGTCATGTTGCTCCTGTTTACCACGGCTAATGGCATCTCTTTGCCAGAAATCCTTGGCTCAACGATTACCGCTCTGATGCCGGCGTCTGTTTTTACCTCTTTGCACCAGATCATTGGTGTCGATGCCAAGGTCTACCTTTTCTACATTATCGCGCTCGGCCAGTGCCTCGTTTTTGGCCTGTGTGGCGGGCTCGCCGTTTTGCTCTGGCCTGTGCTGCCGCCAGGTAAAGCGACGGCAGGTTCGCCTGAAGCAAAGTTGAACTTTACACAGGGGCTGCTTCTCGCCGCTGTCCTCTGGCTGCTCGTGGGTCTGCTTTTTTTACCGCTCACCGGCTCAGGTGTGTTTGGTGCGCAGCTTGCGTCTGGCCTCCGCAATACGATGGTAAGCCTGGCCGTTGATGGACTCGTCTTTGGTCTGTTGTTCGTCTATGTCTACAACTGGCTCATCGCGCGCGCCGCCGAGGCAGCCAAGGCCGCTAAGAAGCCCGCGACCACTGTGGGAAGGCGCACGCTGTTGCGGCGTGGCCTGATTGTGGCCGGAGTGGGCGTGGTGGGGGTGGTAGCCTGGCGTTTTATTAGCCAGGGCTTCAGCGCGGCCAGCGCTCCCGTCGCTAACCTCGCCCGGCACTATAAGAGTAAAATAGTTCCGCCGCCCGTACCCAATTACGGCCAGATCCATCCCAGCAGGTTTCTTTCAGCGAAGATTACGTCCAATGACCAGTTCTATATCGTCTCCAAAGATCTCTTCTCCGATCCCACCGTCGACGCGAGTGGCTGGCAGCTGACGGTTGATGGACTCGTTGATCATCCACTCACCTTCGCATATCATGAACTGCTCGCTCTGCCTATGCAGCAGCAGTATGAGTCAATGATGTGTATTAGCAACGAGGTCGGCGGCCAGTATATGAGCAACGCGCTCTGGGAAGGAGTGCGCCTGCGCGATCTTCTGCAGCAGGCAGGCGTCAAAGCGGGAGCCATCAAGGTGATATTCTATGCCGTTGACAACTACAGCGACAGCATTCACCTGGATAAAGCGCTTGAAACGACAACCCTGCTTGCCGTGCGTATGAATGGGGAAACACTGCCCCAGGAGCATGGCTTCCCTGTGCGTATGCTCGTCCCTGGCATTTATGGCATGAAGCACTGTAAGTGGTTGACTCGTATCCAGGTCGTCAACCAGGATTACCAGGGTTACTGGCAGCAGCGCGGCTGGAGTGATCCCGCCCCCATTCGCATGACCGCGCGTATCGATGACCCTCTTATTGGCAGCAGTGTCCCTGTCAACCAGGTCACCTTTATCGGAGGCGTCGCCTTTTCAGGGAATAAAGGTATTTCCGAGGTTGATGTGAGCCTGGATGGCGGCGGCAGCTGGCAGCGCGCCCTACTCGAACACCCCGACTCGGGCCTCACCTGGGTGCGCTGGCAGTATGCGTGGCATCCTAGCGCGCGCGGCAGCCACACACTTATAGTCCGTGCCGTAGACCTGGAAGGCAATGTTCAGGACCCGAGTGTGGCGCCGCCGGCGCCCGATGGATCGTCCGGCTACGACACCATCAATATAACGGTGGTATAGCCTGACTGCTAGCCAGGTACTTCATTTCCACTAAGGCACACCTGGCCCATTGCTGCTATGCATTATGCCCATTGCCACGAATTGTTATATAGTGAGGCGAGTGTTTGCCCCAAAACTTACTGGCGAAGTGTCCGCTTGCAGCCGGGCTATTGATTATAGTAGTAAGGGCAGTAGAAGTGAAACAAGGAAGACAGATAGGACCTTTTTGGAGTGGGTAAGGCCGGAACGGCAATGGATGCTCACGTGGTGGAGAGTTTACGCGCGCACGATCATCAGGCCTTTCGTTCGCTGATTGAGCGTTTGCAGCAGCCCGTCACAGCATATCTACATCGTCTTGTGGGTGACCGCGAAGTAGCTCTCGACCTTGCGCAGGATACTTTTCTCCAGGTATTTAAGGAAATTGGGAAGACATCCAAGGATCTCTCTTTAGATGCCTGGATATACCGTATTGCCACAAATTATGCTCTTCGCCACCTCAATCGCAAACGTTTGCGCCAGTTTGTAGGCCTGGATGGCCCGTCTGTTCCTGTAGACTTCAATGCGCACCTGATGGTGCCTGGCCCGGAGTATCAGGCTGAAATACGTATACTGGTCCAGGATGTGCTCGCCAAAATGAGGCCGATAGACGCGGTGTGTTTACAGCTTCACTTTGGTAACGGTTTCACATATGAAGAAATGGCGCAGATCCTGGCGTTGACACCAGAGGCGATCCGTAAACGTGTGGCTCGTAGTGTGGAGAAATTTCGAGCGCTCTATGAAGCATCTTCTCAAACAGACAGAGCGCAGTTGTAGGTGAGGTAGATGGCTTATGTCTCGACAAACACGACGTTTAAAGGTAGGCGGCGCAGAGGGCCATCCCGCTGATAGTGTTCTGCTGGCCTTTATACGCCAGCAGCCCTTTGCGGAGAGCTGGTCTTCGCTTCAGCAACATATCTTCGAGTGCAACGAGTGCCAGCAGCGTTATATAGACCTGACTGAGATAAGCGCATTGCTTACTGATACCCTGGAGCATGCTCAGGACGCACAAGAGTATCCGTCACTCGTTGCGAATGTCCTTGAGGTGATACAAGAGCCTGGCCTGGGCCGCGCGGTTCAGCGCCGACGGCGCGAGACACGGCTGCGTGAGGACCTGGCCTGGGCCGGGACCCTGCTCCTATCTCCCCTGTTGTACGTAAAGGCCGCCTGCATACAGTTATTGCCCTGGCCGTGTGGGACGCGAGCGCGCAGATCAAGCATGGCCAGCTGGGGAGCCATGTCTACAATGATAGCCCTGTTACTACTCGCCGTGGTCGTGGTCCTGGCGTTTACTCTGACCGCCAGCGCCTTTGGCCTGTTGCATGGCCCTGGCGAGGTTATTCCCCTTCCACCCCAACCCACAGCTACGAGCACTTCACATGCTGCGGCATCAGCGGGGAGGCCCTCCCCGGCCACCCCGCTGGCTACAGTGGCACAGCTGAAGCTATGCACGACGAGTAGCGATATGTCGCAGTCGCGAATGCGCATCTGCGGCTCTTACTTTATGCCGGGCGATAAGGTGCAGGTGACCGTACAGATTGGGGCCGCACAGATGCATGCGCAGCATTTCCAGCTGGTAGACGCGCGGGGAAATTTTCAGGACTCCTGGATTGTCGCCTGTAAGGGTTATCCGCGCGCCGTCTTTGTCAGGGATCTGACCCACCCTCTGCTGGCAACAAGCGAGCTGCAAAGCGCTCAATTGGGCCAATGCAGTCCTCCAGCGCCTGCTGCGGCAGCGGGGCCTTAGACCTGCTCATAGATAGGCCGGTTATATTTGCGCCGGGAAGTGCGCTTGCTGCAAGTAAGCCGCCAGCAGGGTATTCACCAGCTCAGGCTGCTCCTGCTGGACCCAGTGGCCGCTGGCGGGGATGCGCTCAATCTGGATGGAGGATACCCATTGCTCAAGGCCATATGTCAACTCGATGCCGAGGGCAATATCTTGCTCCCCCCAGATCAGCAGGGTGGGAGCTGTAATGAGTCCCGAGGCTCCAGGGGAGAAGGCCGGGTGGCGGATGAGCTGGCGGTAATAGTTAAGCGCGGCACTCATCGCTCCCGGTTTAGTGATCGCCTCCTGATACCTGGCAAGCACTACGGCGGGGAAAGCGGCCTTCTGCAGGGCCGCTTCTTTAAGCATGCGGCCAATTGCGGAGGCATTGTTGCGTAACAGGGCGTTTTCTGGCAGCCAGGGCAGCTGGAAGGCGAAAATATACCAGCTCTTGCGCAGTTGTTTAAGCGTGCGCAGTTCGCGCAGCATGGCCCGCGGGTGGGGAGCATTCATGACGATCAGCCGCTCGGTCATCTGGGGGTAGCTGATCGCAAAGGCCCATGCCAGCGCGCCTCCCCAGTCGTGGCCGGCGATAATGGCTCTTTCCTGGCTCAGGCCAAGGATCAGCCCCTCGATATCGCGCAGGAGGGTCGCGACATCATAGCCGCTGCGCGGCTTATCTGTGTCGTTGTAGCCCCGCAAGTCGGGAGCAACGACGGTATAACCGAGTTGCGCGAGGAAAGGTATCTGGTAGCGCCAGGAGAACCAGAATTCAGGGAAGCCATGCAGAAGGACGATTAAAGGGCCTTTTCCCTGCGTCACGTAGTGCATGCGTATGCCATTGGTGATGATATCACGATGTTGCCAGGTTTCGTTTGTAACTGGCATTGGCCTGCCTCCTTCCTCCCGCGGCACATCCCGGGCCAGAAACGAACGGACCCGACCTGTCCATCTCTGGCCCGGGGTTGATTATTCGCCCTGGGTGTCGTTAAAGACTATGGCGCGTTTGACCTGCTCGATCAAGTCGGTCACAGGGATACCGCGCGGGCAGGCATCGGCGCAGTTGAAGATGGTGCGGCAGCGCCATACCCCCTCGCGCTGTCCCAGGATGGCCAGGCGCTCAGCGGCGCCCTGATCGCGGCTATCAAAGATGAAGCGGTGGGCATTGACGATCGAGGCAGGACCAACCCAGTTGGGGTTGCCCCACACGGACGGGCAAGAACCAGTACAGGCCCCACACAAGATGCATTTCGTGCCCTCGTCATAGCGCTCACGCTCCAGAGGGCTCTGCAGGCGTTCCGTCCCGGGCTCGTTGTCGTTGTTGATCAGAAACGGTTTAACGGCTTTATATTTGTCAAAAAAAGGATCCATATCGACAACCAGGTCCTTGATGACGGGGAAGCCCAGCATAGGCTCAATGGTTACCTTTGCGCCGACGTCGCGCATGAGCACCTTGCAGGCCAGGCGATTGCGCCCATTGATGCGCATGGCATCCGAGCCACACACGCCGTGGGCGCAGGAGCGGCGATAGGTGAGGGAGCCATCCATCGTCCATTTGACGGTGTTGAGCGCGTCTAACAGGCGATCGATGGGATCGGCCTCAACACGGCATTCGTACCAGTACGGTTTCTTATCTTTTTCGGGGTCAAACCGCTTGATACGCATCTCTACATTCATTCTATTTCTCCTGAATAACTGTGGCCGGGTCAGCCTATATGATCGCTATGACCTGAGGAATTCAGGTCAGGGTTTCCAGGAGGGTCCAGGCCTCTCCTTCCTCCCCGCGCTGTTAATACTTGCGTTCCTTGGGCTTGAATATAGGGTCGTCGATGAGAATGACGTCTTTGTAGTCCAGCCGCACATCGTGCGCCTTCGTACCCTTATACGCAAGCGTGTGTTTGAGCCAGTTGATATCGTCGCGCTGCTGGTAGTCGAGGCGGTAGTGAGCGCCGCGACTCTCTTTACGCGCCAAGGCGCCATGAATTGTCGCCTCCGAGCAATCGAGCAGAAAGCCGAGTTCAATCGCCTCAACCATTTCGGTATTAAACTTTTTGCCTTTGTCCTGTAGTTGTACCTGCTTATAAGCATCCTGCAGGCCATCCAGCGTATCGAGGGCGCGCACCATACCCTTCTCACTGCGCTCCACAAAGACCTTGTCGTCCATTTCGTTTTGCAGCATGCTGCGAATGCGCGCCGCCGACTCGCCGCCCGTGGAGGTGTAGAGTTGACTTACAAGATCGCGGGCATAGGTCTCTGGCTCCACCGGTAGGGGCGCGTGATCATTCTCCGCGATGAACCTGGCCATATGCTTACCGGCGCGGCGTCCAAACACAATCAGGTCCACCAGCGAATTGGTGCCAAGGCGATTGGCGCCGTGCACCGAGACACAGGCAACCTCGCCGGCCGCGTAGAAGCCGGGCAGCGCCGTCCACTGCGGATCGATCACAACACGCGCATCGTTATCGGTGGGGATGCCACCCATGGCATAGTGCGCGGTAGGTTGAATAGGCACTGGCTCGGTAATTGGCTCGACGCCGAGGTAGTTACGCGCGAAGTCGGTGATGTCTGGCAGCTTCTCGGCGATTTTCTTGGCTCCCAGGTGGCGTACATCGAGGTAGACGTAATCCTTGCCGTCCACGCCGTTGCCATTCTTGACCTCCTGCACGATGCAGCGCGAGACGATATCACGCGGGGCCAGGTCCTTGAGGGTGGGCATGTAACGCTCCATAAAGTATTCGCCCTTGCCGTTGAGCAGTTTTCCCCCTTCACCACGCGCGGCCTCACTGAGCAGCACGCCGACCTTGTAGATGCCCGTCGGGTGGAACTGGTACATCTCCATGTCCTGCAGTGGAATGCCGCGGCGATAGGCGATCGCCATGCCATCACCTGTACAGGCAAAGGCGTTGCTGGTGACGCGCCATGCCCGGCCGTAGCCGCCCGTGGCGAAGAGCACCGCCTTGGCGTGGAAGGTATGGATCTCTCCCGAGCGTATCTCCATCGCCACCACGCCACAGGACTGCCCATCATTCACGAGCAGGTCAAGCACGAGATATTCATTGAAGAAGCGCACCTGGTTCTTAATCGCATTCTGGTACATCGTCTGGAGGATCATGTGGCCGGTGCGGTCCGCGGCATAGCACGAGCGACGCACGGGACCCTCGCCAAAGTTGCGCGTGTGCCCACCGAAACGACGCTGGTCAATACGTCCGTCATCTGTGCGGTTGAACGGCAGCCCGCGATGTTCCAGTTCGTAGACGGCATCGATGGCTTCGCGCGTCAGGATCTCCGCGGCAGGCTGGTCCACCAGGTAGTCACCGCCCTTGACGGTATCGTACATATGCCACTTCCAGTGGTCTTCTTCCTGGTTGCCGAGCGCGGCCGCGACCCCACCCTGGGCGGCCCCGGTGTGCGAGCGAGTGGGATAGACCTTACTTAGCACGGCTACGCTGGCATTGGGAAGCTGCATCGCGGCCATGAGTCCGGCGCCCCCGGAACCCACGATGACCACATCAAATTTAAAGTACATAATTCATCCTCTTCTAGTGGGGCAGGCACGAAACGCCGACGTTCGCCGTATGTTGGAAGGTGATCAGGGTGATCGTGCCTAGCATAAAGAAAACCAGCGTCAACGTTCCTGCGATCGAGAGTGCGGTGAGACGTGCACCACGCCCATGGACATAATCATCGATGACGACGCGTAAGCCGTTCATACCGTGCAGGAGGGCAAGCGTCAACAATATCCAGTCGTAGAGCCTCCATAGCGGATTATCATAACGCATGGCGATAAACTGGTAGGTCGTACAGGCGACATCATTGCTCACATGCATGATGATGAGGTGAATGATAACGAGGAAAATCAATAGCACGCCGGAGACGCGGAAGAAATACCAGGAAAAGGTCTCAAATCCACCGCTAGACGGCTTGGCACCATACCCGCTCGAAATACGCATACAAGTTCTCTCCTATGTAGTAGGGGCCAGGGTGGCATGCCCAGAAAAGCCGAGGACACAGAAGCGGCCCCTTGCAACTATTATTTTGTGATCGTTGTCGCATGTGCTGGATGTAGGAATGGCAGCACCGGATACAGGATGTAATACGCGAGAGGCAGGAAGCCGACCACGGTAACCACCAGAGCGATGACAAACATCAGCACCTGGTATTGAACCCCTCTGCGCCAGAAGTCGATTACCATGATACGGATGCCATTGGAGGCATGCAACAGGATGGCCCCTATGAGTGCCAGGGAGAGCAGGCGTACAATCACGCTGTCAAATAATGCGACACTTTCGTCATAGGCCTGAGGGCCGAAGCCGATGATCGAGATATCGACTATGTGGATCAAGAGAAACAGTAGAATTCCCAGTCCTGTGATGCGATGCAGCAACCAGGACCACATTCCCGATTGACCTTTGTACATAAACTCCTCAATTCTGTGGCGGGAAGCGGGGGGCACGAGGCAAAAATAGACAATGTACGATTTCAGTGACCTCTTCGCCCTTGCTCTCGCCTTTGCGGAAAACCACGAGGGCTAACCCTACAACAAAATAGACAGGCGAAAAAGCGTGTTTCGTAAGCCCTGAAGAGCGTGCGCGCGTTTTAGGGGCGAACTTACAAACATCATGAAAAGTGCTCGCATCTCTAGAATCAACGTCTCGTGCAAACAAATAGGAAACACCTGTGTAGTTACCGGTTTCTTGTTGACGTTGTGATCATATTATACAGCAGCCTGCTATGAAGCGCAAACTTGAGCAAGGTGCAAGCAGGCCCTACCTGTGGAAAATAACTTGGCGCGGGGAAAATATCCCCTTTTTACCCTGCACAAATTTGCAAGCTTTGTGTATAATTAGGATAAGAGAAATCTCATACATTTTTCAGGGCGGGCTGTGCTTCGCCCCTGCAAAGGAAGACGTCCGTGTATTTGCAGGGGTGTGAAAAGCGCAGCTCGCCCTTCTCTATAGCTCCTGGAACTGGCGGCTTGTAGCGGGATCCAGCGGGCCCGGCGTAGACCTGTGTAACCTTACAACGTAGTAGTAATTATTGAAAAATTGTCAGGTATTTGCAGGAATAACTTCCTTTTTGTGCCAGGTAAGTGTATTCTAGCGGGAGAGCCTTGTGGGTACGCCACATAGTAACAACAGCAAGGAACCGCAATCCGCCACGGCGGGCCAGAACACGGCCGGAGCCAGGCTTCCTCATGGAGAGGGAGGGGCGCGGGAATTCCAGACGTTTTATCAAGAAAACCTGGGCATGATTTACCGCTATGTGTATAGTAAGGTCGGCAATCGCGAGGAGGCTGAGGACCTGACCTCACAGGTATTTATCAAGGCTGTGCGTGGGGTGAATAGCGAGCGGGGCGCGCAAAGTATGCAGAAATGGCTGTTTCAGGTCGCGCGTACAACCATCGCTGATTACTGGCGTCTCCACTACCGGATATCCGTTAGCTCGCTCGAAGAATTATTGGAGGCGGGCTGGCAAGGGCCTGCTGAAGAAGAGCCTGCCGTCCTGAGTATCAAGCCTATAGACCTGGTTCAACGCATCCTCCATGCTCTGCCCGAGCACTACCGGACTGTTTTAAGTTGTCGCTTTTTGCTCAATCTCTCAATTAAAGAGACCGCTTTAAGGATGGGCTTGTCGGAGGCAAATGTCAAAGTATTGCAGTTTCGTGCGCTGAAACGCGCTGCTGATTTCGAGGATGTTGTAACAGAAATCTATTAATTCTGGCCGCAGGAGAGTTGCCTCGCCTGCCTCTATTGGCGTTACTAGTTCACGCGGAGAAACACTATTATGTCAGGTGAAGACCAGGAACGATCTGAAGACTATCTGGAGCTTGAGCACTACATCGAGGAGCTTCAGGCAGGCCATGTCGCTCACCCTCCGGCTGGGCTGTCACCCGACCAGGCGAGTGTCTATCGCATGGCTGCGCTCTTTCGCTCCGCTGCCCCTGAAACAAGCGAACCACGACCTGAATTTGTCGCCGATCTCCAGGCGCGTCTGCAACAGGAACTTTCCCAGGCGGCCACGACTGAGCCAGAAGCGCAGGCTGCCGTCGCCAGGCCTCCTGGGCCCGCGCCAGTTACATTTGCTCAGAGGCCGCGCAAGCGGCCCGCTGTCTCGCGCCGCTCCCTGCTGGCCGGAGGAGCCGCCGTCGCTGCCTCATTAGCTGTGGGCGCGGGCCTGGGCGCTGCGGCCGAACGCGGCCTGACATCAACTGCGGCTGAGCGTGGTGCGGTGAATTATTCCAGCAGCGAGGCGCTTATCGCCACAGATGTGCCCACCGTCTGGCGGCATGTCACCAACCTTGCACAGCTGGGTGAAGGCGCTATGCGTTTTACTGCTGAGGCCGTGGTGGGGTACGTCATTCGCGATGATAGCAAGGGTGGGATCAGCGGCGGTAGCGAGCTCGATGCGAATACGGGGCAGGTTATTGCCATGTCGGCTGCCTGCACCCATATGGGCTGCATTGTGCAATGGCAGGCTTCAGATCGTAAATTTCATTGCCCATGTCATGGCGGCCTGTTTACAGAATATGGTACAGTAGATAAAGGTGCGGCCACTGTACGCTACTATAGCAGCGCTCTACCGCGCTTAAATACAAGGGTTGAGAAGAACGGTGATATCTATGTTGAGGTTCCCAGGGTAGAGGTCCCTCAACGTCAGGAATAAGCATGAGAAGAAACCTGCTCGTCGTTGCGCTTGGCATTTCTTTTCTCATCCTTATAACCTGGGCCGGTACAATCATCACCACCATTGTTCCTCAGCGCGTCACCGCGCAGGTTCAGACCACTCATGTCGGCCCCTTGCAGATTACCTTACAGGTCGATCCTAACCCCCCTCGCAGCACGCAGCCCGCAACCCTGGTGGTGCGGGTGCTGCAGAGCAGTTCGCAGCTGCCCGTCATGAACGCGCATGTGACCCTGGCGAGCACTATGGAAACGATGGATATGGGAACAGAGCGCGTCGCAGCCAGTGCTCTAGGCGGGGGCACCTATCAGGCCAGCGTGCAGTTCGACATGAGCGGTCCCTGGCAGGTGGTGATCAATGTCGCCGTTCCAGGCGCGGCCCCTGTCAGCGTTTCCTTCCAGGTGGCGGCCCACTAAACTCCTGGCATGACAAAGAAGACAGCGGCCTGCGGGCTGTGCTCAGGCCTGCAGGGCTGCAACAACTACCGCTGCCAATGCTTTGATAAACAGCGGTGAGGTGTTCAGTGATTCGATGCGTGCGAACTGGATACCGTGCTCCTCGGCCTGTTCGCGAGCGCCGATCTCGATATCATAGAGAATTTCGAGGTGGTCGGCCAGGAACTGGACTGGCGCGATCAGAACGTGGCTGTGACCGGCCGCGCTTAGTTCAGGCATGACATCCGCGAAGTCAGGCTTGAGCCACTCCTCCGGCGTATGCCCGGCACTCTGATAGCAGAACATCCAGCGATCGGCGGGTAGCCCCAGGAGCCCGGCTACGGCCGCAGCCGTCTCTTTCAGGTCGTTGATGTAGCCGGGTTCTTTCTCTACAACGCGCTTTGGCATGCTATGAGCCGTCAAGAGAACAGGTACGCGCTCGCGCACGGTGGGCGGAAAGCGGTCAAGCGCCTGTTGTACGCGCTCGGCCAGGGCCTGTAAGAAGAAAGGCTGCAGGTGCCAGTCGTGGGCGATCTTCAGATCAAGCCCGGGGCGCTGCAGAGTTGTAGCTGCCTCCTCCAGGGTACGCACATAGCCGCTCATGATGATTGGCGAATACTGTGGGGACATGATGATCCCGACCAACTGCTGGGCCGTGGCTGCGGCCTCAGGCACCACATCAGCGATGAAGGGAGGCGCGAAGCGCATCCCTGCTGTAACATGAAACTCTGAGTCGGCGAAATGTTGCGCGTTGAGCTCTTTTTCAAGCGCTACGGCCTGCTCTTGCGTGATTTGCAGGAGCGGTGAACCACCGATCAGGCCGTAGCGCCGGCGAAACTCTTTGATAACCTCGGCGCTGGCCTCGCGCCCACCATACACATGCCTCAGATAGATGGGGATATCATCGAGCGTCGCCGGGGAGCCGTAGGTCATCAGGACGACGCCAACTTTTTTTTGCGCGCTCATGCGTTCCCTCCGTCGCGCCTGGTCGTGGTATGTACAGCATCAACCAGGCGGCGCAGCATGGAGGGGTCGGTGGGGGCGAGCACGCCATGTCCAAGGTTAAAGATATGCCCCGGACGATTAGCGGCTCGACGCAGCACATCCCGCATGCCGGCCTCGATGGTCTCCCAGGGAGTCAGCAGCAGCGTAGGATCGAGGTTGCCCTGGATACCGCGCTCAAAGCCGATGCACTGCCAGGCCTCGTCAAGATCAACGCGCCAGTCGACGCTAATCACATCGCCGCCGGCCTCGGTCAGCAATTCTAACAGACTGGCCGCCCCTGTCCCAAAGTGGATGGAAGGCGCCCCCGCCGCTTTGACTGCCTCGAAGATACGCCTGCTATACGGCTGCACGTATTCTCTGTATGTGCTGGGACTGAGCGCCCCAACCCAGCTATCAAACAACTGCACCACGTCCGCTCCGGCAGCGATCTGGGCCACGAGGTAGCGCGCGACAACCTCCGTGAGCTTATTCATCAGGGCATGCCAGGTCCGGGGCTGGGCGTACATCAGTGACTTGGCCGTGCCGTAGTCGCGCGAGGGGCGACCTTCGATCAAGTAGCAGGCAAGCGTGAAAGGCGCACCAGAGAAGCCGATAACAGCCTGTTTGCCCGCCAGTTCGCGCCGCACCAGCTGTATGGCCTCCAGCACATAGGGAGTAGTCTCCTCGGCCTGCAGGACGCGTAAAGCCTCGACATCTCGCATGCTGCGTACAGGGTTATGGATGATGGGGCCAAGCTCGGGCTGGATCTCCAGGGAGATGCCCATACCCTCCATTGGCAACATAATATCGGCATAGAGGACGGCCGCGTCAACGCCAAAGCGCTCCACGGGCATAAGCGTAACCTGCGTACATAGCTCGGGCGTCTTGGCCATAGTTAAAATATCATAGCGCTTGCGCAATTCGCGGTATTCGGCGATGCAGCGCCCGGCCTGGCGCATAAACCACACAGGAGTGGCATCAGGCTGCCTGTGATAGCAGGCAGCGAGAAAACGGGCCAGGCCTGTCTGCGCAGGGGCCCTGGTAGTAGGTGAGTGTTGTTGCATATACTATCCTTGCACATATGTAGTTGGATCTCTGTGAGAGTTTCCCTCATATAATAGCGCGGTCAGCCAAATGGCGCAAGAGTAAAATCTATGTAAAAGTAGGAATTATGTGGCGGTGTATTGAGATTTTAAGAGGTTTTACTCTGAGCGAAATACTTTGAAATTGTTGAAACTTGCCTCAGCCGCGTTTGTTGAGGTGAGCGTCCCGGCAATCAGTCCCACCTGCCCCCTGGCCAGGAGGGTATCGTGGACCTCTGCGACGAAGGTGCCGTTGATAAACAACTTGAAATCATCACCACTGGCGATAACGAGGAGCGCATTTTTGCCGCTCCCTGCCACGATGGCCGGGCTTTTTGTGTTTTGTACGAGGTAGATGTTATTTGTGGCCGCTGCGCTTATATGGCGTCGCAAGAAAAACTCTCCCTGGTCGGTGATTTCGAAATCATAGAACTGGTCCCCGCTGGCGCGAAAAATCAGGCCTGCATTGTTACCCGCGAGCAATGAGACATCGACCTCAATAGCAGCGTTGTCGAATGTGAGCCCATTTAAAAGGCAGGCCTGCTGAGTAGCAGGTTTTTGTGTAAGCACATGATAGGAGTTTGCCGCGAAGGTGCAGTTCGAATTCTCTGGCCAGCGGCCGCTCAGGTTGCTGGTAAGGGTATCCGCAAAGAGGATAGAGCCGCCGCTGGCGGTGCTTGCGATGCCAGCAGTAGCTGTAACCTGCGCCTCTTGCGTCGCTTTAGCATAAAGCACCTGGGCAGTGCTCAATATCTTCGCATTGGCGGTAGCAGTGGCCTGTAATCTCGCGTTGGTCTGGTTAGCAAAATAGGTGAAGGGTAGTGCGATCAGCACGATGACGAGCAGCGCTATACCTATGATCAGCGCGCTCAACGTCGCAGGATCCCTGTGCCGCAGGCGCCCCCGCGGCTGCCCGACTGTGGATCGACTTCGTCTGTGTATCCTCCTCCCCGCCTGCGCTGCCTCTGCCCGTGCTGTGTCGAGCGCCGAATCTTGTGGCGGGGCGGGAGACAACGGCTCTAAAGGGGGGAGGGCAGGGCCCATACGTGTGTAACGCCTGCGCATCGAGTTAGGAAGTATGCGCCGGCCCGAGCGCCTTTTTGGCAAGATCGCCGCAGGGGCCGCGGCAGGACTACTGGGTAAAATCAATTTGTCGGCTGCAACCGCTAGCTGTGGCGTTTCCAGGTCCTTGCGTGCAGCAGCTGTGTTGCGGGATGAAGTAGATTGTTCGTTCTCCTCGACAAGGTCGGGAAAGGTGATCGCGTTCAGATAGACCTGGACCAGCTCGTTAGCTGATTGGTAACGATTGCCCGGCTGCTTTTCCAGGGCGCGCAAAATGACATGTTCAACGGCGCGCGGAATGGCTGGATTGACCTGGGTCGGCCGTCTTGGCTCAGCGCGTATTTGCTTCCAGTAAACGGTGATAGGCGTTTCACCATAGAAGGGGAGCTGTCCCGTCAGCATTTGATAGAGGAGGATACCCAGCGCATACAGGTCACTACTGGTGGTCGCCGGCCCTTCGGCCAGTTCAGGGGCCATATATTCCGGGGTGCCCAGCAGGTTGCCGGTCTGCGTGATTGTACTGCCCTCTTCGAGTGACTTGGCAAGGCCAAAATCCGCCAGGATAGCATAGTGGTCGTCGCGTAAGAGAATGTTTGAGGGTTTGATGTCGCGGTGGACGATCCCCTGATCGTGGGCAAATTGCAGTGCCCCCCCTAACTGCTCGAGCAGCATGCCCGTTTCTTCCAGTGAAAGCGGACCTTTGAGCAAGCGTTCGCGTAAAGTGCCATGCTCGATGTATGGCATGATTATGTAATTCCAGGGACCTTGTTCGCCATAATCAAGTGCAGGCAGGATATGCGCATGCTCTAAGGTGCTAATTGCCATGGCCTCGCGATGGAAGCGCTCAATGTAATCGGTGTCACTGCTGCCGACAACCTTGATGGCGACGTTCTGCTGCCTGTGCTCGTCGTAGGCAAGATACACCTCCGCCATGCCGCCATGGCCCAGTCGGCGTTGTATGGTATAGTGAGCAAGTGTTTTTTCTGTCAGTTCAAACATAGCAGCGGCTTCTTTGACATGTTCTCATCGCAAAATCCCTCTTTTTTAAGAATACACGCTTCATCTTCGCCATTCGTGTCAATATGTAGATTAGTGATATCTTCGTGTTATGATACAATTTCCCCGCTGGTCTTTGGAAGCATAAAAGAAAGGAAAATGAATGTCAGAGCGTCTCGTGTATTCCACTGACGGCGGCAGGAGTCTCGCTCCGCCCAAAAGTGAAGCGTGCAGGCGGCTGACGCTCTTTTCCGGCACACAGGGCATGCCTGGCTGAACTCAGCCAGGCATGCCCTTTTTACATGCATTTCCGCTTTTTTATGGGCCTATTGGAATGATAGCGTAGGGCGGGCTCTCTTGTTCTCCGAACGAGTTTAACACTCTCAAGAAAGGCGTCAAAGATGAATATCAACGAGCAGCTTGAAAATTTACTCGCAAGTTTAGGAGTAGAGATGGAATATAACCAGCATGAGCAGCGTGATCAGCATGACGATGATGCCTCTATACCCGAGGTTTCCATTTTTCAGGCTTCGCGTGATCACTATGGTGTCTTTTATCGCCTTGATGTTATCGACTCTCTGCCCCAGCTTCGTATACTGATTCCCGTTGAACAGGGGGCCGCAAAAATGGAGATGTATCTCGTACGCATGAGCTCCCTCTCCCCCCTGAATGCCCTGTTTGCCGCCATGGCAGGATATCGAGGGAGCGCGGAGTTTGAGAAAGGGCGCGAGGCGACGATGCAGCACCTGCTGTATGCGGTTGCCGAGTTAATGAAGCACCTGTTCTGGTCAGGGGATCTCAACACGATGAATTTTGCTGAGGAGATCGCCGTCCAGCGCATTTTTTAGCGGAAGATAAAAGGCGACCCGCAAACTGTAGGAACTTTACTTCTCGGCGTGCGGGTTAACCTTTAGATCACATCCCTACCCCTTCAGCAATTCTTATGCTACACTGTGTCTATATTTTTTATCTTTCCTTGCGTTCATCGGCTCCTCTTTTGTCGGAGAGCAAAGTGCCACCGTCCCGGGCATATTGGCGCCTACCTTCGAGGCGACCGGAGCGGAAGCGTTTCTGAACGATTATGGGTATCAGGAGGAAGGGATATTGTAATGGGCGATCAATTGGATGCTATAGGCCAGCAAGCGATTGCGTACCTGGGACTTAAACACGTTGCTCGTGAGCGAGCATTGCCGAAGTCCCGCGCCGCTATTCGCTTTTGCGCCAACTGCATACGCGCAACCCATCGCCAGGAATTTCAAGCGGCGGCAGAGCTACTGGCGCAGGCAGGTAGCCTGATCGTCGAGATGACGCTTGACCTGCAGGATCACCAGGATATCTTCTACGCCGGCTTTGTCCAGGACGCGCAGAAAGAATACGCGGAAGCGGCAACGTTCGCTGCCCTGGCCGGGGGGCGTCCCCTGCCTGATGCCCCGGAGCTCTCTATTGGCTGGGCGCCCTACCTCAATGGTCTGGGTGAGACGATCGGAGAGTTGAGGCGCTATGTGTTGGATCAATTGCGACGTGGCAACCTTGAGGCTGGCGAGGTCTTTTTACGCTCTATGGATGATATCTATGCTCTGCTCACCCTGGTGGATTTCCCTGATGCCATTACCTTAGGCTTGCGGCGAACAACCGATAGTGCCCGCGGTATCCTGGAAAAAACGCGTGGCGACCTGACGCTTGCCGTTTTCCAGGCACAGTTGCAGCGCCAGATGCTCGCTCTGCAAAATGCATTACAACAACGTTAGCTTAAGCCCGAAGCGCTCTTTTTATATACAGGGATATCTAGTATACTGGAGGTGTGATTTTATTTGGAGAGGCATAGTAGATAGATGTGTTGGTGCTTTGGGTAATTTGAACCGGAGGCTGTATGCAAAATAAAGATTCTGCTTTAGAGAACGATGATACAACTATAACTGTTTCCTCGCCTGAGAAGAAGATCGTTGATTCTACCGCCACGACCAAGGGGAAGGCGGTGAAATCCTCTCACGTTGTAACAGCAGAGTCAGTGCAGGCAGAAGATGTACCCACGATACCTCTTGGCTCACTGCAAACGGTGAGCGCACTTGAACCCGAAGTCGCGATCCGCTCTGTGGCCTCTACAAGCTCTGTCCAGCTTCCTGCGCCGCTGGTGGTTCAACCATCGGAGTATCGACGTGGTCCGGGTGAATGGCTGCAGGTATGGTGGGAGGGCATTCGCCCCGCCTACCTGTTGCTGGCCATCATGCCGGTGCTGGTTGGCAGCGCGCTTGCCTGGCAACAGAGCATATCGCCGCAGGCGCGCCATGGCTCGTTTCATATTCTGCATTTCGTCGCTGTACTGGTGGTTGTGATTGCCATGCAAACTGGCGCAAATCTTATCAATGACTACTATGACTACATTAAAGGTATAGATACCAGCAATTCGCTTGGCCCCGGCGGACTTATCCAACAAGGATTTGTCACGCCGCTGAGCGTGCTCAATATCGGACTTGTGCTGCTGGCCCTGGGTACAATTGTGGGGATCGTCGTCGCCATTGTTGGCGGTCCTGTCGTCTTTCTGTTTGGCCTGCTGGGCCTCTTATGCGCTTTTTTTTACAGCGGAACGGTATATGCGCTGTCTGCGCTCGTATTGGGCGAGATCGTCATTTTTGTGGTCTTCGGTCCGCTGCTTACCCTGGGGGCTTATATGATCCAGGTACAAGGGGTGGTATATCACTCCTTCCCCTTTACGGTGCTGCTCTATAGTTTGCCACTCGGCTTTCTGGCGGCGGCGGTCGTACATGTGAACAATATGCGTGATGTTGAAAGCGATCTCCAGGCCAAAAAACGCACCCTGGCATCCTTGCTTGGCGTAAGATGGAGCCGCCTGTTATACGTCCTGCTGCTGCTGCCGGCCTACGCAGTGATCCTTGCCCTTGGCATTGCGCCTGGCGCCCCGCACTTTGTCCTGATTACCCTGTGGACTCTACCGACACTCGTGGTGACGATCACAGGCATGCTACGAGCCGATATGCCGGCCAACCTGCACCTGGTCATGCGTACGACACTCAAACTCGCAATCTACTTCGCTCTGCTGCTGGTTATTGCACTCGTGATCACCGGGTTGATTACCCTGTTGCCGCACATTCATTTGCACCTTCTCCCTTTTTAAGTAAGCAGAACCCATCATGGGTCCGGACCTTTACCTGGTGCTGCCTGCCTACTGGACATTGCGGTCGGCAATGATGCGGCCGAGCTGTTGGCGCCCGAAGCCCTGGCCCTGACGGCTTCACGCCTCTTCGCCCGCTCATCTCGCATCATCTAACCCGGTCCTTTTGGGCCATTTACAAGGATGGCACACTATGTTACACTGCGCTTGAGGGTTATTGGCCGAAAAGGTGACGCGAAAACGCCGTTTCATCTGCTTGGTTGTTCAAAAAGGAGGCTGCTCTATGGCTGGCTGGGAAGAAGAACTGGCCGTGCTACTACGTGAGCTAGGGGTAACGCAGGAAGAACCTAAGACTCACCTCCGACCAACACAAATCCATGAGGCTGGCTTCTCGCAGGTAAAACCGCCCCTGCAGCCCAAGGATGAGGTCAAACGACAAGTACAGTCCGCGGACGCACTATTTTGGGGTAGTGCGGGTGACGATAAAGTGGAAAAAGACGATAACTGGATGAGCGATTTACGTGTTATGCGTCGAGAAGTTGAATCTATTGTGGCACAGGTGGTTCGTTTGATGCAGCGCGGCGACTTCGATCCGTCCCTCAAAGAAGATGTGATGGTAGTGTTGCGAGCTTTACGCCGGCGCGCTTCAGTGACGCAGCAGGCCTCGGCAAGCGAGACCGCCTACCTGGAATTTGCCGCAGCTATGCTTCATTTCTGCCGTATTATTCTACGCCTGAGTGAGGTAGCTCCCGAAGATTTCTAATACAAACGCAAATATTTCCTTGCTTGACAGTGAGTAACAGAAACTGACATACTATAGCCTGTGTGTAAGGTAGGTCGGTTGTGAGGGCGCGCCGGGTCGCGCCCATTTCTCTGTGCTTGGATTAGAGGACTTCCGTTTAAGTGCATACTAAAGGTATGTGGTGTTCCCAATACCTGCTCTCGATTTCCCGGGATGGTATCGATCGGATCATGTATACACAGGTATACGAAGGAGACAGAAATATGAGTCGTGAAAAACCTGACGTTATTCAGCAGGGAGGTCGCTGGCTGCGCGTGGGCATCCTGGTGTTGACCACGGTAGGACCGGCTTTCAATACGCTTCTGGAATGGCTGAGACGGCGCTCGCAGGAAGTGAATAGACGTACCTCTGATCTACAGTTAACTGCAAGCGACGCGGGAAACGCGGCGCTGCAACAGCTGGGTGATTTCACCCAGGAGAGCCGTCAGTTCATGGCCGAGCGTGCCGATTATTTACAACGACAGGCCCGGCAATTAAACGCGCAGGCGGCACAGCTGCGCGGCGCTTTGCGTAGGGAGAAGAAGCAGCGCATAGAACTGAACAAGACGGTAGAGCAACTCCGGCGTGCCGGCGTTGACTGGAGCCAGGACCTGCTGGCACGCGGGGAGAGTCTGAAAGATGACCTGCTGGCGCGCGGTGGAAAAATCTCTTCCGACCTGTTTGAGCGCGCCGGTGAGGTGAGCGGTGATCTCGGCAGCCGGGGTAGTGACGTGAGTAGTGCCCTGCTCGAGCGCGGCGGCAAGTTGAGACACGACCTGATGGCACGCGGCAGCCAGCTAACGGAGGTACTCGCCAGGCGCGGCAGCGAAACTGGCCTGGACCTGGCGGATCGTAGTGAGCAGTTGCTGCAGCCTGTTGCGCGCAAGCGCCGCACCTCATTCTGGACAATTATCGGCTTTAGCGCCGGTCTGCTTACTGCCGCTACCGCAACCTATCTGTTGATTCGCCGCAATTTACTGCAGCAGGAGGAGGCGGAGCAGGGTCAACAGATCGAATTGCCTCAGGACCAGGCACTCGACGAGGCGATCACGGCGCGCCCGGCAGGGGCAATTCGGCATATCGACGGCAATGGTAACTCCGTAGCGACCCTGCAGGCCGTCAACGCGGGTCAGAGAGTGGAGGCTCCGGCGGATGCCGCCTATATGGGGGTCGTCAGTACAAAGCTGTATTATCCTGTAACGGCAGATGTCGCGGCAAAGGATGTCGTCTTTTTTGTCACCGAGGAAGAGGCTAAGAGCGAGGGTTTTACACGAGCCGCGACTGAGTAGCAGCGGTCTGACGCATGGTCCGCAGGGGACTCCCCTGCGGACTATGCGTTTTTTTGAGCCGCTATTCACCTCGCTGTCTATATTGCCTGGGGACCTGTCCCTCAACAAATCCTTCGTTCACAATGCCACGCTCGACAAGATAGTGTAGGAATTCCAGTTTCTGCTCTGGTGTGGGGAGCGCCGCAGGAACATCGCGCCTCTCTGCCTGTGAAGGGTCCTGCTGCCAGGGCTGAGGCGGTAAGCTCTCAGTCATGCCTGTTTCAATGGATGGCGTAGCCGGTATGGCAGGTGGGGTGGTCGGCAATTCAATTTTCTCAATTGGCAGTGGAGGTAGCTGTGACATTCGATCCAGCCTTTCATCCAGGGTCGAACAATTTGTTTCACCTTGCCCAAGGATGAGGGGAGCAATGCCAGACGGGGGCGTACCTCCATCGAGAGCTGGTCGTGTTAACTGTTCAGAGGCCATGCCTGGATCGCCAGGTGCCTCCGCCTGAGCATGATCAGCCTCATCAAATGCTTTTCCGCATAACCACCCAACTATTTTGTGCAGCCAGCGTTTAAACGCTTGCGTGATCATTGTTGATACTGCCCCTCTAGAAGCGACTAGCAATCACGCACTCTGAAATACAGTCTCGCTTTGGTACCAGGCTAGCGCGATACGTACCAATGGGGAACACAAAAATCATAGTAGCACATGATCAGAATATCGTCAAACTCTCTTGCAATTTTGGATGGGACGTGCCATAATCAATGCGTAGGAGGGCTGCATTGTCGGCGGACAAGAGGAGCCGAATTCGGCCGGCCTGCTGTCTTTTCGACTATTCATTGCCACCATCTGTCCCCTATTCCCGATTACCTGTCCCCGGCAAGGTGTCCGGACAGGGAGGGGTGCCAGGGGTAGGGAGGTGGGTAGGTCGACCGTTTGTGGACTTGAAAGCCGCTCAAGGCGCCTGGCATAACGAAGGGCGAGTTCTTTTTCGTATTATCGCGGGTCTTGGCGCAGGGCTAATAGCGAGCCCGATTTTGCACATTGTTTGTTTGAAATTACTGAAACGAAAGAAAGGCAGGTGTCGGCCATGCAGGAAGATGTTCTTGGAACCCGACGTACCGCCATCTCGGATACATATGTCAATTGTGCAAGATGTAATAAAACAACACGATTACGTTTTGCCCGCATTATCCAAAGCGATGTGCTTTCCGATAGCCACTCCGAGTTTGAGTATCTCTGCCAGGAATGCCAGAAGGCTCTCGCTAGATGGAGAGAAAGACTTACCCATAGTGTAATTACTTTTCTCGACTCCTTGGGTTAGAGTACGGCAAAAGGCAGAGAGAGGGCATTGTTCTTTGTATCTTTTGCCTTTTTCATTCGCAGCAAATATTGATGGGGGATGCCTGAATGCCTTAAATGAGGGAATGAACTATGCGTATTCGCTATCGGTATGTGACCTACCGCTACACTGATGGGTCACAGCAACAACTGGAGCGTCACTACCGACAACTTTTACATGATGCTTTACGACAGAGCCACCAGTCGATATCTGCAACGTTCTGCAACGTGGCGACCCTTGGCTGACATACGCGAGTCGGCCGAGATGATGACTATCAAAATCGAACTCGCAGGCATGAGAGAAGAAGAAATTGATGTGACCCTCTATGAAGATGCCCTGGTGATAAGTGGTGAAAGGCATGAAGATACGGGGCCGGGTGAAAACCTGTATTATCATGAAGCGCAAATTCGCTATGGCCCATTTCGCGTAGAGGTGCTTATTCTCTCTCCCATTGATAGAGAAGCATAAACGCTCGTTACGAAAATGGTTTTTTATGGGTTGACCTTCCAAAAAGTTACCTGAAAACAATTCAGAACGTATACATATACAGCGGAGTACCATCAAGACAATAGCGAAGAGAGCGAGTGAATATTGCCTGTGTTGAGTGAGAAGAATGTTATGGAAACAGAACACATGAACAAGAGATGGAGCGCGAGGAACAGTCGGAGAGCAACATCATCTCACTGCTGTTCCGGATAAGCTTAAGCACACTGATGAAGAAGATAAACAGCTCCTGCTGGCGAAACACCAGACGGTGCCTCCATGCCCCAGGAAAAGAGCCGGAGATAAAAGCCTGGAGAAGACGAGGAGAAGGACTCGCAACGACAAAGAGGAAGAGGAGCGTTTGAGCATCCCCGATGTACTGCCGGTATTGCCACTCAAAGATAACGGTCATTTATCCTTTTGCTGTGCAGCCATTGGGCGTGGGCCAGGAACGCTCTATTCGCCTGATCGATGATGTCATGCGCGGCGATCGCCTGGTCGTGTTGGTGGCACAGAAATCAGCTGAGATGGAGCAGGCTGGCCCTGGATGATATCTTCAAAATCGGCACAGTGTCACGTGTTGCTCGCATGATCCGCATGCCCGATGGCACTATTCAGATTATTGTGCAGGGCCTTGAGCGCGTGGCGATTGGCGAATTTACGCAAGAAAAGCCCTATCTGGTGGCCCATGTTACGTTGAAGCCGGATACACAGGAAGACGGATAACGAGACCGAGGCCATCAAACGTAATGTGGTCAGCTACTTCCAGCGACTGGTCGCCCTGGTGCAGAATGTGCCCGAAGGGGTTGCCGCCGCGACGCTGAACCTGGAAGAGCCGCGCCAGGTTGTCTATGTGATCGCGACTTTCATGCAGATGGAGCTTGGAGCTGCGCCAGAAATTGCTTGAACTCGACTCTGTGCGCGCCAAGCTGGAAAACCTCAGCAACTACCTATCGCATGAGCTCGAAATATTCGAGCTTGGCAAGAAGATTCAGACCAGCGCCCAGGAAGAGATGGGCAAGGTGCAGCGCGAGTACCTGCTGCGTGAACAGCTCAAGGCTATCCAGCGTGAACTGGGCGAGGAGAGCGAAGAGCAGGCCACCGTCAACGAGCTGCGCCGCAAGATCGATGAAGCGAAGATGCCAGAGGAGGCGCTGAAAGAGGCAAACCGTGAACTCTCACGGCTTGGAGAAGCTACCCACGGTCTCACCTGAATATAGCATCATTCGCACGTACCTCGAACTGCTGGCAAGCCTGCCCTGGAGCAAGAGTACAGGCGAGAAGATCGATGTGCCCCACGCACGCCAGGTGCTTGACCACGATCATTACGACCTGGAGAAGATCAAAGATCGCATTCTGGAGTACCTGGCCGTGCGCCGCTTGAAGGAAGAGCGCGTGGCCGAGCGCTGCCAGCAGCGAGGCTGAGGCGGCTGCCGAGAGGCAGCTGACGCAGAAGGAGGCACGCCGACACAGCCACTGCAGTCCGATGAGGCCACACGGCAGATCAATCGCGAGCCGATACTCTGTTTCGTGGGACCTCCTGGAGTTGGCAAGACATCGCTTGGCCAGTCAATCGCCAGAGCGCTGGGACGAAAGTTTGCCCGCATGTCGCTGGGCGGCATTCGCGATGAGGCCGAGATTCGCGGTCACCGCCGCACCTATATCGGCGCTATGCCTGGACGCATTATACAGACCCTGCGCCGCGTCGAGGCCAACGACCCGGTGATCATGCTGGACGAGGTTGATAAGGTCGGCGCTGACTGGCGCGGCGATCCCTCTTCGGCCTTGCTGGAGGTGCTTGACCCTGAGCAGAACTATAACTTCCGTGATAACTACCTGGACCTCGCTTTTGACCTGTCCAGGGTGATGTTTATCGCCACAGCCAATTCCTCTGGAGCCAATTCCGGCGGCCTTGCGCGACCGTATGGAGATCCTGGAACTCTCAGGCTATACCGAAGAGCAGAAACTGCATATCGCGCGCAATTACCTGTTGCCCAAGCAGCTTGAGGCCAATGGGCTAAACAAAGACGAACTGACCGTTGATGATGATGCCTTGCGCCGTATTGCCCGCGACTATACGCGCGAGGCGGGCGTGCGTAACCTGGAGCGAGAAGTCGGTTCGCTCTGCCGCAAAGTGGCGAAGCAGATCGCGGAGGGCAGGAAGACGCCTATTGCCGTAACAGCCGAACACATTCCAGAGTATCTTGGGCGACAGCGTTTCTTCGAGGAAGCGGCTGAACGCATTGATCGCCCTGGTATTGCCACCGGGCTGGTGTGGACGGCTGTGGGCGGTGAGATCATCTTCATCGAGGCTGCCGCCATGGCAAGCAAGCAGAGTCAGTTAATCCTGACCGGGCAACTGGGTGACGTTATGAAAGAGTCAGCTATGGCGGCCCTGAGCTACGTACGCTCCAACGCCGTAGCCCTTGGCCTTCCTGCCAATGTCTTTGAGGATCAGAGTATTCATATCCACGTGCCAGCAGGCGCAATCCCTAAGGATGGACCATCGGCAGGCGTGACTATGGTCACCGTGCTGGTCTCGCTGGCAAGTGGACGTCATGTTGCGTTCCGATGTTGCTATGACGGGTGAAATTACCTTGCGTGGCAAAGTGATGCCCATTGGTGGCATCAAAGAGAAGGTGCTGGCAGCGTACCGTTCAGGGATCCGTACTGTCATTCTACCCAAGAAGAACGAGATGGATCTGATGGAGGACCTGCCCAAAGAGCTGCGCGAGCAGATGCACTTTGTCTTCGTCACCGAAATTCGCCAGGTGCTCGATGCCGCGCTTGAACCCGCGCAGGGCGCTAGAGCCAGCAGGAGTAAAGAGGGCGAAAATGGCCATGAGCGCGCTCCCCGGCGGCGCAAAGGCGAAAAAGCCGCGGCCAGAGCATAAAGGGGTAAGGCGGGTGAACTCACCCGGCGGGCGGCCACACTAGAGCGGAGAGCAGAAAGATTGAGTGTTCATGGTACCTCCTGTTCAGCAGGGAAATAGCCGCAGTGAGAAAACCAGCCGAGAGCGTCCTGGGGAGTAATGGCATCCAAAGCTTGAGAGAGGGCCTCGTACAGGTCCTGGCGGGTACGAGGCCCGACCCGGCGTAAGAAAGCCTTGAGTTTGGAAAAGGCACCTTCGATGGGAGAGAGATCGGGAGAATACGAAGGCAAAAACAGTAAGTGGCATCCCTTCGCTTGGATAGCTTGTCGAACCTTGGGGCCGGTATGGGCGCTCAGATTGTCCATCACCACGATCTGACCGGGCTGCAAGCTGGGAGCCAACACCTGCTCAATATAGCTCTCAAAAGCGAGTGTATCGGTGGCGCCCTCCAGGATCATTGCTGCTCCCATCCCTGAGAGCGAAAGGGAAGCCAGCAAGGTCGTATTCTTGCCGTAATTGCGCGGGACACTGCCATGGGCTCGCTGTCCTTTGGGTGCCCAGGCATACAACGGGGTCAGACCGATATTGGAGCCCGTCTCATCGACGATCACCAGGAGGCTCGCATCCACCTGCTTCATCTGCTCTCGCCAGATGCTGCGGGCTTCTTCCTTGCGTTCGGTGGCTCCCAACGTCTTTTTTTTCGCGTCCAGCCCATGCGCTTGATCGCTCGTCCGACGCTCCATCGGCTGACGTGCATGCCCTGGCTTTGTTGCCAGTAGCGCGCATGCTGCTCCAGGGTCGCATCAGGAAACGCCTGCAGTTGCGCGGTCAATCCTGCTTGCAGTGGCTCCATTTTCTTGGAGGGCCGTCCAGGAATGACTTTGGCCCTCACATGCCCCGTTTCTCGGCGTTGTTTGAGATAGCGCCCGATGGTCGCCAGACTGACTCCCAACACCCACACGATTTCTTGGTGTGGCATTCCCTGGTCTGCCGCTCGCAGCACGCGTTCTCTCAGATCTTGTGAGTAAGCTTTCATCCTTCTATCTTACCACAACGCTCAACACTTCTGCTCTCCGCTCTAGGGATTGGACCTGTCGATATTCGAGATGCGCGGCGTTCCGACAATGAGCGCAAAACCCTCACTCGTTGAGCCACTCTGGCAGTTCGAGTGGGCGCCGCATCTCGGGCGATAGGGCTTCCCGCTGACGCGGCGCTCAAAGTCGGCGTGCGCAGCCGCGCGCAAGTGCGCATCCGTCAGGATGTCGAGTCCCATCGCCGCCAGGAAGGACCTGGGCAACCCGTATGGCACCTTTTAAGCCGATGCTCGTGCCATGGCAGGCTGTGGCCGGCCAGGTATGCATTTCGATCCCCAGCGGCACGGTCGGTAGTTCGCAGCCCATTGTCGGTGTGTTCCAGCTCACGTCGCCTACATCTGTGTGTTCAGTTGAGCAATACTGTCATAAACAAATCTACCCGCGCCTGCAACTTCTTGCGCACAGTTTAAGCGCTAAATTTTACTGCTCAGCTTGTTTTGGCATCTATACTGATGGAGTTACCTATTTGGATACAGTTGCAGATCAATAAACGGCGGCACTGAGAGAAGCTTGAAACTGTGTCTTCGGGGTCTGATCAGGGCTGCAACCCGCTGTTCACATGACACAGAGATATTTGTTCTTGCAGAAAGTCACTTGACATTACAGGCGCTTTTCCAGACATGCGTATAAGAAGGAGTGCAAAAATGACTAAAACTGGAAAGATGCACGAGCGTAGCGCAGTGCTCTTCAGACGACAGCGAAGATTGATCCCATGGCCGATTTTACTGCTAGCAGCGTTGTCTACGCTTTTTATCGCGGCGTGCGGAGGCCAGACTTCCGCCTCCACCGGGGGAACCACTCAGGCAATTACGGCGCCACAAGCTATTCCAGCCATCACGATCAAGGCGATGGATTTCTCCTTCAACCAGCCGCAGACAGTTCCTGCCGGACTGGTTGATCTGATCTTTATCAATGATGGGTCACAACCACACCAGGTGCAGTTTGCCCGCATCAACAATGGAAACTTTAATCAGTTTGCGACAGTCTTGAAAAAGAACGCAGGAGCCGCACTTGCACTCGCGACGCTCTATGGGGGCGCTAATACCATCGATCCGGGTCAGAGGCAGGAGGTCATTCTAAACCTGCCCCAGGGGCAATATGCCTCGATTTGCTTCGTTACAGGACAAGATAACATCCCACATTACATGAAAGGAATGCTGACTTCCTTCAATATCACCGCGCGCACGAACGGTAATTCTCCCCCTCCTCGGGCAAACGCACAGGTTCTGCTCAAGGACTTCGGCTTTGTACTGCCCTCCTCCTTCCCAGGGGGTCAGGCCGTCCTGAAAATAACAAATCAGGGGCCGCAGTCGCATGAGATGGACCTGCTAAAGCTGGCAGCGGGCAAGAACCTGCAGGATGTATTAAACTTTTTAAACAGTAAAAATCCTTCCGGCCCACCACCATTTACGGATGCTGGCGGGATGGGTGCTCTCGCGCCAGGGTATTCGGCCTGGCTGAAGCTCAATCTCAAGCCTGCTAACTACGTCGCTTTATGTTTTGTGCCGGATATGAAGACGGGCAAACCACACTACATGCTTGGCATGATAACTGAGTTCAAGGTTGCGTAATGGCGCGGCAGTTAGTTTGCAAGAGGAGGATATTGCTCGCTGCCCTCGTATGCCTCGGTGCAAATGTCTACCAGCGCAATTGTTCTTTCAAGCTCACAAAGCGCTGGTTGCCGATGATCAGGTGATCAACCAGTTCGATGTCCAGATGGCGGCCGGCTTCAACTAATTGCCTGGTCACTAGAATATCTTCGGGTGAAGGGGTCGGATCTCCGCTCGGGTGATTGTGACACACTATGACGGCTGGACAGTTGCGTACCACGGCTGGACGGAAGACTTCGGCCGCCCGCAGGACCGAGCTATTGACCGTCCCGCGGTAGCGGCTGATATTCTCGACCACCTGGTTTTTCGTATCGAGTGTCAGGATACGCAGTTGTTCGTGGTCGAGGTACATCATTTCTAACATAACCAGCTGCGCCGCATCGGCAGGAGACTTGATCTGGTACCTGGTTTCGCTGGGCAAGCTGCCCAGACGTCGCCCGAGCTCAAGAGCGGCCTTGACCTGAGCGGCTTTCGCCTCGCCCATGCCGTGCTCGGCCTTCAATTCACTAAATTCAGCCCGCAGCAGGCCGCTTAAGCCGCCGTATTTTACCAGCAGTTTGGCCGCCATGGTGACGGCGTTAGCGCGCGCCGTGCCCGTGCGCAAAATAATCGCCAGTAGTTCAGCCGTCGAGAGCGCATGGGGGCCACATTCCCGCAGTCGTTCGCGCGGCCGCTCGTCTAGAGGCATATCCTGGATCGTCAGGTGATACTCCAGGGGAGTGGGCCCGGTTGTTTGATTTTGGTGACTGCTTTCAAGTGCGGACATAATCTAGGCGCTGCTCCTTCTACAACTTTCTCAATTGCAGAGTATACCTATCAGCACAAAAAAGCAAGAAAAACGCACAAATGCATGCTCTACAGAACGGACATAGAGCCGACCATTGGCATTTAAGTACGCTTGACCTGACTCGCGCATGCTCCATGATGCGTATTCTAGAGTGGGGGCGTGTGCTGGAAAAGGGGACACGGGCATTGGGACCAATGGATGTGTCTGTAAGATCGAGAACTTGTCCGCCAGCGCGCCATAGATCTCCGCTCCCCCGCGCCGAAAGGGCGGCGAGTGCAACGCCCTTAGCGCCCGTCCGCTCCTGGAGCAGCCTCATTGCTTCTCCAGCTTGGCGAAATCCATGCTCAAGCGCTTCTTACCGATTTTGCCCTCAAATTGCACCTCGACAAACTCGGTATCTTGCTCCATTTCGCTTTTCAGGACGATGCCCCCGCCAAAGATGTTGTGCCGCACTTTGTCACCAGGCTGATATTGCTGCCCCTTGGGCCTGGGGGGCGCCGGTGGTTCTGCCTTCTGGCGGGCTGCGGGCACCTCGGGGGGCACCGTTGACGAAGAAAACGAGCCAGGGCGGCGTGCAGGCGTAGTATTATTACTGCTCGACCTGCCTCGTGTGGCCGACCGACCGGCGCCGAAGGTGCGCCCACTCTCGTAGGAGGCTGCATGATCCTGGTTGTAGTCGTCCTCGTCCCAGGCACTGCGCCGGTTATTGCGGGCGCCCATCTGGGAGCGAATGCCGCCTGGTTCACGCGCATTGACCCCTGGTGCTGAGACCAGCTCTACAGGAATATCCTCGAGGAAACGCGACGGCTCGGTGGTGTGGCTCTCGCCAAAGAATGAACGGCGATAGGCCCGTACGAGATAGAGACGCTGCATGGCGCGTGTAAAGCCCACATATGCCAGGCGGCGCTCCTCTTCAAGCTGTTCCGGCTTATCTACTGAACGCGAATGGGGCAGCGAGCCCTCATCCATACCGACGATGAAGACGACCGGGTACTCCAGCCCTTTGGCCGCGTGCAGCGTAATCAACGTCACGGCATCGCTCTGCTCTTCCTGGACCAGCGTCCCATTCTCACCCGTCTGGGTGGTGTCAGCGCCACCCACGAGCGCCACGTTTTCCAAAAACAATTCAAGGGCGGTATGCGTCTCGATTTCCGAGTAATCTTCAGCGACCCTGCGCAGTTCCAGCACATTGGCCCAGCGATCTAACTCGCCTTCCGGGCTTGCGCGCAGTTCGGGTCCATAGCCGCTGCGTTCCGCGCTTCTATCCAGCAGTTCGGGCAGTTGCAGCTCGTCGATCGCATAGGTGAGATCGGCTATGAGCAGAGCGAACTGCATGAGAGCGGTCTTGGCCGCCTTACCCAGGGTAGGATGCCTGTCGACCTGCTGGATCGCGCTAAAAAGCGAGATTTTGTTGGCATTGGCCCAGGCTTGCAGCTCACCCACGGTTTTAGGCCCGATTTTGCGATTCGGGACGTTGATGATGCGCTTGAGGCTCAGTTCATCGTTTGGGTTGAGCAGCAAACGCAGGTAGGCCAGCATATCCTTAACCTCTTTGCGCTCGTAGAACTTGCGGCTGCCGATGACTTTATAGGGAATGTTAGCGCGCAGAAATTGTTCTTCCAGGGCGCGTGACTGGGCGTTGGTACGATACATAACGGCCACATCGCCGCGCTTATCGATCTCGCCCCGTGCCAGCAAGCGGCTGATCTCACGTGCGGTGTAGAGCCCTTCCTCTTCTTCGTTGTAGGCCTCATGTACGATGATTTTCTCACCCTCGCCCAGGGCGGTCCATAGCTTCTTATCTTTGCGCGCGCGATTGCGTCGTACCACCATTTGCGCCGCGTCAAGGATGGTCTGAGTTGAGCGGTAGTTCTGTTCCAGCATGATTATACGTGTGTGCGGGAAATCGCGCTCGAAGCGCAGCACGTTCTCCGAACTCGCGCCGCGCCAGGTATAGATCATCTGATCATCGTCACCCACCACGCACACGTTGCCCTGGCCCTCGTGCCTTTCGTCCGTACCGTAGCCCAGCAGCCGTATCAGCTTGTACTGGGGGAGATTGCAGTCCTGGAACTCGTCAACGGAGATGTAGCTCCAGCGCGCCTGGTAACGTCGCAGGACCTCCGGCTCACGCCGCCACAGCTGCTCGGTCAACAGGAGCAGGTCATCGAAATCAACACTATTGTTGGCGTGCAGCAGCTTCTGATAGGTCTTGTAGACGCGAGCCGCCACCTCCTCAATATATTTCGTCGCCTGCTCAGCCATCTGCTCTGGTATCAACAGGTCGTTCTTGGCACGCGAGATCAGGCCCTGGATCGTCACGGGCCTGTACTGTTTCTCATCCAGGTTC
The DNA here is from genome assembly GCA_963799245.1 of uncultured Chloroflexia bacterium. Classification (GTDB taxonomy): domain Bacteria; phylum Chloroflexota; class Ktedonobacteria; order Ktedonobacterales; family Ktedonobacteraceae; genus CAWCWN01. Next base: position 1,852,962 of record CAWCWN010000003.1, read on the forward strand.
AGCTCCCTTATAGCCTGCTTGATGAGTACGACCTGGTCATCCGTATCCAGGATGACAAAGGACCTGTTCAGTCCGAGCGAGGCCAGGTAATCTGCTTCGATGCGCAGGACGCGCGCGCAGATGGCATGAAAGGTGCCGATGGTCATCTCTTTTGACTCGTTGATGCCGACCAGCTTCTCCAGGCGTTCGCGCATCTCCCTGGCGGCCTTGTTCGTGAAGGTGACGGCCAGGATGTGCCAGGGGGAGATATGTTCATGTTTTACAAGATAGGCGACACGATGGGTGATGACGCGAGTCTTGCCGCTTCCGGGCCCCGCCAGTATCAGCACAGGCCCCCCGGTCGTCGTCACAGCCCTCTTCTGTGGTTCGTTGAGTCCAAGCAGTAGATCATGTTGTTCCAGCATCGTCATCATCCTCCGGCGAAATATTTGAGCAGCTTGCGGCCGCAAGCAGATATAGTTGTAAGCATCTCTGTTATTGTACCATAGTTCCGCTGCCTGGCGACCGCCTGGCGGGCCTCTTCAGTTCAGCCAGGAAAACTGCGCTGAAACCACCACACCCCTGTAACAGGCGGTAATTGCGCGACAATTTCTCAGGCTGTGAAACTTTTGCCCAGAACCCCTTGCGGTTCCTTTGCCGATGATGTATTATATGGGTGGTTCGCACTCTTACAACGAGAGTGCTAATGACGGTGAGCTTCCCTGCAGCCAGTCACCTCTGGGGGCATACCCGGAGAGGGTACCCTCACCCTGCCCGCCGGGCAGGTAACTGGCTGGAAAAGAGGAGGGAATATTTCTCACCAAGCATATTGAGAAAAATAGGGAGAATCGGTATGTCAACAGTGAGCCTTAAAATTCAGCCGCTGGGTGACCGTGTAGTAGTCAAAGCATCGACCCGTGAAAGCGTCACCAGGAGTGGCATTGTGCTACCGGATACGGCGAAAGAGAAGCCCCAGGAGGGTGAAATTCTGGCGGTTGGCCCTGGTAAGGTTCTGGACAATGGTAAACGCATTACTCTGGAAGTGCAGGTCGGCCAGAGGGTGCTCTTCGCGAAATACGCGGGCACCGAAGTCAAAATGGACGGTGAAGAGTATTTGATCCTGCGCGAAAGCGATATTATGGGTATTCTGGAATAACTTGCGCTTATTCCAGTTGTTCATGCAGACCGATAGTGTTGCGAGCCTGGACTAACTCGGGACTCGCGCTATGTTTTTTAGGAGTTTGTTTTGTGGCTAAGAGACTAGAATTCGATGAACAAGCGCGTCACTCACTTAAAAAGGGTATTGACGCGCTGGCGGAGGCTGTCAAAGTGACACTTGGGCCCAAGGGCCGCAACGTGGTACTGGACAAGAAGTTCGGCGCGCCAACCATCACGAACGATGGTGTGACGATTGCCCGCGAGATGGAGCTGCCAGAGCCATTTGAGAATATGGGCGCGCAGCTTCTCAAAGAGGTGGCGACCAAGACGAATGACGTCGCCGGTGATGGTACCACTACGGCTACTGTGCTGGCGCAGGCCATCGTGACCGAGGGCCTCAGAAACCTGGCGGCTGGCGCTAACCCCATGATCCTGCGCCATGGCCTGGAGAAGGGCGTCGAGGCGGTCATCGCCGAAATTAAGTCGATGGCCAAGCCCGTTGAGACGCGCGAAGAGATCGCCCAGGTCGCCTCGATCTCCGCGGCCGACAGCGAAATTGGCGAGCTTATCGCGGATGTGATGGATAAAGTCGGTAAGGACGGCGTCATCACAGTTGAAGAGGGCCGCGGCCTGGCAATGGAAAAAGAGTATACCGAGGGTATGCAGTTCGATCGCGGCTACATCTCCGCTTACATGACGACGAACAATGAGCATACTGTCGCTGAGCTGGCAAATCCTTACATTCTCATCACCGATAAGAAGATCAGCGCCATCGCTGATATCCTGCCCATCCTCGAGCGTGTCCTGCAATCCGGTACCAAGGACATGCTCATCACCGCCGAGGACCTGGATGGCGAGGCACTGGCAACCCTGGTTGTCAACAAGATGCGCGGAGCCTTCAACGTTGTGGCCGTCAAAGCTCCTGGCTTTGGCGATCGCCGCGAGGCCATGCTGGAGGATATCGCCGTTCTCACCGGTGGGAAAGTGATCACCGAGAAGACCGGCCTCAAGCTTGAGAATACCACCCTGCAGGACCTCGGCCGCGCTCGCACGGTGATCGCTAATAAAGACAATACGACCATCGTCGAGGGCGCCGGCAGTGAGAAGGACATCCAGGCGCGTGTGCGCCAGATCCGCGCCCTCATCGAAGAGACGACCAGTGACTACGATCGTGAGAAGCTGCAGGAACGCCTGGCGAAGCTTGCCGGCGGTGTAGCCGTGATCAAGGTTGGCGCTGCCACCGAGGTTGAGCTAAAAGAGAAGAAGCACCGCGTTGAGGATGCCCTCTCCGCGACCCGCGCCGCCATTGAAGAGGGTATCGTTCCTGGTGGTGGTTCGGTGCTTGTCGCGGCCATTCCCGCCCTGGATAAGGTGCAGGTTGCCCCTGGTGACGAAACCACCGGCGTCAACATCCTGCGCCGTGCCCTTGAGGAGCCACTACGCCAGATCGCGCTCAATGCCGGTCGCGATGGCGCTGTTACCGTCGCGGCAGTGCGCGCGGCTACTCGTGGTTTTGGTTTTGACGCCTTGAGCGGCGAGTACGTGGACATGCTCAAAGCGGGTATCGTTGACCCCGTAAAGGTGACGCGTTCGGCCCTGCAGAATGCTGCCAGTATCGCGGGCATGGTTCTCTCGACTGACACGCTTATCACCGACGCGCCTGAGGAGCAGTCCGCTGCCGCTGGCGGCGGCATGCCTGCTGGTATGGGCGGCATGGGCGGCATGGGCGGCATGATGTAGCCCTACATGCTGGCTGGCGAAGTAAGATATGCGCTGAGGCCATGCGGAGCTCTGCGAGCTCCGCATGGCCTCAGCGCATACGAGTTTCAGGGCTATGGGTATTACCTCAAGATCAACATCATTTGTGCCGCCTGCTGTGCCAGGTTGACCAGCCAGTACGGTAGTATCGTTCCCATAGCGAAGGTTCCCAGCAGAGCGATGCCCAGCGCCAGCCATGACATCATCCCCACGCTGCTGGCCGGCGTTTTTTCAGCGCTCACAGGCGCAGGCGTAGAGGTTGGCGCCTGGCGCAAAGCGGTAGATGGCTGTGGTTTCACCGCCACCGCGGCCGCCCGCCTGCTGCTCCCTTCCAGGGGGGTGGTTGCCTGCGCATTGGTCAACTTTGTGGCAAGGCGTTTAGGGGCGGGCGCGACCACGTGCGCGGGTCCCTCCACGGCAGCCTCTCTTTCCATAAACATGGTTGCTATCACACGCAGGTAGTAATACATGCCCAGCACGCTTGCCAGCACGCCGATGATGAGCAGCTCCGGGTAGCCCCCTTGCAGAGCTGCATAGAAGAGATAATACTTGGCCGCGAAACCCGCCATCGGCGGGAAACCTGCCAGGGCCAGCATAAATAGGGCCAGCAGGCCCGCGATCGCGGGCCGGCGATACCACAGCCCGCGTATATCTTTGTAGCTGCTGCCACTGTTATCCTTCTGCTCCAGAAGCGAGACCACACCGAAGGCCCCCAGGTTCAGAAAGGTGTAGCAGAGCAGGTAGAAGAGAAGAGCCGAGAGTCCGACTATGCCCCCGACAAGCACCCCGATCAGCAGGTAGCCCGCGTGGGCGATGCTGGAATAGGCCAGCATGCGCTTGACGTTCGTTTGCACCAGGGCGAGGATATTGCCGCCCACAATGGTCAGGACGGTGATGGTCCAGACAACTGGTATCCATTCGGCGCTGGTGGCATGAAAGACAACCGCAAAGACGCGCGCAAAAGCGATCATGGCCGCGGCTTTGGTGCCTACGGACATGAAGGCGGTCACCGGGGCAGGCGCGCCATCGTAAACGTCCGGCGTCCAGGCCTGGAAGGGGATGGCCGACACTTTAAAAGCAAAGCCTACGATCAGCAGGCCCATGGCCGCCAGCAACAGGGCCGGGCTATGCACGCCAGGCTGTGACAGGGCCCTGTGCAGCAAAAAACTGCGAATGCCAGCAAAAGATGTGCTGCCCGTGGACCCGTAGGTCAGGGCGATGCCATACAGTAAAAAAGCCGAGGCAAAAGAGCTGAGCAGGAAATACTTCATGCCAGATTCCTGCGAACTCTTGCGCGCTAAAATGAAACTACAGAGGATATACAGGGCCAGCGAGAGCATTTCCAGGCCCAGAAACACCGTCAAGAAGCTCGTTGCCGCAGCCAGCAGCATCATGCCGATGGTGGCCAGCAGGAATAAGGCATAGTATTCGCCCTGGTGTTCAAGGTTCAGGCGTTTGAGATAGGCGGGAGAGAGCATAACTCCCAGGATGCTGGCGCTCAGAATGATGAGATAGGCATAGAGTGAGCCAGTATCGGAGCTGATCACTGCATTGAAGGCCGCCAGGTGATCACCGGATATGAAGAGGACGATGGTCGCGGCCAGCGCGCCCACCGACCCGAGCAAGCTCAGAGCGGGCAGTATGCTGAAATTTGTGGGTCCGCTATCTCTGGTGCTGTGGGGTGGACGCGGCAACACGAGGTCCACCAGCATGACGACCAGCGCCATGAACGCGAGGACCAGCTCTGGTGCGATACGCCCCCAATCGGCTGCAGAGACTGAATACGTAAAAGTCATAGAAACATACCCTACCTTACAAACGCACTGCCAATATTTTGCAGAGTGTTGACTACTGCTGGCTCCATTAAGAGGTCAGCGGCGCAGGTTGAATACCAATGTAAAAGATCAGAGCAGCAGTGGTGCAAGCGTCAGGAACTCGCCGAGGTGTAAGTCGAGAGTTTGCCTTTGCGCACCAGCGAGCCAACGGCGCCGTCCATTTGCAGCGGACCCATCCATGACTGTCAAGGAAGAAGCGCATGAGGTACCAGGCTGCCGGTACAACGACCGCGGTACCCAGTACACCAAAGATTACATTACTGCGGAAGGCCCCGAGCAAGGCCAGAAACTCGCCGGCGAAATTGTTCAGCCCGGGTAGTCCAAGCGATGAAAGCGCCGCGATGAGCATCACCGTCGCCAGAATACGGGTATGCGCCTGGCCAAACCGCCAAAGTCCCGCAGGTCGCGCGTACCTGTGCGCACCTCGATAAAGCCAACGATCAGGAAGAGCGCCGCAGTCGTGATACCATGGTTGACCATCTGCAGCACGGCACCTTCAATGCCCTGAGTATTGAAGGCGAACATACCCAGCATAATCACGCCCAGGTGGCTGATACTGGAGTACCCCAGCAGGCGCTTGAGGTCAGTCTGCGACCAGCGCCAGTAGCGCGCAATACAGAATGCCAACCACCGCCAGCGTGTTGAAGAGCGGCGCCAGTGTATGGATTGCCACAGGGAAGAGCGGTAGGCAGATGCGCAGAAAGCCGTAGGCGCCCGTCTTGGACATAGCGCCGGCAAGCATCGCGCTGACCGGCGCGGGCGCTTCACTGTAGGCGTCTGGCAGCCAGCTATGAAATGGGACAAGTGGCACTTTGACGGCAAAGGCGGCGGCAAAGGCCAGCAAGAGCCAGGTCTGTATGCCGCTGTCCAGTTGGCTATTCAAGAGCGCCGCCAGGTCAAGCGTATAGCTGCCCCCGCATGGCGCGCTGGTGATAGTAGCCTAGGGCGATGATGCCGGCCAGCATCAACAGGCTGCCCACCGAGGTATACAGAACAAATTTGATGGCCGCATAAATCCGTCGCTCGCCGCCCCAGCTGCCGACCAGGAAATAGGCCGGTATCAGCATCACCTCCCAGAAAATATAGAAGAGGAAGAGGTTGGTTGACAGGAAGACACCGAGAATGCCACACTCCAGCAGCAGCATGAAGGCCATGTAGTTCTTGACCTTCTGCTCGATGCGAAACGATGCCCCAATGCAGACGAGGGTCAGGAGTGTGGTCAGCGCGACCAGCAGCAGGCTGATGCCGTCGACGCCCAGGCTATAGTTAATGCCCAGCCGCCGCTATCCACGTAAACTGTTCGTTAAACAGGAAGGTCCCGTTGGGGGCCGAGCCGATGATTGCTGAAGTCGGCGATACATTTGCTGGAGTAGGCCAGCACCACCACCAGGGCCAGCAGTAGATCCATCCATGCTACGCTCAGGGCGGTCCAGCGGATGGCGCTGACCTTTGTCTTGGGGATACACAGGATGGCAATTCCTCCCAGCAGCGGAAGAAAAATGATAATTGATAAGATTGGAAAGCAAACATGCCGCTACCCCCTCACTGCATAGTACACAATTATCAGCACCGCGCCAATCAAAATTGCCAGGGCGTAGTTACGCACATAGCCAGTTTGCAGGCGGCGCAGCCCTGCGCTCGCGCCACGCAGCACACCCGGCGATAGCCCGGCTTCCGCCATCGAGCAGGTCGCCTTCCAGCAGGCGCGTCGCGCGCGCGCCCAGGCCGAGGATGGGCTGAACGATCAACGGCCCAAGTATTTCGTCAACGTAGTACTTATGGAGTACCAGCTGGTAGAGCGGTATTCTGTTCTCTTTGTAGTGGAAGCCGCGCCCGTATAGGCGCCAGGCAGCCAGGATGCCAAGCCAAGGCCAGAACCAAGCTCAAGCCACTGGAGACCAGCTCCACGCTGGTTGAAGCCGGGTGCAGCGTCGCCAGGGTATGCACATCGCTAAAGACCGGCGCGAGCAAATTGCCAGAGCCGGCCAGAAAGGAGTATTGACGAAGCCTCCCAGCCGCCGACGAGGAGAGGCCAAAATAATCAGCGGCACAGTCATGACAGGTGGAGCTTCATGAATGGTGAAGCGTTCGCCCGCGTGCTGCCGCCCGCGTTCTTCTTCCTCATCGTCACCTGCCGGGCGGGCACGACCTGTGCCGCGATAACCTCCCATGAAAATGCCGAAGAAGAGACGGAATATATAGAAGGCGGTCAGGCCGGCGGTAATAATACCGACAGCCCAGAACACGTAGTAGATACGGCCACGCCGGCCGCGGCCTGGGCCAGCAATGAACTGAGAATATCATCCTTACTCCAGAAGCCGGATAGCGGAGGTATGCCGCTGATCGCCAGAGCAGCTACCAGAAACGTCCAGAAGGTAATCGGCAGCCGCTTTCTCAATCCGCCCATCTGGCGCATATCTTGTTCTCCGTCCAGGGCGTGGATGACTGCGCCCGCTCCCAGGAAGAGCAGCGCTTTGAAGTAGGCATGCGTGGTGAGGTGGAAGATACCAGCAGTATAGTTATGCACACCTTCGCCCATAAACATATAGCCCAGCTGGCTGATGGTCGAGTAAGCCAGCACGCGCTTGATATCCAGCTGGAAGAGCGCGATGATGCCGCGAAGATCGCGGTCGCGCCGCCGATAAGCGCTAACGATGAGTCAACGCCCTGGGGGCAGTTCAAACGATATGATGGGCGCGCGCAACCAGGTAGACGCCGGCCGTCACCATGGTCGCCGCGTGGATCAGAGCGCTGACAGGCGTGGGGCCCTCCATGGCATCTGGCAGCCACATATAGAGTGGCAACTGTGCCGATTTCGCCGCACAGGCGATAAAGAGGCAGAGGGCGATCGCCGTTGCGACCGCATCTCCCATTTGTCACGGGATCAATTGAGCTAAAGACACCGACGACGCCATTATTGCTAATGTAATTGAGTACGCCGTACTGCCTGAAGATAAGGAAGATAGCCGATCATGAGGCCAAAGTCACCGATGACATTGATGACAAAGGCTTTCTGGGCTGCGGCGACCGCTGTGGGCCGCTCGATACCAGAAACCGATCAGCAGGAACGAGGCCAGGCCAACCAGGCCCCAACCAACCAGCAGGAAGAGGAAGTTATCCGCCCCTACCAGCAGAACCATGGCAAAAATAAAGAAGTTCAGGTAGGCGAAGAAGCGCCAGAAACCGGGATCGTCTTCCATATAACCCGCCGAAAGACATGGATCAGGAAGCCCACGCCGGTGACGATCAGGAGCATGACGGCCGACAGGGGATCGAGAAGCAGGCCGAAGCTCACTTGAAAATCTCCCGAGGTGATCCAGGTGTAGAATACCTGGTCGCTTGAGCGCCGCATTGACCGGCGTGCCCAGCAGCGAGAAGAAGCTGAAGGCGGCAAAAATAAAAGCCAGGCCACAGCAGTCCCAGGCCACGGTGATCACGGCCCGACGTGGGAGAGCCCTTCCAGCTACAGCCCAGGATGATGAACCCCAGCAGGGGCATGAGCAGCACCCAGACAGTTAGATTTATCATATCTCTAGCCTCGTAATATATTCATGTCGTCAACATCGATATCTCGGCGCGTGCGGAAGATGGAGACGATAATAGCCAGGCCGACAACTACCTCAGCGGCAGCGACTGTCAGTACGAGAAAGACAAACATCTGCCCATCTGCCGAGTCGAGGAAGCTGGAGATGGCCACAAACGAGAGATTGACTGCATTTAACATCAATTCAATTGACATAAAGATAATGAGCGGATTGCGCCGGATAAGCACGCCGACGACGCCAAGCGTAAAAATAAGAGCGCTCACAATTAAATATGCTGATAACGGCACATGGCATATATTTCTCCTCCCTACGTCCGTTTGCTTCCCCCAGTACCATTGCTCCCAGGATGGCAACAACAATCAGCAGGCTTGTTACCTCAAAGGGAAAGACAAAGCCATGGAAGAGGGCCAGGCCAAAGGCCTCGGCATTGCCCTGTGTAGTAACGACATGCGAGAGACTATTCGAGCTCCCGTGGCTGTGGGCAGCCGGATCAATCGGCGGTTCCCGTAAAGAGCAGGTAGCTCAACGCGCCAACGAGTACCAGGCCCAGGATCACCGGCCACCCAGCGCTGCCAGGGAATGCGATCCTCCAGGCGGGTATCGCTCGCTTCCGAGGCAAGCATAGTGACCACAAAGAGGAAAGGACCATAATGGCGCCCGCGTAGATCAGGACCTGCACACTGGAGATAAACATCGCCCCCAGCTGCAGGTAAAAGAGTGCCAGGAAGAGGAGCGTCAGAATCAGGCTCAGGGCACAGTGGACGGCATTCTTAAAGGAAATCACACCGACGGCGGATGCCACAGCTGGCCACGGCCAGGACGAAAAATGCAATCTGAGTCTGGATAGTTGCCGTCATGATCTCCGCTGCTCCTTTCCATGCCAAACTTACTCCTGTCTTCATCCTGTTCCTCGATTGGTAAAAAGACGGCCTCTCCGTGTGCAGGTTACCCAGGCCGACGGCGGCGGCGCTGGCCTCTGAGCCATCGAAGACCAGTTCGTCCTGGGGCACGGTTGGGCGCCTCGGGGGGTGCCGGCTCATACCAGTCACTATTGCTGCCAACGGTGGCCTGGCCCCGGGGTTCTAGCAGTTGTTCTTTGTGAAACCAAAGTCTTCGGGATAGTACGCGGCCAGTTTATACTCATGCTCCAGCGTGATGGCCCCCGTGGGACAGGCGGCCTGGCAGTAGCCACAGAAGATACAGCGCAGCAGGTTGACATCAAAGACTTTCGCGTAACGTTCGCCCGGTGAGACGCGGTTCTCTTCGCTATTTTCTTCGGCCTCGATATAGATCGCGTCGGCTGGGCAGGCGCCCGCGCAGAGATAGCAGCCCACGCAGCGCTCCAAGCCGTTGTCGTAACGATGCAGGACATGACGTCCGCGGAAACGCGGCGGAAACTCTCGTTCCTCTTCGGGATATGAGATCGTGGTTGGCTTTTTGCCCATATTTTTAAAGGTCGTTGCCAGACCTTTGAGAATGTCCATAGACATGTGTAATGCTCCTTACCACGATTACGCCGTGGCATCATTTCCCCTGAGCGGCGCGACCAGCTGATTTGCCACCTCGATGGGCCCAAACTTTGCTAGCCGGACCGACGAGGGGAGGCCAGTTCCTTGCGCGGGCCCAACCTTCTGTAGCTCACCGCTGCGACGGCGTATGATGAGCAGCACGACTATGATAATGCCAGGCCAAGCCAGGCCGTTGACCCACCAGACCAGACCCAGGGCCACGACGTGGCGGTAATGACGACGTTGAGCACTGCAAGTGGCAAAAGTAACTGCCAGCCAAGGCGCATCAGGCGGTCGTAGCGAATACGCGGCAGGGTGGCGCGCAGCCAGATGAAGAGAAACAGGAAGAAAGCCACTTTGACCAGGAAAATGAGGATCGACACGACCGGGAATACGCTCGAGGCCAAAGAAGCTCCAGCCGCCCAAGAAAAGCGTCGAGGCAACGGCGCTCACCGTAATCATGTTGATGTATTCGGCCATCTGGTAGAGGCTCCAGCGCAGTCCGCTGTACTCGGTCAGGTAGCCCGCGGTCAATTCCTGTTCGGCCTCTGGCAGGTCAAATGGTGCGCGGTTTACTTCCGCGACGCCGGCGATCAGTAGATGACAAAGCCGAGTGGCTGGGCGACGATGAACCAGATGCCCTGGTCGAGCTGCAGTGTGGATGATGCCGACCATACTCAGCGTGCCGGCCCACATCAGGGTGCCGCTCAAGGCCAGGCCCAGGCTTGTCTCGTAGGAGACCATCTGGGCCGCGCTGCGCAGCGAGCCGAGCAGTGAGTAGCGGTTGCCGGACGACCAGCCGCCCAGCACAATGCCGTAGACCGCCAGCGACGAGATGGCAAGTATCCAGAGAATACCAACATTGATATCACCAATGACCGGATCCCAGAGCCGGTCTTGCCAGGCATCCAGCTATTGCCGATGGGTATCACGGCAAAGGCGCAGAGCGCGACCACGACCGAGATGATCGGCGCGATCAAGTAGATGACACTCTTGGCCTGTGTTGGCACGATCTGCTCTTTAAAGGCCATCTTGACGGCGTCGGCCAGCGGTTGAAACAGGCCGGACGGCCCGGCCCGGTTGGGCCCCAGGCGCCCCTGCATTTTTGCGATGACGCGCCGCTCGATCAGTGTCATATAGGCGAAGGCCGTCAACAAGAGCGAAGATGACGATCGCGCTTTTGATGACAGTCGGCGACGATGATGTTATTGAGAAAATCAAGCACGCGCCACCTCCTGCTCCTGCGTGCGGACTCCTGGCCTTCCCAGCTCTTCCCAGTCCAGGCCGGCATAGAATGGATTCCTCGCGGCGATCTCTAGCAGCACTGCCTGTGGGCTGGCATAGCTCCACTGCGTGACCCAGGTGCCTGCCGATCTCAAGGATAATCTCCCAGTCGGCTTTGGCTCCGGGCAGGGGACGTAGAGCGCGCCGGATGGCCTGCACATGGTGATCGATGTTGGTCATGCTGCCATCTTTTTCCGCGAAGGTGACGGCTGGCAGGACGACATCGGCCTGCTGCGCCGTCTCTGTCAGCATGATATCCTGCACAATCAGGAACTCTAACTCACGTAATCTATACTGCTCAAGGTGGCGCGCCGGATTGGCCCCCATCACATACAGCGCCTTGATCTGGGGGCTGCTCAGCATCTCGCGCATATGCCAGGCCTCTCTCGGCTGTGGGTTTATAGCCGGGCAGAGCATCTGGCAAGCAGGCCCATATCGCGTGCGCCAAGCGAATTGGCATCTTCGAAGAGCGGCCCAACCCCGGCTCCGGGCCGGTCAATGATTGCCGGTGACGACCGCCAGGGCCTGCAGATCGGCGGCCAGGTCGTCGCAGCGGGCTCGAGCGTCGCCATTTCATCGTACAGGAGATGGCTCCCCTCGCCTCTGCAATCTCGTGCGCCAGGCTGCGCAGCTGTGCCGTCGACCGGTCCGCGCTCCAGGGATTGCGATATATGGGTTGACATCTTCAGCGGCAATCCTGGCGCTGACCTCCTCGCGGGGGGCCTTCTGCGTTTCCTGGCTCACAACGCTATGCAGAGAAACTTTGCCGCTGCCCCGGCGCCATGTTGCGGTAGCGTAATCTTCTGCGCCGCGAAGCGGTCAAGCTCGGTCGCCTGGGCATTGACGATGTAGATTTTTGCGCCAACCTTCATGGCCTTTTTGATGCGCAGGTTAAGGATGGGCTGGCGCTGATAGGGATCGGCGGCGATCAGCACAATGTGCGAGGCCTGCTCGATCTCGGCGATGCTGTTGGTCATCATCCAGGGTCTACCCGTCAGGCTGTCACGTGGCGCGGGGAAATGAGCCGTGGTGGTGGTCAATGTTGGGGGTGCCGATGACATCGCGCAGCAACTTCTGAAAGAGGTAGGCCTCTTCATTGGTGGTGCGCGTTGAGCCGATGCCGCCGATGGCCCTGGCGCCATACCTGTCGCTGATCTCGCGTAAACGCGTGGCAATCCTGGCAAAAGCCTGGTCCCAGGTCGCTGGGCTCCAGTCGCCCATTGCTGACGAATCAGCGGCGTGCGCAGGCGCTGCGGGCTATTGACAAACTCAAAGCCCCAGCGCCCCGGTCACAGAGCCAGCCGTCATCGATGCTCGTCATTGGTGCGCGACATCAGGCGCATGATCTTGTCGACGCGTACATCGATGCGTACATTGCAGCCGACGCTGCAGTTATTGCAGACGCTTGGTATGCGTTTCAGCTCCCAGGGCCGCGACTTGAAGCGATAGGCCGTCGGCGGTCAGCGCTCCTACCGGGCACATCTCGACGGTATTGCCGGAGAAGATCGAGTCAAAGGCTGAGTCGGGCGCCGTGCCAACCTCCATCTTATAGCCTCGCGAGATCATCACCAGGCCATTATCCATAGATATTTCTGAGCTGAAGCGCGTGCAGCGCTGGCAAAGGATACAGCGTTCGCGGTCAAGCATGACCCTGTCGCTGACGGCATCGGCTTGGGATAATGGCGCTTGTGGAGGTCAAAGCGCGTGCCGCCGGGTCCATGGCGCAGGGTGAAGTCCTGCAGATCGCACTCGCCGCCCTTGTCGCAGATGGGGCAATCGAGGGGGTGATTGATGAGCAGGAATTCCAGTGTTCCCCTGCGCGCTTTGCGCACCTTTTCGGTCTTGGTATGCACGATCATGCCCTCGCTGACCGGAGTCGTGCAGGCCGTCTGGGGTGGCTTGGGCAGCTTCTCGATCTCGACAAAGCACATGCGGCATGCTCCCAGCGGCGGCATTTTGGGATGGTAGCAATAGATAGGGATCTCTATGCCGGCCTGTTGTGCCGCCGCCCAGACAAGCGTTCCGGGCGGCACGGCGACAGGAATATCGTCAATAGTGAGATGTACGAGCTCGTCTTTTTTCTTTTCTGGCATATATTTTTACCGTTCGTTACGTATCATCGATCGCTTAGCGGACTATCTGCTTCAACTAACTCGCTCTGGCCGGCGCCCCGGCTTGTAGCGCCAGCGCTCCGACCAGTAACGTTTCTTGCTGGGGTTGGCTGATGCCCAACCATGCAGCGCCCCTCGCGGACATGGTATTCGTATTCTTCGCGGAACAGTTTGATACTGCTGGTGATCGGGACTGGTGGCGGCGTCGCCCAGGGGACAGAATGATTTGCCGCTGATATTATCACAAATGTCCATCAGCAGGTCGATATCGCGATCTGCTTGCCGTGCCCATGTTCAAGGCGCTCCAGGATTTCTGTCAGCCAGTAGGTCCCTTCACGGCAGGGCGTACATTTGCCGCAGGACTCGTCGCGGTAGAACTCGGTCATGCGCAGTACTGCTCCAACGATGCAGGTATCTTCGTGCATGACGACCACGCCGCCCGAGCCGAGCATTGAGCCCGCTGCGGCAATGGCCTCAAAGTCGAGCGGCGTATCTACTTTATCAGCGCCGAGGATAGAGGTCGAGGAGCCGCCAGGAATGATTGCTTTGAGCTGCTTGTCGTCCAGGATGCCGCCGCCGTATTCCTCATCATAGATGAGCGTGCGCAGGGGTGTGCCCAGCGGCAATTCATAATTGCCCGGGCTGCTTGACGTGTCCGCTCAGGCAGAAGACGCGCGTGCCCTTGCTCTTCTCGGTGCCGAATCGAGGCATACCAGTCGGCTCCATTCAGCACAATTGCCGGTACGGTTGAGAGCGTCTCGCAGTTGTTAATGACGGTCGGGCCGCCATAGAGGCCCACGGCCGCCGGGAAAGGCGGCTTCAAGCGTGGATATCCCCGCCTGCCCTCCAGCGACTCCATCAACGCGCTTTCTTCGCCGCAGATATAGGCGCCCGCGCCGCGATGCATAATCACTTCCAGGTCATAGCCGCTGCCGAGAATATTTTTGCCGATAAGTCCGGCTGCATACGCTTCGTCGATGGCCCGTTCCAGCTGACTGGCGGCGAATGCCAGTTCGCCGCGCACATAGATAAAGGCGGTCGAGACGCGACAGGCATAGCTGGTGATGATGACGCCCTCGATCAGCTGGTGAGGGTTCTTCTCCATCAACATGCGGTCTTTGAAGGTGCCCGGCTCGCTTTCGTCCGCATTGCAGCAGAGGTAGCGCGGCTGTCATTCTTGGCGAGGAAGCCCCACTTCATACCTGTCGGGAAGCCCGCGCCCCCGCGCCCGCGCAGGCCGGATTTCTTGATCAGCTCAACGAGGTCGTCAGGCTGGTACTCCTTGAGCGCTTTTGCCAGGGCTTCGTAGCCGCCATGCTGGCGATAGCCCTCCAGCGTATCCAGTCCCGGCGCTTCTATATCTTTTGTGACGATCAGTTCCGGCATCTTGAGTAGTTCCTTCAGACATCAGGCCGTCTAAAGCGCGTTTACTGCGCCCGCGGGGCTGATGTTTTCTGCGTCCCTGGACATCATTAACTCCCTGTCCCATGCATCGACCAGGGCAGTCGGCCATGTCGGGGCTGACATTCTCGACAAACTCATCATTGACCTGGAGCACCGGCGCGGTGCCGCACGAGGCGAGACACTCGGCCGTCATCAAGGTATAATTGCCGTCGGCAGTTGTCTCGCCTCGTTTCATCTGCAGACGCTTTCCAGGTGCTCGACCAGGGCGTCACAGTTGCGCAGGTAGCATGAGATACTGGTACAGACCTTGATGACTTTCTTGCCTGGTGGCTGCTGAAAGTACATGGTATAAAAGGTGGCAACGCTCTCAACATCATCCACGGTCAAGCCAATGGCCTCGGCCACCGCTTCCAGGGCCTCCGGGTGATGTAGCCCTCTTCTTGTTGCGCAATATAGAGAGCCGGCATAACTGCTGAGCGCGCTACGGGATAGCGCGCTGCCAGGTCACGCATGCGCTGTTTCGCCTGTTCTGAAATCATCGATCAACCTCACCGAGCACAATATCTATGCTGCCAATTGCTGCAACCACATCCGCGAGGAGGCAGCCCTCGATCATGAGCGGCAGAGCTTGCAGGTTGGCGAAGATGGCACCGCGCACATGCATGCGGTAAGGCTTTGCAGAGCCATCACTGACGATGTAGAAGCCAAGCTCACCCTTGGGTGACTCCGTACGCACGAATACGTCCCCTCTAGGCGGGCGATAGCCCTCCGTAAATAACTTAAAGTGATGGATCAGAGCCTCCATGCTGCCGGTGATCTGCCACTTTGGCGGCGGTGCTATTTTAGGGTTATTGACGCGATAGGAGCCGCCGGCAGGCCCTCGAGGGCTTGATTCAATGATTCTGAGGCTCTGCTCCATCTCCAGCATACGCACCAGGTAGCGGTCATAGACATCGCCATTGGTGCCGACCGGAATATCAAAGTCAAATTGCTCGTAGCCACTGTAGGGAAATGCTTTGCGGATATCCCAGACCACGCCGCTGCCGCGCAGTACCGGGCCGCTGGCGCCATAGGCAATAGCATCTTCTGCGCTGAGGTGGCCGATGCCCTTTGGTGCGTTCGAGCCAGAGCTGGTTATTTGTCAGGAGATCGTGATACTCGCTGCAGGCGAGCGGGGAAGATGCTGGTGAACTCGCGCACTTTGGTCGATCGAAATTTGGCGGGAGACTCGGCCTGCAGACCGCCAGGGCAAATATAGCTGGTCATCATGCGCACGCCTGAGACGTGCTCGAAGATGTCCAGGATCAATTCGCGCTCGCGGAAGCAGTAGAGGAAGACGCTCTGTGCGCCCAGATCGAGGGCCGCGTAGCCTAGCCAGACCAGGTGACTGGCGATGCGCTGTAGCTCGGCCAGCAGGACGCGCGTATATTTGATTTTGTCGTTGATCTCGTCTTCGATGCCCAGCAGCTTCTCCACGGCCAGCGAGTAGCCCAGGTTATTGCAGAGGGGAGCGAGGTAGTCCATGCGGTCGGTTAGGACCAGCGCCTGGTGATAGGTTTTCGCCTCGGCGGTCTTCTCGATGCCAGTGTGCAGAAAGCCAATATCAGGCACCGCTTTGACCACAGTCTCACCCTCGATGGTCAGAATGAGGCGCAGCACGCCATGGGTACTGGGGTGCTGCGGCCCCATATTGATGGTCATGGTGTCGACGCGCTAGCCCATCTGCGACGGCCTGGCTGTCCTCGATGGTATAGGTGTTTTCTATTTCTTGTTGCTGCATAGGCCAATCGCCATCATTGCTATGGCAAATCTCATTCCTAGCTCCGCGCCCTCAATCATCTTTTCGTGGTGCCTGGCTCCTGGCTGGAGCTGAATTTGTCTGCGGCTCTCGTTGAGTTCGCGGCCACCGGGTGTGCGCAGCGTCTGACTGACCAACGCCCGGGTCAGTATCATAAGGTACCTGGCCACCCCAGTGAGGCTCCGGCAGGTCAAAGCCGGTGAGAGGGTAGTCCTTGCGTAAGTGGGTGCGTCGTCCAGTCTATGGGCATCAGAATGCGGCGCAGTCGGGATGACCCGTCAAATGTGATCCCAAAGAGATCGTACACTTCGCGTTCATACCAGTTTGCCGCTGGCCAGACCTGCGTCACCGTTGGGACGCGCCGGATGCTCTTCGCGCCGCGCACCAACGCGCACCTTCAGGCGCAGGACGCACTGATTGGGTATCGAGAGCAGGTGGTAGACTACATCAAAGCGCGGCAGGCGTTCAGGCCAATCTACCGCCGTCACACTTGAAAGGAAGGTGTAGTGCAGGTTTTTGTGCAGGTGGGCTGCACACAGCTACCAGGTTTTCTGGCTGCAGTACTATCGTTTGCTCATCCCCGAAACTCGACTGCTTTCAACCACCGCCTGCGGGAATTTCTCCGCACCATCTCGACCGTTGATGTTGCGGTTATGGCCATAAAAATATATTCCTTGATAAAGCGGTTATTAAAGATGGGTTAACGGCGCGAAGCATGCAATGCCCCATACAAAATTATAATTCTTCTCCGATCGGTCCCACGAGCTTTCATACCGCTGGCCTTCAAGGGGTCAGGTGGATTGGGAATGCCTGCGCGAATTTTTCGTTGCAGCTCATTAAAGCCAAAGAGTAGCATATCGGGTGTCGGCGGGCAGCCGGGAATGAAGACATCGACCGGCACGATTTTATCTACCCCCTGTACAATCGCATAGTTATTAAAGACGCCACCACAGGATGCGCAGGCGCCCATGGAGATGACCCACTTGGGGTCGGGCATCTGGTCATAAATCTGCCGCAGCACCGGTGCCATCTTGATCGAACAGCGCCCGGCGACGATCATCAGATCGGCCTGACGTGGTGACGCGCGGAAGACCTCGGCCCCAAAACGCGAGATGTCAAAGCGATCAGCGCTGGTCGACATCATCTCAATGGCACAGCAGGCCAGGCCAAAGGATGACAGGCCAGAGCGAGGAACTGCGTCCCCAATCCAGGAATTTGCTCACCTGGGTCGTCAAAATACCCGAAATCGCCATTTTTCACATGTAGCTCTCGTCGTCGCGCGTCTGCGTATTCGAGACAGTCTGTACTGGCTCCCAGGGATTTTTTACTCCCATGTGAACGCCCCTTTCGCCAAACATAGACATAGCCAACCATCAAAATCAGCAGAAAGACGAGCAGTTCGATCAGACCCAAGAGACTTCAAGCCTGTGCAGCAGGATGGCCAAAGGATAAAAAGAGACGATTTCGATGTCGAACGCGATAAAAAGCATGCCCGTCAAGAGATACTTGATGGGAAAACGCCGCTTGGGCGCTTCAATCTCTTGAATGCCACATTCATATGGCGCTAGCTTTTCCGGCGATGGTTTCTTTGGCCCCAGGAAAGTGGTGAGTACCATAACAAATACACCAAAGAGAATAGCCAGCGTCACCAGCATAAAAATGGGGAGTGTTCCCATTGGCGGGATCCTTTATTTCTCGTAACAATGATTACACATAGGGGCGGCTTCATGGTACCCGACAGTACCTGGTGTCTTCAGTACACTACCTCATCATCGTATGGTAGCACAGCGTGTTGAGAGTGTCAAACAGGGGGTATAGTTGACGCATTCCTCTTTTTGATCTTTTCTATAAAAGAAACTGGAGAAGCAGCATTTACCTTTTCCCTTGACGATATGTAAGAAATCTCATAAAATCTACAGTAAGCGTGTGCTACAACCTGTGAAAACGCGTTCTTAAAAAGCAGTGGTAGAGGTATGTTGTGGCAGCGCTGATCGAGGTGAACTGCTATGTCGTCGTTTCAAACGGGGGAAGAGTGGCTGAGCCTGCGCCAGGCTGCCGAAATGCTGGGTATGCACCCCGCAACGGTACGCCTGTGGGCGGATCGGGATGAGTTGCCATCTCGTCGCACCAATGGTGGCCACCGCCGTTTCCGGCGGGCCGATATCGAGGCACGTTTGCGCCAGGAAAACGAGCGTAAACCCCACCCGGCTGCGCAGATACTCATACAAAGCGTTCTTGGGCGCGTGCGTTTCGCCTTTACAGATGGAACGCTCAATGCCCTCCCCTGGTATCAGCATTTCAATGAAACGGCCAGAGAAGCGTATCGCCTGCTGGGCCGGCGCTTGCTGGAGCTGCTGCTGCGCGCCTTGACCGTCACGGATATCTCCGAAGAACTGCGGCGCGAGGCGGTCCAGCTCGGCAGCGAATACGGCTCTATTACCACTAGCGCGCATGTTCCGGTCGCCGATGCTGTGCGCGCGTTCCTGTACTTCCGCAATATCGTTGATGAAAGCGTCCTGCAGCTGGCGGAGGTGCGTGGCTCACGCGACGGCCTGGACCTTCCCTGGGCTGAAAGCCTGCGCCAGATACAGGCCCTCACCAACGAACTGCTGCCTGCATTGATTGAAGCCGCCCAACCCCCTGTTACAGTTTAAAGCCTGTAGCCTTTTTTTAGATATTGTATGCTCTGCAGGTATATGGTATGTTTAGGCTACCAGGTACCCATATACTCACATGGAGAAATACGCATGCCAGCAGAACCTCCTATCTCTGATGCTGAAAGCTTGCAGCCTGCCGCTGATAGAGGAGCGATGGAAAAAAACCAGGCTCGATCGACGTCTTTACAGGCTGCGGGCGCGCACGAGGCGGGGCAACCCGTACTGAAAGAGGAGGAGGTTAAGCGGCCGGACGCGCTGCTGACAGCACGCCAGCAGCGCGTCTTAATGTATCTGGCGCGTCGGCACATGCGCAACCCTCGCATCAGCAGGCGCGCAATTCCGCCTGGCACTGCGGCGGCGGCCGCGCCTGAGAGAGGGGGGGCAGTTGTTGAGAAACCGGTTCAGCTGCAGTCAGAACCTCCCGTAGAGGGTGCCTTGACTCTGCCCACGCGGCTACTGCGGGCGGCTCCGCCAGAGGCGCGCAACAACAGGGGAAGGCGCCTGCGCCATGTCGCGCGCAAACGCCTGCGCACGGCGCGCAAGCTCAAACATCGCGCGCACCGTCGTCTCTGGTTAGCTATTGCCAGCGCCATCCTATCCCTGCTCGTGGTCTTTCTCGCGCTGGGTACGGCGGCCACAGTCGTCGTCTATCACTTCTATTCGCAGACGCAGACAAGGTATGGACAGCAGGTATTGACGCTGCGCGACCTGCTGCCACTCGATAACCTCAAGATGTATGATAGCAAAGGTGTTCCCATTATGCAGATGGTTGACCAGGGCGTCCATACCACGGTCACGCTCGACCAGGTCGCGCCCGTGCTGATCAATGCCACCGTTGCCACTGAAGACAGGAACTTCTGGAGCAATCCAGGTGTTGATATCGGCGGAATTTTACGGGCGGCCCTCGACGACCTGCGCAGCGGGCGCGTCGTCGAGGGTGGCAGCACCATCACACAGCAGTTGCTAAAAAATCTGGTTGTGGGTAACCAGACGAGTGTGCTACGTAAGCTGCAGGAGATAGCGCTGGCGCCGCAGGTTTATAACCACTACTCCAAGCACGATATCATGGAGATGTACCTGAACAGCATCTACTATGGCGAGCAGGCCTATGGCATTGACGCCGCTGCCAGCATCTACTTTGGCCTGCAGGATAAGCCGGGCAAACGCGCTGCCCTGCAACTCGATCTGGCCCAGGCCGCGATGCTGGCGGGTATTCCCAGCAACCCCTCGGCCTTCGATCCGCTGGCGCATCCCCAGGCCGCCTTTGAGCGTTTTACGACAGTGCTCAATGCAATGCTGACAGCCAGGTACATCCGTAAAATTGATGCCCTTGATGCTATGCAAGAGGCCCAGGGGCCGCACTTCTTTAAGACGGCGCCCGTTTTGATCAATCGCGCGCCGCACTTTGCCAACCTGGTGTTGAAACAGCTTGTGCAGCTGTTCCATCTAAAGGATCAAAGCCAGCTCTCGCGCTCGGGGATGCTCGTCTATACGACCCTGGATGTCAATTTGCAGGATAAAATTCAGAAGATCGCCCAGCAGCATATTGGCGCACTGCGCGTGACTCATCATGTGACGAACGCGGCGGAGGTGCTGCTTGACTTCCATACGGGCGCCATTCTTTCCCTGCTCGGCAGTCTCGATTACAATGATAATGCCATCGATGGACAGGTTGATGTGACACAGAGCTATCGTCAGCCAGGTTCATCGTTCAAACCATATGTCTATGCCACCGCTTTTCAGCAGGGAGCTTCGCCGGCCCAGGCCATCGACGACGCGCCGACGACTATCGCTAATCCTGGCGGTAATCCCCCGCTCTACGCGCCGCAGAACTATGATCTGCGTTTTCATGGCCACATGACTCTGCGCTGCGCGCTGCAGAATTCGCTCAATGTGCCCGCGGTGAAGGTACTGCAGCACGTGGGGATCGCCAACGCCATGCAAATGTCCCATAATATGGGCATCACAACCTACAGCGGTACCCCCGGTTACTCGCTCGTATTAGGCGGACTGGGCATCCGCCTGCTTGACCATACTTCCGCCATGGGCACCTTCGCCGACGGCGGGGTGCATATGCCGTATTATAGCGTGAACAGGGTCTTCTCGGGCGAGACGGGTAAGCTCCTCTACCAGCACCAGGACGGCAAGGGCACTCGCGTCATCAGCCCCCAACTGGCCTATATGATGACCAGCGTCCTGAGCGATAATACGTCGCGCATCCCTGAGTTTTATGACTGCAATGTGCTGCAGCTCTACTCCAACTCGCAAATTGATTGTTATAACGGCGACCGCGGCGTGGTGCGCCCGGTGGCCGCCAAAACGGGTACCACCCAGGACTTCCGCGATAACCTGACCGTCGGTTACACGACCGATTATGTGATGGGGGTCTGGGCAGGCAACGACGACAATTCTCCAATGCAGCAGGTGACCGGCGTCATGGGGGCCGCCCCCATCTGGCATGACTCCATGCTCATGGCCGAGGAGGGCCATCCCGTGCGCGACTTTGTCAATCCCGGCGGCCTGCAGCGGGCGACGGTTACCTACGCGGATGGCGTGAAAACGACTGACTGGTTTTTGTCCGCTACGGAGCCTGTCTCAGTACAACCAGCGCCGGCGACGATACCTGCAGCGACTGAAATGTCCTCCACTACGCCTGCTCCCTCTGGCGGGCTTGCGACCGCCCACCCCTATTGTCCCAGTAGCTATAGCTTTGCCTTTCATCCGCCCGTCAGGAATAGCGCGGGCGACGGCTGGTGGTAGTGAGGGATGAAGGGGAGGCACGTCTGTGCTGCGCTGTGCTCGTGTAGGATTGCAGCGTGGACTTACTGCACTTTTTGGCCTTATGCTACAATAACACTAGAAGGTTGTGTAATGATGAGCCAGAATAATCGTTACCTTCCTCTTTTCCAGCCTGGGGGAGCGCGCGCAAAAAAACAGTCGAGACATACGTAGCTTACCCCGACGGCTTTAGGCTCCATATTCTATCCCCTGTTTAAGAAAGATATATAGAAAATAATGAAATTATAAGTGTTAAGATTTTGATCTAAGCATGCGCATAAAGCGTATATTTGATATAGGTGTGCGTAAGTGGTTGCACTTCACCTGCTTGCGAGCCCCTCGTCCAGAGAGTGAGTGGAAACTATAGAATGAGGCGATATGCAGAACGATGATCATGCGACGGCTCCAGCGAAGCTTCCTGCTCACAGCCGCGCGGCCGCGGCGCAGAAGCTCGACGATTTGCCCCTGAAAAACGCCCGGGGGGTGTATTATCCTGTTCCACACCGCATGGTAAATCCCCCAGGATGGCGCACGCGGCGGCACATCAAGCGGCGCAACCTGCGCCGTACCGCTCAGCAGTATAGTGATACCGAGCGCATAGGGACACAGTGGTCTATGCTTCCCCTGGCTATTGGCTCGTTAATTGTCATCGTTGTCCTGGCAAGTGTCCTGGTGGGCTTTACGGCCTTTGTGCAGGCGACGCAACAGCGCTTTCAGCAACAGGTGACGACTCTGGCCGACATTCTGCCAAAAGATAACCTGAAAATGTATGACTCCCATGGCACGCTGATCTACCAGATGACGGACCAGGGTTTACAGACGACCGTGCCCCTCACAAAGATTTCGCCGAATCTCATCCATGCGGAGATCGCGATTGAAGATCAGTATTTCTGGAGCAATCCTGGCTTTGACGTCACCGGCATCGTGCGCGCGGCCCTTGACAACCTGACTCGCGGCCGCATCGTTTCAGGTGGCAGCACGATCACGCAGCAGTTGATCAAGAATGCCGTCGTGGGCAACCACGATACCGCTATCCGTAAGCTTGAAGAGGTCATCCTGGCGCCGCAGATCTCGCGCCAGTATAGCAAGCAGCAGATCCTCGCCATGTATCTCAATACCTCGTACTATGGCGAGCAGGCCTATGGCGCGGAGGCCGCGGCCTTTACCTACTACGGCCTGCGTGATACTCCCACGGCGACGGCGGCCTCGCAGCTTGATATCGCTCAGGCCGCGATGCTGGCGGGCATTCCCAGCTCGCCAATTGCACGCGACCCTTATCTTTTCCCACACAGCGCTTTTTTACGTGTCCAGGAGGTGCTCCAGCAGATGCGTTTGCAGGGCTATATCACGCCACAGCAGCAGCGCCTGGCGCTGGTTGAAGTCCAGCAGCCGCATTTCCTGCGCCGCGGGCTACTGTCCGCGAATCTCGCGCCGAACTTCATCAACTATACGCTGCGAGAGCTGGAGAACGTGCTGCATGTAAAACAGGTCGATCTTTCGCGTTCGGGCCTGTCGGTTGCGACGACGCTCGATCTACCCCTGCAGAACAAGATTCTCCAGATTGCCCGCGGGCACATCGCCGAGATGGCGGCTTCACACCATATGTCGGATGCCGCAGAGGTCCTGATCGACTTTCATAACGGCGCTATCCGCACGCTGCTGGGTAACCTTGATCCCAGCAATCCACAGTACGGTCAATTTGATGTGGCTTCGCAGGGGTACCGCCAGCCAGGCTCGTCCTTTAAGCCTTTTATCTATGCCACAGCTTTTAAGCAGGGCGTCAGCCCGGGCTCGCCGGTGTATGATACACCGCTGACGATCCAGATGTGCTGTGGACTGCCATCGTATTCCCCGACGAACTATGATCTGAGATATCACGGCTTGATCTCCTACCGCTACGCCCTGCAGAACTCATTCAACGTCCCGGCCGTCAAGCTGTTGATGCAGACGGGCGTCGACCAGGCCCTGCACACGGCCCAGGCCATGGGCATCAGCAGCTACGTTGGCGTGCCAAACTATACAATGGTGCTGGGTACGCTGGGCGTTCACCTGCTCGATGAAACATCGGCATTTGGCGTGTTTGCCAATGGCGGTGTGCGCGTCCTGCCTCATGCCGTCGCTACCATTACGGATGTTTCCGGGCATGTGATCTATCATTTTGTGCCGCACGGCCAGCGCGTCATCAGCAAACAGATCGCCTATTTGATGACCAATGTCCTCAGTGACAACCAGTCGCGCCTCTACGAGTTCTTTGATTGTAACGTGCTGCAGCTCTACTCAAATAGCAAGCAGCAATGCCAGGCGGGTAACCGCGGCGTCGTGCGTCCGGCGGCGGCCAAGACGGGCACGTCCACGAATTTCGATGATAACTGGACGGTCGGCTACACAACTGATTATGTGATGGGCGTCTGGGCCGGCAATAACGACAACTCACCTATGGTCAATGTCACGGGCGTCGATGGCGCAGCGCCTATCTGGCATGATAGCATGCTGCTGGCCGAGCAGGGCAGGCCTATGCAGAATTTTAGCGATCCGGGCGGCCTTGTGCAGAAAACCGTCAGTTATCCCGGTATTACAACAACCGACTGGTACCTCAAATAGTTATGCGACGGTAATACCGACGCGTTCGAGCAACTGACGGCTTATCTCCGCGCGGTGCTTGATGGGCATACGGCCGGGAATGCCATGCGAGTCCGAGCCAGTACTGAGCAGCAGGTTGTGGCGGTGCACGTAGTCCAGGTAGATCTCGATCGTTTCTGAGCTATGGTAAGGGTGGTAGATCTCGATGCCATCGAGGGGTATCTCCGCGCGCACCTGGTCGAGCAGGGTGGGATCATAAAAAGTAAAGCCCTGTTCGCGTCGACCCGGGTGAGCGATTAAGCACACGGCATTACTGCGGTGGGCGGCATCTACCGTTTCCGCCATATCTGCCATGATTGTGCGGAAGCCGGCCTCGCGAAGCATGCGCATGGCTGTCTGCCAGTCCCCGGCGTACCCATGCTCGCGCAAAAGGCGCCCGTTATCGGAGGGACGCTGCAGCTTGCCATCGTTGTCGGCCAGGACTTCTTGCGCGCGTGGAAAGCTATAACCACGGCACACCAGCTCATCGTGCACCTCGTGCGTATTCTCCAGTTGTCTCTGCGTTGTCCTGGCAGTGACCTCCTGCAGGGCATTATGCTGCGCGTCAAAGCCGTAACAGAGCATGTGGGCCATTTTGCCGTCCCATACGGTGCTCATCTCTACGCCTGAGAGGACGGGCAGGCCCTGTGCATCTGCTATATCCTGGATGCTGCTCACCATGTCAACCCGGTCATGGTCAGTTACTGCAACCAGAGCATAGCCTTCGTTGACGAGATAGTCGATCAATTGCTGGGCCGGCCAGCGTCCATCACTGTAGTTGGTATGCATATGTAAATCGATAGGGGCAGTGGGGGCAAGTGTCAGGTTTTCGGTTAAGCGCGTCAAGTCGAGCTCCTTTAGTTAGCCAGAGGCAGGTCTACTGGTATTTCCAGACCGGCAGGTCCAGTTATCATCATATCACATGCGCTGGCCTGGCGCCGGAGCGGGCACGGTGCTGCCAGGCGAGGACTTATTGCTCTTGCATGGGCATTTCGGGATAGGTTGCTGTGGGCTGCTCATACTCGGGTTGAGCTTGATACAACGGTGGTTCTGCTGGCTGTGCGGGCTCGGTATTTGCGGGCCCAGGCGCAGAGAGGGAGTCCTGTGCTTGATAGCCTTGCTGGTAGAGGGAGGAGGCCTCTTGTTGCGGATGGGGTGGGGATGGCCGCTGCAACGGCGCCGGATTTTGCTGCAAGAATCTGTGCAGCTGCTGTAGATAGCAGGTCAGCGTCTCGACGGGATTTTTATGTTCGGCCGCCGTAAAGAAGTAGATGAGCGCCCCGATCCAGTGTGTGAAGAAGATCAGCATGAACCAGCCTATTTTGCTGCCTCCGCGCAGGTGGCTGTTGAAGATACAATCCAGCAGCATCCATAGCCAGAAAATGGTGGTTATGAGGGTAAAAGTATCTATTCCAATAAACGGCACCGGCGTCTCCTCCGTTATCTGCTCTGTTTATGCGCAGGGGATCTACAAACTAGATCCACTATCTAGTATAGACGCATGATCTGTGCCTTGCAACAAACATTCGTATAAGCGAGGATGCAGGGCGCCTGCTACCAGCGGAAGCAGTAGCCGACGCCGCGTACGGTTTGAATCAGGCGGGGATTGGCCGGGTCTTCTTCCAGCTTTTCGCGCAGCCAGCGCACGTGCACGTCGACAGTGCGCGTATCGCCCGCGTAATCGTAGCCCCAGACGTTATGCAGCAACTGGTCGCGTGTGAGGACTGTACCGCGATTGCGTACAAGATAGGTGAGCAGCTCGAATTGTTTGGGCTGCAGCTCTAATTCCTGGCCGCGACAATGAACCCGGCGCCCATCCAGGTCGATGCGCAGCGGCCCTGCCACCAGCTCGCGATGCGGACGGGGATCCCTGTCGTCGTTCTCTGTTGTGGAGTGGTCCGCCCCGGCGGGCGCAGGATAATCCATGCGCCGCAGCAGCGCGCGTACACGCGCAAGCAGCTCGCGCCGGCCAAAGGGTTTTGTCACATAGTCATCGGCGCCTACCTCAAGGCCGACGACTTTATCAATCTCATCACCCTTGGCAGTCAGCATCATAATGGGCGTGGTGGCGGTGTTGCTCTCCCGGCGCAGCTGGCGACAAACCTCCAGGCCGTCCATTTCTGGCAGCAGAATATCCAGGATGATCAGGTCGGGCGTCTCACGATGGGCTGCCTGCATGGCGCTGGCGCCGTCGGCCGCGGTTATGACCTGGTAGCCAGCCTGTTCCAGGTTATATGCTATTGTCTCGACCAGCACCGCCTCGTCGTCCACAACCAGTATTTTTCGTCCCACTACGTCCTCCTGGCAGGTGGTCTAACCAAAGCGTCCACTGACGTAATCCTCTGTCTCTTTTTGCTTTGGATGTTCGAAGATATCAACGGTCGGGCCGTACTCAATCAGCCGGCCTTTGAATTCTTCGCGTGAGAGGAAGAAGCCAGTATATTGCGCGACGCGTCCTGCCTGCTGCATGTTGTGCGTCACGATGACGATAGTATAATCCTTGCTGAGCTCGGTGATCAATTCCTCGATTTTCAGCGTCGCGATCGGGTCAAGCGCCGAGGCCGGCTCGTCCATCAGCAGCACATCCGGTTTAACGGCCAGCGCGCGCGCGATGCACATGCGCTGCTGCTGACCACCCGAGAGGCCCAATGCCGATGTATGCAGGCGGTCCTTGACCTCGTCCCAGAGGGCGGCCCCGTGCAGGCTCTGCTCGACTATTTCACTGATCTGCCTGCCAGATTTGTGCTGGATATGCAGGCCATAGGCGATGTTGTCGAAGATCGACTTGGGAAAGGGGTTGGGTCGCTGGAAGACCATGCCGATGCGCTGGCGCAGCAGCACCACATCCGTGTTTTTGGCGTAGATGTTTTTATCGCCGAACTTTGCCATGCCCTCGGTGCGTGCGCCGGGGATGAGGTCGTTCATACGGTTGAGCGTGCGCAGGAAGGTCGACTTGCCGCAGCCCGAAGGCCCGATTAGCGCTGTAACCTGGCGTTCGCGCAGCGGTATCGAAACATCCGTGAGCGCCTGCTTGGAGCTGTAAAAGAAATTCAGGTGCTGGACATCTATCTTTGTTGCTGCATCCAGGTTAAGATTTTTCCCTGGATCCGCCTGACTCACATGTTCTGTAATAGGGGTAATTTGCACCTGCTCGGCAGGCGCGTCCTGTCCTGCGCCCTGGGACCCTGTGGGCGGGGTTCCCAGTTGCTGTTGTTGCTGTGACCTGTTGCCGGTCTCCATTAGATCTCCTCTACTGGCAATACATTAGAATAGCTTACCTGTACATTATCCCACCTGGGCCAACTGTGCTACAAGCTGTGCCTGGATGTCTGCCCTCTACACGAGCGGATATTCTTTATGTAGCGGTATGGATGCATCAACGATGAGGCGGTCCGCCAGCACGACGAGGCGGATATAGTGACCCGCAAGGGCCTTACTGATGAAGTAAGGGCGACCTTCATAGGATATATGCCCGCTGCGCGCAACCTTGCGCGAAAATATATTCGCGCCCTCGGGGAAGAAAGGGCTTCCTCCGTCCCCGTGCGTACTGTGTGGACCCTGCGTATTTGCCGAAGCATTCATTCTTCTGTACCTCGTTTCTAACAGGTTGTGCTATAGGTGCGCAGGCCACTGCGCGTAACAAGCAATTTACGAGAAACATGGGAAGGAATTACCTTCCATCTACTCCATAGCCTACGATTGACTACGCAGCTGTTAGCCGGCGCTCTATAAGACGACCAAGGCTGCGCGCCCCCAGGTTAAGAATCAACAGGAACACGATGAGGATTGCCGCAATGCCCGACGCAAGGATCGTCTCCTGGCTGAAGGTCAGACCTGTACTGCCCGCTCCTGGACCTTTGATATAGTACAGGTGCGTGGTCAGGGTATCGCTGGCGATCAGCGGGTTGAGCGTAAAGACGTTGCCAGGGTTGAAGAGGCCCATGGTGAAGAGCAGCGCAGCCGCCTCGCCGATGATTTTGCCGGCGGTGAGGATGATGCCGGTGACGATGCCAGGCAAGGCGGAGGGCAGGACAACCGTGCGGATTGCGCGCCACTTGGTGGCTCCCAGCGCCAGGCTCCCCTCGCGCAATTCGCGCGGCACTGCTTCCAGGGAGGCTTCAAAGAGGCGCAGGGCCTGCGGGAAGTTCAAACAGAGCAGGGTGAGCGCGCCGGCCAGGCGGCTGATGCTAAAGCCGAAGTAGACCGCGAAGACCGCAAAGCCGAAGAGGCCGAGCACGATCGAGGGCACACCTGCCAGCGTCTCAGCGGCGAAGTGAATGGCCGTCACCAGCCGGCCCTGGCGGGCGTATTCGATCAGGTAGATGGCCGCCGCCAGCGAGATGGGGAACAGAAAGATTTCGGTCAGGATAAGAATGTAGAACGTATTAAACAGCTCGGGCGCGATGCCCTGTGGGCCGGTGCCATAAAAGCTCGCGCTGAATAGAGCAGGCGCTCCCTGAATGATCAGGTAGACGATGATGGCGATAAAGAGCAGCGCGACGATGGCGGTAATCAGCCACAGAATGCCGAGGGCTATGGTGTTGTCCACATGTAAACGCCGCACCACAACTGCCTGCTGCTGCGCGCGTTCGGCTTCCGTGGGCTGGGCGCCCGGCTGTACGGCCTGTTTCATACTCATCGATAGACACTCCTACCCGTTATATAGCGACTGATGCAGATGAAGATGAACGAGATAATCAGCAGGACAAAAGCCAGGGTCCAGTAGGCGGCGCGGGCGGTGCCCAGGGTCTCACCAAAGTCCTGCGCGATCTGCTGGGTGATATTCACGTTGGGTCCAAAGAGGGCCTGCCAGCTAGCAAAGATAGGGTTGGGCGCCTGCGAACCACCGAGCACAAGGGCGACGGCCAGCGTTTCACCGATGGCGCGCGCCATACCGAGGACGACGGCCGTGCCGAGACCCGGGGCCGCCGCGGGTATGACCGCATTTTTCATCGTCTGCCAGGGCGTTGAGCCCAGTGCCAGGCTCGCTTCACGTACGCTGCCCGGCACCGCCCGCAGCGTATCGATGGAGACGCTGATGATCGTGGGCAGGATCATGACGACCAGTACCAGCGTCGCCGTCGCCCAACCAAAACCGCCAACGGCCGAGTTCCCGGTAAGGGGGGCTGATAGTTTCTGCACAACCGGCACCAGTACGAGCAGGCCGAGCACCCCGATCACGACCGAGGGCATGCCTGTAAAGATCTCTATCAGCGGCTGCAGGATGCGCGTGAGCCAGCTGGGGGCGGCCTCGGTAAACAGCAGGGAGAGGCCGATGGCGAGCGGAGTAGCAATAATGACCGAAAGCAGGGTGATGACGATCGAGCCTACGATCAGGCCGCCGGCACCAAAGCTGGGGGTGCCGTTGCCGCTGGGATCGGCGGCACCCGTCGGGTCCCAGAAGTTGCCAAAGAAGAATTGTTTGGGCGTTGTGACCGTGAAGACGCTAAACGCCTGTGAGCCGATCACGTAGAAAACGCCCACCATGATTAACACTATGAGTACGGCGCAAACTATGAATACGATGCGTGCCACCTGATCAGATACGCGCGCTCTTTGCATTGCTTGCCCCTCCTTCCTGAGCGTAAATATTGTGCGTTGACGCCTGCGTACCGCGCCCCGGCGTTGTTTAACGTCGCGTGGGCGCAGTACACTGCGTCTATCGAGTCGGGGTAAGCGCGGCCCTTAGCTCGTCGGCTGTTTAGCCTGTATCGCGGACGAAGACATATCGACTATGGGGACGAATTTCTGGCTGGCCTGAATTTGCTTGCCCTGGGGGCTCTGCATGTAGTCGATCAGGGCCTGGGCAAGCTGCGTGGGCTGGCCCTTGGTGTACATGTGCTCGATGTTCCAGAACTTGTAGGTGTTGTTCTTGACGAGGGCGGGGGTCGGCGCGTTGCCGTCGATGCTGACCAGCGTCAGGCCGGCCTCCGAGACGGGACCAAGGGCGGCGTAGCCGATTGCGCCACTGGTTGACTTGATGTTCTGGATGACCGTGCCCGTGCTGTCGGTTGTCAGGCTCGAGGGCCCGCTGACGGTCTCAGGGCCGCCGAGGACGTACTGCTGGAAGGTCGCGCGCGTGCCGGAGCTGGCCGGGCGGCTGACCACGACGATGGGCAGGTTCGGGCCGCCAACCTGGTTCCAGTTTTTAATGCTGCCGTCGTAGATGCCCTTGATCTGGGCCGTTGTGAGGTTCTTTACCCCTGTGACATTGCTGTTGATGGCCACTGCGAAGATGACGACCGCTACCTGGTGGTCGACCAGGTCGGTCTGGGTTTTCGCAGCGAAGACATCAGAGTCGCCGATCTGCACGGCGCCGGACTCGACCTGGCTCAGGCCGGTCTTACTTCCACCGAGGTTGACGGTGATGGAAGCGCCAGGACACCTGGCCTGGTAGTCCTTGGCCACCGCCTCGACCAGCGGGGCCAGGGCGGTTGAGCCGCTGGCGGTAACGCTGCCCTGAATGCAGTTGAATGATCCCGGCGTCCCCAGCGTTGCGGGTTTGCTGCCGGTGGTGGCAGTGGAACCGCCGCTGCTGCTGGTGCTGGTAGTACTGGTACTGCCACCACACGCGGAAATAAACAGGCCGATCGCCATTGCCGCAAGCATTACGCATGCAATGCGCCATTGTTTTAACATAAGTCCTCCTCGTGACATAGCAGCCAAGCCGGCTGCTTTCAGCATAAATATTCTATCCAAGGCTCGCAACGGGTGGTTTTCCGTTGTTTGCACACCCCCTCAGGGTAACACTCTTCAATTAACTATGCTTTATGGATATGTTAAATCTTTGTTAAATCTCTTCCCTGGAGATAGGTGCACGTGGGAATAGCAGAGCACCAACTGGGCTATCTCCGCACGCAGGGCTGTTGGCGCAAAAGTCGGGCTCATACTCTCGCTGGCAGGTCGGGGTGTTCTGCTTGAGAAGCTGGATAAAGCGGGCGCCATACATATACCCGCTGATCGCTGGCCGAGGCGATATATTGTCCATCGGGCGACCATGCCAGGCTGCGTATCCAGCTCTTATGCTCGCGATAGGTATAGAGCGCAGAGCCGCCTGCGCTCTGCCAGATCTGTACAGTTGCATCGTCGCCGCCAGAGGCGATATAGCGATTGTCCGGCGACCAGGCGACTGTTTTGATGGGCCGAGTATGGCCGCTATAGATATAGTCGGTCCTGCCATCCGCTGCGTACCAGACGCGCAGGGTGCTATCCTCTCCGCCCGAAACCAGCCGGGTGCCGTCCGGTGACCATGCCAGCGCGTAAAGTGGGCCATGATGCTGCGTGTAGTTCAGCAGCAGCGTGCCATCAAAGGCGTGCCAGATTTGTACCGCGCCGTCAAAACTTGCCGAGGCGATGCGCTGCGCGAGCGGCACGTGCGGCTCGTGTGGTGACCATTGCACGCCAAATATCCTCTGTTGCCCGCTATGCGTCTGCAGAGTAGCGCCGTCGCTGGCGCGCCACACCTGCACGGTGCTATCGCCATGATCTCCACCGGAGGCAAGATATGCGCCGTCGGGGGACCAGGCAATACTCCGCACAAAACGTTTATGCCCGCGATAGATCACTAGCTCCTCGCCTGAGAGCGGCCGCCAGACATGTACGCTCCCCTCGGTACCGCCAGAAGCGATTCGCTCTCCCTCTGGAGACCAGGCGAGCGCGAGGAGGCTGCCATTGTGGCCGCGGTAGATGGTGGCAGCTGCGCCGCTCGTGGGATCCCAGACATGGACACTGCGATCGCGTGAAGCGGAGGCGATGGCATGGCCGTGAGGCGACCAGGCCACGGCAAAGATGTAGTCTGTATGGCCGCAGTAGTGCGTTACAGGCGACATACTAGTGTTCCTGCGGACCTTCGGCGAGCAGGTTCATGGCATGCAGGAGGACGGGAAGAATGCATTCCATGCACTCTTGCACGGCTTTGGGGCTGCCTGGAAGATTAATAATGAGCGTGCGCCCGCGTGTTCCTGCGATGCCCCGGGAGAGCATGCCAAAGGGGGTGTGTTGAATGCTTGTGGCACGCATGGCCTCGGCAATGCCAGGTGCCTCACGTGTGATGACCGCCAGGGTAGCCTCAGGCGTAACATCGCGAGGCGCGAGTCCCGTGCCGCCTGTAGTGAGGATAAGGTTGAGCTGTAAATTGTCGCTCCACTCGCGCAGGGTGCTCTCTATGAGCTCGCGCTCGTCGGGCAGAATCGCCCCCGCGCTGATAATGACTTCCGGCAGAGCGGTAAGCATGCTGCGTATGCGCTCGCCGCTAATATCCGGCCGGGCTCCTTTTGCCCCACTATCGCTGATCGTAAGCACACCTGCTGCAAACATAGACACAACCTCACGGGTTCAGTTCACGCATAATCACGCTGATTTGACGGCGAGAACCATAGAGCCAGACGGTGAATTCGTCAGGCAAATCCTCGACATCTACCTGGCACTTCATTTCCGCGGCAAACTTACGGGCAATATCAAGGAGCTGGCCACGTTCAGCTGCGTTGCTACTATACGTGCTGAGAGCTAACCTGCCCAGCCGCTCTTCCTGGCTCAAGGCGCTATTGATGAGTTCATGCAGCTGCTCTATGCCGAAGAGCACATGCAGGTCCGGCATGTCATGGCTCGGCTCTGGATCTGACGCTGCGCGCTGGCGGCGCGTGACCTCCTGCGCCAGGATAGCTCTGTGCTGGCCGTTTGCATTTGCTTCGGCCTCTTCATAGACCGAGCGCAACTTCTCGAGTATCAGCTGGCGCGCTTCTTCAGGCAGGGAGGTGGAGGGATGGACATAGGCAAGCAGCGCATGCGCAGGGTCGGAAAAGATAAAGGGATGGGCAAGAGCGGCACGGCGACCACAATTGGGGCAGGTTGAGACATTCAACAACCCTGCCAGTACAGTATAGCGTAAGCGAGGTTCCTGCGCCACATTCACATATTCGTAAATCGGGCTTGCAAACACCTTGCCACAAGGGCAGGTGAGCGTACAATTCGTTGAACGAGACATAACGGTTGGGATGATGATAATCTTCTCTCTAGCAAGAATGAGAATTTGTACTTTTCCTAAGTATAACACACGGGGATTTTTACCTGCGCCTGGTTTTGCTTGCCGCTTTGGTGGAGAAGCTGAATCTCAGGCCTTGCCGTTCAATAAACTCCTGGAAGTGGGCATAAAATTCGAGGCGGTCCTGCGAGGAGATCACCGCGACGGCATCCGCCGTCTCGATCGCATAGGGATAGCCGGAACCACCGGCGATGACCTCTGCTCTGACCACGTCCAGCACAGGCTCCAGCAGGCCGTCATCGATCATCCAGCGCGGGAACTCCAGGCGGGTCGGCGAACGATTCACGCTGGTTTGCAGGTAACAGAAGGCCACGCTTTCGCGATATGGTCCATAGTCATCCAGGATATCGCCGCGTGCGCAGATCATGGCCGGCGTGCGATCTCCCCACTGTAACCGTCCCTGCCAGAGGAGCGCGTCATGGATTTTTTTCGTCTCGCGCAAGAGGGGGTAGGACTGCATGCTATCGAGCCTTCGCAGCATAGTGATGATATCTCGGGCGTAACTTGTATCTATATAGCCAATCAGGGGTATGCGCAGCTCTTCCGAGGTGCGCAGCAAGGCGACGGCAGCGGCGATGTAGCGCTCGCGGTAGGGGCTGGGCATGGTTAAGGCAAACGAGACGACAAGCGAGCCATCGAAAAAGACTACGGGGCTGTGAGCGGGGTCGCCGGCGCGACGAGCGTGGGCGTATTGCTCCATTTGATTGCACAGGGTCTCGATCTCTAGCATATAGCGGCGCAGGGTGACCTGCATTTCGGAATAGGGATAGCTATCGGGGTCGATGCTCTCAACCCTGGCTTCTTCCATGATCTCGTCGGGCGCGAGCACCTCGACACGTACATCCTTTGTATAGGGGTGCCCCCTGCTGTGGGGGTTGGCAAAGAAACCAATCTGGATGAGCGCGACGGGGATAGATGCGTCGCGCCACGGCTGTAGCTGGCTACCGTCAACCGCTACGGTGGTGATGCCCTCGATACATTCCGCCCACTGGCGTGCCTGCTCATGGTTGGCGAAGCTGCGCCCGAAAGGGTAGATAGGTATTATCCCCTCCGTCGCCCGCTGCAGCGCAACGGCCCAGCGGTCAAATTCGATGCTGGGGCGTGCGCCTGCGGGCAGGCGGCTTTCTGGCGGGGGCAAAATCTCCTCCAGGGCTTTGCTCGATGGATAGTGCAGATGAAGCGTTTCCAGGGAGGAGCGGTATGCCTCTAATTGATCACTGAACGAGCCGTCGTAGACTGTGAACTGGCCTTTTTTTTGCTGTAGAGCCGCCTGAAGTTTCCCTTTGTGTAGCATACTAGATCTTTCTCTCTCATAACGCGCTGGCAGCTTCTGCCGCTCATGCTACAATGCCCGCGCCATCAATTCGTCCTCGCTCATAAGACGTGTCTCTCCATCCACCTTGCGTAAACGCACAAGACTGTCGAGTCCCTGCTCAAAGGTATCGTCATGGCTGATAATGATCAGTTGATCAAAGCCACGCACGCGGCGAATCTGTTCGGCCAGGTTCATGCGCCGCAATTCATCCATGTTCTGTGTCGGCTCGTCGAAGAACGCGATGTTAAGCGTTGAGAGCTTTTTGAGCAGGGCCAGGCGCATGGCCAGGGCCGCGCTCATCTGCTCACCTCCACTCAGCTGGGCGAAGCTGCGATTTAACCCCTGGCGACGCAGGACAATTTCATAGTCATTTTGCCAGGAGAGCTGCGCTGTGCGATCGCCCATGATCTCTCCAAAGATGCGATTTGCTTCAGCGGAGATATCACTTAACATAGCTTTCAGGACGTGAGGGCCTGCCTCTTTCATGTATTTACGGAACTGGTCCATCATCGTCTGCAGTTCGTCAAGGGTCAGCTTTTCTTTTTGGGCTGCTTCCAGCTCCAGCAGGAGAGCCTCCGCGTGCTGAATTTGTTGCTCAAGCTCATAGATTTTTTTCTGCGTATTGCGTATGGCCTCGCCCAGACCCTCGAGCCCACCATGCAGTTTGCGCGTCTCTGCGCTGACGTCGTCTAATTCCTGCTGCTGAAAAGCGTTTTTGGCCTGTTGGTACGCCTGCTCTGCCATCTGCAGGACCTGCTGCTGCCGCTCGCAGGTATGCGCCAGCCCCTGGTGCATCTGCTGGCGTTGAGGTAAAAGCTGCGCGGTCTTTGTATTGGCCAGGTAGGTCTGGTAGCCGCTCAGAGCCTGCTGCAGCGCCGCTTCCTGTTCGCCAATCGAGCTATCGAGGGCGGCATAGACCTGTAGCTTCTGTTCTAAGATCTGCAATTGATGGGCGGTGGCCTGCTGTTTCTGCTGCTCTGCCTGCAGGTGTTGGAGGTATTCCGGCTCGCGCTTGATCTTTTCGTTCTGGGCGCGGGTCTGAGCGCGCGGGTCATTGAGGTGGAGCAGCTGCTGCTCTACCTGCTGTAGCTGTTCCTCGCTGCCGCGCAGCTCTCTGGCCTGCTGGCGACGTTCCTGGATGACGAGTTCGCTACTTGCCGCCTGTTCCTGCAATTGCTGCACCTGCATGCGCAGGCCGGCAAGTTGACGTACCTGCTCGTCAGCTTGCCGGCTCTCGTTGCGCAGCGCCTCGGCCCGCTTGATTTGCTGATCAATGCTCCTGAGGGTCTCCACGTCTTGCTCAAGCTGGTGTATTTCGCGTTCAAAGCGCACAATCTCTATGGCGAGGTGCTGTAAATGCTCGGCATTGTTGGCGCGCTCTTCACTGTATTGGCCCAGTTTGTCCAGCGCATCCGTGTATTTTTTGACAAAGGCCATGCGCGCGGCGAGGCTGGCCTGCTGCTGGATGATGTCGGCAAGGCGGCGACGGTCTTTGGCCAGCATACCATCAAAATAGGACTCGAGGCTGATCAGGCCGCGCTGCTTGATATTGAGGCAGGTTTCGTGCAGGAACGGGCACTGGCCACCCGTTGATTGCTCGCGCGAACGTATATAGCCCTCGATATTGCCTTCCAGGCGGTAGCGCTGCTCTATGATCTGTTCATGCTGGAGTTGCAGGGCGGGCAATTCCTGCGCTTCCAGGCGGTGCTCTTCGATCTTTGCGATCGCGCTCTCTGCCTTGCGTATGCGGGCACTAAACTTTTCACGCTCTTCCTGTTTCGCCCGCAATTGATCTTGCTTCTCATGCAATTGCATTTGCAGCCCGGCGCGCTCTTTCAATCTCTCTTGCAACTGGACCAGCGCCTCAACGCGCTCATTGAGCAGGGCAGCTGCGGGCTGGAGAGGTTCGATGGCGCTGATGCGCAGTGTGCGCTCCTGCTGTTGGTGTAGGTAGGTCGCGTGCTGCTGTACCAGGCGTTTGCCCTCTTCTACTATCCCTTCATACTGGGTAAACCTGCGCTTGAGTTCGTCGCGCTGCTTCTCCAGCTCGACCTGCTGCTCAACCAGGGATGAGAGCTCGACCACGAGCCTGCGCGCTTCGGCCACCTCGCCCAGGCGCGCCTGTATATGCGCCACATTGGTCGAAATTTCGGTAAGCTGGGTATGCTGGAGGGCATAACTCTCACGCAGTGAGCTGCGCTGGCGCTCATCCTGGCGCAGTGATTTGAGTGCTGTATCTGCCTGCAGGTAACGCTGGTAGTCTTCACGGCAGGCTTCGACTGCCTGCTGGGCTTCACGGGCCGCTTGCAGCTCGCGCAGGCTGTCCTGCAGTCGCTGCTGGGTACCTTCGTACGCCTGCTTACTGTGTTGAAAGTGACCCTCAAGCTGGATTAATTCTTCATGCTGCTGCTTCAGGAAGGCGGAGCGTGCCTCGGCCTGGCGCAGTCGCCTGGTCCACTCGCTAATCTGCGATGTCTGCTGCTGATCGAGCTGGCGTTCTTCTTTTAACCTGCCGTGCCAGGCCTGCAGGTCGCGCGTCTCAAATTCGAGGCGAGCAATCTCTTTCTCCTGGGTGATGATCTGTTCTTTGTACTGCTTTTGCGCGTCGAGTAAGTAATCGGCGGCAATTTTGTAGTCTTCAATCTGCAGAAGGGCGTCAAAGGTTGATTTGCGTACGCCGGGAGTCTGCAGGAAAATAGAGGTAAAGGTGCCCTGTGGTACTCCCAGGGCGTCCTGGAAGAGCGTCTCCAGGGAACGCTCGCGGTCGATGCCGAAAAGATCATGCAGTTTATCGAGGACATCGGTGCGCTGCTCGACGCGGGAGTCGGCCTCACGATCATAGACAAACCAGTGAGCGCCGGAGCCGCAGCGCCGCTCAACCGCATAGGGGCGATCATCGTTCCCAAGCAGGTGAACCACGACCTGCCCATATTTCTCACCCTCACGGACAAATTGAGTCTGGTTGTAAGGCAAAAAGCCGAAGAGGGCGAAGCCAATGGCTTCAACGATGGTTGTCTTACCTGCCCCATTGGCTCCACTGATGGCGGTGGTGCCCTGCCGGAAATCAATGCTCACCTCGCGGTAGCTTTTAATGTTCTCTAACTCGATGCGCGTAATCAGCATAGTGACGTCGCCTGGCCTTCCCAGCAAAAGTTCCCCGAAAAATTCGCGTTTCTCCCATTGACTGTTCTTCCGCTGCAGAAGGAAAGCGGAAATAATCAGCTCAGGCGCATTATAACATGCTTGCGAATGATCTCAAAGGCGGCACGCTGGTATGGCGAGAAACTTCAACCCTGGTTGATCCGTTCCTTCACAGCTTTTCGATGATCGTCGCGATGCC
This sequence comes from uncultured Chloroflexia bacterium, assembly GCA_963799245.1. Lineage (GTDB taxonomy): Bacteria > Chloroflexota > Ktedonobacteria > Ktedonobacterales > Ktedonobacteraceae > CAWCWN01. The sequence continues at coordinate 1,891,091 of CAWCWN010000003.1, forward strand.
CTGGCCGACGCCTATGCACATGCACGCCAGCAGCAGGGCCATGCGCGCCACGTTACGATTATCCTCGCCGGACTGATTGGAATATCCTAAAATCACATCTTCAACGCTGTCGGCAGCGATGTGCGCCCGCTGCACCGCTGCAGTGATGACCAGCGCTGCCAGGTCATCGGGTCGCACATCTTTGAGGCTCCCGCCATAGCGACCAACAGGGGTACGCACGGCCGCAAGGATAACTGCCTCTTCCATGAGGATGGCTTACCTCCCTTGAAAATTGGCTTCGCGCTTCTCGATAAAGGCTTGCATGCCCTCGCGCATGTCCTCGGTGGCGAAGAGCAAGAAGAAGTTCTGTTGCTCATGGGCCAGGCCCTGCTCCAGGGGCATCTCAAAGGCCGCCAGCACCGCTTCTTTCGCCAGGCGCACTGCGATGGGCGGCTTTGTCGCCACCAGCTTTGCCAGTTTGAGGGCCTCGTTAAGGTGCTCACCGCGCGGTACGACGTGGTTGACCAGGCCCTGCTCGGCCATCTCCTGGGCCGTAAAAGGTACGCCCGTCAGTACCATCTCCATGGTGCGGTACTTGCCAATGGTGCGTGCCAGGCGTTGTGTTCCGCCCATGCCTGGAATGACGCCGATGTTGATTTCTGGCTGGCCAAAGCGTGCGTTTTCCGAGGCAACAATTATATCGCAGTGCATGGCGAGTTCGCAGCCGCCCCCCAGGGCAAAGCCCCCGACCGCCGCGATCAACGGCTTGGTAATTCGCCGGATGCGGCCCAAGGACTCAAAACCGCCTATCATCATCTCAACAGCGGTCTTATCGGACATCTCTTTAATATCAGCTCCGGCCGCGAAGGCTTTATCTCCCGCGCCCGTCAGGACGATACAGCGAATCGCGTCGTCGCGCTCAAAATCCTCGAGTGCAGCGGCGAGCTCGCTCACCAGGTGAAAATTGAGGGCGTTCAGCTCCTTGGGACGATTGAGCGTTATAATGCCAACACGCTCATCACGGTCTACGAGGATAGATTGGTAATCTGACATAATTCTCCTCCATCTCCATGTTGTTCACATGTTACCCAGTTACAGCTGGCCACTGCAGGTAACAATGCCGAGAACCATCGACTACGATGTAGTATACCACCATGGTGGGAAATGGGTTCCCTGTCGTGGCGCTCCTGGCATATAATTGGAGCTGTGTTCATTGCTTGTGATAGTATTGGGAGGTAGTTATGAAAATTGGCATCAGTCTGTCGGCCTCTGTTCCTGGCGTCAAAGAAGAACTGCTGCTGAACTGGACCAGGTCGAGCGCCTCGCAGATGTAATGGGCGAGTGAGGCTGCTCCGTTTCTGCGCTGGGGCCGTCCGCGGGCTGAGGAATAAGGACTACGGGTATGAGCTCGTCCACTTGCCCTGGGGGTCGTACTCGCGGATCACCCTCAGCTCCTCGGGGCTGGGGGGCACAGTCTGCGCGACGTCATGCGCCAGGCGCAGCGGCCAGCCCATCTGCGCCTGTACCTGCTCTATGCTTGTGCCTGGATGATATGAGTGTAACAGCGCCTCGCCGCTCTCGCGCTCAAAGGTAAAGACCGCCAGCGTGGTAATCAGCGCCGCGGGTCCTCCTCGTGGCAGTCCTACGCGCTGGCGCCATGCGGCGCCGGCTGAGCCGTGAGCATCGGGATAGCCATAGCCGGGGCTGGTCACGAAGTCAACCCGCTCGCGCAGGCGGCGGCGGTCGTGCTGCATGATGATGGCGAGCCGCTCGCATAGAGAGGCGATATCGGCCGCCCCGCCACTACCGGGCAGGCGTACTGCTGGCCGCTGCCATTGGCCGATGACGCTGGTATTCAGGTTGCCGTAGCGGTCAATCTCGGCGCCACCGATAAATCCAAGCTGTACCTCGCCCGCGGCCATCAGGCCCATCAGATTGCTGGTGGTGGTAGCCCACAGGGCGCCGCTGATATTGGCGGCGTCGCCCATGGTATATAGCAGTTCCGGCGCGGGTACGTCGCGCACGATGCCGGTCTCAAAGAGTCCCACGCAGTGCGGGGCATGCGTGCGCTTCGCCAGGGCGAAAGCAATCAGGGGCAGGCGCATGCCGACGAAGACCCTCTCTCCGTCGCGTATCTGGCGCGCGGCACAGACGACCATCAGTTCCTGGGGAGTATATGCCATGATGCGTCTCCATTTCACGTCTTTCGATTTAGTAGCCGTAATCGACGGGCGCGGCATAGCGGTGCTCTTTGACGCCCAGGCCGCGCAGGCGCTCTTCGCCTAGCTTCTGCAGGTACTCCCCACGCGTCGCTACGTTGAGGACCCAGTCCTCAAGCCAGCCCCGGAAGCCTTCTACGCTGCGCGTGCGCTCGTGGTACTCGTGATAAAAGGTGTGGTCGCGGTTGCCGTAGCCCTGTACGGCGGATGGGTGCGCTCCCCATGGTTCATGCACCACGGCCCGCACCTTGAAGGATGGCCCAAGTACGCGGTTGGGATCGCTCAGGATGGTCTCATGTGCCACGATCTCCTCGGCAACCAACAGCACATCCCGGGCGGCCAGCAGCGCTTCCTCGCTGATGCCGAGGTTGCCCCAGTAGTGGGCGTTGCCATCTTCATCGCTGCGCTGCACATGGATGATGGTCACGTCCGGCCGCAGGGCAGGAACGAGCAAGATTGGCGAACCATCGAGGGGCGAGGACGCCGGGCGCATGCCTGCGTTGTGCGTGGGTATGTCGCTGCCCAGGGTCGTACGCGTGGGAATGTAGGGTGAACCAAGGCTCGCCGCCAGCAGCGCCAGGGCGATGGTGAAGTTGCTGTGCTCTTCAATCGTGATGGCGCGCGGAATGGACTTTTCCGCCGCCCGTCGATAGCAATAGCCCAGGCCTTCGCTGACATTGCCCGCCCAGGCCGCCGTTACCCCGGCGACGCAGCCCGCACCGATCAACTGGTCGAAGAGGATATCTGAAATGGGCCCGATCAGGGTCAGGTCGCGTCGCCCCTGGCGGATCATTTCATGGGCGGCGGCAAAAGGAATCATCGGCTCCAGCGCCAAACCGATAGCAATGGCGGAGCCGTCGGGCACAAAGCGCCGAGTGGCCTCGGCCATAGACATTAGCTTGCTCATGCGGGTGTATACTCCACTATGCTATCAGCATAGTCGTCTGACATATAAATATTGTCATATCCGTCAACCAGCAAGCCCTGTGGCTCGATATAGCCCTGGCTCGCCAGCGTTTCGCGCTTGCCCGTCGCGAGATTCATACGTATGAGCGCATGGATGGCGGGCTGCAGGTCGATTAAAAGTAGATTACCATGCTGGTCAAGCGCCACGTCATCTGGCATGCCAAATCCTCCTATGCGCGTGGTCTTGCCGGCGGGCGTGATGCGCCACACTGCTCCCCCGCACTCATCGGCGACATAGATGTTACCCTGCTCGTCGACCGTGGCGCCGACCGGCCGTGTGATCCCCGCTGCCAGGAGCGTCAACTTTTTTCCATCCAGGCTCAGGCGATAGACGTCTCCCGTCGGGCTGTCGGGAACGATGATCGTAGCGCTTGTGGCGTCGAACGCGATGCCATCTACGCCGTCTTTACACGCCGCAGAACTGGGCACGCCGGGCAGCTGACGCAGGAGCGTCGGCGTGTGCGCCCCGGGGGCCAGGCTCAGAATGCGATTGCTGCGCTGCTCCGCGATAATCATCGTACCGTTTGCGAGAACAACTACGCCTTCGGGCCCGGCAATCCCCTCTACAAGCGGGGTCGCCGTTTTATTTGCGTTGACCCTGCTGATCATGCCGCTGTAAAAGTCGCTGAACAGCAGGCGGCCCTGGTTATCAAAGGCCAGGTCATCGGGTCGCGCTCCTCCTTTTAAAAGGGTATGGGCGACGAAATGCGTGGGTGCAGCGCTAGCGGTGGGGAGCACTGCAGGGGTAGGTGGCGGTGTGCGTGTGGCCCCGGCGCCGGCCGCCGTAGCCTGCGTGGCTGCGGAAGTTGCAGTATTCACCGCTGGGGCGCTGCTGCAGGTAGCCAGCAAGAGAGAGGAGAGGAGCACGAGCGTAGATATGATGCTGGTATGCTGGCGTAACATGCGGTATCCTTCCTAAACCTGGGCTCAATAGATAGCGGGCGGCACTTGCTATTATCGGACTTCCAGCGCGGGCGCTACCTCTTCCAGAAAGTGGTGCAGCGTTTTGAGTGGAACGCCACTGCCCTGCTTGCGTAACATGAGCATCTCTGCGGCGATGCTCAGGGCGATCTCGTCGGGCGTCTCTGCTCCCAGGTCCAGGCCAATGGGCGAATGCACCTGGGCGAGTCGCGCGCGCGCGACGCCCTCTTTGAGCAGGTCACGGAAGATATTTTTGATCTTGCCGGGGCTCCCGATCATGCCCACGTAGCGGGCCTCGGTATCCAACGCGGCCCGCAGCGCATCCTTATCGAGGTGATGGCCGCGCGTGACGATCACTACCCAGCTGGCCTCGTCTGGCTCCAGTTCGCGCAGCGTGGCGGGAATATCGCCAAAAACCAGCTGTACTCTATCGCCAAAGACCAGCGGATCGGCCAGGTCGCGCCTGTCGTCGACCACCACGATGCGAAAATCAAGCCGGCTGGCCAGGTGGGTCAGGGCCTGGGCGACATTGCCCGCGCCGGCAATGATCAGGCGCGGCTCCGGATACAGGACCTCGATAAACAGCTCCAGGGTTGCCCCGCAGCTGCCCACGGCCTGGTCGGCGTCAAGGTGGGCGTGGGCGAGGAACGAACGACCCTCGCGCAGCGCCTTTATTGCCTCCTCACTCACCTGCGCATCCACTTTTACACCCCCGAAACTGCCGCTCGCGCTGCCGTCGCCGCGCACCAGCATCTTTGTGCCTACGCCGCAGGGCGCCGCCCCAATCGTTTTGACGACGGTCGCGACCGCGATGTGCTCGCCCCGCTTCAAAGCAGCCTGGATCTCGTTATACAGACTTGCGCTGTTCATTGGCTCACCTCTATGTGTGATTGCTTTATGAGTATGTACTCACTGGTTGAGTAGGAAAGATACCATATTGTACAACAAAAGAGGGAAACTGGCGTATTCCCCACCCACAATTCTTGACATAACATTCAATATATTACCACCTTTGGCCCTGCTGAAAAGAATAGATAGGTAGACAGGTACAGCGAAGCAACTTGACAGGACATGTTGTGGCCTGTATAATTGATTAGAACAAAAATTCGAAAATGGAAATAATGGCATGTTGCTAGAGCATGTTGGCGAGGATTGTCAGTGCGAGCAAATCCAGTAAGAGAGACAAGATTGTAGATTGCAGGAGGACAAGCGATGCAATTTAATCCAAACGAACATCTTATGCAAATTAAGTCGAGCAAAGGCTCATCTGATTATCTTCCGGTGGCCTGGAGATTAGTGTGGTTCCGTGAGGCTAACCCCCAGGGAAGTATAGAAACCGAGCTCGTTCATCTTGATCTTGATCGCGAAACCGAAGAGGAAGTATATGTTTGGAACCCTGAAAAGCGGCGCAGTGAGAAAACCGTCAAGAGAGCCAATGGCCTGGCCATATTTAAGGCTGTGGTCAAAGATGGCAAAGGTGGCGTTGCTACCGGAATGAAGATGGAGAAGGCTGCATCATTTCCGGACTGGTTAGAAAAAAGTGAGACTGGCTCTATAGGCCGCGCCCTGGCTGCTTTAGGCTACGGGACGCAATTCGCTCCTGAGCTTGACGAGGAGCATCGCATCGTCGATAGCCCGGTGGACAGGGGTACGGCCGAAGGAGCTTCCAACGGCCACGGTCAGAGGTCGATAGCCGCAGTGCGCCCGCACGCAGAGGAGACGGCCGACGCGGGCGCGTCGGAGCAGCAACTGGCGAGCATTCGCAAGCTGTGCGAGCACCTGGGCAGGGCCGAGCCCGAAAATCCTGCCGCGTTGAGCTTTGCAGGCGCCAAGGCGCTGATCGCTCAGTTGAGCCAGGAGTACAGGCAGAGCCGCAAGGCCTCTTGAAGCGGAGAAAAACAATGACCGGAGCACAGCTAGAACACGCACAGAAGCGTATGCAGCAGAAATGGTATGAGCTGGTTATGGCAGAGGGGCGTGGAGCCGCTGTAGCTGTTCTGGAGCGTATGTATAACGCCTATATCCTGGCAATGGAGGAGTACAATCGCTGCGCCGCCGCGTATCAACGCGAGCGCAGCGACGAGGCAGTTCCCGTTGAGTGCAAGCAAGGCGCGAAGTCAAAGGCCGGAGAGCACACGCAACTGGCCTCGTAACGAGGACACTTCTTAAGCGCCAGTGGCCTGGAGAAAAGAGAGGCTCGCGTGGGCGTTGGAGGGGCTGATAGCTCCCCTGACGTCCGCGCGAGCCCCTGTGATATACTATGGACTGTGAACTTTCTGCTACACGGCAAGTTGGACAGAAATTATGCCGCGCGTTCTCGCCACGGAGGAAGAATGGTATACTGAGCTGTGAAGAAATTAATGGCAGATATCCACTGCGGTATCTGCAGGGGAGGACCATCTTGCGGCAATGCACATCTTGTGGAACGAAGCTACCGGATAGAGCTCGCTACTGCGGTCGCTGCGGAGAGAAGCTCAGCAGACAAAGGTTACAGGGCACCATCAGCGTGAAGCGCAAACGCTTTGTACTGCCAGAGCGATCTACCAACGGGCACACTGCCCGTGTTACCCGTCCCCTCCCAATGCGCGAGGAGCCGGCGCAGGATGAAGCCGGGGTCGCGACGATGCAGACAGCTACGCAGGAGGGCCCGGCCCAGGTGGACGCCATGCACCAGGCGCCAGAACCTCAAGCAGACGTGCGCGAGTTGGAGCCACCTCTTGCAGACGCGTCTCCCCTTAGCGGCGAAACATCGCAGGGGCCAGCGCAGCAGCGCATAAGCGCAGCCACCACCTCAAAATTAAACGGCGGAGCGCGGGCCCGCGACGATCAAGAGCATGGCGAGGATCACGGCCGCGTCGTCGAACCGGCCGTGGCGGGGCAGAGCGCGAGGCGCAGCCCTGCCGTAGCAGGCATGGTCATTGGCGTTGTCGCCTTTGCGCTCGTGGCGGTTGTCGCGGCAGCATTGATCTTCGTGGCACATCCCTTCTCCCAGGCGTCGAGCACGGCCCCGCTCGTCTCCACCGTCTCAAACCCTGCTAATGGCAGCGGGCTCAACCCCGTTGTGACCGCCTGTTCGACCTCCAGCACCTGCCTGACGCCGGCCGTACCTGCCGCAGGCAATGTAAATCTGACCTTCTCCGGAGCAGTGGCGGGTCAGATGGCCATAACTACACTGGTAAGCTGTGGGGTTGGACCATCTGTAGCGGGCGGTCAGCAGTATCACCTCTCCGTCCTGGGCACGCTCAAGGGCAGGCAATATGGCTTCGCTTTTAGCATCTATCCCTATACCTACCCCAACACCTACACAGGCGCTGTCTCCAGCTTTTTTGGACCCGCCGGCGCCAACAGCTCCCTGGCACAATGGCGTTCGCACGCCCCGACTGGCGCGAGCGTCACTGTGAACAGCGAGGCCCTGTCCGGTACTCTCGCTATTAGCCTCACAGGCGCCAGTGACCACAGCACGGTCCATGTCGTAGGGAGCTGGACCTGTACGTGATTGACAATAACCCGCCGTGCCTGGTACTTTACACAATAGAGAATCGACGTTTATAGGGGTACCGCCTGGTGCTGCCCGTTGAAGGAGACGAAATGAGCCAGCCTCTCAGTGGTATACGTGTTCTTGACCTCTCACGCCTGCTTCCAGGAGCCTATGCATCGCAAATGCTTGCCGACTTTGGCGCCGATGTCATCAAGGTCGAAGAGCCAGGCAGCGGCGATTATGGCCGCTTTATGCCTCCCACTGGTCCAGGGGGCATGAGCCTGTACTTTATTGCCATCAATCGCAACAAGCGCAGTCTTACCATGAACCTCAAGACAGAGCAGGGGCGCGAAATTTTTAAGCGCATGCTGCGGCATGCCGATGTGGTCCTGGAGAGCTTTCGCCCGGGTGTGATGGAGCGCCTGGGATTGGGTTATGAGCAACTGAAGGAGCTGCACCCGGGTATTATTTACTGCGCGATCAGCGGCTATGGCCAGGACGGCCCGTATCACCTGCGCGCGGGACATGATCTGAACTACGCCGGTTATGCAGGTGTGTTGGACTACAACCGCAGCCCCGCCGGCGAACCTGTTATGCCGCCTTCTCAGCTTGCCGACCTGGTCGGGGGCAGCTACATGGCCGTGATCGGCATACTTACCGCGGTAATAGGGCGCACGCAGACGGGGGCGGGTCGCAAGGTTGACGTCTCGATGACCGAGGGCGTGATGTCGCTCTTACCACTGGTCGCCAGCGCCTATCTCAATAGCGGCAGGGCCCCGCTGCCTGGTCGCTCCGCCCTGGATGGTGGTTTGCCCTGCTACAATATTTACGCCACAAAAGACGGTAAGCATATCACGCTTGCCGCGCTCGAACCTAAATTCTGGCATACATTCTGTACCCACATAGGTCACCTCGAGCTCCTGCCATTTCATACGCCGGTCGGCCCCAGCGAGCGAGAGCAGGCCATGGATATATTGCGCGCGGTCTTTAAGACCAGAACGCGCGACGAGTGGGTTGCAGAACTGGGCGAGATCGACGCCTGTATCGGTCCGATCTACAGTATCGACGAGGCCTTGAACGACGCGCATGCCCGGGCTCGCGGCGCCACGCTTACCAGCAGCTTTGCGGAAGGTACTTTGCGCACCCTGCCCACCTTCCCACGCCTATCTGGTGTCGAGGATGAGCAGCGCTATCCACCGCCAGAGATGGGTGAACACAGTGATGAATTGCTGTGCGAAGCTGGTTACAGCCAGTTTGAGATAGAGCAATTTCGAGCAGGAGGCGCGATTTGAACGCCAATCAGATCAAGGACCAGGCCGAGCGCCTAATGGACCAGTACATCGAAGACCTGCGAGCAACCGTAAATATCGACTCCGGCACCTATACCAAGGCCGGCGTAGACCAGGTGGGAGCCTATTTGCAAGAGCGCTTCCAGGCTCGCGGCTTCGCCACCCGCTTCGAGCGACAGGAGCAGCTGGGCGACCACCTGGTGGCCACCCATACGGGCGCAGCACCTCAGGGAGCGCGCATTCTCTTGATCGGCCATATCGACACCGTTTTTCCCGCGGGTGAGGCGCAGCGCCGCCCATTTGCCGTCAGCCACCAGAGTGGCGGCCGCATTGCGACCGGGCCGGGCGTACTGGATATGAAGTCTGGCGTCCTGATCGGTCTGTATGGACTCTCTATCCTTATTGATGCCACGCTGGTAAACTACCAGCGCGTCACCTTCGTCTGCAACAGTGATGAAGAGATTGGTTCTCCCAGTAGCAAACCCTTAATCCAGGAATTGGCGCGCCAGGCCGACGCCGTCATCGTGCTGGAGCCCGGACGCGCCGAAAACACCGTCGTCTCCGCGCGCCGCAGCTCGGGGCAATACCGGGTCGAGGTGTACGGCGTCGCCGCGCACGCAGGGGTTGAGCCGCAGCGAGGGCGCAACGCCATACTTGAGCTCTCTTACCAGGTGCAGAAGATGCAGGCCCTCAATGGCGCGATCCCCGGGACCTCCATCAGTGTAGGAGTCATTCATGGCGGTGAGCGCACCAATGTTGTGCCCGACTATGCCTATTGTGATATTGATGTACGCGCGAGCGATGGCACGGCTAGCGCAGCTATCGAGGCTGCCATGCGCAGGGTCACGCAGCAAAAGGTCCTGCAGGGGACGCGTATCACCCTCAGCGGCAGTATGATCTCGCAGCCCTTTGAGCGCAACGAACGCAATGCTCTCCTGCTGCGCCTGGCGCAGCAGGTGGGCAATGAGCTAGGCCTGAAGATAGAAGGTGTTGGCAGCGGGGGCGCCTCGGACGCCAATAATACCTCGCCGCTTGGTATACCGACAATTGACGGACTGGGCGCAGGTGGTGGCCTCGCCCACAATGCGGGCGAATTTGTCGAACTCGACTATCTGCCGACGCGCATCGCCCTGCTCGCGGGACTGGTTGCGGCAGTAGCGGGACTGCCGCAAAAATAGCGCGCTATGCTACACTTGACGCTATAAAACCTGGGCGGCCTGCGCTGAGGAGATTGAACGTGGCGTTAAAGAAGATTTGCGCATTTGCACACGTGTAATCTGCGGCAATTACTTATACGCTACCACCCCGAAGGCCTCTGGCCTGCGCACAACGCGACGAAATCCCGCCTCATGCAGCCGGTGTATGACCCCACGGGCCACCGTGCCGCCGGACTTGCTGTTCAGGTTTCCTATATAGTGAAACAATCTGCCACCTCTCTTTAGCACGCGCAAGAGCTGGCGGTAGAAAGCGCCTCCGTATAGCTCACCCGCCAGGCTAAAGACCGGCGGGTCATGCAGGATGCATGCAAAGCTTTCGGCCTCGAAGGTGGGCACCACCTCACTCGCGTCGCCCATCACCTGCTGAATTTTGGGATTGGCAAATAGATCTCGTGACCAGGGATTAAGGCGCGCAATCGCTTGAGCTCCGGGGTCGAGCTCGATAGTCACAACCTGCTGCGCGCTCTTTGCGGCTACAATCGCCGTGTAACCCAGCCCCGTTGCCGTGTCCAGGACACGCCCGCCTATGGGAGCGATGGTGGCAACCTTTTTTAAGGTATCTTGCAGCGGGTCCGTAGCGACGATGCGGTGCATGCTAAAGCCCGCGATAAGCATGCTCGGCGCGCTGAGCGTCGGGAGCAGGCTGCAGACACGCTGGGTCAGCTCCGAGAACAGCGCAATCGTTCGCAATCTGCCATCCTCGAGCACAAAGCAATTGGTCCGCGCCTGCTCAATCTTCCTGATCTGCTGCCAGTCCAGCTGCTCACCGCTCGGGAAACTCACCCCGGCGGCGCTGAGAGCCGCGCTTACGCTGGAGATGCCCAGGTCAGGTGAGATCTCCGCAGATGGCAGTCCGAGCTTGTGAGCTGCCAGGAGTGGCTCAAGCTGGATGTAGGATAGAACGATGGGCTGTTGCATAGCATAGAAGCTCCCGCTGGTTCTTAAGCGGAGCTATCCCTTTATGTTTTGTTTCGTATGTGAGATGCCGTGAGAGCTTGTTCTGCAGTGATTGTATGGCGAGAATAGCGCTGTGTCAACAGTTGCGCGGCGCGTGCATCGCTCCCGGATGAATACCGTTTAAGCCTGATATAAATAACGGGCATATTTTTTATATAGTAATGCGCCTCTAAGCCGGAGATTTTTACATGCTTGTTCCGACTTATCCACAAGTTATCCACTTGTGTAAGCACAAATTGGTGGATAACACCCTTTTCGCTTTCTATAGTTTTCTGGTATAATGAAGTGGGGAGAAGTGGGGAGGATTGGTGAGTTTGAACGGTGAGTGGGGAGAGAGGGTGAGGGATGCCTGAAAAGAGGGAGAACTCCGCTCACGGGCACCACCTGTTGTTGGCTCTATTATGGGTAAACTATGTTTCTTGGCGAATACGAACATACAATTGACGCAAAAGGACGTATGGCGGTGCCCGCCAAATTTCGGGCTCAGATGAACGCCGGCGCCGTCGTGAGTAAGGGCATGGGTACCTGTTTATCTATATATACTATGCAGCGCTGGGAGGAGAAATCGGCCGAGCTTGCGACTGGTAAAACAAGTGATGAATTGCGTGATTTTGAACGGCGCATTTATCCCAGCGCGAGCGAGATCGAACTTGATGCGCAGGGGCGTATGGTTATACCGGCCAAATTACGCGAGTACGCGGATTTAGGGAATGAAGTAACGGTGGCTGGTGTGCGTGATCATTTTGAAATATGGGATCGAGCGGCCTGGCTACGTTATCAGGACCGCCTGGATACCGAGGGAACTGAAATACCATTTTAGCAAAATCTAGACGAATACAGGAATTATGCGAACACAACATGTGCCGGTGATGCTGGAAGAAGTGCTACAGTTCCTTCAACCCCGACCTGGAGGCGTATATATCGATGGCACGCTGGGTGGAGGTGGCCATACTGAAGCTATATTAGAGCGATCTGCTCCCGCTGGCAGGGTGCTTGGCATCGATACGGATGCGCAGGCGCTGGCGAGGGTGCAGGAGCGCCTGGCGGAAGCGGTAAATAATGGGCGCTTGCTTCTCAAACAGGGAAACTTTGCCGAACTGACCCGTATAGTCGACGAGGTCGGTTTCGTATCTATAGAGGGTGTCCTGCTCGACCTTGGATTTTCGTCTGATCAGATGGATGACCCCGAACGGGGCTTTGCTTTCGGCGCAGATGGCCCACTGGATATGCGGCTTGATCAACGTCAGGCTGTAACCGCCGCTGATCTTGTGAACAGCGCGAGCGAGCAGGAGCTTGCGGATATGTTCTGGCGCTATGGTGAGGAGAGGCGCTCGCGCCAGATCGCGCGGCGCATCGTCCACGCGCGCACGCGCGGCCCGCTAGTGCGTACCACGCAGCTGGCGGAACTGGCGGCGGCTGGCGTTTCTTATCGCCAGGGAGCGATCCATCCGGCGACAAAAACATTTCAAGCCCTGCGCATCGCAGTCAATTCTGAGCTGGAGCAGCTGGAGGCGGTTCTCCCTCAGATAGTGGATGTGCTGAGAGAGGGGGGGAAGGGACGATCGAGGTGGAGATGAGGAGAGTGAGCGGTGTGGCAGAATGGTAATTATCGCCTTTCATTCGTTAGAGGATCGACTGGTCAAAGAGTTTATGCGGCGTGAAGCACGGGATTGTATCTGCCCGCCCCACGTACCTGTGTGCGTGTGCGGTCACAAAGCTCGCTTACGCCTTTTAACATCTAAGCCGGTGGTACCCACGCCACAGGAGGTTGCCGCTAATCCGCGCGCTCGTAGCGCCAAACTACGGGCCGCCGAAATAGTTGTTGGTTCGTAGTGCGTCATAGTAATGTAGGGATCATGGCTATCTTCAGGGCCTGCAGTGCGCGTCCTCATACAAAGGAATGCAACGTATGTATCGCCAGAAAGTCCGAGCCGCTGCTGCAAAGGCTGCGCCGGCCAAGCCCATACTGGCTGCCAAGCGACGCCGACAACTCTATCCGTTTTTTTTCTCCATGGGCCCGGTCGCTTTATGCATCAGCAGTGTGCTACTGGTTGGACTGATGGCCGTCCTGTACCTTACCCAGCAGGGGCAGGCCGTCGCGGTCAACCAGAAACTTCAGGATATACGCACGCAACAGGTCGCTCTACAGCGACAAAATCAGGATCTTGTCAACATCATCGCCCAGGAGCAGGCACCTGGCTATATTGCCGATCACGCTCAGGCGCAGGGGCTGATACCGGCCGATCCAAAGCTTGTGCAAATACTGGTGGTCAAACGCCTGGAGCGACTGCGTAGCATAGACGGGTGAAGTGTCTGGACATGTACAACGCGAAAGGAGAAGCTAGATGAGTGGAGAGCTGCGCCGCGCACGCAATCGGCAGATGCTCATCTTCCTACTTGTTTGCGCTGGCATGCTAGGACTTCTGGGTAGGTTATATTATTGGCAAATCGCGCGCGGAGGTCAACTGGCGGCCATGGCAAACGCCGAGCATACGCAAAACCAGGTATTGAATGCTCCGCGCGGACTGGTTTATGATGCACAGGGACGCATCCTGGCAACGAATGTTGTGCGCGATGATGTCTATGTTGAGCCGATCCAGTTCAAACAGGACTTCCCGGCCGATACGTCCCAGCGTGAACTGCAGAAACTTGTGGGGGCCCTGCACCAGGTTTTACCGGAGGTTTCGACGACAACGCTCTATCAAGACTTTGCGCTGAATGCCTGGATGGTGCGGATTGCCAGTCGCATTGATCCCGCACAGAGCCAGCGCCTGCGCGCGCTGCAACTGGCAGACACTTTTTTGCAGCCGCGTACCTGGCGCATCTACCCGCAAGGGACGACCGCGGCGCAGATACTGGGTTTTGTGCAGCAAAGCGACAGCAGCAGCGTGGGTGTATATGGCCTGGAACGCCAGTACGATGCGCTTCTGGCCGGCAAGCCTGGCAGCTTTACGGCGGAGACCGATCTGAATGGCAACCCCCTGGTGGGGTCGAGCGTAGATCAGCCGGCCGTGCCCGGGGCCAACCTGACGCTCACGATCGATAGTACGATCGAGTACATGGTGGAGAAGGGCCTGGCCAGCGCGCTGCAGCAGATGGACGCCCTGAGCGGCAGCGTTGTTGTGTTGAACGCGCGTACGGGCGCGGTGGTGTCTATGGCCGGGGTCCCCAGCTTCGATCCCAATGCGTATGGCAGCTACGCCAGTCGTAAAGGTTGTCTCGGCACAGAAGAGGTGTTCTTAAACCCTGCGCTCTACTGCGAGTATGAGCCGGGCTCGACCATGAAGGCGGTGACCATGGCGGCCGCCCTTGACCAGGGATTGATTACGCCTGATACGAGCCTGTATGACCCTGGCGTGATCTACTTTCCTGACGCGGATGCGGTGAGGAACTGGGAGGATCTGGGATACGGCCATGAGACCATGACCCAGGTGCTTGAGCACTCGGCAAATGTCGGCGCCGCCTATGTCGCGCACAACATTCTGGGGCCGCAGCACTATTATCCCTACCTGGCGAACTTTGGCTTTGGACGGTCGACGGGCATTGATAGTCCGGAAGAGATAGGCTCCTACCGCACTCCGACTAACGCTCCCGGCGTATGGTCGGTGAGCGATCTCACGCGCCAGGCCTTTGGCCAGAGCATTCTGGCGACGCCGCTGCAGGTTGCCATGGCCTACCAGGCGATTGCAGATGGGGGCATAATGATGCGCCCGTATCTGGTGGCCTCGATTAACAATAATGGCCATGTCACAGCGACGACCGCGGGGGTGATACGGCGCGTAATCAGCGCGCATGCGGCCTCGCTCCTGACGGGTATGCTTGAACATGTGGTAACGGATGGCCTGGGACAGCCAGTGCGCATACCTGGTTATACAATAGCCGCAAAGACGGGCACGGCTACATCCCAGGGCCTTGCCGCTGATCAGACCGAGGCATCGGTGGCGGGATTTATTCCCGCCTCAAATCCGCAGTTTGTGATCCTGGTAAAAATCGATCATCCACAGACGGCCATTTATGGCGGTACAGCGGCGGCCCCCCTGTGGAAGGCCATCGCCCAGGAGTTGCTGGAATACTATGCCATTCCTCCTGACGCCGCCTGAATTCAGGAGCGTACCAGGAGTCCAGGCGGGAACAGACGTGTAGTGTTGTAGAGATAAGGGTATGTATATGGGTAGGGAATTACATGGCGAGGGGATAGACGTTTATATGCCAGACAGGCACAACACAGTTTTTATGCTAGCCGGGCTCTTTCAGCGCCTGCCTTTCTCTTATCAATGTGACTTTCATCTGAGATAAGTATAATGGAAATAATGTTCTATGTCAAGGGCTGATTAGCGAGAAATGTGAGCGTCCATGTCACTGGGTTTCGGCAAAAAAGCGCATAAAGATGCACGGAGAACCTTCCATCAGGCGCGCGGGCAGAGAGAGCTCCTGCCACCGCAGATGCGTTCTCCCGCGCTGGAGTCGCTGCAGCGGGCTAAGCCCGGGAAGGCAGGCGACCAGGCGGGTAGAGCGAGCAGACGCAATGCTGCGCCCGCCAGGAAAATGCGCTACGCCGCCGAGGAGACGTTTGTCCCGCATGGCCGCCCGCTAAGCTCGCGCAAGAGCCTGCCGCGCTTAAAAACCGCCAACGCGCTTGGAGCAAGCTACAGGCGTACGGGACTGAGCGCAGGCGGTCGCACAGCGGGAGACAGACATATCTGGCAGGAATTGAAGCAGCAGGATGTGCCGGTGCAGGTAATCAGCGAGGAGGAGCAGAAGAAACTCGCCAACCTGGATTTGAATATGCGCCTGACGCGTGTGGCCGGCAAGATCGACGGCTGGTTGTTAATCATCGTACTGGCCCTGCTGTGTATTGGCCTGGTGATGGTCTACAGTGCGAGCTCCTTTACGGCTGCGCGCAGCAACGACGACGCTTCGTATTTCTTCCAACGGCAGATGCTCTCGGTGGTTATGGGCGTCATCGTGATGTTTGTCACGATGAATGTGGATTATCGCTACTGGCGCAAGTTTTCGCTGCTGGGTATGATCATTGTTCTGCCGCTGCTGGTCATTGTTTTGAGGTTTGGGCATACAGCGTATGGCGCGTCGCGCTGGCTGGGTTTTGGCACGTTTTTCCTGTTTCAGCCCAGCGAACTGGCGAAACTTGTCCTGGCCCTTTATATCGCCGACTGGCTGGCGCGTAAAGGCAACCAGGTAAGCACGTTTCTCTATGGTTTAGCGCCATTCGTCATCCTGGTCGGCGTTATCCTGGGCCTGGTCCTGCTGGAGAATGACATGGGCACGGCCATTATCATCGCTGGTTTTGCGACAGCCATGTTTTTTACCGCAGGGGCCAATATTGTACAGTTTTTACTGGCTATAGCATGTGGAGGGTTAATCTTTGTCAAGGAGGCCTTCAAGGGCTATCGCCTGCAGCGCCTGGTAGGTTTTATGGACCCGTTTAAGCATATTACGGATATCAACCTGCAGCTCTATCAGTCGTTGTTGGGCCTGGGATCCGGCGGTCTGCTCGGTCTGGGGCTGGGAGCGAGCCGTCAAAAGACGGGCTATCTGCCTTTCCCCTTTACCGACTCGATCTTTGCTATTCTCGGAGAGGAGCTGGGTTTTATCGGTTGCGCCATCGTCGTGACGCTTTTCCTGTTTCTCGCTTTTCGCGGCTTTCGCCTGGCAAGGCGCACACAGGATATCTACGGGGCTCTGCTGGCAACAGGTATCACGACCTGGCTGGTCTTGCAGGCGATCATCAATGTGGGCGCCTCGACCGATAGTATTCCCTATACGGGCGTACCCCTCCCCTTTATCAGCTTTGGAGGTTCATCGCTGGTGATCTCCCTGGCCGCTGTGGGAGTTCTCTTGAATATCTCGCGCTATATTCAGACGCCGCTGGATCCGGCCCTGTCGCGGCGCAGCATCACTATAAATATACACAAAAAGAAAAGCAGCATATGAAAGTACTTGTATCGGGCGCAGGCACGGGGGGCCATATCTATCCGGCCCTGGCTGTGGCGACGCAATTAGTTCGGCAATATCAGGCAGAGATCTTATATCTCGGCAGCGACGACGGCCTGGAAAATGTGCTTGCCCCGGCGGCCGGCTTGCCACTGCGTGTCGTCAAAGCCGGTAAACTACGGCGTTATATGTCGTGGCAGACGCTGGCCGGCATTGCTCGCGTGCCGGGTGGTATGGCCCAGGCTGCGCTAATCGTGCGCGAGTTTCGCCCGGATGTTGTTTTTACCAGCGGAGGGTATGTGGCTGTCCCGGCCGGCCTGGGGGCACGCCTCAACGGTGTACCTTTACTTATGCACCAGCAGGATGTGCCGCCCAACCTGTCGAACAGGCTGATCGCGCCTCTGGCGACGCGTATCTCGGTGGCGTTTGCCGCCTCGCTGCCCTACTTCCCTGCGCGTAAGACGCTGCAGCTGGGTAACCCGGTGCGCCAGGCTATGCTGGACGTGCGCGGCATCTCACCACAGCAGGCACGCCACAGCCTCGAACTTGAGACGGAGGTGCCTCTGCTGCTGGTGACGGGTGGCAGCCAGGGGGCCCGCCACCTCAACCAGGTGGTCTGCCGCGCCCTACCTGAGCTGCTGCCGCATTGCCAGGTCCTGCAGATAAGTGGCAAGTCTCTCTGCGCAGAGACACGCTTGCTGGCCGAGCAGAGTATGGCGGCCCTGGATGAAGACGTAAAACGGCGCTATCGCCTGGTTCCATACCTGAACGAGCAGATGCCGACGGCCATGCAGGCCGCTGAGCTGGTACTCTGTCGCTCAGGCGCAGCGACCCTGAGCGAACTGGCAGTATTGGGGAAACCCGGCCTGCTGGTACCTTTGCCGCCTGCTATCGGCAGCTCGCCCCAGGAGGCGAACGCTGAGATGTTTGGGCGCGGGGCTGCGGCCAGGGTTATTCGAGATGGCGAGCTGGAACCTGCAGAACTTGTAAAGCATGTAATAACTATTATGTCTTCGCAGGTATTATTAATATCTATGTCTGAAGCCGCGCGCGCTTTTGCTAAACCCGATGCCACCGCGGATATTGTGGCCGAGGTAATACGCATGGCACGGCAGCGCGCGCTGAAGCTACATAAGCACGAGGGTATAAGCATTTGAACAAGTCGCGCATACATTTTATGGGAATAGGCGGCCAGGGCATCTCGGCCGTGGCGCAGATGGTGCTCGAGGCGGATCGCGATAGTGTGACGATTACCGGTTGCGATATGCAGGCCTCGGCGACCACGCGCGCTTTGCAGGAGACTGGTATACCTGTGCGCATCGGCCATGATCCGGAGCATGTGCAGGATATCGATAAGCTCGTTGTAGTACCAGCGGCGCTGGTGCTGAATCCCGATGCTTCCGAGCTGGCTGCGGCCCGCGAGCGCGGCCTGCAGCCAATCACCTGGCAGGAGATGCTGGGTGAACTGATGCGGGGGAAATGCACGCTCTCCATCAGCGGCGTACATGGCAAGGGCTCGACGACCGCTATGCTCGCGCTGATCCTGGTGGACGCCGGGCTCGATCCAACCTGTGAAGTCGGAGCCGTCGTGCCGCGTTTCGGTGTCAACTATCGCCTGGGCAAGAGCGCATACTTTGTCAATGAGGCCGATGAGTACTATAACAATTTCTGGCATTATCACCCTCGGATGGCCATCATCACATCGCTAGAGTTCGAGCACCCGGAGTTCTTTGCGAATTATGCGGAGTACCTGGCAAGCTTCGAACATTTTGTGCGCGGCATGGACATGGATGGCGACTGGCCGCTGCCACCAACGCTAATTCTAAACGCGGATAGTCCGGGCTGCCTTGAGCTGTTAGCGCGGCTGCAGGATTGGCCGGGACGCGTTATGACCTATGCTGTGGAGGGACTCCCCAGGCACTCCGTTCTAGCCACGCCATCTAGAGATGCGCTCGAGGTGCTTAAACGACCATCCCGGGAGACCTTCGAGGCCTACGACGTGAAGCTGGAGGGCGAAACCAGCTTCAGGGTGCGCGTGGGTGAGGGGGTCATCGCACAGCCGTCTAGCGACGCTCGTATATGCCTGCAATTGCCCGGTATATACAATGTTCAGAACGCGCTGGCGGCCTATGCGGCTGCCCGGGTGCTGGGGGTTGACGATGCGACAATTATGCGGACACTGGCAACCTTTGGCGGCATTCGACGGCGTTTTGAAGTACGTAATCGTGAACCTCTCCACCTTGCTGGAGAGGTGATGGATGTCATCCTGGTGGATGACTATGCGCACCACCCGACCGCTATTGCCGCGACCCTGGAGGCAGCGCGCAAGCGTTTCCCCGGACGGCGCCTGCTGGCGGTTTATCAGCCGCACATGTACAGTCGTACCAGGACCTTTTTTGCACAGTTTTTGCGCGCTTTTGATCAGGCTGATGTGGCGATTATCGCGGACATCTTCGCTGCGCGCGAGCGCGATAACGGACAGGTTTCCTCCAGGGAGCTGGTGGAGGCTATGGCCGGGCAGCCGCACTTTCGCCAGGGCGCGCGCGTCCTCTATGGAGGCGATGTGCAGGCGACGACATCCCTGGTGCGTACACTGTTGCGCCCCGGTGACCTGGCCCTGATCATGGGCGCGGGCGATATCTATACGCTGACGAATGCACTTTTACAAGCTAGTCGCGAGGGCGAGGAAAAATGACGATGACATTCGACGCTGAGACCGTCTATCAAGGACTGGCGGCACATTTTCGTGAGCGGGTGCGTCGCAATGAGCCGTTGGCACGCCACTGTACCTTTGGCGTAGGGGGCCCTGCTGATATATGGGTCTCAGTCGATGAGCGCGCAGATCTCATCACGCTCGTGCGTATGTGCGGTGAACGCCGCTGGCCTCTGCTGCTGGTGGGCAATGGCACCAATGTTCTGTATGCGGATGCCGGGGTGCGCGGCATCGTTGCGCGTAATACGCTGAGTACCTATACGCTTGAAGATGCAGGCGATGGCACAGCCCTGTTAGTGGCTGGCGCGGGCGTCAGCTGGCCGCGCCTGTTGAGCGAGCTGGCCCCGCTTGGTTGGGCAGGCCTGGAGTTTGGCCCGGGCATCCCCGGCACGCTGGGCGGAGGCGTCGTCAGCAACGCAGGCGCGCACAACGGCAATCTGGGCAGCGTCCTGGAATGGATTGAAGTCCTGGATGCGCGCTCCAGTTCGGCCGACGAAAGCTCGCTACCCATGGTGCGGCGCTACCTGCATGATGAGCTCGATCTGAGCTACCGGCATAGCCGCTTTCGCATTCTGCGCCGCATCGAGTTTGACGCCAGAGGCTATCCGCTGGCCTCGCCGCGAGGATTGATCGAGCCGCCCGAGATCATTATGCAGCTGGGCATATGCCTGCATCGCGAGGATCCGCAGCGGCTGCGCGCGCTGATCGAGCAATATAAGCAGCATCGTAAGAGAACGCAGCCTCCGCAGCAGAGTGCGGGTTCGGTCTTTAAAAATCCTGAGGGAGATTTTGCCGGTCGCCTGATTGAAGAGGCGGGTATGAAAGGCGCAAGCGCAGGCAAAGCTCAGATTTCTGAGCGTCATGCAAACTTTATTGTCAACTTAGGTGGTGCCAGTGCTGCCGACGTGGCAACGCTGATTAAAGATGCTCGCAACAGCGTTCGAGAAAAGTTTGGGGTCAACCTGGAATTGGAGGTCGAACTGCGTGGCGAGTGGGAGGTGTTATGACAGAAGAGAAGCGACAACCGCGTGAGCAGCTTGCCTCGCATGTCTATAGACGTCGTGCCGCGCCTGCCGATCTCCAGTCCGTGAGGAGCAAGGCGGCCGGCAGGGCCTCCCCGCGTCAGCGGGTGGTCACGATGCCGGCTGAGGTTCCGCCGACGGCCGGCGATAGGTACGTGCAGCGACGCAACCAGCTGTATTCTGCGCGGGCGCAGCAGCAGACCTATACGCACCTGACACCTCGCACGCTTGCACAAACGGGCGTCCCGGCCTCAAGCGGGCAGATACGGGCCGTCAAGCGCCTGCCTCAGTATCACCCTTCGCCCATACCGCTGCGCAGCGGGCGGAGCAGTCGAGGGCGCAACGTACTGTTGAGGCTGCTGGCTCTGTTCGCCCTGCTGCTGGTAGTCGGCCTGGGAGCCAATTTTGCCCTGACGAGTGCTACCTTTCGCATCGCCCAGGTGAGCATTGTCGGCACGCATAATATGCTGCTGGTACATACGATTCAACATATGGGCATACGGGGCCAGAACATTTTTCTCATCGACGCCGCGGCCCTCACTGCTCGCATTGAACTGCTTCCAATGGTTTCGTCTGCTAGCCTGCAGAAGCAGTGGCCTGATCGCTTACAGGTTGTAATCAGTGAGCGCACCCCGGCCTTATTCTGGCAGACTAGTAATGGAGCGTTTAGTGTAGATAAAAATGGGCTGGTAATCGCGCCGGACAGCCAGGCGAATGGCACAGGCAGCCTGCAGAGTGTGGTAGATCGGAGCAACCGGGCGGGCGCTTCCGGGCTGCGCCCCGGTTCTCGCTTGCCCGCGGCGGATATCGCCTTCGCCCTGGCGATCTTTGCGCAGCTGCCGCGGGTAGCGGACGTCACGGATTTTAGCTTGAGCTACACCTCCATGGCGGGCCAGGCAGCAGGATCCTTTGTTGTAGCCAGTAAAGCCGGCTGGCTGGCGTATCTTGGGGGCGCAGACGACGCCAATCCGCTGGCTAATCGACTGCTAGAGCTGCAGCAGATTCTCCTGCTGGCGCAACAGGAACAGCTCGGGCTGGCAACGATTGACCTGCGCTTTGGCTTGCGTCCCGTATATACGTTGAAGAAAATGTAGTGCGTCTCACAGTGTAACCGCCCAGTAGGAGCGTGTAACGTGCAAGAGCGGGTGATTGTCGGTATCGACGTAGGAACAACAAAAATCTGTATTCTCGTAGGTGAGCTGGATCGCGACGGGAAGCTGAATATTGTTGGCGTTGGCACCTGCCCTTCACAGGGGTTGCGCCGTGGGGTGGTGGTGAACATCGAGGAGACAGTCACTTCCATTGCAGCGGCGCTCGATCGAGCCGAAAGACTCTCAGGCAAGAAGATAACCACAGCGTATGTGGGAATTGCGGGCAGCCATATCTCGTCAGAGAATAGCAAGGGTTTCGTCGCTATCTCGCCCAGCGATCGCGATATCGTGCAAAACGATATCAGTCGCGCTATCGAAGTCGCCAGGGCTATTGCGATTCCCGCGAATCGCGAGGTCATTCATGTTATCCCGCGAGGCTATGTTGTTGATGGGCAGGAGGGTATCAAGAACCCTATAGGAATGTCCGGTTTCCGTCTCGAGGTGGAGACGCACATTATTACAGGTGCCGTGTCTTCCATTCATAACCTGATTAAGTGTGTCCATAAGGCGCGCGTCGAGATCGAAGACCTTGTGTTGGAACCGCTGGCCTCCAGCGAGGCAGTGTTAGCGGATGGTGAAACTGATCTGGGAGTTGCACTGGCCGATATCGGTGGGGGCTCTACCGATATCGCCGTCTTCTCCGACGGGGCTATCTGGCATACCGTGGTGCTGCCCATCGGCGGCAACCTGGTAACAAATGATATCGCTATTGGTCTCCGTTTGCCCTTTGGTGTGGCCGAGGAACTCAAGGTGACGTATGGTCATTGCGACCCCTCCTCTATCGCTGAGGATGATATGATCGACCTGGCACAATTCATGCCTGATTGCGATGATCTGGTGCCACGAAAACTCCTGGCCGAGATTATCCAGGCGCGCATGGAAGAGCTTTTCGAGATGGTTCGCGAGGAGATCAGTAAATCTGGCTATGACAGTCTGTTACCAGCAGGGCTGGTGATCACCGGTGGGACTGCTGAAATGCCGGGTATCCAGGGTCTAGCGGGCCAGATCCTGGACCTACCCACACGCATCGGTACGCCGCTGGGACTGCATGGACTGGCCGATTCGATCTCTCGACCGGCCTATGCGACCGCGGTGGGCCTGCTGCAGTGGGCTTTAACTCATACCTCTTTCCTCATTGAGGAAGAGGAGCCGGAGGATAGTGGAATGGGCTTCATGGCCCGTTTTGGACGCTGGCTACGTGCTTTTATTCCTTAGACAAGGGGGCCACGAACATGTTACCAATGGGAAATCATCAAGTAGAAGGTTTCGCTCAAATCCGTGTCATCGGTGTAGGAGGCGGCGGCAGCAATGCGGTCAACCGCATGATTCAGGCGAATATGATGGGGATTGAGTTTATCGCCGTCAATACCGACACCCAGGCTCTGCTGCTTACGCAGGCGCCACACTGCATCCGTATCGGAGACAAGCTGACCCGTGGCCTGGGTGCTGGTGGCAACCCCAGCGTTGGAGCCAAGGCCGCCGAAGAGAATGCCGAGGACCTGTATGAGGCGTTGAAGGGCTCCGACATGGTCTTCATTACGGCCGGCATGGGCGGCGGAACCGGTACGGGCGCGAGCCCGGTGGTGGCGCAGATTGCGCGCGAGGCCGGTGCCCTGACGGTCGGGGTCGTCACCAAGCCGTTCCTATTCGAGGGCAATAAGCGCCGCAACGCAGCAGAGGAGGGGATCGCCAACCTCAAGCAGCACGTCGATACACTGATCACTGTGCCCAACGACCGCCTCTTACAGGTAGCGGACAAGAAAATGCCACTGGCAGAGGCCTTCAAGCTGGCAGACGATGTGCTGCGCCAGGGCATCCAGGGTATCAGCGACCTGATCACCGTCCCCGGACTGATCAACCTTGATTTTGCCGACGTGAAGACCATCATGTCCTCAGCCGGCTCGGCCCTGATGGCCATTGGTGAGGCCAGCGGCGACTCGCGCGCCCTGGATGCCGCCCAGATCGCCATTGCCAGTCCTCTGCTGGATATCGATATCAGCGGCGCGCGGGGCGTTCTGTTCAATATCACCGGCGGCATGGACCTGACCCTTTTCGAGGTCAACGAGGCCGCGGACGTCATCAGCCGGGCCGCTCATCCAGAGGCGAACATCATCTTTGGCGCGGTGCAGGACCCCTCTTATGATGGTAAGGTCAAGATTACCGTCATCGCTACGGGCTTTGACAGTCAGCAGGGGCGTGGGCACCACCCGCTTGCGGCGTCACAGCCCCAGTCGAAAAGTCTGGCTTACGACCGCAGCGGGCTCTATAGCGTCGCGTCTTCGCCCATGCATGCTAACAACAATGGAGGTGTCCCGCTGCGCCCGCTGCAACAGCAACAGCAGCCGCAGCATGGCTATGCTGCGCTGCCGGTAACCCCACCGCCCATGAACGGGGTGCATCAGCGGCTGGAGAATGCCCAGACGGACCCCATGCGCCAGCGTCCGCCCGCTGCGCTAACGCCGTCCGATGTGCAGCAGCCTGCCCGTCAGGCCATGGCGCGCAATGACGATGTTTTTGAATTCGAGGATGAGCAGTCCGCTACGCCGGGCGCCCCCATGGGAACCACGTCGCATGGGCGCCTGCCTGTACCGGAGCCGGAGGCCCAGCCGTCGCAGCGTCCTGCGAGCGAACAGCGCCCACAGCGCCCGGTGCGCAGGCTGGATCAGAAGGGGCTCGATCTGCCGCGCGGCAATCGCAACGCGCCCGCGGGGGATGCCATTGATATTCCGGCCTTCCTGCGCAAGCGCTAAGCAGAAGAAAGCAGCAGGGGGATGTGGGTACATCCCCCTGCTGCTTTCTTCTATGGCGCCTACTTCCCGATCTTATTATTTGTTCTTCCCAGGTTGCCGGGAATATCTTCGTTCAAACCGATGTGATTGATGACCACGCGCACACCAGGAATGCCCACGATCTCACGCTCAAGCATATATTTCATCTCGCTGGTTGGGGTTTGCCCGTACAGACTGACGATATAATTCTCGACCAGTACCGAGATATCCCTGGACCCCTCCAGCTTACCCGCCGCCTTCAACTTGTCGATGCGGTCATTGACGGCGTTTAAGAGGGCATCCTCGGCGACGAGGAAGTTCTTTACGTCGAGAACGCCCGGCATGCGCAGCAGGGCCTCCTGGAGCTCTTTGCTCTGGGCCGTTAACTCGACTTTGCCATACAGCGAAAGGATGACGCCCTCACGCTCCACCTCCACCTTCACAGGGTGAGCGCTCCATGCTGTACTGCTAACGGTAACGATGCGATCAGCTACGTCCTGGGCATCTTCCAGTAACGCTTCCGCGATATAGGTCGGCCTGCCAACTTCTGCAGCCTCTGCGTAGGAGGTTGGTAAATGCCTGCTGTCCGCTTGCGCCCCTACAGGCTTGAAGGGATCTTCCAGGCCCCAGCCAAGGATGCTAACCAGAACCACCACGGCGCCAATAATCGTTATCACAGGAGTTATATTGATTGCCAGCAGACCCCCCAGGGCTATAAGGACACCCAGGCTCAAAATAAGTGGCCACAGGCTAGGATTGGGCATATGAATGTGATGCTCTGCATCACTTTGCGTATGCTCTTCCTTATCAATTAAGATGGACGACTGTACATCGTCTGCAGTGAGATTCACATTTTGGAGAGGAGTATTCATGCGCTCTTGCTTTCCTCTAGAAACTATGGATACTCTACTAAGACTCTGCCACCGCAATGAGGGGAGCCTTACTATTACTGCTAAGCATACCAGGAATATCTGGCTCTTGCAAGCACTTTGGAGGCTTTCATGGTGCTGGCGACGCGCTGGCGAAATGTGGCGAAGTACGGCCTCTGCGACGTAGTGGGAGGCATGACTCCCGGCTCAATATGCCTGGGATCATAAAATTCTTCAGGTTGAAATGCCAGGGTCTACGCCTGCAGGAGAGTGCGCATATCAGTCGTGATCTGGTCGCTCGAGTTACTATTATCCAGTAGGACGCGCTCACGTCCCTGTTTGTCGATGATAAAGATCGCCGTAGTATGGTTGACCGTACCGCCATTGGCCGTGGGAGTGGCATACACGGAGTAGTCTGACCAGACGGGCGCGAGCTGACTCTGCGTACCAAGCAGGTAGTGCCAGTAGTTCTCCATCCTGTGCGCTCTGGAGAAGCTGAGCGCGCAGGTGGGCGTGTCCCCCCTGGGATCGGTGCTCACCGCCAGCACAGCTACATTGTGGGCGGCGGCCCCAAGGTTCTGCATGACGGCATGCAGCTTCTCGGCTGTCAGCGGGCACTGGTTGGGGCAGTGGGTGTAGAGAAAGGTCAGAATGACGGGCTGGCCTTTAAACTGTGCCAGCGAGACCGGCCGGCCGGTCTGGTCTTTGAGGCGAAAATCTGGTGCTGCAACGCTGCCCAGATAGGTTCCCTGCAGGCCGGCAGGATCTGTTACGCGCGGGGGAACAGAGCTGCTACTAGTCGCTGTCCCTTGCGCGTGCGTGCCCAGGATAGTTACAATGATTACGACCAGTACCGCCAGGGTAAGTACGGAGAGCCTTGAGGCCAATCGCCAGTTCATAGTGTCGTCTCACTTCATATTTCAATGGAGAACTCTATCCAGCACCATTGCCGCAAAAATCATTGCCAGGTAGCAGTTGGAGTACCAGAACAGCGTCTTGGCCCGGCCCTTCGTCTTATCTCGCCACAGGCGCATGGCCATATAGAGCAGGATGCCACCTAAGACCAAGGCTGCGACGAGGTAGATATAACCCATTACACCCATGCCAAAGAGCACCAGCGTTACCGCCAGCAGCAGGCATGAATAGAGCAGAATCTGCTTGCGCGTCTCGTTCTCACCCATGACTACCGGCAGCATTGGAACGTGTGCTTTCTCATAATCCTTCGCTATCAGCAAGGAAAGCGCCCAGAAATGCGGTGGCGTCCAGTAGAAAATGATAGCGAAGAGCCAGATCGCCGGCAGGGTAATTGAATTGGTGACAGCGGCCCAGCCCACCAGGACGGGTACCGCTCCGGCTGCGCCCCCGATGACGATGTTCTGTGCGGATGTGCGTTTCAATCCCAGTGTATAGATAAAGACGTAGAAGAGGATGGCCGAGCAGGCCAGGCATGCGCTCAGCAGGTTGACGAAGCGCGCCAGGATCACAAAGGCAGCCAGTCCCAGGACGATACCAAAGATGAGGGCATGCCCGGGCTGAACCCTGCCTGCGGGGAGGGAGCGACGCTGCGTGCGCCCCATAATCTGGTCAATATCGCGGTCGATGTAACAGTTGATGCAGTTAGCACTACCCGCCGCCAGCGCGCCCCCGATAAGGGTCGCAAGGACCAGCCCGGCCGCAGGCAAGGCGCGCTGAGCGATAGCCATAGCCGCGGCCGTCGTCCCCAGCAGAAGCACGGTCACGTGGGGCTTCATCAGGTTAACATAACTGAAAATGGTCTGGCTTAACGGGCCCGGTTCTTGCCTGGCAGCCTCTGTGTGGCTGCGAGCCTCTGCTGCAGTTGCGAATTTCATGTAGTACTCCCGAAATATCCATCTGGTAGTGCCTTAAGCAGGCAGCAAGACAGCTCTCATTGTCGTTGTCCGGCCTGATACACTCCTTGCAGGCCATAAATAGAACCTTACAATCGCCTGAACGGCAGAATGCGCTCGCTGGAATGGAGCTATGGCGGCTCAGAGGGAGATGCAGCCGCTGGCGGCCGGCTCACAGGCTAGCAGGGGCTACTCCACCCCACTTGATTACATGTTGTACGCTTAATGCAAGGGTAGGAAAAAGTTTTGAAAGGCCGCCATCTATGGCAAATATAGGCTTGAATTTCTGGCTCACACAGTGGAACTGGGATCCAACTATCGTTGTTGGTACAGCGCTGATTGTGGCTTGCTATCTCTATGGTGTCGGCCCACTGCGTAGAAAGTATCAGCTGGCCGCTGGCGTCAGCGCCTCACAGGTCGTTATTTTTCTGCTGGGCATGGGTATCATGTTCCTGGCGCTTGTTTCGCCTCTGGACGAACTGGGAGATAGCTACCTGTTCAGCGCGCACATGCTGCAGCACCTCTGCCTGACCGTGGCGGGGCCGCCGCTCCTGCTGCTGGGCACCCCGGGGTGGCTGCTGCGGCCACTATTGCGCAGGCGCAGCATATTTCTACTGGCAAGCATACTTACTTTCCCGGCTGTGGCCTTCTTTCTTTTTAACGCCGATTTCTGGCTCTGGCATGCGCCGCAGCTCTATGATGCGACCCTCGAAAACGAGGCTATTCATGTCCTTGAGCATCTCACCTTTATCGTCTTCGCTGTAATATACTGGTGGCCGATCTTCAGCCCCATGGAAGAGCTGCCGCGCCTCTCATTTAGTGGACAGGTGCTGTATATTTTTCTGAGCGGTATGCCCACGGTTGCGCTTGGGGCCGGGCTGACTTTTCTGCCCCCACTTTACGCTCCCTACCTGGCCGCGCCGCGTATCTGGGGTATTTCCGCGGCCACGGACCAGCAGCTGGGCGGACTGATCATGTGGATTCCTGTGAATATCCTCAACATCATTATCGTCAGCATCCTCTTTATTCACTGGATGCAGAGACAGGATGCCAGGCAGCGGGCGCACGAGGCAAGCCTGGACGAAGAAGCGCGCTCAAGCAAGGCGGCACAGGAGATGATAAGCGGGTAGTAGCCGTGGGCAGGGACATGTTCAGGCCGCTGTAAGGTGCTACCCTTGAACTGCAAGCTGCCTTTCAGTAGACCCGGGTACACTGGGCCTGTATAATGGAAGAAGTCTCACATGCTCAATGAGGCAGCAAGAAATCCATTCTATTGTTGAACACGTATTTTAGGAGAAAGAAGTGAGGACGCCTTTTTTCCGCGGGAAAAGACGCTGGGGGCTTGTTGTCGCCGCCGTACTTTTTTCCTCGCTCCTCTTGGCTTCCTGTGACGCCCCGGCAACCATTTTAAACCCGCAGGGGCCGGTCGCGAACAAGGAGGCCGGGTTGTTCTGGTTCATTCTATGGGTGGCCACATTTATTTTTGTGGTGGTCGAGAGTGCGCTGATCTATTCGATCGTTCGCTATCGCGCGCGACCAAATACCCCTGAACCCCACCAGCTCCACGGCAACAACACCATTGAAATTATCTGGACGGTCGTACCTTCCCTTTTCCTGTTCGCTGTGCTGGCAGGGACTATTTACACCATGTTTGGCCTGCAGCAGCCTCCAGGCAACCGCCTCGAAGTGAGAGCGGTTGGTCACCAGTGGTGGTGGGAGTTTGATTATCCCTCCCAGAACATCGTCACGGCCGATTCGCTGTATGTGCCCAGAGGCGAGACCATCCAGGTTGATCTCGTCTCAAACAACGTCATTCACAGCTTCTGGGTGCCCCAGCTTGCGGGTAAGACCGACGTTATTCCCGCCCATAACAATGTTATGTGGTTTACGGCCGACACGGCGGGTACGTACATCGGACAGTGCGCAGAATATTGCGGCACTGAGCATGCCAATATGAAATTCTCTGTCGTTGTCTACAATCCCGATCAATTCAATACCTGGGTGAGTTCGCAGCAGCAGGCGGCTGCGAATCCCACTGTCCGGCCTCGCCCTGCAGGGCCAGCAGATTTTTAAGGGCGCGGGTGGCTGTTCAGGTTGCCATGGCATCGTTGGCGTCGACTTGAACGGCTTCAATGATCCCAAAGCGCAGGCGCTGATCGGACCTAACCTGACGCACTTTGGCAGCCGTTCACTTATCGCAGGTGGAGTACTAGCTGCAAGCGATGGGCATTCCTGGGCGAATGACCCGGCCTGCCAGCTCGTCAACGGCAAGCTGCCCAATCCCACCAGTTGTGGTCTTTACAGGTGGTTACAGGATCCTCAAGGGGTGAAGCCTGGCAACGATATGACTATCGGACAGCTCTCCGATGCTCAGATCTATGCCCTGATAGCTTACTTGCAGAGTCTACACTAGTCTGGCTCCCCTGTCCCACAGGGCTGGATATTTGGAGGAATTGCTCATGGCAACCCGCACAATTGTGGAGAGTCCGGGTATAACTCGCCGCAAGCGTCTCGACGAAACTTATGTCGGTGAATGGCTTATGACAACCGATCATAAAAAGATCGGCCTGATGTACATCATCACCGGGTTTCTTCTTCTTTCTGGTTGGAGGTATGGAGGCTCTGCTCATTCGTACCCAATTGGCAGTGCCCAATGGTAAGGTGCTCGGCCCGGAGATCTATAACCAGATCTTTACCATGCATGGCACGACGATGATCTTCCTGTTCGTGATGCCTGTGATGGCCGGTTTTGGCAACTATGTTGTGCCGCTGATGATCGGGGCGCGCGATATGGCCTTCCCGCGTTTGAATGCCTTTGGCTTACTGGATCGTCCTCTTCGGTGGGCTCTTCTTGAGCTCCAGTTTCCTGTTTAATGCAGCCCCCAACGGCGGCTGGTTCATGTATGCGCCACTCAGTGAGATGGCCAGGGGCTGTGGCAACGGCGTGCAGTGTACGCCGGGCATGAACGCTGACTTCTGGATCATCGGCATTCTGCTGCTGGGTATCTCGTCAATTGCTGGTTCGCTGAACTTTGTGGTCACTATCCTCAAGCTGCGTGCGCCCGGCATGACGCTGAACCGCATGCCCCTGTTCACCTGGATGATGCTGGTGACATCGTTCCTGCTGCTCTTCGCCCTGCCCAGCCTGACGGCTGCCACTGCACTGCTGCTGCTGGATCGTCACTTGGGCACCAATTTCTACATCGCCGCTTACGGTGGTGATCCCCTGCTCTGGCAGCACCTCTTCTGGTCCTTTGGTCACCCTGAGGTATATATTCTGATCCTGCCGGCCTTTGGTATGATCTCGGAGATCCTGCCCGTTTTCTCGCGCAAACCGATCTTTGGCTATACCTTTATCGCCTGGTCTGGCGTGGCGATCGGCTTCCTGAGCTTCACCGTGTGGGCACACCACATGTTTGCCGTCGGCCTGCCGCCGATTGCCCAGGCCTTCTTCGCCACCAGCACCACACTGATTGCTATTCCAACCGCGGTGAAAATCTTTAACTGGATCGCGACGATCTGGGGTGGCAAGATCCAGTTTCAGAGTGCCCATGCTATTTGCGCTTGGTTTCATCGCCATGTTCTTGATCGGTGGCCTCAATGGCGCGGCCCTGGCCGTGGTGCCTTTTGACTACCAGGTGACTGACAGCTACTTCGTAGTTGCTCACCTGCACTATGTCCTCTTCGGTGGTTCCGTCTTTGGTATCTTCGCCGGTATCTTCTACTGGTTCCCCAAGATGACGGGCAGCTTGCTGGGCGAGCGTCTGGGACAGGTGCAGTTCTGGTTGATGCTGATCGGCGTGAATCTGACCTTCTTCCCCATGCACCTGCTGGGCCTGCTCGGTATGCCACGCCGTATCTACACCTATCCCGGCTAACCTTGGTTGGAACGGATAACCTGCTGGCTTCCATCGGCGCCTTTATCGCTTGCCCTGTCGGTCATGGTCTTTATCTAGAATCTCATCGTCAGCCTGGGCAATGGTCAAGAAGGCCGGCGATGATCCATGGGATGCCTTCACCCTGGAATGGGATACCGACATCGCCACCGAAGCACTACAATTTCCTCGACGATACCGACCGTACGTAGCCGCCGCCCATTCTATGACAAGAAAAATCCTGACATAGCTGACTGGAAAACGGTAACTCACTAGTGAGCAGCCCGGGGAAGCATCAAGACAGTACCCTGATCGCCTTCAGATGGAGAAAAGAGAACAGAGGTGTCCGAGGAACAAAAGCAGAAACCAGATAAAAAGCGGCCGGGCAGAGCGGCGCAGCAGGAGATTTCGCTAAGAGCCTACAAGAGCTACTGGCCGCTGGCCCTGGCTATCGCCCTGTTTGTCATTCTGCTGGGCATTATCACGCATCCGATCGTACTGGGTGTCGGGATTGTCATAGCTGTTGTAGCCATTATTGGTTGGGGGCTTGAACGTCGCTAGGTAATCTACGTAGCACGCACTATGCATCTTTGCATGCGGCGCGCTCTAGCTATAGGGAGAACGTCCATATGAGCACTGTACAGGGTGAGCCAATCACCGCTGGCGCGGAGCATCAAGTCGGGGGCCGAAGCGTGGGCTGGTGGGGCATGATCTTTTTCATCTCTTCGGAAGCCTTGATCTTTGCTAACTTGATCGCATCCTTTCTTTACCTTGAAATTAGAAATTTGCCCACAAATGGCTGGCGACTTCCCAACGGGGACCGCCTGGATTACATCTTTCCTTTAATTAACACCGCTATTCTGCTGGCGAGTAGTATTCCTGCGCGTATCGCGGGGAGGGGTGCCGCCAGCGGTAATCGCGGCCAGATGCTGGGCGGACTGCTTGGCGCGATCGTGCTTGGCTCCATCTTCCTGGGCGGCCAGATATTCGAATATACCAATCTCATCGCCGCGAATTTTACGCCTCAATATAAGGTCTTTGGCTCGGCTTTCTTTACCCTGACAGGCTTCCACGGCCTGCACGTTTCCGTGGGCATCCTGTTCTTGCTGATCGTCTTCATCCGCGCGCTGCGCGGCGACTTCAGCCCCAAGCACCATTTTGCGGTTGAAGCGGCTGAGATGTACTGGCACTTTGTCGACCTGGTGTGGGTTGTCGTGGTCAGTACCGTCTACCTCCTGCCTCTCCTTTTAAGTTGATACTTCTGCGTCGCTTCCGTCTTTCTGGCGCCATGCAGCGCCGCCCCCTGGGGGCGGCGCTGCATGGCGCTAACAGCAAAGATATTTTCTCTAGCCATTTTTTCGCTGTAATACCTCACAAACATGTCTCAAAAAATATGGTAGAATAACTGAGAGTCTATCTATGCGTAGTTTGTTCGTTTCGGATGCTGTCAGGACTTAGGGCCGGCCCACGAAATAGAAAGGACAGACCACATGAAGGACGCAATGGGCAGACGCGATCCTGCAATTGTAGTTGGTCAGGCAAATAATTACCGTAAAGCGAAGAAACGCACAAATGAGCATTGTTCAATTTGTAGCAGCAGCATCTGGTTCGATGCCGTCCACCTGATGGAGCCGGAAGATGCGCCTGAGCCCCGCCATAGCTGGGTGTTGTGCCGCGAATGCTACCAGGCCCTTGTTATAGAAATGCGTCGATCACCCGTCCGTAGCCCTCTGCGCCTGCGTATCGCTATGGGTATCGTTGCCGCAGACCGCTGGCCGCAATCCTCCTCCTCCACCTGCAGCTTGCTGGGCGATCGCAGAAAGGTGGCTTTCATAGTCTGGGCCTTCTTTATTGCCATGCTTGTGCACCTTGCTCTGATTGTAGCGATCGCAATGATAGCACACTAGAAAGTTATACCTTGACCTGTTTGCTAGAATATGAATGAGCCAGACAAACTCAAGCAAGCAGGAAAGGTTATCCTTCATATGGATTTCGCCACCGGCAAGGGGGCAGATACGAGCGGGAATGGCTGGTGGGCCGTTGAGAGCGCGTTATCTCCATCGAATTTCTCACAACAAGCAAGCAGTAGTATTTCGCCAGGGATTATTCAAGAATATA
This sequence comes from uncultured Chloroflexia bacterium, assembly GCA_963799245.1. Lineage (GTDB taxonomy): Bacteria > Chloroflexota > Ktedonobacteria > Ktedonobacterales > Ktedonobacteraceae > CAWCWN01. Next base: position 1,924,453 of record CAWCWN010000003.1, read on the forward strand.
GCGTTCTTGCGGGGATTGCTGCGAATATGCGCAGTGGTTTTCTGCTCTTGAACGCCAAAGAGCGCGTCACATATTTCAATGCCAGTGCGCTGCGCCTGCTCGGTATGCAGAAGCGCGAGCTTATAGAACAGCCCGTCTTTGATGTGCGTAAACAATTGCTCTCGCTGGCGGCCGAACCCCGCAAGGTGGGGGCCGAGCTTGAGCACGCCTGGCACTCTCCCGAACAGGAGACTGCAACTGACATCGCCCTGGTCGATGCAGCGGTACACTGGCTGCGGGTGCGCTTTTTCCCTATGAGGGATACGCTGGGACAACTGCTTGGCCGCGGCGTGCTGTTGGATGATATTACCCTGGAGCATGCCTCCAGCGAGGCGCGCGGCGAGACGCTGGCCGTCGCGGCCCATGAACTGAAGACCCCGCTGGCAGTTATCAAGGGCTGCGCTACGACACTTCTGGGCAATTCCATGCGCTGGGATCCGGGCCTGCAGCGTGAGATGCTGCAGATGATCGACGCGCACGCGGATCGCCTGTACGACATACTCAACACCCTGCTGGATGTCTGGCGCCTCGCTGCGGGTACGCAGACCCTGCATCTTACTCAAGTGCGTATTCCCGCGCTTTTACGCCAGCTACTGGAGCGCTGGCGGACCAGCGCTCCACGCCATACTTTTGTGCTCAATGTGCCGCCCTCGCTGCCGCTGGTTGTTTGTGACGCGCTGCGCATCGAACAGGCTCTGCAGGCGCTTCTCAACAATGCCGTAATCTATGCGCCGGCCGGAGGCGTCATAACCATCGACCTGGAGAGCAATGACCTCGAGATACGCATCGGCGTGAGCGATGCAGGCAGAGGGCTCGCTCCCGAGCACCTGGAGCGTATTTTCGATCGCTTCTACCGTGTTCAGGAGGGGGAAGAGAGCGCCCCGGGCAGTGGCCTGGGACTCGCGATCGCGCGCGCTACCTTCGCTGCCCACGGTGGAAAAATCTGGGCCGAATCGCCCGGGGCGGGCCTGGGTTCGACCTTCTATTGTATCCTCCCTTATTCGCCAGGAACGTCCCCCGCGCCTCAACCCCAGGCTGGTCAGCTTGCTCTCTCTTGCATGCGCGCAAGCGCTCCCCTCAAGCAGGACGAGCGCCTCTTTGTTCTGGTAGCAGAGGGTGATGCTCGTTTGAACCGTTACCTGCGCGCCAACCTGGAAGAGTACGCTTATCGCGTGCAGGTCGTCAGCTCCGGGGTGCAGTTCCTGCGCCAGCTGGACCTGGAAGAACCCGACATCATCATGCTCTCCACACACCTGCCCGATACCAGCGGCCTTGAACTCTTGCAGCGCGTGCGCGAATTCCTGTCAACCCCGGTCATTATGCTCTATACCACCTGTGACGAAGAAGAGCGCGTGCGCCTGTTTGACCTGGGGGCCGATGATCTTGTTGCCAAGCCTTTCGGCATGAAGGAACTGCTGGCACGGGTGCGCGCCCTGTTGCGCCGGCGGCCCGCGCCGAGCGAACAGCCCTCCAACCTGGCCGTCTTCACGAGCGGCGACCTGACGATTAACTATGCCCAGCACCTTGTGCTCTACCAGGATCGACCTGTGCAGCTTAGCCGCACCGAGTATAAGTTGCTCAGCACCCTGGCGCGCAATGCCGGCATGGTGCTGACACATGAGGTCCTCCTGGAAAGAATCTGGGGACCAGAGTATAATCGCGAAGTTGATTTTATCTGGGTCTATATCAGTCGTCTGCGGCGCAAAATCGAACCCGATCCGCGCCACCCCCGCTACGTCCTTACCGTGCCGGATGTAGGCTATAAGCTGGTTAAATTGTAAGCCGGCGCGCGCACTCAGCTGGAGGGGATGCGCGTGAATTCATTCAGGCCTTTGTAAGGTCTGTCACTTTTTCCTTAAAGCGAACGCAATGTGTGGTGAGTAAGCTTAAGGAAATAGAAGCTATAACTCTAGCACGCGTAGCGAAGGAGTATTCATGTCGCACGGGACCAGGGCCACCGTTCTCCTTATTGAGCCTGATGCATCGCTTCGTAGATTGATTGCTCTCGGGTTACAGTCGCGGGACATACACGTCATCGAAGCAAGTTCTGCGGCTCGCCTGCCGCAGAACGAAGTGCCCGATCTGCTTATCCTTGACACGGATGGACGTCCGAGCAGCGACCCCGCCCTCCTCCCAGGTCTACACGCAGATGCCCGGCTCTCAACCCTCCCCGTTGTCCTGCTGGCCTGGGAATGTCCCGTGCCGGCTGGCGCGGCGTGCGAGCAGGAGAGTACGGAGCTAAACGATGTGACATACCTGGCCAAGCCGTTTGATGCGCGTGCGCTGCACGCGACGATTGAGCTATTACTTGTAACGCGTGCGCTTGAGGAGACGGAGCAGGCCCAGGCAGTGCTGCTGCCGGCTCAAAACGCCGCGTCGACTCCCAGCATCTTGCCTTTTGTGACCGCGGCCGGACTTCTCCTCGCCTCTATTGGCCTGCTGGGCCTGTTCGCCTTTACCGCGCTCGGGCTGGGCATTGTTGTCGTTGCCCTTCTCTGGTGGACTACCGGCACAAAGCCAGAACATAAGCGCACATTGCCCATCCCTATGGGCATAGGGAACGGCTAATAGCAAGGCACTATAAACTCCCTCCTTATTCCGCGGGCCCCTCCAGGCTTTCATTCAGGTTACTGTAAGGTCGGCTCTTGCGACTGCAAGTCAGCTATCAGGCTAAAGTCCCATAATCAATCTGGCGTCTTTTATCATGTTGTATAATAGCGTTGATTGAGCTTATGGAAACGAAAGACATAGCATTTGACGACAATATAGCCGCCGAGAAGGTACTTCCAGCATCCGGGCGTAAACGCTCTCGCAAGCGCAGTATCATTATATTTACGCTTGTAAGCCTGCTCAACGTCGGCCTGCTGGCTCTGCTCTGGACGCAGCTGCTGACGCCGGCTCAAAACAGCAGCTCAGGCGATGGGACTGCTGCTGGCCCATTGCAGGGACGGCCTGCGCCTGACTTTAAGCTGGCGGCGCTCGCCAGTACGCAGCACTCAGCGATCGAACTGGCGAGCTTTAAAGGCAAGCCGGTCGTGCTTAATTTCTGGGCGTCTTCCTGCGCTCCCTGCCAGGAGGAGACGCCGATGCTGCAGAACGCGTGGAAGAGCATACAAACGAAAGCTGTGATTTTTCTGGGCGTCGATTTTCAGGACCCTCAGAGCGATGGCCTGAGCTTTATGCAGAAGTATGGCGTGACGTATCCTAATGTGCTCGACTCCGGTGGCACGGTCGCTATACACTACGGCGTTACCTACACTCCGACGACATTTTTCATTAATCGTCAGGGGGTGGTAGTGCGCAGCATACCTCGTGAGATCACCGCGCAAGAGTTGCAGAGCAATGTGCAACGCATTTTGTAAAAGGCGAAGATCGCGAGAGTTATGTTAGAGATTCGCTTGATTGTGCGCGCGGCTCATGTCATCGCCGGAGCGGCCTGGGTAGGGGGCAGTATCATGTACCTGGCGGTCGTTGTACCGGCTCTGCGCATCGCTGGTCCCGCCCCTGCGGTAGCGGCACAGATTGCTGCCCTCTTCAGGCGTATGGTCAATATCTGTGTCTGGATCCTGCTCTTGAGCGGAGCCTATCTGACATTTGATCGCCTGACGCAGACGACACTTGGCTGGCCCTACCTGGTTGTGCTTGGTGTCAAAATCGCTGTCGCCCTGGCGATGTTTGCCTTAGCCATATATCTTGGCCAGAGTAAGGTACGGCGGCTGGCAAAGCGTTCGACACGGCTTGCAAAGGCCGCGCCGCAGTTGATGCTAGCCCTCGGTATTATCGTGTTTATCCTGGGTGCGCTCCTCAATAGCTTGTTTGAGGCCGCGCTTGCGCCCCATTAATGATTGGAGGTTGTATTGTGCAGCCTGCTTTGACAGCTTCAACTGAAGAGAACAGGCCTTTGCGACGTCGTAAACGTTTGCCGCTGGCTTTCCTGATCGGCGGCGGCGCTATTGCGGCGGCGGTAATCTACCTGATCTACGCGAATACCCAGGCGAATGCCCAGTACTATATGACCATTAACGAGTTGAAAGGCTGCTCAACCTGCACCATCCAGGCGGTACGTGTAGAGGGGCTGGTGCAGGCCGGCTCAATTGTTCGCGATGACCAGAAGCAGCTGGTCAATTTTGTCATTACCGAGGGCGTGCAAACGCTGCCTGTCACCTACACAGGTGTTGTGCCAGATATTTTCCGCAACGGCGCCCAGGTCGTCGTGGAGGGCCACTATAGCGGCCAGGGAGCCTTCCAGGCCCAGACGCTGCTCACCAAGTGCCCGTCCAAATTTACGTCCACGACCCCTACATCGTGAAAAGGAACTGCCGTGCATTTTTCTGATTTAGGCACCATCGCCCTCTTATTGGCCCTGGCTTTTGCCATCTTCACAGGCGTTGTAGCAGTCACAGGCGCAGGCGCGAATAAACCCCTCATGGTCAGCAGTGCGCGGCGAGGAGTCCTGGTTGTTACCTTTTTCCTACTTCTGGCTTCGGCTGCGCTCATGCTGTCGTTTCTCAGCCATGATTTTGGCGTGAGCTACGTGGCCCAACATTCAAACCTGGCCATGCCCTGGTATTTCACGACCGCCGCGTTTTATGCCGGACAGGAGGGCTCGTTGCTCTACTGGTCCCTGATGCTCTCGGTCTTCTCAGCCATCTTTATCCTGAGCGCCAGGCGTGCGCCGGCGCTTCTCGTGCCATATATCATCGCCACGCTGATGGCCATTCAGGTTTTCTTGCTGCTGGTGCTGACCACGGTCTCCAGCCCTTTTGTGCGCCTGGCCTCTCCCCTCAAGGACGGCGTAGGCCTGAATCCGCTCTTGATGGATCCGGGCATGCTGATCCATCCCCCCACACTCCTCATGGGTTATATGAGCTTTGCCCTGCCTTTTGCCTTCGCGGTGGCCGCGATGATTACCGGCAAGCTCGATAGCGACTGGCTACGCTCCATCCGCAGCTGGACGCTGGCCTCATGGACGATCCAGAGCGCCGGCTTGCTGCTGGGCGCCTGGTGGGCGTACCACGTGCTGGGTTGGGGCGGTTACTGGGGCTGGGATCCTGTGGAGAACGCGGCTCTGCTACCCTGGCTTACCTCAACTGCTTTTCTACACTCAACTATGGTCCAGGAGCGGCGGGGTATGCTCAAGGTCTGGAATCTCTTCCTGGTGGTGGCCTCGTTCGCGCTCTCGATCTTTGGCACTTTTGAGGTCCGCAGCGGGCTTATAGGCTCTGTGCACTCGTTCGCCTATTCGGATATTGGCACTTTTTTCCTGACCTTTCTGGTAATCGTGATCATCTTTAGTTCCGGGCTCTTCATTTACCGCCTGCCCAAATTGCGGCCCGAGCAGGAATTTGACTCGGTCGTCTCGCGCGAAGGCACCTTCTTGCTGAATAACCTGTTGCTGGTCGGTATCGCCTTTGCCACGCTGTGGGGAACGCTCTTCCCGCTGATTTCACAGGCCATCGAGAGACAGACCGTGTCGGTTGGGCCGCCCTTTTATCAGGCGGTGGATGGCCCCCTGTTTGTTGCGCTGCTACTTGCGATGGGCGTCGGTCCTCTGTTAGCGTGGCGGCGCACCTCGACGCATGCCCTGCAGCGTAACCTGGTCATCCCGGCCTGCGCGGCTGCTGCCTGCGCGGCGATACTCCCCCTGGCAGGTGTGCGCGGCATCTGGCCCAATATCGGCTTTGCCGTCTGCTCGTTTACCGCCTGCGCGATTCTCTATGAGCTCTGGCGTGGCATGCGGGTGCGTCATAGCCATGGCGAGTCCTATCCGCGGGCGCTGTTTATGCTCATTAATCGCTATCGCCAGCGCTATGGCGGCTATATCGTTCACCTGGGACTGGTGCTGCTGGCCGTTGGGGTGATTGGCTCACAGTTTTTTCAGCAGCAGCAAGAGGCTGTGCTCAACCCCGGTCAGTCGATGCAGGTCGCTGGCAACAGGCTGCTCTACTTTGGCAATTTCGAGGAGATAGGTCCAGGAACCACCACCGTTAAGGCGATTCTGCAAATCTGGCACAATGGTCAGTACGAGGGATATGTCTACCCCGGGAGCGTCTCCTACGCGAGCTTCGCCAGCCAGCCGGTCAGCCTGATTCCCATTCCAACCTATGACCTGATCGATGTCTATGTCTTTCTGGTCGACGCTCCCAGCAGCTCACAGGCGACCATTCGCGTCTTTATCAATCCGCTGGTGGAACTTATCTGGCTAGGTGGTTTGTGCATGCTCGGAGGCGGCCTCATCTGCTGGTGGCCCGCTCGCCGCAGGCAGGGCGTTGTGGATAATGTCTCAGCAGCAGGCGTGCTTCCCGTCGCAGCGACTCAACCCGCCGCCGGCGGAAGCGCTCGGGCTGCTGCGCAGAAACGTATCGCCAGCGAGAGTGGCGGGGTCGTGCGGTCGAGCCGGTCGTCTCCGCTGTTGGCCAGGATAATGAGGAGGTCGTAGTTATGAAGCAGAGACGTTCCCTGTTGCTAGCCCTGGCGATGGTGGCTATTGTTGCCGCCGTCTGGTCATTCGTTCTGCTGCGCAATCCACCGCAGCAGACCCTCGATCAGCGCGTCCAGGCCGTCGCCTCACAATTGAAATGCCCGGTCTGCCAGGGTGAGTCGGTCGCCAGTTCCCAGGCAACGATCGCGCAGCAGATGCGGGGGGTTATTCGCCAGCAGCTGCAGGCGGGTCGGTCGGAACAGGAGGTAATCCAGTACTTCCAGGCCAGTTACGGCGCTGCGATCGTGTGGTCCCCACCCTGGCAGGGTTTTACCCTTCTGGCCTGGCTTGTGCCCATAGTTCTGTTGTTCGGGGGCGTGATCCTGCTTTTCTTTGTGTTGCGCGAGTGGCGCGCGCTGCCCCCCGGCGGCACGGCTGCAGAAGATGCCGAGCTGGCGCATGTAGATGAGGCTGAACTGTCGCTGTATCGCGCCGAGCTTGAGCGCGAGCTGTCCGACGATGATCCAATTTTTACACGGCGCAGTGGAATGGAGGCATATTGATGCAGCTTTTGTCAATTATTATAACCTTTGCCCTGGGGGCCCTGGCACTTGCTTATGTTCTCTACCCATTCTACCGGCGTTCGCCTGGGCTGCCTGCCCGGGCGAAAGAGGGCATTCATACGGCGCGAACATCTGCTTCCCCGCCTACAGGGGATGCCAGTGCGCCCCCTGGCGCTGAACAGGCACAAATCACCGGCCTCACAGCCCCCGGACAGACGGACCGCGAACAGGCTGCCCGCAGCGCGCTGCGGGAGATCGAGCTTGACTACCAGCTTGGCAATATCACTGAAGCTGATTATCGTGCTCTGAGGGAAAGATATGTACGCAGGGCCCTTGTGGCATTAAAGTCACGCTATGAGCACGAACAAGGGCTTGATGAAACAATTGAAGCGCAGTTGAGAGAAAAGAATGACAGCGCGAATTCGAACTAATCCTACTCCAGGCATATACCTGTACAACAGGGTGAGCATATCCGCTGTTGCTGCCCTGCTCATGTTTACCCTGCTTGGCTCTCTCTGGTCTACAACACCGCTACTCGCGGCCAGCACTGGCCGCATCTCTGGTCAACTACTCAACGGCAGCAACAAAAATGCGCCCGTTGGCGGGCAGAGCGTCACCCTGCAGATGGCCCAGGGCAATAGCGCCAGGGACCTGGCAAGCGTGAAAACCGATGCTAACGGCAGGTATACGTTTTCACAGCTGGCCACGGATAAAAGTATTAGCTATGCGCTCTATAGCAACTATTTGGGTGCTCAATATAATTCATCTATTGTGACTCTTGCCGCCAAACCAGTGCAGCAGGTCAATTTGACGGTCTACGATGCAACCTCCAGTACCGCTAATATTGCGGTTGTACGCGCCACTATTCTGCTGCAGAAGCCGGACGCTCAAACGAGCAGCGTCAGCGTATCTGAATTGTATATTTTTAGAAACCTGGAGGCGCATACCTATGTCGGTTCTCTGGATAGCAGCCATGGCAGGCCCAATGCTCTGCTCTTCTCCTTGCCCCATACCGCACGTAATGTAACGCTGAGCAGCGGGTTTAACGGCTATTCGGCCGTCGAGGTAAATAGTGGCATTGCCACGAATGCCGCCATACCACCAGGCGATTCCCAGTTTGCCTTCACATTCGCTATGCCCTACTTTGCCTCGTCTGCATACGACTTTGATTACAAGGCGATCTACCCTACCGTTCAGTTGACGATGCTGTTGCCACCCGCGATCCATGGTAGCTCGAGTGAGCTGCTATCCTATGGTCCGGTGAAGAGTGGGCAGAACTCGTTTAACCTCTTCCAGGCCTCGGTCCTGGCCGCCAATACCGAGGTGCATCTGGAGCTTAATGGCCTGCCAACGAACGCACCTCCTCTAGCACCCGTGGGCTCCACGGCGTCAACCTTTGAGGCCAGTAAGGCCTGGTTGATTATCCTGCTGCTACTGGCTATGGCCGTTGTTATGCTGGTTACAGGGCTGCTCTATCGCGCCAGGCGCCGGCCCGGGCCCGCTGCCTCCCCGCAGAGGCGCCGAGAGCAGCGCCAGGCGTTGTCAAAGCCGCAACAACAGCGGGGGAAAAGCGCGCCTGCGGCTGCAAAGGTACGGCCGGCCGCAGAACAGGCTGCAGAGAATGAGCAGGCGCTGTTGCAACAATTGTTGGAGCTTGATAAGGCCTTTGAGGCCGGCCAGGTGAGCAAGACCGTCTACCAGGACCGTCGCGCGCGGATCAAGGGCCGCCTGCGTGCTCTCTTGGACGAAAAGGTGACGCCGTGACATTCTCGCCATTTTTGAACATTCGCGGACTGAAGAAGAATTTTGGCATGAAACCTATCCTGCGCGGGATCGACCTTGGCATGGAGAGAGGTGAGTGCGTGGCGTTGATGGGGGCGAATGGTGCCGGTAAGACAACCTTTTTGCGCATCCTGGCGGGCCTGACCAGGCCCAGCGAAGGCCTGGTATCTATTGATGGGTTGGATATCCTGGGCGACGCTCAACAGGTGCGTTCGCTGGTTGGTTTTGTCACCCACCAGCCCTATCTTTATGATGAACTGACCGCCCTGGAGAATCTGCGTTTCTTTGGCAAGATGTATGCCGTCAAAGACATAGAGAAGCGTTCCAGTAGCCTTCTGCTGAGAGTTGGCCTGCAAAAAAAGGCCAGGGAGCGGGTGAGCGTTCTATCGCGGGGACAGCTACAGCGCCTGGCGTGGGCGCGAGCCCTGCTGCATTCACCCCAGCTCCTCCTGCTCGATGAGCCGGATACCGGCCTTGACCGGGAGGGGCAGGAACTGGTGGCGAGCCTGGTACAAGAGCATGCGGCCGGGGGAGGAGGCGTTCTTTTTACCACCCATCAGCTTGAACGCGCGCTCGACTTAAGCGACACTATGCTGCTGTTGAAAGGTGGGCGCGTGGCCCTGCGGCAGAGAACAGAAACACTGGAAGCGGATAAGATTTCACGAACCTATGCCGAAGTTACGGCTCCCTGAGGTAGATATGTTATTTCTTGAGCAGGTAATTGCCATCCTGTGGAAGGATGTGCGTTATGAATTACGCAGCAAATCGATGTGGACCGCCATGGGCTTATTTGCCATCCTGGTGCTGGTCATCTTTAACTTTGCTTTTGACCTGCGTGTAGATAACAAGGCTGCTGTTGCCCCCGGCGCGTTGTGGGTAGCCTTTGTCTTCGCCAGTATACTCGGCCTCGGGCGCACCATCGCCGCAGAACGTGAAAAGGGTTCTATGGACCGCCTCCTGCTCTGTCCTGTCGACCGCAAAGCCATCTACCTTGCGAAAATGCTGGGAAATATGCTATTTATTGGAGTAGTGGAAATCGTTGCCCTACCAATCTTTGCGGTGCTATTTAATCTGCCCCTGCTCGCGGGTCCACTGCTGGCCATCGTCTTGCTTGGAACCCTGGGTATTGCGGCGGTTGGCACGCTTTTTTCGGCCATGGCCGCCGCAACACAGGCGCGGGAATTGTTATTGCCCATACTTATCTTCCCGTTGATTGTGCCTATTATTATCGGCGCCGTTCGCGCCACCGGCTCATTGCTTGTGCCGGCCGCGAACGAGCCACCATGGCTCGGTTTGATTGCCGCCTATGATGTAATTTTTGTGAGCGTTTCTATGCTCACATTCGCCTTTGTTGTTGAAGAGTAAGAGTTGACTTGCTGTGCAAGTTTTCTATTAGGAGCAAGCATATGGCATTAGCCAATAAACACACGCGTATGGAGCAGGCAGGGAGAAGGCGTGTCGCCGGTCGCAAGGCGTTAGCCCCCCGCCTACCCATCGCCTCCATGATCCTGCTTGCGCTGACCGCTGGCATGATGCTGGTCTCGATTGGGTTGATCTTTCTGGTTGCCCCGAGCGATGCCGTTGAAGGCATTTCGCAGCGTATTTTCTATTTTCATGTACCCACCGCCTGGGTCGGTATGCTCGCCTTCGGCGTGCTCGCCGTGGCCGCTATCGCCTACCTGTGGAAGAAAGATGAACGCTGGGACTGGCTGGCCCGCGCCTCTGCCGAGGTCGGAACCGTCTTTATTACCTTGACCCTGATTACCGGTTCCATCTGGGGCCGTACAGCATGGGGGACGTGGTGGACGTGGGACGCCCGCCTGACCACTACCCTGATTCTCTGGTTTATCTACATCGGCTACTTGATGCTGCGCAGCTATATGGGCCGTACCCCGGCCAGCGCCCGTTCCGGCGCCGTTCTCGCTATTATTGGTGTTATCGACCTGCCCATCATCTATGAGTCCGTCAACTGGTGGCGTACCCTGCATCCCCAGCCCGAGGTCGGGGTTCAAGGCGCTTTGCCGCTGCAGGTTGTGCTGATTCTGATGATCTCGCTGGTAGCTTTTACCTTGCTTTACTGCTTCCTGCTGCTGCAGTTGTATCAGTTAGAAAAAATGCAGACGCTGGCCCAACGCTTACGCGTCAGCATTGAATAGATGAGGATGCTCTATGAATTATCTCGTCGCGGCCTACGTCGTTGTCTGGCTGGGCCTGTTTATCTATCTAGCGCTGCTAATGCTGCGTATTCGCGGCGTACGCACCGAACTGGCCGCAGTTGAAGAACTGATACGCGAGCACGACGACAAGCAACAATTACATGATGGCCCAAGGAATGACGATAATTTTACGACCAGGAACTGATAAAAAGGAATACACCCGTGGCTACTTCAGAAAAAACGAATTACGCACCGCCTGCGCGGCCAGGCGACATTACGCCGGCCGCACGGATGTTAGATCGGCGCCGCGTGGCGCTGCTGCTTTTAGGAGACGCCCTGGCTTTTCTTATCTTTGCCGCCATTGGACGCGGTAGTCATGGTGAAGCGCATGGCCTGGCTGCTCTACCGCAAATAGCCTTGACCGCCCTGCCGTTCGCCGCCGCCTGGTTTATTGTGGCACCGTTTGCGGGTGCATACCGGCGCGATGTCGGCGCAAATCCGCGCAATATGGTCAAGCGTACCGTTCTCGCCTGGTTGCTGTCATGGCCCCTGGCTATGGCTCTACGTGGCATCTTTGTCGATCACGGTATTCCGCCGCTCACTTTCGCAATTATTACCCTGGTCTTTAACACGGGTATCCTGCTGCTCTGGCGCTGGCTCTTCGCACTCAACAACAGCATCAAGCAGAGATTTAAGTAGCAATGAACAGGCAGACGCACAGCTCCTCGTTTCTGCTTCCTCATAGCCATGCAGGTAAGCTTATCGCGGCTGAAGGCCTGGATGGCTCGGGGAAGAGCACTCAGCTGCGCCTGCTGCAATTCTGGCTGCAGGCGGAAGGCTATGAAGTCGTTGTTACCGAATTGACAGCCTCTAAACTTATCAAACGCGCGTTGAAGAGGGCCAAGAAACAGGGGAGCATGGATGCCATGCTCCTGAGTATCTTGTATGCCGCCGATTTTGCCGAACTATATGAAGGCGACATCCTACCGGCCCTGCAAAGAGGGGCGGTTGTGCTCGCGGATCGCTACGTCTATACCGCCGTTGCAAGAGACCTGGCCCGCGGCGTTGAGCGCGCCTGGATCGAAGAAGTGTATGCCTTCGCTGCTCGCCCGGACCTGGATATCTATTTTCAGATCGGCGCGGATCAGGCGCTTAAGCGAACACTGATCTCGCATCCGCGCCTGAAATATTATCAGGCTGGCATGGACCTGGGGCTGAGCCATAATCCGATTGACAGCTTTCGCGCCTTTCAACTGCGTATCTTGCACGCGTATGAGGATATGTTTGCGTCCAGCGCAAACGACCTGCTGCAGCTGGATGCCATGCTTCCAGTCAAGGTCCAGCAGCGTTTGCTGCGCGAGGCTGTTGAAAAAGCGCTGCCCGCTGAATGGTAAACGAGAGTAAGCATGGTAGAGAAGCACTATCAAATCGCTGGCCAGGAAACACTTGCACCCGCTCGAGCGCGTTTAATTGTACTTGAAGGCATCGATCTCTCGGGGCGTACCACGCAGGTTCAACTGCTGCAAGACTGGCTGGTGGCGCAGGGATATAGCGTCACCACGACCGCCTGGCGCACCTCGCCGCTTGTGTCTGATATTCTGGCCCGGGCCCGGGCGCGAGGCGGCACGATGCTGCGTCCCCTGACGTACAGCCTGCTCTATTCCGCTGATCATTTTGATCGCACGCAGCGGGTCATCAAACCTGCCTTAGCTCGAGGTGACATCGTCCTTGCCGATCGCTACACCTATACTGCGTTTGCGCGTGATTCGGCGCGCGGGCTGGACCCTGCATGGGTCCAGAATGTGTACCATCACTCTGTCCAGCCTGACATCGTCTTTTATCTACACATCGGTCCCGATGAGGCAGTGAGGCGGCGCGTGCTTCTGCAACAGCTGCGCGTGCAGGTGTTACATCAAGAAACGCCCAGCGGGAAAGGCGTGAAAGGCAGTGACGCCAATAAACGGCGTAAGCACGAGGCGGCGCTGGCACCCGCAGGCGTGAACTCACCACCTTTAACGGGAGAGGCGCTGGAAAGTTTCCACGATTTCGAAATGAAAATGTACGCGAGCTATCAGCAAATGCAACAGACCTTTGGCTTTACAGTGATTGAAGGCGATCAATCGATTGAGCAGGTCCAGTCCATGCTGCGTCGCGCCATTATGCGTCTCATATTGGATGAGCATACGTAATGGCTCTATGTATGTGTATAAACTGACAGTGCCGGGCTAATGTTCAGCGATAACCCTGAGGAGCAAGCTTTTGAAAATTTTACATGTTTCCGACCTCCACTACAAAGAAACGCCTGAGACCTGGACGCTCTTGAAAGAGGCTGGAAGGCAGTTTGAAGCGCTGCGCCCCGATCTTATTCTTATAACTGGCGATCTCACCAATGACGGCCTTGATGAACAATTTCAACGTGTCAAACGTTTTATAGATTCCCTGGATTTTTGTACTGTGCTGGTTATCCCTGGCAACCGTGATCAGGCCCGCACGATTGTACCAGCGCCAGCCGAGCGCAGTGACCTGGAATACTTTCTTTTGACACATCCAGAGACGGTGACACTGCTCGATGACATCGAGTTTATTGAAGGTGTCAATGCCGGGCGGCAGGGGAAGTTCTTTGATCATTTTACATGCGCGGAATTTTTCTACCGCGAACATGGCGTTGCTGCTGTTGGGCTCAATAGCGAACCTGATATCACTCCACGCCAGCTTGAAAGCATGGCGCAGCATTTTAATAAAGGGCAGGATGGCGAGCTGCGTATTTTTTGCGCCCATCATAGTTTTTTACCGGTGCCCACTAAGCGACTGCGCCAGGGAGACATTATCCCCCGCTCGGCGGATATCCTCCAGGCGTTGATTGAATTGAACGTTGACCTGCTCTGTTGTGGTCATATTCATCGCAGTCACGTCTGGGAGCTCTCCGATGGACGTCATCGCCTGCTATGTTGTAACGCCGGATCTTTACTTGATACCTCCGGCAAAAAAGATAATGGTTTCCTGGAGGTAGATATTGAGCGAGACATGCGCATCGTCAAGCGAACCCTGTTCTCAAGACGCACAGAGGCGCTGTATCATCGCCTACACTTTGGCGATATCCTGCGCAAGCGACAGCTGGAGAGCGCTGTTTATCCTCTGAGTGCTGCTGCAAACCCTGCCACGCCATCGGCAGTTGCAGCGGAACCTGATATGAACGAAGGACGTACAAAAGTTAAAAAGGTAAAAGGTAAAAAATAGCTTTTTGCGTGGAGGATACTGATTATGGCCGACAAAAAGCCCCCCGCCGGGGAAAGCGAATTTGCCCGCATGGCCCGCGAGGTTGCTGAAACAACCGAGCGCGCCGCACGCGCGGCTATGGAGCGCGCCACAGACGTGGCCAGCCGTCTGGAGCAGATGAGCGCGGAGCGCGACTTCCTGCAAGGGCTGCAGTCTGAAGCGGAGAAGACCCGCGCTGAGGCTCAGGAGGCGGCGCAGGTTGTGGAGGGACTGCGGGTCGGTGAGGCGTGTAGCGCAGAGATCGAGGCGGAAGAGGAGGCCGTCGCGGCGGCGGCTCTGACCAGCGGTGAAGTCGATATTTCGCCCGCCACGCCCAGCAGCGCTCGCACTGAAATGCAGTAGTATGTCGCAACCGCCGCAGCAAGGCGAACGCCTGGCGCGTTTCCTGGCCCATGCTGGCGTCGCCTCACGCCGTCATGCCGAGGAGTTGATCGCCGCCGGGCGGGTGCGGGTCAATGGTGTGACTGTGACAATTCAGGGAACGCGCATCGATCCCCGCTATGATAGTGTCAGTGTTGACGGCAGGCCCGTTAGCGCCGGGGGCAAGCCTGTCTATGTTCTGCTGCATAAACCTGCGGGCTACGTCAGCACGGTTCACGACCCTCAGGGTCGCCCCACCGTTCTTACTTTACTGCCACCTGCATTGCGCCGCCTGCGCCTCTATCCCGTCGGCCGCCTGGACATTGATACCAGCGGCCTTTTGCTGCTGACAAATGACGGCGATTTCGCCCTGCACCTGTCGCATCCTCGCTACGCGGCAGAAAAACACTACCAGGCGCTGGTACGGGGCTGCCCGGATGAGAGCGTGTTGGCGGCGCTGCGGGCAGGTGTGACTTTCGGCGAAGATGATGGAGGCCTCCATACCTCAACCCCTGCACATGCGCACATCTTGCGACGCTCCGGCACGAACTGCTGGCTGGCTCTAACCATTCATGAAGGGCGCAAACGCCAGGTGAGGCGGATGCTGGCTGCCGTCGGGCACCAGGTGCTGCAGCTAAAGCGCGTTGGTATTGGTCCTATTGGGCTGGAAGGTGTGGCTGTGGGGAAGTGGAGATACCTTGGCGAAGAAGAGGTCAAAGCATTGTTGTGATATAATCGTTGACAGTAATTCATACCAATAGAAGCACGGAGGATGCATGCAGCGGCCACGGCGAATTGCGATTGATGGACCTGCTGGATCTGGCAAAAGCACAATAGGTGAACAGCTAGCCAGGCACCTGGGATATCTTTATATAGATACGGGGGCTTTTTATCGTGCACTGGCCTGGTTAGCGCTCGCGAGCGACATAGATGTAAACGATGGCCCGTCTCTGGCTCAACTTGCTCTACGCGCGGAGATAACAATCAGCCGCCCACTGGTCGACGATGGGCGTCAATATACCGTCAAGGTTCATGGGCAGGACGTCACCTGGGCTATACGCAGCTCTGCCGTCACACAGGCCGTTTCGATCACCTCAGCGCATAAAGAGGTGCGAGCGATTATTATTGCCCAGCAGCGCGCTATGGCCCAGCGCGCTGGCGTGGTGATGGTTGGGCGCGACATTGGCTCGGTTGTCTTGCCCGATGCGGAGCTCAAGATTTTTCTGACCGCCAGCCTCGCGGAACGCGCGCGTCGCCGCTTCGCAGAACTGGTGGAGCGCCTGGACCCGGAAAATCCTGACCTCCCAGATCTGGAAGCTGTCATGCAGGACATTGAGCGCCGCGACTATATTGACCGCAACAATTTGCACCAGGTAGAGGATGCCATCGTCATTAATACCAATTCCCTCAGCGTCGAACAGGCACTTGAGATTATTTATCAGCATATTCCAGCTGAATTATAAGCCCGGAGAAACTTGAACATGAAACGGGAACAGGAAGTCAACGCGACGCCGGATAAAGCGACGCAGCCAGCGAGAGCGAACAAGGCTGCCAGGAATCTCTACGAACCCTACGTCACACCGTCTCTACTCTATCATGGCCTACGCTGGTTTGCGATCTTTGTCTTTCATCTCACAACGCGCATCCGCCTGCGCGGTCGCTACAATGTGCCCGCCACGGGGCCATTCATACTTGTAGCGAATCATCTCTCCTGGACCGACATTCCTTTGATACCTCTGCACCTGCCCCGTAAAGTTGTGTATATGGCCAAGGAAGAGTATTTTAGCAGCAAAATCGCCTGGTTAGTGCGCTTCCTGGGAGCCTTCCCGGTGAAACGCGGGGAAGGCGATCGACAGGCCCTGCGCGCCGCTGAAGAGCAGCTCAAGCAGGGGAATATCCTGATCATCTTTCCCGAAGGCACGCGCAGCCGCACATGTACTATGGCCAGGGCGCACCCGGGCATGGGCATGATAGCTCTGCGCTCAGGCGTCCCTGTGGTACCGGTGGCTATCTGGGGCAGCGAAAAAGCCCTCAAACAGCTGGGTGCAAAGGTTACCATCGCCTATGGCGAGCCCATGCTTCTGCGACCTAAAGATACGAAGATTACGCGCGAAGATATCGACGCGGTAACCGCACAGGTCATGCATAAAATCGCCGCGATGTTGCCGCCTGAATATAGAGGCCTCTATGCTGATGATGTCAGCGAGGTGGAGTAGCCGCCTACACCGGGCAAATTAAGCAGAAGGCGCAATCCGAACAGGTTCGCGCATCGGGATAAGCGGGATACTCGTCGCGTTCTATGCCCAGGATGGCCTGTTCAAGCTCATTGTAGAGGCTCGCTTCTTTCCTGGGGCTTAACGTGATAGGAACCGTCTCCCCCGTACTCAAATTCTGCAGCTGCATTGCGATGCTCTGCTCGGCATAGTGCTGGCGATAGCTGCGCGCGTAGAGCAGTTCACGCATACCCGCCGCCGCCTTCTCCCTGCTCTTGCCAAGGCGGGTGCGTACAAACTTGACCGGCTGGCCAGCCTGGCTGGGAGTCTCAATGCGGTCCACTGGAACAGATATGCTTCTACCCGCCACCTCCACCGACAGGTTGGGGCGCATCTGCCAGTGGGTATCGCTGCTTGCGAGCAGCAGGCGCCGTAGCTGCTCGCTGACCTCGTGACCATGTTCTTCATAAAGCGCGGCGAAAGGTAGAGCATCGCCCCCCAGCTCCCGCCAGTGCCGCATGTAGATCTCGTGAGCCTCCTCGCCCGTTGCTGGTTTGACCCCGGCTGCCTGTTGTTGGAGGACCTCAAGTGTTTTCTGTGTAGCCCGCCAGAACAGGCGATAGCCGCCCTCTGGCGGGCGAAAGCCATAGACGTAGCTGTACAGGTACTGGCGCGGGCAGCGTTGATATGTCTCAAGCGCCGCTGCCTGCAGTTGTGCCGGCTTGAGCGCGTCAAGAAGGTTTGCACTGGGCCGCGAGAGCGCGGGGGTGGTCCCTGCCGGTTCCTCTGCACTCGCGGAAGCTGCCGCTTGCCACTGCAGGCGAGTGATACGCTCAGCCGGCAGCCCTGCCAGCAGTGCCTCCACATACGGAGAGATCTTTGCACCCTGCTTGCCATTGCGTTTGCTGTAGCTCATTACCAGCTGATCGCGCGCGCGTGTTACGCCTACGTAGAAGAGGCAGGCCTCACCGACCTCGTGGATATCTTTCTCCGTTTCGCCTGGCGGCAGCAGCCCGGCGAGTAGCGGCACAGGATCACCCTGCTTCTGGAGAGGAAAATTGCGCGAGATCAGCCCGGGCAGGTAGACAAGAGGAAATTCCAGCCCCTTGCTGGCATGTACCGTCATGACTGAAATCACCGGCGTCTGATTGCCTGAGCTGACCTGCAGGCGGCTGCCCCCTCCATCCTGGCCAAAACTTAGCATAACGTGCAGGTAGTCAAGCAGGCCCTGAACCTGCTGCTGGATTTTAGCCTGCGGGGGAGGCATTGCTGCGCTTGCCTCGCTCTGCTGGAGCTGCCGTTGCTGATCAAAACGCCTGGCCAGCTGCAGAAAGGAGCTATAGTCAGCCAGGAGGTCGCCGGGCCGCTCATCGGCGCCGCTGCGCAGCAGGTCGCGTATAGTGGTGGTCTCTAAAAAGAGGTATTGCGCCAGCAGCGACCAGGTGCTGGAGGCGCTTTGCAAAAGATTTTGCAGCATATTTGTTAGCTGCAGGAGCGAGTGGCGGCCCTCTTTGCTCAATTGCCGCAGAGTTTCCGCCCCGGCGATCAACAGGCCAGGCGAAGTATTTTGCTCGTGCGCAGCCTTGAACAGGGCCTCGACATCGCTTTGCGTGAGGGCGTGATCCTTCTGGCGTGCCGCGCGCAGGATACCCATGCCGCTGGTGTCGCTAAGGAGTAACAGGATCGAGACCAGGTCCTTGATACGAGGCTGGCTTAGCAAGCTGGCCTGCTCTACTACAGGCAACCCCGCCGCTCTGATGCCCGCTGTAATTTTGTTCGCCCGCGCTCTGGTGCGGCAGAGGATGGCCATTGCTGCGTAACTAATCCCCGTGGCATGTCTCTGGCGGATATCTGCGATCAGGCCCGCCAGTTCTGCGGTGGTGTCAGCCGCCTCGGCCAGGGTCACATACGTAGCTGGTTGAGTCAGGCGCGCAGGTTGATTGGCCACGACCTCGATCTCCGTACCCAGTTCCAGCTGCTGCCAGCGAAACGCCTCGGCCAGGCGTACAATATCTGGTCGAGATCGATAGTTGCGGCTAAGCGGCAGCACAAGCGCGCCCGGATACTCTTGTTGGAAGTTGGCGATATTGGCCGGCGAAGCTCCGCGAAAGCCATAAATGGCCTGATTGGCATCTCCCACAACCCAGACATGGCTCTCCTCGCCTGCGAGTACCCGCAAGAGAACCCCGCTGGCCCTGTTGATATCCTGGAACTCATCCACCAGGATGTGCTGAAATTGCTGCCGCTGCTCTAAGCATACCTGTGGATGCTCTTCAAAGAGGCGAACCGTCTGCATGATCAGGCCCCCAAAATCGGTATCCCCGCGCCGTCTCAACTCCTCTTCATAGAGGACGTAGACGGTGGCAACTTCGAGCGCCCGCCGGGCGTTGAGCTCGCTTTCTTCGTCATGAGCCT
This sequence comes from uncultured Chloroflexia bacterium, assembly GCA_963799245.1. Taxonomy (GTDB): domain Bacteria; phylum Chloroflexota; class Ktedonobacteria; order Ktedonobacterales; family Ktedonobacteraceae; genus CAWCWN01. The sequence goes on from CAWCWN010000003.1 coordinate 1,943,678, forward strand.
GTTCCAGCATGACCTGTGCCAGCTGCTGATAGCGCTCTGCTGTGACAAGCTCATCCTTCGCGCGTGAAATTGCCTTCAGGAAATCAGGAAAATAATAGGCGGGCGACACCAGGTTGCGGTAATAGCGCAGCTGCATCTGCTTTACCATCTGGCGCAACAGGAAATAGCCCTCGGTCTCGTCGACCAGTATAAAATCTGGTCGTAAGCCAGCGAGACCGGCATGCCTGCGCAGCACATTGGCGCAGAAGGCATGGAAAGTGCTGACCGCTGGGGTGGAGGGAGTGGGGGGGGCAGCGTGCGTCAAAGCGAGAGTATAGTCCCACAGCGCCGCCTGCAGGCGCTCCTCCATTTCCTGAGCCGCTTTGCGCGAGAAGGTCAGAGCCAGAATATGCTCGGGCCTGACGTGCTGTCGTGTTATCACGTATTCAACGCGCCCGATTAACGTACTGGTCTTGCCACTGCCCGGGCCTGCGACGATCAGCGCTGGCGCGGCTGCCTCGATCGCTGCCTGCTGGAACTCATCATAGCGCCTTTTCTGCGGCGGCCCCGCCTGCCGGGATTCCTCACCCCCTGCTAGCGCTGCTGACTGTCCGCCCGTATGTGGCAAGAGAGCGGCCAGGCGATTGAGCATGGCCGCGTTAGACACATCAAAGACGCTGGCCAGCGTGGCAGGTGCGGTTTGCTGATCTAGATAGAGGGCCCGAACTCGTTCCAGGGGCATGAGGAGTTCGGCCGCGAATATATTGGCCGCCAGTTCACGTTCACTGCGAGGATCGTAGATCATACCAGTGCCGAGCACATCTTCCAGCATGTCCGCTGCAAGCTGTGCCGAGACTTCTTCCTGAACATCTGGCTGCTGGCAGGGGTCTGCGGACAACTCTACATCGGCCGGCATTGGACGCTTAATAGAGTCGCCAGTTGAGCGATGCAGCACGGCGTGTCCCAGTTCATGAGCCAGTGTGAAGCGGCGCATTGATGGAGTCAGGTCACGGCATAACCAGATCAGGTCTTCGCCCGGCTCCAAGAAGCCGTATGTACCCGCTGGATAATCATCGGGGTGAAATGTTGCAACATGGATGCCCAGCCAACCCGCAAGATCATCAAGTGGCGTCTTATCATCTAGCCAGTGCGGATGCTCTGCTTTGTATTTTAAGAATAGGTGCTGTGCCGCCGCCTCTGCTGCAGCGCGTATCCGATCATCCATGGCGACCCCTGAGCAAAAAGTCTAGAGTTGCGATTATCAAGCCGAGCGTAAGCCCTTGTTCGGGCCAGGTGTAGGGCATTGCCGCTTTTGCCTGCCTATGTAAGAATATATTCATAGTAAGCCGGGACCGGCATCGGTTTCGCATCTACCGCAGGGCTTGCGGGAAGTTACGTCTGTGGGAGAAGCATGTAAGAGCAACCACCAATGGAACGGTGCAGGCCAGGCTTCAATGAACCAGAAAGATCCCACTTGCGAGAGTGGGAAATCCCCTGCCTTTAGGCATGGGGAGGATGTCAATTGTTCTAGGATATTGTACCACAAGGCGCCATCCTGTGTGCGTATCTGTGAGCAAAGGGCCAGCCTGCCTGGGGGTAGGGGGGCAGGTAATGAGCAGGAATAATTGATGAGTTTGTATTGGGCTGAAAGCCCAATACAAACTCATCAATTATTTAAAAAGGCGGCCTGCTTGCAGGCCGCCCTGCGGACTGTGCCAGAGAGGTTGTTGGAAACAGGTGCATAGTATATAGTATCTTTAACGTAGTTCATTGGACGCGAAAGACGCGGGCGCGGAAGGAGCTAATGTCTCTTATCCAGCTCAGCAACGCCACTATTACCCGTCCTCCGGACGGGGTGGCGGCTACCTTCGGTCAGCTGAGCTGAAAGGAGCAATTTTTATGGATTCAACTCAGATACTGGCACAGGCCAGGGCAGGCTCCGAGGCGCCCCAGGGCTGGGTCGTCTTACCGCTGGATCGTGGAAAGGTTATACTGGCCATTTGCGGATGGATTTTCGGTATCCTCTTAGGGCTGGGCTTATTTATCGCCTTTGCCTTTATTATGATTCCATACAATTATGTGCATGGCGTGGGACCGGCACTGATCAGCAGCGTTATTCTGGCCATCATCCTTTTTATCGGGCTGGGCAGCGTATGGGCGTTGATTTTTGATATTCGCCGCCTGCTCCACCTGGAGAAGCATATCATTATTATCACTCCTGATGCCCTTGTCAAGCAGAAGGGGGAGAAGATCACCTATGTGCCCCTGATGTACGTGCGCGGCGTTACTGCTCGCGGAGCAGCTCCACCCGCTAGCCGCTCCGCGGCAGGTGCGGGTGTCGATGTGCGCTCTCACGCAGGTGATAACCTGATAGGTCTTGTTGCCGGGCGTGGCTTTACCTCCTCTGGTAGTCGCTGGCGGCGCGGGCGTATGCGCACTCCCACATCGCTTGCATTCATTGATTCGCGCAGCGATCGTGAAGTTACGGTTGTCAACGACGCCTCGTATGGCGATCCCTTTATGATCGCCTCTCTTTTAAAAGAATATGCGCGTAGCGCGCAAGATATTGTCTAGCAGGTCGAGAAAGTGTGAATGGAAAGGGAACGAAACATGTTGCTAGCTATTGACATCAGCAATAGCAATATCAAGTTTGGCCTGTACAACAGCGAAACGATGCACCAGCACTGGGTCGTATCGACGGCTCGCCAGCGTACAACGGATGAGTATGCGATGGTCCTGAACGACCTGGCGCGTCATGCAGGCTATAAATTGACCGCTATCGACGATATTATCATGTCGAGCGTAGTGCCCCCGCTCACACCGGTCTTTCAGGAGTTGGCTCAGCGCTATTGCAATAAAGAAGCGCTGGTCATTGACTACTCCCTCGACCTGGGTATTAAACTGCTGGTGGATAATCCCTGGGAGCTGGGTTCTGACCGTATCGTGACAACCCTGGCCGCTTACCAGCTGTATGGCGGCCCCGCGATCGTGATCTCCTTCAGCACCGCGGCGACCTTCGATGTGATTTCAGCGCAGGGCGATTTCCTGGGCGGAGCTATTGCGCCCGGGCTGGTTATCTCCGCTGAGGCTCTGAGCAGCGCCGCCTCGCGCCTCTATCGCGTCGACCTCACGCCGCCTCGTTCGGCCCTGGGCAAGAACACGATTGAGAATATGCAGTCGGGCATCATCTTTGGCCATGTGGGGCTGGTGCAGGGCCTCATCAGTCGCCTGTGCAAAGAGATACCCGGCGTAACCGCGGCGAGCAGTGTCAAAATTATCGCGCACGGCGGCCAGGCCCAGCTGATGGCCCCCATCATCCCCGAGATCCAGTATGTCAATCAATTCCTACCCCTCGAAGGTCTGCGCCTGGCGTATAAAAGGCTGCGTGGCTGATCTACGCTCGATGCCTTGCTGGCTGCTTCAAGTGATATTTCCTTGCTCATCCTGGGTGGTGGCAGGCACAAAAGAAAACCCGCCTATGCAGGCGGGTGGATGGGAACAGGTGTTTCCCTTTTGCTCTAGTCACCACCCCACCCGCATGTAGAGACGGGTAAGGTTTCTTTCTTCCCTGGTGGAGATGAGGGGATTCGAACCCCTGACCTCTGCCGTGCAAAGGCAGCGCTCTTCCAACTAAGCTACATCCCCGCTGGTAAGGTGGGCCTTCCTGGACTCGAACCAGGGACCTCAGTCTTATCAGGACTGCGCTCTAACCACCTGAGCTAAAAGCCCAGAAAGTGAAAGCAGGGGCCTGCCCGGACAACTCAAGAGTGGTAAGGTTGGACCAGCATACACATGTTACCTGCCAGCCAACAAACATGGTAGTTGTAACCTTGCTTTCCTGAGAAAGCAAGACCGACCTGGGATGGGTGCTCGGCGCGTGACCCGCGCGAGCGCCGTGTTCCCTAGAAAGGAGGTGATCCAGCCGCACCTTCCGGTACGGCTACCTTGTTACGACTTCACCCCAATCACCGACCCCACCCTCGACGCCTGCCTCCCAGACGGGTTAGCCCAGCGGCTTCAGGTGTTGCCGACTTTCGTGGTGTGACGGGCGGTGTGTACAAGACCCGGGAACGTATTCACCGTGGTGTGCTGACCCACGGTTACTAGCAACTCCAACTTCATGCAGGCGGGTTGCAGCCTGCAATCCGAACTGAGACTGGTTTTGCTGGGATTGGCTCCCCCTCGCGGGTTGGCAGCCCGTTGTACCAGCCATTGTAGCGTGTGTGTCGCCCAGGACGTAAGGGCCGTGCTGACTTGACGTCATCCCCACCTTCCTCCACGTTGATCGTGGCAGTCTCGTCGGACAGCTCTAACCGACGACAGGGGTTGCGCTCGTTGCGGGACTTAACCCAACACCTCACGGCACGAGCTGACGACAGCCATGCAGCACCTGTGCACGCGCCCCGAAGGGACACCCGTCTCCGGGTGGTGCACGTGCATGTCAAGCCCTGGTAAGGTTCTTCGCGTTGCTTCGAATTAAACCACACGCTCCGCTGCTTGTGCGGGTCCCCGTCAATTCCTTTGAGTTTTAATCTTGCGACCGTACTCCCCAGGCGGACCACTTATTGCGTTAACTGCGGCACGCAGGGGGTCGATACCCCGCACACCTAGTGGTCATCGTTTACGGCTAGGACTACCGGGGTATCTAATCCCGTTCGCTCCCCTAGCTTTCGCACCTGAGCGTCAGGTACCACCCAGGACACTGCCTTCGCCTTTGGTATTCCTCCGGATATCTACGCATTTCACCACTACACCCGGAATTCTGTGTCCCTCTTTGGCCCTCAAGTCGCGCAGTCTTCAAGGCGCTCTCCCAGTTGAGCCGGGAGCTGTAACCCCAAACTTGCACGACCGCCTGCGTGCGCTTTACGCCCAGTAACTCCGGATAACGCTCGCCCCCTACGTATTACCGCGGCTGCTGGCACGTAGTTAGCCGGGGCTGATTCCTCGGGTACCGTCCATTCTCTTCCCCGAGAAAAGCAGTTTACGATCCGAAGACCTTCGTCCTGCACGCGGCGTTGCTCGGTCAGGGTTGCCCCCATTGCCGAAAATTCCTCACTGCTGCCCCCCGTAGGAGTCTGGGCCGTTCTCAATCCCAGTGTGGCTGATCGTCCTCTCAGACCAGCTACCGATCGTCGCCTTGGTGAGCTCTTACCCCACCAACCAGCTAATCGGCCACGGGCCCAGCTTCCAGCGCCTCCTGCGAAGCTTTGCTCGCGACTGGAGACAGCCGCGAGCCTATGCGGTATTGTCGGCGATTTCTCGCCGGTATCCCTCACTGAAAGATAGGTTACCCATGTGTTCCTCACCCGTCCGCCACTCCCTCCTCTCCCAAAGGAGAGAAGGACGTTCGACTTGCATGTGTTAGGCACGCCGCCAGCGTTTATCCTGAGCCAGGATCAAACTCGCCATACAAATGTATCAGAGAATCTCTCAACGGAGACTCAATGTCAATTTGTGAATGTCAGTCTCATGACTGCTTGGACAAGTTTGTCACTGCTTGACAGGTTATTCTGTGTTACTATTGTTGGTTCCTTACCACTCTTCAGTTGTTCAGGTTCAGACCTGATGCTTTCACATCCGGTGCGCTTCCACAGTACATGACTGTCGAGCGCAAGTGAGATAATACCACTGTCTGCAGGGGCTGTCAAGGGGTTTTTTTATGAGTATTGTAAAACTACATTTTCTTGTTTTTGCAAACTGTGCCTCCCCCTCGCGCCTGGCCCATGCCCGATCGCTCACGCGCGCTCGGCAGCAATCAGGCCGATCTTGAACTCCCCTCTCAGGAAAATTAAGGAACCGTTTCTGCTAACGGGGCGTAACTGATTACGGAGGCTCGAATTTACGGGCACATGTGCTGTCCGCCTAAACGAAAAGCTCTGGCAGAAATGTCATACCTTATGTTTGATACTGTATCGATGTTTGGGTTAACCTGTAAACATACTTACACAGAGACACTTTGTGAACATTGGTCAGTAGTGCGGTGTCCTCTGCCTTATTATCAGGTTGCAAGGAAGCCTTCTACAGAAAGGAGCTATAGAGTGGCAGCAATTCAGAGTCCTCAGGACCTCTTTCTTTATAACCTTTGTACGATGTATGACGTTGAAGAGAAGTTAACCCTGGTTCTGCCTACGCTGGCCCAAGAGGTGCATCATCCCGAGGTGCGCACGGCCTTTTTACGCCACCTGCAGGAGACGCAGCAGCACATGCGCAACCTGGAGCAGTGCTTCCAGATCCTCGGACACCAGCCGATGGCGTTAAGAAATCATGCGGTGGCAGGCCTTAAAAAGGACCATGATGACTTCTTGCAGCAGCATCCCTCAAAAGAAGCCCTGACTATGTTTGACATAGCGGTGGCTTTCAAGAGCGAGTATCTTGAAATGGCGGCGTATAATGGACTGATCGATGCAGCCATTAACCTGGGCTTGCAGCAGTGTGTGGCGCTTTTCCAGCAGAATCTGCAGCAGGAAGAGGCCGCAGCGAGAGAACTTGCCATACTCGCCCAGCGCCTGGGGCAGGCAGCGGGTCAGCAGCAGGCCCCGGTTCGGCCGCCAGCGCCCAGGGTCGAGTATTATAAACATAAGGAGGAGGCGTTCAGGCGCCTCCTCCTTGTTCCTAAAGGCAGGCAGCTACTCAAAGGGATCGTCTTCGATGGCCCCTTTGACCCTGGAAGGTGGCAGCTGATGTTCCGTTCCGTTGATCAGCGTATCCCTTTCCAGGTAATAACTGATGATCAAGGCAATGCCGACGCCCAGCGGAATCAGGCCGGGCAGGAGCCAGGGCCCGAGGTGCCAGGGAAATTGGGCGAACACAGGTGTAGGTATATAGCCGAGCGGATATAAGCCAATCGTCAGCGTAAGTCCGACCATGGCAATGATTAATCCCGCGCGCAACATGCCTCTGCTGCGCCGTTGGCGCTTCATCAGGGTAGTGCTGGGATGCATACCCGAGCTGATCATCGCCATGTTTTCGCGATGCTGAAGGTAACGCAGCAGCACAATGAAGCCAAAGAAGATAGCCAGCACTATCAACCAACCAGCCAATATTACCAAGTCATTGCTAGACATTGTTCTCCTTAGTAGGTCGAATCACGTATATATGGTATGATTGTTCTGGCAGCGTAAATGTTTCATGGCGAAGAAATGAAACATTTCACACGTAGTTACGATCCAAAGAAAGTATGAGTGAGCATTTCTTGCGCCCTACACATAGCCTGGGAATATCTGTTTCCAATGCCGCCACATCTGTAACCGAACAGGATGAAGTTCGCCTGGTTGCGGCCTGTAAGCAAGGCGACCAGGATGCCTTTGCCCAGCTGGTGCAGCAGCAGCAGCGCCGTGTCTTCAATCTTGTTTTTCGTATGCTTCAACAGTATGAAGAGGCAAACGAGGTGACGCAGGAGACATTCCTGGCTGCCTGGCAAGGCCTACCCTCCTTTCGGGGTGAGGCACGTTTTTCTACATGGTTGTATCGTATCGCCTACAACTGTGCTCTCAAGCAGCTTGAGCAGCGCAAGCGCGATCAGGCCCTGCAGGTAGTTGTGCGGGCAGAACAGGCCGCCGCGAATAGGGAACAGGGAGAACGTGTTGACGCAGAATTAGAAATCCATGCTCGCCAAAGCGCTGTCCATGAACAACTCTCCACTCTGCCTGCAAAATATCGCGCTGTCCTGGTTCTACGCCATCTGCAGGAAATGACATACGAAGAGATGGCCGAAATCCTTGCGCTACCCATAGGTACTATTAAAACACATTTGTTTCGGGCACGCAATTTGTTGAAAACACGTTTGGAGGCGTTTGACCATGAGCGCGCTAACAGAATGAGAGGTAACTAATGCGCTGTTCAGAGGCATCCAGACTGCTACAACTCTCTATAGACATGCGACTGAACATGGACCAGGTACGCAGGTTGGAGGAGCATTTAACGCGCTGCCCAGGCTGTCGCAACGAACTGTACCTGTTGGAGGAGGTTGGGGCCTCCCTGCGTGGCCTGACCCCCGTCGTCGAGCCTGTGCAGCTGACAGCTAATATTATGCAGCTCGTGGCAATGACTCCCCAGCGACGCTCGCGCAAGCAGTATTCTCTCCTGCGTCCATCCCTGGCGGAACTACTGGTCGTTGTTCTGCTGGCTACCATCACCACCTTTGGCATTATCTGGGACCAGCCATCCCTGCGAGCCGCCTTGCCATTTGCGAATGGCCATGACTCATTGTCACAGGCCTTTTTTGCGGCTCTCAACCTGCTGGTGGCGGGTAATCCAAGCACCCTCTCCCTGCTACTCTGGATTGGTGGGGCGCTGCTGGGCGTATGTATCACCCTGGCCCTTGTTGGTACTGAAATTCGCCGCGAGTGGTTCAAGGCCATGCTGGATCGCCTGCCGGTCGCCAAGTAAGGCAATGCAGTATCGTCGTTAGTGTCTAGGGGGAAAACTGGTGCCGCTACATCTCACCTTCTTGGAACAATTGCTGGGCCGGCTTAATCTTTTGCCGGCCCCGTTGCTCGATACCCCCATAGGTTCCGGCACTGCAAAAGCGCTGGTTGTCGCCTGTAACTACGGGGTTTTCGATGCCTTGCACGAGCAGCCCATGTCCCTGGAGGCCCTCGCAGAGCGCTTGCGTTGCAGCCAGCAGGGACTGCAGATATTGCTGCAACTGCTGATTGCTGGCGGTTATCTGCAGAAACGGCGGGACGTCTATTCCAATAGCCGTATTGCGCGGCGCTGGCTGTGCAGTAACTCTCCTCTGTCGATTGCCCCGTATGTGATTTATAGTCCTGATATTGTGGCGATCTGGGATCATTTGCCGCAAGTAGTGCGCGAGGGCAGGCAGGTTATCCCAATGCCTTATGCTGAGTATATGACGCAGCCGCAGAATCAGGCTTTTCTCGCCCGTCACTATGCCGGACTGGCATCACTTGCTATGGTCCTTGGGCGTGAGCTTGTGCTGCGAGTGCGGCTGCCCGCGCAGGCTACCCAATTGCTGGATGTGGGCGGTTCGCACGCCGCCTACAGTGTGCTGTTCTGCCGTAAATACCCCCGGCTAACTGCGACTATCGTTGATATGCAAGCGGGCATTGAGGCCGGCAAACGCACAGCCCTGCAAACGGGCCTGTCCGACCGCCTGAGCTTTGTCTGCGCCGATATCGTACAAGATGACTTTGCACCTGTGCCGGGCTGCTATGATGTCGCGCTGTATTTCCATATCGCCCACTTGCTGACGCCGGAGCTCAATGCCGCGCTGCTTGCGAAGGTTGCTGGAACGCTGCGCGCGGGGGGCATGCTTATTTTCGTCGACCAGGTCACCGACCAGACGCATCGCTCACGCCTCGCATCGCAGATGGTCCAACTGATGGCCCTGACAATGGCCACCGTCGGGGGTACCTGTTATCCATTCCCAACGGTGAAGCACTGGTTGGAAGAGGCGGGTATGGAGCAGGTGCGCCATCATCGCCTGCTTACACCTGGGGCAGCGCTGATTACTGCGCGCAAGAAGTAGCAGGGTTTGCACGCAGATTGTCCAGGCGATTTTGCGAGACCAACATCGAGTGTTAACGGTCAGTCAGTGACCCCATCGCTCAAGCGAGGGGCTTGCGTCTGGGCTCCACCGCAACTCGGCATACCTGGAGAGGCGTGCCGCTTTGGCTTCGTTGTCCGACGTATCGGGGGCTACCGACAACAGCCCCGTTCTGGCCCAGTCTTGCCGAACCAGACGCGTTCGCATCACCAGATTCCTGGCACCGATCAGATCCGCATGGAGCGTATAATGACAGTTCTGACAGACAAACACGAGCCCTTTGCCTGGCCGATTGGCCCGCTCAGTGTGTCCACACTTAGGACAGGCCTGACCGCTGTAGTCGGCATCGACTTTGATCGCCAGGCTCCCAGCGAGCTGCGCTTTATAGGCAATCATGCTTTGCAGTTCTGCAAACGCCCACTGCGCGTGCCGCCGGTTCTCCCGCCGCTGCTTGGGGGAGGCCGGTTCAGGTCCGTTGCCGCGTTTCTTGCGACAGCGCTTCTTGCGCGTGGTGCGTTCGCGAATGTCTGTGAGGTGCTCCAGCCCGATGAGGGCATGGGGAGAGTGGGCGATGATGCGTTTGGAAATGGTATGGTTGGTCGCAGCTTTCAACCGTCTCTCTCGCTGCTCGATCTGGCGCAGTTTGCGCCGACAACCGCGAGTGCCTTGTTGCTGCAAGCGTTTTCTCAGGCGGGCGTAATGATCGGCTCGTGCGACCACCTGTTTGCCCTCAAAGAAGAGAGGGTCACCCGCGCCCGTATTGGTCGAGGTCACTGCCAAATAGCGCCGCCCGACATCCACGCCAACCACTTGGGGGAGGTCGCCTGGCTCGGGGTTGGGCAAGTCCAAGGAGAGCGCCACCAGCAGGTAGAAGCGTTTCTTGTGCGGATCATACCACAGCTGTGCCGTGCCGAGGGCGGCTCCCTTGCCGATGAGGGCCATGTGACGTGCGTAGCCGCTGTAGGGCAGGATCAGCCGACCGGAGAGGGTCAGGATCGAGACGCGCTGCGCCGTTTTGAAGCCGTAGTCGCGGCCCTGCTGATAGGTCAGGGTCGGAGAGAAGTAGTGGGGTGGCTGGTCGAGTCCTTTGTAGCGCTTCTTCGTTCTCCCAGCCTTGCGGCTAGCGGCATTCTTTTTACATTTGGTCCACAGGCCTTTGTAGGTTGCCCCCACTTGGCGGGAAACAGAGCAGGCCATCTGCGCCGGCAGGGCGTAGCGCACCCGAAGCTCTTCGTAGGTGCCTTCCTGCAAGCGCCTTTTGTTGCTCATTTTGCCGTGTGCGAAGGCGTAGCGGCTGACATAATTCAGCGCCTCGCGATAGGCCAGCTGCAGGCTGCGAAGCTGGGCGAACTGCTCGGCAGTGGTGTGCAAGTTGAGTTTGGCGACGATGGTCTGTTTCATACGCTGCTATTCTTTGGGCACTGCAGGAAACCGGAAACGATCGCTCCCCTCTGCCCCACTCCCACAAGGAACGCCTGCTTCCTCCCCACGTTTGAAAACGGGGGCATCCGCAGGCGGAGTTTGGTGAGTTGCCCCACCCATGGCCTGTATGGCATTGAGGAGATGTATCTCAGTTTGCCAGCCGTCGTCAATCGCCAGGGAGTCGGGAGCATTGTTCAGCTGGCTTTGCTCTCAATGGGTGTTTTTGCGTGGTAAGACACGGGGGCCGATTGCATAAGAGAAGGCAGGGAGCCTGTTTGCTCGGTAACTCCCTGCCTTCTTTGCGCGGTCGGGGTGAGAGGATTTGAACCTCGGAGCGTGTCTCTTTTACGCTTGGTAGTGGGCGGGAACGTGAACGTATCTAGTGTGTAGTAAAGCCGCTTTGTCTATTTTTGTCTAACGATGTTGATCTGAGTGTGACGTTTTTGCTCTCACTTTTGCTCTCATTCACACCGCGACTTTGTTGGGTGGCGGAATGGGTCGGCCTAATTCTTGCGCGACCATGATCCAGCTTTCAATGGCGTCCTGCCCCTGTTTGACAGCTTTTTCGTAGGTGTCTCCATGTGTCCTGCATCCTGGAAGCTCAGGAACCGTGACGATATATGCCTCATCTTCGTCGCTCCACTGGATGAGCATGGAGTAGTGTTTCGTATCCATGTTATTCTCCCTTTAGCTGTTTCAGGGCATTTTGAATGTCCTTCACTTGATAAGGCTTTGCATCGTCGCCATCTTTGCCCGACAGGGTAATTTCTAGTTCTGCTAGCGCGGAATGCGTCCAGACGGTGTGGCTTCCTTTGCCTGGCCTCCAAGAAAAGCCCGCTTTAGCCAGGGTTGCTTTCAGTTGCCGTATCTTTGGTGGCATTATCTTCCCATCGTGTCTATAGTGAATGATATTATATCACATAACGGTCTACACGACCGTGGGGTTCTATCTGTCGTTGTTTCGCCAGCCTTTGATGGAAGTTGATAGCGAGCAGAAGCGAAACTGTCGTAGGCAGCAAAGTAGATTTGATAAACAAAGAGGGAGGTAAATATCTTGGATGAGATGCAAGCCATCAAGGAATTTCAAGATGCGCTCAAATCGATAAAAGTTATTCGCAATCATTCACTTTTTTTTACCATAATTCATCGGTACTGCTACAATGTGGCAAAGGTAATGAGGGAGAACAACATACTCATTTACATGTCCAATTAGTAGAGTTTAGGTTATGGAACATAAGTCTATAAGTCCTAAGAAGCCGAGTGAGTCGGTCTATGCTGAAATCGACTTTGATATACAGCGGTATCCCGAAACAAAGCGTAATTTACAGGTAAGACCCCACTAACCGGTGAAGTGGTGGGGAATTGAAAAAATCAAGGGTCCCTGGCAAGATGCAGGGCAATCGCATCTTATTTTTGAACACCTAAAACTTTCAGAAGATATTCATGACTCCAGCCAGCTTTGAGCCGTTTCGTTTTGACCCCCACCTTGGCAGTATGCTCTTGCCGGAGGAGATTGAGGGCAAGATGACGCAAAACCGCTAAATTGTGGTCAGCATGCCCACTACGGACACGAGAATCATCTTCACGAAAAGTCACATCCAGCACCCAATGGACACTATTTTCAATCCCCCAATGGCTGCGTACCGCTCTGGCAAAGGTTTGCACCTGTCGATCAAAACTCAGAAGGTAATAGCGCACTTCTTTGGTGATGGCTTGACCCATTCTTCGTTCAGACTCAACCATACCAATGCTGCGTAGCCCTGTCCATGCATCTTTTGGATTGAGGTACGCAATATACTCTGGATCATCAATGATCCAATGCTTTCGAATCTCAAGACGGCCATGCCCTTTCTCCACGGTTTGATGAAACTGATGGTGGATCTGAGAGAACTGGTCTGCTTGAGCTAATGTGAACGTTTCTTGCACCTCTTTTGCCAAGGTTCCCTGATTTCCTTTGAGTGCCAACACGTAGTCTCCTCCGTCATCCACAATCTGTTTGGCAATCGGTGTCTGTGTTCCCATCGCATCAATCGTGATAATACACCCGCAAAGGGCCAAGTGTTGTAATAACACAGGGATGGCGGTGATCTCGTTCGATTTCTCATCCACAGCTACTTGCGCCAACACCAGACGGTTGTCTGCTGCCCACGCACTCACCAGATGCAGCGCTTTTTTCCCATTGGCTTTATCATGGGACCGGCGCAACGTTTTTCCATCAATAGCGATCACTCCTGCAATGCTCTCAGTGAGACTTTGCACCCACTCAAAAAAGCACGCTTCAAATTTCACGGGATCGAGGCGCGCAAACACCCGTCCAAACGTATCATGTGATGGGATACCGTTCGGCAATGCCAGCATGGTTTTCAACCACGCTTCTTTTTCTTTCCCAAACTCTTCAATCTCTACCCATCCTTCCGCTCCACAAATGATGCCACAGATGGCAAGAATGAGAATATCCAGCAGCTTATGCTGTTTCGTTCTCTCTACGCGAGGGTCTTCTAGCCCTGCAAAATATGTTTCTAGGTCCAATGGGCGCTCTTGTTCCATGCCAATTTCTCCACCATTTTGGACCCTATTTTACCACCTCCCATTTAGATGCGATTGCCCTGGGCAAGATGGGAATGACTCCAAGATATAGTGAGCGCCATCAAGAGGATGAAAGCCGGTCTTTTTGAGTACTGGAGCATAGCCTATATCGTGGAGGTAGGCCGCAGCAGTAAGATACATCTGGTCTTCTTCATCAAATATCCCGCTGATTTGACAGGCTCTCTCGACCACTCCCTGAACATGAAGCCAGCGGTTGCCCAATGGAGCGAGAAGTGCGGCGGCTCGCTTCGCCGACTGTTCAACAACATGTTTGTCGATATTCATCTATTCCCCAAAATCTACTAGAATAAAAATGGATCAGAGCCCTTCCCATAGGCTCACCAGGACGCGTGCTTCGACACCTTCCAGACGTGCTATTTCGTCGTGGCCGTCCATGCTACTGACTTTGACATGGACCTGGTCGATGCTTATGCCTAGTCCTTCGGCAATATTCCGCTGCATGTCAGCCAGACGCTTTTTCATGCGTGGTTGCTCTCCACATAAGATAGTCACATCCACCGTTCCCAAAAGCAGATGCTCCGCTTCAATCAAGCGGCGGCGCATCTCCGGCAGATACTCGATAGATTTGACACCTGACTCGCCTTTGTCAGGGAACCAGTCATCGATATCGCCTTTGTTGACGGCGCCAGCTAGGGCCATCACAATGGCGTGAGCAATCACATCGCCATCACTTCGTTTCGTGTTTGGACCCTTTGGAAAGGTCTCAAAGGTGACTCCCGCCAGGGTCAACTGTCTTCCATCGGCGAAGGCATGAAAATCAGAAGCAAACGCCAGGCGTTGTTTCTTGGCTAGGGCCATGGCGACTTCACGAACAAGTGCTGATCGGGAGGTGTCATCAAGCTGTATCATTTGCTGGCCTCTTCATCTATTTCGTAAGAGTATGTAAACTCATGCAGGGCGGCATTTGCCACCAGATGTGTATACTCAAAGAGCGTGTCGTCGTCAGCCCAGACCAACCGCTCGATATCCGCGACGGGCTGTCCTCTACCAATATTGAGGAATGTTGCCTCTTCTGCCGAGGGCATGCGACAATTTAAGCGTTCAAACGCTCGTGCAGGCTTGAGACCGGTGTGTTCACGGAGCCATTGAAACAAGGGAATATAGCCCTCGTCTTTTCCTTCCAACTCTCCTACCAAGGAAGCAAGGTAGTAGCTATCCAGGACACGATACGGGACCCTCTCGACAAGATGGATACGATAGCGGCGTAATACTTGTGTCTCCGGCCTGATTCCCATTTTTTGGCCGATCTCGACACCAGCTGGCAGAATCAACGACGGTTCAATGAAGCGGACCAGTGTCTGATGGCCTTGTGCTTGCATCGCCCGAATAAACGACCCTGCCCGTTTCAGTTCCAGCCCTGTCGCCACGTCTGGGTTGGGTGGTCCGATCACCACTTTCGCATTCGTTGCGCGCACAAAAGCCCCACCGCGAGGGACAATATCAATCATATTGTCTGCCTGCAGTCTCAACAAGGCGGATCGCACGGTGACGCGGCTGACAGCTAATTCTTCGGCCAGTTCCCGTTCGGAGGGTAAGCGTTGTCCCGAGACATATTCACCTTGCTCTATGCGGTGATGGATGGCTGCAACGACCTCATCGATCTTGGTATCCTTCTCCATCAACATACACTCCTCGTTTCTTCTTATTTCTTTGGTCAACCTGTGGTAGTTACCACGTAGCATAGCACAGATCGCTCCGTATTTCCACGTTTTTTTGTCTTGCTCTGGTATTGACTTTTGATAGATACCAAATAATAATTTGATAAATACCACTGGTAAATACCAGAGTGAATTTGAAGTTTGGCCTGGTACACGGCAGAGAGTCAGCCGTTGTGAAGACAAAGGAAGCAGCGCATCTCGGTACCATTTGACAACTGCATACCCTACAAACGCGCCGAATGAGTGGACTCAGGACCAGGCAATGGAGTGCCAACAGCGGTGTTGGACTCGGCCTGAAGGGTAAAGGCCACAGATGAAGGAAGGGCGTAGGGACACAAGCAGCAGCGAGCTACGAGGAAGGAGGGTACGGTTAGTTGCTCAGACGCTGCTTGTAACGTTGTTTCTGCTCTATACGCACATTGTTGTGAAATTCGTAAGAAATTCATGGTTGATCTGACCAAAAGATGAAAGGATTGTACTGGTCCCCGGTCTGTATGTGGTCAGCCAGAGGGGCAAATCTTTTGCGGGTCGGTTTTCGATATGCCCAGATGGGCAAGAAAGGAATGGTTGGTCTATGGCAATGGTGATTGACGGAGTCGTGATGTCGGCGCAAAATCGCTCGTTTGAAGGGAAAGATGGCAAGCCAGGCTTCAGCTTCACAGAGCTGACAGTGGCAGTGCCGGGTAGGAAAAGTACAGTCACAGCCACACTGCTTGATCGGGACGCGCTCTCTGACGCTCAGTGCACCCAGATGGAGATGCAGTCCGTCAAGCTTCAGGTGATTGACATTCGGGCGCGCCAGTCGTTTATCTCCTTCCGAGCGCGGCGGGTCGCCTGACACGGCGTGAGATGGAGCAAAGGCTAGGAGAGCTCATCGGTAGGGGCGTCGGCGAGGGCTGACGCTCCCGTTGCTTTTGGAGGCAAGGACAATGTTCGCAAGGATCCATAGTCGCCGCATGGCGTACAAGCTCATGGTGCTTTCTGTGCTCGCATTGGAGGCGTTTTTCGGCTGGAGGACCAGTCTGATGTATGAAAATGTGCTCAAGGATGCTGTGGGGCCGGTCGAGCTGCAGGTCATCAAGTGGTTGGTGTTCGTGGCGATCTGTGTCTTCGGGTTCGTCCTCTCGACTCATCGCCAGTTCGGTATTGAGGCCATCTACGACCGAGTGGCGGCGCGAGGGCTGGCGCAAGCCGACCAGAACGCGGAAACGAGCCGAGCAGTGCGCTATATCAAGCTCGCGGTCGTGGTGGTGGTCGTGCATGACCTGGCAGGGGCGCTCTCTACCATCTTTCAACCGGGTCATCCTGTCACGTTCGGTCCGGTCGCCATGGCTATAGGGGCGTGTGCGCTGGTGTTTCTCCCCTTTCTGGTCGGACATATGGCTCTCGCTTTGGCCGAGACAGGACCGTCAGAGAGGCGTGTAGAGATACAGCAGACCATCCAGCAGTATCAGCACAAGCTGCAACTCTGGGCGTTGAAGCGGTTGTACAAGCATGCGTCCAACCTGGAACCGGAAGAGATTTTGTCCGGCGGCATTCCTGGGCTTCCGGCCCTCTTGGCCCCGAGGTCTGATGAGCCGGTCGATCATACAGCATCGGCCAAAGCTCTTTTTACGCAGGTCCTGGTGGCGTCAGGACAGGAAGGAGGGCAAGAGAGCACGTGTCCCTTTCGCGCTCTCCCCAGTGGCACGGGAACCGTCTCAACCGAGACGGCGCACGCGTAGCGACGTGGCTCACCTCGTTGCCGAGTATCAGGCGGGCCGCTACAGCCCACAGGATCGGCGAGAGCAATTCTGGCTTGAACAGCGGGTTCGGTCGTTGGAAGGAGGTGCCTCGTGAGGCTCTGGCTATTCGTGCGTGATCTGGGAGGAGAGGTTGTGTTGGCGGCATGGCTGGGACTGCAGTTCCTCCTGATTGGTGGCCTAATGTTTGTCTGTGTGCTGCTCTCAGTGTGGAAGATCCTCGTTGTGCTTGGAGTGCATCTGACGACCATACAGAGCCGTGGGGGAGTTGCGGTGCTGGTCGGTGCCGGTGCGCTCAGCGGAGCGATGATGGTCTGGTGGTTCGTGTGGGAATGGCGGCGGGTCCATCTGCATCACGTGTGCCGGCGGATTGGGTTAGTGATCACCGAGCGGAAGGGAAAGGAGGTTGCTTCGATAATGCCACGCTTGATCGCGGTCAGGCGGGTCACTCGTTGGGTCAAACAAGTGGGGCTTGATCTGCCTGCGGGGATCACATATGAAGAGGTGCGAACGAAAGCAGAGGCGCTGGCGTCTGGGATGGGCTGGCATGCGCTGCGGCTACAGCGAGACGCGACACGCCCGGCGCGGGTATGGCTGGAGGCGGCACTCGCGCCGTTGCCGGTGTTGGTGCCGCTCTCCCGGCAACCTCTGCCTCAAC
Organism: uncultured Chloroflexia bacterium; assembly: GCA_963799245.1. Lineage (GTDB taxonomy): Bacteria > Chloroflexota > Ktedonobacteria > Ktedonobacterales > Ktedonobacteraceae > CAWCWN01. The sequence continues at coordinate 1,961,252 of CAWCWN010000003.1, forward strand.
GTCCGCTCGAGTTCTTCCTTGGGGCGTCGCCATGGGGGCCACTCTGGTGTGATCTCGCAGCGTGCCCACATCTGCTGATTGCCGGTGAAACGGGAATGGGTAAATCCACACTTTTGCATAGCGTGCTTGGGTCGATGTTGTACCTCAGAAATCCGACGCAGCAGGAAGTGCGGCGCTTGCTCGTGTGGCTTATCGATCTAAAAGGTGGGCTGGAGTTCGCTCGTTACGAGAATTCGCTTGCTGTCGTGGATGTGGCTGGGGACTGGGACTCAGCGCTCTCAGTCCTGGAGGTGTTTGTCGATGAACTGGAACGGCGTTTGCTTTTCCTGCGCTCGGTGAGTTGCGCGTCTATTGCGGAGTTCTGGCAGCGGTTCCCAGCGCGACGAGCAGAACTCCTGCCGGGAGTGCTCGTGATTGACGAGCTGGCACAGCTGACGCTCGCTCCGGTCTCGCGGGTAGAGCATGTGAAGATGTTGTCGCTGTTGCATCGGGTTACGAGTATTGGGCGAGCGCTGGGGCTGCATGTGATCGTGGCGACCCAAAGACCGGATATGGATGTGCTGCCGGGCAGTATTCGGGCCAATATTCCGGCGGTGGTGTGTTTCCGTGTTCGTGATGAAACCAATAGCCGGCTGGTGCTCGATGATGCGGCGGCGGCGTTGCTACCCGCAGTACCTGGCCGGGGGATCTATCGCTATGGGCCCGATCTGACGGAGTTTCAAGGGGCCTGCTGTGATCTGGATATGCAGCAAGGAATGGCGAGGATGCAGAAGGTGGGTACACAGGCAAATCCTGATGGGCAAGAGGACGTATTGCTGTCGTCAGAGGTGCAGGTGACGTAGGGTCTAGCCGATGGCAATAGTGTAGCAAGCGTGTTTGTGTTGATGCGCATGGCTGGGCAAGGAGGTCGGACTGTCCCTCGTGGTGCCGGAGGGTGGTGATCTTCTGCGCAGGTATGTGGGTTGGGATGCTGGTGGTTGTTCTTGTGCGCTGCTGGACGAGTGGCGTCAATTGACGCACGATGCCCCAAAGCATCGCGGGTCAATTGATGCCTTTGCGTAGGAAACTACCCGCTCCGGCTTGGGAACAAGGAAGACGGCCAGGCTTCTCTCTTTCCACATGGGTACCCAGTGAGAAAAAGTTGCAGCTGGGAGAAGAAGATCTTCTCCCACCCAGGTAAAGAGGCCTGGTGCCTGATGTCCAGGCGATGGTAGATGGAGTTATCAGACAAGCGGGCTTCTCAGGCACCAGGAGAGAGCTTCGGCTCGTACCCCTTGTGTTCGGGGGCATGAATGCAGTCTTGGCGGCTTCTCGCCGGAGCGTAGCGAAGGGTCTTGATCGATGGGGTAGCCTCGGAGGGACGAAGCGACCGAGGTAGTTCGGATGGTTCTCTCAGTATACCTCTCGGTCGCTTCGGCACGGAGTGCGTACCCCGTCGAGTCAAGACAAGCCGTCAAGACGGGCTACAACGGTGTGATGCTAGGGGTGATAGCAAAGAATGGCGCGGAGCAAGTAACACGCGCCATTCTATCTACATGGTTGAGTTAATCTCTCCCCTCGTAGGGAGTTGTCTTTGTATGGTTGTTCCGTTCTAGCCTGGAAGAGGTGGTGCGTATGCTTCTCCATTTAGTCGGATATGGCGTGGATACCCTGATCCTCAACGTGCGCTACTGTGATCAAAAAGGTCAGACAATCAAGCAGGAGCTCGCCGAAGAGCTGGCGCAGGAGTTAGATGACCTGCAAGGCGACGCACGCAAAAACGAGATGGCAATGATTTCCCCCTGGTCGTTCCTGGGCGTCTCGTTGTTCATGGAACCACACGGGGCGGGTCGGCAATGGCGCTGGCTGCTCACCTCGCGCTTGCTCAACCTCACGGTGTCGCGTGGCACCTTCAATGATCTCATCGCCCAGGTGCGCTTCTCCTCGGAGTTACTTTGGTCGGAAGAGTGCTGTGGAGACGCGCTCTACAAAGTGCATGTGTTCCTGATGGAGATCTTTGGGGAGACCATTCACCTCCAGGTTTCCGAAATCCACCTCTGCGCGGATGTGGTCGGCTTTGACTTCTCCCAGGTCAATTATGAAGAGCACTTCGTCACGCGAGTGCGCAAGAATGACACCATCTTTAGTACTGGCGTCGATGGTGTATCCCTGGAGAGTCACCGCGTCTCGACGCTGCGTTTCAGCAATCATGGCAGCCCGCTCTCCTGCACGATCTATAATACTCTTTCACGGCGATAATGATAGGATAGCCTGGGTGCCCTCAACCCACCAGGGATAGTTGGTGAGATGCAGCAGGATCGTTGGATTGGCCCAGAACTTCTGTAACTCCTCTACCAGGGCTGTTTGTAAGGCATCAAGGTCTGCGAACACAGTGTTAGAAAGCCGTTTGCGCAAATGCCGGAAGACTTGCTCCACCGGATTGAGCTCTGGACTGTATGACGGCAAGTAGAGCGGCTTCAGACCAGCAGGCCAGAGGAACTGTTCGCTGCGATGGCTGCCAGAACTATCTAAGACGACGCCAACCGTCTCTGCTCCAACTTCGTCTCTGAGATGCTGTAAGAAGAGCTCCAAACACTCGCCCGTCACATCTGGGAGCAAGAGGAAATGTCCGGTCCCCGTCGTGGGCTCAACGGCAGCATACAGCCAGAAGGATTCGTAGCGATCGTCGACGATCCAGGGAGGGCGGATACCTTTGGGGCACCAGCGTCGATGAAACCAGTTCTTGAGCCCAAAGCGCCCTTCATCCAAGGCAACGAGACAGGTTACCTGTTGCTCTCTGATGATGCTTCCGAAGTTTTTTTAAACGCGTCTTGCTGTTGCTGATTGGCTTTCCGATGTCGCCTGCGCCCCGTTTTCCATTTGATTTTGCGCCGCTTGAACAGCCAGGAGAGCGCATTGACGCTTTTGTAGCCAATGTGGCATTCTTGTTGGAGATAGAGCCGGGCCTCTTCAAGTGTTCCAATTCGTCCCTCGCTCATCACTTGCTCTAAACTCGCCCAGACCTCTTGCGTCATCTGCGAGGCTTTGCCGGCGTGAGGATGCTGCTCAACCAGGGCATCGACGCCTCTGGTCTTATAGCATTCCCACCAACGCGTCACTTGCACAATTTTATACCCCAGGAGAGGGCACACCTCTTTGAGACTTGTGGCTGCCTCGGTTTTGAGCAGGAGCAACATACGTACCCGTATTGCTACACGTGTCCCCCGTAATCGCCATTCGAGGTGTTCCAGGTCATCCTTGCTCTCCGTAATGACCGAGGGATAGCGGATGTGCACGTGTTCGTTCCTCCTTTGTTCAGTCAGGTCTTGTACATTTTGCTCCCTCCATTATAACATATCATCTCTTCCGTGAAAAAGTATAACAAAACGTTGGAGATCAAGCAGAAGTCCGGTAAGACCTGGATGTATGACCGCTGGTGCCAGGGCGTTGAGGACCCACACGGTGGAAAGTGGGACGGTGAGAGCGATGTGTGGCGCGTCGAGTTCCGTTTCAAGCGGGAATTTCTGCATAACCTCACAACGCCTATCGAGTGGGCCTATGACAGCCTCAATCAATTTAAACCTCTCTGGGACTATGCAGCCGGTCGTGTTGCTGGCGGTGATGATGGCTTGCCGGACGGCTGGCTGCGCTATGTCGTTCCCTCCGACGATGATAGCAACCGCTCGCGATGGCCTATCCATCCTGCCTGGGTTGTCGTTCAAGCTGCATTTACCACCGATTTTGAGAACGGGTTAGGGTCTTTGGTACGAAAGCGCATTCGAGAGCGCAATCTTGAGCGCGGCGTGGCTTCCACTTTTGGCTATGTCTCCACCCTGGCTGCCTGGTTAGGGGGTGACTTTGTGGCACCGGATGCCGATGCATCGTTAACCCTACGCTGGCTCTATGATGCCGGCATGGAATACCTCAAGGACAAAGGCCGCGATTTCTTGAAAGAAGTTCGTAAGAAGCAGAAGCGGTATGGCTCTGATGACGCTGTTACGGCTTAACAAAGAAGGTGTTATGGATAGGTTGTCTGATTGTATGTTCTGTCGTCGGTCTGCGGAATGTACGTATACCTACGAGTTGCGAGATCGTGGTGAAAAAGTGCCGGTCGTGGTCTGTGAAGCGTGTATCCAATGCTTTCGCGACAAGCTGCAGGTCTTAGGGCGTGATTTCCGTTTTGTTGCTCGGCCTACTGATAGCAGTAGAGAGTAGGAGATGTCCAATGACTCATCAAAAAAGAGTTTCCACCGTACAGCCGTTATTGCTGAGTGTTGCTGATGTGGCCGTGCAACTGGGGGTGTGCCGTCAAACAGTCTATAACTTCATCTATCGTGAGGGGTTGCCAACAATACAGGTTCGCAAAATACGGCGTGTTGATCCAGAGTCGCTGCGGGCCTGGCTTAAAGAACGTGAGCAGCGGATTGCATAGGAGATTGTACGATGGCTGAAAAGAAGCGACGCGGACATAATGAAGGCTCAGTGTACTATGTGCCAGATCGTGATCGTTGGGTGGCAGAGGTCTCGCTAGGCCCGGGGAAGCGTAAAAAGTTCTATTGCAAATCCAAACAGGAGGCAACGAGGAAGAAGAACGAGGCCCTGCGCGAGTTGGAGCAAGGTACATTGGCGGTTGGTCCGAGGCAGAAGCGAGACTGTTCAGATAACCCCTTTTCTGATAAACTCTGGCCATGACAACTGAAGAGAAGATAGCAAGCTTAGAACACCAACTGAACGAAGCCCTGGCGAGGCTCAAGGAAGTGACGGAACTCTTGCGAGAAACGCAAGAGCAGTTGCAGCAGGCCCAGTTGCGAATCGCGGAGTTAGAAAAACAGAAAACGCCCCCGCCGGCCTTCGTCAAGGCGAAGAAGAAGCCGAAGAACGAAGAGAACAAGCCACGAAAAAAGCGCGAGGCCCAATACAATCATGCTCGTAGGCGAGGGGCACCCACCCAGATCGTGGAACATCGGATTGTCACCTGTCCCGATTGCCACCTTCGTTTGGGAGGGATCAGTTTAGCTCGCTGCCGCGAGATCATCGACGTTCCGCCACCTCCACCAGTGGAAGTGACCGAGCATCGGATTTACAAAGGGTGGTGTACGAACTGTCAGAAATGGCATGAAGCACCTGTGGACTTCTCAGAGCAGGCGCTGGGACAGGGGCGGATTGGCGTGCGACTCGCCAGTATGATCGCCTACTTGCGTACGGTGATGCGCTTGCCCCTTCGCCAACTTCGCGACGTGTTGCGAGATCTCCACGGCTTTGAGGTGAGTCTTGGGGAACTCGTGGAACTGCTGCATCGGATCAGGGAACATGCGCAGCCCGTGCTCACTCCCCTCAAGGCAGAAATCCGCGCCAGCCCTGCAGTGCAAGCGGATGAAACTGGCTGGCGAGAAGAGGGCATCAACGGCTATATCTGGAGCGTCTGCACACCGACCATCCGGTATTATGAATATCACCATTCTCGCAGCGGAGAGGTGGTCAAGCAGTTGATCGGGGAGAACTTCCAGGGTGTGCTGGGCAGCGATTTTTATGCTGGATACAATATCCATCAGGGTCTCCATCAACGGTGCTGGGTCCACTTCTTGCGCGACATCCATGACCTGAAAGACGACTTTCCCCAGGATGAGGCACTGCAAGTCTGGGCGAAGAATGTCAAAGCCATCTATGAGCAAGCGGTTGCCTGGGCCGAACAGGAACTCGATCCCAGCCTGTCTCCACGCCAACTCGACCGCGTTCGCGTGGCACAGCAACACGCCTTCGAGCAGCGTCTCTGGAAGCTCTGCCAGCCGTATGCCCACACGACCGCCCCGCAACACACCTTATGCGAACGGGTCGAACAGTTTTTACCCGAACTCTTTGTCTTCGTGGCGGTGCCTGGGGTTCCTGCCCACAACAACCTCGCAGAACGCAGTGTCCGCCCTTTGGTCGTCGCTCGCAAGATCAGCGGCGGCTCACGCAGTCCCACTGGCTCAAAGACGCGCATGGGTCTGGCCTCTCTGTTTGGAACCTGGATGGCGCAACATCTCAATCCTTTCCGCCAGTGCCTTGCCCTGCTGTCCTCCCCATCTTCTTTGGGTCAACTCTGAACAGTATCGCAGAAGCTAGTACATTGAGGTAGAAATAGTTCCATGATAGAATAGGAGGAAAAAGCGAAGGGAACAGGACATGCCGAAACGAGCCACCAAGGTCGTCCTCAGCGAGAAGGAGCAGGAAGCGTTAGAGCGACTCACCAAGCGTCATCGAAGTGAACAGCAGCAGGCGCAGCGAGCGCGCATTATCTTAGCGGCGGCGCAGGGGCGCACCAATGCGCAGATTGGGCGCGAGTTGGCGCTCAACGTGGATACCGTCCGCTTGTGGCGTGATCGCTGGGTGGGATTGCAGGGGATCGATCTGGACACCCTCAGTGTAGCAGAGCGCTTGCAAGATGCGCCCCGACCGGGAACCCCGCCGAAGTTCACCGCGGAACACCGCTGTCAGATGGCGGCCTTCGCGTGTGAAGCGCCGATGAAGGCCGGGCGCCCGATCAGCCAGTGGACAGGGCGTGAAATCGCGGACGAACTGGTGGCGCGAGGCATCGTCGAGCAGATCTCGCCGCGGCATGCGAGCTATCTGCTCAAAAAGGGGGCCTGCAACCACACCGCTTCCGGTATTGGTTGAATGAAGTGCCCGATGCGCAGCGTGACGAGAAATTCGCGACGGCTGTGAGGTCTATGCACGTGCCTCCCAACGGGCCAAGGGCGGGGAGCGCACGATCAGCATGGATGAGTTGACCGGGGTGCAAGCCCTGGAGCGCAAGTATCCTGACTTGCCCATGCAGCCAGGCCATGTCCTGCGACGCGAGTTCGAATACATCCGGCATGGGACGTTGTCCTGGTTCATCAATTTCGACGTGGTCACCGGACATGTCATTGAGCCATCCTGGGGCCCGACGCGCACCGAAGAAGATGCCCTGGCCCATTTCCAGCACCTGATCGCTAGCGATCCCAAGGCAACGAAGTGGCGCATCATGCTGGATAATTTGAACATCCATCAATCCGAAGCCCTGGTGCGCTGGGTGGCGGAACAGGAAGGCATCGCACCGGAGAGCCTGGGCGTCAAAGGCAAGAGCGGCATCCTCCATTCGATGGAAAGCCGCGCGGCCTTTTTGCATGACCCGATGCACAAAGTGGTGTTCTATTACACCCCCAAACATGCATCTTGGATAAATCAGGTCGAAATCTGGCTCAGTATTCTGGTGCGCAAGCTGCTCAAACGCGGCAATTTTCTCTCGCTGGATGATCGGCATGCCCAGATCCTGGCTTTCATCACCTATTACAATCAGACGATGGCCAAACCCATCAAGTGGACGTACACCGGGCTAGCCTAATCATGGAGAGATTTACCTCCCAGTGTACTAGGGGATTACCTCAAAGACTGGTTAGAGAATGTGCATAAGGGTAAGCTGCGTGTGGGAACTTATGTGAATTATAAGAAGCTTATCGGGTATGTGATTGCTGACCTGGGAGATATATGGCTGCAAAGGCTCACTCCGCAGCAGGTACAAACATTCTACTCGAAAAAGCTGGACGAGAAGCTTTCGTCAAAAGTTGTCCATGAGATACATGGTGTATTGCACCTCGCGTTAAATAATGCGGTACGCTGGGGAATGGTATCGAGAAATGTTTGCGATCTGGTGACGCCTCCACGAATTGTAAGCCGTGAAGCTATTCCGCTTACGGCGGATCAAGCGCGCAGGTTGATCAAGCACGTGCAAGGTCATCGTATCGAAATGCTGCTTACGATGGCTGTCGTGACAGGTATGCGTCGTGGTGAGCTGTTAGCTCTGCGCTGGTCTGATATCGATTTTGATCTCGGTCGCCTGCTGGTGATGCACACTGTAGACTTTATTGCGGGGTATGGATATGTTGAGGGTAAGCCAAAGACTGCGGCCGGTAAGCGAGTAATAAGTCTCCCTGCCTTTCTTGTTGACATGTTGAAACTGCATCGGGCTCAGCAACTGAGGCAGCAAGATACGGTTGAAGGTTGGGAGGACCATGACCTTGTTTTCCCCAATTTGAGCGGGGGATATCTTCACCCAAATCATATGGGGGAACTGTTCAGAAATTTATTGAAAGAGGCGGGGTTACCTCATATGCACTTTCATGATTTGCGGCATAGTGCCGCGACGATCTTGTTGTGCATGGGGGTAAATATCAAGGCAATTCAAGAGCTGTTAGGGCACAGTGACATTTCCATCACACTGAGAACGTATTCGCATCTGCTGCCGTCTATGCAACAGGAGGTAGTGGAAAAGTGGGATGACTTGTTCCGGGAGGGTGATCAAGAGAGTATGGGTCAAAGGTAATTCGTCTTTTGCTCTCTGTTTTGCTCCCAACGGGCGGTTTTGTGTGCTCAGGCATGTGGGGCTCATGGCATAAGAGAAGGCAGGGAGCCTGTTGATCGCTAACTCCCTGCCTTATTGTTGAGTCGGGGTGAGAGGATTTGAACCTCCGACCACCACAACCCCATTGTGGTGCGCTACCGGGCTGCGCTACACCCCGTCCTGTGGAACGAATTCAGTATAGCAGAAATTTCCTCTATCCGTCAAGGCTTTTTGGCGCTTCTTCGGTATGCACGTGTGAAGTGCTATCCCGCCTAAAGGCAGGGAGCTTCTACAGAGATTGCTCTCTGTTGGCGTCTTCCACGCTCAAGTATGTTAATAGCTGCATTAACGTCACGGTCTAGTTCTGCTCCACAATCGCAACAATGCCAGCGTTCGGACAAGTCTTTTTGTGACTACTCACGGGTGGGGTTGAGAAAGTGAGGGAGATATGATAAGGTTGAGGTATGGAAGAGGCAGCCCAGTACAAACAGTACACAAAAGAAGAATTGATCCAGATCATTGTGGATCTAAATCAGACCATTGTGGATCTGAAAAAAGAGATAGAGGCGTTAAAGCCCCCCGTCCCCAAAGATAGCACGAATAGTTCAATCCCACCATCAAAGGACCTCATCCCGCGAACGAGAAGTCAACGGGAAAAGAGTGGCAAGAAACCAGGGGGCCAACAGGGGCACGTGGGCCATCACCGAGAACGCCATCCCCATCCAGACAGCATCATCATGGTGCAAGCCTTCCACTGTGCTGACTGTGGAGCCTCTCTGGAAGGGATAGAGGGGACCATTGGAAAGACAGCCCAGGAAGTTGATATCCCCCCCATCACCCCTTTAACCTGCGAGTACCAACAAGTGATCAAGGTCTGTCCCTGCTGCGGACACAGGAATGGTGAGCCGTTGCCCATCGAGGGATACGTCAATATCGGGCCCCGGATGGGAGCCTTGATCACCTATTTCAATGTGGCGCACTGCCTTCCCTATGACCGACTCACCAAGATCACTGATGACCTGCTTGGGTTCCCTCTGGCAGAGGGGACCATCGCCAACAAACTGGCACACATGCAGCGACAGGCCAAGGAGATTATCCAGATGATCAAACACAAAGTCATGAATGCAGCCTGGATTGGATCAGATGAAACAGGAGCCAAGGTAGCAGGGCAAAAGTACTGGCAATGGGTGTGGCAATCGCCTTGGGCCTCCTATTTTGTGATTGAGAAATCGCGAGGCTATGGGGTGGTCAAAGAGCATTTTACCGAGAGCTATGCCGGGGTCATGTGCCATGATTGTTGGAGTGCTCAAAACCAGACGAAAGCTGGAGCCCATCAGCTCTGTCATGCGCATCTGCTGCGCAATTTGCAGTATGCGGTGGATGCAGAGCGATCGGCATGGGCCTACCGGGTCCAGCGATTATTATGCAAAAGTCAACGAGCCCGAGAAACGATCTGGCAGCAAGGGGTTTCTCCTGGGCAGCGAGAAGCCGTCATCCGGTCTTACCAGAAGGCATTGGATGCCTTAAATCACGTGCCTTTGACCCACCCGGAGGAGCGCAGGTTGCAAAAGCGTCTGATCAAGCACAAAGACTGGATCTTTACCTTCATGGCTTACCCTGATGTGCCACCGGATAACAATAGTTCCGAGCGGGCCATCAAAGCAGCAAAAGTCAAAGATAAAGTTTCCGGGGGGGTTCGCTCCGTGCAGGGAGCGAGCCGATTTGCCCAACTGCTCTCCCTGACCCAAACGCTGCGAAAGCAAAAACTTGCCATCCTTCCCACATTGACTGCTATCTTCCGAGGGATCGATTGTGCTGCTTCCTTTCGCTATGGATGAGGACTGTGGCTCTCGGCAAGATGATCCTCTCAGTGGTCAGCATTCTCCCAAGTCAGATCCTGGCCTCACCTTATCATGCCCTTTTTGACCACCATCCCTGAGCTGTCACGTCTTTTTTAAGGTTATGTAGACACTTGGCGAAGCCAATGTGTGCTACATCAACCTGTGTTATGTAGACAAATTGCCAATTTGTCTACATAATTGCGAACGGTTCCATAATTGGAGCAGATTTGTGACGTGAACTTGGGGTCAACTTTGATGAGTGTTCTACCGGCCCATGCTGCCTTGCTCGAACACAGTTGGACAAAGGTTCCCCCACCCGCGTCTAAAATGGATGTGTTTAATCCACCTTTTGCACTTGCCCCGTTGGGCAGGTACTTGCCGTTTTCGTCTTGTTTCTTCGGGTAAATGCGATACTTAAATGTCTTGCGCATTAGCCCTGCCCCAATTCGATATACTGCTTAACAGTTGCTTCTGTCATGTCCCCAACTGTGCCAACATAGTATGAACGTGACCAGAACGAGCCGCCCCATAGTTGTTTTTTGACCTCGGGAAAGTGTTTAAATACCTGCCTGGCTGTGATCCCTTTAAGCGTGTTTGCAATGAGCGAGGGAGCTGTTGAAGGTCGTGCTGAGAGAAACAGATGCACATGATCCTCCCGCACGTTTAATGCTCCAATTGTCCACTTATTCTCCTCACATAAACGTTTAATTTCTGAGTCAACAAACTGTGCGATACCCCCCACAAGAATGTGCTTGCGGTCCTTGGGACACCACACAAAATGATACGCTATCTTATACGTGACGTGCTTGGTATGTTGTTCTTCCATGCCAACTATTATAACATGGTATACCATAGAATACAAGAGGGAAAGGTAGGGCGGCTAACCCCTGCCTTCTAGGCCTGTCTTTTATACACAATTTACAAACGGAGATGAAAAGCCAGATGAACGCCCTCCAGCAGCGTTTGGACGCGAAGCCAGCCCTTCCACAGGGTTTTCCAACCGGGAGGACCATCGCCATGGCGGGCCAAATAGCCCCCCATCTGGGCAACGGCCTTCCAGAAGGCTTCTGTGGTCATGCACGCGGGCACCTGACCGGTCTGAGCGGCAACAATGGCGAGCAAGTCGGCATCGAGGACCTCGCAAGCGGGACGCTCAGGTTCTCGACGTGCAAGGTCTCGCAGGTGCAGCAAACGGACTGCCAGCGGCGACAACAAGCCCAACAAGCGGATCAAGCGGGCGGCGGTCTGCACCTGGCGCTCTTCGAGACGACATCCAGTTTTGAGACACTGGTGATAGTCTTCCACGACCCAGCGGTGTTCATACCACCCCACCCGCTCCCAGGCCTGCTCGAGCGTCGTCGTGGGGACCGAGGTCAACAGAATCCATTCCAAGGGCTCTTCTCCGGCAGGCGTCTGCTCTTCCCACACCCGAATGGCCCATACCTCCAGCGGTTCATTGCTGAACCGCTTCTCGAAGCGAGGCGCCAACACGGTCAAGGTGCCAAAGGCGAGCTGCACCACCGTCGAGCGAGCCGTTCGTCCATGGCTGGCAGGCACCTGGAACGGTCGGCTGGCTTGCGCAGGCCAAGTGCGCACCTCATCGAGCAGATACCTTTGCCCTCCCTCTTCTGGCTCGATCCGTCGCTTCTCACATGCTCGCACCAGAAAATGGGTCTGCGTGGCTCGGCAGGCCTGAAAGAACGGAAACAGATCGGCGCCGCGATCTCCGACATGCACGATGGTGGTCTCGGGGGGAAAGCTTCCCAGGCGCGTGACCTGGCGCATCCAGACATCGGTCTCTCGTTCAGTTCGCTGTCGGCGCTTGCTTCGCGTTTCTGCCGCTGGGGCTGCTTGTGCGTACAAACGGCTCTTGCATCGCGCATCCCAGCACCTCGCCGCTCTCCGGCAAGACGGCCAGCACCGTTTGCAGATACAGCCCTCGTCCTCGCTCATTGCCGACCTGGCCCAAGCCCTTGGTTTTGGGATGATGGCTCAAGTCCACTTCGCTAGTGTCCTGCACCAGCAGCACGAGGGGTCTCCTCTCAATCTGTTCGCGGGTCTGTTGCCAATGAGGCTGCATCAGCGCCTCAAAGGTCACATCGTCTTCATCCAGCAGGCGGTACAAGGCCATCGTCTCTTTCCAGGTCTGCATTTGGGCTGGCAAGGACGCCGAAGCATTCTCGGCCATGCGCGTGGCCGCTTTCACGGTTCGTGCTGTTCGCCGAATATCCTTGAGCTTGCTCGCTCCAAAGGTCTTTTTCGCCCAGCATTCTGCGTCCAGAAGGTCTTGTGTGTTCATCTTCCTATTTTAGCAGCTTGTTAAATGTGTATAAAAGACAGCCTAAAGGCGAGGGGAATGCGCCGCCCTTATCTTCAATAGACACCTCCCAGCTTGCGGTGATCCCAGGAGACGATCTCCAGCGGTTGCACAAAAATGGCGACACGCTTCGGCGCCTGTGCCTCGATCATAGGACGTGTATGTTCATTGAGCGGTCCGGTATGACGCTCCCAGATGGCCTCACCCAGGCGCTGCACCGTCTCGCGCTCGTCACTTAGCACCGCTCGTCCTTTGATCTGTACGCCGCGCAATTCATCGTAACGCGTTCCCGCCTCAACCAGGCAGCTCAGCCGGGGGTCACGCCTCAGGTTGACCACCTTCTGCGACCTGGCATACGTCCAGAAGGCAATCTGGTTATCGCTGAACACATACCACATCGCCACCAGGTGGGGAAAGCCATCGTGATCAAGCGTGGCAACCTGCAGGGTGCGCTCCTCTGCTAGAAAGGTGCGTATCTCTTCCGCGCTCATACGGATCATATCTCGACGGCTCATATGCTTCTCCTTCGTTATGCTTGCATTCCTCCCTCCCTCCCTCCCTCCCTCCCTCCCTCCCTCTCCCCGACAGTATCGCCTATAGACGTTAAATTGGCAATACCTCTAGACGTTTTCCCGTTGGCAGCATCTCCGCCGCTTTGCGGTGCGCGGGAAGCGGCAGCAGTGCTGATAAAGAAAATGAGAGGCAAACACTTGTGTGCTCGCTTGATGTGACAATTAATTATACTTCGCATTGTCTCACGGAGAACCGATCTCTGGTGAGTCAATTCGATGTCAATGCTTAAAAAGCGCCGGGGCACGGCATGCGTTGACGCTCCTCGCACTCTGTGCTACACTCTGACCAGAATATTTGCCATTTGCCTGCAAATGGCTTTTTGTTCATCTTTCATGCGGAGGACAAATTTGTGCCAACCATTACATTTGTACGGGAAAATAAACAGGTTGAAGTGCCGGCGGGCGATAGTGTGCGTTATCCAGCTCTGGAGAACGATGTGCCCGTCTATTGTGGCATTTATAAATTTGCCAACTGCCACGGTAATGGCTTATGCGGTACCGATCGCGTAGCGGTTTCTCCCTCGACCAATACCAACACCCTCACTTTTATGGAGAAGTTCTGGTTGCGGGGCGACCTCAAGAAAAATCCAAATATGCGTCTTGCCTGCCAGGTAGAGGTCCTGGGTGATGTGACGGTCGATACGCAGTGCAAATGAGCCTTGATGGCGGCAAGGAGCTACCAGGCCCCTTGCCGCCATCAAGGCTCTTCTCTTAGAAATCCCCCTGAATGAGCCGCTGGCTGAAATTACATGGCATATAGCGGCGATGCTCACCATCTTTTAGCGCACAACAAAGTACAGGCGGATTGCCAGCTGGTTGTTCCAATAGAGTTCCACTTTGCCCTCGGCGGGTACAGCATATGCCACCTGCGCGCGGCCGTAGATACCGGTGCTGACCTTCTGGGGAGCGCTTGACTGGTAGAGCGCTCCATTAGTATACCAGTTGATGACCACGAACCCCGGTGTTTTGGGTGGGTGAACGCTATAGGTAAGGTAGATGGGCTGGTTGGGCTTAAAAACGGTGTCCGTTCTGTCGCCACCCCCTGAGAATTGATGCTGGCCGTGGTCGTGGCCGAGCTGATGATAGTATATGCCGGGCCTGTTACCTGGGTTGTCGGCGGATCTGGCAGCGTCGCAGCGCTGCTCGGCTTGAGGTTTGTGGGAGGCACAAAACCCACAAGATGTCCCAACGAGCTTAACTTACCGCTGGCCCTGGCGTAGTAGCCCGCACCTGTGCAGAGGAGAAGCGTAACGATCAGGACGCTCAGCAGCCCGCTGATGACGCGATAATGCGGTATGATGGGCCGTGGATTGGTGTACATCGGTGGGACATAGACGGCCTCCTCCGGCAAAGCGGGGGGCATGACATTGATATTCTGTGCCGGCAGGGGTATCAAAGCGTTACTGCTCGTCTGAAATAGCGCCTGCTGCCCTTGATAGGGCACTGGCAGGAGTGAGGGCGCCTGTTGCTCTGTTTGCGGCTGTGGTTGTTGAGGCTGGAAAAGGGGCCCTGAAACTGGCTGTCCCTGGTTGTTCACCTGCATTGGCGAGTACAACGTCCCACTATTTGCCCATTGTGGCGCAGGTGTGTACACTCCAGGGGTAGCATGCTGTGCCTGGCCAAGCAGTGGTGATGGCGCGCCACAGCGCGGGCAGGGCGCTTCATTATCTAGTCGAGCCGTATTGCAAAATGTACAGAGCATTGTTGTTCATTCACCTTCGTCATTGGACCTACATTGTCAACTTTTACCTGTCTTATGCTTTCAAGGTAACATTGACACGTGCCAGGGTCAAGTCTCGTCGGCCTGTGTAGGGCAAAAAGGCTATGTTCAGGATATATAAACGTATATCAACCTGTCATCTGCAGGCAAAAACGCGCTGTGGAGCTTAGCGACTTGAATCGTTTTCATGAGCGTGTTACCATTGTGGAGAGAGGTAAACTGCTGCAATCATTGTCTTTATTGCATCCTACCTGTTTGCCTCTCAAATTTTATCATGGCAGAAACACAAGAACAATGGTACAATCGCCAGGCAATTGAACAGCTGGCCCAGCATATTCCATTTGAGCGGGATACTGCCAGTAAAGCAGAGCAGATCGAGATGCTGCGCGGCCTTGTATTGCGCTATGGTCGGGCAATGGATCCTGAGATGTTTGGTTTTGAGGCGCGCAATGAGCTGCAGCGCCTGGATTTGTGGCATCGCATCGGCCCACTTTCCGGGGAAGATGACTCCTAGCTCTACCTGCCAGAAGAAAGAAAAGTTATTGCTACAAAGCGTTTACTAATAAAGGGGGCGACGATGCTCAGAGATACATTGCTGTATCTGGCTCAAAATGATAACCTGCGTGAATTCGTCGTCTCAAACCGCGCGACACGAGGAGCTTCGCGCCGCTTCGTTGCCGGCGAGAAATTAGACGAGGCGATCGAGGTCGCGCGCGCGCTCAATGCGGCCGGCATGCATGTCTCGCTTGACCATCTCGGCGAAAACGTCACGGTTGAACAGGAAGCGAAATCAGCTGCCCGTGACTATCGCGATATTCTCAATGCCATCAAAGTGAGCGACATCGATGCGAATATTTCCGTTAAACTGACCGCCCTGGGGCTGGATATCTCCCAGGAACTATGCGAACGGAATGTCAGCGATATCCTGGAATATGCTCAGGAGCGGCGGATTTTTGTGCGCATCGATATGGAAGGCTCGGCCTATACGGACCAGACGGTGGACATTACCGCGCGCATGCACAGGCAATTTGAACATGTTGGAACCGTGATACAGTCCTGTCTCTATCGTAGTAAGAACGATACCGAGCAGTTGATTGCGCAGGGTGTACATGTACGCCTGGTCAAAGGCGCATATAAGGAGCCAAAAACTCTCGCCTTTCAAAATAAAAGCGAGGTCGACCATAACTATGTACAACTTATGCTGCTGCTGCTCTTAAAAGGGAATTATCCGGCGCTGGCCACGCACGATGAGGCTATTATCAACGCTGCCTGCAGATATGCGCGCGATCATGGCATCAGCAAGGATGCCTTTGAGTTTCAATTGCTGTACGGCATTCGACGTGACCTGCAGACGAAGCTGAAGCGCCAGGGCTATCATGTACGTGTCTACGTTCCCTATGGTTCCCAGTGGTATCCCTATCTCATGCGCCGCATGGCGGAACGCCCGGCAAACCTGGTCTTTGTTATGAGTAATGCCCTGCGCTAGCGCGTCTGTTGTGCGAAGGAGAGCCCATGACCGCAGGCACAAACTACGCCGTCGCAGTAGGTGTAGCGGATATCCGCCGCTCACCTGATCCGGCGTCAGAGTTAGTCACCCAGGCCCTCCTGAATACTGCGGCCCTGGCTGGCGAAATGCATGGCGCCTGGACGCATGTAACCCTGCCAGACTATTCTGGCTGGATACGCACGGCCCAGCTGGAAGAACCTGTTGGCGGCAGCTTTTGCCAGGTGGGGGAGAACTGTCGTACGCCTTTATCGCTGCTGGCAGTCATCACAGGCACACATACTCCTCTGTATATTTCCAGGGAGGGTGACGACCTGCTGGGAATGGCCTACCTCTCCAGCGCACTGCCCCTGCTGGACACGTCGGCGGCGGAGCGGGTGCAGGTTGCCTTACCCGGAGAGCGTTGCGCCTGGCTGCGGCGCGACCAGGTTGCTGTGCGCTGGTCGGAGAATGTGTACCCTCAAGCATCGCCGCCAGTGATTACGGCCTGCGCGCGTGCCTTCCTGGATCGGCCGTACCTGTGGGGGGGGACAAGTTGGGAGGGCATTGATTGCAGCGGCTTCGTGCAGCTGTGCTACCGTATGGGAGGCAATATGCTTCCCCGTGACGCGGACCAGCAGCACGACTTTCTGACCTGCAGCGTGGGCCGCGAAGATCTACAGGAAGGTGACCTGATCTTCTTTGGCAGCACAGAAATAACGCATGTCGCAATGGCCTTGAACGACCGCGAGTATATTCATGCCGAGGGCCAGAACTATAATTGTGTCGTCGTCAATAGCTTTGATCGCGTGGCAGGGCATTATTACTACCCGCGCCTCGATGAGATTGTCTGGGCCATCAGGCGTGTGGTGGTTTGACAAGTATCGCGCTGCTTGCTTTCTTGCGCCTGGGGGGCTATGCCGATGCCGCTTCCCACGAACGCAGCCTGGCGGCTTACCTGTGTCAGGAAGTGCTGAACTCTTTCGCTGAAGATGCTCTGCTATGGGTGCTCATCCTTGCGCAGTGAGCAGCGCAGCGTTGCTGAAGTCATTGCGATGTCAGGGATATAGATATGTGGAAATACTACTTGCTGGTTATTATCCATGCGCTCGGTCTCTCCTGATAATTTTACACATGTTTGGCATTTTTGAAAGAAAGCACGGTGAACATGGGGAGCAGGCCTGCTGAGCTCAAAAAGCAAGAGAGCTGCTCAGCTTGTCTGATCAAGCCGCCTAAGAAGGGGTTTTCCTCTGTTCGTAAAGCTCAAGAAATAGCTTTTTTCTCTTTGTGCTTTCCATCCCATGTTCATGCGACGCATTTCTGCGCTTCCAGAACATGTGTAAAAGTGTCAGTGTCTCTCAAGGAGGCTACGCCAGTGGTCACGCGGCCGTCATGCTGGGCAATAATCTCATCGGTTGGATGGATTTCCAGAGAATAATTCATTCTCTAAATTATGTACGCTGCAGAGGCAAGAAAGGTGAAAATGTTTAACTACAGAGAAGAGCGCCGCCTTTGCAAGGAGAGGGCGAAGAGACAATCGCCTGGGACACCCTCTCAGTGCACCCCGCCAGGGGGACAGGGTATAGGGAATACCTGAACGACTATAGGCATTAGCGCTCTGCCATAGTGACGGTAAATGTTGCTGCTTGCGCGGGCTGGTGAGGACGCTGGATGGATAAGTGGATGTTCCACAGGCCAGGCATTGTAAAAGTTGCCTGGCTGGCAAAAGTAGCGCTGTATACAGGATGCCCTGCCTTGAGAGTGGCCTGCGCTGTGCCCATGTCCATCACCTGCATATTGATGAATAGCTGTACCTGGGCATCTGTGACGGGCTGCGCATTCCGGGTATCCAGAAGTGTTACACTGACGGTGTTGGCAGAGTTGACGCGCCCAGGCAGCACCTGCAAGGTGATAGAGAGATCGCCGACCTGCCTGGTTTGCGCGCTGGGCGCCGCCGCCGCGGGGATTTGTGCCACGGACGAGTAGTTGATGTCTGGGAAGACGACCGGGGGGGCATAGAAGGCCATCAAAGTGGCGCACAGAAGCACCGCGGCCCCCAACCAGGATATCGTGCTAAAGATGCGTTTTAGATGCCGGGCCGTTTGTTCCAGCGCCGACTGACGTGTCCGGCGCGCGGGCAGCTCAGCGTATACAACAGGCAGCAGCGCGGCCTGCCTCGCCAGCTTTGGGCGTAGCACAACGAGCGCAAGCGCGCTGAGCAGAATCATCACTATGATAAGCACGCTTTCTACCAGCAACGTTCGCCCGTAGGGATCGCCCAGTAGCTGCTGGACGTTGCTCAAACTGCTTTCCGCCTCAAAGAGCCCGCTCACCAGCAATACACCCATGGCCCCGAGCACAAAGGGGTGATAGCGGCGCAGCAGGGACGTAAGAACCCCGGCGTTGGAATCTGGCTCAACCACTGGTAGGAGAGGCAATAACACGTAGCACAGGTACGCTACTCCCCCGAACCATATGCAGCGCGCTGTGAGGAATAACCAGTCGAGGATGATCGCGCTGATATGTGGCTGTGGTAGTTTGGCGGCATCGCCCGCCAGGGCGAGCGTCAGGATGATAAGACCCGCCAGTAGCAGCTGGATCACGCTGTAGCCCCGCACTGAAGCGAGTGGTGAGAGAGGCTCTGATACGTTGAATTCGCTTTTCGCAGGGCTTTGCTCCTGGATAACCCGCTGGCGCATCTGCCCAAAACTGCTTGCGAATCTCGGGCTTTGTCTTACAGCACGCAGCTTTTCGCGCCGGCGTGTTGTCCACCAGAGCAGAGCCATGGCGCAGAGAATGAAGGCCAGACGCAGGAGCCAGAGATAGCCATAGGTCGTGGAGGTAAGGATCTGTGCGAGGACCACAAGGCTTATCCCCCCGCCGCCAAGAGTCTGCGATAACTGCGCGCCGCGCAGGATAAGCGTGATGATCTCTCCTACCAGGAGCCCCGTCAGGCAGAGCCACTGCAGTGGACGTGCCTGTTTGCTGGCGGAGGCAAGCAGGTTCGCGCCGCGCTCAACTCCTGGCAGAAGACAGCCCTCCCAGATGAGTATGCCTACCCAGAAGGTTAGCGCCACCAGCACCAACCATTCCCAGGCAACTGCAAGCGCCCCGAGCAGATTTAGCTGGGGAGGAATGTTGCTTGTGCTCGGTCCTAAAATGGTCTCGCCTGGCAGACCGGCACTGGATTGTCCAACGTTAAAGCCGATGACACCCCGGGTCGTGTGACCGTCGATGCTGGCCAGGGCCGTCCAGCGCACCGTGTAACTTCCCTGCGGCAGCGAGGCGGGTGACTGCAAGGGCGTGTCAAGTTCGCGGGGATTGTTGCGTGCAATCCTACTGTGGCCCGCGTTCACTACACGCTCGTCGGGTGTATAGACGTTGGCCTCACTGACCGGGCTGATTGCTGCATCAAAATAAATACGTACCACCTTAGGTGCCGCGCTTACCGTCGAGCCATCAACCGGATCAGAGCCGATCACGAAGGCATGTGCGAATGCTACCGGCTGCTGGAAGACGGCGACCACATAGAGAGAGAGTAGAAGAACAAGCAGATTCGCTGCTATACGCAGCAAGATCGGCGTCAAGCGTCGTTGGTACATGCGACTCCTTGTCAATGACCGCTGGATTATGTGTGAACCTTTACGGATTGTACCTCAGTTGTACGCCGCTCGCAACATTTGCCTGCTGGTCGAAGTGCTGAGTGGTTTGATCAGCGGGGCGCGCCCTTTTAGCTCCAGAAGACAGACAGCAGGTGCGAGTTAGTCTGGTGAACTTTGCTGAGGCGCCTCCTCATTGGTATAATAGATGATATAAACTACGTTCAAAAGAGCAAATATATGAAAAAACATTCTTGGTTTAAAGCATGGCCGCGCTTTCTTCTCTGGTCGCATGTGTTTGGCGTCGTCGGGTTTTATCTTGTAATCTGGCTGCGCACTGCTCCAAAAAGGAAGATCACGTCAAAAAGCTGCCGGCCAGGCTCGCAAGCGCTCCGCTCTCAGCAAATGCTCCGCTCGTCTCGATTATTGTGCCTGCGCGCAATGAGGAGCGCAACATTCGCCGCTGTGTAAAATCTTTGCTGGCACAGGACTACGACAACTACGAAGTAATTGTCGTCGATGATGGCTCAAGCGATGCCACCGTTCGGATACTTAACGAGCTCATTGTCACTCACCCCCTTGCTCAGCGGCTCTATGTATTGCGCCTGGGTGATGAATTGCCGCCGGGATGGGCCGGCAAACCTCACGCCATTCATATTGGCGTGCAGGAGGCTCAGGGGACGTGGCTGCTGTTCACCGATGCCGACACCCGCCATACCCCTGTCGCGCTCCGCTCCGCGCTCGCCCAGGCTATCCAGGAGCAGGCCGATTTGTTTACCATTGGCTCAACCCAGGAATTGCCCACGTTCTGGGATAAGGTCATGATGCCGATGGCCTACCTGGGAATAAGCATGCTCTATCCGCCCAGGCTGGTCAACAATCCACGCAGCAGGGTGGCCGTAGCCAACGGGCAGTACATTTTGATCAGGCGCGAGGTTTATGACGAGCTAGGCGGCTACGCCCGACCAGAATTAAAGCAGACATTACTGGATGATCGCGACCTGGCACGGGTGGTCAAGGAGCATGGCTTCACATTGCGCTTCGTTGATGGGCGTGATCTGGTTGCGGTCCATATGTACCATGGCCTGAAAGATACCTGGCGCGGCTGGCGCAAGAACGCCTACCTGGGTAATCGCGGCGGCATTGGTTTTATTGTCCTCCAGTTGATCGGGCTGCCCATGATCTCTATCGTGCCCTTTTTCATCCCATGCCTTGCCTACCTTACGCGCTTGAAACGTGAAGGGGGTGTCGGCGCGGGCGAAGCGCGAGCCGCGACGGCCCTGGAATTATCTTCGTTGCTGGCCTATCGTACCTGGCTCAATCAACAACTGCGTGTTCCATTGCTCTATGCATTTTCACATCCCCTGGCGGGGCTTATCTTTGAAGGCATACTCGCGCAATCTTCCTGGAGAGTGCTTAGCCGTTCAGGCGTGGATTGGCGGGGCAGACAGTACTACAATAATCTGCAAAGGAATGTGTGGGGTGCCGGTAATGCCATGCCGCATCGGCCAGCGTTTTAGCACCTACTGTGATGGTGTAGTAGTAGGAAGCCGCTCCTATTCCCGTGCTGCGCAAATGAGTCTGCAGATTACTTCCTGAGAACCAGCACCTTGAAATTGCCCATGCCTGTGGAGGAGGTGAGCAGGGCGACCTGCTGGCGCAGGTTTGACCACTGCAGGAGGGCTATCTGCCCACGGTCGCTTGCGCGCTCGCTGTCCGCCGCGGCAAACTGGCCCGTACGAAGTTGCTCTAGCTCTTGCATGATACCCATCTCTTCCAGCCAGAGCCTCTGAGTCGTAAATTTGTGCAGGTGTAGCCCCTGGCGCCTGCCTGCGGCAATCAGCGCGCTGAAATTCACATGCGCGCTGATATCCTGCTCTCCAGGTCGCAACAGCGGGCGCTCATTCGTCTGATGCTGGAAGTAGCAGAGCAGTGTGCCCCTTCGTCGCTGGCGGATATATAGTTCCCTGGCCTTATCACCGTAGTCGATTGCAAGCAAGTAGCCATGCCGTAGTCTGCGCGTCGCCCTCTCTAGCCAGCTGAGCGCATCCAGGTTTATCTCGGCCCGCCAGCCATCACCAAAGCTGGCCCAGGGGATATGATAGTCATCCAGGTAACTGGCTACCTCCGGTGTACTCAGCTGAGCTAACATTTCGCCCAGCCTCCCCGCCTCTACAGTAACATAGACCTCGTAGAGAAGGCCGCCGCGTGCCTCTACAATATGTACGGGCAAGGCGTCGACAAGCTCATTGGAGAGGATGACCGCAAGCTCACGTGCTTCGTCCTGGCGCGTCTGGCGGCTATCCTGACCCCAGCGTATGTCTTCTGTCGCATAGTCAAGTGCAGCGTGAAAAGCGGGGTCAACCTGGCGGGTCCAGCGCGTAATCTCGCTTGCCAGGGCTCCTCTCCCGGCGCCCTGTTCCAGTACGCCAAAGTGCGCCGGTTCCCCTAATTTCTGCCACCATTGCTTCAGTTGCCGCCCCAGGCAATGCGCGAAAAATGCCGGGACGTCGCTGCTGGTAAAATAGTCGCCATGCCAGCCCATTCTGGCAGGCCCGCTGACATAATAGCCATAGCCCGGTTCATAGAGAGCCATGCGCATATAGGCGGCGAACGTAATCGGACCCTCCTGGCGGATACGCTCAATAATCAGTTGTTGTAGTGTCGTCGCTGTCATGTCTCTTCTCGGTGTCTATGCTGTTCCCTCATACATAATTCTTGTCCACTCGCCTGGCAGGCGTGGTGTGGGACCCGGCAATCACATAGTATAGCATGCCTCGTATTTTGCACCAGGCAACTGGCTATCACCCTCCCCCTGCCGTGTGCTATAATGTCTCTATGACTATAACACCTGCAGGAACTTCTAAGAAAACTGACCTGCTCGCGCTCACCCTCCCACAACTGCAGCAGTGGCTGCTGGAGCGTGGCGAGGCAAGATTTCGCGCCGGGCAACTCTATCACTGGCTCTACCGCCAACTCGTAGCGGATTTCTCCGCGATGACAAATCTTCCGCAGGTGCTGCGCGCCAGGCTTGAGGAGGAGGCCAGTCCAGGACCAGCGGTTGTGCGCAGCGAATTGCACGCCAAAGATGATCGTACACGCAAGGTCCTCCTGGAGCTCGCCGATGGCAAATTAATCGAGTCGGTACTGATGCTCTATCCTCCCCTTGGAGAGGGCAGCTCACGCGCCACCGTCTGCGTCTCAACCCAGGCGGGCTGTGTCTTTGGCTGCACCTTCTGCGCTACCGGACAGATGGGTTTTGAGCGCCATTTGAGCGCGGGAGAGATTGTGGCCCAGGTCCTCTATTTTGCGCGTGAACTGCGCGCGGCCCCCTGGTCTGCGCGTGGGCTGCCAGGCAGTACGCCCATCGATCATATCACCAATATTGTCCTTATGGGTATGGGTGAACCCCTACACAATTATACCAATGTCCTGCAGGCCCTGCGCATCCTCAACAGCCCGCATGGCTTTAACCTGGGCGCTCGCCATATGACCGTTTCGACTGTGGGTCTCATTCCGGCTATTCGTAAACTCGCTGCGGAGCCCCTGCAGGTCAACCTGGCGATCTCGCTGCACGCGCCGACCGATGAACTGCGCAACCGTACCATGCCGGTGAATCGCAAGTACCCGCTGCGGGAACTCCTGGCCGCCTGCCAGGAGTATATAGACGCGACCCACCGCCAGGTCACATTTGAATATGTACTGCTCGCGGGAGTCAATGACACCCCTGAGTATGCCCACCTTCTGGGGCAATTGCTCTCGCCCCTGGGACAATTCGCGCATGTAAACTGTATCCCGGTCAATACCACCTCGGCGGACTACCATGCGCCGGGCCCCGATGCTATTCGTGCCTTTCGCGCGCTCCTTTTTGAGCATGGCGTCAGTAATAGCGTACGCGCCGAGCGTGGTGACGATATAGCCGCCGCTTGCGGACAGTTGAGAACACGCTTTGAGAAGCAGCAAAAAGGGCTCCCGGCCCTCAAATAATAAAACGCGAGGCGCTACAAAGCCTCGCGTTTATTGTTCTGGTGTAGAAACTATTTTACCCTTGGCAGCTTGGCAAGCGGCACATCCGGCAGCTTATCCATTGTCCGCATACAGCGGGTGCAGATATTAAGAGTGCGTGGGGTTCCATCCACTTTCATATGGCGGCGCTGTACATTTACCACAAAGCTGCGGCGCGTACGGCGCTGCGAAAAGCTTACATTATTACCGTGCATGGGCTTACGCTTACATACATCACAACGACCTGCCATTGTATATGATACCTCCCTAAAGTGTAACGGATGAGAGAGGTACAATAGACTGCACCCTTACATCTCCGTCTGGTTCTCTTGCTAATCTCTGGAGCTTTTGATATACTGCATCAGTCCCTTCGTTTGACGACAGGGAATCCATATTTGCCATGCGAGTATACCATGTGCTACTTGCTTTGGCAAGAGTAGAGAGAGAAGCCATGCACATGTCAAAGGCGGCTGCTATCCAGCCGCGCTCTGGTTCGCGTCCCCTTGGGAAAATTGAAGTCTTGCCGAACGCCATCCATAGTATCGCTATGCAGGCGACGAGTGAGTGCTACGGCGTTGTGGGCCTTGCGGCCCCTCGGCTGCATAATGGTCAGGCCGTGCTCTTACCGCCTGCCCAGAGTAACCAGGGCGTACAAATTCGTGTTGTCAATCAACAGATCATCGTCGAAGTATACGTGGCACTTGAATACGGGCTGCGTATGTCGGAGATCGCACATAACATTATGAGCAGCGTGAAGTTCTCCATCGAGAAGATGCTGGGGGTGCCCGTCGCCCAGGTAAATATTAACATCCAGGGGCTCAGCCATGGCCCGTCATCCTCCACTTCGCGGAAAATAAAGAACAAAAGGTAGCAGTAGTTCTATGCAGGATCAGTCCCCTCGCGCAACGCGCATACATCGACCCCGACGCATCAGCGTTTTTGACGGGCAGGATCTCAAAAAGGCTTTACTCGCGGGTGCCGCGTGGTTGGAAGAGCATCGCGAGTCCATCAATGCACTCAACGTCTTTCCAGTGCCTGATGGAGACACCGGCTCGAATATGTCCGCCACCATGCAGGCTGCAATTCGCGGCATTGCCAGTAGCGACGAGGTTTCTGCGGGAGCGATTGCTGCGAAGCTTGCTCATGGAGCCCTTATGGGCGCGCGTGGCAATTCCGGCGTGATTCTTTCACAGACCCTGCGCGGTCTGGCACAGGGATTAAATCATAAGTCGACATTTGCTGCTTCAGACCTGGCGGAAGCGCTGCAGGAAGCCTCTCAACTGGCCTACCGCGCCGTTCTCAAGCCCGTGGAAGGCACGATTCTGACGGTTGTGCGCGAAAGTGCGGAGGCGGCCAAGCACAGTGCTGAACGAGGCGATGACCTGCTGGGTTTGATGCAAGAGGTCGTGATTGCTGCTCGCCAGTCCGTCGCTCGCACGCCCGACCTCTTGCCCACGCTGAAGCAGGCGAATGTCGTCGACTCGGGCGGGCAGGGTTTTTGCACCATTCTTGAAGGTATCTGGCGCTATATCCGCGGTGAAGCGACGCAGGTTGTTGGCGGTGAACAGGCCACGGGTGGGACAAAGCCGGCGCCTCCGGCCCCTGTTAAAAGGGGACGCGTGACCATCGAGGAAGAATATGGCTACGAAGTTGTCTTCTTGTTGCAGGGCGAAAAACTGGACCTCGCCGCCATTCGCCAGGCAATTATAGATATGGGCGGTGTCTCCACAGTAGTGGCAGGCGACGAAAAGATCCTGAAAGTGCATACTCATACCACCTGGCCAGGAAAGATCCTTGATTATGGCGTGAGCCTGGGCAGCCTGCAGGATATCAACATCGAGAATCTTCAGGAGCAGAGCGTGGCTTATGCCGCCGAAAGTCGAGCGGAGCACGCCTCCGGAGGGCAGGGAGATGAGCCCGCCGCGCCTGCCCATCCGATCGCGACGGTCGCCGTCGTTGCTGGCGAGGGCTTCGAAAAAGTCTTTCGGGGGCTAGGTGCTACCGCCCTGGTCTCGGGTGGGCAGACGATGAATCCCAGTACCGAGGAGCTCCTGGAGGCGGTCAATGCCGTCGAGGCCGGGCAGGTCATTATTTTGCCCGACAATAGCAATGTTATCCTGAGCGCTCGCCAGGTTGTGAACCTGAGCGACAAAGAAATCTATATCGTTCCAAGCGATACCCTGCCCCAGGGTATCGCCGCCTTGCTGGTTTTTAATTATGATGCTGATTTTGCCTCGAACTGTCAGGCAATGACGGAAGCGGCCAATAACATCCAGACTGCGGAGATCACCACCGCCGTACGCTCGGTACAGATCGAGGGAGTGCACGTCCGTGAAGGCGACTATATCGGCCTTATCAATGGCAATCTCACCATTGCCGGACAGGATATACAGACCGTCATATCCGATACCCTGCAGCGCATGCATATCGCTTGCTATGAGATCCTGACGCTCTACTATGGCGAAGATGTGACGACGCAGCAGGCCCAGGAGACCGCCAAAAGCATCAAAGCACAATATTCGCATATTGAAATAGAGGTCGTGGATGGAGGACAGCCGTACTACGCCTATATACTCTCGGTTGAATAAACGCTCGACTTCTCATCGCGGGCGGTGTATACTGCTCCGTATAATGCAGCAGCACAATGTGGTGCCAACGGGAGGATAAGCAATGACTGTTCAGATAGTCACCGATAGTACCGCGGATATTCCGCAGGCGCAAGAACTCGGTATTACGATCGTTCCACTGACCGTATTTTTTGGCGAGGAGGCCTATCTGGACGGCGTAGAGCTGGATAATGCCAGCTTTTACAAGAAGCTCCAGGCGAGCAAAGTATCGCCGCGCACCTCACAACCTCCTCCGGCCTCCTTTCAGGAAGCGTATAAGCGCTTGCTGGACGAGGGCGCCGCAGGCATCTTATCGGTGCATCTCTCAGCGAAACTCAGCGGCACCTACCAGGCTGCGTGTACCGGCCGCGACACCCTGCCGGATGCACTGCAAAGCGCTCCCCTGGAGATTATCGACTCCAAGACCGTCAGCCTGGGTATGGGCCTGGCGGTCATGCGCGCGGCTGAGGAGGCCAGGCAAGGCTTAGGGCTGGCTGAGATCAAAGCGCACCTGGTCGACCAGCTCTCACGTACACGCATCCTCTTTGTGCTTGATACGCTCGAATACCTGAAGCGAGGAGGACGCATCGGGGGTGCAAAAGCCTTGCTGGGAAACTTACTGAGCGTGAAGCCGATCCTCTCCTTGAAAAATGGCGGCATTGTGCCTGTGGAGCAGCCACGCACGCGCAGCAAGGCGTACGGACGAATCGCGCAAATGCTGGGGGAAATGCCAGAACCCGAGGAGCTCGCCGTGGTAGAGTCGGATACCGAGGTGGGGCAGCATCTGGTCCAGGCCATTAAGGAGGTTTATCCCAAGCTGGGCGCCGTGCCAACGTATAAACTTGGGGCGGTCGTAGGTACCTACGCAGGCCCCGGTACTGCGGGAGCCGTCTTTGTTTCAGCGCGTGAAGGCTGAAGTGACGTGACAGCATGATACAACGCTCTGTTGTTCCCAATAGCTGTGATGATCTAGGAAAAAGGCGTCTGCCGGGATGGTGAGCAGGGCTTATACCCATTGACGAACGGGGGATTTCTCACTACAATAGTAGTAACAGTTGATCTACTCCTGCATGATCAATTGTTACCCTGGTAGGAAACCATCTGTCTGGGCAAAACGTTTCTGTAGTGTAGGTTGCTGTACCACGTAGTTCGTTTGTTGGAGATAGGCGATTATAGTAGAGAAGTGCTGCTTCGACTATAGAGCTAGCCTAACTGCTACATATGTTGGTTGAAAGTTGCCAAACAAGAACGGCGTATTCTACGAAGGAGGAACGACTGTGGGAATGTTACGGGTGATGTCACGGCGCGGTGATGACCGTGTCACCTGGGACGAGCAGCAGGTTCTAGCGGGCGATCCCGAATCTACTGCTGCTGTTCGTGAAGCCGAGCGCATCTTTGCCCAGGAAAGAGCGAAAGGTGCAACGGCATTCCGAGTTGAGCCAGGGAAACCGTCACAGCGCATCGAGCAGTTTGACCCCACTGCCGAGCAGATTGTTATGGTCCCGCGAGTCGTTGGCGGATGAGCTACATAACTCAGGTGCTGACCGCCCTGGGTTGGATTGTCGTCGCGCTGGCTATTTCACCTATGATATGGCTCATTTTACAGCCATATTTTAAAGGTTGGTCGCGCGCGGAACGACGAGCAGCTGATCTTTTACGCGATACGCTCACTCCAGAGCAATTTCGCCAGCTTGTTTGGCGAGGGTATCTCGAGGTTCCAAGCCCTACTGAACCGCAGCGCGTGTATCGTGTGCCACGAACTAAAGGCTATATCCAGGTCATCGAAAATGGCCGTGCGGTCATGCGCCTATGTGTGCAGCCTGTTGAGTGTTTGCCCGACGCAGATGTTGTCGTGCTTCATAAACTTATGATCGAAGCAAATGAAGAGAGTTATCTTCAAAAGGCAAACAAGTATGTATGCATTGATTGAAGCGGGCATAGTCGCGCAGGCTTGTTCTATGTAGATGGAAGAGAGCACCCGGTGTAGGTAGGTGCTCTCTTCCGTCATTTATATCTGAGTACTTGTCGGGAAGTGCTTCTTATCCCTCTCTCTCCCCTTCCGCGTGGCCTGACGGACGCGTTACTCCTCCTCGCCTTCTTCTTCGATGATCTGTATAATCTCATGATGTCCATTCTGTTTCTCACAGGCGTGTGGCCCTCCATCTAGGGGCGCGCCACATAGTGGACAGGTCGGGCGACCTCCGCTTAGCAGCACAGTAATCGTGCTCGACAGGTCCTGCGCCTGCTTGTGCGTGAAGAGAAACGAAACGGCCTCTTCGTCATGAGACAGAGCCTGCGGTTCATCTTCCCGGTCCAGGATCAGTTCTATGGGCGTCACCGTACACGCAAAAATGGCCTCGCTCTGAGCATATGCCAGACTCACCTGCGATTGGCGAAAGTCATATTCGGGTGTGCGCGGAAAATCATCAGGTAAGCGCGCAGGCGCAAGCCGGCTGCCGGCCTGTGCCTCGGTACGAAGTACCTGGCCCTCCGTCAACTGTGCCAGGACGCGATCCAGCGTAAGAGAGAGACGATTTAACTGTTCCTTCTCCATCCACATCAGCGCAGAACCTCGCCGGCTCAGCGCAAAAAGGCAGAAGCGGCGTTGCCCGGGCTGACCGACTGCATCGGCGCCCAGTAATTCGACAGAACCTAATTCGTTGCTCATCTTTTATCACCTCATCAATATCCGCGCTCAGGGGCATAGCGGTTACGTAGTGATTGAGAGCTGCGGTAGCGGCGCACGTTATCGGCGAACAACGCTGTGAGGCGTTGATCATAGTGCGCGCTCAAACCAGAAATGTGCGGCGTTACAATCACATTTTGCATGGTGTAGAGTGGACTATCCGCTGGCAGAGGTTCTTCGTCCGTAACATCTAAGCCGGCACCCGCAATCCAGCGCTCTCGCAGTGCACGGATTAACGCGGCCTCATCAATAACTCTGCCACGAGCCACATTTACCAGGTATGCGTGTGGACGCATAATGCGCAATTCGGCTTCACCAATCAGCTTCTCGGTTTCCGGGGTCAATGGCACGGCAACAACAACAAAGTCACTCTGGCGCAGTAGCTCGTGCAGCTGCGCCAGCGTGTAGAGTTGATCGATATCAAGATCTCGTTCATCCTCACGCAGCGAGCGGCGGGTTGCCAGCACCCGCATTCCGAAGGCGTGCCCTAACTGGGCAACCCGTCGACCAATGCTGCCCAGCCCCACAATGCCCAGGGTCTGCTCCTCCAGTTCGCGCGCGCCGAGATTGTACCAACCCGCGCTGCGTGGCCAGATGTGTCGATCCTGCAGGCGCACCATCTCCGGCCAGTTGCGGTTAAACATCAGCATACTACCAAAGACATATTCGCTAATCGTGGTGGCGTGAACGCCAGCGGCGGTGGTCACGATAATGCCGCTGTCGGCGTCAAGGATGCCTGTCGGCAGCAGCCCGTCAACGCCCGCTCCGGAACACTGCAGCCAGCGCAGCCTGGGCGCCAGCGCTCGCCAGTCCTCTGGCATCCAGTAAGAACAGATGATTTCAGCGTCATGTAAACGTGTGCGGAACTCCTCTGTGCGAGTGATACATACCACCTCCGTCTGCGCCGCCTCGCGTAAAATCTGCTGTGAGGTGGAAGAAAACTGAAATGCACTGATCAGGATTCCTTTAAGCGGTGCTTCTTCACCTGGACCATCGATCATGGTCGACTATCTCCTTAACATACGTTTTTAGAACAGGTGATCTAACTTGCGGCATGGATACCTGATTTTCTTCTCACCAGTCTACCGAATTATCTGCCTTGTGGCAAGCCTGCCGCTTGCAGTAACGCCTCTGCCTGAGCTCACTGCTGGCGGGTAGATACCAGTACATTATCGCATCGCTCTATGCTGCAGGCCAGTGTGACACGACGGATATCCCAATCTGGGCCTTCCAGCCCTTGAGCAAGTTTGCAAAAAATTTGTTCCATGTGCTATAATCCCACTGGTATAATTGAGGAGATAACAGATGGGATTACGCGCATGAATAAAAATCAGCCGCCCTCTGTTTGGGGGGCGCTGGGCCTGGCGGGCACGCTCGGTCTAGTAATTGTGCTTCCCATGGTCTTTGGCTCTATCCTGGGTAACTACCTGGATGGCCTCACTCATACAAAAGATATTTATTTACTTCTCGGGCTGCTGCTTGGCCTGACCATCGGCATATTAGGGGCATACCGTTTGCTAAAACCCTTCTTTAAAAGATAGGTGGGACGGAACCATTAATAACGAACCAGACCCAGCAGGGCTCGGCGAAATAGGAGGTTGCTGAGTGTCCCTCTGGAGATTGCTCGAAATAAAGCTTGCACCGGACGTCCTGTTTTACATTGGACCTCTCCCGGTCACAAACACCCTTCTTTGTACCTGGCTCACGATCGTGGTCCTGGTACTGCTCTTCTATTTTGGCACCCGCCGGCGTGATATGGTTCCCAGGGGTATGCAGAACTTTATGGAGTGGGTCATCGAGCTGCTGCTGGGCCTGGCGGAGGGTGTTTCAGGCAAGGAAAAAGCCAAGAAGTTCTTCCCCCTGGTCGCCGTTTTCTTTGTCTTTATCATCGTTTCCAATCTGCTGGAGGTTATTCCCGGCGTGGATACGGTTGGCTTTATCGATTTCACAAAGATGCAGCAGGCGCATAGCAGCGGCCAGCCAGTGGCGGGTTTTCTGCTGTTTGGCGACCTTACTAACCAGATCGTACCCTTGTTGCGCCCGGCGACCACAGACCTGAACCTGAATTTTGCTATGGCGCTTATCGCCGTTATCAGCGCCCAGGTCTTCGGGTTTATCGCATTGGGCCCCAAGGAGCATCTGAGTAAGTACTTTAACGTCGGTATGCTGTTTCGATCGATCAGGCATTTTGATGGACTGGGGATTTTCCAGGGCTTCATCGAGTTCTTCGTGGGACTGGTTGAAATTATCAGTGAAATTGCCCGTGTCATCTCCCTGGCCTTCCGTCTCTTCGGCAATATCTTTGCCGGCGGCGCGGTGCTGGCCGTGTTTGCCTTGATCCTGCCTTTTGTAGCAGATATCGCTTTCATTCCGCTCGAGCTGTTTGTCGCATTTGTACAGGCGCTGGTCTTCTCACTTTTGACGCTGGTCTACATGGAGATCGCCACAACTGGCCATCCCCATGACGAGACGGAACAGGAGGCTCACGCGGAGATGGAGCGCAACGCCAGGGCGCAGGCCGAGCGCGCTGCGCCAAGAGAGGCAGCAGCAGCACATTAACGCTCTGCCGGAGGAGCTGATTTCATTCCATTACTTGCTACTCGCAGATACTTTATGCTGCGATTGCATAAATTACTTAAATAAGCATCGTGTCCTTAAAAAGGAGGATTTTCATCATGTCACCAGCTACATTTACCATGCTTGCTAAAGCTTTAGCCATCGGTCTGGGAGCCATCGGTCCGGGTATTGGTATCGGTATCGCCGCCGGTCAGGCCTTCTCCGCCATCGGGCGCAATCCCGAAGCCGAGCCTCTGATCCGTATCAACATGTTTATCGGCCTGGCTTTCGCCGAAGCTATTGCTATTTACGCGCTGGTCATTGCCTTCATCATTGCCTGAGGTAGTTGGCATCATTCTCAGCATAACGATGTCATCTACTGGCCTGGCATTTTCAGGGGGCGGCGGACTATAATTGAGACTATAATTGATAAGGAACCAGGCACCCCCTGAGAAGACCAGGCAGACCGATGGAGGGAGGTACACGAGTCATGCAAGTGTTTGTTCAAGCCGACCTGTTAGGCGGCTTAGGTATCAATTTCTGGGGCTTCCTCTCTCAACTTATCAGCTTTGGCGTTATCTTCTTTATCCTCTGGCGATGGGGCTTCCCCGTCATAATCAGGACGCTTAACAGGCGCCAGGCAGTGATCCAGGAGGGTATCAATAATGCCGAGCAGGCCAGGCGCGATCTCGCCGAGGCGACGAAACGAGCTGAGGAGGAGCTACTCAAGGCCCGTCGCGAGGCCCAGGAGACGATTGCCAACGCGCAGTTGGTAGCTCAGGCCGAGGCACAGCGCATTATAGAGGAGGCCGGCGCTCGCGCCGAGCAGATTGGCCAGCAGCAGATCGTGCGCATTCAGCAGGAGGCTGCCCGCGCCCGCGCTGACTTGCAGCGCCTGGTCGTCAACCTCTCAATCAGCGCCGCGAGCCAGGTTATCAGGAGATCCGTTGATAATAAAGATAACCGCCGCCTGGTAGAAGAGTTTGTCAGCAATAGCCAGGTAGCGGAGAAGGAACGGTAATGCTAAAGGGAGCGATAGCACGTCGCTATGCGGGAGCCATGTTCGAGCTCGGGCTTAAGCAGAATAAGCTCGATCAAACGCTCGAGGACGTTCGCGAGATAGCCAGGGTGTTTGCGAACCGCAAACTCGCCTACCTGCTGCGCGAGCCGAAGGTCCCCCAGCAGCGCAAAGAGACAGCCCTGCGCAAGGCTCTGGCGTCCAGGGTGCTGCCTACATCGCTCAACCTCGCTTTGCTCGTTGTCCAGCGCGAGCTGGTCGAGTTGATGCCAAATATTGCCAGGGAGCTCGAACAGCTTGTGTTGAACTACAAGAACCAGGCAATTGCGGAAGTTACAACGGCAACGAAGATTGACGATGCGCAGATGGCCCTGATCAAGCGGGCGCTTGAGCAAAGGACGGGCAAATCAATTATTCTGCAACCCAGGGTCCAGCCCGATATCGTAGGTGGAGTGATAGCTCGTGTCGGCGATCAGGTGATCGATGGCAGCCTCCGCTACCGTTTGTCCTTACTGCGCCAGCAACTGCTGAACAGTGGGGCGAACGGCAACAAGGATTTTTTGTCTGAGGCGGAAATGCACAGGATCGTTGCCGAGGTCGAAGAGGCGACAAACGGAACGAGGGGTGATGGCGCTGCCCGCCAGAATGTGATTGAGCCGAGCCGCTCACAGTAAAACGCTTTTAGGTCCAAACATATACAAGGCATACTTGGCATCCTACATACATATGGATAGGATGAGGGTTGCTACCAACCAAGGAGGTATTACGATGGCATCTTGGGCTGATGAAATCAGTGCCATCATAGAGAAAAACATCGCGGGCTTTGGCGGCAGCGAGACTGCAACGGCCAGTGTTGGCACCGTTATCGCGGTACAGGACGGTGTAACCCGCGTCTATGGCCTGCAGGATGTGAAGTATCTTGAACTGGTAGAGTTTACCCGCTCAGGGCTCTTTGGCCTGGCCTTCAATCTGGAAGAAGAGACGGTCAGCTGCCCGGTGCTGGGTGATTACACGCAAATTCGTGAGGATGATGAGGTACGAACCACCGGCCGTATCATCCAGGTACCGGCTGGTGATGCGCTGCTCGGGCGCGTGGTCAATCCCCTGGGCCAGCCGATTGATGATGGCGGCCCGATCAATACCGATAAATTCCGCCCGGTCGAGCGCGTTGCCCCCGGTGTAATCACCCGTCAGAGTG
Source organism: uncultured Chloroflexia bacterium (assembly GCA_963799245.1). Classification (GTDB taxonomy): domain Bacteria; phylum Chloroflexota; class Ktedonobacteria; order Ktedonobacterales; family Ktedonobacteraceae; genus CAWCWN01. The sequence continues at coordinate 1,995,194 of CAWCWN010000003.1, forward strand.
TGAATACACCAGTGCAGACTGGCCTGAAGGCTATTGACAGCATGATTCCTGTGGGACGTGGTCAGCGTGAGCTGATCATCGGCGACCGTCAGACAGGTAAGACCGCCATCGCCATCGATACGATCATCAACCAGAAGGGCAAAGATCTGTTCTGTATTTACGTGGCCATCGGTCAGAAGAACTCTTCTGTCGCGCGTACCCATGAGATTCTCGCGCAACACGGCGCCATGGAATATACTACTATCGTCGTAGCGGGTGCCTCCGACCCCGCCCCTCTGAAATACCTCGCCCCCTACGCGGGCTGCGCCATGGGTGAAGAGTTCATGGAGACGGGACGCGATGCGCTGATCATCTACGATGATTTGAGTAAGCACGCGGATGCCTATCGCAATATCTCACTGATCATTCGCCGCCCTCCCGGCCGTGAGGCTTATCCGGGCGACGTGTTCTACCTGCATTCACGCCTGCTGGAGCGCGCCGCGCGCCTGAACGAGGACTATGGCGGCGGTTCATTGACCGCGCTGCCAATCATCGAGACAAAGGCGAACGACATTTCGGCCTATATTCCGACCAACGTCATTTCGATCACGGATGGACAGATCTTCCTGGAGACTGACCTCTTCAATGCCGGCATCCGCCCCGCGATCAACGTCGGTAACTCGGTCTCACGCGTGGGTACGTCTGCACAGACACCAGCCATGAAACAGGTAGCGGGTACTCTGCGCCTTGACCTCGCCCAGTTCCGTGACCTCGCGGCCTTTGCCCAGTTTTCTTCGGACCTGGATAAGGCCACCAGGAGCCGCATCGATCGCGGCCTGCGCCTGACGGAGGTCCTCAAGCAGGGGCAGTATCAGCCGCTTCCCGTGGAGAAGCAGGTTATGATCATCTATGCCGCCAACCAGGGCTACCTGGATGATGTCCCGCTGGATAAGGTTTCGGCCTGGGAGACGGCCTTCTACCGCTTCGTGGATACAACCCATCCTGAGATAGAGCGGGAGATCGTCGGGAAGTCCGTGAAGTCCAAGGAGAAGATGCCCAAGGAGTTGCTGGACAGGTTGAATGCCGCGATCGAAGAATTCAAGAAGACGGCGGCGCCGAACTAGGAGGCAACTATGGCATCCACCCGAGAAATTCGGCGGCGCATCAAGTCGGTCAAGAATACCGCCCAGATCACCAGGGCCATGCAGATGGTGGCGAGTAGCAAAATGCGGCGAGCGCAGGAGCGTGTCGAACGGTCACGCCCTTACGCTGAGCAAATTCGCGAACTCGTCTCGCGCCTGGCAAAAGCGGTGGGCGAAGATATCGGTGAGGGCGTGGCGCTGCTCAAGCAGCGCCCGATCCACAACATCGGCGTCGTAATGATTACGCCCGATCGCGGACTCAGTGGCGCGCTTCCGAGTAACATCAATCGCCAGGCTGCGTCTTCCGCCCTGGAACTACAAAGCAGCCTGGCCGATCAGGGCATGCGTCCGGATGTGAATTTTATCGCTGTTGGCCGTAAGGGGCGAGACTTTGTTGTACGCTCCCAGCAGAAACTTATGGCGGAGTTCACCAATTACGGCGATAGGCCGGGCCTGAGCGACGCCTCGGCTATTGCACAGGTTGCGGTCGACGCCTTTCTGAAGGGTGAGGTAGACGCCGTCTACCTGGTCTACGCCAAATTTGTGAACACTATGACGCAGCGTCCGACCACCGAGCAGCTTTTACCGGTGCAGCCGCCATCCAAAGCAGAGGACGGCGAGAAGAAGACCCTTGAATATATTTATGAGCCGGACGCCAGGACGATCTTTGAGGCCCTGCTGCCGCGTTATGTGGATATCCAGGTCTACCAGTCCCTGCTCGAAGGTGTAGCCAGCCAGTATTCGGCTCAGATGGTGGCGATGAAGAACGCCACCGACAATGCAAACGAACTTGTTCAGGATCTCACCTTGACCTATAACAAGGCACGCCAGGCCGCTATCACGACGCAAATTCTTGAGGTCGTCGCCGGCTCAGGCGAATGAGTGAGCGGCAGCGGTGAGTGCGACTCCGGCCGCTTGACCGAAGGTAGCTGCGCGAGCAGCGTTGGCGGCCGGAATACGGAACCGCGATAGTAAGGAAAAATAGACACATGGCAACAGCAACAATGACGAAGGGCACAATTGTGGAGGTGCTGGGGGCCGTCGTCGATATAGAATTTCCCCAGGATAAATTGCCCGAAATCTATAACGCAATCCTGACACGCATCGCCGGCGCGGAAAAGGACCTCACGCTCGAGGTTGAGCAGCTGCTGGGGAATAACTGGGTGCGCTGCGTGGCGATGGGACCGACCGATGGGCTGCAGCGCGGCATTGCCGCTTACGACACGGGCAAATCAATCTCCGTGCCGGTTGGCACCAAGACCCTGGGGCGTATCTTCAATGTGCTCGGTGAAGCCATCGACAACAAACCACAGGTCGAGGACGCCCCGCGCGAGCCTATTCATAAGCTGCCCCCCACCCTGGAGGACCAGTCTGCAGGTATTGAGGTCTTCGAGACGGGCATGAAGGTCATGGACCTGATCTGCCCCTTCATGAGGGGAGGCAAGATCGGAGCCTTCGGTGGCGCGGGCGTCGGTAAGACCGTGATCATCCAGGAACTGATCAACAATATCGCCAAGGCCCATGGTGGTTACAGCGTTTTTGCCGGAGTGGGCGAGCGCACGCGTGAAGGGAACGACCTGTACCATGAAATGATCGAGGCCGGCGTCATTGACCGCCTGGCGATGGTCTTCGGACAGATGAACGAACCCCCCGGCTCGCGCCTGCGCGTGGCCCTGACCGGGCTCTCTATCGCGGAATATTTCCGCGACGTAGAGGGTAAGGACGTCTTGCTCTTTATCGACAACATCTTCCGCTTCACGCAGGCGGGCTCCGAGGTATCGGCGCTGCTGGGTCGCATGCCTTCCGCTGTGGGTTACCAGCCGAACCTGGCTGAGGAGATGGGCGACTTGCAGGAGCGTATCACTTCGACCAAGAAGGGCTCGATCACCTCGATGCAGGCCGTCTACGTTCCCGCTGACGACTACACCGACCCGGCCCCGGCCACGACGTTTGCTCACCTTGACTCAACCATCGTGCTCGAGCGCTCGATCGCGGAGCAGGGTATCTACCCCGCCGTCGACCCGCTGAACTCGACCAGCCGTATCCTCGACCCGCAGGTTGTTGGTGAGGAGCACTACAATGTCGCGCGCGCCGTGCAGAGGGTCTTGCAGCGTTATAAGGACCTGCAGGATATCATAGCCATCCTGGGCGTCGATGAATTGTCCGACGATGATAAGCTCACCGTTTCCCGCGCGCGTAAGATGCAGAGATTCTTCTCGCAGCCGTTTACCGTGGCGCAGGCTTTTACTGGACGTGAAGGGAAGTATGTGCCGGTCAAAGAAACCGTGCGCGGCTTTAAGGAGATCCTTGAGGGCAAGCACGACAACATCCGCGAAGACCTGTTCTATATGGCAGGCGGTATCGATGAGGTCATGCAGCGCTATGAAGAAGAGCAGAAGAAGGGCTAAGCGATGGCGACACGCAATACACTGCATGTCGAGGTAGTGACGGCAGAACGTGAGCTGTATTATGGTGAGGCCAACCTGGTGAGCGCCCCGGGCGTAGAGGGCAGGCTCGGCATCTTACCAAAACACGCGGCTCTGTTGACTATCCTGGCTGCCGGTGAACTGAGAATCGAGCTCGATGGAGCTGAGGAGCCCCTTTTCGTCTCAGGGGGCTTCCTTGAGGTCTCCAATAACTCGGTCACGGTGCTGGCGGATACGGCCGAACACGCGGAGGAGATCGACCAGGCGCGCGCGGAAGAGGCTCGCCGCCGTGCCCAGGAGCGGTTGGAACAGGCCCAATCTGACACTGAGCGCGCCGAATTGCAGGCGGCGCTCGCGAGAGAGATAGCTCGTCTCAGGGTCGTCGAAATGGTCAGACGGCGAGGCCGGCGCCGCATCGAGATACCTGGCCAGGAATAATAACTACGCGCTCGGCCTGGTAGCGCTTTGCGGGCGAGGGATGCGCAGCATCCCTCGCCCGCCTGTCGTCCAGGTTATATTTCCTTTGGGTATTAGAAATTCGAACTGCTGCCGCCTCCACTTGCATCTCCTCCGCCGCCGAAGTCAGCGCCTGAGCCGCCGCCGAAATCACCACCGTTGCCGAAATCGGCCGCGCTGCCACCCCCACTCCCGCCGAAATCACCACCGTTGCCGTAATTATTGCCGGGATTGTTATCGTCGTATTGCGCGCGAGCTTCATCTTCGCCGCGATCTTTCCCCAGCTCGTAACCAAGCAAGCCACCCGCCGCCGCGCCTAAACCACCTGCGGCCCAGGGATTCATGCCGGGCCCCTGGTTGTAGTTCGGCCCATAATTGGGCGGATACGGCTGGTTGTAGTTCGGTCCATAATTGGGCGGGTAGGGCTGTTGATAAGGAGGAATGCCCTGCGGTCTACGTCCAAAAAATCTACGCCGCCCGAGGGTGAAGAGCAGGCCCAGGCCGAGCAGTACGATCACTCCTCCTATACAACAGGTGGTCCCCAGCATACTGGAAAACAGCCCGCCGCTGTTTGTGGTGGGAACAGGGACAGAGCCGTTATTGGGATTAGCGGGATTGACAGGGGCAGCTCCCAACGAGGAGCGCAGCGATTGCAGCGAGGCGATGGTCGAAGCCGTGTAATCGCCTTTATTGCTTTGATAGGCCTGGACAAAGGCCTGCGTGGCGCTATCATACTGGCTCTGGGAGAGCGGCACGTCTGAACCGCCGACGATAGCAACATGGTGATGGGCGCTATTCGTGTCAATTGCCATCACCAGCAGGTTGGGGTTCGTCAGATGGGTGGTGGCCTGATGCTCAAAAGCCGATGTATCACCTGTAAACGCGTTGGTCGTATAGATGTTGATGGGGTTCGGCAGGCTGCTGGCCGCGCTTCTTACCTGGTCCGCGTTCAGTACGTTCGCCTGGTCGTAAATGTTTACGCTGTTGGCGCTCGCTCCCGCGACTGCCAGCAAAGACAGACATAGGGCCATGCCCGTCGCTATAAGCCTCCCGTAAAATCTTCGAAGCTGTGCTTGCTGCATACATTTGTTTCTTTCCGTACAGTTAAGCCAGAGGACGCTGGATGTCTGCATAGAGATATACCTCTATAACATATACGATTATCAGCGCCCTGGCGATTTAGCTCCTCTAGGTTAAGAACGCAGTGGGCCAGCAGGTATCCAAGCACTATCCTATCATTGTAAAACATAACCCGGGGCGAAAAGGCCAGCTTATGCAGTCACATTTCTCTACCAGTATCTGCTGATCTCGCCAGATGGGCATAGATGGTCATATGTATTCGCGCAGAGCGTGATAAAATGAAGAGGTGGAAGATATGTTTTATCTGGATACAGAAGAGGATGCACTATGAGTACAACACCTTCAAAGCGACCACGCCCCTTTGTGTTAATTGTTATGGACGGCTGGGGCATCAATCCACGCAAAGAGGGCAATGCTATTGCTCTGGCCCATACACCCAACATCGATAAAATTGCTCGTAGCTGGCCGCATACGGCGGTCAAAACCTCTGGTGAGGCGGTCGGTTTACCCTCTGGCCAGATGGGGAATTCGGAGGTAGGGCATCAAAATATTGGCGCGGGCAAGCGCGTCTTGCAGGACTACACCCGTGTCAGCGAATCCATACGCGATGGCTCTTTTTTCTCCAATCCGGCACTGCTCAAGGCAATTGAGCATGTGAAGAAAAACTCCTCCCAGCTGCACATCTTCGGCCTGCTGGGTGATGGAGGCGTACATGCGCACGAGTCTCACCTGGAGGCTCTGCTGAGTTTAGCCCGCCAGCACGATGTCGAGCGCGTCTATATTCATGCCTTTACCGATGGCCGTGATACATCACCGACGGGAGGCGTCGAGTTTATGCGTCTGCTGCAGGCTCGCGCCAGCGAGATTGGCCAGTCGCAAGCGGCCAAGGTCGCCACGGTTACCGGGCGATACTATGCCATGGATCGCGATAATCGTTGGGATCGCACTGGCAGGACTTATTTTGCCATGACGCGCGCCGAGGGTCAGCGCGCTAACTCGGCGGTCGAGGCCATCCAGCATTCATATGACCAGGGAGTGACCGACGAATTTATTCTGCCAACTGTCATTATGGAAGATGGTCATCCAGTGGCTACGGTGCAGGCCGGCGATGCGCTGATTCACTATAACTTCCGCCCGGACCGCGCCCGTCAATTGACAAAGGCGTTTGTGTTGGCGGAGTTACCGCCGCAGGCCGAGGAGAAATTTAAGCGCGGGCCACGCCTGGCCGACCTGCAGTATGTGATGATGACCGAGTATGAAGTGGGGTTAGATGCAGAGGTCGCTTACCGCGCCGATGAGGTAGAGATGCCGCTGGCGCGCGTGATCTCCGAAGCCGGCCTGCGCCAGTTCCATACCGCTGAAACAGAAAAATACGCGCACGTCACCTATTTTATCAATGGTCGGCGTGAGACGCCTTTCCAGGGCGAGGACCGTTTTCTGGTGCCCTCTCCCAAGGTGCCAACCTATGATCTGCAGCCAGAGATGAGCGCGACCGGCGTCACCGAGACTGCCATAGAGCATATCCGCAGCGGGCAGTATGACCTGGTGATTATGAACTATGCCAATGCCGATATGGTTGGGCACACTGGCGTCATCGAGGCCACAATCAGGGGCATTGAAGCGGTTGATGCCGGTGTCGGGCGTGTTGTAGAGGCGACGCTGGCTGTCGGCGGCGGCCTACTCATTACCGCTGACCACGGCAATGCTGAGCAACTTATTGAGTACGATACAGGTAAACCTTTCACCGCCCATACGACTAATCCTGTGCCGCTCTACCTGGTCGTGCCCCAGTTAGGACAGGTGTCCCTGCGCGGTGATGGCATCCTGGCGGATGTTTCGCCTACGATTTTACAGATCCTGTCTATACCTCAGGCGCGAGACATGACGGGGCGGTCGTTAATTGCCTCCAGGTAATCTAGCGCTTAAAAACCCATAGTTGTTCAGAACTCGGGTTGGCTGTAAGGAGCATCTTGCTCATGACAGAGAGCAGGCAAAACAATGAAACAGGTTATCCACATATCTGGCAAGGATTTGTGGATAAGCATCTATGATTGTGGATAAGCACCTATGATTGTGGATAAAAAATCAGCTAATGCGTTTTACTGATGTTATTGGAACAGTTACCGTTGCTCCATTTTCGAGGAGTAGATAAACCGCGCGAGCATGGACTCCCGACAAAAAGGCCTGCTGATGGGCGAAAAGGTAGGTTACGGTACCTGTAGCTCCTTCGTATTCACCGCTGCAGATGCGCACTTGAGCCCCGAGTATAATGCTCGGGTCCGGCTGCAGCGGCTGCCGGTCGTGTTGGTGCGAGCTTTCTGGCAGAGAAATTACCAGTTCCGGAAAGAGACCCTGGCGCACCGAGGTTGCTCCTGAAAGCAGCGCGATGCTGCCCTGATGGTCACGAAGTAGATCCAGGGTACGCGGGGACATGGACATGATGCCCAGGCCTTCGGTAAAAAGGACGCTCAGGGGTGGTAAATGCGCCTGGGCTATCTCGCTATCGATACTGCCGATAAGTTCGATCAAATCACTGCGTAAAAATCCCTCCAGGTCCCTGGAGGAGATGCTGCTGGCGATAACCCCCACGACGCTTGAAGCCATTGCCTGGTGTAACATAGTCAAATTTAATGGTCCGGGCACAACCAGCAGCGCTCCTGGAGGAATAGGCTGGAGCTCGCCTGTGCGACCGCCAGCCTGCCACATTGTCAGTATCCCAGCCACCTGTCTGCCCGCGCCGATCACTCCCTGCAGGACGGCGGCTCGGCTTTCAATAATGACGCCGCCGCGGCGGGTGAGTTCGACGACACGGCCTCGCAAACCCGCTGGCAGGAACTCATGACTGTTATCTGGGCCGATATCTATGGGAGGTATAGGTATGGTGGTTTCCTGCTCCACGGGTGATTTCAAGCGCTCGCTGCGAATGACGGGCTGGTCCGGCTGGACGTTCTGACCTGGCTGTACCAACGGCACATTTCTGGTTTTGGATCTACCGGACCAACGTTCTCTTCTCACGACGGCCTGTGATAGCAGAGACCAGCCGAGCAGATTGGTCATAGCGAGTGCCTCCCCCTTCCCGCCAAATTCAGGCTCCTATGGCCTGCATCCACTGGAGGAGGCGCGCCTGGCGCTCTTTATCATTGACTGGCAGTTCTAGGGGGCGACCTCGAGCATCAATAATGAGACCGACCAGTCCACCATCGATCTCTTCCGCGGCCCGGGCCCGTTCACCCGGTCCCAGGCCGACATCTACGCTTGGCGCGGGGAACAACGAGAGCAGCGCCTGCTCACTTATTTGCAGCGGAATCACCTCGATCGAGCCACTCATTACATCTACCATGACCTGTCGCCCGCTGGTATATTCTATACCCACGCGCAGGGCGATTTCGCCAGGTGGTAACGTGCCGAAAGGGATCACGCAGGTACCGAGGCGATGGGTCACTGCGTCATTCTCATTGACCTGGACGGCAGCGACAGGCGCAACTGTGGCTACTGCGCCGAGTTGCGAGATGAGCATGGTACGGTCAAGTGCCAGGGAGGTGACACCTCTGGGTTGGAGCGCGTCAAGTAGCATCAACGCAGCCTGCCCGTATTTTGGTGATCGAGCAAGAATAGCACCCGTTGCCAGGATCAGGTCGGCATCCAGCCACTCGAAGTTGTTCTGGCGAGCGGCTTCAACGGTCAAAATTACTGCCTCACGAGCAAAAGCCTGGCTAATCTGGAGGTCGCGCAGGCTGGTTGACACTACCTGCGGGTGAAGCATGCGATTTAAAACGAACTGGCGTACCTCCTCTTCGCTGAGATCGAAAGGGAGCCAGCGCGTAATACGCTGTAGACCCACTCGCTGTAAAACCGCTCCCAGGCCTGGTCCAACGCCAATCCCCGTATTGACCATAGGGATAAACTCGCCGCTCTCGCCGGCTAACATCAGCGTGGTAGTTGCGCCGCCGATATCTACAGCGGTTACATTCATGGCATAGTGCTGGGCCAGGAAACGCACCAGGCTACTCAAGGAAGTTGCGCTTGTCATCAGCGCAGAGGCAGACCAGTTCTGCAGTGCAGTGTAGCCTGGCAGCTTTTGCAGGACATTTCGTTCATATAGCGCGCTAGTGGCGATACTGGTTGGCCCTATCTGAGCCCGGGACACCAGGGGGTCGACGCGAGTTATCTGGGCAACTCCCTGCAGCATACGCCGTACGGCCTCAACATATTGAGGCGCGCCGGCATACAGGGCGTCAAACTGGTGTAGGGCTGTGGCAGAGGCTCCGTTGTCAGACGCTGCATTGGTGCTCTGGCGCTCGTTCAGCTCACGCGCGCCGCTTAGCAGCAGCTGGCAGGCATCCTGCAAGGGAGCCGGGCCCGCCGGACCATCTGCCAGGCCAACAATTACAGCTGCCTGAGGCTGTAATTCTCGTAGACACTCGATCTGTCGCTCCCACTCAAGGGCTACACGTTCAGGTGTCCACTGGCCCGCCGCGCTCTGAGGAAATGGAGTACTGCCGGCCCCGACAGAGACTGGAACCGCGGCCGAGGTGGCAACAAAAGAAGGTGCGGGTAAGGCGTGGATCTCGGCGTAGAGTCCAGAGATAGCCTGGCGAGTAAGTTCTTCCAGGCGGCCATCGACCGCGCCAAGCACAACCAGTCGTAAAGGTGCGCCAGCGCTGATGGTTGCGATAAAGACATCGACGCCATCACCGATTGGCTGTTCAGGTGAGATGATACGACCTTCAGAGATAAAATGTCGCCCCGTGATAAACTCGATGACACTGATCGCCTGGATAATGCCCTTCGTAATGTCCTCATATGGCGGGGCTACGGTCGTTGGAGCTTCACCACGTGCCATGAGACGATACTGGTTTTCGACAAGGCCTAAAAGGGAGACCTTGGTCATGACTGTGCCACAATCGGCAACCAGGATTGAGTTCACGGATGATGGATTGATGCCGCCGCCGGGGACTCGTCCTCCTTCTCCGTAAGGTTGTGTGCTCATCTCTTGATCCTTTTTTCCTCACTGCTTAGCGTGAGAACCAATCCAGAATAGTGCTAAGAAATCCGCGTTTGGCTGGTTTCGCCTTCGCCTGTCCACCAGCACCTGGTGGTAGCGGCGCGCCCATCGCGGGCGGCTGTTGAGGCGCGACCGGAGACACTGGGGGCATGGGCATGTTGCCTGGCGGAGCGCCCCCTGCCTGGGCGTAACCTGGCTGGGATGGAACCCCCATGTAGTTGGGCGACCCACTCGCGTAGGCAGGAGGCATAGGGCCCGCCTGCATGCTGGAGACTCCCAGGTGAGGCGCAGCTGCTGCATTTTGTGCCTGTGGCTGCGCCACGTTCTGCTGGACATGGGGCGACGGGGCTGCGGGGGCATTTTGCGCCTGCTGCCCTGGAAGGTAGGGAGCCGCTGAGGCTACACCTAACATCGAAGCAAAAACGTTGGCTGCTACCGCGCTTTCCTCGTGAGCCGGCATTTCTCCCCGTGGGCGGCTGGGCACAGGACGCGCAGGAGCACCATATGCCGCCTGGCGGGAAGGATCGGCGAAATTCTGCTGTTGTGGAGGTGCCCCCAGTTGGCGCTGCTCATCGTTGGCGCGTAACCAGTCGGGCAGAGAATCCATTTCGATAAAGGAGGACGCGGATATGCCGCTCTTGTCGCCAGCTTCCTCCGCAGCCGGTCCTGGCGCCGGCTGGGACTGATACACCTGATTGTATGCCGCCGGCTGAACAGCCGGCGGAAATCCCTGGGCATTACTGGTCTGTGCTCCCTGCTCAGGCTGGCGTAACCACGCTGGCAAGGCATTGGCATCAAGCAGTGACGAAGCGGACAGGCCTGGCTGCTCAGGGGCTGCGGGGGCAGAAGGCGTCTCCCGGGAGGACATCCACTGGGGTAGCCCCCGGCCGTCGATAAGGTCATTGCCCATAATACCCTGGGGGGGAATAACTGGCTGCTCGTTTTGTTCCGCGGCAGTGGGAGCAGGGGCCTGAGGCTGTGCCCGCCTGAGCCATTCTGGTAAGGCATCCTGCTGCAGCAGGCTCGCGGCCGGGATGTTATCTTGCACCTGGGCAGGGGTCTGGTGCTCCTGCAACCACGCAGGCAGGGCCTGTTGATCGATCAACGAACTCGCGTCCATACCTCTGCCGGGTGCAAACGCACTATCAGTATTTGGCGCCGGAGTCCTGGCTGGACGACGTGGAGGATAGCTCTCCAAAGGGGTACTGTCACTCATTTCCCGGCGCTCTGGCCGCATCCAGCCTGGTAGCATGTCTTCATTGATGAGCTCATTGGCGATGAAATTTGCTGCCTCTCCTCCAGGAGCAGCGCTATTAGCTGACCCGGCATGCTCACCTGTGCGTAATGTCTCCAACCAGGCTGGCAGCTCCGGCTGCTGGTCAGGAGCAATCATCCCTGGGTCAAAATTGGAATTTACTGCACCGCTTCCCTTATTTATTAAGGGCGAGCCACAATTTTGACAGCTCACCGCGTTTACCGGGTTTGGCCTCCCACAATGGTTACACGTAATCACTTTTGCTCCTCACTCTGGCCAGGTTAGCACTCCTTCCGCCTCCCTGCCTGGGAGGCGGAAGGAGTGCTAACCTGCAGCCGGCTGGCTGCAACGAAGATAGCGCTGGCACAACATAAACTTCCGGACGAAGTGTATCACTCTTTCTCACGCTTGACAAGCTAACATATACGGGATAAGGCATGATGATATGATACAATACACCCAGTACCCGCGTCCCAAAAGTACTAACTCTCAGGAGACATTTATGCGCAATTCGAGTAAGCACGCCCTTTTACGCCTTACTCTTCCACTTCCGCCGAGCATTAACGAGCAATATGCCACGGTCAATGGGCATCGTGTCAGTTCAATGGTTGCCCGTCGCTTTAAACAAGAAGTTCGTGCGACACTTCGCTCGCTTGAAAGACAGGGAGTATTGCACGACGAAGTAAGCAAGACGCTGCGACAACATTACCTGACACTTTTCCTTGACTTTTACTTTGCCACTCCACTTAAACGAGACCTCGACGGCGGCCTGAAAATCACACAGGATGCTCTCTGCGCAGGGCTTGGTTTGAATGATAACCGGGTTGTTGATATACACCTGACCAAACATATAGACCCTTTACACCCGCACCTGTACGTTGAGCTAGAGGCTATTGCCGAATGGCGGTTTGATCGAGAATATGTACTCCTGCCATGAGTATGCATGCACATCTCTACTACCCTTGCCTGGTCGCATATACCTCTGTAAAATAGAACTGGCAAGGCCAGACTTCTGTAACAAAAAACGAGAGGTACTACATATGTTGCCACTATCAACAAGAGGGCGGGCCCAGGCGGCTGCAAGCGGCCGCCAGCCTTCAAGCACCGTTCCCACTCAAAGGCTGCTGCTGGGAGTGTTTTTTAGCGCCGTTATTAGCCTCCTGGCCCATCGACGGCGTTCATTGAGCCGCAGCGGCGTCGCGGGCGCTCTGCTAACTGGTACGACCACCTTTGGCCTGGGCGGCTGGTCGTGGGGACTGAGCCTGATTTTTTTCTTTGCCTCTTCCAGCTTTTTCTCACATTTTCGTGCCCGTGCCAAGGCCGGTATTGCGGCCGATAAATTCAGCAAGGGCGCGCAGCGCGATTTTGGTCAGGTGGCTGCGAATGGGGGCGTTGCCACCCTTTTTGCGCTGGCGTATGCGTCCGTCCCTTCACAGACGCTACATGAGGCGTGCCTGGCGGCGTACACAGGTGCGCTTGCCAGTGCTACAGCCGATACCTGGGCCACCGAACTGGGCGTGCTCAATTCTCAACCGCCGCGCCTGATTACGACGGGCAAACGGGTTGCTCCCGGCACTTCCGGAGGGATTACGCTTTCTGGCACGGCCGCGGCCGGCCTGGGAGGCCTGGCCCTGGGGAGCGCTTTCTGGCTATTTGAGCACTGTCGGAAAGCGCTGGCATGGCTCCCGCTTGTTGGCCTGCTCAGTGGGCTGGGAGGTAGTCTCGTGGATAGTTTGCTGGGGGCGACGGTCCAGGCTATGTATTTTTGTCCCGTGTGCAAGCAAGAGACCGAAAGACGCGTCCATGCCTGTGGAAATGAGACGCATCCTCTACGTGGCGTCAGCTGCTTAAACAATGACGCGGTAAACTTTTTCTCGACCCTCGCGGGTGCTCTCCTGGGTCTGATAGCCTACAGAAAGGCAACCCGGCGGCACCTGCGCATGAATGTTACCTCTTAGGGGTAGTGTGTGAGAAGCAGGTGCGTCTCCAGATAGGATGGTAAGTATAATACATAGCAGCTCGGCGCAAAACAAAAGTGGAGCGCAAGGAAGACCATATGAAAATATATCAGCGTCTGATCAGCCCTAACTGGCGCCCCTGGCGGGCCGCCGCGGCAGGGATACTGGCAACGGCCGCCTATAGCCTGGCAATGGAAGGGGACATGTCGATTACCGGCAACCGCTTTAACGATGTACGTTTCATGCAAGGCCTGATGGGTGTCAAAGCTCTGCAACAGAGGAGGTTTCTTATTCTGGCCTGGTTGCTGCACTTCGCCAATGGCGTCGCTCTAGCTGAGCTCTATGCGGCCCTGCTCAAGCGCTTTCTCCCTGGACCCAACTGGCTGAGAGGAGCCATCTTTGGCGAAGCCTTTATTTGCGCGGCGTGGTGGTTGACGCCACTGGCAGATAAGTACCACCCCCTGATCAAGAGTGGAAAATTGCCGAAGCTTGCCAACCGGACGTCATTTCTCCAGAATCTCGCTCGCCACCTGATCTTTGGCCTGGGCCTGGGCCTGCTCTATCGAGATAAGTAAAACCGTCCGGGTAAAGCCTCTGCGGCCAAAACGGGGCTCTACCCGGACGGTTCATGCAAGCATCTCTATTGGCGCTTAGACCCAGTAGCAAATCCAGTCACTGACGATTGGCAGCTGGTAGTCTTCGCGCACAATGGCCATGATGATCAACCATACCCACAGGATGCCGAATACCCAACCCAGGATAGTCAGGAGCAACGTCAGGCCAGCAGTTGTTATCCAGCCTATGATAGAGAATCCACGCCAGGAAATTTCTTAGCATACTTACTGCGAGCATTAAGATCGACAGTGAACCAAAGGTAACCATAGATTGTGCCGCATGCCAGCGCACATTGCGGTTCTTTTCGCAGAAAAAGAAAATGATGCCTGACACCCATCCAAATGCATAGGCCAGGACGCGCTCCAGGCGTATATTGAGCCCAAGAGATGTCATCCTATTCATCATGCTTTGCCTCACTTTGACTTCAATGCGCTTGCTGCTGGTACTTCGTGTCTATACGCTAGAGTGCAGGGCAGCTTTGCATCTTTTATTGCTATCTGAAATGTATACGCAGCGAGAAGAGATCTGTTGCAAATTGCAGCCCTACAACTTGAGTAATCTCTTGCTGCCTGCTTCCTCTCCACCGACTCTGACGCTGAATATATGCCGCATATCCATCTGTCTGTTTTGCCAGGTGAAGGAGTGCATTTTTTTAGATTATATGTTATACTGAGGAAACGTTGTATAGTGCATTGTTGCTAAGCGTAGATGGTCTATTGCAAGCCGCGCAATACACGCTAATTATGTTGGGTATAACCCAGGAATTGAGAAAGAAACATGTCATTTACCGATCAAACACTGTATTGTCGCGATTGCAATTCAGAATTTGTTTTCACCGCGGGCGAGCAAGAGTTTTATGCGAGCCGGGGCCTGACGAATTCTCCCAGCCGCTGTCCTTCCTGCCGTGCGGCTCGTAAGTCGCAGGGCGGCGATAGGTATGGTAGCCGCGGCGGCGGTGGGTATCGCGAACGCGAGCCGCGCCAGATGTATACCGTCACCTGCTCGAGTTGTGGGAACGAGGCCCAGGTGCCCTTCCAGCCTCGTGGTGACAAGCCTGTATATTGCAGCAATTGTTACCAGACACAGAGCGCCGGCCGTACTAACGATCGTCGATCTCGCTGGTAGTCCACATGAGTGAGATCAAAGTGAATCCAGGTGACTCTTTTGAGCTGGCGTTGAAGCGCTTTAACCGTAAAGTTCAACAGGAAGGCATCTTATCTGAGTTTCGCCGGCGCAGTCATTACGAGAGCCCGCAGGCTCGGCGTAAGCGCAAAGCCGAGGCCCAACAGCGCAGGCGCCGCCGTAATACCCGTCAATCAAATTAATGCACTTCCGCGCGTAGAAAAGAGCCATGCAGGAGCCGCGATGTACATCGCGGCTCCTGCATGGCTCTTTTCTATCTATGTACTGGAAAATATTGAGATGTTGTCACCACCTGGCGGCTGAAGTATAATATCCATACAGACAACATTACGTACGAATTGTAGGAGGCTCTTGTATCCATGAATATAAGCCAATATCTGCCCGCGCTGCAGATTACCTTTAATGATATTTTTATTGGCGCCGTCTGTGGTTTTATTCTCTCACTGCCCATATCCCTCTTTCTCGCTTTCTGGATGAGCGCAGTCAAGAACCGCGGGATCGTTGTGCTGGGGGCGTTTATCGGCGCGTTCGTTGGTTTGCTCATCATTCTTGGCTGGGCCGATACGCTGATCTTCGACACACCACTACCGGGAGCGAATGGCAACTCAACCTTCTGGGGCTCGCTCTTTTTCTGCATCATGCTCGGCCTGGTGGGTGGTATCATACTCGACCTGATCGTAGCTCGCGCGAACGCTCGCGACTATCGACGCCAGGCGGCCGTTCACCAGTAGAACCAGGCGCGGATGAATGCTCTATCTCCTGCACGGCGACGACGAATTTACCAGCCGTGAACACTTAAAGCAGCTACGGCAGCAGGGTAATTTTGTCTATAACGTTGACATCTACAATGGTGGCGAGGTCGACCTGGCGACCATCATCGCTACCTGTAATACCATGCCTTTTTTGTCCGAGCAGCGGCTCGTTGTGGTTGAGGGCCTGCCAAAAAAGCGGCGCGGCGAACAGGCACAGAACAGCGAGGCCGAGGAAAGCTCTACCACGGCAGTGGCTGGCGGCAAGAGTGGTCAGGGCGGCCGGGCCAAAAAGAGCAAGAAGAGTGCCAGGAGCGCTTCACAGACGCGTGCGGGTTTTGAAAAGGGCCTGGCTGCCTGCGTTGCGCAGCTCCCGGACTCCTGTGTGCTGATTGTGCTGGTCGATGAGGCATTAGATGCCAGCAATGCGCTGCTCACTGCTGCCGCGCGCCATGGCGAGGTGGTATTAAGTACGTTGCCCAGGGGCGCGGCTGTCAGGGGCTGGATCACGCAGCGGGCGAAGAGCCTCGGTGTCTCCATTCAACCTGAGGCGGCCGCTCTCCTCGCTGACTTCATCGGCAACCAGCTGCGCCTGCTCGCCAACGAACTCGCCAAGCTGGCAACCTATGCCGGAGCAGGGACGACCATCACTGTGGATGATGTACGAATGTTGTCGGCACAGGTGCAGGAGGCGCGCATTTTTGAGCTGACCGATGCCCTGGCGCAGCGCAACCGCAGACAGGCGCTCGATATATTACACGATCTGCTGGCAGCCGGCGAGCCGCCCCTTGTACTTATGAGAACCATTACGGGCCAGCTACGCTCATTGCTACTGGTGAAAGAACTCTCACAACAGGGTATGCGCGCGCCGCAGATTGCCGCCAGCATCGGCATTGCCCCTTTCGTCGCGGAGAAGGCCCTGCGCCAGGTGGGAAAGTTTACGCCTGCTCAGCTAGAAAGCGCCTACAGGCGGCTTCTTGCCACCGACTTCGCGCTGAAACGTAGCCGTATGACAGCAGAGATGGCCCTGGATCTCCTGGTGGTCAATTTCGGCAATGAAGGATAAAGCTGGCCATAAGGCATCTCGTCAGCGCCCCTCAATTTAAACTCCGCGTGAACTTTTAACTATCCTGATACGTATGAAAATAAGAGGATAGCGACGTCTACGATGGCCAGCTTAAATCCGCTGCGGAGGATAAGCAGCCGCTCGTATAGAAAGAGACGCATATGCCGACGACAACGGCGCAAGAACATCCAACCCGGCCTGATCAATCAAACACTCATACCGCCAGTTTCCGGCGCGTGCTGAAGAACCGCAACTTCTTGCTTTTATGGCTGGCGCAATTGATCTCGCTCACGGTGCTCAATGCGGCCAATTTCGGCATTATCGTGCTTGTGAATGAAATCACCCACTCCGTTGTCATGGCCGGTCTCGCGATTATCGCTTTTACACTTCCCGCGCTTCCCTTCAGCGCCCTGGCCGGGGTCGTGGTGGATCGCTTGAATAAGCGCCTGCTTCTGTGGGTGAGCAACATCTTACGCCTGGTCACTATGCTGCTGGTCGTCGCCTCATTGTTGTATAACCGCACCGACTTGCTCCCGCTCTATGTCTTGATTTTTATGACCTCGCTCATCGGCCAGTTTTTTACCCCGGCGGAAGGGGCATCCATCCCCCTGCTGGTGGGCGAAGACGAACTGGTGCCCGCGCTCTCTTTGTTCAATATCACCACGACGCTTGCGCAGGCGATTGGTTTTCTCATCTTAGGCAGTATCGTCTCGCGCCTCTTTCCGCCCTTCACCCTGCATATCGCGGCTCTCACGTTGCAGGTGCAATCGATTGACATGCTCTTTGTCCTGGTAGCTTTTTTCTACCTGGTGAGTGCTCTGCTCGTACTCTGCATTCCTGCGTCGGCTTTCGCGGAGAAACATCTTGAAAGGCATAGCAGTGAGCAGGCGAAGCATGCTCATGTAGAGCTGGGGCAGGCTATGCGCAAGGTGTGGAGCGAGATCGTAGAAGGCTGGCGCTATGTGCGTGGGGATCGGCAGTTATATTTTTCAGTGATCCAACTCTCGGTGGTTGGCAACATTATGCTGCTGATCGGCGAACTTGCGGGAGCTTTTGTGCAACAGGTCTTGCATCGCTCGGCGGCGGACATGGCGTTTATCCTTACGCCAGCCGCCATAGGCCTTGTAGGGGCCTCTGTTATCATGCCGCGGATTACTGCACGTGTGGATAAGATACGCCTGACCAGGATAGGTTTCATCAGCCTGGCCATTGGCTTTGTCCTGCTCCCCGTTTCACAGGTAATGGCCAGCTATTTCTTGCATGCGCAGGCGGCGGGTTCCATACAGCTGCTCCTGGTCACCTTTCTGCTGATGTTTGCGCTGGGAGTGGCCATGGCCTGTGTCAATATACCGACGAATGCGCTAATGCAGGAGCATGCGCCCGAGGCGGTACGCGGCCGGGTTTTTTCCTTGCAGTTTATGCTCTACAATACCGGCTCCATTCCGATCCTGCTCTTTGCCGGCTTCTTTGCTCAATATATTGGTTTCGACTGGCTCATCTTGCTCATCTCGGCCAGCCTGCTGGGCTTCAGCTGGTGGGGGGCCTGCTATCTCAAGCGCGAGAGACGGCCTGCTTCCGCTTAGGCGGCAGATACCTCGCGCCAGAAGTCCGTTGGTCTCGCGGGTCGCTGCAGACAAGGCTGTTACAACTGAACTCTTCACTACGTCTTTGCATGTAGATGTTATACTCATCAACGCCTATGAATATATTGCTGGAGGGATGCCACATCTATGTCAATCAGTCTTATAGATATCCTCTTTGTTGTCACGGTGATTTTGCTGGTCTTCAATGGGTTCAGTAATGGCGCCGTGGCAAGCCTAATAAACCTGATCAGTATCCCGGTGGGATTTGTGGTGGCCTACCTGTTTGGGCCGCGCCTGACCTTTTTACTGGCCGCCAATGGTTTGCCCGCAACCCCACTTGTCTCGTACATCATTGTATTCTGTGGCACTATCCTGATATTGCATATACTGTCAACCGTTGTGCGAGGTATCGTGACCAACCTGCCCCTCATCGGGTTTGGTGACAGGCTGCTGGGCGCTGTGGTTGGCTTTGCAGAAGCGTGGCTGCTCTGGGTCGTGCTGCTCTTCATGCTGCACAATTTTTTACAGAATATGCACAATTACCCGGGCGCAATTGATACTGCGCAGTTCAGCAGCTGGCAGCAGTTTTATAATGACGCGGTTTCGCATAGTTTATTCGCCTCGGTCAATAGCTTTATTGTGACCCGCATAGCTGCACACCAGTAATATCAGCCCATATGAAAATGCGCCGGAGAGCTTGCGTTCTGCTGCTTAGATGCTTACAATACCTGGTATAGAGTAGGGCATTATATAGTCTAGGCGGAGGTATTTGAACTACGACAAAGCAAGATCGAACTGTCGAAACTGGCGCCCATGCCAGGCAAGAACACGCTTACCTGGTCGCGGTGGAAGACGAAGAACAGGAGAGTTTGTGGAGCGTTGAAGACTCACTGGACGAGCTCAGCGCCCTGGCGCGTACCGCGGGCGCCGATGTGCTTGGGAAGATGATCCAGCGCTTGCGCCATCCGGACGTAGCGACATATGTGGGGAAAGGGCGCGCCCAGGAACTGAGTTGCCTTGAGAAGCAACTGGGTTTTGACCTGGTGATCTTTGACGATGAGCTCTCCCCATCGCAGCAGCACAACCTGGAAAAGCTGTTAGATGCTCGCGTTATTGATCGTACCGCTCTCATTCTTGATATATTCGCCCAGCACGCACGCACGCGTGAAGGGCGCCTGCAGGTTGAACTGGCACAGCTGGAGTACCGCTTGCCACGCCTGACAGGACGAGGCGTTGAGCTTTCACGCCAGTCCGGCGGCACCCGCAGTGCCGGGGGAGGGGGGATAGGAGGCGCCATAGGCGTACGTGGCCCCGGCGAGACCAAGCTCGAGCTCGATCGCCGCCGTATACGGGGACGCATTGCGGAATTGCGCGAGGATATCGAAGGCGTACGTGAGCAGCGGCTCCTGCATCGCCAACAGCGCGCCGCCCAGTCTATCCCTGTTGTGGCCGTAGTAGGTTATACCAACGCAGGTAAATCCACCCTCTTCAATGCCCTAACCCATGCAGAGGTTCTGGCCGAAAACAAACTGTTTGCTACGCTTGATCCGATTACTCGCCATGAAATCTTACTTGGTAACCAGGAGGTCCTGTTTACTGATACCGTAGGCTTTATTCAAAAACTTCCAACCAAGCTCATCGCCGCTTTTCGCGCCACACTTGAGGAAGTCATAGACGCTGACCTGCTGCTGGAGGTTGTTGATATCAGCCACGAGAATGCGATCGAGCAGAGCGAGACGGTAAATGATGTGCTGCATGAGCTGGACGCGAGCGTGAAGCCACGGGTGACTGCTCTCAATAAAATTGATCTGCTGGATGATCCTGAGGAACTTGATCTCACCCTCTATCCCAACGCTGTGCTCGTATCCGCCTTGAAGGGCCGTGGCCTCGATGTTTTACGTGAGAAGATTGCCCGCGTCCTGGCGGACAGCATGGAACGTATATCGGTCGTCATTCCTTACGCGAAAAGCGAAATGGTTGAGCTCTTCCATCGCAGGGGGTATGTTGATTCTGAGGAGCACCACCCGGAGGGGACGCTCGTCTCGGGCCGGATCCCTCATACACTGCGTGGCTATTTCACACCATATATGAGCTCCTGAACTGTTACCCATGCGTGCTATTGGACTTGTGTAAAGGTATCTGATATGCTATCCTCCAGGTAATCAACTGTAATCCAAGATAGAGAAAGCTGCCAACAATGTCAGAACGCAGGCAACAGGGATGGTCCGTTCCGCTGCGAGTTCGTTTTCGCTCACCGGCGGAGCAGGCACAGTGGGAGCGTGAGCACGGCACATTCAGGGATAGCCGGCCGTTACCTGCAGGAGAAACTTCTGTCGCTACAGAGGCGCTACGACACACACGACAGATTAAAGAATTGATACGCCTGGGGATTATTTTACGCGCGGAAGCCGGCTTAAGCGAGGTTCTACAGCAAATAGTTGCCTCTACCAGCGTGTGTACCGGCTTTCGTATTCTGGTGATCCATCTCATCGAAGAGGGAAGCGACGCCCTGTCTCCTTTGGCTTTTGCGGGTATGGCCGAGGAGAATGAGCGGGTTCTACGACAGGTGCGCCGCCCGGTGGAGCATGTCTTACGCCTGATGCGGCCAGAGTTTCGTATCAGCCAGAGCTACTTTATTCCACATGAATACATGGACGATTTCTCTGCTATCGTCTCGGTCACTGATAAAACTAGCGATGATTACGAGCCTGGTGGCTGGCATCCAGACGATGCCTTGATTGTGCCTCTATTTAGCCCACGCAAGCAGAAACTGCTGGGCTTTCTCTCCCTGGATGATCCTGAGGATAGCAAGGTACCTACCCTGGAGAGCATTGAGGTGGCTGAACTATTTGCCAATCAGGCGGCTATCGCCATTGATAACGCGCGTATCTTTCAGGAGCGCGAGGCTGAGCATCGCTCTCTTGAGGAGGCCTGTACTTTCTTGCTCAACGACCTGGAACAGATACGCCGTGGAGACCTGCGTGTACGGATCCAGTCAGCGCACGAGAAGCTGCAGCCCATCGCCGGGGCCATCAATGTGATGGTTGCGGAGATAAGCGACATTCTCGGCAACGTACAAAAAGTTACACGGGCGGTCGATGAACATACCCGCGAAGTGCAACACAGTTCTGAACTGCTCGTGCGCGATGCCAGCCAGCAAGAGTTACAGGTGCAGCACATCTCCCATACGATAGATGGTATTGCCGGCACCATCCACCAGTTATCGAGCGGAGCTGGAGAGCTGTCACGCGTTGTGCTTGAAGCCGTGGATGTGACCGTTGAGGGGCAGAGTGCGATCGATCGCGCCGTCGATGGCATGGGCCAGGTGCGCGAGTCCACCCTGTTGTCTGCCCGCATTATGAAACGCCTGGGTGAGAGTGGTCAGGAGATCAATGAGACAATTTTGACCATGACCGACCTGACCACGCGTATGAATCTCGTTGCGCTTAACGCCGCTATCGAGGCGTCGCGAGCCGGGGAGCAGGGGCAGAATTTTGCCCTGATTGCGCAAGAAATCCGTACGCTGGCGGTACATAGCGCGGAGGCAGCGCGTAAAGTGGCCACGCATATTCGCTCGATCCAGCGTGAAACCACGGCGATTTCTCAAAGTGTGGAGCAGAACACGCTCGAGGCAGTCAAGCAGTCCGAGCTGGTAACTCAGACAGGCGTCGCCCTGGATGCCATTGGCGCTGTTACAGAGCACCTGGCAAACCTTGTTGAGGGCATCTGTATGACTACGGATGGCCAGGCCAAGGGTGCCGAACTTGTTGTCGATGCAGTTGAGCACATTTCTCAGATGACCATCGAGATTAACCAGCATATGAAGTATATGCAGCAGTCGCTCGGTCACCTCGTCGAATTAACGAACTCACTGCATGCGCGCCTCTCCGTCTTCCGTATTGCTGAGCGCTGATCGTGTGCGCCACTCAAGACGTGAAGGTTGTGTAGGGGTCTGGACCGGAGTTCATTGCGCGGCGAGAGAGGGCTGCAGGCCGTTGAGCCGGTCGGGCTCAGGCATGGCTGAACAATACTGCGCTATGGTCGCCAGCAAAGGGCCGAAGTGCAAAGGCTTGTAAAAAATCTTGACGGCTTTGCGGGCGAGCTCCGGCCCGGCGAACGAGTCGGCGGTCAGTACAATGACGGGCACTCGCATCCCGCATTCGCGGCGCTCGAGCGCCTCGAGAAACGCATAGCCATCCATTGAGGGCATTTTGAGGTCCAGGAGAATAATGCCAGGGGGTTCGATCTCTACGTGTTGCAGAGCCTCCAGCCCATCGCGCGCCGGGCGAACTGCGTAGCCCTTCAGTTCTAAGAGCGCCTGCAACATGTGTGAAGTGGGGTGGTAATCTTCTACAAGCAATACATATTTTCCCATGGCCACGTTACCCTTCCAATTTCCACGTATATATTCATCATACACGTATATATTCATCAATATAGGTATCCAGGTTCTTACCACAAAATAATAATCTCAAATCAAGAATTATTCAAAACGAGTAGCCCAAAAGTAGTACTCGACACCTCGGCGCTACATCTCCAATTCACGTGCTGCTCATTGCTCCTTCATTACTTTCATGTATTTTTAGTTGTTTTGATGCTTTCCATTCTTAAGTTGACAAATCAATTGTGGCACTAGTTCCTGTACCAGAACTGATCCCAGGCCTGCCAGAAGTTATTGGCGGTGGATGCGACCAGGCGTGGACTCTCAAAGCGGACGCCTGCGCGGCCCTTAAAATCGCTGCCGCGGTCGGGAGCCGCAAGCTCTACTTTGAAGGTGACCGGGCCAGCGGGCTTATAGGGTTTGGGCCAGTTGCCAAGGCTCAGGGCCTGGGCAACACGCATCTCGATCAGAGAGCACGCGTCCTTGGGAGCCATATTGCGTGCGGAGAAGCGCCCCAGCCCTTTTTTAACCGGGGCCGTTGTGACTTCATCTCCCAGCAAGGCTGTAACTTCATGACAGGTTGCCTCATCACCAGAGACAAAGACCGCCGGTACATCCCAGCAGCCGGCTATTGCGGCCAGAATACCGCTTTCGCCGACCAGGGTGTCATTGATCCAGGCATTGTGCCAGGACTCCGAAGAGACCGTGTGGCAGAGCACGCCATCGGGTGTACCCGCCATGGCGTGCGCGCCTACAAATAGCACGGCATCGCATGCCTGTTCGAAAGGAGCAATGTAGCGCGCCCAGGGATAGCCAAAAATATATTGCGCCCCGGCCTCCAGGCGGTTCGGCAGAAAACTCTTGAAGCTGTAGGCGCCGCCCGCGCCATGGCAGTCGACGACGTCGATCTCGCGCGCGCCCGCGGCCCGCGCTCCCCGTACCGCGGCGTTCATCTCATCGGTGTAGAGTTTGCGACACTCCTCGTAGAGGGGGTTGCCTCCTGTGACCTGGTCCCAGTGCTCAATGCAAGAAATACCCTCCATGTCGCAAAAAATTACAACGCGCATTCACTACTCTCTTTCACCTGGCTTTTTACCAGTCTATACTCGCGTGACCTTAACTGCCGCGGCTGCTCCTGTATTTTTTCTCCAGCTGCTCAAGCCTGCGCTTCTGCCGCGGGCTTAATTCATATTCCCGGTACAACCTTTTGCCGATTTTCCAGCCTGCGAAGCCGCCAAGTATGGCTCCAACGCCTGCCAGAATGGCGGTCGCGATACGGGTCGTGGTGATGGCATCGCCATGCAGCAGCGGGGCGATTCCGCTCGCAAGCAGCTGACCAACGCCTATAACGCCGAGGAACAGGCAGAACATGATGCCGACCGTGATACCCAGGCAACAGCCCAGCGGTCCTCCATTTGTCTCGCCGCGCGCCTCCGGTGGCAGCTCTGCCTCCGCTGCCGGCTCGGCCCGCGGGAGTTCCGGCTGCTCGGGCGCGAGCGGGCCGTCTGTGTAGGGGTCGACATAACTCTCCTCGCTGTCGGCCACCTGATCTGGTTGTTCACCCTCTGGATCGGGTGCTGGAGATGGCAATGCTCCTGGCATGCTATATAACCTTATGTTCGCAGTCGTGTCGTGTCATCAGAGTTCACCTAAAAGGTGCCGAACTGGCGATCGCCAGCGTCACCCAGGCCTGGTAGAATATAGCCTTTATCGTCCAAGCTCTCGTCAAGTGCCGCGATGTAGATGTCGATATCTGGATGGGTCTGGCTCAATTTGAGCAGTCCGTAGGGTGCCGCGATGATACAAACATAGGAAAGACGCGGTATGCCGCGCCGTTTGAGAATATTGATGGCATCAATCGCTGATCCCCCCGTTGCCAGCATGGGATCGATGGCATAGGCCACCTGTAGATCAACCTTGTGTGGCAGGCGGTTATAGTACTCCAGGGCCTGCAGGGTATCCTCATCGCGCCGCAGACCCAGGTGCCAGACCTGGATGTCCGGAATGACTTCGCGGAATGCCTCGGCCAGACCCAGCCCTGCGCGCAGGATTGGCGTCACGCCAATCCCACCCGCCAGCCGCCGTCCGGTCATTGCCTCCATGGGCGTCTCAATGTGATGTGGCTCCAGGGCCAGGCTCGCTGTGGCCTCGTAGGCCAGCAAGGCTCCAATTTCTTTGACCAGGCGATAAAACTCGGGAGGGGGCGTGTTTTTATCGCGCAGGGCCGTCATTTTATGTGCCATGACAGGGTGCGAGGAAATACGCACGCGAGGCAGGTGTAGCACCTCCTCCCGCGTTGGCTGGGGCACGCCCTGCATGGGGAGGCTGGGCCGCCTGCCGCTTTGGGTACTTGCTTCTATCATGAGGGGTATCTGCCTTTCAAAATGTATTCAAACATGTTCGATTGCGGTGAAAACATCCGCACACCGCACGGGATCGCCCGTGTGTGGCCCTAGCCGGGCAATATACCGTTTCAGGATATTCACAGCAGAGTTGTCGTCTCTGTCCATGACCAATCCACAGTCGGTACAACAATACGTCCGTTTCCAGAGCGGCATAGCCTGTAAGTGACCACATCCGCTGCACATTTTGGAGGTATTGCGTTCATCTAAAAAATTGAGGCCTTTCCCGTACAACTGGCATTTATACGTGAGCATCTCGATGAAGGCGTATAATCCCCATTCGTTGTACACGGCTCGATTGAGGTGCTTGTTCCGTTCCTGATGCGCTTTCTGTACCATTTGTCGTTGGGAAAGATCGCCAACCACAACAGTACTTTCAACCAGTTTGTGGCTTATCAAATGCGATGCCTTATGCAGACTATCGCGTTGCTTGTTGCGCTTCTTCTCAGAAACGCGCTTGTAGACCTTCGATAAGTGCGTGTAACGCTTCGACTTCTTTTTGCACCTGTCACGTTTCGACCTGATCTTGTCGAGATGCTTGTTATACCAGCGAGCGCCCTTGAAGCCGCCCACGTGGTAGAACTTGCCTTGCTCATTGACACCTGTAGCCAGCGTCTTGATCCCCAGGTCAAAAGCGACGACCTGTGCTTCCTCACCTCGTGGTGTCTCATGCTGCTCATAGACAAAGGAAGCGTAGGAGTAGCCTCTGGCATCGCGTGAAATGGCCACTTCACGGTAGACCGCTGGCGGTGTCTCAGTGAGCGTTGCCACGATAGTCGGATACTCCTTGTTCTTTTCACCTTTGCCAGCTGTGGGAAGAAACAGCTTGTTGCCTTCCACCTTGATGTACATGCTCGGATAGCAAAGCGTGAAGAACTCGTGGCGTGGCTTGAACCTCGGAAACCCAGGTTTTTCTCCGACCTTCGCTCGACGAAAGAAGGCTTGCATGGCCTTATCCGCCCGAAAGTAGACCTCGTGCAAGAGTTTGCCGTAGACGTGGCATAACTCAGGATCATGCCGTTTGCTCTCTTGTAGCGTGGCTTTCGCGTTCTTCCAACCAGGCCACTTCTCACCATCTCGTAGTCGCCCGATCCACCAGTTGTAGAGACCGCGACACTTGCCCTGCATAAACTCAAGGGTCGTGGCATCCTGCTCGCTTACCTCAAGCCTGATCTTTTTGCAAAGCAGCATCTTGCAAAACTTTCTTGTAGGACCGAAGTCCGTGTAATCTTGCACTAAATACCGTCACTATGGCTCTCAAGTCCCGAACTAATTCTTGTTCGGGCGAGAGACTTTCGCCATTGATAACCACAATTTCAGTATGATGGCGCTCACAGAAAGCCTCAAAGTATTCATAGCCGAAGCGAACGAGCCGATCCTGATGGGCAATGATAATGCGTCGGACTTGGCCCAGTTCGACCATCTCCATGAGCCGATTGAACTCCTTTTACCATACATATATTTGCTTGCTCTATGGCACTGATTTATTGAGTTTTGACACATCTTTCTAGATCATTGTACCAGAGTTGGCCAGGGGCGTCGAATTAAATACCCATAGTCGTTCAGAAACCATACATTCTCATCTGAATAGCTATGGGTATTTCAGCCCTGGCGAACTATGCTATACTAGCCGTGTACTTGGACTGTGAAACATGTTCTCCCGAGCTCTCTAAGGAGAAGCTTAGCTTTCTCTCCTTCAGGGGAGGAGCCAACTGGTCCTATGATTATAGGAGTAAGTCAAATTACGTTACATCTGCCGGGCAGTCAATCGTTAAAAGATAAACGGCAGATTATCAAATCTGTTATGGCTCGTGTGCGTAATCGCTTTGAAGTGGCGATTGCCGAAGTCGAGGAACAGGATCGCTGGCAGATCGCGGTCCTTGGCATCACCTGTGTAAGTAACAGCGGTCAGCATGCCGACGAAGTTCTGGGGCATGTGCGGCGATTTATTGAGGAGACGCGCCCGGATATTCTCGTGAGCAACAGCGAAAGTGAAATCCTTACTTGGTGATCTTCTCTGCTGAGAAAAGATATGTCGTTACAACAAGCAAATACAATGCCAGAGAGTAATCAGCCCACAGCTGTCTATGTACTCGGCGTACGCGTTGATCGAGTTTCGCAGAAGCAGGCGCTGAACAGTATCCAGGGGATGCTTACGCGGCACAGCGATGCTGAGCCATGCCAGCAGGTCGTTACGGTAAATCCTGAGTTCGTTATGGCTGCCCAGCGCCAGCGGAATTTTCGCATGGCCATAAATTCCGCGGCCCTCGTGGTAGCCGATGGTACAGGTATCGTCTGGGCCACGCGCTTCCTCGGCAGGCCTGCTCCAGAGCGCCTGGCAGGTACCGATCTGCTGCCGCTTCTGGCCAGGCTTTGTGCCGCTTCTGGCTATCGCCTCTACCTGCTCGGCGCGGCTCCCGGCGTCGCGCATAGTGCCGCGCTTCGCTTGCAAGAGCTCGCTCCCGGGCTGCAGGTCGCGGGCACCTATGCCGGCACCCCGTCCGCTCTGGAGGAAGATGCGATTATCGAGCGTATTCGCGAGGCGCGCGCCGATGTGCTCTGTGTGGCTTATGGCGCGCCGGCCCAGGAATTGTGGATCTGGCGCAACCGTGCTCGCCTGCCTGTTGCTGTTGCCATGGGTGTGGGAGGAGCCTTCGATTTTCTCTCGGGGCGCAAGCCGAGGGCTCCCAGGAATATGCAGCGCATGGGCCTGGAGTGGATGTACCGCCTGTATCGTGAGCCGTGGCGCTGGAGGAGGATGCTTGCTATACCTCGTTTTATTCTGCAGGTCGTTTTGAAAGGGCGCGAAAAATATGACGCTTGATATTTCTACGAGCGGGCAAACTCGCTCGTGTTTGCGCACACTCCTGGACGGATTTCGTGGCAAGCGTGTTCTGGTCATTGGTGACATGGTCGCGGACGAGTACTTGATTGGTAAACCCGCGCGTATCTCTCGCGAAGCGCCCGTCCTTATCCTTGAATTGAGCGAGGAGCGCATAGTGCCAGGTGGCGCAACCAATGTGGGCGCAAATGCGCGTACGCTGGGCGCGGAAGTTTTTCTGGCGGGGGTGGTTGGTGATGACCAGGTCGGCCGCAGCCTGCGCCGCGCCATCGGCGATCTTGGCATGCAGCAGGCTGGCCTGTTCACGGATGTGCGCCGCCCGACCTCGACCAAGACTCGGATCATGGCCGGCAGTACCCAGATCGTCCAGCAGCATATCGTGCGCATCGACCGTGTGGATACCTCCGAGGTGGGGGAGCCGAGTAAAGGTCAGATCATCGCCTACATCCAGCGCGCCTTGCCAGATATCGATGCCGTCGTCCTGTCAGATTACGAGAATGGCGTCATCAGCCCCGACATCATTGAGACCTGTATTCCGCTGGCGCGCAGCCTGCAAAAAATCATTGTGGTGGACTCGCACGGCTCGCTGGCCCGCTTCCAGGGTGTGACCGCGCTTACGCCAAATCAGCCGGAGGCCGAGCTATCCCTGGGTATGACGATCAACAACCTGGCCGACCTGGAGGAGGCGGGCCAGCGCCTGCTCGCCGCCTGTCATGCTCAAGGCGTGTTGATTACGCGGGGCGCAGAGGGTATGAGCCTGTTTGAAACCGGCCGGCCTCCCCTGCACCTGCCCATCCACCGGCTGGAACCGGCCAGTGAGATTGTAGATACGAATGGCGCGGGCGATACGGTCGCAGCGACATTTACGCTGGCGCTGACCGTTGGCGCGAGTATGGCCGAAGCCGCTTATCTCGCCAATGCCGCGGCCTCCCTGGTTGTTCGCCGCCTGGGCTGCGCCAGCAATACACCGCAAGAATTAATGCATGTGATCCAATGAATACACAACTCTACGCCACGCAATACAAGATAATTGAGCACCATGACCTTGCGCGTGAGGTGCAGCGCAGGCAGCATGCGGGTGAGCGCGGCGTCTTTACCAATGGCTGTTTTGACCTGCTCCACCTGGGACATGTGCGATATTTACAGGCGGCGCGCGCGCTTGGAGATTTCCTCGTGCTTGGTCTGAACGATGACGCTGGAGTGCGGTCGCTGAAAGGCCCGGGTAGGCCGTTGGTAGCGGCCCTTGAGCGCGCTGAAATCCTGGCTGCCCTGAGTTGTATCGACTATGTGACCATCTTTGCTGAAGCGACCGCTGCTCCCCTCGTGCAATTGCTGCGGCCCGCCCACTATGTGAAGGGCGGCGATTACGCCAATGCCCGGGGCGGTGAAGTGGATAGCAGTCGCCTGCCCGAGGCAAAAGTGGTACAGGCGTATGGCGGCAGCGTGCATTTAATTCCGTATCTAGCGCATCATTCAACAACCGAGCTGATCGCCACAATTCAACAACTGCCTGAGTGATCTGCGTAAAAATAATGGGGAGACCTTCTCTACTATGGCAAAAGATTCAATACAGCCACAATCTGCATCTGAGCAGAGCCAGGCGGAAATCGAGCTGATGCCCGTAGTTACGGGAGGCCTTGGCGGGGACGAGCCGGAAGCGCTGCCAATAGCGCTGGCGGAAGAGGCCCAGGGGGCCGGAGAGCAGGCGCCGCCCAGTGAGCGCCGCCATATCGTCAAATCCGCTTCGCTGGTCATGCTCGGTAACCTGGGCAGCAGCCTCATGGGCATGGTCAGGCAGATTGTTGTCGCCGCTCTCGGCAGCAGTATAGCAGGCCCCTTTAACTCCGCTATTTCACCCGCCCAGACCTTTAACGACTTCCTGATCAATGGATCTGTCAACGGGGCCCTCATTCCTACTTTTAATGATTACGCCGCGCCCGAGAAGCGCGCTGAAATGCGCCGCATCGTCTTTACTGTCGTCAATCTTGTTTTTCTGATTATGCTGAGCGCGGCGATCATCTTTCTCTTTATTGCGCCCTGGTTTATCTCAAATGTCCAGGTGCCTGGCTATACCAGCGCGGAGAAGCAGCTGACCATCCAGTTCGCCCGCATCATCTTCTTTTCACTGCTGGCCCTCGGCCCCTTTGCCGTACTCCAGGCGGCACTGTTTGCGCGTAAGGAGTTCGGCTGGCCGGCCGTTGCTACCGCCTCCTACCATGTCGGCATCATCCTGGGCGCGATCGTAGGGAGCGTGCTGGGTGACCGCTACTTTGGCTACCTGGGCATCGCTATAGGCGCTGTGGTCGGCGCGCTGGGCGAGATCGTCCTGCTTATCCCGGGCATGTGCAAGCAGCGCCTGCGCTATATGTTTGTGCTCGACCTCAAGCACCCGGCCCTGCGACGTATACTCAAGCTCTATGGCCCGGTTTCGATCAGCCTGGTGGCGAGCGCGTTTTTTGTCTTCCTCGATCAGAGCCTGGCCTCGCGCACCCCGGGGGACGGCGCGGCCAACTATGCCGCCATGCGCTTTGCCACAACGCTCATCCAGTTTCCCATCGGCCTGGTAGCCCAGGCGCTTGCAATCGCCGTCCTGCCGACGCTGGCGGAGCATGCCAGGTCAGCGGACGGCGAGCGTTTCAAAAAAACGCTGCTGCTGGGTTTCCGCTTGGGGCTGCTCCTGATGATCCCGGCGGCCGCAGGTCTTTTTGTGCTGGCGTTGCCCATTGTGACATTAATCTTCCAGCACTACCACTCCACGGCCAAAGACTCGCAGTTGATGGCCATCGCTCTGCGCAACTACTCCTATCAGCTGCCCTTTGTCGCGATAGACCAGCTGCTGCTCGCCGCGTTCTACGCGCGTAAAAATACCGTCATCCCCGTGATCGTCTATTTCATCAGTTTCGCCGGTTACCTGGCCATCGCCCTGCCCTTCTGGCACACTATAGGCATGCCCGCGCTGGTCTTTGCCAATACCGTCCAGAACTCTCTCCATCCCATCATTTTGCTGTTCTTGCTGCGCATGTCCATTGGCCCGCTGCATTTGCGCGAGATCGTACCGGCCGCGCTCAAGATTTTCGCGGCCACCGCCGCCATGGTGCTTGTTGCCATTGGCCTGCAAGCGTTGTTCGGCCATGTCGCCCTCTTCTCACTCAGCTACTTGCTTGGGCGCCTGCTCACCGTACTTGTGGCCGGTGGCATCGCAAGCGGCGTCTACCTTGGCGGGGTCTTCCTGCTCAGGGTGGAAGAGGTTGCCATCGTCAAAAACGCGTTCCTCAGCAGGCTCTTGAGAAGGTAGATAAGACTGCTCGCTGCACTTGCGTTAGCAGGGCCTGAATTTGCTTGGAGAAAGCTTAGCTAATTTTTAAGCTTACTCCCTGAAAAATAAGAAAACCTGCGCATTCTTTTAATGTGCTTTAGGATCCGCTTAGAGTCACCTATAGCAGAGCTTATAAGGCCAAAAATCCCTTGTCTTTTGCCTGGGAAAGCACTAATCTAGTACCAGAGAAAAGAAAAGGAGTGAATGAGCCATGCAGATCCCAGAAACGAAACGCATTTCAGCGCTAGATATTAGCGATGGTGTCCTGGCACAGCAGACACTTGCTGGCGATCAATATGCCTTTGAAAGCCTGGTCCAGCGTTATAGTACCCCCTTGTTTAACTTTATCTACCGTTTTCTGGGCGACTACGACCAGGCCTGTGATGTCTTACAGCATGTGTTTATCCAGCTGCATAGCTCTTTACCAACCCTACGTACTGATAAGCCGCTGAAAGCATGGCTGTTTCAGGTTGCCCGCAATCGCTGTCTTGATGAGCTGCGGCGCAAACGCGCCATCCACTTTTCAGAGCTGGAGTCCACCAGCGAAGATGATGAGCTCTCGGTGCTGGCTGCGATACCCGCTAGCGATCCCCTCCCCGAGGAGCTGGCAGAGCAAAGCGACTTGCAGCGCTGCCTGCAAGAGGCGATCCAGATCCTGCCTATTAAATTCCGCGCTGTTGTGCTCTTACGCTACGCAAGCCAGCTGAGTTTTTCTGAAATTGGCCACGCTCTCGCTATGCCCGAAGCTACCGCTAAAACTTACTTCCAACGCGCTAAACCCCTGCTGCGTGCCGCCTTGAGCAGGTCACACGTCACCACGCATTAACATTTCCTTACGGGAATAACATGGACACATGATACCAGAGGCGGCGGCAACGCCAATCTCTTGAAACTGCCCTCGTTTTCTATTCGTGCTATCTGTGTTAGCACGAATAGAAAACGAGGGCATAAAAATATGCAGATACTGAAACGCAGCCAGATTATTGATAGTGATCTTCCAGCAGATGACATCGATATCCTTTGCAGTCAACTGCAGATGATCGAACCGCCCCCTACGCTTACCGTGCGTATCCTCGAACAACTTCCAGCGCGCACACCAGCGTTGTCGCTATTTGTTCAGCCTGTGTCATTGCCATCGTTTGATGACTGGGCCGCCCAGGATAAGCAACGGAAATTGTGCTGATGGCGGCGTATATCTTCCGACGCGCTTATCCCTAAAGTATAGAATGCAATTTACATTAAATTCTCTATCTTTTATGCGAAAGAATATGCTACACTATATTTGGTGTGGGCGGCAGAAATGCCGCTCGGGTTCTCAGTAAATTCCTATGATTTGCGAGCGACTCTTTCCAGGAACGAGAATTCATATCACATAAGGAGTAGCGTTGATGGCGAGAACACTGCTAGATAAAGAGCTACAGGGGCTCAATGACCAGATTATACGGCTGGGAAAACTGGTGGATGATGCCCTGGGTAAAGCTCTTGAAGCTCTGGAGACGGGGGACCTGGCTCAATCAGGCCTGGTCATCGAGGCCGATGCCTGTGTAGATAGCTTGCGAGCCGCAATCGAGGAACATACTATCCGTCTTTTGACGCTGCAGCAACCTCTGGGAGGCCGCGACCTGCGTTTCCTTACCTCAACGCTGGCCATCGCGGGCGATCTTGAACGGATGGGAGATGGCGCGGCCGGGGTCGCTCAGATCCTGTTGCGTATGGCTCCACTGCGCATGCAGGGGGCGTCACAGATTAGGATATCCGATACTTCCACCGGCGAAGCCAGTAATGGGTATGAAATAACCGAGACGTCAATTATGCGCGCGCTACTCGACCTGGGTCACGAGGCGAGGCGGGTATTGCGAGGAACGATGGAGGCCTTCGAACGGCGTGACGTTAGGGCAGCCAGTTATATCTGGGAGGAGGATGACGTTGTGGATGTGCGCTATCACCTCGTGCGCCATGACCTGATGACCTTGATGGCAGGTGCGCGCGCGATTCCCGCTTTGCAGAATGATGCCTTCATCTTGCAGCGCGCTACCTACCTGCTCTGGATTGCCCATAAACTTGAACGTGTCGCCGACCATAGCGGCAATATCTGCGAGCGCATTGTCTTCATCGTTGAAGGCGAGGCGAGCATCAAACGCACGCAAGAGGCATAATTATTAGAAGAGAGGAGATAAGCAGCAGGCGCCTGCTGCTTATCTCCTCTCTATGCCCAGCCCACCTTTTATATCAGATACATCGTATATGCCGCCGCGCTGCTCGTAGCCACCGCTAAAGGGATCTGCGGCCAGTAGCATAGGCGTATCAAGATCAATGTAAGAGAAGCCGCCCAGTCCGGCCGCAAAATGGGCGGCGGCGCTTATCGCCAGACGCGATTCCATCATGGCGCCGATCATCAGTCCTATGTGGTTGGCGCGGCAGACGGCCGCGATATCCAGTGCCTGCAAAAACCCGCTCTTCATAAGCTTTATGTTTACCACGTTGACCGCACCCATGGTGATCAGGCGCGCGACATTGGCGGCGCTGTAGGCGCTTTCGTCGGCGGCGACGGGCACGCTCGTATGCTGGGTGACGTAGCGCAGCCCCTCATAGTCTTCTTTATGCACAGGCTGCTCCAGCAGCAGCGGGCGAATGTCGTGGTCATCAAGCGCTTTCAGGCATAGCAGGGCCTCGCTGGCGGTGTAGCCCTGGTTGGCGTCCAGGATCAGGCCAACGCCGGGAGCCGCTGCGCGGATAGCCTCCACGCGCGCCACATCCTCGCGGATCTCTCCACCAACTTTGACCTTGAGGCTGGTGATGCCACTTTTTAGCGCGGCCTGCGCAAGTTCGTAGCCGTGTTCAGGAGTGACCAGCGGAATGCTCATATCTGTTTGGATCTCTGTGCTGGCCCCTCCAAAGAAAACCGCGAGGGGGATGCCGTAGGAGCGCGTCAGGGCATCTAACAGGGCCATTTCGATGCCGGCGATGACGGTCGCCTGGCTAAAATAAACGCTGCATACCAGCCTGGATAGGGGGCGCCAGCTGGCGGCGTCACGCCCACGCAGGAGTTCGATGCAGCCACAGGCTGCCGCCAGCGCCGTTGCCTGATCTTCGCCTGTGCTGGGTGTAAAAGGGGCGCTCTCACCGTAGCCAATGCTCCCATCCTCGAGCGTCACGCTGATGAGCACATTGCGCGCCTCCCTGGTCTTACCTGTGGCGATGGTAAACGGCTCTAGTAAGGGTATGTTCAGTGCTTCGACGCTGACGGAGCGGATAGTGGTGCGTGTCATAGCGACCTCATTCATGCAGGCTTGTCCTGTTGCGCTGTTTGTCTGCGTGGCGCTCTATGGCCAGTTCAATCAGGCGATCCAGCAGTTGCGGGAAGGAAAGCCCGCTGGCCTCCCACAACTTGGGATACATGCTGATCGAGGTGAAGCCGGGCATTGTATTGACCTCATTGATGTAGACCTGCCCGCTCTCCTTCTCCAGGAAAAAATCAACGCGCGCGAGCCCACTCAAATCAAGCCCAAGAAAGGCCAGGACGGCCTGGCGCCGTACCTCTTCCGCGCTGGCCTGGGGAATATGCGCGGGGATAATCGTCTGGGATTTGTTGTCGAGATATTTGGCCCTGTAATCATAAAATTCGTTGCTGGCGACGACTTCGCCGACGACCGAGGCGATTGGCTCATCGTTGCCCAGCACCGCGCATTCCAGCTCACGACAGTTGATGCCACGTTCAATAATGATTTTGCGATCATACTCGGCGGCGACATTGATGGCGTGTTCCAGCTCGTGGCGCTCGTGGGCCTTGTTGATACCAACGCTTGATCCCAGGTTAACGGGCTTGACAAAGCAGGGGTAGCCAAGGCGCTGCTCTACCGCATCCATAATCGCCGCCGGCGAACGTTCCCACTGGTTACGGCGGTAGGCCAGGTAATTGACGATCGGTAGGCCGATTGCCTGGAACACCATCTTCATCTTTTCCTTATCCATACCCAGGGATGAGCCGAGTACGCCACAGCCAGCATACGGCACATTCGCCATCTCCAACAGGCCCTGCAGCGCGCCATCTTCGCCGTAGGTACCATGCAGCACCGGCAGGATGACGTCCAATGCGCCGTTCTCACCCAGGGACCCACTTCCCTGTACCGCAATGAGGCTGCGCAGGCTGGGATCGCCTGTGAGCGTGACAGCGGTGCTGTCGCTTACCTCTTCCTCGGTATTGCTGTGCTGCTCATGCGCCATTAAACTGTCCGGCTCCACCCCAAGTAGCCAGGCCCCCTCTCTGGTAATGGCAATGGGTACGACGCGGTATTTATCCCTGTCCAGGTTGGCCATCACCGCATTGGCTGAGGCCAGTGATACCTCGTGTTCACCCGAACGACCGCCAAAAATAAGGCCCAGGCGCAGTTTTCTTTCCGTCATGATGATATCCTCTCTGCCGAATGTAGCTCGTCGTCTCGCCACATGTCTAAGATTGTCTCAAAGCGCATCCCGCGTGAGGCCTTGAGCAGTACCATGTCGCCGCTGCGGGCCTCGCTTTTGAGCAGGTCGGCAGCGGCTCTTTTGGCGGCTTCCAGCTCGGGCCCGTTTTCAACGTTGGCGGCAAAATAATAGATATGGTCGTCCGGCATATGGGCGCGAGCCGCTCCCTCAACGTAGTAACGCGCTTCGTCGCCAATGGCTATGAGGTAGTCCACCGTGCCTGCCAGGGCCTCACCGCTGGCGCAATGTTCGTCCCTGGCGTATTGACCCAGTTCGAAAATGTCGCCCAGCACAACCCAGCGTTTGCCGCCAGGAGGGATCTGCGACTTGTGCATGGCGCGGGTAATGGCGATGATCGACTGGCGATTCGCGTTGTAGGTATCATCGATCAGGGTACTGCCATTGGGGCCGCGTTTGACCTCAGCGCGCCCCTTTGCCGGGGCCAGTCCTTCAAGGGCGCTGGCAATGGCATTGAGCGACAATCCCGCTGCGCAGCCCGCAGCTGCCGCGGCCAGGGCTATACTGACACCGTGCTCGCCAGGCAGACGCAGCTGCACCTGTGCCTTCTCACCGTGATAGCTGAGCGTGAAGTGTCGACCAAGCAGGGTGTCGCCGCCGATCTCACTGGCGCGTACCTCGGCGCCTTCCTCAATGCCGTAATAGAGTACCCGCGCCGCCGTCGCATCTCGCATTGCCCGCACATACGGGTTATCGTAGTTGAGGATAGCAATGCCTGAAGGCGCCAGCACCCTGACCAGTTCACTTTTTGCAACGCTTACGCGCTCTTGCGAACCGAATAAACCCAGGTGCGCGGCCCCCACATTTGTAATAATGGACCAGTCAGGAGTGGCGATGGTATTGCATAGCCATGTCAATTCACCGACCCACTGGGCCCCCATCTCGAGTACGGCGTAGCGATGCCTCCCCTCCAGGCGCAGCAGGGTTAGCGGATAGCCAAGCTCGTTATTGTAAGATGCGTATGTCTTGAGGGTAGGGAAATGCTGCCCAAGTACCTGTGCCACTGCATCTTTCGTACTGGTTTTGCCATTGCTGCCCGTGATGCCAATCAAGGTCGTTTGCTGCTGGCGCTTCACTCGTACCCAGGCCGTCGCACGTAACGCCTCTAAGACGTCTGGCACAACGATCTGGAGAAAATCCGGCGCGACATTTTCAGCGGCTTTTGTACAGAGCACTGCCCCTGCCCCCGCCTTCGCAGCCGTGGCAATAAAGCGATGCCCATCGGCCTGCGCACCCTTTATAGCCACAAAGAGATCCCCGCGCCCCACCTGCCGGCTGTCGTGCTGCGCCGCTGGAAAAACCTGTGCTGGATCGATAGCCGCTGCGCCCAGCAGGCGCGCTGTGCCATTGTTGCCGTCCAGTATATCCCTGAGGATAAACATAGTAGATGAGCCTCTGCTTTTCACTATGATAGTTGGGGAGATTATATCACAAGCTCATAGCGTGATATACTGGGCTGAAGGGAAGAAGGGGGCATTGTAGGTGAAGAGAGACCCGAATAGTAGGTATGGTAAGTACATAAGAAGGCATATACATGCGCATACAGGATATCGTCTTATGCCCGGCATGTCACATCCGGGTCCATAACGCGGCCCGCAAGAAACTCTTGTTGTAGCGGTAACCCTCAACGTATGCCCTGCGCGTAACTCTCGACGTATATACTGAGAGTATGATATAATTTGCCCCGGTAACTGATAGGAAAACCCGAAAGTGAGGAAATTATCTTGGCTGCTTGGCTTCCAGCACTTCGTGTTATACAGATCATACTCTCAATAGCCGTCATTCTCTTCGTCCTGCTCCAGGCGCGTGGGGCGGGCCTTGGCAGCGCCTTTGGCGGCAGCAGCACAGGTTCAGTGTTTAAAACACGCCGTGGTGTAGAGCGTCTGATTTTTAACCTGACTATCGCCTTCGTTGTGCTTTTTGCTATCGTTTCTTTACTCAGTGGCATGCTTACATAAGATCAGGAAGGCCGACAGTATCACTGGCACCAGCTTTTTGCACGGGCAACGCACATGGCAGGGGCACACGCGCCTGGCTATTGCGCTTTGTTGCGTTGCGATCTTTGTGATGAGTTGTGATTCCTCTATTGCCGGGCAGCCCGGGTCTCGCTCACTTGTGGTACAACAACCGCCGCCGGCGCGGCTGACCTATGTGGCCATCGGCGCCTCTGATACCTTTGGGGTGGGCGCCGACGATCCACAGACGCAGAGTTGGCCAGACGACCTGGCGGCCAAACTTGGTCCGGGAGTTCGCCTGATTAACCTGGGCGTTCCCGGTATTACCCTGCATCAGGCCCTTGACGTAGAGGTACCGGTTGCCCTGGATACGCATCCCAACCTTGTGACGATCTGGCTGGCCGTCAATGACCTTGCGGATGCCGTACCTGTCGCTGCTTATGCTCACGATCTCGACCTCCTCGTCAGCCAGGTGCAGAAGGCAGCGCCCCATGCCCGCATTGCCATCGCCAACGTTCCAGACCTCACCGTGTTGCCTTATTTCAGTTCGCTTGAGCCCGGGACGCTTTATACCAGGATGGCGAACTACAATGCTGCCATTGCCAGCGTTGTACAGAGGCACCACATCCTGCTCGTGGACCTTCACGCTCAATGGCGCGAGCTGCGTACCCACCCTGAAGATATCAGCTCTGATGGACTTCATCCCAGTACACTGGGCTATACACAGATCGCCGCACTATTCTACCAGGCTTTGCGAGCTGCACCATGACACAACTCTTTGCTATCCCCAGCGCTACGCTGACCAGTATGCTCGTGTACATCACGCTTGTC
Source organism: uncultured Chloroflexia bacterium (assembly GCA_963799245.1). Taxonomy (GTDB): domain Bacteria; phylum Chloroflexota; class Ktedonobacteria; order Ktedonobacterales; family Ktedonobacteraceae; genus CAWCWN01. Next base: position 2,033,860 of record CAWCWN010000003.1, read on the forward strand.
ATTATTGGCGTTGTTGTCCTGCTGGCTGTGAGCAACCTGCTCTTCTTTAAGATTGGCGTGCGCAATATTCCCCGCCGCCGCACGCAGATGTGGCTGATTGTCTTTGCACTTATGCTCTCCACAACCCTGTTATCCAGCGTTCTGGCAGCCGGCGATGTGATCACCGGGGCTGTGCAGAGCGTTGCTGTCTATAACCTTGGCAGTGTCGACGAGACAATCCAGGGTGGTCACGGGGACCTGGGCTTTTTCCCGGATGGCGTCTATTATCATTTGCTTGACCTGAAAAAAAGCGATGGCGATATCTCCGCTATGGCCGCGGCCATGGTCGAACATAGCCTGCTGGTGGCCGATGAGACCTCACGCCAGGTGCGCTCCCAGGTCACCGCTCTCGCCGTTATACCTGGCAGCGAGCAGGGGTTCGGCGGCATGCAGCAGGACAATGGCCGCCGGCGCCTTACAATTGCTGCCCTTGGCACAGACGATGTCTACCTCAACCATACTATGGCTCTATTACTCAATGCACGTGCGGGAGACACTCTCTATATCTACTCGCAGCGCTGGCCTGGCATGCGCTATGGCATGCATGTTGTGGATATCGTCGCCGATGGCGGTCTCATCGGCGCGACGCCTTATCTCTTGAGCAATATCACGACGTTCCGCAAGATCGAGGGCCGCTACGACGATATCACAGAAATTTTTCTCTCCAACGCGGGCAGCGGGGGCGTCAGTAATGCTGCTCTTTCCGATCGCGTGACGGATCACGTCCAGAGATGGATTCCTCCTGATGTGCACGTGACCCAGGATAAAGTGCTGGGTGTCCAGTATTCGCAGAAGGCCGAGGACATTTTTGCGCGCATCTTCGCGCTCTTTGCGCTTTTCGCCCTGGCGATCAGCCTGCTCTTGATTTTCTTGATATTTGTCCTCCTGGCGGCCGAGCGGCGCGTCGAAATGGGTATGGCTCGCGCCATCGGCGTGCAGCGCCGCCACCTCATCCTGATGTTTCTCTTCGAAGGTACCGTTTACGACCTGTTAGCCTCTTTGATCGGCCTGGCGGTGGGCATAGGCGTAGGTGTTCTGCTCTTCTATGTACTCGGCCCGACCCTGGCGCGCTTCAACTTTCCGCTCAAACTCACCTTTCAGCCTTACAGCCTGCTGATCGCGTACTGCCTGGGCGTCATCTTCACCTTCTTATCTGTAGCCCTCTCCTCCTGGCTCGTCAGCCGTATGACCGTCGTCGAGGCCATGCGTGACCTGGCGGAACCACAGCAACGGGAGCTATCGCTCGGCGAGTCCTGTCTGCGCCTACTGCAAGTATGTGCGTGGGTCGCCACAAATCTATTTTCCAGGAAACAGGGGCGTGCTATCTTCCGCCAGCTCGCCCAGATACCCGACGCGCTCATCGGACTGTTCCGCTCGCTTGTCATGCTGGGCTTTCTGCCGTTGCTCTTAGGATACTGGTGCATGCAGCAGGGCCTGCTGCAATCTTTGATAGCCTACTTTTCGCTCGGCCTCTCCCTGATCGTCCTGGGAGGAGGTCTGCTGTTAAAGGCGGCTTTAACGGGCCTGTTGCGCCTTAGACGCCACCTGTCCTCAAGCTCTCCCGCTCTTCCGAGGCCGGCCGCCAGCACGGCTTCCGCCATCGTGCAGAAAGCATTTGTAGCAGTTATCGCTATTACCCTGGTGGCCTACTGGGGCTTGCCCTTTGATGCCCTGGCGCGCCTGGGCTTATCACGTTTTAATGGTGGCATCGAGATTTTCTTCCTGGCGGGCATCATGATGGTCCTGGCTACGGTCTGGCTGCTGATTACATTCGCTGAATGGATAATTGACCCACTGCTGTTATTGTGCTCGCGCCTGCCAGGCTTCTATGTACCTGCGCGCCTCGCTTCGTCTTATCCCCTGAACCGTCGTTTTCGCACCGGCCTCAGTGTTGTCATGTTCAGCCTGGTGGTCTTCGCTATGACCGTCATGGCGGTGATTACCAGCGCGATGCAGAATACCTATACAAGCATTGATACCCAGACGGGGGGCTATGATATCCAGGCTGTGGCCTATTTCAAGCCTCTGCCCGAGCTATACGCCGCTCTGCTCCAGCATGGCATCAATCCGGCTGACTTTTCTGACATTGGGGTACGCAGCGCGACGGCCGTGGGCATCATTCAGTTGAGCGATAGCAATCCATCCTGGCAGGTTTATCCCGCCCAGGTCGTCAGCGGCGGCTTTTTGCACGGCCTGGGTCTGCATCTTACGGCGCGCGCCCATGGCTTCAACAGCGATGCAGCCGTCTGGCAGGCATTGCAAACACATCCTAACTATGCCTTGATTGATAGTTCTGCTCTGCCTTACCGCTCCGACAGCCTGGTCAACTCACCTGTTTACGATCCCAATGCGCCCCTCGTGGCCGATGCCGGGATGCCCACGCAGCCGCCGGGCTTCGCCAGCCCCTACACATTTTCGCTGTCTGGCGTCTACCAGGGGGATGCCACGTTTCCTGCCACGCCCGTGTGGGTCACGGGCATCCAGGGAGGCCAGGCACCGAGCCCTTCCCAGGGGCTGGCGCTGGATACGCCCGCCATCAAGTTAACAATTATTGGTGTTGTGGATAACAGCGATTACAGTCACTTTGGCCTCTACATTCCGCAAGCTGCTTATAAGACAACAGGTGCGGCCGATCTCTCCACCCCCGCTACAGAGACCTATTACTTTAAGGTGGCTCCCGGCCAGGATAAGCGCGCTTTAGCGCTGGCACTCGGCTCAGCCTTCCTGGATAACGGGCTCGAAACCACCGTCCTGGAGGATGCCATCTGGCAGATACGGGGGCCGCGCATTTTCCTCAGCAATGCCCTGCTGGCCGTTGTCGCTTTGACCCTGCTGCTGGGCGCCGTTGCCCTGGCTATTACGGGCACGCGGGCCGTTATCGAACGCCGCCAGCAGATTGGTATGCTGCGCGCAATTGGCTGCAAGCGCCGTCTTATTCAAGTCGCATTTTTATGTAAATCATTTCTGGTCGGGGCGCTCGGCAGTATTCTGGGAGTCCTGCTAGGTCTGTTGCTTGCAAGCAATATCTTTGCCGCCAATTTCTTTGAGCAATTCAATACCGGCCTGACCTTCAGTATTCCCTGGCAGGAATTGAGCATTATTGTTGGCGTCGCTCTCCTGGCCTCCTTCCTGGGAGCCGTGCTGCCGGCCTGGCAGGCGGGACGCATCACTCCTGCCGAGGCGCTGCGCTATCACTGATGAACACACACACCACAGCAGCCGCTGTGGTGCTATAATACGCAATGACATGACCTCTGCAAAATCATGGCGGTAGTCCGGAGACATCATTCCTGAACCCATAGGAGCTCTTCTATGCATAAGCTTCCCGGCCTTCACGTGCGGCACCTCTCTTTCTGGGCAAGTGCATTGCTGTTCTGTGTCCTTTGCAGCGCAGCCTGTAGTGGTGGGAGTGGAGGAAACAGCGGCGCGGCGCCAGCTGGCGCGCCGCCAGGTGCCAGCGCGAGTTCAACGCCACAGGTTCGCCTGGGAACGCAGGCGTGCCCTGAAGCCGTACAAAATCCTGCCTACTGGGGTGCGATCATTGGAACGCAGAGTGGTATAAGTAGAGTGACGCGTGTCGCATGTGCTAACCTGATCGGGCAGCCTGCCCTGCAGGCGTTGATCCTGGTGAGCTATGCGGGGAGCGGGCAGCTCGCCGATGTCTATGTCTATAACGACATTATCGCGCCCAGCCCGGTGCAATTATTTAAGCTGCAGGGGCTATTGAAAGGCGATGCGAGCATCAGTGGCTATAATACGCTCCTAACCTCTGAGGTAGACCAGGCGTCCAGCCTCAATAAGGGGCGCGCTGCTGCCGGCATGACGCCTGATCTCTTTCGTGAATTCAAGTGGTCCGACGGCGCGGGCATGTTTGTGCCGGTGACTTTTCCCGGCATCTTCCCCGACCTGACGCGCTTCCAGGCTGAGGCTGCCCAGCGGCAGGTCAACTCCGGTCATCAGGCCTGGCGCCTGAGCGCGCTTCAGACCTCGCAGGCGCTCGCCGCGAACCTCTTGCGATGGGGCAGCGCTCCCCCGGCTACGCCTATCAGCGGCGGTGGCTTGCATGACGTGAACGCCGTCGTCAAGATCCAAAGCAGGGCTCCCGGTGGCAGTTCGATTACCGTCTCCCTCAGCCGCCTTGAAGGCAATAGCAATGGTGGCATCTGGGAGGCCACAGCGGTGAACGCGCCAGGATTGACGCTTAGCAGCCCGCAGTCACGTGACCTGCTGAGCAGTTCCACCGTCGTCAGCGGCTCAGGCGGCTCAGGCAAAGTGGTGATCCTCGATCACCTCTATACCAGTATAGGTCAAGCCAACATCAGCGGCGCGGGCAAGGCTAGCTTTTCAACCCATGTGGCCTATAATTCGACCTTTAAGAGCGGCCCGCAGGAAGGTGTGCTGGCATTCTATGTCTACAATCCGGGAAGTAGCGCTATAGCGGGAGCTGTTATGCTCAAGGAGCTGTTGAGCTAGCATTTTACGGCCACCAGCACATCGCGCTGCTTAATGACGCGATCGACCGCATGGGTGAGCTGCGTATACGGAGGTTCGACGCATACCCGCAGTGAGGTATATTCCTCAAGCAGCGCGAGCATCTGGGTGCGTTTGATGCGCGTGGCATTCCAGGCCAGCCCGATTGTTCCACCTGGCAACAGCATCTGCTCCCATACGGGTAAGGCCTTTTGCAGCAGGCCGGTGATTTCCCCGAAATGTTGAATGCCGTATGGCAGGTCGCCTATGACCGCGTGCATACGTGGTCCACCGGGTACCTCTTGCATATGCAGGCTGGCCTGAGCCGCGTCTCCATGCACCAGAACCAGCATACGCGTGGCTTTTTTTGCCCCGATCTCAAATCGATAGCGGCGACCTGCGCGCCGTCCGCGCTCATCTACCTCCTTGAATGGGATATGCTCGCTGTGTAGATACTGGCGCGTGAAAAGCGCCGTTGCCTCGACAGCCTGGCGTCCAAGCTCGACGCCAAAGGCGTCGTAGCCCGCAGCCAGAGCCAGGAAGAGGAAGGTACCTCCACCTGCCAGCGGGTCGAGGATGCGCAGGCGGCCAGTAAATTCTCCCACATAGGCTCCCGCGAAAAGTGTCAGGTTGAGCAGCACTCTGCTAAAGATCTCGTTGGTTTTGCCCTTATAACGCCGCGCCTCCGCCATTTCTATGGGTACGAAGGGCGTAAATTGAGGCTCCAGAGGGCGCAGCAGCGGCCCTCGCACATCGCCAAGACCCGCGAAGTACTGGTAGACCTCGCTTGTGGCTCCCAGGCGCGAGAGAATGGGCATAATTGCACTTTCGGGCATCTCCGAGTTCAGCGTTGCCAGCAGGTAACCCTGGCCGGCCAGGGTTGCGGGAACCACATCCTGGATGACAGCACCCAGCGGGCTGGCGAGTAATTCCGGGGCCGCCAGCATCTTAAGCATATTGCTATACTGCGTGCTGCGTTGAGGCCGAATCTTCAGTGCAATTTTCATGCGGCAAGTATAGCACATTGTGCCTCCTCTTCCCACTTTGCTTTGCAAGCATTACAATTTAAGAAGAAGAATGACAAAAAAAGACTAGACTGCAGGGAGAAGAGATAGATATGCATATTGTAACCGTTGATGAGATGCGTGAGCTGGAAGCGCGCGCGGCGAGCGAATACGGGCTAACCTCGCCTATTTTGATGGAGAACGCGGGCAAAAGCGCGGCTGAGATCCTGGCGGCATATATTGGCCGCTCGCAGGCCGTCGTTGAAAGCGCCGTGCTGGTCCTGGTTGGCCCCGGCAATAATGGTGGGGACGGTTTAGTTATCGCGCGCTACCTGCAGGAGTGGGGCGCGCGTGTCAGCCTTTACCACTGGAAAGAACAGCAACTGATCGTCCCAACCGCCGCCCGCGAGGTCCCGGCGAATGATCTCGCAGGCGAGCTGGAGGCCGCTATTGCACGCGCCGATTATATTCTTGATGCGCTGCTGGGCACGGGACGCTCGCGAGCGCTGCCCGCAAGCATGCGAACCCTGTTGGGACGCGTCAGGCAGGAGAGGGAGCGGCGCGCTGGACTGCGCCTGGTCGCCGTCGACCTGCCCACTGGTTTAAACGCCGACAGCGGTGAGGTTGATCCTGGTACCCCCAGCGTTGACCTCACTATTACCCTGGCCTTTCCCAAACAGGGCTTTTTCTTCTTTCCAGGGCGAGAGTATCTTGGCGAGCTGCAGGTAGGATCTATTGGCCTCCCTGCTGAGATGGAGCGCGACCTGCGCGCGGAGATGCTCACGGGAGACCTTGTGAATACGCTTGTGCCACAGCGCCCGCTGAATAGTAACAAAGGAACCTTTGGCAAGGTCATGCTCTATTGTGGTTCACCCACCTATCCTGGTTCTGCCTACCTGGCCGGCACAGCCGCCGGGCGCATAGGGGCCGGACTGGTTACACTGGCGGTCGGCGAGCAGATGCTGCCAATTTATGCCAGCGCCCTGCATGAAGTCACCTTCACCTTGCTGCCCGGTGAGGGCGCCGGCAGCTTTGAACGGGCAAATACGCTGGTCCACAACCTGGAGGGCTATCGCTCCCTGCTGGTGGGTCCAGGTTTAGGACAATCGGCATATATTCGCGAAGTCATCCTCGAACTGCTTGAATCTCTGCGCTCAATGCCGGATGAGCGGCGGCCGCACCTTGTGGTCGATGCCGATGGCCTTAATAATCTCTCGGCGCTTGAACAATGGTGGACGCTCCTTCCTCCCGGTAGTGTGATCACACCTCACCCCGGTGAAATGGGCCGACTCTGTAAGGGCATCAAGGTCTCAGGTGGTGGGATCGATCGCCTGGAACTCGCGCGCAGCAAGGCGCGTGAATGGCAGGTCACGCTTGTCCTGAAGGGGGCTTGTACCATTATCGCTCATCCTGATGGGCGCACGCGTATGAACTGGACCGCCAATCCCGCCCTTGCCACGGCCGGAACCGGGGATGTCCTGGCGGGTATGATCGCTGGCCTGCTCGCCCAGAAGCTGGCGTCTTTCGCTGCCGCCAGCACGGCTGTCTACCTGCACACGGCGGCCTCCGAGCTGGTGAGCGCGCGCATAGGCTGTAGCGGCCTGCTGGCACCGGACCTCCTGCCCGAGCTCCCGGTCGCACTCTACAATATTCAGCAGCAGCATTAGCTGGGAATGAAGAGGCACCACCTCACGCATCTACTCAGCGTTTGCGGTTACAGCTTCACCAACCACATTCACGGTGATCTTTGGTTCCAGCTGCGGTGCTACCTTCACAGGAACCGTGAAAGTGCCGGTGGCACGAAGCGGATTTGGTAAATCGATCATACGGCGATCAACCACGATACCTTCGGCATCGCGCAGCCCGGCCGCGATGTCCTGGCTGGTGATCGATCCGTAGAGACGGCCCTGGCTGCCCACGCGGGCCTTGAAGGTGAGAGTCACCTGAGCCAGGCGCTCGGCCTGCTGGCGATTAAGCTCGGCCTGTTTTTCGAGCTTGCGCTGTTCGGCGGCGATGCGCTGTTTGCGATTGGCCACGAGCGATGGCGTCGCGCCGGCCGCGACATGGCGGGGCAGAAGGTAGTTGCGAGCATAGCCGCTGGCGACCTCTTTCAGGTCGCCAGCCTTACCCAGGCCCTCGACGTCTTGTAATAGAATTACTTTCATGCAAAAAAGCTCCTCATAGAGGGAACGGACGACCCGTCAACCTCCTCACGCGATAATACGGCCCCAAGTGTAGCACATCATTGTCTTTCCTGCAAGCTCGGGAGTCTTGGAAAAGGAGTCGCTTGAGCTCCGGACGGGCAAATTTCCTCTTGCTACTTCTTGGCGTCTCCCCTATAATGAGAGCAATGGCAGCAAAAAAGCAAAAGGGATGCATTTTTTATGGATTTTGAAGGCACGTATACATTGCAGGCTTCACCGGAAGATGTGTGGCGCTGTTTAATGGATCCTCAGATATTGCGCCATGCTATTCCCGGCGTGGAAAAACTGGAACTGCTGGGCGAAAATAAGCATGGCATCACGCTACAGATCCACCAGTCTCCGCTTATTGGCGTCTATCATGGCCAGATTATGCTTACGGGACAGCACTATCCTTATCACTATAGCCTTGCCTTCGAGGGTGAGGGGCGACAGAGCACCATCAGCGGGCAGGGAGTGATACATTTAAGCGGGCGCGGGGAAAATACGATCGTAGCCTACAAGGGGACGGTCAATCCTGGCAAGCTGGGAGCATTGCTGCCAGCGCCGGTAGTCAAAGGGGCAGCCAGGCTCCTCCTCAATCAATTCTTCAGCGCCCTGGCGGCGTACCTGCGCACCCTGCAGCCGGCTTACGCGGGCGGAGTTGACGGCGAGCGGCAGGACGGCAGTTCCGTCCAGGTGGGAGAGGCATACGATTTTCTGCTTGAGGGCCTGGATCAGCCTGCATTCCTGCGCTCCCTGGTGCATGGCCTGCGCCTGGGCCAGGCGGATCCTGAGCTTGAGGCGGTGTGGGTGCAGCGCATCAAGCGGGCAGGTATGATCTTCGGGCTGCTTACCCTGGTATGGGTTGGCACGCGTCTGCCGCGGCGAACTTCTTAGTTTTTTTTGACCAGGCCTGGCAGGCAGGCGAACCACAAATCGCCTGGTCATCACTCGCCCAGTATCGAGCGCAGGCGGGCCTTCCATTCGTCCTCTTCGGAGGCCCCCTCTCCAATGGTCCAGCTGCGTGCGCCGCCCGTACCACGCACAGAGGGAAGTGATGGTAGGCGGCCCTCTTTACCACTGAGCGCTCGTAGGGCCGTTTGAGCCGTTTTGCGCACATCGAAAACCGGGTCTTGCAAGAGCGCTTCGATCTTCCTCGCAGCGGACTTTATTCCCAGCTTCCCCAGCGCTCTTGCGCTGGCGGATCGTTCATCTGAGGCCGGTGCCTGCAGGAGAGGTTCGATATCCAGTGCCAGATCTGTTAACATGAGGTCGCTGATCAAGCGCAGCAGGCGGTTGCGATGCATGGGGTGCTTTAGTGCCGCCAGGGCGGCACGACAGTCGTTGTAGACGTCCGCCTGATCTCGCAGTAGCCCACGCGCCTTCGCCTCTTCAACCGCCATCTCGGGCGGAATGTTCGCGCCCCCGCGCAGAAATGGCTCGATCCAGGCAGCCACGGGCTCCAACTGGTTGGTATATTCATGCAGTTCCAGGGCCCAGGTGTAATGTTCATTCAGCCATTGATAGAGGGCGAGCGTCATTTCTGCATCGCGCGCTGCATATGCTACCATAGCGGGTGGTAGGGGGCGGCGTGCCCAGTCGGTGCGCTGCAGGCTTTTGTCCAGGTGAATGTTGAATGCGCGCTGCAACATTGCAGCCAGGGATGACTCGTGTTGCCCAAAGAGCGAGCGGCTCGCCGCCTCCAGGTCATAATAATGGGCCACCTTAAGACCACGCTCGGACATCACACGCATGTCGGCTCCCGCACCATGGAGCAGAATACTCACCTCGGGATTGGCGACCACAGCGATCAAAGGAGAGAGATCGCCTAGACGCAGCGTATCTACGATAAAGCAGTGGTCCTCAATCGCGAGCTGCAGGAGTGCCATGCGATGAGATGAAGACTGGGTATCACCCTGAAGGTGTGAGCGCACCTGAGAGAATTCAGCATCGGCGGCGATGAGTTTTGCCGCCTGCAGGAGAGTGACGGCGTGCTGTAATTGAGCCGGGCGGTCAATCCATATGCGCGCGCCTTTAGCTGGCGGCTTACCTGGCGGGGCACTCTTCCCAAGGTAGCCTGGCTGCGTGTTATGCATGTCGTCCGTTGCTGTAGTATGTCCTATGTCGTCCAATGCTCCGCCATTCTATCTGTGAGAGATGCGCTTCAACCCACAACAATGCTGTGTTACACACTATACCAGATTTTGTTGTAAAGGTACAGCCCATGCGCGAGCACCAACGATAGCGCTGGTGGCGCGACTGCCGTGGGCGCGCTATCGTTCGCATGAACACTGGCTGCTTCACCCACCCACGAATTGCGCAATTCGTGGGACCCATGGCGACGGCTAAAACTTGTAAGTTGTTTCATGCTTATGCTAAACTAAGGCTAGCAACGAATTTGCAATTTAAATGCTTCCAAGATGATCATGCGACAAGCGTACCGATCTCCATTCAGGGAGAATTATAGGCAAGTCCATTCACGCCTGCCTGTCTTTTTCATTGCATGTGTTTGCAATGTAACCTGATAGTACGCGCGGAAAAACAGGTCAGCGAACAGTGGACACTGGCGGGCCAGCCTTGAGCTTAACCCGCGCCACTACATTTGCATTGGAGGAGAGATATGGATATTATTCTGATCGGGGCACCGGGAGCGGGGAAGGGGACACAGGCAGAGAAGCTTTCTCAGCTGCTTGGAGTTCGGCATGTTGCTAGCGGTGACTTGTTCGAAAAGGCATTTGAGGAGCAAACGGAGTTCGGGTTAAAAGCGCGGACGTACGTTGATCTAGGGGAACTTGTTCCCGATGAGATGACGATCCCGCTGGTGCTGCGTCATGTTGAAGAACCTGAGAGTATGCATGGTGTGCTGCTGGATGGGTTTCCGCGCACTCTTGCGCAGGCACAGGCACTGGATGCAGAACTACAGCAGGTCAACCGACAGATTGATCTCGCGATCTACCTCAAGGTTTCGCGTGGAGTGTTACTGAGGAGACTGACGGGCAGATTATTCTGTCGGGCCAATTCACACGTCTACCATGTCGATCTTCACCCACCGAAAGTGGCTGGTGTGTGTGATCTGGATGGGAGTAAGCTCTATCAACGCCCTGATGATACAGGAGAAGCAGTGCGCAGAAGGCTGGTTGTCTTCTTCAATGAAGCCAGTCAGGTGCTCGACTACTATAAAAAGCAGAACAAGTTGAAAGAGATAGATGGTAACCAGAGTATCGACCAGGTACAGGCGATGATTTTGAGCGCGATAAATGATTTTAAGGGAAAAAAATAGAAAAACAGGGAGGTGTTCTCATGGTGCAAAACACACCAATAACCGTGGCATACGGGGATGGCATCGGGCCAGAAATCATGGAAGCCACCCTCCATATCATAAAAGCAGCGGGGGCACGTATCGAAATTGAGCCTATCGAAGTGGGGGAGAAAGTCTATTTGCGTGGCATCAGCGCAGGTATTGAGCCAAGCGCCTGGGAATCTCTGCAGCGCACGAGGGTATTTCTGAAAGCGCCCATCACGACTCCTCAAGGTGGCGGGTACAAGAGCCTCAACGTCACCACCCGCGTAATGTTGGGGCTCTATGCCAATGTGCGACCCTGTGTTTCTTACTATCCGTTTGTCGATACCAAGCATCCCGACATGGATGTGGTCATTATTCGTGAGAACGAGGAAGACCTCTATACCGGCATTGAATATCGCCAGACGCATGATATGGTGGAGAGCCTGAAACTGATTAGTCGTCCCGGCTCCGAAAAGATCGTACGTTACGCCTTCGAGTACGCTCAAAGTCACAATCGTAAGAAGGTTACCTGCTTCATCAAAGATAATATTATGAAGCTGACCGATGGCCTGTTCCACCGTGTCTTCAACGAGATCGCCATGGAATATCCCGATATTCCGAATGAAAGCTGGATCGTCGATATCGGTTCAGCGAAACTGGCCGACACACCGGAGGCATTCGACGTGATTGTCTTGCCGAACCTGTATGGTGATATTCTTTCTGACGTGGCAGCGCAGATCGCCGGTTCGGTGGGCCTGGCCGGCTCCGCTAATATCGGCGACCGCTGCGCGATGTTCGAGGCTATTCATGGTTCTGCTCCGCGGCGCGCGGGCCAGAATCTGGCCAACCCCTCTGGTTTACTGCTCGCGGCGGTGATGATGCTGGTTCACATCAATCAACTGGATGTCGCAACACTCGTGCACAATGCCTGGCTACGTACCGTTGAGGACGGCATTCACACCTACGATATTTATGTAGAGAGTGTGAGCAAGGCGAAGGTTGGCACAAAAGAGTTCGCGGATGCCGTCATCGCTCGTCTTGGTCAGGGGCCACATATGCTCAGGTCAGTTCGTTATACTTCAGCGCCGACACATATTACTGATAAACATGTGAGCACATCCTCGTTTTCCGAGAAGAAGGACCTGGTGGGGGTAGATGTCTTCCTGGATTGGCATAACGGAAGTCCAGAGGAATTGGGCGAGAGCATTAAGAAGGTGAGCGGTCATGTCCTCGAGTTGAAGATGATTACGAACCGTGCAGCCAGGGTGTGGCCGGAGGGCTTTCCCGAAACGTTCTGTACGGATCACTGGCGCTGCCGTTTCATGGCACCTCATGCTGGCGCTACAATCAGCCATGCGCAGGTTATCGCACTTCTTCAGCACATAGAGGACGCAGGCTTTGACTTCATCAAGCTTGAGAACCTGTACAATTTCAATGGTCATCCGGCGTACTCGGCGGTACAGGGCGAATAGAAGGCAAAGGAATGTATATTCATGCGCGTCGATGACATTCTGTCGCAGAATGAGCGTTTTCTGCAGCAGACTCGCTTGCCGCTTGTCGGACATGCGCCGCGTAAGCAACTGGCGCTTGTAACCTGTATGGACTGCCGCCTGGTGCAGATGTTCGAGCAGGCTCTTGGCCTGGAACGCGGTGATGTACTGGAGTTACGTACTGCGGGGGCCACTATCTCCGAACCCGAGAGGGCGGCAGGCGCGAACGACCTGATTCGCTCGCTCGCCGGCGGCATTTACCTGCTGGGCGTGCGAGAAGTCATGGTTATTGGTCACACTCAATGTGGACTGGCGCACGCCGACTCCGCTGCGCTTGTCGCTAGCATGCAAGCTCTGGGGGTCGATCCTCAGCAGTTGATCGAGCAGGAAAGGCTGGGCGATAAACAGGGCCTTATGCGCTGGCTGGGTGCTTTTAACGATGTGCATGTCAATGTGCGCGAGGTCACGAGCGTCATTCGCAGCAGCCCTTATCTTCCCAGGCTCCCGGTGCACGGGCTTGTAATTGACATTAACACCGGCAAGCTTGAAATGGTGGACAGGAGAGCCTGAAACCGCCTGTGATACAATATGCTGTATAGGTATTGTTCACCAAACGAGGCCATTCCTCTAGTGCTTATATCCATGACCTGAACAGCTTGCTTGCGCAGTTGCGGACAAATACTCACGCCCAGCTGGCCAACATCTTCTGGCAGGCTATTCTGAGCAGCCGCTAAACATCTGAGATATACCCGTGATTAGACACTCTGCTGCCATCCATGCTATACTTTCTTGTAACAGGCACTTATTCAAGTCCATAAACAACGTTATGTATTATCCAGATGTAGCGACGGAGACAAAGTAAATGACCACAGGTGAACGTACTCCACAGGAACCCCCGGGTCTCAAAGGCACGCAGGAGAAGGTCGAGGAACTGCAGCGCATGAAGGCCCAGGCGGTGCTTGGAGGTGGAGTCAAGCGTATTGAGTCTCAGCATAAAAAAGGCAAATTGACGGCTCGCGAGCGGCTCGAACTTCTGCTGGATGCAGATACCTTCAATGAGCTGGATATGTTTGTTACCCATCGTTCCACGGATTTTGGCCTGGATGATCAGAAGATCCCGGGCGATGGTGTGGTTACAGGCTATGGGCAGATCGACGGTCGCCTTGTGTACATCTTCTCGCAGGATTTTACCGTTTTTGGCGGCTCACTCTCCGAGGCTCATGCTGAGAAGATCTGCAAGGTTATGGACCTGGCCATGAAGAATGGGGCGCCGGTGATCGGCCTGAATGACTCCGGAGGAGCGCGCATCCAGGAGGGTGTTGTGAGCCTTGGCGCGTACGCCGATATTTTTCTCCGCAATACGCTGGCATCTGGCGTTGTGCCGCAGATCTCGGCCATTATGGGCCCCTGCGCCGGGGGCGCGGTCTATTCGCCGGCCATCACCGATTTTATTTTCATGGTCGAGCAGACGAGTTATATGTTTGTGACCGGGCCTAATGTATTGAAGACCGTCACGCATGAGGACGTCTCCTTTGAGGACCTGGGCGGCGCCATGGTTCACAACAGCAGGAGCGGCGTGGCCCATTTCTCCTGTCCGGGCGAGGCCGAGTGTATCCGTATGATACGCGAGTTGATGAGCTATATACCTTCCAATAACATGGAGGATTTACCGCGCCTGGAACCCATCGATTCCCCTGTACGCGCGGAAGAGGCCCTGGATACCATCGTTCCCGACAACCCGAGCAAGCCCTACGATATGAAAACGGTGATCGGCTACATCGTCGACGAGGGAAACTTTTTCGAGGTCCAGGAGCACTTTGCCGCCAATATCATCGTTGGCTTTGCGCGCCTCAACGGGCGCTCGATTGGCATTGTGGCCCAGCAGCCGGCTGCCCTGGCCGGGGTACTCGACATTAATTCGGCCGATAAGGCGGCGCGCTTCGTGCGCTTCTGTGACTGTTTCAACATACCACTACTGACGTTTGTGGATGTGCCTGGCTTTCTACCCGGTGTGAGCCAGGAGCATAATGGCATCATTCGTCATGGTGCCAAGTTGCTCTATGCTTACTGCGAGGCGACCATTCCCAAAATTACCGTGATTACACGCAAAGCCTACGGGGGAGCATATGATGTGATGAATAGCAAGCATGTGCGCGGCGATATCAATTATGCGTGGCCTACGGCGGAAATCGCAGTGATGGGTGCGGAGGGCGCGGTGAATATCCTCTTCAAGGATGAGATCGATCGCGCGGACGATCCCGACCAGCGCCGTAAGGAACTGATCGCCGAGTATACCGAGAAGTTTGCCAATCCCTATATCGCGGCCAGCCGTGGCTATGTCGATGAAATCATTGAGCCGCGTCATACCCGCACCAAGTTGATTACCGCTCTGGAGATGCTGAAGAATAAGCGCGATAGCAATCCGCCCAAGAAGCACGGAAATATTCCATTGTAGGGACATATGGAGAATAAGCAGAAGCCGTGGGCGTCGGTCTGGTCCGACGCCCACGGCTTCTGCTTACTGCGCCTGAGCTTGCGCCAAGCCCTGGTTAGTGCGCGCTCGAGGTGGCAGTGGCGGGAAGCTGGCTCTCGATCCAGTGCTGCAGGGACTCGCCGCTCTCAAAGGAGACGATGAGCGCATAGCGTGGCTCAGGTCCCGGATGCCATGTGGCATGCCACAGGCGTTGGGAGTCGATGACGAGCTGGCGGTTTTTTGGCATGGAGACGCGGGATTCGCTGGCGGGGTCATCCTTATCCTCGCGCAGCACCATATAGGAGTTGGGATCGTCGGAGAGTTCCAGCCATGCGCGCACAACCCATCCTTCGCCATCTGGATTGAGGCGGTTGTTGTCGTCGAGGTGTAAATTATGGGTAGCCTCGACCTCGCTGTTGGGATTGAGCTTGATGATGCGTACGCGCCCAAAATTGGCTCCCACATTCTTCGTCCAGGCGACGAGGTTGGGGCACTGTTCAGCATTTTTTGTCCAGATGCCATCTTTGTCGGCTTTGCCATGATCCCAGAAACCGCGGCACTCCATCTCTCCAAAGGCGGATGCAATGGGCGCGAAGTTGGTATCGCCGCCACTTTTCCAGTCCATGTATTCAAGGGCCTCCCATTCCTCTTTTGGGATGGCTGGACCATTATAATCGTTGAGAACAACGAAGCCCTTTTCTTTTAATAGATCAAGTTTAACGTGCATGCTAAGCAATTTCTCCTTTTTTCAAATAGCTTATCGGGTGGGGTAGCAACGAAGTCGCCATATGTCCATACATACTGCTAATAGGGCGGCCAACTTCGGGAAAACCTGCGGCGTGGAGACTCTGCCCTTAGAAATTGCGGAAGGGACGCTGCCCTTCACTCAAGTATCGCTGGTGCCGTCACTTGCCGTCCTCTGCGGGAGAGCGTTGAGAGAAGGCACACCCAACCTATACTCACTTTCCGTTGCCAGATTGAAAGGTACAGCCGGGGTGTTGCATGTTCTAAGCAACAGTCAGATACCCTTTGCAATTGTAACATAGATAAACTATCAGTGGATACTACCCGTTACTTTTGTAAGGTTTTGTAGCCTCCATATATCACGCTGGCCGCCCTGTGGGACAAAAAATATCCTCCCAGCTGCAGAGTTGGGAGGATGGGGCATGGCGAGAAGGTTAACTCCCTTGTTTCTTCTGGCGCTCCATTTCCCGCAGTTCGACGCGGCGAATCTTCCCAGAAATCGTTTTTGGCAAACTAGCGACGAACTCAATCTCACGTGGATATTTATATGGTGCTGTGACGTGCTTTACATGTTCCTGAAGCTCGGCCGCCAGGTCGGCGGAGGGGGTGTAACCAGGTGCGAGAATGATGTAGGCCTTGATGACCTCACCACGCATCTCGTCGGGGCTGGCGATGACGGCAGACTCGGCAACGGCGGGATGCTCCTTTAATGCGCTCTCTACCTCAAATGGTCCAATGCGATAGCCGGCGCTGATTATGACATCATCGGCCCTTCCCACGAACCAGAAGTAGCCGTCCTCGTCCTTGTAGGCGCGGTCACCCGTGATATACCAGTCACCGCGCGTGCTCGCTGCCGAGGCTTCGGGATTGCGCCAGTACTCTTTGAACATCCAGGTCGGTCGCTGAGGTTTGATGCGCACGGCGATGTCCCCCTCTTTATTGGCTGGCAATTCGCTGCCATCGTGATCGATCACGCTCACGTCGAAGCCAGGTGAGGGTTTGCCCATCGAGCCAGGTTTCACCTTCAAAGGTGGAAAATTGGCGCACAGCAGGACCGTCTCGGTCTGACCATAGCCATCGCAAATCGTCATGCCCGTGGCCTCCTCCCATATTTTGATAACCTCTGGATTGAGGGGCTCGCCGGCGCCTACGCAATGTCTCAACGCTCGTGGTGGATGGGCCCTCATGTAATCCATTGGTTCGTCTAAGACCAGCATGCGATAGACAGTAGGTGGGGCACAGAGTGTGGAGATGGGATACCTGTTGAGCAGGTCAAGGGTTTCAAGCGGGTTGAATTTGCCGCGTGCATCCTGCATAAACATCGCGGCCCCCATAATCCATGGCCCAAATAAGTTGCTCCAGGCAGCCTTGGCCTAGCCCAAATACGAAAATTAATATTCCAACGCCCGATGCCCTACGTAAGCTCATCCCAGACTTAAAAGACTGGCTTGCCGTATAATAGCCGTTCCAGCCCCACAGCGGCGATTTGTGGGTCGTTCGTGGGGCTTTTGTAAAATATACCAATTTGGAAAAAAGGGCGGCTTATAGCGGGTGGGCTTCTTTGAAAAAGAAAAGGCTACAACGTTGTAGCCAATTGCGCTATATGAGCGACTTATGGAGATATTATATCATAGCATGAGCACCGCCACCGGACTCGTGTAGACGTGGTATGATACAGGCAACTATCGCCTACGCACATTGATGTGCCGTGCTCAGTTCTGTTATTGGAAGGAGTATAGCTTATGGTCGCTTCTCAGTCTCCAAATATGACTGACTACGAAGCCGAGCGCCGCAGCTTTCAGCTTGACGTGCCCGAATATTTCAACTTCGCCGCTGATGTCATTGACAAATATGCGCAGCATCCTGACAAAGAGGCCATGCTCTGGATAAGTCAGCATGGCGAAGAACGCCATCTTTCCTTTGCACATTTCTCCGACGCCTCCAGGCGTGCCGCGAACGCTTTCTCCGCGTTAGGGATTGGTAAAGGCGATCCTGTTCTGGTGATGATGCCTCGAATACCTGAATGGTGGGAAACGATCTTAGGATTAATGCGTCTGGGTGCTATTCCCATTCCTTGCACCACGCTTCTTACACCCAAAGATATCCAGTTCCGCTCCGACATTGCTGAAGCCGTCGCTATCATCACCGACCACGAGGGAGCGGCAAAGTTTGACCAGGTGCGTAAGGATTGCCCTACCGTCAAATTCGCTATCTTAGCCGATGAAGCCAATGTTGATACTGCTGGACGCGAGGGGTGGACTGATTATCATCAGATCGCCAGCGAAGCCTCGTCTGAGTTCACTGGCCCGAAGACACGCAGCGATGATCCTTGTTTGGTCTACTTCACGTCCGGCACAGTCGGCTATCCGAAAATGGTACTCCACACTCATGCCAGTTACCCTATTGGGCATATCATTACCGGCAAATACTGGCTTGATCTGCATGACGATGACCTTATCTGGAACCTTTCCGAGACCGGATGGGCAAAGTTCTCCTGGAGCAATCTTTTCGGCCCCTGGAGCCAGGGTGCGGCCATGTTCATCCACGATGCGAGGGGTAAGTTTAATCCCATTGAAACACTGGAAATGCTGAACAAGTATCCCATCACTACTCTCTGCGCACCGCCTACCGCTTACCGTATGCTGGTGCTTGACGAGCCAATGAAGTACATGAAGGCTCATCCCCAAAAGCGCTACGTCACTGCGTCGGCGCGGGTGAACCGCTCAATCCAGAAGTGATTAAGGTTTGGGAAAATACAACAGATATGACCATCCGCGATGGCTATGGACAGACCGAGACGGTACTACTCTGTTCCAATTTTCCACCCATTCCGGTCAAACCTGGCTCGATGGGCAAGCCTTCGCCTAGTTTCGAGGTGAGCGTCATCGATCACGATGGTAGCGAACTGCCCCCCAACAAGGAAGGCGATATCGCCGTTCGCGTCAAGCCCAATCGTCCCACCTGGATGTTCAAAGAATACTGGCGCAATCCCGAAGCGACGAATGCCTGCATTCGCGGCGACTGGTACATCACCGGCGACTGTGCTTACAAGGACGAGGATGGTTATTTCTGGTTTGTTGGACGTGCCGACGATGTGATTATCAGTGCTGGCTACCGCATCGGGCCGTTTGAGGTCGAGAGCGCCCTCAAAGAACACCCAGCCGTCGCCGAGTCTGCAGTGGTTGCTAGCCCCGATGAGATGCGCGGAGAGATCGTCAAAGCATTCATCATCCTGGCACCTGGGTATACAGCATCTCCCCAACTCGCCAGCGAGTTACAAGACCACGTCAAGAACGTTACCGCACCTTACAAATATCCGCGTGAGATTGAGTTTGTGGAGAGCCTGCCCAAGACTATCTCAGGCAAAATCCGCCGAGTCGAATTACGTGAGATGGAGCAGCAGAAGAAGCAAGATCGGTAGACCAGACTATAGATAAGCCACCGTTTTCAATAGTCGGTGGCTTATTTATTTTGTGGGGTATTAGTTTACTCTATATCCTCTAGGAGCCAATGCCATTTAAATACGAAGAATGTCACGGAAGCTCTGCTGTTTGAGAGTAAAGCCCTGCTGCCCTGGTCGCTTGCGATGGAAGTGGGAATAGGCGCGCTTAACGACGCGAGGATACAAGCGGAGGCGACGTGGGGGCAGCAGGGTGGCCGGCTCGCGTAGATCGGCCAGGAGTCGCTCTTTCAATCGGGGGAGTTCCTGGCGCGCGACCAGAGCAAACGCAGAGCAGGCGGTGTCCAGCACCTCGACAGCATGGGTGAAGCTGAGGCGATCGGGGTCTAGATCGGCCTGACAGGCGGATTGATGCATCCACCAGCGCACAAGGTAATACGCCAGGAGGAGGCCGTAGAGTCACCTTTCGCACCAAAACGGGTTCTTGACTGCGCAGCGGCTGACCGCTCAAGCGCAGGTGGGTTTTCTGCTCAGCGATGCAGGCTTCGATCTCCCAGCGCTCGTGGTAGCAGAGGATGAGCTCGACGGCAGGCGCGGGGCTCGCGGGTCCAGTAAGGTCGTCACCAAGCGATGAAGTTGGGTGGGATTAGCGTGCTTACTCGTCTGGGAGGACGGAAACTGCGCCAGGAGCGCGGCGGTGTGCGGCTCGATACGATACGCGATCACACGCACCTGCACGGCAGGCAGCCCCGCTGGATGCAGGGTGACCACATAGCTGCCATCGGAGAGCACCTGCTCGGCATGGGTGAACTGGTTGGCCTTGAGGCGCGCCAGGGCCTGAGCCTGCCGCTGATGGACCAGCATGCTCACCACGGGAGCCGAGACGATGCCACGATCCATCAAGACGAGCATGCCGGCCTGCACCGAGCGAGAGAGCACCACCGGGGCGAGGCGCTGTTCCGCCACCCGGCAAGGAGCAAGCACGGCATCAACGATGGCATGAGTGCCCACCTCAGCCAGGGAGAAGCAGCGTACCTGCGGGAAGGGGCTCTGGTGCTTGCCACTGCTCAGGCGGCCACAATAGAGGGCATTGGCAGAGGTATCGGCTACCTCATCGAGCGTGCCATCAATGGCCATGAGCCGCAAGCCGAAGCGAAAAGCTCCGCTGGTCTGCTGCGTGGCCATCGGTCGGCAGATGCGTTGAAACAGGTGCCGCATGATGAGGCCACCCAGTTGTCGACGCCGAGACACCAGCGCTGCCGCCGTCGGCAGGCGCAGAGATGGGTTCGGCCACAGCCAGCGCAACCCACGCACCAGGTGAGCCAAGACCGCCGCCAGATTGAGCCGACGAAACAGGGAGAGCGCGATCACGTCATAGACGAGCACGAGTTGGTTCAGGCTGCGTTCGCGCTTTCCCCAGGCATGGCACCTGGTCAACAGGTCGCTCACCAACTCACGCGGACACAACTGCTCGAGGATCTCAAAGCGCAGGGCATGGCTCAACTTGCTGTCATCAACCAGCTGCTGTATGCTAAAGGCCATGAGAGATTCCTTTCTGCTTTCGACGACACGATTGGACTCGTTTTAGTCTATCAGAAGATGAACTCTCTTTTTATTTAAATGGCATTGCCCACATTGCAGCGCTCAGACTACCGGATTTTCCGGCATCGGCACACTTGGCCGCTACGCCATCGGCACACAGCAACCATTCAACGCTACACCCCTTGCTACCATCAACGGTTACAACTACTACTACGGTGGCCCAGGTGGCGGCGATTGCGTGACAGACACAACCAACACAGCAGGCCAAAACCTTCTTCATGAAGAGTCACAGAACCTAGCCGAGTCCGTCAAATCGCTCGGAGCCTCACAGTAACACCATAACTCATGGCCTCTAAACCTCAATCAAGCTTCAGTATGGTAGGGGCATGAGGATGTATCTAGATGCGGATCAACACATCATGGGTTGACCTATAAAGTAGGTAAGCAAGATAAAATTTTATGCTTCAGTATTAGTCAGGGCTTCGCAAAAGTCGCAGTCAAGGTCAAAGCACCCAGGCGAGCGCCTCGTCAGGGTGAGAGGCGAAGCGACGGATTTGACGAGCAACGTTAGAGACCTGATGCGCATCCATCAACGAGAGCACCACCGTGTTCAGAACCGCGAGCATCTGGGCCACAGGCGGGAAGCGGACACCACAGCGATCCTCCCCTAGCGTAGCATCACGACGCCAGTGGAGACGATTTTCCACGGTCCAATGGTCGCGAGTCACCTGCAAAAGCCGCTTTGGGGAACAACGTTGGGGCGAAAGACTTGTCCAGCCATACACCACCTCTGTACTGCTCTTGTCGCGGCTTGTGCGTTCTCGTTGCAAGCGAAAGACCTGCCCCACCTCGCCCCAGTCGCGGTAGATAGTCATTGAGATCAGGACTGGTGATGATCTGACGCCGTTCCAGGCGACCATGACCTTTCTCAAGGTGTTCAAAGGACTGCCAGGTGCGCCGATCGGCTTGCGCATCTTCAAAAAAGAGCTCCAAATCCGCCCGGGTGGCTGGCGTATTGTCCTTGATGAACACCACCACGTCGCCCCCTGCTCGTTGGACCAGACGACCAAACTCATGATAGCTTTGAGCTGCATCTGTGGTGAGAATGCGCCCTTTACACAGGGTTTCCGGAAGCCTGGGCTTGAGCGTGCTCACGCGCATTGTGCTCCAGAGCGATCGGACACTGCTGCAAGACAATGCCCGTGTGCACCTCATAGACATGCAACACGTGCCTCTGCGGTTCTTCTCCCCCATAGGCCCGTTTGCCAGTCCCTTTGAGTGCTTTGCCATCAATGGCCAGGTGGACGCTGCGCTGGCTCGACTGCCCCACTAAACGGCTCGACTCCTCCCCACAGCGGTTTTGCGCCTCGCAGCGCACCAACCATGCCGCCAACTGGGCGTTCACCTGTTGGCTGTCCAGACGTGCCAGCACATATTTATAGGTATTGGCACAGGGCATGCGTTTCCAGGAGAGGTGCAATTGCTCGCGCAAGCGCTTTTCCTGATCGGCAAGCCATTCGCTGGCTCCCAAGAGGCTCTTCATTCCTGCCAGTTTCGCGAGCACCAGCAATACCAACAGGGTGGCCAAGTCATACCGTTTCCCTCGGGCTGCCCGTCCATCCACCAATTGCTGGCAGGCCTCATACAGCGAGGTGATTGCTTTCTCAACGCCTTCTTTGGCTTCCCTGATCTCTGGGATCAGTGTGGTATATTCCATAACGAGTCTCTCCTGAATGAAGTAGGTTTTAGTTCCTTTCATTCTACTGGATTGACTCTTCTTTGTTTCTTCTCCTCGACTTTTGCGAAGCCCTGTGGCTCTATTCGGCAGGGTTAGCGACATTTGCGGCTGAGGTTGGACAACGGGATATCAATTCTGGCAATTGGCCCAGCCCATCTTAGACAAATTCCAATGTAGGTCGTCCTCGTGGAGATCCAGCCAGTATTTTCCAGTGATGGTATGCCCAATCGGGTAGCTGGCCTGCGTGTGCAGAACCATCTTGGGGTAACCGACGGTGCCAGAAGTGAAGTAGATCAGGCAGGGGTCATCGCTCTGCGTTTTGGGGCCGTTAAATGCGGCGGCGGCCGAGGAGGTGATGGTGTGGTAGCTCGTCCAGCCCTCTCGCTTCTCGCTCTCTGTACCACCCTCATCAGCCAGGATTGTGTATGTAATGGTCGGGCATGCGCTGCGTACCTGGTCAAACTTGTGCGCACCCTCCAGATCTGTAATGAAACCCTGCGCTTCCGCTATCTCGCAACGGAACTGGATATCATGCGGGGTCAGCAGTGTGGTGCATGGGATAGCGACAACCCCCAGCTTGATCAGACCCAGCACACTTTCCCACCACGCGGGGATACGGGGCAGCATTACCAGGACGCGATCACCTTTTTTAAGGCCTAAGGCAGCGAAGGCATTGGCGGCACGGCTGGACTGCTCGGCGAAATGCGCGAACGGTATGCTCTTCTCCTCGCCGCTCTGGCCCACCCAGAGCATGGCAAGTTTGTTGGGGTCAGACGCCCAATTCCCTATGACATCGCTGGCAAAGTTAAATTGTGTGGGGACTTCGGGATGAAAATTCTGTCTTTCTGCTGCGTAATTGGTCATATTGGGGATCTTAGACGCAGTCATAAGCAGGACTCCTTTGCTGTACAGAAACACAACAGCCTTGTTGAGCTACCACTCTCATATCATACCAGGTACAATAAGCCTATACATGGGGTGGGGAAAGCGTCGCCTGACGGCCCTGCTGCGCCTGCCCCCAATAGTACTAGCCCTAACTAAGGATAGCCTCCCTGGCGCATCCAGCGCGAGTGCCGCGCGTCACTTCTACAGCTCCCGATGAATTTACATGAGGTGCAATGATATGATTTGATATGCTACGAGCATGGATATCATAAAAAAGGCTACGCAGTAAAATTTCCTCTGTTGCAAACGTGATAGATAGTAACTATCTTACCCAACCAAGGAGTGAAAGTTATTTGCATGACAACGAACAGCGTTGCAATTGTTATTCCGGCCTTGAATGAAGACGAAGCCCTCTCTCACCTGCTCGCGGAACTCCCCGCTGACCTGGCCCGGTGGATCATTGTGGTTGACAACAATAGTACGGATGCGACGGCCTCTGTCGCGCGCGCCGCTGGAGCTGTCGTCGTAGGTGAGCTGCTGCGTGGCTATGGCAGAGCCTGCTGGCGTGGTTGTACTGCGGCTGCCGAGCTAGGAGCCGAACTTGTGATTTTTATGGACGGTGATGGCAGCGATGATCCGGCTGATCTACCCCGCATGCTGGCCCCGTTACTTGAGGGCCGCGCGGACCTGGTGGTGGGATCGCGTGTGAGCAAGCGCTCCGAGCGTGGCGCTATTCCGCCACAGGCACGCCTGGGCAACTACCTGGTCAGTCGTATGCTCAACCTTATGTACGGTCTACATCTCCACGATATTGGTTCGTTTCGCGTTGTGCGGCGAGACGTACTAGAAGCATTGCGGATGCAGGAGATGACCTTTGGCTGGCCTGTGGAAATGCTCGTCAAAGCAGCGCGGGCGCGTTACCGTATTGTGGAGGTCCCGCTGCACTATCGCCGCCGCACTCATGGCCGCTCCAAGGTTGCGGGCACACTGGCGGGAAGCGTAAAAGCGGCGTATTACATGCTGTGGACGACGGCGCGCTACGCTGGAGGCAGGAGGGACTATGTCTGATACGGCGCTGGTGATTATGGCTCGCTATCCAGAAGAGGGCAGGCTCAAGACGCGCCTGGCCGCAGGCCTTGGAACGGCAGCCACGCTCGCACTCTACCAGGCCTTTCTTACCGATCTGGCGCGGCGCTTCGCGGGGGGAGACTGTGACCTGCACTGGGCCTACACCCCTGCCGCCGCTGATTTTGATACACGTGTCGCGAGGCTCGCAGATGTGGATGCTGCGCTGTGGAGCTGCTTTGCGCAGCAGGGGGACGAACTGGCTGAGCGCCTGTACTATGCCTTCTGCATGACATCTGCTCGCCGTTTTCATAAGACGGTACTCATCGGCTCCGATTCGCCTCAAATCTGCCCGGTTGTAATCGCGCAGGCCCGCCAGGAGCTGAACAACGTTGATGTCGTGCTGGGCCCGTCCGAAGACGGGGGCTACTATCTCATCGCCATGCGCGAGCCGCACGATGTTTTTCGCGGCATCCCTATGAGTACAGAACATGTACTGCGCATGACGCTGGAGAGGGCCCGCTCCCTGAGACTCAGCGTGCGGCTGTTGGAGCCGCTTTTAGATGTTGATGAGCTGCCGGACCTCGTCCGCCTGTCTCACCTGCTACAGGAAGATCAGGCGCTGGCGCCTGCTACCGCAGCCTGGCTGGCATCTCATATGCCAGCTTATTGCCTAAAGGAGACGATATGACCACGCTAGCCGTCGCGACGTTGCCACGTTCTATCTATATCGAACCAACCAGCCGCTGTAATGAACTGTGCCAGCAATGCCCACGCACCCTTCTCTCACGCGAAGATGATCGCGATCTGAGCTTTGAGAAATTCCGTTATAATCGTCGATCAGTTCCCTGTGCTGGATCGCGTCGTCTTACACGGCCTGGGCGAGCCATTGCTCAATAAAGACCTGCCACTTATGATTAGCTACCTGAAAGAGCGCGGAACCTATGTGCTCTTCAATTCCAATGGCATTCTGCGCACGACGCAAGCGCGGCCAGGCACTTATCGATGCCGGGCTGGATGAGTATCGTCTCTCGATGGATGGCTCAACACGCGAGACCTATGCCCATGTGCGAGGCGTGGACGCTTTCGACAAAATCTGGCGCAATATCCGGGCCTTTGCCACCATGTTGAAGGAGCAAAACGCCAGCTAAGCCGGCCGTCTCGCTCTGGTTCACCGCCATGCGCGAGAACATCCACGAGCTTGCCGGGCCTGGTCGAGCTGGCGAGCGAGAATGGCATGCGCGAAATCTATATGCAGCGCCTGGTCTATTTTGAACAGGGCCTGGCGGCTTCCGAGCAGGCCCTGTTTCACCGCGCGACACCCGCAGAACTGACCTGATGCATCGCTGTGAGCAGATGTGTCAAGAGCGAGGCATCACTTTTAATGCGGCCGGCGCCGCTCGCCAATGGAGAGTATTGCGCGAGATTTTTCGGCGAGCGACCGTGGTCGGGCTGTCGCCGTCCATACACACTGACCTATATTACCTCGAGCGGCAATGTGCTCTCATGTTGCTTTGCCCCCTTTGGACATAAAAGCGCGCGAGAATACCAAGCAGGAACGGGTGCTGGGTAATGTCTTTCAGGAGCCGATAGAGCGTATCTGGCAGGGCGAGCGCTACACGGCTTTCCGCCAGGCCTTTGAGAGCGATGCGCCCGCGAAACACTGCGCGCAGTGCGGGCTCAATTGGAGTTATTAGTACGGCGAACAGCCGGGGCTACCTGGCCGGGACTGCGCAGTCCCGGCCGTATGCAGGAGTCGGGTGAAGTTATGCAGTCAGTAGCGTGGTTGGAATTCTACTACTTTGAGAAGTATATCCTGGAAGTCTCCATCGCGACGCTGGAAAGGGGGGGAGTCACTTCAAAAGTGAACGGCTATCAATTCCTGGACCCCCTTGATGCCTGGGGCCTGCCAAAATATCCCGATAGAACACTCATTCTCCCCCCCGGATCCGACCTTTCTCAGGGGATAAGAGCCTTTATCGAGCGCAACGATGCGTATTTAAGAGAGCCGGATTGCTGGCTTGGCACCTGGATCGATCCCGCCAGCGGCATGTGCTACCTTGACGTCACAACTATTTGTTCTGGCCTGGAAGAGGCTAAACGCACGGCCCTTGCGTTTAGCCAGGAGGGGCGGCGCAGGATAGTCGCACTCTATAACTTCAAACACGAGCAGACGATCTATTTGCAGGATAATTGCCGCTAGAATGCTTACTCTATACTACCAGCGCGGTATATTTATTCTTCCTGCTCGGCGGCGAGCGCGCCTTTGAAAAATGAGCTGAAGCCTGCCTGGAACAAATACCTGCTGCATAGTGTTTTCCTCTATGGAGAGATAGTGTAATCGAAAAAATGCGCAGGAACGCCTCAATAGGCGTGCTTGTGAGTAACTATCTACCATCCATAACGACTTGCCGCCTGCTTGCAGGTGAGAAGGGAAATAGTATGAGCGATCTAAAAAACAGGTCTGAAAGCTATTGGAAAGAGAAACTGACACCTGAACAGTACAAAGTGGTGCGTCAAAAGGGGACCGAGCGAGCGTTTACGGGAACCCTCTATAATAACCATGCTAAGGGCATGTATGAGTGCGTTGCCTGCGGGCAGGCGCTCTTCTCCTCAGATACCAAATTTGACTCGGGCACCGGCTGGCCAAGCTTTGACAGGCCAGTAAACCGCGAGCACGTCGAATTACATGAGGACAATTCATTCTTCATGCGGCGCACGGAGGTGACGTGTAAAAATTGTGGCGCGCACCTCGGCCATGTCTTCGATGACGGCCCCAGGGAGACAACAGGAGAGCGCTATTGCATAAATTCTGTCGCGCTGAACTTTCGGCCGGCTGAGGAAGAGAAATTGGGGAGGTAACGTGTACCTGAACGTCTTCTTTACGCCGGCCGCGATCGTCAGTGAGGCTGGCCGGCCAGGTGATGTCTATATCGTAATTGATATCATTCGTGCCACCACCACGATCGCGGTAATGTTTAACCAGGGAGCCAGGCGCGTGCTCGCGGCTCCCAGTATTGAGATGGCGCAGGCGGCGGCCGGGCTGGTTCCTGGCCGCCTGCTCTGCGGCGAGCGCAATGCCAGGACTATTCCAGGCTTCGACTACGGTAATTCACCGGCTGAATTTTCACGCCTGGACCTGCGTGGGCGTGAAATGATTTTGGTCACCACCAATGGTACGCGGGCCTTACACGCCTGCCCTGCAACGGGCGTCTGCCTGGCGGGAAGCCTCTACAATGCCAGGGCCGTCACGTCACATGCCCTGGCGCTGGCGCGCGAGCATGAGAGCAATATTTTCCTGGTGTGCGCGGGTGAGCTGGCATACTTTGCCCTTGATGACGCCGTCTGCGCGGGCTACCTCGCCCAGGAACTACAGGCGCAACAGGGTACGTCGCTGCAGTTACACGAAAGTGTACTGGCAGCTCTTGCGATCTATCAGGCCTATCAGCCACCAAAGGTGCTGGAGTACTGTAATTCTGCCGCCAGCGTTATTGCGGCAGGTTTACAGGCTGATACTGACTTTTGCATGCGCATCAACGGGAGCGAGAGCGTTGCCCTGGTCACAGGGAGGGAGCCTGAAACAGACCTGCTGTACCTGGAAAAAGCGCAGTAACTGCTGCGCTTTCGACTGCAGCAGCATCTACGTACGGCCGCTCAGTCTATCTGCACGATCAACTTGCCGAAATTTTTATTTTCGCTCATTGCTTCGTGGGCCGCAGCGATCTCCTGCAGGGCGTATACCCGCTCAATGATCGGCTTGACTTTGCCGCTGGCCAGCAGTGGCAGCACGCTTGTGGCAAAGCGACGGGTCGCCGCCAGCTTTTCTTCCAGGGTGCGTGTGCGCAGGGTGCAGCCGCGCAGTGAAATGCGCTTAGCCATGAGCAGTGCTAGGTTCACATTGGCCTGCGCTCCTCCCATAGTCGCCAGAAAGACGATGCGCCCCCAGGTAGTCAGTGCCTGCACATTCTGCTCGAGGTAGAGGGCGCCGACAAAATCCAGGACAACATGCACACCGGCGCCCTGTGTCAAGCGCTTGACCTGCTCGGCGAAGTTCTGGTTGGAGAGGCCATAATCCAATCCCAGTTGCGCGGCCCGCCGCAATTTATCAGCGGTGCGCGACGTCCCAAAGGTAGTGGCTCCGGTCGCATGAGCAAGCTGGATCGCGGCCGTGCCGACGCCGCTGCCGGCTGCATGGATCAGTACACGCTCGCCCATCTGCAGACCGGCTTGCGCAAAGAGGGCGTCATCGGCCGTAATGAATGCCTCCGGAATGGCCGCGGCCTGCACAAAATCCAGGTTGGCCGGGATCTCGACGGGCATGCCTTCGTGGGCCAGGATATATTCTGCCTGGCTACCGCCTCCTGCCAGGCCCATGACACGCTGGCCCGGTTGCCACATCTGTACCAGTGGACCAATGGCGTCGACCTCGCCGGCGAATTCGAGCCCCGGGATATCTGAGGGTGAGTCGGGAGGGGCAGGATATGAGCCCGCTCGCTGTGCTAAATCCGCGCGATTGAGGCCTGCCGCCCGTACGCGCACGCGTACATAATCGCCAACTGGCTCTGGTCTGGGTACATCCTGTATTTCTAGTACCTCAGGGCCACCTGGCCTGGTGATGATGACTGCCCGCATGGTTGATAGTCGCTCCTCTCTGTACATAAAAGGCAGGTAGTTCGGTCTGGTGAGATGCAACTGTGGTAGCGGCTCAGGCAACAGAGGACCAGAGAGAATAGGCGTGACTGTTCAAAGATTGGTAGAAGAGGGAAGAGAAGGGAAAAGAAGTAGCCATCCCTTGCGAGCAGTGGAGCTATTCGATCAGGCTTGCCAGGTTGGCTCCGCCCGTGGTAAGGAAGTTGCCACACCAAGCCAGCAGACGACTGACACGCAGAGCGTTAGCAGGAACTTTATAGCCACGCATCGTACGATAGCGTTCTTTGATCCACCACCCAATCGCCCGTTCGCAGGCATTATTGGTGCCATCGAAGTGCTCCTGGTCCTCATGACTCTCATTCCATGTGCGATAGCGCGTGAGGCGGTTCCAGAGGTTCCACCGGTCCAGAAACAAGAGACGTAAGCGATAGGCCAGTGACGCTCGTCCTCCTTTAGATGGAGGGGCGGATTGCAAATAGCGCCGGTGCATCTGTTCCAGCTCGGTGACCTCTTTGGGCTGGCGGCTCACGATGAGTTGGCCGAGCCGCAAGAGATCGGCCTCTGCTTGGGCAGGGGTGACTCCGCAGGCCAAGAGGGAGCCATCCGCATCTTGGGCGACCTGCGGACGCCACTCCTCAATGAGCTCCTCGGTATTGCGCTTGACATGGCTTTTACAGACTTGGTGCACCAGTCCCAGCTCATCGGCCACCGTTTTGAAGCCATCGGCATCATCGCTGACCAGGACCTGTGCTCCCACACTCGTGGCAATGGGCTCCATCCACTCTTTGAGGGCCTTGGTATCTTCCGCCTTCAGCTCATCGATGGTCAAGACCAGCCCAGCAATCGCATCGACTGAGAGTCCCAGGTGCAACCACTGGCCTGCACACTTCACGCTGGTCAGATCTCCTCCCACCGCTTTGGTTTTCACAGCGCCAAAGACCTGCTCCCGTTTCATTCCCGGAATGCGTCGGGCGGCGGCTTGCACCGTGTTGTAGACTTCCGTTTTCGAGAGTGGCACTCCTAGACTTTCCAACGCTAACGAGACGGCTCCATAGCTGAGTCCCAACAGGTACAACATCACCGCCAGCCCCTTGACCCGATCTGAGGTGTGTGCCTGACTCACCCCCTTTGGATACACCCGAAACGTCCGCCCACATTTGAGACAGCGGTACCGATACGCTTCAACTTGCTGATGTCTTGTGTCTCTGAGCGCTTTCTTCACTGGCTGATGGAGGTGTAATCGCTTACTTCCACACCCTGCATATCCACATTCTGATGGTTCGGAGATCTCTTTGGGGTTCACTTTTGACAACAGCAAGTGCAAACGCATGGCTTTTTTCCCTCCCTTTTTTCTTCCCCTTAGTTTACCCCAGTTTTACCACTTTGTGAACAGTCACGAATAGGCTATTCCCTTGCCGCACTCCTATCCATATGGTACAATATAATTCGGGCGAGGACATTGGTCCCCGCCCGAACTTATGAGAAATGCGAATTTGAAATAATGGAAATTTCATGGCTTGGCCACTCCTGTTTTCAGTT
The DNA here is from genome assembly GCA_963799245.1 of uncultured Chloroflexia bacterium. Taxonomy (GTDB): domain Bacteria; phylum Chloroflexota; class Ktedonobacteria; order Ktedonobacterales; family Ktedonobacteraceae; genus CAWCWN01. Next base: position 2,064,365 of record CAWCWN010000003.1, read on the forward strand.
GCGTGGCAAGAACGTTACTCTAATAGCCGACCCGTTTGCACCTCAGGCGGACTCCTCGCTGGGCAAGGTCAGCGCCTCCATCGTCACCGTCAGCCATAACCATCCGGGGCATAGTTATGTGGAGGAGGTAGGCGGCAATCCACGCGTTGTGCGTGGCCCGGGCGAGTATGAAATAAGGGGGGTATTGATTACCGGCGTGGCCTCTTATCACGATAACAAACGTGGTCAGGAGCTGGGGCGCAACACCATTTATGTTATTCATATGGACGATATCGTCGTATGCCACCTGGGAGACCTTGGTCACACCTTGCAGGAAGAGCAATTAGAAGAGGTCGCCGACGCCGATGTCCTGCTGCTGCCCATCGGAGGACATCATACGCTTAACGCAACAATGGCGGCTGAGGTTATCAGCCAGGTTGAACCACATTTCGTCATTCCCATGCATTATCGCAGCCCGGCGCTGGAAGGTAAGCGCGACGCACTCGATCCATTGGATAAATTCTGTCGCGAAATGGGGGCTGAGACGATCGATGCCCAGCCTAAACTCGTCGTCACTCGTACGAATATGCCTGTGGAGACGCAGGTTGTGATTTTATCGCAGCGAGGCTAGCACATCCAGGAACAAAAGAGCGGTCGTTTGTTTTTATATCTGTTTTCGTAACTGCTGGTTGGTCTTATAAACTTTATGACCCGGTAGCATAAAGGTTCTTTGCCGGCGGGCTGGATTCTTGCTTGTAGTAACCTGGATAAAGGGGGTCATGGATATGTCAAAATATATTTTTGTTACTGGTGGTGTCGTTTCATCTGTGGGCAAGGGCATCAGTGTTGCCTCGCTTGGGCGCGTCCTGAAAAACCGCGGGATCTCAGTCTCGCTTATGAAGCTGGACCCCTACATTAATGTTGACCCTGGCACAATGTCACCCTATCAACATGGCGAAGTCTTTGTTACCGATGATGGTGCTGAGACCGACCTCGACCTGGGCCACTACGAGCGTTTTATCGATGAGCCCTCCTATCAGATCAACAACGTCACGACCGGGCAGGTATATGCCGCGGTCATCGGCAAAGAGCGGCGTGGCGAATACCTTGGCGGAACTATCCAGGTTATTCCCCATATCACCAATGAGATTAAAGAGCGCATGCAGACGGTGGCCCGTCGCTCGGATGCGGACGTGGTGATCGTGGAGGTGGGAGGAACCGTTGGGGATATCGAGGGCGAACCATTTTTAGAGGCCATTCGCCAGATGCGCAAGGACGTTGGTCGCGACAACGTCCTCTACCTGCATGTCACGCTCCTGCCCTATATCGGCGCCACGCGCGAACTCAAAACGAAACCAACCCAGCACAGCGTCAAAGAATTGCTGCGCGTCGGTATTCAGCCAGATGTTATTCTCTGCCGCTCTGATTATCTCATGAGCGATGACCTGCGCGAGAAAATCGCCCTCTTCTGCAATATCGAGGCCCAGGCCGTGGTTCCCATGTTGACCGCCGATACCATCTATGAAGTGCCTTTGATTCTGGAAGAGGTGGGCCTGGGCGAGTACATAGTGCGGCGGCTGGGCTTGCCATGGCATGAGCCACACATGCAGGAATGGCGCGAACTGGTAGCGACGATTAAGCGCCCGCGGCCCGAACTCACCATTGGCCTGGTCGGCAAGTATGTGGAGCTGCACGATGCCTATCTCTCGGTGACGGAGGCGTTACGCCACGCCGGCTGGTCTCACGATGTCGATGTCAACATCAAGTGGATTAACTCCGAAACGCTCGATGCCATGGGTGATGCCTCCATCGAGGTGTTAGAGGCCCTTGACGGCATTGTCGTGCCGGGGGGCTTTGGCCATCGCGGCATTGAAGGCAAAATCAAAGCCGCCAACTTCGCCCGGCGGAGCAAAAAGCCCTACCTGGGCCTCTGCCTGGGGATGCAGGTGGCCACGATCGAGTTGGCACGCAACGTGCTCGGCTTAGCAGATGCCAACAGCACCGAATTTGATCCGCAATCGCCTCAGCCGGTCATTGACCTGATGAATACGCAGCGAAACGTTGCCGATAAGGGTGGTACCATGCGCCTGGGAAACTGGGTCTGCTGCCTAACTCCCGGGAGCAAAGCCTACCAGGCCTACGGCGAGGCCATTGTGTTTGAACGTCATCGCCATCGCTATGAGTTCAATAATGAGTATCGCAGGCGCATGGAGGCGCATGGAGTCATTATTAGCGGCCGTTCTGCCGATAATAGCCTGGTTGAGATTATAGAACTGGCCGACCATCCCTGGTTTGTGGCTTCACAATTTCATCCCGAGTTTAAGAGCCGTCCCAATCGACCTCATCCACTTTTCCGCGATTTTATTGGAGCGAGCACTCGCCTCGCCAGAGAAAAGCGCCAGGAGTTTGATGGCGCGTTAGCAAGAGAAGCTGCTGTGGGCGCGAATGCCGCTTCCACCGCCCAGGAATCTCGCATAGAGTCATGAACGATGTTGTATCTAAGTCAGCTGTTAGGTGCGCCTGTGGAAGACCCGCAGGGAACACGCATAGGCAAAATAATTGACATAACTGCAGAAGCGGAGCGCCGCTCGGATCCGGCCTACATAGATGCTCTCCTGGTGGAGGGGCCAGAGGATCAGACCTGGCGTGTGCCGCGCCAGCTTGTCAGGTGGCAGGCTGATGCCGCGCATGTACAGGTGCCTGCCGCACAGTTATCCTTGCTGGCGGCCGTTGCGCCCGACGACGAGATAAGCCTGGTGCACGATGTCCTCGATAAACAGGTCATAGACATTGTGCACAAAAAAGCCGTGCGTGTGAATGATATCTGCCTCGCTAGCGACTGGCGGCTTGTGGGAATTGATAATAGCGCCCTGGGGCTGCTGCGCCGCCTTACCCCTAACTGGCTGCCCGGCGCAAAAAATATGCCCGCCTCCTCCAACATCATCCCGTGGCAGGATATCGAACTCATCTCCTCACAGCAGGAAGAGCGCGCAAGCGAGGAGACGCTCCAGCCCGCCGCGCACCCTACGAGTGGCCAGCTGGCCGAGCTGAGACCCGCGGATATCGCTGAAATCATTCACCAGTTGACTCCCAGCCAAGGGGCGCGCCTCATCGAACGCCTGGATAACGAGACTGCTGCCGATACCATGGAGGAGGTCGATACGGAACGGCAGCGGCATATCCTGGCAAATATCCAACCGGAGCGCGCGGCTGATATCCTGGAAGCCATGGGCCCGGATGAAGCCGCAGATCTGCTGGCTCAGTTGCCGGATGAAAGTGCCCAGGAGCTGCTCAAGTTGATGACTCCCAAGGAGTCGGAGGATGTCCAGGAACTGCTGGAGTATGAGGCGAATTCCGCCGGCGGCCTGATGACGACCGATTATGTCGTCCTCGCGCAGGAAAAAAGCGTTGCCCAGGCCCTGGAAGCGGTGCGTGAGCAGGTGCGCGAGCAGGATATACGTGCTGCTTATATATATTGTGTGGCGGATGAACGCGCAGACGAGTGTGCTCTGCTTGGTGTTGTTTCCATCTGGGAGCTGCTTGTAGCTCCTCCTGACCGGGTCTTACGGGATATAATTGAAACAGACGTGATCAGTGTGCATCCCGACAGCGACCCACTCGGCGTCGCACAGATTATGGCCAAGTATAACCTGCTCGCCGTACCCGTCGTCAATCAAGAGGGTATCCTCGAAGGTATAGTCACGGTGGATGATGTTCTGGATATCTTGTTACCTGCTGATAGACGGCGCAAGCCTACAAGAATGTACTGACCCGGACATCTCCAGGCGCGCCGCCCGTGGTTACTTACTCGACGGCCAGGTGGACGCGAACAGCATCGAGCGCTTCCAACCCATGTAAGATATCCTGGCAGACCTCAATCATCACCTGTGGCAGCCAATCCTCGGGCCGGGGGTTGTCCGCGATAACCTCATCTGCGTCAGGTTCATCACTGCTCTCGCGCCGTCGTCGCATCGTTCGTTCTCCGCGCGGACGCTGCTCGTCGTGCAGGCTCCGCATGCCATCCGGATGCCAGACCGGCAGTTCAACACGCTGCTGCAGGGTTAATGCCTCGGGCAGCAGACGATTATCCTGCAGTGCCATGGAGACAGCGGGGCGTGTCTCTATGGCGCGGCTGCTATGTTCGCTCGCTCGCAATTTGAGCGCCTGTGCCAGCGAGAGGAGGGTCGCTTCTGCGAGCGTCGCTCCCGTGCCGTTCAGGGCCAGGTTGTAGGCGAGATCAATCACTAGGGGCGGAATATCGCGCGTGTGCAGGTGCGGGCATTCGTCCTCAGGCTCATGAAAGAAATCACAGACGCCCACTGGCCCTTCAAGCGAGAGCGCCGTATCTAACGTGCCCCAGGTGAGCGAGACCGTGCAGGTACTGTGATGTTCCGCCTCCTCACAGATGCTTGCGTGACACGTACAGGCAAATTCGCGTTCAAGCGTGCGCGAGTTTATCCAGTACTCGGGGTGTGTTGTGAGTTCAACGTGAGCGGCTGCCTGTAAAAAACACGCGGTTATATCTTCGTAGGTCAACATTGTGTATACTCCTCGCCGCCCATCCCGTACAACAGAAGTAGCTGTGGATGGATATTCAACAACGGCGTGCCATTATATTACTCATCCGCTTGCGACGTGTCAATGGAGCAGCTCGCCATATGGCCCCGAGCAGGGAGTAGGGAATAGGAAATAAGCAGCGCTACGTCGAAAAAGGGCACCAGGCACTGCTCAGCAGTGCCTGGTGCCCTCTACGCCCGCAGGCTTAAAACATGGGTTTAATCGCAAGAATGGCATAGTTGGTTACACCGCCGGGTGTAGACACACTTACTTCATCGCCTTCCTGGTGTCCTAGAAGCGCTTTGCCAACTGGCGACTGGTCCGAGATCAGGCCCGCTTTCGGGTCCGCTTCAAATGTTTCGACCAGCTTAAAGTTGCGCGTTGCGCCATTTTCGGTCTCCACCTCTACCTGCATCCCGATACGAACAACTTTTGCTCCCATTTCGTCGCCGTGCATATCAGGTGTCATAACTACGGCCACCGCGAGCAGTCGCTCTAGTTCGAGAATCTCACCTTCAACCAGTGACTGCTGATGCTTTGCCTCCTCATATGCGCTGCTCTCGCTAATATCACCTGCTTCTTTAGCGTCGTGGATATAGTCAGCGACTTCTTTGCGTTTCACCGTGCGCAGGTATTCCAAGCGTTCCTGCTTCTTGGCGAGACCATCGGGTGTTAAGTGATAGATTTTGCGCTCAGATTTAGCGTCACTCTGTCCACCAATACTCATTAAACAAATTCCTCCCTGGAGTTGAGGCACTCGACCTGTTTCTGGCCTCTTTCAGTTAATCCGTTCCTTCCTGTCGCTGTCCCGCTTTCTTTACCCTTCCCTGGCCTGCATTCTTGCGCCGGCACCTGGCTGGATATCCGCCCCTTATTTACCTGCCTCGGGGGTGTTCGTCTCAGCAGAGCTGCCAGGAGCGGCTGTAAAGCAGTAAACTCTACCCGCTGCTCACCTGAATTGAGCAACTCAGTACTTCTACTTAGGGAAGGCGAACAGATTAATCGGCAGCATTGACAACCGTTTGCAGAATATAGAACTAGCTGCTGCCTGGTTTTATATCGATTGAGGCAACAATAGCTGCATATCGGGCGATAACGATATGCACTTACCAATACATATGAGTGAGATTATACGGTGGAAAGCCGCGAACGTCAAGTGCCAGTACCTACAAATTTTTGTTATCTTTCAGGGAACGCCTTCTTTAAAAATAGTTCTTTTTATAGCTGCCCAATCCGGAATTGCCCGCTGCCGCAGATCGAACACGTCCCTCTAATCGCTGGCCTGCCGTTCTTCGTGGTAACCTCTTGTGGATTGAGCATCGGCGTTTTCTGCTTGCACTTGATACAGTAAACGAGCAGTTCCTCGTTCTGTCCGCCCGCCTTCCCTGGAGCCGTCTCTGCGGCTTCAGGTTCGCGAAGAGCAGGTGGCGCAGATGCGCTTTGCGCTTCGGCGTTGAAGATGGGTGAGGAGGCAAGTCCGGCGCTCCATGCGTGTATATTTGCGACGATCTGGCTGGGGCGCTCCTCTGCAATAGCTAAACCCGCGTCCTGAATGAGGACAATCTCGGCCTGTGCTGGTAAATGTTGCTCAGCGGGAAGAGCCCGGATATTGTTGCGCGCATTACTTAAGGCCCTGGCGCCCCAGATCACCAGTGCCGGCTGCTGCAGGGAAGCAAACTGCTGTGAGGCGTCAGTACTAAGCCTCCCCAAAAGTCGCGCCAGGGGAGCATGTTCGGCGCCAAATTGATGGGCGGTGGCGTAGCGATGCTCCACATCAGCGTGCAGTTCCTGCTGGGAGGTGAGCTGCTGTTTCATTCTCAGGCGGAGCATGCTGCGAGTTGTGAGCAGAGGATAGATGAGCAGGCGACCAAGTGGTCTCTGCACAAATGCCGTCCAGGCGTTGTGAGATCCCTGAGCTATAGAGAGCTCTAAGGGCGAAATAAGGACGAGCCGTGCGCATAGAGCCGGATAGCGCTGCGCCACATGTAGCGCGTAGTTGCAGCTGAGCTCACTTGCCACCAATGTTACGGGTTGAGCGATAACCTCGCTGAGAAAATCATGGCATAGCTCAATGTAGGTTTCGCCTGTATAAGCGATAGCTGGATGATCGGAGAGGCCGAACCCCAATAGATCGGGAGCATAGACACGATACTCCTGGGCTAGTGCAGCGATCAATTTGCGCATCTCATACGCGGAGTTGGCAAGTGCGGGTGCATGTAATAAGAGCAGCGCAGGAGCATCTTTAGCGCCAAAGACTTTATAGAAGATGTGCCCATGTCGCCAGCGATAGAGGTGGGCCTCACCTGGAAGTATACTTTCAAGAGGCTGTGGCGTGTCTAATATATATCTTAGAGCGATTACGGCTGCGCAGATCCAGGCCAGACATGCGGAGAGGCCGAGCAATTCGAAGAGCACTAACAGACGATGTACGATTTTACGCATATTTACCCTCCTCGTCTTATGTAGTATAGCATGGTTACCGGTGTAGACGCCATACGTTATGGAAACTACAGTATCACTAAATTTAACCTTATTGCAGATATCATCATAGGTATATGATCGCATTAGGAGCAACATGCGAATTATTCATCAACTGGACGAAATGACCGAAACAGCTGCCGTGGTTGTGATATTCAATCTCCAGGCAACGTAATGAATCTGCCTCCTCCTCTTGTGGGTAGGCTGAAATCTCACTATAATAGTGGGGAAAGCGGTTGCTTTGGAGAGCGAAACTGGTAAGTGTATGTGACGACCGCTAGCTTGTCCCGAAGGAGGCATATATGCCTATCTTGCTTGGTCAACTTCTACTTGTGGCGCTCATCGGCTATATCTGGGGGTCCATTCCTGCCGGTTACTGGATGGGGAAGTTGCTGCGAGGCAAAGATTTTGACATCCGTGCCTACGGCAGCCATAAGATCGGTGCGACAAATGTGCTGCGCACGCTTGGCAAAGGACCTGCGGCCATTGTCTTTGCCTTTGATCTCTCAAAAGGCCTGGGGCCTGTTCTGCTCGCTACTTTTGTAGCGGCCCTCAATGTGTCGGGCTGGGGTCCACCTGTAGCGGCCTTAATGGCCCTGATAGGGCACTGTTTCCCGATATTTATCGGCTTCCGAGGTGGACGGGGCGTCTCAACCGGAGCCGGGGCACTGCTTGTGCTCTCCCCACTTATTTTCGTCATCTCGGGTGTTGTCACATTTATTACTATTATTACCACCCGCTACGTCTCGCTCGGCTCAATCCTTGGCAGCGCAGCCGCCATCATCTCCAGCCTTATCTTCTTCTTTGTGGGGCTCTCCAATCCCGCTTTTTTTGGGAGAGTCATACCCCAGTACCTGCTCTTCCTGATTTGCGGCCCACTGCTGGTGATCATTCTCCACTACGATAACATTGGACGCTTACTGGCGGGAACGGAGCGCAAGATTGGCCAGAAGGTGAAGGTGGAAGAGAAGACAACTCCTACAAGCAACTCGTCATCAAATATACAGGTGTGATAACACGCTTTAGCGACAGCCCGGTGTATGTGGAAGAATGCGGCCTGCAGGCCGCATTCTTCCACATACATCATACTTTGATCTTCTGGCCGTCATTCTCTTTTTGGAAAAGCGGCAGAGCGCTGATCATGTACTCCGCGCCGGAGAGAACCGTCCACAGGGTAGCCAGTAACAGGCCCACATCAGCCACCAGCAACAATACGTTGCTAAAGTTAACTGTCTCACTGTTAAAGGTAAGCATGGGGGGGAAGAGCGAAAGCTGGTTGGCGCCCAGGCCTTTGGCCAGGAGGAGAGCGCCCATGGCAATCATGGTAATAAGCGTCTTCTGTTTGCCCCATATGCCGGCAGGTATAACTTTGCCTTTAGCCGCCGCCATTGAGCGCAGACCCGTCACCAGAAACTCGCGCGCCACGATGATGACCACCATCCAGGCTGGCACCAGGCCGATCTGCACCAGGGCAATCAGAATAGTCGAGACAAACACTTTATCAGCGGTCAGGTCCAGAAAGACACCAAATGATGAGACAACCTTATAGCGCCTGGCCAGGTAACCATCAAAAAAGTCAGTCACAGAGGCCAGAATAAACAGGACGGTTGCTGTTAAAAATGCCCACGGTGTATTGAACAAAACCAGCACAAATATCACGACTGTTGCTACCAGGCGACTCAGGCTGAGCAGGTTTGGAACGTTTTGCATATATATGCTCCTTATAAATCCGGGGTTGAACGCCAGAGAGAGTATGTGCTACTACTGCTAAGTATACCTCCCGCAGCCTTCACTCGTGAAACTTCGCTGGCGGAGCGGATAAAGCCGCCAGCGATGAAAGGGCCCGGCAAGAGGCGTTGTAAAATGGCAGCGATTTCTGGGAAAATAATTCCGGGCAGTACTTCTACAATATCGGGCGCGGCGCGTGCAATTGAGCGCACGCCTGTCTCCAGAGCAGAATCGTCGAGCAGGAGCAGGCGCTAAATCGTGGTCAGGCCTTCGGCATGTCCGGCCGAGACGAGTTGAGAGCGGCTTGTAATGATCGCATCGATGCCCATTTGACGTAAATATTGAATGCCTGCGCGATCTTTGCCTATGCCGCTCACCAGGTCGACATGGACGACAACCCCCTTGCCAAGCTGATGGGCCTGGGCAACGTATGGCGCAAGTTGAAAGGCGTCTCCTTTGAGGAGAAATAAGAGCCTGGCATCCGAGGCCAGGGCCTCCTGCATATTCTCCTGTGATTTCATGGCCGCTGCTACTGGAAACTGGCGAGCCAGACGCAGGAACTCTTGTTTAAGCATTGTCATTCATCCATGGAGATAGGCCAGGTTTATGCACCGGCCTGTAAACCGGGACCCGATTGCACTTGACAAAAGAATGTCCGCCGAGTATATTCATTATATGATAACCGTTACTTATTGTATAGTTATCAGCTTGTGGCGGCTGTTTAACAGACGACAGCTTCCACAGACCTTTATGGACAACTGCATACGAGCATAGGGACAGTGAAATGAAAAGTCCTGAGCCGGTTTTGTAACGAGGCTTGGGGCTTTGTTGTTTTTTACTCCTGAGTAGAGGTGCAGCATGTTAATACAGTCCAATAGGTCACTGCTACGTATAGCAGCGCAGTGCAAAACCATCCCTATCATTGAGAATCGCCTGCAATTTTCTCAGGCTCTCGATACTCCGCGCATAGGCTCTATCTTACTGCGTCACTGTAATCTGTTCGACTTTACATCCCTGATCCATGAGGCTCAGCGGCGCAGGCTGGCCGTCTATGTGAACATTGATCACATCGATGGCATTCATGCCGATGGCGCGGGGCTGCGCTACCTGGCCGAACATATGCATGTGGCTGGAATTGTATCAAGTAATCCCCGCAACCTGGCGTTAGCCAAGGGCTATAAACTGGAGACCATTCAGCGCATTTTCGCGGTGGATTCCACAGGACTTGAGATGGCCCTGGAAACGGTCGACATGGCGTATGTCGATGTCCTGGATATCTCCCCTGCCCTGGTTGTTCCATATATCGCCGCGTCCCTGAAATCGCTTCTACCCTTGCCATTTATCGCTTCCGGACTTGTTCAGACACCTCAGCAATTAAAGGCGGTGCTCACCGCTGGCGCCGCAGGTGTAGCAGTCGCTCGCCAAGAGCTGTGGCTTTGATTAGTAATTATACTACACTAGAGAGATAAGTAGGCCTTTTTAACGAGCTCGCTTCTGTACAGTCACCGCGGTCTGTGCAGGAGTAACTATAACTCTGTCGTTTTTGTTGCCTGCACGGGCGTTGTAGTCTGTGCCAATGCGATATGTCGTCGTTTTGTATAGGCGCAACATTGTATAGCAAGAAAGAGGGCTAACCATGGCAAAGTATGTTCTTGCCCTAGATCAGGGCACTACCAGCTCACGCGCGATTGTATTCGATCAGGCCGGCTCAATTGTGAGCGTGGCACAGCAAGAATTCCCCCAGATCTATCCGGCGCCTGGACTGGTTGAGCACAATCCAGAGGCGATCTGGAGCAGTCAGCTCAATGTAGCACAGGAGGCCATGCAGAAGGCGGGGGCTTCGGCTGCCGATATCGCGGCCGTAGGCATCACCAACCAGCGTGAAACCGCGCTTGTGTGGGAGAAAGCGACCGGCAAACCTGTGTTCAATGCCATTGTCTGGCAGAGTCGCCTGACCGTGCCTATTTGCGATGCGCTCAAGGCCAAGGGCTTTGATAAAGAGATTCGTGCGCGCACCGGCCTGGTAACAGACGCCTACTTCTCTGGCACCAAGGTGAAATGGATTCTCGATAACGTGCCGGGCGCCCGTGAAAAGGCCGATCGCGACGAACTGCTCTTCGGCACCGTGGATACCTTCCTCATCTGGCGCCTCACCAAGGGCCGCGTGCATGCCACCGAACCGTCAAACGCGTCGCGCACCATGCTCTACAATATCTACGAGAATAAGTGGGATGACGTCATCCTCAAGGAATTTGGCATCCCCCGCTCGATGCTCCCCAGCGTTTATCCCACCAGCGGCGTATTTGGTGAGACCGACCCTGAATTCTTCGGGGGCGCGATCAAAATTGCCGGCGACGCCGGCGACCAGCAGGCCGCCACCTTCGGCCAGGTCTGCTACGAAGTTGGTATGGCCAAGAACACCTATGGCACCGGCAACTTTATGCTGATAAACACGGGTACCAAGGCCGTACCGTCGCAGAATGGCCTGCTTACGACCATCGGCTGGCGCATCGGCGACGAGACCATCTATTGCCTGGAGGGCAGTATCTTTATTACCGGGGCCGCCGTTCAGTGGCTGCGCGATGGTTTGAAGGCCATCAAGGCCAGTAATGATGTCGAGGCCCTGGCCGGCTCTGTTCCGGACAACGGCGGCGTCTACGTCGTGCCCGCCTTCGTCGGCCTGGGCGCCCCCTACTGGGACCCCAATGCCCGCGGCACCATCGTTGGCCTGACGCGCGGCTCCGAGATAGGGCATGTGGCGCGCGCTACGCTGGAGTCCATGTGTTACCAGACCCGCGACGTGCTTGAGGCCATGAACGCCGACAGTAAGGTCGACCTGACAACTCTGCGCGTCGATGGTGGCGCGGTTGTCAATAACCTGCTCATGCAGTTCCAGGCCGATATCCTGGGTGTACCTGTGCAGCGCCCGCGCGTCGCCGAGACAACTGCGCTGGGCGCCGCCTACCTGGCAGGCCTGGCGACCGGCTTCTGGAGCGGACAGAAAGAACTGGCCGAGCACTGGGCGATCGACCGCACCTTCGAGCCAAAAATGAGCGCCGAGCAGCGTGAGAAGCTGTATGCGAACTGGAAACGCGCCGTCGAGCGCTCCAGAAACTGGGAGCAGGCCTCGGCCTAGCGGTCTCGCCGCAAGCTGCGCTGCGGGAGGAGATTGAGCGTCCACCCCAATGGATGCATGTCTAAACCGTTCCCGCACTGCTAGCTTGAGGAGGAGCGCTCGCGTGCCGCAAATGTTTTGCATACTCAACGCAGGCCGTCGCGACAGCTGCCTGTTGTGTAGTGCATCTATCTATGCGCAATGCTGAAAAATACGTAGTGCTCTTCTTGTTGTAATCTCTGGCGTAAAACAACCAGCGTCACTGGTTGTTGTCGTTTCCTAGCTACAGAAAAGGAGTGAGCAGCAATGGCAGCTCAAACTGTAGGCAGATCTTCTGCGCTAGCCGGTACTTGGGGCGAAGTCATCGCGGAGTTCTTTGGGACAATGGTCCTGATCCTCTTCGGTGACGGCTGCGTGGCCACCTTCGCGCTCTTTACTAACATAGGTGCAGGCAACGCCGCGACTCCCTTTGCGAACGAGTGGACTGTCATCATCTTTGGATGGGGTTTCGCCGTCATGCTGGGTATCTACGTGGCGGGAGCCATCAGCGGCGCCCACATTAACCCTGCCGTCACCCTGGCCCTGGCTTCGCGTGGCAAGCATCCCTGGAACAAGGTGCTGCCTTATTGGGGTGGTCAGGTGGCGGGCGCTTTCGTAGCCGGCGGCATCCTCTTCTTCGTCTACCAGGGAGCACTCGTCCATCAATTGGCTGTCAATGGACTATCTATTGGTGACATTGCCGATCCGAATAAGGGGTACGGGTGGGTTTTTTACACCTTTCCTAAGGGGTTTGTCGGCACCTTCGGCGCCTTCGGCGACGAGTTCATAGGGACCGCCCTCCTGGTAGGTCTGATCTTTGCGATTGTCGATGGGCGCAACCAGCCCGTCCAGGGCAACCTCAACCCGCTGATCATCGGCCTCTTGATCGTGGCAATTGGCGCGTCCTTCGGCCTGAACACCGGGTATGCCATCAATCCCGCGCGTGACTTTGGCCCGCGCCTGTGGATCGCTCTTGTGAGCAATTTCCGCAGCTTCTCGGTGAACAATTACTACTTCTGGATTCCCATTGTGGCGCCGCTGCTGGGAGGCGTCGTGGGCGCCTACATCTATGACTTTACGATCGGTAAAGTCCTTGAGGCCAGGAAGCTTATGCAGTCAGGTGATACCATCACGAGGGGTGAGGCGGTCGTAGAGCCGAGCGTTGATACCTATAGCGAGGGTAGAGCGGTACGCGAGGCTCCCAAGAAAAGGCCCGCCGCGGAGTAGTCTTTAGTTCTCAACACACGAAAGGACGAACATACGGAGCAGGCGGAGGGGCTACCACCTTTCGCTCCTTCGTATGTTCGTAATCACCATCACTATGCAACCACTATCATCAACAGCGCGCTCGCACAATCTTGCCAGTCTGAGCGGCGAACAATTTGATGTGTTTGTCATCGGCGGCGGCGTCACTGGTGCCGGCGTCGCCCTGGATGCCGTCGCCCGTGGTTATAAAGTCGCCCTGGTAGAGAAGGTGGACTTTGCCAGCGGCACAAGCAGCAAGTCCACAAAACTTGTGCATGGGGGCATTCGCTATCTACCGAACTTTGATTTTGGCTTAGTGCACGAGGCCCTTGTTGAGCGTGGTATTTTACTCCAGAATGCGCCCTTTCTCGTTACCCCGGTTGGCTTTGTTCTGCCCATTTACGAAGGAGATCGCCACCCGGTAGGGATGCCATTCACCACGCCTGGAGGCATCGGCCTTGGCTTTATGCTTGACGCAGGCCTCTGGCTGTATGATATCCTGGCAGGACGGCGAAATATTGCCAGGCATCGTCGTTTGAGTCGTGAGGCCGTCCTCAAACTGGCACCCACCCTTATAAGTGAGGGACTGAAAAATGGCTTTATGTACTACGATGCGCAGACCAACGATGCTCGCCTGACGATGGCCCTGGTGCGCACGGCTGCTCAGTATGGAGCCACCATAACCAACTATGCGGGCGTCACCGGTTTTATGCTTGAAGGAGGGAGAGTTGTAGGAGCGCAGGTACATGATTATCTCGCCGATCAGGATGTGAGCGTGCGTGCGCGTCACATCGTGAATGCGGCGGGCGTTTTCTCAGAGCAGGTTGAACTGCTGGTTGATCCTGAACCGCTGGTACAGGTCGAACCGAGCAAGGGCGTGCACCTTGTGCTCGCGCGCGAAAAATTGCAACTCGGGGAAGATGCCATCGTCCTGCCTGAAACAGAGGATAAGCGCATTCTCTTTATTGTCCCCTGGGAAAACCGCGCAGTTTTTGGGACGACCGACACCGGCACTGGCGATCTTGATCACCCGCTAGCTTCGCCCGGGGAGGTTACCTACTTACTCAAATACCTCAATCGCTATCTCACGGTTGACCTGACTGAAAACGATATTATCAGCACCTACGTTGGTTATCGCCCGCTGGTACGGCCGCGCAAGGCGAACCTCTCAACGGCAAAGCTTTCGCGCACACATTCCGTCCTGGAAAGCCCAACCGGCCTTGTTACTATTGTGGGAGGCAAGCTAACTACCTACCGGCGTATGGCGCAGGATACTGTTGATGTGCTCAGTCGGCGCGATGGCTCTGCCCTGGCCCATCCAACCGCGTCTCTGCCTTTGCAGGGAAGCGCCGGCTGGTCTAAACTGCGCCTTGCCATAGAGAACAGGGGCACGGCGCTTGGCCTGAGCTCGCAGACACTTGCTCACCTGGGCAGGAACTATGGTACCGAAGCTAATAAAATCCTGGAGATTGTGGCAGAGGATTCCTCGCTGTCCCAAGTGCTGATCGATGACCTGCCGTATATCCAGGCTGAAGTCGTGTATGGCTGCCGCTATGAGATGGCAATGACACCCTTCGATATCCTGGCCCGTCGTACCTCAATCACTTTGGAAGATCGCCAGCGGGGATTGGGAATTGTCGATCGCGTTGCCGACCTGATGGCAAAGGAACTGCAATGGTCACCACAGTATCAACGCTCTGTCGTTGATGCCTTTACTAGCGTTATACATGCGCAAATAAGCGCTGAAAAAGTCGGCCCCGCCACTATGGTGATGTAGTGCTGGGGCCAAGGTGCCCAGTTTCCACAAAGGAGAGAGCATGAAAAAATTGATCAATCAGCCAGAGAATGTCGTGAAAGAGGCCCTTGCTGGCATGCTGGCTGCCCATTCTGACTTGATCCGTGTTGATATTGAGCAGCAGATCATTGTGCGCAAAGATGCGCCAAGGCCGGGGAAAGTAGGCGTTATTTCAGGTGGTGGTAGCGGCCATGAGCCGATGCATGGAGGGTATGTTGGTCTGGGTATGCTTGATGCCGCCTGCCCGGGAGCCGTCTTTACCTCGCCTGTCCCCGACCAGATGCTGGCTGCGACGCGCGCTGTCAACGGTGGGGCCGGTGTCCTGCATATTGTCAAGAACTATACCGGCGATGTCATGAACTTTGAAATGGCGGCTGAACTGGCGGCCGCCGATGGTATCGAGGTGGCGAGCGTTGTCACCAATGATGATGTGGCTGTACAGGATAGCACGTATACCGCCGGCCGGCGCGGTGTCGGTGTGACCGTTCTGCTTGAAAAAATCGTCGGCGCCCTGGCCGAGACCGGCGCCTCCCTGGCACAGGTGGCCGCCCTCGCACACAGGGTCAACGAGCAGGGGCGCAGCATGGGTATGGCCCTGACCTCCTGTACCGTTCCCGCCGCCGGCAAGCCGACATTTGATCTGGGTGATGGCGAGATGGAGATCGGGATCGGCATTCACGGTGAACCGGGCCGCCGGCGCGTCAAGCTCGCGCCTGCCGCTGAAGTCACCGAAATGCTGGCCATTCCCATTATCGAGGACCTCGGACTCAAATCTGGAGAGCGAGTCCTGGCGATGGTGAATGGCATGGGTGGGACCCCCCTGATCGAACTTTACATCGTGTATAACGCGCTCAACCATATCCTGGAGGGTAAGGGCATCGGCATCGCACGCTCACTGGTGGGCAATTACATTACATCCCTTGAAATGGCGGGATGCTCTATAACCCTGCTGCGTCTCAATGACGAATTCACCAGGCTCTGGGATGCGCCTGTGCATACTCCCGGGCTGCGCTGGGGTGTGTAGGGCTAGGGCCAGGGCTATAGGAGGCATGCATTTGAATGGTAGGGAGATTACACGCATACGTGTGTAATCTCCTCATCAGTTGTCTAGTGAAGAGAGGGCGTCGCAAATGACCAATGAGGAGAGCCTGCGCTGGTTAGAGCGTATTGCGGATGAGCTGCATGAAAACGCTAACTATTTGACCCAACTTGACTCAGCTATCGGCGATGCGGACCATGGTGCGAATATGGATCGTGGTTTCAAGGCTGTGCGCGATAAATTTCCCAGCCTTGCCACGATGGATGTCTCAAATCAGTTAAAAACGGTCGGCATGACGCTTGTTAGCACGGTGGGTGGTGCGAGTGGCCCCTTATATGGAACTGCCTTCATCCGTGCGAGCGGCGCTGTGGCAGGGAAGGCAAATCTGGGCGAGGCCGATATAGTAGCCATGCTTGAGGCCTTTTTAGGGGGTATTGTTGCACGCGGCAAGGCCCAGCCGGGCGAAAAAACCATGGTAGATGCTTTAACGCCCGCGCTGGCAGCGGCCAAAGCGGCCCTGCAGGAGGGCGTGCCTGCGAAGGAACTGGCCAGTCGCGCCAGCCAGGCCGCCGAAGAGGGTATGCGGGCGACTATCCCCCTCCTTGCGACCAAAGGTCGTGCCAGCTACCTGGGCGAACGCAGCATTGGCCATCAAGATCCTGGCGCAACATCGAGCTGGCTTATTCTGCGCAGCCTGGCCGATGTCCTTTAAGCTCGCGCTCGCATACCTGTCCTCCATTGGCAGCGTCGAAGATGTCATCTGAACGCAGGGAAATATAAAAGGTTTGGTCATCATGACAGTAGGGTTGGTTATTGTTTCGCATAGCGCAAAACTGGCAGCAGGCATCGTTGAACTGGCCGGGCAGATGACCCAGGAAGCAGCTCCTATTGCCGCCGCAGGTGGAGCTGCTGACGAGGTGCTGGGCACCTCTCCCGACAAGATCCTCGCGGCAATCGATGCTGTGGCTGGGCCCGACGGCGTGCTTATCCTGCTGGACCTTGGCAGCGCTATTTTATCCGCTGAGATGGCCCTGGAAATGCTGGAGCCCGAGCGGCGCGAGCACATCGCGCTCAGCTTCGCGCCTCTGGTGGAGGGCGCCGTCGCCGCGGCTCTTGAGGCCTCGCTGGGCCGCTCGCTTGGCGAGGTCAGGCAGGCGGCGGAGAATACGGCCCGGCGCGAGCAATTGCAAATGCTCAAGCCGTTAAGCGCCGCCGAGGAGACCTCCACCGCAGCAGGCGCTCCCGCGACCGAGCAAGTTTCCGCCCCTCCACCCGGGGCGGCTCCCGAGTATAGCGAGGCTCAGCTAGTTTTAAACAACCCCACCGGGCTGCATGCGCGCCCGGCCAGCCTCTTTGTACAGACGGCGCATCGCTTCAATGCCAGCATCCAGGCCCTGAGCAGGGGTCGCCAGGCGCAGGCAAGCAGTATTACCGCGGTACTCTCGCTGGGCGCCAGGCAAGGTGATACGTTGACCATTCGTGCCAGCGGCCCGGAGGCCGAGCAGGCCCTGGATGCTTTAAGCACATTGGTACGCGCGAATTTCTACGAGACGTCGCCCTCGCCAGGCGAGGGCACTCCGCTCGAGGCTCCTCCTCAGCCTGCGGCGTCTTCGCCCGGCCCCACCCTCACCGCTGCCCCGGCGCCCACCCCTTCCGAGCATGCGACCTGGCAGGGTATTCCTACTTCGGCCGGTGTGGCACTGGGTCCGGCTTTGCTCTATACTGCCAGTTCTGTCAGCTTGAACAGTGTAGAGCGCCAGGCCATTGCTGCCGAGCAGGTAGCGACCGAGCAGGAACGCCTGCGCGGGGCTGTGGATGCAGCTATTGCGGAGCTGAGGGCCCTCACTGCCAGCACCCAGGAACGTATTGGGCGGGCGGAGGCGGCTATGCTTGAGGCTCAGGTCCTGATGCTGCAAGATCCGGCATTGCTGGATGCCGCCTTGCAAGCGATAGAGGAACAGCACCTTGCTGCCAGCAGCGCCCTCGCGCTGATGGGAGAGCGGCAGGCCAGCCTGCTTGAGGGGCTGGACGATCCTCTGCTGGCCGGACGGGCGGCGGATGTGCGCGACGCTGCCGGACGCGCCCTGCAACACCTTATGAATGTGCAGCGTGCGCAGCAGAAGTTGAGCGCACTTGATCATCCAGTGCTTCTTTTGGCCGAGGACCTGACTCCTTCCGCTACATCAATGCTGCGTCCCGAACACGTCCTGGGCATCTGTACGGTTCAGGGTGGACCGACGGCGCATGCGGCCATCCTGGCACGCGCGCTGGGTATTCCCGCCATGGCGGGGTTAAGCGCAACTGCCCTTGAGGTGATTCGTAGCGGCGATGACGTCGGCCTTGATGCCGAGCGTGGCCTGCTTTATCACCGACCGGGCGCCGAGGTACGCGCGCGCTTGAGTGCGCGCCTTGCCGAACGCCGCCAGCAACAGGCTGCGCTCAAGGCGAGCGCCCGGCAGAAGCAGGCGCCTGTGGAGATCGATGGCCGGCATATCTCCTTGCTGGCGAATGTTGGCGGAGAGGCAGAAGCTGCGGCCGCGCGTGAGTGGGGAGCCGAGGGCATTGGCCTCCTGCGCAGCGAGTTCCTTTTTGCCCAGGCAGCGCAATTACCAGGTGAGGATGAGCAACGTCAACGTTATATGCGCATATTTGAGACCTTTAGTGGGGGCAGGGCCGCGTCCAGTGGACCGGTAGTCGTGCGTACGCTTGATGCCGGAGCCGATAAACCTATGCCCGCGCTGGAAAGTATCCTTGGCGCACGTGTAGAGGAGAATCCGGCCCTGGGACTGCGCGGCCTGCGTATCTCGCTCGCGCACCAGGAGCTTTTTGAACAACAACTTTCAGCCATGCTGCTGGCCGCAGCCGATACAGGCACACAGCTGCACATAATGGTGCCGATGCTCGCAACGGTTGAAGAACTGAGGACCGCACGCAGCGTCTTTGAGCGTGTTTATGCCAGGCTAAAGCAGCGCTCTGTACCTCTGCCAGCCCAGGTCCCTTTCGGGATTATGATTGAAGTGCCCGCAGCGGTGGCTATGGCCGCCGAACTCGCCGGCCTTGCGGACTTCTTTAGTATCGGATCAAACGACCTCATACAATATACCCTGGCATGTGACCGTACCAATGCCGCCACATCTTACCTGTATCACCCCATGCAGCCCGCTGTGTTACGTTTTATCGCGCGGGTTGCAGCGGCTGCGCGGCAGGCGGGTAGAACGGCGGCAGTCTGCGGAGAGATCGCCAGTGACGCGCGTCTGGCCCCTGTCCTTGTGGGTCTGGGGGTAGATGAGCTGAGCATGACGCCGACGGCTATTCCAGCTATACGGGCCGCTCTTATGCAGCGCACAGCTACGGAACTGGCGCAGCTGGCTGACAGGGTTCTGCGGGCGCAAACCGTCGCCGAGGTGGAGCAGGCAACAGCGGAGCTGTTGCCGTGAGTGGCCCCGCCGCGAGCGGGGTTTCGTATGTGAGTGTTGTTTTCCTTTAAGGGATGACGTTTGCCTGCTCATCGAGCGCGAGCACAAAATGCGCCAGGAGGTCGGCCACCTGGTCGATATCCTGCAGGGAGACAATCTCTGAGCCTGTATGCAGGTAGCGACAGGGAATACTGAGCAGCCCGGTGGCGACGCCGGCCCGCGTCACCTGGATGACATCGGTATCGGTGCCTGTGGCGCCTGCCTGTGGATCGAGCTGGTAAGTCATGCCCACCTCCTCGGCCGCTGCTACCAGTCTGGCGTAGATGGGCTGATTGATATGGCCGCCAAGCGTAATTACGGGCCCGCCATTCAACTTGATATCGCCGATACTGTACTTAGATGTTTGAGGATGGTCGGAGGTGAAAGTTACATCGACGGCGACGGCGATCAGGGGATCAACCCCAAATGCGCCGGTTCTGGCTCCACGCAGGCCAACCTCTTCTTGCACAGCTGAGACAAAGAAGACGGCCGCCTTCAGTTGCTCGCGCCGCTCAAAAACGCGCCGCACGGCTTCGACCACAGCAAAAATGCCGGCTTTATCATCGAGCGCACGCGAGGTCACGAGATTGCCGCGCAGTGGTTCAAGCTGAGCCGCGCGGGTGGCGGTGCTGCCAATGGGCACGAGCTGCTGGGCCTCTTCGCGTGAGGACGCGCCTATGTCTATCCACAGGTCTGACAACTTCGGTGCCCTTCCTCGTTCGTCGCCCTCCAGGAGATGGACCGGCTTGCGGCCAATAACACCGAGAATATCAGCCTGCGGTGTATATATTTTTACGCGCTCACCAGGCAGTGTCGCGGGATCATAGCCACCGATAGGCGCGAAATAAAGAAAGCCGCTGTCGTCGATATAGCGTATGAGAAAACCTAATTCGTCACAGTGGGCGGTGAGCATAATGCGCGGATTGGCGCCGGGGTTGAGCGCGGCAATTACGTTTCCATGTACGTCTGTGCGCAGCTCGTCTGTGTAATGCTGCACTTCCTCGCGAATGACCTGCTGTACTTTCTGCTCAAAGCCCGATGGGCTCGGCGCTGCGATCATGCGCTGCAAAAATGCCAGGCGCGACTCTTCCACAAAAAGCTCCTTTAGCGAAACACTAACGAGCAGGTGAAAACCGGGCATCCTCATGGATGCCCGGTTTTCACCTGCCGTATGTAACTAGCGCACAAATTGCTTGAGCACTTCGTCAACCCCTGGATGCGAGCGATTGAGACGCAAATCTTCTGCTCCTGTCGGGTCAGTGTGTAGCAGCAGAATACTCTGCTGGATACAGCTGTTAAGTAGTTCGCGAGCAGACTCGCGGGTAAGCCGTCCGCGAAAGCGATTTTTCGGGTTCACCGGATCGCCAATAAAATTGGAGACGCCAATGATGGTGCGCCATGACCAGTTGCGATCAATGTAGTCGAGGAATTGCAGAAACTGTGGGTCAAGCACATCCATCGCAGGTGTTCCACTGCCAAACGCGGGCAACTGCCCTGACGGTGTGTTGTGGGAAATGGCGGGCATAGCACCTGTGGTGCCAGTCGAGGCAGACTGCCCAAAGCCGCTGCCTGCATTCGTGGGAATGCCCAGGGGGCTGGGATTACCACCGGGGACGAGGGGCACGAACTGGTTGGCGCTGCTGATTAAATCTCGGCTGACGGTTCCTGGTATACCAACAACAATTACAGTTTTGTTTAGACGTAACTTTAGACGGGCGCTGATACGAGTGAAATCTTTGTCACCGGTCATCAGAACAAATGTAGAAATGGTGGGACGATCAAAAACAGTTTCAATAATATCCATCAACATATTCAGATCAACCGTACTTTGCACGACTGTACTCTGCACAATTGTGCTGGAGCCGCTTGCATTGATGGCCGGCATATGGCCGGTATTGCTGCTATGCTGTGGGTTGGAATATCCTAAAGGACCAGTACTGCTCTGACCAAGAGGCCCCGATGGGTTGGGCTGAGCATAGGAATTCTGGTATGGCAGACTCTGACGCGATTCCTCACGCTGCTGATAATCAGCTGGATCGTAATTCTCATCGCTTTCTGGCTCATCCGCTGGTAGCAGCGTCTCATCAAGGTCGCCCTGGACAGGCATCTGGGGTTCCTGAAATGAGGACCAGCCATTGCCGGGATTTGATTGAGAAATGGCTGGCAGTGGACCAGAGTTACCGGCTGCCCACGGCCTTGAGGGATATGTAGCGGATGGGAAGTTGCCGCTACCAGACTCAGGGGCATAGGGAGAACCAAGCGAGCCGGTTGGCGTAGTAGACGGATAATGGACCGTTCCCATGCGAATGCGATCACGTTGTTTCGCGGGACAATCGACGCGGTCTATCATTGCAGCCGTCAGGCTCCCTTTGAAGGGTTCCGGCTGCCGTGACCAGTCCGCATAGGCGCGAGCCACCATGACGGTGCCATAGCGGCGAGCAACAGCTATTAGTTCCTGTGGATCAGGTTCGCGTCTTTGAATATTCAGCATACTGTAACGAATATTCTCAAAATCGATGAATAAAGCAATATCTTCGGGCACAATCTTCTCCTCTCATTTATAGGGAGAAACCGCGCAGACCAAGCTTGTATTTATGATTGTTCAGGTGCTCGGAGACCACGACGAATATAAGCTTAGCATGGTGCATCCTATAACTATGAGCATATCATACTTTATGGGTAAAGTCGAGAGGTCTGCGCTTTACTTTACGTAGCTACTATGTTATAGTTTCTAAAGGAATGACTAGTAAAAGAGTATATACAATGGAGCTCATAACAACCGATCACATTGATGATCCAGTTTGTCCAATCGCTCGCACAGCTGAAATAATAAGTGGCAAGTGGACGCTCCTCATTATCCGCGATCTAGCTTCTGGTGTCAAACGTTTTAACCAACTCGAGCGCTCTCTCCATGGCATCAGCCCCAAAACCTTATCTGAACGCCTGCGCTCTCTTGAAGAAGAGGGCATCATCACCCGGCAGACTTTCGCGGAAGTACCTCCACGCGTGGAATATTCTCTCACGGAGAAGGGCCGCGACCTGGTTCTCGTGGTCGAGAGTATGCGCAAGTACGGCAAACGCTGGTTATGCAGCTAGTCCGCTAAGTGGGCTCCTTTTTATACAAAAACCGGGGTATACCCCGGTTTTCTCACATATACAAGGGACAAAACGCACAACTTAGCGTAAAGCACCAACCAGTTCACGATCAGC
The DNA here is from genome assembly GCA_963799245.1 of uncultured Chloroflexia bacterium. Classification (GTDB taxonomy): domain Bacteria; phylum Chloroflexota; class Ktedonobacteria; order Ktedonobacterales; family Ktedonobacteraceae; genus CAWCWN01. The sequence continues at coordinate 2,087,005 of CAWCWN010000003.1, forward strand.
CAGGAAGCGCTGCAGGAGTCCTTCGCTGGCCTGGGCCTGCTCTTCTTCCGCAAGACCTTCTGATCGACTCACCAAGTCGTAAAGGCCTGCGACGTCGTAGTGCATCTGAACTTGTAGCTGGCCGTCGCTATTAAATCCCTCAATGAAGAGACCGTCATCTTCCTCATGGATCGCGATACTCTTCACGCCTATCTGATCGAGCACTTGGCCTACTGCATGCAAGATATTCGCATAACTGAACATGGCCGGCATTGATCCCTCCTAAAAAGTAATCCGGAGATAGCTATCCTAGATAGTAGTAGACTACATTGTCTGACTGCAGCCTTCATCGTAGGGGTTATGCAAGGTCACAGTCTCGTTTCAATAAGTTTAGCATAACATCTATGAAACGTCAAGATAAGCAGCTTCATATTCGCAGCAGGCACCCTGCGCCTGACTCGACAGTTGTTCGCATATCTCTTTGGGTAGCATTGAATGGCTTGCGTCAACCTGCTAGTACGATTCGGCCAATTTCGCGCCGGAGCAAAAAAAGCCCAAAAAGGGTGTTGACAATCGTTTGAAAGTATGGGATATTACATCGGCACCGCAAAACGGGTGCGACAAACACGCAAAGCACCTTTACAACTGAAGAAGCATAATTACTTCAATTTTGCCGAGGGCAAGAGAGAAGCAGAGGAAGAAGAAGAAGAACTCAAACCGAAAGCCAAAGAGCAACCACGCCTCTTGGGAGCGCGCGAGCGCGAGCAAGAGGAGGTAGCCAAGCGAGCGAGCGAAGAAGCGCGCGAGCGAACGAAGAGAACAAGCTACAGAGAGTACGCGGTGGATGCCTAGGCGCTGAAGGCCGAAGAAGGACGCGGAGACCGGCGAAACGTTCAGGGGGAGCTGCATGCAAGCGCTGAGCCCTGAGATTCCGAATGGGGCAACCCCTCCAGAGTGATGTCTGGAGACCGCCTGCTGAACACATAGGCAGTGACGGGGGGCAGCGGGTGAACTGAAACATCTCAGTAGCCCGACGAGAAGAAATCAACAAGAGATTCCCGCAGTAGTGGCGAGCGAAACGGGAAGAGCCCAAACCAGCCGTTTTTGCGAACGACTGGGGTTGTAGGACCAGGGAAAAAGTCCGAGCGCGAACGCGAAGGTGTTGGAACACACCACCACAGAGGGTGAGAGACCCGTAGCGGCAGAGCGGCTGGGGCTGGACTGGGATCCTGAGTACCACGAGGCACGTGAAACCTTGTGGGAAGCCGGGGGGACCACCCTCCAAGGCTCAACACCTTCAGCGACCGATAGTGAACCAGTACCGTGAGGGAAAGGTGAAAAGCACCCCGAGAGGGGGATGAAAGAGACCCTGAAACCGCGGACTCACAAGCAGTCAGAGGCCACTGTGGGAGAGTCCCACCAAGGGCTGATGGCGTGCCTTTTGTAGAATGATCCGGCGAGTGCATCGACGTTGCCTGGTTAACCGGCGCTAAAGCCGGGGAGCCAGAGGGAAACCGAGTCTGAAGAGGGCGTGCAGGGGTAGCGGCGATGCGACCCGAAACCACGTGAGCTATCCATGGGCAGAGTGAAGCGGATGTGAAAGTCCGTCGAGGCTCGAACTCACCAGTGTTGCAAAACTGGGGGATGACCTGTGGATAGAGGAGAAATTCCAACCGAACGTGGAGATAGCTGGTTCTCCCCGAAATGCATTGAGGTGCAGCCACCCGGAGGGGTCTGCTGGAGGTAGAGCGCTGGATGGGCTAGGGGCCAAGTGCTGGTTACCAACCCCACTCAAACTACGAATGCCATGCAGACGAGCCGGGTGAGTGAGACGGCGGGGGCTAAGCTTCGTCGTCGAAAGGGAAACAGCCCAGACCACCAGCTAAGGTCTCGAAATTGATGCTCAGTGTGAAAGGTAGTCAGAACGCCATAACAGCCAGGATGTTGGCTTAGAAGCAGCCATCATTGAAAGAGTGCGTAATAGCTCACTGGTCGAGTGCTCTGGCGCCGACAACGAAACGAGGCTTAAGCATCATACCGAAGCTGTGGAGTGAGCGTGTGCACAGACGCACGCCACTGGTAGGGGAGCGTTCTCTGGGCCGGGAAGCCAGACCGCAAGGACTGGTGGAGCGCAGAGAAGAGAGAATGCCGGAATGAGTAGCGTAATGTCTGAGCGAACCAGACACACCGCAAGCCTGAGGGTTCCTGGGCAACGTCAATCGTCCCAGGGTTAGTCGGGACCTAAGCCGAGGACAGCACGTCGTAGGCGATGGAAAGCAGGTGTGATAGTCCTGCACCGGAGCGCATCGCGATCGAGCGAGGAGGGGACGCGGTAAGGAAGGTGAACCCAGCGAATGGACAGGCTGGGCTCCCAGACCGGAGTGTGATCCGTAGGCAAATCCGCGGATTGCTGAGCATGACGGCTGGGACGAGCTGGCGCAAGCCGGCGGAAGTCACCGGCGCCTAGGCCGCCAAGAAAAGCCTCTAGCCAGATGTAGCTCTGCCCGTACCGCAAACCGACACAGGTGGGCAGGGGGAATTCCCCCCAGGTGAACGAGCGAACCTCTGTCAAGGAACTCGGCAACATGACCCCGTACCTTCGGAAGAAGGGGTGCCCTAGTAGCTTCTTGTCGTCAGACAGGGGGTGAGGGGGTCGCAGTAAAACGGCTCAAGCGACTGTTTACCAAAAACACAGGTCTCTGCGAACGCGCAAGCGGAAGTATAGGGGCTGACTCCTGCCCAGTGCCGGAAGGTTAAAGGGAGTGGTGAGCGTAGCCACGAACTGAAGCCCCGGTGAACGGCGGCCGTAACTATAACGGTCCTAAGGTAGCGAAATTCCTTGTCGGGTAAGTTCCGACCCGCACGAAAGGAGTAACGACTTGAGCGCTGTCTCGACAGGGGGCTCGGCGAAATTGAAGTACCCGTGAAGATACGGGTTACCCACGACAGGACAAAAAGACCCCGTGGAGCTTTACTACACCTTGGCCTTGAGACGAGGCGGTGTATACGTAGGATAGGTGGGAGCCAGAGAAGCCGCGCTTGTGGGGGCGGTGGAGGCGTCGGTGAAATACCACTTTTACACGGTTTTGTGTCTCATGCGTCGCCGTCAGCCGGGACGCAGACAGGGCCAGGCGGGTAGTTTGACTGGGGCGGTCGCCTCCCAAAGAGTAACGGAGGCGCCCAAAGGTTCCCTCAGGGTGAATGGACACCACCCGCAGAGAGTGTAAAGGCAGAAGGGAGCTTGACTGCAAGGCGGACAGGCCGCGCAGGGACGAAAGTCGGGCTTAGTGATCCCACATTCCCGCGTGGAAGGAGTGTGGCTCAACGGATAAAAGCTACCCCGGGGATAACAGGCTTATCTTGCCCAAGAGTTCACATCGACGGCAAGGTTTGGCACCTCGATGTCGGCTCGTCGCATCCTGGGGCTGGAGTAGGTCCCAAGGGTTGGGCTGTTCGCCCATTAAAGCGGCACGCGAGCTGGGTTCAGAACGTCGCGAGACAGTTCGGTCTCTATCCGTCGTGGGCGCAGGAAGATTGAGGGACGTCATCTCCAGTACGAGAGGACCGAGATGGCTCGACCGCTGGTGTGCCAGTTGGCCTGCCCGGGCCACAGCTGGATAGCTACGTCGAGAAGGGATAAGCGCTGAAGGCATCTAAGCGCGAAGCCGCCCCCAGGATGAGTCTTCCCATCTCTTGCGAGAGATCAAGATCCCAGCCAGAGGAGCTGGTGGATAGGCCACAGGTGGACGCCTGGTAACAGGCGCAGCCAAGTGGTACTAATGATCGTACGGCTTGTTTCTTACGTTGCTGGCGTTTCCTGCTGGCTGGCTGGGCTGGCTGGTGGAGGGGAGAGGCGATCAACGTCTGAGTCTCGAGCTTCTCGCTCTTGGTCTCGGCAAAATTGAGGTAATTATGCTTTTCAGTCTGGTAAGGTAGAGGACGCACATTGTGCGCCCTTTTTGTTTGCATATGCTTACTCCTGCTGCATCAAATGCAATGCGTAGCGTATCTCCTGGCGCACCTCTTCGGCGTTTTCGGCGGGCAACGCCTCCTGCAGAGCCATTGTGGCCTGTTCTCCACCCAGACGTCCCAGGGCCCACGCTGCATGGCCCCTCACCAGGGACTCATAGTCATGCAGCGCAGCAATGAGCGCCGGGACCGCCCGCTGATCGCCGCTATTGCCTAGCGCCACGCAGACGTTTCGCAGGAGCCCGCGCCGTTTGGTGCGCCGTATCGGGCTGTGGCGAAAGCGCTCGCGAAACTGCTCCTCTGTCAACTGCAGCAGCGGCAGCAGTTCCGGATTGCTGCCAGTTGCTGCGCGCGGTCGCAGGGCCGCGTGCAGGTGGGGCAAGGTCCGCGCGCGTTGTGCTGGAACAACCCCTGCTCGCAATCCCAGGCGTTTTTCCGCCACGATGTTGACGGGGCAGACCTCCTGGCAGATATCACAGCCGAAGATCAGGTTGCCCATGAGCGGACGCAGCTCCAGGGGGATGCTGCCGCGAAGTTCGATGGTGAGAAAAGAGATACAGCGGGTGTTGTCCAGGACATAGGGGGCGGGCAGGGCCTGCGTTGGACAGGCGTGCAGGCAAATCTCACAGCTGCCGCAATTTGTTTTGACGGGCGTATCAACCGCCAGGGCCAGATTCGTCACAATTTCTGCCAGGAAGATCCACGATCCCCAGCCTTTCGTCAGGATGTTGGTGTTCTTCCCATACCAGCCTAAACCGGCGCGCTGGGCTACAGCCCGGTCTACCATGCGACCTGTGTCGACAAAGAGGCGCGTCTCTACCTCTTCGCCGACCTCACCACGCGCATACTGGCGCAGCCAGTCCGCGAACTGCTGGAGGCGAGGTTTAATGATTTCATGGTAGTCGTCGCCCCAGGCGTAGCGCGAAATTCGTCCGCGCGCAAGTCCGTCCCCTGGCTCGCTAGGCTGCTCGCTCAGGTAGAACAGGCCAAGAGTGATGATCGATTGCGCTGCTGGCAGCAATGCGTCAGGGTGGCATGCTACCTCCGAGCGCTCTGCAGTGAACCAGGGGAGGCCATCCATCAGGCCTGCCGCAATACGTTCCTTGAGAACTCGCTCGGCTTCCGGCAAGGCGTCTGCCGTTGTAATGCGGGCGATATCGAAGCCGAGTGAGTAGGCATATTCTTTAATCGTCGTCGGATTGAGCATACTAATTCGTGATATCTCGGCGCACACTGACCCACCACGCAAGTCCGAGAAAAATGACCAGGTAGACCGCAAGTACAATGAGTGCGTGCAGGTCAGATGTGGTAGATGGCTGTAAACCTGACAGCGGTGGAAAGAGATAGCGTTCCTGGTTTTGCAGGAGAACTGAGATGTTGCTGCCGATCAGGTAATCGGGCAGCGCCTGGAAAAAATTACCCCATGGTCCTCCTATATTTCTGAGAAAGCCCAGTGCCTGTATGACCGGCTCTATGAGAAAGCTCCAGGTCAAAACTCCGGCCAGACCCGCCGCAGTAGCTCTTCCCAGGGTCGAGAGGCACAGGGCCATCATGGCGTACAGTGTGAGGCCCAGCATCACGCCGAGCACGTAGAGTAGTAAATGGCCGGACCAGGCGCCGCTCAAGAAAGTAAAACCCGGCGCAAGGCCGAGCAGCAGGCTGAATAACATTCCCACACATACACCCAGGAGGAGGACGCCGACGACCCCGAGCGCGATACACATGAGGGCAGCCCCGACCTTGGCGAGCAGCATCTGGGTGCGGGTTGGGCCGCGCGTCAGCAAAAGGCGTATGGTCCCCGAGGTGTACTCTCCTCCAACAATGGTACTTACCAGGATAATAATCAATATTTGACCCAGAGTCATGAGCAATTGCTCGACCAGTGACAGCGATCCGGGCAGGCGCAGTGCTTCGCTAAGAGCCGCGACCTCCTCCGTGGGAGCTCCATTGTGCGCCATCAGAAACGCTGCCAGGGCAATTAAGGCGAACAGCCCGAGCGTCGCTACCACGCTGATAATGATCAGGACCCTGGACATCGCACGGCGGCGTATTTTATACAATTCCATGCCGATTAAGCGCAGCAGGATACTGAGGTAATCTTCGCGTCCGATATGGACGGAACTGGCGCGTTCCGCTCGAGAGAAGGAAGGCTCTGGCAGTAGATCCGGTGCAGCTTTCATGGCGTGTCTCGCTTTCAATCTTTGTAATTCCAACTATGCCTCATGAGAGCCACGGGCTAGCGCCGCCATGCCCAGGTGTGAACCCTTGGCAGGCGTGGTTGCAGTCGTTAACTCCAGGAAGACATCCTCCAGGCTCCCTTCCTGGGGATGGATTTCAGCGGCAAATAGGTTATTGTGCGCCAGTAAGGCGTTGATTTCAGCCGAGCGCGAGCAGGGGGCGTCCACACGGATAAGTGGCGTATCCTGCTTGTCGTTATCCATGGATATCGCTGTGATCCACGTTAAGCCCTGCTCGCGCATGCCGTGTATGAGCGTGAGCGCCTGTTGCGTTTCATCGCTGGTATTCAGGCGTATGACGATCTGCTCGTTGCGTCGCAATAGCTCATTGACCGCACCTTGCTTGATCAGGTTGCCTTTTTGCAGGATTGCGACGCGATTGCAGACTTGCTGTATTTCGTACAGGATATGGCTGGAAATAAAAATAGTCTTGCCAAACTTCTCCAGCCGCTGAATGAGCTGGCGTATTTCAAAAACGCCGGCCGGGTCCAGTCCGTTTGTTGGCTCATCCAGGAGGACCAGTTCGGGATCAGAGAGGAGCGCGGCCCCAATACCCAGGCGTTGTTTCATACCCAATGAATACTTGCGAAAGGCATCTCTGGCCTGGGCACGCAGCTCAACAATTTCAAGAACTTCTTCGACGCGCCGGTTGCTGGTTCTGCCTAAAACCATGCCGGAGGTGGCAGCAATAACATGCAGGTTATCTCTCCCCGAGAGATATGGGTAAAAAACGGGCGTCTCCACAATGGCCCCGATACGCTGGAGAATAGCTGGAAGCTGGTAAGTATTGTCCATGCCAAAGATGACGGCCCGCCCCGCGGTCGGCCGTATCAGGCCAAGTAACATGCGGATTGTTGTCGTCTTGCCTGAACCATTCGGTCCGAGAAACCCAAAGACATCTCCGCGCATCACCTGAAGATGAAGATCGTTGACGGCGACCAGGTTGCCAAAGGCTTTGGTAAGTCGGCTGGTGCTGATAATAATAGAGTTGTCGCTATGCGCATGTATATCTTCCACCTGGCATTCCTTCCTCATGTAGATATATAGTATCAGGCACTATGTTTGAATGTTAAGATAATCTGGTCGGTTGCGCTTTACGTCAATCACTTTACGCCTCATGCGAGTAAAGAGTTATACCTTCATGCAGTATGCTATGCACAGTTTACACGATACTGGCAAGTTCTTGTAGCGTTATGTGCTCGACAATCCGTGGCCATGTATGCCAGACTAACCCTGGTTTTTTGCTGATCGTTGCGTTTTGTAGGAGTTTTTATGGAAGCAGCGCTGATTGGCCCTCCCATAAACTATAATGGCATATTGACGAATCAGCAGGGCAACTGGAAGATAGATGGCCTGCGGCCGCTGCTACGTGCTGCTAGAGCATAGGGATGTTGATCCCTGACTCCTGCGCGCACTCGATGGCTGCGCTATAGCCTGCATCGACGTGGCGCATCACACCCGTACCTGGATCATTGGTCAGGACGCGCGCCAGCCGCTCGGCGGCTCCGGGTGTGCCATCTGCTACGATGACCTGGCCGGCATGCAGTGAGTAACCAATCCCTACACCTCCACCATGATGAAAAGAGACCCAGGTCGCGCCTGAAGCCGTATTGAGCAGTGCATTGAGCAGGGGCCAGTCGGCGATGGCGTCGCTGCCGTCGCGCATGGCCTCGGTTTCCCGATAGGGCGAGGCCACCGAGCCGCTATCGAGATGATCGCGCCCTATCACAATGGGAGCCTTCACAACGCCCTTGCGCACCAGCTCGTTGAATGCCAGCCCCGCTTTGTCGCGCTCGCCGTAGCCCAGCCAGCAAATACGCGCCGGCAGCCCCTGGAAATGTATTTTCTGGTGGGCCAGCGTGATCCAACGTTTCAGCGCAGCATCCTCCGGGAAGAGTTCGAGAATAGCCTCGTCGGTGCGATAGATATCTTCGGGATCCCCTGAGAGCGCTACCCAGCGAAATGGGCCTTTGCCACGGCAAAAGAGTGGGCGAATATAGGCAGGGACGAATCCCGGAAAATCCATCGCGTGCGTCTCGCCAGCCGCTAAGGCCTGCCCACGCAAATTGTTGCCATAGTCAAACACAATCGCGCCCATCTTCTGCATCTCCAGCATCGCCCGTACATGTGTCACCATCGACTCTAAAGAACGCGCGATATATCCCTGTGGGTCGCGTTTGCGTAATTCGTCAGCCTCTTGCAAAGAGAGACCGGCAGGAATATAGCCATTCAGCGCGTCGTGGGCTGATGTCTGGTCAGTCACCATATCGGGTATAATGGCGCGCCTCACCAGTTCGGGATAGACCTCGGCAGCATTCCCAATCAATCCAATCGAAAGTGGCTGACCCGTATTGCAAGCCTCTCTCACCTGCGCGAGCGCCTCGTCCAGCGTACTGGCCATCTCATCGCAATAGCCAGTATCCAGGCGGCGCTGAATACGCTGCTGATCTACCTCCACAGCCAGGCAGACCTCCTCGTTCATGCTCACAGCCAATGGTTGCCCGCCGCCCGCCAAATGCCACTCAACGAAGTTGTCCGCTATCCTTCCTGAATTGATTGTCTTGTTTGGCCTGGCTGCATAACAGGAATACGCAGCACTCTCAGCAGTGCTGCGTATTTTTTGGCTCCTCGCCCGCAGGATATTTCATGATGTGTCGCCATTGCTCACAACAGGCGATAGCATATTAAAAAATCATCGGCAGATTAAGCCCGTTTTCCCTGGCGCATTCAATGGCGATGTCGTAGCCTGCGTCGGCGTGGCGCATGACGCCGGTTGCCGGATCGTTGGTGAGCACGCGCTCCAGGCGTTTGGCCGCTTCCTTCGTGCCGTCTGCGACGATGACCATGCCCGCATGTTGCGAAAACCCCATGCCGACCCCGCCGCCGTGATGGATGGAAACCCAGGTCGCGCCGCTTGCGCAGTTGAGCAATGCATTGAGCAGCGGCCAGTCCGACACCGCGTCGGAGCCGTCCTTCATCGCTTCGGTCTCGCGGTTGGGGCTGGCAACCGATCCTAAATCGAGATGATCACGGCCAATCACCACGGGTGCGCTTAATTCGCCAGAAGCCACCATGTCATTGAACGCCAGACCGAGCTTCGCACGCTCGCCGAGTCCCACCCAACAGATGCGTGCGGGCAAACCCTGGAACGTGATTTTCTTCTGCGCCATGTCGATCCAGCGGTGCAGATGCGGGTTATCCGGGATCAGTTCTTTTACTTTCGCATCGGTTTTATAGATATCGTCCGGGTTGCCGGAGAGCGCCGCCCAGCGGAACGGGCCGACGCCCCGGCAGAATAACGGGCGGATATAGGCGGGCACGAAGCCGGGAAAATCAAAGGCATTTTTTACGCCCTCCTCGCTTGCCACCTGCCGGATGTTGTTGCCGTAATCGACTACCGGGATGCCCTGCTTATGAAAATCCAGCATCGCACGCACCTGTACAGCAATGGATTCCCTTGCGCGTTGCTGGGCGGTTTTCGGATCGCGCACGCGCAAACTCGCAGCTTCCGCCATGCTAAGCCCCAATGGGAGATAGCCGTTTAACGGATCATGCGCGCTGGTCTGGTCAGTCACCATGTCAGGACGGATGCCACGCTTCACAAGTTCGGGGAAAATCTCGGCGGCGTTACCGAGCAGGCCGACAGAAAGCGGTTCCTTACGCTTACAGGATGCATGGATAAGTTCTAACGCTTCGTCCAGATCAACGCACATACGGTCGAGGTACCTGGTATCGAGGCGTTTCTGGATGCGGGCGGCGTCACACTCAACGGCAAGCATGGAGGCACCTGCCATTGTGGAAGCCAATGGTTGCGCACCGCCCATTCCGCCTAAACCTCCTGTGAGTATCCATTTACCGGATAAATCGCCGCCGAAATGCTGGCGGCCCATTTCAACGAAAGTTTCATACGTCCCCTGCACGATGCCCTGGCTGCCGATGTAAATCCATGAACCGGCAGTCATCTGGCCGTACATCATCAGCCCCTTGCGGTCGAGTTCACGGAAGTGCTCCCAGGTCGCCCAATGCGGCACCAGATTGGAGTTGGCGATAAGCACGCGCGGCGCGTCGGGATGGGTTTTGAACACGCCGACCGGCTTGCCCGACTGCACAAGCAGGGTTTCGTCCACGCCCAGGTTTTTCAGCGTCTCGATGATGCGGTCGAAACATTCCCAATTGCGTGCCGCCTTACCAATGCCGCCGTAAACGATGAGTTCGTCCGGGTTCTCGGCCACGTCCGGGTCGAGGTTGTTCATCAACATGCGCATCGGTGCCTCGGTCAGCCAGCTTTGTGCTGCGAGTTTCGTGCCATGCGGTGCTTTGATGATGCGTGCGTTCGCCAGTGAACGTTCAGAAGTAGCCATGTGCGATTCTTCCTTACTTTGGTCATGCCAATGAATGGTTCCGACGGTTTACTGAGATGGTATCAAATGAGCAGAGTGTTCGTCAAACGGCTCTCAATCACTGGAGGGGGCGCTAAGAAGCGGATCACTCAGGCAGTGCCAGGTGCGGGGCTACTCCACTTCACTACTATCATTTTCATAAGGTATGATGTAACCCACATTCCGCAGAAGGGTTGACGAGAAAAGGGATTTTCGGTAAGGTAAGGAAAAGCAAACGGGTGAGGAAAATGTCCGAGAGTATTGAGTACCAAACAGAACGGTTGGACCATTTAGGGATAGTGGCAGGGGTATGTCAAGAAGCCGGGATAGCAGCATGGCTTGACGCGCAAGTAGGAGAAAATCGTCGGGAAGTGAGCGTAGGAACAGCGGTGGTGGCGATGATTTTGAATGGGCTGGGCTTCGCGAACCGTCAGTTGTACCTAGTTCCCCAGTATTTTGCGAACAAATCGATAGAACATTTATGTAGGAGCAGGAATCACAGCCGACATGCTCAATGACGATTGTTTGGGACGTACGTTGGATTGGATCTATGAGCATGATCCGACGACCTTGTTTGCGGGATTGGCCCTCCAGGCGCGCCGAGGTTTCGGGATCAAAGCACAACAGGTGCATATCGATACGACCTCGTTTTCCGTCAACGGCGAGTATCATGCGGAAGGGAGAACGAACGAAGAGGGCAACGAAGAAGAGCAAGCGGTCCCCATCATGATCACCTACGGCTATTCCCGTGATCACCGAGCCGATCTCAAGCAATGGATGTTGGGGCTAGTGACCACCCATGATGGGGATCTACCCATCTTCATGCGCCCTCTGGACGGCCATAGTTCCGACAAAGAGAGTATTAGCGCGATGGTGACGGCCGTGATGACGCAATTGCGTGAAACGCTGAAAGAAGAGCAGGAAGAGCGTCTTGCCGTATTTGACAGTGGTGGATACAGCCAAGCAAACATGAAACACTACAACGAGGCGAAGATCAAGTGGATCAGCCGTGTCCCAGAAACCTCCACGGAAGCAAAAACGGCGGGAGAAGAGGAAGCAGCGGAATGGCAAGCGCTTTCAGATGGGTCAGGGCAGTACAGAACCTGCATCAGGAATCTGCCCCAAGGAAAGGAACGGTGGGTGATTGTGCGCACGAAGGCAGGAGAGCAGGCTGCTCGTGTGCAGATGGAGAAGAAGGTGAAGAAAGCGAAGGCCCAGTGGGAGAAACAGCTCTGGCATCTGTCCAAGCAGGAGTTTGCCTGTCAAAGCGATGCTGAAACAGCGTGGAAAAAGGCAATGAAGGGAAAACCTTCTTTTCTCACAGCGAGCTCGACGTCTCAAGCAGAGGGATACTATCAGCAAAAAGGACGCCCGAAAAAAGATGGAGCGCCTGATTCTACGGTCTGGCATGCACTGTCCACCCTCACGGTTGACCAGTCTGAAGTGGAGGCTCAGATCAAGAAACACGCGAGCTTCATTGTCGCCACCAACGTGATCGATGAGCAGAAGCTCCCTCATGAACAGGTGTATCTCACGTACAAAGAGCAGGGAGGTGTCGAACGAGGATTTCGTTTCCTCAAAGACCCCCTGTTTTTGGCCTCCTCTGTCTTCGTAAAGAAGCCGGAACGCGTGATGGCGCTCAGTTTCATCATGGTTCTCTGCTTGTTGGTCTATCGTTTAGCGGAACATCTCCTTCGCCGCCAACTTGCCTCCACCTCGCAAATGGTTCCTAACCAGATCAACAAGCCCACCGACCGTCCTACCATGCGCTGGATTTTTCAATGCTTTGAAGGCATTGATCTCCTGCACATTCGTGTGGGATTACGAGAACACCTGCAGGTTTTGGGCCTTCAACCTCTCCATCAGAAAATTCTCCGTCTGCTTGGTTCTGCCTATTGTCAATTCTATTTTTTCTCTCCGTAAACTGCGGAATGTGGGGGCCCACATTATAAGGAATTTAATGATGCATATTGGCCTCATCTGCCCTGGTATTCCAGGACACCTTAACCCGATGGCTGCACTCGGGCGAGAACTGATGCAGCGCGGCCATCGGATCACGTTCTTTGGCGTCCCTGACAGTGAGGCAAGAGCGCTTAGCGAAGGAGTACCCTTTTGCCCTATCGGCGTGCCCGAGTATCCTGTGGGAACCTACCAGGAACAAACCGCACGCTTGGGCCATATGAGTGGCATTGCAGCTCTGCACTACACTGTTCACCTGCTTGAACACCTCATTGGTGTGACCTGTCGTGACCTTCCCAGTGCCCTGAAAAGCCAGCAGATCGACGCTTTGCTCGTAGATCAAACAGATCTTGCTGCTGCCACTGTTGCCCAGGCGTATGAAATCCCTTTTGTCACTATCTGCAATGCTCTGCCTCTAAACACTGAGCCAACGATCCCACCTTTCTTCACCACTTGGTTCTACGGGACAGATCCCTGGCATCAGCTTCGCAACAGGGCTGGATATGCCTTAGTTCATCGCCTCATGCATCCTATCATTGCCAGTATCGAACAGTACCGTCAAGACTGGCATCTGCCCCTCACGCGAGATGAAAACGCGTATCACTCTCGCCTTGCTATTATTTCTCAAATGCCCCGTGAATTCGACTTTCCGCGCCGATCTCTGCCGCCCTGGTTCCATTATACAGGGACCTTCCGCACGAGCACGCCTAGCCATGTTCCCTTTCCCTATGAATGTCTGACCGATCAGCCACTCGTGTATGCGTCGATGGGGACCTTACAGAATCGGGTGCGTGAAGTCCTACGCTGCATCGTTGATGCCTGTATTGGAGTCGACGTACAGCTTGTTCTCTCACTCGGAGGTGGAAGCCAGGTGGACGAATACTCCGATCTTCAAAAACACGCGCTCATTGTGGACTATGCTCCACAGCTTGACCTCCTGTCTCGAGCGCAACTCACCATCACCCATGCAGGTCTCAATACAGTCCTGGAGTCATTAAGTCAGGGTGTGCCAATGGTCGCGATACCTGTGACCAATGACCAACCGGGCGTTGCTGCGCGGGTAGCATATACTGGCGCTGGTATTGTTGTGCCCCGTTCCAAACTCAACACTGCGCGTTTGCGTGCAGCCGTCAGACGTGTCCTCGCCACCGACTCATACCGCCAAAGCGCGGCCTATCTTCAAACTGCAATCCACCGTACCGGAGGAGTGAAGCGTGCAGCTGATGTGGTAGAACAAGCAATAGGATGCTCCGTTTAGTGCTCTCGCTGCCACGCAGGTCACAACATCATTCCTTGTTCTGGCTGCAAGGTCAGAGCTGGTGCGGATCATGCTGTTCTTTACGAAAGTGACCATGTGCATCGCTTCATTCGGACAGATCTGTACACCCTCCCCACGGATAGAGCGAGATTGATCAAAGGGTGTTCCTCTCATCATATGCTCACGGTTCGCGTAAATTTGGACGCAATTCAAAGATTCTGCTACACTGGTGAAATGAATGAACCATTGACGATTCTGACAGAGCGGGTAGACGACATCCCGCTGTTGGTAGCTCAGATGCAGCACATGGGCATAGCCCGCTTGCTGGACGAGCATTTCCCGACGCACGGCAACCGCGAAGGGCTGAGCCTGGGCATGGTGACCACGATTTGGCTGACGCATGTGCTCTCGGAAGCCGACCATCGCATGAATCGCGTCCAGCCCTGGGCAGAGCGTCGCCTGGAAACATTGCGAGGCTGTAGCGACGCGTTGTTGCTGGTCCGCGATCTGGCTGATGACCGACTGGCTGATGTCTTGCGGCACTTGAGCGACGATGAGCGCTGGCGAGCGTTCGAGCAGGAACTGACGGGGCACCTGGTGCGGGTGTATGACTTGAAGCCCAGGTGCGTGCGTTTGGATAGTACAACGGCCAGCAGTTATGGGGCGGTGAGCGAGGACGGCTTGTTGCAGTGGGGGCACAGTAAGGATCATCGACCGGACTTGCCGCAACTCAAGGTCATGCTGGCCACGCTGGATCCGCTGGGCATGCCGCTGGCCACCGAGGCGCTCTCGGGAGAACGAGCCGATGACCCGTTGTATCTGCCCGCCATCGCACGGGTGCGCGCGTGCCTGAACACGCCAGGCTTGGTGTATGTCGGCGATTGTAAAATGGCCGCGCTGGCCACCCGAGCGAGCATCCAGGCCGCCGGGGACTTTTACCTGTGTCCGCTGTCGGCGCTGCAGGTGTCCGCCGACCAACTGGCGCGAGAGCTTGCGGCCCTGCGGGAAAGCTCGCAGCCCCTGATCACGGTCGAGCGAACAGGGGCTGATGGGCACCCCCCCTGCATCGCGCGGGGCTATGAATTCAGCGAGACCCTCACGGCGCAGCTGGAGGGGGTGTCGTACACCTGGACGGAACGACGGTTGCTGGTACGCTCGGAGGCCACAGCGCATGCAGCGGAGACGGCCCTGCGTGCCCGTCTGGGGCAAGCGCAGACGGCGGTGGCCTATCTGGTCGTGCGGCGACAGGGCAAGCCAGTGCTCTTGGACCGGGCAGCGGTAGAGCAAGCGGTGGCCGAGACCGTGGCGTACTTCCGGGTGGAAGGACTGCTCACGGTGACGGTGAGCGAACAGGGGACTGAGCAGCAGGTGCGTGCGTATCGCGACCGCCCTGCGATGGTACGAACCCAGCGCCAGTTCTCGATCAGTAGCGAAGTGGAACCGGTAGCCCTGGCGCGCGCGATTGAGCAGTTGGGCTGGCGCGTGTACGCGACCAACCAGGTAGCAGACGGACTCTCGTTGCCTCAGGCAGTCGAGGCCTACCGCGACGAGTATCTGGTGGAGCGCAACTTCGGCCGCTTGAAAGGACACCCGTTGTCGCTCTCTCCCATGTATGTCGAGCGGGACGATCATGCGACGGGTCTGGTGCGCTTGTTGTCGATTGCCTTGCGGGTCTTGACCCTGCTGGAGTTTGTGGTGCGCCGTCAGTTGGCCCAAGAAGGGGCTGCCCTGGCAGGGCTGTATGCGGGCAATCCCAAGCGAGCAACGACCCATCCCACCACGGAGCGCTTGCTGGAAGCGTTCCAGGAGATTACCTTGACCCTGGTCATAGAACCGCATCAGACCCGACGCCATCTGACTGCTCTTTCTCCTCTTCAGCAACGAGTGTTAGCCTTGTTGGAGTTCACACCCACCATTTATACCAAACTGTGTGGGGATTCTTCAGAACCCCCGTGAAAATGAGCGAACGGTAAGATAGTGACTACAGTTTACACGTTTTAAGCGTACCGCTATCACTTGACAGGCGCTGTCTACTCGACTATGCTCTCGGACATAACGTCGACATATCACAGGGTCGTCTGTTATTTTAGCTACGAGGCAATATTATGGATGTACAAGCTCTGGTTGTGAAGGTAGAGGACTACGTTCAGCAGCGCCTCGCGCGCTATAGCGAGGAGCTGAGTAACCTGTGCTCAATCGACTCTTACAGTTTTCATAAAGCGGGCCTGGATGAAGTCGCGATATATCTGGCTGCGCGGATGCACGGCCTGGGTATGGATGTGACGATTGTGAAACGCGAGTTGTGGGGCAACGACCTGCTCGGCGTTATCGCGGGCGAAGGAGATGGCAATGTGCTGCTGGTGGGCCATACCGATACCGTCTATCCCGTTGGCACAGCCGCTCTACGTCCTGTGCGTCTGGAGGGCGACACGCTTTATGGCCCGGGCGTCTGCGATATGAAGGGATGTATTCTCGCGGCCATCTATGCTGTTGAGGCGCTCCTGGCCACGGGCTATAGAGGCTTTGGCGAGATTCGTTTCCTGTGCGTCTCTGATGAAGAGATCACCGAGCGCCATTGCGTGGATATTCTCCAGCGGGCCTCCAGCGATTGCCAGGCTGCTCTTGTGCTGGAAGCGGCGCGCGACAATGGCGATATTGTCAGTGCCCGCAAAGGCAACGCCTCGTATACGCTGAAGGGCCAAGGACGTTCTGCGCACGCAGGAGTTGAGCCGGAGAAAGGGCGCAATGCTATCGTTGAGGTGGCTCATCAGATCCTCCAGTTCCAGAGCCTTAATGGTTGGCTCGAAGGCATTACGGTCAATGCCGGCGTCATTGCGGGTGGCACCCTGCCCAATGTTGTGCCAGATAGCGCCGAAGCGCAATTTGACCTGCGCTTTATGCGCCCGCAGGATAGAGTCGCGACCGAGGCTCGCTGGCATGAACTGATGCAGCGGCGACTGCTGCCGGATGTGGAATTGAGCCTGCACGTCAATCCAGATTATAAGGAGCCGCTGGTCTGTACGCCTGAGAGCTTGAAGATTGCCCGTTTAGCCCAGGAAATCGCGGGCATGCTGGGCTTCTCTGTGAATCATGTACTGACCGGAGGAGCCTCGGATGCGAGCTATACCTCTACGTTTGGCATACCCACGCTTGACGGCCTGGGTCCCATTGGCGGCCTGGACCATAGTCCAAAGGAATATTTGAGGATGAGCAGTATTGCGCCCCGCGCCGCGCTGCTGGCGGGGCTGTTAGCATCTTTAGCATAGCGCCAGATCCTCCTGCTGGCTTGAGGCACCTGCGCGCTTACCGCCAAATTGAAGCGTGTGCTGCAGTGCAGTTGGCTTGTTCCGTAGCAGCCCTTTATGGTATAATCTGCTAAGAAATCGTATCCGCGTGATGCGTATCATGCAACTCTACAGAGAAACACATCCCCCGAGCATAGCCTCATGCGATGGAGGGATTCTAAGCGAGGCCGTTGTGTGCAGGCCGATGTAGTCTCCCGTGCTCTATGGCCGGCAAATGATCTGGCTGTACAGTAGGTTGGATGCTCAGGAAAGGACTATTCTTACAATGATTGATCCCGATAGCGAATTGGGAGCGCGTTACCAGTCTATCATGACGAATCCCGACTGGTATCAGACGAATATTCCCTGTCAGGTAGGCTGTCCGGCCCATACCGATGTCTCTACCTATATTGGTTTGATCTCTCAGGCCCGTTTCGACGAGGCGTATCTTCTCAACCGCAATGCGAATGTTGTGCCCGGGGTGCTTGGACGGACCTGCGCGCGTCCTTGCGAGCCTGTTTGCCGCCGCAATAAAGTCGATGGCAAACCCATTGCGATCTGCTGGTTAAAGCGCGCGGCCGCTGACCACCGCGAATACCAGCATCGTGCCGAACGGCCGCCCATCACCAAAGAGAAGAAGGTGGCGATTGTAGGAGCCGGTTCCGCGGGCCTGGCCGCGGCACGCGACCTGCGTGAAATGGGTTATCCTGTTACCATGTATGAAGAGTATCCTACCGCCGGCGGTGTGATGGTGAATGGTATTCCGGTCTGGCGTTTGCCGCGCATGGTGACGTACGAAGAATGCGATGAATACATGGCCGACCTTGGCGTTGAGATGGTGTACAACACCCGCGTCGGGCGTGATGTACAGGTGTCTGACCTGCTCAAAAATTACGACTCCGTTTACCTCGCGGCCGGCTGTTACGTCTCTAATCCCCTGACCGGTCCGGATAACAAAGTGATCCCTGGCGCAAACCTTATGGGCGTCGAGGATGGCATCAAACTCCTGGCAAAGACCAACTATGGTGAGCCCGCCTTTATCGGTAAAAAGGTCATTGTCCTGGGGGGCGGCTTTACCGCGATGGACTGCTGCCGCACATCGATCCGCTTTGGCGCTGATAAGGTCTACGTCCTGTATCGCCGCTCTCAGGAAGAAATGCCCTCAGATGAGTACGAAGTCGATGAGGCCATGTTCGAGCATGTCGAGTTCCAGTATCTCGTGACCCAGGTTGAGGTCTTGAGCAACGATGGTGTGCATGTCAGCGGCCTCAAACTCGTCCGCAACAAGCTGGGCGACCCCGACGCAAGCGGCCGCCGCCGCCCGCTCCCCATCCCTGGCAGCGAGTTTGTTATTGAGGCTGATACTATCATTCCCGCCTTCGGTCAGTCCAGCGATGGTTCCTGGCTACCGTCTCAGGAGCTCAACCTCGAGGTCAACCGGTGGGGCATTCCCCTGGTGGATCGCGATAGCTGGATGACCAGTTACCCTGGCCTTTTCGCTGGTGGCGACTATACCGAAGGTTCGCGCAACCTCATTTCCGCCATCGCCGATGGGCGCGATGCGGCGGCCGCCATCAACCGCTATCTTGGTGGCGTTGATAAACCTGCTCAGGCCGCCGAAGAAATTGAGTTGCCCGACTACCGGCGCGGTATGGTTGATGACTACGAGTCTATCGCCCACCATAATATCCCCGGCCTGCCACTCGCGGACCGCTATAGCAATACCCGCGAGACGGAGGTTGGTTATTCACCCGAGCAAGCGGTGGAACAGGCGCGGCGATGCTTGCAGTGCCAGCTGAATATTATGATCGATCCCTCGATCTGTATTCTCTGCTCGGGCTGTGTGGATATCTGTCCATACGACTGTATCAGCATGGAGGGCCTCTCGCGCGTGGTCAAGGGTGATCCGATGCACCAGGGCACCGAAGACTGGCGTGGAGGAGCCGATATGATTATTGATGAGGAGAAGTGTATCCGCTGCGGCCTGTGCATCGTGCGCTGTCCCACAGATGCCATCTCCATGGTACAGTTCGAGGTAGCCAGCCCGAACGAGCGCTGGACGGTTTCCAAGATACCTATGCTCAACATCGGCTAAAATACGCTATGGATGGCGCAGGCCGTGGCCTGCGCCATCCATAGCGTATTTTTGGGCGCATAAATTCTAAAACAACCCGGTCGATGCGGGCGTCTTCGAATATAGCACCCTCGTGCAGAAGCTGCATAAAAACTCTTGACATTTGACGAGCTGTAAAGCAAAATTGTAGCAAGTCTTCTGTCCCACACTTATGGCTGTGAGATATGCGTAGCTTCTTACGTATATCCTTCGTAGAAGACGAGGCGCCATCATCAGGTATGACCCTTGCCATAGTTTCCATACTAAATCCCGATAGTTCAGGATAATCCTACAGGGCAGGATGCCGTATGTAAATAATCGTTGGAGAGGTGGCCAGCGGTGAAATTTGGTGGAGGGATGCCGAAATAAGCAAGGAGCAATCTTGATGCGACAGGACTGGTCGGATGACGACCTTGCCCAAAGGCTGCATGAACATGATCCAGAGGCTTTGGAGACGCTCATCTCCCGCTATTCTCGCGAAATATTTTATTTTATCCGGTTGGTTTTAGAGGGTATTGGTTTTACGCAGGATGCAGAGGAATGTGTCAATGATCTCTTTGTCGCTGTCTGGCAGGAAATTGACACCTTTGATCCCGTGCGAGGTACGTTGCGTACCTGGTTGACGATGCGTGCGAAATATATCGCGCTGGATCGTCGTCGTCAGTTGTGTCGTCGCCAAACACATAATGTGCAATCGGCGGACGAAAACCGTCAATGGGCATCAACGGACGGTGGAGGGCGGAAAGTATATGGCTGGGGAGACAACGATAATCGTCTCACCCTTCCTCCTCATCCAGAGTCTAGCATGGAACTTTTGCTGGAGCAGAGTGAAAGGCGCGAAGAACTGCGCCTGGCCCTGGCGACGCTGCCTGAGCTTGACCGTTACCTGATCTATCAACGTTATTTTAAGTTCGCTAGCACCGAGGAACTGGCAGCAAAGACGGGGCTTACGCGGCATGCTGTTGATACTCGACTCTGGCGAGCGCGGAAAAGCTTACGCGAGGTGCTCAAGGAGCATGCACATGAGTATGAGCGAATTTGAGAGACAACTGAATGATATGTGGGAGATAGAGCCCTCCAGTTTGCCAAAACAGGGAGAGGTTATGCCTGCGGATTTCAGCGATGAAGATATCGCTTTTGCCCAGGAACTGGACTCCTTTTTTGATATTGCCAGAGAAGAGATCCCGCCCTACTATGTTCAAACGTTGTTAGATCCTGAACAGTTGTCTTTTCAGCCCGTCGCAAACAACTTTGTGTATAAAACACGGGCTCGTGTCTTTCGCCGTCTCAAATTGCGCCGCCGTCTTCCTCCCTCCAGTCGTCCGCCGCTCAAGTATTTTGCGCGAGAGTTGCCTCTGCGGAGAGCGCTGATGCCCGTCGCGGCGTTATTGTTCTTTATTTTGCTGACGGTCGCATTCACCGGTCCCTCATTTGCTTCGGGGATGCAGATTCTGCTGCATAGCAGCAAATTAGGCATTATGGGAGTCCAACACTATCCCAATAACGTCAAGCAGGGACAGGTAGCAAAAAAATCTCCTGGCGGTGATCCTGACCCTGATCTGAGTTTACAGGCCGCCCAGGAGCGCCTGCATAACTGGAGCCTGTTCTGGCCCGGCCAGTTACCTGACAACTATACACTGACGAATATGTACCAGTATCGAGAGCAGCAACAGAGCTGGGTCGATGGGCCTTTTATGGAGCTGGATTTTTCTCTCAGCGGTGCTGAGCCAAAGGGCACCGGTCTGCTGGCTATTCGAGAATTTAAGCTGAAGCCCGGTGTGAAGGTGTTCCAGGTTGTAAAGGATGGCGCCTATCAGCCCATCCAGATTGATCAGAATGGCCAGCCCCAGGCAATCTATGTGGACGGCCAGTGGGTGATGCACAACAGGCTTTTCCCCGTCTGGATCTACGGCGATCGCAGCGAACTGATTTATCAGAAAGATGGCATCGTCTTCTGGATTGTGGGTGACCAGCGTGATGGCATAGGCAAAGATGAACTGCTCAACATCGCAAACTCACTCCAGATATTTCATGTAAGTCATGCCTTGCATGTCGGCGGAGATGCTTCACTGAACTCTGTCTCGCTGCTTCAGGGTGATGTAAATAGCCCCTTTACCGGTGATGTGCTGGTCATCTTCCCTGATGATACCCATGTCGCCCCTTACCTGGCCCTGGTGGGTTCTCAGTCGGTTTCGACGAGCCCTCCTCCCAGCAGCAGCTCGCACTCATTACATGCGCACACATTAAAATAAGCGAGGGGTGGGATGGCATACCTCACAACAGGGTCGACTGCCAGGACCCGAATGTCCAAAACACTGGACAAATGTTTGTGCCATCTGCTATGCTTGAATTGTGGAAATGGAATGGGTTCAGGAGGTGGAAATGTTATCCTTGTGCCTGGCTCCTTCCTGCAATGTCGCTGGAAAGGAGTCGCTAGTTTAACTATCCCTCAAAGAAGAGGAAGAGGAAACTATGAAATCACAGACTTCAAGGCAAAGGCCCGTGAAGCCGCATGGACTTCCCAATCTTCGTCTACTTCGTCAACGTAAAGGTTTGAGTATCGGTCAACTGGCGGACATGACCGGCCTCCGTCGAGACACTATCGCGCACCTTGAGAATGGTCGCGAAGACCCCCAACCCTATCACCTGCGTCTGTTAGCGCGCGTCCTCGATGTGCCTCAGCTGGAGCTTGTATCCTGATCTGGTATGCTTTCCTATCTCGTAGGCGTGGGCGCGGTATCTCGCGCCGTTTCATCCCTGCGCAGAGGTATCACGCCTGCCAGATGATGATTTCCCTGTCGGCGGATGCGGAAGCCAGGCCATCGGACCCCCAGGCAACGGCGCTCACAGCCCCCTGGTGGCCGCTGTAAACTCTCCTGGAGTTGTTGTCTATATTCCATACGCTTACCTGTTTGTCGACGCTGCCGCTGGCAAGGTATGCCCGCCCGGATGGATCCCAGCTCACACCTGTCACGGTAGCCTGATGAGTCAGCGTGTGGATGAGCTGGCCAGTACTGACTGCCCAGATACGTGCGGTCGCGTCTGTGCCTGCGGAGGCGAGCATACTGCTGTCAGGCGACCAGGCCAGGCCCAGGACCGCTCCTCTATGCCCGCTGTAGAGCGTATTTCTGCGTGGTTGTGCGGCCAGATCGGTGAGTATGATGCTCCCACTCGCCAGGGCCGTCGCGAGGTAGCGCTCGTCGGGTGAGAGGGCGATGGCATGTACGTTTGACTTGCCTGCTTTCCCTGCAGCATGATCTGCGCTTAAGGCCAGTTCTCGCACCCCTTCTCCCAGCGTGCCAATAAAGAGCCCGCTGCCGGCTGGCCACCATGCCAGGGCAGCGGGCACTGCGGCCAGGCTGAAGGGGGCCCGCTGCTGAGCACCCGTCGTATTCCAGATCTGTACGGTTTTGTCTCTTCCAGCCGACGCCAGCAATGCCCCATTGGGATGCCAGGCTACCGCCAGCAGCGGGCCCTGGTGCCCGCGATAGGTCAGAGTATTCTGCTCGCTAGCGACCCGCCAGAGGCGCGCTGTGTTATCGCGGGCGCCGGATACCAGGAGGGAGCCTCCAGGTGACCAGCTGATGCTAGTCACGGCATCACTATGCCCGCGCAGGACATGCAGGGCATGCTCAGGCTTACGGGCCTGGATATAGAAATAGATGCCTGTACCGCCGGCGAGCGCGGCGATGCCTCCGATCGTTCCCCCAAGCACCCAGGCCAGGGCCCTGCGCCGGCTTATACCTTTTTTGCCAGCCGGGAGCGCCGGGTCAATGGGCACGCCGCCGCCTGGCGATGCTGGCACAGTCGGTGTAGTCGCCACGCTGGGGCTCTGCAGCGTGGCGGAGAGAGAGGGAGGAAGGGAAGGGGGAACGTATGCCGCCAGCGCCTGTGCCTGCCCCCCTCTATCCTCGGGGTAAAGAGGGGTAGGCGCAGCTGTGTTGATCGCTGGCTGCAGCGGAGACACTGCCGCTACCTGGGGGACTCCAGCGCCTGCGATCTGCCCTGGCGGGTAAAATGCCAGGCCCGGGCGGCGCTGCAGCGCTGAATTACCCATGGCAAATTCCTCTGCGAAGGCGCTGATCGAGGGATAACGCTGCGCGGGTTTTTTGGCGAGGGCGCGTGCTAATACGCGCTCTATTGCCGCCGGCAGCTCGGGCGCAAATGTACGTATTGGAGGAGGCACTGCGCCGCTATGCTGGTGCATCAGCCGCAAGGGGTCACCCTCAAAGGGCGCATGCCCGGCAAGGAACTGGTAAATCATTACCGCCAGCGCATACTGGTCGCTCTCAGGTACAGCCACCCCCTCAAATTGCTCTGGCGCCATGTAGATGGGCGTGCCTAGAATTGTGCTTGTTGAGGAGTTGGAAGAGAAGAATTTCGCCAGTCCAAAGTCTGAGAGGAGGAGGTGGACGACCCTTCCCTGATCGATGCGCAACAGGAAGTTGGCGGGTTTGATGTCGCGATGAACGATACCGCGGTCGTGCGCGTATTGCAGCGCGGAAGCCGCCTGCTGCAGGTATTCGCCTGCCTCTGCCAGGCTCAGGGGCCAGTTGTCAGGCAAGCCGGCGGGTAACATGGGGACAGGTGAGCTGGATGAGGAGAACATGGCGCGAGCCGGGTGACCGCCAGCAAGGCTTGCCCGCCGCCTGAGCCAATCCCATAGAGAACCCTCGGGCCGGTATTGCATAACGATGTAGGCCCGCGGTCCTAGGACGGTCTCCTCCTCAGCATAGCGATAAAGCGGCAGAATGTGCAGGTGGTCAAGGCTCGCCACTGCGCGCGCCTCCTGCTTAAAACGCTCAATGATGCGCATGGGGGCACCGGCCTCTGGAAAGTCTGACGCATCGCTGTGGACAATTTTTATGGCCACCTGTTGACCGATGCTGGCGTCCTCTGCCAGGTAAACCGTCCCCATGCCACCGCTACCCAGCAATCGTACGAGCGTATATCCTCCCAGAGAGGTGCCAATAAGCGTTTCCACCGTGGTTATGCTCCTACTTTACATAGCGTTCCCGTTTCCCGACCATCATAACATCGCGCTGGCGCGGCTGTCTATCTTCTGGGGGCGCGCTGCAGGGGTTTAGCAAAATCTTGAGAAACATTTGAGAAATGCGGCCGCGCAACTTGCGCTGCGCGAGCCTGGCTGCGTATAATAGTGGCAGTAACATCTTGCTCTATTGCAACATCGAAACAAAGGAGTTTCGGGATGTTTGACGGCATTGTCCAGGCGAAGGCTCCGCCCTTTCAATGCATCGCAGCGTCTGTGCTTCATTCTCCCAACTCCCCATACATATGCGCGCCAGCATCTGGCCTCCTGGCGCTGAAAAGGAGAGAGCTGCTCATGCCTGAAGAAGATTTTATGCCCATTCAGAACTTCGACTACCTCGAATTTTATGTTGGAAATGCCAAGCAGGCCGCGTACTATTACAGCAATGCGTGGGGCTTTACGCCTATCGCTTATGCCGGCCTGGAGACAGGAGTACGAGATCACACAAGTTACGCGCTGGAACAGGGCAATGTTCGCCTGGTCGTTTCCTCGCCGCTTACTCCAGAAGGTGAGATGGCCGAGCATGTCAGGCTGCATGGCGATGGCGTCAAAAATATTGCCCTGCGGGTGGATGACGCCGAGCGGGCGTATCGTGAAGCTACCGGCCGCGGCGCGCGCGGGGTCGCGGAACCCGCCACGAGCAGAGATGACCACGGCATGGTGAAGAGCGCGGCCATCGCTATTTATGGTGATACTATCCTGTCTTTCGTGGATCGCCAGGACTATAAAGGCGCCTTCTTGCCTGGTTATCACGAGCTGGCGAGCGGCATGCCTCGTCGTGCACGGCCCGCCGGCCTGGCCGCGTTAGATCATGTTGTGGGCAACGTCGAACTGGGCAAGATGGACGAGTGGGTAGATTTTTATGAGCGCGTGCTTGGCTTCACCCAGCTTGTGCACTTTGATGATCAAGCTATCAGCACCGAGTATTCCGCCCTCATGTCCAAAGTCATGCAGAATGGCAGTGGACGTATCAAATTCCCCATTAACGAACCGGCTCCAGGGCGTAAAAAGTCGCAGATCGAAGAGTACCTTGAATTCTATCGCGGCCCTGGTGTGCAACACCTCGCCCTGAACACCACCGATATCATCAAGACTGTGCGAGGCCTGCAGGAGCGCGGCGTAGAGTTTCTTAAAACTCCCGGCAACTACTACGAAACTATCCTGGAGCGCGTTGGGACCATTGCTGAGGATGTTCAGCAGCTGGCGGAACTGGGTATTCTTGTTGATCATGACGATGAGGGCTACCTGCTGCAAATCTTTTCCAAGCCTGTTGTAAATCGCCCAACCGTCTTTTTTGAGATCATTGAGCGCAAAGGCGCGCGCGGCTTCGGCGAAGGGAATTTCAGGGCCCTGTTTGAAGCCCTGGAGCGCGAGCAAGAGTTGCGAGGAAATTTGTGAAGTCAGGAACCCATCGCATTGAATGGGATGGGCTTGCAAAAGGGCTCGTACAAAGCAATTCCCTGACTAGTGGGCTCTCATTCATAGAAAGAGAGCAGCAGCGGTACGGGCTACAAGAATGCTTGGACACCACCCTCATCTGAGCCTCTTCCTGTTGCGCCCGAACAGAAGGTCCGATGGTATGGAACCTATGCCTGTACTGCCATCACGAAGGGTCATATCACCCAGGCGGTGACCTGGAGAAAGGGAAATCCCTTTGAGATTACCAGTTGTTGATAGACGTGGCAGCGTCCTCATGCCCTGCACACCAGCGAAAGCCCGCCACCTTTTTAAGAGTGGCAAGGCACGTCCGAGGCGGGACAAGTTGGGATTGCTCTACGTGCAACTCTGCTACGAACAGGAACCAGCTAATCAACCGCTTGTGGTTGGCATCGATCCAGGCTCCAAATTTGAGGGCTTCAGCGTGGTCGGGACGCAGGAGACGGTGGTGAACCTGATGGTGGAAGCACCTGATCACGTGAAAGCGGCGGTCGAGACACGCAGGACGATGCGACGGGCTCGACGCCACCGCAAGTGGCGCAGGCCCAAGCGCTTTGACAATCGGCTCAAGCGTAAAAAGCGGCTCCCACCCTCCACGCGAAGTCGCTGGGAGGCCAAAGCGCGCATTGTCACGCAGTTGAAGCGGGTCATGCCGCTCACGACCGTCGTCGTAGAAGACGTGCAAGCGGTCACACGCAAGGGTAAAGGCGGCAGGTGGAACGGTTCGTTCAGTTCCGTGCAGGTGGGCAAGGAGCACCTGTATCGACAGCTTCGTGAAATGGGGCTAGAGGTCCACACACGAGAGGGCTGGCAGACCAGGGACCTGCGAAAGCAGTACGGACTCAAGAAGACGAAAAGCAAGTCCACGCAGTCCTTCGAGAGTCATTGTGTGGATGCTTGGGCACTGGCGGCTGCGGAGAGTGGAGCTGTGCGCCCGACGTGTACCCGTTTGTGGTACATCGTAC
Organism: uncultured Chloroflexia bacterium; assembly: GCA_963799245.1. GTDB lineage: Bacteria > Chloroflexota > Ktedonobacteria > Ktedonobacterales > Ktedonobacteraceae > CAWCWN01. Next base: position 2,113,635 of record CAWCWN010000003.1, read on the forward strand.
CAGCCGTCTTGCATCGCCGCCAGCTCCATCGCTTGCAAGCTTCGGCAGGGGGAGTGCGCAAGCCCTATGGGGGCACTCGTTCGCTCGGATTGAAGAGAGGTACAGTCGTGCACCATGCCAAATATGGCCTCTGCGCTGTAGGAGGCTTTGACCGCAAGCAACAGACCATCAGTCTCCATGCGTATCGAACAAACAAGCGGCTCACGCAAGGAGCCAAGGACAGGGACTGTCGAGTGTTGACCTGGGTGGCGTTTCGCTCCTGGTTGGTACGTGAGAAGAAACAAAAACACGAAGAGAGGAGGAGCGGCATTTCCTCCCGTCGCGTGAACGCAGACGGGTCTCCATGCCGCGATTTTTGATGAAGCTTGTGACCTTTAGACTGCCTGACCGTACGACGCGCGCCGGTGTGGTCCATGCTGAGCGTGTCACCGCCCTCGAATATCCCGACCTGTTTGCGCTCCTGCGCGACCCGCAGGGACTGCAGAAGGCTCGCCGCGTACTGGAGAATATCAGCAGGGAAATCGCGCGTGAAGACCAGTCCCAGGTGCGGCATCATCACATGGGAGAGGAGTATATGCTGCACGAACTGGTGCCGCTCGCGCCGCTTCCGGCGCCCCCCAGCCTACGTGATTTCTACGCCTTTGAGGAGCATGTCAAAGCCGCCCGTGCCAAACGCAATGCCCAGATGATACCTGAATGGTATGAGATACCCACGTTCTACTTCTCCAACACCAGTGAGATCTATGGCCATGATGAACCTGTGCCCTACCCCGTGGGCAGCAGCGAACTGGACTTCGAGTTAGAGATTGCCTGTGTGATCGGGCGAGAAGGGAGAGATATTCCCGTTGAGGAGGCCGGCGCCTATATCGCGGGCTATACCATCATGAATGATTGGAGCGCGCGCGATTTGCAACGCAAAGACATGCAGCTTCACCTCGGACCGGGCAAGGGTAAAGACTTTGCCACCTCGCTTGGTCCCTGGCTGGTTACCCCCGATGAGTTGATGGCGCAACGCAGTGGAGGAAGTGACGCCGGGGGCGCGGCGCATGAGCGCTATGACATGGCTATGCTGGCGCGCATCAACGGCAGAGAGGTTTCACGCGGGAATTTTCAGCAGATATACTACAGCTTCCCTCAGATGATCGCATATGCTTCGCGTAATGCTCGCCTGCGCGTTGGCGATGTGCTCGGCTCCGGTACCGTCGGCAGCGGCTGCCTGCTTGAGTTAGGCAATGAGGTGCACCCCTGGCTGCGGCGTGGAGATGTCATTGAGCTTGAGATCGAAGGCCTTGGTGTATTGCGGAATCGTATAGTGTAGGTAGTGAGGTAATCGCTGAACGAGCCTGAAGAGAGAAGGAGGTAGACAGGTATGCCGGCGTATCATCGCCTGGGGCAGATCCCCCCCAAGAGGCACACGCAATTTCGCAAGCCCGACGGCACGCTCTATGCCGAAGAGCTTTTTGGCACCGAGGGATTCTCGGGCAACTATTCCAACCTCTATTATCAGTATCCGCCCACGCGCGTGAAAAAAATTGAAGCATATATGCGGCTTGAGCCTGAAGAATGGCGCCAGGATGTGCAGCGCCACCACCACATCAAGACTGCCGGCCTGCCACGTGGCGGAGATGCTATCCTGGGCCGCCGGATTCTGTTGTACAATAAGGACGTCACCCTCGCCGTCGCCTTGCCCGCGGCCTCCATGGATTACTTCTACCGCAATGCGGAATGCGATGAGGTCTACTTTGTCCACGAGGGGCAGGGCGTGCTGGAGACGAACTTTGGCCTCCTGCCCTATCATGAGGGAGACTATATCGTGATCCCTCGTGGCACGACCATGCGCTTTAAGTCCGGCAATGCCAGCGCAGCGCAGCGCTTTTTTATCATCGAGGCGCGCGGCACGATTGAGCCGCCGCGCCGTTATCTCAATCATAACGGGCAGCTGTTGGAGCACTCGCCCTACTGCGAGCGTGATATTCGCTGCCCGCAAGAAATCGAGACCCATAGCGAACGCGGCGACTTTGAGGTACGGATCAAGGTCGGCAACACCATCAGCAGCTACTGGTACGACTTCCATCCTCTGAACACCGTTGGCTGGGACGGCTGCGAGTATCCCTGGATCTTTAATATCGCCGATTTTGAGCCGATTACCGGGCGCGTCCACCAGCCTCCCCCCGTGCACCAGACCTTCGCGGGGCCGAATTTCGTCGTCTGCTCGTTTGTGCCGCGCAAGCTGGACTATCATCCACTCTCGATACCGGTACCATATAATCACAGCAACATCGACAGCGACGAGGTTCTTTACTATGTCAATGGGAACTTCGGCAGCCGCCGCGGCATCGAACGCTCTTCGATCACGCTGCACCCGCGCGGCATCGCCCATGGGCCGCATCCCGGGGCCGTGGAGAAGAGCCTGGGGGCCGAGCGCACCGAGGAACTTGCGGTGATGGTAGACACCTTCTATCCCCTGAAACTGGCGCAGGCGGCTCGCGCTTACGACGATGAGGCCTACCCCTACAGCTGGATTGAGGAATAGAGCGACGGGGCAACGTCGGCTCCCCGTCCGGCGTCGCCCTATTCACTGGATTGTGGCTTCCCCATCTCCACTCCTGGCGAATTTGAGACGGTCCGCTTGATCGCCTCAACGGTCGATAATGCTGAAATCTGCTGCCTGCCTCACAATCAATGTTGAGTTGTCAAGTCCCCGAAATCCTAAATATTATAACAAGGTAATGGGAGGAACCACGGGCAAGCCGTGTTCCTGGGCAAATTGATCAGGCGATCGATATCTCAAACTCTGGTGCGGTCGCGTGGTATTGCTGCTTGAAATTTCAAGCAAGAGCAGGGAATAAGTAATGCTCTGTTAGTTACGTAGCGCGGCGCCTGCGCTGCAGCTCAAGAGAAAACTCACAACACATTACAAGTAGAGGCGTGGCAACAGCGGCTGGTAAAAGATCAAGCGCCAACAGCGTTGCCAAGCGCCAAATTAGCACTGAGCAGTGAGTGCCCGGGAGAGCTCTCCCGGGCACTCACTTTTTTCTTTACGCAGGCAGGAGAATGTGGCGCGGGCTATCAAAATGAAATAGTTATGTGAGATAATAGGTGTAACAAGCTCACAGAAGCGTCTCATCGAGACCTAGAAGGATGGCTAAAATGAACGAAAGCGGCGCAACGCCAAAGACGATGTTTGAAAAGATCTGGGAAGCTCACACTGTACGTGAGACCCCGGGAGAGTCGACCATTCTTTATATAGATCGACATCTTGTGCATGAGGTCACCTCACCGCAGGCTTTCGCAGGGCTGAGGCTCAGCAGGCGCAGTGTGCGCCGTCCCGATGCTACCATCGCCGTGCTCGACCATAATGTGCCTACGGTGAGTGGGCGCAAGATGATCAATGTGGTTGATCGGGCAAGCGAGTTGTGTATCACCACCATGGAGCAGAATGCCAGAGACTTTGGCGTGACCCTCTTTGACATGCAGGACGAACGCCAGGGCATCGTGCATGTCATCGGTCCGGAGCAGGGCATTACGCTGCCCGGCATGACGATCGTGTGTGGCGACTCGCATACATCTACCCATGGCGCCATGGGCGCCCTGGCCTTTGGCATCGGTACCAGTGAGATTGAGCATGTCCTGGCAACCCAGTGTCTCTTGCAGCAGCGGCCCCAGACCATGAACATTCGGATCGAGGGCACCCTCGCTCCAGGCGTGACCGCTAAAGACGTGGCCCTGGCCGTTATTGGCAAGCTCGGCACCGGCGTTGGCACCGGCCACGTTATCGAGTTTAGCGGCTCGGCTGTACGCAGCCTCTCCATGGAGGGGCGTATGACCCTCTGTAACATGGCCATTGAGGCCGGGGCGTGTGCTGGTATGGTCGCGCCTGACGATACCACCTTTGCCTACATCAAGGGGCGTTCCTTCGCGCCGCGGGGGGAAATGTTTGAGCAGGCGGTCGCCTCGTGGCGACGACTGGCGAGCGATCCCGGGTCCAGCTTCGATAGCGTTTATGAAATAAATATCGATGGCCTTGGCCCACAGGTTACCTGGGGCACCAATCCCGGTATGGTTGCCGACGTCACCGCCAGCGTACCTGACCCCGCTAAAGAGAGCGACCCCTTAAAGCGCCAGGCCTACGAGCGCGCCCTGAAGTATATGGGGCTTGCAGCCGGCCAGCGTATTGAGGACATTGCTGTGGACACTGTTTTTATCGGCTCCTGCACCAATTCGCGCCTTGAGGACCTGCGCCTGGCCGCCCGCTACGTCAAAGGCAAGCATGTCGCGCCTGGTGTGCGGGCCCTGGTCGTTCCCGGCTCGATGCGCGTGCGCCGTATGGCCGAAGAAGAAGGACTCGCAGATATTTTCTGCGCCGCCGGCTTTGATTGGCGCGAGGCTGGCTGCAGTATGTGTATCGCCATGAATGGCGATCAATTGTCAGAAGGCGAGCGCTGCGCCTCGACAAGCAACCGCAACTTTGAGGGCCGCCAGGGCCGCGGTGGACGCACCCACCTTGTGAGTCCAGCTATGGCCGCCGCCGCCGCCGTTGCCGGTCACTTTGTTGATATTCGGGATCAGCAATAGTCCTCTACCTGGCCTGGAGCGCTCGCTGCCCCTGGCGAGGGATACGCCTTCAGGCCGGCTCGTGCTTAAAGGAGAAAGATAGACCATATGGAACCATTTACCACACTTAGCGGGCTGGTTGCGCCTCTGGACCGCACCAACGTCAATACCGATGAGATCACTCCCGCCCGCTTTCTCAAGACCATCGAGCGCACGGGCTTCGATGCGGCCCTCTTTGCCAACTGGCGCTACCTGGACGTCAACGGCACGCAGCCCAATCCCGATTTTGTGTTGAATCAGCCACGTTACGGGGGCGCGACGATTTTGCTGGCCGGTGAGAACTTTGGCAGCGGCTCCTCGCGCGAGCATGCGCCCTGGGCCATCCGTGATTACGGTTTTCGCTGTCTGATCGCGCCTAGCTTTGCCGATATCTTCTATAACAACTGCTTTAATAACGGCCTCCTGCCGGTAACGCTGGCCGAGCCGATCGTGCGCGAACTCTTTGCGGAGGTTGAAGCTCACGAGGGCTATGCTCTGACGGTCGATCTGGCGGCGCAGACCGTCACGACGCCCGGTCGGAGGGTCCTGCACTTTGAGATCGACTCTTTCAGGAAAAATGCCCTGCTGCAGGGGCTGGACAATATAGGCTGGACGCTGTCTCACAAGGACGAAATAGCTGCTTACGAGGCGCGCAGGCAACATGAGGCTCCCTGGATATTTAGCAGGTAAACGATCCGGCGGCTTTCAATTGACATAACAAAAGGAGCGCGACGTGGCGATTTCTCAAGTTGACCCTGGTATGGCCCCGTATCAAATCCTCGACGAGCAAGGCAAACTGGTTGGGAAGATGCCCGACCTCAGCGCGGAGCGCCTGCTCTCGCTCTATCGCTACATGCAGTTGGGGCGGGCCTTCTCCAATAAGATCATTGCCCTGCAGCGCCAGGGTCGTGCCACGACCTTTGGTTCACTGCTTGGCCAGGAGGCGACAGCTGTGGGCCTGGCGGCTCCTTTATATGCGCAAGACTGGCTGACCACTTCGTATCGCGAGCTTGCCTCCCTGATGGTCAGGGGGCTGCCATTAGCCACACTGATCTACTCTTTTCGAGGCTTTACGCCTGAAAACTTTCCGCGCGAAATCCACTGCCTGCCCATTCAGATCGTCGTAGGCACGCAGATGCTGCATGCCGTCGGGCTGGCGCTGGCCGCGAAAATCGCGGGCGATCCGGTGGTGGCCGTGGGCGTTTGTGGCGATGGTGCCACCTCGGAGGGCGATTTTAACGAAGCACTCAACTTCGCCGGCGTCTTCCAGGTCCCGGCTGTCCTGGTCGTACAAAACAATGGCTGGGCCATCAGCGTCCCGCGCCACAAGCAGAGCGCGGCCCCAACGTTGGCCTCGCGGGGCGCGGGCTTTGGCCTGCCTTCTGTGCTGGTTGATGGCAACGATATCCTGGCGGTCTATGATGTGATGCGGCAGGCGGTCGAGCGAGCCCGTGCGGGGCAGGGTCCGACGCTGGTGGAGACGCTCACGTACCGCATCGGCGCCCATACCACCGCCGATGATCCCACGCGCTACCGCCGGCCCGAGGAGGTTGAGACCTGGCGTGCCAGGGATCCCATCTTGCGTTTCCAGCGTTTCTTGCAGCAGCGCGACCTGCTCAGCGCTGAAGAGGATTGCCAGCTGCGCGAGGTGATTGAGGAGGAGATCAACGAGGCTGTACGCGCGGCGGAGGCTCTGCCGCCCATGGCTCCCGACAGCATCTTTGACTACTCTACGGCTACCCCTTCAGCGCGTCTGCAGGAACAGCGAGCCGAGCTGCTGCGCAATGTAGATCGGCGGCAGCGGGGAAAGGGAGACTAGTGTATGTTAATGACGATGGTGGAGGCCCTGAACTCGGCCCTGAGACTGGAGCTTGAGCGTGACAAGCGCGTTGTCATTTTGGGGCAGGATATTGGAGCCAACGGCGGCGTCTTCCGGGTCACCGAGCACCTGCAGGAGAAGTTTGGCGAGCGGCGCGTCTTCGATACACCCCTGGCGGAATCCGCTATAATTGGGAGCGCCGTCGGTATGTCCGTCTATGGCCTGCGCCCCATTGCCGAGATCCAGTTCGCCGGTTTCCTCTTTGTAGGCATGAACCAGCTGGTCACACAGGCGGCACGCATGCGCTTGCGCAGCGCGGGGGCATTTACCTGTCCCATGGTTGTGCGCGCTCCCTATGGTGGAGGGGTGCGCACGCCGGAGATGCACTCCGACAGCCTTGAAGGTATCTTTATGCAGGCGCCTGGACTCAAGGTCGTCATCCCCTCTAACCCCCATGACGCCAAGGGACTGCTGGCTTCCGCGGTCGCCGACCCAGACCCCGTCCTCTTCCTGGAGAACATCAAGCTCTATCGTTCGTTCCGCCAGGAGACGCCAGAGGAATACTACTCTATTCCACTGGGGAAGGCCAGAACAGCGCAGGAGGGCAGCGATGTCAGCATCTTCGCCTATGGGGCAATGGTTTCGCTGGCCCTCGAGGCGGCGAAGCAGATTCAGCAAGAGAGCGGCACAAGCGCTGAGGTCATTGACCTGCGCACTGTCTGGCCCCTGGATGAGGAGGCGATTGTTGCCTCGCTGGAGAAGACCGGCCGGGCCATAGTTGTGCATGAGGCGGCGCGTGCGGGTGGAGTGGGGGCTGAAGTCACCGCGCTCATCAATGAGCGCTGCCTCTATTCCCTGCTCAAGCCGGTTGAACGTGTAAGCGGCTACGATACACCCTACCCCTTCCCGGGCCTGGAGGACTACTATGTGCCTGATGTCGCCAGAGTATTAACGGCGCTGCGCCGCGTCATGGCAGCGGACTGAAGTAAACTGGCGCAGGTAAAGACACTTTGGAGAGTAATTGCATATGTACGAATTTAAGCTGGCAGATCTGGGGGAGGGTATGCATGAGGCGGAGATCATTGAATGGCTCATCAAAGAGGGAGATAGCGCCAGGCTTGATCAAACCATCGCGAAGGTGGAGACCGATAAGGCTATCGTCGAGCTGCCAGCTCCCGTGGCTGGACGGGTCAAGAAGATTCGCGTCCAGCACGGCCAGAGCGCGAAGGTCGGCGACGTACTGGTCGACTTTGAGATGGACGATGCCCCCGCGGCTCCCGCCGCCGCTGCTGAGGCGAACACGCCTGAGACGGTAGCGGCGCAGGCATATTCGCCGCCCGCCAGGTCGCGCCCGCTGGCGGCGCCCGCTGTGCGTAAACTCGCCTTCGAACTGGGCGTCGACCTGGAGCGGGTTACTCCTTCTAGCGCGAGCGGGCGCATCTCACTGGAAGAAGTGCGGGCATATGCCGCGCAGGCCGCGTCACCGCCCGAGCCCGCGCGGGTGGAGCAACAGGAGCGGCCCTCTCAGGCCGGGGATGAGCGCCAGGCGCTGACAGGCCTGCGTAAGCGCATCGCCGAGCATATGGAGCGCTCCTGGCGCACTATCCCTCATGCCACCGCCTTCGATGAGGTTGATGGCCGCGCCCTGATGGACCTGCGCCAGAGCTTGAAGGCGGCCGCGCAACAGCGCGGTGCGCGCCTGACCTATATGCCCCTGCTCGTCAAATTGCTTGTGCCGCTGCTCAAGGAATTTCCCATTTTTAATGCCAGTCTCGACGAGGAGAAGCGCGAGATCATCTTCAAACGCTCCTACCATATTGGTATCGCCGCCGCTTCTCCTGAGGGCCTGCTCGTACCTGTCCTGCGCGATGCCGATCATTTGACGCTGCTGGAAATTGCCGGCCGCCTTGAAAAATTGCTGGAGGGAGCGCGCAGCCGTACGCTGGCCCTGTCCGAGCTCAGTGGGAGCACCTTTACGCTCAACAATGTCGGCAGCTTTGGCGGCAGCAGCGGCACGCCCATCATTAACGCGCCCGAAGCGGCTATTCTCGCGGTCGGAAGATTGCAGGAGAAAGCCGTCGTCGAGCAGGGCACAATCGTGGCAAGGCCGGTCATACCACTGGCCCTCTCGTTTGATCATCGCCTGATCGATGGCGAACTGGCGGCCAGATTCCTCGCGCGCTTCAAAGAACTGCTGACGAATCCCCAGCAGTTGCTGCTGGATATGCATTAGGCCTGTTGCGCTTCTGTGATGGCGCGGGTTGGAGCAAAGAAAGAAGCAAAGCAATGGTTGTTGGAGATGTTACCACCGCTGTGGATGTGCTTGTACTGGGCGCCGGACCGGGCGGTTATGTCGCAGCTATTCGCGCCGCCCAGCTTGGACATCATGTGACCCTCGTTGACCAGGGCGCGCCAGGTGGGACCTGCCTCAAGCGAGGCTGTATACCGCTGAAGGCTCTGCTGACGTCCTCGGAGCGCTACTACCAGACGCGCACGGAAGAACTGGCTTTGATGGGCATCTCCGCCGCGGCAGTCACGTTTGACTGGGCTAAAATGCAGGCCTGGAAAGAGAGTGTCGTTGAGCGCTTAAGCGATGGTGTGCGGCGCCTGATCGCCGGCAACCACATCGAATATATTTGTGGCACAGGCTGGTTTATCAATAATTCTGAGGTGCGCGTGGAGGGCGAACATGGCTCGCAGCGCTTCAAGTTTGAGCGCTGCGTGCTTGCCGTCGGAGCCGAGGCCGCCCCGTATCCTCAGCTTACCTGGCATGGCGGGGACATCATCACACCTGAGCAGGCACTGGCGCTGCCGCAACTACCGCAGGCGCTGGGCGTCAGCGGCGATGACTATATCGCCCTGGAACTGGCCAGCGTCTTTGCCCGCCTGGGGGTCAGGGTTACGCTTTACGTACCTGGCGAGCGCCTCCTGGCGGGCTTCGAACCCGCCGCCCTGCGCCTGGTCCAGGCCGGGTTGCGTAAACTGGGCGTTAAAGTGGTGAACGTCGCGGGCGAGGTCACAGCTGAAAAACTGGACGCGCGGCCACTGGTCATCTCGCATGGGGTGCTGCCCCATACCGCTGGCCTGCACCTGGATGTCACCGACGTGCAATGCTTGGCCAGCGGCGGCATCAGCGTCAATACTATGCAGCAGAGCAGCGTACCACACATCTTTGCCGTCGGTGACTGCACAGGCGGCCACGCCCTCGCAAGCGTCGCTATGAAGCAGGCCAGGGTAGCTGCCGAGGTCGCCTCGGGCCAGCGCGTCCAGTTCGCGCCCCTCGTGGCCCCGCTGATCGCGCACTCCACGCCTGAAATCGCCAGTGCGGGCTACAGTGAGGAAGATGCCAGGCGGGCGGGCTATACCATCGTGAGCGGGCGTTTCCCCTTCGCCGCCAATGGCCGCGCCCTGACGCTCGCCGCCGATAGCGGCGTGGCCATGCTCGTCGCCAATGCCGAGGATGGGCAGCTGCTCGGAGCAACGCTGGTAGGGCCGCGCGCCGGCGAACTCATCGGCCAGGCAGCGCTGGCCATCGAAATGGGGGCGACCCTGACCGATTTGGCGGAGATCCTCTACGCGCACCCGGATTTGAGCGAGACCCTCCAGGCAGGCGCTGAGGACGCCCTGGACAGGGCCATCCATGTGCTGACAAAGGCGTAGACCGCGGCGCTGTACATCTTTCCTCTTGCAGCGTGAGGGAGGTGTCTACTAGCGGTTAAATGGAGAGTGAATTGGGCCATGCTGGTCTTCCCGGCCAGCATGGCCAGGCTCTATGCTTTGCCTATCATGACCTCCGTCGATTTTATGATCGCGGTAACTTTGTCCCCCTGCTTGAGGCCCAGCGCTTCGGCTGAGGTGCGCGTGATAGCGGAGACGATCTCCTGGCCGTCGGCTAACTCGACTATTACCTCGGCCATCACGCTGCCGAGCTTGACCGCTTTCACGCTACCCTTTAACTGGTTGCGTGCGCTCATCTGCATTGATCGATTTCCTTTCACTAGCGTACTACTATTAAGCATAATCGCCTGCGCCTAAACTGATAAGAGCGCACGCGTGCTCGTTTTCCTGTAACCCAATCCGACCTCGTTCGTAGTTACAGTAGCCTTGCCAGATTTGTCGAGAGAGAGAAGAAGGAGCAATGAGCGTGTCACAACAGATGGAATACGATGAGACCAATCGCCAGCGGCAAGAACCCCCTTTTGATCACTATGATGCTGGTTATAAGGACCCTTTTCTGAACAACGCCTATGGAGCACAAAAAATATCGTCTCAGCCTGTCGGGTATGCGCGCGGCGTCACGGCGGGCCAGCGCCTGGCCCTGGCGATCGTTTCGCTAGCGCTGCTGGTGCCTATCTCCGCCATAGTGCTAGGCATCCTGCATGGGGATGGCTTTTTCGGGACGGCGAGCGCCCTGATTGGTCTTGGCCTGGTGTGCCTCACCATCATGGTCGTCAATATCGCCTTTGCCTGGAAGAGATAGGCCTGCTCATGGCTGCGAGAAGAGGCCCGCGGGTGTTACCCGGGGTACAATGACGTTGAGGGCCCCGGGTACGATCCTGAACGTCGCGGGCGTAAAGCCCAGTGGATCACCATCGACCTGAATTGCCACGGGTTTGCGTGTATGTACATCGACCGATGCGCACCTGGCGTAGCTGACCCACTGGCGGCGCTGCTCGCGATGCAGTAAAAAATCTACGGCTACGGCAATACGCCCGAGCACGCTGCGTCTACGTATCACGCAGACGTCCAGCAGGCCATCGTCGCACTTCGCGTGCCAGGTATATTTGATTGCCCCCCCATAGAGCTGTGTATTGCCGATAACAATCTGGAGCGCATTTTTTCTCATAACGCGCTCGTTCATGTGCAGCCGCACGCGAAAGCTGGCAAATCCCAGTCCCAGCCATGTACCCACCACGAGATAGCCCAGGACACCCAGGCGCTTGATCGACTTCTTTTCGACCGCGTGGGTGACGGTCGCATCAAGGCCGATGCCGGCCATGAGCAGGAAATAGCGCGAGTTGACCTGGCCAAGGTCGACGCGGCGCGTTCTGCCATGCAGTAGCACTTCGCAGGCGCCCGCGTAGTCAAAGGGAATGGTGGTTTCTCGCGCCCAGACATTGACCGTGCCCACAGGTAATACTCCCAGCGCCGTCTCATTGCCCGCCAGTGCCTGGATGATTTCGTTGATCGTGCCATCGCCGCCGGCGGCGATGACCACCTGGATATGCGCAGCAACCGCTGCGGCAGCAAATCTGCCGGCGTCGCCGGCTCGCCCCGTCAGTCTCAGCTCAACCTGCCAGCCGGAAGCGCGCAAAATGCTCAGCGCCGCGTTGATGTGCCGGACATGGTGAGGATAGCTCCCTGAGGCAGGGTTGGCGATAATCACGGCCGAACGAGTGCCGGCACCTGCATCTGGTTCATCCGCTGTGGAGCTTTCCAGCGCGTCTTTTTGCATACGGTTCCCCTGATATTTCCGCAGGAATAAGTTGAGCTCTATTCATTATACGTATGCACCAGTTACGCCGGCGGTTTTACGCGGCGCTGGTGCATACCTGAGGGCTATGTACAGGCGCCCTTGCTTTAATCCACGCGCGGCACACGCGCCAGCAGCGCCGAGACTACCTCGTAATTGCTGGTCCCCAGGCGCTCGGCGATCAGTTCCGCGCTCAATGCAGCACCTCCCTGGCAACCGATCAGCACCACTTCATCGCCGGCCCGCGCCTGGGGAATATGTGTGACGTCCACCATGCACTGGTCCATGCATACACGGCCTACCAGCGGCGCCTCCTGCCCAAGCAGCAAGACGCTACCCCAGTTGGCCGGGGCACGGCGAAAACCATCGGCATAGCCAACCGGCAGCACCGCTATGCGTGTCGGGCGCTCGGTGACGTAGGTGCAGCCGTAACTGATAGCCTCATGCGCGGGTATAACTTTGACCTGCGATACCTGGGTTTTGAAGGCCAGAGCGGGACGAAAACCCTGCGGCACAGGAACCTCATGCGAGGGATTCAATCCATACAGGGCGATGCCCGGTCGCACCATATCAAAGCGCGCCTCAGGCAAATTCAGCAAGGCAGCGCTGTTGGCCGCGTGCACCAGCGGCGGGCGCAGCCCCTCTCGCTCCAGGGCCGCGAGCACACTGTGAAAACGCGCGAGTTGCATGCGTGTGTAGGCCTGGTCGCGTGTATCGGCCATGGCAAAATGGGTGAAGATCCCTTCTAGTTCGAGGCCGCCCTGGGCGCGTATCTCGCGCAGCAGCGCCAGGATCTCAGGTATCTCCTCGGCCCGCATGCCCAGGCGCCCCATTCCTGTGTCGATCTTGACGTGCACTCTGGCTGTTTTGTTCAGGGCGTGGGCTGCGCGGGCCAGGGCCTGAGCCGACTCTATTGCATAGAGCGTTATCGTCAGCCCCAGGCGTACGGCTTCGCGCATCTGCCAGGCAGGCACATACCCAAAGACGAGAATAGGCGCGGATATGCCCGCCTCGCGCAACGGACGCGCCTCGCTCGTGGTTGCGACCCCCAGCATGCTCGCGCCGTTGTGCAGGACAGTGCGCGCAACCTTGACGGCGCCGTGGCCATAGGCGTCAGCTTTGAGGCTGGCAAGCACGCGTACCCGCGGTCCCACCAGGGCCGCAATCTGGCGCGTATTGCTGGCGATGGCGCTCAGGTCGATCTCCACCCATGTGGGGCGTTCCGCGCGCGCCACCACAATCTGCTTCCAGCCGGGCGTCTGGCGCACCAGGCGTTCGTGCGCCTGGTCTGGGTCCGCCATCAGTCGTACCGTCACCCGCTCCATGCGTGTCTCTTCGGAACCCTTGACCAGCACCAGCGCCCGCGCGTCGCCATGAAGTTCCATCAGCGCCCGTGCGGCGCGGGCCGCATCTTCATGCGTTGAGGTGATAAGGATCCGCTCTTTAGCCAGGCCGGCCCTGCGCGCGGCATCGGCCACAGTTGTCGCCATTTCTCCCTGCAGAATCAGGTAATCAGCGCAGACGGTAGCGGCCTGTCCCGCCAGGCGATGCGCCTCCTGCTTATAGTCGCCCAGGCGCAGCATATCTCCCAGTACGGCGATGCGCCGCGCGGCGGGCAGCGCGCGCAGGGTCTCCAGGGCGGCGACCATCGAAGCGGGCGTGGCATTATGCGTATCATCGAGCAGGGCCGCGGAGCTGGTCCCCGCCAGTCTCTGCAGCCTGCCGGGCAGGGCCCGTAAGCCGGCGAGGGCGGGCCGGATCTCGGCTGGCTGCAGCCCGTAGCAGGCCCCCACAGCATAAGCTGCCAGCATAGTTGAGATATGATGGGTCCCTAGCAGGCCTGAGCTGAGTATCTCACCCTCCCATACGCCCTCACTCTCCAGGGCACCTGCCAGGCGAAAGCCTGTGCCCTCCCAGCTCACCCTGACATCCCTGGCTGCCGCGGGCGCGAAGGGGATGATCGCCGCGCCACAGCGGGACAGCAGAGGCGATATCAGCGCGTCATCCGCGTTGATAATAGCTCTGCCCTCCGGCGGGAGAGAGGCCAGCAGCTCGCCCAGTTCGGCCGCCAGGTGCTCAAGCGTTCCAAAATACTGCAGCTGCGCAGGGCTGATGTTGGTCAGGACGCCCAGCTGCGGCCGCAGCATGTTGCAGAGGTCGCCCATTTCGCCGGGATGGTCGCAGGCCAGCTCTAAGATAGCGTACTCGTGGCGCGCCTCCAGGCGGCCCAGCGATAGCGGTAAGCCCAGCGCATCATTGTAATTCTGCCAGCTTTTAAAGGTGGCAAAACTGCTGCCCAGGACTTCGGCGATGGCCTCTTTGGTGCTCGTCTTGCCGGTGCTGCCGGTCACTGCTATGACCTCTGGCCGCCAGCGCTCCAGGATAAAACGCGCGTACTGCTGTAGGGCGGCGCGGGTATCGCTCACCGCGATGGTCGGCACGCTGGCCTGCCGCAGTTCCTCCCGGGCCGCCTCTCCCAGTGCCGCCAGGGCCCCTCCCTCCAACAAAATCCCCGCCGCGCCGCGCCGCGCCGCATCTAACAGGAAGTCGTGCCCGTCGCCGTGCTCACCGCGCACCGCAACGAACATCTCACCTGGTAGCAACTGGCGCGAATCGTGGCTGAAGCCGTCAAATTGCCGCAGCTGACCAGGATAGACCAGTTCGCCATGCGTCGCTTCAAGTAAGTAGTCAAGCAAAATCATCGAGTTCCAACTTATCTAGCAAGTGTATAGTGCATCCCGCCAAGGTGCTTGATCATTCCCTTGAGCTCCATCGTCATCAGGGCCGCAGAGACGGTCGTCGCCGGCAGACCCGATGTGCGGATGAGCTCATCGATGTGGCCTGGTGCGTTCGCGAGCAGGGCCAGCAGCATCCGTTCTTCATCGTTCTCGGGCAGCGCGGCCTGCGTCTCAACCTGCCGTGGCAGCAAAAATAAATTCATTGCGGCCACGATATCCTCGACACATGTGACAAGGTGCGCCCCCTCCTGAATGAGCTTATTTGCGCCGCGACTGCCGGCCGCGTAAATGTTGTTGGGGACGGCGAAGACTTCGCGGCCCTGTTCGAGGGCAAAGCTCGCCGTAATCAAGGCACCGCTGCGTTCTGGCGCTTCGGTGATCAGTACTCCCATGGCCAGTCCCGCGATAATGCGGTTGCGCGCAGGAAAGTTTCTGGCGTCCGGTCTTACCCCTAAAGGCAGTTCTGATACCAGCGCCCCCTGCCCGGATTCAACAATGCGCCGCGCCAGGCCTAGATTCTCAGGCGGGTAGATGCTATCCAGGCCGCTGGCCAGCACGGCTATCGTACGTCCTCCGGCGTCCATGGCCGCCGTGTGTGCAAGCGTATCGACGCCACGAGCCAGCCCGCTCACGACGGTAACCCCTCCCCTGGCCAGATCGCGCGCGAACTGTTCGCTGACCTGCCGTCCGTAGCCTGATATTTTGCGCGTGCCGACGACACCCAGCGCGAATTGGTCCCGCTCAAATTCGAGCTTGCCCGCCACATAGAGGAGCGGCGGCGCATGAGCTATGGTCCTGAGCAGGAGCGGATAGTCGTCATCTCTGAGCGTAATGACGCGCAGCCGCCGGCGTGCGAGCCTTTCCAGCTCGTGCTGTGGACTGAGGGTTGCGCGCAGCTTGAGCAGTCCGGTGATAGCATTCTGGTCCAGGCCTGCCTGCGCCAGCGTCTTGGCGTCCGCTTTCCATGCATCCGCCAGGGTATCATGAAAATACGCCAGGAGCAATTTGAAACGCACCGGGCCGATGCCGGGGACACGATTAAAGGCGACCCAGTAGGCAAGCTCATCCAGCGACAAAGCACCAGCTGTGTAGTAATGAGCGCGTGCATCAAAAATTGCCAAGACCTTCTCCTTTACGTTCTGCGCTTACGTTACATCTGTGAAGCATCCCGCTTCTCCTGGGAGGTAGCGCCCGCGGCCGGCTCTGCGTCCGCAAGAGGCTGAAAATGGCCGCCGGGATACTCAAATCGGGGTGGCCAGGGCGCAGCCGGTTGCTGCTGCGCTAGACGGGGTATTTCACCCGTGGTCGGCCACTCGTAAGGGTTTGCGGATGGACCAGGGGCGAACGGCATGTACTGCGCGGGCGGCGGTGGGTACTGCCTGGGCCTGTTGGGCGGCGGTGGGTACTGTGCCACTTGCGCCGGCGGCGCCATGCTCTGCCGCTCATTCTGAGCGGCCCGCGCCTGCTGCCTTCTGCGCCGCTGGTAGATCAAAAGCGCCGCGACAGCCAGGATTGGCAGCACAATAAGCGCGCTACCCAGCGCGATCAACAAGGGATCTGTATTGTCCACCAGCATGGTCTGTGGAAGCGTGATGTGGACGACGGGTTTAAGGGTCTGCTGGTCTGCTGCAAGTACAGGTGGCTGATGCAAGCTCAACCTCCATGCATTCTCCAGGTGTAACTGGTCCTCGCCGAGCGCCTGCGTCAGGTCAGTGTTAAAGTTGTTCTGCGCATTGTCCATTTCCTGGATGAGCAGGGTCATTTTCGCCTGTCCAAAGGTCGCATACATATAGGCAACGAGGTTCCAGCTCTGGGCATAGGCCAGGAAGGCGGTATTGCCATCGGCCGGAAACTGAGCGGAGATATCGTCGATCCGCAGCAAGCTCTGGCTGGCGAGCGCCTGCTTGAAACGGAACGTCATCTCCGGCTCATGATAAAATTGATTGTAGACGGCCATGCCCTCGTCAAACCACTTGGGTACGTAGTCACCCATGCTCTGCGCCACTAATTGATGCAGGACAAGGTGCGACAGTTCGTGCGGCAGATCACGCACCAGCGTAGTGTCCTCGCTGTCCACGGCGCTGATAAAGGCCTCGTTCAGATCAGGATGTGCCTCTCCACCTATCCATTCGTAGGAGCCGGGTGCAAGGGCACCGTGAAAATCAGTATCGTTGGCATAGACCCAGACGCTGATGGCATGACGCAGGCCGCCGCCAAGCACCTGGCTGTCATGGCTGAGCCCGGCCTGCGCCCGGGTGAGCAGCGTCTGGCCAAAATCCGCTGGCCGATTATACCAGTAGACGTTCAACAGGCCCTGGGAGAGATGCTGCCAGCTAAAGCGCGTGTCCAGGGTCGTGAAATTGCCGCCCGCAGCGGTCTGCTGGTTGTTGGCCTGGTCCTGCAGCGCCCACGAGTACTGCACGGGAGTGCCTGGATAGTGGAAGTTATCGCCGGCGGTATTCTCATGATAGTGTAGCGTGATCACCCTGGCGGGAAAATCGATGCGTACAGCATACTGTTCCGCATTCGGGGTGGAGGCCGCATCCTCAAATTGAATGGAAAGCCTTGCCGTATTGATGGCGCTCTGCGTATCGCGCGCCGAGAGTGTAAAGTCGATAGAGGTGGGGAAATGCAGGCTATACGTCTCCGACGTGATCGTAATGGGGCTTGAACCGCTTTGCTGGGCATGACTTTTGGGTGCAGCCAGCGCCTGTCCTGTAAAGCGCGAGGCGTGAAAGCGTGAAAGTGAAAAAGAGGTTCTGGCGGAGCCAGCGGCGAGGGCGCCGCTTGCAATAGTCAATGGGCACAGAAGAACACAACACAAGCAGAACAGAATTGAGCGTAAAAAAAAGCTAGGCCGCTGCGACATCAATAATGGCTCCTCTCAATACTCATACTTTCATCCCAATTGTACATGATTTAACATGACCTGAATAGGTAATAGTGTTAATTTAGCCTATCTTATCCGTTCAGGTAGAGGAACAGGGATGCTATGTGAGTGGTGAATAGCGGTGGTCTCTCAAATCCTCCTGCAGACGACCTCTCTCGTTCGAAAGCAGCGGAGCAACCAGGCATGGGCGGGGACGGAGAGTGTTATGCAGGTAAGGAATTGTAACAGGGTTAGTAGCCTGTTTTGTAACAATGAGGATTAAAACGCGCTATGAGCAATGATTTTTGGCGTTCGCAACAAAATGGCAATATTTCCCCTCAAAATAACGGTAATACAGCGCCTGCGAGCAACAAGCCGAGCCGCACGGGCAATCTTTTACGTGATTATCGCCAGCAGCTGCAAAATTCGCCGCAGCCTCCTTCAACACCGCAGCCTTCATTTCAACCCATGCCATCCACCCCACCCACGTCACTCACGTCATCCCCGTCACCCACGTCGCCCGCGTCATCCCCGTCACCCACGTCGCAGCAGGGCTGGCCTGTCCCTCAGAGCTGGCCGAGCAGCAATAAACTTCTCTCCAATACCGTCCAGATGGTGAAGCGCTGGTCCGGCCGCATCGCGGCCGTCCCTCGCCCCGTTGACCCGAATCCCCTGGTGCTCTATCGACCCGGCGCCCCGCTGCCGGAGGCGAAGCGTAAGCCGTGGAAACGCTCACGCACCATGCGTATCGCCATGCATATGAAGCATCGCCGCCTGCGCTGGCAACAGGGTCGACCCAGGACCAAAACTATTGTCAGCAGTATTTTGATCGCGCTTTTGCTCTTACTGCTCGCCGGGGCCTCTTCGGGCAGCGCCTATGCCTATAAGTACTACCAGGACCAGCTGCCTCAGCTGCAAGGCCTGGCCAACCAGCAGAATTCCCCAGACGACGCGTATCTATGACCGCAACATAAATCTGCTCTACGAGGTCTATGATAACAGCCATATTGGCGGTGGGCGGCGCACCCCCATATCCTACCAGTCCCTGCCACAGGTCCTGAAAGACGCACAGACCTCGGCGGAGGATCCCACCTTCTGGACCAATTCTGGCGTTGACCCGCAGGCCATGCTGCGCGCCGGCGGCCAGTTTCTCCAGGCGGGCGGGGTGGTCAGCGGCGCCAGTACCATGACCCAGCAGTTGATCAAAAACATGGATAACGAAACCGCGGTAACGCTGAGCCGTAAACTTACCGAGGCCAGCCTGGCTATTGGACTGACACAGAGGTACCCCAAAACCAAGATCATGGAGATGTACTTCAACATCTCGCCCTATGGCGCGCAAGATCTCGGCGTCGAAGCCGCCGCGGAAGACTACTTCCACCTCAGCCCGCAGTGTGATAAGAGCTTCAACTGTACGCCTGGTATTTATTACCTCGACTGCAACGCAGCTTATCAGCAGCAATGCAACCCCGCGCAGTGCGCTACCTCCAGGTACTGCGACCCAATGCTTGGTCTCGCGCGCGCGTCGCTGCTGGCCGGAATGCCCCAGGATCCACCAAGCTATGACCCGACCGCTGGCTTTGTCGATCCGACTACCGGCGTCAAGTATTACCTGGAACGCCAGCAGTACGTGCTCAACCAGATGCTCAAGTACCATATAAATGTGCAGGGACTGGGCCCTATCACCCCCGAGATGGTAAGCACGGCCGAGGCCATGACGGCCAAGATGTCGTTTCCATCTTACAAGCATATCTATTATCATGGCAGCCAGCATTTTGTGCAGTGGGTGATCCAGCAACTGGAGGAACAGCTGGGTGTCACTACATTTCTTAATGGCGGTTTTAATATTCGCACCACCATCGACTATAAGCTGGATGACTATATTATACTATCTATCCACCAGAAGCTGGATGAATCCGGCTTCCACTGGTTTCTTCCCGACGAGCAGCCGCTCAATGCGGGCTACAATATTAACAACGCGGCGGTTATGGTGATGGACTCCAAAAATGGCGAAGTGCTGGGGATGGAAGGCAGTGCCAACTATGCCTCTTCCAATCCCACCATTGATGGGCAATTTGACTCCGCCCTCGCCTTTCGCCAGCCAGGTTCGTCCTTTAAGCCCATCGTGTACGCCACGGCCTTTCAGCAGGGCTGGAATCCAGGCATCGTCCTGAAGGATTCCAAAACTCTCTTCCCGGGCGACTACGTCCCGGCCGACTACGGCGGAGGCTATCACAACGGCTCATTCTCTGTTCGCCTGGACCTGGCCAACTCGTTGAACGTACCAGCCGTCAAGGCTCTGCAGTATGCCGGGCTCGATAACGTGGTGAACGAGGCGCGGCGTTTCGGTATCACCGCCATCGATACAGACCTGGCGAACTACAACGCGCTGCATGGCACGAATGAGACCATCGACCAGCACTACGGGCTGGCCTCGGCGCTGGGTTCCATCGAGGTCCCGCTCATTCAGATGGTGGGCGCCTACCAGGTCTTTGCCAACAATGGCGTGCGCGTTCCGCCCCAGAGCGTGCTGGACGTCTGGGATAACTACGGCCACAACCTCTATCACTACGATCCGGCTCATCCGCATGGCATCCAGGTCATCAGCCCACAGATTGCCTACATGATGACCAACGTGCTCTCTGACGAGCCCGCCCGCGCCATGGAGTTCGCCCCGGACCACGAGCTGTCGATGTGGGACTGGCAGGGCACCGATGGGCTGATGCATGAGGTGGCTGCCAAAACCGGTACGACGGATAGCTTTAAGGACAACTGGACGATTGGCTATACGCCGGATGCTGTAGTGGGAGTCTGGACAGGCAACGCAAATAATAGCGTGTTTAACCAGAACGTAGTTGGTATTACCGGCGCCGCCCCCATCTGGCACGACGTGATCGAGCATGTGATGGGGAGGTGCGACGCCAACTTCAATAAGCCGTGCTTTAACTATGGCTATCACGACAGCACCTTCACCCAACCTTCCGGCTTGATCAATTATTGTGGCCTGTCGGCGGCGTCTGGCCTGGCGGGCGGCAACACCTGCGGCCTGATGTTGAATGATGAAATTCCGCAGCAGACAGGCATGCTGACAACCACAGGCCCGACGGCCACGCCGATGCCGTAATGAGAGCGGGCTGCCCGCAGCGGCGGAGGGTAAATCCTCCCCCGCCGCTGCGGGCATCCTCTCCTCTTTTCCCCTCCCCGCTTTACCCTTGACAATCTCCCCCTGAGAGTGCTATTCTGTATTTGCAGTCTCGCATCGAGACTGCTAGCAATCAGGCTTGACAAACGATGTATCATACCAACGTATCTCTTGTACGTTGGAAAGGGTCTTCTGCTCCGAGCAGGCGGGCCGCGCAGGCACGAGTCGGCCGGAGAATAAGAAGGGCGTGTGACTATATAGACATGACACCGCTAAGCCAACGCAAACAGCAAATTCTGCGGGCGCTTGTTGAAGAGTATATCCATACGGCTACACCCGTCGCTTCTGAAGCTCTGGTACGCAAGTACAGGCTGAACTACAGCTCCGCAACCGTTCGTCATGAACTGGCCGGACTGGAAGAGGCCATGCTGATTTTTCAGCCACATACCTCTGCGGGCCGCGTTCCAACCGACCTGGGATACCGCTACTTTGTAGAACACCTGATGCGTGAGTCTGCTCTCTCGCTGGATGAGCAGCGCCTCATCCGTCACCAGTTCTACCAGGTACAGGATCAGTTGGACCAGTGGGTACGCCTGACTGCTTCGGTTATGGCACGTTTACTGCACAGTGCGGCGGTCATGACGTCTCCTCGTTCAACTCAGGGGCAGCTCAAGCACTTTGAAATACTTTCGGTTACCGAGCTTTCGGCTCACCTGGTGCTCGTTCTGAGGGATGGGAGCGTGAAGCAGCAGCGGCTGATGCTGGAGACCCCCCTGCAACAGGAAGAACTCAGTTCTATGGCCGGGCGCTTGAATGTACTTTTTCATTTCAAGGATGCCACTCAGGTCAATGAGATCCTGCGTAAATGCGATCTTTCAGCGACCGAGCGCCTGATCGGCGGCACGCTGGCCCAGATCCTGGAGCAGCACGGCGATCCTCTGGGCGATATCTTCTATCGTGAGGGTGTGATCAACATCCTGGAGGAGCCGGAGTATAGCCGTATGGGTCCCGAGGAAGAGCGCAATGAGCGTGTCCGTAAGGTGATGGAGGTTCTGGAGCAGAATCGTTTCCTGCCTGTCCTGGCCTCACACCTGTGGGAATCCGATGGCGTGCAGGTGATCATTGGCGGCGAGAACCGCTGGGATGAGATGAAGGATGTCAGCATGGTCGTGGCTCGCTACGGTGAGGAGGGCAAGATCGGCGGCCTGCTCGGCGTGATTGGCCCCACTCGTATGCAGTATGGCCGCGCCATCGCTGTCGTGCGTTATATGACGCAGGTGATGAATGAACTGCTGGCCGAAGTCTACGGGTATTGAAATCATCAAGATGACTGAATGTACATGTATAATAAGTAGGAGGCAACAATGCCAAAGGTAATCGGGATCGATTTAGGAACAACAAACTCGTGCGTTGCTGTAATGGAAGGTGGCGAACCGGTCGTCATTCCTAACGCCGAGGGTGCGCGTACTACACCATCGATCGTTGCTATTAACAAGAGTGGTGAGCGCCTTGTTGGCGAAGTGGCGAAACGTCAGGCCATCACAAATCCTGAAAATACGATCTATTCTATTAAACGTTTCATGGGTCGCAAGTATGATGATCCCGAGGTGGACCGCGACAGGCGCCTGGTTCCATATAAAGTCGTGCGCGCCAACAATGGTGATGCCTGGGTCGAGGTCCAGGGGAAAACCTACAGCCCGCCAGAAATTTCTGCCATGATCTTACAGAAGCTGAAAGCTGACGCCGAGGCCTACCTGGGCGAGCGCGTGATGCAGGCGGTTATTACTGTCCCTGCCTACTTTAACGACGCTCAGCGCCAGGCCACCAAGGATGCTGGTAAGATTGCCGGGCTTGACGTTCTGCGCATCATCAACGAGCCCACGGCCGCTTCTCTGGCCTACGGCCTCGATAAAAAGAAGGACGAGCGCATCGCCGTCTATGACCTCGGTGGGGGCACGTTCGACATCTCTATCCTGGAACTGGGCGACGGCGTCTTTGAGGTCAAGAGCACCAATGGTGATACACACCTGGGCGGTGACGACTTCGATCAGCGCGTCATCACCTGGCTGGCCGACGAGTTCCGCAAAGAACAGGGCATCGACCTGCGCCAGGACCGCATGGCCCTGCAGCGTTTGAAAGAGGCCGCCGAGAAGGCCAAGAAAGAGCTTTCCAGCTCTATGCAGACAGAGATCAACCTGCCCTTCATCACAGCTGATGCCAGCGGACCCAAGCACCTGACCATGTCCTTGAGCCGCTCCAAGCTGGAGCAGCTTGTAGAGAGCCTGATCGAGAAGTCGCGCGATCCCGTCATGAAGGCCCTCTCGGATGCCGGGGCACGCCCTGGCGATATTAACGAGATCGTGCTGGTCGGTGGACAGACCCGCATGCCGGCCGTCCAGACAATGGTGCGCCGCATTTTCGACCGCGAGCCGAACCGCGGCGTCAATCCGGATGAGGTCGTCGCGATCGGTGCCGCCATCCAGGCCGGCGTCCTCACCGGTGATGTCAAAGACGTGCTCTTGCTGGATGTGACCCCGCTCTCCCTGGGTATCGAGACCCTTGGTGGCGTCTTTACCCGCTTGATTGAGCGCAACACCACTATCCCGACCCAGAAGGGTCAGGTCTTCTCGACCGCGAGCGACAACCAGCCAAGCGTTGAGATCAATGTACTCCAGGGTGAGCGCGAGTTTGCCAAGGACAATCGCTCGCTTGGCAGCTTCATCCTCGATGGTATTCCGCCCGCTCCTCGCGGCATCCCGCAGATCGAGGTGACGTTCGACATCGATGCCAACGGCATAGTCAACGTCTCCGCCAGGGATAAGGGCACCGGCCGCGAGCAGAAAATCACCATCGTCGCGTCGAGCGGTCTCTCCAAGGACCAGATCGATCGCATGGTGCGCGATGCCGAGTCCCATGCCGTTGATGACATGCGCCGCAAGGAAGAGGTGGAGGAGCGCAATCAGGCCGATAGCGCCGCCTACCAGGCAGAAAAGAACATCGCTGAACTGGGTGATAAGATCACTCCGGAGCAGAAGAGCGAGCTTGAGTCCAAGGTCGCCGATGTGCGCACGGCCCTCTCGACCGACGATGTAGCGCGCATCAAAGAGGCGCGTGAGTCGCTCATGGCGACCTTCAACAGGGTGTCCGAGTCGCTCTATCGCACTGCAGGCGCAGGCGCCGCTAGTGGCGCGGGGGCTGGCTATGATGCCGGGGCCGGGGCCGGCGGCCCCTCCGAGCAGGGACCTTCCCGCGGTGGTGACGACACCATCGAGGGCGAATTCCAGGAAATGTAATCGCGCAGGGATGTAGATAGTTCAGGATAGTGCCATGCCAGCACTATCCTGAACTACCTACATCCCAACTTGGCTATACTCTTGCGTATACGCTGACCAAGAATGTACCATTAAACGAAACAGAGTGAATTAGCATTGAATGCGGTAGCGCGGAACTAGTCGCGCCCTGTCTTCTCATGGTAAAGGACCAGTTATGGCCGCTAATAAACGAGATTATTATGAGGTATTGGGTGTAGCTCGCAGTGTGACTGATGATGAGCTGAAAAAGGCTTTTCGTCGACTTGCTAAACAGTACCATCCTGATGCCAATAAAGAGCAGGGAGCAGATGCCCGCTTTATAGAGATAAACGAAGCATATGAAGTGCTGAGCGATCCGCAGAAGCGCGCAGCCTATGATCGTTATGGTCATGCCGGTCTGGGCAACGGCGCGGGCATGGGCGGTAGTTATGGCGACTTCGGATTTGGCAGCATTAATGACATCTTCGAGACCTTCTTCGCCGGTGCCACGGCGGGCTCACAACGCCGATCTGGCACCCAGCGCGGTGCCGACCTGAAGTATGACCTGACCATTACATTTGAAGAAGCCGTCTTCGGCTGCCAGAAAGAGATAGAGCTGCCGCGCTGGGAGACCTGTTCGCACTGTCGTGGCAGTGGCGCTCAGCCTGGAACCTCCACATCGCGCTGCTCCACCTGCCAGGGCACAGGCGAGATACGGCGGGTGCAGCAATCAATTTTTGGCCAGTTTGTCAACGTGACGATGTGCGAGCGTTGTCGCGGTGAAGGGCGCGTCATCACCACACCCTGTGAAAAATGTCGCGGCCAGGGACGTGTGCGTAACAACCGCCGTGTTGTAGTCAACATTCCCGCCGGCGTCGACGATGGCATCAATGTCCGGGTCACGGGCGAGGGTGAGGTCAGCGCGCGTGGCGGTACGCCGGGCAACCTGTACGTTATTCTCACCGTCAAGCCCCACCAGTTCTTTAAGCGCCAGGGCAACGACATCATCTACGAATTGCCGATTAGCTTTACGCAGGCCGCGCTTGGCGATGAGGTCGAGGTACCAACGGTGGATAATAAGACAACGACGCTCAAAATTCCGGCCGGTACGCAGAGTAATCGCTCGTTCCGTCTCAAGGGCATGGGCGTCCCTGTGGTTCACAGCAGTGCGCGCGGCGATGAACACGTCATCGTCAAAGTTGTAACGCCGACCAGCCTGACGGCTGAACAGAAGCGCCTGTTAGAGGAATTTGCCCGTCTCGAACGCGAGCAGAGCGAGCAGAACGATAAAAACATCTTCCGCAACCTCTTTGAAAAGACCAAAGATGTGTTTCAATGAAAGCTGAAAGGCGCTACGGCCATTGACCGTAGCGCCTTTCAGCAGCGGCAAAAAGTGCTCGACTTTCGCTAGCGCTAGGTGCGAATCTCCTCGCTGCATTCCTCCACGTCGCCAGCAGCCTGCTCGCCAGCCTGCGGGGCAAAATCCGCGACGACGGGTAAATGGTCGCTGGCCTGGTCCGCGCTGACACCGGAGACACCCGTCGGAATATAACAGCCGCTCAGGCTCGCGGCCAGCTCGGGGCTGGCGAGGATGTAATCGATGCGCCCGGCCGGGGCAGCGGCGGGACAGCTAAAGCCGGGATCCTCAGGATTGATGCGGCGGAAACAATCAACGTAGCCCGCCTGGAGCAGGAGGCGGATACTTGTCCTGGGAGCGTACAACGAGGCCGCGCGATCAAAGAGCGCGCTCAATAATGGCACACGTGGGATCAGGCGCAGAAGCGGATTGAATATCCGCAGCGGTCCTGGTACCACAAAGTTCAGGTATGGGTGCCCAAGCTGGGTAGCCAGATTTTTCCTGTAGCGTTCGTCCACCTGAACTAAGTAGCGCAGCAGCTCGCTCGCTTTAAAGGGATCACCAGGCCCAAGCGTGTTAAAATCGCCCATGACCAGGTGCGGTGTGCCGGCTTTATGCGCCAGGACACGTAAAAGCTCCCTGGTCTCGCGCCGGCGAATGCCATCACCCGCCCAGCCCTGGCTAAAGGCGGCTTCCAGGTGGATCACGAATACAGTGATGTGGCGTCCTCCAGGCTCCTCCAGGCATACTTCTAAGAGTGGTTTCGTCAGGGGAGGCTGTATGTGTGTTTTTGTGTGCACAACCGGGAGGCGAGTGAGCAGAGCTACCTGCCAGTTAGCTGATTGCGGGGCGAGGCCGCTCATAATAGGCTTCATGCCCAGGCGGCTTCCCAGTTCGCTAACCACGTCTGGCCTGGTGGCTTCGACCAGGCCGACGATGTCTGGCTGCGCGTCACTGAGCATGTGCGCCAGGGGGTCAACGCGCTTGGCCGCTCCCATTAATATATTATAACTTACGATACGTGTCATTCAGTATTTGCATCCTTCTGTAAATTGTAGTGCCTATTTACACTATAAAACGGTTGTGAAATCCAAAAGGACACAGGCAAGGGTCCGCCATATGGCTGTCAATCCCGATGCTATGCGGCGGACCCCTCAGAAAAATTACTTCCAGGTCACCCGCTCCAGAAGGTACATCGGCAGGTCACTGATAGCGACGCGCACCTGGGTCATGCGGTCACGCTCACGAACCGTTACCGTCTGGTCGTCAAGAGTCTGGAAATCGACGGTGACGCAGTAGGGCGTCCCGATCTCGTCCTGGCGGCGGTAACGGCGGCCAATATTGGCCACATCGTCATATTGAGAGACCATTAGCCGCTGCAGCGTCCTGTGGATGTCCTTCGCGGTTGTGGTGAGCTCCTCTTTGTTCTTTTGCAGCGGCAGAACCGCCACCTTAACGGGCGCTACAATTGGGTGCAGGCGCAGCACGGTGCGGGGCTCTTTACCGGCCGGATCAGGCTCCTCTTCGTAGGCGTCGAGCAGCAGGTTCAGGAAGGTGCGATCGACGCCGCCGGAGGTCTCGACGATCCAGGGGATGTAGCGCTCTTTCGTCTCGGGATCGGTATAGCTCAAATCATGGCCGCTATACTCGCTGTGACGCGAGAGGTCCCAGTCCTGGCGCCAGTGAATCCCTTCCCATTCTTGCCAGCCCAGGATGGTCTGGTATTCAATGTCAAAGGCCTGTTTGGCATAGTGCGCGAGCTCATCGGGCCCATGCTCGCGCAGGTGCAGGCGCTCTTTGTGGTTGATCAGCCCTTTGTACCACTCGAAGCGCTTCTCCTTCCAGTAGTCAAACCACTGCTGCATCTGGCTGGGATGGACAAAGTATTGCAGGTCCCACTGCTCGAATTCGCGCTGGCGGAACAGGAAGTTCCCCGGCGTCACCTCGTTGCGGAAGGCCTTACCTATCTGGCAGATACCAAATGGCACCTGCACGCGCGAAGACTTCAGCACGTTCTCAAAGTCCAGGTAGATGTTCTGGCAGGCCTCACCACGCAGGTATGTTTTCATGCGCTCGCCTTCAACGACACCCAGGTAGGTCTCCATCAAGAGGTTGAAGGTGCGTGGCTCGGTCAGCTCCCCCCCGCACACCGGGCAGGTATTCGTCGCGACGTTCTCAGGCGGCAGGTGATCGATGCGGTGGCGCCGCTTGCATTTTTTGCAGTCAACCAGGCGGTCCACAAAGTTCTCGACGTGGCCGCTGGCCTCCCAGACGCGCGGGTGGGTAATAATGGCCCCTTCAATACCCACGACGTTGTCATGGAGCTGGACCATTGACCACCACCAATAGCGGCGGATATTGTTGCGCAGCTCCACACCAAGCGGCCCAAAGTCGTAGATGCCGGAGACGCCGCCGTAGATCTCCGAGTTGGGGAAGACGAAGCCTCGTCTCTTGCACAAAGCTACAATTTTCTCAATAGGCACAAAAGGTGTGTCATTCATAGATGGTCTCGCCTCAACCTGTGTTGTCATGAGTGCTCCTCCTCGTAAAAAAGAAACGCCCCAGGCGTCCAGTTGTATCCTATGACGCCCAGGGACGAATAGACACCGGCGTAGGCCTGGGGCGACTACGACTTATGGCATCATGCGCGGTTCCACCCTGCTTCTTCACGAGTTTATGCTGCGTGAAGCCACTCATTAAATCCAACTCCGAAGCGCCCTTCACCAAATTCGGGTTGCCGATCTTTCACCGCCCATCGGCTCGCTGCTACCCTCAGCAGGTTACTCCTCTTCATCATCGTTGGAGAATATTGTATTGTTGCGCCGCGCGGACACGCTGCTAGATCCTGACATGAGCAGGATGAACATGTCCACGCATGCCTCCATTAGTATATCCGAGATCCCACAGAGATGCAAGAGTCTTTTAGCTGGTCCAGGCTGTCATGTCCATGCTGCTCCAGCGCCTGCAGACGACCGAGATCCTGCTGGGTGCGGCCAAAATCGCGGCCAGGCCAGGCCAGCAATTTGCTGATTTCAGTGGCCCAGTAGGGCATGATGCAACGCGCCTTGCGGGCAAGCGCTTGAGACGCACTGCCAGGGAGAAGCGCCACCAGCCGCTGGTGGCGCTTCTCCCTGCTTGTTTATCTTTAGCGTAAATGGTACAATAGTACCGATACTAAACTGTACGACATTAAAGATGAGGTTATGGACAATTATGTGGCGGCAGGGGATGAAACCCTGGCGGGAATATCAGCATTTGTTGCGCGTTACCCGTTTCCCCTCGACTCATTTCAGTTTGAGGCTATTGCTCACCTCGCCCAGGGGCAATCGGTCATGGTGGCAGCGCCAACCGGTACGGGTAAGACCCTCGTTGCGGAGTATGCTATCTGGCTTGCCCAACAGCGCCAGCAGCGCGTTATCTATACTACCCCCCTCAAGGCCCTCTCCAACCAGAAGTATCGCGACCTGCGCGATCTGTACGGCTATGATGTCGTGGGTCTCGTCACCGGTGATATCGTTGAGCACAGCCGCGCATCTGTCGTCATCATGACGACCGAGGTCTACCGCAATATGCTCCTGGAGGGCGGCGGAGAGAGCTTTGCCAGGGACGCCGCCTATACGACGCCGTCTGCCCTGGCCGATGTCGCTTTTGTGATTTTTGATGAACTCCACTACCTCAGCGACAGTGGACGTGGTCCTGTCTGGGAGGAAGCCATTATCTGCTCGCCTCCCCATGTACAGCTGGTCGGCCTCTCGGCCACCGTGAGTAATGCCGAGGACCTGGCAAGCTGGATCAGTCGCGTGCATCGTCCCATTTCGCTGGTGGTGCACGAGCA
Source organism: uncultured Chloroflexia bacterium (assembly GCA_963799245.1). Classification (GTDB taxonomy): domain Bacteria; phylum Chloroflexota; class Ktedonobacteria; order Ktedonobacterales; family Ktedonobacteraceae; genus CAWCWN01. The sequence continues at coordinate 2,142,751 of CAWCWN010000003.1, forward strand.
GCGTGCCGTCCCCCTGGAACATTACTACTTTCTCGATAATGTCTTGCACCTTGTCCAGGATGCGGAGGGTAACCGTGTTGAGCGCTTCCCACATGTCGGTGGGGAAGCCAAGCTGGCGCAGATGATGGGTCGCAGGCGGGTTTATGCATATGAGGACGATGAAGAGGATGAGGAAGCAAACTGGCATGAGCACGAGCGCAATAATAATAAGGGTGGATCTATCCGGCAGCAAACGCTGAGCGCTGGCGAAGGGCAAACATCGACTGAGGCGCGACCCAGGAGTAAACGACCTTCTCTGCGCAACGCGCCAGAGCCAGGGGAGATACTCACGGTGCTGCGTGAAGCCGATCTGCTGCCCTGTCTCTACTTTTTGCCCGGGCGGCGTGTCGTTGAAGAAGCCGCAATGAGCGCGGCCCTCCACCTCTTTACCACGTCGGAGGAACAGGCTCTTATCAAGGAAGAGATTGATGTCTGGCTGGCGCAGCTGCCGCCGGAGGACCGCAATCTTCAGCAGGTGCACGCCTTAACGGAGCTCCTGCCACGCGGCCTGGCGTTTCACCATGCTGGCCTGCTGCCGGGCTTGAAGGTGCTCGTTGAGACCCTCTTCGCCAGGGGGCACCTGCGCGCCGTCTTTGCCACTGATACCCTTGCTCTCGGTGTGAATATGCCTGCTCGCTCGGTCGTGGTGGGCAGTTTAAGCAAGTTTGACGGCCAGGAGATGCGATTACTCACTCCCAATGAATACCGCCAGTTGACGGGGCGCGCTGGTCGGCGCGGCATGGATGTACGCGGCGCGGCGATTATTCCTTACTCACCATGGGAGCCATTTGAGAGTTCGTTTGAGCGTATTACGGCTGAACTCCTGCCGGTCACAAGCTCATTTATCATTCGCTATAACTCCGTGCTCAATCTCTGGCGTCCCGGTGATGTCCAGCACCTGCGCCGCATCTGCGCCTCGAGCCTGCGTGAATACCAGCGCTACCTTCTCTGGGAGCGTCGCGAACTCATCCGCCTGGAGAGGCTGGAGATGCGCTATCATAAGGGCAAAAAAGAGAACGAGAAGCGCGCCAGGGCTATTGAAGGCGCTACCCAGGCCCTTGAGCGGCGACGTCAATCGATAGGGACCCACCCGCTAAGTCGCGCAGGGGCCGCGGAACTCGATGGGACCATCTTCGCCCTGCGCGCCCTGGGCTATATTGGCCAGGACGACAGGTTGACCATCAAAGGACGCCTGCTGCGCAGCATCTTCCATCCCTCGGGCGTACTGATGATTGAATTGATACTGCTCGGTATGCTCGACGAGCTCACCGCGGGAGAGTTGGCCGAGGTCTGCAGCTGGTTTACCTTCGATAATGACCGCCGCCTGAATAACCGTGATGTGCTGTCGACCAGTCTTAAACGCGTTCGCAACGAACTATGGCGCGTTGAACAGCATGTGCACGGCATTGAAGAACGCGCCAATCTGTATTTCACCCCTGGCATTGTGCCCGAGTTCCACGGCGTCGCCCTGGCATGGTCGCGCGGCACTTCTCTGGGTGGCCTCCTACGGCGCATCGATCTGGCCGAAGGAGATCTCCTCATGATGCTCAATCAAACGATCGACTTCATACAACAGGTGCAGTCCGCCGTCGGTCAGGTGCTGGATGATCGCGAAATATGGGAACAGGCCTCGCCTCTGCTGACCGAGGGGGTGGCTGATGAGCGTACCTCTGCGGGGCAGGCGCGCAGACGCAGCGAACTGCTGCAAATTTCGCGCGCGCGCTTGCAGCATTTGCGACCTGTGCTGTCCCAGGCCTCTCTGTCATTGCTGCATGGCATCATTATTCAGAGCCGGACGGTTCCTTCCATGGCCGTGCAGGTTGGCGATGAAGTGCTGCCTCTCGACGCTGAAGAAGACGTTGACCCCCACGATATCGAACGCTAACTGCGCTGCGCTCAGACGGCCTTCTATAACTGAGCAACAGGCATTCTCCCCGTCATGCCGTGCGACGCTCTAAACGCCTCTCTCTTCGCTTTTACGCGTTTTGCCACAGGCTACGCAAAATAAGTATCTGCAAACATTACTTTGGTCATGCTTTCTAGCGGATACATTGTCAGAAGGATGCAAGTTGAATAAGATGTACAAATATAAGGAAGATTGCGAGCAAGAGGTGTGTGATAGCTGGCAAGGGAAGGGGTAGCTAAGCTTGTAAATAATTGAGAAGAGGATAAGCTTTGATGAAAGCAGAAGCATTGATTGGAAAGGTGTTGGGAAACTGTACACTTCAGAAGATCATAGGGCAAGGAGGCATGGGAGCTGTATTTCTGGCGCAACAAGCGCGCCCCCGGCGGCAGGTGGCTGTCAAAGTCTTGTTGCCGGCTACCGCGCTGACTCCTCATCAAAGGGCAGCCTTCCTGGAGCGTTTTCGGCGCGAGACTGATGCTGCTGCCTCTTTAGAGCATTCCAACATTCTGCCTGTGTATGAATATGGAGAACGGGACGGGTTTGCCTATCTGGTCTTTCCATACATCAGCGGGGGCACGTTACGTGATCTCATGGAGAATGAAGGACAATTGCCCTTGCCACTGGCTTTGAATTATGTGGAACAAATGGCCGCTGCGCTCGACTTTGCCCATGAACGAGGCGTTATTCACCGCGATATTAAGCCTGCGAATATTTTAATTGCCCCCGAGGGACGTCTGCTCCTGACCGACTTTGGCCTGGTCAAAATTATAGCCGATGGGCAAACGCCCCAGATACGTCTAACGGGAGCCGGTGCACCGGTGGGCACACCTGACTATATGGCTCCAGAGCAAGTGATAGGTGAGGTGGTGGATGGGCGTTCGGATTTGTACTCCCTTGGCATCATTCTCTATCAGATGGTGACCGGCGCTACCCCTTTCCAGGGTGAAACCCCCATGCAGATCGCGGCTCTGCAATTATCGGCGGCTCCCCCCGCACCGCGTATTCTGCGACCGGACCTGCCCGCCTCGGCCGAGCTGGTGATGTTAAAGGCGATGGCTAAACGCCCCGGCGAGCGTTATGCCTGTGGGAAAGATTTCGTTGATGCCTTCCGTAACTCCCTGGCCTTCGCAGGCATACTGTCGCATAGCGGGCTGCAGCAGAGCGGCGCTTCTGGCTCTGCTACATCGACCGCCGGGCGCCTTTTGACCCCGCGAGGCCTGTTTGATCCAGCCTGGCAGGCGGCCGCGAGTGGGATGATGCCTGCCGTCGGTATGAATGCCGAGCGGCAACAGGCCAGACCTACGGGCGTCCCCCCGGCGGCAGCTGCCGAAGGAGCTCGATCTGGCGGGCTGCTCTCGCGTACCGGTATGTTTCCAAAGGTAACGGCCAGCCTGCCCAGCGCCGCCAATACTCCCGCCTCACCTGGCTTCAATACACCTGCAACCTCCTTTCCTCCTTTTACGGGCGCGCAACCGGCGCTCTTTCAAAAAGGAATGGCCGCTCCGAATGCCGGACTATCCGGCACATTGCCGACGAGCAGCGATGCGCGCTCGGCTTTTTCGCCGACAGCGACTGGAGCATTGCCGGCGGAAGCACAGCAGGGCTCATCTCTGCGCAATACGTCGGGATCACTCACCGTGCCCAATAGTGAGCAGGCGAGCGCGAGTAGCGTGAAGTTGACCGGCCCTGTCAAGGTTGTCCAGGTGCCGGTAGCGGGTCAACCCGGCCGCTACGTCACCGGCCTGTTACCTGTGACCGCCCAGCCGCAGCCCGCTGATGAGACCGCCAGGAGGCCGCGCCTACAGACCTGGCAGAAAGCGCTGGCGGCGGCCGTGCTGGTAGTACTCATTTTAGCGGCGTCAGGAGCCTCTTTGTTGCTGGTGCGCTCACGCCTGCCCCATAGTGCGGGGATAGCCGCTACGCAACCCGCCGGCAAGCCGGACCTGATGGCCACAGCAACTGCCCAGGTCCAGGCGACTATCACCGCTAACCAGGTGCTCGACGATCCCCTGGCGCAAAATATCCATAACTTACCCGTGAGCCCCAATGAATTCTTTAAGCATGGTGCCTATCATATTTTCAATAGCGAGGGTAATGCTGTTGCGGTAGTCCTACCAGTCTCGGGTCAATCTTCTGCCCAGGCATTTAACTTCCCCAATGCATATACGTTAACGATGTGGGAGGTGCGGGGAGATGACGCCTCCAACAATAACTCGTTCGGCATGATTCTGCGTTTTAGCCAGCAGCAGAAGAAAGGTGTAACTGTTACCACCTTCTACAGCTTCGAGGTTGTCAACGTGGCGGGGGGAGAATATCGTTTCTATAAATATGATGATAGCCAGGGATCTCCGCAGAAGGACTGGACCCAGCTCTGGCGGCAGCCCTTTGGCGGCGAATTTCACCAGGGCCAGGGAGCGAAGAAGACCAATACCATTCGAATTTACCAGAACGGCTCAAACTTTACCTTTACGGTAAATGGCAAAATGGTTGGGAAGGCTCATGATGGCTCTATCACAAGCGGCACAATGGGTATGCTCGTAAATCTAAAGGGTACCGAGGTTGCCTTTTCAAACATGGAGATCACCCATGTTTAGCGCAACGCGCCGCAAACCTCCCCTCGTCTAAAGCGACACTCCAGGTGCCGCTTTTAGCATTAGGGAGGGCGTGTACGTGGTAAGGTAAGAGAGGGAGGGAGGCGCCGCCTGGCGTTAGTCTCACCTGTCGCCAGCGGGCGATGTTGAGTGGAGCACAGCTAAAGCGAAGAGTGGGAGGAAACCTGTTGTCGTTTGCCTGCTCAGGATGAGCGGGAAGAATGCGAGCACAAGCAAAAAGAGGTAGCATCTTGATAAATTCACAAGCATTGATTGGTACGATGCTCGGGACCTATGTTCTTGAAGAGCTGATCGCTCAGGGAGAAATGGGCGCCGTATTTTTTGCCCGCCAGATGAATTCTCAGGAACGGGTTGCGGTGAAGCTATTTTTTTCTCCTCCATCTATCGCCGCTCAGGCCTCTTCCTCACGTGCTGATTTCCTGGAAAGATTCCGCCAGGAAATGACTGTGATCGCCTCACTTACGCACCAGCATATTTTACCGCTCTACACGTATGGTGAGCACCGTGGGCTCCCTTACCTGGTGATGCCCTACATCGCTGGAGGTAGCCTGGTTGATATCCTGCAACGGGAAGGGCAGCTGGCAATGTCACGCCTGCTCTCCTACCTTGAACAAATAGCGGCGGCCCTCGATTATGCTCATGAACGTGGGATTATTCACTACCATCTGAAGCCGGCTAATGTCCTGCTAACGCCCTCAGGCAGCGTGCTGGTGGCCGATTTCGGCCAGGTAAATCTCCTGGGCGCCAGGCCGACCTCGCAGATGAGCCTGCTGCGCGCCGGTACACCCGTCGGGTCGTTGGAATATATGGCTCCAGAGCAATTGATGGGAGATGTGCTCGACGCGCGCGTAGATCTCTACGCCCTCGGTATTATCCTTTACCAGATAGTGACCGGTAAGACGCCATTTCAAGGCGCAACGCCCTTGCAGATGGCCACCATGCTTGTCCAGGCCGCGCCTCCAGCTCCTCGCTCGCTGCGAGCCGATTTGCCTGAAGCCGCTGAACAGGTAATCTTGCATGCCCTGGCAAAACACTCGCGCGATCGCTATGCACGCGCCCAGGATATTGTACATGCCTTGCGAGCTGCACTGGCAGTTCCAGCCACGCCCACACTCAACGCTGCGGCGGCCCCTGCCTTCAAAAAGCGTTCGCGCAGCCTGTTTGACCCGCTCTGGCAGCAAAGCGGGGAACGGGGGCAGCCGCCTGCTCCGCTGCCCGGGTCTGGCCTGCTTGCCTCTTTTCAGCCAGAAGCATCTCCCAGGCAGGCCGGGCCCAGGCCAACCGGCCTCCTGTCTTCCATGCATGCGTTTGTTCCATCTGCTGAAACATCTCTGGCCGCGAGCGAGCAAGAAAAGAGCCAGGCGCCACTGGCTGCTAATCCAGGCCGGGCCCCTTTTTCATCCCAGGCACTTTCCGCCTCCGCTGCGGCACCTGACACGTCCACAACGGATTCCCTGGCCCCCACAAGAGGGACGGCAGCGGATCCTCAATCGCCATTTCCTCCCTCTAATGTGACGGGAGCCCTGACAACAGGGGCGCTGCCTGGCGCCAATGTCGAACAGGGGAGTAATGGCACCGTCAAATTGACAGGAGCTATGAAGGTTGTACAGGTGCCCGTCGCCGGCCAGCCCGGCCGCTTTGTTACCGGCCTGCTGCCTGTGCTCCCCGCGACTGCGCAACAGGAGGAGATCTCTGCTCCAGCCGCTGCAAGCCGGAAAATGATATTCAGCAGGCAGCAGAAAATCGTGGCCGTACTATTGCTTGGCGCGGTCGTGCTAGCGAGTTCAGGCCTGTTCTGGTTTTTACACTCACGTTCCGCTATGCCGGCAAAATATGGTATACAGGTCGAGCATGTGGCGCCTGATCTTCAGGCCATTGCAGCGGCGCGAGCTACCGCGACGGCTACGGCCAACACGATCCTGGCCGATCCTTTGACCTCAAATATTCATAATCTGCCACTGGCTGCGCATGGCTCTAAAGTCTTTCGCTTCGCAAATGATGGCTACCATATCCTGGATAACGATGCCAACCAGAGCGCGCCTGCAATCCTACCCGATCTTGACCTGAAAGGTCCCATGGTCTACGCTCTGACCATGATGGAGGTCAAGGGGAACGATGGCTCCATCAATAACTCCTTTGGAATGATCTTGCGCTTGAGCACGCGTAACGCTGGTAACAAGAGCGTCGTGACCTTCTATTGTTTTGAAGTTGTGAATACGAATGCTGGCCAGTATGAGTTTGTAAAGTACGATAGCAGCAGTAAGGGGTCAACACCCTGGTCACCTATATGGCAGCATCCATTTGGAGGTGAATATCACCAGGGGCATGGGACAACGCGCAGCAATACATTTAAAGTCGCCGCCAGAGGTAAGTCCTTCACCTTCTTTGTCAATGGCAAGCGGGTCGGTAGCGCTACGGATGGCTCATTGACACATGGTGAGATTGGCATGTTAGTCAATTTGAAGGGCACAGAGGTCGCATTCTCGAACTTATTAGTGACGTATAGCTAGCTTGTAGGCCCTTGAGGACGGAGGTTTCGCTTGACTGGCCTTATTTTCCCTTTAACCTTTGCTATTACAGGTTTTCTCTGCATGCTCAATCTTGTCTTTGCGTATGCATTTCGCAAAAGGCATATGCCTGAAATCCTGTCCTACATAGTCGTAGGCGTGCTGGAGCTGTGTATCTTTGCCTTCACCATGGCTCTGCGCGTGGGCCTGCTGCACACCATTCCGCTGCATCTGCCGCCGCACCTGCCGTTCAACCGCGCCGAGATTGGCGCAGCGCTGGCTATAGGCATTGGCCTGTTTCCTGCCGCTTACTGGCATCGCACTTCGGCCTCGCAGATTTGTTCCAGGATGGCGCAGGATGCCAGAGTGATGAAAGATCAAGACGGGGGAGTCCATGTGCGTAGCAGCACGCCAGGGGAGTGGCTCAATTAACGCCGCGCGACTGGACTTCCCTATATTCAGCTAGAGAAACGCCTGCCTGCATTTGATTTTCCTCGCTGCCCAGCGTTTTGGTAATAGGACGCTTGACAGTGGAGAGCGTCGCATGTTATACATGTATATAACAAATAGCTATAATTGCTGAGACCACAAGTAAGCAAGGAAAGAGGCAAATGACAACATTTCCCGCACCTGAAGCGTCATTTTCTGCGCATCAGCCTCTCAGCGGGTCAACGCTCGCCGCAGAGGAAGGCTCCTCCATAGTCGTGCGAGACCTGGTAAAGGTGTTTGGCCAGAAGATCGTGGTCAATCATTTGAATTTGCAGGTACAGCGAGGGGAGTTTTTTGGTTTTCTGGGTCCCAATGGCGCCGGCAAGAGCACGACGATCAAGATGATGGTTGGCCTTTTGCGGCCCACCTCCGGATCTGTGGATGTAGGCGGGGTCGATGTCTGGAAAGATCCCCTGCGCGCGCGCGCCTTGATGGGCGTGCTGCCCGAGTACCTCAATCTCTATGAACGGCTGAGTGGGCGCGAGTTCCTCAATTTTGCCGGCCATATGTATGGCGTCCCACGAGCCGATATCCAGCAGCGCGCGGAAGAACTGCTGCACGTGCTGATGCTGAGCGAGGATGCCGATAAGCTGGTGATTGACTACTCGGTGGGTATGCGCAAGAAGATCGCCCTGGCCGCGGCCCTGATCCACCGGCCCCAGGTGCTTTTCCTGGATGAGCCCTTTGAGGGTATCGATCCTGTTAGCTCGCGTGTGATCCGCGCTATTCTCAATGACCTGCGACGCCATGGCACGACGATCTTTTTCTCCTCACATATTATGGAGGTTGTTGAACGCCTCTGCTCGCGTGTAGGTATCATCAACCAGGGAGTGCTGGTCGCCGAGGGCTCGTTGCAAGAATTGCGCGAGCGCGCCAAGGGCGAGGGGAAAGATGCAACGCTCGAGGATATCTTCCTCAACGTCATCGGTGCCACAAACGAGAGCCATAATCTCAGCTGGCTGGAGGAGAGGGAATAGAAGCATGGTTGTGCATGGTGATAAGTTGCGCTGGTTGGCCTGGCTGCGTATCAAAATGCTGACGCGTGGTTTTCGACGCAGCCCATCGACTCTGGTTTTTACGCTCATCGGGCTGTTGTTCGCGCTGTTTGCTGCGGGCTCGCTCGGATTTCTGCTTTTTTTCGCCTTCAGCAATCTTTCTGCGCCTGCCAATACCGAGGTGCTCTACCTGCTCTTTAGCGGGGTGCTGTTCTTCTGGATTGTGCTGCCGCTGCTCTCGTATTCAACCAACGAGGGGCTGGATGTGACCAAGCTGCAACTCTTCCCGCTCACGCGCCTGGAAGTTATGTGTAGCCTGCTCTTCTCTTCGTTGTTCGATCTGTGGACGCTGTTCCTCTTTGTGATTTTCGGCGTGACGGTTGCTGCCTGGGGGACGAAAGCGCTGACCCTGGGTTTCGACGCCCTGCTGGTAATTGTAGTGTTCTACCTTGTGATGGTGGGCATCAGCCAGTTGGTCCTGGCCCTCCTGATGCGCACCTTGCAGAGCCGCCGTTTCCGCGACCTGAGCATTATAATTATCGCCCTCTTCTCTTCGTCCTGCTACCTGGTCAGTCGTCTTGTTTCCGGCGCAAACAATGTTCTGAACCTTGGCGTGACGCTCAATAGAGGCGGTTTCTCTCCTTACCTGCAATGGCTGCCATCGGGGGTAGCAGCCACGTCGCTGCGCGATGCCTCCCAGGGTAACTGGGGCAGCAGCTTTGCTATGCTGGCTCTGCTGCTAATCATCGGGGTGCTGGCGCTCTACCTCTGGCAGCTGGTATTGGAGCGCAGCATGACTGCTTCCGAGACGGGTGCGGCGAAGAGCGCGAGGAGGCGCCAGCAGACCAGTGTGTCAGCGCGTCCCTCTCAGGCCGCAGCAGGGCAGACTGCCGTTGCCGGCGCTTCCCGCGGCCCTGCGAGAGAAGGCAGGGCGAGCGCAGCGGCGCTGGCCAGGGGAGAGGAGAGCGTGCTCAGGCCCAACCTCTGGGAGCAGCTGCAGGCGCTGGTAAAGAAAGAATTGCTCTGTTTCTGGCGCGATCCCCAGTTGAAGGTCAGAATCTTTCAGATCGCCATCTACGTGCTCATTTTTGTGCTTGTGCCGGCCTTTAGCGCCTCGCATGGCAGCGCCAACGGCAGCGATAGTTTCTACGCCAACTATACGCCCTTCACTTCCGTGGCCGTGGTCTTCCTGTTCATGCTGACCCTGTGTCTGAACACGCTGGGCATCGAGCGCCAGAGTCTGACCACACTGTTCCTCTTCCCGGTTGACCGCAGGCGCCTGCTCTGGGGCAAGAACCTGACCATTTTCCTGATGGGCCTGGTGGTGATGGTTGCGCTGCTGATTGTCAGTGCGCTGATCTCTCGCGAGCAGGCGATGATCCTACCGGCGGCTGTGATTGGCCTGGCGGGTCTGGGGGTGACGCTGGGCTGTGGCAATCTCTCTTCAGTCTACTTCCCGCGCTATCAGCGCTCTATAGGACAGCGCGGCTATACGGTCACAGGTGGCCAGGCTCAGTCCGGTGGCTGTCTGAACTCGTTGCTGTCGCTGCTGATGTTGATCGTGAGCGTGGTTATGCTGGCGCCGGTCGCGCTGGGCGTAGGCATCCCCTTCTTCCTGAATATGCCGTGGCTCCTGGCCGGGACTATACCTCTGAGCCTGGCCTATGGCCTGGTTCTCTATATCGTCTTCACGAATATCGCGGCAAGGCGTATGCTGGCGACCGAGGCGGAGATTCTGAGCGTGACCACGCGCGAATAGGGCCGCGGACCAGGCGCGGGCCTGACTCAAAAGGCCCGCGCCTGAGCGACCGGCTACGAGTGCTTCTTGACATTGGCGCGGCTATATTTCCTGAAGAGGATGATAGGCACGACGATGAGTACGAGCACAAAGGCATATGCCAGGACATTGATGACGGTACCCCAGGTTGAGGCGCTCTGTGGTGTTGTGCCGACCAGCGGCGGATAGAGACCGGTGATGATGAAGTTTGGATTGCCGCCGACAGAGGCTGTACGAATGATGTCCTGGCCGGGCACATCGATCATGGCGATCATTCCTCCGCTGAGGGCTGTGAAGCCGAGTTGCCCGTCGCTGGTAATCGCGATCGACTGCGGCGCCGCATCCAGCTTATAGACATGGGCGGGCTCATGGGGCAGGGGTGAAGAGGCGGAGGTGAGCGGCGCCAGGACGTCGAGGCGGTCGTTCTGGCGGTCGGGGACGTACACTTCTCCGGTAACGGCGTCGTAGTCCATCGGTCCAAATGATCCCTCGCTCAACAACGTAAATACGCGATGGCTTTCAAGGTCGATGGCGTCTACGCTGTTCTGGCGCGTGGTGACGTAGGCCGCAGTGCCTGGGGGGATCGAGATATACTGTGGCCCCCCCGCGACGGGGATAGTGGCGAGTAGCTTGCCCGTGGTGTCCAGGACGCTCACGCCATCTCCACTGGAGGTCCAGATTTCATCGCTGGTAGTGCTGCCCGCGCCCAGGTTGGTCACCGCCAGCCCGTCGACGGGACCGTTTGTCTTGAAGGTGTGCTTGATGGCGCAGGTCGTGGCATCGATCGCACTGACGCTGGCGGCCCCGCCTGCGGCATATATTATATTCGAGCCTGCCACGGGGTCCAGCGCCAGCAGCGAGGGTTGGCCGGGCAGAGCGGCGCTGCAGATCGTCTGGCCCGTGCGGGCCGCGAGCATCGTCATACGCCCCAGGCCGGGTTGGGCGGCATAGAGGAAACGCCCATCAAGGCTAAGCTGGATGATGCGAGGATCGCCGGGGACGCTAAGCGTGCTCGTCACTTTATTTTGCGCTATATCATAGGCGCTGATACCCTGGGCTGCGCCCGCTATGTAGGCCAGCTGAGGTGCTCCTCCATCCGCGCGCGCAGAACGAGGAGAAAGCAGGGACAGCAATATGAGCGTGGCCAGTAGATAGAGGACTACAAACAGGATCTCTTTTTTTGAGCTTGTTATCATCACACATGTACCCTTAGTTTTTAAGTCTGAGGCGTGAGGGACTGCCACTTTGACTCGCCCGGCTGTAACTGATAAATGGCTGTAGGATACGAAAGCGAGAGATAGACCTGGTCGGGATTACCTGGATCGGCAGCCATGGCGTTGAGATTGCCGTCGATATGTGGCAGGGCCGTCCATGTATGGCCGCCATCGGAACTGCGATAGGTCTTTATACCTGTTTCTCCATAGATAACCTGCGGCTGTGAAGGTGAAACGGTGAGAGAGGTATAGTAGCCCGGCGCGGTCTGGCTAAAGGTTTTACCACCGTCGAGCGAGACGTAAACGCCAGCGTCACCTGAGGCATAGATCGGGCTGTGCGGCCCGGCGGTCGCCATGCTGTAGATCCCCCCGCTGATGCTTTTGATTACCTGCCAATGGACACCGCTGTCGGAGCTGCGGGCCAGGCCATCACTGCTGGAGACCAGGAGCTCTCCAGGAGCTGCGGGCGGGGCCAGGATGTGATTGATGTCTCCAAAAGGCAGCGTGCCTGTAGCGGAAAAATGCTTGCCCGCATCAAAACTGACGCGCAACCCCTGCGCTCCCTGCGTGGGCAGATAGATATAGACCTGGCGGGGTGTTTCATTGCCGGCCGCTACCGTGTAGATTGAGGTTGGGGTGAGGCTGGCCGTTGGAATAGCCAGCTGCCAGGTCTGTCCCTGATCATCGCTGGTATAGAGTCCGAGGGTACCGGTGTGCGGCAAAGTGGTGGTGAGCGTCAGAACATACAGGCGCCTGGGGTCCAGCGAACTGGCCGCCAGTTCATAAGTCATGAGTCCTTGCATTAACTGCTTGGGACCCGCCGCCACCTCCTTCCAGGTCGCCCCCCCGTCCTGCGAGCGAAACAGACCATAGTGGGTCGCCAGGACCAGTACCTGCTTGGGAAACGCCAGCAGGGAGTGAACGTGGTTGGTGGCAGAGCCAAAGCCATTGACGGCCACCTCCGCCGAGGTCGACCCTGTCTGGGGATTTGCGGGATTGCCGCCCGAACTGCAGGCGGCCAGGAGCAGGAGAACCGATCCTAATAGGAGAGATATGAAGCATGTGCCTGGTTTGATAGGTGATTTAGAAGACTCCATCTTTCTACCTTACTTATATACTAATGAACGATCTGCCCTACTTCTATTGTAGGACTACGGGAAAATATCTCTGCCATGCAGCTCGTGCTTAAAACGGAGTATTCAACCTGACGTTGGCGCTGTGCAGGGTATTAGCGGGTGTGCGAACCTGAATCTCGATCCCCCAGGTACCGCTCATACTCAGGTCACCGGAGGCGCTGTAATTGCCTTTGCCATCCGGCTGCAGGCTGATGCTCTGCGTACCCATATCCATATCAAGCATGGTGGTAAACAGGGTGACGCTCGCATTGGTCGTGGCCTTGCCCGTTTTATTATCGATCACAGTTACCGTGAAGACATTGGTGCCAAAGCGGTTGGGATTGACATTGAGTTTGACGGTGAACACATTATCGCTGGTATGAAGCGAGGTAGTGTATGCCTGGACCTTTGTAAGCGGCGTCTGGCTCTGACCAGTCGCCGCTACAAGGCTATTCGCGAAGACATTCATCATGCCCACACAGATGATGATAGCTACTCCGAGCAGCGGTGCCCAGCGTAAAGTTGCGCTCAGGCGCTGCGCCTGTTGCGCTAAGCGCTCCTCGCGCATTTTTACCTGGCGTGCCTGGTTGAAACTGACACCTTTGAGCGCGTATGCGTACTTGCTATATTCTTTGCGCAAGCGCGGCAGCAGGTAGCCTATCTGGATGATTGAGGTTATAAGGAGCGCGCCTGTCAGGATACTCTTTACAATCAGTGTCCGACCGTAGGCCGTGCCAGACAACTGTTGCCATGAACTCATATGCATAGTTGCGCTAAAGGGACCTGTGATGGCCAGGATAACCACCCCGGCTATGGCCAGGGGGGTAAAGTAGGGTAAGAGCGACGCCAGCGAGCGCGCCTGTTGCGCGCTGTCTTTGTCTCGCAGTACAGGCAGGTAGACGGCGGCTATATACAGCAGTCCTCCCACCCATAAAGCCGCTGCCAGCAGGTGCAGCCAATCAAGTAGTACGGCATATGTCACAATGTTGCCGCTCACCGCCGAGGCATGGCCTGACAATGCAATGGCGATAAACAGAATGCAGCCAAGCAACAGGTTGAGCGCAGACAGCAGATTGTTGAGTGCGCGCGGGCGCTGCCTGACAAGCAGCATGTAGATGGCGACAACAATCGCCAGGGTGATTGCTATTTCTCTTAGCGTCCAGAATGTGCCGAAGCGTCCGCTCGCGACCAGCTGGCCGAAGTCGACCAGGTGGCCACTGCCAGTGAGGGCCTGCCCTACCAGGATGCCAAGGTTGGCGACCAGCAGCACAAGCAAGGTAGGTAGTGACCAGCGCCGCTCAAAGCGTTGTTGGACCTGCTGGTTGATGGTGTTGAGTTCAGGATTATCTGCAGGTGCCAGTTGGAGCACAAACAGCAACCACAGTTGCGCACCAACCCAGAAGATTGCACCGAGTTCAAGTAATGAAATCATGACCAGGTTGAAGAGTGTCGGTCCATTCATATGTACAATCCAGTCTTGGCAAATCTCAGCATTATACGCTGCGCGCTTCAGCGTCGAGAACGCAGCATTCCCTTCTATTATAGCGCTCAAGTCTATGACCGTCTGCCAGCAAGAGCATGGCTTTACGCCCCACAGGGTTACGGCCCGCCAGGTATCAGGCCACAACGAATGGCAAAACGCACTAAATGTGTGACATCGTGCAGCCCCAATTTTTCCATGACGCTGGCGCGATGGGCCTGTACCGTTTTGATGCTCAGGATCAGCCGGTCTGCGATCTCCTGGTTGGTATGCCCTTCAGCGACGAGGGTCAGGACCTCTATCTCTCTGGGCGTCAATACCTGCAGTTCACGGCCAGCGTCTGCAGGCTGTGCGGCCTGCTGTTCTCTTTGTAATGCCGCCACTGTGGCTGGGGCGCCTGCAGTATATATGCGCACAAGCGCCCTGGCCAGGCCTGGATAGAGAAATATCCCACCGCCGGCGACGGCCCGAATAGCCATGTGTAGCTCCGTAGGGGCCGCTTTTTTCACCAGGTAGCCGGCCGCGCCCACACGCAGCGCGCGTAGAAAGTAATCCTCGCTCTCGTGCATCGTCAATATCAATACCTGGGCCGCTGGCAGCTCGCTGCGGATCTGCTGGCAGGCCTCCAGGCCATCCATGTCCACCATACTGATATCCATGACGACGACGTCAGGCGCTAGCTCGCGCGTCAGTTCCAGGGCCTGCAGCCCTGTACGCGCCTCTCCTACGACCTGCATCTCCGGCTGCAGGTTTAACAGGAGCTTGAGGCCCTGGCGTAAAATATCGTGGTCGTCGGCAAGCAGGACGCGAATAGTTGTGACAGCGGAGGTGGTGTCAGGCATGATTGGCCCCCTCTTTCTGTGTTGCTGGCCGCGGCAAGACCGCCTTGACGCTTGTACCATGGCCGCGTCGCACTGAAATATCAATTGTACCGTCCAGCAACAGAGCTCGCTCGCGCATGCCAAAGATACCCAGGCCTTCGTGATGCCGCGTCGGGTCGTTGCCACATCCATCGTCGCGAATCTCCAGGGTGATATGCCCGGCTGTTTGCCGCAGGATGATACAGGCGCTGTGCGCGTGCGCGTGGCGGGCTACGTTGGTCAGGCTCTCCTGGGCGATACGGAAGAGCGCGGTCTCATAGGGAGCTGGATACGCACAGGCCTGCAAAGCCTCCTCCACCTCGTCTATATCCAGCTGCACCGCAAGGTGTAATCTCTGTCGTCCATCTTCGGCCAGCCAGCGCATGGCCGCGCACAGGCCAAGATCGTCGAGCACGCTTGGACGAAGCTGCTGGGCCAGGATGCGAATGCTCTCCAGGGTCTGCTGCGAAAGCCCCGCCAGATGCTCCAGCCCGCTCTCAAGCTGGTCGCGCACAGCAGGCGTGATAACTGCCGCCGGCATGGTCCGCAGCCCCTGGCTTAATATTTCAATGTGCACCAGGAGAGCGGTCAAATTCTGGCTACTTTCATCATGTAATTCAAGGGCAAGCCGGCGTCGCTCCTCTTCCTGGGCCCGCAGAATCAGACTAGCCTGCTCGCGGCGAATGGCCTCCAGTCGATCGAGCATGCCATTGAAGGCCTGAGCAAGCTCACTGATCTCTGCGTCGGAGGGGGGAATATGCGCCCGCTCCTGTGTTTTCCCGCCGCTGATCGTTCTGATGGTCGTGAGCAGCGCAAAGAGCGGACGAAAGCTTGCGCGTAGCAAGACGATATTGATGCAGAGGCCCAGCAGGGTTGCCGCAACAATAAAGCTCGTATCGATCAGGTAGTGGTGCGACTCTATATTGTGGCTTGTGATCCATAACCCTGCCAATGCCTCGCCAACGAGCATAATGCTATTGGCAAGGATAACTTTTTCAAATAGAGAGAGCCGCCAGTGCCTGAACTGTACGGCCAGGAAATGTTTAAGCTTAGACACGTCCCTAACTCACTTCATCTTGCCCGACCAGCGCCTGTAATTTCACACCTTAACTATACGCCCGCTGGTCGCAGGTTGCAAGCGTAAAGATCAGATTCAAAAAATGCCTCACTGGGTCAGTATTTGCCAGCTACGGCCGCCATCGCTGCTTACGCGCAGCTGACCAGGGCTAAAGAAGCCCGCGTAGAGGTCCTGGGGCTTGGCTCCATCGACGAGGAAGGAGATCATGTCTCCTCTATCAAAGTGCCAGCGGTGCTGCCAGCTCTGGCCGCCGTCGCCCGAGTACCACAGGTCCTGGCCAGCCACAGCATAGAGAATGGTGCCGCTCGCATCTGTGGCAATGCGCTCAGGATAACTCGTCATGGGCAGATGAACAAATTGCGTGACCTGGGCACTGCCCGCGCGCCAGCGGTAGATGCCCTGGTCAGTTGTGCAGTAGATCAGGCGCGGTGCCGTCTGTGAAGCCACCAGCCCCAGCACGTTTCCACTGACGGCCGCGACACGCTGCCAGCTATGCCCGTCGTTATGCGTCTCATACAGCCCCTGGTCGCCGCCCAGCAAAAGGTGGTTGGAATCGCTGGGATCGCTGAGCAATGAAGGCGTCTGCATATTCGAAGTGACTCCGCTGGTGATGGGGTACCAGTGGGCGCCCATATCGCGCGTCTCGTACCAGCCGGCGAATTCATAGAAGGCATAGAATTGGCCGGCAGCGGCGCTGCCCGCCTGGATCGAGAACAGGTAGGCCGAGGGTGGCAAGCCGGCAGGAGCATTACTTTCGTGCCAGGTGTTACCCTCATCGCTGCTGATATAGATGCCGGCAGAAGTGTTGAAGCCGGAATATGGCCGCCCAAGCACAGCAAGAGTACGGTAGGTAGCGGGGCTGACCGCGATATTCAAAATCATCTGCGAGTTGAGGATGCCCTCCTGCTGCGGCCAGGTCTGCCCTCCGTCATAGCTGATAAAGAGCCCGAAATGCGTTCCAAGATATATGATGTGTGGGCTGCCGCCAAAGGCGACAGTGTGGAGATGCGTTTGCGGATTGGAGAGGGGGCGGCCCGCCACAGTAGGAGCGCTATTATTCATACGATAATTGAGCACCTGCCAGACAACCACGACGGGTATAATCAAAAGCACAAGCAGCAGCGCCTGGCGTGGGCGCCTGTTCTTGCCACCAGGCCATGGATGCAGTTCGGGCGCCGCGGGAGATGAAGATGGTGAATTTGGTGACATTGAACGTGCCGCTCCTTCCACTTGCGCGTGCCGTTATCCATACAGTGCTGAAATACTTGCATGTTTTATACTGTAGTCCTTAACGTGGCACTTTGCAAGCTGCTGAAAAGGTGGGCGTCAATAATCAGGCGAGTGGGAGGGAAGGCAGCAGAAAAGAGAGAACAATTGTTGCGAGCGGGCTATAGATCACCTGCGCGTATTTGTGGTAAACTAGTACCATATGGAGAACGAAGACAAACTGGTAGAGCTAGAAGGCCTGCTTCACATTACCTTTCGTGACCGCTCAATTCTGCAGCGAGCCGTTACGCACCATTCTTGCTGCTCTGAAACTGCCGTCCAGGACTCATACGACACCCTGGAGTTTCTCGGTGATGCCATTATTAGTGCCCATGTAGTGGAGTACATCTATCGCGCTTTTCCTGCAGCCTCCGAGGGTGAAATGACAGCGCTGAAATCTGAGGTCGTCAGCCGTCGTATCCTGGCGAAGATCGGGCAGAAGCTGGGCCTTTTCCCCTACATCCGCGTTGATATCGCGAATCTTCGTACCTTCAATGAACGCTCGCGCGACTCGCTATGCGCCGATGCCCTGGAAGCACTGGTGGGGGCCATTCAGATCGATCAGGGGCCACAGGCGGCGCGTGAATTTGTTACGCGTACGATTCTGCCTGTTGTGCTCCCGCTGAGCCAGCAGTCTCTCGATACAAACCCCAAGGGACGCCTGCAAAAAATTGTCCTCCAGCGCTCCGGCAGCCTGCCGCGCTATCGCGTCGTGGAGCAGAGTGGCCGCAACAATGACCGTCTCTTTACGGTCGGTGTCTTTGAGCAGGATTTGCTCCTGGCCATGGGCAAAGCCTCAAGCATTAAAGAGGCGGGGCGCATAGCGGCCCGTGAAGCTCTGGAACTGATGAGCGAGAAATAGTACTTGCGCTTTTTCATTCTCCAGGTCAGAATGGTGTGGGCTAATGCAAGGAGTTCTCAATGAGCAGCTTGGCTGGTATGAAGCCACACTCTCTTTGGATGAGCGGAAAAGCCGCGGACATTTTTCTACCCCCGCGCGACTGGTAGAGCATATACTGGATGCCTGTGGCTATACCCCCGCAGCCGACCTGAGGGCAGTGCGCGTCCTCGATCCCGCGTGTGGCAGCGGCAATTTTCTGGCCGGGGCCGCACGTCGTCTGGTAGCGTATGGGAAGCGATTAAAGCTTGGCGAGGATGAAATAGCCGCGCTCGTTCAGCGGAATATCTGGGGCTTTGACCCGGATCCGATCTCCTGTTTTCTGGCCGAAATGCAGTTGAGCTCTCTTGCCGGGCCGCCCGTGCCGGCGCCATGGCATATTCACCAGGCCGATGGCCTGGTTCTGCCTTGGGGCTCGCAAGCAGGTGTTGACCTGTTCCTGGCAAACCCTCCCTACCTGGCGGCGAAAAACATGGATCTCAGCGGTTATCGTTCGGCGCAGCAGCGCGGCCAGACCGATAGTTACCTGCTTTTTCTCAATCTTGGCCTGCAGGTCGTGCGACCCAATGGCTGGTTGGGACTGGTGCTGCCCGACCCTGTGCTCGTTCGCACCAATGCTGTGCAAGAGCGGACGCGGCTGCTAAAAGAGTGTACCATTCACCACCTCTGGCACCTGGCGGGTGTCTTCTCGGCCCAGGTGGGGGCGGTAGTGATAATCGCGCAAAAATGTCCGCTCAAAAGTACGCACCAGGTAACCTGGACGCGTGCAAAATGGGATAGCGAAGGGAGGCGAGCTAGCTCCCCGGGCCAGGCGCCGCTTGGATTGCTCGCCCCGGGCAATCGCCCCGCGCAGATCTCACAGGCGCTATTTCTGCGCCAGCCCGGGGCTGAACTGCGTTACCTTCTGGGCAGTGAAGAGTCCATCGAACGCCTGCATAGCGCTGCTGCGCGGGAGCGCTCGCTCGCACCGTTGAGCGAGTTTGTGCTGCTGCGCCGCGGCGAGGAGCTGGGCCGTAATAGCCCTCAGCTCATCGAGGCGGGGAGCGACGGCTGCGCAGGCGCCGGGCAAGCGCGCTATCCCGTGCTGCGTGGAGGTCGAGACATCCGTCCATATGCGACCGCCTTCAGCGGCTGGTGGATAGCGCGAGAGGCCATCGTTAAGCCGCTTGAGCGCTATCAAGCGCCAAAATTGTTAGTCGTGAAGAGCACGGATCGCCTGCAGGCCGCCCTGGATACGCAGGGATGTGTGGCGCTTCAGACGCTGTACATGCTCTCAGCGCCTGGACAGGAAGCCTGTCTTGACGACCTGTATTTCTTGCTCGCCCTGCTCAACTCGCGCCTGCTGCAACGTTACGTCAATGTGCTCTATACGGCATACAAATGGGTACAGCCGCAAATTGAGCAGCACGTCCTGGCCAGCCTACCCGTGCCGCGCGTCGAGGCTGCGCTCAAGCGGCAGATTAGCAGCGGCGCCAGGCAGCTGGCTGCCGCTTGCAGTGAGTCAGGCCCCGTTGTAGAATGGAAGGGATATATTCAACGTATGTACGAGGAACAGGAGCGAGTAATTAGTGCGCTCTATAGCGCTGCTCTAACTTGAAAAAAGCGCCATGCAAGCTACGTCTCCGGCAAAGCCTGCGACGCGTGAGCTAGGCAAGCGAGAGAATTCGCCTGACATAGGAGTCAATTGATATGGCTGAAACCCGACCAATTCGTGTACTTGTCGCCAAGCCGGGACTGGATGGACATGACCGCGGCGCGAAAGTGATTGCTCGTGCTCTGCGCGATGCCGGGATGGAAGTGATTTATACCGGTATTCGCCAGACACCCGAAATGATTGTTGAAGCGGCCATTCAGGAAGATGTAGATGCAATATTAATGAGCATCCTTTCTGGCGCGCACATGGCCCTTTTCCCCAAGGTGATGGGACTCCTGGCGGAGAACGGCGTGGACGATATCCTGGTGGCCGCGGGAGGCATCCTGCCCGACGAAGATTTGCCGGCTATTGAGGAGATGGGTATTAAAGGCTGTTTTGGCCCGGGCACTTCAATGGAAGAGATCATCCAATTCGTGCGTTCCAATGTACAGGCTGATCGCCTGAAAACCCAGGTGTAGGTGTGCTTTGGAGAATATTATCGAACGTTTGCTCGGCGGCGACCGGCGTGCGCTCGCTCGCATGGTTACCCTGATCGAGAATGAGATACCCGTGGCCCGCCGTTACCTGGCGGAATTGCATCAATATGCCGGTCGGGCACATATCGTTGGCGTGACCGGCGCTCCAGGCGCGGGGAAAAGCACCCTGGTGACCCATCTTGTACGCGAGTTGCGGCAGCGCAAAGCGAAAGTCGGCGTCGTCGCCGTGGATCCGACCAGCCCTTTCTCGGGCGGCGCAATCCTTGGCGACCGTATTCGTATGATGGAACTCTCCGGTGACCCCAACGTATTTATTCGCAGCATGGCGAATCGCGGCAACCTGGGAGGCCTCGCGGTTTCAACCCGCGATGTTGTGCGCGCCATGGATGCTGCCGGCTATAATCCAGTTCTCATCGAGACCGTTGGCACCGGCCAGGCTGAGGTGGAGATCATGCGCACCGCGCAGACGGTGATGGTAGTGGCTGCTCCCGGTATGGGCGATGATATCCAGGCCATCAAAGCAGGCATCCTGGAGATTGCCGATATTTTTGTGGTGAGCAAAGCCGACAAACCCGGAGCGAACCAGACAGCGGCGGAACTGGCAATGCTGCTCAGCCTCGATCCAACGCGGCGCGCGCATGATAAGACGCGCCCCTACTGGCGCATTCCTGTGCTTAGGACCGCGGCGCTGCACAATCAGGGCATTTCTCACGTGGTTGATGCCATGCGGCAGCACTTTGACTATCTCGTAGAGAGTGGCATGCTGGCCACGCGGGCGCAGCGCCAGGTGCGCAGTGAGGTACAGGCTCTAATCCTGCAGGAAGTGATCAAGGCCCTCAAGAGCAAAACCAGTGATGATGAGTGGCAGAAGCTGGCCGATGAGATTACGCTGCGAGAGCGCGATCCCTACAGCGTGGCCAGCAAACTGGAGGAGAGGATAGGCCTGAAGCTATGACCACGCTTGATCTGCGCGGCCGTGATCTGATTATCATTCCAGCCGCCGATTTGGCGTGCCTACCAACAGCGGAGTTGCTTGAGAAGCTCTTCGGGCAATATCTGCCGCCAGAGATACGAGCCGCTATGGGACGTGATAAGCGGCAGCATTTTCTGCGCGCTAAACCAATGTACCTCAACTCGATAAAACAGGCCTTACGCCAGCAGGGCACTCTTTTCTCGCTTGCTTTTGCGGAAGAGCCCGCATTACCATTTTTGACCAGGCCGGCGCTGGAAGCGCGGCCCTATCAAGCAGAGGCATTAACACAGTGGCTTGCTCAGGGGAGCAAGGGCGTCGTGGTGCTGCCAACGGGCGCCGGAAAAACGTTTGTCGCAGCAATGGCTATTGCCGCAAAGGGCCTGTGGAGCCTGGCAGTTGTGCCGACTATCGACCTTTTGCAGCAATGGCGTGCTGCGCTTGCCTCTGCTCTCGCGCTTGACGGAGATCAGATAGGTGTTTTTGGCGCAGGCGAGAAAGAAATAAAGCCCATTACGATTATCACCTATGACTCGGCGGCCCTGTATCCCCATGAGCTACGCCGCTTTGGCCTGCTTATTTTTGACGAATGCCACCACCTGCCCGCGCCGACCTATCGCCTGATTGCGGAGCGCGCATTTACGCCCCTGCGCCTGGGACTCTCCGCCACGCCCGAGCGCAGCGACCTGGCCCATGCAGACCTCGCTATCCTGATCGGTCCAGAAGTTTACCGTCGTTCGCCCGCAGAACTGACGGAGGGGCAATACCTGGCACGCTATCAAGAAACGCTGATCGACATCGCCCTCGCAGAAGAGGACAGGATACGCTACGCAGAGCAGCGCAGGATCTATAGCTCTTTTTTGCGCCGCCGCCACATCAGTATTCGTTCGCCGGAAGATTTCCAGCAAAAACTGATCTTTCTCAGCGCTCGCGACCCCGAAGCGCGGGCCGCCATGCTCGCCTGGCGCGAAGCGCGTAACATTGCCATGAATGCTCCCGCCAAGTATAGCGAGATCGAGCGTCTCCTGCAGCTGCACGCCGCCGACCAGGTGCTGCTCTTCTCGGAATACAATCCCGTCGTGGTTGCTATTAGCCGTCGCTTTGGCCTGCCAAGCATCACCTATAAGACGCCCGCAGAGGAACGCCGCATCATCCTCGAGCGGTTTCGCAGCGGCCAATATACCAAGCTTGTGACGGGACGCGTGCTCAACGAAGGGGTTGATGTGCCGGACTGCCGGGTAGCCATTATCGTAAGCGGCAATAGCACGAAACGCGAGTATATTCAACGTCTTGGACGTATCCTGCGCCCGAAAGTCGGCCAGGCCATGTTATATGAGCTGGTGACGGGCGGCACAACAGAGGAGGAGATGGCCAGGCGGCGCAAAGAAGTATAACGGCCTGGTACACGTGAGGGGAATGTTATGCTACAATAACATCACTACAGAATAGTTTGGCGCAGGTATGTCTTATAGATATGATGCAATCGTAGTTGGCGCCGGGCCAAATGGCCTGGCGGCCGCTATCACTATGGCGCGGGCGGGTCGCTCGGTGCTCGTGTATGAGGCCAGGGAGACGATTGGGGGCGGTTCTCGTTCGATGGAGCTCACCCTGCCTGGCTTTGTGCACGATGTCTGCTCGGCCATCCATCCCTATGCACTTGCCTCGCCGTTCTTCCGCACGCTACCGCTTGAGAAGCACGGCTTAGAGTGGATTCATCCTTCTGCGCCCCTCGCCCATCCCCTGGACGATGGCACGGCGTCACTGCTTGAACGTTCCATAGAGGCAACTGGCGCAACACTTGGTTATGACGCTGGCGCTTACCGCAGGCTGATGGCGCCGCTGGTCGCCAACTGGGATAACATCGCAAGGGCCGTGCTTGGCCCTTTACGACCACAGCCTCTCCTGCGGCATCCCTTCGCGCTCGCACCCTTTGGCCTGAAGGCTATCCGCTCAGCCCGCGGACTCGCGGAGAGCCTGTTCCAGCAAGAACATGCCCGCGCCATCTTTGCAGGGATGAGCGCGCACTCGATGCTGCCATTAGAGCGAGGGCCCAGCGCAGCCGCCGGTCTTATCCTGGGAGTGTTCGCCCATATCGTGGGCTGGCCAATGCCACGCGGCGGCGCGCAGCAAATCATGAACGCGCTGTCGTCTTACCTGCGTTCACTGGGAGGAGAAATCATTCCGGGCGTTGAGGTGAAGTCCCTGGACGTGCTTCCTTCTGCCCCCATCATCCTGTGTGATGTGACCCCCCGGCAGTTACTACGTATGGCAGGCTCTCGCCTGCCTCCAGGCTACCGGCATAAAATGCAGCACTACCGCTATGGTCCTGGCGTTTTCAAGCTCGACCTGGCCCTGGATGGCCCGGTCCCCTGGCGTGCAGCGACATGTTCGCGTGCAGGCACGGTGCATGTAGGCGGCACACTGGCCGAAATCGCCGCAGCTGAAGCGCAAGTCTGGCGGGGTACGCATCCTGAAAGGCCCTTCGTGCTGCTGGCCCAGCAGAGCTTATTTGACGCGACGCGCGCTCCTGAGGGCAAGCATACGGTATGGGCCTATTGTCATGTCCCCGCTGGATCGTCTTTTGCTATGACCGGGCGTATCGAGGCGCAGATCGAGCGCTTCGCCCCTGGTTTTCGCGAGCGCATACTGGCGCGGCATACGCTTTCGGCTCTGCAACTCGAGCAATACAACGCCAATTATATCGGTGGTGATATCAATGGTGGCGTCCAGGATCTCAGGCAGCTGTTCACTCGTCCAACCATTGCGATCGATCCCTATACAACCCCCTGCAAGGGATTATACCTCTGCTCGTCATCCACGCCGCCTGGCGGAGGAGTACATGGCTTATGTGGCTATTTCGCTGCCAGGTCCGCTTTGCGTGGTGAGGCATAGCCTACCTCCACTTGCCAGGGGATTATACACGATAGTTTGCTTACATGCTAAGGTGTATGTATATACATATCAGTGGAATCCGTTTCATTTGATAACGACTTCGTGACGATTTTATGGTAGTATTGTGGTAGACAAAGCCAGATGTCGAGCAGCCGCGCAGTTGAAGGGAAACACGGCGCACATACGTTATCATTGACTATCATTTCTTTCCAGGCGGGGCTATTTGATTGGCGCAGGAATTGTCGTCGGCAAAGATAGATGAGTGTAAATCACCAGGGCGAGCAATGGAAGGTGCTTGCTGGGCAACGCGCCTATAGATTTCGCCGTGCAAGCGCTCAAGTGCTAGGAGGTCGAGCTGTCGTAAATCAAAATCCTTACGAGTCAACATCTTATGGCTCCGGTCAATCTGGACAGAACAATCCGCATAATCCCTATGAGCAGGCCAGACAAAATAATCCCAATAACCCCTATGATCAATATGCGCCAACGCAGCCGGCCGGGCCGGGCGGTAGTTATCCTCCCCCCAGTACCCGCAGCAGAATCCCAATCCCTACCCGCCTTATCCTTATTCCGCTACGCCCACGCCCCCCCCTGCCCCTCCCCCTTACAACCAGCCTGGCCCGGCGAGCCAGCCGGGTGCTTTCAACCTCTATGGCCAGCCAGGCGGTACGCAGCCACCTCCCGCCCTGAAACCACGCTCCGGCAATAGCGGGCGTATCATCCTAATCGCACTGGCGGTGATCATCATCCTTGGCGGCATTGTCGCGGCGATAACTATACCCGCGCATAATGCCCAGGTCGCGAACGCGAACGCGACGGCCACGGCACAAACTATGTCGACGGCGACCGCCCGTGCAAACGCGACTGCTACTGCTCAAAGCCTGGCAACTGCGACGGCTATCGCAAACACCTATCCTTTTAGCTCAAACGTGAAATTGAACGATCCCCTGAGCGATAATAGTAAGGGTATCAACTGGCGCACCAGCTCGAATTGCGTGTTTACCAATGGGGCTTACCATGCCAGTGAGGCGAAGAACAATACATATTACACCTGCGCGGCCCTGAACAGCAATTACTCCAATTTCACCTACCAGGCGACGATGTCGATCAACAAGGGGAACAATGTTGCCGCAGGCATTACCTTCCGGGGCGATGACAACGCCAGCCAAAACTACAGCCTCATCTTTGATCCGACCGGCGGCTATTCGCTCTTCATGTATACCAGTTCTACAGCGAAGCCGACGACCCTGCAGCAGGGCGACGCTTCGGCCGCAGGCTTTAAGACCGGCAGTGGCCAGAGCAACGACATCGGCGTCGTGGCGCGAGGAAGTTCACTTACGATGTATGTGAACGGCCAGAAGCTAACGGCAGTGACCGATAGCACCTATACCAGCGGCCAGATTGGCACCATCGTCTATGATATCGGAGACGCAGTCGACGCCTCATTTAGCAATGCCAAGGTGTGGGCGCTGAGCTAGGCAGCCCTGTTGCTAGAGAAGAATTGCAAGCGCGACCTCCGGCCCGGGCCGCGCTTGCCGTCTTTCTGCTTGCGGCGCCCCCAAGGCCCTGGGTGGTACCTTCTGGCTGTTTTTGTGGTGAAAGTGGGCCATCTCCCCTCATCCTGAGCTATACTGATACATGGAAATGTATGAAGTAGATTTGTTGCTGCTGGACGAGGTAAATGCGTGCTATCCATCATCGTTGTAATTCTGGTCTGCGCTGTAATGCTTGCTTTGTGCGCGCGCCTGGGCCTGCAACTCCTACAAGAGTACCTCTATCAGCGCCGTGTACAGAGATCGCTGAGGACTTCTCCCGCCGTTGATCGCAGCGTTATCACAATGCTCCAGGTACGCGATGGTATTGTGACGAGCGCGCCTCTCGCCCGGCGGACCGCTCCTAACCTGTCGCCTGGCTGGTACAGGCGCATGCGTATGTTTATCTCCTTAAGCTTTCTGCTGATGGTCTTGCTGGCTCTCTTTGGCCAGAGCGGCCTCGCCGATGGCACCCTGAGAAATTTAAGTCGAGACCTCAGCATATTGGGCTACTCACAGTTCTCTACCACCGATGTACACGCGGTCGCGCACGTCGCCATAGTAAACGCATCACAACAGCTAACACGGATTTCGCAACTTGATCCTGCGCAGTACAACACATCCGGTGATTACAGTACCTGGGCCTATTCTGCCTGTTCCACGGCATCGATGACCGAGGTCTTCGACGCCTATGGTCGTAATTTCCGCATCGCCGATGTGTTGAAAGTTGAAGCACGCATTGGCGCGATCACCCCTCAATTGGGCCTGGTCGATCCCTCCGGTATAGCGGCCACGGCGGCGCAATTTGGCTTTAAGACCACCTGGAGCAACTCCTGGCAGCTCGATCAAATCATCAACATCGCGAATTCGGGTAGACCTGTCATCGTCAGCTTTCCGCCTGATAGATACGATGGCGGCCATATCCTGGTAGTGCTGGGAGGGGATGCCAACATGGTCTACCTGGCTGATACCTCCCTCTGGAACCGCCGCGAGCTTACGCGGGGCCAGTTTATGAACTGGTGGGAAGGTTTTGCGGCCGTAGTAACACCGGCTTAAAATCAGTGCTCGCGCCTACGCTTAGGCACTTGACAATCCCGCAGGCAGAACCTACGATTGAGAGCATAAGATCTGTTATGCTGTAGACGCTCTCTCATTGTGAACCTCGAAAGGAATGCGCCATGCCAGACAACGTCCAGACCAAATATCTTTTGAGCGAAGATCAAATGCCTCGCAGCTGGTACAACATCGTGCCAGACCTGCCTAGGCCGCCAGCGCCCGTTCTGCATCCCGGCACTCACCAGCCGGTTACCCCTGACGACCTGGCCCCGTTGTTCCCCATGGCATTGATAATGCAGGAGGTCACCGCCGAACCATATATCGAGATAGCGGAGCCTGTGCGCCAGATTTACACCCAATGGCGACCCAGCCCGCTCTTCCGGGCGCGCCGCCTGGAGCGAGCACTGGATACGCCTGCCCGAATCTACTATAAGTATGAGGGCGTGAGCCCGGTGGGCAGCCACAAGCCGAATACAGCTGTGCCCCAGGCATTTTACAACAAGCAGGAAGGCGTCAAGAAACTCTCAACTGAAACTGGGGCCGGGCAATGGGGATCGGCATTGGCGATGGCCGGGGCGTTCTTTGACATGGATGTTGAAGTCTTTATGGTCAAAGTCAGCTACCAGCAGAAGCCCTATCGGCGTAGTTTGATGCAGACTTTTGGGGCGACTGTGCATGCCAGCCCCACCGATCTGACGGATGCGGGCCGCAGTATCCTGGCTGCAGATTCAGAGAATATGGGCAGCCTGGGCATCGCCATCAGTGAAGCTGTGGAGCTTGCCGCAAAGAGTGGCGGAACGGTCAAGTACTCGCTCGGCAGCGTCCTCAACCATGTGTTACTGCATCAAACGATCATTGGACAGGAAGCGCTGCTGCAACTGGCCCTGGCGGACGATTATCCTGATGTCGTAGTTGGTTGTGTAGGGGGTGGGAGTAATTTCGCCGGTCTGGCCTTCCCCTTCATCGGGGAGGCGCGTAAGAAAGGGCTCAAGACGCGTTTTCTGGCCGCCGAACCAATGGCCTGCCCCACTTTGACCAAGGGCATCTACGCCTACGACTTTGGCGATACGCTAGGGATGACGCCCCTGGTCAAGATGCATACGCTCGGCCATGACTTCATGCCTCCGGGTATTCATGCAGGTGGCCTGCGCTACCATGGTATGTCACCGCTGATCTCTCAACTCCATGCCGAAGGTATTATTGAGGCCAGGGCCTATTACCAGAACGCAGTCTTTGAGTCTGCGGTTCAG
Organism: uncultured Chloroflexia bacterium; assembly: GCA_963799245.1. GTDB lineage: Bacteria > Chloroflexota > Ktedonobacteria > Ktedonobacterales > Ktedonobacteraceae > CAWCWN01. Next base: position 2,170,817 of record CAWCWN010000003.1, read on the forward strand.
TTTGCGCGTACGGAAGGCATCGTTCCCGCACCTGAGGCCGGGCACGTGATCAAGCCTGTAATCGAGGAAGCGCTCAATGCCAGGGAGGAAGGGCGGGAGCGTGTAATCCTCTTTAACCTGTGCGGCCATGGTCATTTCGATATGGCTGCGTATGACGCCTACTTCGCAGGAAAATTACAGGATTATGCATATCCAGCCGCGGCCGTGGCAGAGGCCCAGCAGAGAATGCCGCAGGTAGTGTGACAGGCTAACATGGTTATATGGCAGTGAGCAGACACTCCTTTATCTGCTCACTGCTGCGCGCGCTTAATAATTTTGGGCCTGGTAGCCTGCATAACTCGGCTGGCCGAACATAACGCGACTGCGGCGAGATTTCTGACCAAAAAGCAGGTAGAGCAAGGGTCCAATGACCACTGGAATGGGCATCAACCATACGACCAGCAGCCATAGTATCTTAGCGAGGGTGCTGTGATCGTCCTCCAAAATCATTACCGAAACAAGGATGTGGCCAAGCAATGGCACAAGAATAATAACTAAAAACAGTAGCGAATTCAAGAGGCATCCGCGGTTGCCAGACATAGGAAATCTCCTTATGTTTGAGTATAAGCCCTGCAATACGAATCGCCGGGACAAACACATTCTTTTCAAACTTTCTCTGCTTATTTTACGTAACAGGGAGGCGTTGCGTTGCAAGCGTGCTGTTTTGGAGGCTCATCGCTTCACACAGCTATAAACTTTTGCGCGATCTCCATGGCAAGGGGATGATAGGTCTGTTGATAACAGCCGACAAAGCGAACGACCTTGCCACCCCAGCCACTTTTGAAGCGGTAAGCACCCGCCATGTCCTCTGTCTCATCATCGCTGGCAGGAATACCCCAGAAGTCATACTGGTGCGCGCCCTGTCCTCTGGCCCAGCGAATCGCCTCCCATTGCAACAGGTAATTGGGCATCAGGTTGCGATGCTCGTTGCCTGAGGCGCCGTAGAGGTAGATGCCCTGGTACGCAAACAGGCCCACAAAGATGCCCGCCAGCAGCTGCCCCTCGAACTCGGCTAAAAGCAGGCGCGCCTGCTGGCGAGGGGCGAAAATTTGCCAGGCGTGCAGGTAATAATCGAGCGTATGAATGCCGAATTGATCGCGTGCACCCGTGACCTGCATGAGATCATACCAGGCTCGTACATCCTCAATACTCAGCGCCTCACGTACGCGCACCCCCCTGCGTTCGGCCAGGCGCACGTTATAGCGCCACTTTTCTTTCATGTGAGCAAGTAAGCTTGCCTCGTCCGCGTCCAGGTCAAGCAGGATAGTGCGTACAGGTTGAATGGGCGCGGCAGGGTAGAAGCGGGTTGCGTTAAAGCTATCCATCATGCCATTTGTGGCCGCGACCTCGAGAGGTTGTGCTAATTCTATGCGTAAAGCAAGTGCCCCCCGTCTGCTCAGTAGGGAGTTTAGTTGCGCGAAAAAAGCCTGGCATACGTCAGGCTGCGCCCAGTCGATGACCGGCCCTCGGGGAATGTAGGCCAGGTGCCCCGCTCGTAAAGGCAGGTGAGCAGCTCCGCGGCATAGAATCAGAGCCATGGCTACGATCTCCTGATCATGCCATAAGGCTAGTCGTAATGGGCGCCAACCCGTGCCCGCCTTGAGTTCGCCCCAGCCCCAGCTTTGCAGCAGGTGACCATGAGGGTGATGCGTGACGAAGTGATCCCACCGTTGCCGTTGTGCCGCGGGAACTTCCCGCAGGATGTAGCGCTGTGATGCCATACTGCTGACTCCTCCAGATCCATAGGGTTGTCCATATGATATGGCTATACCCCGGGTGAATGCAACATAGGGCCCTGTATCCCAGTTCGACGCGGTGTTATAATAGCATCTGATGGGGCGCAACCCCAGAAGGACGAACAAGCTTAGATGCTATACATTTGGTCCAATTAGGAGGCGAGCGGTGAAAATAGTGATCCTGGGCTGCGGCCGTGTGGGTGCGACCCTGGCGATTATGATGGATCAGGCGGGTCATCAAGTCTCAGTCGTTGATTTTAGCAATGAGTCCTTTCGACGCCTGGACCCCAAATTTCGGGGTGACACACTTGTGGGCAACGGTGTCGATGAAGAGGTGCTGATTCGCGCAGGTATCAAGGAGGCAGATGCTTTTGCGGCGGTCACAAATGGCGACAACCGTAACATTATGGCCAGCCAGATCGCGAAGGAAATCTTCAATGTCAAGAAAGTGGTTTGCCGTATTTACGATCCCATTCGGCAGAGTACGTACAATGAGCTTGGCCTTAAATCTATTTGCCCGACGGTTGTTGGGGCGCAAATGTTGTTTGATGCCCTTGAAAATAACAAGCAGCAAGCAAAGTAAAGGAATAGAGGTAGCATATGTATATCATCATCGGCGGTGGCGGCGACGTTGGCTACTATCTGACAAAGAGTTTATTGAACCAGGGCCACGAGGTGCTTTTGCTTGAAAAGGGCAGTGGACGCTTTCAAGGTCTCAGTGAGGAGCTTGGACAGGCGGTCGTCAGGGGCGATGCCTGTGAGGCCAGGACGATGGAGGAGGTTGGCGTCAGCAGGGCGGATGTCGTCATAGCGGTCACTGGAGAGGATGACGATAATCTAGTGATCTGCCAGATGGCCAAGAAACGTTTCAACGTCAACCGCACTATTGCGCGTCTGAATAACCCTAAAAATGAACTTATTTTCCAAAAACTGGGGATTGATGTGACCGTCAGTCCCACAAGATCCATTCTCTCGCTGATTGAAGCGGAGATTCCAGGCTCGACTTTTGTCACGCTGATGACGCTGAAGCGCGCAGGCCTGGAGATCATGGAGATCCGTATTCCACCCAATTCACCCATCGTGGGCAAAACGCTAAGCGCTATCAAACTGCCTCGCAGTGGCAATATCGCGCTGATTATCCGCGACAAAGAGTTCATTGTTCCCAACGCGGAGACCAAAATTCTTGCCAACGACGAGGTCTATGCGCTGGTGAGTCGCGAAGGCGAAGATGCCCTGCGTTCGGCCCTGGGTACCACGCGCTAAAGCGCTCGGCCTGGCTCATCTTTCTCATCTTCTGAGTTCGCCTGCGGCGATTTTGTATCGGGTACGGGCCGCAGGAGATCCAGATGTTCTATAGGCAGCGAGTTGCCTTTGATTTGCGCGGGCAGTGTCGTGTTTTGGGCGTGCTGCTCGTCTGAGTGCTCTGCGGACTGTGTGCCTGTTTCTACCTGACTGGTATGCCTACCTGCATGTGTGGCCAGCGTGCCACCTTTGCCTGCGATGGGGGGCTTCCTGCGATTGCGGCGAATGACCCAGCCTGTGCGCCTGCTGTTGGCCAGCATCTGGTCGGCTGTTTCACCGTGTGCCGAGCGATAGAGGCTTGCAATCACGACCCAGGAGGCCGCCACAACGGGGGTCGCGATCAGGGCGCCAAAAGGCCCGAACAACTGGGCGAAGATGATCAGGGCCAAAAGAGATGCTATGGGGTGCAATCCGACGGCGTGGCCGACGATCTTTGGACCAAGGACGTTACTCTCAACGAGCTGGATGATGACAAACCAGCCGGCGACAAAAAGCGTGCGCGGAAACGGGTCGGGTAGAAGGAGCGAGATCATGATAGCCGGGATCGAGGCCAGGGCGGGGCCGACCATGGGGATGGTTTCAAAGATGAAGGCCAGGACCCCGATGATCAGGGCGTAGGGGGCCAGACCCAGAAATGGCGTTGCACAACCTGCACCCGCCAGGACGCCCACGATAAGCGCCAGGGTCAGTTGTCCGCGGATGTAGTTGCCGACGACGCGGTAGAGCGCATCTTCAAACAACAGCACATTGGGCAGCCATGATTTGGGGGCGATGGAGACCAGGTTGTCGCGTACCTGTTTGCCGTCCAGGGTAAAGTAGAAGCCCAGGACGAGAATGATGAATACGTCGACCAGGGTATTGGTCAGGATAACGGCAATATTTAGTACGTTGGTCGCTGTCGTTCTGGCGAAATCGGTGGCATAGGCCTGAATCTGGCCGAGGGCGTTCTGAATGCTGGATTGCGGGATGCCTTGATTCTGTAAGAATTTGAGAAGCGTGGTGGCCTGATTGGGCAGGTTGGTGATGAAACTGATGATGGTGCTCGAGAAAGTTTGCATCTGTTGAATGAGAGAGATGGTAAGCGCATAGCCCAGGCCGCCTAACACTGCGATTGCGACGATGTACATGATAAGCGTAGCGAGGACGCGGGGCAGGCCGTGGTTGTGCAGGAAGTTAACCGCCGGGGTGAGCAAAAATGCCAGTGCCAGCGAGAGGAGGAGTAAGACGACGGCATGTACGAACACTCCCAGCAGGAGGCCCCATGCAAACCACAAGATGACGCCTATACAGATAAGGCTAAGCAGTATATCGCGTGTTCGCTGCCAGTTTATTCGTTGCATGCCATTTATTCCTCAGTCAATCTTTATCGAACATATAGTTCTATGGCTATTTTGACAGGTTTTTATCAAAAGTACAAGATCAAGCGCAGAGGATAGCTGGAATAGTCATCTGAGAGTATGTTCGAGGCGCTTTTATACCTGTGCAGTACGATTAAGCTATGCTGAAACTTTTTCCCGCTCTGTACCGTCACTCTATAATAGAAAAGGGGGAGATAGTTCATTCTAAGCATGCATGCGCGCAACCCGGTCATAGTCTTGTGTCACCACGTTAATATTGCCAGTGATATTCGTCTATGAAAATACAGGGATATAACAAATATACACGCTAAACTTCATTCATACATATAAAAATTTGAAAGAGGACTCACCCATGGATACAAATACCACGCTAACAGCTACCCAGGCAATTTTAACAAGCTCCCTCCTGGGATTTCTACTAGCATGGATGGTCACTTTCGCAGTATTAGCATTACGCTCTTATGCAAAAGATGCAGCGCGACGTGAAGAGTCAGCAAGCGCTTACCCGGTGGTCAACTCAGCAGCGCGCCCGCTGCAGATGATGGAAATACCACCGTCTACGCCCAATCCCGTGCAGGCGTCCATGGATGGACGCGGCAATACTGGTGAGATGGAGGTCGTCTCGCTCAGCTAATACAAGCGCCCGCAGGAGAGAAGGGGTGCCCCTTCTCTCCTTTGCGTTAGCCTAGCTGGATATTTTCGCCTGGTTTGGCTGGTCGAAATTGAGAATTTGCATTGATAAACACGAAATGGCTATCCTGCACATTAATAATCATATCCGGGTGACCGTCACCATTGACATCTTTAAACGTAAGTGTCACCGCTGCCAGATCCTGACCAGGTCCAAATAATGTAGGGCCAATATACACTCTGGCCTTCGATGGATCGCCGCCGGGAAATTCTATGACTTCAATATGGCTATTTAAATTGAGCGCTATAAAGTGGCTGGGATTGGTCGGCGAGTCGTTGTGACCAACCACCTGATCGGTTTGATAGGTTCGAGGCCGTCCATAGTGCCAGTCGTCCAGCGTAGTCTGCCACCAGCTGGATAAAGAGGTCAGCAGCACCCACCCGATAAGCATGGAGAACATGGCCAGGCCAATAAACATCATCAAGTGAGCACGTGGTCTCACGGGCTCGCTATATGCCAGCTGATCGCTGTGACGGTGGACTACATCATCGGTCTGTGCCTGGCGTCGCTGACCCTGAACGACAGGGATACTGCCCTGTGTCGCCGTACGCCGTGGTGGTACGGCCGACTGTTCAGTACCTGTGACCCTGTAAGTACGCTGGCTCGCCAGCGATTGCACATCAGGATGCGCTCGTCCAACCTCTGTTCTTACATCCGCCAGCCCCTGATAGCGACGCGCGCTGCTGGCGATGCGCATGGGCCACACGTCGTCGTACTCCTCTTCAGCGCCCATCTTTACCTGAACTGCTTGTGCAGGAAGACCTCTCTCGCGCTGTTGTATACGCTTCTGCTCCACATCATTACCGTCCTCTCTCAATTCATTGTATTTTGAAAAAATGTTCTAAGTGGAGTATACACTGATAAGCCGCGAAGTTCAAGTATTTTTGCCAGGAAAATAGAACAAATTTACTAATTCGGCGTAATTGCCTTTCAAGCACCCGCCTTCTGCTTGCGGCTACCTCGCATACGCTGGTAGATCCAGGCATCCAGCATACCGCGCAGTGCTCCAAGGACGGCAAGTATGACGATGAGAATGAGCAGGGCCGCCGTCAGCTGCCCTGATTTCAATTGGGTATGGCTGGAGGTGGGGAAGAGCAACGCCCAGATTACGACGAGCACAGAAGCTCCCGCGAACACGAGTATACCGGCGATGGCGCTGCTGCGCACCATTTCGGGGAAACGCATATTCTCGTAGAGGCGGATGGCCATCACCGCTCCGGGAGTAGGGGCGCCGATGAAGACAACGAATAACATTCCCAGCAGGTTGAGTAGAGGAGCCGCGGCATAATTGAGGTGTGCAAAAGGCGCCTCGAAGGCAAAGATCAGGAGGATCATCAGCGGTAAGAGCCCTGTCAGAGCGCCCATGATCGCAGGACGCCAGTGGACGGGCGCAACTATGGATCGCCCTTTCGAGCTATCCACGCGTCCCAATTGTCGCAGCATATAGATGTTGCTGAGCAGGAGCAAGAGATAGGCGATGAACTGGTGCGGGTTGTTGCTTTTCCCGCCAAGATTAATCAAGGCGCCGCTCAGCGCAGGAGCGAGCAGGGTGACGATAAGGCCCCTATAGAGAAACCAGCGTACGGGACGCAGGCGTGTCACCGCGGTGAAGCCCGTCGCCGCCAGAGACAGGAGGTTGATTCCTCCGCCTATCAGCACCCCCAGCATCGCGGATGTCTGTAAGGCATCTTTGCTCTGCGAGACCACGAGGATTAAGATGAGAAACTGAAAGAGAAATGTGACTAAAACCATCCCATAAAAGAGGAGCCGTCGTCCTTCGCGGCACGCCATGGTGGCCTGCGCTTGCCCGGCCCCTGGCGGGCTCGCCTGCGCATCGGCGGGGTTCGCTGGCGCGCTGGCACCAACGCCCGCTGGTAGGATCGCGACGGGACTTTGCGCTGACCATTGGCCCGGAAATTGTTGCCAGGCGCCTGCGCCTCCCGCGAGTTGAGAGGCGGCCTGGGTAGATGGAATGAGTTGTTGCGAACCAGCGGGTACATTGACTCCCCATGGCCTTTCCGCGACAGTCAGTTCATTATTATTTGCATCTCCGTTCAAGCGTAGCCCTGCTGTAGCCGCCGGGGTTGTTGAGGCCGCCGCCCGAACATCTGCTGCCAGCATCGTGGCTGTCTGATAGCGGTCGGCGGGATTTCTTGCCAGGGTCTTCATGACGGTGGCTTCGAAGCCTGGCGAGAGTTCGGGGCGGATACTGCGCAGTGAAGGGACCTCTTCGCTCAGCTTCCTGGCCATAATCGCGAAAGGCGTTGTTCCCGTATAAGGGACGCTGCCGGTGAGCAATTCGTATAGAATGGTACCCAGTGAGTAGATATCTGAGCGAAAATCTATCTCGTTGGTGCTGATCTGTTCGGGTGAGGCGTATTCAGCGGTGCCCAGAAAGCTGCCGATGCTGGTCAAAGATGGTAGCGCCTGCAGACGGACGATGCCAAAGTCGCTGAGCAGCAGGCGCCCATCCTGGTGAAAGAGCAGGTTAGCAGGCTTGATATCGCGATGGACTACGCCAAGGCTATGAGCGTAGCTGAGGGCATCCGCCACCTGGCTGATATAGTTAGCCACCAGGTTAAGTTCAATACGCGAGCCGGTGCGATTCATTTCATCTATACGCTCGCGCAGGGTCCCCCCGCGAATATATGGCATCACCAGGTAGGCCAGGTACCCGGCATTGATGAACGCTTCATCATATTCGTAAATGGGCAGAATATTCTTGTGCTCCAGCCGGGCAACGGTGTCAGCTTCACGGCGAAAGCGCTCCAGAAAGGTGCGTTGTTGATCTGGATTAAAATTATTTGCAGGGATAAGTACTTTTACCGCGACGGTACGCACGGGGCGAGATTGCTGAGCAAGGTATACTGCGCCCATACCACCGCGGCCAATGACCTGCTCTAGCGTACATGTACCGAGAGTAACGCCGATAAGTTCATTTACATCCATACATTTATCAATCCATCTCAGTATATTTTTTTACAAGGAATTTTAATGCCATAAATCTCCCTGGGTCGGCTCTTTGACCTGGCGTTTCTTTGGCCTGGCACGTTTTTCAGATGCTGCCTTTCTGGCTATTTGCGGCGTGCCAGGCTGAGCGACAGCGACGGCCCTCTCAGGGGTATTCGCCGTGAGCCCCACGACCGCCTCAAAGATAGATTCTCGCTGCACCTGCACCTCTGGCCAGAGACTGATGATGGCCTCGATTGCGGCATCTTCGCAACTGGCCAGGTTGGGCCAGCGTAATCTGCTCTCGCGTAGGACATCCGCTAACGCAGCACGACCTCAGCGCGCCTATCCATTCTACGAATGAGGCGTGCAGTTGTTCCATCCAGTCTACAGTATATAGCCCTATGCCGCTTGCAAACTCGATCTCGTGGTCCGTGACACGCGCGGCAGCCAGGGGCAGTTCCGAGCGCCGGTAACAGCGCAAAAAGGTCATAGCAGGCACGTTCTGGGAGCAGTTTCTGGTGTGCTACCAGCTTGCGCACGGCTGCTCTATCGATTGAGGCCACGCGCTCAGAGAAGTTCTCGTAATGAGAGCGTAAGATATGCAAGAGCTCGCTGGCTGACAATTGATCCTCGTACCAGGTGATGGGAAAGCATGCTCGATACTGGCGAAGGCCTTACGGGCTTCAAGCGGGATGGCCAGCACGATGTCCGTACGCCCCTGCAGCTGTTGTAGCTTTTGCAATTTGCGTTCGCGGTAGGAGGTCGTCCAGAAGCCGAGGATCTCGATATAGATGCGTTGCTCGCCGCGTGTGAGGGCGAAATCAGGGATGAAAATTCCTGCTTTGAGCAACAATGGTTCGGGCTCGCGCACTAATTGCCAGCCATCGACCGCGGAGCTATTTGCCAGAGACGCGAATGCTGCGGCGAAGGTTTGTTCAATGCTGCTGTCAAACACGCCTGGCGCACCCTCAGCAGGCTCGCGCTCCTGGCCTGCCGCCGGCCGGGGCAGGAGCGCGAGCAGCGCATGATCTATGGACAGGCGGTACGAACGCTGCAAAAAGTGCAGCGTTGCCTCCGCTGCTACTATGGCCCTGTTAAAATTCTGGCTGCGTGCGCGGGCCTTGGAATGTGCGGCCCCTGCGGGCGCATGCTGGTGTTGCGCGCCGTAGCCGAGCAGCAGTCGACACAGACGGGCCAGGCGCAGTCCATATTGCTGGGGAGCGCCCGTCATCTCCTGCGGACCATAGAGGATGAGGTGCAAGCGCGGCGCCCTGGTTTGTGGTGCGGGTTCGTAGGTCAGGTCATAGTAGACGCCTAGCCTGCGCGCCAGGAAAGAGAGGCGCTTAATGACGCTGCCAACTCCTGCAGCGGTGGTCGGATATGGCGAGTGCTGTTGCTCTACAAGTGATTCTCTGACAAACGTCTCGCAGTCGATGACGAGGCGCACCTGCGAGGCGCTGCACAACGCAGCTTCAAAGGCCCATTGATTGTAGAGGTCGATCACCTCATCTGGCTCAGGGCGGGGCAGAGGATCACGTAGCAGGACTTCCTCCTCCTCGCTGTCCAGCACAAGCAGATACTCAAGCTCTGAGGAATGCAGGTGATAACCCTCAGCAAATGCAGCCAGGGCTGCAGAGCGTTGTGGTGTCGTCAGAAAGCCCTGGTAGTGTAGATTGACATAATTGTACAGAGCCAGTCGCAGTGAGACCGGGGAGGTAATGCCTGCGGCGCTCAGAAGCATGCCGGCCTCACCGCCAGCGCGCCCCAGCACCTGCGACCAGTCGTGGGACTGCCAGCGATACCAGGCGCTGAGGGTGCTTATGAGGCAATGCGCCAGGCGATAATCGCCAATGCAGGCGCGCGCGTCGTCGAGAGAGAAAGCTCGCCTGGGGAGCGCGACGTGTTGCTCGTGGTAGGCGATCAGGGACGCCAGCTCGTTCTGTAGCTCGCCACGATGTAGCAAATGTAAGCTGACGTAGAGCTCGCCATTGCGCCGCTGTACCCGCTTATTAACATCTTGAAGACTGAAGCGCACCCTTGCCTGCCTTTCTTCTGTGCTATAGGTACCTGTACTATTTTACTACAACATTAAGGTCGATGTTATGATAGCGCCCTTTACAGTAATGACGCTGCAGGGCAGTTCTTGTTAAACAGTAGAACGCGCAGTACACTCTTTTAGTGAGTTTACATAGGAGAAAAATCTTAATTACTTGAACGCATGTCTAAAATCTGCTATGCTACCGATGGGCTAGTTTCTATGCCTCTGATTAGGGATAAAGGGTTACAAGATATGAGCGCAATCCCTCGACGCCTTGGTACGTATGAGCTGTATAAACAGCTGGGACGCGGGAACTCAGGTGAGGTCTGGCAGGGGTATGATTTACAGGAGCGACAAAATGTTGCGGTAAAGTTGTTGCACCCTGATCTGCTACAATCTGACCCGAATTTTATGTCGCTCTTCAGTAAGGATTGGCAGCCCATTCTCGCCCTTCATCACCCCAATATAGTACGTGTACGAGAAGTAAATATTTCACGCCCTCCCGCCTCCAATGCCACCACCCCTTATATTGTTATGGACTACGTTGAAGGTCAAATATCCCTGGCCGAAGGTATCCGACGCACTTCGCGCGCCGGAAGATTCCCCGATGTCTCCGACATTGTACACCTCTTTAAAGACCTGGGTCAGGCCCTGGATTATGCGCATGGCCAGGGCATCGTACATGGTAACATCAAACCAACAAATATTCTACTGGACATGCAGAGTATGATCCATGGCGCAAGTACGGAGGCCTTGCTGACGGACTTTGGCATCGCCTACCTGCCGGGTAATCAGCACAGAACCTCACCATATTATCTCTCACCCGAGCAGGTTAGAGGGGAGAGCCCCGCTGCGCGCGGCGATATCTACGCCCTTGGCGTTATCCTGTATGAAATGTGCACCGCTGTGCTGCCTTTTCATGCTGAGAGCCATGTCGCTGTCATGATGCATCAGGTGAACACCCTTCCCACCCCGCCAATATTGATCAATCCCCATATTCCGGCAGCCCTCTCCGAAGTGATCTTGCGCGCTATGTCAAAAGAAGCGCAGACTCGCTTTGCCTCAGCATCGCTGCTCGCGGCCGCCGTTGCGGAGGCTTGCGCGGTCGAGCTCTCGCCTCAGGGGCCACGCCCCAGAAAGCCCTCCTCCTTTGCTGAATTGCCCCGCCCGCATACTCAAGCTCAACGCCCCAGCGGACCGCTGGGCCTGCCATTTGCGCAGTCGCGCCCCAGCGGCGAGATGGCAACCCTGCTTGGCATTGCGGGCCCACAGCCACTGTCACCAATTTCGGCAAAGCAACCTGCTATAAATAGAAATACCATGAGCACACGCACCAGCGGCCAACTCCAGCAAGCGCCTTTAGCGTCCGGGCCGTTAACTGTGACTTCTACCCCGCGCATGGATGTTGTGCAGGCACCAGGGGAGGCGCTTGCAGACAAGATGAGGTACCGTCCTGCTCCTTCCCTCTCCCCGCTGCTGGTGATGATAGTGCTGTTGTGTCTGTTACTGGTCGTGGTCGGGTCGCTGGGATTCACCCTGCTGCGCTTCAATAGCGGTCAACAGGCCAATGGGTCTGCGACAGGTGCTAGCGTCGGCCATGTTTTTTTTCAGGATGATGCCCTGGGCCACGATGATACGCTGCATATGCAAATTCAGAATGTGCCTGAGCCACCCTATGGCAAAAGATATTTTGCCTGGCTGCAAAACATAGGCGGTCAGGTTGTTCCGCTGGGGCCGCTCTCGCTCCAGAATGGCACGATGACCCTGCATTACCTTGGGGATGACAAACATACGAACCTGCTCTCAAGCGTGCAAGGCGTCTTTGTGACGCTGGAAGACGCTGGACAGGCGCCGCCGCAGGCTCCCGCGATTACAAAGGTCTATCAGTCGAGTTTCTCCGCTGCCTCATTTCAATATATCCAGCATATTTTATATGCGTTACCTGGCTTCCCGGTTCACACAAGCCTTATTGCCGGCCTTTTTTCTACGTTCGGGAGCATGAATGATAAGGCAGGGAGCATTGTAGATAGTTTGCAAGGCCACGGTTACAGCCTGGCCACACGCCAGGCTACCCGTATCCTCGAGCAGATTGATGGCAGCCAATACGCGCGCACGAGCGGCGACCTGCCCGCATCTCTACCTTTGCAGCTAAACCTTCCCGTCGGCCTGCTCTCATCTCCGACGCAGACGGGCTATATCGATACCCTGGCGGCACAGATAGACAGGGTCCTGCAGACGTCCGGGGATGACGCGCAGCTGCACCAGCATGCTCAGAACGTGAGCTACGCCCTGCTGGACTTGCGCAACTGGGTCCAGCAGATGCGCGGCTATGTCGTGCAAATTCTCAAAGCGCGCACTTTGAGCCGCCCCGCTGTGACCAGCGCAGCCTTGCAGCTCAACCAGCTGGCAGAAAATAGCTATACAGGTCTCACCATTCCCCCCAACACCGGACCGCTGCCGATCTTAGGTTCTGCCGGCGCGTATCAGGCCTCAGTTGAATGCCAATACCTGGCAACTTTGAATATTAAGAAAATTACTTGAGATATTAAGATGCCGCAAAGAAAGGAAAAGGTAGCGCTGGCAATTGTGCCTGCAGCGCTACCTTTTCCTTTCTCTAATAGTATTAATACTCATCCCCATTTTTTAATGCATCAGGCTTGCCAGCGCTAGCACATATAACTTTGAAACTTGACAAGCCAGATAAGCCTGATTATCATATAGAATATAGTAAATCCAATATTTGCATTTTATTTCATTGCTATAACAATGCTCTCCTATTGTTTTAGCAATGTCCGGGAAGAGGGATGCTGGTGTAGAGTTGTTACGTAGTGGAGGAGGCTATCTGCATGGATTCAGGGCTGAAAAATGTGGAACGCTATAAGCTGCTCGCGTGTTTAAAAAAGGCCGGAAGGGTCGAAACCTGGAAGGCTATCGATCCTTCCCTCAGGCGTTATGTAATAATCAAGCTCATGCATGCCGCTCCCGTTGACGACCCCGGCTTTCTTGCGCGCTTTACGCGTGACACGAAAGCGTTGAGTGGACTTAACCACCCTCACATTGTGCGCATACAGAATACGCGCGCCGCCTTCCCTCCCGAGCTGGCGGGCCCTATCGGCTATATTGTGATGGATTATATCGATGGAGTGACCCTGGCGGATGAGTTCCAGCGGGTCGTGCACACGGGAAGAGGCCTTTCTGTCGAAGGTGTCGTCTATCTCATCAAGGCCATTGCTGACGCCGTAGATTTTGCGCAGCAAAGGGGGATAGTTCACGGGAATATCCAGCCGGCCAATATTCTGTTGCGCAAGCACTCCGCGCTGAACCTGGGTGAACCTGTGCTTACCTGCTTCGGAACAGCGAAGTTATTAGGGACAACTCCCGGCGTACTTTGCCTGTGGGGAGGCGATATGCCGCACTACCTTTCTCCAGAGCAATGCCAGGGCAAAGCGGCCAGCCTGAAGAGCGATGTGTATGCGCTGGGGGCGATGCTCTATGAACTGTATACAGGTGTGCCGCCTTTTCAGGGCGAGAGCGTATCCGAGGTTATGGTGCAGCACATGTATGCCATGCCTACGCCGCCTATTTTGATCAATCGGGCTATGCCACCGGCAGTGTCCAAGCTCATCATGTGCTGCCTCGAAAAAACCCCCGAATTGCGCTTTGCCACAGCATCAGCCCTGGCATCAGCCCTGGCCGATGCTCTTTTACCCTTTAAAGCTGAATTCCCTGTGATGCTGGCGGCAGCGCGGCTGAATTCTACCCCCCTATCTCTTACAACAGCTGCGAGCTCCTACGGACAGCATGCCAGCGCGAGGTATCCAATGTATGCGCCAAGGCCCACTAGCGCGCGTGCGCTTGCCACTCCAAAGCTGGTCCCTATTACAGCTCCGCTGCGGGGGGAGCGACCAGCGTCGTGGCGAGCAGCTGACTCCAGGTGCGCACAGGCTGGCCCTGGCACGGCGGATCTGCCGGCGAGGACAGAAGAGCTTGAGGCCTTCAAGGTATTTACTTGACCCTCTTTTGTCCCTCCAAGCTGAAAAATAAAAGATCCTGGCGTATGTAATTAAGCGTATCATGTGACTAGATGCCGCGGCTCGCAGCGGCGTAGAGGCGACAACATGTAGCCAGAGATGCTGCCGCCGGCGATATTCAGGGCAGCCAGCCTGGGTACGAGCTCAAATATGAACAGGCTACAAAAGCCACCTGTGAACGGCTCTATAGCTTGCCGCCCTGGGAGAGGTGGGCGGCGTAAGTGATGACGTCGCGCACACGTTCACCAAAAATCGCGAAACGCTCATCCTGTGTCTGCCCCTTCTTCCAGCGGGCATAGATTTGCTGGATAATCACCGCCAGTTTGAAATAGGCGAAGGTCATATAAAATCGCATAGCTGAGAGGTCGCGCCCGCTCTTCTGCGCGTACAGGTGCATGAATGCTTCCCGGTTGATATAACCAGGGACCATTGTCACCGATGGCAGGACCGTCTGCAACTCCATGGGATCTTCAGCATTGACCCAATACCCTAATGATATCGCCAGGTCAAAAAGCGGATCACCGATCGTCGCCATTTCCCAATCCAGGACGGCCGCCGCTCGCGTCAGGTCGTGAGGCGCGAGCAACATGTTGTTGAGCTTAAAGTCATTATGAATAAGTGAGGGGGCCGGACTGGGTGGGATGTTTGTCACGAGCCAGTTCGTGAGTGGCTGCACCTGGGGAATGTCGTCGGTCCGGGCGCGCAAGTAGCGTTCGATCCAGCCCTTCACCTGGCGTGTAAGGAAGCCGTCGGGGTGTCCAAACTCAGCGAGGCCGGCGGCGCGCCAGTCGACGGCGTGGATCTGCACCAGCGTATCTACCACCATGGCAGAGATTTTCTTGCACAGGTCGCCGTCTGGTGTTATGCCTGGCGGGAAGGAGTCATTGATGACAATGCCCTTGCGCCTTTCCATGACGTAAAAAGGAACACCCAGGATATCCAGGTTGCCGCAGAAAGTGTAGGGTAGGGGTGCCAGGGGGAAGACAGGATGGATTTTGCGCAAGAGGCCTGACTCACGCTCCATGTCGTGGGCTTTAGGCGCTACAGGACCAAATGGGGGCCTGCGCAGCACGCCCTCCCAGTCGCCTATGCGGAGCAGGTAGGTCAGATTAGACGCCCCTGATGGGAACTGGCGCACCTGGAGCAAGCCTGCGCCAATGCTGGGAATGGCCTGGCGCAGGTAGTGTTCGACGCGTGCAATGTCAAATGCTTCGCCTTTGCGGATTGTGATCGTCTCATCTATAGTCATCGCGTTTGTCTCCTGGCGCTGTTCAGATAGCTATTCCTGGGCTTTTTGGGCGCATTGCATGAAGAACTGGATGGACTCCGGGTTGCTCATTGCATCCACGCTGATGGCTTTCTCGACGGGGATACCCATGAAGAGCTTTTTGACGGGTACCTCCAGCTTTTTGCCGCTCAGGGTGCGGGGAATATCGGCCACGGCGAATATTTCATCTGGAACGTGATGCGGGGAAATATTGCTGCGCAGGCGCTGCTTGATCTTTGCTTTGAGGGCATCGTCAAGGTGGGCGCCCTCTCTCAGGACGACAAACAGGGGCATGTAATACTTGCCACCCGGCTGTTCGATACCGACGATCAGACTATCAAGGACTTCGGGCTGTCCCTCTACCACGCGGTAAATCTCGCTGCTGCCCATGCGGATACCGCTGCGATTGATGGTCGAGTCAGAACGGCCATAGATGATGGCGCTGCCCCTGGGAGTGATCTTGATCCAGTCGCCGTGCCGCCATATACCCGGGTATGTATCGAAGTAGCTTTCCTGATACCGTTGACTATCAGGGTCGTTCCAGAAGTAGAGGGGCATCGAAGGCAGTGGCTCGGTCAGAACCAGTTCTCCCACCTCGTCGCTCATAGCATGCCCCTCTTCGTCAAAGGCTTCTACCCTGGCCCCCAGGGCGCGGCATTGCAGCTCGCCAGCGTGCACAGGGAGCAGGATGGAGCCACCGACAAAGGCGGAGCAGACATCCGTACCGCCACTGATTGAGGCCAGCCAGATATCGTGCTTGACATGCTCGTATATCCATTGAAAGCCTTCCGGGGGTAGAGGTGAGCCCGTTGAGCCAATACCGCGCAGTTTGCTCAGGTTATAGGTGGTACCGGGCTCTAATCCTGCTTTCATACAGGAAGCGATATAGGCGGCGCTGGTGCCGAAAAAGGTCATAGCGCTGTCCTGGGCAAATTTCCAGAGAGTCTCCATACCGGGATAGGCCGGGCTGCCGTCGTAGAGCAGGATCGTTGTGCCTGCCAGCAGGCCGCCAATCAGGAGGTTCCACATCATCCAGCCTGTGCTCGTGAACCAGAAGAATTTATCCTCCGGTTTTAGATCGAGGCCAAGGGTGATGCTTTTGAGGTGCTCCAGGATGATGCCGCCGTGTCCCTGCACAATGGCCTTGGGTATACCCGTTGTGCCGGAAGAATAGAGGACCCACAGGGGATGATCAAAGGGGACTTGCGCGAAGGTTAAGCTGGAACTGGCTTGCAATAATTCCGGCCAGAGCACGGCGCTTGCCAGGCCTTCAGTACTCGCAGCGCTCGCTAGATAAGGCAGCAGGACCGTCTTCTTCAAGCTGGGCAGGGATGCCTGTAGCTCGGCAATAGTGCCGTGCCTGTGTATAGGTTTGCCATTGTACTGGTAGCCGTCAACAGTAAAAAGAATGCTTGGTTCGATCTGTTGAAAACGGTCGATCACACTACTTGTGCCAAAGTCGGGCGAACAACTTGACCAGATGGCGCCGATGCTGGCGCTGGCGAGAAAAGCGATCAGGGTTTCGGGAATATTTGGCATATAGGCCACGACGCGATCACCGCGTTGCACGCCCATTTCTCGCAGGGCTTGCGCGATGCTGGCGACTTTTTGTTGCAGTTCTGACCAGAAGACCTCGCTAAGAGGGTGGCGTTCCGTTTGAAACAGGAAGGCCGGGCGTGCGCTGTTAGCGTTTCTGAAGACATGTTCGGCATAGTTCAATTGCGCGCCGGGGAACCAGCGCGCCCCGGGCATTTTGCGCTCTGTCAGCACGGCGCTGTAGGGCTGTGAAGCCTGGATGTGAAAGTAATCCCAGAGGGAGGCCCAGAAGTCCTCGAGCTGGTTGACCGACCACTCCCACAATTCGTGCTGGCTGTGCAAATGTAAACCGCGTGTATCTTCTAACCACTGCATATAGTGCGTCAGCCTCGCTTGCTGCTTCACGTCCTCGGCAGGTCGCCAGAGGAGCGCGCCATCGCCAGATGAGATAGGCATGATTCTCTCCTTTTGCAGAGTAGGACTCAAGTCAGATAGATCAATACTATCTCTTATCCGCTAGGAACGTCAACTGACTCTTATGCGAAAAGTTCGGCGAGGGCTTTGACGCGCTCTTCCATGGCCCATATGCTTTATCATGATATGTATCGATACATACTATGCTACAACGTGATCAGGCCTCGACGCAGGCCACGGCTAACAGCATCGGTGCGGCTGGCTGCGCCAAGTTTGGTCGAGATTGAGGAGATATGAAACTTGACGGTGTGCTCACTGATCTGTAGCCTGCGCGCTATGAGCTTATTGGAGAGCCCCTGGCTGACCAGTTCAAGGACCTCACGCTCTCTAGCGGTCAAGGCCTCGTCAGCTACAGGTATAGTGCCTGTCGTGACAAGTGGCAATTTTTCGTAGAGCCAGGCGGAACGAAACTCCGGCAGGACGACGAGCCCCTGCGCAGTGGCCAGGACTGCGGCCTGGAGCTGCGCGGCCGGAGCGTCAATGGGAACTATCCCCCAGCCGCGTAGCTCCAATGAGCTCAGAAGTTGTAGAGATGCCGCATCCGGGTGGAAGGTGGTGAACTCGGCGCCATTGGTGAGCGCCACCAGAGCCGCTGTAGTAGCATTCGTCAGCACACGCCCGACCTCTTCGAGCAGTAGCCGATCGGCGACTACAATGACGTCGATACCTGGAGGAGCAGCGCTCAGAGCAGCGGCGAGCGAGGACTCACCAACTACCTGGATGTCGCTGGTGGTCAGCATGCTATGCAGGCCTGCCTGTAGCATGGGCGTAGGTGCGATGACGAATACCCGGATCATGCGCTTTGCTCCGCTTTGAGGGTGACGACGCTCAGTGTAACAACCTCGCCGCCGCGCAGTATGTTCACGACGACGCTGTCACGCCCGTCGCTCTGAGCCAGCAGTCTGCGCAACGTCGCTCCGTCGCCGAGGGTTTTGTCATCGAGAGTGAGCAGTACGTCACCAACCAGCAGGTCGGAGTGGCGGGCCTGTCGCTCACCTGAGATACCAACAATGAGCAGCCCGCTTGCCTGCTGAGGCTGCGAGCCATTGCGGAGCGAGGCGGGTATCTCAATTGCCTGGATTTCTATGCCAAGGGTGATGCGCTTGGCCGGAAGAGGAAGCTCCGCCAGCCAGGAACTGACGACATCACTGGGAATGGCAACCGATAAATCGCCACCGAAGATCATGGCATTGATACCGACAACTTTGCCAGCGGCGTCCAGCAGGGGGCCGCCTGAATTTCCGGGCGCCAGGCCAACGTCCGACTTGATATAGCGAGTTGTCACCTGCTCATCAATCTTTACCGTGCTCATACTGCTGACAATGCCCGCCGTTAAAGCCCAGCGCTGCCCCCAGGGATGGCCGATTGCGAAGACCCACTCGCCTATGCGTAAGTCGGATGACTTACCTGCCGGCATTGCCGGCAGGTTATCTGCATCGATCTTGAGTAGCGCGAGGTCCAGTCTGGGGTTGCGGTGAAGGACTCTTGCAGGCATGGTGCGACCATCAGCAAGATGCACCAAGATCTTTGCCTGCTCGTTGGCAACGACATGGTGATTGGTGATAATCCGCCCGCCCGTGTTCCAGATGATGCCGGTGCCTCCGCCGCGCCCTTCAATACCTATCTGGACGATAGCCGGCTGGACGCGGGCAAACATTGCGACAAGGGCCGTTGAAAATACGTCGGGAAGGGAAAATTTCGTTGTTATAGCCGGGTTATCCTGAGGGTTACCCACTGTTGTTTGTGCCATAGCCTACCTGCCAGTTATGATCTATTGAAATGATGTACGGGACTTATTTACGCTCCCCTACTGTAACCCGGAGGGTCTGCAGGATATTGCCGCGAATGACGGCGATGGGAATGACCTTGTCTACTCTGTCACCCGACAGCAGCACCTGGAGGTCCTCTGAAATCGTTGATGGCGTGGCCCTCGAGGGCCACGAGGATATCGCCGAGCATCAGGCCGCCACGCTGGGCCGGGCTATTCTCATCGACTTTCACGATGAGCAGACCATACTCCTGGTTGCGCCCGGCCCGCTGCGCATCCGGCAGGCGCACCAGCTGGCTGCTGATACCCAGGTAGCCGCGCTTGATATACCCCTGCCTGGCCAGGGTAGCGGCGATGCCGGCCGCGATTTCCATTGGAATCGCCAGGGGAACCCCGTTGACGAGGCCTGTCGTCAAAACGCCCAGGACTTTGCCCTCCATATCGATGAGTGGGCCGCCGGAGAAACCGGGATAAGGGGTTGCGTCGGTGCGAATATAGCGTTCCAGTGTAACGCCCCTGCCTGTGCGCAGAGGGCCACCGATGATGCTGACAATGCCGCAGCTGGCCATCGGGCCGTCGTTTGCTGTGCGGCCGATGGCCAGAACCAGTTGACCGACGCGGGCGCTCTCCTGCGCTGCGCTGGCCGGGTCTGGCATGCTTTCCGCTGTACGCAGCAGCGCCAGGTCGGTCGCCAGGTCGCGCCCAACAAATTGAGCCGGCAGGGTGCGTTTATCGGGTGTCTCGATCGTCAGATCTTCTTCGCGCTCGAGGACGTGATCGGCTGTGAGCACGAGATTTGCTGTATAGATGATGCCGCTGGCGGGCTGGCGGCTGCGGCCGTTGACGAGAACGAGCGATGAACTGACGCGCTCAACGGCGTCGGCCATCTGGTTCGAAAGGGTGCGTAGGGCTGTGGTTGGATTGGTTGCCATTTGTTCCATTGCTTTGCTCTTTCCTTCAAATACTCCGGCGGAGTAACCTTTGTGCATACTATACGCGCTCCACTGCAAGCAAACACCGCCAATCTGGCTAGTTTTGTGCCTGGATAAATGACCAGGGTGGCGCCTTTGGATCATCAGCAGACATGCTGGCGGCGCATGATGTATAGTTGAAGCAAGAGGTTTTTGGCAGCAGGCCGCTGCATAACA
This sequence comes from uncultured Chloroflexia bacterium, assembly GCA_963799245.1. Classification (GTDB taxonomy): domain Bacteria; phylum Chloroflexota; class Ktedonobacteria; order Ktedonobacterales; family Ktedonobacteraceae; genus CAWCWN01. The sequence continues at coordinate 2,191,157 of CAWCWN010000003.1, forward strand.
GGCAAGAGGAGGTCAGGGATTTGTCTTCTACCACACGTTTGATCCTGGTGCGCCACGGTGAGACTCTGGCCAATCGGAGTATGCGCTACATCGGCTCGCGCGATGATGCGCTGACTGAGCATGGACGCGCCCAGGCTGAGCAGATTGCTGAGGCTTTGTCGACCCTGGCGCTTGCGGCGATTTATAGTAGCCCGCGCCAGCGAGCGTACCAGACCGCCCTGCCCATCGCTGCGCGCCATGGGATGGATGTGCAGGTGCTGGATGACCTGCGCGAAAGCGATTTTGGCAGCTGGGAGGGCCTGAGCCGTTCCGAGGTGATGGAACGCAGCGCGCAGGATGCCGGTCACCTGCTGGCCTGGGAGCGAGATACGGCGCTTGCGCCACCAGCTGGGGAGAGCCTGGATGCTATGTGCAGGCGCGTAGGAGCTGCAATTGCGAGTTTGAGCGCGGCGCATCCAGATCAAACGCTGGCGCTGGTAGCGCACGTGGGGCCGATTAAGGCAGTGCTCTGCGCTGCGCTCGGCGCTCCAATCTCCACAGCCCAGCGTATTTTTCTCGACCCCGCCACGATCTGCGTCGTGGATTGGAAACGTCCCTACCCCGTTGTGCGGCTGGTGAACGGTCACGCTCACCTGGGCTGGGAACAGGCGCGCTGGATGTAGGACTCCTGCTACACCGGCTGGCACGCCGCCATTATGGCCGGGCTGATCGCCAGGGGACAGACGCCGAGGGAAGCCGTATCCGTCGAATTGGCTGTGCCGGGCCCGACCTTTGTGGAAGAGTTCCGCAAGCGCGGCTTCGAGCTGGACATCTCCTCTACCTAGCCTGCTTGTGCAGCTTATACAGCCCGCCGTGGCGGAGTGATGGCGCTGTGATAATTTTGGGCCCTTTGGTGACGCCGCCGTGATGGAGACGCGCTATGCTAGATATGTCGGAAGGGAGAAGTAGCTGGAAGTGAAAGGAAGAGGGTTCGCTTGATGATAGTTGCAGACTTGTGGGCTGTGACGCGTGAGCGGGGTTACATTTAGTAAAGCAGGCAGGTTGGTTTATAACTATGTTTATACCACTGCATAAAGTCTCGAGAGTAGATTTCCTCGACTTCGGGTAAGCGTCACGGCCAGCACCCTTTTGCGCATCTCACTCGAAAGTTTTTTCGGTGGAGATAAAGAGAATCACTGGATAGTAATATATCCAGTGATTTTTTATGGCCGTTGCAACTCTTGAACAACCGACAATGCCCTGGAGATTAGCGCTAATACTGCCTTGACAAATAGAACATTTGTTCGCTATTTGCTGCGCGACTATAGCTGGAAAGTAGAAGACCTGCCATACATCCTGCTGGCCGGGCGCAGGCAACCCACCCAGGCGCGCTTGTTCTGAGCAATACGCCTGCAAGCTGCCTTCGCTGCTGTTGCTGCTGCACGGCGTTGGTAGCAATGAGGAAGACCTGTCCGGGTTGATACCGGCGCTCGATAACCGCTTCCTCGTCATCAGCGCGCGCGCCTATCACGTTTGGCCCTGGAAGTTACGCCTGGTTTGAGGTCATGCTCAGGCCCGGCTCACCTCCCATGATAAAGCCAGAACAGGCTGAAGCCAGTCGCAAAGCTTTACTGGCCTTTATTCCAGAAGCGGCCGCGGCCTATGGGGCAGATGCCTCTTTTTTTCCTAAGCTGAAGCTGGCGTTAAAGCGCTCACACACCTGTGCGATTTGCTCAGGCGTGCGTGAGAGGTTATCCTGTCGGCGGTGGCAGGAGCGGCAGGTTGAAACCCCAATCGAGCAACGTTTGCGCGTCAGCGAAACGCTGCTGCGAGGTGTTAGCGTGCAGTAATGCGCCTATCAGGTGGTGACCGGCGCTGGTGGCTGAGAAGACCAGGCAGAAACCGGCCTGGGGTGTGGAGCCCGTCTTGACGCCTGTAACGCCTGCATATGTGCTGAGCAGGGAATTCGTCGTAACCCAGAAATAGGCGTGGTGGAGCGCGCTGGCGGCAAGATTGTACTGTTGTAGTTCAACGATCTGGGCGAAGAGAGAATTGGTCAGCGCATAGCGCGTTAAATGCACGAGGTCGGCGGCGGTTGTGTATTGAGCGGCCGTGGGTTGATTTTGCGCTGGCATATAGGTGAGGCCATCGGGGTTGGTATAGTGCGTCGAATTCAGGTGCAGCCTGAGCGCGAAGGTATTCATGAGCTGGACAAACCTGGCCGGTGAGCCTGAGATGGCATCGGCGATAGCGATGGCGGCATCGTCTCCCGAGGGCAGCATCAGGCCATAGAGGAGATCTTTCAGGGGGATTTGATCTCCCACGACCAGGTTAGCGCTGCTGCCGCTATTTTTTTGGACCTCGTCGCTGGCATCTTGATGGATGGTTACATTCTGATCTAGCTGGCCCACCTGGATGGCGATGAGCGCGGTCATGATTTTTGTGGTGCTTGCCATGGGCAGGCGTTGTTCGCCGTTGGAGTCGTCGAGCACATGACCAGTATCAGCGTCGAGGAGATACGCAGCTCTGGCGCTGATGGCTGGCGGGGAACCTCGCACCGTGAGAATTGGCGAGGGTATGGGGGTTGGAGCAGGTGAGAAATGTTGTAGAATATTTGCCCCGGCGGGTGTAAATGTGAGTACAGGCCATGCAATGGCGATACTCACACCCAGCACGAGCAGGATAAGCGCAAAGATGCGGCGTGTCATCGCTCTCATTTCCTCTGATGTAGTAGTATACTCTTAAAACGAGAGAGAGGAGCGCCTGGCAACATGCTGTAGAAGTGGCATCCATGACGGAGCCTGATCTACCTAGCATTAACAGGATGTTTTCGTCGCTCTGCGGGGAGGCAAGCCCGGAAAACATCCTCCCATATTTACTCTCCTCCATATTTAGTAGGCTGGATTTAAGTTATGGAGCAATGACGCAGCTATGTGTTGCCATGGGAAACTCCTGCTGGAAATACATATCCGGAAGCTTATTAATGTAGCCCGCAGGAACGTTGATAGCCGGGTAACCGAGGCGTGATGCTCTGGATGTGAGCAAAGAACGGTTGTATCATAACAATGGCGCGATCTCTGCCACCATACAACGTGACAACATAAAAAGATAAAAGAGCGATAGAATGGCTGAACGCTATCCCACGGATCGCCCATCCCTGGAGCGCGACTGCGACGTGGAGTTCTATATCGCGAGCGGTCCGGGAGGCCAGCACCGTAATAAGGTTGAGTCTGGCGTGCGCCTGCTGCATCGCCCAAGCGGCACCACGGTAACAGCTACAGAGCGCCGCTCACAACATGCCAACCGCGAGGTGGCCTTTGAACGAATGGCCGCGCGCCTGGAGGAGATGCAGCAGGTTGTAACCCCCCGCCGGGCGACCCGTCCTACAGCTGCCAGCCGCGAGCGCAGGCTCGCAGCCAAGCGCCGCGAGGCTCAGGTTAAGCGCCAGCGGACAACGCCCCCTGGCGAATAAGGGAACCTGTTTAAGCAATTCATACCCCCATTTCCCCGCATAGTTACGGGAAATCCCACTGCGCTTCCGTTTTGCGCTTCTGCGTCCTATGTGGTGTGCGTGCAGGCCAAGCTCAACTTCTACAACATTCGCCAGAACCTGCTCACGCGCTGGTTTACGGCCGAATATTCAACCTGGTTCGACGTGATCCTGCCGGGGCTGCAGCTGGCGAAGGCCGCTGCCGACGCGGCCGGCGCCGGCGAGGTGGCAGGGGGCCCACTACCCCTGCGCCCGGGCCTGAAGCTGAATAGTACTTTGGCGATGGAGAAGGAAGCGATATGTCACTGTCAACGAAAATCGCCCTGACGGACGGCGCGGTGACATTGAGAGAGATATAAACGAACGTCTTGCCTGTAGGGGCAAATAAAACAGCAGCGCCAGGCAGGCCCTTGCCTGGCGCGCCTGATACCCATAGTCGTTCAGAAACGACACCAGCCTTGGGTCTGGCGACGGGGCTGAACTCTAATACCTATTTCAAGCGGAGCGTCATCAATTCCTGGTCAAAATAGCGCTCGCGCAGTTTCAACGCATAGCGTTCAATGCCGTAAGTTTCGAAGCCCAGGTCGATGAAGAGATGGCGAGCCTGCTTGCTGGTGATCACTACACTCAGGTTGATCTGTTCGAGCTCGGGGATGGTTCTGGCATGAGCGATGGCGGCTTCCAGTAGCGCCTTGCCAGTGCCCTTGCCGCGTGTCTCCTGGGGCACATACATGCCCCAGATGACGGCCTTATGGCGTCGCTTGATCTGCTGCTCCTGGTGCAGGCCGGCGACACCGACCAGCGTCTTGCCATCGAATGCGCCGAAGGTGACATCAAGCGTGGCATTCTCACTCTTGCGCAAACCCTGGGTGATACCGGCAATGCCGCGTTCAAGTATCTCTTCATACGTTGCTCCGAAGGACTCAGGGTCGTCGCGTAAGGCACGCAGCCTTATATTCCAGAACGCCTGTGCATCAGCCTCGTTTAAAATACGAACGTCCATTTTTGCCGCAAAACCTTTCTCTATTGCAGGAAATTAAAAAATACGGATATGGCGTACGCCTCAAAAAGGGAAAATGTTCCTTTCAATTCTACACACTAAGCACGTGCTTTTGTCAAGCAGCGCTGGAGGGCACCGCCAGCGCTGCGCAACTTTGAAAGTTGGCGGCGTAAGCCTCGTTCGCCTGGTGGAATTCATCAATAACTGACAAAACACTTCTCCTTTGATATTACTCGCATGAGCACTGTTGATAATGAATGGGAGGTTGTGCCAGCGCCGCTGAAAGGTAGCGCGTGCAAGCAGGCTCGCCCTCCTCATTCAACAATACCATATGCGTTTCATTCTTTCAAGTTATCAATTATATTGATGATGGTTATGTTTAAACAGCGCATGGTTGCCCTTTGGCATGTCTGCGCGCCGCTCGTTAAGTGGCAGAGAGCAAGCAGTTCAGGCGACCGAGCTGGTTTGCAGCAAATGGGAGAAGCGCGCCAGTCGAAAACGCTCAAGCGCTACGGGGGGTGGCGTCTGACAGACTATACTGCTCAAAAGCTCGCCAAGCAACAGGCCGAACTTAAAGCCATGGCCACTCAGACCTGTAGCGAAGACGATGCGAGAGTCATGTGGGAGAGTATCAAGGATAAAGCCCTCATCGGGCGTCACATCATAGATGCAGGCATCAACCTGGGCCAGGCTGGCCCAGGCAAGCGCCGGCAGCAGTTCATATATTTGTTGAAGTATGTGCTCTATGGCCCTGCTATCTACTTGCTGGCCGCTGTCGGGATCGACACCCGGGCCGAAAGTATGCGAGGCGGCTTTTAGCCAGGCGGATCCGGAGTCATGAGTGGTACTGGGGTGAATAGGAAAACCGTAGAGTTCATGGGCCATAAAGGCAGGAAAATTATTCAGTCCAAAGCTTGAGAGAGGCAGACCGGCAAAATAGAGCAGGTACTGGCGCGTCAGGCGCACCGGCAGCTGTAGATCCGCCAGTAGATGGTGAACCCAGGGCCCTGCTGTCACGACCACACGCTCGGCCGCGAATTCGTGGCCCGCGCTGGAAGTGATATACATCGGATGCGCGTGGTTGGCGTGTGAGATGTGCCTGACGCGGCAATTTTCGAAGATCTCCCCTCCAAGCTCAATAACCAGATCCCTGATAGTTTGCAGGCAGGTTGAGGCGTGAAGTATGCCTCCAAGGGCATTATAGGTGATGGTGTCGCCGTCGCGCGCCGCGAATTGGGGAAAGCGATAGTTACACTGCTGTCTGCTGAGGCGCTCTATAGGGATGCCGAACTCGCGCAGGACGCGGTAACTGGCCTGGAGAAAATTGTCTCCCTCTTCTCCAAGCGCAAGGATACCTGTCGGCGTGCAGAGGGTGCGCCTTGAAAGGCGCTCAAGGCGCTGCCAGCGCCTAAAACTTTGCACAACCATCTCGGAGTAAAACGCGTCAGAGCCATACTCAAAACGTAGTAGACGTGAAATTCCGTGAGATGTAGATCTGCGATGATCGACATTCTCCTTTTCCAGCACTGTGACGTGCCGAACACCTTGAGATAATAATGCATATGCCGTCGAGAGACCAACGATACCGGCCCCCACGATAACGATTCGCTCTTGGCGCGCTGTCATACCAGTTCCTCTTTCTTTTTGCATCAGTAAAGTTGAGTATAGCAGAAGAGAGTCTGAAAGTCAATTATAAGAATAAAAATCAACAAAAAATAACAATTATATTAAAATGTAGTGTCATGCGCGCTCATTTGTAATAACACCGTGCTGGCTTTGTGCATCGCCTGGGTGAAAAAAAGTTGCTCGAATGCGCTACATGCGGACTATTTCCGCCAGGCTCGACAAGCCAGGCCCAGATATTCTACAATGTTTCTGAAGAAACTCTGTCCGGTGCAGCAATGTCCAACGTTGAAAGCAGATGTATGCAGGAAGAAATCAACAGTGCGCAGGAGAGTATGCTCTATGTCGCCCCCACCAGCCTTTTACGCGGCGAGCCTGACCTGCCATCATCGAAATATTACACGCTGCGCTATCTCCTGGCAGCCGCCCTGGCCAGGGGCGAGAGCACGCTGGCCTTTCCTGCGCTGAGTGACGACAGCGACGCGCTTTTCAGGGGCTGCCAGGCCCTGGGCGTGCGCTTAAGCTGGCGCGATGAGCGTCGTTCACTTTTGCAGGTCGCAGGTGTTGGGCGTCCACGGCGAGAGGGAGCTGTCACTATCAATGTCGGCAATGCCGGAGCTGTGCTGAGGATGCTGTTAGCTCTGGGGGCATTTCTGCCTGAAGTCACCTTTATTACTGATCATCCCCAGTCGCTGGGCAGGCGACCCAATCGCGAATTATTGCAGGCGTTGAACTCTCTGGGGGCCGTCTGCGCGGGCATGGGTGAGGATGGGTTTTTGCCGATCACAATCCACGGCGGCAGCCTGCATGGCGGTCGCGTGACAATTTCGGGCGCGCGCAGCTCACAGTTCCTGAGCTCGCTGCTCTTTATGGCCCCTTTACTGGGTGAAGACCTACTCATAGATGTCGTAGATACTCTGAAATCACAGGCATTGATACAGGTGACACTCGATGTATTGCGCGAGGCGGGTATCGTTGTCAGGCACGACAGCGCGCTGCGGCATTTTTCTATTGCTGCTGGCCAGGCATATACGCCGCGCCACTACACCGTACCCGGAGATTATCCCGCGGCGGCCGCGTTGTTAGCCGCCTGCGCCGTAATGAGCGATCCGGGCAGTCGGCTGCGCCTGGAACGCCTGCGCCAGGGAGAACAGGATGGCGACCTGCTGCTGGCTGCTTTGCGCTCCATGGGCGCCGAGATAAGCGTCGTGGGAGATGTACTCACGCTGCGAGGGGGGCGGCGTTTACGAGCTATCGAACTGGATGGGGATAGAGTCATTGATAGTATTCCGGTACTGGTGGCGGCCGCGTGTTTTGCTGAAGGGGAGAGTATTTTCTATAATGTTGAAAGCCTGCACTATAAGGAATCAGACCGCATCGATGATTTGTGTAGCGAACTGCGCAAGGCAGGCTGTATGGTAACACCGCGCCAGGATGCGATCATCGTGTGCGGGCAGCCGCAAGGTGTGGAAGGGGGTGTGCGCGTGGACGGTCATTCCGATCATCGTCTCTTGATGGCGCTGGCGATTGTGGGTATGCGCAGCAGGCGTGGCCTGACCCTGACCGGCGTCGAGCATATTGCTAAAAGCTATCCTCACTTCTTTGCGGATCTACGACGCCTGGGTGCCACCATAACATAAACGCCTCTCTGGAAAAAGCGCCTGCGAGATGATACAATAGTTCGTGATAAATGAAGCGCTACCTGTTGTTTGCATGGCGTTGGGGAGTGTGGCTTGCTTGAAAGGACACGATCGTGTACAGGTTCAAAGGCTTCGATAGCGCACAATGTGGCGATAACATGTCTGCACTCGAGGCTGTCGTCAATGCCTGGATGGAATCAGAGCATCCGCGTATTCGCCATGTCTGCCAGAATATGCGTGGTGAGCATATCCTGCTCAGTTTTGTCTATGAGGTCACGCGCGAACTGGAGCAGCTTGTTAGCGCCCAAACGCAGGCGACGGAAAATTTACCACGCTTTTATGATGATGAATATGTTGAGGAACGTCCTACCAATCCGCGTATACCGGCGACTCCTCCACCCATGCACTGAAGAGCGGTGCTCACGCAAATGTAAGAAATGTAAACGTACGCTAGGATATCGATGACTACTCCATACCTGGTTTATTGTACCTCCGCGGGAGAGATCCTCGAGGAGCCGCGCTTGCAGGCGCTGGCGTTTGGTAGCCGGCCTTTAGAGGCGGATGATCTTATTCCCTTACCTGATGGGGTGACGCTGGCGATGATGCCTGATCGCCTGGCCGTCGGACTGCGGCGCGACGGCCAAAGCCAGACTCTCGCCGGCGCTCGCGGTTGGGCGGCCGCGGCCCTGCTGCCGATCGGCTACACACGCACGCTTTTGCCGGCCTATGAAAAAATGCCGGGAACTGAGCCTCTGCCTTTTTTCGGCTATAGCGCCGTGGCCGGCATGCATGGGCGTTATTATGTCGCGGCCATGAAGACCGATGATCCACGTAAATGGCGCCCGCGCGCTTTTAATGAACGTGCCCTGAAGCGCCTGGTGCGAGAGAAGCAGGCGGCATACCCGGCTAATCGCATTGTGCAGCAGCATGCTCATTGTGCGCTTGACTACGCCTGCCCCACCGCCAGCAACCTCTTTTTTGGCCGCTGGGAGATGGCGATTGCCGTTTCACCCGGCTGTAACGCACGCTGTATTGGTTGTATCTCGAAGCAGGAAGAAGAAGATTTAATCTCACCGCAGGACCGCCTGACCTTTATTCCCAGCATTGAGGAGATCGTCGAGGTTGCGCTTCCCCATCTGGAGGGAGCGGAGGATGCCATCATCAGTTTCGGCCAGGGGTGTGAAGGCGAGCCGCTCTTGCAGTGGCGACGCATCGAGCAAGCGATCAAGGCCATACGCAAGCGCACGGATAAAGGCGTCATCAATATCAACACCAACGCCAGCAACCCACGCTGGCTCCAGCGGCTCTATGATGCCGGCCTGGACACCTTGCGCGCCAGCACTATTTCAGGGCATCCGCAGACCTACTCGGCCTATTACAGGCCTCTGGGTTACAGCTTCGAGGATGTCAAGGAATCGCTGAAGCGCGCGCGCACTGCGGGCGTCTATACCTCTATTAATCTGCTCAGCTTTCCAGGTATGATCGACCGCGAACGCGAGGTGGAGGCTCTCCTCTCCTTCGTTAAAGAGACGGGGCTGAGGCTGATACAGCTGCGCAACCTGAATATCGACCCGGAGGTGCTGTTGCCGCGTATGCCAGAGCTCACCAGCCTGGGCAGGGCCCTGGGGATGCGGAAATTGATCGAGACGCTGCAACGCGAGGCTCCCGAGGTCGAGCTCGGCAATTTCACGCGCCCTGTGAAACGCGTGTTGGCGTAAGTCTCTATCTTCTCACACTCAGCCTATAGGTCCTGCCCTCCGGCCAGTTCTTCTTGGGCTTAGCGACCGGCGGCGGAATTGCTGGCCTTGCGCAGCAGGCGGCGGCACGCCGCGGCGACGGGATCGACCTCCAGCAGCGCCAGGCAGTCCCGGGTGGCGCAGCCCGCGGGTGTTCCCAGGTCGTGACCACGATAGAAGCAGGGCATACATGGCAGGTCCAGGCGCACGATCTCGGCCTGTTGTCCCGGGGGAGCGGCGGTGAACGGTCCCCAGGCCATGGCATTCGTCAGGCCGAAGATAGCAACGGTGGGCGCGCTCCCTGCAACCGCGAGCTGGACAAGCGCGGAGTCGTTGCCCACAAAGAGGTCAACCTGCTCCAGGATGGCCGCGCTAGCCTTTATGCTGCCTCTACCCGCCAGGCTGCGTACAGGAACGGGGGTTTGCAGCCGGGCGATGATCTGCTGGTGCAGCTCTGCCTCTTCTGGTCCACCCATGAGAAGCACCTGCCCACCTACGTCGCTAAACAGGCTATCTGCCAGGCCGGCGAAACGTTCAGGCGCCCAGCGACGCGCCAGACTGTAGCCGCCACTGCCGGGGTGCATGGCGATGATGGGGCGCCGGATGGCCTGCGGGCCCTCCTGTTCATAGAGGATATGCCAGGCCTGGCGGTGATCTTCTTCACTTAAGGGCACCAGCAGGCGTTTGTCGTCTGTGGTGGCTCCGACCGCCTGCGCCAGGGCGAGGTTGTACTCGGCTTCATGCATGGCTCCAAAGCCATGATCTGGCACGCGCACATTGAGGAACCAGCCGTGCCCGTTATTAAGGCCCACGCGCCAGTGCGCGCCCGTAGCTCGCAATAGGAGCTGGTGTTTTAAGCGGCCAAAGGGGAGAGTGAGGTGATGGCACAGCAGGACGGCATCGTAGTGCGTATCATGGAGGTCATGCCAGAATGAGGTGAGACGTAACAGGTTGCGCGGGTTTTTGAGCAACTGCTGCGGATAATCAAAGAGATATTTATCTAGCACGATGATATGGTCAAGGGCCTCCCAACCATTGAGAAGACCGGCCGAGTCCGGTGTTACCAGCAGGTCAAGGCGAGCCTGCGGGTATGTCTCTCGCAGGGCGCGCAGGGTTGGCGTAGCTAGCAAGAGGTCGCCAATACCAGCCATTTTGATGACCAGGATACGTGCGTCTGGCGCAAGGCGTATAGATTGAGTACTCATAAAATAGAATTTTCCCCTTGTATGGGTGCTTCATTGCCCGTGGAGATGGGTCCCGCGGAGTGCATATTTTGCGCCAGTTTTTGCCGGGCCACTGCAAGCACGCGGGCCGGCAGAATATTTTTCATACACTGCGTGGTGTAGAAGCGACAATCTGCAGTCTCCCTGGCATTGTAACATGGGCTGCACCAGATGGGACTGCGTAAAACGCTGGCAGCGGGGCTGACGGGGCCGCAAAGAGCAGGATTGGTAGGGCCATAAATGCCGATGATAGCTGTGCCGCAGGCCACACCCATGTGCAGGGGACCGCTATCACCGCTGATTAACAGGTCGGCTCGTGATAAAAGTGCGGTCAGCTGGGTAAGGCTGGTTTTGCCCGCCAGGTTCAGCGCCTGCTCTTGCATTTGCCGGATCACGGCCTCGATCTGCGGCAGGTCTGCGGGAGCCCCCGTCAGAACGACTTGGGCACCCTCCCTGCTGATCAAACGATCTATCAGCAGCGCCCAGTATGGAATTGGCCAGCGTTTGGATTGCCCGTTATTTGAGTTGATATGACAGACGATCAAGGCTTTGTCCGGTTGAGCTCCGGCCCTGCTCAGCAGCTGCTCAAGCTCCTGGCGTGTCTGCTCATCGACATACAGGCGGGGGATGCGGTCAGCCTGTGTCAGCGTTGCGCCTGCCGCGCGCGCAAGCTCCAGGCAATAGTCAACTTCGTGTCTGTTGTCCAGCGGAGCGTAGTGGCGCGAGCGCCCGGGTATCCCACCGCGGACGCTATCGGTCATGAAGCCAGGATAACCTTCCCGGCCATAGCCAACGCGGCGCGTAGCTCCGCTGGCGAGCGCCAGGACGGCGGCCCAGCTGGAGTAAACGCTGATGGCCAGGTCGTAGTGGCGCGAGCGCATTCTACCCAGCAAGGCCCGGGCCGCGCGCCAGTTTTGGGGCCGCAACAGGGCCTGCGGGCGCCGCCAGATATTCGGATCATAGGTGATGATCTCGCTGAGGTTGGGGTCGAAAGTGGCTACCCTGGCGCTGGCAGGAATGGCCAGCAGGTCGATTTCCGCCTGCGGATATGTGCGTTTCAAGGCGCGCACGACCGTGAGAGAGAGGACAAGATCACCGATCAGGTCCAGGCGAATAACCAGGATGCGCCTGGGATGAAAGGTAGCCGGGGTTAATGCTGGATAGCGTTTTCCTCGCCTCTGCAACCAGAGCAGGCAACCTATGATACTCAAAAGCAGGTAGATACCTCTGCCTAAGATACCCCTGCTGGTGCGAATGACAGCTTTACGCAGCCTGCGCCGCGAGCTGGGTGGCATAGGATAGCCATATGCATCGACGTTACGTAATTGTTCTTCAAGGTATGACATAGTATTTCTGCTGCATATCTAACCCGATGTACAACTTGTTTCCTTCCTTAGGAGAGCCGCGCTGGCAGCTTCTACCTGTTGTTGCGGGACCAGGCGCACACACGGGTGGGCCTGCAGTTCCTGCGAGCTGAAGTCCAGGCGCCCGCAGGGAATGCCGGGACAGGTTGGACAACGCTGCGTTGCTGCGATGACGATATGCCGCTCGCGATCTCCCCATGGGCCAAAGATACGTGGATCGGTTGGCCCAAAGATTTGGAGTGTGGGTGTACCCTGAGCTATGGCGAGATGAAGCGGACCACTATCGACTCCCATTACCAGCTGTGCGCGTTGGAGTAATGCCGCCAGTTGACCGGCGCTCATATTCGTGATCAGGACGGGCGCTGAGGCCATGCCTGCGGCAATCTCTGCCAACATAGATCGTTCGCCCTGGCTCCCAGTTAGGATGATACGCGCCGTTTGGGCGCCTGTCAATAACCCTGGCAAAGTTTGCGCGCATGCAGACCAGGCCTCATTGCGCCATAGTTTGACTGCCGCCCCTGTGCCGGGATGGATGACGATGATGCAGGTGTGCTCAGCGATGCTCTCTTTGCGCAGGCGCTCCTCGACCCATGCCCGCTCCTGCGCTGTTGGCGTGAAGCGCAGGGGATAGAGCTCAGGTGTAAAGGGTTGTGGCAGAGGGGTCTGGCCCAGAGCTGCAAGCGCGGCACTGGCCAGGCGAAGATTGGAGATCGTTGCGTGTTCGGGCGCATGGAAGGGGAGGGCCGAGGTCAGAAAGGTCGTTCCCGGCTCAATGGCATAGCCAAGACGACGAGGGATACGCGCCAGATAGAGCAGGGCGCCCCCCCACCAGAAATCCGGGCGCAGGTTGATGGCAAGGTCATAGTTGGATTTGCGTAGCTGGCGCGCGCATTGCCAGAGCAACACATAGGGTGCCAGGGCCTTTTGGGGCGCGCGTTGAAAACCGGGAAATGGGCAGAGAAGAAGACGGTCCAGCGCCGGATGACGTGCTACTATTTCGCTCGACCAGGGACCAACCATCATTGTGATGTGCGCGCCGTCCAGATGCGCCCGCAGGGCATCCAGGACAGGTGTTGTCAGAAGCAGGTCGCCAAGGTGATCGGGGCGTAGCAGCAGGATGCGCGGAGACCGCGAAAGCGGCTCCCGGGCGTGGCGTGCAGACAGGCGTGCCCCCGCCAATCCCTTCAGGCGCACCAGGGCTAATATCAGCGTGCGTAGCAACTGTTTCACTTTTTTACCTCGTTACCGTACGTGCTGGGGATAAGGCGCTGGACGGCTTGCCACACCTCGTCTACAGTTACCGCCTGTATGCAGGTGCAGTCTGCGCAGGCTCGCATCTTGCCCAGGTAAAAGCATGGCTGCCCGGCTGGATAGTTTCCCGCAGGGTGCCAGAGCGCGATATGCCTGGGGTCGTCGAGCGGATAAGGACCATATTCTTGCGGGCTTGTCGGTCCAAAGATGGCGATGACGGGAATGTTGACCGCCGCGGCCAGGTGCATGGGGCCGCTATCGTTGCCAATGAAGAGGGTGCAAGCCTCAAGCTGCGCGGCCATCTCTCCAAAGCTTGTTTTACCCGTCAGGTCGATGATAGTGTCTGGCGGGTAAGTCAGGCCCCTGACGAGCTCCTGGTTGAGGGCTATATCTCCAGGGCCACCAATCAGGAGTATCTGGGCATTCAATGCAGAGATCAGCCGCTGCGCAAGCTCGCGGAAGCGAGCCAGGGGCCAGCGCTTGACCGTCAGATCCATGCCCGGGTTGCTGCCGCCGCCGCTAAACAGGGCGACGCGCATGCGGGTGGGCTGGATCACACCCCGGCGCTCCGCCGGCGCAGGCTCAAAACGCATGCGAGGAGCGTCGATAGATAGACCTATGGCACGCGCCAGGTCAAGGTAGATATCAGCCTGGTGCTGTAGCTGGGCAGGCGAGCTTGAGACCGCTACGCGATCCGTGAGTGAGAAGCCTCGTCCCAGACTGTCGGGGCCGATACGGCGCGGCACTCCCGCGAGCCAGGGCAACAGCGTCAGCAGTGGCGAGCGATCAAGCACGAAAGCCATGTCAAAGTGGTGTCGGCGCATTTCCTCGGCCAGGCGCATATAGCTCCGCAGATTATAATGCCCGCCAATACCCACCGTGCCACTGTCGATGACGCTGTTGACGGTGGGGTGGTGTTCTGGAATAACTTTTGACCATGTTCCGGCGACATAGGTAATGCTGGCATGGGGGTAGGCCTGATGGATGACATCCAGCAGGGGTGTTGTCATAATCAGATCGCCCAGGCAGCATGGCTTGAGAACTACAATAGCTTCCGACCGTCGCCATGCTCGTGCTGTAAATCGGCCCTGTACGCCGTTGAATAGAGCAAAAGGCAGGCGCAGGAGAGAGCAGAGCGCTGTAATGATACACTGACGCAGTTTACACACCTTCGTTTCCTTGAGCTTCCTCGACCGGCGTGTTGCTGTCGCCCGCAGCATGACCTGGCTCTCCTGCCAGGACAGTGGGTGAGTGAGACGCATGAACATCCTGCACTGGCGCTCCACAGTTATGACAGAAAGCTACGCTGGGCGAGAGGTCTGCCAGGCAGACCTGGCAGACCTGCCTGTCAGCCGGCGAAACTCCTGGCGGGGTCATTATGACGGTCTCCATACTTCCCAGCGTCAATGCTCCGACACCTGGAGGAGGGGGGGAAACGAAGCGCCCTGGGTACTGTCAAGATATGCCTGGTAAGCCGGAGGTGTATAGGTGGCCGGCGCGGGCTCTTCAGTGACAGGTGGATAGGGTATAGGGACAGAGCTACCAGTCTCAGAGGCTGTCTGGTATGAATTGGATGCGTTTGACTGCGCCTGGCTGCTTTGCAGCTGTTTCAGTTCAAACTGGGCCTGGTTCAATTGCTGCTGATAGTTTACCAGTTCCTGGCAGAGTGATAGCAATTCGTCCTGGGTCAGTTGACCGGCGAGAAATAAATCCATGGTGCGATTGAAGATCGTTGTTTGCTGGGTGATAATTTGACGAGATAGTCCATCAATGGTGGAGCGCAAACGTTGTGTTTTCGCGATGCGTGCAGCTTCATGTGACGCCTTCTCCAGGCTACGTTGCACTGAATCCCACAGCGGCATAGACTCCTCCTGCCTGTTACTTGTCGATATCTGTATACATGCGTAGATTTTCAATTGACTTAACAGCTACAATTATATCAGAGTTCGAGCCAGGAAGTCGAGGACGATAGGGCCGGCGGAGACTTACTAGCCCGCGCGGGGGAGTAAGGACGCGACAGATACACGTCGTATCCCCGCGCTTGGAGCTGCTGCTGAACGGACAGCGCCGGCGCCAGATCAGCGAAGAACGTGTACAGGCTTGGCCCGCTGCCAGAAAGCCGTACGTGCGGGGCTCCTGCATTGAGCATATCTTTCCTGGCACGGGCCACCTCGGGATAGCGCGTCATGACGCTGCGCTCAAGGCCATTGTGGAGATCTTCTCTGCCTGGCAGTCTGCCTGCCTGTAAAGCTTCCTGAACCGCCCGGCTGTGCTCCCCGCCCGTATAATCGGTCGCGGGTAACTGACGAAAGACGGCCGCGGTTGAGATCATGATGGCTGGTTTGAGCAAGATGAGCCAGCGCATCTGCTGCGGCCAAAAAGAGGTGAGCGGCGTAATGCGCTCACCGCGTCCTTCGCACAGGGCCAGGCCCCCCGTCAGAAAAAAGGGTACGTCTGAACCCAATGACGCCGCTATGCCAAGCAGATCTGCCTGTGAAAGGTCCAGCCACCACCAGCGCCGTAGCGCGAGCAGGACGGCGGCTGCGTCGCTACTACCTCCACCCAATCCCGCCGCCATGGGAATGCGTTTATAGAGTTCAATCTTTAGCCCTTGCAGAGAACCAATGTGCTGGCGCACCGCCTCGGCGGCACGCGCAGCCAGGTTTTCAGCATTGCCCAGTTCTGGCCGCGAGCAGATCATGTGCACATGGTTATCAGCACTCGCGCTGAGGCAGAGTGTGTCACATAGCTCTATGGTCTGCATGATTGTTGCCAGCTCGTGGTAGCCATCTGCGCGCCGGCCCAAAACATCGAGCGTGAGATTGATCTTGGCG
Organism: uncultured Chloroflexia bacterium; assembly: GCA_963799245.1. Classification (GTDB taxonomy): domain Bacteria; phylum Chloroflexota; class Ktedonobacteria; order Ktedonobacterales; family Ktedonobacteraceae; genus CAWCWN01. Next base: position 2,207,297 of record CAWCWN010000003.1, read on the forward strand.
TGCGCCTGCACAAAGCAGAAGTTGTGCGACATATGTACTTGCTGTGCGCTACTCATGCGTGCATTTTGCCTAGAAAATCCGGCTTTGTCAAGCTGTGCGAGTCTTTGCATCGGGGTGACCTCCACGTAGCCCAAATTACTCTCTTTATCTCCGCTTTCAATGCCTGTGGTATACTGGATATTGTGCTCTAGGGTGGGCCCTTTGTCACGTGAGTGCAATAGACGCGGGTGTTTTTATTTCGTGTATTCCAATATATACATGTAGATGTGGGTGTTTCATGGATATAACGGTCGCTTATTTTCACTCCCTGTTTCATCCCGAGACGGTGAAGCGGGATTTTGATCAAATTCGTGCCTGTGGCGCCACGAGTATCGTGTACGCCGTCCATGAACAGGAGGGCCAGCGCCTTGGTCGCGACCTGGAGCGTGGCCTGCGCCAGGCCCAGGATGCAGGCTTGAAGGTCTATTTAAGCCTGGGCCGCCATGGGAACTTATTTGCCGGACCGGTGTTGATGCCAAGCTGGTATACTTTCCACCATCCCAAATCGCGCGTACTGGATCGCCATGGGCGTTATCATGATATTTCATGTTACAACCATGAGTCATTTCGCAGCTGGCTCTTCAAAGAGGTCGAGTGTTATGTGTCTACCTATCCCATCAACGGCATTTTCATTGACGAGCCATGCGGGCCCGATGTCACCTGCTTTTGCTCCGTATGCCGTGCGCTTTGCCCTGACGTCGCTGACCTGCAGCGCTTTCGCCGTCGTTCAATGATAGATTTCCTGGGAGAGCTGTGTAGCAGCGTGAAGAAGGCGGACGCTCATGCTAAAACGGCCATCGCCTTGCTGCCACAGGACCTGGGGGAACTGGATGAACTGGCGACGCTGCCTCACCTCGATACAATCGGGGGGCATCTCTTCTGGAATTTGTTGCGCGAGCCGGTGAGTGTCGTCGAGGAGTGGGCGCGAAGTATCGTTGCGATCACGCGTACCTCTGAGAAACGCAGTATGCTCTGGTTACAGAACTTTAGCCTCAGCGCAGATAAAGAGCAGGAGTTGGAGGCGGCCTGCGGGCACATATTGAATGCTGAGGCCGACGAGATCGGCTGCTATTATTACTGGCGCAATAATGAAAACCCACAGCGGGTCTGGCGGACGACTACCAACCTGTTGCGGCGTATTCCGCGCCGGCAACTGCACTGGCACGCTCCTCTCACCCATCAATATGGAGCGAGATCGGCCCTGGCTGGAACTCATACCCTGGAGAGTGAGAGGCCGGCGTGAAGGGCTGTAATTGAAAGCAGGGAGGCGGAGATCGGACCTCCTCCCCGCTCTATTTTTTTCGACATACTCAGGGCTTGAGAGAGGTGAGTTTGTCTTTATCCTCCTGGTGGACCTTGACGAGCAGCTCATGCACAGCCTGAACCTGTTCTTTGGTCTTGTCAATGGACGCGCTGGCGGCCAGGACAACTGCCTGAACGCCCAGGGTGTTGAGGGTGTAGGCATCGGCTTCGCTCAGGGTCGCCGGGATATTGAGCAGGGCGGGGAAACGCACGGCTTCGCGCACCGCCCGGTACAGGAGAACCTCCTCGATCGTCATGCCGCTGATATGCTTGCCCAGCCCAAAATTTAACTGCACGGCCGCGATTGAATCGAAGGCGGTCAGGTTGCGAATGAAGATGGGATACAATTCATCCTCGCGCATGGGCACCGTGACCACGAGGTCTACGTCTTTGGTTTGCAGGGTAAGCAGGCGCGCCGGCGCCGCCATCGGTAGGACAATGAAGTGGATACCCAGGTCCTTAAGTTGTTCGACGCTTTCACGATCCAGGTTATCCCAGCCGCCTGTGATGTGCAGTCCACAGACAGCTTTGTCATTACTGGTTTTGGCGGCATCGGTGTAACTCTTCAGTGTTTCAAGCCGGGCGCTATCTTTGCCATCCCAGTTGTAGAGCAGGCCGTCGGCCCCAGCTTTGAGGGCAGCCTCCGTGCCAGCTGCGTCAGCGTTGGCAAATTCAACGACAAGCGCAGCGGCACGTGGCTTGATATCAGAGCGGTTCTTGCCTAAGAAACCCATGCCGCTTCCGCTCTGCGCTCGACGTGCCGATGTAAACATGTCCAGCAGTTTACTCATAATGTTGTATATACTCCTTAGCGTTTCCTGGTCATCGTGATGACAGGCCGTAACGTAACAAATTTTTTTGCTGTATGCAAGGCAGAATGTGAGTATATTATACAACAAACTACTCAACCTTGGAGTCCTGCCTGCCATCGCTCAGCTGAGGAGTTTTACTGCTCCCCTCTCTCTGGCACAACTCCAGTACTGATTGATTGTAACAGGGAGGTCATTGAATTTAATATGATAGTTTGGCAAGAATACAAAAAAAGTTGTGTAAGGAAATTGTAAGAGAACAGTAAAATATGAGGAGGTGTAGATTTCTGCAAGAGACAAGAGCATTCACTCTCCCGGAATGCTCTTGTTGGCGCTGTATGCTGCGCTATGCTAGCGTTCGGCTTTATCGCCGCCGAAGATGTTACCCAGCGTCTCACCTAAATTGCCGGGTGCCTTCTGGCTTAAATTGTTCGCCTGGTTCGCGACCTGCTGCTCCAGCTGTTGCTGCAACGTATCAAGGGCGCCGGAAATCGTTTGCTTGGCCTGAGTTGAATATTGCTCACCACCCGGGACGAGACCAGCGAAACGGTCAATGGCCTGGTTAACCAGGCCGTCTATCTGCTGGCGCGCCCCTTGTAGAGAACCGCTTAAAAAATTTTCCACCGATCGGCTCCTTTCGCTGTAATTTAACCGGCAGAAACGCGCCACTGCGCATTTCTGTCCGGGAGCGCTATACTCCAGGAGAAATATACGATACGGGGCCGATGAGCACATCAGCCGCCGGAATGATCTTTTTGTTCACACTATTGGGGGGTATATAGTACTCGCAAGAGTGTGAATGGTATCAGGCGCCGTGAGGGGAACGATAGCGTTTGATCATAGCCAGCAGATGAGTCGAGGCTTGTAGAGAATGCCCGCGGGTTTGCGCGCAAGTTTCTACCAGCACGTCGGCGGTGATGACGATGATGGAAATGGAGCTCAGCGCTTCCTGGTCTGCAAGCATATTGAGCAGTATGTAGTCGTCCATGATGGGCAGTCCGAGGTCAAGGAGGATGAAGAAGTTAAATCAAGCACTTGTTATTAAATCTTTATTAAGAAAGCGACTGTTTTGCCGCTGCCAGGATCTTCCTGGGGCGCGTATTGGCATGCGTTGACAGGCGTGAAGGGTCGTTGTTTTTCTGGGGGCACGGCTACATGCTGCTTGTCCCTTCTCGTCCTATCGCATATAATGAGCTTCATTATGGATAATTAAATTTGATAGGCGGCAGGAATGCCGCTTAGAGATGTGGGGAAGTGCCCTATGTTGCAAGAAGCAGTCGATGAATATATAGCTTCACTTTCTTCCAGGGAAGATGAGCGCGGACGTACCAATCATAACACCATGGCGGCCTATCGTAATGACCTGGGACAACTCTGTAATTATTTAAGCCAGCGCGGGCTTGAGAACTGGCCAATGGTGACTCGCGAACATATCGCAGCCTATCTACTGGAGATGCGCGAAGCCCAGGCGTATCGCCCGACCACTATTGCTCGCAAAATCGCCGCTCTCAAGTCGTTCTTTCGCTATATGCATAGCACCGGCTCGATCGCTTTAGATCCTGGCGAAAAGCTCGAGGCCCCACGCATACAGAAAGAGCTGCCGGGTGTACTGAGCGCCGACCAGATCAGCAGTCTTTTCCGCCAGGTGGAGGTGGAGACTCCTGGCGGCCAGCGCGACCTGGCTATGCTACAAATGCTATATGCGACGGGCATGCGTGTGTCTGAGCTCGTTTCTCTGAACGTGAGTGATTTTGACCCGCTGCAGGCAACGGTGGTCTGTCCGGGCAGGAATGGCAGGAATAAGCGCGAGCGAATTTTGCCTCTGCCCCCTGTCGCGGTGGAGGTGACCCGGCAATATATCCAGGAGGGTCGGCCGCACCTGATGCTGCGCCATCCGGATGAGGCATCCTTGTTTCTTAACCATCATGGCGAGAGATTAACGCGCCAGGGGTTCTGGTTAATCATCAAGGGCTATGCGCGCCAGGCAAATATTACAACTATCACGCCTCATATGTTACGGCACTCGTTTGCCATGCTCATGCTCAATGGGGGCATGGAGCTGCGCTCGGTGCAGGAGCGCCTGGGACATGCTCATATCTCCACGACGCAGGTCTACAGCCAGCTCGCACGCGTGAAGGCGACTACCGCAATACCCTGAGTTGAAGGAGAGCAGGCGATGACTTTGTACGACCAGGTGCAAGAGGCTACGGCGGCCATTCAGGCACAGATATCGCTCCAACCCGCTGTAGCCATCATTCTCGGTTCCGGGCTGGGAGACCTCGCGGCAGAGATCCACTCTGCCACTGTCATTCCCTATGGCAAGATCCCCCATTTTGCAACTTCAGGTGTGGCGGGTCATGCCGGCCGTATGCTGATAGGTATGCTCGAGGATGTCCCTGTTGTTGTTATGCAGGGGCGTGTGCACCTGTATGAAGGGTATGCTCTGCAGGTTTTGACGCTGCCGGTACGCGTGATGCGGCTGCTTGGCGCCCGGACGCTGATTGTGACGAATGCAGCAGGTGGGGTGAACCCTGCCTATCGTCCGGGTGACTTCATGTTGCTACGCGACCATATCAATATGCCTGGCCTGGCCGGTCAAAATCCGCTGCTGGGCCCAAATGACGAACGCCTGGGGGCGCGCTTTCCCCCCATGGCCCAGGCCTATGCTGCTGAGCTGCGCGCGCTGGCGCGCGCGGTTGCTCCCCCCGATATAACCCTTCACGAGGGCGTCTATACAATGGTAGGTGGGCCAAACTATGAGACGGGTGCGGAACTGACGTTTCTGCGCATGCTAGGAAGCGATGCCGTGGGAATGTCAACCGTGCCGGAAGTACTTGTGGCCAGGCATGCCGGTATGCGCGTGCTGGGGCTGAGCCTGATTACCAACGCCGCCACAGGCAGCGAGACCACAGAGGTTGACCATGCCGAGGTACTTGCCACGGCTGACGCGCTACGCCCACGCTTCGTGGCGCTGGTGCGCAGAATTGTGCGAGAACTACCTCAACTTACCTGGTGACGCGAATTTCGATCCAGATCCAGTTGGCGAATAAACCCTTCCAGTCGGTGAGTACCACGAGGAAGTATTTTCCTGGAGCAAGCGTGGTAGGCAACTTGTAGTTCCAGGTTGCCTGTCCCTGGCTATCGGTAAATTGCGTTTGTGAAGTCGTGGCAGCGAAGAATTGCAGCGCATTTTGCTCTTCCTTAGGGAAGGGATCGGCAAGGGTAGCAACAGAGTCTAACCTGTCCTGCGGCATATTCGCCGACACGTTGCCATCCTTTGTCAGCCATATTTTGCAGCTGATCGTAGCCGCATGCACGGGCTGGCCATGCGCCTTATCAATAGACTGATCTACGGCCTGGATAGAGAGGGTGTACGTCGTACTGCTATCGGCTACTTCTATATCGTTGGGCCTCTGTTAAATCACAGGCCAGCCTAATTTTTGTGGCTGCTGGCTATGGGGCGTGGGTGTCGGCGTCGGCGTCTGTGCTGCTATGATCGGGGTTAAGGTATGAGAAGCAGTAGTCATTTGCTGTAACTTGTGGGGCCGTACAAATGCGCCTATGGCGAAACCACTGATAAGTCCTGACAGGGCGAAAAGGCCAAGTGCGATAAAAACGATTGTGCGAGACTGCGTGCCCAGTTTTTCTGGTCGATATGCTGTGTGCTGCATCATGCTATACCGTTACTCTCTCCTCAAAACCTGCTGACATCCATTGCTACTCATCATAGCATAGTCCGCTTTATTTTTGCCTGAATAAGGGCGAGATGGCCCAAATTGGCCCCCGCCGGTCAGGTATTTGCGCGTATGAGGCGTTGCAGCGTTGCCCGCGAACGAGGGGCGTTCAAGACCACCGGGTCGGCTGAACGATCGGTAATATTGAGAGCTCCGGCTGCAGCTGAAGCTTCGCCGCATAGGATATGGTATGATATACAGGTAATGTTTTTGCAAAGACGCTTCTACTGAAAGAAAGGAGTCCGGCATGGGGGGATTTCACCCGCTGGACCTGCTTGTCATAGCGTTGATCGCGCTGGCAATTTTTGGCCCAAAGACTCTGCAATCGATAGCGCGCAATGCCGGCAAAGGCGCGAGCCAGGTCAAAGGTATGAAAGACAAGGTTATGTCTGAGCTGCCGACCAGGGAATTCTCCGAGTTGTCGCAAAATATTCCCCGTGTGCCGCTGAACTCGCGCCAGGCCCTGGGGATGCTGGTAATGCCGGAGAACGAGGAATTGGAGAAGAAGACGCTAGACGCACCTGGCAATGAGTAGGCCGCTTGCGAAGAGGAGAAGAAAAGATGCAGCAATTGACGCAGATGGTTTGCACGGCGTGCCGCAAAGGTGAGCCGACGGTGACGGAGGCCGAGATGGCCGTGTTTCTGCCGCAGGTGCCAGCCTGGCAGGTGATAGAGGTCGACGGCATCAAACGCCTGCAGCGCGTCTTCACCTTCCAGAATTTCGTGGACGCGCTCGCCTTTACAAACCGCATCGGCGCACTGGCTGAGGCGGCAGGGCATCACCCTGCTCTCCTGACCGAGTGGGGCAAAACGACGGTGACGTGGTGGACGCATAAGATTCGCGGGCTGCATCGCAACGATTTCATCATGGCGGCCCAGACTGACCAGGCATATCAGCAGTAATATGAATTTGCGCAGGCTGCCGGCGTTACGTGGGCCTGTTAGCAAGCCTCATTGTTCTAGCAGGGCTACTGCGTAGCAGGCAATACCTTCACGCCGACCCGCAAAGCCAAGGCCATCTGTGGTGGTGGCTTTCACGCTTACCTGTGCTATATCTAGATGCAAATGAGCCGCCAGGTGGGTACGCATTGCAGGGATGTAAGGGACCAGCCTGGGACGTTCGGCAACGAGCGTAGCGTCGATGTTGCTGATTCTCCATTTTTGCCGCCACAGCAGGTCATATGTATAATCAAGGAAGACCGAGCTGGGTTGGCCCCGCCAGCGCATATCACTCGAAGGGAAGTGCCCGCCGATGTCGCCGAGTGCGGCAGCTCCCAGGAGGGCATCGACCACAGCGTGAATGAGCGCATCGGCATCGGAGTGACCCGTGAGTCCCATGGGGTGGGGGATGGTAACCCCACCGAGGATGAGCGGGCGTTCAGCGGCAAAAGCGTGTACATCGTAACCAGAACCAATACGCAGCGTCATGAGTGCAATCCTTGTAGAAGAGCTTCGGCGAGCAAGAGATCCGCCTGGGTCGTGATTTTGATATTGCTGTAGGCGCCCTGAAAAATTGTCACCCGCCGCCCCAGGCGTTCCAGCAGCGCGGCGTCATCTGCCGCCTCTTCCAGGGCTGCCTTGCTGTGGTGTGCCTGATAGATCAACGGGAAGGCAAAGACCTGTGGGGTCTGGACGCTCCACATGAGCGAACGCTCAAGTGTGGCGCTGACAGCGCCCAGCCGAACCTCCTTCACCGTGTCTTTGACGGGTACAGCGGCAATGGCCGCTCCATGCTCCTGCGCGGCCGCCAGGCCCGCCTCAAGCATATTCGGCGTGACCAGGGGCCGCGCGCCATCGTGGATAGCTACCCAGTCGGGACAGGGCGCACAGCTGGCCAGGACGTCGAGTCCCGCGCGGGTGGAGTCCTGGCGGCGTGCTCCACCGGGCACAGTAGCCACGACTTTATGCCAGGCCTCCTGCTGACAGAGGGTGGCGGCCTGCGCCATGCGCTCAGCATGCACGACGAGGACGATCCTATCTATGTGGGGAGAGACCTCGAACACATCGATGGTGCGTGCCAGCATGATGCGTTCCTCCAGGAGCAGCCAGAGCTTATCATGTCCTGACATGCGCCGGCTATTGCCCGCGGCTAAGATGATGGCAGCAGATGTAGCTGGCATAGTTAGCGCTGCTTGCTGGGAGACTGGCTCTGCAGGGATGCGCCATTATTGCCGGCTTTGGGATGAGCGAAGATCATCCGCCCTGCGACCGTTTGAAGTACACGTGTCACCGTCACCTCAATGGTCATGCTCATATATTGCCGTCCTCCTTCGACCACAATCATCGTGCCATCATCCAGGTAACCTACACCCTGGCCGAGTTCTTTGCCGTCCTGCATGATCTTGATGAAGATATCTTCGCCAGGCAGGAGCACTGGCTTGACGGCATTCGCGAGCTCATTAATGTTCAGGACCTTGACACCCTGTAACTCGGCAACACGATTGAGGTTGAAGTCATTGGTGATGATGGGGCAGTGCAGGTTGCGGGCCATCTTGACGAGCTTACCGTCGACCTCCGCAATATCTTCAATATCGGCATCGGTGATTTCTATGGGGACGGTGGCGTCCTTCTGTAAGCGATTGAGCATTTCCAGGCCCCGTCGCCCGCGATTGCGGCGCATGGTATCCGCCGAGTCCGCGATGCGCTGGAGCTCATTCAGGACGAAGCGAGGTACGACGAGGGAGCCTGCGACAAAGCCCGTCTGCGTAATATCGGCAATACGTCCATCGATGATAGCACTGGTATCCAGCAGAATCTGGGTGACCGGCTGAATCTGGGGCGCCTGCTCCTTATTGCGCTCTTTGCCCTTCTCCTTGTCTTTTTCGCGCTCGCGCTCCTCCTCGCGCGCGCGGCGAGCACTGATGGCGCTCTGGAAGAGGTGGGTTATATCGTTTTTACGTTGTACCGCCAGGGCAACGCCCAGACTTCCGCACATGACGGTGCCTACAAATGGCAGGATGCGTCCCCAGATGCCGGGCAGGTTGGCCAGCGGGATGGAGATCAGGAAGGATATAATGAGTCCGACGATAAGACCTACCACGGCGGCAAGCAGGTCGCTCGCCGCTGCTTCGCGCATCCAGCGATAAGGTATCACGCTGACGTAGGGCGCGAAAATAAACAACACTATGGCGCAGCCTGCCGCGACTGCAATGACCCAGATAATGTTCACGCTCGGCAGGGGGTGATCAAGAAAATGAAGAGCAAAGACAAAGATGATTGCCAGTACCGCCCCAACGAAGCGGGAAATTGTGCTTGTAGACATCCCTGCGTCCTCCGTAATAGTATACCCGTCGCAGAAAGGTTGTGCTGAAGTGGGGCTTCAAAAAGAGCACACCACCTGCGGGTACCTGCAAAGGGCGAAATGAGGCAAGACATGCGGGCAGGCTCGCTGAAAAAGACAAAAAGGATAATAACGTGATTATAAAATTATCAAGCCTGCTGTTTTGCACCATAAACTGCGCCCGTGTAGCTCTAAAAAGTATGTATCGTGTAGCTCTAAAAAGTATGTATGTCGATTACCGAGTATACACTGTTGGGCCGCAGGAATCAATAGCCTTAAGTCCAATTAACTCAACATGCATGTTCTTCCCTTGATGCTGAACATGCGAGAGGCACAACTCAATTCTAGCGATGCCAGCGTATGTCAAATCTCCCTTAGTGTAACGCAATTTCCAGTGCAACCGCAAGGGAAGTGGAGGGAATGACTTTAAAATCCGCGGGAAGTCCAGCATGTTCGTGTTCTATGTTCTTGCCAGCGCTCGGAACGATGCAGCGTTTAAAGCCCAGCTTGGCCGCCTCGCGTACACGTAGTGGGAGGCGGCTGACGGCGCGCAGTTCACCTGAGAGCCCTACTTCGCCTATGAGCACCATATCGGCCGGGATATGTCTATCGCGATAGCTGGAGGCGATAGCAGCGGCGACTCCCAGGTCGATCGCCGGCTCCTCCAGGCTAAAACCTCCTACGACGTTGGCGTAGACGTCGTGGTTACCAATGGCCATGCCAACCCTTTTGCTCAGAACCGCCAGTAACATCAACAGGCGGTTATATTCGATGCCGTTGGTATTGCAGCGCGCATTGCCAAAGTTGCTGGGTGTAACCAGGGCCTGTACCTCGACCAGTAGTGGACGCGTGCCCTCCATACTGACCACGACAACAGAGCCAGTGGCTTCTGCGGCGCGATCGCTCAGGAAGACGGCCGAGGGATTTGCTACCTCGAGCAGCCCCTCGCCTTGCATCTCAAAGACACCAACTTCGTGCGTGGCTCCAAAACGATTCTTTACACCGCGTAACAGGCGATAGGTGTGATAGCGCTCACCTTCGAGGTAGAGAACTGCGTCGGCTATATGTTCAAGAGCCTTGGGGCCTGCAACGGTACCCTCCTTGGTGACATGGCCGATGATGAAGATCGGTGTGGAGGTGCCTTTGGCCATCTGCATGAGTTGCAGTGTACATTCACGTACCTGGCTGATACTGCCGGGCGCAGAGGTGAGATGGCTGGCAAGCACCGTCTGTATCGAGTCGACGACGACAAGAGCGGGTTTTAAGCGCTTGAGGGCCTCGGCGATGACGTCAAGCTCAATGGCGGCAAGCAGATAAAGCTGCTCGCCCGCAATATTCAGTCGCTCGGCGCGCATCTTGACCTGCTCAATGGATTCTTCGCCCGAGACATAGAGGACGGGACCGCTATTGCGGGCGATTGCGCCTGAGACCTGCAGGAGCAGGGTGGATTTGCCGATGCCCGGCTCACCGCCGATAAGTGTAAGCGAGCCGGCCACAAGTCCACCGCCCAGGACGCGATCCATTTCTGGAAAGCCAACCGATATGCGCTGGTGGGCGAGTGGCTTGATTTGTGGCAGAACAAGTGGCAGTACGCCGCCCTGGGTCAAACCCGGCTCCGCTGACAGGCCCGGGCGGCGGCTCATGGCCGGGCTTGGCGCGATCTCCGCCACCTCCTCCATGCTGTTCCATGCCCCACAATCGGGGCATTTGCCCACCCATTTGCTCTGTTCCGCGCCACATTGCTGGCAGATATATTTCGTGCGTGTCTTTGGCATTTACTTCCTTACGATGCCTATGGATAATGCATACTGTCCCATGCATGAACGCAACGAACGGGGCGAGTAGAAGACTCTCAAGAATCCTCTCTACTCACCCCGTTCCCATCTAAGGCGCCCGTTAACTAGGCCTGGAGAGTATCGCTGCTGGAGCTGCTTTCGCTGCTACCAGCGGAGAGCGCAGCCTCTGGCGTTGCTGGCGCGGGTAACTGCTCGATGCGATTGCGTACCTGCAGGATCAGCTCGTCGTCGATGACGTTCGCTTCCACCAGGTCTCCCGGATGGAATTTGCCCTGTAAGAGGCCCTCTGCCAGGGGATCTTCGACCATTCTCTGGATGGTGCGGCGCAGCGGACGGGCACCATACTGAGCATCAAAGCCCTTTTCAATCAGGAAGTCCTTTGAGCTTTGAGGCACAACCAGCTCGATCTGCTGCTCGGTCAATTGCGTGCGTACGCGATTGAGCAGCAGGTCGACGATTGAATACATCTCTTCCATACGCAGGGAGTGGAAGACGATGACCTCGTCAATACGGTTGAGGAACTCGGGCTTGAAGGTATTCTTCAACTCGCCCAGGACCTTGCCCTTCATGCTCTCATACTCGCTCTGATTGGCTTTGTCCTTATCTTTAGACTGTTTGAAGCCAATGGAGGCTTCCTTGTTCAGCAAGGCTGCTCCAACATTGGAGGTCATGATGACGATGGTATTGCGGAAGTCCACAGTGCGGCCCTTGGCGTCGGTCAGCTTGCCGTCTTCCAGAATCTGGAGCAGCATGTTGAAGACGTCGGGGTGAGCCTTCTCGATCTCATCAAGCAGGATGACACTGTAGGACTTGCGGCGTACCGCCTCGGTCAACTGACCACCCTCTTCATAGCCGACATATCCGGGAGGGGCACCGACAAGGCGAGCGGCTGCGTGGCGCTCCATAAACTCTGACATGTCAATTTTGATGAGTGCGTCTTCGCTGCCGAACATGAATTCGGCCAGGGTCTTTGCCAGCTCGGTTTTACCAACGCCCGTCGGTCCCATAAAGATGAACGAGCCAATCGGACGCTTGGGATCTTTCAAGCCAGCGCGCGCGCGGCGGACGGCGCGAGCGATTTTCTCGATAGCTTCATTCTGGGCGATAACGCGGGCGTGCAAGGCATCTTCCATTTGCAGGAGACGCTGTGACTCCTCCTGGGCAATACGCATAACGGGGATGCCGGTCCACATCGAAACGATCTGGGCGATCTCCTCTTCGCCGACAGTGGGCTTATCTGTGCCACGCTCGCGGTGCCAGCCTGATTCCAGCTTGGCGATGCGATCACGCAGCTTAACCTCGCGGTCACGTAGCTCTGCAGCCAACTCATACTCCTGCTGCTGGATCGCGGCTTCCTTTTCGCGCAGTACCGACTCCAGGCCCTTCATGGCCTCTTTGAGGTTGAGAGGGGCGAGTGAGTTCTGCATGCGAACGCGGCTTGAAGCTTCGTCAATCAGGTCAATGGCTTTGTCAGGCATAAAGCGATCGGTGATGTAGCGACTCGCCATATCGGTAGCAGCCTTGAGCGCCTCGTCGTAATGATCAGGCGATGGTGCTGCTCATAGCGTTCGCGAATACCTTTGAGGATTTCGATGGTCTCCTCAACCGTAGGTTCGCGGACGATGACCTCCTGGAAGCGGCGCTGAAGAGCGGCATCACGCTCAATATACTTGCGGTATTCATCAAGCGTCGTGGCGCCAATACACTGCAATTCGCCACGAGCCAGCGCAGGTTTCAGGATGTTCGCGGCGTCAACTGCGCCCTCGGCTGCGCCTGCACCCACAAGGGTATGAACTTCATCGATAAAGATGATACAATCACGGCTATTGCGAATTTCCTCGATAATCTTCTTGAGTCGCTCTTCAAACTCGCCGCGGTACTTGGTGCCGGCCACCAGGGAGCCAACATCGAGTGTGAGCAGGCGTTTACCCGCCAGCGTCTCTGGAACCTCACCAGAGACAAGACGTTGCGCCAGTCCTTCGACGATGGCGGTTTTACCAACGCCAGGCTCACCGATGAGCGCGGGATTATTCTTGTTGCGACGCGAGAGGATCTGGATGACGCGTTCGATTTCCTGATGCCGACCAATGACAGGGTCAAGCGTACCAGCCCGGGCAGCGGCTGTCAGATCAATGCCCATCTGGTCGATGGTTGGAGTCTTCGAGTGTTTGGCATCACGCTCGTGTGGTGCGCCGGATTGGCTGAGCACCTGGATGGTCTGCGTGCGGACCTTCTCCAGGTTAACACCCAGGCTTTCCAGCACGCCCGCCGCGATGCCTTCACCCTCACGTACTAAACCCAACAAGCAGATGTTCTGTGCCGATATAGTGATGGTTCAGGCGACGAGCTTCGTCAACGGCCAGCTCAATCACCTTTTTGGCACGCGGGGTCAGACCGATCTCGCCGAGGACGATGCGGTCACCACGACCAATAATAAATTCAACGGCGCTGCGAACTTTATTCAGTTCAACGCCGAGGTTACTCAATACTTTTGCCGCAACACCTTCGCCTTCGCGTACAAGGCCAAGCAGAAGATGTTCTGTGCCAATGTAGTTGTGTTGGAAGCGCTGGGCCTCTTCTTGAGCAAGGCTCAAGACTTTGCCTGGCCCGCTCTGTGAATTTGTCAAACCTATCTTTATCATTCACCTGTTTGTCACCCCCCTTTCAGTGGCAGAGGGTGGAACCGAGCCCTCTGTGTCGCTCAGGTAAACTACGTCACTTCATCATACAACACGCATTATATAGCGTCAAGGAATGCAACCGTAGCCTCCCGTCTGTCAAATACGTTCAAGTGCGTCCGTATACTCCTTGCTAGAAACAATCGACCTCCTCCCTGCCTATACGAGTAGTATAATGCAGCGAGGAGGTCGATGGTCATTTGTTCAGGTGCGATATGCTAGTTAGCGATGAACGTTTTCTTTTAATATGCCTCCATCTGTTTAGCGCCTGTTTCTCCTGAACGGCGACCACCAGCAGAGCTGCATGGAGCCGGCTCCTGTAGAGGGAAATACTCCCCCCGTTTTTTGCTCAGTGGACTATTGCATATAGTGATGATACAACACTCGACTTTATGCCGTCAAGGTTCAACAAATATGCGTTCGCCCGCACCGGACGGCGAGAGAGGAAGCGGGTCGCCAGCTTCGCCAGCGACCCGCTTCCTCTCTCTGTCTCTGCCAGAGCCCAAATTGGTTAGCTATTCCTCGGACGAAGGTTCACTTTCCTCCTTGGAGCGCTGGCGCGCGGCGGCGCGGAAGGCCTCCGCCATAGCCGTCGTCTCGCCAAGATCTCCCGGAAGGTCACTGAGCAGAGGATTTTCCGGTGTGCGCTCACGGCGCTCGTTCGTGCGGCGCGCGATACCGGCTTCCTGGCTTTCTGAACGGGCCGCTGCTTCCTCCAGGGAAGGGATGGCCTTCTCCTCGGGAGTGGCAGGCGCGTTGATTGCTTCTCCTGCTCCGGGCTCAGTCATCTCGGCAGGCGTCTCCTTGGCATCAAGCTCATCCGCCTGGCGCAGGCTCAGGCCCAGGCGACGGCGCTCGGCATCAATGCGCAAGATGCGCAGCTGCAGGGGTACGCCTTCATGCAGCGTCTGCTTGGGATCCATGCCCGGGGTCAGTTCCGAGAGGTGGATAAGCCCCTCGATGCCATCCTCGATGCGGGCAAAGGCTCCAAATGGCGCGATCTTGGTGATAACGCCAGTAACAACCTGGCCAGGAGTGTAGCGCTGCTCCACCGTTGTCCAGGGATCCACCTCGGCCCGCTTGATCGAGAGAGCGATCTTCTTCTTGTCCTTGTCAACGCTGAGCACCTGTACTTCAACCTGCTGGCCGACGTGCAGGACTTCGCTGGGATGATTGACGCGGCTCCAGGCCAGCTGGCTGATATGCACCAGTCCGTCCGCGCCTCCCAGATCGACGAAGGCGCCGAAGTTGGCGAGGTTACTGACCACGCCCTGGCGAACTTCGCCGGGTTTAACTCATCAAGGAGTTCTTCGCGGCGGCGCTGGCGCCATTCCTGAACGGCCAGGCGCTCAGAAAGGATCAGGCGGTTGCGCGCGCGGTTGATCTCGATGATTTTCAGCTGCAGTTCTTTGTCCTTCATGCTCTGCAGCTTGGCGGCCGTCTCCTGATTTTCGCCACCTGAGGCAACCTCTTCGCGCTTGAGGTTGAGAATTTGGGAGATGGGCACGAAGCCCCGAATGCCGGCGACATCGACGATCAGGCCTCCCTTGTTATAGTCGATGACCCTGGCTTTGAGCAGTTCGCCGTTCTTGTATTGCTCCTCGGCGATGCGCCACTGGCGCTCGGCATTGGCTCGTTTAAGTGAGAGCAGCGCATGCCCGTCCTGAGTTTCGGGCTGAATGACATACACCAGGACTTTGTCATCGAGTGCAGCTCGCTGAAGGAGCCATAGCCATTGGCCGGCAGTTCTTTGGTCGAGAGAACGCCCTCTGATTTGAGGCCAATATCGACCAGAATTTCGTCCTGGTCGATACGCACGATTACGCCCTCGACGACATCGCCGCGCTTAATGTTGATGGGACTGACTGATGACTCAAGCAATGCAGCCATCTCATTGAATTCGCCCATCTCTTCTGGGTTGTTGTTGTTTTGACCTTCTTGGTCATTTTCTTCGAACATCGTCTGTACCCGCCCGCTTTTGGAATTTGTCGCTGGCATTCGTCGAAAGGTCGCCGTGCTGTTGAACTTGCATGGGTGAAATACCCCCTTCGATCCACGGTTATTGCCTATCCTGTGCCGCCCTGACCCTGGACGTGTACCATGCTAGTTCTGCGTTGTTTCAGACCGCGATCTTTTCGGAAGATAACGAATGGACTATACGCCGAGCCCGTGGGGAGTGGCATCAAGGGATATTGGCTTATCGGAGAGGTTGCTTAGGTGGTGATCGTCTCGGTCTTCTCTTAGGCTCAGATAAAAATGTATTTCTGAGCGACATCTTTTACCCTACAGAACGTCATACGAAATGATGCTTGCAGACAGGTAGAACCCTAGTACGAACACAAAGAGACCAAAAGTTTGCATACCCCTACTCGATATTCTGATTATACCAAATGTTGTCTCTGATTGCAAGACGATAGCATGCTATTTCTTAACCAGCTCCGATGTTTTAATATTTACCATATTGTATCACCTGTGGCGATGGTGGGCTGCGCCAGGAGTGTGCTAGAATACAGCTATGGATATACAGAATATCGCCGAAGTCGTCGCACTTCTGCGTACGCGTCTAGAGCCATCGGGGCTTGCAGAGACGCTGGAAGATCCAGCTGAAGGCCAGCTGCCATATGCCCGCAAGGCCGCGGTATTGATAGGGCTGTTTGAGCTCAACGCGAAACCCACGCTGCTTTTTATCCGCCGCTCTTCAACATTGCGCGCTCACAGCGGCGAAATTGCCTTTCCTGGCGGCGGAGTTGATCCTGGCGATGGTTCGCTGATTATGACCGCTTTGCGCGAAGCTCAGGAAGAGGTGGGACTGGACCCGGCTAAAGTTGAGGTGCTGGGTGTCTTGCCGCCGGTCTTTACGGTTGTCAGTAATTATGTCATTCTGCCTGTGGTGGCCTTTCTTCCGCGAGGCCTGGGCACCCTGCGCCTGCAGACCAGCGAGGTCAAGGAAACTTTGCTTGTCCCCCTGGTTGAACTTGTGAAGCCGGATATTTTCCACAGTGAGGAGTGGGTGCGCGAAGGACGCGCACGCACGGTTTACTTCTACGATTATGGCCTCTATCGCATCTGGGGAGCGACCGCGCGCATGCTCAATGAGCTGCTGGCAGCGCTGCTTGCCAGCACGTAGCCCTTGCTCCGCGCCAGGAGAAGTACCTCTGAATACAAAATTGTAAGCTGGCAACTGCCAATCGCCAAATAGTCCTTCTAAGCTTGATTCTTTCAGCTTATGCGCTACAATAGAAAGTAATGATGTTAGTAGCTTGTAGCGCGTGCATTGTAGGCTGTCTATTCTGATGATGCGGTTGGTCTGTAAGCCTCTAACGGAGAATAAATCGTGACGTTGCCAAGATCTGATGCTCAACCTTCGAGAACCTTGCTACGCCGCCCCCGCTTCCGGCCTCTTGATACCGACAGTAATCCACCTACCTACTCGATACCTGCACCTGTCCAAACTCCTTTTGTGCCTCAACCTACTCCAGCTGTGCCATTAGCGGCTGCAAGTGCCTCGCAAGAGTTTGTTCAAGAGCGCGCAATCGATTTCGCCTCCCACTCCTGGGATTTAGCAAGCGGCGGCTTGAAGACACTGACTGCAAAACGCGAAGTTCCTATATTGCCTGAGCGTCGCTCAAATGATGCTCTACAGGGAAATGCCAGCGCTCCGCGCAACTACATGTTTCTGTTGATTATTGCAGTGTGTGTGCTGCTTATGCTCATGAGTGGAGGCGTTATATTAGTTGTGATGCTGCAGCCCTAGCAACCAGTCCCGCTGTTGCCGGGACTGGTCCCGCTGTTGCCGGGACTGGCCGCCGGTATGCCGTGCAGGTCGCTTGCGCGCCGCACGGCCTTGATGATGGCCCTGGCGAGAGTGGTGGCGGCAGCCGCACCGATCCCGCTTATCTGTAGCGCTGTCGCCGGGGAGGGCGGAGCCAGGGGCCCCACGGCCAGCGCGAAGACGGTGTCGCCGTCAAACATGCTATGCGCAGGTGAAATAGTCTGCGCAAGACCATTGTGCGCCATTTGTGCGACTTTATTGATGGCTTCCTTCGAGAGCGAGGCGCTTGTCGCAACTACCGCGATGGTTGTATTGCCAAAGGGATTGGGAAAGACAAAACCTCCCAGGGGGCCGCGCGCGCCCGCGATGACCTGTTGAGTATGAGGATCGATCACATCGCCAAAGGCATTGACCGCGACAATGGCACCCACCAGGGTCCCGTCCTCCATGCGCAGGCTGGCGGATCCAAGCCCGCCCTTCATCATCAAGGCCGCTCCCAGCCTTTTGCCTACCGTCGCCCCTGTGCCGGCCCCCCTATTTCCCTGGCTGACCGCTGCGGCCGTCGCCTGCTCGCAGGCGCGGTAGCCCGCCGCCGCGTCTGGGCGAATGCTGGCGGAGGCAAAGGCGAGGTCGAAAATCGCAGCCGCGGGAACAATTGGTACCCTTGCTACACCCGTGTCGAGGCCGCGTTTACGTTCTTCAAGAAAATGCATGACGCCACTGGCTGCATCAAGGCCAAAGGCGCTGCCTCCGGTCAGGACGATGGCATGGACCTCTTCGACCATGTGCATGGGGCGCAGCAGGTCCGTTTCACGAGTTGCGGGCGACCCTCCCCGTACGTCGACGCCACCTACGGCGCGGGCGTCGCAGAGAACGACGGTGCAGCCAGTTCCAGCCTCCAGGTTGGTGTCATGCCCGACACGAATACCCGGAATGTCGGTGATATCGTCATGCATAGCTATTCATCTGGCTTCTCGATGGCTCCCCTCAGCCTCTCCATGGCCTGGGTGACGCTCTCGGAACTGTTGAATACGGCGGAACCCGCGACAAGCAGGTTAGCGCCCGCGCGTACAACCTGCGCCACGCTGCCCTCGTGAATGCCACCATCAACCTCTACGTCGCAGTGCAGGTCGCGCTGAGCGAGCATGTGGCGCAGACGTGCGATCTTTGGCAGGGTCTCTGGAATGAACTTTTGACCGCCAAATCCAGGATTGACGGTCATAATGAGCACCATGTCAAGGAGCGAGAGGATATCTTCAAGCATAAAGACCGGGGTCGATGGTGTTAGGGCCACTGCGGCCTGCTTACCCGCCGCTTTGATCTGCTGAACGACGCGGTGGAGATGTGGGCATACTTCCTGGTGCACAATGATGACGTCGGCGCCGGCCCTGGCGAAATCCTCGATGAAATCCTGCGGATTGGTGATCATCAGGTGCGCCTCGAGGGGCAGGCTGGTGCAGCGGCGGATCGCTGCGACGACCAGTGGTCCCATCGTAATATTAGGCACAAAATGACCGTCCATGACGTCGATTTGAATGCGCCGGGCGCCGGCTGCCTCGGCTTCACGCACCTGCTCTCCCAGGCGTGTGAAGTCGGCGGATAAAACTGATGGAACAAGCCCGATCATGCCGGGTAACCTCCCTTCAGGGTAGCTAGCGCTGTAGCTTGCTAGCAGCTGCTTCGTCGAGCATCCATACGACATCGCCGCCGCTCGGGCAGACGATCTGGGCGGGATATTCATCGGGCTGGTAGTCGCCAGTAAGCACCGCCCGAGCGGCGGCGGCTTTTTCCGCGCCCGTCACCAGGAAGAGCACCTGGCGAGCCGCGTTCAGGATGGGCGGCGTGAAGGTCAGGCGCTCGGGTGGCGGCTTGGGAACGGTGACAAACACGACCAGTCGTCGCTGCTCGTGCAGGGCCGCTTGCTGGGGAAACAACGAGGCGATGTGCCCCTCCGGACCCATACCGAGCTGAATCAGGTCAAATTGAGGGATACCATCCGTGCCAAAGACCCGCTGCATTTCACGGGTATAGGCGGCAGCGGCCGCGTCATGATTGGGTTGCTCCGCCGGCATGCGATGAACCTGCGCGGGGGACAGCGGTACGTGGCTCAGAAGTACTTCCTGCGCCATCTGGAAGTTGCTATCAACGCTGGTCGGAGGGACGCAGCGCTCGTCCGACCAGAAAATATCTACCTTTGACCAGTCGATCTGGCTGCTGTATGGCTCGCTCCCCAGCAGGCCGTACAACGCTTTAGGAGTCGAGCCACCAGAGAGCGCGATGCTGAAACGGCCGCGTGTAACAATGGCCTCATTTGCCAGGCGTACAATCAATTGCGCGGCCTGGTGACTAAGCGTATTTGTATCGGGATACACAGCGATTTGCATGAAATGCTCCTGCTCTCTATTCTGGATAGTAGCGTAACAGGTCGGCTACCTCTTGCAGCGTTTGCTCAAAGAGTTGATCGTGACCCATAATTTCCAGTTCATCATACAACAGTTCACTTTCATTCGTGATGGATGCCAGGCCGACGGTGCGCTGTTGACGGATGCCCTGTGATAGTTCCACGGAGGTAAAAACAAGCTCTGGATCACCATCGCGACTGATGGTAAATGTCGCCTGTTGTCCTTCAAATATACTGGTCAGCCGTACCAGGCAGATGGAGCCGGGTCGGATATGCGATTGTATCTGGGGCCGAATAGCGATGCTTGCAGCCGCAGCCTGGGCCGAACTCAGCCTTCCTGTTCTGGGACGCGGCGAGCCAAGGGTTATTGTGGCGCGTAGATTGCCTGTGCGCTCCATATGCCAGGTGTATGTGCCACTGGCGGTATCGTGAACATTGGAGGTGGTATCGCTTGCGTGCGACCAACCCAGGCGGGCCTTGAGCCAGCCCGCAAGCAGCAAGGCGCAGGCCGGATTTAGTGAGACCTCGCCGGTTTCCGCGCGGGTCGGTGTCGCGAGAGGAGCAGCGGCGTGCTCAATCTCAAGCGAGGTTACACCATCCAGGTAGGGGCGATACTCCACGGCATCGAAGAACTGTATGATTAATTGTCGCCAGGGTGTAATGCGCCCCCAGTTGAGATCGCTGAGGGCGCAATCTGGCCTCGCCCGCAGTAACATGGCGAGCGTGTGCATATCTTGCTCTGGATTGAAGAAGCCGGTTGAGTCGACAATAACTCTATCACTCAGCTCCACCAGGCTATTGAAGATGAAATCGTTGTCAGGCGGATCTCCCACCCACCACAAATAGACAGGCAGGTGGGGTTTGAGCAATGCTTGCAAGATGTTTGAGATGGAGCGCATCGCGCCACCCGTAATAAGCAGGGTCGTTTGCTCAAAGCAATGACGCATGATATCTGAGATAACAGAGAAACAGCGCAGTGTGATCCATGTATTGATCGAGTCCGTATCCTGCTCGCGATCAAGGATGAGGATGTTTACACGCGCGAGGTGCGTGCTGGTCAAGTTGCGTAAGGATGTGCTGGCACGCTTAGCTGACTCAACATCAGGCGCGCAGACGACCAGGTTTAGAACACTGGTGCGTACGTTGCTGTTCTGGGAAACGCGCATATTGTCGGCGGACATCTTCCAGAGGAGGGCGAGCTCTACCTCGATGTTCTCCATGCGTATCATTTTGCCAGCCCAGGGTATGCGTGGCCCCAGCCTATTGGTAGCCTCCATAGTCATGATCTCATCCTTCGTTGTCAAGAACGGCGGTGTTCAATGCTTCAAACCACACCGTTACGTGATGTACTCTCGCATTTTATCATAATGGAAACGAGAACGGCTTTGTTCTGACTCAACAGTATCTTTTTTCGCGCTGGCGACCCGCCTGTGTGTTTTCCGCCGCTGTGTAGACCTACGGGCGGCGCCATCTGCGCCCATCGCGCCAGATGAATTCATCGGCTACCTGCGGGCCCCATGAACCGGATTCATAGGTGTAGACGGTATCGCGCGGCTCATTTTTCCACTCATCAAGGATACCCTGGATGAATGTCCAGGCTGCTTCGATTTCGTCGTGCCGCGTGAAGAGTGTTGAGTCGCCAATCATACAATCGAGGATCAGACGCTCATACGCCTCCGGCTGCTCGCGCACAAACGATGAGCCATAGAAGAAATCCATGTTGACGGCGCGAATCTGCATCTCTGTGCCGGGTACCTTGGCTCCAAATTTGAGCGAAATGCCCTCGTCAGGCTGGATGCGCAGTGTGAGGACATTGGGCTCTACCTGACCATGTGTTTCACTGCGTTTAAAGATCATGAGCGGCGCCTGTTTGAATTGAATAGCGATTTCGGTGACTCGTTTGGGTAGATGCTTGCCCGAGCGCAGATAAAAGGGAACACCTGCCCAGCGCCAGTTGTCGATGAAAAGCTTCATTGCCACGTAGGTTTCTGTGGTCGACGTGGGAGAGACGCCCTTCTCCTCTGTATAACCGGGCACCTGCTTGCCACCGACCCAGCCGGGGCCGTACTGCGCCCGGATGGTGTTGGCAAGGACATCTTTGCCAATGAGCGGCTGCAGAGCGTGCAACACCTTGACCTTTTCGTCGCGCACGGAGTCGGCGTCAAACGCAATAGGTGGCTCCATGGCCACGAGGGTTAAGAGCTGGAGCATATGATTCTGGACCACGTCGCGAATTGCTCCCGACTCCTCGTAGTAAGCTCCCCGGCCTTCCAGGCCAAGGTTCTCCGCCACGGTTATTTGCACATGATCGACGTAGCGGCGATTCCAGACCGGCTCAAAGATGCCGTTGGCAAGGCGGAAGACCAGGATATTTTGCACAGTTTCTTTGCCCAGGTAATGATCGATGCGGTAGACCTGATCTTCTCTAAACACCTTGGCAACCTGGCGATTGAGTTCACGCGCCGAAGCCAGGTCGTGACCAAAGGGTTTTTCGATAATGATGCGTGTCCAGCCTTTGCGGTTTCTATTGAGGCCGGAGGCGCCGAGGCGCTGAATAATTTCGGGATACTGGCTGGGGGGCGTTGAGAGGTAGAAGATACGATTCCCACCCGTGCCCCGCTCCTGGTCGAGCGTATTGAGCATGATATTCAGACGCTCATAGCCGGCCAGGTCGTTAAAACTCGACTGCAGATAGAAGATGCCAGAGGCGAAACTGTCCCACACCTGTGGATTGACAGGCTTTTGACGTGAATAGGCATTGATAGATTTAAGGGCCTGCTGGCGAAACTCCTCATCACTATAGGGGCGGCGGGCGAATCCGACAACTGAGAAGCCCGCCGGCAACGGCTGTTCGAGAGCTAGATTGTAGAGCGCTGGCAGCAATTTGCGGTGTGTCAGATCACCGGTTGCCCCAAAGATGACCATTACACACGGCTCGAGACTCGGCTTAATGCGTAGCCCCTCTCGAAGGGGGTTAGGCGCCTCGACTACGCTTCGCTGAGGCATTGATACTCTCCTGCTTTGCTTAAACTGGCGTTTAACCACAGGCGCACAAAGCTTGCCTGTTTCCATGAATGGTCAATGGTATGTCGAACGAGATGAAAAGGCTGGCGCGTTCACGCTCTCAGACCTGCGCCAATTACCTGTAGCATACCATATCCGCTCGCTTTGTGCACCATTTTTCTGTACTACAATGGACGTTCGTTGCCGCTGAAATTAGGCATTCGCATGTAGTGGCACCCCAGCGGGGCGCCACTACATGCAGTAGAAAGGTTGTAGACCCGTGCCTTACTAATGTGCGACCTGTTGACCCTGCATGGCCTTCTTTTGGCCTCAATACCCGCGAACAGCTGGTGGAAGGAATCGGCGAATTTTTGCACGCCCTCGTCCTGCAGTTGCTTGGTTATCTGGTCATAATGGATACCAACCTGCTCCAGGGCTTCTAGCAGCGCATGGGCCTCAGCGATGTTATCTTCGATGCTGAGACGAACGCGACCATGGTCGCGGAATTTCTCGATGGTCTCCAGCGGCATGGTGTCGACGGTGTTGGGGCCGATCAACTCTTCCGCATAGAGCACATCGCGATAGGCCGGATTTTTGGTGCTGGTGCTGGCCCACAGCGGCCGCTGCACATTGGCCAGCTGTTTGAGGGCCTGGAAGCGGGAGCCGCCGAAGATGTGCTTGAACTCCTGGTACACTATACGCGCGTTGGCGATGGCGGCTTTGCCTTGCAGTCCCCTCAGCTTCTGCTGCTCGGCGCTGTCATTGCTGGCATTGATCTTCTCCTCGAGCAGCTTGTCGACAAGGGTGTCAACGCGACTTACAAAGAAGCTGGCGACCGACCCCATGTGGCTGATATCCTGGCCGGCGGCCTGACGAGCCTCGAGTGCGCCGATATAGGCGTCGGCGACCTTCTTGTAGTCATCCAGGGAGAAGATGAGGGTAATATTAACGTTGATGCCTTCGGTCAGCACCAGGCGTACGGCCGGAATGCCCTCCGGCGTGGCGGGGATCTTGATCATCAGGTTATTGCGGTTGACTATCTGCCAGAAGCGGCGCACCTCGGCGATGGTCCCTGCGCTGTCGTGGGCCAGGTCGGGTGAGACCTCGAGACTGACATAGCCATCCACACCCTTGCTCTCTTCGTAGATGGGGTGCAGCAGGTCAGCTACGGTCTGAATATCGCGAATAATCAGGGCCTCATAGATCTCATTCGTGCTCTTGCCCTCTTTGATGAGCTGGTTTATCTGCTCATCGTAGGCATGCCCCGAACTGATCGACTTTTCGAAGATGGTGGGGTTCGCTGTAACGCCAACGACACCATCCTGGTCCAGCAGGCACTGGAACTGGCCCGAGTTGAGCTGGGAGCGGTCAATGTTATCGTACCAGACACTCTGTCCCAGTTCCTTTAGCTGCAGCAATGGGTTAGTCATAGATACTCCTTATGGCGTGCTATGGATGTACGCCTTTTGCTCTCACAATCAAGTGCAGGCCTTGAGGATGCACCTCCGCCCTGCACTGTCTTCTAACGATGTAACGAAATGCACGTCACTTGCGCTATCTTTTTTGCATTACATTATGAATTACGTATGTGCTCGCACTCTGACTACTACTATACAACAATCTGCGCGGCACCTATCCTCTGCCATCATAGCACCTGGGGTCCGGGAGCACAACATCAGGCGCCTGGACATTCACACCTTTATATATATATATACAGAATCTCGCATACGCTTGACCAGAGAAGGGAGGCTTTGCTATACTCTTTTCAGACCGATTGGTCTGGAATAGGAGGCAGGAGGTTAAGCGTGAATAAGGGTGAACAGACGCGCGAATTGATACTGGCTCGGGCGGCCGGGCTCTTTAGCCGCCAGGGCTACTTTGGCTCATCGCTCTCTGACATTATGGATGAGACGGGGCTGGAAAAAGGTGGCATCTATAACCACTTTAGCAGTAAGGAGCAGCTTGCCCTGGAGGCGTTTGATTATGCTTTTGAGCTGGTGCAGCAACGTATGCGGCTCGCGCTGAGCGGTAAGTTCAATGCCGCCGAACGCTTGCTGGCGATCGTCTCCTACTTCCAGGAACTGGTAGAGGATCCAGTACTGGCCGGGGGCTGTCCGATTCTCAATACCGCTATTGAGGCCGATGATGCGCATGTCGGGCTGAGGGATCGCGCCAGGGCCGCAATGGATAGCTTGAGGTCAACTCTGAGGCGCATCATCAGCAAGGGTATCGAACGACACGAGCTTCGTCCCGGCATAGATGCCGACGCCTGTGCGACGGTATTCATTGCCACGCTGGAAGGGGCGGTGATGCTGAGCAAGCTCTACCAGGATACGCTGCATATGCGGCGGGCGGCAGAGTATTTGCGTGAGTATGTCGCGACACATCTGCGCCAGGAGGATCCGTAAGAGGCTCCTGGCTAGTCACTGGCCTTCTGCTGTAGTTCATAGAGCTTGCTGATGGCCTCGATGGGCGAGAGTTCGTCGATTGCCAGCTTGCGCAGTTCCTCCACAACGGGATGTGGCTCGGAGGCAAAGAGCGTCATCTGCCAGGCCGCGGGCATGGCCATATCTTTCATTGCTTTGCGGCGTGCTTTGGCGTCGCCCTTGCTCTCTAGCTCTGCCAGGACCTCTTCGGCGCGATGAATAACGGGGCGTGGAATACCGGCCAGCTGGGCCACATGTATGCCGTAGCTTCTATCGGCTCCGCCCGGGACGATTGTACGCAGGAAGACGACTTTGCCTCCCTCCTCGCTGACTGCTACGTTCCAGCAGCGGATGCGCGGGAGCAGGTGGGCGACCTCGACAAGTTCGTGATAGTGCGTGGCAAAGAGTGTGCGTGCGCCACAGCGCCTGTTATTGTGCAGGTATTCGATGATGGCGCGGGCGATGGCTAGGCCATCATAGGTACTGGTGCCGCGGCCGATTTCATCTAAAATGATTAAACTGCGCGCAGTAGCGTGGTGCAGGATATTGGCGGTCTCGACCATCTCGACCATAAAGGTGCTCTGCCCGGTGGCGAGATCATCCTGGGCGCCGATGCGCGTGAAGATGCGGTCCACGAGCCCGATGGTCGCGGCCTCGGCGGGTACATAGCTGCCGATCTGGGCCAGCAGGGCAATCAAGGCAACCTGGCGCAGGTAGGTTGATTTACCCGCCATGTTGGGGCCGGTGATGATCCCGATCTGAGCCTCGCTGTTGGAGAGATTGGTATCATTGGCAATGAAAGGCGTATCGGCCTGTGTTTGCTCGATGACGGGATGACGCCCGGCGACGATGTGAATGCTGTCGCCCTCATCGAGCCGGGGGCGGCAGTAGTTGTTCTGGGCCGCTACCTGTGCCAGGCTGAGGTAGACATCGATCTGGGCCAGGGCCTGAGCGCTTTGTAGTATATCTTCTGCCGCGTGCAGGGCGATTTCAGCTCGCAGTTGAGAGAAGAGTTCGGCTTCAAGCCTGCTTATGCGTTCCTGGGCATTGAGGATGAGCGTTTCGTACTCTTTCAAATCAGAGGTGATATAGCGTTCGCTGTTTGTTAAGGTCTGCTTGCGAATATAGTCCGCCGGCACCCGCTTGCTATTGGCATGGGTGACCTCAATGTAGTAGCCCGGACCTTTGCTGAAGCCAACCTTGAGGGTGGGGATACCAGTGCGCCTGCGTTCGCGCTGTTCCATTGCAGCTATCCATTGACGGCCGTCTGAGGACGCTGATTTGATCTCGTCAAGCTCGGCACTGTAGCCGCTGCGTATAACTCCACCTTCAGAAGTGCTGAGAGGCGGCTCTTCTACGATGGCACTCTCGATCAGCTCAATGCTGGCGTCGTTGTTGCTCAGGCGCTGCATTATGCGCAGCAGGCACGGCATGGCTTCATTCGGCTCTACGCACGCGCGCACTTCGGCCGCCGCGCGCAGGCCACTGGCCAGGGCGACCAGGTCGCGGGGCGTGGCGACATGCTGGCGCACGCGGTTGATCAGGCGTTCAATATCCCCAGTCTTTTTCAGCGCCTCCGCCAGGCGCGCCTGCAGCAGACTATTGCCGAGCAGCTCAGCGATGACTTGCTGGCGCTGCTGGAGGATATTGATGTCGAGTAGCGGTTCGCCGATCCAGCGCCTCAGCAAGCGCCCCCCCATGGGGCTGCGTGTTTTGTCCAGTACCCACAGGAGCGAGCCTTTATTTGATCCACTGCGGCCCGTTTCAAAGAGCTCGAGGTTGCGGCGCGTGTGCATATCAAGCGTCATAAAGCCTGTAGTATGATAGGTTTCCAGCGCCGTGAGCTGGTGGAGCAGGCCTTTTTGCGCCTCCTGGACATAGGCGAGCACCGCGCCCGCGGCGCGAATGGCCAGGGGGAGGTGGGCGCAGCCAAAGCCTTCCAGAGAAGTAACTTCAAACTGGCTCAGCAAGCGATGACGCGCGTCGTCTTCGCCAAAATAACGGGCATCATAAGGGGTGATATGCCCGGCAACGCCTGCCAGCAGGCGAGCCAGGGGCGCGAAATCGTCATCTTCATCCTCGTCCTCGTCAAGCTCGGGGGTTGCTGCGTCGGCATTGCCATTGTTACCGACCGTGGTGACCTTTTTTTCACTCATAACGAGGGCGAGCCCGCGTCTCTTGCGCCTGCCCAGGCGACTGTAATGGGCTTCAACGAGCACTTCGGCCGGTCCAACGCGCGCCAGTTCCTGCTGCAGGGCTAGCTCGGGCTCCGTTGAGTTGATCTGCGTGACGGCGAATTCGCCAGTGGTGATATCAATATAGGCGATACCGAGCGCGTCTCGCCCCACGACGACGCCTGCGAGAAAGTTGTTGCGCTTGGCGGCAAGCATGGCAGGATCGATGACTGTGCCAGGTGTGACGATGCGCACGACTTCGCGCTCGACCAGTCCTCTGGCGAGGGCGGGGTCGCTCATCTGCTCGCAGATGGCGACACGGTAGCCCTTGCTTACCAGGCGGGCGATGTAGCCATCTGCCGCATGGTGGGGTATGCCTGCCATAGGTGATTTTTCACCCCGCCCAAAATCACGCCGTGTCAGGGCTATTTCCAGTTCGCGGGCCACAATTTCTGCGTCATCATCGAACATTTCGTAAAAATCCCCCATGCGAAAAAAGAGGATGGCGTCAGGATTTTGCCCTTTGATGTGTAAGTACTGGCTACGCACCGGGCTGTGAACAGGCTGTTCTTTCTTGTAGTCTTCAAATAACACAGCATACCTCTACAGGTCTTTATCAATACGCTTCATGTATTGCTGCGCAGAGCAATACCAGTATAAAGGTATTCCTCCAGGGCGTCAATTTGCAAGTATGGTATTGATTCATTATACTTAGATGTACTTATCGCTGGGCATAGCCCATTGCTCTTAGCTTGAGGCCTCAACCATCGCAGGCTGTGCTGATGAGCTTAAAGAGCCTGGCATGACTGTCCTGCCTGTCTGGATGATCCAGCAGCAATAGATATCGGAGGAGGGTGTTATGCTGTTTGTGGCGATCGGCCTGTTTTTGCTTGTAACCGCCGGTATTGCCGTGCTGGCCTACGTGAATTTGTTGAATGAGGCTCCATTATCCCTGTTGATCTGGCATGTACCGGCGGTATCAGTGGGAATCGTTTGCCTGCTGGCTTTTTTGCTGGGGGCGTTGATGCTGTATTTCATCTCGCTAGCCGCGTCACGCCAGGAGTCAAGCGAGTTGAAAAAGTTGCGTCAACGTGTGACCGAACTGGAGCGGGGAACGTCGCAAGAGGTAGCCGCAACCACACCCAACCCCTCGTCTATCATACCTATGCCGGGTATGCGCGGCATGGATATCTCAGATATCCCTACGCAGCATTAGCCTGGCAGCTCAAAGGAATCCAAGTGTTATGGGAGAGGGTGGCAGCGGCCTGCAGGCTCCCGCAGCAAATTCAGGGGCGCAACAAACTGAAGAGCCACTGGAAAAACCCTTGTTTGCGCCAGCGCGGCGTGGGTTGGAGTATCTGCTCGTGCTCTTGATCCGGGGCCGCCTGGCTGGTGGCCTGCGCCTCTGCTGGTAGTTCCCCGCTCGGACTGCTCGCCGTGATAAGTCCGGGCGGGGCCGCGGTGGTGACCTCTGCCTGGGCGATTTTCGCGGCCAGAACCACTTCTGCTTCGCCGGCAGGCGGCTGTTCGCCGCTTTGCGCCGCCGGGCTCGTTTCTTCCACATCGCCTGCTGCCTGTTCCTGCTCGCCAGGCGCTTCTGGCTGCTCTGGCTGTATCTGTTCTGATGCGCCGTTCGAGCTGCTGGGACCGTCGGAAGCCTCTACCAGGGGTATATCCGCAGGAGTGGGCGCGTGCCGTTTAAGCGTCGTATCCTGCAATATCTCGCTTTTGTCCTGGCCATCTGCTTCATCGCTCATGAGCTTTTGCAGGAGGATCGCTTCCGTGATCTGCTCGCCGGGGGGCGACTGCTCATCCGCTTGGGACGGCGCAGGATCTTCCTGCACCGCATCAATCCAATCGTATGCCCCCTCCAGGGCATGTTCGCACCATTCCGTATAGTTATCGCTAATAAGCGCGGCTTTTTCACAATAGGCCAGGCGCTGCATCGTCCGGTCAAGCCAGTCTTCGCCGCGTTCCAGCAATCTGTCCAGCAGGTCGATGTCATTGACGCCATGCGCCTGCAGCTGGGCAAGGGTGGAGAGGGCAATCGCTGATGGATGGAGCTCCTGTAGGTGGGTGGCATTCTGCGCCAGCTGCTGCTGGAGCGCATTGATCATGCCTTGAAGCTGGCTGATCTGCTGCTGGAGGAACCAGGATTGATATTCGCCGAAGAACTGTTCGACATCGCGCGGCTTGAGGGTGGAGAAAAGTGCAGAAATTTCTTCTGCAGAATACTGGCGCGGTACGTCATTCATGACTGGTTCTCCCCTTCCGCCTGCCCGGGGGAGGGGGCGGCGGTCTGCCGTCCCCAGCGTTCAATCCAGCGTTGAACCAGGCGGTTGGTGCGAATGCTTTCCTGGTCGACGGGCGCGTCGCTATTATGCGCGCTGGCGGCGTCAGCGATAGGGCGCAGCCAGTGGGGCAGTTCAATTTGTGGATCGGTCGGGGAATGTTGCTCGAAAAAAGCCAGCATATCCTCTGGTAATAGCTCTAAATCGGCATGAGGCGAGGAGGGAGGTGGCTGCTGTGCTGGAGTTGAAGGCGTCGGGTAATTGGCCATCGCGGACGCGAGCAGGCCCTCCTGGAGGCCAAGATTGGGCAGATTGCTCCAGGCAAAGAGAGCTGATGACATTGTCTCAGGTGAGCCCTTGCTCGGCTTCACGCCAGCCGCGGCGCTGCCGTTAGCTGGACTTGCCGCCGCGCCGTTCAGCGGCTTTTGAGCCGCGAGAAGGGACTCAGGGGGCGCCGGCTTTCTACGTAAGTCGAGCGCTAGCGCCGAGATGATCGGGTTGCCTGTCAATGCGTCGGCAGTAGAGCGCCCGGGGTCAGAGGGATGCTCGGATGACTGCACCTCTTGCGCCGGGCGCAGATACTCCCGCAGCTGCTGCGCGCGCGCTTGTAGCTGGGCCAGCCTCTGGTTGAGCGGCTCTAATTGTGCCTGGAGAAGCTGCTCGACTTCTCGATAGTGCAGCCACTGTGAATATTGCCCCATAAATCAGATCATCCCTACCTGTACTTGAGTGTGTTTCTGGCAAAAGTATAACATGCGCAATCTCAGGAGACAAGCCGAAACGCCCTTGATACTCCACTCAGGCTAGTCCCTCACGCTCCAGGGCTGTATTGTGCGATATGCGCAGCAGAATGCCAATAATAATGAAGTTGGCGACGATTGAACTGCCGCCGTAGCTCAGGAAGGGCAGGGGGATGCCGGTTAAAGGGATCAACTTCATATTGCCCGCGGCGATGATCAGCGTCTGGATGGCGAAAATGGAGGTCAGCCCGGCCGCCAGCAGTTGGTTGAAGGGATCTCTGGCCTCAACCGCGATGCGGTAGCCGCGGTAGATGAGCAGCAGGTAGATGCCGATGATGGCAAAGAGGCCGGCCAGACCAAACTCTTCGCCCAGGGCGGTAAAGATCATGTCGGATTGCACAACCGGGACAAATGTGGGATGGCCCAGTCCAAGTCCCGCGCCAATGATGCCGCCGCTGGAGAGGGCAATGATGCCCTGCAGTACCTGGATGCCGCCGTTTGAGGCGAAATACTGCTCGGCAGGTGTCCAGTGTTGCCAGTCGACCACGTTAAATGACACGCCGGCGAAACGATTGCGTATGTACCCGAAGAGGCTGTAGCCGATGAAGCCCAGCACGAGGAATATCAGAAAGCTGACGACGACATAGGAGAGCCTGTTGGTGCCCAGGTAGATCATGACGAGGAAGATGCCGTAGATGAGCAGCGCCAGGCCGAGTTCGCGAATGCCCAGGAAGATCAGCAGTGACAGGCCCAGCATAAAGGCGATCGGTCCCAGCTGCTTTAAAGGCGGCAGGCGCAGCGGGCCGAGGCGCAGGCTGCCTTCCGTCAGCATATCAAAATTTTCGCTTAAATACGCGGCAAAGAAGATGACCAGGAAGATTTTCAAAAGCTCGGAGGGCTGCAAGGCGAAAGGGCCGATATTCAGCTGGTCGTGGGTGGGGCTGTTGAGGTTTTTGACGCGCAATGAATTGCCCAGCGTTATGCCGACCATGATGATGCCTAGCACGGCCCAGGTATATTTATAGCGCTGCAGCCAGGTCATATTGCGCAGGAGAAAGAGCATTGCCAGGAAAACGACGATGCCCAGCAGGACCCATACCAGCTGTTTGCTGCCAAGGTTGGGATCGGGGAAGGGAAGATTTGGGCCGATGCGCAGCGCCATCAGCACGCCGATGCCGCTGAGCAGACCCACAAGAGGCAGGAGCACCTGGTCGGCTCTGGGGAAGAAAATACTCAGCAGCAGGTTGACGAGAAGCAGCGTGGCAATGAGGCCAAGTACGGGTATGAGGCCCTCTACCGTCGGCAGATTTTTTACATTGAGCGACGACGTCTGCACCAGTCCCGCGTGAACGAGGCGGGCCAGTAGCAGCTGGGTCATCTCGAGCAGCAGAATCATAAATGGAATGATCAACAGGCCTAATTCTTTCCAACGATAGGACTTTATAAAACGCGCTGGCGCTCGTTGTTGCATGGACAAACCTCTTATTTCTCGCTCTCACTGTACCAGTTTAAAACGAATAAATCCCACCTGGATAATGTCGCCAAATTTGGCGGGCAGCGCATTGCGGGCGGGCTGGTTATTGACAAATGTCCCGTTGGTGCTGCCGGCATCCTGGACGTACCACATGCCGTTGCGATTCCAGATGCGTGTATGTTCGCCCGAAATGAAATTGTCCGTGAGCATGATGGTGCTGGTAGGCCCACGACCTATCGTCGTCTGGGGAGCCAGGTCGAAGCGGGTGCCAGGGGGTACATTGCTGGGACCGCTATCAACCACTATCAGATGGCCCGCGACAGGGGGCGCCTTGTTATCGACGTAGGACGATGCGGCGGTTGCTTTGCGCAGGTCGCGTGTGATGGCGATGACGACCTGCATGAGAAAAAGGTAAAGCAGGACAATAAAAAGAAGTCGCAATATTAATAAAAAGATATCTAGCTGTAGTGGCATAGCTTGGAGGTCTCACCTTCTCTCAAAGTAAAACTCATAACTACCGATGGTGAAACGGTCACCATTGCGCAGAATATGCTGGTGCGTATGGGCAGGACTATTGGCCTTGATGGTTATGTTGCCTCCAGCGGAGTTAATGGTTACGCCATTGGTGCTGCCCAGGTCGTAGAGGCCGAATTGTCCATTCATTTGATATTTAATCTGGGCATGGTTGCGCGAGACACGTTTGTCTTCGACGATGATATCGTTGCTCAGCTGGCGCCCGATGTTGATCACAGGCTTTTCGATGCGATAGTTCTGTTGCCCGCCCTGGGGCAGCCGAATGATCAGCATGGCCGCTGGCAGCG
This sequence comes from uncultured Chloroflexia bacterium, assembly GCA_963799245.1. Classification (GTDB taxonomy): domain Bacteria; phylum Chloroflexota; class Ktedonobacteria; order Ktedonobacterales; family Ktedonobacteraceae; genus CAWCWN01. Next base: position 2,240,037 of record CAWCWN010000003.1, read on the forward strand.
GCGGAGCTGGCGGCTGCGGTGGTGGCAGCGATGACATATAGGGCCCGGGCCCCTGGCCTGGTTGTGCCTGATCGGGCGCTGAGGATGCTATGCCGGGGAGCTCCTGCCCGGGCAGCAGTTGAGCTCGCAGGAGGGCCAGTTGCTCGGCGCTCAACGCCTGGGTCGCTTCAACGCCGCCGCCTACGTCGATGTTTTTGGGATCTTCTACCTTTGCATCGACGCGTGCGAAGCCTAGCCTTAATGTGCTATCAGGATGTAAGCGCAGGATAGGTGTCGTCTTGAGCGTATAGTGGTGGGCGATAGCATAGTCAATCAGTGCCTTCTGCCATTCTCTGATCAAGCTATTCGAGCTGGGTCCCAGGTTCTGGTGGTCCGCAATGCTCAGGTAGATGTCATAGAAATTTGGCGCCAGACGGTGATTGCCCCCCTGGATCAACAGGCCATTATCCATGCTACGCTGAAGCTTGCGAGAAAGCTCGGCAGGCTCGATTTTTGATGGAAAGAGAACCCCGAAGGGGTTTTCTATGATGCGCTCCATCAACTCCTCGAATTTTGAAAGTGGATTCTGGCGAGCTGACACTTTGGCTCACCCTCCTAATTTAAAATCTGACGAGCATGCTGCACATCAGAAGAAATCTGGGACTTCAGTGCATCGATGCCTGCGAAACGTTGCTCATCGCGTAAGCGTGCAATAAAGTCGATAGTAATACGTTGGTCGTACAGATCAGGTTGAATATCGAGCAAATGGACCTCTACAATGCGTTCTTGGCCATCAAAGGTAGGACGTGTTCCGATATTGGCTACACCATTATAAACGGGAGAGCCATCCCCTGTGTCACTCGCGACGACCTCAATGTCGGCCAGGCGGACGCGAACGGCATACACACCGTTAGCCGGCAGCAGTTTATGCGCCTCGGGCAGCAGGTTGGCGGTGGGGAAGCCCAATAATCTGCCGCGCTGGTCACCGCGCCTGACGACGCCACAGAAGGTAAGCGGGTGGCCCAACAACTCGTTGGCCGCGCTGATCTGGCCCTCGCCGACCAGGGCGCGGATACGTGTGCTGCTGATGCGTGAGCGCTCCGCCTCTGCCAGTGGCAGGGCCTCTACAACTATATCATGCTGCCGTCCGTACTTCTCAAGAAAGGTGATGTCGCCCATCCTATTATGCCCAATGCTAAAATTCGTCCCGACCACTATTCCTTTCAGATGAAAGCGTGACGTCAGGAAATCCATAAACTCGCTGGCGCTCATGGCCGCCACAGCCGGCGTAAATGTGATGACGATAGTATCCGCTATTGGGCCATACATTTTTGCCAGTGCCAGTTTTTCTTCCAGGGTAGTCAAAAAGTGCGGATCGAGAGCGGGCCGCACCACCATCAGCGTATGTGGCGAGAAGGTGACCAGTGCAGGTTTACACTTCAGGCTGCTGGCCGTGCGATCTAATGCGTGCATCAGGTGCACGTGTCCCCGATGGACACCATCAAAATTGCCAATCGTAATGACAATGGGTTCGTTTGACGAGATTGTTGTTACATATTCCATGATTTGCGCCGGGCCCGTTCTATGTTTGTTCCCATCTTTAATTTTCTCTGGCTTATAGTACCACAGCTATCCATGGGGGTGCAATCGTTGGGGCTATTTAGCCCGCCTGCTCTCCTGGTGGCGCAGTGGATGGAGCTTCTACAGGTCATGGGTGCAGAAATTTACACGAAGACTTTGCTTGGCTGCCATAGCTGGCGCGTGCTGTCCCACCTGGCAATGGCCAGGAAGCGCCCCTGGCGATCGTAAACGCGAGCCAGATCGAGCGCTGCTGGAGGTGAGGTAGCGAATGGGGTCTGCTCAAAGGAATTGCCGTGCAGGACGCGTCTCGCGCCCGGATCATCAAGGTGGAGGGCCGGATAGTCGCGCAGCGCTCTGTCCATGGGGAATAGATGCTGGTTTATGCCGCCCTGCTGCTCCATGGCCTCCGCCAGCTGTTGCAGCGTAATGCTGTCTGCCAGCGAAAAAGGGCCACTGCGGGTGCGTATCAATCCTCCCAGGTGAGCGCCATAGCCCAGTCGCTCGCCCAGGTCAAAGGCCAGCGAGCGAATGTAGGTGCCCTTGCCGCATTCAATCGCCAGGACCAGGCGCGGGGTATGCCAGGCAATGACCTCCAGCGAGGTGATCTCGATGGGGCGCGCTGCCAGGGTGATTTCCTCGCCGGCGCGTACGCGTTTGTAGGCGGGCTGACCTGCGATTTTGAGCGCGGAATAGCGCGGCGGCAGCTGCATCTGTGGGCCAAGGAAGTGCGCAAGCGCCTCCATTATCTGTGCAAGCGTCAGGGATGACGCGTCTGTGCTGGAGACGAGCGCGCCTTCTGCGTCGTAGGTGTCCGTAACCACCCCAAAAACAACCTCTGCCCGGTATGCTTTGCCGCTCTCACTGAGGTATTCGGCCACGCGGGTGGCCTGGCCTACGCAAAGCGGGAGCACGCCACTGGCTGCCGGGTCAAGGGTTCCCGCGTGGCCGACGCGCTTCTGGCGCAAGATTTTGCGCACCCTGGCCACGACGTCGTGCGAGGTCATGCCAGTGGCCTTATTGATGTTCAGTATCCCGTCCATGCATTATCCGCTCTAACTCATGTACGATAAAAATGATCGCCTCTGCGATGGGCAGGTTGAGAGTGCCACCTGCGGCGCGCGCATGTCCTCCACCATTGGCGAGGCGGCGGCAGATCTCGGCGGCGTTATAAGGGGCGGCGCAGCGGAGGCTGAGACGAGTTAGCGCGGGATCGCCGTAGCTTTTGAAGTAGGCGGCGACCTCTACGCCTTCAATATCACGCAGCAGACCGGAGATATTGTCATCGTGCTGCGGGCCGGCTCCCGCCTCCGCGAGCGTTGCGTCGGTTGCCTGTGACCAGATAAGCCGACCGCCGCAGGCGGTCTGCGCCCGGGCAAGGACCAGCGATTGCAGTCGCACTTGCGCCAGCGGACGCGAGCGGTAGAGCGGTTGGACGATGGTTTCAGGGATAGCGCCGGCCCGCAGCAGAACGGCGCTTGCCTCCATAGTACGCGCGGTCGTATTCGTGAACTGAAATGAACTGGTATCCGTGATGATGCCGGTCAACAGGCAGATGGCGGCGTCGCGCCGCAAAGGCAGCCCGGCTTGTTGCTGCAGGAGCACCAGCAGCTCGGCGGTCGCAGCCGCTGCTGGATCGATGATATTGACGTGACCACAGCCGCTGCTGCTGGCGTGGTGGTCGATGTTCAGGATGGCGACGCGCTCTAAAAAGGAACGGTGGCGGCTCAAGAGCGAGCCAAAGCGTTCCATCTCGCCGGCATCCAGGGCGATGACCAGGTCGAAGCGTTCATCTTCCAGCGAGTGTTGCAGCCAGGCAAGGCCTGGCATAAACCCCAGCGTGGATGGAGCCGGGTCCGCGCAGAGGGGCACACATACCTTGCCCATGTCCCTCAGTATATGCGCCAGCCCGAGAGCCGAGCCCAGGCAGTCGCCATCGGGATGTTCATGGGCTAGCAACGCGATGCGCTCGGCCGCGGATATCAGGTCCATGGCCTGCCGGACAAGCACTGGATCCAGCTGCTGCCGGAGGTCATTGATGCTTTCACTCATGATGGCTTCTGTCAATTCTATTATTCAGCCGGACGGGATTTCTCTTCCTGCTCGACCTGTGCAATGAGATCAAGGATGCGGGCCCCTTCAGCTATAGACGTATCAAGTTTGAATGTCAGTTCAGGCATAAAGCGCAGAACAAGACGGCTGGCAAGTTCATGGCGCAAAAAACCGCCGGCGTTTTTGAGGCCCTTCATGGTTGCGGCCTGTTCTTCTGCGCTGCCCATGACGCTCACAAAGATTTTGGCGTGGCGCAGGTCGCCGCTGACCTCTACATGAGTGATACTGGCGAAACCGACCCGCGGGTCTTTTACGCGTGTGCGGATCAACTCACTGAGTTCCGCCGCGATCAGCTCGCCCAGTTTTTCCTGTCGATGTATATTTGGCATGGCTAAAATCCCCTCTGAACTGAGGCGAAGAGAGCACGCCCGCGGGCGTGCTCTCTTCGCCTCAGCATCAGCCTCTTCACGTTTACGCTCCGGGTTTGACGCGTTCCTGAGCGTATGCCTCGATGATGTCACCAACTTCAAAATCGGTGAAATCTTCGAGTACGATCCCACACTCATAGCCAGCGGCGACTTCGCGCACATCATCTTTGCCACGGCGCAGGGAGGCGATTTTCCCATTATAGACCTTCGCTTCTTTGCGCAGCACACGCGCCTGGACGGAGCGGGTGATTTTGCCATCTGTAATACGGCAGCCAGCGATTATCGTGGAGCGGCCCGCCTTAAACATCTGTAAGACCTCGGCGTGTCCCTCGATCACCTCGCGGTAGGTTGGCTCCAGCATGCCGGTCAGAGCGGCCTGAATATCGTCGGTCAACTTATAGATGACGTTGTAGTTACGGATATCGACGCCCTCTTTTTGCGCCTGGCGCTGTGCCGCGCCATCGGTATTGACGTTAAAGGCAATGATAATGGCGCCGGAGGCAGCCGCCAGGTGGACGTCGGTTTCGCTGACATTGCCGATGCCTTCGCGAATGAGGCGGACCTTGATATTCTCTTCGCCGACTTTCGTCAGGGCGTTTTTAATCGCCTCAGAGGTCCCCTGTACGTCGCTCTTCAGCACGATATTCAACTCCTTGACTTTGCCTTCTTGCATCTGCATATACAGGGTGTCAAGGCTGACCTGGCCAAGCGGCATAAGTTCGTCGCGGCGCTGCTCCGCGACTTTTGAGGCCATTTGCCTGGCTGTGCGTTCGTCAGCGACCACTTCGAGACGGTCGCCGGCATTGGGCACCTCTGGCAGGCCAAGAATACTTACAGGCGTGCTGGGCGGCGCTTTCTGAATGCGCTTTCCGCGGTCGTTGAACATTGCGCGTATCTTGCCGGGCAACGAGCCAACCACGACATTGTCACCCATTTTCAGCGTTCCCTGCTGAATAAGCACGGTCGCGGTCGGGCCTGTATTTTTTTCCAGCCTGGCCTCGATGATGACACCGGAGGCGGGGCGATTGGGATTGGCCTTGATATCCTGGACCTCGGCTACCAGCAAGATCATCTCAAGCAGATCATTGATCCCGGTGCCTTTACGCGCCGAGACAGGCACGCAGACGACATCGCCGCCGTACTCCTCAATGACAACGCCTATTTCGGCAAGCTGTTGCTTGACGTGGTCGGGATTGGCCCCCACCTTGTCGATTTTGTTCAGAGCGATAATGATCGGCACTTTGGCGGCCTGGGCATGATCAATGGCCTCGCGGGTCTGCGGCATAACGCCATCATCAGCCGCCACGACGATAATGGCGATATGCGTGACCTGGGCGCCACGCGCGCGCATGGCTGTGAAGGCTTCATGGCCAGGCGTATCCAGGAAGGTAATTTTTTTACCATCGACCTCTACCTGGTAGGCGCCGATATGCTGGGTAATACCGCCAGCCTCGCCAGCCGCTACCTTGGTTTTACGAATGGTATCAAGCAGGGAGGTTTTACCGTGGTCAACATGACCCATGATGGTAACGACAGGTGGAATCACCACCATATTGTCCTCGTCGCGCGATGCCATCATAGCTTCGTTGGCCGATAACCCTCTGTTGCTCTGCACGGCGGGTGCAGAGGTAATCGCGCTTTGTGTCGGTTCAAACCCGAGCTCCTGCGCCACGAGAGCGGCCTTATCATAATCAACCACCTGGTTGATGCTGGCGAAGATGCTGTGTTTGATGAGGCCGCGAATGATCTCGTTGGGCGTGGCCTGCAATAGCTCGGCCAGGTCCTTGACGACGATCTGTGGCGGTATCGAGATTGGTCCGGTTGGCTTCTCTTTTACCGCGGCGACTCGCCGCTCCTGCGGGCGCTGAGTCGGTGTCCCGGGGCGCGTACCTGGACGGGCCGGGGCCGGGTGTCCCGGGCTATTGGGACGGCCAGAGCCAGAACGTGCAGGCGAGCCAGCAGTGGATCTCGGGGCTCCCGCAGTGGGACGCGAGGCTGCCGCCGGAGCACTACCTGAGCCAGGTCGATTGCTCGGCCGTAATGGCGGCGCCGCGTTGCCAGCGGCGCTGCGCTGTGGAAATGTCCCCCTTGGACCGTGGACGCCTGTAGCGCCATTGCGCTGGGCCGGCGCCGCGCTGGGACGCTGAGCCGGCGCATTCTGGACGGCGGGTCGCTGGGCCTGATTTGGCGTGCCAGCGCTGGTGCTGCGCGGCGCCGGCGCATTTGTTCGTGCCGTTGTGCGTTGTGGCGCTGCTGGACGGGTTGTAGGTTCAGTAGACGTAGTGATATTTTCCTTCTGTGTTGCTGGCGCCGGCGCCCGGTTTGCGGCAGCTGTGCCACTGCTGCGCTGAGCCGGCGTTGATCGTGGCGCCGATCCAGCGCCTTTGGGCGGGTTCTCCGTCCCGTCTGAAGTTGCAGCGGCGGTTGTGCCTTTGGAGTCGGGAGCTGGCGCTGTCCGTTTGCGTGTGACAGTTCTTGTTTCCTGTTGTCCCGGATTGCCTGCTGTGGCACTGTCTGATTTTGAGCGGGCGGTGGTGCGTGTTCTCGCTGTAGTTGCTTTAGCCTGCTCATTTCCTTCTGGAGACTCAGAGGTGTTTCTCATGAAGAAGACTCCCTTCTATACGAATAATGCGCCACAAATGGCGGCGGAAATCTCTCTTCACAGCCACAAGAAAGGACTGTCACCCTTCTACAGAAAGAGAAGGAGGACAGTCCCTCGCTGGTGCAGTGCCATGCATGTTCAGTCTGCGCCCTCTGGCGTAGTTGCTATGGTTAGTTGATCATAGCTATCGCTCCGCAAACGTTCGCTTAGCACAACGGCCCTGTAGACGAGGGGCTGTGTCTCTATCAAGAGTCGAGATACAATGACGCATAATCAGTGTCTAATTATTTCAATTTTTCCCCACAGCCGGGCTGCTCGCAAGTAATTGCATACTGCCGCACCCTTTGAGGGGACAAAGACGATACTTTAATGATACCCTAGTATAGCCTACCAGACTTGTTCTTGCAACTTTTTGTGCGCAACTGGGATAGGGAGTTCTGCCTCCTACCGCCAGTCCCCACTTTATCCGTTGGCCAGCTCGGGCTTGCCAGTCCTGCGCGAAGTGCCAGGCTTTTTGCCGGGCTCGTCGGCCGTCTCCGTAGGGAGAGTGGCGATATAGCTATCAAGGGTGGCGCGGTCCTCCGCGGACAACGTCAGTTGAAATTCTTGCTCAAGGCGCTTTTTTTTGACCGCGGTCTCCCAGCATGAGAGCCTGGCGCAGATGTACGCTCCGCGCCCTGATTTTTTACCTGTGGCATCGATAACTACATGCTCATCAGGCTCAGGCGTGCGCACAACGCGCAACAATTCGCGTTTTGGCTTGGTTTCTCGGCAGGCGATGCAGGTACGCAGTGGCACATGCTTTGGTCGTTTTCCCTGCCTTTTTGCTGTATTCGCCATAGGTCGCTATTCCCTGTCTCCACCATATCCATAGGATGAATTATGTTTGCCGCCGCGATGATGGGACGCACGGCGCCCGCTTTCGCTGCGCTCACCGCGCTCACTACGCCCTTGCTGCGAGCGCTCGCCGCGTTCGCGGCGGCCCGGGTAGGTATATGCGTGTTCCTGTACGTCTTCTACCCGCTCCTCGAAGACTTCACCTTCCGCCGGTTTGGTGACATCGACGCGCCAACCACTAAGCTTGGCCGCCAGGCGCGCATTCTGTCCATCTTTGCCGATAGCCAGCGATAGCTGTCGCTCGGGTACGGTCACCAGCGCGGTATGGTCAAATTCGCGTAGCTCGACCTTCAGAGGCTTAACGGGGCTTAGAGAGCTGGCTACAAAGCTGGCAGGCTCGGGAAACCACTGGATGATGTCTATCTTCTCATCATTAAGCTCATGCACAATATTGTTGATGCGCGAGCCACGCACGCCAACGCACGAACCAATCGGGTCCAGGCCCTCCTGACGAGCGACAACAGCTACCTTTGAACGGCTGCCAGGCTCGCGGGCGATGGCTTTGATCTCAACGGTGCCCTCGTAGATCTCGGGCACCTCTGCTTCAAACAAACGTCGCACAAGATCGCGATGGGTGCGAGAGACCATAATTTGCAGCATGCGCCCCTGGACACGGCGTACATCATATACGTAGACGCGCAGGCGTTGTCCGACACGGTAGCGCTCTGCGGGTACCTCTTCGCTGGGAGGCATCACGCCTTCTATTTTGTCGACTTTATCCAGGTCGAAGTCGATCAACCAGCCACGCACGGGGTCTTTGCGTGTAAGTGTGCCGAGGCGAATCTCGCCCATCCAATTCTTGACCTGGTCATAGAGGTGTTCGTGTTCGGCCTCGCGAATGCGCTGCAGGATGACCTGTTTTGCCGTCTGGGTAGGGATGCGGTTAAAGATGAACGATAAATCGACATCGATGGACTGGCCAAGTGCGGCTCTTGGCTCAAGGCGCTGTGCCTCGGCCAGCGAGATCTCCTCGTTGGGGTCGTTAACCTGAGCTACGACGCGTTTGGCTGCCCAGACATGGACTTCGCCGTTCTTATCTACCTCAATGCGGACGTTCTCTCCGCCGCTAAAACTTTTACGATAGGCCGCGAGTAGGGCAGTAGCAACGGTTTCCATTACCACTTCGCGGGGTAGTCCCTTTTCGGCAATTAATTGTGCGATAGCCGCCTGAAATTCGCTTCTCATATGCCATTATCCTCCCGCTGGCCCCCAGTAGATACGTACATCATTTTTTCGAGTGCAAAGAAAAAAGTCCCTGGCAAGCAGAAAAGTGGGGAACTCCCACTTTTCTGTAAAAGTTTTTTCTTAATTCTGTGGATATTATATCATGTAGTTGTCCATTTGGCTAGAGCAGATCGGGCAGGTTACATGTTTTCTCTCCTACGGCCCCAAAAGCCATACCAGGGCTATTCAACATACTATTGCGCGGGGCTGTTTTCTGGCTGGAAAGACCTGAACGACTATGGGTATTAGAACGTCTGGCGCGCTAAGGCGGACTCAACGCATGGAGCATTGCTGCGTTTTTGCTCTATCTACCTCCATGCAATAGCGCCCGGGGTTTGTGGGATCGAGCAGCACGTCGACGGCAGCGCCTGGCACGTACCGTTCATGCGGGGGGCGCGGATCGGGCTCACTCTCGAATGTATAGCTGGTGCCGGTCTGTGGCTCGCTCCATGCAGCCGTAATGATATAGGAGGTGAAAGCGAGGCCAGGCCTTTTTTCGATAGAGGTGACCGTTGCCTGCACGCGCTTGCCGCTGCGTTCGAGCCTGCCGTCGCTGCGTGCCTGCCGCAGCCAGCCGCTACAGCCTATGGCCAGCAGGCTGGCTACTACAATGATGACAAAGGTATTTGCTGAGAAAAGCATGCTGCACTCTCCGTATATGCAGGTAAAAAACGTGCTTGTGGCTATTGTACCCATCCTGAGCGGCTTGCGCCCGTGATCGTGAACGCGGCGCCGGCGCTTGAGAGCAGGGACAGCGCGCCGGCGCTGGGCGTTAGCCTTTGACCGCGCCAGCGGTCAGGCCGGAGACGATGCGCCGCTGCAGGAACAGCACCGCGATCACCAGGGGGATGGTCACGATGATGGCGGCCGCGGAGACCTCGCCATAGGCGATTGAGTACTCTCCGTTAAAGAGGGGAATAGCCACCGTCACTGTCTGCGCGTTCGAGTCCGTGGTCAGGGTCAGGCCGAAAATAAAGTCGTTCCAGACCGTGATGAAGGTGAGGATCGCAGCGGTAAACACTCCCGGCGCGGTCAGGGGCAGGACGATGCGCCACAGGGCTCCCAGGCGCGTGGTGCCATCAACCAGCGCGGCCTCCTCCAGATCAGGGGGTAGGTCACGGAAGAAGGAGTTCAAGAAGTAGACCGTGATGGGCAGAGCGATCACCAGGTAGGGGATGATCAGCGCGAGGTAGGTATTGTAGATGTCGATGACGCCGGTAAAAAAGACATAGAGCGGCCCAATCAGGGCGATGACCGGGAACAACTGCACTGAGAGGATGATCGCCAGGACGGCGAATTTCCCCCTGAATTTCGTACGTGCAATGGCGTAGGCGCAGATTGAGCCGAAGATCAGCGCCAGCACGGTCGTCACTGTCGCGATGACAAAACTGTTCAACAAGTCTCTGGCAAAAGCCGGCTGGACGCTGGCAAGGGCGTCAGTGTAGTTGTGCAGCGTGAACGAATGCGGAGTGAAGGTCGGTGGCGACGCGTTGGCCTCGGCATCGCTTTTGAAGGACGTGATCAGGGTCCAGTAGAATGGCGCCAGGGCGACGAAGATCACGGCCGCCACCGCGATGTAGCGGCCGATCTTGCCCCACGGGATGGGTCGCCTTGGCTGTGTCTCACCCGTCTTTGCCCGTGCCGCGGAAACAGCTTGCTCTCGTACTGCCATGGTGTGCTTTCCTTTCTGTTGGCTAACCGCTGTGGACTAGTCGCAATTCAGGCTTGTTGACGAGAATATGATGATGCTGACGATGGCACAGATGATGAAGAGGATGACGGCGGAGGCGACGCCAGGAGCGAAGTCCACGGTCGTCCCCTGGAACATGTTATTGTAGGCGTACGTCGACATCGTCTGCACCTGGCGACCGCCGCCGGTGAACACGTAGAACAGGTCAAATACGCGCAGGGCGTCCAGGGTACGGAACATCAGCGCGATCAAGAGCGCATTTTTGAGCAGTGGCAGGGTAATGGTCCAGAACTGCTGCCAGCGATTGGAGCCGTCCACACCTGCGGCCTCGTAGAGCTCGTGGGGGATGACCTGCAGGCCGGCCAGGATCAGCAGCGCCATAAAAGGCGTGGTTTTCCAGACATCGGTGATGGTGGCGGCAACGACGATGCCGAGTGGCGTTTGCAGCAGGCTCGATCCCGGCGCCAGGAGCTGCAGCGAATGCAGGAGGTAGGTAAGGACGCCGTTCTGGGCGTTGAACATCAGGAACCAGATAATGCCGGAGACAACCGTCGGGAAGGCGAAGGGAATCAGGATGGCTGTGCGTACCAGGCCGCGGCCGGGAAAGGTTTAATTCATCAGCAAGGCGACGGCAAAACCGAGGAGGGTCTCCAGCGCCACGCTCGCGATGCTGTAGGCGAGCGTGATACCAAGTGAACTGATGAAGGCCGGGTCACTAAGGACCTGGATGTAGTTGCGCAGGCCGACAAAATCCGTGCCACCGGCTACCATTGGATTATCCAGGAGGCTGAGACGGATCGAGTCGATGATCGGATAGACGCCTATCGCGGCAATAATGATGATGGTGGGGGCCACCAGATAATAAGGAAACAGGCCGCTGCCCAGGTCCAGGCGCTCGCGCAGGCCTGTTTTGCTCGTGGGTACAGCAGCCGTTTGAGTCGTAGTCGCCATGACGCTTTTCCCCTTTACCTAATTTGTGTTGCTTCAGTAATGCCAGGATACCAGAAATGCCAGGCCAGTGGCAAGTGACCCGCTTGACGCTTTTGCTTGATGAGGCAGCCTGTAGCAAGGCTGCCTCATGGCTGCGCTGCACTGTGAAAAGTCTGCGCTGGGCTTACTTGTTCACCAGGGTTGTCAGTTGAGACGACAAATTGCTGAGCGCTGCGCTGGGGCTGACCGACTTGGTGAGCGCCTGGTGGATGTTTGCCTGGATGAGGTTCGAAAGGTCAGGGTAGACCGGCGACACCGGGCGCGGCAGGGCATTCAGCAGGATCGGGCTGAGTTTTGCGAAGAGCGGCTGGGCCTTCAACACAGCGGGATCGCTGTAGGTGCTCTTCAAGGCGGGAGTAAACGATCCCTTGATGGCCAGCGTCTGCTGCGCGGCATCACTGAGCAGGTACTGCATGAACTTCCACGCCGCGGCGGTGTTCTTGGAATAGGCATTGATCGCCAGGTTCCAGCCGCCGGTGCAGGAATGCCCAACGGTGTTGCTGCCGCCGTAGAGCATGGCATGGATATCGAACTTGCCGGCCACCTTCGAGCCGCTGGCGTTCATCAAAGCGACGGCGTACGGCCAGTTGCGCATGAAGATGGCCTGCCCGTTCTGGAAGGCCGAGAGCGCATTCGGCTCCTGGTACGTGGTGACGGCGGCGGGTGAGATGGTGCCGACCCAGCTGACCATCTCCGTGAGCGCCTGCACGCCCCGCGGGCTGTTGACGGTGACGCTCTTGGCATTGTTGGGGTCGAGTACCGTCCCGCCGTAGCCGCCCAGGACCTCAACGAAGTTGCACACCAGGCCCTCGTACTGCGCTCCCTGCCAGACGTAGCCGTTCGTGGCCTTGGATGCGTTGCTCTTGGCCAGCGACGTCATATCGGTCCAGGTGGTCGGGGGCGTTTTGATGATATCAGTGCGGTAGTAGATGATACCGAGGTCCGTGCGCAGCGGCGCGGCCACGATCTTGCCCTGGTAGGTGCAGGACTGAAATCGGCCCCTGCAGGTAGTTGGCGCGGTCGCTGGCGGGCCACATGCTGCTGAGATCCACCGTCCAGCCATTGGAGGCGAATTCGGCGGGGTAGACGACGTCTATAGACATGATATCGATGCTGCTGCTGCGGGCGCGCAGCGTATTGTCGTAGATGGTGAGCATGTCGCCGGTGTTGGACGGGCCGTTGCGCCAGATGACGTGGGCGTTGTCCTTGTTGGTCGAGTTGTAGGTATTGGTGATTGCCTGGTAGGTGCCCGAGGTATCGTTCTCACTCTGCCAGACAACGGTCGTGGGGCCACTGCTGGTGCTGCCACCGCCGCCGCACGCATCGAGGAGCGCGCCAGCCGCGGTAGTCGAGAGGCCAAGGGCGATGGCGCGCTCGAGGAATGTGCGACGCTTCATGCGTCCGGAGCGCATTTTAACGATAATTTCATCAAGGTCATCACGCTGCTCAGGAACCATGTCTAATCCTCCTTTGGATCAATAAAGATAGAACACAACTGGCAAGAACACGTTCTTCCTATGAACCGTCCGCCAACTGATGGTTGCGCCTGCTGAGCCTCTATGCCGTGCGCAATTGACGTGCAAAACCTGTAGTAAGCAGCAAAGAGGGAGCGGCGTTGCGGTTGATTACGCCTTGTGAATGAGATGATGTCATGGATGACACGTTGAAGAGCTCAGGTTAGTATACAGTGCCTGCCTCCTTTCTTGAGAAAAGCGGGTTACAATAAGCCCGTTCTGGGGAATGATTACTGTTCCTACATGATATATACGGAGTCGCTGGCCCTGGTCTCTCAAACTTATACTAACCTCTTATCCGAGCACTGGCATGTTCATTATTGTTGGGAGTAGATCTGCGCCTTCTGGCGACTAGCGCTGCCGTCCACTCTTGATGAAGATGGCTGTGAGCACCGCCACCAGGCCCGCGATAAAGAGGGGAAGACCTGCCTGCAAGCTTTGCGTGGCTGTCCACAGGACAAAGCCCAGAACTTCCAGCAAGAGCCCCCCGGCTAAAAGGAGCGTTATTGCCAGGGGAGAACTTGCGAAGCTTGAACAAATCTCCTGCCGCCCGTAGATGGCGGTGGGCGCTGCGCCCGTCTCCTGCTGCGCCTCTTCATCCGTAAAGCTGACCGGGGTCCCCACCACGTAGTGCTCGCTTGCCGAGCGTAGTGCGGCGTACAGTTCTTCAATATAGCGGCGAGTAGCGCGGATGTAGAGCTTGCGTGATCCCTCCCGTACTAAAAGCTCGCGAACAAGTGGCTCGAAAGCCTTGTGGCGCAGTGTCACGGCGGTTATCGACGCGAGCTGCACCTCTGCGAGAAAGCCCCGCTTGCGTGGGAAGGTTACACAGTAGTAGCCTATGAGGCGCTGGTTTGTGACAATAACCTCGCACGGCGTGCTGTGATCTGCTTTACCATTGTCCCAGATGGCCGGAATAGCCAGCAGGGGCTCCTCGGAGATCTGCAGCACTTCTCCCAGCCCTTTGACCCGCCGCAGTATCTTCTGGGCTGCGCGGCTGCGCGTTGACATTGTTGACATTGTATATTTCCTTGCATTCAGATGACTGCTGCTGCGCGTGCCTGGTCTTGCAGTGGACCTGCAAAAATTATAGCATATGCGGCCAGAAGGGTTGGACGAGGCGGCGCGCGGCCTGCGCCTTGGCAAGTGGCCTGTGATATGCTATGCTGGTTTAGGCAAGTGGGACGCTCTGTTTCAGCTTGCTTGTAATTACTTTGGGCCGGCGGATGTATTTGCGGAGATAGGCACATGGCACAGCAGGAAGAGACGCTCGGCGAGCAGCCAGGTGATGGCAAAACGCCGCAGGAGCAGAAAGCGCCTGTAAAAGGCTATCTTATCAGCAAGAAGGTCACGCATCATCTTGCCAACGAACGCACATTTCTTGCCTGGATACGTACTGGCCTGGCTGTTATAGGCTTTGGCTTTGTCGTTGAGCGCTTCGGTCTGCTCATTCATGACATCACCGTAAGAATTAACGGCCACTCCCTCCACACGGGTTTTTACTCGACGATCATAGGTATCACCCTCACGCTGCTGGGCACGGCTGTGCTGGTTGTGGCGCTGCTCAACTTCTTACAGACGCGCAATGCCATCGATAAAGAGCGCTTTCACCCTTCCCGTGTTTATGCGATCGCGCTGACGTGTATTACCTGCCTGATTGGACTTATCCTCGCGCTCTACCTGTATCTCGCGCTATGAAGCACGCTGGCGGCTCAGCGGTTCCTGCGGTGGTCCGGCGCGCCGGACCACCGCAGGGGCCTATTGCTGGTAGTGCTCGACCATGTCTGGATCACGCAAACTCGCTTCGTCGGGGTTGAGGCCAAACTCGCGCCGGGCGCGGCGCTGGCGCAAGAGATCCCAGTACTGGTCTAATCTAACCTCGAGCTCGTGCAGGCGAGCGCGCTCTTTCTCGTTGAGTCCGCCATTGCTGGCCTGTTGCATAAGGGCGTGTTCCTCGTTGACCAGTTTTTCGATGGTGCCTTGTAGTTCGCTTTCGTTCATGTTTTTCCTACTTTCTTAATGTGTGTCGCCCTGTTAGCTGACCGTCTCGCTCTTGCTGGCCGGCGGGAGGAAGTCACCTGGTTGGTGGGGGTAACGTGGCATGCCTGTGGCAGGCCCAAGCTCACCGCTGGGCGTTGTGAGTCGCATCGCCTTGTGTTCCAGGGCCGCGCTTAGCAGTTCGACGGCATTATCCAGATCGAGAACAGTTGTATTGATCACCATATCATACAGGTGGGCGTCATCCGGACGCTGGTTATGTTCTGCCTGTAGATAACGGATACGATCCCGATCTTTGGCCTGTATGCGCGCGCGGGCCGCATTCCGATCCAACCCCTCGCGTCGCATAACGTAGACGATGCGCAGCTCAAGTGGGGCCACAATGCGGGCGTGCAGGACATCGCGATGCTGGGCCAGCAGGATCTGGGCCCCGCGTCCAACGATCACGACGTGGCCTGTGATAAACGCCGCCTCGATAACGCGACGGCGTGCTTCTCGATAGGAGTTCGTCTCGGTGGTGAGTGGAACGGGTGCGATCGCGGGCATCATCGGCTCGATTGCTCCCATGCTGTTCAGAAAGCGCGAGGCGAGGCTTTCAACCTGTTCATCATACGCTGCGGCATCTTCTTCGGTGACTCCCAGTTCCTGGGCTACACGTACAACGACTTCGTGGTCCACGAGCTGCCATCCCAGGCGCGTTGCAAGTCGAGTTGCAATCTCACCCCCGCCGCTGCCATACTCGCGTGAGATGGTGACGGCACGCATGCGGGAGATGAAACTGGCTGCTTTTTCCATACTCTCTCTGGCCCTCCTGCTCGAATTCGTTCACTCTAATGATACGTTACGTCCAAGCGGCGCTGATACTGATATTCCTATCATACACCGTGCGCGAGGGAAAAGCCCAGGGTGCAGGCCCGCTCAACAGCGTTAAGCGATTACAGGGCGCAGGAAAGATCGGGCTCGGACATCTCTTCCAGGAGCAGCTCCGGCTCGTCCTCACCGCCATCGTCGGGGCGATCCAGGGCCGCCAGGATGATGCCTTCGACATCGGCCAGGCTGTTGATGCGTACAAGCTCGTTGCGTACGCGCTTGGCGCCGCGGAAGTGGCCCAGATACCAGCCCATATGTTTGCGCAGCTCGACGAAGTGACTTTCGCCTTTGAGCCTGGCATGCACGCGCGCATGTTCCAGGGCCATGAGCAGGCGCTCCTCGCGCATAGGGGCAGGAACCGGCAGGTCCTCCTCAGTCGGGTTGATGCCCGCATCGAGCAGTTGCTTGAGTTTCTCGCGCTCGCGGAAGATCCAGGGATTGCCAAAGGTGGCCCGGCCAATCAGGACGCCGTTGACGCTGCTTGTACGGATACGCTGGGCAGCCTGGTATAAATTGGCGATATCGCCATTACCAAAGATGAGTGTAGGGGTCTGGCGCACAATGGCGGCGGCGGCGGCAATTGCCTCCCAGTTGGCCTCGCCTTTATAGTGCTGGGCGAGGGTGCGCCCATGAATGGAGATGACGTGCGGCTCAAGCTCGAGCAGATCCTGAACCCAATCTGTGATAACGATGGAGTCATAGCCAAGGCGCGTTTTGACCGAGACGGGCAGGAGGTGGCGCTCAACTTGAGGCGTATCACCCCAGACCTGGATACGCTCAGCGTTCATCTGGCGAATACGTGCGATACGTCCGCTATCCATTGCGAGGTCCTCAAGCGTCTGGCCGTTGAACCAGTCGCGCACTCCCTGCTGGGTAGCTTGGATGATGGCCCTGGCGGTCTCGGGCATGCGAATGAGGGCCGCGCCTCCGCCTTTGTTGGCAACAGTTTTGGCAGGACAGCCCATGTTGATATCGACGCCGTCAAAACCCAGCTCGCAGACAACATGCGCGGCCCTGTAGAAGTATTCGGGCCGGCAGCCGAAGATCTGCGCCACTACTGGGCGCTCAGCAGGCGTATAGAGAAAATCGCGAAAGATGCGGTCACCTCCGCGCCAGAGGCCCTCGACATTGGTAAATTCGGTCAGGACCACGTCGGGGCGGCCATACAGGCCATGCATGGTGCGGTTGGGAGCGTCGGTGACGCCGTCCATCGGTGCGAGCGCGATAATTGGTTGTTCAAGTTTGTCCCAGAAAGATGGATATCTCATAGCGTAGACATTATAGCATATCAGTGTATGCGCGGAGGGAGGGCAGGAAGCCTGTACTTTTGGCCAGTTCTTCATACCTGACCTCTCGCTCAATGGCAAAAACCTTTCCTTGTAGTAGTGTAACGTCATATACTTGTCATGGGTCGTAGCGGGGGGGATGAGGTGGTCTCTCAAAAGTGAAGGACCCTTTGAAGGAATTTCTCTATGAAAAAACCTGCTTATAAGTGGATAGCGCTCGCGGTGACGACTATCGGTTCGCTCATGGCAGCTCTTGACTCGACGATTGTGATCCTGGCGCTGCCGCGGATGATCCAGGACCTCCACTCCGATCTCGTGCGCATGACCTGGGTGATTGTTGGATATCTTATTGTGAGTACGGTATTGCAGCTCACCTTTGGCCGCATGGCCGATATGTTTGGCCGTGTAAGAATGTATAACCTGGGCTTTGTGGTCTTTACGCTTGGTTCGGTGCTGTGTGGAGTGGCTCCCAGCGATACCCTGCTCATCGCCTTCCGTGTCGTCCAGGGTGTGGGAGGAGCGATGCTCACCGCCAATTCGATGGCCATCATCACGGAGATCTTCCCGGCTGAGCAGCGCGGCCAGGCCATGGGCATCAACGCGGTCACGTGGGGTGCTGGCAGCGTGCTCGGGCCCGTGCTGGGAGGCCTCATCCTGGCCGTCGCCAGCTGGCGCTGGATTTTCCTGATTAACCTGCCAATTGGCATTATTGGTACCCTGGCCGCGTATCTGTTGTTGCACGATATAGCCCCCAGGCCCCGCGGCGAGCGCTTCGATCTGCCTGGCGCATTGCTTTTCTGTATAGGGCTGCTCGGCGTGCTGATCTGGCTGATTAATGGCATCGGCCCTGGCTGGCTCTCGCCTGCAGTCCTGGTTTATCTCGGCATAGCGCTGATCGCATTCATCAGTTTCGTCCTCTGGGAGCGGCGCGTAGCGTATCCCATGCTCGATCTGAGCCTCTTTGCCAATCGCCGCTATGCCTTCTCTGTCCTGGCTGCGACGCTCCAGTCGCTCGCGGTCTTTGCGGTGAATTTCCTGATCATCTTTTACCTGCAGGGGGTGCGTGGCTTTGACCCGTTGACCGCCGCTCTGCTCATCCTGCCTTTGCCGGTCCTGACCTCGGTCATCGGTCCCTTTGGCGGCCGCTGGGCGGATCGCGACCGTTTCCATGGCACGACTCCGGCCACGGCCGGGCTGGTGGTATCGATCATGGCCCTGCTGCTCTTCTCCCTCCTGACTCCGACTACGCCTTATTTCATTCTGGCGCTGGCGCTTGGTCTGATGGGAATAGGGGGCGCCCTCTTCTGGTCGCCCAATACCAGCACCACGATGGGCGCTGCCCCGCGCAACCGCCTGGGCGTCGCATCAGCGACCTTGAATACGATGCGCAATGTCGGCATGGTCTGTAGCTTCGCCGTGGCCCTCGCTATAGCCGCGGCCTCTATGCCCCCGGCCCTGGTGAACGCGGTCTTTCTCGGCACGGTGGGTCACCTGCAGCCCGGGATTTCAAGCGCATTCACCAGCGCGATGAGCCATGCGTTTATCGCCTCAGCCGTGATCTGCGCCATTGCGCTCTTCTTCTCGATAGTGCGTGAGAGCAGAGGTGCCGCGTCTCCGGCGCCCGCGCAGGCGCCAGAACGAACAAGCGAGCGCTCCGCACGTTAGGACTCGAGCGCGTGGCCCGCGGGCCACGCACTCCATCACCATGTAACCAGCCATGCGGAATTCCCGCACCTGTAGCCGTGTGCTGCTTCGCAGCAATATAATAGCGTAGAGAAGACTGTTTCGCAGCCAGATAGATTGGGAGAAACACTTATGACACGGGAGTCCTTTAAAGCGCTAGTTGTCGAAGAGCAGGCGAATGGCGTTCAGTCCGTCTTGCGCGACCTGTCAACTTCCGACCTGCCCGCGGGAGATGTCCTGGTCTCCATTGCCTTTTCCAGCCTTAATTACAAGGATGCCCTGGCTGTGACCAACCAGGGTCGCATTATTCGCGCCTTTCCTTTTGTGCCGGGCATAGATTTCGCGGGGACCGTTGCAGAGTCGCAGTCGGCCGCTTTCAAGGCGGGTGATCGTGTGGTGCTGACGGGTTGGGGCGTGGGAGAGCGCCACTGGGGAGGCTTTGCCCAGTGCGCGCGCGTGAAGTCCGACTGGCTGGTGCCCCTGCCAGAAGGTCTGGATTTCGTGACGGCGATGGGCATTGGTACGGCTGGTTTCACAGCCATGCTGTGCGTGATGGCGCTCGAGGATCATGGCCTGCGCCCGGGCGGGCGTGAGGTGCTGGTTAGCGGCGCGGCGGGTGGCGTTGGCAGCGTGGCCGTAGCAATCCTGGCGCAGCTGGGTTACAATGTGGTGGCCTCGACGGGCCGCAGTGAGACGCACGCATATTTACAGGAGCTGGGAGCGACAGCATTTTTAGAGCGCCAGGCACTGGCAGAACCCTCAAAGAGGCCCCTGGAGTCGGAGCGCTGGGGAGGGGCGGTTGATACCGTCGGTGGTGAGACGCTGGCCGGAATCCTGCGCACGATGGCCTATGGTTGCAGTGTGGCTGCGTGCGGGCTCGCCGGTGGCAATACTTTACCAACGACCGTTCTGCCTTTTATTCTGCGTGCCGTCAATTTGCTTGGCATCGATTCGGTGCTGTGCCCACCGCCGCGCAGGCGCGCGGCCTGGGAAAGACTGGTACGCGACCTGCCGCCGGATAAGTTACACAAGATCATGCAGGTTGTGCCCCTGCGGGAGATACCCGCTCTCAGCGAGGAGATCCTCGAGGGACGCGTGCGAGGCCGTATTGTCGTGGATGTAAACAGCTGAGACCATCCTTGTTGTTTTCTATTGTGATGGTGCGCGTCCACACGCGCCATCACAGCGTTTTGCCTGTTATGTAGCTATGCTGCCGTTGCGCCAGGTATCAACAGCGCATTTAACGGCCTGGATGTAGGCGGATTTAACTGACTGCACGTGGGCACTGGAGCGGCGCTTTGAGATATAATAGCTGGAGGCCATTGTCCACTACACGAAGTAACGAAATGGAGCATATCTATTATGGCGAATACCAGTATTGAACGCAAGAAAGTGCAGATGCCCTCCGCGACGGACCTGTATAATATCGACCACCTGCTCAGCGAGGAAGAGCGCATGGTGCGAGATACCGTGCGCAAGTTTGTGAATGAGCGTGTGCTGCCGATCATTGGCGAGCATTTCGAGGCCGGTACATTTCCCCGCGAGCTCATCCCTGCTGTCGCTGAACTGGGCCTGCTGGGCATGCACCTTGAAGGCTATGGCTGCGCCGGCTTGAGTTCCGTCTGTTATGGCCTGGCCTGCCAGGAATTGGAGGCAGGAGATAGCGGCCTACGTTCGTTTGTGTCTGTACAGGGTTCGCTGGCTATGTTCCCCATTCACGCCTATGGTTCAGAGGAGCAGAGATCGCACTGGCTGCCACGTATGGCCAGCGGCGAAGTGATTGGCTGTTTTGGACTGACGGAGCCGGACTCGGGCAGCGACCCCGGCAGCATGAGTACGAAGGCTCGCCGCGATGGCGATAGCTATGTATTGAACGGCACAAAGATGTGGATTACCAACGGTGGTATGGCGGATCTGGCCGTTGTGTGGGCGCGCAGCGAGGATGGCATTCGCGGCTTCCTGGTTGAGCGCGGCACGCCTGGCTTTACAAGCAGCGATATTCATCACAAACTATCCCTGCGCGCCTCCGTCACATCAGAACTGCACTTTGAGGATTGCCGTGTAGCGGCGGAGAATATGCTGCCCAATGTCCGTGGGCTGCGTGGGCCGCTTTCGTGCCTCAATGAGGCCCGCTTTGGCATCGCATGGGGTGCGACGGGCGCGGCGCGAGCGTGTTATGAGGCCGCTCTGGACTATGCCAGGACCCGCGTCCAGTTCAACAGGCCTATCGCCCGCTTCCAGCTGGTGCAGCAGAAACTGGCAATCATGGCAACCGAGCTGGTCAAGGCTCAGTTACTCGCCCTGCAGCTGGGGCGTTTGAAGGATGAAGGTGATATGCACCCGGTGCAGATTTCAATAGCCAAGCGCAATAATGTGCGCGAGGCGCTTAAGACGGCGCGCGAGGCGCGTGCGGTCCTGGGAGCAAACGGTATTACCCTCGAGTATCCCATCAGCCGTCATTCGAACAACCTGGAGTCGGTTTATACCTATGAGGGCACTGACGACATTCACACACTGATCATAGGCCAGGCAATTACAGGGGAGGATGCCTTCTCTTAATACTGCTTTATGCGTTGCTGTGTTGAGGGCGCGCGCCCTATTCGCCTGAGCCGCCCTCGCCGTTGCCGCGAGTCGTAGATGCTTGAGAAGCGCCTGGCAGGTGGTATCATTGCAAGTGGTGCGACAACAAAAAGACGAAGGGAGTAACGTATATGACGACGGCAACCTACGATGCAATTATCATTGGCGCGGGTCAGTCCGGGGGACCACTTTCCACTGCTCTGGCGCAGGCGGGCTGGAAAACGGCACTTGTCGAGAGGATCCATGTGGGTGGAACCTGCATCAATGAGGGGTGTACTCCGACCAAGACGATGATTGCCAGCGCGCGCGTGGCTTACCTGGCGCTGCGAGCCGCCGACTACGGCGTACATACCGGACTTGTCAGCGTAGATATGACCGTGGTGAGAAAGCGCAAGCGCGCTATTGTTGAGAGCTTTCGCAGTGGTAGCGAGCGGCGCATCAAGAATACGCCGGGCGTGGAGCTTATGATGGGCGAGGCGCGCTTTACCGGCCCTAAAGATGTCGAGGTGCGCCTGAACAGCGGCGAAACCCGCCAGATCGCTGCGAACACGATTTTCATCAATGCCGGCGATCGTCCAGCCCTGCCCAGGATAAGCGGCATCGAGCGCGTGCCGCTGCTGGATCTCGACCTCAATCATGGAGCTTGCCGAGGTTCCGGACCACCTTCTGGTCCTGGGTGGAGGCTATGTTGGCCTTGAATTTGGCCAGATGTTTCGCCGTTTCGGCAGCCAGGTGACCATTATACAGCGCGGCAGGCATGTGCTGGCGCGCGAAGATAGCGATGTCTCCGATGAGGTGGCGAAGATACTGCGCGAGGATGGCGTGGAGATTCTGCTGGAAACGACGGCTGAGCAGGTGAAACAGGCCCACAACGGTGAAATTCAATTGACCGTCAGGACCCCCACTGGTGAGCGTGTGCTCACAGGTTCACATCTGCTGGCGGCTGCCGGCCGCATCCCAAATTCAGACCGCCTCAATCTCGCTGCGACTGGCGTGCAAAGCGACGGTCATGGCTATATTCAGACCAATGAGAAGCTGGAGACCAATGTCGCGGGCATCTATGCCCTCGGAGATGTGAAGGGTGGTCCGGCCTTTACACATATTTCCTATGACGATTTCCGCATCATCCGCACCAACCTGCTTGAGAAAGGCAACGCAACAATCCACGATCGCCTACTGCCATACACCGTGTTTATTGATCCACAGCTGGGTAGAGTCGGGCTGAGCGAGAGCGAGGCTCGGGCACAGGGGCGTATGATCAGGGTTGCCAGGCTGCCAATGGACTATGTGGCCCGGGCCCTGGAGATTGATGAAGCGCGCGGCTTTATGAAGGCTATTGTAGACGCCGCCAGTGGTCAGATCCTGGGCGCCGCCGTGCTGGGGGTTGAAGGCGGTGAGGTTATGTCGATGTTGGAGCTCGCGATAATGGGCAAACTTCCTTATACTGTGCTGCGCGATGGCGTGTTTGCCCATCCAACCCTGGCGGAGTCACTGAATAACCTCTTCAGTTCATTTGAGGAGTAGGTGCGCCCTGATCGAGCGTGGCGGCGCTGGCGTGGCAGGGTCAGCGCGGCCGGCGCGGTGCCTAGAGCACCGCGAGAAAGATAGGAGTGAACCTCTTATATTTACGTGCATGAGGCCTGGCCAGGCGCTAAATTATTATCATCGCCATAGCTGTTGACCTGCCAGCGGCCCGTGGTTGTATCCTGCTGCAGCAGCAGGTGCAGGGTGTAGGGCTTAAGGATTTTACTGCGTGTGATCGAGAAGTCAAAGGAATAGCTTTGCGCGCTATTCTGTAGCGCGCTACTGGCGATTTCACTGTAGTTTGTTACCGTACCAAAGCAGAGATCGTCGTTCTGCGCCTGCTGTTTAAAGTCATCCTGAACAAGCGGGATGGTGATGGCGGGGCCAAGATCATTGTAGGCCTGGT
This sequence comes from uncultured Chloroflexia bacterium, assembly GCA_963799245.1. Classification (GTDB taxonomy): domain Bacteria; phylum Chloroflexota; class Ktedonobacteria; order Ktedonobacterales; family Ktedonobacteraceae; genus CAWCWN01. Next base: position 2,263,338 of record CAWCWN010000003.1, read on the forward strand.
CATAGTTGCGGTCATGCAGCGCAGCGATAAAATCAGTGGCTGTTGTGGCTGCGTCCGCGCTGGCGTTCGTGGCGGCGAAAAAGTTAATGGCGGCGTAGCCCAGGATAAAAGCGAGCAAAATACAGACAATAGCGACAATGCCCAGGGTAAGTAAGCGCCGATGGCAACTGGCAGGCTGGGCATCGCTGCGCTGAGGTCGCGCTACGCGAGGCGTAGCAGGAGGCTGGTCGAGGCGCGCCATAGTCGCAGGGCGTTGGGGAATGCTGCGGAATTTGCCCGAGTCATTACCATGGAGAGCAGCCCGCTGCTGGGCTGCGGCTCTTCTTTGCGCATCACGGCGTCCCTGCATGCTATTTCCTCCTTAGAAAGAAATGAGAAAGAAATGCAAGCGACGTATGCACTGGCTCGGCATTGTGGGCGATTTACGCATCCAGGAAGACAATCCCGACCAGATTCACATGCGCGCGTTGCAATTGCTCCTGAGCTTGTTTGGCCTGACTGCGAGTCGTTTTGCCTTTGACGAGAGCTAGAATAGTCTGATCTACCTGTGATCCCACAAGCGAGGCATCAGGACCTGTTAATACCGGGGGCGTATGGAAAATAATCATGCCTGCCTGACTAGCTGCTGTCCCCGTCAGGAGCTGGCGCATGGCGGCCATACAGTCTGCCAGCCTGGCTGAAAAGAGCAATCCGGCTCCCTCGCTGCCTACAACACTGCCGGCGCCGAGCAACTGGAGATTGGTAATGAAGGTTCTATGCAGGCACTGTTGCAGTGTCGGCAGTGTAATCGCATCTGCCTGCAGCAGGTCGCTCAGGCCGCTGCCTTTCTCGATGCCGAAGCGTCGCTCAAGGCCCGGGGTGCGCAGGTCCGCATCGACGAGGATGGTGGCTGTGCCGCTCTGCGCGGCTACGATCGCCACATTAGCCGCGAAGGATGGCTGTGGAGCTGTCGCAGATGCCGCTGTGAGAAGGAGGGTATGCGGCTTCTCCTGTGTGCCATCCAGGTTAAAACGGATATTTGCGTAGAGTGTTTGGTAGGCTTCGTTGTATGCGGAACCAGGGTCATAATCGGTGAGCAGTTCAAACCGCTCTTGTGAGGGCATACTCACGGACGTTACTCCTCGTGAATCATCAAGTAAGGACCTTACTCTGAAAGTGTTTTCGTGCGCGCGCGACCAGCTGCTGGCGCGCGCGGAATCTCTCCATAAAAGGGCAGCTGCAGTAAACTTGCGGCGTCTTCTTTGTCATACACGCGGTCATCCAGGTAGTCGACCAGGAATGCCAGGGCCAGGCCGACGATAAGTGCAACAAGCAGCAGGGCGAATAAGAGTGTGCGTTTGTTGACGGATGGGCCGGGGATAGCGCCAGGGTCGGAGGCGCTGCTGACGACCTGCGCCGACACGGCTGGCTGCGTGTTGCTCGCAGCGGTGTTGCACGTATTCGTTTGGGGCATGACATAGCCGTAGGTCAGGTACTGGCATAAATGTGCCGTGCTCACTTCTCCAATAGCATTCGTAATGGCCCAGGCGCCGGCGCTGGTGCTCCAGGTTGTGCTGATGGTGACCAGGTTATGGCTGCGAACGGCGGTTAATGCTCCGCCAATGGCACTCGAGTTCTGCCAGTCGCCCAGGTCAGCGCCGGCTCCAAACTTCGCTGTAATCTGGCTCGTGTCGGCCGAGATCTGCTGGCTGACCCGGCTATCGAACTCTTTTGAGCTGAGAATCGGACCTGTCGTGAGGGTATCAGCGAGATTTTCGGCGATAGAAGCATTATCGGCGCTGCTGTTATTGGATCCGCCAGGGCCGGGCTGTAAGCCAACCTGGATGGTAACAGCTGAATGATAAGCGGTCAGCGCGCCCGGCGTTTTCCTGAGGTGATAGTATTGATAACCGACGTAGAGCGCTACCACTCCAACGATCAGCACAACGATCCAGATGCGCCGCCAAATAATTGACCAATAAGCTCGTAGTTCCACAGGTATCTAGCCTTTCTCGCGTCTATAGTTATTTACCAGGTCAATGGTGGGTAGTTCTTTTGCTGTGCCGGCGCTCATTTTTGCCGCGATAAATTGTTGGATGCGGCGATGAAAGCGCGGCGTATCGAATTCTAGCGCGTGGTTACGTATCGTGTTAGGATCAAAGCCGCGCTCGTCAAATGCCGCCAGGACCTCGGCCAGGCTTGCGGCCGTCTGGTATTTGAAGAACTTGCCGGTCACGCCGTCAACGACTGAGGCCAGGGCTCCCCCCGCGCTGTAGGCTATGACGGGCCGGCCGCAGGCCTGAGCCTCCAGGGGGGTGATACCGAAATCTTCTTCGCCTGGGAAGAGCAGGGCGCGGCAATGCGTATAATAGTAGCCTTTCTCTTCGTCGGAGAGCCATCCCATGAAGCGTATCGTCGGACCTGCCAGGCGTTTGAGCCGCTCCTCATCGCGGCCATTGCCGATAATAACCAGGGGTAGTTGGAGCTTGTTACAGGCCTCAATCGCCAGGTCAATGCGCTTATACGGTACCAGGCGGCTGAGGATGAGAAAGTAATCTTCCGTACGGGCGGTGGGATCAAAGCTGAAATGCCCGACATCCACAGGTGGTGGTATTACGACTGCTTCGCGGCGGTAGTACTTGGCGATGCGCTCTGCTACGACCGGCGAATTGGCGATAAAGTAGTCTACGCGCATGGCGCTGGTTTGATCCCAGACGCGCAGCCCGGTTATTATAAATGGCAGGACGCGGCGCGCCATGCCTCCCAGTTGTTCGCGTTCGATATATTCATCATAGTTCCAGCACCAGCGCATGGGTGTGTGACAATAGGATATATGCATCGTTTCAGGCCGCGTAATCACGCCTTTAGCAAAGGCGCTGGAGCTGCTTAATACCAGGTCGTACCCGCGCAGGTCCAGGCTCTCCATCGCAAAGGGATAGAACGGCAGATATGGCTGGTGATGTCTGGTGACCAGTGGAAATTTCTGCATAAAAGAGGTGCGAATATCCATGCTCTGGAAAGCCGGGTCAACGCGCTGCGGGTCAAATATAGATGTATAGATGGGGGCAGCGGGGAATATCTCGTGAAATGCCAGGATAACGCGCTCCGCCCCGCCCATCTGGTTGAGGTAGTCATGTACCAATGCCACTTTCATATGTTTAATAAGCTCCTCGGCTGAATAATACCGCCGGTATAGTGCGGAAGAGAATCTGGAAGTACAGGCTTAGCGACCAGTTTTCGATGTAATAGAGGTCCATGAGCACGCCTTCATCAAAGCTGAGGTTGCTGCGACCTCGCACCTGCCACAGGCCGGTCATGCCAGGTTTCATAGCCAGGCGCCCCTTTTGCCACTCCTCGTATTGTGCGACTTCGCTGCGAAGCGGAGGCCGTGGCCCGACCAGGCTCATCTCACCTTTGACCACATTGATAAGTTGGGGGAACTCGTCGAGGCTGGTGCGGCGTAGAAATTTCCCAACCGGCGTAATGCGCGGATCCTCTTTCATTTTAAAGAGCGGCCCCTGAGCCTCGTTCCTGGCGCACAATGCCGCCAGCAGCTGGTCAGCATTATCATACATCGAGCGGAACTTATACACGTTGAAGGGCTGACCATTCATGCCGATGCGCGTTTGCTTGTAGATGATCTCTCCGGCGGAATTGATGCGGATGGCCAGGGCGATGCACAGCCAGAGAGGAGAGCCCACGAGCATAATGAGCAAGGAGAGCGAAATATCGACGATGCGGGTAATCAGGCTCTGGATGGTGTTTAAAGAGATCTGCTTGATACCGATCAGCGGTATACCCTCGATAGCCTCCATATCGATGCGCGAGAGGCTTAGCTCATACAGGTCTGGCACCAGTTTAAATGAGGCCCCCAGGCGTTCACAGAGGCGCACGCTTTTGATCGATTGCTCATGCATGTTTGAGGGCAGGGCGATGATCACCTCATCGACCTCCATGGAGCGGATGACCAGGCCCAGGTCCTCCAGGGTGCCAAGCATCTTGAAACGGCCGAAATCGCTGGGGGCCTCGTTCATATCGTGCAGGAAACCGACAACGGCATAACCCAGGTTGGGGTTAGCCGCCATATGCTGCATAATCAATTTGCCCAGGCGCCCTGAGCCGACGACGAGCAGGCGTGTCTCGCCAAGGCCACGACGATAGAGCATGCCCATGGCGACCGAGACAATCAGGCGCCCCATTGAGAGGATTATGATGCTTATAATCCAGACAAATGGGACCAGCAGGCGCGAACTCGACGGGGGCTGAAAGACAAAGAAATAGGTGATAAGGACGGCCAGGCCGATGCTGGCGGAACTGGCTATGGTCCAGGCCTGGCGGAACCAGCTGCCGGTGAGACGAATCTTGTATAGACCGCGAAATGCAAATATGATAATAAGCCCGACCACGATGCCCATTCCCAGCCCTAAGAAGTGGCTCTCGGGGAGCAGCCTGCCCGTAGGGGCATTATTCTCGATGTTGCGGCGTAAAAAGGAGATGACGCTGTTGCCGTTGCCATCCTGGATGGCCCGGCGTATTAAATATGCAAGCCTGAACGATGCATAGATCAGGCTTGCATCCAGTACAAGCATAGCAATGCATTCAAAGATGCGCCATTGATGACGATGCGTCCGCCTCCTGGAAATGGCCTTCATGATTGGACCAGTTGCTCCAACCGTCATATCCAGGGCTCCCGTCCTATCTGTATCTGGACTAATGTTGGTTGTTTGTGACAGGTTGCTGCTATTCACGATGCGAATTCTATCCTACATCCTACACTAATAAACGAACGAACCATCTGAAGTACGTCCGTGTAAGGCGGCGTGTAATGTCGTGGCTCGTTCGTACGCACAAATAGTCTGCTCAACCATTCTGCCTGCTGAGAACCGTTGTGCTACGGAAGGCGCCCTGTCGCGACAGGTCTGTCGCAGATCCTCATCGCTCAATGCTCTGTACAGCGCTGCTGCCATTGTTTCTACATTATAAGGATCGATACATAACGCGAGATCAGCACCCGCTTCCGGCAGACTGGAAACATTTGACGTCACTACCGCTACGCCACAGGCCAGGGCCTCGGCGACCGGGATGCCAAATCCTTCGTAGAGCGAGGGATAGACAAAGGCAGCAGCGGCGCTATACCACAACGCCTGCTCGTCGTCGGCCACAAAACCTGGGAAGATCACCTCTGCCTCTAATCCCAGCTGGCGTACGCGTTCGAAAATCGAAGCGTAAAGCCAGCCCTTGCCTCCGGCCAGCACAAGCTTTGTGCGTAGGGCACATGTTGATCTTAAGCGGGCATATGCTTCAATCAGCGTCGTGATATTTTTGCGCGGCTCCAGGGTTCCCAGGTAGAGAAGATATCCGTCCGCCAGGCCTTGCCGCCGACGAAAAGCCTCAACTTCTTCTACTCCTGGAACGTACGAGAAGCGCTTGTCGATACAAGGATAGACTGTTTGGATGCGCTCTTCAGGCACGCCGGTCAGCTCAATTACATCGCGTTTGGTACTATTTGAGACGGCAATAATGCTTGTCGCGCGCTGGATGCTGCGCACAGTAAAGGTGCGGTGGTACAGGCGCTTGGCGCGAGTAAGGACAGCGGGAAAGCGCAGAAATGCCAGGTCGTGCAATGTGATCACTCCGGCACAGCGACGCGGCAGTAAGCCTGGCAATACATTGATTGGCGAGTGTAAGACATCGATCCGTCTCTGCGCAATGAGGGCGGGCAGCTTCAGCTGCTCCCAGGCGACCCTCGCGGCCGGTTGAGCCTCAGGCCAGGGCGCCGCAACATACGTGATCTGCGGGCTCTGAGCTGCAAGCTGTTCTACCACATCCTGCCCATTCACAAAAACTGTGTATGTATGCCTCCCAGGCTGTTTCGCCAGTTCCGTCAACAAATATCGTATATAGCGGCTGACGCCGCCATTGCGATAGTTCTGGCTGAAAGACAGCAATTGAGCATTAATACCTATGTGCATTCAGACAGCCTCCTCATGGCTGTATAACGTCCCTATAATTGGCAAGGTAACAGGTTTAGGCTTTCCATGTTAAATCAGCTATACCAGTAAGAGAAGTGTGCTTGGCGCCAATTGCACAAGTCAAATCATAGCAGATATAAAGCACAAACCGTGCGAGCGTCTTAGTTTACGCAAAAAGTACTTCACATATCTAATTATACGCCTCTACGACGCACGAGTACAGTCACTAGCACCATTTGGCTTCGGCTCCAGATCACGCAGTGTCTCTCTAGAGAAAGGTAGCTGGTCATTGATAGAGCTAATCAGGGTTATTTGCTCTGAAGCCAGCATTTTCGTTATTTTTACTATTGGCCTAGTACCGCTTAGTAAATCTCTTGCATGCTCCCTGAGGAGAGAGTATACTCAGATTTATATAGTCAACGGCAAGGGAATGACGCTTTGCACGGACGGTCCATTGCGTTTTTCTCTGCAGCGGTGTATTATAGCCTAAAGTTCCAGCAACTGACTAGTGTGCATATCGCACTGAAAAAGACTTACTTAAATACGGGAGAAAAGTGCGTTGGCTAACAACAAACAACTCCATCTCGATGTTGCACAGCTAACAGACGTTGGTCGCAAGCGTGAACATAACGAAGATAATATGGCCTATGTCATTCCAAAAGATTACCAGGTGATGGCGAAGAAGGGCGCATTGTTCATTGTGGCCGATGGTATGGGTGGTCATGCAGCGGGAGAGGTGGCAAGCGAAATTGCTGTAGATACTGTTAGCTACGTGTACTACCAGGATGAAAGTGATGATGTCTCGATCTCGCTCTTGCGTGCAATCAAGCGCGCCAATGCCCTGATTAAGCAGCGCGCCGATGAGAATATGCTGCGCAGTGGTATGGGAACGACCTGTGTCGCGGCGGTGCTGCGTGGCAATATGGCGTATATTGCCAACGTGGGCGATAGCCGTGCTTACCTGGTGCGCAATGGCAAGGTGAAGCAGGTGTCACAGGATCATTCCTGGGTGGCTGAGCAGGTTCGCGCTGGCTTATTGACGGAGGATCAGGCCCGGACCCACGCCCAACGCAACGTCATTACACGCTCTTTAGGCACGCAAACCGATGTTGAAATAGATGTCTTTCATGAGCAGCTGGAAGAAAAAGATTTCCTGGTGCTGTGTTCGGACGGCCTATCAGGACTGGTGAGTGACGACGAGATACGCAGAATTGTCGATCAAAGCGCTCCCCAGGAGAGTGTCTATCACCTTGTGGAGCGCGCCAATGCCAATGGCGGCCCTGATAATATTACCGCTATCGTTGTATCGGTGTTGGAGGTTGGCTCGGAGCCGCCAGGTGTGAGGCGGCCAGCTTTCGTCGGAGGTCGAGCAAGCGGCGAAGATACGGTCGCCATGGGTATGCCTGCCACGGCGACTGGTCCGCTTGCGGCGGGGGGATACGTCGATAACCGTATTCCTTCCAGCCCTTTGCGCTACTCAAGCGGTCCACTCTCGCTCTCTGAAATACCCACGGCACCACAGCCGACTACGTCGACGGCGCGTGCGCAGCGCGGGCGCTTATTTTATACCAGCCTGGCTTTACTGGTGTTACTGATTGTTGCCCTGGCCGCCGGGGCGGGCTATTTCTTTCTACGCTCGTCGGGAACGAATGCCGATACTACCTCTGTGCACAATTACATTACCAGGGCCAGCGGCGAGTTACAGGCCAATAACCCGGCCGCGGCCCTGAGCGACCTGGCCACGGCGCAGAAGGAATTGCGCGGCTTGCAGCAAAGCCCCAGCTTTGCGCAGCTCCAGGCCCAGGTGACGAAATATACCCAGGAAGCAATAACAAACTATAACGCGCAGTCCTCCATCACAACCCTGCCCTGCTCGAATACGACGCAGGCGACGCGCCTGAATGTAGGTACCACGAATACCCAGACCAAGGCCAACGCCGTTGTGCAGGTGCCGGGAGGGAGAATCCCCACCAGCATGACGTTCACCCTGGGTATGGAGAACAAACTCTACCAGGTGCAGAACAACAGCTTGATTCCTTTTAGTTTTCCCGCCCCGCTGGGCGGCGCGAAGGTGCTGGATATCGCTGGCGATGGGACGCAGCTGGTGACATTGCTCGAACAGGCCAATGGGAATGCCCCGGTCACATACAGCCTGGCGCTCATGACGCCGGGTCAGCATACAAAGGTCGACGCCATCGTTCCATTGACGTCCCCTCAGATCAAGTCAGACATGGTGCCAGCATTGATCACCGCCTCGACGTCGAATGTGTATGTCCTGCTGGCCCCCCCTCCTTCGACCCAGGGATCGTCTTCGACGGTCCTGGATTATGAGCCCTCGGCGAAAGGCGCGCATGCGGGCGCGGCTCTGAGCTTGACGGCGCAGGGCAATCTCTCCTTCTCACAGAGCGTGGCGAGCATGGCGGCGTTTCCCAATCATCAATTGTTCTTTTTGCTGGCAGGCGGCTCGGTCCAGAGTGTGGCCTTGCTGAGCAGCGGTAATCAGGAAGCGGCGAATGTGCTGCTGCAGAAGGCGATAGCGCAGCCCCTTCCCGTCAGCGGGCAAGATTTCAGCTGGGCAACTCCCGTACCTACGGCTAGCACTGGAGGGACGAATGCCCTGTTGATTCCTGGAGCGCCGGTATCAAACTCCCTGGCCGTAGGGATCATGGGGACTGTGCCGCACCTCTATATCCTGGATATAACGCAGCACCGCGTACTTGATTTACAGACCGCCGCGGGCGCGAATGTGGCGCCAACGCCGACCTCCGAAGCGACCGGAGGTGGTGGAGTGACCGGCTCCGTCATGCTACAACTGGTGCGGCAGTATGCCTCGCCGAGTCTGTTTAGTTCGGTGAAGAGTATGGCGTTTAATGCACAGAATGTCCAGGTCGATATGGTGACGCAGAACCTGTCTGGCATGAATTTGGTTACATTCAGCACCAGCTCAGCAAATGGCTGTGCATAGTGGTGAAGTGAGTTTCCATATATAGATGGGGCTACCCGTCTCTTTTTGGTGCCCGCCTTTCCATTCTTTCTTAAGGAGTAAGTGCAACCGTGGCTTTTGAGGTACATTTTCGTACACACACATGTGGCGATTTGCATACAGATGATATTGGTCGGCAGGTAACTTTGGCCGGCTGGGTCAATCGGCGGCGCGATCATGGAGGCCTGGTCTTCCTGGATTTACGCGATCGTTATGGTATCACGCAGGTTATTTGCGATCCCGAACGCTCTCCCCAGGCCCATCGCGTTGCCTCGGAACTGCGCTCTGAGTACGTGGTTCAGGTGAGCGGGAAGGTGGTATCCCGCCTGGCGGGGACCGAGAATCCAAACTTGAGTACCGGGGCGATAGAAGTGGCTGGCGAGCGGATTGAAATCTTGAACTCGGCGCGCACCACGCCGTTTCCGATTGCCGATAACATCTCGGTTGACGAAACCCTGCGTCTCAAGTATCGCTACCTGGACCTGCGCCGCCCAAAGATGCAGGGGCATATGATTTTGCGCCATCGCGTGGTCAAAGTCATACGCGATTACCTCGACGAGCGCGGCTTCCTGGAGATCGAGACGCCAATCCTGATGAAGAGCACGCCTGAGGGCGCGCGTGACTACCTCGTGCCCAGTCGTCTCTATCCAGGCGAATTCTATGCACTGCCACAATCTCCCCAGCAGTTGAAGCAGTTGTTGATGGTGGCCGGCCTTGATCGCTACTTCCAGATTGCGCGTTGCTTCCGCGACGAAGATCAACGCTCGGACCGCCAGCCAGAATTTACACAACTCGACCTGGAGATGGCATTCGTGGCCGAGGAAGATGTAATGAACCTGATCGAGGGGCTATTAATCCACCTCATCGAGAGAACAAGCGCGAAGCGCATCAAAACACGGCCTTTCCCGCGCCTCAGCTATGGCGAGGTGATGGATCGCTATGGAACGGATCACCCCGACCTGCGATTTGGGCTGCCCCTGGTGGAGATAAGCGACCTGGCGCGGGCGGGGAGCTTTGGCGTTTTTCAGCAGGCCCTGGCTGCCGGCGGCATTGTCAAGGGTATACGTGTGCCGGGCGCCGCCGGCTATACGCGCAGGGAGATAGATGAGCTGACGGAATTTGCGCGTATCCTGGGAGCAAAAGGTCTTGTAACGCTGGCTATCAGCGCAACGGGCGAAGTGAAATCTGTGCTGACGAAATATATGGCGCATGAGGAAGTTGCTGCCATAATCGAGCGCTTGCAGGCGCAGAATGGCGACCTGCTGCTCTTTGTGGCTGACAGCGCCAAGGTCAGTAATGATGTTCTCTTCAGGCTGCGCGTGAAGCTTGCTGAACGCTTGCAGCTGATTGACCCCGACGAGCTGGCTCTGTGCTGGGTGCTTGACTTCCCGCTGCTGCATTTCGATGAGGAGAGCCAGAGATATGAGGCTGAGCACAACCCGTTCTCGGGGATGGATGAGGAGCATATTGAACGCCTGCATACGGATCCATTGCATATTCGCGCCAAGCAGTATGACATCATCTGTAACGGTTATGAGATCGGCGGTGGCAGCGTGCGCATCAATGTGGCGGAGATCCAGCGTATGGTCTTCTCGTTGATGAAGATGGCTGACGAGCAGATCAAAGAGCAGTTTGGGCATATGCTGGAGGCTTTCGAATACGGAGCTCCTCCCCATGGTGGTATCGCGCTGGGGTTAGATCGCCTGGTAATGCTGCTGGCCAGCGAGGAGAGTATTCGTGAGGTCATCGCTTTCCCCAAGACGCAGAGCGCTGTGGACTTATTGCTGGGTGCCCCCTCTCCCGTCGACGAGAAGCAATTGCGGGAGCTCCATTTGAGCCTCAGGCTGGAGGATAAACGTTAGATTTGCCTGACTCAGGTTGTGACGAGAAGTGCTCATCAATACACGCGAGGCATGTATTGATGAGCACTTCTCGTCGGATATACTTAGCTCTAGATTTGCATAGACCAGTATACTAAATTTAGAGGTTCTCTCAAACACATATTCGATGTGAGGTGTGACGTTAGGTTGGGAGGATGGAAGGAGAAGACTATGACATCAATAAATCAAGTAAATCCGGTGCGCAATATGCCTGTATCCGCTGGGTCGGCCGCGCCATTAAGCGTTCTGCATCGCCAGGCCAGTATTGGAAACACAACAGTCAGTACGGTGCCGAAGTTTGCGCCGACGCTGACCGAAGATGACGCTGTGGGCCAGGCTCGTTTGCTCAAGGCCCTTGCGGATCCAACGCGCCTGCGTATTCTCAGCTTACTGAGCCGGCATGAGGGAGAGGTATGCGTCTTTGAGATCGTGGAGAGTTTTACCCTGGAGCAACCAACGATCTCTCATCACCTGCGTATTTTGCGCGATGCCGGTCTGGTAGATTGTCGTAAGAAAGGCCTGTGGGCATATTACTATGTTCGCCGTGAGGCCCTGACACGCGCGGGAGATGTCATCAACGGCCTCGCATAGCAGAGCTGTAAAAGGTTTATAGATGTTACTGTAGGTATATTTTAATAGCCCGCTATCACATGCAAGAAATCTGTGATAGTGGGCTTTTTGTGTCCGCGTGCTATTGACATGCTCATAATAGCCCCCGTATACTCCCAATTGAAGTTGCTATCAGGAGGAGCCTGTTGCCTGAGAGGCGCCGGGTCTTTACACATTTGTGTATTGTCAAAAGCGCTATATTTTGATACATTGTTATACGAATTACCCCGCACGAGTCGGGAGTATATTTGGTTGCAAGTATGTTGATGTCCGTAGAGGAGGAATACATATGTCGGTGGATACGCACAAGGAAACGCTGGGGTTTCAAGCCGAAGTCAAGCAATTGCTTGATCTCATGATTCACTCATTGTACAGCAATAAGGAGATATTCCTGCGTGAGCAGATCTCAAATGCATCGGATGCTGTCGATAGGCTGCGTTTTGCGGCCCTTTCGGATGAAAAGCTCTATGAGCATAATACCGATTTTAAAATTCGTGTCTCTTACGATAAGGAGGGCCGCAGCATAACCGTCAGTGATAATGGGATCGGCATGTCGCGAGCGGAAGTGGTGGAGCACATCGGCACGATTGCCAAGTCGGGGACACGTGAGTTCTTCCAATCCCTGACTGGTGATCAGCAGAAGGATGCCAGCCTGATTGGCCAGTTTGGCGTGGGTTTCTATTCCGCCTTCGTGGTTGCTGATAAGGTGACGTTGACGACGCGCCAGGCTGGTTTGGATCCGGCAGAGGGCGTGCGCTGGGAGTCTGATGGGCAGGGCACATATAACATAGAAAGCGTTGAGAAGGTTGATCGAGGCACAGAGGTGCGCTTGCACCTGCGCGAGGGTGAGGATGACCTTCTCAGCGGATATCGCCTGCGTTCTATCATTCGCAAATACTCTGACCATATCACTCTCCCTATTGTGATGAAGGTCGAGGAGGAGGGCAAGAATGAAGAAGAGGTGGTCAACAAGGCATCTGCTCTGTGGACCCGCCCCAAGAGTGAGATCAGCGAGGAAGAATACAACCAGTTTTATAAAGACATCGGGCATGATTTCAGCGATCCCCTGGCGTATGTGCACAGCCGTATGGAGGGTACGCACGAGTACATACTGTTGCTCTATATCCCCGCCCGCGCCCCGTTCGACCTGTGGACTCGCGAGCATCACCATGGCGTCAAGCTCTATGTGCGCCGTGTCTTCATCATGGATGATGCCGAAAAGCTAATGCCTCGCTACCTGCGCTTCGTGCGGGGCGTCATTGACTCAAGCGATCTACCATTGAACGTTTCACGCGAACTTTTACAGCAGAACCGCCTGATCGATACGATCCGCAATAACGCGGTGAAGAAGGTGCTGGGTTTACTGGGGGAGATGGCGGCCAACGAGAAGGAAAAGTACGCGACATTCTGGCGGGAGTTCGGCCGCGTGCTGAAAGAGGGGATGCTGGAAGATGCGCCCAATCGTGAGACCATCGCCAGGTTGCTGCGTTTCGCAACGACTGCTTCTGCCGGTGAAGTCCAGGATGTCTCGCTTGAGGAGTATGCTGGTCGTATGAAGGAGGGTCAGGATAAGATCTACTATATCGTGGCCGAAAGCTTTGAGGCCGCCAAGGATAGCCCTTTGCTGGAGATCTTTAAAAAGAAGGGCATCGAGGTCCTGCTGCTGTCTGATCCTGTGGACCATCTCGTGGGGCCCGAGCTCGCAGAGTTCAATGGGATACAGTTGCAATCTGTCTCAAAGGGCGAGGTTGATCTGACCAGGCTTGAGGACGAGCAGGAGAAAGAGGAGTATAAGAAGACCGCCGACGAGGCCAGGGAGCTACTTGAGCGGATCAAGGCGACCTTGAGTGACAAAGTCAAGGATGTCCGCGCCACCAATCGCCTCACGACCTCGCCTTCCTGCCTGGTCGTTGATGAATATGGCATCGATCCCAGCCTGAAGCGCCTGCTGCAGTCGGCAGGCCAGGCGCTTCCCAACGACAAACCTATCCTGGAGATCAATCCCCAGCATCCCTTGATTCTCAAGCTGAAGAGTGAGAGGGACGAGCAGCGCTTTACAGACTGGGCGTACATTCTTTTTGATCAGGCCGTGCTCAGCGGCGGCGAGGCGCTGGAGAACCCGGTTAGTTTCGTCAGTAGGGTCAACAACCTGCTGAGCCAGCTGTAGCTGCCGCAAGAAGCCAGGCGCAGCGTCAACTGCGCCTGGTTCGTACCTTTAGTGCTGCTGGGGGATATAAGAGCGGAGAACGCGATCCGCGAGCAGCCCAAGGCAGCTCAGATTGGGGAAGCCTGGTCCCTGTGCAACACCGGCCAGCATTGGGAGGTGCAGGCGCGGTGTGAAGCCCTGGATGGACAGGTCCTCGCTGATCGAACGCTCGACGGTCCTCACTTCAAATGCAGCGCTTCTCTCACCCAGGAGCTCCGCTTAGCTGCATTCAGGCCTATTTGCTGGACCCTGGCCAGAGAGAACGAGAGGTCTATGTTCTCTGCGACCCAGCGAATATAGCTGGACCATTCGCCGTGTGTGGGCCGCGTGCGGCCTCGATCGATCCAGTCCGAATATTTGTCATTGGCAACGAGATAGCTTTGCCAGGAGAGCAGCAACATTTTTTTTGAGAGGGTATTATTGAGTTTAGCACTGCCCCAGCAGGTTGAGGCATAGGGAAAGCCAATATCTTTCTCGGGACGTGTGCCAAGCTGTTGCCTGCCGTCGGTATAGCCAAATACGCCCGACCAGTGAGCCGCGACCCCCTGGTAATCTACAACCTGCACCCGCGGCACCGCATAGCCTAACTGAGCCAGTACCGCTCGCTTGGCGGCAATGGCGACAGCCTTGGGCCCAGCTCCAAGCACAAGCAGCGTCCGTTCCGCTGGCGGATGGTCGGGAAATGATGCTTCAGCCACAAGGACCTCCCACCTTCCTCGCTTTACATACGCGGGAAGGTCACTGTAGTATATTTGCCATTGCCTCACTCTACATCGTTTTGACGGGAATGGCAAACTGCATAAATGGCCAGTGCCGCCATTCCCGCTTAAAAATAGAGGGCGTTGTGAGAGAACGCCCTCTGTTAAAATAATGGCTGTGTGCCTTGGGCTCGACCGCGGGCGGATACAGGTGTATAATTCCGGGGTGGGTGGCGCATGTGCTCAATCGCTCCTTAACCGCAGCGCAGATATATGGCAGGCCCGCCTGGGGCGCTCGCACAGCCTGGGCATGCGCTACCTGATTATGCCTCACAGGCGCGCTGTGCCGATAGTGAAGAACAATAGAATATTACAGGGAAGGTTGAGAGGCCGGAGTTGTCATGAGTATTATCAAGCGTGAGTTGTTTGCATCGCCCGAGGCGAGAGAGATCGGAGTTGGCTTCCATAATGTTGGCAGCGGTGTTCTGCGCGCCTCTAACGTCCAGACAATGCAAAAAGTAGAGGCCCAGTATGGAGAACGCTGTGGCCATCTTCCCCTGGATGCCCGCCAGGTGCGCGTTTTGGTGGCTGAGTTGACGCCTGACATTCGCGCGCACCTGGCGTACCTCAGCCGGCTCTTTGGCAAAGAGATCCAGGCGGTCACCGCCGCCGAGTTTCAAGCTAACGGCCGGCTCGCGCTGGCAGACAAGGCCCTGGTGGTGCCATATATCAATGTGCCCGAAGCAGAAAATCGCATAGAGGGGGAGCTGGGGGCAGAGACGTGGGGGCTGCCTGGGAAAATGGTCACGCTGCTGAAAAACAAAGCAGATTTTTATCAGTTGCTCGATGAGTTCGCTTTCAGCGGGTACGCGGCGCCGGACTACACCATCGCGCGGATCGGCTCTTTGAGCCAGGAAGCCTGGAAATTTCTGGGCAAAGTTGAAGACATCGTCAAAACCGCCGGCCTCTCAAACTATCCCCTGGGAGTGATGCTGAGAGCAGCCGAGTCGGATGGCAATTACGGCTGCTGCCTGATCTACGAGCAGGCTAAGCGTATCGTAGTGGTGCGGGACGGAGAGGCCGATCTGGCCGTGAGCTATGACGATTGGCGTCAGGCCCTGGGCATCTCACAGCGCTACCTGGCGGCAAGCATGAATGAGCAGAGGGAAGCAAGGGTCGTCATCAGCCGTTTTCTGGACCTGGCAGATTCGCCGGGCATGTCTGTTGTGATCATGGACGGCCAGGTAGAATCCCTGCGCTGGAATGGTCAGTTACAGCAGGAGGGCAGCAAGGCGTGTATTGGGACAAGCAGCTATAGGCCAAAAAACGACGAGCTGGCGCGCCTGCAGCAGGCATATGAGGGGCGGACGGCTGAATTCTTTGAGGAGTTGTTGCGCAGGACTGCGCGCAAATGTGGCATCGATTTCACTGCGCTGCGAGGTATCGCCAATATCGACCTGATGCTTCCAGGCCCATTAGAGGCGCGCCTGCAGGAGCTGCGAGGTCAGGGGCCGCTGCACTACCTGGCGGAATGCAATCCACGCTGGACAAATTACACCGATGCCATCATGACCATCATAGGGGTCAATCGGCGTGAGCAGACCATCCAGCAAATGCGAGCGGTGATAGAGGAAGGAATTTTCACTATCGATAAATATCACCTGCCGGCGAACGTCGACCCCAGGGTCGTCAGGGAATTCCTCTTTACGCAAGATGAAGTGTTGAAGCAAGATGGCAGCAGGATTATTTGCCGTATGGCGAAAAATCCTATGGGCTTGATTTTTGCCGGAGATGTCGCAAGAGGACAGCAAGAGGTCGCCGGCATTGTGCGTAGGATATCTGGAGCCGCAGGTTGAGAACGAGATAGGCCCTGCCCGGCGGCCAGGCCCGTTGTATGCAGCGGAGAGCTTGCGCCGCATGATATGATTACATACATATTGACCATGGACGCCATAGCGCTGAATGAGTTGTCTGGAATGATCATGCACAAGCATCGTGCCAGCGCAGCCCGGCATATGACCTGGCGGCATTGCGGTCGAGAAAGGAGCAGTAGGAGTTGCATGCGTTGAGTGAACGCACCAAACTGAGCTTTCTCTGCCTTCTGTTGCTCCTTATGCTGGGAATTCTCGCCTTTACCTCTGTAAGTACTATTCAGGCGGTGAAAACTTTCCAGCATCAGGCTACTGCTGTCAATAGGGGTGATGTAAGTACTATTCATTCCTGGATGACGATTTACGTGGTCTCCCACGTCTACAACGTTCCCGAAGACTACCTGTACGCCTCGCTCCAGATCAACGTGCCGCATAAGATGCTTCGCCACACGACACTTTATCAGCTCGCGAGCCGTAAACATCAGACTGTCAATCAGGTCATATATACCCTCCAGCATGCCATTGTGGTCTATCGCTACACCCACCCGCGTCCTGCAACGCCGACCCCAACGCCTGAACGCAGCAAAAAATCTCTTGCACCTACGCCAGGGAGGACGTAATATTGAACGCTTTCTTCATTAGTGCGTTGCAGCAGTATGGTTACCCTGTACTCTGGTTGGTCGTTTTCGTTGCTGCCGTAGGAGTTCCCGTTTCAGGCTCTCTACTCCTCTTTGCCGCGGGAGCATTTGCCTCCCTTGGCGATTTCAACATCTTTATCCTTTTCCCAGTCGCTTTGAGCGCAGCCGTGATGGGTGATAACCTTGGCTATTGCATTGGCCGGCGCCTGGGAACGTCTCTGCTGTCCTGGCTTGAGCGACAGAAGCGCTTGCGTTTTATTACGCCGGAAGCCCTGGAGCGAGGTCGCACCTACTTTGTGCGCAGGGCTGGATGGACAGTCTTTATAACACGCTGGCTGATTGTTGCCCTGGGGGGCCCGATAAATCTACTGGCGGGGCTGGAAAAGTACTCTTATCGTAGCTTTCTCTTCTGGGATGTGAGTGGTCAGACGCTGTGCGCGGCTATTGCTCTGGGCCTGGGCTACATTTTTGCGGCAAGCTGGGAAGAGGTGGCAGGCATTTTTGGAGCCTTTTCAAGCCTGGTGCTCGCCTTGTTGGTAGCTCTGGTTATCACCGTCATACTTGTGCGCAGGGTGCGCCAGCGCAAGCAGGTCAGTACGGATGAGAGCGAAGGAAAAAATACTACGCCCGTGCTGGTCGAGAGTGCGGCAGCGGACGAAGTTGCGTCAGAGCTGCCCGAGAGTAAAGTCGGGCATGATTCTGGCCAATTGCTCATCCCTGACTAGGAGATCTTGATGAAAGCAACGCGGCCCACCATCTTGATCCTGACCACGCATACCGGGGGTGGACACCTGAACCTCGCCCAGGCGCTGAAGGAGATGCTCGAGGCGCACTATGAAGTAGCGATTGTGGATGCCCAGCCTGATAGTTACGGTCGCTTCTATACGACGGTCAGCCGGCATTTTTCAAGATTTTTGACCCTGCAATATATTGCGACCGACAATAAGGCCGCTTCATTCTGCCTGCACATCATACTGGCATGGCTTAGTCGCAAGCACCTGCTTGGCATTCTAGAGCAGGTCCAGCCTCAGCTTATCATAACGACGCATGCCTTCATATCGTTTGCGACCGCGCGCGCCAATGATAGCCTGCGAGAACGGGTCCCGCTCGTCTTTCAGCTCACGGACCTGGGGCGGCTGCACAGGACATGGTTTACAGAGAAGCGGGCCGAAGCATACTTCGCGCCGACGCGTGAGATATTCGCCCAGGCCCAGGCGCGGGGTATCCCGAAAAATCGACTGCATCTTA
Organism: uncultured Chloroflexia bacterium; assembly: GCA_963799245.1. Taxonomy (GTDB): domain Bacteria; phylum Chloroflexota; class Ktedonobacteria; order Ktedonobacterales; family Ktedonobacteraceae; genus CAWCWN01. The sequence goes on from CAWCWN010000003.1 coordinate 2,281,422, forward strand.
GCGGCCGGCCGCTGCGGCGTCAGTTTGTGGAGGTCTCTGCGGAGCTGAGGCGTCAGACGCTCGCCGGACTTGAGCTTGACCCGGCCCGCTTTACCATTTTTCTGCAGGGAGGCGCGATGGGCTCCGCCGAGGTCGATCGGACCGTCGAGGGCCTGCTGAGTTCGGGAGTACTCATGCAGATCATTCTGGCGGTCGGCAACAACCAGAAGATGGCGGCGCGTTATTCCGGCATTGCAGGGGTACGGGCTCTGCCTTTTAGCGAGGTGATTGCTCCTTATATGGCGGCGGCGGATGTGATAGCGGGGAAAGCGGGAGCGAGCTTTATATCCGAAGCGTTCACGCTGGAGAAACCGTTTCTCGCCACAGCTTTTATTGCGGGCCAGGAGAGCCATAACCTGCACTTTATCGAGCGGCACAATCTCGGCTGGGTCTGCCTGGAGGAGGCAGCCCGGCAGGAGTTGCTGGTAAGCATAGCCAGCAACCCCGCGTTGATCGCTGAAAAAGTAGCAAGTATTCGGGCCTACAGGGCCTGGAATATGCGGGCGAATCAGGAAATTTGCTCGGTCATCGAGCGCTTACTCTCTTGAATTGAGGGTCGCAAGCCGGCCTGAGCGATAGTATTTTTTGTCTGACGCCAGTTGATGGTGGGCGTGATCAGGTTGCTGGCGATCTGCTCGCGGTACCTGATGGCGAGGTCAATCAACGATTCAAGTACGGCTCCGTTCAACAGGTGCGGCTTGAGTCCAAGCTCAACGAGCCTGGTGTGCGTCGCGTTGTAGTAGTGCCGCTCCGCCTCAACGCGGGGATTCGGGAGGTGCCTGATCTGTGCCTCCAGGCCGAAGCGTGAGCTCTGCTCGGCGACCATTTGCGCCAGTTCGGTAAGCGAAAACTGCTCGGTGATCTGATTAAAAACGCGGTACTCGCCTTCTCCAGGTGGAGATGAAATGGCCAGTTCGATGCACCTGATGGTGTCCATCAAATTGATGTAGCCGCGAATTTGCTGGCCCGTGCCGTAGACGCTGAGGGGATAGCCCACGGCGACCTGGGCGCAGAAGCGGTTAAGCGCTGTGCCGTAGATCTGATCGTAGTCAAAGCGGGTGGCCAGGCGTGGATCTTGCCGTGTTTCGTCGGTCTCAACTCCGTACACGATGCCCTGGTTCAGGTCGGTGGCGCGCAGATTCCAGATTTTGCAACAGAACATGATGTTGTGGCTGTCATGAACCTTGCTGAGGTGATAGATGGAGTTTGGTTGTTTGGGGAAGGGGAGAACATCCGAGCGGCCTTTATGCTGGATCTCGATAAAGCCCTCCTCGATATCGATATTTGGCGTGCCGTACTCGCCCATTGTGCCCAGTTTCACGAGGTGGCAGTCGGGCGCGAACTCCTTCATAGCGTACAGGACGTTGAGTGTGCCAATGACGTTATTTGTTTGCGTGTAGACGGCGTGCTTGCGGTCAAGCATGGAAAAAGGCGCTGAGCGCTGTTCTGCGAAGTGTACAACAGCTTCAGGCTGTACTTCACGAAAGACGGTGGCGAGCGCTTCATAGTCCAGTGTGTCGCCGATATATATTTGCACCTGGCGGCCAGAGACTTCTCTCCAGGCAGCCACACGTTCGTGCAGCGTCTGGATGGGGACCAGGCTATTGAAGCCGCGTTCAAGGTCAAAGTGCCTGCGCGTCAGGTTGTCGAAGATTGTAACATCATCCCCTTTGCTGGAAAGGTAGAGTGCCTGTGGCCAACCCAGGTAGCCGTCACCCCCCAGTATCAAAATATGCATAGTTCCTCCATACTTGACTTGATGTTTGGATCGGCGGGTTCCCTCCTGTGCGAAGGTCCGCTGGCGAAATGTGCCTGGTAGAATACCAGGGGAGCATTCCTCAGATGAACCTTAGCACATTGTGTGCATTTCGTCACGGGGTAATGCCAGGCAAGGTTAATCTTTGCCTGGATTTGTGCCGCTATAAGCCTGAGCAATGCCCTGAGCCGAACAACTACCTCGCATGACAATAAAAGGGAAATAGCACGTATGCTTGAGAAGGAATCATCCAGCCTCCTGCTAGTCCCTGCCCAGAAAGCTGGATGATCGAGTCGCTTCTAGAAGGCCCGAGCAAGCTCCGGCCTACTCCGTACGCAGGGCCACTATCGGGTCCAGGCGGGCGGCGCGTCGAGCTGGGTAGAAGCCAAAGGCGATGCCGACGGCTGCAGCAAAGCCAAAGGCCAGCAGGACCGAGAGCGGGTTGAGCGCAAAGAGGCTCTTACTGACCAGTGAGTAGGTGACCGCGCCTCCCACCCCCAGGATAACTCCTACGAGCCCACCCAGCGCGCTGAGCATCAACGCCTCGATCAAAAATTGCGTCATCACATCCTGCGGGCGGGCACCGATAGCGATGCGAATGCCGATCTCGCGCGTGCGCTCGGTGACGGAGACCAGCATGATATTCATGATGCCGATGCCCCCAACCAGCAGTGAGATCGAAGCAATGCTCACGAGCAGGAGCGTCAGGGTCTGGCTGGCGCTCTGGACGGTCGAAAGGATCTGCGCTTGATTCTGGATGGTGAAATCGGCATTCTGCGCGTTGCTGATGTTATGGCGTTGCAGCAGCAGCTGCTGGGTGGCGTTCTGCACGTTGTTCACCTGGGAGGTGCTGTTCGTCATCACGTCGATGGAGTTCACACTCGTAGTGCCGGTGAGCTGCTGCTGCGCGGTGCTGAAGGGGACATAGATGACATCGTCGGCGTTGCCGAAGCCCCCGGCGGCCCCCTTGGAAGCAAGGACGCCGACGACGGTAAATGACTGATTGCGGATGCGAATTCTGCTGCCCGATGGGATCGACGCCCAGCGGCGTAAAGAGATTGTCCACCACCGTCTGTCCCACAACTGCGACGGCTCCCACGCCCTGCTCATCCGCGCTCTGGAAGAAACTACCCTCCTGCAGCTGCCAGCTGCCAATCTGCTGATAGTCCGGGTAGACGCCCTGCACGGTTGTTGACCAGTTCTGATTGCGGAAAATTACCTGGCCGCCGCTGACATTGACCACGGGGCTTACGGCGGCGACGTTGGCTACTTGCGAGGAGATGGCATCGGCGTCTGCCTGCGTCAACGTCGATAGGGTGCCGGCTCCTTGTCTCACGCCGCCGCTGCTGGCGCTGCCGGGCCTGACGATAAGCTCGTTGGGACTCAGGCCGGAGAGACGCTGGTTAATCGAGGCTGCGCTGCTCTCGCCGATCGAGATTACCAGGATGACGGCGCCTACTCCGATAATGATGCCCAGCGAGGTGAGCAGAGAGCGCAGCTTATTTGAACGCAGCGCCTGCAGAGCGCTGGCGCAGCTCTGGTAGATGGCGGCCAGTCCGCGCGCCCGGTCGTGGCGCCTGCGTTTTTCGCGCGCGTGCGGGTCCGGACCTGACACCTGCTGCAGCGCTTGCGGCTGCATAAAGATCTCAGTTTTTGAAACGTTCATGGCGTAACCCTCCTGCTTAGCAGTCGCAGCTGTTCGCGCGCCTGGATGGGTATAGGGTTTGACATGTCCTGGATGACTTTTCCATCGCGAAACATTACTTTGCGCTGGCAATAGTCGGCGATATCGGGTTCGTGCGTGACCAGGACGATAGTAATACCGCGGGTGTTCAATTTTTGTAGGATCGCCATAATCTCCATACTTGTATGGCTGTCCAGGTTGCCCGTCGGCTCATCGGCCAGGATCAGCGATGGTCTTGTAACCAGCGCGCGGGCGATGGCGACCCGCTGCTGCTGGCCGCCGGATAGCTCGCTAGGCCGGTGATGGGCCCGCTCATCCAGTCCGACCAGGGCCAGGGCCTGCAGCCCTCGCTGGTGGCGCTCTTCCGCCGAGGCGCCCGCGTAGACCAGCGGCAGCTGTACATTGGCGAGCGAAGTCATGCGCGGCAGGAGATTGAAGCTTTGAAAAATGAAGCCAATCTTCGCATTGCGAATGTCGGCCAGTGCGTTGGCGTTCATCTGGCTGACGGCTTCGCCATCCAGTATATAGTGACCACTGGTGGGGCGATCCAGGCAGCCCAGCAGGTTCATGAACGTCGTCTTGCCAGAGCCAGATGGCCCCATCACGGCAACAAATTCGCCGGGCGTGACCTCGAGATCGATGCCACGCAGCGCGGGTACGACGTTGTGTCCCAGGTAATAATACTTTTTGAGCTGTTGTACCCTGATGACGGGATGTGTGCCTGCCAGGTTATGTAGGCCTTCATGCTGTTGCTGTTCCATCTGGATCAACCCCCGCTGCCGCTGCGGAAGAAGGCGCCGCCGCCGCCAGTGCCGCCACCGCCAAAGCCACCGCGGCCAGCGCCAGTGCCTGAACTGGATGTGGATGTGGAGATGTTGCCACCTGTCTGGCTCACAATGACCTCATCACCCGCGTTCAGGCCGGAGATCACCTCGGTGAGTTGCCCGTTGCTCAGGCCTGTCGTAACGACGACGGGGGTGAGCTTGCCGTTGCGCAATTCCAGCACAAGGCCGCGATTGCCCTGTGTGGTGCTCGTGCCTGAGGTAGAGCCGCCAAAGATCGATCTCAGGGAGGTGCGATTGAGTTCACCTGCCTGTACGGCCGTGCTTGGGAAACTCAGAGCGGCTGCGGGGACCAGTAAGACACCTATGCCTTCGGCGGTCGTTATATTGGCGGTTGCCGTCATCCCTGGATAGAGATGCGCATTGTCCAGGCTGTGCATGTCTACCGTCAATGTGACGGGGTAGGTCACCACGTTCGAGCTCGTCTGCCCGATGGCATCCATCGAAGCTACGCTGGCGCTAAAGGTCTGGCTTGGATACGCGGCGACCGTGAAGTTGGCAGGCTGGCCTATCTTGATGCTGGCAATATTGGCCTCGTTGACCTGCGCCACAATTTTCAATGTGCTCGTATCGACCAGGGTGATAAATGACGTTGAAGAACTACTGCTCGAGCTACTGGTACTCGAACTGCTGCTGTTTGAACTGCTGTTTGAACTGCTGCTTGCGCCGCCTCCACTACCGGCGGTCTGGCCGACGATGCCGTTGATCGCCACCACCGTCGCATTGGCGGGGGCGATTATCCTGGTCGCATTCAGGTTGTCCTGGGCGGTCTTCAATTGCTGCTTCGCGCTAAGTAGTGCGTTGTAGTCCTGGTCCAGCGTCGGCTGTGCCAGGCCATTGTTGACGGCGTCGTTATAGACGACCTGGGCGCTGTTCACGGCCTGCTGGGCCTGCGCCAGGGCATCCTGCAGCGAGACCGAGTTCAACGTTGCCAGAACCTGGCCGGCCTTCACCTGCTGACCGACGCTGACATCGACCGCCGTGACCTGGCCCGAGGTGGAGAAGTTCATGTCGTATTCGGCATTAGCCGTGATCGGGCCGGTTGCCGAAGCCGTTACCGATAAATTGCCCGAGGTAACGGCCTGCTGGGTGTAGCTCACTGGTGGCGGGCTGTTCAAGCGGACATACGTGAACACGCCGCCTGCTACGAGGAGTATGCTGAGCAGCAGGACGACTGCTGTGATGATCCAGCGCCGCGTCTGGCGCCGGGGAGGCGACGCCGGCAGGCGGTCGAAATCTATGTCTATGTCCTCATCTTCCAATAGAGGTTGGAGATTCGTCTCTACTTCTGACATGTTTTTTTCCTCTTGTCTGTACAAACTATGCTTTAAGTGCAGCGACTATTGCGTCGAGCCTGTCAGCAATTTCGGTAGAATTGTGACGGAGCGAGCGGTGATGGCTCCTGAACTGTCAGGTGTGCCGGCAACGCTCACGGCGGTACCAGTTTTGAGATCGGCGGCGGTAGCGCTGACCGTCTGCAATATCTGCGTCGTGGAGGTTACGTTCACCGTGTAGTCGTTGCCCTGCGTATCTGTCACCGTCAGATTGCTGCCATTTACCTGGCCGGTCGTGCCGATGATGCTGCGCGCGCCGGTCGTGCTCGTTCCCCCCAGGCCTGTGCCGCCGCCATTGGCGAGTTGCGAGCGAAAGCAATTCGCGCTCGCGCCCGCTCTTGGCCTGGTAGTTCCGGAGCCAGAGGTCCCAAAACTGCCGCGGTTGACCACCGTAATTCTGGTCGCGGAGTAGGTATTATCGGCGTTCTGCGTAATTGCCACCGTTACGGACGCCCCTTCCTGCAGGGCCGCTAACTTTAGCGTGGCCTCGCGCAGAAAGCGCGTCGAGCTTGAATAATTTACCGTCTTGCTGGCGCCACTTACGGTGGCAACCTGCAGCGTATTTGCGCCGACGCTCGAGATGGTACCGATCGTTGCCCCGAACCGACCTCCTGCACGCGGACTCGGGCAGGGAGTCGCTGTAGACGCAGAGCTTGCTGCAGTGCCGGTAGAGGTGGAGCTGGCCCCGCAGCCAGCCAGGAAAAGTGAAAGCAATAGTAAAAGCATTGTGCCCCCCAGTGCCGGGCCGGGTAAGCGTATTACGCGCATATGATTATAACTCCTTTTGCCCATTTTTTGCATAGATAGTGAGCCTGCTGTCTTTCGCGCCGAGCGGCCATCCTTCGGGTTACAGGCGCGCAGAATACGGAACATCCGCAGCAGGGACGCCTGGCAACAGTGTAACTGAGCAGGTATAAAGTCCGTGTTAAATGCCGGGGGGGGAATGTGAAGAATATGCAAAAAGATTGTAAGGAAACGATAAAAGTAATTGTTTGTGGGGCCTGGAGGAGTTGAAGTGCTATAGGGGCAGCAGGACGGTAAAGGTGCTGCCTTTAGCGGGAGCGCTCTCGATTTGAATCTTGCCCCCGTGGCGCTGCACAATTGCAGCGACAATCGAGAGCCCAAGCCCGGCGCCTCCCCTGTGCTGCGCGCGAGAACGGGCGACGCGGTAGAAACGCTCAAAGACATACGGCTGCTGCTCTACTTCAATGCCCACGCCGCTATCGCTGACTGTGACAAGAGCCCGGTCCTCTTTCTGATCCAGCGTCACCACCACCTCTCCCCCCGGATGATTGTAGAAAATCCCGTTTTCGACCATGTTGCTGAACGCATGCGCCAGCAGAGTGCTGTCTCCATGCACCACTACATCAACCTCGTTGATCAAGTGACAGGTTATCTCGTGCGCGTCGGCGATCGGCTGCAGATCAACTATGACTTCTTCCAGCAGCGTTCCCAGCGTTACAGCGGAGGTTGAAAGGGGTTGCTCGCTGGTAGCCAGGATGAGCAGGTCGGCGACCAGGCGCTCCAGGCGCGTCAGTGCCCGTTCCTGTGTGGCGGCCATGGCGCGGTAATCGGCAAGCGTGGCATCAGGGTCTGCCGCGACCACTTCAAGATTGGAACGCAGTGATGCCAGTGGGGTGCGCAGTTCGTGGGCCACATCGGCCACAAAGCGGCCCTGCACTTCAAAAGTACGCCCGAGGCGCTCCAGCATGGCATCAAAGGTATCGGCCAGTTCTTTAACCTCGTCATCGGGGCCGTCAACGGCCAGGCGGGTATCAAGTGTGTTCACGCTGATGCGCCTGGCGGCGGCGCTGACTTTGCGCACCGGCCGCAAGGTCATGCCGGCCAGCCAGTACGCGCCTGCTCCGCCTAAAACGGCCACCAGCGTCAGGCCAATGAGTGATATATTACGTAGTTCAAGAAACAGGGCCAGTTCGAGTGGATTGGCCGGCCTCCCAATGAGACAGACCAGTTGCGCTGCAGAGCAGTTTACGCTGCGGTTTCTAGCGCTTCTCGCCACTTCAGCCGTATTCCCTCTAATAACGCGCGGAAAGTTCGCTATGGCGGCCGAGTTTATGAAGAGGAGCAGGCCGAAACTCAGGATCAGCACGAGTCCGGCCGTCCAGAGCGCCAGGCGCAGGCGCAGCGGCACGCGCCGCTTTTTCCATGGCCAGGGCTGCTGCAGGCGGGAGATGTTCATCAGGAGGGCTCCAGGTGGTCAGGTACGGGCGTACCCAGGCGGTAGCCCTGGCCGATAATCGTCTCGATGTAGCGCGGAGTCTCCGCCATATCTGCGAATTTGCGTCGCAGTGAGTTGATATGCACGCGCACGGTATTTGTCAGCGGATTCGCCTGCATGTCCCAGACATGCTCTAATAACGCTTCCTGGCTGACTACCTCTCCCTGGTGGCGCAGCAGGTATTCAATGATGCCGAATTCCTTGCTCGTCAACTCGACTCGCCGGTTGCCCTGCCACGCAACATGCGCAGTCAGGTCAAGCTTCACATCTTTGTAGCGCAGGAGGGGCGTGCGTACGCGCAGGTCCCGCCGCAGCAGGGCGCGGATGCGAGCGGTGAGCTCGGCAAAGTGGAAAGGCTTGACGAGATAATCGTCGGCGCCATGGTCCAGGCCCGTCACACGTTCGTCGGGTCCGCTGCGAGCCGTCAGCATCAGGATCAGTAGAGACGGACATTCGGCGCGCACGCGACTGCATACCTCCAGCCCGTCCATCTGTGGCAGATTAAGGTCGAGCAGCAGCAGATCATAGTCATAGACCTGGGCCAACTCGCAGCCCTGCTCGCCATCGAGGGCGATATCTACGGCGTAGCCGTCCTGGCGCAGGCCCTTTTCCAGCGCCGAAGCAATGTCAGGTTCGTCTTCTATAACCAGCAATCTCATGGGCCTGTATCCTATCAGCTTGCGCGCAATGCGAACGATTTGCGATCCTACAATATTATAACTCATGCTGGGAACTTTTTGCCCGCCAAAACCTAATTGATCGACGACTTTTAGTGCTAGCTTGCCACGGTCCTGCGCTCCTATCTATCCCACATTGCGCTGCGTATATCAGCGATTACGTTGCAGCCAGCGCCAGCGCCTCATTTAATGTAGCTCTCCGCGGGCAAGCGCGAGGGCAATGGCATTATGGCGTGCGATGAGTACGGGCAGATCGACATCGAGCAGCTGACAATCCTTGATGCGCACGCATCCATGGATGACACTGACGTCCACCATTGGTGGGTGGCAGAAGACAAGAGCAGCCAGGGGGTCGTGAACCGCAGCGCCCGCCAGCCCGAGCGTATCGAGGCGGTAGCCAATGAAGTCGGCGGCCATACCGCCTGCGAGATAGCCAATGTCGTCGCGTCCCAGGGCTGCGGCTCCGCCCCGTGTCGCCAGCTTGATGGCCTCCCTGGCCGTCAGAGCCGCGGGGTTGCCGCTGATACGCTGCAAGAGCAGCGCCTGGCGCGCCTCTGCCAGGAGATGAGAACCATCGTTGGACGCGGAACCGTCCACGCCGAGCCCCACGCGCGCCCCGGCTTCCCATAGTGGGCGAATGGGCGCGATGCCCGATGCCAGGCGCATGTTTGAACTGGGGCAGTGAGCAATCCCGGTTGATGTCTGTCCCAGGCGGAGAATCTCATCCGCCGCCGGATGTACCATGTGGGCGTGCCACACATCGGGGCCAACCCAGCCCAGGTCCTCCGCCAGTTCCACTGGTGTGCGCCCGAACGTTGCGCTACAATATGCCGCCTCATCCTGCGTTTCGGCCAGGTGCGTGTGTGAGTGAACGCCGTAGGAACGGGCTAGGGCCGCGCTCTCGCGCATTAAGGCCGGTGATACAGAGAAAGGGGAGCAGGGTGCGAGCACGATGCGCAGCATTGCATAGCGGCTCGCGTCATGGTAGCTCTCGATCACGCGTCGTGAGTCTAGCAGGATCGCCTCTTCCTCCTCCACAACCTCGTCGGGGGGCAGACCCCCCTGTGTTTCCCCGACCGACATAGAGCCGCGCGCGGCATGAAATCTCACGCCCATCTCAGTGGCCGCGGAGATCTGGTCGTCAAGGCTGGCGCCATGGGGCCACATGTACGTATGGTCGCTCGAAGTCGTACACCCCGAAAGCATGAGTTCGGCCAGGGCTATTTTTGTACTGATGAAGATCGCCTCGGGGGTGAGGCTGGCCCAGAGCGGGTAATGAGTGCGCAGCCATTGGAAGAGATTCGTGTTCTGGGCGGCAGGGAGATTGCGTGTAAGCGTCTGGAAAAAATGATGGTGGATATTGACCAGCCCCGGCAGAAGCAGCATACCCCGTGTGTCCAGCGTATAGTCGGCGTTCTGCGGGAGCTGGTTCGTTGGGCCGACCTGCTGGATCACATGATCCACGACATAGATGCCTCCATCAGTCCAACGCGTGTCGTTATCGTCCATCGTTTCAATCAGGGCAGCGTGTTGTACGAGCAGAGTGGTCACTGGAGATACTCCTCTTCTATGTTGTGCGCACAGCTGCAGGAAAGCAGCTATGTCAGATATTATATCAGGCATTGTTTGACATGATATTTCCTTACGTTCATCAGTTCCCCCTTTGGCGGCGGCCGGAGCAGAAGCGTTTCTGAAAGATTAAGAGTATGAGAGGAAGAATGTTCAATCAATGTTCTAGCTATTGCATGATGCGTATAATGAAAAGAGAAAAGCGGGTCGTCCTCAGAAATAACTAGAGCAACGGCATCACCTTCACTCTAAATCTACTGTTAACTTTTTTTATTGCCGATGATAAAGTGTAAATGCCTACAGACTGATATGATCGAAAAAGCGGCGGATACATGCATGCCGGCTCTAGATAAAAGCGGAGCTGCAGGTATGGAGGGGAGCTAAATGGCTGATGATGAGCAGCTTTACACATAGGATATAATCATTTGAGCATTAACTTTTTAGTTTTTATTTTGCATACTTTAGAAATAATCATGAAAATTATTATTAATTTATTTATATTTGATAAGTGTGGCGGTTGAGATTATTGACCCCGCGTGACTTCGTATGATTTTCCAGTGAGAGTTTGAAAATTGAAATCATACGGGCGCAGGAGACTACAAATTAAATTTAATTTTTGACAGTGGAGAATGTGATTACTGTATAGATGTAATCTAGAGAGGAGATGAAGATGCGCCTCAATGGAAGTGAGGGGAGCAAGCAGCCTGGCATTGCCTATGTTCGTACTGGCTCTCAGGTAGTAACTGTAGAGGAGTGCGTAGATACACCACAGCTTACGGATGGAGAGCGACAACAACTGTCGCTCTGGAACGCTACTCAGCAAGACTTTCCCCAGGAACTCTGCGTCCCACAATTGGTAGAGCAGCAGGCACGGGCCACACCGGATGCGCTGGCCCTCTGTATGGGCGGGCGCTCGCTGAGCTATATGCAACTGAACGCGCAGGCTAATCAGCTGGCCCGCTATTTACAGGCGTGTGGGGTACGACCCAATCTACTCGTGGGTATCTGCATCGAGCGTTCGCTGGATCTGGTTGTGGGCCTGCTGGGGATCCTTAAAGCGGGTGGTGCCTATCTTCCGCTCGATCCAACCTATCCCGCCGAGCGGCTCTCCTTTATGTTGAAGGACGCCCAGGTCAGCGTACTGGTGACGAAGCAGCAAACAGCAGCGCGCCTCTCTATGGCGGCCATAAGGGCAGTCAGGTTGGATGCCGATGCTGAATTGCTGGCGCATACGAGCGCGGAAAATCCCGTTCCCGTGGTCACGACCAGCGACATAGCTTATGCTGTCTATACATCCGGTTCTACTGGTCAACCGAAAGGAGTTCAGATCACGCATCGCAGCCTCCTGAATCTCATCTTCTGGCACCAGCGAATGTTTGAGGTGAGCGTGAACGACCGCGCAACACAATTTTTCAGCCCCGCCTTTGATGTGACGGGGGAGGAGCTATGGGCCCACCTCGCCTTTGGCGCCAGCGTTCATTTCATCGACAACGAGGTCCGTTACCACCCCCTGGCATTGCGGGACTGGCTGCTGCAGCATGCGATCACCATAACGGCCGTACCCTCTGCTTTAGCTGAAAGTCTGATCGCGCTGGATTGGCCCTCAACCACCTCACTGCGCGTCATGCTGGCTGGCGGAGATACGCTGTGTCACTGCCCGCCTCCCACGCTGCCTTTCGCGCTCTGCAATAACTATGGCCCTAGTGAGACGACGGTTGTAGCGACATGCGGGCGCGTAGCGGCCGGTGCAGATGCTGCTCCCTCGATCGGCCGCCCGATCGCTAACGCGCAGATTTACATCCTGGATGAGCAACTGCGGCGGGTTCCCATTGGCGTGGCGGGCGAAGTGTGCATTGGTGGCGCCGGCCTGGCCAGGGGCTATCTCAATCGTCCCGAACTCAATGCGGAAAAGTTCATCTCCCACCCTTACAGTGATGAGCCGGGAGCGCGCCTGTACAGGACGGGTGACCTGGCGCGCTATCTACCCGATGGCCAGATAGCGTTTATGGGGCGTACTGACTTCCAGATCAAGCTTCGCGGCTATCGGGTCGAACCCAATGAAATTACGCATGTGCTTAACAGGCAGATCGCTATTAAGACCAGCGTCGTGCTGGCGCATGAAGAAGCACATGGGAACAAGCGCCTGCTAGCCTATATCAGCCTCCTTCCCGGTAAGCATGTCAGCGTTGCTTCCTTGCGCTATGCTCTTTTACAGCACTTACCGGAGTATATGGTGCCTTCAGCCTTTGTCGTGCTGGATGAGTTTCCCCTCAGCGCTAACGGGAAAATCGATCGTTCTGCACTACCGCCGCCAAGTGTCACAAATATTCTGCACGCTGAGGAGTTCAGCTCGCCTGTCACTCCTACCGAGAAGCGGCTCGTTGAAATTGTGGCTTTACTGCTGGAAGTGGAACAGGTGAGCATGGATGATAACTTTTTTGCGCTTGGTGGGCATTCATTGTCAGCAACACAGCTCATCGCACAGATCTCCGATGCCTTCGGGATTGAGCTGCCGCTGACTGCCCTTTTTGAAGTGAGCAGCATACGACAACTGGCCAGCGAGATCGAACAACTCATAGTCGCCAAGCTGGAGATGATGAGCGATGACGAGGTCATGCGCCTGCTCCAGTAAACATTTCTTACTACCTGAAAGAATGCGATGTAATGCAGAATACAGCTGAGTTAATAAAGGCGCGGCGCGCCTTACTCGAAAAACACTTGCATGGGCAACTACCGCGGGCAGCGGCCAGCATGGGCACTATCCCCCACAGGCCCTCGAGGAGTACGGCTCCTCTTTCTTCCGGCCAGGAGCAGTTATGGTTCCTTGCCCAGATGATGCCCGACACGCCGCTCTATAACGAGAGTCTCACGCTTAGCTTGAGCGCCGCAATCGATGTGTCCGCTCTGGAGGAGAGCCTGAACGAGTTCATCAATCGTTATGCAATCTGGCGCACCACTTTTGCGGCCGTAGATGGTCAGCCTGCCCAGGTTATTCACCCGTTCGCATATACAAGGTTGCCGCTGATAGACCTGCGCGCTCTGCCTTTAGTCGCACGCGAGGCTGAAGCTTTGCGGCTGGCGACCGCTGAGGCCGCTAAGCCTTTCGACCTGGCTCGCGGCCCGCTGCTGCGCGCTCTGCTGGTGCGCCTGGAGGACGAGAAGTATCGCCTTTTCATGACTCTGCACCACATTATTTTCGATGCTGTTTCTATCAATCGGGTCTTTCTGCCAGAGCTTTACACTCTCTACCAGGCGTTCGCGCAGGGGAAACCCATGTCGCTCTATCCTCTACCCCTGCAATACGCGGATTTTTCTGCCTGGGAGCGCGAAAAGCTGCGCAAGGAAACGTTCTCTCAACAGCTAGCTTACTGGAAGCAGCAGCTGGCAGGTGCGCCACAAGTCCTGAATTTACCCACTGACCGCCCGCGCCCGGCGCTGCAAAGCTACCGTGGCTCGATGCAGGTATTCGCTTTGCCGCTGGATGTCAGCGAGGCTCTCAAGGCGCTCAGCCTGCAGGAGCATGTGACCCTCTACATGCTGCTGGCCGCGGCCTTTCAGGTATTGTTGCAGCGCTATACAGGGCAGGATGATTTGCTGCTGGGCACGATCACTTCGAGCCGCAAAGCAAGCGAAGTCCAGCATGTCGTGGGGTATTTCCTGAATACACTGGTTCTCCGTACCGACCTGTCCGGCAATCCCACCTTCCTCGAGCTCCTTCGTCGCGTGAAGAATATCATCCTGTCAGCACGTCAACATGAGGACATTCCTTTCGATGTTATCGTCAAAGAGCTGCAGCCGGAGCGGAGCCTGAGTTATCAGCCACTCGTTCAGGTGATACTCGCTTATCAACCTCAGCTGCCTCTTCTCCCAGCTGGATGGACGGTATCCCAAACAGATCTCCAGACCCATATCTCAAAGTTCGATCTCTCCCTTGAGCTTGATGATCGACCTGAAGGGCTTACCGGCCGCTTCATATACAATACTGACTTGTTTGATGCCTCGACTATCAGCCGTACGCTAGGGCACTGGCAGACATTACTGGAAGGGATCAGTGTCAATCCTGCGCGGCACCTGTCAGAACTGCCTCTCTTAACTGAGGAGGAGGAGCACTTGTTACTGGTGGATTGGAATGATACCGCAAGCAGTTATCCACGCGACCGGTGTATCCACCAGTTGTTTGAAGCTCAGGTCGAACGAACTCCCGACGCAGTGGCCATAACCTTCGAAGATGAATACTTGACCTATCGAGAGCTGAATTGTCAAGCCAACCAACTGGCACATTCCTTACGAGAGTTAGGAGTGGGCCCAGAGGTATTGGTGGGTCTCTACTTGGAGCGGTCCATCGAGATGATTGTTGCGCTCCTCGGCATTCTTAAAGCAGGCGGAGCTTATGTGCCGCTAGATCCCACTTACCCATCCGAGCGCCTTGCTTTCATGCTGGATGATTCCCAAGTATCCGTCCTGGTAACACAGCAATCGTTATTGGCTGGAATAGCTGAAGTCAAAGCCCATGTCATCTGTAGGGAAAGAGACTGGAACTCCATGGCGCGGATGAGCGAGGAGAACCTGGTCAGTGAAGTGAAGGGTGAGAACCTCGTTTACGTAATCTATACCTCGGGCTCTACAGGAAGACCAAAGGGTGTGGCCGTGGAGCAGAAGCAACTGTTGAACTATCTACATGGTATGCTCCAGCGATTAGATCTTCCAGCCGGCAGTAGCTTCGCTACTATTTCCACGCTGGCAACAGATCTGGGTAACACGTCTATCTTCCCTTCCCTGTGTACAGGGGGGTGTCTCCATGTGATCTCGCGGGAGCGAGCCACTGACGCTCATGCTCTAGCAGATTACTTCCAATCCCACCCGATTGACTGTCTAAAGATTACTCCTTCTCATCTTGCAGCTTTACAGACTTTGTCTCAAACCAAGCCAATCATGCCGCTGCGCAGACTGATCATAGGTGGGGAAGCTTCTTCTTGGGAGTGGGTAAACAAGCTGCAGGCACTGGCTCCTGAATGTATGATCTTTAACCATTATGGTCCCACAGAGACGACAGTGGGAGTGCTGACGTACCGTGTTGAGAAGGACCAGGAACAAGACGAGCAGAGTTATAGGACAACACCTCTAGGACGACCTATTGCAAATACGCAGATCTATCTGCTCGATCAATATCGCTGCCCTGTCCCGATTGGAGTACCTGGTGAAGTATATATAGGCGGTGCCAGTGTGGCACGAGGCTATTTGAACCAGCCTGAATTAACTACGGAGAGGTTCATTCCAGATCCTTTCTGTGCGAAGTTAGGCGCTCGCCTCTACAAAACGGGTGACCTGGCGCGCTATCTGCCTGATGGTAACATTGAGTTTCTTGGTCGTATTGACGATCAAATTAAGCTGCGCGGCTTTCGTATTGAATTAGGCGAGATCGAGGCGGTGCTCCGACAGCATCCGGCGGTCCAGGAGGCTGTGGTGGTAGCGCGGGAAGCCACGCCTGGCGACAAGCGCCTGACGGCCTATGTAATCCCGCAGAGGGGGCAAGCGATCAGCGGGGCAGACCTGCAGAGCTATCTCATGAACCATGTACCGAACTACATGGTTCCTGCAGCTGTAGTCCTGCTCGAAGCATTTCCATTCACGCCCAATGGGAAGATAGATCGGCGGTCCCTGCCCGCCCCGCCATGTGCGCAGGAGGTGCAGTCGCAAGGGCGGGTGGGGCCTCGTACGCCGCTGGAAGCGGAGGTGGCGCAGATCTGGTCGCAGGTAATGGGCATCAACACCGTCGATATTCATGCGGATTTCTTTGCCCTGGGCGGCCACTCTCTGCTCGCGCTGCAGATGATTACGCACCTGCGAGCATCCTTGCACATCGAGCTTTCCCTGCGCAGTTTTTTTCAGGCACCCACCGTAGCCGGGCTGGCAGCATATATCAGCCAGCAGCAGGAGGTCGTGGGCAAAGCGGCGCTTGCGCCCGCCATTCAGGCCGTTTCACGTGAGCCATATCGCCGGCCGCTCTCCACTTTCCCCCAGCTGCAAGGCGAGGGGATGGCGGGAGAAGTGGTCGCCATGCCGATGTCGCTGACGCAGCAGGGGCTATGGCTGGTCAACCAGTTGGAGGCTGAAAGTACGGCCTATCATTTGCCGCTCACGCTGCGGCTGCACAGCGGCCTGGAGTTGACGGCCCTCGAGCAGAGCCTGCAGTTGCTGGTACAGCGCCATGAGGCCTTGCGCACCACGTTCGCGCTGGTTGATGGAGAACCAATGCAGCTTATCGCGCCGTTGCTGAACGTCCCCCTCGCTACGGTGGATATGCGAGGTACGCCCTGGCAGGCAAGAGAGGATGAGCTGCTGCGGCTGGTGTCCACTGAAATCCAGCACCCCTTTGACCTGGTGCGTGGCCCCCTGCTGCGAGCAACCCTCTTCTCCCTGGAGGCTGAAGAACATGTGTTGCTGTTAGTCATGCACCATATCATCTCTGACGGCTGGTCCGTAGGGGTAATCTGCCGCGAGCTGGCCAGCCTCTATGAGGCCTGTGCCGCTGGTCGTGGCGCTGAGCTGGCGCCTTTGCCCATTCAATATGCCGACTTTGCGCTCTGGCAGCGTGAGCAGTTACAGGGTGAGCGCCTGGTCGAGCTGCTGGCCTATTGGAAGCAGCAGCTGGCAGGGGCGCCGCCGCTGCTGGAGCTGCCGGTCGATCATCCCCGACCCACCATCTCGCAGCATAAAGGCGCTGCGCGCACATTCAGGCTATCGCGATCGTTGAGCGAGGGCCTCAAGCAGTTGAGCCGCCAGGAGGGTGTCACGCTGTATATGCTGTTGATTGCGGCGTTTCTGACTCTGCTGCATCGCTATACCGGGCAGGAAGACATAGTGATTGGCACGGTGACGGCCGGGCGTTGTCAGCAGGAGAGCAGGGACTTAATCGGCTACTTTGTCAATACGCTGGCGCTGCGCGGCGACCTGGGGGGCAATCCGACGGTACGAGAACTGGTGGCCCGGGTGCGTGAAAAGGTCCTGGAGGTCCAGGCGTACCAGGAGATGCCCTTTGAATGGCTGGTCAAGGAGCTGCAGCCGGAGCGCTCCCTGAGTCAGCATCCCCTCTTCCAGGTGATGCTGACGCTCGACCCCCTTGGCCGAGAGCGTCGCGCAGTGGGAACTCGCGCGCATGGCTGTAAAGACGGGGTCATGCAAATTTGACCTGGCGCTGACCCTGGCAGAGCAGGCAGATGGACTTGCTGGCAAGCTTGAGTACAGCACCGAACTATTCGAGGAGGCCAGCATGACGCGCCTGCTGACCCACTGGGAGACGCTGATGGCGGCAATGATCGCTGATCCGGCGCAGCGGGTGGACCACTTAGCGCTTTTGACACGCACCGAACGTGAGCAGCTCTTGCAGGAGTGGAACGAGGAGAGGGATGAGGGCGAGGTGACGAGCTGCGCAATATCCGTTCCACAACTTCTTGAGCGGCAGGTGGAGCGCAGCCCGGACGCCCTGGCCCTGGTCTACAAGCATGAGCAGCTGACCTATCGCGAACTCAATACGCGCGCCAATCAACTGGCCCATTACCTGCGCCAGCTCGGGGTTGGGGCGGAAGTGATGGTGGGGGTGTGCATGGAGCGTTCGCCGGAGCTGATCGTGAGCCTGCTGGCCATTCTCAAAGCGGGCGGTTATATGTCCCGCTTGACCCGGACTACCCGCCCGCGAGGCTGGCCTTTGTGCTGGCTGATACGCAGATGCCGCTGCTGCTGACGCAGCAGCGCCTGCTGGCCCGCCTATCTGAGCGCCCGGCGCGCGTGGTGCTTGTGGACAGCGATTGGCCGGTCATCGGCCGCCAGAGCCAGGACAACCCTTTGACCGCTATCCGCGCCGAGCAGCTGGCTTATGTGATCTATACCTCGGGCTCGACCGGCAGCCCCAAAGGGGTGATGATCCCGCAGGGGGCCATTGCCAGGCATTGCCAGGCCATGGCCCGGGTCTACGGGTTAGAGGAGGCGGATCGCGTCCTGCAGTTCAGTACGTTCACCTTCGATGTCTCCCTGGAGCAGGAATTCTGCCGACGCTGGCGGCGGGGGCGCGGCTGGTGCTGCGCGGGCCGGAGATATGGTCGTCGCTGCAGTTGCTCGAGCAGGGTCAAAACAGGGATTGACAGTCATCAACCTGCCGCCGGCCTACTGGCAGCAGGTGCTGCGAGAGTGGGCGGCGGCTCCCCAGCTTCTGACGGGCCATCAGCTCAGGCTGGTGATTGTGGGAGGTGACCGCCTGCAGCCGGCCGCGTTCCAACTGTGGCGGCAGCTGCCGCTGCAGGAGGTGCGCCTCTAATGCCTATGGGCCGACGGAGGCCACGATTACCGCCACGCTATGGACCTCAATCAACGGCACGAGCGGTCGCTGGAGCGAGTCTCCATTGGTCGCCCGCTGCCCGGGCGGCGCATCTATATCCTGGACCGGGCTGGTTCGCCGGTGCCGGTCGGGGTGGCGGGGGAGCTGTCTATCGGGGGAGAGCTGCTGGCGCGGGGGTATCTTAACCAGCCGGAGCTGACGGCCGCGCGCTTCATCGCCGACCCCTTCAGCCAGGACCCCGGCGCAAGGCTCTACAAAACGGGTGACCTGGCGCGCTACCTGCCCGATGGCAGGATTGAGTTCCTGGGCCGGCTGGACCAGCAGGTCAAGATCCGCGGCTTTCGTATCGAACTGGGCGAGATCGAGGCGGTGCTAGCCCGGCATCCGTCGGTGCGGCAAGCGGTGGTGGTGGCTCGCGAGGATGTGCCTGGCGACAAGCGTCTGGTGGCCTACCTGGTCACCACCCAGGAGCCTTCGCCCGCGATCAGTGAACTGCGTAGCTTCTTGAAGGAACAACTGCCTGAATACATGCTGCCTTCCGCCTTCGTGTTCTTGGAAGCCTTGCCGCTGACGTCGAATGGCAAGGTGGATCACCGTGCGTTGCCAGCACTCGATACGGTGCGACTCGAGCAGACCGGCGACTATGTAGCACCCCGTACACCAGCCGAGGAAATACTGGCCAGCATCTGGGCGCAGGTGCTGCATCTCGAACGAGTCAGCATCCACGACAACTTCTTCGATCTGGGTGGACATTCCCTCCTGGCGGCTCAAATCATCATTCGACTACACAACACATTTCAGCTAGATCTTCCCATGTCTAGCATATTCAGGTCACCAACTATTGCAGATCTGACAGTGGTGATCGAGGAAATGCTCGTGGACGAGATAGAAGAGCTGGACGAAGAAGAGGTACAGAGACTAACAGCAATATAGCACCAATTGAAGGCTAAGGAGTAAACATGTTACAGCAAGAAAAAAAAGATTTCTCTGTGAGGCACGCTCAGTTTTCCAAGGCAAAAAGAGCCTTTCTTGAGAAGCGATTGCGGGGCGAACTCGCGAGGTCCTCTGAAGCACTTACTATTCCTCGTCGGCCACGGTGGGGGCCTGTTCCCCTCTCCCCTGCCCAGCAAGGATTGTGGTTTTTAGATCAGTTGGTACCTGGTAGCCCACTGTATACCATTCCTGCTGTCCTGCGCATAACAGACCTACTGAATACCAAGGCGTTGCACCAGAGTCTCAATGCGCTCGTGCAGCGCCACGAAGTCCTACGCACCACCTTTGTAGCTGAGGGTGGACAGCCGATGCAGGTGATCGCTCCCGTCCTCACGGTCCCGCTACCCGTAGTGGATCTGTCGGTCCTGCCCGCTGCTGAACGCGAAGCTGAGGCGCTCCGCCTGGCCAACGAGGAAGTGAAGCGCCCTTTCGACCTGACCCAGGGACCACTGATGCGCGTCCTGTTACTGAAACTGGGAGCGGAGGAGTACCTGCTCCTGCTGACCATGCACCACATCATCTCTGATGGGTGGTCTCTAGGCGTACTCTACAAAGAGCTGGCCGCCCTCTACACAGCCTGTGCGAGCGGCACGCCCTCACCATTGCCGGACTTGCCCATTCAGTACGCCGATTTTGCCCTCTGGCAACAGGAGCAATTGCCAGGGGAGGCGCATGCCAAGCAGCTGGCCTACTGGAAGCAGCAGTTGGCGGGCGCCCCCGCGATCCTGGACCTGCCCACCGATCGTCCCCGGCCAGCAGCGCCGACCTACCGTGGATCAGTGCATCTCGTCACGCTCCCCCCGGCTCTGACCGAGGCACTCAAAGCTCTGAGCCGCCGGGAGGACGCGACCCTCCATATGCTGCTGGTCGCCGCCTTCCAGACGTTGCTGCATCGCTATACAGGACAGGACGACATGGTGCTTGGGACAATTATGGCGGGCCGCACGCAAGTGGAGCTCGAGGCCTTGATCGGCTTCTTTGTCAACACGCTGGTGCTGCGCACCGACCTGTCGAACAACCCCACCTTTCGTGAGCTGCTGGAGCGGGTGCGTGAGCTGACCCTCGAAGCTCATGCTCATCAAGAGGTGCCTTTCGACTCCCTCGTCAGGGAACTGCAGCCGACCCGCGCCTTAGGTCAAAACCCGCTCTTCCAGGTGATGCTGGCCTTTGATCCCCCGTTGCCCACGCTCTCAGCAGGGTGGGGACCCTCCAAGATGGTCGTCGAGAAGGGGACGGCCAAGTTCGATCTGTCCCTCGAACTCGTTGACCAGCCAGCGGGCCTGGTCTGCCGCTTCGAGTACAGCACCGACCTGTTCGATGCGGCAACCATCGCTCGCATGGCAGGGCACTGGCAGACGCTCTTAGAAGGGATCGTGGCCGATCCTAACCAGCACCTGGCGAAGTTACCCCTTTTAACTGAGAAGGAGTGGCAGCAGGTGCTGGTGGAATGGAACGCCACCCAGACCTCCTACCCGCAGGAGAAGTACGTCCATCAGCTTTTTGAGGCCCAGGTGGAGCGCAGCCCCGATGCAGTCGCCCTGGTCTACAAGCATGAGCGGCTGACCTATCGCGAACTCAATACGCGCGCCAATCAACTGGCCCATTACCTGCGCCAGCTCGGGGTTGGGGCGGAAGTGATGGTGGGGGTGTGCATGGAGCGTTCGCCGGAGCTGATCGTGAGCCTGCTGGCCATTCTCAAAGCGGGCGGTGTATATGTCCCGCTTGACCCGGACTACCCGCCCGCGAGGCTGGCCTTTGTGCTGGCTGATACGCAGATGCCGCTGCTGCTGACGCAGCAGCGCCTGCTGGCCCGCCTATCTGAGCGCCCGGCGCGCGTGGTGCTTGTGGACAGCGATTGGCCGGTCATCGGCCGCCAGAGCCAGGACAACCCTTTGACCGCTATCCGCGCCGAGCAGCTGGCTTATGTGATCTATACCTCGGGCTCGACCGGCAGCCCCAAAGGGGTGATGATCCCGCAGGGGGCCATTGCCAGGCATTGCCAGGCCATGGCCCGGGTCTACGGGTTAGAGGAGGCGGATCGCGTCCTGCAGTTCAGTACGTTCACCTTCGATGTCTCCCTGGAGCAGATTCTGCCGACGCTGGCGGCGGGGGCGCGGCTGGTGCTGCGCGGGCCGGAGATGTGGTCGTCGCTGCAGTTGCTCGAGCAGGTCAAGCAGCAGGGATTGACAGTCATCAACCTGCCGCCGGCCTACTGGCAGCAGGTGCTGCGAGAGTGGGCGGCGGCTCCCCAGCTTCTGACGGGCCATCAGCTCAGGCTGGTGATTGTGGGAGGTGACCGCCTGCAGCCGGCCGCGTTCCAACTGTGGCGGCAGCTGCCGCTGCAGGAGGTGCGCCTGCTCAATGCCTATGGGCCGACGGAGGCCACGATTACCGCCACGCTATGTGACCTCAATCAACGGCATGAGCGGTCGCTGGAGCGAGTCTCCATTGGTCGCCCGCTGCCCGGGCGGCGCATCTATATCCTGGACCGGGCTGGTTCGCCGGTGCCGGTCGGGGTGGCGGGGGAGCTGTCTATCGGGGGAGAGCTGCTGGCGCGGGGGTATCTTAACCAGCCGGAGCTGACGGCCGCGCGCTTCATCGCCGACCCCTTCAGCCAGGACCCCGGCGCAAGGCTCTACAAAACGGGTGACCTGGCGCGCTACCTGCCCGATGGCAGGATTGAGTTCCTGGGCCGGCTGGACCAGCAGGTCAAGATCCGCGGCTTTCGTATCGAACTGGGCGAGGTCGAAGAGGCGCTCAAACACTATGCCGCTGTGCGGGAAGCGGTGGTGGAGGCGCGGGAAGATGGCCGCGGAGAGGCATACCTGGTAGGATACGTGGTGGCCGAAGGGGGCGTGAAGTTGGAGA
Organism: uncultured Chloroflexia bacterium; assembly: GCA_963799245.1. Lineage (GTDB taxonomy): Bacteria > Chloroflexota > Ktedonobacteria > Ktedonobacterales > Ktedonobacteraceae > CAWCWN01. Next base: position 2,303,755 of record CAWCWN010000003.1, read on the forward strand.
GCCAGGCCCTGCGCGGCTATCTGCAAGCGAAGCTGCCAGCCTATATGCAGCCCGCCGCCTTTGTGCAGTTGGAGAGCCTGCCGCTTCTGGCCTCGGGCAAGCCCGATCGCCGGGCCCTGCCTGTGCCCACAAGAACGAGGCTCACAGGCGAAGATGCGTTTGTTGCCCCAAGGCTGCTGGTTCATCGCCAACTTGTGCAGATCTGGGAGGAGCTATTGGATGTACGCCCTATCGGCATACGAGATAACTTTTTCTACCTGGGAGGGCACTCTTTACTCGCCGCGCGCCTGGTTGATCGTATCGAGCACGTCTTTGGCAAGAGAATCGCGCTCTCTACCCTTTTCTCCGGGCCGACCATAGAGCAACTCGCCGCGGCGCTGCAGCAGCAGCAGCAGGATGTTAATGCTCGCGCTGCTCTGCTGACCGTGCAGGCCGCTGGATCAAGGCGGCCCTTCTTCTTCCTGCACGGTGATTGGACGGGGGGCGCTTTCTATTGTTTTACGTTAGCGCAGGCATTAGGCTCGCAACAACCCTTCTATGCGCTGGAGCCGTATAGATTTGGCGGGTTGCAGACGATTCCTTCGCTGGAGGCAATGGCGGCAGCCCACATCGAGTCGATGCGAGCGATTCAGCCGCAAGGGCCATATCTGCTGGGCGGTTTTTGCAATGGCGGGTTGCTGGCCTATGAAATGGCCCGCCAGCTGGGGGCGGCTGGAGAACGAGTGGATTTTCTGGCGCTGATTAATCCTTCGGTGCCGGTGCAGTTCAAAACAATGCGCGTACTCAGCAATATGCTGGAGAGGAGGCTGCGCCTTGGAGCGCGTGAGCAGGCGCACCTGTTCCTGCGCCTGCGCCACGCGCTGCGCCATGTGTACAGGCGTCTACGCCCCTCCGATATGAGAGTACGGGACTTCGACCAGTTGCTGGACATTGATCCAAGGCTTGATGCGATGTTCCCGCCCCTTGATGCCCTTTACAACGACTACGTGGGTGTATTTACCTGGATGGTTTCGAGATATGAAACCGGCGTTTATCCGGGCAAGATCACCTTCTACTGGGCAAGGGAAGAGCCATGTATCGCAAGCACATGGAGTCCAGTGACAGAAGTGAAAGCGAGTGCAGATATTGAGAGCCACGTTATTCCAGGTACGCATATGTCATGCGTCACCGAGCACATCCAGGAATTGGCCGCAGCCCTGGTTAGTTGTGTGAGCGAGGCGGCGCAAGAAGTGGAGGGCGCAGCAACGAATGAGTGTCAGGTGCAGTTTTCTGCCATTTCGTGATGGAGGCGTGTCCTCAAGATGAACTTGAACGATAATGTACGGCTCATCCAGGCACGCATAAGCCGCGTGCCCATCCTGATGTACCATAGCATCTCGGGTCGCGTTAGCCCGAAATTCAAGCCATTTGCCGTTTCGCCGCAGGTGTTTGCTGAGCATATAGCTTACCTGTACCAGCAGCGCTATACCTCCCTGACGGTCAGCGGGCTGGTGAGGGAACTGGCCAGTGGAGGCGCCGGCCTACCCGAGCGTGTGGTAGTGCTCACCTTTGATGATGGCTTCGCTGACTTTTATAGCGAGGCGCTGCCGGTGTTGACCCGCTATGCTTTTACGGCGACGCTGTATGTGACGACAGCCTATATCGGCGAGACAAGCCGCTGGCTGCAGCGCGAGGAGGAGGCGGAGCGTTCGATGTTGACCTGGGAGCAGCTGCGCGAGATCAGCGCGTGTGGCATCGAGTGCGGAGCGCACAGTCATAGTCATCCTCAGCTCGATACCCTGACGCCGGCCGCGGCGCGGAGCGAAATAGTGCGCAGCAAAAGGCTCCTGGAAGAGCAGCTGGGCCGGGAAGTAGTTACATTTGCCTATCCCTACGGTTATTCTAGCGCGGGCGTTCGCCGGTGGGTGCAGGAGGCTGGCTTTACCTCGGCCTGCGCCGTAAAACACGCGCTGAGCTCAGAGGCTACAAACCCCTTTGCTTTGGCGCGGCTGATGGTGAACTCGGAAACGAGCGTTGACGCCCTGGCCGCGTTAGTAGAAGGCCGGGCTTTGCCGCTTTTTCCTACGCTATATGTTCGCGCCAGGACACAGCTGTGGCAGATGGCGCGGCGAAGTTCAGCTTCGCTGACGAGGCTGCTTCAGGAAAGGCTACTTGCGCGATGATGGAAGAGATGCTTGATATTTCGGTGATTATCTGTACATATACCGAAGCACGCTGGTCTGACCTTGTGGCGGCGGTGGTCTCGCTGCGGCGACAGCGTGTTGTTGCGCGCGAGATCATTGTGGTGGTCGACCATAACCCGCGCATGTTGGAGCGCGTGCGCTTGGAGCTTCCCGCGGTCATAGCTGTGCAGAACAGCGGGTCCCACGGCCTGTCGGGGGCCCGCAACAGCGGCATAGCGATTGCGCGGGGCGCTCTGCTCGCGTTTCTGGATGATGATGCCAGCGCTGAGCCGGACTGGCTTGCCCGCCTTCAGCGCTGCTGCGAGGATCCCCGAGTTCTGGGCGTAGGTGGGACGGTAGCGCCCGAGTGGTTGAGTAAGCGGCCGCCCTGGTTCCCCGCGGAATTTTACTGGGTTGTGGGCTGCAGTTACCAGGACGAGCCGGCGCAGCCATGTGTCGTTCGCAACCCCTTTGGCGGCTGCTCATGCTTTCGACGAGAGGTGTTCGAGGTGGTCGGAGGCTTTAGAAGCGAGATTGGACGCGTAGGAACGCTGCCTGCGGGCTGTGAAGAGACGGAATTATGTATTCGAGCGAGTCAGTACTGGCCGCAAAAAATCTTTCTCTACGAGCCGCGGGCCAGGATCCACCATCGCATCCCGCTTGCGCGTACCAGCTGGCGCTACTTCAGGTCGCGCTGCTTCGCGGAAGGCCAATCGAAGGCCGTTGTGGCCGGCTTTGTGGGCGCAAAAGATGGCCTCGCGACCGAGCGGAGCTATATAGTCCGGACCCTGTTACGCGGCATCGCTCGCGGGATGATGGACGGCTTCTTGCGGCTTGACGCGACGGGGTTTGCGCGGGCAGCGGCTATAGTGAGCGGGCTGGCAATTACCATGACAGGTTATGTAAGTGCTACCATGACGCGGCGTTTCGCCTTGCATCAGGGATCCAGGGCGCCGACCTCGGAGTTGCGCAAGCGATCATTACCACCGGAAGGGCTGCCAATACATTGAGAAAACTATTCTATCAATGGATAAAAGCGAATAGAACCATGTTATTCAACGCCGGTTCGATTGTCGGTACAACAGCAGTAACAGGCGTACTGGGCTTCGCCTACTGGTGGCTGGCTGCCCGGCTATTTCCCCCCGCTGCGGTTGGCCTGGCCTCCGCAGAAGTCTCCGCCATGATGTTGCTGGGGACCTTCAGCGTCGTGGGCCTGGGGACCCTCTTGATCGGTGAATTGCCGCGTCAGGCCGGCAAAGCGGTACCGCTCATCAGCGCGGCACTCCTCCTGGTCGGGGGCATAGGCATAGGGAGCGGTATCATCTTTGCGCTTGTTGCGCCGCTTTTATCGGCTAACTTTCAGGGCCTGCGCGTAAATATTGCGGGTATCCTGCTCTTCGCTGTCGGAGTTGGTCTTACCGCGGCTACAATCGTGCTTGACCGGTCATTTATAGGACTGCTCAGGGGTGGTCTGCAGTTCGGGCGCAACGCGCTTTTTGCTGCCGCAAAACTTGTTCTTCTCCTGCTGGCGGGTTTATGGCTGTTGCGGGCGGGAGAGATGATTTATGCCACGTGGGCTGCGGGTAATGTGTTTTCGCTGCTCCTACTGGCCGCGCTTGTGGCGCTGAAGCGCGCTAGGTGGCGAAGAGCGTTTAAGCCGGATTGGCGCTTACTGCGCAGGCAGGGGCTGCCAGCTTTGCAGCATCACCTGCTGGATATGATCGTGCAGGCGCCGACAACGGCTATGCCAGTTCTGGTGACGATCCTGCTGTCTGCGACCACGAATGCGTGGTTCTATATCGCCTGGATGATCTCTGGCCTGGTATTCATCGCGTCATTCGCTCTGACCACTGTCCTCTACGCGGTCAACAGTGAACGGCCCTCTGAGCTGACGCACAAGATTCGCGTGACCCTGGGTCTCGCGTTGTTGACATGCATCCTGAGCAATGTGCTGCTGCAATGCGCGAGTGGACAGATATTGGATCTCTTCGGCCGCATCTACGCTGAACAGGCTACCTGGAGCCTGCGCATCCTGGCGCTCGCAGCGTTTCCAATGATTATAAAGCATCACTATATAGCCGTCAGTCGCATTTCCAGAAGAATGGCGCGTGCCGCGTTGCCCGTAGCGCTTGGGAGCCTGCTTGAATTGGGGATAGCGGCGCTGGGAGGGCGTCTTGACGGCCTGGTTGGTTTGAGCCTTGGCTGGTTGATTGCTGTGGGTGTCGAGGCCACATGCATGGCGCCGGCTGTATTGCGGGTCGCTTTGCCGGCCAGTTTCCTGGCGTGGGGGCATGCGAAGCTGGTTCTGGTCAGCGGATATCACAGGCAGTCGGTGGAGAAATGAGGGGGTGGGATAGCAACTGCCTGGTCGCGCGTAATGGTGCACAGGCAATGGCCAGCAAACGTGCCAGGGCCTGCAGGAGGCATGCAGAAGCATGAGATCAGCACTCCCGCTAATGATGGCCGGCCTGTGTGTTGTAATGCTTGGGGGTTTTCTTTTGGAAAAGGCGCTCTTGAAATCCAGGAAGTTTGTGCTGATTTATCACAACGCCGATGCACAAATATTCCAGTACAGCGGTTAGCATATTTTCGCCTGGCTCAGCGTGACCGGCACAAGGAGTTATCATTTATGAGTCTTTCACAGCCAATGCGGTCGAATTCAGTCCATAATGCTGGCCAGGCCTGGCATTGGACCTTTCTGATGTGTCCACCCGCTCACTTCAAGGTGAGCTATGAGATCAATCCCTGGATGCATAAAACCCGGCAGCCTGATTTCGAACTGGCACAGCGGCAGTGGAATAACCTGGTCGCCAACCTGAAAGAGGTGGGAGCAGCTGTCGAGCTCTTGCAGCCTATTGCGGAGCTTCCAGATATGGTCTTTAGCGCTGATATTGGCATTGTTGATCAGCAGCGCTTTATCATGAGCCACTTTCGCTATCCGCAGCGGCGACCTGAAGCGCGGCTGGGGGCCGAGTGGTTTGGTAGGCGGAACTATGAGGTGCTCGAACTTCCCCTGGGAGAGGGGTCAAGCCTGGAGAGCAGTGACATAGCATCTTTTGGTGCTTACCTGTTGGCGGGTTATGGGTTTCGTACCACCCTCGCTGCCCACGCGGCGTTGACTTCCCTGCTGGGGTCTACCATACTCTCTATCGAGTTTATCGACGCGCGCTTCTATCATTTAGATATCTCTTTCTGTGCCCTCGATGAACGCAGGGCTATAGTTGTGCCCGCAGCATGGTCCCGGCGCAGCTGCGAGCTTGTCGAGAAGCTGATTCCCGAGCCACTTGTGCTTGAATTAGATGAGGCCCTGACCTTCTGCGCAAATGCCATTGTGGTGGGCAAGACGATCATCATGCCCTCCTGCCCATTGCGCGTCGCTCGCATGCTTGAGCGCTGGGGCTTCACGATCTGCGTTTCGCCGCTCAGCGAATTCCTTAAAGCCGGTGGGGGGCCTCATTGCCTGGCCCTGGCGATGCATGGAGCCCCGGCATACACGCAGAATCCCGAGCAATGACGCCAGGAAAGCCGGAGCAGCGGCGCTTCACAGAGCGCGGGCCATCATTCTTCTTTGCGCACATAGGTCAAAAGTTCGGCCAGCGTCTGTACTTCCAGTGTCTCAAGATGTGCCACTGCTTCAATGATGCCCCGGCGCAGCTCCTCGTCGGCATACGGTTTTACAAGCTGCTCAAATTTCTCACACACCTTTGACCAGGGCATGGGCCGCGTGTAAAAGCCTTCGTAGTCCTCCTTTTCGATGCTGAGCGTTCGGCTATCATTGAGGAATACCTGGATGCGGCAGGGCAACGCCTCGGGGTAAAGTTCACTCATCTCGGCGTTGGGATACACTTTCACCTTGCGCAGGAGTGTTTGCACGTCGTGGCGCTCAATGCGTTTAGAGGTATACTGCCTGGGCGTCACTTCGCCATCCAGAAGCGCTACGGCCAGCATGTAAGGGAGGCTATGGTCGGCTTCTTCCTTGGTCTGGACCCTGGTTTTATCGCCCTCCTCACCTCCGCCGATAATGTTGAAGGCCACGTCAAAGATCTCGACCTCGACGCGCTCGATTTCGTCCCCGCGTAAGTGGTGTTCTGCGCGCAGCATGAGGATACCTTCCAGTGCGGACTGGGCATGAAACTCGGCGTTGTACTTTTTGATGCTGGTACGCCTGACGAGATCGAGCTTCTCCTGCTGCCAGTCAAGCTCAAAATGTCCGGCTATGGCGTCCATGAAGCCCTTATTGCCTTCGAGGATCTCAAGCGGGCCGCTGATGCCATGCATGGCAAGGAAGGCATCAGTAGTGGCGGCGAAGACGGTATGGGGGTAAGCCAGGCCTTTCCAATTGGAGAGGCTGCCTGTACGCGTTACACGCAGGGCGTTATTGGCGGCACCACTGATTGCCAGCGCATTGGCGGTTTTCTTCTGGCCAAGACCAAGGGCCCTGGCTACACCAGCGGCTACCGCGTAGGCTCCCTGGGTTGTGTGATCGAAGCCCCTGGCCCGCACAGGCGCGACATCGGAGAGCCGGCCCTGGACCTGGTAGGCCACGGCAAGGGCTGTAAGGAGATCTTTGCCGCTTCTGGCGGCATATTCACTTGCGGCAAGGACCGCTGCCAGGTTGTCGCTCGGATGGCAGGCCTCATGTTTTGCCGGGTAGCAATCGTTAAAATCCAGATAGCGCACAAGAGCGGCGTTGTAAAAAGCTGCGAGGTTTGGAGCCGTTTTGCCCCCGCCAATCAGGCTAGCATGGGGATTGCCGCCAAAATCTCCCAGCAGATTCGCAAGCAATTTGATGGGCGGCCCTTTGAGTGCGCCAATAGCGCAACCCAGGCTATCGAGTATGTGCAGTTTGAGTTCCTGACGCGTTTCTGGTAAGAGATCGTCGTATGTAGCTCGAACCACAAAGGTCGCGAGCTGTTCAACTTGAGTCATGGCTATATCCTTCCGCTCAACCATTACTTCTTTCCATTACAACGCTTCTCAGGACCAGGTGGTCTCATCAGCAGAGAAAGCGCGTGTGAAGTGCCAGATAATCCTTTATAATTACCCGGCCCTGTATAGGATCTAAGGATGCGTCCTGCGTGGAGGTCTGCTCTGTGGACTGTATACATCCGACGCCAGATGAAAGAGGATTTGCAAGTGTCGAACATCTCTACATCAATCCTGCTGAGTGTATCGACTGCAGCGCGAGTGCAGGGTGGATATTACGTACCTGGCAGCAGAGCGCAACTTGATGCCTGCTGCCTCACGCTAAAGGTTGTGTCCTGGCCATGCATAATGCTGGCATAGTGCAGGGTGTTCGCGCGACTGCTGAGACAGGTTCCCGGCGCGGGCTTAACGGTAAGCTCAAGCAGGGGGTCAACACTGGCCTGGGGCTGGATCAGCAAGCTATAAGGATGCTGGCCCATGGGCGGCACATACCACGAGAGGGTTACCCGCATGCGGCAGTTTTTCGGTATGACGACCCAGCCTCCAAACATAGCGCGCCCAGGCTCATCGCTGTGTAGATTTTGTGGCGGCCCGGTGAGATCGAGCGGGTGGTCCGTCCCACTGTAAGGATCATTGATATATGAGGAGGCGAAGCCAATCTCTACCTGTGATGAGCAGACGAGCGAGCCATCACCATAGACATTCCGGGGGCAGAGGCGGTAGCCTGATTGGGCATCCCCACAGTATGGCCTATCGGATTGATCAAAACCATTGCCCTTGAGAAAGCGGCTATTGACAGGCACATACACGCGAATATAGTCGCGATAGGTATCGAGTCCATAGACATCACCCTTCTGTTGATAATCAAGCGTCATTTGCAGCTGATGGGTGGCCCCTCCCCTGGCATCCAGTGTGATTGTATCCCGTAGCGCTGTCGTCACATACTGTGAGGCTTTATTCGCGCTTAGATTAGACTGAACGAGGTAGAGTCCATCGTGATTGTTAGAGCGGTCCAGAGAATCGGTCGAGCCATACGTGGCCAGTAAAGCCTCAAGTTGCGGGTTAGAGAAGTAGACCTGGAGATCCTTGCTCTTCATCGAACGCAGCATTTCATTCGCCATTGGCAGAAGCTGCGCGATGGGAAGACGTAAGGCTGTGCTCATCAAGGCCTTTGTGACTCTTTGCGTAAAGAGCTTGCGTGCCTGCTGGGGGTCTGCGACATGTTCAATGATCTCCTCGCGGCGAATGCCCCTGTTGTCCAATTGGTAGTAATGCAGGCGATTTTCAAGATTGTTCTCGCTAATAGTCTCCTTGTACTGGGGGATAGTGATGGGCCCGGTTACATGTAAGACCTGCTTGATCAAATTGGGGGTAAACATGATCACACCGTCTAATTGCCCCCCAAACTCATAGCTGTACTTCTGCATGGCGAGCCTGGCAGACGTTGGAAAATCAGCGGAGAGGTTTGAGTCACGCAGGCCAAAGTTAGGGATGGGCCACCACGCCGAGTAGGGCGCCGGGGGCCTCTGACCTATGACTTTCGCATACACTGTCATATCGGGGGGAGACCCCTCGGCGCTATGGTCCTCCTCGTACTTGCCGATATTTTTCAGATTCAGTGGGGACATATGGCCGCCGTTCAGGACCAGATCACCAAATTGTCCGGTGAAGCCGCCTGTTGCACGAAGTTCGGCGCTATCCATTGGTTCGATCAGGTAGGAACGCTGATGATCAACCCCGATAAGCCATCCAAACGCGCTTTTTAACTGCTGCTCCTGTCTGAGGCCGACCTCCAGGCCGGGCAGAAGCGGTAGAAGTGATGCTAACAGCTCGCGCTGCTTGCCGCTGATCGGCAAACTGGCGAGCGATAAGCCCTGCGCATGCATATTCATATCGTGCACAAGCGGTATGATAGTGGCAATGGTTGTATTTATCTCATAAAAAGTAGCCGGAGTAATATAAGGTTGAAGTGAGGACGTGTTGTTACTGGCAGAGCTTTTTTGCAGAACAGGTGCCAGCGAGGGCGCAATCTTAAGCGCCATTTTGACGAGCTGTTGCGCGGCCGCCGTTGCGTCGCTCGCCAGATGGCCCAACGAGCGGGCGGTGCCAATTTGCGCCGGAAGGAGACTGGCGGCAGGGTTAATAGAGCCATCATGATCAAGTTTAGAGCTGAGGGAGACGAAGTCAGCGTGGGCGGCATCGATCTGTACCTGGGCCTGACGCAGTTTATTTGTATCAAAGTATTTTGCCAGATTGCCGGAAGGGCCGCCGCGAAAGATGTTTTCAGCTGCCTGCAGATGGCCGATGCCGCTCTGTACCTGGCTATAGAGGATCGCTGCATTCACTACCTCAAAAATGATCAGGACTGACGGGATGAGCAGAGCAATGATCAGCGCGATCGATAGAATTTTCCCGCTCGTCGATTTGTCGCGCAGGCTGCCAATAAGTCGTTGCTTGCAAGCCAGTGGCGCATGCCTGGGCCCCCAGGAGTGAGATGGATGGATGTCAGGTATAAATGGAGGCAGCATAGACTCCTGGGCATTGCCATTTTGGCGTGAAAGATTTTGCGCTGCGGCGAGCGGAGAGGTTGCTGCAGTGGCCTCCGCAAGCCCTGAATTATATACCAGTGTACGTGTATTGCGCAGATTTACTGTAATGCGAGGCTGGGCGGGCAGAATAGAGGTTTGCGCTTCGGCAATAGAGTTGAGTTGCTGCTCTTTCTGCTCCTGCGGCGAAGGTAAGCCAGGCTGCTGCAGCGTCTGGTCTTGCGGAATGTGCACGTGTAAACCGTTGCCGGGCAAGGCGGGCTGTTTAGCGGTCTGCACATCCGCAATAGAGCTGAGATTCTGCGCTCTTGGCTCCTCCTCCTGCAAAGATGAGTCGAAATTCTGACACGAGCGACTCTGTAGGAGTGGCGAACGAAAAAGCCTGCGAGCAGGTGGTTCTATCATTAAAGCCTCCAGGGAGACGGTAAAAATCAATATGATAAAAATGGTGCGAAAATAGTAGCATGAACCCCCTATACTAGTATATCCACGACGCGTTAACCCGGCGTTAATCTATTGTTAAGCATAGTGCTCCTGTCGCGATTGTCCGGCAAGTTGCGCAGGTTGGGCGTAAAATATATAGTCAACGACTACTTACTCGCTACGACTATTCACCTTATGCAAATAAGTATCGGCAGTGAGCGGGGCTTTTTGTACTCTGCCGGAGATCTCCCCCCTCACCTATAAATAACTTGAGCTTGGAGAAGAAAGTAACGCAGCGGGCCTCCTCGGCCAAGAAGTAACATGAAGCGGGGCGACAATTTTACCTCTTCACGAACAGCATCCCGCTGGCCGCGAGCAGAGCGCTGCCGCGCCAAAAACCAGCTGATAGGCGAGCAGCAGAGTGCTGAGCAGCATGAGCAGACCGCCAATGATAGCCTGGCGGCGCCTTTTGGTGTTGCGGGGATAGCGTGGTGTAAACCTCCCGCCAGGTGGTACCAAGGGGGCTAGCGCGTGCAAGCAATCCTGGATAGTCTGATTTTGTAGAGCGCCGCCCTTGACAGGGAGAGCTAACACTGGCTATACTATCTAAAGAAAGGAAATGAGAATAATTCTCATTATTAGGTTAGCCTAATATGAAGGCAAGTTTGAATGTGAACGCACAGGCGGTGTTGGACGCGGTACGTTCAGCGCATGATCATCCAACAGCGCTTGAGATATACGAGGCGGTCAAGCTGCAGCGACCTCACATTGGGTTAGCCAGCGTTTATCGCATCTTGCATACTCTTGTCGAGAATGACTACATCAGCGAGGTGGCCCTGGGGGATGAGAGCTGCCGTTATGACGGGAGAACTTTACGTCATGACCATGCACTGTGTCGCTCTTGTAGTAGACTTCTTGATGTGCCTGTTGATGTAGCCCTCACGCCACACGCACTGGCGGAGGCTGCACGAGCGGTGGGGATGACCCTGGAAGCGCACGAGGTGCGCCTGTACGGCATTTGCGCCGCGTGTCAGGAGCGCCGGGCGACAGAACAATGAACTGCATTTACCCTAACAGGAGAATATATAATGTCATCAGGACAAGAACCAAATGCTATCCAGCCAGGGACTGTCGTCAATTACGCACCCGGCGAGGAGCAGAAAGAATTGGAGCAAACGCCCAAGACTGTCGGGGGGCAGGTCGCCGAACTATTTCATGCTGCTACTTCTGACGATGAGGGCTCGCGTCAGTTTCTGCTGCGTGTTGTTCAGCCAGGCCTGGCGGGCCTCATGGACGGATCCGTCTCCACACTGGCCCCCATCTTTGCCACAGCCTTTGCCACGCATCACTCGTTTACCGCTTTCCTTGTCGGCATTGCCTCGGCAACAGGCGCCGGGATCAGCATGGCCTTCTCAGAGGCGCTCTCTGACAACGGTGAGCTTACGGGAAGAGGAAGACCGGTCGTACGTGGGACCATTACGGGTTTGATGACCTTCATCGGGGGCGCGCTGCACACGCTTCCTTTTCTGATCAGCAACCTGACAATTGCTCTTGCCGCCGCCTACGTCGTCGTTGGAGTCGAGCTGATCCTTATCGCGGCTATTCGTCACCGCTACTTTGGCACAAGCTGGTGGCTCTCCATGGTTCAGGTTGTAGGGAGCGGCGTGCTCGTCTTTGCTGCAGCGCTCATTTTTGGTAACGCGTGAGTTTCTCGTAAGCGGTTTCACCAGGCGGGAACTCAGGTGTGACTGCGGAAAATGCCTCTTTTGTTCTGCCGGGGGGCACCTCCTGCGATATGCGTCCCTATATGCAAAGGGGAGGGCGGAAATGACGCAGGTGTTGTAGGCATAGGGGCTACTCCCTGAGGGTTGCAATTCGCGCAGACAGAAGTCAGCACCCTGCTATAGGCCTTACGTTGCAGCTGCACATGCCGGCCGCAAATAGGTTTTCCACAGCGCGTGCATGTCTGAACTTCCAGTGCCTTTAGAGGCGCCTGGCAGATGGCGCATGTGATATGTGTCTTGTCAAGCCGCATTGTCCACTACTCCTTAAGCAAATGCTCCCTGGTAGGGGCCTGAAAATGCGGGAGGGCACCGGCTAATGCCTATTCATGTAGACCTCTCGTAACGTTCCCACCTAAATATTAGCACGCCCTAATAGTTTCGTCAACCTGGATGGCAAGCGCGCCCTGCATTTCCGGCGTACAACATACAACCGCATTACCCTGCGCTGGAGTTCAGGCGTTCTGCCAGGATGGTGCCAAGTTCCTGTATGGTTTCTGGATGCATCTGCTGGCCATTATTTTGAGTAAATAGCGCCTGAGCTTTCTGGTAGACCTGCATCCCCATTGGATTGGCATTAGCGAGCCTCGTGGCGAGATAGAGGCTGCTTATCTCGGCGGTGCTCAGGTGCGATGTAAGCAGTCGCACTATCTCCCGCGGGGAGATTTTGCCCTCAATATTCGCTTCGTTGTGTGTCGCGTTTGTCTTGCCTGGCTCAACCCGGTCTTCTGCGCCGGGTTGTTGCGCAGGGTTATCACATTCTGTCATTATTCCTGCTCGTTTCCATTTTTCAGTTTCACATTGATACTGCAGGCCCGAGTAGTTGAAAGGCTAGCCGATTGCTTGCGGCTAGCCACCAGTGAAAGTAAGAGCGAACGCCGACTGTCAGCTCGAGTTCGCTCGAATAGGCCCTCGGCGGGAAGGGAAACGTGCCCTGTTACTGATCCCGGCGTAAAGAGCTAAAGCTCTACCGCTACTGCACCTTGCCAGAAAGGCATAGCGAAAGAAGAAGGTTTAGAAACTAATGCCGGGATCAGTAAGAGAGAATAACCGTATGCTTGTTAATTAGGGCTGACGTGCTTGGCGTTGGGACTGATGTGTTTGGCGTTGGGACTGATGTGTTTGGCGCTGGGGGTAACATCTTTTGCCTGAGTAATCACGGGAGATGCCGAAAGCAGCGTCACGACGAGAGAGAGACAGGCAAACGAGATGAACCACTTTTTCATAGGAATACGTCCTTTCTTCTAATAGCGGATAATAGCGGAGAATATTTGTATTGACTCATGCTTGCTATTAGATGGGCTTATATTATATTAAAGTGACCTGGCATGTCAAGACATGTATTCACTTAACAGGAAATAATGAAGCTTTGTAACATTCTTGAAGCCATATAAACAGTATTAAGTCAAAGCATCGAACTTAAACATCGAATTGTTTACTTCTCACTTTTAATAAGGTACAATTCAATTGTTGCTGAGATTACGCCTTATTGTGGAAAGAATCCACTTTCCAGCAAAAGGCAATCTTCTATGGCAGCTTCTCATTCGCATAGACATGATGACCACCTTATATCCTTGAGAAAAGTTGTTCAAGCAGGCATCCGGATATAGTCGTAGTAATAGTAACTACTTGGTTGATCAGATTAATCAGCCACTTTCGACGGAGAGCAAGGAGAAGCTCTGGTTCTTATTGTCTTGTCGGCTTCTAATCAGGAAACCACACAAGTTAATGCAAGGGAGGTGCTCATGTTCGGTTCTAACGTTCTGGAGGTAGCTAGCGGCCTTGTTTTTGTTTATATGCTCTTGAGCTTGCTCTGCTCAACCATTAACGAACAGGTCATTGCTCGTTTCTTTGCTTTACGCGCAAAAAACCTAGAGGCTGGCATCACAAATATGCTGGCCAACTCACAAGGGGATACATTGGTTCAACAATTTTATGAAAACCCCCTTATCAAGGGACTATCTCAGAATGCGGGATCTGGCAAAGCGCGTAAACCGTCCTACATCCCTGCAGATATCTTCGCACTCGCATTAATGGATATCGTTCAACCTTACAAAAATGACCTCGGCGCGGTAAACCGTCCCATTCCAGAGACTCTTGCGTTGCTCATAAAACAGGCTCAGGGTTCACCAGACGCACCAGCGATAGTACTGGCTAGTATAGAACAATGGTTTAACGACACGATGGATCGTGCTAGTACACTGAGGCGTAAATAGTTCCATAGTTTAAGCCCTCAAAGCCTTTCCCTGATAGGTCCATTTGAACGGCTTGGCCATCGTGTGATTGTAATACTCGATGAAGGCCAAGACCTTGGCTTGTAACTGCTCGACACTCGTGAAAGAGCCACGCTTGAGTAACTTGCGGACCAGAATACTGAGCCAGATTTCAATTTGGTTGAGCCAGGAGCTGTGCTTTGGCGTGTAATGGAACACGATTTGATGCGTGGGATCACTCAAAAATGCTGCGCGACTGGTCATGGAGGCAAGAATCCCGCTTTCGCCTTTGACGCCCAAATCCGCATCAATGCCACTGCGCTCTGCGACGAAGCGGACCAGCGTTTCGGACTGATGGATGTTGAGATTGTCACAGACAACATGCCAACGGGTCGCCTTAGGATCAGTGGCCACCACCGCCTGGACATGGGCCAGGAAATCTGCCTCGGTCCTCGTGGGTCCAGCATGTGGAGCCACCACCTTTCCTGTCACCACATCTCGACTGACAATGAAGGCGCGTGTGCCATGGCGAATATACTCAAACTCACGTCGCTCCACTTTTCCAGGCGCCAGCGGCAATCCCGGCTGCTTGCGCTCCAGTGCCTGGACACCGGTCAGTTCATCCGTACTCATGGTCCGTTCTCCTTGTTTGGCCAGATCGGGAGCCTGTCGATAGACCTGACAGATCTCCCCAATCGTTTCTTCCCGCCGCGGATCAGCCGGAGGGGTTAACCAATAGCGGATCAGATGCGGTTGGAGATCCCTTTTTTTAACACCCGAGCGGCATGCCGTGCAGAGATGCTGGGCACAATCCCACGGCGCATCACTTCGTCGGCGATTTCCTGGCCCGTCCAGTGGCTGATCGGACGTTCTTTCGGTTGCTCGCAAGCCAGGGCAACCATCTGGCAGGTTTGCTCTGCGGTGATCTCCGAAGGCCTTCCTGGGCGTTGGACATCGGTGAGCCGTTCGCTCACGGCAAGTTCTTCCAGCGAGACTGCTTGCAAACCAATCCAGCGCATCCGCCAACTGCGAACGGTATCCACACTAACGCCCACCGCTCTGGCGATCTGGCTATTATTCTGGCCTTCTGCTGCTGCTAGGATCATTCGTCCTCGCTGTGCCACTTGCTGGGGGGTACTATGTCGGCGCACCAGCGCTTCCAGCTCCCTTTGTTCCTGTTCACTCAACATCAACGCTTCCGGTTTGGGGCCACGCATGCTCTCTGTCCTCCTTTGTTCTGCTGGCCCTATTTTACTCCAGAACTATTTCAGCCGCAATGTACTAGCGGCTGGTACAAGCGGAGAGTCCAACTGATCATCTTTTTCCTGGGACTCGTCATTATTGTTGGACTGAACATTGACACCATTTCCATAATTACCAGCCTCTCAAACGATACAGTGATACGCGCCACCATTGTTTCCGCGGCCCAGGGGGCCGCTAATTCCACATCCAACACGGGCCTGGCGGCGCTACAGAAAAGCATCGAGCAAATTCAACCCGTCGTTGGCTGGTCTACCTCTACTTTACCTGCAGATTTTTGGGGCTGGCTATTAAAAGTCGCCGGGTTGCTAGCAACGACATTTGCCGTATCCCTGGGTGCGCCGTTCTGGTTCGATGTGCTTAACAAATTTATGTCGTACCGCTCATCTGGCCCTCCCCCACAAACGAACGCAGCATCCGCTGGGTCGACCGGCACTATATTACAATTTGTAGCAGGTACCAGCGCATCACCCAAGATCATTGTGCAACCGGTAGTTAGCACTGGCGGATCAACTGACGCCATCGGAGAGGCTAATGTCTGAGCATCCCAGTCCTCTCCTTTTACGTGTTCAGGCTGAGCTAGTTTCGATGTTCTCGCAGGAGGCTTGCATGCAGAAAATCAGCCAAGGTATGCCAGGCACAAAAGTAGGGTAGTGGTTAGGTTGTAAGTGATAGGTCCAAATTGTATTCAATAATGAACCACTTGGTGAAGAGATAATGGCAGAGGTCTTCTCCCCTTCCGAATAGACGGGCTTTTTTTTTGATCCAGGTAAGCTGTGTCGTCAACTTCCCGATCTCTGCATCTAACCCTTCCCGCTCTTTCTCCCAGGTTCCCTCTTTTGTTGCCTGCTCTTGTGCCGACCTCTCGTCGAAGATCCCTGGTAACGCTGAGAGCGCCTGATCTCGCCAGCGTGAGATCACATTGACATGCGTGGCGTATGCTGAGGCAATCTGCGAGAGCGATTTTTCTTCTCTCAAGCTTTCCCTCACCACTTTGGCTTTAAACTCGGCCGTGTAGTTCTTTCTGATGATTGACATCTTCCCTCCTTCCCCCTTCGACAGCCACATTTTGTGTCTTAATTTATGGGACCATTATATTTTCCAACACTCGTCAGCTATACTCGTCTTATACGGAACGATAGGATCAGGAAGGAAAAGATGCGTAACGACACCACCATAGAAACAACCATGCTCAATGTCAAGGGCTTCCGCATATACGTGGCCCTCCAACACCAACAGGGGGATGAAAGCCTGCCGCCCTTGCTGCTGATCAATGGCATCGGGGCCAACCTTGAGCTGTTTGACCCCTTCATCGAGGCACTCGACAACGTTGGGGAGCAGAAGATCGCAACGCTGCGCTTCGATGTACCGGGCATTGGCAAGTCGCCGCTGCCCCCCCACCCTCTGCGTCTGCGAGGTCTCACTAAGCTGATCGCCGATATGCTTGATGTATTGGGACATCCAGTTGTTGACGTACTGGGCGTCTCGTGGGGTGGTGGGCTGGCGCAACAATTCGCCCACCAGTCCCCGTCGCGCTGCCGTCGCCTGATCCTGGCCTCTACCTCGGCAGGCTCGCTCTCCGTCCCTGGGAAACCCTCTGTCCTGGTCAAATTGCTCAGTCCGCGTCGCTATCTCGATCCCGCGTATATGGTCTCCATTGCGCCCTCCCTCTATGGCGACGTGTTTCGTCAGAACCCCGACCTGGCTCAGTCCTATGCGCAACTGATCACAGCGTCACATGGCCTGGGATACTTCGGGCAACTGCTGGCTACTCTGGGCTGGACAAGCCTTCCCTGGCTGCGCCAGCTTCGCCAGCCGACCATGATCCTGGCAGGCAAGGACGACGTGATCGTTCCACCCCTCAATGCCAGGATCATGGCACGCCTCATTCCCAACGCTACACTGCATATCCTCAATGGAGGGCACCTGTTCATTCTCACCGAGAAAGAGCAGGTGCCCTCGCTCGTCTATTCCTTTCTCAGGGATGAGAGCACATCTGGCAAGAGAAGGTGAATATCCAATGCAAGGAGATCTACCATGTCAGCTTCGTTGCTTCAACACACTTCCTCCGCCTATGACTACCCGTTGCTCATCAAGCATTTGCTTCACACACCTCTGGCAACGGCTCCCGAACAGGAGATCGTGTACCGGGATATGAGTCGCTATAGCTAGCGCACGCTGCGCCAACGTATCGGCCAGCTGGCAAGTGGTCTTGCCGGGCTCGGGGTGAGGTCAGGCGATACGCTAGCCGTGATGGATTGGGACAGCCATCGCTATCTGGAATGCTACTTCGCCATCCCGATGATGGGAGCCGTCTTACAGACGGTGAATATCCGCCTCTCCCTGGAACAGATTCTCTACACCCTCAATCATGCTGGGGCCGATGTCATCCTCTGTCATACCGATCTCTTGCCGGTCCTCGACTCCATCAAGGATCGCCTGGAAACGGCGAACACTTTCATTCTGTTAAGCGATGAAAGGGGAGCGCCCGCAGTCTAGCGTTGCGTTTTTACGATCCGGCCAACGCTTTTCTTTATGCCTCACGTGTAGGCTGCGGCGTTCGGTGCGCTCCTCGCCGGTCTCCTGGTCATCCTGGTGGGCGTAACGCTTCAGTGATTGCCCTGGCGCTCATCAACAACGTTGCTGTCCTGGCCCCTCTCAAGGGCTTTTCCGGTCCGTTCCTGGTCATAGCTGTTCTCAGCAGTCTGGTTGCCACGCTGTGCCGGGAGACGTTTTCTCCTCCCACTCGCTAGCTGACAGAGAAGCTGTGGAGTGCCGCGGAGTGGTTCTAGCGCGAGAACCACCTGGATGGTATCGTAAAGATTTGCCATCCAGGCGCTTTCCAAATGGGCCTGACCGGTCATAGACGATGAGGCGAAGACTGGCCGGACTTGCAACGAGCCAGCTCGTTCATCGCCTGATTCCAGGCATCCTGAAGCGCCAGTTTCCTTTTAACGAGACGGTCAACCTGTCGTTGCAGTACAACGTATCGCCAGGAATGGAATTGGTTCATCCCCTCGACTTCGAGGACGTGTAACTGATCGTCAATTGTATACAGGTCCTGCGTAAGCTTCTGAATTGTTTCTATGATAGATGCGCATGGCGATTGGGTCATTTTCTTACTCCTTGCAAAGCCATTCCTTTCCTCTGATTGTATGGCGGTCTCTCATGACATACTATCGGCTCTGTGTAGGAAAAAGCGTTGCCAGGAGCGTAAAATTTGCTTCTGGGTGGAAAAGCGCTAGCTCGGCCCCGCCCCTGCCAGTGAAGAAGACGGGTACTTCCCCGATTAATGGTGGATAATTCCGTTGCCTCAAGCCGCGCTCGCCCCTGGATTGTCCCGCGTGTTGCGGCTCTCCTTCCCGCTCATCAAGTGAGCGACCTACCTCTCCTGTGCAACCTTGGAGTGAAGTGAAGAGCCGACGGGGAGCGCGCCATCCGCGTGCAGACGGAAGGGTTTGCCTGTCCCAATCAAATATGCGTGTACTCTGGAATCAGTGATGCTCACATCCATGCCTTGGTTGGCGATGGCATGCATGGCCATGCTGAACGGATCCAGCGGTTGCGCTGTCAGGCGTGTGGCCGCACGTTCAGTGCTCGTCTCCATACGCCAATGTATCGGCTGAAAACGCCCTCTCAGCGGGTGGCTCTCGTGCTGAGTGCGTTGGCCGAAGGGCTGGATCTCTCGGCGGCAGAACGCGTCTTTGGCATCAGGTATGCCACCATCACCAACTGGCTGCTACGCGCCGGAGCGCATGCTCAGTGCTTGCATGAACGCTCCTTCCGCAAGCTCACCCTTCCCCATCTGCAACTCGATGAACTCCGCACGCGACTGCGCAGCCATACCCAGGTCCTCTGGCTCTGGGTGGCCGTCGATCCGCTCAGCACATGCATTCCCGTGTGGCTGTTGGGTCCGCGCACCCATCGCATGGCTCATCTGCTCATCCACCGCCTGCGTGAGCAGTTGGTTCCTGGTTGTCTGCCCCTCTTCACCAGCGATGGCCTTCATGCCTATTTCTATGCCTTGACAGCTCATTTTGGGTCCTGGATGAAGGGAGTTGGGAGCAGAAGGAAGGCTCAGCAGTGGCAGGTGGCGGCAGGCTTGCTGTATGGCCAAGTCAAAAAGCGCTACCGGCGACGGCGGTTGGTACGGGTCAAGCAGGTGAAACTTGTCGTATGCGTGTTCGGCCCGTGCGGTTTCGAAGATGGTCGCCATGTGATGTTACTTCTTCTATGTAAAAAATGCTTATAATCACACGCTGCTTTATTTTCAGGCGTCTTAGAGAAAGCATGTATGCAGAAGATCTGCGTAGAGTGGTGAGAATTCTGTCCATACGAGTCCATTCTCGAGCTTCTTGCGCGCAGGATTGAAATACTGATCAGAGTAGCGTATAGTGAATGCAGTAGCACTCCCTGGAGCGTATCACTACCCCTTGAGAGTAGCCTTCCTTTTGTATCATGGACTGGTTTTGCAGCGGCTTCTCGTTGCACATGTCAGTCCAATCTCAGGAGGGGTGCGAGTATGGTCGACCGCGTGGGACAGCAGCTTGGCAACTATCGCCTCATTCAGCTTCTCGGGCAGGGGAACTGGGCTTCCGTCTACCTGGGGCAGCATGTTCATCTCAACACTCAGGCCGCTTTGAAAGTACTCCATGAGCAGCTGGCACATGCTGACGCAGGGGGCTTTCTCGACGAGGCACGCGCCATCGCCCACTTACGGCATCCCCATATCGTCCAGGTGCTGGACTTTGGTATCGCAGGCAGCATTCCCTTTCTCGTCATGGACTATGCTCCCGCTGGCAACCTGCGCCAGCACTACCCCAAAGGGACGCTGCTCCCGCCTGACATCGTCGTCTCCTACGTCACACAGGTGGCCGATGCGTTGCAGTATGCACATCAGGAACAGCTGATCCATCGTGACATCAAGCCGGAGAATATGCTGCTCGGACGCAAGAATGAGGTCTTGCTCAGCGACTTTGGTATTGCTCTCATGACCCAGAGTTCACGTTCCCAGCATCCCCAGGATGTGGCTGGAACCATCGCCTATATGGCGCCCGAGCAACTTCGCGGCAAGCCCCGCCCGGCAAGTGACCAATATGCCCTGGGCATCGTCGTCTACGAGTGGTTCTGTGGGGATCGCCCGTTTCATGGGACGTTTGCCGAGCTGTATAGCCAGCAACTGTCTGTTTCTCCTCCGCCATTGTGTGAGAGGGTCCCGGCCATCCCGGCTGCCGTTGAACATGTGGTGTTGAAGGCACTGGCCAAAGACCCGAAGGAACGCTTTCCCAGTGTGCAGGCCTTCGCCAGGGCCCTGAAAGAGGCCCTCAAGGCTGAATCATCTGGTCGGACGCGCTGTGTGTTTGCCGCGGATCACCTTGAGGAACACTCAGCCGAAGCCGAGCAGAGATCGGACCAGGTGAACGCCCGGCCCCACAATTTGCCTGGGACGCTCACCCCGCTGATCGGACGCAAACAGGAGGTGGCGGCGGTATGTGCCCTCCTACGGCGCCCAGAGGTACGCCTCGTGACCCTCACGGGTACCGGTGGCGTTGGCAAAACGCGCCTGAGTTTGCAGGTGGCGACTGACCTGCTTCATGACTTCGCCGAAGGCGTCTGCTTCGTCTCACTGGCTCCTATTAGCGATCCCGATTTGGTCGTTCCCACTATTGTTCAAGCACTGGGGATCAAAGAAGTTGGAGAACGACTGCTCCTGGATCTTCTGCAAGCCTATTTGCAGGATAAGCGACAACTGCTGCTCCTCGACAACTTCGAGCAGGTGCTGGCAGCGGCACCACGGCTTTCGGACTTGCTGGTCGGCTGCCCTCAACTCAAAATCCTGGTGACCAGTCGTGCCGTCCTGCACATCCGTGCGGAACACGAGTTTCCCGTCCCACCGCTGGCGGTCCCCGACCTCACCCATCTTCCAGGGAATGAAGCCCTCTTAGAGTATGCAGCGGTGACCCTCTTCCTGCAATGTGCGAAGGCTGCCAGGCCCGACTTCCAGATGACTCCCGCTAACGCCCGTGTCATCGCCGAGACCTGTGTGCGCCTGGATGGGTTACCTCTCGCCATTGAACTGGCAGCGGCTCGTATCAAACTGCTTCCCCCACAGGCGCTCCTGACTCGCCTGGCACATCGCTTGCAGGTGCTGACGAGCGGAGCACGCGATGCCCCTATACGACAGCAAACCCTACGCAACACGCTTGCGTGGAGCTATGATCTGCTCGATGCCGAGGAGCAACGGCTCTTCAGGCGGCTCTCCGTCTTTGTTCGCGGTTGCACATTGGACGCGGTAGAGGGTCTCTTTACTACACTCAGTGAGAGGCCAGCAGCGGTGCTGGACGGGGTGGCCTCACTCATTGACAAGAGCTTGCTGCGTCAAGTGGAGCCAGAGGGGGAGGAGCCGCGCCTGCTGATGCTGGCGACCATCCGCGAGTATGGGTTGGAGGCTCTTGCCGCTAGTGGGGAGATGGAGAGCACCCGACGGGCGCATGCTAGCTACTATCTGCAGCTTGCGGAGCAAGCGGAGCTAGAACTCGGGGGGCCACAGCAAGGCGTATGGTTGGAGTGCTTAGAGCGAGAGCATGACAACCTGCGAGCGGCGTTGCAGTGGTCTCTAGAGCAAGCAGGAGATGAGGAGGCCGGGCAGCGCCGGGAGATAGCCTTGCGGTTGGCCGGGGCGCTGTTTATGTTCTGGTGGACGCACGGTCACTGGAGTGAAGGGCGAACTTTCCTGGAGCGGGCGCTGGCGGCAAGTGAGGGAATTACGGCTTCTGTGCGAGCGAAGGCGCTCTACGTTGCCGCAAGTTTGACCTTTGTTCAGAGCGACTATGAGTGGGCAGAGGCGCTCTCAAAGGAGAGCCTGGCACTGTACCGGGAATTCGGAGACCAACGAGGCATCGCGCTCTCTCTCTATACGCTAGGAAACATCGCCTGGGTGAGGGGCAATACAGCAGCGGCTTGTTCGCTGAGCGGGGAAGCTTTGACGCTTTTTCGAGAAGTGGACGACAAAGAATACGCTGCCTACTCCCTCTTCTCTCTGGCGCTCCTGGCCTCCAGCCAGGGTGAGTATGCCAGGGCGTGCTCCTTGTTCGAGGAGAGCCTGGCAGTCTTCAGGGAGATAGAGCACAAGAAGGGCATCGCTCATATCCTCTCGCAATTGGCACAGGCGCTCTTTCTTTCCCAGGGCGATCAGGCAAGAGTGCGCTCACTGCTTGAGGAATGCCTCGCGCTCTCCAGAGAGGTGGGCTTCAAGGAGGGGATTGCGGCAGCTCAGTGCCTCTTTGGCCAGTTGGCACTTGGTCAGGGTGACCTAGCCACAGCACACTCAGAGGTGGAGGAGAGTGTCGCGCTCTATAAAGAGATGGGGCACCGGCATGGCACCGCCGAAGCGCTTGCTGTTTTAGGGAAGGTGGTTGCCGCCAGGGGCGATTATGCCTCAGCGCGCGGGCTGTACGAGGAGAGCCTGGCGCTCTCTGGAGAGTTGGGCGAGCAGTGGGTGATCGCCGCATGTCTGGTAGGGTTGGGGGAAGTCGTCGCGGCACAACGGCAATTAGCGTGGGCGGCACAGCTCTGGGGGGCAGCGGAGGCTTTACGGGACGCCCTTGGCGTACCTATTCCACCCGTCGAACTCACTGATTATGAGCGCTCGGTCTCGGCTGCGCGCGTCCACCTGGGAGAGCGAGCATTCGCTGCCGCCTGGGCTCAGGGACGAGCCATGACGCCGGAGCGGGCGCTGGCGGCGCAGGGGCAAAAGCCAACCCCAACGTCGACGAAGGTAGTGGCCACACCGAGCTATCCCGCCGGGCTGACCGAACGGGAGGTGGAGGTGCTCCGTCTGGTGGCTGCTGGCCTGACCGATCTCCAGGTAGCCGAAAAGCTAGTGCTCAGTCCTCGCACTGTCCATACTCATATCAGCTCCATCTATAGCAAGCTCGCTATTACCTCACGCAGTGCTGCCACCCGCTATGCTATTGAGCACCACCTCGCCTGACACGGGTGACCGCAAGCGTCGACCCTACATCTCTGCGACACGTTGGCTGTGTTGCAAAAAGAAAGCTGATCTGCTAGAGTGTGCGAAAAAGAGCGAAAGAGGCTCTCAATCATGAGCAGTCAGCGTCAGAATCCCTTCAAATGGCGTCATTTCCAGGCAGATATCATTCTGCTCTGTGTGCGTTAGTATCTGCGCTATTCGCTGAGTTATCGAGACCTGGAGGAAATGATGCGGGAGCGTGGCTTGCACGTCGATCACACCTCGATCTACCGCTGGGTTCAGCAGTATGCCCCTGAATTGGAGCGGAGATGCCGCCCTCACCTCACAGGAACCAACGACTCGTGGCGCGTCGATGAGACCTCTGTCAATTTGCGACGGCTGCACAAACATTGCTCTGAAGGATAAGATGATCTGACGTACTCTTCTCATCCGTCAGATCATCGCATCGATATGTGCTCGCGTTGTGGGTCGTCACGGTCGAACCATCACTTTAATTGCCTGTCGCTGATCCATCGCTGCATAGCCAGCGGCGACCTCGTCCAGGCTGACCGAGAGATCCAAATTGGGCGAGGGATTGAGCCGACCCTCAAGGACCTCGTTCAGCAGTTCTGGCAGATAGGCGCGCGCTGGAGCCAGCCCACCATGCAGGCCAATATTTTGGGAAAACATCCGTTGAATGGGAACCTGCCCGCTTCCATGTGGTGCTCCAACAAAACCAACCATCCCGCCGGGTCGAGCAACGCTCACACTCAGATTGAGTGTCTCTTCGGTTCCAACACATTCCAGGACTGCATGTCCTCCTCCTTTGGTGAGTTCGAGAACCTCGCTGATGGCCTCTGTCCCGCGCGTTGTCACCACATCAGTCGCGCCAAACATCCGAGCCAGTTCAAGGCGCAATGGCTGATGTCCCAGCACCACAAGACGTTCAGCTCCCAGCCGGCGCGCCGCCAGCGTCCCGCAGAGGCCAACGGCTCCATCTCCGATCACAATAGCCGTATCACCGGGATGCACTCCTGCCGTGACTGCCGCATGATGTCCCGCTGCCATCACGTCGGTCACAGGGAGAATGGCCTTGAGAAGGGCTTCGTCCCCTTCGACAGACGGAGGAACGACGACCAGCGTCGCGTCAGCGAAACGGGCGCAAATCGCTTCTGCCTGACCTCCTTCGTGTCCAAAGCCCCAGAGTCCTCCTTGCACACATGCGCTATCAAGCCCCTTCTGGCAGAACTCACACGTGCCATCAGCAAAGTCGTACGGAGCGATGACGCGGTCTCCTCGTTTGACCGTTCGTACGTCTGGCCCAACATCTTCAACCATGCCCATCCATTCATGCCCTATCTGCCAACCTGGCGTATAGGGACCCTGTCCCCGATACGGCCAGAGATCAGTGCCGCAAATACACGCGTGAGTGATACGTATGATGGCGTCAGTTGGCTCAAGGATGCTGGCATCGGCTATCTGCTCAACCCGAATATCGAATGCTCCATGAAACACGGCTGCACGCATGTGTTTTCTCCTTCGTTGCTGAAACTCCAAGGGGAGATGCTCTCCCCATTGCTCTTGCTCGACTTCTGAAAAACGTTCACCTTCCTCGTCGCGCATCTTGCTGTCTTGCTCAATGTTCTCGCTTGAGAAGAGCTTTCGCGAAGGACACGTATGTCCTGCTGTATCAAATCAGCCATGGTCTCGTGGCTTTGCGCGACGTCCCTGAGACGTTCTCCTTCTCTGCTGCACCTGTTACAATGGATACTCCAGGCAGAGGAAGAGAGAAACACTGCTCTCTCGTGCGAGATAGCAATCAGGATATCACAGAAACACATACTATCAAAATACTTTTAGTGGTAAAATAAAGCTGAAAAATGGCTCAAAGCTTACTGATAAAAGAGATAGATAGGTAAAACACAAAGGAAAATCTTCGTGTCTATTCAACAAGAAGAAGAAGAGGCGGCGAAATCTCCACCGGAGTCACTCAGACTGGTGCAGGAGTGTCTCAATACCAATTTTAGTCCCAAGCGAGCTGATGAATGGGAAGATCCAGAACAGCTTCGTACCTGGCTCTTGCAGCGTCAACTTTTCGCTCAGGATCACTCTATCACTCGCAGCGACTACCAGCGTTTGCTGGAGGTTCGTGCCGCCATACGCGAACTAGTGCAGAATCAAGCGGCCTGATCGGGAATGGAAAGATGAGTTTCATAAGAGCATCCAAAGTAAGAACAAACGCGTTGGGCCAACTGCTTGGCGGTAAGCAAGCCATCTCGCTCGACCACCTTGCGTTTGGCATGCACCCACTTCGGCTCAATCGGGTTGAGCCAGGGACTTTTGGTCTGGCAGAAAACAGGGCAGAATACGCACCCCTGTGCCCGCTTGCTTGATCAGGCGGTTGTGCTCTCTGATCCAGGTCCGCACCAGCTTGCTCACGTGAAAGGAGGCATTATCCCAGATCAGCAACCAGTTGGTCTTGCCTTGCGCTTGCAGTTGGGTGCAACACCACGCCAGAAATTGGGTGGTGATGGCACTCACCGGGCGACCATCCACAAAGCGCAGCGACAGCTGACGGCGGAGCGGATCACTGGCCGGTCCCTGTTGCCAAAGGACCCCATAACAGGCCAACGCCTTTGGGTCGGGATCATCCTTTTGCCAGACCTGCTCCACCAGCCGTACCGGCTGATCTTTCCCTTGCCACGCCTGCACCCGCGGCAGTGCGAACCGGCTCCACCAGACCTCATCCAGAAACCCGATGGCCCAGCCAGGCTGTGTGCTTGCCCAGGCGATCAAGCGATCGCGCGCCGTTTTTTTTTGAAATACAAGGGATCGGGACTGGTAATCCAGTGCTTGGCTCGCTTCCAGTTGATTCCCAATTTCTTGAGTGTCTGGCGAATGGTCTCGCAACTGACCAGCCGCATCGTCCAGCCTTGCTTGACACACTCTTTGGCGACCAGGGAAAGCGTCCACAGACTGGTTTCGAAGCCAAAATCGCGTGGGGGACGGTGCAGCAGCGCCTTGAAGGCCTCGGCATCGACGCCTGCGAGGGCAGTGCGTACGTGCAGAGGACGACTTGAATCGGCTTGCAGAGCTTCTCGTCCCTGCTGGTTGAAAGCATGGATGGCATTGCGAACGGTTTGCTGGTCGCAGCTCAGCGCCGTGGCAATGCTGGGCACCCGTTCGCCACGGGAACTGGCGAGCAGGATCTGGCTGCGACGTAACACAAAAGCATGCGAGGAACGTAAACCAGCTTCGAGCTGCTTGTATTCTTCCTCGCTGAGTGAGCGAACAAAGATTGGTTGCTTCATGCGGTCTATCATACCACATTCGCGATCACCTTTCTTGAGAATGCACTAGTCCGTTTCAATAGTCGTGACCATAGGGCCGATCCAGCGCAGATTGAAGCACTGAATCATCTCGCGCAACGGGCTCCCTTGCTTGTGACATTTCAACAGGACGGACAGGCCCAATTGAAACCGGAAGCTGGTGGCGTTGATGGGGTGATCGCCACGCTCTTTGCAGATATCGTGACTGCCATGGACAAAGGAACCTGGAACCGACTGAAAATCTGCCGCAATGAACGCTGTGGCAAGGTATTCTTCGACGTTTCAAAGAATTGGTCTGGGACGTGGTGTTTGATGGCAAGGTGTGGGAGCCGAGCAAAAGCCAAAGCATATCAACAGCGGCAAAAACAGCGTCAGGGGAGGCATTTCGACCATTGAGGTGCAACGCGCTGGCACAGGGAGGGATCGCTTGGTTCACCCTTCACCATGCAGCTCCGGCTGGCAATATCACCGAATTCCCTCTTGTATAGCTTTCCGTCATCATGACCTCGGCTTGGGTAGGCTCATCGAGACAGGAGAGGTTTTCTAGGCCAAAGAAGAAGACTCTCAGGAGAAACAGGGGGTGTGATGTGCCAGCGAGTGTGAGCACAACAGTCGTGGATCAGTGGGATCGCCTTCGCGCAAGCGCTTGCGCCATTTCTTGATCCAACTCGACCTGGCGCCTGATCTGATGAGCCAGGTCCTGCGGAGCCGCCTGAGGGATTTTCAGCAAGAGGTCGCGGAGCAAGGTACGATCGCGCATCCATTCTTCTTCCATTGAGGGACCTCCTCAACTCACGAAAGAAATCGACTTCTGCGCTGCGACTCCATGCTTATGCTTCACTGCCACGATGGTGCCATAGGTCTCGTCCAGGAAGGTGATGGTCAGCACACTAACCAGAGCACCCTGACGAACCGGCCCGCGCTGATATTCTACCACGGTGGCGGCAAACGGGAAGACCAGGTGCTCCTCCAGGGAGGCATGCCCGGCCCGGAACACCGCCAACTCGTTGTGACCCGCTGCCCGGTTCACGATCGCTTGAATCCGCTTGCCTTGTTCTCCCCCGAGATAGAGCCAGCTTGTTTGGGACACAAGTTCTGCGATGACCGCAGCCACATCGTCCTCGCCGTCACGTGCTGCTGCAGATTCCACTTCTTCGGGCGACAGGTTCATCTCTGACCAGGACAATCCCTCTTCTTCACTCCAGGCGAGAAGGGCTGGCGGCATGCTCCTCAGCGTGAGACTATCCATCGGATCGTCAGGATCTCCGCCCCGTCAAGCATGGCGCTGATGCGTCCCTGCCACCCACCGATCCCTCACTTTTTTGCAGAAAGCTTCGTCTCATCTCTTACCCAACCTCCTGTCAGCTTGAACGTGACGACTTCCTTGAAATCATGCAGCGCCGCGAGCATCTCCTGCAAGGTCATCTGTTGCTGTGTTCCGCGCTTCCACTCTGGCCTGTCCACTGTTCCAAGCACCAGGTAATCATTGCCAACGACTTCTGGCTTTTGCTCGCTGAAAAATGAGGCAAGAAAATGTTCTACATCATCTTGATGTGCAATGAGCAGATCACAGCGGGGGCAGTAGCGGCACGTCTTGTTGAGCGAGAGCACCTGCATTGGATCGACATGGATCACCAATGGCAGCTTCCGCTGGTGCATCTTGTTGTCGCACTGTGGGCACTTTGTAAACCGCATGTCCTCATAGGGATTGAGAAAGAAGCGGTAACGTGGGGGCTGCTTGCCCAGCTGTGTCGTGGTTTTCTTTTTCCGCTTGGCCATTCTTCTCTTGTTACTCCTTGATAAAAGTGATAGATTGCTTAAGCTTGCTGTGCTTAAAAGGCTCGTTCAGCGTGACCATATCCGGCGGGCCTGTTCGCCGGAATTCGGGCAGTGCTACCAGGTTATTTTTTGCGATGGTGTATTTCGGGTCGATCTCAAGCGCGGGAAGAGGCAGTCGCTTGCTGGTAATTTTCACGCCCTCGCCCATCGATGAGTCCCTTAACAACACTCTTGTACAGGCGAATCGCTTCATCCGGGTAAGTCTCCTCCGCGGCTCCTGCCACTTGCGCTTGATAGTGGCTCGCTGCGGCTTCAGCGCGGTATCCATAGAGGTACTCTTCGCTGAGCCAGCGCCGGTAGGCATCTACGGTGTGCGCAGCTGTGAAGCCCTGCTGCCTGCCCCGCAGGGCGGCTTCGGCCTCGCTGAGCCTCGTTTCCACAAATGCCAGCACCTGTTCTTGCCATGCTTCGCCCAATTTCAGCAATTGCTCGGCGAACCAGGTCACACCCCTGGGCTCGGTCAAGTGTGCCTGGGCCACGCCCAGAACTTCATTTACACGGTCAAGCCGCAGGAGTTGCTCCGTCAATTCTTTGTATAGGCCAGCATTGCGATACTCCGCGAGCACGTCTTCATCGCTGCAGTGTCCTGCTTGTTTGAGCGTGACCAGAAAATCGACGATACAGCGGTTGTGCCACGTGCTCGAGGAATCTTGCCCCAGTCTCATCTCTTCACGCAACCACGCCTCAACGCGCTTCCGTTCACGCGTAGTCGTATGCCCCGCGATCACGCCCGGAATATCTACCTCGATCCCACCATAATTGTACCCAAATTTCCGGAGGTCGAACAATGAGATCAGCAGTGCTTCGCGTTCCGCAGCGTCCAGGCGTTCATTTGCTGGTAGCAAGGTCGCCTCAACGCGGTAGGGGCTCAAGCCTGTTATACATCCAGGCACAATGATCAGACAACGTCTATACAGGTCAGAGGAGATCGTCGTCAGGTCGGTTGCAACCGATCTCTTTAGGGAGACCACATCCATCTGCACATCATCCTATGCCATATCGAACAAGCCAGGGGCCGCTCCGATTAGATGGCTCTATATATATATTTGAAAACATCAGCACCTCAGATTTCATTCCATCGCGGATACACTCTTCATTGCATAATGGCCGCTCCGATCCCTTGATGCTGCATTTCTGGCAGAACCGCCATCAGGCCGCTACGGGCACGTGCTCCATAGAGGAGCGCTCCTCCCATCCCTACGGGTCTTTCATCGCGCAGGGCCAGAATCCATCCATCTGGCTGGAGTCGATGATAACGAACAAGCTCATCCAGCATACTCGTGGAAGGGATATAGGCAGCCGTCAATAAGGGATCCACAGAAGGAAAATCACGCGGAGTTAAAGGGCGGAGTACGAACGACATTAAGAAAACAGTCCTTGCACGATACTCGGATCAACTTCTAATCCTGGGTCAAGGATATCACTTCTATCAAGAGTCACTACCAATAATTCACGGGCCCTGAAATAAAAAAGTTCCCTTGTTGCATCTTTCGTGTTTATCATGTATAATACACTTGAGTATTGTCCATATATTTATATATGCACATGTTCTCGTTTTTATATGTTTACGCTAGATGGTCACGTGTTTCTGCTCTTGGATGTACGAGCAATGATGCCACCAGGTGCACAAAACAAAGGAGACGACAATGGACTATCGTGTCGTATGGGTCCATGGTCTTGGCCCCATCCTTCCTGGATATTCGCTCAGTTGGGATCAGGTCTACAACCCCTACCTCCACTTCCCCGCGACTGATTTTATCGAAGTAGACTGGGCTGCCGTGATCAGTTCGACGATGAGTGGTGACAATGTGGCAACGAACACGATCGCCGTCCCACTCACTGCTCAGGAACAGTTCGCGGAAGCCCAAGTACGCCACAACCTCTCGACCGTGTTGCTGGCGCGTACGACAGCCCAGGCGCACAGTCCGGCTTTGGTAGGCGAGTGGTCTCAGGTGACACAGCAGGTGGCAACTGGCCAGGTGGCGCTCCCACCATGGGTCTTGAACCCGGATCCTTACATCGGCGAATTCGTGAAGTACTTGGTAAATAGAAGCATCCGCACCGCGGTCAAGCAGAAGGTGAAAGAGCAGTTACGTCCGCTTGCCAACAGTGGGGCTCACTGTTCGCTGATCGCACATAGCTGGGGCACCGTGGTGGCCTATGAGAGTCTGATCGATTTGGAAAAGGAAAGGCCGACCTTTCATCTCGCCCACCTGTTCACGCTCGGCAGTCCCCTCTGGCTCGTACAATCCCAGCTTGATGATCCTTCCGGGCGCAAACCACACAATGTCGCGAACTGGGTCAATATCCATGCCCAAGGCGATGTGATTGGTGCCGGACTGACGCCAGGCTTCCGGGTCGATGCGGATGATACCGTCGCCAACTTTGGGGACGGTGATCCCCACGTGAGTTACTTCGTAGCCGGCAACGTGGCGGTGGAGCGCGATATCGTCGCCGCCACTCTTCTAGCAGAAAGGAGCACTTGGTTGAGCGCAGGTCAACAGCAACAAGCAACCGATACCTGGAAGAGCACGCAGCAGATCCTGCAGGCGGCCTTTGGAGCCCAGGCTCCCACAGGCACAGGCATCTATCAATCCTGGGAACACGAATACATGAACGGCTATAATCACGGTGGCCCGCTGACGTTAGAGTTCCCCACCGTGAACTGGAATAGCCAGCCAATTGTCTGCCAGTACTTCGCCGCAGGCGATCGCTGCGAGTGGGATGGGAGTGCCCACTGGTATCACGGATAAGGAGGAACCATTGAGAGGAGCAGAACCTCGCCGGCACGATGAGCAAGCCATAGCCGCAGCAAGCACATCGACAGTGAAGGGACCACTTGGACGGCGGCGCTTTTTCCAGCACTGGCTTGCGAGACGCAGATCTCTGCTAAGCCCAACTGGAGGTTTGAGAGGTTTGCTTGTTGCCCCATGGCGTCATCTGTTTGCTGTGCCTCACCTCGCTCACGCCGCTGCGCTCAGTCCACTTCGCCTGGATTTTGAGTCAGGCGACTTATCTTTCTGGACGGCGGAAGGAGAGACCTTCCTGAAGCAACCGATTTGCGGCGACCGATTTGTCACCAGTCATGTCAAGCCAGGACTGATCTCCGTAGGCGGAGATTATTGGGATGGTCCTTATCCCGTAGGCCATCAAGGTGACTACTGGATTAGCACCGAGGACCACCTGACGGGTACCCTGACCTCCGATGCGTTTGTGCTTGATAAAGATTTCCCCTGGTTCAGTTGCCTTATCAGTGGGAGTAATGATAGAACTGCTTGCCGTGTCTCCTTACTCATCCGGGCAACAGACACCAATATGAAAGCATTGGCAGGCACATATCCCCTTGTTTCATTAGCCGGCAGAGGAAGCTTTTATCAAGTCTTCGAGGCGACTGGTCATGGGGATGACATCATGCGAAGAGTCTCCTGCAATGTTGATTGGCTTGTCGGTGAGCAGGCATGTATTCGTGTGAGCGATAGCTCTACGTCAGGCCATATTAACGTTGACGATTTCCACTTTTCTGCTACTGCTCCTCAAACTCTTCCGCCGGAAGCAGGTGGTGGAGATCCTGGAGCCCCCGTGTGGGGATTTGCCGATTTGCATGCCCATCCTATGGCACACCTGGCCTTTGGCGGGGTCATCTTCTGGGGGCAACCAGCTGGTCCAATAGAAACAGCCCTCCCATGGTGCACACCCGCACATGGCGTGGGGGGTACCGGTCTAGCTGGTCAAGACGGCAATGTACTCATGGCCTTTGTTGAGCAGACCGGCTATGGTGTGGATATCGGGCACTTCGTCGGAGGCTATCCGCAGTGTGATGGATGGCCCAAGTTCACCAGCATAGTCCACCAGCAGATGTACATCGACTGGATACGTCGCGCGTATGATGGTGGGCTGCGACTGATGGTAGCCCATGCGGTCAATAACGAAATGCTGGCTAATCAATATAACGGTCGCGCACCGTATGATGACAAGAGCGCGGTAGAAATGCAGATCGAGGCCATGAAGGAGCAGGTAGCACGCCACTCAGACTGGATGGAAGTCGCTTATTCACCTGCTGATGCGCGTCGTATTATACAGGGGAACAAACTGGCCATCGTACTCGGTGTGGAGGTTGACTCATTGGGGAACTGGAAAGATCCATCATCTCTGACCGAAGCTGACGTCAGCTCTTATCTCGAGCACCTCTATCAGGACCTGGGCGTCCGGCATCTCTTCCCCGTCCATATGACAAACAACGTCTTTGCGGGTTCAGCGATCTACAATGACCTGTTCAGCCTGGTCAACCATTTCCTGCACCATGACTACTTTCACGTGGAAGATGGCAGCGCGTACGGGATCCAGTACCGCCTCGAAGAAGATCCAGGACCGGCGATAGAGATAGCCCGCGTCACGCAGGGCTATAACCCTCCCTACCGGCAGATCACTGGAAGCCATATGAATAGCTCCGGACTCACACAACTGGGACAGTTCTTTCTGCAAGCGATGATGCGCCTGGGCATGTTGATTGAAGTCGATCATATGTCTCATAAAGCGGTTGAAGAGACATTAACGCTGGCAGAGCAGTATGATTATCCGGTGGTGGCGGGGCATACAGGCTTTCGCGAGCTTGCCTGGAAGTGGCAGGACGAGACTGAAAGTATCCACAAATGCTCCAGCGAGGGCTTAAAATCGCCATCGCAGATAGAGAGGATCGCTAAACTCGGCGGGATCATCGCTCCCATTGCCTATCAGCCGGACGTGCGTGAGGTTGGGGAGGTGATCCCCTCATTGCAGGGCAAAGTCCGGGGAGACGCCGCCGGTTCCTCCAAATCCTGGGCCCAGGCCTATCTCTACGCGGTGGAGAAAATGGGCGGGCGTGGCGTTGGTATTGGAACCGATACCAATGGCTTCGCAAAATTCAACGGCCCTCGTTTCGGACTCAATGCGAGCTACTTCCTAGACTACGATGTGGCGGGTATGGGGCGAGACCCGGCACGTAGAGCATTGAGAAAAGGTCAGGTCGAGGCCCAGGGGAATGGTGTGTTGTACGACCACCCGCTGGTGGACGCACGCCACTATCGTTTTGAGGGAGTTCTGGAGGGTGATATCTACGACGATATGGAGCGCGATATCTGGCAGGCGGTAGGGCTTTTCAAAGCTGGCAGAAATCCCTGGGTGGAGCAAAATATCCCTGATATCAATGGCAGGGTAGCAAACTTTGCTAAGGGCTTCTTCGCGACCAGCGATGCTCAACTGGCGCGTCCTGGTCTGTTGACTGGCGACAAACCGTGGGAACAGAGGGCGGCGTTCTTAGTGCAAACAGGGCTGACGCCTGGCAATTCGGAGCGAGATCCACAGTCCGTTCAGGAGATGTATCCCAAAGTGTTGGCGATCTGGCGAAAGTGGCGGGCGATGGAAGGCGAAAATGCTCCCTTGAAGCGCAGCTATGCCGGTCAGCGCGACTTTGACATCAATATCGATGGCGTGGCACATTATGGCATGCTTCCTGATTTGATCCAAGACCTAAAAAATGTCGGGTTAACGGACGAAGATCTGCTGCCATTGTTCCGTTCAGCGGAGGACTACATTCGAACATGGGAA
Source organism: uncultured Chloroflexia bacterium (assembly GCA_963799245.1). Taxonomy (GTDB): domain Bacteria; phylum Chloroflexota; class Ktedonobacteria; order Ktedonobacterales; family Ktedonobacteraceae; genus CAWCWN01. Next base: position 2,337,789 of record CAWCWN010000003.1, read on the forward strand.
AAATGCGAGCGCCAGAGCAAAGCACTCTAGCGGGCGCATTGCCTCATATGGAATCTGACTTTGCGTTTGCCGAAAGGTGCAAAAAACGTGCGCGACCTCTTTTGTCAGTGACGCTCACATCGCATGTGAATCTTATAAAACCCGCTGGAAAGCCGATGTACACCAGGCGAGCGGCGAGCACGTGACCGCCTGCCTTCCAAGCAGGCTGTCGCGGGTTCGAGTCCCGTCTCCCGCTCTTTTCCCTTCGGCCATCTCGCTTAAACGAGCCTCTCAGGCCGTTTCATGGATATAGATATATAGCAGATTTATATATAATATAGCCAAATTTGTAATTTTTAGTTTTGTTTCAGTACCTCTTCTTTCTTCGTCTCTCCTTCGGCGCCTGAGAGGATGCTTCACGAGAAGAAAACTGCACACATATTCGAGAAAAGTAATATGTTTTCTCACAAACGCAGTTGAGCGGACACCTGCCTCATGTTCTGGTACACACCTGCCTCGCTTCTCATCTCCCGACAAAAGTGTTCGCACGTTCACGTAGCCAGGACAGAGTTTTCGGAAAACGTTTCTCAAATTCTTCAGGTTACGATACAATATAGCTGTTGTATTGTAGTAGTCCTCGTGTGAGGAAATGATTCTCCTCACCATAAGGAAAATCTTCTGAATCTCTTTCTTGTTTTGGAGGCTTTATGTCATTAAACACCGAACCAGCTCTTTTCACAAGACTCGGATTCGATCCGGCTTATCTACCTGCATTCGAGGACAAGGTCTTTATTGAAGGTCCGCAAACGGCGCGCCGCCTGACGAATTTTTTCACGTTGCTCTTATTAGCGACTGTTATCGCCACCTATGGAGTTCTCTCAAATTCAACTGCGACGGTGATTGGTGCCATGATCGTTGCGCCATTGATGGGGCCGATGATGGCTATTACCTCCGCTGTTGTGATGGGATCTTTGCCACGCGCCCTACGCGCTTTCGCGCTCACTGTAGCCGGGATCATTGCGGTGATTATCTTCTCCTACCTGTTGTCGTTGATCGTACCAAGCTTTACCATCTCATTTACAAGCAACGACGAGATTACCTCGCGCATCAATCCCGGACTCTACGCGCTTCTGACTGCATTGGGGGCAGGTGCCGCTGGAGCTTTCATTATCTCTCGTTCTGAGATCGCCGACGCGCTGGGCGGCGTTGCCATAGCCATCTCGCTCGTGCCTCCATTGTGCGTTGTCGGGATCTCTCTGCGGGCTGGTCAAATGAGTGCAGCCATGGGCTCCTTGCTCCTCTTTATGACCAACTTTCTCGCCATTCTGTTCGCGGGCGGCGTGGTCCTGGTGATTATCGGCTTAGGAAAATCGGCTGCCTCGAACGAGCAACTGCGGTTCCGTCGTCGCGGCTTCATTCTTTTCGTTGTATGCCTTCTGCTCATAGCCATTCCCCTCTCGCTGACAGCATATCAAAACATCACGGGCATCGAGGATAACAATACCGCTACAGTGACAGTACAGAATTGGTTGCAAGATACATCCTATCAAGTAGATACTTTAAGCGTCAACGGCCGAGTCGTATCGGTAACCGTAGATGGTACCGGTCAATTAAAATCCTTACAGCAGTTGGCAAACCAACTTGCTAGAGCGCTTCGTCGACCAATTCTCCTGAACGTGCGCACGGTTCCAGCGCAGAACAGCGAGTCGCAAAGCCCGTAAATACCCTTTTGATCACCCTGGTATTGACATGAATGCTGAAGTATTTCCTTCAATTTGAACAGGGGAGCATGCATGAAGCGGGTCACCAGAAATATCGATCCCGTGTACGCGCGAGATCTGCTCGAGAGAGTTCCTCGCGCGTGTATCTCCTTTGCCTGCGACGACGGGCCGCATGCCCAACCGATTGTGCTGGTGTGGCATGACGATCGCTACCTTGCCGGTATCCCTGAGAATACTAATCGTCGACCAGCCTCCGGCCAGGAGGTCGTCATCCTCGTTGACGAGGGGATCCATTTCTTCGACCTGCGTGCTATTTACATACGTGGACATGTGAAGCCCGTCGAGACTCCCAGTGATGCGCCTGCCGAGCACACGTGGTTCGAGGTAGTCCCTCTCAATACGATCGCCTGGGATTACGGATTGCTACGTGAGGTGAGAGATGAAAACTGACGATCCCGCTGTGCTCGACGTCATAAAGCGGTCCATGGTCGCCCGCATCGCCACCCTTTCCCGCAACGGGCGACCGAGCATCAATCCGCTCTACTTCGTCTACCAGAATGGCCACATCTGGCTCGGCACCGTCGATTGGACTCTCGCTGCTCGCAATGTGAAGGCCGACCCACGTGTGAGCGTCCTCTTCGAGGTAGAGCGGGATCCTGGTGATCACCGAGTTCTGCGGATGAGAGGCCAGGCCTCTGTGCGGACTGACCAGAAAACACAGCGTTCGTATAATCTTCGGGTTGCACGCAAGTACATCCTGATGTTCGGTAGTATGCGCAACTCCCTGGCCCACATTCGGTTGTTTACGCTCAAACGCCGCTATCATGCACAGAGCGCTGAGAAAGGGCAGGCTTGCATCATCGAGGTCACTCCTGAGCAAGCCGAGTTCCTGAACGACGACCAGTGAGGCTGAGTGCATTGGAAGCGTCAGAACTCAGACGAGGACTTGGCAGGGAGATCAACGGGACAACTCTTTTCTTTCTCACCATTATTTATTCATAGGGATATACTGATGTAAAAGGACGTAAGCATAAGGCACATGAGAGTAACCGTACCCATTGCGGTAAGAGAGTGAGTAGAATATGTTATGCCTATGACAGAACAACTACAGTGTGCCATAGAAGCTGCTATGAAACTGCCAGAAGAGGCACAGAACGCCATAGCAAGGTGCATCCATGAAAATATAGAATTGATAGAATGGGATGCGATAATAAGCCAGCCAAATGTGCCATGGGGTACGTTCATGAGACATACAAGGGTGCGAGAGGATATGCGTCGTACAGAAAGAAGAACAGATACGTGCTCTTTATCCAGAAGAGTTTAAAAAGTTGTTTCCGGATAGAGAATGAGACGTGAGAAGCAAGGTGCAGGCCACCAAGGGTGCAGTCCGGGGGCATGGATATAGTGCGCTGGCAGTAGTGCAGCTATGGTAGCGACCCCATGCACCAAAGACGGTAGGCTGAATGTTTAGATACTTGCCTCCTCCCAAATGAACGGTATCGCTGCCAGGCGCATTGATCGAAACGGCTCTCTTTGGCCGTCCTGGTCTTGATCCTGCCTGTCCTTCGCTCTTTTATGGTTCCACTGGAGACACAACAAAGCCAAGAGAGAGCTGTTCGGGCATGGGTCTTTTCTGCGCCAGAAAGACAATGAGGTGATCATATGGAGAATTGTGTCTATTGCCAGAAACCGCTCTCCGAGACAGAGAGAGTCCGCTGGTATGACGAGCACGTCCATAGCGAGTGTTACGAAGCATTACTCGCCGATGCTGTGGTCATCATTGTGACTGAGCAGCCGGTGGAAGACCACAGTCAAGAAATGGCAGCGGGGTTTTCCTAAAGCTGCTATTGCATTGCACCATTCGTGATGCTTTTGTGATGCTCAAGCGGCTTGTCCGCTTGATTTACCGGCGTTTGGCTGAAGAGGTTACGAGATGAGTATTTGTATAAGCATGAGTTTGTGATGCTATGCCGTGATGTTATAGAATGACAAACACCCTTTCCTAATAGTTGTGGCAACGAGGCTTCTTGTGTTTATCTAGGAGTGTTTCTCCTTTCAGGTATGAAGAGCCGGATGCAAGGAGTTAAGGGCATCTGGTTCATGAGAAACCCATGGGATGCACGCCCAAACGAAGTGGCTCTCGGTCGTCTTTCATGCTGATGTGTTTTCGGTGAGGAAGGGGTCTTTCCGCCCTGTCGCCAACACGCAAGCGCTGTGGTCAAGATGGTTTCTGAAGCCGCTTTGCACGACACAGCCTGCTTGCTACAATCTCGTAGCGCTACCCGTGAGAGAAAGGAGGACAACATACCATGCAGACCATTATTTTGCCGGTAGGAAGTCTGGTTGATGTGACCAGTTATAGTCCCTTCAGAGGGCTCAGAGGCACCGTCCAAGTGGTCAATACGATAGCTGATGAGCCAGAGGAACCATTTGGTTTTTACCTCGTTGCCCTGGAAGGAGCACATATACAAGAGCCCATTTGGTTTGAACACACTGAGGTAGAGGCGGTATAGTTAATTGCTTCTCCTTCGGTTGATCTTCAGGCAAACGTTTAGTGCGGCGGTAGAAAGTAAAAGCGGGTATCCAACCGGATGCCCCATTTTTTGTGCCCGAAAAAGCACTACTCGTCACTGGCCTTCACGCCTGTCCTGGCTACAAAGGATGTCCAAGCGGTGACGTCTCAACTGCAAAAGATGAGGAAGAACACGACCCACAAAAAAGCTTCTCCTTCAAAAATCAGACTGTCGTTGCTCGAACAGGATATAGCTTGACGACTCCTGATTTTACCCTTGCCTGACCTCGTTTGCAATCGGTGGAGGAAGGGTATATCGTTCTTGAAAGGTCTGTTATCCTGAACGGATGGATAAAGTAGCCAGCACAGCGGGCTAGCCGTGTGCCATCTGATCTATGACCACCGTAATCGCCAGGATCAGAATATCATCCTCTCCCGGTCCAATCTCCACACCATAGGTGTCAGCAACCCGAAACCATTTTTTCGAGATTTCAGCAATTTTCCAATTATCGCGCTCGATGACATATTCATGATCAAGGATATTGCCGTGCGCGATCAGATCAGGCGCACGCGGAATGCGGATCTGGTAGCGATCACGCGCAACCTCTACAAACGCCTCATGCACACTGGCGGCGACCTCGTTGCCGCGATGAATATTCATCGTATGGCGTGCGCTCAGCCATTTCTCCTGGATTTTCAGCAGTTCGTGGCCCTGCATGTCCTTAAACAGCAAGGTATCTCGCAGGCGCAGCAACTTGCCATCCACGTGAAAAACCCGCTGTCGTTGTTCGTTCTCAATGTGATAATTGTCGCGCAATGCGAGCAGTTTCTCTCGCATCAGATAGCGATGAATGCCCGGGGTCGTCTCAGGGGCCTGTTGGTGATGACGGTGAAACATTTCTTTTCCCCTTTCTGGCGTCGAGATGGTTCTCCTTTAGGATAACTGGGTAGACCAAACATCATTCGGGCTAAGTGGCAAAAAATCTGGGAGGAGAGAAACCAATTCGCAAAAAGGAAGCATGGAGGACTCACGTGGCGCACGCATGTGACAGGTAGTCGGATGTGTCAGAACTGAGAACGCAGGAGCCAACTGCATGCAGCTCGACACTTCTGCCCTTGCATGCGTGTGTTAAGCTACCAGCACCAAGTCCTTCAGAGCTTCCAATCATTGACGGAACAGATCGCGTTGTTGTACCAGGGAAACTTTTTGTTTCATAGTGGTCCGGATCCGGAAGAACTGGCGCACTTCATCGAAGGCTCGACAGAAGTGTGAAGCTGATGCGACGCTTCCAAACCCACGCATGGGGTAGTAGCGCTGCTTGATGCCACGGTGATCTTGCTCCAGTCGATTGTTGAGATAGCGGTTGGTCCGGTGGAGCACGTCACTGTCCAGGGTCTCGCGAATCGCATGGGGATAGGAATCATGTCCATCGGTTGTCACCCGTTCCGGGGCGTGACCAACCACCTCAACGGCTTGCTTGAAAAAGCACTGAGCCGCATCTATGTCTCGCTTCTCACTCACCATCGAATCAACCAGATTGCCATCCCGATCGATGGCTCGATAGAGATAGCACCATGTCCCTTTGACGGTAACGTAGGTTTCGTCGACATACCAGGGATGCCATAACGTTTGTTGTGTAATGATGTACAACGAGATGGCTTTAAAGCCAGTCTAGGCTTGGCTTCCGGTCTTATTTGCTATGCACCTTTACACAAAATTTGATATTTCGTCAAGATTTTGTGTGTGTAGAGGGGGCTGCATTTGCTAGTCGTCTACTGCTCATGCCGTCCTCATATGTAAAGGAGCTAGTGAGGAAATTGCCATGGATACTACATTTTTAGACGAGAAACCGAAACAAGTCATCGTGATCTTTCAGGCAGGTGGAGGATTTGCCGCGTATGAGTGTGGAGCCTTCGAGAGCATCGCGACTGAGATGGACAAACATCAGGAAGAACTGGCAGTGGTGGCCGGTACCTCGTCAGGTGGACTCAATGCCGCCATAGTTGCCAAGAGTTACAGGGATCAACAAGAAGGAGCCGGGACTGGGAAAGCGACGGCGACGGCGGCGGCGAAGGACTTGAAGACTTTCTGGACCACCGTGTTACCCAACCAATTACCACAACTCTTTCCTCCTTACCCAGGTCTACAGTTCCCGTTAGTTGAGAACATGCAACGGTTACTCAACGTCGGGGTCAGCATGCTTTTTGGGAATCCGCATCTGTTCACGCGCGATTTTTCCGCTCTCAGTCCACTTGCTTCTGCTCATTTCAGTTCGAGTGCGGGGGAAAAAACGCTCGAGGAGCATTTTGGAACCTACAAAGGGTGTCGTCCGCGCCTTATCGTGGCAGCGGCTAATGCCCAGTCGGGGTGTATGGAGACCTTTGATAGTGGAAAAAAGACGATCACACCAGGGATGATCGTAGCGTGTGGCAGCTTACCTGGAATTGCGCCAGCCAAAGAAGTGGAAGGGGAGTATTATTGGGATGGTGGCGCGTGGACTACTACCCCACTGGGCGCTGTCATGAACACGCTGATGTCATCGTCTGGTGACGGGCAAACGTCAGCCGGGGAACACATTCCAACGTACAAAGTCTACCTTGTTAACGATCACCCGCAACAAGCCCCACTCCCACAGGACTTAGTTGGAGTCGTTGAGCGAACAATAGACATCTTGGTAGGCGATAAGACAGTCTATGATATCAAGTTGTCAGAAAGGCTCAACAAGCACATTGAGTTGGTTCAATTCCTCCATAGAGGGTCGCAAGTAATTCATAACTACAATTCTGGTTTTCGCCCATAGTATTTCTCAGTTTTGGCTCGTAGCAAAACTGTCGCAAGTAATTCATTTCTCAACAGGTCTTTCCAGTTCCCCGCGAAAGTCCTCTTGCTTGACACAGAAAACACTCCTTTTGCAGAGTATTCATAACCCAATTCCTCACCTACAAAAGGAGTTCCCTGCTATGATACCTGCATCTGGTCTCTTTGACCAGTCCACCATCGCCACCTTGCTCGATCATGATCCTGTTGTCCAGGACTACCGCGCCTTCTTTGCTCGGCTCGATTGGTCTCTCGTTGAGCACTGGCAAGAGCATCGTTCACCTCGTGGACGACCTGCTCATCCTGAGAGCGCGTACCTCAAAGCCTTTCTCGTGCGCATCCGTGAAGGCTTTCTCTTCACCAGCCAACTTCGCCGTTTTCTGCTCAAGCATCCCCTGCTCGTCATCGAACTGGGGTTTCGTCTCGAACTGGCTCAAGAGGCTGCCTATGGCTTTCTGCTTGAGCAGACCCTTCCTTGCGAACAATGGCTGCGCGAGAAATTGCGCACGCTTGATCAAGGACTCTTGCAGAAGTTGCTGCATGCCACCGTGAGCGCTTTACAAGCTGAGATCCCTGGGCTCGGCGAAACGGTGGCCTTCGATGGCAAGCATATCTATGCCTGGGTCAAAGAGAACAACGAGCGAGTCTATGTCAAAGACCGCTATGACAAAGAGCAACAACGAGCTGGCGATCCTGACTGCAAGCTTGGCGTCAAACGGAGTACGAATCAGGAGCAGCCCAACGGGTCCACCACAGAGAAAAAAGAGTACGTGTGGGGCTACGGCTCTGGCGTAGCTGCTGCCACCACGCCGGACTATGGTGATGTGGTGCTGGCCGAGTCCACCCAACCGTTCAATGAGAACGATGTCACCTACTTTCGTCCCCTTTATCAACGAGCGGTCATGGCCCTCAACCAGTTCCCTACCCATGTCACCGCTGACGCTGCCTTTGATGCCTGGTATGTCTACGAGTGTGCCGCTCGGCATGGCGGCATCGGTGCGGTTCCCAAGAATCAGCATGGCCATCCGGTCTATGAGCGCGATCTCGATGGCACTCCGCTCTGTCCCAAGGGCTTGCGTATGGCTCCCACCTACCAGTTCGACCATACCTACGGCTATCGCGCGAAGCCACTTCCGTTGCCCCCTGCTCTTTCCAGAGAAGACGGGGTCCACGTGTGAGCATAAGCAGTTCGCTAAAGGCAAAGGCTGTGTCAAAGATGTCAATTGGGAACGCGGTGGGCAAATGCGCGTCACCCTGGATCGCGACAGCCCGCTCTACCACGCTCTCTACACGCAACGTACCTGTTGCGAACGCATCAATAGCCAGGCACAAGCCCTGGGTATCGAACGACCCAAAGTGCGCAATGGTCGCTCCGCCAAGAACCTCAATACCCTGATCTATCTCATTATTAATGTACGTGCTTTAGAACGAGCAAAATCGATTAATAAGGGACTTCTACAAATGAATTAGTTGCGACCCTCTTCATCAGGAGGGATCTATATGGTGCGCAATCTTTTTCGTTTCTACCTTTATACCGTCTACATTGCCTTACTCATCTTTATTGCGGTAGCTATCGGCGGGTTGCTCTCAACGCTCTTGGTGTTCACTCCGTTGCGGGGCTCATCTGATGCGCCACCCAGTCAGGCCCAGGTGATACAAGCCATCGCCTTGGCGGCCAGCGCATCTGTGATCGCTGGAGCCCTGGCCGTGCTGCACTACTGGCTGATCCGTCGTGACAGACGCAACGATCCTGCCGCCGCAACCAGCGCCATTCGGGCCTTTTTCCTCAACATTGTGGAAGCAATAGGCATCTGCCTGGCTGTTCCTTTCATCAGTTTTGGCGTCATCCTCCCTCTTGCCCAATCTCCAGGGTCGAATGTCGTCTCAGCAGCCGCATTCGCTCTTCCCGCCTTGGCCCTGGTGGCACTGCTGGAAGCGGAGCGGCGGCAAACGCAGGTCAGGAGCGGGGCGGCAATAGCGTTTCAGCGTCTGCATTTCTACGGTGTGCAGATGATCCTGCTGATTTTTCTCAGCTTTGCGTGGTACACGGCCGTCCGGCCAATCGTGGATGATCTGTTCGGCGCAGTGGGTATCCATCAGGCTTGTCGTGCAAGTGACTTCTGCCCAAGCTCCAACCTGTTCGGGCTGGCGGTGAGTCTCCTCTGGTTTGTCGTGGCCTGGCTTGGCTACGGTTGGCTGGGAATGTTGTGTAAAGCAGACTATGAGTACGAAAAGTCATATTCGTTAAAGTCGTGGACGGGTCGATAGCCTACCTGCTGGTAAATGTTATTGGAGGTGGGATTGGAGAGATCGGTAAAGAGGCTACACCGTTGCCAGCCGCTGTCAAGTAAGTGCTGGCTGAGAGCAGCAACACTGCGCGAGGCATATCCCTGACCGCGCAGTTCTGACGGGGTGTAGACAGGGCCGATGCTAATGGCCCGCGAGATCGGACGCGTTGTGGCTACTAGTGAGACAATGGCTCCATCCGGCAGCACCCAGAGATAGACTTCACCCTTGCCGATGCGCGTCCGGGCCCAGGCCAGCGCCTCCTCATCACTGAGAGACGTACGCAATGCCTCCTCCTGAAAGGCTTTGATCCAGCGAACTACCAGCGCGGTATCGTCTGGAGTCGTGATGCGTAGCTGACCAGGTCCGGGTCGTGGAGCAATGACTTGCATCAACTCAAAGAGCCGCTCATGTGTTCGCAGGTGAGACACTTCCCCGGTCAGGCTGGTCCATGTCTGGGCGAAGAGGTCTGAGAGAGGAGAGGGGCCTATCACGCCGGGAACCGGCCACCCATGTTTGCGCAGATTGTGGATAAGCAGCGAGGGAGCCTCACCGTAAGCATCGAACTGATTGCTCGTTACGATCAGCCTGTAAGGTGGCGTCATCACTGCCGCCACGATCAGTTTCCCCTCCTCTTCGACCGTTGCCAGATAGGGGGGGATCTCGATACGCTCAGGGAATTGTTGCAGATGCAGCGTGACACCCAGCGGCAGACCGTTCAATACCTCGTTGCGTTCAAGTTCGGCTCGTGCTCGCGCCAGAAAATCGCTGGCTTGCATATAGGTCGTGATGATCACTCATTTGTCCTCTATCGTTTTTTCTTGTGGATGAAAGTAGAGACCTCATCCCGAATTTGGCGCTAAAGAAGAGGCTTTTCAAAGAGGGGGTCTTTGAGATGAGACTACAGGCAGAGACAGCTCCTTATACTGTTTCACCAAGGAAAAGATATGTTAGCACAGGAAGACTGGCCTACTGGCCCTATCGAATGGCGTCATTACATATCATCTTCACCATGAAACAGTATTAGAGTGTGTACAGAAAGACGAAAAGTAGCCGATAGAAAAAAAGAAGGAGGTGAGTGAAGCCAGTCTGAGCAAGTCGAGGAGGAGCAAAATGTGCATATACTGCTATAGACGACGTGCCTATCCATCAGATGTAACCGATGCAGAATGGGCGATCTTGGAGCCATTGATCCCGGCTGTCCGGCCAGGAGGACGACCGCTGGAAATTGAGCGGCGAGAAATCGTTAATGGCATTTTGTATGTGCTGCGCAGTGGGTGTCCCTGGCGTATGCTGCCCCATGATTTGCCCAACTGGAGTACGGTCTACCTGTATTTCCGCGAGTGGAAACGGGCTGGGATCTGGGAACAGGTCAACGCAGCACTGCGACGCGACCTTCACGTCTGCCTTGGGCGCGATCCCGAACCGAGTGCGGCTATTCTGGATAGTCAATCGATCAAAACCAGTTCCGTGCGTGGCGATGCGCGTGGCTACGACGGTGGGAAAAAAAATTCAGGGCCGAAAACGGCATCTGCTGGTGGACACCCAGGGCTTGGTGATCTGCGCCAAAGTGCTGGCGGCTGATATCAGGGATCGAGCAGGGGGCAAGATCCTGCTCCAACCGCTTGCCGGAAAGATGCCTCGTCTCCAGGTGATCTGGGCCGACAGCGGATATGCCGGTGAACCATTCACACACTGGGTGAAGGATCACCTTGGGGTTCGCCTCGACATCGTGAATCATCCGTGGACCGGCATGCGTGGCGTCTGGGTGAAAGAGGGCATGGAAGTGGACTGGGACAAGATCATTCCCAAAGGCTTTCATGTCCTGCCCAGAAGATGGGTCGTGGAGCGCACCAACGCCTGGATCACGCGTCACCGTCGGCTCTCTCGCGATTTTGAGGGCACGCACACCAGCGGTGAGGCCTTTATCTATCTCGCCATGACGAGACTGATGCTGTCCAGACTGACACGGGATCGTCCCTAAATGACGCCATTTTGCACACATTCTTATATGTTTCCCAAAAAGGAGGGTGCTATGCCTGTCCCCAAGAAAAAGCCTACCACATCGTCCCCTGATGGTTCAACACCGGCGTCCTTATCAAACGTCCTGCTAGAGCAGGAGGAATTTCGTCAGCATTTACGTTGTCTTGCTGTGAGCGCAGTTCAGGTCTTGATCGAACAAGTCATGCGTGAAGAACTGGAGCAGTGCATCGGAGCCTCATGGGGCGAATGCACTCCCCATCGTCGTGGTTATCGCAATGGTCACTACACTCGCGATCTGGTAACCTCCACAGGTCGGATCAGGAATTTCAAAGTGCCCAGAGACTGCGCAGGGGCGTTTCACAGTCAGGCATTCGAGCGCTACAGCCGCTATGAACCGGTGGTGGCCGAAGCTTTGACCCAGATGTTTGTGAATGGAGTGAGCACTCATAAAGTGGGAGAGGTCACGCAAACCCTGATGGCAGTCGCTCGAAGTCGCCAGCACGATCAGTCGTCTCAACCAGAGCCTGACCCACCAATTTGAGATCTGGCGGCAGCGTCCTCTGCAACCACATTGGCGTGTTCTGTACCTGGATGGCATCCACTTCACCATTCGTCATGGAGACAAGGCCGATGCCACCATTATTTTGACCGCCTTGGCAGTGGATCTGGAAGGCAACTGGTAAATTGGGCCAAATATGCACGGATTTTGAGGTGAGATGTAGGAAATCGGCGCGAAACATAGGAATCGACCATTGATAGCCTGGGAAAACCGCTCCCATCTGTGTAAATGAGATAATTCGGTGTCGTACTTTTGGTCCCGCTTCCTGTCGTATTTTCTCGTCTCCCCTGCTAGGAAACGGCCCTTCTACGACACAGAGCGGGAAAGAAACTGCGACATCCAATTATCTCATTTACATGTTTCTCCATCGCTCATCTGGAAGATTTTGCAGAATCATTCAATCATTTTCGACAATCATTCTACCATCCGGTGCTCCAGGGCGTCTATAATACCTCCAGACAGAGAACATGCCTCTCTGCTTTTGCAGGCATGGTGGAGGAATTCAGCAAATGGACATCAAAAGAAGTGGCTCACAACCTTCCGGCAAAGGACCGGCCGAGTACTTTACCGGCGCTGTACGCATTGACCCCCTGTTCCAGGCACCCGATCCGGCACGCGCAGTCGGCGCCAGTGTCACGTTCGAGCCCGGCGCTCGGACCGCATGGCACAGCCACCCGCTGGGCCAGACCTTGATCGTGACGGCTGGCTGTGGCCGGGTACAACGCTGGGATGGTCCGATCGAGGACATTCGGCCGGGTGACGTGATCTGGTTCTCGCCGGGTGAGAAACATTGGCACGGCGCCACGGCAACCACGGCCATGACGCACATCGCCATTCAGGAACAGCTCGACGGCAAGACCGCCGACTGGATGGAAAAGGTCAGCGACGAACAGTACCAGGCCTGATCGTGCAGGAAGATAGTTCCGATCTGTAACTCAAAGACAGGAGACAAGACGAATGCAGAAGCGCACACTTGGAAACAGTCACCTGGAAGTCTCGGCTGTCGGGCTCGGCTGCATGGGAATGAGCTTTTCCTACGGTCCGCCTGCAGACAAGCAGGAGATGATCTCACTGATTCGCTCAGCCGCCGAACGTGGCGTCACCTTCTTCGATACCGCTGAAGCGTACGGCCCGTTCACCAACGAAGAACTCGTGGGCGAAGCTCTCGCCCCCTTCCGTGGGCACGTGGTGATAGCCACCAAGTTTGGGTTCAACCTCGATCCCAAGTTCGATCCCAGGGGGATGCAGGGTTCACCAGGCCTGGATAGTCGGCCAGAGCACATCAAGCAGGTCGCCGAGGGCTCGCTCAAGCGACTCAAGGTCGATGCCATCGATCTGTTCTATCAGCACCGTGTTGACCCGGACGTGCCAATCGAAGACGTGGCGGGAGCGGTGAAGGACCTGATTCAGGAGGGGAAGGTGAAGCACTTCGGCCTTTCTGAAGCGGGAGTACAAACGATCTGGCACGCACACGCAGTCCAGCCGATCACAGCAGTCCAGAGCGAATACTCGCTGTGGACGAGAGGCCCTGAAGCGGAAGTGCTGCCGACCCTCGAGGAACTGGGAATCGGCTTCGTTCCATACAGCCCTCTGGGGAAGGGCTTCCTCACAGGCAAGATCAACGAAAATACGACGTTCGATAGTACCGACTTCCGCAACACCCTCCCTCGCTTTACGCCGGAGGCTCGAAAAGCGAATCAGGCCTTGGTTGATCTGCTTGGCGAGATCGGGAAATGGAAGAAGGCGACACCTGCGCAGATAGCGCTTGCTTGGCTGCTTGCTCAGAAACCGTGGATTGTTCCAATCCCAGGCACCCGGAAGCTGGAACGCCTGGACGAGAACATCGGAGCAGTGGCAGTCGAACTGACGCCTGACGATCTCCGTGAGATCGAGAGCGCCGCCTCAAAGATCACGGTGCAAGGGACTCGGTACCCCGAACAACTGGAGCAAATGACCGGCCGCTGAGCGAAACAAAAGTGTTGTCTGGTTACATTCCGTAGCTCGACTTCGCAAGGCAACACGTGCAGAGATGGCGCGAGGTGTTCGGGGCGTGGCCAGCGACCAGATCGCACTCGCCCGTTGAACGTGGCGGGCGCAGGCGCAAACGACGACGGTCGTATCCCTTTTCATAACTCTGCACTAGCCGGATCACCAATATTGAGCCAGACTCGAAAAGTGAGCACTTGACGCGAATGGTGAGCAGTTGTGAGCCATCGGATGTTCGCATGGCTCAAGCCTCAGTTCGCGGCACTCGACAGCGGGTACATACACAAAGGAGACCCCTATGGCACACACAGATTTTAGCACTGGCTTGCAGAGCGCCAACGAAATCGAGATCACCGTGACCGGTCGAACGTCCGGGCGATCCCTTTCCTACCCCGTTTGGTTCGCCCTGGATGGCAAAAAGCTCTATCTGATCCCAGTGAAAGGATCAGATACCGACTGGTACAAAAACTTGCGCAAGACACCGACCATCCGCCTGGCCGCCAGAGGGAAGACGTTCACCACGAGCGCCCGTCTTCTCACCGACGAGGCGCAGATAGGCAAGGTCCTTGAGAAGTTCCGAGACAAGTACGGGAGGAACGTGAAGTCCTACTACCCCAAGCTCGACGTTGCCGTCGAAGTCCCACTCGAGTGAGGTGCCAGCTCGGTGCTGGCATGCGCGTTTCACGCTTGAGCGCGCTGCGACGAGCAGCGAGCGAGACGTCTCGCATCTGATGCGAGCAGCGAGAGCGCTTCTCGGTGGGGCGACTCCCAACCCGGAGCGTCTCCCTCCCCCCTCCCTCCCTCCCTTCCCTCAAAGGAACGTGTGAACGCGATGGAAGGGAGAAGTGATGTGAGCGTGTCTCGTTGCTCTTGTCTTTCGTTGTTTCCACTACCCTTCACCTCGCACGACGTTCTTCGTGGTTGAGGGGAAGGTGAGAAAAAAGGAGAAAGAAGCATATGCGTGCAACCGTTTTTCACGGCCCCTTCGATGTGCGGGTCGAACAGGTCCCAGATGCCGCACTGCATGAGCCAACGGATGCCGTCGTTCGCATCACCCATGCCGGCATCTGTGGGTCTGATTTATGGCCCTACCGAGGGCGAGAACCCTTTCAACCAGGGGGGCGATTGGGCCATGAATGGATGGGAATGGTTGAAGAAGTGGGATCGCAGGTGACGACTATCAAGCGGGGAGATCGGGTGATCGCACCTTTTGCCTTTTCCGATGGCACCTGCGAGTTCTGCCACAAAGGACTCTACACCAACTGCCTGCATGGCGGCTTTTGGGGACAGGCTCATGATGGAGGACAAGCCGAAGCTATTCGTGCCCCCTTTGCCGATGCTACGCTGGTCGTCGTGCCTTCGAGCGTTGAAGGAGATGAAGCGAAGCTCAAGGCCATCCTTCCTCTGACGGACGTAATGGGAACAGGCCATTATGCAGCCTTGTTAGCAGGGGTGCATCCGGGGGGAACGGTTGCCATCGTTGGCGATGGGGCTGTGGGCTTATGTGGGGTGCTGGCAGCACGACGCCTGGGAGCGGAACGCATCATCCTGCTGGGTCATCAAGCGCAGCGCCTGGAACTGGCCCGCCGTTTCGGCGCAACCGATCTCATCACGAGTCGCGGCGAGCAGGCCGAGCGGGAAGTGATCGAGTTGACGGGCGGGGGAGCGGAATCGGTGATGGAGTGCGTCGGCACGAAGGAGTCGATGGATACAGCCATTGCCATCGCCCGTCCAGGAGGAAGCATCGGCTACGTCGGTGTGCCCCACGGCAGCGAACAGCTCAATCTTGAGCGACTCTTTTTGGCACTATCGCCCTACGAGGTGGGGGGGCACCTGTTCGGGCTTTTCTCCCCGAGTTGCTCGCTGAGGTGCTGGCCGGACGGCTCGATCCTTCTCCTGTGCTCGATCTCACCGTCGATCTCGATGGCGTTCCATCGGGCTACGCTGCGATGGATCAGCGCAAAGCCATGAAGGTCATGGTCCGGCCTTAGAGGGAGAGGAGAAAGAACATGTCTGAATTCTCAAGCGCAGACTGCTGCACAAAAGATGATGCTGAGTGGCAAACTTCACGTGAGCAGTTGAGCTTCCAGAGTCGCGAGATAGGCGGCCGGATCTTTGCGGAAGCGGAACTGCTGCCTGCGACATTCCTCCCGCTGCTGCAATTGCGCACGCAGGTTGCGCCACTGGAGACAGTCCCTGGGTCGGAGATCCTCAGCCGAGAAGATCTGCTGCTTGCTGGTGACAGTCGCAATGACGCGCACCGAGCCACGGACCACCACCCCAGGAATAGCTCCACGTCGGCCCGTCGCGCGCCGCTCATGAACGCGTGCCACCCCGAAGCACTCTTCTAATGCATTGTTGGTACACGGTAAGCCCTCGACGTCGTAGCACTGGAAGAGACCAGGAGCGAAGTTGTGGGTAATCTGACAAAAGTGCTCGATGGTTTCCCCGAGCGATCCCAGGTCGGCTTGCTGCTCCTGCATCTGCTCCACGAAAGCCAGGTAGCTTGCACGAACCTGTGCCCCGGGGTGCTGCGGCTCGTTGGCCAGGATCTGAGCCGCCTGACGCACCTGGCGGGAGGCTATCTGCAACGGTGGCCAGAAGGGGGCAGTCGCCTGGAGCCCTTTGCTCAGCAGCTGGTGTAACTGCTTTAAAGCCGGGGATAACCTTTTTTTTCCTGCACGCGCGCAATGGAGTCGCTGATCTGGGTCACACGCTCGTACAAGCGCAGACCTGGCGCATCCAAGGGAGAGCGTCCATCATCGGTCAAAGACGCGCGTACGGCCAGACAATACCCCCGGCTCGCTTCGTTTTCGGGCGTGGGGCGCTCTTCCAAGGCGCGCTCAATGGGCCGCACCCCGCGCAGCTGCTTCTTCAATTGCGTTTTGGCATGCCGATCAGCGTCGTAGAGGGGCTTGGTGGCATCCTTGAGATAGTGAAACTGACAGAGCTGATGGGGTACCTTGGGAAAGACAAAGGCCACCGCACTGCCGATGGTCTCTTCGCCATCCGAGATCACCCCTGTGACCGGCACCTCCAATTGCTCCAGCAGGTGCTTGACTTCCTGCAACAACGCGGTCAAATCACCCTGCGTACTGCTGAGCAACGGGCGCGCTAAGAGGATTTCTGCGGAGCGGCAGTCGCGGACCACCCAGAGCACCTCATGCCCCACATCCGGCTGTAACCCATCGAGGGCCAGGATCACGTGCCCTTGCTTCTGAAGCCGTGCCTTGATCCGCTCGTGATCAGTGATCCGCAAGGCCACCAGTTCTTCATAGCGGTGCATCAAATGGGTGACACTGCGCAGCGCAATGTTGACGCCACGGGCCAGCAGAGCCTGATGCATTTCGGGCACACTGCGATGTTCCCGAAAACGCCATTGGCCAATCAAAGCAATGACATCCAGCCCAAACTCGCCATGTGGCAGTGCCCAACCGCCTTCTTCTTCGGGACGCTGGCGGCGATGATAATTGGGACAGTCCGACTGGACGCATTGGTGGATCACCAGGGTCAAGTGCCA
This sequence comes from uncultured Chloroflexia bacterium, assembly GCA_963799245.1. GTDB lineage: Bacteria > Chloroflexota > Ktedonobacteria > Ktedonobacterales > Ktedonobacteraceae > CAWCWN01. Next base: position 2,355,153 of record CAWCWN010000003.1, read on the forward strand.
CTGGCCGGACAAGGTGATCACGTCGCGATGGCCGTGATAGGCCACCCACAGGGGTTGACCACACTGCTCACACTGCTCCTTGAGTGGAGTTAACGTCATTTCTTGCGTCGCTATGGGACGCGGGGTTCGTCGAGCCATGTTCTTTCTCCTGTTGAGATTTCCTCTTGCTCGTGTGCTTTTCTCCCTTCTTCTCTTTTCAGACTACACCCGCCTTCAAGCCGAGTTTACCATTCAGCAAGATGATTGGCGACTTTGCGCCAAAGCTGGTATCACTCACTGACGATGTCTTGTTTGGAGATGTGTGGGAGCGCAAGGAACTCGCACCGCGTGACCGCAGCCTGATTACCGTTGCTGCGCTCATCGTGGGCGGGAACACGGAACAGCTCCCGTTTCACCTGAAGAAGGCGAAAGAAAATGGTCTCACCGAAACGGAGCTCAAGGAAGTCATTACGCACCTTGCGTTCTATGCTGGTTGGCCAAAGTCAATGTCTGCCATTGCAGTGGCAAAACACGTTTTTGGCGAAGAATGAGTGGATTATTGTGTAAATGAGATACCGAATTATCTCATTTACAGGAGAAGGTACTGCCATTGAACATGGTGGATAATTCGGCCAGCCGCTGCGAACTCATTTCGGACTGGTTTTCTCCTCGTTCGACTGTCCAGACAGGCCACTTCATCCTGTAGGCTCCCCTTTCCTCCCCTGCTTTCATCTTCACTAAGCCACTCACTGCCATTTCACAGAGTGTCTTCTCCCATTCACGCTCATATGTTAAGCATGGCGCCGGTGGCAGGGGATAACTTAGCACTTCCCGCGCAGTCCATCGTCGGTTGGTTCTCCCCGCTGCCATAGCTGGGGTCCGATGGCGGTAGCGTTGCGCCACCAGCTTGCCACCTCGCTCTCGCGGCTGCCCGAGCGCTATCCGGAGCGATGCGTGGGGACGCACAAAATGATAATAAGCTCGCCACCATTCCAGATGGGCCAGGAGTTGTGGGGCCTGTTGGGCGTGGCCCAGGTGCGACGTGCCAGCGCTGCCACTCCATGACGGACGGTCAGATTCACTCGCTCAATAAAAGCAGTGTTGAGTCGTCCAGAGAAGCCCATCCTCTGCAGGGCGGCCTTGAGAGCTGCGTATGTCCCCAGCCGCATCACATGCGTGACCCGCACCAGCTTGCGCCGCCGGTAGCTTTTTTTCACCTGGCCGTAGATCAGACCCGCCGCCACCTGCCACTGGCGTGCTTTCCGCCCTCTGCGACCTGCCTCAAGCCACTGGCCAAAATGGGCTGTCAGGGCATAGAAGTACAATTTAACCCATCACTGGTGAAGAGCGGGAGGCAGCCAGGGGCCAAGATCGGTCGCAGGGAATGGATGACCCGATGTGCGCATGTTTTGCGTGCGGGACCCAGATGGAGGACGGGAAGAATCTTCGTGAGGGGGTCGATGGCCAGCCACAGCCACAGCACCTGTGTGTAGCTGCGCAGCCTGGTGCGCAGTTCGTCCAACTGGAGGTGTGGGAGCTGGAGATGGCAGAAGAGCGTTCATGCAGGGTCTGCGCGTGCTCGCCAGCGCGCGACAGCCAGGTGGTAATGGTGGCCTGCCGGTAGCCGAAGATCCGCTCAGCGGCAGAAGGATCCAGTCCTCGGCTAGCGCCGTCAGCACCATGGCGACCTGACAGGAGGGAGTTTTCAGACGGTACAAGGGGGTGTGGCGTCGGGCAGTGAACGTCATGTGGCAAGCCTGGCAGCGAAACGTCTGGATGCGCTCGGCATGGCCATGCGTGCCATCCCCGACCAAGGCGTGGATATGAGCATCGGTGATCCCAGAGTACGGGCACTGCTGGTTGGGACAGGCGAAGCCCTCGGTGTTCACCCGCTTGGGTGCTCCCCGGCGGCTTTTGACCTCACGCCAGGGGCGCACAGGTGCCGGAGCAGGTCTCACACCCGACGAGGGGGTACAGGCGAGGCGACAGGCAGGGCAATCGCGTGGGGTGCGTGGCTTGAGCAGACGTTGGATCGAGGTGCGCCTGGCTGCTGCTCTCAACTGGGCTGGGCCATGATGGCACCAGGAAAGATAACAAAGCCGCGCCAGAGAGAGCAGGAGGCAAAACAAGAGGGGGAGCAAGAAAAAGTGAAAGGTCATCAGGATCCTCGCCGCTTGAAATTAGGAGAATGGAAACTTACCTATATTGTAAAGAAAGGAAAAGTAGAGTCGATAAGGATTGTCAAGCGGTTAGGAGAGGAGTCCGAATTATCCACCACCAAGAGAGGCAGTACCAGATCCTCGTTACGTGGGCTGCTGTGGGATGGGGATGCGAGGAACGACGCACACGCGCGCAGCGCGACCGGCCAGGACACCTGCAGTCGCGCCAGCGTTGGGGCGCTGATTTTTTCCCCGTGCTAGCTTGGTCAGCCAGAACGGTGAGTGGCAGGGTCTGGGGAGACGAAATAGATCAGGAGAAGATGGTGGCATGTCGCAGCAGGACCGTCTTCTCCTGATCCCTTAGCTTATTTTTCGATCGGAGCGCCTATGAGACTGCCCCACTCTGTCCATGAGCCATCGTAGTTGCGGACATGAGGATAGCCCAGCAGGTAGTGCAGGACAAACCAGGTATGGCTACTGCGCTCCCCGATACGACAATAGGCCACCACCTCTTTGTCGGCTGTGATGTCCTTGCCTTCGTAGAGCGTACGCAATTCCTCAGCTGACTTGAAGGTGCCATCTTCGCGGACCGCTGACGCCCAAGGAATATTCGCGGCGCCCGGAATGTGCCCACCCCTTTGTGCACCCTCCTGAGGGAGGTTCGCCGGGGCGAGCAACTCTCCGCTAAATTCAGCCGGTGAGCGCACATCCACCAGGGCAAAACCACGACGCCCCATTGAGGGCAGGATCTGATCGCGAAAGGCACGGATATCGGAGTTCGGGCCTTGCGCGTGATAGCTGGTGCGCGGGTAGGAAGGGACGCGCGTGGTGAGCTCACGTTTCTCTGCCAGCCACTTCACCCGACCACCATCGAGCAAGCGCACATCTCTATGCCCATAGTACTTGAAATCCAAAGCGCCCACGCCGCGAACCAGTTATGGTTATCGCCATAGAGGACAATCGTCGTGTTATTGGTAACCCCAGCACGACTCAGCAGCTCCTCTAATTGCTCCTGGTCTACGGGTGCACGCACGACCTGGTCTTGCAATTCCTTCTGCCAGTTGAAGCCAACGGCCCCAGGAATATGCCCCTGCTCGTACGCCGTGGTATCCACGTCCACCTCAATCAAGCGGACGGTGGGATCAGAGAGGTGCTCCTGGACCCACTCGGCATCGACGAGCACCTCGGGATGGATATAGCCTTTGTTCTCAGACATGTTGACCTCCTAACATCAATTCATCTGTTTCCTACCCTAAGAAGGATAGAGCACGCGTGCAGCAACCAGTATATCTATCAAAGAAGAGGCAACAGCGCTGACACGCAATCCCCTCCAATACCCTGGTTTCCGTGTTTCCATGCTTCATTGATATGGTTTTGCTACACGCCAATTCGTTACAGTAGGACAAAGCATCTTGGCCTATTAGGCCTGTACATGAAAAATACAACACTAAGGGCATGAGTTCTGATCTGAAGAGGCATCGTGCTCTTAAAGATATTGGCGTTTATCTCTGACAGATAAGCATTCTAGCATCAATTTGAGCGCCTCTCCAGCTTCTGAACGAGGGCAGAAACGGAGATTATCTTGGACACGACCACTTTTCTCACGCTCATGGTGTACAACGCACGTCGGGCTCAAACCCCGATTACTGCCGTTCAGCGCCTGGTTGCCACCACCTCAAGATAGTCGCTGGATACCGCCATCATCTCGTCACCCGATCGGTTGAAACGCTGGAAGAGGTTCAGCAGATCATGTGTCAGTTGCTTCTGCCTCTGCGCATCAAGAGCCTCATACGGAGGGCGTTTCCTAACCCTCAAAAAGCTCTTCAATGGATACCAAAACACGCTGGTACTTGGCAGAGTAAAGTATGCTGACATCTAGACGAGGCTAGCTCCCTCATCTAGAAGGTCAGCATGTTGATGTCTTTAGCTCTAGCAGATCAGACACCAGTCGCACCACCATCCTATCAGCGTGCACAAGCTCGACTGGGTCCTGCCCTCCACATGAACGCTCTTACATTAGTCACGACGTTGCATCTGCTCATGTTGTGTCGTCTGGCCGTTTGTCTGGCCCATCGTCGTTGTCCTCCCCCATTGCCAGCCGGTCCTGGAGGAGCACCACGCACGTACAGCGAAGAGAGCTTGCTGCTGATGAGCTTATTGCGTACCTTGTGGCGCTTATCCTATCAGGATATGCACGACTGGCTCACGAGTTGGTCTGCTTTGGCCCTGGCCTGTGGGTTGCCATTGAACGAAGAGGGACAACCTCGCATTCCCAGCAGATCCCAGCAGTGCAAACGTCGCCACGCAGCCGGAGCCCCTCTGCACGAGTCGCTCTTCGTGCTCACCGTTCTGCAAGCTCTCCGACGACGACTCATTGGGGCACGTGATCTCATCATTGATAGTGCTCCCATCTTGGCCTGGCGAGGTCGTGATCCTGACGCAGCCTTCGGACACGCTCCTGCCCACCATCCTCTTCCTCTGTTGCGAGGCTTCCGAGTGCACACCCTCATCTGTCGTGGTTCTGGCTTGCCTCTCTTCTTTCTTCTCTCTCCTGCCAACTCACACGATGCTCCTTTTGCACAGCGCTTGTTAGCAGGAGCCGTACGTCTTTACCAGATCCGTCCCCGTATCATCCGTTTGGATGCTGCCTATTGGGGTCTGCGCCTCATTGCCTGGATTCATGCCGTGCTGGGTGCCGTTGCTATTATTCCTTGGAATCCCAAACGCCAGAAGAATTGCTCCTGCTTACCGCCGACCTGGACCAAAGAAGAACTCGGCAAACGCAGCGCCATCGAACGCTTCTTTGGTCGCGTTTTTCTCTTCTTTCATCTCCAACGTCCACCTCTGTGTGGCTGGTCCGAGATGGCCTCACAGGTGGCCTTAACCTACGCCGCTTCCGTCATTGTTGGGCTGGCAGCTCAGCAAACTGGCCGCCCTGATCTCATCCGTTCGCCTAAGCGTGTTCTAGCTCATCTTTGGGAGGAGGATCTCCCAGTTATGAAACGGCCTCTCTATATCCGAAAAGAAGCTGTATTATCATCACAAATCGAAGGAACACAATCATCCTTATCTGACCTAATTTTATATGAGAACGACGAGTTACCAGGAGTCCCCTCTGAAGATGTGGGAGAGGTTCTTCAGTATGTTAAAGCAATGTATCATGGTCTTAAACGACTTCGAAATGATGATTTCCCTTTATCTTTGCGGTTGATTCGTGAAATCCATGAAATTCTGCTTTCTTCTGGAAGAGGCAGCGAAAAGAACCCAGGTGAATTTAGGACCTCTCAAAACTGGATTGGCGGTACTCGACCAGGTAATGCGCAATTCGTACCGCCCCCGCCTAACGAAGTAATTACATGCATGGGAGAGCTTGAAAAGTTGTGACAGCTCAGGGATGGTGGTCAAAAAGGGCATGATAAGGTGAGGCCAGGATCTGACTTGGGAGAATGCTGACCACTGAGAGGATCATCTTGCCGAGAGCCACAGTCCTCATCCATAGCGAAAGGGAACAGCGCCATCAATCCCTTGGAAGATGGCCGTCAATGTGGCAAGGATGGGCAAGATGTTGCTTGCGCAGGGTTTGCGTCAGGGAGAGCAGTTGGGCAAAGCGGGTAGCTCCAAGCTCGGAGCGAAATCCTCCAGAAACCTTGTCTTTGAGTTTGGCGGCTTTGATGGCTCGCTCGGAACTATTGTTATCGCGGGGACATCTGGGTAGCCATGAACGGAAAGATCCAGTCTTTGTACTTGATGAGGCGCTTTTGCAGTCGGCGTTCCTCCTTGTGGATTAAAGGCATCGCAAGCATCTTCTCTAATGCATCCTGGTAAGACTGGATGACGGCTTTTCGCTGCTCAGGAGAAATCCCTTCCTGCCAGATGGCATCTCGTGCACGTTGATTTGACAAGAGTCGTTGAACCCGATAGGCAAAGACCGAGCGCTCTTTATCCACGGCATATTGCAGATTGCGCACCAGATGCGCATGACAGAGCTGATGGGCACCCGCTGGCGTCTTGTTTTGGGCACTCCAACAGTCATGGATGAGCACCCCGGATAACTTTCGGTAAAATGCTCTTGGACCACCGCATAGCCTCGCGATTTCAATCACAAAGTAGGAGGCCTGAGGCCATTGCCAGACCCATTGCCACCACCTTTTCCTGCCACCCGTGTGCTCGTTTCATCTGATCCAGTCCAGGCGGCACATGACTATCTCCTTGATAGCCTGGATGATCCCTTTGGCCTGGCGCAGCATGTGCTTGAGTTTGTTTGCCATCGTCCCTTCTGAAAGAGGGAACCCAAGCACGTCATGGGCAATCTGGGTCAGTCTGCCATAGGGAAGGGCATGTTCGACATTGAAATAGGTAATCAATGCTCCCATCCGGGGCCCAATATTGACGTATCCCTCGATGGGCAATGGCACCTATTGCACTTTCCACACGCACAGACCTTGATCACTTGCTGGTACTCGTGGTCACAGGGATGATCGGGGGGATATCCACTTGTTGGGCCGTTTGACCAATGGTTCCTTCTATCCCATCCAGAGAGGCACCACAGCCTGCCACAGTGAGAGGCTTGCACCAGCACGATGCGGTTTGGGTGGGGATGGCGTTCTCGATGATGCCCCATATGCCCCTACTGGCCCCCTGGTTTCTTGCCACTCTTTTCCCGTTGGCTTCTCGTTCGCGGGATCAGGTCCTTTGAGGTGGGATTGAACTATTCGTACTATTTTTGCGGACTGGGTGCTTTAACGCTTCAATCTCTTTTTTCAGATCCGCTATGGTCTGATCTCAGATCCACGATGATCTCGATCAGATTCTTCTTTTGTGCACTGCTGGTACTGGGCTGCCTCTTCCATACCTCAAGCTTATCATATCTCCCTCACTTTCTCAACCCCACCCGTGAGTAGTCACGAAAAGTTTATTCATAATAAACACACATACATGCAAATTCTGATAAAAGCAGCACTCATACATGTTCAGTTCGAAACAATTCATCCGTTTCTAGATGGAAATGGACGGTTGGGACGATTACTAATAACGTTATTTTTATGTGCTGAAAATATTTTGCAAGAACCGTTGCTTTATTTAAGCCTTTATATTAAACAAAATCGAGGAGTCTACTACGATTTGTTACAACGAGTAAGGGCCGAAGGTGATTGGGAAAGTTGGCTCCATTTTTTTCTCACAGGAGTTTATGAAACGGCTAATCAAGCTGTTCAAACATCTAGAAGTATCTTAGATCTCTTCCAAAGTGATCTACAAAAGGTTAAATCTTTGGGCCGCTCTATAGGATCGACACTTCGAATATTTAAGCTGATGCAATCAATTCCATTAATCAATATTGCACGAGCATCAGAAGAAACAAAAATCTCCATACCAACCGTTACCGCAGCTTTAAATCGACTGCAGGAATTAGGGATCGCAAGTGAGACAACCAGTAGGCGCCGTCAAAAACTCTATAGTTATGAAAAGTATCTTAATCTTCTTAACGAAGGAACAGAGCCTTTAAGACGATAGAAGTATACTCCAAAAAGATGGATTTATGGTTTGTGATTGGTACTCTTGTCCTTTTCTTATACAGAAAAATATTCGCTAGACCTCTTGCTGAGGGGCGCAACGAGTTCTATACTGGACCCGCATTGGATCTGGAAGGCGAAAGGCTCCTCTTTTCTTCCGGCTCGACCGATTAAAACAGATCGCGCTTCGCCTTCCAGGATTCCTGGAGACGATTGACCATGAGAGGGACGCACTTTGAGTGCCAACGTATGAGAACACAAGCATCCAGGGATTCCACTTCCCGAGATCGGGGCAGCTCATGTTTTATGCAGGCATTGACTGGGCACGATACAGCGACCAGTTCAAGGCGAAAGTGGCCTTAGAAGCGATCAAAAGGCAAAAAACTGCAAACGAGATCGCCTCAGAGCTGGTGTCTACCTGACTCAGATCGCGCAGTGGAAAAGCAGGTTCTCGATGAGCTCCCGCATCTGTTTTCATCCCGAGCCGCTGACCAGCAGAAGAGTGAGGAGGCCTTTGGCTCAGCAAATGGTATTGTCAACTTAGTGATATGATGAGCTTATTATTCTCTCAAAGTGGGGAAGAGATCCTCTTTTTCGGGCAATTTTACCCGGTTCTTTATAGAGCGTGTCGCCGTGACGGAATTGCAGCAGACGAACGACATGGGCAGCTTGATCAGAGCGATGGACGCCCAACCAGACCAGGGCATCAAGCGTCTGATCGTGCTCATAGAACACGTGGAGACGCTGGTAGGAGCAGCGTGGCTTGAGACGCGACACCCAGTAATAGCCCTGATCGGTCAAATAATCAAAGCAGGCAAAGCTGAAGTACCCCAAATCAGCTAAAATGAGACTGCCCTTCTGGAGTCCTTCCAGCAGCAAGAAGGCTCCGACGCGACAATGGGCCAGCACGTCACTGCGAAAGTGGAGGCGCACCCACTGTTGCCGACGCAGGTCAAACAGGCCGGCCAGTTTGCCAGCCCGCAGCACAGGGCTGGCGGTAGGCAAGCGTCGCACATCTTCACAGAGACGGGCCACCTCCTCCAGGGTGCTCTCATCCAAGGCCACGACCTGAGGGGCGAACGAGGCTAACGCAAGCGCATTGGCGTCGGTCCCTTGCGCGTCAAGAGCCGTATTCACCTGTTCCAACAGATGGGCGACACCTTTGAGACCGGCATGGAGCAAGCGTTGACGTACCCCTTGCTGGCTGATCTGGATGCTGGCAAAGGAGCCAACGGGTCCAAGTGTTAACAAGCGCCACACATCGGCGTTGCCTTCGGCCTGGCAAAAGAGGCCCAACAAGCACGCCAACCACAGATGGGGCTAGGTCAGCGTCACCGGGTGGCCTCTTCTCTGCCGCACCGGGGGCTGGGAGGACTGCTTTCCCGCTTCGGGAGGGGCGAGCAGCAGTGTTTCAAAGAAGCTCAGGACTTGATTGATCAAGGGAACTGCTTGCTCTGGACTTGTCGCAGGCAAAGGAGTATGCTTCATGGTGGGGAGATCCTTTCTTCTTGATGATATTGGGCTATGAAAGGATTTTCCCCATGTTTGCTCTGCTTGCAAGTCGATTCTGAATTTAGTTGTTACCGATGGTAGCAACGATGTAGCAACGCCGACGATTTTATGCGAAAACTGGCGATACTCAACGAATAAAAAGCGGGAATTTAAGCGCGGCGAGAACCTCAACGGGCTCTGGAGGCGGGTTTATGCCGAAGGGGGGACTCGAACCCCCATGCCCTTGCGAGCACAACGCCCTGAACGTTGCGTGTCTACCAATTTCACCACTTCGGCGAGGTGTCCTGTGGACATGCACTATAATACTGTATCCTTTGTGGCTTGTCAATAGGATTGCCCAGAGCCTGCACCAACTGGGCCCACTGCGCTGGGGCTGCTATTCATCTCCGAAAGACGGATACGCGCAGGGCGCATGTTGGTTTCAGCGCCTGGGCACGCCAAAAGAGCGAACAGCCAGCTGCGGCAGGAAGAGACCGGGAGTATGCGCCGGCGTAATTGACATTCTCCTTTTGCGTGAGTTGTGTGGGCGCTAGAGGATGGCTCACCTCTTCTCCTGTACACATTCGTGCTTACGCGTGATGACAGCATATCAGCTGCCCGCCGTCTCGCACGCTCAGCTATTGCTGCAAAAGTATGTAGGTGTGCTTTACATTTAGTATCTGCAGCCATCTCTGTGGTGGTACGTAGCTAGCACGCAAAAGGTTTCAATCGCTAACAAGAGTATTGGTGTGGAAGAGCGTGGTGCTTTTCCCTCTTTGAGCAAGCGTTAGCTCTTCATGCCGGACCCAGCCGGCTGAAAAGCACGCGCTCTATGCTAATAAGGATAAGAGGTGTGGGAATTATTTTCCTAGGGTGAAGGAGGGGTGCTGGCGAAAATAGGCCTGCACCTGTCATCGGCAAAGCTCGGTGGGGAAAAAGGTGATCCAATCCCTGAAAGGCAGCTACGGGACGCGGGGGATCAGGCCCATAGGCGCGAACTTAAAGAGAAAGGGAGGAAAAAAGGGGAAAAAAGAGGGGTGGCAAGCCGTTTTGTGGTACCGTCAAAAAAACTCTCGAAAACGGACCAGGAGAACAACATGCCACCTACCCCCTATGATACGATGAAGCCCGAGTCTTTGCCAGGGAATCACCCACTTATCCAAGATTGGCAAGAAGAAATCGTGCCTCGCCTCCCAGCCAATGTGGAGACACAGGCGCATGTGCTGAAGGCATTGAGACGTCGTCGAGAGATCCGTTGCGCCACGGACTTGCTGCGTGGTCTGCTTGCCTACGTTTACACGCTGCATTCCTTTGAGCATTTGAGCCTCTGGAGTCTGCTCATCGGAGTCGCCGACATCTCAGCCAATGATTGGCGCAAGCGGCTTCGACAAGCCAGCGATTGGTTGAGCTGGCTCTTACAGGAACAGCTGGCGGCATCTCGGGCCGTTTCCCCCTGGTTGGTGCGTAGCGGTTTGAGTCGCATCTTGCTCATCGATGGGACGCATTTCAAATGTCGAGGGCCAGAGGGTCTGGTCTGGAGAGTGCATACGGCCTTTGATTTGTTGACCGGTCGGCTCAGCCAACTGAAAGTCACGGACACCCATGAGGCCGAACACCTGGAAGTCTTTGATCTGCAAGAGGGAGATCTGGTGATCACGGATCGAGCCAATGGCTATCGTGAACGCTTTCTGTTTGTGCGTCAGCGATGGGCTCACCTGTTGGTCCGCTTCACCCCGCATACCTTGCCACTGGAAGATGCCAAGGGGAAAGCCATTGAGGTGCTCAAGTGGCTCAAAGGCCGGCATGCCCCAGCAGGGCGCATCTGTGGTCGGTCGGCCTGGATCAGCGTGGGCGGCCAACGTCTTGAGGTGCGGATCGTCGCCCTGCGTTTGAACCAGGAGCAGACAGAGAAGGCACAACGAAAGAAAAAGCAAAAGGCGAGCAAACAGCAGAGAAACGTACAAGCAGACACGCTGTATCTAGCAGGATGGGTGATGCTGGTGACCACCTTACCCCAACAGGATTGGAGTGATGCGGTCATCATCCAACTCTATCAAGCCCGTTGGCAGATTGAGCTGGTTTTCAAGCGGATCAAACAGTTGCTCAAAATGCAACGATTACGTTCTACGACCAGAGAGACAGCCCTGGCCACGGTGACGGCTCTCTTGCTGGGATGGGCATTGTTGGAGGAAGAAAGTCAAGAAGTTCGCCTAGCGATGGCGGATGCGATGCAGTCTGTGGCACAGGAGCCAGCCCCGACCTCTGCTCAGACTCCTGATGCCTCAGGCTGCTGGTGGCAGGCAGAGTGCTCTGGCCCACTGAGCGAATGGATGCTCGCCGAAGTCAATGTGGACCTCTTGTGTCAACAAATTCGAGGCAGCTACACGGCGGCTCGCTATCGCGCGTGTCTGCCCCGTTTACAACGATTTCTTTGCAGCGGACTGCGCAAGCGGCCTCATCGCTATCGTCAGGTCTGCCAATGGCTTAGAATGCCTGTGCTGCCCACCGAACAAGAGATTGCAGGATAAACGCGATGAACCGTTTGGGAGGCCTTTTTCCCTTAAGTTCGCGCCTATGGGGATCAGGCCATTACCTCTTCAAAACCATCCATTAGCTTTTAGAATCTCACGCAGGCGGCGCTCTGCCAGTTCTACGTTTTCCAGGGCCTGTGCCAGAATCCGTGCTTCTATTGTGGAGAAAAATTCCTCGATTTCGGGATCAATGGAACCGCCGATTAATTCAAGTGCGCGATTCAGTTTAGTGTCCACAATTGCGGTTGACATAGCTTGCACCTCATGAGTTCAATGGGTAAGCAACACGAGATCAATGGGTATGCCTGGTGAACGACCAGGAACTAGCGCGCGCTAATGAGAACTACCTTCATTACTCAATACGAGAGACCGTGACGAGAAGTTACAATGAATAACTACAGGTTTTCTCACATCAGCCTGGCGGTACATTAACTCAAGTTACGTCCTAGTTTCATATTACATGACGTACTGAAAAATACCAAGTTAGGGCTACTATTTTCCTACTAAACTGCATGCTCGCTTGCGACGGGGCAAAGGTAGTCTAGCAGCGCTATTTGGCCCGTCGCAGGCAAGTGAAATGCTACTTTACGGTAATGGCTAGATCCATATTGACGTGCACAGTGCAGTAGAGATGAAATGTGCCAGCCGTTGTGAATGGGCCGACCGTTTTGCTATCTCCGGCACTGCTGAACTGCAGATTGCTGACGGTAGGAGCTCCCGGTTCCTTTCCCGGCTTGGGGGTGCCACTTGCGTCATACGTGCCGTTGGCTATAATGTGGACGACGGCGACATCATCGACCAGCTTAAGTGAAGAGCCCTTCGCAATGCTGATGCTTGATTGCAAAAAGGTGGTGTTACCCATGTGGACCGTGTTGCCACCGCCGCTACTGCTGCCACCGTTACCGGAGGAGCCCCCGTTTTGGGCGCTTTCACTTGTGCCAGGGCGAGCACAGGCAGCTAGCAGAACACTGCCTATGGCTAAAACTGCAAGCATCAGTGTCAGAAACCCGAGCCGCTTTTTACACATGCCTTACTTTCTCTCCAATCATACTGTATAGATCTTCACCTCTTCCATAACGACGGTGACTCTCGCGGCGATCTAAATAAGCGTGAAAAAGTAGAGAGGCGCCGTAGGATGAATGAATAACCACTCTATATTCTATTTCATATCATAGACGTGTATGCAAGGAAGTAGGAATAAGGAGAGTACCTGAGATTCGCTCGGGTCAGTACCTGATTTATCTGAAGCATATATTTACCATTTAGATGGAATGTCTCAACAAATATCTTTATTAGAATACATTAGATAATGATTAGTAAGTACTATTGCAGTGCTTTATATGTTGATTTTTTAGAACTGCCGCGCTAAGCTAGAGAATGTCGTAGAGATGACCCGAGCTTGCGCTCTATGGACACGGGATTGTAGTGAAGAGCTCTGGTAAACAAAAGCCGTAGATGAGCGGACCATTACATTTCTTCATCTTGAGGTTCAAGGAGGTAATAGATATGGCGAATATTGCAGGCTTAGCAGAACACCATGCTTCCGTGACTGTCGATGCTCCGGTGCACCAGGTTTATAGTCTATTCACCCACTTTAATGACTTCTCAAAGTTAACGACACAATTTTAGGCGGACGCACCTCAAACACAATGCGCTCCGGGCAGTCCTTGGCAGGATAGACCTTTGCCGTTATGCCTAAGATTCGTATTGCGGTGCGCTTATCTTCCCAACTGGGTATCCAGTTAGGATCGTCAAGAAGTGGCCGTGCGGTATTTGTCCATGCTTCGAGTTTGGCAATCTCTTCTTCAAATTCCCTTTGCTCCTCTTCCAGTTCTTCAACATCCATAAGCATCGAGGCAATTCGTCGCTTTTGGATATTCAAATCAGTTATCCGCGCCTTAATGTGGATCTTCTCATCGTCATCGGCAACTTCCCCGAAAAAGATTAAATTAGAGATCCGCTTATTGATTTCCTCAATGGCTGCTTTGACATCAATGAGGGATCTTGTTGTTTCTTCTCTTCTCGAAATGCGTCAATCTGAGCGCGTACTTTCTCAGGACAGCGATTATATTCACACACAAGGTTCCATGCGAGAGCATCAACATTATGCACATAGATACTAAGCGCGTGATTATGAATACTATCCTCAAGGCCTGTTTTGCGGGCGCAAAAGTATTCAGGGGGATTCGGCTTACTCCCTCTATATACTTTTGTATGGTGTTTGACATGGAGTGTCCTTCCGCAAATGCCACACTTCAAGTAGCCATTACGCATAATGCCTGTTTCGGGGTCGTGGTTATTCCTATTGGCATTGGTTCGATTATAAGCAAGTTGCTCTTGGACGGCCTGAAATTGCGACAGAGAGACAATAGCAGGGACTAATCCGTCGGGAAGGAGGATCTGCTCTTCAACGGGTCGTTTTGATACATGCTGTTTCTCTCTTTGTAATCTGAATACGCGGATGTTTTCTCCTGTGTACCAGTCACTGGTGGCGATCTGATAGATCGTGCCGAAATTCCAATTCTTTTTCCCTTTCCGGGTAGGAACTCCCAGCTGCGTTAAACGGATAGCAATAGCCCGAAGCCCCATCCCTGAAAGAACACTGTCGAAAACATACCGTACCAGCATATAATAGCTCCACTGTGCTCCTTCGGGGTCAGTATAGATGATCTCGTCATCTATTTCGTAGCGGGCACGGTTATATTTGTTTCCGTTGACATAGCGATAGCCATATTTAGGAAGCCCCTGGTCGGTTAAATTATTTTCCGCCCGATCCTTTCGTCCTCTGTTTGTCTTATAGACTATCTTGTTGCGTTCTGTCTCGTTCATAAACATCATGACAGCGCGCATTAGATGTCCGGCCGGCGTATCATCAAACTTCTCTGTGACTGCCTCGATCTTGATTTTATACTGTCTCTCAAGCAAGTCAATAATCACGGCCTGCTCAATAAAATCACGTCCTAGTACTACAGTCCCACATAAAACGGAAACGTGGTAAAATGGGTGAGGAGGTGAAGATGCATGAAGACAGAAGAAGGAACGGAGCAAGAAGCGAGCGCAGTCGAGAAGGAACTGAGCCTCATCAGCCAGGGAACCAACATCCTGAACGAGCTGTCTGGTCGGATCGGGTCGCACTTTCGCCGCGCTGAGGTGAGAAAGCGTGTGCGGTACTACCTGCAAGGACTGTTGGCTCCCGTGGGGCGCAAGAACGGCTGGCAACTGGCCGAGGAACTGAGGGAAGCAAACGCACACGGGGTGCAACGTCTGCTGGCGGAGGCCGACTGGGATGAGGAGGCGGTGCGCGATGATCTGCGGGCCTACGTGATGGAGCACCTGAGAGAAGAAGGCGGGATCCTGGTGGTCGATGAGACAGGCTTCATCAAGAAAGGCAAGAAGTCGGCAGGGGTGGCGCGGCAATACAGTGGGACGGCCGGGCGGCGGGAGAACTGCCAGGTCGGGGTCTTCCTGCTGTATGCGAGCCGATCAGGTCAGGCCTTCATCGATCGCGCGCTCTACCTGCCGCAGGAGTGGACGGTGGATCGGGTGCGCTGCCGCGAAGCAGGCATCCCCGACGAGGTGAAGTTTGCCACCAAGGGCGAACTGGCCCAGCAGATGTTGACGCGGGCCTTTGCGGCTGGCGTGTCGGCCGACTGGGTGGTGGGGGATGTGGTCTACGGCTACGACGAGCTGCGGCTGTTTCTGGAGGAGCAGCAGCAGAACTACGTGGTGGCGGTGCCCGAGACCCACATGGTCTGGGTCCAGGGCAGGCCACAGCCGGTCGGGCTTCTCGCCGCGCTGTTGCCGCCGGAAGCCTGGGTGGTGCTCTCGGCGGGAGAGGGCAGCAAAGGGCCGCGGCTGTACGAATGGGCCTGGCTGCAGTTGCCGGCGCAGACGGAAGGCCCGAATGAGCGAGCACGCTTCATCCTGATCCGACGCAGCCTGGCGGATCCAAGCAAGCGGGCGTACTATCGGGCCGCCGGTCCAGCCCAGACGACGCTGGCCGAACTGGTGCGGGTGGCGGGCAGCCGGTGGAAGGTCGAAGAGGGCTATGAACAAGCCAAGGGCGAAGTGGGACTCGATGAGTATGAAGTGCGGACGTGGCGTGCCTGGTACCGCTACGTGACGCTGGCCTTGCTGGCCTACGCGGCTCTGGTGGTGATGCAAGGGCAAGCGCGTGAGGAGGAAAAAAAAGTGGAGCAGCCCTCGAGCGGATCGCACTGAGCGTGCCAGAGGTGCGTCGCTTGTTGCAAGTGGTGGGCAAGTCGCAGGAAGAACAGAGCCGGCGGCTGCACTGGTCCGGCTTCCGGCGCAGGCATCAGGCCCAAGCCAGGTACTTCCACCAGGTGCGCCGCGCGCGTCAGGCTCCGCCCGTGTCTTGCCAGCTGCCCGCTCCCACGCAGGTGCGAGGTCTGCCGGTGCTCACCGATGCCCACTGGGAGCACCTGCGTCCGCTCCTCCCTCCACAGAAACCGCAGACGGGCCGCCCTGCTACCGATCATCGCTTGATCGTAGAAGGCATGCTGTGGGTGGCCCGGACCGGTTCTTGTTGGCGCGAACTGCCCGAGCGCTTTGGGCCGTGGTCGACGGTGTCCAGTCGCTATCAACGCTGGGTAAAAGAGGGCTTGTGGGCTCGCATCCTGCAGGTATTGCTTCCGTCTGAGGCTTTGTTCCTGTCCTCGGCTTGAGCCTTCTAAGTGGGACTGTAGTACTAGGCATGAATACTCTGTTACTACAAGCACGTCTATTTCCTTTTTTCGTGCCGCTTCCACAATACTCATGAATTGCGGTCGCTCCCTGAATGGGAGATAAAAGGCTGTTTTGGCTTCAGGATACATATGGTCATCGGAAATATCGCCTCCTTTCGCGGCGACATATTTTCTGATGGACTTTGCCTGGGATTCAAGTGTTCCGCTATCTTCTTTGGAAGGATCGGATACTCGTGGGTATCCTGCGTAAATGAGGTGCGTTCTCATGCCCAAGTACTCCTTTGAAAGTTGGGCAAGACTAAGGGAATGCAAGGTCGGTCTCCTCTAAATCTCAATGAGACCGACACATCGACCAGCATGGTGCAATGAGGGTAATCGATCATCACGCATTCCCAATAATGGTGGGATGACTATGTTTCCGGTGTGGACAGAAACACAGTCTGCATTCTTACTCCCTAGTATACCCGATAGTTTTAACGACATGCAAGACCTCCGAAGTAGTGGAGGAGCGAACAATCATATATTCCAAACCGGCTACTGTTTTTTGATCCTGCCCTAGGGATCGATCTTTAGCACGAAGCGTTATGAGCAGAATCCAGTGTCATTATACGTTGTATAGCGTGGTTTGACAACATTTACGGAACACATTGACATAGGGAGAGCCGGCAGCGTAGAATGCCCAAAAAGCGGGGGAGGCCTGATGCATGACAATCCACTCATGACGGTGAAAGACGTGGCGCAGGAACTGAAAGTGTCTGACCGATGGGTTACCAAACAAATCCAGGAGAAAAAATTGCAAGCAATCCGCATCGGGAGGGAATACAGGGTTTATCGGTCAGATTTGGACATGTTTCTTCACAAGCGCAGGACGAATCCGGAAGAAACAAATAACTGATGCCAGGATGATTCATATAGGGAATAAGTAGTTCGATGACTCAGGATCCAAAGCTCCCTTCGGGGACTGATAAATCATGCGCGCAACGTTGTTCAGGTCAATTTGCAGCGCATTCTCAAAACGACTCCCGGCACCCGGTTTTTCACCCACATCGCCCGGGACACCCGCAGGCGGATTGGATATGATATATACATCAACCCGTGTCTTATTCGAACCTATAGGCCGGAATGTTACTCGACCCGCATTCTCCGAACCGTCGGTCGAGCGCCAACCAATTTGCTGATCTTCAACCCAGTTTTCGTTCACGGCATCCCATTCGTGGCATCCGACTATATTGGTGACCCAATGGCTGCGCTGATCGGAAAAGTACGTCACTTCCTTAACGAAGCTCATGAACTTCGGAAATTCATTGAAGTGACTAAAAAGGCTGTACACCTGGTGAACAGGTGCATGTACCGTGACTGACGCATGATGTTGTGTCCACCCTTGTGCCATATTATTTTCACCATCCTTTCAGCGTTTTGTCGTATATCGGCTGTCATAGTGCTACTGTAGCTACCTTGATCGATTTTGGCAAGCTTTCCAGGACTCCTGAATAAGTTATACCTTAATTCTTACCCATCTTTCATACAAGCTTTCTATATTGTTGCCTACGTGCAAAAGTAGCAATGCGTAAGTATCCCCACGGGCAGGAGAAGACCTGACCCAAGGAGGCGGGGATGTGGAGATGCCTTGTACCTTTTGTTAACGCCAAATATACACGCCTGCGCCACATACGAGACCGTCATGATCCGATTTGTGATGGTTAGCCTTGTATGCCGGATGCGGGCGTTTTCTATGAAGCCACAGTAAGCACCGTGCGGAAGAGGGAAGAGCGTAGTATCATGAAGAGCCTCAGGGTTTTTGCATTTTCGTTTCCTGAATTCCCAGCGTAAATAACACCGCTTCTTTTTTATACCGCCTGTCTCCTCGTGAGTTAATCCTGATCGGGGGCAGTTTGCCTCGCTTTCCCTATCGTTTGATAGTCAAAGTTGATACCCGGAGCAGCTGCGCAACCTCTGCAATGGTCAATAAGTCAGGGAGATTATCAAGAGAAATTGATGGTTTTCTGGGTTGTGGCAGAGTCATAGAGTAAGAAGACGGTATCAAACCACTACAGTAAGGTCAATAATGTGTATCAAGGCTTTTTTAGTGTTTGCCACTGTGTCACTCACCCCTCAGTATTGTCTTTCGGGCGGGTCGCCCTCTCTTCAAGAAACTTATTGTAGTCATCACGCCTGATGCGATAGTCACGGCCTACCTTATATGCTCGCAGCTTTTTCTTTCGTATCCATGCGCGGACAGTATCAATCGTCACTCCCAGTTCTTTCGCAATATCGTCTACAGATAACCACTCGACACTCATACCGTTCCCCCAGACCTCATGAAAATACAAGCCTCTCACGGCTTATTTGTGATTTTACACCCAAGGTCAATTGATTACATAATAGTTCATGTATTACCAACATTCTTCATGTTTTTAGCATAAGCTATTGTAAAGCACTGGTATTTTCATGTATTATTATCAATGCACAAGTGTTTTCGCTGCTAGCCCGAAGGAGGAAACATGCACCACATACAAGCGGGATCTGCCCCGGATGATACACTCCACAACTGTCCGACTGAGCCAAGTTTGCTGATAAAGAAGACGCTTCCGACTCCTACTGACCGCAGCAAAACTTGCTAAAAATGATAAGATGGAGGGATGAGAAAAGAAAAGCATCAAATAGAGTGGAAAGAAGGACGGCGTCGACGGGCCTGGGAACTGTCACAACAAGGCTGGAAGCAGAAAGACATCGCAGCGGCACTGGGAGTGAGCCAAGGAGCGGTCAGTCAGTGGCTCAAGCGAGCCAGGCAGGAAGGGGTCGAAGCGTTGCGTCAGCATCTGGCACCTGGTCGGCAACCCAAGTTGAGCGCCGAGGAACGGGCACAGTTGCCAGGCGTGTTGGCCCAAGGGGCGGAGGCGTTTGGTTTGCGGGGCCAGGTATGGACGAGCGGGCGCGTGGCAGAGGTCATCCAGCGGCAGTTCGGGGTGAGGTATCATCCCGCACATTGTAGCCGCATCCTGCGTGCCCTCAAGCACAGTGTGCAAAAGCCGGTGCAGCGGGCCACCCAGCGGGATGAGGAGGCGATCGCGCGCTGGAAAGCGGAGCGTTGGCCCGCCCTTAAAAAAAGGCCACAGACGAAAAGCGAACCATCGTCTTCGTAGATGAGTCCGGGTTTTACCTCTTGCCGATGGCGGTACGGACCTATGCGCCGCGAGGTCAGACGCCCGTGTTACGCGTGAAGCTGACGCGCGATCATCTGTCAGCCATTGGGGCCATCACCCCGGCTGGGCGGCTGTTCATGCAGAGGCAAGATCATGCCTATACAGCAGAGGACGTGGTGCGCTTCTTGCGCCTCCTGTTGCGCAGGATCGAAGGCTCGCTGCTTGTCATTTGCGATGGCGCGCCGATCCATCGGGCGAAGGTGATCAAGGACTTTTTGAAGCGAGGGGCGGCCAAACGACTCCATCTGGAGCGCTTGCCTGGCTATGCGCCCGAACTCAACCCGCAAGAAGGAGTCTGGAATCTGCTCAAACGTCGCGAACTCAAGAATCTCTGCTGCCGAGATGTGCCCCAGGTGGCCCAGGAGCTACGACGGGCCAAAGAACGTCTGCGACATCGGCGTGCCGTGCTGCGACAGTGTTTCGCTCATGCTAGCTGTCCTGTTTAGCTACTTACGCAGAGATCAGTAAGAACGTGTGCAGAAAGACGAAAAGCAGCCGAGAGAAAAAAGCAAGAGGAGCATCAAGCCAAACGTGAGCGAACCGAGGAGGAGCATGATGTGCATATGCTGTAGAAAGCGGCGCGCCTATCCCTCAGATGTAACAGACAAAGAATGGGCGATCCTGGAGCCCTTGATCCCCACAGCCAAGCCTGGAGGACGTCCCCAGGAAATTGAGCGGCGGGAGATCGTCAATGGCATTTTGTATGTGCTGCGCAGTGGGTGTCCGTGGCGTTTGCTGCTGCATGATTTGCCCAACTGGAGCACGGTGTACCTCTATTTTCGCCTGTGGAAACACGCTGGCATCTGGGAACAGGTCAACACAGCACTGCGACGCGACCTTCGCGTCTGCCTCGGGCGTGATCCTGAACTGAAGTAGCGGCCATTCTGGATAGTCAATCGATCAAAACCAGTTCCGTGCGTGGCGATGCGCGTGGCTACGACGGTGGGAAAAAAATTCGGGGCAGAAAGCGGCATCTGCTGGTGGATACACAGGGTTTGGTGATCTCCGCCAAAGTGCTGGCGGCCGACATCACGGATCGTGAAGGGGGCAAGGTGCTGCTCACGGCTCTCATCGGAAAGCTGCCTCGCCTCCTGCTGATCTGGGCAGATAGCGGCTAGTGATCCGCAAATTCGAGGATTGGGTGAAAGAACACCTTGGGGTTCGCCTCGAGATCGTTAAACATCCCTGGACAGGCATTCGTGGCACGTGGGCGCCAGTCGGAGTGAAAGTGGACTGGGACAAGATCATTCCCAAGGGCTTTCATGTCCTGCCCAGAAGATGGGTCGTCGAACGCACCAATGCCTGGATCACACGCCACCGTCGGCTCTCTCGCGATTTTGAGGGCACGCACACCAGTGGTGAGGCCTTCACCTATCTCGCCATGACGAGACTGATGCTGTCCAGACTGGCGCGAGATCGTCCCTAAATGACGCCATTTTGCACAGTTTCTAAGAAACCACGACGCAAATACATTCTCCTTAAGATAAGTATGATCTTTTTCCTCATGACCGCAGGGGTTGTCGGCATTCAGCTCGTAACTAAACTCGTCGCGGTAAAGCTGGATGACATTATCTATGGCATGCCAAGGCTTTACCAAGTCAATGCGGTTGTGGGGCATAATGATTTACCCAAGAACCCGACGCATTTTATTGCAATGAATTATCAAGGGCAGATCAATGTCATTGAGATACCGGGAGGGGATATGTCGCATGAGACAATGTACATGGTGCCGTGTGTGTATCTATCCAATGAGGATACACCGGTCACACTGACTTTTACGGATGAGAACGGCGACGGGAAGCCGGATATGCTCATTCATGTAGGGGATGTGTTCATCTTGTATCTAAACACGGGGACGAAGTTTGTGTCGTCGTATCACTAAGAGAAGCCCCTCCCGTGCGGTTTCTCAAGTATGCCACACCAATCAAGGCCAAGACGAGCGCGCCCGCTACCCTGCCTCCTACCTCCTGCGCGGCCTTGACTTGGCGTGGCTAGGTATCTGTAACCCGCACCGGGAGTCGGGAACGCGGTTCGGGCTGCGGCAGACGTTGGGAGACCAAGGGAGAACCTATGCACGTACATGGAAAGGGGACGATTCGGGAACCGCTTGGGCGACTCCGTTGAGAAGGGTTATAACAATGCCTTATTATTTAGAATAACTTGTTGTGATTTTAAGGACACTATGGCGCAAAAATAATCAGAGTGTTGAAAAAGTCTCCTACAAAGCTCATCAACAAGTAGAGATGCACACCTCTTGCCCATGCGATAATCTGCAGCCAACTCCAAGAAGCCAGCTACAGATGTCAGAGGAATATGGGCCGACCACCATATAGCAATGAAAAAGAAGGCGCACATCGCCTCTGCAGGGAACGGACGTCGCCCCCAGCCTCGCTTTTGGAGTAGGCGTTTAAGATTTTGCCCTAAGGCAATCCGTAAGGCCTCACAGTTGACACGCCAGAGCCTCCGTAAGCGGAAGCGCCGCATGCCATGCCAGTCTTTGGCTTCAGCGAATAAAGGTTCGACCCACACCTGGCGCTTGCGCAAGGCCTTCTTATACGCTTCAGTAGACTGGTAGGCACGGACCCGATCCAAACAGGACTCATCTACACTGCGACAGAGGCTGCGCCCCTGTTTGCTCGTCGTACATTGTGCTTTGAGGGGGCAGTGATTGCAATCCCTGGCTCGCGCTCGATAGCGGCGCGAACGCTCGGTCGAATGAGGCCGATCAAAGCGCAGTTCTTTGCCTGCCGGACAGAGGTAGACATCGCGCTCAGCCTCATAGCGGAACTGGTCCACACTAAAGAACTGGGTGCGGTGATCCATATCAGGAATGGGAATGTAGGCGTGAATGCCCTGATCTTCGATGGCGAACAGATTGTCTTCGGTGCCGTACTTCTTGTCACCGGTGACCTGTCGCAGCCAGAGTTTCCAGCGGAAGCGCACCCGCCAGAGCAAGTCGCGCATGGGTTGGTTATCCATCACTTCTGAAGGGGTTACCAAGACGTGGAGAATGATGCGTGCTTTGCCGCCATCGACAACATAGTGGGTATGATAGCCCAGGTTCACTCCATTCTTGGTCTGCATGAGGGTGGCATCGGGATCGGTCGTGCTCACTTGCAGATCAGCCACACGCTGATAGCAACGACCAGTGACGCTGCGGTCTTGTGCTCCCAACACCTCAATCCAGTCATGCCGCTGGGCATTAGCATGGGCGAGGTGCTCCTGCTCCTCTGGTGAGAGCGAGGTGGGAAGTTGCGCAGGTGCTGGCCTCTCCTCCTGCTCCCCATCAGCACTGCCCGCACTTTCCTCTGTAAGGCTCTCCTGCTCAGTGATCGAGGATGCTTCACCGAACAGACCTTGCAGATGCGCGTCGACATAAAAGCGGGGCTTGAGCGAGTCCTTTCCTGCATTGGCTGCCACCTTGGTCCCATCGAAGTACAACTCTTTGCCCCACACGAGTCCCGCCGCTTGACACTGCTCCACAATCTTGTCAAAGAAGCGACGGAAGACATCGACTGCATAGCGCTCACGGATTCGGGTCAGGCTCGAATGATCAGGTAAGGGCTCATGTAAATCATAGCCCAGATACCAGCGCACGCTCAATCGATCAGCTGCATGCTGCATGAGTTGCCGCTCCGAACGGATACCCTCAAAGAACATCACCAGTTGCAATTTGAAGAAGACATCGGGATCAATGGAGGGACGGCCACCACCAGCATAGGTGTCATGAACAAACTCACGGACAAACGACAGGTCGAGTATGCGCTCCAAGTGGCGATAGAAGTGACCTGTTGGAACGAGGTCTTCCAGAGACATCTGAATGAGCGTGGCAAAGTGCCGCTCCTTGGTTCCCATCATGTTCGGAGCCTTTCCAACTCATCTTCTGTTTGTCACAGAGCCGCGCTCATTGACGACGGATGGCACTCCCATCCCTTACTTCCAGATCGCCCGCGCTTTGGGCGAGATCACGTAGAAATCCCAGCTTGTCTTTGGGTGAAATGCGGACAAAATGTGCCTGACCGTCTTTCGTGTAATCTACCTGGAGTCGGTCAAGTGACATCGCTGGAGCCGACAGTGGATTGCGTGTCGGGTACACTCGTTGGATTGAGGCGAGTGGAATTTCCCGACGAAGCAGTCCACTGCGCACAATCAAGGTAGAGGAGGTGATTTCATAATACAACGGCACGGCGAGACTCACAACAAGAACCCACACCACTAGAGGAGTGATAAGCCCCACCCAATCTCCTGAGAGAAAGGCGCGTAGGATCCCAAGCGTGGAGAGTAGAAGAGCGGCACAGATGACTATCACTATCCACGCATCTTTCTTCGAAGAATACCTGGTCCTCTGAGATTGGATTTCTCCCTGTGGTTGCATAGTGTTCCTCCTTTGCTAAGGTAGAGGGCATTTGCTAACTCCCAAAAGTAGGGTAAACTGACTTTAGACGAGGCTAGCTCCCTCGCCCAAGGAGTCAGTCGATGTTGCCTACCCAATTGTGACGAACAAGCACCCATCGCACCCCCATCATACTACTAGGCTCAAGCAAAGCACAGTCACACTGTCTCTTGGGCGATGCGGCAGTGTTTGAAAAAAGCTGGAAGGGGCACTGCTGGCACTGGAAGTTAGGCACCAGCAACCAGCGGCAACGTGGCCATATATTGCCCATGAAGATAGGCGGTGAGGGCTCCAGCTTCGCCCGGCACGGGATTGACCTGTCCATCTGGTCCTGCGACCCCATGATAGGCGTGATCAGAAAGGGCGACGATTGTCGGCACGACCGCAGTGTCTGAGGGATTGCTCAAGAGCTTGAGCGTGTCTTGATGAAGGGTCGTGACCCATCCCTTGATGTTGTCTGTGGCAATCTCTACATGGTGAGCATGCAGGCGAATAGTATCCGTTGCGTCCGGCTGAAGTGCGGCATAACTGGCATGGTCAGCCGCGGTAGCAAGATATCCCTGATTGAGCAGACCAAAGCCGTCACCCTCCTGGGAGGTGAAAGACGTGGTGCACCATGTGCTGAGTGGCTGATAGTGTGCCCCGTGGCTGCCTTCGCTGATATCGATTATGCTCTGCGCCACACATTGAAGGGCACCTGTATTGCCACTCCCGATCAAACTTTGCAGGAGTAGTGCCTGAACATTCAGCGCTTGGCTTTGCTGCATCAGCCCGACAAGGAGCCCGATGTTATGTGGCGTGGTGGGGAAACGGAAAAGCAAGTGCTGTATGTGGGCGAAGGCCTGAGGAGGGAAAACGCCAGTGAGTAGCACCTTGCCGCTTGGCTGACTAGCCGTTCCCTGTTCAAGAGTCACCTCAATTCTGTTGCCTGCACCAATTAAATTATGCTGCTGTTGTGTTCCTCCATTACCACTTGTGAAACTCAGCAAGTAGTTAGTGCCGCTTTGTGTTAATGCCCCGAGAGACGTTATTTGCTCGCGCTGATCGTTGATCAGCCATGCAGCATAGTGCGACCCGACGGGAGGGGCACTCAAGCCCTCAACGGCTATTTTCAAAGTATTAGTGCTGCCAGGAGTACTGTTCGGATCATCAAAGAAAGCAACCTGCCCGCTTGCAACGTTGTGTGGAACTAATATTCGAGGTGGATTGGCAGGTCCATTCGTGGCAATTGTACCTTTGCCAAAGGTGAGCAGATAGCCTGTTGTTCCTCCAGCAACGAGCAACAAGATAATAGCTAGACTGAGCAGGTTACGCACAACAAGGTTGCGGCGAGGTGAGAGTCCTGAGGATAATCCCAGTCTTGACCACTGTGGAGGAGGTGTATCGGCTCGTACAGGCACTGGTGGTTTTGTTGATGTAGGCTGCACGAAGGATTCCCCTAAAACGGTTTGGTATGTTCCTGGATTATCACTGGCAAGGTTAGCCCAATCTTTCTCACTATTGCTGAGGAAGGTCTGATCAGGAGGGGTTGCATCTCTTCTATTTTGTAATGATACGCCACAATTGCCGCAGAAAAAGGCCTCTTCTTCCAACGTGGTGTTGCATCGCGGACATTTCATGCTTCACTTCCTCCTGGCTGTCGTTTACTCGTGCTTGGAGAGGACTCACATGAGGAACTTAGTTCTTCAATTGTTCAGAGTCCAAAGGACTCAAACGAGGTGGTGCCGAATGCTATCAAAAACTTGAGAAGCGCTCTTACCCTTGCTCACGCAAGTTTCAAGGCTTGTAACCACCGCTGTCTGTTGATCAATATTGTGTAGCCAAATATGTAACTCCATAAGTATAGATGGTAAACCAAGCTGAGCGATGACGCTCGCAAAGATACAAATTGGCCATGCGGTAGTTTGGGAACAGAAAACGTCGATCTTATCACACCGCAGCAAGGACTGCTTATCAGCATATCTCCATGACCGCTAAGTGCTTCAGGTATGTCACCAGTTGGCAGTTTACCTCAATTGTTGTCCTCTCACTGAGCGTAAATCGTGCTTGATGGACAACAATTGAGGTAAAAATTTTTACCTGAAAGTTTGCTCGAATTGTCTGCCAGCACCGAGGGGGAGAATGTCACGAACAGAAAGGCCGGTAGAAACAAGGCGTTCCACCACATAGCCAAGGGAAAACTTTTTGCGATAAGGGATGACCTTGGGATGTTCTCTCCAGCTGAGCATGCTCTTGTCCTTTTGCTGCTGCCGCAGAATCGACGGCATCCCGATAATTGTGTAAAGCGTCTCCTCCCCAAAGAGGGGAGAATGAGAAGATAATACAGGCATGAATTGTCCCTTTTACCCAAAACATCCCATTTCAAACAGGAGGGAGCGATTATGCCTGTACCCAAGAACAAGAGTACCACATCGAACACTGACCCCCAAACGGTGGAGCAAGCATCTCCAGCGTTGCCAGACCAGCAAGCCTTCCATCAGCATTTGCGTGCATTGACGCGCAATGCGGTGCGAGTGGTGATCGAAGAAGTGATGCGCGAGGAACTGAAGCTCTTCATTGGAGCCGCTTGGGGAGAGTGTACTCCTGAGCGGAAAGGGTACCGCAATGGAATCTACACTCGCGATCTTGCGACTTCAGCGGGTCCCATCGAAGATCTTCATGTCCCCAGAGATCGAGAAGGAGATTTCATACCCAGGTCTTTGATCGCTACAGTCGCTATGAGCCTGAGGTGGCCGAAGGGTTAACTCAGATGTTTGTGGCCGGAGTCAGTACCCAAAAAGTGGGAGAAGTGGCCCAAACGCTGATGGGAGTCGCCCCCAGCGCCAGTACAGTTAGCCGTCTTAACCACACGTTGACGCACCAATTTGAGACGTGGCGTGAGCGGCCTCTGCAAGGACACTGGTGTATCCTGTACTTGGACGGCGTCCACTTCAGCGTGCGTCATGGAGACAAAACCGATGCAACGATCCTTTTAACCGCGCTGGGCGTTGATCTGGAAGGAAACAAAGAGGTGCTGGCTTTACGTGCGTGCGCAGAAGAAAGCAAGGATGGGTGGATGGACCTCCTGCAGGATATGCGGGCACGCGGGGCAACACAGGTGGATCTGATCGTGAGCGATGGACACGAGGGATTGCTTGCCGCCGTTTCCGCCCTCTTTACGGCCACACTGCGCCAACGCTGTGTGGTGCATAAACAGCCGAGTGCTCATGAATGCCATTCCCAAACGCGAGCAGAACACGGTCGCAGCCGAGTTGACTGGCATCTGGAAGTCGTTGACGAAAGAGGAGGCGCTCACCCAATTGGCGGCCTTCAAAGGGAAATATCGCCAGCGCTATCCCGAAGCAGCGCGCAGCCTGATGGAAGATGAAGAGCATCTCTTGACGTTTTACGCCTTCCCGCAGGTCATGCATCGCTACATTCGCACGACCAATGCCATTGAAAGCTTCTTTAGCAATGTCCGAGGGCGCACGGACCAGATTGACGCTTTCACGACGGAAACCAGCTGTCTCACCATTGTTTGGGCCGTGATGCAAGATATTCGCTTGCCTAAGATTCCGGTTGGCTAAAGGCTGAACGCTGATCGTTGTTGGCTGACATTCAACCAGCCGGAAAGGGTGGCTCGGAGGGAGGTGTCGTTTGCGAACAGTCTTGTGCAACAAGAGCGCCTCAAGGAGCTTTGTTGCTGATGATTTGGGAAGCCTGTGCTGCATTTTTCTGTTCCATCAGATCTTGTGGGCTGGATACCGTCGGCCTTGCATCTTTGCTTGCTTGTTTACTACTTGTCTCTACACAACAATCGGGATGGTGTCAAAAATCATTCCTGTAACAGCGATAGGAAGAAAGCAAGCAGCAAGAAGCCGTACAAGATCGTTTGCTAAATCGGGTTTTTCGATGTATTGAAACTGCTTCATTTAGATGCTCCTTTCGGGGATTAATACATGGCGCATGCCGCCGTGGGCGGTTCTTTGTCTGCCTGCGGTGTAGACTTCAGCATAGGCAAGGCTGAAGCCGGGGAATTCACGCGTGATTTGCTCAGTGACGCTTTCCCAGAGGGCTTCGTAGCGAAGAAGCGATTCCGACCGATATGCTTCATCCAGTTCGGCAAGCCGTTGTATAATATCCATTGGAACCTCCTTATAGATCCATCAAAAACCCCCGATTGTGTTTTTGACTTCCCAAAATTTATGAGTTTTGTGAAGGAGGTTACCTATTACGATAACCAGCGCAGCCACTGGGTCGCCTCGGTATTCGGGCAGCACCAATGGGACGCCATTAACGAAGGCTGGGTAGAGGACCAGCAGATCGGTTGGCGCGCGACCGACGGCCTGGAGAATACTGGCCGCGTCCCATTTCGGCCGCTCGGGGCCAACCAGACGCAGGTAGACGTGTTCGTTAACTACAACCCGCCTGCCGGCTTGCTTGGAGATGTTGGTGAAAAGTTAGGCGCAGGTAGTCGTTTCGAGAACGTCTTACAGCACGACCTGGACAACTTTGCGCGTATGGTTGAGCAGTCGCCCGCTGGCGCGCTCGATCCTGCCTCATCCAACTACCTGTTCCAGGGAGATAGCGCCGCAGCAAAAGGTGCCACCACCAGCCGCCAGGATGTGACCATGGGCAATTCTATTGAGAACTCCCCCAGTAACCCTGGAGCCGGGGGTGCGAGTACCTATACAAGCGATGCGCGCAGCAGCTTGAGCCCGGCCGCCACTGGCAGCGCCGAGGACGCGCTTGATCGACCCATTCTGGACCAGGACATCATCAACGAGCCGCCGCATACGGTCGGTACGGGCGTGCGCCAGCAAGGGACACCGAGCGAGCAGGGCGCTGGATCCTCTGAGGAGAGGGATACGCGCAAGCCATGATGCCGCCAGGGCTGACATCATGGAAGCCAGGCGCGCCTCTCCACGAGGAAAATCTGGAGAGGCGCGTTTTTTAGCTCTCCAGGCTGTGCTGCCCTCGCTTGAAGCCATGAGAAGTGAATTTTCATATATACAATATTGACTTGACTTTTTAGATACATGATGGTATACTTATTTATGTTCATTGGTAGATCTGGAAAATTCCAGAGCACCGGGACGCTTCCAGGGAAACGAAAAGACCCTGGCACAGGGCGAAGGCCTTGCATTGGTAATTCCGAAAGGAGATTTTATGTCGCCAATGAAGAAACCAATACGCCTGTTTGGGATGGTCTTTCAGATTGACAAGTAGTGCCCGTGCAGGCGGGCTTCCGAGCCTCTGAGCGTCTGTCCAGTACCTGAAAATTACCGCTTCTATTCTGAAATTTGTCTAGAAAAGCAGGTTAGATGACGACCTACGTCACAGGTCTGGTGGAGGTAAGCAGGGGATTTGTGAAGGGCATTCTGGATTATCTTGCCCTTTTTGAGCATATAACTCGGTTGACGTGACACGGGAGTTGTGCAGAAAAAAACAGACACACAAGGACTGGATAGCACTTATCCAGTCCTTGTTGCTATTATCGGCGCCCTGGCCGCCGCGCCGCCTGAGCCGGTCCTGCTAATCGTCAAGCGAGAGTACCGCCATGAAGGCCTCCTGCGGAATCTCGACGTTGCCCACCATCTTGAGGCGCTTTTTGCCCTCTTTTTGCTTTTCCAGCAGTTTGCGTTTACGACTGATGTCGCCACCGTAACACTTGGCAAGCACGTCTTTGCGCACAGCTTTGACCGTCTCGCGCGCGATGACGCGTGAGCCGATGGCGGCCTGGACGGGGACCTCAAACAGCTGGCGTGGGATCAGGCTGCGCAGCTTCTCAACGAGGGTGCGCCCCTGGTGATACGCCTTGTCGCGGTGCAAGATCAATGAGAGGGCGTCGACCGGGTAGCCGTTGACCAGTATATCAAGTTTGACCAGGTCCGCCTCGTGGTAGCCGCCGAAGCTATAATCGAGCGAGGCGTAACCCTGGGTTCGCGACTTGAGATGGTCGTAGAAATCAACAATCAGCTCCGCCAGCGGCATGGCGTAGGACAGCAGGACGCGCTCCGCTTCGATGTACTTCATCTCCTTAAAACTTCCACGACGCGAGGTCACCAGGTCCATAATGGTGCCGATATAGCGCGAGGGTGTGAAGATCGAAATGTCCATCCACGGCTCTTCGATCTTCTCAATATCTCCGGAGGCGGGAAAATCCGAGGGATTATCCACCTTGACCATCGTGCCATTGGTCGGCGTCACATAGTATTCCACGCTGGGGGCGGTCGCCAGGATATCCAGGTTATACTCGCGTTCCAGGCGCTCCTGCACGATCTCCATGTGCAGCAGGCCCAGGAAGCCGCAGCGGAAACCAAAACCAAGGGCATTCGATGTCTCGGGCTCATAGGAGAGCGCGGCATCGTTTAATTTGAGTCGCTCCAGGGCGTCACGCAGCAGTGGATAGTCGCTGCCCTCCACCGGGTAAATACCAGCGAAGACCATCGGTTTGGCTGGTTTGTAGCCGGGCAGGGCCTCGACCTGCCCCAGGGCAGAGGGCGTGGTCACGGTATCGCCGACACGGCAGTCTTTGACATGCTTGAAGCCTGTCGCGATATAGCCGACTTCGCCCGTTGTCAGCGTAGCAGTAGAGATCAGGCGCGGCTGGAAATAGCCCGTCTCCAGAAGCTCGGTCGTGCTGCCGGTCGCCATCATGGCTATACGCTCGTTGGTCTGTAGCTGGCCGTCGACGACGCGCACATAGGCGATGACGCCCTTGTATGAGTCATAGTGCGAGTCAAATACAAGGGCGCGCAAAGGCTTAGCAGGCAGTCCTCTGGGCGGTGGGATCGTCTTGACTACCGCTTCGAGGATCTCGCGTGTGCCGATACCCTCCTTGGCCGAGGCAAGGATACACTCCTCCGCAGGAATACCGATGACATCTTCTACTTCCTGGATGACGCGCTCGGGATCGGCACTTGGCAGGTCAATTTTATTGATGACGGGAATGATAGTCAGATCAGCTTCTACCGCCAGGTAGAGGTTTGCCAGCGTTTGCGCCTCAATGCCTTGAGCGGAGTCGATAACGAGCAGCGTACCTTCACAGGCCGCCAGGCTGCGCGAGACCTCGTAGGTGAAGTCTACGTGACCGGGGGTGTCGATCAGGTTCAATTCATATTCTTCACCGTCCAGGGCCGTGTAGTGCATGCGCACAGCCTGAGCCTTGATGGTAATGCCTTTTTCGCGCTCCAGGTCCATCTGGTCAAGGGTCTGCTCCATCAATTCACGTTTGGAGACGGTGCCTGTGAATTCAAGCAGGCGATCCGCCAGGGTCGATTTGCCATGGTCGATATGGGCGATAATGCAGAAATTCCTGATATGGTTTTGATCGGTCATTCTTCGATTATTCCTCCGCACAACACCTCATCACCGTCATCGCCGCCATAGAAGACGGCTGCCTGTCCGGGTGTGATGGCACGCTGTGGTCGTGAGAGTGTCACATTCACACGCTTTCCCTCCAGGGGAGTCACAAGGGCCTCCTGCTCGGGTGCTTTGTAGCGCACGCGGACCCTGGCCGCGAATGGCTGAGCCGGGACCTCGCCGCTGACATAGTGCATGTTCCCGACGGTAAACTCCGTCTTGTCGAGTTTCTCCGCCGGACCAACGATCAGGGCATTACTCGCAGGATCGATTTTCAGCACGTGCAGAGGCTCCTGAGAGGCCAGGCCCAGACCTTTGCGCTGGCCGATGGTGTAGAATGCGAGGCCGCTGTGCCGTCCCAGGGATTTGCCAGCCAGGTCATAGATAGGTCCAGGCCGCGGCAGTGCCGCGGCCACGGCGGCAGGCTCGTCCGCTAACTCTGCTGACGCTCCGGCTGCGTAGCGCTGAATAAAGCCGCGATAATCGTTCTGCGCGACGAAGCAGATCTCCTGGCTCTCTGCCTTGGTCGCCACCGTCATACCCCGCTCGGCTGCCATAGCGCGTACCTGTGGCTTTGTATACTCCCCCAGGGGGAAACAGGCATGGGCGAGCTGCTGCTGATTGAGCACATGCAGAACGTAGGACTGGTCCTTGCCAGGGTCGACGCCTCGCCGCAGTCGACGCTTACTGCTGAGCGGGTGGTCGTCGACCCGCACGTAGTGACCCGTGGCCATGTAATCCGCATCCAGGGCGAGGGCACGGTTGAGCATCACGGTAAAACGGATGTGGCGATTGCAGGTCAGACAGGGATTGGGTGTGCGGCCGGCTACATACTCCTCGTAGAACATATCAACAACCGTATGCTTGAATTCTTGCTCGACGTTGATCATGTAGAAAGGTATATCAAGCATACGCGCGACCCGCCTGGCATCGTCAACCGCCTCCAGGGAGCAGCATTTATTTTGTACCACTCGTTCAATGCCGTCATCTGCAATGACGCCTGGTTCCGCCCAGAGGCGTAACATAATACCGATGACCTCATGGCCCTGCTCTTTCAGTAAGGCGGCAGCGACCGAGCTATCCACGCCGCCGCTCATTGCGACGACTATTCTCGCCATGCTAATCTGCTCCTCTAGCTTGCGTGCTGGTAATATATATAGGTGGGTAAGTAGAAAAAAGGACTAGCCACCGGGCTAGTCTTATGCTGTGCCATGTGCTGCAACATGTTCATTATAGCATACCCGGCGGAATAAAGAAAAGTGCCCGCCTAGGTTGCCTGCTGATTTGATACCCCAATGGGGCTAGAGGAGTCATAGTTCGCGGCGGGGGTGAGAGCTGCATTGCGAGCCGCCAGGCAAGTTTAATCTAGACAAGGAATAGATTAAGAACTATAATGTCCCTAATGAACGAAAATCATCCAGCGCGTGGCGATGGGACGAGTGGGGTAAAGCGAGTAAGGGTTGCGTTACGTGTGAGAACTAGTCTATTCTAGTAGATGCCCCGGGAGGCTGAGCCTCTCCCAGGTCTAGCGGGCAAGGAGTGATGAAGAATGCCAAAGAAGAGCACGCCTGCGCGAGGCGGAGCGCAGCGCAATAAGCCAAGAGTCCAGAAGAGTTTTGAACTGGTGCGTGAGACCCCTGACCAAATTTCAGCTGAGCAAGAAGCTGAGATGGAGGACACGGCCAGTCCTGAAGAGGAGGCCGTAGGTCTTGAGGCCGCGCCTGTGAGCGTATCCACAATGGCCGCTCCAGAGCCAAAGAAGGCTGCCAGCAGCGCGCCAAAACGGGTCCAGGCGGCGGTAAAGAACGAAAGCCCCGAGACCAGGGTCCTCGCGGAGACGCCGGCACCAGATGTGGAGAGGGCGAGCGCCGCCCCTAAAGGCAGCGCCGCTGCCCGCCTGGCGGCTCGTCGCCAGTCTGCGCAAAAAGCGCAGCAGCGTAACGCTGCCACTTTGATTACCTCTGAGCACTATGTGTATGTGCGCAGAGACCTGATTTTTATTGCGATTCTGGCGCTCATTATGTTCTCCATTATCATCATCCTCCATTTTGTGCCCGGCATAGGTTCCTAGCGCGCAGGCGGCGCGGACAGCTGAAAAAGTGTGGGCAGGCGATAGAAGAAAGAAGCACCGGCCTCATGTGTTACGGTGCTTCTTTTATATTGCTGCGGGTGGCTTTTGTAGAGACCGGATAGTCCTCAATGCCATATATGCGAAGGTCTGTCTAATGTACGAGCGGGCTGGTACCTAGACCGGCAGGAATACCGTGACGGTGAGCTGCTGGAATAGTTACGCCCAGAACGCGCTGCATGGCCATTGTGTGGCAGCAGTCGCCCCAGTCTTGGAAGAAACGACAGGTACAGGACCATTCACCATCGTCGAAAACAGTGGTGTGTAGATCGTTCTCTCCCCGGAACGTTGCTTCAAAGCGGGTAAACTGGATCCGCTCGGGTTCTTCCGCATAACGCTTGGCTTTTGCGATCTTGTTGATCATACTTGAGTTCATGATCGGTGCACTCCTTATAATTTAGCAACCACTCCGTGTCCACTCTTCGTTCGCACTGCACGCTCCTGGGAGCGTAGCTTTCATCGGTCGCGCATCTGGTGGGTCAGTATTTTTACATCTAATCCAGTGCGGTCAGGTTGGTTATCTGTCAGAAGCGTTATCCAGCATGGGCCGGATACGTTAACGATTGACTCCCTCCTTTCACGAGATAAATACGACGATCATGCTCAGAACATTAAACTGTGGCCCACATCATGAAGAAAGATCGATGAGCCCGGCATCCAGTGCGCGTTGCATAAAACGAGATAAAAAGAAAAACACCAGGGCAATATTTCCCCAGTGTTTGTTTACGTTTCGCTGCCAGCCATCACTGCTTCTTTCAGTGATGCCACCTGTGATGCCAATGAATTTAATTCCATATTTTTATTTCAATCCCCATTCAGCCGAAGGACCGAATTAACGCCGGAGGTAATAAAAAACCCGGGCTTGAACTTGCAAACTTGGAAAACTTCTTTTTGATTGTGTTGATTATACCATATGAATGCGGGAATGTCCATCCTAAACTGTGTGAAAATTCTGTAATCCGCTGGTCCCGCTGCTAAGAGAGGTATTTGTGAGAAGCACATGCCCCTGGCTCCAGCAGCGTGCGGGCAGCTTCGTCATCCCGGGTGGCAATAACAGCATCGCGGGCCTGAGGGAGGGCCTCTCGTAAGGCAGGTGATGAGCAAAAAATAGAAGGTAGCTCACAGCGGCAGTATTACCTGGCTCACGGTAATCGAGGCGCGCAAACTCTATACTTGTGGTGAAGCTCCTGATATACTGGCGTAGGCACAATTAAAGAAGAGCTTGAATGGTATGTTGCTTCAGCTTATTATGCTATTCTTCATTGGGAGGAAGATGTGAAACGACGCGCTCGCAAGAATCTCTGGCACGCCTTGCAGTGTACGCTAGGTATCGCGCTGCTTGCTCTGTTGGCCAGCGCCTGCTCATTGCCAGGGTCCAATACGGCCATAGCCGCCCTGACCCCTTCACCCTCTACTGCGCGGCCGCACCCTGTCGGAGGTGAACCACCAGCTGTCGCTAACCTGCCCAGCGGGTCGCAGTTACCCGCGAACCAGGTCAAGCCTCTCACCTTCAACCTGCTTTACAGAGACGCTGCATTTGACCAGGAGGTCGCGCAGATCTATACACCGGCATCGCCGGCGTTTCATAAGTTCCTGACTCCGCAACAGGTTGCGCAGCAGTTCGCGCCAAGCACTGTCCAGCAGCAGCAGGTGATAAGCTGGTTGACCAGTCAGGGGTTTACCGTCGATGCGACCAACCCCCTGCGCTCGTCGATCAAGGTCCATGCTACAATTGCTACGATAGAGCGGGCGCTGCATATCAGCATGCAGTCATTTACCATCGCCGGTCGCACCTTCTTTATGCCGCTTGGCACTCCAAGCATTAGCGACCCAAGCGCTGCCTTGATCTCGTCGGTGACCGGCCTGGATAATTTTGCGCTGCCTGCGTTCAAACCACCGTTTGGCCTGCAGTCTCAGAGCCTGACAAAGCCGTCGTATGCTGATTGCAGTGGCTACGGAGCGAATCAAAACCTGACGCGTGACAGGCTTGCGGGAGCCTACCAGCTGAAGCAGCTGTATGCGCAGGGCTTCAAAGGGCAGGGAATGACGATCGGGGTTGCCGAGTTCGGTGACGGATACGATCCGCAAGACCTGGCCACCTATATGGCCTGCGCCGGCCTGCCTACCCCCAATGTGCAGAATATCAGTGTCAATGGCCAGCCCTCGTCCGGCCCCGGCCAGGGTGAAGCGATCATGGACCTGGAACTGATTGCTGGCCTCGCGCCCCAGGCGACTATCCTCGATTATCAGACCGATGGCAATACAGCTTTTGCCCAGGACCTGGTCGACGTTTTTAATCGCGTCGCCTCTGATCACAAGGTCAACGTCCTGAGCATTAGCTATGGCGCCTATGAGAGCTCGTTTAGCGTCGCGGAGATGGCCGCCGTCAATAATAGCCTGCGCGTCCTGGCCGCGGAGGGCATCTCGGTCTTCATCAGCAGCGGTGACTGCGGCGCCTATACGCAGCGCATCCCGAACGTCGCGCAGGTCGCCTTCCCCGCCAGCGCCACCTATGCAATCGCCGTTGGTGGGACTCACCTGCAGGTGAACAGCAACAATGCGCGCACGAGTGAGACGACGTGGGGACCGGGAGACAACCTGCCGATCTGTGCCAACGACTGGGGTAGCGGCGGTGGTGTGAGCCAGAATCCCGACTTCCAGCGGCCGGCCTGGCAGGTGGGTCCCGGCACGACCACGCACTTCGATGGCACGGCGGAGCATGTCACGATCAGGCCACTGGACTTCGCCGCAACCGTTTACGCGCCTAATGGTCTGCGCCAGGTGCCGGATGTGGCCGCGGCAGCCTATCCCAATATCTCCGTCTACTACCAGGGGGCATGGACAAGTTCGGGTGGCACAAGCGCCGCAGCTCCCATCTGGGCGGCCGGGACACTGCTGGTCGACCAGGCGCTGCAGACGCAGGGACATATGGCCATCGGCGGCGTGCCGGAAATCTACAGCATGGTCAATCATCCCGCTGGCCACCATCCCTTTAACGATATCACCAGCGGAGCTAACATGTTCTACAGCGCGACGCAGGGGTGGGACTATACCACGGGCTGGGGCTCGCCAAACTTCAACGACATTTACCAGGTCGAATTGAGCGCATAGCGCCGTCCCGTCGCTCTTGCTTACTGGGCGACCAGCTGTTGATTGGCGGCGATCAGCGAATGATAAGTGTCGCTGACCCGGCTCGCGACATTCTGCCAGCTAAATTGCTGCACGGATTGGCGCGCAGCCTGGCTCATACGGGTAAGTAGCTCCGGCTTGCTCAAGAGGTTATCCAGCCTTTCGGCAAAGAAACCAGGGCAGCGCGGCACCAGGAAACCCGTCTCGTCGTTTCTGACAATGGTCGTCAGTCCACCAGCGCGCGTCGCTACCACTGGTCTGCCACAGGCCAGCGCCTCGACGGCGACGAGGCCAAAACTCTCATGGTAGGAGGGGACAACGACTATATCGGCTGCGCTATAAATGAGCGGCAGCTCCGCTTGCGGGCGCGCGCCCAAAAAATGGACGCGCTGGCCGAGCTTTAGCTCATGGGCCAGCTTACGCAGGGCCTGCATATCTGGATCACCCTGGAGGTTGCCGCCCACAACGACAAGTTGCGCGCTGTTCGCCAGCATGGCTGCCGCGTGCAGAAAAAGGTCAGGCCCTTTAAAAGGGTCGAGCCTGCCGACAAACAGCAGCGTTGGCTGATGGGGTTTGAGGCCAAGCTTATGGCGAGCCTGCTCTTTCGCCTGTTCGGTGAAGAGCTTAAGATCGACCCCACAAGGAATAACTTCGACCTGGTGGATATGTGCCCCGCAATGGCGGATGAGCTGTACTCGCTCATCCGGGGTTGTGGTGATGATACGATCAGCGGATTGTATGAGTTGCTGCTCCATTTCCAGGCGCAGAGAGGGCTCGCGTTGCTGGGGATTGGCCATCTGCTTTAAACGCGCCAGGGTGTGAAACATGGTGATGTGTGGGACATCCCAGCACTGCGCCAGTCTGCTCCCCGCCACGCCTGAGAGCCAGTAGTGGCTATGCAGCACATCGTAATCGACGTCTGTGGCCTGACTGAATTCAGCAACCTGCCGGATAAACGCCGGCAGGTGCTGGTAGAGCTCGTTTTTGGGAAGGATGCTCTGCGGCCCGGCCTTGATGGAGATAACCCGCACAGCTGTGCCAAGTTGGACAATGCGGGGGACGTGGGGATCGGTCCAGCGGGTAAAGATATCAACGTTGATGTGACGATTTCCTAGCTCGCGTGCTAATTCACGCATGTACACATTCATGCCGCCCGCATCCTTCGTGCGTCCCGGCGTATCCAGCGGCGAAGTATGGACGCTGAGCATGGCAACGGAAAGACTCATAGCGAGAGTACTCCTCTTCTTCATAAATTGTGTCTACTGTTCATTGCAGATGCGAGGCCAGCGCCCTTCATTGGCGAGTTGTGCAGCTTTGAGCATCTGGATCTCCTTTCTTTATGTATGTGTCCCGTCTACTCTATTGAACAAGCAGAGATATGTTTTCTATTTCTTTATGCCCGGGGGTTTTTCTCACATTCGCGCACGTCGTTGATGGTATTGTACATCTGACCGACGTCGAGGCCTTGCTGCGCGACCTCTTGCAGGCTGGCGATGCGCCTCTGCAAGGCCTCGCTAAAAGCGGGCGCGGTCATTCCAATCCACCCGGCCAGGTCGTCAAGCATAGCCTGATCGGCGTGCTCAAACGTGTCATCAAATTCATTCCAAAGCGACAATGGCACAGGGATGATCTCGTCGGGATGCCCGGGATCGCCAGAGGGCTGCAAAAAATGTGTGCTTAACCAGCGTCGCCGCGCAGGATAAACTCGCCCCACCAGGCCAATATTGATGACAAGGCCCAGCCTGCGCACATCCTCAGCACGCAAGTGGAGATCGTGATGATACAGGGAGATTACATCGTCGATGGCATCGGCGTGCACGCTGGTAGCGATATGGTAACCCTGCGCGGGCAGCGTCAGATAACGGCGAGCTACACGTCCCCACATGTAGATGGGCAGGTGATCACTGACCTCGTTACATAGTGCATAGGTCGTGGAGGGATCGATGTCGGGCAAGCGGGTGAAGGCGAAATTTTCGTACATGCCCGACATATACGCCAGGGCGGTGCCTTCTGGTAAGAACTGGAGCAGGGCGTTTAACGTCGTGGTCTTGCCTACGCCCGGCTGGGGATCTGTGGGGCCCGCGACCGTCAATGAGACTCCATGCTCCAGCAGCAGCCAGATCAAGGCCACTGACTCTGCATCCACGCTCCCCAGGGCGATAATCTGTGCCGTAGAAAGCGGGCGTCGTGAATCATAATGCCAGTAAAAGCGTTCATAAGGGTCACGTGGATCAAACATGCTAGAGTTCCCTTCAACGTACTATCTTCACTCGATATGACTTACGCTTTCTGTTCTCCCTGTTGCAGCGGAATATCGTCCTTTTGTTTATCCAGGATCGTTGGCTTGAGCCAGCTGGGATGCGGACTCCACCCAACTGCTACCACGCGTACGGGATGAACGTCCTCGTTGTCGATCTCAATAATGCTGACGGATGCATTGTCGATGAAGAGCGCGCCGGCCCTTTTGATTTCCAGCCCCGAATAATAGGCGATGATCAGCTTGACAACGTCGGCATGGGCGACGAAGACAGGGTACGCGCCGACATCCGCGCGCTTACTCCAGCGTTCTATGGCGGCCAGAACCCGCTGCTGCACCTGCGGGAAGGTTTCTACACCCGCGGGTGCCACGGTCGGGTCCTGGACGTAAGCTTTCCACTGCTGGTCGGTTTTAGCCAGTTGCTCATAGCTTTCGCCTGCCCAGCGGCCGATATCGGTATCCATCAAAGCGGGTTCCGTCTGAATGGCCAGGCCGCGCCCCTGCGCGACGATCAATGCTGTATCGTAGGCCCGTTCGAGCGGGCTGCTGATGATTGCGCTGATGGGAATAGCGGATAGGGCCCTGGCAAGGTGGGCGGCTTGCTCACGCCCCTTCTCATTGAGAGCTACTCCTGGCAACTGGCCGGGTAGTTTATGCTCGACATTCCACTTCGTTTGTCCATGGCGAATAATAAGCAGCGTCTGTTTCATCCGTGTGCATGTACTTTCAGTGATATGTAATTGAGCAAGCCAGAGTTGTATGCGCCACTGCCAGAAGCGACAGCCGATAATCAAGGAGATCCATCCCACCCGCAGCTGGCTGTTTACAAGGCTGGCCAATCTCATTAGAGAGCTTTTCATGAATTTCTAGATCTGCCGGGGGGACAGACAATAAAAAAGTCCCCCGTGTGGCCAATGTGCTTTACATTGTAGCAGGGGAGATGTTAACGGTGCAAATAGCTCCGACTGGCCGGCGCCTCAGCGTCACGCCAGGTGACGCCGCGGCGCGTTCAGATTGCGAGATAGTAGAGTATGGCCAGGAGAACTACGCTGATCAGCAGCAATGTTCCGCAACCGAGCAGCGCTTCGCCCACTCCCACATCGCGTGGCGTCGTCTTGCTAGTGAAATAGCCGGGAATTGAAAAGGGCGGCGTGCGACTCAACCCCGCATGGGAGGATTGATCAGTGATCTCGGGCCGCGCAACGGAGGCTGTCGTCAACTTCAAGATGGGGAATGTATAGGCCTCGTCGTCTGGCAAGGAGGCAGCCGGCCGAAAGGTCTGCAGGCGCCGCAGTAATAGTTGACGGCCGAGCATTGCGGCTGTATAAGCATTGGCGCTCGGCATGTATGTCAGCGCCACCGGCAGGGGGGTATCGGGTAGCGTCAGTGGCAGCTCTGGCGGCAGCGGCGGCCTGGAAGCCGTATATGCGCGCTGCTTAGCGGCGATCTGCCGCGGGAGAATGCAGGCCCCGCTCGCCGCTGGCGGCGTAATGATTGGCTGAAGCTCGTTCATGAATGTAATGATCCTCCTCTATCCACTTAACACTTAGTCTATATTCATTATAATAAAGGCTCCAATTTATCGATGAAGGCGTTGTGCATAAGATGCGCGTCTTTTGAAACTTCGCTGCCATCTCTAACAAAACAGGGCGAGCTCTTCCTGTGGAAGAGTATAGTCTGGCGGGGGGACTATCGCCCCGATGTGGATAACTTTGGCAAGAGAGTATCGCCAGGATACGATCCACACCTACTCTTAATACGCCCAGGGAGGTTTAAGCGTGCCATCATGTAACTTCCTGTCTCTATACATGAAAAAGCTGGCATTTTGCTCACAGACGTGTTACATTTTTAATAGACATCCGGATCATTGCGTACGAGTCATGAGAAGTATGGATAACGATACACATTTCAAAACCGCTCCGGCTTTTCCCGCCTGGCGCGTCTGGCTGAAGACCAGCCGCCCTTTCTCTTTGAGCGCGACGATCAGCCCCATCCTGGTTGGGACAGCTGTAGCTGCATACGAGGGTGTGTTTCACCCGCTGCCCTTTCTGGCTGCGTTATTTGCCGTGCTGTTTCTTCAAATAGGCACGAACTACGTGAATGAGTACTACGACTACCGCTATGGACTTGATAGCGTGGAATCGCTGGGGGCGAGCACGGTGATCTTCCGCCATGAGATGACGGCCGGCCAGGTACTGGGCGGTGGTATCTTCAGCTTCGCTATCGCCGCCCTGCTGGGGGCATTTCTCATCTCTGCCGTTGGACCGGCCATAGTGGGCTTTGGTTTGATTGGCCTGGCCATAGCCTATTTCTATAGCGCCAGGCCGTTTACCTTCGCCAGTCGCGGCCTGGGTGATGTCATGGTCTATCTCGCTATGGGCCTCCTGGCGACATGGGGAGCTTACTACGTCCAGATCCCTCACTGGTCGTGGCGGGCCTTCGCCGCCAGCATTCCGGTAGGCCTGCTGGTGACGGCTATCCTTAACATGAATAATGTCCGCGATTACCAGGACGACCTGGCCGTCCACAAGCGCACGCTGCCAGTACGCTTCGGCCGGCTGTTTGGACAGCGCTACCATGCTTTCCTCCTCTTTGGCAGCTACATTGCGGTGAGTATTTTTGCCTTGCTGGGAGTGCTCCCGCTTTTCAGTCTGCTGGTCTGGATTACCTTTCCCCTGGCCTTTCGCAACGTGCGAGCGGTCCTGGCGGCGAGCGAGCGCAAAGTATTTATCCTGGGCATCAAACAGACATCTCTTTTACACCTGCAATTTGGCGTCGTGCTGGCCCTTGGTCTGCTTATCGCGGCGCCTGTACATTGAGCGGGTACTTCACCAGCCACCCCTGCCTGAGCAGGCTCGCTAGCCGCTCGAGGTTTTCCATCGTGCTCTGTCCTCATGCTGCGCCGCTTTTCCCATGCAGAGTATAAGTAGTTAATGTATAGATATAGTTCAGTATGCGTGAGAAGTGGTGCTTGTGATACGTAGTATTTTTATAAAACGCTTGTCTGGGGCATTTACTCTGGTATGCTTTACCGCTGGCGGCTATGCTGGTTGCCTGGTGAAAAATCGCGCTGTCTATATGACGGGTTGACCGCTTCGCTGTCCTAGTCAGACTTTATTTCGCGAGGAGGACCTCATGTTCAAGGGACCAAGATCTCGACGTTTTTCACTGGCCTTTTCCCTGCTCGTCCTGCTGATGCTGTTCATCAGCGCCTGTGCCCCCCAGGGCAGTGCGCCCACACAGACCACCAGTACCAACCCGGTCAAGGGTGGCACCTGGGTGGATGACCTCTACGAACCCGTATCTTCGCTCATCCCCAATGGTTCCAGCGAAACGTTCGCGAGCCTGGTAGATGAGAGTCTCTATACGCCGCTCTTTGTCGGGGATACAAACGGGAAGATCAATCCCGCCCTGGCGACCGAAGTGCCGACCGTGGCCAACGGTGATGTCTCCTCCGACCTCAAGACCTGGACCTTCAAGATCCGCCCGGGGGTGACCTGGAGCGATGGCCAGCCGCTGGATGCCCGCGATGTGGATTTCACCTGGAAGCTGTGGAATAACCCCAGGTTTGGCGCTTCCACCACTGTAGGGTATAACCTGATCAAGTCGGCGGACGTCTCCTCCGACCACCTGAAGATCACCTTCCACCTCTCCGCGCCCTTCGCGCCTTTCGCTGCGATCTGGACCGACGGCCTCTATGCGCCGCTGCCCGCCCACCATTTCAGCGGTATGTCGCCCGACCAGGTGCTCAAGTCGGCGGACAACCTCAACCCCAGCGTGACCAGCGGCCCGTTTATGATGAGCGAGAGCAAGCCGGGAGACCACTTCACCGTGGTGCGCAACCCCAGGTACTACCTGGCCTCGCAGGGCTATCCCTACCTGGACAAGATCGTCTTTCGCCTGGTGCCCGACCAGAACACGATCCTCAAGGATTTCCAGGCAGGCACAATTAATTCGGCCTGGTTCCTGGATGTGACCAAGACCCCGGCCTACAAGGCGCTCTCCGACTACCACATCGTGACCAATCCGCACGCCACCAACTTTGAAGCTATGTACTACAATCTGAACACCCCGGCCCTCAAAGACGTCAACGTGCGCAAAGCCATGGCCATGGCCATCAACCACAACGCCCTGATCCAGACGGCGCGCCGCGGGGAGGCGGTACCGCTGTGTACCGATCACGGCTCGGCGTACGTGCCCGGCTACCAGCCCGACGCCCCCTGCCCCAAGTTTGATCCGGCGGCGGCCAACCAGCTGCTGGACCAGGCGGGCTGGGTCAAGGGCTCCGATGGCGTACGCACGAAAAATGGCCTGCGCCTGGAATTCCAGTATTCGACGACGGCCAACAACGCCTGGCGCGCGGCCGACGAGACGATCCTGCAGCAGAACTTCGCG
Source organism: uncultured Chloroflexia bacterium (assembly GCA_963799245.1). GTDB lineage: Bacteria > Chloroflexota > Ktedonobacteria > Ktedonobacterales > Ktedonobacteraceae > CAWCWN01. The sequence goes on from CAWCWN010000003.1 coordinate 2,398,378, forward strand.
GCCATCGGCGTGAAGATCGGCGTCCAGAACTACTCGGCCGACACCTTCTTCGGGACCTTCCTGCCGGGTGCTAAACCTGGCAAGTTCGACCTGGCCGAGTTTGAAAACTCGTTTGTCTATGATGCCGACGATTCATCTGAGTTTGCCTGTAACCAGGTGCCAACAGTGGCCAATAGCTATAGCGGTCAAAACTACGGCAAGTACTGCAACCCGGCCCTGGACAAGCTCTTCTCGCAGGAACTGGCAACAACCGACCCCAATGCGCGCCAGCAGGTCTTCAATCAGGAACACCAGATCTACCTGACGGACTTCCCGTTCGTGACCCTCTATAGCCCGATCGATGTCGCTGTGGCGAAGGACAACGTTCACAACTACCTGCCCGGTCCCATGGGTGCCTCGGAAACCATCAACGTCTGGAAGTGGTGGTGCGATGGTGGCAAGTGCTAGGCCTGTCGCCTAGCTCAAGTACCTGCCTAGCACTGGAGCCCCTGGTGAGATGGTATCCGACCAGGGGCTCTTTGTATGCCAGCTCTTGAAAGTACTGCCTGTGCTTTTCGCTTTACATGATATACGCAGTAACTCATGTATAAAATGCTGACGAAAATGCTCAGAAATATGGTACACTATGTCCAATGTTTTCCCGTCCGCGTTTTAAGACTCTGCGGAGGTATTTATGGGACGGTATGTTATCAGGCGTACGTTGCAGGCATTGCTGCTCCTGCTCTTACTCTCCATCGGCATGTTTCTTTTAATCCATGCACTGCCAGGCGGACCGGAGGCGGTGATCTTTAACCCGCATCTGAGTGCGGCGGGCCGCGCCGCTCTGCGCGCGCGCTTTGGCCTTGACGACCCGCTGTATGTGCAATATTTCAAGTGGCTGGGCAGCAGCCTGGTTGGCAACTTTGGTTTCTCCTTTGTGACCAACCAGCCTGTGTCTCAACTGATTGGCCAGCGTTTCCCCGCCACCATCGAGCTGTTCGGCTGGGCCCTGGCTCTGGCCTTGATCCTGGCGATCGTGATCGGCGTGGTCTCCGCCATGCGCCAGGGGATGCTGGCCGACTATGCGCTGACAACGCTGGCTTACTTCGGCATCGCCATGCCGGTCTTCCTGCTGGGCCTCTTTGCCCAGGATATCTTCGGGGTGTGGTTGCATGTTCTACCGACCTCGGGCATGAATACGCTGGGCTATACCTTTGATCCCTTCAACGCCTATCTCGATCACCTGGAGCACCTGTTTTTGCCCATGCTGGTCCTGGCGATCTCTTTTATCGCTGGCTGGAGCCGCTATATGCGCGCCAGTATGATCGAGGTCAAAAAGCAGGATTATATGCGCACGGCGCGCGCCAAGGGCCTTGCACCTACGCCGATGCTGATCCGGCACGCGCTGCGCAACGCCGTGATCCCTTTGATCACCGTTGTCGCCCTCGACTTCGGGCAGGTGGCCGGCGGCGCGGTCATCACCGAGTCCATTTTTGCCTGGCATGGCATGGGCGAGCTGTTTTATGACTCACTGACCAATCGAGATTACCCCGTCCTGCTTGCCATCGTTATGATCGGGGCCGTCTTCGTGGTCGCGTTCAACTTGATCGCAGATATCCTGTACGCCGTCATGGATCCACGCATTCGTTACGCATAGTTGTAGGCATGGGCGACCAATTCTATAAGGAGGCATCCATGGATATATCTCAACAGATGCTTGGCCATCCTGAAGAAGAGATCGAGCCCTTTCTGGAAGTGACCCCGGAATTAGTCCAGAAGCGGCGCAGCCAGGCCCGCATCATCTTTGATCGCTTCGTGCGTAACCGCGCCGCGATTGTGGGTGCCGTCTTTCTCATCCTCCTGTTTCTGTTCTGTTTCATCGGGCCCTATGTGAGCGGGCATAATGACCCCAATATTATCCATGTCACGAACGTCAATCAGACGCTGGCCGGACCCTCCTGGCAATTTCCCCTGGGAACCGATGACACCGGTCGCGATACCATGGCGCGCGCCATGTTCGGTGGCCAGGTCTCGTTGCTGGTGGCAATGACCTCGATGCTGGTGGCAATCGTTATCGGCGTGAGCATCGGCGCGCTAGCGGGCTTCTACGGCGGTGTCATTGACAACCTGCTGATGCGCCTGACGGATGTGGTGCTAGCGGTGCCGCTGTACCTGCTGCTCTTTGTGCTCTCGGCCTCCTTCACCGATGGGTCGCCGCGCAGCGTGATTATCCTGATCGCCGCCCTGAGCTGGATGTATGCCGCGCGCGTTGTGCGCGGCGAGTTCCTGGCCTTGAAGGAGCGCGAGTACGTGCTGGCCGCGCGCACGATCGGCGCAAAAAACTTTCGCATCATGTTCCGTCATATGTTGCCCAACGCAGCGGGGTCCATCATCGTCAATGCCACCCTGCTCGTCGGCACCAATATCATTCTCGAATCGGTCATGAGCTACTTCGGCTTTGGCATCAGGCCGCCCACTGCGAGCTGGGGCACTCTGGTCAGCGCGGGGCAGGACTTCTTTGACGTCGATCCGCTGCTGTTGATTGTCCCGGCGCTGCTCATCTTTCTGACCGTGCTGAGTTTCAACCTGGTCGGCGATGGCTTGCGCGACGCGCTCGATCCCTACATGACTGAACGCTAACGAGAGGCATAAGAAGGAGTCACGAACTTGGGCGAACATCTGCTCGAGGTGCAGGACCTCAAGCTCTACTTTAAGGTGAAGGCGGGCAAGGTGCGCGCGGTGGACGGCGTCAGTTTCGCCGTCAAAGCAGGTGAGAAACTGGGTGTGGTGGGGGAGAGCGGCTGCGGCAAAAGTGTGACGGCGCTCTCGATCATGCGCCTGGTCCCCCAGCCGCCGGGAGAATTTGCCGGCGGGAGCGTGATTTTTGAGGACCAGGACCTGCTCGACCTGCCCGAAAGCGCGATGCGCAAGATCCGCGGTGGCAGGATAGGCATGATCTTCCAGGACCCCATGACCTGCCTCAACCCGACCATGACGGTGGGCAAACAGATCGCGGAAGGTTTAAAGAGCCATCTCAAATTAAGCACTCAGCAGGCGCTGCAACGGGCGGTGGCTCTGCTCGAGCAGGTGGGGATCCCGGATGCCGCCACGCGCGTCCACGCCTACCCCCACCAGTTCAGCGGTGGGATGCGCCAGCGCGTGATGATCGCGATCGCCCTGGCCTGCCACCCCAAACTCTTGATCGCCGATGAGCCAACCACGGCCCTTGACGTGACGGTCCAGGCGCAGATACTCGAACTGATCAGTGGGATTAGCCAGGAGTTCGGCACCGCGGTGATCATCATTACCCATGACCTGGGTGTGGTGGCGGGCATGACCGATCGCGTCGTGGTGATGTACGCCGGCAAGGTGATGGAGACTGCGCCAACGGATGAGCTGTTCGCGAATCCACGCCACCCCTACACCCTGGGCCTGTTGCGCTCGGTGCCTCGCGTCGATGAGCAGCGTCACGCGGAACTGCGCACGATTGAGGGCGCTCCCCCGGATTTGCTGCAGCCGCCTCCCGGCTGTCCCTTTATGCCACGCTGTGCCTTCGCACACGCGGTCTGCCGCAGCACGCCGCCGCTGGAAATGGTTGCCGGCAACGCGCAACACGCGAGAGCCTGCTGGGTGGATGTCACCGATCCCAAAGAACAGGCCTATGCCAATAAACGGCGCAATGCGAGGTTAGAGGCTGCGCAGGCCGCCTTGAAGGCCTCGGAAGATGCCACCTTACAAAAAAAATCGTAAGGAGGAGGGGACGATGGTGGATACGCTTGTAGAGACGAAGACCTTAATCGATGTACGCGACCTGAAAATGTATTTCCCCTTGACCAGGGGCATTGTGTTACAGCGCGTCGTCGGCCATGTGCGCGCGGTAGATGGCATCAGTTTCACGATTGAGCGTGGCCAGACGCTGGGCCTGGTGGGAGAGAGTGGCTCGGGCAAGACGACGATCGGGCGCACGATTACGCGCCTGTATAAGCCAACGGCGGGACAGATTCTCTACGAGAATATGGACCTGGCGTCCCTGGAGGGGGAGGCGCTGCGCCATGTGCGCCGCCGCGTGCAGATGATCTTCCAGGACCCCTTTGCCTCGCTGAATCCGCGCTTTACGCTTGGCTCGCTGATATCGGAACCTATGTATATCTTCAATACAGGTTCGAGCAGCGAGATACGCGAGCGAACGGCTGAATTGATGCGCGTCGTCGGCCTGCGCCCGGAGTACATTGATCGCTATCCGCATGAGTTCAGCGGCGGCCAGCGCCAGCGGATCGCGGTGGCGCGAGCGCTCTCGATCAATCCAGATTTTGTCGTGGCCGATGAACCCGTTTCGGCGCTGGACGTCTCTGTGCGTGCGCAGGTGCTCAACTTGCTGCAGCGGCTGCAGCGACAATTTAACCTGACCTACCTCTTTGTCTCGCACGACCTGAGCGTGGTACGGCACGTGGCCGATCGTATCGCCGTCATGTACCTGGGCAGGATCGTGGAGCTGGCGGATCGCGATGAACTCTACGTGGCTCCCCAGCATCCCTACACCAGGGCTCTGCTCTCGGCGGTGCCCATTCCAGATCCAACGATTGAGAAGCGCCGCCAGCGAATTATCCTTTCGGGCGACCTCCCCAGTCCCATCAACATTCCCAGCGGCTGTCGCTTTCATACGCGCTGTCCCATGGCGCAGCAGATCTGTCGCGAAGTGGAGCCGACCTTTGATCGCAAAGAGGGGCGCGAGCATTTCGCGGCCTGCCACTTCTCGGATCAGGTCAGTTCGAGCTAAAGCTGATGCACCAGCAAGCCACCCCGAACCCCGCCAGGGAACGCAGCGTCCCTGGCGGGGTTCGGGGTGCAGCGAAGGCCTGGTCGAGAAAGATTGGGATGACTCAACTCTACGAACTCTTGACACTCCTTTTTAAGAGCGGTATCCTATTTTGGTGACTGGCGGTGACTGAAAGAGAGAGAGGATATCATGCAATACGCGCGACATTCAGGTGGACAACTCCTCTTGCTCCTGCTTGCATTCATAGGGGTAGGTATCTCCATATACCTGACCGCCGTACATTATGAAAATGCTCCTCTTATCTGTTCCAATAGCGGCCTGGTTGACTGCGCGCGCGTGCTCTCTAGCGCCTTTTCAGTTGTTCCAGGGACTGGCGTGCCCATCAGTGTGCCTGGCCTGCTGTGGTGCCTGGCTATCGGCGTCCTGGCCATCGTGCGCCTGCGCTCATCCCCGCTTCCACGCTGGTTGAATGTCGCGCAATTCCTCTGGTCACTCGCGGGTATGCTCACTGTTCTGTATCTGGTCTATGTAGAAATTGTGCTCCTGCACACCATTTGCGCCTGGTGTACAGCCCTGCATGTACTTATCCTCCTGATTTTCCTCGTTACCCTGGTGCTGGTCTCGCAAAGTGGCTCCGCAGACGATGACTTTGAAGAAGATAAACCTGCTGTTACAGCGGCGCGTACAAAATGATAGCGTAGTAACTCCTCAGGGCGGAGGCGCAGGCCGATTAAAGCCCTTTACATCCTGGTCGATAACTGTATATATGATGAGAGTCAGAGAAGTCAGTCCATCTGCACCCTGATAGTTGGCGGGAGTTTTGCCGGTCTGGGGGTATCTATGAAACGCTGGTTGTTGCCTGTTCTGGCCCTGGTCATTGTCACAGCGAGCCTGCTTGTCGTACACTGGCGTTTAACCCTCCCGGACGCCGTGCCCCCGCAAGCGCGTTCTCACCTCATGCGCGTGCCGAATAGCGCGTATAAGTACCATCTGTGCGGGGAGGCCTTCGCCTATCAGATGGCCACACCTGATAATCCCTTTAAAACTGATGAGACCTTTGCCGATCCATTTCGCCATACGAATGACACGGTTATTCCACGCTTCCTCGGTTATGAGGCCAGCGGCAATACGGTGAGCTTTAGTGTCAAATTGATCTTTAACCAGGTTGCCACCTACAATGAAACGATTGTGCATGTTCATAAGCTGGATGGCATCGCGATCCTGATACCGGACAACCAGCATAAGCTCCAGCAGGCGAGCATTCCCCAGTTTATCATCAGTTATTTGCCGCTCAACGGCGCAGGCGGGAGCAGCATTGCTGTGATCGATTTTACCTGCTCTGAACAGTGGGTGTGGTCGGCAGTGAATATGTGAACCTGCCCTCTCCACTGCTATGCCAGGATCTGGTAGAGCAGTGGAGAGGGCCAGAGCGCTGGTGGGTCATTCCCATTTAAATGTTCGTATGGCTACGCAAAGCACGATAACTGCCCAGATTACGAGCGTGAGCAGGGGAAAGGTGGGGAAGGCCGTGACATTGTTCATTGCCGCTTGCAGGGACTGTGTCAGGGCCGCAGCCGGCAACAGCTGCGCCACGGCGGCAAGTGGCGGCGGCAAGTGGCTCAGCGGGAGAATGCCTCCACCCAGCAGCACAAAGAGCAGGAAAAGAGCATTGGCTCCCGCCAGGGTGAGCTCGGCACGTAAGGCACCGGCCATAGCAAGGCCAATGGCGGCGAAGGTAACAGTCCCCAGGACCAGCGCTAGCAGGGTCAGCAGGGCAGAGCCTGCCGGCTGCCAGCCATAGAGGGCGACGGCTACGCCCACCAGGAGCACAACCTGCACCACCTCCAGTAGCAGGATTGAGAGAACCTTCGCGATGATCAGCCCGCCACGCGGCAAAGGTGAGCTACCCAGGCGTTTGAGGACTCCGTAGTAGCGCTCGTAAGCCGTGGCAATGCCCAGGTTTACCATGCCGGCCGCAATGATGGCAAGCGCAAGTATGCCCGGCAGCAGAAAATTAATGGCGCGCCCGTTTACCGTGGGCACAATATTCAACGAGGTAAAAAAGATCAGGAGCAGAACAGGCACGATGAGCGTTACCAGGATATTCTCGCCGCGGCGCAGTGTGAGCAATATCTCATATTGCGCCTGCTTGATGATCTGGCGCTGGAGTGAGGCCGCCGGGTTACCTGTGTTCAATGTGGATGTCTTAATCTCGCACCTCCGCACCTGTTAAGCGCAGGAACAGGTCTTCAAGCGAGCCGTGTCCCACGCGCAGCTCTGTGAGCGTTTGCTGCTGATCGCGGAGCCATGCCGCCAGTTCGGCCACCAGCGCGGGGGCCGCGTCAGTCTCAATAATATAACTGCCCGGACGTATCTCCTCGGCCTTGCGGGCGGAGGGCAGGGCCGCAAGTTTTGCGCAGTCCAGGCCCGCCGCTGCCACAAAGCGCACAACGGTGGCATTCTGCGTGCCCGTCAATTGAGCCGGCGTGTCAAGTGCTATCAGCCGCCCATGATCAATGATGGCGACACGGTCGGCCAGGCGTTCAGCTTCATCCATCAGGTGGGTAGTCAGCAGGACCGTCGCACCACGCTGTTGTACAGCGCGGATAATCTCCCAGGTGGTCAGGCGTGCCTGCGGGTCCATACCTGCGCTTGGTTCGTCTAAAAACAGCAGGCTTGGATTGCCTACCAGGGCCACCGCCAGGGCTAAACGCCGTTTCTGACCGCCTGAGAGCCTGCGGCAGCGAGTTTTGGCAGCGCCGGTGAGTCCCACGATTTCTAGCAGCTCATCAATGTTACGCGGCTTCTGAAAATAACCCGCGAAAAGACGCAGGACCTCGCGGGCGGTCAGGCCGGGATAGAGGCCATCCTGCTGCAGCATAACACCGATCTGTGGCTTGAGTACGCGGGCGTCGCGTATGGGATCGAGGCCCAGGACGCGTATCGTACCATGATCGGGAGCGCGGTAACCTTCCAGGGTTTCGACTGTCGTTGTCTTGCCAGCGCCGTTTGGTCCCAGTAGAGCAAAGACTTCACCTGCATGAACGGTAAAATGTAGTTGGTCAACGACTCGCAGCGAGCCATAGCTTTTGCTAAAATTGTCAACGACGATAGCCTCTGCAAGTTGCCCGGGCTGTCCCGTTTTTTGCAACCTGGCCTTCTGCGTCGTTGTCTGCATATCAGCAGACATGGACGTTACTCCTTGTGAATAGTGAGGTAGTCAAAGATAGCCTGTGTATAAAGTACAGCAACTCGGCCCGATTGACAAGCCCATACGCAGTGCCACACGGATTTAGAAGTCACTTTAACCGCCTACTGTACAACCTCTTTGTCGGTATGCGACGTGGTAGAACTCTCTAACCACCGCAGGCAGCGTTCAGGCTACAGCCACCAGGTCTTTACCCGCCCTGGTGGCTGTAGCTTTTTTTGTAGCATTTGACGTGTGCTAATTGCAGGTGCTAGACTAAAGACAACTTTTCAGTTTATGATGGAAGCAATTATAGTTTTCTCGTGGTGTGAGACCCAGCTCACGGCGTTGCGTGCGCTGGGTGTTTTTCTAAGGAGGATGCCGCCATTATGTCTTCGGCGCATTACCCTGGCGCTTTTGACGACAAATTTGCCAGCGAAGGACTTACCTTTGATGACGTACTTATAGTGCCTGCTACTTCTTCTGTACTCCCGCATGATGTCTCCACAGTGACGCGTTTAACGCACACAATTACCCTCAACATCCCCATTGTCAGCGCGGCCATGGATACCGTAACCGAGGGAAAGCTGGCGATTGCCCTGGCACGCGAGGGGGGTCTGGGAGTTATTCATCGTAATCTGTCTATTGCAGACCAGGCCCAGGAAGTCGATAAGGTCAAGCGTTCCGAGTCGGGTATGATCACCGACCCGATTACAATGGAGCCCACGGCCTTACTGCGCGAAGCCCTGGCGGCCATGGAGCATTTTCATATCTCAGGTATCCCTATCGTCGAACATGGCAGGCTGGTGGGTATTCTGACGAACCGCGATATACGCTTTGAGATCGATAGCCTGCGTCCGGTATCAGAGTTGATGACGCGCGACAACCTCATAACGGTTCCAGTTGGCACCACGCTGGAGCAAGCGCGCGATAGCCTGCACCGCTACAAGATCGAAAAATTGCCCGTGGTGGATGAGCATGATATGCTTAAGGGCCTCATCACCATGAAAGATATTCAGAAGAAGGTTCTCTATCCCCACGCCGCCAAGGACGAATACGGGCGACTGCGTGTTGGCGCCGCCGTTGGTGTGGGGCCGGATACCGATCAGCGCTGCGCCGCCTTGATCGAGGAAGGGGTAGATGTGCTAGTTGTAGATACCTCGCACGCCCATTCGAAGATGGTCATTGAGATGGTGGCGCGGGTAAAAGAGCGTTTTGGCAGGCAGGTGCAGGTGATCGCGGGCAACGTGGTGACGCGCGCCGCCACCGAGGCGCTGATCCAGGCCGGCGTAGATGCCGTCAAGGTCGGCATTGGCGCGGGCGCCATCTGTACGACACGTGTCATCGCTGGTATCGGCATGCCCCAGATCACAGCCATCTATGACTGCGCGCGCGCGGCCGCGCCCTATGGCGTGCCCATTATTGGAGATGGAGGCATTCAGTACTCCGGCGATATCGCCAAAGCCATTGCCGCCGGCGCTCATACGGTCATGCTTGGGAGCCTGCTGGCGGGCGTGGATGAGAGCCCCGGCGACTTGATCATCTCGCATGGCGAGCGTTTTAAGGATTACCGCGGGATGGGCTCGATTGGCGCGATGAAGCAGCGCAGCTTTAGCAAGGATCGCTATTTCCAGGGCGAGATCAAGGATGAGAGCATGTTGATTGCCGAGGGTATCGAAGCGCGCGTCCCTTATAAGGGGACGCTTGGCCCGCTTGTGTATCAGCTTGTGGGCGGCCTGCGCCAGTCGATGGGATACTCGGGGGCGGCGAACATTGAGGAGATGCGTGAACATACGCGCTTTGTCCGTATTACCAGTGCGGGCATGCGTGAGAACCATCCACACGATGTCATGATTACGCGCGAAGCTCCCAATTACGGCGTAAAGAACAGATGAGTAACGATGCCCCTTTCCGTGCTTGAACAGAACGTCCTTGCCGCCCTGGATGAGCAAGGACTGATCGAGGCCCTGCGCGCGCTTTTACGCTTTCCCAGTGTGACGGGGCGCGAGGCGGAGGCGCAGCGCTGGCTGAGCCAGCATATGCGGCAAGCTTGGCCTGGCTGTAGACCTGTGGACGATTGATGTCCCTCGCCTGCAGCAGCATCCGCAGTTCCCCGGCATGGAGGTGGATCGCAGCGGCCACGAAGCGCTGGGTCTGGTCGGTACATGGCAGGCAGGCGCTGGCCTGGCCAGGCGCCTGGTTTTTAACGGGCATATCGATGTCGTACCTGAAGGCGATCATGCCAACTGGCAATACGATCCATGGGGAGCGGAACTCGTTAATGGGCGCCTCTATGGGCGGGGCGCCTGCGATATGAAGGGCGGCCTGATGGCTGCGCTTTACGCGGTTAAGGCTCTGAAAGATGCGGGAGCGCGGCTTAGGGGATCGCTCATGCTGCAGAGCGTGATCGGGGAAGAGGATGGTGGCCTCGGTACCTTTGCCACGCTGCTGCGCGGCCATAGAGGCGACGTCGCCATCGTGTGCGAACCAACGCGCTTGCAGCTCATTCCCGCTCATGCGGGCGCCTTGACCTTCACAGTGCGCGTACCCGGCAAATCCGCCCACGCCTGCGTACGCCTTGAGGGCGTCAGCGCGCTTGAAAAGTACCTGAATATTCACCACGCGCTTATGCAACTCGAGCGAGAGCGCAATAGCGAGGTTGAGCATCCCCTGCTTGGGAAGCTGCCCCTGCCATATCCTCTCAGTATCGGGCGGGTGCAGGCGGGTAACTGGTCTTCATCCGTTCCCGAGGAGTTGCTCTTTGAGGGCCGCATCGGGGTGGCCGTGGGCGAGTCGAGCTCCGCTGCGCGTGCCCAGTTTGAGCGGACGCTGCAGGATCTGGCACACGCGGACGGCTGGTTATGCGAGCACCCACCGCAGGTCCGCTGGAGCGGTGGGCAGTTTGAGGCGGGCGAGATAGCTCTGGATCATCCCCTGCTTGCGCTGAGCGGGCAATGTATCTGCGATCTGAGCGGCCAGCAGGCGCAGATAGTGGGAGCGCCCTATGGCTCTGACCTGCGTTTATTTGTCAATCAGGGGCAGATTCCCGCCCCTTTCAAGTATAGACTTTTTGGGAAAGGAAGGTGAAAAAGGAGCGGCAAGACGCCGCCATCTGCTACGATGAAAAAACCACAGACTCATCAAAAGCAGGAGAACGGATATGTCTTGCCCGGATCGATTATCGCAATGGTCACAAGAAGTGTCAATGGCCTTTGCCCATTTGAGTAAACCGCAAGTGTGGGGGCTAGTGCTCTGGAGCGTGGGGATCGCGCTGTCGGGAGCAGCAGGGATTACGCAACTCAGTGCTCTGCTGGCGCTGGTGTTGGAACAAGAGGAACAGACCGTGTTTCAGCGCTTGCGCGAGTGGTATCTGGATGCGAAACACAAGAGCGGGAAGAAGCGCCGGGAACTGGATGTGACCTCGTGTTTTGCCCCCTTGCTCTGTTGGGTGGTGCGCCTGTGGCAGCAAGGGAACCAGCAAATGGTGCTGGTCCTGGACGCTACGACCTTGGGAGAGCGCTGGACGATTTTGTCGATCAGCGTGGTGGTGCGCAGTTGCGCCATTCCGGTGGCGTGGAAAGTCTTGGGAGGGCATGAGAAAGGCTCGTGGCGACCACATTGGGAAGGGCTGCTCACGCACCTGGAGGGCAGCATTCCGCCGGACTGGCAGGTGCTGGTCCTGGCAGATCGAGGCTTGTATGCCCGCTGGTTGTTCCAGGCCATCTGCACCTGTGGCTGGCATCCGTTCTTGCGGATCAACGTGGGGGTCAAAGCGCGTGTGGTGGGAGAGGAGACCTTTGACTGGATCAGTCGATGGGTTCCCACGCCGGGAACGAGTTGGAAAGGAAGAGTGGAGTGCTTTGTGGGGAAAGCCAGCCGCCTGACCTGTACCTTGCTGATGCATTGGGAGGCAGGCTATGAGCATCCCTGGGCGGTGCTCACTGATCTGGAACCAGAGCAAGCCGAAGTGAGTTGGTATGGCATGCGTACTTGGGTGGAAACCGGCTTCAAAGACTTCAAACGCGGCCTCTGGGGCTGGCACCACAGCAAAATGCTGGAGGCCAGTCGCGTAGAACGGCTCTGGTTGGCGATGGCCGTGGCCCAGGTCTGGACGCTGAGCGTGGGTTGCCAGGCCGAGGAGGAGCAACGGGAGGAAAGACGCGGCGAGCCGCTGCCAGCCCCGCATGTTGCTTGTCGTCGGCGCAAGCGGCCAGCGGGTCAGCCGCCGCCACGCCGGTTAAGTTGTGTCGTGCGCGGACGCCTGGGGTTAGTAGCCGCGCTGTTCAACGCTGAGGTCTTGGCCTGCGGCAGGCTCTTGCCCCAAACGTGGCCTCAGACTATCACGGCTCCCAGGAAACTGCCGCGACCTTCTGAACTCCGTCAGCGGGAGCGCAAACGGGAACAGAAGCGTCGGGCACGAGCACGAGCGCGCACTGCTGCTTGACTGCGCCCAAAAACCTATACCTGAAAGGATTCCCGCCCTCCTGTGTGGTCCCGGCGATGTCGCTGTTGCGCATATGCCGGATGAACATATCCAGGTTGACGAATTGATGCAGGCCGCGCGCGTCTATATACTGCTCGCTCTGCGTTACCTTGGCTGAGGAGCAGAGAAGATACAAACGACTGGCGGGCGGATGTTTATTAGCCAAGATGTCCCATTTGATTGCATCTTATAAGTGCAGCAGTTAGAATAAGCGTAATTTATGCTAACTATGCATTGCATATGCGTTTGCAAAACAGCCCGTCTTGTGCGGAGGAAAGAATGGTAGACCTTAAACAGACACTGAGCCGCTTTTTATCCATTCCTGGTGTGCGGCAGGCCATCCTGGTAGGGCGTGACGGCCTGTTGATCGAGGGACTGACGCGTGATGGGAAGGATGATATGGAGGCGGTGGGGGCGATTACGACAACTGGCTTAAGCACAGCAGAGGCTCTGGGTCATGAGATTGCGCGCGGGGGTGTAGTTGGCGTGTTAATGGAATACGAAAATGGCCTGGTGAGCGTTGATCCTCTGGGTGAATTTGCCCTCATGGTGACACTTTCTGATAATGCTTCAAATATTGCCCGCGTGCGTCATCTAGTGAGGACGAGCCGGAGCGAGATTCTGGAAGCTCTTGATATAGCGTAGCATAGAGATTGACTGAGCGAGTGTACAAGCAAGAGGGTGGCGCGTACATGGAACAACTGACGAACCTGATCATTTCGGACCGCGAGTTAGCGACCATTTCAGCCGTTTTAAATAAAGTGATGAACGACACTAACGCCACGTCCGTTATGCTGATCGACAAAAGTGGCCAGGTCATCGCGTCACAGGGCACAGGTGTTCGGCGCAACGCCACGTCTCTCGGCGCTTTACTCGCCGGGGCTTTCTCCTCCTCACGGCACGTGGCTGAACTCCTGGGTGAGAAAGATTTTCGCACCATCTTCCAGCAGGGGGTAAACGAAAATATCTATACCACTATGGTGGAGGAACAATGGTTGCTTGTTATCGTTTTCGATAAATTGACCCATATTGGCCTGGTCAAAGTGCTTTCGAAAAAAGCGTCAGATGAAATGGGGCGTATCCTGGAACGCGTGCGAGCAGACACAACGCGCACAAAGTCCTCTGTCATAAATGTTCAATTTCGTTCGTCGGTTGAGGATACCATCGATCTGCTTTTCCGCGATTAGAGGTTCTGGCATCTATGGCGCTTATTAATATCGCTACTCGTGAGATACACTGCAAAATTGTGTACTACGGCATTGGCTATTGTGGCAAGACGACTAACCTGCAGTATGTCTTCAAGAGCATCAATCCCAATGCGCGCGGAGAAATGCTCTCTATTGCCACCGAAACAGAACGGACCCTCTTTTTCGATTTCCTCCCCCTTGACATTGGTACGGTGCATGGGTTTCGTACACGTTTTCACCTCTATACCGTGCCAGGACAGATACTCTATGAGCGCACGCGTATGGCCGTGCTCAACGGAGCCGACGGCATTGTCTTTGTCGTCGACTCGCAGGCCGAGAAATTTGAAGAAAACGTCCAGAGCATCGCTGAACTGGAAATGAATATGCGGCATATAGGCAAGGACCTGGGCAGCTTCCCTTTTATTATGCAGTGGAACAAGCGCGATATACCTTCAGCCCTGCCTGTCGGTGTGCTTGAGCGCTACCTCAATCGCCGCCGCGTGCCCAGCTTTGAAGCGATTGCCTTTCAAGGCACGGGCGTATTCGCGACGCTGCGAGCTATCAGTAAAAATGTCATGGCTCAGCTGTAACAAATATAATCGTTTAAAATTGAAGACGGAAGATGAGGATGCGCATTTTTGGAATCGATTTTACGAGCGCACCCAGCCGCAGGAAGCCTATCAGCTGCGCCGTATGCGACCTGCAAGGGACACTTTTACGCGTGCGCTCCAGCCTTGAGCTTCCCACCTTCGCGGACTTCGAGGCCTTTTTACAAACTCCGGGATCCTGGCTGGCCGCCTGCGACTTCCCCTTTGCCCAGCCTGGAAAATTGTTGACCAACCTCGGCTGGCCCACGCACTGGGAAGAATACATAGCTGCGATTGCGGCCCTGGGCAAGGCCGAGTTTGAGGCGGCGCTGCTGCGCTATTGCAGCGGCCGGCCGGCGGGAGATAAACATCATCTGAGGACGACGGATCGCTATGCCGGAGCCTGCAGTCCGATGATGCTACAGCGAGTGCCTGTGGGCAAAATGTTTTTTCAAGGCGCGCCGCGCCTGCTGGCGGCGGGTGTGAGTGTCCTTCCCTGCCGCCCGACGCGGGCCGATAGAAGCGTGGTTGAGGGCTATCCAGCATTGGTTGCCCGCAAATGGATTAAGCGGCGCGGCTATAAAAGCGATGAGCGCGCTAAGCAAAGCGCAGACAGGGCCGAGGCCCGCCGCGCTATCGTCAGCGCCCTCGACTCAGCCCAGCTGGGCGAGCGCTATGGCCTGGCCCTTGAACTGCCAGGCTCCATGCGAGCCGCGCTTATTGGCGATGCCACGGGCGACACCCTGGACGCCGTTTTATGCGCTATCCAGGCCGCATGGGCATATACGCAGCGCGACAGCGGCTATGGCATTCCAGCAGATTGTGAGAGGGATGAGGGCTGGATTGTGGACCCGAACCTGGCTCAACCACGCAAGGTCGCGACCAGTCTTTTGGGTTGAAGGAGCAAGCCGATGGCCTCAAGCGGCCCGGGGACAAGAAGATCGGCGGCCTGTAGCGCGCTGGTAGCCACGCCCTCGGCCGTCATGACGGCAATACCGATGGCGGCCAGGCGCAGCATCGCGGCGTCATTGGTCCCATTGCCGAAAGCAACGACATGGGCGGGGCCGAGCTCTTGCACAAAACGCGCTTTATCCTGGCCATTGTTGATAAGGTGGAAGGGATACTCCAGCATTTGTGTAAGTTCTGAGAGGTTGCCATGGGTGCCCGCCGTCAGGATGTGGAGAGAGAGAAGGTCGGCTAAAACCTTCAGGCGGTCCACGACTCCTGCAAGCAGGAGACCATCGACGGCGAGCGTCCCATTGATATCAAAGACTGCATGTTGTAGTTCGATCATCCCTCTAGTGGGGATCTCAAGATGTAGCATAGATGCCTGCTTGCCACGAAGTCGCTAGCCGGTCAGGGCGATCAGCCGATGGCGTACAGGCGTACTCGTGGTTGTTCGTCTATCGTTTCTGCCGTCGCGCCCATTCCCGCCAGGGCCAGGGACGCCGACAGGCGTACAGGTCTGGACAGTCGCTTGTTGTGCGCAAGGCGTTGCAGCAGCGGAATAATTTTTTTGTCGTCGAGTAGTGTCAGAAGCCAGACGACGCACCGGCGTTTTAGTTGATCGTCGCATTGCAGCGAACGCACAAGCTGCGTAGCAAATGAGTTTCCAAATGTTGCCACGCCCAGGAGTAATTGCTCTCGCATTTCATTGGTAGTAAGTGAGGAATTATAACTAAGTCCTATAAGTTCATCTACCTTGTGGTGAAGTCGTCTGCGAGACTCAAGCTCCACAATGTTCCAGCCATGCACATTGGATCCAGTTTCCTGCTGGAACAGCCTGGCGCCTTTTTCTTCCATCAAGATATGTCCTTCCGGAGGAGTCTTATGTGGCCTCCACACAGTGTGATTTCAACACACCTATGCAATACTGGCAAATGTTTCCTGGCGTGCCGCTACGATTGCCAGAAGCTCTTGCAGTCCTCTGTGCGCGCCTGCTCGTTGCTCCGCGCTGAGCGTCGTATCCGCGTCAAATTCATCGTTGTCGAGAATGAGCGTTTTACCTCCGGGCGTGACCCAGACATCCAGGAGTAGATCAACCTGCTCGATATGGTCAGCAGAAATAACAGCGGGTGCGGCGATATTACAATACCAGCCCTTGCGGACAGCATCAACGCCGGTGATCTCGAAGATATTAAACCAGCGGTCAGTATAAAAATATTCGTGAAAGCTATCACCGGGTTCAAAGGTAGTATATTCCAGGTTCTTCGCTGGAAAGGACCAGTAAGCCAGGATAATCACTCCAGTGGCGAGCCATTCGATAACTTCACCTTGATACTGAATTTTCACTTCACCAAGCGTATTCAGTTTAACGACCGTTACCATGTACCTCTGCTTTACTAGAATGAAGCAGCTTACCCCCACACGACAACCACTTGATAGTGTACATCAAATCAATCTAATATGCAATGTTTTGCGCAGGCGTCGGCAGGGTCTGTGAATTATTGCTGAGAGCCAAAGGCTCCAGAAAAGGATAAGATAGAAAGACCAATCTTTATCTTTTCCCAAAGGAGCCTTCTCTCATGTATTGTATCGTACAGCGTCGTGTCCTCCCATCTCTGACAGAAGAAGAACGACAGCACCTACTTACCCAGGCTCATCTGCATTCACTGGTCGAGATGCTGGAAGCCATCCCAGACCCCCGAGGCAAACACGGCTTACGCTATGATCTGCCGTATCTGCTCACCTGTCTGATTGCCGCTCTGGTGTGCAATTGTCAGAGCACAGAAGCCGTGAGCCAATGGTGCCGTGAACACATCGACCTCCTCCAAGACCTCTTTGGTCCCCGTTTGTTTTTCACACCCAGTGGGTCCTTGTATCGCTGGGTGCTTCCTCAGATCAGCGCTGAGGCGGTTGAGCAGGTGCTCTCGATGTGGGTCAAGGCCACCAGCCTCGCCTCTCCCACCGATCCCCTCGCCGTCGATGGCAAAACGGTGCGAGGGGCCAGAACGGCTGAACGAGATGCCCCCCATCTGCTTTCCTGCTTCACGCACCACAGCAAAGAAGTCTGGGCCCAGCTCGCTGTGGGCGAAAAAACCAACGAGATCCCAGAAGCCCGCAAACTGCTTCCCACCCTGCCCATTAGTGGACGGGTCTGTACCTTTGATGCGCTGCACTCCCACCGTCAGCTGTGGCGACTCCTGCGTTCGCAGCACGCCTATCCTCTTTTTGTGATCAAAGGCAACGAGCCCACACTCCAAGCCGATCTGGCTACTTACTTTGCCGATCCGCACGCTCAGTTCCTGCAAGCGGAGACGAGAGATCGACAGCGCGGGCGAGTCGAAAGGCGTGCGATCCAGGTCAGTTCTGAGATGGGCTCCTATCTTCAAGCCTGTTGGCCTGGGGTTACCCATGTGGCCCAGCTGACGCGCACTCGCACCGAAAAGGACAAGACCACGGTCGAAGTCGTTGACCTTATCGCCATCCTGCCATCTGGGTCGGATGGGCCGCATCCCTCGGGCACTGAGCCGCGGGCATTGGGGGATCGAAAACAGTTTACACTCCGTGCGTGATGTGACCTTTGCTGAAGATCGCTCTCGCATCCGCACCGGTCACGCTCTCAGCTTCTGGCTGCTTGTCGCAACCTCGCCATTACCCTCATTCACCGCTCAGGATCTTCTCACATTGCCGCTTCGCGTCGCTCGTTTTCCTACCATCCCCGCAGAGCTTTCGACCTTCTGTTTGCCAAGCTCGTTATGCTACCCGGGCCTTGCCTCCAGGCGCATGCGCTCTGCCGTGATGACCTAAAAGGCCAGGCGATTGTCGTTGTTAGGAAGGAGCATAGCTCTGCCTGGCGGCATTGTCCCCCGCTGTGTTGAGAGCCTCGTTTACTGCCGCCATAAGGTGTTGCAGTGAAAATGGCTTGGGGAATATTTTTACTGGCCTGCCGGCAAGTTTTGCCGCGGCCTGCGTGTCCGCGGTAATGATAATGATGGGCAGGCATAATTCAGGTCGCTCTTCCTCCAAGATCTTGAGAAAGGTATACCCATCCATGACCGGCAGGCCGAGGTCAAGTAAGATAAGCGACGGGAGGGCCGCTTCAAGCTGGACAAGGGCCTCGCGGCCGTTTCCAGCCAGGCTTACGCTGTATCCTTCCATCTCTAAAATGGTCTGGAGCACTTCGCGAATGATAGAGTGATCTTCAACGACCAGTACGCGTGTTGACATTGCGTCGCTTCTCCTCAATAACAGTTTGCCTGGTCCAGGCTCGCTCATTGCTCGGCTTATGGAAAATTCGCTAGACTTCTTGATATATGTAATGATACGGATTCGGCTAAAAATTGCAAGAGGTGGAGAAGCTCATTCCTTCGCTATAAGCTGCTGGATGGCGAATTCAGCAGGGCGGCCATTTTAGGAAGATTGCAATCCGTATGAGGTGATCTGAGCAAATCCGGCCGCGGGGAGCGTCAGACAGGTATACCCCCGGCGGCAAAGGTGCTATACTGTGCGTATGTTGAACCTTGATTTTATTCGCCAGCACCCGGATCTTGTACGAGAAGGGCTTCAGCGGCGCGGGGATACTCTGAATATTGACGAACTGCTGCACCTGGCTGAGCAGAGGCGCGGGCTCGTTACGCGCTGTGATGGGTTATATAACGCTTTAAAACCGTTGAAAGAGCGCGTGCGAACCGTCTCTCTCGAGCACAGAGCCGAGCTGAACAGGCGTATAAAAGCAACCACCCAGGATATTCGCCAGCTTGAGCTGCGGATTGTTGAAATTGATACCCACCTGCAGCCATTATTGCTCAATGTGCCTAACCTGCCTCATAGGAGCGTACAGGGGGGCGGCGGTGAAGAGGCTGATTATGAGTTGAAGCGTTGGGGTGAGCCAATTCAGCATTCTTGCGGAGCGCGCACTCATTGGGAGCTGGGTGAGCGCCTCGGACTGCTTGATTTTGCAAGCGGCAGCAGGCTCTCAGGCAGTCGTTTCGTCACCTTGAAAGGGGCTGGAGCACGCCTGGAGCGGGCCCTGCTCATGTTTATGCTGGATGTGCATACCCAGGAACATGGCTATAGCGAGGTACTGCCGCCATTTCTTGTCAAGCGCTCGATTATGGTGGGAGCGGGGCAGTTGCCGAAGTTTGAGGAGCAGGTGTACAGCTGCCCCGAGGATGAGTTGTACCTCAATCCGACGGCTGAGATTCCCCTGACCGGACTGCACAGCGACACTATTTTGCCGCCCGAGACACTGCCTTTACGCTACGTAGCCTGGACAACGGCATTTCGCCGCGAGGCGGGTGCGGCTTCACGCCAGACGCGCGGCCTGCTGCGCCTCCACCAGTTCAATAAGGTCGAGCTGTATCAGATCGTCGAGCCGCGCATTTCTTATGAGGTATTGGAGCAGATGCTGGCGCACGCAGAGGCTATTTTACAGCTGCTGGAGCTACCGTATCGTGTGCTGGCACTCTGTGCGGCAAACCTCCCCTTTGCCTCCGCCAGGACCTTTGACCTGGAGGTCTGGATGCCGGGACTGGAGCGCTATGTTGAGATCTCATCGCTCAGTAATTGTGAAGCGTTCCAAGCGCGACGGGCGAATATCAAATATCGCCCCACTCATTCCAGCAACGCCGAGTTTCCCCATACCCTCAATGGCTCGGGGCTGGCTATTGGTCGAACCATGGCGGCCATTCTGGAGACGTATCAACAGGCCGATGGCACGATTATTATCCCAAAGGTCCTACGCCCGTACATGCGAACCTCACTGCTGGCGCCCGCGTATGCATAGCCTAATGTAGCCGCTGCAGATAGCAGACGGGGACGCTCGTTTGAGCAATTTTCCTAAGGCTCTTTCAATTTTGCCTGGACCTGTGGTAAACTAATGCACGGAGGGATGGCAGAGTGGACGATTGCGGCTGTCTTGAAAACAGCTGGGTTAACAGCCCCGGGGGTTCGAATCCCTCTCCCTCCGCCCCGCGAGTTGCTATGATTTCTTCCTGTCAGCGCCTGTTCTACAATGGACCCTTGCGGGCGGCGCTATATACCCTAAGGAATCCTATCTGTACATATTCCTGGCCAATGGTACATGGCTGATGGCATTTAGAGCGACGTGATGAGGTGAGGGGGCGGGTGTCCTACCCGCATTGACTTGCTTATTCCTGTGTGGTATGCTCTACAGCAGGTTCGGTTATTGCAGACATTTTTGTGATTTCATTAAAGCGTACCTGGAAAGGCTCTTGGGTGGGTGTACATATCCGCGAAGGTGGGTGACGGAATGTACGTTTGCACGGCGAGAGCCGTTTTTGGACAGGCGGAGAATTATTGTGTCACTCATAGGTAAGTTGGAGCAGCTCAGTCTACCGTTAGTTTTACAGGGTATCGAAAAGTATGCGAAAACCGGGCTGCTTGTAGTAAAGCAGGATGCCCACTGGGTAGAAATCTATTTTAGAGATGGTCGTTTGATGTGCATCGGCCCGGGACGACCGCAGGCAGGTCTGGCGGATCGCCTGCTCAGGGCGGGCGTTATTTCACCACAGGTTTTGCGAGATGCGCTAGCGGCTATCGGCCTTGAAGATCCCGGTGAGACACGTATTGCATTGACTTTGATGGACCTGGGTTATGTAAGTCATGATGATTTGCGTGCCTGGGCTGCGCAAGAAGCCTCTGAGGTGTTACAGGTTCTGCTTACATGGCCGGGTGGTGATCTCTACTTCGATGATGGCGCACTACCACCCCCGCATCGCCTCCTGGTTGCGCTCTCTCCTGCGGCTTTGCTACCGGCGGCGACTGCCGCGGCGAAGACTCAACAGCCGCGCTATATGCGCGCTGAGAGCACGCCGCCCGTGGCACAGTATCCCCAACAGACGCAACCGGCACCGGAGGTGGCTTCCCAGGCAAAGTTAAGCGCGGGCCAGCTGCTGGCCGCAGCGCCAGCCAGCCCGGTCGCGAACCTGGCAGGCAATGCCGTCGCGCAGAGTTCTACGTCGCTGACTCCCCCCCAGCGCGTCGATGTGCCTAAAGCGCCGATGCGTATTGATACTTCGTTCATGCGGCCAGAGATGGTGTTATTGCCAGTGGATCTCTCCACCCTGCGCCAGCAGAATCCACGCCAGGCCATTACACCCGAGCAATGGCGTGTCCTGACGCGTGTTGATGGACAGACCTCATTGTCGACGATGTGCAGGGATCTGGGCATGCCCGCCGAGTATATCTGTCAACTGACGGGCGAGCTGATCGCTCTGGGCCTTATACGCGTGTCTATGCCTCTGCAGCCAGTAGCGGCGATCACAGAGCTATCGCCTGTTTCGCATGACCTGCTTATGGCAGGCCTGGCCAACGGTTACTTCGCTCCCGGTTATGCGGCCTCGCCCGCGCGGCCCTGGATGTCTGTGGAGCCTACTACAGACGCTTTACCACCCGCTTTCAATCCCGCGCTGCCCTTTGAAACAAAATCACAATGGGGCAACGGTGGCAATGGCGCGACCTTTGTACCTGGGCGCGGCTGGGTTGCAGCCTCGCAGACGCTGCAACCTGTGCAAGCAGACAGGTCCCCCTACGCAGCTCAGAATGTTTACGCTCATGTAGGAGGGAAGCACTAGTGCCGCTACGGATGGCGGTTGGGTAGTAGAGTAATTGGAGGTGTACGTGTGAGGAGGCTCTATTCTTCTGTCGCGCATGCAATTGCGCCGGGCCTGCAAGAGGTGGAGGTCGCTGCCGACCTGGGTATGGTGGTTGGTCGCAGTGAGGCTATGCAGAAAATTGCTACCATGGTGCGCCAGCTGGCCAGGTCCCCTCAGGCGAGCGTACTGCTGCAGGGCGAGAGCGGGACGGGTAAAGAAGTCGTCGCCAAGGCCATTCATGCCTTAAGCAGTCGCGCTGACGAGCCATTTGTGCCCATTAACTGCGCCGCTATTCCCCTCACACTGCTGGAAACGGAACTTTTTGGCGTTGAGGCCGGTGCATACACCGATGCCAGAATTACACGTGAGGGCCATATCTCGCGCGCCCATCGCGGCACACTTTTCCTCGATGAGATTGGCGTGATGCCGATGATTCTGCAGGCCAAGCTCCTGCGTTTTCTCGAGACGCTGCGTTTTCGCCGCGTCGGCGGCACAAGGGAGCTGCGCGTCGATGTGCGTATCATTTCGGCAACCAACATTGATCTGAAGACTGCCGTCGCGCATAGATCCTTTCGCGATGACCTCTTTTACCGCCTGGCGGTGGTCACCCTCGATCTGCCTCCGTTACGCGAGCGGCCGCAAGATATTGAGCCCCTCGTCCAGCATTTTTTAGAGCTACTGCAAAGCGATGGCATGGAACCCTTACGCGTAAGCCCGGAGGCCATGGAGCTCTTATTGCGCTATACATGGCCCGGCAATGTTCGCCAGCTCCTGAATGCTATCCATCACGGGCAGATCCTGTGTGATGGAAGGCTGATCCTGCCCAAAGACCTGCCGGAAGAGATTCGCAGCGCGGGGAGCAGCGCCGCGTGGCGGCTGCAAGATGTGCAGGAACAGATCCATCTCCCGCCTGAGGGGATCGATCTGGGCGCATTTGTGGGGAATATCGAGCGCAAACTTGTGCGCGAGGCCCTTGAGCATTGTAATGGGAACCAGGTGCAAGCGGCGGCTATGCTACATATCTCGCGCGACCAGCTGCGCTATCGCCTGGGCAAACTGGGCACGCTCAATGGCCAGGCGCTAGCTTTTTGAAGGCTCCTCTCCAGCCTAGACTATACCTCGGGCCAGGTAAGCATGATGGCCCTGGCGCTGGTGCCTGGCCTGACCTGTACGCCGCCTTCGGGTACAACGACCAGGGCGTTGGCATGCAGCAACGACGTAGTGATGTGCGAGCCCTGATTGCCAGTGGTGCGGGCCTCGAAGCGCCCATCTCGCCATTCTACCCACGCGCGCACATAATGACGGCGCATCACCCGCTCATCGATGCCGTCCAGCAGTGTGACCTCGATTTGCGGGCGCTGCAGGCGCGTGTGGCCCAGCAGCTTGCGAATGAAGGGGCGACCAAATAGCTCGAAGGTAACAGCGGCTGAAACAGGGTTTCCCGGCAGGCCCAGCAGTGGCACGCCTCCAATAGAGCCAAAGGCGACCGGTTTGCCCGGGCGCATATTGATGCGCCAGAAGTCGACCTGGCCCTGCTCGGACATGATATTCTTCACCAGGTCGAAATCTCCGACGGAGACGCCCCCCGACGTGAGAATGAGGTCGTACTGTAGGGCTTCAGCGAATTTCTCGCGCAGGCTCTCCGTGGTGTCACGGGCGACGCCCAGGCGATGTGGAACAGCTCCCGCCAGGTGCACGGCGGCTTCGAGCAGGTAACTGTTACTATTGCGGATCTTGCCAGGCCGCAGGGGCTCGTCTACGTCGATGACTTCGTCACCGGTGCCGAGGATGGCCACGTGGGGGCGGCGCGTCACCGGGACATCTGCCCAGCCCAGGGTCGCCAGGATGCCAATCTCCCAGGCGCCAACTTCGCTGCCCTGCCGCAGGACGGTCTGGCCCCGCCGCATATCTTCTCCCGCGGGCCGAATATTATTGCCGGGAGGAACCTCCTGCATAATCTCTACCCACTCGCCCTGTGGTCCATCAGAACGGGTTAATTCAACCTGAATGACCGTATCGGCGCCCTCCGGCACGGGGGCACCGGTCATAATACGCATAGCGGCGCCCTCACTGACAGCCTCTGTGGCAACATAGCCGGCAGCGACGCTGCCTGTGACACGCAGGCGCGGGGGCTCCTCGGCGCGCGGCCGGCTGTCACGGCTCAATAGGGCGAAGCCGTCCATGGCGGAGTTGGAGAAAGGTGGTATGTCCTCTTGCGCGACAACGTCCTGGGCCAGCACCAGTCCCAGCGCATCGGGTAGAGGTACCCGGGTGGGCGGTAAGGCCGCTATTTCGGCCAGCATGCGCGTCAGCGCCTCTTCTACACTCATCATAGGTAATTCGTCCCTCTCTTTGTTCGTTGTACAGCGAGGTTAGATAGAGAGAAGCCTGGCAGACCAAAATAAGCAGGTATGCCAGGCTTCTCGCAAATAGTACCTCGTACGGGAGTCGAACCCGTGATCTCCGCCTTGAAAGGGCGGCGTCCTTGGCCACTAGACGAACGAGGCATACATCTCAGCACGATTGTACTCCATTGGCGGAGCATTGTCAAGCAAATACCTCGCTCTGGGCGGAGCGGCGCCTGCTTTATACACCCTTTGATCGTATGATACAATAAGCAAAAGTTTCACTATATAACTTGAGAGAGTTTGCAATAATGGCAAAAACAAAACATCGATCAACGGCCTCGCAGAGACGTGAAGAGGTGAAGTCGCAGCGCCAGCAGCGCCTGGCGCCCACCCCTGGCAAGCAGGCTCAGTCCCGTAACAATAACCGCCGCAGGCGCAACGCGCGCCAGGGCCTACCCTGGGGGCTGGTAGTGGGGGCGTTGCTGGTAGTTGCCGCCATCGTCGTGATCTTCATGCTTGTGGCCAACCATAATAAGCCCTCCAGCACTGGCGGCAGCGCGAGCTCCGCAACGCTCGCTCCGGCCTCTGTGCTGGGCCCCGTGACCAACGTAAGCCCGGCTACTTTTGCGCAGGTGGGGACCGCGGGGCTACAAAATTTCCTGGTGCCAACCAACAAGGGGGGGTCGACGCCACCGCCTCTGCTGGGCCCGAGCGGCAGGCCGGAGTTTTTCTACTATGGAGCGGAGTATTGCCCTTATTGCGCCGCGCAACGCTGGGGGATTATCGTCGCCCTGAGCCGCTTTGGCTCGTTTTCAAATCTGCACCTGGCCACCTCTTCAGCGGACGATGTCTATGCGAGCACGCCGACATTTACCTTCTATAAGAGCAGCTATAGCAGCAAGTACGTTGATTTTGTTTCAGTGGAGTCGGATGGGCCGGTGCAGGGGCAGCCGCTGCAGACGCCGAGTGCGCAGGAGCAGCAGCTCTTCACTACCTTCGATGGGCCGCCCTACTTCAGCACCTCAGCCAGCATTCCCTTCATCAATATCGGCAATCGCTACCTGGTCCAGGGCGCGAGTTACGATCCGGGGGTGCTCAGAACCAATCAGAATGATCCCAGTTCGGCGCCCCTCACGCAGCAGGATATTGCTGCCGCCCTCACGAACCCGGGCTCGCCTATTACGAAGGGCATCGTTGGCACCGCCAACTATATGACGGCGGCCATCTGCCAGATGACGAAGCAGCAGCCGGCCTCAGTCTGCGCAGCGGCGCCCGTTCCGGCGATCGAGCAGTCGCTGCCGAAGGTGGCCTCTAACAACGTTCCGGCCGGACTCTCGGGCCTCGCCTCCGGCCCGCTTGATGTGCCGGGACGTCGCCAGGGCTAATACCACTTCGTTGGTTACGGCTCTGTATTTCTTTGTGTGGTGAGAGCGCGAGCCCACGCTCTCACCACACATTTCATTTCCTTTCAGGCATCTTCGTTGTCGTCGTCATCTCTCTTATGTATGTTCTGATCCAGGCTGCTGCAGGGGCTTCATCACCTCGGGTGTCTTCCCCTGGGGGGGATGGATCCAGGCCTTGATGCGCAGGTACAGGGTCATCAGGCCGCCAAACCAGAGACCGCCCCAGATATAGCCCGCCATAACGTCGCTCGGCCAGTGGGCCCCCAGGTAGATGCGCGAGGGACCGATGCAGACGAGCAGGGCCGTGCATATGGCGATGAGCACGTTTCTCAGCTTGCCTGAACGCCAGTTGGTCGCCAGCAGGTAGATGAGCAGGCCATAAAAGTTTGTGTAGTACATGACATGGCCGCTGGGGAAACTCGGTTCGTTGATGACCCGTACGACCGTGACCAGCTTTTTGTTGGGGCGCGGCCGTTTGATCAGACGTTTTACCAGCGCGTTCAAGATGCTGGAAGAACTTGTCAGGAGGATAAACAGCGCCTCTAAACGGAAGCGCAGCGCCCAGAAGATGCCGGCGATAGTGAACGTGAGGGGCGTCGCCAGTTTGGGAAAGCCAATTTCAGAGATACCGATCAGGAAGCGGCGCAGCCAGGGATTGCGGCGCTTCTGCAGAGCTTTGGTAATTTTCATATCTCCGGGGAAAAATTGGGTCCGCTGTGCGATAAAAGAGAGAATGATCGCGCCTGAGAGCAGCCAGAGATAGAAGGCCAGGAGCATTGTGCCGCGTGATACCGCCTTGCGCCCTGAAACAGAGGTCTGGGCGGCGATGCGCTGAGCCTCGTTGACGACGGGCACGATGTTCTGTTCGGCAACCGGGGGGATGGACTGTCCTGCTGGATTTATGCCTGGTTGAGTGATGTCGCTTGCCATGAATGGTCCCTTTCTCCTGGTCGTGGCCTGACGCTGACCTACAAATATTAATTGCTATTGGGATTACCATGGCAATAATAACGACAACATCTATAAAAGCTGTCCGAAGTGGCGTAGTCGCAAATCCTTCTAACTGCTTGATCAAAGCAGATAAAACTATCACCTCAATAGTTATGATAATCGTAACGATAAGGATTAATCTGACAATAATATTCATTGTAATAATCCCTTAACCGAACAACAGAACAATAGTAGTATATTCACATACTGGTCAGCTTGCAAGAGACGGTACAAAAATTTGTGTAAATAAGGGAACGAACAATATTCCTTCGTACATGTACGCTGAGGGAATATATGCTGCGTTTGCGCTATTAGGGTGTCTCTACGTAATTCTTGATGGTATCCTTATTACTAGCATTGTCAGGGGCAGTCATGAAAGCATGATAATCAACTGCTTACCCATACCCTCCTATGAGCTAGGGAACAACATAAACTCCAAAGTTCTTGCTTTCGCTTTCAGCTTATCCGCAGAGATTGAGCAATCTATGATATCATCCGGAACCCGTGAAGCGCTGAGCAGAAAAAAAGAGTGAAGGCATGAAGCTAGGAGATTCAGAAAGACTGAGAAAAGGTATGCGTCAGAGGTCGCTCGTTTTGCGCCTGAAACAGCGAGGTGCCGCGAAAAGTTATGGTCTGATCCGAAAAATTATTTCGACAAACAACACTATTCGCTATCTTCATTTTCCCTGTCGGTGCGGTGATTTTCTAAAAATTTATGATAATCATCGGGTTTAATCCGATATTCACGTCCGAAGCGGTAGGCGATTAATTTTTTCTGCTTAATCCAGGTCCGTACCGTTTCCTCATGGACACCAAGATCCTCTACGATGTCTTTAATATATAACCACCGTTTGTCCAATAGTGGTGCCCCCTTTGGCTTTTTTCGCATTATAAGCCCGCCTTTCCACGGCGTCAATTGACTGCCATTTATGGATATTCATTGCTAACTAACTACTATAAATTGATTTTATCAGTAATTACTGAGTATTATCGCCAATAGGGAATATACTTCCCTTACCTCAATACCGGGACGAAAGTTGAGAAATATCTTGAAGAGTTGCAGGAAGAAGAGGCTCAGCGTTATATATTCATCGCTCCTCGCTTGTATGCGCTGATTGATCCTTAAAGCACAGCAGGGAGGGCACGGGAAAATGGATCTATATATAACTCTTTTGCTTGGTTCTATTCACATGTTATACTTAGAGAAATATCGCAGCTCCCAACTTTTGTGGGCTCTATTTATCAATTTCCCTGCATGCCCCTGGGATGGGTCGAGAGCTGTTCCTGAGGCTATTTGAATTGCCAGGAGCTTTGACATGCATGAGCAAGCGACCGCGCCTGTGCGAGCTGCAATAGATATAGGCAGCAATACCATTCACATCGTAGTGGCACGCTGCCTGGTTGATAACCTGGATATTCTGGCTGACGAGGTGGAGATGGTGCGCATTGGTGAGAGCGTGAATGCTACGGGTGAAATTTCGGCACAGAAACAGGAGGCCGCAATAACTGTAGTGCGCCGCTATAAAGAGCTGGCCGAGAAGCATCATGCGCAACCGATCCTCGTCATAGCGACTGAGGCCATTCGCAAGGCCACTAACAGGCGGGAATTTTTAGCGGCCATAGCTCAGCAAACCGGGCTTCAGACCTTAATCGTCGGTGGTGAAGTCGAGGCTATCCTTACTTTTTATGGCGCAACGTATGAGAAAAAACATGAGCCTGGCGCGCCGTCTCGACTGGCAGTAATGGATCTAGGGGGCGGGAGTACCGAGCTGTTGATCGCGAAATCCAACCATATTGTCTGGCACACGTCTTTCCCAGTTGGTTCAGGCTGGCTGCATGATCGCTTCCTCGGCTCGGACCCCCCTACGCCTGATGATATAAGTGTGGCGCGCACATTTTTACAGACCTATTTTCAAGGGCTGCCTATTAAAGAGCTGCCTGACTCTTTCATCGTTACTGGCGGTAGCGCCAACTCGCTGTTATTGCTTGCGCAGACGGCATTGCATTTCGATGTGACGAGCAAGCGGCTGACGTATAAGGACCTCTTGCGCTGTGAAGGCCTGATGCGGGCCCTGCCGGCCGCAGAAATCTCACAACGCTTCCAGCAGCCGCTCGCGCGCGCGCGGATTTTGCCCGCGGGAGCGTTCATCATCTCCCAGATGATGACGCGCCTGCAGGTGCCTGAAATAACTATCAGCCCCCATGGCATTCGCGAGGGAGCATTACTGGCCTATCAGCGCTATGGTGTACACTGGTTGGAACGGGTCAATCAAGCAGCGGCTGCTGCGCTTCAGCAGGACAGGGCAGGTGAGCAGGAACAGCTGGAACATGCGGAGCAGGCGGACGAGACCTTTGCTCAGACAGGGCAGCGTTTGCTGGCTGAACGAGTGAGGAAATTGCTGGAATGGCGCGACGAGGTGTTGAAGCATGAAGATATTGAAGCGGTGCATAAGATGCGCGTTGCCTCGCGTCGTTTGCGCGCGACCCTGGACGGCTTCGAAAGTTGCTGCAAACCTGGCCAGTTTAAAAAAGTCTATCGCCGCGTGCGGGCTTTAGCGGATGTGTTAGGGGCCGCCCGCGATACGGATGTTATGTTGCAGGGTTTGCTGGAGGAGGCCGCGCGGGTACCCTCTGAGGAGCGCGCGGGAGTAGAGTGGCTGATTGAGCGCCTGAAAGTCTATCGCGAACAGAAACAGAAGGAGCTGGAGGATTTTTTCGCCGGCTTTCATGGCCATGAATTTGAACAGCAGGTCACGACCCTGGTGAAGAAAGAAGCGTTGAGCAATGGCAAAAGCTAAGCCCATCAGCGGCCTCGACCCGCGGGCTCCGACCGGCTCAAATGCACGCATGATTGTCAGAGCCAGGTTGGAAGAGATGTATGCATGGGCTCCATACGTGGACGAGCCGTATCGCGTGCAGGAATTGCATAATCTGCGTATCGCGGCCAAACGGCTACGCTATTCGCTGGAGATATTTGAAGATTATTTGCCGCAGGCGTGCCAGGCTTTTGTAAGGGAGCTCTCGCAGTTGCAGGAAGAGCTTGGTTCGCTGCATGATAGCGATGTAATTATTGCACTGCTGCGGCTTCAAGGCGCTGGAGCCGTGCCTGCGAGCTTGCGGGCAGCCGTGGGGAAAGAAGAGGATGGAGCTGTGCCGCCCACTTTGCTGGCTGACCTGCTGGACCCGGCTGTGGCTCCCGGGGCTGAAGAGTGCTATGGACTGGCGCAGAGACTGCTCAGAGAACAGGGCGTGCGCGAGGAGCGTTATAGTGCTTTTCACCGCCACTGGCGTCAACTGCAGGCACGGGATTTGCGACATGAGATTCTAACTATCCTTGACGAGACTGACTCCGGGCTGCCGGGAGTGGGGAGAGAAAGGAGCGGGCGTACTGTTCTGTAAGCGCGAGAAGCATATGCATGGATTGTATGTCATTGCAGTTACAAAGGCGGGATAGGAGCCTATGAAATATTTTTCCATTGACGATTTAGATTGGTGGCAATTGCCTGAGCCGACCCCCGAGGAACTTCGCTTGAGCGGTGGGCTACTTGTCGAGGACTGGCCGCATGCGCGCCATGTCATGCGACTCGCGCTCCAGCTTTTTGAAGCGACACGCTCACTGCATCATCTGGATGAGAAGGCCTCACTTCTGCTGGAGCGCGGGGCGTTCTTGCATAATGCGGGCATGGTGATCGAGTCGCGCCGCCATCATAAGCTGTCGTATCGCTTGATCAAAGAGACGGAGTTGCCGGGTTTTACAGAAGAAGAGCGCCATGAAATAGCCTGTATCGCCCGCTATCATCGTCGGGCACTGCCAAGCATTTCGCACGAGGAATATGCCGCGTTGAGCCGCAAAGGGCGTGAACGCGTCTCTGTCCTGGCCTCACTGCTACGCATCGCTGATGCGTTTGACTATAGTCATGATGGACGGGTGCTGCGGGTCTATGCGCTGCCCAGGCTGTGCGACGCCAGGACATGGACGCTTGGCCTGGAGACGCGTCCCCTGGCCGAACTGGATAGCGAAATTGAGCACGCATATGAGAAGGCTGACCTGTTCGAGAAAGTATTTAAGCGCAAACTCCAATTAATAATCGGCGAAAAGGCGCGGCAGGAAATTGACGCCGAAAGAGCAAGATAGGCTGACGCTTGCCCGGACCTTATGTTTACAAAAGCTATTAACCTGAGCGTAGAGCGGCCGGCCGGTAAACCCGGCCGGCCGCTCTACGCTCGCTGTTCGAATACTTGGAAGGACCTAGCCGCGCGTACGCGCCAGTTCGCGTGCCTCGCGACTCGGGGGGGTGCGGTGGCGCTTGAAACGATCGAGGCTGAGCTCACCTTTCTCCCACATGACCAGCAGCATACTGGCGTTGAAGATGGAGGAGTAGGTACCGCTGATGATACCGATCAGCAGGGCCAGGGTAAAAGTACGGATGGTGGTCCCACCAAAGAGGGTAAGCGCGCTGAGCGTAAAGATTACGGTCAGCGATGTATTGAGCGAGCGTGACATCGTTTGTACCAGGCTGGCATTGACCACCTGGTCGAATGTCTCCGAGGTGCGTCGCTGCATGTTTTCACGGATGCGGTCAAAGACCACGATGGTGTCATGCACCGAGAAGCCAACGACCGTCAGCAGGGCTGTGATAAACAGCGTATCGATCTGGATGTGCGCGGCCCAACCCAGGATGGAGAAGATGCCCAGCACCACCAGCACATCGTGCAGCAGGGCGATAATGGCGCAGGCCCCATAACGCCAGGGCTTGGCTACCTTGCGGAACGAGAACCAGATGTAAAGCAGAATACACACCGAAGCCGCTATGACGGCCAGCACGGCGCGTGAACTTGTCTCACTCGCCACCGACGCGGATACCGAAGCATTGTTCAAGGTATACGAGTAGCGATTGGCGTTTTGGAGCAGGGCCGCCTGGATATTGGACAGCTCATCGAAGTTCACCGTTGTGCTCGTCAACAGCTGAAGCGTGTTGGTGGTGTTGCCTGTCTGTACATCCGTGTACTTGACCGGAATGGTGGCGGCGCTGGCTGTCGCAGGTGTAGGCGTGGCCTTTGGCGTGGCCGTAGCCGTTGGAGCGGGTGTCGGCGTCGACGTTGTCGAGGAAGACCCGCTGACGCTGGTTGTGTTGGGAATGTTGCTCAGCGCGCTTTCAACACCGCTGACGCTGCCCGGGGCCCCGGATGTAAACTTGGTGATCGTCAGGACCGTAACTTTACTCTTCCCCAGGGTAAGGGTTGGGTCCTGGACAACCAGCTGGCTGCCATATTTTTGTTGCAGGCTTGTCAGGATATGGTTATAGACATTGTTGTCAATGATAGTGTTCAGGCGTACCCAGATGACCCCGCTGCCCGGCAGGGTAGTGTTATTGCCACTAATGATCGACAGGTTGGCAAGGTTGAGCGGAGCGAGCGCCTTCTGGGCCTGCGCGGTCGTTATCTGAGAACTTGGACGCAGCTCGACGGTGGCGCCGCCGGCGAAGTCGATACCCACATTCATACCCTTGAAGATCAGGGAGACCACGCCAGGAATAATGACGATCAACGAAATGATCAGGAACAGGTAACGTTTTCCAACAAGATTGAACACGGCACATTCTCCTCTACACAATGCTATTCCGCCGCGCCAGGTTTGCCGTGGCAATTGAGCCAGGGGGCAGTCCAAACAGCGCAGGATGATTGATGACGCCCGTCGGTACAAGCAGATTCAGGAACGTGCGCGTGACCACGATGGCGGTAAACATGCTGATAACCACGCCCAGGAAGAGCGTGGTGGCGAAGCCCACGATCAGGCTGGCGCCAAAATTGCTGCCGAAGTAGAAGAGCACCGCGCAGGTGATCATCGTCGAGATGTTGGAGTCACGGATCGAGGGCCAGGCGCGCTTCCAGCCGATGTCGATGGCCGAGGACAGCAGGCGCCCCGCGCGCAACTCCTCCTTGACGCGTTCAAAGATCAGAACGTTGGCGTCGACCGCCATGCCTACCGAGAGGATGAAGCCCGCGATGCCAGGCAGAGTCAGGGTGACGTTGAGCATCTTGAAGACGGCCAGGGTGTAG
Source organism: uncultured Chloroflexia bacterium (assembly GCA_963799245.1). GTDB lineage: Bacteria > Chloroflexota > Ktedonobacteria > Ktedonobacterales > Ktedonobacteraceae > CAWCWN01. The sequence continues at coordinate 2,430,938 of CAWCWN010000003.1, forward strand.
AGGGCGTAGAAGATCAACGCGAAGCAGGCCAGTACGCCCGGCAGGCGGTAGTAGAGGATCATGAAGAGCATGACGATGCCCAGACCGATGGCCCCGGCGATCTCGCTTTTCAAGATCGAGTCCTGGCCAAGGGTGGCGCCCACGGTCTGCGCGCTGATGATCGTCATCGACAGGGGCAGGGCGCCGTACTGCAAGACGGCGACGATGTTCTGGGCAGCGGTCTGCGTAAAACTGCCCGTAATCTGACCCTGGCCATTGATCGCGCTCTGGATAACCGCGCTGGAGATGACTTTACGATCCAGGGTAACGGTCAGATAATCGCCGATATGCTGCTGGGTGAAGCTGCCGAAGCGGGAGATCGCCCCACCCTTCATCTCGAAAAGGATGACGATCTGGCCCGTCTGCGGGTCGCTGCCGACGCTGATCTGGTTGGGGTCAAGGTCCTTGCCGGTGAATTGTGGCTTGTTGCCGGGATTATACTGGCTATACTGCGTGGGATCGAGCGCCGCACCCGTGGAGAGCGGGGTCTGGCCGGTGTCCCAGAACTCCAGCAGGCCAGGGCGTAGCAGGGTGTTGATGCTTTGCTGGATGTTGCCGCCGTTGAGATTGGGCAGGTCCAGCGAGATCTGTTTGTTGTTGTTGTTGTCGGTCAGGATGCGGATATCCGGCTCGCTGACGCCCAGGCCGCCGTTGACGCGCTTTTCGATCTGGGTCTCGGTGGTGCCGATGGCGTTATTAACCTCCGCCTGGGTGTAGTGCTGGCTGGGGTTGGGGGCCAGCAGCACGCTGACGCCGCCCTGCAGGTCCAGTCCCAGGCGGTAAGGAAACGGGTTGGTGAGGCCGTGGTAGGGTGAATTGGGCCAGAAGTCGACGAAGGCCGCGCCCACGCCGGCGAGAACGATAATCAGGAGGAGTATGAGAGTTCCTCGACGCATAGGTATATTTCCCCTCACTCTATTCTATCCAGGGATAGAGAATTGCACACTCATAATATATATCAGGCGCAGAAGACGCCATTATGAAACTATTTTCAGTGCAGTATAGCATAGTTATCTCATGTTGCATATCCCACGAAATTGACTTCATTCACTGCTACAAGCTGGACACCTCGAGGCTGCGAGGACGTGCGAGACCTGCTCAACCCGGCGAGTTCATTACGGTCACATCTATGCCTGTGGTCATATCCTTTTAGGCAAGAGGAGAAGTAGCGGGGGCGGCAAGGGGACCCGAACAATTGGCGCAAAAAAAGCTTGACAGGAAAATTGCAATATGTTATAAACCTTGCAGGTATGGCACCAGCGCATCCGGCCTGAGCCGCTACGCTTTTCTGCAGACCACGCTCATAAAGAGAGAGAGAAGCAGAGGGAGCGGTAATGGCTGTATAACTTTAGAGAAGAAATAGCGTAAGTATAGAGGGATAAGTTCTTCTTCAATGCAGCTGATAGGACTTTAGGAAAATATTCCTGGCGCACCTGAAATGTCGGGTTTCGGCGCCCCCTGAAGGGAAGCAGGTCTTTTTTTATGCCTGTTTTTTCCAGTAGAGAGAGAAGGAGCACCGCGATTTATGGATGAAGCTACCGCTGTAGAGGGCCTGCAGGGCGAACAGCCTCTTGAGCATAGGGATGGCAGGATGGTCATGGATGTACGTAATATCACGAAAAGCCTGCCGTTAGGGCGTGAAAGAATTGATATTCTGAAAGACCTCAGTTTTCAGATCAAAAGTGGAGAGTTTGTCTCCATTGTGGGCCCGTCGGGTTCGGGCAAAAGCACGCTGCTTGGCATTATCGCCGGCCTGGATAATCCTTCGAGCGGGCAGGTCTTGATTGATGGGGTTGATATCACGCGCATGAGCGAGGGAAAGCTCGCCAGCGTGCGCAACAACAAGATCGGCATGGTCTTTCAGGCCTTTAACCTGATTCCCACGCTGACGGCCCAGGAGAATGTTGAGGTGCCTCTGTATGTGGGCAAGCATAAAGGAGCTCCTTCCGCGCGCGCCAAAGAGCTGCTGGCGCTGGTGGGATTGTCCCACCGCCTGGGGCACCGTCCCAATCAGCTCTCCGGAGGTGAGCAGCAGCGCGTGGCCATAGCGCGCGCGCTGGCGACGGACCCGGCCTTTGTGATCGCCGATGAGCCGACGGGCAACCTGGATGCAAAGAACGGCGAGAACGTGCTGAAACTGATCGCTTTCTTACGCGCGCAGACGGGCAAGACCTTCATTATCGCCACCCATGACCCGGTCGTTGCTTCGCACGCCGACTACTCCATCCACATCGTCGACGGCCTGATCGCCGGTATTGACACGACTGGGGGAAGGATTTGAAAGCCTCGATGTACTTTAACTATACATCGCGCTCGCTGCTACGGGGGGGGCAGCGCACCGCGCTGGCGATCTTCTGCGTCGCGGTTGGCGTCATGGCGATTGTCGCGCTGCAGCTAGTAGGTCAGATGATCAACAACGCGTTCACCGTGAATGTGCGCGACGCCAATGGCGGAGATATTGCGGTGACATCCCAGAGCGCGCCATTTAAGCAGAGCGACCTGGCCTTCTTTGATAATCTAAAGAGCAATGGCACCATCACGAACTACACCGCGGTAATCAATGTCAATGGTTCGATCGGCCTGGCCAGTTCGGCCACGCAGTCCTTTACCCTGCAGGTCGTAGATCCCCAGAGCTTCCCGGTCGTCACGCCGCCAACCTTCAAGACCCCTGGCGGTGGCGAGCTTTCCAGCCTGCTCAAGAACGACCAGGTGGTCGTGGACCAGAACCTGCTGGACCAGTATAACAAGAAGGTCGGCGATAGCTTTAAGATGCATGTCGGGACCGGCAACGGGACCGGCTTCAGCCTGCCCGTAAAGATTATCGGGGTCGTCAACGACAGCGGCGTGTTTGCGCAGTCCAACGATTTCATGCTCATCTCACGCAGCGATTATCAGGCCGCAGATCCCAGTACGCCCCTGCTGTATGACACCGTGGATGTGACGACGGCCGATAAGGCGCATACTGACGCGGCTGCCACTGCAATTGGAGATAAATTTCGCATCGCCAATGTGCAGACTGCTGACCAGGCGCTGAAAAATAACCAGCAGCAGGTTGATTTGATCAAGAAGTTCCTGGAGGTCGCGGGCCTGCTGGCCCTGCTGATCGGCGGCGTGGGTATCGTCAACACCATGCAGGTCCTGCTGTCGCGCCGCCGCGTAGAGATCGCCATGCTGAAGACGACGGGCTATCACCGCTTCGATCTGTACCTGCTCTTTGGCCTGGAGGCCGGCCTGCTAGGCCTGGTAGGAGGGGTAGTCGGCGCGGCGGCGGCGATAGGCGTCAGCTACGTCGTGCGCAATATCGTGCAGCAGCTCTTCCCCATCACGATCCCCTTCCTGCTCGATTACAGGATTATTGGCGGCGGTGTCGTGATTGGACTGGTGACGGCCATGATCTTTGGCCTGCTGCCGATTGTGCAGGCGGCAAATATTCGCCCCTTGAATGTCATCCGTGAAATGGCGGGAGGCAATCGCGTCGGCAGCTTCTTCTTGACCGTCGGCCTGCTGCTGCTGCTGTCGGTGTTGTTCTGCCTGCTGGCCATCGTCATTCTGAACGATGTGAGGTGGGGCATCAGCGCGGTCTATGGGGCCTTCATCTTCCTGACCCTGCTCAGCCTCCTCTTTAGCCTGGTGGTGCTGGTGATCAGTATACTGCCGGTTCCCGAGCGCTTCAACCCGGGTTATACCGCCCTGGTTGTGGGGGGGGTCGCACTCTCAGTGCTGCTCTACCACTTCTTGCCAACCTTTGGTATTATGCTCTTCGTGGTCTCGATCTTCGGGTTTGTGGTTGTGCTGCTGCCGCGTACGTGGAAGTCGAATACGAAGATGGCGCTGCGCAATATCGGCCGCCAGCGGGGTCGTACCACAACCACGCTGCTGGCCCTGTTTGTGGGCGTCTTTACTATTGGCCTGATCCTTGTGCTGGGGCAGAACTTAAGTCAGAAGATCAACGCCGTCATCGCCAACAACCTCACCTTTAACCTGGTCGCGATTGGTCGTGGCAAAGACGCCACGGCGCTGCAGAACAAGCTGGGGACGATTCCCGGCATCTCCCTCGCGCATACGCAGAGCCGGACGTACGTCTCCGACGTACCGCTGACCATCGATGGCACGCCGTTTGTCAGCCTACTGCCGCGCCATGACCAGGGAGGGCCGAATGATCTTGGGAGCGGCGGTGTGCTCTACTTCCTGGGCGGTCTTGAGGGATACGATGTAACGCATAACCGCCTGCCGGATACACAGAACACATCCTTCAGCGGGCGCAACCTGAATGCCAGCGACGCAGGCACGCACAATGCGCTGATTAGCTGGAATGTGGCCAACCTCGCGCCCCTCAAGGGGCATATCCACCTGGGGAGTGTGATAACACTGGCAAGCCAGGACGGCAAGAAGACGACGACGATTACGGTTGTCGGGTTCTACCGCTCGTCGGACGCCGCCCTGCACTTCGGCCCTGTCCTGACGACGCCGGACGCGGTGGCGGCCCTGACGCCCGCGGGCCAGGGAATCACCATTTTCTATATGAAGATAGACTCGGCCAGGGTGGGCAAGGCCTTGCAGAGCATCAGCAGCATCGCTCCGAATGCTGGAGTCTACAATTTCGCCAATATCGGCGATTACATCAACAGCATTATCAGCGATCTGCTGCTGGTGCTTACCACTATTGCCTCGCTGTCGCTGCTGGCCGGCGTGATAATCATCGCTAACGCGGTGGCGCTGGCGATGCTGGAGCGGCGCCGTGAGCTGGGTATTCTCAAGTCTGTAGGCTACACCAGCAGTACGATCCTGGGCGAGGTGCTGATCGAAAATGGCATCGTCGGGGGTACAGGCGCGCTGCTGGCGATGCTGCTGGTGACGCTGGCCACGGGCCTGCTGGGTTCGCTGGTCTTCAATTCGACCTTTGGCGTCAGCTGGTACATCGCGATCGGCCTGATCGTCGGCATCGGGCTGCTGGCAATGGTGGTATCGGCTCTTGTAGCCTGGGGCGCGACACGGGTGCGTCCATTGGAGGTGCTCAGGTACGAGTGATCAGCCCGCCCTCGCCTTTTGTGCGCCGCCCGCGGGCGGCGCACAAAAGGCGAGGGCGGGCTGACTCATGTTACAGGGGTAAAAGCAGCAAGGGAATCTCCATCTCTTCAGGCGTCAGGCCCCCATGGTGACCCAGAAAGTGCATAGCAAATTTTCCCTCTTCATACCACCACGTCGTTGCATGCTGGTAGGGCAGGAGGACGACATTGCCCACGCGGCTTAAAAATTCCTGTGACGGCTCCTGCGTGCCGAAAAAGTGCTGTGCCACAAGGTCCGCGGTCCTGTAGACCTCGGCCTTGCCGGACAGCTGCCTCTGCAGGGTTGCGCAGGCTTCATCGATATATGTTTCCTGGATATGCAGGAACATATCCCGGGCGGAGCCGGCCGGTACCAGCAGCTGGCCCTGGGCATTGGTCTGCAGGAAGCGTTCGATGCCTGTCAGGTGAGTGTTGAGATAGGTTGTCTGGCGGGGATCAACCTCCACCTGCCCATGATCGGCGCTGATAATGAGCAGCGTATCGCGTAACTTGCCGCGCACTTTCTGGTAAAAAAGCTGATCCACCGCCGTAAAGAAGGCCTCTACTTCTTTCTCAAGCTGCCTGGCATGAGGCCCGTAGGAGTGGCATATGGCATCGATGCGGTCAAAGTAGAGATAGTAATAGTAGGGCGGCGCTTTGTGAGCAAGCGCCACTTCCGCCAGGAGGGTCAGCGCATGCGCAAGCGATTTGTAAGGCACGACCTGCGCACCCCGGAAAACTACCTCTGAATATGTCGAGGGAGTATATGTCTGGCTCTGGAAAATATATGGCACAACGCCGTATTGTTTGAGGGTCTGATAGAGTGTCTGGCGTGGAAAAAAAGCGCTCGCCGGTAGCGCGGCCCGTTTCAAACTATCCCGCTCGCTCTGCCTGGCGTAGGCAAAGAGCAGGGGCATGATGATATTGTCTACTAATGGCTCATAATACTGCCACTCATAGACGCCGCTCTGCCCGACCTCCAGGCCTGTGTGGATGCAGGTCGCGTGGGCGGCCGTCGTCGAGGGAAACTGTGAAGTCATTTTTGAGACGACGCCGCTGTTCTGAACGGTCCTGAGAAAGGCATATTTTTCAGCATAGCGCTCGAAGAAGCGCCAGCCGAAGGCGTCAACAAAAAACAGGATAACCCTGGCGTAGCTTGTGGGCAGGTCTCCGAATACGTCGAGCGGCAAAGCGCTGCCGCCCTGACCGCTTAACAGGTAGATAATCGTTTGAGGAAGATTGGAGAAGCAGTACGAAGTATAGAGCGGCTTAACGAAGTGTTGAGAGAAGCGGGAGGCGTTTACAGCAGCGAGGGAGGTCGTATTGAGCATTTCTATTCCTGCTTCCTGGTAATGGTGAAGCTAAGCGGGACATTTCTGATCGAATTGCAGATAGTATAAGTGTAGCATAAAATGCTGACCTTTGCGCCCGCTTGTGCCTACAACCTCTTGTAATCTCCGCCACAAACAACGTACAGTATCGAGAACTCATGACAAATGACCTCTCATATGGAGGCCAAATACGCCGAGGATATGCCTGGCCGCTGAATTGAGCGTGGAGACCATTACACCCTTTGCGGCGCTGCGCGCCGAGCTGATCGCGCGCTACAGCGTATACTGGACGAAGGAAGCGCGTTTCTGCGAGTGCCGCAATCCAATCTATCCCGTCTAGCGGGGAAGCGAGGGGAAAAACAACATGTCTCTCACGGGTGGCGCATCTGGCAGGCAGTAGGGCAGAAACTCGCCAAAATGGAGACCTCGCAAGGTAGAAATGTATGCATGATTTCGTTGCGTGCGAACCAGGTCGATACCTGCTGTAAGTGTTAGAGCGGCAGTTTTAAGCTGAGAGGTAGCGAAGGAGGAGATAGAGGAGCGGAGCGTTAGCCAATAGCCGGACCCCAGGAGATTATGTACTCGGGTGAGATGACAATGACGGGATACTGCTCCAGAGCCATGGCCTGGTACTGACTATAGCGCTCGCGCAACAACAGCAGGGCATGGGCATGTTGCGTTTCCGTGGGTGCAAGCAGGGAGGCCGGCCCCTGGACGAGGACGTAACCCAGGCGCGACCAGTCTTCGTCGTAACGGTCAATCACCAGTGCGACCTCGGGGCGGGCCAGGATATTGCGGACGCGGCGCAGCTTACTGCCTGCGACGCGTTTGGGCTTCTCATCCAGAGGTGTGTAAAAGCGGGTGCCGTCAAAGGCATAGCAGACGGGTATAACATGCGGATTGCCCTCCGCGTCAGCCGTCGCCAGGCGGGCGACGCGCTGAGCGAGCACAAAGCCTGCTTCGCTTTCTGTCAGCGCCTGACGCTGCGACATATCTCTTCCTTCTTTCTTCCTTGTCGCCTACGCCGTTTTTCTTTCTTTTTCCTGGCATATTTGAACCTCTTTCTAGCAATGGGTACGCTGATCCTTTAGTTCGTCGTTCTTGCTCGTACCTTACCATAAAGTGGCGTTACGGGCAATAGAGAATGGTCAGTAATCAAACAGAGATATATACATATATTTGCAAGTATAGATGCCAGGGGCTGCGCCTAGAAGAGAAAAGCGGTGCAGATCCAGTAAAGAAGCGGTGATAATTATGTAATTTTGTAAAGGAATGCATGGGTAATGGTAAGGTAAGCGTGGTATGATACGTGTGGCGTTTGTGGAAAGGATCCTTTTTTGACAGTATGCCGCGGTCGCAGCATGAGTTATGAGCAGCATGCGCAATCAGCAGCGTGCAGGGAGCAATATGTCTCATCCCAATATAAAATTGTACGGCACAAACTGGTGTAGTGATTGTAAGCGCAGCAAACGCTTTCTGGGCGAGCAACGGGTTCAGTATGAATTTATCGATATCGAAGAGGATCTACAAGGCCAGAACTATGTCAGGGAGCTGCAAAAAGGTGGAATGTTGATCCCCACGATTGTCTTTGATGATGGATCGATCCTCATTGAACCATCGAACGCGGAACTGGCTGCGAAACTTGGCCTGGAGACGAAGGCCAGGTGCGAGTTTTATGACCTCATCATTGTTGGCGGAGGCCCTACGGCGCTGACGACGTCTATTTATGCCGCGCGCGACGGCTTTGATGTCCTGGTCATAGAGCGCAGCGCTCTGGGTGGTCAGGCGGGCATTACAGAGCGCCTGGATAATTATCCAGGTTTTCCCGAAGGTGTAACGGGCGGCGAGTTCGCTGCAAGGATTATCTCCCAGGCCAGGCGTTATGGCGTGGAAATGCTTTCGGCGCAGAACGTTGTGCGTGTTGGCAACGATGGTGATGCGCACTTCGTCGAGACGGAGAGTGGCAATTTCTATCGCAGCAATGCCGTCTTGATCGCTACCGGTTCTACCTATAAACGCCTGGGCGTAGCGGGAGAAGAGGATTTCATTGGCGCGGGCATCCACTTCTGCGCCACCTGTGATGGCCCCTTCTACAAGGGACGCGAGGTTGCCGTGATCGGCGGCGGCAATAGCGCTGTCGAAGAGGCGGCTTTTCTGACGTGTTTTAGCCCCAGGGTGACCATCCTCGTGCGGGGCGCGCAGTTGAGCGCCAGCAAGTTGGCCGCCGATAAAGCCTTGAGCTCGCCCGCGATCGAAGTGCGCTTCAATACGCAGGTAGTAGAGTTTCGCGGGCAGAACCACCGCCTGGGCAGCGTGGTTGTGAAGGACACCCGCACAGGTGAACTGGAAGAACTGCACCCGGCCGGCGTCTTTGTCTTCATTGGCCTGGCGGCTAATAGCAAGCACTTCACAGATATCGCCAGAGTTGATGGGCAGGGCTTTATTATGACGGGCATTGATTTCCAGACCAGCACGGAAGGCATTTTTGCGGCGGGGGACGTTCGCGCCGGCAGCACCAAACAGCTCGTCAGCGCCGCGGGCGAGGGAGCCGCCGCCGCGCTGTCTATTCGTGAGCACCTGCGCGGGCATGACGCCCATAGCATGGAGCAGGCATTGCTCGCGAGCGCCCCCAGGGAATAGTCAAAAGGAGGCCCTCCAGGAGAGGGAGGGCCTCCTTGCGGATACGCGGCTAATATAGCCCTTTGCTCTGTAAGAAGGAGGTCGCCACCTGCTTGACCGCCTCGTTAATAGACATGCCGCTGGTATGTTTCGCTGCCACCTGCTGCTGCAAGTTAATACTCACATCGGTGGTCAGGTCTGGCGCAAGCGGATTGAGAGCATTCTTGATGCCGGGGTCGCTCTGCAAGGTGGAGTCACGAACGATAGGTGCGGGGTGAAACTCAGGGAAGCCATGCTTATCGTCAGTGAGGAAGATGAAGCCCTTGCTCGCGACCGAGCCGTCGGTGGTATAGCACTCCGTTACCTGGGCCGACCCACTCGATACTGCGCTGAAGCCGATCGCATAGTCAACCTTCGCCAGCGATTTGAAGCTGCTGGAGGCAAATCCATACGTCGCCTTTAAGTCGTCGAAGAAGGGAATACCATCGCTCTGAGTCGCCAGGGTCAACTGCGAGACCTTGGGGGCCAGCTGCGAGAGGGTGGTGACACCGAGTTTCTGGGCCTCGGCCTTGGACGTGCACAGGGCATAGCCATCATTCAAGGGCGAGTAATCGAGCCAGGTGATATGATACTGCTGCTCGAAGCCGTTCTTGACGGTTTCATAGTCCTTCTGTGGATTGAAGGACGACTTGACTCCCAGCGTATTGAGCCCGGTCGCGGTGAACTCGGGATAGAGATCGATCGCGCCATTCTTGAGCGCGGAGAACACGACTGGCGTCTGCCCCAGGGCTAGTTTGGGATTCACCGTGTAGCCGGCCTTCTGCAGCAATAAGACATACATCTCGCCCAGAAGCTGACCCTCTGTATCGAGCTTGCTGCCAACGGTTATCGGTGCCCTGGACGATGAGCCGCTGCTTGAGCTACCCGAGTTGCTTGTGGTTGAGGAACCACATGCCGCCAGGATCAGCAGAGGGATGAGGGCAAATACCGCTAAGTATCTCGCTCGTAATGAGCGCCTAAGCAAAGACATTTCTTCCTCCTTAAACTTTCATGCACATAAAGAGTTGTGCAGTAGACGCTACTGCACAGAGTAGGTCATGCTCTGGCTGTCGCCGTCTGTGCCTGCACTTTCAGGCCCGCGGGCGTCACTACCTGCTGCAGCCAGCTCAGTAACAATTCTACGATTATAGCCAGGATGGCTACTGCAAGCGCGCCAGCGATGAGCTCCGGGTAATTGAAGACGTTGAGCCCGTCCACAATATAGTCGCCATATCCGCCCGCGCCGATGAAGGCCGCCAGGGTCGCGGTCGCAACGATCTGCACAGACGAGGTGCGGATGCCGGCGGCGACGAGCGGGGTGACCAGGGGAGCCTGGATGCGCGTGGCGATCTGCAAAGTCGTCATCCCCATCCCCCTGGCCGCATCGATCATGGCGGGATCGACCCCGCGAATGCCCGTATAGGTATTGAGCAGGATGGGTGGGACGCCCATTACGATCAACGCTATAATAGTGGGCGTAAAGCCGAGACCGAAGATGGGGACAAAAATGATCAAGATCGCAATAATGGGGATGGCGCGCAGCAGTCCACTCAGGTTTACCGCGATAAAGGCCAGTGGCGCACTGCGTGAAACGGCCGCTCCCAGGATGACGCCGATGATTATAGCCACGGCGATAGAGACGCCGCAGATCTTCAGATATTCTGCGGTCTGCCCGAGGAAGTTGTTCTTGGGGTCCAGGATAAAATTGAGAACGCTCATCTCACTCCCTTCTATGCGACCGACACCGCGCTGCGTCCCCGGTTGAGTGCTACCTGCAGAGCCAGCAACAGGAGATCAGCGACAATGGCGAAGACGGCCGTCAATATCGCGCCGGCAACAACTGCATTGGTATCACCGTTGGCGATGTTCTGGAAAATCAGCGTCCCCAGGCACGTCTGGCCGACCAGCGCCGCCAGGGCCGCGATACCTATCGTCGTCACCGTGGCGATGCGAATGCCCGCGACAATGACGGGCAATGCCAGTGGCAGGGTAACGCGCAAAAGTACCTGCTGCGGCTTCATGCCCATCGCCCTGCCCACTTCAATCAGCAAAGGATCGATGCCGTTGATGGCCGCGGCGGTGTTGCGGATCAACACCAGCATGTTATAGAGGACCAGTGGAATGATAGCGGTTGCGGCCGATAGCCCGGTAATGGCGATGAGGAGGGCGAAGGCTGCGATGCTGGGAATGGTGTACAGCAGCCCGGAAATAGTGATGATGGGCAAGTAGAGCTGGCGATAGCGCGCCACCAGTATTCCCAGTGGGATGGCGACGATGATCGAGATAAGCATTGCGACCCCGACCAGGTAGAGGTGGCCCAGGAACAGGTAAGGGATACTGGTTGGGTCACTCAGGTCATAGTTATAGGGCTGGAATATATAGTTCATGCAACTCCTTCGTTTATGCGCTTTGGCGGGGCATGTGTTCTAAGCCCTGCGTGCCCTAGTATATACGCGCTCAAGTGGGCATCATTCACAGCATGAGTACTAAAAGCAAAGCAATACATGCAAACCTCTTCTTTCTGCGCGCTCCCGGGCGCAGCTGGTTGTACTGCAGGCAGGGCGTATGGTCCCCGGCGTGTTACATGCTGGTACTGGCCGCCTGGTCCATATGATCCTTTTTTGTGATGACGGCGTTGATACTTGCGAGGGTTATATAACCGATATGTGCGGAGGTTTCTTTATCTTGAACTGCGAGGGCCGGGGCATTTGACTGGAGGAGTTTCAACATGGCTTCTAAAAGGGTTGCGTCAGAAGAACATGTCGGCAGGTCTCCCCAATGCGCCGAGGATACCGCCTCCGGCCGCTTATCAAGTGCGTCCTGCACGGGCAGGTATTCAAGCTCGCGGAGAATGTTATCCCCCCCTACCAATCTGCGCACAAAGTCGTTGGCGGGGTTCGCAAGCAGATCTACCGGCGTGCCGAGCTGCATAAGTTTCCCTTCAGAGAGGACCGCGACCTGGTCGCCCAGTTTAAAGGCCTCTTCAATATCATGCGATACAAAGAGAATGGTCTTATGCACATCACGCTGTATGCGCAGCAATTCATCCTGCATGCGCGCGCGCGTGATGGCATCAAGCGCGCCGAAAGGCTCGTCCATAAGTAGGATGGCCGGATCGGTGGCCAGGGCGCGGGCCAGGCCCACACGCTGCTGTTGTCCTCCAGAAAGCTGACGGGGGAAGCGCGAACGATATTCAGCGGGCGGCAGGCCGACCAGGTCTAAAAGCTCGTCAACCCTCTGCTCCAGCTTCTGCTTGCTCCAGCCCCCGGCAATCTCGGCGGTTACACGGATATTTTCCGCGATATTCATGTGGGGAAAGAGCCCTACCTGTTGAATGACATAGCCGATGCGGCGGCGCAGCTCAATAGGATTCTCCTGCAAGACGTCTTTGCCGTCGATGATGATCTCCCCTGAAGTAGGTTCGATCAGACGATTGACCATGCGCAGCAAGGTGGTTTTGCCGGAACCGGAGGTACCAACGAGCATGCAGGTGCTGCCCTCCTGCACTTCAAAGGTAACAGCATTCACAGCCGGTTGACTGGCCCCGGGGAACTTCTTGGTGATTTCCCTGAAGGCGATTTTCGCCATGCGTTTGATGCTCCTTTACTAGCTTCAAAGCCATACAATTCATTATAACATGCATCGCTCATAATATGAAATTATAGAAGATATTAGCATACGTTATGAATCAAGCAAGCTATCACCCCTGAGCAAATGTTCATGGCGATGTATTTGCTTGTAAGACGTACACGTCCGCTCTAACGTATATATTCGCAGGCCAGTAGAGGAGGAAAGTCTCTTGCTCCGCAGTCCTACCACACGCGGGAGCCTGCGCGCAGGCAAAAATTCGCGCAAGTTCAGTCCTGTGAAAAGAAGATGCTCTTTAACTCGGTGTAGAGTTCGGCCGCGTGCATACCCATTTCGCGACCGAAGCCGCTCTTTTTATAGCCCCCAAAGGGCGCCTCAGTATGCACGCTATGGTTGGAATTGACCGAGAGTACGCCGGCACGCATCCCCTTCGTGACGCGCAGCGCGCGTCCAAGGTCGCGCGTCCAGACCGAGCCTGATAGGCCGTACGCAACATCATTGGAGCAGCGGATCGCCTCCTCCTCGCTGCCGAAGGGAATGATGCATACCACAGGTCCAAAGATCTCTTCCTGGGCAACGCGCATCGTATTCTCCACTTCGGCGAGGATTGTCGGTTGGAGGAAATATCCTGCCCTGGATGCGTCAGGTATAGCCCCCCCCAGAGCCAGCTGCGTTCCCTCCTGCTGACCAAGGGCGATATAGTCGAGCGAGCGTTGACGCTGTGTCGCGGAAATGAGGGGGCCCACCTCCGTCTGCTCGTCAAGTGGCTGACCCACGCGCAGCGCGGCCGTGCGCCTGGCAAAGCGCTCTACAAACTCCGCGTAGATCGGGCGCTGTACGAGAATGCGGGAGCGTGCGCAGCAATCCTGACCGCAGTTGCCGAAGACGGCGTAGACCGAGGCGTCTATACAGCGCCCTATGTCCGCGTCAGCGAAGACGATGTTCGCGGCTTTGCCGCCGAGCTCGAGTGAGACCCGGGTGATATTGGCGGCGCACAAACGCATGATCTGAGAACCGACCTCGCTTGAGCCGGTAAACGAGACCTTTGACACCAGGGGAGAGGTGACCAGCGCGTTGCCGATGGCCGAGCCGGGCCCTGGCAGGACTGAGAGCACTCCAGCAGGCAGGCCTGCCTCCTGCAAAATATCGGCCAGAAGAAGTGTCGAGAGGGGTGAGCTGAGCCGGCTTGACCACGGCGGTGTTCCCGCAGGCCAGGCAGGGCGCGATTTTCCAGGAAGCGATGACGAGGGGGAAGTTCCAGGGAGTAATCAGCCCGCAAACTCCAACGGGTTCACGCAGGCTGATTGCGAGGCCCGCATCCTGGACTGGAATCGTCTCGCCGCACAGCTTGTTTGCTGCTCCTCCCCAGTATTCAAACACCGCCGCGGCGAGGCCAACCTCAGCGCGAGCATCCGCGATTGGTTTTCCTGCGTTACGCGCCTCGATAATAGCAATGTCTTCCAGGCGCTCGCGCAGCAAGGTCGAGACTTTGAGCAGGACGCGACCACGCTCTGTTGCGCTGAGACGCGGCCACTTTCCTTCCTCAAAGGCTGTATATGCGACCTGTACGGCGCGCCGGATATCTTCGCTGCCCGCCTCGGCCACCTCGGCAAAAGGCTCGCCCAGCCCGGGCTCAATAACGGAAAATGTCTTGCGATCCGCGGCGGGAACGCGTTCTCCGCCCAGCACTAAATGCTCGATGTTCATAGGTACCTCCCGCTACTGTATGTTTCTCGGTTAATTTTTAGGGTACTCTGCCAAGCGTAGTGCTTATTTGCCTGTGCGTCAAGGTGTATGTGGCTGTTGTTATGCTTGACAAGCCGCATAGCATGATGTATGCTTGCGCTAACTGATAGCACACAATAAAAGCGTAGATCAGGATCAGTAAACGCGCGTGTAGTTGAGCAGCGAGCCGGGAGAGTGCAAGCCGGTGAATATTTACCACGTTGAACCCGCCTGAGAGCGTCAGCGAGAAGCTGACCGGAGGCCCTTCCCGTTACCAGGAGGGGCGGTCTAGACATACATAGCATGACCGCGTGAGTGGAATTGCGCCGCGAGGCGCAAATCAATAAAGGTGGCACCGCGGGTAATACTCTCGCCCTTTGAGCAGGGCGATTTTTTTATGTCCGTTTTTTCACGAGAGGCAGTATGTACTTACAACTGGACGCAGGCCTGCAGAACCGCATCGCAGGCACCACATTTGGCATGGTGACGATCAATGGCGTAAGCGTTCGCGAGCGCGATGAGCGGGTGTGGCGACAGGTCGCGGCACTGGCGCTGCGCCAGGGGAGGGCATTTACGCTGGCAGGCTTGTCTGAGTATGAGCAGATCGCGGCCGTGCGCGGGCTACAGAAATCATTTGGTTATGATCCGACCCGCTATCGCCCTTCCTCGGAGGCGCTCTTACGGCGTGTGCTGAAAGGGCAGGGCCTGCCCCAGATCAATAGCGCCGTGGATGTCAATAATTTCTGCTCGCTGGAGTTCTTGCTGCCGATGTGCATCTACGACCTGCGCCATGTTAGGGGAAGTGTGCGGGTGCGCATCGGCGAGCCCGGCGAGAGCTATCAGGGCATCGGGAGACAGGTGTTCCAGGCGGAGCACAAGGTCGTTATCGCCGACGATGATGGTATCATGGGCAGTACCGTTTCCGATTCTGAACGCACCAAGGTGACGACGACAACAACAGATATTCTGCTGGCGATCTACGCGCCAGCTCACCAGGACCCGCAGACCATTCAAGCATATACAGCCCTGGCTGGGAAGAGAATGGTCGAATGTAATGGAGGTTGCGCCAGCGACGTGCTGGCGCTGACTGTGTAGGAGGGACTATGCGTGTTTCACAACAACTGACATCCACGTTGCGCGAGGTTCCGCGCGACTCGGAGGGCGGCAACCAGGAACTATTAGTACGGGGCGGATTTATGCGCCAGCTGACCTCGGGCGTCTACAGCATGTTGCCGCTCGGGAACCGAGTCATTCGCAAGATTTCACAGATCGTGCGTGAGGAGATGGACCGCGCCGGTGGGCAGGAAGTAACGCTGCCTGTCCTGCAGCCGCGGGACCTGTGGGAGATCTCACCGGCCAATGGTGGGCCAAACCGTGTCGAGGCGATGGGCGATGTGCTGTTCAAGCTGAAGGATCGCAAGGGGCGCGATATGGTCCTTGGTCCGACGCATGAGGAGGTAGTGACAACGCTGGCGGCGGATTTTGTGCATAGCTACCGCGATCTTCCCCAGTTGATCTACCAGATCCAGACAAAGTTTCGTGATGAGCCGCGTCCCCGCGCCGGCCTGCTGCGCGTGCGCGAGTTTATCATGAAGGATCTCTACAGTTTTGATGCCGACGCGCAGGGTTTGGACGTCAGCTATCGCAAAATGGCCGAGGCCTACCGCGCTATTTTCACCCGCTGCGGTATGCGTTTCATCGTCATTGAGGCCGACAGCGGGGCGATTGGCGGCAAGGAATCGCAGGAATTTATCGCCATTACCGAGGCCGGTGAGGATGATGCCATGATCTGCGCCAGTGGCGACTATGCGGCCAATCGCGAGAAGGCTGAGTTCGTGCGTAGCGAGCTGGCTAAGGGGCCGGAGGGAACGCCTGAGGAGGTGTATACCCCCGCCATTACATCCATTAGCCAGCTGGCCGCCTTTTTACATATCCCCGAGGCGCAGACGATCAAGGTCGTCTGCTATGTCGCAGAGGGTAAGCCGATCATGGCGCTTGTGCGAGGTGACCTCGAGGTCAACGAGATCAAACTGGCGAATACGCTCTACCGCCATGGAATGAACGCGGCGGATCTGCACCTGGCGAGCCCTGAGGAGCTGGAGCGTGCGGGCATTGTCGCCGGCTTCGCTTCTCCCCTGCAGAGGGACGAACGGGTGCTGATCGTGGCGGACCCATCCCTGCGGCTGGGCAACAATTTTGTGGCAGGCGCGAACAGGCCAGATTACCACGTCAGGAATGTCAATGTGCGTGACTTCCGCGTTGATGTATGGGAGGATATCGCGTCGGCCTTTGACGGAGCGGTTTGTGTGCGCGACGGTGGGACGCTGCATGCCGTACGCGGCAGCGAGGTCGGTCACATTTTCAAGCTAGGCACGCGCTATAGCGAGGCCATGGGGGCGACCTTCCTGGATGCGGAAGGCGCCACGCATCCTATGCTGATGGGCTGTTATGGCATCGGTATTGGCCGCACACTGGCGACCATCGTAGAGCAGAGCCGCGATGAGAAGGGCATCATCTGGCCCTTTAGCATAGCGCCGTATCATGTGACGCTGGTCGGCCTCGACCTGGACAAGGCGGAGACAGGCGCCGCGGCCGAACAACTCTACGCCGACCTGACGGCGGCGGGAGCCGAGGTGCTCTTCGATGATCGCGCCGAGACGGCAGGTGTAAAGTTCAACGACGCCGACCTGATCGGCCTGCCGCTGCGAGCTGTAGTGAGTAAGCGCTCATTGAAGAATGGCGGCATTGAGCTGAAACTGCGCTCGCAGAAGGATGGCCGTATCGTTCCTCTGGCCGAGGCTGTGCAAGTGATTCAGGCGGAGATCCAGCGCGCTATGGCTGCTGACATGTAGATAGATCCCCTTGTACCCTGTGGCGCGGGCGTAGCTCAAGCGCCTGCGCTTTTCACCATGATCACGAGAGGCAGCTTGGCGAGCGAGTCGATCTGGACATTCTGATTTCCAGAATTGACGTAGAGGCCGGTTGATGTTCCTCCATCCAGGTTGAGAGCACTCTCGATGGAGAGGTCAGAGCCGGCAAGCAGGTCCTCCAGTTCCCCGAGCGAGAAGGCCTCGCCGGAACTGACGATGAGCAGGAGGTGTCCCGCTTTGTCCATGGCCACGACACTGCGGCGCGAACTCGCCGCATCGGCGTTGAACTGTGTAGCCTTACCGTTTGCGATCAGCATGGGTGATGATTGGGTGGCCTGCGTCAATTGCTCGTTATCAGGATCATAAGGGTGATCGTGGAGTGACCGCAGGCTGATAATTCCCTGGGCATCGACCGAGAGCATGCCACCAAAGCCGGCATAGGATGTGCTAAAGCTCTGGCCATTGGATACAACCAGCGCCGTCGCCTGGTTCTGATCATCGAAGTAGCCACCATTGATGATGGCCGTGGCGTGCTCCTTTTGCATCCACGCGCTCAACAGCCGGGGCGAGTCTGGCTGATACCCCACACTTAATTTGACATAATGGGGATCAAAGCGCACGATAGTTACGATGTCTTCGTTATTGGCGGGGCTTTTCCAATCCTCATAGCGCACTGCAACGCCGCGTCCCCCCGCAAGCCATGTATTAAGTTGCGCCTGGCTCTGATCCTGCGTGCCGGAAGTGCCACCGGTTGAAGAGACCGTGGGGGTACTGCCAGGAGTTACCGATGGTATATCGCACGCGGCGAGTGAGCAGATCATTGTGCTCAGGAGGAAGCATACGATTAACACGCGTTTAATAGGCATAAAAAATCCTTCGTAGCATATGTTAAAAACGGGCTGAATTGCAAAAGCCCCTATGTATTGTACGTATGCCAACGATGTTTGTTGAAATTAGCGTTTCCACGGTGTGGCATCAATGGCGGATACGGTGCCTTTGAACTGCTGCGCCAGCTTCAAGGCCACGTCGTGGGCTGTGTTCTCGGTCGCATCATCCAGGGGCGCCAGCTCCACTTCGCCATAGCGGCGTTCCAGCGCTCGCCTAATCAGGATATCGGTGAACCAGGGATTCTTCGGTAAGAGCGGGCCGTGCAGGTAGGTGCCGAAGACATTCTTATAAATTGCTCCCTCTTGATTGTCCTTGCCGTTATTGCCCCAGCCCACGAGTACCTTCCCCAGGGCTTGAGCGTTTTGGCCAAGGTATGTGCGGCCGCTGTGGTTTTCATAGCCGACCATAACCTTGAGCCCCGTCTCTGGAAACTGGCACTCCAGGGCCATGTGGGTCATATAGCGTGTGCCGCCGCCCTCGGTATACAGGTCAAGCAGGCCCACGCCTTTGAGATCCGGCCCCTGAAAGGGTTTATAATGATGCCCCAGAAGCTGGTAGCCTGCGCAGATGCTCAGGATCACCGTGTTTGCTGCGGCGGCCTCGCGCAGGGATGGCGCTTTGGCCTGGATATCGCGCGAGGCCAGCTCCATTTCACGATCTGCGCCCCCATGAAAGAGAATCAAGTCGTATTTTGTGAAATCGGGGGTCTGCTTTACATAGATCTGCTCAACCTCGACAGCGATGCCACGCCACTGGCAGCGCTTTGCGAGGGAGAAGAGGTTGCCCCTATCTGCGGCTACGCTCATCAACGTTGGGTAGAGGTGCCCTATCTTCAGCACCATGCCGGTATCTTGAACTGCTTCATGCATTGGCTGTTTCTCCAAGAAGTATTGTAGTTATTCCTGCCAGAAGTGTTTCACCCAGCCGCGCTTCTGCATGATGCGCCGAAGTTCGTGGGTGGGGGTATAGCTGGCCATGATATAGAGGGTACCACCCGGGCCTGCGTTTTTGAGCGCGGCATCCAGCGCGGCCTCGCGTTCGTGGATAATGCTGATCTTGTCGATGGGAATATCAGCGTACTTCAGGCGCATGGCCAGCTCCTCGGCTTTGCTGCCACTGCAAACCACGTCGCGAATATCCCGGGCAATCTCCTCAATGTCTACATCCCACAACCAGGCGAAATCTTCGCCGTCTACGACGGTATTGCTGGCGACGATCAAGGCGTGCTTTTCGCTGGAGTGCTGGGCAATCAGGCGCAGCATCAGGTTGAACGAGGTGGGGTTTTTCACAAACGCCAGGTAAATGGTCTGGTCACGCTCCGGCAGCACAATTTTCTCCAGGCGTCCAAAGGCCGGTCGCATAGAGGCGATAGCCGCTGGCGTCTTCTCCATGGGAAGACCGGCGGCAGTTGTCGCGGCAATAGCGGCCACAGCGTTATAGACATTGTGTACGCCCGGCAGGGGAATATCCAGCTCCAGCTCGCCCTGGGGAGTGCGCATTTTCACATGTGAGGGGCCCTTTCCATCTGCTGCGAGTTTGACGGAGGTCGCCGCGAAGTCCAGTTTGGGCAGGGTATAGCCGCAGTTAGGACAGCGGTACAACCCCAGGTGCGAGAGGTACGCGACCTCGTATTGCAGATCCTCCTGGCAATGGATACAGCGAATAATATCTGCCGACTGCTCGGGAACGGGCGTGCCGATCTCGGTGCTCTCCAGGCCAAAAAAGAGACGCCTGGCCCTGGTATTCTGCCCGAAGCTGGCGACCTGGGGATCATTGCCATTGAGCAGGATGGTTGAAATGGCGGGCAGGTTGTCCAGCATCTTATCCAGCGCGCGGGCGACAGAGTAGAGTTCACCATAGCGATCGAGCTGGTCGCGGAAGATATTTGTAATGACCACGACATCGGGCTGGATTTCCGGCACTGCCAGGGGAATGGTGCCTTCATCGATCTCGAATAGCAGCAGGTCGCTGTCCAGGTTTCCCAGGACATTGGCGAAGTTTACAGCGACTGATGTGATCCCCTGTAACATATTGGAGCCGCTGCGGTTATGTGAGACGTGCTTGCCGCTGAGATCCGCGATGGTTGCTGTCATGCGGGCGGTGGTTGTTTTGCCGTTGCTGCCTGTGATGACGATTTTGCTGGCCTTACTCGCGCCAACAACCTCTTTGAGTACCCTGGGATCGATGCGCCGCGCAATCAGTCCAGGCAGGCTGGTCCCTCCGCCGATACGGAGCAGGCGGCCAGATGCGCCCGCCAGTTTGCCCGCCGTGATGGCCAGAGAAAGGCGCGCCCTTCCCAGCCCTTTAGGGGCCACAGCTGCGCTGGCGGCGTCTGGCGCTGAAGCTTCTGGAAGCGGTGTGTTCGGTGAAGCCTGTGTTGTTTTTGCTGAATCTTCTGTTTGCATGCCAACCTCGCTTTATAATTCCTTTTCTGCTCATCAGCAGTATAACAAACATGGATATAGTGGGCAAGTGGAGGTTGGACAATTTGCGCATGGTCCTATCCATGCTGTTGGCCTCATTGGTCGGTACATGCTCTGGTCGTTAGATTGCATTGAATGGTACTTTGGGTAAAATGCTGGCTGAGCATAGCCGTCCCCGCGGTCAGCGGCAGGCTGGTGGGGTACCCAAAATGCTTGAGGCCGCCTTTTTGATCGTAATAGGCCAGAATTGGCCCCGAGATGGTGTAGCCGGTATAAATGTAGTAGCGACTGTCGCCTGACGCGATCGTGTCCTCCTGCTTGTCGCTGGCGAAGTAGTTCCACAGGTAGTCAAAGGGGATGGGATTGTACTGTGAATCCACGCTGCGCGGCGAAATCCAGGTGAAATTGTCGAAGCCCCAGTTCAGCAGGTTGCGCATGTCCGTCCACCAGTTGACCGTATGCATGACGACTGCAATCAGATGGTGATGATTGCGTGTGCACGAGATGACCTGCACGAAGTTTGATGCGCCATCATAGCCAGGTTTGCCGCCGTTGACCCCTGGATACCACCACAGAAATTGATTGCCGTTGATCAGGTCATGCTCGGGATGGGTGGATGTTTTAGAAATGACGTATGTTTCTGTGGCACTTATGCGCTGCAGCATCGCTATGCTCATGCTATAGCGGCCCAGGATAGCCAGGTCATGCGCGCTGGAATAGTGGCCTGTGGCCAGTAATCCGTGCGGGTTCATGTAATGAGTATCGAGCAGGCCCAGCTGATGAGCTCGCTGGTTCATCTCGGTTACGAAGTTCGGCAAGTTGCCCGCCAGCCCGTCGGCAATGGCGACGGCGGCGTCATTGCCTGAAAGCAGCAGCAGGCCATAGAGCAGGTCACGCAGGGTGTAGACCTCGCCTTTTTTGATACCCATGAGGGTGCTATCGGGGCTTAACTGGGCGATATCAGTACTGATGGCAGGAGTTATGCTAATCTTTTCATCCAGGTTGCCGTGCTCAAAGGCAAGCACAGCAGTCATCAGCTTGGTCGTGCTCAGCATTGGCAGGTGCACAAAGGGATTATGGGCGTAGAGGGTCGCCCCTGTATCGGCGTCCAGCAGGTAGGCTGAGGTCGCGTAGACGGGGGGAGCGGGATGATCTGTGTCTGTGGGAGTGATGACCAGTTCATGTGGATCGCCTCCCTGCTGGGCGCCCGCCTGCGGGGTGCCACTGCCTGTGAAGGTATAGCTGCCACTGGTCTGCGAGCGCGTGACATTAAAGAGAATACCAGCGATGAGCAGGATCAGCAGTAAGAGGCTGGCGACAAGGACGGTTCGTTTGCGACCCGGCCGCATCAATTGATCCTGCCAGGAGCGGCTACGCCGGGCGTGCGGGCGCGTATGGCGTGCGGGTGGGGGCGGCGTATAAACGCGCCGGCGTTTATGCTGGACTACCGTGATGGGATATTCGCGGCTGCCGGCCGCGCGCTGCTGCTTGCCAAGGGGCGCGTTGACGTAACGTGAGCGCGCTTCACTCTCCCGCTCTTCTTCAGCCTGCCGGGCGGCCTGGCCCGCGTGGTCGCGATAGAGTGAGGCGCGGCGAATCGTGGGGATTTCGGGATGCTCATCTTGCCAGCTCCCCCTGTCCGCCGGCGCACGGCCGGCCGGGGGATAAAAGTGGGACTCCTGGCTGCGTGCGCGGGCTGCCTGGCGTTTGTGTCGCTGAACCGGATTGTTCATCTCTTTATCTGCGCCTGGCGGCGGATTGTGCATCATTCCTCCGTCTTCTTCTCTGCACAAGGTCGTGCTCTTGCAGGATACATTATCCCACACATGTCAAACAAATGTTCTAGCCTTTTCCGCCGCTGCATTGAGCTTGCTCTCTTTTCCCTGCTGCCAGTGTAGCATAGGGGAAAGATGCTTGTCGAGACGCTGCGAGAGTAGCGCACATAGACCGTCCCGCGGCCGGAGTCGCCGGCAGGACCTTCATACTACACAAGACCGTTCGTGCCCTGCCCTTGACTATAGGGCAAGGGCATGCTAAATTGCTTGCAAAACCTCTGCGTTGCATAGAGCAAGGAGCTTCCACCATGCATTTGAGAGCGGCGGTCATTCAACTCAATTCGCGAGATCATCCTGCTGAAAACCTGGCCACTGTGGAGCATTTCTTAGATGTCGCGGCCGATTTGGGGGCTCAGTTTGTGGGGCTGCCCGAATATTGCACGTATCTTGGTCCCTATGCCGGCTTTGAAGGGGCGGCGCAGACCATCCCAGGCCCCGCGATCGAACGTTTGCAGGAGAAAGCGCGCAAGCACAAGATGATCGTGCACGGCGGCAGTATCGTTGAACTTTCTCCGACCACGCCTGGTAAGTTCTTTAATACGAGTGTGCTTATCGATCGCGATGGCAAGATCGTTGCTCGCTACCGCAAGATTCATCTCTTTGATGTCGATCTTGCCAATGGCGAAAGGCATTATGAGTCTGATCGTATTATGCCGGGCGATGAAGTTGTAACGGCCGAGATTGACGGCATTACGTTTGGCCTGACGATCTGTTATGACCTGCGTTTCCCCGAGCTCTACCGCGCGCTGGCTCTGCGGGGCGCACAGGTAATCCTCGTACCAGCGGGTTTCACGCTCCATACTGGTCGAGATCATTGGGAGGTACTGCTGAGGGCGCGGGCGATTGAGAACCTGTGCTACATCATTGCTCCGGCGCAGGTAGGGAAGTACCCGCCTGATAGGCAGTGTTTTGGGCGCTCGCTGGTCGTCGACCCCTGGGGGCTGGTATTGGCGCAGGCCCAGGATAGACCAACGGTTATCACGGCGGATATCGACCTCGCGCAGATCACGGCTGCCAGGGCTCAGATTCCCTGTCTTGAGCACCGTATGCCCCGGGTTTACGGGTTATAGCCCCGCGGCCAATGTGTAAAAGTGGCGCTGCGACAGGTTCGTTCGCGGCGCCGCAACGGGCGCTGACGTAGAGTCCAGTATATTTTCACAACTGAAAGGACGGGCATTCCTATGGACATTGCTGAAATCAGAAAATCAATTGATGAAGGCAAGATCGAATTTGTGAAGATTGGTGCTGCCGACATCGAGGGTGTGTACCGTGGCAAACGTGTGGCAGCGAGGCATTTCCTGAACTCACTGGAGGATGGTTTCGCCCAGTGTGACGTGCTCTATGGCTGGGACATCGCGGAGAATGTCTTGCCCAACCTCAAAGTGAGTAACTGGGAACGCGGCTTCGCAGACATCATAATGAAGCCCGACCTGACGACATTTGCCATGGTACCCTGGGAAGAAAACGTCGCCTCCTGTATTTGCGACCTGTGGACGGAGCATGGCGAGCCAGTCAGCGTGTCGCCTCGCTTTGTCCTGAACAACGTGGTGGAGCGCGCGCTCTCTCTGGGCTTTGAACCCATGGCCGCTTCCGAGCTTGAGTTTCGCTTCTTCCGTGAAAACCAGGTGACTGTGCGAGAAAAGGACTTCGGCCCCAACCTGACGCCCCTCAACCCCGGCCTGAACTGCTATGCTATCAGCCAGGCGAGCGCCGACGATCACCTGCTGGGACGGATTGCTCGCATGATGCGCGATCATGGAGTCGAGATTGAAGGCTACAACCGCGAGCACGGCCCTGGTATGTATGAGATGAACATCCGCTACTCCGATGCGCTGACCGCCGGAGATCGAACCATGCTCTTCAAAACGGGCGTCAAGGAGATCTGTCACCAGCTGGGCTATACAGCAAGCTTTATGGCCAAGTGGAACGACCAGGAAGATGGGAGCAGTGGCCACTCGCATGTGAGCCTGTGGGATAGAGACGGCGCTAAGAACGTTTTCTGGGATGAGGGTAAGGAGGGGCACATGTCCGAGACCATGCGCCAGTTCCTGGCCGGCGTGCTGGACAAGCTGCCCGAGTTTATGGCCCTGTATGCCCCGGTGATCAATTCCTACAAGCGCTATGTTGAAGGCGCCTGGGCCCCATTGAATACCACCTGGGGTATGGATAATCGAACCTGCTCGGTGCGTGTCATCAATGTCGGGCGCAACGCCATCCGTATCGAGAATCGCGTACCCGGCTCCGACGCCAACTTCTATCTTGTTTTCGCCGCAACCCTTGCAAGCGGGTTGTACGGTATCGAGCGCAAGCTTGAGCTGCCCCCACGCCTGGATGGAAATGCCTATGATCAGGCCTCCGTTGCCGCCGCAATTGAGCAGGGGAGGGTGAAGGCGCTGGCGCATAACCTGACGGTTGCCACAGACCTGCTCGAAAAGAGCGACACTGCCAGGGAATACCTGGGCAATGATTTCATCGATCATTTCGTGGCAACGCGGCGCTGGGAGGTCAAAGAATATGAAAAAGCGGTCACCAACTGGGACCGCCGGCGCTACCTGGAACTGATCTAAGCAGCTAGCCGGGCTGCTTTTCTTCTTCTTCGACCCAGCCGTGCTCTTCACGGAAATTCAACCCCAGTTGTTGCGCCTCCGGCGCTGTGAGATACGGCAGGAGGTGCCCCACCAGGGGCTGTTTGGCTTTATAGCGCTGGAGATTCTTCCTGCGCTCGCTCGGCCATCATGCGCAGGCCCGTGAATGGATTGCCCAGCCTCTCCTGCAGGCTCTGAAAAATCTGCGCAGAACGGGCGCTCTCTTCTGGCAGCTGGCGCTGGCGCCCTATGTAGCGCTCCAGCTCGAACAGTTCGCGATCGTTATAGATGGCCAGGTGTTCGGCCCATAACAGCAGGCGTAAGCCATAGGCCAGGGCCGGATCGAGCGTGGCTACGTTCATCTCGACGTCGTTGGCCATGCCCCGGTTGTTGAGGTTGCCCGAGCCGACGGTTGACCAGACGTCATCGATGATGGCGACCTTGGCATGAACATAGATGGGGCGGTAATGTTCGCCATCGCTCTGGGTGATCGAGGTGGCCAGGCAGAAGGCCTGCAGCCGCCCATCTTTGACGGCTGCAGGCGCCATTTCATGCAGCCGCTCTAAACCGCTGTCGCTGTAGGCGCGCCCCACGTTGGGGTGATCGGGCAGGACGATACCCGCAGTGGCCCCTCGCTGGAGCGCCTCACCTATTTTGCGGATGTTGAATTCCATCTCGGGGCTATCAAAACTCAAAAAAGGGGTATCGAGGCCCGTGTAGACGCGCTGCCAGAAATACTGGTTCTCCAGGTAGATGAAGTGCTCGGCATTGGAGAGCGCCTTCCCATACGCCTGCGCGATGCCGCGGATACCTGCATCCGCGAAGCTATAGGTGTGGACCGGGATCGTACGTATAACCTGCACCAGCGACGAGTTCGCCAGGGACGGCGTGAGCGGGTGCTCCCCCACCTCGAGGTGCGCATCCGGCGCGCGGCGCGCGGCAACTTCGTTCCAGCGCTGGCGAAAGTTGTGTTCAACGTCAGCGGCGCTCGGCCCTTCGATGAGCGCATGCGCGTCATGCCAGGGGTGGGGGCTGGTACCTTCACGCGTCCGTCGCAGCGGCGAGGCATAGAAGTGCCCCTGCATATCCCAGCGGTCAAACTCTTTTTCTTTCTCTATCAGGAGATCGATGCCGCCCACAAATGCATGGGTCCCATCCACAATGCTGATCTTCTGGTGCAGTGACTCGGTGGCATGTTCTATGGTCTCAATGGGATGGCTGCGCACGTCGAGCGCGCTGTCATCCAGCAGGCAGGTGACGCCTACCTGCGATAGCTGCTGATAGGCCTCATGGGGATCGTAGTGTGAGAGGACGGGCGGGCAGTCCCAGAGCAGCGCCCTGACCTCGATGCCTTTGTTTGCGGCATAGCCCAGAACGTTCTGCAGTGTGAGGTCATGCGTGCGCCAGAATTGTATGTCCGCCTCCTGCAGGCCTGAGGCCCGTAGCTCCTCTATGAGTTTTGCCTGCTCGGGGCTGCCGTCTGGCCCTGCGCGGTGATCTGTGCCGCGCACAAGCCCTATGTCCGGCGTATAGCCCCAGTTGGCGAGGTAGATGTAGCTGCGGGCCCTGAAAAAATGCAGGCACATAGAATACATAGCCATGCGGCCATCGATAAAATAGGTGACATGAGAGTCGTTGCGTACGGGAGTATCACCTTCCGCCCACCAGTCTTTTTGTAGCTGCTCCTGCGGAGACGACATAGATTCCTCCTGCGTTTCAGTTCGTTCGTAGGATGCGTATCCGTCCACAGATTGTAGCATTGAGGCTTGCCAGCTAATTTCCCATGCTGTACTGCCTGAATAGCTATTCGCTGGTAACCTGACTGGCGGACGCCTCGCCAGCCGGGCCGATCCAGACCGTTTGAATATTCACAAATTCACGGATGCCGAATGAGGAGAGCTCGCGCCCATAACCGCTGCGCTTGATGCCGCCAAAGGGAAGACGTGGGTCCGAAGTTGTCATGCCGTTGATGAAGATGCTGCCTGACTCGAGCTGGCGCGCGATGGCTCGCCCTCGTTCGATGTCGCGCGTCCACAAATTGCCCCCCAAGCCAAAATCTGAATCATTGGCCAGCTCAATCGCGTGCGCGGTATCGCGTGCTCGGATCACCGCCGCAACGGGTCCGAAGGTCTCTTCGCGGAAAACGGGCATAGCGGGTGTAACTGCCGTGATGATCGTCGGAGCATAGTAGTACCCTTTGCCCTCCAGCGACTTGCCGCCCAGCAGCACTTTTGCTCCCAGCTTGAGGGAGTTTTGCACCTGTTTCTCAAGCGTCGCGCGCAGGTCGCCACGCGCCATGGGGCCAATCTGGGTCTCACGTTCAAGCGGGTCGCCCACGCGCAGCCTGGAAGCTGCCTCTACGAACTTCTGCTCAAAGGTAGCGGCCACAGAGTCCACTACGATGAAACGCTTGGCGGCGATGCAGCTCTGGCCGGTATTCTGAAACCGCGCCCGCGTCGCCATCTGCGCAGCGGCATCGAGGTCGGCGTCCGCCAGCACAATAAAGGCGTCCGAACCGCCCAGCTCCAGTACATTCTTCTTCAGGACACGACCACTTGTTGAGGCCACGGAGACGCCCGCCTCGTCACTGCCTGTCAGCGTTACCGCGGCCACACGGCGGTCCTCGATCAATTGACCGGTCTCTGCCCCGGGTACCAGGACCGTTCTGAGGACTCCCTGCGGTAGGCCGCTCTGCTGGAAGATGCGCTCGATTTCAAGCGCGCAGCCCGAGACATTGGAGGCATGTTTCAGTACGACCGTGTTGCCCGCCATCAGAGCTGGCGCGGCGAAGCGAAAGACCTGCCAGTAGGGGAAGTTCCAGGGCATGAGGGCGAGTACGACGCCCAGTGGCTGAAACGAGACATAGCTGTCCTGCGCATTTGTCTTGATGTGTTCATCTGAGAGGAATCTTTCCCCGTTGTCAGCGTAGAAGTCGCAGTTCCATGCGCATTTCTCGACCTCTGCCTCCGCCTCAACTATCGGCTTGCCCATTTCAAGAACGGCCAGGCGCGCCAGTTCGGCCTTATGGTCTCGCAGGTGGCTGGCACTACTGTGCAAATATTTTGCCCGTTCAGCGAACGACGTTGTGCGCCACTGCAAGAAGGCCTGGCGAGCCTGTCCAAGGGCCTCGTTGATCTGCTCCCGATTGTAGGTCTCAAATGTTTCCAGAACCTCTGCGGTGGCCGGGTTGATCGTTTGAATGCTCATCAATGCTGCTCCCAAATTGAATGACGAAAAGTAATCGATTTTCATTATATCTCAAAGAAGTCGCGCAGCGTATGGTCGTTCTATATGCAAAACGCAGCAAAATATGTTTTTCTCGTTATTCGATCTCTTTCGCCAGAGGTAGAGCCTGCTGTATCAGGTCAGCGGCCAGCTCGGGCGAGAAGAGGCTGGTATTGATAAGCAGGTGATAGAGATCGGGTTGATGCCGGTTCATGCCGTAGAAACGGCGCGCAAAGTCGTCATTTTCGTAATCGCGCTGCTCGATCAGCTCAACCGCCTGCGGGCGCTCAAGCTTGAAGCTTTCCATCACCCTCTCGATGCGATAGGGCAGAGGGGCGAAGATATAGATATGCAGCGTGCGAGGGGCATTGTGGAGCAGGAACTGTGAGCCGCGGCCAATAATGATGGCGTTGCCCTCCGTGGCTATTTCAAGGATGACCTTTTGCGTCAAGTGCAGGTAGGCCAGCTCTTTGACGCGGCCGGCTGCCATATCCTGTCCCAGGGACGTATTATAATTTACTGTAAATAGCTGGCTTGCCTGGATCGCCTGGATGATATTCCGGACGGAGCCCGTCGCCTGGTCCTCCTGTTGCTCAACCTCAACGGCATTTATGCCAAGACGCCTGGCCACTTCGTCTATAATTTCACGGTCAAGGTAGTTCAGGCCGCTCCGGCGCGCTACGATACGTCCGATGTCGGCGCCTCCACTGCCGAACTGGCGCGCGATTGTAATGACTACCCTGCCCTCAGGAGGAACCCCCGTGGGCATGGCTTCATTCGCCCAGGTGCTTTCTGGCAGTACCTGCGTCACAGGTGCGCTGGCCGGGAATTTCTTTTGACCTCGTCCCCTGAATAGCCGAGCCATCGGATGGTCCTTGCTTCTGATACTCTACAACCTGTCACAATGGTACAACGTGAGACGATTCGATGGCAAGGTCAATTCATGTAGTTTCCAAGCAGGTCCAATCAGGGGCTGCTATAATCAAGCTCTGCCATATATCAGAAGCCAGGGTAATAGCAAAGCAGTTGACATATTTAGCTCAAATGGTACTAAATGAGAGAGCGGTGAAAGTTTGTTCCCAGGAGCCCTTGATGCGTACACTTAATCTTCATCAGCTGGCGACTTTTCAGGTAGTTGCGAAACACTGCAGCTATGTTCGCGCTGCTGAGGAGTTACATTTCAGCCAGCCTGCTGTTTCCGCCCAGATACGCCAGTTAGAAGAGGCGCTGGGCATCAAGCTCTTCGACCAGATAGGGCGTAAAACCCATTTGACGCATGCCGGCGAGGAAATGTTTCTCTACAGCCAGAAGATATTTTCCGTGATCGACGAAGCGTTAGAGACGATGGAGTCGCTGCGCAGCCCTCATTCAGGTCGTTTGAGCGTGGGGGCGGACACCACGGTAGGAACGTATGTGATCCCTGGCCTGCTGGGTAAGTTTCATCAAATCTATCCCGAAGTCGAGATCTCGCTCGATGTCGTCAATCGCGCCGCCCTGGTTGAGTCGCTGGCGAGTAACCACATCGACATGGCCGTTGTGGGGAGGGTGCCCGATGACATTCCCGTCGTCATCGAGCCCTTTGCGCAAAATGAACTGGTGCTTGTTGCGGCACCCCTGCATCGCCTGGCTGGGCGCGACAATGTACCTTTTACGGAGCTGGCCAGGGAATATTTTCTCCTGCGTGAAGTCGGTTCGGGGACGCGTGCCGCATTGGAAAATGTATTTCAGGAGGCCGGCGTGCCGCTCCGGGTATGCATGCAGGTCGGTAACAACAGCGCCATCAAGCAGGGTGTTGCCGCTGGCCTCGGTATCGCCCTGATCTCGCGGGTAGCGCTTGATATGGAACTGGAAACCGATCGCCTGGTCATTCTCGATGTCGAAGGCTTTCCTATTATGCGTCAGTGGCGCCTGGTCCACCTTAAAGATAAGTATCTATCGGCCACTGCTCGCGCGTTCAAATCATTCCTCTTACAGCATGCCGACCGGCGTGTGCGCAGAAGAGAGCGCTGATCTCTCTAGAGTAGACAACACGAGGTGTGTATGGATGTTACTTCCGACTCTGAACGGCAAATGATCATAGCCGAAGTGCGGCACTTTGTCGATCGCGAGGTCATCTCCAGTGCCCATGAGCTGGCCCCAGTTCTTCGCCTCCGAAATGTGTCAGGAGGTGACGCTGGATGCCCTGCGTATCCATGGCTGCTATGGCTACACCACGGAATTTAATTCTGAATGTATCAGCGAGGAGAGTAAAATGCAATTTGGCAGATGTTTCGAAGAATTCGAGGTCGGTGACGTGTACAAACACTGGCCTGGGCGCACGATTACCGAGTACGACGACACACTGTTCTGCATGCTTACGATGAATCACAATCCCCTGCACATCGATGCCAATTACGCCGAGGATACGCAACATAAGCAGCGCCTGGTGGTCGGCCCGCTCATTTTTAGTATTGCGCTGGGTATGTCGATGGGGGATGTGAGTGGCAAGGCCATTGCCAACCTGGAATTTGAGCATGTCAGGCACCTGGCCCCGACCTTTCATGGCGATACCATCTATGCGCAAACGACCGTTTTGGATAAGAAACTTGCCACCAGCAAGCCTGACCGGGGAATTGTGACGGTAGAGACTAGCGCATATAATCAGCGCGCTGAAACCGTGCTAACATTTAAAAGGCGGGTGATGGTGCCCACTCAGGCCCATGACCAGGTTCGCCAGCAGGCCTGGGAAGAGAAACTGGCGCGGGCTCGCAAGAGAGGATTACACGAACTATGACGGGCGGGAATATTCAGCCTCCCAAGGCGCAGATGGTGCTGGCGCGCGACTTCGTCGTGCGCCGCTCTGAGCTGACCGTTCCTGGCCACAGCATGAAGATGATGGCCAGGGCGGCTGCCTCCAATGCGGACCAGGTGATGTTCGACCTGGAGGATGCCTGCGCGGTATCGCAGAAGGTCGAGGCGCGCAAAACAGTGATTGAAGCGCTCAATACCCTTGATTTTGGCGGCAAGATGCGCGCCTTCCGGCCAAATAATATTCGCACCCGTTTCTTCTACCGCGACCTGATCGAGGTGGTTGAGGCGGCGGGAAGGAATATCGATGTTATTGTCATTCCCAAGTGCTACGATGCAGCAGACATTCTCTTTGTTGACCTCTTTCTGCAGCAGATCGAAGAGAATATGGGTTTTGAACCTGGACACATCAGGCTGGAGGTCTTGATAGAGTCGGCGGATGCCGTTTTGCACGCCGAACAGATCGCCAAGTCTACACCCCGCCTGGGGGGCCTGATCTTTGGCCTGGTTGATTTCGCCGGAGATATTGGCGCTCAGGAGGTGGGCGGCGAGCAGTTCTTTTATTATAATTACGCCAAAGCCAAGTGTATCACCGCGGCCAGGGCCGCGGGCATCTCCGTCGTGGATGGGGTAACGCTGGCTATCCGCGACAACGAGGCCTGTCGTCGCGACGCGCAGATGGGCGCGCGCATGGGCTTTGATGGCAAATGGGCCATTCACCCGGCGCAGATCGATATTATTCACGCGGCCTATACACCCACCGCCGAGGAGATCAGCAGGGCCAGGCATATCGTAGAGGAGTATGAGAAGGCGGACGCCCAGGGCGGCCTGGGGGCGATCATCATCGACGACCAGATGATCGACGCCGCCGCGCTAAGGGTCGAGTGGCGCAAACTGACCATCGCCCGCAAAGCGGGACTGGCATAACATTGGAGCGAGTATCACAATTTGAGCAGAGAATATGTGAGCCAGGAGGGATATTCTCTGCTCAAATTGTGATAGGTCCGTGTTGCTGCTGCTGTATAGTATATATAGATAGGTGGCAATGTTCAGTTGAAGACAGGAGGCTAAGCATGACACACAATGAATTTGATCAACCTGTCTCTGTGGACTTCGCTCCTCATGGCAGTGTTTGCGAATGGTGCGGGCAAGCTGCTGAGCAGCAGCTTACGGTGATTGGTGGAAGCATGCATAATGAAGGTGGTTACTTCTGTCGTTCGTGCGGTGAGAAATTCGTACAGGCTGTCATCCAGAAGCTACAGAGTAGCGCGCAGGCCAGCGCGGAAGAAAGCAGTTTATCCCGTATGAACGCGCAGTGAGATAAATGGAGAGAGCAGGGGCGGCTTATTTTGCCTAAAAGACGATGGCCCGTTGTTCCTGAGCGCTCTGCAGGGCGCACTCGATGACCCGAATGGTGTTGCGGGCATCTTCAGCTGTAACCGGGGCCGCTTTTCCCTCTGTGAGTAGTCGTTCAGAAACGCTTCTGCTCATCTGAACGCACGGAAATATATGTGCCTGGCCGCGAGCGCGCAGGCATATCAACTGGTGTGCATATCGATCGGGCCGGTGCTGGTCCGCAAAATTAATGTTGCCGTTGGTGAGGCGCCCACATTGGTGTGGACCTCGCTGCCTATTGTGTTGAACGTATGCACAAATACTCCGATGCTGCTGCTGAATGTGCCGATACTGCTCGTTACATCGAGATGATATGCGGCATGGCGGGGAAGCGTGACATCCAGGGCCCCCGTGTCGCTCGCTATCTTGTCAAGACTGTGCGCCGCGAGCGCGCCATTGAAAATGATGGAGCCGGTGGTGCTGCGCACGGTCGAGCTGCCGCTCAGCGTATCACTCATGGCGATGATGGGACCGTCGCCCGTCGATAATGACTGTTCACCACTGATGCCCTGGACGCTAATCTGGCCTGTAGCGGTCTCAAGGTTTAGTTCGGCACTTCTGGGAAGGGTGATCTCAAAATCAAGGGTGGTGCCGCCAAAGATGGAGCCAGCGTTGCCCTGCTCGCTGGCGGTGATCATATCACCGTTCTGGATGTAACTGACCGCGGGGAGAGCCGAAAAGAGCGGGGCCTGCTTTATCACCTGGATCGTTACCCGGCTATTATTTTCACCATTATGGACGGTGATTGAGCCGGAGGTAATATGGACGACCAGCGCCGCGCGCCCGCTCACCTGGAAAGTATGGCTCTCCAGCGCTTTATGCCGGAAAGTTCCAAAGAATGTATCCATGCCTGAAGCCGCCGGGAGTAGAACCAGTATGGCGGCAAGGATCCAGGGCCAGCGCCTGGTCGACCGCGGCCGTATTTGTGCGTGAGCTTCGACACCGTCCTTTAGTAGTTCATCCGCTCGTTGCTCCTGCGGTTGAGCCGCAGTGTTATCCTGCTGTGTGTCCCGCCCCTCCCCTTCGGCGGACTGCTGATCGCTCATACTGGCACTCCTGTAAGGTAGTTCTCCATGCGCCGAGAGTGCTACCCTGCCCGCTGGATTTACAATAGTGACACTCCGCGTGGACTAAAGTCCAGCGGCTTCTCGCTTCAACGGGAGCGGTGACTCACTAGCTTGCGCTAGCCCCTCCCGCTCTCTCGACGAAGGCCCCGTCCGGGCCAGCACCTGCAAGCCGTATTGCAGGATGTTTCTGGCAGCATTCTCGTCGCGGTCGGCTATGTAGCCACAGAAGGGGCACACATGCGTCCGGACGCTGAGGGACTTTGCGACAGACTCACCACACGCGGAGCAATTTTGCGAGGTGTAGTGAGGTCGCACGGCAACAACTTGCCGCCCAGCACTCTCAGCCTTGGCTTCAAGGTATTGCCGGAACATCCCCCAGGATGCATCGGCGATGGCAAAGGCCAACGAGTGGTTGCGCACCATGTTGGCCACGTGCAGATCTTCAATGATGATGCTTTGATAGCGCTCGACGTAGTGGCGCGACGCCTTGTGAAGCGTATCCTTGCGCTGGTTGCTGATGTGTTCATGGATACGAGCAACCTTCTTTTTTGCTTTCTTGCGGCGGGTGCTCCCCTTCTTGCACCTTGCCAGCCTCTTCTGCGCTTTCGCCAAGCGTATGGCTGTCTTCCTGGCATGTTTGGGGTTGTCGATGACATGGCCATGACTATCAGCCACCAGATAGCGGATGCCCATATCCAGGCCCACGGCATTCTCTTTCGCGGGCAAAGGTTGAGGTGTCGTGTCACACACACATTGCAGATACCAGCCAGAAGGCCGCAGCACGATGCGCGCAAACTTGAACGTGCCCTCCAAGGGCCGATGGACGATGACGCGGATCCGTCCGCCGCATTGTCCTGGAGCCTTGAAGCGTCCATTGTCCAGACAGTTGGCGGCATCACGGAACTGGATCGTGTGCCAGGCGTTGGCACCTTTAAAGCGCGGAAAGCCAACCTTCTGGCTTTCTTTGAGGCCACGAAAGAAGTTGGTGAAGGAGCGATGAAGCCGTTTGAGGGTCGTATCGACCACAACGGCAGGCAAATCGGGATGAGCCTCTTTGCCGTGGCGTTTGTCTTGCTCGTAGAGATGCAGGGACTTGCCGGTCTGTTTGTAGTGAGCGATCAACTCCTCAAGGCAGGCATTATACATCATGCGTGAAGCACGCAAGGTATTCAGCAAGGCGTGTGCTTGTGCCTTGGTGGGTCGCATTCTGTACTCATACGTTCGCATACCTCAAGGATAGCAGAGCGCGACTCGAGAGTCAACAAGCAAAGGCTCAAGCCAGAAACGCCTCACCGCGGGGTTGGAAACCCCGCGGCTTGCGGCGGGCTCAAGCCCGGGTGTGTCACGGGAAATGCTACATGATGAAACGCAGGGGCGTCAGCACGCGTTCGCTCGCCTTCATATACCAGGGGCGCTTTGTCCAATACGCGAGCGTCACCTCGAAGGCGTCCGCGGTATCACACGCGAATAATGCCTCCATCTGCCTGGCCAGCTCGCTGCTGTAAATCTCAACATTGAGCTCGTAGTTACCAAGCGAGCTCAGGCGGTCGATATTAGCGGTACCGATAGTCGACCATTGACGATCAATGGAGCATGTTTTGGCATAAATCATGGTGTGCCGGTAGCCAAAGATGCGAATGCCCGCCTCCAGGCATTCAATCAGGTAGCTATGTGAGATCCAGTCCGCCACGACATGGTTGGAGGGCCACGGGAGCAATATACGTACATCTACCCCGCGCCGGGCGGCGAGCTTTAAGCGGTTGAGAAGCACATGATCGGGGATAAAGTATGCATTTGTCAGCAAGATGGATTGGTCGGCTCTATCGATAGCTTCAATATACATGTCGCGGATAGGAAATGTCAGGTGCAGCGCATCGTTGCCGTGCAGGGTGATGAAAGGGTTAAACAGGCGCGCGTGGCGACGCTGGATGTACTGCTGGGGTGGGCAGAAACGATTCCAGAATTCTATGAAGGAGTGAGCCAGGTTAGCTGCAGCCGGCCCTCTGATGCGCAGGTGTGTATCGCGCCACTCCCGCTCGTAGAGGTTACCGATATTATAGCCACCGATGAAGCCTATCGAGCCGTCTACAACCAGTATTTTGCGATGATCCAGGGCATAGCGGCGTGGGTCCAGGGCCTGCCATGGCCGCTGGATAAACTGGTATCCCAGCAGATGGATATCTGGAGAGAAGGATTTATAGAAGGAGGCAGGCACGACAAGATTGCCGATCACATCGTAAATCGCGTAAACGGCAACGCCCTCCGCCGCCTTGCGGGCCAGAAGTTGCTTAAACTCCTGGCCCGCAGCGTCGTCTTTCCAGATGTAAGATTCCAGGTAGATGCTTTCTTTTGCGCCCGCGATGGCTTCCTGCATCGCATCGTAGAGCTCGCGCCCATAACAGTAGACCTTGAGCATGTTTTCACCCACCCGTGCTTCCTCCAGGTCTATATGCGGAAAGCCCTCCTCATGCCTGTAGCGCTTGCGCAGGGTAGATATGACCACAAGCACCGTTACGATGAGGGCCTGCAAAGCTGCGATCAGGGCGATGACGCGCTCGATTACCTGTACCGCGCTCAGGCGCTGCCTGCGCGGAGGAATAAGCGGGATGTTGCTGCGTCGCTTTTGTAAAGTGGGCATGTACGCCTCCGTTACTTTTCGAGTACATAGTAGCATAAGGCAGGAGGTAGATGCCCCTTACCTGTTGCAAGAAAAATCTTGAACTGCCGTTACTATACCATGGACAGGCACGCGAAAAAAGCAAGCACGCGAGCGCCTCACTCAAGTGCTTGCTGCTCTATACAAGCCTGGTTCCCTGTGGCGTATCTTGTACCTCATAGCCCCTGGCTTTGAGTTCGTCGCGCATCTGGTCAGACAACTTCCAGTTGCGGGCGGCCCGCGCTTCGTCGCGCCGCCTCAGCAGGGAGAGGACCTCTTCACTGATAGCGCGCGCGCCTCGGGCTTCAACCTGATCAAGGCGCAGCCCCAGCACCCTGTCAAAATCCAGCAGCAGCCGCACACGTTCGGCCACGGCCAGTTCGGAGATGCGCGGCACCTCGCGCGTAATGCTCAGGGCCGTGGGCAGATCCAGGTCATCGTTGATGGCGTTCTGGAAGGCGTCTCGCACGCGCAGCGCCTCTTCTGACCATGGGCCGGCAGCCGTTTTGGCTGCCGGCGCCCGCGCCAACAGCTCAGCCAGGTCGTCGCGCAGGTTATTCAGGCCATTCTGTGCCGCCGCGATCGATATGTCGGTGAAGTTCATCTTTGAGCGATAGTGCCCCGTCAGCAGCAGGTAGCGATAAGCCAGCGGATCGATGCCCTGTTCTTTGAGCGTACTTACCAGGATAACGTTGCCTTTCGAGCGTGACATCTTGCCATGGCCAAAGTCCAGGAATTCACCATGCATCCAGATCTGCACTGGCTCCTTCCCGCTCACCCCCTGGCTCTGCGCGATCTCATCCTCATGATGGGGGAAGCGCAGGTCGATGCCGCCGGTATGAATGTCGAACTGTTCGCCCAGGTACTTGGTCGCCATCGCGGAGCACTCGATGTGCCAGCCGGGAAAACCAATACCCCAAGGGCTGGGCCAGTTCATCTGACGCCTTGCATCGCCCGCTTTCCACAGGGCAAAATCCTCGGGCGCGTCCTTGTCCTCGGCGAACTCCATCTGCTGGCGACCGTGCCCCCCCTCGCGCAGCTGCTCAACCGTATTGCCCGAGAGCCGGCCATAGCCGGGGAAGCGGCTCACATCGTAGTAGACATTGCCATTAGCTACATAGGCCAGCCCCCTCTCAAGCAGCTGCTCGGTCATGGCCAGCATCTCTGGAATGTGCTCGGTCGCCCTGGGGCTGAGCTGCGGAGGCAGGATATTGAGCTCGCGCGCATCATGCTCATACATCTCGGTGTAATACCTGGCGATCTCGTAGGCCGTCCGTCCCGTCGTGCGTGCCTCGTTCTCCAGTTTATCTTCGCCGCTCTCCTCGCTATCGTTCTGCAGGTGCCCGACATCGGTGATATTGCGCACAAGGTAGACATCATAACCATTGTATTCCAGCATGCGGCGCAACCAATCGGTCATCATAAAGGTGCGAAAATTGCCAATGTGGATATCGCGATAGACGGTGGGGCCGCAGTTATAAATGCCCACGCGTGGTGGATTGAGCGGTGTGAAGAGCTCTTTGCTCCTGCTCAACGTGTTATAAAGGTAGACGGGTTTTGTCGCATTGGTGGTCATGAGCGTTGCTCCTCTAGTATTTATTTCTTTGGATTTTTAATATAATATTCTGGCCGGGCAAATCCATGCGTTGACCTGAGAAATGTAGCCCAGGCGGAAGTCGTGCAGGGAGGCAGAGAGAGTAAGGCCTGGCAGGAGAGTTAGTCTCTTATCCAGCCAGCCAGGGAGAACGTTCG
This sequence comes from uncultured Chloroflexia bacterium, assembly GCA_963799245.1. Lineage (GTDB taxonomy): Bacteria > Chloroflexota > Ktedonobacteria > Ktedonobacterales > Ktedonobacteraceae > CAWCWN01. The sequence continues at coordinate 2,468,807 of CAWCWN010000003.1, forward strand.
TAGAGAGCTGAGCTACCCGATTTATCCTCTACGAACGCGAGGACAGGTGCAGTTGTGCATTTTGATACTGCTAAATTGCTTCACGATCAATCTTCTCCAGCCATGCTCAGGCTTATAAGTAACGCTTACCTCCAGTATAACACACCAATTTGAGCTTGACCAGTAACTCATTCTTCTCTGCTAAGCAGGATTTTACGCCGGGACCCCGGTCTGCTCGTGTACGGCGAAGTAGGATGCCTGCTGGTGGTGGACTACAATGGCAACCGTTGACTGCTCAGGGACGAGCTGGTAGGCCTCTGTCAGCTCGACTCCAATGCTTGCGCTAACCGGCAGCAGCTGGAAGACCTTACTGTGATCTTCGAGATCGGGGATAGCGGGATAGCCCCAGCTGTAGCGCCGCCCGCGCTGGTTATCAAGTCCCAGTTCCTGGCGCACCAGGCGATTGGTGTATTCGGCTAAACCTTCGGCCATTTCGACGGCCAGCCCATGCACAAAGTAGGCCTCTGAGTAGTCGCCGGCCTCTTGCAGGCGCTGCACAGTTTCACTGGCCAACTGTCCCATAGTTACCACCTGCAGGGCCATCACATCTATGTTGCCGCTTGTGGTCGCGACGAAGTAGTCCGCGAGGCAGAGTCGCTCGTGCTCGCTCTGGCGCGGCATACGGAAGCGCGTAATCTCGCGCAGCCCCTTGCCAGCTTGCAGCTCCCCGGGATCGTAGACTAGCAGTTCATTGCCGCTTGACTGGCAGGGGAAATAGCCATAGACGACACTGGGCTGCAGGTAGCGCTGCTGGCGCGCTTCAAGGAGCATGCGCTTCAGACGCGGGCGGAAATCCATCTCGACCAGGCGCGTATATTCGGCTCCATGAGCTTTGCCGCCCCAGTGCAGGCGGAAAAGCGTTTTCAAATCCATACAGGGGGCCACGTCCTCGATGCCGATGCGCTCGAGCACGCGCGGCCCCCAGAACGGTGGCCGGGGAATTGAGATGGCCGGCCGCACGCTCGCCGACGGCGTCACCGCTGAGGGCTGGGGCGAGCTTTCCTGCGCGGGCCGCGCGGCCTTTTGCAAGCGCTCTGTCAGCGCCTCTGTCTTGATCTGCGAGATAAACGAGGCTCGCTTCTCGGGATTGCTGGTCAGTCTGTCGATTATCTCCAGGCCTTCAAAGGCATCGCGGGCATAAAACACCCCATGTTCGTAGGGAAGCGGCGTTGCCCCGGGCGTCTGCTCATCCACGAAGAGGATCCGCCGGCCATAAGAGCGATTGATGGCGGCGCCCCCCACGATCACAGGAAAGTCGAGGCCGCGTTTGTAGAGCTCTTTGACGCACAGGGGCATCTGTTTGGAGGTGCTTACCAGGAGGGCGGAGAGGCCAATGGCATCAGCATTTACCTCGATAGCCTTATCCAGGATGGTGTTGAGCGGCACCTGCTTGCCGAGGTCATAGACCGTATAGCCGTTATTGCTTAAAATGGTGTTGACCAGGTTTTTGCCAATATCGTGTACATCCCCAAAGACGGTTGCCAGGACGACTTTTCCTTTGGTGTAGCCCTCTTTTTTCTCCAGGTAACCTTCCAGGTGAGCCACCGCCCTCTTCATCACCTCGGCCGACTGCAGCACAAAAGGCAGGATCAATTCTCCCGCGCCAAAGCGATCACCCACGTCTTTCATGGCCGGCAACAGGACGCTATTGAGTACGTTGACGGCTGACTCGCTGCTGGGGACGTGTAATTCGTGCGCCCATTCTGCGATGAGCGTGGTGATCAGCTGTTCGATATCTTCTTTACGGCGGTGCAGGATCTGCCAGTGAATGCGTTCTGCCGTGGACATACCCTCGGTTGGGTCGACCTTGCTGGCGTTATTATCCTGCAGGGGAGCATGCTCTTCGAAATAGGCGATGTAGCGCGGCAGAGCATCCGGCCTGTTGTAGATCAGGTCTTCCGCCAGCTGGCGTTGTTGCGCGTCGATCTCAGCGTAAGGCGTGATATGCAGTGGATTGACTATGGCCAGATCGAGGCCGGCCTTGACCGCATGATAGAGAAATACGCTGTTGAGGACGGCGCGCGCGTGCGGCTGCAAGCCGAAGGAGACGTTGCTCACCCCTAGAATGGTCAGCACGCCCGGCAGCTCGGCTCTGGTGCGCACAAGCGCGTTCAATGTCTCGATGGCGGCTGTTTGTAACTCCTCCTGCCCGGTCGTCACCGGGAAGGTCAGAACATCGAAGATCAACGAGTTGGGAGTAAGCCCGTACTCATTGACACAGATATCATAGATCTTATGGGCGATCTCGACTTTACGCTCCGTTGTCTTGCCCATGCCGATCTCATCGATGGTCAGGGCAACCAGCGCGGAACCATGCTCGAGCGCCATGGGGACGATACTATCGATGCGTGTTCTGCCCGTCTCCATATTGATCGAGTTGATGATGGCGCGCCCGGGATACACCTCCAGGGCGGCTTTAACGACGTCGGGTTCGGTCGAGTCGATTACGAGGGGGGCCTCGATGCCCATCGAGAGCTTCTTGACGGTTCGCGCCATCTGCTCGCTTTCGTCTGTGCGCTCGGTTAGCGCGACGCAGACGTCCAGGATGTGCGCGCCACCTTCGGTCTGCTCACGCCCGAGCGCCAGTAGCGTGTCATAGTCGTCGCCGAGCAGGGCCGCTTTGGCTTTGCGGCTACCCTGACTGTTAACACGTTCGCCCACCAGCAGGGGGGAGGATCTTGCTGCAAGGTTGTGGCCCTGATCCCGCTTGAGACTGCCGCGAGCTTGGCCACGGGTGAGATCCCGCCAGAGTTGAGGTTGTTGCGGCCCCCGTCTGCGGCGGGGCGTGTCCTGTGTGGGGCGTTGCGGCAGGCCTTGACGATCGCCTGCAGGTGCTCATGACTGCTGCCACAGCAGCCGCCAACGATGTTGACGCCGAACTCTGTAATGAAATCGCGCAGGGCCGCCGCCATGGGTTCAGGCTCCATAGGGTACACGGCGAGCCCGTTGACATTGAGCGGAATCCCGGCATTGGGTATCGTTGCTACGGGCAGAGGGCAGTTTTCTGTCAGGAAGCGTACAGGTTCACGCATATAGTCGGGACCCGTCGAACAGTTCAGGCCGATGATGTCGACTCGCAGGGCCAGAAGCGTCGTCATCACCGCAGCGATATCTGTGCCGAGCAGCATGCGCCCGCTGGTATCTAGCGAGACCTGGGCCTGAATTGGTACGCTGCGTCCGATCTGCTGCATGGCACGGCGCATGCCAGTGATCGTAGCCCGCACCTCCAGAATGTCCTGGCTGGTTTCGATCAGTAAAACGTCTACACCCCCCTGCAGGAGCGCAGCGGCCTGTTCGCGGAAGATTTCAACCTGCTGCTGGTAGGTGATATTGCTTAAGAGGGGATCATTGGAAGAGGGTAGCATGCCTGTGGGGCCTATTGAGCCGGCCACAAAACGCGGCTGCTCCGAGGTGCTGTAGCTATCTGCTACGCTGCGGGCAAGGCGAGCCGCGCTCAGGTTAATTTCCGCAGTGAGAGCTCCCAGTCCATATTCATCCAGCTTCAGGCGGCTGGCGGTAAATGAGTCGGTTTCGATAACATCGCAGCCCGCCTCAAGAAAGCCGGCGTGAATTTCTTCGATGATCCGCGGCCTGGTAATGACGAGGTACTCGTTGCACCCCTCGCTTGCCTGACCACCATAGTCTGTCGGGCTGAGCTGGTAGCGCTGTATATTGGTACCCATGGCTCCATCGTAAATGATGACCCGCTGAGCCAGGGTATCGAGAAATTGACTCATGAATAGATCCCCTCTTCTATTATCCCCACAGGCATATAGCCTTGCGAGTTTATGACGCAAGGGCCGCGACCAGCTCGCGGCAAAAAGCAGGTATATCTTCGACGACACGACCCCAGACCATATTGCCCTCGCGGAAACCTGCTTCATCGATCCAGATGCCGCCCGCATTGACGATATCGTCTTTAATGCCGCTGGAGCCGGTTGCCTTGAGCCCGCGCATAATGCCCGCGGAAATGGGAACCCAGCCGCCGTGGCAGATGGTGGCCACAATCTTCCCCTGAGCATGGACCTCGCGTACCAGCCGGAGCACGCGCGCGCTGCGGCGCAATTTATCAGGCGCCCAGCCGCCGGGGATAACGATACCATCAAGGGCTGCGGCTTCTGGAGCCTCCTCGATGCTGACATCCGGTGTCATCTCAAGGCCATGCTTTCCATGCACGGTGGTTGTGGATAGACCAATAACGATAACCCTGGCTCCCTCCTCGCGTAAACGCATGACGGGGACCCAGAATTCCAGGTCTTCTACCTCTTGCGCGACGAAAACGCCAACGGTTTTTCCCTGTAAACGCATGGCTTTGCTCCTTCTAGACGTAGACCGTTTTCAGTCATTATATCATCAAATTAGAGAGGAGGCGTATCCTTATTGTATCGCGGGCGGCTCTATAACAGGAAGCGGCTCGCTGGCGCATCTAGCGGGCCGCTTCCTGTCAATATGTATCAAGATTGGCACTCACTATTGCTGTTCCATTGGTGGCAGCTCCTGAGGATATTGAGCCTGTGGCTGTTCATCGTACTCTGGCTTGGGTTGGTAGCGGTACTCCTGCTCGGAGTCATAAGGCGCCTGCGCCGCTGGATAGCCCTGCTCGTAGGACTGGTAGGTCGGCTCGGGTGGCTGGTAGTATTGATACGGCTGCTGGGGCTGCTGGTAAGGCATCTGCCCCATGGGCGGTATATTCATGCCCCCCGCGCTGACGTTTGTCGCCGCGATCGCCTTGACGATCAGGAAGATCATCGTAAACACTATCAGGCCCGCCAGCAGCAACGGCCAGAAATGGTAAGAGGACATGGCAATAAAGAAGAATATCAAAGGAAAGAACAGGAATTTACGCCTGCGTCCGTAATAACCTCTTCTTGAGCGATACCACCACATGTATATTTCCTCCTAAGGAGCGAAAAAGCACGTCAATCATTGTCCATCTTTAATAGTATATACGCACAATGATGGTTATTGTCCAATAACCCGTGCAAGTATCTTCTTGTTATCTATAAATATAACAGATAGTTATTTTTTTGTCAAGCGTAAGCTCGGCCTGAGGAGTGCACAGGGGGGCACGAACTGCATCTAAATACACGTGTTATCCGTGACATGTGAAGAAAAGATGCAGTGTGCCGAGGTGAGAAACCCATACACCTGGCTGCCTCTGTTGTTCAGCGAGGCTCCCAGACCTGCACGGTTTTGTCCCATGAACCCGAAGCGATGTGCGATCCGCGCGGCGACCATGCCATGGTGCTTACCCAATCGACATGACCTGTGTAGGTGAACAGGGTGCTGCCCGTCAATACGTGCCAGACCTGCACCGTCTCATCAAGGCTGCTGGAGGCGATGCGCAAACCATCGGGTGACCAGCTGACGGCCGTTACGCCGCCGCTATGGCCGGAATATGTCAGCACTTTCCGCCCCGAAGAGGCGTCCCAGACCTGCACGGTCATATCCTCGCTGGCAGAGGCGATGTGCGTACCGGCGGGCGACCATGTCACGGCGTTTACCTTGTTACTGTGGGCATAATAGACGAAGATGCTGCTCCCGCTGGCTGCATCCCAGACCTGCACGGTCATATCCTCGCTACAGGAAGCGATGCGGCGACTATCCGCTGACCATGCCAGGCTGGTCACATTCTGGGAGTGGCCGCGATGCGTGTGGATGGTGCGGCCGCTGACTACATCCCAGACGCGCACGGTTTTATTCTCGCCACACGAGGCAATATACTTGCCGTCGGGAGACCATGCCAGTGCCAGCACGCTTTCATCGTGATTGGCATAGCTGGCGTGTCCAGGCGCAAGCTTATTTGTAAATGCATCCCATATCTGTATAGACTCTGATGATAAGCCATTGGTCGTGGAGATCCATTTACCATCGGGTGACCAGGTGAGAGCCGGCGCCTGTAAAGAATTTACCCGCCGGGTAAGCACATGCTCGCCAGTCGCTGCATCCCATAGCTGGATCGTCTCATCGTGGGCGCTCGATGCGATGTGCCTGCCATCGGGTGACCACATCAGCAGGTGGATTTTTTCGGTATGACCGCAATAGGTGAGCAGGGAGCTGTCAGATTGGGTAGCATTATCAGGCGCTAGCGCCGCTTCCCTGGCAGAAACGGGTAATGGTGATACGGGGATAGGTGTGGGATGCCGCAGTCTCCCCGGATCTGCTTGATCTAAACGGCTGGCGCGTTCCAGGGCTTTGGCAAATTCCTGTACGCTTGCGAAGCGTTCTTGCGGCTCTTTTGCCAGCGCCTTGAGCACAACAAACTCAACGGAGGGCGCGGGCATGGGCATCTTCTCATGCAGTGGGGGAGGTGGAACCAGCGTGTGCTGGCTGGCAATTTCTTCCACGCTGCCATGAAAAGGCCAATCGCCGGTGAGCCACTCGTAGACGACGATGCCCAGAGCATACTGATCACTGGCAGTACGCGGCCTGCCGCGCAGTTGTTCGGGGGCCGCGTAGAGAATCGTACCCTCAAACTCCTGGACCTTCTGCCTGCGATACCCCATGCTCTGCGACACTACGGCGATACCAAAGTCGCTGAGAAGAATCTCGTGATCCGGGCCCAGCAGCATATTATGTGGCTTGATATCCCTGTGAATCAGATGTTGATCGTGCACATGTTGCAGCGCGGCGGCAATTTGCTTGACATAAGAAACAACAGTGGAGAGCGGCAGGCGCGTGCCGCGCAGATGGTACTGGCGCAGCGAGCCGTAAGGGGCATAGTCCATTACCAGGAAGGGATTGTTGTTCTCAAGCCCGAAGTCCAGCATACGGACAATATGAGGATGACTCAGGTTAGAGATCGTGCGTGTCTGGGATAAGAACTTTTCTACCTCTTCGTCGTTAAGTTCCGTGTGGAGCAGTTTGATGGCGACCTGCGTATCTGCCGCGCTGTCTACCGCCAGATAGACGTCGGCCAGGTCACCTCTTCCTATCTGGTGTACGATACGGTACTTACCGAACATGCGCCCGAGCTGGTCTGCATTTTCCACCATCTGAATACCAGTTTTCTTTAACGTAGATCGATCGTCGCCAATTTTAGAGGATTTACAGGAACATGTCAACTGGCATATAGCGCGCACTACCGCATGGCGCATGGATCGCCTCAGGCTATGGGTATTAGCCCGCTGGAATCGTTACCTTGCCCTGGCCGGTGGGGGGCATGTTGGGTCCGCCGCCGACCCAGCGCACAGCCGTTCCGACCGCGGTAACCTCCATCCACTCATTGTTGTGCAGGTATTCAACCTTGATATCGACGCCAATCACACCATCGGCTCCAAGCTGATCAGCCTCGAACTGCATGCGGCTGAGCGCTAACTCGCGCGCCTGGTACATCAATTGCGAGTATTCTCTCAGTTCGCCCTGGAAATTGCCCTTGATACCCACAAGCCAGTTGCGCACGGCTCCCATCGAGTAGATGCAGTTGCCCATCACCAGGCCCATGGGTTGGAAGCCTTTATCAACCACAAGCCAGAACTCTTGACCGCTCAGGTCGGAAGTAAAGGCTCGACCCCGGTAGCCAGGCCGAATGTCCATTGCGTTGCGTGGTTCGCCCATAGTGCTGAGTCGCCTCACTTTCATGGCAGATAGATGCAATTCTATATATGCTAGCATAGTGTATCGGCCGGGTGCATGTCAATGCGCTGCATCACTTGTGCCCAGTAAATGTCACCTTACACGTTGCAAGATCAGGGCGACTTATAAATCGCCCTGATCTTGTTATAGAATGACTGCGAGTCGTTCCCCCATAGCTGGCTCATGCAAGTACCGGCTTTTGACAAGCGGCAAAGAATAGAGTATAAAGTCATAAGTACAAGCGTTTCAATTAAAACAGGCATTCTAATTTTGTTTATAGAGAGTGATGGCTATGTCGACGCCCGCGCGCAGGCAGTACCTGCAGATGAAAAGCCAGTATCCCGACGCGATCCTCATGTACCAGGTGGGGGATTTTTACGAAACCTTTGATGAGGATGCGCGCATAACGGCGCGCGAGCTGCAAATTGTGCTTACGGCCCGTTCCTACGGCACGGACAATAAGGTTCCGCTGGCAGGGATACCCCTGCATGCTCTGGAGAACTATGTCGGCAAGCTCGTTCATCGTGGCTACAAGGTCGCTATCTGCGACCAGGTGGGAGAGGTAGGTCGAGGCGTTGTCGAGCGAGCGGTAACGCGCATCCTGACCGCGGGTACTCTCTCCGAGCCGAACCTGCTGCCCGCGAGCCAGAACAACTACCTGATAGCGATTGCTGCTGCTCGCGCGCAGACCGCTCTGGCGGCGGTTGATGTCAGCACAGGCGAATTTATGGTGACGTGGTTCGCACCGGACGAGCTGCCCGCGGCCCTGGAAGCCGAGTTACAGAGACTTACGCCGGTTGAATGTCTGCTGGTCGAGGGTACTCCATCCGCTGCCTACCACTTCCCCACGAAAAATATCACCATCACGCCCTGCCCCGCTTACTTTTTCGAGCACGAAGCAGCGCGTACAAGGCTATGCAGGCTCTTTGGGGTGCAATCGCTGGACGCATACGGCTGCGCATCCGCCCCCCTGGCCGTTGCGGCGGCGGGTGCTATAGTTGCCTACTTGGAGAAGATGAATGGTGCCCTGCTCACGCTATTGACCAGACTGCGTTCCTATCACACTACGAGCTATATGGTGCTTGACGCGCATACGCAGCGCAACCTGGACATCTTGCAGGGGGCGCGCAGCGGCTCGGTCTACGGCAGCCTGCTGGCGGTACTTGACCGCACGATTACACCCATGGGCGCGCGGCAGATGCGGCGTACCTTGACCCAGCCGCTGCTAGACCTGAGCCAGCTCGAGATGCGCCTCAAGAGCGTCGAAGAGCTTTTTGAGAGCCCGGCCCTGCGCAGTCGCTTTGCCATGTGCCTGCAGAGTCTGGGCGATATGGAGCGCATTGCCGGGCGTGTACGCCAGGGAAGCGCCGTCCCGAATGAGGTTGTCGGCCTGCGCGATTATTTGAATATGGTGCCCCGCCTGCGCGAGCTGCTGCAGGGCTGCGCTTCACCGCTTTTGCTGCAGCTGGCCGATGACCTGGATGCCTGCCCGCAGGTGAGCGATTTAATCACGCAGTCCCTGGCACGTGCGGGTCGGCAGAAGGAGCAGGAAGACGATGAGCGGCTGATACGGGCCGGCTTTCATCCTGAACTGGATGAGTTGATCGCCTCCATCAGCGACTCACGGCGCTGGATTGTTTCTCTGGAGGCGCGTGAACGCGTGCGCACCGGGATCAAGTCGCTCAAGACCGGTTTTAACAAAGTCTTTGGCTACTATATCGAAGTTTCCCATAAGCATATCGGGCTGATCCCCGACGACTATCTGCGTAAACAGACACTGGTACACGCCGAGCGTTTTATCACGCCGGAACTGAAAGAGCATGAAGCGCGCATCCTGAGCGCAAGCGAGCGTATTGAGGAGATGGAGCGCAGTATCTACGCCGATATTCTGCGCCAGGTGGGCGTTTTCTATCCCCAACTGTCGGCGACCGCGGCGGCTGTTGCCAGGCTTGATGTGCTTTTAAGCCTGGCCCAGGTCGCCGCTCACCAGGGCTATACGCGTCCGAGCTTGGAGCAGAGCCTTGATCTCGCGATCGTGGACGGCCGTCATCCCGTAGTGGAATATACGCTGGACGGCGACGTCTTTATCCCCAATGATACCCTGCTTGCGGCCGAGGGCGGCGCCCGCATCATGCTGTTGACCGGGCCAAACATGGCGGGCAAGTCAACCTATTTGCGCCAGGTGGCCCTGATTACTCTGCTGGCCCAGATCGGCAGTTTTGTGCCGGCTCGTAGCGCGCGCGTCGGCCTGGTTGACCGGATCTTTACGCGCGTGGGAGCCGAAGATGACATCGCCGCGGGGAAAAGCACATTTATGGTGGAGATGGAAGAGACCGCGGCTATCCTTCATCATGCCAGCAGGCACAGCTTGATCATTCTCGATGAAATTGGACGCGGTACAAGTACCTATGATGGGGTAGCTATTGCTCATGCTGTTATCGAGCACATGCATAACACGACGGGGGCGCGCACTCTTTTCGCGACCCACTACCATGAGCTGGCGGAGCTGGAGCAGGAGTTACGCCACCTGCGGGTGTTCACCATGGCGATTAGCGAGGACGAGCAGGAGGGGATCGTCTTTCTGCACCGTGTAACGCCTGGCTGTATTGGCCGCAGCTTTGGCGTGCATGTAGCGAAGCTGGCAGGCATGCCGTCCACAATTGTGCGGCGCGCTGAGGAGGTCCTGCGTAATTTGGAGCATCAGGCCAGCAAAGGCGACATGCACGCCCAGAGCGGCCTGGCGCCTTCAGCAGCGCGCACGCCTCGCAATGGCAATGGCTTCCACGCTGGCGATCTCCAGGTTGTTGCGCCCGCTCGTCATCACAGCTGGCAGAGCGAAGAGGCTCGCCTTGTCGCGCAGGCGCTGGCGCATGATCCTGGCGCTAGCTTCGGGCTGGATACCATCGATCTGCTCGCGATAACACCCCTGGATGCGCTGAACCTGTTATTTATACTACAACAAAGGCGCAAAGAAGCCTGAAAGAAACTACTGGAGCCTGCTATATAATGTCCACAGTGTATATCCGCAATCCCATTCTTGTTTTATCCGCTGACATCGCCGAGCGCATTGCGGCCGGTGAGGTCATCGAACGGCCGGTATCAGTAGTGAAGGAGCTGCTTGAAAACGCTCTTGATGCGGGAGCGCACGAGATACGCGTCGAGGTCAGGGGCGGGGGCCTGCGCCTGCTGCGGGTTATCGATGATGGCTATGGTATCCCTGATTATGAATTAGAGCGGGCCTGCGCCAGGCATGCGACGAGCAAGATCCAGGCTTTAGGCGACCTGAATCATCTGCAAACACTGGGGTTTCGTGGAGAGGCCCTGGCGAGTATCGCCGCCGTCGCCGAATTATCGCTGGTCAGCCGCCCGGTCGAGACGGTGGGGCTGGCTGAGGAGGCCGCCGCTGCCATGCTGACGGTGCGCGGCGGTGAAGTCACCCAGCGTGGGCGGCGAGCGCGACCGCATGGCACAACCGCCACTGTACGCGACCTCTTCTACAATGTGCCGGCGCGCCTCAAGTTTATGCGCGGCGCGCGCACAGAGGCCGGGCACATCCTGCAACTGCTGCGACGTTACGCGCTTGGCTATCCCGCTGTTCGCTTTCATCTGAGCAGCGAAGAACAGGTTGTTTTGCAGACGGGCGGCGCAGGCGATGTAACGACCACCCTGGCAGAGCTTTATCACCTGCCGCTGGCAGAGATGCTGCATCCCATCGCACCCTTTGAGAGCGAGCACTACACCCTGCATGGCTATATCGGCAACAGGGCTCTGGCGCAGAGCAGTCGCCAGCATATGATGCTGTTTGTGAATGGTCGCTGGGTGCAATCGCGCCAGCTGCAGGATGCGCTGGAGGCAGGCTATCGCGGCCTTCTGCCCAGGGGCAGGCACCCCCTGCTAGTCCTGTATCTGAGCCTGCCGGCTGAGGAACTCGATGTCAATGTCCATCCCGCCAAAACCGAGGTAAAGTTTCTCCACGCGGCCGAGGTCACAGCCGCTTTGAGCGCGGCTGTGCGCTCTGTGTTGGAGCGCAGTCCGGCTTTGCCCGCTTCGCCAGATTTCCCTGGGCCCGAACTGGTCTATCAACGGCGCCTGCCCGGACCTCGCCGGCGGGGTCTGCGCATTGCCGAAGGCTCCGCCGGCTATCGCAGCGAAACTATCCCCCCGACGGACTCCGCAGTACTGGCGGACCTGCGCCCTCTGGCGCAATTGCAGCGGGCGGTAATCCTTGGCGAGGCGCCCGATGGCGGCTTATATCTCATTGACCAGCATCGCGCTCACGAACGTGTCATCTACGAGCACCTGCGATCACAACATCTCGGACTGCGCGCGGGCGAGGGAGAGGGCTGGGCAGACTCCCACCTTTTATTGGAGCCGGTGATCGTCGAATTAAAGGGCCACCAGGCCGAATTGTTCGAGCAACGCCTGCCGATCCTGCGCGATCTGGGGCTGGAGTGCGAACGTTTTGGCGGGCGCAGCTTCCTGGTCCGCTCCGTTCCTTCTGGCGAGGGCCAGCAACAACTGGCTGGCCACCTGCACGAACTGGTGGAGGCGGCAGCCGAGGATAGTACTGACTGGGAAGATCATTTACTCATCAGCCTTGCCTGCCGTTCGGCGCTGCGCCGGGGGCGTGAGCTTGGAACTGATGAGCAGAGCGCGCTGCTTAAAGCGCTGGCCGCAGTCAGTGCGCCCGCCGTTTGTCCGCATGGCAGTCCTATTCTCCTGCATTACAGTCGCACATTTCTGGTCGACACATTCGACTGGTAATGGGTCATAAAACAGGGGGCGGCGCAGAAATTCCAGATATTCACTGCTCGGCGAGTAACTGCGAAAAATCAAAGGCCTGCATGTTATTCTCCTCATAGCATTCACATGAACCGCAGCAGAGTGTCGGCTATTATGAAAAACACGATGTCGAGCGCCAATAAAAGGAGCAGCACTAAATTAATATGGGTAGCAATTGAGGAGGTCGCCTGCAGGGTCACGGTGTTAAAGACAAGGTATTTGCTGTAGCAGAGGGCAATGAGGGTCAGGGTGCCAAGCAGGAGGAAGGTGATGACAAACCAGCGGGCGCCGCGCCAGTCCTGGCGACTGGGCCAGAGTTCGGATGTAACCGTGAGAATAAGGTAGGGAGCGAAAATAAGTGTCCACCACGGCCAGCCCGGTCGTAAAATGTGCAGCAGGCGAATATCCCAGAGGCTATAGCCAGTGGCTACCCAGTAGAGGAAGGCCAGAGCAAGGATGCCGCCAAAGAGAGGGGCGATGGCGCTTAAACCATCACCAACATAGCTCATGAATTTGCCCTGCGGCCGCACATATTGTACCTCCCCGAGTTGGAGCGATTGCCTGCCGCTGCTCCTCATGCTGCGGCCGTTAGGACCTCGCTGGGCCATCGGCTTGATGCGGAAGAGCGCGATACTCGTAATGCGGAAGCCGAAGGGGGTGAACAGCAGGACGACGCAGGCGTGACTGAGTTCGTGGAGGATGACGCCGGGAGCATTCATCCAGAACCAGATCATCAGGCCGCGTTCACCGCGTAATTTGTAGCCGATTGTATCAACTCGCTTGCGCAGCTCCCTGCGCGTGAAGCGTAGCAGCATAAACAGGACAAAGACCCCGGCGATAACTAGCCAAGGCGCGTACGGGGCAATCTGTGCTGCTATACTCTGCTGATCCATAGGTCCCTTATGCTAAGCTCTCCGTCACACATACTACGTTGTTCGTTTCTTCTTTCTCGATCTGGCGCTGCCACAGGCGGCTCATCCTCTCATCTATTGTAGTTGCAATGGGCGTCATGGTCAAGCTTGCTTATGACTGGGTGGGCAGTTTGTCTTGCGCGGCCAGAATTTCCTCGAGCTTTTGCCGGCGGGCAGCTTCGGACTTTGGATGTTTATGCAGGTAGTACTGGCCCCACACGCTAAAGGCAAGAATACATCCAGACAACAGGTACAGGACGCGATCGAGGCCGAAATTATCGGCGATGGCGCCGATGAAGAGGATGACAGGAATACCTGCGGCGTTGTAGAGCATAAGCTGCAGAGCCAGGACGCGGCCTTTGATCCAATCGGGCGTCAATTCCTGAATCGCGGTTTGCGCGGGAATATTGATAAAATCGAGGGCAAAGCCCGCTATGAACATGAGCAGCGCGACGCCTACGAGTAGGACAGGGTTTGTATTCCAACTAGATGGTTGGAGCGTCTTCGCCAGCAAGGTTGAGAGGGGCAAGAGCGCGGTGACGCAGGTCAGGGCGAGACAGCCGATAAGTACGGCGCGTGATTTGCCCAGGCGCTGGGCGATGCGTGGCATCAGTATTGAACCAATCACCAGGCCGATACCGGCCGGGGCGAAGATAAAGGCCATGGCGTTGGCTGGAAGCAGCAGCAGCTTGGTGACGATCGGGGTAGCCAGCTGGCCGATCACCAGCAGCAAGACGCCCGCAAATGAGAGTTGTACAACCGCTAAGTAGAGCCGTTTATTGCGCCGGATAAAAGCCCAGCCCTGGACTATCTCGGTCCACAAGCCTTTTACTACTCCCAGACCACCCTGCGAGCTGGCGGAGCCGCGAACCTTGTGTGTAGGCTCCGCCAGCTTTGATGCTGGCAGCATGAAGGTGAGTACGGCACAGACACCGTACAGAAGCGCAATCAGTATGTACAGGCTCTCGATGGGCTGGATGGCCAGGCCGGCGACCCTGATGGTCGGCATGAGGCTCAGGATGATGGGGGCGAGGATAATAAAACCGAGGGCCTGCGAGAGCATGAAGGTGATATTGAACAATGAGAGCGCGGGCATCAATTCTTCTTCGCCCACCAGTAAGGGAATGGATGAGCCTTCAGCAGGGGTAAAGAACTGGCCGATCGACGAGATCAAAAGGGTCAGTAGGTAAACGGGAACAAGCTGGTGACGGTCGATGAGCAGGGAGATGGCGAAGACAAAGGTCGCGAGCGCGCGCAAGCAGTTGCTGCCCCAGAGCACAAGACGTTTATCCATGCGATCAACGTAGACGCCGGCGGGCGCGCCAAAAATCACCGCGGGCACGCTAAAGCAGATGATGCCGAGGCCGACCAGCGTGGTCGAGCCCGTAACCTCTTCAATCAGTACGAGCAGGGCATAATTTGAGGCGTAGAAGATGGTCATGGAGATGAGTTGGGCCAGCCAGATCAGCAGAAAGTCTCTATTGTGAAGAAGAGCGTTAAATCGCCCATCGCGAGCCTTTGCAGCCATCCTGTAATCTCCTCATGTCCGACCGAAAATACTTGCTCATCCTGCTTGAGATACATATGAGCTATCTCAAGCGGAACGAGATTCTCTAAAAGCAGACTTTTAGATGAAATCCCCTCGCTGCTCCATACATAGTCATGACGATGACACGTCGGCATCCGGGTTATGTAAGCGTGGCAGCATCTGCTTCGTGCGGCGCTCGACCTCCGAACGCGGGAGCAGCACACGCCGGCCACATTTTTCACAACTTAAACCGATATCTGCGCCCAGGCGTACGACGACCCAATCGTAGTTGCCACATGGGTGCGGCTTGCGCAGGCGCAGGCGGTCTCCTATTTCAAGATGCATGGGTGCCATTGGTAACTCTGCCTTCTGTCCTTTGACTGTACAGGCCATGTTCAGCGATATAGCGCTCAACGGCCTCCGGTATCTGATATTTCACGGGTCGACCCTCGGCCACGCGCTGGCGCAGGTCGGTGGCGGAGATCTCCAGTTGCGGCGCGGGCATGCTGAGCATGCGTTGCCTGAGCATGGGGAGCCGTTGCTCCAGGCGTGAACGATACTGCGGCGCCTCCTCATACCCGGGGCGATGCACGGCGACCAGGTGGGTTACCTGCTCCAGGATCCTCTCCGGCTCGAACCAGCTGCTCAACTCTTCTAAACTATCCCAGCCGATCACAAAATAGAGCGCGACCTCTTCACCCCACCACTGGCGCAGCAGGCGCAGTGTGTCAACCGTATATGATGGGCCAGGTCGATCCAGGTCAACCAGCGAGATCGAGAAATGCGGGTTCGAGCTTATTGCCAGCTCGAGCATCGCCAGGCGGTGATGCGCAGGCGTGATGAAGTCACCTTGCTTGTGCGGCGGTTGGCCAGCGGGTACAAAGAACATCTCAGCCAGGTCGAGCCTGGCGCGTACCTCTTCGGCAACTACCAGGTGACCATAATGAATGGGATCAAATGTTCCTCCCATCAGGCCGATGCGCTGTGTGCCTGGAATGGTCCCAATGCTATTCAATGCTTTCTCTCTCCTGCGGGAAACAGTTCATGTAGCTATTATACATTGCCCGCTGACTCAAGGACTGTGAAATCGGCATTGGGAAGTACTGTACGCAGAGTACACATTACTTCCGACACGGTAACAAGCTGGCGATTCTCGACCCAGAAACGTAGTGTGAGCGTCATCTTTTCACCCTCATACCCACTGATGAAAATTGTCGGCTCAGGTTTCACCATCACAGTCTCGATCTCCGCTAGCGTCTGCAGTATCAAAGCTGGCGTTTTCTCCTGCTGGTAGTTCTCCTGCGGCATGGTGATCGCGATGGTTGCGCGCCTCTCACCGTAGTAGGTGGTATTGATGACGATGCCACCAAAGACCAGGGCATTGGGGATGGTGACCTGCTCTCCGCTGACGAGGCGCAGTCTTGTGGCGCGAATCAGGATGTCTTCAACTTTACCCGTATAGTTGGCGGTGCTGATCTCGTCACCAATATGAAAGGGGCGCTCCGAGAGAATATATAAGCCCGCCACGAGGTCTTTGAGGATATCCTGGATGGCGAAGGCCCCGGCTACGGCCAGCGCACTGATGACCGCCACGGGAACGGCTATGGAGACCTGCCACAGTGAGAGGATCCAGAAGACGGCGATAATCAGTGTGATAATGTAAAAGATGCGGCCAATCAACGTGCGCAGGTTGATGTCAAGGTGGCCCTGGCTTCTAATCATCAGCTTAAATAATGTGCGCGCAATGCCTATCCCTATAAGCAGGATCAGCAGCGTGCCGATCAGATTCCAGATCAGGGTGGTAAAGTCGGGCAGGTGGAACTGATTTTTTATGTAGTAATCCCACCACGCTTTCAAGTGCTGGGTATTAGCGGGATTCAGGATAAAGGGCGAGATTGCGCCGGCCACGATCAGGGGCAGTATGACAACAATCACTCCCAGGGTCTGGATCAACCAGTTATCCAGGAACGTCTCTTTCAACCAGTGTACTAGTAAGCGCCGCAGAAGCAGACCTATAGACAGGGCAAGCAGTAAGATTAAAACGGTGATTACAATGTGAGCCGTCAGGCTAACGTCCATACTGAATATTTATCTCCTTAATTCCGCTCGCCTATTACCTGCCTCCCAGGCAGGGTGGCCACTCTCGTGGCTACCTATTACCTCTCCCCCGGAGAGGGTGGGTCAGGCGAGCGGAGCAGTAGCCTCCTGTTGCAGCTGGCAGTGCTCGGACCATGGGCAGCCCTCCTGTTCACTGCCGCCCGCAGGCGGCCGCACGTCGAACTCGGCCAGCAGGTCAACCAGCGTACAGAGGGGCAGGCCCACCACGTTGAGGTAACAGCCAGCGATATGCGCTGTGGGTTGGAAGGCCGCGTGCTGTATGCCATAGGCCCCGGCTTTATCAAGCGGATCGCCTGAAGCGATATACGCTGCTATCTCCTCTTCACTGTAAGGACGCATGCGGACGGGGGTCATACAGCTGGCGCTGCGCAGCTGGATTTCTCCGCCGACGTCCTTACTTACTACGATGCCGGTCACGACACGGTGCCAGCGATCGCGCAGGCTGAGCAACAGCTCCCGCGCATGCGCGGGAGCGCGCGGCTTGCCCAGTTCTTTGCCGTCGAGCAGGACCGTCGTGTCGGCCGTCACCACGATGCGGCCCGCGGCTTCAGGCAGGGTATGGGCCCCTCTGGCCTTCTGTTCGGCAAGCCAGCTGGCGAGTCTCTCGAGGGGACCGTGATAGCGCTCCAGCAGGACCTCTTCGTCGATGGGTGGGACACATACCTCGTAGGGTAAGCCAAGCACTGCAAGGATCTGCCTGCGGCGTGGTGACGCTGAAGCCAGCAACAGGGGCAGCGATGTCATCATTGTGCGCGCTCCAGGACGGCAACGCATTCGATATGTGCCGTCTGTGGAAACATATCGAGTGGCTGCACCGAGTGTAAGGCGTAAACAGGGTACTGGTGACAGAGTATATTGAGATCGCGCGCAAGGGTTGCTGGCTCGCAGGAGACATAGACGACCCACGCGGGGGGATGCCGCACCAGGGCGTCCAGCACAACCTGCTGGCAGCCTGCGCGCGGCGGGTCGATTACCAGCCCATCCAGCTGAGCAGAAAGCCCGGGTAGGATTTCTTCCACCTTGCCCTTGAGCAGCTCCACATTGTCGACCTCGCGTAGATTCCACTCGGCATCTTTAATGGCGCTGGCCGACTCTTCAATCGCGATGACCTTTGCCACCTGGCGCGCCAGCAGCAGGGCAAACGTACCCACGCCGCAATAAGCGTCGACCACCGTGAGCGGGTGCAGACCAGCTCCCAGTAAACCCTCGAGCACCAGGCGGACCATGCGTTCCGCCTGGGCCGTGTTCGTCTGGAAGAACGAACTTGGACGAATACGGAACGTTGCACATGCCAGTGACTCCTCCATGGTTTCGGCGCGGACATCAAGGCCGGCCGCGTTCAGCTGCTCTATCACCTGCGCCTGCGGCCGGGGTTGAATAAGCAGCTGACGCGTGGCGCTGCCACAGCGTATCAGAACCTGTGGGCGCTCGTTGGGCTGCTGGCTAATACAGCCCAGGGCTGTATTAATGTAAGGATGCGCGATTGGGCAGGCTGTTAGAGGCAGAACGTGATGGTTGCCGCGCGCGGTCAAGCCCGCCTGGCCGCTGCGGCTTACTGAGAAACGCATGTGGTTGCGGTAGTGCCACGGCTCGGCGCAGCCCACCGCTGGCAGCATGGGCGGCTCGGCAAATCCCTCTGCCTGTAACAGCCCTCTAACGACCGAACGTTTCCACTCCAACTGAGCCTCGTAGCGCATATGCTGGAGCTGGCAGCCTCCACAGGTACCAAAAACCGCGCAGGGCGCCTGCACCCTTAATGCTGAAGGCTCATGGATCTCTGTAATCCAGATGCGCGGGGGTCGTGGCCGCCCGCGAAGCTTACGGCGGCTGCGCCTGCCCGGTCGACGCGCGGGTAACGCATCGAGAGCGATAGTGACATGTTCTCCGGGCAGACCGGCGGGTACTGAGAACGTACGGGTCACACTATTCCCCTCTTCATCCTTTACATCGAGCTCGGCGCTGGCATCGCCAGCACGCGTCAGAGCGCCGAGGGTAACGCTATGATAGGTTATACGTTGTTGTTCCTGTTCTTGTTCGATCATTTCTTCTTACGCGCTTTTTTACGAGAACGTTGCTCCTCTTTGAGCAAATTAAGCATCTGACGATATAACTGGACCAGCTCCAGGTCGGGGTCGATCTCTTCTGCCTCATCCAGAAGCTCCTCAGCGTGTCGGATGTCGGTCTCCATGTATGTCGAGGCGAGCAGAACGAGCAGGTGGGCCGAGTCGGGATTAGCCTCACTACCCTCCTTCAACAGGCTGCGGACCTCGCTGATCTGGTTGCGTTGCAGGTAAATATCGGTGAGTTCAGCATACGACTCCATGTCATCCGGCTGCACCTCGATGGCGCGCTTAAAGGCAGCGGTGGCCTCGTCGTCCTGCTCCAGCAGGCGGTAGGCGCGCCCAACGTTGTACCAGCCGCCGGAAAAATCCGCGACGAGAGCGACGGCGTGCTGGTACTGATCCAGGGCCTTGCTGAACTCGTCGCGTTGAATATACACTTCGCCCAGGGTGGTGGCTACGCTGGCCTCCTCTGAAGGCGTAAGTGTCAGGGCCTGGGCCTCGTGCAGCAGGTCCTCCGCTTCGTCAAACTTCTCTTCATCTCCGCTTTCCAGCAGGGTTTGCGCCAGCATGAGGTAGCTCATAACGTTTTTTTCAATGTTCAGCGAGCGGCGCAGCGCCTCCTCCGCGAGAGCCTGGAAACGCTCGCTGCGCTCCTGGTCCTCGATACTCCCCTCGCTCTCCTCGTCCTCTTCTTCCTCTGTGTAATAATCCTGGCTGAGCTGTATTTGTAGGGCGGCGATTTGCCGCAATGCGTCTGCCCGCAGGTCAGCGAACGTATCCGCCACCTGCTCGAGATATACCAGCCCCAGCTCTAACTCACCCAGGAGTATGGCGCGCCCGGCGGCATCTAAATAGAGTGAGCGCTCCTGGGGCATCCGCCTGATCAGGGCATCATCGTAGTGAACGATTTGCAGCGACCGCCACATAATTTCATCGATGTACTGGTCGGCATCGGGATCGCTCGGCTGGTGCTGTGATGTAATCTCTTCGATATACTTGTCGTGATCCTTGATGCGCTGCTGCAATGTCTCGCTTGAGAGGTCGCGAGCATTCAGCCCTTCATTCGTTATCTGCGCGATGCGCCAGCGGTTCTCTTCCTGCACCAGGCTATGGCGTGTCCAGAACCACTGGCGTCCCGTCTCACTATAAGCGATTGTTGTCCGGGGTAGTTCTGGCAGCTGGTGTGTGGCGGAGCTCGGAACAAGTTCAAGCGACCACCCGCTCTCGACCTCTTTACGGGAGGCTGATGGCTGAGGTACATCCAGTTCACTTTGCCGCGTTTCGCTTTCGAACAGGAAGCTGGGCTCCAATCTCTGAGGGAGGGCGACCTCTGCCCATTCCTCGCGCCGCCTGACCCATTCTTCCTGTGTCAACCCTTCGCGCAACCTGCTATCGCCTGACAGCAGGTTGTAGGCGAATATAAAATCCTGCTCGGCCAGGGCCTCAATAAATTCGCTGACGACCTCTTCCGGCTCGAGATCGAGGTCAAATTCTTCGTCATCCTCGCCGGCCTCGAGCTCCGAGAGCTCGGGCGAGTTCAATGCGGCTAGTTCGCTTTCGATCAGCTGGTCAAGCGCTATAGCCCGTGGAATAGGTACGCTCCACTCCGGGTAAATCTTATGCTCTTGCAGGCGAAGAAGCGAGCGCCGTGCCTCTTTGCGCACGCTTTTTATCGGACTGCACTCATTGAACGCGGTCAATACGTCGGCCGCATCACTGTGCCTTTCTTTTGCCAGGCTTTTGAGGAAGACTAGTTGTGTGGCCTCGGCAAATTCATCACCGTCTGGTAGAATGGCCTCGACCTGCTGGACATCAGAGCTTGCGTGCAGCTTTGCGGCCATCTCGTGGTACCGGCCAAGGAAGATCTCGACCTGGACTTCATCAGCTGGCGAACTATCTTCCGGCTGCTTCTTTTTTTTATGCGACACGTAACACCTTCTCTTTATGCGTAACCAGACAACAACGCTACTTTTTCTTGCGTCTATTCAGCTCCTCGCGGACGGCCTGTACAATTTCAAGCCGCGGGTTGACCTGCTCGGCCTCTTCCAGAGCCGCCTGTGCTCGACGTAGATCACCGGCTTCGAGGTATACAGATGAGAGCAGCGCGAGCAGAGGCGCGGATTTAGGATTGGCACGCAGGCCCCGTTCCAGTATCTCGCGCGCCTGCGTGAGCTTGCCCTCTTCCATGTACATGCTTGTAAGCTCAGCATAGGAGGAGAGATCTCCTGGCTGGGTCTCGAGCGCACGCCCGTAAGCCGCGTGCGCCTCTTCCAGGCGCTTGAGATTACGATTTACGACACCTATTCTCTGCCAGATGCCCTCAATGTTCGGGTCGATCTCGGCCACACGTTGATAGTGCTGGAGAGCCTGTTCGAGCTGATTGCGCTCAAAGGCGACATTGCCCAGATCGGCTTCGATCATCGCCTCTTCGGATCTGTTGCTGATCAAACCCCTGGCTATATTCAGGTGGCTCTCCGCCTCGTCCAGTTTTCCACCCTGGCGCATCAGTAGTTCGGCCAGGACGGCATGCGCAGCAATGCTATCTTCGGCGGCCAACGCCTCTCGCAGCGACGCCTCAGCCAGCGCGGAAAAGTGTTGGGCGCGCTCATTCATGCCTCGCTCGCGATAAAATTCACTGAGTGACTCCTGTGTTATACCCAGCTGGCGTAAGATGCCTCCGCGATCTTCTGCAAAGTTGCGCGCGAGACGCTGCAGGTAAGCGCTGGCCCGTTCCAGCGTCCCCAGGCCTATGGTGCGGTTATAGGCGTCGCCATTGATGTTCCTATCCAGCGGCAGGTGTACCATCAGGGCGTCATCATAGTGCAGCGTGTGAATCATGCGCCAGACCATCTCCTGCGCTTCTGCCTGGCCGGGATTCTGGTTCTGTAAGATCTGGTTCAGGTGCTCATCCTCTTCTGTAAGGCGTTTTTGTAGTTCCTCGATGGAGAGCCCCTGGGCGCGCGCGCCCTCGTCGCTCATCTGAGAAATACGCCAGGCGCCATCTTCCTGCACCAGCGTATAGCTCGTCCAGAACCAGTGCCTGCCGGTTTCCTTGTAGACGACGGTCCCCATTGGCATCTCTGGTAGCGCGCCGCTCAAGGGGGTATCGTTGAGTTCGAGCGACCAGGCGAGCTCGATCTCCTTGCGCGAGGCGGCGCCTCTGCTGCTATAGGATGACGGCAGCCACAGGGCTGGAGCGCTGACTTCGCGCTCACGTATGAAGCCAAGTTCGAAACGGGTTGGTCGCGCTTCGTTGGCCCATGCCCGTCGTTGTTCGATCCATTCATCGCGCTCGAGCCCGGCGCGCAGACTACTATCACGGCTGAGCAGGTCGTAGTTTAAGCCATAGTCGCCGAGCGCCCAGCCACCGACAAAGGTCGCAGCAACTTCATCGGCCTCCAAACGTGGATTGATGAAGGTCAAAGCGCGATCTTGACCCGCATCTTCGACATCGAAAATGAGTGATTTGATGGTGGGCAGATTGTGGCGATACTCTTTGTGGGGGAGGGTACCACGCCACTTATTTACCGCCAGCGCCTCTTCGATCAGGCGGCGTCCCTCCGCCAGCGTACAATCGGTCAGCGTTACATCCGGCAACTGCGAGCGCATACGCTGGAGCTGGGCATCAACATTGCGCCGCGAAGTATTTTCAAGGATACACTCTTTTAGACCCTGCTCCCAAAAATCGAGCAGGAAGATCAGCATGCGGACCTCGCTGTACTCATATCCTAGCTCCCAGCAGAGGATCAGCTGCACTTCGCCTTCCTCACGCGAGGCGGTCACGTAGCCCTTCCAGAAGCGGGGCTGCGCGGAGCCCGCTAGCTGAACGGCGGGCGCTCGCTCGACGGGGGGCCTCCAGTCCGGGTAAATTCTCGCCTCCTCGAGGCGAATAAGTGAACGACGCGCCTCTTTGCGAATACTTTTGAGAGGACTTAATTCGTTGAGGGCGGAGATGATATCAGCGGCATCGCTGCTGCGTTCCCTGGAGAGTGCCTTGAGCAGGGCCAGCTGGCTGACTTCAGATAGGCTGTTGATGTCTTTCAGGGCTTCTGCTGCCTCTGCCTGGTTTGTAGTGTTATGCAGGGTGTGCGCAAGCTGGTGATATTGTTCAAGCAGGTGTTGTATCTGCGTCATCTCGGCCTGTGGAATAGGAGGCTCTTTTTTCTGGGTCATAAACTTTCTATTTCCCTTGTATTGCTGCTGTTCTTTCTGATACCCAGTCGATTGTATCACGAAGCTGCGAAAGAGTCGAGTACAACAGCAGAGGGCCGCCAGCGGCGGCCCTCTGCTGTTTTCATTCCTGCCGTTTCAGAGTGATACATCTACAGGAGCTATGTGATTGAGCGCAAGATCGACGTGGAGGAGATAGCCTGGTGTATGTGCAGCATGGCTGGCATTTCAACCAGTACGCCCTCGTACCTCTGCATGCCGGCCGCGCTTGCCGAAGGCGCGGGCGCCGCCTCTACCTCCTCTTTTTTACCCGCCTGTCCACGCGCCGCCATCAACACGAACAGCGGGAAAGCCGCGCAGTAGAAGTATGAGGCCAGGCTGCGCCAGGCAAAGAAGAGCGGCAGCACCGCCAGCAGCATGGCCGCCTCCGGTACCTTTTTACAGATGCGCCAGTACCAGATGAGCGAGGACAGCATGGCCATGCCTTCCATGAGCATATAAGCCCATTTGGGCAGGAAGGGCAGTAAGTGTGTGACGCTGAGGTTGACCAGGCCTACCCCCATGGGGAACATAGGATCAACCTGCGGGGCAAGAATGCCTGCCAGCCACGCCTGCGGGTTCCACATAATAAACGGGAGATTAAAGGCAAGCCCGATGATACCCGCGATACTGAAGCGGTAGGCGACCTCTTTCAAGCCATAGTGGCGCAGGATCATGATGGTATAGAAAGGTAAAAAGAACCACGCGGTCTGCTTACTTGCTACCGCCAGGCCCAGGAAAAGCGCGGAACTCCAGCGTTTATCGCGCAGCAGCCAGGTAAGCATGATCAACAGGGCGGTGAAGATGTCAAGATTGCCGCCAACGGTTGAGGACCACATCGAGACATTGGCCATTGACAGCAACAGGATCCAGCTGCGCATTTCGGGTCGTGCCACTTTCCAGGCGATCGCTACGAGTAACAGGTAACTGAGCAGGTAAAAGGGCAGCACGTTGTAGTCTTTAAACAGGGCAAAGGGTACCAGCGTCAGAAAGGAGAGCGCGGGATAACTGACCTTCGACTCAAATTCTGGAGCCTTGCCGGACTTGAGGTCGGTGTCGAGTACGGTCTGAAAGTCGGTCATGGTGGGGTAGTCTACGCGATTAGCAAACTGCCCCTGCTGTAAGGGAGTTGTCCAGTTAGGCTGGATGGAATAGCGCTCGGCGATATCGAGCATATTGGAGTCGGTATAGGGATTGCGTCCCTCTAAAAGCAGCATTGCCGCGTTGGTATCGAGCGAGGTGCCGTCATTCGAGAATTGCGGCGGCTGGAAGCACATAATGAGGGTGCGTCCAAATTCGATGCCTCCCGCAACGGTGATCATAATCGTCAGGACGAGGACGATTTTTTGCCAGCGTCCTGCCGAGCCCGGGTGCGACTGCCGCTGTGGGCCGCCCAGGCGTAATGCCATGATCATAGCAATAAAACTTCCCAGGATGAATGTCAGAGGCAGCAGGGATCCAAAGGGTTTGAGGTTTGCTGGCACGAACGACATATACCAGTTGTAGTCAATCTCGTTCATGGCCTGTAAGATAAGTGCGAGACCTATCCAGATCGCCCGCTGCTGCAAGCTGATGCTGGTGTGACTGTCTGCTGATCCATCCTCCGTCAAGAAGCGACGCATCCATAGGTATTTATGTGTTGTCTGGTCTTGTTGTGGTGAAGTGGTCTGTAAAATAGCAGATCGCTGCTCCATATGTGTACGCATATTCCTCCTGCTGGGCGGGCGTGGCCGGGAAATTACGCTTGCCAACGGGAAGCCAGCAGATAGTAAGGATTAAGCGCAATAACCTCCCCTGCAAAGTACCGAGTAGGGTGTTGAAAATAACCATGCGAAGGATCATCTCGGCCTGCTCTTTACAACGAAGGGCAGAACAGTTGCGTCACAAAATCGAGTACGAGACGTTCTGAAACGCCGATCGCCAGGCAGGCCGTCACAGGTTTAAGCGATAGTAGAGTTCGCGGTGTTGCAGTTCAAAACCCAGGTCCTCGTAGAGATGGATGGCCGAGAAATTATTATCCAGGACATGCAGGTCAATGGCAGCTAAATGTAGATCATTCCTGGCATAGGTAATGATATAGCGCATCAGCTGGTGGGAGAGGCCGTGATTGCGCAGTTGTGGAACGACGACAACGCGTTTGACGTAGCCTGTAGCATGGGCGGCCGCCGTAGGTGAATGGGAAGGCGGCAGCATAAGTTCAGCTTTAGCGACCCCCACGCCGTTCACTTCTCCCAGAAAAATCAGGGGTTTTTTCGTGTGTGGATGGATCAACCGAGCCGAAGTACTTTTCCATTTCACGGTGAATTGAACGCGTGGGTGAAGTGCTATAGCTGTCGAGTAGCTCAATCAGAGGGATATCCTCGGGTGTTGCCAGGCGTATAACCAACGGCATTGTTGGTGTTTCATTAAGCATAGGATTATCCTGCTGCATTAAGGTTGTTTTTTGCGGGGAAGGTTCAAAATGGAGATGAGCGCGTAGCCGGAACAGGCCAGAAGCAGTACGGCATAGATCTTTGTTTCAGCGTCGCCGGGTGAAACCAGCATAGATAGGCCCCACCATAGGAAGCCAATAAAAACCGCAAAGAGCAAAATAGTGCTTATGAGCTTTTTATTCATCGTAAATAGCCCTTCTGATCATGTGTCTGTATATTTCTACGAGTAAGCAAGCTGTCAAAGGAGTTATCTCAGCGGAGATAGCGATCTCTCTACCTCTTGTGTATGTACACAGCTCATTATAACATACGGCGGCCGCCGCCGCTGACCTCTGTTTGAAGGTACTAGGAGCTGCCTGCCAGCTGTCCGGCAACCTCACACCCATGTTCGAGCGCCAGGTGGACGCGGCCGCCGACGAAGGCATCTCCACAAAAAGCCAGGCCCAGCGGCATAGTCTGGCTGTTGAGCGCGCGGGTATCGGCCAGGGTCGCGGGCAAGGCGTAGGGCCAGCGCTTGACGTCGCTAAAGACAGGCTGATCCAGCGGTTCAGCGAGGAGGGCCGCAACCCGCTCCGCCACATCGTGCACCAGTTCTTGCCCGGGCGTCTGCCAGTGCTCCTGGCTATAACCAGGGGCCATCTGGGCGATGAGCAGCCCATGCCCCGGGGGGACGCGAGCCGGCGTTTTTTCGTGTTCCCAGGCCAACCAGGAGATGGCGTGAGCTTTGTCCGTATTGACAAGGGCGTAATACGGGCGCACCCGCGGCGGCGGGGTGTACGCAAGCATCACCGCGATCAAGGGATTATACTGCGCCTGGCCAAGTTGCGCGATCACGCCGGCGGCCAGCCCGGCGGGTGTGACAAGCTCTACCGCCTGGGGGGCGGGGATCGTGATGAGGAGTCGGTCGTAGGTGCCCAGGTCGCTATCCTTGTCATTGCTGAGCTGCCACCCCCGGCGGGTTCGCTCGCAGCGGCCTATACAGGTATCCAGCTGTACGTTCAGACCCTCTGCCATGCGCGTCGCGAGGCTGGCCAGTCCGCTGCGATAGTTCCATTTGGGATCGGCATTCTGAGCGGGATCACCCTCTGTGATACTACCCCGGGCATCGAAGATCCAGACGGGTTTGCCTATGTCGATGAGGTCGTTGTTGTAAAAGCGTGATCTGACCAGCTGCGTGCTAAGAGGTGAGCCGCCCTTGATGTATTGCGCCCCGGGATCATAGGTGAAGCCAGCGCGCCTGCGCGTGGTTGCGCGCCCTCCCACGCCCGAACTCTTCTCGCAAAGGGTTACCGTGTGGCCCGCGTCCTGCAGTATATGTGCGGCTGCCAGGCCAGAGCTTCCCGCGCCTACGATTGCGATTGCGACCACTTATCCTGTACTCCCCTGGTGCGACTTGCTGCTCACGGTTTCCCTTTGCTGTCGGCTTCTTGTCCAGTTCTCCTTCCATAGGTAGGAGCGAGCCAGCATCTCCTCGGCGCTCTTCATTGAGAATTCACTGACATTGCCGCCCATAATATGGGCGATCTCGCGCACGCGCTGCTCCGGGCGTAGTTCGTTGACGATCGTCATCGTGCGGTCGTCAAAGATCTGCTTGTTTACATTATAGTGCGTATCGGCAAACGCTGCGATCTGGGGCAGGTGGGTGATGCAGATCACCTGGTGATTCTGGGTGAGCATCCACAGCTTCTCGCCCACCACCTGTCCGCTGCGCCCGCTGATGCCGGCGTCGATTTCGTCAAAAATGAGGGTGGGAGTTGCATCGGCCGAGGCAAGAATCGTTTTGAGCGCCAGCATCAGGCGAGATGTTTCACCGCCCGACGCGATTTTTGTCAGCGGCTTGAAGGGCTCTCCCGGGTTGGGCGCAATCAGGAATTGGACGCGATCGATGCCAGTCAGGTCGCAACTAAAGTACTGCTCAGCCTGCCCATCCAGGCTGGCGGGCACTCCCTCCGCCTCGGGGACCTGCTCAATCTCCACTGAGAAGCGTGCACGCTTCATATTGAGGTCATCCAGTTGTTCTTCCATTGCTGCGGCCAGATGTTCAGCTGCCTGGCGGCGGCTTTGCGAGAGTTGCTGGGCGATCTGCCCGATCTCCTGGCGAAAGCTGGCGTCTTGTTTTTGCAGGTTGGCGATGATTTCATCGCGGTTAGTGATCGCCTCAAGCTCGGCCTGGTCGTCAGCGACCCGTTGAAGTATCTCCTCGATCGACGCCCCATATTTGCGCTTCAGTTTTGTAATCAGGTCCAGGCGTTCCTCGATATCGGCCAGTCGTCGCGGGTCGTCCTCGATATCGCTTTCATAGCTGCTGATGCTGGCCGCGACGTCCTCCAGGCGGTAGATGGCCTCGTTCAGGCTGTCGCCATACTCTGTGAGGTCTTTGTCGAGGCGCGCGAGCTCGCCCAGGCTGCGCTGGGCGACGCGCAGTTGATCGAGGGCGGCCTTGAAATCGTCGCTGCCGATATCGGTCCCCTTGATCGATCCATAGACCAGCGTGCACAGTTCGCGCAGGCGTTCAGCATTGTTGAGCACCCTGCGTTCGCGCTCCAGCTCATCCACTTCATCGGGTTGGAGCTTGGCCTTCGCTATCTCCTCGATCTCAAAGCGCAGAAACTCCTCCCTGCGCAGCTGATCGCGCTCGTCGCGCTGCATCTCTTGCAGGGTTTTACGCGCGCTGCGCCACTCCATGACTTTTGCCGTTAGCTGCGCGCGCAAGGGCAGCAATTCTGCATAGCGATCGAGAAAATTGATATGCTGCTCGGCGCGCAGCAGGCTCATATGTTCACTCTGCCCATGAATATCTACCAGCCAGCTTGCCACGTGCTGTAAGACCTGCTGCGAAAGGGCCCGTCCGTTGATGCGCGCAACGGTGCGGCCGGAGCGGAAAATATCGCGCGAGAGGATCAACTGTCCGTCTTCCGGGGTGATATCGTACTCACGCAGTAAGGCGGCCAGGGCAACAGCTGCATCGGCGCTGCTGGTCTCGCCCTGTACACGTTGCTCATCCTGCTCCTCGGCGTCATCGGCGGCTTCTGAAGCTTTGAAGGCGTCGAACAGGGTGGGGGAGTCAAGGCGCGCATCCAGATCTTGCCAGTGCTCGCCAACCGCGGGCAACGCCCCCAGCAAGAAAACGCCTTCGACGGTGGCCCGCTCGCAGCCCGCGCGCACAAAATCGGCCCCAATTTTGCCGCCCAGCAGGGCGTTTACCGCATCAATAATGATTGACTTACCCGCGCCAGTTTCGCCCGTAAAGACATTGAAGAGGCGATGGAGCTGTAAGTGTAAAGAATCGATAATCGCAAAATCTTTGATAGTTAGTTCAAGTAACATAGCAAATGTAACTACTCGTCGTCTTTCAACTTGGCATTGATGATCTGGTAAAAATACGTTGGCGGCCTACGTCTAAGAAACTTAGATACGTATTGACTGCGATGCACACTGATGGTTGCGCCATCCTTGATCTCGCGATTCATCTGCCCATCGGCAGAGAAGACGCCTGCCTGAGAGCCGGTAAAAATTTGTAACTGGATACTGGCTTCAGGCGGCAAAATTAGCGAGCGATCAGAGGCGAGATGGGGCGCGATAGGCGTGATGACCGTGCTCTGTACCTGGGGATGCAGTAACGGGCCCCCCACCGCCAGGTTGTAGGCGGTTGAGCCGGTAGCCGTTGAGACGATCACGCCATCGGCATATGTCGTACTGTAATAGTAGTCATCGATCGAGATGCGCATCTTGACCACACGCGGCCACATGCCGCGCGCAATGACGACATCGTTGAGGGCCAGAAACTCCTCGCAATGTCCATCCTGTTCGAGCGTGGCATGGAGCATAGCTCGTTTATCTATCCATACCGACGCGTCTCTGTTGAGGTAATAAGGCAGCTTCTCCTGCAGTTCATGTGGTTCCAGCTCCGTTAAAAAGCCCACCCGCCCGAAGTTGACCCCGATAATAGGAATATCGACGAAAGCACAGATACGAGCGGCATGTAGTATGGTTCCATCTCCACCCAAAACGATCGCCAGCTCATAGTCCTTGAGAGAAGGATCAGGGGCCTCTTCTCCCTCCGAGCGGGTATCGATGCTACGCACCTCATAGCCTTGCTTCTGCAAGTGTGGAATGAGCTGTTGAGCAACTTCCGCAGGGGCTGTTTTACGACCCTGATAAAATATTGCGACTGCTTTCAAAACGACATTCTCTCCAGGATGAGCATTCTACGCCTCTGTAATGGTACGTCATGGGGCAATGCTTGTCAACTATTATCCGAAGCATGTCCTATGCGACGCAAGGCGCCAGGCCCAGGAGCATAGGCGGGCTCATTGCCTGCGGTCTAACCTCTCCTCTGCCAGCCATATGGCCTCCTCCCTGGTGCGCACAGAACCATCCACCTGCGCCTGGGCGATGTGTTCCAGCAAAAGCCCTAACTCGGGCCCTGGTCGCAGGTTGAAGCGCCGCATCAACTCCTCAGCGCTCAGCAGCCGTGGCGGGAGAATGCCCTCGCGCTGGCGTATGTAGCGGGTGAGCAGCAGGCACACCGCCGCGAGGTGTTCTTCCCATGTAGGGGGCATCGTTGTGTCGCCGGTAGCACCCGCGGCAGTGTTTAAAAGCGGGCCGCGGGTCGCCAGGTGATCGGCCAGCGAAAAAAGGGCGACGGCGATGCTCTGGGGACCGAGATCGATGAAGTAGCGGCGAATGGCGCGTGCCGTCAATGACCCCGCCTGGGCAGGCCGCATGTGGTGCTCAGTCACCTGCTGGACAAGGCGGCGGTCTCCCGCGCTGGCATTCAGGCGACCCATCACTCGCAGCGCCAGTGGAACACCGGCCCGGGGGTGGCCATAAAAATGAATATGCCGCGCTTCATCACGCGTGAAGGTCGCCGGCTTGCCAATGTCGTGTAGCAGGGCAGCCAGCTTCATGCGAGGAGCCAGCAGGGTCGCGGAAGAGAAGATCTGCTGCTGCTCAGCCTCGCTGACTAGCTGTGCTATGAGCCTGAGATTGGCAGCCGGGTTGTCGCTCTCCAGAGGGGAGAGACGCAGCTCCTGTGGGGGTTGGCGCAGAAGCGCCGCCAGCAGCTCAATATTGCCCACCGCTTGCAGGCAGTGTTCCAGCACATCCCAGTAGTGCGGCGGCGCTTGAGGCATGCCGCGCGCGGGGAGAAATTCGGGGATCAAGGTCGTCAGCAAGCCGAAATCATCGAGCCAGTGCAGTTGCTCGCTCGCCCCCGCGAGCTCCAGGATCGCGTACAGCTCAGCCTGAATACGCTCGGGTGCGACCTGTAGGAGGAGGTCAGCATCGCGCCTGAGCAGGTCCTGCGTCCGCTCATCAATGCTCAGCTGGTAGCGTACCCGCAGGCGCAGCGCGCGCAGCAGGCGCAAAGGATCGCGGCGGAAGATACCATCATCCACGGCTCTGAGGCGGCGCGCCTCGATATCAGCCAGCCCCTGCAGAGGGTCAAAGGGGTGGAGGACCTGGCGCGTTGCCAGGTAGCGCACGACCTGCTCAAGGGGAGCCGCCAGCGCATTGATGCTGAAGTCCCGCCGCCGCAGATCCTCCTCCAGCGTCTGGCCCTGCATGGGCGCAATATCGAGGATCAGGTCGCGCCTACTACCCGCCGCACCAGGTATTGGAACAACGACGCGCCTGGCCCTGGCATGCAGATACACATAGTGACCCCCCAGGACAGCGGCCAGGTCACGAGCCAGCGCAGAGGCGTCGCCGCCCGTCACGATATCCCAATCACTGCAGTCCGCCCCCAGCAGAAGATTGCGCAAAGACCCTCCCACCAGGTGCGCCTGCTGCCCCTGCTGCTCGAAAAACTGCGCGCTTTGGCGTAAGAGATGGAGGGTCTGCGTGTCCAAATGCTGCGTTCCTCAAGAAACGATAATCAACATCATGATATCACCCGGGAAAAAGAAAGAGGGCAGCGTAAGAATTCTGGTATACTACTAGGAGAGTCATCTAAATTCAGAGGATATACCAATCTATGATCAAGCAAGCCCTGACACGTCTTCTGCCTACCAGCGCCACCATCTCGGCTGAGGGCGTCATGCCATATTGCCGGTCATCCCATCCCCCAGTTGGCGCAGGCCCTGCACGAGAGTATGCAGCGGGGCCTGGCGGCTATGAAGCGAGCCATGCCGGCTGCTCATCGAGCCGGGGTGAACGAAGGTCAGGTGCAGGTCATGGAACGGCGGGAGACATATAATGATGTCCTGGCGCGCTACCTTCAGGTGGATGGGCAGGAGGGGTATTGATTTATATCTCTGCGCCGTATAGTAAAGTATACAGGTTTTTATAAGGATTGGTGAGGGGCGTCGTAGTAGTTAGAGAGAAGATCTGTGTTTGCACTTAGAAAGAACCGCGCAATGATGGGAAGACAACAATCTCACCGCCATGCTGGCGAGATTGACGAGCACGATCAACCGACGGAACCGATGCCTGTGGTGCCATTTCCTGCTGGTACCTCACATAATCCGCCTCCCTCTGCCCGTCCCCCTGATGGCGCGGGGCCGGGCGCGTGGCCGCTTACGCCGGCCGGCGCCTATGGCGAAGCAACTGCCGCCGACGCGAATATTCCGATACCACAGCCATACGAACACCCCTTCCCTTACCAGGAGGTGCCGTATACCATGCCTCTCGCTTCGCCCTATGCTGGCGGCCAGCAGCCCGCCTATCCAATGTACCCCCCCGCTTACGGTTATGGTGCGCGCGCGCCGGGAGGTACGCCAGGCGCCTATCCAGGCGCTGATGCCAGGGGTGCGCGCAAGACGACAGCGAGGACCCGGCGCAGCTCACTGCCAGTGCTGGTTGGCCTGTTCTTTGTACTGGTCCAGCTCTTGCTCCTGGCGCGCTTTATCCTGATATTGCTGGGGTTCTCCGCGGACACAGAGTGGGTGGGCATCATCTATACATTCAGCAGCCTGTTTGTGCTCCCCTTCCGCATGCTCCAGCAGCATTTTACTCCACCTCTACCCGCTTTTCCCGGCTCGATAGAGCTCTTTACGCTGCTGGCAATCCTGGCCTACGGATTGTTCTCGCGCATCCTGGTACGGCTTTTGAAGGCCTTGCTGCACTGAAACCGCTTCAGTCAACCTCGCTGAAGAGCCGCTGGAAGTCACCATCGAAATATTTGAGGAAGAGGTGCATATTCAGGACATCATCGGCGTTTAGCGCCTGCGAGAGGTCTGATGATCCTGCACTTCCTGGCAGCAGCGGTGGAGGATTCGCGGCCGCCTGCGGCAGAGCGCCTGGCGGAGGGGTTGCGGGAGGAGGTTTAGCTATACGATGGCTTGTCACATGCCTGCGTCCCTGCAGCTGTGGCGGAAATTTAACGACAAACGTATCTTTCTGCTCACAGTCCTTGCAGCTTATCATTACCATCCATACCTCGCTGCGACGGGCCAGCACCAGGATTCTTTCCGGCTCATACGCCTGGCCGCAGTGATGGCACTTTTTGTGCGCAAACAGCTTACGTAAAATGCGCTCCTGTCCGTCCATCCCTGTTAGTCTTTCCCAAACTCGTCCAACACATCCAAACTGTTGATGAAGTCACGATATGCATCCAGGTTATCCTGGTCCAATTCTTTTTTCTCTTTGCGCTGCTCCGGTTTAAAAGATGTGGGCTCGTCATTTGTCTCCAGAGCCACGCCAGCGCGATCCAGCACGCTTTCCTCGACAAAGATGGACGTTTTTGTCCGTACTGCCAGCGCGATCGCATCGCTGGGACGCGAGTCGACCTCGAGGTGTCTGCCGTCAACATCCAGGACAAGGCGTGCATAGAAAATGTCCTCGATCAGGTCTGAAATGACGATGCTGATAATTTTTCCCCCCAGCTCAGCTATGACATTTTTGAGCAGATCATGAGTTAGCGGCCGAGGCGAAGTCGTGCCCTGCAGCTCGACAGCGATAGCATACGCCTCGGCATGTGCTATCCAGATAAACAAGTAGCGTTCTTGTTCGCGCGCTTTTAAAATGACCACACGCTGTTGCGTGGCCAGGTTTATACGCACGCTTTCAACCGTCATCTCAACCATATAACTGAACTCCCTCTTCTATGGCTGGGGTCCGCCGAGTCTATGACGCCTCTTCTATAGAATAAACAGCCCTTACCTATTCGTTGCCTGGCTCAATGGTATCGTCCGCGGGTTGCTGTACGCTTTCCTCACGCGGTAAGCGCTAAGCGGCTCATCAAGATGTTCCGCAGCAACTTCGGCGCTCTGACCGGCACCTATATCCACGCCGACCCTCGCCAGCACGTGTTCCTCAACAAAGACAGGGGCCTGCGCACGAATAGCTAGCGCAATTCCATCGCCAGGACGGGCATCAAATTCAGGCGCTTTGCCGTCAACATCCAGTACAATTTGAGTATAAAAGATCTCGTCAACAATATCCGAGATCGTAACTCTTACCCTGGTCCAGCGCTTTCAAAATGACGACGCCTTGTTGCGTAGCCAGTTTTATGCGTATGGCCTCAACATTCACCTCAGGCATGGTTTGCAGATCCTCTCCTGCGAGCCAGGTAGGTTGAGCGAATGTCAGATGCCTCTATTGTACACTTATCAAAGGGCAACGCGCAAATAGCAAAGAGAAAGAAAGAAAGAACGAACGCGTTGCGCTTGCCCGGCCATCTATCAAATGAGTATAGCAAAACAGGCGTAGTATTCCAAGTACCATAGCGACAAATGCCATGCGAAAAAAAATTCAGAATATGCGTTCCAGAAAAAGCTTGAAAAGTCATAGTTGATATGATATTATTAATTTGAATACTCGTTCTACTTTTTGAAGGTAGAATGACCGGGGCAAGAGAGGCCTCTACAGAAAGGCAGGAACAAGTTTATGTCAGTAGATCAAGCAACCGACATACAACGGCGCATGTATGATTTCATCGTCAACTATATGAAGGCCGAGGGGATGCCACCAACCAACCGCGAGATCGGTCACGAGCTACAGATCGCCAGCACGGGTCATGTAGACTACCACCTGACCATGCTCGAGAAAAAGGGGCTGATTACTCGTCAGTCCAAGAAGAGCCGGGGCATAAAGCTTGTCAAACCTGTAACGGGAATTCCCGTGATGGGGTCGATTGCAGCTGGTCAGCCCATAGAGATTTCCACAGACCCCGAGCAGTTCATCGATGTGGGCCGCGAAGTTGAGCATGATAACACCTATGCGCTGATCGTCAAGGGCCGCTCGATGATTGAGGACCATATCTGCGACGGCGATTATGTTGTGATCAAACCCTCCTCCACCTGTAATAATGGCGATATTGTGGTCGCGACGCATTTGCAGCAGGGTGGCATCGGCAGCGCTACCCTCAAGCGCTTCTTCCAGGAAAAGGAGCACGATCGCATTCGCCTGCAGCCCGCTAATTCTGAACTTGAGCCAATTTTTGTCTCTTGCACCGAGTGGGATGAAGAATGGAAAGTCCAGGGCAGGGTCGTGGCGATTTTCCGCCAGTGTAACGCGGCGTAGCTGTGCTTCGTTGTCCATCAGCTTCTCCTTACTCGCACGCTCGGCGCCGTGGCAGGCAAGCCTGTACATCTGTCTGTACAGCAAGTTGCTTTAAGCTTGTTGTATGTTGTTTCTGCCTGTCTTATTTGTAAAGTTTGCTGCGCCTTGTACTTCTGCCTCTTAAGCACCTTGTACTCATAACTCAATTATGGTATATTCATGGTATCGTCGTAAGGAAGCTTTCTATAGTTACTTACGCATCTTTCCAGTCTAATATATCGATGAGTTGTGGAAGCGCAGAAAGGAAAGCACTCGTATGAGAGCTGCCGCTGTGGCATTGGTGCTGATAGTTGGAGCTGCAGTTGTGCTCTGGTATGGTAATACATTGAACTCCTGGGTTCTTGGTGGTCTGATTGGCGGCTTGGCGGCTTTGTTGATAAGCATTCCCATCTCCCTCCTTTTATTCTCCTACCTTGCTCGATGTCATGACGAGCGCGCCGAAGCCGAACAAGAAGAATTGCCCTCCACCGCATGGAAGTCCTATCACAGTCCAGAAGCGCCTGTAGAAGTCTATGAAGCTCATGCCTATGCGCTTCCATCGCCGCGAGAGGTTGGAGAACGGTGGGATGACGAGCCAGTAGAGTATCGTGTGCCCCGCGGCCGCAATCTCCCGGCTCCCTCCCCCCAGTATTCCCAGCCCTCCCTGACCAATCCCCGCTTGCCCGCGGCGCGCCAGGGCCTGCCGGGAGGGACAAGGGCGGCGGAGAGTCAGCGTTATCAACAGCCCGGGGCTTTGCCTCCGGCGCGGGTGAAGAGCCAGGCCGTCGCCGTGCAACGGCCTCATCCCAGAACTGGCCAGTCTATGCGCTACCCGGGTTTTCCTGGCTATCGTGCCGACGCGCAGCACAGCGCTTACCGCTCGGCCGCATTACGCGTGGCGCGCCACGAAGCTACTCGCCAGCAAGGCGTCGGAGATGGACAGGCGAGCTCGCCCCCCACCTCCAAACGTTTACCGGCTATACGCCCCGAGCAGCGCAGCCCGGCCCAGCAACCTCGCTGGCCGCGGCCAGCAAGTTCTTCGCAGCCGCTGCAGGGGCAGACGCCCCAGCAATATCGACCTCGTCGCACCATCGAGGGCTCCCCGGCTCGTGCTGCTCATGATCGCTCCCTGCCAGGAGCCGGCGAGGCCAGCACTGGCCAGCTCCTGGCACCACAGGGTCGCTATCTCCAGGCGCGGGAGGCGCAGACCGATAAAATCGGCGAGCTCTCCTCATTCGCCGCCCCCGTTCGTCAGCAGACTACCGATCAGCTGGCACGCAACCCACAGCTTGCTGCCAGACGGCGCAACCCGGATGTCATCTCCGGTAGCCTGAAGAATCCTCTCGTCAGACGCGCCCCTTATATGTATGAAGATGATCCCTTGCGCCGTGAGATGTCCCAGCAAATCGAGTCCCCACTTGTACGCCGTTCTTCGCGCTATCTGGATTACGCCGAGGACGAAGACTGAGATTTGATTGAGAAAGTACTAAGCTAACTAGCTCTCCTCTCCAAAGTATGCTAAGATGGTCAAAATGTGTTGGAACGAGAAGGAGGCGAACTCTATTGTTAACTTACTTAACTGATACAATCACAACTCTTATAACAAATTTGTATGTCTCAACCGGGCTGCTGGGTATCGTTCTCGCTATGGCTATTGAGAGCTGTTGCATACCGCTCCCGAGTGAGATCGTCATGCCCCTGGCCGGCATTATGCTTGTCAGTGGTAAAATTCTTCCCGGCACGAGCACCCCGCTGGGTATTTTTCTGGTGGCGCTGGCGGGCTCTATTGGTTGCCTGCTTGGCTCAAGCGTTGCCTATGCAATAGGATATAGTGGCGGGCGCCCATTATTGCTTAAATATGGACGTTATGTGCTCATTTCTCAGCATGATGCCGATAGGGCTGATGCGTTCTTTCAACGCTGGGGGAGCGCCACCGCTTTCTTCTCGCGCCTCCTGCCGGTCGTTCGTACGTACATTTCTCTGCCCGCCGGTATCGCAAAGATGCCATTTATCAAATTCTGCATCTATACGTTCCTGGGTTCATTTCCCTGGTGTGTGCTGCTGGCATATATTGGCACCGTTATTGGCGGAAACCTCGGCACGCTCTCTCCGTACTTCCACGCCTTCGACATCGTCATCCTGGTCGCCGTGGTCTTGCTGGTGGTACTCTACATCTGGCGTCACCTTCGCAATGATCGCATCGCTCGCGCTGCTCACGCCGCCGAGGCTGCTAATAGCGCGCAGCAGGTCCCTCAGCCGCCGCAGGGTCCTCAGGGCTGGAATCAGCAGCCATACTGGGGGCAGCAGCCCCAAGGGTGGAGCCAGCAGCCTCAGCAGCCCCGGCAGTGGCCGCCACAGGCTGGAGATAATGATCGCACCGTTCGCCGCGGCTAATTGCGTGAGTAGAACAAAGCCACCCCGGATTTTCCAGGGTGGCTTTGTTCTACTGGGGTTCGCGTAGAATAGCCCGGGCCGGCGTTCCATCACCAGAGTTTACTTTAAGTGGCAGGCAGATGAGTTCATAAGTGCCCGCTTGAACCTGCGAGAGGTCAAGTCCCTCTATGATCCAGATGCCGGCCCCCAGAAGCGCCTGGTGCGTCTCTGTCCCATCATGCTTGAAGCCGCCGACCGAGAGATAATCGACGCCGACGGTCTTGACACCGAGCTCAGCAAGGTAGTGGGCCGCTGCCTGCGAGATATAGATGAAATCCTCAACGAAGGTATCGGTCTTCCAGCAGTACTGGGAGTTCTGCGTTTTGAAGAGCACACGCTCATCACGCTGGATGGCATGAGGGCGTAGCTCCGCGGGCTTGATCGATTCCGTGTCCGCTATCTCGATTACTCGCGCTCGCCCGATGGTGGCGTCAAAGGGCATGCTATCTATTCCTGGGCCCGTGGCTATAAAGTGACGCGGAGAATCCATATGGGTGCCAGAATGCGATCCCATTGATAGCGTTGAGACATTGCATACATCTCCGCGCGACATATCTAGCATGAGCTCGATCTGAACGGGCGGGTTATCGGGCCAGTGCACCATGCCTGTATGAAGGGGGACAGAAATATCAATCCATGTACCTGGCATTGGACGCGCTCCTTTCTCTTAACTACTCAAGTTCCACGCTCATCGGCCTCTTAACATATACAAACATCTATCGCCGTTGCGCCAGGAGCGAGAGGTGCAGAGGTAGGAGGGAGCAAGGCCAGCGCGTCCGGGCGAGGCCTGGGGGAATATCTACCCACCCACAACGCGTGGAACCAGTATTATCTGT
Source organism: uncultured Chloroflexia bacterium (assembly GCA_963799245.1). Classification (GTDB taxonomy): domain Bacteria; phylum Chloroflexota; class Ktedonobacteria; order Ktedonobacterales; family Ktedonobacteraceae; genus CAWCWN01. The sequence goes on from CAWCWN010000003.1 coordinate 2,507,216, forward strand.
GTGGCTGTGGCGTCAAATTCAGCGATGCGCTGCGCACTCTGTCCGGGTTCAAGGCGGAAGGCCGTCGAGCCTTTGGCCCGCTCGGCGGCGAAAATGCGCTCTGCCTCCTGGATCGCCGCGCAAGCTTCGTGATCGCCTGCCAGAAGTTGCTGCTCATCCCAGCGGATCTGATCATCACCGCGTCGAGACATCACTCGTAAAATTCCCACTATCGTTCCTCCTTCGTTGCTCGCGTTCTATTTCCTCACCTGTAACCTCTTCCGCAGAGGGTGCCCCGGGGCGGGTAGTAGGCATTTGCTCACCTGAACGACTATGGGTCTTAGGTGCTGAGTTGGTTACAGTGAGCTTTATGCCATCTGTTCCTGGAAGTAGTATAAGCTGGGGCACTTCGTTATGCATCACACGGAGGGGTGATTTTGCTCTGCTCCTTTAGTGTGAGAAGTTCCGCGCCCATGGGATTGAGTCCGCGCAAGGGATATGAGACAATAGCGGCATCTCAGCAGGTAAGAAGGGCTTCATGCTCGTCTTGCCAGCGCTTGAAGGGTGGGCAGGCCTGCTTGGGGCAGAGATATTGCCTGGCGTGCGGATTTTCTGATATCCACTCGGTTTTATGCGGGAAAGCTAGGGCGCCTTCATACCCGGAGGTCGCGCGACATGAAGGCGCGGGCAAGCCTATTTTTTAGGGGCATTTTTCCAGTTCAAGCTCAATGCTCTGGAGTGCCGACTGCAGGCCCTTGATGATGTTCACCGTCTCGATGGGGTTGCCTACCCCTTCTTGCTCCTCTTGATCGACGGCTGCCTGCAGCTGCTGTATTTCGTGGATCAGGCGGTCATAGAGCTGATGGAGCTTGGCGCAGCGATCGTTGTTGGCATTCATAAGGCATCTCTCCTTTATCTCTGCATGCTACCTGTCTTGGCATAGGGCCCGCGCGACTCTGGATATGGCGCGCAAGTGGCTCATCGTTCCTTCTCCATTATGGCATACCGGATCAACGGTACGATTTGCGTACCCGCAACTGAGCGTGCGGGCGCGCGTGTTGAACTATTGCTGTTGCTGTTGCTGCGGCAGGGTGTTCTCCTCGTACTCGTACCCCTCCTGCATAGAGGGGATCCAGCTGGCTTCAAGTGACAGGTCCGCGCTGGGAGGAGGCGCCTCGGTGGGGTAAACGCGAACATTGACGGAGAGCTCGCTTTCAGCGCTGCCGCGAAAAGTGCCATGGGTGGGAGGAACATCGTCGTAGTCACGCCCGATTGCCACGCGGATGTGCTTTTCGTCCGCCGTGCGATTATTGGTGGGATCAAAGCCGACCCAGCCAAGGCCAGGCAGACACGCCTCTACCCAGGCATGGGTGGCGCCGCTGGCTGAGCGGCTGGCGCGCTCGTGCTGGTGGAAGAGATAGCCGCTGACATAGCGGCAAGGAATCTGCAATTCCCGCACCAGGGCAATCATAATATGGGCGAAATCCTGGCAGACTCCGCGCCTGATGCGCAGTGCATCGTCCAGTGGGGAGTCCGCGCGCGTATTTTGTTTGGCATACTCGAAGTTCTTGTAAATTGCCGAGTTGATATACATCACCGTAGTCAGGGGGTCGTCCAGGCGGCGTATCTCCAGTTCAGTGGCCAGTTGATGCAGGAGATCGCTTGGACGCGCGAAATGGCTGGGATTGAGAGTGTCCCAGTACTCATCATCGGCAATCATCTCATCAAGCTCGGCCCATGCCAAAGGTGAAAGGGCCACGGGCAGCGGCGGCGGGGGTAGAACTTCGACGATTGCCTCGGCTGTGATCGTCAGATGGGTATGGCGGTTTGGCACATCAAAATGATGAACCCTGTTGCCATTCTCGTCGCGGTAATTGAGAATCTGCGCGCGCGGACTGGTGTACAGGCGAAAATCGAGGCAGCGCTGCGTCCCTTCACTGCGTGGCTGGATGCGTACCTCCATGATGCTTTCGCTGATGGGCGTGCTGTAGCGAAAGCGCGTGATATGCCGAACGGTGTAGTACATCTTTGTCCCCCAATCTCTGGAAATGCTGCGCTTGATTACGCTTGCGCGGCCCCTCTATCCGTCATGGCGACATCGATCGGATAGACGATGTACACCTGGTAGATAGCGTTATGGATCTGCGAACATTGACGGCGGATATTCTCAAGGTAAGCATGCATATCGCATATCACATCTTCTACCTGGTCGTACTCAAGTCCGGAACTGAAGCGCCCAGCCAGCCTCTCAACGCGGGCGGAGTACCGCGTCCGGGTTGCATCTGCGATAGAGCGCAGGGCGGACAGGATCTGGCGCGCGGCGAAACGGATCGAGCGCGGCGATTCCTTGTTGAACAAGAGGAACTCGGCGATAGTGCCCGGCTCAATACGGGCGGCGGTGTAGACTTTACAGTACGCCTCAAATGAGGCGCACGAGCGTAGAAGGCCCAGCCAGCCGGCATAATTCAGCTGGTTGATGGCATCCTGAATGTCCTCGTGCTCGTCATCAAAGAAATCCTGAAAATGCACGTCAAGGAGCGCCGCCGTGGCGGAGGCGCGCTCGATGAAATGACCAAGGCGAATAAAATGCCAGCCCTCGCTGTGGTTCATTGTGGCGTCGGTAATGCCCGCGAAGAGCTGCACGCCCTCCTTCACACTCGCCAAAAAGGCGTGTGGCTCGGTGTCCCAGACCTCATCCAGGCTGGCGTGCCTGATCTGGAGGAAGAGGCGGTTGACCTGTTCCCACATCTCCGAACTGATCAATTCACGCACCTGTTGCGCATTCTCGCGCGCCGCGGTGATGGAATGCACAATCGAGGCCGTATTGGAGGCATCAAGGGTGAAGGACTTCATGATGTTGTAGGCGTTGTCAACGCCGGCGGCAGCTGTCGCTGCCTGTAGGCTTGCGCGCAGCCGCTGCCAGAAAGGATACTCATCTTCCACATGCTGGTCGAGCATCTGGTGCAAAGGAACATCGATAAGGCGGGCGGTATGCTCGACCCGTTCCAGGTAACGGCTCATCCAGTAGAGATTATCGGCGACCCTTGAAAGCATTCTTCCTTCCCCTTGTTTCTTTCTGTGTGTGTACTTATGCGTGCAAAACCCATGTGTCTTTACTTCCTCCACCCTGGGATGAGTTGACGACCAGGGAGCCGCGCTTGAGGGCGACACGGGTCAGTCCTCCGGGCACGATAGTGACCTGGCTGCCGTAAAGGATGAACGGCCGCAGGTCGACATGCCGCGGCTCAATCTGGTTATCCAGGAAGCAGGGGGCTCGTGAGAGAGCAAGGGTAGGCTGGGCGATATAATTGCGAGGGTCGGCGATAATGCGCTGGCGAAATTCCTCACGCTGTGCGGCGGTGCTATAAGGGCCGATGAGCATGCCATAGCCGCCCGATTCGCCAACCGCTTTCACGACGAGGTCGTCCAGGTGCGCAAGCACATAGCAGCGCTGCTCCTCGTCGCTCAGGACATATGTCTCTACGTTTGGCAAAATCGGCTCCTCGTCCAGGTAGTAACGAATGATCCTGGGTGCGTAGGCATACACAGCCTTGTCGTCTGCTACTCCGCTGCCGATGGCGTTGGAGAGAGCGACATTACCGGCCCGGTACGCGTTTAACAGGCCGGGCACACCGAGCTTTGAGTGAGCATGAAAGGCCAGGGAGTCAAGGTAATCATCGTCGATACGCCGGTAGATAACATCTACACGGCGCAGACCGCCGGTTGTGCGCATATAGACGATGTTATCATGCACGATCAGGTCCCGCCCCTCAACCATTTCAATCCCCATCTGGCGCGCGAGGAACGTATGCTCAAAATACGCCGAGTTGTATACCCCTGGCGTGAGCAGGACGATCGTCGGGTTGGGCCGGGCCGGGGGGGCCAGCGAGATGAGTGTATTGAGGAGCGCCTGCCCATAGTTCTCAATAGAGCGCACGCCATGGCTGACAAAGAGCGAGGGGAGGACTCGCTTCATCACTTCACGATTGGCCAGCATATAAGAGACCCCGCTCGGTACACGCAGGTTGTCCTCCAGGACGACGAAGCGACCATCGGGCAGGCGCACCAGGTCTGTCCCGGCGATGGATATATAACTGTCAAGCGGCACATTTAGCCCGCGCATCTCGCGCCGGTAGTGGCGGCAGCTGTAGATGAGCGCGCGGGGTATGAGCTTATCTTTGAGAATCTTCTCATCGGAATAAATATCTTTGAGAAAGAGGTTGAGCGCGGTAATACGCTGAGTCAGGCCACGCTCTATCTGCGACCATTCAAGTGCGGTGATGATGCGCGGCAGCAGATCATACGGCCAGATACGCTCCGTCCCCTCCTCGTTGCCGTATACTGTGAATGTGATGCCCTGGTTAAGAAACGCGAGGTCGGCGGCTTGCTGCCGATGGCGCAGCATCTCTGCGGGCATCTCCAAAAGGCGATGAAACAGCTCCTGATAGGCCTGGCGTGGACGACCATCCGTCTCAAACATCTCGTCATACGCGTGATCGAGGTAATAATCTGAGAAAGGCGGAGGCATCGCTTGACGCCCAGAGGTGTCAGATACGAACATTGAAATATCTCCGGCGTGTGAAAAAACAAAACCTCACACAACAACTTGTGTGAGGCGCCATAGCCCATGAATATCCGCTGCTGAAAAACAATAGGTTGTTCTAATAATAACGAGTAATCAGTTTCATTGTCAAGCTAAGCGCGATGAAGCTGAAATACTTGCAGTAGCGAAGTTTGCCAGAAAAGCGACCTGTAAACTTTTCTCCAGCTTCGTCGTATAATAACTATACAGTTGGCCGGCCCTTGTAACAAAAGCGCAATCAACATTGCTAGTGAAGGATCTCGAGGCGCCATGTACATTCAAGTAGGATGCGAATTTAGTTACGAGGCAACGTGGCCTACTCCGACGGTACTGCTGGTTCAGCCGCACCCGCTTGGGGAGCATACTATCGTGCAGGAGGAGTGGCAGCTCACTCCCAGTGTGGATATGCACGCTTATCACGACATATATGGCAATCTCTGTCAACGTCTTCTTCTGCTGGCGGGCGAGCACACCCTGCGTTACGACGCAAGGGTCGAGGTTGCGGATGCCTGGGATGAGGTTTCATCTACCGCCCCGCAGCTTCCGGTCGAGGATTTGCCGGATGATGTTCTCCTCTATACGCTGCCCAGTCGCTTCTGCCTCTCCGACGCTCTCGCGGATGTGGCCTGGGGCCTCTTTGGAGCCACTGAGCCTGGTTGGGGACGTGTGCAGGCGATCTGTGACTGGGTACACGAGCATATCCGCTTCCAATATGGGACAAGCACGTCACTGACCACCGCCGTTGACATATATGATCAGCGTGTGGGTGTTTGCCGGGATTTGACGCACCTGGCGGTCACCTTCTGCCGCGCGCTCAATATTCCTACCCGCTACGTTTTCGGTTATCTTCCAGACATCGGCGTACCTGTACCTGATGCGCCGATGGATTTCTGCGCCTGGATGGAGGTCTACCTGGGCGGTCGCTGGTGGACGTTTGACCCGCGCAACAATACGCCGCGCGTCGGACGTGTCCTGATTGGACGTGGGCGTGATGCCCTCGATGTCGCCATGGTTACCTCCTATGGCTCGCCGACCCTGCGCCAGATGACCGTCTGGGCCGACGAAGCGACGGCGGTATAAGGGAGACCATCGCGTCACTGGAAGTTTGAGAACAAGATTAGTAAGGATACAAGCAAATTATGCAGCAAGGGCCGCCCGACCTTGATACAGCGATTTCAACTTTCGACTTGCTCAGGCATCAGCGTATAGACATGTCTCGCATCAACCGCAGTGTGTACCTGGTTCACCAGCACCTGCGCTATGAATATCCAGGCCCGATCAGGGACCTGCAGCAGCGCCTGATGATCCTGCCCCCACATCACTACGCTGATCAGCGCCTGCTTGATCAGCGCCTGTCCGTCAGTAACCCGCTGGTGGAGACTCTTTACCAGCATGACGCATTTGGCAACACAGAGATTACTCTTTCTGTGCCATACATCGAACGCGCGATTGACTTTGAAGCCTGGATTCTGGTCGAGCGCTGCTGCGGGAGCGGACAAAACTATGTTTCTGCCCGCTGGCTGGGCGACGAGCGCTACTTAAATCCATCGTTCCTGACACAACCTGATGATGCGCTACGCGAAGGCGCCGCACAGCTCCGTGCCGCTGGCAAGCAGGGATTGGAGCTGGTCGAGCGGATCAACGCGTGGGTGTATCAGACCATACGCTATGCTCACGATATCACCGGTATCCATACCGGAGCAGCGCAGGCCCTGGCTCTAAAGCAAGGGGTTTGCCAGGACTACGCCCATATCATGCTTACGCTTTGCCGGCTGTGCGCTATCCCGGCGCGCTACGTCTCCGGCCACCTGCTTGGCGAAGGGGGCACCCATGCCTGGGTCGAAGTCATGCTTCCCGTCGAGGATCACCCCGACTTGGCGCTTATTTTGCCCTTCGATCCTACAAATGGGCGTCGCGCCGGCATGGGGTACGTTACCATCGCTGTGGGACGCGACTACCTCGATGTCGCTCCGACCACGGGTACATTTAACGCTGCCTACCCTGGTCAGCTCTCCGCGCGCAAGCGTGTCGGCCTTGCGCTGTATGAGTACGGAGACCGCTCAGCAGAGCTGGGAGCCTAGTTGGTGATGAAAAACAAGCGTCAACAGGTTGGAGAGGGGCCTGAGAACGTTCCCAGGTAGTTATACTGTCCGCCTATACCCACCGACGGAACCTGTTTGGCGAACCAGGAATAGAACGCTTCATCCTGGGGATGGTAGCCATTCACAGTAAAGGTTACTCCCACCAGTGGATCACCGACTTCCAGGAAGTTGTTACACCCATACTGGGGAGCGATGGGGGAGATCCAGGAAGGTGTGACATTATCGTTGAAGGGGTCGTTGGCCCACTCCGCGATTTCATGGCTGAGGGCATTGATGTCCTCAATCGGCACGCTGAACATGCCGGGATCATTGTAGGTGCTCCAGGCATATGTCTGAATGACCGTTTCCCCCTGGGCATTGGTCGTGGGCAGCTCGTTGTGGTAGCCAATGATGCAGCAACTACTGGTCATGCCCTGGTACAGGAAGGTGTTGGAGGTCAGGAAGATGGGGAACGTCCGCGGACCCAGCCCCAGGCTGGTGATCAATCCCCGGATATAGGGATCGAACCAGTTAATGTCGATCAGGCCCTCATGCTGTCCCGTGTGAGTGTTCAGTCCCACCGAGCCCAAATTCGCCGGGATGTTGATGGTCACTGTCGGGTAGACCTGTGGCTGGTCGAGCAATACATGGTAGTTTTTGTGCGAGACATATTTCCACCACTCGGCGCGCTGGATGGCATCGGCATACTGCGTATTGCCGCTGGTATACGACGCTTTATTGAATAGCGGAGAATTAAGGGCTGGTTGAACTCGCGTGGCTCCATTAAAGCTGGTGCCGTTGGAGAAGACCACATTCAAAGGGATGAGCTCGGTGCGAACCTTTGTGGTAGCCGCGGAAGTTGTCGGGTCGGTTCCCACCATCTGATACGGATAGGTCAATCCCTGGTAAGCGAAGAGGGAACTCCAGAAAGGGATGCTTTTGACAAGACTGCTGTGGTTGCGCGTGGCCGACCTGGTTACGGGGTTGGCCTGAAATTGGAAGAACCTGGGCGTATCCCCGATTGAGCCCTTGGTTTGTGATGTGTGAGCCTGAGAGGCGGGTGCGAAGGTAAATGCGCTCAGGGCGATGAGTACACAAAGTAAAAGGGGTGCGAAAAGTTTGTGACTAAATATCAATGTACGCACGGACATGCCAATCCTTTCATTTTATCGTCCTATCGTCAGGGAACTGATACACCACAGTATCAACTTCTAACGATCTGAATGCGGTGGGAATAACAACAGGTGTAATCGTATACTTATGAATATCGGCTGAAGTCAAGTCCTTACTAGCTTGAGGACTCATACGCATAAGCATTCAGATCTGGCACAATATCGCTAGCAAGTATACCCGCTGCGCCTTTCGTACGGCTTTCCCCTGAACATCGCGTGCTGGCGCAATAAAAGAGGCAGAAGTTATGAATGGATGCAGGAATAGCTATTTCTTTACAGGCTGTGTCTTTCACAGGTCGTCTGGAGCCTGATCATTTCCATAAGGGATTTCGAGCTGGCAGAGGATGCGCTGCAGGAGGCCATGCTCATGGCGCTCGAACGCTGGCCCTCCAATGGTATCCCGCGCAATCCGGGTGCCTGGATTACGACCCGACCTGCTGCGGCGCGCGGGCCGCCAGAACGAACGCGAACGCGCTTTTCTGCGTCGTCGCCTGGCTGAGGTCACACCGCCTGGCCAGAGCGAGGAAGCGACGTAAAACCTCCCATGGCGCTCGCAGCGAACTACCACTGCGACCAGCATCCACTTGACAATCGCACACATCCCCTCTATACTCTATTTAAGACCGATCGGTCTTAAATTATTGCTAGGGAAAAGACCAATCGGCCTGTTGTCTAAACAACTGGATCGGTGACCTCGAGCTCAACGATGAAATAGGCTGCTATGTGTCGTTCCTGCTTGCTTTCTTTTTTACTGTTGGATACTACAGGTCGCGGCCTGTGTCGCTTCACTCCTCGATGTTGGCGGAGTTCCGGATAACCTGCGCCAGTATGCGGATCCCCGCGTCGATTTCCTCGCGCGAGGCGCAGCTGAAGGCCAGGCGCATATGGTGCGCGCCGTCCGCGGGCTCCACGTAGAAACCCGCGCCAGCCGCCAGCGCGACCCCCTGTTGCAGCGCCAGGCGCTTGACCGCCTGAGCAAAGACTTCCTCGGGCAGACTGAGCCAGATGAAAAAGCCGCCTGCCGGGTGCGTCCAGCTGACGCCGGCCGGCATGTAGCGCTCAAGGGCGGCCAGCGCAACGTCACGGCGCTGTTTGTAGAGCGAGCGCAGGCGCAAAATATGCGCTTCCCAGGCGCCGCTGCGGCAGTACTCGCTAATGATGTTGGCCACGAAGGGGTTCGCGCCTCCTCCCATCTGTGTCGTGCCGCAATCGATACAGTGCTGGATGGCCTCTTCGGACCCGAGCAGCCACCCCAGGCGTAGGCCCGGCGCGAGCGTTTTCGAGAAGCTGCCAATACTCAATGCCTGCTGGCCGTTCGTCAGGGCGTAGAAGCTCGCCGTCGGCGCGCCTTCAAAGGAGAGATCGCGATAGACATCGTCCTCGATGATCAGAAGATCATGCTGGCGTGCCAGGCTGATGATCGCAGCGCGCCGTTCCGCGCTGAGCGTGCTGCCGGTCGGGTTGTGAAAATTTGGTATGGTATAGAGGATGGTGGGGTATTTGCCGCTCGCGTGCAGCCGCGCCAGTTGGTGTTCAAATGCACCTGGCAGCAGCCCATCCTCATCCATAGGGATGGAGGCCAGCTCGATGTGGTGGTCGCGAAATATCGAAATGGCGTCTACGTAGGTCGGCGCCTCAACCAGCACCACCCCGCCCGGCCTGGCGAACAGCCGCGCCAGCATATCTACGGCGTGTGTCGAGCCTGCGACCAGCATCAGGTTCGCGGGCCGGATTGAGAGGTCCTGTTCGCGATTGATTTTTGCGACGAGAAAATCGATGAGGCTCTGCGTGCCCCGTTCTGGCCCGTACTGCAGCGCTGTAAAGGCGTGGGGAGAGCCTATAACATGCTGCATGGCGCTGAGCAGTTCGGGGGTGAGGAGCGTCGTCGGGTCGGGATGACCAAGCGTCAATGAAATCGTATTCTCAGCTGTTCCCTGTGGTAAATCATATGAGGTCATAATAGGCCCTTTGCATCTATGTGAATGATCGCTGCTACATACTTGCGTTGTGTTTTGAAGTTTACCTGTTCTGCATGTGTAATTGCAAGGCTTTTTTGTATGAGACGACCACCTCCTCATTGCCGGCGCCATAGCATACAAGTAATAGACAATGCTCATCGTTCTCTGATATACTCGCAGCAGAACTCGCGCTCGCCTTGAGTGTGAGCAGGTACCCGTAGGTCGCTAGAATGTTAGCATGGAGCATTTTTTGCGCCTGGATAACGAACTCTCTTTTGCTGATACCCTCCTCTCCGAGTTACGCGCCTGGGAGGGGACCAACGCGTCCATTACCTCAAGTCATGCGCTCCTTCCCCGCCCCGCGAACTTCGTGCCCATACCGGAAGATGTGTGGCCGTTCTTGCCTGCAGGTATCGAGCGGCTTTACTCTCACCAGGCGCGGGTGCTGGAGCATGCTGTACGTGGAGAGCATGTGACGCTTGCGACGCCAACGGCTTCGGGCAAATCTCTCGCTCTGGCCCTGCCAGGCTTGCTCAAACGCGCCGGGCAGTGCGAGGCGACGATTATGTGTATCGCTCCTACCCGTGCCCTGGTCGAGCAGTGGACGAAGCAGGCTCAGGACTGGCACCCTGGGATCCATGTCGCCAGCTACACGGGGGACACGCCCAAGCACGAGCGGCGTAAGATCCGCGAGCGCGTCCAGTTTCTTGTGACAACGCCGGACATGCTGCATATGGGCATCCTCCCCTATCACAACGGCTGGCGGCGCTTTCTGAGTTGCCTTGAAGACGTCTATATCGACGAGGGGCACGAATATAGCGGTGTTTTTGGGTCGCATATGGCCTTGATCCTGCGGCGCCTGCGGCGCGTGGTCCTCGCTCATCGCGCGCAGGAGCCCTCGTTTCTCTTCGCCTCGGCGACGATCGGCAATCCCGCACAGCACGCCGAGCTGCTGCTGGGGGAAGCAGTGACCGCCATCAGCGAGAACGGGGCCCCCTCGGGAGGACGGCAGATCGTGATCTGGCAGCCCCCTGAGGAGCGCGGCCACAGCGAGGAAAGCGCCAGGCTGATGGCCTACTTTGTCCAGCGGGGCGTTCGCAGCATTTTATTCGGCCAGGCACGGCAATCGGTCGAACGCCTGGTACGCCTGGTACGTGAGCAGCTCCCCCCCAGCCGCAGACAGGCGATCGCGGCCTATCGCGCCGGCTATCTGTACGAGCAGCGCCGGCAGCTACAGCGGCAGCTCACGGCCGGCGAGCTGCTGGGAGTGGTGGCGACGAACGCCCTGGAGCTGGGCATTGATATCGGCCACCTCGATGTATCTATCCTCGATGGCTATCCGGGAAGCGTGTCCAGTTTCTGGCAGCAGGCGGGCCGCGCGGGCCGGCGCGAGCGCAGTGGCCTGACTATTCTCGTCTTGCGCGCTGATGCCCTCGACCAGTATTTCTCGTTCCACCCCCAAAAGCTGTTGGAGCGCCCGGCGGAGGCCGCGCTCGTGAACAGCAGCAACCCGTATATTTTGCCGCGTCACCTGTTGTGCGCAGCCTTTGAGGAGCCGCTGACGCGTGAGGAGGTCGCGCTTTTTGGCCCGCGGGCCCAGCAGCACCTGGATGAGCTTGTTGCGCAGAGGGCCCTGCGCGAGCGCGGGGGAAAATACTATGCGGCCGACCTGCGCAGGAGCCCCGCCTATCAGGTCGCGCTGCGGCAGGTGGGTGAGCGGCTCGACCTGCTGCTCGGCGAGAAAAAGCTTGAGGAGACGGACATCCACCATGCGATCAGCGAGTGCTATCCCGGAGCCATCTACTACTCACAGGGTCGTTCGCACGTCGTGGAGCGGCTCGATCTCTCGCGCGGCACGATTTCCCTCTCGCCGCGTGAGGCAGCCTACTACACCGAGCCACTTGTACAGACTGACGTGGAGATCCTCTGTACGGTGAGGCAGGCGCAGCGCATGTATTACGGCGATGTCCTCGTCACGCGCACCGTCACCTCCTATGTGAAGCGCCATAGCCGCTATCGCAGCGCGCTTGACCGTTGCGAGCTCGAGCAGCCGCTTGAGTCTCAACTTGAGACGAAGGCCCTGTGGATCCTGATCGAGGACGATATCGTGGCTGAGCTGAAAGCGCGTGGCTACGATCCCGCCGGAAGCCTGCATGCCGCGGAACACGGCCTCATCGCGCTGCTGCCGCTGTATGTGCTGGGCGACCGCAGGGATGTAGGCGGGGTATCGGTCGTGCCCCTCCACCACCAGACTGAGCAGGCGACCATCTTCATTTACGATGGCTATCCGGGAGGTATGGGATATGCCGAGGGGGCCTATCAGCAGTTCGCTGCTCTTGCCAGGGCGACGCTGGAGACGCTGAGCGCGTGCCCCTGCGAAGGAGGCTGTATGTCCTGCATCCAGAGTCCGAAGTGCGGCAACAGAATCGGCCGTTGGACAAGCAGGGCGCCATCTTTCTCCTGCAGGTATGCCTGGGTTTGCGATAGCCTTGCCGCGGATATAGCATATGCATGAAGAATGTTGAGAGCATCGCACAAGATCAGGGGATATGCGTCATGACCACTATCGACCTTGGCTTCTTTGCCCGTCGATAGTTGAGCTATAGGTATAATTACCTAGATGGTTGTTACCTGGCGCCTGCCGCCTTCGTATCAAGAGAGGTAAGTAGACAGGATACGGTCATAGACGTGCCTGGTGATTTAGAAGAGGAACAAAAGCGAACATGTCCATTTGATATTGAACCATATTCCCATCATTGGCGCAGGCTTCGTCGCTGTGATGTTATTTATCGCGATTGCCTATCGCAATTACTTTATGGAGAAGGTCTCACTGCTATTTCTGGTGGCCATCGCGCTGACCACTGCCATCGTTTTTAAGACGGGCGATGGGACCGCCACCGCGGTCCAGAATCTACCCGGTGTGTCGCAGCAATCAATTCTGGCGCCGCTCGTATCGGGCTGGTTTTGATGTTCATTGTTGGCTGCGTCTCGCTTGCTGGCCTGGTCTTTTTCAGAAAAAGAGACAAATTGCCACGCATATATGTTTTTGTCATCTTTGCGCTGACCGTCATCAGCACGGCCGTCTTTATCTGGATCGGCTATCTCGGCGGTCAGATCATGCACCCTGAGATTCGCCAGCAGTCGTTCATCGCGGCCCCCGTTATGGCTTCTGCGGTTTCCGGCATCATAGTGGGCAAGTAAGCGTTCTGGCGCGCTTCAGGACTGTCCCACGCGGTGGGCGGCAAGCTCTTCGAGATACAGAAGCAGGGCGGAATGGTCAAGGTCTCCGTGCCCGTTGGCTTCCAGCGAGGCGAAGATCTGGTCCACCTGGGCCGTGACGGGCAGCGGCACTCCATACCTGCGGGCCGTCTCCGCAGAGCACCTCCTCGACCTGGGTGGGCCCGGGCAGCATCGTGATCACCGCCGGGTCGAAGCCTGTATAATATGCCTCGCGCACGGCCGCGGGTGGCTCCGCAGGATGAATATAAATCGGTACATCCAGGGCCACGGCCCGCTCCAAAACAGGTAGGAAGGATGGATCATCCAGAAAGCGCCCATTCGTCGTGCCATTGGCCGGCGCGTCCTTGAATCCAAGCGAGCGTACCGCCCGCTCCAGCTCATCGGCCGCGGCCTCAGGCTAGCTATGAAATGGCTCGTGTTGCCGCTGGATTTCCAGGGCTATTGAGGCATAAGCCTTGCACAAATAGGCTTCGAGTTTGCGCCAATCGCCCTCAACATCGCTCGAAGTCCTGCTGCTGATGAGGTCAACCGTATTGGCCGCGAGCATGCGCCATTCTGCCGACTCCTCTGCCTGCGCGGGAGACAGGTCGAACAGGGCGCTGTGCAGGGCCGTCAACGTTTGTAATAATTCCTCTTTGCCTGCTTTGCCTGCCAGGCGTCTGTGAACGTCGAAGTACTGCAACTCCAGGGCGGCGACCCGCTGCACATCATAGTGCAGGCCAGAATATCGCCGTGCCACAGCGTAGAACTTTGCAAGATATGCCAGCACTTTGTGTTCATCGTGCTCGACCGGTGCCCAGGCCAGTGATGCACGCGTCGTGTAGTAGGCGGCTGCCAGCGACTGCGGGAAGGGAATATGAAATTCCTCCTGGCAGAGCTGAACAAGCAGGCGCAGCATCCTGACCCACTTGCGATCATAGTATGCGTTCCACCCGGCAGCTTCAAAATAGGCCACACGCTCTGGCCGCAGGGGAAATGTCCTCGCCATGTCGATTCTCTCTCCTTCCAGTGGTGTACAGGGCCGAATTTATGCGCTTTCCTCATCGGTTCTTCTGGCCTTCTACATAGCATTTCAGTGTTTCCAGCGTCATGCCCCCTGTAGTCGCCACAAAATACGAGTTCGTCCACATGCTCGGTAAACGCCGTTTTAAGTGCGGAAACTCTTGACGAAGATAGTGGCTGCTGGTTCCCTTAAAATTCTTCACCAGCCGATGAATACCGAATTGAGGGTCACAGCCAATAAGCAGATGGACATAGTCTGGCATGACTTCCAGTTCCACAAGCTCTTGCCCCCATGTTTCGATGGTTTCCATGAGAATTGTTATCAAGCGTTCATCGACTCCATTCACCAGCACTTTGCGCCGATATTTGGGACAAAATACTACATGATAATGGCAGTTGCATGAGATGTTAGCATGTGTTTTCAGTTCATATTTCATGAATGTATTATACCCCACAAACAATAGATACACTTGACCTATCTATTGTTTGTGGGGGTGCCTTATATCCCCCTGTCTGAAGGCCTGGGGGCTTACGTCGCGTATGCTAACAGAGAAGAATACGGGTGAGTGCGCGTATTGGATCACTCCGCTCGATCTCTTATCCAGGCCTACATATATATCTTATATATCTTAGCAAAGCCAGATGCATGCCGGGAGCCTTCCGCTTTGGCATGGGCAAGGCCATGATGGAATCTGCGTCACTGACACAGCCATAGCACAGCAAGCAGGAACAAGGACATGAACAGCGACAGGAAGACAGGTCGGATCATACGCCTCCCCTCAACGTGAAATCATGATCTTGGGAAGTTAGATGTAAGCTTAATGAGGTGCCTGTGCATCTGTCAAGCGGAGAACTGAGGACATGGAATTATCCACCACCAATTGGGGGAGTACCAAACATACATATTGTGATAGGCTTGTGTTGATGAAGCCATCAAATGTGATGATCGTGTGAAACTCATGCTCTACCTATTAATCAAAACCAGGCTAGTTGATTAGATAAGGAAAAACAGTGTTCATCGGCTGAAGAGAAAAACGCCCGCCGCGCAGGTGGAGGCAAGTGCCCAATATGGAGAGAGAGAAAAATCGATGAGTCAAGCACAAAGACCTGTTGAGGATAGCACGCCTGATCGTATCCCCTCAATTAGGCTCGACCTTGTCGAGAAATCCGTGTGCGCATGGGAAGCGCACCTGAAGGTTGATCTGCCGAAGGGATATCATATCAGCGTGGTTCTCACCGAAGAGACAATTATTGAGGCGACTACGAGTAAACCTTCAGGTATGACGCTGACATTCCAATTCGAGATATCAGCGGAAAGCATGTCTATCAGGATAACGGATCCCGATGGGGAAGCAGTGTTGGTTGATAACGGCTATTTGCATATCTCCAATCTGTGGGACAGGGAGTATGCTCATGCCGAAATCAGGTGCGAGACGAAGACGCGCCCCCTGTGCCCCTGCATGGTTTTCATGGATAACATACAGCAACTTCCCACTTAATGCCTATCCGAATAACCTGGTAGTCCCTTGACAGGTGCTGTTATGATCCAGCCTGAGTACCAGGCTCTATTACGAGTTGTCATCGCTGAACTGTGGCGCTTTCCTCAACTCGGGCCTTTGTTTCGTGCAACCGTACCGGAGCGTGGGCTCTCTCTCATAAGGGAATTGCTGCATCAGGCCAGAGAGCAACACCTCATTGCCGACATAGATTTCGACGCAGTCACTCACACGCTGCTCGGCGGGCTACTCACGTATACTCTGTTCGAGGTGCTTTTGGCGGGAGAGGACGCACAGCCTCCATCTCTGGAGCGTGCTGATGCAGTTGTTGAGGTCATAATGCGTGCATTGACGCGAGAGACGCCGTCCCAAATCTTTTTCTCAGGAGAACATATTGTTTCGCAACCGAATACGCGCCTTTAATAAGCGCTTCTTAAATCCGCTGATACTCAAATTTGCGGGTTTTTCCCGCAACTCGTTTGCTGTCATTCGTCACATTGGTCGTCGCAGCGGAAAGTCGTATGAGACGCCGATCATCGTGAAGCAGGTGGGAGATCAATTTGTGATTGCGTTAACGTATGGACCAGAGGTGGATTGGTATCGCAATATTCAGGCTGCTGGACATTGTACACTGCTCTGGCAGGGAAGAGTGTATAACCTTGAGAAGCCAGAGCCGATTGCAGTTCAAGCTGGCTTGCAAGCGTTTCCCCCTCCCCAAAACCTGATATTGCGGCTGGTGGGTATACAGCATTTTGTGAGCATGAAGTATCAGGAAGTTGGGAGGGCCTCGGAGACAGCCAAGGCCTGATGCATTTCTGGGGAGTAGCCTGCGATCTTACTGCAGAGGAAGCCGTTTCATGAACTCCCTTTCCATGAAAGCATTTACATATCAAATATAAGCTATATACGACATTACGGGCTTGCAAAACATTACATTTGGGCACTTTATTTATGTTATTACCAGTAATAAATTATAGAAATACACATGGTTTTATGCTACATTGCTGACAAAGGACTCCACTATGCTGTAAGCAGCTAGTCAGGGCTTAATGCCAGCCAACAGCGTGCGTGTCAAGAAAAGGAGGCATGCTATGCAAACAACAAGAAATACTGATCAATTGCTCAAATTTCTCTTTCTTGGAGCCATTGTAGGCATCATCGGTGGGGTCCTGATGATAATATTTATTATGACTGCCACTGCCACCTACCTGAATATGGGCTTCTTCACCCCCCTGTACGCGATCGCAGTACCGCTCGTCGGACAGCAGCCGTTGATAACCTCCATGACGGCTGGCACCTTCTACCTAGCCCCTGGCCCAGCTCTGCTGGGGCTGGTGGTTCACCTGCTGTGGTCGGCGTTGTGGGGTCTGATCTTTGGTTTGCTTGCACGTGGGCTGCATCTCACTGGAGGCAGGGCCATCATGGGTGGGTTAGTATACGGTGTGCTGGTCATGTTAATCATGATCTTCATCGTGGCACCCATTGTTGGTGCTTCCAATCTCTTGCTGCTGCTGGGCTCGTTCTCGTTTATCATCGCAAATGCGCTGTTCTATGGTCTGCCCCTGGGGTTGTGGCCGGTGCTACAGCCGCAGTTCTTCACTGGCCTCACCGCCCAGCATGCAGTCTAGGGAGTGGCCTGGTACATCTACGAAAGACGGACCGACACTGTTAGCGCCTATGTACGCAACCACACTGAAAAAGGTCGAAATTCAGGCGGCCAAAGGATGAACGATGCGGATATCGCATTTCGCAATCACTTTGGCCACCGATTTCGTCGACCAGTTGAAGGGATGGGCCCAGGCGTTTCATTCAGAGACAAATGCCACCACAGAGAGTCCGCCTTTTTCGCAGAGCGCAGCTAACGTGAGAATCAGCCAGTTTGCACCGGCTACCGGCGAATCGAGTACGGAGCGGCTCCCCGACAGGCACTATCAATTGCCTTCTGCTTGACCCCGAAGTTTACGACAGAACAACGCTGTCAGATGGCAGCGCTAGCGTGTGAGTCCCCAGCCAAGGTTCATTATGGATCTTAACCTTAACCGGCAGCGGGTTTCGAAGGGGGACTTAAACACGGCTGTGCAAGTGGTGCAGATTTGGGCGGGAACATCACGCATAACAACAGTTGTCTCACCTCTGGTGAGTGTGACCGTTGTGGTTCCTGGTTCGGTTTCTCCATACTGGCAGATCACACACGTCATGGGTGTTTGCTCCTGGTTTTCTTATCTGCTTCCCACTTGTTGAGGGTTGGCTCATATGCTGTGATCACGATCACTTGCTGCTTACTACTATTTTCTGTGGCTACCACATCTATCGAGCCGCCCATTACACCACCCAAGCAGCAATTTCGCCGGAAACGGAAACGCATGTGGATAATCTTCTATTACTTCACCATTGTGTAAGACATACTCTACGCACTCATCAGAAATAGAGCGCGTAAACATAGACTGACGCGCATGAATGCGATAAATAAGGTCCCGATACTGCACCCGCGCTCTCCCTCTGGCCCTTTTCCTGTACTATACCATAGAACAATGAAGTATTATAGAGGTTAGTGTCTGGGGCGATGGTTATGTGGCTCAATCGCAGGAAGTAGCTTCTGGAGATATCTCACCTTATAAGTGGCACTGTAGTAGTACCCTTCTTACATAACCCATCTCTCTAGGAAAGGAAATCAATGAAAAAGATAAAAAGAACTATGTTTCCTCTGCTTATCTTTGGATTGATCTTCTTTATAAGAAGCAGCGCGTCTTCTGGTCAACTTGATAATTATGTCGGGTCGCCACAATTGATGTCTATGCTTGAAAATGTATCGGGCGCTGACGGTGTCCAGTACAATCTGAGAGATAACCAAGGTATCCCGATGGATTCTCTCAAAGTTATAGACAACCCTGACGGCAGTGGCTATATCGGGATCTATCATCGAGGTTATTCTGGTAACCATCCCCAACCTCTGCAGGTACGACTTGCCACCTCCAAAAACCTTAGGGTGTGGAAATTTAGAACGAAAATTGAGAATTATGCATCGCAAGGAACCATAGAAATAACACCTGATAGAAAAGGTTTTCTCGTCGCCTTTGAGAAAGACCAACTCAGAGGTGACATAGCAGTAGGCAGTTTTATCAGGGTCAAGTATTACAGTAATTTCAACAGATTATTGAAAAATCAAGCGGACAGAGCGGTTGATTTAGACCGAAAACTTTCACATCACAACGAAGGAACTCCGAACTTCTATGGAATTGAACTCAAGCCGGACATCAGTCACAGCTGGATAGGAATCGGGTTTCACTATCTGGATGGGGTAGATCACGAATCATACGGAAGTTTGATTAACTTTTCGAGATGGGATCCCCATACTGATGGTGATGTAGAGCTGAATGCGAAGTTTCAAAACCTGGGTTCATCCTTCATGACTGGGAATTTGGGTGACCGGGATCAATTTTATTATCTTGGAAAGCCATACCTCATTATCGAAGCACAGTCAATAGGTAATGACTTCGAGAGTTTTTCTCCCTATCTCTTTGATAGAGAGGAGAACAAACTTGCCATACTTTACCTGGACATCCCGCTTACCAGAGATAAGTACGGATTGGGAAATCCCACGGTTACCAACATCGTGCTGCCAAATGGCAGTGTGGGAATCGTTTCCACTGAATTTGTATTCATGAACGAAGAAAGTAAATATCGTGGAGAATTGATATACTGGAAAGCATATCCCGATTTTCTGACATAACGTGTACAAGCAAGGCCATGTCACACTGAGACAAATAAAATAAACTTGAAAAATTGTTTTTGTTTTTATAATGAGGCGCTGAACGAGAGCGAGGAGCCAAATACAAGTGAGCGAAAATCACCGAATTAGCGGGAGAAAAAGCAGAGTCAGCTAACAAAATTTGGCAGATAGCTAACAACTGCTTGAGGCTGGTAAAGGAGCATTTTTGCTGGAAACTATTCCTCATAGAGTTTTGGAAGCATAGTAATCCTATCTCTGTGCAAGGAGGGCGTTTCCTAACCCTCAAAAAGCTCTTCAATGGATACCAAAACACGCTGGTACTTGGCAGAGTAAAGTATGCTGACATCTAGACGAGGCTAGCTCCCTCATCTAGAAGGTCAGCATGTTGATGTCTTTAGCTCTAGCAGATCAGACACCAGTCGCACCACCATCCTATCAGCGTGCACAAGCTCGACTGGGTCCTGCCCTCCACATGAACGCTCTTACATTAGTCACGACGTTGCATCTGCTCATGTTGTGTCGTCTGGCCGTTTGTCTGGCCCATCGTCGTTGTCCTCCCCCATTGCCAGCCGGTCCTGGAGGAGCACCACGCACGTACAGCGAAGAGAGCTTGCTGCTGATGAGCTTATTGCGTACCTTGTGGCGCTTATCCTATCAGGATATGCACGACTGGCTCACGAGTTGGTCTGCTTTGGCCCTGGCCTGTGGGTTGCCATTGAACGAAGAGGGACAACCTCGCATTCCCAGCAGATCCCAGCAGTGCAAACGTCGCCACGCAGCCGGAGCCCCTCTGCACGAGTCGCTCTTCGTGCTCACCGTTCTGCAAGCTCTCCGACGACGACTCATTGGGGCACGTGATCTCATCATTGATAGTGCTCCCATCTTGGCCTGGCGAGGTCGTGATCCTGACGCAGCCTTCGGACACGCTCCTGCCCACCATCCTCTTCCTCTGTTGCGAGGCTTCCGAGTGCACACCCTCATCTGTCGTGGTTCTGGCTTGCCTCTCTTCTTTCTTCTCTCTCCTGCCAACTCACACGATGCTCCTTTTGCACAGCGCTTGTTAGCAGGAGCCGTACGTCTTTACCAGATCCGTCCCCGTATCATCCGTTTGGATGCTGCCTATTGGGGTCTGCGCCTCATTGCCTGGATTCATGCCGTGCTGGGTGCCGTTGCTATTATTCCTTGGAATCCCAAACGCCAGAAGAATCGCTCCTGCTTACCGCCGACCTGGACCAAAGAAGAACTCGGCAAACGCAGCGCCATCGAACGCTTCTTTGGTCGCGTTTTTCTCTTCTTTCATCTCCAACGTCCACCTCTGTGTGGCTGGTCCGAGATGGCCTCACAGGTGGCCTTAACCTACGCCGCTTCCGTCATTGTTGGGCTGGCAGCTCAGCAAACTGGCCGCCCTGATCTCATCCGTTCGCCTAAGCGTGTTCTAGCTCATCTTTGGGAGGAGGATTCCCAGTTATGAAACGGCCTCTGTGCAAGGACAAAAGCGAACGGTTGAGGACTGGTACGTGCAAAGTGCCGTCTATCAAGGCAGACGATTTGAGAGACCGAAGAAGAAAGCACAGAGGTAGTCTCTCGTGTGCACATTCCTCCAGAGAACAAATACCCCAATGTGTGATGCATATGTAATCGCCGGTATCGTTACTGTGACTATGTTGTGAAGGACATGCGATATCCTCTTCCAAAAGAGACAAGAAGGAGGAGAAAAAACCAATGCTCACCAAGTCACTTTTAGAGCCACAGACAAGTCAAGCAAAATGTGTCGGGCACACCGTACAGCCAGATATTAGCATTTACAAAGCTCTACGCAGTCGCTTTATCCTTGACCAGGTCACCTATATCGTTGGGGATTGCTCAAGTGAGGTATTCAAGCGCTTTATTACTGCGTGCTGCCAAGCAGCGTTTCCGAGCAAGCACTGGAAGCCACTGCACCAGCAAGCACTTTTACGCATGCTGGACAAGGATTGCAGCGATGTGGCGCGCTGGTATGCCATTGAGACATTGTTGGCGCATCACGTGAGCGTGCCACTGGTAAAAGACGCGGTCGCATAACGTGTCTCGTCTTTATCTTTCCTCTCACTGTGTGGTTAGCCGCTTGGTGTCGGCCACGCTGAGACCAGGTGGTTTGACCTGCTCGGCTCAGCGGTCCCGGATCATACAGCTGCTCCTCACGCACCAGTCGCCTCACCTCGCTCCCTCGGTTGTATCATTGCATACAGAAAATCACGATGACAATTAGATAGCCATTGCAACAACTGATAGGCTTCATGCGCATCGAGCGTCACCCGTGACTTTATATCAGTGAGCTTATTATGAAACCCGAAGATGACGACGGTTCCCGCCTCATCAATTACTGCCTCTGTCCCTGTCGCCTCGTCAAGTGCGACGTACGTATGCTCCATTTCCTTCTGCTCCATTTCCCTTTCTCACTCAAACAGATCGCTTCTTTGTGATGAATTATACCTTCTCCACTTTGGTTTCGCTCCCTCACGCCTGCCTGGATACTATGGGCAAAATCCTACATAAGGAGATGGTACTGTCGGAGGATTACTCGACGGTACCTCTTCCTTATCTTATCACCTCATTCTCTCCCTGTGGAGCGACAATCCCTTGTGGTTGTCGCGGTGAACAGGTCCCCATCGTCAGCTTGAGCCACGAACTCACGCCAAACGTTTAAGCAGAAACCTCTCCGGACGGTGCCACACATGAGCCCATCAGCAACCAAAGACCTCCTGCCAGAGGCGTCTCATGCCGCTCTGCTCGTCTGTGTAGGAACTGCCTCCTGATGAGGCTCCTGATCCTAAACAGCGGGGAGGGGAGTGACCTTTCACTCGTTGGAAAAACTGGAAATGCATCCGGTTAAGATGTGGTAAAGACATAACATATTTCTTATGCGTTGGGTAATAGGATAATATGAGTTATATGTTCCCAGGTATCGATGTATGCGTTTAGTTCTATGGAGCATTTTTACACAGAATTTACGTAAAAGGTGGTGCATTTTTACATAATACTGTAACAAAAAGTAGTGATGAGCAAGGGGGCAGAATATGGATAGAAACCGGAGCGAGGTCGCAGCGCTGAGAGCACGGCTTGACAAAGAGTGCGAAGCGTACAATTTATTCTGCAACGGCTTTGCCGTGACGGCAAGCCATACTACCATTACCAAACGGATGAGGGCGTTTAGCATGCATGTGGGAGAGATACACACAGCGCTTGTTCCGCTTATTGGAGATGAACAGGCGGCCATGATCATCGGAAATGTCTTCCAGGAGAAAGTGACATAAAAAACGCGAAGGATTATTTCCGCGGAGACCTGCGCGGGGTTCCCGTAGCAGCAGGACAATTTCCAACGTTTAGCTTGTGAAGCGGCTTGTAGTGTGGCCCCAGTCAGTTGTGCATGCTTCACTCTCAAAGTCCTTCAGCGCGCCACGTCGAGCAATGCTGCATGTGCCTCACTTTTTCCACTTCCAATTTCATTCCTACCCTCGGAGTGGAAACACATTATGACGCGTGGAAAGCCGAAGGACACAGGTGTACCAGCGTGCATTGCGCGCAGAGCGGCTTGCGAGCTCTGCAAATCGCGCGTCCGTGACAGACCAACATGTATGGGAGATGAAGCCAGTCCTCGCGGGGTATGATGCGCATCAAGTCCTGTTCGACTTTTACCGGGTCTTCATTGGTCGTCCAGCCAAATCGCCGTGCCAGGCGACCCACGTGCGTATCGACGACGATTCCCTCGATAATGCCAAAAGCGTTGCTCAGTACCACGTTGGCGGTTTTGCGTCCCACACCGGGCAGCGTTACGAGATCCTCCATCGTGCGTGGCACTTCACCGCCGTAGTTGGTCATGAGGCGCTGGGCGGCGGCGCGTATGTTCTTCGCCTTGCTGTGGTAAAAGCCGGTTGATTGAATGTCCTTTTCCAGTTCTTCCTGGCTCACCGTCGCGTAATCCTCCACGCGGCGATATTTCTTAAACAGATTAGCTGTGACCAGATTCACGCGCTCGTCAGTACTTTGTGCCGAAAGCTGCGTAGCCACCAGCAATTCAAGTGGGTTGGAGAAGTTGAGCGAAATCTTCGCATCAGGGTACAGGCGCCGCAGTTCTGCGAGAATGGCTCTTACCTGTTCAGGCGATCCGGGAGGTGGGCCTGCGTAAGCGGGTGGTGAGACCTCATGCATTGCTTTTTCTCTCGCCTTTTCCCGGTATTGTAACACTACTTCTTTCGTTGACTTTGGTACATTTCGATCAACTCTTCCACGGTTGTTGCATCCTCGGGTTTTTTATCCTGCTCTCTAAATGCGACGAGCCTCGGAAATCGCAGCGCATATCCCGGCTCATCTCCTACTTTTCCAGCGGTATGGATTGGCGAACGCGTGATTTCATCTGCCAACACTTCGATGACCATTTTCGGCTCCAGCCACACGCTTGGTTCAATCAGCGATGAGACGCGGGCCGGCTTGTGATCAACTACCAGTCCTTGTGTGCGCTCACTGATACTGCGCCATTCTTCATCAGTTAAACCCGTGCCAATTTTTGAAACGGTGACGAACAGATCCTGCTTCTCATCATACACCCCCACCAGAAGTGCGCCCGCCCCGAGTGTCGCGCGCTTGCCCCTGCCAAAAATGTATCCCAGCAGGACGCAGTCGATGGTGTCCTCCAATGCTCCAGCAGAGTGTCTCTTGAGTTTCACCCAATTGAAATTTCTCGCGCCTGCTGCGTAAGGGCTTTCCAGTTTTTTCACCACCACGCCTTCCAAACCCTTGCTAATGGCTTCTTCGAAGAGGAGCGAGAGCGTCTTGGCATCCCTTACCATCTGATGACTGGTGACTATGAGGATGTCGTCAGGTGTAATGGTTTCTTCAAGAATTTTCATGCGTTCAACCAGCGGTTTCTCAAGGAGCGACGCCCCGTTTTTGTACAGGATGTCAAACACGAAGGCTTTCAGCGGCATCTGCTCTGCCATTGCTTCAATATGATATTTTCGCCGTCTCCTGGTTGTTTCCTGGAATGGCAGGAATTCTTCCGATGCTGGATGATAGGCCAGGGCTTCTGCATCCAGAATGACGCTGTCCGCTGGTACTTGCTTGCGGGTTCCTTCAACTATTTCCGGAAACATCTGTGACATGTTTTCCAGGTTGCGCGAGAAGATGGACACCTGCTGCCCATCTTTATGGATCTGCGTGCGCAACCCATCGTATTTATATTGCACATCCACCATCCCCATCTTCTTGATGATGGTTTCGGCGTCGGGTAAGCGTTCCGCGAGTTGCGGGCGGATCGGTTTCCCAAGCTGGACATCTAATCGTGCAACCGCGCAAAAAGCATCCTCCTCCCCGGGATGCTGCCATAACGTCCTGGCGATGAGCCCGAGATCTGAGGTTTTATTATAGGCCCCCTCCAACAGTTTACGGCGTTGTGTATTGTGAAATTTTGCCGTTGCCAGCGCGTCCAGCGTGGTCGAGTCGCCAATCCCCAGTCGCAGGTTCCCCACTGCAATTCTCACGACATATTTCGCAGACACACGGTCAACTTGTCTGAGCAAACCAGCGAGCAGCACAATTCGTTTTTCGACCGCCCCCTTCCCTGATGTCTGTGCAATGGTTTTCAAACCCTGAAACACATCGTCTACCCGTAAGATGTTCGATACTGTTCCTGCTTCTTTCCTGAGCTGCTCTGCAACCAGTCCCAGGTCACCAAGCGCAGCATACAGTGTGAAAACGTGCTCCGGAGTAGTGTGATAGGCGATAGCAATGGACCTGGCCACGGTTTTCTCTGCCATGCCGATCTCAAGAGCTTCAAAGAACGGGGCCACCCTTCCCTGAAGGAGGTAGCAGATTTTTTCTATTTCATCTGGACTGTTGATCGAACGAAACAGCTCCGCTAAAATCGCAATCAAAGCCAGCCGGGAGCTGGTTTTTTCCAGTTTTTCAAAGGAATGTGCAAGGATAGCAAATTCCAAAGGTTTTTCCTCTTTCTTACCGTCGAGTTGCTTCACAGGCTACATCTCTTGACATACTACCTAAAATATACCATGAGAACCACTCGATCTTGCCTGGTAGAGACAAATTAAGACGGTGAGTACAGTGAAAACGGCAACAGCAAGAACACTAGTGAGAAGTCCATTCGTATGAGCGCCTCATCTGAAACGTGGCAACTAGGAAGCCAGACTGTACAGGTTTCGCACCTTGAGAAACGCTACTGGCCACAGACGGGGTTCACCAAAGGCGATATGCTGCACTATTACCGGCAGATCACGCACGCGGCGCTCCCCTATTTCAAAGACCGTCCGGTGACACTGCGCGTGTTCCCCGAAGGTGTCTCTGGAGAATCGTACTACCTGCGCGACTGCCCTGACTCTGCTCCCGACTGGCTCCGCAGGGTACCGTACCGTCCCAAGACGGGCGCGCACCTGGTTCCGTTGCCACTGATCGACAATGCAGCGGGCCTGATCTGGTTCGCCAACAAGGGGGCCATTGAATTCCACCTCTGGAGTTCACATGTCCCAGACCTCACGCAGCCCGACCAGGCCATTTTTGATCTGGATCCCGGCGATACGGCGTCTTTCACTGATGTTCGGGAGGCAGCGCTGCGACTCCATGACAAGCTCAAGCAAGCAGGAGTCGCGGCATATGCGAAGACCAGCGGTGGGCGAGGACTTCATATCTACGTGCCGTTAGCAGCTGGGTATACCTTCGAGCGCGTACGCAGCTGGGTCAAAGCGGTGGGGCAGCAGCTCGCTTCTACCTATCCGCATCTGATCGTCATCGCTCAAGGTCCGACACACCGGGGAGGGCACGTCACGATTGACCCTGGACAGAACAGCCTCGGTCGCAACACAGCGGCCCCCTACACCCTGCGCGCCAGCACCGCTCATCCCACGGTAGCCACGCCGCTCACCTGGGAAGAACTGGATGCTGGTCACATTTACCCCGCGGATCTGACCCCTCAGGTGGTACTCGAGCGCGTCCAGCGCCTGGGCGATCTCTTCGCACCAGTACGAACTCAGGATCAGCACATCACATAGCTGTTCAGCGTATCTCAGAGCATGGGAAAGAAGCACTTTCAGAGGAGAGGAGCATCGACCCATTCCCAATGAGCAGGAGCCAGGTGTAACATATGAACTCCGATGCATTTAACACGAGGCGGAATGTTCCTGAAGGGCCAGAACCAGAGGGGGAGGTGAAGGGAACGCAAGACTCCCTCGTCTTTGTGGTGCAAAAGCACCAGGCTTCTCACCTTCATTACGATTTTCGGTTGGAACTCGATGGCGTCTTGAAAAGCTGGGCAGTGCCGAAAGGTCCATCGCTGAACCCAAAAGAGAAACGGCTGGCGATCATGGTGGAAGACCATCCCCTCGAGTATCGAACCTTCGAAGGGGTGATCGCAGAGGGCGAGTATGGAGCAGGAGAAGTCATCGTTTGGGATCAGGGAACATACAGCCCCCTTGTGGGGAAAACCAAAGAGGAAATGCAGCAGCAGGTAAGAGCGCAACTGAACCAGGGAGATCTGCGGTTTCTGCTGTTCGGAGAGAAATTGCGCGGGGAATTCGCGCTCATCCGGCAGAGACGGCTGGGAGAGAAGGCCTGGTTACTGATCAAAAAACGAGATCACTATGCCTCCAATGCAGATCTCACTCGGCAAGATAGGTCAGTCATCACTGGAAAACGGCTGGGCGAAGTCAGATAGATCTGCTCGACAGCAATCCATCTGTTTTCAGTTGCTTGTGAGAGCTGTCGCCAATAGTTGAGTACCCCATTTCCTTAACAAGGTTTCGCGTCCCATTCATTTCCTGTGCACTTAAAACAGGAATGTGGATACTGCACACGCTTCGACCCCAGGTCTAGATGCGCGGTTCGGCACGTGGCGCAAGACCTTGTCCGCCTACTCCATAACCTGCGCCTCTCCCATGAGACTTCCTGGGAGAGGATGCTTGAAATGCCCGCACAGAATTTTTTCTAGAGAAAATATAATTTTGTTCCATATTAATAGTTAATGAGACAATATAAATATTTGACGACGCAACATCTACGACATATACTTATGTATGGTGAAGAAAAGAAGACCTCGTTGCGATAACCGGGCAGTCTTTTTGCGAAGAAGCTCCTAGAGGGCCTGTCAGGGGTTAAAAGAGTTAGCAATCTCATCCTGGTCAAGCCTCATCCGTTGCCAAGCAACCTGAAACAGCAGATCGGGTTGCTCCACTTGATGTGCAGCGAGGGCAAAAAGCTGGTCATACTCTCTGCAAAGGCGGGGTACCCGCACCGGGGCATATATGGGTAGAACAGCAGGCTGGAATCAGGCAACATATCAAGTGCAGGTCGAAAACACTATCACGCTTGAAGGCAATGTGAGTCTGCCGGAGAATCCCCGCGGCGTGGTGCTATTTGCACATGGCAGCGGAAGCAGTCGCCATAGTCCTCGCAATCAGTTTGTTGCCCAGGTATTGCACGAAGCTGGCTTTGCGACTCTGCTCATCGACCTGCTCACTATGCAAGAAGAGGAACAGGATCGATATACCGGTCGCTTTCGTAGCAAAAAAACCAGGTTGAGAGAAACATCATGGTAAAAATCTATCGAGATCGATATGAAGCTGGGCGTGAGCTAGCCACGAAACTCACGGCCTATGCTCATCGCCAGGATGTGCTGGTGCTTGCACTCCCTCGGGGAGGTGTGCCAGTTGGTTATGAAGTGGCAAAGGCACTTCAGGCCCCCCTCGATGTCTTTGCTGTGCGCAAACTTGGCGTCCCTGGTCACGAGGAATTGGCGATGGGCGCTCTTGCAACGGGAGGCATAGGTGTGATCAACGAAGAGGTCGTGCGTATGCTGCATATCCCTAAGGAAGTGATCGATGCGGTTGCAGCAAAAGAGCAGCGGGAACTCGAACGGCGAGAACGCCTCTACCGTGATGATCGTCCCCTGCCCGCCATGAACGGTTACACCGTTATTCTCGTCGATGACGGTCTTGCCACCGGTTCAACTATGCTTGCCGCCGTAGAAGCATTGCGACAGCAGCATCCCGCTCGTCTTGTCGTTGCAGTGCCGGTAGCGGCTCCTTCGACCTGCGAGGAATTTGGGGCAGAGGTAGACGAGGTGATATGCGCTCAAACACCAGCGCCTTTCTACGGAGTTGGCTACTGGTACGAGGACTTCTCGCAACTATCGGACGAAGAAGTACACGATCTGCTCTCTCAAGCTGAGCAAGAAAAACCTGTTGCTGCACGCAAATACTAAGTACAGATTATCACAAGACCTTTCCGAGTTTGACAGTACCAATAAGAGAGAGTACAGCCCCAATTGGTAGTGGATAATGTAGTTTGCCAGCGAAGCCCTTGACGTGGCCTTGAGATCCTCTCTAAACTTCCAATCAGAGACCCAGTATCCTGACTTATATCGGAGAGGATGCCTATGACGCTTCATCTATGCGGGCTGCTTGTGTGCTTCTGCATGCCAGCTGTGGTATGGGTGTGTTCCCTGTCCTGGTCCCCTCACGAATCTTCTCCCTCCAAAGGGAGGCTGCGCTCCTGCTGTTCCTGTTCGTTCTGCTGCATGGCGCCTTCCTTTTCTTCTCTTCCGGCACGGCCACTGCTGCCAGCAGCCAATTACGCAGGAGAGATGCCCACCGTATCAGGCATTTCTCCGTCTCATAAAGCCGAATAGGACGATTTAACATTCGCCTACATGCATCAATGTGAAAGGAATGACTCCATTAAAAAACATCATGCGTCGTACGACGCATGATGTTTCATTAACTGGTGAAAGCCGAGCGAACTCATCATCATTGTGATGACACTGCTCGCCTACGTCTGTCCCCATGGAGGCGGCGAAGATTCCTGCTCTCCTTCTTCACCAGGGGTCCCCCATTACCCTTGTTGCCCTGCCCCGACGGGCACTTGCTGCAATTGATCCTGGCTGCCTGTGATGCCGATGCGCTTCGGGCGGCTTGCTTCACTGATGGGAAGCTGAATCGTGAGGATCCCATTCTGGAAGTTGGCTTGGACCTTGTTGGTATCGATAGGCCTGGGGAAGGTGAGCGTCCGTTCAAACGAGCCGGAGACGATTTCCCGCGAGAGCCAGTTGTGGCCATTGCGATGGCGGCCCGTCTTGCCTCGCTGGGGCTGCTGCGCCTGTGGCTGGCTTTGTTGTTGCGGTTGCGACGGCTCACCCTGGGGCTGGTTCTGATGCTCGTTCTGATGGCTGTAGTGACCGCGAAGCGTCAAGGTGTTTTGATCAACCATCAGTTCAACATCTTCGGGTCGCACCCCCGGGAGGGCAACATCCACCTCATAGCCATTCGGCGTCTCACAGACGTCCATCGGAGCCATCAGAGAAGGTGAGCCAGGCATCAAACTGGGATGTACAAAGCTCTGTTCAAATAATTGATCCATGGCGCGGCGAAGGCTGAGGGCCTCGCGGAAAGGATCGTAACGAGTAATCATAGATCTGTATCTCCTTGTCTCTGCTGTGCTATCTCATCTGTTGTTTCCTTGCCTTCCTCACCATCATGACCGACAGAAAAAGCGAGCGATGCTTGCACCTCCTAATCTGGTCTGCTTGTATTCACTGCACCCAGTATACGTTGTACGTGGTACATTGTCAAGTATTTATGTTATATCATCAACTATTTATTAGAAGCAGAATATATTTTCCTGTCGAAAAGATACTCAATACTGCGCCACAGCCCTGTATCCTGCACATATGTACAGACACATCTCAAACGCCCCTGAGGTTTGGCATCACCTGCATGGATTCGCAGTAAAAATGAGACCGCTAGTCATCGATTGGGGTAAAAGAAAATCCTTGCTTTCCACTAGTCGCCTAAACAGGGAGTCGGCCCCACTCCACAACCTGCATAGCTCCCATGAAACTTCCTGATGAGAGGAGACTTTCAATGTTCGTATTGCATAATTTCGATAGAAAATATATTTTTGTTTCTATCATTTATAGATAGATAGATAAATAAATAACATAAATATTTGATAAAGCAACAATTACGGGTACTGCCTCTCTCGGTGGTGGATAATTTCTTCTCTCCTCATCGCTTGACAATCCTTCTTGACCCTGTTTAATCTTCCTTCTAAGCTTCCCATCCTTCGAATTTCACGTAGTGAGGATCCTTATGACGCTTCATGTGTTCTTCCTGCTGTTCTTGTGTGTCCTCATGTTCTCTCTCGCGCGGCTGTGTTTCCTTTGCTGGCCCCATCATGGCCCTGCCCAGTCGGCAGCAGCCAGGCGCACCCCGCTCCACCGCCTCCGCACCGCCGCGCTCCCCACACGATTGCCCCGCCTGTCGCCTCTCCTCTGGAAGTACCTCCAGGAAAGAACGAGGCTAGTCACCTGAACATGTCGGTGTTCCTCAATGTTCAAACGACGGAGGTAAAGTCACCTGGATCTGTCTGTCGCTGAGTTATTCGCCGGGATCCAAACGATGAGGTTGATCACCTGAGTTTTATGATGGTTGAGCCTTGCTCCCCCTATTTGCTCAAACAATCTGGCGTTTCCTGCCTATGCATCAAGGTCGAGGCCTCTCCTTACTTTCAGGCTTCAAACTGGCAGCCACTTGTCAAATTTCTCCAGGCGACCGGTTTATGCCGGCAGGAGCTACGCAATTTGCGCGTCCGCGATATCTTCCAGGACCATGGTGGCCGGCTGCTGGTGCATGTGAAGAATGGCATGGGATAACCTGACCTCACTTTTCTCGATATAGCATCTTTATGTTTCTCAAACGTAGCTAAAACCTTGCTACTTATGACAACCGTAGGGCTTCAGCCCGATTCTCTACCGACAAGCGCTATCAAAAAGCTAGAACAGGAATGTTTACAGGTTTACTGGAAGGTGACGCCGATATTCTGGGCGTGGTCCCGTATATTCAAGCATGTTATGTTCGGCAAAGATGATCGTCTTTATATTACCGCGTACTGTGAAATCGGCGACCACACGCATCCAGCGCGGAGAGAGCAGTGCAACCAGGTCATTGAGGATCGTATTGGTTGCCGACTCATGGCTTATCTGCCGATTGCGATATCTGTTGATGTAGAGTTTTAAACTTTTCAGCTCCACGACATGCTGGTCTGGTACATAGTCAATGATAACAGTTGCAAAGTCGGGAAAACCTGATCGTGGACAGAGGCAGGTGAACTCAGGAATCTCCATGTGTATTACATAATCCCGCTCTGAATGAGAGTTCGGCCATGTCTCAAGTTGACTAGCCTCGCTTTCCTCTATACCATACCTGCCAGGTCTGCGTGTTTGTTTTTCCATTGTCAATCTTCTCCCAAAAAATTGGCACTCAGACGTTTGTGGCTGACTTATCCTCGTTCCTTAGTCATGCCTGACGTAGGCGATTGGATCCTTATATCCTGCCTCAGCAAATCCGTTGAGGCGTAGTATACAACTATCGCATGTACCACAGGCAAGGTCTCCCCCATCATAGCAACTCCAGGTGAGTTCGTAAGGTATACCCAATTCGAAACCTTTGCGAACAATTTCGGCTTTATTCATATACAAAAATGGTGCGTGGAATTCAAATACTCGCCCATCCTGTGTAGCAGCTTTGGTAGCGAGATTCGCCATCGTTTTGTATGCGTTTAAATAGTCCGGTCTGCAATCCGGGTAGCCGCTGTAGTCGATGGCGTTAATGCCAATGAAGATGTCATTTGCCCCCAATACCTCTGCATAAGCAAGGGCGAAAGAGAGAAAGATAGTATTCCTAGCTGGTACATAAGTGATAGGTATCTCCTCAGAAAAATGCTCTTTAGCACGATTGTGTGGGACTGCAAGATCAGAGGTGAGTGCACTCCCGCCAAAGGTCCGGAGATCGATCTTCACAGTTTGCTGCCGTCGTACGTGGTAGTATCTGCTAACTGCACTAGCTGCTTTGATCTCACGCTGATGGCGTTGACCATAGTCAAAGGATAGGGTATAAAGTTCGAAACCTTCTTGGTGGGCGACGCCAAGTGCTATAGTGGAATCCAGGCCTCCTGATAAGAGTACAACTGCTTTCTTTTTCATGTTCTCTCCAATAATATATATTCCTTTTTTAAATCCCTATTTCATTCCCATTGTTGCTATACCCAACGACTCCTACCCCAAATAATAACATGCATCTGCGGAAGGATTCGGACAGAGTATCTATTCCAGAAAGGGTTTCGCACAAGCTCTGCCAACCATGCGAGCGAGGCTGCATAATCTGAAGTTGCAGTATCACCTTCAGGTTGCAATACTATTGGCAATTGTTGCTCAGCGAACGATGGATAACGGAGAAGTAAGCTATGGAGAAGTAGCTCATCCTCGTTGTCACGGATCACGAATTTCCACTGCTGCTGTTCAGGCCGTAATGACTCTAAGAAGCGTTCAATAGTTGGGTAGCTCAAATAGAGCTCACCCGCGCTGCTCAACTTAGGTGAGAGGCTCCAGAGATCGATTAGCGGAACAACCGTTGCGGGAAAAATCGTCGTATTCGTTTCAACCGTTAGGTGATGACCATCCTGCTTGAGTAATTGAGCAAGTTGCGGCAATTCTTTTTGCAATGTCGGTTCACCGCCTGTAAGCACAACATGCCGAGCTCCAAGTTCGTGTACGCGCGTGGCAATTTCCTGAGGATGGAGTGCATCCCAGCTACCCCCTTCTCGCACGCTCCACGAGTATTTCGTATCACACCAGGAACAGCGAAGGTTACAAGCGAAGAAGCGCACAAAAGTGGTGGGGATGCCCATGAGAGTTCCTTCCCCTTGTATTGAGCGGTAAATTTCCATAACGTTCATGATCGGCTACCCTCGATCTTCTTTCGTAATCTCAACAAAGCTGGTATCGGTTTCCCATAAGCGGATTCGAAACAGCAGTTCCTCAGTAAGGCCAGCAGCCAAGAGTGAGTGCCATATCCAATGTGCCAGATTCTCCGCTGTGGTGTAAATTTCTGTTACATCATTAAGGTTGGAGTGATCGATCCTATCGAGCACAGAAGTACGCACGATCTTCGACAGATCTTCAAAGTCCATGACCATGCCATAATCGGAATGATCTGGAAGATCTTTGATTGGACCGCGTAGTGTTAACTCGAGGCGATAAGAATGTCCATGAAGGCGTGCACACTTGCCTCGATGCCCTGGTAAGTTGTGCGCAGCCTCAAAACGAAATAGTTTGGTGATGAGTGCAGACTTCATATTTTTGACTCGGTATAGGGTCGACATCCCGTCCAATCTACGGATATCGCATACTGAACTGGATCAATAACTTCCTCACTTTGGAATGCAGCAATTCGTAGTTGGCAAGCATCACACCTTCCACACGCTTGTTCGCCGCCAAGATAACAAGTCCAAGTCAAATGGAGCGGTGCTTGACAGTTTAGAGCACGCTTTATAATAGCTTGCTTGTCGTCCTGAATTAGGGGGCGAACAATGGTAAACTTTCGAAGTGTTGCTAGCTTCAACGAATACTCAACTGATGCTAAGAAGCTTTCACGGCAATCGGGATAATTGCTTGCATCTGCAGCGTTCCATCCACCGATCAGATACGATACATCACTTAATAACGCTTGAGCGGCTGTATAAGCGAGGAATATCATATTCCTATTGGGGACGTAGGTAGGTGCTATGTTCTCGGAGAGCGAGGAAATGTCACGTCCCAGTGGAACGCTTCCAAGGTTAGTCAATTTAGATCCATTGATCGAAGGCAAAGTGACAATCTGATGTGGTAAATCATAGAAACTCGCGATAGCTGTCGCTGCCTCTACTTCACGAACGTGGAGTTGTCCATAGATGAAAGAAATTGCCCCTTGCAGAGTGAAATGATGCTGGTATGCCCAAGCTAAAGCAGCTAGAGAATCCAGGCCTCCGCTCAGTAGAACCAGTGCTGGCCTTTGACTCGGCACTTATTGCCCTCCTTTGGAATACAAGACCGAACTACAAAACCAATCTCAGCAAGACACTATTATAGCATATGGCTGCCAATGGATTGCCCTTCTCTTTAGGCCTGTGCTGGCTACTTTGCCCATCCGTACGGGAAATGGATGATTAAATCGCGTCGCTTTGACAATCGTAGGCAAGTTGGAGCGAGGTTTTTCCCTCCTCTTCCAGTCTTCGCCATTATAGCTGCGTAGCAATCTCACTTTAAAACATCTATCATCTTATTGCTTTCATTGATCTGGGAAAACCCGCAGGGAAGTACCTCTTGGTGGCGGACCAAGTTATGATATGCGCTGAAAGCATCTCCAGAGACACTCTCCGCACATCCCAGGCGCGCACTTCAACGAATGAATAGAGGATCTCATGCACTTCTTCGATTGCGTATAGCTGTGGCTTTCATTCACACAGTTCTTGACCTGTCTGGGCTGTTCAGGCTGCTGGCTGTGGTTGCCGCGTCACTTGATAGCCCAGGCGTTCCAGACGCTGGACAAGACGGCGTTCCATCTTGCCGCGATCCGTCTGCGGGAAAAACTCCTCTCCTTTCTCGTGATACTCCTGCCCCGTCTTCACCATCTGATACTGTTTCACCAAGGAAAAGATATGTTAGCACAGGAAGACTGGCCTACTGGCCCTATCGAATGGCGTCATTACATATCATCTTCACCATGAAACAGTATGAGAGGAGATCACCAGAAGATCGTGCCCGATTGCGAGAGTGGCCCGCTCAAATCCTCGGCAAGAGCCACTCGCATAATGATCAAAATGCCACCCGTTTCATTGCAAAATTTACAGCCAGGTCTCGATTGGGTGTCACGATTTCTCGCTGCACATCGTGCCACAGCATGCGGTCTGGTTCAAGGCCTGGCTTCACGCGCAGCAGGTTTTTGCTCACCAGCGCTTCCAAGCGGTCGAGCATCTCGTCACGTTGTTGCTCCGGTTCTGCTTGCGGATCCGCTGGACGTTGTGCTGGCTACTGTGACTATCTGTTCGAAAAAAGGATGCAAAACCGATCAATCCTACGAACAGAAGTACGAAATGGCCAACGCAATCCCCATTTTACGTAAACAAGCTCTTATGGTATACTTACAGAAAAGGGCAGGAAAGCATAGGAGGAGATACCGTGACCGAGCAGCTACAGCATGCAATCGAAGCTTTGCAGCGGCTGCCCGCTGATGCACAGAACGCGATAGCGAGACGCATTCTCGAAGAAATCGAAGAGCAAGAGTGGGATGCCATTGTGAGCAAACCCCACGTACAAGCACGCCTACGTGAACTTGGCAGGCAAGCCTTAGAAGAGGAGAGGGCAGGAGAGACTGAAGATGGTGGCTTTGACTGCCAATGAGAAGCACACGCACGAAGCAGTTTCACAAGCTCTTTGCTCGCCTCCCTTTACAGGTTCAACAAGACGCAATCGATGCATATCAGCTCTTCCGTGTCGACCCTTATCAGCCATCCCTCCATTTTAAACAAATTGACCCACGAGACCCTATCTATTCCGTTCGTATCGGCAGAAGTTACCGCGCGGTGGGTTGGTATGAAGATGGCGTTATCCGATGGTATTGGATAGGAAGCCACGAAGACTATAACAAGCTCTAATACTACAGCACTACTTATGATATACGCTGCAAAATTATGCCCTTGAGAACACCTGATCGCGTTTCTTGCTCCTTGCCGATTCCCCAGAGGGGGAGTAGAATCGCAATGAACGTACCTGCTCATCTTCAAAAGAAGTATCGTACATCGTGCATTGTGTTGTCACCTTCATGAAGCAATTGAGCAGCTTGGCCGCAGGCATCTATCGGATTACGACGCCGTGTATGGTGCCCTTGAGACTTCCTACAGCAATGGGCAGACCGAGGCTCAGGTCCATCGGCTCAAACTGACCAAAAGGCAAGCCTATGGCCGAGCCAGTTTTGCGCAGCTTGGCCTGCGGGTGCTTGATGGATCAGGAGTGACACATCAAGAGCAATTGCGTCTAGAACATCTGTCTCACCGAAAATGCGTAAGAGCCAACTCTTCGGCATAGTTTACATATCATAACTCGATACTACTCACAGGACTCATCCCAGAGATGCTTCAAGTACACTCTGGATCCAGTAATCAGATGTTCCACATCTATTGACAAATCAGGTAAATAAAACGTAATATTGCATTAAAGCTTATACATAATATCTATTTATGTAAATTTTGATAGACCTTCTTCTACCTCAAAATGTGAGAACCTGGTATGCAGAATGACCCGTTCAGAACCTTCACCGATCGTCGGGAGGCGACCGCACTCTTCCAGCTCCTTCGTGGACGTGACCCCCAGCAGCCCTGGCCGCTGTTGCCCATCCTCACATTCATCGCGCCAGGTGGCGGTGGCAAAAGCACGCTCATCAATTACCTGCGCACACAGCAATGCTGCCTGCCAGACGGGCGCGCCGCTATCCCTTACGTTCAAGTTGATTTTACTCAGCCAGATGCGCCCAAAACACTTCTCGCAATTCTAGTAACGATACGCAACCTGCTCCAACAGCATCGTGATGGGCAGGAGCGATATCTGACTTTCCCGCGTTTTGACCTGGCAGCCTCTATCATCCTGGCTGTGCCGGCCGATAGTAACCCGCTGTTGTTGAACCCGGAGGAAGTCCGGAGCAGCCTCACCTCGGGCTCGCACTTCATTGAAACATTGGCCGCCAGTGGTGATGCCATCGCGAGCATCGCCGACCTTATACCTGCCCCCCTCGACGCTAGCGCGAAAGTTATCCGGGCGCTCTTAGCTGGATTGAAGTTAGCCACACAGATACCAGTGGTAAAGGAGCTGCTGCAGCGCATCGAAAGCGGACCTGGCTGGCGCTGGTACCAGGCCAACACGAATGATCCAGGGCTACGGGCGAACGCCGGCATTCGCAACGTCCTGCTGCGCCTGCAATTCTTAAGCACGCCTGGTAATCCGGGCAGAGACTACCTGGTAAAAGATGTACTGGCCGCTGCCCTCCTCGCCGATCTCCGTGCGGCGATGGATAGTGGTCAGGTATGGAGCAAGACAAGCAATGTCGTGCTGTTTTTTGATGGCTTTGAAGCCCTGCTCAACGACCCCGCTAAAAGCGGTATCGTTTTGCTCGAGCGTCTGGCCCTCTCACAGCAGCGCAAGAGGGGTGAGGTCGACCCTGTATTGATCGTAGTAGGCAGTCGGCAGCGCCTGCTTGAACACGCAAAAGACAGTCAGGCCCCAGGTGTTGCACCTCCTGCACCAGTAAGAAATGCGCAAGAGGCTCAGATTCATGCCCAGGCGGTATACGAAGACTGGCAATTACAACTCCCGGCAGACAAGAGCATTCTGCGGCTGAGCGACATATGTTTGGAGGTATGGTTGCACGGCTTCGAGCTAGCAGACACGCGAGACTACCTATCACGGCTGAGTGAGGTGAAACAAACACAGGCGTTCGCTCAAACAGAGCAGATCCAGGCTATTTATGCTGCCACACTCGGTCATCCATTTTCCCTGGCCCTCATCGCCGCGGCACTCCTGGAGGCACGGGCGCGAGGAGGAAATTCAGGGATTGACAACATATGGGAGGTGCTGGTCTCACCTGAGGTAGCTCCCGGATATGAAGATGAGACGATTGGGGACTATCTCCTCTCGCTGTTCTTGCGCCAACTACCCAGAGACGCGCAGAACGAGCTGATTTTCTGTGCCGCGCCCCGCGAACTGGATGCTGCCACTTTACGAGTTGTGCTACAACTACCCAGCGATATCCAGGCGCGAGAACGTATACACTCCTATCGTCAACTCACCTTTATGCGCACGCTCAATGCGGAAAAAATCGCTTTTCATCCCATGGTACGTAACCTGCTTCTGCAACGACTTGTGCCTGACCCCCTGTCTGAAAGCGACTACTACCAGATACATAACCGCCTGCGTGAGCATTTTCGCAGGCGTGCTAGTATGCAGAGTGTGTCAGGGCAAGCATCTCCCGCGCTGGTCGAAATGCGCAATCAGGCCAGGGTCGAAGAGGCCTATCACGCCCTGGCATTGGGAGACCCGGAGCCCGCCATTACGCTTGCACTCACTATTACTAATAACGATCACGACCTGTGGGAGCTTTTGCAAGAGGCAGTGGAACAGGCGCCAAAGGGATTCGTGTCCGCGGACACAAAACAACAGGCAGCAGATGCGGTTAAACGAGGAGATCAGCGCGGGGATATCACCGCGACAATCCTCTATGCCTGGATGGAGGGAGCCGCGCTGGAGACTGTGAGCATGTAATTCAGTGAAGAAATCTACTGTGGTGGTTCACCATTCTCTCGCTACCAGGTGGGCATATTGTGAAATCCAACAGTGGAGACAGCTTGCGGAAAACTCGAAAAGGTCATAACAAGAATTTGGAATGATATGCGTGAATTCGCTGATATACAACACGATCGAGGTCGCGCTTACCGTCGCCTTCAGATTGGGGACAGGCAAGCCAACCTGCAGCGTGCCATTGCCTGCTACGAAAAGGCACTTGAAGTCTATACACGCGAAGAGTTCCCCCAGGAGTGGGCTGATCTACAGAACGACCTGGGAAATATTCATCGGGACTTACCAGGGGGTGATAGGCAAGTCAACCTGCAAAATGCCATTACCTGCTATGAGAAGACCTTGCAGGTCTACACGCCCAATAGCGAAATATGGGCCTTAACGCAAATTCACCTGGGCGATACCTATCTCGATCTGCCAGCCGGGGACCGACAGGCCAACCTTGAGCGGGCCATACGTACCTATCAGAGCGCTCTGCAAGTCTATAAGCTGCGGGACTTTCCCACGACCTGGGCCATGGCACAGTTTCGCCTCGGTGAAGCCTTTCACAACCAGTTACAAGGGGACCGACGAACCAATCTGCAGAACGCCTCTACGCACTATCAAGCCGCCTTGCAGGTTTATACGCGCAACGCCTTTCCCAGAGAATGGGCTATGACGCAGTGCAGCCTGGGTAAACTTTACTACAACTTGCGTAACGAAGATCGTTCACTTCCTACTGGTTATTCGCCAGAGGGGGAATTTGGTAGTCCATATGCGTATCCTATGGGTAAGGCAGGTCATAACCGGCCGCCGCCCAACCTTGAAGAAGCTATCTTCCATTATCAAGGCGCTTTGCACGTCTACACACGCGAGGAATCCCCCTTGGAATGGGCTGCGACGCAGTTTGCTCTGGGCAACGCTTATCGCACTATTCCGGGAGATGATAGCCATGACAACCTGGAGCAGGCCATTACCTGTTACCAGAATGTGTTGCTGGTTTATACCCTGGAAACAGCTCCCGTCGAATGGGCCAGGACCTTGCGCGGCTTGGGCGACAGCTACCGCAGCCTGGCCCCAGGAGATCAGCAAACTAACCGTAAGCAAGCGAGCGCTTATTATGAGAAAGCCTTACAGGTTTACACTCAGCAGGATTTTCCTGCTGAGTGGTCGGCCATACAGAACAACCTGAAGTCCATTAAAGGCGTTCAGGTAGGAGATCGGTTGAACGAGGCCAAAATACTCCGTTCGGCAGGCGATGTAGAGGCTTCTCGTAACGAGCAAATTGCTGCTATGGAGAGTTACCGCCAGGCTCTGGCAATTTTTCGACAGTTGAGAGAACGAGACGTGGAAGCCGAGACCCTGTGCAGGATCGGCGACGTACAACTCGCCATGGGCAACGGACAGCGCGACTCCGCACTGCAAAGTTATATGCAGGCTCTGGTCCTTTTCCAGGAGGTGAAAAATGTAACTGGTGAGGCCAGGGCTTTACGAGGCATAGGCGACGTGAACAGGGCTGCCGCTCAGGAAAATTATCTGAGGGCGTCGACTCTGCCTCTGCAGGCCCAAAACTCACCGGCGATTCAGAGACTATTGACCGAAAGCAGTAAACAAAATGAGGAGGCCCTGCAGGGCTACGAGCAGGCCCTGGACCTCTTTCTCTCAAAGGGAAATAACTCAAGTGCGGAGGTTGTACGTCAAGCAATAGCCGACCTAAAACAGGTCCGCGAGCGGCGAGATCAACTGCAAAAACGTTTCAATGAGTGGAGGGAAATGCCCGGCAGTAATACCACGCCGCCAGCATATCCTCCCTACGCCGCGTCACCAGTGACGCCTATGCCCTCCTTTGCTCCCGGGCAAGCGTACGGCCAGGCGGCTCTACCATCTAGTATGGGGGCCATGCCTGCCCCGCCTGTCCCGGCGCGCAAGAATAAGAGGGGATCAATAGCGAGAACGATCACATCGGCTGTTATAGCGCTGGTTCTCATTCTTGGAGGCATTGGCACTTTCTTGGGGATATCCATGAATCAGGCCGCGCAAACTGCCAACTCCAGGGCTACAGCGCAAGCGAACAGTAATGCATCTGCCACAGCTGCCATAAGTGCATCTGCCACAGCTGTCAGCAATTCTCTATACCGACCCTTTACTAAGCTGGCACTCAGTGATCCGTTAACCAGCAGTAATTCCCAATGGAATTCGGCCTCTGGATGCCAGTTTACCTCAGGAGGCTACCAGGTAAGTGCCCAGGCAGGATTCTTCCAATGGTGTTTGAATGCGCACCGGTTTGGTGAGCTTGCCTACCAGGTTACTATGACGATTTAAAACGGTGATTGTGGCGGCCTCGTCTTCAGGTACGACGACCCAAACAACTTTTACTTCTTTGAGGTGTGTCGGAACGGAATGTACAATCTTGGCCAATTTGTCAGTGGAAAAGCGAGCTACCTCTATGCGAATGCCAGGTCTAGTTCGGTGATCCACCAGGGAGTAAACCAGCCGAATATGATAGCAGTGGATGTTAAAGGCAACTCAATTAACTTGTATGTAAATGGCCAAAGCATTGACAGCCCCCAGAGAGACGCCTTAACGAGAAGTACGTTTAAGCAAGGGCAGATTGGCCTGTTTGCAAGTGATCTAACTACACGGACATCCGTTATCTATAGTAACGCCCTGGTATGGACAGCGCCTTGACAAATGTGACGGCATATTTTGTCATGCTTTGCAAGATCTCGGTTACGTCTTACTTTATCCGGCATTTCAATAACATTTCAAGGTTCTCCCGCAACCTGTGTGAAAGCTCTAGCATGGCTGGCTCCTGGCTACAAACGAACTAGCTGTATCAGAGCTTTGACATTTGAGGTGATTTCCTTTCCATCTATTGAATCACGAAAGCGTCAGGAGAACCACTTAAACTGTCAAAAGCGCTTTTCGCTAGCTGTAAAGTAATATGGAGCGAGGCAGGAAGCCAGTTCCCGCCTCGCTTAAGTGGTGGAGATGGGGGAGAGCCGAACCCTCCAACAGACATCTCTCTCTGATTCAGAGGCCCTTGCTTCCCCAGAGAGTGGAGCAATGAACGAGGTTGCTCGACCAGAGCTGAGCCAATGGTGAGAGAGGTCTTCTCAGTACTGTCTCAGACTTCCCACAGCATTGTCTCACCTCAACATGGTATAACTCGTATTGAAGGCATGCGATAACGCTCACTGTTCCCTGGTTTCTTCCCTCTGTTCTTCAAGAGAGAAGCGTAGGCGGAGATAAGCGAAAGCGTGAAGCATGGCGAACGTGAACCATGAAGATACTTCCTTGCTTCATCTTGCCATGGCGAGCAAGACCACAGAGGCCCGATCATGCTCCCAGAGGTTCATCCTGCTGAGGAAGGAGGAGACAGATGCAGCATGAACTTCCGATTCTGCTCAATATTACGGTGGCGCTCCTGGCGGCTTTCGTGGGTGGGCTGCTTGCTCGCCGCCTGAAGCTGCCATCGATGGTGGGGTATTTGCTGGCCGGTGTTGCTATCGGCCCTTTCACGCCTGGATTTAGTGGAGATCTCTTCACCATCCAGCAACTCGCCGAACTCGGTGTAATATTTCTCTTGTTTGATGTCGGCCTGCATTTCTCACTGCGTGACCTCTGGGCGGTCCGCAATACCGTGATTTCCGGGGCGCTCATCCAACTCGTCGTGATCACCGGACTCGGCTTGCTGCTCGCTCACCTATGGAGCTGGTCGCTCGCTGCTGGTATTCTGCTTGGATTGGCCCTCACTATTGCCAGTACCGTCGTCATGATCCGCAATTTGATGGACCAGGGGCTGCTCAATACCTCGCATGGGCAGGTCGCTGTTGGCTGGTCGATCCTGGAAGATTTGGTCGCAGTTCTCATTCTTGTCCTGCTCCCTGCGCTCGCGACGAGGACGCAGGAGCCACTCTGGCAAACAGCCGGGGTGGCTTTGCTGAAAACCGCGGCATTTGCCGTCCTGATGTTAGTGGCCGGAACACGGATCATTCCCTGGTTCCTGCTGCGGATGGCGCACTTGCGTTCTCGAGAGCTCTTCATTGTCGCCATTATGGTGATTACCGTAGGAACAGCGATTGGCGCCTCGTCTGTCTTTGGCGTTTCCCTGGCACTCGGGGCTTTCCTAGCGGGGGTAGTGGTGAGCGAATTGGCGCTCAGACACCAGGTAGGGGCTGAGTTGGTCCCGTTCCGAGAAACGTTTGCCGTGCTGTTTTTCGTGTCGGTCGGCATGCTGGTCAATCCTGTGTATGCGCTTTCCCATGCTGGAGAGCTGTTCTTGCTCGTTCTGGCTATCGTCCTGGGCAAATTTGTGCTCACTGTCCTGCAAGGGATATTCTTTCCAAGACCGGCGCGTACTGCACTAATCCTGGCTGCCGGGCGCAGTCAGATCGGGGAATTCTCCTTCATTCTGGGTGCGGCTGCTGTCGCATTGGGATTACTAAAGCAGGAGCAGTATGCGCTGCTGCTAGCAGGCGCGCTGCTCTCCATCACGCTCAACCCGTTCCTGTTCCGGGCACTTCCCTGGGTCGAAGCACACCTGCGGAAGGTTCCTGACCTCTGGTCCCTCCTGGATCGCCATGGCCCTGTGCAAGCATCTGTGGCAGAATCAGTGCGCGATCATGTCGTGGTGATCGGCTGTGGACGAGTAGGGCAGCACCTCGTAAACGTTCTGGGCCATCTCGGTATTTCACATCTGGTGGTCGAACACGATATCGGGCGTGTCACGGAATTGGAACGTCAGGGAGTTCCAACCCTCTATGGAGACGCCGCCAATTCGGACATTCTTTCACATGTCCATCTGAAGCAGGCTCGTGCGGTGGTCGTGACGCTGCCGGATGAAGCAGCGGCAGCCATTGTGGTGGCAACGATTCGTGCAAAGGCTCCGCACGTCCCGATCATTGTGCGTGCTGCTACACAGGAGGGCGTAGGTCGGCTCTTCGCCTTAGGCGCTCAGCATGTCATCTATCCTGAGCTAGAGGGTGGACTGGGGATGATGCGGGAGACGTTGACTCGCCTGGGCTTTTCCGAAAGCAACGTTGAGGGTTATGCAGATGCCGTCCGGCGCAGTCACTACGATCTCTCCATCTCCACAGACCCCGAGCAACGCGCGTTAGAGCAGATGCTAGGCGAACGGATCGGCGGTCACTGATGATGGAGACGGAACTGACCTCGACCGGGAGGAGTACAAGAGGATGCCATATCTCTTCTGGGTGAGCTAATACAGCTTCTCGTTACACAACAATCGGTATGACATCTTGATAAGATGCTCTTCCAAGGTTTTTCCTTCGATGAAATCCATCACCAGGTACCAACGTCCATCTTGGCTAAAGTGATCGTAAATGCTAGGCAGATGAGGATGCTTCAGGCCAGCGAGCAAGAAAGCCTCGCGTTTGAAGCCTTCAGTAGCTTCGGCAAACTCTTCTGGGCTGAGTCTGCCCTGGCCCATCTCCTTGACAGCGGACAGCCGATTGCCGAACTGTATATCTTCAGCCTTGTGACATCTCCCCCGGCTAAAGCACGGGGGCTTCTCTCCCTCGCGAGAGAGCTTTCCTGCTTCGTTGAGACTTGCCCGCTTTGGTTTTCACCGCGCCAGGTCTGACAGCCTCTCCACAGGCGAGCACTGCGAGTCCCGCAGCACGAATGTTCTGTGCAGCATTGATATCACGGTCATGGACAACGCGACATTCAGGGCATGTCCACGAGCGGACATCAAGTGTTAAGGCGTCAAGCATATGTCCACAGTCAAAGCAGCGTTTGGAGGATGGATACCACTTGTCAATTTTGACGATGGTTCGTCCATACCACTCTGCTTTATACTCCAACTGCCTGCTGAATTCACTCCATCCTATATCGGCGATGGCTTTAGCCAGGCAGTGGTTCTGGACCATGTTCTTGACTTGCAGGCTCTCAACACATACGACTTGGTTTTCGCGTATGATGCGAGTCGAGAGCTGGTGTTGATAGTCTCGCCGTCTATCGGCTATCTTCTTATGGATACGTGCAACTTTGAGACGGGCTTTTGCACGGTTCTTGGAGCCTTTGTGCTTCTGCGCATGGCGGCGTTGCGCTTTTGCCAGCTTCTTCTCATCCTTGTGGAAGAACTTGGGATTGCCATAGGTGTGTCCATCGGATGTGATGACCATCGACTTCAAGCCCAGGTCAAGCCCCACAGTCTTAGAGGAGACTGCCAATGGTTTGATATCTTCTTCTCCCAGGATAGAGACAAAGTAGCGTTCAGCTTCATCTTTGGTGATGGTGACACTGCTTGGCCTGCAGCCATCAGGCAGGGGAC
This sequence comes from uncultured Chloroflexia bacterium, assembly GCA_963799245.1. Taxonomy (GTDB): domain Bacteria; phylum Chloroflexota; class Ktedonobacteria; order Ktedonobacterales; family Ktedonobacteraceae; genus CAWCWN01. The sequence continues at coordinate 2,551,931 of CAWCWN010000003.1, forward strand.
GGTGCCAAACGATGGCAAGAGGAGCATCCATCTTTGCCAGCGTGAGAGCCTGGCTCTTCCAGATGAAGGCGTTGCTCGCATATGTGGCGGATTGCTGATGGCGCTTCTTTTTGAAGGTGGGATAGTTCGCCCGTCCGTCAAAGAAGTTGCGAAAGGCTTTCTCCAGATTGCGGAGAGCTTGTTGCAGGGGAACAGAAGAAACCTCGTTCAGCCATGCCGTCTCTTCCTGCTGCTTGAGCAACACCAGACGTTGTGCCGTACCCTCATAGTACAGACGCTCACCACGCTGGTAGTAGGCGTCAGTACGTTGCCGCAATGCCCAGTTGTAGACGTAGCGGCAACACCCAAAGGTTTGTGCCAGGATGCGCTTTTGTTCATCGCTTGGATAGAAGCGGTACTTGTAGGCTCTCTTCTGTTGCATGTTTACAGTATAGCATACTACGCCGTAAAGTGTCAAAGAGTAGGCCCGCCCATCTCGCCCCATAAGGTAGGCCCTTATATCCCCCGCTTAAAAACGGGGGTTTTACGGGCCGTTCTATAAGCCGCACCGAAGCCGCCTTTGCCAACCTGAGAGAGAATGCGGTAGCGCTGCTTCAGAAAAAAATGTGAAGGAAGAAGGCCAGTGAGGGTGGTATTTACGGCTCCCGCGGACGGATATTGCGGGGAAGGTGTAGTGGTAGGACTCCACTAAGATAGTGTTGGCGAATTGGGGAGAGGGCAGAAAGAAATGTGAGATACTGGAGAGAAACACTGTCAATGCAGTCAGGAGGCGTTAGTTGTCATTCCACCCGCAAGCTATTCCGTCGATCCCCGAAGAAACCGCTCGTGTGGCCCATATAGTGCTCCCCAAGGGCAACAGCTACATGCATATGCGTGATCACCTGGGAACTCTCTATCAGGATCAAGATTTTGCCGATCTCTTCCCTCCCAAAGGGCAGCCTGCCGAGGCTCCGTGGCGTCTGGCTCTGATTAGCATCATGCAATATGCCGAGGGACTGACCGATCGGCAAGCGGCTGATGCGGTCCGTACACGGATTGATTGGAAATATGCCCTCAGTCTCGAGTTAACCGATCTCGGCTTTGATTTTTCCCTGTTGAGTGAATTTCGTAGCCGTCTGCTGGCTCATGGAGCCGAACGTCGTCTGTTTGATCTCTTGCTGCAGCAATGTGGGGAGCGCGGATGGATCAAAGGACGAGGGAAACACGAACCGACTCCACCCATGTGCTGGCAGCCATTCGAACGCTCCGTCGCCTGGAATGTGTGGGAGAGACGATGCGTCATGCGCTCGATGTCCTGGCAGAAGTCGCTCCAGACTGGCTCCTGGAGCAGATGGATGCTGAATGGGCAGAGCGGTATCGCAAGCGGTTCAGCGATTTTCGTCTGCCTCAAGATGCCAAGGAACGTGTCGCGTTGGCCGAAACGATTGGGGCAGATGGTCGTCGGCTCTTAGAACGGGTGTATGCAGAGACCAGTCTTCCCTGGTTAGCTGAGCTGGATGCCGTGGAAACGCTGCGGCGCGTCTGGCTCCAACACTATCATGCCAGCTCCCAAGGCACGCGCCTTCCGCGCCGATCAAGAACTCCCGCCATCAGCCCTGCTCATCACTTCTCCCTACGATGTCGAAGCGCGTTACAGTCGGAAGAAAAACACGACGTGGACAGGGTACAAGGTGCATTTCACCGAGACATGTGAGGACGATGGGCCGCATTTCATTGTTGAGGTCGTTACCACCGCCGCCACGACGCCAGACGGGGAGATCATCGGGGAACTGCATGAACAGTTAGCCGAGCAAGAGATGCTTCCTGATCAGCATCTGGTGGATATGGGATATGTCGACGCGGATGTGCTTGCCGAGAGTCATGCGCGCTATCAGGTCGAGATCGTCGGGCCTGTGCCCCCAGACGTGAGCTGGCAAACCAAGGCGGCCACGGGCTTTGATCACAGCCGCTTCACCATTGATTGGCAGACCCACCAGGTGATCTGTCCGGCTTCGTGTACCAGTCAAAGTTGGGGCACCATTGCCGATCGGCATGGCAAGCCGGTGATTCGAGTGCGATTTCCTCAGGCGGTCTGTCAGGTATGTCCCTTCCATGATCAGTGCACGCGCAGTCCCGCGCGCGTGCTGATCCTGCAGCCCAACCAACAAGCCTATCGGGCTCTTCATGAGGCCCGAGCACGTGAGCTGACTCCGGAGTTCCGAGCGGTGTATGCCAAGCGCGCCGGAGTGGAAGGGACCATTGCGCAGGCCGTGCGAACGTGTGAGATACGCCGCGCCCGCTACATCGGCAGCAAAAAGCTCAGGCTTCAAGCATTTCTCACTGCAACGGCCATGAACGTCCTTCGGGCTTGTGAGTGGCTGATGAGAGGAAAACATGCCTCAACGCCTGTTTCTCGCTTCGCCAAGCTGATTGCTACTGCGAAATATGCGGCTGCCGCTTAGCTCATGGCAATTCGCCAACACTATCTTAGTGGAGTCCTACCGAAAACGCACTAGAGTCAATTAATTCCGGCGTTAATATAGTTTTTAACTCCCAATAATGGTTCTTATTGTTTTGAAATGCAATTCAGCTACTTCAGATAGTGCTCTCCACCCAGATTGAAGATCTCACGTCCTATCGCCGTGATCGATGGATCAGATGAGTCTTTGGAACCAGTAGACTTGCTCAATGTGATAGTACGATGACGAGGAAGATCATTGTTCAGCCCTAAAAAAGGTTTCGTACTGCAGCATGGATGTTTAAGCGTAGTTGTTCGGGCCCTCGACGTTGAATCCCTCGGTAATCGCAAGAGTGAGCAGTCCACGATCTGCAGAAACGAAGATAACATCAGGCAGCTCAGCTTCAGGTGGCTGAGCCACGAAAACATCCTCGCGTACTGCCAGGGCGCAGGCTAACTGGATAGCATCGTAGGCTCGTAATCGGTGTGTGCGACACAGGTCGCCAGCAGCAGTATACAGCGCATTATCAACCACCCACACGCCGTAGGAACTCCGAACGTCTCGTCGAAAATCATCGATGATAGTATTACGTTCCTCAAGTGGCATGTCTTGTTCACGCGCTTTACGACAAATGCTTGCCACCACCTCGACAAGGGCTGCCTGAGCAATGTAGAGCACATGTCCTTGGTTCAGGTCATGCAGCGTTTCTATCCAATCATGCCCTTGTTCTCGAAAGTACCGCTTCACGATCGCCGAAGAGTCGAGAAAGTACATGGCCATTAGTATGGTCCTCGGTCTTCGATTACCATCTCAGATGCAGGCTTCCCCCCGGCAAAATCTCGAGCACGTCGTTCGCGTGCTGCGCGTTCTTCTTGCGTGAGTGGTTGTCGTGTCGGAATATGGCTAATTTTTCCTTCGTCATATTGCTTCTCGATTACCTCACGGGCCGTCAAGGGACGTTTTCTTGGAGACGATATTTGCAGACGCTGAATCATTTCGCGCAGAAGGTGCTCGGGGTCTGTGCCGCTTTTAGCTGCTGCTGCGGCCAGTGCTGCGTATTCCTGGTCGTTCAACGTGATCTGGTATGTCATCGAAATGCCTCCTCCGCTGAATGAGAATCTTCTCTCTGGTAGTATATCACCATTAGTAGCTATGAATAAAGCGGCGGAGCTTAAGCGACCAGACCTTCGTAAAAGAAGCACCAGGACGGCAGCTATTCTAGTCGACATTTAACAGCGTCTATTCAACATACCGAGCCAGGAGTCCCCGGCGTTAACGCCTAGTGCAGAATCAAGCGGCCTGATCGGGAATGGAAAGATGAGTTTCATAAGAGCATCCAAAGTAAGAACAAACGCGTTGGGCCAACTGCTTGGCGGTAAGCAAGCCATCTCGCTCGACCACCTTGCGTTTGGCATGCACCCACTTCGGCTCAATCGGGTTGAGCCAGGGACTTTTGGTCGGCAGAAAACAGGGCAGAATACGCACCCCTGTGCCCGCTTGCTTGATCAGGCGGTTGTGCTCTCTGATCCAGGTCCGCACCAGCTTGCTCACGTGAAAGGAGGCATTATCCCAGATCAGCAACCAGTTGGTCTTGCCTTGCGCTTGCAGTTGGGTGCAACACCACGCCAGAAATTGGGTGGTGATGGCACTCACCGGGCGACCATCCACAAAGCGCAGCGACAGCTGACGGCGGAGCGGATCACTGGCCGGTCCCTGTTGCCAAAGGACCCCATAACAGGCCAACGCCTTTGGGTCGGGATCATCCTTTTGCCAGACCTGCTCCACCAGCCGTACCGGCTGATCTTTCCCTTGCCACGCCTGCACCCGCGGCAGTGCGAACCGGCTCCACCAGACCTCATCCAGAAACCCGATGGCCCAGCCAGGCTGTGTGCTTGCCCAGGCGATCAAGCGATCGCGCGCCGTTTTTTTTTGAAATACAAGGGATCGGGACTGGTAATCCAGTGCTTGGCTCGCTTCCAGTTGATTCCCAATTTCTTGAGTGTCTGGCGAATGGTCTCGCAACTGACCAGCCGCATCGTCCAGCCTTGCTTGACACACTCTTTGGCGACCAGGGAAAGCGTCCACAGACTGGTTTCGAAGCCAAAATCGCGTGGGGGACGGTGCAGCAGCGCCTTGAAGGCCTCGGCATCGACGCCTGCGAGGGCAGTGCGTACGTGCAGAGGACGACTTGAACCGGCTTGCAGAGCTTCTCGTCCCTGCTGGTTGAAAGCATGGATGGCATTGCGAACGGTTTGCTGGTCGCAGCTCAGCGCCGTGGCAATGCTGGGCACCCGTTCGCCACGGGAACTGGCGAGCAGGATCTGGCTGCGACGTAACACAAAAGCATGCGAGGAACGTAAACCAGCTTCGAGCTGCTTGTATTCTTCCTCGCTGAGTGAGCGAACAAAGATTGGTTGCTTCATGCGGTCTATCATACCACATTCGCGATCACCTTTCTTGAGAATGCACTAGGGAGGAATGGCGAGTCCGGAGCAGGGGCTTGGGTTAGGTGGAACTGTTCACAGATACCACATTTGACACTTTCTGTGAACTGTTGTACACTTGTTCTATGAAGCAGATGATGACCGCCAAGCTGAAACTGCATACTGTGGCTTCCCAGTTCCTGGCGTTGCGCAAAACGCAATTGGCCTATCGTGACGCCCTGAACTATGTAAGCCGCTACTCGTTTGCACGGGGCAAGAAGAGCAACCAGGAATGGCTGCAGAAGGAGACGTATGCAGAAGTGCGTGCCACCTATCATCTGCCTGCCCAGATGGCCTGTAATGTTCCCCGTCAGGTCGGGGCTACCTATAAGACGCTCTGGACCAAGGTAAAGCAGAACAATGCCGCGCGGAAGGCGGGCATCACCAAGAAGCGCTACAAGGGCCTCGATCAGCCACCCAGGTATGTCTCCCCGACGCTCACCTACAACTACCACAGGGATTACAGTCTGAAACCAGATCAGCAGGTGAGCATCCTCACCTTGGATGGGCGAGTCGTTGTTTCCTACACGGGCTACGAGAAGCATCTTGCTCTCGTGCAGCAAGGCACGCACATCGGAGCTGCCAAACTGTGGTATGACAAACCACGCAAGGAGTTCTATCTGCTCGTCACGCTGGAGATTGTGGGAGCAGACCCAACGCCCGAAACGCACAAGCACTTGGTAGGCGTCGATGTGGGACAGCGCTACCTGGCGGTCACCGCACAACTGGATAATGGTGCCTCCGAGGGCGTTTCCTAACCCTCAAAAAGCTCTTCAATGGATACCAAAACACGCTGGTACTTGGCAGAGTAAAGTATGCTGACATCTAGACGAGGCTAGCTCCCTCATCTAGAAGGTCAGCATGTTGATGTCTTTAGCTCTAGCAGATCAGACACCAGTCGCACCACCATCCTATCAGCGTGCACAAGCTCGACTGGGTCCTGCCCTCCACATGAACGCTCTTACATTAGTCACGACGTTGCATCTGCTCATGTTGTGTCGTCTGGCCGTTTGTCTGGCCCATCGTCGTTGTCCTCCCCCATTGCCAGCCGGTCCTGGAGGAGCACCACGCACGTACAGCGAAGAGAGCTTGCTGCTGATGAGCTTATTGCGTACCTTGTGGCGCTTATCCTATCAGGATATGCACGACTGGCTCACGAGTTGGTCTGCTTTGGCCCTGGCCTGTGGGTTGCCATTGAACGAAGAGGGACAACCTCGCATTCCCAGCAGATCCCAGCAGTGCAAACGTCGCCACGCAGCCGGAGCCCCTCTGCACGAGTCGCTCTTCGTGCTCACCGTTCTGCAAGCTCTCCGACGACGACTCATTGGGGCACGTGATCTCATCATTGATAGTGCTCCCATCTTGGCCTGGCGAGGTCGTGATCCTGACGCAGCCTTCGGACACGCTCCTGCCCACCATCCTCTTCCTCTGTTGCGAGGCTTCCGAGTGCACACCCTCATCTGTCGTGGTTCTGGCTTGCCTCTCTTCTTTCTTCTCTCTCCTGCCAACTCACACGATGCTCCTTTTGCACAGCGCTTGTTAGCAGGAGCCGTACGTCTTTACCAGATCCGTCCCCGTATCATCCGTTTGGATGCTGCCTATTGGGGTCTGCGCCTCATTGCCTGGATTCATGCCGTGCTGGGTGCCGTTGCTATTATTCCTTGGAATCCCAAACGCCAGAAGAATCGCTCCTGCTTACCGCCGACCTGGACCAAAGAAGAACTCGGCAAACGCAGCGCCATCGAACGCTTCTTTGGTCGCGTTTTTCTCTTCTTTCATCTCCAACGTCCACCTCTGTGTGGCTGGTCCGAGATGGCCTCACAGGTGGCCTTAACCTACGCCGCTTCCGTCATTGTTGGGCTGGCAGCTCAGCAAACTGGCCGCCCTGATCTCATCCGTTCGCCTAAGCGTGTTCTAGCTCATCTTTGGGAGGAGGATTCCCAGTTATGAAACGGCCTCTGTGAAGAGAAAACGACGCATGAAACAAACACAAAAAACGATATTGCTGATTGATGATGACGCAGGTCTTCTGGACGTTCTGACGTTTGCGCTGGAGGATGCGGGCTTCCAAGTTGCTGCGCGAACGACACAGAGCATCGTTATCCGGCAAGAGCTAAAAGTCCCGCCTGACCTGATTATTGTTGATGGCCTTCTATCCAGAGAAGACGAACGTACTCTCTCGTGCGAATTGAAAATCATTCCGCACACGAAGCATATTCCGCTTCTCCTGATTTCCAGTCGATCGAACATACCCTCCTCAGCGCGTAAAGCTGGAGCTACTGCATTTCTCGCCAAACCATTTGATCTTGCCTCATTTTTAACGGCGGTAGAACAGTGTCTTGGGGCTCTATCTGATCCGGGGTAGGTACCGGCATTCCTCCCAATAAAAAATTAGTGCTCTGGACAACTATAAGCTTGCCCTCTCTTTTGTCAAAAGAACATTTCGGTATTTTTTTGTATCCATTCCGGTTGTTTGCTATAATACCTTGTCTCAAAAGAGACAGAGTTGACAATTCAAAATAGCACACGAAAGGAAGTGGATATATGGACACGCTGTTGTCTGATCCCCGTTTTCATGCGTTCTATGTCAAGGAAAAGGCTGAGCACCTTGCGCAGTTCGGGGAGGCGGAAGATCGCCTCACCGTTGCCGTTGACGCTGAAACCTATGACCTGCTGAGTAGCATAGCAGCCGCACAGCACAAATCGCTTGAGGAAACGGTTAAAGTCTTTCTCATGGGTGGAGCAGAGAGAGTGGCGGTAAAGCCTGAAAGAAAGCTCGTGCAAGTCGACGCTGAAACCTATGACCTGGTGCAGACCTTTGGAGCTGCACTTCGCGCATCACCCGATGCAATTACCAGAGAACTAATCATGGAAGGAATAGGGGAGTTGGCTGAAGAGCTAGAGCTTGAACAGGAAGAGTCGGCTGACAAGCCCAAGGAATAAATAACCATCAGAGATGGAACAAGTACAGCGGATAACGTCAGTAAGCGTGAGTTTTAGGAGAGAAATTTTTCGTCGTGCCTCCTGTCAACGCCAAAGAGGGGAAAGATTGCTTTAAAAGCTAGGCAATAGTCCTCTATGAGGATATTACCCTGTCTTTGGGGCATTTTTTTAGCTGGACAGACCTGTGCCTCAAATGCACCTGCCGCTTATGCGCAGAGACTCATTTCCGGGTCTGTCCTTTTTCATGGTTCTCTTCGCCCTCTGTTACTCCAGTAAAAGACGGGCTGTCTGGCAAGTTGAACATTTGTCCGCTCGCCGCTGGCAGTAAAGGGAGATTTCGATTACAATACAAACCAATGTGTACACAAGGCCGGAAGAAAAGAACACGGAAACGAAAGTTCCCCTCTCAGGCAGGGAAGGAGACGGTTATGAGCTATGAGGATTTACTCGCATTGCGCAGGCAGCATCTGGCTGTTACCATTAATCCGCAGACGACACAGCTATTTATAGACGAGAGTGTGGCCCCGTATCTTGCGGAACTCTTCACGGACATCCACGAGAACCCGGAGAGTATGCGCCATGTACTGCGGGAAACAAAAAAAGAGATCACCCTGCAAACGGGAAACCCTGCGCCATCCCGCTCTGACCTCACCCTCGCAGTAGTTACCACTGTGCTGGAAAGGAAATTTCAAAGCACTGCCCGCGACTCGTATACGCTTCATCCGGGCGATCTGGCAAGCTTTATCTGTCTGTTTGATTATGCCCATGGGGTTGGCGCAGCCTTGGATTTAATCCAGTGCGCGATGTTGGAGTTGTACGGGAAAACCAATTACCGGGAGCTGCTGCAGCGTGACCCGACCGGCACAGCCGATCCGCCGCAGTTTGAAACAGGCTCGTTTGATGAGTATGCGTGGGCACAGCGCGTGGTGGCGGCCGTTGACAAGTTAGCCAAAGACCCCACAGGATTTACCCTGCTTGACGAAAGGGTAACGGAAATTCAGAGGGATTTTCAACACTCGCGAAACGGTGCTGTGATCATTGCCGGCGCAGAAGGCGCACAGAAGGTCTATAAAGCCCTCTACCCGCTGACCGAGGAGATAGGAAGCGCACAGCGTGAGAACACAGAGCAGGAAGAAAAAACAGAGCAGGAGGAGGAGGAGGAGCAGCAGGAAGTTCCCCCGCAAGCAGGAGAGGGGACAAGTAGGAGTCGTGAGAATCTGCGGCAGCTGCGCCTGCAATATAAGGATGTGTTTATTGCTCCGCAAGCAGGCCGCGAGTTTACGAATACCTACATAACCCCGTATATTGCGGGCTTTTTGCAGATTATCAGCGACAAAAAGGAGGGACTGGCCCAAACATTTATCAAGAGAAAAAACGACTTTCCGCCTGAGGTCAGAGCGCGCGTGTCGCTACGGGCTCTCCTCTGCGTGGAACTAGTAACAGACCAACTTGAAAACTTTTTTTATAATTTGGCTGAGAGTCGGTATGATTCGCAGCAGCCGGAGTTGTTCATCGGCCTGTTTGACGTGGCCCAGGGAATGAGCCGTGCACTCCGTTTATTGGACGGAGCGCTGGGAGAAGTATTGGGGGGAACCAACTACCGGGAGCGGCTGAAAACCGACCCTGCCGGATTTATGAGGGAGCCAAATGATGAATATGCGTGGGCAGGGACCGTCGTTTTAGCAACAGCTGTCTTTGAAGAAGACCCCTCAGGATTTGATTTGCTTGATAAAGCAGTAGCAGAAATACATGAAGAGTTTGACAATGACCCCAATGGGTATCTGCAGATTGTCGGCGCTGAAAGTGCGCAGAAAGTCTATAAAGCCCTCTACCCCTTAACTGAGGGCATCTAACGCCTGCGGCAGCAGTCGAAAAAGCCGGAGGCAGCAAAGGGAACAACAGCAGAAAACGTTCTTCTCGCAGGCAGAAAAGGAGGCAATTGTGCGTGCTGAGGATTTACTCGCATTGCGCGTGCGGCATCGGGATTTGTTTATTGATCCCGAGTCCGCGCAATTGTTTCGGGATCGGTTTCTCGCAGTGCGGGTCGCTTACTACTTGCGTGATCTAAACAATAACCAGGAGGGCGTCCGCGAGACATTCCGGGAGATAAAAAGCAGTCTTGCGCCGGAGAAGCGGGAGCTGCTTCCTCTTCGCTGTTTTCTGTGTCTATATGTTGTTGTTAACCAGCTTGAGAATAGTTTTTTTGCTTGTGCCAGTCGCCGGTATAATCCTAAGCGTCTGGAAGCATTTGTCTGCTTGTATGATACAGCAGCCGGGATTTCCCGGGCACTCTGGTATCTCAGCGGGGTCATTGAGGAGTTGTACGGAAAAACCGACTACCAGGAGCTCCTGCAGCGTAACCCGGGCGGCACCGCTTATCTGCCGCAGTTTGTGGTAACAGACCCGGTTGCTGCGGACAAGCGGGCAAAGCAGGTGGTTGTAGCCAGAGACAAGTTAGCCCAAGACCCCTCAGGATTTACCCTGCTTGAAGAATCTGTGGCAGAGGTTTGCACAGATTTTGCCGACGATCCCAAAGGACTTTTGCAAATTGCCGGTGCGCAGATGGCACAGAGAATCTATAAAGCGCTTTACCCCCTGACAGGAGGTATCTGATCATTTGTTGGGGGAATACAGCAACGGCGCTGTAACTGCCTCTTATGCAAGAGCAAGTGGGTAAAGTTTTTTATACGCCTTCGCCGCAAAGGTTGCGCCATTCATCACCAGGACTGACGAATGGTACGGGACGATAGCTGAAGTTGGGCTGGCAAGCATGGTATCTGAGGAAACACGCGAGGAAAGCCTGGACACGAAGAAATCCAAAAGTAAGAGGCCAGTTGTATCGTCAGTGAGGAACGCCTTGAACTGTTCCTCCTCTGTTTGCAGCTTTCTGTAGGCTGCAAGTGATTCATTAATGGTTGGCATCTTCCCCCAGTGCTGTTTCGTCAACTCAATCGCCTCCTGCACATCACGGGCTGATTTTTGCGGATCGGTGTTTTGGCTGGCAATATCAGCGCGCAGGAGATCAAAAGCAATTTCCCGAAACCCTAAAGCATAATCGTACTGGGCGCAAAAGACCGGAGCAAGTTTCGCCTCGTGATAGGAAAACGCATCGAGGATAAGCTGGGTATAGACGGAAGAAAGAAGTAGTTGCCCGCACAGTGCAACCGACGTCAGGTTTGTGCCCGGCCAGGCATTTTGTAAAGACACGTGTACGCGTGCAAAGTCATCTCTCAGCTGCGCTTTATTCTGAAGAAGCTCCTTCAAATGACCCTTTCCGTTTTTTTGGACAATTCGCAAAAACCCGTCCATCCTCTGCTGAAAAACAGGCAGAAAACTACTGCCGTATTTTTCCCGAAGTTTATGGACATAGACTTCCTGCTGTTGTCTGTCGTCACCGGGAATATCTTGTGGATTGGAATCTCTTGTGCTGCCAGTGCCCATAGACAAGATCATAGTATACCAATAACCGTTTTGGTACTCAAACACAAAAAGGCTATTGGCCTGTCAGTAGTTTTTTGACGATAGGATACCACAAAGTTTTCTCAGGCAGCCTGTGGAGCGCATCGACAGCGCATAGCAGCAATGAGGCGTGCCGGCGAAAAGCGCTTGTTCTGCCTGCTCTCAAACGGTTTATAGAGCGCCCTCACAGCAATGTTGTATCCTCTCGTCAAAAAACTACTGATAGGCCTATACTACAATGGTTGAGAGATATCCGCCTATGAGGAAGGACAGTACAATGGACGAATTTCGCGTCTCGAATCCTGATTTTATCCACACGGTTCAGCAGAGTTTTTCCAAGCAAGGCTTGATGCGCCACCTGGGAGCGACAATAGATGTGATAGAACCGGGACATGTGAGCATTAGCATGCCATTCAGCGATGATGTCACACAACAACATGACTACTATCATGCAGGCAGCCTGACCAGCATCGTTGACTCTGCCTGTGGCTATGCCGCCCTCACGCTCATACCCCTAACACTGAAGTTTTGACCATCGAGTTTAAAGTCAACTTCGTCTCACCGGCGATCGGCGCCCGGGTGGTTGCACATGGGCGCGTTGTCAAACCCGGGAGCATCGTCACCGTCTGTCAGGGCGAGGTCGTCGCTATCAAGGATGGGGGCGAAGAGATATGCGCCATCATGCAGGCAACGATGCTGAGCAGACCAATGAAATAGCCTGACTGGTCATGTATGCTTCCTGCCTATCCTACCACCTTTACTACCACCAACAGAAAGAACCCAATCAATCACCAGTACCCTTCATTCACTAGCCCCAACCAAGTGCGATGAGTGGTCTCATACTGGCAAGATCCGGCGTCATTAGGAGTCATAGGCAGTCGTTGTGCCTCTTTTCACAGACGAAGAATGCGATGGTGAATGCCAGCTGACATCAAAACCGTGACTACTCTGTGATCTCACAGCTGGTCGCTGTAACGCTGCTGTGAGAGGAACAAGTGATACTCCCGTTAGGGACAGGTGTCTTGTCCCTTCCCGGCAGATGAGTATCCACCGGGAAGAGAGAAAAGGGAGGATACCACTATGATGTGGGGCTATGGTTTCGGCTGGGGCGGCATGTTTCTAATGCTGCTGGGAACGCTCCTGTTTCTCGTGTTGCTGGCCGTGCTTGTCTGGGCTGTGCTTCGCTTCGTCACCGGGAAAACGACGACGCCAGTTCCGCCTTACACCGGTGTTGCTCCAACGGGTCCATCAGCGATAGAAATACTCAATCAGCGCTATGCACGCGGCGAAATTGACACGATGACGTATGAACAGATGCGCGCACGTCTGGAGCCTCCGGTGAGGCAGCCTGCAAGCTCTCCGTGATAGGCGGCTTGACCAGGCTGCCGTTTGCTCTCATGAGTAGCTGTCGTGCATGAGAGGCAAAGGAAAAAACAGATGAAATATCGGCTTATGTTCGTCGTCGTCCCGCTTGTGGCACTACTGGTTCTGACAGGATGTGCGGGTGCGACAAGCACGCCGCAAGGAGCCCAGCCTACGCAGCCTTCCTCGACCACCGCGGCTGCCTCACCCACAACACCAGCGCAGGCGCAGGTAGTGCATGTCACTGTCACGGACAATGGGGTCAGCGCAGACCGTTCCACGTTTGCTGTTGGCATGCCGTATCACTTTGTGGTCACTAACACCGGACAGGCCGCCTACCAATTCATGATGGGAAGAGGGGGATGGGGCTGGCGGAATGATCACATGCCGATGGGCTGGCAGCGTCAGATGATGGCGTACCAGTCCTTTCAGATCGCTCCAGGGGCAACACAGACCTTTGATTACACCTTCCCAGCCTCGGCTGTCGGGCAGCCCTTTGGGTTTGGCTGTTACCGGATGGGAGGGCAAGGAGGCATGTGGTATCCCTCTGTAGTTCAGCCTTAGGCAACACCTGCGAGCAGTGGGACGCAGATCACCATCCAGAACTTGGCGTACCAGCCCGCCACTCTACAGGTGCGCGTTGGCACCACTGTCACCTGGACGAATCAGGACAATGTCCCACATTCGGTGACGTTCAGAAACGGGATGAAGGATAGTGGCCTGTTTTCACAGGGACAATCGTTCAGCTATACGTTCAACATGCCTGGCACCTATCAATACTACTACACGGTCCATCCGTCCATGGTCGCAACGGTGACTGTCGTTTCGTAATCTCAAGAGAACCAGGAGGAAGGAGATTCAATAAGGGTACCACCACGATTCGTGTGAAATTATACGCTAAGACCGAAAATAATACGAAAGACGAGGCAAACATCTTTCCAGTACACACCTCATAGGGAGTTCACCAGAAATCCATCCGCTTCGTACAACAAAAAATTGACGGCGTGTATGTGAGGCTACAAAGCATATAACAAGTTGGAAAAGTCCTAAAGTAATTTTTGGCTAGCCTCGTAACTTCTCAAAAGCGGCCTATTCTTTGCAGCCCGCAAAAATCGGGAAAGAAAACCCCATAAGATTTACCTTGTTATCAAACAACAAGTGTTCTGTTTCTACACTTAAATAAGACCAATTAGCTCATGTAAGATGTGCTTTTTCGTGGCTATTTTCGTATTTTTTTCATCCTTAGCGTATAATTTCACACAAATCGTGGTGGTACCCTAAACAATAAAACGCATGTTGCTAATGCATTCCACAGAGGCGACATCTACTTCCACAAACTAGACGATAAAACAAGAGATATTTACTATTTTATAGGGTTAACACTGAGCTTCTATGAACCCCTCTATCGTCTACATGAAGAGGGGCGAATGACTAATGAGGCATGGCAAGCCTGGGATAGATGGTTATCGCGGAGAGTTCTCAACATGAGTTATTTTAAACCTGTTTGGGAAAGAGAAAAAAAGTTTTACCGTGCTAGTTTCACTGATTTCATAGACGAAAAACTGCGTCAGAGGAAAGGCTTCAGCTCATGATTGTAGAACCATTATCTCAAGAAAATCTTGCAGATACGATTAAACTGGTACGCAAAGTTTTCACCGTCGAGGCTTCTATGACAAATTCTCCTGAAAAAGCACTGAGAGTAAGTCTTGATCCTGGCGGGAATAACGAGCTATTGCAGGAACTAGGTGTCAGAAAGCTTGCCTATTATGTTGCCCTGAATGAGGCAACGAAACAGGTTATGGGCGTCATTGGACAGTATGAAGAGGATAGAGATCCGCCTGATACAGTTTGGGTAGGGTGGTTCTGTGTCGATCCAGAATTCCGGGGGCAAAACTTAGGGGAAGCACTGTTAACATGGAATATGCAAAATGCACAGGAGAAAGGATATACCACAATGAAGCTCTATACCACTGATCTTCCAAGCATGGGAGCAGCGCAAGGATTATACAATAGACTGGGATTTGAGGTTACAAAAGTTCAACCGATTGAAGGTACAGAATATCACCGCCTGTATAGAGAACGGCAGTTATAACCCCTTTTCTCGCAGGTTAGTATTGCAATCGATCAGGCTCATTCTGCGCCGCAAGTCTTTGGGGGCAATACCGGCGCTGCCTCTGTTTTGGCTCCACGCTGCTTATAGGGTAAAATCCGACAAACAGGTGAAAACTCTCAGGGTAGGACCCCACTACCCGGTGAAAAGGGAAGGAGGGCTTGAAAAAGCACGGGTCCATTGGCATGCTATAGCATATGCAAACACCTACAGAGCCGATGGACGCGTCGAAACCATTTTGCCCAAACCTGGCGTGTTGCGCAAGAGGCCAAACAGGACAGGGCAATATCCTTATTATGATCACAAGCGGCAACGCTATCGCTGTAAGACCTGCAAACAGACGTTTAGCGCGAGGCGAGGAACGATGTTTGAAGGGCTTCGCAAGCCCACCGAATTGATTGTCATCGTGGTCACGTTACTTGCCCATGGCTGTCCCGTCCAAGCCATTGTGAAGGCATTTGAGTTGGATGAGCGCACGGTGGCTTCGTGGCGAGATCGAGCAGGAGCCCAGTGCCAACGCGTGCAGGAAGCGGTCGTGCAATCAGGGAAGTTAAGCTTGACGCATGTGCAAGCCGACGAGATCCGTGTCAAGACACGAGCAGGAATTCTGTGGATGGGCTTAGCGTTGCTCATTGAAAGTCGTCTCTGGATAGCGGGAGTGGTGCAGCCTTGCGCCGATTGCGAGAGGAGAGGCAAGCCACATTACCAAAGGGGGCACGCTCAACCACCGGTTAGTGTGGCTGTACCGCGGATAATTCAAGCTCACTGCATGGTGAGATGTCCTGCTTTACAGAAGCATCACGAATTAGGAAAACCCTGACACCATTTCTTGACTGTGGTCTTGCGCTGGCTGCTCAGTCACAATGATAGCCTCAGCATCGGCGAGTAATGCTTCGTAACAGTCAGTATGGACATGCTCGCTATACCAGCGGACTTTCTCTGTCTCCAAGAGCGGCTTCTCGCAATAGACGCAATTCTCCATTGTGTCACCTCGCTGTCTTTCTGGCACAGAAACGACTCCTACCTAGGACGGCTCTCTCTTTTGCTGTCTCATGTCTTTCGTGGAACAGCGGGAGAGAGAAGAACATGCAGGCTCAAGACTGGGACGGCAAAGTCAGCCATTTCGATCAGTGCGCATGTTATCAGGAGTACTATCTGTTCCGGTGATGGACTGTTTGAGTGAACGTTCATGAGCGATTTTCTTGTCGTCAGTACATTGATACAGTCAAGCGAAGGGAGACGCACTTAGTGAAGAGTTCTACGAAATACCTGTGATACCAATGCGCGTTCTAACAGATAACATTGTTCGGCATTCGCATGCGTATCTTGACATTCAAATATGTCCATTAGAACGCACATTGGTATGAGTACAATCCAGCTTCAGCATTGAAGCTGCGAGAATGCCGAACGAGCGTACTGCAAAAGTATACCGAACGTAAGAGCGGAAAGTCGCCCTTTAATGACTGAGTTGGTTGAGAGTGTTATCCGACTTTATTTAGAACAATTACCTGGTAGAGGCGGTCATAAGTACCTCACATAGACAGTTATTGATACCTGGATGGCGTCAACAAAAAAGAGCGGGCATTCGGGCAAAATGCTTTCGACGGGTCCATTGGCTCTGGTGTACTCTTTTGCATAAGCACATCTTGCCAGGGACCCTTGATTTTTTCAATTCCCCACCACCTCACCGGTTAGTGGGGTCCTACCACTCTCAGAGAGTATACTTTTTAATCAAAATACCACCCAATTCGTCCGTAAAATACTCATAAGAGGCTAAAAGTACATATTGGTTAAAATCCCAACGAAATATAGACACAAAAAACGCGGGAACCTGTCAATTATACCACCACCGAGTACGGCAGCACCCGTACGACATGACCTTTCTCCCGGAGATATCCCGCCATCCGGGAAAAAATCCGTGCAATCCGCGGCTGCTGCGGCGCCTCACAAATCAAGACTCCACCCGCAGGCAGGTTACTGGTGATCGTCTGGTACTTGCCCTGGCTGGTCAGGAGTGACGCCGGCACCAGCACAATATTATCCATCCGTGCCTTTCTTAACGCTCGCGGCGGTTTGACATATGGTATAGGGAAGCGGTAATTGTTTCATAGGCTCGTCCTTTCCATTGCCAGGCGTAAATCAGCTTCGCCCAGGTGGACGTATTCCTGGGAGGTCGTTATTTTCTCATGCCCCATGAGTTTCTGCAGCTGGTAGGCGTTCATGCCCCGGGCTGCTTTATTGGTAGCAAAGGTATGGCGCAGGCCATGACAGGAGATCTTCTTGGTGATGCCCGAAGCCACCAAATACTTATCAACCATTTTCCTCACCCCCCGGATGGATAAGCCTGAGCCCTCATAATTGAGGAAAAGATGTGGATCCACACTCTCAGGTCTTCGCTCAAGATAGGATTTTAAGGCCTGCAGGGACTTTTTCTCCAAGTACACCGGGCGCTCTTTATTGCCTTTGCCGTGAATTTTGATGGTGCGGGCCTCAAGCTCCAAGTCGTCTATAGTAATGGCAATAAGCTCTGACACCCTGATACCGGTTTGTAAAAATAATTGCAGAATGGCAAAATCCCGGGGACTCCCGCCTGCTGCTGCTAAAAGCTTATTATATTCATCAGGCCGCAAATAGGTTTTGCTCTTTTTCTCCTTCTTTGGCATTTTGATGCTCTGAGCAATGGAGGAGGGGAGTATCCCGGTCTCAACCAGATATTTGAAGTACTCACGAATGACCGCTAGTTTCCGCGCCCTGGTGACTCCGGATCGCCCCAGATCAGAGAGGTGTGAAAGTAGTCGGTGATGTGGGAGCGCTCAATCTGCAGAGGGGAAACCACGGTTGTGTCATTTTCATTGATCCAGGAAATAAATTGGGTAAGGTCAGTATTGTAAGCAAGAGTCGTTAAGGAGCTGGTATTGCGGCCGGCAAGGGAGCGGATATACAGTGTGAGGCCGTTTCATAACTGGGAATCCTCCTCCCAAAGATGAGCTAGAACACGCTTAGGCGAACGGATGAGATCAGGGCGGCCAGTTTGCTGAGCTGCCAGCCCAACAATGACGGAAGCGGCGTAGGTTAAGGCCACCTGTGAGGCCATCTCGGACCAGCCACACAGAGGTGGACGTTGGAGATGAAAGAAGAGAAAAACGCGACCAAAGAAGCGTTCGATGGCGCTGCGTTTGCCGAGTTCTTCTTTGGTCCAGGTCGGCGGTAAGCAGGAGCGATTCTTCTGGCGTTTGGGATTCCAAGGAATAATAGCAACGGCACCCAGCACGGCATGAATCCAGGCAATGAGGCGCAGACCCCAATAGGCAGCATCCAAACGGATGATACGGGGACGGATCTGGTAAAGACGTACGGCTCCTGCTAACAAGCGCTGTGCAAAAGGAGCATCGTGTGAGTTGGCAGGAGAGAGAAGAAAGAAGAGAGGCAAGCCAGAACCACGACAGATGAGGGTGTGCACTCGGAAGCCTCGCAACAGAGGAAGAGGATGGTGGGCAGGAGCGTGTCCGAAGGCTGCGTCAGGATCACGACCTCGCCAGGCCAAGATGGGAGCACTATCAATGATGAGATCACGTGCCCCAATGAGTCGTCGTCGGAGAGCTTGCAGAACGGTGAGCACGAAGAGCGACTCGTGCAGAGGGGCTCCGGCTGCGTGGCGACGTTTGCACTGCTGGGATCTGCTGGGAATGCGAGGTTGTCCCTCTTCGTTCAATGGCAACCCACAGGCCAGGGCCAAAGCAGACCAACTCGTGAGCCAGTCGTGCATATCCTGATAGGATAAGCGCCACAAGGTACGCAATAAGCTCATCAGCAGCAAGCTCTCTTCGCTGTACGTGCGTGGTGCTCCTCCAGGACCGGCTGGCAATGGGGGAGGACAACGACGATGGGCCAGACAAACGGCCAGACGACACAACATGAGCAGATGCAACGTCGTGACTAATGTAAGAGCGTTCATGTGGAGGGCAGGACCCAGTCGAGCTTGTGCACGCTGATAGGATGGTGGTGCGACTGGTGTCTGATCTGCTAGAGCTAAAGACATCAACATGCTGACCTTCTAGATGAGGGAGCTAGCCTCGTCTAGATGTCAGCATACTTTACTCTGCCAAGTACCAGCGTGTTTTGGTATCCATTGAAGAGCTTTTTGAGGGTTAGGAAACGCCCTCCAGTGTCACAGATTGATTGAGTGTTGGTTGTTCATGCATATGTTTGTTTCTCCTGTCTGCCACTATAGCGAATGCCCCTCACTTTGGTCAACGCAAAAATTTTTAAAAAAGTGGTTCCTATAACTAGCGTAAAACCGAGTTATATTGTACCCGAATTCTAGCGTTTTACGCGTGAAAGAGCAAGAGGCGGTTCCCATAAAGACTCTTATGGGAACCAGGAAGGTCTCCAGAACACAAATTTTTTATGTTGACTCTCAATAATCATTAATCTGTCAAGATGTGAGACGTAGTTTTTTGAGATGACTTTTTGAGACAGGGGAGTGTGCGTATAAAGCTCAGTATGCTTGATTTCTAGTGTTCAGCTTATTTAACGGTCGTTATTGCAATCTATGAAGGTGTCAACCCCCAATTTTTACCTCATCACTTTTTTACTGTTAAAGTACTCATCAATTCTTTTTAGAATTCAGTTTAATTTTGTTTTTTACTATTTTATCCCATAAGATTATTTTTCCCAATCAAAGATTGAGTTCTTTTTTATCCTTCTCATTTCTCAACTTATCGCTTCTCGTCTAATACTCCTTTCGGTTGAAATGGCTTATTCGTTCTGAGTATCGAGGCCACAACATATGCCATTTTCTTCGCAACATATGTCAGCGCTATTCCTTTTAACTTTCCTCTTCCCAGTTGCTTTTTATATATTTTTTCAAACATTGGTTCATGAAACGCTGCATAGAATGCTGCGATATTGATCGCTTGTCGTAAATATGGCGAACCTCTTTTACTCATTTTCATTTTGCCTGCCCATTTCCCGGATTCTCTGACTCTTGGTTCAA
Source organism: uncultured Chloroflexia bacterium (assembly GCA_963799245.1). Lineage (GTDB taxonomy): Bacteria > Chloroflexota > Ktedonobacteria > Ktedonobacterales > Ktedonobacteraceae > CAWCWN01. The sequence goes on from CAWCWN010000003.1 coordinate 2,571,722, forward strand.
GACCAGCAAACGCAAGTAGAGATCTTGGATCCGGATTGTCCTTGTGATACTCTACCGTCTCACCCAGGATTGTCCCTGCCACAACAGCTGAGACTCCAGGGATCGAAGTCAGTTCTGTATCTTGCTTCTCAACGGCAATCTCTATCTCCTTTTCAAGAAGAGCAATCTGTTTATCCAGGTGCTCCAGTTGGTCAACCAAACATCTTAGCTTAAGAGAAAATGCATCAAGCCCATATTTAAGCCCGAAGGTTTGTTGTGCCTGTGTGTGGAGGGCTTGAGCATGTTTTTCGCTATATTTTTTCCTGCTGATGGTCTTTATTACCTCGGTGAGTTTATCCAGTTCTTCCTCGGCAATAACATCTGCTGTCGTATACTCCTTGAGTATTTCCGTTGAGGTTTTGCAAAAAACATCAGCAAATATTGTCTGATACTCAGGGAAAACTTGATCAAGTATTGCCATGATTTTTAACTTAAGTTGTGTTGTCCGTTTTTTCAGATCCGCTCGAAACCGGCAGGTTTCCCGAAGTTCAAAGAGATCCTCTTGCGGAAGATTGGTACTTCGCCCACTGCCAAATCTGATGACTTTAGCAATTAATTGGCAATCAATTAGATCAGTTTTTGCTCCTCGAATATTTTCATTCCGGTAGGAGTCTACCTGAAGCGGATTTAATACATAAACGGTATATCCGTCAGTCTTAAGTTTTTCAAACAGCGTTAACCAATAATGTCCGGTTGCTTCAAGGCCAATGATCGAATTCTTCTTGACGCAATTATTTCTTGCCAGATAGGCAAGAAATACATCATACCCCTCTTTTACAGAATTAAACTTTATTGGTTTTGTCGCCGGATTATTCTCATCAATGATTGACGCGTAATGATACGTTTTTCCGATATCAATACCAACGTATTTCATAGATTTTTTTCTTCACCTCCTTCTCGATAAGGCAACAATTGGGGGCAACACCAAGTACTGATAATCAGGCCATGATCACGTTGTAGATCACTGAAATTATCATGTCAATCTTCATTACTGGAATGGATTAGCAATCTTGGTTGATACGCAATAACTACTGGAATATTCCATAGAGACAAGAACTCAAACCCAAAATTGTTGCGCCGTTTGGAAGGGATATCGATATTCCTTCCCTGTTATCAGTAGTATTTTACTACGACTATATTATACGTGAGACAGTACCATAACCACATATTGGGGTCCCGACATTTTTACCTTCCAAAACCCCTGCTAAGGCGAACCCCTCTCTCATGGGAAAACACGAGTGATCCCTGAGGCTTTTCGCCTCTGTGCTTCGCGGACTCGCCTCTCTTTTCTGCCTGCTGGCTACGATGAGCCTGCCACTTGCCGGTGACGATGACGCAAAGCCGTATACTCGTCGCTTGAAATTGAGATAATGAGAAGATTATTATGAAGATTATTATATTATGAAGATTATTATATTATAAGGAAGGATAAACAGGAACTGTAGGGATTGTCAAGCGGCTAAGAGAGAAGAAGTACCTGTAAAAAAAGTGTAATGTAAGCATATACTTTCGCTCTCTTGATACGCTACTCGGCGCGGAGGTTCCAGTTTGTCTCGTGAGCTACGGAAGAAGCGAAAAGAGGACCGAGAGAACTATGGTAATAGTGCAAATCATTGTATTTTTGCTCGGCCTTGGGATTGCCGTGAGTACGCTCTTATCGGCCATTAGGCAGACAGTACTTCCAGGACGCAAAAAAGTGCGACTCTCGCGCGCCGTGTTTCGCACTTCCTTCCGCCTGTTTCGATTGGTGTTGGTCCGGATCCATTCTAACACGGTACGTGACGCTCTCTCGGCTTCCTTTGCGCCCATATCTGTGATGCTCCTGCCGCTTGCCTGGTTCATCCTGCTGATGATTGGCTTCACCATGATGTTGTGGGGGGTGAGTGAGCCGTCTCTGGGAACGGCGTTCTCGTTAAGTGGGGCAGCCATCACCACCGAGGGGTTCTTGGCACCGAAAGGGGCGGCCCAAACTACGCTGTATATTACTGGTGGGATCATTGGCCTGGGGATCGTGGGCCTGCTCATCACCTTTCTGCCCACCGTCTATTCGATTTATTCACGGCGCGAGCAAGAGGTGACGCGGATGGCCTTTCGCTTTGGCGCTCCTCCCTCAGGCGTCAAGCTGCTTGCGCAAGCGTACCGCCTAGGACTGGCTCAGGAACTGGACCAGTTCTGGCATACCTGGGAGGAGTGGTTCACGGACATGGCTGAGACGCATCTCTCGTATGGGAACGTGGTCTTTTATCGCTCGTCCCAGCCCAGCACCTCATGGATTACCACAGCAGGCGCGATCCTGGATGCAAGTGTGCTCTTTTCCTCCTCGGTGGATCGGCAGGATGTGCCCTGGGTGCAACTCTGCTACCAGGCTGGCTGTCATACACTGAGGGACATAGCTATGTATGCGGGTATCCCGTTAGGCTCAGCCCTTGCTTCAAGTGCTTTGATTCAGGTGACGCGCGCCGAGTATGATGCCGCGTGCGAGCAGTTGAGCAGCGCCGGCGTACCACTCAAAGCGGATAGAGAGGAAAGCTGGCAAGCTTTCGTCAGCATGCGCAGCCAGTACAGTTTCGTCCTTGTAGCCCTTGCTCATCTCGTGTCTGCTCCTCAGGCTCCCTGGTCCTCCGACCGAAAGCTTGGGCTGCCCGCACGAGACCTGGTCAGGTAGGACCCTTGTGGACAGACTACTCGTGCGAAAGCACGACACCTTTTGCGAAGGCGGATGGGTCGTCGAATGCAGCTTCGCCTGGATCACCCGCGGGCGTCAGCTCGCCCGCGATCATGAGGGGCGGCCTGAAAGCTCAGAGGCTTTTAGCATGCTCTCGGCGAGCCGACGCATGCTCTCGCTTCTGGCCCCTGCTTTTGCGGAAGTGAGCGTGCGGATCGGCAAAGTAAGTAGTCAGATCGGCTTGGAATGTGGGTTCGTTGCCTTTGATCAAAAAAAGAGGATAGGCGTGCTGCGAACGCAGAAGGCGCCAAAGCTGACGGTGGGAATGCAACGCATCAAAGGTACAGACGCGTCCACTAATGGGTAAGGTGGGAAGCAGTTTGCGCGCTTGGGGATCTAGTAGTTTTTTTCACCCACAGCGAGCTGAGCCCAGACTTCTGACTGTGGTGCGTGGAGCAGGAAAGGAGATGGGGGGCATCGCGTTCAGCTGTGCGAGCACCCGCACCGTTTTGCCATCGACGGCGAGAGGATCGGTGGAAGAGGCGAGGCTGGTGGCCTGACCAAACGAGAGGGCTGCTCGACCGCTCAGCGCTGATCTGAGGAAACAACCAGCGATACAAGGACCACTGGGAGTGAAAAACAAACGGGGACCAAAGAGTCTCAGAGGAGGTCGAGTGTTCACGACACCATTGGCTCACGGCTCGTGCTCTGACAATTGCACAACAGAGCGACAATCAGACAGGTGAGCAGAAACGGGAGATCGTAGCGTAAGCCGTGTTTGCCCGAGGGTCTGGGATGGCTTCAGCATCTCGACAAGGGACTGCAGATGAGCCTGGGTAGCAGGTGCTGTCGCTCTGTTCTGCAGAGCTGGGAGGACACGACGGTGGGCGATACAATACATGGGGGAAGGCTCCTTTGGGAAAAGATAGAGATTGGTTTTCTATCTTACCCTTTTCTGAGCCTTTGGTTGCCTGTGAGCCTCCTTGCCCTTGCGCTCTCTAAGGAGAACCACGATGTCTGAAACAACAACAAACTCAAGTGGTCCACCGCCGCAGACACCGCAAACTGCTTCCGGTGGCGAAACCCAGGGGAAATTTTCCAGGTTCTATATGGTCATCCTCTTTGGGCTTGTCTCAATCGTCTTTACGGCCGTGTGGTTGGGGATATACGAGGTGTTCAACAAAGCCATCTGGTCAAACGACTTCGTGACCAGCCACAAATGGACCACCCTGGTGGGAGTCTTGTTTTTCTCGCTGCTGGTTGGGCTCGCCCAGAAGTATCTCCGAGCCCCAACCGTGATTCATGGAGGGGCTGGCGAGGTAATGAAAGGTGGAGGCCATGAACCAGATTACTCGACCTTTCCGGGTGCGCTGCTCTCGTCCTATTTCTCGCTGCTCTCTGGGGCAAGCGTCGGGCCTGAAGGACCCCTGGGTATCCTTGTCCAGGACATCGCCACCTGGATGGGGGAGAAACTAAAGGTTACCAGGGAGCATAAACTAGGGCTTATAGTGGCATCGATGGCCTCAGCTTACAACGGCATTATTGGCAGCCCGTTGTTCACGGCAGTGCTGGCGACCGAGTTTCAGGTTGGCGGGAGAGAACTGGGCTTCGTTTTCCTGGCCTGGAACCTGCTGGCGGGCGTCGTCGGGTACTTTTTCTTCACTCTGCTGAAATTACCCGTCTTTGCTCAATATATCCCCTTTAAGCCCATCAGCACGCTGACGTTTCCGTATGCCCTCTATGCGATCATACTCGGCCTGGTCGGGACGCTGCTGACGCTTTTCATCGGGGTGTGTTTCCAGTTCTTCGGCAAGGTGATGGGAAAATTCGGAGACGGGGTTGTCCTGCGAACCTTTGTAGCCGGCGTGGTCATCGCCATTGTCGTCTATTTTGTCCCGCAGGTGATGTTCGCAGGCGAGACGCAGATCTTCCCGATGATCCACAATCCAGCGCAGTTCGGTGTGTGGCTGTTGCTGCTCTTTGCGCTGCTGAAGATCCTGCTGCTGGCACTTTCGTTCAAGAGCGGGTTCCTGGGCGGTCCAATATTCCCGACCTTGTTCGCCTCAACGATGGTTGCAATGGCCCTGAGCCTGCTGTTCCCGACCATTCCGGTGTCCATCCTCGTACTGTGTATTGAGTCGGCTGCAGTCACACTCTTGCTGAATGCGCCCTTGGCTGCGATCCTCCTAGTGGCAGTGGTGGGTACGGCCGACCCGTACATGATTGCGCTCATGTGCCTGTCCACTGTCACGGCGATGTTCTTGAGTGTTAGCTTGAAGCGGTTGATGGCGCGGCGTGCTGCGGGTAAAGCGGCAGCACCTACGAAAGAGTAAAAACATACTCAGAACAAATGAGGAACAGTAATGTGAAAAGAATTGCTCCTTCTCTCTTTGGTATATGACTTTACCTTACTTTAGGGGGTCACCATATTGTCCGGGGAAAACATACGTTAAGAAGACTACAAGAGCAAAGAGAGAAAATTTCACCGAGGAGCCGCTCATTTCCTTCTGCTTTTCCAGCAAATGATGCAAAAGGTGTGCCTTGCCAGCATTTTTAGCGCGCTCTCTTGAACAGTGCTTCTGACACGGAGTAGCTTCAGAAGCTACTTCATAGCTTAGCGTATGTTTTGCCCGAAATAATAGAGTAACCCCCTGTCATGCCACAAATGCCCACTACCCTGCCCCTGGTGTCACCTTACGGAGCGCTACCCCTTCATCGGACTAATGTGGTATATACGACCAGTCGCAAGGCTGTCTGGTGCTGACTGGCAATCCAGTCCCCGGCGCATGTGATCAGGTTAAGATAGGAACCGCTTTCATCTCCAAAAATCTCCTGAATGGGAGCCTGCTGCGGCTGGTACAGTGCGATGCGCGTGACGCGAAAGCGCGCTGTATCAGTGATCATGACGCGGTCGCCGACACGCATATCACGCAGGTTCCAGAAGACAGCAGGGAAGCCACCCGGACGATCAAGGTGCCCATCGATCACCGCGCTTCCTACCTCTCCTGGCTGTGGGCCAGCGGCATACCAGCCCACATCATCCCACGGGCTGAGCGAAGGCGTCGCCAGGTTGCCGTTATGAAGGATGCCGACCATCTCCACAGCAGCACTCACCCCAATTGAAGGAATGATTAAGCGCCTGGGGTTTGCCGACTGGACCTGCGAGTGCATCGTCAGCAAAGTTGATGTATTGGCGCCTGTTGCTATCCTGTTCGCAGGCGCCGTGCGCTGCAGCCCGCCCTGGATGGCGGTGGACCCACATCCGTTCACAACGACAACAAGGGCGAAAGCCAATATATACAAAGAGCAGGTGACTCTCCGCATCACAGCAAGATATCTCTCTTCCCTGTATGCCGTGCAGATCTGTCTGGTTGCCTGTGCCTCGCAGCGCAGAAACCACGCGGCATCCATCCACAACTACCAGCCCGATCAGCGCGGGCGAGACTGGCGCAGGCGGCGAGAAATGAGCGCTGTGCCGGTTCCTGCCGCAGTGATAACAGCTACAAGCAGTGCAAGCCAGCTGAGAGGTACCTGCTGTGTATTGCCCGCAGGCGGCTGGGCATACGGATCACTGCCCGTTCCCGGCATCCCCGGCACAGCCTTCACAAACAGAGCCACGACGTAGCCGTTGTTGGTGAGGCCGTAGATGAGCCCGCCATAGCCGGGAGGTGTCTGGCTGGCTTCGGATTTTGGCGGATAGTAGTCGGATGCAGCGAGGAGTTTGCCGGTATTGGCGTCGCGCCACTGGTACTGCTCGGTGAAGTTCGCCCCCGACGGTCCGTAATCATATTTGGTAGGGTCTGTCTCCGTTGATGACTGCATGTTCGTGGCGACAAACACGCGCTTGTCCGGTGGCCCGATGAGCGAGGTGAAGGCCTGGGTGCGCATATTCTCCTTCCAAGCCAGAGAGAGCTTCCCGTCGCGCAGGTCGATAGCCGAGCAGGTGCCCAAGTTGAAGTCGCACATGTAGATCCGGTTGTTGGCAGGATCAACAGTGGGTTTGGCGGCGGAGGTACTGTGTTGCCCAGGCGGCAGGGTCGTGTTAGGTTGGATGCTCGTCAGGCTTGCATCTGCCTGCGAGACGGCCACGATGTGCATCGGTATCGTAATGCCGTTGGTGTTGTCAATGATCCAGTCATTCATAACAGTCGGCGTGCCGCCCCCGGTCTCGCCGGTCTCGGTGTAGTTGACCGGACCCCAGCTGCTGTCCTTCTTGAGTGTGTGGCCGTCCCACTCGTACCGGAACATCTGTTTCGAGGAAGTGATGTAGACGTACTCATGACCTTGGTAGGTGGTGGTCGAGATACGTGAGGAGATGTTAGTTCCAAGGTTCACGGAGTCGAGCACCTTCAGGCTCTTGGGGTCGACTGCAGTCAGAATCGACGGGGCAGCCGAGCCCGTAAGCGCACCTTTGCACTCGAGCATGGCAGTGATGCCGTTCTGCGTGCAGCCGGCCACCCGGTTCCACGTCTTGAGAATGATGGTGCCGTCGGAGAAAGCATCGGAACCATTGACGGCGGCGTCGTTCGGGGCGGTCTCCCCGGTCGGTACGTTCAATTGGGCGATGATCTTCCCCGTGCCGCCGTCCAGCTTATAGAGCGTGTGATCCGCGGTTGCGATCAGGCTGCCGTCGGCGATCGCCTGCACCGAGCCACAGAGGTGGATCTCGTTGTTCTGGCTCGCATCGGCAAGTTGGGTGCGCCATATCTGCTTGAGGGTGCCCGGCCCGACCTTTGCGACGAACGTAACGAGCGCGGGCGGATTCGCTTGGGCGCCGCAGCCGCCGTACACGTATGCGTCTTCGGGGCCGAGCGTCGCCATCGAGAACGGGGTGTCATACACCTCGGAGGTCTGCTGGTGGGCCTCGACCCTGTTCGGCCCGGTCATCGAACCGGAGAACTGCGCGCACTGGAACAGGCCGCTGTGCTCCGCGTCGGAGTTGAAGGTTCGCACCAGCGTTTGGTACCAGGGCGCGCTCGGAAGCGCCGCGGCACAGCGCGCCTCCTCCCGGGCGAGGGCGGGATCGCCGATAGGCGGGTCACTGGGTGCTTTCCCGCTCGCGGCGGAGCGTACCGTGCCGCCGCCGGAAGCAGCGGCGGTATAGCCAGGCAATGCGACCGCCATGACCACGACCAAGACCGCCGCAAGAACCGAAGCTCTCATCATCTTCATCTTTGTCTTCATCTTTTCGATTACCTCCTTTAGGTCTGTCGTTAGTTTTCGTACGAAAAGCTACCACAGTGGGGTGATGGCGCTCGATAAGCCGTCTGAGAGCAGGCAGAACAAGTGCTTTTCGCCTGCATGCCTCATTGCTGCCGTGCGCTGTCGATGCGCTCCACAAGCTACCTGAGAAAACTCTGTGGGATCTTTCCGTGAAAAAACTACTGACAGGCCGTCTCTACATTGCTTCTATATACTCGGCCGAAAAATCGGGCAGTCTAGGTCATGCAGTGCATTGAGGACACCAATGAAAGCAGACTGGTCTGCCAAACGACCCGCCAGGATCGTTATCGAAATCATGATGCGGATCATTCATATGCTCGATTGCCATGCCACCACAATAAGCGGACCACTGCTTGTCCAGCGTGCCCAGGATCCTGATCCGGTAGATCGCCGAGTCAAACCTTCTGCTTGGGCTGTGTTTTTCCATCGCCCCTTCCTTGGTTCCATGCTTCGATGTTCAGTAAGTCCTCGTAGTGAAAGATCAACGGCGGCTCATCCTTGATGTGCTCCTGCTCATTCACGGCCCCGACCAGCTTCGGGACTGTTCCAGGCGGGTGCGTTTGCTTGCTCGTTGCATCCACGGAGTCGCCTGGTGCGGGTGTCTGCAAGGATCGCCCCGGCCCCAGGCTTCATCGCCTGGCTCCAGACGCAGCTGCCCTTCCAGGATCTTCACTGCTCCTCCTGCTGATCGGGACGCCAGGCTGGCTCGTCCAGCCGCTCCTCCAGGATCGTATCGTCCTTCGCGCGGGCCGGGTGCTCACCCACCCGGTCGTCGCTTTTACCCTGTTCACCGCCGATGTCTGGCTCTGGCATGCTCCACCCCTCTATGACGCCACGCTGTTCAACTAGACCCTGCATATCCTGGTCCTACCTCTACAAACGGCACGGCACCACAACGCTGTTCTCAGCACTGAATTGCCTGGACGGAACGGTCATCGGCGAGTGTCGCCCGCGCCACCGCCACCAGGAGTTCATCAGGTTCTTGCGCCGGATCGACCGCGAGTGCCCGGACGATCTCGACCTCCATCTGATCCTCGACAACTACTCGACCCACAAGCATCCCAACGTCAAGCAGTGGCTGGTCAAGCATCCTCGATTTCATCTGCACTTCATCCCGACCAGTTCGTCCTGGCTCAATCTGGTCGAGCGCTGGTTTCGCGTACTCACCGACAAAGCGATACGACGCGCGGGGTGTTTACCAGCGTCTCCGACCTGTGTGGCGCGATCATCGAGTTCCTCGATGCTACCAACGACAACCCCAAGCCATTCGTCTGGACCGCATCGGCAGAGAGCATCATCGCCAAGGTCACTGAGTGTCGTGCCATTTCGCGGGCGCTACACTAGGGAATGTAGCTGCACGCCCCGGGATTGCATTCGTCATACGAGTCGCTCAAGTTGTCCTGGGTGACTATTGCCTTACCATTCGGGGCGACAATCGTAAGGGTCGTTTTGAGAGTGACGACTTGATACTTCCACCCCGTTGGCAGCGTGAGCTTTTGGCCGAGCGTAAAGAGGTCGTTATAGGTCAGGTTCGGGTCCTGTATCATTGCCCAGGCCTGCATGACATAGGTGTTGCCGTTGGGGTCAACCAGAGTGAAGACGGGCTGACCTGCAAAAAACGAAATGACCGAGGCGCGCGAGATGGTGTTTGGCTGGTATGAGTTACTTGCTAGCGCCTTCGGATGATTGAAGACGAAGTCCGGGGGGTACGCAGGGTAGGCAAACCAGCGCGCCTTCAGGCCATTGAAATCCAGCGTCGGCCCTACTGGCAGTTGGATCTTGTCGACCGTCCAGCCGCGGGGACCGTTCTTCCACACGGCCGGCACGTTGTACTGCTGAGCCATCGCCTGTTCCGAGACGTTGTTCCAAAGTGGCGGGGGGGCCGTGTCTGTGGGGTCCGTCTGGTTGTTCAGGCCGGTTGTGTTGTACATGGTGCTTCCCTGGGGGCCGCATAGGAGACTGATCTCGCCGTAGCGCACACCACGGATGTTATTGAACGTCATCGTCTGGGCATTAGCACCGTCTTGTAGGTGAATGGGACAGCCCGCAGTTCTGCTCATAATGTCCGGCGCCTTAGTGGCCGTGGGCGTGGTGGACGTGGACGTGGTGGACGATGAAGTGCTACAGGCGCTCATCAACAGCATACCCACGACCGCGAGTGAAACCAGCGAGAACAGCAGGAGTTGCTTTCGACCCCGGAGAATAGTCCCCTTCATGATCCCCACCCTCACTCCCGTTTTGAGTCGGAAGGACGACGCCGTTATCCTATCATCGAACGGCCATCGCCACGCCGACGGCGGCGGCGGCGCCTTCAGTGCAGCCTCGTCGACCACATCGTGGCTCGAGGTCGCACCGCCGAGCTCCGTCAGCTGCTTTTGGATCGTGGACGCATCCTCGATCCTGGCGAGCACACCGACCGCCGCCTTGCCGGCGCCGAGGTCGGAGGAGATCCGCGCCTTGTCCCCATCGCTTAGCTTCAGCCCCTTGTGATGCAGTCCGCCGGCGGCCGTGCCGCCAAGGAGGCCGACCCCAAGGGCTGCGAGGCCGAGCACGAACAGGCCCGCGCCTGTCCCTGCACCTGCGGCCCCGCTCCGGGCGCCGATCTTGTCCACCTTGAGATCGCCAGCGGCATCAAGGACCAGGATCCCTATCGCGTCGCCGGAGGCGATTCCGGAGTCCTTGAGCTCCGTGGCCGCTGCGTCCGCCGCCGGTTCATCGGCGAAGAACGAGAGTACGAGTTGCTTGTCTGCCATGTGTCGTTCCTTTCTCTCTGTGGTGCCCACGGCACCAGCGCCTGACGAAGGACGGTAGTCACTTCCGTCATATTGGGGCATCACCCAGATCGCGCTAATTCGAGTCCACCCGTCGGCGGCCTCTGTGCCGGCGGGAGGCCAGGTTCCGGTCCATCGCTTCCGGCGACCAGGCGCGAATGTTGTCCAGGTCTAGGATTCATGCGGTCCCGAATGAATAGGAGGATAGTAGCCGAGGCGCGTAGAGCCTCCACCATCCTGGTCCTACATCGTACCGGGTCGAGCATTGATAGCCATAGGTGCCTCCTAGCTGCCGATTATTAAATAGAATCTGAATACACATATCGCCTGAGAAGTGTAATCGTCGAAGACGTGCGAAAAAGCTATACACCATTTGATATAGAAAAGGTATAGAACAGGGTATAGTTGTGCGTGTTGCTGCTGGTCTTCCTGGTGGCGTGGTGGAGAGGCTGGTAGACAAGCAACCCGCTGCACGTCCAGTCTGAAGGTGCGCAACACCGCAGCATGCCTGCCGGAGCGGCCAGGTAGCTCGCGCCCAAGCACTACGAGCTACGACCATCTTGTGTTGTTCAGCTACCTTGCGGTGCGCACCAACAGGACGTTGTGAGGATACGCACGTATGCCCAGGCAAGTATGCGAGAGCAGGAATGGTACGAAGACGACCCTCCCGAGGCTCAGTTTGTAGTCAGGAGGCCGAGCGCTTTGGCGAGAGTGACGGCCGCGCGGCGATGATTGACACCGAGCTTGCGATAGAGATTGGTGGTATGTACCCTGATCGTTCCAGGCGTGACTACCAGCGCGCGCGCAATATCCTTGTTCGGGAGGTCCTTGTCGAGCAAGTGGAGAATTTGCAGTTCGCGGGCGGTCAATGGTTCAAGTCCCTCTTGCCGCAGCAGTTCTTCCTTTGATCCTGGTGGCGTCGCCGTGTGACTCATCGCTGCCAGGATGCGGTGGAGGTAGGCGTCCAGTGTTTTGTCGCCCGTCTGGTGTGTCTTTCGGTGCTTCCGCAGTTTGTGAAGCACGTTGGTCAACGGTAGCAGATCGGCAAACGTGCGGATAAAGCCACCAGGACGCGCCAGGGCAAGCGCGCGTTCCAGCACCTCGAGCGCCTCGGCCTCACGACCTTGCAGCACGTCAGCCCACGCTCGTAAGGCTAGCACTTTGATCGTTTTGCGCGTACTGTGAATGGCTTGGACGTGCTGCAAGAGTTTGTCCAGGAGCGCTTGCCCTTTTGCAATACTCGGCTCATCGCCCTTGACAAGCAGCAGCCAGGCTGTGGTGATAGGCGGGTCCTCCAAGAATATCATCGGCCCCCACACTTTTTGCTCCCCTGCCAGCTCAAGCCACTGCTCTGCCTGCTCCACCTCGTCCTGCAAGAGCGCTAACTGCCCACAGAAAGCATAGGATGTCATAAGCTCGCGTATATTGTGCTGCTCCTGCACCCATTCGAGCAGACCGCGCGCGTTCTCCTGCGCCCGAGTGCCCAATCCCTGGGCTTGATAGGCCAGGGCTAAACCGCGCATAGCTTCCTGTACCGCCCAAAAATGCGCCTGGTGCTGGTTGGCGATCACGACGGAGAAGTGATAGACTGCTGCATCCAGGTTGTTCCATTCGTAATACACCATACCCAGCAACCAGTGGGCATTATGTTGACTCAATGTCAGATCGGCCTGCTGGGCGAGCTGGAGCAAGTGGCGGGCGGTGTGTTCCACTTGAGGCCATTTGCCTGCGGCCAGATAGACCCATCCCTGCGTAAAGAGCAGACGAGCAGTGCTGGTGAGATGCATCGATCGTTCTTTCAGAGCATTGTTCAGTTCAAGGAGCGCAACCTCTTCCTGCCCACAGGCCTGGTTTGACCAGGCGAGAAAAGTCAAGACAAGGCTTTCGATATACTCCTCTTCTGGCGGGAGCCATGCCAGCGCGGAGCGGGCACTCTCCAGGCTCGCCTGGAACTGTCCGGTAAAGTACTGGAACTGGCTCCACTGGGTCGCAATCAGCGCATGTAGGAGCTTGTGCTTTGGGTCGTCCAGATCACTCGCATCACTGCGACTCATTGCTAAGAGTCGCTCGGCAGCCGTCAGCAAGCGTGGAAAGTCTTTGAGCTCTCCGTGGGCCTGTAAAATCCACGCCCGCGCGACCAGCAGGACGGGGCTGCCCTGAATCTGCTCTTCCGGTAACAGGCCCAGCCAGCGTTCCATCTGCACCCACTGCTCTTGCTCGAATGCCCGGAAAAAGTGCGCTTCCACCAGGCTCGTCGCAGCCGCCACCTCTCCTGCTGCGAGTGCATGCCTGATCGCCTCCTCGATCAGTCCCTGCTCGGTATACCACGCACTCACACGCCGGTGTAGCATGGCAAGCTCCTCGGTGCTGCTGTGCTCCTGCAAGCGCTGCTGCAACACCGGCTGGAACAAGTGGTGGAACCGATACCACCCCTGGTGCTCGTCAAGGGGGACAAGCAACGCGTGCGAGCGCTCTAACCAGTCCAGGGTGACTTGCACCTGAGCGTTGGAGGTATCATGCCTCATGACTGCGACACACAACGCGGCGCAGAACTGCTCGAGCAGCGACATCTGTTCGAGCAACTCCTGCACGAACGGCGCTTGTCGGCTGAGGATTTCCTCCACCAGATAACTACTCACCGAGCGGTCGGGGGAGTGGCGCAGCCGTTCCAGGAACGCCGCCGTGTCAGGGGCGCTGCGCAGCGAGAGCGCTGCCAGTCGCAACACCGCAATCCAGCCATCTGTCCGTTCTGCGAGCGCCATGGCCGTCTCGTGGGCCACTTCCTGGCCCAGCACGCCCGTGAGAAAGGCTTCCGTCTCCGAAAGCGTAAAGCGCAAGTCGGTTCGGCGCAGTTCGTTCAGCTGCCCCCGAGCGCGCCAGCTGGCAAGCGGCAATGGGGGATCGGATCGGCTGATGAGCACCAGATGCAGTTGGAGAGGCAGATGCTCGATCAGCAGGGTGAGCAAGGTATGTACCTCGCTCGCGTGAATGAGGTGGTAGTCATCGAGCACCAGGATGACATCGTCAGGCACATCAGCCAGCTCATTGATGAGCAGGGCGGCCAGTCGATCGGGTAGTGGGAAGTGTGGTGCTGTGAGCAGGCTGGCGGTGGCCCCGAACGCATCGGGAAAGACGGTTCGCAGGGCAGCGGCAAGTGACTGCACGAAGAGGCGCAGCTCATTGTCGTGTTCGTCAAGGGAGAGCCAGGCCGTCTGGTGGTCACTCGTCTTCAACCACTCGACCAGCAGGGTGGTCTTGCCAAACCCGGCAGGCGCGGCAATCAGCGTGACCTTGCCGCCGAGCCCAGCGTTCAAGCGCTCGAAGAGACGAGCACGGGGGATCAGATCGCTGCGGCTGCGTGGTCGAGAGAGTTTGGTCTGGAATAGGGACAGGGAATGGTCGACCGTGATGGCCATGTGGGGTGATGGGAGCCTGGAAGCAGCAGGCGGTGCAGAGGACACGTCGGCTGGCTCACCTGGAACCTGCTGCCGGCTCACCTGGGTATAGTTCGCGGGGGTTTGGAGAGCTCGCGTTCCTTTCGTGGTCACCTGCCCCAGATACGAGGCGATCTCCTCCTGCTGGTGTTTTCCCTGGCTTGCCAGCACGTGCAACAGCGCCTCGGTTGCGCGCCTAGCTGCCTTAAGACCGCCACTTAAAGCGATAGTGTCAAGGTGTTCCCGGGTGAGATCGTCAAACTGCTCCCAGATCCTAGCAAGTTCATTTCTCTGCTCCTGCTCACTCTCTAGCAATTTCGCTTTTTGAGCTGCCCTGCTTTCGGCTTTGCGGCAGGCTGCTTTTGAGCAGTACTTGCGCGGCCTTCCGCCATGCTTTGGCTGCTCAATTGCGGTATTGCAGTGTGGACAATTTGTTGCGGGTGGGGTGGTACCTCTTAAAGCCATAAGACATTCCTCTCTTTCTCTTATTAATTTGTGACAAACACAGGAGGTCACAATACAGAAGAAAGCAGACAATATTTTGTGACAGTACATCTCGTCACAATAATTATACGCTTAAAGCTTATGGCCTGTCGTTAGTTTTCGTACGAAAAGATACCTGTCAGAAATACCATAACTTCGCCACTTTTGACACATAAATTCGCCAGCTAATTGCGCTTGATTAGAATGTACGTTCTTCTGTTTTCTGACGCATATCTTCGCCTCAACTCAAAATTGACGCATAACCTTGCCGCGAAAAGTCGCGCACAAAAACTGACGAATTTCTCTCTCAAATGCAGAGTCTCACGCCTTTTTAGGCAGAGATATGCGTCAAAGCGGTGGATATATGAGTCGGAGGGCCGTTTTTCGAGCGAAGACCAGCGTTCACTGGTCTTCTGGTAACCGCTAGCTGTATTCATGGTTCGACGCAATAGTTGCTTTACAGGCACTACATGCGTGCATTCGACCTTTTGACGCATATCTCCCCTTTTGGCGAACTTACGTGTCAAACGACAATACCTTGTATGTCCGGAAATCGGAAAAGCCGCTAGAGGAAAAACCAGAGAAATCAGAAGCGGAAAACAGCGAGGAAAAACTTACCCGCAAAAAGAAATCAGCGATGCCTTAATCGTGGAGGTGTATCCTTCGTGGGTAAGATGCGAAGCATCTTACTGTAAATCAGCCACTTGTCAAGGCTCCCTGAACAACGCTCGACCAGACGCCAATACAAACACTAGTGTTAAACCTTTACTGCTGGCGACGGCTTATGTACAATTCTACGACGTCGTCAATTCTGATCAGCCTGTTGAAAAAGTCCTCAGTAAGCTCATCAGCAGAGAGAGACGCGTGGTGTCCTGACCATTGAGTAAGCTGACCCAATCGACAGCAGAAGTGACCACTCCTCCAAAGCGAGGACAAGCACATCACGCAAAAGCCGCCAAAAAGAGGCACACAGGGTCTCTACTGGGAACGGACGGCGTCCCCATCCCCGTTCTTTGAGAAGCCGTTTGAGCTTCTGCCCAGCGGCTCGCATCAGACCTTGACAGTTGACGCGCCAGAGCCATCGTAAACGGAAACGCCTCATCCATTGAAAAAATCAGCTTGGTTAGCTAAAATAATATACCCCGCAGGTGAGGAAAAGGGAGTTTTTGGGGTTGAGGCTGGGGACGTAGCATATTTCAGCGTGTTGACGTGCGATGACATTGCGCCTCAGACAGAAGAACGGCAGCGACGTATCGCAGGAAAAACTCCTTGACGGTCACCATCGCTCACAGTAACAAACACGCCTCCGCGGCCAGCCAGAACAATTTCTCTCGTACCGAAGCATGCTTATCCCAGTGCCGGCGATCCCACTCACTCCCTCCCACATCATCACCGCTATAAAGCAACTGGGCAAATTGCACTTTACGAAACCTGGCAGCCGCAAAAAATGACGCTGCCTCCATCTCCACAGTCAGACACCCTTCCGCTCTCCGTCGGTGCACCTTTGCAGGCGTCTCGCGGTAGATAGCATCCGTCGTCCAGGTCTTGGCAAGCAGGTACTCGACCTGGTATGACTTCAACACCATCTCAAGCGCGGCAACCCCCTGAGGGTCAGCACTCACCTCACGACCAGGAGGCAGATAATGATACGAAGTACCTTCATCTCGAATCGCCGCCGTTGGTACAATCGCATGCCCCATTGCAACACTACTATCGAGCACACCTGCGCCCCCACACGCAATAAATTTCCTGCACCCCAAAGCGATCACCCCTTCAAGAAAAGCCACTGCCAGCGGTGCTCCAACACCCGGGTGAAAGACCACCAGGCGTTTCCCATCCATATCGACTTCATAGACAGGTTGTCTTCCTATCTCGCTCCTCAAATGCTTGATGATCCTGGCATTATGCTGCTGCGCCAGTGTGCTAATCACATCCTGGAAAAAGCAAGCAACAGCATGTTCAGGTACATCGATAGGCTTAATCACGCGTCGAGGTTCAATCATCGCCGCTTCTGCGCTATCAAACTCCAGAATGGGATAATCCTGTTCCATTTTCTCTCTCGTCCTCTCATACTGCCATTCGCTCATAATTCATGAGGGGGAGACCAAGCCTGTAAGAACGCAGTGACTTTGGGTGACAAGCCTGCTGCTCAGCAGCAGCTTATCACTCCTCTCTCCATTATATGCTCGTTCAGCTTGGTTGACAATGAAAAACATGCTAGGGACTTGAAAAGTCCTACATTGTAGTAGCCTGTGGAAGAAGAGGAGAAAAAGTGGTACATAATAGGAGTCACGTGTCGTTCTGTGTAGGGGAAAGGCTACTGCCATGATGGGAACGAAAGCGCGCCTCTTCAGGGCGATCGCGGTCGTGTCGCTTGAAGATCTTGTACCAAGCAATCATTTCTATCGTCACCTGGAGCGTGTCCTCGACCTATCATTTGTACGCGATCTGGTCAAAGAGACGTATGCATGTGGAGGTCGTCCCTCCATTGATCCCGTGGTGTTCTTCAAGCTGCAATTGGTGATGTTCTTTGAAGATATCCGCTCGGAGCGCTTGCTCATGCAGTTGGTGGCCGATAAACTGAGCGTGCGTTGGTACATTGGCTACAATCTCGATGAGCCGTTACCGGATCATTCGAGCCTGACTCGCATCCGTGAGCGCTATGGAGTCGAGGTCTTTCGTCGCTTTTTTGAAGCGATTGTCGAGCAATGTCAAGCCGCAGGGCTGGTGTGGGGCAAAGAGCTGTATTTCGATGGCACCAAAGTCCAAGCCAATGCTTCCGTGGACTCGCTCAAGCCGCGCTTTTATGTGGACGCGCATCTGCACGATCTGTTTGGTGAAGCGCCCTCAAGCACGGAGCAGGAGACTCTCACGGCGCAAAGGACGGGCAATGGTGCCAGTGAGCAGGAGGTAAGGCCGGCGCCTACACCACTGCCCACCTCACTCTCGCTAGAGGAACAGAAACAGCTCGCTCAAGAGAATGCCCAGCGCCATGACTGGATTGAGGAAGGAGGAGCCCAAGATCGTCGTGTCACCCATCGCTGCTATCAACGGATGGCTGACCTGCGGGTGAGTACCACCGACCCAGACGCCACGCTCATGCTGACCAAGCACGGAGCGGATATGGGCTATCAGACCCACTATGTGGTCGATGGCGGCAAAGCGCGCATCATTTTAAACGTCCTGGTGACGCCCTCGGAAGTGATGGACAACCAACCCATGCTCGATTTGCTGTGGCGCACCCGCTTCCGCTGGAAACTGTGGCCGCGCCAGGTGACCGGTGACCGCAAATACGGCACGGAAGAGAACCTGGTCGCCATCGAACGCGAGCACATCCATGCCTACATCCCCTCGCCGGATGTGGACCATCGCACCGCGTTCTTCAGCGCCGACCGCTTCCGCTATGAGGCCGAGCGCGATGTCTACCTCTGTCCAGCAGGCAAAGAACTGCGCTTTGATCGGCCGCACTCGACCGAGCGGTCGAGGCGCTATCGAGCGCGAGCCAAAGACTGCAACCACTGCCCCCTCAAAGCCCAGTGTACCACCAGCACACAGGGGCGCACCCTCTGCCGCAGTGTGGATGAGGAGTATCTGGATCGGGTACGGGCCTATCAGCCGACCGAGGCGTACCAGAAAGCGTTGCGCAAGCGCAGTGTGTGGGTCGAGCCGCTGTTTGCCGAAGGAAAAGACTGGCATGGCATGCGACGCTGTCGCTTACGGGAACTGTGGCGCGTCAACTGTGAGGCACTGATGCGGGCAGCGGGGCAAAATCTCAAGCGCCTGCTCAACAAACGCGGCTGGGGACGGCGCCCGTTGCCAACAGGGGCAATGTGCTTCCTTTTTGGCTCCTTTTCCAGCGTGTAGCCAGGCCCTGGTGGTGGCCGAGCAGCCTTTGCTCCTGCTGATTGGCTCAGGGGAGGCAAGGGCCGAGCAAAAGGTGTCCCTTTTACTGATGAGCTTTATGGAAGCATTTTTCAACAGGCTGCTGATAATGTGCGACGTCAAATTTAATATTGGCACAGTACCAACACTGCTTGTCAAGTTAAAAATAAAAGCGTGCAGGCTGCAAATCTATGCAAAGAAATTGCAGAATACCCCTGCACGCTTACGAACAAGTGAGCCTGGCACGGATGCCGTGCCCGCTACAAGATTACACATTTAACATACGAACAATGAGGTGACAACAACTTACTCCCCTGCTGCTTACTGGCAGCGCTATATCTGCTCCTTGCGCAGAGCATGGCATTCCGGACACAGCGGCTCTGTCTCCTGCGGAAACTGCGGATCAGCGCAAACTGACGCTTCAAAGCAGCATTCGCAATACCGGCGCAGACACTGGGGACACTCATAAATTCCTTCGCCATACGAAACGCCATGACGGTAACACAGCACAATATCGAGTATGTCTTCTGCGACTGCGGCGTGGAGCTTTTGCCCGTCTCCGATCACGTAATAGGTCTTATGCTCTGGATTGCCCTGCGCTACTGCGACTGTCTGCAGAAGGTCAGCCTGTCTGCATGCTGAGGGAAAATCAGCAGAGAAGCCCTGAAGCGCCACGCCCCGAGCGTGACACTCTAAGAGCGTATAGCGTTTTTCAGGATTGCGTAACTCTTTGGACCAGTCGACGAAATCACGCAGCTTTTCCTCGTCCAGAGCATCCAATTCCTCTTCCGAGCGTACTCTGTCATCTTCGTTAAATTCGATGAGTTCCCAGTAGCAATCCTCACACCACCAGCAACGCTCACCGTCAAACAACAGATGGACTAAGGCGGCTCTAAAGCATTCCCGGCAGGATGGCATCTCCCCTCCTGCTTCCTCAATAGCCTCCGTAAAGGAGAGATCATCTTCCTGCAGGATCAAACCTGGATACTTCCCTTCAAGCGACAGATGCGGATAGTTTGCCTCAGTCTTCTGAATAATGTAGGTCCAGATACCGGCAAGGTGGAGCCAGTCAACCTCATTGAGCTGCTTGGCATCCACATCAGCAACATATGTCCCGTCAGCCTGTCTTGTACTCGGCACCCATTTTTGAAACCAGGCTCGCATTTTTTCAGCCAGGTCAAAATCCTCAGAAGACTCCACGACCAGGTCATACGCATATTCGTGCGTGAACCGAGTCGCATTAAGACTGTCATGCGCTTTCCAGGTCGGTACGTTTGGAAAGGCAAACGGTGTTTCTTCATGGCTGCTCTCTCCCTTCGTCATCTGCCACAAGTCCTGCCAACTCATGTCCTGAATATCCCGGAAAAATTTTGCGTTCCGTATTTCCAGGAATTCTTGCAATGAGATATCACTCTCTTGCGTCTTTGCCGGCTTCGTCAACCGATCTTCCCGATCAAAACGGTAACCAAGCTGCAGTAGTCGTAAGATTGCTCCCGTAACCTTATAGAAGTCGACAAGCAGCCAGGTACGGTCTTCCGGCTGCACACCTAAAAGACAATCTTCTATCCCTTCACACACTTCGTCCATATCGGCGTGATCATCAATGACATGAATTCTCACTCGACTCATTGTTCATGCCTCCTTCTGGTGTCAATGAATAACTCCAGGCGCGTCAAAAAGCGCCCGCTTTAAACTCACCAACTCGTTTATTTTCAAGGTGCGACAAAGTCAACTGTCTCGCATAATGAAACAGCCTGGTCAATCACCAGTAGTCGAGATTATAGAAGCAGCTCAAGAGAAAAGCTGTAAGATACCTCTTCTTGACCTTCTGGGAGTAGCGGAGAGATTTCTCTCTGCATTCCTCAAATACAGAAAAATATGTAGTGGTACTGCCTCTCTTGGTGGTGGATAATTCGATCAACCTCTGCAAATACACTGCGGGCTGGTTTTTGCGTCATGGGGCAGTCAGGACAGGCCACCTCATCCTGAAATGAGGCCCCATCCGACTCCTTCTGCTGGCACTTGCACCGACCTCTCCACAACATGACACTGCCACCGCATCTGGCTTGAGTGGCTTTCAAGCGGGAACCGCTGGCAATGGGCA
Source organism: uncultured Chloroflexia bacterium (assembly GCA_963799245.1). Taxonomy (GTDB): domain Bacteria; phylum Chloroflexota; class Ktedonobacteria; order Ktedonobacterales; family Ktedonobacteraceae; genus CAWCWN01. The sequence goes on from CAWCWN010000003.1 coordinate 2,592,323, forward strand.
AGAGAGCACCTCGCGCGCCGTCCATCGTCGGTTGGTTCTTCCTGCTGCCAGAGCTTCCGTACGCTGGCGGTAGCGTTGCGCCACCAACTTGCCCCCTCGCTCTCGTGGCTGCCCGAGCGCTACACGGAGCGCTGCGTGGGGACGCACAAAATGATAATACGCGCGCCACCATTCCAAGTGGGCCAACAGTTGTGGGGCCTGCAGGGCCGTAGCCCACGTGCGACGTGCCAGCGCTGCCACCCCATGGCGGACGGTCAGATTTACCCGCTCGATGAAAGCGATGTTGAGCCGTCCCGAGAAGCCCAGTCCTTGCAAGGCGACCGTGAGAGTGGCCTCTGTCCCCAGGCGCATCACGGGTGTGACCCGCGCCAGCTTACGCCGCCGGTAGCTTTTCTTCACCTGGCCATAGATCAGACCCGCCGCCACCTGCCACCGGCGCACGTTCCGCCCTCGGCAGCTCATCTCGAGCCAGTGTCCAAAATGGGCCGTCAAGGCATAGAAGTACAAGTTTAAGCCATCACTGGTAAAGAGCGGGAGACAGAAAGGCGGCCAGGATCTGTCGCAGAGAGTGGATGACCATGTGCGCCGCGTTTTGCGTGCGAGGCCCCAGCTGAAGGACGGGAAGAATCTTCGTGAGGGGGTCGATGGCCAGCCACAGCCACAGCACCTGTGTGGAGATACGCAGCCTGGTGCGCAGCTCATCCAGCTGCAGGTGCGGGAGCTGGAGGTTGCAGAAATAAGACTGGTGCATGGTCTGAGCGTGCATGCCAGCGCGAGACAGCCAAGTAGTGATGGTGGCTTGCCGGTAGCCGAAGACCCGCTCAGCGGCGGAAGGATCTAACCCTTCTGCGAGTGCCGTCAGCACCACTGCAACCTGCTGGGAGGGAGTTTTCAGACGATACAAAGGGGTGTCACGCCGAGCACTGAACGTCGTACGGCAAGCCTGACAGCGAAACGTCTGAATGCGCTCAGCATGACCATGTTTGCCATCCCCAACCAAGGCATGAACCTGAGCGTCTGTGATCCCGGAGTACGGGCACTGCTGGTTGGGACAGGCGAAGCCCTCGGTATTCACCCGTTTCGGTGCTCCCCGGCGGCTTTTGACCTCACGCCAGGGGCGGACAGGCGGCGGAGCAGGTCTCACACACGAGGGGGTGGAGGAGAGGCGACAGACGGGGCAATCGTGTGGGGAGCGCGGCTTGAGCAGACGTTGCACCGTGGTGCGCAGAGCTCCTCCTTGTGAGTGGGAAGGCTGAAGATGGTGCCAAAGGTGCCAAAGGTGCCAAAGGCGCGCCAAGCCGAGGAGGAGGAAGAACACGAGCAGAAACACGAACATCTGAATGGCCATAAGATCCTCGCTGCTGGAAATGAGGAGCATGGATAGCTTCCTTATAATCAGGAAGGATAAGGCGAGTCGATAGGGACTGTCAAGCGATGGGGAGCACAGTCCGAATTATCCACCACCGAGAGAGGCTGTACCACTTGCGAGCGTATTTCACATTTTACAATCAGGAGCGATTGCATCAGGCACTCGCCTATCAAACCCCAGCCACAGTGTATTGGGGAAAGGAGGCAAGCAGTGAATGATGTGGACAGGAGATGAGGAGCTGGTATAACAGCAGACTTGACCGAACCAGCTCTCTTGGGTAAGATTGCTTGAAGAGCAAACGCTCTTTCTCAAGAGGCAAGGCGTTGACGCACTTGCTGGTCGTACGGCAAGCACTCCTGCGGAGGTCGAAACGATGGTCACCGAGCCAATTCTCATCAAGGAAGCGACTGCGGAAGATGTCCCATTTCTGCAAGCGATGATTTGGGAGGCCATGCTCACCTCACCGATCTTTGTAGCTCACTATGGCGTGGAAACCCTGCAACACCTGGAAGAGGAGTATTGGTGCAGGTGGGAGGAGCGGCCTGATCCTGCCTTTGTGGCCCTGGATGCGAGCGGACAGAAACTGGGGGCCATTACGTTGAAACCCAATGGGGAGGATGAACCGGTACAGGGGTGGCGAATCGGCATCGCCGTCGAGCCTCAAGCACGCGGCCACCGAGTTGGACAACGCTTGCTCGAACGAGCCATAGCCTTCGCGAGGGAAAAAGGGGCTCGCTACGTCAACCTGTTCGTCGATCCCACCAATAGGCGAGCCATTGCGCTCTATCACCATGTTGGCTTTGTTGAGGTAGACGAGAGGGATCAAGTGATTGAGATGCGCATCAACTTGACCAAACGAACGAAAGAACAGTGACAAAAGAGCAGACCCCTTTCATAGACCTACTCAGGTTAAAACAAGCAAGCAGCAGTTTATCTTATTTTTGAGGAAAAACTGTCTTGACATATGGGACCACCATACTGTGAACCACAGTACTCAAGATGACGTATATAACAATAAGAGGCAAAACAGAGATGAATATTCTTCGTTTACTCCTTGCCGAGTAAGACTATATGCTTGTACCAGGTAAGCAATATGGAGGAAAGGGTGCTTATTAACGCACGTTTGCTTCTAAAAAGAAAAGCATCAAATAGAGTGGAAAGAAGGACGGCGTCGACGGGCCTGGGAACTGTCACAACAAGGCTGGAAGCAGAAAGACATCGCAGCGGCACTGGGAGTGAGCCAAGGAGCGGTCAGTCAGTGGCTCAAGCGGGCCAGGGAGGAAGGGGTCGAAGCGTTGCGTCAGCATCTGGCACCTGGTCGGCAGCCCAAGTTGAGCGCCGAGGAACGGGCACAGTTGCCAGGCGTGTTGGCCCAAGGGGCGGAGGCGTTTGGTTTGCGAGGCCAGGTATGGACGAGCGGGCGCGTGGCGGAGGTCATCCAGCGGCAGTTCGGGGTGAGGTATCATCCCGCACATTGTAGCCGCATCCTGCGTGCCCTCAAGCACAGTGTGCAAAAGCCGGTGCAGCGGGCCACCCAGCGGGATGAGGAGGCGATCGCGCGCTGGAAAGCGGAGCGTTGGCCCGCCCTTAAAAAAAGGCCACAGACGAAAAGCGAACCATCGTCTTCGTAGATGAGTCCGGGTTTTACCTCTTGCCGATGGCGGTACGGACCTATGCGCCGCGAGGTCAGACGCCCGTGTTACGCGTGAAGCTGACGCGCGACCATCTGTCAGCCATTGGGGCCATCACCCCGGCTGGGCGGCTGTTCATGCAGAGGCAAGATCATGCCTATACAGCAGAGGACGTGGTGCGCTTCTTGCGCCTCCTGTTGCGCAGGATCGAAGGCTCGCTGCTGGTGATTTGCGATGGCGCGCCGATCCATCGGGCGAAGGTGATCAAGGACTTTTTGAAGCGAGGGGCGGCCAAACGACTCCATCTGGAGCGCTTGCCTGGCTATGCGCCCGAACTCAACCCGCAAGAAGGAGTCTGGAATCTGCTCAAACGTCGCGAACTCAAGAATCTCTGCTGCCGAGATGTGCCCCAGGTGGCCCAGGAGCTACGACGGGCCAAAGAACGTCTGCGACATCGGCGTGCCGTGCTGCGACAGTGTTTCGCTCATGCTAGCTGTCCTGTTTAGCTACTTACGCAGAGATCAGTAATTTACGTGCTACGAAGCGACAGTGCCAAAGTGACAAAACCAGGGCATAAACACTACAAACCTCGCTTCCATTTCGGTTGTCCTCCGGGGGACCAGTGGGACCCAGTTTGACTGTCCAAAACAATTGCGGGCGCGAAAACAGACGGAACCGCCGCGTGAATGCGCTCGTCCGTAGCCATACGTGTTGACCAGCATGAGAGTGCTCCTTTCTGTGTTTTCAGGTACAAGCACTGCGCTTGCGCTGTAAGCTCTCAATTCGCGTATTTCACGTAGAAAATAGACAAATAGTAAAATGAAGGGATTACTGGAGAGGTTCTGGATTTCATCTCTTTTCAATCTGCCTGCGCCAAGCTTCACTCTCTTCCTTTGATTTTTTCAGAAGCTCTTCGCTTTCCCGATGTACCTCCTCTACGCGGCGTCTACATTCGGCAATAAACTGGTCGGTTTCCTCTGACATCATCCTAAGTAGCCTTTCGCTCAGCTGGTCTCGTGTTTCCGGCGGTGTTTCAATTTCCCGCTTGGTGACACGAAGCGCGATACGAAGCACTTCAGTCTGCGAGGACACGCCGTAGTATTCCTGCAACTTGTTTAAGATGTCCAGATCTTCATCGGTTAAGCTAAATAGCTTTTTCTGGTGCGTGCTTTTTCTCATGAAGAGAGTATATCACATCTTGACAATAAAATATATTGGATATATATTGAATATATCCCATAATCTATGGGTAGGTTTCACGCTTGTCTTTCGGGTATGAGTTCGGGCGGGACTGACTCGTATGTGGGCGCGAGACAGACGGGAATTTTTCCGTTTGGTTGCCAGTGAAAGGAGTTTTTGTGACCTACTACCGCAAGTCGCCAGGTGGCTTCCGCGCAGTACGCAGTCCCCAATTACAGAAGGCAGGATGCTACACGTGGAAAAACCGCAGCAGGAGCAGCCTCGCTTCGCTAGTGAAGCAACGACGGATTAACACAGGAAGGAATGGACTCTCTTCCTCTTAAAAAGCGGCCATAGCATTTTTTGAAACGGCATTCCGGCATCTACTGGTTTCTATACAGAGGACGAAACTCTCAGGTTCTGTGGTTGCTCTTCTCGACGCAGGCAAGACATCAGATGTTTAGATATTTACGCTGAGATCAGTAGGGCGTCTCACTAATAATCTGAACGGACGTTCCATTAACTTGCGCTACAGAACCTTGACCTTATGTAAGCCTCAAAAAAAGAGGCGTTCGTGCATATTTAACAATTAAATAGCGTGTGCATCCTGGAAGGAGTGGCGTGTAAAAGGATGTAAAACGGGCAACCGTGCGCGTACCAATAGCTTAGTAAAAGCTGTGAGGGTACATAGCTCATACGTTGTCATGACCCGCGTATGAGAGAAAGCAAGTTTACTTATGGCAGCTGCAGGCAAAGGCTTAAAGCCTTGCAGGCAGTTGCCATAAGTATGTTTTACCCTTATCGATCTGAAAAGAAAAATGCTCACATTTATACGGACGCGTTTTTCATGAGCGGATTGCGTCTGCTTTTCATTATTAGTTATTGCCAAACGCGAGGAGTATAGGCAATGCGAAAAAACGAACCTTCTGTGCAACCGCTCTTATCGGTGCAGGGAGTCGCCAACTATTTAGGCGTGAGTCGTCAATCAGTGTATACTTACATCTATCAGCATGGGTTACCGTCGATCACAGTTGGGGGAATTCGGCGTGTTCATCCTGATTCATTACAGGCATGGCTACGAGAACGCGAGCAGACGCGAGGCAGCAGCAGAAAACGCGAGGGAATCAATGGCAAGCAAGCGAAGAGGCCGTAATGAAGGCTCAGTGTATTTTGATGCCGAGAAAGACCGTTGGATAGCAGCCATATCAATTCCTCCGGGGAAGCGTAAGAAGGTCGTCTGCAAAAGCAAACAGGAGGCAATTCGTAAAAAAAATGAGATGCTTAGGGATGCAGAACAGGGAACGCTCCCCACCGGCCCTCATCAGAAGCTAAAGGAGTACCTGCCTGACTGGCTGGAAAACGTCCAGAAAGACAAGGTACGCATCAGTACCTACGTGAAGTATAAGAAGCTGGCAAAGTATATCATTGCAGACTTGGGTGACGTTTGGTTACAAAAGCTGACGCCTGAGCAGGTCAAGCGTTTCTATACAAAGAAGCTCAACGACGGATTATCACCCAAGACTGTCCATTCCATTCATGGGCTTTTGCACGTTGCCCTCAAGACTGCCGTGTCCTGGAATTATGTCCCCCGCAATGTCTGTGATCTGATCGACCCGCCCCGAATTGTGAGCCGCCAGGGATCAACGATCACGATCGAGCAGGCAAAAGTGTTACTCGAGCAAGTCAGAGAGCATCGGCTGGAAGTCCTCCTCACCATGGCACTAGTAACGGGCATGCGGCGAGGCGAATTACTCGCCCTTCGCTGGTCAAATGTTGATCTGGCACGAGGGGTTGCGGTGGTGCTTGTCACGGTTGATTACATCCCCAAATTCGGGTATGTCGAAACAGAACCCAAGACCAAAGCCGGCAAACGCCCTATTTACTTGTCTCCCTTTTTAGTTTCGATGCTTATAGAGCACAAAGAGCTCCAGGAGGAAAGAAAACTGCGGTATGGAGAACTCTGGGAAAATCGGGATTTAGTCTTCCCTGATCTGCATGGTGGCTACTTTAATCCGAATTATCTCTTGCGTGTGTTTAAAAAGATATTGATAGAAGCAGGCCTGCCGCACATGCACTTTCATGATCTGAGACACAGCGCAGCAACGATTCTGTTAGGCATGGGCATTAACATTAAAGTCATTCAGGAGCTTTTAGGGCATAGTCATGCCTCAATGACGCTTGATACCTATTCACATCTTCTGCCTTCGATGCAGCAGGAAGTCGCAACGACATGGCAATCGACATTTGGTGCAATTGAGTCTGAATTGAATGCGAACTGAACCGAACTTTTGTCATTTGCTCCCTGTTTTGCTCCCTTTAAGAGAAAGCCGCCTGAGAAATGGCTTCCCAGGCGGCTTGAGCGGTGGAGATGGGGGAGAGTCGAACTCCCCGTCCAAACAAACCTATCGAAGAATGTACTACAGGTTTAGTCGATGATTTGCTTTACGCTTCAGACTCCCATCGACAGGATTCCTTAGCGCCGGCCCTCTGGTCTTAGATGACGACTAGAAGACGGTCATCGTCATAGCATCCCGTGTTTATGACGCCCTGGACCCGGCTCCACGGGAGAAAGCCGGGGGGACGTCGCGTCACTACTTCTTAGGCAGCGAGAGCGAGTTGTGGTTGCTCTTTGGCAACTATTTTTTGTCGGTTGTTTAACGAGAGTGCGTACCGACACCTCGACCTGCAATTCAACAATCTGTTCGCCTGTCGAAACCCGACATCCCCAGGTGAACTTGTACCAGAAAAGAGAGAGGGTTCTTTTCTGGGAACAGTCTCATTATATCATGTAATTGCTTATGTCGCAAGTTTAGCGGCCGACCTGCTGGCCGAGCCTCTTGAGGAAACGCTCCAGGTTTACGATGAAGCGCTCGTGCCGTCCTTCGCCTATCTTTTGCTGCTCATCGTAGGCCTCAACCTTGAAGACCAGGCGCCGTCCATCGATCTCGCTCAGCTCGGCAATGGCGCGTACCTGCTGGCCAAAGGGGGTGGCTGCCAGGTGCTTGACGTTCACGGAGGTTCCCACCGTCGTGTCACCTGCATCCAGCACCCGCGCGACAGAGCCCGCGCACGCGTTCTCCATCAGGAGAATCATCATCGGGGTGGCGAAGACATCAACACCTCCCGCGCCTAAAAAGAACGCCGAATTTTCACGCACCACCATGGTAGTAGCCTCGCCCTTTATGCCCGGCTCAAGTTTCATGGAAATCGCTATCCTTTCAATCTGCTTTTCCAGTACTATACAACACCACTCTGACCGCCTGGTAGTGGCTGGATAGTATCCAGGTAAAGGTGGAGACGGGTCGCCACGTGATAAAATTGAAGTAGCACACTGATAGTTTGTGAAGGAAAGAGTGATACCTAAATGGCCGAGAGTACGCATCCGCAGCGAGTCGCTCACAGGGGCGGCGCTTACCTGGCGCCGGAGAACACGCTCGCGGCATTTCGCAATGCCTTGACGCTGCCTGTAGATGCCATTGAACTGGATGTACATATGAGCCGTGATGGCCAGGCTATCATCATTCACGACTCCCGCGTTGAAAAGCGCACAAATGGACGAGGAAATATCCTCGATCTTGACTTTGCTTACCTGCGCAGCCTGAACGCGGCCGTGCATTTCCCGGGCAGCTGGCCGCGGGCACAACAGATACCCACTTTACGCGAGGCGCTGGATGTGGCGAAAGGGCATGTCCAGGTCTATATCGAGATCAAGGCGAGTAAACGCGGGAGAGAGTATGGCCGCTACCCACGCATCGTGGAGGCGGTGATAGAGGATGTGCATGTCACAGGCATGCTCGATCAAGTCATGCTTATGTCCTTTGATTGGACGATCCTTCCCCTCATCAGGACGGTAGAGCCAGACGCGCGGACGGGCGCACTGGTGTCCGCGCAGCAATGGAAACCTGGAGACGAACACGCTTTTGCCGCGCTCAGCGAGCAGGTAAGATCCCTGGGCTGCGCCTGGATCAACATGGATATTGACCTGTTTAACCCCGCGCTGCCGACAGCCGCGCACGAGCACGGCTGCAAATTCGGCGTCTGGACCGTCAATAGCGACGAGGCTATGCGCCGCCTGGCCGCGGCCGGCGTCGATGCGATTACATCTGATCGACCTGATCTGTTTGCCGCTATGTGACATCTCCCCCGGCTAAAGCACGGGGGCTTCTCTCCCTCGCGAGAGAGCTTTCCTGCTTCGTTGAGACTTGCCCGCTTTGGTTTTCACCGCGCCAGGTCTGACAGCCTCTCCACAGGCGAGCACTGCGAGTCCCGCAGCACGAATGTTCTGTGCAGCATTGATATCACGGTCATGGACAACGCGACATTCAGGGCATGTCCACGAGCGGACATCAAGTGTTAAGGCGTCAAGCATATGTCCACAGTCAAAGCAGCGTTTGGAGGATGGATACCACTTGTCAATTTTGACGATGGTTCGTCCATACCACTCTGCTTTATACTCCAACTGCCTGCTGAATTCACTCCATCCTATATCGGCGATGGCTTTAGCCAGGCAGTGGTTCTGGACCATGTTCTTGACTTGCAGGCTCTCAACACATACGACTTGGTTTTCGCGTATGATGCGAGTCGAGAGCTGGTGTTGATAGTCTCGCCGTCTATCGGCTATCTTCTTATGGATACGTGCAACTTTGAGACGGGCTTTTGCACGGTTCTTGGAGCCTTTGTGCTTCTGCGCATGGCGGCGTTGCGCTTTTGCCAGCTTCTTCTCATCCTTGTGGAAGAACTTGGGATTGCCATAGGTGTGTCCATCGGATGTGATGACCATCGACTTCAAGCCCAGGTCAAGCCCCACAGTCTTAGAGGAGACTGCCAATGGTTTGATATCTTCTTCTCCCAGGATAGAGACAAAGTAGCGTTCAGCTTCATCTTTGGTGATGGTGACACTGCTTGGCCTGCAGCCATCAGGCAGGGGACGGTGCCAAACGATGGCAAGAGGAGCATCCATCTTTGCCAGCGTGAGAGCCTGGCTCTTCCAGATGAAGGCGTTGCTCGCATATGTGGCGGATTGCTGATGGCGCTTCTTTTTGAAGGTGGGATAGTTCGCCCGTCCGTCAAAGAAGTTGCGAAAGGCTTTCTCCAGATTGCGGAGAGCTTGTTGCAGGGGAACAGAAGAAACCTCGTTCAGCCATGCCGTCTCTTCCTGCTGCTTGAGCAACACCAGACGTTGTGCCGTACCCTCATAGTACAGACGCTCACCACGCTGGTAGTAGGCGTCAGTACGTTGCCGCAATGCCCAGTTGTAGACGTAGCGGCAACACCCAAAGGTTTGTGCCAGGATGCGCTTTTGTTCATCGCTTGGATAGAAGCGGTACTTGTAGGCTCTCTTCTGTTGCATGTTTACAGTATAGCATACTACGCCGTAAAGTGTCAAAGAGTAGGCCCGCTCATCTCGCCCCCATAAGGTAGGCCCTTATATCCCCCGCTTAAAAACGGGGGTTTTACGGGCCGTTCTATAAGGTGCATGCCCGCGCCTGAACCTCGCTCTCAATCGAGAATGCGAGGGCCGCACCACTCCCAGCCCACGATCACTCAGGCCAATAATGAATGTGTAAGTATAAATGCGTATTTGAGTGTCTCTTGCAACCCTTTGTCCGTTGTATTAGTGTAGAGAGAGTTGCGATGTCAAAGGTACCATGGCTTGCTATTGTTTGATGGCAATGTGCTATAATTGGCGGCAATCGGAGGCAGCGGGTAATAAATTGACGGAAAGTATCACCTTGACTGTACCTTAGTGGAGATTTTATTACATTATGCAACAAACAAAAACACCACCACCAGACTTTGCGATAGAGCCAGAGGCCATTACCCCTGCTGCCTCAGTACAAACTAGTGCGATATCGGTCGTCGTCCCCGTTTTGAATGAAGAGCAGAACATTGAGCCTCTCTTTAAGAAATTATCGGCCAAGCTCGATAGTCTCGGCCAAAACTATGAGGTGATCTTTGTTGACGACGGCAGCAACGACGGCACCTTCGCGAAACTGAAAAAACTCCACGCTGAACACCTCGGCCTCGTGCACATCATCCGCTTCAGGCGCCACTTCGGGAAGACACCCGCGCTGGTGGCCGGCTTCAGCCGCTGCCAGGGAGACGTCATCTTTACAATGGACGGCGATTTACAGGATGACCCGGAGGAGATACCAAGCTTCCTGGAAAAGCTTGATGAAGGCTATGACCTCGTTTCTGGCTGGAAGTACCCGCGCCTGGATCCCGTGAGCAAAACCTTCCCCTCACGTATTTTCAATGGCATGGTCAGTACTATGACCGGCGTACATCTGCACGATATCAACAATGGTTTCAAAGCCTATCGCCGCGAAGTGATCGAGGACACGCACTTTAAACTGTATGGCGAGTTTCATCGCTTTGTACCCGTTATGGCCCATTGGCGCGGCTTCCGCGTCACCGAGATCAAGGTACGCCACCACCCGCGCAAGTTCGGCCACTCGAAGTTTGGCGCGGGACGCTTCGCGCGAGGCCTGATTGACCTGCTGAACGTACTTTTCCTGACTACCTTCCTGCGTACGCCCCTGCGCCTCTTTGGCCCCCTGGGCTTCTGGACCTTCTTTGCAGGCCTCTTGATAGATGGCTTCGTTGTCGCTCGCAGAGTCTTAAATGGTGACCTCATTCACAATCAGCCACTGCTCTTTGTGGGAATCCTCCTGATGATCTTCGGCGTTCAGTTTATTCTGGCGGGTTTTCAAAGCGAGATGATACGTCACTATGCCTTCCAGGCAGGCGAGGAGTATAGTATCAGGCAGGAACTTCAATGATGCGCAGCACCACGCTCAGAAAGGTCGCCAAACCCTTACTACAAATCGGCCTGCCTGTAGTAATCGCGGGCTTCTTTCTCTATAAGTTGCGTGATTATAACTGGCACATCCTGACTGCCGATGCCGCACGCTGGAACTACTGGCTGCTTGCCGTGGCGTTTCTGGGCTTTATGCTGCAGGAATTGTCATATGGCCTGATCTGGCAATCAGTGCTCAAGCGCCTCGGCTACCGGCTACACCTGCGTGCCTGCCTGCGTATCTACCTGGCCTCCGAGTTTGTGCGCTATATCCCCGGCAATGTCTGGCACGTCCTGACACGTGTGCTCTGGACAGGCAGATACGGCGTTCCGCGCCCGCTTGCCTTTGCCAGTATGACGATTGAACTGATTACAAAACTGGCTGCCGCCGCTCTTATTTTTGCCCTCAGCCTGGTGTTCTGGGGCAGCGTGGCCGCCCTGGGCTCGCTGCTGCATGGCTCACTTATCCTGGTTCTCGGCGGCGTCTCCTTCATCGCCCTGCTCGGCGTGCTCCATCCACGCATCCTGGCCAGCCTGCTGAATACGGCGCTGCGCCTGTTGAAGCGCGAACCCATCACCCTGACCCTGCGTTATAGCGACATCCTCTCTGTGACCCTGGCGTGGTGCGCGAGCTGGATTGTGGCGGGCTGCGCCTTCTACATCCTGGTACTGACCCTCTGGCCATCTACCCCCCTGGCGGCACTGCCCGTGTGTATCGGGATCTATGCCATTGCCTGGGACTTTGGCTTTGTCACCTTTATCACGCCCAGCGGCCTGGGCTTCCGCGAACTGGCCATCGGGGTCCTGTTTACCCTCGCCTTACCCTTTGTACCAGGGGGCGTGGTTGCTGTTATCGCCCTGCTTTCACGCCTGGTTTCCACGCTGGCCGAACTGCTGTGCGTCAGCGTCGCCTACGTAAGCGGCGGCAAGCAGGTACACGCGGTGCAGCAGGAGCAACCGGCCAGACTCCCATCTGGGCCCGACGGAGAGCAAAACAGCAAGCTGGCGAGCGAAACTACGGCACCGGACATGGTGTAATAGAAGAAAGCAGGGTGAATGAAGGAGCATGGCGCAAACGCCTCTCGATCTGGCGCAGTCGCCTCTACCTCTACCCGGCGCCTGAGCCATTAGCTCATAGCAACGCGTTCTGGCTGGCAATGGGACTGGTTACTTTGCTGGTCGCCCTGTTTGCCGCCTACTTTATTCTCTACCTGGCGGGCCTGCAGGACGCCTTTCTCACAAATGCCGAGGACATGGGGATCATGGATCAGGCCATCTGGAGCACGATCCACGGGCATCTCCTGCACCAGACGATCTGCAATATCGTCAATGACACCAACTGCTATACAGCGGCAGGTGTCATGCGCTTTGCCATTCACTTTGAACCCATCCTCCTCCCCACTTCATTGTTGTACCTGGCCTGGCCTGATCCAAAGGCGCTCCAGGTCCTGCAAACGCTGATAGTGGCCGGGGGGGCCTATCCCGCCTTCTGGCTGGCGCGCTTGCGCCTGCGTAACGAGTGGGCGAGCGTTGCCGTGGCGCTGCTCTACCTGCTCTATCCCGCCCAGCAATATGCCCTCGTCTTTGATTTTCACGCCGTCACCTTCACCGCCTCCCTGCTGCTCTTTAGCCTGTATTTTATGTACACACGGCGCACTGCCTGGCTGTTCGTCTTTGCCGTGTTGGCGATGGCCTGTAAAGAGGAGATTCCCGTGCTCGTGGCCGGCTTTGGCCTGTGGTCAATGCTCTTGCAGCGTCGCTGGCGCAGCGGCCTGCTGCTGGCGCTGCTCGCCATGGCCTGGACGGTGGTGAGCCTGCTGGTTGTGCATCTCTCCAGCCCGCTCGGCCACTCACCTCTGACCTCCCGCTATAGCTACCTCGGCGGCAGCCTTGCGCAGATTGTTCATATCCTCCTGCTCCATCCCCGCGCCATGCTCAGACAGCACGTGCTGGAGCAAAGTCACCGCGCCTACCTGAACGGCCTCCTGGCCCCGCCAGGCTACCTGCCGCTCTTTGCTCCCTGGGTGCTGGTCCTGGCCCTGCCGACCCTGCTCTTAAACCTCTTCAGCTCGGACCCGGGGATGTACAGCGGCATATTCCAGTACAACGCCGAGTTCGTGCCGGTGCTGATCTTTGCAACCATCGAGGCCGTGGTGCTGATCCTGGCGCTGGCACGGCGACTGACCATGCCCGAGCAAGGGAGGAGGTTACCCTGGCTCCAACACGCCCTGCTGGCGCTGCTCCTGGCTTATACGCTGGTGGGTGTGGTGCGCGCGGACGCATCTGCGGGCGCCATGCCCTGGGCGCGAGGGTTTCGCTGGTCGCTGGTCAGTGCCCATGGCGAGCTGGCCCGGCGCTTTATCGCACTACTGCCGCCGGCGGCCTCGGTCTCGGCCCAGACACACCTGGTGCCCCACCTGAGCCAGCGTTTGAACGTCTATATGTTTCCGTACGCGGACGAGCAGGCTGACTACATCTTGCTCGACCTGGGTGGCGATAGATATCCCTTCGCCAGCGTACAGGCCTACCAGCGCGAGGTCAAAAAGGTTCTGCGCAGCGGACAATATGGCATCCTGGCGGCCCAGGACGGCTACCTCCTGCTCAAGCGCGGACTCGCTCCTCCGGCCGCGCTGCCGGCAGCTTTATCCCCCTGATATGCTACCTGGCCCCTGAGCGCCCCCCTCCGCCGTCGAGGCGCCGGCGGCTGCGACAGGTTGCGCGGCGGGCACGTAGCGGCCGCGCAACGCGGTATAGAGAAGGACAAGCGTGATAGCCAGGATCAGGAGATCGCGGACAAAGACGAGCGGGTAGTAGTGAATGATGTGGGGCAGGTCAACATAGACAAATGGGAAGATGATCGTCGTCAGGACGGCCACACAGCCCCAGCTGAGCAGCCACTTGCAGTTGCAGCCACCCGCGTACGCGATAAACGGCGCCACCCACATCAGGTACTGTGGGCTCAATACTTTGCCGAAAATCAATACGAGCAGCAGCGTGAGTAAACTTGACATAAAGATATCTATTTTGGCGCGCCACTGCAGCCAGTAGGTAGTGAGTATCCCCACAACCAGGAGTGCAGTGCTCAGCAGGCTAATCTTCGATGACAACGAACTCACAACATTGAGCGATTGGAACGTGAAAACATACTGTAGCGGGCGCCCAAGCAAGCTGCCCAGCCATACAAGGGCCCCGGGAAGCGACTCAACCTGAATCGGGCGGTTGATGAAGTAGCGGAATGGGTTGAGCGTATCAGCTACGTTCAGGATCAACGAGAAACCCGTCAAAGCGCCACAGATAACGATAAATAGAGCCAGGCCCTGCCAGCGCCGCCATGAGCGCCACGCAGTCCTACCCTGGCGGTGCTGGGCAATGAGCAAGGGAGGCACGAGCACGACCGGGTAGAATTTCAGCATGGTGGCCAGGGCCAGCAAGACGAAGGCCCAGTTCCAGCGGGCCTTCGTCGCCAGGATTACGGCCCCCAGCGTCAGCGCCGCGGTCACCAGGTCGAACCTTCCCTCGGCGGTCGCCCAGCTGCCGATGACGAGATAGACGGCAAAGGCGATCGCCGCCGTAGTGGAGCGATAGCGTTTGAGTAAGAAATAGATACTACCCGCTACCAGCGCCATCTCAAAGGCGAAGGCCACCTGGTACCACTGCTGTGGCACAATCAGCGCCAAGGAAAAGGGTACGAGCGTGAGCAGGGGATACTCAGGGGGTAATAAATGCAGCGGTCGCGCCGTGGATTGCGCGGCTACCAGCTTCACGAGCACGCCTGGAAAATGGCGCGCCTGCAATTTCTGGGCCAGGGAAGATGAGGAGCTCGCGCTGAGAAAAGCGCACTGCGGCGGCGGCAGCGTCGCAAGGGCGGGTGAGCCATGCCAGAAGCCTACCGCGTAGCACTGGTAACGCGTCGCATCGTTAAACAGGTTAGGAAATTGTGAGGCCGCACCCCAGAAGAGAAGGCCGCCCATCAGGACAACGATGCATATATCGAGTAAGAGGGATAGCCCCGCGCGCCTGGAGGTCGCGGCTGCCGGCTCAGGCTCTGATTTGTTCGCCGCGGCATGGGCATCGCTGATTTTAGACATATTTTATTACCTCAGGAGGGGCAGCGACGCTCCCTCGCTTCCCAGCTCTTATTGCCTGCAATGTTTGGCGATAGTATAGAGGTAAGTGGAAGTTCGTGTCAATCTCAGCTCTCCAGAGAGTACACATTGGTATAATAGCTGTATTATTTAGGTGCGCGTTCGTTAGATGATATGAGGGAGCATGCAGCAAAAGTCCCACAGGTTACATATTCTGCTCAACGTTATGCTATAATAGGGCGCAATCATATGTGGGGAAAGAAGTTATGAACTTGACCTGGCGTAAACGTATCGTCATCTGGCGCAATCGCTTATATCTCTATCCGCCTCCCGAAGCTATGCCACGTACACTCTCCTTCTGGATAGCGACGGGCCTGGTTGCGCTGCTGGCCATACTCTTTGCCGCCTATTTCATACTGTATCTGACAGGACGACACGATGCCTATATAACCAGCGCCGAAGATCTTGGCATTGTGGACCAGGCCGTCTGGAGCGTGGTGCACGGTCAACTGCTGCACCAGACGATCTGCGATATCGTCAGCGATACGAATTGTTATAGCGTGCAGGGCATCTCACGTTTCGCCATCCACTTTGAACCTATCCTCTTTCCGGTTTCGCTGTTGTACCTGCTCTGGCCCAACCCAAAAACGCTGCTGGTCTTACAAACGCTGGTGGTGGCGAGCGGCGCCTTCCCCGCCTTCTGGCTGGCGCGTTTACGCCTGCGCAACGAGTGGGCCGCGGTGGTCATAGCCCTGCTCTATTTGCTCTACCCGGCACAACAGCAGGCCACCATCTATGATTTTCATGCCGTCACCTTTACCGCCGCCCTCCTGCTCTTTACGCTCTATTTCATGTATACGCGGCGTACGACCTGGATGTTTGTCTGCGCAATCCTCGCTATGGCGTGCAAGGAAGAGATGCCACTGGTCATCATCCTGCTTGGTTTGTGGTCGGCGCTCTTCCAGCAGCGCTGGCGCAGCGGCCTGGCATTGTCGCTGCTGGCAGCTGTGTGGCTGGTCGTGGGCTACTATACCATGCACGTCTTTAGCCCCACAGGTCATCCACTGCTGATTGCACGCTATGCCGCCCTTGGCAGCAGCCCGCTGTCGATCGCGAAGCATGTGCTCCTGCACCCCTTTGGCATCTTGCGCACCTATGTCTTTGAACACTACCATGAGCAGTACCTGCGTATACTCCTCGCCCCGGTGGCGTATCTGCCCTTGCTGGCTCCCTGGGCGCTTGTCCTGGCCGTCCCTTCGCTGGCGCTCAACCTTCTCAGCTCGAACTATAATATGTACAGCGGATACTTCCAGTATAACGCTGAGATTGTGCCAATGCTCATCTTTGCGACCATCGAGGGAATTGTTGTACTGCTGTGGCTGGCGCAGTGGGTCACGAGACGCCTGCTGACCACTCAGGGCAGCCAGGCGGAGCGGAAGGGCCCGCCGGCGGCCACCCGGGAGACGCAGCCCATCATGGCCCGTTCCGGGGCGCGCCTGGTGCACCTGGCCCTGCTCGTTGTCATCATGGCGACGCTCCTGTACCAGATGAAAGGCGCTGTTGCGGCCCGCGGCGCCTTGCCGTTCTCCTCGTTTAACATGGATGGTTTCCAGGGCCTGACGGAGTACTCGCCACAATTTCAATGGCCCGCCTCGACACCTCATATCAACCTGGCTCAGCGCTTCATCGACATGATCCCGGCCTCGGCCTCCGTCTCAGCCCAGTCACACCTTGTACCACACGTCAGCGAGCGCACGGATATCTATCTTTTCCCTTATGGGGATGACCACGCCGACTATATTTTCCTGGATGTGACCGGCAATACCTATCCCTTGCTGGGCTTTGGCTATATTCGCGAGGTAAAGAAGGTGCTGTTTAGCGGCAACTACGGCGTCGCCGCGGCCCAGGATGGCTATCTCCTGCTGAAACGCGGACTGCCACCACCGGGAATTTCACCTTATTCGGCCTATAATAATCCCCAGAGCGGTAACACCGATGTCATACGGCAACTACCCGCAAGTTTCTGCTCGTTCACGCAGGTGAAGCCGTCGCAGGTGCAGGAACCCATGAACGTCACATTTAGCGCCGCTGACGGCGCCGCGGACATGAACCTCGTAGGAGTGCATACGTATGCGTTTAATACCACCCTACAGTTAAACACCTTCTGGCGGGTCGGTAGCACACCGCGACTGCCTGTGCGCTTGCTGGTGGTCGCGACGGATAAAACTGGCAAGGATCATTTTGTCTCGATCGATTTCCCAGCTCTTTCATGGTGCCCGACGAATACATGGCAACCAGGCACCACCTTCGCGGTGATGACTGATGTGCTTTCGATGGGCGGCATCCCAAAGGGACTAGCCCATATCTCCCTCGCCCTTTTACCAACGACCCACCCTTTCAGTACAATAATGAATGTACAGGACTGGTTCTCCACCAGGGTGAGCAATGCGTCCGCCAATGTGAGAAGCGATCATAACGGTAAGGCCCTGCGGGTGGCAAGCGTATCGATATTTTAATGTTGCTTAGTAGCGTCGATTGGGCGCAGCTTCTATGAAAGGGGTTGGAGTGATGGGCGTTTTTCTGGGTCAACTTCCGCCCGCCGAACTGGCACGGTTGAAGGCTGAATTGGCGGAAACGCTAATTGCTTATTTTTGCTACCCGCGGTTTTTCGACTATCGCAGCGAGACGCTACGTACTCGTCCCATCGATCGCTCCAAGCGCCAGGAGGTCTGGCTATATTTGAGCTCGGTTGATTTCACCGCCTGGAACCGTATTGATCTCATGTCACCTGAATTCCAGTACCAGGTTGAACGCCTCTTTATTCATTTTGTGCAGAGGAATCGCAGCTTCTTCGGCGAGCAGGGTCGCAAGCGTATGGGCGACATTCGTATGTTGATTGGCACCTCTGCCACCACAGTTGTGCAGGGACTGCGTGCGCACCTGGCGGGCAATTCCCAGAACAACCAGACCTTTGGCAGTCCAAGGCGCGTTGTTTCGTGGTCCGCGCCCAGCAGCAGCGGGCGGCCGGAATTGACGTGGGAGCAGGTTGGCCAGCGGACACTTATCCTGCAGCAGCAGATACAGGAAGCGCGCGGCGAAATTAAGGCGAGCGCGCCGCAAGGCGAGGGCCGCCCCACGGCGACGCGTCGCCCGGATCGTTCACAATCACAACCAGCGGGCCTGCCATACGCCAGCAACGGGGCGAACGGCTCCAGCGGCGGCATAGAGCAACAACCAACCGGGGTGCAGATACCCATCAGTAGGGCTCCAGCGCAGTCGGATGGGCGCGTAGCATCGCTGCCCAGGGGCTCCGCCCCCGTTGCGCCCCAGGTAGATACGCCGTTTCCTCCCGTTGAGATGCCCGTAGCCTCGGCAGCTGTCCCGGTGATGTCACCGGGACAATCCGTATCCCTATCCAGATCCGCACCCACCTTGCCGCAGAACGCCAGGACGTCCCAGGCGTCTGCGGCATTGCCCTCCCTGGCGAAAAGTGTGCATGAAAGCTCGCCTGTGCTGAACAGCGATACCGATGTCGCTATTTTTGAGCAACTGCGGGTGCAACTGATCGTCTGGCTGCGGGTAGAGGCGGTGCGCAGCGGCGTGGACATCATGAACCAGAGTCCCGTACAACTGCTCGAGCAGTTGCGCCAGCAAGAGAATTGCGAAGAGACCCGCTTACAGGTCGTATCCACCTTACTGAATTTGATCAGCCAGGTGAGCAAAAATGGCCGCGCCAGCCTCTACGATTACAAACAGGCCCTGATGCTGCACCTGATCCACACCCGGCCATGAACAGAAAGCAGCAGCAGCGGAGAGGGGAGAATGATCATTCCCCCCTCTCCGCTGTGTCACTTTTGGGCCAAATACCCGCCTGATCCACCAGCCTGCTTTTCCTGCCATAGTATGCTCTATACAATACACATGGCGAACTCAAATGAACAGAATGATGTAACTATAAAAATTTCATTAAGAATGTTAGTATAGCCTAAAATATAAGGCTTTCATCTTCCTCAGCACTTCCTATCTATGGTATAACTGGTATATGAATAAGTGCAACTTTATGGCTATGTCATACATAAAACAATGGTTGACTGACTTTTGTTAGGAACGCTCAACTGCAGTCAGGAACATTGTATGTAATCCAGATGTGCGAAAGAGGGAGACCCCTTACATGGCTAAAGGTAGGGATAATGCAGCGGAGAGTTTGGGAGATGTCCTGGAATTAATTCGCGTACGCAGGCAAAGCGGTTCCTTGAGCGTGGAACGGTCGCAAGCAGGGCGTTTGGAAGAGGGGGAGATCTACTTGCAAAATGGGCTCCCCGTATTTGCCAGCAGCGGCCAGATGAGCGGGCAAGAAGCGCTCGTCTGGTTACTTGGCTGGCGTAAGGTAAAATTTGCGTTTTCAGGCGAAGCGCCGCGTCCGGCCTCAAGTCCCTCTGCAAACACAACCGGTGAGAATATGAAGGTCCCTGCCAATACCGCAAACGCGCCTACAGGCATAAGAAGGCCCACTTCGAGTGTAAATCCGGATTTGAACATGACTCCTCCCTCAAGTAGGCCGACCCCTCCTCGCAGCACAACTATGACTCCCCCGGGGGGATTAAGCGCCAGTGCGACACGCCTGCCAGCATTTCCTCAAAATCCAGTCGCCAGTACACCGGCCATTCCAGGCCTGGAATGGCTGATCCCCCAAAAACTTGCCAGCGATCGAGATGTCCTGGCGCTGCCTCTGACTCGCCCTCAACGCTCAATTTATCTATTGATCGACGGCCACAGGACGGTTGCCGACCTCGCACGCTGTATGCGTAAGAGCATACAGGAGATAGAACGTCTGCTGAGTGAACTGCAGGAGCGCGGACTCGTTACGATCTAGGCACACTCTTGAGTGAGAGACAGCGAGCCCGGACATCAAGCCACCATAGTAATGGCGGGCAGTAGCTCCCGCAATTGCTCCAGCCAGTTCTTGCCAAAGAGGCGGCGCGGGATGCGAATCACACCTTGCTGTACACGGGCCTCATTGCGGAAACGCCGGTAGAGGACAATCCGATTGGGGATAATCGTGCGTTTCACGGTGAGAATCAACTCGTTATCCTTGAGCGTAATCGTCTCGTAGCCGAGTGCGGCCGCCTCGACCTTCAGACGCACCATCGACAGCAGGTTCTGGACCGGCGGGGGCGGCGCGCCAAAGCGGTCATTTAATTCGGATAACATTGCTTCGACCTGTTCAGGCTGATTGAGATTGGCCAGGCGCTGGTAGAAATTGACCTTGAGCGTGCGGTCGCCAATATATTCATCGGGCAGGTATGAGTCGAGCGGTAGATCGATACTCGCGCTGGGCGCGGCCGCTTCGGCCTGCTGGCCCTGCATTTCCTGCACGGCCTCGGCCAGCAATTTACAATACAGATCAAAGCCGACCGAGTTCATGAAGCCCGATTGCTCGGCGCCCAGCAGGTTGCCGGCTCCCCGCAGCTCCAGGTCCTTCATGGCGATGCGGAATCCGGCCCCCAGCTCCGTGGCCTCAAAGATGGCTCGTAAACGTTTCTCCTGCAGCGCAGTCAGCCTGGCCTCCTTGTTGTAGAGAAAGTAGCTGTAGGCCTGGTGCGTGCCGCGCCCGACACGCCCCCGCAGCTGGTAAAGCTGGGCCAGGCCAAAGAAGGCCGAGTTATTCACAATAATTGTGTTCGCGTTTGGAATGTCCAGGCCGTTTTCGATGATGGTCGTCGAGATAAGGACGTCATAGGCGCCGCCCGAAAAATCCATCATAACCCGCTCTAATTGATCCTCGGCCATCTGCCCATGCCCGACGATGAAACGCGCCTCGGGAACAAGGCGCTGGAGCTTCTGCGCGATCACCTGGATGCCCTGCACGCGGTTGTGCACAAAGAATACCTGGCCGCCGCGGTCAATCTCGCGCAGGATCGCCTCACGTATCAGGCCCTCGTCATACTCGCGTATGGTCGTGCGAATAGGCAGGCGCTCCTGGGGCGGCGTCTCGATAACGCTCATGTCACGCAGGTTGACCAGCGACTGATGCAGCGTACGCGGGATGGGCGTGGCGGTCAGAGTCAGGACATCGACCTCCATGCGCATCTGCTTGAGACGCTCTTTGTGGACGACGCCAAAACGCTGCTCTTCGTCAACGATCAGCAGGCCAAGGTTGAGGAAGACCACGTCTTTCTGCAGGAGACGGTGCGTGCCAATGACGATGTCGACCTTACCAAATGCCAGGTCCTCCAGGACCTGCTTCTGCTCTTTTTCGGAGCGAAAGCGGCTGAGAAGCTCGACTCGTACTGGAAAGGCCTTGAGGCGCTCTTGAAAGGTGTTGAAATGCTGCAGGGCCAGCACGGTCGTGGGTACCAGGATGGCGACCTGGCGCTGGTCGAGCGCGGCTTTGAAGGCGGCCCGCAGTGCTACCTCGGTCTTACCATAGCCGACATCGCCACATACCAGCCTGTCCATGGGGCGAGGCCGCTCCATATCGGCCTTGACCTCCTCGATTGCGCGC
Source organism: uncultured Chloroflexia bacterium (assembly GCA_963799245.1). Classification (GTDB taxonomy): domain Bacteria; phylum Chloroflexota; class Ktedonobacteria; order Ktedonobacterales; family Ktedonobacteraceae; genus CAWCWN01. Next base: position 2,613,891 of record CAWCWN010000003.1, read on the forward strand.
TGCTGATCGGGCGTCTCCTCATAGGGAAAGGCATCTTCCAGTTCCTGCAGCCACGGCTGCTCCGAGTCGGGTGAGAAGGCGAAGCCTCTGGCCGCCTCGCGCGCGCTGTAGAGGCGCAGCAGCTCGCGCGCGATGTCCTGTACGTTCTCTTTCACCTTTGACTTGGCGCGCGTCCACTCAGTCGTGCCCAGTTTGCTGAGCGCGGGCACAGACTCACCCATCCCGATATAGCGCGTGACCCGATCAAGCTGGTCGGTGGGGATATAGAGCCTGTCGCTACCTGCGTAGTGAATGAGCAGGTATTCACGCTCGACCCCGGTCATATTTAACCTCACGAGTCCTTCAAAACGGCCAATCCCATGCTCCTGGTGGACAACGTAATCCCCAGGATTGACCTCGGCCAGAAATGAGGCGGGCGTGACCGGCTTGCGGCGAGGAGCGCTGCGCTGGCGCGACCAGCCAAAAATCTCGGTATCCGTATAGACCTGCACAGCCAGGGCCTGCGACTGCCATCCCTCCAGCAGCTGCCCCTGCAGCAGGGTCAGCGTTCCCGCCTCGGGCAGGTTATTGATGTTGGTACCCGGGCTTACATGAATCGTCGCCTCGCGCAGGATGGATTCGTCGCTCAAAACCTCTGCCACACGGCGCGCCTGGCCCGTCACGATAATGACGCGCTCGCCGTTGTCGAGGGCCTTGCGGCAATCCTGCACAAAAGCGCGCAGGCGCCCGCCATATGAATTGGCGCTGCTGAAGCGAGGCAGTAAATGTTCGGTGCCTCCATGTAAGCGCGCATCAAACTCGCCCTCCGCGATTGAGAGAATGTCCGCGAATTTAAACTGGCGGCGCTGGTGTATCCGGGGCTCGAGCTGGTCCCAGTTCATATAGGCGGCGCGCAGCTGCGACGGGATTTCGTGGTCATGCTCAAAGCGCTCCTTCATCTCCAGCGCCTGCTGGTCAAGCTCCGCGATGCGCCTCTGGATACTCTCGGAATTGGCAAGCATAAGCAGTCCGCCGCGCGGCAGATAATCCAGTATGGTCGCGGGGCTATGTAAATAGGGCAGATAAAAGGCGATATCGCTGAACGAATGCCCCTGACGCAGCTCCTCAAGGTCACGCTGCCAGCGCTCTTCATACTCGCTGTGCAGCATTGAGATGTTGAGCTGCTCCAGCTCCTTAACTGCCTGGGGGCCGCGCAGCGGCAGCGCCTCGCGCGCGGGTCCCAGCGTACATAACCTGATGGGGTTGAGTGAACGCTGTGTCTCCTGGTCAAATGTGCGCAGCGATTCGACTTCGTCGCCAAAGAACTCTAGACGCACCGGGCGGGGCAGGCTGGGTGGGAAGAGATCGACGATACCTCCACGATGACTAAATTGACCGGGCTCTTCCACCTCGGCCACCGCCTCATAGCCAAGATTATAGAGGTGCTCCAGCATCAGGTTCAGGTCAACTTCCTGCCCCGGTCGCAGATCATAAAGGGCGGCCGAAAGCTCCTGCGGCGGTATAATAAGCTGGGTCAGGGCGCGCGCCGAACACACGACGATGACATCTTGCTCTTGCTGGGCCAGGGCTATCATTGCCTGCATCCGCTTCTGCGTCGTCAGAGGATCGCTGATCAAACGCTCGTAAGGTAAGGCGTCGCGGTCCGGCAGCAAAAAGATATCTGCGGGCTGGCGCACAAATACCTTCAGGCCTTCCGCCATCTGCTCAGCCTGTTTCTCGTCCTCAACCACCAGCAGCAGAGGCGCTTTTAACTCTGAGGCCAGCGCGGCGGTCACAAAGGGACGCGCGGCCTCCGTAATGCCCGTCACAGGTGGCAATCCCTCACCCTGGCGCAGCTGCTCTACTAAATGGCGAAAATCTGGTCTCTGCACCAGCAATGCAAGTAATCCCTTTAAATTCACTCATTCCTCCCATGGGTACGACCTCTGTACCTCAACGCGAACCATCTCGAAGTAGTATTCATCACCTGCACTCCTGGCCCGTTCAGCACTATAAGGACGCCATGCGCAGCATGCCGTCCTGAAATTTTGCTCTATCACATACATTTTACCGCACCAGCCGTCACGCTGCAAGGGGCCGTTGCTGCCGCATTTGTGCTCCTGACGGGGGTGCAGCACTGGGCGCTCGCTGAAAACCTGCATGCCCTGGCCAGGTCGATAAGCGCGTCGCTGGCTCAAACAGGGACGAAGCTGCCCGCCTCCACTACTCCTGACCAGCTGGCGCAGCTCGATCCGTAGGCTATGGGGTGCATATTGACTGAGCCTACAATGTCTCTTATGGGTTATCGTTACAGGCAGAAAAATATTACCGCCACACGCAAATGCCCACCATTGACAATCGCCTGGCGATACGTTTATGTTTCAGTGTATATTGAAATACTGTCCAGGACATGAAAGGAGTACTATGCAAGAGGCCTATAAAGCTATCGCCGATCCGACCCGGCGGCGTATTCTTAAATATCTCCGTGCTGGAGAGCGCACGGCCGGTGATTTAGCAGAGCACACCGGCATTGGACGTACCGCCCTCTCACATCACCTGACGGTGCTCAAACTTGCCGATCTTGTGCGCGTAGAACGTCGTGGCCAGTACCAGGTATATTCTCTGAACACAACCGTTTTCCAGGATCTGCTGACCGAAATTATGGGCTGGCTGGGGGGAACGGATGGCGGCGCCGCCCTTGATGTGAGCGGTGAGCATACGCAGGATCACGCTTCTATAGTCTACCAGCGCTTGAGCGCCGGCGTGCACGAGCCACTCTCTCCGCCGTTTGATAACAGCGGCAGCGTATAGAGTGAGTAGCGGGCTACAGCGCGGCATCGCCGGCGGGCGCCTGCGCCGCCTGCTCCTGCTGTGCCGCCTTGCGCAGGCGGTGCTCGCGTGCCTGTTCCTGGCGCTCTTTCTGCCGCTGGAGTTTCTCTGCCTTTTTCTGCTCGGCTTCGGGATCGGCATTGACGATGTTCATCGTCGAGGCCAGCCCGTCTGCAATGGCTATGGGTATGGCATCAACAGCTTTGTCTTCGCCCGTTGCGAGCTGGATGCGTTCATCAGCGGGAGGGACGCCCAGGACATACCCTGTAGAGTCCATGTGCCTGTTGGTGGGACGACCGATGCCGACGCGCAGACGCGGAAATTCTTTTGTGTGCAGGTGGTGGATGATGTTGTCAAGGCCTTTTTGCCCGCCTGCGCTGCCCTGAGTGCGCAGGCGCACTTTGCCGACTGGCAGGTCAAGGTCATCGCAGACGACAAGCACATCCTCCGGCTGCAGCTTATACCAGCGCGCGAGTTCAGCGACGGCCTCCCCACTGAGGTTCATAAAGGTCATGGGTTTGACCAGGATTACTTTCTCTGTGCCAAGCGTGCCGCTGGCCAGCATCGCCCTGCCTCGCTGCTCCGTCCACCTCCACCCTAACTTTTCTGCCAGCGCGTCCACCACACGAAAGCCAACATTGTGACGTGTATTTTTATATTGGAGGCCTGGATTGCCCAGGCCAACGACTAATTTCATACTTACTTCCGTCTTTATGAAGAGATGTGTTGTGGGAACCACGCGGCCAACGGCCGCGTGGTTCCCACAACACATGAAAACAAGGGCTTCGCCGTGGCCTTTATCAACTGACCAGCATACTAACGACCATAGGCCAGGCGTACCGCCAGGTATTGTGGCAGGCCGGTTTTAATGATTTTTTCCTGCGTCTTATTAAACGCATAAGGGATGCGGTAGAACTCGAAGCCCGCCTCAGTGTCGTAGATCATAAATGCCGCCCGCGGATCTCCATCGCGCGGCTGGCCGACGCCGCCTGGATTGATGATGGCTCGCTGTCCCTCCGGCGCCTCCCAGGGGCCTTCGGGAGGAGTCAGCATCTCATTGGTGACCTGGATCATACTCTCGCTTAAACCCAACAGCGTTAACAGTTCTTCGATTTCGCTGTTCAGGCGATCTTCGGCGCTGAGGATGGTCTCCTCTGAAGTTACTTCTTTACGCTCCTCAGCCGCTTGCGGCTCCGGACTACCCGCTGACTCTTCAGCGCTGTCCTGGCGGGCCTCTTGCCCTGCTTGCGCCGCCTGCTCTTCCAGCTCGTCTGCCCGCTTTGCGAGTGCGGGCGCATCGCTCCCTGCCAGCGCGGGAGCCTCATCCTCCCGGGCGCTGGCGTCACTTGCAGGCTCTACAGAAGTGTGCGCGGACTCTGCTGGCTCAGGCGTCTCGCCAGCCTTCATGCGGGCCTCGATGATGGAGTTAGCTTCAGCTTCGTTGACCACCTGGCCCGTTTCATGATCCTCACATGTGCTGGCAGCCTTTTCCGCCGTCTTGAAGGATGACTTCGGCGGGTGGATCACGGCCAGCTGGGCCGTTTCTCTTTGTGCTTCGCTATCCTCGTCGTCCTCATACGCCTGGGCAGAACCATTTTGCTCTGCTTCTGTTTCAAACAGGGGCAGAGTGGGAGCATTGGCAATGACATCCGGCTGCTGAAAAATGACGGGGACGTGTGTATGACCCACGAAGCAGAAACGGCTGCTAAAGTATTGGAAGCTGCGCTCCGCCAGAACCTCAGAGGTCAGGTATTCCCAGAGGGGACCATATGGACTGCCGTGAACGAGTGTACACTCACCGATTTCCAGGCGTTCGGGAAGCTCTGCCAGAAATGTGCGATGCTCTTCGCTCAGCTGCTCGGCCGTCCACTCTGCCGAGATACGCGCCGCCGCGCTGAAATCTTCTAGATCTATCTTACCTACCGCTGCCCAATCATGATTGCCAGCAATGATAACATCAGTGCGTTCGCGTAGCTTTGTAATGCATTCATTAGGATCGGGTCCATAACCAACCAGATCACCCAGGAACCAGATCTGGTCAATGGGTTTCTCTTTGGCAAGCTCATCAATTTTAGCCAGCACGGACTCAAGTGCTTCCAGGTTAGCATGTATATCGGTAAATACAGCGTAGCGCATATGGGTGTACTCAATTCAAATTAATACATGACATAAGTAAGGTTAGTGGCTATTTTATCATGTTTGTTGTAGCGATGCTAGTACCAGTGGAAATAAAACCAGCATGCGCCACTGCTCGCGGCCGCGTCGCGACGTGCAAGAGAGCGAATCCCTCTGTCTATAATACGTTGCTCGCAAAATTTCAGACTCCCGGCACTTTGAGTGGCAGACCGAAGCCCCAGTTGAGCAGGGTGGCCGCATCTGAGAAGCGCCCGCTTTCAGTGACACTGCCGAGTACGATCCCCAGCAGGTGATGACTATGGCGGGTGGCGGAGAAGGCAAGGCAGCCGCCGGCCTCAAGGGTGTAGCCGGTTTTGATGCCGGTGGCTCCGGCATATGTCTGGGTAGTGGGCGTAAGGTAGGTGTGGGCCAGGAAGGCGTTGGTGGTGTCCCAGACGTGGGCCTGATGCGTGCTGGTGGCAGGAAGCTTGTATTCCGTCGTCTTCACGATGCTGGCGAAAAGGGGAATGCTCATCGCGTATTGCGCCAGGCGCGCCAGGTCATAGGCCGAGGTGTAGTTTTCGGGCAAGGGGCGATGTTGCGCATCGTAGTAGGTGAGGCCATCGGGGTTGGTGTAATGGGTTTGAAACAGGTGCAGGCGATAGGCGTAGATATTCATAACATTCACAAAGGTCGCCGCGTTGCCGGCCAGCCCATCAGCGATGGCTATGGCGGCGTCGTCTCCGGAGGGAAGCAGCAGTCCGTAGAGCAGGTCACCAAGCCTGATCCTCTCGCCCAGCCGCAGATAGGCGCTGCTGCCCGCATTATTATTGACCTCGTCGAGGGCATCCTGGTGGACGGTGATCATCTTATCGAGGTTGCCCATCTGGATAGCGATGATCGCCGTCATGATCTTGGTGGTACTGGCCATGGGGAGAGGAATTTCACCATGCTGGTCATCCAGCATGTGGCCGCTGTCAGCGTCAAGCAGGTAGGCGGCACTGGCGGTCAGGGCGGGAGGGGTGCCCACGACGGTAAGGATTGGCGTGGGGGTAGGTGTGGATGGGACGGCTGTAGGATAAGACGTCGGCTTAGCGCTGGCCGCGCTTAAGCCGCGCAGCAGAGAGGCTCCCGCAGGCGTAAAGGCCAGTACCGGCATCATGATGCCAATACTGATCGCCAGCACGACAAGCAAAATGGCAAGTATACGGCGTCCCATGAGGGTATTACCACCTATCAATTACTGTATTTTTGCGCCGGCCCGGCCCGGATACTCCAGCAGGCCTATATGGAGCTGGCTCCATACAGGCCGATCTGCTAGGCATAAGCTAGCGCCTGCGGCCATTGCCTGTGATAATCTGTGACGTGTTCGAAGGCGTCGGCGACGCGTAGAATGACGCCTTCGGCGAAGATGTTGCCCAGCAGTTGTAGTCCTATGGGCAGCCCGGCGCTAAAGCCGCCGGGGATGGAGACGCCGCAGATGCCCGCCAGGTTTGCCGGGATCGTAAAGACGTCCTGCAGGTACATCTCGTAAGGATCGGAGATCGCGCCCAATTTGAAGGCAACGCCCGGTGTCGCGGGGCTCACCAGGACATCAAAGCGTTCGAAAGCGCGGTCGAAATCCTGCGTAATCAGCGAACGCACCTTCTCGGCCTGCTTATAATAAGCGTCGTAGTAGCCCGAAGAGAGGGCGTAGGTGCCCAGCATGATACGCCGTTTCACCTCTTGACCAAAGCCATGCTCGCGCGTCTGCTCCAGGGCCTCCCACATATCGTCTGTGTCGCGATAGGAATAGCCGTACTTGACGCCATCATAGCGGGCCAGGTTGGAGCTTGCCTCAGCCGGAGCGATGATGTAGTACGCCGAGACCCCATATTTCGTATGTGGCAGCGAGACGTCGCTCACCTCGGCACCCAGCTCGCGCAGCTTCTCGATATCTCTGCGTACGGCCGCGACGACAGACGGCTGTGTTCCCTCTACCCAGTATTCCTGCGGGACACCGATGCGCAGGCCCTTGATGTCGCCGTTAAGGGCGGCGCTATAGTTCGGAACCGGCCGGGGCGAGCTGGTGGAGTCGCGGCTATCGGGGCCCGCGACCGCCTGTAGTAAGAGCGCGACATCCTGTGCGCTGCGGGCAAAGGGCCCGATCTGGTCCAGCGAGGAGGCGAAGGCGACAAGACCATAGCGCGAGACTCGCCCATAGGTCGGCTTCAGGCCGACGACGTTGCAGAGCGCGGCGGGTTGGCGAATCGAGCCGCCCGTATCGCTGCCGTAAGAACCCATGGCCATACCGGCCGTCACGGCGGCGGCCGAACCTCCACTGCTGCCGCCAGGCGCGCGCTCGAGGTCCCAGGGGTTGTGCGTAGGGAAGAAGGCCGAGTGTTCCGTGGAGGAGCCCATAGCGAATTCATCCATGTTGGTCTTGCCCACCATCACGATGCCGGCTTTATTGAGCCGTTCCATGACTGTGGCATCGAAGGGCGGTTTATAGTTCTTCAACATATTTGAGCTGCAGGTAGTGGTGATGCCTCTGGTAGAGATGACGTCCTTGATCGCGATAGGAATACCCGTCAGCGCTGAGATCGTGGCGCCACGCTGGAAGCGCAGGTCCGCTTCACGCGCCTGCTGTATGGCGATATCGTCGGTGACGAGGGTGAAGGCTTTTACCTTGTCGTCCAGCGCTCTGATACGATCCAGGTGGGCGCGCGTCAATTCAACAGACGAAATCTTTTTCTGCCGCAACAGCTCGCCCGCCTCGGCAATCGACAATTCATAAAGTTCGGCCATAATTTATTCTTCTCCCTCCAGCACCGCGCGGACCTTCAAATAGTTATCTTCTTTGGCAGGCGCATTGGCAAGCAGCAGCTCCGGTGGATATGATGGTTGGGGAACATCTTCGCGCATGACATTGGTGAGGCGCGAGGCATGACTGGTGGGCGACACGCCGCTCACGTCGGCCTCCTGCAGGATGGCGATGTTCTGCAAGATGACGGAGAGCTGCTCACCAAAAACTGTGATCTCTTCTTCATTTAAGCCCAGCCGGGCAAGTTTTGCAACATTCTTTACGGTCTCACGGTCAATCATTCTTCAGAAGTCCTCTTCATGTACACTACCAGCGGACATGGAAGCCGCTCAAATGTTCAGTAGGTTGCCTCCAAATCGGCGTCACCTCGCGGACATCGGCCGCGGAGGACCCCTGCCATAAAAGTGTCAGCATGCGCTCAAGGGCGGGGCGACTCCCCTGGGCCAGTACCTCTACGTCACCATTGCTGTCGTTGCGCGCATAACCACGCAGGCCCAGGCTCTGAGCTTTTTGTACAACAAAGTAGCGAAAACCTACGCCCTGTACCTGCCCACGCACACATGCATAAAGTTCCTGGATCTCATTTGTGTTGCCGCTCTGGTTCATGTCCTCCATGATAGCATACTCTTGGCCGCCGCACTAGTCCCATTGCATCCGCTCATTTCGCAACATCGTGGGCAGGAGCAGGGGCTCGCGCGAGCGCTCATTTCAGCACTTTTTTCAGGAAAATGTGCAACATTACAGCTTGTGACGCAAAAAAAGCACCCCTGGTGGCGTAGTGATATACAGGGCGGCCTCGTCTCTTGTGCTTTGGTGTCGAAGTGATACACTATATATATCTTTCAATGTATCAGGCTGTAAAACTTCGCGTAGGAATACCTCAAACTGAATTGGGGAGAAGTGCATGCAAGCAAATCAAGATCTTGCCTCAGCGGTCCAGCGTGTTGTAGGCAATGTTGAAAAGGTCATCGTAGGGAAAGGCGAGGCCGTAGCATTTAGTCTCATCGCTGTGATCTGTCGTGGCCACGTGTTGATCGAAGACGTGCCGGGCGTGGGTAAAACCGTCCTGACCAAGGCTATCGCGCGTTCGATCGGCTGTACGTTCAAACGCATCCAATTTACTCCTGACCTCCTGCCAAGCGACGTGACCGGCACGTCGATCTATAACCAGAAAAGCGGCAATTTCGAGTTCCGGGCCGGCCCGGTCATGGCTCAAATTGTCCTGGCCGATGAAATCAACCGCGCCACACCTAAAACACAGTCGGCTCTGCTGGAGGCAATGGAGGAGTCACAAATCACCGTTGATGGCGTTTCATACCGCCTCCCCGAACCATTTATGGTTATGGCCACACAAAATCCCATTGAGTACGAAGGAACTTTTCCCCTGCCTGAGGCGCAGCTTGACCGCTTTATGATGAATATCAGCATTGGTTACCCCAGGTCTACTGATGAGATGAATATCCTTGATAGCCATCAGCACCACCATCCGCTCGATGACCTCTCACAAATTATGACAGCGGAGGAACTGGTGAGTATTCAGCAGCAGGTGCGTAATATCCATGTTGACCCTTCAATTCGCGAATATATTGTGATGATTGCCAATGCTACGCGCAATCACCCCAATGTATATCTTGGCGCGAGCCCGCGCGGCTCGCTGGCATTGTTCCGAGCCGCTCAGGCTTTGTCCACTATGCGCGGGCGCGGCTACGTCATTCCCGACGATGTCAAGCTGCTGGCCAGACCAACCCTGGCCCATCGCATCATTGTCACGCCGGCGGCGCATGTGCGATCTGTCACCTCCACGGCAATCCTGGATGAGATACTGCAAAATGTACCTGTGCCAGGCGCCTGGGTTGGTGGTGGAAAGGGGCGCTAGCCTATGCGTCCCTGGCAAGCGATGTTGCTGATTGCGGCGCTCTTATTTTTCTCCATCAGTAGTGGTTGGAGCGTGCTGTATAAATTGACGTATGTCCTGCTGACGCTTTTCATCCTCTCATGGCTGTGGGCGCGCTACAGCCTGCGCAAATTAGTTTTTCATCGCAATACAACCAGCGGGCGCGTCCAGGTCGGCGAGACTTTCGAAGAACGCCTGATGCTGGATAATACGAGTGTGTTGCCCAAACTGTGGGTACAGATTGCCGACGGCTCTGATTTGCCCGGCCACCGGGCGGGCTACGTGGCCAGCATGGGCGGGCGTAAGCGGGCTATGTGGAAGGCGCGTACGGTCTGTAAGAGGCGCGGACGCTTTCAACTGGGGCCGGTCACGGCCACCAGCGGCGATCCATTTGGCCTCTTCCGGCGCCGCAAGTTCCTGACTTCCTCACATGAGCTGCTGGTGCTGCCACAGGTTCTGCCGATCAGCAGCTTTGCGCTCTTTACGGGCGGCCTTCCCGGCAGGGGTCGCAGCACGCGGCGTGCCCTGCAGACAACCACCAACGCCACGACAATTCGTGACTACATGGCGGGCGATGCCCTCAATCGTATTCACTGGCGTTCCAGCGCGCACTATAATAAATTAATGGTGAAGGAATTCGATCTTGATCCAGCCGTGGATGCCTGGATCTTTCTTGACCTGCATGACGAGGTACAGGCGGGAGAAGCTGAACACTCGACCGAGGAGTATGGAGTGACGATCGCCGCAACGATTGCTACCTACCTGCTGCGCCAGGACCTGTCGGTGGGTTTGATCGTGAACGGGAAAAAGCGCGAGCTCCTCTCGCTTGATCGCGGCGATCGGCAGATCGAACGTGTGCTTGAACTGCTGGCCGTGGTGACGGCCGGGCCGGGTTCTGACCTTAAGGAGGCCCTCGCCCTGGATGCCCTTCACTTTGGCAGAAATACGGTAGCTATCGTGATAACGCCCTCCAACTCGCGTGACTGGCACGAGGGGGTGCGCCACCTGCAGCGCCGCGGGGTGCAGGTGGCGGTGGTGGGACTCAATGCCGCCTCTTTCATAGATGGTCCGCTTGATGAAGATTCACTGGCGCTGCTGGAAGGCGCTGGCGTACCTGTTATGCGTATTACATATGGAGACTCATTAACACAGGCCCTTGAGAGCAGCCAGGAGGCACGTTTTGCTCAACGGAGGTAAAGGGTAATGCAAGAAACAGTGCGCAATGCGGTGGTTGAACGATTATCAAAAATTATCTCCGAGACAGGCCCAAGGAATGGGGGTACGGGCAATAATAAGAATGCCCAGCCGCGCAGACCAGCGTTCGAGATACATCTGGGATTAGAAGAAGGCTGGTTCTCATTAATCCTGGTAGCCGCCGTCGTATACAGCACTGTCTGGTGTGTGCAGGCGGCAGGATGGGTCGATCACCTGAACGTGCTCTCCCTGACAACTCTGATCGGCCTGGTCGTAGGCGTGCTTGCGGCCAAACAGCAGCGCCTGCCGCGCCTGGCCGTCCACGCGATCGCTGTTCTATTTGGCTTGCTCCTCGCGTACTGGCAGACGGCGGGCGCGTTTTACGGGGGCAGTACCGTAGCGCTGGCACATGGGATGCATCAATGGCTGCTGGTGGCATTGAGCGGCGGGACCGGCGAGGATAACTCGATCTTTCTCTTCTTCATTACCGCGCTGGGTTTTTTGCTGGCCTATACCAGCGCCTGGCTTGTGTACCGCACGCGCAGTCCCTGGCTGATGGTCGTTGCCAACGCTGTTGTGCTGCTTATCAATTTAAGCAACCTGGATAACGGCTACATCATCTTCCTGGTTGTTTTCTTGATGGCGTCACTCTTGCTCCTGCTGCGCTTCAACCTGCTTGAGTCCGTGAAACGCTGGCGACGCCAGGGGCTGCGCTATGCCGACGATCTGGGATGGGACGTGATGCAGGCGGGGGCGCTGATCTCGATCGGCATCCTGATTTTCTCCTGGATCTTGCCCTGGGGCTACACCAACACTACAGCCGCCCAGATCTGGAGTGCGAATGCCAATCCCTGGGTGCAGCTCGAAAATACCTGGAACAGGCTGATCGCGCTCAGCGGGGGCAGCAACCCCAGTAACCATGGCAATTTCAGAGATACGCTCGTGCTGGGTGGCAATCCTAACCTGAATAATGATGTCGTCTTTGATGTACAAAGCGATGATCCCACCCAGTACCTGGAATATTGTGAGCTACGATACCTATGACGGGCACCAGTGGTTTATTAGCCCGACTTTTCAGACGTCGGTGCTGGCGAATGACAGCATACCGAACAATGCCGCTCTGCTGCACGCTGTGGTTCAGCAAGTGCACGTCGTCAATCCACCGGGCGAACAGGAAGGATATCTTTTCGGGGCGTCGCAGATAGCATTCGCCAATCAACCCGTCCTGGTGAGATGGAGCTCTAACAACGACTCGGTCATCGCCGTCCTGGCAAAAAATGGGAAATTGACGGCGGGGGAGACCGTCACGATCACCTCCTACGTCTCTTCCGCCTCAGAAAGCGTGCTGCGAACGGTGCCCATGCCCGCGGACGCGCCGCGCTTCGCTCCCAACTACGACGGGCAATATCCCTTGAGCTACTACGACCCGGCAATTCTTGGCAGCTACACCCAGCTGCCGCCCAATCTTGATGCTCGCGTCAAGAGTCTCGCTCTGCAAATCACGGCGGGCGCCCCGACTATGTTTGACAAGATGCTGGCACTCGAGTCTTACCTGCGCAGCAATTATACCTATAACGTGAATGTGCATCCGCCCAGGGGAGTAGAGCCAGTTTCCTGGTTTCTCTTCGACAGCCATCAGGGCTATTGTAACTATTTCGCCAGCTCCATGGCGATTATGGCGCGCAGCCTGGGTATTCCAGCGCGCATAGCGGTAGGCTACACCAGCGGGTATAACGATAATAAACATCATCAACATATTATGTATGGCACAGACGCGCATAGCTGGACGCAGGTCTACTTTGCCGGCTATGGCTGGGTCAATTTTGAGCCATCAGCGGGCTTTTCGACCTTTACTCGCCCGGCGCCTGGCCAGTTTCAGAATAGCAACCCCGGCGGCAACGGGGTGAGCGGCGTCACGCCCCGTAGCCTTACGAAAAACCGCCTCCTGCCCGATCCGAGCGCATTGGACGGGGGCAACAATTCACCGGCGACCGCGATCCAAACACAGGCCCAGGTGAGCGAGCGCGTGGCCATTGCCCTGGGAAGCGTGATCCTGCTCATCCTGTTCGCGCTGCTGTTTTTCGGCATCTGGTGGCAGCGTCTCTTCCGTAATTATAGCCTCTCCGCCCAGTTATATGGGCGAATGTGCCTGCTGGCCAACTGGGCCGGCATTCCGTTGCGGCGCTCGCAAACTCCTCACGAGTATATCAGTGCGCTGACAGTAGCCGCGCCTGAGGAGTCTTCTACTCTGGAACGCTTCGCGGATATCTATGTGCGCGAGATCTGGGCCGACCCGGCCAGCCCGGAACACCCGCGCAGTTCGGGCGAGGTGCAAGAGATCTCCAGCCTGTGGAAGCGCCTGCAGCCATGGCTCTTCCGCTATCTGCTGCGTCACCCACAATTCTTACGGGCGCTGCCAAAGCAGGCTGCACAGTTCTTGCATCATCTTCGCGTGAGCAGGCGTGCCCGGCGCGATCCCTTTCAGGACCTGTAGCGCATCTGTTTGACAGAACCGCAGTGTGACGCTTTACGCCGGACAGTGGAAAGAGCGTACCCCAAAGAGCATCATGCTCAAAGTGTGGACAGGAAGCAGTTGGGCATGGATCAAGTGTCGTATTCAAGTCCCAGACCTTCCTGCGCAATGGGAGATGGGGAGTGCCCAGCTGGTGAGGCATGGTGCACACTGGCGGCTGCATACGCCATTAAAACAAGCCCTTCCTAAGAGTATCAGGCCCGTATCCTCGTGTTTGAACATCTTGGACACTTCAAGCCACAAAAGGGCAGGTACAGTAAACGGGGGAACGAGAAACGCTCGTACTGGTTACGGGGGAAAATCTTCAAGTCCAGCAAATACAAAGCGTGGAATGAGGGCATCGTGACGTGCCGTGTGAGTCGGAAGTCAACGGGGTTGAATGTATGGAAATCTTCTCACTACAGGAAATTTACAATGAAATACTTGATGAGAAAAAGCATGGAAAACGGGAACAGCTTGCCCTACTCTAACCTCCCTTCTGTGTTTTCCCTCATCTATTCTTCCTAATGTAGCGTAACCCCTACCTCTTTCCATTGTTCCCACATCACATGAAGCATCAGCAAAAGCACCGCTTTGCAGGCGATCTCCTTGTCATGCGGATCTTTCAGCTTCTCCTCCATATAGGTGGTAGCCAGTTTTTTAACCTTGGCTTGTCTGTCGGTGTCGTTCCAGTACTTGTCTAATGTTTCCCGCATAAAGTTGTTGATGTCAACGATGATCTCAAGGTCGTGCTGACTCTCAACCGCAGTCTTGAGCACAAAATCAAAGTAGCTTAAATCCTCTGCTTTAGCCATGATCTCTCTCCTTTCACTTCTTCCTATAAATAAGCAGACGGAGTTTACGGAGTAATCACAGAATGGTTGGTTATGTCTCAGGGTAATCACAATCAATGGCGAAACAACCCTCGATGTCAGTAAGATGAACCTTGACAAAAAGCTAGATTATCCCTTATACTCGTTTCATTGAGATTGCGCAGGCAATCTCTGCAATTATCTTCTGACCTGCCTGGCACAGGTCAACCGTATCTATGCAACGAAAATAAATTCTCACAGAAATTCTCACGAGAGGAGAGGGTAAGCATGCCTAATTCAGCACAGCTGTTCCGCGTGTTGCGCTTGCGCGCCTTTGGCGCTGATCGCGGCAATGCTATGCCCTTCGGCCTCGCGAATAAGGCGAATGGATGTGGAAGCGCAGTGTTCGCTGCTCCCATCTCGGCCCTCTTCCAGGGCCGCAGTCTGCCCATCTCCAGGGGATCTCCACCTACCTCAGCATGAGTAGTTAGCAATAGAAGAGATACCCTCAACCGTGGGCACTGGCAAAAAATTCAGTCCCACGGTTTTTTGTCGCCTCTTTGCCTTAGTGCGGTGTGTAGTGTAGTCAGCCAGGTCCTATGTTGTGCAGTATTGAGGTGAAAAAAGATTGACGCCCCGGCGCGCAGTACTTATGAACAGGTTGCAGTCTGTTCTAATGATCATTGTTGCAGTTCAAGAGAAACCACTATGGTATTGCTATGTTTGAACCCGGCCAGAAGGAGGATAGAAAGCGCATGGCTGCAGATGTAGATACACGATTGTCGGGGGAACCCATGGCTATCGATCTCAGCAAGGATGCCGTGGTGATAGAGAATGTGACCAAGATCTTCAAAAAATCGCGCCCCTGGCTGAACTGGCGTAAAAAGACGCCGGCAAAGCGCGAGGTGAAGGCTGTTGAAAACGTGAATATTACCATTAAACGCCGTGAGATCATGGGTATTCTCGGCTCAAATGGCTCGGGTAAATCAACCCTGATCCGCATGCTTTCGACGCTGCTTCTGCCTGATACGGGCTCTGTGAAGATCTTCGGCTGCGATGTCGTGAAGGATGAACGCATGGTGCAGCGGCTGATCAACCGCGTGAGCGTAGAGGCTTCATTCTTCAAGAAACTTTCACCGATGGAGAACCTCATCTATGCGGCGCGCCTCTACAATGTGCCCGCCTCTGTCGCGCGCGCCAGGATTCACCAGATCCTCGCGCGCCTGGGCATCAAGCCCGACCGTATAGATGCGCCCCTGGAGAATATGTCGCGCGGGATGCAGCAGAAGGTCGCTATTGCGCGCGCCTTTTTGACCGCCCCGGTTGTGCTGCTGCTAGATGAGCCGACGACGGGCCTTGACCCTCGTTCAAAAATGGACGTGCAGACCTTTATCCACGAGCTGCGTGATAATCACGACGCCACTATTCTCCTGACCACGCATGACATGGACGAAGTGGAGGCACTATGTGATCGCGTCGCCATCATCGACTCGGGCCGCATTGTGGCCCAGGGAGAAGTGCAGGAGCTTAAACGCACAGTAGCCAACCTGATGGGGCGTACTGAGGTGGTCAGCATGCATGAAGTGTTTATGCATTATACCGCTTCACACCTGATCACTGAAGATGATATCAAACATTACGGCAGCTGGGAAAAGGCCTTTGAGGCCTGCAAGGCCCGGCGCGAAGACGATGAAGAATAGGGAGGGATGTCCGCAATGATGCATCAAGGACGGGCGGTGTACGCCTTCTTTGAACGTAACTGGAATATCACCAAGCGCTACTGGGCCTGGGAGCTGGTCTGGCTCGTGTACCTGATCGTAAACGCCCTGTCGGTCATGTACATCGGAGCCAACGCCCAGCGCTTCAGCACCGGCAAGGTCGATACGAATTTTTTTGTCCTCTACCTGTTAATCGGGACCGCAGTCTGGTCATACCTCAGTGTGACCTTTGACGGGGTGACGGATGTCATCAACATGGAGCGCTGGGAGGGCACGATTGAATACACATTCATGGCCCCCATCTCACGCTTCACTCACCTGGTCGGGAGCTGCTGGTATGCCGTGGTGCACGGCCTGCTCTTCACGGTCATCCAGCTGGTCGTTGTGGCGGCCTTCTTCCATGTTGACCTGAGCCATGCCAACTACCTGACCGCGGTGTTTATGCTCTTGCTCGGCAGCATCTCCTTCATCGGCTTCGGCATTGGCGCGGCGGTTTTGCCGCTGCTCTACACGGAGAAGGGCATGCAGATGTCCTTCATTGTTCGTGCTGTGATCTTACTGGTCTCCGGCGTCTATTACCAGATCGACATACTGCCGGGATGGATGCAACCCCTGGCGCGAATTTCACCGGCCACCTATGTGCTGGATGGTCTGCGCGCGGGCCTGATGGAGAACCAGCCCATCTGGTCAACTGAGGTCTGGAGCTACACATGGCCGCTTATTCTCACGGGCGTGATCAGCGTACCACTGGGCATCTACATCTTCAGCATCGCCGAACGCTATGCCAAGAAGACGGGGCGCTTGAAGCGCAATGGTTAGGACCGAGCGGCCACTTTGCCTGCAGCGCGTAGCATGTATGGAGGAGGAGCACATGAATGTAAAAGCATTTCGTACCCTTACGCCAATGTTTGAAGAATTGCGCGGCGAGCGCGTCAGCGTGCGCCCATATCGTGAGAGCGACGCGCAGGCCCTCCACGATGCTATCGCTGAAGCGCGCGATCACCTGCGTCCCTGGATGCCCTTTGCAGATGCTCACCAGACAGTTGATGAGAGCCGTGATTGGATTATTCAGCAGATCGCCAGCTGGTTACTGCGCGAGAATTTCACTGTGGGCTTCTGGGACGCAGCCAGCGGCCGCTACCTGGGGGGCAGTGGACTGCACGTGCGCGATTGGGGGAGCGGCCATTTCGAAATTGGCTACTGGATTCGCCCATCAGCGCAGGGCCATGGCTATGTCAGCGAGACCGTGCGGTTATTGACCGCTTATGCCTTTGACAGCCTCGCGGCAAAACGTGTAGGGCTGCGCTGTGATGCGCGCAATCAACGCAGCGCTGCCGTTGCCAGGCGCCTCGGTTTTGTACAGGAGGCGTTATTACGCAATGACTCGCTCGCTCCTGATGGTAGCATGCGCAACACGCTGCTCTTTGCGCTTATTCCTGAGGATCGAGCCTGAACTTGGTTGTCAATGAAAATGTTCGGCAATTTTGCTTAGCCGGCGCAGACGCGCCGAAACCAGAGTTTTCCTGAGAAGCCGCCTCAGAATTCCTGAGGCGGCGATACACTGGTATGGAGAGGGTGAAGCGACCGTGATAAAGTGCGTGAATGCAAAACGTTACCTTCCGTATGTGTGTGCCGTCATGTATCATGGAAGTGACAATCATTGCTTTTTCGATATATATAGCAGCGTGTTGAGAGAAGGTAGATATGGAAAGCCTGGCAAAGCTGGCACTCGTCACAATGGATAGTGGGAACACGCGACTCTTCTTACTGCTGTTGGTGCTACTGGCGGTTCTGCTTATTATAACGGGATGCATTATTGCTCTGCTCACCTTCCGTAGGCGGCAAAAAGTTCGTGATGCTTATTTTTCTGCGGCTACCATGGAGAGTGAGAGGACATAAGATATGCGGCGCAAGTCGGTAACACCTCTCCTGGTCGGCACGTTTCTCCTACGCCTGAGTGGAGGGGCGAATACCATTGTCTATGGGCTTTTCCTGGCAAAGCTGGCCCCATTTACAGGTAATGTGATCACAAGCCTGCAAATCGGCCTGCTTTCTGTCGTCTACTACGCGACCGAACTCACGTTCGCGCCCCTGATGGGTGCTTTAAGCGATCGCTTTGGACGCCGCCCTTTGCTGATCATCGGACCTTTCCTGGGCCTGCTGCAGCAAACGCTTATTCTTTTTACCCCCCTACGACACCCGCTACCTTATCTGCTAAGTTTGCAAATGATAGCGGGCATTTCTTCTGCCATGCAGGTGCCCGCTGTACTGGGCTATCTGGCGGACTACACTGCCAGGGAGCCGGAGCGCCGTATGCGCGTGATGAGCCTGTATGAACTGGCTACCAGTGGCGGGATCGCGGTCGGCGTTGTCGTGGGCGGGCTGGCATGGGATCGCCTTGGCCGCCAGGCCTTTTTACTGCTCGCGTCGTTCTATTTGCTCGCGTCAGTCTGCATGGTCCTTGCACCTCGTGTGGGCCGGTTTATCGAAGAGGGCACCGTGCACGCTCAGCTTGCGCGCTACTCACAGATCCTGCGCCGGCGCCGCCTGTTCATCTTTATACCGGCATGGATCTGCGTGAACGCCCTGGTAGGCGTATGGTTTGGCCCACAGTTGACCTTTATCCTCGCCAGAGCCGGCCATCACCCCCATCAACACTTGATGGGGAGCCTGAGTGGATCGGGTGGAGGGCATATCTTGAGCCTTGTGCTGGGCGCCTTTGTCCTTTTCTTTGGCCTGTGCCTGCTCTTCTGGGCGTTCTTTCTTGGCCACGTGCCGCGCTTACGCCTGATGTTGATTTCACTGCTGGGTGTGTATGTCGCCTGTATTGCCCTGTTTGGCATTAACCATCACGGCGCTGGCAATGAAGGCATTTTGCTGCTCTGGATTCCGCTGCTCATGCTGGGGGTCTTTGCTGAAAGCGGTTTTGCGCCCGCCGCCCTGGCCTATCTCGCCGATATCTCTGAGGCGGCGAGCAGGGAGCGCGGCCTGTTGATGGGCTTGTACTCTATATTCCTGGGGGCGGGACAGTTGTTGGGCAACGGCCTGGGCGGCGTCTTTGCCCACCAGTGGGGCTTCGATGGACTGATTCTCCTGACCGCCCTGTTAGCCTGCGTGGCACTGGGTTCGCTCATGGTGCTGTATCGCCAGGAAAAAATGGCCCTCTTTCCCAAGGAGAAACCACCCGCGCGCTATCCCGCCAGCGTTTAAATGAATTCAATGCGATTCCCAAATGGGTCGCCTCAATGAGCTGCTCCATAGAGAGCAATGGCTGCTCGGATGATGTCATAGTCATTGTTACCTTGTGCGTACTGCGCGTTCAATTTCGCGTTTCATATCGCGTTCCGCGATGGCATCGCGTTTATCATAGAGTTTTTTACCACGACATAAACCCAGCTCAATCTTGGCGCGACCGCCTTTGAGATAGAGCTTGAGGGGGATGAGTGTCAGTCCCTTGGTCTCGACGCGAGTGAGTAGTGAATTGATCTCACGGCGGTGCAGAAGCAATTTACGGCTGCGCGTTGGTTCATGGTTGTAACGGTTACCATGCTCATAGACGGCGACATGCGCATTCTCAAGCCATAATTCACCATTTCTCACCGTGGCATAGGAGCCGCGCAGGTTGACTTTGCCTTCACGAATAGATTTTATCTCGGTACCCATCAGGGCGATACCGGCCTCGATTGTGCGTTCAACAAAATAGTCGTGGTACGCCTGTCGATTGACCGCGATCACCTTGAATGCTTGATCGCTGGCTGAAGCCTTCGCAGCGCTCTGTTTCTGTGCGGTCTTTTTGGCCATAGGCCACCTACCTTTAGTAGAAAGATTTGTCCCTCTTATAATTACAGCTATGCTCTTGTCTCTTGACAGCTGTACCGGTTAGAGCTACTGGTATTAACGGAGGTCCCGGCAACAGCAGGACGTATCTGTTCATAATACAACACCCGGCGCTTAGCGTCGAGGGGAAGCCGAGGAATTACCCCCCAGCGCATGGATACACGTCAAAAGTATAACTTGAAATTCGCTATTCCTCAACAGAAAGGTGTCTTCCATGTTCTACCATCTGGGCAAGATAGCCACCCGCCATCGCTGGTTGATTGTGGGATTATGGATGGTGGCTATCGCAGTTGGGTTGCTGTTCGCTCCGCAGGCCAGCCAGGTCCTGCATTCCGGCGGCTTTGTCAGCCCTGACGCCGAATCGGAACGGGCAATCACTCTGCTGGCCAATCGGCTGCACCTCGACCTGACGATCGTGCAGGTGATCTTCACCAGCAAGAATGAGAGCGCAGATAGCCCACAGTTTGTCGCGGCGAGCGAGCAAGTCCTGGCACGTGTGCGCAGCTGGTCAGAAGTCTCTGGCGTTGTAAGTTTTAGCGATAATCCACGCCAGATCTCGCTGGATCGTCATGCCGCCTATGTCAATGTATTGCTGAAGCCCGACCCGGATAGCGCGGCTAAACTCCTGCCTGAGCTGGAACAGCGCCTGCAGCCTGTGCCCGGCCTGCAGGCGAGCGTTGGCGGCGGACCGGTATTTTATAACGATATCCAGGCAGTCAGTGAAAACGACCTGCGGCGGGCGGAGTTACTGGCTTTCCCCTTTGCCATTGTTGCCCTGCTCTTTGTGTTCCGTTCCGTCGTGGCCTCGATCCTGCCCGCGCTCGTCGGCGGCGGCGCCGTGGTAGTCGCGCTGGCCCTGATCTTTGCGCTGGGACATACCATTACCCTCTCCATTTTTGTGCTCAACATCACGACACTGTTTGGCCTTGGCCTCGGCGTGGACTACTCCCTGTTTATTGTGAGCCGCTTTCGTGAGGAACTGGGCCACGGTAGAAGCGTCGACGACGCGGTCGCTATCACCATCGCCACGGCCGGGCGGGCCGTCATCTTCTCGGGGCTGACCGTCGCAATCGGCCTGCTTGGCCTGGTCTTCTTTCCCATCAATATGCTGCAGTCGGTTGGGATGGGCGGTGTGCTGGTCGTGGTACTGGCTGTGCTGGCGGCAGTAACGCTCCTGCCCTCCGCCCTGGCCATCATTGGGACGCGCATCAACGCTCTGCCGGTGCGGCTGCCGCGCCTGGGAAGGAGGAGCAGGAAGGAGGGCCTGCCCGACGGTGGCCAGCTGGGCGAGCAGCACGGCTTCTGGTATCGGCTCTCTCAGATCGTGATGCGTTACTCGGTGCGCATTTTTATCCTCGTCTTGCTCTTGCTGGTGGCCTTCGGCCTGCCCTTTTTAGGTGTGCGCTTCTCGGCGCCCGATGCCTCAATTCTACCGCCAGATGTACCATCGCGGGCGGCGTTTGACCTGTTGAACCGGCGCTTTGACAGCCGCGAGACCACGCCTATTCTGCTGGCGGTGCAGACAACGGGCAGCGTCATGACCCCGGCCAATATCCGCAGTCTCTACAACTACATCCAGCGCATCGAGGCGGACCCGCGCGTCGCGCGCGTGGACAGCATCGTCAGCGCCGATCCACGTTTCACCCTGGACCAGTATGAATTGCTGTACACACACCCGCAGCTGATCGCTGATCCCTACGTCGTGGCCCTGGTTAAATCATCGGTCGCGGGGAATGTCACCCTGGTCCAGGTCATCAGTAAGTACGATATGCTGAACCAGAACTCGGAGGCTCTGGTGCAGACCATTCGCAATACCCCTCCTGACAACGGCATAACATCGCTGGTCGACGGCAGTACGGCCGCCGACATGGATTATGTGACGTCTCTCTATACAGCCTTTCCAATCGCCATCGCGGTTGTATTCGCGACCACCTACATTGTGCTCCTGCTGCTCTTTCGTTCGCTGGTGTTACCGCTCAAGGCTATTCTGATGAATACGCTCTCCATCCTGGCGAGTTATGGAGCCCTGGTGGTCATCTTCCAGAATGGCTTCCTGCACCAGTTGCTTGGCTTTACGCCGCTGGGCTTTGTTGAGGCTTCGGGACCCATCCTGCTCTTCTGCGCGCTGTTTGGTCTCTCCATGGATTACGAGGTGTTCCTGCTCTCGCGCATCCAGGAGGCGTTCTGGCAGACGGGGGATAACACGCGTGCCGTCGCTCTGGGGCTGCAGCGCAGCGGCGCTATTATTACCAGCGCGGCCGTGATTGTGATCGTGGTGAGCGCCTGTTTTGCTACGGCCGATATGATCCTGGTCAAGGTGGTTGGCCTGGGTATGGCCCTGGCGGTTTTGATTGACGCCACACTGGTACGGGGACTGCTGGTGCCCGCTACGATGCGCCTGCTGGGCAATGTCAACTGGTGGTTACCGTTCGCCGGCGTGCAACGTCATCCGCCCGCGCTGGCCGAATACATGAGCGAGGATGGACAGGAGAGTATGTCTGGTGGGCAAGAAGGCGGCGGGAACGGTGGGGAAATAAAAAAGACGGACACTGGAGTTGGAGGTTCGCGATGAAAAACGCCGGGAAGATACATGTTGTGAACTGCTGCCTGCTGCTGGCGATGTTGCTGTCAGCGTGTGGTATACCGGGAATTGTGTCGACCGCTGCGCAGTTGCCCCTGGTCAAGAGCCAGGCCGGCACGGCGGCATCGTCTTTACCTCCAATCTGTTTTCCCCAGGACGAGGCGGCCCACTGGGATTTGACCGAGTGGTGGTACTACACGGGGCATATGAATGCCGTGACCCCCGGCGGTCGGGCACATCACTATGGCTTTGAACTGGTGATTTTTCAGGCCCTGCGCAGTGCCCTCCCACCTGTATACGCCGCCCACTTCGCCATCAGCGATGTGACAGGAGGTCAATTCCACTTTGACCAGCGCCGCCTGACCGAGCCGCAGGCGAACATTCCCAATGGGACATCAAGTCGGGGGATCGATGTAGCCGTCGGGGACTGGTCCATCATGGGAATGAACGGCCTCGATCATCTCACGGCAGAGATGGCAAACTATGCCATTCATTTAACATTGCGTGGCCTGAAGCCGCCCACGCTCCATAATGGGAATGGCCTGATTACCTATGGCCTGGGCGGTTTTTCTTACTACTACTCACGCACGCGTATGGCCCTCTCGGGCACCCTGGTGGATCATAGCCAGCCACTTGAGGTGACGGGCGAGGCGTGGATGGATCACCAGTGGGGCAATTTCCTCTTCCTCGGCAGTGGAGGCTGGGACTGGTATAGTATCCAGTTGCATGATAATACGGAAATGATGTTGTACCTCATTCGCAATGCCGCGGGCCAGGTAATCTCCACCTACGTGGGCTTCATCGCTGCCAATGCCGATGATCGCCTGCTGCCAGCCAGCGCGCTGAAGATTGCTGTACTCGGACACTGGCGCAGCCCCGTGACCAGCGCGATCTATCCTTCGGGTTGGCGGGTTACAATCGATGACCCGCACCTGCACACAGCCTTGACGCTCACTCCCGAGTTAAAGAATCAGGAGCTTGTTGTGTACCAGTCGACGGGCAATAGCTACTGGGAGGGCGCGGTGAGTATTCAGGGACAGAGCGCGGGCCGCGAGATTGGGGGTGAGGGCTACGTTGAATTAACCGGCTACGGGCGCGGCGCTAGTCAGCCCGTGGCGGGCCGCCGTTAGAGTTGGATGCTTGTGTGGCCCACGACGCCTTGATTGTTCCCGCGAGCAGGCGTTCCACGCGTGCCAGGCCGATGGCTGCCTGGCTGGTTCTCTGGGCGGCAGCGGCCAGATGTGACGAGCAAAACAGGTGTATTCTGAGAGAGCGGCATATGCGCCGGGTGCTATGCGGTACCTTTGGGCTACCTGCAGGCGTTTTTCCCTGCTACTTTGCCAGTAGAGAGTGGCTTGAGCCCTTGGTTTGAAGATGGTCTGTGGTGCGCGGATTATGGGTTCCATCTGCCAGGCGCATGCACTATAATAGGTGAGCCGCAAAGTAGGAACTGTCCAAGAGCGTTAAGATAGCTCGTGTCATATAGTGGATAAGTTAGATGGGCGCCAAGAGATGCCCTTTGTGTGACGACATGGGCAATTTTCAGTATTGACCCGACCGAATGCAAATATGGTATACTCTTTTTCGGTGGAATAAAAGCACTTGGGAACATGTGGCACCTGGAAATAACAACTATGTATTCATAAGCATTAAATGAGTACATGTTCAGCTAAAATGTACTTTTACGTATTGTTCTGTTTACCTGTTTGTGCTAAACTGTGGAAGTTTACAGAAGCGGGTGGTGGGATTTGGCATGTCGGGCTGTTGAGGAGACTGAGCATTGCCCCATTGGTTTGAAGGCCAAAGTGTTTTGCGCGTTTGTGAATGGATATTTTGCTAGGTACAGAGGGATTTGATGGAGGCAAGAGCACAGTCGCCCACCGTACAAGAATCAACTATCGTTGAGCGTGTAGCGCGCATCGTTTCGAGCGTACGCGGAACGAAACCCGATTATACGCAGCTGGCTGCCGAGTTAGAGCCTGCTATACCTTTTGATGTTTTTGGGGTGGTGTTATTGCGCCACGATCGCCAGGCGGTGCGTGTGACGGTCTGCCAGCGAGAAGGGCGGGGCTGGGTAGCGCAGTATCACCTGCACCCTCTGGCCGGTTCGATGGTTGAACGTCTACTGCAAGCGCCTGCGACCATCATTGAAAATCATCCGGACGGCTTTGATGGGTTGCCCGCCAGCAGTGGGGATGCGCTCAGCGCGGGCCACCAGCTGCGGGCGATGCTGGTTGCGCCGCTGGTGGTGGGTGAGCGCGTATTAGGCGCGCTTGAACTGGGCAGCGCCATCCAGAATACCTATGCCGATGAAACCCTGCAGCGCCTGATTGCCGGGGTTGTGCGAGTGCTGGCAGCCGCCATTGAGAGCGCGCAGGTAGGTGGCAGCGCTGAGATCCAGGATCGCCAGCGGCAGGCTCTTAAGGGCGTCTCCAGCGCCCTAGCCTCAGAGATGGATCTCTCCGCCATCCTTGATCAAATTGTGGACGGCATCGCGAATGCCCTGCACCTGTCCTCCGCGATCGTCACCCTGGGTCAAGCTGAAAATTCGCTGCGCCTGGAAGCTCAAGCTGGTTTAGACGCGCGCAGGCTGGCGCAACTCATACGCATGAAGGCCGCCCTGAGCGACCGGGCCATCATTGGTTACACCCTGCGTCATCGCCAGCCGCGTGTCTCCAATGACATCAGCGCAGATGAGCGTTTCCCCGCCAGTCATGTTTTCGCGGCTGAGCTGGGAGTACACTCTATCTTTAGCTATCCACTGGTCGCGGGTACGACCGTGTACGGAGCGCTGCTGCTGTGCTCCTCCGAGGCGGGCGGATTTACACCCCTCAAATCCGATATTCTTTCCCTCTTTGCCAGCCAGGCCACCATCGCTATTCACAATGGCATGCTCATCGAGTCCGCACGCCAGCGTAGCCGTTTTCAGAAAGCAATTGAGCAGTTAGAGCAAGCTTATGGGCAGAACCTGGATGAGCAAGAGGCGCTTATGAGCGTCCGTCGTGAGGTTCAGCAGACCTTTGGCGTCAGTTTCAGCAGCCTGCTGCATTTTATCAGCGATCACCTCCTGACACGCAGCGAGCGTAATTTTCAGACCATGCTGCAGGCGGAGACCGATAAAGGGGCTCTCGTTCTGCCGCGGGGGGACAATGAGGCTGCTGGCCTGGTCTCTGCGCCTGCGGGCGAGATGGAGCGTAACGCATTACAGCGCGTGCCCTCAATGCGAGGAGCGAGCGTCGCTCTGCTGACGCAAACAGCCGAGATGGCCCTGGCGCGAGCCGAGGTGCTGGGTGAGCTGGATCACCTTTTGACGCAGGTAAAGCAATCGCCGGACCATCTGAAGGATTCCTGGTTTGTGATTGACCTCAATGGCCAGTGTTTTTACATAGAATCCCGCCGCCAAAGTTTATTGTGGCATATCGATTGATAACGTGCCGGAGAGCCCCATTGAAGATATTTTTGCCGAATTGATGCCGCGCATACGTAATGATGTGGAAGTACGTAGCTACCTGCGCGAGTTCGGCCAGGGCAGTGGATATCGCCAGGATCTGCGCTGCGTGCTAGCGGCGGCCCCTCTTGCCCATGGCGTGGACGCGCAGGAGCCCGCTGAAAACGCCTGCGCGGTGTTTGAGCAGGAGTTTACGACGCGCAACTCCCGTGCGAGTGCTGGCACCTTCAGCGATCAATATTACCAGCTGGCACGCTATCCCCTCTGCAACCGCCAGGGCATCCTGCGGGCCAATGCGTTGCAAATTCAAGATGTCACAGCCCAGGTACGCGACGAGAAAAATAAAGCCGCCCTGCTCTCATCAGTGTCGCATGAACTGCGGACCCCCCTTACGACGATAAAGGCGGGCGTGACCGGCCTGCTACAGGCCGAATTTGACTGGGATGAACAGACGCGGCAGGAAATTCTTGAGGAGATCAATGCCGAGGCCGATCACCTGGATGCGCTGGTAAACGGGCTGGTCGAAATGTCACGCATCGAAATGGGCGCATTAGTGCTGGATAAAGAATGGTGTGACATCGTAGAGGTTGCGCATAGCGCGCTCATGCGCCTCGAGCGGGTTCTGGCCGGGCGGGTGCTGCGCACAAAATTGCCTGCGAACCTGCCGCTCGTGTATGCCGACTTCGCCCACCTTGAGCGAGTTTTCACCCATCTGATAGAATACGCGGCCGCACATAGTCCCGCTGATAGCGAGATAGACGTGGAAATAGATGGCGGATATGGTGCAGGTAACGCTGAACTAGTGTGTGTCAAGATTGCAGGCGAGGGATTTGGAGTTTCGCCTGCTGAGCGTGAGCGCATTTTTAGGGCCTTTTATGGCCTGAACCTGCATGGCAGCGGCCTGGGCCTGGCTATCGCGCGCGGTATTATTGAGGCCCATGAAGGTCAGATACACATGGAGGCCATGCCGGGCGAGGAGGGCTCGAGTGTGATCTTTAGCTTGCCTACGCGCGGCTCGCACTCTTCATCTCTGCACAGCACGGCCAGGGACAGCCAGTTTATTGCATCCACGGAGGAGCAGTAATGAAAGTCAAAGGCAAACGTATTCTTGTGGTTGATGACGAACCACCCATTCAACGTATGCTGCGTCGCAACCTTGCGGTGAGTGGATACGACGTGCTGGTGGCGGAGAGCGGAAGCCAGGCGGTGGATATGGCCCGCCTGCATCAACCCGACCTTGTGTTGCTTGATCTCTGCCTGCCGGGTGGGCTAAATGGCCTTGATGTGTGCAAGCAGCTGCGCAAGTGGACGCAGACGCCGATCATCGTGCTGTCTGCAATCACCGAGGAGAAACAAAAGGTCGCGGCACTGGACCTGGGCGCCGATGATTACCTGACAAAACCTTTCAGCAATGATGAGTTGCAGGCGAGGGTGAGGGCATGTTTGCGGCGGGCAAGCGCCGCAGAAGGAGGCGCGGGCGACGCCCAGGCGCAGCCCGATATTTTACAGAGCGATGATGGATACCTGTGCATGAATGTGCTGAAGCGACAGGTACGCGCCGGCCAGCAAGAGGTGCGCCTGACGCCGACGGAGTTTGAATTACTGCGCCAGTTGATGGTGTATGCCGGCAAGGTGCTGACGCATCGCTCATTGCTGCGTGCCGTCTGGGGCCCGGAGTATGGCGAGGAGGCCGACTACCTGCGGGTCTACATACGCCAGCTGCGCCTGAAGGTTGAGGTTGAGCCATCGCGCCCACGCTATATACTGACCGAGCCTGGCATAGGCTACGTCTTTCGCGGGTCTCCAGAGGTGTAAAATACTTAATAAAATCTTTATGTATTTACCTGTTTTCTTTATACTGGCCTAACCCTTTTTGACGTACACTGGTATATAGGGGTCAATTATGTATGCTTGAAGGGCAATGTGGAGGAGGATATCAACGGCGAGCCATTGATCCGAGGCCGTTTTGAGGCACACACATCTGGGGGATGGGAGAACATCGAGCTATGCAGGTTAAGAGATGAACGGACGAACGGACGGCTGGACATGTGCTTCACGCCTAATTTAACTAACGCGTATGCTTGCCTGGGAAAGGACTGACAAGAACAATGGAGCAGCAAGATCGCATCATGGATGGTGATTTACAAACGCTAGGTCTCCAATCCATCTTAAAAATGCTTGCGCTGAGTGGGAAAACGGGCACGTTATTTGTGCATTCAGGCCCGGAAACCCTTTCTATCAGCCTGCGTAAAGGGCAGATTGTGGCGTTGCGGGAGGAAGGCATCTACCAGCCCGATCTGCTCGTCATGCTCTGTCTCATCAATCGACTTGACCCTCAGCGCGCGCAAGCTTTACGCGGATATTCAGGCGGCAACCCTCAGGTGGCCCTGGCCATGATGGTGGAGCACAACCTGATGACCCCTGGTGAGATGCAGAAGCGGCTGGAATTCGCGATCACCCAGTCGATCAGTCACGCCTTGCGCTGGGTTGATGGGCGCTTTGCTTTCCACCGCCAACTTGTTCCCATGGAGAACAGGATGCAGCCTCTTGATATTGACTCAATGCTGCTGGAGGCGTTACGCCAGGCGGATGAGTGGGAGGAGATGGGCGATGTGCACCTGACGCGCACCTCGGTCGCGCGCTGGTTGCCCGAGGTGAATAATGACGTACGCAGCCTTGGCTTAAGTCAGGAGTATATCGAAGTTCTCTGTCTTTCGAACGGAGAGCTGCCCCTGCAGGCGATAGCCCTGGCCTTGATGACCCCGGAAGCGCGCATCGCGCGCATCATGACCCGCCTGCTTGAACTACGCCTGATAGAAGTGGTCGACACGGCCCTGGAAACCCAGCTGCAGCAAGACCTCTCGGACTTGATCATACGCTGCCAGACGCTCTTAGCACGCCAGCGTCAGTCTTCCAACCCTGAGCAGCACCTGCTCTCGCTTGTGAATGTGCTCGCCGAATGCATCAACGGGCTGCTTATCCATCATGGCACATACGCCAGGAGCCTGCGTGGGCGCGGTCAGGTTCCTTACGGCGAGGTTGTGCGTTACTTAGAGCGCCGTTTCTTACGCCACTTACATCTCCTGTCGCAGCAGCAGTACCCCATCCTGGAGACGGTAGAATTTAGCAATGGCAGGCTTGATTGTACAAGCGTCCTGACCCTGGACAAACTGGTGAAGGGGGAGCAGCTCGAGGAATTCTACTGGGAGGCGGTGCTCGGCCTGGCGGCGTTTTTGCGTATGATCTTTGCCGATTTGCTGCGTGATGAGGTGGGGAACTCGCATACGGGCCGCAATTTACATATTGCCTGGAAGGCCTTTCTCACGGAAATCGACCAGGAGATCCAGCAATACCAGGTGTATCGAGCCTATCGCAATACGCAGTTACATAACGGGCGCACCACGTCACAGCCCGCTCCTGTAGGGTTTATGCAAAATTGGAATAATACGCCTGGGAGAGAAGGGAATGCCGCCAGGTCAACTGAATCACAAAGGAGATTGATCTAAATGACTCAACCGACGGTATTAGTTGTAGATGACAGCCCAACAGTGCGTAAAATCGTTCAGATGACGCTGCAGCGGGAGCACATCAGGGTGATTACCGCGAGCGATGGTTTGAGCGCGCTCACCTCGGTAGCCGATGAAATGCCGGCCGTAATTCTCTTAGATATCCAGCTGCCGCGTATGGATGGGTACCATATTTGCCAGATAATTCGGAAAAACTTGCAGTTTCGTCAAATACCTATTATTATGCTCAGTGGGAAGGATGGTTTGTTCGACAAGATGCGTGGTCGGCTGGCCGGGTCAACTGAATATCTGACGAAACCCTTTGACTCGGCGGAACTGGTCCAGACGGTAAAGAAACATCTTGTGAACTGGCAGGAGCGAATGCCACCTCAGCACGAAGGTATGCGAATTCGTCTGCGCCGCCGCGGCTAAGGTAACTTTTATACCTATGAGCTGACATTTCGATCATCAGGTATAAATATACCGGTGAAGTATAGCCTTTTTTTCCCATTACACTGGCATATTTGGCTGTCTGGAAAGGTATAATCAGATGTTGGGTCAGAAGATACTCGTTGTAGACGATAGTTGGACAGAGTTAGCTATGATTGTGACGCCGTTGCGCAACAGCGGTTTTGATGTGGTTACTGCTGTCGACGGTGACGAAGCTGTTGAAAAAGTATTTCGCGAACACCCGCAGTGTATTGTCCTGGATGTGGTGTTACCAAAGCAAAATGGCTTCCAATTATGCCGCAAGTTAAAAAGTTTAGATGCAAGCAAACATATTCCTATAATTTTATTGACCAGTAAAAATACAGCGGTAGATAGAGCCTGGGGTATGAGGCAGGGCGCAGATATGTACATGACGAAACCGTTTAATACTGACGAGCTGGTAGCTAGCGTGCGCAGCCTTGTTTAAGTCGGTCAGTCAGGCAAAGGGCACCTTTGAGGTTTCTACGCATGGTCGATAGAGTTATGGAGAGAGTTAAGTAGGTAATTCAGGGCGCGAGAGGCGAGTCGCCCGGGGAGTGATTTTGTGGCTAGCGATGATCTAACAGCGCGGCAGCGCGAAATAATGGTAGCACAGGCTGTAACGGCTGCCCAGCGCTCGGGAGCACAATCTGGCAATCGCCTGGGATCGCGTGAGAACCAGGCAGATATGCGCGCCGCCGCGGTCTCTGCAATGCAGTCGCAACTTGCACAATTTACTCAACAGCGCGCTGATAGCCCTCTTACAGGTGCGCAGGTCAACGCTATTATTGGCGCGCAATACCTGGTCTTTTCCCTGCTTGAGGTTGATTGTGCCATCAAGGCAGAACATATTCAGGGTGTGGAGCGCCTGATAGATGTTACTCCTGTGCCCAACGTTGCACCGTGGGTGAGAGGAGTTATTAATTTACGCGGCTCTATCGCGTCGGTCGTCGATCTGCGAACGTTCCTGGAGATGGAACCGCTTCCCTATAATCCTCGCACTCGCTTATTGTCGGTGCAATATAACGAGATGGTGATCTGCCTGGTAGTTGATGGCGTCAGTGAGATGACGCTCATTCCTGCATCCGCTATCAGCAGCGTCGATGCGCGTCAGACCGCCATTCCACATTGGGCCCTTTCCTATGCTGCGGGAAGCGCCCGGCTCGAAGGGCGTACGATTGTGTTGTTAGATGCGGTGCATCTACTTTTCTCCGACAAGATGCAGCGTTATGAGGCCTAGCATAGAAGTTTCTGCTTTACAAGTGATAGATGTATTTTTTACACACAGGAGGCCCGGCGGATGAATCCTGACCGTAACAGTGGCGGAATGTCTGTGAACACCCTGATGTTAATAGGAGGACTGATCGTCCCAGCAGGTGTCACACTCATTCTCTTTGCCATTCTAGGAGTGATCGGTACTCAGCAATTGCAAAGTGCAGGCGGCAATGCAAGTACTCTGGACATTGTTATTGTTTTCTTCGCGATCGTCGTACTTATCGCGGTGATCGTCGCCAATTATTACGTGCAGCGCGGGATCAAAAATCGTGTAAACGGACTTGTTGATGTTTGTCGTTATTTTGCCAACGGAGATCGCACTGTACGCGCGAAGGTGAGCGGCGATGATGAGTTTGCCATGCTTGCCGCATCAATGAACGCTCTGCTGGATAATCCGGCCATTGGCCAGGGCGCCGCCGGCCAGTCCTTTGCCGTCGGTGGCAACGACGCCGCTGCGCTGCAGGCACAGATCGAAAAGCTGCTGCAAGAGGTGAGCGCCGTCGGTGACGGCGATCTGCGCGTGCAGGCTGAAGTGACTCCTGATACACTCGGCGTCCTTGCCGACTCTTTTAACTATATGATCGAAGAGCTGGCAAAAGTCGTGGGACGCGTCCAGACGACCGCCGTGCAGGTGACAAACGCTACCCGCCGCATTCTTGATCGCTCGGCCGAACTGGCCCAGGCCTCTGAGACGCAGGTCGCGCAGATCTCTCAGACCAGCGAAGCCGTGGAAGCGCTGGCCGTCTTCATTCAGAACGTTGCCCGCAACGCCCAGTTAAGCGCGGAAGTGGCGCAGGAAGCTCTGCGCAATGCCAGCAGCGGTCAGCAGTCTGTCCGTCAAACGATCGAAGGCATGCTGCTCATCCGTGAAAACGTCCAGGAGACTTCGAAGAAGATCAAGCGTCTGGGAGAGCGCTCCAACGAGATCGGTGAAATCGTGCGTATCATCGAGGATATCGCCGATCAGACAAACCTGCTGGCGCTGAACGCCGCCATTCAATCAGCGATGGCGGGTGAGCATGGTCGTGGCTTCGCGGTGGTGGCTGATGAGATCCGCCTGCTCGCGGAACGTTCGACCGAGTCGACCAAGCGTATCGCCACCCTGGTCAAGAGTATCCAGGGTGATACCTATGAGGCGGTGGTCGCTATGGAAGACAGCACGCAGGAGGTGGTCAAAGGATCGCAGTTGGCTGATGAGGCCGGGCGTTCGCTGAACTCCATCTACAGCGCGGTGGAGCGGCAGGCGCAGATGATCGAAAGCATCGCGCGCGCCGCCAACGATCAAACCTCGGTATCCGAAGCCGTGGCTGTGGCCATGAGCCAGATCTCGGAGATTACGCGCCAGACAAACATCGGTACCCAGGAGGCCGCCGGCAGTGTGAGCTACCTGGCTGAACTGTCGGATCAGCTGCGTGCCTCGGTCTCTACCTTCCGCCTGCCCGACCGCGGCGGTGACTTCGCGGGCATGACCTCGGTGAACGAGCTCTCCGCTGGCAACGAGAACTCGTTCTTCCAGCCTGCCCTGGGCCCGGGCGGCGATGGCGAGTGGAATGCGAACTTCACGAACAACTTCCCACCTTTACCCGAAGCGGGTAGTTCCGGCTCGCTTGTGGCCCTGACCTCGCGGGCCGGCACGTATAATTTTAATAGCCAGGACTTTGGCGCCCAGCAGGGCTTTGAAAGCCAGCAGAACTTTGGCGCCCAGCAGCAGTCCTTTGTGAACGGGAACCCGGCCGGCTTCAACCCGCAGCAGGCGTTTGGCAGCGCGAATGGTCAGGGCTTCGCGCCTCAACAAGATTTTTTCGGCGGGCAGCAGCAGCCCTTTACGCGCCAGCCTGGCTATGGCGATTTTGAGAATAGCCAGAACATTGGCGAGCAGCGGCAATTTGATGGTATGCCTGGCTTTGCCAATCAGGGCCAGGGGCAGGCGGCGTTTCCTTACCAGGGCCAGGTGCCGAATACGACGCCTGCGGGCCCGGTACAGCAACAACCTGGACAGAACAACCAGGCCTCTCGCCAGCGCTGGCAGCGGGGGCAGCAGCAGAATAATCAATCGCAGTTTGGTCAGGACCAGGCTCCATTTCCGAATAACGGCAATGGGCAATTTGGTCAATAGCACAGCCAGTTACACGTTGATCTCCTGTGAGGCAACGTCTAACTAGAATGAGTGAGTACGCGCAGCATGTCGAATTCATTTGATAAACTATCAGTCCTCGATTTGTTGATCGAAGAGGTGAATAGTTATTTGCCGGAAATAGAGGCCAACCTTGAGCGTCTGGCACAACTACCCTCTGGTGGGTCACCAGTCGACATGGAGGCTGTAGAGGAGACCTACCGCCGTACTCATACTATTGGTGGTTCTGCTTCGATGATGGATTTCCCGGGGTTAGCCCACGTGGCACACGGTATGGAAGATATCCTGGGAGATGTAATGGAGGGTCTGGCCTCCCTCGATGTGCGTACCCTCGGGCTGCTCCAGCGCTCTTTTGCCAGGTTGAACCGCCTTGTGCAAGGTATTCGCGATGGCGTGGATGAGGACGCAATTATTGCGGAAGACGATGCCGACTATGTGCAGTACCGCGCCCTTGTTGATAACGCCGGCCAGGCTGCGGCCAGCGGACACGGCGGCCAGGAGATCCCGGCTCCCATTGCCGGAGATATGCCCACGCCCGCCTCGCCCGCGCTGCCCTCAATTGATGAAGTACTGGCCTCCTTCAAAACTCCCATCTCGGCGCTGGGAGAGGAGATTGGCTGGCCTGAGGACCCGGCCACGCCCGAGACGAGCGCGCAAAGCGCAGATCAGCCCACTGCGCCGATCGAGGTCGGTGCGAGCGCGCTGGATATGCTGGTCGCTACAACGCGTTCCGGCCATGAGCAAAACGATGTGCCGCCTGCCGCGGCTCCGCAGCAGCAGGACCTGCCCCTGGAGCAGGAGAGTGTACAGGCAGGGGAGCCCGCGCAGCCCGCTGTGGCAGCGCAGGTCGGGTCGGCTGACAACGAACAGCAGGGTCAGCTTATAGCGGCTGAGACGCAGAGCGATACGGTCGTCGCGGCGCCTTCGTTCGCCCACGCCTATGCTGAAATGCGTGGAGAGACGCAGTCACTTGCCCAGCAGACCTCCTCTCTCAGTG
The DNA here is from genome assembly GCA_963799245.1 of uncultured Chloroflexia bacterium. Classification (GTDB taxonomy): domain Bacteria; phylum Chloroflexota; class Ktedonobacteria; order Ktedonobacterales; family Ktedonobacteraceae; genus CAWCWN01. The sequence continues at coordinate 2,647,993 of CAWCWN010000003.1, forward strand.
ACATGCTCAGGCAACTGCGCGGCACTATAGCTATGGTGGAGGACCAGCGCAGTGAGTTCAAGGGCTTTCTGGATGGTTCCAGGGATGCCCTCGAGCGCATGGAGGATTGGGCCGGGCAGGTGATGGGGCTCAACCTGCGCAACAGCCCCGAACAGGTGCGGCGCTACCTGCCGCTATCCGTGATGTGGGCGTCAAATGCGAAGCTCAAGAAGGTCCTTGAAATGCTGAAACAGGTCACGAGTGGCGTTGAGGTGACGGATGAACAGTTTCGCACCATCCTGGCGCAAATGTTCTTTTCCCTGGAGTCCTGTGAGAAAGCCTTTCAGCAGGTCGAGGTGCAGACGCCTGCATATATACTCGCCCAGGAGGCCGGTTGGACGCCCTGGGAGGTGCCTGAGAACCGCAACCCGAACGAGCTGCGCGATCGTTTAATCTTCGAACGGCGCGGCGATCCCGCCGCCCTGCGCTCAGAGATCGAGGCCCAGGTGCGTGAAGAGCTGCGGCGTGAATACGAGAACCGCGACCTGTCGCTCTCACTGGTCGCGCGTAACGAGCTGGAACAACAGATTCGCCGCGAAGTGCGCCAGGAGTTCGCGGCCAGGCGACAATTACAGTCCAGCGTTACCGGCCTGGAGACAAGCGAGACACCCGCGGAGGTCGAGGAGCGCCTGCGCAGCGAAATAGAGATTTAAGTGCGCCAGGAATTTCTCAATTCGATCTCCGCCGGAAGCGGAGATGCGTTGAATGCGACGGCCCAGCAGACATTGAAGCCTCCCACCCCGGCCGCACCTCGCACCTCAAACTTTGTGGACCAGGCGCGCCAGGCAACCGGGCTGGCGGCTTTACCAACGCCTGCCACTGAAGGCGCGTCTATCTCTCCGTTGTCCTCCCAGCTGGTGCCCCAGGCGCCAGTGGCGCCTAAAGCGTCTGATGCGCTGATCTCACCGCCCGCCCAGCCTGTTTCGCCCGCCAAGGCGGCGCCTTCAGCCTCGGCTTTCACGGGCGACTATGGAGAAGAGGCCGCAGAGATCTTCCGCCTGGAAGCGGAGGAACACCTGCAGACGATCAGTATGCACGTGGCCGCGCTGGAGAAGGACCCCGCCAATCGCGAGCTTATCCAGGGCATACGCCGCGCCACTCATACACTGAAGGGCGCCGCTGGTATGATGGGCTTCCGCGCTATTGCCGACCTTTCGCATATCTCTGAGGACCTTCTGGACAGCATCACGGAGGGTAATTGCGCGGTTTCGTCCACTGTCCTTAGTCTGATCCTTGATACAGCGGAGGCGCTCGATCAACTCATTACCGGTAAGGACAGTCCCGCGCATGATGAAGCGCAGGTACAGGCGCTGCGCTCGCGCTATGCTGAACTGCTGGGCGAGCAGAACGTGTCCGCGGATGCCGTTGAGGAAGACCTCGATGTCGAAGATGAGTCGGCTGGCCACGCGGCGGTGGGTGGTGTGGTTGCCGATGACCAGCTGGCCGAGACCAATGCTCAACGGGCCGTGCGTGGCGACCTGAGCGTGCGTGTGCGCCTGCAGAAACTCGACGAGCTGGTGAATCTCTTCGGCGAAATGCTGGTCAACCGTAGCATCCTGGAGGAGCGTATCGAGCGTCTTAACCGCCTTGTGGCGGATGTAGGGGTCAGTAGCACGCGCCTGAGAGACGTCGGCCAGAAACTGGAGAGTCGTTTCGAGGCTGCTACGTTGCCAAGCGGTCGTTCGGTACAGGTAATGCCTGGAGAAGGCAGCCGTAACCTGGGCTTTGCTTCGTTCACCAATAATGGCAACGGCAATACCACGGGCAATAAGAATGCGCTTGAACCCTCACACCTGGCGGATTTTGACGAATTGGAGCTGGACCGCTACACTGAATTCCACCAGCTTGCCCGCGGCCTCAGCGAGGGCATCTCCGATATGACCACGCTCAGCACCGAGATGGACACAGTGATACGCGAGTGCGAGGGCGTCTTCGCGCGTGAAAACCGCATCAATACCACCTTCCAGGATCGCTTGATGAAGGCGCGCCTGGTGCCTCTCTCCACGATGACTCCTCGCCTCTATCGCGCGGCTCGCGCGGTAGCGCTCAAGCAGCATAAAGAGTTTGCTTTCCTGCTGGAGGGAGAGGAAACAGAGGTTGATCGCACCGTGAACGAGGAGATTGCCGGACCGTTGCTGCATCTCATGCGCAACGCGGTGAACCATGCGATTGAAACCCCTGAGGAGCGCGTGCTGAAAGGCAAGCCGCCGGCCGGCCAGATTAAATTATCGGCGGCCTACGAGGGCAACCAGGTGGTGATCACTATACGTGACGATGGGGTCGGCATTGACCTCGAGCGGGTGCGTAAGGCCGCGCTCAGCCGCGGATTGATTTGCCCTGATCAGGCCCTTAGCGAGCAAGATGTCATATCCTTGATCTTCCGCCCTGGCTTCTCTACCGCCGAGGTGCTCAGCGAAGAGAGCGGCCGCGGCGTTGGCCTGGACGTGGTGCGCGACAGCGTCTCACGCTTGAGGGGCTCGCTGGAGGTCGAATCCATGCCCCGGCAGGGGACGGCATTTACCATGAAGTTCCCGACCAGCCTGGCGATCCAGGGCGCCATGATGGTCAATGCGGGTGGGCAGCAATTCGCTATCCCGACGGTTATGGTCGAGTCGATTGGACGCCTGGACAACTTCAAGCGCACAACCTTCGCGGGCCGCCCGGCAGTCCTGGTCCGCAATGATGCGTATCCTTTGACTGTACTGGCTCAGCTTTTGTCGCTGCCGGCAGGAAATGTTGATGAGAAGGCCCAGCTGCTATTTGTCAATGCCGGCGGCCAGCGTGTTGCCCTTGTGGTCGATGAGATCAGGGGTAAGCTGGACGTGGTGATGAAGAACCTGGGGCCGCACCTGCGCAACGTGCATGGTGTGGCAGGTGGTACCGTCATGGGCAATGGCCGCGTCGTCCTTATCCTGGAGTTGGGCGAGTTGCTTGCCATCCGCGGCAAACTGTTGGGCAGCGCGAGCGGACCTCAGGTCGCTCCCGCGCGGCGCGAGGCGGCTCCCGCTCAGAGCCCCCAGAGGTCACAGGGGCCGGTACCTGTACCCGCCAGCCAGCCAGCAACACCTGTAGCGAAAGTGACGGCCTCTCCGCCGGCCAGCGCCGCGCCGGTCGAGCGCGACAAGTACGTCCTGGTGGTCGATGATAGTCCCAGCGTGCGCCGCGTGGTCAGCAACATGCTCAAGCAGCATGGTTGGGAGGTCCAGATGGCGCGTGATGGCCTTGAGGCCCTGGATATCATCTCACACGAGACGCCGGCGGCGGTCCTGCTTGATATCGAGATGCCACGCATGGATGGCTATGAGTTGATCGCGACGGTCCGCGCCCAGGAGCAATATCGCACGCTGCCGCTGGTAGTTCTGACGTCGCGCGCGGCGGCGAAGCACCAGCAGCGCGCTATGCAGTTGGGCGCAAGCTCATATGTGGTGAAGCCCTATCAGGACGAAGAGCTGATCAGTACGTTGAACTCGCTGGTCTATGGAGCGGCCGCCCGTTAGGCGGCGAACGCGCGAGGAGGGTTCAGGTGGGCGTTGAGCGAGCAGTAACGCGCTGGTACCTGCAGCGCCAGAGCATTCTCGCTGAACTTGCCGCTTTGGAGGCGCAGCTTGCCACGACACAAGCTCAGGAGAGGCAGCCAGGGCCGGGCGAGGCAGAGATTGCGCAGCAAATCGCCCTCGTGCGGGAAAAGCTGCGCGTCCTGGGTCCCTGCCCCAGGCCAATGATGGGCTAAGCGCCGGCCTTGATGGCCTCGACTATCAGCCTGCCCATTTCCTGTGTTCCCACGACCTCTTTGCCTGCCTCACGTAGATCTTCGGTGCGATAGCCCGCATTGACGACCCGCTCGACCGCGGCCTCGATCGTGTCTGCCTCCCGCTGTAAGTTGAAAGAGTAGCGCAGCATCAGGGCGGCGGTCAGGATGGCGGCGATAGGATTGGCTTTTTGCTGGCCGGCAATATCAGGGGCCGATCCATGAATTGGCTCATAGAGCCCGAACAACCCGTGTGATGTGCGCCGCGTTCCCAGGCTGGCTGAAGGGAGCATGCCCATTGAGCCGGCCAGCATGGAGGCTTCGTCGGTGAGAATATCACCGAACATGTTCTCGGTAACGATCACGTCAAAGCTGGTCGGATGCCGAATTAGGTGCATGGCACAGGCGTCAACCAGGAGATGCTCAAAGGCCACATCGGGGTAGTCGGCCGCGACCCGCCCGGCTACACGTCTCCACAGGCGTGATGAACTGAGGACGTTGGCTTTGTCTACGGATGTGACCCTGTTATGCCTTGTGCGGGCCAGGTCAAAGGCGGTGCGTACGATGCGCTCGATCTCGGCCTCACTGTAGATCAGGGTATCGACGGCGGAATATCCCTGCGGCGTCTCGCGAATCTCACTTGGTTTGCCAAAATAGAGGCCGCCTGTAAGCTCACGCACCACGAGCAGGTCAGTCCCCTGCAGCACCTCGGCCTTAATCGTAGAAGCATTCAACAGGGCGTTGAACGGGCGGATGGGGCGCAAATTGGCGTAGAGTTCGAGCTCTTTGCGCAGGCGAAAAAGCGCCTGCTCCGGCTGCTTTTTTGATTGCGGGCCCTCATAACGGGGCGCGCCGCCAACGGCGCCAAATAAGATCGCGTCGCTGCGCTGGCAGAGCGTCATTGTCGCATCAGAAATAGCCTCACCTTCGGCCTCTAGCGCGGCAACACCAACGAGCGCGCTGCTGGTGTGAAATGTGTGTCCAGCGCGGGCGGCGATGGTCTGTAAGACGCGGACCGCCTGCTCAGTAACCTCGGGTCCGATACCATCTCCCGCTAACACAGCAATAAAATAGGTTCCCACATGCACTGCCTTTCTTCACTACAAACTCTCTGAGTGTAACCTTTCAGGCTCGTTCCTGATCTGGCTTGCCTGCCCGGACCCGTTGGCGCCTGCGGAAGCGAGGATTTGGCAAAACGAGCACCTGAATGGCCTGATTTGCTGTCCATTTTACCTTATCTGTGTGGGTTTGGCCAGCATTACACGGCCAGCAAGCGGCTTTGTTTCTAGCGTGGGTAGGCAAAACGTGCTATAATAGGGGCGAGGTAAAAGACAATAAAGGCGCTTTTCTTTGCCGTGGCATCTAACACTACATGCTAGATGAGCACCACAATTTTCTACAAATATGAACCGTGCAAGAGGTGCTGCTAAACCTTTGCCGAGGAGTCTTTATTATGAGCAGCGAAAATCCAGGAAATGGAAAAATGTCGGCTCCCACCCGGCGTAAGCCGGTGCCGATTAGTATGGCTTCTGGCCCACAGGAATATGTACCGGGAGATCAAGAGCTGCCGGTGCAGTTGACCAGCCTTGCTGATATGTTGCAGTGGGCGCAGAACTGGGCGCGTTCGAAATCGGTCTGGCCCCTGGGCTATGGGCTGGCCTGCTGCGCCATCGAGATGATGGCGAGCGCGCAGGCGCACTATGACCTTTCACGCTTTGGCTCAGAGGTCTTTCGTTCCAGTCCGCGCCAGGCCGATCTCATGATCGTGGCAGGGACGGTCTCGGTGAAAATGGGGCCTCGCCTGCGTCTCCTGTGGGAGCAGATGCCGGACCCCAAGTGGGTTCTCAGCATGGGCCAGTGCGCAAACTCTGGTGGTGAATTTTACGATAGCTATTACACTGTCCAGGGTGTCGATACGATTGTGCCAGTGGATGTCTATGTCCCTGGTTGTCCCCCTCGGCCGGAGGCACTTATCGAGGGCATCCTCAAGCTGCGTGAGAAGATCGCGAAGCAGGGCCTGAAGGTGCGCGGCGAGCAGGAAATTGAGGTGTAGTGTATGCGTGGGATCCTTGAAGGCATGGGCCTGACATTTAGCCATCTCTTTCGCCCAAAGGTTACCCGGCTGTATCCCTATGAGAAGCCAAAACTGCCGCCGCGCAGCCGCGGCCTGATACAATTGATCTCTGAGGAGGGCCTGCAAACCGAATTCAATCTGAAGTGTGAGGCCTGCCTGTTGTGTGAGAAAGCCTGCCCGCCGCGCGCAATCACGATTGAATATGAGCCGCTGCACGCCTGGAAGGTGCGCCCATGGTTTAAATCCTATATCCGCGATGGCGCGGAGAAGTTCACACCACGCAAGCTGACCGCTGCGACCGGTACCTCCAAGGCCGGTTACTACTCTCCCCGTATCTCGGAATATGCCACAAAATACGAGAATAAGCCCGTGACTCCCTGCGTGGCGATGCCGGTCAAAGATTACCTGGAACCGGAGATCGACCTCCAGCGGGTTGATGAGTTGCTCGACACCTGGCCGCAAGATGCCGGTGCGCTGCCGGCGCTCCTGGATGCGGTGATGGACATCTATGGCTATCTACCCCTGCGGGCCGCTAAACGTATCGTCCAGGTGCGTGGCGTGGATCTGAGCGACATCTTTGGTATTGCGACGATGAGTCCGAAATTTAAACCCGCCCCCGCCGTCAAAGGTATCATGCGTGACGATCAGCCGGAACGCGGCCTGGCGCCCGATACGCGCGGTGTATGGGGAAATATTCATCATGTGAGGCAGCCCAATGCCTGAATTTGATACTTCTTATCGAGTCCTGCGGCGGCGAGGTGAGGCCGATGTGCGCGAACTTTCGTCCTATCGCCGCAATGGTGGTTACAATGCCCTGGAGAGAGCGCTGCGCGGGCAGACGCCTGAGCAGGTCATCCAGCAGGTCGTCGACGCGAAATTGCGTGGCCGCGGTGGCGCCGGGCGCCTGACGGGCGAAAAATGGCGCATCGTGAGCAGGGCAGATGACAATCAAAAATATGTCATCTGCAATGCCTATGACGCGGACCCCCGCGCCATGGCTGCGCGTACGCTGCTGGAGCGCAACCCGCACCAGGTCATCGAGGGCCTCGTACTCGCGGCCTACGCGGTGGGAGCGTCGGAGGCGTATCTTGTGACGCGCAGCCTCTACGTCGAGGGGATCGCCTCGCTGCAGAAGGCGTTGAATGAGGCCCTGGAGGCCAACCTCGTCGGGCGCGATATTTTAGGGACCGAGTTTAGCTGCACCAGCAATGTCCTGGGGATGGATATGGGCTTTATGGGCGGTGAGGAGACCGTGCAGATCGCCCTGATCAAGGGACGGCGTGGTATGCCCGAACAGCGGCCGCCCTTCCCCGCGCAGTATGGGCTGTGGGATAAGCCGACCGCGATCAACTGCGTGGAGACACTCGCCAATGTACCGGTAATTGTACGCGATGGCTTTTCCGCTTTCGCCAGCATAGGCAGCGAAACCAGCGGTGGGACAAAAATTCTGACGATCTATGACTATGTGCCGGATAGCGAGCCAAAGCTGGTGGAAGTGCCCTTCGGGGCGACGCTGCGCGAGATAGTGCGCCATGCCGGCTATAACCGTCCTGACAGCGACCTGGGCGCCATCGTGGTTGGCGGCGCCGAAGGCGGGGCGCTGCCGACGGCTCTGCTGGATACACCGTTCGATTATGACCCCCTGGAAGAAGCCGGCGCTGTCGTCGCTTCCGGTGTCATCGAGTTGTTGCCGGCCAACACCTGTATGGTCGCCTGGGCTATGGAGCGCAGCCGCTACCTCGAGAAAGAGTCGTGTGGCAAGTGCGTCCCCTGCCGTCTGGGCGTTAAACGTATTGCGGGCATACTTGAAGGCATTGTCAGTGACTTGGGCATCAACGCGGACCTTGACGTACTGGATGAGTTCGCCAGGTATGTCCCGAATGGCTCGCTGTGCGGCTTTGGGGTGCAAGCTCCCAATGCGCTCAAGACGGCCATGCGTTACTGGCCCGAGCATTTTAAGCGCCACATTGAAGATCAGCAGTGCCCGACGCATACCTGTTTCCCGGTGCGCGCTCATCGTTTTGTGACCAAGCATGTCTTACCGTAAGATTTGAAACTCGGAAGAGGGATCACATGGCTTTATCAGTCCGAGATAACTTTTCGCTGACGACGCAGGAGTCGCAGGTGCCCATGGTGCGCAATGAAGTTGGCCAGCCCAGCTTCACCCTCACCATTGACGGCAAGACAATGCGGGCCTATGAGGGCCAGACGATCCTGAGCGTGGCGATTGATAATGGCATCAATGATATTCCAAATCTCTGTAATGACGAGAAGTTAGAGCCGACAGCGGCCTGTCGTATGTGCCTTGTACACATCGAAGGCGTGGAGCGGCCCCTGCCTTCCTGTAATACACCCGCGGCTTCCGGGGATGGTGGTCACCACCAAGTCGGATGAGCTATTCCATATTCGACGCACCAACCTGGAGATGATGCTCTCTGACCACAATGCCTACTGTCAGCCACCATGCCAGGTTGATTGCCCAACACATATCGATATTCCCGGCTATCTGGAACTGATTGCCAAAGGTTCGATGAAGGAGGCGACCCGCCTGGTGAAGGAGGTGTTGCCCTTCCCCTACATCCTTGGCCTGACCTGCCCGAGCCCTGCCAGAAGGCCTGCCGTCGTGCTCTGGTTGAGGAAGAGATCGCCATCTGCCGCATGCACGGCCATGCCGCTGAGGCATGCCTGCTTGATCCGCCAGTACCCTTCGTTCAAGACCCGCCCACAGGCAAGAAGGTGGCCATTGTGGGGGCTGGACCCGCCGGACTTACCTGCGCGTACTACCTGGCACTCAAGGGCCACTACTGCAAGGTCTTCGAGATGCAGCCGCAGCCCGGTGGCATGCTGCGTTACGGCATCCCCGAGTACCGTTTGCAGAAGGACTATGATGGACCGGAAATCGATCATGTCTGGCAGCTGGGCGTGGACCTGCAGAGCAACGTCAAGCTCGGTCGTCGACTTCACCATCGATGACCTGTTTGCTCAAGGCTTCGATGCTGTTTACCTGGCCATTGGCTGTTGGACCAGTAATGCGATGAATGTGCCTGGCGAAGATGCCGAAGGCGTTGTGAACGCTATCTCCTATCTGGCGTGAAAAGGTGGAAGGCAAGCCTGTGCCTGTGAAGGAAGGAAATGAGGTGGTTGTGTTGGGTGGTGGATTTACCGCATTCGACTGTACCCGCACTTCTCTGCGTCTGGGTGCGAAGGTACATACCGATGCTATCGTCGTTCGCGCGTAAGAGATGGGTGCTACCTCGAAGAGGTTGAGGATGGCGAGGCGGAGGGCACCGAGCTGCATGTTCTATGTCAGTCAGACCGCGCATCGTGACGAGAATGGCAAGGTGAAGGCGTCGAATTCCATCAAAAACAAGCTTGGTGAGCCGGATGCCAGCGGTCGCCGTCGTCCGGTGCCTATTCCAGGCTCTGAGTTTGTCGTCAACGTGTGATACTAGTCATTCCCGCCATTGGTCAGAAGCGCTGACAAGGAGGTACTGCGACGAGAAGTCTGGTGTGAAGTGGACCAAGTGGCAGACCATCCAGACCGACCCGCACAACTATATGACAGATCGCTACGCCGTCTTTGCCGGGGGCGATGCTCAGATGGGTGCTAAAACCATCATCGAATGTGTTGCCCAGGGCAAATTGGGTGCCCGTTCGATCCATGCTTTCCTCAATGGCGAAGAAATGAAGGAGGTCGCCCGTCGCCTCGAACTGGAGGAGCGCAAGCCCGACCTCTTTGACATCGTGCCTTATAAACCTGTCGAGCCGAAGGTCAAGATGCCCATGCTGCCTTACGAGGAGCGTAAACGCAACTTCAAGCTGATCGAGATGGGCTACCTTGACGAGCAGGCAGAGCGTGAGTCAGCTCGTTGCTTGCAGTGTGCCTGCCCTGCTGCCGGTCAGTGCGACTTGCAGAAGTATAGCATCGAGCACGGCCTGTCGGATAACCGTTTCCATGACGGCGAACCCAGCGACTACCATGACTATGAAGTGGACCTATCGCATAGCTTCATCCTGCGTGATCCCAACAAGTGCATCAACTGCACGCAGTGTGTGCGTGTCTGCCACGATGTGATCGGGCCAGACTGCTATGGTATGTTTGGTAAAGGCTTCGATACTATCGTTGCTACACCCTTCAATGTCAGCCTGCACGATACCGACTGTGTCTCTTGCGGCGCCTGCGTCCAGGTTTGTCCCACCGGTTCGCTGATGATGGCGGAGCGCTACCTGACACGCTATGCATTCGCGCTCGATCGCTGTATCTTCTGCGGTGACTGTGTTGAGGTCTGCCCCCATGGTGCCTTGGGTGAGACCCCAAACTTCGAGTTGTCTTTCTTCAATCGCTTTGGTTCAGATGTAACCTTGGAGAAGGACGATCTGGCGGTTGCGCCAAACTACCTGGTGCGCCAGCGCCTGCCACGCGGCAAGAAGGATCTGCCGGTGATGAGCCCACTGGTGCGTCCATTGCCCGCACGCGGTATTCGCGAGTAACAGCGGCGGAAGAGAGATAACGCGTGAGGATGGTCCGGGTGGTAACTTGGTTTGTACCACCCGGACCATCCTTTTTTGCGCACGTGGCACTCTTCCTGTGGAATAGGCGTGATAAAATACAGCAGAAAAGGAAGATACATGGCAAGGCAGCGTGTTGCGATTTCCTAAAGGATTTCTATGGGGAACAGCTTCTTCAGCGTATCAATGTGAGGGGGGCAACACAAACAACCAGTGGTATCGCTGGGAGCAGCAGGGGCATATTCTCACGGGCGAACGTGTGGCGATGCAAGTAACTGGTGGAAGGCAGCGGAAGCCGACTTTGACCGGGCTGAGCAGATGGAGAACAATGCTCTGCGGCTCAGCCTGGAGTGGGGTCGTATTGAGCCTGCAGAAGGATGGTGGGATAGCGCCGCCATGGATCGTTACCGCGCCATGCTCATAGGCTTGCGCCGGCGTGGCATAAAGCCCATCGTAACGCTGCATCATTTCACCGATCCACTCTGGTTTGCAGAGCGCGGGGGCTTTACGCGCGAGGCCAATATTCATTTCTTTGTTCGCTACGTCGCCCACGTGGTGCAAGCATTGCGTGATCTGTGTGATTTCTGGCTAACGATCAATGAGCCAAACATCTACGCTATCCTGGGGTATCAACTCGGCGCATACCCTCCTGGTGAAAGCGACTTCCTGCTCTGCATGCAGGTCTTGCGTAACATGGTGCAGGCGCATGTCGAAGCATTTTATGCCATCTGCGGCCTCCAGCCACAGGCGCAGATTGGCTACAGCCTGCACTATCGTCTCTTCGACTCCGCCAACACCAATTCTTTGCTCGATCGCAGCGTTGCAGGCTTGCAGGACACATTGTTCAACTGGGCAACTCTGCAAGCCGCTGAGACGGGGCATTTCACATTTCCCTTTAATGTGCTCCTCGCCCCAATTGCGCGCGCCTCCGGTGCGCGCGATTTTCACGGCGTCAACTACTATACCCGTGAAATGGTTCGCTTCGATCAGACCGTAGCTGTGGACTTCTTTGGCCGTCGCTTTACACGCCCCGGCGCAATTCTCAATGATCCAGGCAAGGAAAGTTTCTTCGGTGAAATCTATCCAGAGGGTCTGTATCGTGTGTTAAAGGCCGTATATCAGCGGACGCGCGGCAATAAGCCGCTCTATGTCACTGAAAATGGCTTTTCCGATGCGCTAGATGATCGCCGCCCACGAGCCATCCTCGAACATCTCGCGATGATCCACCGTGCAATCGGTGAAGGCATCCCGTACGTGGCTATATATATTGGACCCTGGTTGACAATTTCGAATGGAATGAAGGTTGGGGGGTGCGCTTCGGCCTGATAGAAGTTGACCCGGTGACTCAGCAGCGCATCCCGCGCCGAGCGCGAGCATGTTTGGCGAAATCTGCCGTGCCAACGGCATCACCGAAGCGATCGTCGAACGCTATGCACCGGAGGCGCTGGAGACGATCTTTGGCAGGAGCGATCTCTTGCGGGGCCAGATCCCCGTGTAAAACTCATAGTTGTTTCTAAACGCAAGGAAATATAAAGCGCTGCCCAGCGAATGTTGGGCCCCCATGTCATACGGCTGCGCTCACCCCGGCATTGCGCGCAACCGTATGACATGGGGGAGCCTTTTGCTGCTTGTCATGCGCCTTGATAACATGCTACACTCTTAATGACAGAGAATGTAGCACAGTTTTGAGTTATGTTCTTATAAATAAGTCGTGCGAGGCGAACTCATGAGTAAGACAAGTTTAATCTCTGAAATGTTCAAGTTCCATTTTGGCAGCAAGGTGGTGTACGCCGACGGTGAAGAGGGGCATCTGGTGGATGTCATTTGTGAGCCCGAGACCCGTCGCCTGAGCTCCATAGGGGTGAGGCGGGGTCGTATATTTGGCAAGACCGTCCATTTTCCTTTTGATAACGTGACGAGTGCTACGAGTGAGGGCGTGCGGCTCTCTATCAAGCGTGCGGATGAAGCCATGACGGCCCTGACAGACGTCCAGGGGGCCCTCTTTGATGCCAGGACCGTCGTGGAGAATATTGGCTCCGCTGCCAGGGGGACCCTGATGGTGATAGCGGTGCATCCGGAAAACGGCGAGCTGGCCTATATTGTCGCGCATCACCTGCGTGCGGGGCAGGACGTCTTGCTGCCGCGGAAGTTTGTCAGCGCGCTCTCAGCCGATCGCATAACGGTTGACGTGCCGGAAGCGGCCATTGAAGGACCTGCCGCCTTACAGGACGGATAGCGCACTTCAGGAGGAAGTGGAGGCGAGGCTGTATGACTTCACTCCCCTGCACGTTGACCTGCCCGCCATAAGGCGACGCGTGCTTGATAGCGTCCTGTACCTGGACGGGAATATCTCCAGCTCGCTGCGCAGCGATATCGTCACCGACCAGGCGGCGGGTGTGCCAGGGTTGATGGAGATAAACAATAACCTTGTCGGTGACGATACGCTCGCGGCCGACCTGGCAATGGCCCTGGGACGTGACCCTCGCACCCGTGATCTGCCCATAGGCGTTTATCCACGCCTGGGTGTGGTGCGGCTGAGCGGCGCCGTGCATAATAGCCAGCAGAAAAGCGCGGCGAGCGAGATCATCAGGAATTTTCCCGGGGTACGTTCGGTCGACAATACTCTCGTGGTTGATCCCAAGATTGACCTTCTGAACGTCATGGCTTCGTCAGAAGGGGCCGAAGCTGAGGATATCGTGCCTGGTAAGTACATCCGCCACACGAAATAGGTCACCAGATTGCTCAATCCGGCGGGGCCGGCCCCGCCGCTGTGAAACTTGAGCGCTGGGCTATGTGTTCTATTTTGTGCCATGAGCCACAGCGCCCGTCCAAATTCGCCGACGGCCAGGGGAGTGCCCAGCGCCGCTCCCAGGAGAAAGAGCCAGATGATGGGCACTCCCCTGCGCGCATACATAGTCACTCGTCGTATCCTTCCACTTTCGTGCTGCTACCCATCACGGGGGGCTATCCCGCAGAACCCCGCGCTGCTCCAGGCGACGTCAAGCCCGTGGCCGGCGGCTTCTTCCCGCAGATAGTTATAGAGCTGGTGCGCGTGTGAGGTCTCACTCCAGCGTGGCTCAGCCTGCGCGAACTTGCTGCGCGCAGTGCGCTGGCCGCCAGAGCCATCGCCAGCGGTGACCGTGTCGATGACCAGGCGCCGGGCGCCGCTCCGCAATAAGCGCTGGCCAAAGGCTGCTGCATCCGTATAAGGCAGGCAGGGGCTGACAGTTACCTGGGTATGTACTTCGCCGGCGCTTTGCACCAGCGCCCAGCGTTTCTCAAGCGCAGGCCCACCTTTCAGTTGCTTAAGGTACTCTGGCTATCGGTCTCGATGGTCACCGATAGCCAGGCGTAAGGGATGCGTTGCAGCAGGGAGAGATCTCGCGCGGCGAGTGGAGAGCGCGTCTGAATGACCAGCAGATCCAGGTCCTGGTATTGCGTAAAGACCTCGAGGCAGCGCCGTGTGACCTGGTATCGGCCTTCAAGCGGCTGGTAAGGATCGGTGGTGCTGCTCATAAAGATGCGCAGGCGCCGGCGAGCCTGTGGCCGCATGCTACCCAGCGCCTGCGCCAGGAGCTCGGCGGCATTGGTTTTCACCTCCACGGCCTGGCCCCAGGCGGAGGGGCGGGCCCGCAATTGCCAGTTGGGCAGGAACTGCGCATAGCAATACAGGCCGCAGGTTGTTTGCCCGAAGCCACATCCCACATACGCCGAGAGGGTATGTGTAAAGGGATATGGCCTGGAGGCAAGAAAACCCTGGCGCTGAGGGGTTAAAATGCTTGCGGCCTCTTTCTGCAGGATCTGCATGTTTTTTGAGCGTCTCTCCCTTCCTCGATCCGACCGCTATGGCGTACAGAGCTTATTCAAGTAGCGCAGCGACTCCAGGAGCTCCTCAAAGCCAGGTAAATCTGCTTCATGTTCGGCCGTCCATTGTTGGTAGAGCGCATTGTAGCGGTCGGCAAGCACGATGCTGGGTCGGAGTTCCCTGGAGGAGGCGTCCCATTGCGTATATTTTGCTATGACCTCGCCCCGGGGGTCCGCCAGGAGTGGGTAGGGGAGGGCCAGTTCCTCCTGCAGCTGTAAATTGGCGATGACCGTGGCCGGCGTAATGGCCAGGAGCGCGCAGGATTCCTCGCGCAAGGCTTTGCACTCGTGAGCAAAGGCTTTGAGCAGGCCACGAGTCTCGCTGCTCGTCGTGTTACGTGTAAAGAGCAGTATAAGATGCTCGCGCTGCTTATAGGTCCAGGGGCTGTGAGGCATGCTGTCGGCACCTGGCAGGGTGAAGGCCGGGATGATGGTTCCTATCTCAAGGTGGCCCTGGGCTGTGATATGAGTATCTGACATAGTTTGGTTCCTCACAGGCTGCTAATACTAATGGAGCGTCACTTGGCTGCTAAAATTGTACACCATGGCGGCGAAAATTTCCTGCTGCCTTTCTACAACAACTGCTCTGCTTCCCCACGGTACCCGCCGATAAGTGCCGTGTGCGTACGATTGTTACGGCGATACACACGCGCGAGGAACTCTCGCGGGCCCTGAGCATCTTTGAGCAGGTGGGTCGAGAGCTGCGCATCATTTAAGCGCCGGCAGGATAACATCTTCGATCAGCGCGGCGACGCCCTCTTCACTGTTGCTGCCTGTGACATAATCCGCCTCCGTCTTTACCTCCTGGTGGGCGTTGCCCATGGCGACGCCCAGCCCGGCGAAACGTAGCATGCCAAGGTCGTTGTGATTATCGCCAACCGCCACCACTTCGTCGGGTCGGATGCCTAGATCGGCGGCAATGATTTTCAGCGCATGCCCCTTGGAGACAGCGGGGTGCAGAAACTCCAGCAGGTCGAAGGAGGACTGGGTGACATAGAGCCTGCCCGCAAAGAGGTCCTCAAACTCGCGCCTTCTGGCGCGCAGCATCTCTGCCGCGCCGATGCCGGCAATTTTTATGCAGCGCCGGGGATACAGGCTCGCCACGTCCTCGACCTCAATTGCCGGGGGGACCGGCGGACGGTACCAGCTGCTGGCACGCGGCGTACCTTTATCGACATACACCCGTTCGTGCGTATGGTAGGCGCGATGGAAGCCCGATGCGCGCAGGCGGGCGAGGGCCGGCAGAATGAGCTCAGCCGGTATGAGCTGCTCGTGCAAGATCACATCTCTTACCAGGTCGATCACCAGCGCACCATTTTCAATGATCTGGGGCGCCGCCAGGGGGAGACCTGCGGCAACTGCGCGCAGGACCTGCGCTGTCTGGCCGGTCGCAATAATGAGTTTCATCCCCGCCTGCGAAACTTGACATAACAATTCAAATGTGCGAGGTGTAATCTGTTTTTGTGGTGTGAGCAGGGTGCCATCGAGATCCAGGGCGAGTAAGCGGTACATGAATAAAAACTCCTGATAAGCCGGTCGGCAACTCGGATGTCACTCAATTATAGTGCAGCGCACGCATGCATGGGGAGGGTGGGGCCAGAAAGTTAGTTGCATGTGAGCATATATCGCTTCACCTGACTCTCGCAAGCCCCTGAGGGCGGGCCTCCCTTGCTAAATGGAGCGGTAGCCAATATACTACACTTAAAACCCATAGGCATTCAGAAACACCGTTCGCGCGGCGGAGAGGGAGTCTGCAGCAGCGCAAGCTAAATATGTGTTGAGATCTCAAGTATGTTTTGAAAACGTGCGGAGCAAAGCATTGCAGGGACGGAAAAAACGTGCTCGCCTGGCCAGTATCAAAAGCTTACTGGTCGTGGGCAGCGGAAAAGGTGGCGTAGGCAAATCAACGGTAAGTGTCAATCTGGCTGTGGCCCTGGCCAGGCGGGGGGCCGCGGTGGGGCTGCTGGACGCGGACGCCTACGGCCCGAGCATCCCTATGATGCTGGGCGTGCGCAAGCGTAAAACCGGGCAGGGAGCGGAATTATTTCTTCCCCTGGCTCAGGCGGGGGGAGTTGCGCCCGAGCGCATGCTCAAGCCACTCTCGCGCTACGGCATCAGTATCATGTCCGTTGGCTTCTTTATTGGCGAGGAACAGGCGGTTGCCCCGATTCCCGATGTGCTGGGCATGCTCATTCGCCAGCTTCTCTATATAGTGAACTGGGGTGACCTGGACTACCTGGTCGTTGATCTGCCCCCCGGGAACGGCGAGCCACAGGCCACGCTGTGTCGCGAGCTGCAGATTGATGGCGCTATCCTGGTCACGACTCCCCAGGACATCGCGCGTATCGATACTGCCAAGGCCCTGGCGATGTTTGAGGGCGTTGATGTGCCAGTACTGGGGGTCGTGCGCAATATGGACGGCTTTGTATGCCCTCACTGTGGCGAGCAGGTGCAGGTATTTCCCCGCAGTCAGGAGGTGCGTGAGCTGCTTGATGATTTGCCGCTGCTGGGAAGTATTCCACTTGATCCATCAACGGCTGTAAGCGGCGATACGGGTCAACCCGTCGTGGTGAGTAGGGCCGGGTCGGGGGTAGCTCTGGCATTCCTGGATATGGCCGCGCAGGTGGCAGTACTGCTGGAGACCCGGAGAGTAGTGGCTAACAAGCAGGGACCGCGATCTCAGGCAGCGCAGCCCTCGCTGGATGATAGCATGAAGGGAGAAAGCGTCAGCGATGAAAGAGAGGATTAAAGGCCTGCTGGCCGGACTTATATTTCGCCTCATTGCTCTTTTCACGCTCGGCCAGATCTCGCCAATCCTCAGCGCCTGCGCCATTACTGAGCAAGATGGCAAGATCTTGCTTATCGACCGCTCGGATGGCCTGGGATTCACCATCCCTGGTGGGATTGTGCGCTACAGGGAGACGGTTGAACAGTGTGTGCTGCGTGAGGTACGTGAGGAGACGGGCTACGTCATAGTCATTCAAAGTCTTGTGGGCGTGTACTCAAGCCTGCGGCGCGACCCGCGTTTGCGCGCGGTCTCGATTGCCTACAAAGGATCGATTGTCAGCGGGTCGGTACAGAGCTCGGGTGAGGGTAAGCCCTGCTGGCGTAAGCCGGAGGAAGTGTATGGTAAACTCGCTTTTGACTGCGAAGACATGCTGCATGACTACTTCAGTGGCAGACAGTCCCTCTCCTAATAAATGGCATCTTTCCAGGTATGATATAGTGAGACTGAGATTGTACATTTCTGATGAGGAGGCCAATGATGCCAATTTGCCCGATTTGTGATGATACTGGTCTGCAGAACACCGATTCTGCCCATCCCGAGTTTTGTTATTGTGCAGCTGGAAAATCGGCGAGACGTCAATGGGAAGTGGCAAGAGCGGGGAATAAAGGCAAAGGTCAGGTCAAACCTGCCAGTTTCATAGATATCGCGCGTCTTGAAGAGGTAAATGCCAGCGTTGATGCCATGCGTTCCTCCCTGCTTGGCTCGACGATCAGCGACCCGGCTGCGCAGCTAAAGCACCCCACCGTGCAGCTCCTGTACGAGGTTGCCCACGCGGGTCACGAAATCTCCGTACCCGAAGCCACCCAGCTTTATGACCTTGCGAAGGCCATAGAAGGCTTCCTGGGCAACCTGGCCCCTATCGGGCGCAACCTGAAATCGAAAGAGCGCTGACCGCACGAAATTGGCATGGGGACGCGGCGTGCGCTTAATATAAAAATAAAATTAAGATCCTATTAGTTATGGTTAAATATATTGACATGCCTATACGTTCTCTACTATACTCAGCGCTGTAACTGGCTTCAGGAGAGTTGAGCAGGTCGAAGAGATCACCGGGCGGCACTATTTTCTGGTAATCAATGCGTCGAGGTATAAACAGGTGTATCCAGTATTTATACACTCGGGTGCAGAGAGGGGTACAACATGATATGTCCACGTTGTGGAAATGAGTGGAATGCAAGCAAAAGTCCCTGTACACGCTGTGGTCTCGTTATACGGATACCCGCTTCGGGACCTCTCGGGCATACGAATGCCCCCCCGCCCTCACAGCCGAGAACGCTTACGAATTCGCAGCAGCTCGGTGGTATGCCGCCCGCAAATCCGCAGCCAGGTGCATCGTCCTTCAACAACCCCAACGCCTCGCCTCCTCCCCGGAGTACACGCCCGGCGGCCGGTGGGAACGTCCAGCAGACGCCGCCTTCTCAGATTCCAGCGACGCCGCGCCTTTTTAATGCCCCTCCCGGCGCGCGTCCGGTGAGCGAAAATCCGCGCTCTGCCACGCCGCCGCCCGCCGCGGGGAGTAATAATCTCGGGCCTAATCGTTCATTCTCACAGGGCGGCCAGGCGGGGGGGACACCAGCGGGCTCGGCCCGCCCTGATGAGCTAACTACGCGCCGCGTACCTCAAAGACAGCAAAATACCAGCCAGGCCGGTATGCCTTTAACAGGAACGCTTGGTCAGGATGCCATGCGTGCGGAGGGGGCTCGCCGCGCCAATCATCTGGTTACGGATACGTTAAGGGGGGAGCCGCGGCGCGACGGGCGCCCAAACCCGATATCTCAGGTTGAGGGCCGCACGTTTGGCACGGAGAATCGTCAACTTCTCCCGGGCACGCTTTTGCGTGGCGGCCGGTATCGCCTGCAAGAATTGCAGGAACGCCAGGAGTGGCTGGCCGGCGCGGTTGAAAACATGTGGATCGCACAGGATGCGCAGCGCGGGACTGCACAGGTCATGATGCGCGAGCTGGTCTTGCCAGAGAGCAGTTCGGTGGTGATGCAGTCTACCCTGCGCACGGCGACGATGGCCCTCTCCTCTGTGGGGAGGCATCCGCATATTCCGACACTCTGGGATGCCTTCAGCGATCGAGGGCGCAACTTTTTCGTCTTTGAGCCGGTCGATGGAGAATCCCTGATGACTCGCATGCGTCGTACTGGCAGAGCCATGGCGGAGCTGGATGTCATCGAATGCTGCCTGCAGATGACCGAAATATTGGAGCTGCTCGCGCAGCAATCTCCTCCCCTGGCCCATGGTCTGATCAGCCCCGAGCATATCGTAATAACACGCACGGGTTCCCAGTTTGTGCTCACGAACTTCTCGATCGTGCTGGCGGGCGGTGCCACCCAGTTTATCTCTGGCATTGACCGCACGCGCTTGTCTGTCTACACGGCGCCGGAGTTTGTGCGCGGCGTCATCGATGTCCGCTCCGAGCTGTTTTCATTGCTGGCGAGCGCCTACCATGCCGTGACCGGCAGTATCCCTGCGGGGGTAAGCGGCAGCATACCCAAGGCGCAGCGGATGAATCCCAATGTTTCACAGCAGTTCGATGCCATCCTCTCCAAGGGCCTGCGCCTGATTGCCAGCCAGCGCTACCAGCGCCCCTCGGAATTACGCCAGGATCTACTGGCGATGCGCTCGGTTAGCGGCAGCCTTGTTTCCAATGCGCAGCGCTTTGAGGCACCACTGACATCGCAGCCTGTCAGCGGCGTCGACAAGCAGCGCCCTGAACTTGCTTCACAGGCGTTCCAGTCGCTGGCGCCGGGCAATGATTTCAAGGACCAGGAGCTGCTCCTGCCTCGCCCGGAGGAGCTTCCACCAATGGCAGAGAGAAATGACAGGCTCATGGCTTTTCTCTGGCTGGGTGGCATTCTTGTGTCCCTGCTCATCATCGTTTTTCTTACCCGCGGCTTTGTTTAGAAGCCCGGGTATGCAGAGCGCCCCGGCGCTCTGCATACATGAAACGAAATAAATGGGGAGGTGGCTCCATCAGCGCTTCGTGGCGACATGTACGGCAACTATACCACCCGTGAGGCGATAGAAGTGGACATCGCTCCATCCCACCTCTTCCATCAGCGCTTTCAGGCCTTGAGCATCAGGAAAACTGGTCAGCGAATGCGGCAGATAATGATACTCCTCAAAAGCTTTGCCCAGGATGGTGCCAAAAAGAGGGGCCAGTCTGTAGAAGTAGAAGTGGAAAAGGGTGCCGAAAATCCTGCCGGGGGGATGACTTATCTCAAGGCAGACAACCCTGCCTCCGGGGCGCACCACGCGCAGCATCTCACGGAAGCCCTGGCGAATATCCGCCAGGTTGCGTACCATAAATGCCGAGCAGCAGCCGTCGACGCTGTTGTCGGGCAGGTCGATATGCTCGGCATCGCCGCTGCGCAGGTCGATGCGATCCTGTAAACCCAGGCGCGCCAGTTTGCTACGCCCCTGGTCGAGCATCTGCGGGGTGATATCCATCCCTATCATGCGCGTTCCAGGGCCAGAGCGGCAAATGACGGCTATCGAGAGATCAGCGGTACCGGTGCCCAGGTCAAGCCCCAGCTCCCCGCTGCCCAGTGCCAGGTAGCGAGCGGCAAACGCTCGCCAGCGACGGTCCAGGCCCAGGCTCATGAGGGTATTCATGAGATCGTAGATACGAGCAATGCGGCCGAAAAGGCGCTGGACATAGGACCTCTTCCCGCCACTCTCGCGGAATTTTTCCTGCCAGGAAATTTTTGCACTCACTCTCATCCATCCCATCAATGCTGGCGCGCGACCACGAAATCGATTAATTCGTCCAGGACGTCGCGATCTGGCGAGGGCGGAAAGTGATAGAGCGCGGCCCGCGCTTTGCTGCCATGGGCAGACGCATCTTCCTGTGCGCGTTTGACTCCCTCGCCCAGCGTCACCCATTTGACGACCGCGCGTATATCCTCATCATTCTGGGATGCGCCGTTGAGCAGACTATGCACGTGCTGCTGGTGGCCATTCATGGATGGTTCCTGCAGGGCATAGATCAGCGGGAGCGTGACCATACCCTGGCGTAAATCATTACCCGCGGGCTTGCCAATTGTAGCCTGGTTCTGGGTGTAATCCAGGACATCATCGATGATCTGAAAGGCGATACCAAGATTCTGGCCATACTCGTTGAGCAATTCGATCTCTTCATCTGAAGCATCGCTGACGATGGCTCCACCTTTACAGCAGGCTGCGATCAGGCAGGCCGTTTTGTGGCTGATCTTCTCGTAGTAATTTTCGAGCGTGAGGTCGATGCGCCCGGCCGTCATTATCTCTAAAATGGTGCCTTCGCAGACGGTGGCGACCGTATCTGAAAAGAGGTGGTCGATGCGGTTATCGTTGATATCGGCGATCAGACCGGCGGTTTTCGCGAAGTAGTAATCTCCAAGGAGGATAGCTATATTATCACCCCAGAGCGCATTGACCGTTGGATTGCCGCGGCGCGTTTTCGCTTTATCTACGATGTCATCATGAATCAGCGTCGCCAGGTGGACCATTTCGTAGGCGACGCTGAGGGGAAGCAGCTTATCAAAGCGATACGCTTTCATCTTGCCCGACAATAACGTCAGGGCAGTTCTAAGGCGCTTGCCTGGCGATCCAAGGGCATGCATAGAGGCTGAGTTGAGAATAGGGAGCCCCGAAGTGGCGCGCTGTTCAAAAGTGATATCCACCGCGTCAAGGTCCGGCTGGATTCCAGCAAATAGGTGGCTCAAAGTGGCCGTGTCGTTCATAACTACTCTCCATGGCGGAATGTATTGTGCATGCCCCCATTTCCGGCATGTACACAGAGGAGAGACAGTTTGCACACAGCGTACATTGTCTCTCACTCGCTGCGAGTGTAAATTTTCCTACATAAGACTGTCTTTAAAATTATAACATGCTGAACCAATCGCTGAGCGATACATTTTCTCCCTTGCTATATAGTAGACGTCGTATCGAGTTCCATCAGGTCTTCTTGAACAAATCCTGCATCTAATTGAAACTCCTCCAGGGCGTCAAGCGCCGACCTGTACTCGCTCCAGGTAAGGCGCCGCTTCAAAACCGGGTCGTTGACAGCTTTCCAGGCGGGGAAATACTGATCCATGAGGCTGACCGGCGTACCCGGGCCAAGCTCTTCAGCGATCCAGCGCAACACTTCGCGCGTGCCCGCAATATCCTCTGGCATGACGAGATGGCGAATGAGCAGGCCGCGCCGCGCTATGCCCTCTTCATCCAGCTGCAGCGGTCCAACCTGGCGGTACATTTCTCGCAGGGCGAGCTGGTTATGATCGACATAGCGCGGCATTTTCGAGGTACGCAGGGCATTTTTATTGTCGGAATACTTGGCATCGGGGAGGTACACATCGACAACCCCATCCAGTAAGTACAGGGTCTCCAGGTTCTCGTAGCCGGCGCAGTTGTAGACAATGGGCAGGCGCAGCCCCTTGCCGCAGGCGATAACCAGGGCGGCGAGGATCTGTGGCACAAAATGGGTCGGTGTAACCAGGTCCAGGTTATGGCAGCGTTTCTTCTGCAGGTAGAGCATCATATCCGCCAGGCGTTCCGGCCCAACGCGGTGCCCCAGCCCACCCTGGCTCAAAGAGAAATTCTGGCAATAGGTACAGCGGGCCTGGCAGTAGCCAAAGAAGATCGTTCCCGCGCCGCGTGTGCCGCTGATGGGCGGTTCCTCGCGCCGATGAACATTCCAGGACGCGACGATGGCCTCGGTGCCAGAGTGGCAGACGCCGGTTTTACCCGCGGTGCGGTTACAGTGGCAATTTTGGGGACAGATGGTACAGTTGCGCAAAATCTCCCAGGCCGCTGCGGCACGTTCGGCCAGCTCGCCCGTGGCGTATAAATGTAGATAGCTAGGATACGGCATGTTAGTCATCCTCTAGTGTTAACAGGTGCTGCACGCGCGCAACTGGCGCTCCTCAAAGGAATAAACAGGGGAACTGGTGCCCGGCTCACCCATCAGGCCCGCGCTCAACCAGCACAACAGGTCGTCAGCGATTTCTTCGCTTGTGCGCTCGTGCTATGCATAGATGAGTTCCGCTACATATACATAGAGCACTCAATGCCAGCATCGAATGCTCTATGTGCTGTCGTGCTTGCCTTAAGAAGCTGGCCACTTGTAGCCACGCTGCGATGGCTTGGGACCTGTAGAACGCGGCTTGATGGCGGCATCCGTTTTCTTTTTACGCGTAGCAGGACCAGTCCTGCTGTTGCCGGAACTGCTAGAACGGCCCCGTGTTTTGCGTGTAGCTGCAGGTTTGTCCTGTTCTACCTCGACAGGGGAGTCCTGGGCCAGGTGCGCAGTTGCCGTATCCTGCGGCTCGGCTGTCGGCCCCTCGAAATGTGGCACCAGCTCCGGCTCGCTGTCGTCAGCCGTTGTGGCAGCTGGCTGCAGCAAGTTTTCTGTTTCCTGGGCAACCCCGCTCCAGAACTGGGCGTTTCTGCGCTGCGCCGGACGCGGCCCCTTAAGCACCCTGCCATCAGGCATGCGCGTGACATGGCGCGTTTCAGCCTGTGGTCTGTCTCGTTCAGGACTCATCCTGCTCGCCTGCTCGGGCCCGCGCTGGTGCGCAAAGTCGGGGGCGTTGAAACGCTCATAGTCGCCTTCAAACTGTGCCGCCTGTGAGGCGAAGCCGTTGTCCTGGGAACGCCTGGAGGAATATGGCCCGCGTGGCGCCGTGGGACGACTCTGCCAGCGCGGATTCTGGGCATCTCGCACAGGTGGCCTGTAGCCTGCGCCCGGCCGGCCATTAGGTTCAAACTTACGCGGGACGCGGTTGTCGCGTCCGAACTCGCGTGCGCTCCCCTCGTAGCCCTGGGGAGCGCGATGGAGCGCCCGACATCGCGCGGCTGGCGCTCAGAATTTTCAGGGTAACGGCGCTGATTATCCCTCTTCTGATCGTTGCCGCGGTATGGGGAGCGCCGTTCGTTGGTCTGGGAAAAAGAGTTATCGCGATACCCCGGACGATTTGTGCGCTGATCGTCAAATCCGCCCCTACCTGAATTATAAGGGTGTGAGCGGAAGCCCGGGTTATTGTCGCCGTTACGCTCGAAGCGGCGGTTACGATCCACCTGGTTACGGTAGGGTTTGCGACCATTCTGAGCAGAGGAATGCTCCGAAGACTGGTTATAGCGCCAATTATCCCGTGGTGGTTGTCCATTGCTGGCATTGCTGCGACGTGGTCGATAGTCGGGGTGTTGCGTAGCTGCGCCGGCTTCCCATGCGCGATCCACGGTTTCCCGATTTAGACGAGGCCGAGCTGGACGTGGGGGTTGCTCGTTTCTGTACCTGTTTGTGGATTGATTGCGCGAGGACGGGCGCATGTCGTCGCGTCGTTGCTTGTTGTAATCTCTGGTCATGATACCTTTCAGGGTTATCCCTTTTAGGGTGTGTACGTTGTTTCAGTGGTGGACGAAGCAGTGAGATGTAGGCGCCATCTCGTGTAGGTTGTTCAACACTAACTCCTGTCCGCTTGACGCGCTATTAAACTACCAGGCGTATTCGAGGGGGCACGTCTCACATAGTATACCACATTCTCCAAGTTCTCGTCCCGCATTATTAAGGTTTTAAGCGCTTGCAAAAAATCCGCAAGCCATGACGTGCTATCACCAGCGCTAGGATGCTGCGGGGGGCTGGGGCAAAGTACCGCTGTAGAGTGTCACGCCGCTATAGGTGAGTTCCTGGCTACCAAGTATGGCAACGACCCTGGATGAGAGTTCATCGGGCAGCAGTGGCCGCAGTGCAAGGCTGAAGTACAGGTTGTTTTCGATGAATTCTCCCTGAAGGTGGCCATTAAGCAGGGATGTAATGCTTTGTAGTTCAGCTCCGCCTGGCAGGTAGGTGTGGCGTGGTTTGGTGAAGAGCAGGCAACCCGTAGCAGCATTGGGCCCGGTCTGGTCCTGCGGCACAACGCCGCATTCATAGATTGCAAGCTGGTTGAGCGTAAAATTTTTCAGGCTCCAGTTGAGCAGAGGCTGACTGAGGTCGGGGCTGAAATCCTGGCGCACAAGCAGCGTCATTGCCCGGCTGTTGTAGGGAGACGTAGGTCCCTGGATGGCCCTTGTAATGGAGGTAAGAGCCTGCTCCAGGCGGCGATATTCATTCATCGCCTGGGCGCTCTCATGGAGAGCTCCGAATGAGCCATACACAAATTCAACGTGTTTATTGTTGAGCGCCAGCTCCAGGATGGTCGCGTTCTGGTCCGGCACGTCATAAAACACCTGCTGGCTTAGATTGAGCAGGGCATCGCTATCCTCAAGCGTGTGCAGGAGCTGCTGCAAGGCGTTCGTGGCGAGTCTGCCCTGGCGCATTTGTAGCCCGGGACCAAGAACAAAGGTTCCGTCGCCATAGATACTGATGACCGGGCTATAATCCAGGGTGCCCAGGTTGCCGCCGCCGTAGAAGGTACGAATAAGCACATCGTCGGGGTTTGTGCTGTAGGTGATAGGTCCGTTATTACTCGCCAGAGTTGTGTTGTAGGAAGTGTTATGTGTGGCTGCAAGGGGAGACTTACCTAAGCAAGCCGCCAGCAGTGGAACGAGGAGCAAAAAGAGCAATAGTAGATCCACTGCTGGCTGCGCCACGGGCGACGTGGCATGCATACGCCGGCTGCTTTTACTTTTCACTTGCTGTTTCTCACTCAATAGCATGATGTACTTCTCTGAGGCTTTTCTCTTCTATTGTACCCGAGAAAGCCGTATCAGGTCCAGGCAATGCGGACTATAATGTAGCGCAGAAACGATACCCGATCATCTTATAGACGAGTTTGGCTGCCAGGAAATCCGCGCGTGTCTGTCCCTCCAGAGGGCAGAGCTCGACAACATCCATGCCGACAACCGTTATACGGCGACAAAGCTCGCGCAAGAGGTCGAGCACCTGATACCAGCGCAAACCGCCTGGTTCGGGTGTACCTACGGCGGGCATTTCGCTGGGGTCCAGCGCGTCCAGGTCCAGTGTAAGATAGGTATGTCGACATTTTTTGCGAGGGGTCGCGGACGCCGAGAATACACGCTGAATTTCTCTGGCAATGATATCCTCATGGGAGGCGTGCGTCAAGCACTGAGAGGGGCAAGAAAAATGGCACTTCACCCTGGAATTTCCCGCGTGAAGTGCCTGCTATGTCTGACAGGTGAGGCCGTGCGTAGAGTGTGGCAGCTTGCCTTTAGCGCACCGCCAATCTGGATCTACGCTCGGCCAGGGCCTCTGCGTAGCGCGCAGGGTCGGGATTGGCGGGGCGTAATGAGCGCTGGCCGCGTACTATGAAATGCGTGTCGACACTGTCTGTCTGGAAGATCTCTTTTGCGAAAGCAATTGCGTCTTCCTGGTTGAACTCCTTGCAGGAGCAGATGTCGATATCCACCTCGCCATATTCAGGCCAGGCGTGTAAGCTGACATGGCTCTGTGCGATGATGACGAAGCCCGAAAGGCCGGCATCCAGCGGGTTCGATGTTTCAATATCGTACAGGTGCACCGGGCTGACCTTGTCCATAGCGATATGGGCGGGGTACTCATCCAGCGCGCGCCGTACCAGCGCTTCATTCTTCAACAGCTCTTGATCGCAGCCATAGAGCTCCAACATTAAATGTACCAGCATTGAACAAACCTCCTGATAAACTGTGATTTGCATAACTCCGCGCCAGGTCTCGCCTGCGGCGCTGAATGCAACAATGGCCAGTGTGTGTTTTTAATACACGCTGGCCATTATACAATACTTTTACATTAGATTGTCAAGCTAAATAGGAAGCATGCCAAAAGTTTGTTATCTAATGGGCAGTGGCTTTCCATCTAATGAGAAGTTACTATTCTATCTAATGGGAAATAGCTGCCTTTTACATGGAAGGCAGGTCTATGGCCGGCCCTCTTTGCTCGCGGCATAGGCCGCTTGCAGCTCACGCAAATCCTCCTCACGCCTGGCGTACAGCTCCCTGCGGGGGCGTGGCCGGGCCTTCGTTACAGCGTACGCGGTAAGCAAGGGAAGAGCAATAGTTGAATCTCCATAGACGACGATTGCGCTGCTCAACTGGTCTGGCTTGATTTTGCCCCATGAAACCGCTTCGGATGGTGTCGCGCCCGAAAGTCCTCCCCAGTGAGGGGCATCCGCGGTGATCTGGATGAAGTAGTCATGGCCCCCCTTATGGATACCCAGCACCTCCCACAGCTGGGGCTGCGTCTGCAGGTAGAAGTTCTTGGGGCTGCCGCCGCCGAGGATGATGACGCCGTTGCGCGTGGCATGGTGGACGATGGCCGTCGTTTCATTGACGTCGGCCAGGGGGTCAAGGGTCAGCTTGTTACCATCCAGGGCAAAGCGAGCAATGTTCATGCCTATCGATGAATCACCTGGAGAGGAGGTGTAGATGGGAACATTCCAGCGCGCGGCCTGGGCCAGGACCGAATACTCAGGATTGACGCCTGCTTTCAGCAGCTGCGTGCCGAGGTGATAGTGTAGTTGCGAGGTGGAGATAGGTCTTTGTGGCAGGCTCTGCAGGCACTCGCGTACAAAGGCATCGGTGTCAAGGAGAACTTTGTCCGCGAAAAGGATGTCATAAATACGGATGACGCCCTCTTCCTGCAGTTTCGTATCGTCCAGGCGGAAGTCGCCGCGGTGAAGAGCCATGGCCAGGGCATGGTGCATATCGTGGTAGAGGTTGGCGCCTGTGCTGATGATAAAATCGACAAAGCCGTTTTCCATGAGCGTGATGAGGCATCCCCCCAGGCCGGCGGGCGTGAGTGCGCCCGCCATTGTGAGGCCGATGGTTACGTCTTTTTCAGGGACCAGCATCTCTTCAGCAAACAGCCTGGCCGCCTCGTTCAAACGCGCGGAATTGTAGGCCTGGAACTGCTGGTCAATAAGTTCAGCGACCGTCATATTGGGCTGGATGCGCCGGGGTAGAATTTGCGCTCCGCTCAAATACTCGCCCTGCGTAGGTTGGTGCTTCTCGCTCTGCCTGTGCTCAGAATGATTATGTTGCATGCGCATGTTCCTTTCGAAGTCGGTTTGGTAATCTTCCAGCGCTAAACATTGTATCTCATGCGCAAGTATATGTCCGGTTGCCTGTGGGTGTGGTCGTACGGTTGACATACGCAGAGGCCGGGTAGCTCACTCACGTGAGTGAGCTACCCGGCCTCTGCGAGCTGTCGTTGCGCGGGCCCTACTCGATCATAGAGCGGCGGACCTCGATGATCTGGTCGCGCAGCTGGGCGGCCTTCTCAAAATCTAATTGTTTGGCGGCTGCGCGCATCTGGGACTCAAGATCCTTGATCAGGCGCAGAGCTTCGTCCCTGGGTATGCCGGCCAGGGCCACAGCAACGGATTTCCCGCCGGCGGCCTCGACCGCTACACCGCTCATTTCCTTGATACGCTCAGAAAGGGTCTTTATCTCTTTCTTAATGCCGTGTGGCGTTATATGGTTGTGTTCATTAAAGCTGGTCTGGAGGGCGCGGCGGCGGTTCGTCTCATCAATGGCGCGCCGCATCGACTTGGTGACGGTATCGGCGTACATGATCACGCTGCCATCGATATGGCGAGCGGCGCGGCCAATCATCTGGATGAGTGAGCCTTCTGAACGCAAGAAGCCCTCTTTATCGGCATCGAGTATGGCTACCAGCGAAACTTCCGGCAGGTCGAGACCTTCACGCAGGAGGTTAATGCCCACGACAACGTCGTAGACCCCCAGGCGTAGATCGCGCAGGATATCAACCCGTTCGATGGTATCGATCTCCGAGTGCAGGTAGTGCACTTTGATGCTCAATTCCTGCATATAATCGGCCAGGTCCTCGGCCATCTTCTTCGTCAAGGTGGTGACGAGGACGCGCTGGCCGCTCGCTACGCGCTGGCGGATTTCGCTCAGCAGGTCATCGATCTGCCCCCTGGTGGGGCGCACGCTGATCTGCGGATCAAGCAGGCCTGTTGGACGAATAAGCTGCTCGACAATGGCCTCGCTGTGTTCATACTCATAGGGCCCGGGCGTCGCCGAGACAAAAAGGGCCTGGCTGATCTGGCCCTCGAACTCCGTAAAGGTCAAAGGCCGATTGTCGAGGGCCGAGGGCAGGCGGAAGCCGTAATTCACGAGCACCGACTTGCGTGAGCGGTCGCCGGCGAACATGCCTCGTACCTGGGGCAGGGCGACGTGCGATTCATCCACGACGAGCAGAAAGTCATCGGGCATGTAGTCCAGCAAGGTCCAGGGCTGCTCGCCCGCTCCCCGGCCGGCCAGGTGGCGCGAATAGTTTTCGACGCCTGAGCAGAAGCCCGTCTCGCGCAGCATCTCAATGTCAAAGTTGGTGCGCTGCTTCAAACGCGCCGCCTCCAGGAGCTTACCTTCGGCCTCGAGTTCAGTGAGGCGTTCTTCAAGCTCGGACTCAATCAGCTCGATGGATTTATTCAGGCGCTGCTGCGTCGTCACCCAGTGTTTGGCGGGGTAAATATCCAGGCGTTGGCGTTTGCCCAGGATTTCACCGGTGAGCGGATCAATTTCGGTCATACGCTCAATCTCGTCGCCAAAGAACTCGATGCGGACCGCGACGTCTTCGTAGGCGGGGAAGACCTCCAGCACATCACCGCGGACGCGGAAGCGTCCACGAATAAAGTTAGCGTCGTTGCGCTCATACTGGATCTCCGTCAGGTGGCGCAATATTTTGTCACGACGGCGTTCGTCTCCGACTTTGAGGGTGAGGACTACCTCGCCATACTCCTCGGGGCTGCCGAGGCCATAGATGCAGGAGACAGAGGCAACGATCAGGACATCGCGCCGTTCGAAGAGACTGCGTGTCGCGGAAAGGCGGAGTTTCTCGATCTCCTCATTTAACATGCTCTCTTTTTCGACATAGGTATCCGTACGGGGGATGTAGGCCTCGGGCTGGTAGTAGTCATAGTAGGAAACGAAGTATTCCACGGCATTGTTGGGGAAGAACTCTTTGTACTCGCTGAAGAGCTGAGCTGCCAGCGTCTTATTCGGGGCGAGCACCAGGGTCGGCTTCTGCACCTGTTCAACAATTTTCGCCACGGCATACGTTTTGCCGCTACCGGTGACACCCAGGAGGGTCTGCATTCTATGTCCTTTATGAATACCTGCAACGAGGCGGGCAATGGCTTCTGGTTGATCACCTGTAGGCTGAAACGGAGCCTCGACCTTAAATTCTGACATGGTATGCTGTCCTTGGGTAGAATATCTTTTCCAATTGACTTTCATTATACCATATACTACCGTTAGTACAAAGCCGCCAGAGGTAATGGATGCGAGGCCGCTTGACTGATTCGCTTGAATTTGTCGTGATAACAGCAGGCGCATGCGGTGATATGTTCACTCGCGATGCTCCCCGAGTTCCCGCTGCCTTTAGTTTATCCCGCTACCACGGGTTGGGACTTTGCGAGCGGATTGGGTATGCCAAACCTGCAAGATTTCTTCAACGCTGTCAGCAGAACGAGTTGATGGGCCCGCAGGCCGACGCGGAGGGATCATCCGCTCACGTTGACCTGCAGTGTTTGCAGAAGAGGTGCGAAACCGTCGGCCAGGGCCTGGATGGTAATTGCCCAGGGGCCAGCCATAGATAAGCGTAGTTGCGCGGCATAGGTCCCGTGCCCCAGGTAACGCACGCTACTCTGCTTGACCGCCATTGCCATGTTGGTCATGCGCGCGCGCGAAAAAACCTGTGCCTGTTCAATAGGGAGTCCCTGGTCGTCAGTCAGTTGCAGTTCCACGGTAGCCGGCCCGCCCACGGCGGGCTGCTGCATGTGGATGCGCATCAGGCCCGGTAGATGCTCAGGCAGCCTGGCCGCAAGGAGCAGCACGCCAACGCAAGAGATGGCAAGCAGCAACCAGAAGAAAGGCCGAACGCGCATGAATGTACCCCTTGATTTGGCTATCAGCTACTCTACTGCTTTAAGATAAGCAAATTATAGAGCAATTACTATGCTCTGTCTATTAGATAAATCCCTATTTTTCTCCTAGGGTATTGAGCCGCGCGTACCATGCGCGAAAAGCTTCCATTGATGTGAACTATGTCATAACGGTTCTTTGGCGCTGTGTTACAATGGGCGCATAAAAGACGCATAACTTTAGCAACATTCTATAGAGGAGAACCAGTGACTATGGCACAGAATCCAGCAACAATTTGCCCGCAGTGCGGTGCGCCTGTAAGGGAAGGCCAGCCCCTCTGTGCTAATTGCGGGCTCGATCTGGGGGCGCCCCCGGATGAAAGGAGAGACTCTCCCGAGCTGCTACCCACCCAACCCCTTGTTGATGCGCCGACACAGGCGCCAGAAGTCCAGGGACAGAGCTCATGGCACGGTGCCCCACCCCAGGAGCAGAGCTCGTGGCACGGCGTCCCACCTGCCCCTCCCTCCCAGCCCACTCAAAAGCGCCCTTCTGGTAGGGTGGTCCTGGTGCTTGTTCTGCTGCTCGTGCTGGTAGGGGCAGGCGCATTGTTTGCCAGCAGGTTTATGGGCGTGCACCTGCCAGGATTCGGCGGCCCGGCCGGGCAATCTACCACGACGACGACGCAGGTGAACACTACCCTGACCTACGCCGGCGCCGACCTGACTATACTCACAGCGGTGCAGGCGCAGAGCTTTGCCGATGATGCCAGTTCCTCTAGCGGTGAGCTGCTGCGCCTGAACATCCGCGAAGAGAATAAGACCGCGAGCAAGGTGAACCTGGTTTACAACGATATTGCGTGGCTTAAAGTCGCGGGTCAAAATGCAGAGGCTCCAACATATGTCAAAGCGAAGGGGAGTATCGCCCCCGGAGCGACGCAATTAAGCTACATAGATTTTGCCGTACCAGCGGATGTAAAGGTCAATCAGCTGGCATTGATACTCGGGACGGCCTCTGAAGCCCAGTTGTATATCCCTCTGACGCCTCACGCGGATTTGAGCAAATACGCTCACAGGACGGTCAGCCCGAATGGCCAGATGTCGTACCTGGGGCTGAACTATACGCTGGTGAGCGCCACCTCTCAATGGAGCATTGCCGGTCAGCAGGCAAGCAAGGGGATGATCTATATCGTTGTGACCCTGAAGGTGGATAATACCCTCTCGCAGCAGGCAATTCCTGGTTCGGCCTATGATTATATGCGTTTGAAAGCGGGCAACAGCAGCGCCACTCCCGTAACTTCAACCTTGCCCGTCTCCTTTAATACAGGGGAAACAGGGAAAACCGGTACTTTGACCTTTCTGGTGCCCCAGGTCAGCAGAGCTTTTACCCTCATTTTATTGCCGCAGGGAGGGGCTGACCAGGCGACTAGCAATTTCCAGCTGGCGTAGGGCCGGCCAGGTTTTGTGAGTAGTACTATAAGCGCGCTGTGATGCGGCGCATAGATTTTTTAATGTATTAGCGCTACAATTGCTTCGTATTTATGAATAGCGCAGGTAATTCTATGTTTAATGGCCTTGCACGAAAGGGAAGAAGCTATGGCCCAGATAAACTTGCCTGTCTGCCCCCAATGTGGGACTGCACTAGCCCCCGGGCAGCGTTTCTGTTCAAATTGTGGTGCAAGCGCTGATGCTGGCTTTAGCGCTCCTACCTCCGCGGCGTCCAATAGTGATGCTTACGCACGCAGTTCTGATGCTGGCCCTGGTGCCGGTGCCGCCCCCCCGCCTCCTCCACCGGAGAGCCTGTATACGCAGCCGGCACAGCAATACACGTATTATCCCCCACAGCCGCAGGCCGTGCGGGAGGCCGCGCCCGCACAGCAGAACTATACACCACAGAGCTATACGCCGGCAGTGCCTGCAGCGCCGGACTATGCCAAGCCCCAGAAGGATTCCACAAAAGGCGTCCTCGGCCAGATCGGCTGTGGTATGCTCCTCATCATCCTGCTCGCCGTTGTCGCGTGTGGTGGACTCAGTTACGGCGCCTATTACTTCATCACTCACAGCGTTAAAGCGACGAGTAACAGCCCAACGTACAGCAGCAGTAGCAGCAGCACAAGTGGAAACGGCACGGTAACGACGGCCGCCGCGACCTCGCAAAACATCGCGCAACAGGTGACGTATGCCAGCGACGTCATCACGATTAAAAGCGTCCAGGAGGGGGCGGGTACAAGCAGCACGTTTGCCGACAATTCCAGCGCGACAGATGCGCCGGTAGTGGTTCGGCTGAATATTCACGAGAGTAATCCGACTACCAGCACTCTCTACATGAATTATAGTAATGGTGCCCACCTAGTTTTACCCGATAAGAGCACTGCCCAGTTTATTACTGCGAAGGTGAATGGCAGCATGGGCCAGGGTGTCTCACAGGATAACTGGCTTGATTACCAGCTCTCCTCACATGTGGCTATAGATCAGCTGACGCTGCAGCTTGGTACGGCGGACGAGGCCCAGATGAACGTACCGTTGACAGGCAAGGCCGACCTGAGCGCGTACGCCATGAAGACGATCAAGCCCAATACGACGTTTCAGTATGCCGGCATGAACTGGACCTTGACGACGGTGACCTCCAGCTTAAGCTCCGGTGGTCAGCAGGCCAAGAGCGGTCAGCGCTATATTGTCGCGTCGCTGAACCTGAGCAACCCCAGCGCGGATACCTTTTACTATAATGCCAGTGGCATAACGCGTTTACAGGGAGGAAGTGTCACGAACGCGCCCTCGGATGAATCCGGACCTACGGTTATTGCCGCGGGTGCGACAAATCAAGCTGAGACGGTAATCTTCCTCACGCCCCAGAATGCCAGTACATTGACACTGATTATGCTGGCCCAGACGGATGTTACTCCAGCGGTCAGCGAGTATAAAACAACCTTCCAGATGTGACATGCGCCAGGTTGATGGGCCTCATCAACCTGGCTTATTTTTTTGCCAGCGCCTGCAGTACCAGTGGCGCATACAGTGCGATTTCGCGTTACGCGAAATCGCACTGTATGCGCCACGACAGGCTCCCATTCAGGAGATCTTTGGAGATGCAGGTTCGTATCTTAACTTGATCACGTGCGCTGGCGACTGGATACCCAGGCAAAATCAGACAACCTTGCGGCTGGTCGTCTATACCACATTAGTCCAATAAGAGCGAAAAATGACGGGGAGCGAAGCGCACGCTGAAAGGCTGCCTATTCTAATAGGAAGCTCCCGATAAGCTCACGGCGCAGGGCCGCCTTTGCCTCTTCATCAATCGCGGGACCGCCAGCGGCAGGACCCTGCGCGGGGAGCTCTCTCCGGCCGCGGCCGCCCCTTTCCACGCGAGCATGGGACTGGTCGCCGCAGTTGCGAATTCATCGACGAGCAAATCCTCAAGGAAAGTAGTGTGCGCGGGTGCTTTTTCCCCTGTTTCCTCCCCTCCTACTGCTGCCTGGATTTCCTGATAGTGGCCACCATTCAGCGGCGCAGCTTCGCCATCTGCCGGCTGTGCGGCTTGAGGAAGAGAGATATCACCGTCCACCTCACCACCCGTAGCTGCCTCGTTCATAAGAGGAGTGCTCTTAGCCATGTCGTTAACAGGCTCCTGTACTGGCCATTCCACCCCACTCGTAGTAGCGACAGCGGCGATCTCATTAAGCGCGAACCGCTGACCACCAATCTCCAGTAAAATACCTCGACCTGCGCGTAAATCAGCTAACTGACGTTGTAAATCCTGATTTTCCTCGACTAACTCATCCAAGCGTTGCTTTTGATTGAGCACTTCTTGCATGATAAGGTCAAAGCTACTACTTCCACCCATGTTCTAATAATCCTCCAAAGCCAGATTGACTACTTTTACCAGGGCGCATGGCCACAAGAGCGACAAAAGCTACTCTCTGCAGTTGCCCTTGTACTTTGAACGTTTTGAAAGTTCTTAAGTAACAATGCCTGGGCTTATATATTATTGCTTGTGTAACATTAATCATCTTTTGTTTGCTGTTTTATAGAAATACACGCGGGACCTGACAGGGCGAGGAGACCGTTCTGCCAAAAATCTGGTAGGGTATTGTGATATCCTTTTACGTGAGGAGAGCCCTGGTTGTGATATCCTTTGGGGTGTGCATGCTACCCGGCACATCCTGGCAGGGTCAGGTGAAGGCTGATTTTTATCGTCTGAGGAATTGGTGATACAATAAAAACGAGTAACACCTATGTTGTTGGTAGTCAATTGTCACCTAACGGGAAGTAAAGAGGAGCTGAAAGATGAATGATCGCATCCGTGAAATTTTGAGCTGCTATGATAGCGAAAACCCGGGTGTGCGTACGAATCTCGCTCGTATGCTCAACCATGGCCGCCTGGCCGGAACTGGCAAACTGGTCATTTTGCCCGTAGACCAGGGTTTTGAACATGGCGCGGCGCGCAGTTTTGCACCCAACCCTGCAGGCTACGACCCGCGCTACCATTTTCAACTGGCCATTGAGGCTGGCTGCAATGCCTATGCCGCCCCTCTGGGTTCTTTAGAAGCTGGCGTCTCCGACTACTGTGGTGAGATTCCGCTGATCTTGAAGTGCAACAATCATGATGTGTTGAACGATGAGAAGGATCCTATCTCCGCGATTACTTCCGGCGTGGACGATGCCCTGCGCCTGGGATGTGTGGCAGTCGGTTTCACGATCTATCCGGGGTCCTCTGAGCGTGTAAGGATGTATGAGGAGTTGCGCGAGATTACCGCGAAAGCGAAGGCGGCCGGCCTAGCCGTGGTGGTCTGGTCGTATCCACGTGGCAGCAGCTTGAGCAAAGAGGGCGAGACGGCCGTAGATGTGGTCGCCTATGCCGCCCAGATCGCCGCTCAACTGGGGGCCGACATTATCAAAGTGAAGCTGCCCAGCGCGAAGGTTGAGCTGCCTGAAGCGCAGAAAGTCTATCAGAAATACGACATCCCCATCTCGACGCTGACCGATCGCGTACGCCATGTCGTGCAGAGCGCATTTAATGGCCGGCGTATCGTCATTTTCTCCGGTGGTGCGACCGCTCCCGATGAAGAGGTCTTCGAGGAAGCGCGCGCTATTCGCGATGGCGGCGGTTTTGGCTCGATCATTGGCCGCAACTCGTTCCAGCGCAAAGAAGAGGATGCTCTGAAATTCCTGGGTACGGTGATGGGTATTTACGAAGGATCGGTGAAGTAACAGCAGCCGTAGTCTGCTGGCTGACAAACAGGCCTCACCGAGGGCCTGTTTGTCAAAGATGGTCGTTTTCTTAACTTCGCGCCTCCCTCCTTAGGTAATTAGGCATTGATTGAGCTGACTTGTTGCCAATTTTACCGCAAGTATGCTACACTTCTGCATAATCCACGTCAGTCGATGCTTTTATACATCTATATGCCTGCGCTTCTATACGCAACGAATGACATTTGTTTCTGTCGTGTACTGCAGCCAGGGGAGGAGAGATTTGCGCTACCTACATGCCTTGCCGCGTTACTTGCTCACCTTACCTTTTGGGGTGCGGCTGTGTATCGCGGTGCTCAGTGTCGGCTTTTCCAACCTCCTGTTTCTAATGATCCCTTCGGCAGCGCAGAGCGCAAGCATTCTTGCAATCGCTATGGTGCTGGTAGCCTGGATGTTCAGAAGACGCGGGGTATGCCTCTGCATTATCAGTATGTTTATTATCCTGTGGGTCTACTATAGCTATAAGAATGGCAGTGTACTTTTACCCATTTCTACCGATATGTCGTTTATCGTGGGTACGCTGGCCTTGACGATCGTCGGCCTGGTCATCAGCTCGCAACGCGCTTCGTTGGATCTATCAGATGCGGCCCGCCTGCAGGGGATGCGCGCCTACGAGCAGCAGCAGCAGTTGAATCGCATCAAGGACCGCTTCCTGCAAAATGTGAACCATGAATTGCGTACGCCCCTCACAGCAGTCTCTGGCTACATAGAATTGCTGCTGGAGCATGGTGAGGATTTTGATCCCGCCGCGCGAGCAACCTTCCTTAAGAACGCGCTCTATTGTTGCGAGGAGCTGCAGCTGCTGGTCAATAACGTGCTGGATACGATCCATATCGACAATCAGAAGAAGCACCTGGTC
The DNA here is from genome assembly GCA_963799245.1 of uncultured Chloroflexia bacterium. Taxonomy (GTDB): domain Bacteria; phylum Chloroflexota; class Ktedonobacteria; order Ktedonobacterales; family Ktedonobacteraceae; genus CAWCWN01. Next base: position 2,684,923 of record CAWCWN010000003.1, read on the forward strand.
CTGGAGCCGCTGTCTGTCGCCGAGGTCGTGCGCGAGGTCATCGTACACACCGATCCAAGAAGGCTGCGCGAGCACCCCTTAAGCCTGGATATTCCCGCAGATCTGCTGGCCTTTGCCAACGTTCAGTATGTGCGCCAGATTCTCCGCAACCTGCTCTCCAATGCCTTTAAGTATGCCCCGCTCGATACAGCGGTTACGATACGGGCAACCTGCTGCTACGAGGAGTCGCGGGAGGTATGTATCAGCGTCCAGGATGCCGGCCCCGGTATTCCGCCAGCTGACATTTCCCTCTTGTTTGGACAGTTTGTGCGCCTGCAGCGTGATCTCGCGGGCAAAGTGCGCGGCACCGGCCTGGGCCTCTATATCAGTAAGCAGCTTGTGGAGTCCATGGGGGGGCGGATCTGGGTTGAGAGCACAGGGATCGCCGGTCAGGGAAGCTGTTTTTACTTTACTCTGCGCGCCGCTGTTGGCGCTGCTGCCAGCACCAGCCTGCGGGACGAGGCATACCTTCCCAGCCACCTTTAGGCTTCCCCGGGCTATATGACTGCTCTGCCCTGGCGAATAACAAGTGTGCCCAGGGCGAAGTACAGGATGGTATATGCGCCGTAGCCGATCCCGAAGAACGCTCCTGCGAACAGGGCTGCATACTGATTTTGAAAGATGATGAAAATGAGGCAGACCACGCTCATCATTGCGCCTGAGAGGTAGACCAGTCCTTTGCGTCCGTAACAATCTGAGAGGGCCCCGACCTGTACGACCGGGGCCCTGTTATATGAGGTTGTGTTGTGTTGTGCTTAGTCCCAGTTTTCCACTCCGACATCCTCGCCCTGGCTCTCCAGCCAGCGCTCGAGATCGATGGCGGCCCGGCAGCCATCGCCGGCAGCGGTAACGGCCTGGCGATAGCGGTGATCGGTAACATCACCGGCCGCGAAGACGCCGGGAACATTGGTCATCGTGTGATCGACGGGCACGATATAGCCGGCTTCATCCATGTCGATGTAGCCCTTGAACAGCTCGGTATTGGGCTGGTGGCCAATGGCAAGGAAAAACCCCTGGACCGGCAAGATACTCCCCGCGCCCGTCTTTTTGTTGAGCAGGCGCAGGCCAGTTACGGCGTCCTCACCGATTACCTCGGTGATATCCGTTTCCCAGATGAAGCTGATCTTGGGGTTTTTGAAGGCGCGCTCCTGCATGATTTTGCTGGCCCGCAGGCTGTCGCGGCGATGAATAAGCGTGACGTGGCCGGCGTAACGGGTCAGAAAGGTCGCCTCTTCCAGGGCCGTATCCCCACCACCAACGACGGCCACCTCCTTATTCTTGAAGAAAAAACCATCACAGGTAGCGCAGGCGCTCACGCCGCGTCCCTGCAGACGCTGCTCGCTGGGCAGGCCCAGCCATTTTGCGCTGGCACCCGTGGCAATGATGATTGTGCGCGCCAGGTATTCGCCAGAGTCGGTCGTGAGTCGAAAAGGCCGCCTGCTGAAATCGATCGCCGTGACATCCTCCGGGATCATCTCGGTGCCGAAGCGGCGCGCCTGGGCCTCAAACTTCTCCATCATGGTCGGCCCTAAAATGCCCTCTTCGAAGCCAGGAAAGTTCTCCACCTCGCTGGTCAACATCAACTGGCCACCGACGTTATAGCCCTGAAACATGAGCACTGTGAGATTCGCGCGTGAAGCGTAGATCGCTGCGGTAAAGCCCGCTGGCCCAGAACCAATAATAATGACGTCGTATTGTTTTGCCATTGCTCGAAATTCCCTCGCTTCTCCACTGGGTTCTATATATACATATAGTAACACATCTGCAGGAGCATTTTATTTCCTGGCTTGCTCGTGCCTGGCCGCCCGGCAGGGAGGGAGGGAGGGAGGGAGGGAGGGAGGGAGGGAGGGCCGCACGCTGCATACTCACACAAAAAATATTAGCCCCGCAGCAGCGGGCGCGTCAGGCAGGTAGGCCCCCCCTCGGCCTTGAGCGAAAGCTCGTTGCCGCGATAGGTCTGCACCTGGTAGCCGGCCTCTACGAGCAGGCGCCTGGTGATGGGATTGCCTTCGAGCATGAGGCACTTGCCCGGTGAGAGGGCGAGGACATTGGGCCCCATGCTCATAAACTCGCTCTCGGGGACCTCGATCAGGCGCAATCCCCGCCGCCGCAACTCTTGCCAGAAAGGGACGGCAAGCAGAGGAGGATAGACAACGGCAAGGTCGGTATCTACAATGCTGATTAGCGAAAGGAGGTGCAGGCATGCCTCGGGGCCGGTGTAATAGGGCAGCTCAACAGGAATGACCGCGACATGCAAAGGCGCCAGGGCTGCACGAAGCTGGTGCAGCCCTGCGGCGTTGGTACGGAAGCCCTGGCCCACGGCCAGCGTGTCGTGATCAAGCCACAGCAGGTCACCGCCCTCGGCGCGCGCGTCACCGGAGAGGCTGGCCAGCAGCGGTATGCCCAACACGGCAAAGCGGCGGGCCATGGCCGCCTCTTCACCCCGTCGCTGCTGCTTCCCCATCGCTAACATGATCGCGCCCGCGTCCGTCACCAGGGCCGGGTCAAAAGTGAAGATGGCATCGGCATGCTCGGGTTGAAGTTCGTCATGATAGATCACCTCCGCCCCCGCCGCGCGCAGGCTGGCTACCAGGGCATCGTGTTCCTGTTGCGCCAGGGCCAGGTCGGGACGGCCCGTATAGTGCCACGCCCGTGGATCATCCACCGCAAAGGCGCTGTCCTTCTACTTGACTGCATAGCTGACTGTCAATATTATGTCGCAGGCGTGTCCAGGGGGGTGTGGGAACTATTTGATGATGTGTGAGTTGAGCGCTGGTGATACAAGGAGCTGCAGAGGCGCAAGATGAGATGCTGGACAGGGTATGGAAGAGATAATGATCAAACAGGTGAGCGTGCTGCGCCAGCAGATGCTCAGCCCGCAAACGTTGCCTGAGCCGGAGGCTGCGCAGGAGCAAGGACAGGGAATGTTTAGCGCGTCAAGGAGGCGCTACGGGCGACCACAAAGGTAGTATAATCTAGGCAGATCGTCCATATAGCGAGGAGACTTACGCATGTATTCAGAGCGCCTCTATACAACGCTCATCGCTTTGCTACGCCTGCCCAGTACGTCGGGCCATGAAGAGAAAATTCGCCACTACCTGGCGCAGGAGCTTACTGCGCTGGGACTGGACTCGCAGGTTGATGCGACGGGCAACCTGGTGACGCGGCTGGCCGGGGAGGGCCGGCCGGTCCTGCTCAACGCGCACATGGATCGCGTGCCGCCCGGCCTCGGGCATCAGCCCGTCCAGCGCGACGGTGTGCTCTATAGCGATGGGAGCACGAATCTCGGGGCCGATGATGCCGCCGGCATCGCGATTATCCTCGAGGTTGTGAGGCGCTGCAGCGAGCAGCGGCTGCCCCATCCACCCCTGGTGCTTGTTTTCACGGTACAGGAAGAGGCCGGTCTCTGCGGCGCCTCAAACTTTGACAGCGCGGCTCTGGGGGTGACAGACGGTATCGTCTTCGATAATGCCTTCGCGGCGGGGGTTGTTGTTTCACAGGGCGCGGCCTACGAGGCCTTCGATATCCAGATTAGCGGGCGCACAGGACACCCGGGTAAAGATCTCTCGCAGACGGTAAACGTCATCGATATCTTTCGCGCGGCCCAGTATCCCCATGGATCGCTCGCAGGTGATCAGACGCGCATCAACATCGGACATATCGCGGGTGGCAGCGCGCGCAATGCCGTCCCCGCCAGCCTGCTTGTACAGGGCGAGCTGCGCAGCTTTGAGGCGCCTGAGAGGCGCCAGCACTACAAGCAGACCATCCGCGAGGCCTTCGAGCAGGCGGCCCGGCGCTTTGGTGGCCATGTAGAGGTGACTTTTTCGACCCACTCCCATGGCTACACCCTCGGCGAGGATGAACCTCTCCTGCGCACCTATCGCGAGGTGCTCGCCGGGCGCGGGGCAGACCTGCAGCTGAAGCCGACATTCATCGGCAGCGATACCAGTGGCCTGCGCCCGGCGCTTAAAGCGTTCACCCTTTCTACGGGTGTCGTCAATGAACATTCGGTGGACGAATATGTGGCCCTGGCTCCGCTTGAACAGGTGGTGCGAGATACCCTGGAGGTCCTCGCTCTGTGGCAGGGGCGCGTGTAGCAAAGAGGGGATATACGGAGGTGAGACGTGGATGTCTCGTAGTTCGCAAGATGCAATGGGGACGCCGGAGCGGCTGTTTTACTGGGTGCCGGGTGAAATAGTGGTGATCGTTCGCCTGCCTCGTCGGCCCGCTGATGAAATACTCGATGTACTGGCGGAACAGGTGCGTGGCCGGCTCAATGCTCTACTGGCCCCATATGAGCTTGTCCTGGAGGCGTATGGCAGCGCCGGCCGCTGGCTTGATGTGGCGCAAATGCCAGCCGTGCGCCGGCGCGTGTTCATATTCGGACTTCATCGCCAGCAGCCGCTGGCCGCGCTCTTCTTTCACACGCGCCATAGCGATCCTGAGGTGGCCGACCCGGCACCCATGGCTCTTTCATATATCCAGGTACAGCTTGAGCGCCTGGCCCAGGAAGGCCTATCTATCGTCTCCGCCATGCCAAACTGGCTGGTAACGGCCGCTCCAATGCTTTACGCAGAGGGAGGGCCGGCCCTGCCACCACGGCCGGCACCCGAAATTGAGTCGCCCACGGGCGGCAATAGCGTAACGGGCTGGCGCACCTCGTTTGTTGACCAGGCGATACCCCTGGACCCCAGAGGGGCTCAGGATGTGGTCGTCGCGGTGCTGGATACGGCCCCTCATCCAGATCTGTTCGCGCCCGCGATGCTGCGGCCAGGAATGCATCGTAACTGGCTCCTGCAGCGCCTGACGGCTAATCTGAGGAGCGCCAACGGCTCTTTTGAGATTGATTATGCCGGCTATCCCACAGCGAGCGATGTGCGCACTGGCAGGAGCGCGCACAACGAGGCAGGCTACTATCCAATGCCCGATCACGGCCTGTTTGTGGTCGGCCTGCTGCGCGATCTCGCGTCACGCGCCCATATTCGCCTGATACGTATCCTGAATGATTTTGGAGGAGGTGACCTGTACAATCTCTTCGCGGCCCTGACCGACCTGGAGCAGGAGCTTGTTTCCGGCGCGATTCGCCGCCTGGTTATTAACTTGAGCCTGACGATTATGCCCGATATGCGCCGCCTGCCATATGTGTGGTTTCATGCTCGCAGCTGGCAAAGCACGCAGCTCGCCGGGGCGATGCATGTCCTTGATCATATCGAAGAGGGCTTACGCCTGCTCTTTGAGAGCCTGTTTGCGCAGGGCGCGCTCATTGTGGCTGCCGCGGGCAATGACTCGCTGCTCGCGCAGCGCGAGGGAAGGCAGGTGCGCCAACCGCGAGCGCCGGCACGCTATGAGACGACGCTGGGGGTTTCAGCAGTCAATAGTCGTTTTGTTCCTTCCGCCTTCGCCAATGCCGCCAGCCTGCCTGCACTGGGTATGGGCGTCGCCAGCCTGGGCGGCGATAGCTATGAGATAGTGGATGTGTATGGTTTTCCGGAAGCGGTGCGAGGCGTTTACATCTCACCACAATTTCCCGGGGGGGAAGTGAATAACAGCGGCTGGGCCGATTGGTGCGGCTCATCGTTTGCGGCCCCGATTATCAGCGCTCTGGGGGCCCATCTTTTTGCCCAGGGCTGGTCCGCCCAGCAGGCCGTGACGCGCATCGTTTTTCACCGGGGGCGCGGGAGCAGCCAGTTGTTTGGCGCGCACCCCGACGCTCCTGCGCTGCTTGCTAACCTGGTGAGGGTGCAGCAGCAGTTTTTCATCACTTCCCCCGGCCGCGCGCAGTGAGCCGCTGGTAAAGGTGGGCGGCGCCCGTAGGTAGCGGCTTTATGGGTTGCTATAGGGCGCAACGGATGTGATAATCACGCTGCTGTCGGGCAGGGGCTGGCGCGTGACGTGGCGGCGCAGGTAGCGCAGCACGGCAGCATTGACGAAAGACCTGGAGCGTCGCAGCGGCGTATTCATCGTCAAGCGCGGGGTCGGGTCGCTCTTCTGCCTCGCTGATCAGGCCGGCGGCCAGCATCTGCTTGATCGAGCGATATAGCGTTGTTGGCCCGATACGCAGCTTGCCAGCGCTTTGTGACGCGATTTCCTGCATGATAGCATAACCGTGGCGTTCTCCATCAGCCAGGGTCAGCAGGATATGGAACACCGCCGGAGTGAGTGGGAGTAGAGTCTCGGGGGCAGCTATCCAGGCTTATATTTTCTCAATATATTATTTTTTCGCGCAGTGCCGATTACTTTAAACATGCGCCAATGGATCGCGGAGTATGTTTATATGAGAGAGTCGCTTGCCTGATGCGTTAGTCAAGGTGAAAATAGTGCATTAAGCAGGTCAAATATTGCCCCGACGCCTGTGGTTGGACATGTACGTGCTTTCCTTTTGAAGCTCGTACTTCAAAGACGACAGCCAGGTGTTCCTGTAGTGCTTTCAAGCTGAAGCCGCATGTGTGAGTTTCGTGTGTCGCACGAGGTGGTGGGGTTGATGTTGCAAGCAGAAGCTTCAGGCATCAACTTTGCTTATTCGGTACGGTTTGTTCAGCGAATGAACAGTAGCCTAAGGAGAACACATTATGAGTAGCAACTATCAGGATCCCAATCAGCCAGATCCGAACCAGGGTCAGTATGGTCAGCAGCAGGGCGGTCAGTACGGCAATCAGCCAGACCCCAATCAGTATGGTCAGCAGCAGGGTGGTCAGTATGGCAATCAGCCAGACCCCAATCAGTATGGCCAGCAGCAGGGTGGTCAGTATGGCAATCAGCCAGATCCCAATCAGGGTCAGTATGGCCAGAGCCAGCAGCAGGGCGGTCAGTACGGCAATCAGCCAGATCCGAACCAGGGTCAGTATGGCCAGGGCCAGCAGCAGGGTGGTCAGTACGGCAATCAGCCAGACCCGAACCAGGGTCAGTATGGCCAGGGCCAGCAGCAGGGTGGTCAGTACGGCAATCAGCCAGACCCGAACCAGGGTCAGCAGCAGGGCGGCCAGAGTCAGCAGGGGGACCAGGATCAGTGGGGCAATCAGAACTTTTAGCAAGGGCCTGTTCGTATGGCAGTAGTCCTTACACAACCTGATTGATGTCAGGCATGGTCAAGAGATTGAGCTTGTTCTTCGCCAGGAACCTGAACGAGGCTATCGTTGCCATTCCTGGTGCGTAGTGTCTCAGGTTGTCCCTGCGTAACGACCGTTTCGAAACGCAGGGGTCCGCGCGTAATGATGTATGGTGAACTCACAAGCAATTGCGCAGTGAGCCTGAACGCTTGAGGCGGTATAGCACCTCGCGGCAAATTGAATGTGGTCAGCAACTGGTCCCCCGCGCGCATAGATGTGAGCGTACACTCGCTCGCTATGCTCAGGGCTGCAGCCCTGGCAGTAAGCATATATGTGTAGCTGGTGCGCGCGGCGGGCTGCTCGGCATGCTGTAACGTCCAGCCTGTCACCAGAAACGTCGCGCCGCGCGTCGGCAGTTGTTGTGGGTAAGATTGCAATAATTGCAGGTTGTTCACAAAATCGTCGCTGGCGGAGGCCTGACGTGCGTGCGATAGAGGTCTGACGATGTAGAGCCGCAGTGGAGAGGTGCCAAGCAGCGCTGGCCGGTCGATGAGGGTGGCAGTGGCGAAGGAATTGAGCAGGGAGAGCGCCAGGCTATCGCTTGAGCGCGCAAGCAGCAGCGCCGGTCCGGACGCGGGCGCGGGCAGTACCAGGCAGTGGGTGGAATCGAAGAGGGTGTTTGGCGTGCGCAGCGATGTTGCGAGAAAGGGCAGACCCGTCAACGAGTCGTCGGAGGCGGAGATAGTGATATAGATGCGGTTGAAATGCTGTTGCTGCGCGACCTGGTCAGCCTCGCGCAGGGCATGCTGTAGAGAACCGAGGTCGTTGTATCCGAAGACATGACTGTTGATGCCATGCACCGTATCGCTGAGCGCTGCCGTACTTCCTGCGAGCTGCGCCCCGAGGAGCAGCGCTGTAAGCGTGTATATTGCGTAACGCAGACCCTGCCAGCGGAGGGCCTGGCCTCGCTGTCGCAGCCAGTTGAGCAGGCGGCTTACGCAAAGGCCTATAAGGATGAAGGGGCCCGGAATGGTCAGGAAAAGGTAGTGCTGGTGGACAGGGGCGCTGTGACGCGCCAGGATCAATGGCGGCGCAAGCTGCCACACGATGAGAATGACGAGGCCACAGCGCTCGGGGTCGGCGCGCAGGTTCGACCACCAGCTGTGGAGCCGCTCCGGCGTTTTAGCAATCCCTCGTACTATGAGCGCTCCCGCTGTGATAAAGCCGCCTGCCAGGAGCAACACCAGGATGTGATACGACCAGTTAAGCAGTGGCAGAAGCTTGAACACCGCTGATCCGGCGCTCCCCTTGGGGTCATAAAAGGCGTGTAGCAGGGGGTCGAAATAGGATGAAGGAAGAAAACGCTCATCATAATAATAAGATCTGAGCAAACGCATATAAAATGTCAGTGCCTGCGTATCAAAATGGGCGGTTGTGCCTGTCAGGTCGAGAGCGGTATGTACGTCGGCAAAACCGCTGCTGGCTTCCCATACCAGGTATGGAGCGAAGAGAAGCAAAAGGCAGGTGCAGGCCAGAAGCAGGTCGCGCAGGCGTATGGTGCGGGGAGCGAGGAGTATGGCGGCGAGGAGCGGTACAGCCAGTAAAAGTGTCAGTTCATGTAACTGATACATCAACCCGAGCAAGAACAGGGCCGGAAATAGCCAGCCTTTGCGCCGCTCGACCACTCCCCGGAAAAGCGAATATATATAGAGCGTGACAAAGGGGGCCAGCAGGTTCGGCTGCCAGATAAAGCGGCTGAAGGCGATGCTTGTTCCGGCAGTGGCAAAGAGGAGAGCGGCGATAGACCCTGCCAGGCGTCCATAGTAGCGACGTGTAAAGATATATGTAATGAGGACGGCGGCGACGTTGAAGAGCGCCGTCATGACGACGCCCCATATGGGATCGGAACTGAAGAGCGCGGGGAGCATGAGGAGAAAAATAGTTGCGGGTGGATGCATGGTCAGGATTGAAGCGCCATTGCTCGTCGCGGGTATAAGACCCTGCTGGACGGCGTTATATGCCAGCAGGAAGAGCGTGCTCTGGTCGCCGGAGAATGCCGAAGTATCGAGCCTGTAAAGACGTAGAAATGCCGCCACCAGCAGAATGGGATAGATCTCCCAGGTGAGCAGGCAGGAGCGTATAGTCGCAAGGCTAGCGCTAGCTCTATTTCTCGGGCAGATCTCCTGCTGTTCTGGTAGCGTTGCTGTCATACGTCTGGAGCTTTCTTCGGAGCAGTATCACTTCATTTATCATATATGACCTGGTCAAGCCGCATTCATTAGTACTACTCTGGCCTGAGGCGCTCCTCGTTTGGGGCTGGGAATAGGGCGATCCTTCAACAAAATATACCTCTTGACTGTCTGATGAGAATATGAGACACCTGTTCTATGAAGATGACGCTTCCGCCCGCGACGCGCGCAGGTGCTCGGAGACGCTGGCTGCATAGTAGCCCGTGGTCCCGCGTTGTATCTGGATGGGGGCGTCGAAGAGGGCGGAAACATGCCGTGTTGTGAGTACCTCCGACTTCGCGCCAGCGCGAAAGACACGTCCGTCCTTGAGCAGGATGACTCGTTCGATCTCCGGCAAGATCTCCGCAATGTGGTGGGTAACCAGCAGAATGGTTTTCCCATGGCGAGCAATGCTCTGTAGCGTTTCGAGAAAACGATGCGAGGCGAGCAGGTCGAGTCCCGTGGTTGGCTCATCCAGCACAAGGGCGCGCGGATTATGCACAAGGGCGCGCGCAATCAGCAGGCGCCGGACCTCTCCTGTCGACATTTCGTCCACCGGCTTGCTCGCCAGGTGTTCTGCCTCCATGCGGGCCAGCGCTTCATCGCCCTGCTGGCGCATGGCCGCTGTCACCTCCTGGTGGGGATAGATGCCTGAGCTGGCGAAGAAGCCTGACAGGACCACCTCGAGTCCCCTGGTCTTCCCGTGCATGACCCCATCCGTGAACATCTGCTGCAGCTCGGGCGATACGATGCCCAGCAGTGTGCGCAGCTCGAACACGTTCCAGCGCTCGCGCCCATAGATCTGCATGGGGGGGGTGCCATCGGGATGGACCATCGCATAGTGCTGGCGCGTGATCAGTTTGATCAACGACGACTTCCCCGAACCATTCGGACCAAGGATGGCCGTATGTTCTCCTTCTCTGATAGCTAAACTGACACGATCGAGGACGCGTTTCCTGTTCTGCTTCATCACCGTTGCGTCCTGAAGGTGAAGCAGCAGCGGAGCTGCGGCTATTGCTTGATCCACGATAAATCTCTCTCATTCCTGTTCTAGTATAGTATAGTATAGCATCGCTGCCGCCAGGTTGGGGTCGCGCATAGCGCCGCTATATCCTACTTGCCGTCGGGCAAAGACGGGTGAGGTGCCGGAATTTCTGGCCGATGCATGTGTCAAGCAGACAACTGCACAGATCGAATTATCCACCACCAATTGGGGAAGTACCCTACGGCGCCGCAACTTGACGCTTCACTTTGTATAGCTTATAATACAATCAGGTAGGAACGTCAAAAGCGTTCGCCGAAAACTAATACTTTGAGTTAACGGTGGGGTTCGTCCCTGCCTACAGAGAGGCTAATTACATGATCGAGCAGAACCAGCAATCGGTGGCCGGGACAAGCATCCTTTCTATCACCTCTACGGCATCAGCCAAGGTCAGCGAACTGTTGGCACAGGAAAAAGAGAATGATCCTGAAGGTGCTGCTAACCTCGCCCTGCGTATCTTCGTCGCTGGTGGTGGGTGCTCTGGTCTCCAATATGGCATGACCCTTGACGAAGAGCAAGAAGGAGATACCGTCATCGGGTATGGCGATATCAAAGTGCTTGTCGATGAAATGAGCCTGAGCTATATCGGTGGTAGCCAGGTTGACTATGTCGACAGCTTGATGGGCGCCGGCTTCACTGTGAATAATCCCAACGCGGTATCAACCTGTGGTTGTGGACATTCCTTCAAGACGAGCAGTGGCGGCGGCGAAGCAAAAAGTTGCGGCTGCGGTCACTAATTTTTCAGCAATCCTTGCTGGATGCCCCATTGGTTGAGAATAAAGAGGCCTCTCCTAACGTAGTATAGAGTTAGGAGCAGACCTCTTTTTGTTATGCATTTTTCTGTCTGGCGTTAAACTATCAAAGGAGCTTGCATGAGCAGACGCCTGGCCCAGCATCCCCGTTATCGCGACATGCGCTATTTATCGCAGTCCTCGCTTCGCAAGCGGCAAGACTTCTCCCGTCCGCGCTGGACCTATTACCGGCAGACCCTTTCCTATCACAAGCCCGTACTGGGACACGGTTTGCTACTTGTGCCTTTCTACCGCTTTGTGCATAGCATCAAAGCCTGAATGGCGCCGCGGCGGCTGGCGCTTCATGCTTCAGCGAGCATACGCTGAATGAGGCCGAACATGTCGCTGGTAAATTTGGAGTTTGCCACAACCTTCTGTGCGCCCGCCTGGATGGCCTTCTCTCGCGCCTCCAGGTCCATGTGCGAACCAAAGGCCAGCACTTGATAGCCCTGGGCGCGCGCCTGGCGGATGGCAGCCTCCCAATCGAACGCTGCCGTCGCGGTATTGACAATAACGAGGGCAGGCTTCTCGGCGCCCGTAGCTGAGAGGCCCTGTTCGAGGGCCGGCAGCGTACGCACGACCTTCACCTCAATGCCATGGTGGCGCAGCGTGTCACGCATCTTGACCGAGAAAAAGAGGTCTTTTTCCAGCGCGAGGACATATGGAGTCATAACGGCGCGTCCTAATCTTCTGAGCGCTCCTGTACCGGCCTGCGGAAGAGATCGCCCAGTTCAGCGTTAATTACATCCCAATTCATATATAGGTCGCGCGACAGGATGTGGTGTGTGCCGGTACAGTAGGGTTTACCACATTTTTTAAAGTGGCTGGTCTCGAAGACCAAATTTCCGTCCTCAACGGTGGCCCAGATATGTTTGCGTGAGTAGCCATCGCCCCACTTCAGGATCAAGCCATCTTTGTATTCGTCGAAGCGTCCCTGGCCGTAAAGGTAGTCGCGGTTGAACATATGTAAAATCATGGGTAGCCTGCTCTCCTCGATAACCCTGGCTACCTGCGGGGACATGCTTGTGGTGGCCCGGTCGTCAAGGTCGTTGGCGGGAATCTGCAGGGCCCTTGCCGAGTGCTGCTCCTCGCAAATCATCTGCTGGATCATCGCCCCCTCTTCATCGGAGAGGCCATGGCCCTGGCCCAGAATAGGTGACCTGGATGGTCTTTGTCCTGCGCGAGGGTCGCGTGACGATCTATCATTGCTGGACATAAATGTCCTCCTTGTATGTGACTAGGAGACAAGGTAGTACTGTAATAGATTACAACCTTGAGCAGGTGAAATACAAGGTTGCCCTGTTGAGCATGCATGAATGTATACTGACTCTACCCGTTGCACGGCTTTGCGAACGAATGGCTCGAACGTTTGCTCTTGACAAATGTTCTGAAGCCCGGGTATACTTATTTTACATAAAATGTCGTAATTGTGCATGTGGTTGTAGAGGTAAACCTGTAGAAATAAGAACGTATGTTCTATTTAAATAATAGAATCCAGCGCAGCAGGTATAGCAGCCGATGAGCACAGACGAGAGCGTCGTTATTGGCGTGGAACTGGCTGCCAGGGGGGCAAGGGTGGCTCTGGTCGATCGCCTGGGGCATGTGCGCCAGGGTTGCCATGCCAGGACGCTGCAGGGCCGCCCGGCCCTGGCGACGTTGCAGCCCTACCTGCACGCCTTAGAGGCCATGTTGATCTGTGCCCGCGACGAGAAGCTGGAGGTGCGCGGCCTGGGCATCAGTGTTCCTGGCAGTGTTGATGCCGCCGTGCGCCGGCCGCTCTTGATCCCTTCTCTTCCCTCTCTCAACGACTTTCCCCTGTGCGATTTCCTGGAGGCGCGTTATGGCCTGCCGAGTAGCCTGCACGGCGATGTTGATGCCGCTTTGCTAGGCGAACAGCAATTTGGGGCTGGCCGGGGCTTTCGTCGCCTGCTCTTCCTGACCCTCAACACCGTCGTCGGTGCGGCCTTGGTGGTCGATGGGCACCTGGAATGCCCTGCTCCTCAATATGTGGGGCATATCAGCCATATGCTGGTAGCGGCAAACGGGCCTCGCTGTAGTTGCGGCAGGCGCGGCTGTATCAATACATTGGTCTCGCTGCAAGCCATGTTGAAGATGGTGCAGCGGGCCGTAAGGCGGGGCGAGGAAACAGGCCTGACACGGCGCCTCATGCAGCGCGAATATTTCAGCCTCCAGCTACTGGCTGAGGAGGCCGGGCGCGGCGACAGCGTGGCGCTGCGGGTCTACGACGAAGTTGGACGCTGGCTGGGCGCGGCGACCGCCAAATACATCACTCTCTTTGAGCCGCATAGACTGATTCTGGGCGGCAATATCCTGGATGGAAGCGATTTACTGCTTCAGCATGTCCGTAAGGGGCTCTCAATCCAATCCCCGGGGCATGTGTCCACGCTGGTGGAGGTGGTACCGGCGCTCCTGGGGAGCGATGGCGCCTTAGTTGGCGCCGCGGTTCCCCTGTTCTAATATCTATGCTATACTGCGAGCATCGGACCTTCTTTCCCAGGCCAGCCTCTATCATTCTTGCTACATACGCAAGAAAGGGAACAGCATAAATGCTGCGATGATAAGGAGTACAGCATGTCAAAAGTGAGCGGGTTTGTTGAGTGGCTGCCTGAGCAGAGGATTGTGGAGCTGCGGTGGATGGACGAGATTCGCGGGACTTTTGAAAGGTATGGCTTCTGCTCAATCGAAACCCCTGCAGTAGAAGAGATAGAGGTTCTCCTGGCCAAGGGAGAAACGGATAAAGAGATATACGTCATCAAACGGCTCCAGGGCGATGATGATGAGAGAAACGAGGCGCGCCTGGGCCTGCATTATGACCTGACCGTTCCGCTGGCCCGCTACGTGGCAGAGCATTACAATGACCTGGTTTTCCCCTTCAAGCGCTACCAGATCCAGCATGTATGGAGGGGCGAGCGACCGCAGGAGGGGCGCTACCGGGAGTTCTACCAGTGCGATATCGATGTGATCAATAACAATAGCGTGCCCCTGCACTTCGATGTGGAGATGCCGGCCATTATTTATGAGATATTTCAGCGCCTGGGGGTTGGACCTTTCCAGATGCACATCAGTAATCGCAAGATTCTGGAGGGATATGTACGCGGGCTGGGGATAGAGGATGTCATCGCTGTCATCCGCGGCTTAGACAAGCTCGATAAAATCGGCAGAGACGGGGTCCTATCCCAGCTACGGTCTGTGCCCGGCTTGTCAGAGGAAATGGCCGAGCGCTGTCTTGCGCTCGCCAGCATCTGCACGTCCGACCGCTCCTTCGTTGAGCGGGTGAGAGAGCTTGGGGTGAAGTCGGACACGCTTGACGCAGGCCTGGACGAGCTGGCATTTGTCATGGATGCCCTGAGCGATCTGCCGCGTGGTGTTATGCTCGCGGATTTAGCGATTGCGCGCGGCTTTGACTATTATACCGGTACGGTCTATGAGGGAAAACTGACGGAATTCCCCTCCCTTGGCACCGTCTGCTCGGGGGGGCGCTATGAAAACTTGACCGGCTCATTTATCAACCGCAAACTACCGGGGGTAGGTATCTCTATCGGTTTCACCCGCCTCTTCGCCAAACTTCTCGCTGAGAAAAAGCTGGCGGTAGGGCCAAAGAGCCCGACCCAGGTCCTGGTGACGCTCCCCGCCCCCGAGCTGCGCGCACAAGCCATGCGTACGGCAAAAATCCTGCGCGCGCGGGGTTTCAACGTCGAAGTGTATCATGTGCCCGGGAAGCTGGCGCAGCAGCTGCGCTACGCTGCGCGCAAGGGCATTCCCTATGTCTGGTTTCCGGCGTCTGGAGAGAAAGGAGATGAAGTGAAGAACATGTCGATTGAAGAGCAGGCTGCCGCGGACCCCTCATCATGGCGGCCATGAAACGACCCTGACTATGCCAATTCCTACACTTGTCATCGATGATACACCTATCAAACGGCGTGGCGTGTGTGAGTTTGTGGAGGAAACTCCCCAGCTGGGTCTGCTGGCCCAGACGGGGGATGCCGCGAGCACGCTGCGCCTGGTCGAACAATGGAGTGCGGAGCACAGCGAGAATCCCCGTCTGGCCGGCTGGCTGGTTCTCTCTGATCTGCGCCTGGGCGACGACAACGGCATTGAACTGGGGCGTTCTCTCTTAGAGCTTGCTCCAGGCCTGCGCGTGGTGATTTACACGCAGGACCCAAGCTGGACGCTCGCTGCCGAGGTCTTCCGGCGAGAATATGCCAGGCGCGGTACGCCGCGCCGCGCGGGCAAGCAGGCAGGCAGGCAGCCCGGCTTGCATGGCTACGCCCTCTTCAACAATCTTGAGCCGACCTACCTCGAACAGATCGCGACGACGGTGGTGCTGCGCCGGGAGACGTTTATCGATCCAGAGGTCCTCAATTACCTGCTTAAGAAGTTGCAGGGGCAGCGGCTGACGCCCCGCCAGGAAGAATGTGCCTCGCTGATTGCTAGGGGACTGAGCAATGATGAAATCGCCCTGAGAATGGGCTTTTTCAATACGGCGGGCGCGCCCAATATGGGACCCCTTGAAAACCTTGTCAGCGAGCTCTACAATTTTTTTGCCATTGAGGGTCAGCCCAGCGATCCCGGCAGGCGCGTCCTGCTTGCTCACGCCTATGAAGCATATGCCGGGCTGCGGCAGCAATAGTAGTGGCGGTGTTTCTCCGCGTGCCGTGCCGCAACGAGGCCCTAGAGCTCTGATGACGGGCCCAGCGGACCGCAAAGAAATCCTGGCTGGCCGTGTGGCATGGGCAGGTGCAGGGCGATTGTTGTCCCGTGCTCAGGCTGTAGTGCTGGAGTTGCGGAAATAGAGATCGAGCCGCCGGCCTCGCGTGCTTTGAGGCGTGCCTTAAACAGGCTGGTTTTCTCGGGGGGAACCGTACCTGGATCGAAGCCGCAGCCGTTATCGTGGATGGTGACTTCGATCGTGCCGTTTCTGCACGCGGCCTGGACGGTTGCCAGGCTTGCGTCAGCGTGGTTATAGACGTTGAGCAGTGCCTGGGTGACGGTATATGAGATGGCCTCAGCCACCTTTACTCCTTCTTCTGCCTCTTCCAGGTCGGAGCTCAGAGCGTCGAGCGCCCAGAGGTCGAGCTGGACTGTGAGGGGAGACTCAGGGTGGAGCGCGGGCAGATCTTCGCGAATGAGCTTCTCCAGGTGCAGTTTCAGGCCCAGGCTGCGCCGCTGGTAGGCATCTTCGACAAGTATTTGCAGGCCCCGCAAATCGCTGGCGAGCTCTTCACTGATGCCACGTAGCTTGGTCAGGGCCTCAATAACCGGCTGGGCGGCTACCCTGCCTGTGGCGTCACGTTCGGCCTCGACCCTTAACCTCTGCTGCCACTGGCCTAGCAGCGCGCGGATGCGCTGGGCCTGCTGCTTGGGCTGGTCGTGAATGCGCTGGGAGAGCACCGAACGTAAATGGGCGTCCGCGTGTAAGAGGAGCGAGGTCGCCTGTTGCAACTCGTAATTTGTTGCCTGGAGTGCCTGCGCTGTCTCCTGCTGTTCGCACAGTGCCTCCTCGCGCTGCTGCAGCGTGACCTGAAGGCGGTCGACTAAGCGCAACGAGCGGATGGCGTAGCCGAGGACGACCGGGTAAATGATGGCCATGACCAGGAAAATCTGGAACGGTAACAGGGGATGGCCCAGCAGTATGATGGGGAGAATCCCCAGGCAGAAGCCCAGGCCAATGCTGCCGATCCATAAAGTAAGAAGGTCGCCCAGGCGGCGGCGGATAGAGGCAGGAATGCGCGCGCCCGGCAACAGGCCAGCGATACGCAGCAACGAGAGCACGCCGATGATAAAGCTCAGCGTCCCTGCAAAGACGGCATAGCCAAAAGATAGAGTCAGGTTGACGCGACCATTGACATTTCCGGTGAGAAGATAAGAGCCCCATTCAAAGGCCAGCAGGGCAAACAGGGGCAGATAAGGTAAACCATCGATGATCATGCGCGGGCCGCTCATCGCTTCCGGCCGGTACGTCAGGCTGAGGTGGATAAAGGCCGCGCCCAGCAGAGCAAACGAGGGCACCCAGAGTAGCTGGACGATAAAGTTCCCGCTGTAGGTCGTCTGCACATTCCCCAGGTAGCTGTACGCTAAAAAGAGTATCGCAGGAGGCAAAAGCGTCAGGCTCTCGACGGCGCCGTTCCAATCCTGGGCTGTGAGGAGCAGAATGAAGCCGGTAACCAGCCATACCGCACCTGCGATAAACGCCAGCCCATAGCTCTGCCACCATATGTCCCAGCTGAACTGCAGCGCGGGCAGCAGGATCTGCGCGCGCGTATTGTCGGCGTGCTCAATGGTATAGGTGATGGCATCGCCAGGTCGAGCGTGCTGGTATGCCTGCATCAAAGGAACGACGTCTTGCGCTCGCGCCTGTTGCCAGCTGAACACCGGTGTATCATCAGTGACCACCGCTATACCGACGATACGGTCGCTGTTGGCCACGGAGCTTGTATAGGATGCAAAGGAACTTGTTTGAGGCAGCGTGGAAACAATAATAACCCGGCCATTGGTATCCACGGCCCAGAAAAAACCGCCAAAGGTCTTACCTAAATCCCTGAGTATGCGCAACTGTCCCGTGACACCGATGGCCAGCAGTACGATAGCAATGATGACATAGAGCAGGATAAGGCGCAGCCGCGTCTGTCGCCACCATGTAGCATATGTTGTAGACTTAGACGGATTATACACATCTTAGTCTAGCATGTTGTGAGTTACGTCTGCAAGTCGGGTTGTCGTTCCCACCAATCTGTGGTATAGTAAGAGGAAGAATAGTTGCACATATATGCAACTATTCATAAGAAAGTAAGAAAAAAGGAAGTTGAAATTTGCATGGAATCTCATCGCCGCAAGGCTCAATTGCTGGCGCCCGCCGCTAAACTTGTCGAGACCGATATGTGCCAGGAGCGTTTCATCCATGCAGAGCAGGTGCAGACGCTGCGGCACAATCTGCTGAGCCCGGATAGGGCCACGCGTCTGGCCGCTCTCTTTGGTGTTTTGAGTGATCCAACGCGTTTGCAGGTCGTCTGCGCGTTATTGCGCGCCGAGGGAGGGGAGTTGTGCGTGTGCGACCTGGCTTCTGGTCTGGGCCGGGACGATACCACCATCTCTCATCAATTGCGTGTTTTGCGCAATCAACAGATTGTGGCCATGCGTAAGGTGGGCCGGGTTGTGTATTACCGCCTGGTGGATGAGCATATTCGCCTGCTGCTGGAGCTTGGCTTAACCCACACAGAGGAGCCGCTCCTTTCTTCTCCTGGACAAAGAGAGGCGCTGGTGTCGGCATGAGTTCACAGCAGAGCGGTCATAATCACGATCATACCCATGGTATGGCCAAGCGGACGCTGCGGATCGCCTTCTTCTTAACGATTGTTATCCTGCTCACTGAGGTCACAGGCGGCCTCATAGCGAATTCGCTGGCCTTGCTCTCTGATGCCGGCCACGTGGTGACTGACATTTTTGCGCTGGGTCTGGCCTGGTTCGCCGCGGTTCAGGCCGAGAGGCCCGCCAATGCTCGTAAGACGTTCGGCTATCACCGGGTGGGCATCCTGGCGGCGCTGGTCAATGCTATCACACTTATCCTTATCGCCGGCTTCATCACCTGGGAGGCGGTGCAGCGCATCCAGCACCCCGAGCCTGTGCAGGCCCTGCCTATGTTTGTAGCGGCCGCCGTTGGTATCGTCGTCAATCTTTTTATCGGCTTTGGCTTGCAGAGGGAAGGTCACAACCTGAACGTGCGAGCCGCCGCCTTGCATGTGCTCGGCGATGTCACCGCATCCGTGGGGGTAATAATCGCCGGCATCATCATTCTGCTGACCGGCTGGACGCTGGTTGACCCTCTGCTTTCGATTGGTATCGCCCTGTTGATCGCCCTGGGCGCCTGGCATATCCTGCGCGATACCACGGATATCCTCCTGGAGGCTGTTCCGCGCGATATCTCGCTGTCTGACCTGGTTCATGATATGAAGCGGGTCGAGGGTGTGGAGGACGTCCATGACCTGCATGTCTGGTGCATCGCCAGTGGCATGTACGCCCTTTCGTGTCATACATTGATTGACGACTTACCTCCCAGTGGTAGTACTCCCATCCTGCAATCGCTCACGAATATGCTTGCTGACAAATATCATATCGGGCATGCTACCATTCAGTTTGAGTGCAACAATCCCGAGGCAGCCTGCTGCGAAAATAATAGCCTCTACTGCTGCCTGGAGACCACCCCCAATGAGAAGTGTGATGACCACGAGCATTCGCACGCCGCCACATTGAGCGAGCGCCACGCTTAGCGCGTGGGCCGCGGTCTGATTTCAGCCTGGTAGCTCAATGTGGCGGCGTGTGGCAAAACGTCTAAAGCCGCATAAACTCTGGGCAGCGGTATGTCTCCTGTACCGGTTGATGGCGCTTTTTGTTGTAGAGGGTCAGGATATTGCCCTGCTTCTTTACGGCCAGAAAGGTCGATTTGGCGTCTCTGAAACAATCAAGCTGACCGAACAGGCCGTTGCAGGAGGGATGGTAGCTTGAAAAAGCGCAAAACAGGCAGGTTTCTATCGCCATGCCCGCTGGCAATTGGCGCTGAATATCAACGAGTTCATCCTCAAACAGGGCGCTTGTCCCTTGCGAGTCGAAGACCTGGTCCGCGACGTGCAGGCTCAGGAGGAGGTTTTCGCGGTCAAGTCCGCGAAAACCTCGTGGCAGGCCGAGTGAGAGCTGGACATGCAGGCAGCCCGGGATGCTCCCGGACGGTGAAATAACGGGCATGGGCATGCTAAATTCAAGTGTATACGCGCATAGTTCTCCACAGTCGAAGGTGAACAATTTTAGCTCCGGCGCATCAGCGTCAAGCTCTGGCTCCCAGTCATCGAGCGCCGTTCCCGTGAATTCGACGTTGCGCAGGCACATGCGCAGCTTTTCCCCATCATTGGTGATGGTGGTCAGCACTTCCCCCAGACGATCACGATAGAGGGCCGGATAACATTCGGACAACATTCGCAGTTCCTTCCATAGCGTACCTGGTGTGTGGATTTTGCGCCGAATTTATGCCTCTACACGCGCAAAACCTCACAATAGACGGCTTTTGATTGCATAATAGATCAATTCTCTATCAATAGATATATTCGAATTCGCCCTATTGTAACAAAATGCGTGGAAATTTGAAAGCAGATAGCCAGTTTGGGCAGGTGGATGGCCGCAGGCCGGTGGCCATGGGACGGGGAGGGTCTGTGGGGAGAGTCCAGATCAGCAATGCCTGCCGGGCGTCGCCGACCTGGCGGGCATATTTTCATAAGAAGACGTATGCGGTGCCTGCTCAGTTGGGCGTGCGCAACTTATAGACCTTGATCGCCACCTGGAAGGTCAGCCAGTTGCTGCGCTCCTGCAGGTCGATCTCGCACAGCGATTGCAGGCGCTCCAGACGCTGGATGAGTGTGTTGCGATGAACAAAGAGGCGGTTGGAAGTTTTGCTCAGGTTCCCCGCGCATTCAAGGTATGTTTCCAGGGTGTCCAGCAGGTCAGTCCCCTTGCGCTGGTCATAGCTAGCGATGCGGGCTACCTGGTCCTGGTACATATCGCGCAGGTCATCCATGCGCGCTATCTTATACAGATAGCGGTAGACGCCCAGGTCGTTAAAATGTGTGACTCCCCCTTCGCGCTGCATATTCTGCCCCATCTGCAAGGCTTCACTGGCCTCTGCGTAGCCGCGGCGGTAATCGCTGATGGCGTGGCAGGGATTGCCAATGCCAATGGACAGGCGCACCTTCTGTTCGCTATGCATCTGGCGCGAGAGATCGCGCAGCCATGTTTTGAGGCGTGAGGCGGTGGGGTCTTTGCTCAGGCAGAAGATGCACGTCAGCAAATTCTCATGCTCGTAGGCGACCGAGCCCGGGTAACTATCCTGGATGCGCCTGCGCATCATCACGTTGATGCGCTTGTGCATGGCCAGGCGATTCTCCTCGCTCTGTAGGAGGGAGGGAAGCAAGTCCGCCAGGCGCTCATCTTTCTCGTCGCTGCCTTTATCTTCATCCAGCTGTGCTATTTCAATCAGTGCGACGAGGTGCGGTTTGGCCAGGTCACATCCCAGGAAGTTCGCCCGCTGGCGCAGGGAGTCTTCGGAGTCATAGGCGCCGTGCAGGAGGTCATCAAAAAAGCCCTTGACCAGGTTTTTCTGGGCCAGCATGTCAACCAGGTGGCTATTCTTGATGGCTATCGCTATCTGATTGGCGATGGTGCTCAGGAGTGTAAAATCATCGGGCGTGGGGCGCCGCGTCTGGTTGGAGTAGCAGTTGATCAGCCCGAGGTGTTCTGTGCCGGCCACCAGGGGAACGGAGAGCAGGGCCCTGTACTGGGAGTCCTTGAGGGGATTCAGTCGCTCAAGTGTCTGCCTGTTTGCTTCTTGCGCCGGTTTGCGCGGGTTCTCCATGCGCAAGTAGTCTTCGTTCAGTTCGCGCAGCCTGTCCCAGGCATGCCGATCCACATCGATGGGGTGGAAGTTGAGCGCGCGGTCATTGAGGTTAGGAGAGGAGGCTCGCACGGTAAGCCTGCTGCGTGTTTGATCCAGGAGCATGATCACGCACAGGTCCACCTCCATAATTTGCACGCTTAATGTGGCCAGAGAGCGCAGCATGTCATCCAGGTAGAGGCCAGAACTGATTGTCTGGCTCAAGACGGACAGGGAGGTCAGGATGCTGAGCTTGCGCTGGGTATTCTCGTAAAGCTGAGCGTTCTCAATCGCCGAGGCAACCAGGGCTGCGGTATTACTAACAAAGGTCTGGTGTTGTTCAGTAAATTCGTACGGGGCTACGGCGTGCATTGTGATCACGCCGATGAGGTTGCGATCTTTACCGCTGATGGGCACCGTCATGGTCGATTGAAATTTTTCCTCTTCCAGGTCTGGAAAATAGGGAAGCGCGGATCCTCCAGGGCTTCATCTTTGAGGATGACCGGTTTGAGTGTCAGAGCCACCCAGCCTGTGATCCCTTCGCCCGGGGCCAGTTCGATTTTCCCCACCTGGTCCTGGTATTGTTCGCTGGTGCTGGCGAGAATCAGGCGGTCTTTCTCTTTATTGTAGAGATATATGAAGGCGGCATGGCATGAAATTGCCCGTGCAATCGTATCCACCAGGTGGTGTAGGACCTCATCGAGCTTTAAGGTTGAGCAAATTGTCGAGATGACCTCGTTGAGCAGGGCATTTTCCTCCCGGCTCTGTGCAAGCACGGCACGTAGCTCATTCATCTCCCCGCGCATCTGCTCAACACTTGCCGCACTCGTCTGATTGTCCGCGACGATACCCGCTGGAACATCCCTGGGTGTCTGAGGATGTGCGTGAGACATGCCCACCTCCTGAAAAAACGGAAATGCTACGCTGGATGGCCAGTACGTTCCACCTGGGTGGTTATATATACCTGAGAATGCCTGAACATACCACACAAATATGTACATTATGTATATATTTGTTATTGTACATACTTTTTGGTGGTACGTCTAATAGTTGACCTTTCACATTACTAATTCATAGCGTCATTGCTGAAATCGATACAATATTTTACTGGCTGCGGCGATAATTATGAGCATTCGTATCTGTAGAGACTTTTGTGCTTCACGGCTGACTTTGTTTTTTCAGACCGGGGAAAGCGGGGAGATGGCGAGTTCTGGGAACGCGCAGAAAACTATAATGGTAATAGGAGACCCAGAGACCCATCCATAGTTGGCTACTTTGCCGTGTTTCTGTTATACTTACTTAGAGTGAAATTCATATCCGTAGGTGGTGCCAGGCGCTGTCGACTGTTGTTACAGCGTCTATCTTAAGTTCCCTACGTGGAGCTTGGGGAGTGTCGAATAGGAACACTGCGAAGTCCATCAATTTTCTCTTTGGAGATGGAGGCTCCTCATTTCCAGGCAGATCCTATCACGAGGAAAGTCCTATTTTTGCTAACGGAATATTCATTAGTTTTTCTCCAGGAGGACGAAGCAATGGCAACTGATGTCGTAACTATCCCAGAGGAAAAAGGGCTTGAGACGCACGGCATTGAACGTGTTTCTCCATCATCGCGCGCCCACGTGCGTATTTTTGACAATTTCACTATGTGGCTTTCCGCCAATCTCGTGATCTCTACAATCGGCCTTGGTGCTCTAGCTGTTCCGATCTTTGGTCTTGGTTTTTGGGACAGTGTGGCTGTTATCATCATTTTCAATGTATTGGGTGTTCTACCTGTTGCCTTTTTCTCCACACTTGGCCCGAAGTTGGGTCTACGCCAGATGACTATCTCACGCTTCTCCTTTGGCTGGGTGGGTGGTATCATCATGGCAATTTTCAATGTTGCTGCGTGCATTGGCTGGTCTGTTGTTAACGTCATTATTGGTGGTCAATTGGTCGCGGCACTAAGCGGTGGAGTAGTTCCAAGTTGGGCTGGTATACTCATCTTAGCAATACTCACTACTTTGGTCAGTATTTATGGCTACAGGTACGTGCATCGCTACGAACGCTGGGCCTGGATCCTCATGGCTGTCATATTTGCTATCTTGTTCTTTGTAGCCGCCCCACATTTTCACATTATAACTCCATCTAATACAACTGCTGCTGCCGAAATTGCTGGCTTGCTATCCTTTGGTGGCGCCGTTTATGGTTTCGCTACAGGTTGGAGTTCCTATGCTGCTGACTACAATGTCAATCAGCCTCAGGAAACTCCCGCGAGTCGCGTCTTCTGGCTTACCTTCCTGGGCGTCTTCATACCATGTGTACTGCTAGAAACGCTCGGTATGGCTTTTACCACTTATTCCCCTTGGGCGGCTACATTTGCGAATGGGCTTGTCGGTGATCTACTTGCCGCGGTTGTCAAACCATTGGGAGGTTTCGGAACGCTAATTCTGGCGTTGCTGGCTCTGAGTGTCGTTGCAAACAATATCCCGAACGACTATAGCCTTGGTCTGTCCGTACAGGTGTTTGGCCGTCCCTTCCAGCGCGTCAAGCGATATGTCTGGACGCTCATCGGTGCAGTGCTTTACGTTGCGATCGCGCTTCCTGCCTCAGCAAACTTCGCGCACACACTGACTGACTTCTTGCTGATCATTGCGTACTGGCTAGGCCCGTGGTCGATTATTCTCGTTCTGGAACACTTTGTATTCCGTCATGGACAATACAATGTCGATGATTGGAATACTCCCAGCCGACTTCCTATTGGTTGGGCTGCCATTGTATCTATGGCGTTCGGTCTAGTAGGTGTTTTGCTTGGTGCCGCGCAGGTGTACTACGTCGGGCCTATCGCCAAACTAGTCAATCCTCCTTACGGTATGGACGTGGGTTTCGAGCTGGGCGTCATCTTTGCTGGTATTGCCTACCTGATCTTACGGCGTATTGAATTGAACCGCAACGGCAGATAGTTCCTGCCAGCTCATTTGCGTATCATCAGAGGGGCAGACACATGTACGTCTGCCCCTCACTTTTCGCAAGGGAAATTGATGTGACATTCCATTCATAAGCAAAGGATGTGATATGCAGTACGACCTTATCATTCGTCAGGCGCAGCTTCATCGTCACACAAAGATTGTCGATATCGCGGTGAAGGAGGGGCGTTTTGTGAAAATTGGCGACCTGTCCAACTCGCATGCAGACCGCGAGCTGGATGTCGATGGCCGCCTGGTCGTGCCCCCTTTTATAGATGCGCACGTCCATCTCGACGCTGTACTGACGGTGGGCCAGCCGCGCTTCAATACCTCGGGGACGCTGCTCGAAGGCATCCAGGTCTGGAGTGAGCGCAAGCTGAGCCTGACGCATGAGGATGTGAAGCGGCGCGCACTTGAGGAGATTCGCTGGGAGGTAGCGCAGGGGACGCTGCACATCCGCAGCCATGTCGATGTCTGTGATCCCCAGCTAACGGCGCTGCGCGCTTTGCTCGAGGTGCGCGAAGAGGTACGCGATATCTGCGACTTGCAGCTGGTGGCTTTTCCCCAGGACGGTATCATGTCTTTCCCCGACGGGCGGAATTTGATGCGCAGGGCCATGGAGCTTGGCTGTGACGTGGTGGGAGGCATTCCCCACTACGAGTGGACGCGTGATATGGGCGTTGAAGATGTGCATTATGTTTTTGACCTGGCCAGGGAGTTTGACCGTGATATTGACTGTCATTGCGATGAAACGGACGATCCTCAATCGCGTTTTACCGAGGTCATGGCTGCCGACACGCTGCAGCAGGGCTGGCAGGGACGTGTGACGGCAAGCCATTGTACAGCTATGCACTCCTATGATAACGCCTATGCCTTCAAGCTTATAGGCTTGCTTGCGCGCGCCCGGGTGAGCGTGATCGCCAACCCTTTTGATAACGTTGTTTTACAGGGTCGCTTTGATACCTATCCCAGGCGCAGGGGTATTACCCGCGTCAAGGAATTGCTGGCGGCCGGGGTGAATGTTGCGCTGGGACACGACTCCATCATGGATCCGTGGTTCCCGCTGGGCAGGGGAGATATGCTGGCGGCCGCGCAACTGGCTCTCTTCCTCACGCAAATGAGCGGCTACGAAGAGATCATGGACGTGCTGGATCTGATAACGACCAATGCCGCGCAGGCGCTGCGTATCGCGGACAGCTATGGTATCGCGCAAGGCAAGAGCGCCGACTTTCTGGTCGTGGACGCTCCCTCGGCCTTTGAGGCTCTTCGCCTCCTGCCCGCGCGCCTGCATGTCTTCAAGGCCGGGCGAGAGGTGGCGACCACGACGCCTGAGCAAAGCGTGATCAGGCGGGCCGGCGATAACGAGGGGCAGGAGGTAACCTACCGCCTAGCTCCCTAAAATATTGACGGCGCGACCTATCAGGACAACGATAATGATGGCCGAGAGCATTGCCTCGATCATCATCAGGATCTTCGCTTTGTGGGTCAGGGGGTAGGTGTCGGCCGGGCTAAGGGCGGTAGCGCCCGTAAAGGCAACGAAGAGGTAGTCGATGAAATCGGGCGCCCAGCCCGTTTTATTGCCATCAACTTGCTGGGGAAACATGAGGTCGCTGGCCTGGTGGTTTGAGTGAAAGCGTTTGTGGGGTCCCCCGCCATCGATCTCCCAGTGCCAGAGTGCGAAGACCAGGATATTTGTGCACCACAGCACTCCACCAGAGAGCAGCAGCGTACTGGCCCGCTTGAAGGATGGAAGAGTGATCTCCCTGACGAGGAAAGCCACGCCGATCGCCAGGCCCATCGTGACCAGCCCGAGCAGCACAAGGCCCAACATGCGAATCGTTCTTACGCTAAGAGGACGCTTGGTGACCCATGAATAAATCAGCGGGATGAAGATCAGCACTTCCAGGACTAACAGAAGCCAGCTGGGGCCAAATCTGTATTCCTGGGGAAGAGCCATATAGAGCAGGCCAATAGCCAGGGAGCCAGCAACGACTGCCCACTTGGGTGCATATACATGCATGTGGTGAGGAGACATCGGGTTTTGGGGCGAATCTCCTGGCACTACTTCGCGCCTGGTACTCGGTTCCATAAACTTTGTCGCAGGGGACCCTCACGCCTTCAGGCTGAGGGAGGAATGCGACACTCCCTTCGTATAACTATACCCGTCACTCCGATGAACCATGCTCACATATTTGGGATGAACGTCCAAGCCGTTGAGCCGAAACGAAGGGCGAAACCGGATGGCGATGCGTCCCTCATGCCTCCCTGCGTATTTGCCTCTAGGAATGAGAGCTTTGACCATATCTCCTGTCTGGTAGCCCATGTAGGACTTTTGACGAGCCTTATGCTGCTTGGGAAAACCATATTTGTTCGGCACGCACATCTGGCGGCATCCATGCCCCGTTGCCTTGATGAGTAATGGGACAACCTGATCGATATGGGTGAGCGCAGGCGTACTTGCCCCCACACACGCCGCATCTATCCAATGCGCTTTGCCAAGTCCTTGCGTGATACGGTTGTACTTCGTGCGTCCCCCAGTTCCACACTCCACAGACAGGCCCGTCGCTTTGAGCCGTTCGTACAACGCCCACCGAGTCGCATTCACGGCACTTGCATCTTGCAGTGGCGCTTCGGCCTGAGCAAGAAGACGCTTGAGGTCAGTGGGATTGCCCTCCAAGAAGCCCCGTATATCCT
Source organism: uncultured Chloroflexia bacterium (assembly GCA_963799245.1). GTDB lineage: Bacteria > Chloroflexota > Ktedonobacteria > Ktedonobacterales > Ktedonobacteraceae > CAWCWN01. The sequence continues at coordinate 2,712,137 of CAWCWN010000003.1, forward strand.
GCGTGCCTTTCTTCGTGTTGCAGGGCTTACAAGCGAGACACAGATTGCTCATGCTATTCGTCCCGCCATGCGCACGACACCGGATGTGCTCTATCTGCAAGGGAACATCTTTCGCCCCACAATAGGCGCATTGCCTGTTCCATTTCTCTAACAAGTATTCGCGAACCTCGTAGCCTTGGAGGTCACCTTGTTGATACTGCACGCCCTCGATCTCAGGGTTGTTCATGGCTTGCAGATCGAACTTCACCAGTTCTAGACTGATCGCTCCAAGCGAGCAATAGCGACGGAGGCGGTGGACCCACGTTGCGATATTGGCAATGCGACTCTCAAGCGAGGGCGGTAACCATCCTGCTTTCCGGCGGCGATTGTCGAAGCGTGGCTGGCGATATCTCGTGTGCCGTTGGCGTCTCCCTCGTCGAACGGCGCGGCGATCAGCGAGGGCTTGCTTGATGGCTTGCCCGCGATGCGAGAGTTCTGCCGCCCATACCACTTGCCCTGAGGCATCGTTGACAATGGCAAGTCCCGTCGTCTTGGAACCAGGATCAATCTTGAGTCTCAAGGGCTGTGTCACAGACTCTGGCACTTCTTGCTTGAGAATGATCGTAAAGGGGTAGCGCCTGTAGACGGCTGCTTTGCCCTGCGTGAGCAGCTTTCTGGCATAGCCAGGATGGACAGGGTCCAATGGTTTTTTATAGGTATCTAGGACAAAGACATTGCTCATACAGAGCCTCTCCTTTCGGAGGTAATGTGTGCTTCGACAATGCTTTCAGGCTTGTTCGGCATGAAACCGTTGTACCTTTCCTCAATACGCATGATCGCACGCGATAGAGCTACAGGCTAGCACGCACCCGTAGGTATCATGACACTGAAAGCGGAGTATCTTGCGATACTGAGTCTGGTCAATGCAGGCTTGTGCTTTCTCACAAGCCCGTCCCATTGAATGGGACGGGTCATTGACAGGAGTTTTACCCTATCCTTCGACGGTATTTTTACTTACTTGCTGCTGCTATTGTAGCGTATAGCGGGCGCGAGTACAACCTCATCATGCATGACAATATATTCACAAAACGGGGCTTAACGTGCAAAACGGCGCTGCATTTGGTATAGTAAAGCAGTATGATACAATAATGTAAAGGTTACGTGTGGAAATGTGGGGTAAGATTGACGATGGAAGTGGAGCAGGTAGGTGGCCTGCAGGCCCCGGCGGTTTTAACCGCTCTTCTCAGCGAATTCAGCGCCGTTACCGATTATCGCGCCCTGCGCGATAATATGCCCCGCCGCCTGGCGCATTTGCTCAGGTGCCGCTGCGTATTACTCTATCAGCATATTGGGACTACGCTCCAGTTTGTAGCGGGCTCGTATGATGATGTGCCCGGCTGGTCGTCGTCTCTGCTGGCGGTAGCCCATATCAATCCCATCGAACTGAGCAGTGACCTGCCCGAGGCGCGTGCCTGGCGTACGGGCCATGCGACGACCGAACCTGTCGATGGGCTGGCTCCGCCCCTTGTGGCTGTGCCTTTGATTTACCGCCAGCGGGCGATCGGAGTGCTTGTCGCTTTTCGTAAACAGGCTGAGCCTGCCGCCAGAAGGTATACGGGTGCGTTTGCAACCTCGTCTTACTGGAGCGGCGATGAGCTCCCGGTGCTCGAGGCGGTGGCGGCCGTCGTGGCCCTGCTGCTGGAGAATAACCGCCTGCTGGAGCGCGATCACCAGCGTATTCATGAACTTTCGCTTCTCAATAGCATCGCGAGTCAATTGAATCAATCTATCTATGAAGCGGAGCGCCTCTACAGTATCGTTATGCAGCGGGTCAGGGAAATAACAGCCGCCGATCTATGTGAGTTGTTGACGCCGCATGCGCCGGCGCAGGTGTCCAGCTGGGTTACTCCGGCGCTGCAGTCGCTGCTGCTGGCCCGTTTTAGTCAGCGTAGGGAGCTCCATATGGCGCCGCTCATCATTGAGCGGCCCGGCGATGCCCATACACTCGAGTATCTCAATCACCTTCCTGCAAATATCAAGACCTTTTTTGCGCTTCCGCTCCTCATCGATGAAAACAGCCTGCAGAGAAATGGTTATAGAGGAATGGCGTCCAAGGGGCTGTTACTGCCGGCGGCTGGAGAACGCGTGGGAGAGAGAGACGCAGAGGCTTCACAGCCCGCCCGCTCTCGCGCGGGTGGAAGCGCTGAGGGCCGTGGACCCAGGGTACTGGCCATTATCGTGGGCGCCTATCATCGCGCGAGCAAGTTGCGCCGGGAGGAGGTCATCCTGCTGCAGGTTTTAGCCAGCCAGGCCAGCGCGGTACTGGAGAATATGCACCTTGTGGTGGAGGTTGTCGAGGCTCGCAATGAGGCCCGCAAGCTCCTGCGCCAGGTTCTGGATGACCAGCGTTTAAAAGAGCTGATTCTGGAGAGCGTGCCCAGCGGGCTGATTACAGTCGATCTCGCGCAGCGCATTACGACCTACAATCGCGCCGCTGAGGATATCCTGGGCTATCGCGCCCGTGAAGCTTTGGGTCAGTCCCTGGAGAAGATTTTGCGCATCACGCTGCCCACAGTCCCCAGCGAGGCTGTTCTCTCGCCAATTGAACGGCGGGGGGGGAATGCAGCAGGAGAACCATTTCCCGAGCAATCAGTCCCCGCAACAGCGGGACCTGTCACACTGGATCAGCATGGCCAGGAGCTCGTGCTGGACGTACATCTTGCTCCGCTTTACAATGATCGACGTATGCAGATTGGCTGGCTGATTACGTTTGCCGATGTGACCACTATGCACCGCCTGGAGGAGGAGAAACGCCGCCTCGATCGCCTGGCATCCCTCGGTGAAATGGCGGCGAGCGTCGCCCACGAGGTCCGCAATCCCCTTGCTTCTATTAAAACTTCGCTGCAGATGCTCAAGGATGATTTACGCGAACACGAGCAGGTTCCCGAAGACGCGCAAGAATCGGTCTCAGTGGCTTTGAAAGAGGTTGAGCGGCTGGACACGATTGTACGCGATTTATTGCTATTCGCCCGGCCGCGACAGTTGCATCGTGTGCCATGTAATCTGGTAGAGCTAAGCGACCATGTGCTACACATGCTGCAGCAGCAGTGTGCTGATCACGCTATAGAAGTTCACACGGTGTATCATGCGGTGCCGGCTGTGAATGTCGACCTGGCCCAGATTGAGCAGATCCTGTTCAACCTGTATATGAATGCGCTTCAGGCCATGCCCGATGGTGGAGTATTGACGGTCATTTGTAGAGTTGTAGCCGCGAGTACGATTATGAGTAGGAGTGTAAAACATGAGCAAAGGACCAGTTTCGGGTTGGATGAGCCGCCGGGTGGATATGCTGAGCAGCAGAACTGGCTTGAGCTGTCGGTAAGTGATACCGGCGGCGGTATCGCGGCAGATCAACTGGAGCGCATATTTCAACCATTTTTTACCACCAAGGCTCATGGCATTGGACTGGGCTTGCCGATAACACGCCGCCTGGTTGAGGATCACGGTGGTCAACTGTTTGTGCAAAGCCAGCTTGGCTATGGCGCCACGCTCGTGGTGCGGTTGCCCATAGTCGACGCGGAGATATAAGGCAAGGGCTTGGCTAGCGACGGCTATATGGCAGAGGGTCTCTAAGATAGTGGGTATAATGTGTTGGTATGTAGAAGAGGGGGGGCTGCATTATGAGTCTGAGTATCCTGATTATTGATGATGAGCCACATCTGCCGCACCAGTTCGCGCGTTACCTCAAGAAGTATAACTACGAAGTATCTACCGTTGCCGATGGTGAAGTCGGCCTGCAGGAGCTCCAGAAGAACAATATTGACCTGGTCCTGCTCGACCTGCGCCTGCCAAAAATGAGTGGATTGGAAGTTTTGCGCAAGATACGCGCCCAGGATCCTGAGCTGCCAGTTGTCATGCTGACGGCGTTTGGCGATGTGCAGACCGCGGTGACCGCTATGAAATTGGGCGCCTCCGACTATCTCCTCAAGGGTTTCGACCTGGATGAGCTGTTGCTGGTTGTGCAGCGGGCGCTTGAAACGAGCGCCATGTATCGTGAGTTGCGGCAATTGCGGCGCGAGCGCAGCGAGAACTATCACTTTTCCTACCTGGTCGGCTACAGCGAACGCATGCGCGAGGTATTTGATATGGTGGCGCGGGTGGCGCGCGCGGATACTTCAGCGGCTGTATTGATCACAGGCGAGAGTGGCACGGGGAAAGAGGTGGTGGCGCGCGCTATACATGACCAGAGCTCGCGGGCGGCGGGCCCGTTCCATCCCCTTAACTGCGCGGCTATCGCCAGTAATCTGCTGGAGAGCGAGCTATTCGGCTACGAGCAGCATGCTTTTACTGACGCCAAAAAGCAGAAACGGGGCCTGCTAGAGCTGGCCGAGGGTGGTACCCTCTTCCTTGACGAAATCGGGGAGATGCCGCTCGATATGCAGGCCAAGCTCCTGCGTGTGCTGGAGACGCGCTCGTTTTTTCGCCTTGGCGGCAGTAAGGAGGTTAAAATCAATGTGCGCGTCCTGGCGGCCACCAACCGTAATCTTGAGCAGGCAATGCGCGAGGGCTCATTTCGCTCTGATCTCTACTTCCGCCTGGCGGTCCTGCTCATTCACCTGCCGCCGCTGCGCGAGCGCCCCGCCGATATTGTACTTTTTGCATCGCGCTTCATTGATGATTTCAATAAATCTATGGGTCGTAACGTGCGCAGCATCTCGCCCGAGGCGCAGCGGTACCTGCAGGCATATAGCTGGCCGGGCAATATACGTGAATTAAAGAATGTAATTGAGCGGGCGATGATTCTGGGAAACAGCGATGAGCTATTGCCGGCGCATCTCCCATATGAGATAGTGGGCCATGTCAATGATAATGGCCACGGTGTGCTGGATCCATGGGAGCAGTGGCTCAGCCTGCATCCTATTGGCCCGCTATCGTTGGAGGACGTCGAAGGACGCCTGGAGCAACATTTCGTGCGCTGGGCCCTGGAGACGACCAGGCACAATCGCGTGCGCGCTGCCGAGTTACTGGGGCTGGCAAAGGTGGACCAGCTGCGTTATTTGATGCGTAAGCATGGTATCGAATGAAAGAGTGTGGGTGCTTACGCGTCTCAGTGTTCGTAGGCCTGGTCGGGTAAATGGAGCAGTGCTTCCTCAATATCGCGCCATACCAGTTGCTCGGCTTCGAGGTTGCTCATCGGCAGGCGCTGGTGCACGGTGCTGGTAAGTGTTTTGGAAACGTTGTAACGAAATTTCGCGAGGATGGGACGTTGGTACTCAGGTTTGGGCATGACGCGTAACTCTATCATTTCGGGGGGGTAGAAGTCATCCTTCTCGAAGGCGAGGGATGCGAGGTTGCTGAACGCCATAAGCAGCGCCTGGCGTGCCTGGGTAAAATAGCCGGGTTGTGTGCTGGAGGCTGTAAGGCTGCCCGCGATATGCCCTCCCAGCATGATGGGGTGGGCGGCCGCGCTTACCTCGTGCTCGGTCTGGTAAGCGGGAAGGAGCTTGTCCCGGCCCAGGTCGTCGACGCTGACGATGTGGCATGTCTCAGCGGCGTAGCCTCCCAGTGATTCCATGCCGAGAAAAATCGCGAGATGTTCGAGGTCCGCCGACCAGGGATATGTGCCTTTACCGCTGCGCTCGCGCAGCGCGACGATTTTATTGTTACGGTGGGGAGATGGTGGCATGCACTGGGCCAGGGTGATGGACATGCCGTATTGATGAGGGTCCAGTTGCATGAGCGCCTGCTTTAATAGCAGGTCGCTGAGGCGCCAGAAGCGTACTGTGTCTGCGGTTGTTGTGCGAACGGAGAGGATTTGCGCAAAGAATTCAGAGGGAATGAGCTCGGAGACCTCATCTTTTAGCCAGGATTTAATGTCAGGGTAGGTGAATTCGAGGGCCGCGATCAGTTCCTCGCGGTTTTGGGACTGGATGGCCTGGATCAGACGGCTAAGGTGAGTGCGTTGTGGATTGGAGGTGCCTTTGGCCCAGCGTGAAATCGTCATTTGTGAAATGCCGATGGCCTCTGCCAGGCGTTCTTGTTCGCCGGGAGTTTTGATAATCTGCTGTAAGATATTTTGCCAGGACGTGGACCCGTTCATAGTCTTTTTCCAACCCCACATAAATGGAACGCGAGTCTGTGCAGCCTCTTGTAGGGACAAGAAGTCCCCTTGCACGTGACCAGATGTATAGAAAAGAAGGTTCTCCTGCTTATCATAGCAGAGGCGTATATGAGAGTCAATTGTCAAATGTGCTTTTTAGCGCGGGGAGATGCTAGTTTTTGGAAAAAGCTGTATAATAGGTGCGCCAGCCTTTGTAAGCCGTGAGACTGGTCGAATTCATCAGCTATAGCAGGGGGGATAATGGCAGAACACGTCATCGTTGTAGACGACGACAAAGAAATACGCAACATCATCACATTTGTGCTCTCCCGTCATGGCTTTGAGGTGACGACTGCCGGCAATGGTCAGCAGCTACACCATTTACTGGAGCAGTTCATACCTGAATTAATTATTTTAGACGTCATGATGCCAGGTGAGGATGGCTACCAGATTTGTAACGCTTTACGCAGTGATCCTCTCACACGGCGTATACCGATTATAATTATGACAGCTCATGTTGAAGACATCTATGAGCGTATCAGTGTGGATTTAGGGGCGGCCGAGCATGTAACCAAACCATTTCATCCATTCGAGCTGCTGGAGAAAGTCAGGGGACTCCTTCAAGCGGCGAGATAAAATTGAGAGTCAAAATACTTGTCTCTCAGCTTAAAAATTGGTATCATTACAAGCAAGAGTGTTTTGGCGAGTTCAAGGAAGCAATGCATCCATGCCAAACAGATACGAACGTGAGATCGAAGAGATTCTCCGCAACATGGAGACAACTGAGCCCAGGGCTGGCCGTGGGCAAAAATTTGGCGAGCGTTTGCGTCGCAAACCAGAATACCGGGCGAGACCGCGCCGGCGGGGCTTCTCTTTGAGACTCGGAGCACCGGAATGGCTGATCCTGGTCGCGGTCGTAGCGGCCCTTATTTCTGGTGGCGTTGCCTATACCATGGGTGAGCCATCGCTGCTTACCGGAATATTTTCTGTGATAGGCATTGTATGTTTGATCCTGCTTGTTTTCTCACCGTACGTCTTTCGTTCGCGTCAGTCTCGTTATTCCACACGCGCGACTCCTATTGGCAATGTGACTCCACTCAGGCGCAATCCGCTGAGTATGCTCGCCACGCGCTGGAATCTGTTTCTGCTCAAAATGCGCTATCGTCGTCAAAATGGTCGCAAATGAGCTCCTTGCTTGATTCCCATGAGGCCGCGCCGGGTGTATGAAAAAGTTGTAGGCGAACGAACAGAACAGGAGTATCCTCATCTGCAAAACCCAGTAAGGTGAACAGCAGAGAGGAGACCCCTGAACATGGAAACGAGCCAAGGAGTGAAAACAGTCCTCATCCAGCAAGCAGAAGCCGGAGTGCGCAAGTTGCTAGAAAGCCTCCAGACCCTGGAGGAAGGAGATCTGAAGGGACTGGAGCAGCAGGTGCTGGAAACGATCTTTGCCGTTGGGCGCGGGTGGATGGAGAGCATCCTGAGCGAGCCAGCACCAGAGGAGCGAGCACCCAGCCAACGGATGGGAAGCTGTGGGCATCCCCAGCAGTTGGAGGGGTACCGACCCAAACAGGTGTTGACCCTGGTGGGCAAGGTTACCTTCAGGCGGGCCTACTACTGCTGTGTGGTGGCAGAAGACCGAGCAGAGAGTCGAGAGAGGGGAGGAGGAGAGGCAGAGGCCAGCACACAGCAAGCAGACATCCATGGAGAAGCGCCTGCGGACGTGCGCTGGGGACTGCAAGGGCAACGGACAAGTGCGGGAGTCCAGCAAGCGGTGAGCCATCTGTGCGCGTCCTTGACGCTGGAAGAAGCTGCTGAAACCTTCAGTCGGCTGCTCCCCTTACAGATGTCAGCCCGTCAAGCTCTCAACTTGCTGCAGCCGCTGGGCGAAGCCCTGCAGCAGCAGGAAGATGAGCAGGTCCGTGCGCTGTGGGAACAAGCCATCCAAGCACGAACAACCGGTCTAGCTGGCTCGACGAGCCAGCTAGACCGCATTGATCGGCTGTATATCGAATTGGATGGAGTGCTGGCACGGCTGCGGCGAGGCAGTGTGCCCATGGAAGAGCAGGAACGCAAGCGCACGGGGGATGTGTATCGGGAAGTCAAAGTCGGCGCGGTCTTTGAGGCCACACGTGGGCCAGAACGCTCGGGACTGGCGCCAGGCGTGTTTGTGGATCAAGCAGGGCCAAAGCACTATGTGGCTCGTCGCGGGAAAGCGGAAGACTTTGGCAAGTTACTCTATGCCCTGGCAGTCAAGTATGGGCTGCAACGGGTGCACCAGCTCGTGGTCTTGGGGGATGGTGCCGCCTGGATCTGGCGGTTGGTGGCTGAACACTTTCCCGGGGCCGTGCAAATCGTTGACATCTGGCATGCACGCGAACATGTCTGGAAGGTAGCCCGAGGGGTCTTTGGACCAAACACGCCGGAGGCAAGCGCTTGGGCTGAGCACGCCTGCAGCTTGCTGGTGGAGGGCAAGATCGAAGATCTCGTCGAGGAGATCGTGGTCTTACCACCGGTTCCACCAGAGCCGGGAACCTCGCGCAGCGTGCCGGAAATCGAACGGGACTACTTCATCAGCAATGCCGCGCGGATGCGCTATCCGGCCTTTCGCGCCCAAGGGATGCATGTCGGCAGTGGCATCGCCGAAGCTGCCTGTAAAACGGTGGTCAGTACGCGAGCCAAACGGACGGGTATGCGCTGGACACCTGAGGGGCTCAATGCTGTTCTGGCCGTACGCACCGCTGTACTGAATGACTCTTACGATGCGTTCTGTGAGCAGCACTCTCTTCTTGTGGCTTGACTACCTACAACTTTTTCATACACCCGGCCGCGCCAGGATACTTGACAGGTCACCAAGGGCGTGCTATAGTGCACACGGGTTCTCGTAGAGAAAGAAGCTACGGGGTGTGGCGCAGTTGGTAGCGCGCCTGCTTTGGGAGCAGGAGGTCCGCGGTTCGAGTCCGCGCACCCCGATCGGACTACCGGCCAAACGCCACTACAAAATGTGTACAAATCACGCGGGAGTAACTCAGTTGGTAGAGTTCCTGCCTTCCAAGCAGGCTGTCGCGGGTTCGAGTCCCGTCTCCCGCTCTTTTCACTACACCGTCTCTTTGCAAGCGCTTCTAGAGCCGTTGGAGAACAACCAAACGGCGAGAGCAAAAGCAAGGAGGCGGTTTTCTCTTGTGCGAAACAGCGTGCAGGGACATACTGCCTCACAACCCTTGCAACATACTGCCTTTTCATGTATGCGACATACTGCCTCGCCCCATGGCACCGCGCGGTTGTTCTCTCAGAGCAAGGAGGAGAGAACCCATTATGCCATCAACACAAGGAAATCGACCCTCGGCCCATGTCACAGAAGCACGCGCTGCAGCCCAGCGCGCCAAGTTGGATACGCTGGCCGAACGCCGGCGCGCAGCCGAAGAAGCGGCAACGGCCAGGCAAGCGCAAGGAGTGAAGGGGAAGCACAGACAGGAGTCGTTGCTGGCCAGGCGACGCGCCGGTACCACCCTGGAACGAGCTGTGGCAGACTACCTGCTCGACCATGAAGGAGGCAATTCGAGCCGGAAGACCTTACAGTGGCACCAGACCGCTCTCGGACTGCTACGCAGTTTCCTGGAAGAGGAGCGCGGGATTACGCTGGTCGGGGAAGTGGATGCCCCGGATATCAATGCCTGGTTTGCTTGCATGCGCAAAACGCCGACCAGTCGGGGCAAGGTGCGCAGCGAGCGGACCATCCAGACCTATGCGCGTTCAGCGCGCGCCTTTTTCCACTGGCTGGTCGGTCGCGAGACGATTGAGCGCAATCCCTTTGAGCGGGTGGCGTTTCCCAAGGTCGGCAAGCCCCTCATTCGGACCATTGAGCCAGAGGAGTTTGAGCGGCTGCTTGTCGCCTGTACCCCTCCGGGAGAAGTTGGGCCTCTGGCAGACCGCGCCGCCGCGCGTAACCGGGCCATCCTCTGGGTCCTCTATGACACCGGCATCCGCTTATCCGAGTTGCTCGGGCTGCGCACGGGCGATTTTGACCGCAAGCATGGCCTGATCGTCGTCAAGGGCAAAGGTTCCAAAGAGCGGCGCATTGCCCTTGGGCAAAACTGCTTACGCCATCTGCTCTACTATCTGGAGCGTCACCGTCCGGGTGAAGAGGAGCTGACGGAATGGGGCAGTGCCGGAGAGGATCACCTGTTTCTCTCCGAGACCCGCATGCCGCTGACCATCAATGGCGTGACGTTGCTGTTTGCGCGCATTCGCAAGCGGGCCGGGATCACGGACAAGCGCATCAGTCCGCACATCTTCCGGCATACGTTCGCGATCCGCTACCTGGTGCTGGGCAATGATCCGTTCAGCTTGCAGGAACTGCTGGGTCACGAGGATATGAGCACTGTGAAGAACTACATGCACATGAACGACGAGACAATCCAGGCGCAGAAGCGCAAGTACAGCCCGGGAGATCACCTGCCAAGGCATATGCCCGGGCCAACAGAAGCCAGGCGAAGAGGCTTTCAGGCCAGGAACAACAAAGGGTAACGCTCAACTGGAAGAGCCAGGAGCAAAGAGGTACTGCTCCTGGCCTACTGTCAGAGGGTGGGGAGACTGGCGATGTGCGCTTCTGCCGGGCGGCATCGACGTGCTCAGGAGACAAGCGCTTCGAGCCAGTCCGCCAGGTCGACGAGTTTGAGCTGGCGCGGATGCTCAGAGTGATCAAAGGGATCGCTGACGATCAACTGGCGCAGTTCAGCCGTCGAATAGATGTGGCTGAACAGCCCATAGAGCAGGTCGAGCAGTCGCTCCAGGTCGTCGTGGGTGTAGCCAGCCGGACACGAGCCGAAGGTGGTGAGCAGGCGCTTGCGTTTGGCTGGACTGAGTTGTGGGACGGTCATCTTGTGACTCTCCTTAGGAATAGAGGAACGGATGAGGGCAGCAGCAGGATAACCTGTGCATCGCAGCCGGAAAACCGGCTCGGAAACGTCTCTTTGCAAGCTTCAATGCAGGTCGTATTCGCTTCAGGTTATGCTGGCTGCTGCGTGCTTTGATCCCTCCTTCCCTTACCGCTATCCTCTCGACCTGGCTTCTGAGGTGAACCACCAGGGGGAGGGTAGATCTTCTCAGAGGTGTGCTCTGGCGCCCTCACACGCTTCCACTGTAGCAGGTCAAGACGGTGCGCGACCAGGAGCCAGACGGGTCTCAGGAGGTTCAAAGGGGGAAGCACCCTGAAAAAGTGGCAAGAGATGAAGAGACTGGGAGGGAGTCGCAAGAAAGTGAGGCATCGTCTCAAAAAGTGGTGTACTGCTTCGACATGATTTTTCAGTCTGCTGGTCGTTCCGCGGTACATCTCCCGCGCGTCATGACTCTTCGAAAGGAAGGAGGTAGAAGGAGCAATGTGAAGTGATCACTGACCACCAGACCACATAAAACCTCTTCATCCAGTAGCGATGGACCAGCCGTTTAAGGAAAAACATCACACTGCTTTTCAGGTTTGAAGACACATGGACGTGAGAGGACAGCTTTGAGCATGGTCACTCATGAGAAACTGTCTTCCCTCTCTCACTTTCCCACTCTGTCGAGAGTAGCCTCGAGCCTCTTCAAATCTCTTCGCCGAGTGCTTTTCAGGTTTGCTTCCCGGTCGTGTTCCTAAGGCGTTCTGCTCTTCCCGGTTCGCTTCCTGATGAGAAATCAAGGCGTGATGCTACAATCACTTTGAGCATGCATTCGCTCCTCATACCGCTTTTCGCGATTTCGTTGTATACTGACGCTGAGCGTCGTTTGTCGTTGAGAATCGCTTGACGCATCAACGTGTCTCACCACTGAAGCTTCGTAGAGCCAGAGTGCCAAGGGTATACAGGAGGCAACTCTATCTCGGGCGAGAGGAAAGCAGAGCGCAACGGGTTGGCATGAACAGAAAACGTGCTTGCTGTTGTCTGCATGGACCCTCGTACGAAGAGTCAGTGTATGCGTTCTCATCCGGCCTTTCAGAAAGGAAAGAGCAATGCCTCGCATTGATCCCCCTTCTTGTGCAGCATCTCTGCCTTGGTGGTGGAAACCTGCCGCGCTCATAGCAGTGGCAGGAGTGCTTGCGTTCGCCATCTGGACGGTCCCCAACTGGGGAGAGTTCTGGAGCAATGTCGGGCAATTTCCAGGCCTGTGGCAGATACCCACCAATCGCAGGATTATCATCGACCTCGTGATCAAGGTTGCATCTCCTCTGCTGATCATGGGCATCGTGGGGGTGATGGTCTGGATGTATTTCCTCCTGAAGCCATCTCAAGATGACGGGGTGACAGATGAGAACGTGAGCCGTGAACACGTGCTGCAAGAGGCCTTGACAGAGCAAAGGATCCCTCGCGCCACATCTCCCGCGAAGCTCTCGCAAAAACCACAGACACGAGAGGGATCATTTTCAAGCCACGCACTCGCGCAGCCAGTCGCAGTGTCCCAGCATTATAATCCTGAAACTCCTCTGCCTCCGACGCTGTCATTGCCAGAGGCGTTGCAACGACAGGCAGATGAGTCACCTAGCTCAGCTACATCTTCCACAGGCGGGCAACACGCACTCCTTGCTGACCAGAGCGGAGAAAGCAGCACCGTTGAAGGTGCCCTCCCCGCAGCGCCTCCCTTTCAGCTAGCAGGTATAGCACTGCCGGGAGCATGGGGAAGTGAGCACCTTGCCCCCTCTGATCGACTGCTTTCGCTGCGCTTGTTGAAGGATGTCAGTATGGTCATCAATGTGCCCGGAGGTGGACACGTCGTTGTGCCACTATCCCTCAACGCCAAAAGGGTCCAGCTCCTGGCCTATATTGCCTGGCGACGAGGCGAACTGATTGATCGGGATAAAATCTTAGAACATGTCTTTGGGTGGGGGCTTGCAGATGAAGAGGCCACGGAAGACAAACTTTCAGAGCGCTTTGAATCGCATAAGAAATTACTGCGCAAAAAGATCAGAGAAGTGGTGGTTGAGCACGTCAATAAGCCGGCGGGCAGACAGGTGATTGACCCTGGGCTGGATCCCTTCATGAGTGATTCCGGTTTCTGGGGTCTGTCCGAGAGCTGTCGTGTCGAGGATCTTGAAGCCATCGAGGCCAGCTATAAAGCGATCGCTCTTGCTCGCAAAGATGGCAAGCTGGGTGATGAGATCCCAGAATATGTGAAGGAAGCCTGTGAGCGGCTGATCGCCAGTTATCCGGGCGATTTCCTGGAGTCGCTCATCAAGAAGTATCCGAGCGAATTTCGTCCCTGGCAAGGTCGTAGTTCCTGGGCGCGCAAGCCCTACACGCACTACCGCGATTACTATCTCGAAGCGTTGTGGTATGCCGCGGAATATGAATGGCGCATGGGCCAGCGCTGTATCGCTGCTGGTGATGCGGAGATGGAAGAAGCAAAGCAGCGCACACAGCAGGAGTCCTTTGGTCGGGCGGCTCAAAGGTATCAAAGCTACGCCATGTACGCTTGTAACTCCAGGTTCGACGCCAAAGCGACCTTTGGCGCGCACGGTGAGGTCGGTGAGCGCATCGGGATGAGCGAGCGAGCGCTGCGTCGCTGCGTGGTGCTGCTGGGAGCTATCGGTCGAACAGATCTGGTCAATCAGGTCTGGAGTGCCTATTCCACCCAGATGAAGAGCATATCTGATCAACGCTGGCAGCCGAGCCAAGAGACCCAAGCCGATGTCCAGGCGGCCAGAGCGCAAACCAATGCCTACCGTTTTGCGGCTCAGGCTTCTCACCTCTCGAGTGCATTCGCCGAGCGGCAAGATCGTGTTTCCTAAGCGAGGGGAGTCTTCCACTGATCGCCTCCAGTACTCCTGGAGGCACTTTTGTATCAAACACCCGCCCCCACCAGGAATGGCACTTCTACGAGAAGCGCCGCTCTACGCTGCCGATGGTGAAGCCGTTTTCGACGATGTTGGCCTGGCTAGGGGTCACCGCGTCCGCCGCACAACCTTGCAGCTCCAGGTCCTGGTTATGGCAATGCTCCATGGTTGGAGCCTGTGCGCAAGTCTTACCCGCTGCCAAGTGAAGCGAGGCGGCAAAGGCCCGCAGAGAAAACCGTGGGAGTGTCAGGAGGGCGAGGCCTCCGGCAAGGGTGACGGCGATGAGCATGCCGCCAAGACCTACGAGGAGGTGTCGTGGGAAGCGAGTCACGTTGGTTATCATGGGAGACATCTCCTTTCAATCTCTGTTGTCATGCATGGCGGGGACGCCTGTCGGCACCTGTTCGACTGAGAGCACCCTCCGCTCGTGTTGATTGTTCGTGAGCACAACGGTAGCCTCTATGTTTGCACTTTTTAGTCAGGCCCTCTCAGGCCGAGAGAAGTTCATACAATGTGTCAGGCTCAACGCCGGATTGGAACTGCCCATGAAGCCAAGCGAGCAGATGTCGCCGATGGCGACGTTGGATTTCACGCCGAGCCTCCCCAATGGTGACAGAGCGTTGCTTCTGCGTTTGCAAGCGGTCGCGCTCTTCCTCAAGGAAGACATAGGCGAGCATCGCCAGCGTCCAGAAGCGCACGATCGCGGTGGCGCTCATCAGCTGATACTGATCCAAGCCCAGTTCTTCCTTGCCATCGCCAAAGAGGACCTCGATGTCCCATCGAGCAGCGATGTGCGCGAGCAGCAACTCTGGGTTCGCGCCCAGGTCACTGGACGCCCAGTAGCGCACCTGCGACAGGGGGGCATCCAACGACTGCCGCACGATCACGACCTGGCAGCGATAGAGCTTGCGGACCCGCGTGGTCAGCACATGCACATACACATCGTCATCGCCTTTGGGCCACTTGAGCTGGACATAGTCGCTGGCGCTCAAGTGAGCCGTATAGTCCGAGAGGCGCTGCCAAGTCCACCCTTTGGGTGCGCTTGGGTCTTCCACGCGCAGCCAGCGATTGCTCTTGAGTCCGCTGGTGATCAGGAACCCGCGCTCCCGCGCCGCTCGCCAGAGACGTTTGGCGCTGTACCACGTATCAAGCAACACGTGGGTCACGGTCCCGGCGACAGGCTCAAAGGTGCGAAGGGTTGCCTCCATCAGGTCGATCTTGCTGGCAAACGGGACGCCTTCCGCTGCGCAGACGGCTTGCTGTCGATACAGCTGGGGCGCCAGCGGACAGCGTCGCCCCAACAGCACAGACAGACTCTGGACCAGACTATGACCGCGCACGCGTTTGTCCTCGGTTGTCGAATGATGCAGGCCCAATCCCTCCATCTTCTTGCCTTTGCGCTTGTACATCGTCGAGTCATCTCCGATCAGGTACCCTGTCACAACGGGTGGCTTAGGACGGCCTCGACTTGTTGGCTGGGCTTGGCGTTGGCGTTGCCGTTCTGCAGCGACCTTGGGCTGCATCGTTTCACGAAAGTGCCTCAGCCAGCGTTCTGCTACCGCAGCGGCCTCCCACGGCGCTTCCGAGAAAAAGCGACTCAGCCCTGCCAAGCTGCATCCCTCAGCACTCCGACGCACCAATCCGCTGAGTGTTCGCGTGCCCTCGACATCCGCATGAGCCCCAGCAGTACGATCACGAAGTACTGATATTGAGGCTTGGAGAGCAGTTTCCGGAACCGTTCGCCAAAGTGGCGCAAGGATTCATCCAGGCATATAATAGGGACAGGCATGGGACACCTCCGTGGTTCAAAGGCTTGTTATTCACCTTCTTGATACCACATGGTGTCCTTTCCTCCAATCCCCCATCAAAAAGTGCAAACATAGAGGGTAGCATTGCGACCCGGTTTGCCATCAGAAAGCGATGAGCGGAAAACCAGTGCGGAGCCAGGCGACAACCGGGAAGGAAGCCAGAACATGGCTACGGAGGTCAGTCGAGCAGCGTGAGTATCGTCAATAGTCCCTGGCGCTGGAACTGTTCCTCCAGGACAATGATGACGGACAGGTTGTCGCCCACATTGTCGATGCAGGTGCGGATCAGCGTAGTGGCTTGCTCATTTTGCGTCATCACCAGGATCGGGGGGAGTGTGAGGCGTGTGTAATGCTGGTAATCGGCATAGCTTTGATATTTCGCCTCGACTTCCCGCTTCGAGGTGGTTGCGCGATCATATTCCACCAGGAAGCAGTGCGGCATGGCTTGACCTTCGACCAGGTAGATCACCTCCGCATCCGGTCTGATTTGCATCAGTTCATGGTTGAAGGGGTCGCGGTACCAGCGCATGGACTCACGTGCGCTTTGCCAGGTGATGAGCCGTACGTTCTCGCGATGTGCCCCCTCCACGAGACGTGCTATACAGTCATACAGGCCGTGGGTGTGCTCCATCTGGGCAAAGAGTCCAGACGTGCCCCGCTGAATGGAGAGTGCCGCTGCCCTGTCCTCCTGTGTGTCTTCCTGGGGGAGCAGGTAATAGGTCGCCTGTCTTCCCTCGCGCAGCGCAGCGTAGCGGAGTGCAGACTCGGAAAGCACGTAGCGCTCGCGCTCGTGCCAGGGTCGCCTGCCGTTCCACTGGAAGGGCACAAGCAAGCCCAGCGTCGAGAGGCCTGCCATCTGCTTTTGCACACTGCGCACATCGCGTCCTCCCGGATAGTGGAGCGTTGCCAACTGATGCAGAGTGAGCAGCGGGTGATGCGTGAGCCAGAACAGGAGATCTTTTTGCGTGGCGGAAAGCACCAGGTTCAGCAGGGCTGTGGCCTCTTGCTGTTCTGTCTTTATGCCACGCAGGGCGCCTGCCAGGGAGGCCCCGCGCAGTGTGGCACGCTCGTGCAGGAGCGATGTGCCCACATACGACGGGAATGGCCTTACCGTTTTACGCAGGGGACCACTGGTGCGTGCTGTCACCAGGTGTGCAAATGTTTGTCGTTGTGAAAAGCTCTCAACCACCCTCCGACTTGCCGCTTCCCCCAGCAAGCTGGCGAGCTGTGAGGATGGAGCAGCCAGGGACGAGCGGAGGCCACGCTTCATTCCGTGCACCAGCTCGGCAAAGGTCCACCAGCTCGGCCCATGTACCCCGGTGTGCTGCAGGTGCTCAAGGGTCGTGATGGCCCCGGCGAGCAACGCGGTGTCCTGCTGCTCACTTGTTTTTTCCAGCAGCGCCCCCCATGCGGCCAAATGCGACGCGCTGGTGATGATGAGCAGGTGCGGCATCGCCTCACGCTGAAGAAGGAGGACGTGACGCAGCTTGAGCAACCTCAGCAGCGGGATGCGTTCGCGCTTGCTGTCGAAGGGGTGGCGCTCATCCGCATCGACCTTAACGTAGCAGGCATGTTCGGTCCCCTGCGGATCTGCCAGCAGGAATGCTGCGTCACAGCGCAAGGTCTGCCGGCGCCCGAAGATGCTGTCGCTTTGTCTCCAGGGCTGTTGGAAGGAAGTCAATGGATAGCCGCGGGCACTTCCTTCGGCGACCAGCCTGGTTGAGAACGCCGCCAGGACCAGGTGGATGTCGATGCGCGCCAGCCGGGCGATCAGGTCGGCTCGCTCAACTGCGTAGGCCTGCACAAGCCTGGAGACCGCAAGCGGTGGGTCCACGTGCGCGGCGAACACGTACAACCCCGCATCGGTCACAAAGTAGCGATGCTGGTGTGGAGGCCAGCCCGGTTTATTGATGACCAGGTGCGTGATGAGCTGGAACGTCTCAAGGTTCCGGAGAAGTGCGCCCACTCTCTGGGAACTGCGTGTGTGCTCCTGTGGCGCCAGCCGTGCCTGCTCAAGGCGGGTCAATTCTTCGCGAGACAGCAGGGGAAACCAGATCAGCCAGCGCAGGAGGTGCAGAGATGGTTCCGCCACAGCCGCGGAGGCACGTATCTCAGCCAGGCACTCGCGGGTGAGCGGGGGCGGCTTATCCACGCTCGCACCCTTCACGTCCCTCGTATCCCATGGAGGTTCCCCAACTCGTGCCTCCCGGAGCGAATGCTCCACCAGCACCAGGCAGCGGATGGCTTTCTCGATCAACCGCATGGTCCGTGGATGGGTTCGTCGCCGTTGTTGCCGGCTCTGGAGGGGGCACGCCCACCGGCTTTTTGCCCATGTGCCGACTGCGTCGATGGTTGCGTGTCGGCTTGAGCTTGGGCGTACTGGCCGTTTTGGCATCTTCCCTCAAGACGTGAGGTTGCGTCTTCGTCGTCCCAGCGGGCGGTTGGACGACCGGTGTCGGGCCAACTGGCTGTGTCGTTCCCCTGATCACCTGCGCAGCCTGCAGATCCTGGGCCAGCTCGTCAGCTGCGTCTCGTTCCTGTTTCCTGGTGTTGGCCGCACGCGCCTCGCGCTGGATTTTGCTCGCGTACCCACTGACGTTGAGGAACTGATGCAGGTGCTCTGCATAGCGACGATCTACCTCCGCGACGGGGAGAAAGCAAGCCTGATTCGTGCACCGGATCTCTTCAACCAGGCAATCTCGCGCCGGGTCGTCCTGCCAGCTTGCAGGGTGAGTAAGCGCGACCGAGACAATCTGCAGCGGATAGCCTGGCAGAGTAAGTCGTGCATAACAATGCAACGCTGGTTGGCTGATCATATGCTTGACCGTGACCTTTTCCTGCAGCTCTTCTTCCATGATCTGCGCGTCGGCAGCCGAGACACGGAACACACAGAGCTGCTGGCAGTTCGAGAGGACCATCTCCAGCAGACCATCCCGGATCTTATTCAAGCGCTTGAGGTTCTGGGTAGCCAACAACAGGGCACAGCCGTACTTGGCGTCTTCAGACAAGAGCTTGTCGAAATCGCCGCCTGAGAAATGCTGGAACTCATCGATAGCGACAAACACGCTCCGGCGCTGCTGAAGTGGCATGGGCTGCTGCAGGCCAAACGCACGGTGTAACAGGTTGATCAAGGTCGAGCCTAAGATGTTGACCGCATTCTCATCCATATCCCTGGCTGCCAGCGCACAGAGCACGATTTTGCCGTTCGTCACCGCCTGGTGTACAGGTGCTTGTGTGACTGGCTGGCCGACGATGCGCCGCAGCTGGATGTTATCGTTGAACACGCCGATCTTGGAGATGATCGGCATGATGACCTCGTTTTTGAAGGCTGGGTTGAGGGAAAAGTACGTCGTCTGCCAGAAGCCCATCAGTTCCTGGTGCCAGATTTCGCTATGTCGAGCTGGGAAAGCACCTGGATGGCGTAATCCCTGGATTGCAGGAACGGATGAATATCCAGCAAGGTGTACTGCTCCTCGGCTCGTCCTGCCTGGACCAGCCGCTCATTGAGCGTGTAGAGCAGCAAGCAGACCGCATTGAGGAAGTAGGCCATGCGTGGTCCCCATTGTTCCGACCAGATGTTCTGGAAGGAGGACATGAGGTTGGAGACGGCCTGGTCCCTCGTCAACCCCATGCTGGCGTCCAGCGGATTAAAGGCCACCGGGAAGCGGGTGTCTGTCATGTCGAGCAGCAGGACATCCTGCGCGCGCGACGGCGGCACGAGCTTGAGCATATCCATGATGAGATCGCGATGCGGATCGGCCACAAACACGCCTGGCTGTGGGATGGTCGCTTGCGATGCCTGGTCGCAGCGGCTGCATGGCCGCCCGGGTGAGGAGTTGGATCAGCACCGATTTGCCCGGACGGGACATTCCCGCGAAGAACTTGTGCGAGAACAGCGCGTCGAACGGCAGGTAGACGGGCACATTGTAGCGGCGATGCCGTGAGGAGCCGATCAGCGCTGGAGGTAAGGGGACGGCCATCTGCTTGATCTGGTGGGCGATTTCCGGCGAGGCGAGCAAGCCTTTGAGCGGACCCTGCGTACCAACGGCATATCGGTCATCTCCTGGGGCAGGTGAAACATGCCGGATAACTCCAGGGATTCAAGACCTGCCAGGAATAGGCCCCACCGTGCAGCAGACGGAGCAACCTGAGCGTATACGGGAAGGCGTGCTGCGCGCTGGTGAGCCGACTGGCCTCCGTCTCATCCGCGTGCAGGTAGCGGATGCGTTTGAGGCACAGGCTATTGCTGGATGCCAGCGTGAACTGCCGATAGACCACTTCCATCGTCGAGAGATGGGCTGCAGCTGCTGTTGGCTCGATGTGCGCACCTGCTCCGATCACGATCACACGCAGCTGGCTATAGAAGGCTGCACGCGCCATTTTCTCCGCGACCAGTTTCATGTCATAGAGCGGCGGCTTTTTTTGAGAAAGAGCTTCCACCAGAGCAACGCACCGAGGCCAACAGCAAGGCTAGACCCAGCATCATCAGTGGCAGCCAGGCGTGTGTTCGGTAGCAGCGGTATGCAAGGATGCCTGCGATGAAGGCAGCAAGGAGCGCAACCAGCCTGGCTCCTTCAGTCGTATCACGACTCGTCGTCGCGTTTTTCATTGCTGCCGCCAGCTCATCCCGCTCAGGCTGGAGGGCGTGCTCGACTGATTTGCGGATGTCTGCGGAGAGCCAGCTTTCGGGAGCACGCACCAGGGCAAATTGCACGATGATCCGCTGCCCGGAGCCAATGGCTTCCATGTTGGCAAGCAGGCCAGCCAGGGGATCAGCACCAGGCTCTGCCAGGGTTTTGCCAGTGAATGTTTTCAAGGGGAGCTAGCTTGGCTGGGCCAGGGAGAACTCCCCAACCGCCGCGTGTTCTCCTGGACGCAGGATCAGGGGGTCAGCCATGGCGCGAAGCGTTGGATCTCCGCCTGGGGATATTGGGCCTCTAACTGCTTGCACAGCAGGGTCAGCTGTGCTGCAGAACTAGCTCTGAGCAAGAATCCCTGCTCGCGCCTGGTACCGACGAGTTCCAACGCGAACGGCTCGTCGCTGGCACAGGCTTGCAGCCAGTTTTCCATCGCCTGCGCCTGGCGCTCTCCTTCGTCAGAGGGCATGAGACGCGCGAGGAACTGCCCTCCCTGGGGTGCAGCGTGATACGCGGCCGCGCTGGCCAGGGTTGTGCCTGTTCGTACCTTCCCTGGTTCTTCCCGGGCCTGGGTAGAGGCAGGAAGTGGGATGGTTGGCGTCGTGGGTGTCGTCGTCTGGGAAAGCGTCAAGGTCATGCTGGCCGCCTTTCTGCTTGCTGGCCTCCTGTCAGGTGCAGTGTCAGCGTTCTACTTACAGGCATATTGAGAGTGAAAATTTGCGTAAGCTCAGCTACCAGAGGATCAGCAGCGTGAAGCCGAGAGGGCTCGCTAGATATCTGCGACATGGCCACCGCATGCCCCGCTTTGGGCAGGGATATCATGATAGTCGCATAGCCCAGGCTCATGGCCAGCAGCGTGGAGACGACCAGCGTGATCAGTCGTTGGATGATTGGTCTGCGCAGGCGATTGATAGTCCTCTGAACCACGTGACTATTCAGCATCGTTCCCCTTTCCCTTGTCTAGTCCTGCCTTTTCAGAGGCGATCTCCTGGAGCTTGCGCTTGCGCAGCAGGCGGCGTTCGTGTGGATCGGTGGTGAAGATGGCGCGGTGGAGCTGGCTGTGCCTGGCGACGTCGATGGCGGCGAATTCTCGTCCGCAACGTAGGATGGCGCGGCCAGACACACCTTCCTCCAGGACTCGCTCCAGCTCTTCGGAGAGTTTGAGCTTGTGGGCGGCGTGGCGTTGCATGCCTAAAAAGAAGCAGGTCCCCGCATTCGAGATGATCACCTGTCCCTCTTCCAGGAAGTCCGCCGGGTGCTGCGAGAGCGTGAATTGAGCAATGCCCAGTTTACGAAAGCCACGACTGCCGCTCTCCAGGTAGCGCTTGCCTGCCGGGTGGCGCAGCATATAACTGGCTTCCTCCACCACGTACAGCCAGGTAGCGCTCATCGCGCCGCAAGGCTCTGTGCCGCTGCAGGAAGTTCTGTACGACATAGATCATCAAGGGATACCACTTTTCATCCAACCGGTTGATGTTGAAGACGGTGAGCGGGCAGGTGATCTCCACCGAGGTCTGACCAGGGAAGAGATACGCAACCTGCTCAAAGCGTTCCAAGAGGGCCATCGCGTAACGACTCTGAGGACGCAGGAACATCCTTCATGGCTGTGATCAAGTCGGCAAACACCGGTGGCTCGCGTAGAAGTATCTGGGGATCACGCCGGATTGCTTCGCTCGTGATCCCCTTTCCCGCATACGCCGAGCGCGCCGCGTGTGTCAAGAATGCTTCCTGGGCTTTGCTGAGCGCCTCACCATAGAGCAGCGCCAGACCGATCAAGAGGTGGTTATCGATGAACTCGGCGAGCAGATCGAGAGGGTCATCCAGGTTGACATTGGCAGGTCCATACGGAATGTCCATGATGTTCAGCGGACAGACCCCTGCCAGGTTGAAACGCTGACTTTCTCCTTGAGGTACTCGTGAATGGCGTCGTAGTCGCCGTCGCGATCCAGAACCACGGCGTCAGCGATCCTGGCACACAGGAGCCCCATAATCAGTGTTTTGGCCAGCCATGACTTGCCCATGCCTGACTCCCCACACATGACCACGTGTGGGTTGGGAAGCCGCTTGCGACTATCCCAGGGGTTGAAGTAGACCGGGCGCTGGGAGAAACCAGAGCCAGTGGTGCCGATGTAGGCCCCGCTTGGCGTGCCAACGGTCCCACTTGACCAGTTCATGAAGGTCGAGAGTGCATCTGATGGCAGATTCGTGAACGTGTCTAGCCAGGTGAGGTCAGCAGGTAAACAGGCCTGCCAGGCGGTATCGTGCCGCCGTGAGAGCGCTCGCACACGCAGCTGCAGATCGCGCAGGTGTGAGAGCAGGTAATGCGCGCGTTGCTCCAGCCGTGCCGGTCCGAGGCATGGATGCCGATGACCATCTGGACGGCAAAGATGGTGAGCTTTTTGCGTGCCAGCGCATCCATCACAGCGCGGACTTGCTCGGCTTCGACCTGCTGGTCAGCTTTTGTCCGGCGGAGCGCTTTGTGGTTCGCCAGTTTTTGGCTTTCGAGTTTGGTCAGGTGTAGTTCCAGCTTTTTGATCATGAGCCGGCTCTCGATGGGATGACAGCGCGACATCACGATCATCGGCAGCGCCAGCGACGTGAGTTCCTCTTGCCATCCACACAGGAGGTCTGGCGCGAAGCCAATGACCTCGTAGTAGCGCTGGTAGCGTTTCTCTCCACCTACCGTGACTCTCAACCGCATCGTTGAGCAGCGTGACGGCTGATGGAGCGACAGGTCAGCCAGGCGCATGGGTCCCTGTTCGAAGCGCGCAGCAGGATTGGCGCTGTGGTAGACGAAGGTGCTATGCAGGCCTTGTAGGCGTTTCTGCCAGCGACGGCGGGTGCCTTGCGAGCTAGATGGTTGCTGTGAGCTGCTGGTCGAGCCGCTGACCGCCGTCCCATCCTGCTTGCTATCCGGCTCCGGCAGGCTTCTTTTGGGCGACCTGCATGCGGTGCTGCTGGATTGTCTTGTGCTGTTCCGCTGCCGACGCGTTCTTCTCTATCTCTATCGAGAACCTCGACCTCAAAAGAAGGCATGTGCGTGCCAGGCGCGAGGCAGGAGGCATAGGCTTGCAATGCTGCGGCATCGTCGAGCAGCGTTGCATGCACGTCGAGTTGCTGGAGCGCTTTCTTGACGATGGAAACACGGATCCTCAGTTCGTTTTTGACCTGCTCTCGGGTAATCACGGGTCCTTCTTCGGCGAGAGCAATGCTCACAGAGCCGGAGCAGGGGGGATCGTGCGATGCCATCAGCGCGCAGGCGCTCGAGTTCACCAGTAGAGGCAGAGACCACCACGAAGTGCCTGATGGTGGTGGAGTGCTGGAGCGCGCCTTGTTGATGCTGGAGGCTTTCCTGCTGCAATTGCTGCAGGTGCGGAGTCGCGGCCAGCTCGGAAAGCGCCTGGCGTTGTGCGACAAGTGCCGGGTCGCGCTCTGGGTCGGCTGCCTCGACGAGCGAGATGAATTTCAGCGGGAAGCCGAGGCCATCAAGGAACAGCTTGAAGCGCCCGTAGATGCGAACCTGTTCTGCCTCTGCCAGAAAGCGCACCTGTTGCAGACTGCTCACTTCGAAGACGACCCAATAGGTCGCATCGGGTTCATCCGGTGCTTGCGAGGGGTGATCATCGCCTGCCATTCCGTGGTCCAGTTCATTGAGATGAATCCAGCAGTCCTGGACCGAGCCTGGCTCGCCCTTCTGGCGATCTCCGCGCCGACTGTGCGAAAGACTGTTTGCGTGGGCAGGAATCTGGAGCGACCAATGAGGTAGAGCCAGGAGAGCATCGTATAGCCGCCGATCTTGCCATGCACGAGGATGAGCACTCCGATAAGAGGAGCACGTCAACCACCATGCGGGGCACCAGAGGGACGGATGCGGTGAGGGCGATGATCCCGAACACTGCTCCCAGGTCGGCCAGGAACTGAGTCAGCGACATCCCGAAGATCTTTTCCTCGAACTGCAGGAGGTGGCCAGGGACCTCTTTGATTAATGGGTGTGTGTCATGTTCTTGCATCAATAATGTGGACAGGCGCGCTGCCCTCATGCTTCAAGGGTTGAGGACCGCGCCTGTTTTGCTCCTTTCTTGGATGGCTAGACGAGAGGTTGTCATGTGGTCTAAAGGTCCGTACTACAACATTCCACCAAGGCTGGTAGCCAGCTGAACGAACGCCCCAGTTGCGGCAATGATGGCAGCGCAAACGAACACTTTTTTCAGCTGCGACCAGCGCTCGCTCCGCGCGGCAGGAGAGTTGTCGTTGTTCAGCATGATCCCGATGCAATAAACTGCGACAAGCAGCCCCGCTACAGTGATCCCGATCTTGGCTGCGTTCTGTTGTAGGAGGGTGACGACAGTGTTGAGATTGTGCCAGTGCGTTCATGAAATGATCCTTTCTTGTAAAATTACAAAGAAGACTATGCCAACAAGACCGCTACCTTGACCGCCGTAGAGACCAGGGAACCCAGACCCCCACCCTGGCCTCCTGCGGCCGCACCAAAGCGTTCCAGGAGCCTGGGAATCTCGGCGGTCAAGTTCAGCATGGCAATAGCCAGGATGAAGCCCGTTAAGCCGGTCTGTTTCGTGGCAATCAAGAACTGAAGGCCCAAACCAAACGTGAGGAACTGAATGAATTGCTCAAAAATGGTGACGACGTACAGGCGTATCCAGGAGGAGAAGACAGGCGCGGTCGCTGGATGAAACGAGGTCAGGAACGCCGGTCCGGACAGCACAAAGAGCACGTTGAAACGGATCACTCTCTTGATCGCCTGGAAAATGACCCGGAAGAGGCCAATGCCAAACACGATGGTCATGACAATGAGCAGCACAGAGCCTGTCCATTATTGAAGAGTTGTCCATTGTTGACCTGCCGAACGAAATCCTGAACGTTGGCCCCGACCAGGCCGCACAACAGGTTGTTGAGGATGAGGAGCTGTTCTCCAATCAGCGCTGAAAGATGAATGAGCATGGCTGTGAGGATGGCTTTCCCCACGAACTGCCTACAGGCATGCGCAGCGAGCCCGTTATATCCCCATACATCATCTGAATGGCCCCAATCACAATGAACAACCCAAGGAGCACGTCGGCGACCGTTGTCATCGTTCGCCAACCGGCGACGACGATGGTGTTGTGTGTGGTGAACGCAAATGACGTGCTACTGATCATGTTCAGAAGCGGTCCAATCGGGCCAGTCAGCGCATTCAATGTCTCGGTGAGACGGTCCACGATCCATTGCAAGATGTTCAATCCAAAGATCATCGGTTCTTCCTGTTTCTGCAGCAATGCTGCTCGGTTTGTGCCCAGGCACATGTGCTTCGATGCCCAGTGTAGCAGGCGACATCGGATGGTCAGCTGAACCGGGTGAGGTGGTGGCCAGGCAGCGAGCAGAGCACACCTGAAAACGAGCGGGAAGGAAACCAGGAAGGCAAAAGAGGGGCATGTGTCTCTGTGTACGTTACGATCTGACTTGGTATGGCATGCGAGGAGTCTGCGTTGGCGCATCCCTGCGTTGAGTGTATCTGCTTGGATGGCAGCGCTGTGTTACTTCCAGAAGTGCAGAAAACCCTCCTCTCGTTCGGTAGGGGGAATATTCAGCAGCTCTCCGTGTGAAATGTCACTGTAGACCTCTCTGGAAGAAGCGGATGTATCAGGTGTCCATGCCAATGATACTGAAGGCTCGCACAGAGAGCACCGGGTACGCCTAAGAAAAGGCATACGCAAATTGGATGGCAACTTTTCATTTCTGCGCCCATCTGAAGCGGCTGGAGTGGCATTCCTTACAGTTGGCACTCATACACATTTTCCCGTTTTTGTGAGTTGTGCTCCTCGACATCTCCTTCCTGTTCGTTTCCGGTCGCGGTCTCACCTTGGTCTGCGAGATACCTGCTGGCGAACAGAGCTGACCTGCTAAAGTAGGAGTATTCCTCATGAGGGAAAAATCCTTTGCACGGCAACGCCCCTGGAGACGTACTGGCCGCGCCTGGGAGATAGCACAGGAAGGCGTTCTAACGAGGATGATGGGTGATCAGAAAAGGTCGGACACATTCCGAAGAGGTCTTCCATGATTTGGCACATGATCGGGACCATTGTCGTCGTCGGGCTAGCTTTTAGCGTCATCAACTCGTGGGTTGTTGAGCGATCCCACGGCAATCGCTACCAGCGGGATCTCGCGCAGACCCACATGCAGAAACTGCCAATCGATATGACTGCCCTGTCGAAACAGCGTGAGCAAGCCATCGATAACGTGTACTGTCTCTTGTAGTGCGTTTCTTGCTCTCAACTTTTGATTGTGTGTGTACGTACTGTACCAACCGCACAGCAAAACCGGATGCTTCCTGTGCGGTGGTGCAAACCACATGTGCATGGAAGATGTCTCGGTGACACCGGGCGGATGGAGATCAACACAAGAAGGAGATACTTCCATGACACGCATTGATGTGAACCTGACTGATGCTCATAGCATGTTCGTTTCCTCCATCGCTGCTGCAAATCAGCAGAACACGAACCTAGATGTGCTCGATGAGGTATACCAGGAAAAATTGGATCGGCTTGATCAGTACATGCACGTGCTGAACCAGCTCGCGGCAGAGGGAATGGAAGAGCACCTCTCGCCTCTCTTGAACACGCTGTTACAGGAGTGGGCGATCAAAGAGGCGATTGAACTGCTTCTCCGCTATCACAACTGCGTCATCGATCCAACCGACCAGGGCCTGCAGCGATCCTTCTGGGAAAAGCTTGGCAGGCAGCATCAAGCGCTGTCCTGCCAACTGCTCTTGCAGCTTCAGCGAAGCAAAGAACAACGGGTGCAAGCTCAGGAAGAACGTCACAGGAGCTGGCAGTCCATCGCGGCGAGAACCTTTGAGAACCAGCAGCAGCAGCAGCAACAATGGCAAGGAACCGCCTTCCAATGGGTGCAGCACCAGCAGCAACTGAACCAGCAATGGTTGCAGAGCCAGCAGGAGATGTTCACCCATTTCCAGCAGGCGCATCAGCACTGGGCGAACACAGCGTTGACCGGAGTCCACCAAGCCCAACTGGGTGTGAAGCAGTGGTATGACTTCGCCGCAAGCACTCAGGTGAATGTTGCAAACATGCTGGCAGGTTCCGAGCAGCGACAATCCATGATGGTGGAGCAGGCGGCGTATAAGGCAAACGTGAAGAAGTGGACAACGCGGCTCACTCTCATTGGCCTGGTGCTGGTCGGAAGTGTAGCACTGTTTGGATGTGCATTTTTCGCGCTGATGCACCTTTATTAGTCCCTTGTGGGTGGGATGCGCCCGCCCCTAAGCCCGGTCTTTGCCAGGGGGATGCGCCTCCTGGCATCCATCCAACCTCAGGCGGGGAGATGCCCCACGTGTTTCTCTACACCCCTGGGGCGGGGGATTGTTCCGCACCCTCTCAGGAGCGGGAGTGTCCGCTCTTCCTGGCAGCGAGGATGTCGCTTGCAGCCCGCATCCATGTCGGCGGTGTGTCGAGTGGAGAGGATGGACGAGCTTCGCAAGAAGACCGTCAAGCCTGGTTGTTGAGTCGCAAGGATGGTCGAGTGATATCGCTCCCCTCTCTTTGTCCTCTGAACCGCTCTTTCGCTCCTATCCAAAAACATATTGATGCACACACCAACACGATCAAGCGTTGAGGTTGCAGCCCTTCGGGCTCCTTCTTCTCTTGATCTTTCTTTTTGGGGCAATGATTTGTCCGGTCAACAGGCTACGTTTAGCCCAGGAACGTGGCGTTCGTTTTTTGCCAGTTTTCAACATCAGACGTATCTCTTTCATTTTTGAGACGATGTAGGTAAGCTGAAAAAAGGCCAGGTGCGAGTTTTTTCGGTGCCCTGTGAAATGGAAAGGCGAAGAGCCGCCAGAGAAACTCGCACACGGGATAAGTCCTCCTTTGGACGTTTGCACTCCTGGCCACCTCTCATGCTTGAAGGAAGCGCTCTACCATGTCTTCCTGCCAGTTGAGACCCGTCCCGGGCACAGAAGAGGGCATGACGTGTCCCTTCTCCACGGTGACTTTCGCCTGAAGCACGGTCCCGGCCAGGTCTAACAGGGTGTTGGGCCATTAATACTGTTTCACCAAGGAAAAGATATGATAGCGCAAGAAGATTGGCCTATTGGCGCTACCGGCTGGCGTAATAACATATCATCTTCATCACGAAACAGTATAACGGTACTTTGTTGACAAGGGAATTTCCCCGCTTGGAGAGGAAATAAGTGCTTTTTCTCTCGTTTGACGAGCCCAGTTGTCATCTGCCTTCAGCGGAGAGCCAATTCCAACATTTCCCCAGTCCACAAACTACCGATAAGGTGGTGTGCGCATTAAGACTGCGAATCCTTCCCCACGGGCTCCTTGTGCACTCATCTTGAACCGGAGCCGTCGCCCATCAGGCAGATGTGGCTCTTGCGCGTTGACCTGAGCACAGACGGCCTCCAGATCTCGGTTGAGCTGGCGATCATTGAACGGGCGCAGTTCTACCTCCACTGTCTGCATACCCCAAACGACCCAGCCTGGCAAGCGGAAGAAAGGTGCCAGCCGATGCCAGGTAGCCTGGGCATAAGTGAGCGGGAAATAGGTGTCGCGCGTCCACATCACCAAATTGGCGAGCGCCAATTTGAGTACGGTCATCACCTGATCCTTGGCATGCTCCAACTCATACATCACGCGCTCCTTCTCTTTGAGGTCTTCCAACTCTCGAAGCAGGAAACGTTGCTGGCTACAAGCGTGCTCGTAGGCATCCCATGCCGTGCGATAGGTGTGCTCTGCTCGCTGTTTGGATCGCTGGCAGTTGGCCAAAGCTGTCTGAGCCCGCTCTCCCTCGGCCACAATCCTGTTCAACTGGTCAAGATCGGGCCGCTCTTGTTGCTCAGCCAGCTGCTGGCGAGCGGCGTTGAGGCGTGTGAGCCTGGCTTGCTGGACTTTGGCTTGCTGACCAGCTTTTCGGGAGCGCTCCTGGGCCTGGGCCATCCGCTCCCGAGCGCCGTCGGAGAGCCTCTTCGCCTTGGCCAGTTTCCGTTGCAGGGCTCCACGGATCTTTGCTCCTTCCGAGTTCGCGACCTGGACTTTGGCAAATCCATGATTGGTGTCCAGGCCCAGGCTCAGCAGGAAATCGCGGATGCTGTTCTCTTGGGCAGGCCAGCGTTGGGTATAGACCTGAGCCAATTCTACCGCATCCGCCGAGGACGCCGTGGTCACGATCGGAATGAGCCTGGGCTCTGCAAGGGATGCGGGAGTGGGGGTGGCGACCCAGTCTGACTTCCACCAGTACCTGCTCACCCCTTCCAGATCAGCATCCCAGCGCCAAGCCTCATTGTTCTCTGCAGGGTCGCTGATCACCTGGACTGGGCGACGCAGATCACGAATAAGCGCCACGGAAAGCGAGAGCCGCTGCCCAGGATGGTCAGGTAAGCAGAGCGCAAACTGTGCACAGGCCACCTCACGTGTCACTGCTCCGTCGCGGTCTCGGCAAAGAGGCACAAACGCGCCCACGTCGGTGAAGGAAGCCAATCCCGTATACTAATTCGACTTCAGGATCGTGACAACTGTGCGCCCCTCTTTGGCCAGTTGGTGCAAGAATTCGGCAGCCATTCCCTCACGATCGATGATGAGCCGTGCAACCGGATGCCTTCCCGTTGCTTGGTCATAGCGAGCCAGGAACTCTTGGACGCCTTTGGTCAGGTGGAAGTCACCCCGGTGGGTGGTAGCCAGGTGGGGATGCCCCTGCGCGTCGTGCAGGAGCAGGAGGGTGCGTCCGCCCAGCACTTTGCCTGTGCGCCCGATGAGGCCGCGTGGAATCAAGTGATCGCTGTAAACAGGCTTGCGGTGGCTATCCACGTAGAAGGCAGGTGGCTGGCGGTTGGCTTCTGCCCTCTGGATAGACCAAAGCTGGCAGGTCCAGGCCGCCAAGGCATCGGTAAAGGTCTCCTCTCCACCGGCACGTGCCAATTGGGACAGGAAGCGTTCAGCTTGCCAGAAACCGTAGGCCCGCCATCTCCCCGTGAGCAACCCCAAGGCATCACCTGTATACCAGCTCAAATCACAGGTGCGTCGCAGTCCGACCGCCGGGAGAAAGAGCAGAGTCAGCAAAGATTGGCGGCATGTGGTGGGCGTCGCGTGGGCTAACCGACGAGGGGCATGGCCGTCCAGAGGAAGCGCCTGCGAAAGCGCCGAGATCAGGCCCGTTTCGTGTGCCGCGGCAAGCAACAGCAAACTGCCCAGCACCCTCGTGCCAAGTCGGCTCAGACGAGCGGCTGGGCTGATTTTTTCCCCCTACCGCGAGCTCGTCGGCTCAGTCCCAAGGTAGCACGGACCCGGTTCAGATGGGCGATGCTCACCCATACGGCAAAGCGTTCATACAGTGCAGCCTGGACCGCGCGACTGGTGCAATCAGGAGTCGCCTGGCAATACGCTTCGAGCCAGGCGCGGACCATCGCCCCGGAGCTTGCTAGGATGGCCATGGCGCCCATCATTCAGGGCGGCTTCGGGGTCGCTCTGGAACCGCTGGTACAAGCGATACACGGTGGCGCGATGCAAGGGGACAGCGGTCGTGCTCAGAAGGTCTGGAACCGAGCAGCCGTGCTCAAATGCAGCCAAGATCTGCTGTTTCACCACATGTTGTTCCCCTGAGGTCGTCGTTGTGGACATCATCTGCCTCCTGTCTTCTGCGAGACATCGAGAAAAGCCTTGTCCACAGTGTAACAGAAGGGCATGTCGCTGTCTACTTACGCAATTTTGTCCGTGGCCTAACACCCTGTCTAAGTACTCCAGCCACTGAGCGGTTGGACTGACGGAGAGCAGGTGCGCGCTGATCTCCGGAAAAATATGACTTGAAAGCGGCAGTCCGGCGGATGCGGCCAATGCTGCTGCACGCAGCCAACCCGTCACACCGCCGATTTTCATCACGTCTACCATCGCCAAGTCAGAAGCTCCGGCTGCCACACTCTTTGCCATGTCATGCAGCCCCCACCAGTTCTCTCCCAGTTGAATGGGGGTGCTGGCGAAACGCGCGATCTGGGCATGACCAGTGTAATCATCGGCACGTGTCGGCTCCTCGATCCAGGAGAGGTCCTCCTCATCAAGCAATTTCAGGCGCTGGTGCGCTTCGGCAACGGAGAGCAATTGATTGTAATCGACCATCAGCGCGATTTCTTTGCCCACGGCACTGCGTACGGCCCGGATGACCTCGAGGTCGGTTTTCATGCTCGCGAAGCCGATTTTGAACTTGATGGCCTGGAAGCCTTGTGCCACCATGTCCTCCGCTTCATGTGCCAGACGTTGGGCTGGCCCCATTCCCAGACTGGCATACGCCTTGACTGAACGGAGCTCTCCACCCAGAAGCCGGACGAGGGGAAGACCACTTGCCTGTGCCAAGGCATCCCATGCAGCCATGTCAATCCCAGCCATCGCTATGCCGGTGAGTCCTTGTGGGCCGAGCAACCGGAAGAGTTGCTGGAGTTTCCCTTCCATCCTCACAGGCGCCACAACATCGCCAACGAGAGCCGTTGCCAGCTTGGAGATGAGTTGTGCCACCGGCAAGAGCGCCACAGGAGTATAGGTAAAGACGTAGCTTCGACCAGTAATCCCTTCATCTGTCAACAGATCGATGAGCACTAAAGGAGCACGAGGAATAGTCCCACTACTGGTCATGATGGGACGTGCGAGCGGGACCTCGACGGCACGAGCACGCAAGCTCTGAAGTGTGAGTTGGGCAATAGACATGAGCGAGTCCCCTCCTTTGGTATTGAGACGTTCTTCTGTATGCTCTGCTCGGAGTTGAAGCCGTTCATCTTCTGGCATCATGCCCTTACTCTACCTTCAGTTGAGAGCTTTGGCAAGTCTCGAGCAGACCTGCGGGTAGTTCCTCTTTTTCAAAAAGGGCTTTCATCGCTTCCGGTGGGGGAGCTCCGTATGTTCCCTTCCAGGAAGTCGGAATAGTTAATAATTCTTGAGTCCCTAAGAATCAGGCTTCAAAGCCGGGGGCTTCCTGGGCCGTCACTGTGACAAGCGCCTGTGCGGCATGCTCTACCTGCTCCAGAGGCGTAGAAAAGGATAGCGGGGGCACGAATTGCGCATGGCTTTTCTTACGGGCCGAGACCGCAAAGAAGAGAAAAATCGCCCTTCCAGTTTTTTCTGGTTTCCTTCCCGGTCGTTTTCCGGCCCCGTTCTGCTCGTGACGGTGAGCCATGAGGTAGAGTATGAGTGATGTACAATGTACCCCCAAAAAGGGCTGATACATTGACAGGCATGGAGCCTGAACACCGAGGCTTGACTGCCTCCGCGCACGTGCCCGCCATTTGGGTACCGGTGCGTTTCACTGTCGCACGCCTGACCCCCTGGGAGGCTCGGCGGTGTGCTGAAGCTAAGGATGCCTGAATTGGCAGAAGCAGGACCTCGCGAGATGCGAGTGAACTCTCCTCTGTCTTCAGCCTGGCAATCGTTGTGTTGTTTGTCGTGCGTCCTTGACGTGTGCATCTGTCGTGTGTCTCTGGATGATGGGTTTGTAAGGAAGGTGCTTCGTAGATCGGATCTGGAGCAATGTGTGTGAGGTCAGACATCCTGGAAGGTGTCATACGTAGCTCGACCTGGTTGGAACCACTGGGAGTGTGCTCTGTCGCTGTGGAACCGTGTGCGTATTCTTGTAGCTCTCGCTTGTCATCAACGTAGGAGGGAGTGCTCCTCAGTTTTATGCGCTCTGCCCTAGGGGAGGAAGTCTCGCTCTCCTAAACACAGCAATCGACGCTTCGATGTGATGCTTGTTTGCACGTAATCTGCGTCATAG
Source organism: uncultured Chloroflexia bacterium (assembly GCA_963799245.1). Classification (GTDB taxonomy): domain Bacteria; phylum Chloroflexota; class Ktedonobacteria; order Ktedonobacterales; family Ktedonobacteraceae; genus CAWCWN01. Next base: position 2,745,230 of record CAWCWN010000003.1, read on the forward strand.
GGGGCTTTTGCGCCTTTTTTTCTGATCGCAGCACTGTGCCGGGAGCACCAGGGCGACTTTTTGTGCTTTTCGCCTGGTGGCGGGCAAACAAGAGCGTTCGGCATGGCCAGCCGTGTTGTCTTCCTCGTGCGTTCTCGCTCCCATCCTTGATACGTGTCTCTCCATTCCTGTATGAAAGAAGGTGACGTATGTCGGCTGATATCGCCCTGGTACAGGCCTATCTGGCAAATATGCAATTCGCGCTCCACAATCTTGATGTGCCGTGTGCTGAAACGCTCTTAGCGCACGCATTGGAACTGCTCGCACAACCATGTCCCCCTCTGCCTTTCCATCTCCCGATGCAGCTGTCGGTCGGTGTCGGCTTAGATGCTGGTATCCGGCGCCAGGGCCGACCGAACGAGGATTTCGTGTTTGCGACGACCGCAGCCAATGTCCAGACGCAGGAAACCTATGGGCTCTTTGTTGTGGCGGATGGGATGGGAGGTCATGCGAACGGACGGCTCGCCTCACGCCTGGGCACGGAAACGATTATCGATGCCATGCTCCCACGCTTGCATCGCGAGCGCGGGCAGGCCTCTGATCTGGGTCATCTGTTGGTGAATGCGGTGACCCATGCGAACGATGTTCTGTACGAACGCAATCAGGAAGCGGCCATCTCCCGGCCTCTTGACCAGATGGGGACGACCGTGACGGCTGCTGTCATCGTTGGACCGCACGCCTGTATCGCCAATGTAGGCGACAGTCGCACGTACCTCTACCGGCCAGGCTGCGGGCTGCGCGCGGTCACACGCGATCATTCCATGGTGGCGGCACTGGTTGAATCCGGTGATATTCCCCCTGAAGCTGTGTATACCCATCCTGATCGCAACAAGATCCTGCGGTGCCTGGGGGCCGCTTCGACGGTTGAGGTAGACCTGTTCTCTGAGCAACTTCAGCATGGTGACATTTTCCTGCTCTGCTCCGATGGTGTGTGGGAAATGACCCGCGACCCCAACATCGAGCACATCCTCTCCTCGACCCTGTCAGCAGAAAACATGGCCGAACACCTCATGCATCTGGCGCTCCAGGGCGGAGGCCTGGATAACATCGGCCTCATTGTGTCCCAGTGTCTGATGAATGTGACGGCGATGCAGACGCTGATACGACCGTTCTCTCACTTTGCCACGGCAGTGTCGTAGCCACGCTTATCTCCTGTTCTCCTTGACGGTCATGCAGTTGCATGAACCACCTTCGTGTGTTGTGCTCGCAAGAGCTTCCAATGTTTGGAGGAATACCTATGATCCAACTCACACTCATTGCATTGTGTGGTATTGGCTGTCTCGCCACGCTGGTCTCGATCGTTGGCGCGCTTGTTGCCTGCCTGCGGCAATCGATCCAGGGGACACCTTTCCTCACCCCGGTTCCTGTCCCACCTACCCTGGCTCGTGATGGTGAGCCTGCGTTTCTTCCCTTCGGCCTGGTGCAGGTGTATCACCTGGCGGAGCGTTTGCCCGCGCCTTTACAGGCAGACGATGAGGTGCAGGCATGACGGTTTCATCTGCGCCATTGCGCTCTGCCCCCAGAAGCTATGTTCACCATACCGCGCTACAGGCCGCTGCCGCTGGCATCAGTGTCGTCCCGATCCGCACTGACGGGACGAAGCAACCCTCGCTCTCTGGATGGCGCGCGTATCAGCAGCGCCGTGCCAGCGAGCTGGAACTGGGGCGCTGGTTTCACTCTCTGGAGCCAGGGATCGCCTTGATCACTGGAGCTGTCAGTGGGAACCTGGAAGCGCTCGATTTTGACGACTATCGCATCTTTGAGGCCTGGCTACGCCGTGTTCAACAAAAGCCGGTTCTTGCCCCGCTGTACGAGCATGTGTCGTGGGGCTACCTGGAGGCCACGCCGGCAGGAGGCAGGCATCTGCTCTATCGCTGCGCTGTGATTGAGGGAAACCAGAAGCTCGCTTCCAGGCCTGATGGTGACAGGCGAAAAACCGTGATCGAGACGCGAGGAGAAGGCGGCCTGATTATCGTCGCGCCATCGCGTGGGGCAGTCCATCCCAGTGGGAAGCCCTATATGCTGTTGCGCGGAGGGGTGTCATCGATCAGGACGATTACCTCACAACAGCGCGCGCTGCTGTTCTCACTGGCGCGTGGGTTCGATGAGATGCCCTCAGTTGACCTCGCCTCTCTTTCCCCAAGAAAACCGCTGCGTCTGGAGAGCGGGCTTGCTGGTCAGCGCCCCGGCGATCTCTTCAATCAACAGGCTTGCTGGGAAGAAGTGCTCATGCCGCATGGCTGGCAACTCGTCCGCTACTGCAACGGAGAAGGATACTGGCGTCGCCCAGGCAAAAGAAGCCCTGGCATCAGTGCGACGACCAATCACGCAGGGCATGATCTCTTCTACGTTTTTTCGACCTCGACGGTCTTCAAGGCGGAGCAGGGCTACTCGAAATTCATGGCCTACACGCTGCTCAACCATCACGGCGATTTCACCGCCGCTGCGCGTGAGCTGGCCGAGCAGGGATACTCTCGGAGGGAAAGGCATCACCATGAGCATCGCACATACACAGTTCATGCGAGAACTCAGAGCCAGGGGAAATGACGAGCATGTGGTCCGTCTGCTCTCTACCCTGCTTGATCTTGACCAGGAACAGGTCATCTCTCGTGTGGATCTCCTGATGGAACTGGGGACACACTATGTGACGTTGGCGCTCTCGCGAGAAGGCGAAATAACTGGGAAAGACATTGAAGAGGCGCTAAGTCGCCTGGATCAGGGGTCGCTTGCCATTGCGTCTGGCACCTCACGAGATCCATTGGCCATGAGCTGCTATGAGGTGGCCCTGCACACCTTCTCGTCAGCGATCAATCAAGCCCCATTGACCTACGATATCAGCGCTGCTGCTCACTATCGTGAGTTGGCCTCTGCATTGTGTGGAGAAGCGAACCAGCCTGTCCCCGCTCCTGCTACAGGCAGCTCGGCTTGCTGCGCTCCGTTCGTCGGTGTTGCTGCGGCCGATCGCTATGGCACTGCTCCCATCACAAAGACATCTGTTCGGAGATAATCTTCTCTCTGGCATGAGTGTTCCTACCTGGTGCAGAGGTACTCATGCTGGCCTCGCACTATTCGGTACAGTTGTGGCTACTGGCGCACCACAGGAAGCTGGTATTGATAGAAAGAAAGAGAGGATGATGATGAAGAGCATGCAGAACGAACGTTTCGCCCTGGCACAGGAAAATCATGGAGACAAAACACCTTGTACGACCCTTCAGGACGAGACAGGTGCCTTCATCCAACACTTACAGGCGCGCCACCACCATGAACAAGAAGCGCTGCACCTGTAATGAGCGGGACCATTGGATTGCGCGGGGACGCCAGCGGGTGTTGCGGCGTGTGACGAGCCGCCTGCAGGCAATAGGGGCAGCGTATGTCAGCTCCTATACCCTGTATCTGGCGCTGCAAGAGTACCTCAATTGCCTGGACAAATGCTGTAGCGATGCAGACGAGGAGAAACATGCTGCTGGACCCAGAAATGGGCTGCCGCTTGCGCGGTGGCAGGCCGAAGGGGAGGCGCACGAGCTAGCGAGGATCGCTGGTGCCCTCGCCAGTATTGTTCAGGCTCATGCTCCTCGCTGCGTGCGTCACACGCTGTCATTGGATGGCAAAGATCTGGTGCCTCTGTGTGGCGGAGGTTGTGCTGATGGAGATGTGCTCATCGAAACAGCAGGCGAGCGAAGGAGACGACTGTGACGCGGATGACTCGTAAACAGACACGGCGCCGCTTCTCTTCGCTCTCCACTTGTTGCTCCTCACCCCTATCTCCGCTCGTGCCCCGGCTCTACCGCGCTCGATCACCACCCCTCAGAAGTATCCTGGCGCATTCCCTTTCACCCGCTGGTTGAACCTTTGTATTCACCTGTGCGCCTGGCACCCAGGTTCATTGTCGTATGTTGTTTCCCCATGTGTTCTGAGGCAGCCATCCAGGCTGCTCAGTTCATAAACGTAGAAAGGATGACTCCTATGCCTTGCAATCTCGCAGTCAGTGTCGCCAAAGCTGGCGTTACCAGACCTCAATTGCTCGCTTTCCTCACCCCTGACATCGTGCAACAGGTAGCCCTGACGTACCTGCAGCAGCAATATGCTGCGCTACATCCGCGCATGAGCTCTACCTCCGGTAACAGTGTCTGTCTCCAGGTGGACACGAGCCTGGTGGTGATCACCGATGGCTCTGTGCAGGTCACGGACAGTCGTGGCAATACGACCTTTGCCGAGACGCTGGCCAATGAGGTCGAGCAGCTGGTACTCCAGCTCGCCGATAGCCTGTTTCAACAGCAAGTGCAACAGATCCTTGGCCCTGCTGTGACCCAGGTTCAGACCATGCAAGTGGACAATGACGGCATCATGCAGCAGGCTGCCGTGTTTACCCTCGAATTGTGATTTCTTTCAGCAAAGATGAAGGAGTATACCCATGAAAATTCGCATGTTTGCCTTGCCTGGCGGTACTGTTCAGGTGTTCGTGGATGAAGGCACATTTGAAGAGGCCAGGGCTGCCACGAATGCCATTCTTGCGCAGTTGCAGGCACAAGGCTTACCTGTGGAACTGGTCGGGCAGATTGAGCAGCATAAGGATGATGTGACCCACGTCCACGTGCAGCAGGATGCGAACCAGCATCTCTAGCCTGCCCGAACTAGCGTGAGCGCGGCAACGACCTGCCGCCATCCACCGCTCGTATGGTGCCCCGGCGTCGCTCGCCTGGTGACCCATCTACCTTTTCCCGTTGATTCTCATGCGTCTGTCGCAGCTCTGGGGAGCAGTTCAAGCGAACTGCTCCCTCTGCTTTTGTGGCTGCGCACTAGTGGAAGGAGTTTGTTTAGCTATGCCAACGACAAACATGCAACCGACAAGCGCGCCGTCTACCGAGACGGCCTCCGCCGCTCAACTCCCAGGGTGGTTTACCGACGAATATATTCCCACATTCTCCTCTGGCGCCGCGCACTGCTTCATTCTCTCCGGTGACATCTATGGTGCCACCGTCCAGGGCATCTCGCAGGTGCGTTTCTTGCAATCCGTCCTCTCCAGGAGACGCCTGGCCGTCGCGTACTACAATCGCGCGACGGGGATTCGCTTCGTAACCGAGTCGATGAAGGATGCGGCGCTTCAACTCATTGGCAGCACACCAGCTCAGGCGCCGGCAGCCAATCCGATGGCGGCAGCTCTCGCTGCCTCGGGTGTTGGCGTCCAGCCAAGCGAGGCGAGTGATGTCTTCAGCTCTGCCAGGAGTCCGCTCACGGCCCTGAACGTGCTCGGACAACTGCTGCGCTCACCGCAAGGCAAAGGGCAGGTAGCCGTCATCATCGATTTTGCCGATACGCTCTGCCCGCAAAAGGACAAAGCGACGATGAGCGACGACGACCGTGTGTTGTTCGTGTCTCTGCTCTCCTGGGGGCAGGATGCAACGCTGGCGGAGCGCGATAATCCGGTGTTCTTGCTCTCACGCACCCCTGGTGAACTGCACGCCGACCTGCGCTCTTCCAGCAGCGGCTACAAACTGATCGAGATCCCGCTACCGACCAGGGAAGAGCGCGCGGCCTATCTCACGTGGTACCTCAAGCAGCGTGAGGACAATGAGAAGCCCATCGCCCTCACTGAACTGACGGTGCTGGAGCTGGCCAACATCACCGCAGGCTTGAACTTGCGCCAGCTCGAGGATGTCTTGCTGCTTGCGGCGAAATCAGGCGGCGTGACACGGACGCTGGTCAAGGCCCGCAAGGACAGCATTATCGCTGCCGAGTACAGCCAGGTGGCCGAGATGATTGATCCGCTTTCCGGCGGCTTCCAGTCGATTGGCGGCATGGACCGGCTTGTCGCCTGGTCCAGGAATGAACTCATCATCCCCCTCTCACAGGGCCGTATCGATGTGCCCAAAGGCGTGTTGCTCGTAGGTCCTCCGGGAGGCGGCAAGAGCTTTTTCATGCGCGCACTCAGCAAGGAACTCGGCTTCAACGCGGTCGCGCTCAAAGCAGAGAACATCCTGGGTGGACGCGTGGGAGACTCGGAGCGCAAATTCCAGCAGTTCCGTGCTTTTTGTGAAGGCCTGGCGCCCGTCGCCGTGTTTTTTGACGAGATTGACCAATCAGATATGGCCCGGCGTGGCAATGGCTCTGGGAACCCCGTTGCCTCCAACTTGTTCAGTGCCATGTTGCAATGGATGTCTGACGAGACGTTGCGTGGGAAGATCATCATCTTCTTTGCGAGTAACCGCCCGGATTTGATCGACCCGGCACTCCTACGCCTGGGAAGGATGGACGCGATCATCCCGGTCCTCTTGCCGGATGACGAGGCGCGGCAGGGGATCATTCTCGCCCAGGTGCGCAGCCAACAGGTGTCTATCGCGGAGGAGGCAACAGTTGTCCTGGTTGGGAAAACCAGGGATTACAGCGCCGCAGATCTCGCGGCTGTTGTGACCAAAGCGAGACGGCTGGCACAGCGCGAGGGGCGCGCACAGATCGCGCTGGTCGATGCGGAAACGGCCCTGCGCTTTATGCGTCCGCAAACGCCGCAGATCGCGGAGCGCTATACACTGTTGGCCGTCCAGGCGTGTAACGACGCCGAACTGCTTCCCCCGCCCTACGATACCATGCTCTCAAACCGTGAGGAACTGCAAGCGCAGATCGATGAAGCACCATCTTCTCAGCCAGTGCGCGGTGAGCGCAGCTGGTAACGTTTCTCGCGCGCTGTATTGCCGGCGGACCACACTCCGTCGGTCATAGCCGACCCCATGAAAAAATGACCAGCCCTGCTGCTCTAATCAGCAGGGTTGGTCGCGTTGTCGCTTCTTTGCGACGAGCTATTCAAGAAGGAGTATACCATATGCAACAACTTCAGGAAACCCTCAGGGTGCGCGCTAATTTTTTGCATGAAAGGGGACAGGAGAAAGAGGGGATGGTAGAATAGGGAAAAAGTCCAGGGGGAAGGCGAGAGAATGAACAAGAAGAAGAATAAGGGAGAACGAAGCGCACAGATGCAAGAGGTGAGCGCCGGGCTGCAGGATGTACTGGGAATGAACCAGTGGCGAGCGGCCCACCCGAAAGCCACGTTGCGCGAGATTGAAGAAGCGGTGGATGCTCAGATGAACCAACTGCGAGCGCAACTGATCCAGGAGATCGTGCACATGGGCGAGGCGGGAGAGTGGAGCGAAGGGCCACCAGAAGCCCGTCCGAAATGTGAGCGATGTGGAACGGTGTTGCTGGCACGCGGGAAGCAGACGCGCTGGTTGCAAACGACCGGAGGGGAGGCGATCAAACTGGAGCGCAGTTACGGGACTTGTCCGGAGTGTGGGCAAGGGATTTTTCCCCCTCGATGAGCAATTGGGGCTGGATGGAGCGGGGTTGACGCCCCGTGGACAAGAAGCGCTGGTACGCCTGGCGGCCTGGATGTCGTTCGAACACGCCTGTGAGTTGCTCGAAGATCTGCTGGGGATGCAAGTCAGTGCCACGAGTAGTCGACGATACACCTATCAGACCGGGCAGGCGGCCTTAGCGGTGCAGCAGGCCGAAGAGCAACGCATCCGGGAGGAATTGCCTGAGCCGCCCAAAGGCACAGAGCGGCAAGCCATCAGCGCCGATGGAGCGTTTGTCCCGCTGGTGGGAGGGGAGTGGGCAGAAGTCAAAACGCTGGTGGTAGCCGAGGTCATACAGAACGATCGGGAAGCGGGAGAGGCAGACACGGCGCAGGTCTCCTCGTTTTCGCGGTTGACCGACGCCGAGACCTTCAGCCAGCAGGCGGTCGTCGAACTGCATCGTCGAGGCGTGGAGCGAGCCGAGGCGGTGTGTGCCGTGACGGATGGAGCGGAGTGGCTGCAGGGCTTCATTGATGCCCATTGCCCCAAAGCGCTGCGCATCCTCGATTTCGCGCATGCGGCTGAGTATGTCAGCGCTTTGGGGCAGCTCGCTAGCGAAGCCGGCAGTGTCATGGCGCCCAAGTGGCTGGAGCAGCAGCTTCATGACCTCAAACATGAGGGTCCGAAGCCTGTACTCGCCCAACTCCGCCCATTGCCAGCACAGCATCCGACCGTGGCGCTGTTAAGCGAGAAACTGGCCTACCTGGAGAAACGCGAGGCGCACATGCAGTATCCGACCTATCAAGAGACGGGCTGGCCGATCGGCTCGGGCATGGTCGAGAGTGCCAACAAGCTCGTGGTCGAAGCGCGACTCAAAGGAGCGGGCATGCATTGGAGCAGACCGCACGTCAATCCCATGCTCGTTTTGCGTAATGCGGTCTGTAATCAGCGCTGGCAGGAGACCTGGCAAGCGTCTCAGACCCATCAGCAAGCCGCGCGCACGCTGCATCGACAGGAGCAGAGCCAGCACCGCCTGATGGTGGCCTGCTGCAAGCTCCTCCTCCTGTGGGAACGGCTCAGAGCATCACAGCGGGTTCGTCCTCCCACTCCCAGCCGTCCTCCCGCTCGCTATTCTTGGCGACAGCCCTTTCTTCGACGCCCTCCGACTTCCCAGAGCGTCCATGCAAAAAATTAGCGCGCACCCAAACCCTCACCAGCACAGAACAGATCGAGAGCCGCAAAGAGCAAACGATCACGGTGATCCTCGGCCAGTCAAGCTTCCAGCAGGTGGACTGGCGCATGCTCATGCAGGAAGGCGTGATGGTCCGGGTGATCATCCGCCGCTGCCGATTTACGGCGAAACTAGAGCTCTCCGATCTCGGCGTGACCGTCCAGGACCCACGCGTTCGCCAGGCGATCGCTCGCACGCTCGTGCTTGGGGAAAAGCGCCTGCTCCCCGAACTGTACATGGCCAGCCTGGGCCGCGTGGAGAGTGGTGCGCGTCGGCTGCTCGCGAAGAATTCGTTTCACACCGAGCTGGGCTCGTTCATTCCCGTGACTGCCTACGACGTCTGGAAGCAAGAGACGGAGGAGTGCAAAAAGCGCTACTTCGTCCTCCGCGACGAGATCCTCGCAAAGCACGAGGAACTTGTGCAGCAGATCCTCGCTGAGTATACGATCGTCGCCCGCGATACCTACCGTCGCATCCAGGAAGTAAGTCCCTCTGCGCTCAGCGAGAGCGAGGAGGCGTTTGTGCAGAGCTACTGTGAGCGGATCATCGCGCTCATTCCTGACAAGAATCGTATTCAAGAGTCCTTCGGTTTCGACATCGAGCTGGTGGATGGGGTCAAGCGCATGAACGAACTGACCGAGGAGCAAGCGGAGAGTGCGATGCCGACGCGCCAGGTGCAGCTAGAGCAACTGCGCAGTCAGGCGGGGGCACGAGACTGGCAGCGTGAGCAGATGCAGCGCGATCTCCTCCAGCAAGCCCAGGCGAAAAAGAAAAGCGTCGTCGATGCGTTCCTCTCCACCATTGTTGCGCAACTGCGGAGCCTGACCTACGACGCGATGACCGATGTCCTCGCCAGCTTGGAACGGCGCGGAGATGGGAAGTTCCCACCGCGCTCCGTCACGCAGCTCAAGAATCTGGTTGAGCAGATCTCCCAGCTCAATTTTTACGGCGACCAGGATCTCGCACGCGCGATGACCCAGATCCAGGCCATCATTGACCAGCAACCGGCAAAACGGCAGCGCAACCTCACGGAGATCCGCGAGAAACTGCGCGCCATTGCGACGGTCGCTCGTGCAACCCTGTTGGACCTGGAGCAGGAGCCGCGGAGCGCGCGTGCGTTGGATGTTCCCGATGCGCCGACTAAGGCGAACATCCGTGAAGCCCGCAAAGAACTGGGGCTGGACCTGGATGATACAGCCTTCCTGCAACTGCCACAGGTGCGCGGTGAGCGCATTGCCGAGCAGGTCTCCCTCTTCGCTTGGGTGGAAGAGGAAGGTCGTGCGCAACGCCTGGCCTAGCCGTTTCTTGATCTCTTCAACATTCTCTATACATACTCGTTCCTATGCCTCGGATCAGGCGCCTTGCCTGTTCCGGGGCGTGTCTTTGGATGCGCATAGAAAGGAGCTGAATGACGCAAACAGTGTCTCTTTCGGCCCTCTTTGGCAAGCGGGAGGCCGAACTGAGCGGTGGTTTCTACCGGAGAGGGGCCGTCGTGCGCCTGGCCAACCGGAGCCGGTATAACACACTGCCTGCCTCTGAAACGCCATCGCTGGGCATGGGCATGGTTCAGGCGGTTCTGGCTGTACTGACGATGCATGTTATTGATCTCGTGAGAGAGAGCTAAAGTGTGAGCGGATCTAGCCGATCAAAGGAGGTATGGGAGCACCAAAGAAAGCCGACTGGCGAGAAGAGAGGCGCAAACGTGCCTGGGAACTGAAACAAGCTGGATGGAAACAACAAGATATCGCGGAGGCGCTGGGGGTGACGGAGGGAGCGGTCAGCCAGTGGATGAAATGTGGCAGAGAGGGAGGAGAAGAAGCCCTCAAAGCGCATCCCGCGAAAGGAGCGAAGCCCCGTTTGACGGCAGAGCAGCGAGCACACATCCCAGCAGTGCTGGCGAAAGGAGCGCCAGCCTATGGATTTCGCGGAGAGGTCTGGAACAGCCGCAGACTGGCAGTGGCGATCCAACGGGAGTTTGGGGTGAGTTATCATCCCGATCATTGTGGCTACCTGGTGCGCAAGATGGGCTACAGCATGCAGAAACCGGTCGAACGAGCCACGCAGCGCAATGAGCGCGCGATCGAGCACTGGAAAGCGCATCACTGGCCACAGCTGAAAAAAAAGCCGAGCAAGAAAAGCGGGTGATAGTCTTTGTCGATGAAGCGGGCTTTTATCTGCTGCCGATGACAGTCCGGACCTATGCCTTGCGAGGGCATACCCCGGTGTTACGCGTGAAACTCACGCGTGACCATCTGTCCGCGATCGGAGGCATCACTCCCAAGGGACGGATTTTCATGCAGATGCAAACACGAGCGTACACCGCCGAGGATGTCGTGCGGTTTGTACGGATGCTGTTGCGCAAGATCGCAGGCCCGCTGCTGGTCATTTGGGATGGCTCACCCATTCATCGAGCGAACGTGGTCAAACAGTTTCTCGCCAGTCCGATGGGCAAACGCGTCCATCTGGAACGCTTGCCTGGCTACGCTCCTGAGTTAAATCCACAAGAACAGGTGTGGAACCTGCTCAAGCGCCGCGAGCTCAAGAACCTGTGTTGTCAGGATCTGGCTCACCTGGAGCGAGAGCTTATGCGTGCCAAAGAACGTCTTCGCCATCGGCGAACCATCCTTCAGCACAGTTTCGCTCATGCTCTTGATGAGGTTTAGATGTTTCTCACGATGTCAATAAGTCATTTGCGTGGGATGCCCAGGAACAAGTCGGCAGTGCCGTGCTTTACAGCACTTCAAAGCGGCCCAAAAATCAGTACACCTATCAATTTAGCTGGGACGAGCGTGATCCGGAAAATCCGCTCTACGGTGGATTTGAGAAAGGCCTGACCTACCAGCTTGTCGTGCTCCACATCATCACCTGCTACCTGGGTGGAGTGTACCAGAGGAGCGAACGCTGCGGAGAAGTCGTCGAGTGCTGGTTCGATCTTGTGCGCGCCTGTGATGCTGGCTACCCTCGCACCAGCGCGGGTAGCTGGTCGGAGCGCGTAATAGAAGCGGCCTGTAGGGACCCTCGCATCCAGCCATTCATTGAGCGCGTGTGTGACGCTCTCTGGTTTGCCATGCGCTACCAGCTCCCGGATAAGAACATTAACCGCAAGGTGCGGATCTCTGAGGGACAGGTCCTGCCTACACAGGAGATAGGCCGTCTCGCTGCCACCCGCGCAGGAGTGGGATCTGACCTGCTAAGCCCAGAGTGGGGAAAGCTGGTTCCTGAAGGCATACTCATGCAGCAAGAAAGTGGAGCGTCACCCAAAAATACGCCTGCTCGTCAAGCACGCCTGGAACGCGAATTGAGCCTGGACGAGCAATTCTTATCGACCCTCTCCGAGACACGGGAGTCGCGCATCGTAGATCCATCTCCCTCGTGGATCTTGCCCGAAGGCGACGATGAGATCTTCTAAAGGCGCGTTGCTCGTCAGCCCGGAGCTGTCAACCATTCATCATTGTTTGCTGCACGTCGCACCCATCGAGAGCGCAATGTAGCGCATCTGCTCCTGTGACTTTCGCTGCAGTGCGGAACCATCGACCTTACTCAATCAGCCCCAGGAAGCACCTTCCTGGGGTTATTCATGCCTTCTACTCTAGAAAGGAATACAGCATTATGCCACGAACACGATCAACAACACCACGCTGCGCATATTGCCCCGTAACTACAAAGAAGACGAACAACACCATGCCTATGAGCCCTCTCTTTTTTGACGAGGAGATGGCCTTGCTCCCATCCGATTTGCTCACGCAACGTCAAGTGCAAGCCTTGCGCGAGGCCATTGCGCCCTACCTCTGCCTCGCCGAACTACGACGGCTGGCTGCAAGTGGCGAAGATATACAGGAGACGCTCAAGGACATTGAAGGCTTGCCGGAAGAGGTGCAGGCGCTGATCAGCCTGCTGCAGGTGCTCCTCATGCCTATTAAAGATGAATGCATCACATCGCCTGCTGATGTGGCGGCACTGCTCATGCTCCAGATGGGGCATCTCGACCATGAGGAATTATGGATCATGTGCCTGGATACCAAAAATCATGTGCAACGCCTCAATCGCTTGTACAGAGGGTGTCTGAACTCGTCAGTCGTGCGCGTGTGCGAAGTATTCCGGCTGCCCCTGGTGCTTAATAGCGCCTCCATTATTGTGGCTCATAACCATCCTTCATCTTTAATTCAGCCATCTCCCGAAGATGTCGACGTGACAAGGTCTCTCGTCCGGGCGGGCGAGTTGTTGCAAATCGAGGTGCTTGACCATCTGATTATCGGCCAGGGCAGGTGGATAAGTATGCGTGAACAACAGCTGGGTTGGTGAGGGAGTGCATGGAGATGACAGACAATGAACCTATGGATAAGAACGAACGGCTCATTCTGGGCATTGATCCTGGCTTTGGCCGCATGGGCTATGCTGTTGTGGCAGCGGGAAATGATCTCCGTTTGATCGGCTGCAACACGATCATGACTTCAGCGGATAAGGCCTATCCGCTGCGATTGCAGCAGATCTATGAGCAACTCAGTATGATCATTACCCAATATCGTCCGCGGGAGGCAGCCATAGAGAAACTCTTTTTTAGCAAGAATGTGACAACGGCCATCGAGGTAGCCCAGGCTCGCGGTGTAACCTTGTTGGCGCTCATCCAGAGTGGATTACCCATCTCCGAGTATACGCCCAACGAGGTCAAGCAAGCTGTCACGGGCTACGGAGCTGCCAGGAAAGAGCAGATGGGAGCGATGGTCCAACTCTTGCTTCATCTGCCTGCAATCCCTCGGCCAGATGATGCCGCCGATGCTGCTGCCATCGCGATTTGTCATGCCCATATGCTTCGCGTCACCACGGCGAATGCTCGAACATAGATTATAGAGAGCCTGATAGCAGCAGATTTTCTTCCAGGGGAGAGCACAGGGATGGTTTTTCTCAGAAAAGCCATCCTTTTTTGCTTTTGGAGAACGCTCACCACTCTACGATAGGGAGTATTGCAGATTGAAAATAAGATTGGCTCTCTCCCGTGAGCCATCCATGAAGGCGTTTGCGGATTACCCGAAAGTTTGGTTCTTACGCAACCCCGCTGATGAAAAATGTGATATACTAGAGAGTCGAACATTTTTTCCATAGATATCCCCATCCGAGTAGAACGCTATGACCATTTTTCCAGAACTTTTCGACCAAGACATGCAGATTTCGCAGGTACATGTGGCTGATGAGATCACTCTCACCCTGCATGCAATGTCCCCAAGCGCCTCATGTCCGAATTGCGGGACCATCTCCAAGCGGGTGCAAAGCCGATATAGCCGAACCCTCCATGACCTTCCATCCAGTGGGCGTGCTGTTCATCTCATCATTCACGTGCGTCGCTTTTTCTGCAAAAAGAGCACCTGTGCGCAAAAGATCTTCGCTGAGCGGCTGCCAGAGCTTTGCCGTCCTCATGCCCAACGCACCATCCGACTACAAAAAGCTCTCAGCCAGCTTGGACTGGCAGCAGGAGGGCAGGCAGGGACACGCATAGGAAGCGAGCTAGGGATCAGCGGCAGTCGTGATACCATCTTGCGTCTCGTTCGTCAACACCATCTGCCTGATCCTCCGAAGTCGCGAATTGTTGGTCTGGATGATTGGGCATGGAAACGTCGGCTCCGCTATGGGACCCTCATCTGTGATCTGGAGCGCGGTCTGCCCATTGATCTCCTTCCCGACCGCTCGGTCGAGACCGTCTCTGCCTGGTTGCAGGCTCATCCACATGTCGAAATGGTGAGCCGTGATGGCTCATCTGAGTATACCTCAGCCATCAAGAAAGGCGCTCCACAAGCCAGACAAGTAAGCGACCGTTGGCATCTGACCAAGAACCTTGCAGACTGTGTCTCAGTGGTGCTTGCCCACTGTTTTGCGCAGATCCGTCGTGCCGAGCAAGCGGCAATCACACCAGAGGAAGAAGGGGCACAACGACGCGAAGAGCGACGACCTTCCGAGACGCGAGCGGTTCAACAAGCGCAACTCGCTCGCCAGGCGGAGCGATTGGCACGCTATGAACACATCATCGCACTGCGAAAACAGGGGATGAAGTCAGCGGACATTGCCACCCAGGTGGGCATGGCAGAACGGACGGTTCGGCATTGGCTCGCTCATGGAAGCGTCCCGGACTACACACATCGATGGCAACGAGCCAGTCCCATCGATCCCTATAAAGCCTATCTCGCGGAGCGGTGGAACCAGGGATGTCACAACAGATTACAACTGCTCAGAGAACTGAGAGCAAAAGGCTACAGAGGGTCCCAGCGAGGAGTCTACCGCTATGTAGCCACGTTGGAACCATCTTCCCTTCCTTCCGTGAAGCGCGGTTCTGCACCATCGAGGGGACAGAAAGCTTCCCCAACTCAGCCCAACCCGCTCTTGACACTCTCAGTGAAACAGGTCACCTGGCTCTTTTTCCGCAAGCCCAACGATTTGAAGGAAGGAGAGCAGGAGAACCTCCGACTGATGAGGCAGGCCACTCCACGAGCTGAGACCGCCTACCAACTGGTGAAACAGTTTCTCCAGATGGTACGTGAGCGCACAGGAGAACAGCTTGACGCCTGGCTCAAAGAAGTGGAAGCCAGCCATCTCGAAGCCTTTGAGTCGTTTGTCACTGGTGTGCAACAGGACAAAGACGCGGTGCTTGCAGGACTGACGTTGCCATGGAGTAATGGTCCGTTAGAGGGGCACGTCAACCGGCTCAAACTGATCAAACGCAGCATGTATGGCCGCGCGAAGTTCGATCTGCTCCGGTTTCGAGTGCTGCACCATCCCGAAAAGAGAGAGGTGTCCCAAGACGCAAAAATGGGAGCTGATCACAAAGAACGAAGGGGTCGTGCCAAGAAGTTGAGAGCAGGAGAAAATACCCTACCTTTTCAGCATACCACTTTTCGCATCAGCGGGGTTGCGTAAGAACCAAAGATTGGCCGTTTCCTCCCAAAAGTTTGGCCACAAGTACCAAAAAGTTTGTTTCATCCGGAAGTTTGTATTAGGCTTGAGAAAGGGACGTTGAAGACACATTGCTAGAGGGAGGAAACGGCCATGGCAAAAGCCCTTGATGGCACAGCGCTGTATACCTACTTTCGCCGTCTCGGTTTTCCACGAGAAACCCAGGATTGCTCATTCAGCATCCGCTCGTCACCCCCAAGCCGCACCCCAGGCGCTCGTCGAGGCAATATGCCGGTCTGGTATCCCTCCCAAAAGATGCACTGCATCATCAAGGCGGAGAGCACCAAAGTCGAATTTCCGTTTTTGCTGCAAGCTGAGCACGATGATGATGTCCTGGAGATGTGGGATCAGCCCCCATCCATTCCCCTGGAATATCTCGACAAACATGGCCGCATGCAGCGACCAATGCATACCGCAGACTACTTTGTTTTTCGGTATCGGCGAGTGTGGATGGATTGAGTGCAAACCAGCGCAAGAACTCAGCCGACTGCTGAGAAGCAGCCCAATCGCTATGTGCGCGATGAGCAGGGCATGTGGCGTTGCCCTCCCGGCGAGGCATTTGCTGCCAAATATGGACTCACCTATCAGGTTTGGTCTTCTGACAATATTAACTGGGCGGCACAAGAGAATGCGCTCTTTCTGGAGGACTACTACCAGCATCTCGACCGCCTTGTCGTGCCAGAGTCGACATTAGCGATCCTCCACCGATTGGTTGAGAAACACCCTGGCATCTCTTGTCTGACCTTCAGGCGGCATCTCCGAGATCTCCTGCTGATCTCATCAATATTGCCATTGCCAGGCATGACCTGTACGTTGATCTGGCAACCTACCGACTTTCGGAGCCATGGCGTACGCCGGTATTTCGCACGCGGCACCTGGCGCGAGCCTCTAGCCAGCCAAGTGATCAGAGCAACGAATGAGCTCTCCCACAGAAATCACTTCTCCTGCCAGTATCACTGCGGAAGGGCAGGAACTGCTTGACCAGGCACGAGAAGTGGATCTGGCTGACGGCCATCTTTCGCAATCGGGTGATCAACCCTGATCAGTACCATGATGATGAGCAGATGCAAGTGGCTGCACGATGCGACAACCATTCCTGCACGAACAAAACGTCGTTGGCATCAATGGTATCGAGAAGCGAGAGGCGCTACGGAAGCGGCTTGATCGGCTTGCTTCCGAAGTCAGCCAACTGTGGAGAAAACGGGAAATGACCCGGAGAGTGAGTCACGCTCATCCAGCAGGTGCTTGAAACCCATTACGATACCGTCACCAAAACCCAAACGAGGAGCCTACGGGGAGTATCTCAGACTGTCCGAAGAACAGCATCTCAAGCCAGTGAGCCAGCGGACATTTTACCAGAAGTGCAGCAGCCACAAAGCGAAGTATGATCAAACTCTGGCACGAGAAGGAAGCCGTGCTGCTTACCCATTCAAGGACTACACTCGCGAATCGGAGAAAACAGTCAGTCGGCATGGGAGCTACGCCTGGGCCATGGCTCATCTTGATCATACAGAATTGAATCTGGTTCTTGTGCGATTCGAGAACAGGCCAACCTCTGGGGAAATGCTGGCTGACATTGCTGATCCTCTCCCATCCCAGGCGCATTGCCGCTTACTACCTCACCTTTGACCGCCCAGTTATCGCTCCTGTCTGATGGCGTCCTTCGTCTGTGTGTGAAACGATACGGCCGGCTGCCAACAGCCATCACGGTCGATGGGGGGCCTGAGTTTCAGAGTGTGTACTTTGAGCAACTGCTCGCTCTCTATCGGGTACGCAAACACCAGCGCCCAGCCGCGGAACCACGATTCGGTTCGCCCCAGGAACGCTCTTTGGAACCATGGAGACCGAATTTCTCTACCATCTGCTGGGCAACACGCAGGCGACACAGCAGCCCAGACTCATGACGAAAGCGACCGATCCCGAGCGCCATGCGGTCTGGACCCTGCCAGCGCTTGCGGAGCGTGTCAGCAATGGGCCGATGAGGAATATGACACCATGCCGGCATCCGGCACTTGGGCATGACGCCGCGGGAAGCCTACGAGTTCAGTATCAAGCAGAGATGGAGCAGCGAGCGCACAAAGACATTCCCTACGATGATGCCTTCCTCAAAGCGACTTTCCCGACGACCAGGAAGGGGACGGCAAAGGTCGAGCCAGGCGTTGGGGTGCGGATGAATTACCTGGACTACTGGTGTGAAGCGATGCGAGACCCAACCGTCGAAGGGACCCAGGTCAAGGTACGCTATGACCCGTTTGATGTGAGCATCGGGTATGTCTACATTGATAGGAGATGGCGAAAATGTAGCACGCCATACACCGAATTCGCGAGGTGTTCTGAGCGTGAACTCCAACTCCTCACCAGGAACTACGCCAACGGAATCGTCTCCAGTATGGAAAAGAGCATATCGAGGTGACGCAGAAGCAACTTGCAACGTTCCGGCGAGAGAATACCGACATTGAGGCCATTCTCCGCCAGCAGCGCCATGATCGAGAAACCAGGGCAGCGCTGATGGTCCTGGAAGGGGGCAAAGCAACCAGGGCCGGGGAGATCCTCCGATACCTCAGCCAGCGGAGGTTCGCGACGAGCAGCAGAGAGCGGTCTCAGAAGAGATGCCGGCGCGTCCCAATCCGTATGACAATCTGCTCGTTTTCAAGCGGATTCGCCTATGAGGGACGAGTTCGATCAACAAGGGGCATTGCGAGAGGAACCAGAATCCTTTCCTCCCGAGTTGCTCCAACAGCCTCCAGGAGCGCGGCAGGAGTATTTTGAACAGCACTGCCTCGTTGAACATCCACGCTTACTCGAAGCGCTCGATGTAATCGTGCAGAGCATTTGCCCACCAGGAGTTGGAGCAAGCACGCGGCGGCCAGGAACCATGGTCCTGGTGATTGGCCCGAGTCGGGTGGGCAAAACGACGCTCATCCGCCTGCTCGAAGAACGCCTGCTTGCCTACACAAAAGCGCAGATGCAATCCGACCCCAGTTTCATCCCCTTTGCCAGCGTTTTGGCTGCGGGACCCGATGTCAGCCGATTCGAGTGGGTAGAGTATTACCGAGCGGTCCTGCGCAGCTTCCATGATCCGTTTGTTGACGGGAAAACCGCGCGGATACCGGCAAGAGCCCTTCGAGAAGCAATGGAAACAGCCTTGATCGAGCGCAAGCCACTTGCTATCATTGTCGATGAGGCTCATCACCTGGCCAAGGCAGCAAGTGGCCGCCGACTTCAGGACCATCTTGATCACCTGAAACATTTCGAGAATGCAACCGGCGTCAGCCACATTCTCGTGGGCACCTACGAAATGAGATCGTTTAGACGGATCAATGCGCAATTAGCCTGTCGGAGCGTTGATGTCCATTTTCCCCGGTATGATGCAGCCAAAGAGGAAGATGCACAGGTGTTCCGCAGCGTGTTATGGGCGTTGCAGAGGCAACTCCCTGTAGAAAAAGAGCCCCATCTTGTCGAGCACTGGGAGTTTTTGTATGCCCGGAGTATCGGATGCATCGGGTTATTGAAAATGCACCTGAATCGAGCATTGAATTTGGCATTGGCAGAACAGGCCAAAACCGTGACACTGGCTCACTTGCGCAAAACTGCCCCGTCAGAGACGCGAGTAGAACTGGCCTTACGCAATGCATTGGAGAGTGAGGCAGAGCTGACGGAGTCCGATGGTGCTGATGAGCGGCTTCTGACGCTCTTGGGACTGCGAGGATCTCGCACGACACAGCAGGCAAAGGCACAGACCGACGAGCCATCTCCATCGCCCAAGAGACACGATCGGCCTGGGAAACGATCACCTGGCCGAGATTCAACCGGGCAAGTACCTGGCGAAGATCTGTCGAAGCCTCTTTCAGACGAAGAGCAAGCTGGATGAGCATGACTCGACACTCCTCCTCTTCCATGCGTATTCTCATTTCCTGGCGAGACCGTCAGGATGTCTTTCAGGAAAATGATATTCCTGCACGCAGTCGGCTTTACAGCGTTAAACCACAAGCCATCCGAAGTCTCTGGCAAGAGAGCTTGACCAGCTACCTCAACCGGTTGGGATGGAGGCACCATATCCTGCCACGAGCACTTGTGATCCAAGAAATTGTGCCTCATCTCAGCGATGACCGCCCTCATCGTCATCTGGCCACGTTCTCTCGAGAAGGTGGTGCTATGAATATCAACGGGATCGGAGCACTTGCAACCGCATGGTCAACACTCCTTGAACAGCTCACAGGGCGATCAGACTTGCATTTCCTGACGTTGCTCTGGTGGATCGGGAACTTTTCTGCGCGCGGACATCTTCGGAAGACTCCGGCTTGGTGTGCGGCCTGCTATGCTCAATGGTTAAAGAAGGATCTTGCAATCTATCAACCATTGCTCTGGATGATTTGCGTGGTGACGATCTGTCCCCAGCACCAACGACAGTTAGAAGAGCGTTGTCCTCACTGTCAGAAGCACCAGTCGGTCATTGCACTGGGGACGCATCCCGGACACTGCACCCAATGCAATACCTGGTTAGGCTCCACACCGGATACTGGAACAACCGTAGAAGCAGACGAGAAGACAATGCGTTGGCAGGCATGGGTGATTTCCCACGCTTGAAGAACTGCGTGTAGCAAGTATGGTTTCTGGAGAACTTTCATGGGAGCCATTTTTTACGAGCCTAGCAATTTGCATGAAGGAGTGGGGCGCCTGCTCAAAACTCTCTGATCTGACAGGGCTGGATCGCACCACGTTCTATCTCTGGCTTGGTCGTATGCGTCGCGCCTCTTCTTACACACCTACGCTTGAAGCCATTCTCTCATTCTGTTATGCCTGCAATCTGACTCCTCTTCAACTCATGACAGCGCCAGATTCTCTTCTCCACGCCGTTCAAAATGGCGCTCCAGCACGGGAGCCTCGACCTCACCGCTCCAAGCGCAACGTGGACCGCAAACGCGCTTGGGAACTCATTCAGGCGGTACTTGATGGCCGTGAGGAGCTGACAGGTGTGATGCAACTTGCTCGGCGTCTGGGACATCACCAGAGCCTTCTTTGGCAGTACTTCCCTCAAGAATGTGCATTGATTGCACAACGCTACCAGGGGTATCAGAAGCAACGAAGGAAAGAGCGTGAAACACGAGTCTGTGAAGAGATACGGCAGACCGTGATCACGCTTCATGTCCAGAACATATTTCCCTCGCACCACAAAGTGAGAGCCTTGCTTTCTGATCCCAATCTCATGCGCATGCCAGAAGCGAGCGCGATCTGGCATGCGGTTCGCCGTGAACTTGGATTAGAGCGATGAAAAGAGCGGCCAAACTTTCGGGAGGAAACGGCCAAACTTTCGGGTAATCCGCAGCGTTGCGAGTTGTCAAAATGTTTGGTTCTTACGCAACCCCGCTGATGCGAAAAGTGGTATGCTGAAAAGGTAGGGTATTTTCTCCTGCTCTCAACTTCTTGGCACGACCCCTTCGTTCTTTGTGATCAGCTCCCATTTTTGCGTCTTGGGACACCTCTCTCTTTTCGGGATGGTGCAGCACTCGAAACCGGAGCAGATCGAACTTCGCGCGGCCATACATGCTGCGTTTGATCAGTTTGAGCCGGTTGACGTGCCCCTCTAACGGACCATTACTCCATGGCAACGTCAGTCCTGCAAGCACCGCGTCTTTGTCCTGTTGCACACCAGTGACAAACGACTCAAAGGCTTCGAGATGGCTGGCTTCCACTTCTTTGAGCCAGGCGTCAAGCTGTTCTCCTGTGCGCTCACGTACCATCTGGAGAAACTGTTTCACCAGTTGGTAGGCGGTCTCAGCTCGTGGAGTGGCCTGCCTCATCAGTCGGAGGTTCTCCTGCTCTCCTTCCTTCAAATCGTTGGGCTTGCGGAAAAAGAGCCAGGTGACCTGTTTCACTGAGAGTGTCAAGAGCGGGTTGGGCTGAGTTGGGGAAGCTTTCTGTCCCCTCGATGGTGCAGAACCGCGCTTCACGGAAGGAAGGGAAGATGGTTCCAACGTGGCTACATAGCGGTAGACTCCTCGCTGGGACCCTCTGTAGCCTTTTGCTCTCAGTTCTCTGAGCAGTTGTAATCTGTTGTGACATCCCTGGTTCCACCGCTCCGCGAGATAGGCTTTATAGGGATCGATGGGACTGGCTCGTTGCCATCGATGTGTGTAGTCCGGGACGCTTCCATGAGCGAGCCAATGCCGAACCGTCCGTTCTGCCATGCCCACCTGGGTGGCAATGTCCGCTGACTTCATCCCCTGTTTTCGCAGTGCGATGATGTGTTCATAGCGTGCCAATCGCTCCGCCTGGCGAGCGAGTTGCGCTTGTTGAACCGCTCGCGTCTCGGAAGGTCGTCGCTCTTCGCGTCGTTGTGCCCCTTCTTCCTCTGGTGTGATTGCCGCTTGCTCGGCACGACGGATCTGCGCAAAACAGTGGGCAAGCACCACTGAGACACAGTCTGCAAGGTTCTTGGTCAGATGCCAACGGTCGCTTACTTGTCTGGCTTGTGGAGCGCCTTTCTTGATGGCTGAGGTATACTCAGATGAGCCATCACGGCTCACCATTTCGACATGTGGATGAGCCTGCAACCAGGCAGAGACGGTCTCGACCGAGCGGTCGGGAAGGAGATCAATGGGCAGACCGCGCTCCAGATCACAGATGAGGGTCCCATAGCGGAGCCGACGTTTCCATGCCCAATCATCCAGACCAACAATTCGCGACTTCGGAGGATCAGGCAGATGGTGTTGACGAACGAGACGCAAGATGGTATCACGACTGCCGCTGATCCCTAGCTCGCTTCCTATGCGTGTCCCTGCCTGCCCTCCTGCTGCCAGTCCAAGCTGGCTGAGAGCTTTTTGTAGTCGGATGGTGCGTTGGGCATGAGGACGGCAAAGCTCTGGCAGCCGCTCAGCGAAGATCTTTTGCGCACAGGTGCTCTTTTTGCAGAAAAAGCGACGCACGTGAATGATGAGATGAACAGCACGCCCACTGGATGGAAGGTCATGGAGGGTTCGGCTATATCGGCTTTGCACCCGCTTGGAGATGGTCCCGCAATTCGGACATGAGGCGCTTGGGGACATTGCATGCAGGGTGAGAGTGATCTCATCAGCCACATGTACCTGCGAAATCTGCATGTCTTGGTCGAAAAGTTCTGGAAAAATGGTCATAGCGTTCTACTCGGATGGGGATATCTATGGAAAAAATGTTCGACTCTCTAGTATATCACATTTTTCATCAGCGGGGTTGCGTAAGAACCAAACTTTCTGGCAAAGGGCAGGCGTGCACGTGAGCTGTGCACGAGGAGGTGAAAATGGACCGATGCCGAGCGGTTGCACGATGTTCCTGGCGATCAGCAGGGAAAGGAAGGCTTGACTCAGATACGCAACGTTCGCGCGAGTCGTGCCTGAGGACGGACCGAAGAACTCGTTGCGGCAGAGCACAGCGCCCCATGGTTTAAGAACAAACAACGTTGTGAACCCATAAGATGGTTCATACGCAGCCTCGCCGATGCAGAAGGTGATCTGCTGGTGAGCATGACACAACCAGATCAATCTTATTTATGAGGAGAGGAACTTCGAAGTGTGGGTATCCCCTCCTTGAAGTTCCTCAACGCTGCGGTGTTGACTCCGGAACCTCTTACGCGAACGGTTGGTTCCACCGTTCACGGTGAGCGACTTCACACAACGGCTTCCGCTTCTTCTGGCCCTTGCCCAGAGCTGCGACTGGGTAGCCAAAAGGAAGGATCGCCAGGAGCTCGATCTCCTGGGGAATACCCAGCACGGAATTAATCTGTGTGAGATTCTCGAAGCCGACCCAGTTTGAGCCGATGCCTTGTGCCCACGCGGTCAGGATCATGGATTGAATGGCCCGACTCGCATCGGAGACCGCAAAGGGGCTGTGCTCCATGCCAACCACAATCGCCAGGGGGGCCTGCGCGATATAGGGACCTGACTGGACGAGTGCGCCAAGCTGGCGCAGCGTCTCCTTGTCCTCGACGATGATGAAATGCCAGGGTTGCCTGTTCCCAGCACTGGCAGTCACGTGTCCCGCTTCGACGAAGTGATGGACCAGTGATTCAGGAACCGGCTTCTCTTGAAAGTGGCGCACTGCTAGGACCGTGCGAACCGCATCAAAGACCTCCATGATGGACCTCTCTTTCTCCGTCTCAATGTCGCATCGCTGCTCCTCTGGAAATCAGTCATCGGCTCATATAATAGTTTGAGTGTAGTCCTTACGAGAGGTAATCCCTCTGGGGGATATACTGGTGAAAGGAGTGGGAGAGCCGAAGTTTTGGCTTGTGGCCTGTCGAAAAACAGTGACCTCCTGGAAGAGACGGCTCCCCGTCCTACCAGGGCATCAAGGGTCGATAAGGCTTGTTGCAACAGCTAGCGGCTCTAGCAAGAGCCGCCAGGCGAGATTGCCTATCCAGCATGAGCTGACGTTCGCCCTGGTGGTCGGGTTTCTCGCTCGCTGATCCCAGTGCAAGAGACGCACGGAGAAGAAAATGGACAGGGATCGGAAAAGTGAGCGAAAGCAGGTGTACGATGAGTATGACTCCATCCGCTTCCTCGGAGGAAGCAACGATCAAATATGTGTGTGGGATTGATATCGGAAGCCAATCCTGTGCGGGCTGCATTTGTCGGCCTGACAAAAGCATGGTGGTCAAGTCGATCACCTTTACCAATGCCAGAGAGGGCTGGCAGATCTGGGAAGAGAAACTGCGCCGGTTGGATGTTCCTCCTAACCAGATCCTCATTGGGATGGAGGCGACCTCATGCTACCATGAAAATCTCTACCACGAATTGGAGCAGCGCGGTTATGTCCTGCGTCTGTTGCATCCTAGGCAAACCCATCATTTTCACGAGCGTCAGGGCTTGCGTGCGAAGACCGATCGGCTCGACGCGCGGACCATCGCCAGGGTGTTGTTGAGTGGGGAGGCGCGAGCTGGGCTATGTCCCCAGCGAACAGGTGGTCACGTATCGGGAACTGGTCCGCTTGCATACGCACTTGAGCGATGAGGCGGCAGCGTATCAAAACGAGATCCAGGCCCTGGTGGTGGTGCTCTTCCCCGAGTTCACCCGGATCTTTGCTGATCCCTGCGGGCAGACTGCCCTCAGCGTGCTCAAAGCTTTTCCCAGCGCCCAGGCCCTGGCCGAGGCAGGTGTTGAGCCCCTCTTCCAACTGCTCCGGGCACAGAAGCCAGCGCATTATGGCCGTCCGACCGCCCAGAAGCTGGTGGCTGTCGCCAAAGAGAGTGCAAGTAGTGGGCGAGCCATCGCCGGACGCTCGCTCAGTCTGCGCATTCTCTGCGATCAGTTGGAGCATACCCAAGCAAATCTCGCACGTTTGGATGCCGAGATTGAGCAACTCCTCACGAGTGATCCAGGAGTCAAAGGGTTGCAACAGATACCTGGATTTGGCCCCAAGACCGTAGCCGTGCTCCGCGCTGAATTGGGAGATGTGCAGCGTTTTGCGCGCACCGATGAGGTGATTGCCTATGGCGGCATGGATATCGAGATCAAAGAGAGCGGCCTGTGGAAAGGCAAAGCCAAGCTGTCCAAACGGGGCAGTGGATTGGTACGACGGATGCTTTCTATGGCGGCTCTGCGCAGTATTTCTTTGGAAGGCTCGGCTGATTGCGGGCCTACTATCAGCGCCTGGTGGCGCGCGGTCTCAAGAAGGGGTCAGCTCTCACGGCCGTCATGCGCAAAATGCTGGCAGTGGCTGCTCATTTACTGAGCCATGAGGAGGAGGAGTATGATCCCCACAAGGTCTGTGGGAGCGGTACCGGCTAGTTGGCCGGCCAACTAGCCGGTACCGCTCCCACACCGGGGATTTGCTTACTGAACGCTTCAAGACGTTGCTCTGAAACGCACAAGGGGGTGATCTTTTTCCTTCGTTCCGAGGGCATTCTCGCCCTCCTTGTTCAGGGCTTGACAAATCCTATGGCTTCTCTCCCGCTCCCTCATCTCCACGTCACCGCATCGATGCGGCAAGCGCTCTTGAAAGCCTCCAACGATATCGCTCCCAGGTACTGGATACAGCGGTGTTTGGGAGAACTCGACGATGTTGATCCACTATGGCTTTAGCATATCACCTTTTGCATCAGCAAGGCTGCGTATGAACCATAAATTGCTTCAAATCGCAATTACGCTGATTACCCACGGGATGCGTAACGAGATCTACTTCTCAAGCGAGGTGGCACTGGACCGCCCTCATTGCATCTAGAGGTAATATATACATTGGTGATACCAGGGACGACAGAGCAATATTGTGAGATGCTGCCATTCTTTTCTCGCCCCTGGCTTTCTCAAAATGAAGGCTGACTGCTTCCTATTTCCCGCGGATAGTGTTACCAGCAGCTTCCGCTTCTGCAGAGAATAAAAAGCAGAGAATTGGTTGTTCTAACCCTATTAGGAGCAAGTAGCCAATAAAGGCTCATACAACGTCGAAATGATGAATGCTCGCAGAAATGGAGGAGCATCGTATGGTTTGCGATCCCTTTACAATTCATGTGGCTGAAGATGTCCTGATCGATCTCAGGCAGAGATTAGCCAGGACACGCTGGCCTGATGAACTTCCTGACGCAGGTTGGGACTATGGAACTAACCTCACGTATTTGCAACAACTGGTCAGCTACTGGCACGATAGCTATGATTGGCGCGCCCAGGAACGCTTGCTCAATACCTTCCCTCAGTTTACAACGGAGATTGACGGTATCCGGTTGCACTTTCTTCATGCGAAGGGGAAAGGAACATACCCACTTCCACTCATCATCTCGCACGGCTGGCCTGGTTCCTTCTTCGAGATGTATAAGATCATTGGCCCTCTCACTGATCCCGCCGGGTATGGTGGAGATCCCGCCGATGCCTTTGACGTCATTGTGCCTTCACTTCCTGGCTATGGCTTTTCAGGCCCGACGAACGCGCGTGGTGTCACGGTGGCACGGATTGCAGAGGTCTTTGCCTCATTGATGCAAGCACTGGGCTATGAGCGCTTTGCTGCACAGGGGGGTGACTGGGGAAGCGCCATCAGCTCAACTTTAGGGAGATCCTACCCCGACAAGATCGTCGGCATTCACCTGAATTTTCTGTTGTTGCGCTCAAACTTTGCCCAGCCAGGATGCCACAAACGATGAAGAAAGGCGCTGGCGTGAACGGCTGGCGCGATTTAATGCCGAAGGGTCCGGCTAAGCCGCATTCAAGGAACATGTCCCCAGACGCTTGCGTATGGCTTGAATGATGCACCTGTGGGACTGGCGGGCTGGATCATTGAGAAGTTTCGTGCCTGGAGCGATTGCCGCGGTGACATTGAGAGCGTCTTCACGAAAGATGAACTGCTCACCAATGTCATGATCTATTGGGTCACGCAGACCATCAACTCATCGACTCGTCTTTACTACGAGGCTTTTCACCAGCGTGAAACATTGCCTGGGCGGGTTGAGGTTCCGACAGGCGTGGCAGTTTTCCCGGAAGAAATCGCTGTTGCACCACGTTCGCTTGCTCAACAGCACTACAATATCCAACGTTGGACACAGATGAAAGCGGGAGGGCATTTCGCGGCACTGGAACAGCCACAGGCATTGGTCGAGGACATACGTGCCTTCTTCCGCCCACTGAGAAACTAAACGATGCGCCAGCGATATCGCTCTGTTGCTCCATGTGTCACCAATGGATGTATGAGCCCATCTATGGTTTCTGCACCGGAGCGGAACTTCTACCACAGCACATCACCAGCAAGCGGGCTATATGACCGAGATTGCTTGTGCAGCCGCTCCACACTACTATAGCTTGCTTGCTGTAATTTCGTTGCGCATCCCGTGGGCTGCAAATTGATGACGCTGATTACAGTGATGAGACTGATTACAGTGATTACACCAATGACCACTGGCAGAGATGCTTCACCTCTGAGCAGCTATCTTTGTTGCAGCTAACTAATCATATATCCTTGATACTCAATACCATATCACTCATACCAAAATCTCCTTGTTTCTTTCCTGCCCACATCTCAAGCGGTACAATACGAGCAAATAATGAGCCAGCGAGTTGGGAAGCGATGAATACAATGCATGAGCCGCGCTACATCCTGCATATCGATTTGGACGCCTTCTACGCCAGTATCGAACAGCGGGACCATCCAGGCCTGCGAGGAAAGCCGGTCATCGTGGGAGGGTCACCCGAGAGGCGCGGCGTGGTCTCGACCGCATCCTATGAGGCGCGCCGTTTCGGGGTGCATTCCGCGATGCCCTGCCGCACAGCGCAGCGGCTCTGCCCAGAGGCCATCTTCCTGCCTCCTCGCTTTGAGGTGTATCGAGCCGTTTCACAGCAGATTATGGCCATTTTCCGCGCGTGTACGGAGCTGGTTGAGCCGCTCAGCCTTGATGAAGCTTTCCTCGATGTGACTGCCGCTGTTCAGGACCTTGATGAAGCAGCGCAGCTTGCGCGTCAGATCAAGCAGCAGATCCGAGCGACCACAGACCTGACAGCCTCGGCTGGCGTCTCGTTCGCCAAATTCCTGGCGAAGCTCGCATCAGATGCCCACAAACCGGATGGCCTTACGATGATCTCCCCGGCACAGGCCCCAGCCTTTCTTGATGCGCTGCCGATCGACAACTTCTTTGGTGTCGGCAAGGTGACCGCGGCAAAGCTCAGGGAGTTGGGGATAGAAAACGGAGCCGATCTCAAGCGCTTGAGCGAAGAGCATCTGCGGGTCCTGCTTGGGAAACACGGGAGCCAGCTCTATCGCTTTGTGCGTGGCGAGGATGAGCGGCCAGTCGAACCCACGCGAGAACGCAAGTCGGTCGGGAAGGAGGTCACCTTCGAGCGCGACCTTGTGGACCGCGATCGCATGGAAGGTGTCCTGGAGCAGCTCGCCGGGCAGGTGGAACAGCGCCTGGTCGAACTGGACGTGCGAGGGAGAACCCTGACCCTCAAGGTCAGATGGAGCAATTTCCAGCTCATCACGCGGAGTATCAGCCGCGCGCAAGGGTTTCAGGACGCACAGGCGATGATGCCTGTTCTCCGCACGCTGCTGGCCCAGCTAGACGGTGGGAACAGGCCTGTGCGCCTGCTGGGCGTCGCGATATCCAACCTGCTGTCCAGCAAAGAGGCGCAGCGAATAGAGCAGATGACTGCACGTACCCTGTGGGACACAGCGGACATCTGGCCTCTGGGGAATTGGTAACGGCAAAGAGTCTGTCAAGAAGGGTGTGTGAGTAGCTCGCTCATCATGAAGGAAAGCTCGTAGAAGTTACAATCTGGCGAAATGATAGTCTTAATAGTTATAAGACGAGAATAACTGTAGCATGGTTTTCTTTCATGGTGTATACTATGGCTACCATTTAAAAGCGAATGAATACAATTAATATATAAGTTATCGATAGATGCATTTTGTGCATGTGTTCTTATTTTCACACAAATAAAGACATAGCAGACAAGCTCACGATACGGATACGATTTCATCTCTTGATTGCTAGCAAGGAGGCTGCTACTTGTGAGCCGTGTTCTACAGGTACCTGTGCCAGAGCCGGGGCAACTGGTGGACGTCCGGCGACGGCGCTACGTGGTCATGGAGAGTGTGCAAAGTTCACTCCCACCCGACATTCTCACTCCCGGTAGCTGGCGCAGTCAGCACCTGGTCACGCTCTCCTCGGTTGAGGATGATGCACTGGGCGAGGAACTACAGGTCATCTGGGAGATCGAGCCAGGCGCGAACGCGATTGATAAGACGCCGCTGCCTCAGCCCATTGGCTTCGATACGCCACAACGCCTCGATACCTTTCTCAACGCTGTAAAGTGGGGAGCAGCCTCAAGCGCTGATGTCAAGGCCATCCAGGCCCCCTTCCGCAGCGGCATCGACCTGGAGGACTATCAGCTCGATCCCGTCGCCCGCGCCATTCGTATGCCACGCGCCAACTTGCTGATCGCCGATGACGTCGGCCTGGGCAAGACCATCGAGGCCGGGTTAGTAGCGCAGGAACTGATTATTCGCCATCGCGCCCGGCGTATCCTGGTCGTCTGTCCCGCTGCACTGCAGGTGCAGTGGCACGACCAGATGCGCGATAAATTTGGCCTGGAATTTCGCATTGTCGATAGCGAACTCATGAGGATGCTGCGACGCGAGCGTGGCCTGCATGTCAATCCCTGGACGCACTTTCCCCGTCTGATCACTTCGATTGATTTCTTGAAACGCGAGCGGCCGATGCGCCTGTTTAGCGAGATCCTGCCCGCCGAAGGTGAGTCAGTCTACCCGCGTAAATTTGACCTGCTCATTCTCGACGAGGCTCACAACGCGGCTCCCTCTGGACGAGGCAAGTATGCCACTCGATTCGCAGCGTACGCTGGCTCTGCGCCGCCTCGCGCCGCATTTTGAGCATAAGCTCTTTCTCTCGGCCACGCCGCACAACGGCTATCGCGAGAGTTTCTCTGCCCTCCTGGAACTGCTGGATAACCAGCGCTTCGCTCGCGGTGTGGAACCGGATCATGAGCAGTTGAACGCGGTGATGGTGCGCCGTTTGAAATCTGAACTGCCCAAAAAGTGGGATGGCTCAGCGCGCTTCCCCCAGCGCAAGATCGATGCTATTCCGGTTGAGTACACACAACAAGAGCGCGATGTCCACCAGCTCCTACAACACTATAGCCAATCGCGTATCAAGCAGGCTGATGATACCAGCGAACTGTATGCCACCGAGTTTGTGGTCAAGCTGCTCAAGAAACGCCTCTTCTCCTCGCCCGAGGCCTTTTATGCCACGCTCAATTCAGCATGAGCAATCACTGAGGCAGGCTCAGCGACATATAAACGTGACCAGGCGACCGAGTGTTGGTATTTTACGCAGCAAGGTCGAGCAACTGGAGGAGGAGAACGATAGCGACGAGTCGCTGGAGGATGCCACCAGCGAAGCCCTGGAAGCGACTGCGCCGCTTTTCCGTGAACCTGATACTCAGGAACAGAAGTTGTTAGGGAAGATGCGAGCCTGGGCAGAGAGCGCACGTCACAAGCCCGATAGCAAGTCTCAAGAGCTCATGGACTGGCTGCATACACATATCAAACCAGGGGGACACTGGTCGAACGAACGGGTGATTATCTTTACGGAGTACCGGGCCACGCAGAACTGGCTGTACGGCTTGCTGGCGCGCGAAGGCTTTGCCGAAAAGGGACCAGATGGCGAGAAGCGCCTGCTGATGCTCTATGGCGGTATGCAGACGCAAGATCGTGAGGCCATCAAAGCCGCCTTCCAGGCCGACCCGGCTGAAGCTTCAGTACGTATCCTGCTGGCCACTGACGCAGCATCAGAGGGTATCGACCTGCAAAACCACTGTTCACGCTTGATCCACTACGAGATCCCCTGGAATCCCAATCGCCTGGAACAGCGCAATGGGCGCATTGACCGTCATGGGCAGCGCGCTTCCCTGGTCAACATCTCTCACTTTGTCAGCAGCACTTACAGGGATGAGAATGAGGATACACCAGGCTGTTCCTGAGCAAGCTAGATGCTGACCTGGAATTCTTGATGCGGGCCGTGAAAAAAATTGATCGCATTCGTGAAGACCTGGGCAATGTCGGCCCGGTCATCGCCGAGCGCGTCGAGAAGGCCATGCTGGGACATGAAAGCTCGTTGGATACGCGCCAGGCGGAGGAGAACTCGCCTGCGCGCAGGCTGCACGCCTTTGAACGCAAGCAGCGCGAGAAACTGCAAGAGCAGATCCACCAGCTCTACCAGCAGTTGCAAGAGGGCAAACGCGAGCTCGAACTGACTTCCGTGAATATTCAGGCCGTCGTTGAGACAGCGCTTGAGATTGCCAGGCAACCAGCTTTACAGCGGCGCACCCTGCACGATCCGTATGGTCACTTTTCACCCATCGAGGTCTTTGATGTACCGGAACTAAGCGGGAGCTGGGCTCGCTGTACCAATGGCCTGGAACATCCCCATACCCATCAAAAGCGGCCCATCGTGTTCGACCATGACCTGGCGCGGGGGCGCGATGATGTCGTACTGGCCCATCTCAATCACCGCCTGGTCACCATGCCTTTGCGCCTGCTGCGGGCCGAGGTCTGGACGAGCGGTGACCAGCGCAAGCTTTACCGCGTGACCGCGCGCACAGTCCCCAGCCACATGCTGGATACACCTGCCGTGATCGCTCATGCGCGCCTGCTTATGCTGGGCGGCGATAACCAGCGCCTGCATGAAGAGGTGATCGCGGCCGGTGGCTACCTGCGTGAAGGGCGCTTCGCACGCATGAACGAGCGCCAACTCAGAGAGGTGCTATCTGCTGCCCAGAACCACACTGTAGCAGAGGGCGTTCGCCAGCGGCTGGCTGAACTGTGGGACAAATATCGACTTCCGTTGATGCAGTCGTTAGAGGTGCGCATGAACGAGCGTGAGCAGAGCCTGCAAAGGGCGCTGGCCGACCGTGCCGTCAAAGAACAGCGTGATATCCAGGCCATCCTCACAGAATTGCAGGCGAGTATCCTCAAGGAGATCCAGCGACCTGCTCAGGTGGTGCAATTACAGCTGGCAGGTTTCTCGTCGGAGGAGCGCCAGCAGTTTGATCGCGATGTCGCCGCCCTGGAAGATCGTGTCAGGCAGATCGATACAGAGATAGCCGAGGAGACCCGGCGCATTCAGCAGCGTTTCGCCAACCCACAGTCGCGCCTTTTCCCTGTAGCGGTGACCTACCTGGTACCGGAACGCCTGGCTCGCTAGCTGGCATGAGCATTTCCTGAAAGGATTCACAGAAACCATGTCTACCGACCGCGCTATCGCCCGTCAACATGCCGACTGGCTCTCACTGATCGAGGCCTCTGGCCCCTTCCTGAGCATGCCCGTACTGCTGGAAGCCTTCCCGCATGGCCTGGATAAGAAAGACAACGATGCTGAGGTGCGCCGTCGTTTGCGCCTGGCCTATGACGAATGGGCTGATAACCAGGCGGGCAATCGACCCGATCCTGCTATCCACACACAATGGCTGCGTTTTGTGCTGGAAGAGGTGCTGGAACTGCGCCCTGATACCATTCTCGAAGGACAGCAGATCCCCTCTGAGCTGCGTTACGAAGCCAAAGATCACGGCGAAACGCTACGGCCGTTGATGGTGATGCGCTCGCCTTTTAATCCCAAACCACGCTTACTCATCCAGTTATATCCCGCCGCACAGAGCCTGGAGAAGGTGGTAACTGACAAGCACTGGAAAGCCTCGCCTGCCACGCGCATGATGGAGCTGCTGCGCAATACCGATATGCGCCTGGGACTAGTACACTGGGAGGTAAATCTCTCCATGATTAGGCTAGCCCGGTGTACGTCCACTTGATGGGTTTGGCCATCGTCTGATTGTAATAGGTGATGAAAGCCAGGATCTGGGCACGCAGATCATCCAGCGAGAGAAAATTGCCGCGTTTGAGCAGCTTGCGCACCAGAATACTGAGCCAGATTTCGACCTGATTGATCCAAGATGCATGTTTGGGGGTGTAATAGAACACCACTTTGTGCATCGGGTCATGCAAAAAGGCCGCGCGGCTTTCCATCGAATGGAGGATGCCGCTCTTGCCTTTGACGCCCAGGCTCTCCGGTGCGATGCCTTCCTGTTGCGCCACCCAGCGCACCAGGGCTTCGGATTGATGGATGTTCAAATTATCCAGCATGATGCGCCACTTCGTTGCCTTGGGATCGCTAGCGATCAGGTGCTGGAAATGGGCCAGGGCATCTTCTTCGGTGCGCGTCGGGCCCCAGGATGGCTCAATGACATGTCCGGTGACCACGTCGAAATTGATGAACCAGGACAACGTCCCATGCCGGATGTATTCGAACTCGCGTCGCAGGACATGGCCTGGCTGCATGGGCAAGTCAGGATACTTGCGCTCCAGGGCTTGCACCCCGGTCAACTCATCCATGCTGATCGTGCGCTCCCCGCCCTTGGCCCGTTGGGAGGCACGTGCATAGACCTCACAGCCGTCGCGAATCTTCTCGTCACGCTGCGCATCGGGCACTTCATTCAACCAATACCGGAAGCGGTGTGGTTGCAGGCCCCCTTTTTGAGCAGATAGCTCGCATGCCGCGGCGAGATCTGCTCGACGATGCCTCGCGCCACCAGTTCGTCCGCGATTTCACGCCCTGTCCACTGGCTGATCGGGCGCCCGGCCTTCATCGGCGCTTCACACGCGAAGGCCGCCATCTGACAGCGGTGTTCCGCGGTGAACTTCGGCGGGGTTCCCGGTCGGGGCGCATCTTGCAAGCGCTCTGCTACACTGAGGGTGTCCAGATCGATCCCCTGCAATCCCACCCAGCGATCACGCCACAAGCGGACGGTATCCACGTTGAGCGCCAACTCGCGCCCAATCTGCGCATTGGTGCGCCCCTGCGCCGCCGCTAAGATAATGCGCGCTCGCTGCGCCTGCTGCTGTTCACTTCGATGACGCTTGGTGAGTCGCTCTAACGCTTCCTGCTCCTTCTCGCTGAGGACGACCTTGGTGGCTCGTTTCGGCATGTCCTGTTCCCTTCGCTTTTTCCTCCTATTCTATCATGGAACTATTTCTACCTCAATGTACTAGTAACCAACGGCAGGAACTGGCTACTTGTGGATGCTCCTACCAATGAGACGACGGGCTACTATAGCTGGGACGCTGAGATCTGGCTGGAAGAGCCAGTCACACTGCAGGCTTTCAGAAGCCTGCTGGGCATGGAACGTTTCTTTAACGTGCCGCAGGAGGAGACCCTGGAGGCGCTGCTGACAAAAAGCGCCATGAAACAGCAGGAGGTCACCAACCAGCTGGGCGACCAGGTGCTGCGCGCCGTGGAGATGGTGGTGCAGACACTGGATCGCCTGGACAAGGACAGCCAGCGTGCCCTCCTGCAGGGCATCAATGAGAAAGAACTCTACGAGGCGGCGCTGACGGTAATGATGCGCCTGGTCTTCCTGCTCTCCGCTGAGGAGCGTGGTATGCTTCTACTAGGTGATCCTCTTTATGAACAAAACTATGCCGTCTCGACCATGCACAAACAGTTGCGCGACCAGGCCGACCAGCAGGCCGAAGAGGTGTTAAGCCTGCGCTTCGATGCCTGGAGTCGCCTGCTGGCGCTCTTCCGCGTCGTCTATGGCGGTGTCGAGCATCCCGACCTGCGGCTGCCAGCCTATGGTGGGCGGCTCTTTGACCCTGATCGCTATCCCTTCCTGGAGGGCCGCAAACCCGGAACATCCTGGCGCGAGGTGTCTGCCGCGCCTCTGTTGATCGATAACCGCACAGTGCTGCACCTGCTCAATGCTTTGCAATACCTGCAGACCAGGGTTCCAGGTGGTTCAGTCGAGCCGCGCCGCCTCTCCTTCCGCGGTCTGGACATCGAGCAGATCGGTCACGTCTATGAGGGCTTATTAGATCACACTGCCAAGCGAACGAGCACGACCATCCTGGGGCTGGTTGGCAGCTCAGATACCGAGCCAGAGGTAACACTGGACGAGTTGGAGCTGCGAGCGCACAAGGGTGAGCAGGCGCTCCTAGACTTCCTGGCAGAACGCACGGGCCGCAAAGCAACAAGTGTACAAAAGAGCCTGGCTCAAATATTAGAGAAGCAGGAAGAGCGCAGCCGTCTGATGGAGGCCTGTGATAACAAGCAGGAGATCTTTAAGCAGGTGCTGCCTTACGCAGGTCTGCTGCGCAAAGACACCTTCGGCGACTTTGTGATTGTCACACCCGGCTCAATCTATGTCACGAAGGGCAGCGATCGTCGCTCGACGGGCACCCACTACACGCCGCGCCGCCTGACTGAGCCAATTGTACAGCACACGCTTGACCCCTTGGTCTTCGTCGGCCCAGCAGAAGGATGGCCCGAGGAAAAGTGGCTGCTGCGCACGGCTGCTGAGATCCTGGACCTGAAGGTCTGCGATATGGCCATGGGCTCGGGTGCCTTTCTTGTGCAGAGCTGCCGCTACCTCTCCGAGAAACTGGTGGAGGCCTGGGAAAATGCCGAGCACGCTCTCAATGGCAATGGCAGTCCACACAAACCACAGATTACGCCAGAAGGTTTGCTCTCGCAGGGTAAGCCCGAGGAGGAACTCTTACCCTGTGATACAGAGGAGCGCATGGCCCTGGCACGCCGCCTGGTCAGCGAACGCTGCCTGTATGGCGTGGATAAGAACCCAATGGCCGTCGAGATGGCCAAGCTTTCGCTGTGGCTAATCACGCTCGCCAAGAACCGCCCTTTCACCTTCCTGGATCATGCCTTGCGCGACGGCGACTCTCTGTTAGGCGCCAATGAGCGCCAGCTTGTTAACTGGTCGATGGATGCCAGATCGGGAGAGATCACTCAGATGGTCTGGATACGCGGAGTAATGGAACGCGCCCTGGCGACCGCCCTTAAACTGAGAAGGCAGATCAGCCAGCTGACTGACCACGATGTACGCGATATCCAAACCAAGGAACGCTTGCTCAAACAGGCCAACGAGACTACAGCTGTAGTCAAGCTCGGTGCTGATATGCTGGTAGGCATGACTCTCAGCGATTCCAAACGCCGCGATGCTATACAGGATACCCTGGGCCTGGAATTTTCCGTCCTTATCAAAGCCTATGAGGAGAACTACAACAGGCCTGCTACTGATAAAGGCTGGGAAGCCACGCATAAAGCCTTTGAGAAGATACGTGATGAAGTGGATGAGCTATTGAACAGCAGAAAACCTTTCCACTGGTTCCT
The DNA here is from genome assembly GCA_963799245.1 of uncultured Chloroflexia bacterium. GTDB lineage: Bacteria > Chloroflexota > Ktedonobacteria > Ktedonobacterales > Ktedonobacteraceae > CAWCWN01. The sequence continues at coordinate 2,781,363 of CAWCWN010000003.1, forward strand.
CGAATTTCCTGAGGTGTTTGTGGATAAGGGAGATGAGGCGGGGTTTGCAGCGATTATGGGCAATCCGCCATTCCAGGGTGGACAAAAGATTACCGGTACACTTGGAACGGATTATCGCGATTATTTAGTAGAGCACCTGGCAAATAATAAACGTGGCAGTGCTGACCTCTGCGCTTATTTCTTCTTACGAGCTACCAGTTTAGTACGCCACGAGGGGATGGCCACGCTACTTGCCACTAATACAATTGCGCAGGGTGATACTCGCGAGGTTGGGCTTGATCAAATAACGGCAAACGGATGGACAATACCTCGTGCAGTACCCAGTCGTAAGTGGCCCGGAGAGGCAAGTCTGGAAGTTTCACATGTCTGGCTAAAGCATGGCCAATGGAGTGGTTCATCTGTGTTGAATGATACAATTGTCGAAGGCATTACTCCATTTTTAGCAACTCCAGGCAAGGCCCAGGGAAAGCCTTATATTCTTGGAGCTAATACGGGTAAATCATTTCAGGGATGTATTGTCCTTGGTATGGGCTTTATCCTGGAACCCGAAGTAGCACAAGCGCTTATCGAAAAAGACCCCCGTAATAAGGATGTACTCTTTCCCTATCTCAATGGGGAAGACTTAAACTCCCGACCTGATCAATCTCCTAGTCGCTGGGTAATAAATTTTCATGATTGGCCTTTGGAGAGAGCAGAAACATATCCTGATTGTATGAAAATTGTGAGAGAAAAGGTTAAGCCAGAAAGAGATCTTAATAATCGTAAAGTTCGTCGTGAACGTTGGTGGCAATATGCTGAACGTGCACCAGCACTTTACTCTACAATTGTTGATGTGAAACGAGTGTTGGTAACTGCACGCGTCAGTGCTTATCATTTTTTTGTACTTGCAAGAAAAAATCAGGTGTTTTCAGATAGGCTTGTTGTGATTGCATCGCAAAATGTCTCTGATTATGTCATCCTCTCTTGTTCGCTGCATGATAAGTGGGCGCACCGTCCTGGCACAACGACTCATGAAACACGAAATACTTACTTTCCTGAGATGTCTTTCGAAACCTTTCCTTTTCCTGAGAGCTTCGATGGACTTGATGACATCGGCGATTATTACTATGCGCATCGCCAAGCTATCATGCAAGAACGGCAAGAGGGGCTGACGAAGACTTATAATCGCTTCCACGATGTGCAGGAGCGGGATTGCGATATCGTCAAGTTACGCCAATTGCATAGGGAGATGGACGAGGCGGTAGCGAGGGCCTACGGGTGGAGTGATTTAAAGTTAGAGCATGGCTTTCACGAAACCAAGCAGGGTCTCAGATATACGATTAGTGAGGCAGCGCGGCGTGAAGTATTAGACAGATTGTTGTTATTGAACCACCAGCGGCACGAGGAAGAGAACAAGGCAGGGTTGTTTGAGGGGAAGGAGAGCAAAGGGAAGGCTAACAAAAATGGGAGAAGTGATGCGGGATATGCAAATGTGAGTACAGGAGACGTGGAGCCAGCAGATAGTGGGGATTTGGAGCAAGGAGCGTTGTTTTAGGATCGCAGGCACGGCTGAGAAGATAGAGCGAGGAAAGAAGGTTTACAGAATATGACAACGCAGTGGCAAATCACGATGAAGCCGGTGTTCTTGCATGGGGTGGCGACCTTGGCGGCCAAGGAACTACACCAGGTGATGTCAAAGGTCGATATGCTGGTACAAGACCCTTTACCCGATGGCAAAGTAAAGAAGCAGTTGATGCACCTGCCGGGGAAGCCATATCGTATCCGTTCGGGCGATTACCGCATCATCTACAACCTGGATAAACAGAGTATCGGCGTGCTTAAACTTGAGAGGCGCAGGGAAGATACCTATAAAGGCACGTTTGATGTCGATGTGGAACAACTCGATGACGCCGAGGTTGGGTTTGAGGATGATGAAGACGGAGTAGTAGATATTGTCCCTGCCAAAACGGCACAACCTGATTGGGAGAGTTTTATTACCCCCAAGAGCAAAGCTTTGCCTGAGCCGATTACCGTGCAACTGCTCAAAAAATTGCATGTGCCAGAGGTATATCATGCGCGTTTGCTGCCACTGAAGACAGAAGAACTACTCGGTTGCCCTGGGGTGGATGATGAGGTGCTGCTAAAGATCGATGAATATATGTTTGAGCTACCTCTGGTCCAGGCTATGCAGCAGCCCGACCTTGTGCTGAACGAGGTTGATGACCTGCTGCGCTATAAAGAAGGCGAGCTACTCAGCTTCCTGCTCAAGCTCTCGCCTGAACAGGAAAAGTACGTCCACTGGTCAATCAACGCGGCGGGTCCTATGTTGATTAAGGGCGGACCCGGCACAGGCAAGAGTACCGTGGCCCTCTACCGCATCCGTTCAATGCTGGAACAGTTGGAGCGTGCGAGCAAAGGGGCACCGCGCTTGCTCTTCACTACATATACCAATGCGTTGATCAAGTCCTCGGAGCAGTTGTTACAGCAGTTGCTTGGTTCAAATGCGCAGCTTGTGCGGGTTTCAACAGCTGATAAGCTGGCCTATGACATCCTGCACAGCTGCGGACAGGTCAAAGAGATTGCCAGCGACGAGGAACTCTTACAGTTGCTCAAGCAGGCCATGCCTGAGATACCCCTCGAGGGCAACCCGCTGCAACAGCAGGCACAGAAACGGGCGCTTGCGCGCATGGGCAGCAATTACTTGCTGCAAGAGATCTTGCAGGTCATCATTGCCCGTCAAATACAGAACCTGGACGAGTATATTCGCACACCGCGTGCAGGACGCAAGTTGCCTCTGAGTGTCACCCAGCGCTCCGTTGTGTGGAGAGTGTACGAACACTGGCGCGATCTGTTGGACATCACCGGGCGTGAGAGTTGGCAGCAGCGTCGGGCACATGCTGAATCCCTGGTGGAGCAGAGCGATCTCTTTCAGCACTACGATGCCGTGATCATCGATGAAGCGCAGGACCTTGATCCGAGCGTGCTGCGCATGCTGATCAAATTGTGTAAAACATCGAAACATATCTTTATAACAGCAGACGCCAACCAGTCCATCTACGGCGGCGGCTTTACCTGGGCCGATGTGCACGCAGCTCTGAAATTCCAGGGTCGCACGAGTATCCTACGTGCCAATTATCGCTCGACCAGCGAGATTGGCGAGGCAGCCCAATCCTACCTCACCTATGGCACCCTGGAGCCAGAAAACATCGAGCGTCAGTATATCAATAGCGGCCCCATGCCCGACGTACGGGCCGTGCTCAATAGCGACTACGAAGCGCAGCTACTCGCCAGCTTCTTTCAGAAGGCCAGCCTCAACCTGCGCCTGACGACTGGCTCCTGCGCGGTGCTCTGTCCCAACGAGTGGGTGGGCAAAGCCATTGCCACCGCCCTGGGCAACCAGGGTATCGAGGCGACCTATATGCCGGGACAGGAACTCAACCTGACACGCCCAGGCGTCAAAGTACTCACACTCAAATCCTCCAAGGGCTTAGAATTTCCCATCGTGGCCCTGGCCGGCTTTGTGAATAGCACCTATCCGGTTATTCCAGCCAGCGCCTCGGAGGATGAGTGTCTTGAAGTGCTGGCACGCGAGCGGCGCACGATGTTCGTGGGCATGACCCGCGCCATGCGTGCGCTGCTGGTTGTTCTGCCCTTCGATATAAAGACACCTTTGTTGCAAGGCTTTGACCCAACCTGTTGGAACATGACCAGGAAGATATAGGGACAGCGAAATATCAATCAGAATAGAGACCAGATTGACCCCATCCAAACGGGAAAACATGGAAACGGAGACCCATCAGTGCAGAAGATTATTCGCTTACCGCGACAACTTCCAGGTGAGCTTGACCTGGACGAGCTCAACAGGCGACTTCAAGCTGGCGAAGTATGCCTGGATTGGACGGATGTCGAGCCAGGGGTGAAGCCAGAGCAACTGGAAAAGCTCTGTACTGGCCTTGATCTTGCCGAGCATATAGAGGCTATTGGCAGCGAGACCATCTCCGAGAGTCTGATGCCGGCGATTCTCGGCTTTTTCGCAAGCGCAGAAGCCAATGGGAACGCACATACAGCGACTGAAGGCCGTCATGCCGAGGAAATACTTGTAGGCGAACCTCCCGCACTCTGGTTGCCAGAGAACGAAATGGAGAATGAGGACGAGGAGAGCGATGTGCCTGCGGCCGCGGTTTCACCCAGCGAAAGCAAGCCGGGTCTCGCACAGGGTGCCGAAGTTTTGGCTGTACCTACGGCGTCGACCATGCGCGAAGAGCTGGAAGAGATGGTCTTGCGTGACTTGCTGGGACCAGCTGGCGGGCCAGACGAAGAACTGGAAGATGATCGGGTGCTTGAACGCTATCTGGTTGGGATGCTTGCTCCCAACACATTGCAGACCATGCCCGAAGAACAGGATGAACTGGGCATCGCCGAAGAAGGCGGGCAAGAAGAGGGCAAAGCCGAAGTGGGTGCGTCACAGAAGGCCAGCCTCAGCCCCTCATCGATGGGGATAAGCTTTCGAGTGGACGCGGATGCGAGCCATCTTGTCGTGACGGCACGCTGGGGACACTATCAGAAAGCAGAGAGCCAGGTGATGACGACCCCGAAGGGCGTACCCAGACGCGTCTGGAAGCGCACGCAACGCGGAGGTCAACCACATCCTATGCCTCTCAAAGAGGGACAGATCGAACCCTGGCAACCGGAAAGCGAAGAGCAGCCAGACGTGTTCGTCAAAGGCATTGTGCGCAAGTCCAGCGAGGGCTGGACGGTCAGCCTGTTCCTGGTAAATGGGCAGCATGAGCCCAAGAAAAACCGCGACGCGGCCTGGCTCTTTCAACCCGAATTGATGGTCGAGTCACCCGACGGCGCGCCCATTTTTCAACGGCGTACTCCCGAGCCAAAGCAATCCATCTACACTGAAGAGAATGCCATGGCGATGCTCTATCGCCGTCATGTCAGCTTCGCCACCGGGCACGGTGTGAGCGTGCATGCGGAGACGCTGCCAGGCGATCCCACCTGCGCTGTGCGCCTCGCCAGCCGCGTCGTGCCATCGTATGATGTGTCATTGACCGAAGCCCCCACGAGTCACGATATTCCTGCCCTGGCAAACCTGACGCTGGATATGCAGGACCTGGCACAATCTGCCGAGTCCGAGCTGCCGGGAAAATTACAGCCCCTGCTCACAGCCTATGCTGCCTGGATCGCTGAGCAGGAGCGGCGCATTGGTAATCCTGCCGCTGATCTGGCTGGTTACGAGGATGTTGCCAGGCAGACCCTCGCACAGTGCCGCCGGACGCTGGAGCGCATGCAGGCAGGCATAGACATGTTGGCACGCAGCAGCGAGGCCAGCCGCGCCTTCACCTTTATGAATAAAGCTATGTGGCAGCAGCGCATTCACACGCTCTACGCCGAGGAGCAACGGCGAGGCGGTACGCTCACCAAGAATGACATAGACCGGGCGAGCAACCGCAGCTGGCGCCCCTTCCAGCTGGCCTTTCTCTTATTGAACATCCCGGCCCTCACGGACCTCCACCATCCAGAGCGCAGCGAGGATGCGAGCGCACTGGCCGATCTCCTGTGGTTCCCCACAGGAGGCGGTAAAACCGAGGCCTACCTGGGTCTGACCGCCTACACGCTAGCCATTCGTCGTCTCCAGGGCACGATCGAGGGGCGCTCGGGACAGGATGGTGTAGCAGTCATTATGCGCTACACGCTGCGCCTGCTGACACTGCAGCAGTTCCAGCGCGCCTCGTCTCTGATGTGCGCCTGTGAGATGATTCGGCGCGAGGACAGCGCCACCTGGGGCGAGACGCCTTTCCGTCTCGGTCTGTGGGTTGGTCAGCGCTCGACGCCAAATACTACCGAGGAGAGCGAAGAGGCCAACAAACTGGAGCATGGCCTGCGCGGCAGCCAATTTGGCGGCACCGGCAGCCCACGCCAGTTGACTAGTTGCCCCTGGTGCGGCTCCGCCATTGATGGTGGCAAAAACATCGAGGTCGAGAGTGTCAGTAAGGGTCGTGGGCGTACGCTTATCTATTGCAGCGACCCGTATGGACAATGCCCCTTCAGCAAGGCTAGGTCTCCCGGTGAAGGGCTGCCCGTGCTGGTGGTGGATGAAGAGATTTATCGTTTGCTGCCCGCGCTGTTGATCGCTACCGTCGATAAGTTTGCCCAGTTGCCCTGGAAAGGCGAAACCCAGATGCTCTTTGGGCAGGTCGAGGCGCAGTGCAGCCGTCATGGTTTTCGCTCGTCCGACCTAGACGATAAAGATACACATCCTCCCGCAGGCAAGTGGCCACGTGCCCGTTCAACTTACCATGCCCCTTTACGGCCGCCCGACCTGATCATCCAGGACGAGCTCCACCTAATCTCAGGACCACTGGGTACGATGGTGGGACTGTATGAAACGGCCATCGATCACCTGGCAAGCTGGGAAGTGGCTGGGCAGAAGGTACGCCCCAAGGTGATCGCCGCTACGGCCACCATTCGCAGGGCCAAAGACCAGATGCATGACCTCTTCCTGCGTACAGTGAATATTTTTCCGCCGCAGGGACTGGACGTGGAGGACAACTTTTTCTCACGCCAACGCCAGCCCAGTGAGCGTACACCGGGGCGGCGTTACATTGGCATCTGCGCCAATGGACGGCGCTTGAAGGCTGCTCTCATTCGTGTCTATGTCGCCCACCTGGCAGCCGCCCAGGTTCTCTCCAATAAATATGGCGCTGCCGCTGATCCCTGGATGACGCTGGTCGGCTACTTTAACTCCATGAGCGAGCTGGGCGGCATGCGCCGACTGGTTGAGGACGATGTCAGTTCGCGCCTGTACAAGATGGACAGCCGCGGCCTGGCCAAACGCAACAAGCCCAATCTAGAAGAACTCACCTCGCGTAAGAGCTCGGCCGTCATTCCAGAGGTCTTGAGCAAGCTGGAACTGAGTTTCGGGGGAGCAGGCGAAGCGCGGCCCCTGGATGTGCTGCTGGCAACCAACATGATTTCGGTCGGCGTTGATGTCAAGCGCCTGGGACTGATGGTGGTCACGGGCCAACCGAAGACAACTGCCGAATATATTCAGGCGACCAGCCGCGTCGGTCGTAACTATCCAGGCCTCGTTTGTGTCGTCTACAACTGGTCTCGACCGCGTGACCTTTCGCACTACGAGCAGTTTGAACACTACCACGCTACCTTCTACCAGCAAGTGGAGGCCCTCTCGGTCACACCGTTCGCACCGCGCGCCCTCGACCGTGGGCTTGCCGCTCTGCTCACCAGTTATGTACGCCTGACCGGCCCTGAGTTCAGCAAGAACGAAGCTGCTGGCGAGGTCACGGCCTCGACCGCCTATTTCGCGCAGGCCATCGAGGACATCGCTCATCGTGCTGACGAGGTGACCTATAACGGCGAGGCAGGCGTGCGCGTGCGGGCAGACCTGGAAAAACTCAAGGGCTACTGGCTGCAGAGAGCCAGTATGCTGCCCAGTTCGGGCTACAAGACCCGCAATGATAGCAAGACGCTGGGACTCCTCAAGGAGCCAGAGCGTGGTCGAATGGGAGCCATTTACCTGCCTGAATTCATTGCGCGACGTCGAGCCGATGGCGCTCTTAATCCTCGATGAGCGCGGTCTGGGAGATACTGCGTTTGCTATGCCAGAAGAGACAAGCGAGACACCTGAAGAGAGGGAGCGCAAAAGTGAAAGCACTGAAAAAATATGCGGTCGGCGAAGTGCGCCCTACGCAGTTACTATTGAACTACGGCATCGGTTCGATCATCGACCTGCCCCATATCTCCACGCTGGTTATGGGCCTGGACGATTGGGATACCGCCAAGACGCTGGAAATCAACGAGGAGCGCCTGCTTCACGCTGTCCAGGCGCGCTTGGCTCCCAGGTAAAGCAGCTCCTGTCGCCCCCCATGAGCGAAACACGCCCGCGTACACCTTTTGAGAGTGCAGCACGGTTGGTGTGCCGGTCGCGACCTTTCCCCGCTGGATGGTTTGCCCACGCTGCCATCTGCTCGCCCCCTGGATTCGGGCTATTTTGAGCTGAAAGCCAATCCGTTCCAGTCCGATCGTACACGTTACGTCCACCATAACTGTGCGGAAACAGCCAACGGTGTTGCCCTCGCGCTTTATGATCGCGTGCGAAGGGGGGCATCTCGATGATTTCCCCTTCCACCATTTTGTGCACGGGGACAGTCCTTGCAAATCATCATTACAGATGTTAGAGGTTGGCGTATCTGGTGAGCCCTCAGATATTTATATCAAATGCGTCATCTGTAATAAGAGCCGTCCGATGTCCGAAGCTTTTAGCAATGATGAGAACCCATCCTATCATGCCAATTGTCGCGGCCGTCGTCCCCATCTGCGCGATTTTGAGAAGGACACCTGCCAGTATCAGGCGCGCACGATGCTACTGGCGGCCTCAAATAGCTGGTTTCCCCTGGTCTTTAATACGCTCTCCATTCCCACCGTGGTCGATCCAGTGGACCAGCTGATCGAAACCTGCTGGAATGAGCTTTGTGACGTGGAAAGTACGTACGATCTCGCGTTCTTACGGCGCAGGCAGACCCTTGAGCGCATGGGCCTGGACACCTTGAGCGATGAGGAGCTCTTGAACAGAATAGAGCAGAGGAAACATGGCGCACAAGACGATGAAGATGCCCGGCCCTTCAACTTGAAAATACCGGAATGGGAGGTGCTGAGCCATCCCGAAAGCGCACCGAAGGCCGATGATTTTGAGGTTACGCCTGTTAGCGTACCGGATGGCTTTTCCCATGTCGTAGAGCAAGTGGTGCTGGTCGAGAAGCTACGCGAGGTGCGCGCTCTAACCGGCTTCACGCGTATCGATTCGCTGAGCGATTATGCCGAAGAAGAGGAGCTGCCAACCGAGCACATTATGCCCCTGGCACGTCACGCACCGCGCTGGGTTCCCGCCGCTGAGGTACGCGGCGAAGGCATCTTCCTGCAATTTCGTGAGGAGGCCATTCAGGCCTGGCTGCAACAGCTCATCATAGGGCAGCATGACCAGGACTTTTATGAGTCGCACTATCGTTGGCGCAAAGCGCGCCACATTCCGCATCCGGAGGACAGCTATCCCGGCATTCGCTATGTGCTGCTACACTCCTTTGCCCACGCCCTGATGCGCCAGCTCACCCTGGAATGCGGCTATACCGCAGCCAGTATTCGCGAACGCATCTACGCCCAGGCACCCGATGGTGAACATGCGGCGATGGCTGGCATCCTTCTCTATACCGCCGCTCCCGATAGCGAGGGGACGTTGGGCGGCCTGGTCAGCCTGGGCAAACCGGAGACATTGGGCTACCACATTGAAGGGGCTATCGAGGGTATGCAGTACTGCGCTTCTGACCCGCTGTGTGCGGAACATACAAGCAGGGAGGATCACACCTTGCACGAAGCCGCCTGCCATGCCTGTTTGTTTGTGCCGGAGACCTCCTGTGAGCGCGGCAACAAATACCTGGATCGCTCCGTATTGGTCCGAACGGTCGAGCGGGAAGACCTGGCGTTTTTTCAATGTGGAGAAGCATAGATTGCCTGCCATCACAGTTTAGGGGGAGTTAGGACATGGATGTGACACTGGACGAGGTTGTCAAAGCATATCTGGATGATGCAGCGTTTCAAAAGACGCGCCAGGCCTTGCTTATAGCGCGCAATGAGAGTATTCCCAGTTTGCAAGCGGTCACACTGCGCTTTATACGTGAAGAAAGCAACCTGCAAGAATTTCGAACTCAGCTTGAAAGAACGCTGCGCACAGGTGAAGATTGGGGTGCTAATGGCTTTGGCTTTATGATGGAACTGAATAAACTGGGGAAGTATCACGATGACAAGGGTTCCATTGCCGAAGCAGAATTACGCACTGCGTTGAGCGGGCTGAATGCTCAAAATATGGGACAGCGCATCGAACGCTTTTATCACTTTCTGCTCAAAGAAAGAGAGCGCCTGCGTCACGAGGGGAAGTCCAGCGGCATGATTGTAGCCGCCAACAATAGCGCATTTATCATCTCGCTGTTTGCCTTCTGGCTTGATCCAGAGGGGCAGCCGATTATCTACTATGATAGCCTGCGCAAAGGCTTTTTTTTGTTAATCAAAGCGAACCTGTTGCCACCCCCGCCTCAACTACAAATGGGGCCAAAAACAGTGGACGTGCGGTCAGAAGCTGATCACCAGGCTTGCCAAGGGCTTGTACAATATCTTGCAGACCATGCTCCTCAACTTACGGCACACATCTATTGGGTCGAATATTTTTGTTACTGGATAACGCTCAGGTTCCAATCGCTTACTGAGCCCGCCAGTACACTTGTGAAAGAGAGCGATAATGCCGATCTGCTTGCTCAAGCACCCGCAAAAACTGCACAGCTCAAAGAGACGTCCGCAACATATACGTCGGTTCAGCCTCTCTCCGAACAGGTAGCTGAAACGATCCAGGCGGCTGATAGCGTGCCTTTGATTTCCCATGAACCATTGCGAGCAGTACCAGAGCCGCTGCTCTCGCAACGTATCCGCGAAGTGCAGCGCTATATGCTTGTTGATGAGGCGCTTATCAGGCGCATCTATCACGCCCTGCTTGCCGGGCACGTCATTCTGACCGGCCCTCCCGGCACAGGCAAGACCGAATTAGCACGTATTCTTCCAGAAATTGTATGGGGTGGTGAGAATAAAGCGGCTGAGCAAGCTGCTGAAAATGGAGATACTGGCGCATTAACGCTAGATACAAAAACAGCCTATACGACGCGCATTGTCACGGCCACCGATGAATGGAGCGTGCGCACGCTCATCAGCGGGATCGCGCCCCAGAGCAAGAATGGCTCTGTCACGTACACGATGCAGTATGGATACCTGACCACCACTATTCTGAAAAACTGGTCGTTTAACGCCAATCGGCCGGAGGAATGGAGCTCCTTACGCCGCACGGCAGTGGTTTCCCAGAGCGGCATAGATCGTGGCACACAACAAACCTATCGCGGGCTCTGGCTGGTTATCGACGAGTTCAACCGTGCCCCCATCGACCTGGCCCTCGGAGATGCTCTGACGGCTTTGGGGGGCAACGATATGCTGCGTGTGCAGATAGAGGGTGGCAGTGCGGAACTCCCCATCCCCTATGATTTCCGCCTACTCGGGACGCTGAACAGCTTTGATCGCAACTATCTTAACCAGATCAGTGAAGCTCTGAAGCGCCGCTTCGCGTTCGTTGAAATTTTGCCGCCCACGCGTGCCCAGCGCGATGCTGAAAAGGGCATCGTGTTGTATAAAGCTTTGCAGAAGATCCGGCATCTGAGTCCCGGTATTGACCTCGCGGACGATGGCATTCTGTACTGGGAGGGCGGAGCCATTATAGAACGTGACGACAATGGTCTCTATACGATCGAGTGGGATGACCGTCTGCCCGCCTTTCACGAAGCCTTCGAAGCCGCTTGGCGTGTCTTTGAGGTTATTCGCATTTTTCGCCAGCTGGGTACGGCCCAGGCCATAAGTCTGGTACGACATATGCTGATCGCGGGCATCATGCAAGGGTACACCACGCGCGAGGAGTGGATAGACCAGGCCCTGGATGCCGCCTTGTGTGATACACTGGCCGATCAGCTCCAGGTTTTGCTGCCCGATGAAATTGAAGCCCTGTTGTTGTATCTCACGACCGAGCACAATGCCTTCAGCGAGGTCTATAACAAGCTGCTCAACAGGCTGACGCCCAGCCGCTTATACGGTCAGCTTCTCTCACTGGGCAGCATTGTGGACAACAATGGGCAGGTTGTTCTCACGGATGAGGAGATCGAGCAGATCGCAGCCCAAAATCAGCCGGAGGTGGCTGCCGCAACACTCAGTACGCTCTTCCACCTGGAGCATCCGACGTATAAACTGCCGCAATTTACACGGCGCCTGCGCGCGTTCAAGGCCGAGCGCGGTTTGTAACTGTAGGTAAGCGAGAAAGCATAATGATCGAGACAACGCCTCCGATACAAGCCGATGAGGAGCAAACGCGCCAGTGGTCGCAGCAATTGCAAAGGCGTATTCTCCGCTTGTTGTTCCAGCACGATGCGCCGCTATTGCGCAGCCAGTTTCGCCAGTTCTTTGTCGAGAGTACCCTTCCCCAGCTTCCTTTGCTACAGCAGTATGACCGGTATATCAAGCTCCAGACGCTCAGCACTGAACTGTTGGAGGACATTCTGCCGCGTATCCGGCGTCAATTGAGCTTGAAGACCAACCATGCGCGCCTGCACGAAGAGGCACCGACGCGCGGGGACATCGACTGGCGCCGTACACTCGAACGGAGTTGGAGCCTTGCGCCCGGTCTGCCGCCAACCCGGTTCGATACTCGCCTGCGCCAACACAGTATGGACACGCCCGAAAATCTGCTCACGGTAGCAATACTGCTGGTCTACCGGCGGGAACTACGCCAGGCCATGCAAGATACATTCAGCGACGAGGCTTTGAGCGCTCAGGAACGACAGACATTTGTCAGTTTTGATGAGCGAGCCGAGCGCGAGCTTGCATCCTCGTATGCTCGCGCCCTGAGCGAGCAGGCCCAACAAGCCGATATCAACGCCCTTGCGCAAGAGGTCACTCTCCACCTGCGACCTGGTCCCAGCCCTTATCGGGACCTGCTGGGATGGTGGCAGCGCTTCATGCAGTTCCGCGTTGGACGTACCAGTGAAGACCGAGCGTTAGCCATGGCGAGTAAGCGCAGCGACGAAAAGACGGATGCCTGGCTCTATGAGCTCTGGATCGTGCTTGAATACCTGCATTTCTTAGAAGCAGAAGGTGCTGTGCAGGCGCAAGATATGCAGGTTGAGACAGATCTTTTGCAAGGGACCTTCACCTGGCAACAGCGGCGTTTCCGCCTGCTCTACAATCGGCAACTGGATACCTCCACCACGTTTGAGCCGGATTGGCAGCATGGACCATCCTCGCGCCCCGACTATACTATCGAGCGGGCGCAACCTTTGGAAATCCGTCTCCAGAGCGAGTTGATCTGGCGTGAACCGCCGGTGGTGCTGGATGCCAAGTACTACCTCGGTGGTAGCGACCCCACGAACACACATGGTCCAATCAAGAAACTGCTCGGCGATATGACGCTGCTCGGTTCGCAGGTCGGTGTGCTCTTTTTCCCCCAGCTTCCTGAACCGCAAGGGGAGCAGCAGGTCACACGCATCGTACAAAGGACAGGCAAACAATACCAGGTAAAAGGAGAAGGACCGTGTCAGGTGCAACTCTATCACCTGGCGCCAGGCATGCCCTTCTCTCTGTTGCAAGAACGCCTGCGTGCCACATTAGATCTGGCCGCGCACTCTCTTCCAGATCGGCCGAAGCCAAGCTGTCAGGGCCTCTGGCTTGACCCAGACACGGTCAATTCTAGTCGCTATACCCCACCCGCGCGCACTGTGCTCTGTCTGAAACCGCATATTGGGCAAGGTGTCTTTGATCTGGTGAATGTTGATCAGGATTGTCTGAAAAATCCACGTGTTTGTCATGTCATGGGGCAGACCATCATCACTCCCATTGTCGTACGTGTGACAACGCAAGAGCAGCTCAATCAAGTGAGCAGCGACCTACGAACACGCCAGAGTGAACTTTTGCAGCTGGCCGAAAGCCGAGGAAATGAAGTACGGGCTGAAGAACTTCGTAGGCATATCTTTACGGGTATCGGGCGTGCTGTCGAACAGTATGTCAAGCTTTTTGGCAACACCAAGGCCATCGAAGAAAACTTCGAACGTTGGGCCTTTGGTCCTTATTGGAAGCAACACCAGCGCAGCCTCGCAGATGCGACGCGTAACTGCCTGGTCAGCGGTGAGCAGGTTTGGCAGAATTATCAGGAAATCACGCTGCAAGATTGGGCCGCACCAGCCATTCAATACTGCCGAGCCCTAGAGCATGAGTTAAAGCGGCGTCTCTATCATCCCTGTCCCAACAAATTCAAGCTCAGCGGAGCTGGCTTTACGCTCGGCACGATTACCTCAGCTTATCTCAGGCGATCCTCGGATCGAGAAGCCAAAAACAACTGGGAGACATTCAACTGGCTGGTGAGTGAATTCAGGTAGCGAGCCTCATGAGTTCGAGCGTTTGATCAAGCACATGGACGATCATGATATCAAAGGGAAGCGCAATCAACTTGCACATGGAGATGTCATTACAAAAGAGATCGCATCAACATTACGTGAATGTGTGATTGGAGATCGTAATAAGCCGGGAATATTGTGCTGGATGGCGGAATATATGAGGCCAACTTAGGCTCGAACATGTTGATCGATGAACATGCTCCTAAAAAATAAACTGTTACGAAATTAATTCCAGGAGTAATGGAGTCAAGGCAACCAAAAGGTTGATGCAACTAACTGTCGATCTGTCGGTGACACGCGCTGAGAGAGTATAGATATTTATTTGAGGATAGGTGAATATGACAGCAATCTGGCAAAACGATGGGTCCCGTTGGCATTTACTCTCGCCGACAGGATTTCCGAATGAAGCAACGCTGCATACTTTGGTAGAGAAAGCTCCTCACTTGCTGCCGCTGGCGGGTACACCTCGCTTAATTGTCGTTGGCCGAGAAGTGCAGCTTGGCAATGGGCGAGCAGACTTAATTGCGATAGAGCCGACCGGACGCATTACGATTATCGAGATCAAGCTTGCGAGGAATGCAGAAGCGCGTCGAGCAGTCATTGCGCAGCTACTTGCCTATGCTGCGTATCTGTGGGGTATGGAGCCATCAAATTTGGAACAAGATGTGCTCTCCCAGCATTTGCATGCACGCGGATATGAGAGCCTTGCAGGTGCAGTTGAGTCGAACGACCAGGAAGGGTCATTTGATGCCGACACATTTTCTGCTGGCATAGCTGAAAATCTGAAGTATGGACATTTTCGCCTGGTCTTCGTCCTAGATGAAGCTCCAGAGGAGCTGGTCAGATTGTCGAGTTATCTTGAGACGATTAGCGATCAACTGGTCATCGATCTGATTACTCTCTCTGCTTATACGGTGAATGACTCTCAGATACTTGTACCACAGCGTGTGGAAGCGGAGCCTCAAAAATTGGAAACGTCGCCATTGACTACTCCACAATCGAAAGCAGAGGGACAATTAGCCGAGGGAGCTGGGGATTTTATTGCGAATATAGAAACTGCACCTGAGGCATCCAAACCACTCCTGCGAAAATTGAGTGATTGGGCCATCAAACTTGAGCGGGAAAGGCTGGTCAAACTAAAAACGTATCATGGAAAATCGGGCATTCTGACGCTTCTTCCCCGTTTAGTGGCAGATGATGCCGGCCTCGTCTCAATCTATAACAATCATGGGGTGGGCTATTTGCAATTTTGGCGGACTGTTTTCGAGCGCCGCGCTCCTAAGAGCCTGGCTCAGATCGAGTCCATCACACCAGTTAAACAGGGGAACAGTATCCGTGAGGTGAGTGACGAACTATTGAATGGGCTCACGATGGCATATAAAGAAGCGGTTAGCGGAGTAATAGAAGTATAAAGATGTATTTGGAGTGAAAAGTAATGGAGCTAGATCTTGATGAGCGCCTCGTCCGAGAATTAGAGGGGCTGTATAAAAAGCAGGAGAGTGAGGGGAAACTGCCTTCTCGTGCACAATTAGATCAATTTTACAAAACATTCCGTGACAAATTTGGGCCAGATCAAATCAAAAACCTGGATGGAGAAGCACTCCTGGAAACGATCCATGGGCAAGGGAACAAAGAGAGCATGGCTTACTGGTTGGAATTCAAAAATGATGATGAATTTCCTGCTATATTTGGGAGCATTGCAGGGGGCTCTTCCTTCAAGTTTGGTCTCTTTCGCAAGAAGGAGACTGGTATCTGGACGTCGGGTACCCCACAAAGACCCATAGAGTTATCTATTGAACAAGCAATAGCCAAAGCAAGGGAGCATCGAGATCAACTAGTACACTAAGGCAGAGATATCTCCACGATTAAGCGATGCCCGTGTACGTCCACTTGATAGGTTTAGCCATCGTGCGATTATAGTAGTCGATGAAGGCCAGGATCTGGTCGCGCAAGTCATCGAGCGAGATGAAATTGCCGCGTTTGAGAAGCTTACGTACCAGAATGCTCAGCCAGATTTCGACCTGGTTCATCCAGGATGCATGCTTTGGGGTGTAATAAAACACCACGCGGTGCGCTAAATCATGCAAGAAGGCCGCACGGCACATCACTCGAGCGCAGAATGCCGCGCTTGCCTTTGACTCCTAGCGTCTCCTGCTCAATTCCTTCCAGGTCGGCAATCCAGCGAACCAGAGATTCTGAGCGGTGAATGTCCAGGTTGTCCATGATCCCACGGGATGCGCAACGAGGTTGTTGAAGAGCTAATCTGTGATCAGGGAGGCAAAAGCCACGCGTATCTGAACATTGAACTGGTGAGAAGTGGCAGAAAGAGAAGGAAAGAGCGCGAAAAAGGCCGAAGATGAGAGGAATCGAAGAAAAACCAGGAAAAGAGGCCACAAGGCTCTACGCGGAGAAGCAAGGCTGACCGAGGTAAGGGAACATACAGACAACAGATCAGTCTATGACGCTGTCGCCACATCGAGCGAAGTGGCAAAGGTTGTTGGGACGCCGAACAGCTTGATCATGACTTGACCAGCTGTTGGGGCTCGCGCGTTGCGAGCCAGACGCTCTGTCCAGGCGAGACGATAATGCGCCCGCTGCGCACGGGACAAGGGTGAAGGAGAAAGAGCTGAGGCGGCAGAGAGGGCTGGCTCCATCTGCACCTGCAGGCATTGGTCTCGCAGCAGTTGCATGCATGCTCGACGATGCAGCCTCCGGTTCCAGTCACGCCAGAGGAGGGGAGCCGAGCCGACGACCAGAGGATGCAGCAGGACACTCACCTGGCGCGGCTTGTTGGTGGCGTTGCCCTGCCATTGGCACTGCTCGCGCAGCCGACAAGGGCGACAACTACGAATGCTGGCCGCATAGACTACGCGCAAACTCCCATCAGCCTCTCGACGCCGCTCCTGGGGGTGAAGCTGCTGCCCTGCTGGACAGCGCAGCGTTCCATCGGGCTGGAGAGGGAAGTCTGGTCCGGAGAAGCGGCCCGTCTTCCAGGAGGTGGCCGTGGTGGGTGAACCATATCCAGACACGGGCGCTGATGAGGCTGTACGCAGAGCCGCCTGCTCGCTCGGCGGCGGGATGGTAGGGGCAAATTCGGTGGTGCGTATGGGCGTCGGTTCCAACTGATGCCCCAGCTCCAGCCGCAGGTTCCACACCCATTGTGAGACCACCTGCCAGCACTCTTGCCCCCAGGCTGAGTGGCTGCACCAGCGATCGGGGTCGATTTCCTGATCCTCATCGGCCAGAGCAGGCTCAAAGGCACCGCGATGCAGATACACCTCAACGACGTCAGAAGCCGTGAAGGCCTGTTGCGGCAGGTTCGTGAAGAAGAGTTCATAGACGATCCCCGCACGCGTGACACCCACCGGACTCTTCTTTTTGCCGGCTGGATGGGTAGCTACGACCACGCGGCAGGACACGCCCTCGGGCCCCAGCGGCACCTGCGGACAGTCGTAGAGGCTGCGCACGATCGGGCTTTCTGGTCGCTGCTGGAACTGATCGGGAGGCAGGTGCAAACGCGCCTGAACAAGCGGATGATCGAGCACGGTGTACTCTTTGCCGCGGGTCACAAAGGCGAAGCCTGCCAGATCAGCGAGCACGGCTCCGGTCCCATATTGGCCGTCGAGCCGCAGTAGAGTGCGCTCCTGTGGGAGCTGATACGCCGTGAGATACCGACCAATGGCCGCGAGCGCCTTTCGCAGTTCCTCTCGGTAGCGACCGTTGCCCCGATTGCCAAAAGAGCCGAGCCAATGGTAACTGTGAGCCTGGCTGATGACGGTGCGCGTCCGGACCACTTGCCCACGCTTGCGCCCCCGGTAGCCAGGCGCACAGACCTCATCCAACCGGCGAAAGGCTGGGGGCAAGTCGTCGCTCTGGGGTAAGGCGCGTTGGCGAGCGGCTTCCCGCGTGCCATCGACGTCAAAGACCACCCAGGTAGTTCCTGCTCGATCCACCAGGCCCCCGGTTGGCTTCTCATTCGAGGCATTGGAGAGGGGGCGGCTGAGCAGATCGTCAAGAAACAGGGTGCGCAGGGCTTCGACGGGTACCTCCGTCAACGCCGCTAAAAAACGGGAGAGCGCCGAACGGGAGGGGAGTCGATCGCGCTCAAACAAGGCCATGAACGGAATCGCAAAGGGCTGGAGTTGCTTGTAGAACTCCTCCAGGGTGCGTTCGCCGCTGATGGCATAGCCGGAGAGGACGGCAAGAAAGTCGATCACCTCGTAGTGCCCGAAGCGCCGTCGGGCAAAGCGCACCCCTTCGCTGATCTTGGTCAGGACACCGTGCTTGCGAAGATAGCTGATGAGTAGCACGACTTCGCCAAACCAGAAAGGGGTCGAGGGGTTGGACTCTGAAGTCGTCTGGATTTTTACCGAACTGTCGGCGATACTTGTCATGTCTACCTCCTTGTTGAGAAGCGGTTGTGTTCTTTCTCTTCAAGGAGGCATATTTTTATGCCGATTGGCTACAGGTCACACCTCGTTGCGCATCGCGTGGGTAGCTTGGGCAGAAGTCACTTGCACGACAAGCCTGATGGATACCCACTGCGCCGAACAGATCATCCACGATTGGCCGGACGGCCGTGTACCACGCAAAGCTGAGAAAAATCAGCAGGATCAGCTGCACACCGTAGAAATGCAGACGCTGAAACGCTATTGCCGCCCCGCTCCTGACCTGCGTTTGCCGCCGCTCCGCTTCCAGCAGCGCCACCAGGGCCAAGGCAGGAAGAGCGAATGCAGCTGCTGAGACGACATTCGACCCTGGAGATTGGGCAAGAGGGAGGATGACGCCAAAACCGATGAAAGGAACAGCCAGGCAGATGCCTATTGCTTCCACACTGTTGAGGAAAAAGGCCCGAATGGCGCTGGTTGCGGCGGCAGGATCGTTGCGTCTGTCGCGACGGATCAGCCAGTAGTGCAGCACGGCCAGGGCTCCAGCGATCACAGATGCGATGGCCGCCAAGGCGATAGCTTGTATCACCTGGGCCTGACTGGGCAGCGCATCAGATGAGCCTCGCAACGGAGTGAACACCAAGAGTGTTGAGAGCAACCCGCCGATAGTTACCGCAATAAAGATGAGTAAGGCAATGTAGACGGTATAAAGGTAGAAACGAAAAAGATTGCGCACCATAGAGATCCCTCCTGATGAATAGAATGAAACCGAGAAGCCGCATCTCTGAGGCTACTCGCAGTAAGTATACTCTTCCGCTGCTTCTTCGCCAAAGGTCATTTGACCTATTCCTCAGCGAGAAAAAGCCTCCTGCTGCATTCCTCATTGGTGTATTCACACCAATGAACTGAGACCTGGAGCCAAAGGAAGCGTCTTATGCACAATGGTCTTTCTCCCCGTTGTTTCCAATCTCGGAAGGATTTCATGTATTATCCATCTCCGAATGCTAATTGAGTTGCAAAGCCTACACGTGATTTTTCGGTATGCACGGCCCCTCTCTCAGAGAGCAATTTTTCCAGTTGAAGAAGGTGCACAGGGCGTACAATAACGTGAGCTCTCGCTTTGCTATGCATGGGGAGACGTACTTCGATCCTCGCTTCCTGCGCATCAGACTCTGTTGTAGGGTAGAGAATGGTCGCGCGATCGCATGAGTCGTAGCCGAGGGCATACATGACTAACTGGTAGAGCATGTCGGGAGGGAGCATTTTGGCCCAGAGATCTCGATATTTCGCATCGAGGATAGCAACAATCCTGCTGCCCTTTTTGATCACGTAATCAGGACGTAATTCTGGATTGCCATAGCCTTTGGGATTATACGCTGCAACATAGCTCATCGCCCCTCGTATCCAAGACTGATCCTGTACATCATACTCTGGCAAATGCTCCTGAAAAAAACGCGAGAGTAAGTTCTGGAAGAAGAGATTCATGTCAAATAAAAAGCCTGGTAAGTGTATGTGGTGTTGATATTCATCAATACTGATGCCTTGACTTGTGAACAGCATCTCAATAATCGTGATGGCGGGGGCATATGCTTTTGTCAAGCGGTCCATCTCCCTATAGAGACGCTTAAGGGTGTGTGTCTCTAACTTGATTGATGATATGTCTGGTGCGAGACGTTGTACGTCTATGCTTAATAATTCATCATACGCTAGCTGAGCCCCCAGCCGTAAACCGGCGAGGAGAACTTGGTTGATCAGGCAATCTTCGAGTCTGGGATAATGGATGCACGGTAATGATGCTTGAAATATTCCACCTTGATTGGCAATCTGTTGTATCGCCATGCGCCCCCGAGGGCTGGTAAGCATCTCTTCTCGGCGTACATAGCGCCGATGAAGACCACGCATGAGTAGTTCTTTCGCCTCCGCGAGCAATTGATGGATGAATAGGTCTTGAAACGACAAAGACTCGGCATCAAATGCGGCAGAAGAAAACAGATCAAGCTGCCTGAGCCCGTAGGTGTACTGTACCAGGCGCAGCAATGGGAGCAGCTCAATCTTAGGGCGGATGGTAATCTGCAGATCGCCCACATCGATCCTACCAACATGCGCTGCAGCTTCTATTGCTATCCCTTGACGCAATTGAGTGATTGTGAGCTTACCAGACTGTGAGAGAGCATCTATCAAAGTTTGCGTGGTGCTATCTTCGGGTAGTACCACATTGGCAAGCTCTTTGTGCGTTTTTATGGAGACATGTTGCCACTCTCGTAAATCCCACGCGATGCGCAACGAGATGTAACCTGTAGCCAATCGGCGTAAAAATATGCCTCCTTGAAGAGAAAGAACACAACCAGTTCTCAACAAGGAGGTAGACATGACAAGTATCGCCGATAGTTCGGTGAAAATCCAGACGACTTCAGAGTCCAACCCCTCGACCCCTTCCTGGTTTGGCGAAGCCGTGCTGCTCATCGAGCTATCTTCGCAAGCACGGTGTCCTGACCAAGATCAGTGAGCGCGTGCGCTTTGCGCGACGGCGCTTCGGGCGCTACGAGGTGATCGACTTTCTCGCCGTCCTCTTCGGCTATGCCATCAGCGGTGAACGCACGCTGGAGGAGCCTTCTACGAGGGGCTCCAGCCCTTTGCGGTCCCGTTCATGGCCTTGTTTGAGCGTGACCGACTCCCCGCTCGCTCGACCCTCTCGCGCTTTTTGGCGGCGTTGACCGAGGAGCCCGTCGAAGCCCTGCGCACCCTGTTTCTTGATGATCTGCTCAGCCGCCCGCTCTCCAATGCCTCGAACGAGAAGCAAACCGGAGGTCTGGTGGATCGAACAGGAACTACCTGGGTGGTCTTTGACATCGATGGCACGCGTGAAGCCGCCCGCCAACGCGCCTTACCCCAGACCGAAGACTTGCCCCCCGCCTTTCGCCGGTTGGATGAGGTCTGTGCTGCCTGGCTACACAGGGCGCAAGCGTGGGCAAGTCGTCCGGACGCGCACGGTCATCAGCCAGGCCCACAGTTACCAGTGGCTCGGCTCGTTTGGCAACCGGGGCAACGGACGCTACCGAGAGGAACTGCGCAAAGGCCTCGCGGCCATCGGTCGTTATCTCACGGCGCATCAGCTTCCACAGGAGCGCACTCTGCTCCGGCTCGACGGCCAATATGGGACCGGAGCCGTGCTCGCTGATCTGGCTGGGTTCGCGTTTGTGACCCGCGGCAAAGAGTACACCGTGCTGGATCATCCGCTTGTCCAGGCGCGTTTGCACCTGCCCCCAGATCAGTTCCAACAGCGACCAGAAAGCCAGATGGTGCGCAGCCTCTACGACTGCCCAGAGGTGCCGGTGGGGCCCGAGGGCGTGCTCTGCCGCGTGGTCGTGGCAACCCATCCAGCCGGCAAAAAGAAGAGCCCGGTCGGCGTCACGCGTGCAGGCATCGTCTACGAACTCTTCTTCACCAACCTGCCACAACAGGCGTTCACCGCTTCTGATGTCGTCGAGCTGTACCTGCATCGCGGCGCCTTTGAGCCTACGCTCTGCAGATGAGGATCAGGAGAACGACCCCGATCGCTGGTGCAGTCATTCGGCCTGGGGGCAGGAGTGCTGGCAGATGGTCTCACAATGGGTGTGGAACCTGCGCCTGGAACTGGGGCATCAGTTGGAGCCGACGCCCATGCGCACCACCGAGTTTGCTCCTGCCATCCCGCCTGCCGAGCGAGCAGGCTGCCGACTCAGCCTCATCGCGCCCGCGTCTGGCTATGGTCCACCCACCACGGCCACCTCCTGGAAAACGGGCCGCTTCTCCGGAACAGACTTTCCTCTCCAGCCCGATGGAACGCTGCGGTGTCCAGCAGGGCAGTCGCTTCACCGCCCAGGAGCGGCGTCGAGAAGCTGACGGCAGTCTGCGCGTGGTCTATGCGGCCAGCATTCGCAGTTGTCGCCCCTGTCCGCTGCGCGAGCAGTGTCAATGGCAGGGCAACGCCACGGCAAAGCCGCGCCAGGTCAGTGTGCTGCTGCATCCGCTGCCGGTCGGCTCTGCTCCCGCTCCTCTGGCGGGACTGGAGCCGCAGAGCACATCGGCGTGCCTGCATGCAGCTGCTGCGCCACCAACGCATGCGAGATGAGCTGGAGCCAGCCCTCCTGCCGCCTCAGCCACCCGTCTCGCGTCATCCTTGTCCCGTGCGCAGCGGGCGCATTATCGTCTCTCGTGGGCCGAGCGGCTGGCTCGCAATGCGCGCGCCCCAACAGCTGGGCAAGTCACGATCAAGCTGTTCGGCGTCCCAGCAACCTTTGCCGCCTTCGCTCGGTTTGGCGACAGCGCATAGACTGATCTGCAGTCGATGTGCGTTCTCTCTCCTCGGACAAGCCTTGCTTCTCCGAGTGGAGCCTCATGGCCTCTTTTCCTGGCTGTTTCTTCGATTCCTCTCATCTTTGCCTGTTTCGCGCTCCTTCCTCTCTGTTTCTGCCAACTTCTCACGAGTTCAATGTTCAGATTCTGCGTGACTTTCGCCTCCCTCATCACAGATTAGCTCTTCAACAACCTCGTTGCGCATCCCGTGGGAGCTACAACCTGTTCGGGCTGGCGGTGAGTCTCCTCTGGTTTATCGCAGCCTGGCTTGGCTACGGTTGGCTGGTGAGACATGACAAAGCGCCGGTCCTGCGCTTCATCCTGCATGGTGCGCAGTTCGCCTCTGGCGTAGGGTTGGTGCTATTTGGCCTGTCTACCGCGATTGAACTGCTGCTCTTCCCGCTGTTTCATGTAGCCTTCTCAGCGAAAGATGTGCTTGGTCCATATCCAGCCTATGACGTTGTCTCCCCGCTCACGCTGGGCATACTCGTGGTGGTCGTCTACCACTGGTGGCTGCGCATGGCGGCTCAGCAGGCACTGATCGAGCGCGAGACCTTGTTTTTGACAGAGAAGGCAATTGTGGCCGTGTTAGCAGCGGCGGCGTTCTGGTGGGGCCTGGGCAATCTGCTCTATAGCGCCCTCCAGGCAGGGGTGCCAGTGCCAAACGCGCCAGATCAACAATCCTGGGCCTCAGCTCTCGCGTTTCTGATCACAGGCGTTGGCTACTTCGCCCTCGATCTCTACCTGCGCCGACGTGATGTACAGGACCCGTTGTTGGCGGCTGGCCCTCGTCGCGGGTTCGTCTTCGCGCTGTTGGGCGCAGGCATCCTGTCCTGTGCCATCGGTGGGGTGACGGCGCTCTACGCCTGGGTCACCGCGCTCTTCGGCTCCCCCATCAATAACTGGCAGCAGACAACGCACGTGGGACTGGCTGCTTTTATCGTCGGCGTCATCCTCGTTGCCCTGTACTTGTGGGCAGCTCTCCAGGAGCAATTGTTCAGCGGCCGGGGCAAGAAACCCGCTCCGGTTCCGCCTGCGCCGCCAGTAGAGCCGACGCCGCCTGCCACGATTGAGAGTATCCTGGATGATCTGCTAGCTGGCACCATCTCGCGCGATGAGGCGGCGGCGCGGATTCGCGCGTTGGATGGGGCGTCGGTTAGCGCGAGTAGTTAAGCAGCATTACTGTAGTACTTCGTTAGTTTCTTAGAGGCAGATTTTACTCCAGGCTGTTAGCAAGCACATTGCTCTTGCATTGGCTGCCCCAAAGCAGTTTCTGCCAGTGAGTTTGTGGAGCCGAGCCAATCGCAACTAACCAAGCAATATGACCCACATTCCGCAGTTTGCATGTGCATTTTTCACAAAATCGCTCGTAGAGTTGATTGTCAATGTAGAGCTTTATTACTCCTCAGTATAACATGGCTTCTCATCTAAGTTTGCGAAAAACTGTGGCATGTGGGCTCGTTACTCGCAGTTCTCTTTTTTGGGCTGAATGGCAATCTCGGCTTGAGGCAAGCGTGAAATTGTGAGGTGTATGCCTTCAAAATGAGCGTACCTCAAGTGCTTTTTGCCATTCAGCCCTTTTGGCTGAATGGTAAACTCGGCTTGAAGGCGGGTGTAACCTGAAAGGAGAAGCAAGCAGAAAAGCACAAGAGGAGAAGGGTGATGGCTCGACGAACCCCGCGTCCCATAGCGACGCAAGAAATGACGTTAACTCCGCTCAAGGAGCAGTGTGAGCAGTGTGGTCAACCCCTGTGGGTGGCCTATCACGGCCATCGCGACGTGATCACCCTGTCCGGCCAGTGGCACTTGACTCTGGTCATCCACCAATGCGTCCAGCCGGACTGTCCCAACTATCATCACCGCCAACGGCCTGAAGAAGAAGGGCGCTGGGCACTGCCCCATGGCGAATTTGGCTTGTTGCGACACGAAGTCGTTTCCGTAGCTGTTGGGACTCATACAGGACCCAACCCGATGTTCTGCCATTGGTACTCTACCAGGACCTGCACGGGGAGTAATCCACGGGTGGGAAGCTTCTGGGACAACGTAGCCTCATTCGAAAGAATGACGGTCAAACCGTGAGGGGAGATCGTGACTGCTAGCACCAGAGCAGTCGGGAGCAAGAGTGAGATGATAGGGCCAACGAAATGTGAATCGCTGATAAACGTCGTCAATTCGAACAAGCCAAAGGTGCTGACAGGCTTGAACCAGCACGCCCGTAAAAGGGCATCATATCAGCGGGGAGAAATCCTCTACTTTCTATGGGAACGAAAGTATGCTCAACGTCTCACTTGTCCCCGAAAGGGAGACAAGGACCAGAGTATGACGCCGAGAAGGGAGATCAAAGGTTCCAGCAAACCGGAGAGTCTCTCAGAGCAATCTTGACATGGTGAAAGCTAGACTGCTTTAAACCTAGAACCTAGCGGGAGAAAGCTTGCCTGGTGGGAAGCTGGTGACACCCACTATCTCCCGAACACCTCCCTATTTGGTTCGGGGAAGTGGACCCATGAAGGAGACGCAGCCCCAATAAGGGGTAAACGGTTCAAACGGGGCACCTACATCGAGAGCATCTGAATGATGTCTAAACGGGGATCATCCGAGTCTGAATGCGAAAAGACAAAGGAGACGAAACGCTATGGCAGAAGTGCCTGAAAATCAGACCAGATGACGGAGCGTCCGTAGTAGTCGGCAGGAGAGCAATGACCTGCTCAAGGAGTGCGGGAAAGCCGCATGCAAGGCCAAGGGACGCAGATTTTCAGTTGTAAGAAGAAGAGAGGAGCACACAGTGCAACATCCAAACGCCATCCTTACAACACTGAGCAAAATGACCCTAAAGCCAGAGGTCAAGTTCGCTAAGCTCTATCAGAAGCTCTACAATACCGAGCTCTGGCTCCTGGCTTACCAACGTATCGCGCCAGAGCCGGGCAATATGACGCCAGGGGTAGATGGGAAAACCATTGATGGGACAGGAATGAAGCTCATTCAAGACGCCATTGCAGATCTGATACAATCCGCGATCTAACGCTTAATTTATTTGCGGCGCAGCGACTACAAAAGCCTATCAAAGTTATTCGGTATCTGAAACCTCACGTACCAACCTGTTCGTCGTGTCTACATCCTCAAACCCAACGGTAAGCAACGCCCGCTAGGGATACCCGCTTTTCGGGATAAGCTTCTAGGAACGGTCCTCAAGCTCATCCTGGAAGCCATCTACGAACCTACATTCTCGGAAAACTCTCATGGGTTTCGGCCTGGAAGGAGTTGCCACACGGCTCTTGAACGGTCACACGAGAGATGCAAGGAGTACGATGGTGGGTAGAGGGAGACATTAAAGGCTATTTCGATAATGTCAGCCACGATACGCTACTGAGAATATTGAGCAAGCGTATCACCGATAAACGGTTTTTGCATCTGGTAGGACAATTCCTGAAAGCAGGTTATGTCGAGGATTGGAAATTCAACCAAACATTTTCAGGAGTTCCACAAGGCGGAACACTGAGCCCTGTGCTCTCAAATATCTACCTCGACGAGCTTGACCGAACAATGGTCGCCATCAGCGCCGAGTTCAATCAAGGGAAGAGAAGGAAAGCGACGAGGGAACACCGCTCACTCACGAACGCCATCTCCCAAGCCAAAAGAAAGCCAGGGAAACAGGGAACTGGAGCACCTACAAAGCTCTGAAACAAAAGCAGTTGAAAACGGAGGCGACTGAACCCCTGGACCCAGGATACAGGCGGCTCTACTACCTGCGATACGCCGATGATTTTCTCGTCGGCATACATGGAAGTAAAGCTGATGCAGAGAAGATAAGAAGCAAACTGGAAGTCTTTCTGAGGAACGAACTCCAGCTAGAGTTGTCATTGGAAAAAACAGTGATCACTAACGCAAAGAAGCGAGTGCGTTTCTTAGGATATGACATCAAAAGATGGAATGGTATTCGCAAACGCCGCCTTCACACACGGCAGGGGGTCAAAACGCAGAGAACAGGATCGTATCACCTCAATCTGTTCATGCCAGCGGATAAAACCATCAAATTTGCGCAAGAATATGGGGAAACCAACACGTGGCATGGGAAACATCGGAGTAAATTGCTCAACCTCAGTGAATTGGAAATTCTCATGACCTACAATGCGGAAGTGAGAGGATTTTTAGGGTATTACGCGCTTGCTGATAACCTGAAAGATGCAGCGGGAAGAGTCCTCTGGATAACGCAGACGAGCTTCTTCCGCACACTGGCGGCAAAACGAAAAGGCTCAATCAAAAAGGTCATTAAAAGCCTGAAAAAAGGACCAAGCCGATATGTCATCTCACTGGAAAAGGAAGGAAAAGGGATCAAAGAGTACGAACTCATCGCCTCGACCAGACAGCTGAAAACGGAAAAGGTGACATATGGGCAAGTTGATCTGACCCCCAAGACGCGGATGTACCAAAGCCGAAATGAGTTAGGGAAACGCTTACTAGCGGATACATGCGAGTGGTGTGGTATTCGAGGTACCCAGGCAGAAGTACACCATGTACGGAAATTAGGCAACCTGAGAGGAAAAACCCCTTGGGAACGCCAGATGATTGAGCGGCGACGAAAGACAATGGTACTCTGCGTGGAGTGCCATGATGAACTGCATGCAGGAACGCTCAGCGAGAAAAAGAAAATGCTCAGGGAAAACTCGGAGAGCCGGATATGTGGAAACGCATAAGTCCGGTTCGGAGGGGGTTTCAGTGAAACCTGATACAGCAATGTGTTAAGGCGCACGGTTACTACCCTACAAAGGTAAGTGACAGGTCCAGGAATTCAAGCCTTTCCTGGCGCAGACAGGAGTGTCACCGGCGAACAGGCGAGGCCTACGTCATCAATGTGGTACGGAAACGGAACGTGGAAATCCCGTACGTCTCCCGATTTCGGGTAGGTGTCTTGCAAGAGGGACTGATGGATGTGCGGGGACAGGACGATGGAAGAAGCGAAGGCTGCCCTGTAATGGGGCAGATAGGGGTTGCGTCAGGAAGACAACATCACCTCACGCGAAAGCGGGCCAACGTCCATCGGGTGGCTCGTCACGAGAACGAAGGGCCAACTGGCTTAGGAAACAGAGCAGATGTCGGCAGGCAGGAAATCCGTAAGTCCTGCTGGTGCGGTTTCCCGCTGCGAAGCGCGTCAGCTCCCGCCAAGTATCGTGAAGTTGAGGCAAATGCCTTAACGGGTTCCGCGAGGGGCCTTTGGGCTGCTTGAGCTGCTTGAAGGGAAACTTTCGCGAGCAGTTCTGAGGGGGAGCGACGGCGGCAACGCCGTCGCCCTACCCGGCGACGTGATCGCCTTGATTGGCCAGTGGCGTTTTCGCGAACACCGCAGTGTGCCCGAAATGCATCAGGCGCTGCTGGCCCGTGGCGTCAGCATTGCGCTGCGGAGTGTGACGCATTTGATGCACCGCTATGAGGAATTGGTGGCCTTGCGCATCACTGATCACGAGCGGATCAAAGCCCGGCTTCAGAAGCAAGGGCACGTGATCCTGGCCCTCGATGGGTTGCAGCCGGACGTCGGACATGAGGTCCTGTGGATAGTCCGGGACTGCCTCTCCGCAGAGATCCTGCTGGCGCGCCCATTGCTCAGCAGTACGCAGGGTGATTTGACCGCGTTGTTGCAGGAAGTCAAGCACCTGCTGGAGCAATTGGAGGTGCCAGTCAAAGGGGTGATCTCCGATGGCGAAGAGACGATCGGCAGTGCGGTCGCCTTTGTCTTCCCCGAGGTACCGCATCAGCTCTGTCAGTTTCACTACCTCAAAGATGCCACCAAGCCGCTCTACGAGGCCGACCAGCATGCCAAAACGCAGTTGAAGAAGCAGCTGCGCGGGGTGCGGCCGATTGAGCGTGCAGTGGAAGAGCACAAGACACCCGAAAACGAAGCGATTCGGGGCTATTGCCTGGCCGTGCGCGCGTCCTTGACCGACGATGGGCGTTCTCCTTTGCAAGCGTCTGGTCTCAGACTGTATGATCGCATCACTCAGGTCAGCGACTCCATTGCTCGTGTCCAGGGAAAAAAAGACTCCCACCTGCTCTAAAGCAGTTGCAGCAATTACTCGCCAAGGGCTTGCAGGCCACTGTCGCACTCTGGCCGCCGCTGCAGAGTGCCTACCGGCTGGTGCATCAGGCGGCTGAGATCTTGGCTAATGCATAATCAAGCGACCTGTTCGGGAATGGAAAGATGAGTTTCATACGAGCATCCAAAGTAAGCACAAACGCGTCGGGCCAACTGCTTGGCGGTAAGCAAGCCATCTCGCTCGACCACATGGCGTTTGGCATGAACCCACTTCGGCTCAATCGGGTTGAGCCAGGGACTTTTGGTCGGCAGAAAACAGGGCAGAATACGCACCCCTGTGCCCTCTTGCTTGCTCAGGCGGTTGTGCTCTCTGATCCAGGTCCGCACCAGCTTGCTCACGTGAAAGGAGGCATTATCCCAGATCAGCAACCAGTTGGTCTTGCCTTGCGCTTGCAGTTGGGTGCAACACCACGCCAGAAATTGGGTGGTGATGGCACTCACCGGGCGACCATCCACAAAGCGCAGCGACAGGTGACGGCGCAGAGGATCACTGGCCGGTCCCTGTTGCCACAGGACCCCATAACAGGCGAAAGCCTTTGGGTCGGGATCATCCTTTTGCCAGACCTGCTCCACCAGCCGCAGCGGATGATCTTTCCCTTGCCACGCCTGCACCCGCGGCAGGGCGAACCGGCTCCACCAGACCTCATCCAGAAACCCGATGGCCCAGCCAGGCTGTGTGCTTGCCCAGGCGATCAAGCGATCGCGCGCCGTTTTTTTTTGAAATACAGGGGATCGGGACTGGTAATCCAGTGCTTGGCGCGCTTCCAGTTGATCCCCAATTTCTTGAGTGTCTGGCGAATGGTCTCGCAGCTGACCAGCCGCATCGTCCAGCCTTGCTTGACACACTCTTCGGCGACCAGGGAAAGCGTCCACAGACTGGTTTCGAAGCCAAAATCGCGTGGGGGACGGTGCGAGCCTCGCCTTGAAGGCCTCGGCATCGACGCCTTGGAGGGCCGTGCGTAAGTGCAGAGGACGACTTGAGCCGGCTTGCAGAGCTTCTCGTCCCTGCTGGTTGAAAGCATGGATGGCATTGCGAACGGTTTGCTGGTCGCAGCTCAGCGCCTTGGCAATGCTGGGCACCCGTTCGCCACGGGAACTGGCGAGCAGGATCTGGCTGCGACGTAACACAAAAGCATGCGAGGAACGTAAACCAGCTTCGAGCTGCTTGTATTCTTCCTCGGTAAGTGAGCGAACAAAGATTGGTTGCTTCATGCAGTCCATTATACCACATTCGCGATCACCTTTCTTGAGTATGCACTAATCACCAGCAGCACACCGGGACGCAAGTACGTAGCGCTACCTGGCTTTCGTGGGTCAGATGCAGAAGCAGAAAGGGGACATGGAACCGCTGGGCGAGGCCATTGAGCATTTTTGTCACATCACCGACAACTTCGCCGCCGGGTCTCTTTCAGTGCTATGACGTCGAGGGACTGCCTCGCACGAACAACGATTTGGAACACTGCTTTGGGGTGGCACGGGTCCATGAGCGGCGAGCCACAGGCCGACGGGAGCCATTCCTGGTGTCGTGGTCCGGGGTTCGGTTCGCGTCATGACTGCCGTCGTCACCAAAGAGCAGACCTTCTCTGCCGAGGAGCTTCGACCCAGCGATTATCAGCGCTGGCACGAACTCCGTGTACATGTGCAGCAGTGTGAGGAAACCCGTCAGGCAACAGTTCCGCTTCCGCAAAAATCCCTTTGCCTATCTGGCCGCTCTGGAAGCTCAACTACTCATGTGAAGTTTGCCATTCAGCCCCTTTTGCTGAATGGCAATCTCGGCTTGAGACTGAATTTAGCTCAACAAGAAGCCTGCGCATGTAGAGACGTTCCCCGCAAATGCGGCTACTGTCTTGCCGAGCTTCCACCACGCTTGCTCAAGGTCAGTTTGCCATTCAGCGCCCTTTTTCTAGAATAGCAAAGTCAGCTAGAAAGAAACGGTGTCTTCACCCAGCCATCCTCATAAGGCGTGACGAAGATCCCGTCGATACGGACGTGCCGAAACTTCCACTGCCCCTGGACGCGCACAAAGTCGTTGCGGTAGCGCCCGGCAATCCAGACTGCTTGTCCCTTGTAGACGGTGGTCTGCAGATACCTCCACATCCCCACAGCTGAGTCGCCATCGACGATGATCGACTCGTTGGTTAAGAAGTGGACGGAGAAGGGCAGAGGTGCCGAGAACCGCTGCGCGATGGCTTCACGCCCCTGGTGGGAGCCCAGCACCTCCGCGACCCGGCCGACTCCTTCCCAGATGCCGTCAGCGGTGAAGAGATCGCGATGTGGATACCGCTTCCCGCGCCAAAATCACGGGCCTCCTGGTATTCAGACATGAGTCGGCGAATCGCTCCCTCGGATTCGAGGGCGTCTAAACGTCGTAGCAGGTCCTGGCTTGTTCCCATGGCAGTTATCCTTCCTCATCTCATTTTTCACTGTATATCCAATCCGCTGCTAGTCTACATCTCCTGTCAAGCCGATTGTGCCGTCCTTGGATTTTTCTGGTATATCAGAAGCACAAACAGCGATAGACGTTCTTTACTCAGAACACATTACTCATCCAGCCCTCATTCGTGTGCTATCGCAGCCGTCAAACCAGCAAGAGAGGGGATTTTCCCCCTCATGACATCGCACCTCAACTCTATAACATTCGATACCACGCGTTTTTGACAGCCCTTTTCTGCTTTCCTTTCCGGTTTCCTTGCCGGCCCTTTTCCGGCTTCGTTCTGGTCTGTTCCGCTTTTCCAGCC
>CAWCWN010000004.1:0-927882 GCA_963799245.1 uncultured Chloroflexia bacterium
GTGTGGGTTTACCCACACTTATGAGCTATACATACTGCTATCGTGATTTAAACGTGATGCCAAACTGTGCATAATCATAAAGGGTAGTCGATATGGTAATCAGGATGAGTAATTTCGTGTCGAGTCTGATTTGCCTGACAATGGTATTGCGTGTACATACCCCCCCGGCAGTGTGCCAGCTGATTATCTGAACGACTTTGGGTATTTAAACGGTTGTACGCGAGAGAAAGAATGGGTAACGAGAGGAAAGGGTAGTTTATGACTGAGCGCGTAGAAAAGCAACTGGGGAATTATCGCTTGCGTCACCTGGTTGGTATAGGCGCATTTGCAGATGTTTATCTGGGCACGCATATTTATCTGAACAGCCGTGTCGCCATCAAGATCCTGCATACACACCTCGATGAGCTGACAATAGAAGGCTTCCGCAATGAAGCTCGTCACCTGAGCCACCTGGCGCATCCGCATATGGATCCGTGTTTAAGATTTTGGCATCGAGGATGAAATTCCTTTCCGGGGCGACGGATTACGCGCCCCGGGGGAATTTACGCCAGCGCCACCCGCAGGGCGACGTGGTGCCGCTGCTTACTGTGCTTTCCTACGCGAATACCATTGCTGCGGCCCTGCAATACACGCATGACCAGCACCTTATCCATCGCGACCTTAAGCCGGAGAACCTGCTCGTGGGAGAGCAAGGAGAGATCCTGTTGAGCGATTTTGGTCTCGGGCTTTGATCGCTTCCTGGCCTGGGAGCCTCTGCGCGTACAGGAGCACCTGGGGACTCTGGCCTAACATGGCACCTGAACAGATCGCCGGGCCATGTAAGTGCCCTGCGAGCGATCAGTTCGCCCTGGCGGTCATGGCTTTTGAGTGGCTCAGCGGGCGTCACCCCTTCGCGGGCTATGGCGGCGAACTCGTTAACCAGCAGCTCTTTGACAGTCTCGCTCCTCAGTGCGTGTCGCACGCGGAGATCCCGCCCGCGGTGGAACAGGTCCTCTTCAGGGCTTTGGCGAAGACCCGGCACAGCGCTATGCAGATGATCTCAGTTTCGCGCATGCACTCGATGAGGCCTCGCAGCCCATCTCGCCTCTGGCATTTATGCCTGGCCGGCCGGCGGTTGCATCCACACAAACAGAGGCAGTCAGGCCAGGACTGGCAAGCTCTCTGGGGTATATTGAGAATCTGCCGCTACCCCTTACGCCCCTGCTTGGGCGAGAGCGTGAGCTTCAACTGGCGCATACCAGATTATTACGGCCCGAGGTGCGGCTGCTGACGTTGATCGGGAGCCCGGGCGTTGGTAAGACCCGCCTGGCCCAGGCGCTGAGCGCCGCTTTGCAGGCGAATTTCGCCCAGGGCGTCTGTTTTGTTGGGCTTACGGCTATCAGCAAGGTTGAGCAGGTCGTGCCTACGATCCTGCGCGCGCTGGGTCAGCCTGAGAGTAGAGATACTGCTCCTCGCGAGCATCTCATCGCCTTCTTACGCCAGAGGCAGCTCCTGCTCGTGCTGGATAATTTTGAACAGGTTCTTGCGGCCGCGCCGCTGCTGACCGAAGTGCTCTCAGCCTGTCCGCAACTCAAAATCCTGGTGACCAGTCGCGCCGCGCTGCATGTGCAGGGGGAATTTGAGCTGGCCGTCCCACCACTGGCTATCCCTGATCCGCGTGTGCGTACCCTGCTCGGCGAGCTGGCGCAGGTGGCGTCGGTGGCCCTCTTTGTTGAGCGCGTCGAAGCGATAAAACCGGGGTTTGCCTTGAGCGCGCAGAATGCCGATCTCATAGGCGAGCTGTGCGTGCGCCTAGGGGGCGTGCCTCTGGCCATCGAGCTGGCCGCGGCGCGCTGTAAACTCCTCTCGCTTGATGCCCTCCTATCTCGCCTCAAGCAAGGCTTTGAGGTATTAATGGGCAGTAATCAGAATGCGCCTTCCCGTCAGCAGACCCTGCGCAATACCATCTCCTGGAGCTACACCCTGCTTTCAGAAGAGGAGCAGGCGCTATTCCGGCGCCTCTGTACGTTCGTAGGCGAGTTCTCCCTGGAGACGGCGGAAGCTGTCGTGACGGCGCCCGGTTGCCTTTCCATCTCCGTTCTGGATGGGATCCTCTCCCTGATCGATAAAAGCTTGCTGCAGCAGCGTGAAGAGCAAGCGCACGAGTCGCGTCTGTGGATACTCGAGATAATACGCGCCTTCGGGCTTGAGCAACTGGATGAGAGTGGAGAGCTGGAGCTCTGCCGCCAGGCGCAGGCGCTCTACTACCTGGCGCTGGCCGAGCGAGATGAGGAGGGCCTGCGTGGCGCTGGCCAGCTGGCCTTGTTGAACCAGCTGGAATTGGAATATGAAAACCTGCGGGCGGCCATGCTATGGTTTCTGGAACACCATGAGATTGCGGCAGCCCTGCGGCTTCCAACAGCCCTGCGCGAGTTCTGGTTCTTGCGCGGCCACCTGAACGATGGCCGCAAATTCCTGACCCGGGCCCTTGAAGCCTCTCGCGAGGACGACACGCTAAAGATCAGCCATTTGCAGGCGCGGGCCCTCTACGCAGCTGGATACCTTGCGGCACGCCAGCAAGAGCCTGAAGAGGCTGCCAGCTATCTCACTGCGAGCCTTGAGCTATTTCTTCGCCAGGAAGACAAGGGCGGCATCGCTGCGTGCCTCTCCAGGTTGGGTTTCATCGAGTATATGCGAGGAGAGGTGGCGCAGGGAAAGGCGATGATTGCAGAGAGCCTAGCGCTATCGCGCGCCATCGGGGACAGGAGAAATAGCGCCGATATCAGGCTGTCGCTGGGGATTGGAGCCCTGTACGAAGGACGATTTAACGAAGCGCGTAAGCAGCTAGGGGAAGGTCTGGCGCTCTTTGATGCCGAGGGTGATGTATGGGGGAAGGCGTCCGAATTGCATACTCTGGGAATGACATTCTATGCGCAGAAAAATTACGCACGCGCGCGCCAGCTCTCCGAGGAGAGCCTCACTCTCCTGAGGTCGATGGACAGCCCGTACGGGACTGCGGAGGTGTTGACCGTGCTTGCCTGCGAACTGGTGGCATTGGGGGAGATTCCTCGCGCACGCTCCTTACTGGAAGAGGCTTTGGCACTGGCAAACACGCGCGCGAGCAGCGAGGACCAGGTGCATGTGTTGTGCGGAGTAGCATGCATCGAGCTTCAGGAGGGCCACCTGGCCGAGGCATGTGCCTGTCTTGAGGAAGGCCTCACGAAGATGCAGTACAGGTGGTACGATCCACGCAGCAAGTGGGTACTGGCCACGTGCCTGGAAGGACTGGCGGAGGCCGCGCTGAACCAGGGAAGTTCAGCCTGGGCCGTTCAGCTCTGCGCCTGCGCGGAAATTATTCGCGGCGCCCAAGGGTACTGTTGTTCTCTGGGTAGAGAGCAGGCGACCTATGATCATACCCTGGCCGAGGCGCGTCGTCATCTGGGCGAGAAGGCTTATGCGGCGGCATGGGCGGAAGGACAGGACTCGGCACCCCGACAGGTTGTCGCCGAGGCGATAGTCACCGCGCCGCTTGAGGAGGTTCAGGCACGTGGCCAGGTTAACCAGCGGCCGCCGGTGGCGTCAGGCCTCCCCGGCGGGCTGACCGCGCGGGAAATCGAGGTGCTGGGCCTGCTCGCGCAGGGCCTCAGTAATAATCAGATCGCTGTGCAGCTTGTCCTGAGCCCTTATACGGTGAATAGTCATACGCAATCGATCTATGGCAAACTGGGCATCAATTCGCGCAGCGCTGCCACGCGCTTCGCAGTAGAGCACAATCTTCTCGCATTACAGACAAAATAATAAAAGATAGTGTGATCTAAGCATTCCAATTAACCCTCTGCCAGCTATACTTTGAACAATGTAGCCGCTTTACTGCGTATGCGACAAGGTAAAGCGGCGCGCTATGTTCCTCTCAGAGAGGCATATTGTCCGACAGCATGAGGAGTAACTATGACCGATATTACGGAGGAGGACTTCGAGCATATGGTTGTGGGCAACTGGCCAGGGGTAAAAGAGGCTATTACAGCTGTGTAGTGAAAAAAGCTCTTTTTGCCTGCGCGGTTAAGCTGAAAGTAGACAGATCTGATAATTGCACATGAGGAGAAAATATTGTGACCAACATGGAACAAACCAGGCTGCAAGAAGCCCAGGAAAATAACCAACCATGGTATCGCTGGGGACCCTATCTGAGCGAACGTCAATGGGGGACCGTGCGCGAGGATTACTCTTCCTCCGGGAATGCGTGGGATTTCCTGACACATGACCAGTCTCGCTCACAGACCTATCGCTGGGGCGAAGATGGCCTGATGGGCATCAGTGACGAGCAGCAGCAGCTCTGCTTCGCCCTGGCCCTGTGGAACGGCAACGACCCGATCTTGAAGGAGCGCCTCTTCGGCCTGACGAACTCGCAGGGCAACCATGGCGAGGATGTCAAGGAGTATTATTATTTTCTCGACAACACTCCGAGCCACGCGTACATGAAAGCCCTGTATAAGTATCCCCAGGGCGCCTTCCCGTATACGGACCTGGTCGCCGAGAATGGCAGGCGCAATCGCTATGCGTTCGAGTACGAACTGATGGACACGGGCATCTTCGCGCAGAATCGCTACTTCGATGTCACGATGGAATACGCCAAGGCCAATCCAGACGACATCCTGATTCGCATAAGCGCCACCAATCGTGGACCCGAGGCTGCGCCCCTGCACATCCTCCCCACGCTCTGGTTCCGCAACACCTGGGACTGGGGCTACGACGACCGCCGGCCGGAACTGCGGGTGGTCGAGCAAGAGGGCAATGAAAACGTTCGCCTTGTGCATGTGCAGCATCACGCGCTGGGTGAATACTGGCTGGCCTGGAGGATTCGCCCGAGCTCCTCTTTACCGAGAACGAAAGTAACGGCCAGCGCCTGTGGGGCATTGAGAACCGCACGCCCTACGTCAAAGATGGTATTCATGAAGCGGTCGTGGCTGGCGCCAGGGATAAAGTCAACCCGGAGGGGACGGGAACGAAGGTCGCGGCCCACTACAGCGTCAGCATCGAGCCAGGGGCGACCTGGACATGTATGCTGCGCTTAGCGCCCGTCCGGCAGAGCGATCCCTTCGCCGGCGCCGCGGAGGTATTCGCCACACGCGTCGCGGAAGCCAACGAGTTTTATCGCGAGATAAGCAGCGCCCAGACAGAGGATGAGCGCGCGGTGCAGCGCCAGGCGCTTGCCGGCCTGCTGTGGAGCAAGCAGTTCTACTACTATGATGTCGATCAATGGTTGCGAGGTGATCCCGCCGGCCCAACACCACCGTCAGGGCGCAGCCGCAATCAGGGTTGGAAGCACCTCAACAATTTCGACATCATCATCATGCCCGACACCTGGGAGTATCCCTGGTACGCCGCCTGGGACCTGGCCTTCCATTGCATCGCCATGGCCCTCATCGACCCCGCTTTCGCCAAGCAGCAGCTGCTGTTGATGCTGCAAGAGCGCTACATGCATCCCAATGGCCAGCTGCCCGCCTACGAATGGTCCTTTAGCGACGTCAACCCGCCGGTGCACGCCTGGGTGGCCTGGCGCATCTACATGCAGGAGAAGGAGAGCAGCGGGCAAGCGGACACCGCCTTCCTGGAGCGCATCTTCCAGAAACTGATGCTCAACTTCACCTGGTGGGTCAATCGCAAAGACGCCGAGGAGAACAACGTCTTTGAAGGCGGCTTCCTGGGGCTGGACAACATCGGCGTCTTCGATCGCAACATGACGCTGCCGGAAGGCGCGGTGCTTGAGCAGGCCGATGGCACGGCCTGGATGGGCATGTTCGCGGCGATCA
Organism: uncultured Chloroflexia bacterium; assembly: GCA_963799245.1. Taxonomy (GTDB): domain Bacteria; phylum Chloroflexota; class Ktedonobacteria; order Ktedonobacterales; family Ktedonobacteraceae; genus CAWCWN01. The sequence goes on from CAWCWN010000004.1 coordinate 5,790, forward strand.
TGCTGGCCATTTCCCTGGAACTGGCGCGCACCAACCCGGTCTACTATGACATGGCGGCCAAGTTACTCGATCACTACCTGTACATCGCCGATGCTATCTTTGGAGGAGCCGAGAGCGGCATGGGGCTCTGGGACGAGGAGGACGGCTTTTTCTACGACAAGCTGAGTTCGCCGGATGGTCGGCAGATGCCGCTGAAAGTGCGCTCGCTGGTCGGGCTGCTGCCGCTGCTGGCCATGGAGACATTTCCAACCGCGCAGGTCGCACCCTTTGTTTATGAACGCTTACGCTGGTTTGAGCAGAACCGTCCCTATCTCGCACGCCTGATCAAGCGCTGGCAGGATACACGCGAGGAAGGCGAGTTAAAAGATGTTATAATGCTGGCCATGGTGCGTGGGGATGATCTACGCCGTCTGCTCAAATACCTGCTGGACTCACAGGAATTCCTCAGCGACTATGGCATCCGCGCGATCAGCAGGTATCACAAGGACCATCCCTACGAGGTGCAATTTCCGAGGTATGGGACCTATACGGTCAATTACGAGCCGGCCAAATCAACCACCGGGGCCTTCGGCGGGAATTCCAACTGGCGCGGACCGATCTGGTTCCCCCTGAATTTCCTGCTGGTCGAAGCGCTGCAGAAATACCATCGTTTCTATGGCGAGGACTTGAAGGTGGAGGATCCCACGGGCTCGGGCAGGCAGATGACGCTCGGAGAGGTCGCCGATGAACTCTCGCAGCGCCTGACGCGCATCTTTTTGCGCGATGAGCAGGGTCGACGGCCGGTCTTCGGCGGCAACACGACCTTCCAGACCGACGAGCACTGGCGCGATTACGTCCCCTTCCACGAGTACTTTCACGGGGACATTGGGGCCGGCATCGGCGCCAGTCACCAGACCGGCTGGACAGCGGTCGTGGCGAACCTGCTCCAGCAGTCAAAGGTAGAAGCGGCAGCGGAGCAGGCTGCCGGTGAAGCCCGTTCGGGTGCGTAGGTGCGCGAGGGAGAGGCGCCGTCCCGTGGTCAATTGACCACGGGACGGCGCCTCTCCTGTTGGCTAGTGGATATGCGCTATATGAGCCAGGTATAGCGCTTGCTGGTGGTGCATTATCTAGCGCAACGCATCATGGTGCCCTCTCCAATTTATGGTGTATTTACGCTATTGATAGCGCTGTAGTAGCAGGCTTTTCTGCTAATGAACGCAGCAAATATGATGTTTTTTAACGATGCATTTCCTCCGCGGTGGAGGTAGAGTAGAAGTAGAGAGCAGTTATTTTGCAGCATTGGCAGGAAGTAGATATTGCAGAGGATAAAGAAGTGAGCCGGAGCTCAAGCAGAGCCGCTGCATACATGCCCTGGTTGACAATTGTTGACTGCGTTCTGCGCAAGGAAGGAATGCAATGATTTGGATCTTAATTGCTGATAGCAACTGGCTGGTCCGCAACGGGCTGAGAACTTTCCTGGAGAGAGAAAGCAACTTTGAAGTACTGGCTGAAGCTGCCAATGGGCATGAAGCGGTTGAATTGGCATATCGTCTGCGGCCTGCAATCGTATTAATGGACCTGTATCTCCCAGCCCTCAAGAGTATTACCGCCACCGAGATTATCTGCAGCGACATAGCGGAAACGAGAGTAATTCTGCTCGGCTCCACACTCAACGGCTCCCTGGTTTTTGAAGCCATCAAAGCAGGGGCGAATGGCTATGTGTGCAAAGACGCGGATCCCGGCGAATTGTGTAAAGCGATCGAAACGGTTGCTGCCGGGCAGGTATATCTCTCACACCAGGCCTATAAATGCCTGATCCATGAGGTTCGCTCCCCACAGGTTCTGGTACGGCTGACCGACCGTGAGATGGATGTCCTGCTCCTGCTTGTGCGGGGATATTCGAACAAGGAGATAATGCTCAGCCTGCACATTAGTGAGGATACCGTAAAGTGCCACGTCCGGCATATCCTGAGCAAGCTCAAAGTTGAGACGCGCACCCAGGCTGTCCTTGCCGCCTTACGACTGGGGCTGGTCGATCGGCCTTTTGAAGAGCTGCGCGCATTGCAGGCGCAGCATAGCTGCTGAGCGGCTACTCTGCAACAATTGTCGTGCGTGGGGTGGTCTGTTGTACCAGCGCGGGAAAAGTATAGACGTCCGGATGCTCAATGGCCTGCACAACGACGTCCAGCGTGCGCTCAAGCTGACGTTGGGCGTGTGATCAGGTCTAACAGAATGGGGTAAACCAGGGCTGTCTGTTGCTCCTTCTGGCCCGGGTCGATGATGTCGTGAATAAGGTGGTACGAGGCGTCCAGCACGCAAACCTCTAGGCGATCTAACCCTGTGGCTTTCCAACGCTCGACCAGCTTATCTGTGATGCCGTTCTCCACGGCCGGGTCGGCGGCGTTGGTAATTACAAGCGCCGCCTGCGCTGCGGGCTTCCTTGCTCTTGCTGCATCATACACGCTGAAGCCCAGGCGCATCATTTGCCCCAGGCCGCGCGTGGCGAAACCATGATAATTATGTCCGACCGCCCCCGTAAAAGGCCGGATGCGCTGGGTCATGACGTTGGGTATGATGAGGAACATGTGCATCGCCAGGCGGCCCATCCTGACCCCCATGCCGCGACTGATCGTGAAGGCCGGCGCGATGAGCACCGCCTTGGCGACATCGGCGCGGTTCTGCGCCACCCACGCGGCCATTGATCCGCCCACGGATATCCCGGCATAGGTTATATGCTCACCCAGTCCGCATGCGATATCCACCATGGTATTGCTACAATTCCGCAGCTGTTCGGCGGTCAGGTTCTTAAGCGCCCTGGTGTCCGGGTCCTTGAGTCCGCTGAAGGGCATGCGCGGGATGAGCACATTGTAGCCTCGTTCGTAAAAGAGCGCAGCGAACTCAGCAAACTGCGCGGGGCAGTTAGTCATGCCGTGCATCAGGATGATGACGCGCTCTACCCTGTGCCCGTGCGTGAGCACTTTTGTCTGGCAGACCGGGTTGAGACCCATGAGTGCCTGCTCCTGTGTGTGTATTTTCTCATAGCGAGCCATGGCCTCCTCATAGTCGCCGGCGGGATTATCGCTGTGCGCTTCCAACTCATCCAGCGGGCTTTGCTTAATAACGCGCGTGGCAGAGGCTATGAGAGCCGCGAGAATCCCGCTCAGAAAAGTAAAAGCGGAGTCCAGCTTCAAAAATGCCGACAACTTATGCTTTCTCAACTTTCCTTGCGATGGCTGTAAACCCTCGACAATGCGCAGGGCAGGCAAGCGCATTGTGAAGGACCAGTAGTGTAAATACACTATCCTGCTTCACCACGTGGCCCGCACCTCGCAACGTAACGCACATCGAACAAGATAATGATGCATTTATGATCTCTTTTCAGTATACGGGTAGCAGCAATTTTACCGCTATATCCTCGCCTGCCAGTATCCTACATGCTTTGTCTCATGCCTGGCAAGATCGCACGCTGTATTGCGCAGGTGGTTCGCGTGGGATATGCTTAGGCAGCGGAGGAAAAGTATGAAGCAGACACCGGGACGCAAGCAACAGAATAACCCTCTCCTGGCTTTTAGCCTTTTCGTCGCCTTCTTGCTGCTGATTGTGCTTGTGCAAAGCGGCATACGGGACCTACGTTTCTGGCTGGCGTTTGCCGCAATTATGCTCTCACTCTGTTGTAATGTGCTGGTATTGTTCTTCTCCAGGAGGCCTCCCCGCAAACGCTAGCGGTCAGACATATCGTGCTAGCGTGGCCAGCAAGAGATAAATGTCAAATGGCTTGGCCACAAAATCATCTGCCCCTGCCTTGCGCGCAGTTACATCGGCGCATGGATGGGCAGAGAAAATGCCTACTGGCGGGAGTTTCTCAGGGTACACGTGCCTCTACGCATGGGCAATGGCCATACGCTCTCAAATTTGCGCAGCGATTCCTGCGGCTTTCCCAATGAATGGCCAAAAAACCTGTGCGCCCAGCTTGAGATGCTGACGGCGTGACGAAGCGCTTCTGCGCGGACGAGAGACCGCAGATGTGAGGCAGGTGTGTTATGGGGACGGCTCGCGTCCCCACACATCTCTACTTCTCTCTACTCTTTCGTGCCCCTGGTCGCACTTTGCGCGCGGCGTGTGGCCTTCTGCATCTCATCCATGCTCTGCTGGCTCACATGCTGAAAGTTCTCGATGACCTTCTGAAAGTTCTCCATGCCCTGCTTCGTCGCGCTTTCGGCGGCCTCAAGCGCGCTCTGGTAAGCCGCGAGCGGAGCGCGGAAGAAATCCATGTACGGCGGCAATTGCGTGCTCCCCGTGCCCGGCACCATTTTCTGGAAGGTCTCCTGCTGCTTCTGGGCCTGCTGCTCAAACTCCTTCATCAGGGAACGGGTGCTCTCCATATGATCCTTGAGGACCTCCATCGCGCTGGCGAAGGTGCTCTGGGCAAACTTGATGTTGCGTTCCTGGGCTGCAACAATACTTTCCGCGATTTTGCGGTTTGCCTCTTGAACAGATTCGACCAGTTTGCCAGGAAATTCGCTTTCCTTTTTGTCAGTCATTTTTCTACTCCTTGGTAATAAACAATCAATCACTTCCTCTAGTATACTCGCCTCGGTGTATTTAAGTATAATACAGGGATGTATGAATGTCATCACGAGATGCAGCCAAGAGATCACTAACGCATCACGAAATTTCTCACCTGTCGTACCTGGCTCACTTATCAGCGTTCCACGATCATGGCCACGCCCTGACCACCGCCGATATAGAGGGTCGCCAGGCCGTAGCGGGCCTGGTGCCTCACAGCGAATGGCGGGGCTAGGTCGAGTGCGACTCCAACCAGTTCTCCAGCCTGGGCCAGAGGTTCTTACGGGCATCTGAACCCGTCAGCAAGCCGACGTGTCCGGCGTCGAGCAGCAGGAACTCCTTATCGCTGCTGCCGGCGTGCTGCATAATGGCCTCGGCCTGGGGCGGGGTGCAGATGTGATCCTTTTTGCCGGCGATACTGATGAAGGGACAGGTAATCCGCGCGAGCTCAACCTGGTGCCCGCGCAGGCGAATCTCACCCTTAACGAGCCTGTTCTGCTGGTAGAATTCACGGATCCACTGGCGAAACGCCGCCCCAGGGAAAGGGACGCTATCGTTGACCCACTTATTCATCGCCAGCCATGTATCCATGGATTTGTCGTGCAGGATGCGATCCCACATAGTGACGTAGGAGCCAACATAATTGGCGACGGGCTTGGCCATGCGGTTGCCGGCGTCAATCAGCTCGCCTGGAACGTTGCCCAGGGCATCTACAATGCGGTCGGGGTTCAGATACTTCTCGCTGGTCCACAGGCCAAAAATCCCTGTCACGGCCGGCGTGAAATCTATGGGGGCGGTGAGCAGTGCCAGATTTCTGAGGGGCCTGGCGGGGAAGAGCGCCGCGTACATAGCCGCCATCGTCCCGCCCATGCAGTATCCCAGCAGTGTGAATTCCTCGGCGTGAGAATGTCTCAGTACCTTTCTCACGACCTGGGGAAGATAATCCAGGATATAGTGCTCAAAGGAGATGTTTTTGTCCTCATCCCCCGGCGTGCCCCAGTCGAGCAGGTACACATCGTAGCCTCTGCCGACCAGATATTCCACAAGGCTGTTGCCGGGCATCAGGTCGAGTACATAGGGCCGGTTGATGAGCGCATAAATCATCAGGATAGGGACGGGCTGGCGTTGCGGTATAAGGGGTTCATAGTGATAGAGCCTGGCCTTATTCTTGGTCCAGACGATCTGCTTGGGGGTCTGACCCGTCTCAGCCCTGGCTCCCTCCAGCATGATCTCAATGCCCATACGGTACTTCTTGAGGGTGCTCTCGGCATCAGTTGCCGTCATGCTCTCTTGACTCATCATTGCTCCTCCGTTAGCCGTCAGCGAAATCCTTGCTCCCAGCGTCATACGGGGCTATGCTTTGCTCTCTACCTTATCCGTATTAGCTCTTCTGTCTGTGCCGTTCTTGGAGGTCGGTGTCTTGCGTGTTGACTGCGCAGGCCGCGGAGCTGGCGCGGACTCCTTGGCCGGGAGGTGTTCCAGGGCCGCCAGCAGTTTATCCAGCTTGCCTTCAACGGTGTCAAGGCGCTTTTCCAGCTGTTCTACGCCTGGCAACTCCCTGGGGAGCGTTTGCAGACTCTGTTCAACGTGCTCAAGGCGGCTTAGCAGGCTGGCAATGTCATTGGCATGGCTTTTTTCGAAGCCTGTGAAGGTCGCGTCTAACTTTTTCACCTTGTCGTCCACTTTTTGCAGCGCGCCAGGCAGGGGCCCCAGACCTTGCTCTACGCGCTCAATGCCGCCCGCCATGCTGGTAAAGGCGTCGATTGTTGCTGCCTTCATCTGCGTATTGCTGTCGCTGAAGCTTTCGAAGGTCTCATCTAACATCTCGACCTTGTTTTCTACGTTGATGACAAGCTCTGCTATCCTGGCGATATCCGAGCGCGTGGAGAGCTGCAGGTGGCCGAAATACTCTTCACTCACGCGCCGGGTGGTCTTCACGAAACTCATATAGCTTTCCAGAAGCTGACTGGCCTCCTGCAGGAACTTGTCACTGCCGCTGACATTCCCGACTGTCTTTGCCCATGCCTCGCTCGTGGCATCATACCATTGCTTGAAAAAGGTAAATGCGTCCGCCGGTATTGAGTTCCCCTGCAACAATCTGACCCTGGCCTCTGCCATAATATCCAGCCAGCGGTTGATGAGCCCTGAGGGATCGGCTCCATTGGCAATGAGTTTGCGCCAGGGTTCGGTGGTTGCATCGATCCAGCGTTTCCATGCCTCCTGGGGCTCCAGCATGCCGCTGGTATTTGCCAGGAGTTGTTGTTGCGCCTCCCGTGCGCTCTTCAACCATGCTCGGTAGAGACCATAGGGGTCGACAGATGCCTCTTTGCCCCCCTCAAAATTTTGCGTCCATACCCCGGCGGCCGTATCGTACCACTGTTCCCATAGTTTTACCGGGTCGAGGGACCCCTCCTGTCTTTTCTCTGTTGACATCGTAAGCACTCCTTCTGATTGATGCGCTGGAAGAACCACCTCCTGCATCTAGATGCCTGTAAGTAACACGCACTCGTAGAAAAAAACGAAACAAAAAAGGCCGGGGCTTGCGCTCCGGCCCCAGTTAAGGCTGGCTTCCTGCTTACTTTGTGGCGGCTTTGACGGCCAACCTCTCGTTTTCAGTCGCCTACTGTGCCGCTTCCACACCGTGGCGAGAGACCCGCTGCGCGGTCTCCACTCCCTGTGTGACTATCGACTGTGCGGTATCTAGCACCTGCCGGTAGCAGGAGAAAGGTGCAAAGAAGAAGCTCATATAGCTCTCAATGTTCTCGCGAGCCAGCGTCTGTATAGCCTCCCGCAACGTACATCCTGGCAGGCCAGCGTATGCCGTTCGCGGGCGATTACACACAACCACTTTTACGTCGCTAAATGGACTGCTCGTTGTTACCGTTTCTCTCATCGCGTGATGGTCGACCGGTGTAGAGCCGGAAAAATGTCTCCATCATTTTCTGGTATTGATTTAAAAAATCCGCCCAGTATTTCAGGTAGGACTCACCTGTATCAGTGATCGAATACACACGGCGGGCCGGGCCCGCCTCCGAAGTATCCCAGTTAGAGCAGACCATCCCGTCTTTCTCCATCTGTCGTAGTGTCCGGTAAAATGTACCCGGGTTCATTGTGCTCAAGCCGAACGTCGTCATCTTCTCCATCAACTCATAGCCATAGGAACTCCATTCCCGTAACATCAGGAGGAGGATAGGGACGAGCCAGTTCTTAGACCAGGCCTCGGTTACAGCTTTATATGTTTCGTTGTCTTTATTTATTTCTGCCATTTCGCACCTATATGCATCTAGCTACGAATGTCCTGCTGACCACACATGTAGTTGCAAGCATCTATATGCATCTTACACTTAGTGGTTGCGCATGTCAAGGATTGAAATGATCTCAACTTCACAATTCTATCACATTTTACGCTAGTCTGCATCAAGTTCACGCATATACTTGATAGTAGCCTCGCCGCTCAAAACCAGCGAGCCATGTTGATTGGTACACTCGGTATGGAGCGTGACGATGCGCTTATCCTCGCGTACTGCTACCACCTTGACGGTGACGGTGACGGTGTCGCCAATATGAATGGGGGCGAGGAACTTCAGCGTCTGGCCGAGATAGATACTGCCCGGCCCGGGCAGATCATTGCCCAGGACTGCCGAGATCAATGAACCGATCAGGAACCCATGCGCGATACGCCTGCCAAACAGGGTGCGCTCGGCATAGTCCGCGTCCAGGTGAATGGGATTGCGATCTCCACTGACCTCCGCAAAAAGGTGGATATCCTCTTCAGTGATTTTACGCGAGAGGGTTGCATGCATGCCTAACTCTGGCAACGGTGCCAGGTTTGGAGTATCGATGCTCATTTGACGACTCCTTTGCTACATTGCGGTCGTATGAACCGCATCTGGTCATACAGTAAGCTACTAGCAAGCTGGTGCCAGACGGTGGCTCCATAAGCCAGCATTATTCGTACTGTAGCTATCGGTTGATACACTGGCAGAGCGCGGTCGCCGACCCCGCTCCAGGACTGTATTTGGCGTAATGAAAGACACACGGAACTATAACTGCTGCTTTTTTACCCTCCTTTGTACAGGTGTCGAGGTCGCCACCACGCCGGGCTGTTGCCGGCTCCAGGCCAGCATGTACGGCTGGCGGCAGCGGCATAGAAGAGGCACGAGCAGAATGCTGTGGAATATACGACGTACAGGGGCCGTGCGCCTTCCACGTGGGCACAGGTATCATGTAGAATCGCGCCCGACTAAAAAGAAGCGAAACGGGTGCCAGCGCTTGTTGCATTCGATCTATCATGATTCCTGTCGCTCACCATCTCTGTGATACATGCCCACGTGTGACGCACTCAGGTGAAGAGATTTCAGAATGCACCTACATGCAGTTTGCATATAAATGCACATATATACATAGTACCTGTATATACATGGGTTGTCAAGGCAATATTTTTACAATAACGTCACAGTTATGTAAGTCGGGGCTCTATGCCAGGCCTGTTGATGGCTAATGTGACCGAGCATGCCCTGCAGTCCACGGGCATGCGGGTAGCGCGCCCGCCACAGACGAAGGCGCACGGCGCGGCGGAGCAGGCGGAAAGGCTCTCGCCAGCGACCTGGTGACGCAGTTGCCGCTCACAAGCACAAGCCCTACCGTGTGTGCTCAGCTGCCAGTAGCTGCTTGATAAGCTCGCGTGCCTTGTCGAGCGTGACACCTGACCTGTTGCGTAAGACCTGGCCACCAAGACCCTCTTCTTCACGCAGCAAGCCCAGCAGCAGGTGTTCTGTTCCCAGATAGTGATGATCAAGGCTGCGCGCCTCCTGTACGGCCAGCTCGATACTCGTTTTTCCCTGCTGTGTTACTCCGATCAGGCCACCGCCCACCGGCTGCTCCCCCTGCGGGTGCAACGTTTCGATTTGCTTGCGAATCTCATCCTCCTGTACTTGTAACTGAACCAGCGCTTTGGCCGCAATTCCTTCACCCTCACTCATGATCGCTAGCAATACATGCTCTGTGCCGACGCCGCTATGATTATATTGGCGTGCTTCCTCACTTGCCAGTGACAGCACTTTGCGAGCCTGGTCAGTAAACTTATCCCCAAACTGGTTCTTTGATCTTATATCTACCACAACCCGTTGACTCTCCAGGAATTTCTCCAGATCTTCCGGAGCGACACGATATTCGCCAGCGATGCGATATGCGGTCAATTCAGCACGCCCAATCAGCCGTCTTACAGTCACCGCGTCGATGCGCAGCAGTTCTGCTACTTCTTCAGTCGTCATCAGACGTTCCATGGATACCTCCGTAGTAATATAAAATATTTAGATTAGTTTAGATCTATTATAGATTACTTTAAGTGAATATACAATACTTAGAGATAATTAAGCATCATTACCATTCTTACAGGACTACTCATGAGAAGAAAAGAACCGAGAGAGAAGCCGCACTCGCGATGAGCGTGGAAATTGAAGACCCCTGGGACAGATCAATGCCGCTGCCCAGATGGTGCCACGCTTACTCGATTATGGCGCCTACACCGAGGCACGTTCAGGGTTTCTCAAACAGTGGGGGCAATAGTCAAGTACAGGTGACTTGCCTCCAGCGTGTTTCTAAGGAAGCGAGATAGGCCAGAGGCCGATGACGAAAGCGATACCGATTGAGTTGCTCTTGATGGCGATCCCGTGTCTGTTGCCGGACCTCTCGCCATGACTGTGGCGGCACATGCTGTAAGCGTTCGGACAACCGAACGGCTCCATTGGGTTGCTGATGCCACCATTCTTGATACGAGACACATCTGCCATAGCGAAGTAAATACCTGTTCCAGTTTTTGCGCCCGCTGATGCGGCGATAGTGCATTTTGATGGCTCGAATGGTTCGCTCCATGTCATTGTTGGTCCGAGGAAAGTCTGCACGATCGTAGCACTGAACCAGGCTAGGCCTCAAATGGCTTAGGACTTTCCACAGATGGCCTAAACGGAGCCGCTCGTCTTCCGTTCGTCCCTCTGCCTGCAAAAACGTCCCGAGTTGTGTCAGCCATTCATCAAGCCTTCGTCCGACTTCGGCATTACTGAGCTCTTCGGGAACAGTCGCCCAAGACCCATCCAAAATATGTTCCGCTTGGAAAACCCACTCACGCATCTGGCGAACCTGCTCAAAGGCTTCATGTTTCTCTTGGTGCAAGCTCACAATCCTCTGGAGTCGAGACAGTCGCTTCTGGCTGGTTGCGGTCAGGGTCCCCCTTTTTTGGGCAGGCTTGCTAAACTACTCTGAATACCTTGCAAGCCTTCTTCCATGGCCAGTCCCCCATACCCGTAGGGGGGCAGACTCTCCAGATTCAATGTCCCCTCGACGGTGGCAGCATACTGCTCAAGCACCTGCAATTGAGCGGCTTCATGTGGCTCAGCCTGCTTGATGCGTCGATGGAGATCCTGTCGATATTCATGTGTCTTCTGTTGCATCCGCATACGCAGGTCGGTTTTGATCCGATGGTCCAGCACATAGATCAACCGTCCCGCTTCGCGAATGGCATGAAACTGACAGATTTGATGGGGAATGTCGGGCCAGAGTTCAGCCACCGCTTGCAATTCCGTCGGTTGCGCATCACTAATGACCCCGACCACTGGTACGTCAAGGGCGACGACTGGGGCCAAGACCTGAAGCACTCGCTCTTTGGTGCTTTCGGTTACATTGTCGGCTGTCAAGAGTCGTCCCGTCCAGACATCTCGTACCAGATCAATTGTCTCATTCCCGTTATCTGGCTGAATACCATCAATAGAGAGCAACACTCCCCCGTTTTGACGTGCCTGCTTTTTCCACTCCTCATCCTGACTTACCTCCGTTCCTGCCCGCAACAAGGCGCTGTAGGCTTCAAAGAGAAACAGCATTTCCCGTCGGGAAATCGTTTGCTGTATGAGAGCGAGCCGATCGGTCAGGATTTGATGGATTTCATCGACCGTTTGATGTGCACTCAGCCGGAGTTGCCCCACCAGCAAAACCACATCGAGCCCAAAGGTAAAGCCAGGCAAGGCCAGGGCATCTGCCTGCGTGCTGCGATAGAGGCGCGCCTGTCCAGGGCATTGCCTGTTGGGGCAGCGATACGCGCAATGTACGATTCGCACGACTTCTGAGAGGGTGACCACCATGCGCTGAGAAACGGTTGCGGCTCTCCGCAAGCGACTTTGGCATTCCACACACTCAGTGATCTCTGGCCGATAGATCCGTTTGATGACCTGAGGATAGATTTTCTTGGTACGCATGTGCTTGTCCTCTCTCTTCTTGCTCCTCTTGATCCCTCCCTCATTTTAGCACACTGTCCCGTACTCGATTATTGCCCCCACTGTCTCAAAAGTCCGGGGAGAGGTGAAAAAGAAGAGTCAATCCAGTAGAATGCATGGACTCAAAAAACCAGAGCATTCAAGGAGCGACTCATGATGGACTATACAACTCCACTGGCGTCGGGATGCGCTCTTAGGAGAAGACCGTTGCCGAGTGCGTTGTCCTGCCGTGATGGAGTGGATTGCCCGCCGCAACAGCATCTACCAGGGCCGGCGTGACCGTGTGGTCGCCGCCTGTCGCGTGCTGGGCATGGAGGTCGCATCCCCCCGCGCCGGGTTGTACATCTGGGCGCGCATTCCGGCCGACTTTACAGCGACCCAGTTCGCCTACCACCTCCTGGAGCATGCCGGCGTGGCTGTGACGCCCGGCAGCAACTTCGGCGCAGCCGGAGAGGAATATGTGCGCATCTCCCTTACCGTGGCGGACACGCGCCTCGATGAGGCCCTGGCGCGTATAGTAACAGCGATCTCATCAGGGCAGTAAGTTTTTTTAGAGTTCTCATTATCGTCATGTCGCAAGAAGCCCAGAACAAAGGAGGCTTAACCGATGGCAGATCGTACTATTGACTCCTCTCCAGGTGAATCTCAAAAGGTTCAGCGCCTGGAAAAAAACGTCCTCACCGTTCCCAATGGCATCGCACTCGCCGCCGCGGCAATGGCACCCGTAATAGCCGTCGTGCTGAATGCGCCTGCGGCAGGTCCTGAGGCGGGCGCGGCTCTCCCCCTCTCGTTCCTGTTAGCGTTTATCGCGTGTCTGCTGGTGGGAAATTCCGTGGTCCAGTTTGCGCGCAAACTTCCTTTACTCCCTGGTTGCAGCAGATCATCGACCTGTGTGCGATCGCGGGTATTTTCTCGTGCCTGCTCGCCATCCATAACACGACCGTGCGCATCATCTTCTCCATGGGCCGCGACCATGTGCTGCCGGCCTGGCTGGGGAACGTGCACCCGCGCTGGTTCTCTCCCTACACCGCCATTTTCGCGCAGACCATCTTCACCCTGCTGGTTGGCTTTGGCGTGGGCATCTGGCTTGGCCCCGGGGCAACGGGCGCCTATGGCTTTACGGGGGCCATCGGGACGGTGGCGATCGTGGTCGTCTACATGCTCTGCGACATCGCCCTGATCCGCTACTTCTTCAATCTGCCCGAGCGCAACTGGTTCGTGCATATTGTGGTGCCTGTCCTGGGTGTGCTCGCGCTGGCCTACCCGCTCTGGTCGGTAGCCCAGCCCGGACAGGCCTATCCCTACGACCTGGTGATCTATATCGTGCTGGCCTGGCTGTTGTTTGGACTGGGGGCGTTTTTGTACCTGCGCTCGAAGTCTCCCGAGAAACTCACCGCCATCGGATCCTTCCTGGCCGATGAGAGCCTGGCCGAGGATCGCCTGATGCTGGACTCAACTCACCACGCCAGTACAGATTAGTTGGTGGTGCGGGTATGATCACAATAGAGAATAAACTCGTTTACTCCACGCTGGAGGAACTGGTAGATGGGCGGCACACGGCGCTGATCGTCGTGGACATGCAGAATGACTTCTGCAAGCCGGGCTGGGTCTTCGACCAGCTAGGCATCGATCTCTCGATGTACCCACCGATGATCCCGCGTCTCGCGCGCCTGCTGGGTGGCGCGCGCGAGGTGGGGGTGCCGGTCATCTATATTCAGATGACCGTGCTCCCCGGCCGCCGGAGCGACTCTCCGGCCCAGCTGCGCTTCAATATGCGGCTGCACCTGGCTTCTCACCAGTTGAACGAGTCGCTGCTCTATACGCTGCAGGGTACACCCGGGCAGGCGATCATCTCTGAGCTGGCACCCAGACCGGGCGATCTCGTTGTAACTAAATATCGCTCAAGTGCTTTCTGGGGCACAAACCTGGATATGCTCCTGCGCAGCAACAAGATCGAGACGGTCATTATATGCGGCTGTACGACCGAGGGGTGCGTCAAATCAACCGCGCGCGACGCGCTCTTCAACGACTATTACGTTGTGCTGACGGAAGATTGCGTGGCTAGCGATGACGCGCTCCAGCACCAGGCCTCGCTTTTTCTGATGCGCCACCGCTTCGACGTTGCCTCGTCCGCCAATATCCTGGCCGTCTGGCAGGGGCCTCAACAGAGCGCGCAGGCAGCCGGGGCCGGAAGCGGTAAGTCTGCGAGAGGCGCGGCCGCACTGGAGTAGCCACTTACAAATTGGAGAGGAGAATCATTTATCATGGGCAAGCTACAGGGTAAGACCGCTATCGTGACGGGCGCGGCGCATGGCATAGGACGCGGCATCGCCGAGGCTTTCGCCAGCGAAGGCGCGGATGTTGCGCTTGCTGATATAGCGGCACCCGGACAGGCGCAGGCGGTGCTCGAGGCTATTCGCCACGCCGGGCGCAGCGCCCTGTACGTGCGGACGGATGTCGCGGAGGAGCAGCAGGTGCGGGCGATGGTGGATGCCGTCCTGGAGACATTCGGGCATATCGATATCCTGGTGAACAACGCCGGCATTTTTACCCAAGGGCTGGTGGAGGATCTGCCGGTGGCAGACTGGGACCGTGTGCTCAATGTCAACCTGCGCGGCACCTTCCTCTGCGCCCACTATGTCCTTCCACACATGCTCAAGCAGGGCTCGGGGCGAATCATCAATATCGCCTCGCAGCTTGGATATATAGGGGGCACCGAGGTGGCGCACTACAGCGCCAGCAAAGGCGGCGTGATCGCCTTTACAAAGGCCCTGGCGCGCGAGGTCGCGACCCGCAATGTACTTGTCAACGGCATAGCGCCGGGTCCCATCCTTACGGACCTGCTGGCTTCCGAGACGGAGGATTGGAAGGCGGCCAAGCTGGCGGAGCTGCCGATCGGGCGTTTTGGCGAGGTGCGCGAGGTCGCGCCTACCGCTGTCTTCCTCGCCTCCGACGATGCGACCTACTACGTCGGTCAGATTCTCGGCCCTAATGGCGGGGATGTGATGCTCTAACACACTACTAAAGAAGGGTCGAAAGACTATGAATGATGCAGAAGTGATCAACCGGGCCCAGGCCGCTGGCGTCCAACTGGTGCGCTTCCTGTATTGTGACCACAGCGGGGTGACGCGGGGCAAGGCGATTTTCGTGGGGCACCTGACAAACAAGCTCCGCGAGGGCCTGGGGTTAACGCGCGCACAGATGGCGATGAACCTGCTTGAGCAGCTCAGCGATATCGAGGGGATGGAGCCCGTGGGTGAGATTCGCCTGGTGCCCGATCCCGCGACGTTCAGCGTTCTGCCCTGGGCCCCCGCCAGCGCGAGCCTTATATGCGACCAGCTGGACCACGACCACCGCAACTGGGGCGCCTGTCCGCGCTCGTTCCTGAAGGAGGTAGTGGCAAGCGCAGAGAGTTTGGGCATCAAGCTGGAGGCCACCTTTGAAAACGAGTTTTACCTGGCGCGTGAGAAGGATGGCGTCTATCTCCCCTTTGATCATGCGCCGGTCTATAGCTCAATTGGGCTGGACCTCTCGGCTCAGGTCATGCATGATATTGTCAGGGCGCTGGGCGAGCAGGGCCTTATTGTAGAGCAGGCTATCAATGAATTTGGACCGGGGCAGCAAGAGATCTCTGTGCGCCATACAGCGGCCCTGCGCGCCGCGGACAACCAGATCAAGCTGCGCGATACCGTGCGCGGGGTAGCTTTGCAGCATAGCCTGCTGGCCAGCTTCGCGCCTAAACCCTTTCCGGATGAGATCGGCAGTGGCTGCCATGTTCACTTCAGCCTCTGGGATAGCGAGAGCGAGCGCAACCTGCTCTACGACCCGCAGGATACGCGCGGCCTCAGCCAGCTCGGGCGCTACTTTATCGCCGGTATCCTGGCGCACCTGCCCGCCCTGCTTGCTCTGACCTGTCCCAGCTACAACTCCTACCGCCGCCTGCAGCCGCACATGTGGAGCTCAGCATATACTGCATGGGGCTTTGATAATCGTGAGGCGGCTGTGCGGGTGGTTTCGCCGTTCTGGGGGCGAGAAGAGCTGACATACAACCTCGAACTCAAGTGCGTGGACGGGAGCGCCAATCCCTATCTAGCGCTGGGAGGGCTGCTTGCCGCCGGCCTGGATGGCATCAGGCGCAAGCTTGATCCCGGGGCGCCCTGCGAACACGACCCGGACAAACTCAGCGAGGCTGAACGCGAACGCAACTCCATTCGCCGCCTGCCGGTAACGATGGCCGCCGCCTTGGACGAACTGGAAGATGATATACTCTTCATGGAGACGATGGGAGATCTGATGAGCCGCTCCTACCTGGCGGTGCGTCGCTCCGAGGAGCGGGTCTTCGTCAGGCAGGATAGCGATTTCGAGATCCGCAATCACTTCTACAAGTTCTAGCGCGCCTGTGATCACGCATTGAGGCGTTGTAGGCTCCTGGGAAGTAATAGAGATGGACCGACTGCAAGGGAAAGTGGTTTTGCTTAACTACTCCACCTGCAGTACAGGATCGCGCAAGACGCGCTGATCGTCGGATCAAGCGGCCTGAGCCATGGCCCAGGCTGGCATACCCTGAAAAATGGCCAGATGCTGATGATCTCACGCGCGACACTTGGAGTTACTATTGTCGATATCACTCAAAGTAAGAAAAGTCCAATAGAGGAGCAGTACCTATTACAACTTCAGAGATAGCTATAAAAAAGACAGCTCGCGCCAGTGACGTGGCTTACGAACAGCTGCGAGCTATGATCATCGATTTACGTCTACCGCCAGGGCTGATGCTGGATGAGCTATCTCTGGCGGCCGAAATCGGCCTGGGAAGGACGCCGGTACATGAAGCCGTGGCCCGCCTGGTGATCGACCGCCTGGTGACGGTGCTGCCGCGTCGCGGGCTGATGATCGCGCCGATAGGGCTGGAGCGGGTGCGCGAGCTCTTTGAGGCGCGCGAGGCCATCGAATGCGGCATTGCTTACTTTGCAGTGCAGCACGCGACAGCCGATGATATCGTGGAATTGCGCCGGCTGATTGAGGCCGCGGAGTGCGCTCGCGAAGAGGCCGATGCGCTGCGCTTCTTAGAGGATGACCAGCGCATTCACCGTTACCTGGCCCATAGCGTGCGCAACACCTTCCTGCAGGACGCCGCCGACTGCATCCTACTGCATAACCTGCGTTTCTGGCGTTTCTATTTCTCGACGCGCCATGCGCAGCCGGGCACGCTGATTTCGCATCAGCCATTGCTCGCGGCCCTGGAGCGGCGCGATGCGCAGGGAGCATTCGTCGCCATGCACGAGCACATTCTCCTCTCACGTACCCTGCTGAACGCGCTGTTCTGAGCAGAGATAGGCCGCGTCTATCAGGCTCTGACCTCTGGCATTGAGTCCAAGACCCTGGCCCATCCTGTTCATGGCATAGCCGATTGGTGGCGATGGCCTGGTTCATCGGCCACCGCGATGTTGAGGACACGGCTGATTGAGCTATACCTAGCCGTGTGTTGCTCTTTGCTTCCATCTGTCCAAGCTTGCCTCATATGCCGCCTCGTTAGTGCGTATGAGACGTCTACAGTTTGCATGTACGTCGAAAGGAGGATCCATCGTGCAAGAGGCTGTGGTATCGCTGCTTACTACCTGGGAAAACTTTTACGTCATCATAGGCTCCTCTGCTGCGGCCCTGACGGGATTGATGTTCGTGGTGATCACATTGATCGCGGGGACTCGGGTGCGAAGGTCGAGTGGGTCGATTGCGGCATTCGGCACGCCAACCGTCGTGCATTTTTGCTCCGCGCTCCTCGTCGCCGCGATTCTCAGCGCGCCCTGGCAGGTGCTCTGGAATCCCGGTCTTCTGCTCGGCCTCTCCGGTCTCAGGGGGGTGACGTACATCGTCATCGTTGTACGGCGGGCGCGCCGTCAGACTGAATATAGCCCGGTACTGGAAGACTGGCTCTGGCATACAGTCTTTCCGCTCGTCTCGTACACAGTACTCGTCGTCGCGGCGATTATACTCCCGGTCAATCCGGCACCGGCATTGTTCGGCATCGGTGCGGTGACGGTTCTGCTCCTGTTCATCGGTATCCACAACTCGTGGGATACCGTGACATACCTTGTCTTCGAGCGCTCCCAGCTGGAGAACGAGAGTCAGGACTAGAAGCGCCTGGCTTGCATGCCCAGGGCAGATGCGATTGGCCGCGCCTGCCCTGGGCGTGCCACTTGCCCATAGAAGGTATTTGGCGCATGTTGACATCGATATATCGATCAAATCATCGGCTTTTCGCCAAGGGTTGACTTCATATGATCATGCTGCGCCAGGGACGCAGGCAGTGACCGCAGCTCCTGCAACCCATTGCGGCATAGCACTCAAAGTGCTACCCTGAAGACGTAATATAGAGGGCCTGGAGGGCTCGCAAGGTTAGTTCGGCCAGTATGAGAAGATCGATCTCAAGCAAAGGAGCTCACAGAAGGTATGACCACAGAAAGCAGCAGCGACCAGTACACGCCGCGTAAAGAGGATAAGTTTAGTTTTGGTTTGTGGACTGTCGGCAACCGCGGGCGCGATCCCTTTGGTGACTTCGTGCGCCCGGAACTCAGCCCCGTGCGCAGCGTCCAGAAACTCTCCGAGCTGGGGGCCTGGGGTATCAACCTACACGACAACGACCTCGTGCCCTTCAATGCGACGCTCGCGGAGCGTGACCGCATTGTACGCGAATTCAAGCAGGCGCTTAACGACTATGGCATGGTCGTACCTATGGCCACAACCAACCTCTTCTTTCACCCGATTTTCAAGGATGGGGCATTTACCTCGGTCGATCCCAGCGTGCGCACATTTGCCCTGCAGAAGACCATGCGGGCCATCGACCTGGGTGTGGAGCTGGGCGCGCAGACCTATGTCTTCTGGGGTGGGCGTGAGGGTGTGGATGCCGAGGCGAGCAAGGATCCCGTCGAGGCCGTCAAACGCATGCGTGAGGCCATCAACTTCCTCAGCGACTACGCCATTGACAACGGCTACAACCTGCGCTTCGCCCTCGAGCCCAAACCCAACGAGCCGCGTTCAGATACCTATTTCCCCACCATTGGGCATATGCTGGCATTTATCTATACCCTCGAGCATCCTGATATGGTGGGCCTCAACCCGGAGGTCGCCCACGAGCATATGCTGGGCCTGAACTTCGTACATGGTGTGGCCCAGGCGCTGGAAGCGGGTAAGCTCTTCCACATCGACCTCAACGACCAGAAGGGGCCGCGCTTTGACCAGGATCTGCGCTTTGCCAGCGAGAACATCAAGAGCATGTTTTTTCTGGTCAAGCTATTGGAGGACCAGGGGTACGACGGCTCGCGTCACTTCGACGCCCACGCCTATCGCACTGAGGATGAGCAGGGGGTATGGGATTTCGCCGCCAGCTGTATGCGCACCTATAACATTCTGAAGGAAAAGGCGCGCTGCTTCAACGCCGACGCTGAGATTCAGGCCTTGCTCAAAGAGATCAACAGTGGCGATGCGGAACATGCGGCCCTCTTCAGTGGTGGCTATAGCAAAGAAGCAGCCAGCAGACTCAAGGGTCTTGACTTCGACGTGGAGAGCATGGCCAGGCGTGGCTTCGGCTACGAGAGGCTCGACCAGCTGACGATTGATCTCCTGCTGGGAGTGCGTTAGATCTATCCTCTATCATGAGCAGGGAAGTCACGTTTGCCTGCTCTTTCTCACATCGTGTACGCCCCGTGGCCGTTCCTCTGTGGGGAAGTACCATTGCGCCGGGTTGCGCTTAGTGTGCGAGCGCATGTAATCGCCTGACTGGGAGCTCAGGCAGGGTAATCGGTCGGATGGGAATAGGATGCATGGGAAGCCGTGTTACAAGTAGTAGAGCCTGTCATTGGCTGTTAGTAGATGTATCGGGCGTAGTGAGCAGGCCCGCATGCGAGTCGCTTGAACGAAAGGAACATTCCTATGGCGGATGAATTGCCTGTCCAGAATAGCGGTAAATGGACGTTTAATTTGCAACAGGCCCAGAACTTGCAGTTCCGCATTGCCCCCGAGCAGGGGACGAGCGACCAGGTTATTATTGAAGGCCACGATATCAGCGCGCTCCTCGATTTCCTCTATGATAACCGGGAACTGATCTATGAAGCGACTCATGACGAGGCGCTGCGCCATATGGAAGCGTTGCATCACTCCGGTGGCGGGAATGTGGAGGCGAGGCGCATCGAGCGTTTCTTTTACATTGATGATGGGATGCAGCGTATTCAAGGCGATCTATAGGTACTCTCAGGCGCGCGAGCTTATGTCTGTTGTTTGACCTCACGCCCGCAGTGAACACTGCGGGCAGTTGCGCTGGCCTGACGAAGTGTAGTGCTCCTCTTTGGCGTGGTCCTCCAGTCCATCCCGTACTGGGTCGCTCTCTGCGATCTGCCCTGCGCTAAAAAGTGCAACCTGGACGAAGAAAATTACTATCTAGACAATATGCCGAGAATTTGGCATACTATAGCCAGGCTTCATTGATACATACAACACAAAAGCGAAGATGGGGAAAAGTAGGCGCAGGCGCGGGATGCAGAGAGAGAGAGCCATCGGCTGCGAGCCCTTTCACCGGCAGGTGTGCTGAAGTTCGCCCCAGAGCTGGCTGTTGAGCGTCTATGCGGCGCGCATGAGATGGGTAGACAGCCCCGGAGGTCCCCGTTAGCGGACAAACCAAGTGGAATGCAGGTATGCGCTTCATCCCCAATGCAAACGAATGGGAACGTGCTTTCAGCCTGCGTTCAAGATGGGTGGTACCACGGAGTAACATGCTGGTAACTTCGTCCCTGGAGACGAATGGTTGTCAGCTTTTTTTTTATTCTCCTGTTCAGTTGAGGTAGGGGCCTTGCACCTACGTAAAGAGGAACGGGAGGCTACAAGAGAGAGGCAGACGTGAACAAGGGACATACGATGCAGCAGGACATCCTGCAGCAATTAGAGGAACTGCGCCGTGAGGCCGAGGCGGCGCTGGCTCAGGCCGATAGTAGCGAGAAGACCCAGGCATGGTATGGCGAATATCTCGGCCGTAAGGGGCGTCTTACCGGCGTTTTGCGCAACGTAGGGGGCCTGGCACCCGCGGAGCGCCCGCAGGTAGGGAAGGTCGCCAACGAGGTAAAGACGGAGCTGGAACAGGCACTGCAGGAGCGGCAGGAGGCCATAGCCGAGGCTGAGCTTGAAGCCGTGCGACGCTCCGAAGGCGTGGATGTAACGCTGCCAGGGCGAGCGCCGCTGCCAGGCAAGCTGCATATCACCACACGTACCCTGCGCGACATCTACAACATTTTTGCCGAAATGGGCTTCCAGGTGTACGACGCGCCGGAGGTGGAGACCGACGAGTACAACTTCCAGCTGCTCAATATGCCACCTGGACATCCTGCCAGGGACATGTGGGATACCTTTTATACGACGACGCCCGGCCTGCTGCTGCGCACGCATACCAGCCCTGGCCAGATCCACGCCATGCGTGAGTACGCGCCGGAAGCAATTCGCGTGATTCTGCCCGGCAAGTGCTATCGCTATGAGGCGGTGGATGCATCGCACGAGTCGATGTTCTACCAGGTGGAGGGACTGGCAGTGGGCAGGCATATCACGCTCTCTGACCTCAAAGGCGTACTGCTGAATTTCGCCAACCAGATGTATGGGGAGGGCCGCAAGGCGCGTTTTCGCAAGAGCTACTTCCCGTTCACCGAGCCGAGCGTGGAGATGGATATTGACTGCGTGTTCTGCGGCGGCAAAGGCTGCCCAGTCTGCAAATATAGCGGCTGGCTCGAACTGCTGGGCGCGGGCATGGTTCATCCACGCGTGCTGGAGTTCGGCGGCTATGATCCGAGCGAATTCAGCGGCTTCGCCTTCGGCATGGGCCCTGACCGCATGGCGATGCAGAAGTTCGGGATCGATGATATTCGCTACTTCTTTTCCAATGATGCGCGCCTCTTCGAACGGGTATGATCGCAGCGCAAGTGAACAGAGAGAATCAGGAGCATTTAGAAAATGTTAGTACCCATCTCGTGGTTAAAAGAATACGTCGACCTGAACCTGTCTCTGCAACAGCTGGCGGAGCGCATCACACTGGCGGGTCTGGAAGTTGAATCTATCGCAAGGACGGGCGATTGGTGGGACCCTCAGACGGTCGTTGTGGGTCGCATCGTCGCGGTGAGGCCGCATCCCAACGCGGATAGGCTGGTGCTGGTCGACGTCGATTATGGAGCTGCTGAGCCGGAACAGGTTGTAACGGGCGCCCCCAACCTCTTCGAGTACAGGGGTGTAGAGCCATTGCCCACGCTCAAAGTGGCGTTCGCGCGGGCCGGGGCCGTCTTGATAGACGCCTATAGCGATGAGCGCCCACGGCCAAAGAAGAAATTGAAACCATCAAAGATCCGCGGCATTGCTGCGAACGGCATGGTCTGTTCCGAGCGTGAGCTGGGGTTGAGCGAGGAACACGAGGGCGTCCTGATCCTGCCGGAGGATGCGCCCGTGGGGATGCCTCTGCGCGACTACCTGGGCGATGTCGTGTTTTCGCTGGGCCTGACTGTGGATATGGCGCGTTGCCTGAACATGATCGGCGTGGCGCGCGAAGTGGCCGCCTTGACAGAGGCGCGCCTGCACCTGCCGCCCGATGAGATAGCGCTGAGCGACGGGCAGGAGGTCGAGCGCTACGTGGCCGTCGAGATTGAGTCCCCCGCCCTGTGCAACCGTTACACCGGCATGCTGATCAGAGACGTGCAGGTGGGCGAGGCGCCAAATTGGATGCAGGAGCGCCTCAATAAAGCAGGTATGCGGCCCATCAACAACGTGGTGGACATCACCAACTACGTCCTGCTCGAATGGGGACAGCCCCTGCACGCTTTCGACTACGACAGGCTGCTTGCGCGCGCGCAGCGCGCGGGCGCAAGCAGACCGACCATCGTCGTGCGCCCGGCACGGGCTGGCGAGAAGATGACCACGCTTGACGGCGTCGAGCGCGAGCTGGATGACTCCATACTGCTGATCGCGGATGCGCTGGGGCCTATCGCCATCGCGGGTGTGATGGGAGGAGCAGAAACCGAGGTCCATGCCGGCACGCGCAACGTGCTGCTGGAGTCGGCCACTTTCGATAACATCAGCAATCGCCGCACCGCCCAGAAATTAAAGCTGCACAGCGAGGCCAGCCATCGCTTCACACGCGGCATCCCCGCGACCCTCAATCCCCTGGGCGCGCGCAGGGCGACCGCCTTGATGCGCGACTACGCCGGCGGCCGTGTTGTGCCGGGCATGGTCGACAACTACCCGCGGCCACAGCAGACGCGCGTGGTCTATACAAACGCGAGCGACGTGCGGCGTCTCCTGGGTGTGGATCTCTCCCTCGGCGAGATCGCCAGCAGCCTGGCGCGCCTGGATATTGCCAGCGAAGCATGCGAACGCCTGCCCGCTGCGCGCGAGGAGCTGAACGACGGCGCACTGGGGCTGCACAGCAGGGAGGGCGAACTACTGCTGCGCTGCACGGCCCCCTGGTACCGCCTGGATATCTCCCTGCCCGCCGATCTCGTGGAAGAGGTCGCGCGCATCATCGGCTACGAAAAGATTTCCCTGACGCTGATGGATGATGTGCTGCCGCCCCAGCGCCGCAACCTTGCGCTTGAGACCGATGAGAAGATGCGCGATATCCTGGTGGGCTGCGGCTTGCAGGAGCTTATCAGCTACTCATTGACCACGCCGGAGAACCATGACAGGTTGAAGCGCCTGCCGCTGGGGACGGAAGAGCGGGAAGTGCCGTTCGTTACGCTGCTCAACCCGTTGTCGGCCAAAAGGCGCGTCATGCGCCGCGAGATGCTTGTCAGCGCGCTGGAGAACCTGGCATACAACTATCGCTATACCCAGCGTTACGCCGTTTTTGAGATCGGTAGGGTCTACCTGCCCGAGAGTGGTGACGGCGTGCGCCCCGAGGAGGACCAGCGCCTGAGCATTCTATTGACCGGGCCGCGCCGCCCAACGAGCCTCTATCCTGACCCGGCGGGGGCGGAGAACTTCGACTTCTTCGACCTCAAAGGCATCATCGAGACCCTGTTGCAGCGCCTGGGTTTAGCCGCCGCTGATGTTGAGTTCGTGGCGGAGCGCAACCATCGCACATTCACCGCGACATGCGCTGCGTTGAAGCTGCATGGCGCCTGCCTGGGCTTGCTGGGAGAGATCGATCCGCAGGTGCTGCTCAACTTCGACATCGCGGCGGGAGCGCGCGTCTACGCGGCCGAAATACGCATCAAGCAGCTTATTCGGCCGAGCTGGCAAATCCAGCCCCTGGCTCCCATCAGCAACTACCAACCAGTTGTAGAGGACCTGGCATTCCTTGTGCCGGAGGATGTCACGGCCGCGCAGGTACTCGAGGCCATTCGCAGGGCCGGGGGCTCCACCCTGGCGAGCGCCGAGCTTTTCGACGTCTACCGCGGCAGCCCCATCCCCGCGGACCGCAAGTCGCTGGCCTACAAGCTGACCTACGAGAGCGTGGATGCACCTCTCAAGGATGCGCAGGTGGTCGGGGTACGCAAGCGCATTATCCGCCGCGTCGGTGAGGCGGTTGGTGGAACGCTGAGGGAGTGACGCTCCTCTGCTGCGTCGCTCAATGCACCTCCGCCGCGAACTGCGCGCTATAGAGCTGCTGGTAGAGCCCCGACTGCCGCAGCAAGCTTGCGTGAGTTCCGCGCTCGACGATGCGTCCCTGCTGTACCACGAGGATCTGGTCCGCTCGCTGCACGGTGGAGAGGCGGTGGGCGATTGCGATCACGGTCCTGCCCTCCACCAGCTTCTCCAGCGCGGCCTGGATACGCCGTTCGACCTGGGAATCGAGCGAACTGGTGGCCTCATCGAGCAGGAGGTAGGGGGCCTGGCATAGCAGGGCGCGCGCGATGGCTACCCGCTGCTTCTCACCCCCTGAGAGCCTGTAGCCGCGTTCGCCGACGATCGTGTCGAGCCCTTCAGGCAGCCGGTCGATGAGATCCTGTAACTGCGCCGCTTCAACGACTGCCTCAACCGCTGCCAGCGGTGCCGCTGGCGCCCCATAGCAGATATTCTCGCGCAGACTGGCATGGAAGAGGAAGAGCTCCTGTGTGACCAGGGCCAGCCGGCTGCGCAGGTCGTGCTGCGCGATCTCGGGCAGGGCGATCCCATCGAGCCTGATAGACCCCTGCGTAGGATCGTAAAAGCGCGCGGCCAGTGACAGGATGGTCGTTTTGCCCGCCCCACTGGGGCCAACCAGGGCCGTGAGCTGGCCGAGGGGAGCGCTGAAGGAGACGCCATGCAGCACTTCTTTATGGCCTGCCCTGCCGGGATAGCTGAAATGTACGTCCTCGAAGGTGATGCCCTCCGCCGGCGTGGGGGGGAGTGGGTGAGGCACAACGGGTTCCGGCACACTGACCGGGATCTCAAGGTACTGGAAGACGCGGTCGAAGAGGGCCAGCCCGCCGAGCAGGGTCGCGTTGGCGCCCGCTAACGAAGATGCCGGGGCATAGAGCTGCGCCAGGTAGGCGGCAAATGCGATAACCGTCCCCAGCGCGACCTGGTGCGTGATGACCAGGTAGGCTCCATAGGTATAGAGCAACGCCGGCCCGAGCGCGGCCAGGATCTGTACGACCACCGAGAGCCATTGTCCCTCCAGCAGTTGTTTCACCTGCTCGCTGCGCGCAGTAGTGTTGACTGCGTCAAAGCGCCCTGCCTCGCGCTCCTGTGTGCCAAAGCTTTTGACAACGATGGCCCCCGACAGGCTGAGCGTCTCCTCCAGCACCACAGAGAGCTCACTGAGCGCGGCCTGCGCGCGCTCCATCGCACTGTAGCGCCGCTGGCCAAAGTGCAGGATCGGGAATGCGAAGGCGGGCAGTGCCAGGGCGGTGATCAGCGCCAGCCGCCAGTCGATGCTGACCATCACAGCCAGCGCGCCGACCAGGGTGATGAGATTGGCAAAGGTGCCCAGAAAGGACTGCGTCAGGACGTTTTGTAGCCCCCCGGCGTCATTGAGAAAGCGGCTATGGATTTCCCCGGAACGCGTCCAGGTGAAGAATTCCAGGCCGAGCTTCTGGATGTGGTGGTAGAGGCGCTCACGCAGGTCAGCGATCAGGCCCTGGGCGATCACGATGCTCAGATAGTTCTGGCCCAGCCCGAGCAGGGCGCTCCCTACAGGAAAAAGGACCAGTCCGGCCCCCAGCAGGAGCACAAGCTTGATATTGTGCTGTGGAATGGCGCTGTCGATCAGCGCGCGGATCAGCAGAGGCGGGATCAGCCCCACTACGACTCCCACGATCATCACCAGTGTGCCAAGCGCGAGCTGCCAGCGATATGCATGTAGAGATCTCCAGACATCGGTCAGCGTGCGCGCGATGTCAGGTTTGCCGTCGCGCAGATAGCGCATTGAACGTTGTTGATTCCAGAGCGTCCCCATACTTCCGCCCATTCCCCCCCCGAAACGGCTACCGCCAGAATATGCCATGATGTATTTCTCCTGCTCTTAGCTAGTCGTATATGCCTGAAGGCTGCCCCGCGGCCGGCGAACTTGTCAGCGGCTTAACTCGACACTCTCCTACCGAATGTCAAGAGGCCAAGCGAGAGGAAAATGGCGATGGAGATCACCAGCCCCAGGATTACCCAGACTAAGCCAAGGGTGGGCAGCACCCTGCCGTGAAGGGCGGGAACCATCGCGAAGCGCAGCCCCTCGGAGGCGTACGTCAAGGGATTGATAAGGGTGACAATTTGAAACCAGCGCAGAGCGCTCAGCGTTCCCCAGGGATACTGCACGCAGCCGGTAAAGATCAGCGGGGTCAGAATCAAGGCAAAGGCCAGGCCGATCTGCCCGGGTTCAACGAGCGTCCCGAGCATCAGGCCGATACTGGCCGCCGCCAGTGAGGCGAGAATCATTACGACCGCGATCACGCCGATAGCATTTGAGCGCACGCTGAACTCGCTGCCAAGGATCAGGTAGGCCAGTGGGAAGATGACCGTACCGGCAATAAGGCCGCGTATGGCCCCGAAGACGACCTTTTCAATGGCTACCAGCTGCACAGGGATGGGGGACAGCAGCCGGTCATCTATCTCGCGTCCGAAGCCGAGGTCCAGTACCAGCGGTTGGGCCACTCCTTGCAGCGCGGTGGTGACCACGGTGAGGGCGACGATACCTGGCAGGAGTAGAGCGCCATAGCCGTGTTGAGCGATGCCGATCGTTGGCAGGACAACGCCGAAGATAAACAGAAAGAAGAGGGGCTGCAACAGGAACTGCGTCAAAAAGGCGATCAGCTGGCGGCGCGTCACAAGGAGATCGCGCGAGAGTATGGCCAGCAAGACCGCCCACTGCGAGAAGAAGCGCCCCCTGCCGGGGGCCTGAGTATTGACGGGCGTGCTGTCTGGCTTGCTTGTCGAGTTCATAATGCTCATGCGCGCAGATTCCTTCCGGTCAGGTAGATGAAAACATCCTCTAAACTCGGCTTGACCAGGCGCAGGTCCTGAAGGTCGGCCCCCGAATTGACGAGAACGCGCGTGGCCGCGCTGACCAGGGAGTGCGCCTCCTCGGCATAGACGCGGTAGAGAACGGCGGCGACTCTGCTCCCCGCCTGGGCAGTGGAGACCTCCTCCACCCTCGAGACACCTTTGAGCGCGCGCAGGCTTGCGAGCAGATCGGCGCCTGCAGGTGGCACAGCAGGGAGCGAGACGTACAATTCCAGCAAGGCGGCCCCCGGGATGAGCTTTTTTAATTCTCCCGGTGTGTCCATGGCCAGGATACGCCCATGGTCCATGATCGCGATGCGCTCGCATAGTTGATCGGCCTCTTCCATATCGTGCGTCGTCAACACAATCGTGATGCCCTGCGCATGCAACTGACGGATCCGCTCCCAGAGGAAGAGACGAGATTGCGGGTCAAGATTGTTCGTCGGCTCATCCAGAAAGAGCACATCCGGCGTATGCATCAGAGCACGTGCCACCATGACCCTCTGGGCCATGCCGCCGGAATAGCGGCCCAGGACGTCGGAACTGCGCTTCGTCAGGCCGAACTCGGCCAGGAGCGCGTCGGCCCGCGCCTCACGCTCGGCTCGCGGGACCAGGTGATAACGAGCATGAAAGGTAAGGATCTCCCTGACCTGCAGGCTTCGATCCAGGTTGCTCATCTGTGGGACGACTGCGATATGCTCCTTGACGCCGACGGGATCAGCCGCCACGTCGATGCCGGAGATGCGGGCGCCTCCGGCCGTCGGGATCACGCTGGTAGTCAGGACGCCGATGGTCGTCGTCTTACCCGCTCCATTGGGACCCAGCAGGCCGAAGATTTCCCCCCGGCGTACCACGAACGACACATCGTCGACCGCGTTGAAATCTGCTCTGGCATAGCGCTTGACGAGATGTTGGACCTCGATCGTGGGTGAGGATGCGTTGGTCATGGCTCTTCCTCCAGTAGGTGACATAAAACAGGCAAGACCGCCTGCAGCCTGGCCTGTTCATCCGGGCTCAGGCGTTCGATGCGCCGCTGCAGGGCAGCGATGCGCTGGCGGTCGTAGTCCGTGACAGCCTGGCGTCCCTCTGCAGTGAGCTGTATCCAGATATTGCGCCAGTCGGCTTCATCATGTACCCGCACCACGTAGCCCTGTGCCAGCAGGCGTTTGATCAGGCCAGTGACAGAGGGCGGCGCCACATCAAGGAGGGTGGCAAGCTCCTGCATTGTGCTGCGCTCGCGGGTCAAGAGCACTCGCAGGAGGCGAAATTGACCCGGAGCGGTCGCGAACGCGTTTCCCCTGGGCTCATCAAATTCACCCGCAGGTGTAGTTGCGGCGCTCGAGAGATTTTTACGCACACGGGCGAGTAGTCTGGAGGATAGATCGAGCAGCATCGCTGCCATGTTCGCGGCACTCCGTTCAACTGGCGACATTTGCGTACTCCTTTTATTACACCAATTAGCCGAACTAACAGTTAAGCTACTTGTCTTTTAACAGGATTAATACTTAACCTGGCTAAGTGATAGCATACTACAAGGGAGCGTTTGGCGTCAATAGTTACACATTCATGCCGGCCGGACTGCCAGCGCCTACCACTCGTTGTGGTGTATCACCTCGTCGAGCGGTTTGCGCGCCCCTGGCTTGAAGTCGCTACCGAGGGTATAGGCGAGCGGGATCAATGCCGCCTGGGTCACCTTCTCATAAGGAATGCCCAGGGCCTCGGCGGCCTCCTTCTCGCGCAAAAGGTGCAGGGAGGTCCAGGCGGTTCCAAGCCCGCGCGCGCGGGCCGCCAGCATAAAGCTCCACACGGCGGGTAATATCGACCCCCACAGGCCCGCCTGGACGAAGGCGGGCAGTCCCTCGGGCCGTCCCTGGATGCAGGGGATGACGTGGACCGGTACTTCGTGCATGTGATCGGCGAGATACTGCGCCGAACTCCTCACTCGCTGCTGCGTGCTCGCATCTGTTGCGGCCTGCTGGTTGTCGCGCGCGCTAAAGCTGCCTCCATATGCTACGATTATCCCCTGGCGATAGAACTCGGCCAGGGCCTTGCGTTTTTCCGCGTCGGTAACGATCACAAAATGCCAGCTCTGCGTGTTACTGCCGCTGGGGGCCTGCACGGCCAGTTCCACGCACTCACGAATGAGTTCTGCTTCGACCGGGCGAGAGAGATCAAGGCGTTTGCGCACGGCGCGTGTGGTTGCAAGGAGCTGGTCTGGTGTGAGATCAAGTAGTGGCATGTAGTTCTCCGCTAACTTTGTGAAAATACCAGGCGCGCACATCAACGCGCCTGTCCACACATGATAGCGTATAGGGGGGCTGCTGGCAAAAAAACATAGTGCCAAGGCTCCAACTTTGTTATAAGATAAGAGTTGCTACGAAGTAAGAAGCGCTCAAGCTTTTGACAGGGAAGATACATGCAACCAAAACCAGAAAATTTCGGCGCCATCTATGCCGAGACGTTTAAAGATCAGCGCGTCGTTGACTCCTACCGCTTTCGGCCTCCCTATCCTGATGAGGTTTTTGACAAACTCGCGCGGCTTATAAGCGATGAGCCTTGTCACGTTCTCGATGTCGGAGCCGGCTCGGGCGATATCGCCCGTCACATGCTGAATTTCGCCGCGCGGGTGGACGCGGTCGATTTCTCGTTGAGCATGCTTGAGAGGGGCAAAAAACTGCCAATGCCCTGGAATGCTGAACTGCGCAGGCTGCGCGCGCAATTTTCAAAGCATACAGGCCACAGGTCGGCGCATGTGGTTGAGGAGTTGGAGCAGCGCAGCTTTTTGCGCAGACTTGGAGACAGAGAGACTGCGCCCGTCCCATTCACGCAGACGATTGATGAATTTATCCAGGGGCTGCATTCGAGGAGCAGTTTCGCCAGCGAACTGATGGGTCAGCAGAGGGCGGCAGATTTTGATCGGCTGGTGAGAAGCCTGCTTTTTCAATACCATAGCGATGGTATACTCCCACTCCAGGTAGTTGGCACGGTGACGTGGGGGCTGCCCGGAAGTGGAGCGACAAGATGAACGAATTGCTTGCGCGCGCCCGCGCCTGGGTCAAAGAGAACTACGGCGAGAGCGCGCAGCACCTGCTCAAAGCTGAAGAGTGGTTGCGGCGGATCGATCCAGCCGCGTCGCAGGCGATGCTGCTGGCGGCCCTGACGCACGACATGGAACGGGCCTTTCCAGGTCCGGATAGCCCCAGGCTCATGCCCGCGCTCGGCCCCGACGACCCGGTGTATAACCAGGCTCACTCGCAGCGTTCAGCGCGCGTTGTCAGCGACTTCCTGCGCGCGCAGCAGGCGCCAGAGACGCTGATCGCAGACGTTGCCCGCCTTATCCGCGCGCACGAAGTAGGAGGCTGGCCGGAGGCTGACCTGGTCCAGGCCGCCGACAGCCTCAGCTTCCTGGAGGTCAACATCGATTTCTTCATTAACCGTATCGGCACCTATCGCGAAGACTGGACATTCGCATACGTGCGTGCCAAGTTCGACTGGATGTACGAGCGCATGAGGATAGCGCAGGCGCGCACCCTGGCCGCCCCCTTGCATGAGGCAGCCCTGCATAAACTGCAGAGCAAGCAGGAGGCGCAGCCAGGGCCGTAGGATGCTTAAACGCTGCATCTTCATCCCCAAGGTCATTGCACGTAGAATTGCACGCTTCCGTGTCACCTCTATGCTATAAATGGGACAGGTCAGTGGATGTATGCAGTCAGCTTGTCGAATTCGTATTATAGCATGGTTGCGAGTAAAGTGCAGCATAGGGAAGGAGTATGCGCCATAATGAGTGAATTGATCGGGTTTATTGGACTTGGTAATATGGGACGGCCCATGGCGAGCAGTCTCATCAAGGCGGGCTACACCTTCAAGGTCTATAATCGTACGGAGGAGAAAGCGCGCGAGCTGGTGGCGCAGGGCGCCCAGCGGGCTCATCAGCCAGCGGAGGCTGTTGTGACGGGCGGTATTGTGATCAGCATTGTGGCCAACGACCAGGCACTTGAAGAGGTTGTCATGAGCAAGGGTTTTCTCGAGAGCCTGGGCCCTGGTGGCATCCACCTCTCAATGAGTACGGTCTCCCCGCAGACCGCACGCAAACTAGCAGCTCTGCATGCGCAGCATGGTAGCATCTACCTGGCGGCACTCGTCTTTGGTCGCCCCGATGCGGCCGAGGCCCGCAAGCTGTGGATCTGCCTGGCGGGACCGCAGGCTGCCAGGGAGCGCGTGCAGCCTGTCCTCAAGGCGCTTGGACAGGGTATCTTTGACTTCGGTGAAGATCCCGCTGCCACCAATGTCGTCAAGCTGTGTGGCAACTTTTTGATCGTTGCCGCCATGGAAGCCATGGCGGAGGCGCTGACCCTGGCGGAGAAGAGCGGCCTTGATCGTTCAGCTGTCATCGATATGCTCTCATCCACGCTGTTCGCGGCCCCAATCTATCAGAATTATGGCAAGATGATCGCCGAGAAGCGTCACACGCCCGCCGGCTTTCAGCAAGTCCTGGGCTTAAAGGACATGGATCTTGTCAGAGACAGCGCTGATCAGGCGCGCATGCCCATGCCACTGGCCAGCTTGCTGCATGACCGCCTGCTCGCGGGCGTTGCCAAGGGACGCGGTGAGATGGACTGGTCGGCGCTCTCGCTCAATGTGCTGGAAGATGCGGGGCTGGAGCCGCCGCGCCGCGTTTGATGGGGGCTTCCTCCTGCTGTGGAAGCCCTGCATTACACCGTTTCGCGCAGATCCTGCCCGCCTGTTTCATTCATCTGCTCTCCCAGCGCCAGCCTGCGCCTGAGCTCCCGGGCACTGGTCGCAGGGATGAGCCTGGCGCGGCGCGGCTTGTTGTAGAGGGCTGAATACAGCAGGTAAAGCGCTATAACTTGCAGGCAGGCAGCGTAGGCGAACTCGAGCAGGCCAGAGGCAGGAATGGAATAGAGCAGACAGACCATTCCGCCTCCTGAACAGAGCAAGGCAAGCAGTGTCTCAAGCGCCAGGCGCCAGGGTCGATAGGTGGCGGGAAGCACTCCCTGTGCCTGCCGGAATAGCCGGGCTCGCTCGGCCTGGCGTAAGCGCGAGGCCTCCTCCATTGTCACAGGCTGCTTCGAGCGCTCATAATTCCTGAGTCCGAAAATAATGAAGGTACCTACAAGCAGTCCGAAGACGCCAGGAGAGAGGAGAAGAAATTGATCGAGCGAGAGAATGTCTGGGAGAGGAAGCAGGGCCCCAAGAATAAGCCAGAGCCCCTGTAAAATACCGCAGACGACCATCAGACCAATGCTGCGTCTAAGCTGCGCTTTTCGTGCGCGGGTGAGCTCCTGTTGATAATATGCAGTCTCTGAGATAGGCGGAGAAGGATTCATCATCTGTCTCCTTTTTGCTTGCCTGCTCACGCGATAGAAGAGGAGGCAAGGCAGCTCTGACATGGATTTATACTCTATTGTAGCTCCTATTTGCAATGATCGTCAATGTGGCGGCTGCAAAATCTCAGGGCAATTTATAAGACACTCAGCAAATATGGTGAAGTGCTCTCCCGCCTAAAGGCAGGGAGCTTCTACAGCCATTGCTGACTGTTGGCGTCTTCCACTTCAGGCATGTGTGCTCAGATCACCAGCGGTGCGCCTGTCAGGCCGGTCAAATCCACATGTCTCCAGGAGCCGCCATGCTTGAGCATGAGCGAATGAATATGCGGGTTCTCGCCCGCATCCAGGTAGACGATGTGTTTGGCAAACTTGGAGGTCCATTCATGACCAACGATCACCTCATCGCTGGCAAGCGGTGCATGAACGCGCTGTGTCAGGTCGCTGTGTTTCCATTGGCCGCCCTCCGCAAACGCCAGTTCGTGAATGTGGCGATCGGTGGCGACGTAGACCACCTGTTTGCTCAGCCCGCTTTCCCAGGCGAAGGCGGCCAGTGCAGAGCCCGCCAGCAGGGGCGCGCCGTTTGCTGCCGTCGTCACATCTGTCACCTGCCACTGGTTATCCGCACCGGCGGCGAGTTCATAGATATCGCCGTCGGTCCCGCAGTAGACTACCTGTTTCGTCGCAGCGCTCTGCCAGGCGTAGGCCGCCAGCGCGAAGGCCTGCGCGGGCTCTGCCTCGGTCAGGTCCGTCAGGTCTAGGTGGCTCCATTCACCTTTTGCGCTTGCCATTAACTCATGGACGTGACCATCTGCGCTCAGATAAAAGATGTGCCTGGTCTTGTGGACGTCCCAGGCGAAGGCGGCAAGCACGCTGCTCTCCGTGACGTGGGCCCCGGCTGCCAGGCTCAGGTTGGTGTAGTGCCACGGACCACTGACCCCCGCGGATAACTCATGGATGTGGCCGTCAGGCGAGGTATAGACGACGTACTTGGCGTCGCCCGCGCTCCAGGAGTAACCGGCCAGGCCGATGCCATCCGAGAAGGGGGCGCCGGTAGGCTGATCCATGATATCTTCGGATGTCCAGGGGTGATCCTGCAGCATGACGAGTTCATGAATATGGCCGTCGCCCATTGGACTGGTATAGTCTATCTGTTTGGTGCGACCACCTGGCCAGGCATACGCCGTCATAATCGCCGTCTCTAAGGCAGGACCACCCGCAACCCTCGTAATATCGTCATCAAAGAATCGTTCATTCTGACCAGCCATCATCTCGTGGATGTGGTTATTGCCGGCCTGGTAGACGACCTGGATGGTGCCAGCCAGGTGCCACTCGTAGGCAACGATATTGCTATGCATGCAATTCTCTCTTTTTCCGTTTAAGCAACTCTGCAAGAAGATCAATCCTAGTACATGATACGTCGTGGAAGAACAATCCGATACGCCATGCGAGAAACTCGTTGCAAAAATCTCGGCCATAGAATGCATGACTTTGACATAGCCCCTGGGAAAAGTTATAATCATACCTACCAGGGAGAAAAAAAGCCTTGGCACTAAGACGAAGGTTTTTGATAGCAATCCCGAAAGGAGCACAAAAACCTATGAAGAGACCAGCTCGCATACTGGGGATGGTGTATCAGATTGACAGGGAGTGCCCGTAGAGGCGGGCAGTCCGTAGCGCTGAACACCTGGTATCGGGGACAGGCTTTTGCTAGATAGGTAACTAATTAGGAGGCAAAGAATCCTATGAAGATACCGCTCCATTTGCTAGATATGGTTTTGCAGGTTGACAGGGAGTGCCCGTAAAGACGGGCATAACGGTCACCTGACCTCTGGCCACTCCATAAATTGATGGCGGCTCATTTTATGAGCGCAGCCTGCTGGCGTTTACAGCCTGGAGAGTGGCCGGGGCCCTGGAAGAGAACGAGGGCAGGATAATGATTGTTATCCTGCCCTCGTTTGTCGTGTTTGACGCTTCCCTCCCTTAAGATTAACGTTGACGTAAACGATAGCTTGTGATATTACTATTACGTACGCAAGAGCGATGAAAGAATTCGTATGAGCGCTTCTTCACGCATGAGCAGGTTGTGTATACCGACGTCTATCTATGGATGGGAAGAATGTATGCTGAAAAATAATGTATTAAGTGTTCGACGGGGGATCAACCGACCCGCGGGTCCACACTATAAGTGGATCGCGCTGTCCAACACCACCCTGGGTGTGTTGATGGCTAGTATCGATGCCAGTATCGTTTTGATCTCCCTGCCGGCCATCTTCAATGGAATTCATGTGAATCCTCTGGCACCGGGTGAGACTGGCTATTTTCTCTGGATGCTGCTCGGGTATATGGTTGTCACGGCGACTCTCCTGGTTACTTTTGGGCGTATTTCGGACATGTTTGGGCGCGTCAAATTCTATAACCTGGGTTTTGCCATCTTTACCGTCGGGAGTATATTGCTCTGGCTGACGCCTGGCACAGGGAATAGCGGGGCGCTCGAGCTGATTCTCTTCCGCCTGGTGCAGGGCATTGGCGCGGGCTTCCTCTTCGCAAACAGCGCCGCGATCCTGACCGATGCCTTCCCCACGAACCAGCGTGGCCTGGCCCTGGGCATCAACCAGATCGCCGCGATTCTTGGATCGGTCATCGGACTCATCCTGGGCGGCATCTTAGCCTACTTTAACTGGCGCTACGTCTTCCTGGTGAGCGTGCCGGTGGGCATCGTCGGGACGATCTGGGCCTACCTGATGCTGCGCGAGATCGCCGCCGTTCGTGGTCATCAAACGATCGACTGGGCCGGCAACGTCACCTTCGCCTTTGGCGCGACGATCCTCCTGCTCGGCATTACCTATGGCATTCAGCCCTATGGCGGCGCTCCGACCGGTTGGGGCAGCCCATTCGTCATCGGGGGCATCGCCCTGGGTATCGTCCTGCTGGTGGCCTTCGTTTTTATCGAACAGCGCGTCGCGGACCCCATGTTTCGCCTGGAACTCTTTAAAATCCGTGCCTTCGCGGCCGGCAATGCCAGCAGCTTCCTGGCCAGCATCGCGCGCGGCGGCCTGCAATTCATGCTCGTCATCTGGCTGCAGGGCATCTGGCTGCCGCTCCATGGCTACAATTTTGATGTCACCCCCCTGTGGGCCGGCATATACCTGCTGCCCCTGCTCGTCGGCTTTGTACTGATGGGCCCGCTGAGTGGCTGGCTCTCGGACCACTTCGGGGCGCGCATCTTTACGACGGCGGGCATGCTCATTCAGGTGGTGGGCTTTGTGCTGCTGACCCTCCTGCCGATCAACTTCCAGTATATCTGGTTCGCGCTCCTGCTCTTTCTGCTTGGCCTGGGTCAGGGTATGTTCTCCTCGCCCAACACGTCGTCGGTCATGAGTAGTGTTCCGGCGGAACAACGCGGCGTCGCCTCCGGTATGCGCGCAACCTTTCAGAACTCTGGTTCGCTGGTAAGCATCGGCGTCTTCTTCAGCATCATCACCATCGGCCTCGCCTCGACCCTGCCGCTGGCGCTCTTCAGCGGGCTTACCGCGGCGGGCGTGCCGGCGGCGACGGCCAACCAGATCTCGCACCTACCGCCGACGGCTGCGCTCTTCGCAGCTTTTCTCGGTTACAATCCGATGGCCCAGCTGGTGCCACAGAATGTGCTGCATGCGCTGCCGGCCGCCAACCAGGCGCAGCTGCTGGGCCATACTTTCTTCCCGAACCTGATCATTCCTCCGTTCACGGTAGGCATACACGGGGTTTTCTACCTTTCGGCCGCCATGTGTTTTGTGGCTGCCCTGGCGTCGTTCCTGCGCGGCAAGCGTTACGTCTACGGGCAGGCGGAAGCATCCAGCCTGCCGCAGGGCGCGCGTGAAGCCCAGAGTGAGTCAGCGGCGACCACGAGTTCTGATTAACCGCTCCCGACTACTGGAGAGGCGCTAGCCCGGGTGCCCTGCGAACGCTGTAAGCTTCAACGTAAGACATATCGCTCCTCTCGAAGCATATACATCTGAGGAGGTGACAATAAGCTGGCCCCTCACTGCCATGGTCTCGTGGGACGAAGAAAGCCGGTATCAAGCGGTATTTCTTATAGCCATTTGACTATCACTTCCCTCCCCCCATCTTACAAATTCTTTCCCAGCGTCAAATAAATTTTACAGATACTTTGAACTTTCCTGACAACTTCTGACTAAAGCAGGCGTACAATAAGAAGGAAGAACGATTGCTTGTTATTGTTCCTTGGAGGTTCATTTGTGTTAGAAACTGCTGAAATGCAGCAGATTATCCAGAAAAGCGACGATAGAGAAGAAGTAAGGCAAAAACAGCGCCATCCCGGCTGGAAGCGCTGGCCCGCTCAATTGATGCGCTTCTGTGTCGTCGGCGTCCTGAATACCGCGCTGGATCTACTGCTTCTGAACGGCCTGCTCTGGCTATTCCCTACTACAGACTCATGGCTGATCGTACTGTTCAATACCCTTGCCTATGGTGTGGGCGCGCTGAATAGCTTTTTTTGCAATAAATACTGGACCTTTCGTCATCGCCAGAGAACGACAGCGGGCGAGGTGAGGCGCTTTGTCATAACCACGCTGCTTGCCATCACCTGCAATGATATACTCATCTGGATTGCCAACAATCTCTTTCATCCTCTGGTCAATAACAGGCCGCTGTGGGTGAATGCCTCAAAAATTGTGGCTATCGCCGGCACGGTTCTGGTCTCTTACCTTGGGATGCGCCTGTGGGTCTTTGTCAATCCAACGCACAAGAGGCTTTCATCTATGAAATCGCTACACCAGACGCAAGCACCTGGCCCTGGCAGGCCCACGCGCCCGCTCTTGAGCGAATATCCTGGCGAGGAGGATAGGCAGGCAGGTGAGAACAATATTGGAGTTCACCCCAGTCTCACAGTGGTACTTCCCGCCTTTAATGAAGAGCAGGTTATCGCGAGTACGCTCGCAGATACCCTCTCTGTATTATATGAATGGGAGAAAGACTTTGAGGTGATCGTTATCAACGATGGGAGTAGCGACCAGACGGTGGCCATTGTCACGGCCATCTGTGCGCGGGACCCCCATGTGCGCCTGATCACACACAGCCGCAACCAGGGATATGGAGCGGCCCTTGTCAGCGGCTTTAGCGCCGCAACGAAAGAGCTGACCTTCTTTATGGATGCGGACGGGCAATTCGATATTCGCGATCTGGCAGGGTTTTTCCCCTACATCACACAGTACGACGCGGTAATCGGCTACCGCATTGAGCGCCAGGACACAAGCATACGCAAGCTCAATGCATGGGGATGGAAACTTGTCGTTGGACTGGTCCTGGGTGTGCATGTGCGCGACCTCGACTGCGCCTTCAAGCTCATACGCTCGCAGTTTTTGCAAAGCAACCAGCTGGAAACGCGCGGCGCTATGATTAACGCCGAATTGCTCTACAAGCTAAAGCGAGCGGGCTGCACATACAAAGAGGTGGGCGTGCACCACCTGCCGCGTCGTGGCGGCAAGGCTACCGGCGCGAACCCCGCCGTGATCGCTCGAGCTTTTCGCGAGCTGTTCGACACGGCTCGCAGGTGGAGGCGAGAACAATATGAAGGAGAACCCAATGGCAGATAGCGTCGATATACCAGCTTTATCAGCGCTGAGCAGCGTGCCTCTTCCGCGCGGGATAGAAAGCTCTCCCCTCTGGAGCCGCATTGCGCTCGGCGTAATAATGCTGCTCTCCATCTTTATGAATTTCTTTCAGCTCGGACAGAGCAGTTTCGGGAATCTCTACTATGCCGCCAGCGTCAGAAGTATGGCTGATAGCTGGCATAATTTCTTCTTTGTCTCGTTTGACCCGGGTGGTTTTGTCACTATCGACAAACCTCCGCTCGGTTTCTGGCTGCAGACCCTGAGCACTAAAATTTTCGGCTTTACCCCCTTCAGCGTTTTTCTGCCGCAGGCCATCTGCGGCGTTCTGGCGGTTTTGCTCCTCTACTTCCTGGTGCGCCGCCACTTCGGGGTGGTCGCGGGACTTATTGCAGCGCTGGCGCTGGCTGTAAGCCCGATCAGCGTCGTCACCAACCGCAATAATACGATTGATGCGACGCTGGCGCTGGTGCTCTTACTCGCGGCCTGGGCGGTAATCCGCGCCGCTGAGAGTGGCAGGCTGCGCTGGCTCCTGCTCTGCGCCGCATTTGTCGGCGTTGGTTTCAACGTCAAGATGGCGGAGGCGTACCTGGTGCTGCCCGCCCTCTTCCTGACCTACCTGCTCTGCGCGCCGCGCGCGCTCTGGACGCGTATCTGGCATCTGCTGCTTGCCGCGCTTGTACTGCTCATGATCTCGTTCTCCTGGGCGGCGACCGTCGACCTGACACCGGCCGCGCAGCGTCCCTACGTGGGCTCGACACAGGACAACTCGGAGATTAGCCTGGCCATTGGCTATAACGGCCTCAATCGCCTGCACATCGGTAACAGCGCCTTTGGCCGCGCCAGGAGGGCGGCCGGCAATAATGCGCCGGCGCCTCGAACTGGCAGGAACAGTGGTAGTGGCTCAGGTAACGCCACCAGCCGCCTGCAAGGGTTACAGGAAGAGGGTTTTAGATTTGGGGGCGGCGGCCCACTCGGCCTCTTCAGCTCATCCATGGGCGCCCAGATTGGCTGGTTGTTGCCATTTGCCTTGCTTGGGATTCTCGCCCTGGCCTGGCAGCGGCGTTTCAATTTTCAAAAAGATCGCCAGCAGCTGGCCCTGATCCTATGGGGCTTCTGGCTGCTGACTATGGCGATCTTCTTTACCGTCGATGGCGCTCTCCACCAGTATTACCTGACGGAGATGGCCCCGGGACTGTGCGCAATGGTTGGTATTGGCCTGGTGGTGATGTGGAGGGATTATCGCAGCTCAGGCTGGCGCGGCTGGCTGCTGCCCATCGCGCTGCTGCTTACCGCCGTGGTGCAGATCAACATACTGCGGGACTACCCGTCATGGTCGCACTGGATGAGCCCCTTGATCGGCGTTCTCAGCGCGCTGGTCGTGATAGCTCTGCTGGTCCTGCGTCTCAGGCCGCGCATCAATCGCAATGCGGCCACGCTGCGAGTTGCCTCGGCGCTGGTGAGCGCCGGCATGCTGGCTCTGATCATCGCCCCGGCGAGCTGGGCCGCTTACTCGGTCATGCGCAACGTCGAATCCTCCGATCCCACTGCCGGCCCCACGGCCCAGGGCGGGTTCGGTTTTGCTGGCGCCGCGGGCACTGTCAGGGGTCAAAACGCGGCCGCCAGAAACCTGAGCGGCCTGGCAGCAGCCTTTGGCAGTTTTCTGGGGGGCTCCGCACAGGCCGATCCGACCTTAATCTCCTACCTGGAGTCTCACCAGGGCAATACAAAGTTCCTGGTTGCGACCACAAACGCGGGTACGGCTGAACCAATCATCCTGGCCACCAACAGGCCCGTGATGGCTATGGGCGGGTTCATCGGCAGCGATCCGATCCTGACAACTCTTGACCTGCAGACCCTCGTCAATAATGGTACAGTGCGCTTCTTCCTGATCAATTCGCCGCGCGCGACCCAGGATCTGCTTGATCGCCTGCCTGCGCAGTATCGCGATCTCATCCCTGGCGGTAGCGGAAACCTTGGACAATACTCTTTGTCGACCTGGGTAAGCAATCACTGCAGCGCTGTGCCGACAAGTGAGTGGCGCTCTGCGAGCGGGAGTGCGGCCGGCCTGGGTGCCAGTGAGCTCTATGATTGCGCGGGCATGCGCCGCTGAGCAAGGGGAGGCTCGCGCACCAGCCTGGTGCTGCGGGCCTCCCCTTGCTCAGCCGAGCTTGATGTCGGCGCTGCGGAATTGGACAAGGCCAATGAGCAGCAACAGCGCGGCCACGCCGCTCATGCCCAGGAAGTTGCCCCAGTTCATGCCGAGAAAAACCGGGTTGCCATACAGGTGGAAGATTGAGAGCGACATAAGCCAGGCGGGAAATTTGATCATCCCCTCGAGCAACTCCTCCGCGTAAGCCAGAACGAGATACGCGGTCAATATGTTCAACAGGGGGGTATAGCGCAGGCGTCCCGCCAGGGCGTAGACCAATCCAATGGTAACCAGCTCCATAGGAAGCATGTTGAAGCTGGCGGCCAGTACCCTGCCCTGGTCGATGGAGAGGTGGGCGAGCTGGGCCCCGATGGTGATCGCGAACCAGGTCAGGACAGGAGGCAGGAGCAGCACGAGGGCGCTCGCGCCGTAACGCTCCAGCAGGACCCGCGGCCGCGCCTGCGGCGTACTGAAAATCAGCTCCAGCCGCCCGTTTTCCAGGTCCGCTGACCACTTCAAAGCCAGTACCAGCGCGAAGATCACCACCAGCGCCGGCATGAACGTGAAGAGAAAGGTACCCAGCAGTCCTGCATTGGTGCTGGTAGGGGTGTCGAAAAAGAGCTGCTGCAGCATGGGTGTCTCCCGCACGAGTTTGTAGAACGGCTGCTGGATGGTGAGAGCGAGCAGCAGGCAGTAGACGCACAGGACCACCACACCCGACAGCCACCAGAAGGCGGACCAGCCCTCTGCGAAGAGAGTGTGCAGGGCCACACTGCGCGTCGAGGGCGCGCGCTCGGCCTGCCTCAGGCGTCGCGCAGCCTGAGGCAGGCCGCCGACGAACTGGCGCCGCCATGCGAAGGCCGCCCCGCCGATGTCGCGCCTGGCGAAAAGGACGGCGCTTCCCAACACGCAGAGCGCGGCGAGACCAGCCAGGAGCAGCGCCGCCCCCGGCTGGTCGGGGAAAGCGGGAATGAGTGGCCGGTTGAGATTGTAGTAGTAGAACGGCGAGAGGTACTGCACCCAGCTGCCATTGACCAGGCGCCCGGTGCTATCCAGGAGCAGGGCCAGCAGCAGCAGCCCGCTTGTCCAGCCCGCCGCCGCGCCACGGCTGGTTGTGAGCTGGGAGAGCAACAGCGCCAGCATGCCGAACAGGAAGGCCAGCAGGCTCAGGTTCAGCCCCGCGAGCAACGCTACAGACAAAGCGACATGCCCACCACCAAGACGGGCTTCACCGGCCACTGTCCCCAGCGCGAAGAGCAGCGCGATCAAGATCAGCGCCAGGGCCAGCGCAGCTATTTTCTCCAGCAGCAGGCGAACGCGCGGCTGTGGCGTGGCGAGCAGCACGTCCATCGTACCGCGTTCCTCTTCCCCACGCAGCAGGCGGGAACCTGCCAGGATAGGCCAGAAGCTGAGTATAAGCGGCAGGAAGGCCCCCATCCAGCGAAAGGTAATGAACCCCTCTGGTGTCTGGATTGCGTAGGGGTCGCCGAGAAAGCGGAAGAGCGTCGCGAGAGGGGCAAAACCAGCAATCACTGCTGGCGTGGCCTCCGCGAAGCCCGCGCTCATGAGCAATGCCAGTCCGAGGCCCCAGCCCAGGATCGCCACGCGGTAATCTCTGAACGATTTGCTCCAGATGCTGCGAAACATACATCACCTCCTATCCAGCCGGTACGGCTGGCTCCGGCGCATAGAAACGCAGGAAGATCTCTTCCAGCGTCGGCTCGTGCGTTGCCATCATCGTGGCGCCGTGCTGGCTCGCGCCGGCCATGATCTCCGTCATAGTCCCCTGGACATGTAGTTGCAGCGTGCGCTCATCCACTCCCCGTGCTACGCTGACCACGCCGCTCAGTGACCTGAACCAGTCGGCGGAGGCCGGGCCAGGGAAGGTCAACTCTACAACGTGCTGGTGGATGTCTTTGAGTGCCGCGACATGGTCGATCTTGACCAGCCGCCCCTCGCGGATGATCGCCACGCGGTCGCAGGTGTGCTCCACCTCGGGCAGGATATGCGAGGAGAGGAGGACAGTGCGTCCAGCGGCGCGCACCTCGGCCACCATCGTATAGAATTCCTGCTGGTTGAGCGGATCCAGGCCACTGGTTGGTTCGTCCAGGATGAGCACGCGCGGCCGATGCATGAAGGCCTGCACCAGCCCCAGTTTCTGTTTGTTGCCGTGCGAGTACTCGCGCAAGCGTTTGCTGGGATCCAGGCCCAGGCGCTCCACCAAGCTGCGCAGGTAGGCCTGGTCCACACCGCCGCGCAGGTGTGCAAGGTACGCGAGAATCTGCGCGCCGCGCATCCCAGGATCGAAGGCGAACTCACCAGGCAGGTAGCCGACCAGCCGTTTTACCTGCGTGGACTGTGTCCAGCAATCTTGCCCACCGATGGTGGCGCTCCCACTATTGGCGTGCAGCAGGCCCATCAGGATACGCATGGTCGTAGTCTTGCCCGCGCCGTTGGGACCCAGGAAGCCGAAGACCTCGCCCTCCTGTATGGCGAAGCTGATGTCGATGATGCCCCGGCTGCCGCCGTAGCTTTTATTGAGCTGCGTGGTTTGAATAATGGTTGGCATACGTGTTTCCCTCCCTTCTTTTCTCAGCAGCCCAGCGATGCCGTTCAGACGGCTCGCCGATGATCTGCAAGCAATACCTCAGAACTACGAGAACTGGCGCTTCTACGGCTTCTTTTCCGGGGGATCAACCACCATGCCGGCAACGACGGATGCAACGATATACTCACGTGCACCGGCAAGTGCCGCGGCAGAGGAGACATCTTCACCTGGCAGAACCGTCTGATACAGGGGAATGGAGGTGAGATAGGACCAGCACATCTGCTCGGCCAGGACAAGCTGGATTAGGGGATCGATATGCGATCTCAGCAGCCCGGCCCTGCGAGCTCTGTCAAAGATTTCCCTGATCTGGTCAATATCCTCCGTCTCAAATTGCGTGGCGATCTTTGCGTACGTCTGCCAGCCCTCGGCCTGCTCCCAGAGCAGAATGCGCATGAGGCGCGGATGCTCGATCAGGTAATCGAACAGCGCTCCAATAGCTGTTGCGATGAAGTTCCTGAGCCTGAGAGCGTCGCAGGCAATGCCTTCGTCTGCCAGCAATGGGGCCAGGATGCGCTCACCGAAGGCATGCATATCCCTGTCGGCGCGCTGATTTACAGCCGCATAGAGGCCGAGCTTATCGCCAAAGTACTGACCGATC
Organism: uncultured Chloroflexia bacterium; assembly: GCA_963799245.1. GTDB lineage: Bacteria > Chloroflexota > Ktedonobacteria > Ktedonobacterales > Ktedonobacteraceae > CAWCWN01. Next base: position 49,350 of record CAWCWN010000004.1, read on the forward strand.
AGGCTTTTGTTGTAGCCGGATAATGCCGCGATGGCATCGAAACGTGCCCCATCGAAACCGTTCTCGGCGAAGACCGTTTCTGCTGCGTTGAGAATCGCCTCCCGTGTGCCTCTGGCGTTATGTTCTCTGCTGCGTCGAGGTTCAGGCATGTTCATCTCACTCTTCTATAATCTAACCAGATAGTTAATTAACTATCTGGTTAGATTATAGAGGCCAGGAGCGAGGAAGTCAAGGGGAGCCTCTGCAGTATGCGGGCCATGATACCCGCGCGGCATATGGCGAAAACGCTTCCTTGCGGACGTACGATGGACATGCTGATTCTTCATTCCTTCTACTATAGCAACGAAGGCGGCGAGAAGCAAAATAGTCGCCCTTTAGTACGGTCGGCCTTGCCGCGGGGCGCCAGGGCGCCCAGAAAAACGCGGGCGCGTCAGGTGGTACAATAGACAGGTGGCACGCTGTAGCGGCGGCCGCTACAGCGTGCCACCTGGGAATACGCAAGATCTGAAACATAGAAATAGGAGTGCGTTTGAGCATGAGCCAGCAACAACATAGTGAAAAGGTAACGAGGGCGATGGTAGTCTTTGCCCACCCCGATGATGCCGAGTTCGGCTGTGGGGGCACGGTGTCCAGGTGGGCGAGCGAGGGCGTGGAGTTTGTCTATGTCGTGGCAACTGACGGCAGCAAAGGGTCCGCGGATCCAGAAATGAGCAGCGCGCGGCTGATCGCGACGCGCCGCGAGGAGCAGCGCGCTGCGGCGGCGGCCCTGGGAGTCAAAGATGTCGTATTTCTGGACTATGCCGATGGCTACCTTGAGCATACCCTCGCCCTGCGCAAGGACATCGCCCGTGCTATTCGCCAGTACCGTCCCCAGCGCCTGATTACTATGACGCCCTATCGCTCGTTCTCGATCAGCGGGTCTATCAATCACCCCGATCATCTGGCGGTCGGCGATGCCGCGCTCGCGGCAGTGTATCCAACCGCCCGTGATCGCCTGACCTTTCCCGAACTGCTTGCGGAAGGATTTGAGCCGCACAAGGTCGCTGAAGTCTATGTGATGGGAAGCGACGCTCCGGACACCTGGATCGACATCGAGCAGTCGCTCGACAGGAAGATAGAGGCTCTGCTCAAGCACAGCAGCCAGATTCGCTCGTCTGAAACGCTCGAGCGCGTGCGTGATCGCGCCAGGGAGACCGCCCAGGGTCACGATATGCCCTATGCCGAATGCTTTAAGAAGTTTACCCTCCCAGGCTAGTTACACTGACGATGCGCTGCAGGCGAGCAAGGTCGCGGAAGATGAGCATGGCCCGTTTGTAGGTGACGAAGCGACGCGCAAAGCCGATGAGGAGGGCGCTGGGATCGAGCATATCGCTGATGAAACAGGCGTCAGAGGCATACGCCCCGCAGGAATTTCACTTTGCGCAATTACTGCTCCTTACGCGCCATGGCCTCTTCATGCCAGGGATCGTTGAGATCCGCTAACATGCTATTTGGACCAATGTCCGTGAGCCGATATCCCCCGGGATAAAGGCGAAAGCTGGTATCCTCCACGGTATAGCGTTTAGCGCGCGGCGGGAAGAAGTGCAGGATAAAGGCACGCGTTTTGAGCGCCGCGGCCAGCGCTGCGCGCAAGAGCATAGGGGGCCGAGGAAAGCCGAAGGCGGCGAGCATGGCATCGTCCAGCAGAGCGTAGGTGGCAGGTCGCAGCGCTTTGCGCGCAAATGTGGGCAGCGGGAACCAGCTCAGGAAGAGATCGCGCGTCGCCTCCCCGATGCGTTGATTGCTGCTGGTAAAGCGAAACTGCTCGCGTTCGTAGACCTTCGACCATTGCGCGAAGGCCTCAAAGCTGTCCGGGATATCTTTGATGTTCATGCGACGACCAATCTCGCGCCAGAAATAATAGGCGGCCAGCCGTTCCTGCCGACACATTTTGCGCCAGCCAAAGCGCGCATTCCAGCGAATCGGCTCATAGATAAAGACCGAGAGGACGTAGAGATAATCGTCATTGTTGATCGGGAAGTGTTTATGGATGCGATTCATACGCCGCAGCGCTGCTCGCCCGCGCTCGCTGTCGTAGCCAAACGAAGTGAGTTCCGCCACGATGATCGCGGTGTCGTCATAGCGTTTCTGGGTGTAGTTGGCGAATTCCCCCGAGCGGTCTAGCAGCGCCGATATGCCGGGAATACAGTACGTGCGAAATAAAGCGAGTTCGAAAGCCCTCGCCTGGTCCCAGGGAAAATCGTAGCCACACATCAATTGATAGATTGCGACGTGGTCCTTTTGCGGATCAAGTTGCTGAATGCGACGCAGGATAGCATAGCGGCCCATAGGGTACCCTTTCGTTTCCATATCATATCATGCGAACGAGCGAGACATGCCCAGCACATGCTCGCCAGGACAGGTATATAGTGTATACGCTGTATCGTTGCAAGTCTACTATTATTTATCGTCAAAAACCTTCTTCCCGCACGCTATGCCATGCAGCCTGGATGATACGAGAAAACGGCGGGGATGGCAAACATCATTCTGTTCGTCATCCCCGCCGCTGCACAACTCCTCAATTTTCCGCCTGTAGCTAGCGAGCCTTGAAGCTGGCCAGGCGCTTCTCAACGTAGAAGGACAGCGCATATTGCATGACCTCGTCCCAGTAGTTCTCAGATGCGTAGATGTAGTTGATCAGGCCAAGTTCAAGCGCCTCCTCAAAACTGATCAGCTTCCCCTCGCTCATGAGTTCAATGGCCTTGTTCTTGGGCAGGGCACGCGCCAGGCGCTGCGTGCCACCCGTGCCTGGCAGCACACCGAGGTTGACCTCGGGCAGGCCCACCTTGCCGCCGCCCTGGCGCGTGATGCGCAGATCACAGGCCAGGGCGATCTCCAGTCCGCCGCCGATCACCATTTATAAATAACAAAAATTCTTTCTCACGCAGATATTGCTTCTATGCGAGGCCGAAAAACGTATCATGTAAGGAATGCATGCGTATCCCCCCTCAGGAGAAGTGCCCGGGGACGGCGTTGGCTCGTGAGTTGACATAACATGGCATAGTATCCCTGCAGGGATACCAGGCCATATTGAGCGTTACAAGCCGCGCCTGTTGGGGGGGCGCTATGCTTCATCTTTTGTGGTGATTATGGGACGGGTGAGACCACGATGCGGTTCTCACCCTCGATGACGCCGGGAGACGACCAGGCGGTATCCTCCGCCGCCTGCTTCTCTGCATAGGAACGGACCGTCCCACGCAGGATGACCTTGCTGCCCTCTACTTCGACCGTGATATTCCTGGCATCGGTCGCGGCATTGCGGACGAGGGCCTGCTCGATCTTCTGCTTCAGGTCCGCCGGCAGCGGGTGGGGCCTGACGGTGATGAGATTGATGACGCCCTTGATGCCTGATATGTGGCGTATGGCGCGCTCAGCCTCTCTCTTCTCGAAGGCGTAATCGACCTCACCCTTGAGGGTGATCCAGCCCTGGCTGACCGTCACCTCTATTTTGCCGGCCGGGATGCCTGCATCCCAGCGCAGGGCATCGAGCACGGCTTTGGCGAGGTCGGCATCGGTGCGTTCAGCTTTGCTGCATGCTCGCTGTCAGGCTCATGCCTGGCAGTAATAACTTGATTGACCATCTTCTTCTTAACATCTGCCATCTCACTTCACAATGAGAAGTATTTAAGCAGTTGTATTCATAGTATACGGCCTCTAGAGTGCTTTGGCAAGTATTTAAAGATAATTATCCACTATTTATATGAACAAAATAATATTTTCTGTAGAGAGGATGGCTACTGCAAGGCGGATGTGTGGCAAGTGAGGCGCTTATGTGCACGGCTTTGCGGTGAGAACCTGCTGGCGCAAAAAGCGCGAGCGCTGAGGCGATGTGAAAGAAGACCCTTTCACATCGCCTCAGCTGTCCATGAGGTCGTGTGTGGAGCATTACCAGAAGGTCAGAATAGCCTCCTGCTTGGTGGCGAGCCCGAGGTATTTCGCCACTGTTTCTCGCGACCAGCCGGCCTCGCGCGCCCTGTAGGCGAAGTCGTAGCGCAGGTCATGAAAGGTGATATCCTGGATCAAATTCCACTGCGTGTCTGTGGCCCGCGCCTTGAGGGTGCGGAACCAGTGGTGGATCCCCTCTTCCGTCAGGCGTTCGCCGCGCTGCGATTTGAAGACATAGGTCCGTTCGGCTTCGCGCGTGGCCTGCAAATAGGTGTAGAGCGCTCTGTGGGCTTTGTGCAGCAGCCTGATAGCGCGCCCCTTGCCCTCCTGACAGCACACATAGAGCCATCCCTCCTGCCGATTTACGTGGGTATGCGCCATCTGCAGCCAGGAGACATCGCTTACCCGACAACCGGCCCAATAGCCCAGGGCGAAGATGGCCGCCCCCCGCTGGTCCCCCTCTGTCTCGACCAGGCAGCGCAGGATCTGGCGCTGCTCCCCCGTGAGCGGTCGAGGGGCGCGCAGGGGGACGGGCGGCAGGTCGATGCCGCGGGTCGGGTTGCGCTGCAGCAGCTCCTTCTCCTCGATGAGAAAGCTGGCGAAGTTGCTGATGGTCGATTTCACGCGCGCGCGGTGGTTGAGGCTCAGGCCCTCCTCGTCCAGGTGCGCCAGGTAGCGCTCAACGGCTGACTTCGTTAACTGCTGGGGCTGAAACTGTCCCTCGTTGCCGGGCTGCTGAGTGAGCCAGTTCACCAGGTGGCGCACCGCGCGCAGATAGGCCTCCATCGTTCCCTCGGCCTTGCCCGCGAGAAACTGCTTATACTCGTCTAACAGGACATTAACTGTGTCGATGCATTCTACTACCTGATATAACATAGCTTCCTCCTTTGCGTGAAAATAAAATACAGCGGCGTAACCTGTTTTCTATTGAAGTCACTACGCTGATACATCACTGGCGGTTTCAGCGCGCCTCACTGTTCCTTTCGTCTTGAACAGGATGCCGCAGCGGGTGCAGGAACGCCCTCGCGCTCTTGAGAAAGCGCCGCGCGTAACTTTATGCGGGCACGGTGGTAGTATGTTTTCGCAGTGCTCACCGGGATCTGCAGCCGCTGCCCGATTTCCGGGAATGTAAGGTCTTCCTTATAGTGCAGCCAGACAATCGTGCGCGCCTTGGAGGGCAGAGTCGAAATCGCGGCGCGAATGCGCTCCGCCTCCTCCTGCTGCTCTGCCCATTCTTCTGGCAGCGGCGAGGAATCGAGATAGGTCGAAGGCGCTTCCTCCTCAAACTCGCTCTCCAGGTCCGAGAGGGGTAGCCAACGATGGCGCGCCTGGCGGCGCTGGATATCGCAGCAGCGGTTTTTGGCGACGCGAAAGAGCCAGGGTTTCAGTGAGACGCTGCTTAAATTCGCAGGTTGACTGCTGAGCAGGGAAGACATACAGCGATAGAATTGAATCCAGACGAACTGTACCACGTCGTCGGCTTCTTCGCTGCCCAGGCAGGCACGCACAAACCGATATAATGTTCCCTCGTAGTTCTGAACCAGACTTGCAAAGGCCTGCTGATCGCCGGCACAGGCCAGTTTGAGCAAAAGCTGATCATCTGGCAAATGCCTGGATAGAACCGTTTCCATATATCCACTCCTTTCTTCTGCATTCGCACTGAACTCCTGGGGTAGCTAATTGCTCCCATGTCATTACTAGTATAGTGTGCCGTGCATGCATTGTCATGACCCATTAGTCGTATTCTTTATCAGACCGCCACTAGCACTTTGGTTTGAGCTGCTTTTAGCTCGGCCGCAATCGCTAGCGCTCCATTTGCTGAGAATGGTATTCTAGCTAAAGATAAACGCAGTGTGAGCGCAAGAGATGAGGATAACATATGAATCTCAACAACGATGCCATGAGCGGTAGAGCAGAGCAGCCTCTCACAAGATTCGATGTAGAGCGGCACATTCAGGATGTGGGTGGTAGCAACAGGCTGGATATGAGCGATCAGAAATTACAAGGGCTTGACCTTAGCGCTCTCAACCTGAGCGGGGCCAACCTCTCCAGGGCCGACCTGAGTGGAACAAACCTGAGTGGGGCCGATCTGAGTGGAACAAACCTGAGCTTGGCCGAGCTTATCAGCGCCGACCTGAGTGGAGCCAACCTATCCGGCGCCGACCTGAGTGCTGCGCACCTGAGTGGTAGCGACCTGAGTGGCGCCAGTCTTGTGAGAGCTCAGCTGAGCGAGGCCGACCTGAGCGAGGCCGACCTGAGCGAGGCCGACCTGAGCGAGGCCGACCTGAGTTATACCAACCTGCTCAGAGCCGACCTGGGCGATGCCGACCTCAACAGGGCAGATCTGAACGGGGCCGACCTGAGCGAGGCCATCCTCCTCAATGCTCACCTCGCTGAAGCTGAGCTGAACAATGCCATCCTCAACGGCACCCATCTCAGCAGAGTCGACCTGAGCGGAGTTCATCTCAGTAACGCTGACTTGGGCGGGGCCCATTTGAGCAGGGCCAATCTCAACAATGCCGACCTGAGGGGGGCCCGCCTCAGCAAGGCGGATCTGAGCGAGGCCACTCTGCGCGGGACGATCATAAGCGCTGCAAGTAAAGAAGACCTCCTGCGCGCCATCGGAGTAAAGTGGAGCGTATAAAGCAAGGACTTCTGAACATCGCCAACAAAAAGCTCACACTGCCTTCAACATCGTGCTGATAGAGTCTACTTGCCAGTGAGCATGTCGCTGCTTTCTCTTGCCGCGTTGCTCGTCGCAATCGAGACATAAGGCGATGTATGCAGCGGCAATGGTGGAATTTGTTCAATTGTGCGCATGGGTACTCCTTCCAGCCGCTTAAGAGAAATATAATTTTATTTCGTATAAAATGTCACTATGTCTGCGAGGCGACGGAAACAACGCCGTTCTGCGTCTGTTCGACTTCAGGTCGGGGGTTATGCTTCATCAAGATATTGCGCGCGCGCTCCGCTAACTCCGCGCTGGGCGCGTGCGCGATGACCAGTGCATCTCCTTTGTGCACCCGCTCTCCCATACCTGTCGCGATCTCCCTGGGCATGCCAAGTTGCACCAGGCCGGCGACCAGCGCGCTCAGCGAACCCACAGTTAGCGCTCCCGCCGCAGCCAGGCTTGCCCCTGAAGCGAGGACGCCCACAAGGGGCCCGGCCGCGATAAGCAAACCAGCCGGCGGAAAGAGGAAGCCGAAGAGAGCGCCCAGCGCCCCTCCCCAGATAGCGCCATTGATCAATCCTGCTTTGATGGTATGACCCGTATCCGTATATACGATGGAGATTTGATCCTCGTCGAAGCCGCTGCTGCGCAACTCATTGACGGTTGCCTGGGCGTCCGCCGGGTTTGGGAATGCCGCTGCTTCAAGCCACGTTTGTGAAACCATCTGAGCCACCTTTCTTGTAGAAGTTCTATTCCTCTACTACATCATTACATTACAACTTATTACCTAAGAGGTCACATCCATGGCGCCTTCTGCCTTAGACCCCCTTGTATTGAGCTGCTCGTTTGCATTACGAGGTCTTTTTCACCCTGGGAAGTATACGTTGTAGCTTAGATTTTGTCAAGTATTTATATTATGATATGTATAATTTAGTGAAACAAAAATAAATTTTCTATCGAATTGCATACCGGTGAGGGGTGCCCACCCTCTTTCCATCCTGTCACCCTCGCCTGCAATGCGACGCAGGAGGAGAGGTATGTGCTGCTGAATAATGCTATACTCCTCACGGGAAACCCGCCCACGAGTTGGAAGAGAGCGTTTTTTCTTAGGGAAAAAATATTTTTGTTTCCATTAATAGTAAATGCTATAACATAAATACTTGACGGAACAGCATGTGGGACGTATACTTGTGACGGTGAAACGAACACTTTTGAAAGGACGATCACGTTTCCCAGGCCTATCAATACTAACAATATCCAGACAAAATTCCAGAATGGCATCCTGACGATTATGCTGCCTATCAGTGAAGAGAGCCGCCCCAAGCGCATCGGCGTCAGCGGCGGCGAGAGTCAGGCGCGGCAGGCAGCCGTCGGCTCGGAGGTGGGGACAGGCAGGAGGCGTTCGCTAGTTTTGCGAGCGGCGCAGACGCTCTTTACCAGAGCGGAAGAGCGCATGTTGCCCTCGCTGTTCGGCCAGATCCCTGGAGGGATAACATGCGCGAGAGCGATGAACGGGGAGACCTCATCAATAAGCTTAATGAGGCCCTCAGAGAACTACATAATCTGCTGAGGAAAAGCCATGATGAGCACCTGGATCTTTTCCTCCATCGAGAAATCAACAGGTATGCGAGCAAGGAAATGCTCGGGCACATTCTGGCGGATGCTGAGGAAGAGATCCACAGGCGCAGGAAATAGTTGTGTGGGCCGGACTTTCTCGCTGTATCCGTATACGGCGAGGGGCCTTATTTGAACTCCTTTGAGGTTGAAAGGATGAAGACATCAAGCCATTTCTCCGAAATGTGGAAGTTCCACTTCGACAGGAAGATCGTGTGCTCGGATGGCGAGGCGGGGAGCCTGGCGCACGTCGTTTTTGATGCCGCGGCCCAGCGTTTGACCCACCTGGGAGTCAGGCAGAGCCCTCTATTTGGCAGAACCGTTGATCCTCCCTATGACACCGTCGTTGAGGCAACAGGTGATGGTGTAATGCTTGGCATCACGCGTGCAGAACTTGCTGCTGCCAGCGGGGTAGGCGTTGGCAAGGTGGTGCTCGATCGTCACTCGCTTGTGGAGCGTGCGGGCTCTGCTGACAATGGAACCCTGCTTCTGCTCGCTGTGCATCCAGAGAGCGGGGCGCTGGCTTATCTGGTCGTTGGCCGCCTGCGTCCAGGAGGGGATACCCTCTTGCAGGAGCAGTACGTCACAAGGATGGCACAGAGGCATGTGACGGTGGCGCTGCCGGAGGCGACGCTGAACGCGCTCGCGCCTTATCGTTCTGATGATGAGCTGCTGCAAGATGTCAGACGTGTCCTGTTTGATCTCGCCTGCCTGCATATAAATTTGCAAGGGATGAACTTGCGCGCCCTGGATGGTGTCCTCTATCTCGAGGGCAATATTTCCAGTCAACTCAGGGCTGATATTGTGGAGGGTCGGGCCCGGGCCGTTCCCGGGCTGTTGGAGATCAAGAATCACCTGGTTGGCGATGATCGACTCGTCGCCGACCTGACAAAGGCCCTGTCGCAGGATATGCGCACGCGCGATATGTTGATCGGGGTTTCTTCCCGCCTGGGAGAGGTGCGACTGAGTGGGTCGGCGTATACGGGCCAACAGAAGGCCGCGGCAGAAGAGATCGTGCGCAACTTCCCTGGTGTGCGTTCCGCCATCTATGAGCTTGTTGTTGATCCCTGGGCCGACCTGCGACCGCTCATGCTGGCCGCAGGAGTTGCGGCAGAGGATAAGGTGCATGGGAGATTCAGCAGGTATATCCGCTAGCTACAGGCAGATCCCGTTCGCCTGCGGCAGGTGCTGGAGAACTTGCTGGCCAACGCCAGCAAAAGCGCAGGGCGAGGGGTGGTGTTATGCTCGCTTCGCCCATGCAAGTTGAGGATGAGTAAAAAAGGCAAGGCTCGCCTCCTTGCTTTTGCGGCGCAGGAGTGTGGAACAGGCAACAGTTGTCGATACTGAAGAGAGAAGGGAGGTATCATGCAGCAGAATGGACAGGAACAGCCGCAGCGCGACGATCTACACCAGGCGGCCGAGCAGCCAGAACAGGGTGGTGAGGCGCATCCTGGCGCCGAGTCGCCTCAACTGGAGCAGGACAAACTGGGGGAGTGCCAGGATCAGCTGAAGCGCGCGCAGGCAGACTTTATAAATTACCGCCGCCGTATGAGCCAGGAGCTGGCTGAAGGACGCATCGCCGCCCAGAGTGCGTTGCTTGCTCAACTCTTACCAGTGCTTGATGATCTTGGACGGGCGCAGGCTACGGCGCCTCCGGAGCTGACCTCGAACTCCTGGGTGCAGGGCCTTATGCTGATTGCGCGCAGGTTCACGACGCTGCTCGACCAGTTGGGCGTGCGGCAGATCGGCGCGCCTGGTGAGCGGTTCGATCCACGCTGGCACGAGGCCATCACAACTGAGACGCGCGCTGATGTGCCCGAAGGAACGATCCTGCAGGTCGCCCGGCCGGGCTATGCCATTGGAGAGCGCGTCATTCGCCCCGCGCAGGTCGTTGTCGCGCGTGCGCCTTCTCCCATCGGCGAGGCGCAGGGGCAGCAGGGAGATGCGCGCGCGTAGGTGGGTGAAGCAGGAGGCCCTCCTTCCAGCCGTGGAGGGAATCTCCTACCTAAAGGAGATGGACGTATGGATGAAACAGTTTTTGTGGCGGGAACCTTCGCCGATCTGGAGCGAGCAGTACGTTGGGTCTGCGGGCAGATCGATCAGCTGAACCAGCTTGTCCCCGATACGGAGGACCATGTTTACGCTGAGAGAGCGAAGGAGGATCTCTGGCGTATGTACGAGAGTGCATATCAGCATGCGCTTGCCCGCTCAGGGTTTGCGCGATGAACCGGCTGCACCCTATGCAGCGGGGACATAAGATATGAAAGGATCCATAATGGCAAAAGTAATTGGCATTGACCTGGGAACAACAAATTCTGTGGTGGCGGTCATCGAAGGCGGTGAGCCGACTGTCCTTGAGAACAGCGAGGGGTCACGACTCACTCCCTCTGTCGTTGCGATCACCAAGAGCGGTGAACGCCTGGTCGGCCAGGTGGCGAAACGCCAGGCGGTGACCAACCCCGAGAATACGATCTTTTCCATTAAGCGTCTCATGGGGCGCAAGTTTGACGATCCCGAGGTCCAGCGCACCATGAAGATGGTGCCCTACAGGATCACGCGTGCCTCTAACGGCGATGTCCGAGTAGTGCTGGGCGGACGTGAATATAGCCCGCAGGAAATCTCGGCCATGATTTTGCAGAAGCTGCGGGTCGACGCGGAAGCCAAGCTGGGCGAGCGTGTGACGCAGGCCGTGATTACGGTGCCGGCCTACTTTAACGACGCACAGCGCCAGGCAACCAAAGACGCGGGCACGATCGCGGGGCTGGAGGTCCTGCGCATCATCAACGAGCCGACGGCCGCCTCACTGGCCTACGGGCTGGACAAGAAGTCAGACGAGATCATCGCTGTCTATGACCTGGGGGGCGGGACCTTTGACATCTCCATCTTGCAGCTGGGCGAGGGGATCATTGAGGTCAAGGCCACCAACGGCGATACACACCTGGGCGGTGACGACTTCGACCAGCGCATCGTTGACTGGCTGGCCGATGAGTTTCGCAAGGACCAGGGCATCGACCTGCGCAACGATCGCATGGCCCTGCAGCGCCTCAAAGAGGCGGCCGAGCGGGCCAAAATCGAATTGTCCTCCTCGCTGCAGACGGAGATCAACCTGCCTTTCATCACGGCTGACTCAAGTGGGCCAAAGCACCTGGTGATGACGCTCACGCGAGCAAAGCTGGAGCAGCTGGTGAGCGACCTCATCGAGCGCACGCGTGGCCCGGTCATGCAAGCGCTGAAGGATGCGGGAAACCAGGCGAGCGATGTCAATGAGGTCGTCCTGGTCGGAGGTCAGACGCGCATGCCGGCGGTGATCGAACTGGTGCGTAAGATCTTTGGCAAGGAGCCGCACAAGGGGGTGAACCCTGACGAGGTGGTGGCCATCGGCGCGGCCATTCAGGCGGGCGTACTCAAAGGCGAGGTCAAGGACGTGCTCCTGCTCGACGTTACTCCGCTCTCGCTGGGCGTCGAGACCATGGGTGGCGTGACGACCAGGCTGATCGAGCGCAACACAACGATTCCGACGCGCAAGAGCGAGACCTTCAGTACGGCGGAAGATAATCAAACTGCGGTGGATATCCATGTGCTGCAGGGCGAGCGCGAGCTGGCGCGCGATAACAAGAGCCTGGGCCGCTTCCGCCTGGAGGGCATTTCCCCGGCCCCGCGTGGCGTGCCCCAGGTTGAGGTGACCTTCGATACCGATGCCAACGGCATTCTCAATGTCTCGGCTCGTGACAGGGCCACTGGCCGCGAGCAGAAGATCACGATCTCGGGCTCAAGTGGTCTCTCCAAGGGTGAGGTCGACCGTATGGTACGCGAAGCCGAAGCGCACGCTCAGGAGGACCGCCAGCGGCGAGAGGAGATTGAGGCGCGCAATCGCGCCGACAGCCTGGCCTATCAGGCGGAGCGCACGCTGCGAGATAGCGCTGGGAGCATCCCCGCTGGCCTGCGCAGCGAAGTTGAGGGCAAGATCAAAGCCGTACGTGATGCGCTCGCGGGCAGTGATCTCTCACAGGTGCGCAGCAGCACGGATAACCTGGAGCGCACGCTGCAGCGCGTCGCCCAGGAGGCAAGCACTACTGCGGCAGGAACTGGCGCGAGCGATGGAGGAGGAGCCTCTGGCGGCGCTTCCGGCGGGGAATCTGGAACCGTCGAGGGAGAGTACCGCGAAGTCTAGGTCTCTGGCATTTGCATGAAGCTCAAACTGGCAGGGCCCCGGGCACGGGGCTCTTTCCAGGGAGGCGTGGATGGCTCTAAGCTGGATGGGTATTACTAGAGAAGAGTTCAGGCGAACAGGCCTGAACAGATCCTCAGAAGTGGAAGGAGAAGGAAATAGCAGGGAGAAGCTGGCTGGCCGTCTTTAAGAACGCGGGAGTTTGAATGCATGGCCGTTGACTACAAGGACTATTACAAAATACTTGGCGTGGACAAGCAAGCGAGCCAGAAGGACATTCAGAAGGCGTATCGCAAGCTTGCCCGCAAGTACCACCCGGACGTCAATCCGGGTGATAAGGCGAGCGAGGAAAAATTCAAGGAGATCAACGAGGCAAATGAAGTGCTCTCCGATCCGGAGAAGCGCAAGCGTTACGATGAGATAGGCAGCTCTTACCAGCAGTACGGCGGACGAGGGCCAGGTAGTTATGGAGCGGCGGGGGGAGACGGGCGCACTCAGTATCGCACTGTGAACGAGGAGGATCTGAATGACCTCTTTGGAGGAGCGTCGCCGTTCTCTGACTTCTTCGAGACCTACTTCGGCGCGGGCGCTGCGAGTGCGACGCGGGGACGAACGCGCAGGGCAGAAGGCGCTGCGAGTGCACCGCCCCGACGTAGCGCCGAGGCCGAAGTAGATGTCACCCTCGCGGAGGCATATACGGGGGTAACGCGGGTTTTTGCAGTGACCGAGCCAGACGGCAGTACTCGCCGCCTGGAGGTGAAGATACCCGCGGGCGTCGATGAAGGTACTCGCATACGCCTTCCAGGCGATGCAGGGCGGGGCGATCTCTACCTGCGCGTGCATATCTTGCCGGATCCACGCTTCACGCGCCAGGGGGCCACGCTGCGCACACGCGTGGATGTTCCCCTGGCCACGGCCGTGCTCGGAGGCGAGGTGCATGTGCCGACTCCTGATGGGCGCCAGCTGCTGCTGCGGATTCCGGCGGGAACTACGAACGGCAAGACCTTCCGCCTGCGCGGGCAGGGCATGCCCGCTCTGGGGCAGCCGAATCGGCGTGGTGATCTGTACGCTGAAGTAAACGTGGTGCTGCCGACGCACCTGAACGCAGAACAGCGCCGCCTCTTCGAGGCCTTCGCCCGTTCAATCGGCTATTCCGACCAGGAGACAAAGGAAGGAGCAAGGAGCAGCCATGGATAGGCAGTATATCACACATATCGTGCTCCAGCAGTCCCGCCCGCCCTCATCGTATAGTGAGCGCGAAGCGGCTGTGTTGAGTCATGTGGGGATCGGCGAGCTGCGTCACCTGCATGCCCTGGGCATGGTCGAAGGGGTAGTAGCTGGCGGGGAGCTGCGCTATAGCGAGGAAGAGGTACTACAGCTGCGGCGCATCCGCAGGCTGCAGCATGACCTTGGCGTCAACCTTGCGGGAGTTGAAGTGATCATTCGCCTGCTCAAGCGCATTGAGGCCATGCAACAAGAGTTGCAGCAGGCGAGCAACCAGGCGCCCGGGCGAGGTGATGGTTCATAAAAGGATGCAAGACATGCAAGGAGGTGGGATCTTTGGTATAGCGCGCAGCCGCGCCAAACTGTACACAGAAGAACGCCCGACAACCACCTTCGCGGATGTGGCAGGCGTTGATGAGGCCAAAGACGGAATTGCGCGAGGTGATCGACTTCCTGCGTGACCCGCAGCGCTTCCTCAAGATTGGTGCGCATATCCCCAAGGGTGTCTTGCTGGTTGGCCCACCGGGTACTGGTAAGACCTTGCTGGCGCGTGCGGTCGCCGGGGAGGCAGGGGTGCCATTCTTCAGTGCGAGCGCGACCGACTTTGTCGAACTCTTCGTCGGGGTTGGAGCCAGCCGTGTGCGTGACCTGTTTGCTCAGGCGCGCAAGAACGCCCCGTGCATCATTTTCATCGATGAGATCGATGCCATTGGGCGAGCGCGCAGTGGAGCGGGCGCGCATTGCCAGCAATGATGAGCGTGAGCATACCCTTGAGCAATTACTCGTCGAGTTGGATGGTTTCGAGCCGCACGAGGCCATTATCGTCCTGGCCGCTACTAACCGTCCTGACGTCCTCGACCCGGCGCTCCTGCGTCCCGGTCGCTTTGATCGCCAGGTGGTGGTGGATCGACCGGAGCGACGCGGCAGAGAGGCGATTCTCCGTATCCATACCCGCAATGTTCCGCTGGCGCCTGATGTGAACCTGGAGGAACTGGCGCGTTGGACACCGGGCTTTGCCGGGGCTGACCTTGCCAACCTGGTGAATAAGGCCGCGCTGGTGGCTGCGCGGCGGGGCAAGGCGCAGGTCGATCGCCACGATTTCCAGGAGGCGCTCGACAAACTGCTCCTGGGTGGCAAGCGGGAAGCCTTGATGGATGAACGCGAGCGGCGCATTGTGGCCTACCACGAAGGGGGGCATGCGCTAGTCGCGGCGGTTCTGCCCGATGTCGATCCACTCTATAAAGTCACGATTGTGCCACGCGGGCAGTCTCTCGGCGTCACCCAGTTCTGCCGGAGGATGATCGGCGCAACTATCCACGTTCCTACCTGCTCCAGCGCCTGGCAGTTGCCTTAGGAGGTCGTACGGGAGAGGAGGTAGCCCTTGGTGAGATCACATCGGGCGCAGAAAATGATCTCAAAGAGGCAACGAAGTTGGCGCGTCGTATGGTGACCGAGTGGGGCATGGGTGAGCAGACGGGCCTGGTCGCCTATGACCTGGATGGCGAGAGTCCTTACCTCGGCTCAGCCATGGGATGGAAGGACGCGGCCGCCTGTACTCTGAGACGACTGCGGAGCGAGTGGACGCGGAGGTGGAGCGACTTCTTGATCAGGCGCACCAGCAAGCGCGTCGGTGCTCTCCGAGCATCGGGCGGCACTGGAGCGCCTGGCGCAGGCAGCTGCTTCAGGAGGAGGTGCTGGAACGCGACCAGGTTCTTGCCATCATTGCTGGTGCGCGGACTATGCCAAAGGAGTGCAGTTGGTGGCGAGAGCAATGACGGCAAGCCATCTGTGGGCGTCGAGCACTAAGTCATCCGTTTGGAGGAGGGATGGCGTTGCCGTCATCCCATTGCCATACCGACGATACCGCGAATAGGTACACAAACAGGAGAGGGAAAGAGCAATGAACATTGAGCACTTTACTGAGAAAGCGCGCGAGGCACTCAGCGATGCAGCCCAGATGGCCAGACAGTATCAATCATAATCAGGTCGAAGTTGAGCACCTGCTTTCTGCCCTGCTTGACCAGGAAGGTGGTGTGGTACAGCAGGTGATTGCGAAGGTCGGCGGCAATCTCGCGGCGGCAAGAGCAGCTCATCACCACCGAACTGGAGCGCATGCCGCGTGTCTATGGTGGCAGTGAGCCGGGCATTTCGCCTCGCCTGCGCAAGGTGCTGGAAGAAGCCTGGCGCGAGATGGGCGCCTTCCATGATGAGTACCTGAGCGTGGAGCACCTGCTGCTGGCGATGTTCGATGTCAGCGATGGCGCCGTGCAGCGTGCATTGAGAGCGGCAGGGCTCACACGTGACAACGTCTTGCAGGCCCTCACCTCCATTCGCGGCGCGCAGCGGGTGACCGACGCCGAATCCCGAGGGCAAATACCAGGCGCTCGAAAAATATGGGCGCAACCTGACGCAGCTCGCGGCGCAGGGCAAACTCGACCCGGTGATCGGGCGCGATGAAGAGATCCGGCGCGTCATCCAGGTACTGAGCCGCCGCACCAAGAATAATCCGGTACTGATTGGTGACCCCGGCGTGGGGAAAACGGCGATTGTCGAGGGACTGGCGCAGCGCATCGTGCGTGGTGATGTACCCAAGACGCTGGTCGACAAGCAGGTGATCGCGCTTGATCTGAGTGCGCTGGTCGC
This sequence comes from uncultured Chloroflexia bacterium, assembly GCA_963799245.1. Lineage (GTDB taxonomy): Bacteria > Chloroflexota > Ktedonobacteria > Ktedonobacterales > Ktedonobacteraceae > CAWCWN01. Next base: position 65,594 of record CAWCWN010000004.1, read on the forward strand.
GGGTGCCAAGTATCGCGGTGAATTCGAGGAACGCCTGAAGGCTGTCCTGAAAGAAGTGACGAGTTCCGATGGCACTGTCATCCTGTTCATCGACGAACTGCATACGCTGGTCGGCGCGGGCGCTGCCGAAGGGGCGATGGATGCCTCGAACATGCTCAAACCAATGCTGGCGCGCGGCGAACTGCACTGCATCGGCGCTACCACCCTGGATGAGTACCGCAAGCACATCGAGAAAGATGCCGCCCTGGAGCGCCGCTTCCAGCCCATCATGGTCGAGCAGCCCTCGGTTGAAGATACGATCAGCATCCTGCGTGGACTGAAGCAGCGCTACGAGGTCCATCACGGCGTGCGTATCACCGATAGCGCGCTGGTGGCGGCTGCCGTCCTCTCCAACCGCTACATCACCGATCGCTTCCTGCCTGACAAGGCCATCGACCTGGTTGACGAGGCTGCCAGCCGTCTGCGTGTGGAGCTGGATAGCACCCCTAGAGAGATTGATGCGCTGGAGCGGCGTATCCGGCAGTTGCAGGTGGAACTTGAGGCGCTTGAAAAAGGAAGTGGACGCGCCGAGCCAGGAGCGCAGGACAAGAGTTGAGCAAGAGATCGCGAATCTCTCGGAGCAACTGCGCGGCATGCGGCTGGCGCTGGAAGAGCGAACGCCAGCCGGTGGAGGAGATTCAGCGCTTTAAGAAAGAGCTGGAGCAGGCCCAGGTCGCCCTCGAGAGAGCCGAGCGCGAGTATAACTACGAGGAGATGGCGCGCCTGCGCTATGACACCATTCCCAAGCTGGAGGAACACATTCGTGACATGGAGTCAAAGCTGAGCAGCATCCAGGGGGCGCGCATGCTCAAGGAGGAGGTCGATTCCGAGGACATCGCGGAGGTCGTGTCGGAGTGGACGCATATCCCGGTCTCCAGGTTGATGGAGGGTGAGGTGCAGAAGTTGATCACGATGGAGGATCGCTTGCGCGAGCGCGTTGTGGGGCAGGAGCAGGCGCTGCATGCCGTCTCTGACGCGATCCGTCGCGCGCGCGCCGGGCTGCAGGACCCCAATCGCCCCCTGGCCAGCTTCATGTTCCTGGGGCCGACCGGTGTCGGCAAGACAGAGCTGGCGCGAGCGCTGGCCGCATTTCTCTTCGATGATGAGCGGGCCATCATTCGGATTGACATGTCCGAGTACATGGAGAAGTACAGCGTCTCGCGCCTGATCGGTGCGCCGCCCGGGTACGTGGGCTATGAAGAGGGCGGCCAGTTGACCGAGGCTGTACGCCGCCGTCCCTACAGTGTCGTCCTCTTAGATGAAATCGAAAAAGCGGCCCACGAGGTCTTCAACGTTTTGCTGCAGCTGCTCGATGACGGCCGCCTGACGGACGGCCAGGGGCGCACCGTTGATTTCAAGAACACGGTCATCATTATGACCAGTAACGTGGGGGCGCGCTGGTTGCACGAGTTTGATGGCATGGAGGAGGATGAGGTCCAGCGCCGCGTGCGACAGCACCTGCAGGAGGAGGGCTTCCGTCCCGAGTTCGTCAACCGCGTCGATGAGATAGTCGTCTTCCATCAAATCACGCCTGAGCAGATGAAGGAGATTGTAAACATCCAGATCAACCGCCTGCGCCCGCGCCTGGCCGAACGGCATATCACGCTGCAGCTCACGAACGCAGCAAGAGAATTGCTGGCGGAGTTAGGCTACGACCCGATGTTCGGGGCTCGCTCCCTCAAACGTGTCATCCAGAAGGAGGTCGAGAACCGTATCGCCCTTGGCATTCTCGAGGGTACCATTCGCGAGGGCGATACGCTTGAGATCGACGCCATTGACGGCAGGCTGGTCATTGAGCCCATAAGAGCTGCGGAAGAAGCGCATGCACATTGATGATGGGGGTATAGAGGAGCAAGTGCTGGGTGGAAGCGAGCGAGAGGCAGGCGTGGAGAGCCTGCGTGCTGCGGCGAGCATCGGCGTGCCCGCCTTGAGCGTATGCCAACGGACGTGATGGCGCTGCGCGCCGCGGCGCGCAGCGCCAGAAGCAGTGGGGTTTGGACCTGAGGGGGGCGGACCTGCGCTATACTGACCTGCATGCCCTCCCGCTGGCGCGCCTGCTCGGCAGCCTCACGCGCGCGCAATGGGATGAGTCTAGCGAAGAACAACGCGCCAGCGCTACGCTCCTGCTGACGGGTGTCGACCTGAGCGAGGCGCACCTGGAGCAGGCTGAACTCATAGGTGTGCACATGGAGAAAGCCTCTCTGCACGAAGCGCACCTTGAGAAGGCCGACCTGAGCGATGCCCACCTGGAAGAGGGCTATCTCGCAGTGCTGGATAATCGTTAGAACGTGATCCTGCCGGCTCGCAGGGCATTCAGGATGACAATCACGTCAAAGGCTTCCTGGAGCAGGGCGCCCACCGCCGGGGGAATGAAGCCGAAGGCGGCGAAGACCATGGCGATGACACTCAGACCCATGCCAACCCAGATGCCCTGCACGGCCACGCGCATGACATGCCGACCCAGGCGCACCGCTCGCACCACGCGCAGGATATCTGTTGAGAGCAGCACGGCGTCGGCGGAAGAGGCCGCGGCAGTTAAGCCCTGGGTGCCGAGCGCCATCCCTACCGTGGCGGTTGCCAGGGCGGGCGCGTCGTTAATGCCATCGCCCACCATCAATACGTGCTGCCCCTGCAGCACGAGTTCCTTGACGGTGCGCACTTTGTCCTCTGGCAGGCAGCGCGCTATCACACGGTCCACCTGCGCGATCTTGCCGATCTGCTGCGCTACCACCTCACCATCGCCCGTCAGCAGGATTATTTCTTTGATGCCTGCCGCACGCAAATCTGGCGCAAGGCGTGAGAGTTCCGCCCGCGGAACGTCCTCAAGGACCAGGAGTCCTTCGACCCGCTTCTCCACGGCAATGAAGCTGCAGATCTGGCCACGCTCGATGCGCCGCGCGCGTTCAGCGAGCAGTGAGGCCGGCACCGCAATCCCAAGGTGCTGCATGAAGGTGCGGTTGCCCACCGCTACCTCGACGCCACCGCTCTCGCCCGGCCCTTCCACCTGACGGCCTGCAGCGTGCAGCGGCACACATCCGCGCACACCCTTGCCAAAGATCTCCTCAAAATCGTCGGCGGAACTGAGGGATAAGGCGCGTTCCTGCGCGGCCTCCACAACAGAGCGCGCCAGGATGTGCGTTGACAACTGCTCGACCGAGGCGGCAAAGCGTAACAGCGCGTCTTCGCCATACGCGGCGAGGCGGCGGCGAGCCGCGTCGTCGCTTGCTCCTGAATCAGCCCCTGCTTGCTCATCCGGCCTGACAAGGACGATGGTCGTCACTTGGGGCATGCCCAGTGTCAGCGTGCCAGTCTTGTCAAAGACGGCGACGGTCACTTCTCCCAGTTGCTCGATGGCCCCGCCACTCTTGATGATGATGCCATTGCGCGCCGCCAGGTCAATGCCGGACATAATGGCGATCGGTGTGGCCAGGATCAACGGGCAAGGGGAGGCGACGACCAGCACGGCCAGGGCGTAGATGCTATCGCCGGACAGGGCCCAGGTCAGGCCAGCCAGCCCGACCGCCAGGATCGTGAAGCCCACACTGTAGCGATCGGCCAGGCGGTGGATCGGCGCTTTCTGCGCCTGGGCTTCCGCGACCAGGCGGACGATCTGCGCGTATTTGCTCTCGGCGCTGCGTTTGCTGGCGCGAATTTCCAGGACGCCGTCCAGGTTGACGCTGCCCGAAAGCACGAGCATCCCCGGCGTTTTGCGCACCGGCACAGGTTCGCCCGTCAGGTCCGCCTCGCTCAGGCTAGAAGTGCCGGAGATCACGACGCCATCAACGGGGATCAACTCACCGGGTTTGACGACGATCTGCATACCGACTTCGACCTGCTCGGCCGGAAAGTTGACGAGTTCGTCTCCTCGCCAGATGTGCGCCAGACGCGGGGCGCGTTCAGCCAGTGCCGACAGAGAGGAGCGTGCGCGCTGCAAGGCATAGGCTTCCAGCGCCTCACCGCCCGACATCATTAGCACGACAAGTGCTCCCGCGAGGTATTGCCCCAGGGCGACCGATCCTGCAATCGCCAGGATAGCGATCACATCGACGCCAAATTCCTTGTGCAGGAACTGCTGCACGGTTTCCCACAGCAGCGGAATGCCCCCCAGGAGCACCACCGCCAGCAGGACCCAGTTGGCGAGGGCGCTCTGCCCAGCAAGCCAGCACACCAGGCTCACGACCATCAACGCGACCGCTGTGCAGGGAATGGGGTAGTGTTTCAGCGTGCGCCAGACTCGCCCGGGCCAGCGCTGCCAGGGGGCAGAGGCGGGCACATTCCTGGGTGTCTGCTCTCCTCCTGCGGCAGTGGAAGAAGAAGGCGAGGTCGTTGGTGTGCTCATCCGTTGTCTCACCGACATGATGTATCTCCCTCATTGGATGTGTGCTTGCATCTATCTGTACAGGCTCTATATGACCTGAAACGAGCGAGCTCCCTGCGTTCTGAGCAATGAGGCGCTTGCGCAGCGTCAGCATGACAACTCGTATGAAAGCTCTGCATGCTTAGCATATCTCACCACCGTCACAATAGACACACAGCCTGGCAGCGCGCACGTCACATTGAACACACAAGGTGTTCAATGTGCTTCCAACCAGCGCTAATGTACTAAGCCCCCTTGAGCGTGGCGGAAGATCTCGAGGGCCAAGCAGACATTTATGTCTGCGAAGCTGGGAGCGGGTAGATTTAGGGGTCAGTTACTCTACGGCTGGAAGCCGGGGGCTTATGTCTGGGCTCCATCGCAGCTCCGCTGCCCATCGTCGAACATGCTTCTCGCCTGGTCTCACTGCAATGCTGCCGTCAGGCGAGAGATGTTCTCAAAGATCTTCTCCTTGTTCGAAAGATCTTCTCCTTGTTCGAGCGGGTTTCCAACTCTTCCAGGTTCACCGCCTTGGACCTGCTCAGATTCCTTGCTTCGACTTGTCGCAGATCAGCCACCACACTTGGAGCGTAGCAGATCAGCGTCACCTCGAGGTTGAGCTGGAACGCAGGCAATAGCTACAAAACGGATCTGGCGGGCAGAAAATTTCAATGCTCACCACTGGAAAAGCTGGGCTGCCTCTAACGTGATAATGTGGAGAGACGATTGACCAGTGCAAAGGATGATCTATGTATCACTCAGAATCACGCGCCCAGGCGAAGCCGGCCCTGCTCGAAGCTTCAGGCTTCCCAAATATCGTCGGTATACTCTTTGCCCTTGCCGCGGGCCTGCTTGCGAGCCTCATGGCTGTAGTACTCATGGGAATATTGCGCCTGGCCGCAGGCATACCTACACCTGTGGAACTGTTCGGCGATTTTTTACTCAAACACATAGATGTCAACACATTTATACGTCTCCTGGCAACCTTCTCCCCCAACCCCAAGACAGCTCCTCTTGGGCTGGCTCTGCTGGGGATGGTCGCCCTTGGGATATTGCTGGGCGTGGTGTACGCCTTCATTGTTCGCATCAAGCCTCCGCTTGCGGGTTACCGGCCCACAAGGCGCGAGTGGATCGTCGCCCTAGCATTTTCCCTGCTTATGACGCTCATCGCGGGGCTGCTGTTCTGGAATGAGTTGGCGCAGAACTTCTTCGGCCTGCCGCTTGGGTGGGCGTTCTGCGTGACAGCTCTTGGACTCCTCGCTGTTTTTGTCCTGTACGGTGTCATGCTCTGCCTGGCATATCGCGCGCTGCTGCCGAAACAGCTCGCGGCAGGCGACACTCCTTTTAGGCAGAGCCGGCGCCAGCTTTTCATACGCCTGGGCGCGGCGGTGTTAGGTGTGGGCGCGGGCCTCGGGGCCGTGGGTTTGATACGCGCGTATTTGCAAAACTACGCCTACTATGATGGTATGAAGTCAGCGGTACATAACAACGTGACGCCCGCCATTACGCCAAATAGCGAACATTACGTCGTCACGCAAAATACGGTCGACCCAGCGGTGAATACTGACCTGTGGCGACTGGAGGTGGGAGGCCTGGTGGGAAATCCAGGCTCCTATACCTACACTGAACTGCAGTCGCTGCCCTCGGTATCGCGCGCCATCACCCTTGAGTGTATTGCCAATGGTCGCGGCGATCACCTGATCAGTACGGCCGTCTGGCAGGGGGTCCGTCTGCAGACATTGCTGGAGCGGCACGGGGGTGCGCAGCAAGGAGCCAGATACATCGCATTCTACGCCGTCGACGGCTATAGTCTCAGCCTGCCACTTACAGAAGTACTCACCGTCGACCCCATCGCGGCATGGCGCATGAACGGAGTCGAAGTGCCGCAACGACATGGCTACCCTGTACGTGTGCTCATCCCCAGTCGTTACGGTGAAGAGAACATCAAGTGGCTCACGCGCATCGAACTGACCGATCACTTTGTGAGCGGCCTCTATTCAGACCAGGGCTGGTACAATGGTCCGCTGCACACTATGAGCCGCATCGATCGTCCACGTGGCCAGGTTGCCTTAGGGCAATCCACAGAGGTAGGTGGTATCGCCTTCGCCGGCGCGCGCGGCATTGCGAAGGTAGAGGTGAGCGTGGATGGTGGAAATAGCTGGCAGCAGGCGACGCTTCAGCCACCGCTTTCACAGGATGCGTGGGTGCTGTGGACATGGCAGTGGAAGCCGTCCCAGCCAGGCACATACACGCTCGTCAGCCGCGCCACCGATGGCACCGGGCAGGTGCAGACCAGTCAGGAGCAGGGGACGGTCCCCGCCGGCGCGACGGGCTATCACAGGATCACGGTAGTCGTGCGCTAAGCAATGGGCGGACTGGCCAGCTCAAGAGAAATCAAGCAACAAAGGAATAGAAAGTTGATTATTACTTCACACCAGCACCCGCCAGACAAATAGGGCATTTTAATGATGCGCTTTAATCCTCCGCTTGCTACACTAGAAGCAGGCACATTGTCAGAGAGCCTGCAGGCCCTCATTGCGGCTTGCGCAGCGCCAGCAACATACTACAGAAGAGGATTCTCGAGCATGCAACTAACACAACAGGCAACCTACATGTTGACGACGACCAGGGCAGAGGTGCAAGCTCGCTTCGCTGATTTTGAGGATCCGGCCCATGGTTGGGAACACGTCCAGCGGGTCTATCATCTCTCCCTACACCTGGCGGAGCAGGAAAACGCCGATAGCTTTATCGCCGGGATGGCGGCTTTGCTGCATGATCTTGGTCGTACGACCCACGACCCTTTGCGCTCACACGCGGAACGCTCCGTTGTGCTCGCGACTGAGCTGCTGGCTTCTTTTGACCTGCCCCCTGAGACCCGGAGCGCGATTTTTCACGCGATCCTTGCCCATAGTTATAGTCGCGGCGTCGATCCCGCGACGCTTGAAGCCTGTGTGCTCTATGACGCGGATCGCCTGGACAGCCTGGGAGCCAGTGGAGTCATGCGCTGGGCCATGACCAGGAAGCTATGGCGGTTGCCTGAGGGCGGGATATACCACCCCGACGACCCCTTCGCGCTCTGGCGGGCCCCGGATGAGCAGCGTTACCTGCTCGATCGTTTCTTCACAAAGCTCTTGAAACTGCATACAGCTATGAAGACCGCGACGGGACGAGCCATGGCGGAGCGCCGCACAGTCTTTTTGCGCTTCTACTTGCAGGAACTGCAGCATGAGCTGGCCGAGGGAGGCTATAACCTGCCAGAAGATGTCGCCTTGCGCTCGCTGCGGGCCGAGAGCGCACGATGAGACTCTGCCTGCCATGAACTTCCCACTGCTTCACATACAAGTGTGAGCGCCATTTGGTATGCCAAATCTTTATTTTGCTCTGAGAAGTAGTTCCCAACTATTACAGATAAGAGTACACTAACAAGAAACTATTCTGTGCGCATAAGATCAGGAAGGCAAGACCGATGGCAGTAATACAATGTACACATCTCGACCAGATACGCAAGGTCACTCCGAGTGCCAATGGTTGCGAGGACTGCTTAAGAATAGGTGATACCTGGGTGCATCTGCGCCTCTGTCTCACCTGCGGGCATGTCGGCTGCTGCGACTCATCCAAGAACAAGCATGCCACCAAACATTTCCACACGACTAACCACCCGATTATCCAGTCCTTCGAGCCTGGAGAAGACTGGGGCTGGTGTTACATTGACCAGGTGATGCTCGAATTTGTTTAAGCGTTTGCCTGTTGATGGCATAGTGACCAGGGCCGGTAATAACATCCGTGTGAGTTACGAACAGGGCTGCAGCAACTACAAGTTGTTGCCCCTGCTGGTCAAGCAGCGCTTGATGAGACGATAGGAGCTCGATCTCGGCCGCGGTGGTTCTCTACCTCACGGCTGAGCCGATCAGCCCTGGTGCCCTCGCCTGGCAAAATTGGCGGCCAGATCATGCGTTACAGTGGCTACACCACCGACCATCGGCGGATACTGATCGGTTACAAGCAACAGACACAGAGATATACCTCTTCGTCAGATGGCCTTACCATAGTGGCGCGATGTTATACACTCATGCAAACACATGAGTCGTCAGGGGAGCGCGTGCCGAGATCTCAAAGAAGTGGCTCTCTCATGCCGATACATATGATGTGAGCATCAAATAGGCGGCAAACTTCAAAAGCTAGCACGTTTACACTAGAACATCACTCATCCGGCGCACAACGGCAACATTGCTTCGCAGGTACATGTCGTTCATCGATGGAGAACAGATTATGAACTGGAACAATCATGACCCTGATCACAAGAGAAACCAGGAGCTCCACCAGCTGCGTGGATACCGCGGCCAAGCACACCACCAGCAGGATAACAAAGATCAAAGCAGGGGAAGCAGCCATATGGCACAGCAAAAGATCGACTCGGTAATTGATCAGCTTTCTGATAGGATACCCGGAGGCCACCAGTATGCCCAGCAGGCCAAGGATGCCACCGCCACCGCCCTTCACTATCTCGAATATGAGGCTGAGAAAATTAGCGAAAGCATCAACAGCCTTATTCATCGTCTGTTTGGAGGCAGATAGGCCACCTAAGAGATGATCACCCTACCCCATATGGTGCTCAAACCAGCCTGCGATGCCCGGGTAGGCTGAAGCTACAAGGTCGGCTTGACAAACGTTGCATATAAGTGTAATCTGCATATATATAGGAATATTAGCGACCGGATGCAGAGACGCAATGATAGGAATATTAGCGACCGGATGCAGAGACGCAATGAGGTGAGTGGCTCCAATGCCATGTAGAACGGCTTCCACGCAAGTTCACTATGTGAGATGTGGTATCCATGAAACAATCGATCTGATGACGCAACTGAGTGCCGGGCGTGAACAGTGAACTTGGTTCATTGCCAGAGGTGGGGGAGAAATCGCTCATGGCCCCGCCAGAGGAGAATCCTGTGGATTACAAAAAAGCCGATGAGATTTTGAACAGCGTTGATTTTACTGAGTCTGAACGAGAGCACCTGTGGAGGCTGAAGCGCGCGTACATGGAAAAAAGGCTGAGCCACATGTCAGTCGACCATCATCGCCTCGAGTTTGTCCGCTGGCTCGTAACCACGGGCAAGCTGACTGACCAGCTCACCTGAGTTCATGTTATGACCCGACCTCCAGTTCTGAAGAGGCCATCTCTTCGGAGCTGGAGCAAGAATTTGAGGTGGCACATGACAATACGTATCCTTCTAGCAGATGATGAACCCCTGCAGCGCATGAATGTGCGAGAGGTGCTGAGTCGACTCGGCTATCTTGTTGTCGGGGAAGTGGCCGATGGTCTGAGCGCTGTGCATCTCGCGCGTGAGCTACGGCCGGACCTGATCCTGATGGATATTCGCCTGCCTGGCATCGATGGCATCGCCGCTGCCGAGATGCTCTCCGCGGAAAAGATCGCTCCTGTAGTGCTGCTCACGGCCTTCAGCGACCAGGAACTGGTTGAACGCGCCAAGGCCGCGGGCGTCGTCAACTACCTGCTCAAGCCACTACGCGAGCGTGAGCTTGCTCCAGCCATGGAAATAGCGCTCGCTCGCTCCAACGCCCTGCATGCCCTGGAAGAGCAGGTCAACACCCTCTCAGAACAACTGGAGTCGCGCAAGATCATTGAGCGAGCCAAGGGTCTGCTCATGGAGCAGCAAGGGCTATCGGAACAGGAGGCGTTCAGCAAAATCCGCAAGGCGAGCATGAACAGGCGCACCTCCATGCGAGCAGTCGCGGGTGCGATCCTGCTGAACAGCGAGATTTAAAGCACGCTTGGCCTGGCATAAAAGGGCCAGATTCGAACCCACCCCGCAAAGTCTGCTATAATACAGGCATGATTAAGGCAGTTATCTATGATATGGACGGCATCCTCATCGACTCAGAACCCCTGTGGAGAAGGGCTGAAATCGATGTTTTCCATCAGGTTGATGTCTCGTTGACAGAGGAAATGTGCAGGCAAACGATGGGTCTGCGCGTGGATGAAGTGGTCGAATACTGGTACCAGCGCTTCCCATGGCAGAATACTGCGAAGACATGCGTTGCAGACCTGATCTGGCAGAATGTTATCTCCCTCGTTGCAGCTGAAGGCAACGCGCAAGAGGGCGTGTATGCCTCGCTGGAGTTTATGCGGCGCCAGGGGGTGAAACTCGCCCTGGCCTCTACATCGGGAATGGCTTTGATCGAGACCGTGCTCGCCCGGCTGCAGCTGAAACAATATTTCGCGGTCGTACATTCAGCGCAGTTTGAGGACTATGGGAAACCCCATCCGGCCGTCTATATTTCCACGGCCAGGCGGCTCGGCGTCGATCCTACCGCCTGCCTCGCCATTGAAGATTCGATCAATGGCATGATCGCGGCAAAAGCCGCGCGCATGAAATGTATCGCCATCCCGGATGAGGCTCTGGCAGGCGATAAAAGATTAGGCATCGCCGATGTCACCCTCTCTTCGCTGCACGAGATACGCCCGGAGCTCTGGTCGCGCTTAAACAAGTGACGACTACTCACATCAAAAGCGCCAGGTAGTTGGGCCACTTGCTCCACAGGGCACTTGCCAGAGCCAGAGGAGTGACAGGTTTCAGGTCAGTGGGAACTTTCAGATCGAGCACGAGCAAAGTGATGGCAATGGCAAAAACACCATCGCTGAAAGCCTCTCAGACTGATCTTAAAGTCAGCCTTCCCCCCAGATTTTTTTGCAACCAAGCCAAAAATAGATACGTATCATTTGCTCCTTTTCTTACACTTCCTATAGGTTGCTTATTTTTTTATACAAATCTTCGATTTCCAATGTTGTCCTATGTTTTGTAGAGAGGCAGAAATCGTACTCTTCTGTCCCGGAAGAAAGAGGTTTTTCATGCGCATTTTAATGCTCGCTCCGGAGCCATTTCTTGAGCCAAGAGGTACACCTTTCAGTGTCTATCACCGTATTAAGGCCTTGCTAGCCCTGGGGTATGAGGTCGACCTGGTCACCTACCCCATTGGCAAACAGGTGGAGCTGGCCGGCCTGAGAATCTATCGTGCTCCTGCTCTGCCTTTTCTTAAGAAGGTCGAGATTGGTCCTTCCCTGGCGAAATTCCCACTCGACCTGTGCCTCTTCCTCACAGCAGTATGCCAGCTGTGCAAGGAACGCTACCACTACCTGCATACTCATGAGGAAGCCGGAGCCATGGGCGTAATCCTCTCCTTCGTCTTTCGCTGTCGACACCTCTTCGACATGCATTCAGATCTGTCCCTGATGGTATCTCACTTCTCTCTTTTCAAACACCGATTGCTGATTCGCTGTGTTGCGGCAATACAGCAATCGGTGCTCCGTCACGCAGATATCGTCATCGCCGTGACTGCCGAACTCAAGGAAACCGCGGAGAAAATCGTCCCTGGCAAGCCAATCTATTTGATTCGCAATGTGGCGGTTGATGAGGATATGCCTGCAGCCAGCCAAGAAGATGTCATACGACTCCGCCAGCAATTGCAGCTGGGGAGCGCCCCTATCTTGCTCTACACAGGAACACTGGAACACTACCAGGGCATCGACCTATTACTCCAGAGCGCTGCACTGGTCCACCAACAGGTGCCATCAGCTCATTACGTTCTGGTGGGCGGACATCCGCATCAGGTCTCGACGTATCGCCACCTCGCTCAAGAGCTTGGCATCGCTGACATCGTGCATTTTACAGGGCAGCGCCCTCCGGAAGAGATGCCACAATACATGGTACTGGCCGATATTCTACTGAGCCCGCGCCGCGAAGGGACCAACACACCGCTTAAATTGTACACCTACCTCCGCTCGGGTAAACCTATTCTCGCCACGGAAACCTACTCGCATACTGAATTGCTTACCCATGACACGAGCCAGTTGGTTCCACCAACTCCAGAAGGACTGGCCCAGGGAGCATTGGAGTTACTACGCAACGCGGAGAAAGCTCACAGGCTGGGAGCAAACGGGAAAAAACTGGCCGAGGAACAATATAGCTGGCCTGTATTTTTGGAAAAGAACCGCCAGGCCTACAACGTTTTTACTGGCCTCATAGAGCCCGGAGGGCCCGGAGAGCCCCAAAAATCGCCGCACCTACCTGAACGCAGCCGTGTTTTAGCCGCCAGGCGGCATCTTGTCTATTCGAGGCAACGAGACCTGGAGAACACCGGCTGGAACAGTTGCTTAGGAGACAGTTGGTGGCAATGAGGGAGAGTCAGTTGCGCGGTCAACAGGCAGTGATCATCGCAGGGGTAGTAATTCTGGACTGCATATTCAGGCGAATATACCAGTCAGAACGTTGAAAGGGGGCCGCAAACAGATCTTCATCTGGAATGGCACTTTCTGCGCCATCTGCCAGGTAAAGGCAAGGCACCTCTTCGTCCTTCATGCCATGAGGGCAAGGGACGTGAATACATGCCTATTCTTGGTATTCACGTCCCTTGCCCTCTGACTGACCAGGTTTCCGCCCTGGCAGGCAATGCCTACAAGATGGCCTCGCTTACGCTGCGACGAGCGGTTGGGGGTACCTCGGGCCCATATCCCATGCGCAGCACGATCTGTGGAAATTCTCTGCACCCCAGTATGTCCTGTATATCTTTACGCAACCTTGGTATTTCGACCGGTTGGCTGAAGTAAGAGGCCCAGACTTCCTCAGAGCGCGCATGCAGCACGACCTTTTCGATGGCCTGGCCTGCGGCTAGCCAGTCAAAGCGGGTATCGGAGTACGTTAAAACTACGGCAAAGACCGGGGAGCCGGCCGCCATGTGCTGTCCCTTCTTCGTTTCTTCGCTATCCATGAAGGTTCGAATTCTGAGCGGGCCGAGGTAGGAGGCCATATCCCCACTGCCATGCGCGTAGTCCGGCACACCATCTACACTGCTGCTATCCTCTACACGAGTCCATTTCGCTATTTCCGCGCGAAATCGTTCATTCTCCCACAGCATATGATCCCCTGCTGCGATCAGGCTCGCCAGCTGATAGCGATCTTCCTCGTCTTGCACAACCTGGAATCTCGTCGCTTCACGCGCGGCAATCCCCTCCAGCGCCGAGAGAAGTGCGGTCGGTACCGCCCGATCCTTAAACAACTGCCGATTTGTCCTGCGCTGTTTAATGGCGCGGAAAAGCTTTTGCTCTTCAGGCGTAGCCACCCCCCCTTTTTCGAGGCTGATGCGCGCCAGGAAATCAGGATTTCCCGGGTCGCGGTGTATTTCCACATTCGTCACAAAGCAGTAATGGCGTGCCGCAATGAGGAAATTGGCCAGGGCCGCGCCGCAGCTGATGATCATCTCCCTGTCCTCGGGATCTGCTGCTGGCAATGCCCTGGACCGATCAGCGTAAAATTCAATAGTATTCTTCTCTATTTTGAAGAGCCATGGCTGGACGTTATGCCTCGATGGTGCTAGGACCGCGTAGTTCAAGAGAAACTTCACTTGCTCTGCGGTATTACTTGTGGCAGGAAAATCTGCCTCAACCACATTCCAGGGACTTTCAACCCAGGAATCGGAGTAATATTCAGACATTGTTACCTCCCTCTGCCTGCCTGCCTGCCTGCCTGCCTGCCTGCCTGCCTGGCCTTCGCCGTTCCTTACTTAACTTACTGGTTTATTTAATCGTTTGCTAATTGTTGCATAGTAAGAGCTACCATGTATATTCAGGCTACGCCGGGAACCACACAAAGTGGTCACAATGCAACAATGCTTCTTCACAATCCCAGCACAACTGGCAGGCCCTCGAGCAGCAGGTTGGTGCCTTCAAAGAACAGCAATGAGGCAACAAAATGATGAAAATGACATGCAAGCCTGCCCCTTAGAGGAGCATGGATTCTACCCGTGTGGCATGCATATCAGGCTCCTGCAAGAGGACCTCGATGTAGTAATCGGTCGTGGCCAGCGAGTCGTGCCCCAGCTGCTTCTTGATCTCCTGCACGCTGGCTCCGGCCTTGAGCCGGATGAGCGTGCCGGTATGGCGCGTGGCATGCACCTTCGAGGTGCCGAGGTACTTCTTGCAGATATCTGCAATCGCCTGGGGACCGAGCCGGTTCCCGCGATTCCTGCCGTTGCGCCCCCTGGGGCCAGGGCGATCCAGAGCGGTGTGTCGGGAGCGAGGTAGAGCTCCTCGCCGTAGTAGCTGCGCAGCCAGGTAAGCAGAACATGACTGATCCCTGCGGGCAGCTGATCCACCATGACCTTCGCCCCCTTGCACCGTTCAAAAGTGAGCGTCACCAGCTCCCGTGCTGTGCCATGCGTGTCCTTCTGGCTATCGATCTGCACATTGCGCCACAGCAAGCCCGCGACTTCTGAAAGACGGCGGCACGTCTGCAAATACACCAGGAGCAGCGCCCGGTCCCGTTTGCCATCGAGCGCGCTGGCATCGATCGAGCGCAGGCGGGCCTGCACGATCTCCGGCTCCATGGCGTGCGCCCCCTGATAGCGCTGCGACTTGCCGCGCTTGATCTTATCGATGGGATTGACGCTCATCAGGTCATTGCGGATGGCGAACTCATAGAATGAAGACAGCGTGGCAAGCCGCAGATTGCTGGTTGCTACCGCCACGTCCCTGCCACGTGTGGAGAAGGAGGCGAAGAGGCGGGCCGTCGTGACTAGCTGGGCAAGGCAGTCCTCGCGGTCCAGGTCCAGCCCCTGCTGCTGCAGAGCGACGCGGTACTGGGAGAGCGCCGCGCGGTAGGTTTCCAGAGTCATCTTGCTGCGCGTCTGGCGGTATTTTTCCAACAGCCACTCCTCAATCAGCAGGTTGAGCCGCCCAACTTGCTCAGGCTCGTTCGTGACGACGCCGTGTACCTGGTATGGCGCTGGCGGCAGGATCGCGTGCTCAGCGCGTTCGTCGAATTCGCTATCCATGGTTACTCTTCCTTAAATAAATAAGTAAGTAAGTAAGTAAGTAAAATATACTGAGTGAAGTCGTCTTGTTCCCACCGAAATAGAACAAATGTTGTTTACAAGTAATGTCTCTTAGTTGTATATAAAGCTTACCAGCAGCGCGTCCCGCTGTCAAGATCTGTGCTTTTTCGCAAAGCAGCTATGCTTCATTATTCAAACAAGGCTACTGCCGAGCAGCATCACCTGTGGAGAATACAGAACGCCGCTGAGCATACTCTCTGCGGCAGTTGAGGTGACAGGTGAGGCCTCCTAATTCGTCTACGAGTAAGTAATGTCTCGCTTTGCCTGTATGACTATAAGAATTCGCTCAGGAATGGGAGGATGCGACACGAGACCTCCCTCTTGGATGCTCAGCCGGCGGCATCCTGCGCGGATGCCGCCGGCTGAGCAAAAACCTGAGGACCCACTCGAGGGTCCTCACCTCCGCTACACGTCGCCGTTCTCAGCCAGAGCGTCCGCGAGCCCAAGCGCTCGCACAATACTGCCTGCCGCTGACACGACCCGCGCGGTACCAATCACCGGCGCGATCGCAATGAGCACGCCAATAATGCGCTCGGGCGTTAAGCCAGCTTCACTGCTGACCTTGAGGTTCACCAGCCAGGAGGCGGGAGCCGCGTCCAATGTCGCCAGTGCCGCAACCCTGACGAGCATGAACGTCTCTGGGTCGAGTTCGGATGCTGCGAGCGACCCCTCGGTCATATGCACCAGGGTATCCAACACGCTCAGATCGCCTTCAGAGAGCCCCTGCAAGGTCTTGTTGGGATCAGTCATTTGAGAGCTCATAGGAATTGATCCTTTCTTTAGAGAGAGATAGGCACAACGCCTATCCATGGAGAGAGAAAGAGATAGGTACAACGCCTATCCATGGAAAATCGCTCCATCACTTTTACAGTGTAATCCTTTGAGGACAATGACGCATCTTTAAAACATCCTATTTTTGCGTAGCCTGACAGTGCACTTCAGACCGGCTCTTGCATAAAATAGTGTGTTTTGATGACGTCCTTTGCGCATGTCTGGTGTAATTCGACCAACTCGTGTTCCCAACATTGAATGTCAGGCCCAAAAAATAGAGCATTCTGATGATGCGTTATCGATCTTACTTCCGTAGACTAAAGTTGGTGGCACAAGTGATCTATCTGCCTGGGGATGTCGGCGAAGGTCCTTCTTTCTCGTGAGCACATAACGCCCGTTATTCTCGCCCATATCCTCTTTAGCCGTCACAGGGATAACGAGTAGTGCTCTTTTATTTGTTGTAAAGAAAATAAATCAGCAACAACGTGAGGACAGGATATGAAAGCAGTCGCCGTTTTTCCGGCAACGAAGGAAATCAACGTCATTGATCTGGAGGTTCCTCGCATCAGCGGGCCTGACCAGGTCAAACTGCGCATGCTCGACGTCGGTGTCTGCGGCACCGACAAAGAAATCTGCTCATTCCAGTATGGCTGGCCGCCGGCGGGCTCCGACTACCTGGTCATCGGCCATGAGTCACTCGGGGAGGTGATGGAGGTCGGCCCCGCGGTCAAGCGCGTAAAGGTAGGCGACCTGGTGGTGACGACGGTGCGCCGGCCATGCTCATCGCCCGCGTGTCAACCCTGTCGCTCCGGCTACCCGGACTTCTGCCGCACCGGTGAATACACCGAACGCGGCATCAAGGGCGCGCATGGCTTCATGACCGAGTTCGTGGTCGATGCCGAGCGCAACATGCATGTCGTGCCGCCAGAGCTGCGCGATGTCGCGGTGCTGACTGAGCCGTTGACGATCGGCGAGAAGGCCAAGGAACAGGCTCAACTGATTGTGCGTCGCCTGCCGTGGCTCAACCCCGACCTGCCCATGGCCGCACAAGCCTCGCACAAGTTACAAGGGGTTGTCCTGGGTGCCGGCCCGGTCGGGTTGCTGGGCGCGATGATGATGGCCGCGGTGGGTGCTGACATCTATGTCTACGCGCTGCCACCCGCGCCCAATCCCGCCTCCGCGATTGTCGAGGCGATCGGGGCGACGTATGTCTCCAAGGGGAATATCTCCGAGGAGCAGCGCAAAGCGCTGCTGGGCAATGTCGACATGGTCTACGAGGCCACCGGGGTCTCTTCACTCGCCTTCGAGGCCTGGCAGATCCTGGGTCCCTACAGTACCTTCGTCTTTACCGGCGTCCCCGGCCACCACGCACCTGCGGAGGTCGATACCGATACCCTGATGCGCAACATCGTGCTCAAGAACCAGGTCATTATGGGGACGGTGAACGCCAGCCCCGTTGCCTTTGATGATGCCATTGCTGACCTGGGCATCTTTCACCAACGCTGGCCCGACGCCCTGCGCGCGGTCATCACGAGCCGCTCGCCCGTTGAGGGCGCACACGACGTGCTGCTGGGCAAAACCGGCGGCATCAAGAATGTGATCTCCTTCGCGCCTGCCAGTGTCACGGCCGCCAGGAGCTAGCCGCTGCGCAGCTATCTCTATCACTACAGGGAGAAGGAGAGAAGAACATCATGGAGAGACACACCGCCGAGACCCGTGTGCCTGAAGTGGGGACGAATAGTTCGGCGCCACCGGTGAGCCTGCCACATGTCGTGATCGTGGGAGGTGGTTTTGGCGGGCTCGCGGCGGCCAAAAAGCTGGCCGACCAGCCGCTGCGGGTGACGGTGATCGACCGCACAAATTATCACCTCTTTCAGCCGATGCTCTACCAGGTCGCCACCACAACGCTCGCGCCCGGCGACATCGCCACCCCCATTCGCGACATCCTGCAAGGCCAGGTGAACACAAACGTGGTGATGGCCGAGGTCAGCGGGGTGGATACCCAACAGCAGCTTGTACTGCTCGGCAAGCATGACCCCATCCACTACGACTACCTGATCCTCGCCACAGGCGCCGCCACCAACTACTTCGGTCATCCCGAATGGGAACGGATCGCACCCGGCATGAAATCGCTGGATGACGCCATGAGGCTGAAAAACGACCTACTCAGCGCGCTGGAGGCGGCGGAGCGCGAGCCGGATGAGCAGAAGCGCAAAGCCCTGTTGACGCTGGTGCTGGTGGGCGCTGGGCCAACGGGCGTCGAGCTCGCGGCGATGCTCGTCGAAAGTATCCGCAGGTTCAAGCGGCGCAACTTCCAGCGGGTGAACGCCAGGGACATCCGCATTGTGCTGGTTGATGGCGGACAGAGGCTTCTGGCATCGTTCCACCCCGTGCTCTCCCGCAAAGTGCAGCGGCGTTTGCTCACACGCGGGGTGGAGATCCACCTGGGCGCCCAGGTCAAAGCGGTGACCGACAAGGGAGTGCTGCTGGGCGATGCGTTTCTGGCCGCCGCAAATGTCATCTGGGTCGCGGGCGTCAAGGCCTCGCCGGCCGGCGCGTGGCTGCAGGCCGCGACCGACCGTGGGGGGCGGGTCAAAGTCCAGGCTGATCTCTCAGTAGCGGGTCACCCCAACATTTTTGTGATCGGGGATACGGCCTGTGTCATGCAGAAGGGCAAAGCGCTGCCGGGCATTGCTGAGCCCGCGCTGCAGGGTGGCCACTATGCGGCCGCTGTGATCGCTGAGCGGGTGGCCGGCAAGGACCATCCGAAGCCATTCACGTACGTTGATGAGGGCTCGCTGGCCATCGTGGGGCACACCTATGCCATTTTTGAACGCTGGCCGCTGCGCCTGGCCGGCCACCTGACCTGGTTGCTGTGGCTGTTCGTGCACATCTTCTTCCTGATCGGTGCGCGCAACCGCATCGTCGTCTTTGCGAGGTATGCCTGGGCCTACCTGAACCCGTTCGAGCAGAGCCCGGGGGCGCGCATCATCTTTGCAGAACAGCCGCTGCGCACGTTTGCTGAGGAGGGCGCTGGAGACCACCCGGCAGCGCAGGCCCCTGGCGTCACGCGCAGCGCACCCTAGCACGCTGGCATGTGTTTGAGATAGGAGGATGTTGTATGTCGAGTTTACTCGCCGCGCGTGTCCAGATGGCCGATTCATTGGTCTTCCATATCATTTTCTCGGTCTTGAGCATCGGCGTGCCGCTGCTCCTGTGTATCGCCGAGGGCTTGGCCCTCTGGCACAAAGATCCCGTCTGGATGGCCATCGCCCGCCGCTGGTCCAAAGCCGTGGCCTTGATCTTCGTGGTCGGCGCCGTCTCCGGGACGGTCATTTCCTTTGAGCTCGGCCTGCTCTGGCCGACCTACATGAAATTTACCGGCGCCGTCATCGGTCCCCTGTTTGCCTTTGAGGGGATCATGTTCTTCACCGAAGCCATCTTTCTGGGCATCTACCTCTATGGCTGGGATCGCCTCTCGCCGCGCGCCCACTGGCTCTGCTCCTTCCCCATCTGGATCGCCGGCCTGGGCGCGGCCCCCATGATCGTGGCAGTCAACTCCTGGATGAACACGCCGACCGGCTTTGTGTTCAACAATGGCCAGCTGAGCGGCATCAACACCGTCCAGGCCATCTTCAACCCCGCCATGCCCTACGAGATCATGCACATGATCCTGGGAGCCTATGTCGGGGCCGGCTTCGCCGTGGCCATGGTCTATGCCTTCGCGCTGCTGCGCGGCCGGCGCGACGAGTATCGCCGCAAAGCCCTGCTGCTGGGACTGACCATGGGACTCATCGCGATCCCCCTGCAGATGATGAGCGGGGACCTGATCGCGCGCAGCCTCGAGACCCTGCAGCCGGCAAAATTAGCCTCGATGGAGGCCGTCTACACCACCTCCGAGCATGTGCCCCTGCACCTGATGGGGATCCCCAATGTCCCCCAGCAAGGCTGGTACACCCAGGGACTCGTCATCCCCAATGGGCTGAGCTGGTTGGTTGGCTTTAGCGGATCGACCTCGGTTATCGGGCTCAACGCCGCTCCCGCCAACAACGAACCCGGCGCGAGCTTGATCGTCCTTATCCATCTGGCCTTTGACTTGATGGTGCTCTTCGGCTCGTTTATCCTGCTCGTGGCGGCGCTGTTCTGGATCCTCTTCTTCGTGCGCACATGGGTCGTGCCCGAATGGACATGGTTCTTGTGGTGCATCGTAATCTGTGGACCAATGGGCCTGCTGGCCGTCGAATGTGGCTGGATCGTCACCGAGGTGGGGCGCCAGCCCTGGGTCATCTACAACTACCTGCGCACCGCTGACGCCGTGACCCCGGCCCCCTACCTCAACCTGACATTCCTGATCTTCAGCCTCATCTATCTCGTGCTGGCGGTCATGCTGATCGTGCTGCTGGCACGCCAGGCGCGGGTGCCGCTGCCGGAGATGGCGTGGGACAAGGTCACCCGCGAGCGTGTGAGCCCGCGGCAGGTCCAGGGGCAGAGTCGGGGCCCGGCCCACCATCCGGCCGTGTGAGGCAAGGGAGGGACACGCATGAGTCTGGCGTATATACTGCTGGCTATCCTGTGGCTGGCCCTGATCATCTATACGCTCCTGGGCGGCGCCGACTTCGGCGCGGGGATGCTGGAGCTGTTCGCCGTTGGCCCCACAGGCGCACGCCAGGAGGCGCTCATCGACGCGTCGATCGACCCGGTGTGGGAAGCCAATCACGTCTGGTTGATCGTCCTGCTGGTGATCCTGTTCTCGGCGTTCCCCTCGGCCTTCGCGGCCATCAATATCATTCTCTTCATTCCGCTGGTGCTGGCGGTGATCGGGATCGTGCTGCGCGGCTCGGCCTTCGCCTTCCGCGTGCATGGCATCATCACCAGACAGCGCACAGTCACTCTGCTGGGTCGCATCTTCAGTGCCGCCAGTATCATCACCCCCTTCTTCCTGGCGGTGTGTGCGGCGGCGATCGCCAGTGGTCACATCATCATCGTCGGCAACACCCCGCAAACGAATCTCGGCTCCGACTGGTTGACCCCCTTTACCCTGACGATCGGCGCCATGGCGCTCTGCCTGTGCGTGACGATCGCCGCGATCTACATGACGGTGGAGGCCAGCGCGCGAGGAGATAACGAGCTCGCCGAGGCGTTTCGCCAGCGTGGGCTGATCGCGGGCGCGCTGACGGCCGTCTTTGGCGTGCTGGGGCTGCTGCAGGCGCCGTCAGCAGCAGCGGTGCTGTGGCATGGGATGCTCGACCACGCCCTCGTCCTGATCATCGCGACCATGCTGATCGGCGTGGGAGCGGCACTGGCGCTGTGGACCAGGCGCTATCAACTCGCGCGTATCCTGATCATCGGCGAGACGGCCTTCCTGCTGGGGACGTGGGGCGTGTCCCAGCTGCCCTACCTGATTCCACCCGATGTCACCGTGACAAGCGCCGCCAGCTCCCAGAGCACCATGCTGACCCTGCTGGTGGGCCTGATTATCGCCCTGATTATTGTGATTCCTTCATTCTGGTTGCTGTTCTCTGTCTTTAAGTTTAAGCAAGAGACAGACCTTTCCGCAGGAGATTGAGGTTGCTCGCACGTGTCAGAGAGAGAAAGGAGGGAAAGAGATGGAGTTTTTCCTCGTGATGATTTCTGTGCCCCTGTTTTTACTGATCTTACTGGCGTTTGCGCTGTTTGTGCTAGCGCACTACCCCAGGCGTGAGCCGGCACACAGCGCGCCTCCCGCGGCGGGCGCCCCCGGCGGCCCCGGTTTGCCGCAAGCCGGAACGTCCAGCAGTGCGGACACAGGCCCCTACAATATCGTTGGCTGGGGGGTGACGCTCTTAGCCTATGCGGCCTTTGTGGTCGCGATGATCAGCGAATTCAAGCTACACAAGGAGAAATGAGCTATGGCTACACCCTACGATGTCATCATAATCGGGACCGGCGCGGGAGGCGGCACGCTCGCTCGTCACCTGGCCCCCTCTGGCAAGCGCATCCTGCTGCTTGAGCGCGGCGACTGGCTGCCGCGTGAGCTCGCGAACTGTGATGCCGAAGCGGTCTTCGTCAAGAACCGCTATGTCTCGCAGGATAACTGGTACGACAAGGACGGCACGTCCTTTCAACCGCAGGGGCACTACTTCGTCGGCGGCGCAACCAAGCTCTACGGGGCGGCCCTCTACCGCCAGCGCAAGGAAGATTTCGGCGAACTGCGCCATGAGGGTGGCATCTCGCCCGCCTGGCCCATCAGCTACGACGAGATGGAGCCCTACTACAGCAGGGCCGAGCAGCTGTACCAGGTCCACGGGGCGCGCGGGGAAGACCCCATTGAGCCACCGAGCAGCGCGCCCTATCCCTACCCGGCGGTCTCCCATGAGCCGCGCATCCAGCAGCTCTCCGACGACCGGGCCAAGGCGGGCTACCATCCTTTTCACGCCCCCTGCGGGATCATGCTCAACGAAGGCAATCGACCCTACAGCACCTGTATGCGCTGTGAAGCGTGTGATGGCTTCCCCTGCATCGTGCATGCCAAATCCGATGCCGAGGTGCTGGGCGTGCGCCCGGCGCTGGAACACCCCAACGTCACGCTGCTGACCAACGCCAGGGCCACGAGGCTCACGACCAACCCGGCCGGCACCTCAGTGACCGGTGTCGTCGTCGCGCACAATGGCCAGCGCGAGACCTACCAGGGCGATATCGTCGTGGTCGCGTGCGGCGCGACCAATTCGGCCAGCTTATTGCTCTCGTCGGCCAACGACAGGCACCCCAACGGGCTGGCCAACGGCTCCGACCAGGTCGGGCGCAACTATATGTTCCACAACAGTGTGGCCGTGCTGGCCGTCTCCAAAGAACCGAACCCGACGCAGTTCCAGAAAACGCTGGGGCTCAACGACTTTTACTTTGGCATGGAGGGCTTTGAATACCCGATGGGCAACATCCAGATGGTGGGCAAGTCCGTGGGGTCGATGTACAAAGGTGAAAAGCCGATCGAGACGAAGCTGGCGCCGATGTTTACGCTCAGCGATATCGCGCGCCATGCCGTCGACTTCTGGCTCTCCACCGAGGACCTGCCCGACCCCAACAACCGGGTCAGTGTCGACAGGGAGGGGCGGGTCACGTTGAGCTATACGCCCAACAACCAGGTCGCCAAGCAGAAGCTCTACGACAAACTCAAATCGATGCTCAATCACCTGGGCATGCACCCCGACCACCTGATCCCGCGCAATGTCTACATGAAGAACGAGATCCCGCTGGCCGGGGTCGCGCACCAGGCCGGGACGGTGCGCTTCGGCAAAGACCCGCAGTCGTCTGTGCTGGATGTCACCTGCAAGGCGCACGAGCTGGATAACCTGTACGTGGTCGATACCAGCTTTTTCCCCAGTATTAGCGCGATAAATCCGGCTTTGACGGCCATGGCCAACGCCCTGCGCGTGGGCGACCACCTCCTCGCACGGCTGCAGTAATATATGGCCAGACACTCTGCCGCGTGATTCAGTGATCGAGGAGTAAACACAGGAGATATAAGATGAGCAAGAGCGATACCTCAACCTTTGGAACACCACCTTCAGCTGAAGGTGGCATGGAATACACTGGAGTTCAGATCGGAAGTCGGGTACAGGTGACCAGTTATGGCCCTTTCAGAGGACTCAGAGGGACGATCCGCACCGTCGATACGATTGCTGTTGATCTTGATGAGTCTCATTGTTTCTTCCAGATCGTTCTCGATGGCGCGTACATGCAGGAACCGATCTGGTTTGAATCCGATGAGGTAGAGTGAGTTGCTCCTGCTTCCGCCCTCACCATCTTAAATACAAGCGTATTCCCAGAAACGCTGCCAGAAGCAGGGAAACGATTGCCAGGAGATGGTCGTGAGCCCCATCAAAAAAGTAGGCACCGGCCAGACATGCCACAAACATCAGCGCTAAAGCAATAGGGAATGCGGTGGTAGCGCCATTCCTTTCACGTCTGCGAAAAGCCGTTGCACCGATACCGATATCTCCACCAAGATTAATCATGAACTGCCCTTTCTCTAGCTTGGTAAGGATGCCTTCGATTGAACGTGGCATTTTCAAGAGCGTGTTCATGGTCTCTACTACCTGGCTGAGTAGCTGCTGCATAATCTTTCCAATCTCCTCTTTTGTATGCAACCCCAGGAATTTGCGCGCATAGGGGACAGCGACATCAATGAAGTTAAAATCAGGCGCAAGTCCTGTCGAGACACCAACCAGAGTGCTGATGGCTCGTCCAATATATGCGAACTGTGCAGGAATCTGGAATGGTTGACCATACCACAGTTTCCCTACCTCGTCGGCCACGGCGGGAATATCCAATTCACGAACTTCTCCCAGCGTTATGCCGTAAAACCGCTCGAGCAAGCATGATAAGCCATGCTCCAGAGCGGGAATATTGGCACTCTGGCCGATAAACCCTAGCTGAGACAATGCCGGCTATCATCGTCTCTGTATCGCGTGTCAAAAAACTCAGAAAGAGCTCTTTCAGCGAATGTTTCATGGAACTGGTGAGAGAGGCCAACCATACCAAAATCCACAAATTCGATGATTGGTCCATTGCCTGGAGCACCTGCTTTCACAAAGATGTTGCCTGGATGCGGATCGGCATGGAAGAAGCCCTCTTCAAAGAACTGGTGGAAGTAGGCCTGAACAGTCCGCTTTGCCACTTCAAGGCGGTCAATCCCTGCGGCCGCGAGCGCGGCATAATCGTTAATTTTGATGCCGTCGATCCACTCCAGGACCAGGACACGGCGGGTCGTCAATTCTTCGTACACGGCTGGAATGTAAATGCCTGGATCATCCTTGAACATCTCCTGGAAGCGTTTGCAGTTCGCTGCTTCGCTCACGAAGTCGATCTCTTGAGAGATAGAACGTTCAAATTCACGATACACACCCAGTAGGTCGATGAGGTTGCTGGTGTCAACAAAGCGCATAATCACCTTGATCACGAACTTGAGCGAGCTGAGATCCATGCGCACCATTTGATCGATGTTTGGCCGTTGCACTTTCACTGCTACCACTTCACCTGTGGAGAGGAGGACAGCCTTATGGACCTGCCCCAGTGAAGCGGCAGCAGTAGCTTTGTGTTCCAAGATGCTGAAGATGTGCTCAACTGGCTTCCCCAGTTCCGCTTCGATGACTGCTACCACGTGACTGAATGGCTCCGGGGGGACTTCATCCTGGAGCGAGGAGAGGACCGCCAGCGCCTGCTCCGGTAGAAGGTCGGCACGTGAGCTGAGGAATTGTCCAAGCTTGATCATCAATGCACCAAGCTTGATGGCGGTTTGACGAAAAGCGACCAGGACATCGATTAAAACATCGATATTTGGCTGAACATCGTATTTCCCCTTCTCATGAGCACGTATGACCCGTCGGCGTTCACGGTAGATGACCCAGATTGTCCACAGCAATAAGCGTGAAACGCGCAATGAGCGCACAGCTTGAGAAAATCTAGATATTTTTACTGTTGTTAGACTCATGTGAAGTTTTAGTGTCAAACTCTCTGTGATTGTAAGACCTGTTACAACGATGGTGAACTTTACGCGCTGGCCGCATTCACCGCAAAGGTGAAGATGCAGGGCGTTCGCATTGGGACGCTGCCACTTTCTCCACTGCTCTCGATATTGAAGAGAGTAACGGTGTAGTTCCCGGCAACCAATGGTGCTGACGGTGTCCAGATAAGCGTGTTACCGCCAGATGTGGTGATGGTACCTGCCAACGCTGTGCTCCCACGTTTCACAAGCATTGAGGAGGTAAAGTCCTGCCCGGCAGGCTGAATGTCACGATCAAATATCACCGTTACCGCTGCCGCTGCCGGACCACTTGCCCCTTTGGCAGGAGTGGTGGCTTGCACACGCGGCTCTAAGCGATTGTTGAGCGAGCGTGACTCGCGACTGCTTTTATTGAAGGTATCAATCACTTCGCCGGGTATATTCGTCGCCCAATTCAGAGCGTTTTTGGAGCTCGAGTACACATCACCTGGCATTCGACGAGCTATGTCCCAGGCTGAAGCCTGATCTGTGGGTCAATTCAACTCAAACACGTCGTCTACAAACGACGTAAACACATGAGCGGCTGAACGCAGCAAGACGAGTGAAGCGAGCGTGACACCACGGACAGCGCGTCTGGTTGTATCCGCGGCCTGGGAAGACGAAGCACGGATCCGATTCATGCTGCTATCGTTTGCAGAGTCAAGAGACTCTCGTGATGTAGTACCAGCTCGCGTCTGGGGACTCCTCAAATTGGCTTCCAGTTCATCCACACGTGCACGGAGCTGTCTACGAGCTAGTTCGTCTTCCAGTTCTTTAACCCTGGCTTGTAGTCGAGTCACTTCATCATCCGTTGCTTGAGAGTTGTTCATCATGTACCTTTCTTGTTCGCGATTATGTCCACGAACGATTGCACTAAAGCGGGTAAGGCCTGCATCTGTGAAAGCACGACCCCCATGCCAGCTTCAGGTCGCTCTCTAGAGAGTACTTTGTTATGATAGAGATGACATCCTTAAAACATGCTATTTTTGCTTCCCCTGGTAAATGACTTGACGGAGAAGCGTCAGAACTGAGTTTTTTGCAACAGAATCATTCCTTGTAGTGTAACAAGCAGTATGCTCTTTACAGACGCTTCAACGGGAAGCGCGAACTCTTCTCAACTATAAATCCTACTAGCAGTATAATATCCGCCTAGAAACGGGAAAGAGGAATAAGCAAGAATAGCTGGAGTTCGGGCCTGCTAATTATCCACATTACCAAAGGCAGCACTGGTTCAGACCTGCGAGATAACTTACACTCTCTGGAAGAAAGGCCTACAAGGTTGAGCATAGCAGTGAGAGACGAATATTTCGGCGATGTTGCAAACTATCTTTGTTTCTCACTCATTTTAGTGAAACAGAAATCACCCACTTGAGTGTTGGAAAAGACTGTTTCCCATGCTAACGTGTATCTAGAGAAGTATAGGCTTTTCCCTTCGACCCTGGTGGGTTGTGAGATAACGTGTGCGAAAGGTAGGAATCACAAACATGGCCAGGAGTATAGACCTCGCGGGCCAACGCCAGGGGAATTACAGGCTCATCCGCCTGCTTGGCTGCGGGTCCTTTGCCGACGTGTACCTGGCTGAACACCTCTATCTGAACACTCGTGTGGCCGTAAAAATCCTGCATGCCCAGCGCGGGGGGTATGGTAGCGAGGACTTCCTCAGCGAAGCACGCTATGTAAGCAACCTGGTGCACCCGCATATCATTCGCATTCTGGACTTTGGCATCGAGGATACAACGCCATATCTTGTCATGGACTATGCGTCCCACGGCAACCTGCGCCGACTCTATCAGGCCGCTACGTCGCTCCCACTGGCCAGCGTGATCTCTTACGTCATGGCCATCGCCTCGGCCTTACAGTATGCCCACGACCAGCATGTGATCCATCGCGACCTCAAGCCGGAAAACGTGCTGTTGGGGTCCAGGCACGACGTCCTGCTCAGCGATTTTGGCCTGGCATCGCTCACATCTCCCACTGAGGGTCCCCAGGTGCAGGAGCGCCTGGGGACCCTTGCCTACACGGCTCCCGAGCAGATGCGCGGCCGGCCCTCGGCCGCCAGCGATCAATTTGCCCTGGCGGTCATCGTCTACGAGTGGTTGAGTGGCCAGCTCCCCTTCCAAGCAACCGCCTCCCAGCTCTCGCAGCAGCAGATGTACGCGCCTCCACCACCCCTGTGTGAGCAACGCCCGGAGCTTCCCGTTGGGGTGGAGCAGGTCGTCTTGCAGGCGTTATCCACAGATCCAGCACTGCGCTTCGTGGATGTCCTCACCTTTGCCAGCGCCCTGGCAGAGGCCAGCCAGGCGCGCGCTCCTTTGACAGCTGCCACGGATGCTGCCGGTCCGCATCCCGCGCGTCTCTTTTTCCAGAACATCCCGCTTCCTCTCACGCCGCTGCTGGGACGTTCGGAGCAACTACAAGCGGCCCGCAACCTCCTTGCGCATTCTGAGGTGCGGCTGCTCACCCTGACAGGTCCACCGGGTGTAGGCAAGACACGGCTGGCGCAGCAGCTTGGCATAGAGATGCAGCAAGCATTCCGTCACGGCGTCTGTTTTGTCTCGTTGGCAGCCATCAGCGCCAGCGAGCTCGTCATACCCACCATCGCGCACACCCTGGGTTTGTCCGGTGATATGAGAGGAGAAGAAGGCGATAGGCTGCAGGCCTTCCTGTACGAGAAGCAGCTCTTGTTGCTCCTGGATAACCTTGAGCAGGTACTTGGGGCAGCGTCCAGGCTCGTTGAGCTGCTCTCGTCCTGTCCGCACCTGAAGGTACTGGCCACAAGTCGTTCCATCCTGCATATCAGCGGGGAATACGAATTTGTGGTGCCTCCGCTGCCTCTCCCTGATCTGCAGCACCTGCCATCTTGTGAAACGCTCTCACAGATCGCATCCATAGCACTCTTTGTTCAGCGAGCGCAGGCCATCCAATCCAATTTCCAGCTGACCGAGGGCAATACACGTCCTATCGCCGAGATTTGTCACCGCCTGGATGGCTTGCCGCTGGCTCTCGAACTGGCGGCTGCTCGCACGAAGCTTCTTCCTCCCACAGCCCTGCTGACCCGCCTGGAACATCGGCTCGCGGTCCTCACAGGTGGGCGAAAAGATGCCGCAGCGCGGCAACAGACGCTACGCCGGATGCTGGACTGGAGCTATGACTTCCTTACCGCTGAGGAGCAGCGCTGCTTCAGGCGGCTCGCCGTCTTTATTGGTGGCTGCACGTTAGAAGCGGCGCAGGTTGTTTGCACGGAATTCTCCGATCTTTCTACCCCGGTCCTGGATCTTGTGACCTCCCTGCGAGAGCAAAGCCTGCTTCTACGCCAGGATGTGTCGGTGACTGAGGAGCCGCGCCTGCTCCTGCTGGAGACGCTGCGCGAGTACGGACTGGAGATGCTGGAGACTGCGGGTGAACTCGAGCAGTGCCGGCGGGCGTATGCGACATATTACCTCACGCTGGCTCGCCAGGCCGAGCCAGCGTTCTTTGGAGCGCAGCAACAAGCATGGCTGAAGCGTGTTGCTGCAGACTTCGAGAACATGAGCGCCGCCTTCGACTTTTTCCGGCGCCACGGCGATCAGGCAAAGATGCAGATCCTGGCCAGCACAGCCTTCTGGTTTTTTGCACGACAAGCTAACCTCAGCGAGGCAAGCCGCTGGGCTGAACACCTCGTGCAAGCAGAGACGGCCGTGAGCCAGGCGCAAGCAGATGCCCGGGTCATGGCAAATGTTCTGAATCCTATGGCCTCTGAACCCACCAGATCAAACAGAGCAGCCAGGGGCAAGGGGCCGGGAAAGGGTCGCCGGCAGAGACCACTTGTCGCCGCAACCTCTTCTCCGCAGAAGCTCCAAAGCAAGTTGACGAGCCGCGAGGTTGAAGTGCTGCGCCTGATTGCACAGGGACTGACCAATAACCGGATCGCCGACCTGCTCGTCTTGAGTCCTCATACCGTCAATGTCCACGTGCAGTCGATCTATGGGAAACTCGGGATCTCTACACGTGTTGAGGCCACTCGCTATGCCCTCGAACACCGGCTGATTTAAAACCCACAAGTGAGCGCCGATCGCGTCATTTCTGGTAGCCATGTTCGACACTTTCCCAGGTCTTCACTTCCCGGAGCCATCCTCGCGCATTTGCACCGCCGCCTTACTCACCAGGGTAGCAATGTCGTTGGGGATGGCGCGTACGCCTTCAGCAAAGAAGGCATTCACTTCAGCTCCCAGCAGCAGAATCAGGGCGAAATAATAGTAGAACACAATCAGGACGGCGGTAAAACCGAAGATACCAACGATGCCATTCAAAAAGTGCGACACGTAGAAGGGGAAAAACTGCATATATATTTGCAGCGCCGCCGCCGCCAGGAGCGCTCCCAGCCAGCCATGAAGAAGGCGGATCCGCCGGTTGGGGACGAAGACATAGATCAATTCGAATAACAAAAAGGCGGGGATCATTCCAGCGAGGATGCCCTCCAGGAGTGAGAATATGGGGAAGTGCCACGGCAACGTTTGTGTTAACAGGGAGTACAAACGCGCCGGTAACGTCGAGGCAAATACCATCAGAGGAACCAGCAGGATAAACACGAGCATCATCGCAAACGCCATTATATTCTGCAGGAGCCACGGCCTCGGGCGGACCTGGTAGATGATGGCAAAGCACCCTTCGATGAGAATGAAGAGCCGCGAGCCAAAGAAGAGGGCGCTCAGTACGGCGATTACTCCCAGGACGCCAGAGGATTGCTCCAGGTTATTCAAGATGCTTGCCACGATTGTTCCCGGGTGTACCTCAGATGGAAGTGTGGCGCTCAGGGCATTCGTCACATTCTCAAGTACTTGCGGGCCAATATTTTTGAGCAGCAAGCCAAGGATCGAGAGCAGAGCCGCGACAATTGGAATAGTCGAGAGCAGCAGGTTATAGGCCAGGGAGCCGGACAGGGTCATCGACCAGTCGTTGTTGAATTTGATCACAAAGGACCTTACCTGCTGAATATAGCGGTTGTGTTGCCAAAATTCCTGGAGGAATGCCACGCGCTTAAAACTCTCCTTCCTGTCCCTGTAATCTTCAGCCCCAAACATCCCTGGTATTTTGTCTTGGAGATCCCACAGAGTCAACCGCTCGGCAATCGCTTGCATGCACCTGTTACGCTGACGCTGAAATCCCCGTGATACGAGGAGCAGCGCCTGCAGGCGGACAAACTCGACACGCTAGACCGGCAGCGATCCACCAAAAAGTGGGGCGAAGGTCGAGTACAGCAGCCAGAGGTTGAGGCCGAGAATGACCACGCTGCAGGCTATCGCCGACCACGTGGTGAGACGCCTATTCACCAGAGAGCCCATGAGATCACGGCGACGCGTAAACATCACCAGCGTGATCACCGGCAGCGGCAGCACAAAGCTCAGCACCACCTGGCTGATGACCAGCGTCAGGGTGGGATTGAAACCCAGCATCGCGACCAGAATGGCGGGGAGCATCGTCACCAGGCGCCGCACCCAGACGGGAATAGTGAAGCCCACAAAACCCTGCATGATGACCTGCCCGGCCATCGTGCCGACAGTAGAGCTGGAGAGGCCGGAAGCTAGCAGCGAGACGGCAAAGACGATACTGGCGGCTCCTCCCAGCAGCGGGGTAAGGGTCCGGTAGGCGCTGCCGATATCGGCGACATCAGTGTGTCCATGAGCATGAAATGTTGCCGCCGCCATGTAGAGCATCGCTATATTGACGAGGCCTGCCAGGCCCATCGCAATCACTACGTCGGGAATGCTCCAGCGGAAGATGCGCCGGGCCTCTTTTTCGGAACGCGGCACAATCCGCCCCTGGGTCAAGGATGAGTGCAGGTAGATGACATGCGGCATCACCGTGGCGCCAATAATACCTACCGCGAAGAGCGCGCTCTGCGTACCACCAATCCAGGGAACAACTGAGTGTACGCCCACCTGGCCCCAATCTGGCCGCGAGAAGAACGTTTCGATGATGTAACTGAAGGCGATAACACCGACAAGGGCTGTGATGACTGCCTCCAGGTGACGGAAGCCACGGCGCTCCAGCAGCAAGATCACATAGGTGACCACCCCGCTGACGAGCGTGGCATACAATAAAGGCATGCCAAACAGCAGGTTCAGGGCAATACTGGCTCCCAGAAACTCGGCGAGATCGGTGGCCATAGCCGCAATCTCCGTGGCAAGCCACATGGCATATGCGACCGGCCTGCGAAACTGCAGGCGACAGAGCTCCGCCAGGTTGTGTCCAGTCGCCACGCCAAGCTTCGCCGACATCGTCTGCAACAGCATCGCCATCAGATTCGCCAGGACAATCACCCACAGCAGGTTGTAGCCATAGGCACTGCCACCCTGGATATTGGTGGCGTAGTTGCCCGGATCAATATAGGCCACACAGGCGATAAAGGCAGGTCCCAGGAATGGAAGCAGGGCGAGCAGCCCTTTTCGCTGCCCATCAAGCGCCGCACGCGCGGCCACAAGCGTCCTGGACTCCTGTTTTAGTACCACGTTTTTCTCCGCGTCTACAAGGGCCGGTAAGGGAGAAGAATAACTCCTCATGGATGCCCTCCCAGCGATTCCTCGGAGGAAGATGCATGTTCGTTCACAGCTTCAATCGCCGCCGGACGAACGAGGACGGCCCGGGTCACCATGTCGCCGATGGCATGAGCCTGGCCTCCGACGCGCACCGTGTAGACGCCGCCATAAGGGGCGACCGCCTCCACCTGCACCAGAGCCCCTGGAATAAGCCCCAGCGAAGTCAGATAGCGCAGCAGGTCGGGATTGTCGTCACTCACCCGCTGCACGATAACCTGCTGCCCCCGCTGTACCGTTGCGAGCGGCTGGCTACTGGCTACGACGACTCCACCCACAGAGTTGGGGATGGGATCACCGTGAGGGTCCTCGGTCGGGTGATCCAGCAGCGCATCCATGCGCTCCACAAAGGCATCGGAAATGGTGTGTTCAACCTGTTCCGCCTCCGCATCGACCTCGTCCAGGGGGAAGCCCATTATATCGACGAGGAAGAGTTCCGGCAGGCGATGACGGCGAACGAGTTCAGTGGCCAGGGCCTCACCGCTCTCGGTCAGCTGTACACCATGATACGGGGTATAGCAGACATAGCCCCGCTCGCTCAACCACTTGAAGAGCTGGGTAACGGTGGCATCGCTCAATTGACCCGTCGGTTCCAGCGACTGCAGGCGCTCCTTCATGCTGGAGGTTGAAATTGACTCACCGCGCTCGCGCAACTTGTAGCAGAGCTTCATGCAGTCTATGGCACGAATGGGCAAAGTACGTAGTTCAGGTGACATAGCAGATCCTCATCTATTTCTCTATTCGTTAAAAGAAAATATTTTAGTACCATAAAAAATTAATACCACAAAATCTAACAATTTGTCAAGAGATATGAGTCATTAGCCCCAATCTATTCGTAGTATGCATACTTGATGTGACAAAATAGAGGGGAGTTGTTAGCTCCCCTGATCGCTAGTTTGATTGATTGATTGATTGAAGGACTGCAGAATGCTCAAGACAAATATCCCGCCGGGCCTGGAACGTCGAATTGAAGATGTTCGCTTGATTACCGGCCATGCTCATTATGTGGACGATTTGAGATCGCTAGCGGGGCGGCCCGCCGCGCTGCACATGGTCGTGGTACGCAGCCTCTATGCTCATGCCGAGCTGAAAAACATCGACCTGCAGGCAGCTAAGGCAAGGCCGGGGGTTGTCGCGGCTTTCGCAAGCACCGAGCTATTGAACGACATGCGCCCGCTGGAGACGATGTCCCTGCCCGGCCTCAAAAAGCCCGAGCGCCGGGCATTGGCGCTGGGAAGGGTGCGCTACGTGGGCGATCCCGTCGCCGTCATTCTTGCCGATAGCCTTTATAGCGCAGAGGATGCTCGCGACCTTGTAGAGGTGGACTATGAGCCCCTGCCCTCGGTGACCGATCCAGAAGCGGCGCTGGCCGCGGGCGCGCCGCTCCTCTACACTGAACTTGGCTCCAATTCCGCCTTCATCTCACAGTCTGGCAGGGGTGATATCGCAGCGGCCTTTGCCCAGGCCGAGCATACTATCAGGCTGCGAGTGGTCAACCAGCGTCTTGCGCCCAGCTCTCTTGAAGCGCGGTCCTGTCTCTTCGATTTCGACCCGGAGAGTGGCCAGTTTTCGGCCTGGCTATCTTCCCAGGCCATTTACCGGGCCCGCGAAGCGCTGGTCGGTATGCTGGGCATCGACCGCAGCCGTATCAGAGTATATAACGCCGAGGTTGGCGGGGGCTTTGGCACAAAAACTGGCTTCGTCGGAGAAGAGTTTATCGCAGCCCTGCTGGCAATGAAACTCGGACGGCCAGTCAAATGGATCGAAAGCCGCAGCGAGAATTTGCAGGCCCAGACACATGGGCGCGGCCAGATTAACTATATCGAGGCCGCCTGCCAGAACGATGGTCGCTTGCTCGCCCTCAAGGTACGCACGATCGCCGACCTCGGCGCGTTCCTGGCATTTACAACGGCGATGGTGCCGAACGGCACACCATCCATGCTCAACGGCCCATACCGCATACAGGCCGTAGACAGCCAGGTAGTGGGCGCCTTTACCAATAAAGTGCCAACCGGGGCCTACCGGGGAGCAGGGCGACCCGAGGCAACCTATATCCTTGAGCGCACAATGGATCGTATCGCCCGCGAGCTGGGACTTGATCCCGCCGAGGTACGCCGGCGAAATTTTATAGAGCCTGACGCGTTTCCTTATCAGACACTCACAGGCGTCACCTACGATAGTGGGAATTACCAGGCTGCGCTTGAGCGGGCGCTTGCCCTGACCGACTATAGCGGCTGGCGCACTCGCCAGCGCGAACGCGGCGCTGCGGATCAGACGCGGCGGCTTGGTGTAGGCCTCTCGACCTTTGTCGAAATATCTGGTGGCGCTCTTGGTCCCAACCGCCCTGGCGTACCACAGGAGTCCGCCACTGTGCGCATTCGCAGGGACGGGACTATCCTGGTGCTGAGCGGTGTGGCATCCAACGGCCAGGGCCACTTCACCACCTTTGCGCAGCTCACCGCCGCTACCTTTCACCTCCCGGGCTCAAAGATAGAAGTTCGCATGAACGATACCGATCTCCCGGCCTTTGGCTATGGCACCTTCGGGAGCCGCACGTTGCAGACGGCAGGCTCCGCCGTACTGCTCGCCGCCGAGGCCGCTCGCGAGAAAGCGCTGCGGGTTGCGGCCCGGCTGCTGGAGGCAGACCCGGCGGACCTGGTAATGGAGAATGGGACGGTGATGGTGCGCGGGGTTCCGGCCCGCAAAATCGCCCTGGGCGATCTGGCCCGCCAGGTCGAGGAACAGCCAGATTTGATCGAGCATGAGGCGCCCAATCCCGCCAACGGCAGGCCTATAGAGGGGCTGGCCGCCTGGCGCGACTTCTTCCCGCCTGGCGCGACCTTCTCCTCAGGCGCGCATGTAGCGGTCATCGAGGTTAATACCCGGACCGGTGAGGTACAGATACTCACCTATGTGGCCGTGGATGACTGCGGACGCGTCCTGAACCAGTACCTCGTCGACGCCCAGATACATGGTGCGCTGGCTCAGGGCATCGGCCAGGCGCTCTACGAGGAGGTGGTATATGACGAGGATAGTGGTCAGCTCCTCAGCGCTACCCTGATGGACTACGCGCTGCCCAATGCCGAGCAGGTCCCTGACTTCGTCACTGCAGGCATCCAGACTCCTTCGCCGCACAACCCCCTGGGGGCCAAGGGAGTAGGCGAAGCGGGCTGCATCGGCGCCCCGCCCGCTATCGTCAATGCCGTGTTGGACGCGCTCGCTCCCCTTGGCATCAAGAGCATCGATATGCCGCTCAAACCTGAAAAGATCTGGGCGCTCGTGCAGGCGGCTCGCGAGGGCAAGCTCGAACAGCGGGATCCCATGCCTCCGCCCGTTTTTAGCAGCGATGGTAAGCAAAATGATGACAGCAGGCCGGCTTTTTTGTAGCGTACCAGCACTCCCGCAGAATGAATGGTTCTTTCAGCATGGAACTATATACATCAGAAAACAAAGGTCGGATATTAACAATTGAGCACCCAACAGATAGTTCTCCCGCACTGATGGTTTTCTCCGGCAATGCGGGACAATTATTGCGCGGCGATAACCCGACGATAAATATCCTTAAAGCCATGAGACGGCGCGCTCACCGCAATGGTGTCGCCTTCGTCATGCATTTTCAGGAGGCCGGTGCGGTAAGGAATAACAGCGTGGGTATGACGCGGCTGCTCGAAGATGTCTTTGCAGACGAAGTCACTATTTTCCGCTTTGGTCCGGAGGAATCAAGCGGTCAAATACGCAGCGGGCTCGAACAATACATCGTTTCTTCAAAAAATCTGGCGGTTCGCGCGCGCAGCGTCGAATATCTGACGGTCGTCGAGCGAAACATCATGCGCAGGAATCAGCGCACAGCGCTGAATACCAGCTATGATTTTATACTACCAAACGGCGAACAGGCGTATCTGGAAACAACCGGCTTTCATTACGACCTGGGTTTAACCCCGCTCAGTGCCAGGATCAGCCGTTTACAGGCGCGCGAGACAAGACAGGGTGTAGAAAAGCTGCTGGAGAAAGATATACAGTTGGATGGAGCCGTTGTCGAACAACAAGGGCTGCGGCCGGTCCGCGGGCGTAAAGGGCTGGTAACGTTCAGCGGCGACGGGAATACGCGCGGTTTTATTGGCACTCGCTGGCAGATGGACCGCGTCGAGGCATTAAAAAATGGCCTTGGCGACGAAGTCAAGGAAGCAACCGAGGAGATCAACGTCACCGCTAACCTGCCCCACAGTATTCAGCAAGAATTTATCGGGAAAAAGAACCCCCTGGTAAAACTGGCCGGAAATATCATCGATGACGTTTTTGATGCAATCGATGATACAACGGGCAGCAAATGGGGGGAGCGCAAATTAGATCACCAGTTTTACCACGATTTTACCATCACTCCCGAAGGGCTCATGCTTCCACTACACAGGTTTGATGTGATAGAAAATAATGTATTCTATGATTTTGCGAACGCCGATCATTATTTCATCAGCACGCTTTTTGGCTACTATGCGAACGGTGACATTCCCCCGCGTGACTTGCCGGGCGAGCAAGAATATATCAAATGACTATAAGAAACAATTCAGGTTGATGATTTCCTCTTTGGCTCACCCAGGTCGGCGAGCTACTATCCGTTACGAAAACCGACGTTTCTTCAATGTACATATAGCACTATGACTATAAGAAATCGCGCATTCACCCTGCCTACGCAGGATCAAGGGCATGGGCTGCTTATGCTGCGCAGCCCATGCCCTTTTCGCATCGCAAGTAGAAACGTACGTCCCGCGGGGCGGCGCGACCTAGCCTTTGGGAGTTAGCATTTCGACACCATTCATGTTCATCGTCACGTTCTGGTACATGTAGACATTATTGGTGCCTGGATTGAGGAAACCCGCATGCTGTAAGGCCTTGGGCGCATCGGCGACTTGATTGAGCGAGAGCTGGGAGAAGGCGCGGTTATTGGCCGGTGCTATTCCACTAAGCGCTCGTCCTATCGCGCGGTGCTCC
Organism: uncultured Chloroflexia bacterium; assembly: GCA_963799245.1. Classification (GTDB taxonomy): domain Bacteria; phylum Chloroflexota; class Ktedonobacteria; order Ktedonobacterales; family Ktedonobacteraceae; genus CAWCWN01. The sequence goes on from CAWCWN010000004.1 coordinate 102,741, forward strand.
GCCTCTATCGAACCGATCTGAGCTGCAGCCTGTGCCAGGTCGGGACGTCCCAGTTGCGCGAACTCTTTTGTTGCCGCCAGGTAGGCCGCCACAAAGGTGTTCTCCAGCAGCTGCTGCGTCTTGATAAAGGCGTCAAACTGCTCAAAAGTTCTCTTGCCGGAGGGGAAGCTGAACTTGTTGGTAAGAGGCCTGGCTCCGTGCTGGGCCAGGAACCGCTGGTGCAGTTGCTCTTCTTTTAAAGCTGCTTCCAGATCCAGGAATCCTCGCGAACTCAGATCAAAGTTTCTGGCATGCGCCAGGGCGTGTTTATAAAATGTAACTGCCAACATTTCAGCGGTGACGGCGACGTTGAGAATGCCCTGGAGAGCATTGACATTGCCCTGTGGAATTACGGTGCCCTGGGTGGTCATTGCGCCCTGCATATTGTTATTTGTCAGGTTAGCCTTGACACCGGCATCACCACCACCGGCAGCATGAGCGTTGCCCAGGCGGGAAGAGAGGTATACTCCGCCACCGACAAGTCCCGTTGTGGCGGCGACGCCTGCGACGCCCGCGACTGTACCTTTGAGAAGGGAACGACGTGATGTGCGTGCTCTTGACATGCGATAGTCTGGTTTCATATGATAAATTGCTCCTTTTCTTCAGCGTTGCCCTGTAGTCACGCGCTATAGTCTGCCAATCCCGGTGCACTCAGAACCAGCAGAACAGGGATACTAATCCCTAGCAGCATGAGTGGCGAAAATCTTTTGCGCCGCCCAACTCCATACAGTGGACGTTTCCGTTCGAGCATCTCTATCCCCTTTCGTGGATAAAACCGATTTTGTCCGTCTTGTCCTTACAGAAGGACATCAAGACATGCACTACAGCCTATTCAGCTGGGCCAGCATATTGTCAGCACTGGTGACACATTTTGAAATATTCTGGTGTAAATTGCGCATCGGTAAATAACCTGCTCGAATGTTACCATCAGCACAGGGGGGCGGCTGCGTACATTCCTTGTATAATGGCATAAATGTACCAAGTAAAATGAAGAAATAGTAACTTGAGGTTTTGGTCTGCAGGAAATTGTACTACACGATGGAGCTTTTGAAAAAATGGGCCGCCTGAGGTTTTTCGCTGGCCAGCACGTGCTGCAGCGGGTGAGGAAGTAGCGAAGCAGAATAAGGCCGCGCCGCCCGGAGGCGGGCGACGCGGCCTGGTAGCGGCTCACTTCAACTCACTTTGCGCAGCAGGACTAGCTGCTTGCGGTGACTTTCTGCGCGTCAAAATCGGCACGCAGTTTATCTTCTTGCTCTTTGGAGAGATTGGTCGTAAGAATCTCAAACGGCTGGTCTTTGACAGCCGCCGCGACCTTGTCGACCACGGCATTCTCTGTCAGCAAGAACAGGGCAGATGTTCCCTCCGTGATCTTGTCGCGCACCGAGTTAATAAAATTCTCGTCGATCCCATAACTGGCGTAGTGACCGACGAGCGCTCCTATTGCCGCGCCCACCGCCAGGCCAAAAAAGGGATAAAGAACAGCAGGCCAAATAGCATGCCCCAGAACGCGCCTCCCAGCGCGCCAATGCCAGTGGCGGTGGACTGGGAGAGCTGCTCGGTCTTGGGCTTCTTGGCTCCCATCGGCCAGGTCACGATCGCGCCATCATCGATCTGGATCAGCTGCTGTTTCTGCAGGTTTTGTAATGTGATGAGCATCCTCTCGGCGCCATCGGCCGTGGGAAATTTCAGTACTGATAACGTTGCCATGCTTGAATACTCCTTTTGTGTGAGAAGATTGCGTGTAGAGACGTTGCAGATGCGATATACTTCCAGAGATTCCATCTGTCGCCTTGGAGTTACATGTGCCTCCCCTCCTTTACGTTCAGGGGGATCCATCCCACACTCAGCTACAGGCAAGCAGCTGAATTTTTCCTTAGAGCCCTGGCATATGACAGCTGCCCAGCTCCCCATGGGAACGTTGCGTCATTACATACTAAACCCGGCGTCGTCGCTGGTGGAACTGGGCTGTGTCCGTTACCAGTGTACCTGCCAGGGGGCCTTAGCGCATCGTGAAAATACACTATTTCAATGGCCAGCACAATTTTTCACATCATAATTCGCCAGGGATAGAGGATGCGTTCGCTTGCCTTGACATACCATGGACGACTATTCCATTTCTCCAAAGTCAATTCAAACACATCGGCCGTGTCACACTCGAAGAGCGTGTTCATCTGCTGCGCAAAATCGGGGCTGTAGATCTGTGCATTGATCTCATAGTTCCCGATCAGGCTCAAGCGATCGAGATTAGCTGTTCCGACAGTCGACCATTGCCCGTCAATGGTGCAGGTCTTGGCGTGCAGCATGGTATAGCGATAGCCGATGATGCGGATGCCGGCTTGCAGGCACTCATTGAAGTAGCTATGAGCCACCCAGTCCGTCACGACGTGATTCGAGATCCAGGGCACCAGCACCCGCACATCCACTCCCCGTTGAGCGGCAGCCTTCAGTGAGTCCAGGAGCATATGATCCGGGACGAAGTAGGCGGTGGTGAGCAAAATCGTATGCTCGGCCTCATCGATGGCAGCGATGTACATGTCACGTATGGGGAACGAGACCCGCATGGCCTCGTTGCGGAAGACAGTGATCAATGGGTCGAACTGGTGGTGATAGTGCAGCGTTATCTGATCGTGCTCTGGACCGAGGCGGTTCCAGAAACCAATGAATGAATGCGCAAGTTCGCGCGCAGCGGATCCATGCAGCCGCAAGTGCGTATCACGCCACTGCGTGGCATACAGCGCGCCCAGGTTATAGCCACCGATAAAGCCGCTGTCACCATCGACGATCAGCAGCTTGCGGTGATCCAGCGCGTAACAACGCGGGTCAAGCAGCTGCCGTAAGCGGCGAATGGCGCGATATTCCAGCACATGAATGGCCGGGTGAAATGCCTCTTTAAAGCTGCGTGGAACGACCAGGTTGCCGAAGTGGTCGAAGACGACATAAACGGCAACCCCCTCCTCGGCTTTGCGAGCGAGGTGCTCCTGAAATTCCCGGCCGAGGTCGTCATCTTTCCAGATGTAGGTCTCGAGAAAGATACTCTCCCGCGCTGCATCGATGTCTGCCAGCATCGCATCGAACAGATCACGCCCATAGGAGTACAGTTGCAGCCGATTTTCATTGACCTGTACTTCTTTCAAGGGGATATGCGGAAAGCTTGCATCATGTTTCTCACGCTTGCCGAACTTCGCGACGACGAACAGGACTATTGCGGTCAGGACCTGCAATATGAATAGTCCGCCCAGGATTCTTCCTGCCAGGAGCAGCAGAGAGCCACGGCGTCTGAAGTTCCTTGGGAACAGGGCGGTTATTTGCTCACGCATGTTCATCTTACCCATCTCGCTTTCGTACTGAGAGCGCTCGATGAGGCTCGTCGGAACCGTAATGTAGAGCTCATCTTCGTCCGTGCTTTACAATAAAGATAGCCTTTTATCCAGCCGACCTGATCCACCCTGCCTGGAAGGCAGATAATAGGTAGCCACGAGAGTGGCGTTGGTCGGCTGAATAAAAGGCATACCGATCCACGGAAGATCTCTTTCTTAGTATAATCGCCTGGCATCAGTTATGCATCTGGAGAACATACTATTTTTTTGTCATCCGGGAAAGAGTTATTTGGCAGAGCGATTAGGCGGACTAGTGTATTTAAACTAGTGGTGATACTCTGCGAGGACTAAAGTCCAGCGGCTTCTCGCTTCAACGGGAGCGGTGACTCACTAGCTCGCGCTAGCCCCTCCTGCTCTCTCAACTCAGTTACCGTTGTCGCATCCTCCGGCCTTTTATCTTGCTCCCTGAAGTAGTCAGACATATCCTCAAAGAGGTGCGCCAGGCGCTGCATCTGCTGCATCTCTGGATTATCACGCTGTTCCTGCTCGGGCTTGAAGAACTCCGCGTCTATGAAGTTTGATCTTGCCCTTTGGCATGTTCGGATAGTTGTATGTTTTAGCAATGGTCGTGCGCGGTCGGGTGGGGAGTCAGCTCTCCTCCAGCAGTAAGCTCTGCCGCTGCGCCAGGGCGATGGCTTCTGCCCTGGATTGCACGCCTAACTTACTGTAGATGCTCGTCAGGTGGGTCTCGACAGTTTTCACTGAGATACTGAGGGTGCGGGCTATTTCGGTGTTGCGCTGCCCCTGGACGACAAGGCGCAGGACAGCGATCTCGCGACCGGTCAGAGGCTCGACATGCTGCAGGGGAGTGGTCTCCTCATCCTCCAGCAGCAGGCGGCGGACCTCAGGCCCGATACTGGCTCTCCCCGCGGCGATCTCGTGGACGGCCGTACGGATATCACTGCCGCGCGCGCTTTTGAGCCAGTAGCCCCTGACGCCGATCTTGAGCATGGCTCGCGCGTAGGCAACCTGGTCGTATGCTGTCAGCACAAGTATCTCCGGCTTCCACGCGCCCGGAGCAAGGAGTGCGTTGGCCACGCCGAAGCCGTTCATCCCCTTCATGGCGATGTCGAGGACAATGACGCGCGGCCTTAGTTCCTTGCAGAGCGCGACGGCCGCCGTACCATCTCCGGCCTCTCCTACGACCTTCAACTGGTCATCCTCTTCCAGCAAGCGCCGCGTCCCTTCGCGCATCACTGTGTGGTCGTCCACCAGCACAATTGTGATGATTTCTGCGCAGGGCTTATCCTGGTCGCCGGACATGACACAACCTCCATACTCAGATGAGCGTCAGCGAGAGCATCTCCTGCTGAGCTTGCTCAACAATGCAGGCCGGCGACTGGAGATAGCTGGCGTGCACGGCGACTCCGCGCCCGGGGCTGGTGCGAATGCGCAGGCGCCCGCCGACCGCCAGCATGCGTTCATGCATACCGGCCAGGCCCAGGCTTTCCTTGACAGCATGGCTACGCTGGAAGCCGCGGCCATTGTCGGCGATCATAAGTGATACGCTGCCGCTCCGGCTGGAGCGGCGCAGTCGTACCACGATCTTGCTCGCCCCGGCATATTTGAGCGCGTTAGAAAGCGCCTCCTGCGTGACGCGATACAGTGCCAGCTCAACAGCGGCAGGCAGGCGTGTCAGATCTGCGCCCAGGCAGACAACGCGTACGTTCAAGTCGTTCCCAGACGTTTTATCGCGCTGCTCGCTTTGCTGGGCCAGCCACTGCAGTGCCTCTTCCAGTCCCAGCTCGTCAAGCAGGGGGGGACGCAATTCCAGGCATGTGCGGCGCAGGCTGCTCACGACCGAGCGAGCGAGCGGCATCACCTCCGCGACCTCCGTCATATCGCCCGCGTCTGAGAGCTGGCGTACGACCAGCATCGCCTGCTGTAGGGCCTCATCATGCAGCTCCAGCGCAAGGTGCCTGCGTTCATCTTCCTGGGCCGAAACGACGCGGTGGTTGAGCGCGGCGAGCTTCTGCGCGTCGTCGCGCGCCTGTGCGAGATAGCGGCCGTTGACCTCCAGCACGGAGAGCTGGGCGGCCAGGGTCGCCAGAAAACTGGTATCCTGCTTGCTGTACGGCTCTACGTTCTTTTTGGGCCCCAGGCATAAGAAGCCGGTGAGCCAGGCGCCATCGTACAATGCCAGCAGCAGAACGCCATCCAGCATGAGGGGTTCATATAATGGCCGCTCGCGATGCGTTGTGGCAAGATGGGCGATGCCGATGAGCCGCTCGGCGGAGATACTGGTCGCTACGACGTCATGGCGATAGATATGCCAGGGAGCGGCAAAGGCGCCCTGCGCTTGGGCGGGCGTCGCCTCCCGCTGCGGCTCGCGCACGAGCAGGGCGATGTCGGTGGCATTGAGCAACTGCGCCAGCCGCGGCAGGATGAAGGCGCTGATCTGATCCAGGCTCTGTAAACGGGTGAGCGCGGTGCTCAAGTCGCGCAGGGAGTGGTTATACTGGTAGAAATCGCGGTAAAAGACCTGGTCGCCCATGTCGCGAACTTTGTTCCAGGCAAGGGGGAAGAGCGACAGGCTCAGGATCAGCACGCCGGCAAAAATGTAGATGCGCGTATCCCCGCTGACGAGCAACATATTATTGATAAAGCGCAGCAGGACGATGGCGGGAAAAACAAAGAGGCTCGCCAGCAGGAGCCACAATAAAACGCGCATGACCTGGCGACTGACCAGGCTGGTCATCCCCACAAGCTGGTGACGAAAGAGGGCATAGCCAAAGGCGAGGGGCAGGGCCGCCAGTGGAATGGGCAGGAGGCGCACAAGGGCCGGCTGCACAAGTGTGTCGCTGCGAATGATGTCGAGGCTTAAAGCCAGCGGTAAAAGCAAGAAGAGGATGCCGATCACCACCATACGCGCGAGCTGTTTCTCGCGCGTATTCACATGGCGCAGGCCGCGAAATAACACCCAGAAGACGACACCCAGGCAGGCAAGATTATAGACAAAGGTGAGCAGGAGGAACTCGAAGCGCAAGCGCGGCAGCAGCATCAGCAGTGGGACACCGGCCAGGACCAGGATCGTCGCGACGATGAGCGGACTATAGGGGAGAAAGCGCCGCCAGCTATGGGCGGACTCTGCATGCGCTGCGGCGGGGAAGAGGGAGACAAAGGTAGCGGATAGCCCGCGCACAATCATGGCCAGGACGAACAGGAGGACGTTCACCCAGAGATACATTCCCCCCTGCGCGCTGAGCAGGCAGCACATCAGCGAGATACAGTAGAACAGGCCATAGGTGACATACGCGACCGGCCGGATCGTCGCGCGCAGGAAGATGGAGACGCCCATGACGCTGAAGATGATGATCAATACACCCTCTAATGCCACATCCAGCACATCCACATGCAGGGACAGCGCGTTCGCGACGATCTTTTTCGCCGGATCCACCGCCTGCAGCGTCAGGTCAGGATCCAGGCAGGTACCCCTTCCCTCCACCCGCACAATCTCCCCTGCCTGCATACCAGCCATCCACGCGCTGGAAAATGGCACGACGGTTACGACCCGGCACTCGCCTGGTCTGCTCGCGGCGCCTGCAAGCGTAATCGCGGCAGCGCCCGCCCGTCCCAGGCTGATACAGACCAGCGCTATCACGGCGATCTGTACGAGTAAACCGGCGCAAACGACGAGCCGGCGGCGCGTGAAAAAACGGCCGACCTGCTGTTGTGCGCTTATAAAGGTTTGCGACATTGTTACTCACTTGCTCCCTCAAACGAAGACGACCATTCTGGTCCCTATCCCTGCTGCAATTGTACTGCAAAGCGTCTGGCTAAAACATCAGGGTTTCCCCTGAAGACAAATCTCCTGCATAGCGCTACGCTAGCGACAATTCATGATAGCATAGCTATACTTTCTTTTACCTGATGGTACAGTATAACGAATAATACAGGGAGTAAACAATGTCCTTTTTGTCCAGAATGAGCCTCGCCAACAAGAGCCTCGTCGCCCTGGCAACGATCGCTATCCTGCTGTTTGGCGCGGTTGTTATCCCAGCAATCAAGCAGGAACTCTATCCCGCGATAGAGTTCCCCACCGTTTCAGTGCTTTCTACATACCCTGGAGCTTCGCCCTCTATCGTCGAACAGGATATTACCAATCCGCTGGAGCAAAACTTTGAGGGGCTGCAGGGCATCCAGCAGATCACGTCGTTTTCCAACGAAGGCTCATCTGTGATAGAGATCGAGTACAATTACGGTACCGACCTCAATCAGGCCAGCCAGACTCTCTCGCAGCAGATCAGTCGCACGCAGCAGAGCCTGCCTACAGGCGTGACACCGCAGGTGCAGACATTCAACGTTTCCGACCTGCCCATTTTGCAACTGGCGGTCAGCTCCTCACAGGATGAGGCAACCCTCGCCACAAATTTACAAAACCAGGTGGTCCCGCTACTGCAGGGCATCAATGGGGTCGCCAACGTCAACGTGACGGGTGTGCGTGACCCCGTTGTGACGATCACGCTTGACCTGACGAAATTGCAGAATGACGGCTTGAGCGTCACCCAGGTGCAAAGCGTCCTGCAGGCCAACAACACCACGCTGCCCGCCGGAGAGCTCACCAATAATGGGCAGACGCTGGCTATTCGCGTCGACAATACCTACAATACGCTCAACGATCTAAAGAACGTCATCGTCGGCGAGCATGTCAAAGCACAGTCACCTGCCTGCCTAAAAATTTCGTCGGCGCTGGGAGGCGCCTCGCAACTGCAAGGCCAGGGCGGCCTGGGCAATGCAGCGGCGCTCCAGCAGGCGGCGAATTGTTCGGCGAAGCCCGCCTCAACGCCCGTCAAACTTAGCGATATAGCCAGCGTTCAGCAGACGCTGGCCTCCTCAACAACGCTCACGCGCACCAACGGCAAACCAAGCCTGGGGCTCTCGATTACAGCAACGCCAGGTGGCAATGCCGTCTCCATCTCACATGCCGTGCACAACGATATCGCCACTTTCGAAAGCAAGCTGGGGAATAACGCGCAGGTAACCGTTGTTTCCGACCAGGCGCCCTCCATCAGCAACGCCATCAACAGCCTTGTGCGCGAAGGCCTGATCGGGGCGCTGTTCGCCATTCTGGTCATTCTGGTGTTCCTCTTCTCCATCCGCTCGACCCTGGTCACCGCCATCTCTATCCCCCTCTCCATCGTTATCGCCCTCATCGGCATCTGGCTTGGCAACTACTCCCTCAACCTCTTTACCCTGGGGGGCCTGACGATCGCCATCGGGCGTGTCGTCGATGATTTTATCGTCGTGCTCGAAAATATCTTTCGCCACATCAATAATGGCGAGGAGAAACGTGTGGCAATTCCCACCGCCGTGCGCGAGGTGGCCGGCGCCGTGACAGCTTCGACGCTGACGACGGTCTGCGTCTTCTTACCCATCGCCTTTACCGGCGGCATTGTGGGCGAGGTGTTCAATCCGTTCGCGGTCACCGTCACCATCGCCTTGCTGGCCTCGTTATTCGTCGCGCTCACCATCATTCCCGTCCTGGCCTACTGGTTCCTCAAGGGCCCCACCAACGCCGCCGCGAGCCGGCAGAACGGGCACGCCAAGGCCACCATCCTTGAACGCGCGTATGTGCCGATGATACGCTGGGTGACCGGACATAGGGCCATCACGCTCAGCGCTGCCGTACTGCTCTTCCTTGGCTCTGTGGCGTTTGTGCCGCGCCTGGGCACCAACTTCTTCAGCCAATCACAACAGAATACCTATGCCATCAGCCAGACCTTGCCCGTTGGCTCAAGTCTGGACGCAACCGACGCCGCCGCGCGAAAGGTCGAGTCGGTCTTAAATGGCATCCCCCAGATAACGACCTACCAGGTGACGGTCGGCGGCGGCTCCGGGCTCGCCGCGTTGCGAGGCAGTTCCGGAGGGTATAACACCGCCTCCTTCTCGATCACAGCCGATCCCAATGCCGACCAGAAAGCGCTGCAGCAAACGCTACAGCAGCGCCTGAACAGCCTGGCTGATGCTGGAACCCTGACGCTCTCGACCGCGGGCAGCGGCTTTAACAGCTCTAGCATTGACATCAATGTACAGGCTTCCGACGAAGCGACGCTGCAGCAGGCCGCGCAGCAGGTGCTCACGGCCACGCAGCAGGTGCCGAACACCGCAAACGCCAGCAGCAACCTGACAAATGCCGCGCCGCTGATTAATGTCAGCGTCAACTCGCAGAACGCCGCCGCCCACGGTCTGACCGCCTCGCAGGTGGGCCAGCTTGTACGCGAAATATATAGCGGAACGACGGTCACGACGATCACCCTTAACGGCCAGCAGCAAAATGTGAATTTGCAGCTGGGCTCTCCGGCCAATAGCGTGGCGACGATGAAGAATCTCCTCATCCCGACCGCAACGGGGAACGTCAAGTTGAGCGACGTCGCGGATGTGACGCAGGCCAGCGGGCCGACGCAGATCACCCATATCAACGCCTCGCGTACCGCGACGATCAGCCTGACGGCCACCAGCAATAACGTAGGTGGCGTCACACGCCAGCTGCAGCGTAAACTGAACGCGCTGAGCCTGCCGAGCGGTGTTAGCGTCTCGCTGGGCGGTGCCGCTTCGAATCAGGCACAGGCCTTCAGCAGCCTGGAGATCGCGCTGCTGGCGGCGATTATTCTGGTCTACCTGGTGATGGTAGGTACTTTCCGCAGCCTGGTGCAGCCGTTGATCCTGCTGGTCTCCATTCCCTTCGCGGGCACCGGCTCGATCCTACTGCTCCTCGCAACGCACACCCAGCTCGGCGCGCCCGCCCTGATAGGCATGCTCATGCTGATCGGGATAGTGGTGACCAACGCGATTGTGCTACTCGACCTGGTGCGCCAGTATCGCCAGAAAGGCCTTGATGCTCGCAGCGCCGTAATAGAGGGGGGCAGGCGCAGGCTGCGTCCCATCCTCATGACGGCCATCGCCACGATCCTTGCGCTGCTCCCGATGGCGAGCGGCCTGAGCCAGGCCAGCGGTTTCATCGCGGCGCCGCTGGCCCTGACCGTCATCGGGGGCCTGGCCACCTCAACCATCCTGACCCTGCTGCTGGTACCGACACTCTACGTACTTACCGAGGGCAGGCGACAGCACCCCGGCGGGCCCGCAGATGTGAACGCAGCCTCACAGGAGGCGCTGCAACCAGCCCCACCAGCGCAGCAGGCATCCGTGTAGGGATGCCTGCTGCGCTGAGGCCGTTCGTACGCGCGACCTCAGCCTCAAGCCCGCATTCCTCCTCCCCGGCTACAAAGCAACACGTATGTGCAAGCTGGCCAGCTTGCACATACGTGTTGCGACATGGGAGGTTAAGCAGTCAGCGTGACTAATCAGTCAAAACTTGTTATAATTAGTCAAATTAACCATCAGCTAGTCAGGCGGATTATATTTCTGTGCGTCCAATCTCTGCGGGGGGACAGGTAATCGGGCCTGAGTGATAATGCAGCAGTTCTATCAACTCTCCAGCAGGAGTCTTCAACAGCCTGCTTATCCTGCCAAGGAGATGCGAAGGGAAAGATATGTCAGGGACAATTTCATTGCGACGCCTCAGTGCATACGGGGCCGTAGCGATTGTGGTGTCGACCCTTGTGAATCTCGCGCTTCGGGTACTTTCTACACAGTTGTTTCAGCTTTCGTCGGCCTTCAGCCCGCTGGGTATTGGAGCGGTTATTTTCTGGTCTGTGATATGCGGCAGCGCGGCCGTGCTCGTCTTTGCGCTTGTTATACGCCGCTCGCGCCGACCTGTCGCCGTCTACCTGCTCATCGCTATCGGCATATATGTGCTGACCTTTATTCCGGATGGCCTGCTTCTCTCCGGCAATCCACCATTCTTCCCGGGCACAAGCGTCTACGCCGTTCTCACCCTGATGTCCATGCACGCAGCGGAAGCGATCATTATGATCCTCACCCTCACGACGCTGTGGACACGCAGGCAGATCAGCAAGCAGGGCTAAGTCATACTATGCAAGCCCGGCGATTTCTGCTACAGGTAGTCTTCGCGCCTGATAATTCCAAGTACCCTCTCCCCTTTGAGAGAGTGCTGGACGTTCATGGCTGCCTGGCGAACCGCATCCTCCAGGATATGAGGAACCACCCCGGAATTATGCGGGGAGCCCAGCACATTGGGCAAATCGAGAAATGGGTACTCCATGCGGAATTGTCCATGCAAGAACGGTTCGGTCCACCAGGCATCGATGCCGACCTGAAAGGTTGCATGGCTCTGCACATGATTGTAGAGCGCTTCCTCATCCACAAGAGCGCCGCGCGCGACATTCACCAGCATGGCATCGGGCTTCATCCAGGCCAGCTCTTCATTCCCGATGAGTCCTCTGGTCGCCTTCGTGAGCGGCAACGCGAGCACCACCACGTCGCTGGCACGCAAGACATGTTCGAGGTCACGCAGCGTGCCTACGAAATCCGCCGGCTCGCTACTTGTTCCGCTCGAATTGATGGCATAGATTTTCATGCCAAAGGCCCGCATGAGCCGGGCCGTGGCGCGCCCGATCCCTCCGAAGCCGAGAATGCCGGCCGTGGTGTCACGCAGAAAACGGTTGGGGATAAACTGATCAAATTCGCCATTGCTTAGCTTCTGGTTCTCAACGAGCAGGCGTTTGGCGAGGGCCAGCGTCAATGCTAGCACGTGTTCGGCCATGGGCGCAGCATACGCTCCCGGGTTGCTGGCGACGAGTATCTGTGGAGGTAGCTCGGCAAAAGGCATGTGGTCCGCTCCAGCAGACAGGAGCTGGATAAACGTGACGTGCCGCAGGTGTGCATAGTCCTGGGGCTGAACCTCCCTGGGAAAGTTCCACGAAATGAGCAGGCGCGCGTTCTCCAGCGCCCCTGCCCGCTGCCCGGGCGCGACATCACCAAGGTAGGTGAGCGCGGCCTGGTTTCCCAGTATTTCAGAAAACAGCGCCCTCTGCTCTGGCGCGGCGTCGTAGGTGACAACGATATTCAGCTTCTCCATTGCTTACTCCTCTCAGGCGAGACAATCTCCTGGCGCTTTCCTGGGGGCGCGAGCATACTCGCACGAGAATTTCTGTGCTCTCCTGACTCACACATCCTCGCTGGTCAATTGACCCCGCTTTTGAGGTCGATGTCAAGTTCGGCAGAGGGAGAGGAAATGATCTGCCTTTTTCTTTATGAGGATCCGCAAGCGCGTGTTGCTGGAAAATCTGGCGGTTCTCGCTAGAGACAATCTTCGAGAGGGCGCGCTTGGCGGAGCTGCTCGGGGGTCACGATGGCTTCCTGCAGATTTGCATTACATAAATCAACCCGGTTCAATGTCGCATCCATAAGCAGGGCCCCCATGAGGTTGGCATCACGCAGAACAGCATCGCTGAGATCGGCCCGGCTCAGGTCAGCATAACTCAGATCCACCTCCACCAGGTTCGCGTTGCTGAGTTTTGCCTCTACCAGGGAGGCACCGGTTAAACCAGCTCTCCAGAGATCAGCACTGCTCAAATCCGCACCACGCAGATCCGCGCGGCTGAGATTCATGCCAGCGAGATTCATTGCACTTAAATCCGCTCCACTCAGGTCGATGGCTTCCTCTGGATGCTCCTGCCGGAACAGATTCCATTGATCTACAAGCTGCTGCTCGATGAGTTCGAGGATCTGCTGATCTGCCATTGTGCCTGGCTCCTTCGACTTATTCTACAGTGCGCCATAAAAAGTATAGCGGATAGCCGGGGAGCAGTCAACATTTGTCGCACCTTAATCTCTATTTATGCATCAAAAAGAAATTTACTCGCGAGAATTTCGGTGTAAATCAAGCTTTTTGCGCAACCTACCCCTTCCTTCGAACTGGACCAGGCACTATGCTATGCTATACTACAGTTATGTCTCCTTAGCAATCGTCCGCAGGCGCCCAGGCCCAGCTGCTTGCTGTAATAGCCGGCTTTCCTCTTTGCCGCTGAACCTCCTTTTCAGATCCTAATCATGATTGATATTTATTGATTCTATAATTTCTATATATTGGATTAATCAATAAACCTGGCTTACAATTGAAGTGGAGGGTTTATCTGCACCTGTACAGCATTGTCTCCTCTCCTAACGGCGACGATGACCTCCGGTCATACAGTCCCGGGCTTGATTACACCAGGCATCAAACCCACAACAAAGGAGAGGTCTGGTTGAGGTTGTGCTGTATGTGCTAGCTGCTCATCTTCGCGCGAAGATGAGCAGCTAGTGTCACTTGTAGCACGTCTCTAGAGAAGGGAGAAGCAAAGATGCTTTCACAGCCTCCTCCTACCAGGCTACGTCATGGCAATGCCTTCCAGGTGCATCCTTCCCCGCAGCCTCCGGATGAGCGGCACCGCGCCCAGGCGGGAGGCAGAACCACTCACATGATCGGGTGGGTTCTGCAGGGAGGCGTCATCCTCAGCGCCGCCGTTATTCTGCTGGGCCTCATCCTGGAGTCCCTGCAGCCCGACAAGTTCGCGCCCCAGAAGCTCCAGCTCTTTCCGCAGACGTTTGCACAGGTCTGGACCGGCTTACTGGTCCTGCGTCCACAGGCGGTGATCACCCTCGGACTGTTCCTGCTGATCGCGACCCCGGTACTGCGTGTCGCCGTCTCTATTGTCGCCTTCGCGGCTGAGCGCGATTGGCGTTTTGTGGTGATTACGCTGCTGGTTCTGCTGATTTTCCTGACGAGCATCTTCTATGTCGGTGATGTCGTGGCCGCGGGACAACATCAGAGCTTTCAACATAGCACCTACACCTGGGTCTTTCCCGTCATGATCTTTGTGGGAGCGATTGCGGCAGGTCTACTGGGCTCGCTCGTCGGGCTGGGCGGAGGGGTGTTGATCGTGCCCTTGTTGACGCTGGTTTTCGGCTTTCCGATCTACTTCGCCATTGGAGCAAGCATCATCTCGGTGATTGCCACCTCCAGTGGGGCCGCAGCGGCCTACGTGAAGGACCGCATGACAAATCTGCGCGTCGGCATGTTCCTGGAGATCGGCACAACGATCGGCGCCATTTGCGGGGCCTTCCTGGCGGGGCTGCTGGCTCCGAACATTCTCTCGGTCGTGTTCGGTGTCATTCTACTCGTCTCGGCTGCTCCGCTGATCTTTAAGATTGGCGAGGAACTGCCGCAAGGAGTGAAGAACGATCGCTGGGCCAGCTGGCTCCACCTCAACGGCTCCTATCCTGATAGCCACCTGCAGCGCGAGGTCTCGTACGAGGTGACGCGCACGCCGCTCGGCCTGGCGATGATGTATGTCGCCGGACTCATTTCTGGCCTGCTGGGCATCGGCAGCGGCACCTTCAAGGTGCTGGCGCTCGATGTGGCCATGCTCCTGCCCATGAAGGTCTCCACCACCACCTGCAACTTTATGATCGGGGTCACGGCCGCGGCCAGCGCCGGCATCTACTTCTCGCGCGGCGATATTCCTCCCCTGATTGCCGCTCCTATGGCCCTGGGCATCCTGGTCGGAGCCTTGATCGGGGCGCGCCTGCTGCCTCGCCTGAGCAACAAGCTCCTGCGCATCATTTTCCTGGTAGTGATCGTGGTCGCCGCCGTTGAGATGGTGCTACGAGGAGCCGGCATAGGTTGAGCGAGCAGTCAAAAGCGCATACCCTTACCCGCCGGGCATGGGTATGCGCGCGCCAAATGAAAACGGGATACTCCCTCCTACTGGAGGTCGAGTGGTTTGCCTGAAGTTCGCGCTTCTTTTCAAGCTACTCGCGCCTGAATTGTAGCGCGTAAACATTTGATATACCTTACTCACAATAAAAATAAGGGAATGCCTCACACGTATAATGGAGAGTCTGATCTGGCACAAATGGAAAGTGAATTCTGTGCATTGAAAAGTTGGATATTATAGCAATAGAAATTCGGAAATTACACCTATGGTTATACCATTTTAGATATGCTTGCACCAGTGATGACAATACCTGATGGTAGCAGTTATCATAATTTGGAGATACTG
This sequence comes from uncultured Chloroflexia bacterium, assembly GCA_963799245.1. Taxonomy (GTDB): domain Bacteria; phylum Chloroflexota; class Ktedonobacteria; order Ktedonobacterales; family Ktedonobacteraceae; genus CAWCWN01. The sequence goes on from CAWCWN010000004.1 coordinate 118,060, forward strand.
TTTGGTGGGACTCTGTATAGTGGAAGTGAATGGTAACACCATTCTAACGCGCAATGCAAGTATATGGTCTGCCAAAATATACAAGACGGCCCTACTCTTCCTAAAATGTGCGCGTTGCAGTTTTAACGGATGGCTATGTGGCCATCCGAAGAGTATTTGAAGCGTAAGGAGTGACAAATTCCTATGACAACGGTAGCAAAAAACCCAAACGTCATCGGTAAAGATGAACTGATCCACCAGGTCGCTGCCAAGGCTGGGATGAATTTCAAAGAGACCAGCAAGGTTATTGATGCCTTCACCGAGGTTGTCACCGAGGAAGTGGCCCAGGGACACGAAGTTCGCCTGATGGGCTTTGGCACGTGGAATCTGCGCGATGTCGCAGCTCGCAATGTCAAGTCGATCCGCGGCGGCCGGCAGATTACCATTCCCGCGCGTAAGCGGGTAGGCTTCTCGGTGGGCGCAGTGCTCGCTCAGGCGGCTCATGGTTCCACCCGCAGCTCATCGTCCAGGGCTGTGAGGTCCAGCAGGACTTCTTCCTCGGCGAGCAAAACGCCGAAGGCCCCTACCAAGTAGTCATCGCGCTACTTGAAGCTTTACCTCCCGGCATGCTATCGTAGACGTACAACCATAGCATGCTAGGAGGTAATGTGATCCAACACCCCTTTTACCGTTGCTAAAACATACTACTCTCCGAACATGCCAAAAGGAAGAAGTGTTTCGCCTGGCTGGCTCATTTATCGCTACAACTGCTCCTGGAGACGCGCAAAGCGATCGCCAGCTCAATATGCAGGCACTGCGCGCCGCTCATAGAAGGGAGGTCTTGCGCTGGAGTACAGCTTGCAGTTCGGGGGGCAGGGGTGCCTCGACGTCGATTATGGTGCCCGTGCGCGGCTGCGTAAAAGTAAGCTGGCAGGCATGCAGGAACTGGCGTCTGAGACCCAGCGCCCCGGCGGAGCCCCTGTTTGACCCATAAACGGGATCTCCAACCACGGGATGTCCGATGGCCTGCAGATGCACGCGGATCTGGTGTGTGCGGCCCGTCTCCAATTGCAAGAGGAGCAGTGTGTGGCGTTGAAAGCGTTCCAGCACGCGAAAATGTGTGCGCGCCTCTCTACCGGCAAGCGCTGTGATGGCCATTTGCTGGCGGTGACGCGGATCGCGCCCGATCGGCGCATCGATACTGCCCTGGTCAAGCGAGACGCTCCCCTCTACCAGCGCCAGGTAGCGCTTGCTTATCTGGTGGTGCTTCATCTGCTCTATAAGCGCGGCCTGGGTCTGTGCATTTTTTGCGACGATGAGCAATCCCGACGTATCCTTATCTAGGCGATGGACGATCCCCGGGCGCAGCCCCTCGACGCTCTGCAAATCAGGGTAATACGCCAGCACAGCATTTACAAGCGTGTCATCGTTGTGGCCAGGGGCCGGGTGAACCACCATGCCCGCCGCTTTATTCACAACCAGCAGGTCGGCATCTTCATACACGACAGCAAGCGGCATGCTCTGGGGTTGAGCCGTACCGGCAGATGCCCTGGCGCTCGTGCGCAGCAGCAATACCTCGTCACCGCTCCTCAGTATATAGCCCGCCTTGCTGGCTCGACCATTGACAAGCACGACGCCCTCGCCGATCATCTGTTGCACGCCCGTGCGCGATATATCCTCCAGGAGCGTCACCACGTAGCGATCCAGGCGCTGACCCGCCTGATCTTCAGCAATCATTTGCACATGCTGGGCATCACCGGGCGCGTTATCAGGATTTCGCATCTTGCCCCGTAGAGCGGAGGGGGCCGCTACGTGTACTGGCGGAACTTCTCTGCTGCTCGGTCTCCGCATGCTCTTTTGACTTGTGCAGGCTGCCAAACAGCATAAGCACAATCAGCAAAAAGACGCCCACAGAGATAGAGGCATCAGCAAGATTAAAAATAGCGAAACTATAGCCGATTTGAGGGATACGGAAATAGATAAAGTCAACCACATAACCACCGTGTACCAGGCGATCAAGTAGATTGCCGGCCGCGCCCCCAATGATCATGCCAAAAATCAGCTTGTATGCCAGGTGACCCGAATTGAAGATGCGGTAGTAGAGATAGGCAATCACGCACACGGCGACCACGATGAGGAGGGCGAGCACAATATTGTTCGCAAAAAGTCCAAAGGCAGCCCCTCTGTTCTGGATATACCAGAGCGTCAGATAATTACCGATCAAAGGAAGCGGCGGCCTGCTGAATGGTGGGCTTAAATACCTGACCACAAGAGCTTTTGTCCACTGGTCCAACCCGCTGACAACCCCAATGGTGAGCAATGCCAAAACATCATAAATACGCGCGCGTCTGGCTAACAAGGTCCTATATTCTTCCTTTCAGTAGCTCTAGCTCTCCCCATTGTATCATACACACGCTTACCTGTCGTTAGCGAGGTATCTTCGTGAAAAAGGGTTGGGGGCTGCGCCCCCAACCCAAACCCTCAAAACAATGATCTTGAGGCATCCCTGGCGCGTGAACTACATAGCACTCAATTCAGATCCGCATCGTACGTCTCGGTGACGCTCAGGTTTCTCTCCTCCAGCTGCTCCTCACACTTGACGTCACGGGCAGCCCATGGAATCGCTTCCAGGCGTTTTTCAGGGATAGGCCGCCCACAATTAGTACATATGCCATATGTCCCGTTCTCAATGCGCTTAAGGGCACCTTCTACTTGCGCCAGTAACGCCTGCTGGTTGACCAGTATCGACTGCTCTTGCTGTGTCTCCAGGAAATCAACCGCGATCTCCTCGAAATTTTGCGGGCCATCACTGGCCTCGATGGCACCGACCGGATTTGGATGAGCCTCCGTCAAAGAGCTTATGTTCTCACGCAGCTCGGCTCGTTTTGCCTCCAGCCGCTGCTTTATTGCACGTAAATCCAGGGTCATAATCTTCTATCACTCCCATTCTATGTAGATCGTACATCACTTACGCCCATTATAAGGGAAATGTGCGCGATGTCAAAGAGCAGTCGCCAGGACAATAACGAACGGGGCCTTTCCAACAGTGGAGGAAAGGCCCCGTTCGCCTGTCTACGGAACGTCTCAACTTTACATCAGGCTATTTCAAATTGGTGGGGACGACAAACCAGACGCCACCTGCCTTCTCACCCGTCGTATCACCCGGTGCACTGTCAGAGGTATAGATATAGAGCGGATGGCCATTATACGTCACCTGGCTCCCGTTGACATTTTTCACGACGCTCAATTTACCTGGTAGGGAACCGATAATGTGTGGCGTGCCGGCTATGATGGTCACAGGCTTCCAGATCGTGGCGCAGCTACCCGAACAGACGGTTGTCGCGGTATCACTCGTACGATAATACAGGGTCCTACCATTTGCATCCGTGAGTACAGTTACAGACTGGCCATTCAGTTTGACAGTCCTGGTCCTGATGATCTGACCCGAGACGCCTTTACCGACCCCAGCCGTGGCATGAGCGCGGACTGTAGCGGCCACATTTGGCGCGTTAGTCGCTACCGTGCTACTTACACTACCTCCGCCGCTGGAACCACCACATGCCGCCATGCCTGGTATTGCCACGCATAGAAAGATCAGTGAAAATAGCAACTTGTAATTCGACCGTTTCATTGTTTATCACCTCCCCGCTGCCTGCTTATGATGTTAGTAAAACTACACCGGTATTCGTATCCAGTATATACCTATCAGAGAAAAAGGCTGCCAGGGGTGAGCTATCACCTGGGCCGTCAGGCCAGTCACCACATCTACTACTGGCGGTCGCCCTTCCGGCAGCTCTGCGAGCAAGACAGCCAGCAGGCGCCGGGATGTATAAGCACAGCTGACTCGCGCCTGCTGGCTGTCTTGCTCAAGATTTTACATCGCCCTGATTACCCGGCGGCCGTGTGAGGATTACCAGGATATGCTATGCTAATGATGGGAAGAATCCAAATAGTTTAGTGCGAGGTTACAGGCTATGATGAATCAGCAGCCGGACGAGCAGGTAGCACAGGGGAAATTACCCATAAAGCAGGAAGACATAGAGCAAGAATCAATTTTTAGTGATTTCGACCTCTATTTATTTGGCCAGGGTAAGCATTACCGTATCTATGAGAAAATGGGGGCGCATGTACGCACCTTGAACGGCGTGCAGGGCGTGCATTTTGCCGTCTGGGCACCCAACGCCCTGGACGTCTCCGTGATAGGGGACTTTAACGCGTGGCAGCGCGGTGCGACGCCGATGACGGTTTACCGCCAAGACCTGGGAGTCTGGGAGTGCTTTGTGCCCGGCCTGCAGGCCGGGGCGCTCTACAAGTATGCTATTTACTCGCGCTTTAACAACTACGCGGCAGAAAAAACCGATCCCTACGGCTTTGCCTGCGAACTTCGTCCATCGACCGCCAGTATTGTCACTGATATTCACCAGCACACGTGGAACGACGGCGGCTGGATGCAGGAGCGCCCACATCATCAGCAGTTGAACCGGCCAATGTCGATCTATGAGGTTCACCTGGGTTCCTGGAGGCATGCGCCGGAGCGACATCTAGACGGCAGTTTTGAAGAGGACCGCTTCCTCACCTATCGCGAATTGGCCCACGCCCTGGCCGCCTATGTCAAAGAGATGGGCTTTACGCATATTGAAATTATGCCCGTGACCGAGTACCCGTTTGACGCCTCCTGGGGCTATCAGGTCACCGGCTACTACGCGCCCACCAGTCGCTTCGGCTCACCCAGCGACTTTCAGTATTTCGTCGATTACATGCACCAGCAAGGCATCGGCATCATCCTGGATTGGGTGCCCTCTCACTTCCCGAAAGATGGCAATGCTCTCAGCTACTTTGACGGCACCCACCTCTACGAATATGCCGATACACGTAAGGGAGAGCACAAAGAATGGGGCACCCTGGTCTTTAACTATGGACGTAACGAGGTAAAAAACTTTCTGCTGGCCAACGCCCTCTTCTGGCTAAGGGAGTACCATATCGACGGCCTGCGCGTCGACGCCGTCGCCTCCATGATCTACCTGGACTACCTGCGCAAACCCGGCGAATGGGCGCCAAACCAGTACGGGGGACGCGAGCACCTTGAAGCAGTAGATTTTTTGCGCCAGCTCAACGAAGCGGTCTATGCGCACGAGGCCGGCACATTGACCATCGCGGAGGAATCTTCAGCCTGGCCCCTGGTTTCTAGGCCAACCTACGTCGGGGGACTCGGCTTCAGTATGAAATGGAATATGGGGTGGATGCATGATATGTTGGAGTATATGCACCTGGACCCTATTCATCGTCGCTACCATCACAATAACATTACGTTCTCCCTGATGTATGCCTACACCGAGAACTTCGTGCTGCCCCTGTCGCATGACGAGGTCGTGCATATGAAAGGCTCGCTGATCAACAAAATGCCCGGTGACCTCTGGCAGCGTTTTGCCAATCTGCGGGCGCTCTTTGGCTATATGTGGGGACACCCGGGCAAGAAGTTGCTCTTTATGGGCGGCGAGTTCGGGCAGTGGCGCGAGTGGAATTTTGCCGAGAGCCTGGATTGGCACCTGCTTGAGCCACCCAGCGATCCCCGCCACGCCCAGCTGCGCGACTTTGTGCATGACTTGAATATGCTCTACCATAAGGAAGCGGCCCTCAGTGAGCTGGACTATGATCCCGCGGGGTTTGCCTGGATTGATCCCCACGATTCAGATAACAGTGTCGCGTCCTTTATGCGGCATAGCCAGTACGCGGCGGATACCCTGCTCTTTGTCTGTAATTTTACGCCGGTGCCCCGCCACGGTTATCGCCTGGGCGTACCGGACCCGGGGGAGTATTATGAGCTCATTAACAGCGACGCGCAGCGCTACGGCGGCAGCGGGCTGGAAAACCTGCAGCCCATGCCCAGCGGTCCAGTTTTCTGGCAGGCCTGCCCGCACTCGATCATCCTGACACTGCCCCCGTTGAGCACCGTCATTTTAAAGCGGCGGCCAGCCGCTAGCGACGAAAACTTAGACGCGGAAGTGGGAGGAGAGCTCAAATAGTCCCTGCCGACCGCGAGAAATCAGCGGATGGATTTCTCGCGGTTGGGATCCTGTTTCTCCAGATGATTATTCTCGTGGTAGGCATCAATCACGATCTTGCAGATCTCCTCCGGATCATCTGAGATCCGCAGCAACTCAAGATCGGTGGCTGAAATTGTCTCGTAGGCCAGCATGGTATCGTGCATCCAGTTTATCAATCCCTGCCAGTACTGTGAGCCGTACAGGATGACGGGGAAGTGACTGACCTTCTTCGTCTGGATGAGCGTCAGCGCCTCAAAGAGTTCATCCATCGTCCCGAAGCCACCCGAAAAGATGATAAAGGCGTTTGAATACTTGATGAACATGGTCTTGCGCACAAAAAAGTAGCGAAATTCCAGGGAGATATCGAGGTAGGGGTTGGATCCCTGCTCAAAGGGCAATTCAATGTTACAGCCAATTGAGAGGTTACCCCCTTCCTGCGCCCCTTTGTTCGCGGCCTCCATAATGCCAGGGCCCCCGCCGGTGATGATGCCGAAGCCCGCCTTCGCCAGCAGGCGGGCCGTTTCAGTCGCCGCCTTATAAGCAGGTTCGCCTTGCCGGGCGCGGGCTGAGCCGAAAAGCGTCACTGCCGGCGGGATATGCGCGAGAGCGTCAAAACCATAGACAAATTCACTCATGATGCGCAAGACCCGCCAGGGATCCGTAAGCGTAAAATCGGTGTTCAGAGCACGTTCAAAAGCGTGTTCCTCCTCCCTCACCTGCTCACTTGACATTGGCTCCAAGGGGCTGATCAATGGCTGTATGGGGCGCGTGAGCAAGCGCTCATCTTCTGTGATCGCTCTGCCCTTGCCGCGTAAAGATCGATAGCGATCGGCGGCCTTCTTCTCACGGTTGTTTGCTCCATTGACTTTGCCATTCATATTACTGCTACGACTCATAGAGATTCTCGTTTTCTATATCCATATTTTGATCTTGAGCTTAAGGCCTGTACCTGATTCAGCCAATATAGTATAGCATGAAACAGTAGCATTTACGATCATCCAGTAGCACCATCGTCTCCACTCCATATACGTTCTCTCTTCACGCAGACGCATAGCTGCCGTCGTCAAAGGGGAACACGAGCGTTTCTGCGCTTACATCACGTGTCAGGCGTGAGCAAAGGCGCGGCTACAGGATACACCGCGACACTCTGAAAGAAGGCTTCCACTCCACCTGATGTAACGCTATTCTGCACAAAGAGGGCGATCTGGCCGCTACTGTAGTCAGGGTCGCTGACTGAACTGACGATCTTGCCATTCAGCTCCAGGACCAGCTGCGTCCCCTGCATTATCACACAGATGGTGTTTGGCTCTCCGGCCGGTCGTAGTGAGCCACTTGGCGTTGGCGCTACCAGGTATTGTACCTGCTGCTGCTTGCTGGTGCCCAAAAATTCTTTGCTGATCGCATATGTCTTGTTAGGATAAATATCAACACGGTAATCATGGTCGAGATAGCTATCGCCGCGCACATAGAGGCCCACACTATCATCAACTGCTGCCTGGATAAGGGTGTAGGTTACCGTGAGCTTGAAATCCTTGAAAATCTCAGTGCTGGGCAGGCTCTCCGGCATAATCTCGTGGTTGGCATCGGCTAATGTCAATGAATTATTCGCTATGACGCGCGTGTAACCAGGTACGCTGCCCTGATACCAGCCCTTGCTCGTATCGGCGAAATCATCGTAAAAGAGCGGCTGCGTTACCGCCTGGGCGGTCTGGCTTAGCACAGGTGTAGCAGAAGGTGAAGCGATAACATTACCAGTAGTGCGGACTTCATTACCCCTGGCCTGAGTATACATAAATGAGCCGCTTGCGATTACAAGTACCAATAACAGGGCATATGCAGAGAAAAAAAGTATCTTCTTTCTTTTAGCCCTGTTCGCGTTATTCATATACCAGGATCTGGCTCTCAATTTTCATTACACGTGTGGCAAACAATTTGTCCTCCTGCTGAAAATTACGCTGTGCGAGCGGAAATGTTACGCGCAAACAAACTTAGCCCGGCAACTGCAGGGGGGCAGGATAGACCGTTACATTGCTGAATGTCGCGTTTATTCCATTTGATGAACTACCGTTCTCAGCAAAAAGGGCTATTTGACCGCCGCTATACCTGCTATCGGCGAGCGAGGCGACAAGCCTGTTATTCATATACACCATCATTTTTGCCCCCTTCATAATCACCATGAGCCTGTTTTGTTGACCCGGCGCGTTGATATAGCCAGAGGGGGTGGGGCTGACCAGAAACGCATCCTGGCGGCCATCCGGAAATACCTTGACAATATCATAGGAGTTATCCCCGAAGATGTCGATAAAGTAACCAGATTTCAAGCTGCCATCGCCGCGCAGGTAAAGCCCGACGCTATCATTCTGATCGGCCTTGAGGATCGTGAAGGTCGTGGTCACCGTGCAATCAGTAAAGGTTGCCGGGGCGCTGTTGTTATCAGGTATGGGCTCAGCGATAATACGATGATTTGTCTCCATCAGCGTCAGCGCATTGTTGCTGATAGTACTACTGTAGCCCGCGCCGCTGCCGGTGCTCCAGCCTCTGGTATTATCCGCAAAGATATCGGAAAACATTGGTTGCACCTTCGGATTACTGATGCTCGCTGGAAGCGGCGTGCCGCTCGTGCTGGTTTTGCTATTCAGTAAGAAATACAGGCTACCCCCGAGCAAGAGGACAACAAGCAGGAGGGCGCCAATGATCATCACGCCTCCTGGCAGCCTGCGGCCAGCAGTTGCGCTCGGCCCTGGCCGCTCCTCCGCTACAGCTGAGGGGTTGCCGTCTGCGGAAGCTGGAATGGCGAGTGCTGGTAAAGGCCGTTGCTCGCCGGCAAAGGGAAAGGTATTAAATGCCACCTGAGTTGGCTGCTCTGCCTGAAAGGCGTTCCAGGGCGGCGCTGCCGCTGACTGCAAGGTACCTACCGTCGAGGGCTCCGGATAGCGCGCACCACAATTGCTGCAGGATGCCTCATCGCTGGCAAGTGGTTTACCGCATTGCAAGCAAATACGGTTAGAAATAGCCATGTACTATGTCTCCTCCCGACCCGGCCAGACATAGCCGTGCTGGCGGGTTATATTTCAAGATCCTTCTCGCCCGGGCTTGCTGGCTGGAGTTGGCAGGCTCAAATAAGAGGGCAATAGCGCCAGGTCCCCCTGCTGCGGCAGGCTATTGTGCTCTTTATATAAAGCGGCGAACAATATTCCAATTATAGCTAATGCTGAGAAATTATGCACTCGGGAGAGAATGATGTACTACGCAGACCTCTATCCCGGGGCGTGGGTCGCTGAATTTAGTATCCCCTGCGAGATCATCTGACTGTAGAGGTCGATTACCTGCTGCACTCCCAGGCGGCCATCTGGCTTGAACCAGTTTGAGACCTCCGTACACATAGCGATGATGGCATAGGACAGTACCTTTACATCATTCGTACGAAAGATGTCCTGCTGCATGCCGTCATGCAGCAGCCTCTGCACGAGTAATTCGTAGTGATCCCGCAGCGCGATGATATAGGCATGGTTTTCGCCCTCAAGCGCCCTGATCTCCGTATCAATGATAAAAAATTCGGCCTTGTAGCGTGTATGCAGGTGGATGTGATTGGCGATCGCAGCGTAGAGACGTTTCTGGGGATCGCTCTGTTCGCGCAAAATATGTTCAAGGTTGTTGTTTAATTGGCGCATGTGCGTTTCCATGATTTCAACCAGCAAAGCCTCTTTATTGGCGTAGTGGTAATAGATGCTCGCCGCCTGAATGCCGGCCATGCGCGCAATGTCGCGTAATGGTGCCGCGTGATATCCATATTCCGCAAAGAGCTTGACCGCGGCTGCGCGGATGCTTTCCCGCACCGAGCGGCCTTCACTACGCGGACTTTCCGCTACTTTTTTCTGCATCAACAATACACGGCGTAAATACCTCTTGTGTATAACCGGAGGAGGAGGCGCCGCTGCTCCTTTCATCTAATTACAGTATAGTTTGGCCAGTTACAACCTTATCATCAATACCTCTATCTTGCAAGCTACCTGGCCTTTCGTCAGCAGTTTGTTGCCGCTGCCGCGCGTAAGCGTATTGTTACGGTCGTACCCTCACCCACAACACTGCGAAGAGAGATTGTCCCTCCCTGCGCCTCAATCAATTCCCGGGCTATAGCCAGGCCCAGGCCATTGCCGCTCGCGCTGCGGAAGAGACGACTGCGCGCCGGGTCGGCCCGATAGAAGCGATCAAAGACGTGAGGCAAGGCGTCAGGCGCGATACCTTTGCCATGGTCGGCGCCGATCAGCAGCATCTCCAGGCTACCTCTCTGTATTGTTACCCGAATGCCGATAGCTCCCCTATCTCTATAGCTATCGCCTATTAGATATCATATCATCGGCGCACACTCTATGATATAGCAGGTAAAGTAAACTATCTGTAAGCGAACTATTACGTGCCTGTACGACTTTGCTGCTAGAAATATGATATACTGGTTGCATGAGTACGATCGATCACTCTCTGACAACTGAACATACGCAGGCCTGCTCCACACACGCGATGGGCCGTGCCATTCGTTTGATCGGCGATATGTGGACCCTGCTGATTGTCTACAATCTCTTGAACGGGCCCAGGCGCTTCGGCGAACTCCTTGAAGCCGCTGGTAATGTGAGCCCCAAAACGATCTCGCAGCGCCTCAAAATGCTTGAAGAGATCAAGTTTGTTGAGCGCCAGGCATTCGCAGAGATCCCGCCGCGCGTCGAGTATCGCCTGACAGAGAAGGGCCTGGCGCTGGTAGATATCATGCAAGCCATTCAGCAATTCGGCGAACGCTATCTCAGCGATGCCACAACAGAACCGCCTCCTTCCACGCAGGATATCCCGCCCTGTTGTTAAGCGCATGTTCCTTCAATCATTCATTCATTCATTACCGCCGGCCATAATGGCGCCCGTGCCCCACTTTCCAGCGCTGGCCGGGCTGAGAACGGGCTCCTGGACATAGGGAGCGCTTCAATCATGTATGCGTTGAACAGGATAAAACCGGCTAGCAGAGAGAGAAAGAGATGAGAAAGAGCCGCGACTTCTCGCGCGAAGAGCTCCTTGCTGCAATTCAAGCAGCCGAGGACCTCGCCAAACAAGTTGAAGCTCTGCATGAAAATCAGGAGCAGATGAGTTTGATTTACCGCTGGGCCGAGGCCGCGGACGAGGTTGCCAGATTGATGGTCGTGGCCGAAGAACTGTTGCCCAGGGAAGAACTCATCGATCTACAGGCTGTGATAAATCAGCAGGACAGGCAGCGCTGGGATAAATATCGCAGAAATATTCGCTGGATGAACAAGCCCCTGGAGTAACGGCCACTCTGCGCCCGCTCGCTAGAAGGATGCCGAGGCATCACCATCGATGACTGCTTGCACAGGGGTGGCGGCAAAATCTTGCTCAGTTAATGTGCTGGGAGCAAAACTATCCCAGGCGACTCCCCTGTACGCATAACGAGCGAGGTATGCTCTGGAGTACTTTCCCACAGCGATGCAGATGACAGATTTTGCGCCAGCATTGAGAAGAAAGTTTCTCGCTGTCTCAAAGCTGTGGCCGCGGGTAGTAAAATCATCAAGCACAATCACCGTGCGGTCCATAATTTTCCTGCGTGCGCGTGGGTTCAGTTGAATGGTCTGCAGTTGATTATCCATATTGGGAGCATATCCACGCGGCCTGGCATATGAGCTATGTATCGCTCTTGTGTGCCTCTGGATGAGTTTCTCAAGATAGTGCGCCCGAAATTGCCTGCTCATCATCTCTATGAAACCTGTAAGTACGGATGTATACATGCCTGTGTGACCAGGATACACACACCAGATCGCTCCTCTCCCATCGACGCATAGGTGCAGACCCTCAAGGTACACGCTCGCGAAAAGATGCAGCGCTATGTAATCTGAGCTGTGAAATGTTTTAATGGTTCCTGCTCCTCGTGCGCCTTTGCTCTTGAGCAGCGCTGTAATCCCGCTATCTCTGGCTCTATCCGGGTCAAGCAGTGTTCTCACCATCACACCTCGTCCCAGGCCATCTTTAGCATCGAGGCGATAATACCAGGGGGAACTTTTCAAAAAAAACGTCTCAACAATCTCGGCAAACTTCTGGGGCGTCTCAACCGCAATGCCATATTTCAGCATTCCATTGGACCAGCCGGCTGCAAAAAACGCGACATTGCTGTGAAACGCCTCTATATAGTCTTGCCTGTGGTCCCCTAGATAGAGCAGCTCCTGCGGCAAAACTTGCAACTGTGCGCAAACATATCCGACAAACCTCTTGCTGCCTTTCTTTGCCCCTACTTGCCCGGCGAACAAAATATTCTCCCTATCGATATGCAGGAGCTTCTGCACGGCCTGAGCGTCGGTGAGGTTATCAGAGGCGGCGAAAAGGGCGATATTGCGTTTTCTCAGCCGCTCGATCATCTCAGGAACGCCCTGCACTATGCTATATGCTCCTCGGAACCATGCTCGTTTGAGCATAGTCCCCCTGACATCGAGGATGAGAGCTTTGATTGGCATATCTTATCAACCTGCTGCAAAATGACAGTCCTCTGCTTTCCAACAACGAATTGATGAGCCTGTAGATAACATCGCCCTCGCACTTCCCGTATCGGTACTGTGCTCAGGACACGGCGTCTGGCGCAAACGGGATTGTTTTTCCTGCCTGCATAGGATATGCTTTTGCTAGAGGCATTGTGCCGCCTGTGAAAGGATAATCTTTTATGTCGCCCCGCCTCACTGAATGGAGCCTTCGACGGACGTGGAGTCTCATAACTATAGCGCGAAGGGAGAGCACGCCCCGCCCATGTTGCAACCTATTCCCTGTCTTAGACGTACTTTCTCTGTCTGCAGGAAATTCCTCAGGCCTTGACAAGAAAGATGTGATACATGCAACGACGACCCGGGTTCGCTCTATTTCGTCCCCATGCCCTTGCCGAGATCCCACAGGCCTACGCCTGGTTTACGGAGATGCGCTCTGAGCAGCCTGTTTTCTTTGATGAAAGGATGCACATGTGGCAGGTCTTTCGTTATGACGACGTGTCACAGGTGATTACTGATTATGCTCGTTTTTCTTCACAGGCCTTTGCGGGGGGCGCCGACAGCTTCCTCAAAGACACCCTGGTCGCCAGGGACCCGCCAGATCACCGCAAATTGCGCAACCTGGTCAACCAGGCTTTTACCCCGCGCGCGGTTGCCCGCCTCGCGGATCGAATCACGCTTATGACACAGGAGCTACTGGACGAGGTGAAGCCCCGCGGCAGCCTGGATGTTGTCGCGGACATAGCCTTTCCGCTGCCCGCGAAAGTCATCGCGGAAATGCTCGGCGTGCCGCCAGAAGATTGGAATATCTTTCGACGCTGGGCGCGCGGCGGTGGTTCAGACGCCGCCGACGGACAGCGGTCAGGCAAGAGCATGCGCGAGGAGATGTCCGACTATTTCACCCGCTTGCTGGCTGAGCGACGACGCTCACCCCGCGAAGATTTGCTTAGCGCGCTTGGCACGGCGGAGATAGACGGCGAACGCCTGAGCGAGGATGAACTGATCAGTTTTTGCTTTTTGCTGCTGGCCGCCGGCCAGGAGACTACCAAGAACCTGATCGCCAACGCCATCGTCTGCTTTACGGATTATCCCGAGGCGCTGGAGCGCCTGCAGCGTGAAACAGCCCTGATGCCTACAGCAATTGAAGAGGTACTCCGCTACCTGCCCCCTGTCTGGTTTCTCTTCCGCCAGACCACCACAGACGTCGAACTGTCAGGCCGCCATATTCCTGCCAATCAGCTCGTGCTGGCCTGGACGGCCTCTGCCAACCGTGATGCGGCCCAATTCCCGCAGCCCGATCGCTTTGACATCGAGCGTGAGCCTAACCGCCACCTCGCATTCGGTCACGGCATCCACTTCTGCGTTGGCGCTCCGCTCGCTCGACTGGAGGCCAGGATCGTCCTGCCAATGATGCTGGAGCAACTCAAGGACCTGCGGCGAGTGGAGGGAGTCCAGGTTATGGTCGATATGGGAATCGTTTTTGTAATCAGAAGTTTACCGCTCACCTTCCAGCCGCGCTAGACCAACAAAAACAAGGAGTGCGTTTATGCGAAATCAAGCGAACACGCCAGGTTTTGCCCGCGACATCCAGCCTCTCTTCCGCGCGTACGACAGGGATGAAATGGATTTCGTCTTCGACCTCTGGGACTATAATGATGTCAGCAACCATGCACAGGACATCCTTGAACGCCTTGAGGACGGCTCGATGCCCTGTGACGTGGAATGGCCCGAGGAACGGATCGACCTCTTCCGCCGCTGGATCGAAGGCGGTAAACTCGCATAACGCTCCCGGCGCGCTTCACAGGGAAGCTTCTGCCTGGCTTCGCGCAAGTTGCTTGCGCCAACAATCAGGACGCAAGTATTCGTCCAAGCTCTTGTGAGAGCACTCGCAATACGGCAGGGTGGCTGCTCTGCAGAAAAAAGTGCTCACCTGTAAACATATGCAAGGCAAAAGAGCCCGAAGTCTGCTCGCGCCATGCGGTAAGCTCATCCTGCGTGACGGACTCGTCTTGCAAGCCGCCAAATGCGGTGATAGGACAGGCCAGCGGCAACTCAGAGCTATACATGTAGGTACCGACAATGCTGAAATCGGCCCGCAGAAGGGGGAGCAGGATCTGCATGAGTTCTGCGTGAGCGAGCACCTCCCCGGGAGTGCCATTGAGGCTGCGCAGTCGCTCTATAAACTCGGCATCTGGCAGGTCGTAAATGGCAGTCGTCGGGTTAGGCAGCTGGGGAGCGCCGTGCGCGGAGACGAACAGGTGCAAGGGGAGCGATCCCAGTTGCTCACGCAGGTAGCGGCCAAGTTCAAAGGCAATGAGAGCCCCCATGCTATGACCGAAGAAGGCGCAGGGCATATCCAGGTATGGGCGCATGACCGCGCCCAGCTCCTGCACAAGGGGAAGCAACGCTGTAAAACGAGGTTCTTGGAAGCGGTTCTCGCGCCCGGGAAGTTGGATGGGACAGACCTCTATCTCGGCCGGCAGGTCGTTCGACCATGTACGGAATGCCGCTGCGCCGCCACCTGCGTACGGCAAACAAAAAAAGCGCAGCCGCGCCCGTGGGTTAGGGCTGGGACAGGTAATCCACGTATCGAAAGCCTGCATCATTAAACAGTACCTTTCACCACGACAACAGATCATGCATGAGGCTACTACTATAGCATAGCTGCGCCATAGAATACTATGTGAACGTACCTCCGGTCTCTGGAAGACCGGAGGCTTCTACGCCGTTGCTGACGTGGGCCGCGTCCCGACCAAAAGCTGTTTGTGTCCCAGGTCCAGAATGACCTTTGCTGAAGCCGTATCCCGGTCCAGTTCGCACCCACATTCGCAGGAGTGCCACCGAGAAGTCTCCCCTCTCAGCAATAATTCACAAGCCCTGCGATCGAAACTCGTTGCATGGTATCATAGGGCTAGAACAGAAATACTCTGTTTGATAAATGGGGAGGCATCTTCTATGCTCAAGATGCCTGCAAGCAGGAGGAACACTATGACTGTGAGTGGAGTGAAGGCCCTCACCTTTGATGTCTTTGGCACCGTCGTGGACTATCGCGGCACGATACTGCACGAAGGAGAACGTCTCAACCAGGCCAGGGGGCTGGCCGTGGACTGGGGACGCTTTGCCGATGCCTGGCGCGCGCGCTACCGTCCCTCGCTGGATCGCGTAATGCGGGGAACTGCGCCCTGGACCAACCTCGATGCCCTGCACCGCCAGTCGCTGGATGAGCTGCTGCTGGAATTCAACATCAGTGAGCGCCTGACGGAGGATGAGAAGGACCATCTCAACAAAGTGTGGCACCGCCTGCAGCCTTGGCCTGACGCCATACCGGGACTGACGCACCTGCGCAAACGCTTTATCCTGGCTACCTTATCGAATGGGAACATGGCCTTGCTGGTGAACATGGCCAGGCATAGCGCTCTTCCATGGGACTGCGTCCTCTCGGCCGAACTGGTCCGGGCCTACAAACCCGATCCCCGCGCTTACCAGATGGCATGCAACCTGCTCGGACTGCGTAGCGGCGAAGTGATGATGGTCGCCGCCCACCAGGAAGATCTACGCGCGGCCCGCTCCCAGGGGCTGCTGGCGGCCTTTGTGGCGCGCCCCCTGGAGGGAGGAGCAGGTCACACGCCGGACCTCACGCCGGACGCGGATTTTGAGATCGTGGCGAGCGATTTCATGGACCTGGCACAGCAGCTTGGCGCCCTCACAGGCTAAACAACCTATCCGCCGGGCAAGGTGCGCAGGTGCTTCCCCATCAAAGCGTTGCTCGAGGTATATCGGGGAAAGATATCCTGTTGTGTTTTGGTTATGTTCGCAAGGGCGTTATTACACTATTAACAAAGTATTAAGTGAGCTTTTCAAGTCGTTGAATATATTTATAATTGAATAATTGTTTTACTATACAACCTATAGATTTATTTAATATACAGCATATTAATGTAAATTGAGGTTAAATAAGCTTGACAAAAAGGTGACTTATTGGCTATACTACATCCTTGTGAGGAAAAATAGCCATATTTTTGACGCAATTACAATCTCCTCATTCTGTGGCAGGCAAGTGTTGTATACACAGCAAGTAGGTGCTCTGCAGCAGTCATTTAAAGTATAATTGCATAAAATGCCATGGACAAAACTATTTGCCCATTTGCTATGCCATCCTTTAAATTTATATTCCAATTTACAAAATACTCAAAAATTAGAGGGAATGCCCTAACGGTAAATATCTATTCCTGGCACACCTTTCAGCCTTAAGTTATATAGTTCAGTGTAGGTTATGAATCGCAAGTGGGTCAATTGGAGTGTGTCCTCATGCTAGACCTATATAATAGGCCGTCAAAAATGAACTTTGTTCCATTATCTGTTTCACCTTTAGTTGGTCGGCAACGCGAGTTGATGTTTATCTGGAAGCACTATAGGGCAGCCAGAAGTGGAAGTTCGAGAGTAGTGCTGCTGGATGGTGAACTAGGAATTGGCAAGACCAGTCTGTTAGCTGAGATTGCCGCGAGTGATCTGAAGGATGGCGCGGTTGTTCTAAGGGGGAGCTCCACGGAGGCCGAGGGTATGCCTCCCTATTTACCCTTCCTGGAAGCGCTGGGCGAATATATTCGTGTCACCCCGCCAGACCAATTACGTGAACAGGTCGCCCAGGCGCCTCAACTCCTGGCGAGTATTTTACCTGAATTAGCTATCCGTCTTGGCGAGATTCCAGAGCTCTATCCCTCGCCTCCCGAGCAGGCGCGCCTGCGCCTCTACGAAGCCATTGGCACCTTTATTGAAAATATCAGCGTGCCACATGGGCTCATCCTGATGCTCGATGACCTCCACTGGGCAGACTCCGCCAGCTTGTCCCTGCTCTGCTATATTGCCCAGCATCATTCGAAGGCCAAATTACTTATTCTCGCGACCTGCCGCGCAGACGAGATTGAGCTAAACCCAACACTTGGCCGCACTGTGAACGAACTTGTCCGTAAACGAGTACTCTCAAGAATTACTGTTGATCCACTTTCACAGGGAGAGATCGCAACACTTGCTGCGGGCCTTCTGGGGGCGCCTCTTAGTGCGAATGCGAGCCAGCTTCTCTATGAGCAGAGCGAGGGCAATCCTTTCTTTGCCGAGGAACTCATCAGTAGCTGGATTGAGGCCGGGACCCTCTTGCAGGAAAATAACCAGTGGGTGGCAGTTGCATCACCACTGCTGCAGACACTTCCAGCCAGCATCGTTGGGATATTGCGCCAGCGCTTTGCACGGCTCTCATCCAACACCATCGATCATCTACGCATCGCCGCAAATATTGGCCGGACATTTGACATCGCCTTGCTCGCCGCGGTGGAAGGCCTGGACGCCGAGACGATCGAAGAGGATCTGCGTGAAGCCAGCCGTGCCGGGCTCGTGCGCGCCGACCAGCAGGAGACGCTCACCTTCAGTCACGACAAAATCCGTGAATGCCTGTATGCTGAGGTCAGTACCTACCGGCGCCAGCGCCTGCATGAAAGCATTGGCTCCATCCTGGAGCTTCGCTACGACCAGGCGGGCCCGAAGAGTTCCCAGCAGCTGGCCGAACTCGCCTATCATTTCACACGCAGTGGCGACCGGGCACGAGGAGCAACGTACTCCCAGCTCGCCGCGGAACAGGCGCTGCGCTCCTCTGCCTTCGCTGAGGCCAGGGCGCACTATCACACGGCGCTCGAACTTATGGATGCCGATGATGACAGGCGCGGCGGACTTCTGCTGGGGTTGGGCGTAACCTCGCGCCTGTTAGGTATGAACAGTGAGGCCGTGATTGCATATGAAGAGGCATTCGCATGCTTCCAGCGATCAGGTGAGCTGGAAGCGGCTGCGCGCGCGGCCCATGGCCTGGGGCTGGCACACTGGCGGCTAAATGCCCTGCAGGCAGCACAGGAAGCGCTTGAACGAGCACTGGCGCCGGGGGGAAATCAGATAGGCGCAGAAGGTGTGCTGGTCCCGGTTGATCTTTCCATCTTGCTCACGTTCTTCATGGATCAACATGAGCAAGGAAACGCGTATGCTCAACGAGCGCTGGAGAGAGCCCGCAGTCTGGGAGATCGCTGCCTTGAAGCTAAAGCAACCTGGACGTCGGTTGCCGGGAAAATCTTTATTTGTGCCAGGGACATCGTAGCTGACTCACAGTTACTGGAGCGAGCCCTGGCGCTGGCAGAAGAGGCTGACGACCCGGCTGAGGCTGCGGAGGGCTGCCTGTACCTGGCAGTAACATACTACTGGAGAGCTGAGATTAAATGCTCCCAGACTATAAGTTTACATAAACTAAAGTTCATCGAGCGCAGCCGGCCATCCAACCATTTGCGGAACACGTACTCCTGGCCCGCGCTGTTGTTCGCGTGTCAGGGAGAGTGGGCCGCAGCAGAGCAGGCGATCGAGCAGGCACGATCTACCGTAGATTTCCTGTCAAGACCTCCCAACTCGGCTTTCCTGCACCAGTGCCGGGGCTTCCTGTCTTACCAACGGGAAGATTACCTGGCGGCTGAGCGCGAGCTTCAAGCTGCGTTGGAGAAGCAGAGCAGAAACCTGGCGGGGCTGCTGTTCCGTCCTGCTGGCCTGCTGGGATTGACCCAGGTGGCTTTAGGGAAACGCGCAGAAGCATATGCTACTTTGGCCGAATTAGAGGAGTATATCTCTGAACTACCCGTAAATTCACTGCCGGCCATATCAAGCATGACCTGCCTGGGGCTCATAGCCGTAGCCCTGGGCGATCGGGAGCGGGCCGCGAAGTTCTATCCAAGACTCCTGGCCGCGGCTGGTCAGTATCACTGGTTCCTGGTCGACCGTGTGCTGGGAGAGCTGGCCTCCATCTGTGGCGATGGGGAGAAGGCCAGTTGGCACCTTGCGGCGGCAGAAGCGACGGCAAGACGTGAGGATCTTTGTCCGGAGTTGGCGCGAACACTTGCCGCACAGGCGAGCTGCGAGGTGGCTCGCGGTGACGTGGGAAGCGCCTCTCAAGCTAGAGATCTTCTCAAACAGGCACTGGTCCTCTTTGAGCAATTGAATCTTGCTAAGACGGGTAGACGTATACGTAAACAGTTACGCCCGCTCTCGCGTCAGCCTTTGGGTACAGCTCTACCTTCCCTGCCAGCCGGATTGACCAGGAGTGAAGCCAGTGTCCTGAACCTGGTGACCCAGGGCAAGAACAATCGCCAGATTGCCGAGGATCTGGGGCTCAGCGAGAAAACGGTCGCCAATCACCTCAGCCATATTTTCATCAAGACGGACAGTGAAAACCGGGCCGCGGCGACCGCCTTTGCTATCCGACATGGGCTGGCCTAGCTTTCCTGTTTTAGCGAACGGATATACCAAGACCTTTATGTAGGGGTTACATTACCTGGCACGAAAACGGAGTGCTGAAAGAAGGAGGCCTGGTCTTGGCTAAAACACCTTGGTAGCAAGTACATGAAGGGCGCAACGATCCCATCGCATCGAGAGTGACGATGCATCCAGCCAGAGCGTGTTGCCTCAGCAAGAGAGGAAGCGCCGTGATTTCATGGGACTTTTCTTCCACCGCGACCTGCTCCAGCACCAGTAGATGGTCAGCGGCCCAGGCACTTACGGGATGTAAGGCCTTTTTCCCTGCTGTATTTTTGCCGCTTATTCTATCACCCCCTTTTAAGATGCGATTGCCCTGAGAGTCGATGTCCCATTGCATGAAAGTCCTGCCATCACAATAGGTATTTCTTCCCATCGCTGGGTGATGCTCCTGCTCTTATCAACGATGAGAAGTTTCTCCGATGCGAGAATCGTCGTTGGAACGTATACTTCTGTCATCAAGTAAGAATCCTGCACGCTCGATTGTCCTCTATACTTGCACGCACGAGCTAGAATTTCTGGCTGGTTAGAGAGGATAGCGCATATGTATGTGACTGTGAACACCTATCGGGCTAAAGTCGGCGAGGAGGATGCCATCATTGCTTTACATGAGGACTGGCAGCGCAATCATGGTTTGAGAGCCAGGGACTATCTTTCGTGGGAACTCCTCAGAAAAGTTGAGGCCCCCCGCGAGTTCATCGTTATTGCACATTTCGCCAGCGAGGAGTTGGCAAAGACGTCAGAAAACGAACTTGAGCAGGACGCATGGTATTGTCGCCTGCTAAGTCTGATCGAAGGAGGGCAAGTACGCATTGATTGCACGAGCGAGTGGCAGTTTGAGTAACACATTTGGAATACTTCCCTTAGTGAGGGCAAGGCTTTGACCGCTTAAACTACAGGAGGTTTTACGCCTCCGCGTACTAGAAAGAAGGAGATTCCATAATGACCATGGAAGAGTACGTGCCCAATGAACGGTTGAGAGGGGCATGCAGCCGTCAGAGCTGGTCCCAGGCCCAGCTGGCTCAAGCGGTCGGCACCAGCTTCGAGATGGTGAGTCGCTGGGAGCGCGGCATCACCATGCCCGGTTCATACTTCCGCGCGCGCTTATGTACAGCCCTTGATACGACGGCTGAGGAGCTGTGATTGGTTCAGCGTCCCGGGGAACTGCCTGTCTCCCTCGCCTCGCCCTTCGTGTTTCCTGTCTGCTCCCAATGCCGAGACTGAAACAGCCAGCGTAACCCGGCTCAAGACTATCTTCCAGGAGCGAAGGATGGCTCTCTATAGCAGCCGTCAAATCAGCAGGCCAGCGGTGGAACAGCCGCGCAAGGCGCTCCGTGAGGCGATGCGTGCCGCCCAGATGATCCTGCTAATGGTCTCGCCTCAAGCACGCTCCTCCCCTCACGTCCGCGAGGCGCTGCCAGAATGAAGGGTTGTGTTACCCTTTGACGTACTTACTTGTGTAAGCATGTCGTTTGGGCTTTCATAGAGTACGAGTACAATGAGGCAAAAGCTGCTCGCGTCAGCAGCATTGAGGAGAAAGAGGAGATAAAACCGCAATGATACATAGATATGAGTCACTGAGCTTTGCAAAATTTGAGCTCAATGCGTGGCTGGTCATAGCTCTCATCTGAAAGTTGCTTAAATCTTTCTCGTTGCTACTGCAGGAAGGTACAGAGAGTGTTTAACAAAAACTTTACAACATCGGGGCATATTCTTGAACTTTTTCTAATATACCTGATGGGTTCTCATGTCAAAGATGTAGTTGTTTTTCAGAAATGACTACTGCATCTTTGCTAAGACCCATCACAGTATTGATCGTGGATGAGCATGCTCTGGTTCGCTCAGCCATCAGCCAGGTATTGAATTCCGAGTCAGAGGTCGAGTGCGTCCTCATGGCACAGGATTACACGGAGGCTGAAGCTCAGATAACCAGAGCGCACCCCGATATCATCTGGCTGGATCTCCACATGGCGCGCAGCGAGAGCATAGCAGAGATCAGTCGCATGAGGAGGCTCGTTCCCGCTGCCCGCATCATGGCGTTGGCTGATGTCGAGGACGAGCAGGAAGCCTTCGACACCATCATGGCGGGCGCCCAGGGCTATCGCTCTCAACAAGATGTGGATCTGGCTGAAATCATGACCATTATCCACCAGCTCTGCCGCGGTGAATTCGTGCTCCGTCCAGAACTGCTGACGCGCCTGATGCAGCGCTTACGTGCGGCTACGCTGCTGCTCTGGGAATCCGAGAATGGCTCGGGCCGTCGTCCATCATTGTTCGCGGCAGCCTCTAAAGGGCTGGCACAGTTAACGCTACGGGAACGCGAAATCCTCCAGTTAATCAGCCAGGGAAATCGTGACCGCGAGATTGCTGCGGGGCTACATATTTCTGAGAGGACCGTCCAAAAGCACGTCCGGAGTATTCTGAGTAAGCTTGGCGTTCAGAACCGCACCGAAGCGGCCTATCTCATCCATCGCCAGCAGGTGGTGCAGTGAGCAATCAAGGAATCGTCTATCTCGCATGCCTTGCCCTCATGAAAAAGTGGTGAAGGCAAAAACGGGTAGTGACCCTGTAAATCACGGCTGTCACTTAACAGCCGTGATTTACACGATAGATATCTCGAGCTCATACACACAATCTACTGATCGCGGTGGTTGTGGTCTGACATGATTTCTGGGATAGCGAACCCGGCTCAGAGCGATCAAGGGGTCGGTGAGATGAGACGGGCGAGCTACCAGTGTGTAGTAGCTCACCCCTCCGCCAGCAGTGCCGGGGTTAAATCCTCAATGCTCAGCAGCCATCGCCTCTCCGCGACTTGCCTCTTTTGTCAAACCAGATCACGAGCACCGCTGAGACAACGGCCAGCAACCGACCAGGCTGGTTAACTGAGCATCTCGTAGGCCCCGATGTCGCACGCCGCTTCTTCTGGTCGCTTCATACCTCGTTGGTCAGTGGAGATCCCCTTGATATGACAGGCGTTGGGTGGGATGCGATGGATGGCCAGGCTTCCTGGGAGCAAGGCATGGGTTTGGGTTGGTCCATTGTTGCCCTGCAGCACAGGATCAATCCTCAGGGCAGTGGGTGCCACCTGCAAGAGATCCGTACCATGCAGCTGGTTGGGTGCGAACTTCGTGCCCGCCGTGTTCTGGATGAGATTATAGCCCTGCGAGGTGAGCTCACCCACAATGTCCAGGCTCTGGGCAGCCCTGTTGCCAGCAACAAGGCTGTTTCTCATCACGAGCTGACGGCCCCCGTCGTTGGTATCGTTCCAGATGCCCCCTCCACTCTGGGAGGCGCTATTGTCGTAAATGGTGCAAAAGGTTATCGCTGTTTGGGCGGTACTCCCACTATTCGCGATCCCACCACCGGTAAGCGCTGCTGTGTTGGTCGAAATGGTGCTGTTGCTGAGGGTGAGCGTCCCATTATTGTAGATGCCTCCGCCACTCTGGGAGGCCGCATTGTCCGCAACGGTGCTGCTATTGAGGGTGAGCGTCCCAGCATTGTAGATGCCTCCGCCACTATGGGAGGCCGCATTGTCCGCAACGGTGCTATTGCTGAGGGTGAGCATCCCATCATTGTAGATGCCCCCGCCATTATGGGAGGCCGCATTGCCCGCGACGGTGCTGCTAATGAGGGTGAGCATCCCATCATTGTAGATGCCCCCGCCACTATGGGAGGCCGCACCCGCGACGGTGCTGCTGATGAGGGTGAGCATCCCATCATTGTAGATGGCGCGACCTTGACCCGCCCGGGTATTTTCCGCCTCATTGCCCCTCACGATGCTGTTGATCAGCGTGAACCTCCCATCATTGGAGATGTTGCTCATCTTCAGCGTCAAGTCAGACACGGTAGAGGCAGAGCCAGCAGGGAGCACATCGAGGCCAAATTTATTTTCCCCCCCACTAATGCTCAAGCGTCCAGCTCCTGGACCACGAATGTGGAGCAGCTTGGAAATATGCAGATCATCGCTCGTTAACAGAAGCGTCCCCTGTAAGCTGGGATCAAACGTAATCGTGCTTCCCGCAGGGGCGTTCTCAATCGCCCAGCGCAGTGATCCTGGCCCATCGTTCGCTAAGGTGGTCACCCGTCTGGGATCAGGTGGCATATGCAGACGGAGCCAGACTGTCAGCCCGGCCATTGAAAGTAACAACAGCATGATGATGAGTGCGCTAATGCCATAGCGGATACGGGCTGCCGTACTCGCGCACAGAAATGCCAGTTCGTTCCTGCTTGGGCTGTTGCGCCTGGCCCACCCTTTTGCTTCCATCAGTTGAGAACCACGATACAGTCGGTCTTTTGGCTTGTTACGCTCTTGCCAGCCGCGCGCATCCTGACTGATCGTCTGCTGCAGGCGCATATCCTCACGTGCTCCTTGCAGCCAGGTAGCCAGGCGTGGCCATTCCCGGATCAATGCCTCATGGCTGACTTCCAGCACCGCTGTTCCAGCCAGCGTATTGCTCGTCAACAGATGCGCCTGAATAAAGGCCTCGGTGACCTCCTCGAGGATGAGCGTTTCCTCGGGATCGGGCAGGAACAGTTCGGAGCGGGCCGCCCGACGTCGTGTGGCATCTTGCTCCGTGGCTCCTGGCTTGATCAAGCGCAAGAACAGGGTCCGTGCCAACCGCTGATGCTTTTCAGAAGGTAAGGACGCGTAGGTGCACTCTGCATGCCTGGCTAGCGCTCCTTTGACCCCACCCACCTCAGAATAGGCCGCATACGTGAGTTGATGCCCACAACGCCGCTGAAAGAGCTGATCGAGCGTGAATTGCAAGAGCGGCAAAGCTCCCTCCTGCCCATGCATCTCGAAAAGCAAATCTCCCACCAGATCGCCCTCGAACGTCAGGTGCACCTCGGGAAGACGAGCTGGTCGCTCGATCACCATGCGTAGCTCTTGTATGTCCATGGGATGCACGGCACAATGCTGCTGCTCAATCAGCGGACCTAAAGCTGAGCAGGAGAGCACGCGGTCGTAGAAGTCAGCACGCAAGGTCAGGACGACCATGACTGGACCGCGTGGTTCCGTGAGCGCGCAAACCAACAGATCAATAAACTGCTGCCGCTCCTCCGGAGTGCTCGTTTGCGTGAACAGTTCCTCGAATTGGTCGACAACGAGCAGCACTCTCGTTGCTTGATGCGGCCTCAAAGCTGCGGCCAGCTGGTGTAACCCGCGTGCCGAGTCACCTTCCAGGTCGTGGCGCAGCGTGAGCAGATTCCTCTCCGGCAGCCGCTCGGCAAAGGCAAGGGCAAGGGACTCGAGGGGATGCATCCCAGGAACTATGGGGCTGAGGTAGATCCACTCTTCACTCGCAGGCAGCCCCCCCTGCTGAAGACGGGACAGCAGACCTGCCATCAGAACACTCGACTTGCCTGAGCCACTCGGTCCGATGATGGCCAACAGTCGTGCACGCTGCTGGCCTGCTTGCTCTGCCTGCAGCGCACCTGCTAAGGCACTGGTCAGTTCGTCAATGAGGCCATCACGTCCAAAGAAATCGTGTTGATCTGCTTGGTGGAACGCCTGGAGTCCTTTATACGGGTTGCGTGGTTCGCTGGCGAGGAGTCGTTCCTTTGCTTCTGCAGGGGCAGACGATGTGGTCGTGCTGGGGTCAAGCCACTCGTGTTGGAGCAGGGTGGCGATCTCTGCGAAGAGACTGGGATCATTTCTCGTACGAGCATCAATACTGACCGACAGTTCATGTGCGCCCGGGGGCAGGCACTCCTGCCAGTGTTCTCCCTCGATCCAGATAGCAAGCACCGGGCGCCGATACATTCTGGCCAACTCCAGCGCCTCGCGGACGTGACGGGAGGAGCGGGCATGAGGCGAGACAATCAGCAGGATTATCTGGGCAGCCCGCATCGCCTCGCGAAGCACCTTGCTCGGGTGCTCTACGCCTGGCCTCCTGATTTGACGACTACTATGGAGCGGCAGCTTCCGCTCTTGCAAGACAGTCTTGAGCTGGATGACAATAGCTTTCTCAGTATCAGCATGGGAGCAAGCAAGAAACACGAAAGGGACAAACAGTTCCTCGGAACCCTGAACCAATCCCAGTTCCTCAGCCGTCGTCCCCAGGGCTGCACATAAGCGCGCACGGAAGTAGGAACTGGGCATGGTGACGCCGCGCTCCCAGCGACTCACTATCTCGAAGCTCGTGCCGACCTCTTCAGCCAATCTGGCTTGGGACCATCCCTGCAGGCTGCGTGCATGCCTCAACCGTTCATTAGGTACACACTCTTTTATGACCATTCTGAGGCTCCTTCTTTACTAGTTAATCTTTGATCAGTTTGCCTGTGGCTCCGCTGAACTGCTTCGCTACGAAGGATTGCGTGGGGATGGCAAGTTAGCTACCGCCCTGTGCAGGTCCTAATTACCGTTTTCGGTTGTCACACTACTGCTCATCCAGCTGAAGTGACTCATGTTAGACGAGCCCTTTACTTACACACAGTTCTGCATTTAAGATCGACCCACCAGCTGCGCCGCGAATGGTATTATGCCCAAGCAATACAAACTTATAACTCAAAATGGGACAGGGCCTCAATCTTCCCACTGTCACCGTCATCCCGTTGCCAGCATCACGATCACGGAGCGGCTGTGGGCGATCAATCTCAGCACGATAAAGCAAGGGACGATCAGGAGCACTTGGCAGCTTGCGTTGTTGCGCTTCGGACGTGTAGTTCTCCCAGGCAGTGATCATCTCTTCAGGGCGTGCCTCGTGTGCCAATTCGATACTGGCGCATTCCAGATGTCCCTCACGGCTGGCAACACGGTTACAATGTGCGCTTATGACCATTGGGGTATTGAGAAAGCCACTACCTTCTTCCCAGCTTCCCAGCATTTTGAGCGTCTCGCTCTCTACTTTCTCCTCTTCGTCACCAATGTATGGAATGACGTTATCGAGGATGTCATAAGAGGACACACCTGGATAACCAGCACCCGAAATGGCTTGTAAGGTGGTCACGATGACCTTGCGCAAACCGAATTGCTCTTGCACTGGTTTGAGGGCCATCACCAGGGGCGTGGCAGAGCAATTGGCGTTAGTGACGATGCAACCGGACCATCTCCGCTGCCGGCGCTGTTGTACAATTGCCGCGACGTGGTCAGCGTTCACTTCTGGTATGAGCAGTGGCACGTCGGGAGCCATGCGGTAGTTTTTGGCATTGCTAAAGACAGCTATCCCCGCTTGGGCAAAGGCCGTCTCAATCTCGCCTGCGACCTCGCCCGGTAGAGCGGAAAACACGATCTTCACAGCGGGCAGTGCCTCCGGTCGGCAGGCAACTACCGGCAAGTTTCCAACAGGGGAAGGCATATCGCTACCAGGAAGCCGCCAGCGTGTTGCCTCAGCATAAGGCCGACCGCCATGCTGTCGTGATGCAGCGACTGCGACAAGTTCGAACCAGGGATGTCCTTGTAGCAGTGCTATGAAGCGCTGGCCGACCATGCCGGTTGCACCGAGAACGGCGACGGGAATTCGTTGCGATGTCATAGTGCACCTCGTCTCTTCTCTTGTGTGGGATAGGGGTGACGCATAAGTGGAATCACGGGCGCGATCAGGTCGCGATGCAGACAGCGGAGAGCGCTCTCACTGTCCCGATCTTCCACCACTAATGTGATGCCCTGTTCCGAAACACCTTGGGTAATGACGGGAATATGTTCATGTACAAGGGCAGTACTAGCCCGGGCAGGACTCATTGGATCCACAGTAAAGCCAGAACCGATACAAGCACATACCGCTACGTCACGTCGACACCGGACCCACCAGCGTTCCAGGTCGTGCTGTAAGAGCGATACGACCGAATCTGCTGCCTGTTCCTCAACGACAAATGAGAGATCGTGGCCCGACGATGAACAGATAGCAACCGGTGCTGCCCCAGCACGAGCAGCCAGAACAAAGACCTGCCCAGTGTTTTCAGGTGCCCTGAACAGATCGCCGTTCTCTACTATCACTAGTGCTAGGTGCCGGCGAATGGTGATGGCTCGTGCGCCACCCTGTAACTGGTCATCTGGACCTACAACGGTACCGCGTATATGAGGACGGAAGGTGTTGCGCACACGCACAGGGATATTGCGAGGGGCAAGCGGAATGAGGGTACGTGGATGCAATACTTTGGCTCCGAACCAGGAGAGACGCGCAGCTTCTGCATAAGAAAGATGCGGCAATAAACGTGTGTTGGCAACAAGGCGTGGATCAGCGGTCAGGACACCATCCACGTCGGTATAGATCGTGACGTCGTTACAATCCAGAGCAGCGCCAATGATGGTTGCCGAGTAGTCAGAACCGTTGCGCCCAAGGGTGGTAACATGACCAGTGATGGTACGCCCGATGAAGCCAGCGGCAACAGGCACAATGCCCCGCTCGACCAGCGGAGAGATGAGCTCATGCGCGTTCACTCGTGTCTCCTCCGTGAGAGGATCAGCGCCAACAACGACACCGAATGGTTGTGCAGTATCAGAGTACGGATGACGAGTAATGATGACCTCCTGGCGCACTGGTTCAGCCTGAATACCAACATCACCCGCTGCCGCCGCGACAAGTAGCACAGCCAGGCGCTCACCCCATGCTGTAACAGCAGCCGTCGGTAGGGAAACCTCTTGCCCATGTTCGGCTGCCCAACGTAATGCGCTGACATCCTTTGCAAGCCCTGCCAGTGCGATTTCAAGATGCTGTTGCAGGGTGGCTCGATCCTTACAGCTAGAGATGGCTTTCTCTATGGCTTCAATGTGTTGCTGTTGCAACGCCTTCAGTTCATGGTCGCATGTGTCATGCTCACCCGAACAAGTGTAGCGTGCAATTCTCAGCAGTTGGTCGGTTACTCCTGCCATCGCTGAGACGACGACAACGGGAAAGGACTCTTCGAGGTCGTTCAACGTGGCTGCGATAATGGTTGCGACATGACGAATGCGTTCGCCACTACCGACGGATGTTCCACCAAATTTCAAGACACTAACGTTGCTTTTCATACAATCACCACTGTTCAATTGTTGGTTCAACTCTGATTTAACTATATAGCTTTTCAAGCCATTTGATAATTTTCACAGTAATTTCTGTTGCTTTATCTATATTTGTCAGTAAATGCTTAAAAATGCTGAATGACCACGCTGTGAGATAAGTCGATAAATTGTGAGTAAGTCGGCGATGAGTGCTGCTCCTGTTTCTAGACGCCCTGCTCCAGGTCCAATGATTGTCACGTCTCCCCGCAGATGCGTTGTAAAAGTAAGGGCATTGGTTGTGTCTCTAATAGAGGCGAGGGGATGTGTAAGAGGCAAGAGTCTTGGCCACACGCTAATAGTGGCTCTTCCCTCGTTCTTTTCAATAGTACCTACCAGTTTCCAGACGAGGCCCTTAGCCCGTGCAGAGTCAATGTCTCGCGAAGTAATGTGAGTAATACCTGTACGCATCACATCCGATAAAGAGAATGACCCGCCCATCAGTAGATTTGCAAGGATCACCATTTTTGCAGCCGCGTCATAGCCTTCTATATCACCTGTGGGATCAGCCTCGGCGTAGCCATGCTTTTGTGCCTCTCGCAATGCATCTGCATAACTCATACCCTCTTCCATCTGGGTCAGGATATAATTCGTTGTACCATTCACAATACCTTGTACGCGTTGAATATTGTCCGTTTTCACCAGATGCTGAGCAAGGCGTAGTACTGGCGTGCCACTCATGACAGTACCCTCTATACCGACCTCAAGGTTGTGGGCCTGGGCTAACGTTTTCAGCTCGCGATAGTGTAAGGCAATTGGACCTTTATTAGTAGTGATGATGTGCCTGCCTCGTTTCAATGCAGAACGGAGGTAGGTCGCTGCAGGTTCACCAGTTTCAAGATTGGTGGGACTCACTTCGATAACGACATCAGCGTTGCTCTCTTCTATGGTACGGAGAGTATCCCAACCCCGTATGGACGCAGAAACAGAATCCAAGGTACCATCACGATGAATGGCGTCAAGAAGTGTAGCAGGAAGCAGCCCATCCGGATCATACACACTTCCCTTGATCGTATCACAGACGGCAACAATCGGAAAACGTATTCCAAATTGCTGTGCCAAAGCTTCGCCCCGATCGTTCAGAATCTGGACAAAACCTTGACCTACATTGCCAAAACCAATTATTGCCAGACGCAGTCTATCCATCATTCTATACCTCTCTTGAACTCGGCATCTTTCTGATCAATTTCTGGACCTTGCTTCTCCATATCCCTGCTCTCAGGAGCGTAAATCAGCCAGGACACGTAATGCCTCTCGAGCTGCCTGGCTTGTTCGTTCAATGTCATCTGATGTGTGCGCGACTGACAGGTGAGCGGCTTCAAACTGAGAAGGTGGGAGATAGACACCTCTTTCCAGCATCTCCCAGAAAAACCTGGCAAATGCCTTTGTATCTGAAAGTTGCGCTATACCAAGGTTCGTAACAGGACCATCTTGGAAGAACAGGCAAAACATTGCTCCGACTTGATTGATACATAAAGGCACATCTAATTCGTCGGCATGAGCTTTAATGCTCGTGCATAGAGCTTTCGTTCTCTGCTCCAGTTGCTCATACATGCCAGGCTTTTCAAGCAGCTGGAGTGTTGCTATTCCCGCAGCTGCCGAAAGGGGATTTCCAGAGTATGTCCCCCCCTGATACATCGAACCCGACGGCGCTACCGATTCCATAATTTCTTCTCGTCCCCCATAAGCTCCAATTGGGAGCCCTCCGCCAATGATCTTGCCCAAACAGGTAATATCAGGCGTCACCCGAAACCGTTCTTGCGCTCCGCCATATGCGACACGAAAGCCGGTCATAACCTCGTCGAAGATTAACAGACTCTCATGCGCATCGCATAGATCGCGCAGTCCTTTTAGAAAGCCATCTGCTGGGGATACAACTCCCATGTTTCCTGCGACAGGCTCTACAATGACTCCAGCAATCTCTCCCTTGTAGCTGCGCAGCAGCTCATCAACAAATTCGAGATCGTTGTACTCAGCTACAAGAACTTGACCGGTACTGTTTTCTATAGGACGGTAAGGGCTGCCCGTTAGAAGCGGTCCATACCAGCCATGGTAGCAGCCCTTAAATTTGATAATTCGCTCTCGCCTGGTGTGCACCCTTGCCAACTCCACCGCTGCCATGGTCGCTTCAGTTCCGCTATTGACGAACCTGAGCATGTCGATGCTTGGGAAAGCCTGCTTGATCATCTGCGCCAACCCCAATTCGAGTTCCGTCGGCGTGCCAAAGGTCGTGCCTCTTTCAATCTGAGTCTGTAATGAAGCGACCACTTCGGCATGAGCGTGCCCAAGGAGCAACGGCCCCCATCCTAAGACGTAATCAAGGTAGGCATTGCCATCGACGTCATGGAGGTAGGCACCCCTTCCCTGCCGCATAAAGATTGGCGACTTCCCTCCCACCTGCCGAAAGGTTCGTGCCGGATTGCTCGTTCCTGCTGGAATGTGAGCTTGCTCCTGTTCAAACAACTCCTGTGAGCGAAATGTTTTCATATCTGCTTCCTTCTGAGCTTTTTTTGCTTCGAGTCGGACTCTGCGTTCTTCTGCTTGCAGGGCCTTATTTGAGCAGTGAGTGCAATCGCCCACCTGAGGGATTGTAAATTTCTGTCTTGACATTACTGAATAAGTATTCGAGTGCGCCACTGATTATTAACCCATGCTCGTTTTCGTCAACAAGCATCTCCCCGCAGTTGGTCTTAACGCGGATTGGAAAAGGAAAAAGCTTTACTCTGTTGGCAATAAAAGCTGAACCTGCCACTCCTGTTCCACAAGATAAGGTTTCGTCTTCTACACCAACTTCATAGGTGCGAATACTGATATAATCCCGGCCTTCTTGCAAGAAATCTACGTGTACTCCCTCTGGATGATTGACACGTTCACATAGTTGCTTATCGTACCTTAGTACTGATCCCACCTTTTTTACATCTATGCCTTCCAGTTCATCTACAAGAACGACTACATGCGGCAAGCCACTGAAGACAAAATATCGATCTTCAGCAATTTTTTGAAATGCTCGCCCAACCCCCAATGCTACATGTACACCATCATGGGCAATTGATACCCATTTCTCACCATCATCGGTTATAATGAAGTCCTCGCTTGAGATATATCTCTGGTCATAGGAATACAAAGCTGAACACCGCAAAGCATTTCCACACAATGGTTCGTGCAAACCATCCCTTTCAAAGTACGTCATCTTTACTTTGCCGTCCATCCTTTTTACGAAGGTTATTCCTTCTATCCTGATCGAATGAAAACTTTCACATATTTCTTTTGCGAAAGTTCCATTTATATCTTTTGCAGAAAGACCACTAAGTGCCTCATCTACCATGATGTGAACATTGCCGTTTCCATGCATAATCGAGAACTTTAACTGCTCAAAGCTAAGTCCGTTTACAGCTCTCTGCTGAACAGTAGCATACTTACCTTCGAAAACTTGGTAGTTCAAATTCAACATACTTCCCTCCTTGATATGCTCAGGCATCTTTTCTAATTGTCAGTGAAAGCAGGTAGCCTCCCTGTCTCGTGTTGACAGCGGTAGGAATGACATACGGCCTGTAAATGCGCGGGCGACAGCAACGAGGCATGCCTCAACACCCCGCCTCCTTCTCAGATGATGGGGCGGGCCGGAATACCCCGCCAGCGGCTTTCCGGCGGCAGGCTCTCCCCCTTCATCACTAACGACAGCGCGTCGAGGGTTGCGCCAGAGCCGACCTCGGCGTCGTACAAGACGATAGAGCGTGGACCGATCGAACTGGCCACCCCGACCTTGACCTTGGACATCTTCATCACTCGATCCTCGAAGAGGTGAGTCTGCAAGGACGTGGCCTCTGCGACTGCCGCATCGTCGCCCACCTCCACCAGGTCGAACTCGGTCAGCCACGTGGTGCCGAGCCAGACACGCCGACCGATCCGCGCGCCCAAGAGCCGCAGGACCGGGGCAATCCAGGGGGTGCCCGTGAGGGCGTTCACCAGCGTAATCACCGCCACGGACTCGTACAGGCCGGTTATAAGCTCAGTGCGCCGCACCCACACGCTCCAGAGCGGCTCCGCGCGCGGACGGTAGCGGCCGATGATCAGCCACTTGAGCAGCACGACCACCAGCGTGCAGACCAGACCCAGTCCGAAGAACAGCGCTGGCGTGAGAGCGAGCAGCGCCAGCGGCGAAAGCACTGTGGCCAGCTTGATCATGACATAGATGTCGACAAGAATAGCCAGCCCCAGGATGGTCGCCGGCAGGGTCACGCGGAAGAACTCGAAAGCCAGACGCCAGGCGATGAGGCTGGCACGCGGGCTGTAGGTCAGCTCCTCCGGGAAACGCGGGCTGGCCTGCCGGCGCGGCAGGAAGATCGCCGGCGATCCCAGCCACGTTGTCTCGGGATCAATCGGCCGCGCAGGCGACACAGACTGTACACCGAGCAGGCTGTTGTCGCCCATCTGGCCGGAGCCGGCTACAAGCGCCCCGTTGCCCACGAAGCTGCGCCGTCCCACCTGCATCGGGGCCAGGGCGATGCAGCCGCGGTGGTACACCGGCGGCGCATTCACCGTATTCTCGGCCACGAAGCTCTGCTCCCCGACAATAAGCATGTCGGGATCGATGAAGTTGACGGCCGCCACCTCGGACCAGCGACCGGTGCGCGCG
Organism: uncultured Chloroflexia bacterium; assembly: GCA_963799245.1. Taxonomy (GTDB): domain Bacteria; phylum Chloroflexota; class Ktedonobacteria; order Ktedonobacterales; family Ktedonobacteraceae; genus CAWCWN01. The sequence goes on from CAWCWN010000004.1 coordinate 151,555, forward strand.
CCGAGCAGGCGCAGGAATGGCACGAGGTAGAGGGTAGCGTAGAGCGTATGGGTCACGACCAGGCTTATGGCCATCAAATGGTCACTGAGCCACTTGCACAGCCCAAAGCCACTGCGCGCGGGGTGGATACCGGCGTGCGCGACCGGTACTACGGCCCGCTTGACGATGAGCACCAGGGCGCAGGTGACCAGCACGAAAAGCGGGCCGGCCAGTGCGGTGCTGGCCATCCCCCAGGCAAGACCGGCGCGCACTGTGACCACGCCCACGAGTACTGCACTGGGAGCCAGCATCAGCCAGGGCAGCAGCATGAGCAGTAGCGCCCCGGCGATAAAGCCGGCCAGCACCGAGACGGGCCAGCGGCGATCGTCGGCTCTGGCGGCCATGGCCTCCAGCAAGGAGGGGGTCGTCTGCAGGCGCTTGATCGGCGAGCCAGCCCAGTGCTCATTCGCCGGGATGATGTGGTCGGCAGGCACCAGGGACTGCTCTCCCACTGAGGCCCGGCTGCCGATCTGGGCTCCAGCTAACACGAGGCTGTTGGTGCCCATGAAGCTGCCAGAGCCGAGCCGAATGGGAGCCAGGCGCAGCCAGCCGCCTTCCACGAAGAAGGGCTGCACTCGGGCCCCGTGGCCAATGCTCACACCTTCTCCGATGTCGACGAGCATCGGCAGGCCGACCAAGGCGGAGGAGAGCTGACAGCCACGGCCGACCCTGGCTCCCAGCAGGCGCAGGTACGGCGGTAGCAGGGGCGAGCCGGCCAGCAGACCCAGTGGCGAAAGGGCGAGGATTTTGCCATAGAACCAGAAGCGCAGATAGGTGGCGCCCCACAGTGGGTACCACCCTGGACGCAGGCCGCGCATGAGCACACGGCCGCCAACTACGGGCAGCAGAAAAAGGGTTGCTCCGAACCAGACGACCCAGACGATTGCAATAGCGAGCAGCTCGAGGCTCGAGGGATGCACCGGCGTGCTGATGGCCGTCGATAGCCCTGACACGGGAAAGCGCAGCAGGAGCAACACCATGTAGAGTAGCCCGAGCACGGGAAGGCTCAGCAGGAACATCCAGCCATAGAGCGTAACGAGCTGAGCGAGGCCACAGCCGAGGACGCGCAGGTTCGTGTGCCGTCGAGGTGCCGGCCTCACGGAGGCTACGGGCTGCTCATCGGCCGGCGCTGCAAGATCAGCCTCGATGAACCGGGCCAGACTGCGGATCGTGGGATGAGCGTACAGATCGCCCATGGCGAGCCCCTGCAGCTTGGGTTGCCGGCGCAGCCGCGAGATGAGGCGGGCTGCGGTGAGGGAATGGCCACCCAGGTCGCAGAAGAAGTCATCCTCGACGGAGACGTTTGCACTGCCCAGGATCTGCCCCCACGCTTCGGCCAGCTGGCCCTCCAGGGCCGTCTCGGCAGGCACGTGCGGGGCGGACCGCAGTCCGAGCGGCCGCGATATAGGCGGGGGCAAGGCGGCACGATTCACCTTGTCGGCCGCCAGCAAGGGAAAGGCGTCGAGCACCTCGATGAAGGAGGGGACCATGTAGGGGGGAAGCCGGCGCCGCAGGGAGGCATTGAGCCGCTGGCGCAGGTCGGAATCGTCGGACTCTGCATCGTGGTCGTGCAGCGTCAGGTAGGCGACCAGGTCCTGCACGATCCCGCCGCGCTCCAGCGGTGTGACGACCGCATTCTTCACAGCCTGATCCTCACGGAACACTTCTTCGATCTCACCCAGCTCGATGCGATAACCGCAAATCTTGACCTGGGTGTCGATGCGGCCCAGATACTCGATCTCGCCTGAGGAGGTGAAGCGGCCCAGATCGCCGGTGTGGTAGATGCGAGGGGCCTCGTCCTGATCGCTCTTGATCGGGTTGGGCACGAAGCGCTCGGCGGTGAGCTCGGGGCGATTGAGGTAGCCGATGGCGACCCCAGGACCGCCGATGCAGATCTCCCCGCTGCCCCCTTCTTCGACGGGTTGCAGCTGCTCGTTCAGGATGTAGACGCGATAGGTCGGCAGGGGAGTGCCCAGGGTGACCGGCCGATCCGGCAGCAGCTCGCAGCAGGTCGACGTGACCGTCGTCTCGGTAGGACCGTAACAGTTAAGTATGCGGCGGCCCGGCCGCCACCAGCGGCGCACCAAGTCGGCAGGCATGGCCTCGCCGCTACTCAGCAAGCAGCGCAGGGAGGGCACATCGGCCTCGATGGTGGCCAGCAGCGTCGGCACACAGCCGAACACGTTGACCTGGTGCTCGATGAGGAAGTCGCTCAGTCCCTGACCGAAGCGCCGGGAGTCAGTGGGACCGGCGATCAGCGTGGCTCCGGCGACCCACGCCGGCCAGATTTCCTCGATGTGGAAGTCGAAGCTGATGGTCATGCCCTGATAGACCCGGTCCTCACTCGTCACCTTGTAGATCGGCGTGGCCACATGCAGGAAGTTGACGATGTTGGCGTGTGAGACAGCGACCCCCTTGGGCTTGCCGGTGGAGCCTGAGGTGTAGATGACATAGCACAGCGACGAGGGATCGACGCTGATCTGGGGACGGGTCTCGGACTGGACGGTCAGCTGTGCCGCCACCTCGTCAAGCTCGAGCACGGAGCAGGCAAGCCCTCGCGTTTGCTCGCGCAACGCCGAGGTCGTCACCATCTCGTGCAGTCCAGCGTCCTGAGCGATGAAAGCCAACCGATCAGCTGGAAACGATGGATCGAGCGGGACGTAGGCGGCGCCGGCTTTGAGCACCCCAAGCAGTGCGACGTAGGTGTCGAGAGAGCGCTCCAGTAAGATGCCAACCGGGGCGCCTTCCTTCGCGCCGCGCTCCAGCAGAAGATGTGCCAAACGGTTGGCGCGACGATCAAGCTCCAAGTAGGTGAGCCGTGATGACCCGCAGACGACGGCAATGCCATCCGGACGCCGATCACAGGCCTGCTCGAAGTATTGAGGTAGGCGCTCTACGTGCACCGTCATGTGCGTTTGTGTCACTATCGGCAATGTTTTGGTAAGCAAAGTTTCTCTCCTCAGCTCTAGAACATTTGTCGAGTAATCAGAAGTATTGTGCACCTGCTGTGGCACAAAATGACTCCACACCCTTTGTGACAAAGTGAGGAATGAACATCGTTTTCACTACGTTTATAGCCCCAAAGCGGGGAGTAAATCCTATTTTCTCTAAAAAAAAGAGCGAACGGTGAGTCACCTTGAGCAGTACAGCCAACCATACATTCGTTCTGAGGATGATGACAGGTCATGCTGGCAACATGCCCCAAAAAGACTGAACATTTGTTCTCCTGTACTTAACCTGAGTTCTGGTAAGAAACATCCAATGCCAGCGTCAAGCAGCGTACACCACCACCGGACTTGACAAACTCAGTGACCGGAGAGACACAGATCTCGTAGCCCCACTTACATAGAATGCGCCCGACACGCGGTGGACAATATGGCATAATGATGGTCTTGCCGACCACGACGGAATTGGCACAGAATGTCATTGCCTCATCCAACTCGAGCACAAGTGGCTTCAGATAGCTTTGGCCCCACGAGAGCTCTTGTGTTTCAGCAGGAACATCATTATGTAGAGGTGATTTTAGATGATCCATTTAAAGAGCTCCTTAGTACAGCTAATCGTAAGTTCGTTCTGTATTTTAATAGGCTGTTCTTGAGACATCAAAATTAGTTTAGCGAAAGTATTTGGCAGAAACAAGCCTGAAAACACGAAAGTTTCGGGGTAGTAGTTACTTGCTGGTTTGAGGGAAGAATATAAGCATTAGTCAGATATTAATATTACTTATATCCTTCACTGGTACAGCCATCGGATATGGTGGATAATTTGACTGCGTTGCTTCACGAGAAAACTTACCCAAAGCATCCCCTCTCGCAGGCTTTGTGGGTTTGTCGGAAGATCTTACCATCCCTTATATGTTTCCCTTAGCAAAGATCGAACGGATGGCACCCATTCGTGAGAACGGTGAGATCTTTGGGTGAGGCAAGCCTGTTTTGGTCGCCTCATCAGCAATGTCATCCCCGCACCATGTTCTTCATGGAGGATCAAAGTTGGACAGGCACGGCTCAACTAGAAGATATCGTGCCCGGCATGAGTTGATCAGGCAGATGGTGCCGCGGTATCGAGCGGCTTCGCGTGCCCAGAAGAGCCGCATGCTCGATGCGGTCGTCGCCGTGACCGGCTATGCCCGCACATATGCAATTCAGCATTTCAATCAGACGGTGGAGCAGAAGCCGCGCATGCAGCGCTCACGTCACTCCCACTAAAGACCAGAGGTTCAGCGCGCGTTGATCCTGGCCTGGACCGCGGCTAACCAGATCTGCACCAAACGGCTGATCCCTTTCCTACCGTTGGGTAAGATTTTTGGTGGGGCAATGCATCTGTAACTCGGTATCTGGTTCTAGACATATTTCTCGATAGTGGTTCTGCAAGTCCAATATGGAAGCATCTAGCTCAACTCAATCACTCCCCTGCTCTTGTGACCAGCGTCCACACACATCATCGGTTACTTTACCTCCTTGACAATAAGGGGGAGTGGAACATCAACCCACGATGTTCCACTCCCCTTTTTGTGTGGCCGATCAGTCCCAATCCTCGCCGGTCCCTCTTGTTGAGACACTGCAATCAAGGAGACCTTGCCATTCGTAGATATCGACGATCATCCAATAACTCTGTGGTTTGTTGTATATCTCTGGCTTCATCATGCTACGGATGTCGTCAAGTGAGCGACCGTTATTGACATACACCACTGTTGCACAGCATTCTTCTTCATTCTTCGCTAACGAATAAGGAACAAAGCTTATAATATCCATCTGACAACGTGTTGCAATTTGAACAGCAACAGCATGTGCTGCTGACGTACGTGCGCTAAGAGGAACTTTGGATTTTTCAGTCCGTTGCCCTACCGAGATAGTAATAACTGTTGTTTTCGTTTGATAGTTGTTCATAGAAGCTCCTTCCTCTATCTCAACTCAACTCCCCTGCTGCTCTTGCGATAGGAAGAACAGATCAAATGCCATCTGCGCGACCTCATAATCCTTGATACCCTTGTTCGCTGCGTAGACCTTTATCCTCTTGATCGTCGTTGGCCGCAGGTGCGTGGTGTATCTTGCTCTGTCCTCGCTATATCTCTCCCGATTTTGCCAACCTACTTTCGTGTTACACGAGTGAAGTAGCATTCCTGTCTCCTCGTCACGTGCTCCCCACATACAGAATGAATGATTCGGGCGAAACCAGGTGTACATTGATATGGACATCGTCTCCCCCTCTCTCAGCGTGTTTGCCAGACTTCACGCGACTCTGCGGGTAATCGTGGTGTAATCCACCCAGGACCGAGCAGGAGATGATTGTGCTACTGCTCCCATCTTGATCTGGTGTAAGAGGTCCACCATGCGGTTCTGGAAGCTGTTGCCTGATCCCTTGATGCGGCCGTGCCCGGTTGAAGTAGGCCATATACCCATTGAGAACCCGCTGGAGCTGCTTCTCGCGAAGGATCACCAGGTGGAGAAGCGCATGCTTGTCGCACACTCCTCAAGAAGCGTTCGCAGATCGCATTGGCTCGGGGAGCGTGATACGGGGTGTTGAGAATCTCAATCGTGCTCGTTGTCGCCACACGAGCGAAACAAGGCCCAAATTTGCGATCGTTATCACACACGAGATACTTTGGTGTTTGCCCATAGGGCGTGGCTTCTCGCAGTTGTTGGGCGACCCAAGGATCGGTGGGAGACCGTGTCACGCCGACATAGATCACCCGTCGCGATCTTTCCGTTCAATGATGAAGAATGCGAAGAGCGGCCGAAAGCAGAGATCTGTCACTTGTAAGAAGTAAGTCATAGGCCCAGATATCTGCGGCGTGATTGTGCAGAAAGGTCGCCCATCTCTGTCCTCTCGGCTGTGATGTACGAATGCGTCGTATGTACTTCTGGATGGTCCGCTTACTCACGTAAATATCCAGTTTCAGGAATTCACCCCCGATACGCTCAGCGCCCCAGAGTCGATTTTTCACTGCCATCTCCCTGATCAAAGCGATAGTTTCTGCAGCTATCTTCGGCTGATGAGATGCGGCCTTTGATTTGCTTTTCCAGACCAGGCGAAAGAGCTCCTGTATGGATTTCCCACTTCATGACGGCAGAGTCCACGCCACATCGTGGTCAGCAAGCAGGCTATCTTCCGATTGATGAGCTTAGAAAAGTATTGTATGCATAAGATACCATTACATGCTCTGAAAAGACAATACGTAGAAAATAGGTATCTTCTTCGTTGTTCTGATTGCAATGGCATGTTCTCGTTTTTCCAGCAGTATGGGACGAGAGCAAGACACACGGAGGCACCCCACGAGCAGGCAACTCGTGACGCTGGCGTCTCATCCCCTCCTGTCAAGGCTTTGCAAAGCAGACTGAATTATCCACCACCAAGAAGAGGAGTACCACGACAACAAACTGCTACGACAGCCCCAAACTTCTTCACTCAAGTGTTATCGCTTAGCTTGTTTTCATTTTTATACTGATAATGTAACTATTCAGGTGTCCTAAAATCCATGCCAAATTGGCACGAAAGCAGTACAGTACAGGCATGATGCAAGACGATGACCAATTGCTTTGAGAAGAAAACACAACTCTTTGGGAAGAAGATGCCATGCTTCGCGCTCTGGTAGCCGAATTGCTGCCGTTGAAAAGGCAGGTGGAAGACCTGAGCACGCAGGTCAAGCAGCTGGAGAGTCGTCTGGCAAAAGACAGCCACAACAGCCATTTGCCGCCTTCCTCCGATCGCTTCGTCCGGCAACCCAAGACCAAAAGCTTGCGCAAACCAAGCGGCAAGAAGCCAGGAGCGCAGGCAGGTCATGAAGGCAATACCTTGTACCAGGTGAGCTCGCCAAACCAGATCATCGTGCATCGGGTCAAGACCTGTGCCTGCTGCAAGCACGATCTGAGTCAAGCCCCCACGCTCTCCAGCGAACATCGTCAGGTGCTCGATTTGCCGCCCAAGCGCGTGGTAGTCGTGGAGCACCAGGCCCAGCAAGAAATATTACCCATACTGCCAACAGATCAGCAGGGCAGCATTTCCCGAGGGCGTCGCAGCGCCAGTCCAGTATGGCCCAGCTTTTGCTGTGGTGGGAGTGTATCTGACCCAACAGCAGTTATTGCCGTATGAACGAGCGTGTGAAACCATCCAGGATCTCATTGGACCTGCCATGACAGTCGGCACGCTCAGGGCTTTGGTGCACCGCTGTGCGGCCAACTTGCAGCCGGTCGAAGAGCAAATCAAAGAGCACCTCAAGCAGGCAGATGTGTTGCATGCGGATGAAACCGGGATGGACGTCATGGTTAAGCGCTTGTGGATGCATGTCGCGGCGATCGCCTATCTGACCCATGACGGGGTGCATGCCAAACGTGGCAGCGAGGCCCTTGATACCAAAGGCAGAGTACCCTGCTCTTACATCTGATTGCGAAAAGAGAAAGAGAGATGATCAATCTGTAGAAGGATTATACATCTATTGAGACATTCTGAGTATGGCTTTAGCGAACGGATGTTGGAATGGACGAAAGTGTTGATGATAGGAGCGATCTTAGCTCTAGGAGAACGAACGGTGACAGCCATCTTGCGGGTGATGGGACTTCTTATGAAGCCCATTTTCAGAGGAAATGTCCTCGTTACAGACTGATGTAACCTGCTGACGTATCTCCTTTTAGCAAGGAAGAGGATGTCGTGCACTTATAGTATATCGTTAGATAGACTTCATCTGAACTGTATAATGTAGGGAGCCCATCTATGTCTTATCTATTGCTGGAACAAGGATCAGTGAGCAGGTTTCTGGAAACCGATGCTTCAACCTTGCCTATGAGATCTATTACAGTACTGATTGTGGATGATCACGCACTAATTCGCTGGGCAGTCAGCCAAAGCCTGACCTCCCAGGGAGAGATCAGGCTTGTCGTCACGGCAAAGAACTACACCGAGGCTGAGGAGCAGGTGGCTAAGTTATTCCCTAATATCATCTGGCTGGATATGCACATTGACCACAGCGATAGTATTGAGGAGGTACGCCATTTGAGAAAGCTTGCTCCTGCTTCGCGCATCATGGCACTCACTGATGAAGAGGATGAGCAAGAAGCGTTCGCAGCCATTATGGCCGGAGTACAGGGTTATCGTTCCAAACAAGATCTTGATTCCAGCGAGATAATGACAATAATCCACATGATCTGCCGCGGCGAATTTGTGCTATCCACAGCGTTGATGCCGCGATTGATGCAGCATTTACGTGCTGCGGCTCTGCCGCTATGGGAATCCGAGAATGGCTCAGGCTCTCGTACCCTATCACGTAATACGGAACTCAATGGATTGTCTCAGTTGACAACACGACAGCGTGAAATACTTCAGTTAATCAGCCGGGGATATCGTGATCGTGATATTGCTAAGGAGCTGCACATCTCGGAGAATACCGTGCAAAAGCATGTGATGAATATCCTGGACAAGCTTGGAGCTCAGAACCGCACGGAAGCAGCATATCTTATCCGCTGCCAGTCGGTCATTCGAAATACTACCTAATTCCTCGGAAAATCGACTACAAATGCTTCTAATACATGAAATGCTCGATTTTTCATCCCCTTATCTGGCTCACAGAGCCATGGAGCTTCCTGCGAAAATAGCCCAGGTCCTACCCCGCCCGGCAGAGCTCACGCGGCGTCTATTAGTTGTAAAGTCACGCGGTGGTGTTTCTTCAGTAAGTGATAGATGATGATCAAGATAATGAATCCTTGAAAGAGCGGGTATCATTGCCCTTAAAGTTGGTTATAACCTTCTACAAAGTAGGTCGTCAAAAGGCGATTTTTCTTAACTTTTTGGGTATACTGGTGCTTGTTAAGATGGCTCATGTGATGTTGTTTCTGCACTTCTCACGAGACGCTTTTCCCAAGGGGCTTTAAATGATACTCCCCTCCGCGAATACTATCAAAGAGAAGGCCAAATTATCCATCACCGCGAGGGGTAGTACCCAATGACAAGAAAAGTGGGAAATTACGTAACTTATCCAAAAAAGTCCAGGATATGTCATATCAAATCCGGTGGTTCACTGATGTTTTAGTTGGCAGGAGGCCACCAATGAAAGAGGGTGTGTGAGTGGATCACGTCTGGTTATTTGATATCAAAACAAATCCTGGTAAATGGACCCTGCTTTTGATACACTCCTAGTGAGAACATCGCCAACAAGCAGGCAGAGGCCAATTGTCAGCTGCCTCACGGAGCCAGCCTTCCAGTTGTTTGGGGGCATGCGTGGTTCCGTTATCCAGAATGAAGGTCAGGGTGTGCACCTTCCGGCGAAGGGTTCGGGCATGATCACCTGCTGAACAAACGCTTGGCTTCATCCACGGTCAAGCCAATGGGATAACTGGGGTTGGGACCGCGCATTTTCTTTCACCTCTCACTCCCAGTCTATCCTCTCTTAATTGGTACCGTCAAACTCGGAAAGGTCTTGTGATAGTCTGTACTAAGCCAGTTGTAACTGTTGCTTGTACAGCAATAAACAGGAGAGAACAAGTGCCTACTGCTTATTATCTACTTAGGAACAGTTTAGCGGTTCTTGTACTTTTCGTGATTGGTGTCGCCCTTGCTGTTTGTCAAGGCAAGAGCGTACAACAGAGAAACGTTCCTGAGCAACGACAAGAAAGAGGCGTGGCTGAATGCACCCTCATTCGGTCTGTCCAGTTAAATCGTCAATGCTCAGAAGTCATCGCTTATCAACGACTTGCCTCTTATGTCAAACAACATCTTTCCTCAGATGACGCTAGCTCCATTGAACGGATGGCAGCCCATTATCTACTTAGGAACAGTTTAGCGGTTCTTGTACTTTTCGTGATTGGTGTCGCCCTTGCTGTTTGTCAAGTCAAGAGCGTACAACAGAGAAACGTTCCTGAGCAACGACGAGAAAGTGGCGTGGCTGAATGCGCCCTCGTTCGGTATGTCCAGTTAAATCGTCAATGCTCAGAAGTTATCGCTTATCAACGACTTGCCTCTTATGTCAAACAACATCTTTCCTCAGATGACGCTAGCTCCATTGAACGGATGGCAGCCCACAATAGGCGACGCCTCTTACAGCTCGCTCAGGGCCTCTTAGTTCTTGATCCTAATGCGATCGACAAGATCTAGCTGCAGGGTGCGCCAGGACGCAGCGGACCAGCTAGATCCCTTCAGCACGAACGCGCGTATGAACGTCTGCTGCACACGTAGGCTGGGCTTCATTTGTTGGCCTTTGCCATTCTCAAGCTTCATCGCTTTGTCCTTCTCCGTATGGAGGAACCAGCCTTTCGCCTTTCGGGTCCGACAGTTCACATGAGCAAGCGTACCCTTGCTCCGACCCTTCTGCCGAGAGTGCTTGAGCGTAGTTTAACGTAGAAGGAGGAAAAATCAGACAACGAGTCCAAAGAAGTCCAGGACTTGTCAAAACAAATCCTGGTAGATAGTCCCCTGCTTGTGGCACATTCATCGCATGGATTCGTCAACAAGCAGCCAGAACAGGCAGCGCTGCTTCCCAATCCTGGGATGATAGATAGATAAGATGTAGTTGCAGAGTGTGCCAAAACACTTCGGACCAGTCAGACCCCGAAGTGCGTTCTCGCTCACTACTTGGAGGGCTGCAATGGATTACTCTCAAAGGCAGAATTTCCCGAGGATCGCCTACTTGATCAAATGTTTTCCTCGTACCTCTGAGACCTTTATCCTACATGAGAATTCTAGAACTGGAGCACCAAGGGCTACTACTGCGCATCTTTTCCCTATATGAGCCGTCTTCTACTAAGGTGCCTGAAGCGGTACAGGAGGTGCGGGCACCGGTGACCTATATTCCTCGCCACTCTCTACGCGAAACGTTGGCCTTGCTCATTGCTGCAGCCCGACGTTTTCTCAAAGCCCCTTGGCGCTTTCTGTGTATCACTCTGTCAGCAGTCATCCACCATCGACAGCCTTTTGAGCTCCCCAAGTATCTGCTGTACGCCGCTTATCTCGCTGGTCAGTTCGAGCGCGAGGGCATCACCCACGTACATGCACATTTTGCCAACACACCCACTGCTGTAGCACAGTTCGTGCACCAGTTCACGGGCATTTCCTACAGCTTCACGGCACACGCCAAAGATATCTACCTCTCGCGGCCGGCAGATCTCGCTTACAGGATGCGCATGGCTAGCTTTGTGGTCACCTGCACGGCCTATAACCAGCACTATCTTGCGGCACTGGCCGATCAAGGCCTGGATGGGCATATTCACTGTATCTATAATGGTTTGAATTTGCGAGCCTTTCCCGCTGATGTTTCCGTGCCAGCAGCGCACCCGCTCATTTTGACGGTAGCCCGCCTCGTAGAGAAAAAAGGACTGTCGTATCTTTTGCATGCCTGCCGCATGCTCACAGATCAGGGCTACGACTTTACCTGCCGCATTGTTGGTGAGGGACGGCTACGCCCGCTGTTGGAGCAGGAAATCGGCGACCTGGCGCTGACTGGCCGGGTAGAACTGTGGGGCGCAGAGACGCACGAACGGGTGATCGAGATGTATCGGCATGCTACTCTTGTAGCCCTGCCCTGTGTCATTGGCGAGAATGGCGACCGCGATGGCCTCCCCACGGTGCTGGTTGAGTCACTGTATATGGGTGTGCCGATCGTCTCTACGCCCGTTTCCGGTATCCCCGAGTTAATCACTCCGGAGGTCAATGGTCTGCTGGTTGCACCGCGTGACAGCACTGCTTTGGCGGCTGCCATGGCACGCCTCCTCGCCGATCCGCAGTTGTGCTCTCGTCTGGCTCTCGCTGGACGCCAAACTGTCTTAGCACGATTTGATATGGCGCGCAACGTGACGCGCCTCTTGCAGCTATTGCTTGGTCAGGGATCCACTGGTGACCTCCCACCAACCAATGGCAAAGATTTTGCTGTGCACAGGGTGCCACTGCAGAATACGCTCTCCAATGAAATACAGGCTCGAGCAGCATACAACAGCTACAAGAGGGACATGCCATGCTGAAAGGTCGGCGATTTCTGTTATATTGTCATGATACCTTTGGTCTGGGGCACTTCCGGCGTACACTTTCCCTGGCGAAGCACATCACGGTTACGCTACCTCGTACGGAGGTATTGATTGTGACAGGGTCGCCACTGGCTTCTGCCTTTGAGTTGCCCCCACGTGTCGATTATATCAAGCTTCCGACAGTAACCAAGTGCAGCGATGGGACATACGCAGCACATTGCCTCACGCTAGAGTTCACAGCCATATGTGACCTACGTGCTGCGCTACTGCGCGAGACCGCCCAGGCCTATCGCCCCGACGTATTTCTGGTCGATCATGCCCCACTGGGCTTGCAAAGGGAGGCATTGCCCACGCTTACCTTCCTGCGGACCATGCACCCCACATGCTTGTGCGTGCTCGGGTTGCGCGACATTCTCGATGTGAGCCACCTCGTTCGACACAGCTGGACAGAGGAAGGGGTCTATAGCGCACTAGAACAGGTCTATCATCAGATCCTGGTCTATGGCTCCCAACGGTTCTTCGATATCGTCACGGAATATGCGTTGTCGCCGACGATTGCCCAGCGTGTTCGCTTTTGCGGTTACCTGGATCGCTTGACGACGGACTTCTCTCAGCGTGTAGCCACGCAGACAGACCCAGGCGTCAGCGCCCTGCGGCGCGAGTTATCTCCGTATGCTGATCGTCTGGTGGTGCTAACGGCAGGTGGGGGAGGTGACGGTTTCCCTTTGATGCAAGCCTACCTCCTGGGTTTGGGCCGACTGGAAAAGCCTACCTTTACTAGTGTGCTGGTCACCGGGCCCCTGATGGAGGCGAACGAACTGCACAGGCTACGCGAACTCGCGGCAACCCTGCCAGCAGGCACAGTGCGTATCGAGTCCTTTCTGCCAGACCCTCTCCTTCTGTTCGCCGCCGCAGACCTGGTTGTGTCTATGGCGGGATATAACACTGTCTGCGAGCTGTTGGCGCTGGGTCAGCGGACCCTGCTGGTCCCGCGTTTCACGCCGCGTAAAGAACAACTGGTGCGCGCAACCCTTCTAGCCGAACGCGGACTGGTGCACATGCTTCACCCGGAGCACCTGACCCCGCAAAGACTGATAGACCTCGTGCTGCACAGCCTTCTACAGCCGAGACCGCGAGCAGAGCAGCTCGTCGAGGCGGGAATTGTGTTCCATGGGCAAACCATAGCAACGCAGGCCATGCTGGAGGGGTTGAGCACTCTGCATGACCAGATGCGACGGCAGCTGCCGCGGGTAGTCGTGTAGGTTTCCTGAAGGAGGGTAACGTGAAAATCGCTTACACTGGGGCAGATACAGGCATTCCTGTGCTGGACAATAAAGGGGCATCGGTTCACATACGCGAATTCACCGCTGCCCTGGTCGAGTGGCAAGCGATAGCTCAGTATGTCAGCGCCCATAACCTCTCCATGGAACCCAACGCACAAAAGAATCATCTGCTTCAGGTGGTGCGGCTATGAGAATACTCAGGCGGCGGCAAGGGTTGTTTCAGACCTTCTGGCCCTATGCCCGTCCCTATCGCTGGGGGATTGGCCTGGCATTGGTTATTCTGATATTGGATACGCTTACTGACCTGGCCTCTCCCTGGCCAATCAAGCTCATCTTCGATAATGTGTTACTCAGCAAGCACCTGCGCAGCCCATGGTCGTTGATCATTCCGCCGACACTGGCGCAAAATCAACTGCTCTTTTTTGCCGCACTGTGCGGGACTCTCCTGGTACTCGCCTTGATCAGCGCTATCTCTACCTATGTAGGGATGCGCATGGTGGCAGTGACAGGGCAGCGCGTCATCTTCAATTTGCGCTGTGCACTCTTCGCCCATCTCCAGCAGCTCAGCCCCGCCTTCTATGACCGGCAACGCCTCGGTGATCTTTTGACGCATCTGACCACTGATGTGCAGTCCATCCAGGATATGTTCGTGACAGCGCTGCCAACGCTGCTGCTCAATGTCATGCTTATCGTGGGCATGCTCAGTATCCTGCTAATCATCAACCCGATCTTCGGCGTACTCGGGCTGGTGATCACATTATTCGTCTACCTTGTCTTTCGGTGGTATCTGGGCAAAATCAAGCAGATGGCGCGGCAGATGCGCCGTCAGGATGGCGACGCCAATGCCATTGCCCAGGAAAACCTGTTGGGCATCCGGGTAGTGCAGGCCTTTGGCATGGAGGCGCATGCCCAACAACGCTATGAGGAGGGCATCAGGCGCTCATTATTACAACTGGGGGTAAGCACCGCACGCCTGCGATCGGGCCTGCCATCTACAGTGGGCCTGATGACCGATCTGGGCAGTCTGCTCGTGTTAATTACGGGGGGAGTGCTCGTCATCCAGAGAAGGATTACCATCGGTGATCTGCTGGTCTTCAGCGCTTATCTCCGCATCATGTACAACCCTATGCGCCAGCTCGGTAAGCTCAGCGACACATTTACCCGAGCGTCTGCCAGCGGCGAACGCGTGATGAACTTGCTCCAGACTGCCCCGGTGATCGGCGATCTCCCCACTGCGGTGCCGGCACCTGAGCTGCGCGGCGCTATCTGCTTCGATCATGTCAGTTTTGGCTATGATCCCCAGCACCCCGTTTTGCATGATATCTCGTTCAATATTCGCCCGGGGCAGATGGTCGCGCTGGTTGGCTACACTGGCGCGGGGAAGAGCAGCATCCTGCACCTGGTACAGCGGTTTTATGATCCCCAAAAAGGCCGGATATGCATTGACGGGCGGGATATCCGTGATTACACCCTGGCAAGCCTGCGGCAGCAGGTAGCGCTGGTGCCACAAGAGCCCATGCTCTTCCGCGCCAGCGTGCGCGAAAATATTGCCTATGGGCGCCCGCAGGCGACCGAAGCGGAGATTATCGCCGCCGCACAGGCAGCGTACGCCGATACATTTATTCGCCAGCTTCCCCAGGGCTATCAGACTATTCTGGAGGAGCGTGGCGTTGGGCTTTCAGGTGGGGAGCGTCAGCGCCTCGCTATTGCGCGCGCGATGGTGCGGCAAGCGCCGCTGTTGCTGCTTGACGAGCCGACAGTTGCCCTGGACGCACAGACGGAGCAGATCATCGTTCAGGCTCTGGAGCGATTGATGGTCGGGCGCACGACGCTAGTCAGCGCGCATCGCCTCTCCACTATTCAGCGCGCCGACCTGGTCCTGGTGATTGATAAAGGGCGCATTGTCGAAGCGGGCACACCTGCCGAGCTGCTGGCCGCACGTGGGCACTACTATCAGCTCTACACGCTACAATTCCAGGCGCAAGAGCCGCTATCTCCTTCTGCGCCTGAACACCAACCGATAGTTTATAGCCCACCTCCTCAGACAGATAATAATGACATTGTAGATGCGCACACGATCCCAATACGGAAGCATTAACCCATGACATACATAGCCATACAGCTTGCACCAAGCGAAAAGCTGCAAGCTCAGAGCTGATAGCTGAGATATGAATAATCTGAAGCCTAGGAGGACATCACATGAACCAGCACGATTTTGCTCTCTCACTCCCTCCAGAGGGGTATTCTCCGATCTTCGTCGGGGGGCTAGAGCGCTCGGGCACGACGCTTATGCGCTATCTCCTTGACAGCCATCCCCACATTGCCTGTGGGCCGGAAAGTAAGCTGTTTCAGCGGGATAGCCGGCTGCAAGATATATACACTGACCTGCGCACCATTTGGCCTGCTATCCTGAGTCCGCACTATGCGTTTGACCCGTATATGGTGGACCAGGTGATGGCCGCGCTCATGCATTCCATTTTTATGCCCTACTGTCAGCAACAAGACAAACCACGTTGGGCTGAGAAGACTCCCAGAAATATTCTCGTTATCGACACGCTGTTCGCGTGGTTCCCTGCAGCGCAATTTATCCACATGATCCGTGACCCCCGCGACGCCTTTTGCTCGGTACGGGAGCGGTCAACCAAGGACATGCCGCACTGGGCAGCCAAGACGCCAGAGCTAACGGCGGCGGACTGGTGCCGGCGGATAAACTCTGGGTTAGCCTGGCGTGAGCGGCCGGAGCGCTATCGAGAGGTGCGCTACGAAGAACTGGTGACCCAGCCAGCAGCCATCCTGCGCCCCCTCTTCGCCTTCCTGGATGAGCCGTGGGCTGCCAGCGTGCTGGAGAACAATCCGACCTTCAGTACCTCAGTGGGCCGTTGGCGCAGCGAGCTGAGTGCGGCTGAGGTTGCCGCGATTGAAGCGGTCGCTGGCGAGACCATGCGCGCTCTGGGCTACCCACTCGCCACGGCTAGCGTCAGTAGCGGCATGCCGGCTGAACAATGAAAGCGAGAGCCCTTGCTGCTTGAGCGGCAGCAGTGCTTTAAGCACCTCCAAGAAGTAGCTCTTCGATGATGGAAATGTTAGACAACAACCAGAACAACGCGTGGAAATAGGAGAAGATCACATGAACCACAACGACTTTGCTCTCTCACTCCCTCCAGAGGGGTATTCTCCGATCTTCATCGGGGGGCTGTACCGCTCCGGCACGTCGCTCATGCTCCAGATCCTTGACAGCCACCCCCACATTGCCTGTGGACCGGAAAGTCACCTTTCGAGCCATAACCAGCTGGAACGGATCTACACCGACCTGCGCACCATTTGGCCGACTATCCTGAGTCCGCACTATGCGTTTGATCCGCACACGGTGGACCAGGTGATGGCCGCGCTTATGCATTCCATATTTATGCCCTACTGTCAGCAACAAGGCAAGCCACGCTGGGCGGAGAAGACGCCCGCAAATATTCTCGCTATCGACACGCTGTTCGCGTTGTTCCCGGCAGCACAATTTATCCACATGATCCGTGACCCCCGTGACGCCTTTTGCTCGGTACGGGAGCGGGCAGCCAAGGACAAGCCTCGTTGGGCAACCTGGACGCCAAAACAAGTGGCAGCGGACTGGTGCCGGCGGATAAACTGCGGCTTAGCCTGGCGTGAGCAGCCGGAGCGCTATCGGGAGGTGCGCTACGAGAAACTGGTGACCCAACCAGAAGCCATCCTGCGCCCCCTCTTCGCCTTCCTGGATGAGCCGTGGGCTGCCAGCGTGCTGGAGAACAATCCGACCTTCAGTATCTCAGTGGGCCGCTGGTGCAGCGAGCTGAGTGCGGCTGAGGTTGCCGCGATCGAAGCGGTCGCTGGCCAGACCATGCGCGCTCTGGGCTACCCGCTCGCCACGGCTAGCGTCAGCAACGCCATGCTGGCCGAACAGTGAAAGCGAGAGCCCTTGCTGCTGGAGCAGCAGGAGTGCTTTGAGCATCTACAACAGGTAACTCTTAGATGATGGAAATGTTAGACAACAACCAGAACAACGCGTGGAGATTAGGAGGACATCACATGAACCAGCACGACTTTGCTCTCTCACTCCCTCCAGAGGGGTATTCTCCAATCTTTGCTGGGGGACTGCAGCGCTCGGGCACGACGCTTATGCGCCGGCTCCTTGATAGCCATCCCCACATTGCCTGTGGACAGGAAAGTTTCCTGTTTCGGGATGACCAGCTGGAACGGATCTACACTGACCTGCGCACCATTTGGCCTGCTATCCTGAGTCCGCACTATGCGTTTGATCCGCATATGGTGGACCAGGTGATGGCCGCGCTCATGCATTCCATATTTATGCCCTACTGTCAGCAACAAGGCAAGCCACGCTGGGCTGAGAAGACTCCCAATAATATTCTCTTTATCGACACGCTGTTCGCATGGTTCCCGGCAGCGCAATTTATCCACATGATCCGTGACCCCCGTGACGCCTATTGCTCGGCACGGGAGAGGGCAGCCAAGCCCAAGGCGAAGGATAAGAAGCTACGCTGGGCAAACTGGACGCCAGGGCGAACGGCGGCGGAGTGGTGCCGCCGGATAAACTCTGGGTTAGCCTGGCGTGAGCGGCCGGAGCGCTATCAGGAGGTGCGCTACGAGGAACTAGTGAGCCAGCCAGAAGCCACCCTGCGCCCCCTCTTCGCCTTCCTGGATGAGCCCTGGGCGGCCAGTGTGCTGGAGAACAATCTCATCTTCAGGACCTCAGTGGGCCGCTGGCGCAGCGAGCTCACTGCGGCTGAGGTCGCCGAGATCGAAGCGGTCGCCGGCCAGACCATGTTGGCTTTGGGCTACCCGCTCGCCACGGCTGGCCTCAGCCGTGCCATGCCGACCGAAGAGTAACGAATAATTCTATTAAGGAGCATAAGCGCATGAATTACCCATAAATCTGGCGATGCCCGATTTCATAATTATTGGTACACAACGAGGAGGGACATCATCCCTCTATCACTACCTGTTAGCGCATCCACAAATTGCGGCGGCAACCAAGAAAGAAATACACTTTTTCGATAATAACTTTCATCGTGGTATTCCCTGGTATCGAGCACAGTTTCCATCACTCATACAAGGCGACATAGGAGAAACTATAGGCAGGCAACGCTGTATCACCGGTGAGGCCAGCCCCTACTACCTCTTTCATCCTCATGCTCCAGCAAGAGCGGCACTCGTTGTTCCCCAAGCCAAACTCATCGTATTGCTCAGGAATCCGGTTGATCGTGCATATTCCAATTACTATCACTCGGTCAAGAGAGGGTATGAAACCCTCTCATTCGAGGAGGCTCTTGCCCAAGAAGAGACCAGAACACGTGGTGAGGGACAAAGGTTGGCTGCTGATCCACACTACAAAAGCTACAATCACCAGCATTACACTTACCTTGCTCGCGGAATTTACGTGGATCAGTTAGAGCTCTGGATGAACTATTTCCCTAAAGAGCAATTCTTAATTATCAAGAGTGAAGATCTCTTTGCCACTCCTGATAGGACACTGCAAGAGATTTTTCTGTTTCTTGGTCTGCCAGAGGTAGTGCCTGTAGAGCAGCAGGAGTATAAGCAACTTAATAGCTCAACATATTCTCAGGCTAAGATGGAGCCTGAGACGAGGAAACGATTGTTTACCTATTTTGAACCTCGCAATGAGCGTCTCTCTACGTTGTTAGGACGAGACTTTGGATGGCATCGCTAGCGGTTCTTAAAGGTATCTGATCTTGGACACGTTACACCCACGGGATGCGCAAAAATGAGGATAACCTGATCACGCAGCCAGCCTGATGCGAGCGCATTCATGAACAATCTGAAGCCTAGGAGGACATCACATGAACCAGCACGACTTTGCTCTCTCACTCCCTCCAGAGGGGTATTCTCCAATCTTCGCTGGGGGACTGCAGCGCTCGGGCACGACGCTTATGCGCCTGCTCCTCGACAGCCACCCCCACATTGCCTGTGGGCCGGAAAGTAAGCTGTTTGTGAAGGGTCACCGGCTGCAAGATATATACACTGACCTGCGCACCATTTGGCCGACTATCCTGAGTCCGCACTATGCGTTTGATCCGCACACGGTGGACCAGGTGATGGCCGCGCTCATGCATTCCATATTTATGCCCTACTGTCAGCAACAAGGCAAGCCACGCTGGGCTGAGAAGACACCCGGAAATATTCTCGTTATCGACACACTGTTCGCATGGTTTCCGGCAGCGCAATTTATCCATATGATCCGTGATCCACGTGATGCCTTTTGCTCGATACGGGTGAAGCGGGCAGCAGAGAACAAGGCAACTTGGACACCAGGGCAAGTGGCAGCGGAGTGGTGCGGCCGGATAAACTGCGGGTTAGCCTGGCGTGAGCGGCCGGAGCGCTATCGGGAGGTGCGCTACGAGGAACTAGTGAGCCAGCCAGAAGCCACCCTGCGCCCCCTCTTTGCCTTCCTGGATGAGCCGTGGGCTGCCAGCGTGCTGGAGAAGCATACGATCTTCAGGACCTCGGTGGGCCGCTGGCGCAGCGAGCTCACTGCGGCTGAGGTTGCCGAGATCGAAGCGGTCGCCGGCCAGACCATGTTGGCTCTGGGCTACCCGCTCGCCACGGCTAGCCTCAGCCGTGCCATGCCGACCGAAGAGTAACGAATAATTCTATATAAGGAGCATAAGCGCATGAATTTACCCATGAATCTGGCGATGCCCGATTTCATAATTATTGGTACAGCTCGAGGAGGGACATCATCCCTCTATCACTACCTGTTAGCGCATCCACAAATTGCGGCGGCAACCAAGAAAGAAATACACTTTTTCGATAAAAACTTTCATCGTGGTATTCCCTGGTATCGAGCACAGTTTCCATCACTCATACAAGGCGACATAGGAGAAACTATAGGTAGGCAACGCTGTATCACCGGTGAGGCCAGCCCCTACTACCTCTTTCATCCTCATGCTCCAGCAAGAGCGGCACTCGTTGTTCCCCAAGCCAAACTCATCGTATTGCTCAGGAATCCGGTTGATCGTGCATATTCCCAATACTATCACGAGGTCAAGAGAGGGCATGAAACCCTCTCATTCGAGGAGGCTCTTGCCCAAGAAGAGACCAGAACACGTGGTGAGGGACAAAGGTTGGCTGCTGATCCACACTACAAAAGCTACAATCACCAGCATTACACTTACCTTGCTCGCGGAATTTACGTGGATCAGTTAGAGCTCTGGATGAACTATTTCCCTAAAGAGCAATTCTTAATTATCAAGAGTGAAGATCTCTTTGCCACTCCTGATAGGACACTGCAAGAGATTTTTCTGTTTCTTGGTCTGCCAGAGGTAGTGCCTGTAGAGCAGCAGGAGTATAAGCAACTTAATAGCTCAACATATTCTCAGGCTAAGATGGAGCCTGAGACGAGGAAACGATTGTTTACCTATTTTGAACCTCGCAATGAGCGTCTCTCTACGTTGTTAGGACGAGACTTTGGATGGCATCGCTAGCGGTTCTTAAAGGTATCTGATCTTGGACACGTTACACCCACGGGATGCGCAAAAATGAGGATAACCTGATCACGCAGTCAGCCTGATGCGAGCGCATTCATGAACAATCTGAAGCCTAGGAGGACATCACATGAACCAGCACGACTTTGCTCTCTCACTCCCTCCAGAGGGGTATTCTCCAATCTTCGCTGGGGGACTGCACCGCTCGGGCACGACGCTCATGAGCCAGCTCCTTGACAGCCACCCCCACATTGCCTGTGGGCCGGAAAGTAAGCTATTTAGCGAGGACAGCCTGCCAGGGATCCGGCTGGAACGGATCTACACTGACCTGCGCACCATTTGGCCGACTATCCCGAGTCCGCACTATGCGTTTGATCCGCACACGGTGGACCAGGTGATGGCCGCGCTCATGCATTCCATATTTATGCCCTACTGTCAGCAACAAGGCAAGCCACGCTGGGCTCATAAGACGCCCAAAACTATTCTCGTTATCGACACACTGTTCGCACTGTTCCCGGCAGCGCAATTTATCCATATGATCCGCGACCCACGTGACGCCTTTTGCTCGGTACGGGAGAGGGCAGCCAAGGACAAGCCGCGCTGGACAACCAAATGGACGCCAGAGCGAATCGCGGAGGAGTGGTGCCGGCGGATAAACTGCGGCTTAGCCTGGCGTGAGTGGCCGGAGCGCTATCGGGAGGTCCGCTACGAGGAACTGGTGAGCCAGCCAGAAGCCACCCTGCGCCCCCTCTTCGCCTTCTTGGATGAGCCGTGGGCTGCCTGCGTGCTGGAGACCAATCCAATCTTCAGGACCTCAGTGGGCCGCTGGCGCAGCGAGCTGAGTGCGGCTGAGGTTGCCGCGATCGAAGCGGTCGCCGGTCAGACCATGCGCGCTCTGGGCTACCCGCTCGCCACGGCCAGCCTCAGCCGCGCCATGCCGACCGAACAGTGAAAGCGAGAACCCCTGCTGCTGGAGCGGCAGGAGTGCTTTAAGCTCCTGTTCGTTCACAATCAGAGGCATCATCGACTGATCTCCTGGACGAAGGAGCTAGCCTTGTCTCGGAGTCGGTTTACCCTCTTTTTGAGAGTGAATGAATGCCCTCAAGATACCTTAAGAAAGAACTAACGGAGAGAGACCTTAGCAAAAACGACACAACAACTTAGCCCACATCATGTCATATGTACCGAAATACCAAAGAGCGGAATAAGAGGAGCAGCAGAGGAGGTAATTGCATGAAGATGAACACATTCGAAGTGAATATCCAGGAACTGCCTGAAGATCCACATCAACTAGATCTTGGGATGGGATCATCGATGTTTGGACAAGCATATATCAACGCGTATCTTGCAAGGTATAAACACATTGGAATACCTCTTACCATGATGCCGTATAGAAAGGATCAAAATGGTAAATTCGTGAACCAGGAAGGTTCAGAAATTATGCGAGACTCTACGAGAGAAAGAAGGGTAATTAGTAAGTATCTATGTTCTCAAAGATCAGATTATCAAAAAGAGCTAAGAAGATTGGCAGAATCTCTTCCTCACATGTCATCAGAATGTCGCGTTGCTGTTCAAATTCCTGTACATAACGAAGAAATGAATATATACCATATGTTAAAAGAATGGGCTTCTCAGCTTTCCCTGGAAGGAGAGCTCTTAGATTCTTCAGTCTATGAAATTAACGTCCTCAATAACGGCCCCAGAGGATATAAGCGTGATCATACGCTTGCTGAAGTCCAGAGGTTTCAACAAGATTTTCCATCCATCAAGATGAACGTCTTAGATGTTGAATTTAATAAAGAAACAGGAAATATAGGAATGGCAAGAAAATTAACAACCGATATTATCCTTCAGAGATCTCTTAACAGGCCAAATCAAACAGGACCTCTCTATATTGAGTCTGCAGACGCAGATATGTTCGAGATAGATAAACATACTCTTGTGAAACGTATGCAGATATTGGATAGTAAATCATATGTAGATGCAGTATCTGGACAACTAGATTTCTCCCCACATATTTTAATGCAGAATGATTACCTTTTTTTCTTCTTAAGAGTGCAGAAAATTGCCAGAGCACTATTAAGGGACTATACACTCCGTCCAGATAGAAATGAGGATTTTAGTTTTTTTAATCAGGTAACTACAGGTGGTTGTAATACAGCTTTCACTGCTGAAGTTTATGCCTTAATAGGAGGATACTTACCTGTAAAACGAAGGGAAGGTCCTGACATTGGAAGACGAATATCAATAATCAGAGGGACTGCTGATAATCAGGGAAGATTCATCCCTAATACCTA
This sequence comes from uncultured Chloroflexia bacterium, assembly GCA_963799245.1. Taxonomy (GTDB): domain Bacteria; phylum Chloroflexota; class Ktedonobacteria; order Ktedonobacterales; family Ktedonobacteraceae; genus CAWCWN01. The sequence continues at coordinate 174,603 of CAWCWN010000004.1, forward strand.
CACTGTTGAAAGAATTTCTACAAGAATGCAAAGCAGTCCAAGAAGATTTATTCATGCGGTTGCAAAAGATACCAGACCATATCTTGATTTTGCAGATATGCAGAAAACGTCTGAAATTAGAGAGCTCGATCCCTATGAAATGGTTTCTACTCTTCCTTACGAAAGACTCTCGCAGGATAACATTGCCGTATTTGAAGAAGTTCTAACAAAACAGTGGCAGTTTTTTGCAAGAACAGTAAAAAATCCGGACAATCGGTTGAGGGTCTTTCGTAAATTCATGCTTTTTTTAGGGTTTGGGAGATACCATATTAACGAACATGATGATGGATCTTCTAAGTTGATAAACAGTAGCATGTCAAATGAAGATTCGACCAGGTGGAACCGAGATTGCCATATCACTGCTGATGGGAAAGTAGCAATAGATAATATCGGAAATATGAAGTACGCTTTAGAGCGCTACCGAAAAAAACATAGCTGTACTTGCTAACATAGCACCAATGCGCCAACGGTATCGTGTCAGTAGGAACCACCATAGTTTTAATTTAAGCAAGGTTACAGAAAATATATTATGGAAAAATTTATAAGTGACAAGACTCATGTAATTCTTGCGCGTCATGGACAAACTGAATGGAACAGACATAAAATGTTGATGGGAAGAACAGACGAGGCATTAACTGAAGAAGGATTTAGTCAAGCAGAAGCTTTAGCAGAACGGCTAAAAGACTTTGGAATTACAACAATAGTGAGTTCCCCAATGCTTCGAGCGAAACAAACCGCTGAAACTGTGGGCAATAGATTAAGTATTGCGGCTATTAAAGTACATCAAGAACTTCGAGAGCGTAACTATGGACAAGACGAAGGAAGGCTAATCTCAGAGCTTAAAGCAGAAGCCAGTGCAAGAGGAACACCATACTTCCTTGAGACTCCCCCAGAAGGAGAAGCACATAGTGATTTTGAAGAGAGAGTGATGAGAGCGTTTGATGAAATTATTGAGCAACACTTAGGCGAGAAAATCCTAATTGTAAGTCATTCTGGAGTTATGCGATCTCTCCTCAGAAGATTAAATAATATACCTTTGTCTGAAATCCCAAACTACAAGGTAGGTAATGCTTCTTTTCAAGTTTTTTCTATAGACAAGTAAGCATTTTCTAGCGTTAGACGTTAGACAAGAAAAAAGAGGTAGAGGCAGTGAAGATTGCTCTTATTTCTCCGTTTAGTTATCCGCTTGTTGAACCCTTTGCAGGCGGTACAGGTGTTGCAATTTCTCGTTTAGCAACTGGTTTGAAGCTCGAGGTGTAGAGGTAGTAGGTTATGCTTGTGAAGGATCTGCGCTATCCGGTGTGGAGGTTAGAACTTGCGGTGTATTTGCAGACTCAATCGCCTATCCGCGATTGGAAGCCCGCGCTCAATCGGTTTGCCATCGAGTTTGCAGAGCGGTTTCCGCAATGAGATATTCAAAGTCCACAAAATACTTGACAGACCCGAGATGAGACGGGTGAGCTACCAGTGTGTAGTAGCTCACCCCTCCGCCAGCAGTGCCGGGGTTGAATCCTCAATGCTCAGCAGGCCATCGCCTCTCCGCGACTTGCCTCTTTTGTCAAACCAGATCACGAGCACCGCTGAGACAACGGCCAGCAACCGACCAGGCTGGTTAACTGAGCATCTCGTAGGCCCCGATGTCGCACGCCGCTTCTTCTGGTCGCTTCATACCTCGTTGGTCAGTGGAGATCCCCTTGATATGACAGGCGCTGGGTGGGATGCGATGGATGGCCAGGCTTCCTGGGAGCAAGGCATGGGTTTGGGTTGGTCCATGGTTGCCCTGCAACACAGGATCAATCCTCAGGGCAGTAGGTGCCACCTGCAAGAGATCCGTACCATGCAGCTGGTTGGGTGCGAACTTCGTGCCCGCCGTGTTCTGGATGAGATTATAGCCCTGCGAGGTGAGCTCACCCACAATGTCCAGGCTCTGGGCAGCCCTGTTGCCAGCAACAAGGCTGTTTCTCATCACGAGCTGACGGCCCCCGTCGTTGGTATCGTTCCAGATGCCCCCTCCACTCTGGGAGGCGCTATTGTCGTAAATGGTGCAAAAGGTTATCGCTGTTTGGGCGGTACTCCCACTATTCGCGATCCCACCACCGGTAAGCGCTGCTGTGTTGGTCGAAATGGTGCTGTTGCTGAGGGTGAGCGTCCCATTATTGTAGATGCCTCCGCCACTCTGGGAGGCCGCATTGTCCGCAACGGTGCTGCTATTGAGGGTGAGCGTCCCAGCATTGTAGATGCCTCCGCCACTATGGGAGGCCGCATTGTCCGCAACGGTGCTATTGCTGAGGGTGAGCATCCCATCATTGTAGATGCCCCCGCCATTATGGGAGGCCGCATTGCCCGTAACGGTGCTGCTAATGAGGGTGAGCATCCCATCATTGTAGATGCCCCCGCCATTATGGGAGGCCGCACCGCCCGCGACGGTGCTGCTGATGAGGGTGAGCATCCCATCATTGTAGATGGCGCGACCTTGACCCGCCCGGGTATTTTCCGCCTCATTGCCCCTCACGATGCTGTTGATCAGCGTGAACCTCCCATCATTGGAGATGTTGCTCATCTTCAGCGTCAAGTCAGACACGGTAGAGGCAGAGCCGGCAGCTAGCACGTCGAGGCCAAATTTATTTTCCCCCCCACTAATGCTCAAGCGTCCAGCTCCTGGACCACGAATGTGGAGCAGCTTGGAAATATGCAGATCATCGCTCGTTAACAGAAGCGTCCCCTGTAAGCTGGGATCAAACGTAATCGTGCTTCCCGCAGGGGCGTTCTCAATCGCCCAGCGCAGTGATCCTGGCCCATCGTTCGCTAAAGTGGTCACCCGTCTGGGATCAGGTGGCATATGCAGACGGAGCCAGACTGTCAGCCCGGCCATTGAAAGTAACAACAGCATGATGATGAGTGCGCTAATGCCATAGCGGATACGGGCTGCCGTACTCGCGCACAGAAATGCCAGTTCGTTCCTGCTTGGGCTGTTGCGCCTGGCCCACCCTTTTGCTTCCATCAGTTGAGAACCACGATACAGTCGGTCTTTTGGCTTGTTACGCTCTTGCCAGCCGCGCGCATCCTGACTGATCGTCTGCTGCAGGCGCATATCCTCACGTGCTCCTTGCAGCCAGGTAGCCAGGCGTGGCCATTCCCGGATCAATGCCTCATGGCTGACTTCCAGCACCGCTGTTCCAGCCAGCGTATTGCTCGTCAACAGATGCGCCTGAATAAAGGCCTCGGTGACCTCCTCGAGGATGAGCGTTTCCTCGGGATCGGGCAGGAACAGTTCGGAGCGGGCCGCCCGACGTCGTGTGGCATCTTGCTCCGTGGCTCCTGGCTTGATCAAGCGCAAGAACAGGGTCCGTGCCAACCGCTGATGCTTTTCAGAAGGTAAGGACGCGTAGGTGCACTCTGCATGCCTGGCTAGCGCTCCTTTGACCCCACCCACCTCAGAATAGGCCGCATACGTGAGTTGATGCCCACAACGCCGCTGAAAGAGCTGATCGAGCGTGAATTGCAAGAGCGGCAAAGCTCCCTCCTGCCCATGCATCTCGAAAAGCAAATCTCCCACCAGATCGCCCTCGAACGTCAGGTGCACCTCGGGAAGACGAGCTGGTCGCTCGATCACCATGCGTAGCTCTTGTATGTCCATGGGATGCACGGCACAATGCTGCTGCTCAATCAGCGGACCTAAAGCTGAGCAGGAGAGCACGCGGTCGTAGAAGTCAGCACGCAAGGTCAGGACGACCATGACTGGACCGCGTGGTTCCGTGAGCGCGCAAACCAACAGATCAATAAACTGCTGCCGCTCCTCCGGAGTGCTCGTTTGCGTGAACAGTTCCTCGAATTGGTCGACAACGAGCAGCACTCTCGTTGCTTGATGCGGCCTCAAAGCTGCGGCCAGCTGGTGTAACCCGCGTGCCGAGTCACCTTCCAGGTCGTGGCGCAGCGTGAGCAGATTCCTCTCCGGCAGCCGCTCGGCAAAGGCAAGGGCAAGGGACTCGAGGGGATGCATCCCAGGAACTATGGGGCTGAGGTAGATCCACTCTTCACTCGCAGGCAGCCCCCCCTGCTGAAGACGGGACAGCAGACCTGCCATCAGAACACTCGACTTGCCTGAGCCACTCGGTCCGATGATGGCCAACAGTCGTGCACGCTGCTGGCCTGCTTGCTCTGCCTGCAGCGCACCTGCTAAGGCACTGGTCAGTTCGTCAATGAGGCCATCACGTCCAAAGAAATCGTGTTGATCTGCTTGGTGGAACGCCTGGAGTCCTTTATACGGGTTGCGTGGTTCGCTGGCGAGGAGTCGTTCCTTTGCTTCTGCAGGGGCAGACGATGTGGTCGTGCTGGGGTCAAGCCACTCATGTTGGAGCAGGGTGGCGATCTCTGCGAAGAGACTGGGATCATTTCTCGTACGAGCATCAATACTGACCGACAGTTCATGTGCGCCCGGGGGCAGGCACTCCTGCCAGTGTTCTCCCTCGATCCAGATAGCAAGCACCGGGCGCCGATACATTCTGGCCAACTCCAGCGCCTCGCGGACGTGACGGGAGGAGCGGGCATGAGGCGAGACAATCAGCAGGATCACCCGGGCAGCCCGCATCGCCTCGCGAAGCACCTTGCTCGGGTGCTCCACTCCTTGCTTCCTGATTTGACGGCTGCTGCAGAGCGTCATCCCTCGCTCTTGGAGCACAGTCTTGAGTTGGGTCACGATGGCTTTCTCAGCATCCGTGTAGGAGGAGACAAGAAACACGAAGGGGGAGGCACAAGGGGCAAGCAGTTCCCCGGGACCCTGAACCAATCCCAGTTCCTCAGCCGTCGTCCCCAGGGCTGCACATAAGCGCACACGGAAGTAGGAATTGGGCATGGTGATGCCGCGCTCCCAGCGACTCACTATCTCGAAGCTCGTCCCGACCTTTTCAGCCAACCTGGCCTGGGACCATCCCTTGAGGCTGCGTGTATACCTCAAGCGTTCATTGGGCATGCACTCTTCGATCATACTGGAGCTCCTTCTTTAGGAGTTAATGCGTTACTTCTCTCTTTCTCGCCGCAGGAGGAACCACGCCGGGGCAGCCGGCCTGCGCACCGTCCGACTCCGACGGTCACCGCGGCAGCCCGCAGCGCCGCTCAGACCTGCCATCGACCAGCCTGGCCAGATCGGCCAGGATCGGTTGACGGGTGACATCCTTGAGGGACAGCGCACGGTCCAGGATGATCGCCAACCTCACCGCCGACAGCGACGTGCCGCCCAGATCGAAGAAGTGGTCCCGCCGGCCGATTCCCTCCTGCGGGATGCCGAGCACCTTCGCCCATGCGGCCGCCAGCCGGTGCTCGGTCGGCGTACGCGGCGCCTGGTAGTCCTCCTCGACGACTTCGAGCTCTCCGGCAAGCGCCGAGAGCCGCTTCCTATCGATCTTGCCGTTGGCGGTCAGCGGCAGGCTTTCCCGCCAGTGGAAGCCCGACGGGACCATGTACTCGGGCAGCGACTCAGCCAGCCGGTCCCGCAGGACGCCGGCCTCCAGTGGCCGCCGGCCGGAGTAGAAGGCCACCAGGTAATTGCTCCGGTCGGTGCGCTCGGCGACCACCACGGCACCGTCGCGGACACCGGGCACCCGCAACAGGGCGTTCTCGATCTCGCCGATCTCGATCCGGAAGCCACGGATCTTGACCTGGTTGTCCCGGCGGCCGAGGAACTCCAGCTTGCCCTCCGGCTGCCAGCGGCCGTAGTCGCCGCTCCGGCAGAGCCGCTGGCCCTCGCGGTGCGGATCGGCCATGAAGACCTGCCGGGTGCGCTCAGGGTCGTTGATGTACCCGCGGCCGACGCAGACCCCGGAGAAGACGATCACACCGGGGGCGCCGAGCGGCACCGGTGATAGGTGCTCGTCGACGACGTAGACGTGCACGTTGTTGATGGGGCGACCGAGCGGGACCCGGTCCCGGTCCGGCACCCGGTCCATGGTCTCGTGGACGGCGTCATCCGAGGTCTCGGTCAGCCCGTACGTGTTGACCAGCTTGATCTTGGGCTGGGCCGCGAACCAGCGCTGCGTGAGCTCCTTCTTCAGGAAATCGCCGGTGGGCGACACGCAATGCAGGTCCGGCAGCTCGCGGGGGTGCTGCTCCAGGTAGGACAGAACGACGTCGAGGTAGGACGGCACGACCTGGAGCACGGCGGCCCGGCCGTCGACGATCGTGTCGACGAACCGCTGGACGTCCAGGATCACCTCCTGCTCGACCAGCAGGGTCCGCCCACCGACCAGCAGCGCGGCAACCAGTTGCCACAGCGAGATGTCGAAGCACTGGGGTCCGGTCTGGGGGACCACCTGCCCCTCGCCGATCTCCGAGGTCGGCGATCTTGGCGTAGATGTGGTTGAGCATGCCCGCGTGCTCGCACATCGCGCCCTTGGGCTCGCCGGTGGAGCCGGAGGTGAAGAGGATGTAGGCGAGCTGGTCCGGCGCGACGCTGATGCCGAGATTCCCGTCGGCATGGTCCTCCTCGTAGGCCGCGTCGACGAAGAGCGTCTGGACTGCCGGGCAGCGAGTCGAGGGCCTGGTCCAGCGTGGTGGTGCTGCCGCGTTCGGTCAGCACGAGCCCGCACCCGGCACGAGAAAGCGCGGTCGCGATGCGACCAGCCGGGAAATGCGGCTCGAGGGGCAGGTACACGCCACCCGCCTTGAAGACCGCCAGGACGGCGGCCATCCAGTCCAGGTTGCGCTCGGTCACCACCGCGACGACACCTTCGCGGCGCAGCCCCCGCGCCAGCAGGGCCCGTCCCAGCCGGTTGGCACGGGCGTTGAGCTCCCAGTAGGTCCACTGCCGGTCGCCGTGCACGGCCGCGACGGCGTCCGGGTGTGCCTCCACCCGCTGCTCGAACAGCTCGTGCACCCGGCGGTCCGGCAGCTCCCGGCGCGGCCCGGCGAGCCCGTCGAGCTGGAAGTGGAGCTTCCTCGGCGGAGAGCAGGCTCTGCCGCCCGTGCTCGGCATCCGGATCGGCAGCGATCAGCGCGAGCGCCGTGAGGTGATAGCCGGCGATCCTGGCGGCGCAGCCGGCGTCGAGCACGTCGGTCCGGTAGCGCAGCCGCAGCACGAGCCGGCCGCTGTGTTGCGGGATTCCCACCCATAGCACGGTGTCCCCGGCGAGATCGCCGCCGTCGCCGGTCGGATCGAGCACGGTCTCGAACGACGGTCCGCTCAGGCCCAGCTCGCGCCTGAGATCATCGACCGGGAAGTCCTTGTGCGCCAGCAGTTCTGCCTCGGCGCGATGGGTGTCCAGCAACACCGTCCGCCACGAGCCGGGTCCGGTCGTCAGCCCGCAGGGCAACGGTTGGCCGCCCGCCACGGCGACGTAGCCTGTCACGACCTCGCGCTCGCCGGACAAAGCGGCGAGTACCTTGGCGTGCGCGGCCAGCAGCACCGAGCTGAGCGGCACCGCCAGCTCGTCCGCCAGCCGGCGCACCGCCGCCACGAGGTGGTCGGGGATCGTCGCCTCGTGCGCGGCGACGCCCGCCACCGGATCGAGTGTCCAGCGCGGGATCGCGGTGAACCCGCCGCCGGCCAGCACACCGCGCCAGAACTCCCGGCCGGTCTCCGTCATCAGCATTCCCATCGCGTCTTCCCTCCTCTCATCGTTTCATCGTTCATCGTTGCCACGCTGCTCGTTGCTGCGACCAGGGCGGCGGTGCGGTTGTTGCTTCTGTCCCGGCGAACCTGCAGGTTGGCCAGGCTGGTGTCCGGCAGCTGCCGGGCTGGGTTTCCCCCCACCGTTCGTGCGCTGGGACCTCCTCGCCTTTCAAGAGGAAGGAGTCGGGGGCGAGCACTGCGCCGTCGCCCATCGTCACGCCGTAGAGGATCATAGCGCCGATCCCGATGGTGCAGCCGGAACCGATCGTGATGCGGTCGGACTTGAAGGCGAAGTCCTCCTGCGAGTGGCACTGGATCCACGACTCGGCGTTGATGGTGACGTCGTCGCCGATCGTCACCAGGTTCTTCTCGGCCATCTCGCCGCCGTCGTCGAAAAGCCGCCTGCCGAGCCGGACACCCAGCAGCCGCCAGATCGCGCTCTTGAACGGGGTGCCGTTGAAAACCGCACCTATCGCCCCCCCCGCCTCCAATTTGAAGAAGCGTTCCGTCCGCCAGAAGTCAATCTGGTAGATCGAGCAGTACTTCGGCCGCAAGGCCCGGAATCCTGTGGCGGCACGTTCGACCAGCACGCCGTGGACGACGCCGAACAGGAGGGTGAGGACCATGGCCAGCGCGATCCACGACGCCTCGAACGCGATTGCCGACGCACCGGAGCAGGAGTAGAGGCCCACGGCGCAAGCACCGATCAGGGTGACCACGAAGAGATAGAACCACCGCGCCAGCAGGAACAACCCGATGGTGACGAGATTGTGCTTGTTCTTGGCGGCGAGGCGGCGGCGCAGCTCGTCCCCGGTCCGGAGATGGTCGAATCTGCTGTCACGGTCAACCGATCGCGGGATCTCGAAGCTGGGCGAGCCCAGCAGTCCGACACCCTCCCGGACCTCCCCGTCGATCGGGACCATGACCTTCGTCGCGAGGAGGCAGTTGTCGCCCGTCCTGCCCTGCGAGGGATAGGCGATGTCGTTCCCGAGGAAGTTGCGTGGCCCGATCGATGCTCGGGACACGCGAAAGGACGTGCTGGAGAAGTCGGCATTGATGATCGACAGGCCGCTAGCGACCTGCGTTTCGGTACCGACAGAGCTCAGGTAGGGGTTCTCGTGCTTGACCTCCGAGCCGAAGTTCGACCCGGTCTGCACGACCGAGGAAAGGTCGTACCCGAGGCAGAGCAGATAGTGGACGATGTAGGAGCTGTCCCCGAAGAGAGCCGTCAAGAACTTCGAGTTCGTCATGCCCGCAATCGCCCGGTGGAGCGAGTAATGGAGGCCATACAAGGGATAGACCTTGTCCGGCTTGATAGCCAGGTTGAGCACGCGAGGGACAGTGAACACGATGAGAAGGCCGACGAGTATGGCGCCGAAGAAGAGCACGAAGGAGACGGCCAGGGCGTCGAGGTAGAACGCCCAGCTGGTGAAGTCCAGAGAGGCTGAGAGCGCTTGGACCTGGGGCAACGCCAGCAGGATGTCCAGGCCGCCGATCACCAGCGGCAGGAACAAGAACAGCACGCTGAGCAGCTGCAGGGCGGGGTAGACGCACCTGCGCGGGGTGCCGCAGGTGGCAGGCTCGACCATCCGGTAGTCCACCTCGGTGGGTTCGGCTGGGGACCCGTGCCAGCGTTGGCCATCGGGCACAGCCTGCCCGGCGTGCAAAGAGGAGGCGTGGCCCAGTTGGGCCCCGTCGCCCATCGACGTGTTGATGTCGAGTACGGCCTTCTCGCCGATGAAAACGTCCCGGCCGAGGGTGACCGTGCCGATCTGGATCAGGCCGGCTTGGGCTCGGTAGCCGAAGAAGAACGATTCCTTGCGGATGACCGTGCCTGCGCCGATGGTGAGCAGGTCGGTGCACACGGGCACGTGCTGGGAGAAGATCACCACGCCCCGCCCGACTTTCGCGCCCAGCGCCCTCAGATACAGCACGTACAGCGGCGAACCGTCGAACAGCAGGGCCAGCGGGTTGGACCGGACCAGCGTCTTGACGATCCAGAAGCGGACGTATGCCAGGCTCCAGACGCGGATCTGCTGGGGCTTCCACCGGCCGATGAGCATCCACTTCGCCAGGATCGGAAGGGTGCACACGACCAGGAAGACCGCGCCGCCGAACAGGACCGCCCGCAGGTAGGAGTCGATCAAACCCGAGCCGGCGGAGATCCAGTCGTAGCCCAGTATGGTGACAACTGCGGAAAGGTAGCAAAATCCGAGGAAAAACAGGCACTGCAGCGTGCCGCAGAGGACGTACTGCAGCGTGCTGGCCGGTGCCGCCACCTCGATCGGCGCCGGGACCGATGACTCGACAGGGGTGGGCGCGGCCTCCGCGAGCGCCGTCGCCAGGCTCCTGATCGTCGGATGCTGGTAGATGTCCTTCATCGACACCGACGGCAGGTCCGCGCGCTTCCTGACCCGTGCACAGAACTGGGCCATCACCAGCGAGTCAGCACCCAGGTCATCGAAGAAGTGGCTATCGACCGGCACCCGCTCGACGCGCACGACGTCAGCCAGCACCTCGGCGAGCATCCTCTCCATCGGGGCGGGCGCGGCCTCCGCGAGCGCCGTCGCCAGGCTCCTGATCGTCGGATGCTGGTAGATGTCCTTCATCGACACCGACGGCAGGTCCGCGCGCTTCCTGACCCGTGCACAGAACTGGGCCATCACCAGCGAGTCAGCACCCAGGTCATCGAAGAAGTGGCTATCGGCCGGCACCCGCTCGACGCGCACGACGTCAGCCAGCACTGCGGCAAGCATCCTCTCGGTGCCGGTCGTCGGGCCGGCGTATCTGCCCTGGGTGGTCGGAGATTCAGCCAGATAGGCTGTCAAGCCCTCGACAGATTTTTCCATCATGTAAGCTCCTTAGAAGCAGAAGTTGGCAATTCGTGACATTTGACAGGAACGCCGGCTCCTCGGCGTCGTGCTCGTCGTGTCCCCCGTGACCAAGTTCGCCGGCGCCCAGCCGCGGCGTCACCGAGCTCGTCGTGGCCAGCGTGGGCCTGCAGTACCACCTGATCAACGCCCTGGGCTTCACGATCCTGGTGCTGATGGCGCTGGCCACCACCACGGTCACCGGGCCGCTAGTGCGGCTGCTGGCCCGGTGACCGCGTCGGTGGCGCGGGTCAGGCTGACCGACCGGGAGCCGGCGGTCAGCTCGTCGGAGCTGAGCACGTCCTCGCCGTACAGATCCTGCAGCCAGTTGGTCTGGTAGATGGTGTCGAGGTAGCGCTCGCCGAGGTCCGGGGCGATGGCCACCGCGGTGAGTTCATGCGCGTCCTGCTGGGCCAACCAGCCCATCGCGCCGCTGACCACCGTGCCGGTGGAGCCGCCGAACAGGAATCCCCTTCTGGCCAGACGATGGCAGGCACGGATGGTGTCCGCCTCCTCGACGCGTACCACCTCGTCCACATAGGACTCCTCGAGCAGCGGCGGACGGACGCCGTGCCCAGGCCGGGAATCATCCGGCGGCCCGGCGCACCACCGAAGGCCACCGAGCCGACGCTGTCCACTGCGACGACCCGCACCGGCCGGTGCCACTCCCGGAAGTAGCGCGCGCAACCCATCAGGGTCCCGGTGGTGCCGGCCCCGATGAACAGCACGTCCAGGCGCGGGAACTGGCGAGCGATCGCCGGTGCCGTCGTGCGGTAGTGCGCCTTCCAGTTGTGCGGATTGGTGTACTGGTTGAGCCACACGTACCGGTCGTCGGAGGCACACAGCGCCCGGACGTAGGCGAGTCCGCGCCCCGAGGAGCCCGCCGCCGTTGGCATCCGGCTCGGTGATGACGTGCACCTGGCTGCCCAACGCCTCCATCAGCAGCCTGGTCGACAGGTTGCAGCGGAGGTCCGTCACGCACAGGAACCGGTAGCCCTTGCTCGCCGCGATCATGCTCAGCGCCACGCCCAGGTTTCCGGACGAGGACTCGACCAGGATCGACCCCGGCGTCAGGACTCCGTCCCGCTCGGCGGCCTCCACCATCTCGGTCGCCGCCTTCAGCTTAATCGAGCCGGCGAAGTTGAAGCCCTCACACTTCAGGAAGAGCGAGTGCCCGAAGATCGAGCGAAGGTCGACGTAGAGCTCCTCCTCGTTGAAGGCCTGGGGAACGGATATGACTGGCATAATAGCCTCCTTATCTGCGGTAGAGCACGCGACCGCTCATCCGTACCGGCGCAGCTCGTGGAAGAAGTCGTCGACGACGTGCAACTCGCCGGAGCGGAGCCACCTCGTCGTAGACGTACTTGCCGACCGCGAGGTCGAGCACTCCGAGGCCGAAGGGCGAGAACACCACCGGCCGATCCGCCGGCACCGTCACCCGCCCGGCCATCACGTCGTCCAACGTGCCGTGCAGGAAGTCCCGCTTGCCCGTGAGCTGTTCGGCCAGATGCGGCGAGGTGTTGGCCTTCAGGCAGTGCTCGATGTCGTCGACGATGTTGGTCGAGGCGAGCACGATCTCCGGCGCAAGGTCGCGCAGCGACACGTGCAGCACCAACGGATTGTGTGCGAACCACGACAGGTCGCTGACATGCGGCTGACCGGCGACGGTGGCGAAGACCACCAGGTCGCTGGAACGGATCAACTGCTCGGCGCTGTCGTGCACGGTGATCCGGCCGGCGGTGCCCGACCGCTCCAGGTAAGCGCGGAAGCCGGCCGCGCTGTCGGCGGACAGGTCGTGCACGCCGATCTCGTCGAACGACCAGCCGGTGGCGGCCAGGAAGGTGTGAATGTAGCGGGCGATCAGGCCCACTCCGAAGAACCCGACGCGCGTCGGGCGCCGCCGGCCGCGGCTGAGCCAGTCAGCCGCCGACGCCGCCAACGCGGCCGTCCTGGTGGCGCTGATGATCGAGCTTTCCAGGCAGGCGAACGGGTAGCCGGTGTCGTGGTCGTTGAGGATCAGCACGGCCGAGGCCCTCGGGATGCCCGCCGCCACGTTCTCCGGGAAGCTGGAGATCCACTTCAGGCCATCCACCCGCACCTGCCCGCCGATCGAGGCGGGCAGCGCGATGATCCGCGAGGACGGGCGGTCGGGGAAACGCAGGAAGTACGACGGCGGGTTCACCGAATCACCGGCGCTGTGCAGCCGGTAGGTGGCCTCGACCAACTCCACGATCTGCTTCTCGCGCCCCTGCAGCGCGTGCTGGACCTGGGCACCGGAGATCACCGCGAACGGTGGCACGGTGATCGGCTCGGACGTTGCGGGCTCGGTTGCGGTGGAATGGGTGGTGGTCATCTGGCGGTCACCTCCACGGTCGGCGCGCAGTCGGCCAGGCGCACCGCGTCGGCCATCGCGACGAGCACTTCGCGCGGTCCCGCGAAGGGCTCCCTGCTGTGCGCGGTGCGGACGTTGTCGACGAGCATCAGGTCGCCGGCCTGCCACGGCTCGCGTGCGGTGTTGGCCTCGTAGACCTGGTTGAGCAGCTGCACGACGTCCTCGCCGATCGGGTCGCCGTCCCCGAAGCGGGTATTGAACGGCAGCCCGTCGGCGCCGTAGACGTCCACCAGGTACTCGCGCACCTCGGGGGCCAGCGTCCACTCGTTGAGGAAGGCGATCTGGTTGAACCAGCAGCGCTGGCCGGTGACCGGGTGACGCACCACGGCGCTGCGGCGCTGCCTGGTGCGCAGTCCACCGTCGGGTTGCCACGCGAACTCGATCGCGTTGGCGCGGCAGTAACTCTCGACGGCGCCACGGTCCTCGGTGCCGAACGCCTCAGCGAAGGTCGCGCCGATCTCGTCGTTGTAGCTGCGGGTGAGCAGCCAGCCCTCCCGCTCGAACCGCTCGATCAACTCGGCGGGCAGCGCGTCGAGCACGGTCGGCGAGTCGGCCACTGCGGTCGCCCCGCCGTCGGTGGGCGCGCTGAGGCACGCGAACAGCATCAGGCCGGGGAACTCAAGCGTGTAGCTCAGTTCGTGGTGCATACACATCGGCTGGTTCGACGGCCACGTCGATGAGGAGTACACGCCGTCAGAGTAGGTCCGCCGGGGCGCGAAGGCCTCCCTCTCGGTCATCAGACCGGTGGCCAGCCGCCCGAAGACGGCAGCGATCTCGGCCGCGTCGCGCAGCCCGAGGCCGCGGACCAGGACCGAACCGTGCTTGATGACGGCGGCGCGCAGCGCCACCCGGTGCTCGGCGACCCAGCGAGCTGGGTCGCCGGTGGCCTCGGCCCGTAGCAGCGGAGGCTTGCCGGGTTGCAGGTTCACGTCGAGCAGGAATGCCCGGGATGAGGACGACATCTCGATCTCCTTTCAGGAATCCTGGATAATTTCTATCTTTGCACTTTTTTGATTTTCGCCAGTTAAAGTGAGCCATGTCTAGCACATCTTGTGGCTCAAGCCCATCTTTTGATACAATATATAGCGGGCAAGTAAAGACTGCAAAGATAGAGAAAGTGTAACCAAAGTAGTTGGAAGAGACAAGCGTGAAAGCACGAAAGTTTTTGGTAGGTATTTAGCTGTAATATTGGTTACGAGCCAGGGGAAAATTACCCGCGAATTATCAGCGTAAATCTACTACCCTATATTGCTACTTCATACGCGAATTTCCCCATTTAGAAGGGGGGTAATGCAGTAACATTACGTACCTATTTGTACTAACCTCGATGTAGCAATCTAAACTTCCTTATGGCTGACAATACGCTGCCCAAAGCTCATAAGGCTTTGTTCTCTTTGAGAAAAGTTGAGCAATTCATGCAGCGCTCCCACCGACTCACCATCTCGAAGCTGGTGCCAACTGCTTGAGCCAGCTGGGCCTGGGACCAGCCCTGACGGCTGCGTGCCCCTCTCAACCGTTCATTGGGCACGCACTCTTCCATGGTCATTATGGAATTTCCTTCTTTCTAGTCAGTGCTTTGCTGCGAAAAGCGCGCAACATATCCAAAGAAGTCCAGGACCTGTCAAAGCAAATCCTGGTAGATAACGCCTGCCTGTGGCATACTCAATGTATTGACGTCGCCAACAAGAAAGCTGGCATCCACCAGAGAGGCTGCCTTGAAATGAGCCTGATACTGCATGATAATCTTCAGCAGAAGTTATCATTCCTGGTAGTGGTTGCAATGAGAATGACCTGGTCAAATACCCTCCAGATAGCTCTTGTACTTAGCGTGATCGTTGTCGCTCTTGCTTATTTTCAAGCCAGGCATGTACGCCGGGAAAAAGCTCTTGAGCATACGCGAGCAAGATATGCCTCCGGGCTGGCATTAGTCCGCTATGTCCAGCTGAGTCATCAATGCTCAGAACCAGTCGCGTACCAGCTGCTTGCCACCTTTGTCAAAAAACATCTTCCGGCAGATGGCTCTAGCTCGATTGAACTGATGGCAGCATGTGAAAGACAACGCCTCTTAGAGAGAGCTCAAGGTCTCTTAACTCAGGATCCCGACGCAATCGACAGAATGTAGCTGCGAGGCGCGCCTATCTCCTGAGCCCGTTCTCGCTACCTGGAGGATATGCCGCCAGTTAAGCAGCCACTCCAAACAGACGAGCGAAAAGGTGACCTGGCACTCGATGTTTGCTTTCTCCATGCCCTGTAGTTGTCCTTTCCTCCTCCTCTGGGATCTCTGCCAACCAGTCCGCAGAGTTTTTATTGAATGGCTGGGCGTGAGGGGTACTGCCTTGCTGCAGTTCTGCTGCAACACTATCTTTGCGGGAGGATGATTTCCCTGGTTCAAGAGAGGGATAGAGCCGCTTGATTGAGTTTGATACGGGCAGCAGTCGTGGTGAAGCGCCACTTGAACGGGGTAGGAGTATCTATCGATACCGGTGCTTCCTCGTTGGTCACAGAACCGATCGGTGGTGGATGAGATAGGCCGCTTCGGTGCGGTTCTGGACGCCAAGCTTGCTCAGAATACTCTGGACATGTTTTTGCACGGTCTTCTCAGAAATATGTAGCCCCGCAGCAATCTCGCGGTCACGATTTCCCTGGCTGATTAACTGGAGGATTTCGCGTTCCCGTAGCGTTAACTGTGCCAGCCCTTTAGAGGCTGCCGCGAACAATGATGGACGACGGCCCGAGCCATTCTCGGATGCCCAGAATGGCAGCGCAGCCGTACGTAAGCGCTGCATCAGGCGCGTCAGCAGTTCTGGACGGAGCACGAATTCACCGCGGCAGAGCTGGTGGATAATGGTCATGATTTCAGCCAGATCCACGTCTTGTTGAGAGCGATAGCCCTGCGCGCCCCCCATGATGGCGTCAAAGGCTTCCTGCTCGTCCTCGACATCAGCCAACGCCATGATGTGGGCAGCGGGAACGAGCCTCCTCATGCGACTGATCTCTGCTATGCTCTCGCTGCGCGCCATGTAGAGATCCAGCCAGATGATGTCCGGGTGCGCTCTGGTTATCTGAGCTTCAGCCTCCGTGTAATCCTGTGCCATGAGGACGCGCTCGACCTCGGACTGGGAGATCAGCTCCTGGCTGATGGCTGAGCGAACCAGGGCATGATCATCCACAATCAGTACGGTGATGGGTTTTAGCAACGTTAAAGCATTCAATCTAAACCTTTTCAATCTATTCAGTTCGTTGTATTGCAGTGGGCGCTAGGCGCCATTTGTGAGTTCAGGGAAGTGTATTCCTAGTTAAGGATTCAGTTCGAGAACATCGAAATAGAGAAAAAGGGCTTTCTCCCTCCACGTCTTTGCTGGTATTTCAGACTCATCACCACAATAATTATTGACGGTTCGCTCATTATTCTTGCATGTATCAAGGTTTTTGAACATCTCTGCTTATCGACTAAAATTATGCAACTCATATGTATTGACGTTTAGATAAAATTTAACACAAGGCAAGTCTTCTTTAAGACGGGTTGACCAAAAAGTGCAAATATAGAGATGTAACTCTATAAGTATAATCGGCAGAGCAAGCTTAACAATAAAGGGCGAAGAGATAACAACGATCAGAAGGTGTCCGTCTTAAAAGAATGTGCCATTTATACCTGCTCCGGCTCATCAGCCAGCGGCAGCATGAACCAGAAGGTCGCGCCCTCGCCGGGGCTGCTCTCGACGCCCACCTGCCCCTGGTGCTGCGCTATAATGGTTCACGCGATATGTAGCCCTATGATACACAAAACATCCTTGATATCTACGCGGAAATGCCGATATCCTCTATTTGGGAGAGGTACTCAACGGTTGCGTCTTTGAGCAGTGGGACCCGCGGAACCTTCTCTCCGCTTAGGAGCTGGGCTCTTGTTGAAAAAGTGGGGGAAATGGTGCGATCCTTGATGAGTCTCTGAGGATGTCAGCGCAGGCCTTTTGTGTGTAACGGGGCAGGACGAAATGGAACACAATTCGTACTCAGCAGACTTCAAAGTGAAAGTAGTTCCAGAGGGCTTGCAGCGGGACACGACCTGATCCTGAAGATGAAGACACGCCTTCAAAGGCTGGTGCAATGAGCACTGCATCGGGATCAATCTCATACCACCGGCACTAACGGCAATTGCGACAGATTGAGGCGGTGAAGGCATGGTATGAAGTGCGAAGACAATTCTCTGGCATGCTCATTTACCACCAGGATAGTCACCGTCCGATCTGTGTAACTTCTGCGCGCAAATGCTTCCGAGGAAAAGTTGCCCACTGTTCATTTCTTGGGAACTACTATAATACATATATAAATGCTTTGATCTCTGTACATCAAAACGGTAATGTACCTCTGCCCTAGTATTAGATTTGGTGTTCAATCATTTCGTTTAATATAAACGCGCAGTGATATTTGATTCAACTGGAGTAGATCCTTATGTTAGATCAGTTTAGTAGGCAAGCGACGATTGACTTTGTTCCATCATCTGGCACGCATTTCGTAGGTAGACAACGCGAGTTGACACTCATCTGGAATCACTACAAGGCAGTCAGGAATGGGAGTTCAAGGGTAATATTGCTTGTCGGAGAGCTAGGAATTGGTAAGACATGCCTGTTAGCTGAGATTGCCGCGCGCACACTGAAGGATCGGGCGGTTGTTCTGCGAGGCGGTGCCACGGAAGCCGAGGGCATGCCTCCCTATCTCCCTTTCCTGGAAGCGCTGGGTGAGCATATCCGCCTCACCCCGTTAGACCAGTTGCGTGAACAGGTCGCCCATGCGCCTCAACTGCTGGCGAGCATTTTTCCCGAACTGGCCGTGCGACTTGCCGAGCTGCCAGAACTCTATCCCTCGCCTCCCGAGCAGGCGCGCCTGCGCCTCTACGAAGCCATTGGCACATTCATTGAAGCGATCAGCATGTCACATAGCCTCATCCTCATGCTCGATGACCTCCACTGGGCAGACTCCGCCAGCCTGGACCTGCTGTGTTATATCGCCCAGCATCATTCGAAGGCCAGGTTGTTGATCCTGGGCACCTGCCGCGAAGATGAGATTGAGCTAAACCCAACACTTGGCCAGGCTGTGAACGAGCTCGTCCGCCAGCGCATCCTCACCCGGATCGCTGTCGAACCACTGTCGCGCGCGGAGATCGAAGCGCTTGCCGCGGGCTACCTGGGGGCCCCTCTCAGTGCGAGTGTAAGCCAGCTCCTCTTTGAGCAGAGCGAGGGCAATCCTTTCTTTGCCGAGGAGCTCATCCGCAGCTGGCTTGAGGAGGGTACCCTCATCCAGGAGCAGAGCCAGTGGGTGGCGGTCGCAACTTCACTGCTGCAGACGCTTCCAGCCAGCATCGTCGGGACACTGCGCCAGCGACTGGCCAGGCTCTCCTCCAACACCATCGATCACCTGCAGATCGCCGCCAACATTGGCCGTACATTTGACGTCGCCTTGCTCGCCGCGGTGGAAGGCCTGGACGCCGAGACGATCGAGGAGGATCTGCGTGAAGCCAGCCGTGCCGGGCTCGTGCGCGCCGACCAGCATGAGACACTCACCTTCAGTCACGACAAAATCCGCGAGTGCCTGTATGCCGAAGTCAGCATATCACGCCGCCGGCGCCTGCATGAAAGCATTGGCTCCATCCTGGAGCTTCGCTACGACCAGGCGGGCCCGAAGAGCTCCCAGCAGCTGGCCGAACTCGCCTTTCATTTCACACGCGGTGGCGACCAGACACGAGGTGTGATATACTCCCAGCTCGCCGCTGAACAGGCGCGGCGCGCCTCTGCCTTCGATGAGGCCAGGATGCACTATCGCGCGGCGCTCGACCTCCTGCATGCCGATGATGACAGGCGCGGCGGACTACTGCTACAGGTGGGCGAAACCTCGCTGCTGGTGAGTCTGAGTAGTGAGGCAGTGCTTGCCTACGAGGCAGCGCTCACGTGGTTACTGCGCGCGGGTGAGCAACAAGCAGCTGCACGCGCTGCCCATGGCCTGGGGCTGGCCCACTGGCAGCGTAATGATTTACAAGCAGCCCGCGCGGCCCTCGAACGAAGCCTGGAACTCGGGGATAAGCAGCCGAGCGCAGAACTGGTGCTGGTCCTGGTTGACCTCTCCATGTTGCTGACGATCTTCCTGGATCAACATGAAGAGGGAATTGCGTACGCACAGCGGGCGCTGGCGCTGGCCCGCAGCCTCGCAGATCACCGCCTCGAGGCCACAGCAATTAGGACAGCGGTCGCCGGGAAGATCTTTATACGCGCCAGCGACATCGCGCTTGACTTACAGTTACTGGAACGGGCCATGGCGCTGGCGGAAGAGACTAACGACCTGGCTGAGGCGGCCGAGTGTTGCCTGTGTCTGGCCGGGATCCACTACTGGCAAGCCGAGATGAGACGCTCTTATGCTGTGAGTGTACAGAGAAAAATGTTTATTGAGCGCTGCCGGCAGCCGCACCGCCTACGCAACATGTATGCCTGGCCTGCGCTGCTGTTCGCGAGTCAGGGAACGTGGATCGAAGCAGAACAGGCCATCGAGCAGGCGCTGGCGGTAGTACTCACTTCAAAGTCCTCCGACCTGGCTTTTCAACACCACATACGGGGATTCCTGGCGTACCAGCGGGAAGATTACGCGTCTGCTGAGCGCGAGCTGCAGGCGGCGCTGGAGAACCAGCATAGAACCCTTGCAGGGCTGCTGTTCCATCCTGCGGGCCTGCTGGGATTGACCCTGCTGGCGCTCGGGAAGCACGAAGAAGCAAATGCCAGGATGGCCCAATTGGAGGCATACATTGCCGGATTCCCCGGCGATTCACTGCCGGCCATATCAAGCATGACCTGCCTGGCGCTCATGGCGCTAGGCCTGGACGACCGCGAGCGGGCAGCGAAGCTCTATCCAAAACTCCTGGCAACCAGTGGCCAGTATCACTGGTTCCTGGTCGACCGTGTGCTGGGAGAGCTGGCCTGTCTGTGTAACGATAGGGAAAAGGCCATGGTCCACCTTGCGGCGGCGGAGACAACGGCGCGACGTGAAAATCTGCGCCCTGAACTGGCACGCACACTCGTCGCGCAGGCGAACTGTGAGATAGCATGCGACGGGCCGGGCAGCGCTTCTCGCGCTGGAGACCTCCTTAAGCAGGCACTGGCGCTCTTTGAGCAATTACACCTGGCAAAGGCGGCAGGCGATGCACGTCACCTGCTCCACCTGCTCTCGCACCCGCCTTTGAGGACAACTCTCCCCTTGCTGCCAGCCGGATTGACCAGGAGTGAGGCCAGAGTCCTGCACCTGGTGACGCTCGGCAAGAACAACCGCCAGATTGCTGAAGAGTTGAGCATCAGCGAGAAAACAGTCGCCAACCACCTCAGCCACATTTTCATGAAGACCGATAGCGAGAACCGGGCCGCGGCAACCGCCTTTGCCATCCGTAGCGGGCTGGTTTAGATGTACTCTTGCTCCACTTTATGGCAGGTGCTTCTTTCTCTGCTGAGAGTTGAAAACGATCCAAAGAAGGCGGCAAAGGCACACCATATCCGCACTCAGCAGGAGAAAGGCGCGTCCCTGGGATTGCAGGACAGCAAGCATTGCCAGGTATGCTAAAATGAATATATGACAGCAAGAAAATACCTTGTTACCGGTGGAGCCGGATTCATTGGTTCTCATATCGCAGAGGCGCTGCTCAAACGGAACGAGGCGGTGCGGGTGTTCGATAATCTGGCAACGGGTAATCAAAGCACTATGCAAGCGCTGCAAGGTCTTCCAGGAACTGTGGAGTTTGTTCAGGGAGACCTACGCGATATGGACGCCGTGAAGGAGGCGGTCAAAGGCGTAAAGATCGTCTTTCACCAGGCTGCCTTAGCCTCGGTACCTCGTTCCATTGCCCAACCGGTCGCATCGCTGGAGACGAATATCAATGGGACACAAAATGTTCTCCTTGCTGCACGCGACGCCGGTGTACGTCGCGTGGTGTATGCAAGCTCCTCAGCGGTCTACGGCAACACTCCTATCTTGCCCAAACATGAAGAGATGCCCACGCAACCTATGTCGCCCTATGCCGTTCAAAAACTAGCCGGTGAGCTGCTCTGTAGAGTGTTTACGCACGTTTACGGCGTCGAAACCGTTGCGCTCCGCTATTTCAACGTCTTCGGCCCCAGGCAGGATCCAGCTTCGGAATACGCGGCCGTCATCCCACGCTTTCTGACAGCCCTCCTGGAGAAGCGCCGTCCGATTATCTTTGGAGACGGCGAGCAAACACGCGATTTCACATACATCGAGAACGTTGTAGAGGCCAATCTCCTGGCCTCTATATCTCCGGATGCCGTCGGAGAAGCAATTAACATCGGCTGCGGTGAGCAGATCTCGCTGAACAGCATCTTACACATTGCGAGCGAACTGCTGGGGATACAGGTTGATGCAGAATATCAGGAGCGACGCCCAGGCGATGTCCGCGATAGTCTCGCCGATATTACCAAGGCGCGGAGGCTCCTTGGATACACGCCGGCCATTAATTTCCGCGAGGGATTGGCACTTACCCTCGCGATGCTCACTGCTGCGCAATAATCCCGATCGCCATTGTATTAAGAACGCGAACCCCCTGTCCTACCTCTATGTTCACAATCCTGCTCTTTAGGCAATGAGTTAGAAAAGTTAGGAATATGTACCACGGCACAACATTCGCGACATCATTTCAACGTTGTTAAAAACCCTGGTGCTATAGATAAAACTCTATGCTTAACTTCAAAGAACGTTGATACACATGACATATTTATAAGAATACGGATAGTAAGCTATGAAATCTTGTCTCCTTCTCAATCAAGACCAAGGGAGCGCACAACTTTGCCCGCCGGCTAGGAACGGTCTTTACGCGCTTTGGCGTGTCTGAGGCACCTACCAGGCAGGCATTGTACACAATTATAGACTCGCTGCAACAGTATAATGCGGAACCAACTTTTTTCATCCCTGCTGTAGTATTGCATCGACATCCTCAGTTGATTGCAGAGATAGCCCGTAGTGGTGTCGAGATCGGTATACATGGATACGTCCACAATGATTATCGCCATTTAAGCGAAAGTGAGCAATATGAACAAACCCGGCAAGCTATCGCAGTATTTGAGAAAACTTTAATTTCGTATCATGGGTTTCGTAACCCCTATCTTGGATGGACAGAAGAAGCGCTGCATATCTTTGCTGCGCTCGGCTTTATGTATGAGAGCAACGAGGCGGTCATCCATGATGTTATTGATCTCGATCGCTTCACACTTCTGCTAAGAAATGGGTATGAAAAGTCACTGCAGCTTTTCCAGGCTACAGCCTGTAATGCATATGCTCTACGTCCACATTTTGAAGGCGCGCTCCTGCGTATGCCGACCAGTATTCCAGATGACGAGATGCTTTTTGATCGCCTACGTATCACTGACCCCAAAGGGGTTGGAGGCATCTGGAGCAAAATCATGCAGCGTGTCTATGAACTTGGTGGCCTTTATACGCTCAATCTTCATCCAGAACGCGGCATCCTCTGTAAACAGGCGCTTGACATCTTGCTATCCCATGCTCACAACCAGCCACTCCCGGTCTGGGTGGCTCGCTTAAGCGATGTTGCCCACTGGTGGAATGAACGCAGCCGCTTCAGGCTGAATATTACAGCGCAAGGCGCAGATCACTGGCTTGTTGAAGCCAGCTGCACTCCTCGTGCTACGTTACTTGCGCGTCAAATCATCGTCGAGGATCAGCCTGCAACACCCTGGTTTGGTGCTGATGCTTGTATACAAGCTCACCGCTGTATAGTGCATGCTGTGAAGTGCCCCTGTATCGGAGTTTCACAAGCAACAGCTCAAGAAGTTGTTGCTTTCCTTTATGAACAGGGATATCCAAACGTGCGTTGCTCTCCAGAAGATGCCCACATACACACGTTGTACCTGGATATCCCTGAAGGGTTGGGCACGGAGCGCAAAGAGCAAATGCTACGGCGAAGTGCGCTTATAGAACAAATTGAACAATTGGAAGCTCCGCTCCTCCGTTTTGGATGCTGGCCTTACTGTAGCCGCGCAGCGCTTGCGGTGAGTGGGGATATTGACTCTGTGACAATCCAGGATTTCTTCCTGCGTATTATCGAAGTCCATAGTTAGGACGAGTCTTGCTGAGCCGTGACTCGCCGCGCCTGCGGTGTAGCGATGACGGCCCCGCATCTGCCTGAGAGGAGTTGCTGGAAGATGGTACTACCAGCGAGGCCCGTCAGCTCTTCCTCTGCTTGCCGTGCATTGTCAGAAGTGGTCACCAGCTGACAATCCAGCCTCTGGCCTGGAATAAGCGTTGATCCTGTTAGAGCCGGGGGTGATAAGGAAGTAACTCCGCTACTATACTCTGCAATCATACTTTTCATGGCGGAATACTCAGGCCGGGGTTTTCCGCTCGCATCAAACATATCTAAGCCAGAATCACCTGAACCTCCATGGTTATACAGGGTAAACTCGTTAGCAAAATCTGTTTGCGCGGCAATCATACTATTGAGGGCAGCAGTAACGAAATGAGCAAAGCCGGGGTCAGATGTCCAATTAGCATTATTGCCACTATACTCGTTCCATTCGGTGATCCCAACAGGCAAATTTTTCCCTAAAATACTTTTAATCAATTGTCTGGTTTTAATAACCTCAGCACCAAATAATGAGGGGTCATTGCTATATTCATGAAATGAAACGGCATCTGGTAACACTCCTGAAGCCTTGACGCCTTTTAGAAAATCAGGGATCCAGTGAGGAGTCACGATCGGACCCTCTCCCGCAACAGGTCCAATAAAAATTGCCTCGGGATTGATCTTGCGAAGTTGTGGAATAAGTCTATTCCATGATTGTAGATATGCTGGCATATTTGGCGCTCCATGTTCCCCAGGTTCATTGCCAAATTCATACATGTTACATCTATCGCCGGCTAATTGCACAATATGCTTGTTATAAGCAAATGCGCGTGGGCCGGTACTTGCCAGTACACCCAGACACTGTGCACCCATGTCACTGACGAATTTAAGCCTGCGTTCTGTTTCAGCGTCATTGGCCAGAGCGGAGTATTCACTATATGGGGAGAAAAACCAGACACGTATCAAGGGAAAATGTGCTTCTTTTACCAGCTGTTGTACTTTAGTATTTGTCTCAATGTTATTAGTAGTATTCCAAAGGTTTGTGTCATTCACTCCAAACACATACGAGGAGACACCACTATTCAGGGACTTTTCTCCCGGCAAAATCATGGGGTTACGAGGAAAGAATGTTCGTTGCAGGTTTCTTGCCATACTATTATACGAATTTACGGCACTATTATACGTATTTACGGCCAAAAATACTCCAGAAATAATGATCAAGCCGATGAATATGTATCTGAAAAGCTTCTTCGCTTTTGATCTATCCTTTTTAACATGCGGCTCTTTTGTTCTATCGTATAATTTGAAGTTGCTTCTTCTGTTCTGATTACCGGAACTCTGATTATTGTCCATTTATCACCTCATTACTTGATCATGACATGATTGTGCATCCTGCTCCCTCAGCTATCCAGGCACCTTTCTCATCATCCTTCATGTTATTCCCCTATATCAGTGACTGTGGATAATTGCTTTCAATCCGCCATGCACCATGCCCTTGGCCAGTTACTGCATCACAACAAATTGTAATAGAATCGGCCAGCTATGCCCAGGCAGTGATCACATATTTTCGTATAAGAGGATGCCAACGCAAGCGGGTGAAGAAGCCCCACAGGCCGGCCGTCTCTGCAGCCATCACCAACCAATGTTGACTTACATCTACCTCAACACGCCGAAGTAGATACTGCTCATTTCGAGGCTTATTGAAGCCATAAACCGTTGTGACTGCCCACGCATAGCCTGCTTGTTGCACGGCACGGAGAACATCCTCGCCAATATGCTGGGGCTGTCCAACAGGATAAGCAAAGATCCGCACTGGCTGACCCAACCCTTGCTCGAGCACCCTGCGGCACTCTTCTACCTCCCAGCGCACCTCCTCAGCATTGGCCAGATATGCCAGAATGGGATGATGCATGCTATGCCCCCCAAATGAAACCCAGCCACTCTCCTGCATCTCGCGGACCTGCGCCCATGTCATTGGCAGCGTCGCTTCTTCCTCTGCGCGCACAGCGGCAGGCACATCTAATGCCTCACGTACCGCTCTGAGGAACGCTTCACGCTCCGCAACCGCTTTAGCATAGCGCAGATGCATATCGATGGCCTGTGTCAAGGCTTTTCGTTCCTCTGCCTGCTGCAAGTGATACGTGCGTCCTGCTATCGTCACCTTGTCGACCTGGGCTCGCTGCACGAGACGCTTCCCCTCTCGCCACCAGAAGTAGTCGCCGCTCTCGAGATAGCCAGGAATGAGAAAAATGGTCAGAGGCACCCGCAACTGCCGGGCAAGCGCAAAGGCATGCGTATAGTTGTCCTGGTAGCCATCATCGAATGTGAGCGCGAGCAGCGGACGCCCTCGCTGCTCTGCCCCGGCTACAGTCGAGAGTTCTTGCAGAGCCTCCTCCAGAGGCAACAAGCGATAGTGGCGGCGCAGGTAGAGCAGATGGCGGCGCAGGTCACCTCCCGTCGCACAATGATAGTTCAGGATAACCAGGCTTCGTCCCGAACGCCCCGTCCACCAGCGCGCCAGTTTCACCAGCCCACTATAGTATAAACATGCTGCAATATACGTTAGTATGCGCTTACGTATGAGTTTCATCTCTATCTTCCTTGTAATAGTCAGGTTACCCATCGCCGTAGCGACCAGCTAAAGAATTCACTAGAGTATTCTTCCACAGGGGCGAGAAAAATTTCCATACGCCAGACGTTTCTGCTGCCATCACAAGCCAGTGGCGACTCGGTTCGCTTAAAATGCGTCGAAGCTGATGTGGATCGCTTTGCGGACCATTGGTGCCGCGGATGGTCGTGACTGCCCACGCATAGCCTGCTTGTTGCACGGCACGGAGAACATCCTCGCCAATATGCTGGGGCTGTCCAACAGGATAAGCAAAGATCCGCACTGGCTGACCCAACCCTTGCTCGAGCACCCTGCGGCACTCTTCTACCTCCCAGCGCACCTCCTCAGCATTGGCCAGATATGCCAGAATGGGATGATGCATGCTATGCCCCCCAAATGAAACCCAGCCACTCTCCTGCATCTCGCGGACCTGCGCCCATGTCATTGGCAGCGTCGCTTCTTCCTCTGCGCGCACAGCGGCAGGCACATCTAATGCCTCACGTACCGCTCTGAGGAACGCTTCACGCTCCGCAACCGCTTTAGCATAGCGCAGATGCATATCGATGGCCTGTGTCAAGGCTTTTCGTTCCTCTGCCTGCTGCAAGTGATACGTGCGTCCTGCTATCGTCACCTTGTCGACCTGGGCTCGCTGCACGAGACGCTTCCCCTCTCGCCACCAGAAGTAGTCGCCGCTCTCGAGATAGCCAGGAATGAGAAAAATGGTCAGAGGCACCCGCAACTGCCGGGCAAGCGCAAAGGCATGCGTATAGTTGTCCTGGTAGCCATCATCGAATGTGAGCGCGAGCAGCGGACGCCCTCGCTGCTCTGCCCCGGCTACAGTCGAGAGTTCTTGCAGAGCCTCCTCCAGAGGCAACAAGCGATAGTGGCGGCGCAGGTAGAGCAGATGGCGGCGCAGGTCACCTCCCGTCGCACAATGATAGTTCAGGATAACCAGGCTTCGTCCCGAACGCCCCGTCCACCAGCGCGCCAGTTTCACCAGCCCACTATAGTATAAACATGCTGCAACAAATACCCCTATCTGCTTACGCATAAGCTGCTTCTCCCTTTAAGTCCTCTTCGATGCGCTTGCGCCCAGGCGCCCCCATAATGCAAAACGTAGTTTTTGACCTCTCGTTTTTTTGCTTGTTACTTTTTCATAAACTGCTAGAACTTGTTGCGCTACGGCTCCGCAATCCAGGTGCATGATATCGCTCCTACCAGTGGTTGGCCCGCAATGTTGGAGTGCCTGTTCGAGTGCGGCTGCCAATGCCTGGGGATCAGGAGGACATACACTGCATGCCCTGGTGCGACCGATGACCTGCGCTACATCACCCACATCCGTTGAGACGACTGCTACATTACACGCCATTGTTTCCTTTACGATGTTAGGCGACCCCTCAGCAAGCGACGTGAGAATAAGCGCATTGCTCGCGTTGATGTACTGCACAACTGTTGCTTGTGGTAAGCCGTTGGCGACCACCAGTTCAGCAAATATCCCACTGGCACGCAGGCATTCTATGGCTGACTGCGCCAGCGGAAAGTTTTTCACTGCTTTCTTGGGATCATTGCCGAAGAGGACATAGTAATGATCTTGATCCCAGCCCAATATGGCGCGAGCCTCAGCACGTGGAATGGGTTGGAACAATTCAAAGTCTACACCGTTAGGAATGATGAAGATATTGCCTTCCGACATGAATGTAGCCTTCTTCATTCCCCCTGATTTGACGATCACAGCATTAACATGATGGCACAGCCAACGACTGATACGCTGTACAAGTGCATCTTTTTTGCCTTCAGCAGAGTTGATAGACAAAGAACTCAGCAAGTCAGATCCTAGAAAGGACGCGACTACGGGCGTTGTCCACTGCATGCGTGCGATGAAACACCACTGGCCATAATGTCCATGCACGACATCGAAACGCAGTGTAAGCGTCTTGAGAAAAACCTGTAGGATCGCAGATGTACAGCGTAGTAGTAAAGGTCCGGGCTTTGGATGAATGATCTCTACGTCAACCCCTGCTGCAATGAGCGAATCGACCTGGCTTTTGATAAATGTACCCGAATGTGGTTTTTGTTCTGTCGGGTAGGCTCCTGTCACCATCAGAACACGCATTGGTTTCCTCGCCGTTTGGCGTTTCGAGTTTGTGAAAGACATAGCCGCTACTATTCCTTTCGAATTTCCAGAGTGCCGGATTGCAAATCGCCCGGGGTTAGCTTCGCTTCGCTCCCTACCAGACTTTGATAAAGTTCTACGTACATATCCATAATGTGCTGAAGTGAATAGTGTTGTTCAATCCTTATGCGCGCCGCATGTCCATATTCTTCAGCCAGCAGCGGATCGCACAGCAGTGTAAGCAGTGCCTTTGCCATGTTCTCATAGTCTTGCGGCTCGACAAGTAAGCCATTGATGCCATGCTGAATGATATCCTCGCTGCCGCTCACACGTGTCGCCACGCAGGGGAGGCCGCATGCCATCGCTTCCAGGACGGCGTTGGGCATGCCCTCAAAACGGGAGGGAAGTACTGCCAGGTCGCCTCGCTGAAACTGCTTTGGTATATCGCTCTGAAAGCCTGCAAATTCGACGCTGTCTGCAATACCCAGAGCCTTCGCCATGCACTCAAGCTGCGCCTGAAGGGGACCATCACCTACAATGATGAGCTGTGCCTGCGAGGAAGGCGCTAACTGCTCCTGTACCAGGCGCCAGGCCTGCAGTAGCACATCGATGCCTTTTTCGTAACGTAATAAGGAAACGCAGACCACTACCCGTGGCCGATCGGCTGGGGAAGTTGACGTGGGGGCAGGCTGAAAACGCGCGATATCTATGCCATTGGGAATGAGGCGGATATCTGGCATGTTAAATTCATGTGCTATCAGGTAGTCCACCATACGCATACTGAGCACGACTACCACAGCGTGTACGCTCTGCAGTAGAAAGCGAGTAAATTGTACGACGGGCTTGCCCAGCACTTCCAATGCAGATAAATCGCCATCTTCATTGATGCGCCCATTCACTTGCAAGCATGCTGCAGTAGCATCAAGTGGCCCGGCAAGCAGTGATGCTCTGGTCTGTAAACCTGTTGCACCGCTGGGGCCCGCGCTACGTACTGCTATGAGCATTGGTTTCCTGGTCAGGTAGCAGACGAAAGCGGCTGGCAATGCCAGCATTCTGAGCTGATAGACGTGTAAGATATCGTAACGCCGACGGTATTGCCAGAGTCTCCAGCCCATAACCAGCAGCCCTAGCAGATAGAACAACTTCCGCAGCAGCCCGGGTAGCCTTTCTCGCTTACCCAGTAGCCTACCAGCTACACGAACAACTGGCACACCTTCGATCACTTCATGTTGTGGCCATTTCCTGTCGTGACGCAATGTAATAATGGTTGCCTCATAGCCCCGTTCACGCAAACTTCTGCCCTGTGCAAGAGCCTGATTTTCAGCTCCGCCAGCCAGGGGAAAAAGCCAGAAATAGCAATGTAGATGCGTGGATTGTTCACCATTCCTCCCTTCCAGGTAAGGCGTGAGAAAGCTGTTCCTGCTCTTTTCGTCGCATTGCCTCTATGCGAGGTGCTGTATCCTCCTCAGCATCAACACTATCGGTCTCAGATGGCTCTTGCGGCCTGGACCAGCAGAGTGCGAATGGTAGCGCAATGATGATCCAGAAATAGGTGCTGATCGCCTGCGTCCAGAGGTTATTAGAGTCGATGGACTCGACTACCGCACTGACCGTAACTGCTAATACTGTCGCTAACATGAGCCTGCGGTCCTGATCTCCAGCCGCTTTGCGCATTCCCGCGATAATGTTGGTAAACAGAGCGATAAACATCGCTGTGAGCAAGACCACTCCAATGATGCCCTCGTCATAGAGGGTGCCAAGGAATAGACTGTGCGGCGAACCACCGGTGATCACACTTGTTTGCAGGAATGTCAACAGAGCGTCGGAAGCGCCAAACCCCTGACCCAGCAGTTGCGTTGGATCAAATTGTGTGAGGACAGCCTGCCAGAGAAAGGTGCGTCCATTGAGTGTCGCAACGTCCGGGGCATAGAAGCGCTCTAAGAGTGGAATATTGCTCACTGCTGCCAGCAGGACCGTGATGGCGGCAAACACCAGAACAATGCTCAGCAGGCCCTTCTTCATCTTGCGCGAAGGCAGAAACAGGAGCAAGATAATGATGCTTAAAATAAGACCGATGTAGGCCGCACGTGTAAAGGTCAGCCCAAGCGCGGCCACCAGGATGAGAGTCACCAGAGTAGCGCCAACACGCTTGTTCCCCCGCAAAGTGAGCGCGCGATAGATCCCTAGTGGAATGACCAGGGAGAGAAAAAAAGCTAACGATGTCGCCACAGGTGTAAAGATCGAGGCAATGCGGAAGAGGGGTGAACCTGGAGAGTCCGGTACCCCGTTTTGCCTGGTGAAGTAACCATAGATACCATAGAGTGCAATGAGTGTGGACAAGAGCAAAATAGTATCGATCAGACCTGACAGGCGCCTGCGCGTAGTAAGCACATTGATCGTTAATATACTTACCGCCACGCAAGCCAGGAGTTCGGTCCAGAGTGTCAGGAATTCACCGGCGCCCAGTGGAGAGACGCCAATACCGGCGAATACCCACAGGAGGTAGAGACACATGAAAGCCAGCGCCGGCAGGCGCTTAAACGTTTGCTTGATTGGCGTAAACGCCATCAAGAGCAGCGTTGGCACTGTCACGCCTATAAGCAGGTTGGTCCCTCTGAAGATGGGCAGGCTATTGAGAGCATTGAAGAGCACCCAGACAAGCAACAGCACATAGGGATAGCGGACCAGGAACAGTATGAAAAGCGAGGCTAAGGCGACACGCAATGCATAAATGGAATTCAAGAGCGCGCCGGCAACCCCGGCCGCAAAGACCACCATCATCGCGCCCAGGCGCACGAGCTGGCGACGCGTATAGGGGGGAATTACAGGCAGCTTTGCTCGCCTCCAGGCGTTCCAACGCTGGTAGCGGCGGCGAAGTTCCCCTGGCAGCTGACGTACCTCGCGTGGAGGCGTCAAAAGGTCGAACCCGCCGAGCATACGCTGGATTACGAAGAGCAGGATAAGCGTGCTACAAAGATATGTCGCCGAGGTTGCCAGGGCGATGCCAAAACTCTGCCAGTAGTGAGAGAATATATAGTCGAAGACGGCGTTGCTGAACACAGTAAATAGTGCTATATACATCAGTACCCTGGTCCTGCCAAGAGCACTAAATGCGCGAGGTAAGATGAAGGTCAACGACATTGGAGCCAGCCCGATAGCAAAGCCTACCAGTACGATTGCTGTACGGTTCGTATCGTCAGCGGAAAAGGCTCCTCGCTGAAAGAGGAGCTGCACCACTGGATGGGCGAAAATAATCACGAATACACTCAGCAGTATGAAGCTGATAGCCATGACCCATAGATAGAAATGCAGAGTCTCCTTGAAGGCTTGCATATCATTGTTGCTAGCTTGTCGCGCGAGATGGGGGTGCGCAGCGCGTCCAAGCGCAGCAAACATCACACCCGTAAAGACACCAACGATCTTGGAAGCATAGCTGATCGAGGAAATACTGCCTGCTGAGAGATATGAGGAAAATATTTGATCGACCAGCGGACTCGCCGAATCCGGTAATGCACCAAAAGTACTGGCCATGCCAGTATCAGAACCGTCGCGACTGCCGGGTCGCGCAGATGTATGACCGGCCGGTAGCTGAGTCCCGCACGCCTCGCACGCAGGAGAATCACGCCAAAATTCAGGACCAGTCCAACTACCATACCTACGCAAAGCATAACAACACCTAGCGACGCACCTGCGGTAAACACAAGTACGGCAGTGCTGAGTGGCACCAGCATTCCCGCATAGGCGGGCCAACCAAATTGACCTTCCGTGTTGAGAATACATTCCAGGTAGCCGATCAGCACCATGAGTAGGAATACAGGGAAGATAAAAGGGGTCAGGCCCGTGGCGAGTTCGCTAACAGTAGCAGGACTCCCTGGAGCTGAAAGAAAAACTATCTGCGAGCGGAAGATGAACATGAGCAAGGTGATCAGCGCCGCGAACAGGAGGAAGACATTCAATAATGTGCTAAAGAGTTGAGATGAACGCTCTTTTGTTTCTTGTGTGCGTACCCGTGCATAGACCGGAATGACTGCGTCTTGAATAGGATGGTCTATTATTTGTGCCAGCAGGATAGGAAATGTGGAGGCGACAAAATACGCATCCATGTTTGCGCCCGCGCCGAAGTGTGAAGTGACAACGATCTGGTTGAGCATGCCCGCTACACGAATCAACAGGGCGGCGGATGCAAGGCTCAGGAGTGCAGTAATAATCTGCCTGTTGACTGATTTGAGGCGCACATTCCCTATACTTGCACTGCTAGAATCTAAAGACCGGGCAGGTTGAGACATTTTTTATAACCATTCCAAACGCAAGTACATGCCGACGAACAAAAGAGCAGAGCTTCTAAACCTTCTCAAAGCAGAAGCACTTTTTTATCGTCGTAACCGCGTGTCATGTTGCGTGTGTCTACGATGTAGCGGGCTTGCTGTATGATCCAGGGAACATCGTAGTAGCTATGGTCCGTGACGATGACGACGCAATCCGCAGCCTGCAGCAGGCCACTACTGAGTGGCTGTGACTGAAGTACCTGATTGGCAATTGCCAGGGACGGTACGTATTCATCGTTGTAGAGGACTACTGTTTTGCGCGCCAGCAACGCCTGGATGATATCAAGCGCTGGAGACTCACGAACATCGCTTACATTGCGTTTGTAGGCCGCGCCCAGGACAAGCACGGTTGCACCATTGAAGCTGCGACGCTGCTCGTTGAGGGCCTCGCTGATCTTATTCACGACGTAGAGCGGCATACTGCTGTTAATTTCGGCGGCCAGCCCGATAAAACGGGCTGTATAGTCGAGCGTTTTTAGCTTCCAGGAGAGATAATGCGGATCCACAGGAATGCAGTGCCCCCCAAG
Organism: uncultured Chloroflexia bacterium; assembly: GCA_963799245.1. Taxonomy (GTDB): domain Bacteria; phylum Chloroflexota; class Ktedonobacteria; order Ktedonobacterales; family Ktedonobacteraceae; genus CAWCWN01. Next base: position 207,203 of record CAWCWN010000004.1, read on the forward strand.
GCCTGGACCAGGCGTGAAGGGCATGAAACCGAAGGGCTTTGTCGCCGCGGCCTCGATGACCTCCCATACATTGATATCTAGTTTCTCGCATATAATGGCTATTTCATTCACCAGGCCGATGTTGACAGCCCGGAAAGTATTCTCAAGGAGCTTGGCCATCTCTGCGACCCGTGCAGAAGAGACCGCTACAACTTTTTCAATAGCAGCTCCATAAAAGAGCTGCACGAGTTCTGTGCAAGCTGGCGTGATGCCGCCAACGATTTTGGGCGTGGTGCGCGTGTCGAAGTTGGAGTTGCCGGGATCGATGCGTTCCGGCGAAAAGGCCAGGAAGAAATCAGCTCCAACTTTCAGGCCGCTGGACTCTAACTCGGGTAGCACGACTTCGTCGGTTGTTCCCGGATAGGTCGTGCTTTCCAGTACGACGAGTTGTCCTGAGTGCAGGTGAGCCCGTACTTGCTGGGTAGCTGCTAAAATGTAGGAAATATCGGGATCGCGTGTCTTGCGCAAAGGAGTAGGGACACAGATACTCACAGCGTCAATGTCCGCTAGCGCGCTGTAATCGCTGGTGAAATGAAGGCGTCCTGTGTCGATGAGGGCCTGTAACGTCGTGCTCGCGATATCGGGAATATAGCTCTCGCCAGTATTGGCGCGATCAACTTTTTGCTGGTCTACATCAATGCCAGTGACGTGAAAGCCGGCTTCGGCAAATGTGGTCGCGAGTGGTAATCCCACGTAGCCGAGGCCCACAACACCGACATGCAAAGTGCGAGTGGAAATCTTTTCTGGTAACGAGTGATTCATGATCTGTTACCTCCGACGTTTTGCATACCGGGAATAGTATAGGTACTATCGGGATCCCTTGCTCCGTTCTCAGGATGGGTAGCAGCAATATTGATATCGCTGCTGTCCCCCCCCGGCGTGTGAGGAGCCGCCTCATCGCTATCAGTTCCAGGCTGATACAGGCCGCTCAGATAGCGGCGGATGTCGCCGGACTCCGACCAGTGGCTCTTATTGAGCACAACCCCTAAAACTGTGGTGCGTGTCCTGTTCAACATACGCCTGGCCCGCGTCAGGGACTTGCGAGGCGTTTTAGAGGCATCTACGACGAGGATTGTTGCCGGGATGTACACAGCCAATATCTGTGCGTCTGCTACGGGAAGCAATGGAGGGGTGTCAAAAATAACATAATCAAACTGTGATGCCTGTTTGAAGTGATCGAAAAGCTGCTGGGCCAGTGGAAATTCCAGCAACTCGGCTGGATTAGATGGGGGTGCACCAGCTGTCAGTACACGCAATGTCGGAATATCGCTTGCTTGACCGTATAGCTCTGGCCCGCTTTGTGCCTCCATTTCCAAGAGTGCGCTTGCAAGTCCTTTGCGATTGTCCAGTTCAAAGTACTGGTCTAACTTCGGATAGCGCAGATCCGCGTCAACGAGCAGCACGCGCTTACCGGCGATCGCCAGAAAAGAGGCGACATTGGCGGCGATTGTACTCTTGCCTTCGCGCGCCAGAGCACTTGTGATCATGATCAGCTTAAAAGGTTTGATCGCCTGCGCAGCGATTATGCTGGCACACAATTTATGGCATCCCTCTGATAGAGTCGGAAGCTGGTCGACATTTTTGTAGCGCTCTTTGCGTGAGAGCTCGGGGATAACCGCCAGTGTATCAAAGCCGGTAATCTTTTGCACTTCTTCGGGAGCTGCTAGCCGATCATCGAGCCACTCAAAAAGAAAGATCAAAGCTAAAGCAAGACCAAGACCAACGAGTGCGCCGATGCCCGCGTCTCGTAGTGGCCTGGGTCTAGCTGGCTGAGTGGGCAGAATGGCGGGTATTACCCCTATTCCGTTCGCATAATTATCTAAGGACGCGCCGACATCATTGGCGAGTTGCATTGCCTCCTTTGGATTGGAACTCGTGACATCGATATCCATCAGTTGCGTGCTGGTTTGAGGCTGCACAGAGATCATAGATCTAAGCCGGCTTAATGTCAGTCCCCGGTGCTTCTGTGTGACAGGGATGAGCACCGCGGGAGAGGTGATCAGCTGAGCATATGTTGGTATAACTGCTAAGCTGGCGTTAACGTTATCAAAAGGTGATGTGCCGTTTGAGCCGAGCAAAACGTATATGGTCGCGGAAGCTTGATAAACGGGTGGTATAAACATGCTGACGATATAGGTCACACCACCACAAATGATTATTCCGAGCGCTATTAGCCAGGTCCATCTCTTCACAAGCATTTTGTAGTAGCTCATTGAGAGGCTAAATGGATTGTGCATATGCGAACCATCCTTAATGCAAGAGTAGCTGTGAGTTAAGTTCAGTCTGATTTTGTCCCCTAAAGGATATAATTGCTTCTATGGGAATTTGGTTTTTGCCGGTGTTTAGATAGTGTTGCAAGCATGGTAGTTGGGTGTATATTCCTCTCCTTTGCTTGTCAGCAGCACTGCGTCGACTTGGTTGCATTGTTTAACTACTGACCGCAGAGCTTCAGGCTGGAAGGGGTCACTCAAAGGTACCCATACATTCAGCGCTAACGGTTCCTGATGTCTGGATCTCTTTAGCGAGTTTTCTAAAATGATATATACACTCACTGCCGAGCCAGGCGCGGTAATTATTTGTATGAGTACCGTAGACACTTCTGATTAATTTATACATACTATCATTGCTAAATACCCTGGTCATACCGGGAACGGGCAAGTAATAGCGGTAAAGAGCTGCTAGCTGTAGCCCGTGGTTACCGCATATTTCCACAACCTCTGCAGCACTGAGTGAACTTAAAGAGTACGGAGACGGAAGGAAGGCGCGCTTGATTGCCAAATAAAGGTCAAACAGACGACTGACAGGATGTTGAGAGTCGTAGTTTTCAATAATAATACTCCCATTAGGTTTTACAAGCGAAACCATCTTGGCAATAACATCCAATGGAGACTCAGCATGGGCCAGCACACCTAAACAAAGTATCAAGTCATAAGCTTGAAGTGGCAATTCTACTTGCATGAAATCTTCATTGATCGCCTTTACATTAGCCGCAAACTCCGTGGGAATGCGCGAACGTGCTATAGATAGCATATTACTGGAGACATCCAGCAAGGTAAGCTGATTGTGAGGTCGTAATAGGGGTATGGAAATAGCTCCATCTCCACATCCTATATCCAGGATAGTTTGCGCCACAGCATCACCTACAAAACCCTGGACAGTCTCCTTGCGAACCCGAATATTGAAGTCCATCCTTTGGAGATATAGCTCATCAGCGAAATTAGATTTGACTTGATCGATCCTGTTGCTCATAGTGTTCATAAACCTCTATCAGGCAGTGATCAATTTTTTTCGCATAAGAGGATGCCAACACCAGCGATGAAGAAGTGCTGTAGTATTGCTCCTGCTCCTGATATCCTCGTATCACCCCCTGTTAGTATGCAAGGTACCATCTGCTAGTGTTCATGTGATGTCTGTAGAAGTAGAGAAATCAGTGATTCTCTACGATCAAAGTATAAAGATATACGCCTTAACGAAACAGTAGCTGTGAGCTTATATTCCTCTCCTCTGACACTGCTTGCGCTGGGCGCGCTTCTATACGAAAGTATACAAAGATCACTGATTCTTTACCTCTATGAACATCGCATCCACACATCTAGATGGTATGTTCTTGTCGGGAAGATACGTTTCTTCCTCTTGTACTAAACGGTGAATGAGGAGGTACAGTGTGGTCGGCAACTCCTTGGATAACCAAATTATCGCTAGCCAGTTACCTGTGGATAATGAGAAACTTACCAGCCGCAAGCGAGATCCTGTGACTCATCATGTTTCATATGATGCGCTAGTTCTTGATGCTGGCCTACGCCAATCCCTGGTCACTGTACGCTCACTAGGTCAGCGAGGGCTACGTGTTGCTGCATTAGAGGCATCTAAAAGTGTGCCGACCTTCTCATCGCGCTGGTGCCAGCGAAGCTTTGCAGCACCAGCGTACGAGCAGAACACAGAGCCCTACCTTGCCTACCTGGCACAATTGCTTGACGATACAGGTGCGCGAGTGCTCTTCACTTCATCGGATGGCACAGTTGCGCTGATACGCCGACACCGTGCGCAACTGGAGCAGCGAGTACGTATTGCATTAGCAAAAGAACCTGCACTGGGAATAGCTACGAACAAAGATCAAACGTTAGAGATTGCCAGACAACTAGGTTTAGGTATTCCAAAGGGAATGGATGTAGGATCGGTGAATGAAGTTCCAGCTGCACTTCGTGAGATCGGACTACCAGCAGTTGTCAAGCCAGTCGAGTCATGGTTGTGGGGAGAGCAACGAGGTAAGAGGTTGAGCTGTCAGCTCGTGACCACTTCCGATGAAGCCAGGCATGCAGTGGAAGAGTTAACGAGTCTCGGTGGTAGCACCATCTTCCAGCAGTTCCTCCCAGGCAGGCGCGAAGCCATCAGTTTCCTGTATGCAAAAGGTGAAATGTATGCGCGTTTTGCGCAATGGGCCAAGCGCACTGAGCCACCACTGGGTGGTATCTCGGTGTTACGTCAGAGCATTGCCGTTCCAGAGGACAGTGGCGATCAGGCTGAACGCCTGGTGCGTGAGATCGAGCTGGAAGGCTACTCCGAAGTAGAGTTCCGGCGAGACGGTAATGGCAAGCCCTATCTCATGGAGATCAACCCCCGTCTCTCGGCTTCAGTCGAGCTGGCTGTACGTGCAGGCGTCGATTTCCCTTATCTTCTTTATCAATGGGCAAATGGGGACCCGCTTGACCATGTCAAGGGCTACCTCGTAGGGGGTTGGATGCGCTATCTGGGGGGAGATGTCAGGACAACCGTAAAAGCATTACTCCAACGCGGCAGACCAGGAGTCAGCCCACCAGCCCAGGCGATCTTTGATTTCTTTATTTCTTTCTTCAGGCCTATGGGCTATGACTATCTTGATTGGAAGGATCCTCTTCCGGCTTATACAGCTGCTCGCTATATAGTGGAATTGCTGCGGGACAAACTCCCCAGGAGATAGTCCGCATAGGCCGGGAAGCCGGCATTGTTATCGCCATCAGAAACCAATGGCCGTGTTAAAACCAATTGAGAAAAGCTTCTTGTATGCGAGCAAGAGATTCATTTTGTCATAGTCCCAATTTAAAGTCTCTTCGATGCGCTTGCGCCCAATAGCCCCCATTTTGAGGCGAAGCTCTTCGTTATCAAGCAAGGTTTCAATTTTGCTAGCGAAGTCTTCTGCCAGATTGGGTGTAGCATAGAGGGCTGCGTCCTGTGATGAAAAGCGCGCTTCAGCAAGATCGAAAGCTACAACTGGCTTGCCCATCGCCATATATTCTAGCGTTTTGACCATCGTGCTATACTCGTTTAGTCCGTTTTTCGGATCAGGTGTGAGCCCAACATCTGTGACTGTAAGGTAGCGCACTAAGTCTTCAACCTTTGTCCAGCCGGTAAATGTAACATACTCTTCTAACTGTAACTCTTGCGCGAGTGCACGCAGTATAGGAGCATGACCACCATCTCCCATCAGAACTAAGGAAAGATCTTGACGACCACGCTTATGCACAAGGTCATGGAGCGCATGAAGGGCGTACTCAATACCATCTTGCACTTCCATTTCCCCCACATATGACAGCAAATAACACCGACCTCTTTTCAGTTCAGGTTCAGGTGTAACCAACTTTATACGATCCAGTTTAGGTCCATTGCGTACAACAAACACCTTGTCAGGATGACAATGACCGCGTTCGATGGCGAACTGTTTTTTTGATGCGTTTGCAGTAATGACTACCTCGGCAGTTTGATAGGAGCACCTTTCAATGAAAAGTAGTAGCCTGTGAAGGAGCTTCATACCGCCATGGTACTTCGCCTGGAACAACTCTGGTGACAGGTCATGCTGGTCAAAGACGAATTTTTTGCCCAGGACTCGATAGAACAACCCGACCAGGAAGAATATATCGGGAGGATTTGCCGCATGAAGCACATCAAAGCCATGTCGAAATAATACCTTAAAGCTCAATAGGAATGTCATGTATATGGCGATGGTGTACTCCAGGATGTAAGCAACGTATTTGTTGGCGAATGTAGGTAAGGTATAGCGGTAAATATGGATACCTTCAATGCAAATATATGACTCTCGATCCATTGCGGAGCCCCTGGGGCTAATAACACTTACCTGAAAACCGTGATCGCGCAGGGCAGTAGCTTCAGCCCAGACACGGTTGTCGAAAGGCATAGAAGCATTTTCTAGCAGCATGAGCACTTTATATGTTCTTGCCATGGGTATCACCATCCATTCCTTCTAATTTATCGATGTTCTTTGTAGTAAGAATAGAGTTTTATCCATAGCGCCAGGGTTTTTATCAATGTTAAAATGATGTTGCGAATGCTGCACTACAGTACATATTCCTAACCGTTCTGACTCATTGCTTAAAGAGCAGGATCAATTCGGCCAAGCGTACATTTCTGAACAGGTATATAGCCATCAATACCACCTGGACTCATTTGCAACCACCAAAAGTATACGTATTTATGCTAGGCTTTACATGATTTATGTATGAGGTATGAGTAGCTTATGAAGCCTCTCTCTTTCTCAATCAAGATCGAGGTGTTGCGCAATTTTGCCCGCCGTCTCTGGACGGTTTTCACTCGCTTTGGCATGTTCAGGAATGAGGCTATTTTACATGACGTTAATGACCCCAAATCTCTCAGATTCCCGCTGGAGTACCTTCGTTGTACAGCAAACAAAGGAATCCATTTACTTTAGCCAGGCATGGCTCGATCTAATTACTCGGTTCTATGGATACTCAATGATCCCACTCACGACCACTAACGCGGCCGGACAGATCACGGGGTTCCTGCCAGTATGCTCTATCCACAGTCCCATCACAGGGCGGCGTTTGGTAGCACTGCCATTCTCAGATTACTGTCCATTGTTGGCCATGGACGATGCCAGCGCGAATGATCTTATTAACCAGGCAGTCCGTCTTGCTCAAGAGCAGAAAGCAAAATATCTGGAGCTACGTACTGGTGTCAATGATGGGCTTGCTAAGCGCTCCGATCTGGCAGAGGGAAACTTATACGTACGCTGGTTGATACCCCTTACTGCCGATCCTGACGCCCTGTGGTCACAGCTACGAAAGCCTGTACAGCATCAAATTAAGAAGTCGCGCAAGCTAGGTGTGCAGGTTCGCATAGCGCAAACCCGCGAAGACATGGCGCATTACTATCGACTACATCTACAGACACGCAGTAAAAGGCAGGGGATGCCTGCACAGCCAGAAGATTTCTTTTTCGGATTATGGGATGCGTTTGCCGCAAATGATGCATTGCACCTACTGCTGGCTGAGTATCAGGATAATATCATTGCCGGCATGATTTTACTGGCGTCTGGCACAACTGTAAGATATGCCTATGGCGCATCTGACGAACGCTATTTGAGGCTGGCTCCCAACAACCTGCTTATGTGGACGGCTATCACATTAGGTAGGCAGGGGTATCAGACCTTCGACCTGGGACGAACTGCTTGCGCTAACGAGGGGTTGATGGAATACAAGCGTCGCTGGGGGGCCATCATGGAGCCACTTCCATATTACTACTATCCCAACTTTGCAGGGTTAACAGCTACACCCGAGAGCAGTTGGAAATACCGTCTCCTCACTTCATGCTGGAAGAGGCTGCCACTCAAGTTAACAGGACCCCTGGGAGGCTATCTCTATAAGCACCTGGGCTGATTGTGAACACTATGTCGCCAAGGAAGTCCTGTGGTATTCCCACCGGACGCGGGACACTCATGCTTGTGAATGCGCTGCAGTCGCTTGCGACTTGCTCAAGCAGGTACGCAACTCTTTAGCTAGATCTTGAACATAAACAGTTCTACACGTTTTATGCGTACCAGGAATGAAATGGATCTCTACTTTCTCAGCTCTGGCCACTTTACCCCACATCGCCCTGTGGTTGCCTGGCTCTTCATTCGCCCAAAAGTACGTTATCTTGCCAGGATAGTAGCGAGGGATGTAATTTGAAATCACCCAGGTATATATGCCTAGCCAATCCTGGCGGAGAGCTTCAGCAGTAGGAACTAGTGAAAAGCCCTGAGAGCTCCTGTAGCCTGCATGCCGTAGTGAGGCAATAGTATGTCGCAGGCGGAGAAACCAATCTAACTGTTTATTTGGATCAATTCGTAGCAGGGCACCAATACTACGGATGAAACTCCCAGCCAATCTGGAGCCTAGCGCTTTGAGAGGGGCAGGGCCATCGTGGGGTTCCAACAAAACCAATAAGTCAACTAGCTGTCCTTGCGCTCGCAGCTGCCGGGCCATCTCGAATGCAATGAGCCCCCCACCGCAAAAACCACCCAGGAGGTATGGTCCTTCTGGCTGAAAGGAACGCATTGACTCAATGTAAGCCGCCACCATGATCTCAAATGGGGGTGGAACCGGCAGGCCAGTAAAGTTATAGGGATCTAGCAGGTAAAATGGCTGGTCCGGTCCCAGATGCAGTGATAAAGGCAAACAATAGAAAGCGCCGCTTTGCCATGCAACATGCACGAAGAAAAAAGGGCGCTTGTTTCCGCCCGTTTGAACCGGTATCAAGGAAACGCGTGAATCCGTTGGGGACGGAGGCGCGAGATTTTCCTGGGTGCGCTGAGTGTTGGCATGCGCATTCGTTGGGGTCCGGGGTGAGTCTCCCCGCAAGTATTTTTCGAGCAGGGCACGCCTGGCTTCTGAAAGCTCTGGCGTATCTGGCATTCCAACATTTCCTTTCATTCATATGCAGACATGATTCACAAGCTCAATAGCTCAAGTTATCGCTCCAACCATACACCCACATTACGTTTAAGAGCCGCTTGATATACGTGAGCTGCCAGAGCTATATCTTCTATAGCTAAGCCAAAGGGATTCACAAGGATGATATCTTCTGGGTGCTCGCGGCCAGCACTGCTGCCAAGGACAACTTCGCCGAGTTGAGCATCAATGCGACGCCTTTGCTGCCCGTTCTCAGCAGTTCCAGCAGGTTCACCAGGTCCAATAATCTCGCCAGCCCTGTACATGCGCCCAAGCAAGCGCCTGGAGTCATCTTTCACCAGATGCCAATCGTCTACAATCACTTTATCTGCTTTAAAAACGACTTCAGGTAAGGGATCATCGAGGGAAATGTTGACAAGGATCGAGCCAGGTTGCAGCCAGTCGAACTGTATATAGCCTCTCGTCGTGGTAGTTACAGGCACGATTAATTGGGCTGCTCTAATCGCTTCTTCTGCCGTCCGTGTTTCCCGCAGCTCCACGCCATGTGCCTGCAGGACCGAGGTCACATTTGCTTGCAACGTGGCTATTCTCTTCCTGTCAGTATCAAAAATAGCGAGCGTGCACAGATGCGGGAGCCTTTTTACCAGCATTTCGATATGCGCCTGCGCCAGTGCACCCGCTCCAATAATTGCCACCTGTTCAATTTCCCGCCCCTTAAAAAGCTCTGCTGAGAGGAGGGTCACACAGGCCGTGCGCACGCTCGACAGGTATGCTCCCTCCATGACGCAGTTGACACGAACCGACCTGCTGTCAAAAAGAAGGGTGAGGCCACTTGCGCGTGGCAATCCACGTGCTGGATTGGCGATATTGCCATTGATGATCTTTGTACCTGCCATGTTTAGCGAGCCGCCGATATATCCTGGCATATTCAGGCTCCGTACCTGTTCATCCCGATCATTTGTCCACGCCAGGTATGCTTCGTCAGGTACGATGACCTGGCCAGATCCGTGCAGCCTGAAAACTTCGCGCATAACGGCTACACTATCAATAGTGTTGCAGGCTACTTCTATATCTCTCCTGCTCAGATACAGGATGCGCTCTTCTGTGGTAGCAGTCATTCGCAGCTCCTTCTTCTTTTTCCTCGCCTTCAGAACGTATCCTCTTTAAGAGGAAATAGTGAGGGTGCGCAGAATATCCTGCACCGGCCCCAGGTGTTCTACTGATAGATCAAGCCCTTGTCTACCCACCCATTCATCGTCAAAGATAGAGTTTGTGTAATTGTCGCCACTATCGGCTACGACGCACACAATGTCAGTAAGTTCTGGATGGTCATTCAGGTAGCTGGCGCAGGCAGCCAGCACTGCCCCGCTCGATCCCCCGACTTTCATACCTGTCGTCTCCCATAGCGTGCGACAAAATGTGAATGCGTCTTCATCACGCACAGGAATAGACGCATCATACAGATCCCTCGTGAGAAAGCTGGATGGCCTGGATGAACCAATCCCTGTTAATTTGCGTGGAGCAGGCGGAGTGCCAAAGATGACAGATCCATACGCATCGACTCCAATAATTGCTGTTGACGGGCTGACCTCGCGGAAAAAGCGGCTGATACCTGCCAGCGTTCCACCCGTTGATACCGCGATAAACAGGGCGTCCACTTTTCTATGCATCTGACGGTATATCTCGGGGCCTGTAGTACAGTAATGTATGCGGGGATTGGCGGGATTGGCATACTGATCGGTCCAGACATAGGTGTCAAAGCGCTCGCACAGCTCACGTACCCGCCTCAGCCGCGAGAGCAGGTATCCTCCATTCTCGTCAGGTTGCTGTACCATATGTATCTCTGCGTCGAGCGCCTGCATCTTCGCGATATTTTCCTGGGTTGTTTTTGGGTCAATCATCGCAATAAATCTATAGCCCTTCAACTTGCATAAAAAACTCAGCGCTACTCCCAGATTGCCGGAAGTCGACTCAATTACGACTGACCCGCTGCGCAAATGGCCCTGTGCTTCTAATGCTTGAATCAATCCATAGCCGGTTCGATCCTTCACCGAGCCTGTTGGATTCTCACTTTCCAGCTTGAGGTGTATCTGACGGGGCACGCCTCCTAACACGAGATAAAGAGACTCCATCGGCGTATTACCCAGCCGCTCAAGTACTCTGCGTAACGCAACAGGTGAAAGAGTCGCAATTTCCTCCGCATCCATTCCTCTCTCCTTCTTCTAAGGATAAGACAATATTTCGCTAATATTTCCTTATCCTTGCGCCAGCAGGCGCTGAACCTCCTCATCGCTCATTTGCTCGAGCCTGGCAACAATGAGCCGCTCGATCTCGCAGGCCAGCCGTCGTACCGTTGAAATGTTGTATAAAGTTTGCAACGAGAGTTCAATGCTGAAAACTTCGGCCACCCGCGCAACGAGCTGTGTCCCCATTAATGAGTTTCCGCCAATTAAAAAGAAGTTGTCATCTATCCCGACCCGGTCCAGGCCCAGGAGCGCAGCCACAATCTCGACCAGCCGCTTTTCAGTGGGCGTGTCGGGCATAGTCACAGCTCCATTCCGCGCTATATTCGTCACATTTGGCGCCGACAAGACTTTGCGATCCACCTTGCCGTTGGGAGTCAGGGGGAGAGCCTCCAGCAGCACAAAGGCGAAAGGCACCATGTAGTCTGGTAAGTGTTTCATCACATGGCTCTGCAAGTCATTTATGCTTGCGCGTTGCTCCTGACGCAGGACCACATACGCCACCAGGCGCCTGTCACCTGACACGCCCTCATAAGCGACCACCACGGACTGGTGCACGGCAGGATGCTGGCCGAGCACCGCCTCGATCTCGCCCAACTCGATACGGAAGCCAAGCACCTTCACCTGGTGGTCGAGTCGTCCCAGGAACTCCAGATTGCCATCAGGCAAATAGCGCGCCAGATCCCCTGTCTTGTACAGGCGCGCACCGGGTTCGGTTCCAAAGGGATCAGGCAAAAAGGCCTCAGCCGTGCGCCGTTCATCACCAAGGTAACCTCGTCCGACGCCGATACCTCCCACATACAGCTCACCGCTGACACCGATAGGCAGCGGCTCAAGCTGGCGATCCAACACGTAGACCCGCATATTCGCTATCGCCCTGCCTATGGGAATGGAGCTCCTCGTCTCATCTGGCGCTTTGTAGATGGGATGATGCGTCACATCGTCGGAGCACTCGGTAGGTCCATACGCGTTGAGCAAGGGCACGTGTGGATAGATACTCAGCCAACGCCAGCAGAGGTCCACCGGCAGCGCCTCCCCTGTAGGGATCAACCAGCGCAACATCTGCAGGTTCTGCCCGCGTGCTGCTTCGGCCTCGTGCGCATCCAGCATGGCTCGCAGCAGAGATGGCACGGTTTCCAGGATGGAGACCCGGTGTTGCTCGACCTGGCTAAGCAACTGCACAGGATCGTGTGCCACTTCATCAGGATAAATCTGGACGCGCCCACCAACTACGAGCGCGGCCAGGAACTGCCACACGGAGATATCAAAGCATTGGGAGGCGGTTTGCGCCACAGTGTCAGCGGCAGCCAGGTCCAGTGCATCGATTTTGGCATAGACATGATTGAGCATCCCCCGATGCTCAACCATCGCGCCTTTGGGCATGCCGGTCGAGCCAGATGTATAAATGATATAGGCGAGGTGACGCGGAGTGGTGCATATTGGTAGATTCTCTTCACTATGGTTGACCTGGGGTAAGTCCTCGCAGTAGATCGAACGTGGACAGAGCTCAGGCGGCACTTCTGTCAGGGCATCGGCAAGCGTCGCAACACACGCAGTACTGGCAAGGACAAGGCTGCAACGGCTAGACTCAATCAAGCGGCCTAGTCTCGTAGCAGGATAATGTGGATCAAGGGGAAGATATGCACCTCCTGCCTTGAAAATGGCCAGAATGGAGATCAAAAAGGAGATTCCCCGCTCAGCCAGTAAGGCTACGAGTGTATCAGGCTCAACTCCCATTTGTCGCAGGTAATGCGCCAGCCGGTTAGCTCGTTGATTTAACTCGTGATAGGTCAGTTGCTCACCCGCAAAGATCACCGCCACCTCCTCAGGCGTGCGCTCCACCTGGGCCTCAAAGAGCTGGTGAATACACTTGTCTTGAGGATAGTCTGTAGCGGTGTCATTCCACTCCAGCAGCAGTTGCCGCCGTTCTGCCTCAGCCAGTAAGGGCAGCCTCGCGACGCGTTGATCGGGGTTAGCAACAACGCCCCCTAACAAGGTCTGGAGGTGTCCGACCAGCCGCGTAATAGTGCTAGCATCAAATAAATCAGCGTTGTATTCCAGCTGGCCAAGCACTCCTGCGGGCGTGTCTGAGAACGAGAAGAGTATGTCACATGGTCCCGTCAGTGGGCTCAAGGTCAGACTCTGCAGTTCTGGTACTTCCGGAGCGGTATCCTGAAGGACCGCCATCACCTGGAACAAGGGATTATAACGTAACTCTCGTCCGGACAGCACTTCTTCTACCAGGCGCTCGAAGAGTATGTCCTGGTGGGCATAAGCATCCAAAACTACCTTACGTACCCGCTCCAGCACTTGCCGGAAGGGAGGATCGCCAGCCAGGTTGGTGCGCAACGCCAGCATATTGGCAAAGGAACCGTTGGGGCCTGGCGCTTCGGCGCGTTTTCGACCGCTGCCAGGCGTGCCTACAACGAGGTCCTCCTGCCCCGTATAGCGAAAGAGCAGCGTGTTGAGTGCGGCCAGCAGTAGCATAAATAACGTTGCGCCTTCTCGTTGGCTTAGCTCCTTTAGTGCCTCCGTCAATGCCTGGGAGAACTGTAACTTGTAGTGCGCCCCGCGAAAGGTCGCTTTCGCTGGACGCGGGCGATCGGTAGGCAACTGTAGCAGCGCGGGTACACCGTTGAGTTGCTGTCTCCAGAAGGCCAGTTGGGACTCCAACTCTTCTGCAAGAAGTTCATCTTCCTTTGGGAAAGGACTCGCAATATATTTACCAGGGCTGCTCATTTAAAATCCCTCTCTTTGCAAGTTTACAGCCGTCAGTCTCCACGACCATCATCGATCTTCCTAATAAAAGAAAATGTCCTCGCTCATTTTAGGTCTTCATAGCTGCCAGATGGGCTTTAAGGCGCGGAATCACCACCGCGCCTGACAAGACTGGCCAACTTATGTCGGAAAAATGCACATGAAATACAGCATAGGCATGGTATGGGCAATAGACACCTCGCTCATTTGGATATAAAGTTAGCACCACAACGTGTTTACCCAATGGCAACCAGGGTGGAAAATAGGTTGAACTCTCTTCGTTCAGTGCAGAAGACTAACCAAATTGCGGAAAGAGATGCTGCGCTATTGCTATTCTCATCCATACTTTTCTGCCCACCTCCGGCATATATTTACCATATTTACATGCTTTCGCTCACCATTTATACACCTACATTCATTTACTATATTGAGCAATAGTATGTAGGAAAAATGGGGGAAATATTCATGTCCTATCACACAGTGTCAGCTCAACAAGCCATTCATGTGCGCATCTGCTATCTACGCTCAAAGCGCCTGCTTGATGTCCTATTTACCTTGCTTATCTCGCCTCTGCTTTGTATCGTTATAGCAATTGTTGCCCTGTTGATCCGCTTGGACTCCAAAGGCCCGATTTTCTTCCGGCAGAGACGAATAGGACAAAATGGAGCAGCGTTTGACCTGTACAAATTTCGTTCAATGCATGTAAACAGCGATAACTTTGCTCATCGTGAAGCTATCAAGCGCTATATCGATGGCAAGGTATTGAATCATGGGGCTGATCCCCATAATCGGTACAAGCTGGATGATGATCCTCGCATCACCAGAGTTGGCAGAATCATCCGCAAAACCAGTCTCGACGAAATTCCGCAGTTCTGGAATGTGCTGCGTGGTGAGATGACCCTGGTCGGCCCACGACCTCCTCTGCCTTACGAAGTTGAACTTTACAGTTCACGTGACCACCTGCGGCTATGTGGGAAACCAGGCTTAACAGGCTTCTGGCAGGTTTATGGTCGCAGCCAGGTGCCATTTAAAAGTATGGTGGAGATGGATATTCAATATCTGCAGCAGCAATCTCTCCGGCAAGATATCAAACTCATCTTCCTCACTATCCCTGTAATGATCTTCGGACGTGGCGGCATATAAGCGGTGGTTGAAGTTTATGCGGCCTCTGCTATTTCTTCTTGTACAAAAAGATGCTCTGTAACATTCCGTGGACTTGAAAGCGCTTCGGATAGTAGGAGGAATGCCACAATACCCTCGTATGCCGTTCATCACGCTCGATACGTTGCAGCAGTAAACGCATTCTGGCGGGGGGAATGACGACAGGGAAGATGGCTCTTCCCGTTTGCTTGCTCAAAGCGTCAACAAGATCTCTACTGCTGCAAGCGGAAATCGCGACAGTAAGAGTCCCAGGCGCTGCACCAATTACAATACATTGATACTGCTTCATCACCTCCAAAGGTAAAACTTTGCGGTAACGTGTGGGTACGTGCCGTAATGTATTAAAGTGGGGGAGCAGATTGCAGTTCAAGGTCTACATCATCTCTTTCACCATCTTCAGTAGGTCTCTCTCGGCAATACTACGCAGGCATCTCTTCTGTTAGCCGGAAGCAGTTTCCAAGACCAGGGATTTTTTACCTGTATGAAGTCTATAGATCTGATGTGTAAAGTGGATGTTGAAGCATACCAAAAAGTGGTAGTAATTCATACCTGGTTGTGAAGAAGTCATCACATAGTTGCTAAAACCTTCACCAGATATTGCACCGTCAAGATTTTGTCGTTAACCTACGTCCGTTGAAGTCTCTGAGCGAGCACGGAGGCCCAACTGGACGGGAGGGTCAACTACGGTGAGCCTGTGTATCTGCTTCCACTCCTCATGACGTCGCAACAGAAGTGTTTTGATCTGCTCTTTCTTCTGGCAGGCCGACAGTTCTGCATCTCTAAAGCGACTCGCCAGATTGACCGAGGCATTGTGATCAGCGTGATCGCGGTAGCCGCAGACACCGCAGCAGAACGTCTGCTGATTGGGTCGATTCGCGCGGTCGAGAAATGGCAGCGTGAACATTCCTGCGAGGAGTACGCAGCTTTGACCGGATGTGCGCGCCATTCCGCGTTTGGCAGTCGCCCAAGCCAATTGCTCAGGGATATGCGCGAGATGGGAAGCATACAGGTAGGCGTTCATGGATCGAGCTTTGAAGCGCATGGAGGCCACGGAAAGATCCTCATAAATAATCCGGGCATCTCGGGTGCTCTTAAGCATCTGATTGACGGCTGATTGATTATTGTCGCACAGAGCGGCTCAGACGCTGGCCGGTGGCGCTGCTGGTGGAAGGGAGTTTCTTCACCTCTTTCTTTTTCAGGCAGGCCCGTAACTTGGCCTTCCGCGGCGTTTTTCCCGGTCACGTTTCTGGCGGCGGGCAAGCTTGCCATGAAACTTCCATACTGCTTCCCTGTGGAGGTGGTAATGAAATTGGCAATACCCATATCCACTCCACACAGGGGGCCGATGTCGCTGTCTGAAGAGGAACGTCCTCATCAAACGAAAGGGTGAGCCACCAGACACCGTTGCGCTTCTGGAGCGTCGTGGAACTATTGAGCGTGCGTCCTGCTAGAGCTTTCTATGATAGGAGGCGAGTTTGACCGGGACGCGCAGAGGGATGCCTTTGTCTAGGGTTGAGACGCGCAGCCAGTAGTCAAACGTGGTGTCCTTCGACTTCTCCACGACCACCACATTGGCATTGGCCTGGATACAGGGAACCCGCAGTTCGGGCATGTTCCATTCGTGCCATTCGGGTTCTTTGCGTCTCTGTCAAGCGACTTCCTGCAGCCAGAGCCTCTGCTTTGGCTGCAGCGAATCGGCCAGGTCTTCCAGGTAGGCATCATAGGCGGCTTGCCGATTGGTGCGAAAGGACTTGGCGATGCCTGCGGCCTGCTGGATGGCAACCCGATGCAGGCGCTCGGAAGGTCGCTCTCAAAGACCGGGGCCGCATATTTGTCAGGGACAGTTTCAGTACGCAGAACCAGGTGACGTACTGCTGGCACAGCGGGAGATAGACGCCATCAACTTATCGAGGGCGGCAAGCTTGCCCACGTTGGCTTCGATCAGGCGAATATGGGTCACTGCGCGAGTGATCGTCTGCTTCGTCTTCTTCTTCCGCTTCCGCTTTTGCTTGTCCTGCTCAGGAGTTTTTTCTGGCTTGCGGCTCATGGCGAGGCCCATTCTGCTGCAAAGCAGCTAGTACTTGTTGCGTTTTGCGTTTGGCCCGCCGGCGGCCGTAGAGCCGGGCGGCAAACGAGGTAATGATCGCCACAAAGTCGCCCATCAGGTCAGATTCCTCGGTATCCGCGGTGTTGACGATCACCAGTTCCCGCTCTTGCATCGCGAGCAAGGTTTGGATGTAAGCGACCCCGAAACGGGATGCGCGGTCCTTATGCTCTACAACGATCTTGCTCATCTCTCGGTTTGCCAGCAGGGCCAGAAACTTGGGCCGCTGATCGTTGATCCCACTCCCACACTCTTTGACGACCTTGGAAACTCCCCACCCTTGCGCATTGCACCAACTAATCAGCCGCTCAGCTTGCGTGTCCAGGTTCTTCTTGTTCTCGCTTGAAGAAACCCGCGCGTACACCGCGACGACTTGCTGCTTCGCTGATCTGGCCCCCGTCTGTTCAACCGGTTCTTCGATAATCACCGTGCCAGTGGGCAGTTGGTAGCCCGCAATCTGCCCGCGTTTAAACATCCGGTAGGCGGTGTTGTAATGGATGCCCAGTTTCTTGGCGTAGCTCGACAACTTCATAGATTGAGTATACTCTATGAACTTGTAAAGTGCAAGAGATGGTAACATTTTATAGAAATTAGTAACAAAAAAAAGAAAACTTTACTCATACTCACTCACTTCTCACAAGCTTGATCAAAGTGCGGCGCAAGTATGAAGGCATGAGGCACTTATTTTTATGCTATGGGTATTTTTCCCCGTCCAGTGCCTCAATGCTATAGCAAAAAGCTATAAATTAGACATTTCGCTGGCCATGGTGTGCTCTGCCACTACTGTCATTCCCTGGGTAGAACTTCCTATGCTCTTCGAAGATACAGCTTGCTTGCTAACTACTCAAAAATGAGTAGTTTCTCTGATGCACTGTGGGCTGTTGCAGGATATGCTTTTAAGCAATAGCACAGTTATTCATTCACTATTCCCTATGCTTGGATTGTAATAGCAATAACTGCTAGTCGAGAAGAGGAGAGAGCTAATGAAAATATTGCTCATTGATAATGATCGCGACCTGGTTGAGATGCTGAGTGGTTGGCTAAAGACTCTGGGTTTCGACGTGCATCGCGCCTATAGTGGAGAGAGAGCGAAGCGAGAGTGGGAAGAACAGGAACCGGACCTGGTCATCCTGGATCCAGCCCTTAAAGACACTGATGCACTGCAGCTGTGCAGGAATATGCAGACGAAGCATGACGCGCTCATCCTGGTGATAAACGACGGGCAAAATGTGCAGGAAGAAGTGCTTTGCCTCGAATCCGGTGCTGATGATTACCTGCGCAAACCTTTTTTTCCTCGTCAACTACTGGCGAGAATCCGCGCGGTGAGCCGCAGGGGGCGGTCCACGCTCTCACAGCGACCTTCTTCCATTGTCACTGTGGGGCCGATCAGTGTCGATTCACTGCATAACGAAGTGCGGGTGAATGGCAAGGTTGTGCGCTTGACGCCAACGGAGAGCAAACTGCTGCACCTGCTCGCCGTGAATGGCAACAACGTGTGCACAGCCACGCAGATCGTTTCCCATATCTGGGGTTTCGGCAACGACGGCGATGCCTGTCTGATCAAAGCGCATATACGCCACCTGCGTCAGAAAATAGAGCCCGATCCGGGTACACCGCGTTACATCTTAACGGTTCCCGGCGTGGGGTACACCCTGGTTCATCGTTCTCAAGAAGAATATGACTCGAAAGAGTTGTTAACGACATTATATGCAGCTTCGATGTGAACCTGCCGCTTTATCTACCTGAGAAATGCCGGACCATAGTTCCTTTGTGGTCCTCCGTTTCCCATTCTTATCTGCACCACTTCTTGCCATTTCTGGTTGGGTCTTCTGCACCGAAGGGAGAGAGCGCAACCCACATTCCACCCTGGTAGTCATTCAGTAAAAACACGGGAATGCTACCTTTAGCACTGGATGAGCAAGATAGCCATTTCCCGTACTACATCAATCTAAGGAGTTATGTGATTTATGCGGATCCCCCTTGTTGACTTGCAAGCACAATACCGGAGTATCAAGCACGAAGTCATCCCCGCGTTAGAAGATGTGTTGGAGGGTATGCAGCTATTTCTTGGGCCGCAAGTCCAGGCTTTCGAGAACGAGTTTGCGCAGTATTGCGCATGCCAGTATGGCGTAGGGGTAGCGACAGGTACGGAGGCGCTCACCCTGGCATTGAAAGCGTGCGAGATTGGTGCGGGTGACGAAGTGATCACTGTCGCCAACACCTTTATCGCTACGGTGGAGGCGATCGCGCAGGTGGGCGCAGTCCCGGTCTTTATTGATATCGATCCAATAACCTATACCATGGACTGCCGACAACTTGAAGCGCTGCTGACCTCGCGCACACGAGCAGTCATACCTGTCCATCTCTATGGTCATCCGGTGAATATGTGGCCGCTTATGAAATTCGCCAGGGAACATCAGCTATATGTCATTGAAGACGCTTCGCAGGCGCATGGAGCGACATATCACGGGCAGCGCGTCGGTAGTATCGGGGACATCGGATGTTTCAGTCTCTACTACAGTAAAAATCTGGGGGCCTACGGTGAAGCAGGTATCTGCACAACAAATGATGCCGCTCTTTGCGAGAAGCTGCGCATGCTACGCGACCACGGCTCTCGCCAGCGCTATCAGCATGAAGTAATGGGCACCAATGCGCGCCTGGATGAGATGCAGGCCGCCATCCTGCGCATCAAGTTGCGCTACCTGGATGAGTGGAATGCGGCGCGCCAGGCAAATGCCGCGCGCTATAGCGAGCAACTGCAGAGAGTGGTCGCGGCCGTGCCGATCGCGCGCCCCTGGGCCACGCATGTATATTACGTCTACGTGGTACAGGTGCAGCAGCGCGACGAGTTGCGCAGGCGTCTGGAAAAGGAGGGGATTGCGACGGCCATTCACTATCCGGTTCCAATCCATCTTCAGCCCGCCTGCATGGAATACGGCTATGCTCCCGGGTCGCTGCCGGTGACGGAGGCGGTGACGGAGCATATCGTCTCGCTGCCAATGTATGCCGAACTGACCTCCGAGCAGATAGCGATGGTGGTCAGGGCCATAAAGTCTGTAGAGGTAAAACCTGCATTTACCGTGTTTGAGGTTGTCAATCCATAAACGCACGTTCGCGCGGATGTCTCTCCTAACCTTTCTATTTATGGGAATGAATTGCCACTAGGGGGAATAGCACAAGCATGACGACAGAGCTACGTATCGGTGTCATCGGCTGGGGGTACTGGGGGCCAAAGATTGCCCGCAACCTCGATTCGTTAGGGAATGTAACTGTCACGATGGTGGCTGACAAGGATGCCCATCGTTTGACCTCAATGCTGAACCAGCACCGCGTGAAGGCAACGACCGAGGCCGAGGAGGTCCTGAATTCAGATGTCGATGGAGTGGTGATAGCGACCCCTGTCCGGACGCACTATCAACTGACGAAGAGGGCCCTGTTATCCGGCAAACATGTGCTGGTTGAAAAGCCGCTGACGGCCAACGTTGCGGAAGCCGAAGAACTGGTCGCGCTGGCGCAAGCTCAGCAGCGCATTTTGATGGTGGGGCATACCTTTGAATATAGCCCTGCCGTCAATGAACTACGCAAGCTGGTACAGAGTGGAGACCTGGGTAAAATCTATTGTATTGAAGCGGAGCGCTTGAATTTAGGGCTATTTCGCAGCGACATCAATGTGATCTGGGACCTGGCGCCACACGATGTATCGATCCTGCTGTACCTCCTGGGTAAGACGCCCGACCAGGTGAGGGTACAGGCACACTCCCATCTTCAGCCACAGATCCATGATATCGCGCATCTCGACCTTGGATTTTCAGATGGAATGACGGCACATATTCATGTCAGCTGGCTGCACCCCTGTAAAATTCGCCGTGTGACGGTGATTGGCGATAAGCGCATGGCGATCTACGATGATACCAACCCGGCGGAGATGCTCAAAGTGTACAATAAGGGGGCTGACATCCACGCCGATCCCGTCGTCTCCTATCGCTTCGGGTCGATCACCATTCCCCATATTGACTGGATTGAGCCGCTACGACTGGAGTGTGAAGATTTCGCCAATACCATCCGCACGAGCGCGCAGCCTCGCGCGAACGGAAGTGTAGGGGTGGAGGTTGTACGTGTCCTGGCGTTTGCCCAGGAGGCCCTGGAGGAGCAGGAGAGACAAAAGGCGAAGCTACAGGTAGAGTTGCTGCCAGCTCCCTGATGCCGTTCACATACAGCGCTGCTCCAGGACATCTTCCACTTCCTCGGCAGTCTCCGCCTCCAGGACAAGCTTGACCCGTTCGACGGCCCGCTGGCTGGATATGCCACAGATCGCCTGCTTGATGGTATTTAATGCGCCCGGTTCCATGCTCAACTCATTCACTCCCAGCCCGACGAGAAAAGTGGTGGCGCGAGGATTGCTGGCAATCTCGCCACATACGCCTACCCAGCGCTGCCGGGCACGGGCAGTTGTGACGATATGCGCGACGGAGCGCATGAGGGCAGGGTGAAAGGGCCGGTGCGGGCCCGCGATACTGGCATTCATGCGATCGCTGGCAAGCGTATATTGTGTCAAGTCATTGGTCCCGATACTGAAGAAGTCAGCCTCCCTGGCAAAGACGTCCGCCAGCAGGGCGGCGGCGGGCGTTTCAACCATAATACCAAGGGAAACGGACTGCCTGGCTGGCGCGCGCAGCTTCCCTTCCTGAAGCAGCGCGGCTTCGGCCTCGGCAAGCAGCGCCTTTGTCCGGCGCAACTCTTGTAGATCGCTCACCATCGGCAGCATGATCCAGAGCGGTGTGGTATTGACCTCCGCCGCGCGCAGCAGCGCGCGCAGCTGTGTACGGAAAAGGGGAAGGTGGGCGGAGGAAAGACAGAGGCGGATACCCCGCAGGCCCAGAAATGGATTATCCTCATGCGGCAGCGCAAGGTAGGGCACGCTTTTATCGCCGCCGATATCCAGGGTACGCACAACCACCCTTTTGCCCGCGAAGACCTCGAGTACGGACCGATAGGTTGCAACCTGTTCTTCCTCGCCCGGTGGGGCGTCGCGATCGAGAAAAAGGCCTTCGGTGCGGAAAAGACCTACGCCGTCCGCTCCAGCTTCAAGGGCCAGCGTGGCATCCTGGGTCCTGCCAATATTGGCAGCTACCTCTATGCCCTTCCCATCGAGCGTGACGGCCGGTTTCGAGCGGAACGCCTGCAATTGTTGCTGATGTTCGCGGTAGCTGCTCAGAGCCGCTTTATAACGAGCAATGCGCTCTGGAGGGGGGTCAATCTCAACGCTGCCGGCGCCGCCGTCAAGCGCCGCGTATTGCGGCGCTGAAGGCATGGAACGCAGCGCGGAGAGAATGCCCGCGACACCAACCACGGCGGGGATCCCTACCTGGCGCGCGAGCAGAGCAGTGTGGGAGGTAGGCCCGCCCTGTTCGGTCACCAGCCCGAGCAGGTATGCGGGATCGAGGCCGGCCGTATCCGAGGGGAGCAGGTCATGAGCGATGATAATGACAGGTTTACTCAGCTGGCCCAGGCGCCTGGCAGGCTTGCCCTGTAAATGTGAAATGACACGTACGCGCACATCATGCATATCGACCGGGCCCGCCTGCGCATAGGCATCACCCGGCTCCGCAAGAGCCTGGGCAAACTCATCTGTCGCCTGCCAGAGGGCGCTCTCAGCATTCTGCAGCTCCTCTTCTATACGCTGATAAGCTCCAGCAAGCAGGACCTCGTCCTGCAAGAGAAGGAGGTGGGCATCGAGAATAGCCAAGCCTTCTTTGCCGAGCCGGGCCTGTGCCTGGTCACGCAGCTGGTTGAGTTCGCGCACAGAGGTCGCGACGGCCCTCAGCAGGCGCTCCCGCTCCTTCGTCACCGCTTCAGGAACGACGGTGTGCAGGGGAATATGCGGCGGCGCGAGATTATAGAGAAGGAAATCCCCGAGCGCAACACCGCCAGCGGCCGGGATACCCTGAAAGGTCAACGACATAGGAACCTCGCCTGCGGCCTCTATCGCAAGGCATCTATAAACAAGCTACAGCACTGGTCGAAACTCAAGTATTTTCCAGAATATACCTCTGCCCTCTTACAAATATATCTCAAATCTTAGCGGCTCTCTCACGCTTCAATCACGCGGCAAAGCGCTGCCTACGGATAATACAGCCCGCTTTGCTTGCTTATTCTTTGGCCACTGCCATACTATAGAAAAAGAAGAAGAAATGAAAATGGGAGACGCTGATGGCGAGACAAACATTCTCAATTCAGGTCGCGGAATCCGTTCTCGACGATCTCAGGCTGCGACTCAGCCTAACCAGCTGGCCAGACGAGATCCCGGGATCCGCCTGGGACTACGGCACGAAATCTTGCGTATTTACAGCAGCTAGTCACGTACTGGCGAGAGAGCTTTGACTGGCGCTCACAGGAAGGCCTACTGAATACCTTGCCACAATTTCGCGCGGATATCGATGGGGTGGGATTGCATTTCGTGCATGTTAGAGGCAACGGGCCGCGGCCACTACCGCTGCTCATCTCTCATGGCTGGCCCGGCTCCTTCTTCGAAATGTACAAAATCATCCGGCCCCTGTCCGATCCTACCAGCTACGGTGGGGATCCTCATGATGCCTTTGACGTTATCGTTCCCTCGCTGCCGGGCTATGGCTTCTCAGATCGTACGCATGAGCGCGGCATGGATGTTAAACGCATTGCCGCGCTATTTGTCCAGCTGATGCAGGAGGAGCTGGGATACCGGCGCTTTGGGGCGCAGGGTGGCGACTGGGGCGCTTTTATTACCGCTCGCCTGGGGCAGGCGCATCCCGACAAACTGATCGGGATCCATCTCAACATGGTCCCCGTATCCGCTGTCCCCGGGCAGCGCAAGATGAGCGAGGAGGAGCTGCAGTGGCTGGATCAGCAACAGCACTGGCGCAGCAACGAAACTGGCTATAGCACGCTTCAACGCACGCGACCGCAAACCCTGGCCTATGGACTTAACGACTCCCCGGTGGGCCTGGCGGCATGGATTATCGAAAAATTCCGCGCATGGAGCGACTGCCAGGGCGAGATCGAGCGAGTTTTCAGCAAGGACGAACTGCTGACGAACATCATGATCTACTGGGTGACCGCAACCATCAACTCCTCGACCCGGCTCTACTACGAAACCTTCCACCAGGGTGCAAACCAGCTGCGAGGACGTATAGATGTGCCGACCGGGGTCGCGATGTTCCCCAGGGAGATCACGACCCCGCCACGCTCTATCGTACAGGCGCAATATAACGTCCAGCGCTGGACGCCCATGGAGCGTGGCGGGCACTTCGCAGCACTGGAGCAGCCGGAGGCGCTGGTCGATGACATTCGCGCCTTCTTCCGCCCGCTCAGAGAGAGCCTGTGAAGGGAGAATCCGGCAGCGGAGACCGAGATGCACTCATGCAAGCTGGACCTCAGGCCTGTGGATGCGCATCTTGCTGGTCGGTGTCCAGATAAGGCGCCAGGCGAGCCGCGAGTTCACGCAGCGCGGCCTCGACCGCGGCGAGGTCAGAAGATAGCGTGGCGTGATCCTTCAGGGCGGCACTAAAATCCGCCAGCTCAACGAGCCGCTCATGTATGATAATCCATGCGCCATAGCGATGTGGTAAAGGATGGCTCCCCTCGCGATACATCTCGAAGCTAGCTCCCGCACTTGTCCCCGGCAGGTCAGGAGCGATGGGCAGGGTCGTGAGCAGTATGCCGACAGGTCGGATGACATTGTACATCATATCCACGCAGACATCGCTGAGAAGCTTGAACTCTGCGTCGGTCTCTCCGCCATGCAGAAAGAAGCGATTCAGCATGCTCAGCAGCGTCGCGTAGCTGGCATTAAAGAGGTTAGAGACCCGCGCGGTGACAGGGTCGGAGATCAAAACCGCCGGGCCGGTGTCGGCGGGCTGGCGCACAAAGGCTGCTTTGACAGGCCTGCTTGCTTCGAAGTTCGGGTCCCGCTGCTTGAGATCCAGGTACTCTTTATAGACCTGCAGAAATTTCCCATAGTGGGCATTGCGCCAATCTCCCCTGGCCCCTTCGCCCTCTTCCACGATAGTCTCTATAGCCTTCACCGCGAATTCCAGGTTGGTCACCGCGATCAGTTCGGGCCAGGCAAAGTACTCCTGCGTGGCCTGAGCTTTGGGAGGACCGATAAAAATCTGGGCTTCACCCTGTTTCCTAACCAGGCGCTGGAAGCCCTGCTCGATGCCGCGATAAAGATGGCCGACCGTCGCGAACTCCTCAGCCTCGGGCACAAGGTCCTGGCTCGTGATGATAACGGGCTGCCCCTGCTCCTCTTGCCCGCTCCGGCCCTCCAGCAGGGCGGCGTCCTCACGCTCCATTCCTTCCGGACGCTCAAGGAAGAGAAAGTGGAGCAGGGCATCCCCGCTGAATGGCAGCAGGGCCAGCTTTACGCCGGAAGGGAAATACTTTGACTCCTGCGGGAAGTTGGGTCGGTTGAAGTGCGCGCCGGACCCGATGGCCGAGAGCATGTTGCTCGCCAGTGCGAGATGCAGCATCTCCTGGGTGGCTACCTCGGAGATGACACGGTCCCAGCGTTTGATCGCATCCAGCTGTTCTGGAGTTACGCCCTCGCTCACATCGCGCTTCAAGCTGAACACGGCGAACAGGTACTCACACATAAGCATGTGCTCCAGTTGCGCGGCCTCCCCCAGGAGAAAGAGCAACTCTTCACGGTTCTCAATGATCAAAGGGTTTTCAGCCATCATTTTAGCTTCTCTACTTCCTATCTGCTTTTTTATCCTCTTGCTCCCAACCATCGCCATTCCGTTCTCTACAATCGATATTGAGTATACACCAGAGCAAGCCAGCACCGTCTACTGGAAGAATGGCTAGTGCATAATTCCTCGCCCGAAGTGGAAATCTGGAGATTATCGCTTTGCTGCTCTCAGATACGAGGCAGATAAAATCGCTGCACTGAGATGAGCCTGGAGATACTCTGCCTGCCCGGTGCTGTTTGCCTGTGCTGGTGCATTGCGTGTTACAATGATAGAAAAGGGCTTTTCTGCGATAAATTAGAATGAGAAAGAAGCGCGCCACGCCAGAGCATGAAACTGTACGCGATTAGCGACCTCCATCTCGGCCACAGGATAAACAGGCAGGCACTCGAAGCATTGCCCTCTTATCGGCAAGACTGGCTGATTATCGCCGGTGACACCGGCGAAACTGTAGACCATCTAAGATATGCCCTCTCTGTGCTGAGCAGGCGTTTCGCCCGCCTGCTCTGGGTTCCGGGCAATCACGACCTGTGGACGCTGCCGTCAGCATCCACAGAGGAGAATCGCTTACGAGGCGAGGAGAAATATCAGAAGCTCGTTGGCATCTGCCGGGATTATGATGTGCTGACTCCGGAAGACCCGTATGTCCTCTGGCCAGGTGATGGCCCTTCAACCGTACTGGCACTGCTTTTTCTGCTCTACGACTATAGCTTTCGACCGAATAATGTTCAGGTGGAGGATGCGGTCACGTGGGCAGGGGAAGCGGGTACTGTCTGCAGCGATGAATATCTTTTGCATCCCGAGCCCTATTCGTCGCGCGCGGAGTGGTGCCAGGCCCGTTGTGACTATTCAGAAATGCGCCTGCAGGAAGTTCCCCGCTCCTCATCCCTCATCCTCATTAACCATTTTCCCCTGCACCGCTCCCTGCTCCGACTGCAGAGGATTCCGCACTTTTCACTCTGGTGTGGAACGCGTCGAACAGAGCATTGGCACACTCGCTTCCCCATCTCCGTGGCAGTCTATGGCCACCTGCACATTAGAGCGACAGATTACCTGAGCAACGTACGCTTTGAAGAAGTTTCGCTGGGCTATCCTCGCGACTGGCATCACCAGAAAGGCATGCAGGCCTACCTGCGGGAGATTCTCCCCGGGCCGCCGTTCCCCCCGAACGGCGCGACGGGCCCGATCTTGCATTGGTGAGGCGCGGCGGCGTCCGCAGGGCCTCCACGAATTCGGATGAAGATCAAGTTTCGTCTTTACTACAATTGTTGCTGGAGATTCCGCGGCCATGTTAACACTATCCTGATCACTCTATGCGGTTTTCAATGACTCACAAAACTGGCTACTCACCCATATGTCAGCGGTCATTACAACCTGAAAAGTCGGTTATGACTTTCCTCAAAGTTAGTCGTCAAATGAAGACTTTTCTTTCCCCCAATGGGTATACTTTTGCTTATTATGAAGATCGGCTTCACTTCAAATGAATGAGTACAAGATCGGTCCAACCCAAATGAGAAGAGCCTCAATGATTGCTATTGCTCACCCTTTATTAGGGGTAGAGGAGAAAACTGCAACTCTGCGCGTGCTGGCTTCAGGCCAACTTGCATAAGGAGAGTGTGTCGCGCATTTGAGCAGCGCTTTGCGCAGCTATGCCGTGTGAAAGAGGCCGTTGCTGTATCATCTGGCGACGCCTCACTTCATCTTGCCTTGCTTGCGCATAAGATCGGTCCGGGTGACGAAGTAATCACAACCGCGTTTAGTTCTCATTTTTGGAGAAGATAGCAAAAGTATAGCTTCCTCGTTCGGAATAGGCAGTATTATCCATCTCATGAGTCTGGCGGTAGAAAGTTGGCAAAATATTGAAATGAGCTTGTATTGCCTTTCGCCATAGAGATAAAATTCTGAGATTGAAAAAATACCCAATTGTAAGGCGAACGGCAAGAGGCTGCTCGAGCGTCCCATGGCCTGGGGAGGGCCTACTGGCGCCAAAATGCGCTACAAGTGAGTCTACATAATAGAAGAAGGTTAATTGAGCGCAACCAGCAGTCTCGCCAGCTATGGAACACTTATTCCTGGGCAGCTCTGCTGTTCTCGTGCCAGGGAGCGTGGACTGAAGCAGAACAGGCACTTGAGCAGGCACAATCTACAGTGAATCAGCTATCAGGGCCCTCCTATCATTCTATTCTCCATAAAATTTGCAGAATGATAGACTTTAGTAGATTCGGAATGCATGACTAAACTAAAGATAGAAAATCCAGCGATTCTTGCACACCATGCGCAGGCATATATTTGCAAAAAAACCACAGAGGGAACAATAAAACCTCCTTTTACTTGTGACGTCATCATTGTTTTAGGGGGGAATATCCTCAAAAGCGGAGATTGCTATACCACTACACCGTACGAAAAAGGGACGAAAAAGAGTTTCGGGGCGCAGGGAAGAGTTATTACAGCAGCATTCTTGTACCATCTCGGTGTTACAGACTGTCTCATCCTTTCTACAGGGAAAACTGATCCTGAAGACAAAGACGCACCTTCAGAAGCTTCTGTTATGAAAGTAGAATTGACGGCGTATAGCGTCCCTGAAATATGCATTCACCTGGAAGAGCGGTCGCAGACAACCGAGGGAAATGCACGAGAGTTAGTGAAGTTATTTACTACAGAGAGATTTAAGGAGCAAAGAACCATCGGAGTGATCACGAGTTCATGGCATATCAGAAGAACTGGCGCCTTTCTCCAAAAGGAAGGATTGCACGCAGAAGGCAGAAAGATTAAATTAATCTCAAGTGATACGATGATAAGTAGATATCTTCCCGAATTTAGAAAGGACATTTACAGACTCTACCATAGACAAGAGATGAAGTACAGAATACAAGATGAGCTTAATGGATATAATGCGCTAAAAGATGGAACATATAGATCACGTAAATTAGGTAAGTTATGGAAAGATACCAATATTTCAGACAAAGTGGTACAGCCAGATTAAGAAACATCATGCGCCGCAGGCCATTGAGAAGAACTAAATTAAAAGTGGATCAGGTGACTCCAGTTGGCGGCTGAGCGGCCCGGGCGGCTTTGGCTTGGGCTGCTCTGATCGTCTTGGCCTCTTTGGACGCGTGCCGCTCGGAATTTCGTGACCTGGCCACCTATTACCGGCCCGCCTACAATCTGCACACGCTTCACCGGATCAAATGGGCCATGGACTAATCACTTACCAAGACCTTCGCGCGCAAACACAACACGTCGGTACGCAAGATCTGCGCCAAGTATAAAGCCAACCTCCACGTGGGAGGCGTCACCTACACAGGCTTGCAGGTCGTGGTACCCCGAGAAGGCAAGAAACCGCTCATCGCGACATGGGAATGACAATGAGCATCCCGCCGCCATTGCTTCGGCAAAAAACAGCCTCTGTTTTTTGCTGGTGAGTAAAGTATAGCAAATTATGAAGCACTTAAGACCAAGATAGATATTAACATAAATATTGCGCAAAATCATTAAGCTAACGGTAATTATAACGCAAGTTATTCGATAATTGATGAGCTTCAAAGTAAGCTAGAACCCTATCCAATCCCCATTTTAAGCCGCATGATAAAATCCTATTCGCATTTATGCGGCTATCATGGACTGATTGTGCGGTCTAATTCTAGCAAGATTACCGGCTATCACAGTCTTTAAAGTCGGTTATCACGTTCCACAAAGTTAGCCGTCAAATAGCGATTTTCCCTTCTTGTCTTGGGTATACTTTTGCTTGGTCCGACACTGAGTCAAGAAGATCTCGCAACGATTGCAAGGGAGAGTTGCAGTAGTAGTGCCTACACAACTGTATAGTGAAGTTGCCTTGAATGTGCTCGAACGGTATCAATGTGCTCATCGAAAAGCCCATAACGAGAACTATCGAGGAAGCACTGTCTTTGTCAATGATAAATGATATTAGATATGGAGTTATGACTATGTTCTTTGAGAGGAGCGAGGTTGTCAAGCCTGCCTCCACCAATATGTTGAGTGATGACTCCCTTATTACAGTTGGAGATGAACATCATGTAGACTGGTCATTGCTAACTGAGGATAAGCAGCAGATAGCCGCATTGAACGCAACTGAGCAGGAGTATCCCACCGATGCTTGCGTCCAGCAGATAGCCAGACAGGCCACTGCCACATCTGATGCAGTAGCACTCGTTGCAAACGGTCAGGCGCTCAGCTACCACAAGTTGAATTGGTGTGCTAATCAGGTGGTCCATTATCTAAATGTGCATGCTGATACGCCGCTATCGATTGACCGGGCGATCGCGAATACCCAAATCTACATTCTGGACGAGTACCTGCAGCAGGTTTCTATTGGTGAGCCGGGCGAACTCTACATTGGGGGAGTAGGCTTGGCCAAGGGCTATCTCAATCGCCGTACAGGGGGGAATAACAATGACTCTGCACATGGGATCGTCACACACAACAAACAAACAAGACGCAGCTCTGTGCCTGGTACCAGGTCCCGTGAATTGGCGGGAAAACCTGGCCTTTCGGGGGCCTGACGACTCTGCAGGTCACGTTTTAGTATCCCTTAACCTGTAGCGACCGACCGTGGGGGCCAGGGGATGCTCAGTGAACTACAGTCGATGATGAGTGCCCCCTGTTGCCATGAAAGGATATAGTGTGATGTCAGATAGAGTGGAACTCTCAGAGGCCAAGCGTACCCTGCTCGAAAAGCTAACTGGCGATATCCCGCAGGCTGCAAGGGTTGGCACCCAGCACGTCAAAGCAGAGGTGGCTGGCTCACGCGCACGCGCGGTGAAGATTTCAGGTGGGGGGATCAAAACGGCCTTTCTTCTTTTTACATGGGCATCCGAAAGGTGACGCTTTCTTTTGCTATTCTTTAGCGCGCGAACTGGGATTGGACCAACCATTTTACGCACTCGATCCGTATCAGTTTGATGGCTTATCGGTCCCGCCCACACTCGAGACGATGGCGACGGCTCACATTAAGTCAATGCGTGCCGTTCAGCCAGAGGGGCCGTACCTTCTGGGGGGCTGGTGCAATGGCGGCCTGGTGGCCTATGAGATGGCGCGGCAACTGCACGCCGCAGGGCAGACGGTTGACATGCTCTTATTGATGGACCCCTTTTATCTTGGCTATCGTACCCGGCGCAGATTAGTTCGCAGGGTCATCAGTCGCTTGGGCGACCTGATGGGACTTGGCCCGGATAAGCAGTTAGATTGGTTTCTCCGTCTGCTGTATGTGTATAAACCTCTGCAATATGTGCGCTATCCGCTCTATGTGGTTAGACGTCTGCGAGATGCGCTCCACGGGAGCTCGCAGGGCTCCGTGCACCTGCCAACCGGCGAGCTGATCAGCCTGGCGCGAAAGAGGTTTGCCGGCGGGTATGAGCTTGGTCACGAGCGTGGTGGACTTCCCCGCCTCGATTCCTTGGTCCCAACAGCTGAAGCCCTCCGTCAAGATTGGCCGGGCATATTTGAATGGGTGGATATGGGTTACATGCCGCCTAGCCTTTATCCTGGCAAGATCACGTTCTTTTGGCCAAGTGACGAGCCCTGGCACACCGTCTCAGGAGGATGGCGTAAAGTGGTTAAAGCTAAAGAAGCTCAAGGGGTAGAGACTTATGTCATTCCTGGCAACCAGACTACCTGGAGAGCCGAGCATCTCCACGCATTGGCCGAACGTTTGAGGATGTGTCTCAGCAAGGCGGAAAGGAAGTGACGTGTTGCCACATGCACCCGAGTTCTCAGAGGCCAGGCATGCCCGGCTCGAAAAATATCTGCGGGGGGATCTCCCGCAGACCATAAGGGCTAGGGGCGCCATCACCCAGCGTGCCTCGGAGAGCCCCGCGCCCCTCTCTTTGGGCAGCAGCAAGAAGATACAGGTCCTTCGTTTCCTTTGATAGCGGTTCAGACCGCTAGTTCCAATTCATATGGAAAGGGAAACGGTTGATCCACTCACCATGCATAAATTGATGCATTTTGAAACATAGATGTAATCAAGGAGACAAAAGGGAAAAAGGGATGAAAAGGATTTGCTAATGAGTATAGAAAATGATGAAAATATTGAGTTTTCTCTTTCACAAAAAGAAACAGTAGTACATAAAGGTGTCGCCGAAATACCAGGACCTGAGATTCTCCTAGTGACACAAACGCCGAAAAAGTCGCGTTTGGAACGCCTGCCTCTCAGTAATACAACCTCTGCAATGATGCGGGTAATCAGAGGAGTGCATCTCAAAACTACAGCATCCAAGCAAAGGATGTTCAGCCAATGGGACTTTAAACAAATCTATAAGCATATTATGACAGATTCACTTTATCGGAATTCTATGTTCAGTATGACAAGCACATTCATATTGAGCGGATTAGGGTTTGTCTTTTGGATAATAATAGCACATCTGTATAAGACGGAAAATGTTGGTATCGCTACTACGCTCATCTCTATAATGACATTATTGAGCAGCTTTACTATTCTGGGGTTAGACTCAAGCTTAACTAGGTACCTTCCCAAATCTGCCAATAAAAATGAATTAATTAATTCCTCGTTTGTCATCGTAACGATTGCTACGCTTTTGTCTTCCGTTATATTTTTTCTGGGATTACACATATTCTCGCCACAATTATTATTTTTACGATCGAATGTATTCTTCGTTTTATTTTTCATTATCTTTACAATTTTTTTCTCCTTGAATACCCTTGTTGATAGTATTTTTATGGCTTTTAGAGCTGCTGGTAATATACTCATAAAAGATATTATCATCAGCATATTAAAACTAGTTCTCCTGTTTGCGCTTATCGCTTTTGGATCCTTTGGTATTTTTGCATCTACTGCTTCAGCGTTAACTCTTGGTGTGTTTGCCGGCCTAGTTATACTGTATTTCAAATTTAACTTTAGATCTTCAATTTCAGTTAATATTTCATTGATAAAAGAAATATCGATATATTCACTCGCTAATTATATGGCAATTTTTATGCTTAATATGCCATCGCTCGTATTATCAATTATAATATTAAATATCTTATCAGCAAAATATGCAGCTTATTATTATATTGCTTCTATGATTTAAAGATTTTTGTTATTTATTCCCATAGCTACTCAGCAAGCATTACTCTCAGAAGGCTCACATAACGAAGCCGAGCTAAAAAAGTATGTAAAAAAAGCGATAGCAACGGCTTTAGTAATTCTTATTCCGGCAACGGCAATAATCGTTTTATTTGGCAATATAGTGTTACAGTTTTTCGGTAAAATCTTCGAACTCGAAACCTTTCAATTTTTACAACTGTATAGTATATCAACATTATTTACGGCATTGTTCTTAATTGCTAGTGCTATTATGAACATAAAACACAAGATAAAAACGCTAGTTATTTCGAACATAATAGCGGCTGTTTTGACATTATGTCTATCTTGCGCTTTTATCTCTGGTAAGTTGGTTGGCATAGGATGGGGTTGGATACTTGGGCAAGCAATTGCAGGGTTAGTATCTATATACTTTATAATCCGTAACTGCTCAGATACCCCTCAATCGCAAGGGTCGCTGTGCAAGGTTCAGGAGGTACCTGAGTAATTGCTCCTTGACCTCCAGAGGTGGCCGTCGAATTAATCAATAGATTTTTGGGTACAGCCACATTAAGTGCTGAAAAAGGGAGAACCCATGAAAATTGAGATGATCCCTAGCATTGTCTGTCTATACAAAACGCTACCGTCAGCAAGCGAACGGAGGAAAGGGGGAATAACTTAAAATGGAAAAAATTACCATCTTGATACCATGCCACAACGAAGAACATGGGATAGCCAAAGTGCTGGATGATATTCCCCATCACACATTAAAGAAACATGGATTTGAAGCCAAAGTTATTGTTATTGACAACAACTCTTCTGACCGAACCAGAGAAATCGCGGTGAGCAAGGGAGCACATGTTATTTTTGAACGTGCAAAGGGCAAAGGCAATGCAATACGTAAGGCATTCAATTGTATCGACAGCGATACAGGATATGTCATCATGCTTGATGGTGATTACACCTACCTTGCCAGAGAAATGCTGAGGCTGATAGAACCCATTGCGAATGATTTTTGTGACGTCGTTATTGGCTCACGGCTCGGCGGGAAAATCACGAAAAATGCCTTTAAGGCGCAGAATTGCTTAGCCAATTGGATTTATACCTTTTTAGTGAGGTGTTTTTTGGCGCGAATATCACTGACGTCTTAAGTGGCTATTTTGCCTGGCGAACAGACGTTGTCTTAGAGATGAGAGATCATTTAAAATCAGATGGGTTTACCATCGAAATGGAAATAGTCTCTAAATTGGTTAAATTACATTATTCCATGTATTCCGTGCCAATTACTTATAATATGCGTGAAGGTGAAACAAAGCTTGAGTCCATCAAAGATGGATTAAAGATTTTTTTACCTTTTCTCGTCATCTTTTCTGGTCTCCACCAAAAGAAGCGGTGGGTAAAAAGAATGTCGATTTACTCAGGACAGTGGATGAAAGGGAAACTGCTGATTTGCTAAGTTGAGTGTGATTATAATGACCCCATAAAATAAGACAAAAAAATCGGAGGTTTGAAGGTGGAAGAAGACGAGATGACAACGATCAGAAAAACCTACACAACCGAGTTTAAAGTCAAAGTGGTGAGGGAGATTTTGCGAGTATGGTATACCCCAAAGTCAATACAAATATGGACCCAAATAAGAGTGAACTCAGCAATTCAAAGAACATTGTGAATCATGATTGGTAATACACCTGTATGGGTGTTTGATAACCGAGAGCCTGATGCAAGCGATCCTGATTATAGAACTGAAAATACTCTTTCAGCCCTCTTTCTGCATCCGATACTGACTGATAATCTTTGAGATACACCTCCTCATACTTGACACTTCTCCAGAGGTAGAGTAGGCGGCTAGCGAGGTATCTCTCGATCCTTTTCTATCCGCCCCTCCCCAAACAGTGCTTGCACGTTTCCGCGCACACTGCTTTCCAGAAAGCAGTACCCTTTTTGAGGGTGGGATAGGGAGCGGTTGCCCTCTGATGAGGGACACCCGTCACCCTTCCCCCGAACCGGACTTACATTTTTCAATGTATCCGGCTCTCCCTTTGTCTGTTCTTGAAGTAGCTCACGTCAGGGAGTTTTCCGGCATGGAGCAGGTGATGACAGGGTAAACAGAGTACCAGCGTTTTCCTGTTGCGCGCAGCCATCACTTGTTGCCAGAGCTGTTTGCCTTGTACGACATCCTTCATTTTCCGAATGTGGTGAACCTCAAAAGGACCGCTTCCTGTTCCGCAGTATTCGCATCGTTCGGCGTTCAGGCGTCGTATCAGCTCTGATCGACTCAGCGTCCAGATGAGGACATTTGGTTGAATATCCACTTGGGCGTCCCTGATTGGCGGAGGTTTGAGGTCCTTGAGACGAAAGACACGGATGACACGTGTTTTCTTCTCACCCTTGACGATGAGAGCATATCCATCGTCTGTCTTGAGACGTTTCGCTGTTTTGCTTACGCTGCTCTTGTGCTTGTTCGCGAGCGTCTTGAGCAGACTTCCCCAACACAGGTAGGCCAACTTGTTCATCTCTCGTTTTGCGTTGAGCGCTAGAGCGTAGTAATTTGCGAATCCTCTCCGCGTTGTAGGCAACAATGATCTCGGCGTCGCTGAGATTGATTCGCTCCGGCCTGGATTGCGTCCTCATGGTATGGTAGTTCCCGTATCTTTTCGCGATGCAATATTTTTGCAGCTTTTCGGGAGGGATCTGGAGTTGAAGGCGTTCAGATACCGCTTGGGCACTCGTGTGACGATTGCCTCGTTTCACTCTCACTACCCGATTTCCTGTGTACGTCTTGATCCGGTATCCCAAAAACATGACTCCCTCTTTACTGTGGCAGATGTGGGATTTTTCCTTCGAAACAGTCAATTTGAGTGTTTCTTCGACGTATCCCTTGATGGCCTGTTTCACTGCCTCTGCATCCGCCTTTGATCCGATGATTCCAACGGCGAAATCATCGGCGTAACGGCAGTAATAGAGCCGCTTGTACTCAGTATCGAATGGGTCACAGCTAGGGAACTTCTGTCGCTGCTGCTTCACTTGTTGGATGCTCCGTTTGATGCCCTGAAGTTTCTCTGTGTTTTCCTCCTTTCCCTTCAGGGTGTCATATTTTCTTCTGAGACGCCTGATCTTGTTTGAGTAGCTGATGTAGACATTGTTCCCTTGTCGTCTCTTTCCTACGTCAAATTGTGCTTGTAGCTCTTTCATGTAGAGATCGAGTTCGTGGAGCACCACATTTGCAAGGATCGGAGCACAGATTGAGCCTTGAGGGACACCGCTAAAGGTCGTGTGATACGTCCAGTCCTCCAAATAACCAGCGTTGAGCATGGCTTTGATGAGGCGTATGAAGCGTCTGTCCTCAATTTTCTTTTCCAGTAGCTCCATGAGCACGTCGTGAGGAATCGTGTCAAACGACCTATCAACTCAATACCCCCTTCGATAACCCAGATGAAACGAGCACTGCCGAAATCGAGGTGATCGATCCCAGACACCCGCTCTTCGGACGCCGCTT
Source organism: uncultured Chloroflexia bacterium (assembly GCA_963799245.1). Taxonomy (GTDB): domain Bacteria; phylum Chloroflexota; class Ktedonobacteria; order Ktedonobacterales; family Ktedonobacteraceae; genus CAWCWN01. The sequence goes on from CAWCWN010000004.1 coordinate 243,455, forward strand.
TCTCCTGGTTTCCACCACGTCTTCTCCTCACGGCCCTGGACACGCCTTTGTGGCCTACCGTGAGGGGATGCTCTTGTGCATTCCCCTGGCCTGCACTACACTGGCCCCATCTCGGTCACCGGTGTGCACCAAACTTACCTTTGATGCCGTCAAGGAGCTACTGAGCGTGGCCGAGGATTGTGAGGCCCTATGTCTATGTCTCCCGCCGAGCTCTGGCAGCGCTTGCCCCCCGCCCTGCAACAGCGCATCCTCGACGAGCTCTTCTCGATCCTGCAGGAGGTAATTAATGAGCACATCCGAGTTGATCACATCGCTGCACCGGCAGCGCAAAGCCGTCATCTACATTCGCCAGTCGACGCCCCACCAGGTGCTGACCAATCAGGAGAGCACGCGCCTGCAGTACGCCTTGCAGCAACGGGCCCAGAGTCTGGGCTGGCGCGCGCAGGATATTGAGATCATCGACGCCGATTTGGGGCTGACCGCCGCCTGGGCACGCCATCGCAATGGCTTTCAGGATCTGGTGACCAAAGTGACGCTGGGGCAGGTGGGCATCATCCTCTCCTCCGAGGTCACCCGCCTGTCGCGCAACTGCTCCGATTGGTATCCCCTGCTCGATGTCTGTGGCTATCGCGGCTGCCTCATCGCCGACCAGGATGGCATCTACGATCCTGGCTCGACGAACGGGCGATTGCTGCTGGGGTTGAAAGGCCAACTCTCGGAACTGGAACTGCATACGATTCGTGCCCGCATGACCGCTGGGCTCCTCAACAAAGCGCAGCGAGGGGAATTGGCCTTACCCCTGCCTATCGGCCTGGTCCGCGATGCGGCGGAGCGCGTACACAAGGACCCTCATCGTGAGGTCCAGGATCGCATTGCCCTCGTCTTCTCGACGTTCCTGCGCCTGCGCTCGGCGAGCAAAGTGCTCCAGTTTTTCATGCGAGAGCAGTTGAGCCTTCCTCGGCGCGACCGCTTTGGCGATCTCGCCTGGAAGCGCCCGACGATCTCGGCCATCTTGCAGATCCTCAAGAATCCCGCCTACGCCGGCGCCTTCGTCTACGGACGCACCCGCACCGTTCACCCTGATCCGACCTCTCCACGCGCCAAGCAGATCCATCTGCCTGTGGCGGAATGGAAAATCCGGGTCAATGATGTCTATCCAGCCTACATTCACTGGGAAACCTTTGAGCAGATCCAGGCGATGTTGCTGGATAATTATGCGGAGTACGACCGCAACAAGACGCGCGGGGTGCCGCGGCCGGGCGCAGCCCTCTTGCATGGCATCGTCTGTTGTGGGGAGTGTGGGCACAAGATGGTGGTGCAGTACAAAGGGGGCACGCGCTATCTGTGCAACTTCTTGCGCCAGCAATATCACGTGCCGGTGTGCCAGAATATCTCAGCTGATGCCGTCGATCGACAGATCGTCGAGGCCTTCTTTCAGGCCCTCTCGCCGGTCGAGCTCGATGTGTATGCCCGGGCGGTTGCGGCTGAGCAGGCGAGCGATGAGCAGGTAGCCCACGCCCACCAGCAACACCTGCAGCGTCTGCACTACGAGGTAGCGCTGACCCAGCGCCAGTTTCTGCGTGTCGATCCTGACAATCGCCTGGTGGCCGCCGAGTTGGAACGACGCTGGGAGACGGCACTGGCTGAGCTGAAGCAAGCAGAGGAGGCCCAAGCGTCTCATTCCAGACCCTCACCTTCCCTGCTGGCACTCAGCGACGACCTGCAAACGGCCTTTCAAGCCGTCGGGCAGCATCTGCCCATGCTCTGGCAGCAGGAAGTCATCTCTCAGCGGCACAAGAAGGCGCTTTTGCGCTCGCTCATCGAGGCGGTGGTCATGCAGCGTCCCAGCCCGGAGTTCGTGCAGGCGCGCATCGTCTGGCGCGGCGGCGAGACGACGACGCTGATGATCCCGGTTGCGGTGGGCTCGCTGAAAGATCTGGCAGGAGCACAGGCGATGGAGCAGATCATTCTGCAGAGGAGTGCGCAAGGAGCCACCGATGAGCTCCTTGCCCAGGAACTCACGGCGCAGGGCTACCGCTCGCCGATGCATCCGTACGTCTTGCCCAGTACCGTTCAAATCATTCGCCTCAGACATCGACAGTTTCTCGTGCGTCACCAATCCCATCCACGCCGCGTGGCAGGCGCACTCACACTCACGCAACTGGCCAGAGAACTTGACATTGCTCCGCACTGGATATATGATCGGATCAACAACGGCAGCATTCTGATCAGGAAGGACGCCAAGACCCGCTTGTATCTGTTTCCCGATGATCCTGCCACCCTGGAGCAGTTCAAACAGCTTCTGGCAGGTGCGGTCAAGACGATTCGTTTTTGAGAGGAGTATCAAGATGCATGATCAAAGTAGCTCTGGAGGTCCATATCTACCAACCATTTGATGGCAGTCCACTCTTGCTTGATCTGTTCGAGTGCGGTGTGAGGAGATCGTCCTGGTCGGAATCCATGAGAACTGTTCTCAAAAACAGGCTCATAGATGCGTTCCAGTATGCTTCTGACTACTTCCTGCACCAACTTGTCATCCCCAGAAGAGATGCCGAGAGGCCGCTTCTTGCCATTTGCTTTCAAAATGTAGGTTCGCCGTACTGGTTTGAAGTGATATGTTCCGTCTTTGAGTCGCTGGATGATAGACATGACTCGCCTTTCGGAGAACCCGTCCAGGGTCGTGTTATCTACTCCTTTGGTGATTGAGCCATCATTGGAGGAGATGTTGGCATATGCCTCGTACCACAAGATAGGATCTTCCATGAGACGGAAAAGACCGTTGATTGGTTTTCCCTGTTGTGAGATCGTTCCAAGTGCTTCTAATCGCCTAATGACTGTTGCGGTGAGCATCAGCACCACCTCGTTTTCGTTGATTATCGGCTTGGACAAGGCTGCCACCCTTCCCCCCAGACAGATCAGGTTTCACAAGAATTACTCCTTGCTTATCCTTCTGCCGGTATCACATGAGCCTCTTTGCTCTGCGATCTGCGGAATCCGTTACAGACCTACATCGGGTAATGTGGTGGCTCCGTGACCATGCAGGATTGCTCCTGTTTAGGTCATCCCGCATTTACAGCAAAGTGAGATGCAGCGTGCTCCAGGGTACCCTTTCGTCCCGTTGCTCTTCCGATGAAAGAGATGCTAGAAGGGTTGGATAGAAATGCAGCCAAAACATGCATCTCTACCTTCTAGACCAGTGTTTCAGTCATCTTTCGCTGGCGTCCGAACTAAGGCCATGAGGACTAGGTTTCAAGCAATTCTGCCTTACCCATACACGCTTTGCGCTAGCAGCTCACAGAGTCGATGACTTTCTGCTACGTTGCTTTTGACCCCAACATGCTACACTCCCCCCCTCCTTTCGGAATTCAAGCCTTTCGGCAGGGATAAGTTGGGTGCGCATGGGATATTCCAACAATCCCAGTATCATCGGATACACTCATTCTCTGCTGCCGATGCGGCGCACTCTGGCTCTCCGCATTTCGCGTACCTGCCCTCCAGAGCCCTGCCTCCCTGTTCCCCTTCCCCTTGTCTCAGGAATTACTCTGAGCATTTGAGTACTATGAGAACTCCGTTCCCGTGGGTCTCGCGACCGGTAGGGAATCCCGAAGTTCACGCATTCCCCTGGTCCACACGTAGGTCCGTCGTTCGGCGGTTCGCTCGGTCATTCCGAGTCCCCTGAGGAGAAGCATTGACGGTGACGAAAGACTTATCATCGTCATCCTCAGCGGAGGCAATAGCACCATGACCCTCCGGTTGTTCACCTGCAACAAGTCGCCTGACGTTCGCCCAATCCAGGGCTGACCCTATGCGGCCTAGCTTGCACAGCCTCTTGGGAGAGGGTGCCTCCCGCACTGTGCGTTCAATCCATGCTACTGTCCCCTTTGGTTTTCACCTCCAGGTCAGGAAGTGCTTTATCCACCTTTGCTTCAGTGGAGTTGGACTTCTCCAACGAGGGGAATGAATGCGCATCGGCGCACTCTTTCGACGAAAATATTGTCCAATGCTCTCCCGCGGCCATCCCAACTGATGTGAACCCCAGCTGCTTGGAGGCGACCAGTAAAATCCATACTGGTAAACTGCGATCTCTGGTCGTTGTTAAAAATCTCCGGTCGCGTCTCCTCAAATGCCTGGTCGAGCGCTTCGAGACAAAACGCTGTTTCCAACGTGATCGACGTTCGCCAGGCGAGCACATAGCGACTGAACCAGTCGATGATGGCGACCAGATACAGGAATCCTCTTTGCAGGCGGATGTAGGTAATATCGGTGCTCCAGACTTGATTCACGCGCTCAATGCTCAGTCCACGCAGCAAATACGGATAACGTGCGTTTTGCTCTCCTGGTTGACTCAACCGGGGTCCGGGATAGATCGCCATGAGACCCATCTGTCGGAGGAGCCGAGCAACCCGCTTGTGGTTCACGCGCGTGCGCCTTGAGTCCGCAGCCAGGCCGTCATCTTCTTGATCCCATAAAACGGCGTTCGCGTATATTGCTCGTCCAGCAGACGCATCAGCAGCAGAATTCTCCTCACTTTCTGGCAGTGGCTGGTAATAATAGCTGGAGCGTGCCAAGCCCACCAACTCGCACTGTCGTGTCAGGCTGATGGTAAGATGCTCTGGTTCAATCAGCGCCTTCTTCTCTTCCACCCTCCCGACTGACTTTTTTTTCCGTGGGGGCAAAAGAGGAGTGGGAATCAACGTGGTAGAATGAAGGATTGTTTTCGGCCAAGCAGAGGCAAGGAGAAAGGCCATGAAACGATCCCGAAGCTACCCAAATGTGGTCAAGCGCTGGTATCGGCCGGTCGAGCATAAGTGCTCGGACTGTCAGCGGACGTTGCGCGAGGTGAAAACGTTGTCGAAGCGCACAGTGGTCACATTGGCAGGGGTGATCAAAGTGACCCATGCGGGCTATCGTTGTCCAGATGGAAAGTGCCCAGGACACCAGCGGACGTACCGCAGCGTGGAGGCAGATGCTCTGGCGCTGCCGGGTTTTACCTATGGCCTGGATATTGTGCTGCTGGTAGGGCGGCTGCACCTGGGCAAACACCAGACGGTCGATGAGGTGCATCAGGAACTGCTCGAGCGACTGGCCCCGCTTGGGGTAAGGATCTCGCGGCGAGAAATCCTGTACCTGTTCGAGGCGTCCAGCACGCTGCTGCGGGCGAGCAGCGAGGCAAAAGACGATCTGGAGTGGCTCGGGCAGGCCAAGAAGAACGGGGGCATCATCGTCTCGGTGGATGGCATCCAGCCAGAGAAAGGCAACGAGACGGTCTACGTGGTGCGCGATGCGCTCACCGGGCGCGTGCTGGCCGCTGAGCAGGTGAGTTCGTCAGAGACAGAGGTGAGTGATCCGCGCTCCTGGCCCCGGTGGTGGCGTTGGAGGTGAAGGTGCTGGGCACCATCACCGACGCACAGGAGAGCGAGTTGCAAGCGGTAGAAGACCTCTGGCCACAGGTGCCACATCAGGTGTGCCAGTTCCACGCGCTGCGCGACGCGTCGAAATCGGCCTACGAGACGGACAAGCAGGTCAAAACAGCCATGCGCAAACGCCTGCAGCCCAAGGTACGCGCCCTACGCAAGCAGATCAAGAAGCGGCTGTCCACGGCCTCGCCCGACGAAGCGAAGCAACTCGCGGTGCTCGACGACTACGCCACGGGAGTGCTCACCGCGCTGAACACGGATGGGCTCCAGCCTTTCAAGTATGCGACGCTGGAAGCCAGCAAGATGTTGGATGAGATTGAAGCCAGCCTCGAGCAGCTGGAAAAAAAGGGGGGCCAGTGAGCCCGCTGTGTGCCCAGAAGCTGGCACGCCTCAAAACCATCGTCGCCGAGCGTACAGGCTGGGCAGACCAGCTGGCGCGGGTCAAAGGCCTGCACGGCTGGCTGCTGGAGGTCGAGCACATCCTCGACAAAAGCCTGGCAGCCGTCGGAGAAGGAGTGAGCAATGCCGCGGTGGGAAGCCGCCTGGATAGCTGACGTGAGCAGATGGCCAAGCACCTGAGCGATGGCAGCCTTTCCGATCAAGAGCAGCAATGTCTGAGCGAGTTCTTGCAGCTGCTCTCTCACCTGCGGCCATACCTGGTGCAGTGTTACGACCGGGAGGATTTCCCGCGCACCAATAATGAGATGGAACGTAGCATCCGAGGACTCAAGACGCGCTATCGCCGTATCAGCGGTCGCAAGAACTGGAACGCCTATCTCTTGCGCTACGGGCGCTCTGTGGTGTACTACGAGTGGTGGGAACAGGATGCAGCCAGGCACCAGCAACTCATTGAGCGGGCCTCAAAGCTCGATCGTGCTCGCTGGCGAGCGTTGCGTCGCGAGAGCACCGTTGTCCAGCATGAGCAACTCACGCGCTTTCGCTTCCGTCACAAGCGTCAGGCTCTTCTCGCTTCCCTCGAGTCGCGCTGGGCTGCTGCTGCTCCCACTCCTCTTTTGCTCTGACGGTTTTTTTAACCAGTCCATTTCCATTTTCAACTGCCCAATCTCCTGATACAAAGATGCCACCAGCGCTTCATCTGTTCGCTCACGCCGTGCCCGTCCCCCTGAGAAGCCTGTGCTGATTTCTGCCAATGCCTGCTTCTTCCATTGCGTGATCTGGCTGGGATGCACCCCATATTCCGCAGCTAACTCATTGAGCGTTTTCTGCCCTTTAATTGCCTTGATTGCGACTCTGGTCTTTTCATCTGCACTGTATCGTTTTCTTTGAACAGACATCTTTTTCCCCTCCTGACGTTCCTCGATACCGCTTCATTCTATCTTATTTGCCTGTCCAGTTTCTGGGGGATATTATAGCTCGCTCGATCCGTACAAGGAGTACCTGCATGAGCGATGGACAACAGGGCAATGCACGGCCTCAAGCCTGCTCTCCGAGCTGAGAGAGCGAGGCTATCAAGGAGGAGAAACCCTGGTCTATGACTACCTCAGACCGCTGCGCGAGCACCCTGAATGGTGGGAAGCCTATCAGCAGCAGAAAGCGCGTCAAGCGCAAGGGAAGCGCCTGGCGCCGCTGTCGGCGCGTGAGGCAGTCTGGCTCTTCATCTGTAATCCGCGCAAACTCAAGCTGCAGCAAGTGCGAGAGCTTGAGCCCTTACGACTAGAGGACGAAGAACTGGGGAGCACCTACCAACTGGTGCAAGATTTTCGGACGATGGTGACGCATCGTCAGGTGAGCATCCTGCCCCGATGGCTCGAAGAAGCGCAGGCGTGCGGCATCCCTGAACTCAAAAGCTTTGTTGCCGGGATCTACCGGGACTATGATGCTGTCCGAGCTGCTTTGGCGACGGAACAGAGCAACGGACAAACGGAGGGCAAAGTGAATAAGCTCAAGTGCATCAAGAGGCAAATGTATGGACGGGCGAACTTCGATTTGCTACGCCAACGCATGCTCCTTTGTGCGTGAGCTGTTCACGTAAAGTGAGACAGACCCAGTTTCTTACCGTATTTTACATGCAGGAGATACGAGGCGGTGCCCGCTCCCTTTCCGATGCCAAACTGCTGGAACTGCAGCGCCTGGCGGCGCAAAGCATCGGCGTCAAAGAGATCGCGCGCCAGCGTAGTCTGGTGTTGGAGCAGACCCAATTGATGAAAGAGCTTCGCCTCTTGCGCGAGCATGTTGATCAGCTGGAAAGCGAAATCGTGAGCATCGTCGAGCGCGCACGCGAGGGACAAATCCTCCTGTCGTTGCCAGGGATCGGGCCAGTGATAGCTGCCACGATCATCGCGGCAGTCGGCTCGATCCACAGCTTCCCGTCGGCGTCCGCGCTCAAAGCCTACTTCGGCTGGGCTCCCGTCGTCGTTCAATCCGGGAGCACGCTGGATCACTCCCGATTGACGCGCGGAGGGACCAGGACCATGAAGCAGATGCTGTTTCTCGCCGTCTTCCAGGACGTCCGGCTGCGGGAAAATGAATGGGCGCGCCTGCGCGCCTGTATGAGCGGCTGGTCAAAGCCAAGTGCCCCTATGACGAGCGCATGCAGTCCCACGTGGGCAAAACGAAGGTGATCGGGCGTGTGGCCGGCCAGATAACCGAGGCCATCTACGCCTTGCTCAAACGCGATGCGGAGCTGTTGGGCAAAGTCCCGCCAGGCCAGGACGCACCGCCTCCTCTGTTGTACGACCCGGAGGTGCATCGACGACATCGTGAGGGCCACTACCGGCCTCTGAAATCGACGCCCCTTCCCAACACGATTACCGTTCTTCATCTTCGTTCATCCGAATGATTCCATATGTCTGAGGGTCTATCTTAGCACACTTTACTTGCCTCTGTCGAGATCAGTAGACATGATTCAAACACTTCTTTCGTTAATTTAACACGTGTATCCCAGGTCAGCTTTTCTCTGACTTTCGCTTCGCCAAAATGTCCCATATGGGTTGCTAATTCTTTATCTGCCACTATTTTTGAAATTGCCAGCGCCAGAGCATTACTATCCTTTGGAGGTACAATGAACCCATCAATCCCATCGCTGATGACTTCAGGAATTCCCCCTTGATCTGTTCCAATCACTGGCGTCTGACATGCCATTGCCTCAATAAGCACCATTGGGAAACCTTCCATATGGCGAATCGAGGGGAGCACGAGAACTGTTGCTTTCTGCATCTCTTTAACCAGACCTTTCCCGCGTTTGATCCCCACAGAAACAAATCTCTTTTCGGTAAAATCGTGTTTTTCTCCAATAATATGTAACGTGACTTCTGGAAGCAACTTGAGGGCTTCAAGCAAATAATAGAGGCCTTTCAGTCTATGCATATTTTTGGAGCTGCAAACGAATAAGATGAGATTCTCTTCTTTTTCGGTGGTTGGATCCGGTTTGAACAGAGAAATATCGACTCCTGGGTGAATAACAGTACTTTTAAAAGCATATTTTTTTAAGATAGTATTTCTCACAAAGTTGGATGCACATATTATTTTGGTGGCTTTTTTTGCAGTATGAGGAAGGACAAACTTTTCGTAGAGGCCGATAATGAAATCTATTGGAAACTTATTCTTCTTCATTGTTCCAGAATGATACGTTAAAATAAAGGGAATTTTGCCTGTTAAACATGCAGCTATGTCTCCTATAAACATAACTGGTTGGTGGGAGTTAATAATGTCAGGTTTTTCCTCTCGGATTATTCTTTTAAGAGAAAAGTACCATAATGGATTGATAGGTGTATCCGAGAGTCGAATCGCTACTGGTAAACGATATACTTTTATGCCACAATAATCTTCAATACTTTGTTTTTTACCATTTGCATTTGAGGTTACAACAACTATTTCTACGTTATTTATTTGCTTTAATCCTAGAGCAATATTGAGGACATAGTTCTGGACTCCACCTAACTCTGGGGGAAAATGTGGTGTGAGAAAAAGTATTTTCATTGGTTCTTCTTTCACTTGAGAGCGGTTGCTGCTCAGGTATCTCAGTAGGTGCTGAGAATTTCTGTATTAGTTTGACGTATAACGTTATCATTTTTGGCAATATACGCAAGAACATTTTCTAGCTTTCGCCATCCGTTATTTTTTTCTATTTCCCAAGAATGACCCCAGAGATGAAATATACCACCAGTTTGGCAAGTATGGTCAAAGAGCGCCATTGCAAGCTTTTCCCAATCCCAATACTTTTTAAAATTAATGAGGGAAAAGTTAGAAAAAGATAGAATCTTGTGTAGATCCAAATAATGTGCATAAGTATGAAAAGTTGTTGGAAGTTCGAAATTATCTTGGGTAATGTCAAATGCATATCTTTTCGTTGTTCTTGCTAGCTTGTAACCGTGTTTTTTAACTAAGCCTTTCACCTCGTCATTATAATCTCCATAAGGATAGCAAAATGCAGTTATTTCTTGTTGCAAAAGTTCCTCTATATATAATCTTGACTTTGCAATTTCATCATCAGCTTGAGAAATGGTGATTTTTGTTAAATGGGGATGTGTTATCGTATGTCCACCAATTTCAAAGTCTTTGCTGATAGATAAAATATCTTGAGTACTCAATAAATCTTCGTTCTTAAATTCATGATCTTGCGGACATATATAAAAAGTCCCTTTTATTCCATATTTTTTAAGCAGCACTGCAAGTCTAGTATCTAGTTTATGTCCATCATCCCAACTTGTAGTCACATATAATTTTTGGGGATCTCTCATAGTATTTCCTCACTGTTTGCTTAAATCTAGACGCAATCGCAAGTTTCTGATAAGCTGAAGGACATGGAAGAGTCCTTGAGCATTGAGACCGAACGCGTTGATGATATCCCGTTGTTGATAGCGCATTTGCAGCGCATGAAACTGGCCGAGTTGCTGGACAAACACTTTCCTACCAATGGCAATCGAGAAGGGCTGAGTCTGGGGTGGGTGAGTGTGACCTGGCTGACCCATATTCTTTCGCAAGCCGATCACCGGATAAATCGCGTGCAGGAGTGGGCGACACGGCGGCTGGAAACATTGCAAGGGTGTGGAGGCAGCCTCTCGCCACACGATCTGACCGATGATCGATTGGCCGATGTCCTGCGCTATCTCAGTGATGATGCCCAATGGCAAGCGTTTGAGCAGGAACTGATGGGACAACTGCTTTGCATCTACGACGTGCAAGCGCAATGTATGCGCATTGACACCACCACGGCCAGCAGTTATGCTGATGTCAACGGACAGGGGCTGTTGCAACTGGGTCACAGTAAAGACTATCATCCTGACCTGCCTCAACTCAAAGTGGTGCTTGCGAGTCTGGATCCAGTTGGGCATGCCCCTGGCCACCGAAGTGCTTTCGGGCGAGTACGCCGATAATCCAGTGTATCTGCCCATCATTGCTCGCGTGCGTGACGGACTGCAGCAGAACGGGTTGCTGTATTTGGGAGATTGCAAAATGGCAGCGCTGCCGACCCGTGCTAGCATCCAGGTTCAAGGAGATTACTACCTGTGTCCCCTTTCGGCGGTGCAGGCCTCGCCAGCTCTGGTGCCACGGGAAGTGGAAGCCCAACGAGCGCAAGGAGCCCATTTGGTGCAAGTAGTACGTGTCGATGAACCGGGAAAGATCAACTGCATTGCTCAGGGGTATGAGACCGTTCAGACGCTGACCGTTCAGGTGGACGGTCAGCTTCAGACCTGGAAGGAGCGCCGCTTGTTGATCCAATCGATGGCAACCACCCATGCCGCTCAAGCCAGTTTGCAGGAGCGTTTGCAGCAAGCACAACACGTCTTGCAAGAACTGACCGCACGGCGACAAGGCAAAGCACGCTTGACGGAACGCACAGCGGTTGAAGGGGCCATCAAAGACGTTCTCACCCACTTTCACGTCGAGGGCTTGTTGCGTGTCCAGATCCAGGAACAGGTGCAGGAACGCCCAGCGCGAGCCTATCGTGGACGCTTGCTGACCATGCGTCAAGACGTCACGTTTACCGTCAGCAGTGAGCGGGAGGAAGATGCCATTGGGAATGCCTTGAGCCACCTGGAATGACAGGTATATGCCACCAAACATCCGAGCAAACACCTCACACTGGAATTGGCCGTAGAAGCATATCGCGACGAATACCCGGTGGAACGCGACTTCTCTCGTCTCAAATGCCGTCCCTTGTCCTTGGCTCCTTTGTACGTGCAACGTGATGATCATCGGGTGGGATTGGTGCGATTGCTCACCATCACCTTGCGCGTCATGACCCTGTTGGAAGGAGTGGTCCGACAACGTCTGCGTTAGCAGCAGATGGAACTCGCCGGTCTGTTCGCTGGTAACCCCAAACGTCGCACCAGCCAGCCCACGACGGAACGCTTGCTGGAAGCTTTCAGCGAAGTGACCTTGACGATCGTTCGTGCTCCTGGTGAAGCCCTTCGGCATATCACGCCCCTTATATGTTAATATCAAACCAAGCCCTCTCGACAAAGGGCTGAAGCAAGCGGTACACTTGCTGTAGTGAACTGTTGAACACGCTGAGGAAAGGCTACTCGCTCCACCCGGCTCGACCGATTGAGAAAGCTCGCACTTCCCCAGCAGTGTTCCTGAGAGCAACTGGTGATGAGAAAGTCGTGCTTCGAGCACCACAATATAAGGGCACAGCCACTCAGGAGCGTTGTTTGTAAGAAAGCGAGACATGCTCTGTTGTCTATCGGTGTGGATTGGGCAGATCAGAAGCATGATGCGCTGGCTCTGGACGAAGCCGGGCGAAAGCTCGGTGCCATTCGTGTTCCTCGTACGGCAGAAGGACTGGCCAAGTTGGATGCCTGGCTTTTGCAGATCCTGGGCGAGTCTGACAAGGAGCAGATGGCTTGTATTCTCGAGACGAACCATGGTTTGCTCATTGCCTCCTTGCTGGAACGTGGGTGGCCGGTCTATCCCATCAACCCTCGCACGGTAGATCGCAAGCGTGGCGCCTCGGGAGCGAAGACCGACACCATTGATGCCTACTTGCTGGCCAAGACCGGACGAGCCGACTTTGCGGATTTGCACCGACTCACTCCAGACAGCGAGAAGGTGGCCGAACTCAAAGGGCTGACCTGTGACCAGGACAGCTTGATCCACATGCAAACGCGTCTGGTGAACCAGCTCACGGCCTGCCTCAAAGACTATTACCCTGTGGCTCTCGATCTCTTTGCCAAATTGCAGCAGCGTTGCACTTTGCTCTTTCTGCAAACCTATCCCACCCCGGAAGTGGCGCAAGCGGCTTCGATCGAACAGATCAGTCAGGTCCTCAAATCTGCTGGTCATACGACCGCCAAGAAAGTGGCTCCCAAGATTTTCGAGCAACTGCATCAGCCCAGTCTGCGAGCCAACGCCGTCACGATCAGAACGAAATCGCGCCTGGCTCTCGCTTTGATCGCTCAACTCCTGCCATTGGTGGAGCAGATTGCCGCCTATGATAAGGAGATAGAGCGGATTTTTTTGAGCCATGAAGACAGCGAGGTCTTCATGAGCTTGCCGAGAACTGGCAAACGTCTTGCTCCCCGCTTGCTCGCTGAAATCGGAGACGATCCGTCTCGCTATGAAAGTGCTGCCAGCTTGCAAGCTTTGGGGGGCACTTCCCCTGTCTTGTTTCAAAGTGGGAACTACTCTAAGCCTCATCGCCGCTTGGGCTGCATCAAACCCTTGCGTAACGCCTTGCATCAATTTGCCTGGGAAAGTACTCTGACCGAAGGCTGGCCAGCCACCTACTATGGACGCAAACGTGCAGAGGGCAAAAGTCATAGCGTCGCTGTCCGTGCTCTGTCTAACGTTTGGGCACGCATCCTTTTCGCCATGCTCAGTACGCACCAGCCGTATGTTTCGGCCACCTTTGAGACGGCGAGGGCGCTCCACGCTGTCAAAGCCGCTTAGAGGCTCTTTGTTCTGAGAGACAAAACCGCCTCTTTTTTTGCCTTCAACTGAGCATATCTTCTTCAGACCATGCAAGCGGCGCGGCGTCAAGGAAAGCGCCGCGGCTTGACACCGCATCGGGGCATGGTACGCATCTTCATGCTCTTTTGAAGGCTTTTCCTCTTTCTTTAGTTTCACTGCTTTCCTCTCAGATTTTTATTGATGGGTTTTTCGGCCTTGACATAGAAAGTCTTTCTCCTCTTCAGCAACAGATTTTGACCTTTTGGGCTTCTCTCCTGCTGTCTATCTCCCATTGATTGACAATTCTTGATATCCGCCCGCGATTTAAGCGAACGGTGAGTATTTCATTGATTCTTCTCATGATAAATACCTAATAATTTAGTCGTATTTTTCTCCCAGGAGTAGTTCTCTCTGGCAATTTTTCTAGAGTATTCCCCCATATCATTTCGAAGTATTCTATTGCTTTGTATTTTTTTGATTGTAGATCTTATATCCATTTCCGTTATATCTATAAAGGTAATATATGGACTATCAAGTGTTTTGTCGAGATTATTATGCTTACTGGTAATAATTGGTAACCCTGTAGCCATGGCTTCTTGGATGGAAAGGGGGAAGCCTTCACCATAAGAAGGAAGAATAAATACATCGCTTGCTTTATACATCAGAGCTAATTCTTCTTGAGGTAGTGGTCCAATAATTCTTACTGAATTATCAGATTTTATATACTTCGGGATGTTTCCTCCCCCAACGAATACGATGAGATAGGAAGGGTCTTTTGCATTATAGAGAACATCAAATCCCTTCTTGGGAACGAATCTGCCAACAAATAACGCGACGAATTTATCAAGCGGTATATTATATCGCTCTCGGATAGTCTGTTTATCTTGTTCTGTTGGTTTATGAAATAACTTGAAATCCACGCCGTTAGGGAGATAATGTACTTCATTTTTAAATCGTGTTATCCATTTGTGAACGCTCGTATTTAATACTATTGCAGCATCACTTGCCCAAAGAGTAACTAGGCCCATTGTATAAAAAATAAGCTTCTCTATCGCGTTTATTATTTTATTAGAATATTGAACATGAGGCACATGTTGTGTGAGAATCACTCTTTTTTGTGCATCTTTGCTAAAAGTGTGCCAACAAAGGACGAAGGGTATAGTAAGTCATGAACATGTACAATATCGGCATTCCTTATTGCACGGAGAACACTTTTATTAAAGAAAAGAATAGGAACTGGGATGTGTAACCGCTCTAATAGCGCTAATGCTGGAACTTTAATATAAGTAACGCTATTAAGCACAAACATTTTAGAAGTTTGTGGAATATTGCTACTTATCAACGTTACATTATGTCCCCGGGATGCGAGATATTCTGCTTGAAACTTTGCAACGACTCCTAAACCAGATCCAATATATGGATGGGCATAAGTCACAATAATAATGACATTAAGGGGTTCTTCTAATTCTATTTTCGATGGCATCTTACTTTGTACAGATAAAGTCTCCAATTTAGTTCCCCCTTTATCAGGCTCATTTCTTCAATAACACTTAACACTTTTCTACGTGAAGCAGATGTTGATTAGTGCTGTTTAAGTCGTAAGATTCTGTTAAACAATCACTTTTCAAAAATAGCTTCCTCTCCTTACAAAAGGAAAATGCCAGGAAATGCTTAAAATGACTATTACATTCAATTTCTCAAACCAGTAGTTTCCCCTTCATCTACCCTGTTGAGTAAATTGTCAGAATCAGACATAGCAACAGGTTTTTTAGCGCAGAAATATTGAAAGTGATTTGTTGATCACTAACCTTAGGCGATCAAGCCACAGGCAAAATGGAGAAACGCCAGATAATTGGCCGGCTTTTTGTCCCACCGGACGAGCAGGCGTCGAAAACGGTTCATCCAGGAATGCGCTCGTTCTCCACCCAACGGCGTGCTTTGAAGCCAGCTTCTCTTTTGATCGCCTGGGCCCCTTCTCCCCACGTGCGAATGGGGCCGTAAAGCCAAACTCGTGAAGGATGTCGCGCACCTCCTGGTAGTCGTAGCCTTTGTCTAGGCACATCCCCTGGGAGTGCTCCTCGCTCGGCTCCGGACGGTCGATGATGAGACTCTCGATGCTGAGGCGTACCAGCTTCATGTCATGACATGGCGTTGCGCTCCTTCAATCACGAGGCCGATGGGGACTCCATGCCCCTCCGTGAGCAGGCTGCGTTTCACCCCGCTTTTGCCGCGATCGGTGGGATTGGGCCCGGTTTTTTCCCTCGCCTAACGGGGCCTTGGTCATCGCTACCGTCCGTCGAGAGCCAGTCCCAATCGATCGCGCAGAGTTCCTCAAACTGCTTGACGCCTGCTTGCCACAGCTTGAGGAAGACGCCCGCATCCACCCACTCGTGAAACCGATCGTGCGCCGTCGAATGCGTACACAACCCCGTCTGATCGAGGGCTTGCCACTGGCATCCGGTTCGAGAGGCACATAGAAGATCGCGTCGGCACAGTCTCGATCGGCCACGCGCCGGCGTCCACCTCCAGAGCGATGCGTGTTCACATGCAGGGGCAGTAGCGGCTACAATACTGCCCACAGCTCATTGGAAATCCGGAATCCCGTCGTCGTGCGATTATTCGGCGTTCGCTGCCGTTCTCGTTTCTTGGTTTGTTGTTCGTTCATACCTCCTAATTATCGCAGGTTATTCGGATAGGCTTTTAGGACATCGGTGACATTTGCGCTGTAAAAACTTCTTACTAAAAATGTATATGTCCAATTGGCTAAGCGATTTTGCGTCTTAAAGGCATTATTAATAACTTTTCCGCGCGTCCAATATCATGTGCCAGCAAAGCAAGTTTGAGTGCAGCCGTCTCAGATGAAACAGCAACGGCTTCCTGTACATGGCATAGCTCGGCAAAGCGCCGCTCAAACCAAGAAAAATACCTGAATCCCTTTTGGCTGAATGATAGCTTATCCCTCTTCTGTCAAGTAGGGAGAAGACATGGTCAAGCGTGCCATACTCATCCACGAAAGTGACCATTGAAGCGGCTTGACCAGCTATGATCAGAGCTCTCGCTTCTCCCGTAAAGTGACATATTCAACGTCACTCCTTGTCTTTTCGCCTCTTGCACCCTGATTTGACAGAAGAGGGTTATATTTCCTTGCGTTCAGATGAGCAAAGATGCCGGAGTCGAGGAGTATGGGTCAGGGCATCTTGCTAGCCACGAGAGTGGCGTTACTGAACGACTATGGGTATTACTCCTTACCAAGCAAAAGTATACCTAAGGCAAGAAAGAAAAATCGCTATTTGACGGCTTACTTTATGGAACGTGATAAGCGACTTTAAAGACTGTGATAGCCGGTAATCTTGCTAGAATTAGACCGCACAATCAGTCCATGATAGCCGCATAATTGCGAGTAGGATTTTATTATGCGGCTTAAAATGAGGATCGGATAGGGTTCTAAATTCAATACCTTTCAAATAAGGGCCACGACTGAGCAATGTGCCGTACCTGATAGAATAGACGATGAAAGAAACGAAAGGTATGGTAGAAATGGCGAGCAAGCGGAGATCCTACAGCTCTGAGTTCAAATTCAAGGTGGTCATGGAAAGCTTTCAGCGCGATACCACAATTGAGGAGGTGTGTCGTAAGTTCGGTGGTCAGTCGGTGGCGTCACGAATTTCAGGGGAATGTCCTCAGCGTTTCCACCTCCGTCTGCGCGATAACCTGTGCGCTGGGATAGCGTTTGAGGACCGCCAGGGCCGTAGGCCGCGTGGGATCCACAAAGACCTGGGTGAATTCGGGGAACAAGACCACCAGCAGGGCATGGATCTCATTTTTGTAGCGCACTACGTCATCACTAAGCTAGACTTTATCCATATCACGCAACAAAAGCGAGGGTCTGAGTGAGACGCTCGAAGAGGGCCTGTGGAATTTCCACCATGTCGGGTTTGGCAGGCGACATAGAAGAAAGTGACACGGGCCAGAGGTGCTCACGAACGAAGGCGAGTGTATCGGAAAATGTTGGAAGATCCTTGCTGTACCACGCGGCCTGACGCGTCGGCAGCGCCTGTCCTTCAAGCAGCTGGGAGGAAAAGATGGTCACCAGAGAAAAGAGTCCCAACAACGCTGGCGTCGTCCGGAGGATGGCTAACTCCGACCACTGCCTTTGGGTCTCCACTCCTAGTGGGTCAACTGCCAATTGACTTGTAAAAAGAGAAGGAAAGGGGGTAAACTAAGAGAAAAAGAAGCGGAAAGGAGCCAGCAATGGGAAGACCAAGAAAAGAAGAACTCCGAGAGCTGAAGGAAGAAGAGCAGAAAGAATTGAAGCGGGTCGTGAAAGCGACGAGCGAGCGAGTAGACGCCGTCAAACGGGCCACAGCCCTGCTGGCGGTGGCAGCGGGAGCCACCTTGACGGCAGCTGGGCAGCAGGCGGGGTTGAGCCGGGAGGCAGTGGCTCAGATGGTGAGGCGCTTCAATCAGTGCGGGCTTGCCGTCTTGGAGACTGCAGCCGGCCGTGGCCGCAAGCCGACGTATACGAGCCAGCAGCGGGCACGGGTGCTGGCGGAAGTACAACGAGAGCCCGATCGCCAAGAGGACCAGACGGCGACGTGGTCACTGATGCTGCTGCGCGATGCCCTGCGCAAGACGGAGCTGCCCGAGATCGCCGCCGAAACGATCCGTCAGGTGCTGCATGAGGCGGGCTATAGCTATCAGCGCACGCGCACGTGGGTGCGCACCGGCTATGCGCTGCGGGTGCGCAAGAGCGGCACGGTGACGACCTATGACGCCGAGACGCCGGAAAAAAAAGACTGATCGAGCTGGCGTGCGAGCAGGCAGAAGCGGCGGGGATTGTGCAGTTGAACGAGGATGAGGCTGGGCCGTATCAGGCCATCCCGCAGCCCGGCGCCTCGTGGCAGCCGGAAGGTCATCCCGCGGTGCAGCCGCACGAGTACGAACGTGGAGGGACGGCCAAACTGCTGACCCTCTTTCGCCCAGCCACTGGCAAGATCCGTGCGAAGGGCGTCCTCTCGGCCACGAATGCGGTGCTGCATCCCTGGCTCAAAGGGGAACTCAGCGCGATGTTGGCGGTGATCGAGAAAGAGCATCCCTCAGAAGCCCTCCCGCCGGAAGCCGAGCGTCCGCGGTATGCCCAGTGGGAAACGTGGCTGGGCCACCCGCCGCGTACTCCCAAGCCGCCCCTACGCATCATCCTGGTGTTAGATAATCTGGCGGGACATCTGTCGTATGATCTGGTCGGCTGGTTCTTTGAGCATGGGGTGATGCCGCTCTACACACCGGTGGGCGGCTCGTGGCTCAACATGGCTGAGTCGGTGCAACGCATCATTGTGCGCCGCGCCCTCTGCGGTCAGCATCCCAAGAATGCCCAACAGGTCATCGACTGGTTGGAGCAAACGGTGGAAGGATGGAACGACGACCCCACGCCCTTTGTCTGGAATGGCAAGCGACGCCGACGGCGCGAACGGGCGCGCCTGCGCCGCCTGGCCGGCTCAGGAGCAGCCATGCGGGTTTGCAAGTCATTTGCCAGTTGACCCACTAGTACTAGTTTGCGGTGCGAAATGCAGCCTGTCGAGCCGCTTGAGACCACATTGACCAGGGAGGGAAAGGTGACCGAGTGCAAAACGAGAGAGGAGTATGGTAGCATAGGGGTAGAAGAAGAAACAAGTGCAAGGAGGTGTTCCCGCATGCTGATCGATCGCTACTCCAAAGAAGATATCTTTGCACGTGTGCCGCAGATGACCCAACGGATCGACCCTGTGCTCCAGCAACTGGATCCGTTACTTGACGATGACGAGGTGTACCAACAGGTGCGCAGCGACTTTGGCAAACGGTATCGGCAGACCCTGATGCATGGACGACATTCCACCCCAGTGGAAGTGCTGCTGTGCATGCTCCTGCTCAAGCACCTGTTTGGGTGGAGCTATCAGGAGACCGAAGATCGGGTGGACGAGAGCTTGGTGTTGCGCTGGTTTTGTCGCCTGTTCTGGGAAGCAACACCCGACGATACCACCCTGATCCGCTGGGCGAACACCCTGCGACCGGAAACGCTGCACCAGCTCAACGACCGCGTGGTCCAATTGGCCAGACAGGCCAAGGTGACGCAGGGGCGCAAGCTGCGGCTGGACGCGACGTGTGTGCAGACGACCATTCATCACCCCACCGACAGTGGACTGCTCGTGGACAGCGTGCGCGTCCTCTCGCGTCTGGTCAAGCGGGCGAAAGCACTGGTCAAGGATCAGGTGAAGAACGTTGAGCAAACGTGTCGTTCGCGGCTGCGTTGCGCCCGACAAGCCGCTCAAAGGCTGCATCGACAGTTGCGGCGCAAAGGAGAAGACAAAGAGGCGGAGCAGAAACACCTGTATCAGAAGCTCATCGAGACGGCTGAACACATGGTGCGGCAGGCCGCCGATGTGGTGGCGGCGCTCGGCCAGCAGACGGAGCGGCAGGCCAAGCATCTGCACAGCGAGGCTGAAGCGATGTTACCCCTGGTGAAGCGGGTGATTACGCAAACGCGCAGCCGGGTGCTCGCAGGCCAGAAAGTCCCCTCGGACCAGAAGGTGCTCAGCCTCTTTGAACCACACACGCGCGCCATTCCTCGTCACAAAGGGGGTGCCCTGGTCGAGTTTGGGCGGCACGTCATCCTCGATGAAATTGAGGGGGGGATCGTCACGCGCTCTGAGATCCTGGAGCATCCCAACGAACATGGACAGGCCACCCATGCGGTGGCACACCACATCGCCCTCTTTGAGCATCCGCCCGGCACCGTGGCCGGAGATCGTGGCGTCCACTCGCCCGAGACGGAGGCGAAGCTCACGGCCGCAGGCGTCAAGCGGGTGGCCATTCCCGCCGCGGGCAAGCTCTCCGAGGAACGCAAAGCCCTGGAACACACGCGCCCCTGGCGGCGCGGGTATCGCTGGCGCGCGGGCATCGAGGGGAGAATCGCCAGCCTGCGACGCGATTATGGCTGGCGTACATGTCGCTATCACGGGCAGAACGGGATGGAGCGGTGGCTCGGCTTGGGAGTCATTGCCAGCAATCTCCGCCATATCGCCCAGGCGACCGCCAAGTAAAGCGCAACAAGAGAGAAGCTCAGTACTCAGTCAAGAATTGTTGAGATTCCATCGGCTTCTCAGGCCCTCTTACCCATTTCGCACCGCAAACTAGTACTAACAGGCACGCCTGATAGCCGTGGTTGAGCAGGGCTTGAAACAGATTCTCTCCATAGCGCGAGGTCGCTTCCATTCCCACTACGATCTGCTTGGGGGCGACTCCCAATCCCTCGAGTCGCTCAACAAGCCGACCGAATCCTTGAACGGTATTGGCAAACGGGCTCGGTTTGATCACCTGGCGTTTGTCCATCGTCAAGCAAGACATCAGCGTTGCTCTCTCTCATCGCAGCCGTCCTCATGCTCACACCTGAGAACCGACAGAGACAGTCTCAACGGGAAGACCGTTATCTACCAATTAGTATATGAGTTACGAAATATAGAACCATTCTTTATGGAGATATTGCGGTAAAGTGTGAAGAAAAATCTGATGCAGCATGTTGCAAAGAAGTATATGACGATTTTTGTGAGTAGTCAGCATTGAGTGCTCCGAAGTTATCTTCATCGAATGTTGTAACTGTACCGTCATTAACAAAGTCATACATACAGAGAATAGGGACGTATTGGTAATCCTCATGCATAATTTTGGTGTAGACCCGTGATATATATGTTGCCTGAGTTGCCTGGGTTACTCCGGCTCCGCTAAGGTCTGAGGTTGTTGGCCAGCCATCTTCAGTAACCATAATTTGTTTTGTTCTTTCTCCTTCTTGCTCCAAAACGGTTTTCAGACGAGCTAGGATATTAAACGTGGGTATCGATGATGTTTGGCTCAGAATATCTGGACTTTGTGGCTGTGAGTAGGCATGCATGCCAAAGTAATCAAAATATCCTTTTGCACCGTTTGCATACATCTGTTGTAAAAAGGTAATAGGATCCTGGGTAGTTCCAGTTTTTGGAGCAAGTCCCCCACTAATCACTTTTGCATTAGGGTCACCTGCTTTTATTGCCCGATATCCGGCAATAAGCAGCGCGGAATACGATGCAGCTGTCATTGATGAATTTGGTTCATTCCCCATTTCATAGAGAGGAATTTGCCCTTTAAAATGAGTAGCAACTGCCTTAGTAAATGTCGCATATTCTGATGGCTGCATGGAAGTTGACCATTGGCGACCATTAAGAAGATAACTGGGTAACCCGAATTGCGCAAGAATTGCGATAATACTAATTCCTTTTGCTGTTGCCCGTTGAACAATATTATCATAGGTAGAGAAATCCCAAACACCCTGAGAAGGATTAACAACATAGTCGTCAAAGTCAAATCGTGTCCATTTAATACCCGCTTGCTGCATGAGTGTCAATTGTGTATCAATATCGGAGTTTGTGAGATGACGATCCAGATGTGATGCTACACACATGGGATTCACTCTGGGTTGTTTTGTTGAAGATGCATTAACATTAAAGGTAATAAAAACCAGCAGTAAAAGAAATGCAGCAATATTTAGTAATTGGAAGCGCTTTCTTATAGATGGCGCCATTCTTTTTCCCTGGTCTTCCATTTTTTCAAGCCCTCCTGACTTTTTCACCAGTCAGTGGGGCTCTATCGCTTTTTGTTTGGGATCGCATTTATCAGAGAACACACTGGCAGCATGCTCCTGAAACTCGTTTCGCCACGATGCAACATCGAGCTGGACACGCCAAATCTTTTACAGACCTCTTCCTGCGTTGTATCACGCTGCATGCTTTCCAGTACCACCTTGAGTTTGAACTCTGGCGTATAGCTCTTCCGTTTTTTATCCATTTAGTCCAATACCTCCCACATTCCGCACTTTTACCCAGACGGATTATCGATTTTTTCATAGAGCGGTCCCATAAGGGATAAGATCAGCCGATGGACAGACTCAAGACGTAAGACAATATGGAGTGAGGTGGTGGAGGTCTGCACATGGAGCAGCTCAATGCCTTCAAAACATTGAAAGACCCAACGCATCGTCGGGCGTGCTGTGGGTTTGTGTACCTGGTCGGGAATAGTCTGCTGGGTCTTGGCCAAGCGTGCTTGCAGCCGGCATTCGGCCAGGTGATAGACCAGCAGGCACAGCACCATGATGAAGCTGAGCACCATGATGCGCTCCGGTTTTTTCACAAAGACGGAAGAGGCCAGAAAGAGCGGATCTTTGAGAAAGCGAAAGCCGCGCTCCACCCCGCCTTGGTCTTTGTAGGTCGTCACAAGTTGCTGGTCGGAGAGCACAGCTGGGTCGAGGACGTTCGTGCCGACGATCCAACACGCCTTGCGCAAGGCTTCCTGCTCGACCCGTTCCTGGTTGATGCTCACCGTGGCCACAATCTGCCACTGATAGCTTGTCGGACTGGCGTCTTTGCGTGGACGCCCCTGGCCAGCATACTGCGGATGAGCCACTAAATCATTGTGGCTCTCCAGCCAGGTGGGTTTGCCTTTCATCTCACGCTCCATGGCAGCTCGTGCATCGGTTTCACAGACAAAGCGCCGATTGGAGAGATGCCAGCACTTCTGCTCCCAACTGGCCTGCGCTTTGCTCGTCTGCCGCTGCAGCGTCTGGCGAACTCGTTGCAGAGAAGTTTGCGTGCGCACCACCACCCACCGTTCCTTGCCCTGCGGCAGGACCATGGCTCGACTGAACCAGTCGACGGTTCCATCTTCGGACTGCTGCCAGGTCTGGCTGCCTTCCTGCACGAGCGTTTTCGCTGCGGTCAAGCTCTCTGAAACCCGGCTGACCCACTTCACCCCTGCTGCGTTCAACTGCTTCATGTTCGACTCGCTGTAGACCCCGTTATCGGCCACATACACGCTCGCCTCCTCGCCCGCTTCCCGCAATTGGGTCTGGATGGCTGTGACCGCTGACAGCAAGCTGCTGTTACCATCCAGAGGCTGTAAGAACAAGGGAACATCGCCTTCATAGGTGGTCGCCAGTACCAACATCTACTGCTTGAGATCTTCGCGATGGTCACGCGAATAGCCATAGGTGATAGTGATCACGGCTGGCTCTGCTGCTGTCTCCCCTGCCCCCCTCCGCTCTGACGTACTCCCCACTCACCGAGAACGAGGTCATATCCATATGCACCTGCTCGGCCTTGATCCCAAAGTGGTGGCGAGTACGACTCGCAATCCCCGCAAAGAGCTGGGTGAGGTCGTGCTCGTATAACCAATCCAGCGTCCGCCCCAAACAGTCGTCGTTGAGCTGATCTGCCGTGATTCCTGCTCCCAGCAAATGCTCGATCGGCTTGTTGGCGAAGAACTGCGGCACCAAATGCAACTGCCGATTGCTGAACCCTAACCCATTGAGCACCATCGCGACGGTCGCCGTTCCCACGCTCACTTGTTGGCGATGCCCAGGATCCTGGGCATCGAGCCAGGCGGCTAGGCTGATCTCCTGGCACACCCCTGCCACGATCCTCAGATGATCCAGGCGTTCATTCGATCATGCATCTTGATGCCCCCTTGAAAAACGCAAGTTCTGGAACTGACCAGCACGAAGGCGTTTGAACTGTTCGATTGTTTCTGGCTCATCGGGAAACAAGAACAACCGTGTTTGTGGATCTTTGTCCACCTGAATGGTGCTATCATGGATTCGATCATAAATCCAATTTGGGTCAATGTCAAGGACCTGAGCAATCTACGAGATCGTCAGTGCCCCTTCAATTCGCCTGGGATGAGACTGCGAACGTTTTTGAAAGAGTCCATGCTTGAGCCGAATGATTTTGACGGTGCTGGGCAAGACGGCCAGTCTCAAGGGAGACCGATACCCCAGTTCCGTTGTTCCATCGGCAAACGGACTTCCTGGGTCTGAGGAGAGGTCAGATCTTTGCGCACCTGGCCGATCGCGTCGCGCACCAGGCCAATGGGAAGTGACAAGGCGAGTTCTCCTCGTTGCGCTTTGTTGAGCAGTCCGGCGGTCATGCGAGCTCGGATGGTATGCAATTCGCGTTCGGATAATTGCCCTTTGATTATGTATAATCTGGCCCGACTAATCTGGAAAGTGACATCAGAAACGAGCTCAGAGTATACATAATGCAAGTTATTTCAGTAATCTTCCACGCTGTTCCAGATTATAAATAACATACCGGCCAAGCAGCAAGCGCCCATTGGCCGATCCTGGGTCAGAGATGCCATCATGATCGGCAATGAGGCAGCCGCGGTAGCCGCACACATCCAGCAGCGGATACCAATCAGAACAGTTGCGCGAAAGGCGGGTGACCTCCACGGACAGGACGATGCCCACCTGTCCCAGGCTCACCTTGGTCACCAGTTCCTGGAAGCCTGAGCGATGCGAGGCAAGGGCAGCGCTCAGGCCTAAATCAGTATCGATGAGCTCGATGTCCTCGGCCCTCCAGCCCAGTTTCAGGGCGCGCTGCTGGAGCGCATACTGCAGCTGGAGGCTCTCTTGATTGGAGAGCACCTGGTACGGAGTGGACTGTCAGATGTAGATGAGTGCCTTTGGAAAACGGAAAGGCAGGCGCAAGCAAAGCAAGGCCAAGAATCTGCTGGATACACTGGATGGCGCGTGCAGAGCAAGTGCTGGCTTTGCTCGACGACCTGCGGATTCCTGTTACGAACAACCAGGCCGAGTGGGACCTTCGCCTGACAAAAGCTTAGCAAAAGATTGCTGGCACCTTTCAGAGTGCGACTGGGGTCATCGCTTTTTGCTGCATCCGCAGTTATTTTTGACTATGCACAAGCAAGGACATCCCATGCTCTCTGCTCTGACGGCTGTCTTCCATGGTCAACCTTTACCGGTCACTTGGAGTCCTGAGTAGTGGTTACCTCGATTTTCCATCAGATTTGTATTCCACGCTTACTCCCTATTCTGTCAAACTGATTTTCCAAATGAGCGAATTATAATAAGATTATTTATAAATGTTATTTTTGCCATTACTATATATAAGGTTCTTATATTTATCTAAAAAAGGTTTGTCCGAATTATAATAGAGTGTACCCTGATAGGAAGCTAATGGCTTAGCTGAAACCTGTAAATACACATACGCATTTTTTGGGATTAATGGTGGGAAATTTGCATCTAAGGATTTTATATCTCCATAAGTCCACAGTTTGCTTATAGCGTATTGTTCAGCCAATATAGGGTCATTATTGACATCATTCTTCGAGAGCCAATCTATAGCAACAACATCCGATCCTTGAACGTAATAAGCGTCATAGTATAAACCAGCATTATCCGTGGTCATTTGAGGGTAGAAATCTCCCGTAAGATGTGCAATAAATCCTGTTAAGTTTAAAAAGAAAATAATTGCTATTATGCCGATATAAAGTATTCTTCTTTGCTCTTTCACAAAAAATAGTATTGAACTAAGGCCAAACACAATTAGCAAGGAAAACACAAAAAGGAACTGTAGAAACATGCGAAGTGCTCCATACTCTTCTGATAGTGCAGGCAGTAGAGTTATAAGCGCGAGAAGAAATATAGAGCCAAAACAGAGAAGTAAATATTGCAGTTCAAACGTTTTTTTATTCTTAAGGAAAAAGATGGTTGGCAAGCCAATGAGTACAAGAATTTGCATAAAAGAAGCAGAAAGTGATCTTAATTTTGCTTGAATGCTGGATACTGGGATATGGAAAGAAGATAACAAATTTCCTAATGGTGTTGGAGGAAGCAGTTCTTGCGGAACTAAATAGGTGGGATACTTATCAGTAATTGATTTACTATATGTGTTATCTGGTTTCTGTGATTGACGAAGACTGTTAATATAATCTTGAAGCTCTTGTTGGGGAACAAGTTTAGGGGAAAAGAAGATGCTATACGTAACATCGGTTGACTTATAGTTCGTTTTTACAAACATATCTCTGACTGTTTCCTTCATTACTGAAACAGCATGACTTGATGTATGTGTGTAAAGAGTACCCCAAACATATGTCATTAAAAAGAGGAGCAATATCAGGGGTAGATTAAGAAACACTTTATTAGGAAATGTATATTTTTGCTTGATAGGAGACTTTGATATCAGCAAAGCAAAGGTCTTTTTCACAAATGGCAGAGAAATTATTAGTGTTGAGAAGTATGAGAATGCAAGCAGTGCAAGTAAAATGTAATTCGTTGAGTAATGAGAAACTATAACACTGAGCGCAAAAATAATGAACAAAATCCTTCTCATTGAGAAAGAGAGCACAGAAAAGGGAAGGGTATCAAACTGTGTGTAAGGTTGCTGAGGCTGGGTGCGCTCGAGCAACATATACAACGCCAGGCCAAAGAAGATAAGAGCTATTTCCTGCCGCATTAGCATGGGCATATCATTGAAAAATGTCGGGAAAGACATAAAAATGAAAGCGGATAAAAAAGCAAATACCGGTGTTGTATAGTTCCTCACAATGAAAAATACTACTACAGGTGAAGTCGCAAATAAGATTTGAAAAATAACTTTATAAACGTACATATCCTGTATAGATAAGAGATTGGTTAGGATGGTCGGTAGTATAGTAATACTAAGGCAGGCATTATAGGCTATCCTGGTATAATGACATATTCCAAATGTGATGTGTCTCTGTAAGCTTGGATATGAAAAATTCTACTTCAATATCATGTCCTGTTATATACCAGCTGCGGAGAGAAGTGGTAAATAAACAGGCTATTCCTATGAAAAATATCGCATAGGGGAAGAGATCAGCAGATATTTTATCGTGAAAGAGCACCAGGAGCAGGCTATAGAATGCGATGGCCCCTAGTAGAATGAGCGTCAGGATACCACTGCCACCATTATTTAAAACAATGGCCCCCAAAATAGCGAGTATAGGAAAGAATACAGGCAGGGCATACAATACTTTTTCGATCTTTGAGCGCCTGGGAAGCTGAATCCGAACTACGAGTTGCTCTGTTCTTATCCAGGCCAAGATAAAAAGTAGTAATATATATATATCAAAACCAATGACGAGATTTTGAAATGTCAATGGATCATTTACACCAAATAATGGCAAGAGGATATTTAAGAGTAATCCACCAAATTCCAAAAAAGCAATGCTGAGTCCTACAATAAATAAAAGATTTTCCCAGAAAGATATCTTTCTAATTCGCAAAATTAATGAGATGAGGAAACCTGGCAATAAAATACAGGTACAGAAGGAAATAAGCGTCGATGTATAGAGAAAATTGACATGTGTAAGCTCTAGTATGTTAGCCAGGAGATCAAATCCTAGTAACAAAAAGAATAGTGTTTTTTTATCAAATGTCATGATTTTATCTGCCTTTCAAGATGTACTCCGCCCCGTCGATGATCTGCGCCGCACAATTTTTCATATCACCGAGATGAGGTGGGTAAATAGGATGTTACTTGTACAATTGTAGGGGTGATTAGGGTTGTTTTATACCAACCTGCGTTCACTGGTACAAGTCCCACATGGGTAGACTCGCGTCGTACCTTATTGGAGAATTGTCTCTCAGCAGGAATTCCCCCTTGATCTGTTCCAATCACTGGTGTCTGACATGCCATTGCCTCAATAAGCACCATTGGGAAGCCTTCCATATGGCGAATCGAGGGGAGCACGAGAACTGTTGCTTTCTGCATCTCTTTAACTAGACCTTTCCCGCGTTTGATCCCGGCAGAAACAAATCTCTTTTCGGTAAAATCGTGTTTTTCTCCAATAATATGTAACGTGACTTCTGGAAGCGACTTGAGGGCTTCAAGTAAATAATAGAGGCTTTTCAGTCTATGCATATTTTTGGAGCTGCATCAGATAGGGCAGAAACCCGTTCTCTCATCCCCTCTCCCTCCTTCATGAGACTTCTCTTCGTACGAAACCATTTGGTGGATCACCCCCAGAACAACTTATCAACTACTACCATTATTTATTATCTGGTAGACAATCAGGTGCTTTGTCTCAAAAATCCATAAAAATTGTACCTCAAATTCTGCAATCTTTCTACATTGTGACAATCGACACGTGCCATTCCATACAAAATAATAATCAATATGATATTTTCCTAACTCCCTGTGTAGTTCCTCACTTGTAATATTTTTTTGTGTTGCCCCATAATATTTACTATCCAAAAAATATGCGTAATATAACGCTAAGCCCCAACTATTAGTCGCATCCCCATCATTATTGGATGCAAGATTGCCTTTCAAATGATAGGCGGTTTGCAATTGTTTGCTCGTTATATAAATATCCCGATTCTGATTTACACGTATGATGAGCAGCATTACAGGATAGAGCCAAAAAGATAAGAAGACGATATAAAAAAGAACTCGTCGTAGTTTCGCACTCCGAATAAAATCAAAGTGATTATTACATACATAATACGCACATAGCAAAAGAAGTAGTATTGCATCAATCCACAAATATGCTGCTTCAATATGCAAAAGTTCAAAGCCGGCGGTATATAAAAGCATTGTTATGAGGGAATAAAATGTACTACTGTGCAATTCCCCCTCATCCCGGCTGCGATCATATTCGAGCTGCCTTCTCCAGGACCTTCCCTCGGGACTCTGGATGCCCTCTTCTGCTTTGCGGAAGCGCTTACCGAAATAGCGAATGGTGTAAATCAATACTATTACCATCGAAAAAATTGAGAAAAGTTCAAAAACATAGAACGTACTAACCACGTTTCCTCCAATGTGGACTATTTGAAATGTTATCCGATCAAACAACCGTGATGATTTTGCATATTCGATAGTAAGATAAGAAGGATCATCCCAGGCACTTACCGCGGCAGGATAGGGAAGTGGTAACAATCCCTGATAGAGCATTGGTTGACCTTGTGATCCAAGGCTATCAAGTTTCATATTGTGCTCACCCGAGTTTGAAATAGTAAAGTGCTGATATTTATTGCTTATACTATAAATCCAAATCCCGCTAATTATTAGAAAAATCGTTAGTCCAAAAATATATATTAGTAAAATATTTTTTCGTTCTTGGCGAGTTTTACTTTTCAAGTAAAAGATAAACGTAAAAAGCGAAAAGTGAGCTATGAAAAAAACAAATCCATAACTTTTACTAAAAAATAAAAGAGCTCCAAAAAATCCGATGAGAAAGCCATTTATCGCTTTCTTACTATAATCAGGATCAAAGATGTAATATAAATAATATAGTAATATGCAGAGAAGTAAAAGATCGGCCCCAGGTATCCCAGAAAAGGTAAACAATAAAAGCATTGGTATCGCAGCGAGGGAAATTAATAATCTCACCCGCTCATTCAATGCGAACCTGTAAGAAAGTTTTCTTATTGCGATAAGAGTAAAAAAGCTAATAATCAGAGATAATAACTTAATTGCAAATAATGGCTGGAACTTCACCAATAAAAAAGGGACTAACAACCAGGATTGAAGCGGTTGCCAATATCCATTTATCGCATCATGAAAATCCCCGATGGCATAAAGACGCGCAATGTTAATATACGAAGTACCATCCGGATCTATCTGAAATTGGTATAAAGGAAATAAAAGTATTCCCAAACAACAATAGGCAAGTAAAAGCCAATTTGAAAAGTCACCCATAAGCCGTTGCCATACAACGTATCCCTTATGAAATGGAGATCTATTCGTCAGAGCCTTGTTTACCATCATTTTTGCTCCTTCTCTGTCTTGAAGCCCTGTAGTACGCATTCGCCTTCAGGGTCTAGAACTTCAGCAGCAATACATTTCTCATGCTCCATTAAGATACGCATGCGCATCAACATACTGCATCTGGGCGGTTATATCCAGGTCTGATACCGCTCGGAACTTACGCAATAGTTGTTCGTACGAATTATGATCGCGCACCTGTGCGAAATGTTCAGGACTAAACATGGAGGGACGCGAATCCTCAGGGAAGAGCGTGGAGACACGTATAAAACGCAAGGCAAGATAGCGTGTCATATCGCGGAGACATTTTTTACCGCTCATGCTATCAGGCAAAAGCATCCCTGGACATCCCAACAGAATGCGTAGCAGGAGAGGGATGCGATTGATCCTGTATTTAAGTTGATAATGCTCATAGCCAGCAAAGATTTCGTCACCTCCATCACCTGTGAGGACGACCGTCACATGTTCGCGTGCTAACTTGGACACAGAGTAGGTCGGCAACATCGGTGGATCAGCAAAGGGTTCATCGTAGGCCCAGGCGAGTTATGAAGCGGATGAAAATAATCTATTTACAGGCGAAATGCCCTCTAATTACTTTATTGCTGGGACCAGGGCTACGAACCGTTTGAGCAAGAAAGAAAAATCCTCTTCCTGCCCAGAAAAATCCCTGAATCCCTTTTGCTTGAATGATAGCTTACTCCTTACCAAGCAAAAGTATACCCAGGGCAAGAAAGAAAAATCGCTATTTAACGGCTAACTTTGTGGAACATGATAGCCGACTTTAAAGACTGTGATAGCCGGTAATCTTGCTAGAATTAGACCGCACAATCAGTCCATGATAGCCGCATAAATGCGAGTGGGATTTTATCATGCGGCTTAAAATGGGGATTGGATAGGGTTCTAGGTTCAATACCTTTCAAATCAAATAAAGGCGGAACAGGAGGTGAGATATATGGCATACTTTCACTTGCAAGTCATAAACGGTGAAAAGAGTGCTTCATCGGTAGAACCCCACTATCCGGTGGCCAAACATAAAACCCCCTTGCGTAGGCGAACTCTGGGACGCTTGCCGAGAGTGGGCACGGACTCAGTTTGCTTCTTTGGTCGCCCTCGTCTCTTTACCCACGCTCCCAATTGCCTGGAGATGCTGCCCTATCGTACCGGCGCTCTCAACTGGGAGCGAAACCCCTCGTGGCACTCTTCCCTGCCATCTGTCGGCCTCTGGCGACTCGAGAAACCACAGGGGCCTTTCTCTTTGGCTTGCGCCTCATGGCGATGACGGGGCGACGGAAGACGTCGCTGATACTCCAGAGAACGTGCGGGCATTCGGTCGGCATCAGGTGGCTCGCGGAAAGACGGCGTTTCCCCAACTCAAAGGGGTGTACCTGGTCGAATGCGGCACGCACGCCATCGTGGATGCGGGCTTCTGGCCTATTCACCTCTCTGAGCGAATGGGCGACCTACGTGTCTTGCGCAGCGTGGGGGCCGGGATACTGGTCATGTGGGATCGTGGGTTTCATGCCTTTGAGATGATCACAGCGACGCTGGCGCGGGGAGCCCACTATCTGGGCAGGCTGCCGGCTCACGTTCACTCCCAGGTCGTGCGTCGCCTCCCCGAAGGAAGCTTCCTCGCCTCTCTCCTGCGAAGCCGATTACCAGGAGCGCCAGGCCGGAGCACGCGTGTTGGTCCGCATCGTGGAGTACATGATCACCGATCTGCAGCTTGAGGACTATAGCAAGCGTCATCGCTTGGTCACAGTTTACAGGACCCAGCATCGGCACCAGCCCTGGAGATAGCCTGTGCCTACCACGAACGGCTCTCGAGATCGAAGTGGTCATCGACGAAGTCGATACGCACCAGCACCTGCTCGGGCGCCCTCTACGCAGCCTGCTGCCTGTTGGCATTATTCAGGAACTCTATAAGGCTCTTACTCGCGCATTATGCGCTGCGGTTTCTTATGCATTAAGCAGCTTTACACGCGAATATTGATCCCGATCGGCTCAGTTTCATTCACACCATCGAGGTCGTCCAGAGAGCGGTCAGCGAATTTCAACTGGCTGCTCCTCAGCACTTCGACTGCCTGTATCAACGCTTGCTGCATGATATCGCCTCGGTGCATTTACCCGCTCGTCGCTTCCGCAGCAATTCGCGCGTGGTCAAACAAAAGATGAGTAATTTCGCCCTCAAACGATCTGAGCACTTTCACTCGTATCAGCGCGATGGCTGCTTTTCTCAGGTTGTCGCTGTTATTTGAAAGTTATTGAATTTAAGTACAATCACACAAAGAATGCGGGATAATGGCTGGTCCGTGAGCATGGGCAAGGCCGAAAAAGTAATGTGATTGTACTTAGAACCCTATCCAATCCCCATTTTAAGCCGCATGGTAAAATCCTACTCGCATTTATGCGGCTATCATGGACTGATTGTGCGGTCTAATTCTAGCAAGATTACCGGCTATCACAGTCTTTAAAGTCGGCTATCATGTTCCACAAAGTTAGCCGTCAAATAGCGATTTTTCTTTCTTGCCCTGGGTATACTTTTGCTTGGTAAGGAGTAAGCTATCATTAGTGCTGCTGTAGTAGTAGCCCTGGTCCCAGCGATAAAGTAATTACTGCCGCTTTCGTTAAATCCGTCGGTAACAAAAATAGAGAGACCAACGACATAAATTAGCTCTAGAAGCCGATCCGTTTTGTTATCGCATTTAACGAACACAGCATTACCGGCACTTTGTTGACTTAGGAATTTTTCTCGCTTCATAGCAAACAACCTATGTTTTCTCAATCTGACGGTTCCAGGCGTAGCCAGCCTTGCTGATTGTTCGTCTTCGCAAGGGGATCTTAGGCTCGATCACCAGTTAGTGGGGCTCTACCTGACACCTGTCAATATCAAAATGGACTTACCACTAAGAATCTGTTAGGGACTCGATATAGAAATCCATTGATGAAGCATGAGACAGGCAAAAACGATCAGATGAAGACCGGCAAGCGTCGCGGTAAGCCACTCATAATTGCGCACCAGCCGCCGAAAGCGCGTCGTCCAGACAAAGGAGCGTTCCACGACCCAGCGCCGGGGCAGTAAGACAAAGCCGCGCTTGGCTTGAGGAAGTTTGATGACTTCCAACTGAATGCCGTGCTGCCTGGCCCCTTGAGCAGGAATGTCACCGCTATAGCCTTGGTCAACAAAGGCGAGTTCGACGGCTTGGCCCGTCACTTCTTGCACCGCTTGCGCCAGCTCACCTACTTACGCCCGGTCCTGCTCATTGGCGGGTGTGACCAGCAGGGTCAGCAGGTTGCCCAGCGTATCGACCGCCGCATGCACTTTGCTGCCTTTACGTCGCTTGGCTCCGTCATAACCCGACACGACTGCCGTTTTCGGGCGTCGACTGCAAGGTGCGACTCTCAAAGATGGCCGCCGAGGGCTGTCTGTGGCGCCCTTTGGCTTCCCGCAGCACCAACCGCAGATCGTCGACAAGGGCTGCAAAGCAGCCGGCGGCCAGCCGAACGCTTCGGTCTGTTGATAGACGAGGTACCAGGGCGGCAAGTCATTGGGCATCAGGCGCCAGGGCGCGCCTGCTCGTGCGATCCAGCGCAAGCCGTTGAACACTTCGCGCAGGCTGTAGGTGCGTTGCCCGGCATCTTCGGGCAACAAGATCAGGTAGGGGACGACGAAGGCCCATTCGTCATCACTGACGTTAGTTGGATAAGATGTTCGAGTTATCATCCTTGATTTTATCACGTTTTTGAGTTCGAGTCCCTAACAGACTCTACTCTGTCAAGTTAGGAAGCTCGATGTCTGTGCCAGACACAGAAGCGGATGAAAATGTCGTATTTACAGGCGAAACACCCTCAGGGACGTGAAAAAGGAGAATTTAAGAATGCGTATTCAAGAGGTTGTGGGTCTGTTCGCTGCCCTCATTGGTTCTACCGCGACGCTGTTGACAGCTTGGTCCTATATTCGCCCTCATCGTCCTACAAAGGGTGAGTTGCTTCGTGCACTGCTCGTTATAACTATCGTCATGGCGAGCATCTTGGGCATTGCAGTGTATATCTCACACGAAACCTCCATAACCACTGATGATGCCGCCCGTTACCAGTGCTATGCCCTCACGTTCTGGTTGGGCAAAAGCGCGCTGCATATGCTGCC
This sequence comes from uncultured Chloroflexia bacterium, assembly GCA_963799245.1. Classification (GTDB taxonomy): domain Bacteria; phylum Chloroflexota; class Ktedonobacteria; order Ktedonobacterales; family Ktedonobacteraceae; genus CAWCWN01. Next base: position 277,459 of record CAWCWN010000004.1, read on the forward strand.
GGCTTCACAGTGCTTGTTTCTCAATAGCGCCGCCGCGCCACAGGGACCGTTCCATATGCTGCCAATCGAATATCCACCGCTCACGCTTGTCCTGTTTTCGCTCGCGCTGCTCTCTCCTATTCAGGACTACCAGCGTCTCTTTGCCCTCTTGATGGCGCTCACCTCCGTGCTTATTTACTGGCTGCTGCTGCGCTATGGTCCTCGCAGAAGCGCGCTCACCTTTGCGCTCTACCTGCTTGTAGGCGCCTGGGCCACGGCTGAAGGCCGCTTTGACCTGGTCCCGGCCGCCCTGACGCTCCTCTGCATCATCGCCGCCGAGCGCAAGCACTGGACGGCCGCCTATGTCGCGCTGGCCTTTGGCACGCTCTTAAAGCTGTACCCGCTGATGCTCCTGCCTGCGCTCTTCATCGCCGAACAGCAGGATACGCGGCGCATGTACATGCCGCCCGCTGGAAATATGGCGCTCAAAACGCTGCCCGCGGAACTCTGGCGCACGCTGAAAGGCATAGGGGGCTGGCGTTGGAACAATACACTGATTTTCTTGGCCCTTGTCATAGGTATAACGGGCATCTTCGCCTTATTTGATTTCCAGAATGCGGTTGTAAGTCAGATCAGCTACTTTACGCAGCGGCCAGTACAAATCGAGTCATCGAGCAGCACCATCCTCTGGATCGCGAACGCGTTCGGCGTTGCGGCCCATGTTGAGTTAACCTTCGGGTCCGTGAACGTTGTGAGCGCGCTGGAGCATGTCGTCGTTATCCTGTTTGAAGCTGCGTTTGTGCTCGGCTCTATTTTTACCATCTGGCAGCAGTGGCGAGGCAAGCTCGACCTGTTGCAGACCTTTATCGCGCTCCACCTCGTATTTATCGCCAGTGGCAAGGTATTCAGCCCGCAGTATCTTATCTGGTTGATGCCCTTACTTGCCTATGCCAGCGCCATTGATAGCTTCTGGCTGCTCTTCTGGGGCAGCATCTTGCTCCTGTCGACCATCATTACCTATCTCTCCACGCGTACACCTCACCCCATGCTTGAGCAATATGTCCCGGGTTTTATTCAGACGGTGGTTGTGCGGGATATCCTCTTTGTCCTGCTCACCCTGCTATACCTGTTTAATCTATTCAACATTCGCCGCCGCAAGCCGCTGCCCGCGAGGCATGCCCTTCTTTACAGGCAGCCTGAAGCGCCTGCACATGCCTCAAAAGCGCAACCCTGAAGCAACGAGGCGCTGCTTGTAATTAGCACAGGCATCGTGTAGAATTTTAGCCAGCGGCTCTCACGTTGTTGGGACCTTCCATGTTGGACAGCCAGCAGGCCTATTAGTGTATTTTTATCCAAAAGATACGACGTGCCATATAACTGAGGCTGAGCTTGCTTTTCATCTTCTTTTCTGCATTTCCAGCAGGTTTTTCTTGGCTCTCACAGACCATTTTCAGCACTGTGTGCCTTTCGTTGCGATGCAGATTTTAGAAGTGACTTTGCTCCATGTATCTTTATTTGTCAAATTCCTTGTGGTCATCTACTAGCCGCAAACAAGCGGCTATCATAGCAATGCAAAGTGGGCTATCTATCCTTATATTTCCAGCTATCACCACCTACAAAGTCGGCTATCAGTATCCTCAATGTTCGCTGTCAACTGGCGACTTTTTATTCTTCCCTTGGGTATACTTTAGCTTGGTAACGTGCAAGATACAAGTTCAATGAGAAGAAATTAGAGATACAGAAGGTGAAGGTCATGTATACCAGTAGCAGCAAGGTTGCAGCAAGCCCTCGCGATATCCCAATTCTGACAGAGATTGACACGCTCCTGGGGGATACTGCCTACAGCATCCTGGAACTGGGCCTGTAGTGCCAAGCACAGCACGTGACCCTTATCACCCTGTTTCATCTGGATGCGGTCCTGGATGAGCTGCCGCCCGAACGCGATCGCCATACCATTGGGCGTCCTCGTGTGGTCGGTCGCCGCTTGCCTTCCCTCGAACGGATCCTGGTTGACTCGAACACGACGTGGCAGCGTCTCACGCTGCACTGGGATGGACAAGGAGAACGGACGTTGGCGATCTGCACGGGAACTGCCTTGTGGTATCGTGCTGGCTTTGACCCATTGCCCATTCGTTGGGTGCTCACCCGTGATCTCCCAAGGGAAGCGGCCCCCGAAGGCGCCGTTTTCGACGAACCAGGGGCTGACTGCCGAGCAGATCGTGAGGACTATTATGATACGCTGGAGCCTGGAAACGACCTTCGAGGAGAGCCGAGCTCATCTAGGATCGAGACCCAATGCCAGTGGTCTGACCTGGTTAATGACTACGCAACGCCCATGCTCTTCGGTCTCGACAGCCAGGTCGCCCTCTTTGGGCGCGCGCTTCATTCCGAGGGATGCATGCCTCTCGCACAAGCGGCCTGGTATCACAAACACATGGCGACCTTTCATGATGTCCTGGCTGAGGTTCGACGGCACTTTTGGGAGAACTTCTCTTTTTCTACATCACCCACTGATCCCGACGTGGTTTTAGTCCCCCGTTTGACCCTCGACCGCCTTACCAGGGCTGTCTGTTACTGAGAAAACAATGTAGAAAGTCGAGCAAAGATGATGGTCCATTATTCTTCATTGGAGGGTAGGATGAGGGGCATATTGGGAAGTGAGAAGAGCAGGGCGATCCCTCGCGGTCGTCGTGGTTTTAAGCGCTGGCAAACTATTCTTTTCTGGCTGGCGATAGTCGCTCTTTTCGCTAACTCAGTAGGTATGCGGCTTTATGATCTCGGTCTTCATTTTGACCGGGATACATATGATGAGGGGGTATACTGGCAATCCCTACGAGCTATGAGCGCCGGGCATCCCCTTTATCAACAGATTTTTTACTCGCAGCCCCCATTCTTTTTGCTTTCGACCTTTCCGAGCTACGTACTCTTCGGTGGCACACTCTGGTCAGCACGCTTTGGCATAGCATTGGTGTCGTTAATTGGACTGGTGGGAGCGCTTCTGCTCGGTAAGGCGTTGAGCGGGCGTCTCGGTGCAATTGCAGCTCTCCTGCTCGTTGTGGTTAACCCTCTGTACCTTGCGCAGTCGCAAACCATCCAGGCAGAAGTTTCATGTGTGGCATTTTCTCTTCTAGCAGTGGGTTTGGCCTATCTCTGGTGGGAGCATCCTGTAGGAATCTTGGGTATTGTCCTGGCGGGACTTGCTGGCATGGCGGTCTCTTTAAGCATTCTCTGCAAATTATTTGGTGTCGCTGCACTAGCACCTCTCGCTCTCTTGATGTTAGCTCGTCTCTGGCAAATCTGGAGGCGACCAGGAGCAGCGACGCGCTTTTCCAGCATCCTTCCCATCATTGTTGGTATAGGAACCTGTATCCTGACAATACTGCTGGTGATGCTGCCCTTCGTCGGCTCCCTCAATGCCCTGCTACAAAGCGTGATTTTCTTTCATACCAGTGCCGTAACAGTTGCAGGCAGTAGCCAGCAAGAGAATATCGGCATAATCGAGCATGCCCTGCACTCAATCTTAGCCTTTGCTGCTCTGTACTCAATCTTAGCCGTTGCTGCCCTCTATGGAACACTTGCTGCGCTTTTACGTCGGGACTGGGGCGTTCTTCCATTGCTGGCTTGGTTGTTTGTGACCTTCTTCTTGCTCTGGCGCCAGGTTCCGCTCTTTGCGCATCATCTTGTCATCCTGACCCCACCGCTCATTGCATTAGCGGTGATAGGAATAGGAAGAATGCCTGCTGCGTTTCAAGCATTCCCGCCCGCTCTTGCGAAATATACGACCTGGCTTGTCATACCTGCTATCCTGCTCATCTTTGTCACAGCAGTGCTAGATGTACGTCAAGACCGCCAATATTACAGCGTGGCAGAAGCGAACAGCGCATATGGAGTAGCTCAGCAAGAAGCGGGCCAGCAAGCGATGCGTGCGGCGGCAGACCTTCGACAGGCTATCGCGCCCAACCAACTGGTTGTAACCGACGCGCAATTTGTAGCGGCCCTGGCAGGTCGCAGCACCCCTCCATCACTCGTGGACACCTCCCAAGTACGTATTACCAATGGCTTTCTCACTCTCTCAGAACTTATCGATACAGCTTCGGAGCCACAGATACATGCCGTGCTCTTTTTTACCGGGCGGTTCCAATCCTCAAAGGTAGCGACCTTCCACGATTGGGTTGCCCATCACTTCCACCTGTTGCATAACTATGGCAGTGGCAAAGAGTTGTGGGTGCGGTAAAATACTGGTTCTTGCACTCTTCGAAACGTCACGCGCGTGCGGCCATCGAGAAGAACTAAATTAAAAGTAGATCTGGTAACCCCCGTTGGCGGCTGAGCCACTTTGGCTTGGGCGGCTCTGATCGCCCTAACCCGTTTAGAATGTGTGCAAAATGGCGTCATTTAGGGACGATCCCGTGCCAGTCTGGACAGCATCAGTCTCGTCATGGCGAGATAGATAAAGGCCTCACCGCTGGTGTGCGTGCCCTCAAAATCGCGAGAGAGCCGACGGTGGAGCGTGATCCAGGCGTTGGTGCGTTCGACGACCCATCTTCTGGGAAGGACATGAAAGCCTTTGGGAATGATCTGGTCCCAGTCCACTTTCACTCCTGCGGGAGCCCAGACGCCACGCATGCCTGTCCAAGGATGTTTGACAATTTCGAGGCGAACGCCAAGGTGTTCTTTCACCCACTCCTCAAATTTGCGGATCACTAGCCGCTAGTCTCGCCAGATCAGCAGGAGGCGAGGCAGCTTTCCGATGAGAGCCGTGAGCAGCACCTTGGCCCCTTCACGATCCGTGATGTCGGCCGCTAGCACTTTGGCGCAGATCACCAAGCCCAGTGTGTCCACCAGCAGATGCCGTTTTCGGCCCCAGATTTTTTTCCCCGCATCGTAGTCGTCTTTCATCGCCACGTACGGCACTGGTTTTTACCGATTGGCTGTCAATCACAGCGGCTACTTCAGTTCCGCTTCCCGCCCAACATGGACACGAAGTTCGCGGCGTAACGCGTGGTGGACTCGTTCCCATGTCCCATCCCGTTTCCATTGGCGGAAATAGCTATAGGCCGTAAACCAGCGCGGCAAATCATGGGGCATCAGACGCCAAGGACAGCCGCTACGTAGCACATATAAAATGGCATTGACGATTTCTCGCCGCTCAATTTCCAGCGGTCGTCCTCCAGGCTTGGCAGTTGGAATCAAGGGCTCCAGGATTGCCCATTCTGCGTCAGCTACATCTGATGGATAGGCGCGTCGCCTATAACAGGAAATACACATCTTGCTCCTCCTCGGCTTACTCAGACTGGCTTCATTCTCCTCCTCCTTTTTTCTATCGGCTGCTTTTCGTCTTTATACACACTTTCTTAGAGGCTTGGCGCCTCAGTGTGACTCATGAGAAATGATAGCTGAGAAAACAGTTGCATTTAGGTGGCAATCATAACCATGTAAATGGGGCTATGTATTCTCACAATTTCGGCTATCAATAACCACAAAGTTAGCTATCAACTGGCGACTTTTCATTCACATATTGGGTATACTTTTGTCAGGAATCGTTTGGCTTTAGAGGCAATTTGAGAAGGGAACCTGAGTAGTTAGGGGTTTTTATGAAGACAAAACAAAAGAATCAAATATAAGCTATCGCGTAGCTCCTGTTCCTTGGATGGCTCCCAAAGGTTGGGGGCGACCTGCCAAACAGACCAGGCTCCACACCAGCAAGCAAAAGTCGCCGGACGAACAACTGCGACGACGACCTTTGCTTCGTTTGTGGAAAGGGGTTTTATGCTCAGCCACCAGCATTCCCATCTGCTATTCAAGCTAAATCTAGAATTTTTTACTGAATTATATTTTGCTAATACTTTTCATCTTCCCTCTAAAAGTTACCCCTAAACATCAATATTTTTTCAATTTACTCTTCACAGTTTAGAGAATAAGGATATGGAATACCCTTCTGATATGTATACCAAGGTTGGACCAGACAAGTTAGTCATAAGATAGAAGTACGATTTTTGTGAACTTATTCTTAAATTAGGTAAACATTTGCTCTTTGGAAAAATATGAGGGACCCCAATGTCAAGACAATGCCTGAAAGGTGATCAAGATCTGAAAAATTATTGCCGGGAAGACCAACAATCGAACAAGAGATAGAAGGCTTGGGCAGGGTCATTAAAATCGAGCCTGCCAGTAGTGCAGTATCATCAGAGAAAGTGAGTAGTTACCACAAGAGGCACAATCGTGCCATGATCAAGCTACGGGGTGATAAATGGACAATAATCAGAGTTCCGGTAATCCGAACAGAAGAAGCAATTTCAAGTTGTACGATATTAAGGTTTTATCGATGCACCCAACAGTTAAACAGCTTTTCAAACCGGTAGTTTTATTGTTGATAGGTGTAACGTTAGTAATAGGAATGCTCGTTTTTTACAACGTTAATGGAGCATCTGTTAAAAACGAGCTTGCTACTCTTGATCTAATTCCTAAACCTGAAAAATTGACCGAACTTTATTTCAACGATATTGCGAATTTGCCAAGCTCTGAAACAAGTAATCTGGCAACTGGAACGTACAATGGCACTGTTTACGACTTATCTTCAACATACAATGGCACTGCTCACGACTTATCTTCCAATGTGAGCACAAGCTTATGGCTCACTGGAGTGCGGCAAAGCCGAGGAGAGATCACTGGCTACCTCGACCTAGGTTCTGGACTGCACGGGAGTGGTCCTTTTAGCGGAACAATCAACACTGCGAAACATCTTCAGTTGACAGTGACAGATACTACAGGGCGTGCAACATTCTTTTTTGAAGGGACAATGCAATCGGCAACCAGTCTGAGCGGGGATTATTATCAATGTAGCCCCAACCCCACTCAAAACAGCCAATGTAGTCGGGCTTCCGGTAGCTACGGTATTTGGAGTCTCGGTCTGGCGTTCAGTTTTGCATTCGTCATCCATAATCTCGAGACGACGGATTATCAGTATGACTACGAGGTATCCGTAAATCTTAATGGCACAAGGCATATCGTTGATAGCGGGAAAGTATTGATTAAGAACAACCAATACTATGTCAAAAATGAGATATTCAAGCTCACGTCTTCTCCCGGACCTCAAGATGTAGTCGTTGAATTAACTAATAAACACCAATCAATAGATTTTTGGTACAGCTATATTAAGTAGTAAAAAAGGGGAACCCTTGAAAATTGAGACAGTCCTTGGTTGGCATAGTGTGTCTCTGCAAGTAGCTGCCCTCATCAAGCGAATGGAGAAGAAACAAATCGTGGAAGTTCTACGGAAAATTACGCGGGGAACCCTGGAGCAAGTAAACAAGCTGGTGCAAGCATCAGTCGGTGGCGCCATTGTCAATAAGGTTGCTCCGACTCCGCGGGTTGAACCCAGGCGGCGAGAGCGTCCTCGCAAACATCCTTTGCCGGATCCTACTCTGCCCAAACGACCACGAGGTTGCCCTCGTAAGATCGCTTTAAGCACGTTCACCAGTGAAATACCTAAGTTTGGCCCAAATTAACGGCCACATGAGTGCAAGCAAGGAGCTTGCACAAGGGATCAACTAAAGCCGGTGCCAAAGGGGCAGCCTGGTTGAGCACAACCTGGACGACCTGCCCGAAGGCATCGGTGAGCAGAAAGCCACTGATATGAAAGACATCGCGCACCATGCGCACCATGCCATAGCGGCGCAAAGGCGGGCTCGCCAACCAGCGACGCGCCCAGATGATCACATTGTGAGCCAAACTGCCCAGCAGCATGAGCATCTGCTGAGCGGCAAAGCGTTTTTTGCTGCGTTTGTTGATGCCCAGTCCCTGCTTATCGCCTTTGAAAGAGGTTTCGATGCCGCCTCCCCGTTGATCGTAGAAACGAACATAAGCCAAGAGTACAGCAGCCGGATCGTCGAGCAACGAGAGGGGCTGTTCCGTCAAGATGAGCACGGTGCGAGCCGACAAGCTCGAGAGCAGGATGCCAACGGCCCACTGGCCGTCCTGTTGACGACACCGCACCGCGATGCGCTTGAGGGGACGGACATAAGCCGTGGTCGCCTCCGGCACCCAGCCGAACTGCCGCTCCGGCAGCTCTGGATCGACATACCAGTCTTGGACGCTCTTGGCCAAGCGTTTGGCCTGCTGGCCCGAGTAATCTTTGCCGTGAACCTGATAACCACGGGCCAGCAGCCAATTCACATCATCCCGACTGCCTCCCCCAGCGTCGACGCGCACAATGGTGCGGCTGCGCTTATCCTCATCCAACTGCAAGGTCCTTTCCGCGGCCACCATCAGTGGCTGCAAGGCGCGGGTCAGTTGCGTCTTGCCATCAAAGAGGCGATCGACGACCACTTCTGGGTAGCGGGTTGCCAGCACCCGACCCAATTGGCGTCCTCGTCGGTTGCGCTGCTTGGCAAAGTAGCCTTTGGTGGCAAAAGCGGCTTTGGGGCCACAGGGCAGGCCACTCATATCAACATCGAGCACCTGGTAGTCAGCTTGGTAGTCATGCGGATAGCCTTGACTCTGCTGACGATAGATCGTATCCATCGCTTCTTCCATCTGCTCCACATTCTGGGACGTACAGGCGTTCAAGGTGTCCTGCACCACCGCTTGCTCGGCACAACGGCTGCGCCCGAAGGCTCGCTGCAAGCCGACATCGGCTCTGAGCCGCGTATTGATCTCCACCAGCCCATGGGCTCCGGCCAGCATGCTGATCAAGGCGTCGTAAACTTTCTCTGCTGGGCTATCCTTGATCGTCTTTTGCGCAATCTGTACCGTTTGTGCAATCGGCTCAAACAGCTTCAGTTCCCTCAGCTTCAGACCAAGAGCTGCCAACGTGGCGCAGCCAGTAAACTGTTTGGTCAGAGGTGTGGTAGATTCGTTCATGATGGTGATCCTCCTATCGTCAAGTTGAGACTCTTCGAGAGGTATGGCTCATCATCTTTCTTTTGGCAAGCTCCTTTCCTGTGGCACTCTGCCACTATTTGGGGCCAAATTTAGGTAAATAGATTGTACCAAGATTCTTAGACAGGGGAATAACTTAAAATGGAAAAAATTACTATCTTGATACCATGCCACAACGAAGAACATGGGATAGCCAAAGTGCTGGACGATATTCCCCATCGCACATTAGAGAAACATGGATTTGAAGCCAAAGTTATTGTTATTGACAACAACTCTTCTGACCGAACCAGAGAAATCGCAGAGAGCAAGGGAGTTCATGTTATTTTTGAACGTGCAAAGGGCAAAGGCAATGCAATACGTAAGGCATTCAATTGTATCGACAGCGATACAGGATATGTCATCATGCTTGATGGTGATTACACCTACCTTGCCAGAGAAATGCTGAGGCTGATAGAACCCATTGCGAATGATTTTTGTGACGTCGTTATTGGCTCACGGCTCGGCGGGAAAATCACGAAAAATGCCTTTAAGGCGCAGAATCGCTTAGCCAATTGGATTTATACCTTTTTAGTGAGGTGTTTTTTTGGCGCGAATATCACTGACGTCTTAAGTGGCTATTTTGCCTGGCGAACAGACGTTGTCTTAGAGATGAGAGATCATTTAAAATCAGATGGGTTTACCATCGAAATGGAAATAGTCTCTAAATTGGTTAAATTACATTATTCCATGTATTCCGTGCCAATTACTTATAATATGCGTGAAGGTGAAACAAAGCTTGAGTCCATCAAAGATGGATTAAAGATTCTTTTTACCTTTTCTCGTCATCTTTTCTGGTCTCCACCAAAAGAAGCGGTGGGTAAAAAGAATGTCGATTTACTCAGGACAGTGGATGAAAGGGAAACTGCTGATTTGCTAAATTGAGTGTGATAGTCATTGCCGAGTTTACACAGCGGCTCAAAGCGGCTGATATTCCCATCAGCTGGGGTGGCCGAGGGAGGGCCCTGGACAACATTTTTGTCGAGCGCCTCTGGCGCAGTGTGAAATACGGGGAGGTGTATCTCAAAGATTATCAGAGTATTCCAGATGCCGTGAACAATTTACGTGCCTACTTCACGTTCTACAATCACGAGCGTCTTCTTTAAGCGTTAGACTATCAAACGCCGGCACAGGTCTATACGATGAAATGAGAGGAAGTGTTGAAAGACGATGATTGGTGCTTCCCAATGACAATGAGCATCCAGTCGGCAATGGCGGCGGGAAATATACCATGCCAACAGCAACTAAAGGAGTCGTCAGACAAGGAAGTTTCTTTACAGCTGAATTTTATCTTAATTTTGGTCTCAAACTGTCTTGACGCAGGGGACCACCATACTATATGCGCTGATAAAGGAGCAACCGATGGAGAAAGACCTTCGACTTCGCACACTACGAGAAAACATCCCCACTATTGAAACAAAACTAGCTATCTTAGAAGCTCCCTCACAAGGGGTGGCCATATCATTTGTCGTACCGGTGTTCAATGAAGAACAAAGCGTACGAGAAGTGTATGAAAAGCTATCTGCAAAACTAGATGAGCTTGGACATGGTTACGAGATCATTTTTGTTGACGATGGCAGCATCGACAAAACCTTTGCGGAACTGAAAAAGTTACATGACGAATATCCTGACATCGTGCGCGTGATCCGCTTCCGCCGAAACTTTGGCAAGACACCGGCATTGGTTGCCGGCTTCAGCCGCTGCCGTGGTGAAATCATTTTTACGATGGATGGCGACTTGCAAGACGACCCCGAAGAAATTCCCAATTTTCTCGCCAAGCTCGACGAAGGATATGACCTCGTCTCAGGCTGGAAATACCCACGGCTCGATCCCTATTCGAAAACCTTGCCATCACGCATCTTCAATGCCCTGGTCAGCAATATGACGGGCGTTCACCTGCACGACATCAACAACGGTTATAAAGCCTATCGACGCGACGTAATCGAGGACACCCACATTAAGTTGTACGGCGAGTTCCATCGCTTTGTGCCGGTGATGGCACACTGGCGAGGCTTACGCGTCACAGAAATTAAGGTCAAGCACCATCCCCGGAAGTATGGTGTCTCGAAGTTTGGCGCGAAGCGTTTTGCACGAGGTTTGATCGATCTACTGAATATCCTATTTCTCACAACCTTTTTGCGTACTCCTTTGCGGCTGTTTGGCCCTTTGGGTTTCTGGACGTTTCTACTTGGAGCAATCGTAGACGGCTACGTGGTCATTCGCAGCTACCTCTTTACAAATGAGCCGATCCATAACCAGCCCTTGCTCTTCGTCGGCATCCTACTATTGATCTTTGGTGTCCAATTTATTTTAACGGGCCTGCAAAGCGAGATGATTCGCCACTATGCCTTCCAATCCGATGAAGAGTATAGTATTCGGAAGGAACTGAATTAATGCAACGAACCACTCTGAAGAAAATCGGCAAGCCCCTCTTACAAATAGGCTTGCCCGTAGTGATTCTGGTACTGTTTCTGTACCAAGTGAAAAATAACTGGAGCCAACTGACCGCCCATTCGTTTCAGTGGAATCCCTGGCTGCTAGCCCTCGCCTTCTTCGGCTTTATGCTCCAAGAGTTGTCCTACGGATTAGTCTGGCGAGCAGTGCTAATGCGTCTCGGCTCACGCTTAGATCTACGTATAGCCCTGCGTATCTACCTGGCCTCGGAATTTGTGCGCTATATCCCCGGCAACGTCTGGCATGTTCTGACACGTATGCTCTGGGTTGGCAAGTACAGCGTTTCGCGACCTGTCGCCTTTGCCAGTATGACGATTGAACTGATTACCAAACTGGCGGCGGCCGTGCTCATCTTTGCCATCAGCCTCTTGTTCTGGCACGACTTTGGTGCAGTTGGATCGCTACTGCACGGCACCCTGGTTGTTGTGCTGGGAGTCACAACCATCCTGGCGCTATGTATCGTATTGCATCCCCGCGTTCTCAATACTCTCCTGAATCTCGCATTGCGTCTCTTAAAGCGCAATCCTGTGCAGTTGACAGTGCGTTACAGCGACATCTTGCTCGTGACTCTAGCCTGGTGCGCAAGCTGGATCGTGGCCGGTAGTGCATTCTATGTGCTCTTGCTTGCCCTCTGGCCAGATGCTCCATTTATGGCCCTCCCCATCTGCATCGGTATTTATGCACTTGCCTGGGATATAGGTTTTGTCAGCTTCATCACTCCCAGCGGACTGGGCTTTCGTGAGGGAGCTGTTGTGGGTCTCTTTGCACTTTCATTATCCTTGCCCACCGGTTTAGCCCCAATCATTGCACTCCTCTCTCGTTTTATATCTACTATAGCTGAGCTGATATGCGTAGGCATTGCTTACCTGAGTGGCGGGCGACAGGTACGCCACATTCAACAAGAGCAAACAACTCAGTCTCACTTGACCGACGAGAAAACACAGGAAAACGATATGAGCAAGATTTCGGTTGAGGCATCTGTAGAAGGAGGTAGGGGAAGGGAATAGCTCGACCTGGCGCAAACGTACCGAACCGTGACGGCAGCTTTGTGTCAAACAGGACATCAATTCGATACGAACTTTAGTGCGTTTCACTAGTACACTGGGAGGTAAATCTCTCCATGATTAGGCTAGCCCGGTGTACGTCCACTTGATGGGTTTGGCCATCGTCTGATTGTAATAGGTGATGAAAGCCAGGATCTGGGCATGCCGATCATCCAGCGAGAGAAAATTGCCGCGTTTGAGCAGCTTGCGCACCAGAATACTGAGCCAGATTTCGACCTGATTCATCCAAGATGCATGTTTGGGGGTGTAATAGAACACCACTTTGTGCATCGGGTCATGCAAAAAGGCCGCGCGGCTTTCCATCGAATGGAGGATGCCGCTCTTGCCTTTGACGCCCAGGCTCTCCGGTGCGATGCCTTCCTGTTCCGCCACCCAGCGCACCAGGGCTTCGGATTGATGGATGTTCAAATTATCCAGCATGATGCGCCACTTCGTTGCCTTGGGATCGCTAGCGATCAGGTGCTGGAAATGGGCCAGGGCATCTTCTTCGGTGCGCGTCGGGCCCCAGGATGGCTCAATGACATGTCCGGTGACCACGTCGAAATTGATGAACCAGGACAACGTCCCATGCCGGATGTATTCGAACTCGCGTCGCAGGACATGGCCTGGCTGCATGGGCAAGTCAGGATACTTGCGCTCCAGGGCTTGCACCCCGGTCAACTCATCCATGCTGATCGTGCGCTCCCCGCCCTTGGCCCGTTGGGAGGCACGTGCATAGACCTCACAGCCGTCGCAAATCTTCTCGTCACGCTGCGCATCGGGCACTTCATTCAACCAATACCGGAAGCGGTGTGGTTGCAGGCCCCCTTTTTGAGCAGATAGCTCGCATGCCGCGGCGAGATCTGCTCGACGATGCCTCGCGCCACCAGTTCGTCCGCGATTTCACGCCCTGTCCACTGGCTGATCGGGCGCCCGGCCTTCATCGGCGCTTCACACGCGAAGGCCGCCATCTGACAGCGGTGTTCCGCGGTGAACTTCGGCGGGGTTCCCGGTCGGGGCGCATCTTGCAAGCGCTCTGCTACACTGAGGGTGTCCAGATCGATCCCCTGCAATCCCACCCAGCGATCACGCCACAAGCGGACGGTATCCACGTTGAGCGCCAACTCGCGCCCAATCTGCGCATTGGTGCGCCCCTGCGCCGCCGCTAAGATAATGCGCGCTCGCTGCGCCTGCTGCTGTTCACTTCGATGACGCTTGGTGAGTCGCTCTAACGCTTCCTGCTCCTTCTCGCTGAGGACGACCTTGGTGGCTCGTTTCGGCATGTCCTGTTCCCTTCGCTTTTTCCTCCTATTCTATCATGGAACTATTTCTACCTCAATGTACTAGGTGCTCAATCGAGCCCACTGGTCTCCATTACAGGTGAGTCGGCACTTACTCTTACTCATCATGGAGAGCTTTGGGTGTATGAAAAAGTTGTAGGTAATCAGGCAACAAGGCAGGGCTGCTCTTCCCAGAACTCATCGTAGGTCTCATTGAGCACAGCGGTACGCAAGGCGAGCACAGCATCAAGCCCTTGCGGCGTCCAGCGCATACCAGCCCGTTTGGCCCGAGTGCTGACTACGGTTTTACAGGCCGCTTCGGCGATACCACTGCCGACCTGCATGCGCCTTCAGCCCGAAAGGCCGGGTAGCGCATGCGAGCCGCATTGGAAATAAAGTAATCCAGCTCGATTTCGGGCACGCTGCGCGCGGCACCCGGTTCGGGGAGGATCGGCGGAAGGCCAGCGATCTCAGCCGCTAGTTCCTCAATCTGCCCCTGGACCAGTAAGCTACACATCTGCTCGGCCCAGATGCTGGCCTGAGGCGTGTTGGCGCCACAGACGGCTCGCGCCACCTTCCAGACATGCTCGCGTGCATGCCAGATGTCGACGATCTGCACGGCTCCCGGAAAGTGTTCGGCTGCCAGACGCCAAATCCAGACGGCTCCATCTCCTAAGACCACCAGTTGGCGAGCCTGCTGCAGCCCACAAGTGAGTGTCAGCTGGTAGAGCAGCTGGCCAAACTCCTCGGTCTTGCAGCGACGAGCCACATAGTGCTTCTGGCCTGCTTGATCCACAAACACCCCTGGCACCAACTCCGAGCGTTGCGGCCCCCGTGTCCCCGGAAAGACCGCTCCCACTTTGACTTCCCGGTAGACATCGCCCGGTCGCTGGCGTTCCTTCTCTTCCAGAGGCACACTCCCTCGCCGCAGCCGTGCCAGGATCCCATCCAGTTCGATGTACAGACGCTCGATGATGGCTTGCTTGGGCTCCGACCCAGCCGAGCCGCTGGCTTCCGCCGCCGGTGCGGTGTGCGCCTGGGCCGCCTCCTTCCAGAGGCGGTTGACCTGCTCATCCTCCCGCTGCGCGAGTGCGGCTCCGACTGGTTGGAGGAGATTGAGCGCTTGCCGTGCTGACATGCCCAACGGCAGCAGACGGTGAAAGGTCTCCGCTGTTTCCTCCAGCGTCAGCTGGGCCCCCAGATAACTCACTGGAGGCTCGCACTCCGGCACTCGTGTGTCGCCCTTGTACTCCCCACAGCCCATCAGCGGGGGCTTCTCCATGCGTGCATCGCTCCCGCGCGGTGCTGGCTGTGCTCCCTTGCGCTTCCCCTGCGTTGGCTAGCTCCCCGTCTGCTCGGACACATTGGTAGTAGGCGCGCCGAAACGTGATCTTGCCCAGCAACATGAACACCTGCTTGGGGCGGTACCCCACCAACTGCTGCCGATGCCCACAGCTTCCCACTCGGTGCCCCGCCGTGCTTTCCTCGGGGTCTGCATCACTCAGGAGGCTTTCCATCCAACCTCGTCCCAGTTCAAAGATCGTTTCCATCACCTGCTGCTCCAGTCCTTTCAGGTCGCCTTTTTTCACCTCCTGCAAGTTCCTCAGCAGCTTCAGCACTTGCGCTTCTGCTTGCTGCCTCAGTGCTATTTTCACTCCGTCACTCGTTTCCATCGGTAGGGGGCTCCTCTCTGCTTTCTCCGTATTGTTGGGTTTGCAGAGGAGGATACTCCTTTTCTTCTCGTTTTCCTACAACTTTTTCATACACCCGAGAGCTTTAGTTTGATTGACAGGGTTTAGAGAATTTGGTAACGTAGAGCCAACCATAAAATGTCCTAGCAGAAAAAGATGTCTTCTGTCGCGTAGCGATCTCTCAACATGGGCTTTCACCTGATGGCCTTTCTCTTGCGTGGCGTCATCTTGCGAGCTGGATGCGGTTCGCTCAGCAAGCGCTTCACCCGCTCGGTCAACACGTCCTGCGTCTGGGGGCGCAGCAGCTGAGCCCAGCGCATGAGCGTCGTCTTCCCCGGCACGGGCCGTCCAGCGATCCGGCACAACCAACGCAGAGCCAGCGGCTGGCTCACCTGCTCCACCGTTTGCTGATAGTTCCACTGCCACAGCTGCTTGATGACCAGCAAGCGCACGATTACCTCCACCGGCGTCGAGTGCCGTCCATGCTTGGTCGTGAACGGGTAACGCCTCGCCAGATCTGCCCTCACTTGCTCCAGCAGATCTTCGTCCTCCAGCAGCTCATCCCATCGCCGGAGCCACGGCTAGGCCTGGGTCGCCTCTGCGGCTTGCTGCTCAAACTCCTCGATGATGAGCTCTACCAGCAGGTGCGCGCCGATTTTGGCAAGCGGTCTCGCTGGACACTGGTGCGCGTGCTGGAGGGCAAGAAGGTGGCCTCGGCCGACAAAGTCCTGAGCCTGTTTGAGCCGCACACGCGCGCCATCCCGCGCCGCCTTTGTGGCGCGCTGGTGGAGTTTGGCCGCCACGTGATGCTCGACGAGGTGGAGGGGGGCATCGTGACGCGCTACGAGATCCTGGAGCATACCCATGAGCATGGGCAGGCCGTGGAGGCGGTGGCGCATCACGTCACCCTCTTTGACCATCCCCCGGCACCGTGGCCGGAGATCGGGGCGTCTACTCGCCCGAGAGGGAGGCCAAGATCATGGCGGTAGGCGTCAAGCGGGTGGCGATCCCGGCGGCAGACAAGCTCTTCGAGGAACGCCAGGCGCTGGAAAGCACGCGCACGTGGAAACGCGGGTATCGCTGGCGCGCGGGCATCGAGGGGAGAATCGCGAGCCTGCGACGCGACTATGGATGGCGCGAATGCGCCTATCACGGGCAAGACGGGATGGAGCGGTGGCTGGGTCTAGGGGTCATTGCTAGCAATCTGCGCCATATCGCTCAGACCACCGTCAAATAAAACTCAGCAAGAGAAAGGATCAGCACTCAGTCAGGAATTGTTGAGATCCCATCGGCTTCTCAGGCCAGTTTATCCATTTCGCAGGGGATACTAGTACTAGCCGCAAACAAGCGGCTATCATAGCAATGTAAAGTGGGCTATCTATCCTTGTATTTCCGGCTATCACCACCTGCAAAGTCGGCTATCAGTATCCTCAATGTTCGCTGTCAACTGGCGACTTTTTATTCTCCCC
This sequence comes from uncultured Chloroflexia bacterium, assembly GCA_963799245.1. Lineage (GTDB taxonomy): Bacteria > Chloroflexota > Ktedonobacteria > Ktedonobacterales > Ktedonobacteraceae > CAWCWN01. Next base: position 294,291 of record CAWCWN010000004.1, read on the forward strand.
TTGGGTATACTTTAGCTTGGTAACGTGTAAGACACAAGTTCATGAGAAGAAATTTAGAGATATTAGGAGGTAAAGGTCGTGTATACCAGTAGCAAGGTTGCAGAAAGCCCTCGCGATATCCCAATTCTGACAGAGATTGAGCAGAAGCAGTTGGCAGCATGGAACACTACTCAGCAGGATTATCGCCGGGATGTATATGTTCCACAATTAGTAGCTTCGCAGGCGCATATGACCCCAGAGGCAGTAGCTCTGGTGGTGGACGATCAGCCACTCAAATATCGAGAACTCAACCGGCGCGCCAACCAGCTAGCCCATCATCTGCATACCCTTGGTGTGGGCCCGAATGTGCTGGTAGGGCTGTGCGTAGAACGTTCATTTGACCTAGTGGTGGGACTACTCGGGATCCTCAAGGCGGGAGGTGCGTATGTGCCACTCGATCCCGACTATCCAACCGATCGCCTTGCCTTTATGGTAGATGATGCCGAGGCCCCTGTATTAGTGACCCAGGCTCACCTGGTCTCGCGGCTTCCGGGTGAAGACACGCACCTGGTCTGCCTGGATACTGATGTAGACAAGCTCGCTCAGCAACCTGATATCGACCCTCCTCTGACTGCTTCGGTAGACGACCTGGCATATGTCATTTACACCTCTGGCTCGACTGGCCGACCCAAAGGGGTGATGATTACACATAATAGCCTGCTCAACCTGGTATACTGGCACCAACGAGCTTTCAGTGTGACTGCGGCCGATCGTGCCACCCAACTCACCAGTCCCGCCTTCGATGCCACAGGCTGGGAGCTATGGCCATATCTCAGCTGTGGAGCGAGCGTCTTCCTGCTTGATGAGGATGCACGGTATGCGCCTGTCTTGTGTCGAGACTGGCTGCTACGACACGAGATTACTATCAGCTTTTTGCCGACCGCTCTTGCTGAAAGTGTGATAGTACTAGAATGGCCACCAGCCACCCCTTTGCGCTACCTGCTCACAGGAGCAGATACCTTGCATCGCTACCCATCACCCGATCTGCCTTTCGAGCTGATCAACAACTATGGCCCGACCGAGGCAACGGTTGTAGCGACCTATGGACAAATACCCCCAGCCGATCAAGCTGAAAGGCTACCCTCGATCGGCCGGCCCATTGCCAACACGCAGATTTATCTCCTGGATGAGCAGTTGCACCAGGTGCCTATTGGAGCCCCGGGTGAACTATACATCGGGGGAGCCGGCCTCGCCAAAGGTTATCTCAACAGGCCCGAACTCACAACCGAAAGGTTTATTCCACATCCCTTCAGCAATGAGCCTGGTGCGCGCCTGTACAAGACGGGTGATATGGCCCACTTTCTGCCCGATGGGCAGATCGCCTTTCTGGGACGCATCGATCACCAGATTAAAATCAGGGGCTACCGCATTGAACCTGATGAAATCGTATCTGTGCTGAATAGGCACCCCTCCATCCAGACAAGCCTCGTGGTAGCACGCGAGGATACTCCTGATAACAGGCGTTTGGTGGCATATATTGTGTTGGAATCCGGGGCTTGCACGTCAGCACCAGTTCTCTACGCAATACCCTTACGGCACAACTGCCAGACTACATGATCCCCTCGTCCTTCGTACTTCTGAAAGCGCTGCCCTAACCCCAATGGTAAAGTGGATCGCGCTGCTCTACCCGCCCCGGACTCAACAAACACACTGCCGGATGGAGAAGTAGCAGAACCTGTCACAATGACGGAAGAACGAATTGCCATGATAGTGACGAACCTTTTGGGCCTGCAACAGATCAGCGTGGATGATAACTTTTTCATGCTTGGTGGACACTCCATGCTTGGCACACAGCTGATTATGAGGGTGACTGATACATTCGGAGTTGAACTCTCTTTGCGTAGTCTATTCGAGGCTCCGACAGTCCGCCATTTATCCGCCGAGAGTTGAACGGCTCGTTTATGCAAGGGTGGAGGCGATGAGCGACGACGAGGCTTCCCATCATCTGAAGCAAGGAATGAGCATATAATATCATCTGCCGCCTGGCATATGGAGGAGTAAGTATGACTCTGCACACGGGCTCGTCTTCAATGACAAATTCAACTGACCCGGCATTGAGCCTTTACCATCTGCTCGATCCTGAGGTTCTCGCTAACCCTTATCCTTTGTACCATCGACTTCGCAGCGAGGACCCGGTACACTGGGATCATTTTCTGCATACATGGGTAGCGACACGTTATATGGATGTTGTAGCAGTATTTCAGCGCTTCTCGGCCAATCGTACGCCAACTCCTGAACAATTTACAGCAATGGGCATGTCGTCATTGACGCCACTTGCCCAGGTGATGGTGCAGCCAGATGTTGTTTCTGGACCCACCAGCTCATGGGCGGATACGAGGCCTCGCATCGAAAGCATTCACCTCACGGCGGGTGGAAGTCCTGCGCTCACATATCCAGCACATTACCAATAGTTTGCTGGAAGCTGTGCAGGACAAGGGACAAATGGACGTGATCGCTGACCTGGCTTACCCTTTGCCCGCCATTGTCACTGCTGAGTTGCTGGGAGTACCAGCCTCCGACTGGAGACAACTTACCGCCTGGTCATCCGATTACGCCCAGGTACTCGGTAACTTCCAGCACAATCCCGATCGCGTAAGACAGGTGATTCGCAGCCTGGAAGAGATGCTGGCCTACTTTCACGCCGCAGTACGCGAGCAGCGCAAACACCCTATTGATGGCCTCATCAGTGCCTACTTAGCGGCGGAAATTGATGGCGATCGCCTGAGTGAGGATGAAGTGGTTGCCAACGTCATTGTGACCATGGTTGGCGGCCAGGAGACCACCACCAATTTGATTGGAAATGGCATACTAACCCTGCTGCGTCATCCGGATCAGTTGGAGAAACTAAGGGCAGACCTGCTCACTGATTCCATCTGCGGTGGAGGAACTGCTGCGCTACGAGAGCCCTAGCCAGCAGACCGCACGCCTGGCTCCCGAAGACGTGGTGCTGGGTGGGAAAACTATCAAGAAGCGCCAGGCGGTCATTGCGGTGATGGGAGCGGCGAACCGTGATCCAGAGAGGTTCCCGGATCCCGATCGCCTCGATATCTGCCGCCAGGATAACCGGCACCTGGCGTTCGCCTGGGCGAGTCATTTCTGCTTTGGCGCCGCAATAGCGCGCATCGAAGGCCAGGTAGCGTTCGAGAGCGTTTTGCGCCGCATGCCCAATCTGGGCCTGAAACCCCATCCATTAACGTGGCGACAAAATCTGGGGTTGCGAGGCCTGACGGCGCTACCAGTCACATTTTAGTCTTTCCAGATTTAGGAACATTTGGCGTAACTATTCAGGTACCCTCGCAGGAGGTGTAAATCCAGATCTGGCAGGGGCTCACACACTACAGATCATTCATTTGTACAAGCTCTCGCAGCGACTAGGATATTTCACCGTTCGTCTGCTATGAATGTAGGCTAGATCAGCAGTGATGCTCCAAAGCTATCAATGGATTCGATTGCCATGAGGGCGATTGTATTAAAATGTAATCTCCTCAATACAGATACCAGGCGGGCTCGGGGGGACCTGGATAGTTACAAAGGAGATAAATGTGTCGAAACACGTGATGCAAGATGGATGGGAAGATGTTACTTCATCTGGAGGACGACTCGATTCAAAGAGGTGTGAACAGCAACGTAAATTAACGTCGTCTGATATCTGGCAATTTCTGCGCTTCTGTATTGTAGGCACATCTAATGCAGTGATCGACTTTGGAGTCTTAAACCTGCTGTTGTGGTTATATCCAACAAAGGATACGTGGACAACACTTGGTTATAACTCGATTGCCGTGTTGCTGGCATCTAACAACAGCTTCTTCTGGAATAAGTACTGGACATTCCAGAAGCGAAGTCCTATCACTTTTCAGGAGACCTACCGCTTTATCGTAATTGCCGGGGGAACAACGCTCATGAACGACACGCTCATGTTGCTGCTTGGCAAAATTTTCCCTGGAATCATGAGCAGTAGCCTTCTTGGAGCGAATGCCTTAAAGCTTGGTGCAATCATTGGCACCATGTCCATCTCCTTTTTCGGGATGCGGCTCTGGGTCTTCTTTCAGCATAGACTCGCAGATGAAACACGATCGTTTGCGGGCTATGAGACGGAAAATCTTCCGGCTCTAAAATTTGTGTATGATAACGATACAGTCATTGCAGGTGCGCTAAAACCTGTACACACGGTTGATACAGCTGTTCAACATACGTCTAGCAAGCTAAAGTCAAGTGTAGTAGTCGATACTCCCATCAGTAAATCTGAGAGGAACTCTCCTATGAGGACATTAATCATCATTCCCACGTATAACGAGTCGGAGAATCTTTCATTGCTTCTGAGACAGATCTTCTCATATGCTCCTGTAACTGATGTACTGGTCGTCGATGATAATTCTCCAGATGGGACAGGGAAACTTGCTGAAAAGATAAGAGAGCAGAATTCCCAGGTATATGTTTTACATCGCCCAGGTAAACTCGGCTTAGGCACTGCTTATATTGCAGGGTTCAAATATGCAATTCAACATGGCTATGATGCCACCTTCGAGATGGATGCCGATTTCTCGCATGATCCTCGTTTCCTTCCTGATTTTCTCCAGGCCATTGGAGGGGCAGACCTAGTCATAGGTTCACGATATATCCCCGGGGAAGCACTCCCAACTGGTCTTTTGTGCGTCGTCTAATAAGCGGTAGTGGAAACATTTTTGCTCGCTTCATGCTGGATATTCCCATCCATGATTGCACAGGCGGGTTTCGCTGTTATCGCCGTCATGTCTTACAGAATATTGACTTAGATGCTGTTCAATCACGTGGCTATGCATTTCAAGTAGAAATGACGCATCGTGTACTGAAGAAGGGTTTCAAGATTGTAGAGACTCCCATCACTTTTATGGATCGATGTCTTGGAAAGTCAAAGATGTCACGGAAAATCGTTATCGAGGCTTTCACCTATGTTTTGCGAACGCGCTTTAGTAAACAGTCTTACAAGAGCCCATCTATCAAGTTGCAAAGCAATGACCGCGTTACTTAGCAAAACTAACTAACATTCCCAGGAAGGTGATTTGCTGCCATATTGCGCACGCCCAGCAGATCCATAAGCGCCAGGACGGTGCAATTGAGCAGAGCCAGCAGCGCCGGAACATGCCGCGTCCGCACTTGCGAGCGATCTTCCTGCAGCGTCACATCGCGCCGGAAGCCAAATCGGCATGCATGCTGGGTTGATTGTCCTTGGCTATGAGGACGTAATCGCCTCCGTCGACGCGCATAGGCAAAGACGATCCGCCAGGCTTGCTCGTCGGTGGTTCGAATGAGATACTGTTTTGGCATGCCAAAGACCTCCAAGGCGTTCCGACTAGCTTCGAAGGTCTTTTTTTGCGAGCTCATCAATCGATAAGCTCTACCCCAAAATTTCGGGGTGTCTCATGTTTGTATTTTGACAATAAACCTTCATGAAGGGATCATATTGGTGAGGCTACACCCTCTTTCGCGAATATTAGAAATTTCTAGATTAAAGCAATGAAGCTTGATACGTAGCGAGGTTAGCGCACGGCGGATGGGCCTCAATTCCTGTGGCCCTGTTCCATGCATTTGCGCTTCCTGAAGACGCTGGCGGCAGTAGTTGATTGAGGCTTCAGTCACCACGTTTGCTGTAACATGCGCCAGTAACACTTCATACGGACAGTAGTGCGGAAATGATTCCAGAATCGGAACGACAACGCGTGTTTCATTGTCGCTAAATTGCCGGGCTATGATGAGTTGAGGACCATCGGATAATAGAGACAATGTACGTGTCTGCAGGTTTAAGGCGAGTATTTTGCCAGGAGGGAGTAGACCCGGTACAGTGTAATGACAGGTTTTTATCTCCTCTGCTTTTGCTTTGGGTATCTGGATTGACTGAATCTTTAACATACGGCCTTCCTTTGTTTAAGCATGACAAACATCAGAGACGCACTTAGTAAACTAATAAGCATCTACTTAGCGGTCTAATTTGGATATATTGGTAAGGAGACGATTTGCTTTGCTCCCATCTTTATTACTGGCAAACTTCTACTCTCATACCCGTAATTCGCTCAAGCGAATTGCAGAAGAACAGTCATTGGATATGGAATCTTTGGCTTAGCCGTATAAAGTTGTCAATGTAACTTCCACACTCTCGTGTATTCCTTCTGTAATATCCCTCCCTCGGTCAGAGATACCAGGCGATAATACCATGCATCCAGTTTAAGATCGTTTGTTGCCTCGCGTGCTTTTTCCTCGCTCTCGAACTGCGCAATAGCGATAAAATCGCGAGACGTCTGGATATTTCTGAATAACTGCCATGTAAGATAATTTGTAGCCTTAAGGCCTTGATTGCGCTGCCAGTCCTCGTGTAAGGCTATGATGGCATCCTCCGCGCTGATTTTGGCACGAAAGGTGGATACGATCATAAACATATCCGCTTCCCTCTCTTCTCGACCTGAAATTCTCGCCAGTGTTAGCCGGTCGCGGAGGTTGCTTGAGGGTCATGTTTAGAAGTATAGCCTGTAATAGCTCGTTGTGCATCGGAGAAACTTCTCATTTTTGAAGGAAATAGCAAAAGTGATGCATCCTCGACCGCAATAGGGAGTAATAACTATCGCATGACGGTGGAAGAAGAGGGCGGCCAGGTAGTTGAAATTCATGTGTTTTACCTTCTGATAAAAGCTCGATGGATAGCGGAGAAAATTCTCATCTTTTTGAGAAGAGGGCAAAATGTCGTATCCTCGAACAGAATAGGAAGTAATACCTATCGAGTGTGGATGGCAATAGAAAGTGGCAAGCCGTATTGTGGGCAAAAAGGTCAGCATGAGTACTATCTGCGGCAAGTGCAGACTCCCGATGCTTTGCTTCTTGAAGCAAGCTCCAGCTTCCGCTGATGACTGTGCCCAACGGCTATATGCCCACCCTCGGCCGGTATTGGATTGCCTCGGCGACGTGATTGGCCATAATCTGTTCGCTTGCGGCCAGGTCGGCGATCGTTCGCGCCAGTTTGAGCACGCGATGGTAGGCGCGTGCCGAAAGGTGCAGCTGCTGCATAGCGGCTTTGAGCAGCCTCTCTGCCGTGGGCTCCACCTCACAGTGGGCATGCACCGCGGCGGGCCCCATCTCCGCGTTGCAGGTCGAGGGCTCGCCGGCGAGGCGCTGCAGCTGGCACTCGCGGGCCGCCTGTACGCGCTGGCGGATGACCGCCGAGCTCTCGACCTGGCGCTTGTCAGCCAGTTTCTCGTATGCGACGCGCGGCACCTCGATATGGATGTCAATGCGGTCGAGCAGGGGGCCGCTGATACGTTTCTGGTAGCGCGAGATCGCTGTGACCGAGCAGGTGCACTCTCTGACCGGGTCGCCAAAGAAGCCGCAAGGACAGGGATTCATGCTTGCCACAAGCATAAAACTCGCGGGATAGGTGATGGTGCCCTGGGCGCGTGAAATGGTTACGAGCTTATCCTCCAGCGGCTGGCGCAGCACCTCCAGCACGATCTGTCCAAACTCGGGGAGCTCATCAAGAAACAGGACGCCCCGGTGCGCCAGGCTGATCTCGCCCGGGCGCGGCGAACGTCCCCCACCCACAAGCCCCGCGTTGCTGATCGTGTGGTGAGGCGCACGGAAAGGTCGCTGTAATAGCAAAGGGGTGTCCGCCGGCAGCATGCCGCAGACGCTATAAATTTTTGTGATCTCGAGAGCCTCATCAAGCGTCATGCGCGGGAGAATAGAAGGCAGGCAGCGCGCGAGCAGCGTCTTCCCCGCTCCCGGCGGTCCGCTCATCAATATGTTATGCCCGCCGCTTGCCGCCACCTCCAGGGCGCGTTTGACGTGTTCCTGGCCGCGCACCGCCGCCATATCCTGCCCATAGTTTTCGTGATCAAGCGTGGTAAGCAGGGCCGGGTCGGGTATATACGGCTCGATGCGCCGTTCACCATTGAGGTGAGCAACCAGCTGTGCCAGCGTCTCTACCGGGTAGATGGTAACGCCCCCTATGAGGGCCGCCTCCGCGGCATCGACCGCGGGCACAAAGACGACCGCGAGGTGTCTCTCCCTGGCCCTGGCCACCATTGGCAAGATCCCCCGGGTATGGCGCAGGGCGCCATTCAGGGCCAGTTCTCCCAGAAAGAGGCAGGTGTCCAGCTGCAGTTCGCTGCCGATCTGCTCTGATGCGAGAAGTAGACCTATGGCTATAGGAAGGTCATAGGCGGGACCCTCTTTGCGGAAATCGGCCGGGGCAAGGTTCGCGGTGATACGTCTCTGTGGGTAGAGGCAGCCACTGTTTTTAATCGCTGCGCGCACACGTTCACGCGACTCATTGATTGCCGCGTCGGGCAGCCCGACAATCGTAAAGGCCGGGAGGCCATTGGCTATATCGACCTCCACTTCGATAAGTACTCCATCCAGGCCAATGACCGCGCAGCTCTGTACCTTTGCCAGCATTACCTGCCTGCCTACCTTTCAATTATTCTTTCACCTGTTTCCAACCGTTATAGCAGCATATTCTTGACGCGCGCGAAGGATGCGGTAATCGGCTGGACCTCTCCCCCTACAGGTACTAATAATGCATGAGTTTGGAAATAATTGCAAGTGCCGCTAGTGCTTAGGCAGGCGCGCTTGCTGCAGGCGTAAAGCGATCTCAGGCAAATGATCACGCACATGCCCGATGCAGAGCATACTCAGCAATTCCCAGACGGGCGCGCCCTGGAAGATCCAGGGGGCCTCCTGGCGAATGGCGGGGTCCTGGTAGATGGCAAAAGGTGCAATGTGGGCGGCAATATCAGGCACCTGGTCGAGTTCGTCTCTAACCAGGCGACGATGGGCTCGGAGACGTTAGCGGCCTAGGCCAGCGGCTTCTGCTCATACACAACCTCACCATCATGCCATTCCGGTTCTGCCTCCAGCAATGGCAGCATCTGACGATAACGCGCATCCTGTTCAGGACTGCGCGCATTGGCCATGTAGGTTTCTTTGCTGGAGAAGAGGACGGCCAGATAGTAGTCATGCGCATCAGTATCCATACGATAGACGTAGGTTGCGACAAAACCAGGCACCCTCGCCGCCTGAAAAATGCGCATCTGTTCCTCAAACTGTGCTTCAGCTCCCGGCTTGAGGCGATAGCGTGCAATTGTTCCATACATAGCAGCTTCTCCCTTTCCTCTCCTGCTCGAGGAGAAGATATGTTTCTCATACTGCAGAGAACGCAGTGATAAAACTGGACGCTTGTTAAACGATACCATTTTGGCGCATACTTCTCAAGCACGCGCGTCGCGCTGTTGTCCAGGCGCACTCTGAAGGATGAGGCGAAAATCACCCGTTCGAGCGATGTGAGACGACCGGCCCGCCTCTATACTCTGTCTATGGTCAGCGCGTCTCCGCTGCGTCAACAGAGTGAATGAGAAAGGAACCTGGCGCTCTTCGTTGAGCGAGATCGAGCGCGCTCTCCACACGCTCGCCAGCCGCGAGAGCAGATATCACCTCTACCAGCGCCTGGCGGCCCGCTCTAGCCTCGCTCTCGTCCCGCTCAGCTGCTGGCTGCAGTTGCGCTTCCAGGACCAGGCCTCGCTCTCGCAGGAGGACCCGGCTCGGCGGCTCCACGCCTCAAACGCAGAGCTCAGCCCTCCCCTGGAACAACTCATCAACAGCGGGCTGGTCGCGACCAGCCCGCCGGCAGAGGGGCAAGCGAGCACGCAGCTCACCCTCACCATCACCGGCAGGCAGGCGCTCGTTCGATTAGGCAAGGCCTACCACGAGTGCCTGAGCGAACTGCTTGACGGCTGGTCACCAGAGCAGGAGGCCGAGCTGGCCGCCCTGCTGCGCCGCCTGGCAAAGAACCTGCTCAGTGAAGATACTCATCCGCGCTTAGTGGCGGAGGCCGCGCGAGTCGGCTAATAATCCCCACTCATCCGCGCAGCCATGGGGATTACTGCTACATCGAATGTACTCGAAAGTGAACCCTAGTACTACAGTCCCACATAAAACGGAAACGTGGTAAAATGGGTGAGGAGGTGAAGATGCATGAAGACAGAAGAAGGAACGGAGCAAGAAGCGAGCGCAGTCGAGAAGGAACTGAGCCTCATCAGCCAGGGAACCAACATCCTGAACGAGCTGTCTGGTCGGATCGGGTCGCACTTTCGCCGCGCTGAGGTGAGAAAGCGTGTGCGGTACTACCTGCAAGGACTGTTGGCTCCCGTGGGGCGCAAGAACGGCTGGCAACTGGCCGAGGAACTGAGGGAAGCAAACGCACACGGGGTGCAACGTCTGCTGGCGGAGGCCGACTGGGATGAGGAGGCGGTGCGCGATGATCTGCGGGCCTACGTGATGGAGCACCTGAGAGAAGAAGGCGGGATCCTGGTGGTCGATGAGACAGGCTTCATCAAGAAAGGCAAGAAGTCGGCAGGGGTGGCGCGGCAATACAGTGGGACGGCCGGGCGGCGGGAGAACTGCCAGGTCGGGGTCTTCCTGCTGTATGCGAGCCGATCAGGTCAGGCCTTCATCGATCGCGCGCTCTACCTGCCGCAGGAGTGGACGGTGGATCGGGTGCGCTGCCGCGAAGCAGGCATCCCCGACGAGGTGAAGTTTGCCACCAAGGGCGAACTGGCCCAGCAGATGTTGACGCGGGCCTTTGCGGCTGGCGTGTCGGCCGACTGGGTGGTGGGGGATGTGGTCTACGGCTACGACGAGCTGCGGCTGTTTCTGGAGGAGCAGCAGCAGAACTACGTGGTGGCGGTGCCCGAGACCCACATGGTCTGGGTCCAGGGCAGGCCACAGCCGGTCGGGCTTCTCGCCGCGCTGTTGCCGCCGGAAGCCTGGGTGGTGCTCTCGGCGGGAGAGGGCAGCAAAGGGCCGCGGCTGTACGAATGGGCCTGGCTGCAGTTGCCGGCGCAGACGGAAGGCCCGAATGAGCGAGCACGCTTCATCCTGATCCGACGCAGCCTGGCGGATCCAAGCAAGCGGGCGTACTATCGGGCCGCCGGTCCAGCCCAGACGACGCTGGCCGAACTGGTGCGGGTGGCGGGCAGCCGGTGGAAGGTCGAAGAGGGCTATGAACAAGCCAAGGGCGAAGTGGGACTCGATGAGTATGAAGTGCGGACGTGGCGTGCCTGGTACCGCTACGTGACGCTGGCCTTGCTGGCCTACGCGGCTCTGGTGGTGATGCAAGGGCAAGCGCGTAGAGGAGGAAAAAAAAGTGGAGCAGCCCTCGAGCGGATCGCACTGAGCGTGCCAGAGGTGCGTCGCTTGTTGCAAGTGGTGGGCAAGTCGCAGGAAGAACAGAGCCGGCGGCTGCACTGGTCCGGCTTCCGGCGCAGGCATCAGGCCCAAGCCAGGTACTTCCACCAGGTGCGCCGCGCGCGTCAGGCTCCGCCCGTGTCTTGCCAGCTGCCCGCTCCCACGCAGGTGCGAGGTCTGCCGGTGCTCACCGATGCCCACTGGGAGCACCTGCGTCCGCTCCTCCCTCCACAGAAACCGCAGACGGGCCGCCCTGCTACCGATCATCGCTTGATCGTAGAAGGCATGCTGTGGGTGGCCCGGACCGGTTCTTGTTGGCGCGAACTGCCCGAGCGCTTTGGGCCGTGGTCGACGGTGTCCAGTCGCTATCAACGCTGGGTAAAAGAGGGCTTGTGGGCTCGCATCCTGCAGGTATTGCTTCCGTCTGAGGCTTTGTTCCTGTCCTCGGCTTGAGCCTTCTAAGTGGGACTGTAGTACTAGCACATTCTTTGTTGTACTTCCTTCATCCCCAGGTGCCTGAAGGCTATCGCCTTTTTGGTCTGACCCCGGGTCCAGAAGCGATTTTAGGTGCCGTCGTAGCCACTACCGGCACCGCCCCACCACTCAGCCCGATGAGGCGCAGGGCTTCATGCAAAATGTTCACGGCCGCGTTGTAATCGCGATCCCCACACCAGCGGCATGCGGGATCCTGGCAGACAAAGACGCGATCAGAAAGCCCTATCTCGACCCAGCGCCAGCCACACTTGTGACACAGTTGGCTGGACGGAAAGAAGCGATCGACTTTCACTACTTGCCCACCGCGATGTGTCACCTTGCTTTCCAGCAAGCACAACAGCCTGCCCAAAGCCGCATCAGAGAAGGACAGAGCCAATTTCCGCTTCTGGATCAGTCCTTTCACGTGCAACGACTCCACGCCGACTATGCCACAGGTCGTGGCAATTTCGGTGGTGAGTTTGTGCAGCAGATCCTCTCGCATGCACGCAATCCGATAGTGCAAGCGTGTCAGCTTCTTCTTGGCCTTCTGCCAGTTTTGCGAGCCTTTTTGACACCGAGCTAACTTCTTGTTGGCGGCCCGAAGCTGCTTGAGCAAGGAGCGTAACGGTTTTGGTTTTCAAACTGTCTGCTATCGCTCAAAGTTGCGAGCCGGTTGAGTCCTGCATCCAAGCCAACCGGAGGAAGCGGAGGAGGCTCGGTCGTCTCATCTGGCAGTTCGACCGTGATGGAGATGAACCACCAAGAAGCGGTTTTCGAGACGCGTGCAGAGAGGATTTTACCACTGAGTCGGAGCTTCTCTGCCATGTTGACGCGTCCGAGTTTGGAAATCTCTACCCAATGATCGCCAACAATGAAGCGATCATTGGCCACATAAAACGCTTGTCTGCAACGTTTTTTGCGCTTGAATTTGGGATACCCACGCCGTTTGCCAGATTTGAGGGACGCAAAGAAGTTCCTGAAAGCAGATGCTACATCCATGAAAGCCCCTTCCACCACCAGGGCAATCGCATCTAAATGGGAGGTGGTAAAATAGGGTCCAAATTGGTGGAGAAATTGGCATGGACGAAGAGCGCCCATTGGACCTAGAAACGTATTTTGCAGGGCTAGAAGACCCTCGCGTAGAGAGAACGAAACAGCATAAGCTGCTTGATATTCCTCATTCTTGCCATCTGTGGCATCATTTGTGGAGCGGAAGGATGGGTAGAGATTGAAGAGTTTGGGAAAGAAAAGAAGCGTGGTTGAAAACCATGCTGGCATTGCCAAACGGTATTCCATCACATGATACGTTTGGACGGGTGTTTGCGCGCCTCGATCCCGTGAAATTTGAAGCGTGCTTTTTTGGGCTGAATGGTAAACTCGGCTTGAAGGCGGGTGTAGTCTGAAAAGAGAAGAAGGGAGAAAAGCACACGAGCAAGAGGAAATCTCAACAGGAGAAAGAACATGGCTCGACGAACCCCGCGTCCCATAGCGACGCAAGAAATGACGTTAACTCCACTCAAGGAGCAGTGTGAGCAGTGTGGTCAACCCCTGTGGGTGGCCTATCACGGCCATCGCGACGTGATCACCTTGTCCGGCCAGTGGCACTTGACCCTGGTGATCCACCAATGCGTCCAGTCGGACTGTCCCAATTATCATCGCCGCCAGCGTCCCGAAGAAGAAGGCGGTTGGGCACTGCCACATGGCGAGTTTGGGCTGGATGTCATTGCTTTGATTGGCCAATGGCGTTTTCGGGAACATCGCAGTGTGCCCGAAATGCATCAGGCTCTGCTGGCCCGTGGCGTCAACATTGCGCTGCGCAGTGTCACCCATTTGATGCACCGCTATGAAGAACTGGTGGCCTTGCGGATCACTGATCACGAGCGGATCAAGGCACGGCTTCAGAAGCAAGGGCACGTGATCCTGGCCCTCGATGGGTTACAGCCGGATGTGGGGCATGAGGTGCTCTGGGTGGTCCGCGACTGCCGCTCCGCAGAAATCCTCTTAGCGCGCCCGTTGCTCAGCAGTACGCAGGGTGATTTGACCGCGTTGTTGCAGGAAGTCAAGCACCTGCTGGAGCAATTGGAGGTGCCGGTCACAGGGGTGATCTCGGATGGCGAAGAGACCATCGGCAGTGCGGTGGCCTTTGTCTTTCCCAAGGTACCCCATCAGCTCTGTCAGTTTCACTATCTCAAGGATGCCACCAAGCCCCTCTACGACGCTGATCGGCATGCCAAAACGCAATTGAAGAAGCAGCTGCGCGGGGTGCGGCCCATTGAGCGCGCCTTGGAAGAGCGCCCCACGCCCGAAAACGAAGCGAGCCGGGGTATTGTCTGGCCGTACGCGCGTCTTTGACCGATGATGGACGCTCTCCCTTGGATGCGCCAGGTCTGCGCTTGTACGAGCGTGTGACCCAGATCAGCGACTCCATTGCGCGCGTGCAGGAAAAAAAAGGTTATCCCCGGCTTTAAAGCAGTTACACCAGCTGCTGAGCAAAGGGCTCCAGGCGACTGCCCCCTTCTGGCCACCGTTGCAGATAGCCTCCCGCCAGGTGCGTCAGGCGGCTCAGATCCTGGCCAACGAGCCGCAGCACCCCGGGGCACAGGTTCGTGCAAGCTACCTGGCTTTCGTGGAGCAGATGCAGGAGCAGCAAGCCGACCTGGGATCGCTCGGGGAAACCATCGAGCACTTTTGTCAGATTACCCACAACTTCGCTCCTGGTCTCTTCCAGTGCTACGACGTCGAGGGCTTACCGTGTACCAACAATGCATTAGAAGAGTGCTTCAGGGTGGCACGCGTTCATGAGCGGCGCGCGACGGGCCGACGTGGAGCTATTCCTGGGGTGGTGGTCCGTGGCTCGGTGCGCGTCATTGCGACTGTCACCAGCAAGCAGCAGATCTTCTCGGCTGAGGATCTCCGACCCAGGGACTGTCTCCAGTGGCGCAACCTGCGTGCGCAATTGCAGCAGCGGGAGGAATGTCGCAGGCAGCAGTTCCGCTTCCGCAAAGATCCGGCCGCCTATCTCGCGACTCTGGAAGCTCAACTGCTCACGTGAAGTTTGCCACTCAGCCTTTTTTGCTGAATGGTAAACTCGGCTTGAAGGCGGGTGTAGTCTGAAAAGAGAAGAAGGGAGAAAAGCACACGAGCAAGAGGAAATCTCAACAGGAGAAAGAACATGGCTCGACGAACCCCGCGTCCCATAGCGACGCAAGAAATGACGTTAACTCCACTGAAGGAGCAGTGTGAGCAGTGTGGTCAACCCCTGTGGGTGGCCTATCACGGCCATCGCGACGTGATCACCTTGTCCGGCCAGTGGCACTTGACCCTGGTGATCCATCAATGCGTCCAGTCGGACTGTCCCAATTATCATCGCCGCCAGCGTCCCGAAGAAGAAGGCGGTTGGGCACTGCCACATGGCGAGTTTGGGCTGGATGTCATTGCTTTGATTGGCCAATGGCGTTTTCGGGAACATCGCAGTGTGCCGAAATGCATCAGGCTCTGCTGGCCCGTGGCGTCAACATTGCGCTGCGCAGTGTCACCTATTTGATGCACCGCTATGAAGAACTGGTGGCCTTGCGGATCACTGATCAGGAGCGGATCAAGGCACGGCTTCAGAAGCAAGGGCACGTGATCCTGGCCCTCGATGGGTTACAGCCGGATGTGGGGCATGAGGTGCTCTGGGTGGTCCGCGACTGCCGCTCCGCAGAAATCCTCTTAGCGCGCCCGTTGCTCAGCAGTACGCAGGGTGATTTGACGGCGTTGTTGCAGGAAGTCAAGCACCTGCTGGAGCAATTGGAGGTGCCGGTCACAGGGGTGATCTCGGATGGCGAAGAGACCATCGGCAGTGCGGTGGCCTTTGTCTTTCCCAAGGTACCCCATCAGCTCTGTCAGTTTCACTATCTGAAGGATGCCACCAAGCCCCTCTACGACGCTGATCGGCATGCCAAACGCAATTGAAGAAGCAGCTGCGCGGGGTGCGGCCCATTGAGCGCGCCTTGGAAGAGCGCCCCACGCCCGAAAACGAAGCGAGCCGGGGGTATTGTCTGGCCGTACGCGCGTCTTTGACCGATGATGGACGCTCTCCCTTGGATGCGCCAGGTCTGCGCTTGTACGAGCGTGTGACCCAGATCAGCGACTCCATTGCGCGCGTGCAGGAAAAAAAGGTTATCCCCGGCTTTAAAGCAGTTACACCAGCTGCTGAGCAAAGGGCTCCAGGCGACTGCCGCTTGTGGCCACCGTTGCAGATAGCCTCCCGCCAGGTGCGTCAGGCGGCTCAGATCCTGGCCAACGAGCCGCAGCACCCCGGGGCACAGGTTCGTGCAAGCTACCTGGCTTTCGTGGAGCAGATGCAGGAGCAGCAAGCCGACATGGGATCGCTCGGGGAAACCATCGAGCACTTTTTGTCAGATTACCCACAACTTCGCTCCTGGTCTCTTCCAGTGCTACGACGTCGAGGGCTTACCGTGTACCAACAATGCATTAGAAGAGTGCTTCGGGGTGGCACGCGTTCATGAGCGGCGCGCGACGGGCCGACGTGGAGCTATTCCTGGGGTGGTGGTCCGTGGCTCGGTGCGCGTCATTGCGACTGTCACCAGCAAGCAGCAGATCTTCTCGGCTGAGGATCTCCGACCCAGGGACTGTCACCAGTGGCGCAACCTGCGTGCGCAATTGCAGCAGCGGGAGGAATGCCGCAGCCAGCAGTTCCGCTTCCGCAAAGATCCGGCCGCCTATCTCGCGACTCTGGAAGCTCAACTGCTCACGTGAAGTTTGCCATCAGCCTTTTTTGAGTGGGTGCAAAGTCTCACTGAGAGCATTGCAGGAGTGATCGCTATTGATGGAAAAACGTTGCGCCGGTCCCATGATGAAGCCAATGGGAAAAAAGCGCTGCATCTGGTGAGTGCGTGGGCAGCAGACAACCGTCTGGTGTTGGCGCAAGTAGCTGTTGGTGAGAAATCGAACGAGATCACCGCCATCCCTGTGTTATTACAACAATTGGCCCTTTCCGGGTGTATTATCACGATTGATGCGATGGGAACACAGACACAGATTACCAAACAGATTGTGGATGACGGAGGAGACTACGTGTTGGCACTCAAAGGAAATCAGGGAACCTTGGCAAAAGAGGTGCAAGAAACGTTCACGTTAGCTCAAGCAGACCAGTTCTCTCAGATCCACCATCAGTTTCATCAAACCGTGGAGAAAGGGCATGGCCGTCTTGAGATTCGAAAGCATTGGATCATTGATGATCCAGAGTATATTGCGTACCTCAATCCAAAAGATGCATGGACAGGGCTACGCAGCATTGGTATGGTTGAGTCTGAACGAAGAATGGGTCAAGCTATCACTAAAGAAGTGCGCTATTACCTTCTGAGTTTTGATCGACAGGTGCAAACCTTTGCCAGAGCGGTACGCAGCCATTGGGGGATTGAAAATAGTGTCCATTGGGTGCTGGATGTGACTTTTCGTGAAGATGATTCTCGTGTCCGTAGTGGGCATGCTGACCACAATTTAGCGGTTTTGCGTCATCTTGCCCTCAATCTCCTCCGGCAAGAGCATACTGCCAAGGTGGGGGTCAAAACGAAACGGCTCAAAGCTGGCTGGAGTCATGAATATCTTCTGAAAGTTTTAGGCGTTCAAAAATAAGATGCGATTGCCCTGCTTCCACCACTGACTTATTGACATCATACGTCCAGGGAAACTGTTCTTTTCTGATGGCATGAAACTGCTTCTTGAGGGAGAGTGCAGAAGGTTTTTCTCCAGCTTCATACTGCCGCTTCCATTCGGCCAGCGCCCAATTGAAGGTAAACCTCGCAGTGCCCGCAGCCTTCGCAAAAGTGTGTTCTTGTTCAGGTGTTGGATGGAGTCGGATCTTGTGCGCTTTGATCATCCTTGATCGATTTCTCTAATGCTTTGCGATAGTTGCGCAGGCCGGACAACCTCGAACTGAAGCAATGCGTGATAGTGATGAGATCCTGGACCAACTCTTGCTCTGGGGAGAGCGTTTCCGTATTCATGACCACGAGCTTGCAGTGATGGGTCTGACACAGGTGCACCACCAACGTATAGCCAAAGCGAGCCAGGCGATCCTGATGCGCCAGGACTACCTGCTCTATCTCTCCGGCGAATACGCATCTACCAGTTTCAAGAACTGTGTGCGCTTGAAACTCATCCCGCCGCCAATTTCCGTGATCCACTCATCGACTTCAATATGGTGCTGCTGACAATACTGCTCAAGTATTCTTTTTTGATGCTCTAAATCCGGTTTTTGCGCCTGACTGGAGACTCGGCAGTAGGCCACCGTCCGGCGATCTTTCTGCAGACGCGGTAGGCCCAGGGCAGCCGCCAAGTCAGAATCAGTGTAGTAGCGACGGTTGGTGATAGTTCGTTTGGCAGGTAAAATCCCCAGCCGATCCCATTTCTGGATCGTCTTCACAGAGACGCCAACCCTCTTCGCGAACTGAGCAGGTGTATACATAGTTCTATATTACCACCCGTTCGCGTAGAAAATCAAGAGCTAGCTATGGCTCCCTTGGCCGTTTGAAGACCGCATACGCGAAGGTTAAATTTTGCGCCGCTTCAAAGAAAGCCAGCTCCCACCCCTGCGCCGCCAGGCTGTTCGAGTACTCTGAGATGCTCGGGGTCTTACCCATAAGAAATTCATCTTTCAGCTTTTCGGCGTTGTCGGAATAGAGGCGTAACCCACTCCCAAGGCCGGGAACGGCCCTGTAGAGCACAAACCTGTACTCCCAGTATTGATGCTGCATGATATTCCTGCCAAATCTGCCACAGGAGGCGCTCACCTCTCACAAAACGTGCTCCCTCTAGAAGAGATATTCACTTGCAGGTTACAGGAGTCATTTTACCCTGATGCGCAGGGGGCCAGATGACAGGCGAGTTCTTGTTGCGGGTGGATAGGGTGGTTGGGTTTCCACTTTTGCCTTGCTGTGTGAGAATAGACAGGTAGAGTGCAAGCAGATAACAGCGGTGGATGCGCTCGTAGGAGCCGATACGCCGCCTTCGAACTTCGGTTCTCTGTTGTCTTGGTTAGATTGCGCATGCAGCCATCTACATGCGCGTAGAGCTCCTTCGGGAACAGGGTCATTGCGCTCCCGATGCCAAGAAACCCGTCCATTCTATAGGACGAGGAGTCTTAAACAGTTAACAAATAGATGCTAATATGTGCTATAATATGTATATGAGTAACACATATTCGCCTAAAGAGTTTGGGCAACTGATCGGAAGAAAGGTCAAAACCTTGCAGAAGCGGGACCGCGAAGGCACCTTGAGAGCTCACCGGTCTCCCACTCATCGACGCTACTACACTCATAAGCAATATCTGGCCTATCGGGGGCTGGAAGCACAAGAGCATGGACTGACCATTGTCTATGCCAGAGTCTCAGGCGTAGCCCAAAAGCCTGACCTGGCTCATCAAATCAACGCGCTCGAGGCATACTGCAAGCAGCAATCTCTCAAGGTCGATGAATGGATGTATGATATCGGTAGTGGCCTTAACTACAAGCGTAAGCAGTTCAATCGGCTCATGGAGATGGTTGAACTGGGACAGGTGAGACGGATTCTCATTGCTCATCGGGATCGGCTTGTGCGCTTCGGTTACGCATACTTTGAGGCATTCTGTGAGCGGCATCACACCGAACTCGTGGTCATTAAGGGTGAAAATCTTTCGCCTGAACAGGAACTTGTTCGGGACTTGCGAGCTATTGTGACGGTGTTCGCGCAAGGCTTCACGGCCTCAGATCATACAAGAAGGTGCTAAAAGATGCTGCTCTGCAAAAAGATCAAGCTTGAAGTCACACCGCAAGAGGCTGCCACTCTTGAGTTCATGCAGGGCAAGTGTCGCAGCCTGTACAACTGGTGGATCGGCGACTACGAGACGGTGAGCAGTGGCCTGGATGGAAGAATGCTAAGGCCACCCTGCAAGAAAGCAAGCAGCATGATCCTGAGTTATGCCACGTCTACGGCAAGTTGCTGCACGAGGTCTACTTCCGTGCAGACAAGGCCATGGCTGCCTTCTTCCGGCGCCTCAAAGCCGAAGAAAAGCCTGGCTTCCCCAGGTTCAAGCCACGTCATGAGTTCTTCACCCTCTGCTATCCCGCCATGTACATCAAGGTGGAAGACACCAAGCTCATTCTGCCAACAGGTGGCAAGGGCGAAAAGAACAGACGCTTCCCGTCTATCGTGGCAACACTCAGCGAGACACCGCCAGGAGTCTATCGTGAAGTGGCGATTTCACGGGATGCCAGAGGCAATTATCATGCCTCTTTTGTCTACGAGCGGCCAGAGGCACAACCACCGGAGAAAGCCCAGGTAGTGGCCTTCGACCTGGGCATCAAGACCCTGGCTACAGGCGTGAATGAGCAAGGCCAGTTCTACCATGTGGGAGGCTTCAAGGGCGCTCGCTGGTACAACAAACAACTGGACAAGATACGCTCTAAACGGGACCGATGCCAGAAGAAGTCCAGACGTTACAAGCACCTGTCAAAGGTCTACAGGCGCGTTTCCGAGCGCAAGCGCACCAAACAACGCGATAGCCTGCACAAGGCATCGCATCTGCTAAGCCGCAAACTGGTTGAAAGCACTGTTGTGGTCGGCGATCTCTCCCAACGGCAAATGGTGATGAAGCAGCATCAGGATCGGAACAAGCACCTAAATCGGGCAGTCTACAACGAATGGGGCTTGTACACCTTCCTCCAAATGCTGACCTACAAATGCCAATTGTACGGGAAAGACCTCCAGTTTTTAGATGAACGGAACACTTCCAAGACGTGCTCAGGCTGTGGACATCTGCAAGCTATGCCACTGTGGAAGAGAACCTATTGTTGTACCGAATGCGGATTGGTCATGGACAGAGACGACAACTCTGCTGTGAACATCTTGACGCGGTACTTTGCCCGGCTAGGGCCACACACGGGCGATCCCGTGCGATGTGCGGATGTTTTCACCGTAACTGAGTATGTTTGAGTACAAAAAGGAAGGCAGTATCACAAAGTATACCATGAGATTTTAGCGGGAATTGACTCACAGGCGTAGCCAGGGCGCAGGAGAGTGCTCGATACAGTGCCCGGGGTCCCCTCACACTCCTGAAGTTGAAGGCAGCACAATAATCTCTTGCCCGGGCATGAGGGGCGTCTGCAGGCCGTTGGGGCCCGTAATCATCACATTGTTGACAAAGATCTTCACATGTGCACGAACATGTCCATCACCGGTACAGAGTCTCTCCCAGACAGATGGGTGTAGTTGCTGTAATGCGGCCAGAAGCTGCGCTACAGTATCTGCCCTTACTTGAATCTGGCTTTTGCCCCCGCTATACGCGCTCAAAGTCGATGGCAAACGTAGGGTGACTGCCGCTTTTTCTTCGTCATTCATCGAACTGCGGCGTGGAGACCCTCACGCCTTCAGGCTGAGGGAGGAAACGCCGCTTCTCCTTTCTGCTAAGAGGGCTGAAGCCCTCTGGACGCGCTTGAGGTGTTTGTAATGAGCGCTGGCATGGATCGATCGGCCATCGAGGGTACGCAGGTCAAAGTAGCCAGAGCTTCTTCTGCCAAACACAAAGCAGATCGTCTCTTGATATCTCACGCAATCAAACAAGCGAAACCCATGAACCACCTTAGGAGCCGCGTTGCGCTGCCTCTTCCCGCCTTTCCTGACCGTAGCTTTGTGCAGTTGTCTATTGTTTCTGCGCACGAACGTAAGAGCATACCAGGTGGTATCAGAGGCAGCTTGTGGATGCGCACTGATACAGCGGGCATCCACGATGTGCGACTTACCTAACTCGTGCGTAATGCGGGTGTGTTTCGTGATATATCCATACGTCACGTGGACATTTGGAAAGGTTGCGTGCACCTGCTCATAGATGTTACGCCGGATGATGCCCATCTGGGTTGCATCACGAAAGCTGCTGGACGAACGCTCAAGCTTGTGTTCCTGATGGGTTCGGTGGATGAGATGATGGCAGGTTTCACAGAGCGTGATGAGGTTCTCAGGGCGATCGCCGCCGGTCTTCCTCAATTCGAGATGGTGCACATTCAAGACGGGATCCTTCGATTTCCCGTGACACCATTGGCAGCGGTGCGCGTCGCGAAACAGCACATACTCACGCGCATTCCAGAACCCGAGCTGTGGCCCTTGCTGGTACTCCCTCCCTTCTATTTGGGGGTTGCGTAGCTTCTGAATGTCGAACTGTGCCACTTCGATAGTGGTGTGGTGAACTGGCAAGATGCTCTGCACCAAGCGGATAGTTTTCAGATGGGCTTCCACTTTGTGCCGGACGGAAGGGGCCAGCCAACCTAATCGTTTCTTTCTATTGCGAAAACGACGCTGGCGATAGCGCGTCTTTCGGCTCCGCCTGGCATGTCGGAACTGGCTGCGGGTGGCAAGCAATTTCTGGATATCCGTTCGTGGCTGCACTTCGGCCTCGAAGAGCACGTCTTGCTCAGTGGTAGCCGAAACACCGATATGCCCTGTGCCCGCATCAATGCCAAGTGACACCTCTTGCTTATACCCACTACTGCCGTAGAGCAACTGCAGGGTAAAGGGGACCATCTTGACGACTCTGGCCTTGCCCGCTTTGAGCGGTAATCGTGCTTTACGCGGGTAACAAGGCATTAATGGTTGCCCGTGACAATTGAGAATGTAAACGAACATCGCGTTTACCTCCCTTTTGAGGAGTAAGGTGCTCTTCGTCAATGTTTTGCAAGCTTGTTTTCTTGGCAACACTGTCCCGACCCATCAGAACTGTTTAATCGCAAAAGATAGAGCTACCGGCTAGAGCAAGCACCTGTAGGTATCGTGACCTGCAAAACGGAGTACGCACGCGTACCGAGACTAGTCAAGTAAGGCTTTTGCAAGCCTATCCCATTCTATGGGATTGGGTTCTTGACGCTGTGAGGTTCCCCTATGCTATTTTTGTCAGTCTGGATGTAGAAATGTGCCACGCAACTGCACCGCGATGCAACATCACGACAATGGTTTGAGCTTGGTTAACTGATAGTATACTTGCAAGATAGAATGATAGCAAGGGCGAATTTTAGCGGGGAAATTTTTCCGGGCCTGCCACCTGTTGCCGCCTTACTCAAGCCTCGGGCGCGCTCAGCTGAAGCAGGCGCCGCCTCACCAACTCGCTAACCTCGCCAACGGATTGCGTTACGCTGGCCCCGCTCTGCAGCAGGCGCTCCAATAACAGATGACCCTCACCTCCCGTATAGTCGCGTAAATCGATGGTAGCCCGGTATAGAGCCTCGCCTCCTCCCTCACCTGCCACGCCAGGAGGAGCGAGGAGGAGAACGGTTAAACCTCGCTGCGCGGCCGCGACAGCCGCGCGCAAAAGCGCAAGGTTACCCACTCCAATGGGCATGGGGCAGACGATGAGCAACGCCGCCCTGTCCAGGCTCGCGCGCACCTCCTCCAGGACCGCGGAAGAGATGGGCGCATAGGGTTGTTCGGTAATGACATTCCTGGCCAGGCGCAGGGCAAGTGTATGATCACTATCGCCGATATTGAGCGCGCCCGCGACAAAAGGGAGCCGGGCATCGGCCAGGGCGCGCATCATTACTTCACCTGAACCACCCCCCGCCATGATATGCACAAATGGCTGTGCGCCGCGGGCAGGGCCGGCCTGTTTCGCCTCGTTAGCGG
Source organism: uncultured Chloroflexia bacterium (assembly GCA_963799245.1). Taxonomy (GTDB): domain Bacteria; phylum Chloroflexota; class Ktedonobacteria; order Ktedonobacterales; family Ktedonobacteraceae; genus CAWCWN01. The sequence goes on from CAWCWN010000004.1 coordinate 317,658, forward strand.
GTGGTAACACGCTCAGGTGCTCCGCACCCCGCAGTATACCTACCTGGACGTTGACCCCATACACCCTGCTCAGAAGACCTGGCTCTAAAACCTCGGCCGGCCCCGCATCGGCAACGATGCCGCGCTGGAATAACAGCAGGCGCGGGAAATAACGCGCCGCCAGGTTGAGATCGTGCATGGCCGCGATAACGGTCACACCACGCTCGCGATTCAAACGCTGCACCAGCTCAAGCGTCTCAACCTGATACTTTATGTCAAGATGAGCGGTGGGCTCATCCAGAAGCAAGAGCTTCGGCTGTTGCGCCAGGGCCATCGCAAGCATGACGCGCTGGCGCTCGCCCCCGCTGAGTTGATTGAAGGCGCGTCGCGCCAGGGCGTCGACCCCGGTGGCCTGCATGGCATCAATAACGACGGCCTGGTCATCCCTGCTGCTCACTCCCAGGAAATTGACGAAAGGGGTGCGTCCCAGGCTCACCATATTCTCCACTGTAAAGGCAAAAGGCATATGCAGTTCCTGGGGCACCACCGCGATGCGCTGGGCCGCCCCACGCCGGCCCCAGGTCCACAAACTCCGCCCCTCCAGAAGCACCTGGCCCTGTTGAGGGACGAGGACGCCGCTCAATAGACGCAGCAGGGTGGTTTTGCCGGATCCATTGGGTCCAAGCAAGCCAAGCATTTCGCCGGCCCGCACCAGTATATGGATGTCATACAAAAGCGGCTGCTGTCCATAACCAAAAGTTACGCCATCGACCTCGAGCAGAGGTTGACCGGGCCCGGGCGCAGTGAATGGGCCTCCGGCATTCGTTCCATCTACCATTGGTAGTCTCGCTTACTACGCCTGAGGAGAAACAGGAAAAATGGCGCGCCAACAAGGGCTGTGAAAACACCTACAGGCAGAACGGCAGGGGCGATCACCGTCCTGGCCAGCAGGTCCGCCAGGGTCAGGAAGATTGCGCCGGCGAGCGCCGAGGCGGGCAGCAGCAGGCGGTGGCGCGGGCCAAGTAGCAGGCGCATGGCATGCGGTGTGACCAGGCCGACAAAGCCAATCAGGCCGCTAATAGAGACGGCCGCAGCCGTCAGCAGCGAACCCAGTGCGATAATGACAATTTTGCGGCGTTCAACGTTGAAACCAAGATGGGCCGCGCTCTCTTCTCCCAGGGCAATGGCGTCAAGCATCCCGGCCAGCAGCAATGAGCAGGTGATCCCGGCCAGAGTAATTGCTCCCACCACGAGTACCGGCGGCCAGGTTGTGACAGAGATGCCGCCCGAGAGCCAGTTGAAGAGAGCCTCTATGCCAAACTGAGCGTGAGGGCTGAGCGTCAGGAGCAGTGTCTGAAAAGCCACCAGCACAGCATTGATAACGACGCCCGCCAGGAGTAAGGTCACGACCGGCGTGTGGCCGGCGCTGCGCGCAATGGAGTAGACCAGCAAAACGGTCAGCATAGCCCCGACGAAGGCCAGGAGTGGGGTTAGCGAGAAGAGCAAGCCATAGACGGTATCCAGCGGTAAGACAAAGGCGATCGAGGCTCCCAGGGCAGCCCCCGCCGAGGTGCCGATGAGAAACGGGTCGGCCAGGGGGTTACGCAGCATACCCTGAAAGAGCACACCTGCCACCGCCAGCGCCGCGCCCACCAGCGCCGCTCCCAGGACAACCGGCATGCGCACCTGCCAGATAATCACCTCGGCGCTGGGATCCCAGCTGCGCGCGAAATGAAAAAGGCCGCTGCCGTTCAAGACTATCTGCGCGATGGTGCTGACTGGAATGGGCGTTGAGCCAAAGCTTACAGCCAGCACAATAACCGCGAGCAGGAGCGCGCTCAACGTCAAGAGTATCACGGGAGGCGATGGATGGAGCCGGCTCCCCTTGTCTGGTTGCCCGCTCGGGATATTCCGTATAGCGATTTTCATAGCAGCCATTATATTGCGACGCGCGACCTGGCGTCTACTGCGTAGCCGTACAATACGCCGGCAAGGGGCCGCTAAACCTGTCGGGATGGACAAGCTGGGCCAGGCATTGCAGACCTTCGACCAGGCGCGGTCCAGGTCGCTGCATAATGTTTGAATTGAGGCGATATACCTTGTGCGCTTTGACTGCCGCCACATTTTGCCAGTTGGCGCGAGTGTAGACGGCATTGACATCTCCGCCATAAGCGGGATCCTCCGTGAGGATGACATACTGCGGATTTGCGCTGATGACCGCCTCATCGCTCACCTTCGGGTAGCCGCCATTTGAGCTGTTGGCGTGAAAGATATTGAGGGCGTTGGCATCCTGCGCCAGTTCATCGCCAAACGACCCCCCGCCGAAAACGTAGAGCACACCCGGTGTGCTGTCATCGACCTCGAGCAGCACGCTGGGAGCCGTCGTCCCGGCAACCTGGGCCTTGATGTGGTCGATCTGGCGCTGCAATTGTTGGGCGAGCGCACTGGCTGTGGCCGCTGTAAAGGTCAGCTGGCCCACCAGCTTTATCTGTCGCAGCGTCTGTGTGAGATTGCTGAACTGCAGGTCAACAACGTTCAGGCCCAGCTGCTTGAGCTGCGCATCGTACTGTTTCGTCTCCCCACCATAGCTCAAGACCAGGTCGGGCTTTAATGCCACGATCTGTTCGACATTGTAAACGCCGTCGGCATTGGATACCTTCGGCTTGGCGGCCAGCGCGGCGGGATAATTCGTGTTGTAATCGACGCCAACGACGCGCTGCTCAAGCTGCAGTGCCCCCAGAATTTCGCTTGTGCTGGGCAGCAGCGACACAATGTGCTGCGGCGGCGTCCTGGGAAAGACGATCGGCGTCCCGAAGACGTCAAGGGCGGCCGTAGGGGACGGGAGAGAAGTCGGCGAAGCGGACGAGTTGGACGCCGTGCCCTGCCCGCACGCGCTCAATAGCAGCGCAAGGGAGAGCAACAAAATCAGCGCACGGCCTGGGAAGATGATACGAGTGCCCATCTGGTGGTTACCTCCTAGATGTTCTTAAGCTCGCTATCACCTTGCGTGCCATGGAGTGGAATGGAGGTGAACCAAAGACAGGAAGAGAACGTGCCTGCGTTCAAGTATGTCTCGGTGCCCGTTCCTCATGACGCGAAGGAGCGTGAGCACATTCACAGGGCAGGTCTCCTGGCTCCTGGTTACGAACGCCGCTCATCTAACCTTCCTGAAGCGTCCCACAAGGGACCGTGGCAGTCTTCCTCAGCCATGAGGAGATGAGTTGCTCACCAGTTACAGTAGCGCGACTGCGTCGGCTTTGCACCGACTTCCCTATTATGCCCGACCCGTGGTCGAGGCCACCCCGTAAAAATACAGTGGTATACGTTACCGAACCACGCCGTAAAGCCCCTGCTTTCAAGCATGGGGATATCAGGCGCGTTCCTTGTTTGGGGCTTAGGCGGGGTATATTCCGCCTATGGACAATGCTACAGTTTGTGCTATAATGCATGTATGCTTAAAATGTTTCAGTACAGGATTTTTCCAACGAAGAAACAAGTCACCAGGCTCAACGAGACACTTGAAGAGTGCCGTTGGCTGTATAACCACCTGCTTGAAAAACGCAAGTCCACCTATGAGCAGACTGGCAATGGCTTGTCTCTCTATCAGCAACAATCCACTTTTCCGATACTGAAAGCAAGAACGCCCTTCCCTTGATACGGTTCATTCGCAGGTGCTTCAGAACGTAGCGGTACGCATCGACCTCGCATTTAAAGCGTTCTTTCGACGCTGTAAAGCAGGAGAGAAGCCGGGCTTTCCTCGTTTCCGAGGGGCTCATACGCTACGACTCCTTCACCTTCCCTCAATCCGGCTTTTCCATCACCCATGATGAGCGGGTGTGCCTCTCCAAAATTGGCAGTGTCAAGATGGCCTACCATCGGCCCGTCAAGGGAAAGCTCAAAACGTGTACCATACGCCGCTCCTCTACTGGCAAGTGGTACATCTCTTTCTCGGTGGAGTGCGAACCTGAACGCCTGCCTGAAACGTCGAGAGCAGGTAGGCATTGACGTAGGTCTCAAGACCTTTGCCACCCTCTCGACCTCTGAAGAGATTGCGAACCCTCGTTTCTTTCGCAAGGAAGAAAAGGCTCTTGCCCGTGTTCAACGGAAGCACAGCAAACTTGCCAAAGGGACGCCTGAGAGACGCAAGCACCGTAAGGCTGTAGCCCGTGTGCATGAACGTATCGCTTTCAGGCGCGACAACTTCACCCATCAAAACAGCCGCCAGGTTGTTGACCGTTTCGGAACCATCTGCGTCGAAGACTTGCAGGTGAACCGCATGACCCATAACCATTGTCTTGCGAAAAGCATTGCCGATGCCTCGTGGTCGGCATTCTTTGCTCAACTGAGCGCCAAAGCGGAAGAAGCTGGACGCCAGTTCGTCAAAGTCAACCCGGCCTACACATCGCAGACATGCAGCAAATGTGGACATCGGCAAAAGATGCCATTGGATATGCGGGTATTCGATTGTCCGTGCTGTCATGTTCAACTTGATAGAGACCTCAATGCTGCTCTGAATATTCGCGCTCTGGGACTACAGAGCCTGGGCTTGTCCCTAGAAGCCCCTTGGCTTTAGCCATGGGGAGTAGTCACCGGTTAAGTATAGCCAGGAACGCGTAGGGTTGTCAACTGACCTATAATGAAGCTTCTTCATGCAAGCGCTTGATATCGACGCCCAGGCCCGCCACCATCAGGTAGACGCGATCGGCCGCGCGCGCCAGGCGCTGGTTGACCCAACCCAGGGTATCGCGGTAGATGCGGCCCAGGGCATAGGCGGGCACAACGCCCAGGCCTACCTCGTTCGACACCACAATAAGCGTCTTGTGCGGCTGCAGGGCAGTTGCGGCGGCCAGCAGCTCATCAATAGCCTGCAAGGCACCCGCTGATGCCCCAGGATGCAGTCCGTCCTGCCGCCCCAGCCAGTTCGACAGCCATAACGTCATACAATCCAGCAGCACTATATCGGCGAGTCCCGCGGCCCGCCGCACCGCGGCCGCCAGCTCCAGCGGCTCTTCAAGGGTCTGCCAGCCCGCGGGGCGAGAGGCGCGATGGCGCGCAATGCGCTGGCGCATATCTTCGTCGCCGTCCGTTGCGGTGGCGATAAAAGCGACGCTGCGCCCGCTGCCGGCCGCCAGGCGCTCGGCAAAGGTGCTCTTGCCGCTGCGCGCGCCGCCGAGGACCAGGACGAGCCCGGCCCTCGCAGGGGCAGCCTGTTCCGAGTAGTGACTCACAGGTAGATACCACCTTTCGATGCAACAATCTCACAGCCAGGAGCGTACGAGCACCAGCAGCAGCAATGTCACAACCTCCACAATTTCTGCGATGGCGCCGTATGCATCACCCGTCAGGCCTCCAAGGCCGCGCGTAATCCAGCGCCCCAGGAGCAGGGCCGTCACGGTCGCGGCCAGCCAGAGCAGGAGACCAATCAGGTGACCCACCAGCAGCGCACTGCTCAAGGCAACGCCCGCTGCCAGGTAGAGACGCGGCAGGGTGACTGAGCGGCGAAAGGTGGCGCCAAGACCTGCAGGCCGGGCCGCCGGACAGGTCTGCAGCGCCAGGACCATCGCCCAGCGCGCGGCCGGTAAGATACAGAAGAGCGCAACATATAGAGCGTGCAGCTCAAGGCTGGCGAAAAAGGCAAACTTCAGCAGAAGAATACACACTCCCCCTAGCACCCCAAAGCTGCCCACGCGGCTATCACGCATAATCTCCAGGCGGCGCTCGCGCGTGCGGCCGCCGAAGAGCCCATCACAGGTATCCATCAGGCCATCCAGGTGCAGGCCCCCTGTCAGGAGCACCAGCGCGACAACAAGCAGGGCCGCCAGCGCCGAAGTGGGCAACAGCGGGCTCAACAGGAGCAACAGCAGAGATAACAGCAAGGCAAGCAGCAGGCCCACCAGCGAAAAGTAGCCGCTACCTAACATGACACCCTGCTGGGCGCCAGGCACTGGCAGGATAGAGAGGAAGCGCACGGCCGCGGCCAGTTCAGCATATTGCTTGACTAGCCAGGTCAATACCCTACGCATCACTCTTGGACCTCGCTTCCCGCCACACGAAACAGCTTTTGCTATAGTATACGCCACACAGCCTGTCAGGGGCGAAAAATGCTTGCCTTTCATTGAATATGCGGAAAGCGCTGCGCCTCCCACTAGCCGTTATCAGACTGATCGGTCTTTTTTTAAGCATACCAGAGCACGCACGGTCTGTCAAGGCTGTGTGAACAAGGTGGATAGTGGTCGGGGAGGCGCCGCTAGCTACTCTTTTCCATACCGCCCCCATCGTCACCCTCGCCAGGCGGCATGTCCGTGTAATTGGTAATGAGGTGATAGGGTGAGCGGGACACATGTGCGGCCAGCCACTTTGCGGCTTGCTCGAACCCGAGGGGTTCAGGCGAAAATAGGCCCAATCATCTGAATTTTCTATCACAAAGGTGCGTTCCGGCGAGCCATCGTCGCGCAGGATCATTCTCACTCGAAAGCCAATATTTTCAGCCATGCGCTTGATCCTCATAGAGTCAAGCTCTGCTGGATCGATCATACAGGTTTCCCTTCCTCCATTTCTCAGGCCCGGACTTCAAATATCCGCCATATGCGGCCGGAAAGCAAGCGGTCCTCTATTTCTTATTACGCGCTAACAGGTCAGGGACGTCTCAGTCCAGTACTATTAGGGTGAGCGGGGCAGGTTTGAGCGGAGATCCTTACTGAACGAAAGGACAGTTGACAAGCCGGGCGCCTAGAATGATACTACTATATACAACTACGTCAGAGGCGCGCAGGTTAGCGTCCATGTCAGTCACCCCACGCCTGAAGGCGGGGGCTTGGGTCTGGACTCCACCGCAACTCGGCATACCTTCGCAGGCGTTCCGCTTTGGCTTCAGCGTCCGACCCATCGGGGCTGACTTCCAAGATGCCCGTCGCCATCCAGTCTTGCCGGGTGACGAGCGTTCGTAGCGCAATGTTGCGTGCACCAACGAGATCAGCATGAAGGGTGAAATGGCAATGCTGACAGACAAACAAAAGACCGTGAGCAGGACGATTGTCCTTACTGCAATAGCCGCAGTGAGGGCAGGTCTGCGAGGTAAAGCGAGCATCAACCTTGATGGTCATGCTTCCCGTCAGTGCCGCTTTGTAGGCAATGATACCTTGCAACTCAGCAAATGCCCATTTCGAGGTGTGCCTGTTGGCACGGCGTTGCTTCTTGCTCGCTTTCTTGCCCTTACGTCTCCTGGTTCGTTCACGAATGTCTGTCAGGTTTTCCAATCCGATGATGCTGTGGGGATGGGCCTTAACAATGCGCTTGGCAATGGTGTGATTGGTATTCAGCTTCAACCGTCTCTCTCGTCGAGCAATGACGACAAGGCGTCTGGTTGCCGAACGAGTGCCTGTTCGCTGAAGTTTCTTTCTCAGTCGTGCGTAGTGATCGGCTTTGGCACGAACGGCCTTGCCAGAGTAGAAGGATGTGTTGTTAGCGGTATCAGTGACAACAGCAAGGTACCGTTGTCCCACGTCAACTCCGACTACGTCCTTGTGGCTCTCAGGGGTTGGGTCTGCTACCTCGATCTCAAGGGAAACCAGCAGGTAGAACTGCTTGCGTGGCTTATCGTACCAGAGCTTTGCAGCACCAATGTAAGCGCCCTTCTGGATGAGAGCCACGTGCGAACTTTTACCCGTGTAGGCAACACCTACACGCCCGTCAAGGGTGAGGATACTGACACATTGGTTGTCCTTGAGGCTATAGTCCCGATGATAGTTGTAGGTGAGGATAGGAGATACATACTTTGGGGCTGCATCTAATCCCCTGTAGCGCTTCCTGCTCCGTCCTTCTGTGCGGGCCTGTTCATGCTGCTTGACTTTTGTCCAGAGGGCCTTGTAGGTGGCACCGACCTGACGCGGGACATTGCAGGCCATTTGGGCGGGCAAACCATAGAGAGCACGGATGTCTACGTAGGTTTCCCGTTGCAAGCGTTGCTGGTTGCTCATCTTGCCATGTGCGTAAGCATAACGGCTCACGTAGTTCAGCGCATCACGATACGCCAGTTACGTTGCTCGCAGAGCTTTGAATTGTGCGGGAGTTGTCTGCAATTTGAGTTTGGCTGTGAGCAGCTGTTTCATAGAACAAGTGTACTATACTTCACAGCAAGAGTCAAGTAGGCATACGTGTGGACATATGTGGCTATTCCTCCCCATGCCTGAAGGCAGGGGACTCCTTGCCACGTTAGGTTGAAGGACAAATAATAGATGACCATTGATAAAGATTTTTTCCGTAAGACGGCGGGCCAGTTTGCGACAGGAGTCACCATCGTAACGACCAACAATCAAGGAATTTTGGCAGGTATCACCGTAAATGCCTTCTGCTCACTCTCGCTTGATCCCCCCTTGATCCTGGTATGCATCGACCTCAACAGCGCCACTCTGCCTGCTATTCGCGAAAGTGGCATCTTCGCCGTCAATATGCTGACAAATGAACAGGAACGACTCTCAACCTGCTTCGCGACCTCCTCGCAAGAGCGCTATGAAGATTTCTGCCACGCCAGTTTTCATAGCGCAGCCACCGGCGCGCCTGTAATCGATGATGTCCTGGCGTTTATCGATGCGCGCGTCGTCGCCGAATATCCCGGCGGCGATCATGTCATCTTCCTGGGTCAGGTGGTGGCAATGGGTACGGACGGCCAGGTTGCCTTCGCAAACGACGAAGATCGGCGCCTGGCAACGTTGGCGGCTGACGAGGAGGACCCTTCCACGGAGAAAGTACCACTCGCCTACTACCGGGGTAAGTATCGTCACCTCACATCTGACTATCTCAAACCCAGCCTGGCGCAATGACACAGGCGGCAAATTCCGCGCAGGCCAGGGCCCTGGCTTTATTGCAGCAAAGCATCCGCTCCTGCCGCCTCTGCCAGGAGCATGGCTACATTCGCTCCGCCCACCCCATCGTTAGCGGGCAGGCCAGCGATCGGGTCATGGTTGTCGGCCAGGCGCCCGGGCACCTGTCAATTGCCAGGGACCTCCCCTTCAGCGGTCCGGGAGGGCGTATGCTGCAAAAATGGCTTGAGCAGGCGGGGTTTCCCGCCGGTTATCTGCACGGGCATAGCTATCTGAGCTCATTGACACGCTGTGACCCCGGCCCCAACCCGCGCGGGCATGGCGACCGGCGACCCTCGGCGCAGGAGATGACCCTGTGCAGGCCATACCTGGAAGCGGAGCTACAGCTTGTGCGCCCCAGGGTTGTGCTGCTCGTAGGCACGATGGCCATTGCAGCATTTTTGGGCAAGGTACGCCTGGAGGAAGCGATCGGGACGTACGTCGAACGCGCCGAGATGTTGCTCTTACCTCTGCCCCATCCCTCTGGCGTGAGCCGCTGGCTTAATGACCCGGCCCACCTGCAGCTTCTGCAGCAAGCGCTGCAGCTGCTCGCCGCATGGCGCATATCCTACTCGCTGTGAGCCCGCCTGAAGCGTTCGTTCGTTGCGCCATCAGGAGTTGGAGGGCGCTTCTGTTGTGAAGGCGGGATAAACGGTATCGGCAGCAGTTTTGTGCATGTGATACTCATGCACGCCTTTTTTCAAGGTGCCCAGCGCCAGGGTAGCGCAGGTTGGGCGTGTCATAACCAGTTCGCGTCCAAGCTCATCGATGAGGTCCTCGAAACTCATCTGCTCTATTTGTTCGGCAGTCATGCCCTGCGTGATTTCCGTCACGTAAGAGGCTGCTGCACGGCTGATGGTGCAACCCTCGCCCTCCCAGTTCACCGCCTCCAATTTGCCTTTGGCGTTAAAACGAGCATACATGGTAATAACATCTGCGCAACCAGGATTACCGCCGCTGAGGCTGACATCTGCATGGTCCAGGGGACCATTGTTGCGCGGATTTTCATAGTGATCAATTAAAAATTCGATAGCTTCTTGACGGTCCATCTAATCTGCTTTCCTTGAGAAAAGATCGCATGGGGCGGCGGGTCTAGCCGCCCCATGCACGCTACATGTGGCTAAACTCCTACTGGCCCTTCTCGATAGGGGCGCGTACAAGGTTGCCCCACTCGGTCCAGGAGCCGTCGTAGTTGCGCACGCGCGGGTAGCCCAGCAGCTGAGTTAAGACAAACCAGGTATGCGCGGAACGCTCACCAATGCGGCAGTAGGAGATGACATCTTTATCGGGCGTAATGTCGTTGGCGCCGTAAATCTGGCGCAGTTCTTCGGGAGACTTGAAAGTCCCATCTTCATTGGCCGCCCTGGCCCAGGGAATGCTCTTGGCGCCCGGAATATGCCCACCGCGCTGCGCGCCTTCCTGCGGATAGTTCACCATGTGTATCAGCTCGCCGGTAAATTCCTGCGGGGAGCGTACGTCAACCAGGCCACGGCCCGGGTTTCTGAGACCACTGGCAACATCATCGCGAAATGCGCGGATCGCTTCATTCATCGGCGGCGCATGATAGGTCGTCGCCGCAAAATGCGGCACCTCTTTGGTATAGGGGCGTTTCTCCGCCTCCCACTTGGCTCTGCCTCCATTCATGATCTTCATATCCTTATGATCATACATCATGAAAAGCCAGAACGAATAGCAGGCGTACCAGTTATTTTTATCACCATAGAAGATGATCGTCGTATCGTTGTCGATACCCCACCTGCTCATCAGCTGCTCAAATTCCTTCTGGTGGATGAAGTCGCGTGTGACCGGATCCTGCACATCGACATGCCAGTCAAGCTTGACCGCCCCGGGCAGGTGACCAACCTCGTACAATAAGATATCTTCATCAACCTCGATCAGGCGAATATTGGCATCGTTGAGATGGTCGGCGACCCAGCTGGTCTCCACCAACACCTCAGGATGGACATAACCTGATGTGGCATTCGCGCCAGAAGTCTTTGCTTCTGCTCCAGACATGTACATTGTCCTCCCTTAAAATACATCATTGATGTTTACATACCCGGCGTACATCACGGGTTAATCATCACATGAAGCCAGGCCTCACTTTACATTAACAAAGTGAATCTGATTTATATTCTACCTCTGAGGTCGGAATTAGGCAAGGGGCAAAATTCAGCGCAGCCCATAGCTGAGTGAGCTATATCTTCAAACGCTCAGCCAGGCCTGTGTAGCGCTTCGTCACACGATCATTCCTGATCGCCATCTCCAGCGCGCGCGCCTGACCCACAAGGACGCACAGGCGCCTGGCCCTGGTGATGGCGGTGTAGAGGAGATTACGCTGCAGAAGCATGCTGTGCTCCCGCGTCAGGGGGATGACTATGGCAGGGTACTCGCTGCCCTGGCTCTTATGCACGGTCACGGCGTAGGCCAGGGTCAGCTCATCGAGCTCATGAAAATCATAGTTGACGAGCAGGGGTCCGGCCTCCTCTAAAAATTCGACGTCGAGGCTGGAATTTTCTCTGCTGATAGCGCGCACCCAGCCCATATCACCATTAAAGACGCCTTTATCGTAGTCGTTGCGCACCTGCATGACCTTGTCGCCGCTACGCAGGACGTGACCCTTCCACTCAAGTTCGGCAGAGGCCCGCGGGTTGAGGCGCGCCTGCAGTTCCTCGTTCAGCACATGTACGCCCGCCGGCCCCTTATACATGGGGGCGAGCACCTGAATATCCGTCATGGGGTTGAGCTTATAACGAGCGGGTAAGCGCCGCTGAACAAGTTCCACAACCAGGCGCTGCACGTTGAGAGGGTCTTCCTCACGCAGAAAAAAGAAGTCGCCGTCTGCCTCCGTCTTCAGGTAGGGCATCTGGCCGCTATTGATGCGGTGGGCATTGACGATAATCCTGCTTTGCTGCGCCTGGCGAAAAAGTTCGCTCAGGCACACGGCGGGTATGGCCTCGCTGCACAGGAGGTCGCGCAGGACATTGCCCGGCCCAACTGAAGGCAGCTGGTCAGCGTCGCCTACCAGCAGCAGGTGAGCATCCCTGGGCAGAGCTTTAAGCAGGTGATAAAAGAGCAGGATATCGACCATGGAGAACTCATCAACAATGACAAACTGATATGGCAATGGATGCTCTTCATCGCGCTGAAAGGAATTATCGTGAGGCATAAATTCCAGCAGGCGATGCAGCGTCTTCGCCCGCACCCCCGTCGCCTCGGAGAGGCGTTTGGCCGCACGCCCCGTTGGAGCGGCCAGTGCGACCTCGATCCCGCGCTTGCGCAGCAGCATCAGCAAAGCGCGGATGGAGGTCGATTTGCCCGTCCCGGGACCGCCCGTAAGGATGCTGACTTTTTTCGTATACGCCGTCTGAACCGCCTGGCGCTGCATCTCCGTCAGATGCATAGCGCGGTTCTGCGCCAGGCGCGCGAATATCGTATTCCACAACTGCTGGCTGGCGGGAGGCAGGATGCTGGGAGTTGCACAGAGCTGCCGCAAGAGGCGAGCCGAACCATTCTCAGCATGCCAGAAAGGCCCGAAATACACACGCACCCGCGCCTCCCCCTCCTCTAACTCGCGCCAGGCAGCGGCCTCCCCTCCATCAGCCCCGGCCCCTGGTTGTCGCGGCCCCTGCGCAGGTAGAGCGGGCTCGATAAAAACATCGCGCTCGCTGCGCAGCTGTTCTAGCGCCAGCGGCAACGCTTCAGGTGAGGCCTGCAGTATCTGCGCAGCCTGGGCAAGCAACTCGCCTGCGGGCAAGTAACAATGCCCGTTCTCATTGGCTGCCTGGGCAAGCACATACTTCAAACCCGTCGCCAGCCGTGGTACGCTATCATGCGCCAAACCCAGCTTGACGGCGATGTCATCGGCCGTGCGAAAACCTATGCCATGCACATCATCCGCCAACTGATAGGGGTTGCCACGAATAATCGCGATAAATCCTTGCCATACTGCTTATATATGCGATTGGCAATGCTCATGGAGACTTCATGCGACTGTAAGAAGAGGTGTAATTCTTTGATCTCGCTCTGCTCGTTCCATGTCCTGATAATCTGCGCGCGATCCTTCGCGCTGATACCCCTGACCTCACTCAGGCGTTCAGGTTGCTGTTCAATAATGGCCAGCGTCTGCTCGCCAAAGTGATCAACGATAAGCCTGGCTTTTTTGGGCCCTATGCCCTTGATCAGGCCAGAACTGAGGTAGCGGGTAATGCCCTCGATGGAGGCGGGTAAGCGCTGAGTAAAGCTGGTAACGTGCAGCTGGCGACCATACCTGGGGTCCTTTTCCCACTCACCTTCGACTGCAAGCAGCTCGCCAACGTTGATGCCCGGCAGCAGACCAACGATGGTCAGCAGATCATCGCGAAAAAGCCGCCCACTGTCGTTCGGCCGAAAACGAGCAACGGTATAGTGGTTATCTTCATTGCGAAAGACGATATTTTCAACAGAGCCTTCAAGGGTTGGCATAACTGACTATTCTCTTCAGAGGATAAGCGGCCGCAATAGCTGCGACGACTGTTATCTTAGCACAGTTGCGCGCAGAGAGAAAGAGCATATTCCTAGCAGCTCTGCTGATGCTGCTTGCAGGGCTTCTCAAAAGTCTGGGGAGTGAAAAAGAAGAGTCAATCCAGTAGAATGAAACCACTCAAAACACGTTTCATTCAGGAGAGACCCGTCATGGACTATACTACACTGCTTCCGGAAGTCAAGGAACCCCAGGAGCAAGGCCAAAAGCAGATGCAATCATTGTATGGCATGTGTCAGCACTTGGTGGATGGTCGGGCGGCGCGCGGGAAGCGCTATGATCTGGCAGGGGTATTGGTCGTGTTGGTGTTAGCGAAACTGGCAGGAATGAGAAGCCTACTGGGAGCCAGCGAATGGATCAGGCATCAAGAAGAGTTGCTCCGCGATGAACTCCAGTTGTCCTGGAAACGGATGCCTTGCGCCAATACCTATAGTTATGTCCTGGCTCGTTTGGAAAGTGAGGAGATCAACGCCAACCTTGCGGCTTGGTTTGTGCGCAAAGCCGCTGAAAGCCGAAAGGGGGAAGACCCTGGCAGTGGAAAGATCGCACATGAGCATCTAGCGATTGATGGCAAAGCCCTCAAAGGCACGGGATCGCAGGCATATGGAGGCGAAGACCCGCAACAGCATTTGCTGCATGTGTATGAGGTGCAAACCGGCATCGTTTTGCATCAGTGTCCGATTGGGGAGAAACGCAATGAAGTGAGTGCTCTCAAACCGTTGCTCACCGAGGCATTGTGCAAAGGGCGGATTCTGACAGCAGATGCGGGGAAGCCGCTATCACGAGTTCGGTCGTCTTGTCCAGCAGGCAGGAGGGGAGGTGATTGTGATCGTGAAAGACAATACGCCGGTCACGCGCGCCGACCTGGAACTGTTTTTTGAAGATCCGCAGGCAGACAAGAGGACGTGGCAATCCTACACGCAAATCGAGAAAGGTCATGGCCGTTTAGAACGTCGCACGATTATCACCAGTCCTGATCTCAATGACTTTCTGTATCGGGACTGGGGGGATGTTGGGCAGGTGTTCCGCTTACAACGGGAACGCATCTGCAAAGGAAAACACACGGTCGAAGTCATCTATGGTTGGACGAGTCTTTCCTTGCAGCAGTGCTCTCCTCAACGTCTTCTGGGCTTGACTCGCGCTCATTGGGCGGTGGAAAATTGTCTCCACTGGCGTCGCGATGTGACACTGGGAGAGGATCGCTGTGGCGTGCGTCTCGAACCAGTGGCAGCCGTGTTGGCGGTTCTGAACACTGTTGTGCTTTCCTTGATGGATTTCCATCAGGTTTCTAACGTAGCGAGCCAACTGCGCCGTTTCTCGGCTCACCCTCGTGAGGCGATTGCTTGGTTGCTTCCTGGCCACAACTTTTGAGAAGCCCTGATGCTGCTTGCTCAATTGATTGTTGCTTGACCTGCTCATAGGTTATAATACACCTGTCTTCTATAAGCATTGCATAATTTGAAGCATATTTCGCTTCGATAAGGAAAGCTATTTTGACGGACTCTGCTCAAGAACTGACAACTTTACGGCAACAGGCCAGAACACGGCGTGAGATCGAAGAGGCCATCAGCGCGATGTTTGCGCCTGAGGACGAGGGGCTCCGCTTCACCCTGCGCCAGGCCCAGCAGGCAGGGCTGCCACAGATCCAGATTTCAGCCATCCAGGGTAAATTGCTGCAACTGCTGGCAACAATGTGTAACGCTCACAAGATCCTCGAAATTGGGGCGCTGGGAGGCTATAGCGGCATCTGGCTGGCGCGCGCGCTCAAACCCGGCGGCCGCCTCATCACGCTGGAGGTAAATCCCCAGCACGCCAGGCTGGTCGCCAGTGCTTTTGCCCACGCCGGCGTGGGCGATCGCACAGAGATACGCGAGGGAAAAGCACTTGAGCTACTGCCCCAGCTAAGCGGCGAGGCGCCCTTTGATCTCGTTTTTATAGACGCCGACAAACCTCCCTATCCACAATACCTTGAGTGGGCCCTGCGCTTAACCCGGCCCGGCAGTATCATCATCGCCGACAATTGCGTTCGCGGCGGCGCAGGTTTTCACGCCTCCAGCGACGAAGGCACGGCCGGTATTGTTGAATATAACCGGCGCTTGGTGAACGAGCCTCGCCTGCTATCGCTCGCCCTGGCGATGGACGAAGACTATAGCGATGGTTTTGCGATCGCGGTGGTCAGACCATGACTTGCACACCGGCCTTGCCGGCGCTGCAGCAGGAGAACTTGCGCGCATGACAATCTTGAGCGATTTTCATAGTCACGTCTCGCGCAGCTCGGCTCGTGAAATGGCCCTGTCAGCGCAGGCCAGAGGCCTGCGCGTCCTTGGCCTCTCCGAACATATCTTCCAGATAGAGGAGATGCGTCAGACCCTGGCCCACCTGGCCCTGGAGGGTCCTCCCCTCACCCTCTCCACCTATATCGCTGGAGTACGCGCCGCGGCCCTGGATCTACCCCTGGCAATTCGCCTGGGGCTGGAGGTCGATTTTATCCCCGCCAAAAATGAGGAGATCCAGGCTTTCTTGCAGGGAAAAACCTGGGATTTCTTGATAGGCTCCGTACACGAGGTCGATGGACTGCAATTCGAACTGTTCTCCAACTGGCAGCGGGCAGAGGGCGAAGCATACTGGCTGCGCTACTTCAGACTGCTGCGCACAGCGGTCGAGAGCGGCTACTTTAGCCTGGTGAGCCACCCGGTGCGTATGCGCGCCACGAACCCATTCCTGCCGACTACGTTTGACCAGGAGCTTGAGCAGCTGGCAGCGACGGCGGCGGCCCAGGATGTCGCCCTCGAGATCAACGGCCACGATATCCAGCGCTATCCCGGCCTGGTTCGCCGCCTCGCCAGAGCCTGCGCGCTGCATAACACCCCCGTCAGCGTCGGCTCGGACGCACATCTTCCCGGGGAGGTCGCCGCCAATCATGCCCAGGCCGAGGCAATTTTGCGCGCGGCGGGCATCACGAGCGTGAGAACCTGGCGAGAATGCGAGCCAGAAGTGTCTAGCCTGTGAGCAAAACTGCGACGCGCCTTTTTTGCAGCGCAAGATTTCGATAGCATGTCCTCAACTTATGTTCTATACTTGCTCCATCACAGAGAAAAAAGAGGAATGTATTAAGGAAGAGAGGACACAAAAATGATACAGGCGCAAGAGGTAATCGAGCAGGAGCTGTGCTGGCATGTGGTTATGACGAGGCAGCGCGCAGCCGATGGAAGCTTTGTGTTTGCCGTGGGCTCGACAGGCATCTATTGCCGTCCGTCGTGTCCCGCTCGCCGGCCTCGCCGCGAGCAGGTCACCTTTTTTCGCCTTCCCCAGGAGGCTGAAGCCGCCGGCTTTCGACCGTGCCGGCGCTGCCATCCGCAGCGGGAGCAGCAGCCAGATGCGCAGGCCCCCCTGGTTGAGGAGGTCTGCCGCTACATCGAAACTCACCTGGACAGCGGCCCGCACCTCAGCGACCTGGGCAGGCGCTTTCACCTGAGCCCCTACCACCTCCAACGCACGTTCAAACGCATCAAGGGCATCTCTCCTCGTCAATACGCAGAGTCATGCCGCCTGGGACAATTCAAGGCACGCCTGCAGGAAGGAGAAGCGGTAACCAGCGCCTACTACGACGCCGGCTACCAGTCCAGCAGCAGCGTCTATGGACGTACACCAAAGCAGCTTGGTATGACACCGACGGCCTACCGCCGGGGGGGCAAGGGGACACGCATCGGCTATGCAATTGCTGCGACCTCTCCCGGGTTTGTACTGCTGGCGGCAACAGAGCGTGGGATAGCCGCCGTTCGCTTTGGCGACTGCGAGGCAATCCTCGCAGGTGAACTGGCGCGCGAATACCCCGCAGCACAGCTTGAGCGCGACGATGAAGGGCTCAGCGCGTGGATAACGCTCCTGCAGCAGCAGCTGCAGGGTCAACCGGCCCGGCTCCCCGTGCCGCTCGATGTACAGGCATCGGCCTTTCAATGGAAAGTGTGGCAGACCCTGCGCAGCATTCCAGCCGGTCAGACCCGTTCATATCGCGAGGTCGCCCAGGCCATCGGCCAGCCGAACGCGGCACGCGCTGTCGCAAGGGCCTGCGCGACCAACCCGGTGGCCGTTTTCATCCCCTGTCACAGGGTGGTGCGCAACAATGGCCAGGCGGGAGGGTACCGCTGGGGAGAGCTGCGCAAGCAGCAGTTACTCGCCATGGAGCTGGCCGCCGTTAACGCAGGAGACTCTTAACTAGAGCCTCACCTCTGCTCAAGGCGGTTATAGAGCTGCTGAAAAGACTGACGAGCACGAGATAGCCGACTGCGTATGGCCGCAAGCGAGTCCTGCATAGTTTCGGCTATCTCATTGTTGCTATAGCCTTCAGCGTCCAGCAGTAAGCACTTAGCCGAATTTGACGGCAGGCGCGCCAGTACGAGCATGACAAGTTCGCGTTCAAGTACACGCTCTTCAAAGACTTCATCGCTGATCAGCCATTCTTCCACAGGCTCGCTATATATGTCTCCACCATTGCCGCTCGCCGCCGCAAGTGAGATCAGCGTTACGTGCTTGCGACGCCGCCACTCACTACGTACCTGGTTCAGAGCGATGCGATACAGCCAGGGGGCAAAATGCAGTTCTTTCCCCCGCATACGCGGCAAGGCGCGGTAGGCCGCCAGGAAGACCTCCTGGCAGAGATCCTGCGTCAATTGCACATCTCGCGTCAGATTATAGATCATACGCCGGACGCGCGGCTCGTAGATTATCACCAGAGATTCAAAGGCAGCTTCGGAACCGTTACAGGCCTCGCTAACCAGTCGAGGCTCCATTTGCTCAGCTCTCATATCATAATTCCTTGCGTTCAGACCGCCAAATCTTTTTCGTGAGCTATTAATATCCATGTGATTCTACGTCTTCTGCAGCCAGAATCTCCCTCATGCGCTCTATCTCGATTACGTTATACCATCTTGAGCGTAATATGACTATGAACTAGTTCACAACCACTGGGAGAGTTTGCGGGCGCCCCGGTCAGCGTGGAGGTATAAAATGCGCGATAATGAGCCATGTATCGGCCACAAGAAACAGCGCTATGAGCGCTATGAGGGCGCCAATTGCTATCACCAGCCATTTGCGCCCGCCAGCGATAGGGAGTATCAGGGTAGGAGGGGTTGCCTGTACTGGAGGCAGCGTCATAAGCGTGTCCTGTTCCTCGATTGGCCGGGCAGGCTGGAAGCGTAGCAAAAGTGGATCTGCCTGCTGCAGCCACGCGTCGGAGCCGCCTGCCTCCGGC
Source organism: uncultured Chloroflexia bacterium (assembly GCA_963799245.1). Classification (GTDB taxonomy): domain Bacteria; phylum Chloroflexota; class Ktedonobacteria; order Ktedonobacterales; family Ktedonobacteraceae; genus CAWCWN01. The sequence goes on from CAWCWN010000004.1 coordinate 336,268, forward strand.
CCATACTCAAGATCCGGCCAGAGATCAGGCATGAGCCGGTTCAAATCGATAGCGTCATCATCACTCGCGCCCATCTTCCACTCTCCCGAACTACATAACACTTCTATGACAAAGCCCTTCTACTTTAGAACGCTCCGGCGGGGTTCGCGATACAGCGAGCCGTCGGACGTAGCCCATTCGTCACATCTGCTATGCCCCATAAATGCGAGCGGCTCCGCCATTCTTAACCAGCAAGTGGTACTTTCCTACCACATTAGCTGCGCAGATGTAAAAAGGTTCAGGTAGTGTTGTACAATCTCCGGTACAGCATGTGATGATACCGCTACACTTCAGGAGCTTGCATCACCGTAACGGAGCTCACGCTTATCACACCGGGCATGGGGGCCTATACGAAAAATGTATACTAGATCGACATCAACTATGCAGAGAGAATTTAGATCCGAAAGTGCAGATATTGTCATTATTGGTAATGGTATTGCGGGGCTTACTACAGCTATGGAGGCACGTCGCCTGGCCCCGGATGTTCATATCGTCATTGTAACCGACCAATCCCATCCCACCATCAACACCCCGGCCTTAAAGCAGTTCGCCATTGGCAAGCTGGAGCAGGAACAACTCCTCGCATATCCCCCCGGCATCGAACGTGCGCAGCGCATTCACGTGATTAATGCCCGCGTTGAGAGCATCAATGCGCAGGGGAAATTTCTTGTCCTGCAGGGTGGGTACGGTTTTGGGTACGATTCCCTGCTCATCGCCACCGGCAGTGCTCCCAACAGCTTTCCCATCGATCTACCCGGGCGCGACTTTGACGGCGTTCTCACACTGCACAGCCTGCAGGATTATCTCAACCTGCGCAGGCGCCTGAGTGAGATAAGCTCGGCCGTGGTTGTCGGCGGGGGCGCGCACGCCATTGAGAGCGTCATGGGCCTGTTGCACTATGGCATCGAGGTCCACTGGTTGATCCGCAGCAAAAACTTTCTGTCCAAAGTGCTTGATTCCCCGGCCTCGGCGCTGGTCCTGGATAGCATACGCAGGGCGGGCGCCAATGTCTATACGGACACCGAATTAGTGGGCATCCTGGGAAGGGTTGGTTCGGTAGCCGGCGTGGTTACAAACCGCCACAGCATGCTGCCCTGCCAGCTGGTAGTGGGCTGCACAGGGACAACGCCTGTCACCACCCTGGCCGAACACTGCAGCACGCCCATGAAACATACAGCGGGCATCCTTGTCGACGAGCAGTTCCGTACCAATGTGCGCGATATCTATGCCGCGGGTGACGCCGCGGCGTGCAAAAATCCCCTGACGGGTTCATATGAGGTCCATGCCCTCTGGTATAATGCCGTCCTGCAGGGGCGCGCAGCCGCGGCCGCGATGACCGCTCAGCAGCCCCAGGCTGCTCATGCCATGGGCGTGCCCTGGCACGCCACACACCTGGGGGCCTTTTATATGCTTAGCGCGGGTACCCCTTTGCAAGCTCTACCTGGCGCGAGGATACTTACCCATGGCAGTAAAAAAAAGTATCGCCGGGTGGCTATTCTCGATGATCGCCTCGTTGGTTACCTCGCGCTTGGTCCTACACAACCCGATAGCCTGGCCATCAAACGTATCATCGACGAGGGCCTGACAATTCGCGGTAGCGAAGATGTGCTACTGCAGGGAGAGTTTGATGCCCGTAAATACTTCTCACAACATAGATCGCGAGCGGTACGAGAGATGATAACCTCAGGCAAACTGCCCGCCATCAGCCCGGCTCCACAGCCGCAGCCTCCCGGGAAGGCGTACCCTCAACCTAACAGCAATCAGCTCATTCTCCCGCCGCAACATACCCCTGTGCCTGCCAGCGGGAGCGAACGACGGACGCGACCTCTCTATGCTTCGCCCACCCCTTCATACCTGCCCGATCAGGCGACGATTGTGAACAATGACGGCGCCTTGGGGCTGGAACCCTCCACGGATAAGCTGGCCTTAGAAGCAAAAACCCCGCTGCAGGACCTGATGGTGCCGCTGCCGTCGCGGCGCGTCACCCCCACCCTCTGGTCGTACAGCGGAAAATTGCCGGCGCTTCCGGCTCAACCCGCCAGCAGCGAGCAGCGCGAGGCGCCAAAAACTGACAGTGCCAACAAGAAGCCCGAGCCTGAAAATTTTCTCTTATGATGGCGGCAGGCGCGCGCTTCCCTGCACACGCTACTTCCGCGGGCGCTTGCGCCCGGGCAGCTGGGCTAGGGATGACTTCACCTCGATGTAGCGGGCAAGTATAAAAACAAGATCCGACAGGCGATTTAAATAGCGCACTACTTCGCCATTGGTGATCACCCCGTCATGCAATAATTTTACACACATGCGCTCGGCCCTGCGAATTATTGTGCGCGCCAGGTCAAGCGCGGCCCCATCGGGGGTATCACCCGGTATGATGAATTTGTTGGGTATCTCCACCTCCTGCTTCAGCGACTCCTCCACCTGCTCTAGCCATCGAACATGCTCGGCGGTCATACGCAGTCCCATCTTTTCGTAGTTCTCCGCGGTCGTGGCCAGCTCACCCATCAATAGATAGAGCTCATTTTGCACGCGGTAAATAATTCCTTTGACCTTAACATCCTGGATCATGGCACGGGCCAACCCCAGCGCCGACGTTGCTTCATCAACGATCCCAAAGGTATCGGGCCGCGGATCATATTTTGCAACGCGTTCCTCGCCTATTAAACCGGTGTAGCCCGTGTCGCCTGTACCCGTGGTAACTTTTGCCATCTCGCTTCCCCTGACCTTTCATGTCAACAGCCTTTAGCGCGGTCATGAACATAGACCGGGCTGCTTACGCACAACGAACGCATCAACCACCACGCTCCTGCTCGTCAGGCGGATGGTAGCGATAGGCGCGGCTGACACGCCGCCAATCCAACTCCCTGCCTCGTACCGGGCGCTCCTCCTCCAGCGGCTCCAGCCTGTTCATTGACAGGAAACGCCGGCGCATATTTGAGAGGTCTATCTGTTCATCCACGGGAAAAAAGGCGCGGTAGAGCAGCGCGGCCTCGGCGAGAGTCAGGGTACCATCGCCCGCGGCGGGCTCTTTCAGCATACTCATGGGACGCGTCTCTTTTGCTGCCCGCGAGTCGCCATCGTCCTGCATCCACCATTCCATGCCATGGTACAAGCCCATATCCGCGAGATAGCGCAGGACGATTTCGGGATCGCGCTGCACCTGTGAGCGTAACGTATGTAGCGTCGTCGTCAAGATAGGATACACCTCTGGATCAAGTACACGCTGGTTTGACTCGATCTCAGAGACCGGGGCCCAATCTACGCGCAGGCTGGGTACCGCGTGATTTAACAGCTTTGGACGCAGCTCATCGCGGTTTGCCCTCAATAGCACACTATGAATAAGTGAGACGGCTGACCCCTGTTCGCTACTTCCCCAGATCGAGACCTGTTGCTCCTGCCACCCTGCTTTAAAGCGTGCCAGCGACGCCCTCTCGGACCACATCAGCAAAGCCTCTATCGTGCGATCCACGGCATCGGTCACCGTTTCAGTGCCGAGCACAAGCCGCATGGGAGGCCCCCACGGTCCGTCGCGCAACAGGACCCACAGGCTCCAGTCGCGAATGGCAAAAATAGTCACGCTTGCCGTGACTATCAAACGGCGCGGCGCAACGTCTTGAGCAGGCCTGGCAGAAATAGGTGTATTTGATTGAGACAGTGGTGAACTCATATGCAATAAACACTCCAAATAGAGGCATACTTGGTATCATTGCTAACTATACGCACCTTTGCGCAGTAGCCAATCTTATTATACGGCCTGTAGAGCCATTTGTAAAAATGCGAAGTGTGCCCACTTGCTTCAGGATATTAATTTCCTAAAAAATAATGCTAAGAGGAGCATTGATCCTGGCGCAGTTATAAGCCATGGTAGACCAAGAAGAAGTAAAGTAACAGAAAAATGTGGATAGAAATATATGAGTGCTATCACCGGAGTAAAGAGGGCATTAGCCAGGAAGAACCACCTAAGCCAGCTTTGCAAGCCATGCTTGACAAATACTGGGAATGCAAATAGGGTAGTCATACCCAAGAATATATAACCCAGTGCGTCAACATCCCAGAAGAGGGAGTGCGGACTTTGAATGAGAACACGAATTTCGTCCGAAGTACCATTGAGTGTCATGGGGATCACCGTCCCTAACTGAACCACATAGTTCAAAGTGACATAGGTCGTATATATAATGGCAAAAAGAAGAGCTGCATGAGTCCAGATTTTCTTTTCGTTTGGAACGGTGTAGTGAAGCGCAAGGATCGAAAGCATAAATGGTGTTGCAATACCCAGAGAAAATCCAAAGATAAGGATCGCGTCCAAAGGAAATACAACAAAACCAAGAATTTGCAGTATCTGTGCTACACCATATCCGAGGGCAGCCATAAATGCTATGAGTGCGCAGTAAAAACCAATGGTTGTGGCAGACTTATTCCTGACTTGGCCCTGCTTCATGACGATCACGACCTTCTCATTTCTTGCTTCGGACGAGCGTGTTGGTTATCTGAGGAGAAGATACTCCAAGTCCCTCATAAGACCGATTACAAACAGCTGCTGTAGTCTCACAACTGCATCACAGGTTCAAGAGATCGAAGAATATGATGTGAGGCAAGCAGGCACACTTAAATTGACGGAGAGCCCAACATGTGGACCATTTGTTCCTTATTGGAGTCACCCCACCTGTATTCTCACTCGGCGTTCAAGGTTTTGTAAGAAATAGAACCAGCGGTTCAATAAGACCAAGCATGAATCCAAGTAAGCTAATGATAGCTCCTATAACTCCCAGTTGCTTTTCGCCCAAGTGATGTACTTTCTCGGTAATGTACTGCGAACTGCCGCAAACAAGACCTGCTGGAGCTGCTCCAATGAACAGATCGACAAGATAGAAAGGAAGTTGTCCGAATGGGCCGTACCAAGGTTGGTCTAGAACTACTGACACTACCCACAGAGATGTGGACAGACCTACGACAATATACCAATATAGAAGTCCACTGATGAAATCTGCAAAAGAAAAGAGGGGAGGGAGAGGTTCATCTTTCCTCTGTATAATCTCAGGGACATGATCTGTTGCCCCCCCTTCTTCTGCTACTCGTGAGCGGTTGAGAAAGTGAATACTCTGGCCGTATCTGCGCCAAAACCCGCACCGGCAACACCTATCAAGACAAATAGCAACAAGTCTGGAATTTGGCTCATCACATTGTTGATTGGAGTCTGAAATATTCCGTATTCATCAATACTATAGAAGAGCAATGCAAATAGAAGCCCTACGAGTCCATCTCTCCATACAAACCTTTTGACCGGCCTGCGAGGAGGAGGGAAAGCTATCAACGTTCCCTGGAGCATTGCGATCATGAGCGTATAGACGATAATATCAGCGATCTGCTCGCTCGGGTCAACAAGGGTAGGCGGCGTATTTGTTGCCCTTAGTGCTTGTCGAAACAACAAGAGCATGAGCGGAGCAAATGCTGACAAAACCAAGATACCTACCGCAAGATGGGTGATAACGATGAGTAACCAGCTGAGTATTCCCTGGGGCTTGCCGAGCAAATCATAGGAGAGATAGATAAAACCCAACAACACCAAGATGAGACTAAGAAAAGTGATGCCATGTAACAAATGCTCGGAGAGGAACCATGGCGGGAGAGAAGTGATTGTTCCTTTTAATATTGCATCCATATTACGCCTCCCTGTCTGTTACACTGCTGATGATTGGCACCGACCTGTTTTCAACATGCTGTACCACCTCATCGACTAAGCCAGGTTGTAGCTTGATCCGACGTATCACTACATACATCGCCTACTTCTTTCTCGGTGTGTGTTTTGATGCTATACCGATTGTTGTGTAACGGCATAGAGCAGAAAAGCCCGCAAGCTAGGTGTGGACTAGCTTTAGCTCCTTCTCGCTGTACGTCGTTACACAAAATTCGATATGGTATCTGTGTTTTCTTTCTCTTGAGAAGGTACACACTCAACTTTAGACATGACGGAGTCAACCTGAAAATGATACTAGGGGCTGAGATAGCTAACCGTACCTAACAAGGATAACATACATGAAAAATACAACGTAGACAACAAACAAACGTAGAAACGAGAGGAGACCAGCGTGGGTATGTAAGACAGTAGCTATGTACAAGACAGAACCCTCTGCCGTAATAAATCGAACTGGGTTCTGCCGGAGGATCATCATCGGGGCCAGTTGTTGGCTCACGTAGTAGATCAAAAACAGGCATATAAAGCATTGGCAGAGTTGGTCAATTGCTGAAACTGGAATAAGTACAAAGCGCCGAGTGATCCAGATATCCGAGAGGTAGCGAACCGTCCGTTCGAATCGGACACGCTTTAATGCAATATTAAAATATAATATTTCTTAAACTCAACATGGTATCTTAGAGAGATCACCATGACAAAAGAGGGTATCGGTGCGGGTGGTGTTCTGTTCCATTTCCTGACCTCGAAAAAATCATAGTTATCGCATGAATGAGCGCTGTACCAAAGCTAATCTAATCATACAATGCCTGTCAAGCGGCTTTAGAAGCGGAAAGGGGTAGAGGAAACGCGGGGGCAATTGTTTCGATAGTTGCTAAATATAGCATGTTCACTGCAGCATTGCCATAGGCTCCTATGCAGCTGCCCGCGCCTCGCAGCTCCGCCAGCTGAAATCAATGCCGCATTGCACCTAGAGCTTAAAAGGCAGGTCGCTATCTATCTGGACGAAGAGGATACGCTTAGCGGCTTTAGTGTCGACGGCGCAGCCAGGGACTGGCCGTTGAATGAGAGCAAGAAAGAAGACACCACATACAGGTGTCTTCTTTCTTGCTCTCTATCTATTAATGATCTTGCACAGCTCAGGATGGCCTAGCGCGCAAAAATGAAGTGCAAGCCAAGCGCGCTCGCGCCTCCGATAAGCAAAGCCAGGAGTTGAAGCAAGCGGTATTTTAGAAGAAGCAAACGATTGTCAACGGCTACAGCCCTGGTACCACTGGACTGACGAACGGAGTTTTGTTGCTGCATGCTTTTTTTCCTCTATATTAGGACGGTAAGTTCTGGTCTCATCTTACTACTATATACGCATGAGAGTGACATTTAGTTGTGTTTCTCCATATGCGGGAAAGCAAAGATGAAAACCTTGAAGCCTTATCTCTAGTATAGCATATTATAAAGTACAGGCAATGTAGCTCCGCAGGCCCTCCAAAAAAGTTCGCGCAACACCAGCTCTCGCTCCCATCCACCCGCTGACGGCGATCTAGCGATCTCCCGCCACGGGCGCCTCTTCAAGCTTTATTGAGAGCAGGCGCGAGACGCTATCTCCGCCCATCGACACGCCGTATATAATCTGGGCGGAGGTCATTGTGACCCGGTTGTGCGTGATAACAATAAATTGCGTGCGCTGCGCCAGGCGTTTCAAGATATCGCAAAAGCGCGTGACGTTTGATTCATCGAGCGCGGCATCCACCTCATCCAGCAGGCAGAAAGGCGGAGGGTTTATCTCCAGTAACGCGAAGAGCAGGGCCGCCGATATCAGCGCTCGCTCCCCCCCTGAGAGCAGCGCCAGGTCCTGGACCTTCTTACCGGGCGGCTGCACGATTACCTCAACCCCACCAGGCATGTCGGCGGGGAGAGATGGCGCATCCCCGTCCTCCCCGCCGCGGGCAGAAACTAATTCGAGGCGTGCGTTGCCTCCATTGAAGAGGGTTGTAAAGTGCTCGCGGAAACGGGCGTTCACAGCTTGAAACGTGATCTCAAATTGACGGGCCATATTTCCATCCAGCTGTGCGATGATCGAGCGCAGGTGCAGCGAGGCCTGATCCATATCCGCAATCTGTGACGAGAGAAAATCGAAGCGCGTGCGCAATTCCTCATATTGCTGGAGAGCGGCAGGATCACATCCTCCGAGCGCCCTCACGTGGCCGCGCAGGCCATCTACGCGCCGCCGGAGCCTGCGTAGCTGAGACTCCTCCTCCTCTGTCAGCTGCGCGGCGCCATCACCGTCCAGCCTCTCCGCGTAAGCGCTGAGGTCCCCGGGATCGTCCATGCCCATCTCTTCATGTAATTGTTCCAGCAGGCTTTCTACAGCGTCCCTGGCTTTCTGGCTCTCCAGCAGGCAGCGGCGATATGCGCCTTCTAACTCCGCCAGGGTATGGCGCAGTTGGATAGTCTCCTGCTCCAGCGCGGCTGCCTGGTGATCAATCTCTGTGGCCTGCTCCTCCAGGGTGCGCAGGGCATCATCACGCCGCCGTGCATCTGCGCGCGCATTGTCAAGCTCAGCACGCTGCGCTGCAAGCGTGGCCTGCAGAGCCTGTTGTCGCTGCTCAGCCTCCTGCATACGCGCTACCTGCTGCTCAAGCTGGAATTTCAGGTCTTGAATCTGCCCGTGCAGCGTGTCCAGTTGGTGATGAAGCGCTTTGGCCTCCTGGCGCTTCACCGCCAGAGCCGTGCGCGACCGGCCCAGCTCATCCTGCTGACGCCGATAGTTCAGGGCCTGCTCCTCCAGGGCGTCCTGGAGTTCTTCAACCTGGCCGGCCAGCGCGCGCTGAGAATTTTCATGCGCACGCACACGCTGCTGGGCGGCCTGAATCTCTTGCTCAAGGCCGGCGATCTCGGCCGCCAGTTGCTGCTCAAGTGAGGCGGCCAGGTGGTGCTCCGCCTGCAAACGCTCCTGTTCGCGTTGAGCGGTCGTCACCCCTCTGGCAATCTCATGACTGCGCGCGGCTATTTTCTGCAGCTCTCTGTCGATAGAGGCCTGCTGCGCACGCCGTCCCTCCTGCTCGCGCTGGATGGTGCTTATGCTCTCATTAAGTTGCTGCAGCAGCGCGCTATGCTGCTGTAATTGTTGCGGCAATTCATGCAGCTCTCGTTCGTATGCCAGCAGGCCCTGTGACCTATCCTCTTTGCCGCTGCCGCCCACCAGCCAGCCCGCGATATGCAGCGCTTCGCCCTGCGTGGTCACCACCACCTCAAAGGACATGTCGCTGGCGGAAGAGAGGCTGAGGGGCCCCAGACAGGCCAGGAGTTCTCGCGCAGCTTCCACGTCCTCGACAACGACAACTCCCCGCAGGAGGCGGCGGAAGAGCGCAACAAAGCGCGGCTCGCATTCGATGAAGCGCCAGGCGAAACCCGGCACACGCTCCTTTAATCCCGGCTTCTGCGCCAGGAGGCGCTGCAGCGTCTCCTCGTACGCGCGCTCCGCTCCCCCCGCATCCAGCCACACAAGCATCGCTTTGCCCGCCGCGGCTGCCTGCAGGTAGCTCAGGCAGGCATGGGCATCTGCGGCAGTCTCGACAACAACAGCCTGTAAATACGGTCCCAGGGCGGCTTCCAGGGCCGCCTCCAACCCGGCCGTCGCTACCCCTAGCTGTGGAACTGGGCCCACAAGTCCGGGTATCTTGCCCGCCGGGGCGCGCAGGAGCGCGCGCACCCCATCGCTGTAACCGCTGAGATTCTGGCGCCAGGTTTTGAGCATATTCAGACGATCTGAAACCGTACGGCGCTGCCTTTCAGCCTCCGCAAGCAGCGCCAGCAGGCGTTCAATCTCCTGCTGGGCGTCGGCAATGGCCCGCCCCATAGCCGCTTTGCGCTGCGTCGCCTGCTGCTCCTCAACGTGGACAGCCTCCAGGCGCTCGTGCTCACCAATCAGGCGCGCCTCCAGGGCGCGCAAGGACTGCTGAGACTGGGCCATACTCTCGCGGCGCGACGCCAGGTTACGATTGCGTTCACCCAGGTGTTTCTGCTGGCGGCCCAGGTCCGTCTGACTGGCCCCCAGGCGAGCCTGAACCTGGATAAGGTCGTGCTGAGCCCCCCGCAGGCGGCGCTCCTGCGCTTCATACTCCTTCTGGACGCGCGCGACCTGCGCCTCCAGCGTCGCCAGGGCGCCAGCACCGCTTGCGAGCGCCTCATCGGCGAGCTCACATTGCTCTTCCTGATCAATGGCTTGCTGCCGCAGTGCAATCTGGCGCTCGCGCACTCTGCGCTCTTCCTGTTGCTGCTCAGCGCGCTGGCTCGTTAGGCCGCGGACGCGTTCCTCAGCTACCGCCAGGTCGCGCGCGAGCTTCTGTACCACTTCGCTCGCTTCAGCGCAGGCCTTACGCGCCGCGGCGATATGTTCAAGGGCGCTTTGCCGCCTGGCTCGCAGGGCGTTCCCCCGCTCATCGGCAGACGAGATGGCCTGTTCCAGGTGACGAACTTTCAAAGCCTGGGCCTGTTCGAGCGCCTCTGCCTGCTCTTTTGCCGCCCGCAAGCGGCGCCACTGCAGGGCATACCATGTCAGCAACACTTCCTGTAACTCGCTGTTCAGCTGCTGGTACTCCAGTGCACGACGCGCCTGCTCCGCCAGAGGGGCTAAACGCGGCTCAATTTCAGCGACAATATCGCGCAGGCGCTCCAGGTTCTGTTCCGTCTGGCGCAGGCGGTTCTCGGCATCCGCGCGTTGAACCTGGAATGGGCGTATACCCGCCGCATCCTCGAATAAGCCGCGTCGCTCTTCCGCGCGCAGGCTGAGGGCGGCATCGATCAGGCCCTGGCCAACCACGGTATATGAGTCATGCCCGATGCGCGCCTGCGCCAGGAGCAAAATCACATCTTTCAGGCGAACTTTCTGCTTGTTGATTAGGTACTCATTCTCACCCGAACGGTAGCTGCGGCGTGTCACGGTGATTTCGCTATAGTCTGAGGGGACCCAACCGCTGCTGTTATCGAGCGTGAGCGAGACTTCGGCCATACCCAGGGCGGCCTTGCCATGACCACCAATAAAGATGATATCATCGCTCCTCTTCCCCCGCAACTGACGCATACTCTGCTCTCCCAGCACCCAGCGCATGGCATCGGCCACATTCGATTTTCCAGCCCCATTCGGCCCTACGACAGCCGTGATACCTGAACTAAACTCTAAATCCGTGCGTGTAGCAAAGCTCTTAAAGCCCAGCATTTCCAGACGCTTGAGATACACACCTTGATCCTATTCTTCTCGCTACAATCTCATGGGTGGAATGATATCATAGTGCACTACTCGCGTCGAGTATGTATTTTGGCAACATACGGTATCATGATAACCAGACCACCTCCTGGCGGCCGGCACCATCGGCGGGCAAGGGAAGCCACTAGGGAGCCGCGACCTTGACCCAGCCACTTTTACACTGGATCGACAGGGTTGTGTCCGCTCGCTCGATTATCTCACCAGCGTGGCACTGCGTATTTTCAGGACTATACGAAATAGCTTGCAGCGCGCGCAGCCGCTGGCGGCCGGGCTCCACCTCGAGCAGGACTCCCCCCGCCCAGCTCGCCACTCCACACACAAAATTGTAGATCCGCGCGGCGCTCCAGTCGGCCGCCGGCACAAGCAAATCGCGCGCGCCGGGAAATGATTGATAGCTGCTCTGCTCCTCGGACTGTGGCCTGCGCACGCTACTGCCCGTACTCAGCGTTCGCACAGCCTGTACCAGTAGTTCGCCGCCCAGCCGGGCACAGCGCTCCTCCAGCTGCGCATAGCTGCTGCCGCCAGGGACCTCCACGCGCTCCTGGGCCAGGATATCGCCTGTATCCATACCTTCATCCATTGCATGGACGGAGACGCCGCTCTGAGACAGGCCCAGGCGATAGACCCAGAAGAGTGGCTCAGGCCCGCGCAGGGCCGGCAGCAGGGACGGGTGCACATTCAGACAACCTAGAGGCGGAATATCCAGGATCACACGCGGAATGAGCAGGGAGAAACAGGCGACGCAGATAGCATCAGGTCGATAGGCCGCAAGCGTGCTCACGGTCTCCCGCTCTGACAGGCTGCTCACCTCCCACAGCGGCAGCCGTCGCTGCCAGGCGAGATCTACGATTGTTGCGCGCTGCGAGGAGGTGAGCAGCGGCAGTGGCGGCCGCAGGCGCGCGGGCTGCTGCTTGCGTACAATGGCCGACGACCCGGGTAACGAACCCGCGGGCGCAGGAATGACGACGGCGCAGACCTCAACCTGGTTATCCAGTAATGCCCGCAGGCAAGGGGTAGAAAAATTGCCCTGCATACCCAAAAAAAGCACGCGCACCAATTTGACATGCACCTCCACATCTTGTAGTATCTGTATGTAGCACATTGTAGCTCCAATAAGGAGATTTGTCATGGTAAGAATGGTTCACTGCGTAAAACTAGGACGGGAGCTGCCCGGACTGGATAAGCCCCCCTTTCCCGGCGAGCTGGGTCAGCGCATCTATGAACATATCTCTAAACAGGCCTGGGATATGTGGCCAGCGCAAAGTACATTGATCATCAACCATTACGGACTGAATATGGCCGATCCCGAGTCGCGCCAGCTCCTGCGCGAGCAAATGGAAGAGTTCTTTTTCGGCGCGGATGCGAAGATGCCCGAAGGCTGGATTGCCGAAGGCGAAGACGACGCAGAAGCGGTGGGCGCCGGCGCCAAAGGGGGAGGGCAGAGCAGCAAAGGCGGCGGCGGAGCGCCACGTAAGAAATGAGAGCCCCCGGAGAAATTCTGCTCGTCTCCTGTTATGAACTTGGCCATCAACCCTTTCAGCTGGCCTCGCTCTGTGCTATGCTGCGGCAGGCGGGATACAGCCCCATGCCCATCGATACCTCTGTCGAAGCGCTAAGCGACACGGCCATCCTGCGGGCGCGCTTTATCGCTATCTCCGTCCCCATGCACACGGCGCTACGTTTAGGCCAGCAGGTCGCGGAGCGCGCGCGCAGATTGAATCCGGGCGCGCATATCTGTTTCTATGGTCTCTACGCCCTGCTCAACGCCGACTACCTCCTGCAGGATAGCATCGACTCCGCCATCGGGGGAGAATATGAGGGCCCCCTGCTCGAGCTGATCGCTGCCGTCGCGGCGAGTTCAAATATTGCCATCCCCGGTGTCAGTACTCGCTCAAGCAGCAGTAAGGCATGGCTTGCGCGCACCACCTTTGTCGTACCTGAGCGCGAGCACCTGCCATCTCTTGAGCGCTACGCTCGCCTGGAGACGAACGGGACGCTGCACCTTGCCGGCTACAGCGAGAGCACGCGCGGCTGTAAGCATACCTGCCTGCATTGCCCCATCACACCCGTCTACGGTGGACGTTTCTTCGCCATCCCGGCCGAGATCGTCATGGCCGATATACGCGCACAGGTCGCCATGGGGGCCCGTCATATCACTTTTGGCGATCCCGACTTCTTCAACGGTCCGGGACATGCCATGCGCATCTGCCGCGCACTGCATCATGAGTTCCCCGCAGTCTCTTTTGACGCTACGATCAAGATCGAGCACCTCCTCAAACAGCGTCATCTGCTGCCGGAGCTGCGCGACCTGGGATGTGCCTTCATTGTCTCAGCCGTGGAATCTCTCAATGATAACGTGCTGTGGCACCTTGATAAGGGTCACACAGGTCGAGATATAGCCACAGCCTTTGACCTGATGGAGGAGGTGGGCATTCCCCTGCGGCCCTCACTGCTGCCTTTCTCCCCCTGGGAAACCCTCGCCAGCTATATCCAGCTGCTCACCTTTTTTGAGGAGCGCGCACTGCTTGAGCAGATCGACCCGGTCCACTTTTCGATACGCCTGCTCATCCCCCCTGGCTCGGCCCTGCTCGAGCAGGCCACAGGCGAGGGCTGGCTGGGTGAGCTCGACTCGACCGCCTATACCTATCGTTGGCAGCATCCCGACCCGCGCATGGACGAGCTGCACGCCCAGGTACTCGCCGTCGTGGCAGCGGCCGCCGACGAGCAGGCGGACCCGCTCACAACCTTCTTCCGCATCAAGGCGCTGGCGCGAGCCGCCCGCGGGGGGTCTGGAGAGAGCCTGGATAGCGCCAGAGAGCATTACGAGGCACAGCGGGCGCTGCCACCATCGCCGCGCCTGACCGAGGCCTGGTTCTGCTGAGCTGAGCCCAGCAGGGGTCAGTTGGACCCCACTCGCTGAACTTGGAGGGCGCATCATCATCAAAACCGACAAGTCAGATCTTATGCCGACTGGACCGCGGCGCGCAGCATGGGTATTTCGCGCCTGATGTCAAAGCGCAGGCAGCGATGCGCCTGGCGAATGGCCTCCTCCACCACAGCGGGAGTATCAGCCCGCGCAAAGATAAACCCCAGGTAGCTGGCCCCTTCCGGCAGCGGCACCAGCGTATGGTTGAGCCTGGCGGTAATCTCAACGCCGCTGATATTTGGCGTGGCGCGAGCCTCCTCAATGCCATGTACCGCCTTGAGCATGCCCGCCGTGGGGATGGGGATCATCATGACGCCCGAGGCGCGCTCTTCCCTCTCCAGCGCCGCGATCTCCTGGCCAATGGCGTGACGCAAAATCAGTTCTTCCAGGCACATGCCGGAACCAAACTCCAGCGTGGTCGAGCAGAGGCCGCCGATGGAGCGCCCGGCGAGCTCCAGCATCCACGGCCCGCGTTCATTCACGCGCAGCTCGGCATGCACAGGCCCCTCGCGCAGCTCCAGAGAGGCGGCGGCGATGGTGACGCAGCGGGCGATGTCCGCCTGGACGGCAGCTGACAGACGCGAGGGTGTGGTATAGATCGTCTCCTCAAAAAAAGGGCCATCCAGGGGGTCAGGTTTATCAAAGAGGGCTAAAACCTTTAAATGCCCGTGGGTGAGAATACCTTCGAGGGCAACCTCGCAGCCTGGAATAAAATCTTCCACGAGCAGGGAGTCATCAGCCGTAAAGCCTTCGGCAAAGAGCAGGCGGCGGGTACGCTCAAAGGCCAGCACGCATTCCGCGGGGGAATCGGCGCGTATGACGCCCCGGCTGCCGGAGAGACGCAGTGGCTTCACCACGCATGGATAGGTCACATGAGCAGCAACCTCGCCGGGGTCAGTGCTGAGCGCGAAGGGGCGGTAGACGGGACAGGGGGCCCCACCCTTTGACATCAGGTTGCGCATCAGCAGTTTGTCGCGCGCCGCCTCCGCCGCTCGCGGTGAGTTGTGCGCCAGGCCCAGGGCGGAACTGGCCAGGGCGGCCAGCTCGCTCGCGCTGTCATCGACGGAGAGGATGGCGTCGATGGGATGCCCCCGAGCGTACTCAACAAGAGTGCGCGTGGAGGCCTCCGGCGCGGCAAAATCAAGGCCAAGCGGGACATGCCAGTATTCGGAGAGCGTCTCGGGCAGGTCGATGCCGACCACGACCTCCAGACCCAGGCGTTTTGCGGCGCCCAGGAAGGCGCCCGCTCGATAGGTGGCCGGTGACATGAGCAGAACGACGCGTTGCCTTGTATCTTCCACTGCAGAACTATTCATTTTCATCATCTGGTTGGACTTCAACGGCGAAGCCTTTGGATTTCAACGCGGCGGCCAGGCCAAAGAGCCGCTCATCACCATGCACGGTCCAGAGCAGGTCCGAGCCCTCCCAGCGACATTCAAACCAGCCTTGCCATTTTATATGCCGCACGCGGCCCAGGTAATGCCAGGCCTGAACCGCCGGGCGGCGGTTATTGAAGCCATAACCTGAACCTTCAACACTGACAAAATCTTTACTACGAAATAACACTTTCATAGCGAGGAACTACTTACCACCTGCTAGCTGAGATGTTCGACATCTATTCTATCATACCCGTGAACAATCTGAACATACCTGGCCAGCGCTTACTACAGCATCCCACCGGCATGACGCTTTTGTTACATAACTATCTCAGCAACGTTAGAAAGAGCATGCCGTCGAGCTTGCGCTTGACAGGCGGCGTATGATTTAGCTACAAAGGTGCCTTTGTGGCAGAAGTGTCCACCAGGATTTCATTGCGTTTGCCTCCTTTGCAAATCTCCGACGCTTAGAAATGAGGAACAATAATGCCAAAGCTGGTCTTTTTGATTGATGTAGATAACACGTTAATTGACAACGACCGTGTGAAAGAGGACTTTGACGCCCACCTGCAGGTCGAGCTGGGTCCAGAGCTGACCAGGCGTTTCTGGGAGATTTACGAGGAGGTGCGTAAAGAGGAGGGCGTGGTAGACATCCCCCGCTCCCTGCAGCGCCTGCGGCAAGAGACGCCCCCCGCGGAACTTGATGAGCTCACGTTTGCGCACGTCGCGTCGATTTTTAATAACTACCCCTTCTATAAAGCGCTGTATCCACACGCGCTCGAAACACTGCAATACCTGGGGACGCTGGGCCTGACGGTGATCGTCTCGGACGGCGATCTGTTCTTCCAGGCGGAAAAGATTTTCAACAGCAGTCTGGCAGAGGCGGTTGATGGACGTGTCCTGCTGTACGATCACAAACAGGAGCACATGGAGGAGGTCATGCGCAAGTATCCAGGCGACCACTACGCGATAATCGACGACAAGCCGCAAATTCTCGTAGACGTGAAGGCGAAATGGCCCCAGCTTATGATCACCGTCTTTGTCGAGCAGGGCAAATATGCCGCCACGGAACAACCGCCCGACTTTCGTCCCGATCTGCGCGTATTACATATAGCTGATCTGAGAAACTTCAGTGGCGCAGATTTTTTACAGGCAGGTAAAAGTGGGGAGGTCGGATGACAAGTGAGCGGGAAAAGCTGCAACAGATCCACGAGCGCAGCGTATACTGGAATAAGTGGGGCCCGTATATTAGCGAGCGAGCATGGGGTACGGTGCGCGAAGACTATAGTCCCGCTGGCACAGCCTGGGACTACCTGCCGCACGACCAGGCTCGCTCGAAAGCCTATCGCTGGGGGGAGGACGGCCTGGCAGGGATCTGCGACCGTCACCAGCAGCTCTGTTTTGCCCTGGCCCTCTGGAACGGGCGCGATCCAATCCTCAAGGAGCGGCTCTTCGGCCTGGCAGGTGACGAGGGCAACCACGGTGAGGATGTGAAGGAGTACTATTATTACCTGGACAACACCCCATCCCACTCGTACATGAAATACCTCTATAAGTATCCCCAGGCCGCCTTTCCTTATACGCAGCTTGTGGCGGAGAATCGCCGCCGCGACCGCAGCCAGCCCGAATATGAATTAGTCGATACAGGCATTTTTGACGAGGATCGCTATTTCGATGTCTGCGTCGAATATGCCAAGGCCTCGCCAGAAGATATAGTGATACGCCTGACCGTCAGCAATCGCGGCCCCGCCACAGCATCCCTGCTCCTCCTCCCGACGCTGTGGTTTCGCAATACCTGGTCATGGCTGCCGCAGGCCTCGCGCCCTCTCCTGAGCCTTTACCGGCCGGCCTTCGCCTTTCCCACCCACCAGGTCATCGCGGCCAGGCCGAGTAGCGATATCAATAACTCCCATGAGGGGACAGGCTCATACCCTGGCAGTTACTGGCTCTATTGCGAGGGCGCAAGCGAGCTGCTGTTTACGGAGAACGAAAGCAATCTACAGCGCCTGTACAGTGTGCCCAACGCCTCTCCCTATGTCAAAGACGCCTTCCATGAGTATATTGTGCAAGGCCAGCATGCAGCGATTAATCCCGCCCAGGTGGGAACGAAGGCCGCGGCCCACTACCAGCTTAGCCTGGCAGGTGGTGAGTCGCGCAGCATACGCCTGCGGCTCAGTAACCAGGGCCCGGCGGACAGCCTGCCCTTCGATGTCGATTTTGAGCGCACGCTTACACAGGCATTGCCGACGCGGATGATTTTTATGCCACGATCATCCCCACGAGTCTCCCGGCTGATGCCAGGCTTGTGCAGCGCCAGGCATACGCTGGCATATTATGGAGCAAACAGTTCTATTTCTATGATGTCAGGATCTGGCTGAAGGGCGATCCCACCCAGCCGCCTCCGCCGCCGCAGCGCCTCTACGGGCGCAATGCCACATGGACGCACCTCTACAATTCGGATGTAGTCTCGCTGCCGGATAAATGGGAGTATCCCTGGTATGCCTCCTGGGACCTGGCATTCCACTGCGTGGCCTTCGCCGCCATCGATCCCGGCTTTGCCAAGGATCAATTGATCCTCTTCCTGCGCGAATGGTATATGCACCCCAATGGACAGATACCGGCTTATGAATGGTCCTTCGGCGATGTCAATCCTCCCGTCCATGCCTGGGCGGCCTATCGCATCTATAAGATCGAGCAAGCAGCGACGGGCAAGAGCGACCGCGACTTCCTGGAGAAAATCTTTCAAAAACTCCTGCTGAACTTCACCTGGTGGATCAATCGCAAGGACTACGAGGGCCAGAATGTCTTCCAGGGCGGATTTCTGGGCCTGGATAACATCGGGGTCTTTGATCGCAATGCGCCACTACCCGACGGCAGCCATGTAGAGCAGTCGGATGGAACCAGCTGGATGGCGATGTACTGCCTGAATATGCTCACGATTGCGCTGGAACTCGCCGTTGAGAACCGGGCATACGGGGATATCGCCAGTAAATTTTTTGAACATTTCGTCTTCATCGCCCACGCCATGAACGAGGGCAGCAACGGTATCAAGTTATGGGATGAACAGGACGGTTTCTATTATGATGTCTCCACCATGACGATAGCACGCACCTGCCCTTGCGCGTGCGCTCAATGGTAGGCCTGATCCCCCTCTTTGCCATTTCGAACCTGGACTCTCAGCTCATCAATCAGCTGCCAAGTTTCCAGAAGCGCATGCAGTGGTTCATCAATAACTGGGAAGACATTCAATCGCACCTGGAGACACAGACGATGACCAGCAGCATGAGCACCTGCTGCTGGCCATCGTCAATCGCGACAAATTGCCGCGCATCCTCACATACCTGCTGGATGGGTCAGAGTTTCTCTCAGCCTACGGCTTGCGCGCGCTCTCACGCTATCATAAAGAACACCCCTATATGATAGAGGTGAATGGCGTCAGGCACATGGTGGATTACGAACCCGCTGAATTGACATCCGCCCTCTTTGGAGGCAATTCGAACTGGCGTGGCCCCATCTGGTTTCCGCTGAATTTCCTGGTGATTGAGGCCCTGCTGGCCTTCCATGCCGATTACGGAGAATTTTCAAAATCTCTTTTCCCACGGGCTCCGGCCAGCTTCTGACATTAGAGGAGGTTGCGCAGGAGCTGGCGCGTCGCCTGAGCAGTATTTTTCTGCGCGACGAGCATGGGCGTAGAGCGGTCCACGGAAGCGTAGAGAAATTTCAGCATGATCCCCACTGGCGTGACCTGATCCTGTTCTACGAATATTTCCACGGCGACAATGGCGCTGGGCTGGGGGCGAATTATCAAACCGGCTGGACCGGACTGGTCGCGAACCTGCTCATGCGCAGCAGAGATCGAGCCCAGGCGCTTTCAGCGCTTGCCGAGAAACAGGCGTAGATATGTCAGAGCATTCCATCCCGCCAGGAGCGGGACTCGTCACAATCGCCAGGCAGGCGCAGCGAGCTCTGACCAGGGATGTATGGCAGCGCCATACTATCGAAGCATGCGGCCTGCTCCTAGGACAGGCAGATAACGCCGGCTGCTGGCATGTCACAGCTGTACTGCCCCTGCGCAATATATACAACTCGCCGGTCTACTTCAATTTGCCCCCGAGGACCTGCTGCAGGCCGAACTTGAGCATGCGGGCGAGATAATAGGGGTCTACCACAGCCATCCCACAGGTTCGCGCAGAGCCAGCAGTACTGATCGCGCTAATATGCAGCGGGTAAATGTTGAGCAGCAGATACCATGGATCTGGTTCATCATCAGCGGGCCGTTCAGGCAAAACCAGGCGCAGAGGCAGCTGGAACTGGTCGCGTACCAGCACGACGCACAGCTGGGCCTGCGCATGCTGCCCGTGGCATTCCAGGAATCCTAGTACGCTACGCGCGCGCACGGCGCCACTCCCCAATTTGGTTAAAGGCTAGTCATTCGCAGGCAAATACGCTATAATGAACGCTATATCAGCGGAACTAGTTCTCAGTTAAAGGACGATGCAATGAGATGTCCCCAGTGTGGTCACGAGGTAGGCCAGGACGAAGCGTTCTGCGGGCAATGTGGTGCTCACATCACACCGGCGGGACAGGAACCGAAATGGTATACACACCACCTCCACCGCGCAGTGGGCAACTGAAACTTCCGCCCGTACCCTCGGCCCCCCTGGGCTACAACAATGGCAGGCCTGCCGCGCCAACTCCTACCGTTTACAATACCAACATATTGCCGCAGCAGGGGCCGCCGCCGGGCGCCGCGCTTGATCCCAATGCCTCGGCCTCGCGGCCAGGCGGTCAGCAGCCTGGCGAATTCTACCAGGATGCCACCGAGGCGATCTTACTTCATCCGACCAATAATGCTCAGGGCCTGCCGCCGGGCTATAACCCGGCGTCGTTCCTGCCACCACCCCAGCAGGGGCCATACCCGGCAAGCGGTCAATACGGGCCGCAGATGCAGCCATTTCAGGCAGGCGCTTATACGCAGCATAGCTATCCCCAGGCGCCTCAATACCCGGGCGGCCAGAGCTATGCGGGTTACGGGGTTCAGCCCCAATATACGCCGCCACCGCCAGGGCGAAAGCCCCGTACAGGCCTGCTCATCGCCAGCATTGTGCTGGCAATTGTACTCACCAGCGTTTTTGCCTTTGGCGCCTTCTATCTCGCGCGCGGTCACAGTTCACCTCAGGTCGCGGCTACGCCGACCGCTGCGCCAACGCTGGCGCCGACCCCCAGTTCCACGGCCACACCTATCCCATCTCCCACGGTTACGCCCACGCCCGCAGCCGACCCGAACTTCAGCTGGTGCACGACAGCATGTACCACGAAAGGCTTTATCGTAGAGTATCCCAACGGCTGGAATCAGAGTCTGACGAGCGATCAAACGGGTGTGATGTTTCTCAACCCGGCCCAGCAGGATGAATATGCCGCATTCAAGGTACCCGTCACTCAGGCAGGCACAAACGCCAACCAGCTCGTCGTTAACGACCTGCAGAGCGGATTTGCCAATCAACCAGGCTATACACCGCCCGCCTCGACCGCGGTAACCACGATCGGAGGCGAAACCTGGACATATGGCGTAGCATACTACCAGCCAAATACGCAAAGGGAGCGCGTCGAGGTATTCGCGACCGTCCACCTTGGCAAGAACTATGTAATTGAGTTGCAGGCAGCCGATAGTGTGTTTGATCAGGTAAACAACCAGTATTATTCAACCATGATTGGCCGCTTCCAGTTTCAGCAAGCGTAGTCTGGAGCAAGCTTGAGGTACCTTCTTATCATCCTGGTCTTTGTCAGCGGCATGACCAGTCTCGCCCTTGAAATGTGCGCATCGCGCCTGCTGGGGGCTTACTTTGGTACATCGCTCTATATCTGGGCCGCTCTGATTGGACTCATTCTGGTCTACCTGACCGTGGGATACTTCCTGGGAGGTCGCCTGGCCGACCGTTACCCCTCGCAACAGCTTCTTTGTAGTATAACGGGGCTGGCGGCCCTCTCAATCTCCATCCTGCCTTTTGTCAGTCAGCCAATTCTTGCCTGGTCGATCAGCGCTATGTCACAGGTCTCGGTGAGCATTTTTCTCAGCTCACTGCTCGGCACAATCCTCCTTTTTGCGCTGCCGGTCACTCTGCTCGGTCTCGTTTCGCCCTTCGCCGTGCGCCTGGCGACAAAAGAGATAAGCCAGAGCGGGCGCGCCAGTGGTTCGCTCTATGCCATTTCAACCACTGGCAGTATCCTGGGCGCTTTCTTACCAGTGCTGTGGCTCATCCCAACCTTTGGGGTCAGGCGCAGCCTGCTCATTTTCGGCGCCCTGCTTTTCGCGGCTTCGCTGTGGGGCCTGCGGCTACGCTGGCGGCCCGTATTTGCGCTGCTACTGCTTGCGCTGGTCGTGCCTCTGGGCCCGCTGAAAGACATCCCCGGCTTGATCTACGATCAGGAATCGCTGTACAACTACATTCAAGTTACCCAGCAGCCCGACGGCTCGCGCGAGCTCATCCTCAACGAAGGGCAGGCCATCCATTCCGTCTACTACCCCGATCCCAGCAGGGTTTTAACCGGCTGGTACTGGGATTATTTTCTGGCTGCGCCATATTTTAATCAGGGCTTTACGCCTGATAAACTGCATCGCGTCGGCATCATCGGCCTGGCGGCCGGTACTATCGCCCATCAATTCACTCAGGTCTACGGGCCGGTGCCCATAGACGGTGTCGAGATTGACCCTGCGATTGTCAATGTGGGTCGCAGGTATTTTGGCATGAATGAGCCCAACCTGCATGTTTACGAGCAGGACGGGCGGACCTTTATCGATACAACTTCAAGCAGCTATGATCTTATCGCCATCGACGCCTTCCAGCAGCCGTATATTCCTTTTCAATTGACGACACGCGAGTTCTTTCAAAAAATTCATCAGCACCTGTCGCCTGACGGCGTGGTCGTACTCAATACCGCGCACAGCAACAGTGACTTCAGGCTGGTTCAGGCCTTTGTGAACACGATGAGCCAGGAATTCGCCGACGTCTATACCTTTAACGTTCCGGGGACCTTTAACACGGAGATTATGGCGACGGTGCAGCGCACCTCCATCAGTACATTCCAGCATAACCTGGCGCGGGCCGCCCCTGACAGCGTGATGTCCCAGATTGCCAGTGAGGTCCTACCGGTCGTTAGCGCGGCGCATGCCAACGGGGGTATCGTCTTCACTGATGATCGGGCCCCTATCGAAGAGATCACGGACCAGTTGTTGCTGGATTATATCCAGCAGCACTGATGCTTTCTGTTCATTTACAAAGCGAGGGTGCAGGGAGCGCAGTGAGTTATGGCAACAGTGGAGTTTGCCCTGAGTAACAGAGACGTCTGAACTATATATTTCTAGCCTTGACAGTGGTTAAATATCTGGGGTATCGTAGCAGTGGCAATAAAGAATAGCTGAGAAGGGATAATTTTTATGGCGGTCGTTGCAGTTATTGGGGCACAATGGGGAGACGAGGGCAAGGGCAAGATAGTCGATGAGCTGGCGATGCATGCCGAGTACGTGGTGCGCTACCAGGGAGGCAGCAACGCAGGTCACCGGGTTGTGCATGAAGAAAGAGAATTTGTCTTTCGGCTTGTACCATCGGGCATACTTTACCCCAACACCACCTGTATTATCGGCAATGGCGTTGTTGTGGACCCCAAGGGACTTATTGCGGAACTGGATGAGCTGCGGCGGCTGGGTGTAGATGTTTCTCAGCTCTGCATCAGCGAACGAGCGCATGTCGTTATGCCCTATCATTTTGTCCTGGATCGCCTCGAGGAGCAGGCGCGCGGGGCAGACAAGATCGACAGCACCCAGCGCGGCATCGGGCCGGCCTATGTGGATAAACACGCGCGAACGGGCATTCGCATGGCCGACCTGCTCGATGTTGACACCTTTCGCGCCAAGCTCTCAACCATCTTGCAGCAGAAGAACCGCATGATCACGCAGATCTACGGCCAGCCCGCGCTCTCGCTCGAGGAGATTCACGGCGAATATTTCGGCTATGGACTGCAGCTGCGCCCGTATATCATAGATACACAGGCCATGCTTCACGAGGCATTATTTGAGCGCCAGCTGATCCTGCTGGAGGGCGCGCAGGGGGCACTGCTCGACATCGACTTTGGCACCTATCCCTACGTCACATCATCCTCAACGATGTCGTCAAACGCCGCCGGTGGCGCCGGGCTCCCCCCGCACTCAATCGACCGCGTGATCGGCGTCTTCAAAGCCTACATTACTCGTGTCGGCAGCGGACCCATGCCTACCGAGCTATTTGATGCAACGGGGCGCCTCCTGCGCGATCGCGGCCATGAATATGGCACGAACACGGGCAGAGAGCGGCGCTGTGGCTGGTTCGACGCGGTCGCGGGCCGCTTTGTGGCGCAGTTGAATGGTCTGGATGCCGCGGTCATCACCAAGCTGGACGTGCTTGACGTCTTCCCCACCATCAAAATCTGTACCGCCTACCAGCTGCACGGGAAAACGATCCACAGCCTGCCGGCCAGTATGAACGACCTGGCCGCCTGTGAGCCCATCTACGAAGAAGTGGCAGGCTGGCAGTGCGATACCACGTGCATTGACTCCTACGACGAGTTGCCGCCGGCGGCGAAGAAGTATTTAAAGCGCATCGAGGAACTTATAGAAACGCCCATCGCGATGATCTCGGTCAGCCCGCAGAGAGGCAAGACCATTCAGGTCAAGAACCTCCTGCAGGCCCCGGAACACGATGCGCGCTATCCACGCAACGCCATGAGGTAAAAATCCTGGCGCTTGCTTGATATTTGCTTGCAGCGTCCTTGCAGCTGTAGAACAGGGGCATTAGCGAGCTAGCTCGCGCCCAATGGTCTCTTCGCAATGGCCGCCCCCGCGCGCGGAAATTCGGCGGGGCATGGCGTTCGCTGCTCCCAGACCAGCAGGCGCCGCCCATCATCGTTCAGGCCTGGCAGGGTCACCTCCACAGCGGCCTTGAATGTGGCACCCACTGCCCGGGCGGCTCTCTTGCCCGCGCTTACTTCTTGCGCCAGGTCGCCTTTTTTCAACAGGACGATCTGGCCGCCTACGCGGCAAAAGGGCGCTGCATATTCTAAAAGCCGTGGTATTGAGGCGACCGCGCGCGCCGTTACCACATCGAATTGCAGGCGATAGTCCTGCCGCCGGGCCAGCTCTTCCGCGCGTCCATGCACGGCAAACGCATCCTCCAGCTGCAAGGTCGCGATGCTATGCCTTAAAAAAGTGACTTTTTTAGCGGTTGCCTCCAACAGCACGACCCTCCAGTGGGGGCGAGCAAGCTTAAGGGGGAGGCCGGGGAAACCCGCGCCGGAGCCAATATCCAGCAGGCTGGCAGGAGATACATCATCATACGCCCGTAGTACAGACAGAGAATCGAGAAAGTGTTTGAGCAGGACCTCCTCAGGGTCGCTGATGGCGGTGAGATTGATGCGGCTGTTCCACAGCGAGCAGTTCCTGCCGATAGCGCAGGAACTGCTCAAAGGCCGTGCCCCCTGCCTATACTCGAGGGCAAGCCTATGCAGGCCCTGGACAAAGGTACCCAGAGAACCATGTCCATCGAGTAACCGTCCATCAGGCGATAAAAGAGAGCATAAAAAAACTCCCAACATGTAGGATGGGAGTTTTTCGGTTAAGAGACGAACTTCCGCTTGCTATTCAGATAATCAACCAGCAGGTATTCACCGAGATTGTTTTTATCAGCATAGAAGGTACGCCCATGGTTGATCTGTGACATCTGATTGACAAAGGCGATCATCCAGTTATCATCCTCTAGCATGAAGGTATTGATGGTGATGCCTTCACGGGTGCAGCGCTGTACCTCCAGCAGCGTCTGTTGCTCTGCCAGGTGATTATAGGGCCAGTTGAAGAGCCATTCGCCATCCTCATACCAGACGGTAGGGCCGCCATCGGTAATCATGATGATCTGCTTGTTCGCACCGCGATGCCGGGCCAGCAGCTGGCGCGATAGCATCAATCCATGCGCCATATTTGTGCCCTGCTATTGTCTAGCGGCTCATCTCGATCAATTCATTCGGTTTAAATTCCTGGGCAATGCGCGAAAAACCGACGATATAGAGGTTATCACGCGGAAACTGCGAGCGGATCAGGCTTTCCAGAGCGACAGCGACTTTCTTTGCCGCGGGTTGACAGCCATTGTAGACCATGCTCAGACTCATATCGATCATGAGCACAGTCGAGGATTGCGTGGTAAATTCGGTGCGATAGACCTCGAAATCTTCTTTTTCTAGCCCAACAGGCGTACCTGTCCCACGCCTGTGCACGGCATTCATCAGCGTTTTTTCCAGGTCCAGCAGGAAGGGGTCGCCGAATTGATAGGCCTTGCTCTCATCAGTACGCTCCCCACCAACGCCGCGGAAAGGGCTGACGTGACGGCCGAAGCCATCACGTTTGAGCTTATTGAAGATGTCCTGCAGGGCCTTCTGGCCGATTTTGCGAATGCCGCGCGCGGTCAATTCCCAGCGATTACCTTTTTTCTGGATATAGCCCGCCTCTTCAAGCATCTTCATCAGCTCTTTCAATTGCTCAACCGACTGATACTCTTCGTCACCCAGCAGTTCTTTGACCTTTTCGCTATCGATGGCCTCCAGGTTATCCATGCGACGAGCTTCATTGAACTGGTCTTCCAGCCCTTCCATCTGCTGCAGGCGGCTCATCATGCGCATGGCCTCGTTGAAGGGCAGGGATTCGTTGCCCCGGAAGTTGAAGCGCGTGCGCATCCGCTCCATTGGGGCCACGGCCTCCAGGTTCTGCGCCAGTTCCATCAAATCCACACGAATGCGATCATCACCCATCAGCTGCTCCATGAGATTTTGCAGCTCTTCGCGTTGATCTGGCGAAAGGTTATCCATGATGCCCTGCATGGCAGCCATCTGCATCTGCATCTGCTCGATCAGGTCATCCAGCGAATTCACTCCCGGGAAATACTCGCCGTGCTTCTGCATAAAGGAGTCGAAATCCGGCTCTTTGCCCTCCTGTCGCTCACGCAGCATCTTATTGAGGTCACGAATCATTTCGCGCATTCTGGCGATATCTTCAGGGGTCATGTTCTGCAGCGATTGCTGCATCCCCTGGAAGAACTGCTGCATCATCTGCTGCTGCAGGCCATCCATCAGTTCTTTGAATTTATCACGCGCCTCGTCATCCATGAAGTCATACTCGGAGAGTCCTTTGATCTGACCCGGCACATCCCCTGGCAGCTTATCCAGATAGTCTTGCTTGCGCCTGGCAATCATCTCCAGCATCTTGCGCTTCTGCTCGGGGGTGAGATCGTCATCCTCCCCAGTGCCGGACTGGCCTTCTTGTCCATCCTGGTTTTGACTTTATAGGTTTGTTGCTGGCCCTCCTGATCTTGCTGTCCAGCCTGGGGTTGTTGGTCCTGCTCGTTATTGTGGTTGATCATCTATTGCCATCCAGGCGTCCTGAATGCCTTCGCGCTCCAGCTGCTTGATCTCTTCAAGCTTTTCGCGCAGGTCATCCATGACACCGGAGGCCATGTTATAGCGGTTGAGCTGCTGGTTGCGCTGGTTGCGCATACGCTCCATCAGTTCGCGCAGGCCCATCGTCTGCTTTCCATCTTCATTGCAAATGCCCTCCTGCATCAGGCGTTTGAGAGCCTGCTGCAGGTTGCCATTCTCCATATAATCATCTGAAAGGGCCTTTAAAATGTCATCAGCATCGAGTCCTTCAATGCGCTGTGAACCGTCCCAGCGCGAATATCCATAGCGATTCTTAAAAAAGCGCTCGAACATGGTGGTGTCCCTTTATTGCTTGCCTAACGGCGGTAGCGTACCTTACCACTGACTTCATCCTTATTAAGACGGCGGTTCAAATGGAGGCCTTCAAGGATAAATTCGACGCTCGAGGCGATACTCGCAGGGCTGCCACGTCCATTTAATTTATCGATAGCCTTACTTAATCCACCCACTTTAGAGAGCTGATTGACGTATTCCATGGACGGCATATCATCACCGACATGCACACTCAGGCCGCGCTCGAAGCCAGCCACAAGTTGTTCAAAGTCGCGCTGCTCAAAGTACTCGCCAAAGACATTGAGCACCGCTGCATTGATCAATTTCTGGATGACGCGCTCTTCCTTGACTTCGCCCACAGTATCAAGCTCAATCTTGCCCGCCGTTGAGGCAATAATGGCCGCAAGATCGCTGATGCGCGGGGCGATATTGCGCTCCTTCAAACGCAAAGCTCGCCGGCTGGCGCTGCTGAGCACATTCTCGAAGTTTGAGACGGAGACGCGCACACTCACGCCTGAGCGCTGGCTGATATCATTGCTGCGCCGCGCCAGCTGGGTAATCTCGGCAATCACCTCTTTCATAAATTGCGGGAAAATGATGTCCAGGCCCTCGGTAATAAAGTGATTACTTTCGGATTCCATGATCTGGATCTCGTGCTCAAGGCTGAGGGGATAGTGCGTGCGAATTTCCGAGCCGACCCGGTCTTTGAGGGGAGTAATAATACGCCCGCGGTTGGTGTAGTCTTCCGGGTTGGCGCTGGCGACGACATACACGTCCAGTGGCAGGCGAATTTTATAGCCACGGATCTGCACATCGCGCTCCTCCATGATATTTAACAGGCCCACCTGGATGCGCTCAGCCAGGTCGGGCAGCTCATTGATACAGAAAATTCCGCGATTGGTGCGAGGAATCATCCCATAGTGGATGGTAAGCTCATCCGATAGATAGCGGCCCTCGGCTACGCGTACGGGATCTACCTCACCCACCAGGTCGGAGATGGTGATATCGGGCGTTGCCAGCTTCTCACCATAGCGTTTATCGCGCGCCAACCAGGCGATCTCTACATCATCGCCCTGTTCATCAACTTTAGCGCGACATGCCTTGCAGATCGGCTCATAAGGGTTATCATTGATCTCACACCCCTCGATAACCGGGATCACTTCATCCAACAGGTTTACCAGACTGCGGGCCATACGTGTCTTCGCCTGACCTCGTTCGCCAAGAAAAATAATATCCTGGCCAGAGAGGATGGCGTTTTCTATCTGAGGTATGACGGTCTCTTCGTAGCCAATTATTCCTGGGAACAACTCCTCCCCTCTACGAATCTTTTGAATGAGATTTTTCCGCAACTCTTCCTTAATCAGAGAGCAACCTATATCCACTTTCACGCAACTCACCAATTGTGCGTGGTCGAGTAACAATGGTCATTCGGTTTATGTATACCTTTCTTGGGGCTGGCTAGGTGGAATGCATGTCCGGGATAGGGGATAATCAACCAATCCTGCATGATTCCCGACTGTACCATCAACAGGTGGAACCAATCTGATTCTACCGCTTCAGCAAGAAAACGCAAGAGGATGTGAATTGTCGGCCATTTTTCATGGCAGCGGAACTTCTACATCGGCCCAGATCGCGCCCTCATAATATTGATTGGCGCGCGCGCCACCCGGAGCGAGCTGACGGGCCACGTCCGCCAGGAACTTACGGCGCTCCTCCAGCGCCAGGCCGGGTGTCGTTGCGGCAGGGTCATCGATAACCCAGGGGGAGATGGCCAGTATTTCTCCTTTGAGAGGCTTACCCGTCAGCGTATGCACAAAACCATCATTGCCCACAAAGTTGCGGCAGGGATGAGGCTCAAGGGCGCTTTTCATAGTAATGGTGGACTGACCATCAAAGGTGACATCAAAGAAATTTCCTACCTGCATACTACAAACGTTATAACGCAGGTGGTGATATTCGTCCTGCACACTGCCAAGTACCGAGTTGAGCCACTCCTGCGGCTGCCAGGCACAGGTTTTTGAAGGCGCGGCCCAGGGCTGATCGTTGGCATCATTCTGCAGCACGATAACCGCTCCCAGCTCGTCCAGCCTGCGCAGGTAAGCGGGACTAAACGCATCAAGGCTAATCGCTATACCTATTTTGCCGAGCTCCGTCTCATATACCTGGACAGCCTCTAGCTTACCCGGCGTCAAATCGAGTACTGTTTTTTCGCTCTCCGTCAGAAATACCTTATCGCTCGCGCCGATCAGCCGGCCGTCCGGGCCCCATAAAAACCCCGTATTGTACACGCCAGGGTCTACTGGCAGGTAGACCTGCCCCGTGTTGCGCCGCCCAAAACGGTGAATATCTAGCGTCGAGGTGGAGCGTTGTACATGCGGCGTAATCGTACTTGCCGCCAGGTACAGCGAATGTTCGGCCGCAAGCCTGCTCAGCGTGCTCACAAATGGACGATAGAGCACATCCGCGAGTGAGAGCAGGAGTGAGCGCACCAGGGAAACACCAGGATAGAGGCGACGATAATGCGCCATGCGCCGCCCATAGCCCAGGGCCAGCATGCTGATGGCAACGTTCGAGGTCTGCATAAAACGCGCTAAATAGCCCCGCCTGCCCGTCAACGCCAGGGGAAGGCCCAGGCATTCCCCCAGGACGACGAGATTCGGCCGCCCTTTTGCCAGGTGGGGCAGCGCCAGGCTCACGACGCGCTCAAGCTCAGCCGTGAAGCTGCGCTCCGAATGAGCGGCCTCCAGGTTCATACGATTGCCCACAGCAATCAATCTCGCCGGTCGCGTCGAGGTAGCACTCAGCACGGTAGACTCCTTTAATACTCTGCGCTTGACGCACATCAGTCTACCATAGATGGCAACCAGGGTCGAGAGGCGAAGGTGGAATTACAATGCGCTATTACGCCAGCCTGTCACGCAAGTGCTGGGGCACGCTCGTCACCACAATCCCCGGTCGGAAGAGCAGCGCGGCCTTCAGGCGCAGGGAGGTCTGATTATGCAGGATCTGCTCCCACCAGCGGGCTACGACGAATTCCGGCAGGATAACCGTCAGGGTATCGTCGGGGAAGAGCTCATGCACCGTATCGATGTAGGCGAGCAAGGGCCTTGAGAGCGAGCGATAGGGCGATTTAATCACAATCAGGTGCGACTCCTCATCCTCAGATAAGTTCTTTTGCCAGCGCGCCCAGGCCTCGCGCACCACGTCGGCATCATGCGCATCGATCGCGACATGCACCGCCGTGACGTGGCGCGTCAGTGAGCGGGCGTAGGCCAGGCTCTGCACCGCAACGCGGTCCATGCCTGCGATAGGCACGATCATGCGATGATGGATATCCCTGGGATGCAGCGGGATCACCGCCGTGCGCGTGCGCTCAACCCGCTCGTAGTGGCGATGGATAGCCATAAACATCAAGACCAGCAGAGGGATAAGGATGACAACGATCCAGGCCCCCTCCAGGAATTTGGTCGTGGCAATGACGATGGCGACGGTAAAGGTGGTGAGGGCGCCCAGGGCATTGATGGCCAGCCTGCGCTGCCAGCCGCGATTCTCGCCGCGCAAACGCCACCAGTGGCGCACCATCCCGCTCTGTGAGAGCGTAAACGACATAAAGACGCCAACGGCGTAGAGGTTGATCAGCTGCGTGGTATTGCCTTCGAAGACGATGAGCAGGATGCCCGCCAGCACAGCCAGGAAGATGATGCCGATCGAGAATGCCAGGCGATCGCCCCTGAAGGCGAACTGGTGCGGTAAAAAATCATCACGTGCCAGCAGCGATGCCAGGCGCGGGAAATCGGAATAGCTGGTATTGGCCGCCAGGGTCAGGATCAGCAGGGTGGCGACCAGGAAGATGGGATACATAAAGGCGAGCGGCCCGTTAAATACCAGGGAGGAGATCTGGGCAATAACGGTGGGGTTGCCCTCGACATTGGCCTCGACGTGGAAGGAGGTCGCCAGGATGGTAATGCCGATAAAGAGCGTTCCCAGAATAATGGCCATCCAGGTGAGCGTCGTCGCGGCGTTGCGCGTCTCCGGCTTTTGAAAGGCGGGCACGCCGTTGGAGATCGCCTCCACACCTGTCATAGCCGAACAGCCGGCGGCAAAGGACTTCAGGATCAGGAAAAGGGTCAGCGGCTCAAGCGCCGGCACGTAGGCGAAATTCCCGATTACAGGATTGTGTTGCACAAGAAAGCTTTTGAAAAAACCTACCACGATCATCAGCAGCGCGCTGAAAATAAATAAATAGGTGGGGATGGCAAAGATCGAGCCCGACTCACGCACACCCCGCAGGTTCACCAGGGTCACAATCAGCACCAGCACCACATCGATGAGAATGATATATGGAGTGGCAAGCTTATGGGGGAAGAGCGAGGCAAGATTGAGCACGCCGGCAGAGATGCTCACCGCGACGGTCAGGACGTAGTCGATGAGCAGTGACGCGGCGGCGACAAGGCCGGGTAGCGTGCCCAGGTTATCTTTGGCCACGATGTACGAGCCGCCGCCATTGGGGTAGGCCGGGATGGTCTGGCGATAAGAGATCGCCACAATAGCCAGCAGGGTTACAATGGCAACGCTGATCGGCAAAGTAACCCACAGATTGCCCGAGCCGGCCACGACCAGGGTGATCAGGATCGCCTCCGTCGCATATGCCACCGAGGAGATAGCATCGGAGGAGAGGACCGCCAGGGCCTTAAACTTGGTCAGGCGCTCGTGTTCAGCCCGTGAGGAGGCGATGGGCGCGCCGATCAGAAAACGCTTGAGGCGCGCCAGGGACGAGCGCGGCTGATCAACGATATTGGTCGCCTCGAGCAGCCCGTGGCTGATGCGCCGAAATGAAGTCTGACTCGGACGAACTATACGTACCCGCTCATTGCCGGGTAATCTACCGGGGCGAACCTCGGCTCGTACAAGCATAGAGGGGTCATCTTCCCTCCCAAGCATACGCCCATCCCGCTCATCTGGTGTGGAGATACCATCGCTGCCCGCTGACTGATCATCTTCTGGTTGCATGGCTGCTGTCCCTCAAAGAATGTGCTGGTCGACCAGTTGCAAAAGCTTGTATCATCTTTTGACCGGTGAACGTTCCTCATAATAGTAGGACATCTGGCAGAGCCTTGACAAGTAATTTAAGACAGAAACACTGCTCTTTAGCTTATTTTTAGGCTTTTGAGCACTTTCTTGAGTATTCCTTGATATAGCCCTGGCGCTATGCTACACTATGTAGAAGTCTGACGGCCACACGTCCTGTACTGCTAGAATTGCTATTCATCCAGCCTGTTACCTGTCTTGCAGGTGGCCGCTGGCTGCCTGGCAAGGCGTGACGCAGCATGACGACTGGCGCAACTTCGTTCTGTACAAAGGATTACGTTAGATATGTCTCATGAAGCGACACAGGAAGCTTCAAACTCGACGCGGGGCGATGAGCAGAGCCACAGTGGAAATCTGCTCGGCCCGATCCTGTGCTGGGCGGTTGTCTTTGCCGACATCGGTACCTCTGTGTATTATACTCCCGGCATCCTCTATGGGAATGTCGGAAAACTTGCGGGTTTCTTTATCTTTTTAACCATGTCCGTCTTTGTACTGCTCACCCTCAAATACGCGGAGGTCACGCACCGCTTTCCGCAGGGGGGCGGCGTCGTAACTGTGGCGGCACAGGCCATCAACCACTGGATTGGTGCCTTGGGCGGCATGTTCATCCTGGTAGATTATTTCCTGACGGCCACGATCAGCTGCCTTTCGGGCGTCCTCTACTTCAGTGTGGTGGTGCCCGCCATTGGCCCCTATGCGACACCGATTACCGCCGCAATGCTTCTCCTCCTGGGCGTACTCAACTGGGTTGGTATCAGCGAGAGCGCGAAAGTGAGCCTGGTGGGGGCAGTTATCGCCTTCCTGAGCGATCTCGCCATCCTGTTCACCGTTTTCACGCATATCTCGTTTGCCACCTTTCTCGCGCTTTTTCCCGCGATGTTCGCCAACAACCATCGAGCGCCAATTTTCCTGCTGGTGGGCTTCGCGGGCTCGTTCCTGGCCTTCTCGGGTCTGGAGAGCATCTCACAGCTCTCCCCGGTGATGAAAACACCGCGCAAGAAGGTCGCGGGTCTCGCCCTCCTGATCGTTGTACTGACCATAGGCATTACCAGTCCCCTGCTGACCATGTTCTCGACGCTCTTACAGCCACAGCAAGCCGCCAATGCACAGGAAAGCGCCCAGCTTATCTCGTTGCTGGCGGGACACTGGGGCAACACGATCTTGCGCACAGAGGTAGCGATCAGCGCCAGCGCGCTGCTGGTATTTGCCAGTAACACGGCCATAATCGGCTCGTACCACGTCTTTATGGCGCTCTCACGCATGGATTTCTTCCCGACCTTCATCCTCAAACGCAATAAGCTGCGCGGCACGCCGCACTACTCAATTGCCCTGGCTACTATCATTCCCATTACGGTGCTCGTGATCGCCAACGGCAACCTTGACCTACTGGGAAACATGTATGCCTTCGGCCTGCTGGGCGCCTTCACCCTGACCTGCCTGGGCCTTGACCTGGTGCGCTATCGTGAGCGCAAGGCAGCACGAGCGCAAAGATATGTCTCTCCGCGCGAGCGCATGGCAAATAGCCATGCGGTGGCAGGCGCGAGCGATAACAGCGCGGCCACCTCACCACATCTCCAGGTCGACGCGAGCTCCGCGACGGATCACCAGCATGCTGTGCTGAATGGCGACGCGCCAGCCGCTAGAGAACAGAGCGCTGACAACACACAGAGGCGAGCGCCCGAGCATGAGGCAGTAAAAATAACCGCCTGGTCCACCATCGATTTCTGGCTGGGCATCCTGACAACGTTTCTGGTGGCTCTGGCCTGGACGACCAACCTCATCTATAAACGCGATGCCACGCTCTTCGGCAGCATCGTAGCCAGCGTCGGCATGATCATTGCCTTCGTCAATTACAGGTACCACCAGAGCCAGGGGCGCACTCCTGTGATGATTACGGGGGTCGAAGGGCGTCTGCCAGGGTCGGTGCTGGCGGTGCTCACGCCGGAAAACGGGAGCAACGATGCGGTGATTCGCGCCGCCGTCGATCACGCCGATGGGCACCCGGTTGTTTTTATCTATGTCGGCTCTAAGCAGCAGCGCGAGCGAGCGCCCAGCATGTTCGAGGTCGTAGATCCCTACCTGGATGACATGCAGGCGAAGGAGTACTTCGGCAGGGCCGAAAACCTGGCGGAAAAGGCCAGGGTGCCGCGTCGCTATGTCTACCGCCAGAAAGAGCCAGGCGCTGTGGCCGAGGTGTGGCAGGTGGTGCATCCCCACGATACGGTGGTGGCGGCGAAAAATGCCCCCCAGCTCGATGATATCAATCCCGACCGCATCCGTTACGAGCTTACCCCCAGTGGCAAGGTAGCACATATGCTCAAGCAGTGGTAATCCAGCCTACGACGACTTGAGCTCTTTGCGCGCGATGGGCACGAGGTGAATATCGATATCGCTACTCAGGCGCAGCAGGCGATTGATCGTCGAACCGCGTAGCAGCTCTTCCCAGCGGCTGCGCGCGGGCTGGCCCAGGACTATCTGTGTAATCTGGTGCTGGGCCGCTACCTCGACAAGCGTGCGCGCAATATCTGAGCTCTGCAGGCGCAGCACCTCTGCCCCAAGATCCTCTGCCAGCAGGGCATGTTCCTCGACGCGCTTCTGCGCCTCAGCGAGGCGCTGCTTCGCCCTGCCGCCATGCCTTAAAAAAAGGGTCAGGTCGCGTACAAATGCGAGATAACCCTGGGGCTGAATATTCACGGCTAGCAGGTCGGCGTGCAGGCCATGGGCGAGGCGCCAGGCGTCACGAATGACCTGGCGGCTGTGAGGGCGGCTGTCAAAGCCCACCAGGACGCGCTCGCTCGCCGGCCACAGCTCGCTGATCCCGTGGTCCGTCATGTATTTTTGCAGCTGAGAATTCGGTCTTCTCCGCGGTACGCCGCAGGGCGAGTTCACGCAGGGCGGTCAGGTTGCCCTCGCGAAAGAAGTTGTTGAGTGCTGTCTCGATACGCTCAGGAGGATAGATATTGCCATGCCTCATGCGCTGGCGCAGGGCATAAGGGGCGATATCGATCAGCTCAACCTCGTCCGCCTCGTCAAGAATACGGTCGGGTAGAGTCTCACGCACACGTACCCCGGTGATACTTGCCACGGTATCGTTCAGACTCTCCAGGTGCTGGATGTTCAGGGTTGTCACCACGTCGATGCCCGCAGCGAGCAGGTCCTCGACATCCTGGTAGCGCTTGGGGTGCTTTGAACCCGGGACGTTGGTATGGGCAAGCTCATCGACCAGGGCGACACTGGGGTGACGGGCGATGATTGCGTCGCTATCCATCTCCTCCAGCGTGACGCCGCGGTATGTAATTTTTTTGCGCGGGATGACCTCCAGATCTCCCAGCTGGGCCTGCGTCTGAGCACGGCCATGCGTCTCGAGGTAGCCAACGACGACATCGGTGCCCCTGCTCTCGCGGCGATGCCCCTCATTGAGCATGGTATAGGTCTTGCCCGCGCCGGCTACAGCCCCCAGGTAGACGCGCAGACGACCACGCCTGCGCTGCTGATGCTCACCTGGAGCCGGGGTGAGGGCGGGGGCAGTGGCATCCGCCGTGCCTGCTGCCTCCTGCACGTCGCTATCAGTATCACGCAGCTTGTAGCGCTCAAGCAACGACTCTGGATCGGGACGTCCGTCGTCGCGCAGCGCTTTATCATGTTGCTCACCCATGCTCTTCCTAATTTTAGCGCGTCAAGCGCAATGTTCAGGTCAAGTACATTTATATTTTAGTGTACCATATATCATTTATGAGATTTTCACTCCTTTTTGCGCTCGTCCGCCTCGGCGGCGAGGCGCAGCAGCGCTTCCATGGGAAAGGGCTTGGGTAGATATGCTATGGGACGAAACTCCGCCAGGCGGTCCGGGCTAACACGAACGGCGGAAAGAACCACGACAGGTAGCCTGCTGTTCTGCTCATCTATCTTTTGCGGCGTCATATACCCCTCGTGCAGCGCCGTGCGCAGGACATCCCAGCCGGTTTTATCAGGGAGATTGATATCGAGCAGGATGAGATCAAAATGTCTTGAACGCAGCTGCGCCAGGGCATCCTGAGCGCTTTTAGCCACCGTCACCTCGTGGTTGCGGATGCGTAAGTTGCGCTCAATCACATCACAAAGAGTGTCCTCATCTTCAATGAGCAGAATACTCGCACCATTCATAGCAAAACCTGTTGTTCCTTCCCTGGCGCAGGGGACCCGGAACTACTATCCGGATCTTTGTTATCAATATAGCCGTACCAGGTGGTGGAGTTTAAGTTAAGGCCGTCTTGGTTACCACCGGCCGCTCGCCCCGGCGGCGCAGGAGCAGGGCCAGGCGCCGTTTGAGTGTGTGCGCCGAGCGCGCACTTGAGGGTAAATGAACAACGCTGTGTGTAGCTGCAACCTCTACCGTAAGCCGCTTGATGGCGGATGTTTCAAGCAAAACACCTTCACCATCACGCAGAAAGAAAAGGGTGCCATCACAATCTTGCTGCTGAAGCGCCACTTTAATGCTGGCGACGGGGTCAGCGCTATATACCTCGCAGACTTCGAGTGGTACCCCCAGGCAGGCGGCCTTCTGGCGCACGGCGACCAGAAAATCCTGTGACTGCTGTATGGCCTCAAGGCGTGCTCCCCTGGCCAGCTTCGCGCCCGGGGCGGCAATGAGCGAGAGCGCGACCAGTACAGCCCCTCGACTGGCTGCCAGCTGAACCGCATAATCAAGGGCGAGGGTATCGATCCCGTGTATAAATGGAAGTAACAGGCGCGACCTCTGCATGACTACCTCATCATTCCTCAAAGAAATTTCCAGCTCTTTTTGCTAGTATTTCTATTTCTCTGCAGAGTATAGTCCAAAAAAGGTCAAAGTGGGCTAAAAAGGCCAGAGAAAGATCTAAAGATTTTCTCAAGATGATCAATCATCCGCGCTAAAGCGATAGCCCACGCCTGAAATGGTCAGAATAAAGCGCGGATGGGCGGGATCAGGTTCGATCTTGCGTCTCAACTGGCCGATATAGACGTGCAGGTAGTGCGATTCCGTCCCATACCCTGTTCCCCAGACCTGGGCGAGCAGCATATGGCGGGTCATGATCTTGCCGCGATTCTTGATAAGCGCCTTGAGGAGGTCGTATTCCGTAGGCGTAAGCTTGACCTCCTGGCCATTCACCTGTACAAGACGCTGGGCGAAATCTACCCTCAATGGGCCGGCGCTAAAAGTTGGCTCGGTGCCCGATTGGACATGGGCGCTATGACGCAGGGCCACACGAATGCGCGCCAGGACTTCGTCGATACCAAAGGGTTTGGGCACATAGTCATCAGCTCCCAGATCCAGCGCCTGGACTTTGTCACGCTCAGCATCTTTGACTGAGAGCACAATGATCGGCAAACTTGATTCCGCCCGCACGCGTCTACATACCTCCAGGCCGCTGATCCCGGGCAGGCCAAGGTCGAGCAATATCAGGTCAGGACGGTGATGAGCGATAGCTTCCAGAGCTTCTTCGCCATTACTGGCGCTAAAGACCTCGAAACCATGGGCCGTCAGACTGCGCTGCAGCGCCCGTAAGATTTCAATTTCATCGTCAACAACGAGAATGCGCGCGCCACTTTTACTCATATAACACTATCCCCTACCTTCCCTACGGGTAACGTGAAACTGAAGATAGCTCCACCCCCTTCACGATTTTCAACCCAGATATGACCACCGTGCGCCTCAAGCAGGCCCTTACACACCACCAGGCCCAGCCCCGATCCAGAAGGATGTCCTTCTTTGTATGACGGTCCAAGCACACGATAAAACTTGTCGAAAATGCGCTCTCTATCCGCGTCCGCAAGTATGCCCGTACCACGATCAGCCACACTGATGACCATCTGCTCACCTGTCATCCGCGCGTTCACCTCGATGGGAGAGCCTCCCGGTGAATAACGCAGGGCGTTTTCAAGCAGGTTCGTCAGCACCTGATCTATTTGCAGGTAGTCCAGCTGCACCGGGGGCAAATCGTCAGGCAGGTTCGTCACTACCGGCCTCCCCTGTATCAAGGGCTGCATATGCCCCAGCACATCATGGATCAGCTCATCTACAGGATACCATTCTTTTTCTGGTCTGAGAGCTCCACCCTCGATGCGCGACATATCGAGGAGATTGCCAACCAGGCAATTCAGCCGATCGGCCTCTTTTTGAATGGTCAGAGCAAAACTCAGCTGCGCCTCTTCATCCCACTTGACTTCCGCTTGCAATAGACTGCTGGCCGCTGCTTTAATCGAAGCAAGTGGTGTGCGCAAGTCATGTGAAACAGAGGAAAGCAGAGCCGCCCGCAATTCATCTGTGCGCCGCAGGAGCTCAATTTGCAGGCCCTCATGATGCAGGCGGGCGCGCTCGATGATAGAGGTGGCCTGATCGAGAAAAGTCCAGAAGAAAGTCGTGGTGGCGTTCGAGTGCTCAGGGTCCACACCCAGGCTGTCCTCATGGCTGATGAGACGCGGATCATCTTCAATCAGTAAGCGCATCACCCCAACCACCCTCTGCCCCGTCTTTAACGGGATTATGCGCATATAGCGACGCAGAGGGTGCCAGGCCGCCGTGCTGCGAACAACCGCACGCGGAGCATAGGTGGTCGATCGTTGCGGAGCCAGAGAAACATCATGCAATTCTACGGTCTGGGCCTGTTTCATAGCCCAGGAGATCGTGGCCTCTTCGTCAGGCGAGAGCCTCACCTGCTCGCCTGCGGGCAGCGTACCCGCATACGATTTCATGCGACCCAGCGCATCCGGCAGGATAATGACACACTCACGGATGCCCCACGCCGCAAAAACGTCGACAACGGCGCGCGCCACGATGCGCAGCTGGCGCTGCATGTCCTCCTCGCTGTTCGTAGCTCGAATTCAACTCGTAGAGGATGCGCGTCTCATGTTCACGCCGACTTGACTGGTCAGCGCGTTTCCTCAGGGCGGAGGCCAGCTCACCCGTGATGATGGCCGTCGTCAGAAAGATCAGCAGGGCCAACCATTC
This sequence comes from uncultured Chloroflexia bacterium, assembly GCA_963799245.1. Classification (GTDB taxonomy): domain Bacteria; phylum Chloroflexota; class Ktedonobacteria; order Ktedonobacterales; family Ktedonobacteraceae; genus CAWCWN01. The sequence goes on from CAWCWN010000004.1 coordinate 375,397, forward strand.
TTCTGTTTTAGCGATACTCAATGTAAAGAGCGGGGGCACAAGCAAGAAGTCAAAAGACGAAAACGCCACCAGGGCCGAGAGGACGGCGGCAAATAATCCGCGCGTACTCGCCAGAGCCAGCACGATCAAAAGATAGATCAGCGAAATGTTGGGGATGCCCGGGTAAAGGTGAAAGATATAAATGACGCCCGTTAGCAGCAGCGTACCCAGCACCGCCAGCACACTATCTATGAGATAGCGCGCCCAGTGTGGTTTAACAACAGTCCCAAGTGCTGGCAAGCGTTCTCCCAGACTCATCGCATGACTTCCCGTCTATCCAGTCTACAGCTTTCTCCACATAGTTTATCACAGCTTATATGATATGATATTAATGGCATCAATTTCCACCAGCGTGGACTGTTGCGCAGGTTCGAATTATGCAACCCGCTCAGCAGAGGGCACAACCCTACGCTTGACTCCGTCAAGCCAGACGACTATACTTGGCGCATGAAACAACAGCGGTTAGTGCTCCTCTGCTTGCTCGTGCTTGCTGCTCTGGCGGCGTGCAGCCCCGGACACACTGGCGGCAACGAGATCGCTTTCTTGCGCGCCGGGGAGCTGTGGACAATAGATCCAGATGGTGCTAACGCCTTCGAGGTTGCAGGCGGCACCCCGCCTGTTGTGAGTTATGGCTGGTCGCCAGACCATCAGATCCTTACCTATCGCTCACTCGATCCCGATTTCGCCAGAAGCGCGGCCGCAAAGTCCATCGCCCCGCAGGCGGTTACCCAGCTGATGGGCGACCTCCCCACCACTATCAATACGATCAGCATTGATGGCGGCACCCCCATTCCTGTTCTGTTCTCCAGCGCGAGCGTGCAGAACAGCAGCGCCTGGTGGAATACCTCCGGCAGTCGCCTGCTCTACCGCGAAGAGACGCTCAACTCCTCCTCCAGGCCAGGAGCGGTGTTGTGGTGGATTTCACAGAACGACCAGCCCGCTGGCATCGCTCGCAAGCCCCTGCCCGTCACCTTCTCCATTCCCTCCATCTCACCCGACAATACTATGGCTATAGGAAATTCCAGCCGTGGCTTATTTACCACGACGCTCGCGGGCATACACCTGCGTTACCTGGTCGCGCACGCCTTGGCCGGGCACCCCCTCATAGCCAGCCTGGAACGGTTGCTCTGGCAGCCAGCGCATTCTCAACCGCTGCTGCTCTATGCCCTTATACATGCGCAAGCGGCGCATGGCGGCTCCACCCCCACGATCGATCTGGTTTTACGCGATATGCATGGTCATGTGACCATGGTCACGAGCTGCGCCTGCTCGCAGTTCGCCTGGTCGCCCGATGGCAATTACATTCTCTACAGTAGTGGCACAACCTACACGCTCTTTCGTCTCAGTGACCACGCGACATTCTCTCTGCCGCTCGCAGCAGAGAGCGTGCCCTACTGGTCGCCCGATGGCCAGTTGCTGCTGCTTGATGGCCTGCACAGCATGACGCTGGTCCAGGTAGCCAGCCACCACCGGGAGGTGCTGCTGAGCGATAATGCGCAGGCAGGCCCAGCGCCGCCGCGCGCAGCAGGTGTCAATGCGTTGCTCCAGCCGCTGGCAAACAGCCCCTGGGCCTCTGACAGCCGGCATTTCCTCTTTCTGACGCGCGGGCGCTCGTTGTGGCAGGGCAGCAGCCTGGACCCGGCGGCGGGACTCTATAGCGTGGCGATTGATGCCGCGGGCAGGCCGCAGGGATTACCCGTCCTCGTAGATAAGGGCAACGATAGCCAGCCCGGCTGGACATATGAGGATCCAGCAACCTCCTTTTTGTACTGAGGAAATGTCACATAACGTGGCAGCGGCTCTACGCTCTCCGCTACAATATATACAGAAGATAGCTAAATTTGAGCCATACACCGTCTCAATACGTAATGCTTAATGAAGTAAGATAATGAGTATGAAAGTAGTATTTCCGCTTGGAGCCTGCCCAACGTTGCAGACCAGGTCCTGGTCCGCGGCTGGGCAGCGGGAACTCCTGTTTACAACCCTGCACACAGCAACTACCCGTGCAGTTCAACAACAACGACCCATCCTCGCCAGCATCACGACGCCACTTCAGCTATGCGACTCGCTTCAGGCCTTTACACGCGCCAGGCAGGCGGGTCTGGGAGAATGCTTTTTCTGGCAGAAACCGGCAGAGCAAACGACGCTTGTAGGGATAGACAGCGCGGCAAGCATCGAGAAAAGTGGCACGACTTGCTTTACCGCGGCAGCCTCTGCCTGGCGTGCTCTGCTGGATGATGCGGTCATCACGTACTCACCTGTCGCAGAACACCCCCCGGGCAGCGGACCCGTGCTCTTTGGTGGCTTTGCCTTCGATCCGCTTGCCGCGCACACGCAGCTGTGGGCAGGTTTTCCGGATGGGCTGCTCATTTTACCCCGCCTCCTCCTGAGCTACGGCCCCGGCTCCGCCACACTCACTATCAACAGCCTCTGTGTGGCTTCAGATATACCTGAGCGCAAGGCACAGGAGATAGAAAACGAGCTGCGACAGCTACAAGCCGCTTTCGCGCAGCATCCGCAGTCTGGCCACACGCGAACTACAAGCCAGGCCTCGATCCATGCAGGACGGCCCGCAGAGGCGTGGATGGCTACGGTGGCGGCTATTGTGGATAAAATTCAGCACGGCGCCTGCGAAAAGGTTGTGCTGGCGCGTGATTTACGGGTAGCACTGGACGATCCGGCGGCTAGCTTCGAGATCGCTGAGATCCTCCAGAGGCTGCGCGCGAGCTATCCAGGCGCTTTCGTCTTCGCCTTCCAGCGTGGAGCACGCTGCTTCGTGGGAGCCACACCCGAGCGACTTATCCAGGCGCGGGATGGCCAGATCTCCACAATGGCCCTCGCGGGGTCAGCGGGGCGCGGCGTAAGCGCGGCTGAAGATGAACGGCTCGGGACGGACCTGCTGCAGAGTGAGAAGAATAAGCGCGAGCATGCCATTGTTGTAGCGATGGTAAGGGAGGCTCTGCTGCAGCACTGCACAAAGGTGCGCGTCTCCCCGGCGCCACAATTGCTCAAGTTGCAGAACGTCCAGCACCTGATGACTCCCATGACTGGTAAGCTCGACGCGGGGCGCTGTATTCTTGATGTTATGGCGGATCTGCACCCCACCCCTGCCGTTGGCGGCTTCCCCCGCCAGGCTGCTCTTGAGGAGATCCGCAGCAACGAAATGCTCGATAGAGGCTGGTACGCGGGAACGCTCGGCTGGATTGGCGCAGGCGGCCACGGCGAATTTGCCGTGGCGCTGCGCTGTGGCCTGATCGATGGCGCCCAGGCGACGCTCTTTGCAGGCTGCGGTATCGTCGCCGACTCTGAACCCCGGGCTGAGCTGGCAGAGTCCCATCTGAAATTGCAAGCCATGCTGCGCGGTCTGGGGATCAATGAAGGGTAAAGAATGTGGCTAGTGTACCTATTTCGCAACAGCATAGCGCGAACCCGACATATATCTACGTCGACGCGTTTGTGGATGAATTACAGCGGGCAGATGTACATGACGTCGTAATATGCCCGGGTTCCCGCTCGACCCCTCTGGCCATGGCTTTTGTCGCCCAGGCGCGCATTCGCACCTGGATGCACACCGATGAACGCTCGGCGGCCTACTTTGGCCTGGGGCTGGCCAAACATGCGCGCCAGGCTGTGGCCTTGCTCTGCACCTCGGGAACGGCGGCGGCTAACTTTTTGCCCGCGCTTGTCGAGGCCAGGCTCAGCCGCGTCCCTTTACTGGTGCTGACGGCGGATCGACCGCATGAGCTGCGCGACAACGGCGCGCCACAGAGCATCGACCAGAACCGGCTCTATGGCAGCCATGTAAAGTGGTTTGTAGAAGTAGCCCTCCCCGAGGCAAGCGACGGAGCCCTGCGCTATATTCGCACCATGGCCGCACGCGCGGCTGCCAGTGCACGTGCCATACCTGCGGGTCCTGTTCACCTTAATTTTCCTCTGCGCGAACCCCTGACCCCCGAGCCACTCCCCGCGCACCTGCTCCCTCCTATTGCGCAGCGTGATCTCGCCGCCTGGGAGGGCCGCGCACAGCAGATGCCCTATATCGAGGTGGACCAGGCACCAGCCGGCGCACCTGCACCCGAGACGATGAGCAGACTGCGGGAGATGCTGCGCGGGGCAGAGCGCGGCCTCATCGTCGCCGGCCCGCTCGATGACCCGGCCCTGCCGCAGCCACTGCTTCAGCTCGCTCAGCGGCTCGCATACCCTATCCTGGCTGACCCCCTCTCACAGCTGCGCTGCGGGGAGCATGAGCGCGCCATGGTGCTCAGCGCCTACGATGCCTACTTGCGCAGCGACTCCTTTGGCGCCAGGGCGCGACCAGAGTTGATACTCCGTTTTGGCGCCATGCCGACGTCCAAAACACTGCTGCTCTACCTCAAACGCCATGCGGCCTGTCCTCTGGTGGTCGTCGATGGCAATGCTGGCTGGGAGGAGCCGACCCAACTCGCCGCTCAGCTCTTACATGCCGATCCCGCCGCCCTGTGCCAGCGTCTCCTCGCCATGCTGGAACAGCAGCAGACGCCTGCGGCAAGCTCTGCGTCGCCGTCGCGCGCATGGCTGCGGATGTGGCGAGGTGCGGAAAAAGTCACCAGGCAAACATTGCAGCATACCATCCAGGCCTTCAACGAGCCCTTTGAGGGTAGGATTTACAGCGAGCTTGCCGACCTGTTGCCTGATGGTACAACCCTCTACGCGGGCAACAGTATGCCGGTGCGGGACCTTGACACCTTTTTCTGGTCCAGCACGCGGCGCGTGCGCATTATGGGTAACCGCGGGGCCAACGGCATCGATGGGGTCGTCTCTAGCGCGCTCGGCGCAAGTGCTGCCGCCGGGCTGCAGGGGCCTGTGCTGCTGGTGTTGGGCGACCTTTCGTTCTTCCACGACCTTAACGGATTACTCGCCGCGCGCTTGCACAGGCTGAACCTGACCATTGTGCTGGTCAACAACGATGGCGGTGGCATCTTCTCCTTCCTGCCACAGGCGGCATATCCTGAGCATTTTGAACAACTCTTTGCCACCCCGACGGGGCTAGATTTTAGCATGGCGGTGCAGATGTATGGCGGGCAATTTCACAGGGTCGCCAGCTGGGAATTGTTTCGCAAAGCAGTGAGCCAGGGTCTGCACAACGGCGGACTGCATGTCATCGAGATCTCCAGCGAGCGCAGCAGCAACGTCGACATGCATCGCCGCCTCTGGGAGAGTGTTGACGGTGCCCTGGCAGAAGCGAGGATTGAACATGGAGCATAGATGTGTGCGGGTAAATGGAATACAACTCGGGGTCGAACAGCGCGGAGAAGGCGGCGAGGGCGCTCTAACGCTGGTACTACTGCACGGCTTTAGCGGCAGCGCAGCGGGCTGGGGCGACCTGCTGGACACGCTCGCCGGCTATGGCTTACGCGTAATCGCCCTCGACCTGCCCGGCCATTGGCGCTCCAGCGCCCCACCTGACGCGCGGCGCTACGCCTTTGAGCGCTGCCAGCAGGATATCCTGGCCGCCCTGCAGGCGCTGGGCGTAAGCGCAGGGCGGGCGCTTCTGCTTGGCTATTCGCTGGGTGGGCGCATTGCCCTGTACACGGCGTTTTCAGGCTTCTTTCGCGCCCTCATCCTTGAAAGCGCCTCGCCCGGCCTGGCAGATCCTCTTGAGCGCGAGCAGCGGCGCCTCAGCGACGAGGTCCTGGCCGCAAGCATAGAGCGAGAAGGGGTCGCGCCATTCATCGCGCGCTGGGAGAACCTGCCGCTTTTCAACAGTCAGAGGGCCCTCCCCCGTTCCAGGCGGGAGGAATTACATCGCCAGCGCCTGCGCAATAGCGCAGTCGGCCTGGCACAGAGCCTGCGCGGGGCCGGCGCGGGTGTCCAGCCCTCCCTGCGCACTCGCCTGCCGCGCCTGCATATACCCGTCCTGCTGATCGCCGGTGAACTTGATGCCAAATTCACAGCCATTGCCCGCGACATGGCCCTGGCGCTGCCACAGGCACAGGTGCAAATCGTGCCGGCCGCAGGTCACAACACTCACCTGGAACAACCCCATGAATTCCTTGCCCTGCTAAGAAATTTCAGTTCGGCCCAGCTCTACTCCGCTCAGGAGTCGGGAGCTGCGCCAAACCTGTACAACAAAAAGAGGAGTACAACATGCCAGTAGAATGGAAAACCATCCGCGACTATAGCGACATTCTATTTCAAAAAGCCGGAGGCATCGCCAAGATTACCATCAATCGGCCCGAGGTGCGCAACGCCTTCCGGCCGGAGACGCTCTCGCAATTGATAGACGCCTTCAATATATGCCGTGAAGATCCGCAGGTCGGCGTCGTCATCCTTAGCGGGGCGGGCGACCAGGCCTTCTGCTCGGGCGGCGATCAGCGCGTGCGCGGCCATGGCGGCTACGTGGGCGCTGATGGCGTACCCCGCCTGAACGCACTCGACCTGCAGAAGGTCATCAAGTACCTGCCAAAACCGGTAATCGCCATGGTGGCGGGATATGCTATCGGAGGGGGGCACGTGCTCCACCTGCTCTGCGACCTGACGATTGCCGCCGATAATGCCAGGTTCGGGCAGACAGGCCCAAAGGTCGGCAGCTTCGATGCCGGCTGGGGAGCGACCTACATGGCACGTGTCGTCGGCCACAAGAAAGCCCGCGAGATCTGGTACCTCTGCCGCCAGTACAACGCCCAGGAGGCCCTGGACATGGGCCTGGTAAATACTGTCGTGCCTTTAGAGCGCCTGGAAGAAGAGACGCTGCAATGGGCCGGGAGCTTCTGGAGAAGAGCCCGCTGGCGCTGCGTTTCTTGAAAGCGGCCTTCAACGCTGATACCGACGGCCTGGCAGGGATTTAAGAGCTGGCGGGCGACGCTACAATGCTCTATTACATGACGGAAGAGGGTCAGGAGGGGAAGAATGCCTACCTGGAGAAGCGCCAGCCAGATTTCTCCAGGTTTCCGCGCCTGCCTTAGAGGCCACCACAGCATGAACATCAGCGACATTCGCTGGCGCACGTACCGCCTGCCGTTCCTGCGCGGCTTCGCTACAGCTCACGGGGTCCTGACCGTGCGCGAGGGCATCATAGTCCAGGTGACCAACGAGCGAGGTGTGGCGGGCTATGGAGAGATAGCTCCGCTGCCCGCCTTTGCTACAGCAAGCCTGGCGGACGCCAGCGCGCTCTTGCCCGCGCTGGCTGCGCCCCTTGTCAATTCAAGCTTGCATGCGGCGCTGGACCTCGTCTCTCGCCCTGCAAAGGCGGATCTCATGGCCGCCTCTGTACTATGTGGCCTGGAGATCGCGCTGCTTGATGCACTGGGCAAAGCCAGGGGGTGTGGGGTCTCAACACTGCTCTCAGCGGCCGCCAGCGCGCCGCGTGCGGCAGTTGCGGCCAATGCCGTCGTCAGCGCCAGAGAGACCCAGGCCGCGGCCGCGGCTGCGCGCGCTGCCCGGGTGAAGGGCTTTGGGTGCGTCAAGTTGAAAGTAGGCCTGGGCCTGAGCACCGGGGAAGAGATAGAACGTGTGGCCGCGGTGCGCGCCGCCATCGGTCCCGCCATGCAGCTACGACTCGACGCCAATGAGGCCTGGCAGTTTGAGGAGGCGGGCGCAATCCTCTGCGGCTGTGCCCCATATGACATCCAGTTTGTTGAGCAGCCCTTGCAGGCCGGCGACCTGGCGGGTATGCGCGCGCTGCGGCAGAAGATGCCCATCCCGCTGGCGGTAGACGAGGCGCTGCGCGGGCCTGCCAGCGCCGAACTCATCCTCGCTAGCCAGGCGGCGGATATCTTCGTCATCAAACCTCAATCCGCCGGTGGACTGACTGTCGCTCAGCGGATGATCGCGACGGCGGCGGCGCAGGGAGTGAGCAGCGTCATCACCAGCACACTCGAGGCGGGCATTGGTGTTGCGGCGGCGCTCCATCTTGCCGCGGCAACACCTGTCGTCACGCTTGAGTGTGGGCTTGCGACCCTGGAGCTGCTGGTTGACGACCTGCTCAAGGAACCGCTGGTTGCGCGTGACGGTTTGCTGGCGGTTCCAGCTGGTCCTGGCCTGGGAGTTGAACCTGACCCCCACGCCATGGATAGATATTGCGGAGGAGGTTTTACGTGAGTTCGCCGCCTATTTTTCTCCCCGATTGGCTGAAGCGCTGCGCCGAGAACAGCCCACAGCACCTGGCCGCGCAGTGCGAGCAGGAGCAGTGGAGCTTTGCCGAGCTTGATCAACGGGCAACAAGGCTTGCGCGACAGCTTGCCGGCCTGGGCGTCCAGCAGGGGTGGCGCGTAGCCATGCTGGCGGCCAACGGCCTGCCCTACATCGCCTTTGTGCACGCGCTGACGCGACTGGGCGCCACGCTTGTGCCTCTCAATGTGCGCCTGACCCTGCAAGAGCTTTGCTGGCAGGTTCGCGATGTGCGGGCCTCGCTGCTCGTCTGTGATGCGGCCTACGCGGGCGTGGCCTCTGAGATCGTGGAATTTGTGCCACAACTACCCCTGGCAACGCTGGAGACCACGGCAGGGCGGGGTGAAACGGTGCTCAGCGAACTGCCCGCGGGCGCGGCTGCGCTGCGCGACCTTATCGACCTGAGCGCAACCCAGGCCATCATTTACACCTCAGGCACTAGCGGCCAGCCCAAGGGCGTGCTCATCACATATGGTATGCAGTGGTGGAATGCCATGGGCTCGGCGCTCAATCTCGGACATAGCCCCGACGATCGCTGGCTCGCCTGCCTGCCACTCTTCCACATCGGCGGTCTCTCCATCCTGATGCGCGGCGTCATCAATGGCATCAGCGTCATAGTGCACAAAAAATTTGACCCCGGCCGCATTAATTCCGCGCTGCGGGAAGATAAGATCAGCATCATCTCGCTCGTTGCGCTCATGCTCCAGCGTATGCTCGACGACGCTGGCGGAGCTGACGGCTATCCCGCGACACTGCGCTGCATACTGCTTGGGGGCGGCCCGGCCCCCTATCCTCTGCTGCAAGCGTGCGCGCAGCGCAACCTGCCGGTAGTACAGACATATGGCCTTACCGAAGCCTGTTCGCAGGCGGTGACGCTTGCGCCAGCGGATGCTATGCGCAAGCTCGGCTCGGCCGGGCGCCCTCTTGCCACTGTCCAGCTGCGAATCATGCAGTCCGGCGGCCCGGCCGCCCCCTGGCAGCCCGGTGAGATTTTTCTCAGGGGACCAACCATCACCCCCGGCTATGCCGATCGGCCGCAGGCCACCTCGCAGGCGCTGCAGGAGGGCTGGCTCGCTACAGGTGATATCGGCTACCTGGACAACGATGGTTACCTCTATGTGCTCGACCGCCGCGCCGACCTTATCATCTCCGGCGGCGAGAATGTCTATCCCGCCGAGATTGAAGCCGTGCTGCAAGCGCATCCCGCCGTGGCGGAGGCGGGCGTCTGCGGGCGACCCGACAGGCAGTGGGGACAGGTCCCCATTGCCTTTGTCGTCCTCCAAGCCGGCAGCAGGATCAGCAGCGAGGAGTTGCTAAGCTACGCAGCGCAAAAACTTGCGCGCTACAAAACGCCGCGCGCCATCTATTTCAGCGCGCAGCTGCCGCACACGTCCGCGGGGAAACTAATCCGCCGCGAGCTGCCCGCTTTGCTAGCGAGCAGGGATGGCGCACGGCGTTTTGAAAGGCATGGCTAGAGCCCTGGTCGGGCGTATAAGCGGGCCCGCTTATACGCCACCAAGGTAGGCCTGGCGCACAAGGTCATTATCCAGCAGATTCCTGGCGCTATCACTTAAGACGATTTTGCCCGTCTGCAGGACATAGCCCCGGTCCGCCAGGCTCAACGCCATCGAGGCATTCTGCTCCACCAGTAAGATGGTAACGCCCTCGTCGCGCACGCGCAAGATGGTGTTAAAGACCGTCTCTACCAGGATAGGCGAGAGTCCCATGGAGGGCTCATCCATACACATCAGGCGCGGGCGGGACATCAAGGCGCGCCCCATGGCCAGCATCTGCTGCTCACCGCCGGACATGGTGCCGGCGACCTGTTTCAAGCGCTCCTTGATGCGGGGGAATATCTGGCAGACATGCTCGATATCCTCCTGGATCTCTTTGCGATTGTTTTTGATAAAGGCGCCCATCTCCAGGTTTTCCAGCACCGACATGCGCGGGAAGATGCGCCTGGCCTCCGGGACCAGGGCCATGCCCAGGCGCACGATATCTCCGGGCAGTTTGTGCTCGATGGCCTGCCCCTCAAATTCTACGCTGCCCTTGCGGGGGTGAACCAGGCCAAAGATCGTTTTCATGGTCGTCGTCTTGCCGGCGGCATTCGCTCCCAGCAGGCAGACGATCTCGCCTTTGTTTACTTCCAGTGAAACATTGTTGAGCACCTGGCTGGGGCCATAAAAAGTATCCACATTGATCAGTCGTAACATTCGGGACCTCATCCTGTCGGGTCTTGCGCGATAGAGAAGCGTGTATGACCCTTCATCGTATGCCGCTGCTAGGCGGTGGCGTCTTGATCGTGAGTTTCTGACTTAGGCTTGCCTAGATAGGCGGCGATAACTTTCTCGTCGCGTCGTATCTCTTCGGGCAGGCCCTCGGCAATTTTGCGGCCATAGTCGAGCACGGCGATGCGGTCAGACATGCCCATGGTAACGGCCAGTTTATGCTCGATCAATAGAATGGTGAGGCCCAGCTCATCGCGCAAACGTCGCACGTATTTAACCGCCTCCAGTGTCTCCGCCTCATTCATACCTGCCGTGGGCTCATCCAGCAACAGTAACCTCGGCCTGGCCGCCAGCGCGCGCGCGATCTCGACGCGCCTGCGGTCGGCGTAGGAGAGATTGAGCACATATTCCTCCTGGCGCTCTACCAGCGTCGAGCCGAAAAAGCTGAGCAGCTCTATCGCACGCCTGCGCGCCTCCGCTTCTTCGTTGACAATCCTGCGCGGGCGAAAGAGCGATCCGAGTATACTGGCCTTCAACTGGGTATGCTGTCCAACCAGGACGTTCTCCAGGACCGTCATATTATTGAAGAGGCGAATATTCTGGAAGGTACGCGTGATGCCGTGTCTCACCACTTTATCGGCGCTCAGGCCAACCAGCGAGCTGCCGGCCAGGCGCACGTCCCCTTCGGATACGTGGTAGATGCCGGTGATAAGGTTAAAGACGGTGGTCTTACCGGCTCCATTCGGGCCGATGATGCTGATGATTTCGCCGGGCCAGATCTGCAGGCTGACATCCTGCACGGCGGCGAGGCCGCCGAAGTTTTTGGTGACTTTTTGCAGCTCCAGCAAAGGCACACCGGCCTGCGTGCGCTCTTGTTCAATGCTCATAGCTATCTCTCTCGCTGCCGCTATTCAACGTGCACCTCTAACTCGAAGCCCGGCTCACCCGGGGCCACATCCAGCGCCCCAATCTGGACCTCATCCACTCCTACATGATGCAGTTCGCGCCGCCTGCGGGCACTGGGAATTAGGCCCTCGGGGCGGAAGATCATGATCGACACCAGGATGACACCAAAGACCAGGTTACGGATATTGCCAAAGGTGAAACCCGGTATGAGCTGGGTAATACTGCTGTAGAGCGGGTGCAGGAAGCTCGAGGGGTCAGATGCCAGGCTATCGAGCTGGGCCAGGATGAATTCATTAATAGCGTAGACGGCGAGCGCGCCCACGATGACGCCGGGGATACTGCCTATACCACCGATGACGACCATGGCCAGGAAGATGACGGAGTCGCCGAAGCTAAAATTGTCGGGTGATACACCCCCAAGCTTGGCGGCGTGAAAGGCGCCCGCGATGCCCGAGAAAAAGGCGCCGCTGCCAAAGGCCAGGAGCTTGGTATTGACGAGGTTGATGCCCGAAGAGGCGGCGGCGATCTCGTCCTCGCGCATGGCCACCCAGGCCCGGCCCAGGCGCGAGTCGCGCAGGCGGACATTGGCAAAAATCACCAGGGCGATCAGCGCCAGGATCAGGTAGTAGTAAGGCACCGGGGTGAAAGCCGACCATGAAATGCCGAAGAACTGGGGCGACTGTACGCCGACGATGCCGTTCGAGCCATTGGTGTACTTATCCATCTCGAGGAAAACGATCGGCACTATCTCACCGAAGCCCAGGGTAACGATTGCCAGGTAGTCGCCCCTCAGGCGCAGGGTTGGAGCACCGAGCAGGACGCCCCAGAGGGCGGCGATCAGGGCAGCTATGATCAGCATGGGCCAGAACAGCCAGCCCAGCAGCGTCGGGCTAATGGGCGCAAGGTTCAAGATGTTCGTCAGCTGGGTCGAACCCAGCAAACCCCAGGCGTACGCGCCAATGGCAAAAAAGGCCACGTAGCCAAGATCCAACAGGCCGGCGAAGCCCACAACAATGTTGAGACCCAGCGCCAGAATCACGTAGTAGCCAGCGTCACCATAGCCGGCCAGGCGGCCATCGGTGCCGAAGCCGAAGAGGAAGGGATCGAGGACAGGGTAAAACAGGACGAAGGCGACCAGGATCAGCAGGTAGAAGCGCTGGGCGCCACTGCTGCGCAGGGGTAGATCGTTGGGTACAAGATCTTTTGCCTCCTCGCGTGCGCGGCTTTCTGAAAGGACCTCCAGTTTGCGAACATCGCTCACCTGGGCGCCGTTTTCAAGATTGTCATTGCGTTGGGACGAGATGGTACGACGCAGGGCCACGAGGCCGCCCAAACGGCCCAGCAAATAGCCGAGCACGGGCAAAAGAAGCGTACGAATAAGCGCCCAGATCAAGAGGATCGGCGGCAAGGAGCCCGTGGCGAAAAAGCTGAGGTCGGCGATCAACGAAATCAGCGCGAAAGCCGCGCCCAACCAGAAACCGCCGGCCGTTGCGCGCCGCATCAGGTCGGCGCGCTGCTCCGCGTTCAGGGCCTTGAGGCTCTCAAGCGGGGCGGGAGGGACATAGTTGCGCGCTTTGCGCACGCGGCCGCGCGCCCAGAAATAGATTGGCCAGACGATAGCGCACAGGGCGAGGCCGATGACCAGGCCGGTATTGATGACCAGGAAGAGCGGCACCACGACGAAGATCAAGATATCGATCCATACCTGCCAGATCGTGCGCCGGCCGCTATCCGCCGCCATGAGATAACCTGCCAGGGCCAGGGCGGTCGTGTAGAAAATAACAGCAAAGATGGCGGCCTGGATAAGGGTAGGAGTATCATAGGTGCTGCCATTCCCCGTTAGCCCCAGCAGCACGTTATTGACTATCTCATCACCATTCCAGAGAAAGGTGAAGATTACAAGGGGTACGAGCAGAGCTACGACCCACTTGACCAGCAGCAGGCGCACATCGCGCGCGGGCCTGAGCAAACGTGAGCTAAGCGATGTGGACATGTTTTCAGCACCTCGCTTCCGCTTGAAAGCAGTAGAAACGTTGCGGCATTCTTGTATCCTTTACACTTTCTCAGGCGTCTGCTGACCAAGCAGGCCAGTAGGTCGGAATATCAGGATCAATACAAGTATAGCGAAAATGACAGCTTCATGCCAGGCCGCGCCGCCATGTGGCAGGCCAAAGACCACGCCAAAAACTCTGGGCGCGTTGGGATCATAGGCATCGGGAATGAGGGATGCCAGTGCTTCAATGATGCCTATTAATATACCACCAAGCATGGCGCCGACGATATTGCCGATACCCCCCAGCACGGCCGCAGTAAAGGCGATGAGGCCAAGCTGAAAGCCGATAATGAAGATTGTACTGCCATACTGCAGCCCATAGATCAGGCTGGCAGCGCCGGCAAGGGCCGCTCCAATAAAGAAGGTGATAGAAATGATGCGATCAACATTGACGCCCATCAACGCGGCCGCCTCGCGGTCCTGGGCCACCGCGCGCATAGCACGCCCGATGCGTGTGCTCGCAACCAGCCATTGCAGAGCGACCATCAAGACCACCGCCACCACAATAACCATAATACTGACGCTGCTGATAGTGATAGGTCCCAGGGTATAGGTGACGTTGGGGAAGATCTGGGGAAAGGAGACGAAGTTCACGCCTTTCCAGAGCTCGCCGATATTCTCCAGGATCAGCGAGACGCCGATCGCCGAGATGAGCGGGGCCAGGCGCGGAGCGTTGCGCAGAGGGCGATAGGCCGCGCGTTCTATGACCACGCCCAGCAGCGCGCACACCAGCATCGAGCCCAGGCATGTGATAAGGAGCACGCCAACCAGAGTTAGGCCTCTTGGTTGTGAAGAAGAGGTAATACCAAGCAGGCTGAAGATAGAAACGCAAATGAAGGTGCCGATCATAAATACATCGCCGTGGGCGAAGTTGATCAACTCGATAATACCATAGACCATCGTGTAACCAAGGGCAATAAGCGCATAAATTGCCCCGGTGGTGATCCCAATGACTAATTCCTGCAAAAATAATGTCATAGCGTGCGGCTTCCCCCCTTCCTAAAAATTTAGTATCAAATATAATAGTACACTGCCAGGAGGCAGCCTGACAAGCAGGGGAGTAGGCCATAGACAAGTGTCTGCCGGTAACTCCCCTGCCTCACCTATGAGCTAGCTAGCCCAACTATTCGACACATACCTGCACCAGGATAGCACAGCATCCGTGATCATCACTAGAACTTCACCGCCGCTACTGGATTCCAGCCAGGAGTGCTCACGGGCTTGTCGGGTGGATTAGGACCAACCTTATAGATCGTGATGACCCTGTTGGTGGTATCCCCATTCGCATCGAAGGACTGATGCCCCAAAATCCCATTATAAGAAATGTTCTGGATCGCGTTGATCACCGCCAGGCGGAAGGCCTTGGCCCCGGCAGCATCGCTCGAATTCTGGGGCGTCTTCGCGCCATTAGCCAGCGCGGTCTTGATCGCCTGGATCAGGATGTTAGCGCTGTCATAAGATGCCGCGCTGTAGGCGCCAAAGTTGGTCGCCCCGTAGGTCTTATTAAACTGCTGGATGAAGGTTGACGCCGTCGGCACTTGCGCCACATCTACGGTTGCAACGGTGCCATAGGCCGGGCCACCTTTATTCACCCCAATTACGCTGGCATAGTCGCTGGTTACAATACCATCACCCCCAGCCAATGGGGTACTTTGCAGCCCAGGCACTTGCAGCATTTGCTGCCGGATCAAGTCGCCTCCAGTAGAGTTCACACCGCCGAAGTAGATCGCATCGGGATGCTTGGCAGCAATCTGCGTCAGCAGCGAGACATAAGACGTCGTCGAACCGGGTTCACTGCTGTGCCCCAGCAGGGTGCCCCCAAGCGATTGCCACTCTTTGGAGAATGAATTGGCAATACCCACCCCATAGGTCTCAGCATCGTCAATGACGTAGACCTTGTGTAAGCCCAACGTCTTATAGAGGTAGTTCGCCCCTGCCGGGCCCTGGTGGTCGTCGGTCGTGGCCACACGGAAGTAGTTGACTTTACCGCTCGGGCGCAGCGTGGGAATCAGGTTGTTGGAGCCGCTGCAGCCGGACTCAACCGTGTCCTTGGTCAGACACGGGTTGGTATTGGCCGGGCTGATCTGGGCAATAGGGGCCTGGTTCGTAATGGGCATCTCAGCCTTCGCCACGTTACTATTAAAGGGTCCGATGATGCCAGCCACCAGGGCATCACCAATCAGTGAAGTGACATTCTGGGTGCCAACCGCCGGATCATGGGCGCCGCTTGGACCTACATCGTCTTTAGGGACAAAGACGAATGTATAGCCGGGAATGGTGTGATTGGCGTTGGCCTGGTCAACCGCCAGGTGTGCACCATCTTCCGCCGGTTTACCGTTACTTGAGTCCTTGCCCGAAGTGGGCAGATCTGTGCCAATTTTGATGGTGGTCGAGCCGGCTGCCGGTGTTGTGCTCCCGCTACTGCCGGTCGTGCCTGAACCACAGGCGACGAGGATTGCGAACAGCAGGGGTAGCCCCATAGTGAGCGCAAAAATACGTGACCAACTTTTCCGCATAATGTGTCAGCCTCCTTAAATACAGTCAAATACTCATTACGAATATTCAGAGGGAGGAAAAATCAATCAAACCTCAAGAGCTCCCTCATAACGATTAATACGTTATATGAGTGGCAAATCTCACCGACCATCCGCAGAATATTATTCGGCTTCCTTGCTTTCGCACTCATCCTACCGTCGTATCTATTACTAGAGAAGATCAAGTGAACAATGACGACGAAATAGTTTATAACAGTAATGAGTTGAGCAGATTATATGCATGCCTGATCAGTCTGTCAATGGGTGCGGCATGCAGTTTGCCGTTCTCGCAACTGCGGAGCTAGAAAGTAGGGAGACAAGGCGGCCTGTAGCGTTTGAGAACGACTCTGGGTATTATACCGGGAAGCGCTGGCAAAAACGCTCAAGGGCGCTGGCGACCTGGCGACGGGTCTGCTCCAGCGTCCCGGCGTTATCAATCACCTCGTCCACCAGCGCCAGGCGTGGCTCCACGGCGGCCTGGGCGCGAATGCGCGCCCAGGCTTCCTGGGCGCGCAGAGCATTGCGAGCCATTAAACGCGCCAGTTCCTGTTCTTCAGGGCAAATAACCAGCCACTTGCTCTGGCAGAAGGCACCTGAGCCCCCCTCCAGCAGTTTTACCGCATCAATGATGGCGATGCCCCCCGCACTGAGCGCGGCGATCTCGTCGCCAAGGGCCCTGGCGACGGCGGGATGAACGATCGCTTCCAGTCGCCGCAGCGCGGAGGGGTCCTGAAAGACAATAGCTCCCAGGGCCTTGCGATCAACGCTGCCATCGGCGGCCATCACCTTTTCACCAAAGGCCTGCGCCACCTGCAGGGCTATGGGCTGGCCGCAAGTATAGAGCGAGTGCACAACCGCATCCGCGTCAATATAGCGTTCGGCCCCTAACTCCAGCAGCATCTCCCCGACGGCCGTCTTGCCGCAGGCGATATTGCCAGTCAGTCCAATAATGCGCGCCATACAACAGCTTCACCTTTCTATACTGTATTCCAGTATATCATAGCTCCAACTCTTCCCGCGCAGCTCGATGTCATCCTCCAAAAGTACTTATTCCCGCTTTTTTATTGCCATACCCGCGCGCCCGTGTCGTACAATGGCCTCACTGTACTTGCGTAAGATTTCATTTATGAGGAGCGATGTTGTCAGGAACCCAATCCCTTAAAAGGGGATGGGCTTGTGTGTACAAGCCCACCTGACCAGACTCAGCTCGCAAGAGCTACGTTACGAGCGAAATAGGTACGTTGGGATGCGTCGCCAGTTCCAACCGCTACGGTAGCAGGTTAAACAGAGGTACAAGGGTTAACTCAGTGCTTGTTACGCTAAACCGTTCAGTAACATTGTCGAGGCGAACATTACCCGGCGCTTGCCGGAGGCTCGAAGGAGCAATGCATGTCACACGTTTTTGTCCTTGATACAAAGAAGCAATCAGTAACACCGGTCCATCCTGGCCGAGCACACTGGTTGCTCAAGCACCGAAAAGCCGCCGTGTTCAAGAGCTATCCATTCACCATCATCCTGACGAGTGCAGTAGAGTCGCCGCAGGTGCAACCCCTACGCATCAAGCTAGACCCCGGTTCCCAAACCAGCGGCATCGCTATTGTGGATGATCAACGCGGCCAGGTACTGTTTGCCGCTGAACTGGCACATCGAGGGCAGGAGATAAAGAAGGCCCTCGATACTCGCAGAGCTGTGCGCCACCATCGCAGAGCACGCCATACGAGATACCGCAAGCCGAAATGTGACAATCGCCGCAGACCAAAAGGCTGGCTGGCCCCTTCACTCATGAGTCGTGTGTCCAACGTTCTGACCTGGGTGAACAGGCTCAGGAGACTGTGCCCCATTTCTGCCATGAGCATGGAGCTTGTTCGCTTCGATACACAGGCAATGGAGAATCCGGATATTGAGGGATGCCGGTATCAGCAGGGCACGCTGGCAGGCTACGAATTGCGCGAGTATATGCTCGACAAGTGGGCGCGCACCTGCGCCTATTGTGGCAGGCAGAACATTCCCCTGCAAATAGAGCACATCATCCCGCGCGCAATGGGAGGAACAGACCGGGTGAGCAACTTAACCCTGGCCTGTGAGAAGTGCAATCTTGCCAAGGGCACCCGGGATATTGCTGTGTTCCTCAAGAAGAAACCCAGTGTGCTTAAACGCATACTCGCCCTGGCCAAATCGCCCCTCAAAGATGCAGCGGCGGTGAATTCTACAAGGTGGGCCCTCTATAAGCGATTAAGGGACTTAGGGCTCCCCGTTGAGTGCGGGAGCGGAGGCTTGACCAAGTTCAATCGCAGCTCACGCAACCTCCCGAAGACGCACTGGCTAGACGCCGCGTGTGTGGGAAAGAGCACACCTGGGACGTTGCAGGTGAAAGGTGTCGTTCCCCTGCTCATCACGGCCAACGGCCGCGGCTGCCGCCAGATGTGCCTGATGGATGGCACAGGCTTCCCACGAAGCAGGCCCAAACAGAAGACATTTGCGCATGGATTTCGCACGGGTGCCATAGTATGCGCGACTATTCCAGAACGGCTTAAGAATGCTGGAACGCACGTGGGAAGGATGTCGGTAAAGGATAAAGGAGGATTTACCATCACAACCGCCAAAGGCAAAATAACCGATGTTGGAAAGAAGTATTGCCGCGTGCTGCAACGAGCTGACGGCTATGGGTACTCACAGCAATTTACACCTGCGGACGCCTTTCTTTCCTCCCTCAGCCTGAAGGCATAGGGGTACCCAGAAAGGATATTTATGGGCAGACGCCTGGGAATTATCATAGGGGTCAACACCTATCAGGATGCTGCCTTTCGACGCCTGCACTATGCTGAAAATGATGCCCGGGCCCTTGCCCAGTGGCTGGTCAATGCCAAAGGAGGGAGCTGGGAGCCGGCGGACCTACAGCTTGTTCAGGGAGCATATGCCACGCGCGAACTGGTGGAATCACTGGTGCACCAGGTGTGTATCAACGTGGCCGGTCCGGGCGACCTGCTATTACTCTATTTCGCCGGCCAGGCCTTTATCTCCGAGAGCAACGGGGATGGATACCTTGCCTTCAGCAATACACAGTACGCCCGGCCAGCAGAGACGGCCGTTCATCTACCGACGCTGGCGCGGCTGGCCATGGGGGCCAGCCGCGCCGCCGGCGTCGTATGCATTTTCGATACGTTCCAGAGCGGGCCGATCTGGCAGATACGCCGCGCATCACCGTTTGATGCCAGGCCCCTGCTCGGGCCGTCAGTTCTCAACGCCCTGCAGCAGACGTCCGATCGCTTTGCCTTATGCTCCTGCCGGGGCAATGAGCAGAACCCCGAGGTGGGTGAAAAGTCCCTGGGGACCTTTGTCTACCACATGATCCTTGGCTTATGCGGACCCGCCAGCGACCCCGCAACCCACAGGCTTACGCTCAAGCATTTGCACGCCTTTCTTTTAAACGCGCTCACTGAGCAGCAACGCCCCCAGCTCTTTGGTCAGGAATGCCGGCCCGTCGTCCTGGTGGGAGAAATGCCGGGGCTCACAACACCGCCACCTCCCGGCAAGCAAGAATACGAACAGGTCGCCCTGCGCCCTGGCGCACCCGAGGCTCAGCAGGCAGCCATGGGCACTCTTCTGGCCCAGGACGCCGCGCATGGGCCAGCGGCAAGCGGACCTTCTTCTGGGCCCCCTACAGAGCAACAGCAGTGCGCCATGCTCGTCAAGCAGGCGCGCCACCTGATCAAGATGTCCAATCCGCAAGAGGCCTTCAATCTTGTGGAGCAGGCCCTGCGCCTTGTGCGAACCGATCTGACGGCGCTGATCCTGAAAGGTCAGTTGCTGGGCACGGTTGGTCGTTTTGAGGAGGCCCTCTATGTTGTGGGACTGGTCCTGCAGTTAGATCCGGACAATGCTCTCCCGTGGAGTATGCGCGCCGCCCTGCTGACGAATAGCGGGCAGTTGCAACTTGCCCTGCAGGCGATTGAACGCTCGCTGGAGCTTGACCCCAACAACCCGGAAACATATTCCATCAAGACCAGCATTATGGGCCAGGTAGCCGCCCAGCAGAGCCAGAGCCAGAAGCTGCCGGCCATGCCAGGCGCCGGGCCGGCATCCTTCTGGCCCGGCGTAGGCATGCAGGTTCTGGGGCTGCTTATTGGCGTGGGCGGCGCGGTGCTCCCGCTCATCCTGCCCGCAGTGCCAGCCACAGCCGTCCTGGCGTTACAAAGCCTCGGACTGGCGCTGCTCTGCATCTACGCGGCCCGCGGCGCCTACTTGTTTGGTTTCGTCAGGTTCTTTGTGACCATCTTTATCGCTGTCATCACAGCAGCCAGCCTTGCAGTTGCGCTCTTGCTGGGGGGAGCCCTGCACATCGGCAAGGGACGGGTATATACGCTGCTGCAGAATCATCCCAAGCTGCTGTTGCCGCTGCTTTTCCTGGGCGGCTGGCTGGCGGCGGCGGTGCTGCTGCCAGTAATCGTGGCGCTGTTCGGCCTGATCGTGGGCGCCATAAGGAAGAAAAGCTAACCGACAGCCGACTCCGCCAGGCGCTCCCACTCGCTCAGAAGTTCATCGACGCGCGCTTTCTCCTGCTCATATTCGGCGGTCAATGATGTAAGGAGAGCGGCATCGGCGTTAAGAGCCGCCTCGCTTAAAGCCACCTCGATCTCCTTTACATGCCCCTCACCCTTTTCAATCTCGCGCTCCACATCCTCCAGCGTACGCACCTTGGTCTTCCCAGGCCTCCTCCCTCCCGCTTTCCTGCCAGGCGCCGGCTCCTCTGGCGCGGCCGCAGCGCCTGTATCCTGCGGCCGCTCTCGCACTGGCACATCCAGCACGATAGGCTGCTTACGGGTCCTATACTCGCTATAGTTACCCATGTAAGGGATCAGGATGCCATCCTCGATGGCCCAGACACTGGTCGCCAGGCTATCGATAAAATAGCGATCGTGCGAGACAAACAGCAGGGTGCCCTCGTACTCACCCAGGACCTCTTCCAGAAACTGGCGCGATTGAAGGTCAAGGTGGTTGGTTGGCTCATCCAGAATCAAGAGGTTCGAGCCCTGCAGGGTCAGCTTGGCCAGAGCCACGCGGCTGCGCTCACCTCCGCTCAAGGCCCCCACTGCTTTGAACACGTCGTCGCCTGAGAAAAGGAAGCGCCCCAGGAAGGTGCGCGCCCCCTCCTCGCTTAAGGCGCTCACCTGGCGGATTTCATCGAGGACACTGCGCTCGTCCGTCAGGCCGGCATGCGTTTGCGAATAGTAGCCGATACGCACATTATGGCCGATATGCACCTGCCCGCCAAGGGGCGGCAGCTCAGCGATGATCGTGCGCAGAAGGGTCGTCTTGCCAGAGCCATTCGGGCCTAGCAGGCCCACCCGGTCTCCCCGCAGCAGTTCCAGGTCGGCCACGCGCAGCAGTTCGCTGCGCTCCCTGCTGGAGCTCATAAAACCCACCGCGAGCTTCTGGGTTGAGATCACCACCACGCCGCTGTCAACAACGGGGTTAAACTCAAATTGCATCTCAGGGAAGTCCTGCGGACGCTCAATGCGCTGCATGCGGTCCAGTAATTTCTGGCGGCCGCGTGCCTCACGGCTGCGCTGGCCAGCCTTGTAGCGGCGAATAAATTCTTCTGTATGCGCGATGTGGGCCTGCTGGGCCTCGTACTCGCGCGTCCGGCGATCCATGCGCTCCTCACGCAAACGCAGGTACGTTGTATAGTTACCAGGATATTCTTCTATCCGTCCAAAGGCCATTTCGACTGTACGTGAGACGATCTTATCCAGGAAGTAACGATCATGGGCGACAACGACCATAGCCCCCTTCCAGCTCAACAGGTAGCTCTCCAGCCACTCGAGCGCCGCCAGGTCCAGGTGATTCGTTGGCTCATCCAGCAGCAGGAGGTCGGGTTCCTGTAACAGGAGCTTGCCCAGCGCGGCACGCGTCTGCTGACCCCCGCTGAGGTGCATGACGGGGGATGCCTGCTGCTCGCGCGTGAAGCCCAGTCCATCCAGCACCTGCTCTACACGGTTGTCGTATGTATATCCCCCTGCGTGCTCGAAGCGCTGCTGCAGGTCGGCATAGCGCTGCAAGAGCTGCTCATCGTGAGCCGTTGCCTCACCGCCTTGCGGGCGCGCCAGCTGGCGCGCCAGTTCATTGAGTTCAGCCTCCCAGGCGCGCATCTGCGTAAAGACGGTGAGCATCTCCTCGCGCAGAGTATTTTCAGGCTGAAAATCTGCAACTTGCGCCAGGTAGCCGACGCGCGTATTGCGAGCAATGGCCACATGCCCCTCGTCCAGCTCTTCGCGGCCGGCCAGGATATTGAGCAGGGTCGACTTGCCCGCGCCATTGGGCCCGACAAGTCCTATACGATCATTTTCATTGATCTGAAAGCTGACGCCCGCAAAAACGCGCTCGGCCCCGAAAGATTTCCCCAGTTGTATTACATTGACAATTGGCATAGAGTATTATTCACCCACTGATCTATAATTTTTTCATGCATGTTGTGAGAAGTAGCGTATCATATCAAGGTCTCGCACGCAAGCTGGCTCACGCGCTGGAATTGTTGAGACTCCAGCGCGTGAGCCAGCTTGCAAATAGGCCTCTAAGCTTACCATACCCTCGCCACGTTAACCCGCCCACCAATGGCAGAAGTTTCCCCTCTCTACTTATCCCTCCCCGTTCCAGATGAGCACAACACGTACGTACCACCCACCGCCGCCGCCACACGTACCACCTTTTTGCGCTTCCAGGCTCCATCCCCCTGCACCCACATACCGCCATCTCCTGTCGCCTGTAAATCGCCACTTGTTCTGCTACTTCCGAAAGTATACAGGATACTTGCGCTTTTTGCATGATCTCTTATTCACAAAGCGCGCGCAGTGTGCCAAAATCTTCTCTTGCCAGATGTCAATTTATTCATTTCAGATAAAATGAGGCTCATCACGTGCTATGTCAGCATACGTCTACCTGTATTACTGCTGGCGCGGCAAGGCAAATCTGCTAGTTGGCTAGAAATCCTAGGTATGTTATACTGAGTAGGCAAGCCCTTCTTCCAGCGAGGAAATCTGACCACCGCCATTACGTCACGCGCGTGATATACGGTGAGCAAGCCTGAGCTTGCCGGTCACCTATGCAAAAATGGCGACTGAACTCTATTTTGGCAACCCACACACAGGCGTGGCTATAAAAGAAAGAAGGCGGTACTTCCTTTCATGAAAGAGCAGTCTCTGGACAATCTGTGGTTGGCACAAATACTGTTCGATCTTGGAGCAGTACAGTTCGGAAACTTTACTGTGAGCGAATCCGCAGTAAGCTCACCCGTTTTTGTGAACCCCAAGGTACTTATCAGTAATCCAGCCGCACTGCGTGTTGCTGCCAAACTGATGCAGCAAGAAATTAGCCTGGCACAATCTCTACGTCGTCCGCGAGTGCATCCCTTTGGTGTCGTAGCAGGGGTACCGGTGGGGGGATTACTCCTGGCCTCCGCATACTCGCTGGAGACCAATGTACCGCTCATTTATGCCCGCAGCCGCCCTGAGGGGACCGGCAAGCGCGGTATTGAGGGTCATTTCACCGCTGGAGATAGCGCGCTGATTATAGACGACCTGGTCACCAGGGGCAGTAGCATCCTGGAAACAGCCTCCCTGCTTGAGGAGAACGGCCTCAAAGTGAAGGATGTGATCGTGCTTATTGACCGTGAGCACGGGGCTGTCGAGCGTTTACGACGTCATGGGTACAATTTGATTAGCATTCTGAAACTGGACGTTATGCTCAACCACTATATGTCCAGGGGCCTCATCTCCGAGGAGACGTACCGCACGTGCGCGGAATATCTTCGTAGCAAGCAGGCAGAGATACAGGCCTCCTGATTTGTGGCTGGCGTAGGTCCAAGCAAGAGAGCAAGCACCCTTAGCGTGAGTGCTCGCTCTCTGCACTACTGAGTGTCAGGAAAGCGAGGTCGGTGGAGCATAGGTGGGCGTGACAAGCGGCCCATCGCCATTGCGCAGCTCGGCGTCGCCATTGTGGTTATTCGTGGCTACCTGCGCACTCGAACGACGCATCGTATCTAGAAACGGCTCGATAATATCCAGGGGCAGCGGGAAGATGATGGTCGAATTCTTCTCAACCGCGATCTCAGTCAGCGTTTGCAGGTAGCGCAGCTGCAAGGCATTGGGCTGCGAACCGATCACGTTGGCCGCCTGTGCCAGTTGAGCGGAGGCCTGTAGTTCGCCCTCGGCATGAATGACCTTGGCGCGTTTCTCGCGCTCGGCCTCGGCCTGTTTGGCCATGGCACGCTGCATAGCCTGGGGCAGTTCGATGTCCTTAATCTCAACGGCCGTTACCTTGACGCCCCAGTTTTCCGTGTGTTCGTCGATAATCGTCTGTAACTCACGGTTGATCTTGGTACGATTCGCCAGCAATTCATCCATCTCGGACTGGCCCAGCACATTGCGCAGGGTGGTCTGACCTATCTGTGTGACGGCCTGCATGAAGTTCATTACATTGACTACGGCGGCGATAGGGTCGACGACCTTAAAGTAGAGCACCGCGGCCACCTTGATGGTAATGTTATCACGCGTGATCACTTCCTGCGGGGGTACCGTCAGTGTGACCACACGCAGGTCAACTTTGCTCATACGTGTGACGATTGGCGGTACCCAGAAGATACCAGGTCCCTTCGCCCCCTGCAGGCTACCCAGGATAAAGACTACACCCCGCTCATACTGCTGCACAACGCGCAAACCCGAAAGGAGAAAGAGCGCGACTATAAGCACAATAACGCCAACAAGTAACCAGATTGCAATAGGATCCATGATAAACCTCCTGTTTATAACCTCGAAATCTATTCAAGCGGTAGGGCAGCGGGTGCATCTATGCCGGCATCATGGCGTGCAGGCGCAACATGCAGGCGTAATCCTTCAAGGGCGACGATACGTAGTTCGGTTCCGGTATCAACTGCAAGCCTGGGATCATCGAGTATGGCATCCCAGTCCTCTCCACCATAATCGACGCGTCCGGCGGGGTGAAGGGGAGTCAGAGCGGAGACGGTAGCACCCAGCATGGGGCTTTTACTGACCGTAGCGACCCGAGCGCGCGAGCGCACGATCACGCTGATCAGGTAGAAACTGAGAAGGCCCAGCAGCACTGCCATGGTATAGACGACCAGGGGGTTAACTCCCTCGTGGCGATTACCGCCGCCGAAGAAGATAAACGCACCCCAGACCAGCGAGATGAGCGCTCCCAGCGTCAGCAGGCCGTGGGTTGGCAGGCGTAGATCCAATACCAGCAGGACAAAGGCCAGCGCCATCAAGGGCAGGCCCGCCCAGTTGGGGGCGAGCGCACCACAGGCGAACAGGAAGAGCAGGAGAGCAAGCCCTCCGACTATTCCGGGTAGAATAGCGCCAGGATGCGAAATCTCCAGGTATACGCCGATCATCGCGACGATGAAGAGGAGAAAGACGACGTTTGGGTCAACTAAAAATTGATACAGCGCGTGAAACAAATTTGGAGCTAGCATCAGTGCATAACCTCCACTGGCGCATAAAGCGCCCCCGCCAAGCTATGTCAATCACCGCCATCAGCATACCACATTCGCCACGATCGCAGCGTCATATGCCTCTGGCGCGAGGCTGCCAGCGCAGCAACGACTTATTCATTGCTTTTTGCTATAGTAAAATATAACATATTGTTATTCTCCTGTCAAGAGGGATTTTTTGACGGGAGCATAAGCATTGCCTGCATAGGTCACAGTTTGCGCAGCGCTGCAAACAGGTCCTCGTTGTTGGGCAGATCGCCAGGATTGTTGAGCACTTCGATAAAGCGAATGACGCCTTGCTTGTCGATAAGAACGACCGCGCGGCTTGGCATTCCAGCTGCATGGCGCACCCCGAACATGTCAACTACCTTACCCTGGGGGTAAAAGTCCGACAGAAGTGGGAACGTCGTGTTCATCTGCTTGCGCCATGCATCGAGGGCATAGGTGCTATCCATACTGATGCTGACCACCTCGGTGTCAAAATCGCTGAAGCGATCCAGCTCGGCCTGGTAGCCTGGAAGCTGCGCCGAACAAACACTGCTGAACGCAAATGGCACAAAGGCCAGGACAACGTTTTTCTTATTGCGAAAATCCTTGAGACGCCACTCATCCCTGCCTGACTTGAGGGTGAAATCTGGTGCGATATCCCCTACATGCACGGTAGCCGTTTCTGGTCGACTCTTATCACTCATTACAAGTGCATCCTTCCTTATTACCAATTTCGTTATCTTTAGGAGAACACAATGGATAGTTACTAGCTCAGTCTACCATTCGTCTTGGAATGTGCGTCACGTAGTAATTTGCACCAGCAAACACATCCAGGGCGGATACAGGCACTTGCGGAATTGTAGCACCCATGCCGAGTTGGTGTCAAATGACACGCCGGAGCCAGAGATGCCGGGGGAGAGAAATTTTTGCTTCGAGAGCAAGCGAGCGATGACAATAGAGAAGAGATTAACAGGCCGTTTTTTTCATGGTGGAACGCTCTGCAGACCAGAAAGGGCATAGTGGCGTATTTGCCTATTATCTTCGTCACTATTCTTATGTTCTGCGGTGCCTCCTGGCAGATTTTCTGGACCACCACTGATGCTGCCCGTTACCAGTGTTATGCGCTCACGTTCTGGTTGGGTAAAAGCGCGCTGCATATGCTGCCGGCTTCACAGTGCTTGTTTCTCAATAGCGCCGCCGTGCCACAGGGACCGTTCCATATGCTGCCAATCGAATATCCACCGCTCACGCTTGTCCTGTTTTCGCTCGCGCTGCTCTCTCCTATTCAGGACTACCAGCTTCTCTTTGCCCTCTTGATGGCGCTTACCTCCGTGCTTATTTACTGGCTGCTGCTGCGCTATGGTCCTCGCAGAAGCGCGCTCACCTTTGCGCTCTACGCGCTTGTAGGCGCCTGGGCCACGGCTGAAGGCCGCTTTGACCTGGTCCCGGCCGCCCTGACGCTCCTCTGCATCATCGCCGCCGAGCGCAAGCACTGGACGGCCGCCTATGTCGCGCTGGCCTTTGGCACGCTCTTAAAGCTGTACCCGCTGATGCTCCTGCCTGCGCTCTTCATCGCCGAACAGCAGGATACGCGGCACATGTACATGCCGCCCGCTGGGAATATGGCGCTCAAAACGCTGCCCGCGGAACTCTGGCGCACGCTGAAAGGCATAGGGGGCTGGCGTTGGAACAATACACTGATTTTCTTGGCCCTTGTCATAGGTATAACGGGCATCTTCGCCTTATTTGATTTCCAGAATGCGGTTGTAAGTCAGATCAGCTACTTTACGCAGCGGCCAGTGCAAATCGAGTCATCGAGCAGCACCATCCTCTGGATCGCGAACGCGTTCGGCGTTGCGGCCCATGTTGAGTTTACCTTCGGGTCGTTGAATATTGTGAGCGCGTTGGAGCATGCCGTCGCTAGCCTGTTTGAAGCTGCGTTTGTGCTCGGCTCTATTTTTGCCATCTGGCAGCAGTGGCGAGGCAAGCTCGACCTGTTGCAGACCTTTATCGCGCTCCACCTCGTATTTATCGCCAGTGGCAAGGTATTCAGCCCGCAGTATCTTATCTGGTTGATGCCCTTACTTGCCTATGCCAGCGCCATTGATAGCTTCTGGCTGCTCTTCTGGGGCAGCATCTCGCTCCTGACAACCATCATTTATCCTTATCTCTACACACGCACACCTTACGTCATGCTTGTGCAATATGTCCCGGGTTTTATCCAGACGGTAGCTGTGCGAGATATCCTCTTTGTCCTGCTCACCCTGCTATACCTGTTTAATCTATTCAATATTCGCCGCCGCAAGCCGCTGCCCGCGAGGCATGCCCCTCTTTACAGGCAGCCTGAAGCGCCTGCACATGCCTCAAAAGCGCAACCCTGAAAGTAACGCATACCTGGACTCATTGCTTGCAGAGGGGTTCCGCGCCCTGCTAGAAGTGGGCTTCCTGGCCATCGTACAGGGAGGGTCCGCCGAAGGTGCCTACCTCTACAAGCAGCAGGGCATCGATGCAATCCATCATTACAGGTAATGCTATCCTTTGACTACGATCAGCGGCTTCAGTCTTGCCACCAGCTTGGCCAGGCCAGCGTTATGCACCACGTTGACCACCTGCTGCGCGTCCTTGTAGGCCTGGGGGGCCTCTTCGGTGAGCAGGTTTTTGCTGTGCACCCTCACAGTCACCCCTCTGGCGGCGAGTTGAGCGAGCAGGTCATTGCTGCTTATGGATTTCTTGGCCGCGGTGCGGCTCTGGCGCCGCCCGGCACCATGGCAGCATGAACCGAAACTCTGCTCCATTGAGCCCTGCGCTCCCACGAGCACAAATGAGTAGCGGCCCATATCGCCAGGAATAAGCACAGGCTGGCCCACCTCACGATACTTCTGTGGCAGTGCGGGATGCTGCGCGGGGAAGGCGCGCGTGGCACCCTTACGATGCACGCATACCCGGCGTCTCTGCCCCTCGATCTCATACTCCTCGATCTTGGCGATGTTATGGCAGACGTCGTAGACCATTGGCAGGTCCTTCGCCCGTGCCTTGCGGCCGCAGACGCTGGCGAAGGCCTGGCGCACTCCGTGCATCAATAACTGGCGATTGGCCCAGGCAAAGTTGGCGCCGCAGGCCATGGCGGCCAGGTAGGCCTGGCCCTCCTCTGACGGCAGAGGTAAACATGCCAGCTGCCTGTCGACGAGATGAAAGCCGAAGTCATTCTGCCTGGCTTCAGCCAGCTTTATATAATCTTCAGCCACCTGGTGCCCGAAGCCCCTTGAGCCGCAATGTATGCTTGTGACGACCTGCCCCTTGCGGGCGATACCCAGAGCTGCGGCCGCCTCGCAATCAAAAATGTGCTCTACGATCTGCACCTCGCAGAAATGGTTCCCCGAGCCGAGACTGCCGAGCTGCTTCATGCCGCGACGCACGGCCGTGTCCGATACCTGCGAGGGATCGGCCCCCACCAGGCAGCCGCCCTCCTCTGTGACCCCCAGATCTGCGTCCTCGCCGTAGCCCTCTTCGATCGCCCAGGCGGAGCCGCGCAGCATAACGGCTCGCATCTCATTGGCAGTCAGCTCATACATGCCCGCGCCGCCAACGCCCGAGGGCAGGCGCTTAAACAGCTCGTCGGCGAGCTTCTCGACCCTGCCACGTAGCTGCTCATACAACAGGTCGCTCGCCAATAAACGTACGCCGCAGTTGATATCAAAACCGATACCACCCGGTGAAATGACCCCGCTGGCGGCATCGGTCGCGGCTATACCACCAACCGGGAAACCGTAACCCCAGTGAATATCGGGCATTGCCAGCGAGTAGCCCATAATGCCAGGCAACGTGGCAACATTGGCCACCTGCTGCAGCGCGTTGTCCTGCTGGATCTGTGCGATCAAATCATCATCGGCGTAGATCACGCCCGGTACGCGCATCGCCTCATTATAGTGGCGCGGAATGCGCCAGCGGTAAGGGTCCAGGCGCTGCAAAGGAATTTTTTCTGGCGAATTGCCCATCAGATTTCCTCCAGAGTAAGCGCTGCTTGCAAGCAGGTTGATGGCTGGTGTAGATACTCACCTCACAGGAGAGAAGTTGCCTATATGTCAAAAATGATGCTGGCTTTATAGCCCGCGGCGCTGACTTCGATGGCCGCCTCGTGCCATGTAACTGCCTTGATGGCGCTGCCAAGCT
Source organism: uncultured Chloroflexia bacterium (assembly GCA_963799245.1). Taxonomy (GTDB): domain Bacteria; phylum Chloroflexota; class Ktedonobacteria; order Ktedonobacterales; family Ktedonobacteraceae; genus CAWCWN01. Next base: position 404,968 of record CAWCWN010000004.1, read on the forward strand.
CGTGGCGCCTGGCATCGTACGCTTCACCGCAGGCGCGTCCCTGCACACGGGTCTCACTAATGACATCGATTGCAAAGTTCCTGAAGAGGAGATACTCGCTATCGAAATACACGATCAGCTCGTTCAGCCAAGCGATCAGCAATGCAACGGCATCATGCCCCTCTACGTCGATCGCGCGGCTGAGCCGTACCTGCACCTGTTGAGGGTCAAGCATCAAGCTCTCCATCCCCCGGGCAGCGGAAATAAACAGCTCGGCCAGAGTGCTGCCATACGCGTGCAGGCCAACATCAGCGGTATGCTCGAAGACTTCATAAGGTAGCTCACAATTCATCGTATCTCTCTCTCAGAGGTTGCGGCTTTGGGCCCAGTATTCCAGCAGGTCGCTCTTCGTCACAATACCTTCAAGGGAATCACCGCTCATGACGGCCACCGCCGACCGGCCGCTGCTGAAGAGCGTATAGGCCTCCTGAGCGAGCGCATCCGCCTGTAACTCGGGGAAAGGCGGTCCCTGTATCTCATGCACGTGGCTGGAGGCCAGAGGTCCGCCGCTGGCCAGGCGGCGCAGCAGCAGGTTCTCGGTGAGGCTGCCCACCATGTATCCATGCTCAATCACTGGCGTCTGACTGATGCCATACCTGCGCAGCAGCTCAACAGCGTCCGCGACAGAATCGCTCGGGCTGACGCTGACGACGAGGGGCATGGTGCGGGTATGACTGCGGCGGTAGGTGAGAACATCACGCAGGGTGGGCTGCGCGGTCTCAGCCTGAACCAGCAAATCGTTTTCACGCATCCAGGTATCGTTAAACACCTTGGAGAGGTAGCCACGGCCCGTATCGGGGAACAGCACCACCACAACATCATTGGCGCTAAGTCGCCGCGCATAGACGAGCGCGGCCGCGAGAGCCGTACCTGAGGAGCCACCGGCGAGGATACCCTCTTCACGGGCCAGGCGGCGCGCCCAGTAGAACGAGGTGCGGTCGTCCACCCGGATAACCTCATCAATCAGGAAGGGATCGTAGTTGCCGGGAAATATTTCCATCCCAATCCCTTCGACCTTATAAGGCCCGGGCGCATCCCCGGAATAGACTGAGCCAGGAGGATCAGCACCGATTATCTGCACGCGGGGATTCTGTTCCTTCAGAAAGCGGGCCGTGCCAGAGATAGTGCCACCCGTGCCAATTCCGGCTACAAAGGCCGTAATACGCCCGCCTGTGGCCTGCCATATCTCCGGCCCAGTGCTGGCGTAGTGAGCGGCGGGATTGGCGGGATTTGAATACTGGTCGGGGCAACAGGCCCCCGGGATCTCAGCAGCCAGCCTGTGGGCTACATTCTTGTAGTGCTCAGGTGAATCATAGCTAACGCTACCCGGGCAGATAACCACCTCGGCGCCATAGGCCCGTAAGAGGCTGCGCTTCTCTTCGCTCGCTTTATCGGTCATGACGAAAATGCAGTGATAGCCCTTTATAGCCGCGGCGATCGCCAGCCCGTGGCCCGTGTTGCCACTTGTAGGCTCGACAATGGTACCTCCAGAGCGCAAAAGGCCGCGCTTCTCGCAGTACTCGATCATCGCGGGCCCGATGCGGTCCTTTACACTGCTACCCGGGTTGAACATCTCCATTTTCGCCAGCACCATAGGGGGTACCTCGCTGGCGACACGATTCAGTCGCACTAACGGCGTATCGCCGATAACTTCAAGTATAGAGCGGGAGTAGTGTATCTCAACCTGCTGTGGATCTATCTTATTCGTCGTCATGGTCGCAACCTGTTTCCTTCTGCTTGCATCCGTTTGTAGGGTGACGCAGCTTGCTCGCACTTTGAGACTTCCAGTCTGCCACAGTATAGCACATGGACAAATGCTCTATGCGCCAGCCTCCAACGAGACGAGATGTTTCTAACTGCCACCCACACTCGGCGAGGGATAGGGCGTTGCCGGCGAAGAGGGCTGCGGAGTCGGAGGGGCGGAGGTAGGTGTAATGCCAGAACCACCGGGGCCCTGGGTAGGAGGTGTAGCTGAGCCGCCAGGTCCGCTCGTCGGCGTTGCCGTCCCCTGCACGCCAGGCGCATTCACAATGATGGATATTGCATTCGGATCCGTGGGAAGAGTCGCGCTATTGTTGCCATTGAGCGTAATCGTAACGTGACCAACGCCTGGTTGACTCTGCAGGTAAGCGATAGTGTCCTTCGTACTCATCCCTTTGATATGCTGAAGCAGTTGGGCCTTTTGCGCGTCGGAAAACTGATAGACCCAGATGCCCTCGGCTTTTACAAACAGGCTGAGATTCCCCTGGGGATCCGTTTGCGTGCTCGTCACTCTTGTTGCGACGTTCCCTTGCAGGGTATAGCCAGAACCCAGCTCCTGCGTGGCCCTGGTCTTGAGCAGATCAGTGACGATCGCTTGCGCCGCGCCCTGATCATATACCTCGCCCGTACATGTCGCGCTGACCGTTGCTGTGACCGAGGTGGCTTTTGCTCCCGTGGGTTGATTGGAGGTGACCTTCACCGAGCAGGCGGGCGTGGCCACAAATGCTTCGTTGGCGTGCTTCATACCATTTAATGCGGCCAGGGAGCTCTGCAGCAGCGGCTGTTTGAGAGGATTTGCCGCGCCATCGATATCACCCTGCTGCACAGCCGTGTAATGCTGCGGGTCCTGTCCACCGCTGAAGGAGCCGTTGCTCACGAACACCGAACCGGAGCCACAGCACTGCATTAGGCTGAAATCGCCGGAAGGGATATTCCCTCGTGAGCCGCCGGTCAGCGCGGTAGCCGCGACAGAGGCACGCCCATAGCCAACCGCCGGGCTACCCGCTGGAATAACTACGGGGCCATTGTTCTCAACCGACACGCCGCTGGCATCCGTAAACACAGTTTGAGCCCTGACTGAATATGCAGTTCCATTGCCGTTATAAAATGTCAGCGTCCCCGTTGCCTGCACCGCCGGGGTATCTACGACGCCGGTTGCGGGCACGGTTTTTGACTGCGGGGGAGGGGTACTTGTCAGTTGTCGCACCTGCACCTGGCGCCTTGCTCTATCCGGGGCGGCGGAAGTTATGCCGCTGAGCACATACGTATTCAGCTCGTCAACGCTCCTGGGTGTGATGGTGACGGTCGCCACGGGCGAGCCTCCGCTGGCTATGTTGCTGAAGAAGTTGTGCACAGGGGTCGGCAGGGCGCCGGGCGCGGCATAGGCTACGGTGGCAAACAGGACCAGTAAAGCGAGCAACAAGAGAAACAGCAAGCCCCATCTTCCCCGGCTGCTGCCGCTGCGACCTCTGCCGGCGGCGGTCACGCCCGGCGGATTCCCGCCCACGACGGGAAGTTTAGCAGTAACCCTGCTGCGCGCTGCCACAGCTGTCGCTCCCGCCACAGGGACAACGACGCTGGGTGTCTTGGCGGAGTTGCGACGCTTTATGCCGCCAGGAGGTACAAGCGTAGGTGTATCGTCTTCTTCGTGTGGAGCGGCCGCATTGCGCTTACGCGCGGGCAGCGTGATAATATCGCCGCCGGGCTCTGGCTCTTGGACGGGCGAAGAAGGCTCGGCTGCGTTAGCCTGGCGGTCCAGGGAAGCCGGGGACGGCGTATCTTCGAGCTCCTGAGGGGCCTCGGGAGCAGTCACCTCCTCGCCTTGCGACGGGGCCGCCAGCTGCGCGCCTTCTTCAGCGGGTTGCTGGAGAGCCGCATCATCGCCAGGTAGCGCCGCCGCCCCCAGCCCGGCAGCAGCGCCCATAGCGGCAGCGCTACCTGGCTGCACATCTCTCTCTGCCGCTTGCGACTCCCCTTGCTCGCCGTCAGGGGGTATGGGCGCAGGTTTCTGCTCTCCCGCCTCGTTCACAGGGATTGCGGGATTGAGTGGCGGCGCCGGGCGGCGATTAAAGGGCCAGCGGCCGCCATTCCTGTCGGATCTAGGGGCCTCTCTTACGTCACGCAGTGATCTGCCATAGCTTTCTAACGAAGTAAAGTATGTGAAACGACGCTGGCGAGCCAGTTCGGCGGGATACGAACCCGGGGGAGCAATGATGACAAGCCTGGCCCGCAGTTTGCCGCGCATATGCTTTAAACCATCAAAATCCACGGGCCGATGAAATGCTTTATTCTGCTCGGGTAAGACAATAGCTATCTGCTCACGGCCAAGCTTCTCCTGAGTCAAAATGGCGGCCTGTACACTCTCCCTCTCATCATTGGGAGCAACATAGACTATGCCAATGCTTGCACTACGGGGATCATTGGCGCCCATAAGATCCGAGCCGTTTCCCTGTCTCATTAATGTATTCCTCTTCATCCCTTAGAGTTGCAATTTCTCGCAGCCTTGCTGCTGTCATTTTACACTATATTTTAGAATCCTTAAAGGGATTTAGGTTGCTTTCTTTCTCTTAGCAATAGAACATAAAAACTAGTACCTCTTGCTGTAAGAACTTTTCCTGCTGCAATACCTTCTTTTCGGCAGGCAGCTGCCAGAACGTAGCTCGCCTGCATTATCGCATATGTTGAGAACACCATGTATGAGTCAGCTGGAAGCCATAAAGCGAGGGTGCAGGGAGCGCATGCCGGGCTGCGGGGGACAGCGCGCCAGTTCAAAAAATGCGGGACGACTCATGGCGTAAGACGCGAAGAGGGGGAAATCACCCTGGGCGATATCCCCCTTTTGTGCCGGGTAAGCTTTAACGCGGCCCGGCTTTACGTATTTCATCATTGGGCAGCGAGAACTGCTCGAAATTCTTTTTAAAGCGGGCGGCCAGGTCCCTGGCGCTGCGATCATATGCCTCCTTATCCGTCCAGGTATTGCGAGGGATGAGCAGTTCGGCGGGTACATCCGGGCAGGAAGTCGGCGAATGCAGGCCAAAGAACGGATCGGTTGATATCTGGGCGTTATCCAGAGCTCCGCTGATTGCCGCGCGCACCATAGCGCGGGTATAGTTGATGTTGATGCGCTCACCGACACCATATGGTCCACCGGTCCAGCCCGTATTGATCAGGTAGCAGCGAACCTTGTACTTTTCAATGCGCTCCCGCAATAGATCTGCGTACTCTCCCGGTTGCAGCGGCAAGAAGGCAGCTCCAAAGCACGAACTAAATGTAGCTTCAGGAGTAGTTACACCCTTCTCGGTGCCTGCCAGCTTGCTGGTATATCCTGAAAGGAAATAGTACATGGACTGCTCCGGGGTCAGGATCGAAATGGGGGGCATCACGCCAAAGGAGTCCGCCGATAGGAAAATGACCGCCCTGGGTTGGCCGCCCATGCCCGCCTCAACCACGTTGTCTATAAAGTCAACCGGATAGGCCACGCGCGTATTCTCGGTGAGAGAGTCGTTGGCGTAGTCCGGTTCGCGGGTATCGTGGTGCAGCACGACATTTTCATAGACCGCGCCAAAGCGAATGGCGTTCCAGATTTGCGGCTCATACTTCTGGGAAAGGTTGATACATTTAGCGTAGCAGCCCCCCTCAAAGTTGAACACCCCATTTTCACCCCAGCCATGCTCATCGTCACCGATCAGGTGGCGGCCTGGATCAGCCGAAAGGCTTGTCTTGCCGGTGCCAGAGAGGCCAAAGAAGAGCGCGACATCATTATCCAACCCAATGTTGGCCGAACAATGCATTGGCAGCACACCTTCGGCGGGCAGAAGATAGTTGAGGATGGTGAAGACCGACTTCTTCATCTCACCAGCATACTGCGTGCCGGCAATCAAAACGAGATGCTCCTCAAAGTCAATAATGACCGCGGTCTGGGAGCGCGTTCCGTGCAGGCGCGGATCGGTATGGAAGTTTGGCACGCACAGGATGGTAAAGCCGGGACGGCTAAGGTTTGCAGCGGCCACAGTAGTGCGCAGGAACAACTGACGCGCAAACAGGTTATGCCAGGCCAGTTCGGTAATGACCTGAACGGGGATGCGATACTTGGGGTCAGCGCCGGCGGCTGCGTCAAGCACATAGACATCGCGCCCCTGCAGATACGCGGCAAGGCTGCCGCGCACAGCCTCAAATTTCTCACGCGACATGGGCTGATTGATATCGCCCCACCAGATCTTCGGCGCGTACCCTTCATTTGAGACAATGAACTTATCTTTAGGAGAACGCCCTGTGTGTACCCCTGTAGTGGCAGCAAAAGCGCCATTCGCCGCCAGTTCGCCCTCTTTTCGAGCCAGGGCATGCTCAACTAAAACGGCCGGTGCAAGATTCGAGTAAATGTTGGCGAGATTTACCAGCCCGTAGCCTTCAAGGGCTTTGCGACTCATCGTGATCGTCATAAATATTTCTCCTTTAGAGTCTCTTCATTGAGGCTCGCGAGCAAGTATGTGTAATAGTACATGACACCTCTACGTAGTTATCCTTCCCCAAGTATACATTACTATCACTGGACCTAACAAACGTTAGTCTTACAACATCATGCAGGCTCAAGCCTCCATCTTACGAGTATCGCCGGCTGCTGTCGCATCTCCATCACAAAATCGGCCCGTAATATCACAGAAGGTTCTCAGCGGGCATACGCCAGAAACATTTCAGCAGGGCCCGCTCAGGCGGACGTAGAAAGGGGTAGGACATTTGTCTGGCAACTAGCACGCAGCAGCTTCCTCAAGAGCGCGTACATACGCCACAAAACGATCGCCGCGTTCAAATTCATTGAGGAACATGCCAAAGCTGGTGAAGCCGGGGGAAAAGAGCAGGACGTCACCCGGCCGCGTCAATGCTTGCGCCGTAGCGAGGGCGGGAATCAGGTCGTCAAAGACGCCGCGCACGGGATCAGCGACGCCCAGCCTCGCGACTTGCGTACGCAGGGCCGCTAATAGTTCGTCGGTGCCGCTGCCAGCTAGTAAAACAACGTCGCGACAGCGGCTCACTATTGCCGCCGGCCAATCCTCCAGAGGCAATCGTTTGCTGTTACCGCCCGCAACGAGTACAATTGGACCCGCAAAGGCCTCAACAGCCACCTGGCCGGCGATAGGTGTCGTGCTGGTAGTGTCATTGATGTAGCGCACAGCATGCAGGGTGGCTACTTCGGCCAGGCGATGAGCCACCCCGCGAAATTCTCGCACAACCCTGGCTATATCTTCGTCGGAGATGCCCAGAATACGCGCCGCGGTTGTCGCCAGCAGAACATTCTCACGATTATGCTTACCCACAAGGGGCGAGTCGGTGAAGGAAAAAGGCTGGAGCGCGGAAGAGTTTCTGCGGAAGCTGCCCCCGCGCTCTACACTGCTATACCAGACCTGTGCCTGCGCCTCGGCGCCGAAGCGGCGCGTCCAGGGGTTGTCGTAGTTAAATAGGGCAATATCGCCGGGATGCTGGTGACGAAAAATATTGGCCTTGGCCGCGGCATATTCCTCCATACCGGCGTATGAATTGAGATGGTCAGGATAGATGTTCGTCATTACGGCCAGGGCGGGACTACGTTTATGCGGGCCCAGTCCCTCGAGTTGCCAGCTTGATAATTCAAGCACGACCAGCGTCTCAGGTGTAATCTGAGGCAAAAGGGAGAGCGTCTCGACCCCGGCCACATTCCCGCCTAAAACGGTGGGACGGCCACTGGCACGCAGGATATGATAAATGAGAGTGCTCGTCGTTGTTTTGCCGCGCGTGCCGGTTATACCAATGATGCGGGCCGGGCAGGCGAGAAAGAAAAGGGCGATCTCCATTTCAATGCTGGCGCCGTTGGCGCTTGCCAGGCTCAGGTAGGGGTTGCTCAGGGATATGCCCGGATTGCGAATAACCATCTCGGCCCAGAGAAAGTCTTCATCGCGGTGTTCGCCCAGTACAAATTCTATCGGCAGACCGGCCAGCGCATGCACGCTCGGGGCCAGGATTTCTGGCGTCTTCAAATCGGTTACACGCACAAGCGCGCCCTGCTGTACAGCATAGCGCGTGGCGGCCATCCCTGATCCCTGTAATCCCAGGCCCATTACAAGGACACGCTTACCCCGCAGGTTCATGCGATTTTACCTCTCTTTTGCAGTTCAGCAGTAGTAGCGGATGTTTCGCTGCCATGATAACAGAAACAACGCACTTGCACAAATCGTGCTGATGCCTTTCACGGCCAGGCTGGGAAGTGCACGCCTGGCTCGTACGCCCTAGAGGAGGTGACCTGTAGCAGGGCTTGGGTCTTTGCTCAAGGTATGTTACAATATGATTTACAAAGGTCATCTTTAACAGTCCCTGGCCTTGCGTACCCGGCGGGTATCTAGAAATCTAAGGACACATGGAGCCAGAGCTAACAGCGCCCCTTGATCGGATTCTCGGGCAGATGGCGGTAGGAGTTGCGCTCCTCGATTGTAGCAACCTGTGCCTGCAGTATGTCAATCCCTATATGCTATCGCTCCTCGATCAGTCGCGACGCGATCAGAATATCATCGGGCGTCGCCTGGAGGATCTTATTCCCAAAGAAATGTATCGGCGGCTGCTGCCCTACCTCCAGCAGGTTTTCGCAAGTGGGCAGCGTATGAGCTGGTCCGATATCCCTTTCGAGGGTTTTTTGTCGACGCGCGGGCGCACGTACTGGCGGATCTCCGTCGAGCGCACCGCCCATCCCCGCCCCGCGGCAGATGCTGCTGGGCGGGCTTTAGAAGAGAAGCTGCTCATCACGGTTGAAGATGTCACCGGGCTCGCTCGCTCACGCCTTTACGTGGATGCCATTCATTCAATCTCTACAGCTATCGTAGGTCCTTTTGCTCTGCCCCAGGTGCTTAACCATATTCTCCAGGCCGTCCAGGACATGGTCGGATCAACGCGCTGCGCCATCCTCTTAATCGATTTCTCGATTTCAGGGGCATCCGCCGGCGCCGTACGCTACCCAGGAGAGCTGGCCAGCCAGTATGCCGACGCCCTTACCGGGCCCGATATTCCGCCGACGGTCACCATAGCGGCGCAGAAAGGCGTCCATCTGCGTTCGCAGGACTGGCACCCACAATTGAGCGAACAGCTGCTGCTGGGCCACATCGTGCGCGATCGCCGCACGCTTGTAATTACCGATACCAGTACCATCCCCGAGATGAAGCTGCCGCTGCTAGATGATAACGGTGTACCACGGCGGCCGAGCTCTGTATTATGCATTCCCATTTTCGAGCCCGGCATTGCGGGGCAGGGCGATGATCAGCGTGGACCAGGTCGGCACGTGCTCTCCACAGCAGCGGCGACCAGGGCGGTGCTCGGTACGATTGAAGTGTACCATCGACGCGCGCGCGGCTTTCCCGCCGAAGAGGTAGAACTACTGGAGCAATTCGCGCAGCAGGCCGGCCTCGCCATTCAAAACGCTCGCCTCTTTTTACACATCGATCGTTTAGCGCGCGATGCCCGCCGCAACCTGCGCCAGCGCGAACATGTGATGCAGGCGATCCCTGACGGCGTCATTATTTATGACTCACGCTGGCGCGTGGCTGACGCGAATGAAGCCATACGCAAACTGTTGGGATGGTCAAAAGATGTCATAGGCATGCATATTAGCGAGGCCTATACCGTCAGTGGGGCCGCATTGCCAAAGAAATTTGGCTCTAGCGTAGAGCATATTGAGGAGCTTGACCGCCTCGTCAAGGAGAGGAGCATCGATGAATTTAAAATGATCGGGGCTGACGGCCAGGCCTATACCATACGCCGCTCTTTCGCGCCCATCCACGACGAAGTTGGCGATATCTTCGCCTCTGTGGTCGTCTATCATGATGTGACTGAAGAGGCGGCAGCGCGCGAACGCATCGAGGCCGAGGTTATTCATCGCACCGCTCAGCTCGCGCAGCGCAATATGGCACTGCAGGTGGCAAAGGCTGCGCAAGACCTGACCAGTGCGCGCATGGAGCTCCTGTTGGAACGCTTACCCTCAGGTGTCATGCTCGTCGACGCCAGCGATCGCAGCATAACCATCATCAATCGCCAGGCGACACAACTGCTGCGGCGCCTGGGCCTACCCCTTGAACGACTCGACAACCTTGATGTGGCAACCAGGCAGGCGCTTGGCAGCAACATTGAAGATGTACTGCGACTACCCGTGCTCTATAGCTCCTCGGGCTCTCCTATGGACTACAGCGAGCAGCCGCTGGCACTCGCCCTGGACAGAGGAGAGCCGAGCGAGGCCGAGCTGCACTCGCTGCAGGCCGATGGGCAAAGCATGTACCTGCTTGTCAGCGCAGCGCCATTGCGTGACCCTGATGGCTCGATCAGCAGCGCTGTCCTCGTCCTGCATGAAATTACAAGACTTAAGACGCTGGAGAGGGCGCGCGAAGATTTCTTTACGACAATGGCGCATGAACTTAAGACACCCCTCGCCAATATTCGAGCACACCTGAGCGCGCTGCAGGCCAGCGACCTCCACTGGTCAGCTGAAGAGCAGCTCGACTTCCTGGAGACCGCCGATGGGCAGGTCGAGCGTCTGGTGGGCATGATTAATCATTTCCTGGATGCTTCGCGTGTTGAAGCCGGGGCGCTGCGGCTTGAACTCGAAGCGGTCCTTCTTGGGGAGATGCTCGAGGACCTGGAAGAGCGTTTGGAGGCGCTGATCGCCTCTTCCCGCCGTCAACTGGAGATCAGCATGCCGGCTTACGTCCCAGCGGTAGTGGCGGATTACGAACTGATCATGAGCGTGCTCACGAACCTGTTAAGCAACGCCTTCACCTATGCTCCGGAAGGCGATACGGTGCGGCTCGAGGTAGAGGTTATCCGTCAAGGGGAGCATGACACTCCCAGCGGCGTCGAGTTGCGCGTCATCGACCACGGGCCGGGAATGTCGCAGCAACAGCAGGATGCGTTATTTACGCGTTTCAGCACCTTTGCTGCGATGAGCCGGCCCGCCAGCGATCGCCCGGGTCAGCCTTCCGCGGAGAGGCGCAAAAAGGGTGCGCGCTGGAGCCCGGGAACCGGCCTGGGTCTTTATATCAGCCGGGGCATCATTGAGGCGCATGGCAGCAAGCTCACCTTGCAAAGCCGTCCTGGAGAAGGTGCGGTATTCGCGTTTATACTATCGGTAGTAAATGCGAAGAAGACAGGGGGGCTTCCTTACCGACCGCCTGACCCACCCTCTGCGGGTACTCTGCCTGGGGCACCCTGCCTGGGAGACAGGGAATAGGAAATGAGGGAATAGGTAATAAGCGGCGTTGGCGCTCGCAATACCAAGGGGGAGAGGAAAGCATGACAAGCTCAGCTACAGAAAAGAAAGTGCGTATCCTCTGTGTGGAAGATGACCCACAGATGCGAACATTTCTACATGCGCAATTAAAGGCGCGGAATTTTCAGGTGCAGACGGTCCGTGATGGGGCCCAGGCTATTGACCTGGCCGCAATTTTCCAGCCGCAGCTCGTCCTGCTCGATCTCTCCCTGCCCTCGCTCGACGGCCTGACGTTTTTACGTCGTTTACGCGAATGGAGCAGCGCCCCGGTGATTGTGCTTTCGGCTCACGACGAAGAGCCGGTCAAGATTAAAGCCCTCGACCTGGGCGCCGACGACTATCTGACAAAGCCCTTTAGCCTCAACGAGCTGCTAGCGCGCGTGCGCGTCGCGCTGCGACGCGCCGAAGAGACTGCACGCCTGCGTAGTTCTGCCCTGAGCAGCAAGGCCCAGCATCCACAATATCGCTATGGTGGAGAGCACGGTTTGCTGGTCGATTATGCCCACCGCATTGTACGCGCGGGAGGCACAGAGGTGCATTTGACTCCGACCGAGTATGACCTGCTATGTGAGCTGACCCGCAACGCCGGCAAGGTGCTGACACATCGTGAGCTCCTGCAGAGGGTCTGGGGACCGGACTACAGCGGCGAAAATACCTACCTGCGCACATTTGTGCGACACCTGAGGCGCAAACTGGAGCCAAATCCGGCCGAACCGCGCTTCCTGCGCAACGAGCTGGGTGTGGGATATTTTGTACCTCCCCCCGATGAGGTCAGCCTGTAACCTCGATTTTACGGCTCTACACTCCTATTCACACTATTTTCACAGAGGACGCCATCAAATTCACGCCATAATCACCAGCTGCCTGATATAATTGGGGCACAGAGGTGACCCTCTCCCTTCTCACCGGCGCAGCCAGAGGTATTGTTCGACATCGCGTAATCAGAATGTCTGTCATGCAAGACAAGGATGTCGCAAATACGACGCCGGGAGGCGGCAGGATGAATGTAGTGAATGAGTTATCTTTGGAGCAGGAACATATTTTTGTCAACTCAGCGCTAAAGCAGAAGCAAGAGAAGTTAAAAAAGCAAGCTCGTATTCTTATCGTAGAAGATGATCCCTCACTCTCTCACCTGATAGCGAGTTTCTTAACCGCTCATGACTATGCGGTGGCAACCGCCAGCACAGGAGAGCTGGCAGTCACGACGCTCAACAACTTTTTTCCTGATCTTGTGGTGCTTGACCTTGAGCTTTCCGGTAGCCTGACGGGTTGGGACGTACTGCAGGACCTGCGGCGCAACGTGACCATACCTGTCATTCTTACCACGAGTATGACGCTCAGCGCCAGAAAGTACCTGCGTTCCTCCGGTGAAAGCAGGTTGACACTCGATCATTTACCCAAACCATATCCGGTTCAGGCACTTCTCAGATGCATTAAGCATATGCTATTGATAACATCATCGTAAGTGTTTTCAGTGCACAATAGGGGACTTGTTATCCAGGTTTCCTATTACCTGCCCCGCCGCTAGCTAGCTTGCGGCAGCCCAAGATCAGGAGACCTAAAAGGAGGATCTTATGGAGCGCAAAGAGGATCGTGAAATGTTACGTAAGGTCGGTTTCGCTGATGTAGAAATAAATCGCCTGGCCCGGCTGCGCAAAGATTACAAGGAGCGAGAGAAGTTACGGGCAATGACGGAACATCGCCGTCTTGAGTTTGTGCGCTGGCTGGTAGCCATAGGTAAGCTGACGGACCAGATTGCTTAACGTACTATCTGGAGATACATGCTCAAATGCCCGCTTCAGGCCTGAAGCGGGCGTTTGGTTTATCTGCCTGGCCTCCCACCGTCTCGCTGGCCAGCCAGCAAGACGGCGCAAGCAATCAACTAGCCGGGGGGCAAATGGGCTTTATTTACGCGCGGAATATCCGGATTTTCTACGCTCCACTCCTGAGTAGAAGTATCCTCTGCAGCAGGACGAGGCAGGTCAGAGACGGCAGATAGAATACGCCGGATGAGTGCTGGCGGTGGCTCTACCAGCAATAATTTCTCAAAAATCTCATCGATATCGTCTTTCGCCAGGTCTTCCTCTGCGCGGGAGGCTCGCTTTGGATGGTCCATGAACTCATAACTCCCTCTTACTGCGGTGTGAGTTATCTCTGCTAATTACTACGAGCAGCAGGTGGGAGAAGTTTCATTTCTGAGATCCAGGAGTTTCAAACGGCCACTGTTAGGCGAATTCCACTCTACAGCAATGAGAGGTTGGGCGAACTGAGCACCCGGCGGTAAAACTGGCTGGCCACGCGCTGATCAACCCGCTTGCCAACTCGTGCAAGCAGGATATTCGCCGGCTCCATAATCACATTGGGCTCAGTTGTCTGATATTCCGCAAAACCCTGCGACGCAAAGAGGCGCGCTATCAGTTCGCGATAGCGGTAAGGAGAGAGGTCCAGATCCTCGGTATCCCAGTGCCAGGAAAGCCCGATCGCGAAGAGAATCATGTCCTCCAGGGCATCCAGCTCAAGCGCGAAAGCCAGGAGGTCGCGCGCAATGCCGAGTCCGCGCCAGTTAGAACTTACTTCAATCGCCACTTCGTAGATATTATCTATGCCCTCCCACCAGGCATCGGCGGGCGCGATGGTGACCTGGCCTACGATCTCGCCCGTCGGAGTATGCGCTAGGGTAAGCACGCAATCCGGATTCCGGGAGATGCCCACAAGCAGCTGCTTTTCACGCTCCGGCAGGCGGGCAAAGGCCTTCAGGCCGCTGTCCGCCCTCAGGCGTTCGACGAGGGATGGGGGGCAAAAGTCCCGCAGCAGGAGCTGGCCTTTGCGCGTTGCGAGGATCTTGCTGCGTGAAGGTGTAGCGGCGCCGCGCGGATGCAGCAGGTCGATGAGTCCCGCCAGAGGAGAGCGACGCTGCCTGGCAGGGAAAGCGAGCCGCACAGAGGACGGCACGAGTAGGTGACGGACCAGCGCGGCCGTATGTTCGTTGGCACGGCTGATTGACCAGTGCCGGGGCTGCGCGGGAAAATCGCCCGGGTGATCTTTGAACGTAGTCGGAAACTCGTTACGAGCCGTTGATTTGCCCATGACCTGTTGAGCGGCCTCTTCCTGTTTCCGTGCGGCCTGCCACGCGGGGCGCCAGCGCGAGATCCATACCTGCGGCAGCTCTTCAGGCAGTGTCTGCTGCGACATTTCAGCCCACAGCATGCTCCAGGCGCGTGGTACCACGCGAAACAGGTCGTAGCCTCCTCCACCGGTCGCTAGCCAACGTCCCTGGCAATATTCGTGCGCCAGTTGATGAGCCAGCTGTGACTGGACCTGTATGGCGCGTAACGTCAATTTCAGGTGCGTAAGGGGATCCCAGGCATGTGTATCACAGCCGTGCTGGCTGATGATCAGGTCGGGCGCAAACGATGTCACCAGCAGATGCAGAAGTGACTGGATGACCTGTATATACAAATCATCCTCGGTGAAGGGCTCCAGGGGCACATTCACCGCGTACCCGCGCCCCATACCACGTCCCAGTTCCAGCACTTCCCCGGTTCCTGGAAAGAGATAGCGCCCGGTTTCGTGCACGGAGATCGTCATCACACGCGGATCGTCATAGAAGGCACGTTGCACGCCATCGCCATGGTGAGCATCGAAGTCGATATACAGTACCTTTGCTTCACTGGCGCGCAGAACATAGGCGATAGCTACCGCGATATCATTATACACACAGAAGCCCGAGGCGCGATCTGACCAGGCATGATGAAGTCCGCCGCCTGGATGAAAGACATGCAGGGGCTGCTCATCCTGTCCGCTAAAGCTTCCCCCTGCCGGCAAGCCCATAATGGCACTGGCGGCGACCAGGGAGCCGCCCACGATATATGAGCAGGTTGCATGCATGTCTGGTAGAACCGGCGTATCACCTTCACCAAAGCCGTAGTGCAGGGCCAGGCGGCTGCGCTCCTCCTGTTCCTGCTCGCTACCTTCCCCACCAGGCTGACTCAGGCGTTGCACCGCTGCGATATACGCGGCAGTATAAATCTGGCTCAACTCCTCTACGCTTGCTGCGCGCAGAGGCAGACGCGTTAGATCGTTGCTCTCCTGCCACAAACCGCTCGTCTGCAGCAGGTCCATCAAGGCGACCAGGCGGCGCGCTTGCAGTGGATGAGACGGGCCAAATTCGTAGTCAAGCTCCTCGGGCCCAAATACTATACGGGCGCGGTCTGAATGCTCTTTATCAGGCATGGTGATCACTCTCTAGCAGGGGATCGGCAAAGGTATAGGCGATATTGGCCTCTTGCAAATGCACCAGCAAAGGTGAAGGGTTGATCGTCCCCAGGCGTAGCGTAGCCTCCAAGGGAACACTCCCCTCCATGGGGGCCGCCATTACACTGCGCACAGGCACATGCAGTTCTCTGGCTAATAAAAGCGCGCGGGCCAGGGGGGTTAAATCACCCAGCGGCAGAAGAATGGTAATCTGCATGCCCGGTTCAAACGCTCCCATGGAGCGCGCCAGGGCCAGAAGCAGGTCGCTGCGGGTCAGAAGGCCGACCAGGAGCGTCTGGACTTCATCTTCCAGCTGTTCGTATTCCACCACGGGCAGACTGCCAAGACCACGGTCAACAAGTATCTGGGCCGCAGCTGCCACAGCGGTCGATGGTGAAACGCGTATGGCCGCGCGGTGCATAATTTCACCGACGCGCTTCTCCTGCCATGGCTGGCGCAGCAGGTCACTTGCAGAGGCCTGTTTCTCCTGCGCCACCGCAATATTTATATCCTCAGATGTCAACAACCCTTCAAGCACATTTAAGCTTTTGCGCTCCTGGTAATTCTCTAATTGCGCGCCAGGTTTACGTACGGCGCGTACTACCGGCAGATGGTGGAATTGATGCTGCCGCAACAGGTTAGCCGCATGGCTGAGTGTATCATCCGACCTCACCGTTATCAGCCTGGTAGTCATTATTTCTTTTACTAACATGGGCATTCCTTTTGCTGAAGCAGTGTAGTTCCCCGGCGTGCCAATACATGAGATACTATCTGCTTCATGATAACACAAAACGCGACCTGCGCTTTACTTTCAGCCTGGTGGCATGCCAAAAGACGCTCGGCCCTCATAGCAGGCATCACAATAGCAGCGTCAGGGGGTTGAGCTAAAGAGGAGGATGATAAAGTAGAGAGAGATAAGCACAAGAACGAGACAGTACGTGCCGGCAGCGACGCGTGAAGATGTTATCGTGACAGATCTGCGCGCCTGCAAACTACTGAATAAGAGGCGCGCGGCCACCACTATGATGCCTATGAGCAAAAAGAAATCCAGTACGCGTACCCCAAAGTTGCCGCTGTAGATCCCAAAAGTCACCGCGACGGCGCCAAAGATCAACAGGCCGCCCAGGATATCTGCAGCCGCAATTGCCATGAACAGGCCTTCGTCATACGATCGAGTGAGCAGTTGTGGTGTCACCTGCGCTAAAATGATGAGTCCACCTACATACGCGACCAGACAAATGCAGGTCCACAAAAAAAATGGCATAATGCTTCATCCCCAAACGAAAATTTGTGCATCGGAAAGTAAAACTCTCCCCTGAACAGTTCCAGGCACAAAAAGATAGACTTCGCCCGCGCTACCTGGCGACGAGCTCGTGACGGCAAAGGTCCTGCCGTCCGCGCGCCAGGCAACTTGCCCGCTCAAAGCAGGCAGGTAGTGCTGCGCTGCAGCAGTTTCTGCGAGCGATGCACTGAATAGGCCCTGTTGATGCTGCCCGCTCGCGGCAAGCGTCACCACCATCTGGCTATCGGGTCCCCAGGTCAACGTAAGATCGAAGGCAGGCCATGGGAACAGGACCTGTGCGAATAAGCTTTTCCTCTCGGCACTCCTCAAGTTGAGAACCTGTACACCACTTGTGGTGCTCCCCACTACCAGCTGAGCTACCAGCTGTGTACCATCCGGGGAGATATCCCAGCCTGGTGCGACAAATGAGCTGATCTGCTGGCCAACACACCATGGCACCGTGCCTGTCGACAACACCCTGCTACTCGCCTGGTCGGGAATATCCACGGCATGGCGGTAAATGATGAATTGACTATCTCGCTCAAAAGGATGTACGACCACCTGGTAAAAAAGTTGTTTGTCGCTGTAGCGCATTGAGAGCAAGATTGGCAAACCTGGCTGAAAGTTAAAAAGCGTCGCAACGCCCAGCGCGTGCAAAGGCAGCACCAAAGCTAATTTGCCACTCGCCAGGTCATAGCGATACAGACCTGTTGCGCTCGTTTTTCCATTATCACTGGCATCATTGTACCACGCCAGCAGGTGACTTGCGTCCTGCCAGAACACATACTGCCAGCTATCTGTGCGGGGTTTATCCCCCGGCGTGGCGGCTCCCCGCGCGACGATAGCCGTCAGTTGCTGCGCGGCGACGTTCAACACATATAGACCACCATTGGCGCTATAATCGGGGGCGGGACAGCCACCACCACCCTGCCCCCCTGGTCGGGCAGCCACGATGAAGGCAATGTAGCGATCTCCCTGCGACCAGAGGGGGCGATGCCAGAAAACATCGGGCAGACCGCTAAAGTCAAAATGGGTAACCTGATAAGGGTGGACTGTATGATTGGCCAGCCAGAGCTGGTTCTGACGCACGAAAGCATAGGTTGCGCCCGTAGAGCCAGCAGGCGCAGTCAACGCGGGGGTTGGCGCGAGTTGCAGGACGGAAGGAGTGCCATTACCATGATCAGGTGTGCCGGCCGGGATTCTCCCGAGTGAAGAGGAGGCGCACGCGGAAAGAAACGGGAGGGCGCAGAGCAGGTAATAGCACAAAAGTACGTATGAGCGGCTCGTCGGCCCCAACGTTTTCTCTGGCATGCTCTTTCCCTCCGCCAACCACCATTGCGCCTCAATTTCCTACATATAGCATACCTCACTAGATATCATTACATAGCAAGGTATATCAATTTTTCGCCTCAAGCGCCTCACATGCTCGTCAGCGCAGGCCGCTGCTAGCGCCGAGGTGCATGCACATGGGCAGGGGAAGATTGACAGTACTATGATACTCCCCCTATGATTGTCTAAGGGTGTATTTACAGACTTTAGATGTTTTTGATCATCCCACTGGCGAGCAGGCAGTAGAATACAGGGCAAGACACATGGCAAGATTGACGTGGACAGGTAAATCGAGTATGAGCGAGCAGCAATTTTTGGCGCGGGCCACACCTTTGCGCACGCTCGAGCTCCTGGGCGGCCCGCAGCCGGCTGCGGGCGACGACATCTGGCACAATCGTCTCATCTGTGGCGATAAAAGCAGCGTCTTACCAGCTTTATTAGGAGAATTTGCTCATACCATCGCGCTGATCTATATTGATCCACCCTTTATGACGGGCCGTGATTTTAACAGTGGCGAGCAGTTGGCGTACAGCGATAAATGGGACAACGACCTTGATAGTTATCTCCAATGGCTATACGAAACACTGCTGCTATTATATCTCCTCCTGGCCGAGCAGGGTAGTTTGTACATCCACCTGGATTGGCGTGTGGCTCACTATGCCAAGGTGATGCTGGACGAGATCTTCGGCTTCAGCCGTAACGCGGAGGGGCCGGGCTTCAAAAGCGAGATCATCTGGCACTATCAATCGGGTGGTCGCTCGCGCAAAATTTATGCCCGCAAGCACGACACCATCTTGCTCTACACGAAATCGGCTCACTTCTGCTTCCATGGCGAACGCATCGCTGAAAGGCGCGGCGCCTCCAAACGCAATCATATGCGCAAGCATACTGACAGCGATGGCCGGGTCACCTGGTCCATCTACTCCGCGGGGCGCCTCTATACATACGACGAGGATACGGTCCTGACCCCCAGCGATGTCTGGCACGATATCAGCCACCTGCACCAGCGCGACCCCGAACGCAGCGGATACGCAACCCAAAAACCTGCTGCCTTGCTTGAACGTATTATCCTTGCATCGTCTGAAGAGAACGATCTCGTTCTCGACTGCTTTTGCGGTAGCGGGGTGACCCCGGCTGTCGCAGAGAAACTCGGCCGTCGCTGGATAGCCTGTGATCAAAGCATGCTGGCGATCCAGTTCACGCACAAGCGTTTACTGGCGTGCAAGCCGCTGCGCCCCTTGCTTGTGCAGCAATCCGCGCTGAATGCAGTATGATATAATCGAGTGGTTAAGCTAGCAGCTAACTCTCATAGTCGCCTGAGTAGCTAGGAAATTGAGATAGATATGTTAGAACTTCTCGAACAACTGTTTCGTCAGGTACGCGCGTATATGCAATCCGAACGCTTCGACTATCACCAGGTCTACTACCAATCACCTGAACATACCACCATGCAGTTTGATCGCGAGGCCGAGGATATCATCATCAGTGGACTGATCGAGAGCGGGCACGGCTTTGAGATCATCACCGAGGAAAGGCCATCCTTCACTACAAGTGAGTCTCCAAATTATCGTGTCGTTATCGATCCGGTAGATGGGTCGAATAATGTTGCGCGCGGCATTATGACCGCGGGTGTCGCCCTGGCCGTGCTACCAATTAATACTCCGATCGCCGCGGAATATGTTCAGTGGGCCCTGGTTGGAGAGCTTTTCAGCGGCACCGTCTACCAGTCGCAACATGGTGGCGGTGCTTTTCGCAACGGGCGCCGCTGCCAGGTGAGCAACACAACGCACCTGAGTGAAAGTGTAGTGGGCATAAATTTTGATGGCCGTGACCTTGCCAGCCTGAGCAAATTTCTCGTCACAACCCCTGTGCCTGGCAGGGTGCGGCGCTCCGGCAGTTCCGCCATGGATATCGTGTACGTCGCAAGCGGAGCATACGACGCTTTTATAGACATCGGCGATGTGCTTACCGGGGAATCATTCCTGGCATCGCTGAGTATCGTGGTGGAGGCCGGCGGCTACATCAGTGATCTGCGCGGAGCGCATCTGCACCCCATCGCCAATCTCAGCGAGGGATTTTCCCTGGTCGCCGCAGGCACCCGGCAGCTACAGAAAGAGATACTGGCAAAAATTTCCGCCTAGGGCCGGGCGCGCATGCGGGGAAGGGACCATGGCGTCAGTGGCCACAGCGGGCGCAGCGTGTTGTCATTTCCCACTTATGTGCGGGAAATGACAGACCACGTATTTATTGTGGCGCCAGAAGGACGCTGAAATTATTCCAGATCGCAAGAAAGTCTTGATGCGTCATCTGCGTGCGGTTCACCGGGGATGAGTCGGCGAGATAGACGTAGGTGCTGTCTCCTCCACGCACGACCATAATGTGCCCCGGAATGCCTACGATGACGGGAAAGCCCCTGTTGGTGACGGCTATCAAAGCATCTAGAGTACGCGGTGGGTTGGGACTGGCCTTGAAACCAAAATAACTGGCGACCTTCGCAATACTCGCCTCACCCCCGAGCAGGCCCTGGTAGGAATTCCAGACGCCCATATTCTGTTCCACCTGCAAAACATCGGCTGCTATCAAATGCCGCCCATAGGCGTTCATAACCTCTTCCATAGAGATGCCCGAGCACGAGGCAAAGGACCAGACCTGAAACTGGAAATCGCTGTAGTACTGATTGCGAGCAGCCGAATCCACGCGCACGAGTCGCTGGCTGGCTGTATAGGTCAGAGGCTGGGCGATGGTCTTGAAGTCGCTGGATTGGCTGTTACTTAAGAAGCTAAAGCTGTGGCTTAAACCTGAAAAGGCCCCATCGGCCAGGCCGCTTTGCAGGAAAAGAGCCAGAAAAAGCATCAGCAAAAAGCTCAGTGAGACAAGCGTGCGACGGCGCCTATACCAGGAAGAGGGCAAATGCATCACAGCTGCCGCAGCAGGGTTCTCGACGTCCACCACCATGCCATCTTGCATGCGTAAAATCATCGTCACTTTGGCAGCAAGTGCGCTGTTGGGCAGAGATAAGCTGGCCTTCAAACTCTGCTTATAGCGGCGATGTTCGAGCAGCGCACTTGTGACGAGACTGGCAATTATCGGCAGCACCACGCTCAACAGTAATGCCGTGACTACGACGGACAACATACAATACCTCACAATAACAACTTACAGGGACAACGCTCTAAGTATGTAGTATAAACTGAACGAGCCAGATCTCAGGTATTTTCGTACCAAAACAGCCAAATAGGGCTATGCGTGCAGACCCTCTCTCCCGAAAGCATTCTCAACTAGCCGGCAGCGTTATGCTCATGCAGGTACTGCAAAAATTCTAGGGCACGATTTTGCGCCCAGTGCCGGTCGAGATCCCCTTTAATTTTGTGCTTGCCAATAAAACACACGTGGCCTCCGTGCTCTGTTATAAGCGTGGTAATCTGAGGATTGGAGGTCAATTCTTTTTGCCTGATGGTAGCAACCGGTACGATATCATCGTCCTGCGCATGTATGAGCAGAGTCGGTACCTGTATGTGAGGGATCAGAGGAAGAGCACTCACTTTCTGGTAATAATCGTCAACGCTGCTCAATCCCCAGGGATATTTTTCTCCTACCTGGTAGCTGGCATCCCATTCCCGCAGTGTTTTTATATGTTGAAATGCACGCATGTCCCATGTACCCGCAGGGTCAATTTTTGCGCGTGCTCTGATTACATCCTTCAATCCCCTGACGATCAGCCAGTTATACAGCGGCTGCTTTTCAAGCAGCTGCCAGCTATGTGGGGGATCAACTACCACAGATATTAGCGCCAGCCCCTGCACGTACTTTTTAGCCTCCTCCCCTAGTTCTCCGACGAGTTTCAGGCTCATATTGCCTCCAAGCGAAAAGGCAGTCATATAGATCTCCAGCAGGCCCCATCTGCGCAATACTTTTAACGTTGCGTGTATATCGTCGCTCAGTCCGGCATGATACAGCGTGCGCGAAAATTGGGCGCTATCCCCCATATTGCGGAAATTAAATAAAACGACATTAAAGCCAAGATAATAGGCCTTATTACCTAAACTGAGCATATATTTCGTACGACTCGATCCATTTATGCCGCTTACAACGAGGAGGGTTGGATGGTTTTTCTCATCGCTGTGTAAACAACAATCTATGGCTATCTTTGATTGCTGAGAGACGTCGATGAATGTTCTTTCCACATGCCAGCCGGGATCTTTGAAGTAAGGAGTGACAAGGAAGGCAAGGGCCTGCAGGAACGGGCCTGTGCATAGCTTCGCAGGCATAAATGGATGGCTTTTAAGCTGCAAGATAGTGAGTAAACCTTTCTTGAATTTCGCGCAGTCATTGCTCTGGAGCAATTATTCGCTCATAGCCATAGTCGTTGGCATGCGCAGGAAAACATCAATCCCAACAGGGTACCTGGCTGGCAGCTTTCCAGGCCGTGCGCCTGCGAGCAGCCAGGACAGGGCTGGCAGCGGGTGCAGGCCGCACAATTTTTAATAGATGAGGATAGGCGTGTACACCTGCACAAAGCTGTACAGCCAGCCGGCATTGGCCGTCGACATGTTCACACAGCCGTGTGAGCCATGGATTGAGAACTGCGTGCCGCCCGGATCGATGTGGGGAAAGTTCGTACCTGGTCCGTACTCACTGCGCCACCAGCTGTCATGCAAGTAGTAGCCGTTGCTATGGAACTGCATCGCAAAGTTAATCGGCGTCGGCGGATACCAATCCGGTGAGGACGGAGGCGCATCCGATTTAAATTCGGTGGGCGCTTTCTTGCCCTCAACCCACCAGGTGCCCGGCGGCGTCGGCAGGTCCGGCTGCCCTGTGGTCACCTGGAAAGCCTTGACCAGTTTGCCGTTGTCGTAGACGCGCAGGGCCTGTTCTGCCAGCGAGACGACGATGACTTTTGTGCTCATGTACTGGTAGTGCTGCAGCAGCTGGATATCGGTTTTATGCACCTGGTCATACGGCGTCTTGTCAGTGGAGTCAGCCACCATGGCGTGGAAATTGGTCAAATCCATATTCAGGTCTTCGATGGCCTGCTGGTAGTCCATCAAGCTCTGCGCCGACGTAAGCTCACCCTTCAGCCATAGAGAACTGCCGGCCCCATTTGGTCCATAGTTGTATCCCAGAGGGTAGGTAGTATTGTCATACGCATCGTGGAATGTGTGCGCTTTGCCGTAGTTAGCGGCGTCCTGCTGCAGTTCCTGGAAAAGGTAATTGCTCTCCGTCTTCATAGCGGGGATCTGGATCGCCGCGACCTGCGTGCGCAGCGTCGCAAGAGCCGTCTTATACGCTGAATTACTGCTCGCCACCTTCAGAGACTGCTGATCGCTGCTATATTGCTGCTGATATGCGGAGACGCCGCCCGCATATTGCTGCATCAAGGCGATCCACTGCTGGTAGGTCTGGAGCTCTGCAGTTCCCTGGTTCTGCAGCGTTGGCTCGACCGCTGGCGCAGGTATGGCGCCCGCCGCACTGCTCGTGGAGGCCGGTTGCTGGCTTTGCGCCTGAGATCCGCTGCAAGCGCTGAGGAAAAAGAGGCAGAGCAACACTCCACCGAGCGCAAGCGCGCGCAAGCGCCGACGCAAGTCAGCATGTAGTCGTATATACGTATTTTTATGCATTCTGTTGATCCATTACTATGTGAGTCCGCCTTGGACCCGTATATCTGCATCCGATATCTATCACAGTCCACATCTGGCCGCGACGCCCTTAGCCGTCGCCATACCTTCATTATAAAACCAGTCATAACTTCCGCCTTGACCAGCAGGCGCACTGGCCGACCTCGCCAAAAGCGCAGTAGTCATTCATTAAATATGCTTCACATGTAATAAAAAATGTACAAGTCTCTCTAGAGGCACATTGAACGTACACGTTACTTCTTTAAACGAGCGAGCCATAGCGGTGGCCACGACAGGAAGGCCGACATGACCGCCATGGCATCCAGGCAGACTGCGATATCGATGAGGATCGCCAGGCACTTGCCAACATAGCGCGTCGCCAGCGTAGCGAGGGCCAGGGGATCGGAGGCCCATTTACCTGTGCGGTTGAGCCCATAGCCGATGTCAGAGGCGTAGATCATCAGCAGGTAGAACGCGCCCGCGATGAGCGCGGTAAAGTTCACCGCGCGCGGAATGGAGTGCTGTGGATTGGCCGTCTCCTCACCAAGCGAAATGGTAACCGATCATCAGGCCACCTCTGCGCGCAAAAGAAACAAGGGAGAGCGCGCGCTCTCCCTTGTTTCTCCCCTAGTACAATTTCCATGTGCTGAGTCACACAAAGGTCGTTCTACATGCACACATCAAGTGATTTTAGCCTCACCGCTGTGTTACAATTTCCTGCCTCATCCAGAGCCATGACCCCTGATTACACTGATTCAGTTCGCGGCTTCTGTCCTCAGGCGTTACTTCCCGCAGAACGGCTTTGCGGTACATGTTCCCAGTCATATGTCAAAGTAAGATATACGGCTGTTAGATATCCCCCCCAGGACATCCCCCATGGAACATTTATCCCCCTATAAGCATAATAATATGGTGGGGTAACGTTGCGGTTGAAGATCTGTTAAGATAATATGGAGATTTATTGAAATATGGCTATATCAGGTTAAGAAAACGATTTTCACGTTTAGAAAGGGAAGAACCTTGTTCACAGAGGTCTCACAACTACGCTATACAGGAGCCGTTGGACGTGAGTGCGTCTGGCAATCAGGCCAGAGAGGGAGCTGCCTCCTTGCCGGTACGCTGCTGGGTGCTTCAGTAATACGTATACGCCTGCTGCGCGCCAGCAGGCTGGAGGCAGCCAGTTACCCGCTCGCGGATGGAGGGCCAGGCACGCTACCTTATCACTCCTGGATCGTTGCCAGAGGTGATGAAGCATGGCCTGGCGGTGGTCACCTTGAGGAAGGCGCTGTACGTGCTATCCTGGAACCATATCTCCACGGCTGGTCCAGCTCGCCACAGGCGCTGCGCCTGGCGCGGCCCCTGGCCAGCCAGGAAGAAATTTTCGGCCTGGGGGAACGGACGAGCACGATGAACAAGCGCGGCCAGGCATTTCCCATCTGGAACATTGACCCTCACAAAGGACATGGGCCGCAGACCATCAGCATGTATGCCTCCGTACCTTTCTATCTGGGTCTCACACCGGATGATGGGCGAGCTTATGGCGTACTGGTGGACCACACGGGGCGCGTGGAGGCCGACATGGGCAAGAGCAATCCCTCCGAGGCCAGCATGACCGTCGCAGGTGATAGCCTGGTGGCTTATTTCTTCCCCGGTCCCACAGCGGCGCAGGTGATGAGCCAGTACACAGAACTAAGCGGGCGCATGCCACTGCCGCCTCGCTGGAGCCTCGGCTACCACCAATGCCGCTGGGGCTATCTCTCGCAGCAACAGGTACTGGAAGTCGCCGCTCGCTTGCGCGAACATCAGCATCCCTGCGATGCTATCTGGCTTGATATCGATTATATGGACCAGTATCGCGACTTTACCTGGAATGCCTCCACCTTTCCCGATCCGCAGGCCATGCTCTCTCAGTTGCATAAGCAGAACATGCGCCTGGTCACCATCATCGATCCGGGAGTCAAGCTCGATGAAAACAACGCGGTATATCAGCAGGGTATGGAGCACGACTACCTCTGCCGCTATCAGAGCGGGGAGATCTTCACCGGCACCGTCTGGCCAGGAGCATGTGTCTTTCCGGACTACTCGCAGAGCAAGGTGCGCAACTGGTGGGGCAACCTCTATATGTACCTGCTTGATGCGGGAGTCGACGGCATCTGGAACGATATGAACGAGCCGGCCCTGACCAACATGCTGGCGCAGGGCGAGCAGATAATTGACACGACCACCAATACCATGCCCGATGATGTCTTGCACAAGGCCGGCGGCGAGCAACCTGTCAGTATAGACGGGCCGCCCACGCTACATAAGTTTTTCCACAACGCCTATGGCATGGAGATGGCACGCTCAACGTACGAGGGCCTGCTGCGCCTGCGTCCCAACTCGCGTCCATTTGTATTGTCACGCTCGGGCACGGCCGGGATCCAGCGCTACGCAGCCATCTGGACTGGCGATAATACAAGTCAATGGGCCGATATCCTCATGGCGATACCGATGTGCCTGAACCTTGGTATGAGCGGCGTGGCTTTTGTCGGCGTGGATATCGGCGGCTTCTGGGAGGACAGCAGTGGCGAACTACTGGTGCGCTTCGCCCAGCTGGTGGCGCTGATGCCATTCTGTCGCAACCACAGCGCCGTTGGCACTTCCGACCAGGAGCCCTGGGCCTTTGGTGAACCGTTTGAAAGTGCGTTTCGCCTGGCGATCGAAACACGCTACCGCCTTATGCCCTACCTGTACAATCTCTTTCACGCTGCCGCTCAATCAGGCACCCCCATTATACGCCCGCTCTATTTCCAATATCCCAGGGATGAGCAAGCTATCGAAATTCAGGACGCCTTCCTGGTAGGTGAGAACCTGCTGTCGGCGCCAATCTATAACGAGGGCGCAACCAGCCGCAGCGTATATCTACCCGCGGGTAGATGGTTCGACTACTGGACGGGCGACGAGTATCCCGGCGCAGGCTGGAGCAATATACCCGCCCCGCTGGAGAACTGGCCGCTGCTCATTCGCGGCAACAGCATCGTTCCGACGGCCCCCCCCATGCAATATGTCGATCAATATCCACTCGATCCCCTGACCTTCACCTGTTACATGGCGACCGATGGCCTTGCTACCTACACTCTCTACGAGGATGACGGCTCCACGCTGGCCTACCGCCAGGGTTCCTTCGCCAGCATAGAGATAAGTTGCCGTGTGCTAGAGGACTTTGTCACCGTGGAAATCGAGGAACACTTCGCCAGCTATCGACCGCAACGCAAGGCCTATGAAGTGATTGTGTTTGTTGGCGGCAGAAGGCTCTCCCGCAGGGTGACCGCCGGTAAAGGCAAGACCGTAATCAGGCTATGATCGCTGTGGTGGGCCGCGTGGCCGTGCTGCCCACCACAGCGATCATAGTACAGTTGCCAACCATCGCAACAGCATGCTATATTATGGATCTTATCTGAACGACTACGGGTATTTACAAAAGGGACAGCAGGAAGAGCTTAACAGGATGCCATTTGAAGGAACAAAAGCCGTCACCAGAAGCCAGCCCATCAACTTTACAGCAAACCCCCAGCAGGCCGCAGCTATCGCCCATACCAATGGGCCCGCAGCATTCATTGCCGCAGCAGGTACAGGCAAAACATCGATACTTGTACAGCGTCTCGTTCGTCTCGTTGCGGCGGAGCACATCGCGCCCGAGTCGATCCTCTGCGTCACCTTTACAAGGGCCGCGGCCAACGAGATGGAGAAACGCGCGCTGAAAGCCATAAAGGCGAGGGGTATCGCCGCTAAAGACGTCAAGGCGCTGCGCGTCGTGACCTTTCACGGACTTGGCCATCAGATGCTGCGCGAGCGTTTGCAATGGACTCCCCAGGAGCTCAACACGCGCATGTTGAGTGGTGAGCCACGTCAATGGCTGGCGGAAGACATTCTTCGCCCCTGGCGCAGCAACCGCACGCGCGGCATGAACTGGGAGGTCGAGATACTCGCCGTACTGAGCGCGCTAGATCGCGCCAAGGAGGCGATGATTGAGCCGGGTGAGTCCGCGCCTTTTTTCGCCTCCGAGCTGGGCATAGACAGGGAGTTGGTAGAGCGCTATAGCGAGTTTTACAGGCAATACGAACAAACAAAGCAAAAAGAGAAGCTTTATGACCTCTCGGATCTGATCTATGTCCCTCTCAACCTGCTGCGCAGCAACCCGGGGTTCCGTAAAACCTGGCAGGGGCGCTACCAGTATCTACAGATCGACGAGACGCAGGATACCAACCCATCTCAGTACCAGCTCATTGCCTATCTCGCGGCACCTCAGAACAACCTGGTGGTGGTCGGTGATCCCGACCAGGCCATTTATCAGTTTCGCGGCGCCAGCCCTGAAGCATCTATATTGTCCTTTCGTGCCATGTACCCCCGCGGGACCATTTATCACATCGAGCACAACTATCGCTCCACGCCACAGATCCTGGCGGCCGCGAACAGCTTGATCAGCCATAACGAGACAATGCCAGGTTTCGAGAAGATGCTGCGGGCCACGCATCTCGACGGTGCACCCGTACAGGTAACGGCTTACGCGGACCAGGAGAGCGAGGCTGCTGGCATTGCATCACGCATAGATGCACTTGTGCGCGCCAGGCGCGCAGACAATGAGAAGCTGTCGTATCGCGATATCTTTGTGCTTTCACGTACGAACCACCACCTTGCCTTATTGGAGATCGCCCTTGCCCGCAATAACGTACCGTATCGTAGCGTGGGTAGTTCATCTTTTTTCAAACGCAAAACCACGCGCGATATGCTGGCATATCTCGCGCTGGTCAATGGTGTACGCGTATATCAAGAGTATCTCGCGTTACGCAACGGTCCTCAGGCGTTGAAATGGGATGCGGTATTCACGCCGGTACACTGTGGTGAGCAAAACGCAGCTTTTAGAGCTGTGGCAAATATTCCTTCAAAGGAATATTTCGCCCGCACTGCGAAAACATCGCATCGCCTGGCGCCGGGTATATTCGCCACCCTGGCTGCTCATGCTGCCGGTCGCCCTTTGCTGCAATTTTGTGAAGAGCAGAGCTATGTGCTGCCAGCCGAATACCAGCTGGCCATCAAGGATTTCGTGTCCCTGGTCAAATACGTCCATGCTCATTGCAATAATAAGCCTGCCGAAGCGATTCGCCTGATCCGCCAGCTGGCCTATGATGCTCATTTGCGCCACAGCGACGGCAAGCACCGTGAGGGCCAGGAAGAAGAACTGGAGGCGCCTGCGCATCACGAGGAGACACGCCTGGAGGGCCGCTTTGATGAGCTGGAGGAGCTGCAGCAGATCGCCAGGCGCTACCACGATATCAGGCATTTTCTCGACGCCATGACAAAACTCAAGCAGCAGGCGGAAGATAGCAGTAAAAACAAGCGCGATTGCGTCAGCCTGATGACGGTGCATAAGAGCAAGGGACTTGAGAACAAGGTCGTCTTTGTCATGGGGCTCACCGAAGGTATTTTCCCCCATCGACGCTCTTACAGCTTAGCCGAGGATGGTCCTATCGTCCTCTCTGGTATCGCCGAGGAGCGTCGCCTGGCATATGTAGCCTTTACGCGCGCGGAGAAGCTGCTCTTTCTCTCCTGCATCTTGCGCTATCGCGGCGGCGACGCCGTCGCCTCGCGCTTCATTGCTGAGGCGGAGCTGACACCACGCGACGAGGACGGGATCTTAAACCCATTGCTTTTTCGGCGCCCTTTCAGCTCGCAGCACGAGGCAGCTCAGCCAATCTCGACACCGACGTTATTCGACTAGCGCCTGCTCACACGGCCTATCTCCTGTCATGCGCTGCTCCCACTGTCAATTTGAAAATTCCGCCCCAAACGCACTGTGCGCACAATGTGGAGCGCGGCTGAGTGTCTCACCCGCCGCGGGAGAGCAGGCCGAGTACAAAGCGCCTCCACTCATTCAGAGTCTTTCAGTGAAACTTTTCGTTCGCATCGAACGTTCAAAGCAGTGAACATAGTACAGTTAAAAACGCTGAAACGCATAAAGTGTCGCAATTCATAGATAGGATAGAAAGTGAGAAACTCATGCCAGACTGGAGCAAGGCGGATCTACACGAGCACATGCATGTCACCTCGGCCGATAATCAGAGGCTGGGGCACGTTGCGGAGGCATATGAAGACTCTTTTCTCGTACACAAGGGCTATTTCTTTCCCAAAGATCGCTACATCCCTTACAGCGCGATCAATTCGATCGAAGGTGACACCATTCATTTGACGCTCTCAGCCAACGAAGCCCTGGACAAGGAATGGGAGAAGCGTCCCGACTACGAAGATCACCTTGGGGATCCAACGCAACTCTTTTATGATCGTGGACACGGCGTCAAAGATCCCTTCGCAGAGACGGACCCAGATAGAGGCTGAACTACCCATAGCTCCGTGTTTCGCCGTCATATACACATGGCCATACATGCCGGACCATGCGTCGTCAGCATATGTGCGTGCCTTAAGTTCATCTGCTATTAACCGAGTAACGTATATATATGGTTATGAGTACACTTAAACAATCGGTCATCTGTCGAGGCATGACCAAGTTGATCCATTATCCAGAGCCCTAAAATAGCAGGCGGTTAACGGATCGAAACCCTTTTTCCGGTTTCAGCGTATCTTTTGAAAAAAGAAGCGCGACTGCAGCGGGCTTAAGATACGGTTAGAACCTGATCCGATGTAAGGTAATCACCTGATGTGGGGCGCAGCGCACTCTTTTACAATAGGAAAGAAACCTATAAAGGAAGATTACTTTCTAAAGAGTTGATGTATATCCACTCTTACGGCACCTTTGTGCTTCTCGGACTGTGTAAGCTGACCACGAGGCCAGTGGGAGTTCGGCAGCTGATTTTGTCGGCAAGTTTCCCGAAGGGAGCGTGGATTTATGGCAATTGTTCATCCGGTTAGTGATGCCAGCAGGGCTACGCTGTCTCCACAAAGCATGGCGACAATGTATTCTTCTTCCGCGGCAACAGAGTTTGAAGTGGGAATGGATACATCTCTCATCAAAACCATCCCGGAGCGTATTACAGATGCACTTATCGAATTAGGCTCATCCCTTGAGGTAATAGGCGATACACTGCTGGCGGAAACCGCCGATGACAATAATGAGGTTGATGCTCTAGAGGAGACCCAGGAAGGCCGGCCGCACCGTCCCCAAGCGACGACGGCGCGCCAGGCAAGCGGCGCTGAAGATGCTTTTCAGAGCTACCTGCATGATATCCGGGGACTCGGCCTGCTTACGCATGCCGAAGAAATAGACCTGGCGCAGCGGGCCGCCAGTGGTGATGAACGGGCACGGCGCAAGCTCATAGAATCAAATTTGCGTCTGGTTATTGCCATTGCCCGTCGCTACACCAGCACAGGCGTTCCGCTCATCGACCTCATTCAGGAGGGCAATCTGGGTCTGATGCGGGCTGCGGAGAAATTCGATTATCGCCGCGGCTGTCATTTTGGCACGTATGCCACCTGGTGGATTCGACAGGCGGTCAGCCGTGCGGCAGGCGAGCAGTCTCGTCTGATCCACCTCCCCGAACACGTGGCAACTCGTCTGCGTAAAGTACGCCGGATTGCTGCCCAGCTCTCACAGGAAAATGGACTTGATCCCCTGCCTGAACAGATTGCCGAGGCCTGCAGCATTGATGTAAATGAAGTCATAGACTTACTCGGCGTCATCGAGCAGCCTGTTTCGCTTGACGCACCAGTCGACGACGAGGCCCGCTACTCTCTGGCTGACACGCTGGAGGATAGTACGACGCCTGCCCCTGCCGAGACGGCTTCCCAGCACCTGCTTGGAGAAGAGCTCCACCGCGCTCTGGCGCTGCTTACTCCGCGTGAAAGGGCAGTGATCACACTACGTTACGGCATTGGAGATGGCCGCAGCCGTACGTTGCTTGAAGTGGGCAAAGAATTAGGCATCTCGCGTGAGCGCGTGCGCCAGCTCGAGGTGGTCGCGTTGATGAAGCTGCGCGGCGCAAGCAGCAACGTTGCACTGCGCGAATGCGTTTAGTCCCCGCCGTGCTCGACTATTCCAGAAAACTATGCTACACTGCTCTCAAGGAGCTGAGAGCAGTGTAGTCATTTAAAGGGAGTTGAGATCGATGGCAACGTGTACATCTTGCGGTAGCGATGTTAGCGGCAAAAAATTTTGCAATAATTGTGGGGCGCCTGTACCTGTGGCAAGTACGCCAGCGGCAAGCAGCTTCTGCACCAACTGCGGACGAAAGAGTAGTGAGGGAGAGCACTTCTGTTCAAATTGCGGTACACCACTTGGGACGGCCGCAACGGCTGAGTCGCCTATGACCGGGGCCTGCGCGCAGGCCCCCGGACAGTATCCGGGCCAGTCCCAGCCATATCCAGCTCAGTACGCTCAACCCGGTTATGCGCAGGGGCAGTATGGACAGGCTCCTTACGGACAGCCCCAGTACCCTCAGCAGTACCAGCAACAAGATCCGATGCTGGGACAGCAGCCGATGGTATTGCGCTGCCCCGTCTGTATGGCCATGTCGCCCCTGGGCGCACCAAACTGCCCCAGTTGCCGAACCAGCCTGGCAGGAGTAGTTCCTACCCCGGCCAATATGCCCCAGCAAGCAGGTATGATGGGTAGTTTCGGAGGTATGATGCAGGGGAGTGGAGGCAATATGGCCATGGGAGCCCTGGGTGGGGCGGCAGCCGTTATTGGTGGAGAGATGCTGCTCGGTGGCATTGAACACCGCTTCGAGGGCGACAGGGGTTACGGCTATGGTGATGACTATCACCGTCATCATCGTGAGGAGGGCATGCTGGGCGAACTGGGCGAGTTAGGGAAAGATATTGGCCTCTTCTAGGCGCAAAACTGGAAAATATGGGCACCCGCAAGGAACGCAACAACGACTTGTGGGTGTTTTATTGATAGAACCTCTGCAGCACCCAAAATGGCTATGTTGAGAAGCGCTGCGGGCTGACTTTGTTGCGGCGGACGTTGAAAGCGAATATAATACAGCAGAAAAGAGTTGGAAGCGACAAGCCATTGCCTGGATGCAGTAACATAGCAGTTCATTGCAATTGTCGCTGTATCATACATATTACGACCTGGAGATACAAGGAGAAGTGGCGGACGTTGTCATGTGGACACGGTGCCACGTCAGGTAGTTGGATGAATTACAAGCGAACAACGCTAGATAATGGCTTACGCCTCCTTACCGCCCAGATGCCTGGTATGCGTTCCGCAAGCGTCGCCTTCTTCTTCACTACCGGTTCACGCTATGAGCCTGGTGAATTAGCAGGCGTCTCGCACTTTATTGAGCATATGCTCTTCAAAGGCACACAGAGATACCCCACGGCCCGTTTAATCTCCGCAGCAATAGAAGGCGTAGGAGGCATTTTTAACGGCAGTACGGGCAAGGAGATTACCAGTTATACGGCGCGAGTTCCGGGCGAGCAGCTACCTCTGGTGATGGATGTCCTGGCAGACATGATCCGCAGACCACTCTTCGAGGCTGCCGAGATCGAAAAAGAACGCGGTGTAATTATTGAGGAGCTGAGCTCCACCCATGATGATCCCCAGGAGTGGGTCAACTTACTGATCGACGAAGTGATGTGGCCGGATCTCCCCCTTGGTCGAGACGATGCCGGTTTTATAGAAACGGTGGCACGGATTCAGCGCCAGCCCATGCTTAAGTACCTGGATCAATACTATCGGCCCAATTCGCTCGTTATTAGTGTGGCAGGTAATATCGATACGGCCAGGGTCGTGCAGAAAACGTACGAGCTCTTTGACGACTGGCAGGCGGGCCCTCATCCACGCTGGAAGGAGAGCCTGCCTCCGAGCGATACGCTGCCCATAGCGATGATAAAAAAAGCCACAGAGCAGTCCAATATCTGCCTGGCGACACTAGGGACAGCGTATACTTCGCCTGACTATTATACGCTGCTGTTGATCAATGGCGTTTTAGGCGACGGTATGAGTTCCCGGCTCTTCCAGACGATTCGCGAAGAACAGGGCCTGGCATACGATATCGGCAGTTATCTGAATAGTTACAATGAAACCGGGAGCCTGGTGGTGAGCGCGGGGGTCGACCCCGCCCAGACCGAGCCCGCAATAAAAGCCATAATCGGCGAACTAGAGCAGCTATGTGAGTCACCAGTGCCTGAAGATGAACTGGACCGCATCAAAGCCTATGTGAGAGGTGGCATTCTCCTGGGGCTAGAGGGTACGCAGCAGGTGGCTTCCTGGCTGGCGGGACAGGAGAGCTTACGCAACAGAGTGATGGATCTTGATGAGACGATCGCGCAGATTGATGCCGTTACACCACAAGATATTCAGCGCGTAGCACAGGCCTGCTTTGCCCCCCAGTGGCGCCGGCTGGCTATTATTGGACCAGATGATCTAGGACGATCACACTACTTTAGCACACTACTTAAAGGTGAGTAAGGCGGGAAGAGGAGACCAGGTTATGGCACAAACTACGCTTCGCGAATACTTGCAGTTGACTGAAGATGCGATTAATTCCGGCCGGGTGAACGAGGCATTTACCAATTGCCAGCAAGTTCTCGCCCAGTTTCCAGAGCTCCTGGAGGCGCGACGTCTCTTAGGCGAGGTGTATCTGAAACAGGGCCAGCTGGAGGAGGCGCAACAAACCTTCGACTGGGTCCTGACGAATGATCCAGAAAACGTCGTCACCTACTGCTCCCGTGCCTTAATTTGCGAGCAGTTGAAAGATTATGACACGGCGCTGGACTGCTATCAACAGGCCTACGAACTTAGCCGGGGCATCAGCCATATTCGCCAGGAATTTAACCAGCTCAGCGAAAGAGTGGGGCAGCCCGGTTTTATTTTTTCGCGCGCGGGCCTGGCCCGCCTGTATATGCGCGGCGACCTGCTCCCGCAGGCCGTTCAGGAATGGGAGAACGTTCTTGCGTCCTCCCCAGACCGCCTCGATGCTCGTACAGGCCTGCTGGAGACATACTGGCGTGAAAGTATGTACGACCGCGTTGAACAATTAGCCAGGCAGATTTTAAACACGGTTCCCCACTGCCTGAAAGCGTTAGTACTCCTCGCGCACGTTACCTTTGCTCAGAACGCGCTGCAGGCCCGGGAACTTATGCAGCAGGCGAAGGCATTAGATCCAGATCTGGTCATAGCCCGGGAGCTCTTTAGCGATTTCATGGTCAGCAACCCCAAAGATCCCTTTCTGCCCCTGTTGAAACAGCCGCCCGCTGTAATTTCAGGCGCAGCAAAGCAGCCAGAGCCGGTAGTAGTGCAGCCTGCACCGCCGTCAGCGGCAACGAATGGTTCTACTTTTTCAGATCCGCTGGGGCGCTGGAGCAGCCTGGATAATATTATAGAGCCTCAGCAGGACTACCAGTCGCTGCAGGAAGTACCACCTCTTGGCAACTGGGGCAGCAATGCCCCCACCAACCTCGGCTTATGGGGCTCTTACACTCAGACGACGGATAACCTGGGGCATACCGCTGCGCCGGCGGAGACAGGTTCCGCTCAACCGGAAGATCACGCGCTTAGTGACTCATCTGAGCAGCAGCCCCCCATGGCCGCCGACGTGAAGAGCAACGGGCAAGAACGCCCCTGGTACCACATGGATCAACTTCCTTCGCCCGCCGATACCATGTTCGAAGGAACGCCCGCCGATAGCTGGGAGAGTATCCTTCCTCCAATGGAGGGTAGCTCTATTACGTCTTCATGGGAAATGGAGGGGCAAAATTCTGATATCCCGGCCCCCCCTGCCTGGCTTGATATGCTGACCCGCGGCGAACGCCGTCAACCCGCTGAAAATCTCGCCAGCAAAATCGAGTCCGCCCCACAGCCCGCAGCAGAAGCGTCCCAGGTCGCTCCGGCCGCGGACGATCAGCCCCTCCCGGCCGCTGCCAGGGAGCCGGAAGCTGAGCAAGCTGTTGCTGACCAGGCGCCCTGGATCAAACCCGAGGTTCAGGTGACTCCCGTATTACCTCCAACCTCCGACGAGGAGGAGGAGGAGGGCTTCTTCTTTGGACCAGAATGGTTAAAATCGCTTGGCGCAGCGGCCCTAGAAGGCCCCGCCTCCGCTGCACAGGAGGCGCCACTGCCCGAGACAACATCGCCCGCCGCTGAGCAAGAAGCACCAGAGGAGGCAGCAGCTCCCCTGGCCGCCGACGAACAGCTGGAGCCTGAGCAGCAACAGCCTGCTGACCCGCAGCCTTCGCCTCAGCCCGAGCTCTCGACCTCAAGCTGGTTAGATCAAGCGGCACAAAAATTCTCTGCTCCAGAACAGAAATCTGCTCACAACATTAGAGGACCTGGAAAAAGATCTGCGTTCAAGAGGCTTTACGCCCTTAGAGCCGGGAGCACTCACCAGTCTGGCCCAGCCAGCGGGCGAGGAAATCCTCACTCTCATCTGCCCTCGCGCAGCTTGGTAACTTCGGAGAGCCGTCTGCGCCCGCCGCGCAAGTTGAGCAGCCTCAAATCAAGGACGGCCCGGCCGAACCGTTGTGGCCCAGTACATTGGAGACACAGCCACAGGAGCCAGCCCAAACAGCTGAAACGACGCCGGCACCCGTCAATCACCTCGACGCGCTGTCACAGCTATTTGCCGTACCCGCGACTCCAGTCCTTAATGGCACGCCGGAGGACGCTGCGGAAACGAATAATGCCGCCAGTCCCCCCCGGCCAGCCAGCGCGGCAGCCGATCAGGTAGCCCGTACTCCCACGCCTCCCCCTGCAGGCCCGGCTTCGCAGCCTGCCACCCACTCCCCAATACCATTAGATATTGGCCTGGAGACGACCATGAAGCGACCCGCTGTCCAGCTGCAGACGATGCAACAGAGGGTGAACGCGCAGCCCGGCCTCAATTCGGCCCGCAGTCATAGCGCGACGAGCCGGGCGGTGGGAGGCGACTTGAGCAATAAAGAGCGCCTGCTCAAGGGATACCAGTATCAACTCGCCGGTTCGTATGATGACGCGATGTCAGAGTACCGCATTATCATACGCAATGCGCCAGATTTACTCGGTGAGGTCATCAGTAACATGCGCGCGCTTTTGAAGCTTGCCCCCAAATATTCAGCTGGATACCGCGTGCTGGGTGATGCCTATATGCGCCAGGGCGAGTACCTACTGGCCATGGAGGCCTACAATAAAGCCCTGACGATGGCGAAAAAGGCCAAAAGCTAGCCACAGAGTCCGGCGGGACAGGGAACAGCTACGTACACATATATATACAAAGGAGCATGATTGTGGAGACAATCCTACAACGACTGACCGACCTTGACGACGTTCTCGGAGCCATTCTCGTTGGCAAGGACGGATTGATCGTTACTGGCACATTGCACAGTGAGGATGAAGAGGTGATCGGGGCGATGTCGGCTGCTGCCTTTGGTTCTATCACCAATTTTATCACCCAGATGAGCAGCGGCAATATGCGCCGTATCAGCATAGAAACCGAGAACAGTACCATTCAGCTTGAAGAGGTGGGTGATCTCATTCTCGTCGTCAGCTCCCAGGCTGCTGGTAACCTGGGGCGTATTCGCCTGGAAATGAAAAAAGCTTGCCGGCAGATTTTACAACTGGTGGCGAGCTATTAAACGATAAGGAGTTTCCGTCAATCTCATGGAACGTACATTAATCATTGTCAAACCAGAAGGCGTCCAACGAGGACTCGTTGGTAACATCATTTCGCGCTTTGAGCAACGCGGACTCAAACTGGTGGGCCTGAAACTGATATCAATCACTCCCGCCCTGGCCGAACAACATTACGGAGTACATAAAGGCAAGGCCTTCTATCCCGGCCTGGTCAAACATATCACCTCGGGCCCCGTCGTCGTGGGGGTCATTGAAGGCCCAGAGGCCATCAGCGTGGTACGTATAACAATGGGGGCCACAAATGCCGCGGAAGCCATCCCGGGCACGATCCGTGGCGATTTTGCCCTTGAGATTGGCTTTAATATCATTCATGGTTCGGATGGCGCGGAGACCGCCCAGCAGGAGATCAATCTCTTCTTTAAGCCAGAAGAGCTGCTAGAGTATAAGCTGGCAACGGAGCAATGGGTCCACGAATAATGAAATATCGTTAGTTACTAAAAGCTTAAAAAAAGCCAGTGGTTCCTGAAACTACTGGCTTTTATTCTGCTCAACTACACTGTGTGCAAGGGCGCTTCCTGGGCCTTCTTAGCGGAAGTGGTGCGCTTTTTCTGCGCGAGTCGCCAGCAGCAAGATTTGCTGTGTAAACATTTGTCCTGCTCTTCAAGAGTGACTGGAGGAGTGCCTTGCATGCAGAAGACTTGATACATTGGCTCACCTGCCATAACGTCGTTAGATGGGAACCACCGTTCACGATAAAATGGACAGGCATTTTTATGTCTGCGCCAATTAATATTTTCAGATGGGTTGGATTCTATTGTGCCTGACAAACAAGCATCCTTCCTAAATGTATTATTGCATTGCCAGCATTAAACGTTCTGTTCCACCCAGTATACCATATCTTGCGGAGCGGGGAAGGGTGGAGCGCAGCAAAAATTCTTCCAGGTACTGCGCCCACAAGCAAATTCAGCTCACAATAGCGCCATCTTCGCCTCCACCATGTCACGCGCCTGTACAGGCAATTTTATCTGCTGGCAGAGAGTGGCGGCTATGATATAATGGGGCATGGAAAAAACGGAGGATCAATTAGCCGGGCGCCAAATAGACCAGGTACCCTGGACAATCCAGCAAACCATTATTGGCACTGTGTGCACGCTCGTCCCCTGGTTATTTTTTGTTTTTGCACTCTCTGGCAATGCTGGCAGCGCGACGCATATACGACCTCTGACGCCGCAGAAAGATCTGCTGAACGCCCTTTTGACCTTTATCATTTCCAGCCTGATCGAGGCGGCCTTTCTCATTGCGCCGCTATACTACGCCAATCGCGCCGCGCGCGCAATCACCACGCACCTGGGCCGTGCGCGGCGGGCCCTGGACTTCCTTGGCTTCCGGAGTTTCAACCCGGGCCTGGCATTCAGCTGGATATGTATACTTATCGTAGCCATTATCAGCGTTGATAACCTTTATCAATTTGTGATCACAAGCCTGCATCTACAGCTGCAGACCAACGACCAGGTTCTTCTCGAGCGCAGCGCAACGGAGCCACTCACAACCTACGCCACGCTCGCAGTAGCCGTTATCGTCGCTCCTTTCTGCGAGGAGATCTTTTTCAGAGGTTTTCTCTTCATGGGTTTGCAGCGCGGCCTCCCCCTGGGCTGGGCGGTGCTGGTAAGCGCGCTTCTCTTCGCGATAGCTCATGGTGACCCGGCCTCGGCTCCTGTGCTTTTCATCATTGGATTGGCCCTTGCTTTCCTGCGCTGGCGCACGCGTTCCATCTGGCCTGGCATCATGCTTCACATGCTTAATAATGGCATAGGTGCGTTCACCATCATTCTCAGCATGAAGGGCCTGCTCAAGGCATAGTAGCGGCGTATTTAACTCTGCGCCTCTCCCCACTCCCCCGTTAGCGCCGGTCTACACTTTATCTGCAAGACCACTACATATGGTACGATGAGAGAAAATTCAAGTGAGGTAACGTTGACTTATGTCAAATTCAATCGAGGCAATCATCTGGGACCTGGATGGTGTCATCATCGATAGCGCAGATGAGCACCGTCGAGCCTGGCAGCGGCTGGCGCGTGAAGAAGGTGTAACATTCAGCGATGCCGACTTCTGGGCGACTTTTGGCAAGCGTAACGATGCCATTTTTGCCGAAAAATGGCCGCCACTGTCCCCACAGGACATGCGTAGATTAGCGAACCTCAAGGAGACCTACTACCGTGAGCTCATTCGAGAGACGGGCGCAGCTTTGCCCGGAGCCCTGGAGCTTATGAGCCAGCTGCATCAAGCGGGCTATCCACAGGCCCTGGCCTCCTCTGCCCCAATTGAGAATATCGAGTTGGTCAGCGAGGTCCTGGGGTTAAAGTGCTATCTCACGGTACTTATCTCCGGTGAAACAGTTCCCCACGGCAAACCCGCGCCCGACATTTTTATCAAAGCGGCCAGCGACCTGGGGATTGCCGCGCGCTCCTGCCTGGTGATCGAGGACGCAGTAGCCGGGGTTGAGGCTGCTCATGCCGCGGGTATGCGCTGTCTCGCGGTCGCGGGTGATCGGGATTTGCCGGGCCTGCGCAAGGCCGAGTTGATGGTAAAGTCGCTTCTGCAGGTCAGCCCCTCCCAAATAAAGGCGCTCGCTTGACAAGGCAAGCGTGGAGTGACACAATACACTACATGCTAAGCATATGGAGGTGTAGGGGCCCCGGTGGGTCTCACCGTCTTCAAAACGGCTGAGGGGCCGCTCGGCGCGGTCCCTGGTGGGTTCGACTCCCATACGCCTCTGCCGCAATATCATTTTACCCATGTGAGAATTCCAGCGTAACTCCGAAATGAAATGTGATTCCATTGTAACTCCGAAAAACGTTGGGAATAGAGATAAAAAAAACGCTGAGTGGCAAACTTCACGTGAGCAGTTGAGCTTCCAGAGTCGCGAGATAGGCGGCCGGATCTTTGCGGAAGCGGAACTGCTGCCTGCGACATTCCTCCCGCTGCTGCAATTGCGCACGCAGGTTGCGCCACTGGAGACAGTCCCTGGGTCGGAGATCCTCAGCCGAGAAGATCTGCTGCTTGCTGGTGACAGTCGCAATGACGCGCACCGAGCCACGGACCACCACCCCAGGAATAGCTCCACGTCGGCCCGTCGCGCGCCGCTCATGAACGCGTGCCACCCCGAAGCACTCTTCTAATGCATTGTTGGTACACGGTAAGCCCTCGACGTCGTAGCACTGGAAGAGACCAGGAGCGAAGTTGTGGGTAATCTGACAAAAGTGCTCGATGGTTTCCCCGAGCGATCCCAGGTCGGCTTGCTGCTCCTGCATCTGCTCCACGAAAGCCAGGTAGCTTGCACGAACCTGTGCCCCGGGGTGCTGCGGCTCGTTGGCCAGGATCTGAGCCGCCTGACGCACCTGGCGGGAGGCTATCTGCAACGGTGGCCAGAAGGGGGCAGTCGCCTGGAGCCCTTTGCTCAGCAGCTGGTGTAACTGCTTTAAAGCCGGGGATAACCTTTTTTTTCCTGCACGCGCGCAATGGAGTCGCTGATCTGGGTCACACGCTCGTACAAGCGCAGACCTGGCGCATCCAAGGGAGAGCGTCCATCATCGGTCAAAGACGCGCGTACGGCCAGACAATACCCCCGGCTCGCTTCGTTTTCGGGCGTGGGGCGCTCTTCCAAGGCGCGCTCAATGGGCCGCACCCCGCGCAGCTGCTTCTTCAATTGCGTTTTGGCATGCCGATCAGCGTCGTAGAGGGGCTTGGTGGCATCCTTGAGATAGTGAAACTGACAGAGCTGATGGGGTACCTTGGGAAAGACAAAGGCCACCGCACTGCCGATGGTCTCTTCGCCATCCGAGATCACCCCTGTGACCGGCACCTCCAATTGCTCCAGCAGGTGCTTGACTTCCTGCAACAACGCGGTCAAATCACCCTGCGTACTGCTGAGCAACGGGCGCGCTAAGAGGATTTCTGCGGAGCGGCAGTCGCGGACCACCCAGAGCACCTCATGCCCCACATCCGGCTGTAACCCATCGAGGGCCAGGATCACGTGCCCTTGCTTCTGAAGCCGTGCCTTGATCCGCTCGTGATCAGTGATCCGCAAGGCCACCAGTTCTTCATAGCGGTGCATCAAATGGGTGACACTGCGCAGCGCAATGTTGACGCCACGGGCCAGCAGAGCCTGATGCATTTCGGGCACACTGCGATGTTCCCGAAAACGCCATTGGCCAATCAAAGCAATGACATCCAGCCCAAACTCGCCATGTGGCAGTGCCCAACCGCCTTCTTCTTCGGGACGCTGGCGGCGATGATAATTGGGACAGTCCGACTGGACGCATTGGTGGATCACCAGGGTCAAGTGCCACTGGCCGGACAAGGTGATCACGTCGCGATGGCCGTGATAGGCCACCCACAGGGGTTGACCACACTGCTCACACTGCTCCTTGAGTGGAGTTAACGTCATTTCTTGCGTCGCTATGGGACGCGGGGTTCGTCGAGCCATGTTCTTTCTCCTGTTGAGATTTCCTCTTGCTCGTGTGCTTTTCTCCCTTCTTCTCTTTTCAGACTACACCCGCCTTCAAGCCGAGTTTACCATTCAGCCCAAAAAACCGTGGGGGCAAAAGAGGAGTGGGAAATCAACGTGGTAGAATGAAGGATTGTTTTGGCCAAGCAGAGGCAAGGAGAAGGGCCATGAAACGATCCCGAAGCTACCCAAATGTGGTCAAGCGCTGGTATCGACCGGTCGAGCATAAGTGTTCGGACTGTCAGCGGACGTTGCGCGAGGTGAAAACGTTGTCGAAGCGCACGGTGGTCACATTGGCAGGGGTGATCAAAGTGACCCATGCGGGCT
This sequence comes from uncultured Chloroflexia bacterium, assembly GCA_963799245.1. Taxonomy (GTDB): domain Bacteria; phylum Chloroflexota; class Ktedonobacteria; order Ktedonobacterales; family Ktedonobacteraceae; genus CAWCWN01. Next base: position 446,902 of record CAWCWN010000004.1, read on the forward strand.
ATCGTTGTCCAGATGGAGAGTGCCCAGGACACCAGCGGACGTACCGTAGCGTGGAGACAGATGCTCTGACGCTGCCGGGTTTTACCTATGGCCTGGATATTGTGCTGCTGGTAGGGCGGCTGCACCTGGGCAAACACCAGACGGTCGATGAGGTGCATCAGGAACTGCTCGAGCGACTGGCCCCGCTTGGGGTGAGGATCTCGCGGCGAGAAATCCTGTACCTGTTCGAGGCGTCCAGCACGCTACTGCGGGCGAGCAGCGAGGCAAAAGACGATCTGGAGTGGCTCGGGCAGGCCAAGAAGAACGGGGGCATCATCGTCTCGGTGGATGGCATCCAGGAAGACGAAAGGCAACGAGACGGTCTATGTGGTGCGCGATGCGCTCAGCGGGCGCGTGCTGGCCGCTGAGCAGGTGAGTTCGTCAGAGACAGAGGTGAGTGATCCGCGCTCCTGGCCCCGGTGGTGGCGTTGGAGGTGAAGGTGCTGGGCACCATCACCGACGCACAGGAGAGCGAGTTGCAAGCAGTAGGAGACCTCTGGCCACAGGTGCCGCACCAGGTGTGCCAGTTCCACGCGCTGCGCGATGCGTCGAAATCGGCCTACGAGACGGACAAGCAGGTCAAAACAGCCATGCGCAAACGCCTGCAGCCCAAGGTACGCGCCCTACGCAAGCAGATCAAGAAGCGGCTGTCCACGGCCTCGCCCGACGAAGCGAAGCAACTCGCGGTGCTCGACGACTACGCCACGGGAGTGCTCACCGCGCTGAACACGGATGGGCTCCAGCCTTTCAAGTATGCGACGGTGGAAGCCAGCAAGATGTTGGATGAGATCGAAGCCAGCCTCGAGCAGCTGGAAAAAAAGGGGGGCCAGTGAGATGCCATCCCGAATTGTGTGTAAAGATTTCCAATAAGCAGGTAAGCAAAGAGACGAGAGCCGACCAGAAAACCTGATCGAAAAGAAAAAAGCTCTTGTGTGAGCAAAGATTGTTCCTGAGAAATGACGGGAAGCGAAAAAAGAAACACCCACCTGATGATGACTCGACAAGATCAAAACACAAAAACATCTCTTCCTAAAGTCAGCTCAAACAGCTGACTGTTGGCTTGCTATTGATTGATGGCTTGACGCTATGACACCGCTATTTTGTGAAAATGGATATCTTGCATCACGGCCCAGACAATGGTCAGACAACTGGTTTCCGTCGTAAAGGTGTCAATTTGATCGGTGCGCTGTCGAACATTGCTGAAAAAGCCTTCGATGGCATTGGTCGTCTGGATATGACGATACATGGCAGGTGGAAAGGCATAAAACGTCAAGAGATGCTCTTCATCCTTCAGACAAGCTCCGTACTGCTTCGGGATAGCGCTGAGCATATTTCGCTTTAAACGCATTCAGATTGATGAGCGCATCTTCCTTCTTCTCTTGTTTCCAAATTCCTGTGAGCTCGGCCTGGACTTCCTCCCGTTCTCGTCGCGGGATGGCACTCATGATGTTACGTTGCTTGTGGACAAGACAGCGCTGACGAGGGGTTGCAGAAAACAGTTCTCCAACAGCTGCGAGCAATCCATCATGTCCATCCGTGACCAGCAGATCCACCTGTGTCGCTCCTCGTGTGCGCATGTCTTGCAACACACTCAGCCACCCCTCTTTATCCTCCTCTGCACAGGCTCGCAGAGCCAGCACTTCCTTCTTCCCTTCAAGATCGACTCCCAACACTGTCAAAATGATGCTCGTATCGCATTTGCTCCTATGGCGGATCTTGAAATGGATGCCATCTAGGTACACCACGCGCCAATGCGCTTGCAAAGTACGCTCACGCCAGACTTCAAATTGTTGGGTCAAGGTCTGGTTCAAACGACTGACGGCACTGGCACTGGGGGTGACTCCCATCAGCGTTTGAGCTACCTCTCCCACTTTATGAGTACTGGCACCCGCAACGAACATCTGCGTCAATCCTTCGGCAATCTGTGGCTCATAGCGACGGTATTGTTCGAATGCTTGCGTGTGGAACTGCCCTGCACGGTCTCGCGGTACATTGAGGTCTTCGATTGGGCCAGTGCTCGTCATCAGATCACGTGTGTAGAACCCATTGCGATAGCCTTTGCGTTGCGCAGCGCTTTCTCCCCATGTCGCTCCAGAAATTGACTCAGTTCTTCACGCATGATTTCTTCCATCACCGTTCGTGTTGCGTCACGAATCTCTGCTCGCAGATACTGATGAAAGTTCTCTGGCCCGAGTTGTTGCGGTGAGGCGATGTTTGAGGTTGCTCCATTGCCATTGGGTGTAGTATTCTTTTTCTTGTGGACAGGCATAATTCCCTCCTTGTGAGAAGTTGAATGAAATATATCAAGAAACGATACATGCCTGTAGTATTGTCTAGAATATCCCTCTTTGGGAAGACTCTACTTTACACACAATTCGGGATGGCATCTACTTGAGGCATCTGCCGAAAAATTGGTCGATGTAATCTCTTCAGTAACCCCCAACTTTGATACCTCTCATGCGTGTCAAGTGAAGTCACGAAATCCCTGTAGTGGCTACTTCATTCATCCCTTTGCAAAATGGATGATCTTGCCCATGATTGTTCATGTTCTCAGAGTGGTAGCTTAATGATTGCCCTCCCAGTGCACGACTTCACAGAATCTTCATAGATCACCTAGCCCAATCTTGTATTGCCCACGGGATGCGCAACGAGATACATTTTCGGCTAAAGGAGCTTCACAGGCTCGCTCAATGCTCGCGCTTTTTACTGCAAGGGATCAGAAATATCTCTACCTTATGGAAGCAAGAGGGTCAGGAAGGATGCTTTCAAGCTAGATTACTGATGAGTTAAAACTCGTTGCGCATCCCGTGGGCTTATCACTTACAACCTAACCACTACCGTATCTCCTTGTTGCTCGTTCATAGACGACCCTCTTTCTCTTTCTTCATACACCCCTTGGCAACCCCCAGGCGATTCTTCCTGCCACCTTAAAAGCGATGACGCCCTCGCTATACGCGTCTCGCAGGATGCTTCTCGCCTCCCGGTCAAAGGCTTCGGCTTGGGCGGGTCCCATGCGCTCCCGGGAGAAGCCACTGCGCGAATGATACGACTCGATGAAGTCCTCGACCGATTGCACGAATTGGACCGGCTCAGTCATCTTCTCACCAATCTGGTGAAACAGACCGTGTCCCTCCAGCGCTTCGAGCATGTTGTAGGGTCCAACATATGTATTGGTTCGGTACCGTGGCAGAATCTCGCCGAGGAGCGACCAGGGTTCGGGTCCCATAACGTGATCCAGAAGAGCGAGATACCCTCCCGGTAGCAACACCTCGTGAAACCGCGGCAGCACGATCGTCCACTCCATCCAGTGCAGGCTCTCGCCCGCCGGAACCTTCGCATAGGGCGGATCGAGCACAGCATCCTCAACGCGTCCATACAGCCAGTGTAAGCGGGGGTGGTCGCCATTGGGAAGGCGTTGGCTTTGCTCGATCATCGGCCACGAGCAGTCGGCCGCATCCAGCCGCTCAACACGGTCTACCAAATAGCGCGATGGAGCCGGTACCACAGCCCACATCGAGAACCTGGCGGGGAGACTCAGGCTCTGCCTGGATGAGTCCTGCCAGGATCTCAAAGACCTCCGGTGGATAGGGCGGACAATGGCGAGAGGCCTGCACGACGCTGCGGTCCTGAAATGGTTCCGCGTATTCGGGCGCCCACTGTTCTGGCTTGTGAAGCATCTCTGCTGGACTCCTCTTCATTGCCTGATGAGAGAATCAGCGGGAGGTCAGCCTGACCTGCCAGTCTGCTGCACCATTTCCCAACCGTACTTTAAAGCTACCGGGAGAAGCTGTGACAGCTCTAGCTGCGATCCTCAGCGCTCGGTCAGTTCACCAACTTCCCGCATGAATCATTAATCCTGGCAGAAAACGACCTATTAATCCTGGCAAATGACATCGTGGTAACTATGTTGCCTCGCAAGTAACTCGCACAAATCATTCAGCCACTCGGGAGCATCTTCGCGGCCTATCACGACTTCGATAAATTGGAGCATATTCGAGGAATGCTCTGCCTCCTGGAGAGCAGCATCCAGTTCATCCTCTGTCGTCACTTGCCGACAGAGACTCTTGCGCGTTCCGCCAAACAATGCTGGGAGTCGATGATACCTCCACATTGACAGATCGTTGTATTCCTTCTCTCTCCCATGAATGAGTCGTTCTATCGTATACCCATCATTGTTCACGAGGAAGATGATCAGCGGCAGGTTATGGCGTAGCGCTGTCGAAAGTTCTTGAACGGTCATTTGAAATGCGCCATCTCCCATCACCGCGATATGGCGTCTGCCAGGCGATGCCAGGGCCGTTCCCACAACCGCAGGCAGGGTATAGCCGATGGAAGACCACAGGGGTTGTGCAATCATCGTCACGTGCGCTGGCAAAGGAACAGTGACCGCTCCACTGAACGCTGTTCCCATATCCACCAGGAGGACGTCATCCTCCTTGAAAAATTGGCTCAGACGTTGCCAGAAGTGTTGCTGTCCAATGAAAGGTGCATGGTGAGAGACAGATGGAGTGAACCTCTCCTGGTTTCTCTCTGCATGCACAAGAGGATGCGGAGGTCGGTTTGGCTTCTGCTCCATCTGTTTTGTCAAATGTGTGAGGATATCCTTCATAGCAACATCCTGATACAACGTGTGCTGAATGTGCGCGCCGAGAGGATGGAGTTCAATCACTCTTTCCTGGGGAAGTGTCTGGGTAAACATCCCACTGGTAAGATCCGTCAGTTGTACCCCAATACTGAGAATGCAATCAGCCTCTGCGATGGATTGCTTGACATCTTCACTGCTCAATGCTCCCGCATACACGCCGATATACTGTGGGTGGGTTTCGTCAATGACACCTTTGCCCATACTCAGAGAAGCCAGAGGAAAGCCCGACGCATTGACAAAGGCGAGCAACTGCTCGCTCAAATGATACCGATTCACTTTATAGTCAGCGAGAATAAGGGGATGGTGCGCTGCCTCTAGTACACCTGTCGCGTGCGCCAGAAAAGCAGTGAGCATCTTCGGATCACTGCTATATTCGGGAAGGGCGAGCGGCTTTTGTGGAGCGGCGAGAGGCTGCTCACAGACATCAAGAGGAAGCGCGATATACACCGGGCGTTTCTCCAACCAGCAAGCGCCAAGAACGCGATCAATTTCCTCTGCGGCATTCCCAGGGGTCAGAAGCGTTTGAGCAACCGTGATTTCTTTGAACATGGTAGCAAAGTGCGTGAAATTGCCATCGCCAAGCGTATGATGAACCACGGCTCTTTGTTGCACCTGGCTCGTTGCAGGTGCGCCTGTAATGACAACAAGAGGAACGCGTTCGGCATACGCTCCGGCAATTCCATTCAGAGCACTTAACTCGCCCGGACCGAAAACGGTGGAAACAGCAGCAACGCCATTGAGACGAGCATACCCATCAGCAGCGTAGGCTGCATTTAACTCGTTACAGTTTCCAATCCAGACAAGCTCTTCATCACGGTCAATGTGATCTAAAAACCCCAGGTTATAATCACCAGGAACGCCAAAAATGTGCTTGATACCCATTTCTTTCAGGCGATTGAGAAGGTAATCTCCCACAGTAGTCGTTTTCGGCATATCTCTCTTTCATTCCTTTTATTTATATGTTTCATAAGGGCCTATTAGAGGTAGCTCTCAGATCCAAACGAAAAGAGGCAAGAGCGCCGTGGATCCTCTTCTCAAGCCGATTCAAATGGCAGAGAAATTGAAAGAAATCGAGAAGAGAAATGCATGAAAAACTCCTTCAAGCTGCTTTTGTTTTGCTCGTAAACGTGATTTTGAGTCAGCATTGTAGAACACACTTCCTCTCTGGCCTCTTTTTGCATGGCTCTGAGAGTTACCCCGTGATGGGACAGCCTCCTTCTCTACGAGCCTTTGGCCGCCAAACTCTCAAGCAGCTCGACCGCGTGTTCGAGGCCAGGCAGCGCCAGCATCTCCCCCTGGACCTGCCTCGCCTTGGCACGATAGCTTGGATCGCCCAACACTTGCCGGGTTGCCTCTCCGATGGCCTCAGGAGTCCGGTGATCGACGCTGATCGGGACCACGACCATGGGCACTCCGACGCTGAGCGCCTTGACGCTGTTGAAGTCACCGTGGGTGATGAACAGGTCGCAGCTTGGCAAGAGCAGCGCCTGCGCGACATAGGGCACCAGATGAACGTGAGGTGCTTGCGGCCCGAAGCGCGCCGGGTCTTGATCGCGTCCGATGGCAACAATCACGTTGACCGGCTCGTCACCCAGGGCGGCGATGATCGCCTCCAGTATGCCGGGTGTTTTGTTGAAGACCGTACCCAGGCTCGCGTACACAGTCGGCCGCTTGGGCAGTTCATCGACCCACGCGGGCAGCTTCCCACCGGGGGGTGCTGTGTTCGTGTGCCGCAGGAAGTGCGTGTGAGGTGGGCGCGGCGCATCCCTGCCCTCCCACGTTGGGGGCATGAAGGCCAGGTGCAGAGCGCGGAACGGCATCAGCACGTCTGGATCAGGCGGCAGCCAAAACTCGGCGCGATGGCGAGCCAGCGGCTCGGCCACCAGGCGCCGGTTCCCAGCGAAGTGGTACACGGTTGGCAAGTCGATCGCGGAGTAGGCGTTGCCGGCGATCGAGGCATGGGGCAGCCCCAGGCATTCGGCGGCCAGGCAGCCGCCGTACTCCATCGACTCGCGAACGACGAGGTCGGGCGCCCACTGGCGGGCGATGGCCAGCAGGTCGGGGACCATCCGCCGCGTCGTAATGTCGGCGAACATCGTGACGACGAAGGCTCCGAACTCCGGGCCGGGCGGCGGCATCGGCGGGAACGCCTGCCAGGTCGATTGATCCGAGGTCACCCAGTCCAGGCTGGCGTCGAAGTACGGGAAGCCATAGGCTTCGACCTCACCGCGGAAGGTGGGCGCAGAGCAAAAGGCGACCTCGTGCCCGGTCGCAGTCAGCGCGTTGGCGACAGGAATCAGCGGGTGGAGATGCCCGGTTGACGGTTGGACGGTCAAGAGAACTCTCAAGCGGTTTAAATCAGGTGTCGTGGTTGTCATATGGACGCTCCTAACGCTACTGTGTCACAAAACCAGAGGTATGGTACGGTTGCTGCAGAGCCCTTCCGATTTTTATACGGAGTGGTGCGCTGTAGCACATGGCGTTTCAAAGGTGAAGATGGCCCAGCCTACTGTCCGAGCAATTTGAGCTGATACCTTGTCGTGAGTTCGGGCACCCAGTCCATCAAGCGCGTTAAGCCGTAGCGAGCCGCTACTGTCTCGACCTGCTCGAAGGCTCCTATACGGAAGATCTCAGCCAGTTCGAGAAAGCTGGTCTCCCCCCCTGGCGCGAGGGATTCGAGGGTCCGCGCTGGCTGCGGTCCCGCATTCCAGAGCGTATGCGGGATGCCGCGCGGTTTCACCACAGGACATCCAGCAGCGGCCTCAATGATCTGGTCGCCTATGCGTAGACCGATCTCCCCCTTCAGCACATAGGTATACTCATTTTCACGCGTATGCACATGGGGCCAAACGAGTCGCCCCGGCTCAAGAGTCAACTCGACGAGCGAGAAGACGCCGCCCGTTTGTTGGCTGGAGATTAAAATCTCTACTCCCAATCCCCCAAACCAGGCGGATTTCCCCTCCTGAGGTGAACGTGCCATCGATGTCATGAAAGAGACTCCTTCTTGATTGTTGAATTACTTTTTCGCTTTCCCAACGCATAACATTTTCGCTTGCTTGCCAGAGGTAAGCCAAAGGAGCGATCCTCACCAATCTTGGGGTCTCATCCCCGATCCTGTGGAAAGTAGAGCTGTCAGAGCTTGGAGAAGAACAGGGCCTCTCTGACCATTTTGATGATCATCCCGCTGATCATCGAACTGCTTCCAGATTGCACTCGCGGAACGGCTATTGAGGAACCTGTCTCTCACCTCCTCCTCTCGAGCAGAAGGTAAGGAACATTCCGCAACTCTTCCCCGCAGTCAGTTTCCCCTCCTTATTTGTGAGTGAGGACATGCTCTCCTGCTCTCTCAGGCAATCAGTTTCCTGGTTCGCCGCTCTTCCATGAGACCCTGCTCTCTCACGGTCAGCTCGCTGGCGTAACAGCGTGCCTGTGCGTAGTATAGCTGGTGAGCAGGGGGAGATACCGCACACCAAAGTTGTAGCTGGTGGGTGATTGTGGCCGGGGATATGGGTGGGGGGACGGTGAGCTAGAGGAGGTGGAGGGACCTGGCGCGGGCGATAGCCTGGGTGCGGCTCTGTACCCCGAGCTTGCCGCAGAGGTTATAGACGTGCCGCTTGACCGTGTTCACACTCAGCACGAGGCGCTGGGCGATCTGGCGGTTGGAAGCGCCCTCCAGCAGCAGGCGCAGCACCTCGCGCTCGCGCTCGGTGAGCGGTTCAGCAAGCGCACTGGGATGAGCAGAGGGGAGAGGGAGATCAGAGAGGGGCTGCTCCCCGAAGGCGGCAAGCAGGGTAGCCACGTACCCTGGGACGCGGCTGCGAGCATGAACCTGGCGCAGCAAGGCCCGCATCGGCGGCCCCTCATCGACGAAGAGCCGGATGTAGCCCTCCGGCTCTGCGAGGACGAGGACGTGTTCCGGGGTGGACAGGGCGCTCGTGCGGTCGCCTTGCGCCTCCAGGGCCAGGGCACGCAACACGAGGATGTGCAACACGCTGTCCAGGCGCGCTTTGGCCTGGGCATCTTGGAGCAGTCGCTCCAGGAGGCGCAGGACCTCCTGGAGGAAAGGAGCCGCCGGATCATCGCGCGCCTGCGCGATGCGTACCCGCGCCAGGGCCAGGTACTCTCCCTCTCGGGAATAGCTCAGGTCGTCATCCTCCGTGGACAGCCCGCTAGTGTCCGCCCAGCGGATAGCTGCCGCCTGGTTGCCCTGTACCAGTTCGAGTTGTGCCCGCACGGCGGCTCCCTGGGTCATTAGATGGGGAGCGAAGTGCCGCTGCTCAGCCAGATGTGCCAGGGCATCCAGGGTCGCCAGGGCTTCACGGGTGTTGCCACGCGCCTGCTGCACGCGAGCGAGGGCGGTGTAGCCCAGGACCGCCATGGAGGGGTCAAGCGATCGCTCTTCATTGCACAGCGCCATGCCCTGCACCAGATGCCGTTCAGCTGCCTCCAGCTCGTTGCACTCGCGCAGCAGGTCGCCCAGGCCGAAATAGTAGGAGAGGCTGCTGAACGTAGTGTGCAGCACCTCCGGCTGTGGGACCGCCTGCACCACCTGGGCATAGGTGGCGGTCGCCTGCCGGAGCCTGCCCTGTAGAACGTGCAGCTGCGCCAACAAGCAAATGCTCATCACGGTTGCGAAGAGGTTACCCGAGATGCGTATTAAAGCGACCGCCGCTGCGACCTCGTGTTCGGCGGCTGGGGTCACATCCCCATTTATCAGGTAGGCGCGGATCGTGATCGCGGTAGCACTTGCGCGAGGAAAGACCTCCGCTGTCGGCAGCAGCGCGAATGCCTGATGTGCGAGGGAGATCGCGTGCGGAAAATCGCCAGAAAAATAAGCAATGCCCGCACGGACGGCGAGCACCCCACCCAGGATGGTCTGCGCCTGCTCAGCAGGCATCTCCTCCCGAATGCCCTCTTCGGCCTCCTGTAGGCGAACCTTGGCTGCTTCAAACTGATTGGAGTACAGGAGCAATCGTGCGTAGGACACACACAGGAAAGGCCGTGTGCGCACGAGTGCCTTGGGAAGGGCGCTTAGCCATCCGAGCACCGTGTAGAGCTGACCCTGGAAGGCAGCGGGGAGCGCAATCGGTTCGATCAAGCGGGCAGCGAGCTCAACATCGGGCACAGCCAGCGCGTGCTGCACCGCTTCGGCAGGAAGTTCGTGCTGCTCGTACCAGGCGCTGGCTCGTCGATGTAATTGGGGTACTAACGCGGGTCCTCTCTGTTGTAGATGGCGGCGCAACCCCTCGGCAAACAGGTGGTGATAGCGGTACCAACGCCGTTCGTCGTCGAGAGCGACCACGAACAGGTTCGCTTTGTCGAGCGCTTCCAGCATCGCCTGGCTCCCCTCCTGCTCTCTCACCGCATCGCAGAGCGGCCCACTGAGCCGTTCCAGGATCGAGGTGTGTAACAGAAACGTCTGCACCGGTGCGGGCTGCCGCGCGAGCACTTCTTCGCTTAAATAGTCGAGCACATAGCGATGGCTGCCCGTGAAGGCTGCCAGAAACGCGGAGACATCGGCTCGGCCCTGCAACGAGAGTGCAGCCAGTTGCAGCCCGGCAATCCAGCCTTCGGTGCGGTTCTCGAGGATGGCAATGGCTTCGGGGGGCAGGTCCAGTCCCATCACCGCCTGGAGAAACGTGCTCACCTCGGCGGCTCCAAAACGTAAGTCAGCAATTCGTACCTCGCAGAGCTGTCCCTGGGCCCGTAGTCGTGCCAGCGGCAGCGGGGGGTCAGCGCGGCTCGCCAGGATGAGGTGCAACTGCGGGGGCAGGTGCTCCAGCAGGAAGGTCATCCCGCGCTGAATGCTTTCGTCAGCGATGACATGGTAGTCATCGAGTACGAGGGCGAAGTCCCCTTCATGGCCTGCCAGGTCATTGGTCAGCACGGCAATCACGGTCTCCGGCGATGGCGGCTGCGGGGTGCGCAGCAATGCGAGCGCCGTTATCCCCGTCTGTGGATCAAGCGTCTGCAGGGCGGCAATCAGGTAGGAGAGAAAGCTGGTAGAGTCATTATCCTCCGACCCCAACGAGAGCCAGGCAGCAAGCGTGCCACTTTCCGCCAGCCATTGAGCAAGCAGCGTGGTTTTGCCAAACCCAGCCGGTGCCGAGATAAGGGTGAGCGCACGTTCCATGCCTTGCTGGAGTTGCTCAGTCAGGTGAGGACGCAGCACCAGGTGTGGCCGCGGGCGCGGAATGTGGAGCTTGGTTGCCAGCAGGGAGATGAGGGGATCACCTGGCTGGCTGGCCGGTGCTGGCGCCTCTTCGTCAGCGTTGGCCTGCGCGTCCCTGTCAGCTATCTGTGCCAGCGTCTGGGCCGCCGCGTTCAGCCGATCAAGCGTCAAGACGTCTGACTTGCCCAGGTAGGTGGAGGAGAGTTTGCCCTGCTGTTTGCGATAGGCTTTCCAGTACCAGCCCCCGCGCTTGTGGCCTGCTTGCTCCCGGCGAGCCGTGAAGGTGCCAGCCGCACTGACAAACGCGAACGTCGAGGCGGTTTCTAACCAGGCGAACCAGGCGGCTGTGCCCACGGTCAGTGCCTGCTCTTGCTCGTCCTGGCGATAGACCAGGATATCACCCTGTACGGTGGCAGTCATGGCTGGCTCCTCTCGGCTGTCAAACCGTTTCTCTCCAAGGCCCGGTTACCGAACAGTTCCCGACCACGCCAGAGTATAACATAGTTAGCGGACATCTGCAACGCAGAGTTGGATTGTTCGCCCGGTTTTGGTTCAGGTGGACTGACCACCCTTTTCAAACCTCATCTAGCCAGGTGTCTTCACGATCGCAGTCTCTAGGTTTGGTTGGGGCTGGACAGGGCTCACTGGTGGAGAGAGTGCAATAACTATCACAAGCACTTCCAAAGGGATTACCACAGCAAAAGCACTGCAAGCGGGAAATACCCCTTGGGACTGGATGCAGCTTCTTTTAGTTCCCGCTATGCTTACTATTGGTGGTTTCTGGCTCAATAAAATACAGAAAGATAGAGAAGAGGACGTTGCAAAAGGACGACAGCTATTAGAACGCGAAAATAGAGAAGATAACAGGCATGAAGTGGCGCTCCAAGCGTACATCGACAAAATATCAGAACTTCTCCTTGAGAAGCACTCGGCTGTGTCAAAACTAGAAAACGAGGAGGTACGAAAGATAGCACGAGTGCGAACGTTGAGGGTACTTCGTGGATTAGATGGAGCTCGTAAAGGAAGTGTGCTCCAATTCCTCTACGAGTCTGGACTTATAGAAAAAGGCAAAAGTATTATCGAGGAGGCTCATTGGCCAGGATCTGAGCCGCCTGACGCACCTGGCGGGAGGCTATCTGCAACGGTGGCCAGAAGGGGGCAGTCGCCTGGAGCTCTTTGCTCAGCAGCTGGTGTAACTGCTTTAAAGCCGGGGATAACCTTTTTTTTCCTGCACGCGCGCAATGGAGTCGCTGATCTGGGTCACACGCTCGTACAAGCGCAGACCTGGCGCATCTAAGGGAGAGCGTCCATCATCGGTCAAAGACGCGCGTACGGCCAGACAATAGCCGGCTCGCTTCGTTTTCGGGCGTGGGGCGCTCTTCCAAGGCGCGCTCAATGGGCCGCACCCCGCGCAGCTGCTGCTTCAATTGCGTTTTGGCATGCCGATCAGCGTCGTAGAGGGGCTTGGTGGCATCCTTGAGATAGTGAAACTGACAGAGCTGATAGGGTACCTTGAGGAAAGACAAAGGCCACCGCACTGCCGATGGTCTCTTCGCCATCCGAGATCACCGCTGTGACCGGCACCTCCAATTGCTCCAGCAGGTGCTTGACTTCCTGCAACAACGCGGTCAAATCACCTGCGTACTGCTGAGCGACGGGCGCGCTAAGAGGATTTCTGCGGAGCGGCAGTCGCGGACCACCCAGAGCACCTCATGCCCCACATCCGGCTGTAACACATCGAGGGCCAGGATCACGTGCCTTGCTTCTGAAGCAGTGCCTTGATCCGCTCGTGATCAGTGATCCGCAAGGCCACCAGTTCTTCATAGCGGTGCATCAAATGGGTGACACTGCGCAGCGCAATGTTGACGCCACGGGCCAGCAGAGCCTGATGCATTTCGGGCACACTGCGATGTTCCCGAAAACGCCATTGGCCAATCAAAGCAATGACATCCAGCCCAAACTCGCCATGTGGCAGTGCCCAACCGCCTTCTTCTTCGGGACGCTGGCGGCGATGATAATTGGGACAGTCCGACTGGACGCATTGGTGGATCACCAGGGTCAAGTGCCACTGGCCGGACAAGGTGATCAGTTTTGCTGTGCGGAGCTATTTTGATTGAGGCCGATTTGAGCGGAGAAGACCCACTCGATGATGAACCATTTCCTGGCGACCGTGCGGCCAATCTAAGCGGAGCCAACCTAATTGAAGCTGACCTGCACGGTGCCAATTTGAGTTGGGCTAACTTAAGCAGAGCCGACTTGAGTGGAGCTAATTTCAGGGAAGCTGACCCGTTCCCTTTGTCCTGTTTGGGAGTGTATGAGGATGATTACGAACTGTTATACTGTTTCATGGTGAAGATGATATGTAATGACGCCATTCGATAGGGCCAGTAGGCCAGTCTTCCTGTGCTAACATATCTTTTCCTTGGTGAAACAGTATTACCTGCCAACCTCCGTAACACCTACCTCATCAAGGCAAACCTAACCGGAGACAACGTTACTTCTGAACAACTCCATCAAGCTAAATCACTCGAAGACGCAATCATGCCCGATAGGTCAAGACACCCCTAAGGAAAACAAGGTTGTAGTCCAATGGATAGGAAAGGTATATGTCAAGCAGGTCGTGGCGAGGTTTCACCTGGGGTGGCCTCATTCGTGAGATGGCCCCGGTATTGTGGCTCTTCCGCTGAAGTTGTACAATGCAGCGGTATCCACAGAGGGGGGGCTTGTACTGACAGCTAGCAGGACGATGCTCTTTTCCTCGCAGTCTGTCACTGTTTACACTGTTAGCGAGGTTGGAGCGGCGAGCAGTCTGTTTTTCAATGAAGAAAGGATTTCGTATGAGTAACAGCACCGTTCCGATCAAAGAGTTCCGCCTTGAACTGAGCGATCTGACCTACAGGGTCACGATCTGGTCCGCCCCGAATCAGTCCTTGCTCAGCCCAATGGCATGTTGTTGACATCAGACGGCCGTGGTGGCGTGACCCGAATCAATCCCGATGGCTCCCAGCAATTTCTCGGTGGTCTGGGTGGCAATGAACCAAATGGTCTGGCGATGACCGATGATGGCTCCCTCATTGTCGCCAACCTCGGCCTGGGCAAAGTTCAGAAACTCCACCCCGATGGGTATGTTGGAGACCTGTTGACAGAGGTGGATGGGGTGAGCATCACCACGCCAAACTTTGTCTTCCTTGATAGCCGTAATCGGCTCTGGATTTCTGTCATGACGCGAGAGCACCACTGGTGGCCTGCGGCGGCGGCATCACGCCCTGATGGCTATATCGTCCTGCTCGACGAAAAGGGGCCGCGTATCGTGGCAGACGGGATCTCGCTGACAAATGAGATTCGCCTCGATGCCCAGGAAGAGTATCTGTACGTAGTTGAAACCATGATGAATCATCTGCTGCGTTTCCGCATCCAGCCCGATGGGAGCCTGACCAGCAAAGAAATATTTGGGCCAAACAATCTGGGCACAGGAGCAGCTATCGATGGCTTCAGCTTCGATGCCGAAGGCAATGTCTGGGTCACACTAGTCCTGCGCAATGGCCTGGGCATCATCACTGCCGACGGTGACTACCACGTCGTCATCGAAGACCCACGCGAGGATGTCCTCAAAAGCTTCGAGGAGCAAATCGCCAATGGCACGGCAGAACCAAATGATATGGCGCTGGCAGCCAGCCCCAACCTGCAATTTATCACGAGTCTCGCCTTCGGTGGCCCAGACCTGCGCACGGCCTATCTCGGCTCACTGGCGATGAGCACGCTTCCCACCTTCCAATCGCCTGTGGCCGGATTACCCTTGCGGTATTGGAAATAGTCAAGCTCCTCTGATACACATCGCCAGTGGGCGAAAAAATTGGCGGCAAAAGCAAATCGCATGGTTTAAAAGGCGCATTAGACGGCAATCATAGAAAACCTTTCTGGAGACCCTCATGCCTTCAGGCTGAGGGAGAAAAGAAAGGCGCCCGCAGGTGTAATCGGTAGTTTGTTGACGAGGGTCAAGCTGAACTGTAGAGTGAGATAGCGTGCCCCCGTTCAAGCCACTTGAGGAGGAACTGCAACGCAGGAGGCGGGGGCAGTGGCGACCAGCCCCGCCAATAGTGCCGCAGCATGATCCAGGGCTCCAACCATCCTCGCACCGCTCGCAGTGCCGCTGGCCAGGACACCTGTGGCCGAGTTCCTTTTCCCTCGCTGATTTTGTTTCCCCGTTCCTGCTGCATCAGCAGGAACACTGGTGTGGAGGGGAGCTTGTGGCTCAGATGGCTCTCGAGCCTCTTCCGTCGCGCTGGCAAAGGGGTGACTGGCATGATACCAGCAAAACGAGAACGCACACCAGACTAACTGCCAGTGCCGCCGGATGGCCTGGTCGCTTCTCACCTGGTACTGGGACCACCCCAGGGCATGTTTGACGTGTTTGTAGCTCTGCTCCACCCACATACGCAGCCCGTACAACCGGATCACCTTTTCCAGGCTGGCTGGAGGGAACGGCGGTTCGCTTCCAGGGTGTGGCGTTGGCACAGGCAGGTTGGTCACCAGGTACCAGGTGGAGGCATCGGGCAGCGTCTGTGGATCAGTGGTGGCCACGATGGCGCGTTCTTGCTTGTCTGGCCCATAGGGCCCAGCCGCAATCTCCAAGACCCACCAGTCCTGGCTGCTGCCTGAGCTCCACGTCCTGGTGATGCGCACCCATGTGCCCGGCTGCTCGACACTCACCCAGCCAGCCTTATGCGCCACGTCTTGCAGCGTCCCTGCGACATCTTCTGGACGCGCGCCCGTCATGCGAGGGTTTCAGGGCCATCATATATGGCACCTTCAGCTTGCGCAGCCCACCCCTCAAGGTGCGATCCTCCCCGTAGAACGAGTCGGCTACCACCGCTCGGAACGGGATCCCCTCCGCGAGAGCGCGCGCGACCACTTGCAAGGCGATCTTGAGCTTGGTGCGGAACTGCGGATCGTTCTTCCCCTTGGTAAAGTACACCGCTGGGGTAGAGGGCTCGACGTCAACGGGGTAATAGACCCGTTCGTCGGCCCACAAACTGCTGACGGAGACCACGCCATTGTCAATTTTGCCCAGATTCGCCAGATATTGGCGGCTGACGTGGGCGGTCTGGTGGCCATCTTTCCGATCCCCGGTCTCATCGATCACCAGAACCCCGCGCGCAGTGGGCGCGGTCGATGGATCCTCCTGCAGCAGGGAAAGTCGCTTGGCCTCCACCTTGCGCTCATCCCAGGTGGATTCGGCTCCGAAACCATTGCAGTTTTTGCGCTCGCGGCAACTGCGCTCCGACCAATGGTTCGGTATTGACGAGCCCCGTCAGGATCTTGTGTCGTTCGGTGGGCAAGAGCAGGCCCTCCAGGTAGCGACGAAATGCTTCGCGTTGGTTGCTCTTCGCGAACAGGTCGTCGAAGTGCCTGGCGTAGGCTTCCAGCGGCTCGGGAGCTGGGATAATATCGATTCGCTTCGTCATCTCACATTCCTCCCCTCCCCATATGTTATCACACTTTCTCCCCTGGCAACAAACTACCGTTAATCCGCTGCGTCGCCACGCATGATAATAGTACGAAACCGTGCCATACGGCGGGAAATCGCCGGGCAAATCTCGTCATGTGCAACCGTTTCGATTGAGGTAGAAAATGGCGTTGAGGATTTCCCGCCTGGAATATTCGATTTTGCGGCCCAATCGTTTGGGACCAGGGAGAAGTGGTTCGATCCATTGTCACTCCGCGTCACTCAGGTCAGTCGTATAGGTTTTTCGGTTGTGTTGCAAAAACTCATCACCGAATGCAACGGGCGTGGAGGATGGCGTCTTGCTCAGCTTAGGCGGCCACTCCAAACAGGGTGGCGATGAATGTCACCTGACACCTGATGTCTCCTTGCTCCACGCCCTGTATTTGCCCCTTCCTCATCATATGCATCGCTTCGTATCCCCGCAGTGTTCGCCATGCCGTTTCAAACGAGAAGAAGCCCAGTCCTGGCTTGACCAGCCGTTTGATGAAGCGATGATCTTGTTCGACGATGTTGTTGAGATACTTGACCAGGACGTCAGTTCCACGCTTTCAGGCAAGGCCCCATCGCTTTGAGCTCGGCAATGGCTTTGGGATAGGCCGCATTCTTATCCACGTTGATGACTCGCGGTGCCAGTTTGGCGGCTTTAGGCCCTTCTCTCCTACTCGGCTGATCCCCTTGTTGCTCGCTCGCGACTTCCTTGAACAGCTGAACCAGTGGGTCGTCCCAAGGCGGTGACGAAGAACCGTTTCGCCGCCTCGGCGTCCCGTGTCGGACTTAACAGGAACTCCAGGGTGCTCCCCTCCAAATCGACGGCCCGATAGAGATACATCCAGGTTTTCTTGATTTTCATGGACGTCTCATCCACTCTCCAGGAGTCGTTGCAGGCTTTCAGATGCGGCCGACAGCGTTTTTCCATTTCTGGAGCATAGCGTTGCACTGAAGCCGATAGATGGTGGTGTGATCGACGTGCAGACCCCGCTCCAGCATCATCTCCTCAAGGTCGCGATAGCTGAGTGCATATCGAAGGTACCAACGCAGGCAGAGCAGAATGATCGCAGCTTCGAAGTGATGCCATTTGAACGGGGCCGCATTGTCCATGAAAGGTGTTCCTCTCTATCAACAGAATAACCCCAAGTATAGAGAGCTGGCATCATTTTTGCAACACAGCGAGCCTGTCCGCCTGTCAGGGTGTATGAATTAGTTGTATGAAGTAATTGTAGGCAATCAGGCGACAAGGCCATGCTGGTGCTCCCAGAAGTCGTCGTAGGTCGCATTGAGCACAGCGATACGCAAGGCCAAGACGGCATCCAGTCCTTCGGGCGTCCAACGCATGCCTGAGCGCTTAGCTCGGGTGCTGACCACGGTTTTACAAGCTGCTTCGGCGATACCACTGCCCACATGCATCCCTTGAGCGCGAAAGGCGGGATAACGCATGCGAGCCGCATTGGAGATGAAGTAGTCCATCTCGATCTCTGGCACACTGCGTGAGGCTCCTGGCTCAGGCGGCACCGCAGGGAAGGCGGCGATCTCGGCTACCAGCTCTTCGATGTTGCCCTCGACCAACAACGTACAAGCGTGTTCGGCCCAGGCGGCCGCTTCAGGTGAGCCAGACGCAAAGACGGCACGGGCCACCTTCCACACATGCTCGCGCGCATGCCACAGGTCGACAATCTGCACTGCTTCCGCAAAGTGTTCGGCGGCCAAACCCCAAATCCAGAGCGCCCCATCCCCCACAACCACCACTTGGCGCGCCTGGGGCAGGCCACGCGTGACCGCCAGCGTGTAGAGCGCCTTGCCAAACTCCTCGGCTTTGCAGCGTCGGGCTACATAGTGCTTCTCGCCCGCGTGATCGATGAAGACTCCTGGAGCCAGGCCTGAGCGTTGGGGGCCATGTGAGGCCGCAAAGACGGCTCCGACTTTGATTTCCCGATAGACATCTCCCGCTCGCTTGACCTCCTTGTCTTCCATCGGCACACTACCCCGACGCAGACGGGCCGTTACGCCATCTAATTCGATGTAGAGGCGCTCGATGACTTCATGTTTGGGCTGCCCCTCCACCGTCAGGGTGGTTCGTGCTTGGGCTGCATGCTCCCACAGGGCAGCCACCTGCTCTCCTTCCTCGCGTGCCAGTGCCTCACCCACCGACTGCATTAGGTTGAGAGCTTGCCGGGCTGACATGCCCAATGGCAGCAACCGGCTGAACGTCTCGGCCGCTTCCTCGAGCGTGAGCATGGCACACAGATAACTGATCGCTTGTTGCACCCCGGCACTTGTGCGGCGTGCTTGCACGCCCCAGACCGCATCGGCTGGAGCCTCCCCATGTGAACACTCCTGTTCGTTTCCTGCTGCCTCCGCTTGCTCCGGTCTCACACATTGGTAGTACGGCCGACAAAATGTCACTTTGCCCAACATGGTCAACAGCTGCTTGGGGCGCACGCCGACCAAGCGCTGCTCATGCCCACAGGCTCCCTCGCGACGAACTGGGGGCAGTTCGCTGGAGGACTCAGGGCTCAGGATACATTCCATCCACTTGCGTCCTATGCTCATGACCCGTTCCAGCACCTGGGTTTCCACTCCCTTGAGATCTCCTTCCTTGAGGTTCTGTAAACTCTCCACCAACTTCAGCACTTCCACTTCAGCTTCCTGCCTCAGCGCTGTTTGCAAGGATTCATTCGTTTCCATTTTAGGGGACTCCTCTCTGCTCTTGGTTTTTTACAGATGAGGATACCCCTTTTTTGCTTGGGTGCCTAACAACTAATTCATACACCCAGCCTGTCAGCCTGTCCATATGCCGTGTGCGCAGCAGACAACGTCTCCTTACACCACTCGCTCACCTTCTTTCGTCTTGCTTAAGAGACAAGCGTTTCTCGTTTTCTCTGCCGCATGGGTCTCTTTTCACCAATTTTCCTCCTTTCGCATAGATACAGCATTGACAGCTTCTTCTTCTCTTGAGTATACTTCCTACAAGAAGAACATGCGTTCTATCTTGCTCTTCGCAGAGCCTTGACTTGATACCATGCATCCTGGATGCAGCGTAACGTTATGTGAAGTTGTTGAACGAAAGGAGGAGGTGTGCCTCATCCCGACGTGCTTGGGAGCACACCACCAGAGGGCCATGGATCTCTTCTCTTCGCCCGCCGTGGTCGCAGCGGGCTTTCCCTCCCCTGGGGAAGAATGGCGTCAAAAGCGCCTGGACGCTCAGCAGTTGTTCGGCATCGCCGAACACGACACCTTCTGTCACCGAATGGCGGGCGGAGCGCTCACCAGCGCAGGCATCAGCAACAACGATGTACTGATCATTTCCCCAACGCTCGAGGCGGTAAACAATGATCTCGTCATGGCTTCCATGAATGGCAGCATCTACGTCAGACGCCTGGTTGTTCATCACAATATCACCTTTCTGTTGCCCGCCACTCCCGTCTTGTCTGACGCCAGTCATTCCCCGCCTAATGGCCTGGTCTACCCTGCCATCAGGGTCAAAAGCGAGGACGATTTCCGGATCAAAGGCGTCGTGCTCTGCAGTATTCATGCGCTCCATCAGCACGCACAACGACAGATCCTGCTCCGATCGCGCAGGTTCATGGACCTGAACCTGCTGCTCGGCCTTGACCGGCCGGAGACCTACTGCACCCAGGTCAAGGGCGTCTCGATGCAAGGGGCACATATTTTTGACCGGGACGTCATGGTCGTGGACCGCGCGCTTACCGCAGCAGAGAATGACATCATCATTGCCTCCTTCAACGGAGGCTTCCTGGTGAAACGCCTGCTGCAAGCCTGCGACACGCTGTTCCTGCTTTCCGATCATCCGCTGATTCCGCCCATTGTGGCCACGACGGAGGCCGGCTTTCAATGCTGGGGCATCGTCATGTTTAGCCTGCACCCGCTGCATCCCCTCATCCACAATCGCCTGCTCCAGCGGCAGGGAGAGCGGCACAGATGAGCCACCATGTCATCGCGCTCATTGACTGCGGCAATTTCTACGTCAGCGTGGAACGGTCCTTTCACGCCGCGCTGCAAGGTCAACCCGTGATCGTCCTCTCGAACAACGATGGCAACATTGTCTCTGCCAGCGCGGAGGCAAAAAAGCTGGGATTACGACGCGGTATGCCCTATTTTCAGTGTCGCTCTCTCGTCCAACAGCACCGGGTCGCCGTCTACAGCAGTAACTATGCCTTGTACCAGGACGCCAGTGACCGGGTGATGCAAGTGATAGCGGAGTTTGCCGAGGAACGCGATGGCGTGCGACAGCAGGAGATCTATTCGATCGACGAGTGTTTTATCAGTCTGGCGCATGTGGCCTCAGAGCAACTGCTCCCGCTGGCGCGGAAGATCCGCGCCACAGTCCTTCGCACCACAAGCATTCCGGTGCGGGTCGGTATCGGCTCGACGAAACTGCTGGCCAAGGTGGCCGCGGAACTGGCCAAACGTGTCCCTGCCTATGAGGATATCGTGAATCTGGTTGATGCTCCCGAGCAGGAAATCGACGCGATCTTAGAGACCTTCGCCGTCGAAGAACTGTGGGGCATCGGCACACGCTTCGCGCGCCGGCTCGCACGTGAGTCCATCTTCACGGCAGATGTCTTGAAATACGTGTCGCTGCGCCTGATTCGCCACACGCTAGGAGTGGTGGGAGAACGCATCGCGCTGGAGCTGCGCGGCGTGACCTGTCTGCCCCTGGAATTGCAGTCGAAGCCCAAGAAAAACATCCTTGTCTCGCGCTCCTTTGGCCGAGTGATCGCCAGCCAGGCAGAGCTGGCAGAAGCACTGTGTCATTTTGCGGCACGAGCGGCGGAGAAATTACGGCGCCAGGGCTCTGTCGCTGGTGCCATGAGCATATTCATCAGTACCAATGCCTTTGACACTGAAGCGGAGCAGTACACGAAGGGAGCAGCGAAGACACTGCTGTTTCCGACCGACTTTACACCCGACCTCATGGAGAACGCCCAGAGCCTGCTTCAGCACATCTATCGTCCAGGACTCGAATATAAGCGGGCTGGTGTATTTCTCTCCGATATTCGCCCCAATGATGTGCAGCAACCGGACTTGTTTGCCGAGTATTCGTTCGGGAGGGAAGTCAAAAAGGCGGCGGTGATGGCCATCGTCGACGTCATCACGACGTGGTTTGGTCGGGATGCCATCTTTTTCGCAGCACAAGGCACGCAGCGTGCGTGGGAAGCAAAGGCACAACAGCGCTCACCAAACTATACCACGAGCTGGGCAGAGCTGGTCACAGTGACGTGAGGTCATAGCGCACCCATAGCAGCCGCCATGAGAAGCGACACCAGCTTTCACCATTTCTCTCATCACTCTTCGTCATCATTCATCACGTCATTCAGCATCATTCATCATTTCTCAGCATATGTCGGCAGCACAATAGCATGTTTGTCGCGAAACAGCATGGATCGTTGTGAACGTGACCACGAGAGGAGCCTTCTCGCGTGTATGTCCCCACGCACGCATCGGAACGATATACCTCATCCAGGCCAACCTCCTGCTGGCTGAAACGGCGGAAGTTGAGGCTGTGCTGCCATCTTCTTTCGCACATCTCAACTTGGCAACACCTGAGCAGACTGCTATACTCTCTGTAAGAAATCATGTTAATCATATTACTTATTAAGGAACGGATACAGCGAAAGGACCAGCAGAGAGCACCGTGTCAGCATCAGAGACACCAGTCGAACGAGCACCTCGCCCTCCAACCGAGCACCTGCAAGGCATTGTCGAACGGGTCACCTTCCATGCCGACGATTCCGGCTACACCATCGCCCGGCTCAAAGTGCCTGCTCACGCCGATCTGGTCACGCTCGTAGGCCGTTTCCCCTCCATATCGGCTGGACAAACGCTGCGCGTGAGCGGCTTCTGGCGCGAGCATCCCAAATTCGGCCAGCAATTCCAGGTCCTCTCTGCTCAAGAGATGAAACCGGCGACCCTGACCGGCCTGGAGAAGTACCTGGGCAGCGGGCTCATCAAAGGCATTGGTCCGGTGACGGCCAGGCGCATTGTGGCCCACTTTGGCCTGGAGACTCTCGAGATCATTGAGCAGCATGGCGAGCGTCTGAACGAAGTGGCTGGCATTGGCGAGAAGCGCGTTGGTATGATCAAGAGCGCCTGGGCCGCCCAGAAGGCGATCAAAGAAGTCATGGTCTTCCTGCAAGGCCATGGCGTTTCTACCACGTATGCGGTGAAAATCTATAAACAGTACGGCGATGAGGCCATCGAGGTGGTCTCACGTAATCCCTATCAACTGGCTGCCGATATCTACGGCATCGGCTTCATCACCGCCGACACCATTGCCCGCACATCTGGGGGTTGCGCCTGATTTTGACATCCGCTACCAGGCAGGCATTCTGTACCTGCTCAGTCAAGCCGGCGAAGATGGGCACTGCTTCTTGCCCGTGCAGCAATTGGTGGAAGAGACCGTGAAGCGACTGGCCCTGCCCGAGTTCCCGGTGGACCCGGCGCGCATCAACAAACTGATTGAGCAGATGGCTGAGGCAAAAGAACTCATCCTCGAACCTGGCTTTGGCGACCTCGCAGGCCAGCAGTTGTGTTATGCCCCGGCGTTTTACCACACGGAAGTCGCCCTGGCTGCGCGCCTCTCCGCCTTCGCGAAGAGTCCCGTCGAGGTCGACCTGCCGCGGGTGCAGCGCTGGGTCGACCGCTACACCGAGAAAATGGGCATTCTTTGTCCACCGGGCAACGCCGCGCCGTCGAACTGGCCGCCTCCTCGCGCCTGCTGATCCTCACCGGTGGGCCAGGCTGCGGCAAGACCTTCACCACGCGCACGATCGTGGCCTTATGGCGGGCCATGGGCAAAACCATTCTGCTCGCGGCGCCCACCGGACGAGCCGCTCAGCGCCTCTCCGAAATGACGGGCAAAGAGGCGCAAACCATCCATCGCCTGCTGGCCTTTGATCCCAAGACCATGCAGTTCCGCCACAACGAACAGAATCCGCTGGAGGCGCAGGCCATTGTCGTGGACGAAGCGTCGATGCTCGACCTGTTCCTGGCCCACTCCTTTGTCAAAGCGATCCCGCCCGGAGCTCAGGTGCTCATTGTGGGAGATATCGATCAACTGCCCAGCGTGGGACCTGGATGGTCTTGCGCGACCTCATCGCCTCTGAGCAGCTCTCAGTCGTCCGCCTGAGCGAGATCTTCCGCCAGGCGGCGGCCAGCCACATCGTGACCAACGCCCATCGCATCAATGCGGGACAGTTCCCCCATCTCACCCCGACCACGAAATTTGCCGAGTCCGATTGCCTGTGGTTGGAAGCGCCAGAGCCGCAGCTGGGAGCAGAAGGCATTCGCCACCTGGTCAGCGAGTACCTGCCGAAGCACGGCATCGACCCGGTGCAGCAGGTGCAGGTGCTCTGCCCGGCCACCCGCGGAGAGGTAGGAACGCGCCAGCTCAATAGTATGCTACAACAGGTCCTCAATCCACCCACCGCGGGAAAAGCCGAACTCGCACGCGGGGGCTTCTCCTGCGCGTCGGCGATCGGGTCATCCAGCAGGTCAATGACTATCAGCGAGAAGTCTTCAATGGCGACCTGGGCACTATCTCTCTCCATCGACCTGGAGGAGCAGGAGGTCGTGGTGCAGTTCGCCGGGCGGCAGGTGAGCTATGACTACGCCGATCTGTCAGAACTGACCCTGGCCTGGGCCGTCACCGTCCACAAATCACAGGGCAGTGAATACCCCGTCGTGATCCTGCCGCTGTTCATGCAACACTACCTGCTGCTCAGCCGCAACCTAGTCTACACCGGGCTCACCCGCGCCAAGCAACTGGGCATCCTGGTTGGACCAACCAAAGCTATCGGCATCGCGATCAAACGTGTCATGGATCGGCAACGCTACACAGCGCTGGCAGAGCGTCTAAATCGTCTGGACCACAGCTGACATACAGTATTCAAATGAGATCGCTTAAGCAGGCATGCCATGAGGGTATTGTCAACTTGTTGATCCGGACAAAGTCTATTGATGAGCTATAACGAGGAAAGACACTGGAAGATAGTCAGAGATTGGAGAAGAGGTGTGGTTATGCAACGTGCTGGACCACAGTCACCTCATGCCACACCTGGAATCGGCTCTGCTATATGGCACGGTATTCCCTTGCGCGTAAGCGGTTGTGCTGGCTACCTGGGTTATCCGTGTGCGCCGAAGCGGCGCACACGGATAACCCAGGTAGAGAGTGTTTGGTTCCCATAAAATCGCCCTTCGAATAAGCATGCAAAGCTTGGCTTGAAATGCGATCGTGGCAAAAGCGGTACCGAGCTCTTTCATTTCAGAGCCTGTGCGCTCTATTATGGCGGTGTTCTCATTGCTGCACTGCAGCATGAACGAAACTAAACACATATTACATGGGACATCTGTTCGGAAACACGTATGTTCTCTGCCTTGATTGTGACTGATTTGTGATATAAATCATGATCCCTTGGTGGTTTTTGCGTTACATTAGAGATGATAATAGATCGCATTGCCATCTCAATCGGCAGAGAAATCGCTCCGATTTCAGCAGGCAAGCGGCGTGATCCAGGAAGATCACAGCAAAGAGGCTAACCTCACCACCACAGTGGGAGGGTGGAAGAGAAAACAGTTGTTTCTTCCACTCTACTACTGCAGCACCACTTAAAACGAGATAAGCGGAGTAAAACGGCTTGGGAGGCCGATTGCCGATTTACATCTGCAAATAGGTGAATGCGCTCCAGAAGCCATCTCACGCGCTAAATGGTGCTGTAGGACTATGGATCGTGTGAAAACATGTGAGCGGCTCAACGACGAAGGGACGAGAGGTGAAGAGCATGCAAGAGCAGTTGAAGCAGCAGTCCATTCCTGTCAAAGTCTACCGGACCGACGAGCGCTTGATGATCGCGGCTCCCATGGCTGGACTGGAACCTGAGAACATTGTGGTCGAAGTGACCGACGATGGTCGCCTCATTCTGCATGGAGACCAGCGCGGCCTGCTCAAAGAGGTCAAGGAACTCCTGCTCGATGAATGGAGCGTTGGAGTCTACCACCGTGAGATCGCACTTCCAGCCACGGTCAATGCGACCTGTGCCAACGTCACTTATGGTAATGGGGTGCTGACGGTGGTCTTGCCCATCAGCGACAAGCTAGACTCCGCACGACTGACGCTCGCGCGTCTTGCCCCTACCCACGGGGAACGGAAAGGCAATGCTGGCCATCCACCTATGTGCGTTCAGGTATGATCGTACGAGTGCCTTCCACCTTCCAGAAACAATTGATGAAAGGAAAGTAGACATGAGCGCCAACCCGCAACAAGATTTCCCAGAGATGAGAGAGAGGCGCAACCTTGGAGCCAACTTTGAAGCGTCGATCCTGGACACCGGCGACCTCGTTCTCACGCTGGATAGCGGGAGTGCCGCCATATTGAGAGCTGAGCAAGCATACAATCTGCTTGAGTTTCTCTCTGCGCATCGTGCGCTTCTGCAGCAGCAATCACACGGGCAAGAGGAAGGGGAGACTGAGGCGCAAAAGGACATCGTAAGGGACTGGATAACACGGAGCCATGCAACGCAGGACGACCAGGCGCAAGGGGAGCAACCCTCATGAGCACCGAGGTGAGTTTGCAAGCCATCAAAACGCGCGTTCGCCGTGCGCGACTCTGTGCTGGCTACATGTGACATCCATTTACAGATAGCCTATTTGACAAAGATTCCTACGCGATCAAACGCCGTTTATGCCAACAGATAGCCGATGTAGCCAGTACAAGAGGTATTTCTCAATCCCTTACTCGGAAAAAACAGGGCATTGAGTAGGCCTTTGGAGCTACTTCAGTCACACGTGCATCTCGTTGCGCAACCTGTGGGAGCTACGATACCAAGTTGACAATACCCTTCCTCCTAATGGCCGAGGCTGGCAAGTGCATTTGAGGTTATTGTCAACTGCACTCTTCACCAGTTGGGAATGATGATCTACCCACTAACAAGCAGAGAGCACCGACCAGCTCCGGCCGGTGTTTTTTTGTTGTGATAGCAATCGGGGAAACGTAACCAGCAAGAGATATGGATCTGCTATGCTGTGTATGTCTAAGGGAGACATGGCAGCATATCCTCCTTAGCACCCTCAGCAGCTCCGTGAATTCGATCTACGCTTCCGCGGAGCTGTTCTGTTTGTATGCTAGTCTATACTGGTACAAACGCTGGTGTATTAGGGATTGCCGCTCCAAGTACACGGGTGTTTAATCAGACTTGGGATGGCCCCTTCAATCTGTTCCAAGACTGTGCAAGGGAAGCTGGCCCTTCTGTTTCCACCCAGCTTCTCCTACGCTCACGGGCCCGCTGGGTTCTCCCTGGCGGGCTCGTGTTAGCTGGAATTGTCGAGGCCTCAGTTGCTCCAGCTAACAGGCCTGGAGCTTCGCACGCTGACATGAGTGGCAACGACTGCTTCCTTTTGGTTTGAACCATTTGTGCCCGTCTTGAGACTTTTACGAGTAAAGACTCTTTATCTAATGAATTATGACTATGTGATTGAGGAGAACTCCAACCCTCAAGAACCTTAGCAGACGTCACTTTGAAGGGTTGTGCTGGCTACTTCGCTCATCCGCCCTCCTTAGCGAATGGATGAGCGAAGTAGCCAGCACAGGAGAGCATGATAGTCTATCTCACATACATCAAAGTCGCTCTATTCTTGTGATCAAAGCAGACTCCAGCAGTTTCTCCTCCTTGACATTTTCATAGGTTTACAGCATAAACTATCGAGGTATTCTCTGCTAGCCAGAAAGGGGAAGATATTCATGAAGCAGCCTCCGGCACAAGCTACGAGAACAACCAGGCTACTCTTTGGGTTGGTGATTGTAGGCATCATGCTGGCCTTGCTTCTTGAAGTGATTGTCCAACTATTGCCTCCGCACTACAATCCTCTCAGTCAGTCAGAAAGTGACTTGGCAGTTGGTCCTTATGGTTTCCTGATGGCTATCGATTTTGTCATTCGAGGCTTGCTTATTCTCATTTTTGTAGCGGCCTTTATGAGCGTCATACCAAAGGAGGGTCAGTCGCGTAGTGGCCTGATCCTTCTGGGCGTCTCGGCCATTGGGAAGCTGATCATTGCTTTTGTTCCAACTGATCTCACTTCACCTCCTCAGACGATCCATGGCACGATTCATGCGCTCGTGGCTTTGGTCTCCTTCTTCTGTGGGGCATTAGGAATACTGCTGCTCGCGCGCTCCCTGCGTCATGTCCCGAATGTGCGTCCCTCTCAGCGCTTTCTGGTAGGACTGGCAGTTGTGACGCTCGTCTGGTCTGTGATCGTCATTGTCACTATCGTTGTGTCTACACAGATCGGTGTCTGGGGGCTGCTCGAACGCATCCTTGATGGTCTGTTCTATTTGTGGATATTCATCGTCTCTATCGGCCTTTGGCAATATCCCTCTCTAGATGTTAACCAGAGCTAAAGGGTAGTGTTGCAAAAAAATTTAAGCTCATCAGAAACAAGCATATCCTTAGATTTTTAAGGGTGAAACGCGTAGAAAGGGTTCTTCTTTTCTTTTACAAAATTTACTCACGCCCGTTATTACACTCACCATTTTGATGAGCTTAAAATTTTTTGCAACACTACCGTCAGTATCAATCCCCAGGATCGGAAAAGGGAAGAGCGTGCGTGAGCGTTGGATGGCTGTCAGAACCGCCTCCTGACTGCGGTACAAGAGGGGCAGACATTCCGTCCATCCGGTTGCTACATCGGTGAGCGTCAGCGTGTACAGGTAGCCACCCTCAATGTCGGTGCCACAATGGGCCACCAGATCCGCTTCCAGAAAGCCGGGTCGGGTCTCCTTCCACTCCTCGAATGTACGGATCGGAATCTGCTGCTTCAGGAGCGTTCCCACTCCGTGGTGGAGAGGCCGTGCTGACCCACCCTTCTCTGGGAACGCAGGAGGCGATCCGCTGTAGCAGCGCTCATGGAAAGGAGTTGGCTTCGACATTCCTCGGTGAGGAGGAGGTGCTCATGCCGCTCCAGCGCCTCTATCGAGGGAGGAAGAAAAGGGATAAGGCGTTTGGCGCAAATGCGGTTTGCGGCGTTCCAGACCAGGAACAGCGCGTGTTGGACGTCTGGCCCGTAATGGCTCGAACGCCTGTACCCAGGAGCGTGCAGCACATCCTCCGCATGGTTGAGCAGCCACATCCCTGAGCCTCGATGATAGCCCGTGGCCTGGGCAAAGGTATCCAGCAGCACGCGTTTCTGGGCAGACGAGGCCGCGCGATACTGCGGGGCGAACTACTTGAGCAACGTACGTCTGCTTTGAAGATTCACTCCTTCTCCCACGTTTGCCTCCCCTGAAATAGTCCGACGCAAAACGGTTCTGCCAAAGCGACAGCAACGCCCGCCAATTGCCTCATGAAAAATCTGCCTCAGTGAACGCATGATAGCAAGCTCCGTTCAATTTGCAAAGGAACATGAGCCAAGAGGTGATCTTGTTGCAGAGGTAGAAACCACTTCGATGGTAGATGGTTTGGTGAAGAGGTCAAAGGCAGATTTTTCGTGAGGCAATGCGGGATAAACTGAATTATCCACGACCAATTGGGGCTGTACCAATAAGCTTCTTTCGGCAGGCATTACCATTTTCTGATGCCAGATGCCTTTGAGCTACAGAACACTCTTTAACCATGCATCTACTGCTTCTTTAAGCCGATCGTCTTTCCAGCGATACCACGTTTGCACCCATTCATCATCAATGGCATGTAAAACATCTTTAAATCGTCTAAACGCGCCTTTGCCCATTAATGCAATGGATAATTTTTCGGCAATGTATTCGTCTTTGGGTGTGGCGATTTCGTCGACAAAATCGACCATCCACTGGTAAGCTTCATGGGAGGGGATGCGCTCAACGGCAACATAGTCGTTGCTCTCGTCGATTTCTGTCAACAGTTGTTCGTCCTCGTTAGAAAAGCCAACATATTCTGAAAAGAAGAGCACTTTGCCTGTGATCAGATTCAAAAAATACTTGTTCGCAAGGTCCGAGTCTTCCATCGCAGTTTCAAGCATGTCCATGTCGATGGGTTTTCCGTTTGGAAGTGTGGCCATGTGATACATCTCCTTCTCTTGTTCTTTCCTTATCGGCTTACTTAATCTCCTTAAGAAGGGGAACCAGTTTGTACTTGCGCCCGTGCAATTGCAGGAGTCCGTTGAGATACGCCTCCCACTCGTCATTGCGGTTGAGCGTTTGATAGGCTCGGTGTGCTTTGGAGAGCCAGTTGGCGGCTGCGTCATAGTATTGTGCCTTGCCAGCATCCATGATTGATTCCGCTTGCTTTTTGCTGGCCTGGATTGCCCATTCGGGACGCTCTTTGATGGCCACATCTACCACTTGCGCGATTGAGGTATGACCGGCGTAGGACCCAAGAGCGGCAATGGCGTCGTCGATCAAATCCTCGTGCAGAAACACGTCGATTTTTCCCTGCGTCTCGTAGTTCTGTGAGGTGCGGGCATACTCCAGCAAGGCTGTTTTACGCGTGGCCCACTGCTCTTCGGCTAGTCTGGCTGCATGGCGGTAGTTCTCCAGGCTGATTTGTGCAAAAAATGCCTGTTCCGCTGCCCTGAGCGCCAAGTCGTGCTGGCTCATCGCCTCAGCCTGATCACGTAACCACACAGCCAGTTCGGCTTTGCGTCCTTCCAGCGTCAGACCATGTTCGGCCAGACGCAAGCTTTGCTCGCGCTCCCCATGTTCACACAGCGCTCGAACTACCGTCAGCGTAGCCCCAGGCGTGGTCAATTGTTGGAGTCCTTCGTCAAAAGCCTCCTGGGCCCGATTCAAACGGATGAGCATGGTGAGATACGCCTCGGCTTGTCCCTCGGCTTTTGCCAGCAAGAGATACTCCTGAAAACGTTCCTGTCGTTCCAGAATCGCGAGCCGAATCTGAGCAAGATCATTTGCGTAACCAGGCTTTTGACCTCCCCAGGCTCCCCGCTCGGTGATCTTGCCTTGTAAGACCTGCTGAAGCGGTCTATAGTCCCAGCCCTGCTTAGCTGCCGTGGCAGCGATATCGAAAGCGTCATCGATACCGTAGTCGCTCACATTTTCTTGCCAAGTGGTTAACTTATCAGCCCAGGCTTCGCGCTCTTTCTTGGAGAGTTCTATACTGAGAAGGACTTCCGCCCAAAGTTGTCCCAGTTGGCTAAACAACTCGCCAGCATAGCCATCCGAGTCGTCCAGATTTTCCCATTCGTCGACGTATTCTTCAGTGACCGCTTCGAGTGCAGCTAACGCGCCATATCCATCCCCGACCTCAAGCAATTGCATGGCTTGATCGGCGAGCTTCTCCACCTCATCGACCACCGAGCTCACGTAATAGTAGGCTTGAGAGGATTGCATGCGATCCAGACTATGGATGGCAGAACGAACCCCACGGCGCAGGGCTTTGGTATCCACGTTTGCATGTTGCGGCTGAGCCGGAGCGGTTGAAGCTGGTGTCGCCTGGGCTTGGGGAACTGCGGGCTGTTGAGGAGTTTGTTCTTTGTCCAGAGCCTCTGCCAAATGCGGAATGTATCCGGCCAGTTTGATCACAAGCGCCTGCAATTGCTCACGGTTGAAGGGTTGCAACAACGTTTCCAGAGCTGGACGTTGCGTAACCGTGTTGGGTTGATACAGAAGAACCAGGCATGCCGCGACCGTGTGTTTGCACCAGCCTCCCCAGACATTCTGGCAGGTACAGGTCGCAGTGATCGAGCCATCGGACTCAAAGGTACAGCACACAAACGCCGGAACTGGCCCGTCCGTTTGCACTTCTGCCAGGAGCCTTGTGCCATACAGGACCGGAGCAAGTACGGCACCCTGCTGGTAACAGCCGCGACCGTGCTGGAAGGTTTCAGCGGAGGCATAGCGTAAAAGAGTCGCTTCGGTAAGAGAGGGTACAGACATGACGTTTCCCCTTTGAGAAAAATGTCTAGCAATACTTGTTCGCTTGGTAAAAAACATCCGTACTATAGCAGACAGCAACGTGGTTGGCAACCTGCCTCTCTACATAGAGTGTATGAAATAGTTGTGATGGCTCAAGCAACCAAGTGGAAACGAGGTTTCCAAAACCCATCAAAGGTGCCGTTGAGCCGAGCGGTGCGCAAAGCAAGCAGAGCATCGAGACCAGCAGGAGTCCATCGCATCCCAGAACGTTTCAACCTCGTACTCACCACGGTGTCCTGGCTACTTCCCTCATCCGTTCGCTAAAGAGCACGGAGAGGGAAGTAGCCAGGACAACAATGCGGGTGTGCTATACTACCCTCAGAAGAACAATATTTTGTATTCACCATTTCGAGCCATATTTATCAGCTTGTTATACTTTAATATACTCCTATTGATGTTACATGATTGATTACAGTATATAGATTGACAAACTGCGGCGTCCAATAGTCTTGAGGCATGCACGAGCAAGAGGGCTTCTCTCAATCTGAAGCCAGTACCAGCTTCGTCACGCTATGCGCGTACCAGAGGGCTCGACCTTTCTGATCGCTGCGATAACGGTAGTTTGTTAACTTGGGACAAGGCGCTTCCTTGCTGTTCTGCCGAAAGCTGGTCCTGTCTGGCTTCTTCGGATCCCATTAATAGAGCTCGATTGCTATCGATTGAGGAAAAATCCGGAGTCAACAAACTACCGATAAGCTCTTGTGGCCAGGCGTGCTTTTGTGACCTGCTTCACTTTCTACCTGGGGAAGCAATTACAGCATAATCAATTCGTTGAGTGTATACTGTTCCAGTAGCAATATTCTGTTTTCTGCCTGCGAGCCGTCCTTCGTCAGCCATGCACAACGGCTGAGCGAAGATTCTCTTGAGGAGGGAAAAACCTAAGCATGAGTTCACAACAAGGTTGGCAACACCTGGGAAAATACGAACTGCAAGAGCGCCTGGGACATGGTGGCATGGCCGAAGTGTGGAAAGCCTTTGACACCGAATTACATCGCTACGTTGCCATTAAGGTCCTGCACGCGGATTTGCAAGCAGATCCCCAATTCATCACGCGTTTCACCCGTGAGGCGCGCGCTGTTGCTGCCCTGCATCATCCGAATATCATTCAGATCTACGACTTTCAGACGACGCATACTCCCGCATCGAATGTCCCTCTCGCCTACATGGTCATGGAGTATATCGAAGGACAGACACTTGCTCGTTACATTGGCAATACTTCGCGAGCTGGCAAATTTCCTCCTCCACCTGACATCGTGCATCTCTTTACGTCCATCAGTAAGGCGATTGATTATGCGCATCAGCAGGGCATGATTCACCGAGATATCAAGCCAGCCAACATCCTGCTGGATCAACGCCATACGGACGTGAATCCCATGGGAGAACCGGTGCTAACCGACTTTGGCATTGCCAAGTTACTGGGTGCTACCTCTGGCACGAGGAGTGGCATCTGGTCAGGCACTCCCCTGTACATGTCCCCTGAACAGGTCAAAGGCCATTCTGGCAACGAATTGTGCGATATCTACTCGCTGGGCGTCATTCTATACGAGATATGTGCAGGAGTTCCGCCTTTTTGGGGAGAGGAGATGAGCCCGGAGGCCATTATGATGCAGCACATGATTTCCATGCCGACTCCACCTACGCGCATTAATCCCGCTATCTCACCGGCTCTCGAGACGGTGATCCTCCGTGCTCTGGCGAAAGATCCCATCGCCCGCTTCAGTAGCGCCGCTGCTCTGACCATAGCCGCGGCCGAAGCGTTGCATGTGCCCATCCCTGCGGACCTGCGACCACCAGCTTTTCCGTTCGATTCTATTGGACCAACCTACGTGAATCCCCAGCCACCTCTGGTATCACCTATAACCGCGCCCGGCGCCCTGTCATCCCCACCCGTTGCGCCGGTGACGGGTTCTGTGCTACAAACTCCGCCCGGCGCCCTGACGACTCTCCAGTCCACTACGCCTCCTCAGAGAGGGTCACGTCCCCCTGCGCCACCGCCTGAAGGACCACCACCGGCATTGTCCCACCCACCACCACGGCGTAGCAAAACCCTGCGCACTGTACTACTTGCTATGCTCGTGTTGCTTGTCGTTGTAGGAGGGACGATTGGGGCAGTGTTTGCTTTGAAACCGACTCAACAGGTGAGCGGGCAGGTGGCCTTCTTCGATAACCCGAATAGCCCTCAAGGTGCAACTGATGCGCTGGAAATAGCCACTCAAGGTTTGAGCACACCTCCCTCGGGCTCTCACTATGATACATGGTTGATCAATGATCAAAGCGAACAAGTCACAGCGCTAGGAACGCTAGTAGCTAACGGGCAAGGTCAAGATGCGCTAAACTACAGCAGGTCTCTAACGATCGGGCAGACACCCGTCAACCTGGTGGGTGCGGGAAATAGGATTGAGATCACACTGGAGCGGGGGCCGGTGAATGTACCCACAGGCAAAGTGATCCTTTCGGCAGCGTTCCCGCCGTTGGCCCTTGTGCATATCCGGCACCTGCTCTACAGTTTTCCTACCACGCCAGGCAAAATTGGCTTGGTCACGGGACTGTTGCACCAGGTCCAATTGCTCAATGCACAGGCCATTCTGCTGCAGAGTTTCGCGAGCAGCGGCAATCAGTTCGGCATCCAGTGTCTGGCGCAGAGTATCATCGATATTAGCGAAGGCATCCATGGGGCGCATTACAAGCCGCTCAGCCAATGGTGTAAAACTCATTGTAGCACGCTGCAGACCGGCGATGGCTTTGGTATCCTGGGCCATGGACCTGCCTACAGTTACGGGTATGACGCAACAGCTGCTGCCCATGCAGTATTGGCTGCCTCCCAACCCGACGCCACGGCCAGTATTCGCGCCAATGCCAGAGTAGTGGAAATTTCTACAAACGATGTCAATGGCTGGACGACAACCATAGATCAGGATGCGCAGAAGTTGCTCGCCAACCCCGCTGATACCTCGAGTGTGCCTGAAATCGTGACGCTGTCCGACCACGCTTATTACGGCGTGCTCGACCCTAATGGGCAAGTGAATCCCGCGCCCGGCGTGGCTGGAGCCATTACGGCCAATGTGCATGCGCAATTAATGGCGTCGTTGGTGCTTAGTACACAACCAGCTTGAAAAGGGTCGGGATTAAGAAGATGAGCCAGCGCTGGCCGCCACAAACGGTCAGGCCTGGCTCTTTTGGAGTATCCTGTGCGGTAGTGTTGCAAATAAAAAGCTGATCTGCTACAGTTGAGAGAAAAGAACAAAAGAGGGGTTGTGCTGGCTACTTCGGATATCCGTTCCAAAAATGAGGACCATTGACCCCTGTGGTGGCTACTTATGATATCCGCAGCCAAATGAGGCCTTCGAGAACCTGTGCTGGCTACTTCGGTCATCCGTTCTTAAATAAGCCGATCTTTGCTTGTTTCTATGCCAACGCTTCAATGAAGTGATCTCGAAATAGCCGCACTAATGCATAGAACAAGCATTTACTTTTCTCGAATGTAAGCTATTCTCTAGCCATTCTTATCTCTAAAGGGTGACTCCCAACCATATAGCCCAAGTTACTCTCAAGAAACTCTACGTAACCAAACTATGCTATAATGGTACTGATCTCCAGGCCGGTTGTTCTTAGAGCGAAAGGCAAATTCCCAATGCCAACACAGGAAGAGCGATTAACCATACTAGAGTATGATCTCAAACAATACAAGACCGAAACCATTAAAGCCTACGGGGAAATGGCTGTAGAAATAACCATGGTTAAAGGGCTCACGGAAGATTCCGTGAAACGGTTAGCATCGCTCAAGGCCCAGATAGAACAACGCTTTGAGCGTGTAGATACGCGTTTGGATGCAATGGACGCACACCTTGAGGGCATGAACACGCACCTAGACCGAGTGGAAAACTTACTTGTGCAAATCCTCGCACGACTGCCTGAAAAACCCTAGCTACCTCTTGTGCTTTCGACACGAGGCATCCGTGTACACCACTTCAGCGCTTGTGAGATAGCCCTTCTTTTTCTTTCTGTATGGAGGCGACAAAAGCCAGATCAGCTGAAGTTTGGGTTGACTTCCATCAACGGAGGAGCGATGAGCTATGTGGAGGCTGTAATGGCTACTTGCTACATCTGTTCACAAAATTGGCAACTTGGTCTCTCACCACCTTGCTCTTTTTCTTTGGCAACTGGTACTCAACCATGAAAATGAAGGGAAATTTTTCTCAAGCTCTGAAGGTGCATTCCTGATTCTTCACCGAGACCACATCGTGACACCCTAAAAAAAGCGCTGGACCTCTTCTCGCGCCTGGTGGTGGGTTGGGCAACCACCTGCTCCACCTCGATCGCTGAGATATTCTCGCCACCGGAAATGATGATGTCCTTTTTGCGATCATGCACCTCAATGTAACGGTCGTGGTGGCACATAGCAAGATCACCAGAGTGGAACCAGCCACCTTCAAATTCCGTAGCAGTCGCTTCGGCATCTCCAAATTACCACTTGGCGCCGTAAAGCCCCTGCTTTCAAGCCTGATTCTTACCCACATTTTACAAAGTGATAAAATAAAGGATGAACACACAAGAAGTGTTGGATCCCAAAAGCTGGGCCGAGCGAACTTTTGGGGGCGTCCAATTGCACGATATGCGTCGCACGAGACGAGCGGTCAAAGCGGCCGCCAACCTGGCAGAGACCCCCTTGGGTTCTCTGTCCGCTCAAATGCACACCCGGAAAGAGAGCAAAGCTGTGTATCGTTGGCTTGATGAGCCCGATGTCACCTTTGCTGCCTTGATACACCCCCACTTTCAACAGATCAGAGAACCAGCCACTTCCTCTTCCGTGGTGCTGTTGGTGCAAGATACGACCGACATCGATCTTTCGCATCGTCGCAAGATCAGCGGCGTGGGACAAATCGGCAACGCACGAGGACGTGGTTTTTTCGTCCAAACGGTGCTGGCGGTGCGTCCGCAGACCCGAGAGGTGCTTGGGTGCATGGCCCAGGAACCCTTTGTGCGTGTTCCGGCTCCCCAGGGAGAACAACGGTATCAACGGCGCAAGCGAGCAGAGCGCGAAAGCGATGTCTGGATGCGCCAGGTGCATGCCATTGGGACACCTGAGTCGGCAAGCCTGTGGGTCCATGTCGGAGATCGAGGTGCGGATATGTTCCCGTTCTTTCAGGCGTGTCGCTCGGCGCAGACGCAGTTTCTGGTGCGAGCGGCACAGAATTGGCGCGTGCAGGCAAGCGAGGAAGAGATCACCTCTTCGCTGAGGCAGGCCCGCTCCTGGCCGAGCCAGGCGAGCCGCGTGCTGGAGCTTCCCGCTCGGCATGGTCATCAGAAGCGTTGTGCGCCACTCCAACTGGCCTTTGGTCAGATGACGCTCTTGCCGCCGCGTCATGAGCCACGTGCGAGCCAGGAGCCTGTGACGGTGTGGCTCATTCGTGTGTGGGAAGAGCAGGCACCAGAAGGCGAGGAGCTGTTGGAATGGCTGCTGCTGACGTCGGTCCCCACCACGACGCTCGAACACGCGTGGGAGCGCGTGGACTGGTATGGGCAGCGTTGGCTGGTCGAGGACTAGCACCAATGCCTCACAAGTGGGTGTCGTATTGAAGAACGGCAATGGCAAACGGTTGATGGTCTGATACGGAGGCTCGGGTCTGGTGTCCCCTCTGGCCGTGCGCTGGTTGCAGGTGCGTGCCTGCGCTCGTGAAGAACCAGATCGCCCAGCTCACGAGGTGATTGAGCCTCTGATGCTTGCAGTGTTGGCTGAGCGCTCTGGCGGGTCGCCTCTCAGCATGACGCTGGGCACCTTCTGGATAGAGGTGGCACGCATGGGTGGCTATCTGGCACGCCGCCATGATGGTCCTCCTGGATGGCGAACCATCTGGAAAGGCTGGCTCTCTTTGCAAACGCTTCTTGAGGGCGCTCATCTTGCTCTTCACCTCCGTTTGTAAATTGTGGGTAAGAATCAGGGCTTTAGCCATGGGGAGTAGTCACCCATTCATCTGCGCTGTGGATCCTCGTGCCTTCCTCATCTTTTGACTGAAACTCTGCATATTCGTGTACTAATACCAATCCCCTAGTAGTTCGACATTTGGCTCGAGCTGGATACTACTTTGTGCAAGAACTTGCTGATGAGCTTCTATCATAAGAGCCGCAATATCAGATGCACTGGCTCCCCCCAGATTTACAATATAGTTCGCATTGCGGGTAGCTATCTGAGCGCTGCCATGTGTCTTTCCTGGCAAGCCAGTTTGCTCAATGAGGGCACGGGCAGTTGTTCCCGCCGGATCTTTAAAAATCGAGCCAGC
Source organism: uncultured Chloroflexia bacterium (assembly GCA_963799245.1). Classification (GTDB taxonomy): domain Bacteria; phylum Chloroflexota; class Ktedonobacteria; order Ktedonobacterales; family Ktedonobacteraceae; genus CAWCWN01. The sequence continues at coordinate 484,453 of CAWCWN010000004.1, forward strand.
GTGTCGTTGCGCTGGATCATCCTCTTGGCGCTCCTGAGTATGCAGCTGTGAGAGCGCATGAAGTGTTGCTGGGTCTTGCCGGTGGACACGCAAACCAAGTGTTACTACCAGTTCGGCAGGATCAATAAGATGGCGTTTAGGCAGCACTAATTGACCGTGAGCATCAATATATGTGAGTCGATGGTTACGGAAGCGACTATGGCGATAGCTCAGGTCTAAATCATCATGCTGGTACCGGCGAAACGTAATGACTGGGAATATCACCGGTTCATTCGTTTCGCTGTTACAATTTCGTGCGTCCAGTACCTCAATCCACTCTATTGCCTGCCCTAAATTCTGGTTACGCGTGCCTACATTACTAATAATACCTGCACCAAGCGTGCCAGGAATATTCATCCCAAATTCCAGTCCACCCCATCCAAGAGGAAGAAGGTCCCTGAGCAAAGACTCCCAGCGCACACCCGCCTCGGCAACGACGATAGCGCTCTTCTCAGACTGATCTTCGAGATGATAGTTTTGCATAGCCATACTTGCTACAATTCCTCGCACTCCAGCATCAGCATACAGGATGTTGGAACCAGCTCCTACTACAAGTAGAGGCCAGCTCTGTTGCGTACACAAACTAACCAGGTCGTGTAATTCTTGTCGCCGTTCAACTGACAGCCAAACATCTGCGGAACCTCCAACACCAAAGGAACTATGGTTTGCAAGCGGTTCGTGAAGATGCACACGTTGTTTAAAGTAGGGATGTAAGGTGTTATAGGCAAGTGTACTCTCAAAGGCCATAAAATCCTTCCTTTCACATCCACAGATGACAGTCGCCCTTCTCTCTGGAGTAGTACTCCTCTGCATCATAGCACAATTCCCGAGAAGGTACGAGAGGTTGTGTCAGAAATGAGGCGTGTGAAAGAGGAGAGGCATGTTGTGGATATCAAGTTCTCTTCTTTGGGAGTTAGATTGCTAAACATTCTTTTTTCAGATTGACAAATCGCATTTTAAAGAAGCTCCTTTGTCGGATGAGAGACACACTCTCGCCCCGCTATTCTCGAGAACGGAAATACTGGCGTTGCTCTTCAAAGGCGCTGCAGAAGCGGCTGGCACTCTCGAATTCCTTAGAAACCACGCATCGGATACTATCGTTCGTTGCGTCACCGCGCGATGGTCTTGCTCCAGCCGATTATTCAGATATTTGCAGGTACGATGTTTCACTTTCCTCCCGAGCGTTTTCCGGATAGCTTTTGGATAGGCGGGGTGTTTATCCGTGGTGATCTTCTCCGGTGTGTGACCCACTGTTTGGAGGCTCTGTTTAAAGAAGGCTTCAGCTGCTTTCAGATCACGAGTCTTGCTCAGGCGTACATCGACCAGGTTGCCGAACCGGTCGATAACTCGATAGAGATAACACCAGTGACCTTTGACTTTGAGATAGGTCTCATCTACGTGCCACTTTTTCCCGGTCTTGCCTTTGCTTATCATACTGCTTGGGCTCTGTCCTCAATCCTGACACTTCCGTCCAGACGAGGCGGGCGAGTTTTCCGCGCCGCGCCGCCCCTACCGCACGCTGCATCAGGTGAGCAGGCCGGGCGGAGCATACACACCTTTTTCCCACCTGCTCTTCTCCCAGTTACGCTCACGCTTCACTCTCGTCACACACATTGAATCGGTGAAGAACCGTATCCGCATCTAAGCATAGATTTATGGGATGTGTACGTGTCATGGAGGGAATATGCACAAGACAAGCTTCATTAAACTTACCTTGTTCGCAATTGCTATTTTTGCCAACGCCAACTATCTCCTTTTCATTCTCAACCCCGCTCACGCTGATAACCTCGGTTTTTTCATCGTGACGGGGATTGCCGATACCATCGCGATCTTCATCTTCGTCTCTACCTGGACCACTGCCCTCTACTTCGAGCTATTCAAGGGGCGCTACTACCGGGAAATAGCCAATCTGCGGCTGAAAGGGAGTTATCTCCTGCGCCAGGAGGTCGCGATCCTCGTCACGACCGTGAGTGAAGACCCCGCCATTGTAAGAAACACGCTTGAGAGCCTGCACGCCCTCAAGGGTGAGAAGGTGATCTACCTGCTCGACGATGGCAGAAGACCCGCCACGCAGGCTCTTGCCCGGCAGATGGGGGTTCGCTATATCACGCGGACGGATAACAAGTTCTTCAAAGCCGGCAACCTCAATAATTGCCTCCGCTACGTCACTGAGGAATTTGTGATCGTGGTCGATGCCGACTTCGCCTTGCATCCCGATTTCATTCTGAGGACGCTGCCGCTCTTTCACGATCCGCGTATAGCCGCGGTACAGACACCGCAATTCTATTCCAATGAAGAGACGCTCTTTGCCAAGGGCTCTAAATACCTGCAGAACGTGTTCTACACCTACCTGCAGCCTGGCAAAAATCTCATCGACAGCTCCTTCTGCGTCGGGACCAACGTCGTTTATCGCAGGCGGGTGCTTAAAGAGGTGGGAGGCATCGCCGAGGTGAACCACTCCGAGGATGTCTTCACGACCTTGAAATTTCTAGAGCATGGCTACAAAGTGTTCTACCTGAATGAACAGCTTGCCGTGGGGCTTGCTCCTTCTACGTTGATCGCATTCTTCAACCAGCAATTCCGCTGGGCGCGAGGCGGCCTGACGATGATGTTCAGGCACAACACGCTCCTCAACCGCAAACTACAACCCGAGCAGAGGATCCAGTTCTTCTGCTCGAATTTTTTCTATCTCAGCGGCATCTCGGTCGCGATCTACCTTCTCAGCCCGCTTGTCGCTATTCTGTTGAACGTGAAGCCGCTCAATGACGCCTACTTCTGGCAATGGCTGCCGGCGTATGTGCTCTTCTTCTGCACCAATTTTCTCTTCTTTATGACCCTTGTCAAGAAAAATCGTTTCCAGAGTTTGCAGCTGGGGCTTTTCAGCTTCTCGCCTTATGTGAGTGCGCTGCTTTCCGTCCTCGTGGGCCGCAGACAATTTCAATGGAAGCCGACGAATGCCTGGTCAAAGGGTCTGATCACCAGGCTGCTCTTCCCTTATATTATCTACCTGACTGTCGCGGTCGCTCTCGGCTATTTCCTGGTTACCGGGGCGGTGAGCTTTAATCCGGCTTTCATTGAATACTATGTCTGGCTGGCAATCGATGTCTTCATCGTTGCGCTGTTCGTCGGGCATTCCTACACCGCAACATCAAAGGTGATCCTCCCGGTCTTCGAAAAGCGCTCGATCCTCCCGCCCCTCGAGAACGCGGTCGTGGAGCAGCAGACGGTGAAGATGGCCACTCCCCAGGCGCAAGCCAGTCCACAGTTCAGAACCAGGCCAACGAGCAACGATCCATTTGAGCCGATGCCAATGCTACGGGTAGGCGCACTCAGCCGAAACGACAGGAATAACTAGCAACAGAAGAGGCATAGAATGAGAAAAATCATATTGGAAGTGATGCTTGGAGTGAGCGCCCTGCTGATTGCCGCGCTGCTCATCCTGCTCTTTACCCAGAATATAGGGCAAAACGAGTTCGATACCTTCAGCGGATATGTGTATAAAGCGCCCATCAATATCTCCTCACCGGTCTACGGGCAGATCCTCAGCCTGCAGATCGCCGAGGGCGATAGCGTGGTCAAAGGGCAGACCCTGGCCACGCTACAGATCCTCAATACGGCTGTTCCCATCCCGACCGGAAGTCCCCTGTTTCACCAGCACGGCAAAATATTGAGTCTACAGAGCCCTACTGACGGCATTGTGGGACAGGTCATGTATGCCCCTTTGAGCACCATCGCCGGGGCCGGTACTCTGCTCCAGTTGTATGCGACGAGCAGCGCGGAGATTCAGATTCTGGTCCCACAGGGCAAAGACCTGTCCAGTTATGTGTCGTTTGCCGCCGCGGCCAATAACGAGCAGAGGTTCCCCCTGCGCGTGATCGACCAGGTGCCCACAGATGTGATCAGTAATCTGAACCCCAACATGACGGTCTACAGAGCCGCCTGCCAGGGATGCCAGGCCCTCGAGAAAAACGTCGCAGTGACGATCTATGCCCAGAGGAGACAGAAGCAATCACCGTTGCCTTCGCTCAGCTGGCTCTGGCAAAAGCTGCTCAATACTTTGTAAGGGGGTGTCTCGTATGAATCAGCGTCTCTTTCTCGGGTTGATTTTCCTCTGTCTGGCCCTACTTGTACTTGGCGTACTGATCTGGCATGCGTTTCTGCTCACGCCGCCAGCTGCCGGGATCCAACCCGCCGCTTCGCAAAATCTCCCACCGGTCGCAGCAGCACAACAAGGGCATAACCTCGCGCCTATTGCTTCGAACCAGTGGTATAGCAACGTCTATGCTCAGTTCCCTACTCAGCCTCTATATGCCGAGCCTGCCGCATTCGAGCTTTCGCCTGCAGGACTCGGCGTTTCACTTCCCGATGTCCATAAGGCGGCCAACTCCATTTTCGCGCCGTACATCACCGATTTGCAGGTAGGCTTTGCCGATCCACTGCAGAAACCGGCGATCCAGCAGATCGGTGATTGGAGTATTCAACTTGCCATGCAAACCGCACAGCATGAGTCAATGCAGTTTACGCTGGCACATGGCGCTCCCTTTACGGTCATTCATGTCAACGGCACTACGTCGCAATTGACCTGTGGCGCTTCCTGCCAGCTCTTCATCGACAACAGCGCCCTGCTGGCTCCAGGCTCAAGCGCGAGCGGGCAAGTATTCTCACTGGTGGTGCGCGGCCATACCTATCTGCTCTCCATCGATGGCAGGCTCCAGGTGTCATTTTCCGGGCGCACGCTTCTCCTGCACGGCGCAAAACGGATCTACCTGGCCGCACTTCCTGCGCGTACGGCCTACGCACTCTTCCGTGAAAATGCCGCGACGGAAATCCTGGGCACGACGGCCGCGCCAGCCTCGCGCGGCAATACGTTGGAGACGACGTACATCTTCGCAAGCAGCGGACCCGCCCCACTGGTCGCGCTCTATCCGCATCAATGGAAGTACCTTGCGCGCCCTTTGACTCGCCTGGGCAGCTACGCCACCATTCGTGGCACGCTTATTCTTGTCCAGGCACGCGCTTTCACGACGGCGCTCCCATTGGATATCCCAAGTCCGAACTTCTCCGCCCTGAGGCCGGCTCCGGCCGATCTCGAGCAGCAGTTGCAGAGTGATATCCAGAGCTTCATCGCCCATGGACCGCCCGGCAGCAAAGACTATTACCTCGGGGTCTGGTTTGGTCGTGGATCGGACCTGCTCAAACTCGCCCAGGCGCTGGGGAAGACGCAGGAGGAAGAAAAGCTCCTCGCGTACATGGAGCCATTGTTTGCGCGCTGTATGGCCTACTTCCATTACGACGCCAGCAAAACGAGCGTGATAGCCAACGCTCCCGAATTCGGCAACGAGAACCTGAACGATCATCACTTCCACTATGGGTACTTTATCCGCAGCGCCGCGGTCCTGGCCGCTGCTGATCCCAGCTTTCTCGCCAGGGTACGCGCTCCCATCGACGAGATGGTCGCGGATATCGGCAATGCCCAGCGCAGCGACTCGCAGTTTCCGTATCTGCGGAATTTCGATGTCTACGAGGGCCATTCCTGGGCGGACGGCTTCGCGAAATTCGCCGATGGCAACGATCAAGAGTCAACCTCAGAGGCGATCCAGGCCTGGTACAGCCTCTACCTGTGGAGCCTGGTCACCCACAACTTGCAGCTGCGCGCGGTTGCCCTCTATCTCTATACAACGGAAATCGCTTCGGTCAAGGAGTACTGGTTCGGGGAGAACGGTCTCTACACGGCACCATACCAGCATGCCATCGCCTCAATTGTGTGGGGAGGAAAGGTTGACTTTGCTACCTGGTTCAGCCACAGGCCAGGCGCCATCTATGGGATTTCAGATCTTACCAATCACCCCGGGATCGACCTACCTGGGAAAGCTCGCGGGATTCGATCGCTACCTCGCCGACCTGGTGCGCTCAGGCGGGACGACGACGGGGTACTGGGGTGATCTGCTCACGATGTGGGAATCTTTCTATCAACCCGAGTCGGCTCTGGCCCACAAGGACAGCGTCCAGGCGGTGAACATGAACAGCCCGCGCTCGCTCTTTCTCTACACACTGTATACTCATGCGGGATAGGAGCAAGCATTCAGTATAAGAGAGTAATCCAATGCGCCAGCGACGCGCGTGAGCGTGCTCGATCTCCTTGGGATTGGCAAAGCTCTGGCCAGCGAGCGCACTAGCCAACACAAGGCGTGAACCCGAAAGTGATTTAGAAGCTTTTTTTAGGGAATAGTAACATATCAAGGCCGACGATCAGGACAACTGCCCTAAGCATAGAGCTATTTTTGGTGGTGCGTGTTTCTCTCTAAATGGCGCTCTTTCTTTAAAGGCAAGAGGACATAAAACGTTGATCCTTCGCACTCCGTGCTTTCAACCCAGACACATCCTTTATGGCGTGTGACCAGTTCTTTCACCAGGTACAAGCCCAGGCCTAAGCCGCTCATCGACTTATCCAGGTTGCTTGCCCGGTGAAATCGCTGGAAGATGAGATGAACCTCGTTCCTCGGAATGCCGATCCCATGATCTCGAACCCAGATCAGCGCTTCGTCCGGATTTTCAGGGGTGCGCAGTAATCCTACCTCGATATCGCTGCCATTGGGGCTGTATTTGATCGCGTTACTGATCAAGTTGTTCATGATCTGCATAACCCGCTGCTTATCGAAGTACCCTATCACTGTATCGGTCGCGTCAAGTCCTTTCGATGCCAGTCGGATGACATGGCCCCTGGCAGTGATCTCCTGACTTTCAATCGCCTCTTTCAGTGTGTCATGCAGATCGTGCAAGTTGCAATCTAACGAAAGCCGAGCGTTTTCAAGACGAGTCAGGTCGAACATCTCACCAATCAAGCGAGACAGTTGATCGCTCTGCATGACAATCTGGGTGATAGCGCGCTGGCTGATCGGGTCCAGACCCTTTTCCTGGGCATCTTTCAATTGCAGTATTTCTGCGAAGCCCATGATCGCGGTGATCGGGGTGCGCAGTTCGTGGCTAGCGAGCGAAAGAAATGCGTTCTTCTGTCGTTCAATCATTTTCTGGGCGGTAATATCCTGGAAGACAATTACCGCCCCGGTAATGAAGCCCTCTTCATTGTGCAGCGGCGCGCTGGAACTCAGCATTATCAGCGTGTTGCCATCCGCCTTTACCACGACTGTTTCTTGACTGATGGCGGTCTCTCCCAAGAGGGCGTTTATGACCACGAAATTCCATGGCAGCGCTTGCCGGTCATGTACGTCATTCAATGAGTGGCTCCGGGCATGCTGATGGAACGAGACGCCGACTAGGTCTTGTACGAGGATGCCTAGTATCGTTGCGGCGGAGGCGTTGGCATAACTGATGGTACCATCGGTAACCTCCACCAGGAGTATACCTTCGGGTAGCTGATCAAGGATCGCACGGAGCCGTGCGCGTTCTTCCTCGACCGCTGCATGTAAACGAGCATGCGCAATTGCTGCTGTGAGATGAGAACTGCAACCCAGCAGCGTCTGTGCTTCCGGCCCTTCCGGATCAACCGGCTTAGTAAAACCAGCACCCAGGGTTCCCTCGAAATGATCCTTCAGCCAGAGTGGTATGCAGATATACCCACGTACTTCAGGCGACACGAGAGGGAAATCGTCCCCCAGCCTACCGGAAGCAGCGGCAATCTGTACATCCTCAACAATAATCGGGTTATAGCGTTTGCGGGCCTGGGCTGGGATCAAGGGGCTATCATAAGGGATGTATTCCAGGGTCCGTAGGCTTGCCTCGCGTTCCAGCGCAGAATAAAGGCAGAGTAATCGCAGCGCTTGCCGTACCGGGTCGGCAACGTGGATGGTCAGCAGCAGGGGCCTGAGATAGGCTCTGATGGCATCTATGGTGGCCTGGCCGATGCTTCTGGTATCTAGGGATGCGCGCGTGCTTTGTGCCACGGTTTCGATCACCTCCAACTGCTTGCATGCCATTTCGGACCTAGAATGCACCTGGTTAAGCGATGTATGAGCCTGTTCGGCTTGTTGGCGCGCTAACAGGTGCGCTGTCACGTCACTCCCGTGAAAGATCAGCTGAATGATCTGCCCCTGTTCATTACGTACTGGATGGAGAGACCAGTCCCAATACATCTGGCCGCGATTGAGAACGGGAGCAGCGTACTCATCTGTTTGATAGGATATGCCCGTCTCAGCTACATTGCGGAAAATAGCGATCAGGGCCGCCGCTTCTATCGGATCCGCAGCAAACAGCCATTCAGTGAGGGTGTGTCCGATGACTGTTTCGGCGTCCCGTGATGGAACATGATGCGTCTCGAAGAAACGGTAGAAGAGCCTGTTGGCGGCCAGGAGACGCAAATCCCTGGCATCGAAGAGTGCCACTCCCGCAGGGACCTGATCAAGCATGGTGCCTGCATACTCGTCCATTGTTACATGTGCCTGACTGTTCATAACGCACAAATATCTTCCTACGTAAGCCCTAAATTCATAGGATCGAATTTAAATCTAAACGAGACCAAGCTACCTGTCAAAGGAAACAGTATTCGACGTGTATTGTGGGAGCTGCGAAAAAACCCTCTCCCTTTTATAATAGCTTCGATAGGGAAACTGCTTGGTAAAGCGTATCAGGTGGCGTTGTCTCTTGTAGCGTGCAGGTAAGCACTTCAGCGATGAATGCTTCCCCCTCCACCAAGCAAGCATGGTTTTAAGGCAACGAGAAAGGACCATATTGAGTGGTATAGTATACAGCTGATTCTTCCTACACCCGCTACGACCTCTCACCCCATGCCGTGAGCGGTAACATGAGACCGCGGAAGTCATCTTTCATCATCTCGAGTTGCATCTGTTCGTAGAGCTGGTTCACTTCCTCCTGCGTGGCGACTCCCATCCTAACAATAAAGGGCTGGAACAATTTGAAGACGATGGCAGCATCATGGCGAAAACCTTGATACGCCTCGGTTCCGTAAGAGTAATCAATCACGTGCGATCTGTAGCTGATATTGACGCAGCCTGCGTCGAGTAGTAAGCGTCCCAACATCGGCAGAACGCCGGTAAAGCGCCCACTCTGAGAGAAACTTTCACCCTGTAGTTTGAGAGCACGTATGATCACGGCGTTCAGGTTCTCCAACGCAGGGCTGTTAGTGAAGTACCACCACTCGCTTTCCGTGAGACGAATAACACCTCCAGGTTGGGTGATGCGCCCGAACTCCTGCATTAGCTGCGGCCAGGCCGCTGCGGGGAGAAAGTTAATGAAGCGGGCATTGACCAGGTCAAATGAGCTGTCGGGGAAATCCAGCGGTTTCTGTATATCCATCACCTGGAAACTGGCATTGTCCAGACCTTGCGCCCGCGCTTGCGCATTGGCATAGTCGATCATCGCCCGGCTGACATCGATCCCTACTACCTCAATCTCGGGATACGTAAAGGCAACCTCCAAGGCCCAACCTCCAGGACCGCAGGCAGCATCGAGGATGCGGTGGATATGGGAAAGATCAAAGCGCTCGGAGAAGAGACCACCCATCCCTTTGGTGATGAGGCGATCTTGCCCAAGCAGGCGCGCCATTTCAGCCACGTTTTCCGGGTCGTTAAAGTAGACATTAGCGCTGTTGGAGGGTTTGCCGCGTGTTGCCATTTCCCTATGACCTCTTTCTGGTGAAGTGTTGCATTGTTATTCAACGGCCTAAGCGATGACGGTTGAAGGAGTTTCTCTTCCAGCTAGCTGTTATCAGGCGATCTGCCTGGATTCGAGAGCTATTAATCACATCCGCGATACGATACCAATTCTGTCCCTGGTAGAAGATTTGATAGATACTGCCCACTTGGACGAAGGCGAGAACGGAAGCAGTTCGTTGCCAGTGATTTCAAACTACTCATGCTCTTCCGACACGTCAGTCACCTTTCTAATAAACTCAGGCAAATTGCCGGAGTTATTTTCTCCGCTATGCTCACAAACAGCATAGCACGCTAGCATCCCCTGGTAGCAACTATCTCGAGCAGTTGTGTGTCTGCCCTGACTCCACGGAACCTCAGTACCTGGGAAGCTATGCAAAGTACTTGTTTCTAAAACTAGCGCGGATCCATTTAGACATGCCTCTGCTTTGAGTCGTGGTTGTGAGAAGATGCAGGCATATGGTGATGCCCTTGTGATGCGGACAGGATATGCTTGTGCTATACGGGAAGTATTGGATTTTCAGGAGCAGAGGGGCGTGAAGATTCTGGGCATCGAGCGGGCTACTACGTGAAAGATCGCAGACGAAGGCATATTCATTTATTATGAAGCAGCGGCAATCATTTCGTCACCTCTCCATAGCTTTTTTCCTGACACTTAGCGTGCTGACGCTGGGTACGATCGGTTATATGCTGATCGAGCAGCTTACCTTCATCGATGCGCTCTACACAACGGTTGGGATAATGTCTACTGTGGGACTCGTGGTCCATCCTATGTCTGTTGCCGGTCGAATTTTTTCTATCATCGTCATCCTCCTGGGAGTCGGCTCGTTATTGTATGCCTTTGGAACAGGCATGGAATTTATGCTTGAGGGCCACCTGAACCTGGTTATTAGGAGGCGTCTTATGGAGAACAAGATAGCACGGCTAAACCATCACGCGATCATATGCGGGTTTGGACGTGTCGGCTCGCAGATCGTCGCAACATTTCAGAGGGTTCGTCAGCCTTTCCTGGTCATAGACTCCTCTGAGGAGAACTTTGAGTTATGCATACAGCGAGGTTTCATCGCGATCCTGGGAGATGCTACGAGCGACGAGGTCCTGCGCAAAGCGGCAATCGCAAAGGCCGTATGCATCTTAGTCGCCACTGATGATGACGCTCACAACATCTCGATTACGCTCTCGGCACGCCACCTCAATGAAGCCCTGTACATCGTCGCGCGTTCAAATCATGATGAGACAGAAGTCAAGCTCAAACTGGCGGGGGCGAACCAGGTGATTTCACCATATACAATGGCTGGGCAGCGCATGGCGGATATCGCTCTCCAGCCGGATATTGCCAGATAGATGATCGCTTCTCATCAGACTATAAGACAATTAAATTTTGAGGTGCAGCAAGCATGAAACCACTGTACGATCAGTGAGAAAAGCAACAAGCGTCTTTCCGCAAGAAGGGCACACTGTTTACGCTTCGGCAGTGTCTCCGTGAGACATGACCTGTCCCATAGACACAGGTCAGACGACCACATGTCAGCTCTGTTTCTTTATCTGTGCATCTACTCATTTATTTAAAGGAAAAGAACAGAGGCTCTGGCCTGTGAGCCGCACTGTCCTACCTCAAAATAGAATGTACTGGCCCTGCGCAGCGAGTCAAACTCACATGTTAAGAGCAAGAACATGATACACTAAAGTCGGCCCTATCGACAGTCTTTGCAGTTTCGCATAGCATGAAAACACATGCGTTCTAAAGAAAGGATTAAGCACTGAAAGTATTACAACTCGATCGCATCGACTCTCCCATTGGCGACATCTTGATTGTCGCTGATGGCGAGCGCTTGTGTTCACTTGACTATGCGGACTACGAGCCGCGTATGATGACATTACTCCAGTGTCGCTACGGGTCGTTCCGCCTGTCACAGGCGACAGATCCCTATGGCTTCAGCAGCCGGATGCGCGCGTACCTGGCAGGCGACTATCGCTGCCTGGACGCGATCCCGGTGAGCACGGGAGGTACAGCCTTTCAGCAGGAGGTCTGGTCCGCGCTCCGCGCTATTCCAGCGGGAACGACGATGACCTATGGCGAGCTGGCAGCAAGGCTGGGCAGGCCAGGCGCTTATCGTGCCGTCGGGGGGACAAACGCTGTCAATCCTATCGCGATCGTGCTTCCATGTCATCGCGTCGTGGGCGCTGATGCTGCGCTGACCGGCTACGCCGGGGGCATCGGGCGCAAGCAATGGCTGTTGAAACATGAGGGCTATTGCCTTTAGTAACAAGAGATGCACTGCCATGAAAACCTACACGCTGATCGGGATAGATGGCAATGCTACGAAATTCGACTCCAGAATCGCCGGGTGGGCGCAATTAGAGACACAGTCTGCTGTTGCTGCTTGCTTTTCCTGGCCTTTCTCCTGGCAAACCGCCGTCTTGCCGGCCCCGGTTCCTGTGAGGCCGCGCCCCTGCGAAGCCATCGCAGAGCTACAAGAACTGCAGTTCCCGCGCCAACTGGGGCTTGTCCATAATAGGTGCTTCCCTTTCCTAAACTTCCAACTGCGGCGCATTCTCGCTGCCTGCCGCTCTTTCCTTCCACGATCGCGGGCCTGCACCCTTTGCGTGCAGAGCTCGAGCGCGGCGGCCAGCGAGACGAGCGCGAAGGCATACGACGCGCGGTCGCGCACTTTGCGATAGCGCGAATGCCTCGCGAACGGAAGTTCCGGCAGGTCGAGCGCGGTGATCAACTCGCCGTGCTCGAGCACCGTGTCGCGCTGCGGCTCCTCAGCAGGCAGGCGGTGGAAGTCAACCAGGGGCAGCGTGCGCTCTCCGTATTATTCTTGATACGTATGAGATATTCTGAGACTGAGCGCGTACTGAAAAATTTGCAGGTTAAGCCTGAACACGTAAAAAAGGATTTTTTCCCAGGACTCGTTTCATATGTTTTCATCGCCGCTGTAAGGAGCGTTGTTGCTCTTATGGCGCGCGCGGAAACGGCGGGCCTTTAAGAGATTGGCGCACTTATCGGTTGAACAGTAAAGCCTGGTACGACTCTTACTCTCATCATAAAAGACCCAGCGACAGTTGGAATTTGCACACACTTTGAGACGTCTGGGATCCTGGTAGACCAGCAATTGAGCGAGCGAGGCTGCGACCTCCGCCTGCACCCAGTCCCAGTCCTTCTGCAGTGGCACCATCTCCAGTTGATACCCTTCCGGATGTTTCGCCAGGCGACGACTCAAAGGCATCTTATGCAGAACGGCATTGAGCGCCACCTGCTCACGGTCTGAGAACTGCCCCTCGTCCAGGGCCTCTATCAGAGAGCGCAGCAGGTCACGCAGCGCAACGAGGGTATGCAGTGGAGCCTCAGCGGCCGGGCGATCAACCTGCAGTCCCCACCTGGCGAGAAACTGTTCCAGCCAGCCTGGCTGCTGCAGGTCATCTCTTACCCAGCGGCCACGGAAATCGCGAAACTCGCTATTGATAAAATCAAGACACATCACATCCATTATGCTCTAAGCTCTCCACAGCTCTACAGGTAGCACCTCTGCCACCTGCATGTAACTTACTTCATCGTTCGCCCGCTATGCTAGGAAATAACTTTCTAAAAAATATTGACAGTTATATTGTGGCATGTTATGCTCTTAAAAGTAACTATATTAAGCAACATTGACCGTTACAATACCAGCCCCTTGATTGTCGCTCAGTGCATAGCATCAAGAAAGGGATCCACCGATGACGCGTCAACAAACATGTCCGGGATGTCCCTCCCGCCGTGATGTCCTGCGGGGGATGGCTGGATTGGCCCTGACAATGGGTCTGGATGGGTGCGCCCACGCTCTTTTCTCATCGCCGGCCGCTCTTCCCTCTCCCACCCCCCGACCTCATGGCAGCGTATTCTATACCTATCGCGGTCATACCGCTCGTGTATCGGCCGTAGCGTGGTCGCCCAACGGCAGTTACATCGCTTCGGGATCGTTGGATCGCACGGTGCAGGTCTGGCCCGCCAATCCCAGCGATCATGTTCAGCCTTTTATCTATCGTGGACATAGCGCGGGAGTGGAGACGGTGGCATGGTCACCAACCAGTGATCGAGTCGCCTCAGGCGGCGACGATAAGACGGTACAGGTCTGGGACGCTCTGAGCGCCAGGCACGTCGCTATCTACCATGGGCATACTGATAACGTGACGACGGTAGCCTGGTCGCCAGATGGCGACTACATTGCCTCCGGCTCAGCAGATGGCACCGTACGCATGTGGGAAGTCGCGACAGGCAAACAGAGGTACGTCTATCGCGGCCATCTCGCGGGCGTCACCTCGCTTATGTTTTCGCCCAACGGCCAGCGGCTCGCCTCTGCTTCTGCCGACCATACGGTCCAACTCGTGGATGTCGCGAGCGGAAAGCATCTGGTTACGTACCATGGCCACAGCGATGTTGTAAGCTCGGTCTCCTGGTCGCCAGATGGGCGGTACATCGTTTCCGGTTCATGGGACAAAACGGTGCAGGTCTGGCATGCGGCGACCGGCGCCTTGCTCTATACGTATCGTGGCTACAATGTACGGGCTGCGCAGGCCAATCCCGCCAAAGGGGTCCTCCCCGATCTCATCTTTGCTGTCGCCTGGTCACACAATGGAAAACGCATCGCGGCGGTTACCCAGGTCTACTGCGGCGATCTCTGCGCAGTCATGCTGGGCTGGGATGCGCTCACACAGCGCAATTTCACCTTTTACCAGGACGTGCCGGTCTTAGCAATGGCATGGTCCCCCGACGACACACGCCTCGTCACCTCCATTATCGTCTCCACCCAGGGCCTCCCTCAGGGATCGGAGAAGGATGGTTCATTTGTGCAGATAACGCAGGCCTAAGTCTCCCACGATCGGCTAACTGTTGAAAGACGCCGAGACGCAGGTGTTGCTGGAAGGGATACGCGCGTCCTCCCAGGGGGCCGTGATGTAGCGGAGCGCAGCATCTATCTGGCAAGGCGATGCATGCCGCTAGAGACATCGCTGCGCTCAATGAACAAGCTCCAATGTTGTATGATATTCCACCTACGTCTATTCACTTTCAACCTGAATTGTGTTACCATTCAAGCGCATAACAAGGTAAAGACGTTCGTTATGATGACGACGCAATCAGATCCATAGCGCCATCATCGCTATTGCTAAACCAGAGGACCTCCGATGATAGAACATCCCGCCTTCATAGCCCAGGAATGGAGCATCCGTGAGACAGCTCTCCACCTCGATGTACTGGAACAGACAGAATCAGTGTTCGCACTCTCCAACGGACATCTTGGACTGCGGGGCAACCTCGATGAGGGGGAGCCGTACGGCCTTCCCGGCACCTACCTGAACTCCGTCTACGAACTGCGCCCTCTGCCGTATGCGGAGGGGGGATACGGCTATCCCGAGGCGGGGCAGACGGTCATCAATGTCACAAACGGCAAACTCATCCGTCTTCTCGTCGATGATGAACCTTTTGATGTGCGCTACGGCGAGGTCAAGAACCATGAGCGGGAGCTGGACCTGCGCAGCGGCGTACTCAGCCGCCGCGTCCGCTGGACCTCACCCACGGGGCGCTCAGTCAAGGTGTCGTCGCTGCGCATGGTCTCGTTCACGCAGCGAGCCATCGCTGCGATCTGCTATGAGGTGGAGCCGCTTGATGCCGCGCTGCGCGTCGTCGTCCAGTCTGAGTTGATCGCCAACGAGGCTCTTCCGGACTCCGGCAAAGACCCCCGCTCGGCCTCCGTTACAACAATTCCGCTCGAGTGCGAGGAACATGCCGCCCAGGACACCATCGGCTTGCTCATACATCACACCCGGGCCAGCGGGCTGCGCATCGGGGCGGCGATGGACCACCTCGTCGCGGGCCCGCCAGAGACGATCGTCGAGTCCGAAAGCTACACCGACGTCGCCCGCGTCTCCGTCACTGCCCGTCTGGAGCCGGGCCAGCGCCTGCGTATCGTCAAGTTCATCGCCTACGGCTGGTCCTCGCAGCGCTCGCGGCCAGCGATCCACGATCAGGTCATCGCCGCGCTCTCCGCCGCGCGCTTAACGGGCTGGGACAGCCTCCTCGCTGAGCAGCGCGCCTACCTTGATGACTTCTGGGCGCGGGCAGACGTCGAGCTCGAGGGCGACCCTCAGATTCAGCAGGCGGTGCGCTTCGCGCTCTTCCACGTGCTCCAGGCAGGAGCACGTGGCGAGCACCGCCCAATCCCGGCAAAAGGTTTGACCGGCTCCGGCTACGATGGCCACGTCTTCTGGGACACCGAGGGCTTCGTCCTGCCCCTGCTGGCACTGACCCTGCCGAGCGCGGCCGCCGACGCACTGCGCTGGCGCCACTCAACCCTCGATCTGGCGAGGGAGCGCGCGCGCCAGCTCGGGCTGCGCGGCGCTGCCTTTCCGTGGCGGACTATCCATGGTGAAGAGTGTTCGAGTTACTGGCCCGCTGGCACGGCCGCATTTCACATCAACGCGGATATCGCATACGCTGTAATCAACTACATCGGGGCCACCGGCGATACCTCGTTCGAGGAGGAGGTTGGCCTCGAGTTGCTTGTCGAGACCGCCAGGCTGTGGCGCTCACTGGGCCACTACGACTCTGCCGGCCGCTTCCGCATCGATGGGGTCACCGGACCCGACGAGTACAGCGCCATCGCCGACAACAACGTGTATACGAACCTTATGGCGCAGCACAATCTGCGCGGCGCCGCGCAGGCGGTCAAACGCCACGCACACGCGGCTGGCGCACTCGGTGTGGAGGCCGATGAGGCCGCCAGCTGGCACGACGCCGCGGAGAAGGTGCTCATCCTGTACGACGAGCGCCTGGGAGTGACCCCGCAGGCACAGTCATTCACCGAGCACGAGGTGTGGGACTTCGCTCATACCAGGCCGGACCAGTACCCCCTGCTCCTGAACTTCCCATACTTCGATCTCTATCGCAAGCAGGTCGTCAAGCAGGCCGACCTGGTCCTCGCTATGCACCTGCGCGGAGACGCCTTTACGGCGGAGCAGAAGGCGCGCAACTTCGCCTACTACGAGCCGCTCACCGTGCGCGACTCCTCACTTTCGGCATCCCCACAGGCGGTCATCGCTGCCGAGGTGGGCCAGCTCCAGCTCGCCTACGACTACCTCGGTGAGACTGCGCTCATGGACCTCGACGACCTGGAGCACAATACGCGCAACGGGCTCCACATCGCCTCGTTGGCGGGTACCTGGTCGGCCCTGGTCGCGGGCTTTGGCGGCCTGCGCCTGCATGATAGCTCGCTCTCCTTCGCGCCGCGGCTGCCTGATGGCATAGAACGTCTCGCCTTCCACATCTTGTTCCGCAGCCGCCGCCTGCGCGTCGATGTAACGGCAACGCAGGCGACGTATCGCCTTCTCGACGGCTCGCAGCTGCAGGTGCGGCATCACGGCGACGAGATTACCCTGCCTGAACATGGGGAGGTCAGTCGCCCCATCCCGCCCGTGCAGGCGGGAGCGCGGCCCAGTCAGCCCCCTGGTCGCGCTCCACTCGCGCGCGCAGAGCGATGCTCTGCATCCTGATAGTTGGACGCGAGTATAAAAACCGGGTAATGCAGCGCAGCTTTATCATCAGTACCATCATCCTGGTAGTTATCGGCGCGTGCGTCCCGACTATTATTGCATTTTGCTGGTCGGAAAAATTGTTGGCATAGGCGCGGCCGGCTTGACGCAGATGGCTTGCTTTGTCGTGGTAGGTATTGCCACGCTCTTTGCCGCCATGGGGGCACTGATGAAACGGCAAGATGAAGTTCGGAACACTGCAGCTGCTACGTATGAAATGATGCCGCCAGAGTGTACAATGAAGCATAGCTCGTTCCCAGGGCAGCAATAAGTATGGCGAAAGGAGTAACAGCATGTTTCAGCGGATTTTAGTGCCTCTCGATGGCTCAAAGCGATCCGAAAGGGCCATCCCTTTGGCCGCGCATATCGTTCGCGCCGGCAATGGAACAATCGTCTTTGTATACGTCGTACTCCCCCCGGTCGAGTTCGGGACGTATTCCGCTGAGCGAACGGTCTCATTAAAGCCGGGAGCTTTCGAAGCGCGCGAGGCTGAAGCGACCAGCTACTTGTCGGGCATTCTCCTCACGCATGCCAACGAGCTGGGGGCTATCAAAACGGAGATGGACGTAACCGCCGGCGCGGCGGCGCAGGAAATCTACGCGGCCGCCCGCTTAGAAGCAGTTGACCTGGTTATCTTATGCAGCCATGGGGAGACGGGTCTGAGACGCTGGGTCTTCGGGAGCATGGCGCAGGAGGTCGTGCGCCATAGTCCGGTGCCGGCGCTGGTACTTCAAGAACATTCCACGCCCCGTCCTGGCCGGGCCTTACATATGCTTGTGCCCCTGGATGGGTCAGCGCTCTCTGAAACTGCGCTGCTACCGGCCGCACAACTCATTGCGCTGCTAGCCGGCCCCGCGCAGGGTACGCTACATCTCCTACGTGTGGTGGACCTGCCTCCCGCATATGGGAAAATGAGGAGCCAGGCAAATGTCACCAAAGGCATGGAGGAAGAAGCCAGGCAAGAGGCGCAGCAGTACGTGCAGTCTGTGGCCGAGCGTTTGCGCGCGGAGCTCCCCGCGGCCCTCAATCTCTCAATCACCTCTTCCGTAACCATCAATACCGATGTAGCTGGAGCAATTATCGCAGCAGCTGAGCGGCCCTGCAGCACTGAAAGCTCTGGCGGTGCCGATGTGATCGCCCTGGCCACGCATGGGCGAGGCGGTTTGCGACGCCTGGTGATCGGCAGCGTCACCGAACACATTCTCGGCGCCACAAAACTCCCCTTGCTGGTTGTGCGACCGCAACAGGCAAACGCCGAAAATGATGAGAGACCAGAGGAGGCCGCGCCGAGCTGAGAATGAAGAGCGGCCCTGGTGCAGGGGCCGCTTCATCGCTATGGCGCTAGGAGATCGTTTTTATCCCTAGCCGCTGGCTATCTACATTCTGGGCCAGCTTATTTCTGCGCCAGGGCCAGCCAACCTGCAGGCAGAGAAAACAGAGCACCGCGAAGAAGACGGAGATCAGGGTCGTATGGACGAGTGCGGCCAACAACTGACCAGCGGTCCATACGTTAAACATGCCACTTACCGCCTGCAAGGTAATTAAAATGAGGGCCCACCAGGCGCCCAACACTATGTCACGCCGCTCGCGATAACGACGAACCACCGTCAGCAAGAAGCCGAGCACCAGCAGCCATAACAAACCGGCAACGTAGCGGTGGAGGACCTGAATGCCTGCCAGGCTGGTGAAACTGGGAAGGAACGTAGAGCCACATCCTGGAATCTGATTCCCACAGCTCGTTACGGCCCCGGTATGTTCGACCAGCGCTCCCGTATATACAACGATATAGGTGTACACGGCCAGTCCCCAGACCGGGAATTGCAGCCGCGCCACGCCTGAACGCGGCGCGGCTGACTCCTCCTGAGGTCCCCTGTCAACCTGGAAGAGACGGATTGTAAGCAGGACCACGCTGGCAAACGCTATTAAGGAGAGGCCAAAGTGGGCGGAAAGTATCCAATTGAGCGCGAATGTGCCCTCAAAAATAACGGTAAGAGCTCCTAATGCGCCCTGCAATATCACAAATAACAGGCTCATTGCGGCAAAGAGTTTGACGCGAAAATCTCTGCGATATATGAGCCAGGCTAATACGGTCAGGACAAGCACCAGGAAGCCATCAAGGCTCGAGACAACGCGGTGACTGTACTCAATGAGGCCTGCAATGGTAATCACACCAGGGATAATTTGACCGTGACAGAAGGGCCAGGTGTTTCCACAGCCCCGACCCGAACCCGTCGTGGTTACAAGCACGCCCAGTAAAATGATCAAATACGTGACCGCGGAGGTTATAATGGCAAATATTCTCATCAGACGATGTGTAATCACTTCTTTGTTTCCCCGCTTCTCAAGTGCACTTCACAGTGTACGGCAGTGACCGCCGTCAGCAAATAACGTCTGATCTGATCATAACGAAAGAATGGCGACTTGTCAAAGTGGGACCTGCCACAGCTGTACCGTGCCATCCGTGCTGCCGGAGGCGATGACCCGCCCTCCCGGTGACCAGACGACGGCCGTCACGGCGCCAGAATGACCGCGATAGATATCGTTCATCTTTCCACTGGCGCTATCCCAGACCTGCACCGTTTTATCGTTGCTGCCTGACGCGATGGAATGACCATCGGGTGACCATGCTACGGCACGCACATAGCTGCTATGGCCATGGTAGCTGTACACGAGCTTGCCGCTGGCGGAGTTCCATATCCGCACGCTGTAGTCATCGCTCGCGCTGGCAATAAACTTCCCATCGGGCGACCAGGTTATAGCCTCTACGGCGTTGATATGGCCGCGATAGGACAGGAAGGTATGGCCGCTCACGGCGTCCCATAGCGAAATCGTGCCATCGGGGCCGCCCGAGGCAAGACGCTTGCCATCCGGCGACCACGCCAGCGTCCATACATACCATGCATGCGTTCGATAGATGAGGGGATTCTCCCCATTGGCGGCATTCCAAACCTGCACCGTGTAATCAGTACTTGACGAGGCAATGCGCTCACCTCTGGGCGACCACGCTACATCAGTAATTCCGCTGGAGTGGCCATGATAGATATAGATGGGATTGCCTGTGGTAGCATTCAACACGTGCACTGAATTATCGCTCGCCGGAGGGCCACCGCTCACTGAGGGGCCAGAGGTCATAGAGGCAATGCGCGTACTATCAGGCGACCATGTAATAGCGGGTATTCCACCTGAGTGCCCATGAGAAACAAGCTGGTCGGCGCCCGTGCTGGCGTTCCATACCCGAATAGTACTGTCGTTGCCACCAGAAGCAATATGCCTGCCATTGGGGGACCATGCCACCGCCGTCACTTCACCGCTCTGCCCGCGATAGGTGAGCAGGGTGCGAATTTGAGCAGTGGTCGTTCGCACAGGAGTTGTCGCAGGCGCCCTTTGAGACAGCAGCCATGCCCATGTGAAAATGCCCCCGCCAGCGACGACCAGCAGTGGTATTCCCGCTATGATAGCTCGCCGGGAGATGTGCCTTTGCGAGCGTGGTGACGGATCCACCACTCCAGTTTTCCGGGCGGCTTTGGGCCGGGGACCCGGGAGCTCACCCGTGGCTAAAGGCGACGGTGATAGGGCCGCAGCCGCACCACCAGGTTCAGCGGCTGCGGGCAAGGGGAGGTGTGTCAGCCCGCTGGCCTGCTCCAGAGCATTGGCGAAGGCCAGCACATTCGTAAAGCGACCGCCGGGATCCTTGGCCAGTGCCGTCTGCACTACCCTCTCGACATCCGGTTGCAAGGCAGAGACCCTGCTGCGCATGGGAGGCGGGGGAGCAACCAGATGCTGCTCGGCTATCTCGCTCAGGGAGCCTGAAAAGGGGAGCTCACCTGTCAGCCACTCGTATACCATGACTCCCAGGGCGTACTCATCGCTGAGCGGAGTCGTTTGCTCTCTGAATTGTTCGGGAGCCATATACGCCGTTGTGCTGTGCTCTATCTGTTTGATCGTCGCGAGCAGCGAGAAACTAAAATCACCCAGCAAGAGCTGATCATCGCTCCCCAGCAAAATGTTCTCAGGCCTGACATCACCATGGGTGAGTCGCTTGAGGTGAGCATAATGCAGCGCCTCGGCGATTTGCCGAGTATATGCCAGAATGGTCGCGAGTGGCACTCGCGAGCCAATTGGATGACGCTGGCGCAAAGTTCCATTGGGCGCGTACTCCATGAAGAGGGCCGGATATTTCTGCCACGGCTGAATGATGCCGGCACCCGTAACCTTTATGATGTGTGGATGCTCCAGATCTGTGAGTGTACGTGACGCGAGAATAAAGTACTCCTGGTCAGCTTCCGATAGTTCTACCCGCAACACCTTGAGAACGCTCTGATCTTGGGAAGAGTCGCTTGCGATGAGATATACCTCGCTGAATGCGCTCCGGCCCAGTAGGCGAATCACGCGTTTGTTACCAAAGTATTGCCCCACTAAATCGACCATCCTGGTACTCCTCCTCTGCATGTACTACTTCGACAATTGATTAAAGTACATATTGCGTGAATATATCAAAATTTCCCCTCAATATGGACGTTTTCTGGCATGACCGGGCGGCTAGATTGAGTTGTATACCAGTAGTGGAGCACCTGCGCCGCGAGCCGACAGCGTAAATCAAACGGCGGAAAAGACCAGGCCCAGGCAAATACGCCCGCGATGTGCTGATCATCCATCAAATTGTAAAGGGCGGCATTGAACGCTGCCGCCTGTTCCACCGGATCAGCGCGCGCGCTGGAGGTGACCTGCCAGGGATTGTAGAGAGCATCTGAACTATCGCGATAGCCGATCTCTGATATTAATAATGGCTTTCCGATCTGGGTCGCAAATGCATCCAGGACCTTTCCGATGGTTGCTTGCCAGCGCGCCGGAAGCGAATGTGGGTCCAGTCGCCGGGGCGTATCTGTCAGGGGATTATAGACTGAGACACCGATAGCGCTCAAATAGGGATTATGTAGCCATGCTGGTAGCGGATAATAGAGCGAGGACCAATTGATATCGTAGGTGAGCTTGCCAGGGAAAGCCCGGTGTACGCGCTCAATCAACGTATTCCACAGCGCCGGGTCCGCCGGCTGCAGTAGTTCATATTCGCTGCCAAGCGCGAGTTCCTCTGCTCCTGCCTGCGCCGCCGCCGCAACGTACGGCTTGAAAGCCAACCAGTAATTATTAAACCAGGCCCGGGCCAGCTGCTCGCTGGGGAATTGGATGTTCCCCGCCCAGGACCTCGCCCCGTTCACCGTCAGCTGCGGGAACACAAACACATGGTAGTGCAAAGAGTGCGCCGCGCGTATCCCCTCTATGACCGCCTGCAAGGTCGGAGTAGCCTTACCAGCCTGTACCTGAGTTGAAGTTATTGCTGGCTGGTAGAGATTGATGGGCATTCCCACCCACTGCGCCGCAGTCTGCTGCTGGATCTCGCGCAGTCCGGCTAACCAGTTGCCGTCTTGTATACTATATCCTGCGCTTCCCCACTGAGGGAAAATCACGCCCGTCTGGTAGTCAAGCGACCTTAAACGCGGTCCAGGCTCATTTACATCGATGATGGACCGCTGCGGCGCGCATGCCCGGCTGCCGGGGGCAGATCCAGGCAATGCCGCATTGATTGTCCAGGGGCTGTTCCAGGCGAGAAGTAACCACTGGAAGCTGATGCCCAGCATCAATAGCGCGGCCCCGTATCTTAGAGAGGCCTGCCTGGCCCGTGAACCAATTTGTACAGCCCTGGGCATGAGCGCGCGGTCCACGAATGGCAGAGGCCGCGGCTGCTGACGTAGGGTCGTTTTCAGGAGGATACGGGCTATGGCAAACTCGCCCAGGGCTACAAGCTCACAGGCTCCCAGCAGGCGGTTCAAGGCGAAGGGGAAGATCGCGCTCAAAAGTATCATCAGGGGAATGAGGAGATAGAGCAGCGTGACCGCCATCCCGCCCGTTGCATACAGCAAGAGTTGAGCGATTTCGTAAACATCGGCTCTCTGCCGCAGCCAGCCAGGAGCGTTCAGAACCTTACGTGGCTGCCTTGCCTTGGGAGTGGGTTGCCAGGAGGCCTTACGATTCCCGGTCAGCCACTGCATAACGGCCCAGAAACCGGCGCCACTCTCCACGACACTGGCGATGGGCGCCATGGTAAGTACACGCATTCCTTCGATCCAGCCCTGGCGCACGCTTAGATGCCCGGCATTGGCCAGGTTGTACCAGGCGCCTATCAGCATCGAATTCAGCCACAGAAAGCTGACAAAGAACAACCAGCACATAACCGGCAGGGGCAGGGGCAAATAGTTCTGGCCTGAGAGAACGACTCCCACCTGGTAGAGCAAGTAGAGCAGGGAGAATGCGCCTGTCGGCAGTCCAAGCGCAACCGTCAGGATGCGATATGCCGTCGCCCAGACCAGGTGAAAGCGCTTCCTCGCTGGCAAGCAATGGAATTCCTGCATCTGGCGCATGATCGTGATGCCTTGCAGCACGCCGATTATCCAGCGGTAGCGCTGCTTAAAGGCGCTCTTCAGCGTAAATGGGGGCTGCTCGAGCATAATGCTGCCGTGCCAACCAAATATCTCTGGCCCAAAACGCAGGTAGGCCTGCACCCCGAAGACGTAGTCCTCCGCCACAAGTGGCTGGCCATCGAGGGTGCCGATGTCCCAACCAAGCGCGTTCTCTAGCTCTTCATCGACAACGAGGTTTGAACCGTGCAAGTGCAGGGGCGTCCCATTCTCCATCACCTTACGACACTCAAAGCACCCTATCGGGCGATTGGCCTCCATAGCCCGGCAAATCATGCTGGCATCGCTATACTCCAGGGGATAGTAAATAGGGCCCTCGCTGAGCTGTTTGGAGGTGTTCGCAAGGTAGAATATGAGTTTCCGCAGTTCGCCAGGCTCCATCACACTTTCTTCGTCATAGTGGACAATGAAGGTGCGGCCCAGTTTGCGATTGAACCCGCGCCGCCGCAATTCGATCATATAGTGCAGCGAGCGGGCCTTGAGCTTCGTCTGCTTTGGAGTGACATACTCACGGGGAACGAGGAGCACAAAGGCCTGGAGCGGGAAAGCTGGCTCGTCGAAAACTTGCTCCAGCAGCGCCTTTTGCTCCTGCGACTCGGTGACGACCTCTATACTGAGTTTGTCGCAATACAGGTGCGGCGCTTCCCTGCTCGAGCTCAAGAATGTTCTGAATTCCACGCCGGATAACCCTGGTGCTATCGGGCAGGCCCCTCGTCGTTATCTGTATCTTCACATAAGGCAGCTGGGGGAGGGCCTTGATGTCAGCGCTTGTAAGCGGCCGCAACTGGCGATAACGGGGCCAGCGCAAAAAGAAGCTTTGAAAATAGAACAGGAAACGGATGCCAATAATGCTGGCACATATTACCGTCAGATAGCCAATGAACTTGCTGCCTGCATTTACTATTTCAAACATAAAAAAAAGCCCCATTTATATTGAACAGCTCATCCTTCCTCCATTTTATTCCACGCTGCAATAGTCACATGAGCAACTTCTCCCGCACAGCTTCTGGTGCGCTCGGTGGCTTGGGCCATATATCCAATCATAATTTCTGGCGTCGAACTTGCCAGCATGCCCATATTAAGATGTTCAGCTAACCAGTAACGAGTATACCCCAGTCGATCTGCCAGACGCGCCAGCGCAAGCGTGTTCTGCAATACCTGCGCATTGCCCGAATTGGCGTCTACCGGCGAAAGATCAAGTACAGAAAGTGGAAGTGCCATGATCGTTATCCTTTACGCTATCTAGCAACGAGTGAGCATGCAGTAATGTTTCTCTTTTCTACCTACCTACAACAAAACCCGCGCTGCATTTTATCGCCGGCCTTTTAGTGGCAGACGGGCATCCTGGCTCGATTTATGTGACCTGACCTGGATGGCCCGGTATTTGCATAGCGCTACAAGTATGCTATGATCTGGTCTGATGTAGCCAGAACAGCTCATCATCCGTCATAATTCGCAGTAAGTTACATACAATAAGGAGTGAGAGAAGATGCCCTCTACCACTGTAAGCAAGCAGTCCGGCCAACTGCTCGTCCTGGGCGATGCCATTCCAGGCGCGCGTATCCGCGACGCCGCCCTGATCATCATGGGAGCGCTACTCACTGTGCTCGCTGCCCAGGTCTCTATCTACATACCGCCCTCCCCGGTACCGATCACAGGCCAGACGCTGGCGGTGGTGGTCGCAGGTGCAGCACTCGGCGCGCGCCGGGGCGCCAGCTCACAGTTGCTCTATATCTTGCTTGGCCTCTTCCTCCCCGTCTATGCCGGCGGTGCGCAGGGCTGGCATGTCATCCTGGGAGCCACCGGAGGCTATCTCGTCGCCTTCCCGATCGCAGCGTGGGCGATCGGAACCCTCGCTGAGCACGGCGCTGATCGCAGGCCCCTGCTAGCTATCCTGACCTTTGCCATTGGCCAGCTGATCATCTACGGCATCGGGGTCCCATGGCTGAAGGTCGCCACCGGCATATCCTGGTCCGACCGCCATCTATGAAGGCTTCGTCATCTTCATATTCGGCGGCATCATCAAAGCCATTCTAGCGGGTCTGACCATTCCCCTCGCCTGGCGCTCTGTCCGACGCGTTGAGGCCAGGCACTCTTGAGTTGAGTTGAGCTGACTGAGCTGCGCGCAGGCGTGGGCGTGGGAGATCGCATGGGGTATGCATAATAGAGAGTAGATGGTAGTATACGGGGTAAGGTGACGACTCCCCACAGCTCCGAACTGGGGGCTTCTGGATTGACGCTGGTGTGTCGTCCCACACCGTCGTTCGTTTCAACCACAGGAGCGAGCAATGCTCAAAAACCAACTTCCTGTATCGGTTGGCACGGCTGACAAAGACGGTCGTGTTTTTACCCACAGTCCTGCGCTGTGGAACCCGTCGAAACGCGATTAGATTTGAAACGTGCAATAGAACTACTCATATCTTCTTTTGCACGAGAACAAAACCGGAAACGAAAGGACCGCCTGCGGGCAGCGCGCCTTTCATCCCTTTGCCTAGATGGGCAGGGGCCTTCAGGCGCGAGTATGCTAACAGGCGCGCCTGTTAGCATTGATTTTTTGTGAAGGGCAGGAATGCTTTGAAAAGTTATGATACTGGACCGTTAGAGGACTCGCCTCCTCTTTTGTCGGCAGAGCATGCTCTTGCGGATAAGCAACAGGCTGACGCGGCAGGTTACCAGAACGATCATTGTGTGGAAGCAGACGGCGATGCAGTGGTGAATGTCCAGCCCAGGGCTAATCGAGGCGCCCGCGCAGGCTGCTGGGAGTTACGAGCATGCCTCCTCTTACGCAGAGCTTGCGCTTGATCAGCCGCAAAGACGCAGCTTCACGCCACCCACGCGTCAACAGGTGCTCAACTGGGCACCGTTCTGGGGGGTGATCCTGCTGGGAGCGCTCTTACGCTTCTGGGGGCTGGGAGATAAACCCCTGCATCATGATGAAAGCCTTCATGCCTACTTCTCGTGGCAGCTCATGCTGCATAACCTCGACAACTGGATTGGCTGCCTTGCCCCGCAACCCAGCTGTTACACCTATGATCCGCTCCTGCATGGACCGTTTCAGTTTCATATCATCGCCATCACCTATCAGATCTCCAACTGGTTGGGGGCGCCCGACCACGGCATCAACACGACAACCGTTCGCATCCCAGCCGCTGTGCTCGGCACCGTCATCGTTGGTCTGCCCTACTTCTTACGTGATTACCTCGGCAAGTGGGGAGCGTGGCTGGCGAGCCTCTTCCTGGCGGTCTCGCCCAGCATGGTCTACTTCTCCCGCTTCGCTCGCGAGGACATCTACATGGCCTGCTTTACCCTGCTGCTGGTCATTGGAGTTGTTCGCTACGTGCAGGAGCGTAAGATGAGCTGGCTTATGCTTGCGGCGGCGGCATTTGCGCTCTCTTATGCCACATCAGAGGCAACCTTTCTGACAATTGCTGTCTTTGGCGCCTTCCTGGGTGGATTGCTGGCCTGGGAACTGGGACTCCGCTGGCGACTGCGCTCTGAAGTTTCCGCCAGAGAAAGAGCGTGGTATATGCCGCGTTCCGCGGCTCCGCTGCTCTTGCTGGTGTATGTTATCCTGACCGGCATTGCAGCAAAGGTCGGGCTCGGTCTGATCAACTCTATATCTCTCTACGCCAATAACCCGCGTACGCAGCCGGCCGCCAATCTTTTTGTCCAGAATCTGAAGAGCATCACTGTCATCATTGTGCCATGGCTGGGCATTGCCCTGGGAATTTTTGTCCTGACGATCTTATGGCGTGAACGGCTGGGGAAACTACCTCCTCCTGGCAGGCGTGGGCTCGCGGCAAAGATTGATCCGCGGTCACAGCGCATGCTTGACAGCATTTTCACGCTGCAATGGACGCACTGGTTCTTTGCCCTCTTGCTCGCCTGGAGCATTTTTCTGCTGCTCTTCACAGCGCTTTTTACGAACATCAAGGGAGGCATTGGGGACGGCATCTGGCAGGGGCTCTACTACTGGATCCAGCAACAGCAAGTGCAGCGCGGCGGCCAGCCATGGTATTACTACCTGGTGTTGATCCCCCTCTACGAGCAGGTTGGCCTGATCTTTGGATTGATCGGACTGGTGCGGTGCCTTGCGCAACCAACACGCTTCCGCCTCTTCCTGGCCTACTGGTTCGTTGGAAACTTCTTCCTCTACTCCTGGGCGGGCGAGAAAATGCCCTGGCTGATGATCTTTATGACCATGCCCATGCTGCTGCTGGCGGGCATCGGGCTGGAGCCTTGCGTCGTCGCCCTCCTCAACCTGTTCAGGCAGCACAGGCAGGCGGCTGCCGCTCAGGTCGGGCCAGAGGAGCCTGTACCGGCAGCCAGCAGCGCCATGCCAGCGACGGCACGCAGATCGGGCGCGGGTTCCATCGCGCTGGCGGCCGCAGGTGTGGTGCTGGCGGTGGTGTTACTTCTGCCAACACTGCATAATATGTACGAGGTATCCTATGTCCATGCAGCGGATGGCCCGCACGAGATGATGGTCTATGTCCAGACGACCAGCGATGTCAATACGGTAATGGCAAAGATCGATACCCTCGATCAGAAGCTCTACCATGGCAGGCATCTCCTCCCAATCGGCATCATGAATGATGCAACCTGGCCTTTTGCCTGGTATGTGCGCGATTATACCAACATCTGCTTCAACTATCCCACCGGCTGCAAAGACACAGCGCAAAACTACCCCGTCGTAATTGCCGGCGGAGATAACCTGTATACGGCCGAGGCCAGGTACGGCGGCAACAATGGTGGATACCTGTACCAGGTCTATAAAATGCGCACATGGTGGGATGAAGGCTACAAACCGGCTCCCTGTGTGGCCAGCAGCGCGAGCAGCTGCACCAGCCAGCAACAGTCAGTTGATACCGGCGTTGGACTGGGAATATGGTTGAGCTACGGTGATAGCCCACCACCCAATGCCTCCTTCAACCTGAGCCTGGCAGTCCAGCACATCTGGAACTGGTGGTGGTACCGCACCTCCATAGGCAGCACCACTGGAGCATACGACATGGGCCTGTTTATCCAGAAGAGCCAGGGGGTGAATCCTTAAATAGATGGGAGCGCGCGGTCATCAGAGCTGCGCGCTCCCACAGCACAAAGGCTACGCGATCTTAATGGCAGTGATGCCGGCTAACGTGCCTACGAAGATGCTGGCCCCTGAAATGCTGGGGGTCGCAAAGCGATTGGCCTGCCCCACGTTGAGTGAGGCGACCACCTGCCCGCTGTTCATATTGAGCGCATAGATCATCCCGTTCGCGAGGCTATAGACGGTATGGCCGCCGACGACCGGTGAACCGTTGATGCCCGCGGCGTGCCAGCCCTGGTGCATGCGCCCGCTGACATCAACGCTGACCTGGCACACACCACTCGTGCAGGGTACAAAAATCGTTGAGCCGACTGTGGCCGCGCCTCCAAAAGAGGTACACACGTCCTGCATATCGACCTGGCCGCCTACGCCACCGAGTGCATTCGCATGCAAGATATAACCCTTGCCGGATTTGCCCGCCGTGAAGATGAAATTCCCAGGCAAAAGCACCGGCCCCTGTGATCCCAGGTCTTCGTCATTGGCGTTTTCATTCGGCCAGCCGGTAGGCGCGAAGGCGTCTTCCAGCTGTAGCGCGGGCGAAAGCTTGAGAATCGAGTCGCTGTGATCCCATTGTCCCTGGGTGATCGCGCCGTTGCCGACCGCGACATAGAGATTGCCAGCTTTATCTACGCTTGCTCCTGCCGGTTGCCAGATCCCCCCTTCACGCGGCGTCGGCACTGTATAGACAAGCAGCGCTCCCCGGCCATCGCTCTGTGAAGCAACAACACGGCCGATATAATCGGAACAATCACCCGCCAGGCCTCCATACGTGATATAAACCATGCCATGGGCCAGGGTGAGCGCGCCGCGCTGCTGATAGGCCCGCGCATCCATGCCAGCGGTGTCGACCACACGGCGCACCTTCACCTGCCCGCTATTGACATCCAGGCCGACCAGAACATGGACAGGACCACTGACCTCCGCGACGGCGAAAACCAGGCCTGTTGCCGGGTCGTACACGGGTGTGCCCGTAATGCCCAGCGGATCAATATCGCCGCAGGGGAGCGAGGATTGCGGCACGGGTGTGCCCACATTGGTACGCCACTGCACGCTCCCTGTGTTGGGATCGAGCGCGTACAGTGAGTCTCCTTCTGTGGCAACGATGACATGCTTGCCGACCACCAGCGGCTCCGCGTATACAGCTCCGTCAAGTGATTTCTGCCAGGTTTTGCTCAGGCTCTGCGGATCGGGGGTGCTCGCGATATATCCCGTCCGCTGCCTATCTCGATGATACGTGGTCCAATCGCTGCTGCGAGCAGCAGCGATAGCTGTTGCGGTCGGCGTCGTCTTTTGCTGGGGAAGCTGCAGTGGTGTCACAGTCGGCGTGACCTGCACGGTAGATGTTGATGTACCACCATTACCGCATGCGGTAAGGAGCACAAGCAGCAGGCTCATGCCCGCCCATATCACAGACGTGCCAGGGCGCCAGAAATACTCGCGCGCCCTCCTGGTACGCGGGGAGGAGAAAATACAGGTGAGGGCGATGCCAGCCAGTGCGGTCACCAGGGCAATTGCAGCGATCATTGTTGGAAATCCTCTCTCTTTCCAGGGATCAGGAATCTCCCTTGTTCAGCATTTAAGGCGATTTAGACTCCCCATTACGTACGAAGGTAATGATACACGGATGGCGCAGGCGGCCAGGACTTCGTCTCCTGTCTCGCTGCTATTTCTCCACGTGAGGAGCCATCAGCTACATGTATTCTACGTACCTGAGTATCATTCCATACGCTCCTGTACCTATATATAGCAAAATATTCCTGTAGATATCTCTACTCTTTACCTCATCTCTTCACCATGGCCTTCGTAGTGCATAGTTATCCATAATTCAGGCACAAGCTTCCAGGCGTGCAAGGAGTCCGATTTCTCTTGAGCCCGCTCAGGGCAGGCCGCGCCATCCCAGTCCCCAATCAATCACGGGCAGGTCCGTGACATACCAATCGGTGGAGGTGAGCCCCTCGGGGTAGGTGACGGTACGCTGCAACACTCCCTGCGGAACGCTGAAATTCGTGGGGGAGCGGCCCTGTTCGGCCAGCAACATGCCCCCGTGCCAGATGGGGCCGGCCCCGGTTACACCGATCACGTTGATCATAGGTGTATTATTGTTATTGCCCGCCCAAACGCCCATGACATAGTCGTTGGTGTAGCCAACGGTCCAGTTGTCCACAAAGTTCTGCGATGTCCCCGTTTTGACCGCCGATGGATAGACGCTTCCGGGATTGCCCGCATAGCACTGTGACTGTGAATTGCTGTACAGGTACAGGGAGCTGCACGCCCCAAATTCGTACGTTCGCGCTCTGTTATCGCTCAGCACATTGGTCATGAGGTATGACACCTGTGGGCTCAGGACGCGCTGGCCGGCGGTGTTGAAGCGATAGACTACGTCTCCCTGCGTATCGCGTACGCTAGCGATGGCGTGGGGCGGCACGCGCACACCACCATTGGCAAAGACGCCATAAGCCGAGGTCATGTCGAGCAGGTGAACGCCGAGCGTACCCAGCACCATTGTGTAGTTAGGAGTCCCCTGGTAGCTGGTGATCCCCATGGACTGGGCGGTGTGCAGCGAGCTATCAACGCCCGCCTTATACAGCACCTTGACGGCGGGTATGTTGAACGAGTTTTGCAGCGCGGCACGGATTGTGATCATGCCATGATAACTCATATCATAGTTATGCGGCGTATAGGGTGCCAGGCCGCAGCAGAGGGGAAAGCTCGTGGGAGCATCCAGCACCGGCATACCGGGACTGAGCCCCTGCTCGAAGGCCGTCGCGTAGACAAAGGGCTTAAAAGCCGAGCCCGGTTGACGATATCCCTGCGTCGCCACGTCGAACTGTCCAAACTGTGGATTGGTGGGGTCGATATTGCCGAGTAGGACACGCAGCGCGCCGTTATGAAAATCAATCAGCACCTCGGCGGCGTCGGTGAGATTGTTACTCGCCGACAGCGCATGCACATTTTCCTGGGCAACCTTGAGAATCTTGTTTTGCAGGGGCAGATCGAGCGTGGTAGAGACAACCAGGCCCGAACGTGAAAGGCCGGCCGGCTTGAGGTGCATGCTACCTGCGAGCTCATTAAGGGCATATGCCACAAAATGAGGCGCAAGCGTGTTATTTATGCTTCCCGGCCGCAAGAAATGCGGGCCCTGCGCCTCGCTGATGGCCTGATGCTCCTGCGCGACCGTGATGTAGCCCTGCAAGTGCAGCTGATTGAGCACAGCCTTCATGCGATTAAAGGTCGCCTGCGGGTGCGCAAAGGGATTGTACAGCGTCGGATTCTGGGGGATCCCGGCGAGCATAGCTGCCTGCGCGATATCAAGTCGCGCGGCGGCCGTCTTCGCGGGCGTGTCCTGCATGCCAAAATAGACGAACGCGGCGGCCTCAGCACCGTAGGCCTGATTCCCATAGTACGTCGTATTGAGATACATATCCATGATCTGCTGCTTGGTATAGTAACGCGTAGCCTCGGGAGACAGGATTATCTCCTCGAGCTTGCGGCCAATGGAATCCTGGTTGCCGACGATAACGTTTTTGATGAGTTGCTGTGTGATTGTGCTGCCTCCTGCCACGACGTGCCCGTTTGTCAGATCTGAGAGGGCGGCACGCACAATACCCGTGATGTCATAGCCAGGGTTTGTCCAGAAATACTGGTCTTCGATGGCGATCTCGGCGTGGACAAGATTGGGCGAGATCCTGTTCAAAGGCTCGGACGTCTGCAGCCCCTCGTCAAAAGCTTCATAGATCATGGTCCTGTGTTCATCGTACATCCGCAGGCTATCCCTGGGGAGAATATCGGTTAGCCTGACGATATCTCCCTGGTAGCGCCGGTTTACCGATGTGGCAATGGCACTGTAACCAATGTACAGGCTGCCCGCCACGACCACGAGCGCGAGCAGAGTGAAAGCCACCGGCAGAAGCGACCAGCGCGTCCACCTGCGATCAGTCTCAACAACGTGCTGGATCGTGTTATGTAAATGTTTGTGCTTCAAGTGACGCCGCATGCGCCAGCCCTTAGGATGGAGCTGACGATGGAGAACCTCATAATAGTAACCGCGGGCCGCGGGAAGCGGTCGCTCATCCAGGCGCTGCGCGGCGGCCGCGCGGCTATTAGGCGGCAATTTTGCGGGTACTTTTGGCTTCTCATCTGGTTGCATAAAGACCTCCTCTACCCTACCCCTCCACTTCATCCAGGACTATGCCCCGGATACTCCGCGCTGACGGGAAAAGAACATTAGCAATTGCATAGTGACCGAGCATGTTAAATCTTTGCAAAGTGAATGGCATAAGCATTGCTTTCCTGTTAGAAATACTGTTTCCTTGTGTTCATGAGATAATAGGGAATAGCTGAACGACTATGGGTATTAGACTTGATGCTGAATGTATCGCAACCTGCAAGTGAAATGCCCCATTTCAACGGGCGCGTCTTAATATGAAGACGAGTAAGCGCCGTTGATAGTCACACCTGAAAAAGAGCCTTACCTGCTTAGCTAAATGTTCCTCCGCGCCTCCTCCAAATGAGCATGAGATGGTCAAAAAGCTCTTTGAAAACTCCGAAATATTCCGCACTAACTCCGAAAAAAGTAAAAAAATGTATCCACTCATGCATCCTCTTGCGGGCGAGGCGCGGAGGGTGCTATTTCCAGCTGCTCCAGCACCCCGTCGCGCATAGCTTTGGCCCAGCCGCATTCCGCCTGCCATTGTTCTTCAACATGCCGCATAACCCGCAGCAGATTTTCCAGGTAGGCGGGAGAAGAATGCTTGGCGAGTTCGTGCACGAGGGCCTCCATCTCGCTGCGGGTATGCAGGACGATGGCCTGACAGTAGTTGACGTAGTGGTTCATCAACAACAGGCGCTCAGCGGGGCGCACCAGGTCGAGATACCCCATCTTAAAATAAAAGATCTTCTGGTAGTCACCCAGGTTGGAGGTGGTATCCATCATCAACTCGTGAAAGCGCCTGCGCCCCTGCGCGGTGATCATAAAGGTCCGCGAGCGGCGATCTCCTCGCGCTGCATGCTCCTGCCTTGAGGCGGCGATGAGTCCCGCCTGCTCCAGCCTGCCCAGCATGGTAGACAGGGTCCCGCTGCTGATTTTAGCCCAAGGGCCGATCTGATCATTGGTCACCTTTACGATCAGGTAGCCGTGCATGGGCCAGCGCATCAACAGGGAGAGGATAATCAGCTCGTACATCGCTTCTCCTCAGTGAGTGACTATGCACCAGTAAAGCCAGCGTACTATGTGCCAGGGCCCAGCCCACCCCCTGTACCACTCCCAGAAAATAGTCTGGAGATCCCGCTCCTGGATGGAGAGAGGGAATCTGAACGTAGAGGTTAACAATCATCCCAACGAGAAATTGGAGGCCAGAAGCACGAGCGTAATGGCAGCTACATTGTGCAACAGCGAGGGTGAGTTCTTCGCCGCCGCAATACGAGTTGATGTGCTTTGCAAAAGAAAACCTCCGCACAAGAATCGGTGGCTGCTGCTCAAAACGATGCCATACCAGATTTTGTGTAATGGCGCATTTCAGAAAAGTCAGGAAGCTAGGTCTGTACTGGGTTTAATGCCTTCTCGCTGCACATCGTTACACAATAATCGAGATGGCATCCCGTGTTTGCCCTGGAAGGAAAACGAGGTGTGGGTCGCAAGCCATCCAAACCACCGTTCTTCCTCTCCTTGCAGAAGAGCTTGATATCCCTGATCTTGTTCATAGAGGACGTAGGTGTGCTGTTCAGAGGACTAGAGGAGAATATACTGTGCAGCTTTCGGCATCGTTTCTTGCTCAATTCCCTCGTGTTTCCCAACAGCTTGTTCCGGATCATTATATCCTGCGGCAGAAAGAAGGACAAGTGCTTCTCAACAGCTCAACGCAGATGAGGAAATCCCTGCTTTGAGCTTGATAGATAGGCCCCTGTCACGTTTGCTGTATAATGTGTGTTAGCCATTGATGTTATGAACCTTCAGCAAGGATCGCTCTTAGCTCTAGCAGAGATTGCCTGCTAGTAACCAGTGCCAGAAGAATGTTAGAGACACGTCAAGCGAAGGAGCAGACCATGACCGCTGTTATCCCCGAGACCCGGACGCGAGCGCGTGACCACCTTGCGCCTCCGACACAGGCCGTCTTGCACCTCGCGCAGCAAGAGGCGGCGCGCTTGAAAAGCGCAGAGATATCTCCAGAGCTACTGCTGTTTGGAGTCCTTTTGCAGGGCCATGAAGGAGTAAGGAGAACATTAAGCCATTTAGGCATCAACTTGCAGGAGATGCGTGCACAGGCGATCGAAGTATTCAACATGCCGCGTGAGTCTGAAAGCGAGCAGCAGTTCAATCCAGACCTCCCTCTGTCCGAAGATGCTCAACTCTGCATAGATTGGGCCATTACCTTTGCAACCTATGTGCGCTCCGCGGTGGTGCAGCCACGGCACCTGCTCCTGGGAACGCTGCGTCACCCGCGAACGCAGCCACTGCTTGCGCTCCTATTGCCGGCCGAGGGGATAATTCCCACACCCGTCATCGAGGATACAGCACAGGACTATACCTGTTCTATGGACCAGCTGATCCATGGTAGGGTGCGAGAGCAGAGCCTGGTCAGCTTCAGCAGCGGGAGATCCCGCCAAATTCTGAGAGGGTTCGAGCGCCCGACGCTCCTTTTTGCGGATATCACAGGAGATGACGACGCGAAGCGGTCATTGCAAGAAGCCGTTGATTTTCTCAGGATACCACGCCAGACGCGCCGCCAGGAGAAAAACTATCTCTGTGGAATGGTGCTTGTCGGCAGCCAGCGCAGGCATCGGAGCATGCTCGTGCAAGCTGTAGCGGGTGAGGCAGTAGTTCCCCTGCTCTTTCTCTCAATTTCTGCGCTCGTTGGCATGCTCGCGGAGATGGAGAGCGGCGCTATGCAGTTTGAGGATTTTGACCTGGCAGAGGAGGAGCGTAGCATTCTGGCGCAAGGGAGCAATGTCCAGCGAGGTCGACGCATGATCAGGTATATTTTCGACCAGGCAAAAAAGGCCGCGCCCTGTGTCCTCCTGCTCGACGATATTGATGCCATAGATCAGCTGAGCGCAGATGTAGAGCGCCAGCAGTGGCTCAAGCAGTTGCTGATCGAGATGG
Organism: uncultured Chloroflexia bacterium; assembly: GCA_963799245.1. Taxonomy (GTDB): domain Bacteria; phylum Chloroflexota; class Ktedonobacteria; order Ktedonobacterales; family Ktedonobacteraceae; genus CAWCWN01. The sequence continues at coordinate 520,348 of CAWCWN010000004.1, forward strand.
ACTGCCGCAACAACCATCCCTCAATGGTCGTGATCGCGGCTACAGAACACCCCACCAGCCTCGATCAAGCTCTCCTGCACCCCGCTCGTTTTGAGCAGCGCGTCGTGCTGGAAGACAATCTCCTCACCCTGAGCAGACCCTGTCCTTCCTGCAGGCGGACAACTCAGCCGGGCTGGAAACACTGTATGTATTGTGGAACCCCCCTGGGGAGGTTGTGTCCGCATTGCAATACGCTGCTGCCAGGGCTTGAGGGCACCCGCTTCTGCCTTGAATGCGGTGGCACTCTGCCGTGAATTACGCGCGCCGGCTGGGTGACTGTTCAAAGATTGGTAGAAGAGGGAAGAGAAGGGAAAAGAAGTAGCCATCCCTTGCGAGCAGTGGAGCTATTCGATCAGGCTTGCCAGGTTGGCTCCGCCCGTGGTAAGGAAGTTGCCACACCAAGCCAGCAGACGACTGACACGCAGAGCGTTAGCAGGAACTTTATAGCCACGCATCGTACGATAGCGTTCTTTGATCCACCACCCAATCGCCCGTTCGCAGGCATTATTGGTGCCATCGAAGTGCTCCTGGTCCTCATGACTCTCATTCCATGTGCGATAGCGCGTGAGGCGGTTCCAGAGGTTCCACCGGTCCAGAAACAAGAGACGTAAGCGATAGGCCAGTGACGCTCGTCCTCCTTTAGATGGAGGGGCGGATTGCAAATAGCGCCGGTGCATCTGTTCCAGCTCGGTGACCTCTTTGGGCTGGCGGCTCACGATGAGTTGGCCGAGCCGCAAGAGATCGGCCTCTGCTTGGGCAGGGGTGACTCCGCAGGCCAAGAGGGAGCCATCCGCATCTTGGGCGACCTGCGGACGCCACTCCTCAATGAGCTCCTCGGTATTGCGCTTGACATGGCTTTTACAGACTTGGTGCACCAGTCCCAGCTCATCGGCCACCGTTTTGAAGCCATCGGCATCATCGCTGACCAGGACCTGTGCTCCCACACTCGTGGCAATGGGCTCCATCCACTCTTTGAGGGCCTTGGTATCTTCCGCCTTCAGCTCATCGATGGTCAAGACCAGCCCAGCAATCGCATCGACTGAGAGTCCCAGGTGCAACCACTGGCCTGCACACTTCACGCTGGTCAGATCTCCTCCCACCGCTTTGGTTTTCACAGCGCCAAAGACCTGCTCCCGTTTCATTCCCGGAATGCGTCGGGCGGCGGCTTGCACCGTGTTGTAGACTTCCGTTTTCGAGAGTGGCACTCCTAGACTTTCCAACGCTAACGAGACGGCTCCATAGCTGAGTCCCAACAGGTACAACATCACCGCCAGCCCCTTGACCCGATCTGAGGTGTGTGCCTGACTCACCCCCTTTGGATACACCCGAAACGTCCGCCCACATTTGAGACAGCGGTACCGATACGCTTCAACTTGCTGATGTCTTGTGTCTCTGAGCGCTTTCTTCACTGGCTGATGGAGGTGTAATCGCTTACTTCCACACCCTGCATATCCACATTCTGATGGTTCGGAGATCTCTTTGGGGTTCACTTTTGACAACAGCAAGTGCAAACGCATGGCTTTTTTCCCTCCCTTTTTCTTCCCCTTAGTTTACCCCAGTTTTACCACTTTGTGAACAGTCACCCGGCTGGCTGAGGCTATGCCGATCTCTCAGCCTATGCTATTATATTGTTCTTTACTGGCAGGGCCAGCTCACGGTCATCGACAACCCACAGGCCGTCGATCCCGCGCTTCAACCCTAACGCCAACGAAGCGGGAAAGGTTATGATGCATGCCGGAACAACAGTGGAGCCCGATGACCCTACACGCGCCATATATGCAGAGGGGTTCGCTCGCTATAAAGAGACGTACGCGGCTCTGGCCCCGCTCCAGCGCCTCACATCCTGAATAACCCTTACAGTAATTTTACATTTCCGGGCATTTTTTTTGATCATCCTGGGTTATCTTATGTATAGACAACAAAGCAACTTTCACAAGGGTTTGTTAAAGCATATAGAGCAAAGCAAAGGGCAATGAAAATGTTTCAGGGAGAGAATAATTACTATAGACCTTATTCACCAGAGGCTCAATACTCTGCGCCCGCACCAGTAGGGGTTTTAGATCAGCGACCGGCCGCACCTGGCTGGCCGGAGCAGGGCGTCTCCGACGCCTCCAGGCCGCCCAGATTCCCCACGGGGCCACTGGCACCGCCGACACCTCCACAGAAACCTCGCAAGCGCTCTGGACGTGCGGGAGCGATCTTGCTCCTGGCGCTGATGCTCGTCATCATCTTTGGTGTAGGACTATTCGCCGGCTGGCAGTTCGCGGGCAATAGCGGTGGTACGAGCGCCAGCACAAGTACGGCAACAACATCATCCAGCGCAGTGCAGCCTACTACGCAACAAGAGGTCGCGATCGCGAAGGTTGAGCCCTCCGTCGTAGAGCTCAATGTGACGACGGCCCAGGGGCAGCAGATCGGCTCAGGGGTCATTATTGATGCGCGTGGTGACATCGTGACCAATAATCATGTGATCAGTGGCGCGCAGACCATCGCTGCCGTTCTGAATAATGGAGCCACGGAGACCGCGCAGCTGATTGGCAACGATCCAGCCGCCGACCTGGCCGTCGTGCGCATCGCGCCTTTCGCGCATATGACGGTGGCCCAGCTCGGAGACTCATCCAGGCTCGTTGTGGGTCAGGAGGTCCTGGCCATCGGCAACCCACTCGGGATTACTGAGACGGCGACCAGGGGCATTGTGAGTGCCTTAAATCGCAGCGTGACGGAGTCAAACGGCACAACCATCTCCAACGCCATACAGACGGACGCCTCGATTAACCCGGGCAATAGCGGCGGCGCCCTGATCAATTTGCAAGGACAGCTCATCGGCATCCCAACCTTGACGGCGGTCAATACAAATCCAACACACCCGCCAACGGCGTCGGTTTCGCGATACCCGCCAATCTCGTCGTGACAGCCGTGCACCAGATAATCCAGCAGAGCTAGGCCCGCGATTGTTGTGGCGGGCTGGGAATACGCGGGCATCCCTCTCGGGAGAGGGGCAGCCCACACGCCAGGGCTAAGGCCGGCCAGTCCTGCAGCCAGTCGTGCAGGTCCTTTACGAGAGCCGCCACAGCGTTCGCAACAGAGCCAGGAGCAATAAACGACTCGTCGCTACAGGTCCGCGGAGCGCCTGCGGGATCGAGCCTCGCAAGGGGGGCGGACAGCGCCAACGGGCTAGACGCACTGCGAGACGACAGATGGTCAGCAAATGCAAGCTACGAACCACGGTCAGGGCATCGATATGCAGGGCCTTCTTGCTACGTGCCTGCGCTCGGTGGTAAGGTGGGGCGGGCAAGGGAGGACGCGCAGCTTCCCAACGCTCTCCCTCATCCCGGCGGCCGCCCGGGTTAATTGCTCAGGGTCGCTTTTAAGTTGATGGGAGTCGACGCGAGCGCCTTGGACACGGGGCAATTGACCTTGGCCTCCCGAGCTATACGCTGGAATGTCTGCTCATCAAGCCCTGGTACGACGGCCTCGGTTTCGAGGTCAATGGGTTTGATCTCAAAGCCGCCTTCAATAGGGTGGAAATTCACGCGCGCGCTTGTGTGGACGCGCGTCGGCGCGAAGCCGGCGGCCGCGAGACTCGCCGCCAGGGCCATAGAGTAGCAGGCTGCATGAGCGGCTCCGATCAGCTCTTCGGGATTTGTGCCATTGGCACCATCGCCCATACGTGAACGAAATGAATAGTTTCCCTCAAATAAGCCACTACCCAGGCGTACATGGCCCTGACCCTGTTGAAGGTTGCCCTGCCATCCGGCATCTGCTGTGCGAACTGCCATAAATTTACTCCTTTTTTCAGCACAATAGTAATTCTCGATACCCGCTCCCCCAATGGGGCTGTTTTCATTATACCTGCCGCAATCCCACTTCGTCAGTTTCGCCTTCCCACATGGCGCCGTAAAGCCCCTGCTTTCAAGCCGATTCTTACCCACATCTTTTAGGGGAGGCTTGATAAGCCGATCTCCATAGATGAGTTCTTGAAACGGTCAACGATGGCATCAAGCCTCCGAGGCCATTTCACAAAAACGAATTGTAAAATGTGGGTAAAAGACAGGCTTTCAAGCAGGGGGATATCAGGCGCGTTCCTTGTTTGGCGCAGGGGTGTGAGCGGTCTCCCGCTTGACCCTTTGCTGTGTTTGTGCTACAATGACAATATGCGTAAAATGTTTCAGTACAGGATTTTTCCAACGAAGAAACAAGTCACCAGGCTCAACGAGACACTTGAAGAGTGCCGTTGGCTGTATAATCACCTGCTTGAAAAACGCAAGTCCACCTATGAGCAGCCTGGCAACGGCCTGTCTCTCTATCAGCAACAAGCTACTTTTCCGATACTGAAGCAAGAACGCCCTTCTCTTGATACGGTTCACTCGCAAGTTCTTCAAAATGTGGCTGTGCGTATCGACCTCGCATTTAAAGCCTTCTTCCGACGCTGTAAAGCAGGAGAGAAGCCGGGCTTTCCCCGTTTCCGGGGTGCTCACCGCTACGACTCGTTCACGTTCCCGCAATCTGGCTTCAGCATCACCCATGATGAGCGGGTATGCCTCTCCAAGATAGGTAGTGTGAAAATGGCCTATCATCGGCCCGTCAGAGGGAAGCTGAAGACATGCACTATTCGCCGCTCCTCTACTGGCAAGTGGTATGTCTCCTTCTCTTGCGAGGTTGAACCGGAGCGCCTGCCAGCGTGTGCTGAACCAGTTGGTATTGATATAGGTCTCAAGACATTTGCCTCTCTGTCTGATGGGAGCGAGATTGAGAACCCGCGCTTTTTCCGTAAGGAAGAAAAGGCTCTTGCCCGTGTTCAACGGAAGCAGAGCAAACTTGCCAAAGGGACGCCTGAGAGACGGAAACACCGTAAGGCTGTAGCCCGTGTGCATGAACGTATTGCCTTCCGACGAGACAACTTCACTCATCAGGAAAGCCGTCGTATTGTTGACCGTTTCGGTGTCATCTGCGTGGAAGACTTGCAGGTGAACCGCATGATCCATAACCATTGTCTGGCTAAGAGTATTGCAGATGCCTCGTGGTCGGAGTTCTTCAGTAAATTGTCCTGCAAAGCGGAAGAAGCTGGCAGGAAGTACATTGCTGTCGCCCCCGCCTATACCTCGCAAGATTGCAGCAGGTGCCACCATCGACAATACATGCCCCTTAGCGAGCGTGTCTATCACTGTCCTTGCTGCCTCCTTTCGATTGATCGTGATCTGAATGCCGCACGAAACATTTGTGCTGTGGGACTACACAGCCTGGGCTTGTCCCTAGAAGCCCCTTGGCTTTAGCCATGGGGAGTAGTCACTCAGTCAGACGGGGAACTCTTCCTGGCCGCTGCGGAAGAGAGCGCTGATCGAACGGCCCTCATGCAGGCGTAAGATAGCCTCGGCCAATAGATGTGCGACAGAGATAACCACCGTCTTATGCGCCAGCGGCGACTTGCGTAGAGGGATTGTGTCGGTGATGACGATCTGCGTAATCTCAGGAATGGCCAAAAATTGTTCCGCCGGGGGGCTGAACGCGCCATGCATTGCGACAACCGTCATGTCCGGCAGCGCTCCGACGTCGAGGAGGGCCTTAGCGCAGGTAGAGATTGTGCCGCCCGTCGCGATGATATCGTCAACTATGATCGGGCGTTTCTCCTCTACCGAGCCAACGATTGAACCAACCTCAACTCCCTCTCCACGCTCGCCGCTGCGCCTTTTATGCATCACTACCAGCGGCAAATTCAGCAGGTTGGCGTACTTCTCCGAAACTTTTACCCGTCCCGTGTCCGGTGTAACCAGTACAGCATTGCGTAAATCGATATGTGTACGTAGGTGATCGGCGAGCAGCGGAATAGCCGTCAGGTGGATCATTTCGATGTCAAAGAAGCCTTGAATCGCGGGCGAATGCAGATCGATGGTCACCACGCGATTCGCTCCCGCCGTTGTCAGCAAGTTGGCCACCAGTTTCGCCGTAATCGGCTCGCGACCAGAAGACTTCTTCTCCTGGCGCGCATATCCATAGTAGGGAAGTATCGCGGTGATGTGCCTGGCGGAGGCGCGCCGGAACGCATCGATCATAATCAGTAGTTCCATGAGGTGATCGTTTACCGGGTAACAGGTGGATTGGACAATGTAGATATCTCGTCCTCGCACGCTTTCCTGTATACGGACATGACTTTCCCCATCGGCGAAATGATCGAGGTCGCGTCTCCCCAGCGGGCGCTTCAGCAGCTCAGCTACATGCTTCGCCAGCCCCGGCGTGGCGGTACCACAGTAGATATCAAGGTCAGGGATCTCGTCTTCCTTCAGCTTCAGTCGAACTTCTGGTATTTCTGCCATAATTGGCCCCATCCTAGCGGCATATTTTTCTACAGCGCCGCTACTTCTCTCCATTACACGCCCGGGCAGGGTGGGCGCTGTGCGTAGGTAGGTAGGTAGACAGATAGACGGACAGATAGATAGACGGACACACAGACAGACAGACAGACAGACACATAAACCATATTCTATCATCTTCATAGCATGGGGACAAAGGTATAACGACCTGCAATAGCTTTAGTAGCGCAGTGAGAAGATTACATATTGTTTGCAAATATGTTATGCTCATGAAGGTGTATACCTAAAAATGCGCCTCACTCTATCTCGATAGCTGCAGGTGAATTCTACATGTTTTAGTTATGTATAAGGAGAAGCGGCAATGAGTAAGAGGCTAGATGGTCAAACGGCGATTGTCACCGGAGCGGGAAGAGGCATTGGCTACGCCATAGCTCGAGAATTAGCTGCGACGGGGGCCAACATCGTGGTAAACTATGTCACGAGCTCCGATGCTGCTAAGGCGCTGGCGCGCGAGATCGAGGAGCTCGGGCCGCAGGCTCTGGTCGTGAAGGCGGATGTCACCGATTACGAGCAGGTGGCTGAGATGATCAAGCAGACGATCCAGCGCTTCGGGCAGATCGATATTCTCGTCAACAACGCCGGCATCACACGCGACAAGACCCTCAAAAACATGACCCAGGAGGACTGGGGCGAGGTGCTGCACGTTAACCTCGACAGTCTTTTTAACTGTACCAAACAGGTCCTCCCCTTTATGTTAGAGCGCAAGAAAGGCAAGATCGTCAATATCAGCTCGTTTGTCGCCCAGGGCGGCAATGTGGGCCAGGCGAACTATGCCACAACCAAGGCGGGCATCATCGGCTTTACAAAATCGGTCGCGCTTGAAGTCTCGCGCCACGGCATTACCGTCAATGCCGTCTGTCCCGGCTTCACCGAAACCGACATGCTGGCGGCAGTGCCGGATAACGTACGTGAGCGCATCCTCAGTAAGATACCTATGGGCCGCTTCGGTCAGCCCGAAGAGATCGCTACCTGCGTGCGCTATATCGTCTCGGAGGCAGACTACATGACGGCTCAGGCGATCAGCATCAATGGTGGGGTCTACACCTAGCCTGGCCAATGCGCATCTGATACTGCGCCGGGCCCGGCGCAGCCATGCACAGAACAACAGTGCTGAGGGGGAGAACATGGGCCGGGCCACCTGGACTCCCCCTCAGCGCAGCTTTTCTGCTAGCGAGGCGCCTCGTCGGCGCTTGCCGTCTTCACGCCGTCGATGTAGATGCGCCGCAGCCCCTGCAAGATACGTTCCGGCGAGTAACCGCGCTCCTGGCGCTGGAAACGATAGCACATAGGATGGAGGGTGGCCAGGATGGCATCAGCCGTATAAGAGACATCCAGCGCAGCCAGCTCACCCCGCTGTACGGCTTGCGCGAGCAGCCCCTCGAATAGCGTGTGCAGCCAGAGATAAAAAGGCAGCCGCTGCAGCGGTAAATGGCGAGCAGAGGTCTCACAGAGAGCATCGCGCATATGCGTCGAGGCCACAGGCTCTAACAGCGCGCCCTGTTCTTCAAGAAACGCGACGGCGCGCACCAGCACAGCCTCTAACTGCGCGAGGACAGGCGCCGTCTGAGCAGGAGTAAATAGCGCTGTAATCTCCTCCACGAAATGTTCATGGCGCTCGCGCAGCAGGTCCGCGCAGAGCTCGCCTTTATGGGCGTAACGCCGATACAGCGTCCCCTGCCCGATCTCGGCAGCCACAGCAATCTGATGCATACTGACGGCATCAACCCCCTGCTCGGCAAAGAGGCGCCGCGCGACCTCCAGGATGCGCTGGCGATGCTCCGCCGCGTCCCGCCGCTCAGGTCGCGCGCGCGGCACAAAAAACTTCGGCAGGCCACCAGGCCAGGGGAAATGGCACGTTTCTTCGGCCACTGCTCTCACCTCTTGACAACTGGACAATTGTCCGCTACAATACAACATATGGACAATTGTCCGTAAAAAGTGTAACATACCATGGCTTAGCGGTCAATACCACTCGCAACAGCTTTACTTTCGTTCCGCTGGCAGCCACCCGGGTCCTGCCGGCGGCATCATTGTGTATAAGGAAGTGTACAATGACGAACAAAGCGGCCATTCTGGCCGAAGGTCTCCATAAACATTACGGGAAGACGCACGCCCTGGCAGGGCTCGACCTGGCGGCCGAGGAGGGCAGCGTGCTCGGCGTTCTCGGTCCGAACGGCGCCGGCAAGACAACGGCTGTGCGCATCTTGACCACCCTGATCCGCCCCGACGCGGGGCACGCGGAGGTTGCCGGGCTCGACGTCGTCAAGTCGGCAGACGCGCTGCGCGCGCGTATTGGCCTGGCCGGGCAATACGCGGCCGTCGATGAATACCTCAGCGGCTATGAAAACCTGGAGATGGTAGGGCGGCTCTATCACCTGCCAGGCGCTGCCGCACGCCAGCGAGCGAAAGAGCTACTCGAACGCTTTGACCTAGTCGAAGCATCCAGGCGCATCGTCAAGACCTACTCGGGAGGCATGCGCCGCCGTCTCGACCTGGCTGCAAGCCTGGTGATCTCACCCCCGGTCCTCTTCCTAGACGAACCGACCACCGGCCTTGATCCTCGCGGCCGCATCGCCATGTGGGAGGTCATCAGCAACCTCGTCAGCGACGGTACGACGGTACTACTTACCACCCAGTACCTCGAGGAGGCCGACCAGCTTGCCCACCAGATCGCCGTCGTTGATCATGGACGTGTAATCGCCAGGGGCACCTCCGACGAACTGAAAGCCCAGGTGGGCGGTGAGCGGCTGGAGCTGACAGTCAGACCTGGAGGCAATGTAAATGCGGCGTTACAGGCGCTGCAGCCCTACAGCCAGGGCGAGATCCAGGTCAACGCCGAGCATCGCCACATCGTCATGCCGGTGACCCAGGGAGCACAACAGCTTGCGGCGGTTGTGCGTGATCTCGACAGCGCACAGATTCCCCTGGATGACCTGGCGCTGCGCCGGCCAACCCTGGATGACGTCTTCCTTGCACTGACCGGGCGCGCGGCTACCCCAGCTGAACAACCCACGGCCACAGCGGACACTCAGTCACTGGTAAGGAGTACACGATGAACCGCAACCTGCATACAGCGCGAACACTGACGCCATTGGCGCGTCCACGCATCTACTGGACTATCACCGATGCTCTCGTTCTGACGAAGCGCCAGCTACTGCAGATCCCCCGCATCCCTGAAGAGCTGGTCTTTGCGACGATCCAGCCGATTATGTTCGTCCTGCTCTTCCGCTACGTCTTCGGCGGTGCCATCCAGGTCAGCGGTACAACGTATGTCAACTACTTGATGGCGGGGATCTTCACCCAGACGGTCATCTTCGGTTCGACCACTACCGGCATCGGCCTGGCCAATGATCTACAGCGTGGACTGGTCGATCGCTTCCGCTCGCTGCCAATGGCAAAATCAGCCGTCCTCACGGGTCGCACCATCTCCGACCTGGTACGCAATACGTTTGTCGTGTTCATTATGTGGATAGTTGGCCTGCTGGTCGGCTTCCGACCAGAGGGCAATGCCTTTTCCTGGCTGGCGGCGGTGGGGCTGCTCCTGCTCACCAGCTTCGCCTTCTCGTGGATCTCCGCCACAATCGGGTTATCGGTCAGCAGCGTGGAGGCCGCGCAATCGGCAGGTTTTATCTGGCTCTTTCCTTTGACCTTCGCCAGCAGCGCCTTCGTGCCAACATCGAATATGCCCCCCTGGCTGAAAGCCTTTGCTAATCACCAGCCGGTCTCCCTGGTCGTCAACGCGGTACGCGGTCTGCTGCTTAACCAGCCTGACGCGGCGACCATCTGGCAGGCGCTCGCATGGTGCGCTGGCATCCTCGTGATCTTCATCCCACTGGCGGTGCGGGCCTATGGGCGCCGCACGCTCCGTTAGCGCGGGCTTTGGTGCTGCCTGGCATAAGCCTCGAGCAGCTGTAACTCCTTAGTTATACCGAGTAGACCCATCTGCGCTGGCTCTATCAGGCGCTGGACGTCATCGCAAACCAGCTGGCGCCGGCGGACCCGCGTGATGAGGGATAGTTATCAGCGCGCCTCTAAATTCCCCTCTGCCTGCTTTTCGTGCTGGGTCACCAGCCTGTCCCGGCGGGAGTGCAGAAAATGCTCAAATACACCTTTATGTTGTGGGTCCAGCAGAAAGGGCAGTTCCCCGCGAGTGCGCCAGCGGGCCTTGCCCTCGATGCTGCTCTTCAATTCGCCGCCAACCACTCTTGCCTGGAAGATAAGCGTAAGCGTGCTCATCCGTGTGAAGCGCTCGGATACTGTTGAGCTGAACCCGATAAATTCACTGACCTCCAATTGCAGCCCGGTCTCCTCGCTGCCTTCGCGCGCGGCGGTCTGCTCCGGGTTCTCGCGCCAGCGCATAAAACCACCGGGGAAAACGTAGCCGCCTTCAGGTCGTTCAATCACAAGGTATTTATCATGCTCTTCAACGATGATGCACACACAGCCAAAGGGGGGCAAGTTACCGGCCAGCACGACGTTGAGGGTGTTGAAGAAGATGCCAACCACTCTCTTCAGTAAGGTATAGAGCACAAAAAACTACCTGCCGATCTTTAGCGAACTCAATCTTGCTACTATCAACGCCTGCAAAAACCTGGCTCTCTCACGCAAGAGGGCCTCTCCTTCCCCTACTATATCACGTTTTGGCACTGCCAGGGGAGGGAGAGGCGCAATTACTCCAGATGGACCAGGTTCTCCTAGCGCCCGCTGCGAACCTGTAGCCTACGCACAACAGCATCAACTGTCACCGCGAGCAAAAGGACGACACCTTCAACCATTTGCACTACATACGTCGGCTGATTTAACAGGGCCAGGCCGTTCACCAGGCTACCGATGATAAGCCCTCCCAGCACAATCGCCCACACAGAACCGCGGCCGCCGAAGAGGCTGACACCGCCGATGACGGCGGCAGCGATTGCATTAAGCAAGAGGGTCGGATCGATCTGGCTGGCAACGGCCAGTCCGTACGAGGCCGCGACGATGCCACCAACCGCGGCAAGCATCGAACACAGCGTAAAGATTGCGATGCGGATCCCCACAACATTGATGCCGGCCCGGCGGGCAGCTTCGTTATTTCCGCCCACTGCATAGACGTGGCGGCCGAAGCGGGTCCTCGTCATGATAATCCAGAAGAGCACGATCAGCGCAAAGAGGATAGCAGTGGCATAAGGAACCCCCTCGTAGCTTTGAAAGAGAGCGACTACCCCCACCACAATCACGAAAGCCACCACTATCTGCAGGATCAGCTGTGTCAGTGACACTGTTCGCAGGCCGGCTCTCTGCCGCCGCCTGAAGTTCAAGACGAGGCTGATGGCATACAGCAGAACACCCAGGATAGGCAGGCCAATGCCGTAAATATTCGGCAGAAAGCTGACGGGAGTGCCAGCGATGCTAATGATGAAGGGGTCACGAATGATGAGCGTACTCTGCCCCGCCAACAGGTAGAGCAAGGCACCTGAATAGAAGATAGATGCGGCTAGGGTCACGATAAACGACGGCACGCGCAGATAGGCTATAAAGAAACCATTGATACAACCGACGACGGCACCCGTCACTAACGCGATGATGATAGCGATCGGTCCCAGCACGCCAGCACGCTCGGACAATACCGCCATAACGACGGCACAGAACGTACCCACCGCGGCCACCGAGAGATCGATCTCACCCAGCAGCAGGACGAGGATCTCGCCGAGCCCGATGAGACCGATAGTCGCAATTTGCAGGACCAGGTTGGAGAGATTCTCCGGCTTGAGGAAGACTCCACCACTCGCAATGCTGAAGAAAGCCATGACCAGGATCAGCGTGAACAGCACAGGAATAAAACCAAGGTCACCGCGCAACAACTCACCGACTGTTCTTTTTTGCGGCACCGCCGCGGTAGAAGGTACCTCTACAGAGGAAGCGGCAGCAGATGAGCCCTCAGCCTCATCTTTTTTTACAGTCTCACTCATCGATTACTCTCCTAACTCCCATTTGTTTGCGCCGCTGCACTTGTCAACTGGCCGAATTCCGCGCCAGTAATTGCCGCTACAACCTGCTCGGGCGTGGTATTTTTGACATCAAAGTCAGCGACCCTCTTGCCAAGCCGCAGCACAATGACGCGGTCCACGACCTCGAAGACATCGGCCAGGTTATGTGAAATTACGACGACGGCCAGGCCCTGCTCGCGCAGGCGGCGAATCAGGTTGAGGACCTGGGCGGTTTGCGCAACTCCCAGCGCGGCCGTCGGCTCGTCAAGCAATACTACCTTGGCATTGCGCAGGATGGACTTGGCTACGGCTATCGACTGGCGCTGACCTCCCGAAAGCGATGCCACCAGCGAGCGCATCGAGGGAATTTTTACATCGAGCGTACGCAGCACATCCAGCCCTTTTTTCTCCATCTCAGTTTCTTGAAGTATGTGCAGCGCGGAGATTTCCTCGCGGCCCAGGTTGAGGTTGGCGATGACGTCCAGGTTATCGCAGAGGGCGAGGTCCTGGTACACCGTCTCGATGCCCAAACGGGTGGCGGCCTGCGGGCCGGTAATACTGACCGGCTGACCCTCGACGAGGATTTCACCTTCGTCAGCCGGCCCGACGCCGGCAATGACCTTGATCAGCGTCGATTTACCGGCGCCATTGTCGCCAACAAGGCCAACGACCTCAGCCGGGTAGACCTCAAAATCGACCCGCGAAAGCGCGCGCACCGCGCCAAACGTCTTTGAGATACCGCGCAAACGCAGTCGAGGTTCATCTCTTGTTGGCTGCGCGGGAGGCGGGGAGGACATCTCACCAAATGAAGGAGTAATATTATCGGCCATAAAGCCCTCCTAAACTTCGTTGTTTTTCTAGCTGTGTGAAAAAAGAGGCGGCATGTATTGATTATACCACCTCCTTGTCGGAAATCGTAGAAGTGGTGCTCGCTGCTGAGCATGTCCTGCTCAGCGCAGGCCAGCAGCTACGATCTCCAGACTGATAGCGACAGGCTTGCGGCAAATTACGAGCAGAAACCGCCGGTGTTCGTTCCTGCCGGGATACCGGCGCAGATCTGAGCCTTCGTGACAAAGCCATCGGCTACCACCGTTGAGTTGATGTTCGTCTTATCGACAGCCACAGGTGTTTCGAGCACCGAAGGGATGGCGGCGCCACCAGAGATCGGCACGGTGACCGTGGCACCCTTGGTTATTGTGGTTGTATCGACGCCCTTGCTGATGGCGGCAATAAGGTTTGCTGTCGCCTGGGTCTCTTTATTGATGGCCTTGTAGACGGTCATGGACTGGTCCCCGGTAAGGATGTTCTGGATACCCGCGACCGTCGCATCCTGACCGGTCACAAGCACCTTACCGTTGAGGTGGTGCGATTTGAGCGCGGCGATCACCGAGTTGGCCATACCATCGTTGGCAACATAGGCCACCGCCACTTTGTCCTGGTTCGCGGTCAGGGCCGCGTTCATCTCGGTCTGGGCCGTCGGGTTGTCCCAGTTAGGGGTGTACTGCTCGTAGACCTTCTTAAGGGCATTGCTGGAGACCAGCGGGTCGATCGCCGAGTGCGCACCCTTGCTGAACAGCAGGGCGTTGTTGTCAGTCTGTGAGCCGTTGATCATCACCAGGTTATTGTTGCCGACCGCCGTGACATAGTTCTTGTAGTGGTCGGCAACGTACGTGCCCTGCAGCTGACCAACCTTCAGATTGTCGAAAGAGACATAGTAGTTGAGATCATTGCTGTAGATGAGGCGATCATACGAGATAACCGGTACGCCCTTCGCCTTCGCCGCCGCAACGATGGCAGACGCTTTCTGGCTGTCGGACGGGGCGACGACCAGGATGCAGTCGCCGTTGGTCAGGTCCGCCTGCGCCTGGGTCTGCTGAGTGTCGGCGCTGCCCTGGGCGTTGTTGTAGTCCACGTGGGCACCGGGGAGGGTGGCGGGTATATCCCTCAGAAGGTAAGGCCGGTCAAATCCATCCCAACGGGCCGAAGTGGCGGTCTCCGGCAGGAGCACGCCGATCTTCATGCACCCCTTGCCTTTGCTAGCAACAGCGGCCGAGCTGCCGCCGGTATTGGCGCTGCCGCAGGCGGCCAGCATCAGGCTAAAAAGGAGAATTCCTATTAATACCATAAACGACTTACGCTGTCGATGAAATACTCGCATCGTAACCGTGTCCTTTCACTCTGTGCTCGTCAAGAGCAAGTAATGTACAACCTGGCAGCATACGCTTCCATCTTGTATACTACCATCGCCTACGAAAATAGAACTGCAACTCCCTTCTCCTGCAGTCTCCTCCTTTCATGCCTCCTGACTTCCACTCCGGCCGCCTGAGCGCAGCTAGCCATGCAAGCCGACTTTCACGGCCGTTTTCACCTCAACTGCTTCAGGCTGGTTAGCCTCCTCCTTCTTGTCTCTCTTTCTCCCTTCCTAAATATACGCTTGCTTTTTTCCTAATCTCTCACTACCATTAGTATTTCTTAATATCGCACACTTGTAATTGCTCACACATTCACCGCCATTTTTACGAGTCTTTAGCTGACCACCTCATAAACACCCTTATTTTGTCTCTAAATAGGGACAAGAATTGGCTTGCAGAGCGCGTTTATACCTTGACAAGCACATCTGTTTATCATGCCGCCCCTTAAAGCCCTCCGCTTCAGCGGTAGGGATAGAAGGGGCGTTCCTTGGTACCTTGTGTTCGTCTGTGAGGTAGAGCAAGAGGTGATCTACCATCCGTTGAGAAGCCCCCGGCTTGAGCCATGGGGAGTCTTCACATATGGATCTGGAAGGCCTGTCTATTGCGGAATAGGCAGGGCGTGGTAGCCTTCACGGCCAGCCTGGACCAGGGGTGAGATAAAAAGCTCGATCACAAATGGCTTCTCGTACAGGGGACGACACTGGCCGTCCATAAAACGGATCTGCACACGCTCGCTCTGACCTCGCTGGCTCCTTGATCGAGGCTGCATGGGAAGCGTCACCTCCGCCATGTAGTCGCTGCCGGGCAGGCAGACCTGCGCACGTTGTACGATTTCGAGATCATCTTGAGCGACGGCAGTGCGCACCTCGATATGGACAAGTTCGCCCCGCGCCAGCGCACTCAAGCCCGTCAGCGGCATATCCGCAGCTGTACCCGCAGTCGCTCCCGGCTCGTCTCTCCCCATTAACTGGATGCGTACAACGTAACGCTGGTTTGGATGAATGCACAGAGGCGTCTCGATCAAGGCGGCGGCCGTCATTTTGCGCTCACAGTGAAAGATGGCCTGTGCCTGTGCCGCGAACGCCAGGCCTGTTGCCTTTACTCGCGCTGCCTGGGTATGTAAAACGGCGCCATAGTGCTTTGTCTTGTATTGAATGTGATGTAGAAGAGTGACCATCTCCAGCTGCTCCTTCGTAGAATTCCTTTGGATGTTCGCAGACTACCCGGGAGGGTTTGTGAGTGAGACTCGCTATACTGCACTTAGCAGTATCGGCTCTCTGCTGGCACGCAATATCGCCCGAGAGGGGGGGGCATTCTCACTCCTATGAGTGAGGCAGGCCGGGGAGGCGTTCGCCTTACGCTTTTTTCATCTCATGCCCGCAGATAAAAAACAATCACCTATACACCTATTTATTTGACCATATAATGAAAACATAGTAGATGTTTGCCTGCTTGCGTTGAGAGGTGCAATTACTGATGCTGAAACCGCTTACTATCGCCGTCGTTGCGGCATGCCCGTTTCCCCTCGGTCGGGGAACGCCGCTGCGTATCCAGCGCCTCGCTGAGGCTCTCGCGGCATTTGGTCACACTGTCCATATCTTCACCTACCCTATTGGCGCTGAGATGGCAACGTCAGATCTGCTCGTCCATCGCACCCATAACCCGCTGGGATATCAGAAATATGATGCGGGCCCCTCCTTGCAGAAACCTCTCCTGGATGCACTGCTGGCAGCCCAGCTGTCGCGCTTCCTCGCACACACGAGGGTAGATATTCTCTATGCCCATCATTTTGAGGGAGTGCTTGTTGCGCTGAGCGCCAGGCACGGCCGCGACATTCCGATTGTGTACGACGCCCATACCACGCTGACCGGCGAACTCGGTACATATAGCACCTTGCTGCAAGCAAAGCCAGTGGCCTTCATCGGACACTGGTTGGATGGCTTCGTTCCGCGCCAGGCGGATTATGTTATCAGCGTCTCCACTGAGATTGCTCGCTTTCTACAGCAGCGCAGCATTCCGCGCGAGCGCATCTCCGTCATTACCAATGGCACTGAAATTGAAGCCTTTCTCCAGGGCGATGCCCTGCGCGCGCGCGCGAAGTATGACCTGCAGCAACAACCCACCATCATCTACACCGGTAACCTGGCAGCCTTCCAGGGCATCGACTACCTGCTTGCAGCGATGCCCCGGGTACTAGCGAATTTTCCCGGAGCCCGCCTCGTGCTGGCCGGCAGTGGTGACTTTACGCCTTACCGCGCCACTATTGCGCAGCTGGGCATCGAGCAGGCCACTCACCTCATAGCCAACCCGACCTTTACAGATGTGACCGATTTGCTGGCCCTGGCTGATGTCGCGGTCGTGCCGCGGCCTACCTGTCCTGGTATCCCCCTCAAATTGCTGAATTATATGGCGGCGGGAAAGGCCATCGTCACCTTTTCAGGCTCGGCAAAGATTCTTGCTCATCTCGAAACAGGCTACATCGTGACAGAGGATGATGCCTCGGCGCTCGCCGGCGGTATCATTACATGCCTCCAGGATGAAGGCCTACGTCAAAAGCTGGGCGCCAGGGCCCGCCAGACGATTGTGCGCTCCTACAGCTGGCAACATATGGCCAGACGGATCTCCGAGGTCTTTGAAGGCCTGGCGACGCGTGAAGCGGCCAGCGTCTATGCGCCCTGTCGAGAGCTGCTGAAAAGAGAGGTATGACTGCAGTCAACGACCAGGCGTGCATTTGGCTTCTCAGGTAGAATACATATGTAACTATTTGAGAGAAAGGTTACGCCACAGCAAAGGGTCGTCCGCTGGCTACTCGTTGCTGATAACTAGTGAGCAGGCCCTCTCTTATCGACGAAGATGGAGAGGGCCTGCTCCTGCCTGAGATACAGAGAAAAAGGAGGGCGCGTGCCGGAAGCAGCGCACGCAGTTATGACGCAACAAAGGACCGTTGTACAGCGTCCCGGCGCCAGCGCCTGGGATCTCTCACTGGGCCAGGCTATCTGCAGTCGCGTAGGGGCGGGACTCGATCGTGAATGGTATGTGACGAATGGCATAGGAGGGTATGCCAGCGGCTCTCTTAATGGTGCCACCACGCGCAGCTATCATGGCCTGCTCGTCGCGGCGCTGCATCCGCCAGCCGAGCGCGATGTCCTGGTCACGAAAATCGATGAGGAGGTCACGCTCTCCAGCGGGGCCGTCCTGCGACTCGGGGTTAACGAATATCAGGATGGCACTATCGATCCACAGGGATATCACTTCCTCGAGACGTTTACCCTGGAGGGCGATGTCGCTTGCCTGCGCTATGCGCTCAACGAGGCCCTCTTCCTCGAGAAGCGGATCTGGATGGAATACGGGAAAAATACTACCTACGTTCAGTATACGCTTAACGCTAGCTTCGCCAACGAGGCGGACAGCACCCCTCTGACGCTCACCCTCTATCCCTTCTGCCTCTACCGCAGCCACCACAGCACGACGCGTGGAGCAGCCAACTGGCGTTTTCTCGTCGCCGGCCAGGGGAATCGCTGCCAGGTGCGCGCGTATCAGGAGGCTCCACAGTACACGCTTACCGCGGGTCCGTCCGCCCAATTTTCAGCGACGGGAAACTGGTACTGGCACGTCCTGCACAGGCGTGATACTGAGCGTGGCCTGCTCGATGTAGACGACGTCTATCAGCCAGGAACGTTCCAGCTACAGATCGCCCCGGGCGAGCGTGCCACCCTCTTACTGAGCGCTGAAGAGGCGCTGGCGGATGAATTTGGCGGCCCACAACATGAAGAGAGCGTCAACAGAGCACTGCAACGCCACCAGCAGCTCGTCCAGCAGCGGCTCGCGACTGCCAGGCCAGCAGCGGACAATCTGCCTCAACAGGATCCCGTTCTTGCTCGCCTGGTACTTGCCGCCGACCAGTTTATTGTGGCCCGCGCCGTGCGCGCGCGCGGCGAATCTCCAGAAGCTCCCCTGGAGTTGAAGACCGTAATTGCCGGCTACCCCTGGTTCACCGACTGGGGGCGTGATAGCATGATCTCACTGCCTGGTCTGCTGCTCAGTACGGCACGCTATAGCGAGGCGCGCAGCCTGCTCAGAGCTTTTGCTGCCTTTACCCATAACGGGCTCATCCCTAATCGCTTCCCTGACAGCGGAGAGACCCCTGAATATAACTCGATCGATGCGACCCTGTGGATGTTCCATGCCCTGGATCGCTATCTGGCAAGTGCGGGAGACTGGTCGCTGCTGAATGAGCTCTTCCTGACACTCAGCGACATCATCATGTGCCATGTGCGAGGCACGGCCTACGCCATCGCTGTCGACCCGGCCGATGGTCTGCTGCGCGGCGGCACGCCCGGAGTACAGCTGACATGGATGGATGCCAAGGTGGGCGACTGGGTGGTCACACCACGTCATGGTAAGCCAGTGGAGGTGAACGCGCTCTGGTTTTATGCGCTCTGTTGTATGGAGTCCTGGACAAAAAGACTCTCGCTTGACCCGACGCTGTTCAGCCTGCTGCGTGCGCAGGTGCAGGAGAACTTCGCCAGGCGCTTCTGGTATGAGGAGGGAGGCTATCTCTACGACGTGATCGATGTTGAAGGCAACGCAGGGCGCAACGATGCAGCACTGCGCCCCAATCAACTGTTTGCGGCAGCGCTGACCCCCTCACTCCTCAGCGAGGAACAGGTGCGCAGCATGCTTGACAGGGTGACGGGCGCGTTACTCACCCCGCTGGGCCTGCGCTCCCTCAGCCCCGACGACCCCGCGTACTGCAAGCACTTTAACGGGAATCAGCAGCAGCGCGATGGCGCATATCATCGCGGAACGGTCTGGCCTTGGTTAATCGGCGCATATGTCGATATATCGCTGCGCATCTACAACGACCGCGCCGCCCTACGCCTGCTGTTTCAGCCCCTGGTCGAGCATCTATGGGACGCCTGCCTGGGAACAATCAGTGAAGTGGCGGAGCCAGAAGCGCCTTTCACGCCGGCCGGCTGCTTTGCCCAGGCCTGGAGTGTGGCCGAGGTTTTGCGCTCCTGGCTGGCTCTACAGGAAATATAAAGCCAATACGTGCGCCATTCATTCTAGCAGGGGGCCTCAAAGCAATGCAAGCTGGGCACATGAGCAGCGCGGAAGCGTTTCTGAACGACTATGGGTATTAAGGCCTCGTGTCATCCACCTCAGCCACAGAGGGGGTAGCGTGAATAAGCGCAGCAAGCGAGTCGACCAGCGCCGGCCCGGCCGCCTGCAATTCAGTCAGCATATGCCTGGAGAGGTCGCGCAGAACCTCTTCACCCTGCGCAGTAAGCGTGACAAGAACTCGCCGCTGGTCACCCTCATCGCGATGGCGCTGAACAAGGTCGTGCTCCATGAGCCGGTCGATCAGCTCGACAGTACTGTGATGCTGGAGCTGGAGTCGCTCGGCTAACTCGCTGACCGTCGCTTTCCTTCCCTCTGGCAGCCCCTTTATCGCGAGCAGCAGCTGGTGCTGCTGCGGCGCGAGCCCCGCTTCTCGAGCAGCCTGCTCGCTAAAACGCAGAAAGCAACGCACGCGGTAGCGAAATTCGGCCAGTGCTCGATAATCCGTCATTGAAATTTCATGCTGTACATCCATCGTAGTATCCATCCTATTACATGTTCGTGCAAGCCGCTCCTCCTGTGCCCAGCGCGGGCAGCTACGCCCGAAATTCAAGCCTTCAGGCCTTTTTATCATATCACGGCGGCACCACTCGCGCGCAGCAGCGTCCGGCGCCAAACGCATGTGGACTCTCCGCGCTGCCCCTGCAAGATTCATCGACAAAATAATCAGCTCCAGCTGCACTTCTATAAAACGCGAAAAATAGAGGAATCTTCGCACCTGTATTTTTTTTGCTGCGAGCAGCCCTCTTCGAGCCGGCGTATGCAGAGTATAATAGGGGATAAGCGAGAAAATCACAAAACATGGAGAACTGGAATGTTTCAAAACACCTTGACGCCCCAGACCCCTCAACATGTACGCATTGGACGAGGCTGGCTGCGCGCTTTACTGACTGGCCTGGGCCTCTTTATCATCACAACCTTTGTGATGTTCACGACGGGCAACCCCAACCTCTACCCGACCGTCATCCTGATTGGTAACTTTCTGGTGCCGGTCGTCTTTGTTGCCTTCCTGTATGACCACCAGCATATAAGTGCGCTATCGGCAGATACGATCGCGACCAGTTTCTGCATCGGCGGCATACTGGGCGTACTGGGGGCATCGGTCCTCGAATCGCTGCTGCTGCCCGTGACGACCAATCCCAACCAGGGTCTGACGCTGAGCGGAGCAATGGCCGTCGGTCTGATCGAAGAGGGATGTAAGATCGCGGCGGTGGCGTTTCTGGCGAGGCGCATGGAGCATACCTCCGAAATGGACGGCCTGCTGCTGGGCGGAGCGGTTGGTATGGGCTTTGCCGCCCTGGAAAGCACGGGCTACGCCTTTACAGCTTTTCTGCTCAGCCAGGGTCATGTCTCAGCATCAATCGTGTCGACAGTGATCCGCGGCCTGTTCGCGCCGTTCGGCCATGGTATCTGGACGGGCATTCTTGGCGCTGTGCTTTTTCGCGAGAGCAGGCCGTACCATTTTCGTATCACCCCCCTGCTCATCGTAACCTATCTCTTTGTCTCTCTTTTGCACGGCCTCTGGGACGGACTGACCAACACCATCACCCTGCTTATTCCGCCCGGCATCCCCCTCTCGCTGACGGACCTGGCGCTTGGCGTTATTGGCGTCATCGTGCTTGCCATCCTCTACAGGCGGGCGATATTCCGCCAGCTGCGGCAGCCTCCGTTTCTGAGCCCCTGAGATAACCCTGCCCCTGCTCCTCGCGAGGAGCAGGGCCGGCCCTGCCTTGCAAAGAATACGTCACAACCGCGGCAACGCCATCAGAGGTTTGCAGGCCGCACGATCAACAGTGGGAGGCTGGTTGAGTCTGAAGCATACATGAGAGGCCCGCTTTTGCTATGCGCCTGGAGGCGTGTTCTGAGCAGGACTGTAGATGGGGGTGCGTGGTGATTGGCCCGCGTTTAAGTGTATGAGCAGGCAAATCACAATTTAGTGACATTACGGTTTGGAGCTTGCAAGCCATGATCAATATGCTATAATGGTAGATAAGCCCAGTTACTCATCGTTTCAATCATTTATGAGTAATTGAGCATAATGGAGCGTACACCAAGAAAGGAGGTCTGCCTCAAGCTTTACTGCATTTTTCATCTATCCCCGTTTATCTCCGTAGAAAGTATGTCGCCCACTCAGGGCGAGTTTGAAGCCACCCACATTCACCTGTGGATGACATCCTACCTAGCAAGCAGCGGTGCTTGCGCTAAACAGACTTATTGGGTCTAAACCTTGTTTTTACCCGGATTGTACCAGGTCAGGTACATGTTTGTTGGTCGTTTTTATGAAAGGTGGGAACCTCAATGGCTCAATATGCAGTCGAACGCGCCGAATCAGCGGCGCCAGCAATCGCAAATCCTGCTCCTCTCGGCTTAAGCGCCTTGGCACTCACAACGTTTGTCCTCAGCAGCGTCAACGCCGGCTACATCTCAGCACCGAACATCGTCGTCGGTCTGGCCTTATTCTATGGCGGCATCGTCCAGATCCTGGCCGGCCTGCAGGAGTTCAAAGCCGGCAATACCCTCGGCGCAACCGCCTTCTGCTCCTATGGAGGCTTCTGGCTCGCCATTGGCGTCATCTTTGTGCCTGCCTTTGGTATCGCCGCAGCCTATACCAATGCCACAGACCTACATACCGCCCTGGGTTTCTTCTTCCTGGGTTGGACGATCTTCACCTTTTTGATGTTCCTCGGTGCACTGAGAAGTAACTTCGCGCTCATTGCCTTCTTCCTTTTCTTATTCCTGACTTTCCTGGCACTCACGATTGCCGAATTTGGAGGCGGAGCTTCGTGGACACAGATCGGCGGCTGGCTTGGCATCATTACCGCCCTGCTTGCCTGGTACAGCGCACTCGCGGGCGTCCTTTCTTCCAGTAAAGCCATGTTTACCCTGCCGGTCTTCCCGCGCAATTGATCATTTCAGGGTAACAAGAGGACGCAAACGCAAGCCTTCAGCAACTTCCGCGCAGTTACAGTACGGCAACTCACGGATAAACATGAGAGCCGAAGCTGTGGCCGCCAGCAGTTGCTGAAGGCTTGCCAGTCTCATAAGGCCAGCAGAATGTGTTATAATAACACAACTTTATAGTTGACCGCAGCATAGGGAAGTAAGGTTCTGCTGCTTCGATAGCAGGGTCGTTTTAGTCGTTCAGTTCTCCTCTATTTACATCTTAATAGAGATGGAGGTCAAGCAGGTTATGAGTTCAAACCTCAGCTTCGAAAACACCGACAGCGTCCTTATAGAGGAACGTCTTTTCCCACCCCCCGAGGAGACCGTTCGTAACGCCAACATTACCGCCTACATGAAGTCCAAGGGCTACGATGACTACGAGGCGTTTTTCAAATGGTCGGTGGAGCATCAATTTGATTACTGGGAAGATCAGGCCAGGGAGTTACACTGGTTTGAGCCCTGGCAGACGACCTTTAAGTGGACCGAAAAGCCCTTCTTCAAATGGTTCGAGGGAGGGAAATTCAACATCGTCTATAATTGCCTGGATCGACATATGTCCACGCCGGTGCGCGACAAGGTCGCTTACTACTGGGAAGGTGATGATGGCACAACGCGCACACTCACCTACGCGGAGCTATACGTCCTGACCAACCGCATCGCCAGGGCTCTGCAGGACCTGGGGGTAAAGAAGGGCGACCGCGTCGCCATCTATATGGGCCTTATTCCCGAGCTGGTCGCGGCGACTTTAGCTGTAGCTCGCCTGGGGGCGATCCACACCGTCGTGTTTGGCGGCTTTGCCTCCAGCTCCCTGCGCGACCGCATCATCGACTGCAACGCCAAAGTGGTGCTTACTGCTGACGGCGGCTTCCGCGCCGGTAAGGTCATTGAACTCAAGAAAATCGTGGATGAGGCGGTCGCAGAGACTCCCATGATCGAAAAGACGGTAGTAGTGCGCCACACCGGGCTGGAAGTGCCCATGCAGGCCGGACGCGATCTGTACCTCGACGAACTGCTGCAGGGCATACCGCAAGATACCGTTGTGCCCTGTGAGGTAATGGACAGCGATGATATTCTCTACATCCTCTATACGAGCGGCAGCACAGGTAGACCCAAGGGCATCCAGCACGTCCATGGCGGCTACGGCGTCGGCGTCTACGCCACCACCAAGTTCGTATTTGACGTCAAGCCTGAGGACGTTTTCTGGTGTACCGCGGATGTGGGCTGGGTGACCGGTCATAGCTACACTATTTACGGCCCGCTTATGAACGCCGCCACCTGCGTGCTTTTCGAGGGCACAAATACGTATCCCGGCCCCGACCGCTTCTGGGCAGTTGCCGAGAGGTTTAAAGTCACGATTCTCTACACGGCGCCCACGGCCATTCGCGGCTTGATGCGCTTTGGCGAGGAGTGGCCCGCCAAACATGACCTCACGAAATTACGCCTGCTGGGCACCGTCGGTGAGCCCATCAACCCCGAGGCATGGATCTGGTACCGCAAGAATATCGGGCGCGATCAGCTGCCGATTATGGACACCTGGTGGCAGACCGAAACGGGCATGATCCTGATCAGCCCGACGCCTATTCTGCCGCTCAAACCCGGCAGCGCCAGCCGTCCTCTGCCCGCAATTGACGCAGACGTAGTCGATAAAAATGGCCAACCGGTCGGCGCGGGCAAGGGCGGTTTTTTGATCATCCGCCATCCCTGGCCCAGCTCGATGCGCACCATCTGGGGCGACCCGCAGCGCTACAAGACCTACTGGGAAACGATTGAGGATGTCTACTTTGCCGGCGATGCCGCGACGATGGACGACATGGGCTACTTCCGCATCCAGGGGCGCGTGGACGATGTCATCAAGGTTAGCGGTCACCGTCTGGGCTCAATGGAGATCGAGTCGAGCCTGGTCAGCCACCCCGCTGTAGCCGAGGCCGCAGCCATCGGCAAGCCGGATGAGATCAAAGGCGAGCACGTCAAGGTCTTCGTCATCCTGAAGAATGGCGTTGATCCTTCGGAAGAACTGGCCAGAGAACTGAAGCTACATGTTCGTACGGCGATTGGAGCATTAGCGACTCCCGATGAACTTGAGTTCGTGCCCAGCCTGCCCAAGACGCGCTCCGGTAAGATCATGCGCCGCGTCGTGCGCGCGCGCGAACTCGGAGAGCCGGTCGGTGACATCACCACGCTGGATGCGTAACTCCTGCCTGGAACATAGCACCTGCCTTCTATATCAATGGAGCAGGTGTTTTTTTTGTTCAGTGCGCGTCGAGCATGGCGCGGATAAAGCCCACCGCGACCGCCAGCCAGTCAAAACTATCAGCCCAGGCTTTCCACTCTCGCTGTGTGGGCCAGCCTGCTTTGTAGCGTGGGATCATCGCGGCGGGCATGACAACTGCCCACTTTGTGCCTTCTCCCAGGCCGCCAGGAGTGATGCGCACGCTAATGGTGAAAACATGCTCGCGCGGCAGCTGCCTTTTCCAGTCCGGCATGTATTGCAACAGAGGGTCGCGCCGCCAGATACTGAAGAGCGCAGGGTCCTCCGGCGCTCCGCTGTGCGAGCGCTGCAAACTAATGACCTGGCCCACCACGGCTGAGCGCTCCCACTCCGGGAAACGCAGCCAGACGGAGTAGCGATATTCAGCCAGGCCCGTCTCCGCAATAAAGGCGCGATAGCCCTCGCGCTCTATGCGGCGCTCGCTGTCGCTCTGCCAGATGCGAGCCATGGCGGCGAGGCGTTGCTGCTTTTCTTCAGCGCTGAGATCGGCATAAGGACCGCTGTTAGGCGGGTAACGTGTTACTGACATAGAAAGAGCCTTCCGGGAAGTGGCACATCATCCACGCAAGCAGGTCTTGCGCGAGGGGCGCACTAAATGAACAGCGCAGGTTATCAGGATAGCGCCGTAGCTCCAGGCTACATGCGTGCAGGAATTGCCTTTTCAGGGCTGCCCCCGCTGTTCCAGCTCGCGCAGGTGACGCATAGAGCTGGTCGCCCACAAGCGCATAGCCCCAGGCGGCAAGGTGGGCGCGAATTTGGTGCGTGCGACCGGTCAGCGGGAAGACCTCGAGCAGGGCGAACTCCTCGTTTCTCGCCAGGGCCACTACCCGCAAAGAGGTCACGGCGGGCTGGCCTGTGGGGCCGACAATGCAGCGCCGGCGCTCTACGCGATCGCGTTGCAACGGACCATCGAGCACAAACTCGTCGTATAGATGCAGGGCAGGGGGGTCCTGGTTGGAGACAGCGACTTTGGGCCCCCCCGGCCCCAGCAGCGTAAAGTCCGCGTGTGCCTGCGCCCAGGCCGGCGCCCCCCTCTGCACCACGGCCAGGTAGCGCTTGTTGACGCTGTGGTCGTAAAACTGGCGGACGATATGACGACGCGCACACTCCGTGCGTGCCAGTGCGATGATACCCGATGTATCTTTATCAAGGCGGTGCAGGAGGCATGGACGGGGCAGGAGACCATCTTCCTTCCATTGGCGCGCCGTACGTTTTGCGCGCAGCATTGCCTGTATATGCGCGGGCGCGCCGGCCCACTGTGGATCATCAGGCAATTGCGGCGGCCGCCAGTCATCACCGCCCTGGCGCGCCAGATCTGCTAACAGAGCATCCCACATTGTACCGCTGGCGTGTTTGTAGGTGGGATGAATTACCAGCCCCGCCGGTTTATTGACCACAAGCAGGTGGTGGTCCTGATAGACGATGGGAATGTTTGCTATCTCCATGGTTAGAGTATAGGCGGCGGCTGCACGGTCGTCAATAGTTTGCAACCAGCTGCCAAGCTGAAGCGCAGTTTGACAATGTACGCCTTTTGTGCTACAATTAGAACATCATTTCAATGTAATTTGTACACTAATTGCCGGCAATGACCCACGAGGTTGGACCTACCGACAACATCTATAGCGTATCCCTATCGACCTCACCAGGCATTCAGCCTGAGAGAAGGAGGTGGTCTCGATGAGTATTATGCAACTCACACAGACCATTCACATTCTCCCCAGCGTGGCGAGCACGCGCGACAACTACATAGAGCAGCCGGCATTGCCGGGTCTAGAGACCATAGAGGATAGGCGTCCTGCGGTGACGAACCGCCAGATTGCTGAGGCCCTCGCCAGTGTCGCAGACCTGCTGGAGACGCAATTTAGTAACCCGTATCGCATTCAGGCCTATCGCAATGCGGCGCGCGGCGTACTGGATCTGCGCGAAGACGCTGCGGCTCTCCTGGCGCGTGGAGATCAGTTGCCCATTGCCGGTTTAGGGCAACGTTTACGCGCTCGCATCAAGGAGCTGGTGCAGACCGGCACGCTGACTTTTTATAATGACGTATGCATGCAATCGCTGCCGCCGGGCGTGCGACGCCTGATGGCTATTGAACATATCGGTCCACGTACCGCCATCCGCCTGTATGAAGAGCTCGCCATTGATAGCCCGGAAAAACTATGGTGGGCGGCGCAGCAGCAGCGCATTCGTAGACTGCACGGCTTTGGTGCGCGCAGCGAAGCTCGCTTGAAGGATGCCGCGGCGCGCCTGCGCCGCGGGAGCCAGCCGCTTGCCCTGGATGGCGCCGCTTGACGCTTGCGGCCATATAAATTTCAGGCCGAGCCCGGGTCTGCAGATGTCATCAGCTGGCGGCGATAGCGCCATTGATGCCAGATAAGCCAGGCGCAACCGACCAGGGGCGAGAGGCCAAGCACCCACCCCAGCCAGGCCGGTAGCACAAAGGGGACCACCGACGTCATGACAAGGCCCGCGGACCCCTGGCCCTGCGGTCCATGCAACTCGACCATGAGGCGCCACGCCCCACGCAGCGGCAGTTGCAGTGAGCCCACCAGGGCGCCGGGATGAGCTGGATCGGGGCTGAGCTCTGCTGAGATCGGGGTGCTATCGGTCCCCGCCTGCGGCACGGCGATGAGCTTGCCCGTCAGGCGCACGCCAGTGCCAGGGACGACCATCACGTTAAGCGGCCGTCCCACCACAGCGGGATTTCAGAAAAATGGACCCTGGTCATGTAGGGACCGACCGCCAGCAGCGCGCTGCTGGCCGCCTGTTGCTGCCCCGCGCCGCTGCCTACCAGCATTTCCGGTAGATATATCAGAAAGAGGAGGAGTACCGCTAACACGATCCCCCCCGCGAGTAGTCCGATCCAAAAAGGCCGCATATGAGTCCTTTCTGCGCTAGCGCCTGCTCTGGTGCCAGATATCGCCCAGAGAGGTCCCCAGTATTGCGACCAGGGCACCCACTAGCAGTGCCAAAGGCAGCGTAACCAGGCTATCTCGCCAGTCCGGTCCGAGCACACGTATGACATCGGGCGGGACCAGGTCAGCTGCGATGGCGGAAGTATGCACAGCTTGCAGCAGCCCCTGGACCACTAGCTGCGGCAGCACAAGGATGGGCAGGGCCATCAACATACCCAGCACCGCCACTTTCCAGTGTGAGTTTGCCGACACAGCGCTCCTGTGGCGTTGCCAGACGAAGAAGCCGTCCACCGGGAGCGCCACGAGCAGGAAAATCAGTGGCAGCAGCACAAGTACAAGGTTAAAGTGCGGCATGCGCCCGGCGAAGCGGAAGTTCATGCCAAAGCGCGGGACGGTGTAGTCCAGGGCCCAGGGCACAAAGAGCTGAGTTAGATACGACTCTATCCAGAGAATAGCTATGGTGATGCTGGCAACGGCAGGCCTGCGCATCGTTTGAACGCCGCCACAGAGGCTGTAACAGAGCGCTGCGATCAATACCAGGGGATAGAGCAATATCTGCACAGGCCCGACGGGTAGCAGTGTGAAGGCAGTCAGAGAGGGCAGGGCCAGTTCGATAAACGACGCGAGTAAAATCATCAGGCCCCATTCCGGGCCATTAAAACCCAGCAGGCGCCGCCCTGGCGGCTCTGCCTGGCGTTCATTGCTCGCTTCAGAGGCAAAGATATAGACCGCGCCTAAACCCGCCAGCACCCCTCCAAAGGTCCCCATGAGGTGGAAAGGGGACCACAGGGTGACATCGATGCCATACAACTGGTGCCAGTAGTTATCGAATGGGGCGGCTAGGAGATCGACAAAAGCCCCAAAACCAACCATTATGTAGCCAAGAGGCGCATGAAAGAGCCAGAAGACGTTTGCAGTTGAACTATCGTCAACGCCGCTTTTTCCTCTCTGGTAGCGAAAGCTATCCACCAGGATGAGTATGAGGGCTACGACCCCTACCCCTCCCAGGCCCGAGTACATCATGATATGTGGTGGTATCCAGAAGCGATCGCGTCCCACCAGGTCATGCCAGTTGCGATCCCAGGCCAGGCCCGTCTCGGCCTGTAACAGCAAATAAAGAAGCACCCAGGCGCCGGCTTGGCGCAGCCTGCGTTCAGACGCTGATAGAGGCGCGCGCTTGGCGGGAACAGAGCTCTGCGGGCTCGTATCGGCTACAGATTGCCTCATAAAGAAATCCTCTTCTCTGTCTATTTGCTTTTCATTTCAGTAACCACCACACTTATTATAATATCTCCTCCAGGATTTTACGGCAATAGGTCACGGCCTGCGGAATATGGTAGAATGGAACTGTTGTTAGGAACTGTTGTTAGCTTAACTTCAGCCTATTTTTCGTCCAGCTTACTCAGGAGGCTACCTATGTCCGAAAGCGTCTCTCATTTTGAAATCCCCGGGCCAAATTCGCGTGAGCTTCTGGCACGACGCCAGCAGTTTGTGGCTCGTGGTGTCTCATCCACGATGAATGTTTTTGCGGCGAAAGCTGATGGGGCCATTATCGAAGATGTAGATGGTAATCGCTATTTCGACTTCGCAGGCGGCATAGGTGCCATGAATATTGGCCATGCACGCCCGGAGGTTTCCCGCGCTATTGCAGAGCAGGCAGCAAAATTTACGCATACCTGTTTCAGCGTTATGATGTATGAGCCATATATCGCGCTCGCCGAACGTATTGTGAACATTACCCCGGGTGATTTCGCTAAGAAGGCCATCTTCTTCAACAGCGGGGCGGAAGCCGTTGAAAACGCGGTGAAGATCGCGCGCTTCGCCACAGGCCGGCCGGCCATCATCACCTTTGATAACGCCTACCACGGCCGAACATTGATGACGATGACGATGACATCCAAGGTGAAACCTTATAAGTATCGTTTTGGCCCTTACGCCCCCGAGGTCTACAGAGCCCCGTTTCCCTACGCCTATCGTATGAATATGACGCCGCAAGAGGCTTCCGAGTACTGTCTGCAGGAGCTGGAACGTATGTTTGTGGGCGAAGTTGCTCCTGACCAGGTTGCGGCCATCGTTATCGAACCGGTCCAGGGTGAGGGCGGTTTTATGATAGCCCCTCCTGGCTTCTTGCGAGCGCTTAAAGCGATCTGCGAACGGCATGGCATTCTTTTCATCGCGGACGAGATTCAAAGCGGTTTCTGCCGCACGGGAGAGATGTTCGCGGTCCAGCACGACGGCGTCGCGCCCGACTTGATGATTATCGCCAAATCCATGGGCGCAGGAATGCCTATCAGCGGCGTTGTGGGACGAGCAGAGCACATGGATGCCCCCCCGCCGGGAACGCTTGGCGGCACCTACAGCGGCAACCCGGTAGCCTGTGCAGCCGCCCTGGCCGTGCTCGATCTGTTCGCCCAGGAGGATTACGCGGCCCGTTCGCGTGAAGTGGGAAGAAGGGTAAGCGCACGCTTCTTGAAACTACAGGAGCGCTTCGCGCTCATCGGGGAGGTACGCGGCCAGGGCGGTATGGTGGCGATGGAGTTGGTAAAGGATCGCACGAGCAAAGAACCGGATGCACAGGCGGCCAGCGATGTACTGGCAGCCGCGCACTGTCGAGGACTGGTACTGATAAAGGCCGGCATGTACGATAATATCGTTCGCGTGCTTGTGCCACTGGATATTAGCGACGAACAACTGGAGCAGGCCCTGGATATCTTCGAGGATGCCTTTACGGCGGTTGCTGCAGCCTCGCCGGCGACCGAGGCATCGATCGGTTAACGCCTGCCAATGCCCCCTTGACGGGGGCATTGGCTTGGCGGATGGACGGAGACTAAAACGCACCACGTTCAATCAGCGCGATAAATCGCTCTTCCAGCTCATATGTGCGCGCACCTGGCCGCCCGCTGCCAATTACCTGCTCATCAATCTGCACAACCGGCATTATCTCCCTGGACGATGAGGTCACAAATGCCTCATCGGCTTGAGCCAACTCCGCAAGCAAAATGGGTCGTTCCTCAACGGCAAAGCGATCCCTGGCTAACGCCAGGACGACGTTGCGTGTGATGCCGATCAAGACGCCCGCGCGAGGTGTAATCAGCGTATCGCCGCGAAACAGAAAAAAGTTGCTACGAGTCGCCTCTAACACATGCCCATACTCGTTGACGAACAGGGCATCGGAGGCCGCGCGACGTGTGGCCTCCTTTAAGGCACGAATGGCAGCCACGTAGCTGGTCGTCTTTGCCTCAGGAGTACTGCGCTGCAGCCTGGTTGTGATCAATGTATAGCCTTGCGCAAAACGCTGCATGTCGCGCTCCGGCAAGGAGGTGATCAGTACAGCCAGCAGCGGCCTGCCAATGGGCAGGATACCATCCTCAGTCTCCCCGCCTGTGATAAGCAGGCGAATTGTGGCGTGCTTGTAGGGATTACGCGCGATTGTCTCCTCTACGACGGCCCTGATATGCTCGCGCGACCAGGGAATCTAAGCTCGATCAGCTCCGCCGAATGGAAGCAGCGCCGCAGGTGTTCATCCAGGTGAAACGCACGCCGCTCATAGGTGCGCAGGGATTCAAATGCGCTATAGCCGCGCAGCACGGCGACATCGTTGATTGATAGGGTGGCCTCATGAGGATGCAGCCAGCGTCCACCGATGTACCACCACGCGCTCGTGTCCATGTTCTTCCTCTATTTTTTTCACAAAAGTCTTGCCGCTCTTCTCTGGCCGTCATAGCAGACAGAATGCGCCCGCTTTTTTCCAGATGCGCATTGGCTGTTTCAAAGCCTCACATCTATAGTTTATACTTTTAGCACGTACAAGGTAAAGAGGCAAAGCCGGTTCCAAAGGGGAAAGCTGTGGTTGCATTACAAGATATTCAAGCGCCTCAACAGCGGCTCGCGGGTCACATTCGCCCAACGCCGCTGCTCGCTGGCTCTGGTCCGAGATGGGAGTAGCGGCGGCATTGCTGGCGAGCAAAGTAGCTATTACGCCTGCCCAGAACGTCTGCGCACTCATCTGTGGATCCGGCAGCGATGGTATTTTCTAAAAATCCGCTTTCTGGTACAGCGCAACAGGTCCAGACGCATAATGCGTCATCTTGACCTTGTGATAGTAGGCATCAGAAAAATACGGATCAAGTTGTATTACCAGCGCAAAGGTGGCCGCGGCATCTGTATAGCGCTGGAACTTCTCCAAAATCAAGCCGCGATTGTAGTGGTAGCTGGCCGAATTTGGGGCCAGCAAAAGGGCCTGCTCATAAGCCAGCAGGGCCTCTGCGTGGCGGCCAAGAGACTCCAGCACCAGGCCCTTGCAGTTGTAAGCGTCGGCCATTGAGGGGTCCAGGCTAATTGACTTTTCGAGAGAGGATAGGGCCTCATGATGGTGCTGCAGTTCCTCAAGGATCACGCCTCTGTTATAGTGGTAGTCGGCATGATAAGGAGCGCACTGGATCGCCTGTTCAAACGCGGCCAGGGCCTCGCTATAGCAGCCAAGAGCCTCGAGGGCCTGTCCTTTATTTGCGTAGGCGCTTGCATAGTAGGGGCTCTGGCGCAGAACCTCCTCAAAGGCGAGCAGGGCCTCCGCATAGCACTTGACCTCGCTCAAGACGACGCCTTTGTTGAAAAGATATACACTATCATGCGGGGCAAGCTGCAAGGCCCTTTCAAAGGCCTCAAGCGCCTCTTCGTAGCGCCTGAGAGCCTCCAGAGCCAGGCCTTTGCTGTTATAAGTAGGGGCGTAGCGAGGATGCAGCATGCTGGCTTGTTCACAGGCATAGATGGCTTCTATAAGGCGCCCAAGTTTCAGCAAGGCGCTCCCTCTACTATGATGAAAAACGCCGCTGCCAGGTTCCAGCTGCAGCGCATAATCAAAGGTCGTCAAGGCCTCCGCGTAGCGCTTCAGGTCATAGAGAACCTTGCCTTTGCTATGATAGGCCTCCGCCAGGCGGGGATCAAGTAACAGGGCCGCGTCTAAAGCCACCAGCGCTTCATCAAGGCGCTTTAGCTTACGCAGCAGCCTGCCCTGATTTAGCAAGGCCGTGGTATCATGTGAATCAAGCTGTATGACCTTTTCAAAAAAGATCAGAGCCTCCTCATAACGCTTATCGTAAGCGAGAGAACACCCTCGGGTCTGCCACGCCGACTTCAGGTCCTGGGGCGAGTACATCCTGTAAACCTCTTTTCCACCTATCCCAACCACCTTCTGAGAGTCTTTTTTGTATGCTGAGCTGTGGCCGTGCGGCCATGATTGTAACAGCAGGCCACGCTGCGAGCGGCTATGTCCGGCAAAAAGTAAGGTACCTCTCATTTTACTATAGCTCGCCGCAGGCGATTCACCAAATCTATGGTACTTCTATTTCAGGTTATGTGCTCATTCTCCCTCTATTGCTATGGATCTTCAC
The DNA here is from genome assembly GCA_963799245.1 of uncultured Chloroflexia bacterium. Lineage (GTDB taxonomy): Bacteria > Chloroflexota > Ktedonobacteria > Ktedonobacterales > Ktedonobacteraceae > CAWCWN01. The sequence goes on from CAWCWN010000004.1 coordinate 553,551, forward strand.
TCTTGATAAATGAAATATGGCGAAAAATGTTTTTTTTCCAACTTACTTTACCCTCAGCGCGTATATATATTGTAGTCGAAATAAATGGTAGAGGCTACACCCAGAGCGCGATGAGAGTTCAAATGAGTCTCAGCACAATACAGATTACAGAGCATAAAGGAGAAATTACGCTATGTCACAAGATCCACTTGATCAGGGACCACGCTATCAGGAAGAACTTCAGGTCATGGGAGAGCATTTGCTCGCCAAGGTCCAGGAATTAATCCATGAAGGGAATGTGCGCCGTATCATTATCAAGCAAGATGGACATACCATCATGGAGTTTCCCCTGACCGTGGGTCTGGTGGGCGTCCTGGTAGCTCCCGTCCTGGTAGCTGTCGGAGCGATTGGCGCCCTGCTGGCTCAGTGCTCGATCGAGGTCATTCGCTCGGAGCGACCAGCCGCTAACGCGCAGAATAACGTCAACGAGGTCATCCGCGACGAGCCATCGGCCCCCTAATCCCTGGAGCACACAAAAACAGCAGCGGGCTGCGCTGCTGTTTTGTTATTACACGCGGGACTCTACAGTTTAATTGCGTTCAGCACCCGCCCCTCGACGAGGGGCATGCCCTTTCTCGCGCGTGGGAAGGTCTTGCATTCAGTTGCCTTGATGGCCTTTACCTGCTCTCCCCCTTCGCCGCTCCAGCTAACAAGCAGCGTGTCTTCTTCGCTGATGATAGCTGTCAGAAGCACATGATCCTGTGGGCTCAGTTCGGTGGTGACGACCCCGGCAGTGGCACGCCCTTTCTGGGGGTACTGGCCAAGGGGAACCTTTTTGCCAAAGCCCTGCTCTGTGATGACGAACAGGCTCAGGAAGTTGCTGGCGCTGGTGGCTATCTCGCGATCCAGGTAGGATGCACTGACGACGTGGGCGCCTGGTGCGAGAGCCATAGCGACTACTCCCTGGCCGGAGCGTCCCTGGGCGCGCAGCGCATCATCGCTGAAGCGCAGGGTCTGAGCGCTATTGGTGGTTATGAAGTACTCTCCCCCCGCGCGTGCAAGGAGCGCGCTAACGGCGGCATCGCCGGCGGCCAGCTTCATATCCTGCAGCCCATCCACATCTGCGGTCCTGTAGTCGCTGAGCGGCGTTTTTTTTACTTTTCCCAGCGAGCTAAAAGTGACGAGGTAGCGATCTTCATCGTACGTCTCGACCGGCAAAACGCTTATAACCTCTTCGCCTGGCGCCAGTTTCAGCAGCTTACGCGTCGCTTCTCCCTTGCCTGAGCGTGTGGTGCCCGGGATGCGGTGAGAGGCCAGCTGGAAGACGCGCCCGCTCGCACAGACGCACAGCACATAATCCTGCGAAGTCGCGTTGACGACCTGGCGCAATTGTTCATCGCCGCGCACAGGGGCATAGGCGCCATTTTTACCTTTGGGAGCATATGTATCGGCGGGCAGAGCCTTGAGGGTAGCGGAGCGCGTGAAGGCGATGCTGAGTGGTTCGCGCTCATGCAGGCTGGCGACCTCTTTGATGGGGGTGGAGATATGTCCCTCCACATCGATAGCCGTGCGCCGATCATCGCCAAACTGCTTGATGAGCTGCTGCATCTCTTTCTTCAGCAAGGAGATCAGCGCCTTGCGATCAGACAATAAACGCTCCAGCTCACTGATACGTGCCTGGAGTTCTTCCTTCTCCCTGGCATATTTGCCGGCGTCCAGGCGCGTTACCTGGGCCAGGGTCATCGCAGCGATGACCTCTGACTGCACAGCGGTGAGCTTATAGGCCGTCTCAATGGTCCTGCGTGCGGCGTGGCGGTCTTCCGACTTCTGGAAGATCGCCACGATTTTATCGGCATGGGCCGCGCCAATGATCAGCCCTTCAACAACGTGGAGGCGCTCGCGGGCCTTGCGCAGGTCAAACTCTGCGCGACGCGTAAGCACATCTACCTGGTGAGCATTCCAGTAGTTCAGTAGCTCAAGTAGCCCAACCTGCTTCGGCTGACGTCCCGCCTGCAGCGGCTCACCAAAGAGGAAGACCAGCTGAAATGAGAGCGCTACCTGCAGATCCGTTTCGCTGAAGAGCTGCGAGAGAGCCTGGGCGGCATCCGCGTCTTTGCGCAGCTCAAGCACGATGCGTATACCCTTCTCGGTGTCGCTCTCATCACGCACATCCGGCAGGAGCCCCTCCAGGCGGCGAGCATTGATGGCTTTGACGATCGACGCCTTTACCTTGTCGCGGCCGATGGGAGGTATCTGGGTCACGATGAGCGCGCGGCTGCGCGGTGTCTCCTCCAGGCGTACCTCGGCGCGTACCACGATCCGCCCCTTGCCGCTGGTAAAATAATCTCTGATGCCGTCGCTGCCGATGATGCGTCCACCCTGGCAAAAATCCGGCCCCGGAATATAGGTCATCAATTGCTCTACATCCATAGTGGGACGCTCGAGGAGCGCGATACATGCGCGTAGCACTTCGCTCAGGTTGTGCGGTGGAATATTGGTGGATAGGCCAACCGCGATGCCGCTGGAAGGATTGACCAGCGGTGGGATACGCCCCGGCAGGTAGTCAGGTTCGAGCACCCTGGGGTCCTGTTTATAGGTGGGATGCAAAGGAACGGTATCGCGCTCCATATCGGCCATCAGCGCCTCAGCTAGGGGCGAGAGGCGCATCTCGGTATAACGGTAGGCCGCGGGCGCATCACCATCCTCGCTGCCCATATTCCCCTGGCCTTCGATCAGGGGATAACGCATGCTGAAGGGCTGGGCCATGCGGACCGCTGCGTCATAGACCGACGTATCGCCATGGGGATGGTAGTTACCCAGGATAAGGCCAACGACCTCTGCACTCTTCACTGTGGGTCGACTCGAGAGGTAGCGTGCCTCGCGCATGCCAGCCAGGATACGCCTGTGCACCGGCTTTAAGCCATCGCGCGCATCAGGCAGTGCGCGATCAGTGACCACCGAGAGGCCATAAGTAGCAAAGGCCTGGGCAATAATGACCGAAAAATCTTCCTCGCGGATATTCCCCACAGTCGGCGAGGTATTCTCTGTTACACGAGTCATAAATCAAACATCCAATTCCTTAATTTTGCGAGCGTGCTCGGCCAGGAAGTAGCGCCGGGCCTCGGCGTTTTCATCTTCCATCAGTTCTTTCACCAGGCGCGATGCCAGGACGGCGTCCTCCAGCGAGACGCGTTTCAGGGTGCGCCGGGCCGGGTCAAAGGTTGTGTCGCGCAGTTCCTTGGGGTTCATCTCACCCAGGCCTTTAAAACGCTTGAACTCCAGCCCCTGCGCATCGACATGCGTGTTGATAAATGCGATGCGCGCTTCATCATCCAGCAACCAGAGCACCTTGCCCTTATATTTGACGGAATAGAGCGGCGGGCAGGCGATATAGACATGGCCCTGTTCAATCAGGTCGCTGAACTCCTGGTAAAAGAGCGTGAGCAGGAGGCATTGAATATGCAGGCCGTCCACGTCGGCATCGGTCGCGATAATAATGCGGTGAAATTTTAAGCGGCCCGGGTCAAATGTATCGCGCGTCCCTGTACCAAGGACATTGATGATCGTGCGGATCTCTTCATTTTCAACGATGCGCTTCAGCTCGGCTTTGGCGACATTTAAGGGTTTGCCTTTGAGTTTGAGCACCGCCTGGAAGTCTGAGAATCGCCCCTGGCCCGCGCTCCCACCGGCAGAGTCCCCCTCAACGATAAACAGCTCGGAGAGCTCGGGGTCGCTGGAGTTACAGCGCAGGAATTTTTTCGAGATCGATGTATCGATGAGTTCGCCGTTTTTCTTGTTGCCTGTGCGCGCCAGCTCCTCGACCAGTTGCGCCTCATTGCGGGCCTTTTGCATCTGCTGGATCTTTCTCAACCACTCTTTGCCCGCGCCATTATTGCTCTCAAACCAGTCTTTGAGGCCCTCATCAACGACCGAACGCACAATGCCTTCGACAGGCGCGTTATTCAAGCGATCTTTGGTCTGCCCCTGAAACTGCGGGTTGGTCAATTTCACGGAGATAACCGTATTGAGCCCCTGCTGAATCACCTCCGGTCGAAAGCCATCCTCCTTACGATTTTTGATGATTTTCCATTTCAGCGCATAGTCATGCACAACCTTGGTGAGCGCAGCCTGAAAGCCTGTCTCATGCACGCCGCCATCGCGCGTGCGCACCGCGTTAGCGAAGCTGTAGATCGTGGTCTTATAGCCCGTTGTAGGCTGGAGCGCTACCTCTACCTGCACGCCATCCTTCTCTTTGGCAATGCCAATGACGTGCTTAAAAAGGGGCGTGCTGGTGCTGGTGGCGAGATCGCGCACATAGTCTGGTAAACCGTCACGCGAATAGTAGACGCAGCTGACCTGTTCGTTATTGCCATCATCCCAGGCATCAAGGTGAAAGGTAACGCCGCGGTTGAGGTAGGCAGCGGCCTTCAGGCGGCTTTCAATGGCCTCCAGCGAATAGTAGGCATCCTCGTCAAAGATGCTGCGGTCATATAACCAGCGCAGCTGAGTCCCATGCAATCTGGCGTCGCAGGGCCTGAGCTGGTAAGATTGGGCGACGCCGCGCGTGAAGGCCTGGCTGAACTGCCGCCCCTCCTGCCAGATCGTCAGCTCCAGTTTTTCGGACAGGGCATTAATAACGGTCGCGCCAACGCCATGGAGGCCGCCAGCCGTCTTATAGACACCCTCCGCAAATTTTCCACCCGAGTGGGGCACGGTGAGAATGACCGTAGCGGCAGGCAGCTCATCCCCCTGGTAGAGCATGGGATCAAAAGGCATGCCGCGGGCCTCATCGCGCACAGTCACCCACCCATCGGCATCAATCTTTACCCATATGTGCTTCCCAAAACCCGCCACGGCTTCGTCTACGGCGTTGTCGAGCGCCTCCCAGATCAGGTGGAGCAGGCCAGAGGTTGAAGTTGAACCGATATACATACCCGGGCGGTGACGAATGGCCGCGATCCCTTCGAGCACCTGAATGTCGGCGGCCGAGTACGATCGATGCCTGCTTGCGCGCCCGTTTGCGCGCCCGCTGGAGGGATCCGTTTCTCCTACTGACAGCGGCGCGACGCCCACCTGTTGCCTGGCTTTTTTCTGTGCTGATGCAGTTTCTTTGCTCTCACCCGTTCTTGTGGGAGCAAACAGGGAGAGCTGTTCATGCGCAGCATCTACTTCATCTACCCCGGCTGAAATCAATTTGAAGGAATGCGACATCAACCAATAAACCTCTCTTCATAAGCGTATTCTCAGTGAGCATACAGCCTGCGACGGCGAAAGTCAAGAGCCTTTTTGATCAAAAGTTCTAATACACATTATAGCACCTCTCCGCCCTCAAAGAAACCCCCCACCTGGGCCCGGCAGAGAAGAATGAGCAGCACAACGCAGAGCAGGGAGAGAGTTCACGCGTCCGCTGAACAGGAGCGTGCGCGCGGGGGGGGAGGAGGCGCTGAAGAGGTTATGTGGCCTGCAAGCTCCAGCCTAAAATGGTATAATAAAAGACAGCTCGAGAGCAGGCAGAGATAGAGATGTCTCGAGGGAGGGATTACGTCTATGCAAAAACCAATTACCGGTCAATACGAGTGCGTCCATCGTTCCGGGATAGGGCTCGACTACTTTACTTCCCGCGTTGACCGTCTCACTGTTCAGCAGAATGGACGCTTTATCCTGATCGTGCAGGATAGCAGTCGTGTTGCCAATGTCGCGCAATCCCTTATCAACGGACAGCAGGCTGCCACAAATGCGCCTGAGACGCGCCGCGAGGGCAGCTACAGCATACAGGGGAACGTCCTGACACTGCGTTTCGACGATGGAGCCCGGGAAGAAGGTCAACTGGCCTGGAATGGCGAGGGACTCCAGCTTGGGCCAAATTTTTTTAACAAAGTCTCCGACTCGACCCTGCTGCCTCCTACCCATCGCATAAAAAAGGATATGGATGACATTGCCCGGGGGCTGAAAATCGCGAGCACTATCGGGGGCATGGCGATGAAGGCGGCGAAGACTATCCACGATACCATTCAAACAACGCAGGAGCCAGGCCCTGCCTCGACGGCCACTCCAGGCCAGGCTGCCGTGCCTCCAGGAGGCGCTCAGCCAGGGCCAGCACATCAGCCCCAGCAACAGTTCCCACCGGCTCAACCGACCTATACACCTCCTCCTCCCCCCACTCAGGAGGCCCTTTTCTGCGATCAGTGCGGCACGCGCGCGCGACCCGGCAAACGCTTCTGCAATAACTGCGGCGCCCAGCTCCCTTGAGCCCGGAAAAGGGGCGAGACGCATAGCCTAGCGCGTAATCAGCGTTTCTCGCGCTCTTAAGACGAGCTGACCATGCTGGTTTGTGTACTCTATGACAAGTGTGACCATCTCAATATTCCTCCGCACCCGGCCTTCGGCCACGGTCGTGACGCCGGTGAGACTATCCCCCGCATAAATTGGCGCCAGGTATTCATACTCTTCACCGCTGTGCAGGATGCGCGTGACATCAAGACCCAGACTCGTCAACTGCTCGACCAGTTTTTTGTTGCCCCAGAACCAGAACATAGTGGGAGCGGTCGGAAATAGAGGGACATCCGCATAGCCGGCGGCCCGGGCGGACGCACAGTCATGAAAGATTGGATTGGGATCGCCGATAGCCACGGCCAGCTCGTGTATTTTGCCTCGCTCAACATCTATGGTGAAAGGTGGCAGGCTCTCTCCAACCTTGCTCGTATCAAACATATAAAAGTTCCTCGCTCTTTACTACATGTTCAGTCCCGGCAACAGCGGGACTAGTCCCGGCAACAGCGGGACTAGTCTTTCATCAACAACTCGTAGGCGGCAATGATGCGCTGCATCTGCTTTGGATCACCCCCGCGGTCGGGGTGATGGCGCTTGGCCAGGGCGCGGTAACGCCGCTTGATCTGCAGCGGGGTCGCATTCGATGGCAGACCCAGAACCTTCAGGGCCTGTTGACGCTCCATCACGGAACGCGCGGGATTGGCACTATTTTCCCACAGGGCCTTGACACTCAAACGCAAAACATCCCATAACAGCGATGCAAACGATTTTGGCTTTTGCTGCGAATTCATGCGGGATTTTTCCTTGCCCTGCTAGTAGTTCCATTCTTCTCTTCTATACTATACGCTATGCTTTAAGCAAGTGTAATAGTCCTCTTTTTGTACGCCGCAGCCATTGCCTTTTTCGACTGTATGTGCTGGCGCGCCTGCCAGGCTGCAACTTGAGTCGCGCACTTCGCGAGGGCGTCTATGGGCAAGCCCTCTTGCAAGCGCGCCCTGCGAAGAAGCCATAAGCCGGGGAATGCGCCAGAACTGCCAGCCAACACACTTCACTCCAGGATATAATCCTGGCCACACGCCTCGCACCAGCCGTGGAGCTTCCCCTCCTGCTCATGTATGTTCGTCAGGCGCTTGGCGCAGCGGCAGACATAGCCATGCTGACGCGCGGGATTTCCCACAACGAGCGCGTGCGCGGGAACATCGCGCGTCACGACCGAGCCGGCCCCTACCAGCGCGAACCTGCCAATAGTCACGCCGCAGATAATTACGGCTCCTGCGCCGATAGATGCCCCGTATTGAACGAGCGTCGGCGTAATCTCCCAGTCCGCCGCACTTTTCAAGTTTCCCGCAGGGGTGATAGCGCGCGGAAAGAGGTCGTTGGTAAAAACCACATGTGGTCCGACAAAAACACCATCTTCAATCGTCACCCCTTCAAAGACCGAGACAGCGTTCTGAAGCTTGACGCGCGAGCCGATATGCACATGCGCATCAATGTAAACGCCTTTGCCGATATTGCAGTCCGCGCCGATCGAGGCCCCCTCGCGTATGTGCGCCTGCCGCCAGATACGCGTACCTGCGCCTATATGTGCCTCGGAAGCGACCTCGGCGCTGGGATGAACATAATAATCTGACTGAAGCATGCAATCCCTCTTTTTATTTTTCATTCTACCACGCTCGCCCGGAATCTTCTTATCAGGCACCATTCATTCCTGGCCGCATTTCAGCAATTGCAGCCGGGTTCAGCTTGCAAATAATTAACCATTATGCTACACTAGAAGCGTAACGTACATATCAAAGAAGATATGCATAACATCTGGGGATCCCTGCACCTGGATGTTTTTTATTAGCTGCAAGCAGAGGTTCCTCCTCGATCAGTGTTGATCGACGACCCAGAAAGTCCAGGCGTAACTGCGCCGGCATTTATCACCCGAGCGTAAGACCCTGCCCTTGAGGGCTAGGGATGTAAGCGAGTCCTTGTTTGGAGCGGAGAGGCTGGGACTCTTGCAACTTTGCCCACGCTTGATCGTATAGATTGTAGTAAGTCGGGGCTCCGGTCTCGCATCTACCGCGGGGCTCGCGGGAAGTCAGGTCTGAAGGAGGCCGTGTAAGACACCGACGGTGAAAACCTTCTGCGCAACGCCCGATGAAACAGAAAAGCCTACTCGCGAGAGTGGGAAGCCCCTAGCTTTAGCTATGGGGAGATGTCACTGTAGTTGAGTGCCGGGCTGTCCCGGCTCGTCGTAGTGTTGTTGTAATGAATAGGAGAGGAAAAATACAAACATGGATGATGGAAAGCACTTGCAACGCGACCTCCAGGACATAGGACTGCTGGAGCATGGCTCTTTTTGCGAATGCATCTGGTGCGTCGAGAGAGATATTACCATTGAGAGCGAAGATTTTACCAGGCTGAGCAAGCAGCAGACCTCGCAGTAGCACGAGCATAGCTACCAGGAACTTTCAGCCCGGGCGGTTATCCTGCGATGGATGACCGCTTTATTCTGCTCCCTCATGTTGCCCACACCATATTCCGCCAGTGTCAGAGCCTGTTTGCAGCAATAAACATCGCTCGAACGTATAAGCACTAGTTAAAAACGTTACAATGCGCTATAATGAATTGGCTTCACTTGTCAACCAAAGCGGCGATTTATGAGGTACGGCCAGCGGGTCGACCAATTGAAATAAGGAAGGTATAAAACCGTGCCCTGGTGTAAGTTTTTCATACCGAAGATTGCTTCGCCCAGTGCGAGCCCAGGTGATCCTGATTTTAATGACAACGTCATGTATGCCAAATGCATCAAGGGACATGTCCTCAAAAATGCTGATGACTGGATTCTCTGCGAAAACTTACCCGCACCAGATGCCAGGTGCTGGCAAGAAGGCGGCGACACTTTATTTTCTCTCAGGATGCGACAGGGCAGCAGCGCGCAGGATGAAACAAAGCGGCCTGACGCTTCAAGCACAACGACCACACAGAGCGCCACTTCTTAGCTGGGGCTGCCCGATTTTTCATGCCTAAGCACACCTCGCACTCCTATTTATCTTTATCTTTTCAACCCGCGCCCGACCTGATCGCGCGGGTCCATTCCTCCCTGTTACACTGGTATGCTGCCGAACAACGAGATTTACCCTGGCGGAAAACGCATGATCCATACGCCATTCTTGTAGCGGAAATAATGCTGCAACAGACACAGGTTGAGCGCGTGCTGCCCAAATACAAGCAGTTTCTGGCCGCATTTCCAACCCTGGCCGACCTGGCGGCTGCACCGACCTCCGCTGTTATTTCAGTCTGGGTGCCGCTGGGATATAACCGCAGAGCAGTGAGTTTGCAGGCCATCGCTCGCCAGGTTATGCGCGAATATGGCGGGCGCATTCCCGATACAATTGATGAGCTCCTCAAGTTGAAGGGCATCGGCCGCTATACCGCCGGAGCGATTGCCTGTTTCGCCTATCACAAAGCGGTAGCCACTGTCGACACCAACATCCGGCGCGTCCTGCAGCGCGTCTTTCTCGGCCTGGAACAGCCGCAAGCTAAAGCCAACGACAAGCAGATACTCTCCATCGCTGAACAGGCCTTACCGGTGGCTGAAGCGTATAACTGGAACCAGGCCCTGATGGACCTTGGAGCCACCATTTGCAGCAGCAGCAACCCCCAATGTATTGCCTGTCCCCTGCAGGACTGCTGCAGCGCATTCAATACGATGAGCCAGCATAGTCTCTTTCCCTCGGGCAGCGTCCTACGTCACATGCGCAAGGTTGCCGAAAAGAAAAGTGGCTATCCGGCCGCACAGCCATTTACCAGCACAAATCGTTACTTTCGCGGACGCATTGTCGCCTGCCTGCGCGCGCTGCCTGGTGGGCAGCGCATGCAGCTCTCAGAACTGGGACCACGGCTCAAGCCGACTTTTACTGGCGAGGACATGCCCTGGCTGCAGAAAATCGTGGCCGGCTTGGCAAAGGACGGCCTTATTGACCAGGGCGAGGATGGAGTGAAATTGCCGTAGAGGCGGGGGAGTTGGATGAACATTCACTTGTATGCTATTGTATTACAGTACTTTAGGCCAGGAAGAAAAGGCTGGCCGTTTTATGCTAGCGCCTCAATCGTGTATACTGAGGCTGTATTTTCCACAATTAAAAGCGCAGAATTATATTTGGTTTAAAGGAGCATCCCGTTGCAATACACAAGCCTTCAAGATATTACGAGGAGTTCCAGGCACATCTTCCTTTCACCACATTTCGATGACGTTGCCTACTCATGCGCTGGAACGTTGGCGGTCCAGGTAAGCAATGGACTACATCCGCTGGTGATAACCGTCTTTGGCGGCATACCGGCTCAAGGGTTGCGCCTCAGCGATTTTGCCTCCCAGACACACAGAAAAATGGGGTTAGGTAACCTGGATGCAGCAGCTGTTGTGACGAAGCGTCGCCAGGAGGATGCCAATGCGCTGGATCACCTGCATGTCGATTATCTCTGGTTCGACTATCTTGATGCCATCTATCGTGGCGAGCCACCTTACTATACAGATGAGCAGCAGTTGATGCACGGCGAAGTTCATTTTGCCGATATCAACATCGACAGGCAACTTGCGCAGGACCTGGTTGCGCTCCACGAGCGACTGCCAGATACCGTCTGGTATGCGCCGCTTGGTGTTGGACAGCACGTAGACCACCAGCTTGTTGCTTCCGCTGCCGACCGCCTGGTTCAACGCGGAGCCAACGTCAAATTCTATGAGGACTTCCCATATGTATTGGAGAGCGATGCCCTGGAGCAGCGCCTCAGGCAGCTGGGGGAAGCGCTGGAACCAGCTTATGTTGAGATGTCCGAGATGCTGCCACAGCGCATTGAGGCGGCGGAGCGCTACGCTTCGCAGATCGATTTGAATTTTGGCAGCCTGGCAAAGATGCACCAGGCCATCAATGATTATACCTACAGCATTCGTCCTGTCCATACCGTTCATCTGGAGCGCTTCTGGACACCGCGCTCATAATTTCCGCTGAGTGAGGCTGCTGTGCCAGCAGCCTCACTCAGCACTATGCTAGAATTGCGCGAGCTAACTTTGCGCGCAGCATGATAGGTTGATGTGGTATAGTGTGAATAAGTAGCCTATAAAAAATACATATACGCGAACATAGTATACTACGTGGGTGAGGTGCACCAGGCCGGGCGGAGGCAGAGTTGGTGTGTAAGGTGGAGGGTGCAATTGTAGGAGTGAGGTGTGATGAAGGGTATTGAAGGCTCAACGTTGGGACGCTATGAATTGCGTCGCCGCGTGGCGCAGGGAGGTATGGCAGAGGTATATTTAGGCTATGATCGCCGGGTTCGCCGGCAGGTCGCGATAAAAGTGCTGTATGGTCGTGATGAATCTTTTGTGCGCCGCTTTGAGCGCGAGGCGTCTGCTGTAGGTACCCTCTCCCACGATCACATCCTCCCGCTCTATGATTTTGGAGAACAACGTCCCTGGTACTATCTGGTCATGCCCTATGTTGAAGGTGGCACGCTGCGCGAGTATCTATTCAAGCGCAAGCAACTCATGCTGGAAGAGGCCGCGAGTTTTCTTGATCAGATAGCCTCGGCACTGCAATATGCCCATGAACACGGAGTCGTCCACCGCGATGTAAAACCTTCAAATATTCTCCTGCGCCGCGATGGCTATGCCTACCTGGTTGATTTTGGGCTGGCCAAGGCCATAATGGGCGCGGAGTCTCTTACCAGCATCGAAGCTATGATGGGGACGCCTGAATATATGGCGCCTGAACAGTCAAACGGTATCAATGATTATCGCAGCGACATCTACTCGCTCGGCGTCATCCTTTATCAGATGTTGACCGGAAGCGTGCCATTTATGGCCGATTCGCCCGTAGCCGTCTCACTCAAGCACATACAGGTCAAGCCGACGCCACCGCGCGAACTCAATGCCAAGATCCCCGCAAGTATCGAGGAGGTTATCCTTAAGGCCCTGGCGAAAGATCCCAACGAACGCTATCAGGATGCTCAAGCGCTCTCCATCGCCTACTGGAAAGCACTACAGCAGGCGCAGCTGACGACCCCGGCTTATAAGGACCAGGACGAACCCGAGGCGGAGGTTGAGAGCGACGGAGGCGCAGGATTTCCCGAGCCAGGGACATCCTCATCTACGGTCACGCTTATTTTGCCGGAGACTGAGAATGAGCGCTTACACCGGCCTGCGACACCAATCCTCTATCCCCTGGCCGGGGGAGGCGACGTCTCGCACACACCACCCGCCGCGAAAATGAATGAACATGGCCCGGCGCGCCGCCCTGGAATCGCTCTTATAGTTCTGTCATGCCTGCTTACCATTATGATCGCTATCCCCCTCGGATTGCTATGGCATGCCTTTGTAGCCGGCGGCGAGCAAAAGAATGGCGCGGCCGCGCCATTACACACGCCTGGACCAGACTTGCGGGCGACGGCACAGGCGAGGGTTCAGGCAACCCTCGCCGCTCAGGCGCGCGTCCAGGCCACCGCAGGCATAACTTCGGCCATAGGGACGGGGGTGGTGCTTTATAGCGATCTGCTCACCAGCGCGACTACCAGTACCTCCTCTTCCAGCAGCGGTGGAGGATGGATCGACGATGGCTATCAATGCTCCTTCAAACCTGACGGCTATCACGTGCAGACGCATATATCACATGTTGCCGCATGGTGCTACTCGAACCAGCAACAATTTTCCAACGTCGCCATAACCGCGCAGGCCCAGCTACTACGTGGGGACCTCTATGGCCTGATCTTCCGTCTTAGCCCGCTTAGCCGCGAATTTTACGCTCTGGAGATTAATAGCAAGGGCGAATATCGTTTTGTACGAGCGGCCGGAAGGGATCCGCTCCTATGGTTAACCCTGATCGACTGGACGCATTCCAGCGCCATACTCAGCGGCTATCACCACCTCAATACCTTCTTAATTGTGGCATCTGGTACGCATTTCCGTTTCTACATCAACCAGCAACTCATCGTCACCAACTTTACGGATACGCTCTACACGAGCGGGCTGCTGGGCTTCATTGTCGGAGGTGATAGCAATGGTGGGACCGAGGCAGTTTTCAGCAATGCCTGGGTCTTTCAGAAGTAGGAAGGATCGCAATAGCGCTCCCTCCCTCCCTCTCTCACTCCACATCGCCATCGCCCGCACACATGCCGTGCAGAGCGCTTAACCCACGTTCCAGGCGCCATAGATGTCGATGCTGCAGCAAAGAAGTTTCCTCTCCCTGCCAACTATTTAACCCCGGTCCGACCGCCACGCACAACAGCGACTACCTTGTCAGTGAAGTATATGGTGCAGCGGTCAGGCGCTGCCCTCCTTGCGCCTGAGTGGAAACAAATCGAGCGCTGCACTTGTTATGATAAAGAGAACTTGCGCGAGCGTTTGTTAGAAGGATTACTTTTTATGAGCATTGATACAACTGAGGCCAGCGCCTCGCCTCTGTTTCCGAGCAATGGAAACGACCCCGCGGCAACCCATAGCGTTCATCTCGCTCTGGGCTCTAACCTGGGAGACAGGCGCGGCAACCTGGCCGCTGCTTTACAGCAACTTAGAGATGTTCTTGACATCACAGCACTTTCCTCAGTATATGAGACCGCGCCGGTCGGATACGCCGACCAGCCGCGCTTTCTCAATATGGTCTGTGCCGGCAAAACGAGCCTGGCTGCCCAGGATTTATTGGTGCAGGCCAAGGCGATCGAAATCTCACTTGGGCGCCAGGTCACATTTCGCAACGGCCCACGTCCAATCGACATAGATATTCTTTTTTATGATGAGCTGAACATAAGCAGTCCGGATTTAACCATACCCCATCCACGCCTCAGCGAGCGCGCCTTTGTCCTCGTGCCCCTGGCGGAGATCGCACCTGATCAGCTCGATCCGCGCAGTGGGCGCAGCGCGGTCGAAATGCTCTCAGAGGTCTCGCAGGAAGGTGTCACCTGGATGGCGCCAGATTTGCGTATCGGGCTTGAGCGCGATATTCAGGGCGGCCAGCCCGCCGTACATGTCCGCCTGGGGCGCGCGGGAGTTGTGGGCATTAGAAAAGCGCTGCTCATCGCTAGTGGAGAAAACCAGCAGTGGTTTGATGCGACGTTTGACCTGCATGCTGACCTCAATCCCTGGCAGGCAGGTGTGCACATGTCACGCTTCAATGATGCGCTGGAGGAGGTTATCGAACAGGCCGCCGCCAGCAGCTGGCCTCAGATCGAGATGCTGGCGGAATACATCGCGAAAACCATCGTTGAAAAACAGCAAGTAGCGCATGCCGAGGTCTCTATCCGTACAGCGCTGCCCTTGCAGAAGTGGACGCCGGTCTCGGGTCGTCGTACCCAGGAGGTCTACGGGCTGCTTGCCCAGGCCGTCGCTACGCCGCTTGGCTCGCGGCGCATGATTGGGGTCGAGGTTGAGGGTATGGTAGCCTGCCCCTGCGCCCAGGATATGGTGCATGCGTTTGCGCGTGTGCGCCTCCAGGAGGAGGGGTTTTCACAGGAGGCAATCGAGAAGATGCTCGCGGTAACGCCGCTGGCAACGCACAATCAACGGGGTCGAGCGACGCTCTTCCTGGGTACAGCTGCGTCAATCGAGGCGAAAGAACTCATCGCGCTGGTTGAAAGCGCCATGAGTTCTGAGAATTATGCCCTGCTTAAACGGCCCGATGAGCTCTATATCGTCAATAAAGCTCATGCCAACCCGCGTTTCGTCGAAGACGTGGTGCGCGAAATCTTGCGCGCCGTGGTAGAGAAATATAGTGACCTGGCCGATGATACCTATGTATGGGTACGCCAGCGTAACGACGAAACCATCCACAAATATGACGTGGAGGCCGAAGGCTGGGGTACACTGAGTGAGCTGCGTGCCGAAATCCTGCACAACGGCAGCGGTGTGCAGCATACTTCGAAAGAAACCTGGCTAAATGCATGAAACGTTTGCTCCAGGCAGGCCATCTTTGCAGCCGCTACCCCTTAACAAAAGGCATCTAACCATGCTATAATGCGGATACAACGACTTGATTAGAGGGCATTACAGGCGAGCAACGCATGTAATGCAGGGTTTGCAGCCCGGGGAGAATCTGTGGAGGGTGTTCTGTTAGATCCAGCTCAGTTAGCAAAGGCTGCGGTAGATGTCGCGTCTGACAAAAAGGCCTCGGATATCATTTTATTGGATATCCGAGAAGTAAGCACAATTGCTGATTACTTTGTTATCTGTAACGGTAATAGTACGCGTCAAATTCAGGCTATTGCCAATTCGGTAGACGAAGAATTAGAAAAAGCGGGAGCCAGTTTGCTGCATCGCGAGGGTGGCGCCGAGTCGGGCTGGCTGCTGCTAGATTTTGGTGATATCATCGTACACATCTTTGGGGCGAAAGAACGAGAATACTATCGCCTTGAACGCCTCTGGAGTGATGCAAAGACGGTGGTCTACCTACAATGAGAGAATCAAACCTACAGAAAAGGTGGCGATGATGACATTTTTTCGCAATCGCATGTTTCTTGAGGGCATCGCCCTGGGCGGCATCTGCGGCATTATCATTGGCTCAATTATTGCCTTCACCTTAGGTGAAAGCAGCATAGGAGCCATTCGCCGCTTTATCGGCAATCATGTAGCCAGCAAGCGTGGCGTGGAGTACAAATATCTCTATTAGCTGTGTGTGGTTATGCAGCTCGCCTTCCCGCTGTAAGCACTGCGGCTGAGATAAACGCAAGCTGCTGGCTGCGCTTCCGGGCGTGTATTGCGCCTGCCCTGACGCCCGGAAGCTGGTTGTCTTGCTGCTTAGAGCCCGCTTCTGCATTCTTTAAAAGACTGCATCAAGCATCAGTAATATACTCCCATAGTATATAATGGTTGGAGGTTGCCCCTGCGACGCTCAGATGCTCAAACTGTTATGATACATTGCGAAAGGCAGGTCTAAAGTATGAGTATCACGGAACTACCCGCAGCAAGCGTTGCCCCTTTGTATGAACGCATGACTCTTGAAAAAAAAGGGCTGGTAGTGCGTGAACTGATGATGGCACTTGGCGCAAAATATGTATTGCACACGCCTTATGACTTGATGCTCTACGAGTATGACACCTCGATTGACCGCAGCACCCCCGATATTGTGACGCTCCCGGCCTCAACGGGGGATGTGGTTGCCATTGTTAAAATAGCTGCTCGCCACAATGTACCCGTAGTGCCGCGGGGGGCGGGCACGGGTCTAAGCGGCGGCGCCATCCCTATTTACGGGGGTATCGTCGTCTCATTTGCCCGTATGAACCGCATCATTGAAGTTGATTATGCAAACCTGCGCGCAGTCGTCCAACCAGGACTGGTCAACCTCCACCAGAGTAACGCCCTGAACCCGCAGGGATTTTACTATGTGCCCGACCCCAGCAGCCAGCGCTTTTGCACTATTGGCGGCAACGTGGGCGAAAATGCCGGTGGGCCACACACGCTTTTGTACGGCGTCACCACGAACCATGTGCTGGGCTTAGAAATTGTCACGCCCGAAGGCCAGATGGTGCAGGTCGGTGGTTGGACGGAGGATGTTCCCGGCTATGACCTTACCGGTTTATTAACCGGCTCCGAGGGTACACTGTGCATTGTCAGCAAAATTATTGTCCGCATCACGCACCTGGCGGAAGGCGTCAAAACCATGGTTGCCATATTCGATACTATGGATGATGCCTCAAACACCGTTTCCGAAATCATCGCCAGCGGTGTCATTCCGGCCGCGATCGAGATGATGGACCAGATGATTTTCCAGGCCGTTGAAGCCGATACACACGCCTTGTCACGGCCATCACCGAACTTCGTAGATGCGCCCAGGTCGCGCGCGGCAGCCTGGTTGTAGAGCACTGCCCCGTCGATTTGAAACAGCTCATCTCGGTATGGGGCGAAACGGGAGTGGATTTCTACCTCATGCAACGACTGAAAAACCAGTTTGATCCAGGGGGAACGTTCGTTAAAGGGCGCTTCGTGGGGGGATTGTGATTTCAGAGTCACTCTTGATCGTCACCACCCATCCTGAATTTGCCGCCGAGGCTATCGATGAGCTCAAGCGCCTGGATAGACGCCTGGCATACGTTGAGGAACTGGCCGCTGGCATTATCCTGTGCGCGGCACCAGAGGTTACGACGCTCATGCGCCTGGCCTCCGAGCAGCCCCCTATCTTCGCCCGCCACCTGGCTCCGGTCCAGGCAATCGTGCCGCTGAGCAACAGCGAGCGAGATGTGAGCGAGCTGGCCATCGCAGCGGCCGGGCTGCCGAATTTTGCGTATTTTGAACGAGGTCAGCGCTTCGCGGTCCAGGCGCGTATCGTACAAACTCCCGGCCACAGCGTACAACGGCCATATACGAGCGGGCAGATCAACGCGCAGCTCGCCGCGGCTATCGTTGCAGAGAGCGGGGCAGTGGAGTATATAAAAAAGCCGCAGATCGTGCTTTCGATCCTCTGTAGCGCGAGCAAGGCTTTCCTGGGCATCTCCCAGGTCGGAGATAACCTCAGCGCGTGGCCCGGGGGAGCGCGGCACTTTGCGCAGACGCCTGAGCAGGTCAGCCGCGCGGAGTTCAAGCTGCTCGAGGCCCTGGAAGTCTTTGGCGTCTCCCTGCCGCCAAGGGGGCGCGCGCTTGACCTGGGAGCCGCGCCCGGAGGCTGGACACGCCTGCTCCTGGAGGCGGGCTTACAGGTAGTCGCGGTGGATCCGGCCCAACTCGATCCCCGCTTGCGGGGCCATCCGGCCCTGGAGCATTATCGGGGTTACAGCGAAGACTACCTCGAGCAGGCGCAGAAGACGCATCAGACTTTTGACCTGATCGTCAACGATATGCGCATGGATGCGCGCGATGCCGCGCGCCTGCTGGGTCAGGCCGCAGTATGTCTACAGAGAGATGGTTTGATGATCAGCATCCTTAAGTTACCACACACCAGTATGGACTTTCAACCTGTACCTACACTGAAGCAGGCGCTACACCTGCTCAACAAACAGTATGCCATAGTGCAGGCGCGCCAGCTTTTTCACAATCGTCAGGAAGTTACCGTTGTTACCGCTCAACCGCTAGGATTGAAAGGCAGGAAGGTATGACGCTCGAATCACCCAAAGTGTCCGTCCAGACTTTTGCTGCACCAGAGCAGGGTCCGCTCCAGCAGCGCACCCATACCTATGACCTGATGCGCCAGTGTATCCACTGCGGCTTCTGCCTGCCTACCTGTCCCACCTACGCGGTCCTGGGTGTCGAAATGGATTCCCCGCGCGGGCGCATTTACCAGATGCAAGCCGTGGCGGATGGGCGCATGGATATCACGCCAGAGTTTGTCGAGCACATGTATTGCTGCCTGGGCTGCCGCGCCTGCGAAACCGCCTGCCCTTCGGGTGTGCAATTTGGCAAATTGATCGAAGCCGCGCGCGAGCAGATCCAGATCGAGGTCGCCGAGCGCAGGTTGCCAGATACACGCGCTGAAGGCGGCGCGCAGGCGCGGGCGTCTGGCGAGCTGGAGCCCGCCAGCGCCAGGCTTTTACGCGCGTTCTTCTTTCAAAGCATGCTGCCCTCGCGCCTTATCACATCGCTGATCTTCGCCGGACTGAAGGCGTACCAGCGCAGCGGCATCCAGAGCCTCGTGCATAGAACAGGTGTATTTGAGCTGCTCAATAGCCTGCCCACTCCTTTTCAGGGTAAGCTCAGGGCCCCAGAAGAGCTTATGCATGCGGCCAGGGGAAAGCTGCTGCCGGCGCCTCTGCCCGAGGTCACTCCGGCCAGAATGAGCAAGCTCCAGCGGGTCGGCTTTATCAGCGGCTGCATTATGGACCAGATCTTCCGCGATATCAACGAGGCCAGCATACGGGTGCTCGCCGCGAATGGCTGCGAGGTGATTACACCGCCTCTGCAGCAGTGCTGCGGAGCCCTGCATGTCCATGCTGGCGAAGCCGAGCGGGGGAGGAGGCTGGCTCGCCATAATATCGATGTCTTCGAGCCCTATAACTGCGATGTGATTATCATCAATTCGGCTGGATGTGGCTCGAATCTGAAGGAGTATGCACACCTCCTACGTGACGATCCCGCATATGCTGAGAAGGCACAGGCCTTCAGTGCAAAGGTCCGCGATATCAGCGAGTTCCTGGCCGGCCTCGAATGGAAGCACGACATGGGTAATGTCGCGCGTACGGTGACCTATCACGACGCCTGCCACCTCGCCCACGGGCAAAAAATCAAGTCGCAGCCGCGCCAGTTGCTCCAGGCCATCCCCGGCATAAGTCTGGTCGACCTGAAGGAGGCGGATTGGTGTTGTGGCAGCGCCGGCATTTATAACATCACCAACCAGGAGATGGCTGCCACACTGCTGGAGCGCAAGCTAGACAATGTCGCTGCGACAGGAGCGCAGGTGCTGGCGACGGGCAATCCAGGCTGCATGATGCAGATCGCCATGGGAGCCCGCGAGCGTGGGATCCCCTTGGAGGTCATGCACCCTGTGCAACTGCTCGATGAGGCCTACCGCGCGGGTGACCTCTATACGCTTGCGCCGCGCATGACCACCACGGGGCAGGTATTAGAGCAGCACCGCCTCACACTGCTGCTTGGCGCCGGCCTTGGCCTCTTACTGGCTTTGATATTCATCGGGCCAAAGCCGCCCTCACGCAGAAAGGCCCTTTCCCGGCAGCGCTGACGCCGCGCGTTACATACATCGCAGGGATTCCCGCTCTCGCCGGCATGGTGTGCACAGGCATGCCAAGCATTGACAATATCTCAGCTCTGATTTATAATTAGGTTTCCTAATAAATTAGATACCAACCTTTATGCAATTACCCAGTTGCTGAAAGGTCTTGAAGCGAACGGCTTAATTGAGCGGCACATCGACCCGCTGGACCGGCGTGCCGTTGGCATTACCCTGAGTGAGAAAGGCGAAATGATCACCCGGCAGGCCGCTGATGCTTTTTCGGCCTCCCTCGATGGGCTGATCGAGTACCTGGGAGAGGAATAGAGCAATCAACTCGCCGAGCTGTTATCCAGGGTACATCACTACTATAGCATGCAAGCGGCCAACGAAAATCACTCATACTAGAATGGAGTCGAAGAAGTATGATTAAATTGACGCGGTTCATGAAACCGTATCGTCTGACCCTCGTTCTTGTGCTGGTGCTTGCCTTCGCGCAGTCCTTCGCGAACCTGTACCTGCCCACCCTGATGGCGGATATCGTGGATAACGGGGTTGTGAAAGGCGATACCGCCTACATCTGGAGCGTCGGCGGCCTGATGCTGCTGGTGACGATCGCGGGCACCAGCTGTGCAATCGTCGGCGCTTTCTTTGGCGCCAGAGTCGCGACCGGCTTTGGCAAAATTATTCGCAGCAAGATTTTCAACCGCGTGGAACAATTTTCGCTGCACGAGTTTGATACCGTGAGCACGGCCTCGCTGATCACCCGCACCAGCAATGATACGACGCAGGTGCAGCAGGTCTGGATTATGATCCTGCTCATGATGGTCACCGCGCCCATGCTGGTAATCGGTGGCATTATTCTGGCGCTTGCCCAGGATGCCGCGCTCTCCTGGATCCTGGTGGTGACCGTTCCGCTCCTGGCCGGCAGCATTTTTCTGCTGATGAGCAGGGCTGTTCCGCTCTTCCGCATCATGCAAACGAAACTCGATAGACTCAACCTCATCCTGGATGAGGGCCTGGCCGGGGTGCGTGTCGTGCGCGCCTTCGACCGTGTGAAGCGTGAGGAGGCGCGCTTTGACGTGGCCAACCACGACCTGACCGACGTGGCGATCAGGGTCAACAGGCTGATTGCCTCGTTGATGCCTGCGATGATGCTGGTCCTGAATGTTTCAAGCGTTGCCATCCTCTGGTTCGGCAGCATGCGCATCAATAATGGAGACATGCAGGTCGGCGCGCTGATCGCCTTTCTGCAATACGCCATGCAGATCCTCTTCGGAGTGCTGATGATTTCGATGATGTTTGTCATGCTCCCGCGCGCAGCGGCCTCCGCAGACAGGATCAACGAAGTGCTGGCGATCGAGCCCGAAATCAAAGATGCTCCGACGGTGAATGATAGCGACGAGCAGCGCGGCTTCGTGGAGTTCCAGGACGTCACCTTCAGCTATCCCGGCGCGGAAGTGCCGGTCCTCTCCAACATTTCATTGCGTGCAGTACCTGGCCAGGTTACAGCCATCCTCGGTGGTACGGGCGCGGGCAAATCGACGCTGATCAGCCTGATCCCGCGCTTCTACGATATTGACAGTGGCCACATCCTGGTTGACGGTGTAGACATACGCGCGATGTCGCAGCAGCACCTGCGCGCGAAAATCGGCTTTGTGCCGCAGAAGGCGGTGCTCTTTTCGGGCACGATCGCAGAGAATATCCGCTATGGCAAAGAGGATGCCTCGGAGGCGGAAGTGAGGCATGCGGCCGACGTCGCGCAGGCCAGCGAATTCATCGCCGACATGCCGGAGGGCCTGCAGTCGGTGATCGCCCAGGGGGGCACAAACGTCTCGGGCGGACAGAAGCAGCGCCTCTCGATCGCGCGCGCCCTGGTGAGAAGGCCGGAAATTTATGTGTTTGACGACAGTTTCTCGGCGCTGGATTTTAAAACCGACGCCAGGCTGCGCGCAGCGCTGAAGAGAGAGACCATGGATGCGACCGTGCTCATCGTGGCCCAGCGGGTCAACACCGTCATGGATGCGGATCAGATAATCGTTTTAGATGAGGGCCATGTCGCCGGCATCGGCACCCATCACCAGCTGATGAGGAGCAGTGAGGTCTATCGTGAGATCGTCACCTCGCAGCTTTCAATGGCTGAAATCGCGGAGGAAATCGCATGAGCGTAGAGCGCAGAGGACAGCAGCCCGGCGGCATGGCTGGCGGGCCGATGGGCAGAGGCCCCATGGGCGCGATGGGCAGGCCGGTCGAGAAACCCAAGGACTTCAAGAGGACGCTCAAGCGCTTCCTCCTGTACTTCCTGCCGCAGAAATATAAACTGATGATCGTGCTCGGAGCCGCCATCATCGGCACGGTGTTCAACATCGTCGGCCCCAAAATCCTGGGGCTGGCGACCACCAAGCTCTTCGACGGCCTGCTGGCGAATTACCGGGCGTACCAGCTGCACCAGCCGGCCCCGGGGATCGATTTTCATTATATCGCCACCGTCCTGCTGATTCTGCTGGGGTTGTACATCATCAGCGCCACCTTTATGTTTATCCAGCAATACGTGATGGCGGGCGTGGCGCAAAGGATGGTGTACCGGCTGCGCCGAGAGGTGGAGGAGAAGCTGTCGCGCTTGCCGCTGAAGTTTTTTGACTCGCACTCGCATGGAGAGATCCTCAGCCGCGCCGTCAACGACATGGACAACATCAGCACCACCCTGCAGCAGAGCCTGACGCAGCTGATCACCTCCACGGTCACCCTGATCGGCGTGATCGTGTTGATGCTGACCATCAGTCCGCTGCTGAGCCTGGTGGTGGTGCTCACCCTGCCGCTCAGCCTGCTGGTCACCATGGGCCTGGCGAAGCGCTCGCAGAACTACTTCAGGGACCAGCAGAGGTCGCTTGGAAACCTCAACGGCCATGTCGAAGAGATGTATACCGGCCACAAGATCGTCAAGGCCTTTGGGCACGAGGACAAATCCATCGCCGAATTTACGCAGTTGAACGAGAACCTCTATAACGCGGGCTGGCGGGCGCAGTTCGTTTCGGGCATGATCATGCCGCTGATGCGCTTTGTCGGCAACCTGGGCTACGTCATTGTGGCCGTAGCCGGAGGCATCATGGTGACGCAGGGTAAGATCGCCATCGGCGATGTACAGGCATTCATTCAGTACGCCCAGCAGTTTACGATGCCGATCACCCAGCTCGCCAATATCGCCAACGTGATCCAATCGACGATGGCCTCGGCCGAGCGCATCTTTGAACTGCTCGACGAGCAGGAGGAGATCCCCGAGGCAACCTCCGCGCAGGTCATCGCGGACCCGCAGGGCTCGGTCCGGTTCGAGCACGTCAGGTTTGGCTACAAAGAAGATGCCATCCTGATGGAGGACATGAATATCGACGTGCAGCCGGGTGAGATGGTCGCGGTCGTCGGTCCCACCGGCGCCGGCAAAACGACCCTGGTGAACCTGCTGATGCGCTTCTACGAGGTGAACGGCGGCCGCATCCTGGTTGACGGCGTGGACATCACACACCTCAAACGCGGGGCACTGCGCCGCATCTTCGGCATGGTGCTGCAGGATACCTGGCTCTTCAACGGGACCATCCGCGACAATATCGCCTATGGTCGCGAGGACGCCTCGGAAGGGGAGATCGTGCAGGCGGCCAGGGCGGCCAACGCCGACCACTTCATCAGGACGCTGCCGGAGGGCTACAGCACGGTGCTCAACGAGGAAGCCACCAACATCTCACAGGGGCAGAAGCAGCTGCTGACAATTGCTCGCGCGTTCCTGGCCGATCCGGAGATCCTCATCCTGGATGAGGCGACCAGCAGCGTCGATACGAGAACCGAGATGCAGATCCAGAAGGCGATGAGCGAGTTGATGAAGGGCAGGACCAGTTTCGTCATTGCCCACAGGCTCTCCACGATCCGCGACGCTGACCTGATCCTGGTCATGAATCACGGGACGATCATCGAGAAAGGGACGCACGACGAACTGCTCGCCGCCGGCGGCTTCTACGCCGACCTCTACAACAGCCAGTTTACTGGTAGAAGTCTCGAGGCGGAAACGGTATAAGCGTCCTGCCTGGCGGCCCCATGCGCCGCGGTCGGGTAAACCGACCGCGGCGCATGGGGCCGCTTACTAGTGGGCGGTCCAGCCGCAGTCGATCGTTTGCACGCTGCCGGTTATACCACTGGCGGCGGCGGAGCAGAGATACGTGGCCAGCTGTGCCACCTCTTCTGGCTCCAGCAGGCGGCGGATAGCTCCCTCGACCACCATGATCTTCTCTACCACCTCGGACACGGGGATCCCATGCACCCGGGCCTGATCGGCAATCTGTTTCTCAACCAGCGGTGTGCGTACGTAGGATGGACAGATGGCATTGCAGGTGACGCCATGTTCTGCGCCTTCCAGCGCCGTGACACGTGTGAGGCCCAGCAAACCATGCTTGGCCGTAACGTAGGCGGACTTAAACGCCGAAGCGCGTAGCACATGTACCGAGGCAATATTGATCACCCGCCCCCACTATTTTTTGTGTTTTTCACTCCCCTGCGCGCGCTGCCCTGCACCTGCTCAACCGCCTTCTGCATATTCTCGAGCCCCTGCCGCGTCAGAGCCTCGCTAGCCTCGAGCATCTGTTGATAATAAACGAGCGGGGCGCGCAGGAATTCGGCATATGTTTCAACGGATCCCTGCGCCAGCGATTGCAGCGCTGCCTGCTGTTTTTTGACCTGCTGCTCCAATTCTTGCATCAGTGTGCGCATACTTTCCGCCTGGCGCTCGAGGATCTGCATGCCATCGCTAAAAAAGCGCTGGGCGTAGCGCACGTTGCCCTCCTGGGCAGTGGCAAGGCTCTCGGCAGCCTCCTGGTTCGCCTTGAGGACCTCCATGCCATCCGTGAAGAAACGCTGGACCAGCTCTCTATTGCGCTCCTGAGCGGCATTAAGTTTCCTGGCGGCCTCCTGGTTCGCCTTGAGGACCTCCATGCCATCCGTGAAGAAACTTTGAGCCAGCTCTCTATTACCCTCCTGAGCGGAGATGACGCTCTGCATCACCGCCTGGTTGGCGTCTTGAAAAGATCTGATAAATGTCCAGATAGCCTCAGACACAGTATTCTCTGCCATAATTTTTTTCTTTCTCGCGCGTAGCGGGCGATTAAACGAGAGCGCCGCGCGGTCTTCCTGGCCTCACTCCAACTTTCAGCTTCGTTCGCGGGGCAAACAGTTTATATTTCCCTGCGTTCAGCCCGCCGCCAGGCTGAGCAAGATGCCACCCCCTCCGCTTCCCTCACCCTGCCCGGGGGAAGGTAATGAGGGGGCAGGTTCTGAACGACTATGAGCATTAGCAAGTGCCCCGGATGATTCCTATTCTAGGAGATGCCGTGCGTCCAGTCAAACTCATCAGTATGTATAGTCAGTTATTGAGCTTTCGCCCGCAAGTTGGCATGATGAGTAGCATTGATCAACAGCGTGCGAATATGTGTTGAGCTTTGGAGAGCACATCGAGGTCGTGGAGCCGCAAGCCCTACGCGAGAAGGTCATAGCGACTGCGAGAAGCATCCTGGCCCTCTATGTGCAGTCGGCCGCCGCCCCCACATTTATTCGGCGCTAGTGTAGCTGTTTAGTACAACGCCCGTGTTCGCTTAACGTGATGTGCGCAACTGCTTTAGTTGCTGCTGGAGCAGAGCGTTGTAATCTTGTAATTGAGTTACCTCGGCCTGGAGGGCTTGCTGCATCTGGAGAGCCTGCTCCAGGCTGCTACGAAAGACCTCGCGCTCCTTGCGCATCTTGTCGAGATTGTTGCGATAGTTCTCGCGCTCCTGGGTTACCTGAAAGAGTTCATCTCCGCGCTGGCCATGTTCGTGACGCGTTTGCTCCAGCTGTTCCTCAAGCTCATGTATATGCTCATGATCCTGGACGATACGTGCCGTCAGGCTCATAACCTCGCTCTTACGAGCATCCCGCTCTTTTTGCAACTCTCTCTGCATGCGGCTAATTTCCGGACCATAGCGTCGGCCCAGCAAGACCTGGTACAATTCATTTTCGGCACTCTCCTCCAGGCTGAGGCGCTGCAGATTGCGCAGCGTTGCTATATCCCAATCACCGCTCGCCAATAAGCTCCCCAGGGCACGCAGGGCAATTGTCAGTTCATCGGAGCCCGTGGCGCGATTAGCCTCAAGGCCATAGCTATTGAGGAACTGTGCGCGCTCATAGACTTCTTGAACGGGCCCGAGCAGTCCCAGCATGCTCACGGCTTCGCCTCGCAGGCGCGCTGACGCACGCGGATCATCGAGTATCTGCAGCAGCGCGGCCCGGGCCTCTGCGCCTAAAAACAGGAAGGTATGGATCAGCTGTTCATGATGCTCGGGGTGATCATACAACGTGGCGACCAGGTGATTTACGACGGCCTCTCCACCAAGCAGCATGAGCAAGGCGAGGATACGCAGACTGGCGACATCTCTCTCATGGATCTGCACATATTCAAGCAGGAGGGGGATCATCTCGTGATTGGCCTGTGTCTGCGTCACCTCGGCAGAGATACGCTCGAGGAGCAAGGCCTGGGCCATGGCGAGCTGCTCCGCCTGCTCGCTCCGCAGCAGTTCAACCAGGGCATCTTTGATTGCCTCGCCCGGCATGCTATGAAAAATCAGCATGGCTGTATCCCTGTGCGCACGATTACCCACATCGCTGTGGGCAGCCCAGATAAAGGGCAGGGCGGGCGCTCCAATCTCAAGCATTATCTGTTGAGCCGCTCTGGCCACCTGCTGGTCTGGATCGGTGATCAGCTCGCCTACGCGTCTTACAGCCAGGGCCTCCAACTTAATCAAGGCGATCTCTGCCCCGCGGCGGCGCTCTTCTCTACGCAGGGACGCCAGAAGGCCATCCAGCACATTCTTCTGCCGGTCTGCTTTGCGGGCGAGGCGGAGCAGCGCCTCGGAGACGTCCTCTACCAGGTAGGCGTCTTCTAAACCATCCAGCAGGGCCGAAATGCTGCCTGCAGCCAGGTCATTTGTCAATACCTCCATCAGCGCGGCATGCGCCCGCAATGGTAGTGAAGAGGAAAAGAGGCGCACAACCTGTGAGAGAGCACCTGGCTCTTGCTGAACCAGTACCACGAGAATATTTTGAGCAATTGTCTGGACCTCAGGCCTGGCGTCGGCCAGTCCCACGATCAGGGGCGTCAGTACCGCTGAGCCAAAGCGCGGCAGAATAGCAAAGGCGGCCTCGGCCCTTTCAGGATCGCCTAACAGGTTGACCAGCGGTGAAATAGCCTCTGGATAGCCAAGCAGTAGTTCGCCAACGTCACTACGCCAGGTCGCGCGGTTCAACACCTCCAGCAGGGCCGGCACAGCAACGGCTCCCGCCATCTCATTCAACGTCTGCCGCACATACCTGCGCACCCTCAAATTCTCGTCAAAGAGATGTTGTACAAGCACATGGGCAGCATCAGCGCCTTGAATGCGCAGGACATGCATTGTTTGCCGGGCCTGGACATTGCTGGCGCGCGCAAGCGCCTGGACCAGGTCTTCTGCTGGAAACGGCTGCATGCCCAGCAAGGCGCGACGTACGCGCGGCGTAGCAACCGTCTCCTGCTGGGCATCCAATGCTGCCAGCAGGCCTTCCAGGGCAACGCTTCCCAGAGAGCTCAAGGCGTCAATGGCCTCTTCATAAATTTGCGCCTGGGGGCTGTCCAGGGCCTCCAGGATCGGTGTAACGACCTCTCTGCTGGCGAACTGGCTGAGGGCGCGTATCACGGCTATCGTCAGCAAGGCATCCGCCTCGGTGGAGCGTAGCAGGTTCACCAGCGCGGGAAGTGTGCGTCTATCATGCAGGCGCTCCGCCACCTGCACCAGTAAGCGCGTGCGGCTGCCTGCACGAGGCCGCAGCGCCTGGATGAGCGGAGCCACTACCTCCGCGCCAAGTTCGCCCAGAAAAGCAGCGGCCCGTTCAGCCACGCGTTCGTCGGGGTCGGTCAACAGCAGATCTATCAGGCCAGGGATACTCGCCGGGCTGTAGCTATGCATGGCCTGCAGTACCTGTTGCTGTAAAAGGGGGGAGGGATCCGCGATAAGACGGAGCAAATCCGGCAAAGAACGGGGGTCATTGCCATACCTCAGAATTGCTACCAGGCGCGCGCGCACGATTTCCGGGCCTGCGTGGCGCACGTGCTCAAGCAGATATGGCGTTGCCGCATGGCCCGCCTGTTGCAAGACCTGGGTCACGTTGCGCAACAAAACCTCATCCGTCGAAGAGAGGTGTTTGATCAACAGCCCAAACAGCTTTTGGAGTACCACCTCCCCGCTTGCCGGCGCGCTCGCAGCGGGGGTTTCTTCCGTCCGCATCGCCGCCAATGAGCCCCTATCGAGCAGCAGTCGCACGAGACCCCTCTGGACCAGCTGCTGAGTCTCTACTTCAAAGGTATAGTTTGCGCCAAGGACGGCTATGGCGCTCTCCAGTATGCGTCCATAGTGGTGCAGGGAGAGCCGCCTGCGCGGGTCCTTCTCCTCAAGATAGAGCATGAGGATTGTGAGGAGCGCTTCATGGACCTGGCGGGTAAATGGGCCGGGTGCGCGATTTTCAAGTTCGCGTAAGATCGGCAACAGGGTGATTTCTGGCCCGAGCCTCTGTAAGGCAAGGCTTGAGCGCCCAAGTATAAGCTGCTCCTGATCGGCCAGTCCTCTGAGCAGCGGCCGCACCGCGCTTGCGGAGCGCGTCCCTCCTAATATATTAATGGCTGCCGCACGCAGGCGCAAGCTCCTGGCGGGCTGCGGTGAGCTGAGCTCTTCAGCTCGCGCAACTGCGATCTCGCCAAATTGCATAAGTATGCGGCACAGGCGTTTTACCTGCGCATCATAGGCGGCCAGATCGACGATAGCGCACAGATAGGTAAAGAGTAGTTCAGGCACAATCGTCTCGGAGAGGAGCGGCATATATTCTTCGATGCCTTCTACCATTAACAGGGACAACAGAGCGTAATATATTTCCTGGACGCCCTCCTCGCCACAGAGAACACAATATTGCGCCAGGCTCTCCCCACTGTCCGCATTGCCCACCAGCTCTGAGAGCGCGCCGGGCAGGTGGGCTGGCAGCGCATCTTCTTGCTTGAGCCCGACCTGCGGGGGGGCCCAGACCACTCCTACACAGATCAGACCTAGAACCATGGCCTGCACAGCTCTTCCTGGCACCCCTCCCCCCGCTTTAACAAACCAATCCGCCAGTTGCAGGGGGCTATCCAGCAGGCCGGCCCAGAGTGCGACCGGGTCACTCCAGGCATCCACTGCTTCCAGGAGGTCGCCTGTAAGCGCTGTGACGAGGGTCTGCTCACTGGTGACATCATTGGCAAAATATTCAGCCACCAGGTAGTCAGCAATGAAGGCATGACGGAAACTGAGAATGCCCCGGGCAGAATATTCGATCAGCCCGGCGCTCAGCGCAGAGTCCAGGATACGTGCTAACGTTGGCGGGTCGCTGGCCAGAGGAGCGGGGGCGCTCGAGTTGCTGGTGTCCTGCTCACCCCACCAGGCAAGCAGGGCAGCTGCCATTGCTGAGCTGTGGCGTACTCCCTGCTCTCTGTGTAGAGGGTTTGAGCAGTCAAGCGCGTATGGGTCATGCGAGCGACGAGCCGCGCAGGCAATAGTGGCAAGGGTCTGGATAATTTCGCTGTTGCCGGGGTGCGCGGGCTGTTTTTGTGTGCGTTCAAGCAAGCGCAGGATATATTCTTGCAGCAGAAGTCCCCGCGTAGCGAATTGCTCGCTGCGCTCACTACCGACTATGTCAATGGTCTCCAGCAAAGCAAGCAGCATAAAGGGAGAAGTGCAGAGATGGCGCAGGCGGCTCCGTTCAATACACTGCATGATCTGACCCGCGGTATACTGCCTGGGTCCCTGCTGATCTGCGATATATTGCTCAACAAACTGCCGCACCTGTGGCAACTGCAGGGGTTTGAGCAGTGCCCGCTCCATATGGCCTTCGTCGAGCAGCGTCACAAGCATGTGCTGCTGCCGCAGATCGAGTTCACGGCACGTAATCACAAAGCGATTTGATGTCGCGAGCAGCAGTTGCGTCAATTCCGTCGCGATGGTCGCCCGATAAAGATGATCAACTTCGTCTAAACCGTCGCACAGCAAGAGCAGGCGCCCCTGTTCAAACAGTTTTTTCAGGTATGGCCGCAGGTAGGAGATACCTGGCAGATCGCACGTGGTGAGGTAAGCCAGGAGTGTACCTGCCTGCGCTGTTTGAGCGGCGGGAGCGTTTTGTTCCTGCCCATCGCCTGCGGCGCCGACTGGCCTGCGCCCGCGCAGTTCGGTTTTGAGATACAGGCTATAGTATGTAAGAGGAAGATAAATGGGAATTTTCGCCTGGCCTCGCCTCATGGCCGAGCGCCGTTGCAAAAGCACATACTGGCAATAGTGGAGGGCCAAAGATTTGCCCGCGCCCGCCAATCCTAGCAGTAACAGGGAGCTATCCTGCATTGATGTCATAAGTTCCGCAAGGGCCATATCCTGGGCCTGGCGAGGGGATGCAGGGTCCGGTGTATACTTATAATAAACCGCCGGTATTGTATACATGGCGGTCAACGCTGACAGCGGAGTATAGCGAGTTCGATAGCGTTCCTGCGCTCTGGCGGCAGCGCGTGCATAGGCCAGTAAAGCTAAAGGCTGAATTAATGTGAAGGTTCCAGCAGCAATAGTAACAACTTCAGCTGCTGGGATAAGCCATATCACGGGCAGATGCAGGGGTAAAGTGATCAGTGCAGCCAGGCGCTGACTACTGCTGCCAGCGGGCAGCGGGGGCTGGTTCAATAGCCAGGCGAGGCCCAGCTCAATTCCAGTCAGCAGCAGCGTGCCGAGAAGAGCTATAAGCGCACTACGCGCAAGACGGGACGAGGCCAGACGCCTTTTAGCTAAACTTGAAGGAACAGAACTGTGGGGATAGTGAGCGTCTGCCATACAGTTATAGCTGCCTTTCAAATAAATGTGGCCACTGGTAGCAGTAGTATATCCCACTCTATATATTACTAACAAGTAGACAAGCTAACTGGTAAACGAGCACGTTCAAGGTTTTATTTTCTACACTCATTCCAGAATTGTGGCATATTGCATGGAAATTTTGTGCAACATATGTTTTACTTAGAGGAGATAGCGGGAAAAGCTCAAAGGTCCATTGCGGTTACGGCTTCATTATGTGAGCCGTTCATATTATTGAAACATATACGTATTTTTTACTATGACTACTTAAAATTACCCGGCAATGTTTGAAAGAGGCAGGTACATGAAACAGACGAACCCCTCGTTCTCGTATGAGCGACAGGGGGATGAAGATGGACAGCAAGATACAGCCAAATTACAAACGATGAAGATTCCCGGTACCCCGAGTGTGCTGACAGACATTCCGTTGACGCCCATGGTCAGCGAGCCCGACGAGCTATGTGATGAAACGCCCGTCGAAATGCGCGACACGCTCGAACTGGCAAGTGTGCCCGAGGGTGTACTTTATGCAGATGAAGGCGATGACCTCAAGGCAGAACCAGGCAGAGCTGGAGCTCCAGGCAAGCCACAACAGCTCCAGGCAAGCCACAATCCGCACGCGAGCTCTATTAAAACGCACAAGCTGCCCAGCTTCAATTTGAGCAAGGATGCAGGGCCGCCCGCTCGGCTGCACAGGCCCCTGACCAGGAGCAGGGCCGCGCTCTTCGCGGCCCTGCTCCTGATTCTAGTCATTAACGCTACCGCGCTCGGATCCAATCAATCTATCGGGGCCCAAGGCTGGGCATATGTTCTGGGTGGTTCCACCACAGCGAGCAATTCCAATCTGCTCAACGTCATCAACAATTCACTGCATAAACACCTGACTCCGGGGGCCGCGGCGCAGGCTAACCAGCAAATTACCCCCCAGCAGTACATAAACCTGATCGTCAATGGCATGACCCTCGATCAAAAACTGGGTCAGATGATGATAGTTCAGTTTACTGGTCCCGATTACGGCCTGGATATCAGTACAATGATCAGCCAGTACAATGTCGGTGCAGTGCTTATTTTTAGCGCCAATGACAATATTCACGACAAGAATCAATTGCGCGGCCTGATCGCACAGATGCAGAGCCACAGTGCCCCCATTCCCATGGCGGTGGCCATTGACCAGGAAGGTGGGACAGTGGATCGCCTGCAAAACCTTGACGGTCGGCGGCCTTCAGAGACCGAGATCGGCCAGGCCAATGATCCCAACGTGGCGCTGCAGGAGGGCGTCAGGGATGCCAGCGACCTTTCATCCTATGGTTTCAACCTGAACCTGGCTCCGGTGGTGGACGTCAACAACACCTACAACTCTCAGTTATACCTGCGCACCTACGGGGACAACGCCGGGCTGGTCACAAAAATGGCGGCGGCGTACCTCCATGGCCTGCAGCAGAGTGGGAAAGTGCTGGGCACGCTCAAGCATTTCCCCGGACTCGGTGATGTGACTGGCGACCCCCATGTTACCGTACCCTACCTGACTCGCTCACAGAGCCAGCTGGAGGCGATTGACTGGGCGCCCTACCGCGCGCTTATTCGCCAGGGCAACGTCCATGCCATTATGGTCACCCACGAGATCGTCACGCAGATCGATAACAAGGTACCCTCATCACTTTCATATAAACTGGTCACGGGCATTTTACGCAACGAACTGGGATTCCAGGGTGTAATTATGACTGATAGCTTGACCATGGAGGGCATCACCGCCTACTATACAGAAGCACAGGCGGCGGCCATGGCGGTTGAGGCCGGGTCTGATCTATTGATGGGGGCAACTTCAGCGAGTAGCCTTGCGGATATGATCAATGGCCTCAAGCAGGCTGTCAATAGCGGCGCTATCAGCACGCAACGCATTGACAACTCGGTACGTCGTATCTTGATGATGAAGTACGCCATGGGAGTACTGCATATTCCGTAGGGCACATATCCAGCGAATTTTAGCCAGGTATTCATTCAGTGTGAATGCCTACAACGTAGAAAGGGTAGCGATGCTACGCACAAGCATATCGCCCGCGCGGCAGGAACAAAGATGGCACGTGCTGTTACTCGGCCTGGTTGCGTTAGAGACACTCCTGATTGCTCTGGCACTGGTACCGGCACAACTGTGGACACGCCTGTTGCCGAATACAACCTCTGCCGCACTCGATGGGCCATTTCCTCCGCAGGTCTCTCCCGTTATCACGGCTCTGCTCTACATTTTACCTGCATTGATCGGATTTCTCAGTCGTAGCTGGCAGCGCGCTCTGCTCTACGCCACACTCCCTGCCTGGATCGGCCTGGGAGCATTCCTCGTAGCGGCTACCTTTAAAGTGGGTCCTTTCTACCTTGTCTCACCGGATCACGTGACGGCCAACGCCAGTGTGCTGGAATTGTTTGCTGCCCTGGGGGCGATTGGCTGGTTGGGCCGTTTCATCTTTAAAGCGAATTAGGCCGGGCATGCATAAAACAACACTTCGCCCTCTGACTCCCGCTAGTATCAATGCGCAAAAACTTGACAAGCAGAATACAGGGGGAGAAAATGGACGCGTACATGAAACTATTGCTTCTAGAGGGTTAGCACAAACATTGACAAGTGACACACAAAGCATACAGCCTGTAGATCCCGTGGTAGAGATACCGCACAGCGAAGAAGAGGCCCGCCTGCTTCTTAAGCGTACACCCAGTAGCTACCTGCTCAATCAGGGGTATGGGTTGTGGGTCTATCTCTCTCTCTTTCTGATCACGATCGTCTTGACGCGTAAATTGTCTGTCGCTGAATACGGCGTCTACGCTGTAGCTATGGCAGCGTTCAATACCATCGCCTATATCGTCGCCTTTGGCCTGGAAGATGCCACGACCACCTTTGTGCCGCGCGTCTTTGCCGAGCACGGGCGCGGGTCTGCCGCCGCGCTGATGCGGCGCTTGCTCTCAGTACGCGTGGCAATCCTCACGCTGAGCCTGGTTATTATGCTTTTTGCGCTGCCGTTCCTGGCCGCTGTCATTGCGCTCATTCCCATCAATGGCTCGCAGGCTGTGGCGCAGGGCCTGCGCGACCCGGCCCTGCTTGGCCATATCACTCCGATCGCGGTGTATGTACTTGGCAACGGCATCATCGGCCTGTATACCGCTTTCTGCGCCTCTCTGATGCGTATGCGTTTCGTCTTTGTGCTCGGCAGCGCTACCCAATTGTTCATCCTGGTACTGAGCTTTGTAGTGCTACAGGTAGGGTGGGGGATCGATGGCATCCTCTGGCTCTTCGCTGTAAGCTCACTAATCAGCGCGCTGGCTTTTATGCTCTGGCTGGCTCCGCTACTCTTCGCGCGTGGGGCAAGCTACGTCCAGCCTCTTAAGCCCATCATACGGCTCGGTTTATCAGCCTGGCTGACCAACCTTGTCTCAGGAGCGTTGCTTAAACAGGTCTCGATCATCCTGCTCGGCCTGTTTGCTATCTCTATTATCCAGATCGGCTATTTTAACCTGTCGTTTCAGCTGGCACACGCCGCCAGCCTGCTGCTGGTTTCCGGCTTCGGGGGTGTCGGTAGCGCGGCACTCGCCGCGGCATTCGTGGGTAGAAACTATGACCGCCTGGCCCGCACCTGGCAGACGCTGATTAAAATTGAGACGCTGCTGGCGGCCCCGATCCTGGTGTTCTGTCTCTTCAACGCCCAGATCGTGGCGCATGCCCTGTACGGCAGCAGGTACGATCCGGTCGGGCCACTGCTGGCCATCTTCCTCTTTTTTAATATCCTGACGCGTGTGCTCGGCTCGACCATGAATCCATATGCCATGTATGTCATTGGCAGGGCGAGGATGGTGGTACTCAGCCAGTGGCTTGGATTGGTGGCAGTGACGCTTATTGGGATCGCGCTCATCCCGCACTGGGGACCCGCCGGGGCGCTGGTCGCCGATGGCGTGGCGCAGATACTGATGGGCGGCCTGCTGCTGATAATACTCTGGCGCGTACTGCCGCGCAAATTTCCTTTGAGTTTTACCTGGCGTTTCTTGCTGGGGCTTACTCTGGCAGCCCTGCCGGGCATTCTCTGGCATCCACAAAGCCGTTTACTTTTGGGGGGCTCAGGAGTTATTTTTTTAATCCTCTGTATAGGCCTGCTCATCATCATTAAGCCCCTGGACTCGGATGACCTCGCGATGGTGAGCAGCATGGATAACCCACTGATAGACAGGCTAGCGCCGCTTCTAAAATGGTTTGCGCGCGCCTGAGTCAGACCTCCGGCGTCTGCGCCAGTTCATCCAACTCTTGCTCCAGGCGTGCCTCCTCCTCCTCTACCTGGCGTTTTTGATCGTCAATTCTGGCTTTTTGCTCTATTTGACCCAGCCAGCGGAAAAAGAGCGGCGTCATCACTACCAGGTCCACCAGCCCGGGAATCAACAGGAAAGCGCCGGCGATGGTCTGATCGGCCACAGCTGTATAGCCCCAGGCAACGAATTGTGGGGGGATGATATAGTGGGTATAGAGAACGGTGCCGGTAAAGATCAGCAAGAAGGCGTAGATATCGACGGGCTGCCCGTCAAAGAAAGCATAGAGCATCTGCATGGGATAGCTCAAGCTGCGCAGCTTGCGCATGGGGCCGAGCAGAGGCCACCAGTTGAGCAGCGCGGTGAGCAGAAAGCTCAAAAGCTCTACATGGTAAAGTGCTCTATTTGCGAGGGCTCGATTAAACACATTGGGCACATGCCAGGCCAGAAAGGTAAGGTTAAAAATCAGCGAGGCAAGTAAGGGATGCGTCAAAAAGATAAAAAGCTGGCGGAAGACAGGCAGGTCGACCAGGGGTTGCAAGAGCCAATCGGGGCAAGCGTACAGCAGCAGCGGGGCGCAGAGTGTCGTAAGTATAACGGCCTGTATCATATGTGCCGCGAACAGCTGTGTCCTGGCGATGTAATCAAGTGGGGTGAGAAATACCAGCGCCATAAGCATAATAGCCGCGGCAAAGGCCAGGACACGCCAGGTTGATAGCGGCGTGTGCGTTTTGCGCCGGCGTAGAAGCCAGATGAAGGCAGCATACAGCAGGCAGAGCAGTACCAGCGCAGCCAGCAGAACTGGCTGCCAGTACCAGGTGTAATTCAGTCCCTGTAACATAGAAAGCTCCACGGAGTTCCGCAATGTGATAGTGTTTTTTTGACTGTTGTTAGTATAGTGCAGAGAGCTGCGACGTGCAAATCATGTCTGATACAATGCTGCCATAAACATTCATCATCACCATCTCCATCAGCGCGCGCCCGCGCAGGGTGGAAACGGTCTCTGGCATATGGAGGTACTTACATGCGAATACTCATCGCGCCTCAGGCGCTCAAAGGCAGCCTTACTGCCGCTGAGGCCGGGCAAGCTATCGCTGAAGGGGCACTGCGCGTCTTTCCCACAGCAGAAATTGAGGTCGTGCCTGTTGCGGATGGCGGAGAGGGGACAGTGCAGGCATTAGTGGATGCGACGCATGGTGAACTCGTACGACAGGCCGTCACCGGTCCTCTGGGGGAAAGCGTAGAAGCGTATTATGGAGTACTGGGCGATGGTGCTAAAGGGGCGGCCAGGGAGACTGCAGTGATTGAAATGGCCGCCTGCGCGGGCCTACCGCTGGTTCCTGCGGCCCGGCGAGATCCCCGCCACACGACAACCTTTGGGGTTGGAGAGCTTATTCTGGCGGCCCTTGAGCGTGGCTGCAAGCATTTTATCATCGGCATTGGAGGGAGCGCCACAAATGATGGTGGCGCGGGCATGGCCCAGGCACTGGGAATTGCACTGCTGAATGAGCAGGGCGCGCCGCTAGCCCGGGGTGGCTCGGCACTGGCCACGCTCGCTCGCATAGAAAGCGGGGGATTAGACGCGCGTATTTTAGCATGCGGCTTCGAGGTAGCCTGCGACGTCACCAATCCACTCTGCGGGCCCGAGGGCGCCTCGGCGATTTATGGGCCGCAAAAAGGCGCCACGCCGGCCATGGTTGCAGAACTGGATGCGGCCCTGGCCCACTACGCGCAGATTATTGCGCGCGACCTGGGCAGCAGCGTGGGTGATGTCCCCGGGGCGGGTGCGGCTGGAGGGTTGGGAGCCGGTCTGCTCGCATTTCTCCATGCCAGACTTCGTCCGGGCGCCCAGATCGTGCTCGAGGCGTTACAGCTTGAAGAGCGTGTCAGGGTGGCGGACCTTGTGATAACGGCCGAGGGGCAGCTGGATGGGCAGACTGCATTCGGCAAGAGCGTAGGCGCCGTCGCCGGTGTGGCGCAACGCCACGCGGTACCCCTACTTGCCCTGGCAGGCAGCCTGGGCCAGGACTACCAGGTTGCCTACAAGCTGGGAGTAGATGCCATAGCAGTGCTGCCATGCGGCCCCATGTCGCTGGACTACGCCATGCGACACGCCGCTCCCCTGACAAGGGACGCCACAGAAAGAGCGCTCAGGTTCCTGCGGGTGGGAAGGTCCCTGTCAACGGCCGGCTAGAAAAGGAGTGCGCTCCTTCTTGCTAAAGCTGCGCCTCACCTGCAAGAATGAAATATAATAATTGTATCCCGCCGCCGCATGCTTACGTATACATAGCAACAGCTAATGGAATAACCTTTGGACTAGGGTTGTTCTTGGAAATAGAAGGAGCTTGATCAATGCCAGAACATTTAACGACCAATGATGCCGATTTTGAGCACCTGCTTACGTTAGGCTTTTCGCCAGTCGAGGCTGCCGAACTTGCCTATATGAAAAACCATGTCGATGAAGAGATCGAGTATCGTGAAATGATTGAAGAAAATCGCCGGCTCAACTTTGTTCGCTGGTTGATTGAACATAAGCGCTTAAGCAATTAAGGGCATCGCCTTTAATCTGTCTTGCACACGCCTTTACTCGCGCTTTGAAGAGTAAGGGCGTGTGTATTTTTTTATAGTGCTGGTGTGGGTCTGAGCAAGCCATAAGCCGGATTCTGTACCAGGATCGCCTCACAGCAGTCCTGATGGCAATCATCTATCCAGGACGCCAGTTACCTGGCGCCTCATGCGACCAACCCGGAGGTTAACAGGCGAGCAACCTGCAAGTGGATGGCAGGCCCACTATCCCTCCTGCTTGGTCTTGCTCCGAATGGGGTTTACCCAGCCAGCTGGTCACCCAGCTGCTGGTGAGCTCTTACCTCACCATTTCGCCCTTACCCGATGCTAAAATTTTTTACAACTTCAACCGGGCGGTATGTTTCTGTGGCACTTTCCTTGAGGTCACCCTCACTGGCCGTTAGCCAGCATTCTGCTCTGTGGAGTCCGGACTTTCCTCGGGCCTTATAGCCCGCGATTGCCTGTCTTCCTCAGACCCACCATGTTAGAGTACCATATACGAGCAGACAAGTCCAGCCAGGCAGCTTAGCCAGGGCGATTTAAAAGTCGCCCTGGCTAAGCCTACAGAGCATTTCGCTATCCCCTGCTAAGCATTGACGCTCAAGGTCAAAACAGGCTACAATGATGGGTATACGACATCGTGTAGTCCGTTCAGATCGAGGTAGATGAGTGCATGAACAGTTGGAAGAGGCCCTGTCAATACACTTCCGGGACCCTGCGTTACTAGACTTGGCACTGACCCATCGCTCATATATTTATGAAACGCCAGGGGAGGGTCGCAGTTCAAACGAGCGCCTGGAATTTTTGGGGGACTCCATCCTGGCCTTTGTGAGCACAGATTTTCTCTATCGCACCTTTCCCACTTTGAACGAGGGAGAGTTAACCGATGTGCGCGCCTTCCTGGTAAAAACGGAGACGCTGGCAAAATTTGCCGGCGAGATAGAGCTGGGTAAATTTTTGCTGATGGGCAGAGGTGAACAGCATAGTGGTGGAGGGAAGCGCGTCCTCGCCTCCGCATTTGAAGCCTTGCTCGGGGCCATCTACCTTGACCAGGGCATAGAGGCCGTCCAACGCTTCCTGATCCACAGGCTGGAGGCCCTGGCGCACATCATCATCGCTAAACGCTTATTTAAAGATGACAAGTCTCTCTTCCAGGAACTCGCTCAGGCCCACAACGGCGTCACACCATCCTATCGCCTGGTGAGCCAGCAAGGCCCCTCACATAAGCGAGAATTTACGGTCGAGGTCATGCTGGGAGAGGAGATCGCCGGGAGAGGGCATGGTCGCAACAAACAAACCGCTGAGCAAGAGGCTGCTCACTCTGCCCTCGCCAGCCGGGGCTGGTTATGATGATAAAGAGGATATGAAGATAGAGGGGAAGTATGCAACTGGAACCAAGGCCCAGAGCTGAGCACGTTCAACGAGTCACCGTAAAACTCATCACATCAAGCAATATCCTGCACTTCTCGGCGGATGACCTGGATAGGGCCGTCAGCCAGGAGCAAATCGAAAATCCCTCTCTGGAGGTACGTGAACAGCTGATCTGCCTCTTTTGCGGTAACCGCCTGTACGGCCAGACCTGCGCGGTCTGTGGCCATTTTGCGCCAGCCTCTATGCTGGTCAGCGAGAGTGCGATTGCCTACGACATCCCGTCTGGCCCTGGAGGAAACGGACAGTTGAAATTTTACGATTTCGACAATTATGCTTTTGCCGAGATTGACCATGAAGATGAGGCCGACCCTCTCGCAAGTATTCCCGCAGGAGTAACTCTAGCCGAGACCTTACTTCGACAACTGGAGGCCCTGATTACTCCCGACGACGAACTCATCGCCGAACAGCTTGTAGGCAACCTCAATGAGCGAGGCTACCTCGAGATCGGTCTTGAAGAGATCGCACGACTTCTCGAGGTCCCCCTGGAGCGCGTTGAATACGTCTTGAGCCAGCTGCATACACTGGAGCCACTGGGGATTGGAGCGCGTAACGCGCGTGAATGCCTGCTGATCCAGCTCAAGGCAATGAGCGAACAGGAGGTCCCGCCTCCTCTCGCCTTTAGCCTGATCGACGGCTACTTAGGCAAGCTGGCGCGCCATTCACTCGCCGAAATCGCGCGTGAGCTTAAAGCGTCCGAGCGGGAGGTACGCGAGGCCAGTCTCTACATCCGTAAGCGCCTTTATCCCTTTCCAGCCCTGATCTACCAGGCCGAAGGCTATGGCGCCCACGCTGGTAACGAGGCGACGTATATTCGACCCGACGTGGTCGTGCGCAAAGGCGAGGCCAGTTTTGAAATAGAGTTGATAGAGAAGAAGCGCTACCAGTTTGCGCTGCATAGCGAGGCGGCAGATCCAGAGGCGAGCGAACTCAATAAGGCCGAGATCCAGCGCTATATGCACCATTCCAGCGATCGCGCCAGGTTCTTCATTGACTGCATCCAGCGCCGCTGGCAGACACTCAAGGCGGTGGCCGAGTTTGTTGTAAACTACCAGCGCGTTTTTTGGAGCGCGGGGTACGCTACATGCGACCTTTGACGCGCGCCGAAGTCGCGATGGAGCTTGGACTGGACGAGGGAACCGTGAGCCGGACCGTTGCCAACAAGTATGCCCTGCTGCCTAATGGACGCCTCATACCCATGGCTGACTTTTTCGATGGTTCACTCGGAATAAAGGATATGCTGCGCGAGCTGATCGCGACCGAAGAGCCAAAGAGGCGCTTGAGCGACGAGGAGCTGGCGCGTTTAATGCAGCTGCATGGCATCTCAATGGCCCGCCGCACGGTCACCAAGTATCGTGAAGAGATGGGTATCGGCTCATCAAGAGAGAGGGGCTAGGCGCAGACGGAGAGAGAGGGGAGCGAGCCCGCTCCCCTCTCTCTCCGTCTGCGCCTGTCTGAAGGCCGCCTGTCAGCGGAGGCTACGCGCCTGCAGCCCGCTCCGCCGCCCGCAAAATTGCGCGGCGTGCCATGACTGTAGTCATCTGGCTGCGATATGCCCTGGAGCCATGAATATCCTCCATTAATTCCAGGCCATCCGCGGCATGAGCCGCCGCAGCCGCCACTGCTGCTTCATCCAGGGGCTTACCAAGCAGTGCTGCCTCCACCGTGCTGGCGCGCGTGGCCTTCACCGCTGCGCCGGTGATGACAACGCTGGCGGCGCTGCAATTGCCATCCGCCGCCAGCGTTATTACGGCGGCGCACCCGGCAATCGCGTAATGAGAGGCCTTGTTTTCGAGCTTCATATACGCGCTGCCGGTACGGGCCTCAGGCAGCGTGAAACGAATCTCGCTAATGATCTCCCCGGGTTGTAGCGCCGTCTCAAAAAGGCCGATAAAGCAATCATCGGCCTTGATAGTGCGCACGCCGTTAGAGCTCTGCACCAGGATATCGGCTTTTAGAGCGAGCACGATGCCCGGCATATCCGCGGCCGGGTCCGCGTGCGCGATACTTCCCCCGATCGTGCCGCGGTTGCGCACCTGGGGATCGCCAATTACCTGGATACCTTCGGGCAGGACCGTAAAGTGGCGGTTCAACACCTCGGAGGCCGCAAGCGTCGTATACGTTGTCATGGCGCCAACGGCGACGGTTCCATTATCCTCCCGAATATAGGAGAGGCCGCTTATCTTGCCGAGATCGACAATATGTGCGGGTTGCGCCAGGCGCAGCTTCATCATGGGCAGCAGACTGTGACCACCAGCCAGGAGCTTGGCATCATCGCCATATTGTTGTAAAAGAGCAAGAGCTTCATCCACCGTCTTCGCGGGATGATAATCAAATGCTGCTGGAAGAGACATACTATTTACTCCTTCTCAAATTATTGCTGCTGATGGATTATTTTCCAGAGCTTCTCTGGCCTGAACGGCATGTCGATGTGCGCCACACCCAGGGCGTCTGCAATGATAATGGCCACGGGATCGCCAAAGAAGCGCACCTTGCCCTCGGCCAATGGACCACGACGGCCCATTCCATTGGTAATGTGTGGAGGCAGAGCAGCAGCGATAGGAACGTTGCCGACGGCGCCTTTGAGGTCTTCAGCGGTGTAGACGGCTACAACACCTGGATGCTCACGTGCGGCGGATGTATCAATTCTATTGATACGCGCATGTCCATAAGGGCTGCGCAGCACGGCCATGTGAAGCATGCCGTGAAGTTTGATATCATCAACGTAGGTCGCCTGGCCAGTAATCAAGCGAGGGTCTTCACGCCGCTTGATCGGCGAGCCAAGCAGAGCTGCAATACCCATTGTTCGCCAGTCCTTTCTCATGCGAGAAATAGCAAGAAGTGGGGAGACTTGTGTATGTGAATATTTGGCCGCAATACGGCTATTCGCCGGCACCTACGGGCTCAGAAACTTCTGTACGCATGTGCTCAGCTGCATACTGGACAGCTTTGACGATATTCTGGTAGCCGGTGCAGCGGCAGATGTTGCCTTTAAGAGCTACACGAATCTCTTCTTCTGTGGGGCTGGGGTTATTTTTGAGCAGGTTATAGGAAGCCATAATCATCCCGGGAGTACAAAAGCCGCACTGCAGACCATGCTTCTCCCAGAAGCCTGCCTGAATGGGATGCAGGCTCCCCTCGGGAGCTAATCCTTCGATCGTGGTCACTTCACAGCCATCGGCCTGGACGGCCAGGACGGTGCAGGATTTGACGGACTCGCCGTCGAGGAGAACTGTGCAGGCTCCACACTGCGAGGTATCGCAGCCGATATGGGTTCCGGTGAGATCCAGGCTCTCACGCAAATAATGGACCAGCAACATGCGGGGTTCCACCTCTGAGTGGTATAGCTGTCCATTTACGGTGACACTGATTTCGCGCTTCATCGTCATTGATGGTTACCTGCCTTTCAAAACGTGTTGAAACGTGTTAATTTCTGCACTTCCGTGTGAATGCGCCTCAGTGGCGCTACTACTCACACTTCCCTGCAGCACATCGCACGGCTTGCGCCGTGTATGCCCCTAGCCGGGGAAAGAACCGCAGTACTAAAAAGTTCCATCACTCTCTTGCCGCTTGCGCGTTCCATCAGCACGGGGAGCGCGTGTAGTCCTGATGGTACATCCATGAGCCGCGATTAGGGGCTTCCGGTCGCATGGTCAGCCGACTATCCGAGTACGCTACTCTCGAAGTGTTCACAATGAGCACATAAGTTCACTCGTGAGTACAAAAATAACAACTGTTAGTTACTCCTTTCAACTGTGAATGAAAACACGCGTCCGTAGCCCTGTCAAGGGGCATCAGGACTACAACAAAAAGCAAGTAACGCATTAGAGCGTATCATAGATAAAGTTACATGTCAATTTAGATCGAATGAGGTAAATGAGAATGCATCGTCGTGCTCCAAGTATTCATCCAGGATTAATGACCGATATGTACCATCCAGATTCTGCATATGTAAGCTGGCGAACGGGTCAAAATGGTCTAACCACCTTCGACCTGTACACGCGTACGGCGCCCTTCGGGGGGGCATACCTCCTTAGTGCGGGACTGGAGGCCGCGTTAGGCTTCGTGCAGGCTTTTCGTTATACGTCCGAGGAACTAAAGTTTCTCGCGCATATTCGAGATTATGACGCCGCCTTCCTCGATGAACTGGCAAACCTGCGCTTCAGCGGGGAGATCCTGGCCTTGCCAGAAGGCACTATCGCCTTCCCTAATGAGCCCATAATGCGCGTGACGGCGCCATTTCGCGAAGCGATCTTGCTAGAGGCCGGCCTGCTGCAGGCCATAAATCTCTCCACGCTGATCGCCACCAAAGCATCGCGCATCGTCTATGCGGCTGAACAGGGTCAGCGGCGCAGGGTGGCCGAATTCGCCTTCCGCCGAGCCCAGGAACCCTTAACGGTCGCTCGCGCATCCTATATCGGCGGCTGCTCCAGCACCTCGCTGCTCGATGCCGCCTACGAGTATCGTTTACCCGCCACCGGCACCGTGCCGCACGCCTTAATCGAGCTTTTTGCAACGGAGGAAGAGGCTTTCGCGGCGATCGCGGCCGCATATAATC
This sequence comes from uncultured Chloroflexia bacterium, assembly GCA_963799245.1. Lineage (GTDB taxonomy): Bacteria > Chloroflexota > Ktedonobacteria > Ktedonobacterales > Ktedonobacteraceae > CAWCWN01. The sequence goes on from CAWCWN010000004.1 coordinate 597,206, forward strand.
GCTATACCCTTCTCCTCGATACCTACGATCCCCGTAAAGCGATCATCACCGCGATCGAGATAGCACAGCGTTCGCAGGAGACGCTGGGGCACACGCTGGCGGCTGTGCGCCTGGATAGCGGTGACCTGGTAGCCGACAGCATCTATCTTCGCGAGCAACTCGATAAAGCAGGCCTGATGTCTGTACGCATACTCGTCAGTGGCGACCTCGACGAGTGGAAAATCAGCGAATTATTGCAGGCGGGGGCAACCGTCGACTCATTTGGGGTTGGAACGGCGCTCGGCAGCGGGTCAGGATCAGCCGAGCACGGCATCTCAGGGGGCGCGCTGGGAGCCGTTTACAAAGTAGTATGGTATGTAGATGAAGCCGGTACCGAGTATCCCAAAGTCAAGCTGGCCGGCGCCAAATCCACCTGGCCGGGCAAAAAAGAGATCTATCGCCATCCGCAGTGGGAAGAAGACGTCATTCAACTGGCGCAAGATCCGCGCCCGCAAAATTACCAGCGGCTGCTGCGCCCGGTGATGCGCAACGGCGAAATGATTCCCGGCAGCCTGCCACCGTTGTCGGAGATTCGTGAGCTTGCCCAGCAAAACCTGCAGTCGCTGCCCGACCGCTATCGCGCCCTCAGTGCCGAGCAGGCGTATCCCGTGCGCCTGAGCGAAGGCCTCCAGGCTCTGCGCGATCAGGCCTCGCACCTGGTGTAGGGCAAGCCATTGAATAAGCGCGCAGCCCGCAGACTCCTTCTCTATTATTAAAGACGGCATGGCACACAGCTATAAAATAGCATATACTGCGGTTGAAGTAAGCCAGATATCTACGTATAGTGCACGACCTGCGAGCAGCGATGCCGCCCGACAATCGCGACCGGTTCCAATTATGGCCTTCATGCGTTACAATGAACAGGGAGAGATCAAAAATAAGGGAGCCCTATTAATGGCTGAGAGTATTAGCAGTCCGGACGTCAACACAATAGAGGAGGCTTGTACACAGGTAGGCATTGCGTCTCGGCAGGAGTTGAACGACACTCAGGTTACTCCAGACCCAACGGCGACGATCATCTGGACGCCGCGCTTTATGGTGGAATTTTTTCTGCTGCTGGTCGTGGGCCTGAGCGTGCAGAGTATTCTGGCCCTGGTATGGTCAAGTGGCTTCCTCCAGGCGCCCTGGATACTGGGGGCACAACTGCTCTGTCTTACAGGTTTCCTCGTTGCGCTCCTGCGTGTGAGCCGCTCAAGGTGGCTGCGGACGGGGGCTATCTTTGGTTGTATCTGGACCATTTTCACTGCCCTCAACCAGCTCTCCGTGTTTGTACCCCTGCCGCCCTTCTCGCCGGTACCCGCCTATTTAAACGCCATCATAGCAAGTGCCCTGCTGGGATGCTATATCTGTCTCTCCCTCGAGCGCACGCCGTTAACCGCCTGGGATAACTGGTTCTTCAAGCTAACGCCTGCCATCGGTGTATGCGCAGCCGTGGCCATTTTTATTGTCACAGTCGCGACGCGGGGCTCATTTAGCGCGATTGAAAGCGGGCTTGCCGCCCTGGGGATCATTTTCAGCATGCTGGTATGGTGGCTACGACCCTCGTGCTGGCTAACTCAACCTGGCCCTACCCTTCTTTATGGACTGACGCCCGCGCTTACCCTACTGCTCAATTTAACCAGTCTGGGCAGAGGAGAAACAAACTTTTTTCTGACACAGGTAACGCTGCTCGCATTCTTGCTCGCCACACTGCGCGTGCTGCAGGCCGCCAGGCTCTCCAGGCCGTCGTGAACTGCGGCCGCCCCATTATTCGTTAAGCGGCGGAGGCCGCAATGCCGCGCAAGAGATAGACAAGCGTGCGCAGATCTCCAACGAGGAATGTCTCTTTCACATCCAGCGGGCGGGCGTCGCCCTGGCGATTAATCCACACAGTGGTATAACCAAGCTCGGAGGCGGGCACAATGTCGTATTTAAAGCCAAAGCCGGCATGCCAGATATCCTGCTGCGGCAGCTGCAAGCGCTCACGAGCCAGCTGAAAGCCCCTGTGGCCGGGCTTATATGACCGCGCCTGCTCGGCGGTAATCACCTCGTCAAAGGTCACACCCAGTGTTTTTTGCGTTTGCGCGATTATTGCGTCGTCGGTATTGGTAATCAGCGCCACTTTGACGATTTTCTGGAGCGCCAGCAGGGCCTCACGAGTGTCTGCAAAGGGCCGCCAATGTCCCATAGAGTCCGCAAATGCCTCGACATCTGCCTCGGCGTATGGGAGTTGATAGTCAGCACAGGCCAGCTTCATCGTTTCACGCAGCACCTGGCGATAGGGACGATAGGCCTGTGAAATATATTGAAACTGTACCTCTTCCCAATGCCGCTGCAGGGCACGCGCGTCCACATGAGATATGTGCCGCCGCACCAGCAGTTGGCCAAAAAAGCGTTGAATCTCTCCCTCCCAATCAATCAAGGTGCCATAACAGTCAAAGGTGATGGCCCTGGGTAGAATATCCATCGGCAGGTCTCCTTGTAGCACGCTAGAGCGCTCGGGCAGAATAGGTCAGGTAGAGTCCCTGTGGCTGAGTGCTTACCCCGGTCTGGCAATAGACAAAACCGGACGGGAAATTGGTGGGTTGATGCGCTAATTGCTGATCGATCTGGCCCTCAAAATTACGTACTGAATCCGGTGATGGCGATACCGCTTAGAGTGGCATGCAGGACGTGCACCTTCATCTGGCAGGCGGAAACAAAGGGCTGGATCACGATGCTAAATGGCCTGGTAAGCCCAAAGAGCAGCTGGTCATCACCATTCACGGTCAGCTGGTCACCAGCGGCCAGGGTCACCGAGACGTTCGAAACGCTGTCCACCGCAATTGAGTGCAGGTCCCTTGTGACCAGCTGCGTGATATACGCCGGTGCAATCTGCAGCCTGATCGCGCTGCTCCCGGGTGGAGGAGGCTGGGCGAGCACTGGCGCGCCGCCCGACAAACTGAGCGCATAGAGCACCATAAACACCGCTCCGAAAACGACGCCCAGCAAGAATGTAAGGGCGAGAATAATCTCTCGCTTTGCCGCGGCAGGCCGGGGCTGGCGAGCAGCTTCAGGTTCCAGGGGCACCGTCCGTCGCTGGTTCATGGACTCCTCCTATTTTTCCCTCATATTACCTCACTTAGCGCTTAAGGCGCAATATATGCAAAGCATTTGTGTAAATTACACAATATCCTTGCCCTTACTTTCGGGCAATCTACCTATTGCATCAGGTAAAGAATCGAAGTATCATTGGCACAGAGCGCATAATAGGCATCATGTAGTTCTGCATGATGTAAATTGTGCAAAATATCCAAATTTTCAAATGAATCCAGGCAAAGAAATGCCGGCTATTCCTGCAACGCGGCCGGGATAGAAAGAGAGAAGGAGAATAGTGGGCATGACACCCGAAGAAGTACTGCAATTTGCCAAAGAAAACGGCGCGAAAATGTTGGACCTCAAATTTGTAGATGTGCCGGGCACGTGGCAGCATTTTAGCGTTCCTATCCGCGAACTTAAAGAAGACGCGTTTGTCGAAGGAGTACCTTTCGACGGCTCTAGCGTGCGCGGATTTCAGACTATTCACGAAAGCGATATGCTGGTTGTGCCGGATCCCAATACTGCCATTATGGATCCTTTTACCTCCGTTCCAACGCTGACTCTCATCTGCAACATCGCCCATCCCGGTCCTTTAGGGCCTAAGAGGCCGTATACTCGCGATCCACGTTATGTTGCCGGCAAAGCAGAGAAGTATCTGCGCTCTAGCGGCATCGCTGATACAAGCTATTTTGGTCCCGAAGCCGAATTTTACATCTTCGACAACGTACGCTACAATTCTACTGATAATGTCCAATACGCAGAGATCGATTCGGAAGAAGCGCATTGGAATAGTTCACGCAACAGCACTACCAATCTCGGTCACCGCATGCGTGTAAAGGAAGGGTACTTCCCTGTTGCTCCAAACGACACCCTCCAGGACATCCGCAGCGAGATGGCCCTCCTCCTCGAAGACATTGGCGTACTGGTCGAAACTCAACATCATGAAGTCGGCGCCGCAGGGCAGGCAGAGATCGATATCCGTTTTAATACCCTGCTGAAGACGGCAGACAACATGATGCTCTACAAATATGTCACCAAGAATACAGCTCGCAAGCACGGCAAGACAGTTACATTCATGCCCAAACCTGTCTTCGGCGACAACGGCTCCGGCATGCATACACACCAGAGCCTGTGGAAAAACGAGAAGCCTTTGTTCTACGATAGCAACTGCTATGCCAGTCTTTCTCAAATGGCTCGCTACTACGTCGGTGGACTGCTAACCCATGCCCCGGCCTTGCTTGCAATTGCCGCCCCCACCACCAACAGCTACAAGCGCCTGGTCCCCGGCTTTGAAGCTCCTGTCAACCTGGTCCTCTCGAAAGGCAATCGCAGCGCCGCCGTACGTATCCCACTGACCGAAAATCCAGCGGCCAAGCGCGTCGAGTTCCGCCCGCCCGATCCTGCGGCGAACCCATACTTGCTCTTCGCAGCCCTGCTGATGGCCGGGCTCGATGGTATCCGCCAGGAGATTGACCCAAGCGAACATGGCTATGGCCCGCTCGACCGTGACCTCTATCATATGTCAGCAGAGGAACTGCGCGAGATTCGCTCCGTTCCAGCTTCCCTGTATGAGTCGTTGGCTGCACTCGAGGATGACCACTCCTTCTTGTTAGAAGGCGACGTCTTCACCACGGACTTACTCGAACATTATGTCGAGTTCAAGCGTGCACAGGCTGATGAAATGCGCCTGCGCCCCGTTCCAATCGAGTTCTCGCTGTACTATGATGTGTAGCGGACAATAGGTAGACGAGGCCACAGGGAGGGGGATTAGCTCCTCCCTGTGGCCTCGTCTTCTTTTTAGCGCGGCTGACTACAGCTCACCATGGCAATGCGCATGAACATGTGTTATAGTAAATCAAACACGGTGTTTTTCATTCAATAGATATGAAGAGGTAATACCGATGGAACAACTGGTTGATAGCTACGGCCGCCGTATTAAAAGCCTGCGCATCTCTATTACCGACAAGTGCAACTTTCGTTGCACCTATTGCATGCCAGCCGCAGGCCTGCCATGGTTAAAAAAAGCTGAAATCCTGTCGTATGAAGAGATAGAACGCATCGCGCGCGTCGCTGTCAGCATCGGTATCGAGCAGATTCGTCTCACGGGCGGAGAACCACTCGTGCGCCGAGACGTTCCCGAGCTTATTGCTCAGCTGAGCAGGCTCGAGGGGCTGCGCAGCCTCAGCCTGACCACCAATGGCATTCTGCTGAAACAGCAGGCAGCCGCCCTGGCGCAGGCCGGACTCAACCGCATCAACGTCAGCCTGGACTCGCTGGTGCGGGAAAAGTTTGCGCAGCTCACAAGGCGCGACCAGCTTGAGCGGGTCATGGCCGGCCTGGAAGAGCTCGAAAAGTATCCATCCATCCATCCTATCAAGGTCAATGCGGTCGCCATGCGCGGCTATAGCGAAGAAGAAGTGCTTGACTTTGTGCGCCTGGCACGACGCAAGGCCTATGTCATCCGCTGGATCGAATTTATGCCACTTGATGCCGACCAGCTCTGGCGCAAGGAGGACATCCTCACCGGAGCTGAATTAAAAGCCATCATAGAGGCCGAGTACGGCCCCCTCGTACCTATCACCGGCGGTGACCCGGCTGAAACCGCGCGGCGCTACACATTTAGCGATGGCCTCGGCGAAGTCGGCTTTATTAACCCTGTGAGCGAGCCCTTCTGCGCCAGCTGCGATCGTATTCGCATGACGGCCGATGGGCAGCTGCGCACATGTCTTTTTGCCACGCAAGAGACCGACCTGCGCGCCGTTATTCGTTCAGATGCCTCTGATGAAGACATTGCCGCAACCATTCGCCGGGCGGTATGGCACAAAGAACTCAAGCACTACATCGGCGACAAACGCTTCAAACGTGCCAATCGCAGCATGTCAATGATCGGCGGCTAGCCGGACCCGTTCAATTTTACACTTGTTCTGATTTTGCACAAAGATTGCCTGCAATACGTACTGCTACTTTGTCTTGCAAATGTTATATACAACGTTAGCAAAAAACGGGATATTCGTCGTTATAGTCAAATTGACAGAAAGACAGTACGTAGGTAGTCCAACTGGTCTAGAAAGGACTGAGCGTCACTTAGAACAAACCAGAAAGAGGTCAACGTGGTACAAGATGATGCGGATTTACTCACGGTCCGTGAGGTTGCAAAACAATTGCGCGTGGATGACACGACGGTGCGACGTAGGATTAAAAATGGTGTCCTGGAGGCAATAACCCTTCCCCACCGCGGAACGCGTCAGGCCTACCGTATTCGTCGCTCAACCTTAAATACCCTACTTGAGCCACCTCAATTGCTTGCGAACCAGTAGCGCTACTGGTTCGCAAGCTATGCAGAGCAGTGGAAATGCGAACGCTACCTCTTCACCTGACGCTCTCTACTTACGCAAATCAGAGGTGGAAATGCACAAAACTTCCCAGCAAGCATCAGCTCAAATATCGCCGGACAGAGAATTCATCAATGGCTCCTATAGATGGTTTGCCTATTCAACCGAGGTGACAGGCCTGCCGCTCATTTGCCTGGAAGATCTCACTACAGGCACCGTTGTCACGACCACTCTCGCCAATCCCCAGCGGCGGACAGCGGCTCAGCGGGCATGGGCCGGCGCGCGCCAGTCGCGTGCCGCCGGCATGCCCTGGGAAATTTTGCATGCGATGGGTGAAAAAGGCGTGGATCCAGACCAGAAGCTCGAAGAGATGTTTCACAGCTATGGTCACGCATCGGTCGGCGATATGGCAAGGCTGGCCGTTGATTTCGGCAGGATTCCCATGCATCTGTGTCTGGCACTCTTTAATGACGGATCCATCAATTCCGGCCAGGAAAAATCCACGCGCTACCAGCCGTCCTTCGGCAGGGCGGCCCTGCATCCGCTGCGGCACTATCTACCCGCGGATATAGCGGCGCGGGATGTGGAACGCCTGGAAGAGGAGTATCAATCCTTTGGGGCCGCGGCGCTGGACGCCTTTGCCAGGCACAAAGCGGCGTTACTGCTCGCTTTTGAGCGCTACTTCCAGGTAGATACGTCAAAAGCGGCTGAGAAGAGCGCCCTGCAGGCGCGCGTGCTTGACTGTGTGCGTTACTTTCTCCTCTTCGGCCAGTGGAGCGGCATGTCCTTTGAAACGTCTGCGCGCGATTGGTCGCGCATTATTGCAGAATTGAAGGCCTCCCCCCTGGCTTATTATCAGAAAGTCAGCGCGCAACTCGAGAAATTGCTCGCGCCCACGCGCGAGGAGGAAGCTGCCCTCAACTACAAAGCCGAGGCGCCGGGGCTGATTCGTCATACCACTCCTCAGCTCACTACCACTAGAAACCTGCGCACGTTAAAAGAATTCCTCGCAACGAAAACCGACCTGCTGCAGCGCGTGACGACCTCTAGCGGCTTCCCGCAGCTCGTGGAGCAGCAGGTAAGCATGCTTGCGGCACGCTATTCCGAGGGAGACCGACTGGTTGCCGCCTACATCCTGCTCCTCTGGCCAGGGCTTGAGAGCAGGCAGTTGTTGGAATGGATAGCTGGCCGCGACGAGGAAACGAAAAAAAGCATCAGCGCTATTATTTTTGCGGGCCATAACAACTATAGCGAGCTGCCCGGCTTTGGGCGCACGACGCGTATGACCCTGCTTATCGAAGGTTTCCTGGGCGAGATACGCGACTTCAATCGCCACCGCGCCTGGGGAAGATTTATCCCGCTACCCCTGCTTTTTGGCACGGGGCTGTCGCAGAGTGCCCTGCAGCAGATTATCGCCCGCGGTTTTGGCCTGCCTCTGTACCTGAGCGTTATCCCCGCGTTCGCCGAGCATAAAATAGCTTACGAGCAGGATTTGCAGGCCGTATTACAGCAGGCTGCTGACCTTTATTGAGAGGGTTGCGGCCATCTTTGGCACGAGCATCGATTATTCCTTTGCGCTCAATCTCCTGCCACTTGCCCAGCGGGTCGATCTCTGGATGCACGGGGATCCTAAACAGGCGCTTTATCTCACGCTGCAGCGCTCCCGTCCCGGCGGGCACATCAACTACCGCGCGCTCGCCTATGAGGCCAACCTGCTGCTGGCAGGCTCCGACCCGTATCTTTCAGCGCTGGGCCGTGTGAGCAAACCAGATCCCGCCAGCCGGGAGGAATTTTTCGATCGCAGCTGAGGCTGCGCGATTACCCGGGTATGGAGCATCACTCCTCGGTGTATAATTCGCGCCGGTACAGGCGCATCCCCTGCAGGGCCGGCTCGGATGTCAGCTGCATCTCACATTTTACAGCCAGCGCATGCGCCGCCGGGTCAGCGGCGGGCAACAGGGCCTCGAGGTAGATGGGCCGCCCCTCCTGTTCCGCCTCAAACTCAAACTCGAAAGCCAGGGCGCGTGCCCGATTGAGGTCACAGATCAGCAGAGACCACCCAGCGCCCCTGTGGCGCTGCTCAGGCAGCACGGCCCCCTGGCAGAGAAGATGGTAGGCGTACTGACTACGGCGTAATTGCAGCAGGCTATAGCCGATTACTTCTCCCTCCATGCCCTCAAGCGTGCCCGCCTGGCCCCACATATTCGTTTCATCGTCGTCAGTAATCACAAAAACATTATTTTCCGCCTCAAGCCCCGGCAAGGCCAGCCACTCCTCAAAGTCCACCGTGGACATCACCGTGGCTCCATCGACCCTGGCCGCCGCCTGCTGGATAGACACAAGAGCTGGCAGGTCAACCTGCCGGTAATTTCGTATGCGCATTTCCCTCAGACATGCCTTTCCATAATAAACGACTACATACCGGGATACAGCAATTTCCAATGAGCGCAGGGATATCGCCCCCAGTATAACCCACTTCTTGCTAGAAAGGATGATCCAATGATATACTCTTGAGGAGCGCCGCATTGGTCCGGTTCTGCGGCGCCAATCCCACTAGTATACCCCAGCAAGGAGACACTATGTTATTCCCCGCTTGGCTGCGACACCACGTAGCAGCGCCCCTCACTCTTGCCGTTGTCCTCTTATTCAGTTTCGCAGGTGTTGTCAATGCTCATAGCGTCATGCCTGCTTCGTACAACTGTACAAGTAATCCTGCTGCAACTTCGGGCCATTGTTATGCGATTGGCACCTGGAATAGTGGCGTGACTGGCTCAATGAGTCATGAGAAGATCGTCTCCATGAGCGAGTCGCCTGGCTTTGTGTCAGATGAACAATGGGATGCCGATAATACCGGCACTTCCTGGGTCGAAGGTGGCATCTATACTGGCACTTCCAACGGATATGAAGGCATGTTTTGGGCTGATGAGCGGCCAGGCCCCCCGAAGAATTTTCATATCCACTTTGGCCCCGGCTTTACCTCTGGCGACTTTGGTGGTCAATTGGATACCTCCATACGCTCGGATGGCGGGAATGGTTTTAATGTGGTGTTGACTGCCCCGCATGAGGGTTATTCCGGCCATTCATACCCCGATAATTTCACTATTGGGAGTGTTATCATTGGTATGGAAGTGTCCGGCACCTCCGGCGTGTACGTTGACCCAGGCGGTGCATCCATCACGTATAATGGATGGTGGAACTCTGCCGGCACGCTGAGCTATCAGGGGCGTAACTTCGATAGCACACTTCTGTTCAGCCCGCCAATCAGTGCCTACTGGAATCCTGTCGCAGCCCCTGGCAATAATGGCGGTGACTGGCATCAAATACAGACCGGCTCATAGCTGAATGAAAGGAGTAAGCGTGATGCGAAAATATATCATCCCTGCGGCAGTTCTCGCCATTGTGCTTATCATCGCTGTAGCTATCCTGACGACGCATATGGGATCAGGCGTGAAGGCGAGCCCTGCCTCCAGTACGTCACCGGGTATAGGCCAGCCCGCCATCACCCACAACGCATCTGCAGCGGCAAGCACCGTCTGCGGTACGACGATGACCACCTCTGATGTGCAGACCTATCTCGCCGCGCATCTCATCCCACAGGGCATGAGTGTCACATCGGGGACGCCCACAGTGGCGAGTATCGACTTGCAGAACGTGACCACGGGTAGCATCAATGCTGATGCGCTTGTCACATCTACGGCCGCCTGTGGAACGACTGGGGTGCAGAAAGTGTATGTAGTCACGCTAAATGGCAATTTCCGTTTAAACGGAATGCCGATGCCGTCTACAGCTAAAGTCCCGACCGGCACAACGGCTACTGAGGTCTTTGATGCGCAGACTGGCAATCTGCTTGAGGAGAGCGCGTCCTAATCCCCAAGGCGAGTTGTTCGCCCGCCCTGGCACAACTCGCGTTAATTAGACAAGCCATGCGCATTTACGATATACTTTTGGCAGGGCTCATAGCGGCATGAGCTCTCAAACAACCAACCTCAACCCAAAAGGAGTTCAATCTTGTCCGACCACAGTGAACTAACTCACCTGCAGGGTATTCGCCAGAACATGCCTGCCACCAGGGCGCACCTTTATCTCAACACAGGAACCTTCGGTCCGCTGCCAGGTGTGGCCATCGCAGCGATGCAGCGGCGCCTGCAAGACGAATACAGCCAGGGGCGTCTGGGAGTAGCGGCCTTTGATGCGATATCAAATGCCTACAACGAGGCGCGTGCGCGAGCCGCGCGCCTCCTCAATGCCGATGTGGGCGAGATTGCCCTGACAGACAATACCGGTGAAGGCATGAATATCATCAGCTATGGCTTTAACTGGCAGGAGGGTGACGAGGTCATTACCACCAACCATGAGCATATCAGCGCCCTTGCCCCCCTCTACCAGATCAGAGATCGCTTCGGGATAGTCATTCGTGTTGCTGACATCGGCCCCAGGGCTGAGCGCTCCGCGCTCGAGGCTATCGAGGACCTGGTCACTCCCCGCACTCGCTTGATTGTGCTTTCACACGTCGCATGGACAACGGGCGCATTAATCGACGTGCCCGCGGTCGGCTCTATGGGGCGCGCAAGCGGCATACCCGTGCTGGTTGATGGCGCCCAGGCGGCGGGAGCAATCCCCATTGACGTCAGGACCCTTGGCGTTGATTTCTACGCCCTCCCCATGCAGAAATGGCTGTGCGGGCCAGATGGCACCGGGGCGCTATACGTTCGCCGTGCAGCATTGGACTACCTCACCCCGACGTACGTAGGTTACTGGTCGGTCAAGCACGAGGAGAATGTTGAATGGGAGCTGCAAGATAGCGCTCAACGCTTTGAACTCGGAGGGCGCCAGACGGCGGCCGTCGCAGGCCAGGCCGCTGTGTTCAAATGGCTGGAGGAGAGCGTTGGCTACCTGTGGCTTTTTGCTCGCATCTCTGCCCTGCACAGCTATACATACGGCGCCCTGCAAAACCTACCTGGCATCACGCTACTCACACCTGCGCCCGGCGTCAGCGGCCTGATCTCCTTCACCTGGGAGGGGCACAGATCAGAAGGTATCGTCACCTACCTGCGCGACTCGCACAACATCTATATCCGCAATATCCCCGCGTTTGATTGCGTGCGTATATCGACGGGTTTCTATAATAGCGAGGAGGAGATAGATACGCTGGTGCGGGCCCTCATGGCAGCGGCTTAGACAGAAAAGCCGCCTATGTGGGCGGGTGAGACGGCGATGTCTTATTTTCCCATGGGGCTGCCCCCACAGTATCATCAGAGCTGAAGAGCTTAACTTCCGTGTTCGGGATGGGAACGGGTGTACCCTCTTCGCTATAATCACCGGCTCACCTGCACATACAGGCGGCTTCTTCAACAGGATGTATCATACTACATCTGCTACGTCCTGTCAATACGCTTTTGGGCCAGTTTTGCGACGCGAGCTTTTAGCGGGCATTTCCGCTAATCGCCGCGATGCCCTGTCCACCGCCGATACAGAGCGAGTCGGCCTGGTCTTGACGCCGCAGCTCATGCATCAGGGTGATAATGCCCGCTGACGCAGTGAGAAAAATATAAAGACGACCACAGGCGGCACAATCATCAGCAACCAGCTGGGAACCTCCCAATCGAGAATGGGCACGTAGCCTCTGAAGAGGTAAGTGCTCAGGGCGGTAACGGAAAAGGTGAGGGCAAACGCGATCAGCGCTCGTCCGTAGCGTTTACTGGCAGGCGCTAAACAGGCGCAGGCAAGTGCAATCAACCAGGTAACGTACCAGGCAAAGAACCAGGGGGTAACGATGAGCAAGGCTGCCAGCAGCGCCAATGAGGCCAGGATGAGCGTTTGAGTACCCGGGGCGCGCCATATCCAGTATGCTCCAACGCATATACTGCCCAGGAGGACGACGAGGTTGATAGCGTTCCAGACGCTATGCTGGCTCAGGATGAAGAGCGGCAGGTATGCCCAGGAGCCAGGAGGTGGTAAGCCGTGCACTTTTAGCAGCCAATCGTAAATAGCGCGTAAAAGCGAATTCTCTGCAAAATACGATGACGGCGGGGTGGCAAAACTGCTGATAATAGCCCCGGCGCCGTGGCCGACCCAGAAAGGAGCATACAGGATGAGAGCCAGCACGCCGCCGGTGGCGAGAGCCAGAAGAATTTTCAGGGCGGCCGCCTTCCTGCTTGCGACTTGCGCCACTAAAAGTGGGCCTGACGAACGGGTATGGAGCAGGCGGTATAGCATCAACACAATATAGAACACGATGATGGGGACCGCAGTAAACTTCACGAGCGTGGCCAGCGTAAAAGCGACGACGGGCAGGAGGTAGCACGCCGGGCGCGTAAAACCATCCTGTTCGGCGTGCAGGCACAACACTACGCCGATCAACAGCAGAGTGACCATAAAGATGTCATTATGGGCCCCCAGGCCGCTCTCCATAAGTGCCAGGGGATTCAAGGCATAGAGAAAGGCTCCAAGGGCGACAGTGCGTGGTGGGCGAGTCAGCCTGCGCAGAACGGCCGCGACAAGCAACGTGTTTAACACGTGAGCAGCCAGTGCGAATAGGCGGAAGGCAAACAAATATCCCAGGGGAAGTGCTCCTAGCAGGAGCGACCAGAAAGCGCAGACGGCTAACCAGACGGGTCCATAGGCCGAGGTAGCATTTGCCCAGTCATCGTAGGCCGTGATGGGGTCGCGCGGGAAAGCCGCAGGCACGCTGAAGTATGGATTCGCGTGATGGGCAACGATTAAACGACCGTAGCCCGCATAGACATAAAGATCGCGGGAAAGCAAGGCGGGAGTGAAAACATAGATCAGGCCGATGACGACGCTTGCGCGCAAGACCAGGCGTATTAAACGCCCATACTCAGCCTGTTGTGGCTGGCGCTGAATATAAAGTGCGCCCGCGGCATAGATGCCGAAAGCCAACAGCACAAACCCAAGGAATTCAAGCACGCCTGTTGTCTGCACAGAGGCCTTATAGGACGGGGCCAGCGGCAGGTTGGAGGGCAGCCAGCCGCCCCACCAGAGCAGTAGAGGATTGGTCGGCAAGAAAAATGTGCCTTCCAGGCGGCCAAGAGGCACCAGGCTTATCAAAGTACATACAAGCAGCGCAGCGCTATATGTGAGTATGGCGCGTGGCGAGACCCGCGCTGGCACTACAGCTTTTGAGATGGTAAGCTCTTCAGATGTTGGCGTTGCCGTGAGGTCTTCCCTGCTCATAGGCGTACTCTACACCATCCAGCAATTCATGATAAAAATGATACTCAGCGTGGCAAGGAGCGCTGGGAAAAGCAGCATACAACACTGGTGAACGCGCGGATGCTTGACGCCGAGCATAGCCAGGGTAATAAACGCCGGAAATATCTCAATCACAAGGCGCTGGTTCGACTCCAGGACATCTCCTCGTACGCCTGAACTGACGAGCATAAACAGAAGCAGTGCCAGCGCCCAGACGCTATAGCTCAAGCGCAGCTTGCGCCAGCCTAGAATTGCCAGGAGGATAAAACCAAGCGTCGCGCTCAAATCCAGGAGGATATGGACCTCAAAAAAGGAGCCGAAGGGCTGAGTAACGAAGATATCCTTTATGGCATTGAATATTCCGACCCAGGGCCATGAGGTATGCCGATCCCAGTGAGACTGCACGCTGGCATATACGATGGGATTGCCTGTCTGCCTCCAGCAGTAAATGCTGTAGAGCAGCGTTCCCAGCGGAATCAGCACAACAGGCAGGACACGCAGCAGCAGCTTCTGCCAGCTGACAGGAATGCTTGCGCGCGAGAGCCAGACTTCGACCAGGTAGGGAATGACGAGCAGGAGCCCCGCCGAGCGGGTCAGCGAGGCCAGCAGGCCCAGGGCGCCTGCCAGCCACCATTTCTGGCGGCGCATTGCCAGAAAAGCGCCGGCCGTAAATAACACAAACAGCGACTCGTTGTATGCGGCGAAAAAGAAGAATGCGGTCGGGAAAATAACCAGGTAGAGCAGTGAACGCCGAGCGACCTCATCTCCGCCGATTTCAGTGGCCAGCTGGTACAGTACAAACAGGGCCCCCAGCAGTGCGACATTGCTGATAATTGTCCCGATCAGCAGATAGCTCCATGAGCCCAGAACGTGAGCTATAATCCTGATGAGCGCCGGGAACAACGGGAAAAACGCATAGTCAAATGGGGGCCGGTAGCCAAATTGGGCGATACGTATATAATTTGCGGCGTCCCAATAATTCCAGGTAGTAAGCAGAGCGACCGTATCTACGCCCGTGGTCGAATATTTCTGTGCGGTGAACAGGATGAAAGCAATGTAGGTTATCAAAACCAGGGCCAGGCGAGTAATAAAGAATAGCCAGAGGATATCGCGAGTTGGAGCACGTTTCATTTTATGTCACCTGCCAGACTAAATCATTGCCAAATTGAGCAACGCGCCGTAAATCAGGGCTGGAGCGGGCCTGGGTCAGCAGATTTGCCGCCGTGGTGGGGGGGTAGGCCTGCAGATGAAGCACGACATAATAGATATGATACTTTTTCAGGACCGCCACGCTTGCCTGAGATGGAAAATTGAGAAGTAAAGAGGCCATAGATGTGGTCAAAGGAGGCCGATAGCCACTCCAGCCATTGGCAATGGGATGCGAATGATAGATGGCATAGTAATCGTACCACGCCTCATCTTTATAAAAGGCATAGTAATCATACCATGCCGCATCTTGAAAGGATGAGCTGCCATTGAAATACGCCATCGGCAGTTCAACAATGGGCTCCTGGCCTCCATGGTCTGCTAACCATTGATAGACCGCCGGTATCGCTTTGCCCGTAGGAACTGAGGTAACTGGCAAATAAGCCGGCAGCGCCTCGAGCAGGATCGCCACAGGTAGTAGAAGCAGGAGACATCTCAACGCCAGGCCTTTGTAGCGAGGAAGGAGCGAGCCCTCCGACCTCACCCTTTCCCGGGGCGCGCCCGCCCTGTCCTGCAGCCAGGCAATGGCCCATGCCGCTAACAGAGCAAGCATAATAAGCAATACGCCGATAAGCCTGGCGGGAACGCGCAGGCCGGCGAAACCAGGGAGCACATAAAAAGCGAGCGTCCATGGCAGCGGTAAATCTGGCGCGTTGGGCGGAAGTACTGCGTAGGAAATAAATTTTGAGGCGCCGGCTACATATGGGCTGCCGGAGGGGGGAGAGAACTGCAGTACAGGTCCGAACGCGAAGAGCAGGACAAGTAGAGCGGTCCAGACATAAGGATGCAGGCTTGAACCTTTCTGGCGTAAAAGCAATATGACTCCCAGCAGCGCAAGGGCCATAGTTGTCAGGCCAAGAAAAAGATAGTGCTCGCTGTCGTATGGCAGCACATTACCGTTGTAGTAACTGACACCATACAGCCAGTTAAAAGGAGACGCAAAGGTAAAATCGCGTACAAAGGCGGCATAGCCAGTCGACTGGCCAAGCGAGCGCGAGAAGCCGCCAGTGAGGGACGCCAGGTAAGGCGCCATAAAGATGACAAGTACGACAAGCAGCGCAGTGAACACGATGGCCGGTCGCACGGCGCGCCGCACGAGATACCTGATATAAGCGGCCTTGTGGCTGCGCAGGCGCCGCATAAACGGTATGCTGTAACTTATAAGGACAAAGGCAAGCAGTGTGTAGGCCAGGAAGATGCCGTAATACACGCTGCTAAGTAACTGCAAGAGATAGAACAGAGCGAAGAGAATCCAGTTACGCCAGCGACCCTGGCGCAGTGAGAGATCAAGGTTGAGCAGAGCTAACGGCATCCACTCGCCAGCAATAACATGAATATGATCGATTTGCGAGAGGCGATATGGCGCAAACGCATAGATCAAGGCGGCCACAAAGGCAGCAAAACGCCTGCCGGTATAATGCCGCGCCATGATGTACATGCTTATACCGCACAGTAGAAATGTAAGATAAAAGGTTATATTGTAGGCAAGTACGGGGTTACGGGTGAGCAGGAAAACAGGCGCAAATATGATGGCCTCGCCCAGCAGATTCTCCGAGTAAGATAACGTGAGATTGTTGGGATAAAGCAGCTGCGCCTGCCACAAATGTGTGGGTGCATGCAGCAACGTTGTCGTATCCCAGGCAAGGGTCCATATATTCAGCAGCGGATCCCACCACTCGCCGGCTATCTCACCCGTAAGATGCGGTGTATAACGATAAGCCATGGCGACCACAAGGCCGAGCAGGGCAAGCAGATAGAGCGCATCCTGCCAGCGCCAGGGTAAGCCCGGCCCCCGTTCAGAGCTATCCTCGACCTCATTTTGCGTTTTCGACAACGGCAGCGTAGTTGAGGCGGTATTACCGACGGATTCCGTACTCATGATCTGGTGGCTGGCCTCCATTCAGGAGTATAGAACGGGTATCCCAACTGATCGTTTGCGTATAAGGACGTCATAAACTTTTCAATTACCTTTATCTAAGCAACGCGGCCCACGTGCATAAACGTATAAACATAGGCCATCAACCACAAACCCGCTGCACAAAATCCGCTCAGGCTATCTCTCGCCATCGATTATATAGGCTGTTTACGCTTGAAGCCGCATGCTAGTATAGCATACTCGTTTTAGAAAACATAGGAACTATAGATAATTATACCTACCCCTCCTCTCTATCACCCCCATACCCGGCCTTTACAGTAAGTAACAACATTCTACTCTTTTCTTATCGACCGCGCATCGCTGGCTCATGACCTCCCGGGACGACTTTTACCTCGCCCTGTATGCACCTGCAATGCGCTTGACTTTACTAACATACTATACTATACTAGCTCTTGCTACTGTATAGTATAGTAACGTTGTATTTAATACGTGACGAACGCCCATTTTTAAGGTGAGTGTAGATGGCCGAACAGCATTCCGACAAAGGAAAATGTAGCGGGAGAGAGCGTATAGTCCAGGCAGCATTACGGCTGGCTGAAGAACGCCCTTTTGATGAGATCACCATTGAGGAGATTATCAAAGGAGCGGAACTTTCGCGTCCAGCCTTCTATTATCACTTCAGCGAGGGCCGGGAAGAACTACGCGCCGAGATGGTTCAGCGCGGCCTGCTTGATGCCAGGCCCACGCAGGATACGCGCAAGGCCATTATCGAAGCCGCCGTACACATTTTCGCGCGTTCGGGTGTCTCTGCGGCGACCCTGGATGACATTGCCGCTGAGGCGGGAGTGTCACGCGGAACCCTCTGCTGGCATTACCATACCAAAGATGACCTGATGATGGCGATCATCAAGCGCTGCGGACCTCATTCGGTGATTCGCCCGGTCATTGAGCGCATCGAACAGGATCTGCAGAATGGCGTTGCGCTGGATGATGAAACCATTATTCGTCGCCTTGCGGCCGGCTTCTATGATGGGTATGCTGCACAGGGTGACCTCACCCGCCTGGCCGTTTTAGTCATTTATACCCATCCACAGGCCGCGCGTTTGCTCGCTGACACGATCGGCAAGGGGCGTAAACACTTTGCCGAGTACATCAGAAAACGGCAGCGCGAGGGCTATTTCCGCCCGGACATTGACCCGGGACTGCTTGTACAGGTCATCTCGATGACTTTTGCCATGCGCGCCATAGGGCGCGACCTGAATGAGCTTTTACCACTTGCGCATCTCTCACGCGAGGAAATAATCGATCAACTGGTTTCCTTGCTCTTATATGGCCTGGTACGACGCAATCAAGCGTCGTCAGGTGAAACAACCGCCAGGTTCGCCTGACATCTGCCTGCAATCATCGTCATTTGGAAGGAGTCTCTCCGCATGCAAGTACACGCGCAGCCCGCGCGCTCAGGTAGAGGGCTGGAATATAAGTGGATTGTGGCAAGCGTGGTTATCCTCGGGGTGTTTATGAGCATCCTGGACCAGACCATCGTCAATATCGCCATTCCGAGCCTGCAGACCGCGTTTGGGGCGGACATCCACAGCGTCCAGTGGGTACTCACGGCCTATATCCTGACCCTGGGCGTTGTCACACCAACGGCGGCCTATTTCTCTGACAGGTTCAGCATCAAACGCTTCTACGTCATCTCCCTGGCGGCGTTTACGATCGGCTCGGCGCTTTGTGGCCTGGCATGGAGCCTGCCCGTACTGATTCTTTTCCGCATATTACAGGGAGCTGGAGGAGCGGCGCTCTTCCCGTTGTCGATCACACTGCTCTTCCGTGAATTTCCGCCCCAGGAACGTGGCATGGCGATGGGCTTCTTTGGCGTACCGGCGCTGCTGGCGCCGGCTCTTGGCCCGACCCTGGGGGGATATATTGTGACGGTTGTCGGCTGGCCATTGATTTTCTACATCAATCTTCCTGTGGGAATTATAGCCGTTGTGCTTACGCTCATCTTTTTGCGCCCTGCTGCTCCCCAGAGGGGCGCGCGCTTCGACTTCGTCGGCTTCTTTTTCTCGGCCCTGGGGCTTGGGCTGGTCCTTTATGCCCTTTCCAGCGCCAGCACCGATGGCTGGGGCTCGCCAACAGTGCTGGGCTGTCTCCTTGGCGGACTGCTCTCCCTGGCGATCTTCGTCGCCCTGGAACTGCTCATAGCCAGGCGCGGCGGTCAACCCTTGCTCGACCTGCGCCTCTTTGCCAACTTCCCCTTTACGACCAGTACCACAGCGAGCCTGTTTGTCATCTTCTGCCTGTTTGGGGGCCTGTTTCTTTTACCGATCTACCTGCAAAATATTCGCGGCTTGAGCGCCTTCCAAGCGGGCCTGATCCTGCTGCCGCAGGCCCTGGCCTCGATGGTCAGCGTGATCATTGGCGGACGGCTTGTTGATCGCCTCGGCGTGCGTGCCATCATGATCCCCGGCCTGCTCATCCTGGCGTATGCCACCTGGCAGCTTTCATTTATCTCGTTGTATTCGCCCTACTCGTGGATCCAGGCGATGCTGATCCTGCGAGGCGTGGCCCTGGGTCTAACCGTGCAGCCCTTATCGGTCGCCGGGCTGGCGGAGATTCGCCCACGCCAGCTGGCGCAGGCGTCATCGATCAACACGGTCACGCGCGCGGTCTCCAGCTCCCTGGGCATCGCGGTGCTGGCGACGTTGGTACAGACACAATCTCAGGTGCATTACAATAACCTTGCTCAACAGGTAACGGCCAGTTCACCACTTGGCCAGCTGGTGCCGAGCCTGCAGGCATACTTCGTGGCCAATGGAGCAGGCCTTGTGGAGGCGCAAGCGGCGGCGCTACAGGTAGTCAGCGGGCTGCTTAGCGAACAGAGCTTCGTATTATCTCTGCAAGATGCCTTTCTCCTGACACTGGCCGTGATCGTCCTGGCCATTATCGCGACCATGTTTGTGCGCGGCTCACGCAAACCTGCGCGTATAGAGGAGCCATCGCTCAGCCCGGTCAACCCTGCGGAGGACCATGAAGCGAAGGCCGCGCGCGCGGAAGCTATGTTCGCCGGGTAAGCAAGTGCATCGTGGTGGTACACGCCGGTCACTTTATAGATACGCTTAATTATACTTAGCTGTTTATTTATTTAAAGGAGAACAATATCCATGCGTCGCTTGATTTTAGTCCCGCTGCTGATTATCGTGGCCGTCCTGGCAATAGCCGGTGGAGTTGGTTGGTGGCTCTACAACAACTACATGTATTATTCAACCGATGACGCCCAGGTGAACGGGCAGATCATCAACGTGAGCTCGCCCGCGAACGGCACGCTCTCCGCCCTGAACGTCAAACAGGGCGATACCATTACGCAGGACCAGTCGCTGGGTACGGTGACCGTGGCGCCGAGCGCCGGCGCGAATGCGGCCTCGAGCAGCGCTCCTTCCATCAATATCAGCAGCCCTATCAACGGCAAGGTCCTCCAGGTGGCCGCGGTACAGGGACAGGGCGTAGCCGCTGGCCTGACACTCCTGCAGGTCACGGACCTCAGCAACGTCAATATCATAGCCTATGTCGATGAGAGCGCGATCAATAACGTGCAGGTCGGCCAGCAAGCGGATGTCACAATTGACGCTTACTCTAGCACGAGCTTTAGCGGGCATGTCCAACAAATTATCCCGGCAGCGGCCAGTGAATTTTCACTCCTGCCCACCCAGGATTACGCCAGTGGCAACTTTACCAAAGTCGGCCAGCGTATCCCTGTCATCATCACGCTCGATGGCAACGCAGGAAAAACTCTCGCCCCGGGTATGAGCGCTTCAGTAACCATCCATATCCACTAACGAATTTCCAGGTCAGAGAAGGAGGCGCCCGCAGGCTACAACCTTTCTCTGAACCGGATCCCGAAAGGAGTAGAGAGTGAATTTATTGATCATCGGCGGCCTGTTTGTGCTTGCAGTCGTAGCTATCGTCGGCGCCGTATTGCTGAGCAGGGGTGACGATGCAAACAGTACAACAGGAAAGAACACAACCGCCATGGAGCCCTCCGCGCAGGCAAATTTGCTCGCAAGAGGCGCACCTGCCCGGGCAGATGCCAGCAGCACGGCGGCTCCTGGCGTCCAGGCAGCATACACTGTGTCCGAGCCTGCCGCAGGGACCTCTTACACGCCTGCGACCGCCGACGGGCTGGTTCAGCCTCTGCTCAATGGACAGTTCCATGAGCTGGCCGGAGAGATACGCGTGCTTCACCAGCAGGCGTGGCAACTTGAACAGCGGCTGGGCGTGCTGACAGACATGGTGAACCAGGTTGAACGCACCCAGGGTGGTTACAACAGCGAGGATGAAATGACGCGCCGCTTTCCTTCGGACAGCACCACGAGCTAAAACGAGCAACCAGCACAGAGCCCTGTGCTGGCCATGGCATCGTTCGCGCAAGCTTTGAGAACTTTCAGTGCCAAAGGCTGAATTTGGTTTAGCAGTTAAAATAGAATTGCAATCAGGTTGTAATCGTCCTGGGGGAGGACACATGAAGGCTTCATGAGCAGCTTGCGGGGGGTAGAATCCGTCACACGAGTTTCCTACCCCTCCGCTACTGCTTTACCCATCTCTCCATCCCTCTCCTGAGCTGGCGCCTGCCAGGTCTGGCGCAGCCGGGCTACTGGCTCACCCAGGCATAACCTGGGCCGCCAGCCGCCCGGCAAATATCGATACTCGCCTGCAGCCCTGTGCGCTCAGGATACCGTTGTTCTATGGCCTGGCGCAACGCCTCATCCGCATCAGCGCGCACGAGGTTGATGGTGCATCCCCCGAAGCCCGCGCCAAGCATACGAGCCCCCAGCACCCCGGGTACCTGTTGAGCAATCTCAACCAGTGTATCCAGTTCAAAGCAGCTTACCTCGTAGTCATCTCGCAATCCGGCGTGCGACTGCCAGAGCAGTTCCCCTATGTCTTCAAACGCGTTCAGCTCCAGGAGTTTGACGGTCTGTAGGACGCGTGCATTCTCGCTGATTACATAAGCGGCCCGGCGACGTAAAATCGCGGGCAGCTCCGCTCCATACAGCGCGAACTGTTTCTGCGAAACATCTCGTAATGCTGTTATACCTCCGGCGGAAGTATTGCCAGGTTCACGCGCTGTGATGATCTCGCGCAGCAAACGAGCGGCCTCCTCGCATTGCTGACGGCGTCCATTGTAGGCCGAGTCGGAAAGTTCGCGCCGTACGGATGTGTCGATGACGACAAGAGATAGTCCTGGTGCATCAAACGGCAGATAGCGATATTCAAAAGAACGGCAGTCTATCAGTACCGCCTTGCCGGGCTTACCGAGGCATGATGCGGCCTGATCGAGGATGCCACACTGCACATTTGCAGCAATCTGCTCGGCGCGCTGGCAAATAGCTGCCACCTGCATCGCCGGCAGCGTCGCATCTGCGTCGCCAATGCTGAAGCGGCCCTCTGAAAAGAGCGCGCATGCCTGGGCGCTGGCTACCTCCAGGGCGGCCGATGAACTCATCCCCCCTCCAAGTGGCACATCTCCGCCCACCACAGCGTCAAAGCCTGCCAGGGCTACACCCACCCTGCTTAGCTCGCTTACGACAGCAAGCGCGTAGCGTGCCCATTTGGGTATGCCGGCACGCTGTTGCTCAAAGGTAACAGGCAGGTCCTCCAGGGAGAATTGGGCAGCTTCCTGTAGATTGGCGGACCAGAGGCGGATAAGGCCATCTGGACGATTGCGGCCAGCAAAGGCCACGACGCGGTCTACGGCTAGCGGGAGGACAAAACCATCGTTATAATCTGTATGCTCGCCAATGAGGTTGACTCTTCCGGGCGCCCAGGCTGCTCCAAGCGGCCCGGAATATTCAACATCAGCGGCAAAGGTCGTGGCGAATTGCTCTAAGGCGGACAGTGCAGGTTGTGGAACATAGCTAGTTTTTTGCACTATCGAACTCTCCTTTTACGATGGCAGCTCGGAGTTCCTGAGCCTTCTGCGCAGGTAAAGAATCATTTGTCCACAGGCCCCAGATGGACTCCGACGATGCCGCAAATTTTAACTTGCCGGGAGCACGACCAATGGCGAGGATCTCGACGTGGAGGTGAAAACGCTCATCGGCGAGCTGGTGGATACCCAGCAGGTAGGGCATGGGGGCCATCGCACCATCAAAGAGAGCGTCATAGCCACGCACGACGCGCAACAACAGCTCGGCAAAATCATGTAACTCATCATCCCGCAGGGCCGCTAGATTTGCCACGTGCCGTCGTGAATACAGGTGTGTTTCATAGGGATAATGCACATAAGGGGGTAAAAAAGCCTGCCAGCCATCATTTGCCGCAACTTCGTATACTTCACCCGCCAGATCTGTGCGTACTCTGCAAAATGGACAGCCCCGACCGGCATCGCTCTCCTGCACCACGGTCTCAAGCTCTCGCTCCAGGATTGGAGGCACCACAGCAGCACCATAGGCCTGGCCATGAGGGTGCTGCTGTGTTTGTCCAATCGCCGCACCGCTATTCTCAAAAATCATCACGGTTGCGTAACGCGTCGCCAGGTCATTGTAGAGATCGCGCCACAAATGAGTCACGGCGCTCACCTCGTCTACGGTCAACGAGGTAAATGACCTGTGGTGATCACGATTGTAGATTACCACATAAGCCTCACCAACTGGCGGCTGCAGGGGAGAAAAGTCATTGGGATGAAGCCATACCCGGGCCTCAGGCCCCACCTTGCCCGTGGCGATATCGCCACAGAATGGACAATCCGTCGTACCTTCATGACGGTTCATGCGATGCGGCGCGTTGACAAGGTACTGGCGTAAAATGGGATTCCAGATCAAGAGAGTTTCTTTTTGTTGCATAGACTTCCTGCCACAAATGGCTGAAAAACGCTATATCGATGGCACGTAGAACAGGCTCGGACTGTTTCTTCGTCAAACATGTGACTGGATCGACTGGCTGCCCAGAAGCACACAACGACCCTGGCGGGCGAACTGCGCCAGCAGATCCGCCTTGTCGATACATTTCTCGTCCGCTCCTTCAGCGTACAACCACTCATCCCATGTCGCCTTGTCGGTAAAAAGCGCCCAGGCCACAGGGGCAACCTGTTTCTCTGCCAGGCGCATAATTTCCAGGGCGTCCTGAAAACCGGGCTCCAAATCATTGCTGGGTTTCAGTCCCGCCGCGCTCAGGGCTTCAAAGGTTCGGATGGAGCGAACAACACCATTGACTACCTCGCACACAAGCCCCAGGGCCATAACCTCCCGCTCCGATGTTGTATTTGTGGCTGGCATGATTTCCCAGACCCCTATAACAAGGCTGGCAGGCGACGGGAGTTTTCTGAGAAATGCGTCGATCGGCTCTTTACACCAGCCGTGCCAGGAGTATGTCTGGTCATGCTGCTCAATCTGCAAAACGACGTCTAAGAGTGGCCTGGCGGCATGCCACAGGGCCGCATCAACATCAAGCACCAGTAATTCTTCAGCTATCACAACCTTCTCCGCGTGAAATACTCATAGTCTTCCCTACTCCCTCATTACCCACCTGGGAGGCAGTGCAAGGAGTAGCATAAGCTATCCTCGCTTCTGCTGCCAGTATACAATACGCGCTCCGCTCATGCTAAAATCAAAGATGGCGACTAGCGTAATAATCAGAATGTTGCCGTCCTGAGCTTGAGGATCGTTCTACAATAAAAAATAGGTATGAATACCTGCAAAAGGCCCTTGCCAAAACGAAAAAAGGACAAAAGAATGCAGACTAATCCGGCGTATCGCATCAAGGGCGGCTATCCTGTGGTTGGAGAAATCGCCTGTCTGGGTGCGAAGAACTTTGTTATAAAGGCTATGGTAGCGGCCCTCCTGGGGCAATCACCTACTACACTCACAAATGTGCCCGTCATCGGTGATGTCGAGATCACAGCCGAGATGCTCACTTCCATCGGGGTAAAGGTTGAGCGGGCAGAAAATGAGATTCTGCACATAGACCCGTCGAGCATGAACACCGCCAATATCCCGGTGCCTCACTCTGGCAGCAATCGCGCACCCATCCTCCTGCTCAGTATTCTCCTCCATCACTTTCAAAGCGTAGCAGTGCCAGTTGTTGGCGGCTGCCAGATCGGTGCCAGGTCGGTTGATTTTCACCTGGGGGCCATTCGCAAGTTCGGAGGAGTTGTAGAAAAAACAGTGGAGGGATACGTGGCGCGCCGTGTGAAGCCGCTCAAGGGGGCACATATAGAACTTCCCTATCCAAGCGTGGGAGCGACGGAAACCTGCCTGTACCTCAGTGTTCTGGCCGAGGGGCGCACGGTTATCTCAAATGCGGCGATCGAGCCAGAAATTTTTGAATTGATCACCATGCTGCGTTCGATGGGCGCGATCATCTTTACCTCTCCCGGGCGCGAGATCCGCATCGACGGGGTCAAGCAACTCACGGGTACACGCATGGAGGTTTTGGGAGACCGCATCGAGGCGGCTTCCTGGGCGTCACTGGCCTGTGCCTCAAACGGGGACGTCACCGTCCATGGCATCCGCCCGGACACGCTGGGGAATTTTCTCTCCTATTTTCAAAAAGTAGGAGGCGGGGTTGAACTGAAGGGGGCCGAGAGTATTCGCTTCTATCGTAAGCAACCCCTGCATTCCGCCGTTATCGAGACCGACGTCTATCCCGGCTTCTCCACCGACTGGCAGCAGCCCTTTGCCATCCTCCTGACCCAGGCCAGTGGTATCTCAATCATTCATGAGACCGTGTATGAAAAACGCTTTGGCTATCTTAAGGACCTCGATAAACTTGGAGCTAAAACACAGCTTACAACACATTGCCTCGGCGAAGCGGCGTGTCGCTACCGCGATAAGAATTATGAGCACAGCGCCATCATTATGGGGCCAACCGCCTTTAGCGCGACCTCATCCATTACGGTGCCGGACCTGCGAGCCGGGCTGGCCTATGTTATCGCCGCGGCCATTGCCTCCGGCACGACAACACTGCATGGTATACATTTTCTCGAGCGTGGTTATGGCGACATCGTCCCCAGACTGGCCGCGCTTAATCTCAAGATCGAGCGTGTGACGATACCCGCGCTGGCCGCTGAAGCCTAGCCAGCGGTTTTCTCCTCTCGTACGGCACAGCAGGCCGGGCGGTCATCGCCTGGCCTGCTGGCTACGCGCATGTCTTCACACGCCCCCGGAAACATTATAACGACTATAGGTATTAAGCGTTCTTCTCGGGATTGGGAGAGCCGGGATACGCGCTGGGGGACGGAGCGGTGTCAGGAGCAGATACATTGCGTTTGGCCGAGGTCGCGGCCTGCTTCGTCGTATCGGCGAGATCCTGGCCTGTCTGTTTGACATTGGAGGTCGCTTTTTGCGCCAGGTCACCCAGGCTGCTGCTCGTGTCTTTTACCTTGCCGGCGGCCTGCTGCGCATAGTCCTTTAAAACGCTACTTGACTGAGAGACGCGATCCGAAACCTGCTGGACATACTGGTTGACCTGCTCATTCTCCGGCAGATAGCCGCGCACTTCCTGGAAGCGCTGGCCTAGCAGGCGCCGCAGCTCTTCGCCACTCATCGGGGCAACAATCAAGCCTACGCCAACACCGACAAGTACGCCCTTAACAAAGCTGTTCATCTTTCAACATCCTTTCCTATCTCATTCAGCCGACTATCCCACTCTCAGTACAGCCGAGAGGATTGCGCCCTGGCCGAATTAAGTGTATAACCATTACTCTGGTTACACGTATCAACGAAGCATTATGTTTCATGAGTTTATCGCTACGTCAACCTAGCGCAAAAGATGTGGGAAGTGCGAGAAATTGCAAATACGTTGCAAGCCGCTCATGCATGATCGGTTCGTCCGCTACTTCAACCAGCAAACTCTGCATATATCCAATGCAATGCGCCGCGTCACCAGATACAGTATAGGCGCAAACATCTTATTATGCATCCCACTTAGGTGTGATTTTCGGCTAACTCTTTAGAGCATCAGGCCAGCGCAAGCAGCAGCTCGCTATAACTGGCAAAGGTGGCATAGGGGCCCACAAAAGGGAGCTCGCGCACGAGCTCGGGCAGGGCAAAACCCTGCTGAGCCATCTGCTCCAGCCACTGGCGGGCCCTGGAAATACGCCGCTCATCCTCCGCGCTTATGGAACCCCGTCCATAGTTGTAGCGACGCAGCAGTTCGGGGTCACGTACATACGCGCGCAACAGGGGCAGTATGACTGTACACAGCGCATCTTCACTTACCTGCTGGCGCAGGTACGTCAAAAGCATGCCCTCATCCACTGATGTCGCAGCGCTCATGCTAAGCAGCAGTTGCGAGCGCAGCTCCAATGCAGCGCGCGCGCCATGGACATAGCTTCCCGCCTCATCTACACGCAGCTGCTGCAGTTGACCGCTCAATGAAGCGGCATACCCCAGACGACCCACCCAGCCGCCGGGGATTGGCGCCCTGTTGCTCCCCTGCTGCCAGCTCAACAGGCTGGCGCGCGAGATGAGCCAGCACAGCCAGATGCGCGCAGGTGACGACAATGGATCCAGGAACATGATTTCGCGTGAGGTGGCAAGAATGGCTTCTATAAATGCCTCCTGCTTCTCTCTGCGATTGCTGCCAACGATCCAGATATCAAGCACTCCGGCCCTGCGATATGCCTCATGGCGCTGGCGCCACTCCTCTATATCAAGGGGGGCGCACTGAAACTCTAGCGCCCAGCGCCTGCCATCAGCATGTGTGACAAAGACATCAGCGATGCGGTTGGGTTGCGGCAGGCGATGCTCTAGCGCAACCTCAGCCCGCGGGAATTGGAGATTCAACCAACTGGCGAGCAGCGCTTTGCCGCGAGCATGGCGCACCGACTCAGCCTCTGTGCTCCAGGCGCACTCCCCTCTCTGATGGGCGAAGTGCAGCTGAGTGCGCTTCTCGCGACCTCCTCGCACATGTACGGTGGCGCGACAATTGGGACAAAACAATGTGTGGGTGTGTGACCAGGTCAGCAGTTGCTCAAGCGCTGTCTCTTCGGCAATTACCGACTGGCCATGCGGGCCGTAAGCCACAAGCATATATCGTCTCGCTTCCGAATGTATGTACAAAGTATAGCATATCGCCACACCGCCGGTGCTGCAAGCCCGGATAAAGAAGCAGCATCAGCCACCCCTTGCAAGGGTGAATGCACTGTGGGAGCGTGCCAGTGTAAATTGCACAACTGCGCCGATGAGGCAGAAGACGGCCAGCATATCAAAAATGCCCGTAGGAGACCAATTACCCGCGTAGAGCCAGGCGCTTGCCACGAGCGCATCTATCGACACGCTCGTGGCAAGCGCAAGCGTCCATTCTATGACGAGCTCGTCAAAATGCAAGAAGCGAACTACCGTCATACCCGGACAGACGAGAAGGAACCACATCACCAGCCATGGTCGTACAGGTGCATCAAGTCCCCCATCTACAACGATATCAGCGAGGACCGAAGAGGTGATGATGATCATTGGCCATAACAACGGCAAACGTCTCATGGTGTAGCTCCTTGTATCTTCCCTGCATACAGTAGTATCTGGGCATCGGGGTTACTGTATATCAGCCGGAATTCTCGCGATGCCAGCAGGGCGCGTTCCAGGCGTCCCAGGGTTCCTCGCGGCAGGCCTTCAGAATCGGCCGTCGCAGATTCGGTGCGTGTAAAAATCACATACGTTCGGGGCGAGGGATTACTTAAAATAAAGCGCACGACGGAACTGACATCGGCATTCGCCACGGCATTTAACGGCAGCACCTGGTCCAGGGGTTCCTGGTTATACTGTTCGTAATTCTCAAACTCCCAGGGAATACCTTCCCAGCCCGCGAGCAGGAGCGAGCCACGTGGGGCTATGCTATAGAGATGACGAATGCCGTTTAACTCGGCGTAGGTCACATAGTCCATGCGCTCGTTGCCGTAGTGGGTAAAGAGTGAGCCGCCCAGCAATGCCAGGCTTATGCCTATCATGGCCCCCATCCTCAAGAGCACTGTACCTTTACTAAATGCGCTTGTTAAGAGGACCGCGGCGAAAAAGACCATCGGCGGCAGGGTGAAGAGATAGATCCGCAGGAGCATCTCGCCGCCATAGGACTGCACCAGGAGCAGGGGGAAGGAGACGGTCGCCAGACACACAAAGCTGGCATCGCGATACCCTCTGCGCAGGCGCCACAGGCACCCTGCGCCTGCAAGCAGCCATATCAGGCCGGTCATAACGACGCACATAGTCGTGATGAATTCATGTTGAGGATTGCCCTGCGTCACACGGGAGGTCACATTGGCCGCAATAGAGCCCTGCAGATTGCCCAGGTCGGCCAGCATCCCGGCGAGATGGCCCGCTAAATAGGGCTGAGCCATAAAACAGAGCCAGGCAGCGATCATAGCCCCCATCAGTAGCGGCAGCCAGGCCTGAGTCACGCGCCGGCAAATGACGAGGGCCGCGACACTCAGGAGAGTAAAAAAAGGTGTCAGGGGATGGCTGGCGACCATGAAGGCAAAAATAACAATAATGCCTGCAAGTAGAGCGCGGCGCTGCCGTGGCTGACTGGCAGAGCTGCGCTCATCGGGCGCCGACAGCCAGTTCAGCAACCACTGCGCAGGCGGCAGGCAGGGTCCCAGCAATCTCCCCCAGCGCTGTAAGCTGTAGCGCGGCTGCGCCGTTGGCGGCGTCTTGAACCACCTCAACAGGATGGCGATAATGACCAGGTACAGGAAGAAGTTCAGACCCTGCGGCGAAAAGTAATCCTGCCCGATCCAGTTGGCCAGGTAAAAAAAACAGATGCTGAGCCAGATCGTCGGCCTGTCATCCGTAGCCGAGGTAAAGATCATATACAGCGGGCCAAAGTAGATCAGGTTAAAAAAGACCGGGGCCCACACAGCATAGCTCAATATGGTGTTATAGCCGGCAACCTTCGTCAGAAAAGCGCTTACAATGAAGAAACTCGGCCAGTTAAAGTAAGCATCCAGATAGGGATCAACCGAGCCGGTGCGTAAAATAAAGTCGGTGTATCCGGCGTGGCGGTAGACAGTACTAAAGCGCGGCGCCTGCTCTACCAGAGTCGTCATGCCAAAAAGCATGAAGATCAGCAGCACGAGGTGCAGGATAAGCACGTACTCGCGCTTCTCCGCTCGCCAGACGTTCAGGCAAAAACTTACCGTTACTATAGCCAGGGCGATTATGGTCGCTGGCGGTAGAATCGATACCAGGCCCAGATCGTTCATCTGGCGTATGTCAATAATCTTAAGTGAGATAATCCAGAGCACAAAAGCCGCCAGCGGAAGTACAATGGCGACAACGCCATCGAGCAAGCGCGTCTTTTCATCCAATCTGAAGCGTGCAGCCAGGCGTCTCCAGGCCGCAATTGCTGCCGCACGGCCACGCAGAGTGCCATACCGCCAGGGATGTTCCCACCCTTGCGCCAGGTTGAGAGGGTAAGCAACCCTGTACAGCGGGCTAAGCATACATATTGCCTCAATGCAGAGCGCCATCAACCAGCCCAGGCTCAGGCCAGATAAACCGCCAAGGTGCGCGCCCAGCGCAGCCAGCAGCAATTCGAGCAGGCCGCCGGCTGCGATCGGCAGGACGGCACGCGCCATGCGGCCCTGCATACGATACACCACGATATAGTGATACCTCACGATCATTGGCAGCGCCGCCAGCGCCAGTATCCTCAGGCTCCAGCCAGCATGAGTAATATAGCTGTAGCCAAAGAGAGCCAGGATCTGACTGCTCCCAATCTCCAGCACGCCGATGCCCGCTATACTGGTGAGCAGAGATAGAGCCAACGTCAGGCGAATTTTGCGCGCGAGCACAGCGCTAGCGCTGGAATTGATGGCATAGAGTGCGCTAGTCAGGGCATAGGAGGCGACCAGGAGGAAGCCCGCAATCATCCAGGATATATAAAACCAGGCGCTTGAGGCCGTAGAGAGCATGAACGTGACCAGCATGGGCAAAACCATGCCCGGCGCCTGGAGAATAAGATTGAGCATATAGTGCTGGAGGGCCGGTTTACCCAGCTTGCGCAGCAAACCCCAGTCCGGCTGTGCAATAGTGCGCTGCCAGCCACCTTTTAAGGCGACCAGGAATGCCAGGGACAGTATATTAGCCAGGGTCCAGGCGGCATAAATTGATGCCCCTGCCCTCTGCGCCAGCCAGAGCGATAGCACGAACAGCGCAGCCAGTTTTGCTGCTCCAAAAAATAAATTGCGCCAGAATTGCAAATCTCCGCGTAAAAGCCCGAATAGTGATTGATCAAGGACGATCCTGATAGAGGTGAAACTTACACCTGTGGCAAACAAAGCTATTGTGGCGAAGCTGGCGCTGAAAGGCTGGAAATTAGCGGAAACGAGGGGCGCAACGCAGGCGAAGATTATGCCGACGAGCCCACACGCAGCCCCTACCAGGATCAAGGCAGGGCTGATAAGAGAGGTCTCCCTGCCTGCCCGGCGTGGTAATTCGCCGATCAACAAGCTTCCCATGCCCAGCACGCCAATATTGGCGAGCAGCAGCATGGCGGAGATGGCAGCTGAGGCAAGTCCCACCGAGGCGGGTGGGAACTGCCGCGCAGCCATCCACCAGAAAGCAAAACCCAGCATGGCATTCACCGCCGTTGTGCAGGCCAATGAACCCGCGTTTATAAGGATGGCGCGATTGGCTTGCAGCCAGCTATAAAGCCAGGCTGTGCGCGAGCCGGCTCCTCTGAATTGATATCTCATCCGCCACAAATGCGTTACATCCCTCTCTCATTCATGATATAGCGGCCCCACAGGTACCGCAGTTAAACCATCCTGTAGCAGATGATCATTAATATTCTCCCCAAGTTCGTCCCAGACGCGCCTGGCACATTCCTGTGCGCTCATGTCTTGCCCGTTGAAAGACAGCTCGATCATGCCCAGCGAGCGATTATGCAACCGTACCAAGCAGAGAGCGCCACGATAGCACTGCCCCGTCTTTTCGTCTTGCGCAGCAACGCAGGCCAGGGGCTCTCCGATTTCAATTTCTATCACGCGCAGAGGCGCAAAGTCTACTACATTCATGCTCAATCCTTTCCATAGAGAACGCTGGTATTCCAGACGCCACTGGCCTAATAGCTTCCCTTATATCCGCCGCTCAATTGCAATGAAGCCGCGCCGCGCCGTATAACTTGCCACACCGGCGTCCTGGCACGCGCATACATTGTTTTGACCGCAGGTGTATGGCCCGCCAGTAAAATAT
The DNA here is from genome assembly GCA_963799245.1 of uncultured Chloroflexia bacterium. GTDB lineage: Bacteria > Chloroflexota > Ktedonobacteria > Ktedonobacterales > Ktedonobacteraceae > CAWCWN01. Next base: position 629,116 of record CAWCWN010000004.1, read on the forward strand.
GTAGCTCATCCACACTCATGTTGGACCCAACCATCAGGCGGGCCAGGGCGAAGGGATTGCTCCTGTCCGAACTCATCCCATGCCTGACGGCACAGGCCGATGTATAACCAGCTTCTTGCACATGGCGACGAATAGCAGCGGAGTAATAGCCAAACGGATAGGCAAAACTCGTAACGGTGCGCCCGAGGTGCTGTTCCAATACCTCCTTGCTTTGCACAATTTCCTGGCGTGCCAGGGCCAGAGGAAGGGTATCCAGCTGGGCGTGTGAATGGCTGTGCGCCCCGCATTCTATGCCACTCGCGCTAATTTCCAGCAATTGATCCCAGTTGAGCATCGGCCGGGATGTCTCTTCCTCGTGCTGCAGCCAGTAACTCGTGCCATTGACATACGCAGTTGGAACATACAATGTGGCCGGGAAATTGTAGTGGCGCAGCAGCGGCAGAGCATTCGTATAAAAGTCAGCGAAACCGTCGTCGAATGTCAAGACGACCGGCCGTTCGGGTAAGTTTGTGCGGGCAGCGACCGCCTGCGCAAACTCCGTCACCGTCATGGGCGTATACGCCTGTTGCTTAAGGTACGCCATATGCTCAGCAAAATGGCGTGGGTGAACGGTAAACTGTTTGAAACGCTGGCTAGCCTGTTCAGATATGCTGTGGTACATCAGGATGGGTACATTTGGATGTTCGCGCTGCTCAAGTCTTGAACGCTCTAACACAATCGTCTTCAGCACGCGCAGGCCATCGCGCAGCGCATTCAGGTTGCTTGTTCCAAAAATACGCGGGCGTTCAATACTCGGGATCTCGACTATTTTGAGCCCCGCTTTGTGCGCGCGTATATTCATCAGCGTCTCAACCTCGAAGCCATCACAGTCGATGTTTATGCGCTCAAGACAATATCTCCAGAAGGCATTGTAGCCGTAGCAGAGGTCGCTGTAACGCGTCCCAAAGAGCATATTGACCAGCATGCTCAGGCCATAGTTACCCAGGCTGCGCAGCGGGGTGATATCAGAACTCCCGCCACCGGCAATAAAGCGCGAGCCTTTCGCGAAATCATTGCCGTCCCTCAGGGCCGCGATAAAGCGTGGTATCTCGTTCGGATCGGTTGAGCCGTCGGCATCAATCATGATGATGATGTCACCGCTTGCCGCTGCCAGGCCAATGCGTAGGGCATCGCCCTTGCCATGTCTTAATTGCCTGATAACACGAATGCTCGGCAATAGTTGTTGCGCCACAGCGATAGTATCATCGCTGGAGTGCCCATCCACCAGAATGGCCTCATCCACGCTCGGCGGAATATATGGCAACACATAATGGAGATTTTGCGCTTCATTGCGCGCCGGAATAACTACGCTAACACGCGGTTGCTGTCGTCGTTCAGCCACACGCGCTAGCGGCTCCTTTACCACAAGCAGCGAGGCGAATACTTCGTCAGGGGAGGCATTGCGAGCAGGATTTTTTGACTTACTACCATCATTACTTACCACCAGTATCTCCTGTCCCTAGAGTTGAAATATATAGCATACGGTTAATTAGTGAAGCAAGCGTCCAGTGCTCCATAAATTCATAGCAGCCAGGTCAGACAATAAAGGATTGTACATACGAAGAGCTATTATAAAACGGAGCAATTCTATTGCCGCTTTTCCTGTCTGAGTGCTCCACAGTGGAAGTATTGGCAAAGTTAGTAAATCGTCCGTACTCCACGATTTTAGTTTATATGAGTCGCCAATAGATGGCTGCGTATGTTAAGGGCCTGGTAAACTCTTGGCGCTTTTGCGCCAAGAGGGGCACGGCGTGTTTCAAGAAATATTCTATTGTCAGAATGACATGTGTCATGATATGCTATTTTTGTTAATTGTTTGTTTGAAGGAGAACATATGCTCGATTTAACCAGTATTCCGGTCGTGGATAACCACTGCCATCCTGTTCTGCTCAATCAACATATGGATATTTTGCGCTTTCGCGGCTACTTCAGCGAAGCCAGCGATCCCAGCTTTGCCGAGCTGCACGTCCCCAATACCGTCTACTATCTCTGGTTATTGCGGCAGATGGCAACGTTCTTCGACTGCGCCAACAATGAGAAAGACGTGCTGGCAGCGCGCAGCAGGCTTGACGCAGATACCCTCATCGAGCATCTTTACCACGCGGCCAACATCGATACTCTGGTACTCGACCCTGGCTTTCCCCCTGGCGCAGATTGCTACTCACCTGAGCGCATGGGACAACTGGGACATTGCCGTACGGCCAGGATGTTGCGCCTGGAAACACTGATGCAGGAACTCATCCAGGAGCACGACAACTTTGATGATGTGATCACGCTCTTCACGGCGCGCGTCGACCATGCCCAGGAGGAGGGATTCAGCGCATGCAAAAGTATTGTTGCCTACCGCACCGGCCTGCAGATCACAGAGTGGGACAAAGACGCTGCCGCGACAGCTTTTGGCGAGGCCCGCAGCGAGGCCAGAGCCCGAGGCAGCCTGCGCATCGCCCACAAACCTCTCATCGACTTTCTCCTGCATATCGCCTTTAAAGCGGCCGCCGCACAACAACTCCCCCTGCAGTTTCATACCGGTTATGGCGATAGCGATACCGATATGCGGCTGGGTAATCCGCTGCAGTTACGGGAGGTACTGGAGCATACAGACTACCACCAGATGCCGATCGTACTGCTGCATGAAAGCTACCCCTATTGTCAGCTAGGTGCGTACCTGGCAGCTGTGTATCCGCATGTCTATTTTGATCTCTCGTACATGATTCCTTTTATTGATAGGTTAGAGATGCTGGCCTTTACTCGCCAGGCCATCAGCGTGGCCCCTGCCAGCAAGCTCATGTACAGTAGCGACGGCGTTCACCTTCCCGAAATGCATTGGGCCGCAGCGCTGCGCGGGCGCAGTGTGATTGGACAGGTGCTTGATGAGATGATTGACGCCGGCGAAATCGACGAGGACCAGGCCTATGACATCGCGCAGCAGATTTTACACGACACAGCTTATACCGTCTACAAACTCTAGTAATCGTACACACTGAAAGTTGAGCAGAAGAGCGTGGAGAAATCGCCCATTGCACCCATACCGGACCCGGCGACAGGGAGCGCGCGTTTTCGCGTGGCTGTCTCAGCAATTATCTTCGAGCAGGGAAGGGTCCTGCTGGCGCAGCGGCGCGATATCGACTGGTGGAACTTACCGGGCGGGGGCATGGAGCTCGGGGAGACGGTTGACGAGGCCGTTGTACGTGAGGTCCTTGAAGAGACAGGCCTGAAGGTCGAGATTGTGCGCCTGGTGGGAGTCTATTCTAAGCCGCAGAAAACGGAGCTCGTGCTTGCTTTTAGCTGTATGGTGACGGGGGGAACAGCCCACGAGACGGAAGAAACGCGTGCTTGCCGCTATTTTGCGCCGCGAGACCTCCCCTCCAACACCCTCCCCAAACACCGCCAGCGCATCGAAGATGCCCTGCTCAACCAGCCAGAGGCGATCCTGCGCGCCCAGCTGACCAGCAGCGCGCGGGATCAGGGCCTCGCTACGTGATGGCAACCAGCACGCGCGCTACTGGCCTAATAATACCACAACATCCCCGCCAGCGACGGCCACAGTATCCTTTACCTCTTCGCCTGTGAGCAGCGCAGTAAATGTTCCCACCGCTAGGGCTACCCTGGCGTTCCCCTCGCCATGGTTGAGCAAGAAGTAGACGCTGCGGCCGTCATTGCGCGTTCGCCGCGTAACTTCAACAGCGGCGGGGGCCTCCAGGAGCGCGGGAACCCCTGCCTGCTGGCAGAGTAAGCGCGCCAGTCCATCCAACAATTCAGCGCTGACCTGCGTCGCCAGATAATAAGCCTGGCCCTTGCCAAATTGATGCACGGTCAGGGCGGGTCCGCCCGCGTAGTAGTCGCTGGCGAAGGTGGCCAGGGCCCGGGCGCCTTCCAGGTGTAGCATTTCTCCCCAGAGCGTGCAGGGGTAGGTCCCCTGGAGGGGGCCCTGCGCTATGACCACCTCATTAGTCATCTCCTCCGTCCAGGGGTCGAACTCCTCGACGTGTATCCCAAGTAGCCTGCGCAGTTCGGCGGGATAGCCGCCCGCTACAACGTGATCGTTCTCGTCTACGATGCCGCTGAAGAAGGTCGTCAAAAGCAGGCCGCCTTGCTCAACATAGTTTTCAAGCTTGTGGGCCAGGCCTGGACGCAGCATATGCAGAAGCGGGGCAATGACTACACGATACTTGCCCAGGCGGCTTTCGGGATTAACAAAATCAATCGGGCGATTCAGAGTATGCAAAGCCCGATAATAGCAGGCGAGCTGCTCCCAGTAATGTAAGCGATCGCTCGGACCCGGCAAATACTCGACCGCCCACCAGTTATGCCAGTCCATCATGATGGCCAGCTGGGCGGAGATACGCGAGCCGCTGACCTGCGGCGAAAGCGCTTTGAGTTCCGCGCCAATCCGCGCAGCCTGCTGGAAGATACGCGTATGCTCACCGCCTGCATGCGATACGATCGCGCTGTGGAATTTCTCGGCCCCCGCCCTGGACTGGCGCCATTGAAAGTACATGACACCATCGGCCCCGTGGGCGATCGCCTGCATGCTTTGCATGCGAATATTCCCCGGCCGCTTGTGCGGGTTTTGAACCATCCAGTTTAGCTGGCTCGGCGTCTGCTCCATAACAAGATACGGCTGTCCCTCTTTGAGGGAACGCATGAGATCCTGGATCAGCGCTGTCTCCCAGGGAGGCGTCGTCCTGGCGGGATAATTATCGAAAGAGATGATATCGAGGTGAGGTGCCCAGGCAAAATAGTCCGCTGGCTTAAAGGCAACCATCAAGTTGGTCGTCAGAGGAACATCCGGCGTAACCTGGCGTAAAATGTCGGCCTCATTCAGGTAACAGGCAAGCAGGGAATCCGACATAAAGCGTTGATAATCAAGGCTCTGACCGGGATTGTTCTGCGCGGGAGATAAACGCGGCGGCAGGATGTCCTGCCAGTTAAAGTAGCGCTGGCTCCAGAAATCTGTGCCCCAGGCGTCGTTCAAAGCCGAAAGCTCGCCATAGCGCTCCTCCAGCCAGCTACGAAAAGCCGCAGCGCAGCGATCGCAGTAGCAACGAGACAGATGATCGCCGATCTCATTATTCACATGCCAGAGCGCCAGAGCCGGATGCCCGCTATAGCGCTCAGCCAGCCGGCGTACCAGCTCAGCGCCTTCACGACGATAATCCAGGCTATTGGGGCAGTAATGCTGGCGCGAGCCATGGCTAAAGCGTTTGCCATCGCGCGTCACGGGCAACATGGAGGGATAGAGCCTGCTCATCCAGGTCGGAGGGGTAGCCGTCGCCGTGGCAAGGTCGGCCGCGATAGCGTGTTCCGCCAGCATGTCCATGATACGGTCTAACTGTTCAAAATGGTAGACGTGCTGTTGTGGTTCCAGGAAGGCCCACGAAAATATATTGACTGAAACCATATTGACGCCGGCCAGCTGCATCAGGCGCATATCATCCTGCCACACTGTCTCTGGCCATTGCTCCGGGTTATAGTCGGCCCCATAAAGCACGTGCGTGGGGAAAGGTTGCGGCATGTAAGGTCTCCTTGCGTTGATCTATTTTGACAACCCGGACCCATCAAGCGCTGCTCCCGCTCCCGGCGGAAGTCAGGTCGCCCAGGGCATGGTGCATAGCCTGCTCGACCTCGGCGGTGAGACGTGCATGCAGTTGAGCCACGCGGACCTCATCCCACCAGCCGCGCTCCTGCAAGTAAGCCTGGCAGCAGTATAAGGGATCACGGCAGCAATCTTCCGCGCTTGAGTCCGCTGCGGCCTGCATGCGGTACACGCTCATTGCTAAGAGGACGGGGCCCTGGCCAGCACGGGCATGCTGCATGGCGGCCCGCATAGCCGTATGCACGGCCACGACATCGCATCCATCGACATACATGTGCTCTAAGTGAGCGGGCAGGGATTGTAGGGGTGACGCTGGCTCATCTTGCTCACACACAATCACAAGTGGTAAGCGATGGAGTGCGGCAAATGAGATGCCTTCGAGAAAATCCGCCTTGGCCGTGGCCCCATCCCCACAGTATGCGATGGTGACGGCGGCGGCTTTGCGCAGCTTCGCGGCAAAAGCGATACCCGCTGCGTGCAGGATATGCGTGGCCACAGGCGTAGAGCCTGTCACCATATTATGCTTATGATAGCCCCAGTGAGGCAGCTCTTCGTGAGCGCTTCCTATGCGCTCCTGTTCGCTTTCGCTGCTGCCCCTGTTGTAGGCCTGGATGTAGGCCCGCAATACCTCTTCAGGCGTCATGCCTATAGTCAACACGACCCCCAGGTCGCGATAATATGGTAAGGTGAAATCCTTTCCCACTTCTATGCAGGCCGCACTCCCCACCTGAGCCGCTTCATACCCCCGGCACGACGCCACAAACTCCCGGCAGGCGCGGGCGCAGAGGCGCTGGACGCACTCATCCACTAGGCGCGTCAAAAGCATACGGGCATAGAGATCTTGCATAAACGTAGCGGAAAGAACAGGAGCGTTTATCTCCACCTATTTTCCAAAACCTTCCCTTTAAGCGCACTTTTTATCATTATATTTCCTGCTATTATAACTTTTTGACAGCGGGCTGGGCAATAGGAGGGTACCAGCCGACTATATGTTGACTACGACACATTGCATTTCATAAGCGCCGATTCTATAATGGACTTGCGAAAGCCTATCAACTCAAACCTGGATGTCAATGTGGACCCGGACGTCAGCAAAGACCTAAGGGAGGCAGGATGACTATCAATACTCGCGAAACTTCCGCAAGCACTAGAGCAGCGCCGCTGGATGTCCTTGCCCTTTATCGCACTATGGTCATGGCTCGCACGACCAATGACCTGTTGAAAACGCGTAAAACTCAGGGAAAGTTTCCTTTTTATATCGGATGCGCTGGTCATGAGAGTATGGCCGCCGTCGTGGCGGCACTTGCTACAGATGACTGGCTTGCGTTGTACTACCGCGACCTGGCCGCCTGGTTACAGCGCACAGGCGACATATATGCTCCCTTGCGCGAAGCATACTCGCGCACTACCGCTCCCATGGGGGCCGGCCGCAACATGCCTTCGCACTATAGCAGCAAACGCCATCGCATTCTTCCCACGTTTAGCGAGGTGGGAGCGCTGGCGCCATTTGCCGGAGGTGCCGGTTTCTCGCTGCAGCGTCATCACAGCAAGGAACTTGTCCTCTGCAGTACCGGAGATGGCGGCGCAGCCACAAACGATTTCAACACTCTCTTTCGCCAGGCCGCGGTCCATAAACTGCCGGTCCTGATGGTCGTCGAGGACAACGGCTGGGCCATTACGGCGGCGTCGAGCATTCAGTGGGCGGGCAGCCTGGTTGAATGGTCCAGAGGCGGTGGCGTCTACGCGCAAGAGGTTGATGGCACCAACCCCCTGGCGACCTATGAGGCTACAGCTCACCTGGTCGAGCATATTCGCATGGGCCAGGGACCCGCACTGATGCACCTGCGCCTGGGCCTGCTCGATCCGCATTCCAGCAGTACCGACATCAAGGCCTACCGCAGCAAAGAAGAGATCGAACACACAAGCGCGACCAAGGATCCGCTAAAAAATTTCGCCCACTTGCTCATTGAACAGGGCCAGCTCCAGGAAAGCGGCGTCGAACGCATACGCAAGGAGGCGCGCGCGGAACTTGAGCGCGCCGAGGAACAGGTCTTACGCGAGCCGGAGCCAACGGGAGAACGCGTCATGCAGCACATCGTGGAGCTGCCCCAGTGGCGTGAAAATACGCCTCGCGGGGCCAGACGACAGTCCACTATGCTGGGTGCAATCAACGAGGCCCTGGTGGAACTGGCAGAACGTGACCCTGGCTTCTTTGTCTATGGCCAGGATGTAGGCAGCCCCAGAGGTGGCGTCTTCGGCGCCACCGCCTCGCTGGTAAAGAATTTTCCCGGGCAGGCCATCAGCAGCCCGCTCAACGAGCAAGTCATTATCGGCATTGTAGCCGGAGCCGGCATGCTCGACAGCAAGGCGCGCTGCGCCGAAATACAATTTGTCGATTACCACCAGTCGGCGGCGCAGACTATACGCCTGGCCGCGCGCATCCTCTATCAAAACTATGCTGACTGGCATGTGCCTCTGTTGATCCGCACCAAATCTGGCAGCGGTGGTGGAGGCCCCATCTCGAGTAGCAGCGCCGGCGGAGGAGCATTCGGCCATTCGAACAGCGGTGAACAATGGTTTACTTCAATCCCCGGTATGATTACCGTCTGCCCATCCACACCTTTTGATGCCAAGGGCCTGATGCTCGAAGCTGCGCGCGCGCAATCTCCAGTAACATTTCTCGAGCGCGGCCGCCTCTACCGCTCTGAACCACCCAGAGATAGCCAGGGCAACATCGTTCCCGCCATGACCGAGTACTGGAATGTGCCAGATGGTTACTATACGCTCCCACTGGGCAAGGCCCGCCGCCTGCGCCTGGGTGAGGGGCCCAGCAGGCTGGCCATCATCTGCTGGGGCACAATGGTGCTGGAAGCGTGCAGTGTCGCCGCAGATATCAGCAAGCAGCAGGGCATCTCCATCGAGATTGTTGATCTGCGCACCCTGGCCCCTTTCGATAGCGAGGCTGTAGCCGCCGCAGTTCATGAGGCGAACCGCGTACTGGTGCTTACGGAAGAGCTGGACTTGACCAGCTTTGGTCGCCATGTCCACTCATGGATCGTACAAAACTGCTTCTATGACCTGGACAGCACGCCCTCCTTCATTTCTGCGCTGCCCGCTCCACCCGCGCCATACAATGCGCCAGAAGAAAAGGCATTTTATCCCACCAACGCAACCATCGAGGAAAAAATCCTGCAGCTGCTGGCCGAGTAAGCCGCCCGGCCAGTGTTTTTTGTGTTGCGGTGGCCTGTGGTCCACACACTCTACCTCGACACAAGCTTTCTCTTCACGCGGCGGCGGACTGCCTTCAAATTTTTGGCGGGAACTGGATCTCAGGCACCTTTCTCAGCTTCTCCTCGCATCCCCCAATACCCGTTTTTTTCACCTGCTGAGAAGTGTTGTTTTCCTAACTATTTATGTTCTATGATAGGTAATAGCAAGTATTGAACCATGTAGCATCTGATAAGAGAATGGGAACACATGGCGACCGCACAAGAATTTCAAACGACAAAAGCGACCCTCCCTCCCGGCCCGGGGCGGCGGCCCTATCTTGGCAACCTGCTCTCATTTCGACGGGACCCGCTTGGCTTCCTGCAGCAGCTACAACGAACCTACGGCAATATGGCGACGATCTACCTGGGGCGTACGCCGGTTGTGCTCCTGTTCCGACCGGAATACATGCGCTATGTGCTGATAGAGCACCCGCGTCAATTTTCGAACCGCCCCGTGGCCGAGACCCAGGAACCCGGGGGCATGGCGAGCGAGGGACTGCTTACGATCGATGGTGAAAAACACCGCCAGCAGCGGCGCGCGGTCCAACCGGCTTTTCACAGGAAACGTGTTGAAGGCTACGCGGCAGAGATCGAGCAATATACGCAGGAGCTGCTCAAAACCTGGCAGCCCGGCGCTACGGCCGATGTGTCGAATGACATGCAACAGCTGACGCTGCGGATTGTGAGCAAGTGCCTCTTCAGTATAGACCTGTCCAACCAGCTCAGCGCCATGGGGGGCGCCTTCAATAACATGATCGCCAGCTCAACGAGCATGGCTGAAGATGTCCTCAATATCCACATCGATAACCCGCTCACCGGCTACGGTAAGCGCATGGCAGCCATGCGCCAGCTGGATATGTTTATCTATACCCTGATGGCCCAGCGCCGCGATGACCCGCGCGAACATCACGATGTGCTCTCCATGCTTATGGAGGCGCAGAGTGGTGAAGAGCCAGAGCTAAAACTGACGGATAAACAAATTCACGACCATATCCTGACCTTCCTGGCAGCCGGCCATGAAACGACGGCGATCGCGCTGGTCTGGACATTTTACCTGCTCTCAGAGCATCCACAGGTTCAGGCAAAACTGCTGGACGAGATCCGTACGGTGCTTGGGGGGCGCGCGCCGGGTGTAGATGACCTCTCAAAGCTCACCTACATCGACTGGGTCTTGAACGAGTCGCTGCGCCTCTATCCGCCGGCCTGGATGCAGATGCGTTTCGTCTCCGAAGAGTTCGAGCTGGATGGCGTGCGCCTGCCTGCCGGGACGCTGCTTATGATGAGCCAGTGGGTCATGCATCGTTCGCCCGAGATCTGGGCCGATGCGGATGTCTTCCGACCGGAGCGCTGGGACCCGGCCTACGAGCAAAAGCTTCCGCCAGGAGCGTACTTCCCCTTTGGAGCCGGGCCGCGCATCTGTATAGGCATGCCCTTCGCGCAAATGGAGGCCAAGCTCATACTCACGGCTATTCTTCAGCGTTACATGCCGCAGGCGGTCCCCGGCTATAAACCAGGACTTCAGCCCACAATTACTTTGCGCCCACAGCATAAGTTACGCGCCGTCTTGTTTCCGGGCGCCTCCAACGCAGCAGCGGATCAACGCAGGCAACTCATGCTCGCCCCTGATGTAGCCTTACGGGAGCGACATGGCTGCAGGGGCGCAATTCTGCGCCTGCTGGGCATACAGTAAGTAGCAGGGCAAAAATATACTTCTGGAGCAGTATAGGTATGAATGGTACAGCACGCCAGGTGCTCATCAGAGCCCAACTTGACCCGGTACACACGCCTGCGGGCACTGCTGCGCAAGAAAGGGAAACGCACGTGATAACATTTGATGGCTTCAAAGTAGTGTTCGGCGAAAAAATTCTCGCTCTGCAGGCCCAGGCAGCCGATTCTCCTGGCTATCGCGCGCTGGAACAACAGCTTGGTCTATACTGCTACAAGGCAGAAGAGCAGCTGCCAGCAACCGAGCTGCGTTTACTCAAAGGTACGCTAGGCATATCCGTCAGCAAGTGGCAGAGATATAAAGCGTCTTTCATCGCCGGCCGCTCGTCGCTTTAAATCGCGCCTGCCGATAACCGTTTTTACATGCATAAAAAAGAATACATGTCTGGAAAGAGTCGGGAGCCCCTGCAGGGCGCTCCTTTTTGCTTCGACCCGCCCAGTGGTCATGCAGGCAACGCGAGGAGAGACAGGCATGCAGCAACCTATCGTAATTCCTATGGAGGACGAGCTCATTCACACGCAGGAGCACCCCTATTGCAATGACCCGGCGTGCCCCTGTCACACGACGCAGGCAGAGCATACCCCTCCCAAAAACGCTCGCAGGCGAGGCAGGCGCAAACACGGCACCTCTCGCCGCAAGCAGAGAGCCGCGGGTAGCCGCTGAACAGCCTGGCGCGTGCAAGACGCAGGCAACAAAGCAGATCTTTAGACTGAGCAACACCTCAGCTTGACAGAATAGAATTCCTACGCTATACTTACTAACAATACGAAAGCACCCTACAATTAAATAGACGCAGTAAAATCTGCTCTCATCCAGAGAGGTGGAGGGAAACGGCCCTACGAAGCCCGGCAACCCGCGTGCAGAGCAGCATGAAGGGTGCCAATTCCGGCGGAATTTTCCGCAAGATGAGGGGAAAGCTATGGTGCTCCACCCCCTGAAGGCAGGGGGTTTTTTGTTTCCCTGCTGAGCTGAGGGTACTTTCTAGAACTAGTATACACAGGAACGTTGAAGAGGACGAGTAAACGATACGGATGGCTACAGAGAGCCGGCGATGCTGAGACGCCGGTGCCACACCTACGTTGAAGATGCACCTCGGAGTTGCAGGTCGAAGGCCCTGAGGGTTTGTAGACCTCGCCGGCGGCCCCGTTAGAGGCCAGAGTGTACCAGGCACTCATAAAGGTTGACGTTGTGAGACGTCGGTGAACCAGGGTGGTACCGCGGAGACATGTTTGTTCCTCGCCCCTGCAGGGGAGGGGATTTTTTTTGTTCTTTTTTGTTTGAGAAAGAAGTTGCGCAATGTCCGACGACACAAAGACGACACATGCCCTTAATGACCTTGGAGCGGGTATCGGAAGTAAGAATGAGCATATCAAAATTGAGAGCGACTACCTGCGTGGACAGCTGGCTGCGGAGCTGGCCGCGGACAGCAGCCACTTCTCTGAAGATCAGGTGCAAATGCTAAAGTTTCATGGCTCGTATCAGCAGGAAGATCGTGATGCACGCCAGCAACGTAAGTCTGCTGGCTCAGAGAAAGCCTATCAGTTCATGGTGCGCTCGCGTATTCCAGGCGGCGTACTGAGCGCTGAACAATACCTGGCTGAGGATGACCTGGCGGGGCGCTATGCCAATGGCACGTTACGCATTACCACCCGCCAGGGGCTGCAGCTACACGGGATTCTCAAAGGGGAGCTACGCCCGACTATCGCCGCTATCAATGCCGCCCTTCTATCCACCCTGGCCGCCTGTGGTGATGTCAACCGCAATGTCATGGCCTGTCCCGCGCCTGCCGCCAATCGCGTGCAGGCCAGGGTGCAAGAGCTGGCGCAGGACATAGCGCTCCATCTTGCTCCTCACACCCACGCGTATCACGAAATCTGGGTCGATGGTGAGCAGCTTGAAACCGTCAGGCTGGAACAAGAAGCTGAAAACGAGCCAATTTACGGGCCTACTTATCTGCCGCGCAAATTCAAGATCGGAGTGGCCTTCGCTGGCGACAACTGTGTTGATATTTATACCCAGGATATCGGCCTAGTGGCGGAACTCGCCGGCGAGCGACTAGACGGCTTCACCATCCTTGTTGGAGGTGGCTTGGGGATGACCCATGGTAAAACAGAGACCTATCCGCGGCTGGCGACTCCGCTCTGCTACGTGACGGCCGAGGAGGTTACACCCGTCGTGGAGGCAATCGTCACAATCCAGCGTGATTTTGGCGATCGCCAGAATCGCAAACACGCGCGCATGAAATACCTGGTAGAAGAGCGAGGCATTGCCTGGTTCCGTGCCGAGCTGGAGCGCAGATTGGGTCACGGCGTCCAGGACCCGCGCGCGGCTCACTGGCAAGACGTCGAGGATCATCTTGGCTGGCATGTCCAGGCGGATGGCAACTGGTATCTGGGCGTGTACATCGAGAATGGGCGCGTGAAAGATACGCCCTCGATGCGTCTACGCAGCGGCCTGCGCCATGCGGTCGAAAAATTTCGACCCGGTATTCGCCTGACCGCTCAGCAGAATATCCTCTTTACCGATATCAGCAAGGATCAGCGTGCGGCTTTTACGGCCTTGCTTGCCAGCTATGACATCCCCACCACCCCGGCTGAAGTAGGCACGCGCCGCTTTGCCATGGCCTGTCCTGCGCTGCCAACCTGTGGCCTGGCTCTGGCCGAGGCTGAGCGCGTGCTGCCGGCCATCATGCAGCAGATTGAGGCCGACCTCCAGGCATTAGGCCTGGCCAATGAGACCTTAAGCATCAGAATGACGGGCTGTCCGAATGGCTGTGCCCGCCCGTACATGGGCGACATCGGCTTTGTAGGGCGCACAAAGGATGTCTACAACGTCTATGTTGGTGGTGACCTGCTCAACACCCGTCTGAACACGCTCTACGCGGCCTCCGTGCACATGAAGGACCTGGTGCCCACGCTCCGTCCCCTGCTGGCATTATGGCGGGATGAACGCAGAACCCGGGAGGCCTTCGGCGATTTTTGCACGCGTGTAGGCCTTGAGTACCTGCGTGCGCAAACGCAGGTGCTGGTCTAGACGGCCTGGCGGACGCGCCTGCGGACAGCAGGCAAAGGAGAAAAAAGCATGTCCAAATATTATCCCGCCATGCTCGACATACGTGGTCGTACAGCAATAGTGATTGGCGGCGATGCGGTGGCGGCCGAGAAAGCCAGGGGGCTCTGGCAGAGCGGGGCGCACGTGCACGTAATAAGCCCGGAGTTCTGCGCTGAGCTATTGCAGCTGGCCGAGCAGGAGAGATGTATCCTGCATGCCAGAACCTACGAGGCAGGCGATTTAGCCGGAGCCTTTGTCGTCATTGCAGCTACCAATGACGCGCAGCTAATACAGGCAATCTGGACTGAAACGCAGGCGCGCGGGCAGCTGCTCAATGTTGTTGACGTTCCTGAGTACTGTTCTTTTATTCTGCCGTCGATCCTGCGACGCGAGCAGCTGACCATCGCTGTCTCCACCGAGGGGGCGAGTCCTGGTCTCGCCAAGCGTATTCGCCATAGCCTTGAAGAGCGCTTTCCGCCCGCCTACGGTCCATTTCTGCTGCTGGCAAACGTGGCTCGTACACACCTGCGGGCGCGGGGCGCCACATACCGCCAGCGCGACGATTTCTTCAGCGACTATTATACTTCGCAGGTCCTGGCAAGCCTTATCGCAGGGGATAGCGTGCAGGCAGCCCTGATCACAGCGGCATTACTGCAAAAATACGGCGTGGGTGTGCCCGCCAGTGACCTCGCCAGGGCTCTTGAAGAGGAGGAAGAGTATGTCGACCGAACTGCATGAGCGCGCCAGGACAGTTGCTACAGGTGCAGGCGCGTGCCTGCCTCAACAACCCGCGCAGGGCAAGGTTTTCCTCGTCGGCGCGGGTCCTGGTGACCCGGAATTGATTACCCTAAAAGCTCTGCGCTGCCTGCGCCGGGCCAATGTTGTGATCTTTGATCGCTTGATCTGCCCGGATCTGCTCGAGGAGGTCCCGCCACAGGCCGAGCGGGTGTTTGTCGGCAAAGCGTCCGGACACCACTCTATGCAGCAGGAAGAGATTAATGAGCTCCTCATTAAACACGCACGCCTGGGTCGCCTCGTGGTACGCCTGAAGGGTGGGGATCCATTTGTCTTTGGCCGCGGCGGCGAAGAGGCGCTGGCTCTGACTCAGGCCGGCGTCCCCTTTGAGATGGTGCCAGGGGTGAGCTCAGCTATTGCTGTGCCGGCCTATGCGGGCATTCCGGTGACTCATCGCGAGCTGGCATCTGCGGTCACCATTGTGACCGGACACGAGAAACGTCCCGAGCAGAACCCCGCGGTGAACTGGGAGGCGCTGGCGCGACTTGGCGGTACGCTGGTCGTCATGATGGGGGTAGAGACACTCCCAGCTATTACCCGGCGACTGCTCGCAGGCGGACTGCATCCGGATACGCCGGCGGCGGTGATCCAGCAGGGGACGATTCCGCAACAGCGTGTTGTTACGGATCGCCTAAGCGATATCGCGCAGCGCGCCAGAACAGCCCGCATTACGTCGCCGGCCATTACCGTTATTGGCCCGGTCGTCGCACTGGGCTCTTCGCTGGCGTGGTTTGATGCGCTATCGCCTTATCTCGACGAGGCATCGGCCTAGCGACAGCTGCGCCTGCCCGCGCCATGAGTCGAAGCGTCAGCTCTTCACAGCTTCGACCTGCGCGCCTTCCTCCACAGTGAGTGGTAGGGTCACAAAGAAAACGACCCCACCGCCCGGGCGCGCCTCCGCCCATATGCGACCACCATTGGCCTCGACCAGGCCCTTGGATACAGCCAGGCCCAGGCCTGAGCCGGTGGGATAACCGCTGACGCGGTGGCTATCGTGGATGCGGTAGAACTTGTCAAACACGCGCTCCAGGTCGGCCGGCGGGATGCCTGGACCGCGGTCCGCTATGCTCAACCTCACCTCCAGCGGACCCTGCCGCCAGACGCTCACGTCGATGGGTGAGGACGCGGGTGTATAACGAGCGGCATTCTCGAGCAGGTTGGTCAGGACCTGGTCCATCTGCAGGTAGTCCACTTCGACCGGCGGCAGGTTCTCTGCTATATGCGTATTCACCTCGCGCCCTTTGAACAGTGGCTCAAGGCGGCCCAACACGTCATAAACCAGCTCAGCGAGGGGATACCACTCTTTCTCCGGTTTAAGCGCGCCATCCTCAATCCGCGACATATCGAGCAGGTTGCTCACCAGGCGATTGAGGCGATCAGCTTCGCGCTCAATGGAGAGGGCAAAGCTGCGTTTAGCCTCCTCGTCCCACTGCACATCTTGCTGCAGCAAAGAACTCGCGGCAGCCTTGATTGATGCCAGGGGAGTGCGCAGGTCGTGTGAGACCGAGGAGAGCAGGGCCGCACGCAGAGCATCAGTGCGCTGCAAAACCTCGATGCGCAGGTTTTCGCGGCGTAAACGTGCTCGCTCAATCAGCGAGGTGGCCTGTTCAAGAAAGTTCCAGAAGAAGGCGGTGCGTTCGTTGGGATGGTCATACTCCTCCTGCAGTCTCTGCTCGTCCTGGGTCAGTCGTCGCGGATCATCCAGGATGCGCAGGCGCAGCACCCCCACGACCTGCTGCCCCACTTTCAGGGGGATCAAACGCAAGGAGCGGCGGACCGAGCGCCCCGCTGCGGTGCTGCGCACGACGACGCGCTGCACAAAACGCCTGGAGGTAGATGGAGTCAGCGAGTCATCATCATAGAGGCCCATAGTTCTTCCATGCTCCATCACCCAGAAAACGATGGCCTTCTCATCAGGGGAGAGGGTGATCTGCTCCAGTGGCTGGTAGGCGCTTGCCTGCACGCGCAGGTTCTTCGCCGCGTCGGGCTGAATGATGGCGCAATCATACACGCCCCATGAGGAAAAGACGTCTACGATGGCCTGCGCTATAATCTGCAGCTGGTGCTCCGGCTCATCTTCACTGTTGGTCACACGCACCAGATCATAGAGGATGCGTGCCTCGCGTTCGCGGCGACCGGCTTCACTGGCCTGCCCGCGCAACGCAACCGCCAGCTGGCTGGTCATAATGGCGGTCACAAGAAAGATAATAAGTGCTATCCATTCTTCGGCGTGATCGATCGTCAGGGCATACAGGGGTGGGATAATAAAAAAATCGAAGGAGAGGAAAGCCAGCAGCGAGGCGAGGATCGCCGGATAGCGACCACGGGTGGCCGCCAGCCCCAATACCACCAGCAGATACACAAGCGAGATATTGGGAATAAGAGGATACAGGTGCAATACATAGATGACGCTCGTCACCAGCAGCGCCCCTACGATCGCCAGGATGGTATCCAGCAGGTAGCGCTGCCACGGATGGGTCTTACTCACCTCCTCAAGCGGCATCAGGTGTTCGGTCGAGCTCATGGCACTTTCCTATTCTCTGCTTGCTCATCAGGAAAGGGCCGCCACAAGGAGCAAGCGCATACGCCTCACGATGGGTCCTGCTCCTTTCCCGGCATTGAGTATAGTCTACCAAGCGTCAACAAAAGCTCTGGATAGTGGACAAATTTCTCAAAATATGCTCAAATGTTTTTGCCCGCTCGGGGCAGATCAACGAGCGGTAGCCAGTGCGGACGAGGGGCGCAAAAAGCCAGCATAGATATGCCGGCCTGTACGTATGGTGCGGTTGTTAGACACAGAACTACCGAACAGGATTACCTCAATTTTGCCGAGACCAAGAGCGAGAAGCTCGAGACTCAGACGTTGATCGCCTCTCCCCTCCACCAGCCAGCCCAGCCAGCCAGCAGGAAACGCCAGCAACGTAAGAAACAAGCCGTACGATCATTAGTACCACTTGGCTGCGCCTGTTACCAGGCGTCCACCTGTGGCCTATCCACCAGCTCCTCTGGCTGGGATCTTGATCTCTCGCAAGAGATGGGAAGACTCATCCTGGGGGCGGCTTCGCGCTTAGATGCCTTCAGCGCTTATCCCTTCTCGACGTAGCTATCCAGCTGTGGCCCGGGCAGGCCAACTGGCACACCAGCGGTCGAGCCATCTCGGTCCTCTCGTACTGGAGATGACGTCCCTCAATCTTCCTGCGCCCACGACGGATAGAGACCGAACTGTCTCGCGACGTTCTGAACCCAGCTCGCGTGCCGCTTTAATGGGCGAACAGCCCAACCCTTGGGACCTACTCCAGCCCCAGGATGCGACGAGCCGACATCGAGGTGCCAAACCTTGCCGTCGATGTGAACTCTTGGGCAAGATAAGCCTGTTATCCCCGGGGTAGCTTTTATCCGTTGAGCCACACTCCTTCCACGCGGGAATGTGGGATCACTAAGCCCGACTTTCGTCCCTGCGCGGCCTGTCCGCCTTGCAGTCAAGCTCCCTTCTGCCTTTACACTCTCTGCGGGTGGTGTCCATTCACCCTGAGGGAACCTTTGGGCGCCTCCGTTACGCTTTGGGAGGCGACCGCCCCAGTCAAACTACCCGCCTGGCCCTGTCTGCGTCCCGGCTGACGGCGACGCATGAGACACAAAACCGTGTAAAAGTGGTATTTCACCGACGCCTCCACCGCCCCCACAAGCGCGGCTTCTCTGGCTCCCACCTATCCTACGTATACACCGCCTCGTCTCAAGGCCAAGGTGTAGTAAAGCTCCACGGGGTCTTTTTGTCCTGTCGTGGGTAACCCGTATCTTCACGGGTACTTCAATTTCGCCGAGCCCCCTGTCGAGACAGCGCTCAAGTCGTTACTCCTTTCGTGCGGGTCGGAACTTACCCGACAAGGAATTTCGCTACCTTAGGACCGTTATAGTTACGGCCGCCGTTCACCGGGGCTTCAGTTCGTGGCTTCGCTCACCACTCCCTTTAACCTTCCGGCACTGGGCAGGAGTCAGCCCCTATACTTCCGCTTGCGCGTTCGCAGAGACCTGTGTTTTTGGTAAACAGTCGCTTGAGCCGTTTTACTGCGACCCCCTCACCCCCTGTCTGACGACAAGAAGCTACTAGGGCACCCCTTCTTCCGAAGGTACGGGGTCATGTTGCCGAGTTCCTTGACAGAGGTTCGCTCGTTCACCTGGGGGGAATTCCCCCTGCCCACCTGTGTCGGTTTGCGGTACGGGCAGAGCTACATCTGGCTAGAGGCTTTTCTTGGCGGCCTAGGCGCCGGTGACTTCCGCCGGCTTGCGCCAGCTCGTCCCAGCCGTCATGCTCAGCAATCCGCGGATTTGCCTACGGATCACACTCCGGTCTGGGAGCCCAGCCTGTCCATTCGCTGGGTTCACCTTCCTTACCGCGTCCCCTCCTCGCTCGATCGCGATGCGCTCCGGTGCAGGACTATCACACCTGCTTTCCATCGCCTACGACGTGCTGTCCTCGGCTTAGGTCCCGACTAACCCTGGGACGATTGACGTTGCCCAGGAACCCTCAGGCTTGCGGTGTGTCTGGTTCGCTCAGACATTACGCTACTCATTCCGGCATTCTCTCTTCTCTGCGCTCCACCAGTCCTTGCGGTCTGGCTTCCCGGCCCAGAGAACGCTCCCCTACCAGTGGCGTGCGTCTGTGCGCACGCTCACTCCACAGCTTCGGTATGATGCTTAAGCCTCGTTTCGTTGTCGGCGCCAGAGCACTCGACCAGTGAGCTATTACGCACTCTTTCAATGATGGCTGCTTCTAAGCCAACATCCTGGCTGTTATGGCGTTCTGACTACCTTTCACACTGAGCATCAATTTCGAGACCTTAGCTGGTGGTCTGGGCTGTTTCCCTTTCGACGACGAAGCTTAGCCCCCGCCGTCTCACTCACCCGGCTCGTCTGCATGGCATTCGTAGTTTGAGTGGGGTTGGTAACCAGCACTTGGCCCCTAGCCCATCCAGCGCTCTACCTCCAGCAGACCCCTCCGGGTGGCTGCACCTCAATGCATTTCGGGGAGAACCAGCTATCTCCACGTTCGGTTGGAATTTCTCCTCTATCCACAGGTCATCCCCCAGTTTTGCAACACTGGTGAGTTCGAGCCTCGACGGACTTTCACATCCGCTTCACTCTGCCCATGGATAGCTCACGTGGTTTCGGGTCGCATCGCCGCTACCCCTGCACGCCCTCTTCAGACTCGGTTTCCCTCTGGCTCCCCGGCTTTAGCGCCGGTTAACCAGGCAACGTCGATGCACTCGCCGGATCATTCTACAAAAGGCACGCCATCAGCCCTTGGTGGGACTCTCCCACAGTGGCCTCTGACTGCTTGTGAGTCCGCGGTTTCAGGGTCTCTTTCATCCCCCTCTCGGGGTGCTTTTCACCTTTCCCTCACGGTACTGGTTCACTATCGGTCGCTGAAGGTGTTGAGCCTTGGAGGGTGGTCCCCCCGGCTTCCCACAAGGTTTCACGTGCCTCGTGGTACTCAGGATCCCAGTCCAGCCCCAGCCGCTCTGCCGCTACGGGTCTCTCACCCTCTGTGGTGGTGTGTTCCAACACCTTCGCGTTCGCGCTCGGACTTTTTCCCTGGTCCTACAACCCCAGTCGTTCGCAAAAACGGCTGGTTTGGGCTCTTCCCGTTTCGCTCGCCACTACTGCGGGAATCTCTTGTTGATTTCTTCTCGTCGGGCTACTGAGATGTTTCAGTTCACCCGCTGCCCCCCGTCACTGCCTATGTGTTCAGCAGGCGGTCTCCAGACATCACTCTGGAGGGGTTGCCCCATTCGGAATCTCAGGGCTCAGCGCTTGCATGCAGCTCCCCCTGAACGTTTCGCCGGTCTCCGCGTCCTTCTTCGGCCTTCAGCGCCTAGGCATCCACCGCGTACTCTCTGTAGCTTGTTCTCTTCGTTCGCTCGCGCGCTTCTTCGCTCGCTCGCTTGGCTACCTCCTCTTGCTCGCGCTCGCGCGCTCCCAAGAGGTGTGGTTGCTCTTTGGCTTTCGGTTTGAGTTCTTCTTCTTCTTCCTCTGCTTCTCTCTTGCCCTCGGCAAAATTGAAGTAATCCTGTTCGATTGTTCAGGTACATGAACGGCCGTCCTCTCGCCGGCGCGCGCGCTGACCAGCGCGCGCGCCGGCGAGAGGACCCCCCAACAACTGAAGAGTGAAAAGCAGCCAGCCCTTGCTGAGCAGCACACAGACCCTGCTCGACCTGGGATGGGTGCTCGGCGCGTGACCCGCGCGAGCGCCGTGTTCCCTAGAAAGGAGGTGATCCAGCCGCACCTTCCGGTACGGCTACCTTGTTACGACTTCACCCCAATCACCGACCCCACCCTCGACGCCTGCCTCCCAGACGGGTTAGCCCAGCGGCTTCAGGTGTTGCCGACTTTCGTGGTGTGACGGGCGGTGTGTACAAGACCCGGGAACGTATTCACCGTGGTGTGCTGACCCACGGTTACTAGCAACTCCAACTTCATGCAGGCGGGTTGCAGCCTGCAATCCGAACTGAGACTGGTTTTGCTGGGATTGGCTCCCCCTCGCGGGTTGGCAGCCCGTTGTACCAGCCATTGTAGCGTGTGTGTCGCCCAGGACGTAAGGGCCGTGCTGACTTGACGTCATCCCCACCTTCCTCCACGTTGATCGTGGCAGTCTCGTCGGACAGCTCTAACCGACGACAGGGGTTGCGCTCGTTGCGGGACTTAACCCAACACCTCACGGCACGAGCTGACGACAGCCATGCAGCACCTGTGCACGCGCCCCGAAGGGACACCCGTCTCCGGGTGGTGCACGTGCATGTCAAGCCCTGGTAAGGTTCTTCGCGTTGCTTCGAATTAAACCACACGCTCCGCTGCTTGTGCGGGTCCCCGTCAATTCCTTTGAGTTTTAATCTTGCGACCGTACTCCCCAGGCGGACCACTTATTGCGTTAACTGCGGCACGCAGGGGGTCGATACCCCGCACACCTAGTGGTCATCGTTTACGGCTAGGACTACCGGGGTATCTAATCCCGTTCGCTCCCCTAGCTTTCGCACCTGAGCGTCAGGTACCACCCAGGACACTGCCTTCGCCTTTGGTATTCCTCCGGATATCTACGCATTTCACCACTACACCCGGAATTCTGTGTCCCTCTTTGGCCCTCAAGTCGCGCAGTCTTCAAGGCGCTCTCCCAGTTGAGCCGGGAGCTGTAACCCCAAACTTGCACGACCGCCTGCGTGCGCTTTACGCCCAGTAACTCCGGATAACGCTCGCCCCCTACGTATTACCGCGGCTGCTGGCACGTAGTTAGCCGGGGCTGATTCCTCGGGTACCGTCCATTCTCTTCCCCGAGAAAAGCAGTTTACGATCCGAAGACCTTCGTCCTGCACGCGGCGTTGCTCGGTCAGGGTTGCCCCCATTGCCGAAAATTCCTCACTGCTGCCCCCCGTAGGAGTCTGGGCCGTTCTCAATCCCAGTGTGGCTGATCGTCCTCTCAGACCAGCTACCGATCGTCGCCTTGGTGAGCTCTTACCCCACCAACCAGCTAATCGGCCACGGGCCCAGCTTCCAGCGCCTCCTGCGAAGCTTTGCTCGCGACTGGAGACAGCCGCGAGCCTATGCGGTATTGTCGGCGATTTCTCGCCGGTATCCCTCACTGAAAGATAGGTTACCCATGTGTTCCTCACCCGTCCGCCACTCCCTCCTCTCCCAAAGGAGAGAAGGACGTTCGACTTGCATGTGTTAGGCACGCCGCCAGCGTTTATCCTGAGCCAGGATCAAACTCGCCATACAATGTCTATGCGGTCACCCTCGCGCTTGCGCCCCGAAGGTGAGTGCGGCATTGCCATGTCGTGCGATCCAGGCCAAGCTGTTCTGGTAAACACTTGGCTGTTCGCAGATGTTACTGACGCTTTGCCCGCGCGTCCAGCCAGACAGGGCTCCTGCCTGGATGGGCTGAGGGGCAAAACGCCCAGTCATTGACAGGAACTGTGTCTGCCCACGGGCCTCTGCTCTCCAGAGCGCCCGCGGCTGCTTGCCCGGCCAGTTCCCCGGCCGGCAACCAACAGTTGCTGTTCTGCTTTTCACTCTTCAATTGTTAAGGTGGCCGCGCGGAGACGGCTCGTAAGCCTTCACTGCTGCCAGTATACCCCGCTTATGAAGCAAACATTTCATTCATTTGCTTCAATAGATGTAGTATCTCACATTCATAGTACTTTGTCAAGGGGTTTTATAGCTCCTGGCGAAATCCTTAAGAATTCATCGCTTGCCTGCTCTTAACAAAGGCAGAGCCATTAGCAATTCTGTGCGCCAAAAAGGCCGCATAAAACCGGTGCAGGTTTGCTTTGCTCTGGGAAGGCAGGATCCCTGAGGAGCCACTTTAACGTGGCGCGCTATGAAACCCAACAGACAGGAGCACTTGAAGACTATAGTCACTGGGTGATTGTCTACTTGAGGTGCCGCTATTCTCCCACATCTCAGGTGGAGTTGTCAAGAGATACATAAGACAGAATCACCATGACGAGAAATCCGGGTGGTTGTCTTTTTAGCAGCTTTAAAATTATGCCACAGATTGCTCGATTTGTCAAGAGGTTTTCCAGGCAATGTGGCAAGCGCGCAAAAATTGACCTGAAGGCTATTCGGGGATCTTTTGCAAAGCCTGCCACTGCAGGCGCAATTGCTGGGCCCTGGCAAACGTTTCGTCCAGGCCACGGTCATGAGCAGCTATGCGCTCGCGCAGAGCGCCGAGGGTTCGTATGTATTCGTCGAGCCAGCGTGTCAGGGTCTCGGCATTCGTCAGGCAAATGTCGCGATACATTTCAGGATTGCCCGCTGCCAGGCGCGTTGCATCACGAAAGCCGCCGGCGGCAAGTAGAGCGGCGTCTCTCCAGGCCGATCCTTCAGCAACAGTGTTCATCAAGGCGATAGAGGCAAGAAAAGGAAGATGACTGACGCCTGCGACCTGGCCATCGTGCTCGCCAGGCTCTAAAAAACGTACGCGCGCGCCAAGAGCCTCAACAAAGCTCGACACTTTCGCGATAGCCGCTGGGCTGGTACGGGGGGTAGGGGTCAGGCAGTAGATATGATCTTGAAAGAGCGCGGCGTCCGCGGCTTCAACACCGCTCAGTTCTTTGCCAGTCATGGGATGACCGCCCACAAAAGCTACGCCCTCCGGCAAAAACTCTTCAGCCCAGCTGATGACCTGGAGCTTGGTACTGGCGACATCGGTGACAACCGCGCCCGCCGACACTGACGAGGCGACTTCCTGGAGCAAAGAACGCATCGCTCCAACCGGAGTGGCTAAAACGACAAGATCTGAAGCGCGTACGGCATCAGCCAGGGCGGTAAACTCCTGGTCTATGGCGCCAACTTTACGCGCTGAATTGGCGACGCCTTTACCCAGGTCATAGCCAACTACCTCCCGGGCCGCCGCGGCCCGATGCAGCGCCAATCCTATCGATCCGCCGATGAGCCCCAGGCCAATAATGGCTACGCGCTGAAACATGAACTCCTCCTCGCTTTCTCACATAAGCAGGTGCCTGCGCCACGCTGAACTCGTGAGTAATTGCTTCTCTGGTGCGAAGGCCTAAAAATAGACCAGTTCTTCCAACCACTGGCTGCCCCCGTCACCCAGGGCAGCGCCCAGCATTGCGGTAACCGCATCGCTCAGCAACACGCCGTTGTCTTTGCGATAGAGAGCGAGAAAACGCGGCAAGACTTCTGGTCCGGCATGGGCAAGCAGGTCCAGCGCAAGTTGTTCGAGGAGTAGCTCATAGCATAAATAATCTTCAGCGGTTGTATCCTCGTACCAGTCAAAGCCCCGAATGGTAATAGGTGTCTTGCCATCCTCTTCAGGCTCGAAAATTTCCCCATACCTTTGATACAGGTCCAGATTTACCATGCCCTCCTGGGCATTGATCTGCTGCGCAAGCCAGAGCGCCGCTAATTTGAGCTGCCACTCGTCGGCCCAGAGGGGATAATCATTGGGGTAAGGACGCGCATCAGCCTCTAAAAAGGCCAGCGCAAGCTCATGGTACAACATAAAGGCGATTTTTACCTGGCTAGGCTCGCCGAAAATTGCATCGATGGCCAGGGGAACCACGATGGTGGGAGGTGAAGTAATATCCGTCCAATAGGGATGAGGGTTATCAAGCTCTTCTGCCTCAGTATGAGGGGCGGCGCTCCAATCCTGTGGCGCTACGATGAGAAGCTCGAATTCCGGTCGCGGCTGACCCAGCAATTTCGCCAGCTCGCTGGCCGCGCTGTCAAGCGCCTGCGCCGTCCA
Source organism: uncultured Chloroflexia bacterium (assembly GCA_963799245.1). Classification (GTDB taxonomy): domain Bacteria; phylum Chloroflexota; class Ktedonobacteria; order Ktedonobacterales; family Ktedonobacteraceae; genus CAWCWN01. Next base: position 653,850 of record CAWCWN010000004.1, read on the forward strand.
GCAGGCAAACACCTCTTCGCCCGCTGGATAGTAAACTGTCAGCGGCTGCGCTAATTTAGCATAGCGTTCATAAGGAAACGGCATAAGCTCAGTTCATCTTGTCCCTTCGTATTATTTGGGCTGTATCTTTTCCTCGACCTCGCGGGTCGTAACCACCCCATCCTCGGCGGCCGGAAGCGTCAGTATGGGCACATCTTTGCCCTCAATGGCCAGACCGCGCAACTCCTCTGGCGGATGTTCCCGGCGGAAAAGGCGATAAAAACGCGTATAAAGCTGGCGCATACGGTTAGGATCTATCTTCTTGCCGCCTTCATAGTACTCAAGCGCCACCTGGCCGATAGACCAGGTCGCGGCCCCGGCGATCGCCCCCGCGACAAAATCACCGCCAAATGGTACCGCCTTTGCTGCCTGCTCAGCCAGGAAACGCAGGGCAAGGCCGCCTGCCATCGTAGCAATAAGCTCACGCGCGTGTTTCATGGCGGCATTCGTGTCCAATGGCTCACCATAGAGGGCGGCCAGGCGCAGCACCAGGCAAATCTGCGTACCCAGCAGGATGGGTATGTCTATCAATGGGATCGGCTCAATACCGGCGGCCAGGCTGACCAGGGTCGCGTTGCGGATGATGCGTTGCCCGGCGGTATGACGATACAGAGGGAGTTCATGTCCAATCACCAGCGCGGCTTCGGGGCTCGCCTCGATCATGGCTGGAATAAGCTCCTCGGCTACATTCGCTCCCGTCCGAGCCGAGACGGGGATGACCCCTACAGCTCCCAGCAGGACGGCGATCTCCGTTGCAATCTGATCGCCGCTCTCGCCGCCCTTCAAGGCATCGATCTTATTTACGGCGAGGATAATAGGCTTATTCTCTTGCTTAATGACTTCGTAGAGCTCACGATCTTTGCTCTGGAGTCCCCGCGTCGCATCAAGCAGGAACACGATCACGCTGGCCTGGCGCAGCCCACTCTCCACCTCGTCGGCTAAATGCCCGGGCTTATCAACGCCAGGCGTATCAATCAAGGTGAAGGGACCAAAGTCGGTGCGCACCAGGGCACGGGTTGTTCCAGCCTCTGAAGAAACCGGTGAGAGCTGCTGACCTTTGATTTTATTGAAAAGGGTGCTCTTGCCCGTATTGGGCTGGCCGACGATAACGACAGTATTATTCAGGCCCTGCAGCACCTCTTCCTGGGCCTGCTTCCAATTGACGGCCTTCATAAAGCCCTGAACCATGCCTATGGTCGCGGGCATATTCTTCAATGTGTTGATACCTAATTCGCGCATATTCCTGGGTCGGATACTTTTACGAATGAGACTTTTTGGAGCCTCTGTTTTAATTTTTTGCTTCTGCTCTTCATCCGCGGCATTGCTGCTTTTTTTATCACTGGCCATACTCTATTTCCTTACTGCAATAAACAATGAGAATGTGATGTGAGGCCGCTAAAACTATCATACAGTTTCATTATAGTCGCCCGGCCCATTTAAGCGCAAGCATGCCCGCATGGCTACGCTATCTCAAGCATACCTACCTGCTACAAGTCAACCCACTTAATTAAAGATACGAGACAGGTCCCACAATAGTTGACAATCGCCCGCTGTCAGCGCCTTAAAGTCGAGGAGGTGAGATCTTTGCGCAAGGGCTGGCCAGCAAACGCAACAATATGCTTTAATGCTTATATCTCAACTACTCGTTAGCAGCAAAGACGCACCATAGGGCGATTTGACGCCCGCGCTTATTTCTGCCATAATATCTTTTGTAAAGTATTGGCGCACAACACTAATGAAGAGGTCCACGAATGCAGGATATCCCAACCCAGCGTGAGCTAGAATACGACTACCAGGCTGGCTACGCTCGTGTCATGTGGTACGCTCAGCAGGCTCGACGTCGAGGCTGGCACATCAGCGAGCGCCAGCTTGTCCACGAAATTATGCAGCTCGAGCGCGCCGCCCAGATACGCGAGAAGAGCAAATTGCCTGTCATAGGCCCCGAGGTGAGGCCGGCAGCCTGAAATCATGGGCAGGCCGATGCGTTGAGAGATATTTTGCGCGAGCAGCGCGAACAAAGGTAGGCCATGGAGCGTACGACCGCCACGCCATATACAGGTCCTCAGCCCGGCTCACCTGAGCAGATAGAGGCGATTACCATGGAACTACGCCGCCTCTACCCTGGCGCCAGCTGCAGCTTGAATTTCACAAATCCTCTTGAACTGCTTATCGCCACCCAGCTGGCGGCGCAGTGCACCGATGAACGCGTCAATCTCGTCACGCAAACGCTTTTTCAGAAATATCGCAGCGCGCAGGACTACGCCAACGCTTCCCAGGAAGAATTAGAACAGGATATTAAATCAACAGGCTTTTACCGCAATAAGGCCAAAAATATTCGCGCTGCCTGCCTGCGCATCATCCTGGAATTTGGTGGAGAGGTGCCGCGCTCAATGCCTGAATTGCTCAGCCTTCCGGGAGTTGCTCGCAAGACCGCCAATGTCGTGCTGAGCAATGCCTTTGGCCTTGTCGAGGGCTACACGGTCGATACCCACAACATCCGCCTCGCTCGCCGCTTTGGCTGGACTTCCAGCGATGACGCCGCCAGGGTCGAGCAGGAATTGATGACGAAGATCCCACGCCAGGACTGGTTCGATCTCTCGCACCTGCTCATCTACCACGGACGCGCCATCTGTGACGCCCGCAGACCGCTCTGCGAGCAATGCACACTGGCAGCCCTCTGTCCCTGCGCCTTCATCGCCATAAAAGCTGGCAAAAAGTAACGCGCGCCCCGCGTCGCCCGGCAAGTGGTCTAGATCCGCACCAGCAATGCGGCTGGAAGCTCTACTTTGCCTCACTCCCATGAATAATGCGACGTATGACGCGGCGAGCCACCGCCAGCGCAATGATCTCAACCACTCCGCGCACCACGCGCGTCCTTAGATTTACCTTCCTGGCTCTGGACATAACCGACCTCTCCGTGTTCAAACCTACTTCTCTTTAACAGCCCTCTCTTTATTAATGCGTTCCTCGGCGCAGTTTTGGAACAAGAGTAGGGCCTGTTTCAATATGTCAGGAGCGTCTCTATTAGCATATCCCAGAAGCGCTCCACCTCCAGGGCGTAGCCTACACGCGCATTAGGCGCCCTGCCCAGGGTGCCATAAATATCACACACGGTGCGGCCGCTGGTCCAGGCCCCAATGGTTTCGATCTCGACGCGCGCCATGGCTGTCTTGATGAGCGAGGGGTCGATGACGGCAGCCACCGCGCAAGGATCGTGCACGGGTGGAGCTGGAAAGCCAAAGACATTGCGGTAGGTAGCGCCAAAGAAGAGCAGTAGCTCGGCTACAAACGACGTAACCGCTCGCCCGGCGCTGCGCAGGCGAGCGAGCACATCATCCGTGGCAAGCGCCTGGTGCGTTACCTCCAGAGGCGTCATAGTCACGGGCCGGCCGCAGCCAAAAACGATGGCCGCCGCCTCCGGATCGGCCCAGATATTAAACTCCGCCACAGGCGTCGTATTGCCCAGGCCTATTGCTCCACCCATTAAAGAAATAGCCTGGATCTTCGGCAGAATGGCGGGCTCACGGCGGATAGCGCTGGCGATATTGGTGAGCGGTCCGGTGGGAACAAGGATAATGTCCCCGTCTGATTGCATGAGCAGATCTATCAACAGGTCGACCGCATGCTGTGGTACAGCTGCGATATCCGGTTCAGGCAGGACGGGGCCGTCCATGCCCGATGCGCCATGAATATTCGCGGCGTGGCGTGGCGGGCGCACAAGGGGGCGATCCATGCCCCGCGCGACAGGTACATTGCGAATATTGGCCAGCGAACAGACTTTGAGCGCGTTCAGCGTTGTTTTTTCGAGCGATTGATTGCCGGCGACAGTGGTTATAGCCAGCAGCTCAAGCAAGGGGTGGTGGGCCGCGAGCAACAGAGCGATGGCATCATCATGGCCGGGGTCACAGTCGAGGATGATTCTGGATTTCATGCTTTTTCCTGCTGAACAAGGTATTCCTGCGGGCTGCGCTCAAATTGACACTTGCAGGCGGGACAGCAAAAGTAGTAGTCTCGCCCGGCGTGACTGGTGCGATGGCGAGTAGTAGCGATCTCAACCTCCATACCACAGACCGGATCGATGGCAGTGGGAGATACTGGCAGGGCCGCGTGCTCGCTGAGTTGTGGTTGTAATGCTGGCGCGGGGGCCCTGTCCTGACAGGCCGAACTACGCAGGGCCTGCTCAAGTATATCTTCATCGTACCTCCATCAAGCACAATAGCGAAGAAAGAATGAGCATGAGGCCAGTATACCATAAAATATGCGTGGAATGAAGAGCATATTGCTGGGGAATCTGCGGCTATACTTGACAGGGGAGAGGAAACCTCCTTACAATATGAGCAGCCATGTCTACTCATCGATTGAGTAGCAAAACTGTGAATACCTACAGCTGGAGTACGTACCTTTGCTGTAAAGGAGGCCCATGTGAGCGTCATCCAGAGTAATGTGAACAAGCGGCGACACTTCGGACATCTTTCCAGGCTTTGCGCTTGCCTGGCTCTGAGCGCCATCCTGCTGGCCGCCTGCGGGAGCGGCAGCGCCAGCAGCACTCCTTCAACCAGGAGCAAGGTCTCCGTCCTTTATGCCGGTTCGCTGGTCAACCTGATGGAGAGAAAGATTGGCCCCGCTTTTACCCAGGCCAGCGGCTATCCCTACCAGGGTGAAGGCAAAGGCTCAACCGCTCTCGCCAATGAGATCAAAGGCAGACTGCGCTTCCCGGATATTTTTATCAGCGCATCCGCCAGCAGCGACAAGAGCCTGATGGGGGCAGCCAATGGCAACTACGTAGCGTGGTATGTCCCGTTTATGCGTACGTCGCTGGTGCTCGGCTACAATCCCAACAGCAGATTCGCCGCCGACTTCAGTGCAGCCGCCAATGGCACCAAAGCCTGGTACCAGGTGCTGCAGGAGCCCGCTATGCGCATAGGACGTACCGACCCTGCCCTCGACCCTAAAGGTGTGCGCACAGTCATTCTCATGCAACTGGCCCAGCAGTATTACCACCAGTCCGAGTTGAGCCAGAAAATTCTTGGCGCTCCTGAGAATAGCAGCCAGATTTTTCCCGAAGAAGAGCTGGCTGAGCGTCTCGGTTCAGGTCAGCTTGACGCGGGTTTTTTCTATCTGAACGAGGTCAAGGAGCTTAACCTGCCCTACATCACCTTGCCCGACCAGATCAACCTGGGCGAGCCAGGACTCAACAGCGTCTATGCCAGGGCAAGTTATACCAATCCCAAAACCGGTGAGGTGACAAAAGGCTCTGCCACCGTCTATACTATTACCATTCCCAGCACGAGCAAGAACACGGCCGGGGCGAATGCCTTCGTCAGCTTCCTCTTCTCGGCGCAGGGTAAGGCGCTCCTTACACAGGATGGCCTGACGCTGGTGACGCCCAGGATAACGGGAGATGCTGCAGCGCTACCCGGCCAGCTCAAGCAGTACTTCAGTTCCTAGCGGGAGGAGACGGGTGTGTTAACGCGCTGGAATGTAGGACGCCATAGCCTGACGCTGCTGGGGGCGCTGCTTCTACTCTACCTCGTCACACCGCTGGTGTATTTCTTGATCAAGTTGCCCTGGCACGGCGTACCAGGGCAACTTGCCGATCCCCAGGCGCTGGCCGCCCTCGTCACCTCTCTCCTCGCGGCCACGCTGGCGCTGGCCGTGTCGGCCCTCCTGGGGGTGCCTCTGGCCTACGTGCTGGCGCGCAGAGACTTTCCGGGCCGCAGTTTACTGACCCTGCTGGTCTATCTCCCGCTCGTCTTCCCTCCCGTCGTCAGCGGCATCATGCTCCTGCTGTTGTACGGGCCATATGGCCCCATCGGTGCCCCCTTCGCCAACGCAGGGCTTGAACTCGACTCCTCCTTTACCGGCGTCATCCTGGCAGAGACCTTCGTCGCCTCGCCCTTCGTGATCATCGCGGCACGTTCAGCCTTTGAGGCGGTGGACCCGGCGTTCGAGCAGGTGGCGGCTACGCTGGGCAAGGGCTCCTGGACCATCTTCTGGGGCGTCAATGTGCCGCTAGCCAGGACCGGCATCATTGCCGGGCTCCTGCTCGGCTGGCTGCGCGCCCTGGGAGAATTTGGAGCTACAGTGGTCCTGGCCTATCACCCCTACACACTGCCCGTTTACCTCTACGTACAACTGAGCGGGACGGGGGTTAATGCTGCTCTACCGCTGGCGCTGCTGGCCCTGGGGGTGAGTTGCATCGGCGCAGGCCTGGTGTTGTGGCTACAGCGAGCCGACCAGCGACGAGGTGTGCGGTGAGCAAGCCGGAGTCGAACGCTCCTGACAGCGCTGGAGAGCTCAATGTCGGCATTCACCAGCGCTTTGGAGGCTTCCAGCTGGCGATTGAGTTTCGTGTACCCCTCGGCCTGCTCGTGCTCTTCGGCGCTTCCGGTGCAGGTAAAAGCCTCACTTTGCGCGCACTGGCGGGATCATTACACCTGAAGGGAGGACATGTGGCGCTCGATGGGCAGGCGCTATTCGACAGCGCCCTGGGTCTCGACCTGCCGCCCCAGGAACGACGCGTCGGCTACGTGCCCCAGCATTATGCGCTCTTCCCACATCTCACCGTCGCCGAGAACGTACGCTTCGGCCTGCGCGGCTCCCCGGGACGTCCTCAGCGGCTTCCCTGGGGCAAGGAGCGTGCGCGCCAGCGGGCCAGGGTCTCCGAATTACTCATGGCCCTGGAGCTCCAGGGCTTTGAAAAGCGCTATCCACCCTCCCTCTCCGGCGGCCAGCTACAGCGCGTGGCCCTGGCGCGCGCCCTGGCGGCGGAGCCGCGCCTGCTCCTGCTCGACGAACCCTTCAATGCCCTGGATGCCGCTGTGCGCGAGCGGCTACGCGAAGCGCTGAAGCAGTTTCAGCGCAAGTTCGCCGTGCCGATCGTGCTGGTGACGCACGATCACGAGGAGGCTCAGCAGCTCGCCGATACTATCGTCGTCCTGCAGCATGGGCGCGTTGTGCAGGTGGGCAGCCCGCAGGAGGTCTTCCTCGCCCCCCGAAGCGCTGAGGTCGCCGAGCTGGTCGGCCAGCGCAACTTCTTCGCAGGATATCTCGCGTCCCCGCCTGGCGAGGGCCTCCATGCTCCCGCGCAGGCCCTGCGGCTGTCCTGGCTGCAGGCAAGTAGTGACCCTCAGCAGGTTCATAGCCTGCGGAACAATGCAGAGCTGCACGCCTGGCTCCCCCTGCCGCCCACCCCTCCGCAGCTTATCCCACACGCGCAGCGACCTGTTACCGGCTGCATCCTCACCGCTGAGGTCCTCGTGCATCCCTGGCAGCAAAGCGAGCTTCCCCCTCCAACCTGGACAGCACAAGGAGCCATGCGATGGCCGGCGATTTTACTGGAAGCTCGCCTTGCGGGACACGGCGTACGCCTGCTCGTTCGCCCACAGTGGGCGCAGGCGCGGACCACGGATGCCCTGGAAATCTACCTGGACAGGCGAGGCTGGCGCGACAGTGCATGGACGCCTGGCCAGCCATTGCTGCTTGAGATTGGGCCGCAAGCGATTTACTGCTTCTAGGCACAGGAGTTTCACCCGCATCCCACTCGACGCCTCTGCCTACTATTGATATAATGACTGGAGAAAAATACTCGAAAGGCTGAAACATCTTGTCATCACATGTACACGGCAATCTGATTATTGGCCAATCCGGCGGAGCTACCGCCGTTATCAATGCCAGCCTTGTAGGTGCGATTGAGGCCGCGCTACAGGAGAGATCGATTGAGAACATCTACGGCATGCTACACGGCGTCGAGGGGCTGCTGAAGGAAGAAATCATCGATTTACGTCAGCAGCCGGCTGACCTGCTGTCCAGGGTGTTTGATACCCCTTCGGCCGCCCTTGGCTCATGCCGCTATAAACTCCAGGAGCAGGATCCCGCACGCGTGATCGACCTGATGCGCACATATAACATCCGTTACCTGATCTATATTGGCGGTAACGATTTGGCTGATACCGCCCATCGCCTGACAGAAGCGGCCCGGGTTATGGGCTATGAGCTGCAGGCAATCAGCGTGCCCAAAACCATCGACAACGATCTGCCTTTTACAGACCACTGCCCTGGCTATGGCAGCGCGGCCCGTTTCATCGCTCTGGCAACCATGGACTCGACGTTAAATACCAGGGCTATCCCCTGGTATTATCCCGTGAAGATCATCGAGACAATGGGGCGCAATGCGGGCTGGTTAGCCGCGGCCGCGGCCCTGGGTAAGCGCGATGAGCTTGATCCACCACATATTATCTTGCTGCCAGAGCAGGCCTTTCGTGGCGAGTGCTTCCTTGAGCAGGTTGAAGCGGTCTACCGCCGTGTGGGCTATGTGACCGTGGTCGTTTCGGAGGCTGTGCGCGATGAAGAGGGAGAGCCGCTGGGAGCCGTCGGTCAGGCTGGCAGGGATGCGTTTCAACACCCTCTCCTGAGCGGAGCAGCGCAGCACCTGGTAGAGCTGGTCAGGCAGAAGCTGCAATTACGCGCGCGTTTCGATAAACCCGGTGATTTACAGCGCATGGCATCAAATTGTATCTCCCGCACTGACCAGCAAGAAGCCTACCTCGTTGGGAAAATGGCGGTCCAGGCATTGCTGGCTGGAGAGAGCGATAAAATGGTGACCCTGGTGCGCCAAACCTCTACGGAGTACCATTGCACTACAGGGCTGGTAGACCTGGCGGGCATCGCCAATGTGCAGCATGTGATGCCGCCCAAGTTTCTCGACGAGAGCAAAACCATGGTGACGCAGGCTTTCTATGACTATGCATTGCCCCTGCTTGGCGAGCCGTTGCCACGGCATGCAAGTTTGAAAATGACGAGGATTCGCACATGACGAAACTGAAACGAGCGGTACTCGTCGTCCTCGATGGCGTGGGCGCAGGCGCTAATCCCGATGCTCATGCCTATGGCGATGACGAAGCCAGTTCAAAGGAACTTGGCGCAGAGCACGTTCGCAGCGGACAACCCATTCTCTATACCTCGGCCGACAGTGTATTTCACATAGCCGCTCACCAGGATATCATCCCTTTGGAAGAACTGTATCATATATGTGAGGTTGCACGGGGCATGCTGACAGGAGACCATGCTGTGGGACGGGTCATCGCCCGGCCATTTATCGGGACGCAAGGAAACTTCACGCGCAGCAAGCACCGCCGTGATTTCTCGCTCCCACGGCTGGGAACAACCCTGCTCGATCTCTTGCAGACTCATAGCAATGATGTCATCAGCGTCGGCAAAATAGAGGACCTCTTTGCCAGGCGTGGCCTGACCAGGTGCAACCATAGCGAGACCAACAGCGACGGCATGGCGGCCACTCTACGCTGGCTGGAGCAAGACTTTATGGGTCTGCTCTTCGTGAACCTGGTAGAGTTTGACAGGTTATGGGGTCATCGCCGCAACAGTGAGGGCTACGTCCGGGCTTTACGCAACGTCGATGGCTGGTTTGCTCAGATGCGACGGGTGCTGCGCCCTGGTGTGGACCTCGGAGTTCGTTCTACCTTTGCGGATCTTGGCCAGACGCTTGCCCAGGCCTTCGGCGCAGGGCAGCTGGAGGCGGGGACCAGTTTCGCACACGAGATAGGTTTATCATGACTGACACGCAACGCAACAAGCCCGCCGGGCAAGAAGCAATAGCACTGCGAGGTGAACGGATATACCTGCGCCGGCCTAGCTTGGATGATGCCGCCAGGATATTCAACTGGGAGCGAGATGATGTCGTATGGCGCTACGACCCGCACCGGCCCTACTCGAACAGCATGGCAGAATTTCTCCCCCTGTTCGAGCGCAATTATGTGCTGGGTAACGGGCGACAATTCTGGTTCATCGTCGAAGACGAAAAGCATCTCCCCATCGGCACCATTACCTACTTCAACATGGACTATCGCATTGGACATGCCGAAATTGGGCTGGGCCTTGGGGATAAGAGCAGCTGGGGCAGGGGCTACGGAAGCGAGGCCATCCGTACCCTGGTGGACTATCTCTTTACGCTGCCCGGGCTGCGACGTGTGTATGCCGAGACAGCCGCCGCCAATCGTCCCTCACGCAAGGCCTTCGCCAGGGCAGGCTTTGTGGAGGTGGGCGAGATTTTTGATCCTCGTAGTTCGGGTGATCCCTGGATACTGCTAGAAACTTGGAAGCAGAGGAAGGATTTTACAACAGCATGAATACCAGATCAACAACGGTCGATCCCGCTATTTTCAGTGCCTACGACGTGCGCGGGATCTATGGTGAGAATTTAACCGATGAAGTGGCCTATCGCATCGGACGCGCCGTGGCCCAGTACTTAAACGTCCCGCAGATCGCTGTGGGTCGCGACATGCGTCTCTCGTCGCCCGCGCTCTCCGCCGCCCTGATACAAGGTATTACCGACCAGGGAAGCGACGCCATCGACCTGGGCCTGGTTACAACCGATGGCCTTTATTTCGCCGTCGGCAAGTTCAACTATCCCGCAGGTGTGATGATCACCGCCTCGCACAACCCCGGCAAGTACAACGGTATGAAATTCTGCCGCGCCCAGGCTTTTCCGATCAGCCTTGAAACGGGCCTGGCTGAAATCCGCGATCTGGCGGTTAGCGGGCAGTTCAGCCAGCCCGCGAGGCGGGGACAAGTCACCAAACGCGATATCCTCGATGACTATGTCAAGCATGTGCTCTCATTTATCGATGTAAGCAAAATTCGGCCGCTCAAAGTCGTGGTTGATGCCGGCAATGGCATGGCCGGTCTTGTGGTACCGCGCGTCTTTCAACACCTGCCCTGCGAACTCATTCCGCTCTACTTTGAACTCGATGGCAGCTTTCCTCACCACCCCGCCAGCCCTATCGAGCCACAGAATATGAAGGATGTCCAGGAGAAGGTGCGCGAAGTTCACGCCGACCTGGGGGGCGCCTTCGATGGTGACGCCGATCGCATGTTTCCCGTCGATGAGCACGGGAACCTGGTAGACGGTTCGATGGTGACGGCGGCCATGGCCAATAGCCTGTTGCGTAAGTATCCGGGCTCTACCATCCTCTACAACCTGATCGTCTCCAAAAGCGTGCCAGCCCTCATCAACGATCTAGGCGGCAAGGCCGTACGCACGCGTGTTGGGCATTCGTATATCAAAGCCGAGATGAAAAAGCTCAATGCCATCTTCGGCGGCGAACACTCTGGCCACTTCTACTTCCGTGACAACTGGTTTGCCGACTCCGGCCTGATCGCCTTTTTGATCCTCCTGGAACTTATCTCGCTTGAGGGCAAACCCCTCTCAGAGATTCTCAAGCCGTTGGATCGCGGGGTACGCAGCGGTGAAATTAACAGCACCGTCAAGGATGTCAAGGGCAAGCTGCAGGCCCTCGAGGAGCGATTTGGCACGGGAGCGCAGTCGGTCGACAAGCTGGATGGTATCACCATCTCATACCCTGACTGGTGGTTCAACGTACGCCCATCGAACACCGAGCCATTGCTCAGGCTGAACCTTGAGGCGAACAAGCGCGAACTGATGGAGAAGAAGCGCGACGAGGTGCTCGCTTTCATCCGCGCCTAGAGCAGGCTCTCCTGGAGCTGGGGCAGTCCTCGCGCCTTATGCGCGAGGACTGCCCTGCTGCGTTCAGGCCTGACAACAAATCCAGCGCAACTCCATCTCTTCTATTGGGCGATCAAATAATCCCGCCTGGCCTTCTACGCGAAAAAGCTGCTTGAAATCCTCGCCTGCAAACGCTACGCGGATGCGCTCGGCATAGGAATTGAGCAAGATGCGCAGGTAGTGGTCGACATCATAATCTCTGCGCTCGCCGCTAGCGGGAGAGTGTAAAGCTGCATGGGGCTTCAAGGCCGCTTCTGTTTTGCTTTCTCCCACCTCATCATCGTCTGTAAGGGGTGAAATATCATCGGCATCTTCAGGCATCCAGACCGAGGTTCCATTTTGCGCGCGATAAAAACGTACCCGCTCGCCTGCTCTCCACTGGGTCCGTCCCGCCGCAAGCAGCGCTTCGTATTGCGCCTCCATATGTTTCGCACGTACGGCTAGATAGGTCTTAAAATCCTTCGAAAGACGCATGCGTGTCGCCACATCTGACGCCGACAAGAGGCGGCGGCGCAGCGCCTCTTGCGTTTCCTGATAGTAGTGCTGGATGCCCGCGACATCCCCATTCATCGCACAGTGGAATGCCTGGCGTAAAAAGCGCTCACCGTACGGCTCTGAGCGGCTGGAGCGCATCGCCGCGCCACGCACGATCACGTTGCCCGCATAGGTGAGTAAGGCATAATTTTTTATAGCGTGCGAGACCATCGCCTTATAGCGAGATTCATATTCTAACTTGATCCCGGAGGGCAGGGTTGCGCCAATCTCCTCCACCAGGGTCCTCTCCTGCTCTTCTGTCCAGTCAACGGGAACGCAGAAGTATACCCCATCAGTATCAGCCTCAATCGGCACCATACCTCGCTCGCGTAGCGCCTCGATAATTGCATCAAGTAACACGCGTCCGCGCCTGGTTACCTCGTTCGCAGCTCCCAGGTCGGCAAAGAGGGCCATAGAGGTCGCGCCCATATAGCCATAGGCAGCATTGATCATCGTTTTCATCGCCGCCTGTGTCCCCTCGTGCTGATTCGCTTCCATGGAGCCGGGAGCTGCGGCACGCGCTGCTGCTTTATGAAACAGGCGCAATTCGGTTAAGCGGTCGATGAGGTGCAGGAAGACCTTGAGGTGGTCGCAGCCCGGCCCAATACGGTACGCGCGCGTCAGGGAAGGATAAAGGGATGCGACATCCGCCTTCACCACGTGCTCGGCCACACCCTCCTGCAACAGATACGCAGCTCCTCCCTGGTGCCTGCCGTACGTCTCTTCCTGGCCAGCTGTCGTTCTGGGTAGTGCCGCCCCCGCTCGCAGATACGCCCTCACAAGGAGACATAGCTAGGTCTTGATTTTCTACGCGAATATGTGTTAGCATGGAAATATGTATACACCAGCAGCATTCGCAAAACGTGTGGGAGTGTCTGTCAAGACGCTCCAAAAATGGGATCGGATCGGAGTTTTGCCTGCGAAACGAACGATCACCAATCGGCGCTACTATACTGACGATGATCTGGCAACCGCTTTGCGGCTTCCACGGGTGCAGAAAGAACGCCGCACTGTTGCCTATTGTCGCGTGTCCAGCCAGGCCCAGAAGCCGGATTTAGCCAACCAGCGCCAAGTCTTGGATGAGTTCTGCAAGCAGCGTCAGATCCAGGTAGACGAGTGGATCATGGAAATCGGCGGTGGGCTGAACTTTAAGCGAAAAGAGTTCTTACGTCTGGTCGATGCCATTCTGGATGGACAGGTAGAGCGGGTGGTGCTGGCGCATCAAGACCGGCTCGCCCGATTCGGTTACCAATTGCTGATCCACCTTTGCCAGACCCATCGATGCGAGTTGGTGGTGATGAATACAGAAGGATTGAGTCCTGAACAAGAACTGGTGCAGGATTTAATCACGATTACCCACTGTTTCAGCTCACGATTGGACGGGTTGCGAAACTACAGAAAAGCACTCAAGCAGGCCATTGAGGATGATCAAAGCGCACAAGATCAGGTTACATCCGACAACTGAACAAGGCACCTACTTTGCGAAAGCCGCAGGGACCGCTCGTTTCTGCTTTAACTGGGCAGTAGCAGAGTGGAAGCGACAATACGAAGCAGGCGAAAAGCCATCGGCGCTCAAGTTGCGCAAGCAGTTCCATGCGATCCGACGCGAGCAGTTTCCCTGGTCCTATGATGTCACGAAGTGCGCGATTGAAGGGGCCTTCATGGATGTGGGATCAGCTTTTAAGAACTTCTTTGAGGGGCGGAAAGCTCCCCGTAAGACCGGGTTCCCGAAATTCAAGAGCAAGAAACGTTCGCGTCAGTCTTTCTATCTCGCCAATGATAAATTCACCGTTGGCGATCACTGGATCGCTATGCCGAAGTTAGGTCGAGTCAATATGGCGGAGAAGTTACGCTTCTCAGGCAAAATTCTCTCGGCACGCATCAGTAAAACAGCCTCATGGTGGTTTGTGTCGATTACGGTGGAAATGCCCGATGACTTGCCTTTGAACAATCATCCCCCGGTTGGTGTTGATGTCGGTTTGAACCGCCTGGCAACGCTCTCTGATGGTAGGCAGTACGAAAACCAAAGGCCGCTGGTCCATCAGTTGAAGAAGTTGCGCCGATTGAACAAACAACTGGCACGACGCACCAAAGGCGGGAAAAACTGGCTGAAGACGAAAGAGAAGCTGAGACGGTTACATTATGAGATTGCGTGTATTCGGCTCGATTGGCTGCACAAGTTGACCACGGAGATCACGACCACCAGCGGGATCATGGCTGTGGAGGATTTGCACGTCAAAGGACTGATTCGCAATCGGTGTCTCTCGCGCTCGTTCTCGGACGCAGCAGTGGGCAAGCTGCTGGAACTGCTGGAGAGCAAAGTCCAACGACAGGGCAGGATGCTGATCAAGGTGGATCGTTTTTTCCCTTCCAGCCAGCTTTGTCACTGTTGCGGGACACGTAAAACGGACCTAGCACTTGCTGATCGGGTGTTTGTTTGCCCGAACCTTAATTGTGGCTACATTGGGGATCGCGACGAGAACGCCGCTTCCAACCTCATTTTAGAAGCTCTTCGCATGTTCGGCCTCAACATGAATATGCCGTCCAGGGTAGTGGCTACGACCAGACGTAAAACGGCCTGGGGACCTGGAGTAAGACCAAAGTAGCACCATGCTATGAGGCATCTGGGGATGAACCAGGAACAACAAAGGGCGTACTGGGATACACATTCGAGTACACTCAATGTAGCAGGTATTCAAGTATGCCCATGGCCGGACCAACCGAGGCGACACGCTCATAGCGGCGTGGGGCCATGCCCGCGAGTGCAAAGGCCGCTCCCATGAGGCGCCGCGAGAGCCCATCCACTTCGCGTACGTCATCGAGCGCGTAGTGACGCACGCTCTCGGGATCATGCAGATATGTCGCGTAGATGTGCGCGCCTTCTAAATAGATCCGCTGGGGTGATGCCAGGCCAAATTGGCGCGCCACGTCTTTGAGTCGATACGAGGGAAGGTTGCGAACCACAAAATCGTAGCGGTGCACCGCGTCGAGGGTATCAATGAGCTCACGCCCAGCAACGCTAAAACGGCGACGTTGCCAGCGGTGAGGGGCCGCCGCACCCGTCTCTTCATACGCTTCCAGCAGCTGGGGCGCGCCTTCTCTTCCAAAAGAGAGCGGGATCTTGTGAAGGTGTGCAGAGACAATAATGTTCTTAACTTGAACAATAATGTTCTTAACTCACATTGAGCTCGACAAATGTCAAGAAGCACCACCATTTGAGGAGAATAACTCCCAAAATTCGACGATCAAACAAGATTTGCTGATCCCTGTATAGAGAAGTAAACATTCAGGTCTTGGTTTCGGCCACTAAGACTGATAGAACAACACAGAAAGTTTAGCTGTTCATGCGGTACTGCCTCTTTCGACAGTGGATAATTCATCCTTCCCTCCTAACCAATTGACAACCCTCTTGGCCCCGCTTACCCTTTCTTTAAAGAAGCTATCCGTTCTCTTCATTTCAAGCAAAGAGGATTCGTATGAACCTTCATGTGTGCTTACTCTTGTTCTTGTTCATTCTCTCTCTGGCACAGCTTTGTCATCTTTACTGGCCCCATCATCGCCCTCCACACTCGCGAGCAGCAGCGAAGTTGCGCACCACGGTCCAACGTCTCCTTAAGCCACGTTCCCCACGCGATTGCCCTGCCTGTCGCCTCGCCTCCACCCTCTCGTCGGGTGTGGGGCCTGCGCCTCCGCCTGTGCGCCCCTGGCGTGAGATGAAAAGCCGCCGGGGAGCACCTAAGCGGTTGAACACGGAGGGCTTCGCCTGTCCGAACCAAAAGTGCCCCTACTCTGGCATCACAGACGCTGACATTCATGCCCTGGTGGGGGATGGCAAGCATGGCCTTGCTGAACGGATCCAGACGTTTCGCTGCCAGGCCTGCCATACCACGTTCAGTGCTCGGCGCGACACCCCCTTGTACCGTCTGAAAACTCCCTCCTGTCAAGTCGCGATGGTGCTGACGGCGCTCGCCGAAGGACTGGATCCTTCTGCCGCTGAGCGAATCTTCGGCTACCGTCAGGCTACCATTACCGCCTGGCTGTCGCGCGCTGGCGAGCACGCGCAGTCCTTACATGAACGCTCATTCTGCAATCTCCAGCTCCCACACCTCCAGTTGGACGAACTTCGCACGAGGTTGCGCTGCTCCACACAGGTGCTCTGGCTCTGGCTGGCCATCGACCCCCTGACAAAGATCGTTCCTGTCCTCCATCTGGGTCCCCGCACGCAAAACGTGGCACATCGGGTCATCCATTCCCTGCGGCAACTCCTGGCTCCTGGCTGCATTCCGCTCTTCACGAGTGATGGCTTAAATTTGTACTTTTATGCCTTGACAGCCCATTTTGGGCAGTGGCTTGAGGTGGGTCATCGAGGGCGGATAGCACATCGGTGGCAGGTGGCGACGGGCCTGATCTACGGCCAGGTGAAGAAAAACTATCGGCGGCGCAAGGTGGTACGGGTCACGCACGTGATGCGCCTGGGAACACAGGCAGATCTCACGGTCGCCTTGCAGGGGATGGGCTTCTCTGGAAGGCTGAACACTGCTTTTATCGAGCGGGTCAATTTGACCGTCCGTCATGGAATAGCGGCGCTGGCTCGTCGCACCTGGGCCACGGCCCAACAAGCTCCACAACTCCTGGCCCACCTGCACTGGTGGCGAGCTTACTATCATTTTGTGCGTCCCCACGCATCACTACGAGTGGCGCTCGTGCAGCCACGAGAGCGAGGTGGTAAGCTGGTGGCGCAACGCTACCGGCAGCGTACACCAGCGATGGCAGCCGGGAGAACCAACCGACGATGGACAGCACAAGAAGTGCTGTCATATCCCTTGCCGTCGGTGCCATGCTTCACAATGTGAGCGTGTAGAAAGCGAGAAGACGCCCCGTGAAATGGAAGTGGGCGGCTCTGTGAAGATGAAAGGGGGATAGTGTGGAGGCGAGAGGATGAAGCGGTCTGCCTGGACAGTCAAATGAGGGGAAAAGCAGCCTGAAACGAGCTAACAGGGGGCTTGCCGAATTATCCACCACCAAGAGGGGCAGTACCAAATGGTGCATTCGCCAAGTTCAGGCCACTTTTGGCAGCACAGCAATGCCAGAGCGGCGTGGAGACCGATGGCGACGCCGTTTGCCCCAGATAAAGGGATGCTTGTGAGCATTCCAGTAGGCGGTGGCGTCCTCCACTGCCTCTACCACCTCTTCCCACTTCTCAAAGCGACGCCCTTTGAGCGCGAGTGAGCGCAGTGTCTTCCACCAAGGCTCGATCAGGTTCAGATAGGCCGCATACGTAGGCTGATAGACGAATTCCCAGCGCTCATGCTGCACCATGAAGAGTAACAGGTCGTTGCAATAATGCATGTCCAGGTTATCCATGATCGCATAGATGCGCTCCACCTCTTTGGGAACCTGTTCATCGACGAAGCAGAGAAAGTCGATGAAGTCGGCTTTGCAGCGTCGGAGGTAACACTGTGTCCAGCAGTCCCCTCTCGTCTCCCACAGTGCTCCATAGACATAGCCTTTGCCGCGCCGACCATAGTCGATCTCTTGCTTGGCACGCTGGGCTGGCCGGAGGGTGATGTTGATGGCCTCTTGCCCTGGGGAGCTCTTGGCGCTGACCGGCCCCATCTCATCGATGTCTAGGATGGCGCTGTGGGCTGGAGGCTCCTTGCGGAGCCGCTCGATGGCCCCCTTTTTTGCGCGAAATCGGGATCGACTCGCTCGCCAAACCAAGTTTCCTGTTGTCGCCACCGTAATCCCTCTTCGTGCAAGATCTCGAAAATGCGCGTTTTCTTGATGCCGAAGCCCAGCTCTTCGCGCACATAGGTGGCCAGCCGCTCGAAGGTCCAACTCCTAAACTTCCGTCCCACGTCACGTGGGTTGGAGAGCGCCGTGGCGATGATGCGGGCTTTGACCTCGGGCGTATAGCGAGATGGGGCCCCTGAGCGAGGGGCATCTTCGAGCCCCGATGGCCCTTGCTCGGCGAAGCGTTTGAGCCACTTGCGCACCGTTTTCTCATTGAGACCCAGAGTTTCTGCAATCTCGGGCACCTGACGGCCTGCACTCGCCAACTGAACGATTTTGGCGCGTTCCACCAGTCGTGCTTCTTCTGTTCGCGATTGACTCCACTTCTTGATGGTTTTGGTTTCTTCTTCTGTCAGTGGTCGCAGATGCAGCGCCATGTCTTCTCCTCCTTCGCTCTTCGGTTTCACCTCCTTAAATTATACCATAGACTTGGCGAATGCACCACTAAATGGTGCATCTGACAAAACCGGTACGCTTTTTCTAAGTGCGTGAACAGGTGAGAATACGGTTACGGCGGATATTAAAATCGGAACACTTTTAGATAAGCATATGAGGTGCCAATGATAATGCTTCTGGGAATGTCTTGACATTGTCAGAAATTACTGGTATTATTGCCATATATTAATGACAAAGTCAAAAGGAGGCATGTATGCCAGGTCAGGACGACTTTGAACCCCTCGCAAGACAATGGCGTCCAGCCTTCAGCGGCTATTTAGATCACACTGCCGCTGATTCTATTGCTGATGAGGCAATACGCGTGGCAACAGCAATGCTTCGAAGTTGTGGAGGATGCCCCATACTCTCTCAGCTTAGCGATGCATTATTGCAATACTGGGATGCTATTCAGACAAATTCACTATGGAATTCGCCCCCGCATGAAGCTGATCTTGTTCTCAAAGAGAGATTGGAAAGCCTTACAAGAGATGTAAGCGACCAGCGTATTAGTACGGTCGCAATTCGATCAGCAAATGTCACAGCCTTTCAACTAAAGCAGGGAAAGCTAGCGCCTCATCGCTCATTTGAGCTGCGGCTAAATCTCGCTTCACAAATTATTAAAGACCTTATCAGACACTGCTTTCTGGATGCAGCCCGAGCTCAGGCAGTGGGCGGACGTTTTCGCAGCGTAGCTCAATCCCAGGAATTTTATGACAATGTCATGAGTCACATCGACTCTGCTACCCAGAAATTGGCGCATCGACTGGTTGATAATCCGACAGGAAAGGGCCTTCGAAAATTCCGTATCGTTCCCAAAGAGACGACGGCGTCCATGATGTTTAATACGGATTTCCGGCTTGACGCATAGGAGAAGAAGTTTTTTCTATGCCTCAAGCTTGTTTGAAATGGAAGGAGTATCGCGTGCCTGAGCCAATTACCGCGTATGATCTAACCGACGCCGGACGGTTTGGTTTTGAAGGACTCTCGGCGTTTTCTCTATATGAGCGTCGCTATCATTTGGATGATTCACGGCTGGTAAGCCCGTATGGGCATACGCTACCCTTTCAGGGGTAGGTATTTGAAAAGCAAGCAAGCAAGGAGAGAAAAACAGGTCGAAGAAACAAGGAGAGAAATCCCTTTCTGATACGATGCAAGGTATGAACGTACCGCAGTATCGGAGGAAAGAGATGTCTCATCGGAAAGCATTATCGCAATGGGAAGGGACCGTGTCAATGTATCTGCCCCACTTGAGTCGCCCGCAAGCGCATGTGTTAGCGTTATGGAGCTATGGGCTGGTGCTGGCCAAGTCCTGTGGTATCACGAGCGTGGCGGCCCTGCTGGCTGACCTCATGGGATCATCAGTGTCCACGCTGCGTCAACAACTGCGTGAGTGGTGCTATGATGCCCAGGACAAAAAAGGGGAGCATCGGCAAGACGTGGATGTGACGCTCTGCTTTGGGCCGCTGCTGGGCTGGATTGTGAGCAAATGGCCTGCAAGCGAATGCCGGCTGGCAGTAGGAATGGATGCGACCACGCTGACCGACCGCTTCACGGTGCTCTGCATCAGCGTGCTCTACCGCAGTTGTGCCATTCCGGTGGCCTGGAAGCTGTTGCATGGCGGGGAAAAAGGAGCGTGGGAACCGTATTGGAAAGCGTTGTTTACCTCGCTGCAAGGCCGCGTGCCCAAGCATTGGACAGTGATTGTGCTCGCGGATCGTGGGTTGTATGCTCCCTGGCTCTTCCGTCACCTGATCTCGTTGGGCTGGCATCCGTTCTTGCGCATTAATCTGGGCGGCAAAGTGCGTCCGGTGGGAGCTGAGCGGTTTGATTGGCTGAGTTCGCTGGTTCCCCAAACGGGAAGCGCGTGGTGCGGTCGAGTCGATTGCTTTGTGCAGAGGACCGTGCGCTGTACGCTGCTCGCACGCTGGGAGGAAGGCTACGCCGACGCCTGGCTGGTGCTGACCGATTTGGCTCCCGAGGCAGCCGATGTGGTGTGGTACAGCATGCGGAGCTGGATCGAAGGGGGGTTCAAAGACTCCAAGCGGGGAGGCTGGCAATGGCATCAAACGAAGATGACCGATCCGACACGAGCCAGTCGCTTATGGTTAGCTATCGCGGTGGCGACCTTATGGGTCGTCAGCGTGGGAGGGGAGGCTGATGCCACGCAGCCCTGCAGCGGGTTGGAGGCGTTACCCACATGGCATATCGCGCGTCGCCAGGCCACCAAGCGGTCAAGACCGCGGCTGCAAAGTTGCTTTGCCCAGGGGGTGCGACGGATTTTCGTGGCGGTGCTGGACAGACGACGACTGCCGTTGGGACGCTTCATCCCAGAGCCATGGCCAACGAGGATGCCGCCTCGCAAGCCCTCCAAGAAGGAACGTCTGCTGAAACCGTTTCTGACCATACCACCAGCGGATGTGCCTCCTTTGGCTTCCGAGGCGGTCGCATGAACAAAAACCTACCCGTGAAAGATACGCTACCTCCGGTATTAGCTGATTTACTTGACATAGCAGCCTCCGTTCTATGGGCAGATCGCCATACTTTGCGTCCCCGCAACTGTGGCCCATTCCGACAATTACGCGGCTGGGTACGTTGCTTTCACCTTGTACTCGGTGTCCGCGAGCCTGATACGTGGAGATATCCTCCTGTTAAGGAAGCACTTGAGAAGTTCCTCACCTGGCTTACTGAAGACCAATGGCACCTGGATTTTGAGAGGCAACAGGCGACCAGAAGGCAATCAGACCTCATGCTCTCTCTCTTCTCATCACCACCGAGCGACTCATTGGTCACGCTTTACAGTGGCGGTCTCGACTCTTTATCCGGAGCCGTTAGCATCTTGCATGCATATCCCCACCGTCCAGTAATGTTAGTGAGCGCCATACATCCGCGTTTGAGTCGAATTATCGCTTCGCAGGTGAAACACTTGCAAGATCGTTTCGGGGCGAACCGCGTACAATACGCGCCTCTTCCATTTCACATAGTCCATGAGGCTCGGCAAAACGAAGAATACACGCAACGCACTCGGGGATTCCTTTTCCTGGCTTTTGGTGTTGCTGAGGCCATTGCCTGCAGTGCTCCATCTGTCCTCACATGTGAGAATGGCATCGGGATGCTCAATCTTCCACTCAATAAGCGGCAACTTGGGACGCAGCATACCCGAGCAATGCACCCACGGACCCTCTCAGAAATGTCGCATTTGCTTTCTCTGCTCGGCCTCAACATTCGCTGTGAGGGCCTGAATTTACTACGTACCAAAGGTGAGCTATGTACAGAATTGCGCATTGCGGGACTGGGCTCTCTCTGCGCATCAACGGTATCGTGTGATAGTTTTCCTTTACGAATTGCCTCTAAATCGCCTGAAACTGAGCCACATTGCGGTACTTGTACCTCCTGCCTGTTACGTAGACAGGCGATATTCGCTTCACATCTTCAAAAGGAGGATGGAGCCGTGCATTACGAACACGACGTATGCCGGCCGCTGAAAAGTACTCAATTAAGATATCTCGAGCAGCTCAAATTGATGCTCGACCAAGTCTACCTCATGAAGACCGCCGTTGCCTCACCTCAGCCGGACGACGCATTGCTTCTAGAGTTCCCTGAACTCTTTGAAGCGCACTTGGTTGTTGAAACAGCGCCTGACGCTTTCGGGGTTTCTGATGATTCGAATGTGATGCATGCTTTTTCTGATCTGATCCGCCGTTACACAGAGGAGTGGGAGTTATTTCCTTATAAATTGGAGCCTGCGTAAGGATACTATGCACACACGATCTGGAGCCACAGAGAAATGCACGCGAGCGCTACTGCTCACTAAACACCTGGAGGAGAAGATCCATGATTCAAGACACCTATTCCAAAACTGATCCTAGAATACTTGGACAGCGCCTACAGGCTGCCCGCAAGAATGCCAATCTCACCCAACAAGCTGTTGCAGACGCAACGGGACTGGCTCGCACAACCGTCGTTGCGATCGAAAAGGGAGAGCGTCTTCCGAAGGAAGAAGAACTTCTGCAGTTTAGCGATCTCTACCGATGCTCAGTCCATGACTTACTACGCCAAGAAATCCCCTCGGAGCCTCTTATTGTACAATTTCGAGCGGCGCGACGTATGGGGGAAAAGTTGGATAAGGAAATAGAAATAAAGCTAGGCGAGTTCCAGGACCTTTGTAATAGTTACCTGCATCTCGAACAGATTTTGGGATGCCCTTTGCCAGAGACATTAATCCCTGTCTATCCGCTTGAGGGCCCATCTCCGGAGCTCCTCGCTGAGGACGTGGCGGCAAGGGAACGTAACCGGCTCGGACTAGGCGATGCCCCAATCCTCAATCTCCGTGAGCTACTTGAAGATGAGGGTTTGCGGATCTTTCAACTCAAACTTCCATCGGGAATCAGTGGTTTTTTCGGCTATACACAGACATTAGGTCCCTGCATCGCTATCAATAGCGATCATCCACCAGAGCGACGGCAATGGTCACTTGCTCACGAATACGCCCATTTCCTCACGCAGCGCCATCAACTCGATATCTCAGTGCATCATGGCTACCAGCACGTTCCAGAGAGCGAGCGATTTGCCGACGCGTTTGCGCGCGCATTTCTCATGCCCGCATCGAGCATAAGCCGACGGTATCATGAAAAGAAGCGCATGAGAGGAAATTTCCTCCCTGCCGATCTGTGTCTCCTAGCTCATTTTTTCTTCGTTTCCGTCGAAGCCATGGCCAGGCGACTTGAGAATCTCCACCTTTTGCGCCCTGGAGCTTACGATAGGATCATTGCAAACGCTTATAGCCCGGATGAAGCTCGATCTGCGCTCCACCTAAATCCACACCCCATAAATGAAGAAGAGTTTCCATGGCGTTACAGATACTTGGCAACGGAAGCGCTAGCCAAGAGTGAAATCACAGAGGAAGAATACGCCTATCTCTTAGGCACTTCTGATCTAGTCAAGGCTCGTAGATTATTCCGCTCATTGCGCACGAAATCGATCGTTTCCCCATCGGGAGAGGATGCGGTTATAGAAGTGGCGTTTGATGAGAGCATCGGGGCGTAGGGAGCAGGGTATATGAACGATAGCAGAACGCTCTACCTGGATAGAGGCGTCTTACTGAACCTCTGCGCGACAGAGCATACTGTGGAGATTTTGAGGGCATTGCCGTATCAATTCGCCGTCCTGGAGGACATGTGCCAATCGCCGCTCTTCCTATACTCACAGAGCCAAGAAAGCGAGGAACTGTCGAGCCACCAGGAAATATCAATTGCTCCTCTTGTCAGCGCGGGGGTACTCAGGGTTGAGCACTTCGAGCGAGAACAATACAAGCAAGCGTTTCTGGCTTTTGCTCTCCACTTTCCAGATAGGCAAGCTGCACTACTGGCGCTAGCCGAACAGAGTGACGCTGCGCTCGCTCTTGATGACAAATGTACACGGCGAGTACTGCACCGTCTCGCTCCCAATCTGCTTGTAATAAGTACGCTCACCTGCTTGTACACTTGGCAGGTGAGTACAGAACTTCCTGATGTAGATATGCGATCGATCTTGAGAGATGTCGCGCATAGGGCTCAATTTACGCCTCCCGAGGATGACCCCCTATGTGGCTGGTGGCAAGGGCTCGTGCATAAGACAACATAGATCTTTCCTTCGTAACGAGCATCTCCGTTTTTCACGGATCTAATTAAGGAAATAACAGGCGGATTGTCGCAAAAACCAGAAAGTAACTTTCATTTTAGAATTTAGTATTGCAGAGTTTTGGATCTTCATGTACATTTCCCCTAGAATTGTACAAATTGTGTTGTCTACAACATATGTTGTAATTGAGAAGGAGGGTCAATGGCTAATCCAAATGATTCTGATAAAAGCATCCTTCAATCGATTGTCGAACTTACCGATCAGCATGCAGGACGCCCTCCAACGCTTACGGAAGTTGCTCTTTCCCTCGGCTACCACAGTAGCTCCCGCTCCAATATACAGCGGCGGCTTTCCAAGCTCCGTCCTGTCTTTGTCGATTGGACCGCTAGCCCACGCTCCCTGCATGTCACTCAGGCTGGTTATACCCTTCTCGGGCTGGAACCTCCGCAAGGCGATGTCGATCTTCCTGTCTCTGACATGATTCTGCCGCTGCTCGCTTCTGGATTGACCCAGCTGGCATCTATCATAGAGAGCGGAAAACCACTTCAAGCGCCCTATCCACATGCGTGGCAGCGCGGTCTCAACATGTTAGCGGCTGAATGTCTGCTGCGCGATGTCGATGCGCCGACTCATACCGAAGAGGCTATCGTGTGGTGCCACACCCCTCTGAAATCCTGGCCGACGCGCTTTCGTGTATCCGCTCGTGTGTTAGAGGAGGCGTTACTCAACGGCGATCAACCGACCGAGTTGTGCCGTGAACTTGCAATCGTGAAAGGAGACACTGAGCAAGAGGCCTGTCAGAAGAAGATGCTCGAGGCCATAAGTGAAGCGCAGAGGAACCGTATCCCCGACGCGTATGTTGCTCTGCGCTACTCCCTGATTACCCGTCCTGTGATCTCTGACGAAGAACTTGCTCAGCTGTCTTTTGACCCTCGGCTTGGTTCGCTGGGAGGGCTGTTGACCGACCTGTACGAGCGGGTTCCCAGCGTGCTGGCTGAGAGGGGGAACGTCCTCATCTGCGGATTTTGTGGATGGACGTTACAGCGCGTGCGAGGGCAGCTGCGCTGCGGCGATGATGAGCGTTGCCGCCTGTTGACGGGAGACTTTATTCGTGTTGCAACCAGAGCGCGGTCGGAGCCACCATCGCAGCTCTATCGCGTGCGACAGCCCATCCGCCGCTATGTTGTTGCGCCAGGGGTATACGAGGTCAACACTGCACACATATTAGAATCCCTGGGCCTACGCATCGAGCTATGGCCTGGATACGACAAATACGACCTCCGGATCATCTTCCCTCAGCAGAAGCAGACTTGGGCGGTCGACATCAAGGACTGGCGCTTTCCCCATCTCCTGGCCCCTCAGCTCACGCCCCTTCCTCATGGTGGGAGCTGGACCTGGGACCGTGCCTTTTACGCGATCCCCAATGAGCGGGTCCAGGAGCAGTCAAATTACCTCGCGATTCTTCAGCAGGCACTCGCCGGTACCGCTCAGACATTCACCATCCTAACCATTAGTCAGCTGGTTGCAGAGGCCCACAAACAGCTCGCGTTAGCAGATCATGCGCACTCCGCGACGCAGAAGGAGAGACTCCATGCGTAAGACGGGTGCCTGGCGTGAGGCGCTGGTGAAAGACCTCAATGCCATGAAGAACATCTACGGCTCTTTCCCAATGACTGCAGGTGAACTCCTTGATACCGAACTAATCCTGACAATGATGAAGGATGTATTTCAGGGACAGGACGTGTCGCTCGCCTGGGCGGTTCGCGGCGGCCATCAACTTCCGGCTCTGGACCTCCTCTCCCCCTCCGCTTCGCGGGCTTTGCTGCTCACGCGCCTCCACCTATTCAAGCTGATGAGCCGAACCATGTGGGGGGAGTACCTGGATCAGTATCAAGCCTTGCCATCTCCTTATCCGCTGTATCGCATCAATGGGAAGGAAATCTTTGAGCGAGAAGACGCGGTGCTGCAGGAGCGCCTCGATGCCATGCGCGAGGCGCTGCGCACACCCCCACCGTGGCAGAGGCGAGAAGCGCGCTACGCTACCGCCGGGCGCTACCTCTTCACTCTCAAGCGCGAGCGGCACGAGGTCGAGTTGCCTCCTCGCGTCGAGCGGCTTTCCTCGCGTCCTGTGCCTCGTATCTTCCAGCGCTCACCAGAACAGGCGCCGATCACCATCTCCCTGGAAGCGCTGCGGGAAGAGGCAGAGTGGATGGACGCCTACGCCCCTCACGGTTCGGTGGCCGACCAGTCGTGGGGCGCGCGCATTCAGGCGCTCCAGAATAACCTGCGCCTCGTCACGCCCGCCGGCTTGCGACCGAGTACCGCCCTTGCTCTCGACGGTCTCCTTCACTTGATCGGAATGGTCGGCAGCGGGAAATACAGCCTGTTGACGGTGCTGACCGTCTACCTTGCTCGCCGAGGCTATCGCGTCACGCTTGTGCAAGGGGACGTAGCATCGCTCTTGCGCGAACACAGCGTGTTTAATCTGCTCTCACGCGCCGACCCCGGCACTTTGCAGGCTATCCCCCTCGTCGGGCGCTCCACCCGTACCACTCACCTCAATCGCCTTCAGCGCTCGGAGGCACTACGAGACGGAGTTGCCCTGCGGAAAGAACACCCGGCCTATGCTCTGCTTTCGACTGTTTGCCCGCTCGATGGGTTGCGTCAGGATGTGCGACCAATGCGGCCTGGCGAGGAGCCCTGTACGCGCCTGCACCTGCCAGAGGAAGATGACCCGCAGGATTCAGAGAGCAACCTGAATGACATGGCGTGGGATTGCCCGTTTCTGCCGGTCTGCCCGACGCATCTCTCAACCCGCTCGTTCGCCACAGCGCAGATCTGGTTGGCAACTCCTGCCAGCCTTCTCGCCAGCGGCCCGCAGGCCACGCTCTCCGGTGAGTACCTGCGCAACATCGATCTCGTCATGCGGTACGCTCATGTGGTGCTAGTCGATGAGGCCGATTTGGTACAGGTGCAATTCGACGACCGCTTTGCGCCGATGGAAGTGCTGGTGCGGGAGCGCGGTGAATCCTGGCTGGACCGCGTCGCGGTTCAGGTGGCGCGCCATGTATATCGACCAGGGCGTCCGATAGTGGGCAAGGATTCTGAGCTGGATCGCTGGCTCATCTCGCACGATAACACGCAACGAGCTGTGAATCGCTTCTATATCCTGCTCCGTGAGAACAGCGCTATCCGCCGCTGGCTGGGTGATGCCTACTTTTCTCGCGAACGCCTCATTTCCCGCGTGGCGTGGGAGCTCAAAGAGCTAGTCCCCTCGCTGCCAACGTTTGTCAATCACGCTCGGCACTTTCTCTACAGCCCACTCGTCTACCAAGTGATCCAACGTCGGGTAGAACGGCCGGATGGTCAGCAGAGTCTCCCTCCTCTTGCCTGGTACACGGCGGTCCACTATGAACTTCTGGAGTCCGATACGCCGAAGGCTCTGGCCGAGCTGGAACACTGAGCTCGGGAATGGCAGCGTCCAAGATGGGTCTGATGAACGCACACCGCTCCTGTGGACGCAGTTCGTTCTGGTCTGGCAGTGCATCGGGCGCCTCTTGCGGGGAGGCGTTTCGGCGCGGGTCCATTTCGTCGATGCCCGCTGGGCAGAGAATAGCCCGAAAGGGCTCAACGATACAGAGCAGACCAGTATGCTCCTCGGGTTTCGCCGCATCTTGCAGCAAGCACTTGCTGACCCCGATCCCGCGCAGCGAGCTATTGCCGAGGCCCTCTATGGAGAGGCAGCACGTGCATTCGAGCAGATAGAAGGGGTGCTCCATGTCTAACAGAGCCATTCAAGCTGTTGCTTTCACTATTCGACCGGAGAGTGCGCTGCGAGCGCTGCCGCTGTTCTACCTAGAGTTTCCGGAGGAGTGGTTTGAGCCGCTCAAGCAATTGCAGGAAGAGCGCAGTGGCCAAGTCGACAGACAGAATACCGTTCCCATCCGGAGCCTGAGTGCGGTAATGCGCGCATTTGTCCCTTACCTGTTGGCTGCGCCAAGCGCCGTACGACCTCCTCCGCAAGGAGAAGAGCTAGAAGGAGATGCGACAGCCACCTCACCTCGTGAACCACGCCCCTGGCTCCTTGCGCAACAAGACATCCCCCTGGAGCACCTCTGGAAGGTGATCCAGGCATGGCTAGAGCAGACGTATAGCACCTGTGAGAGCTATGCGGAGATCCTTCCTCTCTTGCGGCAGGAAGACCTCGAGTGGAAGCAACTGACCGTGAAGATGGGCCAGGAGACGAGCCGCAACCGCACGGCCAAGGCGCCGAGGCTGGCGTACAAGGTCATCCCAGCATTTCTGGCCGATCGATTGGTTGAGCAGCAGACGAGGCTGCCCGTCGGGCAGCTTCAACGCTACCTAGTCCGCGTGCCGACAGATGACGGCGCGGAACTGATGACCTGGCCGCCGGTTTTCGTGCCGAAGCGGAAGAAAGAGTGGGGATTTAGCTATACTGTCAGGATTACGCTCCAAACGGTTGTAGGAGATCCCGAGCCACGGGTGTATTTCCATTTCGGCGTGCGTCGGTGGCAGAGTGATACCTGTTACGACGGGCAGACTCTGTATCTGAGGGGAAAGACAACCGTGTATCTTCGGGCAACAAAGGCCTGGTATGGTACCCCTTCGCCGAAGACCTTTACTACCGCTCAACTGACGGCCCGGCGCCAGGGTAATCGGCGCGTTCCGGTGTGGACGAATTTGGTTCCACAGATCGCCAACCGTCTTTCTGTCGCAATCCCAGATGCGGAGCAACTGACCTTTCAGCCAAAGGACTGGTTAGATGGGAAAGACGGCCTGGAAGCAGGTATTGTCTATGCGTCTCCTCGCTACCACCCTGTGGGAACAGGAATCGGGCCCGACATGTGGGAGCAGTTCACTACAATTGTACGCGAAAAGCTTTCTGCTGAACTTGCACTTCGTCCACCGCTCAAGCCCTTCGAGATCCCGCAGAAAATCGAGGCCCACCCACTTATGGACGATTTTCTGGAAATGCCTCCGGAAGAGCGTCTTCAGAAGCTGGCCGCTTCAGTGAGCCCCCAGGTAACCATCGAGGTGCGCTGGCAGACGGAGGCTGTCCGTGATAGGCTGGTCGATCGTGTGCTTTCGCTCCTTACCCGTCCTCGACCGCCACTTGTCGAACCAGAAGAATCGGAAGAACATTTCGATGAGCTTGCGTTGGAAGGGCTATTGAAGGAGGCTAGCGAAGAAGATTTCGAGGAGGATGAAGAGGGCGAGGAGGAGGAGGAGGAGAACTTTCTCAGTGATGTTGAGCAGGCGCTCCAAGGCGATCACCCTCAAGAGCCTCGTCGTCGTCGTGCGCGCTTGCGCGCTCCAGAACCACCACCACCTCCTGCTCGGGAAGAAGAGACCGTCGCGCTCCCTGGAGGTGGGCGGCTCAGAATCGTGACGCGACCGCTTGGGCGAATAGGGTCTCCACTACCTACTATGGACCAGCAGAGGAAGCTCGATCTGCGCGCGGCGATCAATAAGCGGGCCAGCGAGGTAGGAGAGATGGCGGAGCCTGCGACTGAACCGACATTGACGCTCATCGAATTACCAGATTACCGCGATCCAGAGTGGAGACGCGCTTTTCGTGGAAGGGGCCCCAAAAAGGCGTTGCGCCTAGGGATGGCTCGTCGCAAACGGGTGACCCAGTTTGTCACCAGTAAGTCGGGCGATGATCTGCGAGAACGATGTAAATCGGCGGTGCTTGACGGGCTGCGCCAGCTCGGGTACCTTCCCGCGACGATTGGCTTTACCACCAGAAGGCTTCCTCTTCCCTCACCCTTATTGGTGGCCAGCATCTGGGTAATTCGGATCACCCGGCGTCGGGCTGCCGTGGGTGTGCATCTCCCGGTTGTCGTGTTACTAAATACAACCGAGTCAAAAATCTATGCCTGGCTGCCTCACGACCAACGTATTCGGCCGTACCGGGAAGCTCTGATCGAGATCGCTCAGTTAGACCCTGACCAAGTGAAAAACCGCAAGCAGCAGGAAGCCCTCGGCCAGCTCAGGCAGTTCCTGCTCGGCGATCTTGTGAAGCTAGGGACGAATGATGTAGTCGTGTTCATCGCCGCGCAAAATGCGCGTCCAACATGGCAGGGGCTAAATAACAATGCGGTGCCGCTGGATGGGCTCCGCTTTGATGCGGACGAGGACAGCCCTACAGTATCGCCTGAGAAACTATCCTCGCGTTTCCGCCTGGTTCGCCTCCGGACCAATCTTCGATGGGAGATGCCGGGGTGGTATATTCCCGGCGCGAAACCATCAACAACCGCGCAAGGGTTATGGACCGAGGACGATGGCGACCCGCAGAAGACGCGCCTGTTCTACAACATCGCGTCCAAGCCAAAAACCGCCTCCAAAGGGTACAAGGGGAAGCAGCAGAATCTGCGCGAGAGTTATAGAATCTCATCCATTGTTGAAACTATGCCGCTCGTCGTTTTTGGCAGTGAGGACCCGGCTATATGGGCAATAGCTGCCGATCAATGGCGACGGATGAGCCTCGTCACGAATGACATGACGCTTTTCCCGCTCCCTTTAGAACTCGCGCAGAGGATGTGCGAGTATGCCGAGGTGATCGGCCCCTGGATCTTCCCTGAAGAGTGGAATGATGAGGAGAATGGGGAAGAAGGAAGGGATGAATTAGAGATACAAATCGAGAAGTAGCTCCCGAAGCCGACACTGAGATAGTACCGAACTACGTAATTAGACTATAATTATTTCAGAATAAGTTGATCATCATATGCTTACGAGTATGAGCAGCCTTTACTGTACTCTCTCCTGTAAAAAAGAAACCAGACTAACGAGGAGCTGCCACAGGTCTTTCCTATTGATGAATGCACCTAGGGCAGTCAACAGCGAACTGACTGGAAACCAAAATTGTAGTAAGGGGAGAAACCTCATGGTGGTGGTAAAGGTATAAGATCTTGTGATGGCTGCATGATCCTGCATGATCAGAACATGCGAAGTCAGCGCACTGAAAGGAGGGGCAGTTGCCTCATCGACCGCATAGGCTGGCTGCACAGTTCGTTTCTCTCCCACGGCCAGTCCATCGAATGTCAGCTGATTCGTTCCGCTGAGTTGATAGTTGATACCAGGTGAACTCAAAAAAATGTGGATCGCGCCCACCTTTTGTGCGCTTGTATTCTGGATAGATACCACCGCCTTCCCCGTCTCGCCCTGCTCGAGCGATTCGGGTATCTGAATGGTCACGGTGCTGTCGGACATCGGAAATGCAAATGTTTGAAATCCGGGATGGGTGTAGATGTAGACACCTACGGCAATCGCAATAAGAAGGCAAGCAACGGCCCATCTCATTATTTGCGGCCATGGCGATTTCACGGAGGGCATTTCCAGGTTTTGTTTCCCCCACGCTTCAATGAGCGTCCCAACGATGCGATACTCTTCTGTGCCCTGCTTGTTCAGCTTCGCCAAACTCACGAGCTCGCTTATCTTCTCGCCAATGACCTTGACAGGTTCACCTAACCGCTCTGCAATCTGCTTGATTGTCAGACCAGGTCTATTGGCAAGGAGCGCGAGGATTCTTTTCGTGAGGCTGTCCAGATTGTGACCTGCGTAGAAATCGCGCAGCACTGGTCCCCTCGACTCGAAAACGCTCTCCTTGACAGCCTCCTGCCAATCGTCAGGCACCTGCCCTCTCCCACCATACCGTTCGACGACCGTCTCACAGACGGCCTGCACATAAAAGGCCTTGCTTTGGGTCCAGCCCATCACGACATGGATCATTGCGCTGCTCTCATACTGAGGAGGGAGAAAAGGGCTAAGGAGGTTCTTAACGAGATACGTTTCCATGGGAAATTGGGAAGGCACCTTGAGGTAATAGGCATGCACATTATGGACGAGGGGTGAAGTTTTTTCTTTGATCTGATTGTACCAACCCTCAGCGCCCGCGAATACCATACAGATACGGGGACAGGATTCGATGATACTGCGCAGATTGCGGGCAATCTGTTCTCCTTCCGGAAAATCCTGAAGGCACTCCATCTCATCGAAGAGTATCACAAAGCGTCCACTCCCTGAGGTCGCATGGAGTACCTGAAATACCTCGTGAACCGTCGCGGGTATCGCTGAGGGAGCGGACTGGAGAAAAAGATGGCTTCCCCCTGACAGTGGGGCCGGCAGCAATCCCTGGTCGCACAAAGCTGCGTGGATCGTGCGAGCGAGGGCTTCCTGCTCCAATTTGCTCACGTGTTGCAAGTTGAGATGAATAGCCTTCGATTGAGACGGGACCTTGGCCTTCAGCATATCGAGCGCACTTTTGAGGTTGAGGTCGACCAAGTTAGAACGATAGTGTTCGACCTGGCCAGTGATAATGTCTCTTATTAAGAAACAAGAGGGAGCTTTTGCCAATTCTCCGTTCCCCAAACAGGGCAATGCTATGACCCTGAGCAATGTGGTCAAGTAACGTTGCAATATCGTCAGTACGGCCAGTGACCAGCTGCTTGTACTCCGGGCTATCGATGGTTGAAGTGGTGTAGGGATTCGGCATCGTTTACCCCTCCTTCAAGGCCTTCACCGTCCACCGTTCAAACAATCCTGCCGAGAAGCAGTACCTCTCCTTTTCCCTGGCTACGATCTGCCAGTCTAGCAGGCGCTGGAGGTGTCCATTCGTGGCGGGGAGGTAAGCCTCTCCCTTAACTAATGCCGCAAGGAATGCGCACTCTTTGGGCGTCAACCGGGTCCAGACGCCGGAGAGGAACGCGTGAAAGAGGTCATCGCAGATCTTTTGCTCTGCCACATCCACTTCTATATCGCCGATGAGCTTGTTGTTCAGTTTCTGGGCATGCGCGAATGCTTCGTAGCAAAGCGCTTGGCAATAATACGGCTGACAGCCACTGAAGGAAGAAATGCGCTCAATAGCATTGGGCGAGAAAGACATACCTAATAGCTCTGCCGGTTTGACGATGAGCTCATGTGTTTCTTCCAGGCTCAGTGGTTTAAGGTGGACAAAGCGGAAGTGATTGAAAAAAGGGGAACTATTCTGAAGCATATAGGTTGAGAGGTCGCCAGTCCCTGCAACCACTGCACGAAGGCAACTCCCAGTTTTTTGTGATTGTAGCGACGCTCGTAACACCCTTTGCACGCGTTCATCAATCTGATGCCTGCCTTGCCGCCTTAATCTGCGCTGGGTAGGAGAAAAAATTCCTCCTGTATTTCTAGTACACTGAGGCGTAAATAGTTCCATAGTTTAAGCCCTCAAAGCCTTTCCCTGATAGGTCCATTTGAACGGCTTGGCCATCGTGTGATTGTAATACTCGATGAAGGCCAAGACCTTGGCTTGTAACTGCTCGACACTCGTGAAAGAGCCACGCTTGAGTAACTTGCGGACCAGAATACTGAGCCAGATTTCAATTTGGTTGAGCCAGGAGCTGTGCTTTGGCGTGTAATGGAACACGATTTGATGCGTGGGATCACTCAAAAATGCTGCGCGACTGGTCATGGAGGCAAGAATCCCGCTTTCGCCTTTGACGCCCAAATCCGCATCAATGCCACTGCGCTCTGCGACGAAGCGGACCAGCGTTTCGGACTGATGGATGTTGAGATTGTCACAGACAACATGCCAACGGGTCGCCTTAGGATCAGTGGCCACCACCGCCTGGACATGGGCCAGGAAATCTGCCTCGGTCCTCGTGGGTCCAGCATGTGGAGCCACCACCTTTCCTGTCACCACATCTCGACTGACAATGAAGGCGCGTGTGCCATGGCGAATATACTCAAACTCACGTCGCTCCACTTTTCCAGGCGCCAGCGGCAATCCCGGCTGCTTGCGCTCCAGTGCCTGGACACCGGTCAGTTCATCCGTACTCATGGTCCGTTCTCCTTGTTTGGCCAGATCGGGAGCCTGTCGATAGACCTGACAGATCTCCCCAATCGTTTCTTCCCGCCGCGGATCAGCCGGAGGGGTTAACCAATAGCGGATCAGATGCGGTTGGAGATCCCTTTTTTTAACACCCGAGCGGCATGCCGTGCAGAGATGCTGGGCACAATCCCACGGCGCATCACTTCGTCGGCGATTTCCTGGCCCGTCCAGTGGCTGATCGGACGTTCTTTCGGTTGCTCGCAAGCCAGGGCAACCATCTGGCAGGTTTGCTCTGCGGTGATCTCCGAAGGCCTTCCTGGGCGTTGGACATCGGTGAGCCGTTCGCTCACGGCAAGTTCTTCCAGCGAGACTGCTTGCAAACCAATCCAGCGCATCCGCCAACTGCGAACGGTATCCACACTAACGCCCACCGCTCTGGCGATCTGGCTATTATTCTGGCCTTCTGCTGCTGCTAGGATCATTCGTCCTCGCTGTGCCACTTGCTGGGGGGTACTATGTCGGCGCACCAGCGCTTCCAGCTCCCTTTGTTCCTGTTCACTCAACATCAACGCTTCCGGTTTGGGGCCACGCATGCTCTCTGTCCTCCTTTGTTCTGCTGGCCCTATTTTACTCCAGAACTATTTCAGCCGCAATGTACTAGGTTGTTCTTTGGAGCGCGGCAGGGGAGTGATCGCCCTATTCTTATCCCATTGTTCAAAAAGCAAGGTCGCGGCTTTTTCATAGATATCTAAGCGACTGCGCGGTATGTACTTCTCCCCAGGATAGATTGAATAGAGCAGGGACAACAGGAGCGGATTTGTTCGATGATCAAAGGTAATTTCAGTTATCATGTCAAAGAAGCTTTTTGTTGTCCTGTCGTGAGAAAAGATGATATCCTCTTCGCCTCCTGCTGAAAACCACTTCTCGACGAACTCCTGCACCTGCTCGTTGTCGAAAGGCAACAGGTTGAAAACTTCAAATTGCTCCTCATCAAGAGGGGCCTGTTCATACCCGGCATCGCGTGAGGTCACGAGAATAGGAACTGAAGGATAGAGATGAGAGAACATCTCGATGTCGCTACTGATCTCCTGGCGATAGCTAGTATCTAATACTCTTTCAGAAAAGAAAAGATATGTTCATATGAGCGAGTGAGCTTGCTGGCGTGTTGTGTAGCACAATAACATATCATTCTCACCAGGAAAGAGTATAACACTTCATCCAGGCCATCAAAAATTATCATAGCCCGCCCCATAAGTATCAAATACTCAAAGGTTTGCGGTTGAACATGCGTAAGCTGGTAAGATGACCGCGCCTGAGCCTCAATGAATTCGAGTATTGACCACCTCCGCGCGGCTTTCTCTGCCCCGTATTCGCGTACCCTTACAAGGATTGGGATCAGCTCCTTGCGCCCAGCAACGATACGTTGTGCATGACTGCGTACGAGATCAAAGCAAAGTTTATTTGAAAACATCGATTTACCCGAGCCAGGGGCGCCTAGCAATACGGCACGAAACATACGGGTAAGAAAGGCTGGCGCATCAAGCTTTTCTGGCTCCTTGGCCGCAGCAAACCGAGGCGAGACATAGAGAGCATCGAGGGGGGGTATGAACGCACTTTTTTGAGGTTAGTGGGATTGACACGGCCGAAATACCTTCCAGTCTGGCGCAGGTAATGCTGCTCGAAGACGAGGATTTCCCTAATATCTAGGTCATATTCGGCTGAAAGCAGTTCCTTTTTCGGCAGTACAGCAGCAAACTCACTCCTTAGCTCGTTGGGACGGAAGTGTGCGCTTGTTTGGCCAGCACTGAGGAGACCTCTCTCTCTGATCCAGTTGAGATGAAAATCGCACTGCTTGAGGAGTGCATCAAATAATTCCGGTTCTACTTCAACTAGCTGATCGGCTTCTCCGCTTATAACGTCTAGGCCAGAAGCTGTCCCAAAGCGATTAAGGAGGAACGCGAAAATCCCGCGCAAGGAGTAAAAATCATCGTCACTTGTGTCCGCAAGGAGTCGCACTGCAATTATCTGGCGAGCGATCTCCTCCACTTCAGCGGTAAGGAGAAATTCACCGATTGTCTGAATCCATCGAGGAGGCCTCCGGAGGTCAATTCCTGCCAGGTCTTCAATTCCTGCCAGGTCTAAATCGGCCCAGTTCCGAAATAGGGGTGCTTGCTCCAGCGATTTGTTCTCCGGGAAAGCTTTCTCCACACTCAATCCCATGGCTTCCTCAGTAGGTTTTGTAAATAGAGAGGCCAGGCTATGAGCAGCAACACTGTAGATAAGCTCAGCGAGTGTCGTAAAATTGTAAAGATCAGTATTCATAATATCTCTCCTATTATGACCCTAAGGATTTGAACACCCCAAAAAGTTAGAATAAGATATACTGCACACTCTGTAAAAGTTATTCGAACCCTGAATTTTTCATTGGCATAGCAAATTAGTCCTTTCAGCTTCTGCTTAATTGCTGCTTCGAAGTAGGGGAACGTTTATTAGTAGAACATTAGTTACCTGTTCGGTCTCATTTCCCTGCCTATAGCAAGCGCAGAAGAACAAACATAAGAGGATTTCAGACTATATGCTTGAACACTTTCCAGACCCCTATCCAGATGAGGTACTTTATAGTGTATGGGCCCGTTATGCCGACCAAGTTACTCATCCAACTCTCAGAGACATCCACCGAGAATTGTTCGGAAGATCGTCTGTTAATTCTGTCATTGATTTGCCCTGTCATCTCGAATATTTTGTGAACAATCTGCCATTAGACCATTCCTATTCAGCTGATTACTTTATAGATAATCACACCTTACTTTCGTTTTACAGTACATTCTTGCCCTTTGATAAAATTTCACACGCACGTCAGCAAATGTTGAAAGGAAGTGCAGAGGCTATTCATAGCCGATTCAGGATTTTGGGTAGGAATATACCTCGCCCCAGCTGGCTGCGCTATTGCCCCTTATGCGTAAAACAGGACAGGGTAACTTACGGCGAAGCATATTGGCATCGATTACATCACGTACCTGGAGTTGAGGTGTGTCCTCTCCATGCGACTTTCCTCGAAAATAGTACAGTCCATTCCAGGCGTGAATTTACCAATGGAGATTTTATCTCGGCAGAACGAGTTATTGGCGACTTAGAGCCACGTAATGCGGAGTCATTCCCTTTTTATGAGATGCACCGTGCTGTTGCTTCGGCTGCTCTTTATCTTTTAGAGCACCCGCGTTCCTATGTTAATTTCGATTTTTTTCATCAACAGTATCGCGCTATTTTGGCTTGTCAAGGTTTTCTATCAAGAAGCGGACTCATCTGTAGGACAAATCTCATGCAAGCTTTTATGAAGTACTATCCTCAGGAATTCTTGACCCTGCTTCACTGCGAGCCAAATAGCTGCAAGTATGTCGGCGATTTCCTGGTTGGGAAGACTGTTACAGCTAAAAAAGAAGGGACAGCTCATCCAATTCATCATATTCTCTTAATACGCTTTTTAGGGTGTAACATTGAAACATTCCTTACCCATCACATTGAAATGCCAGCCCCTTTCGGCAATGGTCCTTGGCCATGCCTTAATCCCGTGTGTGAACTCTATCAACAAGAATGTATTACTTCATATAAATTAGGGACACATACTACTGCACGTCGTCCTGTGGGAGTGTTCTCCTGCGTATGCAGCTTTACATATGCTCGTTCTGGACCGGACCAATCAACTCATGATAAATTTCGGAGAGAGCGAATCATTTCCTTTGGTCCTACTTGGGAAAAGAAGTTGCGCGAATTTTGGTTAAGTTCTACTAATTCGGTTGCCAGTATTGGACGCGCCTTGAAAGTATCGCCTAATGTCGTGCTCTTCCAAGCTGCTAGGTTAAACCTTCCCTCACCGCGCGAAACTCATTGGACTCTTGCACAAGCAGAAGCTTTGCGCAACCGTCGAACACTCGATGATGCCCCAAGCTATCGTTTGCAATTATTAACTTTTATAAATGAAGTACCCGGAGCTGGTAGGTCCACCATACGAGAAAATTTACCGGGGGTGTATAAATGGCTTTGGAGATATGATCACGACTGGCTTATGACGCACCTTCCACCGAAGAAACAACCCAGGAAATATGTATCAGCTAAACATTCATGGGAAAAGAGTGTTTCTCAGTACAAATGCACTACGCCTAGAATGTCTTCCAACAATAGGGTTTGGAAGGATGACGTGGAGGTGGCAAGAGCCGTAAGAGAAGTGAGCTTCAGACTCATTGAGACCGCCGATCCTCCAAAAAGAGTAACGTTGAATAGAATCGGCATAGAAATTCCACGTGTTCGTCAAATGAGTCGTCAAGCGCATAGGGCTCCCCAAACGATGCAAGCTATTATGGAAGTTAAAGAGACTCCGGAGGATTTCTCGATTTCGAGTTATTCGATGGCTCGTCAAGAAGCATCAAGAAAGGACTATTCACCTCACTAGAGGGAAGCTCCGTAGAAGGATTATGCATCATTTTCCTTCTTCTTAATTATTTCCCAGCCGTCCAACAAGCTATTGAAGCTGCAGAAATTGAGTTGACAGAATACGTGTAGTGAAAACATTCCTTTCTTATGGTTGAATGCTACGAATGGCGAAGTTTGCTACATCAAGTACCTACCTCGCCTGACGTCTCAAAAGCATACAAGAGTCAAGCTTTGGAGATACAGATCGCACTTGAGTAATGCAGCAGGTATTCACTTGTTTGACATTGCGGGTTAGAGTGTTACATGTCTAGACAAAGACGGCAGCCTGCCAATACGTCATCACGTT
This sequence comes from uncultured Chloroflexia bacterium, assembly GCA_963799245.1. GTDB lineage: Bacteria > Chloroflexota > Ktedonobacteria > Ktedonobacterales > Ktedonobacteraceae > CAWCWN01. The sequence continues at coordinate 692,409 of CAWCWN010000004.1, forward strand.
GTTTGCTCAGTAAAGAGCACGGTGATCTGACTTTCCTCGGGAGTCCAGGGTTGGCAAGAGGAACTCTACATGATATGCTTAGAATAAATGTTCTCTCTAAAATAGCTTGTGAGTTAGGATTGCGATGAATCCTCTTGCTTCTCATTTATTTGATGCGACATCTCCTCGTTATAACGACGAGTGGGTGTTCGGTTGGGATCCCTTGCCTGGTATCGTTTCTGTTTGGGCCAGTCGTGATGGTCGTGCAGTTATATGGAGGCGAGAAGGTGAGCATGTTCTATGCAACAGGAAAACATTTCGTCCCTGGATCTTCGCCACGACCCTCGATGACCTTACTCAACTTGGATCAGTTTTGACTGCTTCCCCTCTAAATGGTGTGGACACTTCTTTGGTCAGTTATCGAATCCTGGATGGCCCTACTGGGTCGTATCGCTATCTCCTGACCGCAAGGGATGGACGCTTTCTCGAACGAGCATTGCTCACCGGCGCTTCTCGCCGCCTGGACCGCCGTGTGAAGAGCCTGAGCGAACTCCCGGATATGTACTACCAGGTTGGCCCAGTTGAGCAATATCTCATGCAAAGCGGCCAGGTCTATTTTCGCGGATTGAGTTTTGAGGATCTACATCGGCTCCAGTTCGACCTGGAGACAACTGCACTTGATCCTCACCGTGGACGAATATTTCTTATTGCCATCCGGGATAGCCTCGGGCTTGCAATCACTCTCGAAGCACAATCCCCCCAGGATGAGGCGGCAATGATTACAGCGTTCTGTCAACTCGTTCGTGAACGTGACCCGGATATTATAGAGAACCACAACATATTTTCTTTTGATCTTCAATTTCTGGAATACAGGGCTGAAGCGCTAGGAGTTCCCCTGAGACTCGGCAGAGCAGGTGGGCCCGAACATTTGGAACGACGCGAGGAAACACTAGCTATAGGGCCTGAGGCCCGCCGCCGCGTCCGTTACAGTGTAGCTGGCCGTGAGCTGATCGATACGCTGGATGCCGTGCGACGCTATGATTTCGTGGTGCGCGATCTGCCTAGCCACGGCCTGAAAGACGTTGCACGTTACTTTGGGATTGCCGCCGCGGATAGGGTCTACCTGGAAGGCTCTGCCATCTTCGAGACCTACCGCAGGGAGCCTGAACTGGTTCGGCATTATGCTCTCAACGACGTCCAAGAGGTGGATGGCCTCTCCCGACGCTTGCTCGGTGCGTCGTTTGCCTTGGCAAGCATGGCGCCGCGTCGTTACGAGCGCCTGGCTTCTGCAGGACCGGCGATGGGCATTCTCGAACCAATGCTTGTGAGGGCTTATTTGCGCACCGGTGTGGCGTTGCCACACCAGGTCACGGAGCAGACTTCTACACATGGAATGCATGAGGGCGGTGCGGTCCATCTTTTTGCCACAGGGGTGGCCGAGCACGTTGTCAAAGCCGATGTGGCTTCACTGTATCCATCGCTCATGCGTTCCTTCCGTATCGGGCCAGAGTGCGATCGTCTGGGCGTTTTGCTTGGGATACTCGATCGACTGATCGATTTGCGGCTCTCACATAAAGCCAAGGCAAGGAGCGCAGCCCCCGCTTCGCTGGAGTCCAATATGCACGATGCTACGCAGGCGGCGATGAAAATCCTCATTAACGCCGCCTACGGGTATATGGGGGCGGGTTCAATGGCCCTCTTCGCTGACATTCATGCCGCCGATGAGGTAACGAAGCGCGGGCGCGAGGTGCTGGCGCAGGTGCTCGATGCACTACGGCAGCGTGGGATGGCACTCATCGAAGCAGATACCGATGGTGTCTACTTCGCTGTTCCCCAACATTGGACCGAAGAGCAAGAGCGAGCTTTAGTGGCCGAGATTGGAGCGCAGTTACCTGTTGGCATACGGCTGGAGTACGAGGGCAGGTATCGCGCTATGTTCAGCCACGAAGTCAAGAATTATGCCTTGCTGACGTATGGCGGCCAACTTATCGTACATGGTGTGGCACTGCGCTCCAGTCGATCAGAACCATTCGGCGAACGGTTCCTGCTCAAAGCTTTGCTTTCTACTATGACTGCCGACGTGGCTGGAGTACAGAATGCCTATTTAGAGACAGCTGAAGCATTGCGGAGGCGCAGGTTCGCCGCCTCCGATGTCGCAGCGCGCGTCCGCCTCTCCAAATCTCCAGAGGCATACCTTGCCGCTCGCGTCGGTCATACCGAGCAGGCCTACGAGGCCCTCCTTGCCGCCGGACGCACGAAATGGACCCCTGGTGAGCGAGTGCGTTTCTACCGGGCCCAGGGAGGAGCCTCCATCTGGCTGCCTGATGAGAGCGAGGACATCTCCTTCGAGGAAGCGGAGGAGGCAGAAGTGAAATTAGGTGAGCCTGTTCCCAAAGAGCTGCTCCGCTCCTCCTATCACGGCGATATGAACAATCGCCGTGACTACGATGTAGAGCACTATCTTCGTGTGCTTGTGACTTCCTATGCCTCGCGCTTGCGCAAAGCATATTCGTCTGAGGATTTTGAACAGCTATTTCGCATACATGAACAACTTGGACTCTTTGATCTTCCGATTGAGCGTATTCAACCAATTTGGATCCGCTGTCAAGCTACCTGAAGGTGCAATATTCTGAGAGAGTAGAGCTCTGGAGCAAGCCCACTTTGACCTGTAATCGAATTTCATACAGACTATGTGAGATTCGAAGAATTCGATCAAATGGAGTGATCTGCTTGTGTGGATATTTCTAATTCGGTCACTATTCCATTTTGCTGATTGGTGATAAGAATTGTAGCAATGATTAAGCGTTTGCTTGTCGATTCGGCCGACGAGAGTTCGTCATGATAAAGAAAAAGGATGTGCTCTGTACCTGTTTTTGGAGATCGACGAGGTATCCAGGAATGTTGGAAAAGCATCTTCTGGCAATTTTCTAGGGTAGAAGACATCGGCGCTATTGCCACAAGCGGAATTTTCAGATCGTGCGTCAGCTCACCCAAGCCGCGGCTCACGTCGTACATCTCCTGCACGGGTCCCTGTCCTTTTTACCAGCGGTACGAGTATTTTGTAAATGCTATCATGAGAGTGAGCCACGCGCTGATCCATCCTGCCACTGAAAGAGCATATTGACCATCAGATGCATGAGTGTTTACTCCTCTTTGTGTACAACTTTGAGATCCGTTCCAAGCAAGGTGAGGGGCTGATCTGGATCGATAAGAACGTTCATATCAATATGCCATTGGCGTGTCGAAAGCAAATAGTAGGCCACCTTCAGGCTAGTCCCGCTTTTGAGCCCCAGCTGCTTATCGCTTATGGCTGTTAGTTCATTTAAAGGTTGATTCTGCACGCCAACGAGGCTCGTTAGGAGTTCGGCAACGGGGGAGATGTTCAACTCTGGCATGTGCTTTGGAAGATGCCACATACCGTGCAAGAAATCGACGTTTTTGGCCAGAGTGGTGGGAATCTCGTGCTCGGTCACTATGCCCCAATCGATCCTCCTCACTTCCCAGTAACGCCTTTCAATCTCCAGCTTCTCGAGTGTCCGCCGAATTCGACAAATCCTTGGCGTATTTGACGGTGCGCGCGTGCTCGAAAGTGCCGTTCTTATTCCGGAGGGAGATATAAAAGTCCGTTGTCAGCACAACGGGCTCCTTGGTCTTGGGGTGGATAGGGTGCTTGATATCGAGACTATCCGCGATAGCAAGCGTGTCGTCTATGGGAAGGAGTGGGTACTGTTCGCGGATGTCGGTGACCATTAGAGACCACTCTAGTGAACATCCCAGCGGACACCAGCGCCTCCGCAGCCAGGTGATCAGGCCAAAGCGGCCTTCATCCAAGGCCACGACTCGTTTGAGCGGTGGTCGCTTGACGAGGGTTCCGAAGTTTTTTTAAAGGCGGCCTGCTGCTCGGCATTGGCTTTCTTGTGCCGTCTGCGTCCGGTCTTCCACTTGACTCGGTGTTTCTTGAAGAGCCACCACAGCGATTTTCCGTTCTTGTAGCGGATTCCCCACTCGCGCTCCAGATAATTGCGCGCCTCTGGCATGGTCGCGATGTGTCCCGCTCGCATTGCTTGCATCAAGCCTGCCCATGCCTCTGGAGTCAGCCGCGAAGCCTTGCCTGCTGGCTTGTGCTGCTTGAGCACCCCTGTCAGGCCTTCTGCCCGGTAGCATTCCCACCAGCGGGTCAGCTGGGTCACACTGTAGCCGACCAGTGGTGCACAATCCTTCAGACTCTTCACCGTTGCGCTTTTAAGCAGGCGCAGCATGCGCACCCGATCCTAAGGTAGTAGAGTAATTCGAGAATACTGAGAAAGTGGTGAGTCCTCCCCGTTTTCCATCCCTTATCTCGCGACGATTTTCAATGTGAGGGGACATCCCCTTTGGCGTCAACTTAAGAAATTGTACCTGAACAACTGAAAAGTAAGCGAGGCGGAGTCCAACCTGCTACAGTGGGAAACAACCAATCACCTGCTGAAAGCAAGGAGAGACTCATGCCTCAACGAGATCATCATAGCGGATTGCTGCTTGGTCCGCAATCCACAGCCGAGCAGGAGTGGCAGGCGCTAGTCGAACAGCGGTTGCCAGCCGAGCTGGAAGCCCAGGCCCGGCTGCTGAAAGCCTTTCAACGGGCGCGTGGCCTGCCCTCAGCTCTGGTGTTGTTACGTGGACTGCTCTACTATGTGCTCAGCCACTCCGGCCTGCGAGAGCTGAGCGCCTGGAGCCGTTTGATCGGCCTGACCAGCACGGTCATCTCTGGCCAAGCCTGGCACCAACACCTGCTCGCTCGTGCTGACTGGCTCTTGTGGCTCTTCAATGCGCTGCTGGCCGCTCCCAAGCGCCGCTGGATCAGGCCGACGCCTCGGGTGCTGCTGGTCGATGCCACCCATGTCTCCTGCCGAGACAAGCGAGCAGACACCTGGCGCTTGCGACTCGGCCTACGACCTGTTAGAGGGCCGACTGGCTTGGCTGCGCATCAGCACCCAACACGTGGGCGAAGGCTTTGCTCACCTGCTCCTGCAAGCCGGCGATATCCTGGTGGGTGATGGAGCCTACAGTCGCGCCAAGCAACTGCTAGCTGCCGCCGCCGCGCAGGCCTTCTCGCTGGTGCGCTACAGCCCGGCCCATTTGCCGCTCTACGCCGGCGCCGCTCCAGCGTGGTTGCGCACCTTGCCCCCCGGTCTCTACCAACGGCGGGCGATGGTGGTGGAGCAAGAGCACTGCTTGCCCGTTCGCCTGATCGCTCTGGTCTTACCTGAGGAGCAAGCCGAAGCCCTCCGACGGCAGAAACAGCGGCAAGCGCGCGACAAAGGGCGCAAGCTGTCAGAGCAAGCCCGCTTGTCTTCCAGGCTTTGTGCTGCTGGTGACGACCCTGCCAGCAACGTCCTGGTCCACAGAGCAGCTGCTGGAGCTCTATCGAGCCAGATGGCAGATTGAAGTGCTCTTCAAGCGCATCAAAGCAGTGCTCGCGTTGCACCGCCTGCCAGCTCAGACGCCACAGAGCGCACAAGCGATGATCTGCGGGTTGCTGGTGGCCTGGATGCTCATCGAAGAGGATGTCGAGGACCTACGTCGCCACATGAGTGATGGCGAACCGGGAGATTGCCCCATCAGTAGCTGGCGATTGGCGCATCTAGCCTTTGAAGGATTGCGCAAGGTGCTCGAAGGGCACTGGACCCGTGAGCGCTTGCGGGCTCTGCTTCCAGAACTGCGCCGACTCTTCGTCGAGCGGCGAACGCGTCCGCTGCGCGAACACCAACGTCGCTATCAGTTCTGCCAGCAGGTGCTCTGCCAGTCGGATCTCGTGGTTCTTTTCGGTTGTTCAAGTGCTTAAGTTGACGCCAAAGGGGGACATCCCGGACAGTCAGTCAGGGTTTGTAGTATTGGAGCGTTCCCTGTCCTCGTCTCCCCTTGAGAAATCTGTCGATAGCGTTTCGATCAACCAAAGCTCGTGATTTTGCCATAGAAAAGCTGTTCCATTTCTTAGAAATTGCATCCGTGTGGAGAGATTATGAGTGAGAATTGCAATTGCCCAGCAGATGGAGGAGAGTAATGCTGCTAAGGTGGAATGTAATAATCCCTTACATCTTCTTTTTCCATCAGAACATTATTATCTTGTTCAGCATATTATTGTCTGGTACAGAACATTATTGTCTCTGCACAGAAGGCTGGTACGATGCTCCAGGAAGGGCAGGTCAAAGCCCAGGAGATTGTGGTTCTCGATAATATCAGGGTCGCGTTCGCGAATCAAACTGCAGAGGTCGACGATGAGACGCGCCTCCTGCTCTGGTGTAGCAGCCTCAAGGACAGTCGAGAAGCCCCGGCTATCCTGGACGATACCAAGAAGATGCGGCCGCGTTCAGGGTTTAGCGCGGTCGTCTCCAGGTCGAACTGCAGCCGGTGCAGATCCTCATAGTTGAGACCTCGGAAATAGACCTGCCCCGTCTGCATAAGGTATTGCTCAACGGGGCCCACCTGGTAGTAGGTTTCCGCGAGTTCAGCGAGATTCTTCACGCGGCGCTCCAGGCGCCGCGAAGTGCCCGTGAGCAGCGCCCGTTCAAGAAAGCGCCCATCGCGCGCGGACAGGAGATAGCGATAGGAGCCGGGCAGACCAGCCAGGATGCGATAACTGAGCGGTGAGGTGTCCGCGCCGTGTAGTGGGGCAGGCTTTAACACTACTCCGAGGTGAGCGAGATCATCGAGCGTTGTGGCGAAAAGCCAGGGGCGAAAGGTCTGCTTGCCGCATAGGACCCGTTCGCCTTCTCGCTGCCACACAACGGCGCGGCCGTCACGACTGGCCCAGACCGAGACGATACCAGGCATGGGATCCCAGCCAAAGACCCACTCATCGCTGGAACGAGGAGACATGCCATTAGACATTGTCGAAGCAAGCGAATGCATTAAAATCCTGACTGATCCGCAAAGATCGAAAGATTTTGGATGCTCAAGACCTAGAGCGAGACATTGTAGTTGTTTCCGCCGCTGCCGTACTGCATCAGGAAATCAATGGTGAGCGCACTCATGCCGGCCGGTCCGACAAAGACAACATGACCACCCGTGGTTTTGAGAGCGTTAAAGCCGTAGGGCAGCGTATTATCAGCGGGTGGGTTGCTGGCGCTGCCATTATAAACGAGACGAATATAGTCATAACCGAAGCCCGGTGAAATCATGTTGGCATTAGGATTGGTGACACGAAAATTCAAGACGTAATATTGCTGGCCGGCCTTCACCTGGCTGCCGCGATAGGAGTAGCGAATATCGACGCTTGTAAGCTGGTAGACTAGCAACTGCGGGTTGTTATAGGGAAAGTAATAGTTAATGATGAGATGCTGAACGACGGACCTGTCATTGTAAAGGCTGCCATTAAAGGGACCTGTGAAAGGTATTGTGACCAGTGCTTCGCCCAGCAGGGTCGAGCCCAGCTGTAGCTGCAGCCTGTTCAGCTGCAGTCCGCCGGGTACGGCGAAATCGATCCAGCCCGACTCGCTCGCGCCCGGTTGCGGGACAGCAGAGAGCGAGACATTGGTGGGGCTGAATTTGCTCGAGTTTGGCCCTAGCAGGTGGGCCGCGGCATAATAGACGACGTTGATCTGCTCGGCCGATGGATTGGCGACATGCATATTCAAGCGTAGAAGCGCGGGCGCGGGATGAATGTTGTCATCCGTAAAAGATGCCGCGTACTGGGCATTCTCAAGCGTAAATTGCAGGCCAGCATAGTCCGCGCTACGCTGTACGCTCAGGGTCTGTACAGGAGCCGCGGTCGGTACTGTGTTGGTCGTGATTTTTACATTTTTCAACCAGATCCAGGCGGTGAAGCTCACAAAAATAAGCACAAACAGGCCTACGATAATGAAAATACTGTACCACAGCCATGTTCTCGCTGGCTGCGGATCATTCTTTTGTACTTCAGGCAACCGTGTCTTATCTTTTGGCCGTACCAGCTCCGGGGGAGCTGGTAATTTATTTGCCATAAAGATATCCCCCTTTCGCGGATTTCATCTCCTCTTCTATTGTAGCAAGTTTTCGTGCATCTTAACAGTCCTCAACCAGTCAACATCGAGCAGCGGCCGAGCAAAGGAGAGGGACTGAAGGTCCGCTCGCGCCATGGCAGCAACCAACTGCGCAATTCTTGACACACCTGTGCTATGATGTTAGCATAAACTAGCTGATTGGCATATCTGCCGCCCGGCGCAGGCGTACACTATTGATCAAGGAGCGTATCTTTCGTGAAGATTCATGAATATCAAGCTAAGGATATTCTGGCGCGCTACGGGATTCCAATTCAACCCGGACGTGTGGCGTTCACCCCAGATGAGGCTGCAGCCATTGCTCGCGAACTCGGAGGGCCAGTCGTAATTAAAGCCCAGGTCTATGTTGGTGGAAGGGGCAAAGCGGGTGGGATCCAATTCGGGGATACCAGCGAACAGGCGCGCGCTGCCGCCGAAAAAGTGCTGGGCATGGATATCAAGGGGTTAAAGGTAGAAAAAGTCCTCGTCGTCTCCAAAATCGACATCGCTGAGGAATATTACCTCGGCATCATACTCGACCGCAAGTCGCAGGCCCCGGTCGTGATGGTCTCCAAGGAGGGCGGGATCGACATTGAAGAGGTCGCGGCAAATACGCCGGAAAAGATAATTCGGCAGCCCATCGATATGCACTGGGGCCTCCGCCCCTTTGAGGCCCGCGATATCCTGGCGCGGGCCGGCCTGCCACACCAGGTCATAGCTAAAGGAGGCGCCATCCTGGCGGCGCTCGCCCGGGCTTTCATTGAGAGCGACGCCAGCCTGGCCGAGATTAACCCGCTGGTATTGACCAGCGCGGGCGAGGTACAGGCCGCCGATGCCAAGATCCTGATTGACGATAATGGCCTCTTCCGTCAAAAAGAATATGCCGCGTGGGCGGAGTCGGAGGAGTCGAATCCCCTGGAGTATGAGGCCAAGCAGGCCGGTTTAACCTATGTCAAGCTGGATGGCAACGTCGGCATCATCGGCAACGGCGCGGGACTTGTCATGACCACGCTGGACATGGTGGCGCGCGTGGGCGGCAAACCGGCCAACTTCCTTGATATCGGTGGAGGGGCAAAGGCCGAGATGATGCGTAAGGCTCTGATCTTCGTCGCGCGTGATCCCCAGGTCAAAGGCATCCTGGTCAATATTTTTGGCGGCATCACGCGCGGCGAAGAGGTCGCCAAGGGTGTTATTATGGCCAAGGCAGAGCTGCCGCAGGGCACGCCTATCGTTGTTCGCCTTTCAGGCACAGGGGCGGAAGAGGGCAAGGCCTTGCTCAAAGATGCCGGCCTCGACTGGGGTAAAGATATGCGCGAGGCGGCACAGAAGATCGTCGCTGTAATTGGATAGGGGAAAAGCTCATGAGTATTCTGCTTGATAACACGACACGCGTAATCGTCCAGGGCATCACCGGGCGCGAGGGACTGTATCACACCCGCAATATGCTGGCCGCGGGCACGAATGTGGTGGGGGGCACCTCTCCCGGCAAGGGCGGAACCACCGTCGAGGGTCGGCCGGTCTTCGATACTGTCGCCACAGCGAAGCAGGCCACGGCTGCCCAGGCCAGCTGTATTTTTGTGCCCCCGCCCGGGGCCGCCGATGCAATAATGGAGGCGGCCAGCGCGGGCATCGGCCTGATAGTCTGCATTACCGAGGGCATTCCTGTTATCGACATGACGCGCGCCATGCTGGTTGTACACGAGCATGGCGCGCGTCTGATCGGCCCCAACTGTCCGGGCATGTGTACTCCCGGTCAGGGGAAGATCGGCATTATCCCCTACCAGATCTTCACTCCTGGTCCGGTGGGTTTTATTTCACGCTCCGGTACGCTGACCTATGAAGTTGTCGCCTTGCTCAGCGAGGCCGGCACCGGGCAGTCGACATGCATCGGTATCGGCGGAGACCCCATCATTGGATCCACCTTTGTTGACTATCTCAAACTTTTCGAGGCAGATCCCACCACCAGCGCCGTGGTGATGTGTGGAGAGATCGGCGGCAGCGACGAGGAAGATGCCGCGGAGTTCATTAAATCAATGCGCAAGCCAGTCGTGGCCTTCATCTCCGGGCGCACAGCACCTCCTGGCAAACGCATGGGACACGCGGGTGCTATTATCTCTGGCAATACTGGCACCGCCCAGGGCAAGGTAGCGGCTTTACAGGCAGCCAATGTGCCCGTCGCCGACACCATCTTTGAAATACCTGACCTGGTAAAAAAAGCCATGACAACGCTGTAGTAAGTCGCGGGGATGTGATGGAGCTGTAACAGCTCCATCACACGCTCATTGCTTAGAGGATGGATATGACTACCGCCCTGATCTATGATCCGATCTTCTTAGAACATATGACGCCGCAGAACCATCCCGAGAGGCCGCAGCGCCTGGCGAGGGCAATCAAGGTGTTGGAGGCCCTGGAGTGGCTGCAGCGTGATGGCCTGGTAGTGCTGCCGCCGCGCGCAGCGAGCGAGGAGGAACTGGCCGCGGTCCACGATCATACGTATATCCGGCGCGTGCGCGAGGCTGCCGCTGAAGTGGCCGTACAGGAACAACAGAGAGGTCGTCAGATCCGTTTTTTTGCTACCGATACCTACGTCTCCGCCCAGTCATACGCCGCGGCCGTAAAAGCTGCCGGGGCCCCTCTGACGGCTATCGATGCCATCATGAGTGGCCAGATCAATAATGCCTACTGCCTGGTGCGCCCGCCAGGTCACCATGCTTTGCCGGACGAAGCGATGGGGTTTTGCCTGTTTAATAATGTGGCAGTCGCGGCGCGCTATGCGCTCGATCGCTACGGGCTTGAGCGGGTCATGATCATCGACTACGACGTGCATCACGGCAATGGCACTCAGGACATCTTTTATAGCGACCCGCGCGTCCTGTATTTTTCGCTGCACCAGGCGCCCTTCTATCCCGGCACGGGCCTCTCCGACGAATGCGGCGCGGGGGCGGGGTTAGGCACGACAATAAATGTTCCGCTGCCGGCAACTACCGGCTTTGAGACGTATGAGCCCGTCTTTCGCCAGGTATTAGCGCCCGCCGCGGACCGTTTTGACCCGCAGTTTATCCTTGTTTCGGCCGGCTTTGATGCCCACTGGGATGACCCCCTTGGCCAGATGAACCTCTCCACAGCCGGCTTTGCCAGGCTAAACGGCATTATCATTGAACTAGCGCAGCAGCTCTGTGGTGGGCGCCTGGTAATGGTGCAGGAGGGAGGATATAGCCTTGATGTGATGGGGGGGGCCGTAGCGACCAGCATAAACTGGCTGCTTGGTGATGACGCCGCGGTTGATAGCCTCGGGCCGCCGCCTACTACACCCGCCTATCGCATCAATACGGATGTGCTGCTCGCGGAGCTGCGACGCATACATCACCTGACGGGGTATCGTATGCGCCACGCGCCGAAACCCGACGTCGAGCGCCTGCGGCGTGAAATCAAGGGACCGGATGCCTGAGGGTGCCATAGCGTGAGAGGAAGCATGTCGCACAGCTTAGAAGAGATTCGCCTGCTAACCATAGATGACATTTCACGAGTCAGGCATCTGCTACAAACTTCTGAATATATCTATCAACGCTTCACGCAGGAAGAGCTGGCCACAATTCTTACCCATTATCCAGCTCTGGGTACCTTTAGCGCTTCCTCTTTACGCAGCTTTATTCTTACCCAGACGGTCCACGCGCCCTGCGCCTGGATAGCCGGCTTCTGCGTCAGCTGGACCGAGAGCAGGGCATACGCCAGGTTACTCGCGCGCCAACTGGAACATCTGGCTCCTCGCCTGATCGCGCTCGGCGTGCGCTATCTCCACTATTCAGGCAACGATATGGAGAACGATTGGCTGCGAGGCGCCCTGCTCATGCAGTCTTTTCTTCCCTACCGCCTGCTGTATGCCTACGATAAGTATGACCACTCCATTCCGACGGCAGGCAATCAGCAGGTCATTATCCGTGTGCTTGAAACGCGCGACATCCCGCACCTCCTTCCTATCGAGGAGGCCTGTTTCGAGGAACTCTGGCGCTACGACGAACTCGCGTTTCGCGACATCGCCTCATCGCACCCCTATTTTAGGGTAGCAGAACTGGGCGGCAGGCTTGTGGGCTACCAGTTTAACGCGGTCGATGGGCAGTCCGGTTACCTCATACGCATCGCCGTTCATCCATCCGTCAGGGGCCGGGGTATTGGGGCCCGCCTGATGGCGGAGGCCGTGCGTTATTTTGAGCGCGCACAGGTGACTCGCATTATGCTCAATACCCAGGAAGATAACATCTACGCCCACCGCCTCTACGAATGGTTTGGCTTTGTTCGCCAGCCGCAAATTGGCTTTGTCCTGCGCAAATCGCTGTAGGCGCATCATACCAATCCCAGCAGCGTCCATACATCAAGAGGAGCAGCTTTGTTCTTGACCTGTAAGGGAGGCAGCTTCGATGCCAGCACCTTCTGCCGCACCCATAAAAAGGTCGAGTGATTTAAAAAGATATTGTTATCGATGGCATTCTGCTGCAGGCGAGCGGCAACATTGACAGCATCACCGATGGCCGTGTAGTTCTGTATACGTCCCTTTGAACCAAGGTTGCCCACGACGGCAAGGCCTGTGTTCACGCCAAAGCCAAAGGCGATGGGCGTATCCTGTGGGTGTTCAAGCTGATATTTCTGGATGGCCTTGCGCATATTCCAGGCGGCGCGTACCGCGCGTAGAGCATGGTCTTCCTGTGCCAGGGGAGCATTAAAAATCGCCATCAGGGCATCGCCCATGAATGCAGTCAGCGTCCCCTCTTCATGCCAGATCTCCTCAACCATAATCTCGAGGTAGGTATTGAGCAGGTTCATCACTTTTTCAGGCGCCATGTTTTCGCCCAGGCGCGTATACCCACGGATATCGGCAAAGACCACGGAGATCTCCTTGGTTTCTCCACCCAGATTTAAGGCCATGGGGTCGCAAATCAACTGTTGCACGACATTGGGGTGCACGTAGCGCTCAAAAATGCGGCGAATCTGGCGCGCCTGGGCCTCCGAACGCTTCAATTCAGTACGATCATCTATTACAAGAGCCATACCAATATGCGCGTTTTGCGTATCCCTCAAGGCGGAGACATAGAAGTTGAGGCTGACATCACCCACCCCAGGTATCTCACAATCGACGGAATTTGTGACCATAGTGCCGTGTTCATGAGAGGATCTGGCATCCTGCAATAACTCGATCAGCCCAACCTGCGGCCGCGCCCTGAAGGCCTCCTCATAAGGCCTGCCGACGGCCGTTCTGGGGTCGATCCGCAGGATCGTGGCCGCCGCCTCATTAAATGTGGTAATGACACCCGCCGAATCGGTCGTGACCACCCCATTCGCGATCGACGCAAAGATATTGTCCATATATTGCTTATCTTCGTTGACCTTGCGTATGGTTTTATTCAGGTCAGCGAACAGGCGGGCGTTATCGATGGCAATGGCCGCCTGGTGACAAAAGGCCAACAGAAGTTCACGGTGCTTGGGTCCAAAGAGGTTGGCGTTAATGCGGCTATCAACATAGACGGCGCCGATGCAGTGATTACGGACGACCAGCGGCGCACACATAATAGAGCGGATGCCATACGCCATAATGCTTTCCTGGCCCCTGAGGGCCTCATCCAGTTGGGCATCGTCGGTCAGGACGGGCTCACGCGTTTGCACAACGCGCTTGACCGTACTGCGGCTATTTCTGTAGGCACTTCTATCAATGGTCTGGCCCGTCTTATCAAGCGCGATCGTAAAAGCAAGCTCATCGGTATGGGGGTCGACCAGGGCGAGAAAGCCGCGTTCCGCGTTGACGAAGCCTATTACTTGCTCCATTACCAGTTTTAGCACTTTATCAAATTCAAGGGTTGAGTTGAGGATACGCGCGATATCGTAGAGGGTCTCCAGCTCGTTGCGTTCGCGTTTGAGGGTGCTGATGCTCGAGGTCAGAACCTCTCGCTCGCGCTCAAACGGCGCGGCCACGTGTCCTTCCCTGCCTGTTTTCGCTGACAATACCTGCAGGATGCGCTGGATGGCCTGATTGAGGCGCCCCAATTCAAGATCGGCAAGACGGCTCACGTGCAGGGTATCGATAAGCAGGCGAATGCGCGGGTCACTGCTGTCGCTGGCATATTTTCCTTCAACGGCGATCTCGACTCTGGAGGTCTGCTCGTGGAGCGTGCGCGAAATACGTAGCAATGTTTCGCTGATCGAGCGTAAGTCGTTACTGGCCTTCCCTAGCTGATCATCAGGCGCTGGTACTGGTAATGCGGTCAAACAAATCCCTCCATCCTTATAAGCACTATACGCACATAAGCAAACCGTCGCTTGCACTCTTTGCCATGCGCTGGTCAGGCCGCTAATACCCAGCTTCGTTCAGTTATTATCTATTACCTCATTACCTCTCCCCCCGCAGAGGGTGCCCGGAGAGGTAATAAGGGTGGTGTCTAGCCTCGGGTCTAGCGACGGGCTCCCTTTTGGCGGGCTGAACACAAGGTCATATTAAGCAAGGAGAGAGCATAAAAAAGGCAGGGCATGCATCTCTCTATAGCATAAAGACGTTTACGCCCTTCAATTATACCACAGCTCATTTCGCCGCGAACTAGACTCCGTACTCGCGCAGGTAAGTGGTAAATGAGAACGGTGTAAAAGCGAAGTCGCGCTCGACGCTATTCAAGTCAGTTATATTATCGAAGCTAAAGAGGGTCAAGGCGGCCTTCGTCAGAGGAGGCCTGGGCAGAACCGCCTCCATTACCGCTGCGCCCACCCCGACCAGCGCGGTAGGAGCCACAGCCTTTATTCGAGTTTTATGCATGGTACGCATCAGCTCATCAATTACCTGGGTAAAGGAATAGTAGGCGGGGCCGCCGATAGTATACGTATGCTTCGTCGTACGCGCCGGGTCGTGCAGAACATGCAGTATCACCGTTACAACGTCCTCGACATAGATAGGTTGGAACATGACCTTGCCGCCGCCAATCAGGGGCACCACGGGTGCAGAACGAATGAGGTCCGCCAGTCCCTTGATAAAGGGCGCATCTTTACCGAACAGCACCGAGGGCTGAATAATCGTCCAGGCCAGGCCGCTCTCTTTGAGCATTTTCTCGGCCAGGTAGCGACCCTGCATATAGCTCCCCGGCTTATCGGCTTTGGTACCGAGCCCGCTCATTTCGATCATCCTGGTTACGCCAGCCGCCTGCGCGGCTTTAATCAGGTTGGCAGTACCCTGGACATTCGTTTCTTCGTAGTGGTTGCCCGGTGCTTCTTTGTGATCGGCGGTAATGAAGGCGGCATGGACGATGGTGTCAACACCCTGCACAGCGGCCTTCAGGGTTTCTGGCCGGGTCGTATCGCCCTGGACAAGTTCAATCTTGCCCGCGGGAAAGAGACTCGCCGCGCGCTGGACATCCCGTACCAGCAAACGTGGCCGTTCCCCCTCTTCAACCAGGCGGTTGGTAAGATGGCGTCCGATATAGCCCGCCGCGCCAGTAATAAGTAGCATATGGCCCTCCTCTTGGTGCTAATAGTTTTCTCCTCAAATGTGTCTCAGTGCTGAGACGCCCGCAACCTTAAAATCAAGTGATGCTTCTTTGTACATAGCTTCTCTCTAGCCCACACATCAAGTAAATTTGAAGATGTATCTTATCAACAGTATAAGTCAAAACAGCTGCAAAATAGAGAGTGCAGGGGTATATAAACAAAGGTGAGCGGGCTCATGCCATAGAGCGGGCGGCGTAAGACGCTAGCGCAAAGACTCTGGAGGCAGCAGAATGCGCACGCTGACGCCTTCGCCAGGGGCGCTTTTAACGGTCAAACTGCCGCCGGTAATAGCGAGCAGCGCGCTATGCGTGAGCAGGCCGCCACCGGTGCCGCCGGTCGCGCCGCTGATGGAGATAATGCCGACGCCGTCATCAACGACGATGACCTCCAGATAGGGGTCATCGCGATTGCAGGCAGCCTTGAGCGTCAGGCGCAGGCGGCGATGTACGTCTGCGCCGCGCGCGTGCCGGGCGGCATTGCGCAGAGCCTCCTGCACGGCGGCGAATATCAGCTCGGCAATGGCCGGGGGGGTGACTTCGTCAATGCAGGCGGCGGTCTCTTCACTCACGCACCACTCGACCTCGTCGAAAGCATGCTGAAAATCTTGCTCCAGCATGGTATGGATGGCATGCATCAGCCCATCGCGTTCCAGGCGATGGGGAGCGCTGGGCGCTGTGGCACGCATCAATGCGGCCAGGCGGCGATGCGCATCGCTAATCAAATCAACGGCCTCGCGCAGAACCGCCTGGGGGGGAGTGGCGTCCGTCTCGCAGCGGAGCATAGAGGTGGGAGGCGCATCGAGGTATCCCCGCAGTGTTTCCAGGCGCAACAGAGCCAGGTGCATCTGTGGCAGGATATCATCATGTAAGATGCGACGGTGCTGAGCCCCCAGGAGTTTGACATCCACGATGCGTCGACGCAGCAGCCCGGCAACGGCCTGCATAGCTTCATGGTCACCCAGGGTATCGAGAATTCGCTGACCACAGGCACGAGCAAGGTCCATATCCTCATCGGTAAAGGCTCCCCCATCCTGGCGCGGGCCGAGATAGAGCATGGCTACCAGGCCAAGCTCGTCGTAAATCGGCAGCATCCAGCAGATAGCCAGCAGCCCATTGCTGCGAATGCGTATGCGCATTGGAGCAGGCTGCCCCGTGTTGCTCACAAGCTGAGAGCCTTTGCTGGCCATAAGACTGATCGCAACGGTCAGATCTTCCTCATTCACACCCTGCGGCCAGCGGTAGTTAAAACTATGCCGTACAGGTCCCGCAACCACGACCAGGCGGGCCCACTGCACCGCCAGGACATCCCTGCATAAATGCGAAAAGAGGGCCTCCAGCCCCTGTTCGGTCTTTGCCAGGTCCGTGTTCAGCCAGTGGCGCACATTGGTGCTGCGCATCAATGGCCCCAGCAGGGCGATATAGCGATCATGGGCAGTATAGCTGCTCCATGTGAAGAGGGCGTAGACACCGGTTGCCAGGGAGGTAATCAGCAGGAGGCCTCCCAGGCCGCAATGTGTAAACGCCACAAGCAGCGCTATAAAAATGGCCACCGTCGTCGCCACAATCACGATACCTCGCCACTGCTCAAAGAAGCCGCGCCGCGCCAGCGGCCGTTCGATGAGAATACCATGGCGTACAATGGAGTAACCGACAAGCAGGATAATGACCGCGACCGCGCCGGTCGCGAAGGTATCAAGCAGCAACAAATTCAAAGGGATGCTGTTCATGGGCAGCCTTACGGGCCCCGCCGCATCCAGGTAGCGCTGCACGCCAAAGGCGTCAACTATGGATCCAATGCCCAGCACGCCGAGCGTCGTCGTCAGACCTACCATCAGGACGGCGGCAAAAAACAGTCCCGGGCGCGCCAGGTACCAGGAAAGTACGGGCTCCTCCTGTAGCTCTGGATCGGCCGGATCATCCCAGAATGCCCTGGAGAGCTCCTGCCGCAGCGTCCTTGCTTTTTCTTCAGCGGGCCTGGCAAAGAGGGCGCGCCAGAAAGCGCGCGCGAGGCGGTTAATGCGCCCAAGCGTAAACCATGGCCCGATCGCGCAGAAGGTTACATAGCAGAGAAAGATAATCGGCACAAGCACAGATACCGACAGGAGTCCGGTCCCGCGATCTGCGAAGAGGTCGCCATAGGCCAGCAGGCTCAGTGTGCCGCTAAAGGTGAAGGTTGAACGATAGATGATGAGCAGAACCAGAATGGATAGACCTAGAACGCCACTACTGAAAAGCAGCGCCGGGCGACGCTGGCGCCAGCTTTTTTTGATGAGGGCGGCATAGTACAGGCCAATAGCAAACCAGATATAGGGGACGCTGATGGCGGGTAGCCAGATAAGACGCCATAAAAAGTCCGGGGAGGTAATTCCGCTGGCCCCTCTGAGCGGGCTGGTGATCAGGAGCGCATGGATAAAGAAAAATAAGGCCGAGAAGCTCAAACCGACAACGCCCAGGCGGGTAATCCAGGCGCGCCTGTCGCCGTTTAACCAGACCGTGAGGGCCAGCCAGAGAAAGGTGACGATGTTAAAGGTGGAGAGCGCCAGAACTAATGTCTGTAGAAAGTCTACAGGTTCAAGAAAGGCCTGCAGCGACATCTTATTCCTCTTTGTAGAGGGGAATCCATTCACCCCGACGATCCTGGATGAGGGCGGCTCCATTCTCGTCCCAGATTATCATGCGGTTCTGCGTATAAATGAGCGTGGCCCGCGCCCGCGCGACTTTATCATCGACGGCCGTTTCACTTAAACCCCAGGCGGCATAGATACGTCCGTTGGTGCGACTGACAGCGCGTTTATCGTGCAGGTTGAGGCGCGCGGCTACCTGCTCATTGGTCATCCCCTGAGCAACCAGTTCAGCTACCCGCAGTTCATTGGGCTCAAGCAGAGCGCGGGGAGATTGCGCGTCCAGTTCACGTACCTCCTGCACCCTGTCCTCGATTTCAGGATCAACCAGGCTGCGGCCGTTGATGGCGTCACGCAGCAGCGGCAGCAGCATAGCGGGCAGGAGGTAGTTGCTCTTGCGTACATAGGCGTAGTGGGTCAAAATACCGGCGGCGCGAAACTCGCGGTAATATTCATCATCGTCCTGAATGGAATAGAAGACGACGGGCATACGCGGGCGCTCACGACGGATAGCTACAGCGGCGCCTACTCCGCTCATGGCGTTGCGCCCGGCCTGCGGATCCTGCAACTGCACATCCATCAGGATAACATCCATATCCAGCTCAAGCGCGCGCGCCACCGCTTCGCGCCCGGTGGCCGCCTCATCAACGACATGGATGCTCCCCATCGCCTCCAGGCCTTCGCGCAGGGCTTTGCGCAGCGGTCCATGATCATCAACCAGCAGTAATTTTATACTCGCCATAATCGTAGCCTGCTCCAATGAGCTTTAGTATGTTCACACCTTTCTAGAATATACCAATTTCTCGGGTATGTACATAGGTTCTGTGTGCGTGCTCTGGCATCCTCTGGTTCACTTTTGAGCCTTTGCGCTCATGGCGTGACGAGATACTTGAGAGGCGGTGACTGGTCGCCAGGGCAATGAGCAAAGCGGGATAGCACTACAGACGTCCTCTGGAGCGCGTGTTGACCATCCCCACGATACCAATGATTAGCAGGATGACACCCATGGCGAGGACAATATAGCCGCGTGTAGGATGATAACCCAGAGCAATATTCGCCACATACAGTATGCCGACGATGAGCGCAATCACACCAATAACGATGGCGCCGCTATATAGCTGAGAATTCCGCATCGGAATCCCTCCTTTCTTGACTGATCACCTTATTTTATCAGCCGGGAGCAGATCCCGCCAATTTTTCTATTTCCTTGCGTTCAGCCCGCCGCCAAAATAACGATTTTCACATCTATGTAGGACATGTACTTGACCCGCAAGGGACTATGCGCTATAGTCAGATACCACGTCCCTTAAAAGGTGGCGGGTTTGTGTCTGGCCTCTGCTTCAACTCAGATACCCGGAGGTACTGCCTGGGCTTCACTGACCGACACATCATCTCGCATAGAGCGAGATGTAGGGCGCTCTGACAAGGCACCTGTCTGCAACCAGAACCTGCCGGAAGCAGATCGTTGTTCGCGACTCGCGTTGTTTTACCCAGGCCGACTTATCTGGAACCTGATATAGCTCAGGCGGGCTGGTCTCAACTGTCTCTCTCTGTTAGGACTCATGTCCAGTGGATGGTTGCAACCACCTCACCCTGCAGAGTGTCTTATGACCAGTACTGTCTCTACGTTGAAAGGAGCAAAAAGTTGCAAGATACCCAACCCAAGCCGCCTGAAAAGCAGTCTCGCCATTCCTCCCGTCCCATGAATGGAGACGGGCATCCTGACTCGATTTCTATGAAATAACAGGGCTCAGCAATTTGCCCGTCTACTTTTTTTCAGGTGAAGTACATGACAAGCAACGCAAACGGCAGCATCCATCTTGGTCTATTGTTCCACAACCACCAGCCGGTCGGCAATTTTCCCTGGGTATTTGAGCAAGTCTACCAGGAAGCTTATCTCCCCATGCTCGAGGCTCTTGAACGACACCCTCTGGTTCGCCTCTCGCTTCACTATACAGGCTCATTGCTTGACTGGCTCGTAGAAGCCCATGCGGAATTCTTGCAGCGCGTAGCCGCCCTGGTCGCTCGTAAGCAGGTCGAGATAGTTGGCGGTGGTTACTATGAACCCATCCTCCCCTCTATTCCCGATAGTGACAAGCTGGCCCAGATCCGCCGCCTGAGCGCATACATACAAGAGCATTTTGGCGCCCGGGCCAGCGGAATGTGGCTGGCTGAACGTGTCTGGGAGCCGAGTCTACCGCGCCTGCTGCGTGAAGCTGAGATCGAGTGGACCATACTTGACGATGTGCATTTTAAAAATGTTGGCCTGGAGGATCAGGATCTGCTTGGCTACTACGCCACCGAGGACCAGAGCAGTATTGTGAAGGTGTACGCAACCAGTAAAGCGCTGCGCTATACTATACCATGGCGCCCCGTTGCTGAGACCATTGAACAGCTGAGATCGCTGGCGACACGCGATGGCAGGCGCATCCTCGCCATGGGAGATGATGGCGAAAAGTTTGGCAGCTGGCCGGAGACCGCGCCATATTGTTGGGGCGCGGATGGGTGTTCGGGCTGGATTGAAGAATTTTTTAGCGCCCTGGAGCAGAATAGCGCCTGGCTGCATACCATACCCCTGGGAGAGTATGCGCGCAACTACCCGGCCCTTGGTCGCATCTACCTGCCCACCTCCTCATACATTGAGATGACGGAGTGGGCGCTGCCCGCGCGCAAGGCCTATCTCTTCGGCAGGCTTTTACATCAATTTGAAGCTGAAAAACGCGAGGACATCCTCCAATTTATGCGTGGAGGCTTCTGGCGCAATTTCCTGGTACGCTATTACGAGATCAACAATCAGCATAAAAAAATGCTGCGCGTCCACGAGGCGGTATATAAGGCAGGGGCTACGCCGCAGAGCGGCGTGGTGCAGTTGTGGAAAGCCCAGGCAAACGACACGTACTGGCACGGCTTATTCGGTGGAATCTACATGGGGCATGTGCGCTCAGCCATTTACCATCACCTCATCAAGGCGGAGAACGCCGCCGACCAGGCGCTGGCCGCTCCCTGGCAGCGCTACACGTTCACCGATTTCGATAGGGATAGTCAGAACGAATTACTCGTTGAGAGCGACCAGCAGAACCTCTACATCGATCTGCAGCGCGGCGGCGCGCTATTTGAATGGGACCTGAGGCGTAGTATGCACAACATGCTGTGTGTGATGACACGTCATGAGGAGAGCTATCATCAGACTCTGCGAGAGTTTGAGCAGGTGCGGCGCCGGCGCGAGGCCGGTGCCTTTCAAGCGCCAGTCGACTCCACAGCCGGTACTCCCGCACAGGAACAGCCGGCCTCGCCACACACGACCGTGCGCACAAAGGAACCGGACCTCGATCAGCTTTTAGTGATTGACCCCTACCGTCGCTACAGCCTGATCGATCATTTCCTGGCTCCCGCCGTCAGACTCGAGGATTTTGCCAGGGTACGCTACGAGGAGCAGGGCGATTTTGTCGGCCAGCCCTATGAGAGCGAGGTGCGACAGGACGCCGGCGGCATCACAATTACCCTGACCCGCCTGGGCCAGGTCAGGCGAGCAGGAGCGCTAAGCCCTCTGACACTGCGCCTGACGAAGATGCTCTTTCTACCCGCCGCTGAGGAGAAACTCATTGTGAGGTATACGCTGCATAACGCGAGCCAGGCCCGCTTACAGACCCGCTTTGCAAGCGAGTGGAATATCCACCTGCTGGGTGGGGGTGCCAACGACCAGGCATACTATCACATCGAAGGCCAGAAGCTGGCCGACTCGCACTTTGATAGCAGCGGCGAGGTTGAACATGCGCAGGATTTCCACATTGGCAATCTCTGGCTGCGGCAAGATATGGGCTACTCACTGAGCGAAGCCGCCACGCTCTGGCGCTTCTCGCTTGAAACTGTGACGGGATCGGAGGCCGGTTTTGAGCGCAACCACCAGGGAAGTTGCCTGACGCTGCTCTGGCCGCTACAACTCGAGGCGGGTCAAAGCTGGCAGGTGCAGATTACCTGTACAGGCGCGCCTCATCCCGCATAGGCCTATTCCTAGGGTACCATTTTGCATAGTTATATCCGCCGCCCAGGGGCACGCTGCGTGCCCGACCCGAAAGGACATGCTTGATGAAGCAGGTACTGGCCATCCAGAATTATTGGGACGATACTCCAGGTTACCTTGGTGAAATTTTACAGGAGCACGACATCGCCTGCGAAATTGTCAAGGCAGATGAAGCGCCCTTGCCCGATCCCGCCAGCTACCGCGCCATTTTTGCCTTGGGCGGGCCACAGCATGCCTACGATCCTTATCCCTACCTTGAGCGGGAGGAGGTGTTCCTGCGCCAGGTTGTCGAGCAGGATATTCCCTACCTCGGCATCTGCCTGGGGGCACAATTGCTTGCCAAGGCCCAGGGCGCACCCGTGGCTCGCCACGCCACGGCCGAGATCGGTTTTTTTGAGGTGCAGCTCACCGCGCAAGGCAGAGTCGATCCCCTCTTCGCCGGACTGCCTGGATATCAACAGGTCATCCACTGGCACGAAGATACCTTCGATCTTCCACAGGGCGCAATGCTCCTTGCGTCAAGTTCGGATACTCCGAACCAGGTCTTTCGCATTGGCAGGCGGGCCTACGGGATGCAATACCATATCGAGGTCACACCAGAGATGTTTGAGATCTGGTTCCGCTTTCCAGACTATAAGAAGGAGATCGAGCGCATCCTGGGGCCGGACGCGCTTGCAGTGATTGAACAGGATATGCTCAATCGCTACCCCCTTTACCGTAAACACACGCGTATCCTGTTCGAGAATTTTCTACGCTTAAGCGGCTGTCTGGCATAGATACCTGTACAGGCGGCTGTCACTTTTTCTGTGATGGACACGTATCCCTTTTCATTTGCCCTATATATCTGCTATACTTGCACACAATATACATCCCATGAGGTCTTGAGGTTACATGCTAACGTGTAATTGCGGATCTCGCAAGGAGCATTCGACGAAGATGTCGCAACAAAAAACGAGCCGACATAATCATACATCCAGCGGGGGCGGTCCCTCCGAAGCAACACCTTTCGTTTTCGCGCGTCACACGGTGGCATGCGAACGCCATCCCACCCGTAATGAGGACAGCTTCATCATGGATGAGCGTAGTGGCCTGGCCGCCGTTTTTGACGGCGTGGGCGGAAGCGCGGCAGGCGAAATTGCCTCGCAGACGGCTGCCCGTTCTACCCGTCACGCCTGGAAACGCATCTTGCTGCAATTGCAAAAAGGGCGCAAAGCGCGTGGCGTACTGGAGGATTGCGGCCAGGCCGATCTCTGCAACGTCCTTGAAGAAATTATCGGCGAAGCTGACGAGCAGGTACGGACTGAAGGCGCTAAGCGGGCCGGAACCAGTGACCTGGCCACGACCGTCGCCATGGCGGTCTTCTGTCGCCAGGGAAATTCAAAAGGATACACGATGGTCTACGCTCATGTAGGTGATAGCCGCGTCTACCTGTTGCGAGACCAGGGAGCGCTCAAGCGCCTGACCAGTGACGATGGCTTGCTGGCCAAGCTGGTAGAAAACGAGATTGTCAACGACGCTGATGCCTTACGAATCGATCAGGCCATGCGAGCTAACCAGTTATCCGACACTGAATATAGTTACTTCCGCCTGCGGGGAGGCATTACCCAGGCACTGGGCGGCCCCTTACCCCCAACCATCCATACCAACCAGGTCGATGTCTTTCCCGGTGACCGCATCCTCCTCTGTACTGACGGCATTCATGACAATCTGACGGATGAAGAGATTGAAGAAATCTTGCGCACAAGCACACGTACCTCAGCCCCACGCCTCCTGGTTGAACGATCAATTTCACGCTCCCATGAAGAACGCGATACGACCATTCGGGCCAAGCCAGATGATATGAGCGCCATTGTGTTGACCTGCCGCTATTAGGCACGACCGGACGGCCAGCATCCAGGGCTGCTCGAACTGCTCACGCTCGCGGCTCCAAAAGTACCATTTAGAGCGAGTTCTATCAATATACTGCCATGCGCTGTGCTACACTTGCCAGTGGTATATAATGAAATAGGGCCTGTAATGTATTATTGGAGGGGGAGCGGATTTTCGTGCGTAAATCATTCTGTTGTGCGTCTGGCTTCGTGCTGCTACTGCTGCTCACTGCGTGTGGCGCCCAGCCGGTTGCCCGGCAATTAGCACCGTCGCAGCCCATCAGCGCTGATGGGCTGCACGTACAGGCCAGGACAACACCGCCGGCCCCGCCATCCCCCACCCCGCAGCTGGCGATTCCCAGTCAGTTAGCCACGCCGACACGGACTGCAAGCGCGCAGCAGGGCCGTACTACCCCGCTACACGGTACCGGCAGTGGCTTGGGGGCCGCCCCTTATGGGCCGCCGCCGCCACTCTCCGCTGCAGAGACGCAGCTGACCAGCCAGCTCTTTGCCTTGATCAACTCCGACCGAGGCGCGCGCGGCCTCTACCCGTTAATCTGGAATAGCACCCTGGCCGCCGGAGCTCGCCTGCATAGCTGGAACATGTATCACTGCGGCTTCAGCCATACCTGTCCAGATGGGCGAGATCAGTGCACGCGCATTGCCGATGAGGGCTTCGCGGGTTTCTCCGACTGCGGTGAATGCATTGGCCTGGCCGGACCCTATCCGACAGCGTGGGGCGGCGTACATGCTGTACAGGAGAGCATGATAAACGAGCCGCCTGGCGGCTGGCATCGCATCCACCTGACCAGCAGGACGCTCCAAAGTATAGGGGTCGGGCTTTTCGTCGACCCCAGGGGCTGGATCTGGTTCACCGAAGATATGGTAAGCCAGAGTTGATATTGCCTGTATTTGACCATACAGCTCAGTTGGCATACAATGGGGCGAAAGCAAGCCATGCCGTTTTGGCTACCACCAGAATTGAGAGATGAGCGATGATACCCCGGGACGATTTTACCCCGCATGCCTACCTGGACAACCCTTATCACAGCTGGAAGATCAACCCTAGCGGCGTTTTGCGTTCGCTCGCTCCGCTTGGCATGGGCTGGCACGTTCCAAACCTGGGCAGCTATGGGCGTAACCAGTTTCAATATACAGCTCATCTCACCATTGGGCTGAAGATTGAGCAGGCGATCCTGCTCACTCCCGCAGATTTTAAACGCCATGGCTGCAACATCGTCAGCCATGTGCACACCAAAAATCGCTTTGAATACACTTGCAGCTTGCCCGAGCATAACCTGAGGCTCAGCGCGCGCTATTTCCTCGTAGGCGAGAACGCGCTGGGATGTGTTATCGCACTGGCCTGCACTGCGCAGCAGCCCTTGCGCGTGACCTGTTACCTGGTACACCGCCACACCCACAATCCCCATACAAGCCGGCTCTGGGAACATGGACTCTATGCCTGTAGTGGGCCAGAAGCAGGGACGGCCCTGCTCGGTATCGCCAGCGAGGGGGACGCGTTTGTACATGGCGCCCGGGCCGCTGACGGTCCAGAGTTGAATTTCGCCGAGATGGGCTATGTCGTCTCGCTTGCGGATGCTGCGGCGTGGATCAAGGGTGGAGCGCCAGCCCGCCCCACTATTACCCAGAGCCAGCCGGACACAGGCTGGCAGGTGCGCAGCGTTATCTTGCCCTGCGAGCTGGTCTTAGGAGGCGCGAGCGCAATATCTGAACGGATCATCAATGTGGTGCTGGCGCGCGGTGTCTCACAAGATCAGGCGTACCAGCATTGGGCAGACGGAATTGAGGAGATCGCGCGCGCCGAGGCTGAACACCAGGCCGATGATGAAGCGTTCTGGCGGCGCGCGCCGCAGCTCTCAGGCGATTGGCCGGCCTGCTGGCGGCGCGGCCTGGTCTATGACCTTGAGACGCTGCGTATGGTTATACGATCCCCGCTGGGCAGCATCGAGCATTTTTTCGATGGCATGCAGGTGCAGGCGCCTCGCCTGGTCCTGGCCGAGGCCGCGTTGGATGTGCTCTTGCTTAGTTATGCCGATCCCGACCTCGCGGCCGAGGTGATCCTGGGCCATTTCGCAACCGCGCCCCATCCCAATCTGCCCTGCATGCGCGAGGATGGCAGCTACAACATGATTGCCGATGACGGGCAGATCTGCGGCACGGCCCCGGAATGGGCATTTCCAATCTGGTGCTGCGACCAGATTTTTCGCAGGACAGGCGACCTGCACTGGCTGCGCCGACTCTACCCGGGTGTAGCCACTTACCTGCGCTGGTGGCTGGAACATCGTCGCGACGCCCAGGGCTGGC
Organism: uncultured Chloroflexia bacterium; assembly: GCA_963799245.1. Lineage (GTDB taxonomy): Bacteria > Chloroflexota > Ktedonobacteria > Ktedonobacterales > Ktedonobacteraceae > CAWCWN01. The sequence continues at coordinate 718,737 of CAWCWN010000004.1, forward strand.
TGGTTTACGCCTGCTCATGGGAGAGCGGGCAAGATGTCTCAAGTCGCTTTGGGCCACAGCAAACGGGGGGAACGATTATCCAGCATGTGCGGCCCGTCGACCTGCAGGCCAGTATGGCCCAGGCGGGCGCGATACTCGCACGCTGGGCTACCCTGCTCATGGAAGAGGGCAGCGACGCCTCAATGCCGAATTTCGCCGCTGAAATATCCTGGTGGCACACGATCGCCGGTGAATTTAGTGCGAGGACACGCCAGATGTGGCAGCGAGGCTGGTTTCGTGACTATGACGCAGTCAGCGGCGAATGGTCAGAGCAACGCGATACGATGCACCTGGCGCCTGTTTTTTGTGGCGTTGCCGGGCGAGATCAGATCGAGCGGCTGCGCCCATACCTGGCGCAGCCCCCCATGCACAGTTCAGGCTGGGCGCCTCTCTCCTGGCCTCCCGTCGTCATGACGCTGGTAGGTGCCGCCGCCGCCGCGGATATGTCGCGAGATGCCGCTGAACTGGCGTATAGCTATATCGATGCCGCATACCGCGCCAGTGATAGTTCCGAACTGGACGAGCAGGGGGGCCTGCCCGGCGTGGCGCGTGAATATCACAGCGCTGTTGCACGGGGCAAATGGGGCAAGTTTGACTATGTCAATGGCGGCATTGAGGGCTATGGCTGGGGAGCCTTGAGCATCCACCTGCTGCTGCGTTACCTCCTGGGAATGCAAGAGGAAGAGGGGCGACGCATAAGTGTACGCCCTGTCTTAGCACAAACTTTGCGCCGGCCAGGGGCAACATATCGCGTAGAAACGGTATCATGGGGAGAGTATGCGCTGAGTATGGAATGTGAGGTCAAGGATACTCAGAGGTACCAACTGAGCCTGCGTTGTTTGGCAGCGAGCCCCGACGACGCGCAGCCCGCTGCTCAGGAGTACAGCTCTACCTGGGAGGGCATCTGGGGAGAGGGCCGAACGCTGCAGCTGCCGCAGCTTACGCCCTCTTTCATTTGAGCGAGCGTCTCTGCGCCGCCAGAAGCTACCGCCGCACAAAAATAAGCCTGTATGCTCTCCCTCGCTTACACATCAGGGGAGAGCATACGGGCTGGACGCTGCGGGAGGCGATGGAGAAGGCGCTATACTTCTAGCAATGCCTCGAACTGTTTGCGATCGAGCTGCTCGCGTTCCATGAGCGTTTCGGCCAGCCTGGAGAGCTGATCATTGTGCGCATGTAAAATTGCGCGGGCCATCTCATATGCCTGCTTAAGGATACGCTGCACCTCGTTGTCAACCAGGGAGGCCATACTGGCGCTGCTCGCGGAATTACGGGCGGAGGGTGCACTCACAACCATTTTGCACGCGGGGCCTGGTTGGCCATTCATCAAGAGGCGGCCGTCGCCACCGACGAAAAGAGAACGAGCTTGCAGAGGCAGAGCATCCGTCCTGCGCATATTGAGTCCCATACCGCCAGGTTCAAAGTCGGTAAAGACAACGCCGATCTGCTCACTCATCCCCCAGCGAGTAACCATGCGCCTGGCAAGGTCCGTCACAACCTGGAAGTCGTTTTCTGCGCCTGTGGTTACGCGTTCTGGCCCAAAGGTCAGTTCCTCAGCAACGCGCCCGCCCAGGCCAACAGCGATACGGGCCAGCAGCGTCTCACGGCTATAGTTATAGCGGTCCTCCTCGGAGGTAAACTGTGTCACGCCCAGGCTCTGGCCGCGCGGGAGAATAGTTACGCGGTTCACGGTGTCAGCCTGCGGTAGATGATGGGCGACGAGGGCGTGGCCACCTTCATGGTAGGCAATAATACGACGATCGCTTTCACCCATGACGATTGGCCGCAGCGCGCCCAGCTGGACGCGCGCCAGCGCGTCCTCAAAACAGTCCTGCGTGATATGCTCCATGTCCTTACGCGCGGCCACAAGGGCAGCTTCATTTACCAGGTTGGCGAGATCCGCCCCGCTCATGCCGGTGGTCAGGCGCGCGAGTTGTCCAAGGCTGACCTCCTCGTGCAGAGGTGTAAGCCGCGTATGTACCTTGAGGATCGCTTCGCGCCCCGCGCGATCAGGATATGAGACGATGACGTGGCGATCAAAGCGGCCAGGCCGCAAGAGAGCCTTATCAAGAATATCGACCCGGTTGGTCGCAGCCAGTACCACGACGGCTTTACGGCTATCAAAACCGTCAAGCTCCACCAGCAACTGATTCAGCGTCTGATCGCGTTCATCATTATTAGAAACGCGCACTGAACGTTTGCGTCCGACAGCGTCGATCTCATCAATGAAAACGATGCATGGAGCAGCCTGACGCGCCTGGTTGAAGAGGTCGCGCACACGGCTGGCCCCAATTCCCACAAACATTTCGACAAATTCTGAAGCGCTCATGCTGAAAAAAGGCACACCGGCCTCACCAGCTACAGCTTTAGCGAGAAGGGTCTTGCCCGTGCCCGGTGCTCCAACCAGCAATGCTCCCCGCGGAATACGAGCGCCCAGGCGATCAAAACGCTCAGGACTTTGTAAAAACTGCACAATCTCTTCTAGCTCGCTGCGTACCTCATCTATCCCGGCAACATCAGCAAAGGTCACAGGCGGCTCAAGCTTGATGCGATTTGCTGCACCATTTCCGGGAGGCGCTGCTTTAGCCGTGGCCGCGGACGTTTTGACAGGGCGAGGTGGAGTAGTCTCCTTGGCGCGCTCAAAGCGTCGTGCGCGGCTCTTACCAAGTTGAGAAACCTGCTCATCCATCCCACGTGAGCCGCGCGCCTGATTCCTGGGAGCAAGCATCATGGCCAGCACAAGCGCAAGGAAAAGCACGGGGACCAGGCGCCAGATCCAGTTCAGCCAGACAGGTGTTTGTGCGAGCGGAAGCGTACTAACGGTGATATGCTTGCTTAAAAGCAAAGGCATCAGGCTGGCGTCTCCACCGGCGGGCAGCCGTGTATACAACATGCGCGCTGGATTAATGGGGGGGGGGTAATGAAGTATTTGGCCAGCTGGGGTAGCCCGCGCCGGCGTAGCGACTCCAGGTAGTTACATCAGCGGCCTGACTCGCGCTGGACCGCGGAGAAGTTGTCGCTGTCGCCTGCTGTGGTTTTGCCAGCAGAATATGTATAGCCTGACCCTGAAAAGTAGCAGCTAACACGTTGTCAGCCTTCACCTGCTCCACAAACGCGCTGTAACTGACCACCGTCGCGCCATTAGGGGGGGTACTGCTGGCAGGAGCCGGAAGCTGCGCAAAAATGCCAATGAGCAGGGCTCCCATGGTTATAAGCAATATACCGGTCAGGAGAGATCGCTTATGTTGCTTGAAGAACTTGGAGGCCAGCTGGGCGTAGCTCTCCGTTCCTTTGCGCCGCCGCACGCTCAATTTTTCTTTAAGTCGGCGTTCACCTTTGCCGTCCATGTGTTATTACCTCGCCTGGATACGGTTGTAGGGATCACACTGTCCTGTCAACCCGTTATGTAGTATTGTGGGGGCAACATAGGAACATGGCAGAGCAGAGTTCTATTTATCGCCACATCGGTTTACCCCAACATTTCTATTCTCATCCTACAGAGTAAAGTAACATTCTCCAGCCGCCGCCAGCACTGAGGCTGACGTCACAGGGCGGGCAAATCCTTTCCTGGGCCTGCCAATGAGAGCAGGGAAAAGGCCATAAAAACACTTGTTTGATAATGCTATAGGTGATGATTTCTCTGAGAACTGGAAGATAGTATACAAAAAATTGACGACAATGAATAAGGAAACCGCAAAGTTCAGTACTTTGTTCTTATTTATTATATCAGCCTAACTCATGTTATTTCTATGCATCCTATCACACTAGCCAAAGGTATCCATTCACATATCAGTCGATACGTGTAACATATGGATGGAACGTGTTTGAGAGATATCCAGGCAAATACCATTGATAGAACGCTGGGCCACGACAGTTAGTGGTCACTTCTAATTTTAATATGTAGGAAGTTGCACTATTAGATGCACTATAGAGGGCCAAATCGGGTAGGACAAGATCATTTTTAAAATTCAGCGCATGGGAGGCAGGAATGCAAGCGGTGGCGGCGCAGCAGGCTATTGCAGCACGCACCACGACCGGCAAGGTGGTACTGGTAGTCTGAACTCATTTCTCGATGCCACGCATGCTTAGCTGGATGCGTCCCCGCTGCAGATCGACATTGAGCACACGCACCTGCACCACCTGGCCTACGGCAACGACTGTTAAAGGATCTCTGACGAAGCGATCCGCCATTTCTGAGACATGCACCAGGCCATCCTGCTTGACGCCGATGTCGACAAAGGCGCCAAAGTCCACGACGTTGCGCACGGTTCCTTGCAGGATCATACCGCTTTGCAGATCCTCCATCTTTAACACATCATGGCGTAAGATGGGCGCCGGCAAAGCATCTCGTGGGTCCAGGCCTGGTTTTTCCAGGTTCTCCAGGATATCATGCAGCGTGGGGAGGCCGACGCCCGCCTTCTGCGCAATGTCTGCCCAGGCGGCCTCCTCGGCGTCGTCCAGCGCATCTGGGGTACGCTTACGCTTGCTGCGCCCGAGACTATGCTGCAACTTGACCAGGCGGCGCAGCTGCGCGATGCGTTCGGCCGGCCTGGTAATGTTGTTATCGCCCTCGCCAGGCAGCAGCGCCAGCAGCTTCCTGGCCGCCGGGTAACTCTCTGGATGAATAAAGGTGTTGTCCAGTACTTCCCTGCCATTGGCAATTTTAAGGAAGCCGGCCGCCTGTACAAAGGTCGCAGGTCCCATGCCAGGAACCTGCTGCAGCTCCTCGCGCGCCTTGAATGATCCATGCTGCTCACGATATTTGACGATGGCGTTGGCGACGCGGTTATTGACGCCCGATACATGTTTAAGCAGGGCGGAGGAGGCCGAGTTGACCTCAACTCCCGCAAAGTTCACACACGAGACGACGACGCGTTCAAGCATAGCGGCCAGCTCTTTCTGGTCCACGTCATGCTGGTAGAGCCCCACCCCCACGGCATTGGGATCAATTTTCACCAGTTCGGCCAATGGATCTTGCAGGCGGCGGGCAATCGAGATGGTGCCACGCTGGGTTGCATCCAGGTCCGGGAACTCCTGGCGCGCAATTTCCGAGGCGGAGTACACGGATGCGCCCGCTTCATTGACGATGACATAGCCGATCCGCCCGCTCTGGCCCGTCTCGCGCTCAAGCTCGCGCAGCAGGGCAGCGACAAGCTGCTCGCTTTCTCGCGAGGCGGTCCCATTGCCAATGGCGATGACTGAAATAGCGTGCCTGGTCAGCAAATTGCGCAGGGTTTGCTGGGCCTTCTCACTCTGGTACAGGTAGAGTGTATCTGACTCAAGATACTTGCCCGTCTCATCAACAACGGTGAGCTTACAACCCGTACGAAAGCCGGGGTCGATACCCAGGACCTTCTTGCCACGCAGCGGTGGCTGTAGCAGGAGATTGCGCAGATTCGTAGCAAAAATCGCGATCGCGTGCTCTTCGGCCCGGCGCGTCAGTTCAGCGCGCACTTCGCGCTCCATGGCCGGAGCCAGCAGACGTTTATAGCCATCCTCCATGGCCCCTGCCAAGTAGCGCGCAAAGGGTGAGGAGGCCTGCACTGGATAGTGCCGCAGAAGATCCGCTTGCGCCTGCTCGTAGGCCAGTGAGACACCTATACGCAGGACGTCTTCCCGCTCGGCCCGGTTGAGGGCCAGCACGCGGTGTGGTACAAGGCGGGTGACGCTTTCATTAAAATCATAATAGAGCCGGTACACGCCCTGAGGATCCTTTTCAGCATGACCCTCACTAACTCTGGCAGTAAAGGCAGCGTGCTTGAAGAAGGCCGCGCGCACACTGCCGCGTACATGCGCATCTTCGGCAATGACCTCAGCGACGATGTCGCAGGCGCCTGCATAGGCTTCCAGGCTTGTCTCAACCCCTTTTTCGGCATCCAGGTAGGGCCTGGCATGCTCTTCAAGGAGCGCAGCGCTGTCGATCCCCGCGGCAAATTGCGGCTGCTGCATAATAGTGGCGGCGAGTGGCGCCAGGCCCTTTTCGCGCGCGACGCTTGCGCGCGTCTTGCGCCGCGGTCGAAAAGGCAGATACAGGTCTTCTACCTCTTGCAAAGTCGTCGCGGCAGTAATGGCGGCCGCGAGTTCTGGCGTGAGTTTTTCCTGTCCGGCGATAAGCCTGGCTACATCTCCCTTGCGATCGTGCAAGCTTCGCAGAGCTAAAGCCCGGTCCGCAATGCTCTGAATCTGCACTTCATTCAGGCTGGCCGTGACCTCTTTGCGATAGCGCGCGATAAAAGGGATGGTGTTTCCCTCATCCAGTAACTCGATGGTACGAGCAACCTGGCCGCTGTCCAGGCCCAGTTCTTTGCTTAGCGTTTGCGCCAGATCGGCCACCTGCAGGGGCCCGACATCTGCCAGCGATGAAGGGGTACGTTGTTGCGACTGCTGCATCATTTCCTCGGACTTCAAAATACCTGCCTACTTTCCCGAACTACCACGGAGCGCTGTGGATATGCCAAGAAGATCGTAGCATATCACGTCAAGCATAGTGTGGAGCTATAATATATTGTGTCAACAGCGACGCCAATGTGTAATTTTCCGTAGCTATTCACCTCCACTGGCTCCCTCCTCCTCAAAATTTCCGCCTGTGAGGTGCCCAGGATCCACGCCGGGGCCCCCTGAATAGCTACAGTATTGCTTGCAGCCTGAAAAAAAACGGTTGAGAATGTTGCTTGCAATAACACGTATGTATGATACAATGACTTCAGACTGAACCGATCTTACGTCCACTGTCGATGGAAGAGAGAGCAAGTACTTGGAACGAAATGTGATGTTTGACGCTGACCGAGAAAAGCCAACCGATACCGAACGCGAAACCTTGCAGGATTCCGACCTCAGTAGTCTGGCGCAAAGCGATAGCCTGCGCCTCTATCTGCGCGAGATTTCACGCATTTCCTTGCTGTCTGCTACCCGCGAATCCTTGCTGGCGGAACGGGCGGAGCAAGGTGATAGAGACGCCCGCAATCAACTTATTGAAGCCAACCTGCGACTGGTCGTGAGTATCGCCAAAAAGTACGTCGGTCAGGGCCTCTCCCTGGAGGATCTCATTGGTGAGGGCAATATCGGCCTGATTCGTGCTGTAACGAAATTCGACTATAAGAAAGGCTTCCGTTTCTCTACATACGCGACATGGTGGATTAAACAGGCCATCACCCGTGCTATTCTGGAGGGTACTCGTACGGTCCGTCTCCCCGTCTATATTATGGAGGAGGTCATGCGGGTCAAACGCATGACACGCCAGCTCTACCAGGAATTAGGACGTGAGCCAACGCCTGAGATTATTGGACAGCGCCTGAACATGACGGCGGATCGTGTCAGTGAGCTCCTGATCTGGGCCGAAAAGGTATTTTCTCTGGATGCTCCTCTCTCGGAAGAAGAAGAAAACACGCTGGGCGACATCATTGAGGACGTGCGCGAGCGTGGTCCAATGGAGATAACGGACCAGCAATTGCTGCGCGAAGAGATTCGCAAAGTGCTCGGTCAACTTACGCAGCGCGAGCGGCAGGTAATTGAACTCCGCTTTGGCCTGGTTGACGATCACGATCATACCCTTGAAGAGGTGGGTAAGAAGCTGAAAGTGACAAGAGAACGCGTCCGCCAGATCGAGGAGCGCGCCATTCGTAAACTACGTCATCCTCAGGCTAGCCGCATTCTTAAAGAGTATCTCGACTGATGTCTCTCCGTGCTTGCTGAATGCCTACAGGTATTTGCAGCATACAGAGCGTGAAGCCTGGCCTTCACGCTCACCTCTTGCCGTCATTTCCCCAACAGCCGCGACTTCAGGTACTTTTAGTAAGCCTATGCTCTCTATTCAGCGGTCATTCGTTTACTGTTAGTGTAGCTTATAGATTGATCTTGTTGCGTGGATGGTGCACATTTCATGCAAAGATATGAATAAGGTCTGGGATGTATGAATGAACTGGCGGGCCAGAGCCTGGGCGGATACCGGCTGGAAGAGGAGATTGGGCGAGGTTCCATGGGCGTAGTCTATCGCGGCAGGCAGCTTGCCCTCAACCGAGCGGTCGCCATCAAGGTTCTCTCCAAAGCTTTAGCGCGTGACGCATCCTATATGGCGCGTTTCATTCGCGAGGCGCAGATCATCGCCGGTCTGAATCATCCCAATATCGTACAGATCTTTGACGCCGGCCAGCAGAACGGCTTGCTCTATTTTGTTATGGAATACGTGCAGGGTCCCACAATCGCGGGCCTGCTTCAACGCGACGGCAGTATTCCCCAGTACCTGGCCGCCGCGTATGCGGCACAAATCGCAGAGGCGCTCAATTCGGCCTACAGCGAACTGAATGTCATTCACCGCGATATAAAGCCCGAGAACCTGATGCTCGATCGCTGGGGCAGGATGAAGGTCATGGATTTTGGCCTGGCCCGGGTGAGCGGGCTGCAGAGGATTACTGTCGCCAAAACCCTCGTCGGCAGCATTTATTATGCATCCCCTGAACAGATCTGGGGGTATTCCCTGGATAATCGCAGTGACATCTACGCGCTTGGCGTCGTACTCTACGAAATGGTCAGCGGCCAGCGGCCGTTTACAGGTCGCAACCTGGCAGAGATTACGCGGGAAATTATTACCGGCGCGCCCCAGACGCCCCGCGCCTACAAATCCATAATCTCTCCCGAATTAGAGCGCATTATCCTGCAGGCCATGGCGCGCGATCGTGCTGAGCGCTTTGAGCAGGCCAGGCTAATGGCACGGGAGCTACACGCCCTGTATGCGCCCGCGCCCGCCAGCCTCCCCTCCAGCACCGCAGCAACGGCGGCTTTCTCGGCGCCCAGCAGCTTTGCGCGCGCAAAAACCGTCATACTCACAGCGAAGCGTCCACGCGTATTTACGCTGCAGCGCCGCCCTTTATCCGTAGATTTACAAATAACTCAGATCCCCGGCAGCGAAGCAGGGTTCTCGTCTCACCTGCCACTATCCTCACCAGGAGCGGGTCCGGCAGTGCCTGCAGCAAAACGGCGCATGCGCAAGAAGCGGATGCGACGCCATCCTTTCTGGAAGAGCTTCTTCCAGCATACGCGTTCCGGCTAAAACGGCTGCAGCAATTTCCGCAAACCCTTGTGTGCTGCAGCCGGACGCGTTATACTATGCAACAAACGCAAGGGCGTTGGACTAAAACAGATAGAAAACAGCGTATGGATTCAGTACAAATTAGTTTCGGGGTGGCATTTCTCGCGGGCCTGGCCTCGTTTCTCTCGCCCTGCATTCTGCCGCTGGTGCCTATTTATATCGCGCAGCTGGTAGGGCACAGTATTTACCAGGCGACAGAGGAGGAGAGGCAGCAGGAGCGCACGGCACGCCTGAACACATTTCTGCACTCACTGATGTTCGTCGTCGGTTTTACCCTGGCCTTTATAGCCCTGGGGGCTACCGCCAGCACCATAGGCAGCTTCCTGCACGCGTACCAGATTCTACTGCGCCAGATAGGTGGTATCCTGCTGGTCGTTATTGGCCTGCACCTGACCGGTATATTCAAGCTCCCCATTCTTTACTGGCAGAAGCGTTTTGAATTTCATCCCGGTCGCCCCAGTTATTCCGCCTCGCTGGTGTTTGGGGTCGTTTTTGCCATGGGCTGGACACCATGTGTGGGCCTCATTCTGGGGCCTATTTTAGGGCTGGCGGCCAATGCGGCCACCCTGCGCGAGGGAGTCATGCTGCTCCTCTGCTACTCACTGGGGCTGGGCATTCCTTTTCTGCTGGTGGGCCTGGGGCTGGATCAATTGAGCAAGGCGCTCAAGTGGTTAAAACCTCACCTGGGTAAGATCGAGGTGGGGACGGGAATAATCATGATGCTGGCAGGAGGTATTATCTTCTTCAACCTCCTCCCCTCCTTTGATCACTTTTTCAATCTGGGCGCCACTTTCTAAAGAGGGGGAACAGTGTCTATACTTGAGCTCTTGCGCTGGCTCGACAGCGGCATCTGTGCCCAGCTGCCGACGCATTCGTTCTACCCGGGCGGTGAGCGCCTGCCTCTGTGCGCGCGCAATACGGGCATCTACCTGGGTTTTATCATCACCCTCTTAACCCTGTATGCCAGCGGCCGTGGGCGAGCGCAGCGACTGCCTCCATGGCCTATCACGCTTGTTCTGCTGGGAGGGGTGGCGGCAATGGCGGTGGACGGTTTCAACTCGTTCCTGCTCGACCTTGGCCTCGCGCATCTCTACCAGCCAGACAACCTGTTACGGCTCGCTAGCGGCCTTGCCACGGGCCTGGCTCTGGCCGTCCTGGCGCTGCCGCCCGTAAATTATCTACTCTGGCGAAGCGCCAGCCAGGAGCGCAGTGTCGCTTCCTGGACCGCCTTTCTCCTGCTCATACCCGGGCTTGTCCTCGGCTTTCTAGCCGTCGCTTCACAAAGTGGTCTCGCCCTGTATCCAATCGCGCTCCTGACCTCGCTGGGGTTACTCGTGGTTATAAGTAGCTTCAACCTGATCGTCGTTCTCACCATCAGCAAACGGCAACAGGTGTTTGATGTCTTACAGCAGCTCTTACCGCTTTTCAGTCTCGTCCTTGTCCTCGGCGTCGCCGAGCTGCTGCTTCTGGCCCAACTCAAATTCTCTCTGCTCCATGCCCTGGGTATATGAGGCAAACATGCCTGGAACAGCTCTATCCTCTGCTCGCCTCGCTGTCCTGGATATTTTTAAAGTCGGCCCTGATCTCCCTCTCTATTGCGAGATCCATTTTGATTGGCGTCCCTACAGGAACGTGAGCCAGGCGCATTACCAACTCGCGTAAATGTGCTGGTGCTCTTTCAATCGTACAGCGCTCGTGGATAAGCCGCTTTAAACTTGCATCGAAATGAAAACGGCATTCGCAGTCCGGGCAGTCAGAGAGATGCTGCTGCACTATAGCGACTTCCTCAACGCTGAGTTCCCGGTCAATATAGAGATGAAGACGAGCAACAGTCTCATAACAGTTCAAACAACTATCCATTATACGTCTCCTCTTGCGCTGGCTCGTCCAATTTTTGTATCTGCCTATTCTAACATAAACGCAGGGACTTTCATTCCCGTTGCCATTAGGATATACTGCTATAAGACTTTCCTTTGGAAAGTACGATCAGCTGATAGAGGAGCTATGCATGTCGGAACAGCCAAAGCCAGGATTAGAACAGGAACAGCAGACAAACGGGGGGGAGACCACCAATATACCAGAAGATTTTGAGGCAGGGGTACTTGCCCAATTAGACAGCCTATATCGCACGGCGCGCCGCATGACAAATAACCCGCAAGAGGCCGAAGACCTGGTTCAGGAGACGATGCTCAAAGCTTTTCGCTTTGCTCATACCTATCAGCGAGGGACGAATTTGCGCGCCTGGCTGTTCCGAATTTTAAATACATCCGCGATCAACCGCTACCGCAAACAGGCGACCCATCCCACAACCATGTCACTGCCGGAAGGGGAAGACTTCTATCTCTATAATCGCATCAAAGATCTGAGCGGGCAGGAACTGAGTACTGGCGCTGAGGACCAGGTCCTGGGCCAGTACCTTGACGAGGATGTGTACAGGGCCCTCAACGATTTACCGCCCAACTTCCGCATGGCGGTTATCCTGGCAGATATCGAGGGATTATCCTACAAGGAGATCGCCGAGGCCCTGGAGATACCGATCGGCACCGTCATGAGCCGCATCTCACGGGCGCGTCGTCAGCTCCAGCAGTCGCTCTGGCAGTACGCCCGCGATAGAGGCTATGTCAAGACTTCATAAAAATGACCGGGCAGTTCCAGGCCCGTATCTGACATACGGGCCTGCTAATAACTGCTCAAGTGGATCTGCATAGTAAGCCTCTAGCGAGATAGCTGTCGTATGGCATCCGCGCCAGCGCGAGTTACGCTTACATTGACACAACGGCGATCCATCAGGTCAATAGCCCGCGTGACGAGACCCTTACGTTCAAGGCGGACAATTGCTTTGGTAGCAGCTGCCGAGCTCACCTGGAGAGCATTGGCAACCTCTCCTACAGACCAGTGGTCGCGGCGTGCTAGAAATGCAAGCACTTCAAGCTGACGTGGAGTAACGTTCAGGGATTCTCGATGCGCAAGTGTCAATCTTTTTCTCCCACAAAGAAAATGGTCTTTTTACATATCATCTACTCGTTAACATGTAAGAGACGTTTCTTAAACGCCGGCCGGGTATTTTCACCCCTACAGGTTTTATATTTGCTTGCTCATCCTGGTGCTGGGCTCAGCTCCCTTTTGGCGGCGGGCAAGGGGAGCCGAGACTAGCGCCAAAAGGGAGCCGATGAACGACTATGGCTATGAGGGGGCAGCGAGGCTACTTCGCGAGGGAAAGAAATGAGGTATGAAAGCATGCCTGCGCGAGACCAGGACTGACGTGATGGCAAAGCTACAATGCGTGTTGTCTGCCGCCGCTGCTGGCTGCATCCTGGGCCGTAGGAGAACGCCGCATGGTGAAGAAGAAGGTGCTGCCTTCATGGGACACACCACTGCTCACAAGCCCGATCTGACCATGCATGGCTTCGATGAGCTGCTTGCTGATGTAGAGTCCCAGGCCGGCTCCGCGCACAGTGCTATTGATGTCGCGCTCGAGGCGCACAAAACGTTCAAAGAGACGCTCTTGATCCTCTAATGGCACACCCGCGCCATAGTCCCGCACACGTAGAGTGGTCTGACGGTCATCTCCATCAGCGCTTATTTCGATGGGGCTGCCAGGAGGTGAATACTTCAACGCATTACTTACCAGGTTTAGCAGCACCCGGCGCAGGCGCATCTGGTCAGCCATGACACACATATCAGCGGGAATGTCGACCGCGATCACCCGCTTTTCATGCTGGGTGATCGCCTCAAGAATCTCCAGCACATGCCGTACCGACTCGGGGAGAGAAAGCTGGCTGAGCTGGACGTTCTCGGCGTCTATCTGCACGTGGCTGGCATCCATGATATTGCCGACCATCAGGTTCAATTCGTCGCAGCCGCGATTGGCCTTAGCGATAAAGTCCGCACGAGCTTCAGGCGCGAGGTCTTCATCATAGGCGGCGAGGAGTTCGATATACCCCTGCACAGCCGTGAGCGGGGTACGCAGCTCGTGCGAGGCTGTCGCGATGAATTGATCTTTCAGCTGGTCCAGCTCTTGCTGGCGGGCGTAGGCGGCGCGCAGGGCTATCGTCATACGTGTGTTCTCCAGGGCATCGGCGCACTGGACGGCAAACATCTCAAGCACCCGCTTCTCCTCGTGCGAGAAGAGGTGAGGGCGAGAATAGGTGAGTACAAGTATGCCTATCTTCTGCTGGCCCTTCTGCAGGGGCAGCCAGGCATAAGGGAAACAGGGGAGCTGCTCAGTCTGCGCAGGCCCCCGCGCCTCTTTATGCTCCCTCGGATGTACACTTTCACCTTCACAAAACCTGGGGGTCCAATCCTGTATGTGAGCAAGCAGCAGGTTGTCCTCGCACGCCAGTTGCGGGCCCGTACCTTGCAGTGTTACACAACGCAGCCGGTTATCTTTGCCGTATAGCCAGACCGCGGCGCCGGCCATGACTGCCTCCGCCGCGATTTTACAATAGGCGCTGGCCACCTCGTCGACACTGGACAAGGATGAGAGGTCCAGCGTGCCGGCGCCATAGAGGGTGTTCAGAATTGCTGTGTGGCGGTTTGCCCGCTCATATAAGCGGGCAGTCTCCAACAGCGGTGAAAAACGCGCGAAAAGCAGGGAAAGGGCCTCAAAATCGGGGCCGGCATACTGCTGGCCGTCCCCTCGTTCGCCCAGGGCCAGCACAGCGATCAGCTTGCCCTGCACCCGCACGGGGGCCAGAATAGGTTCGAGACCGCTAAAAGGGGCCGACACTGTGGCGAGATAGCGCGCCAGGCCGGTCGGCAGGGCCTCCTCCGAAGCCTCGCTCAGTGACAGCGGACGTGTAGCCGAGTGCATGCGCTGAATAATGGTCGCGTCCGCGCTCAACGCCTCCGCATTATTGTACTGTTCTTCGTTGTTCACGTGGTATAAGCGCCGGGCGAGGGAGCGACGGACAATATCACCGGGCTCATGCTCCTTTAAGAGCGGCAACAGGCGGTAATTACCAGTATCCTCATCCAAAACGTACAGGCACACTTCCTGCGTCGCAAAAGCGTCGATCACCGCCAGGGTAAGTAGGCGGGCCGCTGCGTTGAGGTCAAGCGTTTCACCCGCCAGCATATCGGTAGAGAGATCAAGCTGGCGGCGAAAGTGACGGATCTCGCTGAAGAAAATCTTCTCGCTAACCGTCCTGGCATACCACCAAGTCCAGGGAGCCAGCAGGCCCATCAACACAACTGCGAGAATTGTACTGGCCAGGAGGTTACTGGCAAAGAGCAGGCTGCTCACAGTAACGACGATGTATGCCAGAACGACCAGGCCCACGACCCCTACTATCCAGGCGACCGCGACACGAATATGCCTGTCGAAGACGAGAAACTGGTAACGCAGGATGCTGTAGCCCAGGACCAGGGGTAACAGAGCCAGGGTAAGGGTGCTTATTTGAGGATCAACGGCAAATGGAAATACTCCTTCTAACATATCAGGTATTACAGTCAGAAAGAGAAAAGGGGCAATCGCAAGTATGACCCCACCTACAAAAAGCAGTAGCTGCTGGCGCTCACGCCGCGAAGAAGATTGACGATAGGTGATAATTATTGCCGCCAGACCGCCACTGAGAGCGAGAACTACAAATACGTTTTCAAGGTTACTAAGTGTGATTATTGCTATATTTGAAATAATATAAGGAGACAAGACGTAATAAAGTACAGAGGCAAAGGCCAAAAGAGTCAATGCCGCCAGGTACCCACGTAATAGAAGAATGTAGCGTTCCTGCCGGGCTGACTGGGAACTTCCCTCTACTCCTGCTTTATACGATGAGAAAACGGAAGATAAATGATTTTTAGGAAATACCAGGACGAGAAGCGCGAACGAATATATCGCCAGAGCACCGGCAATAGTTCCAATGCTATATAATAATAGAGGAGGAGGCTTATCCTGCGAGGAAGCCGTTATCAACTCAATAGCGACCATCATAGACAAACAAAAGAGGAAAAGCAAGATCGCCACGCGCCGGTTACGCGCATAGAGCCAGACAAGGACACCTACAGCGAGCAACATAAGGGATACAAAAGCAGAAAAGCCAAATTGCGTCCACGCGAGCCAGCTAGAACCATCATTTGCAACATAATCAGGGGGGAAGAGATTTAAAGCATCCAGGGCCAGCAAGCAAAAATACACAAGCACAGCCAGCAAAATAACAAGCAGGCGTCCTTGCCGGGAACGGACCCAGTAGATATGTCTCATACTATCTCTTCCCGCAAATCCCGCAAAATGCTAGTAATAGAGGGCATCCACCTATGGATTTTTTAATAGTCCCAACAGCGCTCCAAGTAAAAGGGCAATAGACCGTCGAGCCTCCATTTCCTGCAAACACTCGCGTGCACGCTCGCGCTACAGCAGGCAAATTCCCCAGGTCGCAGTAATTCCTTTTTTAAGCACCTTCAGATTCCCTTCTATCTCCTGGTCAACTACCCTGGCATCTTGTTGAAAAATAGCACCTCAGTCAGCCGCAAGTACTACAGGTAGTGTCTTCTTATTACGTACCAGGTCAGTTTTCCTACTTTTTGAAATTAATGCTGGTTCTGGAGCAAAGGTGTAAGCTTGTAGTAAATCATACAAGTCATGACAATCGTTGTCAAGTTGATGAGCGATGCCCAGCAATTTCCCCGCCTCCGCAAACTGATTACACGGTTCTTCGCTCGCACCTGCGCAGAGCGCTCCTAAAACAAGCAACCAAACGGGGAGGGCAGGATACCTACGCCTGGTATCCTGCCCTCCCCGTTTAATGCGGGAAGTGGTCGGCTGTTAGCTGCTAGCCGCGCCTTCGACATCGGCGTGATGGGTCTCGCCGACGCTCTCCTCAATGGCGCTCAGCTCGGCAGCGGAGCCCTGAATAACCGGTCCCTTGAACCAATGGCGGGCGCTGGCGAACCACCAGACCGTTATAATCACGAACAAACCCGGTACTAACACAAGTGTGTAGTTGAAGTTAGTCACTGTAATGGGTGTGGCCGTAGGCAACAGAAACAGCACCGAGATGAAGACCACCCATATCACAGCGATCCAGCCAATTGGCCTGCTCCAACTTCCCAGATGCCAGGGGCCAGACTTGAAGTCCGTTGAAAACTGGCGCAGGAAAACCGGCAGCACATATGCGATATAGAGGCAAATGGTGGCGATAGAAGTAACTGCCACGTAGGCCACAAAGTCCACCACTGAAGGGACAGCCAGGATAAAGGCACACACGGCCGACAGGAGGATGGCATTACGCGGTGTGCGGCCCCTATTGAGACTATGCCATAGATTGTGCCCTGGCACAGCGCCGTCACGGGAGAAGGCATAGATCATACGCGAGTTCGACGTGATCGAGGACATGCCGCAGAAGAACTGCGCAACAAATATCACGGCGAACAAGAGGGTTCCCAGGACAAAACTAAGTCGGCTTTCCAGTATGTACAGCACTGGATTGACAAAGCTATAAGACGCAGCCAGGTCGGGAGCAGCCGCTAACAGGCCCATCAGCAGAGCATAGCCGGCAACGGCGGAAACCACCACCGACATGACCACACCCCACGGAGCTCGCGTTTCCGCTCCGATCGTCTCCTCGGTCATATGAGCTGAGGCATCATAGCCTGTATAGGTATACTGCGCCAGCAGCAGACTCAAGAGGAATGCGTACCAGATCGGGAAGCCGGTCAGGTTGAAAACTGAATTGACCGAGAAAAGCGTACTGCCACTAGTAAGCCCGTGAACAGCAGAACCCGTCACCCGTGCGGCGGGCGCCACTCCACCAGCGCCAGGATTGAACTGCAAGCTGATAATCGTGGCACCTACTACACCGACGACAATCAGGAGCACGCCAGCAATGTGCCACCAGACACTGACATCATTCAGAAAGGCCACTAAGCGCACGCCAAATATATTGAGCATAGCAACCACAGCCAGGATGATGGCGTAGATCAATAAGGTCATCCATTGCGTTGCAGGGTCAATGCTAACGACACTGCCGGGCGTTGCTGGAACGGAGGGGAACCAGGCATGCAGCAACACGTCAAGGGTAACGGCAGAGCCATAAACGATTCCTGCAGTTACAGCCACCTGGCCAATCAGGTTGAACCAGCCAGTATACCAGCCCCAGGCGGGCCCACCACGCCCACCAAAACCAAGCTTGGAGGCCCAGTAGTAGAGGCCGCCCGCTGTCGGATAGGCCGACGCCAGCTCGGCCATGCCCAGGGCAACGATGACCACGAAGACGGTGACCAGCGGCCAGCCGATTGAGGCGGCAGCAAAGCCTGCGGTCGACGGAATCAGGTAAAAGAGTGTAACACATCCACTCAGAATAGAGATGATAGTGAAGGAAATGGCGAAGTTGGAGAAGCCGCCCATGGCGCGGAAAAGCTCCTGGGCGTAGCCAAGACCATGCAGGCGCTTGATGTCCTGAGTGATCAGCTCCTCTCTGGTTGAGCGGTTGGATGATGCCAAGGTACACCTCCTAATTGTAAGTCCGGAAAATTTGCGGGATAGGATCGTCATCATTTGATGATGTGGACGAAATACATGCTGAGATACAAGTCATTGCGCAGAGCTGCCATTCCTGTGGACAGGAGATACTATCAGAACACCTCCCTTCTCGGGCCGGTCTATTACCACTGGTTAGAGCACACGTGATACTTTCGGGGCATTGAAAGTAAATCGCCAGACCGCCAAGAAGGCGCAGGGGAAAGCCGTCTGCGTGCGCAGCCTCAATGATACGAGCAGCTGCCTCTTTGATATCGGCATGCGGAGCGGTGATTTCACTCATGCAAGTACCTATAGTATAGTCCACTCTGCAGAACGGCAGGAGCAGAGGGTACGCATTGTATGGCTTAGAAGACTCGCCACGGTATTCTCCTAAGTCTAAAGAAGAATAACATGAAGGTGCTAACCTCGTCAAGAACATGGATCGAGCTCTAACACTAATCATAACAGGCTACAGAAAAATGCCTGGTTCCTAATACTTTAAGTAAGCGGTATTATAAAAAAGGCAGGTGATACACCTATATTCATGTGATTGGTGGATGGCGGCGCATTGACTATTACTATGAATGTCTGTACAATCGGTAGGAACTAAAACATGAGGGGCGACATCGTATGGCAGAGGTCCTGCTAACAAATGATTTCGAGGATGAAGATCCTTTCTGCCTGTCCCAGGACGATATGTTGGGGGTATTGAGCAGTACGCGCCATGTGGTTGAGGAAGGCGAATATGTCTGGATCGACTTCGAACGACTGGGGCTTCTGGCTCAGCAGTGGCTGCAACAAGGCAAGGCAGGCTCTACTCCATCCTGGTACGACCAGTATCATTTCTACGATGGCACTGAACGCAGCGCCAACTGGATTTTGGCCCTTGACGCCATGAATTTTTGCTTTTGGGCGGAAAAAGATCAGCCGCGCTGGAGCATTACGTATGGCGGTGAAAACCTGAATGGCTATATGGCAGAGGCGGCATCCCTCAAACGAGCGGTAGAAGAGGATTTCCCCCTCTGGGATGCCGCCTACCTCAACAATATGAGCGCAGAGACGCTTGCGCAGATTTTCCGCGGTCAACAGACTATCCCACTTTTTGAGCAGCGCCTGCAAATTGTGCGTGAAGTTGGTCGCGTGCTGTTAGAAAGATACGATGGTCACTTTGTTCATGTAATTGAAGAGGCGAGCAGGAGCGCCGTCAGGCTGGCGCTTTTGCTGGCTAAGGCTTTCCCATCATTTCATGATGTCGCGTTGTATCGCAAACGCAACGTGCGCTTCTTCAAACGCGCGCAGATTTGCGTCGCCGACCTGCATACAGCCTTTGCTGGCAGCTCCTGGGGAGCATTTGCAGATCTTGACCAGCTTACCGCTTTTGCTGACTATAAGCTGCCGCAAGTACTGCGTCACTGCGGCGTGCTGGCGTATCACCCGCTGCTGGCGGAGCGCATCGCTAAGCAGCTGCCCTTAGAGGCTGGCAGCGCGGAAGAGGTAGAGATTCGCGCGGCTACAGTCTGGGCTTGTGAGCTGCTGCGACGTGAATTGGCGCGCCAGGGCCATGCGCTTACGGCGGCCGAGATAGATTTACGCCTATGGTTGCTGGGTCAACAGTCCGCCGCAATGCAGCCCTACCACCGTACGCGAACTATTTTTTATTAAAGAGTTGTTATGCAATTACACAATTTATTGGCGTCATTAGAAGAACCACCTTTGACAGTGCTGCCAGAGAGCGAGTTTGGGCGGAGATCTCTCGATCCCGCGATCGAAATAACATCCCTGGCCTATGATTTAAGGCAGGTACTGGCGGGTGGTTTATTTATCGCGGTGCCGGGCACCCACACTGATGGACGCCGCCACCTGGACGATGCCGCTCGCAGGGGGGCTCGCGTGGCCCTGGGAGAACCTCTGGATCAGCAAGAGACGGCATTACCTTATATAGTAGTGAAGGACGTACGGGTCGCCCTGGCCAACCTGGCATGCGCTTTTTATGCCTATCCAGCCAGCCATCTCTGCACCATCGGGGTTACAGGTACCGACGGCAAGACGACCACTAGCAACCTGATCAGCACTATTTTTGAAACCGCAGGCAGATCGAGCGGTTTAATGACGACGGCCAACTTCAAAATCTCGGGGCAGGAGTGGGAAAATGCCACGCGCCAGAGCACACTTGAAGCGTTAGAGGTGCAGCAGTTTCTCCGCCGTATGCTGGACGCAGGAGTTACTACCGCCGTGATCGAGGCGACCTCACACGGCCTGGAGTTGCAGCGCGTGCGGGGCTGCGCTTTTGATGTTGGAGTCGTTACCAACATCACGCATGAGCACCTGGACTTTCACAAAACAATCGAGAATTATCGCAGGGCAAAGGCCCGGCTCTGCGAGATGCTGGACCCCGAGCGGCAGAAAGGTACAGGCAGCCGCCCTGTGGCAATCCTGAATTGCGATGATGTGAGCTATGAGGTCCTGAAACCCTATTGCCGCGTGCCTGTTCTCGCCTATGGCATCGATCACGCCTGTGAGGTACGCGCGCTTGACCTCCAGCTGAATGCCCACAGCACGCGTTTTCGCGTGCTGCTACCCGACTGCGAGATGCAGGTGGAAACACAACTGGTGGGAAGATTTAACGTCAGCAACTGTCTGGCGGCGATCGCCACAGCATATAGCCAGGGCGTGAGGCCAGAAGATATCGCGGGTGGCCTGGCGAAAGTGAGCGGCGTCACAGGCAGAATGGAAAATATCGCCGCGGGTCAGCCATTTACGGTCATTGTCGATTATGCCCATACCCCCGATAGTCTGGCCAAGGTGCTTGCCACCCTGCGCCCATTGACGGCAGGGAAATTGATGCTGGTCTTTGGCTCGGCCGGTGAACGCGATATACAGAAACGTCCTATTATGGGCCAGATTGCCGCCCACATGACCGATTTTTTCGTTATTACTGATGAGGACCCTCGTGAAGAAGCGCGCGAACAGATATTACAGGAGATCGCCGCGGGCGCAACGTCCAGCGGCAAACGCGAGGGACGCGATTTCTTGTGTATGGCGGACCGTACCCAGGCCATCGCTGCAGCATTCGCGCGGGCACAGGCTGGCGATACAGTTTTACTGGCGGGCAAGGGGCACGAGCAGAGCATTATCATTGGAAGAGAGAAGATACCGTGGGATGATCGACGTGTAGCGCGCGACGAATTACGTAAAGTAGGAAATCACACTGTATGAGCATGCCTGGCAGCAAACAGAACGTCCATAGTGGGTCACAGGTAATGCAGGTTCGTTACTGCCTGTACGTATACCACGTTTCAACATGTGAGGAGTCCTGGCCGATCTTTTGTCTTTGGGAGTGAATATGGTTCCACTTGAGTTGTTACTCATCTTTATAACATGTGCAGCACTCAGCGTCGTGCTGTGCTATGTTGCGAAAACGCTGTTTCCGCGTTTTCGCAGCGGTGAATTCAAACCAGGTCTTCATCGTGCAGATCTCCAGCCTGGCCTCCATCGTTCTGACCTGCCGGCCAGTGGACGCGAAATAAAGACGATAGAACTCCCCTTAGTCGGCGGCCCGGCGCTTATGCTCGCCCTTGGCGCAACTGGCCTGGCGGCCGGTTTCCTCCTGAAATTCAACCAGCCCCAATGGACACTTCTACTGATCGGCCTGGGAGCCACCCTGGGCTATACCTGCGTAGGTTTTATCGATGACTGGTTTAAGGTCTTCAGTAAAGAGGGCCTTTCAGAGCGCGCAAAATTTGCCGGCCTGATCATTGTTTCAATTATAGCCGGATTACTCTATTTCTTCCTGCTGGATAGCGGCAAACAGCCCTACACTCCCTTTACCGACCTGCCGCTTATTGGACCTTTGCTATGCCCTACGCTGCACCTTCAGAAAGCCCAGACCTCTTACTGCCTGGCCACGGTCCAGTTCGGCCACCTGGCATATTTTGTCTGGCTGCTATTGATTGTCCTGATCACCTGCGTCATTAGCAGCTTTACCGCACTCTCCGTCGATTTTAGCGATGGACTCGACGGTTTAGCGGGAGGGCTTGTCTTTAGTGCAGCAATCGCCTTTGGCATTATCATTACGGGCAACCTGGCTAATCCGGAAGGGATCGTCTTAGAGGTTATGTCCCTGCTGTGCGCCGCCAGTACGCTTGGCTACCTGCCATGGAACTGGCCCTCTTCCTGGGCCGCGCGGCGCGGTAGTTCGAAGCGGCAGGCGAAGATTTACATGGGCGACAGCGGCGCGCTGGGCCTGGGCGGCATTCTGGCTATGATCGCTATTTTCGCGCCAGGAGAGCCTGCTGCCGATGATTGGCGCGGCATTTGTGCTGGAAGGCCTTTCGGCGCTTCTCCAGAGCCGGGTGCTGACTCGCCGCGTCTTCCGCCACCACTTACAAATATTACGCTTCGCCTCAACCCGTGACAAAGACGTTCCACACACCGAGTTCCCGCTGCCATTTCTCGCCACGCCCCTCCACCACCATTTTGACCTGATTGGCTGGAATCGGCGCCGCCTGGTCTATGGCGCATGGGCGCTTGGAGCATGTTTCGCGGTCCTGGGCGTCATGGTTGGCCTGGCGCCAGAAACCTGGGAGCGCTACCTGGGCCGTATCCTGGTGCTGATACTGGCCTGGCTCCTCTGGTCAAGCGGCTCCTGGACGCGCCGCTATTTCGTCGGTAAACATCCCGCCGAACGCACACGCCGCCGACGGCTGGCCCTGTACTATGGCTTTCCCTATCGTTTATTCGGTATGAACCTCTACCATCGCGTAGAAATCATCGAGGCAAGCGAAGATGTCATCGAAACCCCGGCCGAGGAGCTGGCTCTCTGGCAGCGCATGAATATCTTTGATGCCCGCGCGATGCTGGGCCTCTATTGTTACAGGGCAGGCTATTTCCCCGCCGCCCTGGTACAATGGACGCGCATTCCCGAGAAAAATCGCGCCTTCCGCCCTGAGATCGCCCGTCTCCTGGCAGAGGTTGAAAACCGCATCGCCCTGGAAAAACAGGAAACACAACCTTTGAGACGCGACCAGATCATGCGCCAGCCGCCAATGATTGCGGGCAACCTCGCTCCCGCCGACCTGCCCAATCCCCATGAGCCAATCCGCAGCGAGGAGACGGCAGACGGCATGGGCAGCTGGCCCAGGTCAGGGTCGGTTAATTACGACGACGATGACGACGAAGAGAAGCAAATGACGTCTCCCCTGCACAGCAATAGCTCAAATATAGCAGCGGTGGGCTCCAACAACATCATCAAAACACTGCCCTCTTATGCCGCGGACGCCCAGCCACAGCACAACTGGCTCACGCGCCTGCTCGGTTTATCCTCACATAAAGGACAATAGTGATGCCCTGTCTGGGTCTGCTTACCATTAATCGCTCTGCTGGGTGGTCCCCTGACCGTGTTGCTTTGCGCCTCCATTGTCGGGCTCTACTCGCTCTATTTGCTTGTTGCGCGCCCGGTTATACGCTCGCTATAACAATGAGGCGTTGACAGGTAAAGTATTAGTCCAGGCCATACTTGCGGCAACACTGCGCGTAGGCATCTTCCAGCCGCTGCTCCGCCACGAGCGCGTCCACGGTCTCCTGCAGATACTTGCGCGCGGGATGCCCCAGGCGCTGATCAAGCGCCAGTGCATGGATCCAGTAGTCAAGTGCCGGGCTATACTGGCGCTGTAGTTGAGCGAGTACTCCCTGACGACGTAGAACCGCGCAGCGCTCGGCCGGCGTATCCAGCTCGACAGCGATGTCAGCGGCCCGCTGATAATAACGCGCAGCATCGCTATAGCGATGCTGCGCGCGATAGACATCGCCAAGGCCCCGCAGAGCCCGACCCTCAATCTGACGCGCCCCCTGCTCCTGCCCGATGACATGGGACTGTTCATAAGACTCGTGGGCCTCCAGGTGGTCATTTTCGTCAAAGGCAATAGCCCCGAGCGCGTTCAGCACACGCGCCTGGTCAACCCGGTCACCCAGGTCGCTGAAAATCGCCTGCGCCTCCGCATAAGAGCCGCGCGCAGAACTAAAATCGCGGCGCTCACGGGCAATATCCCCCATGGCGCGCAGGGACCAGGCCTCACCCCGGCGAATATTCTGCTCGCGGAAAATAGTAATGGCATCAGCGCATGCCCGCTCCGCGCTATCAAGCCTGCCCTGGTCGCTAAAGACCACTCCCTGATCGGCCAGAACCCAGGCCTGGCCTGCCCGCAATCCGAGCGCGTTAAAGAGGCGCAGGGCCTCCTCGTAGTCAGTCAGGGCCTCATTGTATTTACCCAGGGCTTCATTTATCGTGCCACGGTCGCGTAGTGTCCACGCACATCCCTCGTCACTGTGCTGGCCGCGAAAGCTGTTAAGGGCGACGTTAAAATGGCCCAGGGCCTCATAGTAGCGCCCATAGCCACGGCTCACTTCACCGATGACCATCTGCATCCAGGCCTCACCTTTTGCGTCGCCGGACTCGCGAAAAAGATGAATAGCCTCCTGGGCATATTCACCGGCCTGCTTGAACTGGCCTTCTTCGCGGCAGAGCATGGCCAGCTCATAAAGTGCCCACCCAGCCTCGTCACGCTCGTTTTGCTCGCGATGTAGTGCCAGGCTGCGAGTCAGGCAGCCTATCGCGACGGCATATTGACCGAGCTGGCGCAGGATAGCTCCAAGACAACACTGTATCTCCCCCTCACCGGTCTTATCTCCCAGGCGCAGCGCATGTACCTCCGCCCGGCGCAACATATTCAGGAGAGCCAGCGCATGCCCGCGCCCGCCCATGGCCCACGAGGCTCGCACGGCCAGGCGCACGGCTTCCTGCAGGTCCTGCGGCTCCCCGGCGCCCTCCAGGTGCTCGTACGCAACAAGCCATTCTTCAGGACTTGGCTGCGGCTGATTGCCATAATAGGCCGCGATTACACGGTGCACACGGCGGCGCTCCTGCAGTGGTAAATACAGGAGAGCGAAGTTACGCACCTGGGGATGAATGGTATATACACGACCATCAAACTGGATAAAAGATGCCTGGACAAGTTCATCGCGCGCGGCCCGCCAGTTTTGCACCAGTTCCGCCGGGACGGCACCTTCATCATGCGTAGATACGACCGTCCCGGCGGAATCAGCTTCCCCATACGGACGTTCCAGGCGCACCAGGTCATGAGTTGAGGCCATTTTTTCGCAGGCAACAAGCATGCTGATCTGCTCACGACTAAAAGGCAGCTTAAAGGCCGCGAGATATGAAAGCAGTAAACGGGCTAGCGGGGACAAGCGTCGATACGCAACATCAAGCACGGCCGAAATGCCCGCGAGCTGCGTCTCACGCAGTTCGTCACGCACTTCCGCCAGGGAGCGGGTCGCCGCCTCGGGCGTATAGACTCTGCCTTCAATTACACGCGCCGCTCCAAAAATCAGTTCCGCTCCCAGGGGATAGCCATCCAGTAACGTACAGATCTCACGTAAAATGTCCTGCTGCTGAGGGTCATCAAGATGAATACGCTGATCCAGGCCACTTTCTGCGGCCAGGTCGGTGAAAAGTTTCAACAGGTCCGCATCGGTCATTTTGCCAACGCCAAATTCGAACCAGCGGCTGGACGCACCTTCCAGTACGGTGATACTGGCAGGATTAGAACGCGAAGAGACAAGCACAACCACCGCCTCTGGCAGCGCTGAGAGAAAGCGCTGCCAGAGTTCCATTTGTACGTGATCCTTTACTTCTTCGAAGTTATCCAGGAGCAGTAAACACGGCAGTTCCCGGCTAGCGCGCGCGCGCAGGACATTCAGCACGACCTCCTGGTGATAACTTACATCAGCGGGGTGAATCGCCTTCGTCGCGATATGCAGTTGATGCGCGATATCAATCAATGCCTCGCTAAATACCTTGTCACCCTGCAGAGATAAACCCAGTACGCCGCCAGAAAACAACTCGCGATTGCGCCTTACAGCCTCGAAGGCCAGTGCGCTCTTGCCGATTCCCGCCGGGCCGCTTAAAGCAATATGGTGGGTCCCGTGACGCAGCCTGAATTGACCCTGTGAGGCCTGATTTTGTTCTTCGCCGCGTGCAGCCGCAAGCAAAAGTGCGCTCAAATCTCGCAGTTCCTGTTCGCGCCCAACAAATGTATGTGCGGCGCCCAGGTGGGCCAGAGGATGATCGTGTTCCTCCGGTGCATCGCGACCGGCCAGCAGCGCAACAGGCCCCTCCTGTCCCACCCCCACATGGCGATAGAGCACCGGAATAAACCAGCCGTGGTGATTATGTTTGGGCAACATGGCGGAACGAGCACGCGAAAGCGCTTCCTCCAATGTACGCCCCTGCCCCAGAGCCTCATAAAAATGGAACATAAAGGTGGGGCTCAGGTCGTCTTGCAAGGAAGAAGGCATAGCGACCACGGCAGGCACCTGCGCCATCACCAGCGCAGTCGCCAGCGTCGCGTCAAAGGCGATACCACGCTGGTGATGGTGCAGATCTCCGCAGGTCAAGGTGGCGGTATCACAAGCTGAGAAAACAGCCAGGCGCACATCGCTACTGATAAACAGTTCGCGCAGAGATTCGGTATCAATATACCTGTTGCAGCCAGCATCATTACAAAAACACAGGTAGGTTTGAGCCTTGACCTTAAGCAGTGACGCATCACACATAGCGCACTTGCGCATATCAGGACCGTTTAGCTGTGCGCAGGCTTCATCGGGACACAGGCGCCCATAGGCCCCATGTCCATCGAAATGCACAACGTAACAGGGCAGCACGGTCTCGCTATCATCAAGGACTCCGGCCCCACCACGTGCGCTCAGATAGCTGACAAGCTCATCAAATGTCACCTGCTCTATTCTATCCAGAAAAATCTGGCCTTTTTCAAGCAGCTCAGCCAGCGCCTGCTCCAGAGCCTCAAAACTACGCTGTGTCTCCAGGGGCACACAATCACTGGGTGATGCACTGATATAGAGCAAACGCAGAGGTGGATGAACGGGCAGCTCACAACCGCCAGGCCCCTCTGAATGCAAAAGGACCCGCGTAAGAGTAAAGACGCCTGAAGCAAGCAGGAAATGTTCCCCATTATACAGGAGCTCCCAGGGATAGCGCACAAATTCATCACAGCCGGGGGCGAAGCTAAAGGTCAAAGCAACAGTGCCGCGCCGCCGCAGGGTGCGCTGAATGACGGCTCGCAACATAGCCTGCACCGATTGCTCGGATAACTCACGTCGACTCGTGCCGGGGATCTCAGAACCACATAGTGCTAAAAAAAGGCGCTGCCCAATCTGCCGCAGATCGCTATCGTTACCATCTAGCATGTTCAGTTTCTTCTGCAGAGCATTCAGCTGCCTGCTTGTGTAAGGGGGAACAAAGCTGCCGCTGACGGTACGCCCTGACCAGTTCTCTTTTACCTGCAATTCAAAGGTGCCATCCCCGCGGCTCTGAAAAAGGAGGTTTAGTGTTTCACCCATGTGCCTGGCGTCTCTCGCATTCTGCTCGATTGCTGCATATTCCGCAAAAGTTGCATGTGCAATAAAACCATTTCTATCCTATTATATACTCCATCTCTTGTATAATTCAAACTCACGCCCTGCCGAAAGCAGCAGCACTTGAAATACAAGAGGCAAGGAGCTACTCGCCCCAGTACAGTTCCACCTTGCCAAAGCGCACGATATCTCCTACCTCGACGCCAGCTTCTTCCAGGGCCTTCGTAACTCCCAGTCTGGCCAGGTTTACCTGCAGACGGTCCATGCCCTCTTCATTCTCCTGATCGGTCATATTGACCATGCGCTCCACGCGTTTGCCACGCACGACATATACGCCATCTTCCTTGCTGACCGTAAAGGCATCGTCCGGCACAGGGCGTAATACCGGACCCGTCATATCCGCATTAACCTGGGTAGCTGCTCGCTCGGCCTCTTCCTGGCGTATCTGCACCAAGCGATTGGCGATATAGCGCATGAGCTCTGCAGTTCCCTGGTGGGCGGCAGCCGAAATAGCGAAAACGGGATAACCCGCCTCCTGGGCCCGTTTTTTTAAGGCAGGCCAGCGCTCCTCCGCCTCGGGCAGGTCCATTTTGTTTAGAACGACGACCTGGGGCCGCTCCGCCAGCTGTTCATCGTATTCGCGCAATTCCTGATTGATGGTGAGAAAGTCTTGCCAGGGGTCTCGCTCAAATGAGGCGCCATCCAGCATATGGATGAGCAGGCGCGTACGGCGCACATGCCGTAAAAATTCATGGCCAAGGCCAATACCCTGCGCAGCCCCTTCTATCAGTCCGGGTATATCGGCCAGCACAAAGCTAAATTCATCTCTACTGCCTGGCTGACCAACGGCCACTACCCCCAGATTTGGCGCCAGGGTCGTAAAGGGATAATCAGCGATTTTAGGCTGAGCAGCCGTAACCACTGAGAGGAGCGTAGATTTGCCAGCGTTGGGGTAGCCAACGAGTCCAACATCTGCGATCAGGCGCAGCTCAAGCGTGACCCAGCGTTCTTCGCCCGGTTCGCCTTTCTGCGCCTCTTGAGGCGCCTGGTGCGTCGATGTGGCGAAATGCGTGTTGCCAAGCCCTCCTCTTCCACCGCGGGCGACCATGACGCGCTGCCTGTCCTCTACCAGGTCCGCAATTATTGCATGCGTATCCGCATCACGCACAATTGTGCCACACGGTACAGCCAGAACAATATCTTCACCCTTGGCCCCATGCATTTTCTGGCGTATGCCCGGACCACCGGCCCCCGCTTTAAAATGATGGTGATAGCAATAATCAATGAGAGTATTGAGATTCGTTGTAGCCTCAAAATAGACGCTGCCACCTCTACCACCATCCCCCCCATCCGGGCCGCCAAAAGGCGCAAATTTTTCACGCCGGAAGTGTCGCGAGCCATTGCCGCCATCGCCAGCCTTCACATAAATTTTTGTATGGTCATAAAACATAAGGCAATCTTCCCCTGCCCCTTTTATGAAAGAGCGCTTAGTGCTGCGTTCGTTAAAAGCGATAACAAAACTGATCGGCTTCTAGAGCCAGTTTATGTCGTTTTTCTCCGATATTTTTGTTATTGGCGGATTTAACGAACGCAGCATTAGGCATTGGCCTCGAGCGACGTATGAGTCTACCCCGCTTAGCCGAGCTCTTCAACTTTGTACGTCACACTATTTTATCACCAATGCCAAGACAGAACCAGACAGGCAGTGAGACCGGCGGCCAGTTTGGCCGCCGGTCTCACGAGAAACGTCCCGCCAAGCGAGGAGGAAGCGGAAGAAGCGTGTGCCTCTATTCTATATCAACTCTCCGCTGGAGGCCGCTGGGTAGTCGCCTGGCAAGCCAGCAGGAAAACGGGTCACTGATGCCCGACATTTCCTTGCGTTCAGAAACGACTATGGGTTTGAAGAGCGAAGTCATGCAGCGCTAATAGCGCGGGCCAACCAGGAAATAGCCCGAGTTCTGGGTACAATAGTCTGTACTGCTGCTGCAGTAATTTCCGTGCAGATAGGCGCCGTCTTGCACGACGCCGTAGAAATGGAGCGGCTTTCCCCCTGACAGTCCACTGATAGTGAAGGAAAATTCGTTATTACCATCCACAACACCCGTGAAGGACGAAGAAATCCCTCCCAATATCCGATTGAGGGTCAGTTGACCGTTGAAAGTCGTGCGTCCCGCCATTTGCGAAATAACCACTACCATATGAGAGTACTGAAAGGTAGACGTGTCGGTAAGCGTTCCTTGATACGTTCCGGCCAGGCGCGGAACGTTTTGTTCGCTATAAGAAGACGTTGTAGCAGTTGGCGTAGGAGCGATAGGTGTAGGAGTAGGAGCAGGTGTGCGCGCAACACTTTGCGTCAGCTGAACGACAGGACGTGTCGTAGCCTGCAGGCCAGCACTCCCATGCATGTGCGACCCCGCGGACAAAAGTGACGTAGCCATGCCTATGCCGGTCATCGTGATAAGCATAAGCAGCACCAGTGTGACTTTTTTCCCGCGCGCAGCGAAGGCAGGTGCTTTTACCAGACGAACAGTTGGTTTTTGTAAATGAACCAGAACGGGTTTCTCTGGCGAGGCAGGAGCAGCGCTTTTTTTTTGCAGCGCATTGGTCGCTTTTACCCGCTCTTCCCTGGCTAGCACGGCCAATTCTTCTCCGGACGTGTCAGCTATCTCCTCGTCAGGAGGCATTCTTACTTCATCCAAGACAGGCGTCGCTTCACGAAGGTCATCCGCTGACTCAGCGGGCACAGACGGGGTCGCGGGCAGAAGGATGGAGATACTGTTCGCATCCGTTGTGACGCTCGCGGGCAGGTCTGCATGTAATGCCTGCCAGAATTCTTCGATGGTCGCAAAACGATCAGCGCTGTTAATGGACATGGCCTTTGCAATCGCCTGGGAGACGCCTGGCGGAATATCTGGCACAAGCTCGCTCACCGCAAGCAACGGATCAATACCTTTGCTGCCCAGCTGCAACATACGTTGGAATGCATCGGCCGGAACCTTACCTGTCAGCACGGCGTACATGGTGGCGGCCATGCCATAGATGTCGGTGCGAATATCGGTACCCCCGCTGTACTGTTCGGGGGCGCCATATCCCGGAGAACAACGGCGGACGGTTGTCGTCGTAGAGTCCGGTTCATATTCCTTGGCAATGCCAAAATCAACCAGTACCGCCTCATCACCCGTCATTGCAACAATAATGTTTGAAGGTTTGATGTCGCGGTGTATGATAGGGGTCGACTGACTATGTAAGTAGGAAACGGCGGCGGTAATAGATGCCATAATGCTCAGAACCTGCGCCAGAGGGAGACGGCGCTGCGGCTGCCTCTGGCGCAAGACCTCCAGATTGGGACCCTCGATGTAATCCATCAGCATATACGCTCGAAACATTGCATCGTCGCTGAAGGCGCGATAGACATGCGGAAGCGCAGGGTGATCAAGCTTTCTCAATATCTCGCATTCGAGCGTAAAGCGATCTCGTTCCTGTTTGCTCGGATCAATTACTTCTTTTAGAGCAAACAAGTTACCTTTGACACGCATATCTCTCACAAGATAAACAGAACCATACCCACCTTTACCGAGCAAATCTTCTATTACATAGCGATCTCGGATTTGGATCCCGTTTGGAAGTGTCAGAAAGACGCCTTGCACGATACACCTCGCAGCAAGCTGGATTGCGATCTTATTATATGCTCAGAATAAGATTTCCGCAAGGACGCACGCCGCGCAGACGGCCGCGTTTTGAACGTATAAGCTGCCCAGCGCACACCCTCAACTAATGTCGGGTATGGCATGATCGTCGCTGCCAATGTTTCAACAGTCAAACTCACGCGCATAGCCAGGATGACTGGCGCGAGTAAATCACCCGCGTTGGGAGCAAGAATATGGCCACGTTTATCCGCAAGAAGCTTCACCGACGGGAAACACTGGGCAAACTCGATGCCAATAACTCCCCCACCCACTACAGCCAGGTTAGGGGGAAGTGCGGGCAGTGCTACAGCTTCGACATTGCTGATGTAGCCAACGTCGTTAAGACCTGCGATGGAGGGTACTACATTCTGGCATCCGGTGGCAATAATGACACTTTCAGCATTGAGCGATGTATCTGCGATGATAAGTTCATGTGGTGAAACAAATGCAGCCCCTCCACAATGACTTCAATGCCCTGTTGAGCTAGATCTTTGGCGGCTTCTTCGGATGTACCTCCTCTCATACGGTTAATTACCTGGTGAACCCATGCCATAACCGCGTTCCACTCTACCTAAACATCTAAAACATCTATACCTAATTGATCGACATGTTGTCCACGGTACAATAGGTTAACGATATGTAGCATGGTCCTGGTCGGGTTGCAGCCGTAGTTGAGACACGTTCCGCCGATTTTATCATGCTCAACTAAAGCAACACGTTTACCGCTGCCAGCAGCCCCCGCTCCAATAAAGAGCCTGTGGCGGCCTGATCCCCCCTCCCCATTCCTTTCCCTCACACTTTTTTACATTTCTCTTGCAGTTTCCTTACACTTCTTTGTGCATTTCTTGAAAATATTCAGGTACCCTTTCCATACAATAAATGTATGGCCTTGAGCGATGTCAGGTCGCAACAAAAGGAGGTGCTGCAGGTAATTGAGAAACTCAAAACTAAAATGGATACCTCTCTCTCTAACCATTTTAGCATCATCTGAACCATGAAAACCCGCTACGCTTCAGACAAAGCAGCAGGCGCCCCTGCTGCTTTGTCTCCTCCGGCACAGCTGTCCTGGCGTGACCCGCACGTCAGCGCTCAACAGGAAAAGGGTCAGCTTGAATATCGACGCCCACAACCTTCCAGGGCACACCTTTCGCATTCCTTTGCTGCGAGAGTGCTTTACTCGTGTTCATGGCCGCTCCTGTCAAACGGCGCGTCGATGCTATCTCCGCCGATAACCTGGGATTGAGGCGCCCACAATAATACACAATAATGAGGAAGGATCCCGGCTACGCGGAGATCCTTCCTCGTCACTTGCATCCAAAGTTACAAGTAATGGGCCCAGCAGGGATCGAACCTGCGACCTACCAGGTAGAGTAAATAGCCAGGAAAGTGCCCTGCGGCACTCTTCCAGCTACTCCCCCCCGAACCGTGCGTGCACCTTTCAGCGCACACGGCTCTCCAGGGATGCGGTTCGCTTCATTATCCCTGGCCTTCCACGCGGAAGAACCTGGTGGTGATTACGATCCGCCTTCCCCTGTGCCCCTTCCCCGTGTTGCGGGCATTACCCCGCTCATTTGAGTACTATGGGCACTCCGTCGCCATGCGTCTCTCGACGTTTAGGCGATCCCCAAGTTCCCTTACACATCACGTCTGTACTTAGGTTCCCCGTTCGTCCTATACACTGGGAGAGGTCTTTGACGAGCCTCATAACCGCGCTCGTCAATCCTGACACCCGGCACTTTCTGGTGAGCCACCGGATTTATGTTCGGACTAGGATTCAGGCAATTCAGCTTTAACCATATACAGCGTAGCTGCCTAGCGCTTTCGACTCGGGTATTGCTACCTCGCTAGACTTTTAAGGTCATGCTATTGTCCCCTTCAGGTTTCCCATCCAGGTAAGACCCCGCTTCAGGCACTTTGACCTCGGTGCCGCCTACCACCGTAGGCATGATCTGTAAGAGCGCATGAGCGCAAATTTTATGAGCCGGCAGCTCTAACCGCTGAGCTATGGGCCCTCGCAGAGCACATTATAGCATACCTGCGGGGATGTGGGAAGGGGTGATGTGCGTACTTTTTGCACCTTGCCGGCTGAGCGCGTGTAACCACGACCTGTAATAGCATTATGCTAAATAGTTCCGACTTTTTTCCCAATTATTTAGACGTCAAAGCTTAAATTTATCATCACAAACGTTTCATATCCTGTGAAGTGTGCTATAATAACTACGGTTTAATGAAAGGTCGTGTCCAGCCTCTTCTTTAAGAAGAGAAGTGGTTGATTTTCGGACAGAGGAAATACGAGAGCAGACAGGAAACAGTTGCGCATAGAAAGTCGGTAGGCTCATTTCTGATGTTTCACTGCTGCATAGCAAGCGGTACAAGTGGTAGGAGAATAGAGGCGCTCAAAGCATATATCTCGGTTCAGCCGCATGGATATATACATGGGTTCCTTGCGGAAAAATGTATTCCAGCAATTGAAAACCTGCTACTTAGGGCCGCGCTATTCATTTCGTTCAGAATGGCGCGGTCAAAAATTTTCCCAACCAAGGGGGCATTCGATGGTGAATGAAGTAACAATCCGCATAGGCGGCGAGTCGGGCGAAGGAACCATCTCGGGTGGCGACATCATGGCCCTGGCGGCCGCTCGCTGGGGGTATCACGTCTATACCTTCCGCACCTTTCCAGCCGAGATTCTCGGAGGTCCTTGTATGTTTCAGGTACGTGTTGGCGATCGGCAGATCAAGTCAATGGGCGATTACGCCGATGTACTTGTCTGCTTAAATAAAGAGGCATACGATCGCAATGTCGCTGATCTCCGCCACGGCGGCGTCTTAGTTTATGATCCCGCCGACTTTACACCTGAGGCTGGCGATTTTATCGCCTATGGTATTCCATTCAATGAAATCGCCCGCAAAGAAGTGCAGCTCTTCCAGGCCAAGAATATGGTCATGCTCGGGGCGATCGCGACCTTGTTTGGTCTGCCTTTAGAGGCTATTGTCCAGGTAGTGCAGTCCAGGCTCTCCAAGACGCGTAAATCCAACCCTATTTTAATGGAAAAGAATATGCTGGCCCTGGAGATAGCCAGGAAATATGTAACTGAGAAATTATCCAAACGTGATCCCTTCCAATTAGGTCACGTTGAAAAGGCTGAGCGTGTTGTGCTCAATGGCAACCAGGCCGTCGTCGTAGGGGCCCTGGCGGCACAGTGCCGTTTCTTCGCAGGCTATCCCATTACCCCTGCCAGTGACATAATGGAGGCCCTGGCCAAGGAGCTGCCCCAGGTAGGTGGGACCTTTTTGCAGGCAGAAGATGAGATCGCCGCGCTTGCCGCCGTGCTGGGAGCATCGTTCGGTGGCGCGCGCGCCATGACTGCAACCTCGGGGCCCGGTTTTTCTCTGATGACGGAGTTGATCGGCTATGCATCGATGGCTGAAATTCCGGCCGTCATCGTGGACGCGCAGCGCGCCGGGCCCAGCACGGGTATGCCGACGAAAATGGAGCAGTCCGACCTGAGCTTCGCGTTGAACGCCGGCCATGGCGATACGCCGCGTATGATCGTCGCGCCCGCCGATGTAGCCGATTGCTATCGATTAATCATCCTGGCCTTTAATATGGCCGAGCGCTTCCAGATGCCGGTCCTGTTCCTGACTGACCAGTCTCTGACGGCTCGCGTTGAGAGTGTCGACCGCAGCGTCTTCAAAGTACTGGAGATCCAGGAACGGCTTCAGGATAGCGCGCATGGGGCCTCTGCCAACGGTCATAGCGCAACAAGCGAGGAGGCCGCGCATAGTTTTGCGCGTTACGCCTACACTGCCAGTGGCATCTCTCCCATGAATGCCCCCGGATCCGGCGCTGTCGCCTATGTCGCTACCGGCCTGGAGCACAATGAGCTGGGTCATCCCGATTATGAACCCGAAGACCATACCGCCATGATGGAGAAGCGCTTCCGCAAGCTCGATACGGCCGCGGAGGAGCTGCTCAAACCGCAGCGCTATGGCGACGAGGATGCGACCATTGGCGTCATTGGCTGGGGTTCGACCGAGGGCACGATTCAGGAGGCGGTTGACCGCGCACGCGCTAATGGCTATAAAGTGGCCTCGCTGCACCCCAGAATTCTCTCACCCCTACCTGATCGAACGATCCGCGATTTCATTCGCTCGGTCAAGTCGGTCATTGTGCCGGAATGTAACTACACGGGCCAGCTGGCGAACTTGCTGGGCGCTAAATATGGTTTACAGGCCATTCGCGTAAACAAATTTGGAGGCATTCCCTTCACCGCGGGCGAGATCCTGCGGGCAATCGAGGAGGTTAGTTAATCATGGTCCAGACACCTGTCAATCTGACACCCAAAGATTATAAAAGCGACGTGAAACCGACCTGGTGTCCTGGGTGTGGTGATTTCGGCGTACTGAATGCCACCTATCGCGGTCTGGCTGGTCTCAAATTGTCGCCCGATAAGACGGTCGTTGTCTCGGGCATCGGCTGTTCAAGCCGTTTTCCGCATTTCATGAAGACCTTTGGCTTTCACAGCGTCCACGGGCGCGCCTTACCGGTCGCCCAGGGATTGAAGATGTCTCGCCCCGACCTGACGGTCGTGGCGGTCGGTGGCGATGGAGACTTCTTCAGCATCGGTGCCGGTCACCTGGTACACGCTGCCCTGCGCAACATCGATATTACCGTGGTCGTCATGGACAACGAGACCTATGGTTTGACCAAGGGACAGACCTCGCCGACGTCCCCCCATGGCCATGTCACAAAATCGACTCCTTATGGCCTGCTGGCTTCAAGTTTCAATCCCATCGCGACAGCGCTGACCCTGAACGTCAGCTTTGTGGCACGCGGCTACTCGGCCAAACCTAAAGAGCTGGCGGCCCTGATCGAACAGGGCATGGCGCATAAAGGTTTTGCCTTTATTCACGCCCTCAGCCCCTGCCCAACCTTCTACAATACCTTTGACGCGTGGGATGCATCGGTCACCCCGATCCCCGCTGAGCATGACGAACACGATCACATCAAGGCCCTCTCGCTGGCGATGGATAGCGAGAAGCAGTTTATGGGTATTTTCTACCAGGAGGAGCGTCCAACCATGGACCAGGCAGCTCATCAACTGGTGCAAGAGGCCCAGGAGTTTGACATCGACAAATACATGTCACGCTACGCCTAGCCGCCAGCAAAAAAACAGCCGCGCCTTTGAAAGTGCGCGGCTGTTTTTTTAGTCAGTAGCACGGGGCTGCTCAGCGAGAATTTAAGCCTGAATCGGTCACGCTCTTGATCTGGGCGGCGTTGGTGACGGCGAGCGCAAACTTCTCGCCGCAGTCACGGCAAAAAAGGCCGCCATCATTGTGGAAACTTCCACCAATTGCGGTAAGCTGTCGTTCGGCAGGATTGCCGCACCACTCGCAGCGGCTGCCACGGGGAGCAAAGTCAACCGAGTAAGGTCGATGAAATTCGTTGTTTGACATGAGGGTCCTCCTAGTTCGTGCTGGTAAAGTGAAACTTTTCATCACAAACAAGACTAGAAACAGCACAGCAGGGGAAACCCGTAGCGAGTGGTCGGCAACGTTGATGAGTCCACGCTGATACGGAAACTGTTACAGGAACATGCATCATTGCCCGGAAGCACCCTCGCCCCACACATCAACAATAGAGTGCCTGTATAGCGACGCTTTACCATTATTGTCCTGCTTAGAGCAGGCCAGATATAATTATCGCCGATGCAAGATAGAATATACCATATCTTTAGCTAAAGCGCTAGGGTTCGGGAGGAGCATCACCAGATTGGGCCTCTTCTTCAAGCGCGGGGAAGCGTGAGGAGAGACGATCACCAATGATCCACCCCACAACACCCAGGACGACGGTAAGCCCGAACCAGAGCAGCAGGGCAGTATTGAGCGCGACATTGAAAACACTTGCCATAATGCCCGCAAGCACTATGCCCAGCGTCAAACCTATTGTAATTCCAATGAGGCATCCTGGATGTGCCAGGTTGCGCCCACGAAGTTTCTTCATCATCGCCGAATTCAAGCGTCCTATCTTTTACATCACTATCCCTACAGATGATACAGCTACTGGCATAGAGCGTCAAGGCAGCAAGCAAGAGTTTTTGTAGAGGGATCAATCTCCATTGAAACATTGAACTATTCTATCTTCTCACCTCAGTATAATAAAGATGGTAACAGCCAGAGACTCAATAGAAGTCATGGCTGCTAAGGCTGATTTCTATTTCCCTGACCATGAGTATTAGAGAGACGCAGGTGATTGAACATCACGCTCTGGATGAAAGGATAAATGTATGGCAAGCGCAGTCAAAGATGCTGTTGCAGAGAAAATCGGGGTTGAGGAATACCTGGAAGATACGACGCAACCAGGAAGAAACAACCTCCTGTGGATAACCCTGGCAACCGTACTGGCATTAGCCACCGTCAGCGGAGCTTTTCTCTGGGTCCGCCGCTCTTTAAACTCAAAAGTTGAGTAGCTGCTGTTTCTCTGTAAGCACACAGGCACGCAAAACATAGAACTGTGAGGAGGCCTGTTAAATGCAGGTCTCCTCTTCATGATAAGGCCCCACGTGCATAACTGAGGCGACAGGACCTCCTGGCGGCGTGTTACCGGCGATTCGACCTTCACCTTCGACCGCTCGCTCGACCGGTAGGCCAACCTCAATATCTGCAATCTCCTCACTGTAATCTCGGAGCGACCTCATCCGAAAAATCGAAGTTAACGTTACCCATATCCAACTCCTTTGCAGTGTCATCGCGCCGAGTTTCTGGCTTCCTTCCTCCCACCACAGTTCAGGCAAGTCTGACACAGTTAGCGCCTCTTTGTAACTTAAAGCGTTACAGCATCGTTCAAATAGTGAGCTTCTTGACAGGTAGGTACAATGTGAAAATTTTGAAACGGCTACAATATACCTGGCTCTACGAACGCTGGATGTTTGCCACCGTTGCCATAGCCACGCTGCTGCGCTGCGCGCTTATCTATTTTAACTGGCCATTTACAGATAGCGACGAGGGGAATATGGGGGTGCTGGCGCTCCACGTGGCGAATCAGGGAGCCCATCCCCTTTTCTTCTATGGCGGAAACTATCTGGGTCCGCTGGAGGGTTACGCTGCAGCCCCCCTCTTTCGCCTTTTCGGGAGCTCGCTTTTCACCTTACGCCTGCCACTGGTGCTATGCTTTGCTCTCTTTCTGCTAAGCATGTACTACCTGCTTTGCCTGCTCTATTGCAGTGCGAAGTTTGCCCTGGCAACTGTAATCCTGCTCGGCCTGGGTTCGCCCGACGTATTTTTTCTGCAGCTACGGGCGTCCGGCGAATACCCTGAAATAGAGATGTTCGCAGCGCTCATGTGCCTGCTCGCGACCTGGCTTGCGCTCTCCGCATGCAGGCCTGATGCTGAACCAGGGCGGCAGAGCTGGCGCCGTGACCTGATCTATGGCCTGCTCGGGCTCATCATCGGGCTCGCACTGTGGGTTGATCTCCTGATTCTGCCCTTCGTGGCTGGGGTGGGATTGTTGCTGTTGTTTTTCTGCCGGCGCGAACTGCTGAGGTGGAGCGGACTCAGCCTCCTGCTCGGGCTCATCCTTGGCGTCCTGCCGCTGATCTACTACAATCTCAATGCTGCGTGGCAGCAGAACTCTTTATTTGTGCTCATGGGTATCGATCACGGGGGCGCCGCTGAAATGCTGGTGCGACACCTGACGTGGCTGAATCAGCTCAGCGGAACGATGATTATCGCGCTGCCCATGGCGACAGGCGGCAGCCTGCACTGCCCCCTGAGCGCTATTCCACCCGTCGGCTCGCCGTCGAGCTCAACGCTCCCATGCGTCCTCTTCCAGGCTGGCTGGGGGTCCGGTTATCTCATCCTCTGGTTTAGCGCGCTGGGCCTGGCAGCTTTGGCCGTCTGGCGTTACCTGCGCCGCGCGCGTAGCGGCATTCCAGCAGGCAACGTGTTCATCGAGGAACGCCAGCAAGCCATACGCCAGGGCGCCCGGCTGATGTTGTTAGGCAGCGCGGGCCTGACGCTCCTGCTTTATGCCATTTCCCCGTCGTCAGCCATTTTTCCCGACACCAGTTTTCGCTATCTTACTTGCCTGTTGCTCGTCATTCCCGCCCTCTTCTGGCCAGTATGGCAGGGCCTGGAGGATGTAAGAGGCTTACACCTGTTCAGAAGCCCCCTTAACCTGCGCACCAGGGCGAACCTGCTCCTGAGAGGAGGGCTGCTTGTACTACTGGCAGCAACGTTTGTATGGGGAACGTTGTCGACCCTTAGAGAGCTTCCTACAACCATGGCGGTCCATCAACAACAGGAAACCCTTGTGCAAGACCTGCTGCGGGTCGGTGCAACACGCGTCTACTCCGACTACTGGACCTGCAACATCCTCACCTTCCTCAGCTCGGCGAAGATCATCTGCAGCGCGCTGGATGAACACCTACAGCCGGGCTATGACCGCTACCAGCCCTACCGCTCCATCGTGCGGGCCGCTCTTCATCCCGCTTTTGTTTTCGCGCCGAACACGCCAGAGGCCGCGGCAATGCAGCAGCGGGTACGCCAGGCTCACCTCCTCTACCGGGAATACACGTTTGAAGGCTATCTGATCTACCTGCAGCTCACATGAGCTCGTGGAGGCACAGACGACAAGCCAAGCGGCTTGCCAGCGGAGAGGACCCGATGCAGGCTTATTTCGCCATCATGGAGCAAAACCCTGGCTGACGATCTACACTTCCACGTCGTCGGCTGAATCCTCTTCGGCGACGCCATCAACCTCGCCGGCCCTGAAGGCGAGCATATTGCCCCGGATCTGCTCTTCAATGGCGCCGGCAACATCGCTGTTCTGGCGCAGGAAATCTTTGGCGTTCTCGCGACCCTGGCCAAGGCGAATGTCCCCGACATTGAACCACGCCCCGCTTTTCTTGACAAGGCCCATCTCCAGGCCAAGATCGATAAGACCACCTTCGCGAGAAATACCCTCGCTGTACATGATGTCAAATTCAGCGACGCGGAAGGGGGGAGCAACCTTGTTTTTCACGACCTTGACGCGCGTGCGACTGCCCATCACGTCCTGGCCCTGCTTAATGGAGTCGATACGCCGGATATCCAGGCGCACCGAGGCATAGAACTTCAGAGCTTTACCGCCGGCGGTGGTCTCTGGATTGCCGAACATGACGCCGATCTTTTCGCGCAGCTGGTTGGTGAAGATGACGGAGGTATTGGAGTTACTGATGGCGCCGGTCAGCTTACGCAGGGCCTGGCTCATCAAACGAGCCTGTAAACCAACGTGTGAATCGCCCATCTCGCCTTCAATTTCAGCGCGCGGTGTCAATGCCGCCACCGAGTCAACCACCACGACATCAATAGCGTTACTGCGCACAAGCGAGTCAACGATTTCCAGGGCCTGCTCACCGGTGTCGGGCTGCGAGATGAGCAGGTTGTTCGTATCTACGCCACAGCGAGCGGCGTACGTTCGATCGAGCGCATGTTCGGCATCGATGAAGGCCGCAAAGCCGCCGGCGCGTTGAGCATTCGCAATAATATGCTGACAAATGGTTGTCTTACCAGAAGACTCCGGTCCATAAATTTCTGTAATACGCCCGCGGGGCACGCCACCTACGCCTAAAGCCAGGTCCAGGGCAATGGAGCCGGTAGGGATGACCTCAACGTGAACATTCGT
Organism: uncultured Chloroflexia bacterium; assembly: GCA_963799245.1. Lineage (GTDB taxonomy): Bacteria > Chloroflexota > Ktedonobacteria > Ktedonobacterales > Ktedonobacteraceae > CAWCWN01. Next base: position 759,100 of record CAWCWN010000004.1, read on the forward strand.
TGAATCCCCCAGTTTCATGATTGCGCCCTTGCCAAAACGACGTTCAATCTGTTGCAGTGCAAGGTCAATAGCCCTTTCACGCTCAGTGGTGGCAGCAGAGACAGTCGTAGCACTTCGATCCGCCATAGATTTTTCCTTTTTTGTCATTGGCAATGCTTACTACAGGGTTTTGTTTAGAGGCCGGGTATTATCCTCCTCAGACTTTATCGCCCTGCATTCCTCCTTTTTTCATGGCAAGAAATAACATACAGGCCAGTCGCTGTATTTCCTCAGGTCTCAAGATTAATACACGCAGTTATTCTTTTGCAGGGCCGAAAAAGCGGAAATAGGTCTCTTCGTGCCTCCTCCTCAAAACTAGAACAAGAGTACCATAACTCCCTCCCCCTGTCAAGTTGAGGTTGCGCTAGAAATCGCGCCGTCCTTCAAGGGCACGACTGAGCGTGCCCTCATCGGCATACTCAAGGTCACCACCGATGGGCAGACCGCGAGCCAAACCTGTGACGCGCACGCCCACCGAGGTAAATTCGCCCCCGCACAACTGACTCTTAATATAACTCGCGGTATATTCGCCCTCGAAGTTAGGATTGGTAGCCAGAATAACCTCGCGCACTTTATGCGTCCGCACGCGCTGCAGAAGCTCATCGATGCGCAGGTCCTTTACGCCGATGTGATCCATCGGGGAGAGCGCACCGTGCAGCACATGATAGAGCCCCTTGTAGACACCGGTCTTCTCCAGGGCGATAACGTCGAGCGGCTCTTCGACGACACAGATGAGCTCTTGATCGCGGCTGGGATTGCTACACATCGGGCAAGGATCGCTTTCCGTGATGTTGAAGCAGCGCGAACAATAGATGATACTCTCCTTCACACGCATAATAGCTTCCGCCAGGCGGCGGGCCTGGTCGGCCTGGCTGCGCAGGATAAAAAAAGTCAGGCGCTGGGCGGTTTTTACGCCAACCCCGGGCAGCTTTGAGAACTCTTCAATCAAGGCCGCCACCGGTGGTGCAATGTCACTCATAGCTTAAAACATTCCAGGGATTTTCATGCCGCCCGTGACACTGCTGGCCAGTTTCTGTTGTGCATCCGACGCTTTACTAAAAGCATCGCGTGCGGCAGCCAGGACCATCACTTCCAGCTCGGCGATATCTTCGGCGTTAAATGCCTCGGGATCGATCTTGACAGCGGTAATTTCAAACTTGCCGCTCATCGTGATGGTCACAGCACCACCACCGGCAGTACCGGTGAACAGGCTCGCTTCAAGCTCTTCCTGCATTTTCACAAGCTTCTGCTGCATCTTCTGGATTTCGCGCATATTCATATCAAACAAAACTCCTTATTCATCTTACTTCAGGCGAACATCGACGATTGTCGCACCAAACGTTCGCATAACTTCCCGGACTACAGGGTCGTCGCCCGCCTTCTGCTTTATCGCTTCAGGAGAGAGGCTTGCTACCTCTATAGTAGTATTCTCTCTCACAACAGGATTTTTGGCAACTGGCCCGGCGGCATCTTCAGAAGCTGGAGAAGCCTGGACGGAGGAGGGCTGCGGCTCGCGGCGGGCCGACTGCCTGGCTACCTGTGACATCTCAGGCTCAAGCGCCTGTGGCCCCTGAGGGGGAGGCCCCAGGGGCGCCGGGTTACTCTCTGGCAGTTGAGGCGCCTTACCAGGCGGAAGCAGGCGAATACAGCACGGCACATCAAACTCCAGCTTTAACGCCCACTCGACATCCTCGCTGTAGGCGCTATTCTCGTGCAGGTATTTGTAGTGGAGTGGATGAGCCGCCTGGATCACAACTACCGTCACATCGCCGCCCCGCTCGACAGCAGCTACAGTATAATCGTTCAGGTAGGCCGCTGTTCTGGGGCCGGTCTTTAAATTTCTTCCCCGCACGCGCTTTTTGACCTTTTCCCAGCCATCCCTCACCTGCTGCAACGTCAAGGCAGGTTCAGCCGGCGGGGGCGCGGGCTGAGTCTCCACTGCCCCCTCATCCACCTTATCCCCGGCGCCAGGCAAAGGGCCAGCGACGTGAGGCGCGCTGATGTCGAAAGCAATGGGCTGGCGCAGCTCGGCCGGCGCCGGCGCCGTCGTAGGGCGCATCTGTAGTGATAACGCGGGGGGCTGCAACTCCTGGCGAGAACGCCGGTGTAGCTCGATGCTCTGTAAGCAGGCCAGCTCTAAACCCAGCTGGGGGGTCGCCTGGTTCTTCTGCATCAGGTCGTTGTGTGCAAAGATGCGCGCAAACTCGGTCAATTCTTCCAGCTCAAACAGTGAGGTCAGCTGCAAAATCTCGCGCGCCTCATCCTCGCTACAATCAAGGATAGTGGCGATATCGGCGCCCGCTTTAGCGAGCATGAGGGCGCGCCAGTATTCACCGACCTGCAGGTTAAGCTGGCGCAGGTCAGCCCCGTCCTCGGCAAGTTCGTGCAGCAGGTGCAGAACGGCTGCGCTGTCAAGCTGCGCGACCTGCGTCACCAGTCTCGCCATAGCGAGCGGGTCGGCTATACCCAGCATGACCTGGACCTGTGCCAGCGAGATCTCATTGCCGGCGTAGGCAATGGCCTGGTCCAACAGGCTAAGCGCATCGCGCATGCCGCCCGCCGCCGCCCGGGCAAGCAGCTCGGCGGCAGGGCGCTCAAGTTGAATCTGCTCCTGCCGCGCTACAAAGATCAGGTGCTCGACGATCTGGCGCGTTGTAATGCGCTTGAAGTCAAAACGCTGGCAGCGCGAGAGCACGGTGGGTGGCATTTTGTGTACGTCCGTGGTTGCCATGACAAAAACGGCGTAGGCGGGGGGTTCCTCCAGTGTTTTGAGCAGGGCGTTGAAGGCCTCGGTCGTCAGCATATGGGCCTCGTCAAGTACATAGACCTTGTATTTGCCCGTAGAAGGCGGCATCATGACCTTTTCACGCAGGTCACGAATACTATCGATGCCACGGTTGGAGGCTGCATCGATCTCAAGCACGTTGAATGAGTTGCCGGTGGTAATCTCACGGCACTGCTGGCAGACATTGCACGGCTCTCCAGCGACGGGATTGGCGCAATTGATGGTTTTTGCCAACAAGCGAGCTGTACTTGTTTTGCCCGTGCCACGAGGTCCGGTAAAAAGATATGCATGTGCGAGTTTGTCATTACTGAGGGCGTTTTTGAGTGTGCGAACGACCGGTTCCTGCCCGATAAGGTCACCAAACGTTTGCGAACGCCATTTGCGGTAGAGTGATTGAGAGGCCATTGTAATACTCCCCGTATCTCCCCTCGTGGTATCCTCTCCTGGGTACCCCTGTCTCATACGATCCGCAAACCGAGATACAACTTTGAGTAGGCTTTTGTAGCTCGCTGCGCCGCAAATAAATTAAGCGTTAGATCGCGGATTGTATCAGACGGCCACTACGCCTCCCAGGGGAGAGGCTATTCCCGCCTGCAGCGAAAACTGTTGACATAGAAAACCGATTTTCGCCCGGTCCTGCCGACTAGCGCAACCAGGACACCCTACGGCACCCAGAGAGGTCTACTTACCGTTGCTTCCTCACGGACCTAGCGGGGTTCATATACATCTGCCGCGTAGGACCCAGTTGCGCCAATCGACAGGACCGGAAGAAAACCGGTCTGTTCCAGACAGAATATCCTCTTTGGAACACGTCCATTTTACTCCCATGGGGCAGGTTTGTCAAGACAGGTACTTGCCAAGGAGAAGGCTATATTTCTGCCTGGCCGCGGCAGGGATCTTGCTTTGGTCGGTCATAATCGCTGTCGCCAGGGCATGGGGACACTCACAGGCATTCGCGCCGCGGTCGCTGGGGATCCTCTTCGCCACTGCGCGCAGGATGCGTTGGGCATTGGCAACGTTGGCGGCGAGGTTTCCAATCACCATGTCCACGGTAACGGATTCCTCAGACTCGTGCCAGCAGTCATAATCGGTGACGCAGGCGATCGTTGCGTAGCATAACTCGGCTTCACGCGCGAGCTTGGCCTCGGGTAGCGCAGTCATGCCGATGATGTCCATACCCCAGCTGCGATAGGTTCTCGAATTCGGCCTTTGTCGAGAACAGAGGGCCCTCCATGCACACATATGTTCCGCCCGCGTGAACTTTGACGTCACCCAGTTCCAGGGCAGACTCAAGCAAGAAACCGCTGAGCGTGGGACAAAACGGTTCTGCAAAGGTGCAGTGCACCACGACGCCGCCATCATAGAAAGTATTGACACGGCTCCTGGTGCGGTCAAATAACTGGTCGGGGATGACCAGGTCGCGGGGAGCAATATGCTCGCGCAGGCTGCCAACAGCGCTGACAGCAACAACCCATTCAACGCCAAGGCTTTTAAGAGCCCAGATATTGGCGCGCACGGGAATCTCCATGGGCGAAATGCGATGACCCCGCCCGTGACGAGGCAGAAAGGCCATAGGAATACCTTCCACCCTACCAAGCGTGATGACATCGCTGGGATCGCCAAAAGGGGTTTGTAGCGCGACCTCCTCGCCATCGGTCATCCCCTCCATGCGGTAGAGGCCGCTTCCCCCGATCACCCCGATAGTTGCCTGTGGCATACGTGAACCCTCCAGAGGTAATGGGGCGCGCTCCTATGCGCCCCCAGGCCTACGCTTTAATTCTGATATAGTGTAATTTGCCGACCTTGAGAATGGCTCCATCGCTCGCCGGGACGCTCCAATCCACGCTGCTGACGCGCTCCTCAGAGCCTTCTTCCCCATGCACATAAAACCTGACGCCGCCCTGCTGCACGAGACGGCGCGCCTCGTTTCTGCTCGCGGCCATCTTCGCGTCAACGAGGAACGTGATTATATTGACGGGGGTACTCAGCTGATAGCTGGGGATATCCGCCGGCAGCCTGCGCTCTGAGAACTGGCGTCTAAAGGTCTCTTCTGCCTCACGCGCCTCCTGCGGGCTGTGAAAGCCTGCGACAATCTCGCGCGCCAGGCGCAGCTTGACATCGCGCGGATTCAAGCTGCCCGCGGCCATCTTGCGCTCAAACTCCTCTATCTCGGCTTCAGGCACATCAGTTAGTGTCTCGAAGTAGCTTCTCATGGCATGATCGGGCAGCGACATCAGCTTGCCAAACATGTCGTTGGCGGGCGCGCTCATAGCGATGTAGTTGCTCAGGGACTTGCCCATCTTCTTATACCCGTCGAGGCCGACGATCAACTCGGTGGTCAGAATTTGCTGCGGCGGCAGACCAAAGCCTGGCTGTAATTCGCGCCCAACCAGCAGGTTGAAGGTTTGATCAGTCCCGCCAATCTCGACATCGGCGCGCAGCATCACGGAGTCGTAGCCCTGTAAGAGCGGGTACATGAACTCGGAGAGGTATATCTCGACGCCGCTTTTGTAACGCTTGGAGAAGTCGTCCCTGGCGAGCATCTGGGCCACGGTCTTATGGCTCAGCAATGTAATGGCGTCGCTCAGGTTAAAGCTATTAAACCACTCGCTCTGATAGCGGACCTCGGTCAGGTCGCGATCAACAATCCTGAAGAACTGGTCAAAGTAAGTCTGCGCGTTCTCCCTGACCTGCTCAGCGCTAAGTGGTCTGCGCGCCTCTTCGCGACCACTGGGATCGCCCAGGCGAGCGGTCCAGTCGCCAATGACCACCACCGCTTTGTGGCCCATCTGTTGAAACTGGCGCAATTTGCGGAAAACGACGGCATGCCCGATCGTTAAATCAAAGTGAGTCGGATCGACCCCCAGCTTGACACGCAGCGGCTCGCCCTTGTTGCCCTCGAGAAGTAAGCGGCGCAGGTCGGCCTCCTTTTCGACCAGCTTCACCCCTCGCGTCAGAATGTTTGTAATTGCATCCTGTGTTGGTTGCTGTTTCACTAGCACAACGACTCCCTCCCGGATAGAGTTTCTCCATGGCCGCATTGTAACAGAAGCGGCGACAATCGTCGAGTGCCGCATCTATGATAGTGTATGTTTCAAAGTTTCTAACAAATATCTTATATATCGCTTACAATCTTCTAACAGACAGGCGTTTAGAATATTACTAAAAGATAGAACAAATCACTCCTGGCGGGCCGGGAGTGATAGAAGAACAGAACAGAACTGCAAAGGAGAAACAGCTATGGCCAATATCACTCGTTACAATCCCTTCAACGAAGTCGTTTCGCTGCGCGGCCCATGAAGGGGTGAGCGGCCCGGCCGCTCACCCCTTCATGCTAGCTTCTACGTAGCTGAGCAGGACGCACGCCTGTGGGTATTTGTCACCGGCTTTGCATGAGCAGTGAAAAAGAGTACAATACTATAGAGGATAAGTGGCAGTCATTTAGCACGAACAACCTGGTGGGAGCTATATTCTCGATGCAGCATCTACTACTTGAACAATTGCAGCAACGGCCTCTGCTTTGCGACGGTGCCATGGGCACACTCTTATATGCACGCGGCATAACATATGAACAGTGCTTCGATGAGCTCAACCTGACGCAGCCAGAACGTATTGCGGGTATTCACAGGGAATATATATCTGCAGGCGCACAGATTATCGAGACCAATTCGTTTGGCGCGAACCGCGCCAAACTTGAGGCATATAACCTGCAGGAGCGCGTTCGCGACATCAACTTTCGCGCGGTAAAGCTGGCACTCGAGGCGCGCGAAGTTTCGGGCCAGCACGTCTTTGTCGCGGGCGCCGTAGGGCCGACGGGCCGTCCCTTGCAGGCACCCGACGAACAGCGCATGAGCGAGCTGCGAGCAATTTTCCGCGAACAGATGGGCGCCCTGGTTGACGCCGGGGTAGACCTGCTGGTCCTTGAAACCTTTTCCAGCCTGTCAGAACTACGCCAGGCCGTGCTGGCGGCACAGGAGGTCGGGGCCGGGCTGCCCGTTGTCGCGCAGATGAGTTTCTACGAAGATGGTCATACGCTCTCCGGCCAATCGCCGGCACGTGTTGCCGCGGTGCTCAATAACCTCGGCGTCACCATCATGGGGGCCAATTGCAGTGTTGGACCGGCAGCCACCCTGGATGTATTGCAGGAAATGATCGCAACCACCCAGGATTTCGCTGATGCCGGTGCAGGGGCGGCCCCTCTCTTTTCGGCCCAGCCCAATGCCGGCCTGCCGGCGCGTATTGGCAATCGCTTCTTCTACAGGGCGACCACCGACTATTTCGCAGATTATGCGCTGCGTTTTTCCCAGGCTGGTGTGCGCCTGATCGGTGGCTGCTGCGGCACAACACCTCACCACATTGCGGCTATGCGTCAGGCTCTTGACGAGCAGTACGGCATATCCCCACACATTTTCCCACTCCCCCCCAGGCCAGATGAGGCTGCCAGCAGCAAAGTAACCGGCGTCAGGTTGATCGAAGAGGAGGTTATTATCCCGCAGCAAGGGACGATGACGCGCCTCCAGGAGAAGCTGGCGGCGGGCGAGTTTGTTGTCAGCGTTGAGCTTGATCCGCCCAAGGGGCTGAATCCCACCAAGATTCTTGAAGGGGCGGCCCTACTTCAGCGGGCAGGCGCAGACTGTATTAATATCGCCGACAGCCCTATGGCGCGCGTGCGCATGAGCTGCCTGGCCCTGGCACGCTTGATCCAGGATCACCTCGGCATTGAAACGATCATCCACTTTACCAGCCGCGATCGCAATCTTATGGCGCTGCAATCCGAGCTACTGGGAGCACATGCCCTCGGTATACGTAACATCCTGGCCCTGACCGGCGATCCACTGCGCGTAGGCGCTTATCCCAATACCACGGGCGTCTGGGACGTCGACTCGATCGGATTAATCGCGGTCATTCGTGGGATGAATGAGGGTCATGACGCGGCCGCTTCTGCCATCGGGGCACGCGCCTCCTTCCATATCGGGGCGGCGTTGAATTTGAATATGACAGATGCAGAGACCGAGCAAGAGCTGGCAAAATATCAACGTAAAATCGCAGCCGGGGCGCACTTCATTATGACGCAACCGATCTATGAGATAACGCCGCTGCTGCGCTTTTTTGAGCGGGCGGGGCAGCCGCCTATCCCGGTCATCCTGGGGTGTATTCCACTGCACAGCTCGCGCCATGCCGAATACTTGCACAACGAAGTACCAGGCATTACGATTCCTGATGCCCTGCGTGCCAGGATGCGCGCCGCTGGCGAACAGGGGTACGTCGAGGGTTTGAGGATGGCTCAAGAGCTCCTGACTGAAGCACGCAGCCTGGTCCAGGGCGTTTATCTTATGCCTTCCTACGCTCGCTATGATGTTGTCGGTGAGCTCACAAAAATGCTGCTGCGGGATGCGCAGGAGATCACAGCCAGCAATAATTAGCCCTATAGCCAGCGGTTTTTTACGGCTTGAGCTACTACGCGGGCATATAGCGCCCCTTGAATACCTGCATGCAGGTACTTCTCAAGGCTGGCGGACAGAACAAGCAGACCGCTATCCCTCAAGTTGTTGCGCTGGCTAGAAGCAGCCAAACGCAGCAGGCCAGCGGCAGCCAGGGAATTTTCAAGCAAGGGCTGTTCACGTAGCGCCAGGCGCCCCTGCGCCTGCGCATCTAGCGGGACATCATAAAACAGGCCACTCGCTTCATCCAGGAGCTCGCGGCAGGCAAAATGCATCAGGGCGGTCGCCATCTCGAGATAAGCTTTGCGCTGTGTGAGGTCATACGCATCGAGCAGGGCGCAGGTCATCCACACCTGGTCGGCCAGTTGCCCGGGCAGCCCGGCCTGGCCATTGAGCATATAGTGACACATACTGCTGCCGCTATGAACCATATGCTCACATAACCAGTCCAGCGCGCGCAGGCCCATCTCCTGCAAAGATGCATCGTTGAGTACCTGTGCCCCTTGCAGATAGGTAGAGATCATACGGGCATTCCAGGAGGTATAGATTGTTTTATCGATTGCCGGGTGCGATTTCGAGGCACGAGAATACAGGCCCGGTTCATAATACTCTTCGTCGGCGCTCTGACTACCCGCAAAGGCGCCCACATCGCCTTGCCAGAAGGTTGAATTGATATACGCAAGCAAGCGTTGAGCAAGCATGTACCACCGATCGTCCTGGCTCACCTGCGCTGTAAGCAAGGTCAGACGCAGGAGGGCGGCATTCTCCTCAAGCATTTTTTCAGTATGCGGCATGCTCCAGTCGCTCGCCGCCGAGTAGCGAAAGAAGCCCCCCTCCTCCTTATCCCACAGGCCCCCTTCAACCATCTGCTCCAGTGAGTAGCAGACCATGGCGATGCCGTCGGGCCGATTGTAATCTTGCGCAAGTACCAGGAGCAGTTCCAGAGCTTCTGGATGCGGAAATTTGAGATGCGGATGAACAGTAAAGCCGCCGTATTCCTCGTCATACAGGTCTTGTAGCACCACTCCGGCCGCGACAGGCAGATCCATCAAAGTAGTCCGCTCTGCTTCGTGCAACATACGCTGGCTCTGCCTGGAAATGATCCGCGGCTGCCTGGCTGTGACATGCAATTCACGCACCTGGCGGGTAATTTCGCCGCGGTGCTCGCTATAATAGCGGCGTACATGCCCGAGGTAGTAAAGCATTTGCTGGGGCGGCACATACACCCCTCCCCAGAGTATTTCACCCTCGCAGGAGAGCAAAATCACGCTGGGCCAGCCATTCTGATTGTAGCGTTGATTGATATCCGGGCGCAGGTCGCCATCTACACGAATCGCGATGTAATCACCATTGAGAATAGCAATTATGGTAGGGTCGGAGAGGGTGGTTTCATCCATGATATGACACCACTGGCACCAGGAAGAGGTGATGAGCAGAAAAATTGGTCGATTCAAGCGCGCGGCTTCCGCGAAAGCGCTCTGCTCCCAGGAGTACCAGTGAATCGTGTGCGCAAGATGGGAACGGGTAGAAAAACGAAACTGCCTCGAGGCGAGAACAGGTGATCGCGAGTGGGTATCGGCCCCGTTACCGCTCATAAACATCCTCCTTCGCTTCAAGCTTTTAGCCGCATTGCCTGGAATCACATATTCAGTGGTACGAAATTATGTTACGCGTTAGTATATCATATTTCTCCCCCCACCACACTCGCAGTACCAGTAAAAAGGTCCAGGGAAAATGGGCAAAATTTATTTGACTTGCATGGGTAGGTGTGCTAAACTCTATGAGATTAAATACGTTGTTGACGCTATGCATTTGTTAAGTAAACTAGCAGGCAAGCAAGAAAGAGGAGGTTTGGCCTATTAACAGGGATTTTCGGGGGAACGACCGTACACGTGAGACCAGGGTTAATGAGCGCATTCGTGCACGAGAGGTGCGCTTAATTGACGAGAACGGGGAGATGATCGGTGTAATGCCTCCCCCACGTGCGCTTGATATTGCCCGTGATCGCAATCTTGATCTTGTTGAAATTTCACCCAATGCCGTGCCACCAGTATGTAAACTGATGGACTATGGCAAGTACAAGTACGAGCAGGCCAAGAAAGAAAACGAGGCGCGTAAGAATCAGAAGACGATAACACTGAAAGAGATTTCGCATGCGACCTCGTACGGATGATCACGATATAGATGTAAAAACGCGCAAGATTTAAGAGTTCCTGGCTGATGGTGACAGGGTAAGAGTAAGCGTCCAGTTCCGTGGAGCGGAGATGCGCCATCCAGATATCGGGCGCAAGATGCTGGACGAGATCGCTGAAGTGCTCAAGGGCTCCGCTGTCATCGAGCGAACACCCATGATGGAAGGTCGCATGATGTCGATGATCGTCTCCCGCGCTCCCGGTTGGGAACCGCCGAAAAAGCAGATGCCTCCTGCGGGTAAACAGCAGGCGAGAGCGGCCAGTACGCCCTCGCCTGCGCAAAATTCAGAGGGTAGTAACAACGCAGACAACGCCAGGGAAAGTTAACAATGTCTGCGCGCAGCTTGTATATGGGTGGATCTCCCTCTCTCCATTAAAGGCTCACGTGCTATCTTTTGTACAGATTGTGGGATGTAGTTTACCAGGACTACATCCTTTTTTGCACATATGCGTCTTTTTTGATTGACTTTTTGCTGTTTTAGTCACTACGATATCATCTTTCGTTCTTTTGAGATGTACCGTCGATCAGAAGCGAGTTCTTCACAGGTTTTTTGTGGGAGGCCCCTAGTGAGTAGTTATGATGATCCACGCTGGTACGAGCAGCCAGAAAAGCTCGAGATTCCTTCATATGAGCAAGCGCCCCAGGCCCGGCCCGCTCAAAACGCTTTTGAGCCGTTCAATGGCTCCCTGCAGCCCGAACATGGCAGTTACGGGGCTCCTTCCCAGAATTTTAACCCCTACTCGCCAGGCAATACTCCCCGTAAGCCACAAAACCGCGCCGCGCATAGATTCGGCCGCTTTGTGCTGCTGGCCGCGCTACTTGTGCTTGTGTTCCTGGGCGGCTGGTTTGGCAATCAGTTATACGCCAATTCTTTTAACCTCGGTACCCAGTCACAGTCGTATGAGAGCCTCTTTCAACAGGCGTGGTCGATTGTGGACCAGCATTATGTCGATCGCAAAGCCGTGAATTATAAGCAGATGTCTTACCAGGCGATTGGGGCCATGCTGAAGGTACTCAACGATAAAGGACATACGCGCTTCCTGACCCCTCAGGATGTGCAAAGTGAGAATCAACAGCTGAGTGGCACTTTCACCGGCATTGGCCTCTACCTGAGCCAGGACCCCAAAACCAAGCAGCTTATAATCAGCTCCACTATCCCGGGCTCACCCGCGGAGAAGGCGAATTTCAAGCATGGTGACATCATTACGGCCATCAACGGCACGAGTACGGCCGGCAAGGATATTCCAGCGGTGAGTACTCTCATCCAGGGCCCGGCCGGTACGAGCGTTACGATTAGCATTAAACGTCCCTCGACAGGGCAGAGCCTGAACATCACAGTCGAGCGAGCGCAGATTACTGTCCCCAACGTGATCATGCATTATATTGCCCAGGATCACATCGCCGTCATCCAGGTGGTGCAATTCGCCTCAGGGGTGAGCGTCCAGTTGAAAAGCGCCGTTCAGCAGGCTAAGAAGCTCGGCGCCCACAAATTCATTCTTGATCTACGTGAAAATCCAGGTGGCTATCTGCTCGAGGCGATCGACACAGCCAGTGAGTTTATAAAATCCGGCAACGTACTCTTGGAGCAGGATAGCTCTGGCAAACGCACGCCCTACCCCGTCACGGGCAGTACTGTCGATACGACTGCCCCTATCACCGTTCTGATCAATAGAGATACGGCCAGCGCGGCGGAGATCGTCTCCGGGGCGCTGCAGGATAACAAGCGCGCCATCCTGATCGGCGAGACGACTTTTGGCACAGGTACGGTGCTGCAGGAATATTCTCTCTCAGACGGCTCTGCCATTCTACTGGGAACGCAGGAGTGGCTGACGCCCAATGGCAGTTTCATCCGTGGCAACGGCATTCATCCCAATATCGAGGTCAAACTGCCCTCTAATGCCACTATCGAGACGGCAAGCAATGAGAATTCCAGCCATATGAGCGAGCAACAGATCCTTAGCAGCGGGGATAGCCAGCTCGTGGCCGCCATTCGCTATCTGGAGGCGCACTAAGATAAGAGTGTCACACAACAGCGGGACTGATCCCGCTGTTACCCCCTATGCGGGATTGCAGACGCTCATCGCGGCCTGATAATACTTACTCGTCGGGGCATGCCCCAGCAGGGGAGCAATGAAACTTGTAGCCGCAACTACCTGCGCCAGGTTGACACCCGACTCGATACCCATGCCGTGCAGCATGTATAGCAGGTCTTCGGTTGCGAGGTTACCCGCGGCTCCAGGCGCATAGGGACAGCCGCCCAGGCCGCCGGCGGAGGAGTCCACGCATGCAATGCCCAGCTGCAAAGCCATGAGGACATTGGCGAGTGCGGTACCGCGCGTATCGTGAAAATGTACGGCGAGTCGCTCCAGGGGTATTTGCCCCCGCTGCAGGAGCTCAATGACCTCTCCCACCTGCTTTGGCGTCGCCACGCCAATAGTGTCTCCCAATGAAAGCTCGTCAACGCCCATTTCCAACAGGGCTCCGGCGACCTCGAGCACCTTATGCGCTGCTACGTTTCCTTCATATGGGCAGCCGAAGACGGTCGAGATATACCCCCGCACCGCAATACCCTCGGAACGAGCCAGCTTGACCACGGGTTGAAAATTCGCCAGGCTCTCCGCAAGCGTGGCATTGATATTATGGCGTGTAAAACTTTCGCTGGCGGCCGTAAAAACGGCGATAGAACGCACGCCAGCCGCCAGGGCCCGCTGCATGCCCTTTAGATTAGGGACGAGCACGGGATACTGCGTTGCCGGCAGCCTCGTCAGACCAGCCATGACCTCGCTGGCGTCCCCGAGCTGGGGAATCGCCCGCGGGCTGACAAAGGATGTGGCCTCGACAACAGCGAGGCCGGCCGCGGCGAGCATTGCAATAAACTGAATTTTCTGCCCGGTCGGGATGAGCGCTTTCTCATTTTGCAGGCCGTCACGCGGACCAACCTCAACCACTCGCACAAAAGAGGGCAGGTGAGCATCACTCGCTGGCATTGATTATGCTCCTCTATTATATTCCATCGTCTCCCCTCGCCCGCCGCCAACAGGGGAGCCGAGCTCGCCGGCAAAGGCTGAAGGTTGTTCGCTCTCTTTGGCCTGGTCCCTGTCGACTTCACGGGGAGGGGGCAATAGCAGTGGATCCGCCTGCTTGTCTTGCACCTGGCGCTCCTGCTCAGTCTGAGCGGCTTTACGTACCACGCGCACCTGGGTAATGCGCCTGCCACGGGTGCTTAACACGGTGAAGGTCAGGTTTTTGAACGTAATGGTGTCACCCACGCTTGGGATTTTATCGAGCTGGGCGTATAAAAATCCACCCAGCGTTCCATAGTCCGCGTCGTCCAGCTTCTCTTCCATCACGCCCTCCATCACTTCATTGAATTCGCTGATGGAGATTTTTGCATTAAAGATATATTCATCCTCGCTGATCCGTTCATACAGCTTTTCTTCGCGATCATATTCATCTTGAATATCGCCAACGATCTCTTCGACCAGGTCCTCGATGGTCACCAGCCCCGCCACCGAGCCATACTCGTCAACGATGATGACCATGTGCACGTGATTTTGCTTCATCTCGCGCAGCAGGTCGTCCAGCTTCTTTGTCTCAGGCACAAAGTAAGCGGCACGTACCAGGTCACGCACCAGAGAAGTATTGTGGCCTTCGCGCAGTTGTTTGAGCATATCCTTCGTATACAGCACGCCGATAATATTATCAATATCTTCTTCGTACACCGGTATGCGTGAGAAACCGGCCTGTAAAGCCAGATCAACGGCATCATCAACCGTCATATCACTCTCGAGGGTCACCATGTCGATGCGCGGTATCATGACTTCACGTACGCTGGTATCTGCGAACTCGAAGATACTGCGGATCATCTCCGTCTCCTCCTCTTCGAGCACGCCTTCCTCTTCGCCCACCGTCACCAGCAAGCGCAATTCTTCCTCAGTGACGAAGGGGCCGTGATGCTTTATCTGCCCCCCCACAAGGCCTACCAGAACACTGGTGATAGCGCCTAAAGCCCAGACCACCGGCGTCAGCAGCCAGGCTGCCACGAGTATAGGCCTGATGAAAATGCGCGCCCAGCGCAGTGGGTTCTGGACGGCCGCGGTCTTTGGCGCGATCTCGCAGAAAATCAAGACCACCAGCGAGATGACGAGCGTGGCAACAAGTTCGCCCAGGTTCGCGAAAAGGCGCAGGGCCAGCACCGTAGCCATACTTGAAGCGATGATAACGGCAACACTGTTGACAACCAGAATGGTCGAGAGCAACTTGTTGGGGTTCGCAAGCTGGTGATCAATCAGAATGGCCTGGCGATCACCCTCTTCAACCAGGTTTTTTAACTTGATCCGGCTGATGGAGGTGAATGCGGTTTCAGCCGCCGCGGCCATGGCACAGAGGAACAGAGACACTAGCAAGATGATGAGTTGCAGCCAGGTCTGTGGTGTGAATTGTGGCATTTGAATATTGATTGCGGCGGCTAAGCCTGCTAAGCCACTGCCGTCCATACAACCCTACTCCTTAATAGCCTTTATCTCGCGCTCCTGCGGAGAACTTTCGCCGGGTTGAGATATGCGCAGCACACGCGCCGGTACGCCAACTACTAACGCTCCCGCGGGAACATCTCTGTTCACAACCGAGCCTGCGCCCGTACGCGCATGCTCGCCTACGCTGACAGGGGCTACCAGTATCGTATCGCTTCCGATGAAGGCACCGGCGCCGATCTCCGTATGATGTTTACGCTCTCCATCATAATTGCAGGTAATTGAACCGGCTCCAATGTTTACCCGCTCAGCAAGTGTTGCATCTCCCACATAGCTAAAATGATGCATGTCGGTCTCCGTGCCCACGTAGGAATTTTTGACCTCGGCGAAATTGCCCATGCGAACATTGCGCGCTAAATGGGCCCCCGCTCGACAATGGCTGAAGGGACCTATGTGCACACCATCTTCAAGCGTTGTCTCCTCGAGAGCAGAATTACGTATGGTACAGTTATCGCCAATAATCGATCGTTCAATAGTCGTGCCTGGTCCAATACGACAGCCAGTACCGATGTGAGTCTGGCCTGTAATCATTGTACCCGGCAAGATTACTGTATCCATACCGAGGGTGGCATCCGCGTCTATATAGGTGCTTGCAGGATCTACGATAGTCACACCAGCATACATATGCCGCTCAAGGATACGCCGGCGCAGCATCTGCTCAAGCGTGGCGAGTTGCACGCGATCGTTGATACCAAGTGTTTCTTCCAGTGAGCCACTCACCGTAGCCACACGATATCCCTGTGAACTCGCAATGCCGATGAGATCGGTGAGGTAGTATTCGCCCGCGGCATTGCGCGGTAGGGCCTGCAGTGCTGGCCAGAGCCAGCTACGATCAAAGCAATAGACGCCGGAATTCACCTCACTGATGCGCTTTTGCTCCTCGCTGGCGCGTTTGACCTCGACTATCTCCTGCACGTTGCCGGCAGCATCGCGCACTACGCGGCCATAATCACTGGGCCCGTCGGCGCGGCCCGTCAGAATGGTAATGGTCGCACGGCGCGTCAGGTGCTCAAGCAGCACACGCGCCAGCATTTCGCTGCTAATGAGGGGTGTATCGCCGTAACAGACGAGCACGGTGCGGGGCAGAGGATTTAGCCCATCAACGGCCGACTGTGCTGAGAGCAGCGCATGCCCGGTTCCCAGCTGCTCCGCTTGCAGGGCATAGCGGCAGCGCTGCCCTAAGACAGCCTCTACCTGGGAAGCCTCATGACCAAGCACAACTATAGGAGGGTGGGGCATGGCTTCAAGACCATTGGTCGTAAATATTGCAGTGGCAGGAATAGACTCAACAGCATTAAGCACATGAGCAATCAACGGTACGCCTGCTAATGGGTGAAGTACCTTCGGCAATGTTGAACGCATCCGAGTACCTTTGCCGGCTGCAAGTACCACGGTCGCATATGTATTCATAGTTGGATGTACAAACCTTTTTCTGTTAACTCACCTCTTGGGGGAAAACAAGCGGCACAAACAGCCGTGGCAATGTTTTATGACACAGGCTATTTACTTGGCTCGGGTGCCTGGATTCGAACCAGGGAATAACGGTTCCAAAGACCGTCGCCTTACCGCTTGGCCACACCCGAAAATGACTGGCTCTATAGGCTGTTCCAGGGATATAGCCGCAAGGACTATCACCTTAGACCGCCAGACTAACACGACTAATTTACCATATAGAGCTCACAGAAGTCAAGTTGCTATGGCGGCGGCGGCGCATGACTCTCTTATTGACAGTTTGCACGAAAATTGGTAGTGTAGAACCATCATATTGATTGCAGGATGGCACTACAGATATTTCAATAACTACAAAAACACGCGCTATCATACCCGACGAAAAATCTATTACACAGCTCTTCGCCATAGCGGTATGCATGCTCGCTTTCATAGCATGCATACTGCTATGCGTCACCCCTCTGCAACGCATGGTACATACCTCCCTGCTTGCGCAGTTTCCGCTCAGCCGCTTGCTCGCGGGCCTGGGGGCATGGCTACCCTCTGATTTACACCTGGCGAAGCAGCAGCAGACTTCGCTCATAAGCACGAATAGTAGCGAGTTCCTCTTGCTCATAGCTCTGCTGTTTGCAATTTACGGACTCGCCGCACTCTTCGTCCAGCGGCAAGCGGAAACAGCAAAAAACACAGGCGTATTAGCTTGTATCTGGGTGGGAGCTGCTCTGGCTGGACTGGTCTTTGTGGCTACGCCGGCAATGCTTTCCCACGATCTCTTTGTCTACGCGGACTATGGCCATACGCTAGTAACCCATGGGACCAACCTTTATTTCACACCTCCGGCGGCAGTTTCTCACGACGCTCTCACCCAGCTTGACGACTGGAAACTGGTTACGGCGGCTTATGGACCTTTCTGGCTGTATATCTGCTCTCTGCTGGCGCTCCTGCTTGGAAACGCACCCTGGCATTATATCCTCGCCTTTCGGCTGTTAGGGCTCGTCGCCCACCTGCTGAACGCTCTGCTGGTGGCTAAAATTCTGCGTGTCGCGGGTTGTTCGCGACGCACAATTTCGCTTGGTACCCTGCTCTATGCATGGAATCCGCTTGTACTGGTAGAAAGCAGTCTGGGCGCACATAACGATATAGCTATGGTTACCTTTATACTTCTCGGCGCCTTCCTCTGTTTGCGGGCAGAACAAAAAGGATTGACGCAGCCAGGGAGCTACATACCAGCAGTTATTGCATTGACACTCTCCGCGCTCATCAAATTCACTACAGCCCCTCTCGTGTTTTTCTTCATCGTTCTTCTGGCGCGCAAAACGCTTTACTCAACTTCCCCAGATAGCGAACCTTCTGGACAGACTCCTATGCTTCACTGGTGGCGCGCGCTATTGCATATTTGCTGCGCTGGTCTGGCATGCGTCCTCACGGTGCTCGCTTTCTATCTACCTTTCTGGGCCGGGCATACGTTACACGAGATTGTACACAGCTTTTCGACCCCGCCATCCGCAATCCATTCAGAAAATTCTTTCCACCGGGCACTGTACGAATGGATTAAGCTGCATGGGTTACCTGCTCATTCCTCCTGGCTCTACTTGCCCTTATATTTCTTCGGCCAGCATAGCGTCTGGAATAATCTCAGCGCGTTGGCGCTTGGTTGTTCTCTGATTATAGGGGCAATATACTTATGGCACAGGCCCACTACAGCGGTCCTGATTCTCGCCTCCCTGGCCTCCCTGGAATTACTGCTTGTCGTGACGCCCTGGCTCTTTGCATGGTATGTTCTCTGGCTCGTCGGGCTGGCCGCCGCCTCGCTTGCTCTGCCAGATAATCGTTTCAGGCGCGCGTGCGTGGGATTTGCACTTACCTTCTCGCTTTCAGTATTCCTGACGTATTACGCCTATGGCGATATTCACTCTAGTGATTACGCGCAGCTTGAGGTTGTCACGATGTTCGGATTGCCCTTGCTCGTCTTCTGGATACTGCTGGCCGTCAGAAGACGCGCTGCATATCTCTAGCCTGCGATTTTGTGACGCTTGCTTGCATCCGAACTGACGGGCCCACACCTCCTTGACGCCCCTCGCTAGCGAGTGCTATGCTGCAGGCAACAGGAGCGCCACGAGGGCTCGTGGCATCCCCACAGACAATGCCGTCGAGAGAAAGAGAACGCACATGTCCATTCTGGAAACACACATAGACCGCAACAGTCCTGAATTTCAAGCCAACGCACAGCATTTTCAGCAACTGATCGATCAGTTCAATGCCCGTATCCAGCAGGTGCAGAAAGGGGGAGGGGCTGAGGCCATTGCCAGACATCACAAACGCAACAAGCTCCTGGTGCGCGAGCGCATCGAGTTACTCTGTGACCCTGATACCCCTTTCCTGGAATTCAGCTCCCTGGCGGCCTGGGATATGTATGATAATGAGGCTCCCGCGGCTGGTATCATTACCGGTATTGGTCTGGTTGAGGGTCAGGAGTGCGTGATCGTCGCCAACGACGCAACAGTGAAGGGTGGCACCTACTACCCCATGACGGTGAAAAAGCATGTGCGGGCACAAGAAATCGCCACCCAGAACCATCTCCCGTGCATCTATCTGGTCGATTCCGGCGGCGCATTTCTTCCTCTGCAAGCCGATGTTTTCCCAGATCGCGAACACTTCGGACGTATTTTCTATAACCAGGCCCGTATGTCCAGCCAGCGCATTGCGCAGATTGCGGTCGTAATGGGCTCGTGCACGGCCGGAGGCGCCTATGTACCGGCTATGAGTGACGAAACGGTGATTGTACGCGGCAATGGCACAATTTTCCTGGGCGGCCCTCCCCTGGTCAAGGCGGCAACAGGCGAAGAGGTTACAGCAGAGGAGCTGGGGGGCGCCGATGTGCACTCGCGAACATCGGGTGTAACTGACTACTACGCGCTCAATGACGAGCATGCCCTCGCCATTTGTCGCAGCATCGTGACGCACCTCAACTGCCGCAAATATATTCCCTGGGACATCGCCGTGGCCGAGCCGCCTCGCTATGATCCAAACGAACTGCTCGGCATCATCCCTTGCGATAAACGCAAGAGCTACGATGTCCATGAGATCATCGCTCGCCTCGTCGATGGCAGTGAATTTCATGAATTCAAAGAGCTATATGGTACAACACTTGTCTGCGGTTTTGCCAGGCTTATGGGCTTCCCGGTCGGCATCATCGCGAATAACGGCATCCTCTTCTCCGAGAGCGCCTTGAAGGCAACGCACTTCATTGAGCTCTGTGCTCAGCGCCAGACCCCCCTGATCTTTCTGCAAAACATCACCGGCTTTATGGTGGGCCGGCAGTATGAAAATGGGGGCATCGCCAAAGATGGAGCCAAAATGGTCATGGCGGTCGCCAACGCGCCCGTTCCGCGCTTCACGGTAATCATCGGCGGCTCGTTTGGCGCGGGGAACTATGCTATGTGCGGCCGCGCCTACGAACCGCGCCAGCTCTGGATGTGGCCGAATGCGCGCATCTCAGTTATGGGCGGAGAGCAGGCGGCAAGCGTACTGGCAACCGTGCGTAAAGAAGGCCTGGAGGCGCGCGGCAAGAGTATGAGCAGCGAGGAAGAGGCAGCCTTTAAAGCGCCTATCCTTGATAAATATGAGGAAGAAGGGAATCCCTACCACAGCACCGCCCGCCTGTGGGATGATGGCATCATTGATCCGAGAGATACGCGTCGGGTGCTCGCGCTGGGCCTGGCCGCGGCGCTCAACGCCCCCCTGCCGGATTCTCCTTTTGGCGTTTTCAGGATGTAAGTCATAGCAGAAGCTGCAGTAAAACCCAGAAAATATTAAACGAGTAGTGCATTTGAGAGGAAGAAGTGGGCCTATGTCGTACCCTTCCATTAGCGTAGAACACAGCTTCCAGGGCAGGATTGCCACCATCACTATGCGGCGGGGAGAAGTTCATAACGCTTTTAACGCACAGCTTATCCAGGATTTACAGACTGCCTTGCGAGACCTGGCAACTGATGAGAAGCTGCATACCATCGTTTTGACGGGCGAGGGCGCTTCGTTCAGCGCCGGAGCGGACCTGAGCATGATGAAGGCATCAGCGCTGCTCAATGCGCAGGAAAATATAAACGATGCCTTACAGCTGGCCAATCTCTTCGATACCATCAACACTTTTCCCTGCCCGGTGGTGGCCCGCGTCAATGGCACAGCTATGGGTGGGGGAGCGGGCCTGATTGCCGTCTGCGACATAGTAATCGCGGCCGATCACGCGCGCCTGGCATTCAGTGAGGTGAAGCTGGGCATTGCCCCCGCTATTATCTCGCCCTACGTGGTGCGCAAAATTGGTGAAACGCATGCCCGCATGCTCTTTGTAACGGGCGAACGCTTCAGCCCCGCACATGCGCGCGAGATCGGCCTGGTACATATCGTTGTTCCCCGCGATCAACTTGACGCCACCGTCGAGAAGACGCTGCAAGCATTGCTCTCCAGCGCACCCCAGGCTTTGCGGGCCTGCAAGGCCCTGGCACGCAATGTTGGCGGCATGGATGCAGCAACGGCCCGCAGCTATACCGCTGAGACGATCGCCGCCCTGCGGGTGAGCGCGGAGGGTCAGGAAGGACTGCGAGCGTTCCTGGAGAAAAGAAAGCCGGCCTGGGTCATAGAGTAGCAGAGGCCTGGCTCGCTCGCCTGTTCGGAGGAAAGAAGCTAGGTGAGATCTTCTATGTTTACAAAAATTCTGATTGCCAACCGGGGAGAGATAGCCGTTCGCATCATGGCAACATGTCGTGAGATGGGGATACGGACGGTAGCGGTGTATTCGGAGGCCGATCGTCAGGCGTTACATGTTCGCCAGGCCGACGAAGCCTACGCGATTGGTCCGGCCCCCGCCGCGCAGAGCTATCTACGCATGGAGACCATCCTTGCAGTAGCTCTCCAGAGCGGCGCGCAGGCCATTCATCCCGGCTATGGTTTCCTGGCCGAAAATGCGGCCTTTGCCGAGGCATGTACGGCGGCGGGCATTGTCTTTATAGGTCCGCCGCCTGCGGCTATGCGCCTTATGGGGTCCAAGATAGCAGCCAAGCGCCTGGCACTCGCGGTAGATGCGCCGGTAATCCCGGGGTATAACGGTGAAAGCCAGGACGAGGATGTGTTGATAAGGGAGGCGCAACGCATTGGCTTTCCCCTGCTCATTAAGGCCTCGGCGGGAGGAGGTGGCAAGGGCTTGCGAGAAGTGCACAGCGCCGCTGATTTCTCGGAGCAGCTGGCGGGCGCACGCCGCGAGGCGCGCACGGCGTTTGGGGACGATACCGTCTTTCTCGAACGCTTGATTACACGTCCGCGCCATGTCGAGATACAGGTCCTAGCAGATGCCTCGGGCAACCTCATCCACCTCGGCGAGCGCGAATGTTCTATTCAACGCCGCCACCAGAAAATCGTCGAAGAGAGCCCATCTCCCGCTCTGACCCCGGCCCTGAGGGCTGAGATGGCAGCGGCTGCCCTGCGCATCGCCAGCGAGGCCGGATATGTCAACGCGGGTACCGTGGAATTTATCCTTGACACAGATCACCACTTCTATTTTCTCGAGATGAACACACGCCTCCAGGTTGAGCACCCGGTAAGCGAGCTTATCACGGGTATTGATCTCGTGCGTCACCAGCTGCTCATCGCGGCGGGCAAGCCGCTCCACTTGAAGCAGGAGGAGGTGAATCCGCGTGGTCACGCCATCGAGATGCGCCTCTACGCGGAGGATCCCAAACAGGATTTCCTGCCCTCCACAGGCATCGTCACGCGCTTTTCTACGCCCGTGGTGGGAGCGGGCATACGCGTAGATAGGGGGATAGAAAGCTGCGATGAAATCACCCAGTTTTATGATCCGATGATTGCCAAGCTGGTTGTCTACGCGGAAGATCGAGCGGCGGCTATTGCCCGCATGCAGCGCGTCCTGGAGCAATGTGTGGTCTTCGGGGTCACAAGCAATGCTTCTTTGCTGGCCGCCATTGCGGCCCACCCTGCTTTTCAGGCTGGGCTCACGCATACCGCTTTTCTGCTTGAACATCACCTGACGGGGGATGACGGGACGCAGGCGGGCGCGCCACTGCCTTCAGAGGTATTAATCGCTGCCGCGCTCTATGATAGCGCGGAGAGTAGCAGGCATGGCGCGGGTCCCTGGCAGACGCTGGGCCCATGGCGCACGGCGGGTGAGGCGCGCCTGCTGCTCTATAGCTATCGGGGGGAGCGGCATTGCGTCGCCCTCAGGCCAACAAGCGATGGGAGCGGAGCATGGAATGTGCAGGTCGATCAGCAGGGAGCAGAACCTGTAGTGTTTATTCCCGGGAATGACGACCTGGTCCTGTTGCGCCAAGGCGCAGGCCAGGTACGTACGTATGTCCGGCGCGTAGATGACGCGACCCTGGTCTTTTTCCGTGGCCAGGTCTATCGTTTAGGCCGGCGTCAACCGCCCGACGTCGCAGCGGCCGCGCGTGGCAGCAATCCGGCCAGCGAGCAAAAAATACTGCTTGCCCCGATGGCGGGCACTATCGTCAAGCTACAGGCAGCTGTGGGTGAGGAGGTTGAACAGCGCCAGGTGCTTGCAATCCTTGGCGCGATGAAGATGGAGCATACTGTCGCCGCACCTTACGCAGGCAAGGTCCGCAGGCTCTATGTGCAGGAGGGAGAGGTCGTTAAGGGCGGCACGCCTATCGTCGAAATGGAGTAATATTTCTGACAGCTGAAGGATATTACTGCCTGGCAATTCAAAAAGGATGTATTGTATGCAGATTGGATTTATCGGCATTGGTGTCATGGGACGTCCTATGACACTGAACCTGTTGCAGGCTGGCCATAGGGTCACTGTCTTCGCGCGCAACCCTGAAAAACCCGAGGTGCAGGAGGTCCTGCAGGCCGGAGCAAGGCTTGCCCCTTCTTCACGTGCCGTGGCGATCGCCTCGGATATCGTGATTACGATGGTGCCAAACTCCAGCCAGGTTGAAGAGGTCGTAGCCGGCCCGCAGGGAGTTCTCGAAGGAGCTCGCAAGGGCCTCATCATCATCGACATGAGTACTATCGCCCCCAGCGTAAGCCGTAAGCTGGCCGAGGTGGCCGCGCAATCAGGTGTACATTTTCTTGATGCTCCCGTCAGTGGCGGCTCACAGGGAGCAGTGAATGCCACGCTCACGATTATGGTGGGCGGCCGGCGTGAGATCTTCGAGCAGGCACGGCCGGTGCTCGAAGCCATGGGTAAGCCAGAAAACATTTTTTATGTCGGGCCGCAGGGCGCGGGTGAAGTCGTCAAGCTCGTCAATAACATTCTCAGCGGGGCGATCGCGGCAACTATCGCTGAAGCGTTCGTGCTTGGAGTCAAGGCCGGGGCCGACGTGGATACGATGGCCAGGATCATCGGCGTCAGTACTGGTGCCAGCTGGCAGCTCTCCAACCAGTTTCCCATGCGCGCGTTCAACGGTAGCTTTCAACCCGGCTTTATGACCGATCTATTGCACAAAGATCTGGGGCTCGCGCTCGACCTGGCGGCCGAACTACGCACGCCCGCCGCAATGACGGCTCTGACCCGCCAGATGTATGAAATGGCGCGCGCCAGCGGCTTTGGTCGCGAAGACTATACCTCTTTGATGAAGGTGCTGGAGGAGATGGCCGGGGTACAGGTAAGAAACGTCTGAGCGCTTGAACTTGCGTGAGCGGGCAACGCCATCCATGCGTTGCCCGCCCCCGCCAGACATGCATGCCTACTGGCTAAAGCCAAGGATCAGGTTATGCGATATCGTCATGCCAAAGAAGAGGATCGCGGCCAGGCCAAAGTAGACCACGCCCAGCATTATGCGCTCGCCGACAGGAACCTTGTAATAAGCCGGCTGTTGTTCTCCTTTATCCTGCGTAGTGCGGCGCGCCCACAGCTGGGTAGCGGCCATTATCACGATGAAGAGCAGCCAGGGCGAGAAGTTGGAATGAAGCCATGACCAGACCTGAAAAGCGATGAGCCCCAGGAAGCCGACTATCCAGATGCGCCGGTCAATTGCCGCCAGCACGCGTCCCCCATCGAAGGGCACGATCGGGATAAGGTTAAACAGGTTTAAGAAAAAACCAAAGTAGGCCAGCGGCGCCCAGACACTGCGTACACCCGGGGACTGCAGGGCGATGAGCAGACACGCCGCGGCCGCCAGGGCGCCTGCGATTGGACCCGCAATACCTACCTCCGCCTCATCTTTGGCGTTCTTCGGCATGTTGCGCATAAAGACGGCCGCGCCCAGCATTGGAATAAAGATCATGCCGCCCACAGGCATGCCTTTCAGCTTCATAACAACGGCATGCCCCATCTCGTGTATAAAGAGCAGTATGACTAAACCTATGGCGAAAGGCCAGCCAAAGAGAAACGAATAGAGCACGACTGAGACGATTGCGGTGACGCCCGCAAAACCGAACTTCGCTATGACGGCGAGCCACGGCAATTTAAGCAGCGCGGCAAGCATGGCGCCCAGACCACCCAGGCCCGCCAGGCCTTTACGCTTGCCCTTCCCACCAACTTTGCCCTCTTCAGCCGCCTGCCGTTGCTCGGCCCCCGCATCGGTCGTGTAGCCCTCCAGGCTCGCCGGGCCGCGATATTCATTCATCAAGCCCACCTCATAGCTATCATCAGCCGTTGAGCCCTGCTCAATCACGCTATGGGCATCCAGCGGGGGTAAAGCCTGTACGGGGCGCGCAGCTTGAGGCGCCTGCGCCTGATCCCGGCGGTAAAACGCCGGGTTTGCATAATCACCGCCATACGTAGTGTCGCTGGAGGGAGCGTATTCAGAAAATTCATCGGGGGTCCAGTGCATCATCTGCCTCAATTTCGGCTCTGTCATTATTTCGCTGCGCGCTAATGTATCTATTATACATACTATATATTACGTAAAACAAATACAGGTGGTTGTGCTATTCCAATAGGCGGCGCATATCCCCTTACATTCCTTGCTCCCCTGCTGTTGGCGGCCCCGCCAACAGCAGGGGAGCCGGTGAACGACCATGGGTAGAAGATCACACTGTATGCGCTAGCGTTGTGAAAGGCCCTGGCTCTCCTCGCCCTTCTTCACTCCCTCGAGGTGCAGGCGCAGCAGATTTAGGGCGGCCATCACGGCGTAGCGTTTATTATCTGAGCGCCCGCCGCGCCAGCCGGGCCCCATGCCGGTAACGACGCCCTGCGGCCCTTCTATGGCTATATGAACTGTCCCGGCGGCTTTGCCTTCCTGCTCGTCGGGGCCGGCGACCCCGGTCACGCCTATACCGTAGTCCGCCTCGAGAGCTACGCGTATGGCGTGCGCCATGGCCCGGGCGGCCTCCTCACTGATGGCGCCACAGCGCTCTATGATTTCGCGCGCCACACCCATCTGCTGCTTGAGCCCGATGCTGTATGCGATCACGCCACCGACAAAATATCTGGAGCTCCCGGGCACATCCGTAATCGTGCTGGAGAGCAGTCCGCCGCTCAGCGACTCCATAACCGCCAGGCTCTGGTTACGCGCCTGCAGGAGATCTCCCACAACGCTCTGCAGCGTATCCTTATCGCGACCAAAGATATAGCTACCAAGGACCTGGCGCACCTGTCCCTCCATGTCGGCCACCAGCCGCTCGGCCTCGGCGCTCGTATCCGCCTTGGCGGTTATGCGCACGTCGATGGCATCGGCCTTGGCATAGGTCGCGAGCGTGGGATTATTGCTGTGCAGGAAGTTATCCAGGCGCTCCTCTACCGCGGATTCTCCCAGGCCGGAGACGCGCAGGAGGCGCGTAAATATCAGGCCGCCCGTATATGGCTTTAAGCGCGGTATGGCCTCCTGCTCCCACATGCGATACATTTCGCGCGGCACCCCCGGCATGGCCACGATGATACGCCCATCCTTCTCGACCCACCAGCCGGGCGCCGTGCCGCGCGGATTCGCCAGAGCCCGGGCTGAGGGAATCAACGTGGCCTGCTTCACATTGCGCTCCGGCATCTGGGAGCGGCGATTGGCGAACATGGCCCGCAGCTCCGCCTCCAGGCCTGGATCCACCTGCATCGTCTCGCCCAGCAGCGCGCTGATCGCTTCGCGGGCGAGGTCATCCTCGGTCGGCCCCAGCCCCCCTGTCATGACAATCAGGTCTGAGCGCTGCCAGGCTCGCCTCAAGCTTTCAACAATCCGCCCCAGGTTGTCACCCACCTGCGAGACAAAATACAGATCGATGCCCAGAGCGGAAAGGCTCTGGGCCAGAAAGGTGGCATTGGTATCGGTAATATGGCCAAGTAACAATTCAGTGCCACACGAAAGGATCTCCGCGCGCATGACTCCTCCAACTTCGGCATACATTTTCTATAAGCAAAAAGTTATCGAATGGCAACCTGCTAACAGCGGCATCAACAGTCAGTTGCCCATAAAAAGACCTGACACACTTGTATTGCTGGCAGGTATTTAAATGCAAGCTTTTATATCATACCACAAAAATGTCCATCAATATATTGTGTCTAAACCATAATAAAATCAATATATTGTGCCAAAAGACTTGTAATTCGACGCTTTTGCAAGTATAATGTCTTGGGTTGGCAATTAGAAAAAAAGTACGTGACCTGGTGATCTGGGCGGATATGTGGGGACACTATTTCGTATCTACCAATAGCAAGACTTGAAAAGAAGGAGCTACACAATGTTAGGACAACAGAAGCCCGCTTCTGAAGGCGTCGGCAAGGGGCAGCAGACTCAGTTGGAGGGGATACGCCAGAAGGTATTCATGGATAGGTATTCGCTGAAGGATCCCGACGGGCGGCCGCTGGAATACTATCCAGAACAACTGTGGGCCAGGGTAGCGCGGGGCATCGCCTCCGTGGAGCCCACGGCAGAGAAGCAGGCTTACTGGGAGGAACGGTTTAACGAGGCGCTTTCCAATTTTCAATTCGTACCGGGTGGCCGCATTCTCGCCGGCGCAGGCTCTGGCCACCAGGTAACATTTTACAACTGCTATGTGATACCAAGCCCTGAAGATAGCCGCCAGGGCATCCTTGATAACCTGAAGGTCATGACGGAGATCATGGCGCGCGGCGGAGGCGTCGGCATCAACCTCTCGACCCTGCGCCCGCGCGGCTCCTATATCAAGACCGTCAATGGCACGGCCTCCGGCCCCTGCTCCTGGGCCCAGCTCTACTCGGTGGCGACCGGCGACGTGATCCAGCAAGGTGGTTCGAGGAGAGGAGCGTTAATGATTATGCTCGACGACACGCACCCTGACATCGAGGAGTTCATCACGGTCAAGCGCACGGCGGGCAAAATCGAGCATGCCAACCTCTCCGTCTGCATATCAGATAAATTTATGCAGGCCGTTAAAGACGATGCCGACTGGGACCTGATCTGGCAGGACGAGGTCAAGAAGACGATCCGCGCGCGCGAGCTGTGGGACCTGATCTGCAAATCGGCCTGGGAGTCGGCCGAGCCCGGCATGGTCTTTATGGATCGCTATAACAAACTCTCCAACACCTGGTACTACGAGAATATCCGCTGCGTGAATCCATGCGTTACGGGTGATACTCTTGTTTCTACTGAGCACGGATATACGTACGCGCGCGACTTGCAGATAGGCATGAAAGTTCGTACACCAGCCGGGCTAAAGCCTATCGAAAAGATGTATAACAATGGTCTTCAGCGCATCTTTCGTGTGGAGTTTTCCGACGGGGGTTATCTAGAAGGTACCGCTGATCACAAGCTCAAGGTCGTGCGCGACAAAAAATACCAGTGGGTGCCCATCTCTGAGTTGGCTAAAAGTGACAGGGTGCTGATTATGGCAAATGAAGCTTTTGGGCCACGTCAGAGCCTTCCGACGGAAGCGATAGCACATATCACTAAACGAGAGCTCAACGCTGCAAACTATTACGATCGCAAGCTCGGCCTGATCGTTGGTACGGTGCTAGGCGATGGCACATTGCGAAAACTGCCACAGAGGAACAGCCATTCCTACCAATGCATAGTAGCCTTTGGTACGCATGAAGATGGCTGGTATGATACGTTTACGAATTTGATGGCGGATATGAACATCCGTACGCATCGCACGCTCGCCGAAAAAGATTTTGTTGGTGCAGGCGGTGTTGCCGTCAAGCACGCATCCGTGCGGCTAGATTGCTATAAATTGGCATCTTTACTCCCACGCATTGGAATGGTGCCCAATGTTAAGGCATCTCAAAAGACAATTCCTGCTTCTTTCATGCACATGGAAAAAGAATTCCTGGCTGGAATCCTTGATGGACTCTTTTCGACGGATGGCAGCGTGCTTATGAAACAGGACAACCCGATGCTGCGCTTGCATACGTCGTCATACGAATTGGCACAGCAGGTACGTTTGATTCTGCTCCAGTTCGGCATTCACGGGCGCATCTATCGCTCAACCCGCGATGAGGATCTCGTGTACGATGGCCGCTCGATGTATGGCACAGGTGAGAAGTACGATATCATCATCATGAACGAAGGCATTGCACGCTTCTACGCAGAGATTGGTCTAAGTCACCCGGAGAAAGCGGCACGCCTGAAAGAGATCGCCGAAGATTGGCACTGCATCGGCGGCACATGGACTGCAGCGGTTGTCTCGGTTCAGGACACCGAGCGTGAGGAAGAAGTCTACGACCTCTACGAACCCGACACGCTCACCTGGGTCACAAACGGGTACTGCTCTTTGGATTGTGGAGAACAGGGTCTGCCGCCATGGGGCGTTTGTAATCTGGGGGCGCTGAACCTGTCGGCCTTCGTCAGCGACGATGGGCAGATGGACTGGGAGCGGCTGGTCGAGATGAGCAAGGTCTCCATGCGCTTCCTGGACAATGTCATCGACTCGAACGAGTACTTCATCGATGAGAACAGGGAGGCGCAGCTGGGCACGCGCCGCACGGGGCTGGGCACGATGGGTCTGGCCGACGCCCTGATCAAGATGGAGGTCGCCTATGGCAGCGAGGCCTCGCTGCCAGTGATCGAGCGCATCTACACCGCGATTCGTGACGCCGCCTATGAGGCCTCGGCGGATATCGCGGCCGAGAAGGGCCCCTTCCCTCACTTCGAGCGCGACAAGTACATGCAGGGTCAGTTCATCAAGCGGCTGCCCAAGGCCGTCCAGGCAAAGATCAGGTCGCAGGGCATCCGCAACGCCGTGCTCTTAACGCAGGCCCCCACCGGCACAACAAGCCTGCTCGCCGGGGTCAGCTCGGGCATCGAGCCGGTGTACGACTTCGCCATGGTGAGGCGCGACCGCACGGGCGAGCACATCCTGTATCACCCTTTGCTGCAGGCGTGGCGCGACGCGCACCCCGGCGAGGCGACGCCGGGCTACTTTGTGGCATCCAACGACCTCACGCCGGAGGAGCATGTACGGGTGCAGGCCACCATCCAGCGCTATACCGACTCCAGCATCAGCAAGACGGTCAACGCCCCCAACGACCATAGCGTCGAGGACGTGCAGCGGCTCTATCGCCTGGCCTATGAGATGGGCTGTAAGGGCATCACCTACTACCGTGATGGCTCGCGCGATGCCGTGCTGACACGGGTCGAGGATGAGAAGAAGGCCGAGCAGCAGGTGCCCGCGCTCACGCAAGCGATGACGCTTGAAGAGGGCATCAAGCCGCGCCCGGCCGTCGTCCAGGGCTATACCCGCCAGGTCAGCGCACCCGAGGGGAAGATCAACGTCACGATCAATAGCGACGAGCATGGGCCACTGGAGGTCTTCGTCAACGTTGGCAAGGCGGGCAGCGATATCGCCGCGCTGGCCGAGGCCCTGGGCCGCCTGATCTCGCTCAACCTGCGCGTCCTCAGCCCGCTTTCGCAGAATGACCGCGCCAGGGAGATCGCGGAGCAGCTGCGCGGCATTGGTGGAAGTCGCTCGGTTGGTTTCGGCATGCAGCAGGTGCGCTCGCTGCCCGACGCGGTCGCCCGCGCCCTGGAGCAGCACATGGAGGTGCTGGAGGCCGAAGAGGCTTTAGCCTCTCCACAGCTCGCCAACGGCAAGAGCCATGGCGGCGACGGCGGCGCTCATAATGATGCCGCCCCGCTCAGCCTGACGCATTTAAGCGTGACCGGCAACCTCTGTCCCAAGTGTGGCTGCAACACTATGGTCCACGAGGAGGGCTGTCGCAAGTGCTACAGCTGCGGACATAGCGAGTGCTAAATGCGGTTTAGCTAGCACGGCCTGTAGAGCTGTTCCAGCCTGAAATAGGCTATGATTGGGAAAACACACATACGCGTATGTGTGTTTTCCCAATCATAGCCTGGCTAGCTGGGTAACCACAGGGACACCTCATGCAGTAGGCCTGTCATCCTACCTTCTGTCCGCGATCGCTGCTGCGATAAACGCCGCGTCCTCTCCGACACCCTATAACAGTGCAGATTTCCTCTGATAGTCGAATGGCCCGACCCCTGCTCCCAGTCCCAATTCAAAGCGTCCGCCAGAATGGCATTGAGTACTAGTGACCTGGGGGTGCTCTGCAGCGTTCTAATCTTATGAAAGCAAAGGAGCCCGCAAACGTTAGTCGGCTCAAGCTCTGGTCGCTGGACAACAGAGCCTGAACAAGATGCGTCAACCGGCGTGGGAAGCACGAGGCGATACTACTGTGGGCGGTAATCAGCCATCTACAAAGCGGGGAATTCGACCAGATTCGCCAGCAACCAGACCTCGGCGAACCTGGCAACTGGGCCAGAGAGCGGCACAGGTAGCCCTCGCCTTCTTGCTGGGCGCAGGCTGTTTTCTGTCATTTTTTCCCTGGGGACGGGCTTTTACACGCAGCGCCTTGCTGCTCCCGGCGCTGATTAGCGCCTCTGAACCCGCACCGCTGGTGCTTGCTGGCGACTCCGTTCGCTTCATGCGCATCACAATTTCCTCTACCGTCGGCCCGGTCTTTCTGGATATCTATGAGCCGACCACACCACCGCCGCCGATCCCTGGTGGGCGTGAGGCCGTCATCACCCTTTTGGGCGCTGGTGATAACCGCGCTCTCCCGCAGTTCATCAACTTTGCGCAAGCTTTTGCGCACGAGGGCATCGTCGTCGTCAATGTCGGGACGCCAACGCTCTTCAACTTCCAGGTCTCGGCGCAGGACGGTGAGGCTGTGGTGCAGGCGTTCGAGCTCTTGGAGCATTGGCCGGGCGTGGACCCACATCGCATCGGCATCATCCCTTTCAGTGTCGGCGATTTGCCGGCCTGCGTTGCTGCAGCCGACGCGCGCATCCGCGACCGCGTGGCGTTTCTCGGTGTCCTTGGCGGCTATTTTGACGTGACCAGCCTGCTCCGCACCGTTGGCAGGCGCGCCCAGGATGTTAATGGCCAGACACAGCCCTGGCAGCCTATCTCCACAGATCTCTATGTGCTGGCCAGAACTGTGAGCGGCCTGCTCTCGCCTGCTGAAAATAAGCTCCTGCAGAAGGCGTTCCCTCTTAACAATATCGGTCCCCCATTGACCGTGCAGCAACAGGCGCAGCTCTCACCAGACGCCGCTGCGATCTATCATCTGCTGGAAGGCGATGAGCCCGGCAGCGTAGACCGTAATCTTGCTGCTCTCTCGCCCCAGATGAAAGCGCTGCTCACCCAGCTCTCACCGATGTCGGTCATCAACCAAATTCACGCTCCGATCCAATTGCTGCACGACCGCAATGATCCCTCCATACCGTTCACCCAGGCTCAGGAATTTGCAGCGGCGCTTGCTCGCATCCATCACCCCTACGACTTTGCCGCCTATACCATCTTCTCGCACGTACAGGTAAAGTCGAACCTCGACCTGGTGCAATTGCTGAGCGATGGCAGCAAGCTGTTTCAGACTCTCTACAGTATTCTGCTGGTTGGCTCCTGATCGTGATAGGGGAGCAGGAAGCGAGGAACGACGATGCTGATCCTCTCACTCTTCTGGTTGTTGATTGGCTTACTCATCGGTGCGCTGGCGAACACGGCGAAGCTGCGACCGTTAACATGGGTTCGTGGTGGACGGCTAGGCATGCTCGGTCTCGGTGCGCTGGTCGCCTTGCTCGGCGGGTGGCTCGGCACGTGGTTGCTCGGCTCACTCTTTGCCACGGCTACCGCCATCTGGATCGCCGTGCTGGGCGTGGCGCTCCTGCCTCGGCTGATCACGTGGTGTAACTCCTGGCTGCACACCCGGAGCACTGTACCATAAAGGCATGAGCCAGAATCAATGCAACACTGAGATTGAGCAGGCCGGCGGCTTTATCAGCGCGATTGGTGCGATTGCCACGCCCAAAGACGATAGTACGCTGAGCCGTCAGGCCCCCGTTAGGGAGTACACCGGGAATGAACCAACCTTTCAGTTGTATATGATCTTCCCGGCTGGGGAAAGTCACATACTTAAATTGCATAACCCTCCTCAACAACCGAGAAACGTTATCGGAAGAGGCGCTTCACAGGTCCCGCCGCTGAAAGCATATCGCGCCTAATACTGGCAGGGCGATGCAGTAGAGCACGGCCCAGGCCAGCAGTGCCGGCGGTATAGGCTGTGTCGAGGTAAAAGGTGTGTTCAAGCTGCCGACAAAGCCCTGTTCCTGGAGCAGGTTGAAGACAAAAGGAGGGATCAGGTAGTAC
The DNA here is from genome assembly GCA_963799245.1 of uncultured Chloroflexia bacterium. GTDB lineage: Bacteria > Chloroflexota > Ktedonobacteria > Ktedonobacterales > Ktedonobacteraceae > CAWCWN01. The sequence goes on from CAWCWN010000004.1 coordinate 792,084, forward strand.
GAGGCCCCGTGCCAGAGGGCATCGGTCGGAATCACCAGGTTGACGAGCGTCACGATATTTTGCGCCGTCGTGCTAGGCCTCGTCGTAAGCAGCTGTACAAAACTGGTGAGGGGCGCGCCGATAAAGAGCATAATCGCCACGGCTCCATTGACGAGGGTGGGCAGCAGCGTACTGCCCAGCGTTGTCAAGGCCAGCAGTACCAGCGTGCTCAGTTCAAGCATCCCCAGGGCCTGCAGCGCCTGCGCAGGGAAGTAGCCTGTTTTCCAGTAGATCAGGCCCAAAAAGGTAAAAACCAGCATGGCCGTGTAGACGCACAGGATCAACGCGTAGCCCAGCCACTTCCCGAAGATGATCTCCGCTCGGCGCAGTGGCTTCGCAACGACCACAGCAAAGGTGCCGTTCTCTATCTCCATAGAGGTCATGCCTATGGATAAAACGATGGTCATCGCCCCACTCAGCAGATAGGCGGCCCAGACAGAGAGGATGGAAATGCTCAGATCAAATTCCAGCAGGTTCAACTGCGGATCACTGCGAGACGCGGCGACCGCGACCTGTCCGTTGTAGGCAGCGTTGAGCAGGAGCGCGAAAAGTACCAGCAGCAATATATCCAGCAATAACATCGCCAGCAAGAGCCAGCGATGGAAGGCCTCCTGAATCGTGAAGCGGGCTATCAACAACGGACCCATGACAAACTCCTTAAAAAAAGGTGCTAATCTCCTTGCTTCAAGGCATCGATCGTCTGGAAAAAGACTTGCTCGAGCGAGAGGCGTCGAGGCGCCAGTGCGTAGAGCCGCGCCCTGCAAGCATGCACAATATCCGCGATATCAGCCGCCTGCTCATCCCGCTGTACTTCGATCAGGAGACAGCGCGGATCACTTTCCTCTCGCTCGAGCGCGAGCCCGGCGGAGTTGAGGCGCTGAAGCAGCGCCTCGCTGACATGGTCGACGCGCACCTCAAACATCTTCTTCTTGTCAAAGAGCTCGGCAGGCGCGCCAACCTTCAAGATGCGCCCCTGGTTGATGATCGCGACCCGGTCACAAATTGCCTCTACATCGGCCAGCAAGTGCGAATTGAGGAAGATGCTTGTGCCCTCGGCCTTCAGCTCGCGCAGCAGTTCACGCATATCGCGCTGGCCGACGGGATCGAGTCCGGAGACAAGTTCGTCGAGTATAACTAAAGCCGGCCTGTTGATGATGGCCTGGGCCAGTCCGAGCCGCTGCAACATGCCTTTAGAAAACGTGCCCAGCTTCTGGCGCTCGCGCCCGGCCAGGCCGACCATTGCCAGCACCTCCTCGCAACGCCTGGCCAGCATGCCACCGCGCAAGCCGTAGAGCCGGCCATGAAATTCCAGGAAGTCCCGCGCTGTGAGCCAGCGATGAAAAGAGGGGAGCTCGGGTAAATAACCAACATTACGCCGGCTCTCTGTATGGCTGACAGGCTGCCCAAGCACGCGCACCGTCCCTCTGGTAGGAGCGACCAGCCCGGTGAGGATCTTCACCACGGTACTCTTGCCCGCGCCGTTTGGACCAAGAAAACCGAACGCCTCGCCGCGGTAGGTGACGAGGCTAATATCATCTACCGCAATGATCTGCTGGTAGACCTTGCGCAGGCCCTCTATCTCCACAGCGGGCGCGCGAGTGTTCTCGCTCAATGCAGAAGGCTCCTTATGGCGCGGTCGAGAAAATCTCGACCGCGTGTCAAGGGCTGAATTCCTACTCATGTGTCTGTACCTATCTCGCTCCGTCAACGCAATGAGTTCGCCGACGATATCAACTGCCTGCTATCCGAGACCGTGCCTCCCACTGCATAAATGATACCATGCGTTTGCCAGACGACCGCGCTGCCGGCGGGGAACCTCTTCAGCTGTTTGATGGTGGTTGTAATGCTTCGGGTGAGCAGCAGGCCCGTTGTGCCGTGAACCGCTATGGACTGTGAGTCCACGCCCTCTGGGACGGGCAGCGGCACCATGCCACTACTCAGATCGATCGCTCTGAGCTGCGCGACAAGCTGTGGCGGCAGACCAGGCAGCGAGAGTATGAGGTCGCGCAGCTCCTGGAGCGAGACTTTACCCGTGGCGCGTACAACCGGACTGGGAAATTCTACCAGCATGAACTGCGCGTCTGACTGGTTGCCGTATGCGATTACTACACCGGCGGTAGTGGTGATATCGAAGGTCGCGCCGTCCAGATTGGCGGGTATATTCATATTGTTATAGCCATTTTTCACAAAGTACACATGCGCCTTACTCGCGTTAAAGGTAAATGTAGCATGGCCGCCTCCCAGGACGCTATATGCGGGTGCGCCAGAGATGCCACGAGGCAGCTGGTGTGGCAGCAGGATGGGGAAGCCGAGCAGGTGCGCCGCCTGCGTTTGCGTCAGGTTAGCCTGCGTCTGCAGGCTATGAGCCTGAACCTGGAGAACGCCAAAGTCCTCCAGCGTTGGCAGCGGGTGCGTGGAAAGGGTCCGTAGATCTTGCGGTGAGACCTGAACCGGCTGGAAATGCTGGACACGGAAGAGTGAGAGAAGCTGACTCGCCAGTGCCCCGCTGTTTGGCAGGAGCAGCAGAGCGACCAGTAGCGCTGCCACCACAGCGACCAGCCAGCTGCGGCGCGTGCGGTACCATTTTTGCGCCACAATTTTGCGCGCCGGCAGGACCTGGACAGGCGCTCTCCTGGCAGAAGCTGCCTTGAGCGCGGGGCTTTGTGGTGTATCGACCGCCATCGCTGGCTGAGAAAACCCGGCTTCGCTCTCCAGCCCTGCCGCTTTCACCACCGCCATGGCATCAAGCATCTGCCGCAGGCGCGTGACCTCGGCCGGCTGTACACTCGCATGATCTTCCTGCTGGTAGACCTCATTGACTTCCAGCAGCATGCGCTCTAACACGTGATCCTGCTCGGCCTCGCTCAGAATAGTGGCTATGCTGGCGAGATCACCGCTCTCCATAGCGCTGATATAGCGCTGCAATGCCTGGACGTGCCGCCACATCGCAGGGGTTAGCTGTTCATTCATTACCGTCTCCTTCCTGCAGCTTCATGTTCTGCTCACGCCACGCCAGGCGCAAGCGCTGCAAAGCGCGGTGAAGCCTTACGCGTGCTGCTACGGGCGTAATGCCAAACTTCTCAGCCAGCGCTTCTCTTTCAAAACCATAGAGGAACGCCAGCAATAACAGCTGCCGATCCTCCAGCGAGACCAGCGAAAGCAACAGCACAGCCTGTTCATTCGCCGCAAAGTCCTGTTCTGGTCCTGCGGACTGACATGCCGTGAGCTGGTCAAACAGCTCATCGTCACTCAAGGGCTCGGACTGCGCGTGAGCCAGCTCTCCAATAAATAATTCCCGCCGGGAACGCTTCGCCTTCTCAACTTTTTTGCGCTTGATGATATTTACGGCGATACCTAAAAGCCATGCCACAGGCTGGCCGCTGGAGTTGAAGCGGTCAGCGTGCTCAAGCGCTTCGATGACCACCTCCTGTAATACCTCGACCGCCGCCGCGGCTACCTCTTCGCCGCTGGCAAGACCCATACGTTGCACATAGACGCGCAGGGTCGCGAGAAGCGCTGCGGCATTTTCAGCGATACAATCAAAGATACGCTGCTTACTGGCAGCAGCGGATGCTACAAAGGCCGCGTCAGGATGTATCTCCTGTTCCATCTGCAAGTCCTTCAGACTCTGTATGAGACATTGGTTATGGTTCCCACTATACTCTTCAACCTTAGGCCAGAAAATGTTACATTACCATCAGCGTGCGCGTAGTGGCAGCGGCGGCATTCTTGCGCGGGTAATAACTGCCTGCTATAGTATAAAATGAGCAGTGCAACAAGAGAAAGGCAAGGAACGTCATGGCCACGCTGAACAGGGAAGACGCCGGATCCGTCTCTCCGCGTCGCCCCACAAACGAGCTTCCCCGCCTCCACTGGAGGCGCATCGTCGCGATCAGCATCTTCGCCTTCGCCTTAAATTTTCACTGGGCGGCCCTCGGCATCATCGTTATTCCCAGCCAGGTATACAAGCTCGCCGGTAATCTGGATAAGGGGACCGCGCTGGCATTTGTGCTGGTTCCCGGGGCCTTCGTCTCCCTTTTTGCCAATCCGCTCTTTGGCTGGCTGAGTGATCGAACGCACGGCAGACTCGCCGCCTGGGGACGCCGCCGTCCCTATATCCTGGTGGGGACGTTAGTCAATGTTGTCGCCCTGCTCTGGATGGCCTCTGCGCGTGACATAGTCTCACTCATGTTTGCCTATATTCTGACGCAGTTCGCCAGCAATGCGGCGCAGGCCCCTTTTCACGCCCTGCTGCCCGACATCGTCCCCTATGAACAGCGCGGCCTGACTTCAGGGGTGATAGGGCTGCTTTTGATTGCCGGCAACATCGGCGGTGTGATTATCGCTGGACACTTCATCGACGCCAGCCTGCCCTTTCCAGCGTACCTGCAAGGTCTCTGGATCACTTACGGCATCATCATAGCTATCCTGGTCGTCCTGATGCTGATCACGCTCCTGGCGGTAAAAGAGCGCACTCCAGCGGCAGTGCAGCCCCTGGTCTCGCCGCGCCGGCAGCGTCCCCGCATATCTCGCTCCTTGCTGCTCACCATAGCTGGAACAGCCGTCGCGTCGCTGCTGGCCTGGGGCATCATGGCACTCTGGAACAGCTGGCATGTGGCCGGTATCCGGATTGACAGCACCGTCGAACAGGTGGTTCTGGAGCTGTTTGTCACGATAGGTATCCTGCGCATGTTTGATTTCAACCCGCGGCGCGACCCCGATTTTGCCTGGGTATTCATCACGCGCCTGGTCATGATGATGGGAATCTACACCATCCAGACCTTCCTGCTGTATTATATGCGCGACGCCGTCGGCGTGGCGCACCCCGAACAGGCCACCACGAATTTCGTGATCCTGGTCTCCCTCACCAGCCTCGTCACCGCCTTTGGCGCCGGCTGGCTCTCGGATCGCTTCGGACGCAAACGCCTGGTCTATATCGCCGGCGGCATGATGGCGCTGGTAGGCGCGATCTTCGTCCTTACACACTCATATCCCATCATCATCGCAGCGGGGGCGCTCTTCGGCCTGGGATATGGGGCTTACCAGAGCGTGGACTGGGCGCTGGTGGCCGACGTATTACCCTCTGAGCAAAACTTCGCGCGCGATATGGGGGTGTGGAACATCGCGCTCTCGCTGCCCCAGGTACTCGCCCCCGTACTGGGAGGGCCACTGATAGACGCGTTTACACGTTCCGGCAATCCCGTACTGGGCTACCAGCTGCTCTTCGGCATGTCAATCTTCTATTGTGTGCTTGGTACCATCACCGTGCGCTATATTCGCGGGGTGAAAAGTTAGGCCCTGCGCCCTTCTCTGGCCTTTTGCTCGGGGCCAGTAATTCTCCTCTCTGGTGAGCGAAAATGTATGGTTTTTTTAAGGCGGGAAAAAGCAGCGCAGGCATGGCCATATATCAACATACTCCTTCTCTACACCGAGATCATTGGTACGGCTACCAGCGCGATAAGGATACCGATGGCCTGGATACGTGTCACGCGCTCGCGCAGCAGGAGCGCCGCCAGCAGCACCGTCGCTGCGGGATAGAGGGAAGAGAGAACAGCCGCGATATCGAGACGGCCGCTGTGCGCGGCAAGCACGAAAAACGCATTGCCAATGGCATCCAGTACCCCTGCGAGCAAAATAAGAGGCACGACCGCCCTTCCGGGCAGCATCGGCTGGCGGCGAATCCACGCCAGGGCCAGCAAAAAGATTACCGAGGTGAAACGTGCCATCGCCAGCGGCCAGTAGGTCTCGGAGGGGTTCACACGGCTGATGAGAACGAAGAAGCAGCCAAAGCCACAGCCGGACAGCAGAGCCAACCCGATCCCCCTGGGGCGCCCCCTGGCCCGTTCCGGGCGTGATATGAGGCCAATCGCGATCAGCGCCAGCACAAAGCCGCCGAGTTGGAGCGCGGTGGGCAGGCCCGCGATGATGACGCTGAATGTGGCCGGTATGGCCGCGGTCAGCACCGCCGAGACAGGAGCGACAATCCCCATGCTTCCAACCGCCAGCGCCGAGTAGAACGCGATCAACCCCGTAGCCCCCGCCAGGCCGGCCACTCCTCCCCAGACCAAATCGCGAGTGGAGGGAAACGGTTCTCTCCAGAGCAGCGCCAGCGCGATAAGCAGCACAAATCCGACCATGTAGGCGGCTATAACGACGCTATAGGCACTGGAGCGCCGCGAGGCGAGTCCACCATTGAAGTCGCCGCTCCCCCAGCAAAGAGAGGCAGCCAGGCCAAAGATGACGGTAAGGAGGGTGCGACTCATGCTTGTCTCCCTGCGTTTAAGTTACTACATGCCGCGCTTCTTGCACCCCTATTCTATCGCACGTGGCAACTCAACGTGAGGAAGCTAGTAGTTATTATCATCGCCCGAGGTATTTCCCGCGGGAATCGAGCTTCCGGCCACTATCATTCCAGAGGCCTGACCACTGTCATTTATGCGTACGCGCATCTGCACTGCCAGGCTACCACTGGAATTGGCGCCCGCTCCGTTAAGCGTGGCGGTTATAATCCAGCGACTCTCTCCAGAGAAGTTGCTCAGAGAGCCAGTATAGAGCTGCTGCCCGCTGCTCAAAGTCAGGGTCATACGTAAAGTTTTTGCACAGTCCACCTTTACCTGTCGCACGCGCAATTGAGGTGGATGGTGTTACCCGCTAACGCGCGCAAGCAACAAAGAAAGGTAGACAGCAAATGCTGGATGATAGATATTTGTGCATCCTTGTATACTATGAGTATGTCAGGGGTTGTGGCAGTGCTTACTTACCTCAAGGAGGATGCCATGCGTACATCTTGCAAGCGGAAACTGTGCATGTTGCCGGCAATAGCCTCGCTGGCGATGCTCTTTTTTGTCCTTAGCCCGCTTTTCGGCTCCTCCCCTCGTGCGTATGCCTCCGCGCTCACTCCGCACAGGAGCTCCTTCCCGTCGGCAGGGGGCAAAATGATTGCGGTCAGCCTCTCCCAGCAGTGGCTGTATGCCTATCAGAACGGACAGGAGGTCTTCAATGCAGCCGTGATGACCGGCCGGCCATCTCTGCCAACTCCGACCGGCACGTATCACATATTTGCCAGGCTCAGCCCCACCACGTTTTACTCTCCCTGGCCTCCGGGCTCGCCCTACTGGTATGCACCCACACACATCAACTACGCCCTGGAGTGGCGCGCGGGCTTCTTCCTGCACGACTCGTGGTGGCACACCGTCTATGGACCTGGCAGCAACGGCTGGCACTATGACCCGACCTATGGCTGGCAGTGGGGCTCTCACGGGTGCGTGGCGATGCCATTAAGCGCAGCCGCCTGGCTTTACGACTGGGCTCCGATTGGCACGACCGTTCAGATCAACCCCTGAGATGCACAGCGGGCCATCCAACTGTAAAGGCTGTGATGGCCAAATCCACAACCTATGACATTTTCTGTAACCAGCGCTGGATATCACTGGCGGCGAGAGGCGTAAACAGAGTAAGAACTTGCAGGAGATCGGGAAGGTCTTGCGCGTAAATGATCTCCGTCACCTGGTACTTCTCCATCTCTATGCGATAGGTCGGACCGCTACGATAATTTGCGTAAACCTGGAAATTGAAGACGCCGCCCAAACGCCAATGGCGCTCATAGCCGAATGAGTGGAGGTCCTCATTGTACATATTCTCCCACCTCTTAAGTGGCAGAGGGCCCTTGAAAGGGGTGGGATTATCTATCAGGCTCCACTCCCCACGATGAAATAGCCAGACATTGTCCTCGTTCTGCTCGGCTCGATGCACGCCATTTGTGGTGCTTTGCGATACTCGTTGCTCATGCATGTGTCTCTCCTCAAAAAAACCGTCCACACATTCCGCCGCGGGGCGTTAATAGTGAACAAAAAGCAACCGGCTTGAGTAAGTGCTGGTCCCGAGAATGGAAGCGTTTCAGGCTATCGGTTGTGCCTCTGAGAAGAGTATACGGTGAAGGGCCACATATAACATCACGCAGACGAGTGATTCTCAGCTACCTTTAGGGATCAGCGTCACTTCACTCCTACGAAGGAGTAATAGCTGGCTGGCGGTCCGCCGGAGGTCCCTCTGGGATAAGGTGACTACTCCCCATGGCTAAAGCCCTGTCTTTTATACACAATTTACAAACGGAGATGAAAAGCCAGATGAACGCCCTCCAGCAGCGTTTGGACGCGAAGCCAGCCCTTCCACAGGGTTTTCCAACCGGGAGGACCATCGCCATGGCGGGCCAAATAGCCCCCCATCTGGGCAACGGCCTTCCAGAAGGCTTCTGTGGTCATGCACGCGGGCACCTGACCGGTCTGAGCGGCAACAATGGCGAGCAAGTCGGCATCGAGGACCTCGCAAGCGGGACGCTCAGGTTCTCGACGTGCAAGGTCTCGCAGGTGCAGCAAACGGACTGCCAGCGGCGACAACAAGCCCAACAAGCGGATCAAGCGGGCGGCGGTCTGCACCTGGCGCTCTTCGAGACGACATCCAGTTTTGAGACACTGGTGATAGTCTTCCACGACCCAGCGGTGTTCATACCACCCCACCCGCTCCCAGGCCTGCTCGAGCGTCGTGGTGGGGACCGAGGTCAACAGAATCCATTCCAAGGGCTCTTCTCCAGCAGGCGTCTGCTCTTCCCACACCCGAATGGCCCATACCTCCAGCGGTTCATTGCTGAACCGCTTCTCGAAGCGAGGCGCCAACACGGTCAAGGTGCCAAAGGCGAGCTGCACCACCGTCGAGCGAGCCGTTCGTCCATGGCTGGCAGGCACCTGGAACGGTCGGCTGGCTTGCGCAGGCCAAGTGCGCACCTCATCGAGCAGATACCTTTGCCCTCCCTCTTCTGGCTCGATCCGTCGCTTCTCACATGCTCGCACCAGAAAATGGGTCTGCGTGGCTCGGCAGGCCTGAAAGAACGGAAACAGATCGGCGCCGCGATCTCCGACATGCACGATGGTGGTCTCGGGGGGAAAGCTTCCCAGGCGCGTGACCTGGCGCATCCAGACATCGGTCTCTCGTTCAGTTCGCTGTCGGCGCTTGCTTCGCGTTTCTGCCGCTGGGGCTCTTGTGCGTACAAACGGCTCTTGCATCGCGCATCCCAGCACCTCGCCGCTCTCCGGCAAGACGGCCAGCACCGTTTGCAGATACAGCCCTCGTCCTCGCTCATTGCTGACCTGGCCCAAGCCCTTGGTTTTGGGATGATGGCTCAAGTCCACTTCGCTAGTGTCCTGCACCAGCAGCACGAGGGGTCTCCTCTCAATCTGTTCGCGGGTCTGTTGCCAATGAGGCTGCATCAGCGCCTCAAAGGTCACATCGTCTTCATCCAGCAGACGGTACAAGGCCATCGTCTCTTTCCAGGTCTGCATTTGGGCTGGCAAGGACGCCGAAGCATTCTCGGCCATGCGCGTGGCCGCTTTCACGGCTCGTGCTGTTCGCCGAATATCCTTGAGCTTGCTCGCTCCAAAGGTCTTTTTCGCCCAGCATTCTGCGTCCAGAAGGTCTTGTGTGTTCATCTTCCTATTTTAGCAGCTTGTTAAATGTGTATAAAAGACAGGCCTGAAGGCAGGGGCCTTACGCTCGAATAGGTAAAGCTTAGCTTCTCTCCCGACTTGACAGAAGAGGGACTAGGACAAATTGCCTAGTATGTGGGCCCCGCCGGTGAGCGATACAAGATATTCATGTTAGTATATGAAGAGCTTGGCATCCGTAAAGCTGAGGAAGTATAGCATGGACAGACCCAAGAGCTTTGCGTCACTGGCGTGGTACGACGCCTGTATCGAGTTCTTATTCAAGCTGGCGGCGAAGACCAGCGAGCCATTGCTGGCTATCGGCATCGTGTACAGCGCAGCCGATGTGCTCTCACACGGGCACCTGGGCTACGGCAACCAGTGTGCTCAGAATGCCTGGGCCATCACTCAGGCGCTAGCCATCGAATCGAGTGGCGGCGTGATGCTCTTCATGCAAATGATCGGGTGGAAGCAACAAACAAATAGCCCGTTTATGCTAGGACTATTCGCCCTGCGCTGCATTGTTTCAGTGGAATACATCTACTTATGCCGCACCAGGCTACCAGGCTGGGTAGCACAACAGACCAGCCCCATTTTCTCTCCTTGCTCGGAGGAGAATGGGGTTCACTGTATGAATAAAGGAAAAGGAAGAATATATCTAAAAAATCACATTAGGCATAGTTACCATCACCGTACTAACAGGACTTGCAGTTTACCTAGCAATCTTACTATGGGTGCTTTGCTGGTGAATTAGAAAAGGAAATATCTATGCGAAAAACAAGTCTAATCAAAGTCGTCCTGTTTGTTATCGCAATTTTGGCCAATCTGAACTATCTCATCTTCATTTTCAACCCGGCCCATGCCGATAACCTCGGCTTTTTCGTGTTGACCGGGCTGGCCGATACTATCGCCATCGCCATTTTCGTCTCAACGTGGGCGACGGCGCTCTTTTATGAACTCAGCAAATCGCGCTATCAGCACGAGATGGCAGAGTTACGCTCCGTGGGCAATCATCTTCTGCACCAGCGCGTCGCCGTGCTGATCACCGTCGTCAATGAGGATACCAGCATTGTACGCAATACGCTACAGAGTGCCAAGAACCTCATTGGAGAAAAAGCCGTCTATCTGCTCGATGACGGCAAGAAAGAAGCCACGCAACGACTGGCCGGGGAACTAGGCGTGCGCTACATCACGCGAGCCACCAATGCCGGCTACAAAGCTGGTAACATCAACAATGCCTTGCGCAATCATGTGCCAGAGCCGTTCTTCATTGTGGTAGACGCTGATTTCGCGCTCCATCCAGAATTTATCCAGCGCACGCTGCCGCTATTCGCAGACCCCCGCGTCGCCGCAGTGCAGACGCCACAAGTATACTCCAACGAAGAGACGTTGTTCTCACGCGGCTGCAAACACTTACAGGACATCTTTTACACATATCTGCAACCTGGCAAGCATCTCCTCGGGAGCGCTTTCTGCGTCGGAACCAATGTCATCTTTCGCACCAGAGCACTATGGGAAGTCGGCGGGCTGGCAGAAATGCACTCGGAAGACATCTTTACCACCATCAACTTGCTGGAGCGTGGCTACAAAGTCTCGTTCCTCAACGAGCAGCTGGCTGTTGGCCTTTCACCGACAACACTTATATCGTTCTACACGCAGCAGAACCGCTGGGCGCGCGGCGGCTTTCTGATGATGCTCAAGCACAATACGCTCTTCAATCGCAAATTGAACATCGAGCAGCGGCTCCAATTCTTCATATCCAATTTCTTTTACCTGAGTGGCATCTCTGTGCTGATCTACCTTATCAGCCCGCTGATCGCCATTTTCCTGAACGTGAAGCCGCTGAGTGACGCCTATCAGTCGCAATGGCTCGCGGCCTATGCGCCATTCTTTGTCACCAACTTTGGCTTTGCGACGGTGCTCCTGAAAAAGCACCGCATCTCTAGCTTGCTGCTTGGTATCTTTACGTTTGTGCCCTATCTGGACGCATTGCGATCGACACTCCTCAGCGTGCGGCAGTTCAAATGGCGCGTGACCAATGCACGCTCGAAAGGGCTCATCACCAAGCTGCTTGCGCCATACATCATTTTTCTCTGCATCGCTGTCGCCATCGGGTACTTCCTGGCGACGGGCATCCTGGTGTATAACCCGGACCTCATCTTGTACTATGGCTGGCTGGCGATTGACATCATCGTTGTGGCGGCGTTTATCATTCACGGTTATACCGCGACATCAAAAACGACTCTTCCCGTCCTGGCCGGCAATCTGGAGGAGACAGAGTTAGCAACCGCCGAACTCCTGGCCGTCAACAAGCACATCGAGAAGCCGGCAGCGACAGGGGCCAAGCAATCTGCTCTCGCAGATATCCCAACGACAGAAGTACCAAGAGCGAACGGAAGATCTCACATTCCGCAATTTCGGGGAAGGCTTTTTTGACTATGATCTATTGCTCCTTTTACTTGTCTTGCCGCTCTGTAGCGTGGAAGAACTCGAAAATGGAACAGAACTTCACAAGGAAAACGTTATGAAGAAAATTATCCTTGAAATCATCGCCGTCATCGGCGCGCTTGCTGTGGCCGGCGTGATCATCCTCTTCTTGTTTACGCAGAATATTGGGCAGGTGACGTTCGATACATTCAGCGGCACCGTCAACAAGACACCTGTTAATATCACGTCGCCGGTTTACGGGCAAATCATGACACTGCCGACGGGAGAAGGCGACACGGTCAAGCCAGGCCAGATCCTGGCGACCATTCACATTCTCAACCCGAACACCATCCCAGTCAAAAGCCCGCTATACTCTGTCAATACGCAAACGATGATCTTGCAGGTGCTTTCGCCGACGAGTGGGGTCGTCGGGCAGGTATACTTTGCTCCGCTCTCGACTGTGGCTGGAGCAGGAGCACTCATGCAGATCTATACGGCCAACTCAATGGAGATTCAGGTGCTTATCCCACAGAAGAGTAACATCAACGACTATGCGGCATTGTATGCGAGCCATCCGCCGGATCAGCAGAAGTATCTGCTGCATATCGTCGGGCAAATTCCGACCAACGTGCTGGCCAATATTGATCCCACCACGAGCGTCTACCAGGCAACCTGCACACACTGCCAGGCGCTCCTTGACAATCAGGGAATCGCGATCTATGCTCAGCGCAAACAGGAGAACTCACCCTTCCTCGACAAACTCAACGCTTTCATTCAGACAATTGCAAAAAGGATTCAAGCATGACCCAAAACGACACGTTCAGTGAACTCATGATCCATGGCGGCATAACCTTCACCGACACCATCGATGTGCAACAGCCCGAACCTACGCCTGCACCCAGGACGCAGCCGGCTTCAGAGCCTACCAGCACCAGGGGAGGATGCCTCCCCCCGGTCGCGCCGCCGCCTCCGGTGGTACCGCCACCCGTGGTGCCGATCCCACCACCACCTGCATTCGCCAAGACGACACATCCCATGGCCATCCCGCCGACGCTTAAGACTGCCTTCCCATACGCAACGAACTCCTGGTGGCAAAATATTATCCTCGGCAAAAATCGCATTGCACCAGAGCCCTACCAGCTCCAGGTTGTTGACAATGGCTTCCTGGTCTGTTACCCGGCGCAATCCCTCACGCTAGATAGCGCGGGGATGCAGCACATCACGACGCAATTCCTGCAAGATATGACGCTGGAGTTCAAGGAAAACATGGGCCATTGGGCCGTGACAGCATATGATGACCTGACGGTAACGCTCACATGGGTTTCGGCCACCAGACAAGCAGCACGATCAGTGATCGCGCAAGGCTGCCCGTTCCTGACGATGGCTTATGCCGGGACCACACCACTCGTGACGACACAGCATGCGATCATGAGCGTCAATGGGAGCACGATGCAAGGACCGTATACCGGCAGCAAATTTAAGGTCATGCTCAACAACGGGCAAACATGGCTGCTGTATAGTAGCAACTCGCTGACATTCACCTGGAATGGCGGCCAGCTCATCGCAACCGCTCCATTTAGCAGCATTGTCCGGCTGGCGATCCTGGCAAATGCCACCGATGAGGCCATCCTTGATCAGTATGTGCCGGCTATCCCCACCGCCGGTGTGGTGAGCGCGGCCTATACGAGTACGGCTGCGACCTACACCTTCCACTGGACGGTTACAGGAACCGGGCCGCTCCTGATGTGCGCGCTGCCGCACCATATGGACATTCTGCAAGCGCCGCAGACCGTCGCCCTCACCAGAACCAGCATCAATGGCGCGATGATTGGAGTGCTCGGTAATGCATGGAATCTTGTCGAGCCACTGCCAGCCATCCAGTGGACCGCCTCCAAGCCAATTGATCCCGCACAGAAGGCGGCTATCGCGGCTCAGCTCCAGAAGGATGCTACCACTACCTATTCTGGCACTGCTGACACCTATGAAGGAGGGAAAGAGGTTGCGAAGCTGGCTCGCTTGGTGCTTATTGCCGATGAGATCGAGGATACCGCGAGCGCCACAACGATCCGCACCAACCTCAAGGCCGCCATCAATCCCTGGCTGGAAGGTACCAGTGCCAATCAACTCATGTATGATACGACCTGGGGCGGGATTCTCTCTGCCGAGGGATTGGCAGACAAAGGTGCTCAGTATGGATCGGGTTATTATAACGATTTGCATTTTCATTTTGGCTATTGGGTCTTTGCGGCAGCAGTGATTGCGAAAGGTGATTCGGCCTGGCTGACGACCTACCAGGAGCGTGTGACCGAACTGCTTCACACCTATTGCAATCCAGATGCAACGGATACGCGCTTCCCAGTACGACGCTACAAGGACATGTACGCAGGACACTCCTGGGCTTCTGGCCTGTTTGATTTTGCTGATAATCGTAACCAGGAGAGTACATCTGAGGCGGTCAATGCATATGGCGCGATGTACCTGTGGGGCCTGGTGACGAATGATGCGGCAACAGCCAACCATGGCGCACTGATGTTCGCATCTGAAATCAGGTCAGCACGGCGCTACTGGCATGTGTATGCCAACAATAATGTCTACGGTTCTACCTATACCGATAAAGGCGTCGGTATATGCTGGTCGACCAAAATTGATGACAGCACATGGTTTGCGTCCCAACTGTCATGCCGCAGAGGAATCCAGGTCATACCCATCACCCAGTTCAGCGAGTTGCTCCTTGAAGCTGACTGGATCAAGACGATGGTTTCGAGTGGAGAAATGGTAAAAATGCAGGCCGAGAACTTTGGCATCTGGCCCACATTTGTCAATGCCATGCTCGCGGTCGTTGATCCTAGCACCGCATGGACCAACTTTACTGCCATGGCAGATAATCAGATCGATCCGGGGGCATCACGCACAAACCTTCTCTGGTGGAGTGCAACGCGGTAAACCTATACTATCCCCCGGAAACTGGACAGGCAAATAAGCCCGTTCGTCTAGCTCTCCAGCACTGGCCGGGCTTGACACACTCCGGCCCAGGAGCATACCCTATTTTTATGCGCTGCATAGCATAAAGCGCAGCGCGCATAGCGTTCAACAATTCAGCAGGAAGAGGCAAGCGTTTCATGTCTATCAAAGAGAGAGTTTCACATACGAACATCGATTTTTATTTTGATCCCGCCTGCCCTTTAGCCTGGCGTACGGCATTATGGATACGCGAGGCGCGCAGGGTGCGCTCACTGCATGTTACCTGGCGTTTCTTTAGCCTCGAGGTAGTCAACCGCGCAGAGGGGACGAAGCCAGATTATCGCCACGATGGCAGCTGGGCATCCATGCGAGTGCTGGACCTTGCGCGGCGGCGTGGCGGCAATGAGGCCGTAGAGAGGCTGTATTTAACCCTGGGTACAACACAGCACTGGCAGAAGGAGAGCATCAAGGAATATAGCGTCATCCAGGCCGCCTTACAAAAGGCAGGCCTCGCTCCTGAGCTGCTCGAGGCGGCGTTGGAGGATGAGACCACCATCGAAGATGTGCTGGCCGATCACCAGCAGGCCGTTCGACGCTACTGGGCCTTTGGGGTGCCTACCATTGCGGTCGAGGGACATGATATAGGTTTCTACGGCCCCATCATTCATACAGTGCCCCAGGGCGAAGAGGCGGGTGAGCTGTGGGACTATACGGCATGGGCCCTGCGCCAGCCGAACCTCTTCGAGCTGAAACGCGATAGGCGAGCCGTCAGCTGGGGACCTGCGGGCTTCTGACGCGTTTTCACACAATAATCAGCGGTTCTTTTTTATGAAGCGCTCCATTCGTACAAGCGCCTCTTCAAGCTGATCATAGGCGGTACAGTAGGCACAGCGGATATAGCCAACTCCGGCCACGCCAAATGAACTGCCCGGCACGACGGCCACCTTCTCCTCAAGAAGCAACTTTTCGGCAAACTCCTCATCGGACATGCCCGTATCTCCGACATACGGGAAGGCGTAGAAGGCGCCGCGCGGCTTACAGCAGGGGAGGCCAATGCGATTGAGACCATCCACGAACATGCGGCGGCGGCGGGCATAGTCTGCATGCATTATCTGCACATCTTCTTCGCCATTGCGCAGCGCTTCGAGGGCGGCTTCCTGGGGCGCCGTGCCGGCGCACATAATCGCGTACTGGTGGACCTTTAACATAGCCTCAAGAATATGCCTGGGAGCGGCAACATAGCCGATGCGCCAGCCCGTCATCGCATAGGCCTTCGAGAAACCATCCAGCAGAATAGTGCGCTCGCGCATACCAGGCAGTGAGGCGATACTGGTGTGTTCTTGTTCATAGACGAGGCGGCTGTAGACTTCGTCTATGGCTACAATCAGGTCATGTTCTGTTGCGAGCCTGGCGATGCCCTCCAACTCTCTGCGGAGCACAACCGCGCCGGTGGGATTATTGGGATTGCCGATCAGTATCATTTTGCTGCGCGGAGTAATTGCGGCCGCGATCTCAGAGGCACGCACCCCAAAGTCGTATCTGGCATAGGAGGGAACGGGCACGGGAATGCCGCCGGCAAAAATGATATCGGCCTCGTAGGCTACGTAGCCTGGATCGGGCGAGATAACCTCGTCACCCGGGTCGATGATCGCGCGCATCGCCAGGTCCTCCCCTTCACTGACACCAACCGTCACCAATAACTCGGACTGTGGATCATAGGACAGGCCATAGCGGCGCTGCAACATGGCGGCGATCTCTTCACGCAGTTCAATCATCCCGTAATTAGAAGTATAGCGGGTATGGCCGAGTTCGATCGAGCGGATGCCAGCCTGACGGATATGCGCCGGGGTCACAAAATCCGGTTCACCCACGCCCAGTGAAATGACATCCGGCATCGTATTGATGATATCAAAGAACTTCCGTATGCCTGAGGGCTTGACCTGGCGCACACGCTGCGACAATACTTCCCGTTTAAGCGTATCCATGAGTGCTTTTCATCCCCTTCTCTTCGCGCACAGCGGTAGGAGCCAGCGAGCATAAGCGCCATTGCTTAATCCTACGCGCCATGGTAGTCTATATAGTGTTGGCGTTCGCAGCAATTTCCAATTTATTAACCCGGTATGTATCCAATGTAACATATTGAGGACAAACTTGACAATGCGCCAAGTGCCAATCAGCCCTCCTGCAGAGGGGGACCAATCTCCACAGAAAGCAGTCGTGCTGATCGATACCGATATCGACGACGCCCTCGCGCTTGCCCTGGCGCTGGCTTCACCCAAACTAGAGGTGTACGGTGACAACAGTCTCGGGCGACAGCGCGCGGCGCGCACGTCTGGCTGCACAGCTGCTGCGCGCCTGCTCGCGCCATCAGTCGCGCAGTCCCCGTAGCTTCGCGATAATGCCGGGCACTACCTGCAGAATAGTCTCGACATCCTCATCGCTATTGCCCTTGCCCAGGGTCAGGCGCAGGCTGCCGTGCGCTAATTCGTCTGGCACGCCCATGGCGAGAAGTACATGCGATGGATCGACTGATCCCGAAGTACAGGCGGAACCGGTGGAGGCCGCGATCCCTAGCAGATCGAGATTGAGCAGGATGGACTCACCCTCGATGCCCTCAAAGCAGAAGCTGGCATTGTTTGGTAGACGCTTGCCTGGATGGCCGGTGAGATGACTGCCCGGGATGGAAAGTAGAGCTGAGATCAAGCGATCGCGCATGGCGGTGATGCGCGGCAACGTCTGGGGGAGGTCCGCGTAGGCCAGTTGTAGCGCGCTCGCGGCGCCGACAATTCCCGCAACGTTTTCGGTGCCGGCCCGCCTGCCACGCTCCTGTGAGCCGCCCTGCAGCTGGGGCAGGATGCGCATTCCCTGGCGCACATACTGGATCCCGACTCCCTTGGGACCATAGAATTTGTGAGCCGACAGGGAGAGCAGGTCTGCGTTGAGAGCCGCCACCTCCAGGGGAAGCGCCCCCCCTGCCTGTACAGCATCAACATGAAACGGGATCTTTTTCGCACGACAGATGCGGCCGATCTCCGCCACTGGTTCGATGGTACCAACCTCGTTATTGGCATACATTACCGATACGAGAATAGTCTGGTCGGTAATCGCCCGCCCGACATCATCAGGATCGACGCATCCATAGACATCTACCGGCAGGTAGGTAGTTTTGAAGCCGAAGCGTTCAAGGTACTGACAGGTATGCAGGACGGCGTGATGCTCGATAGGCGTCGTGATGATGTGCTGGCCTTTTTTCTGCGCGGCGAAGGCCATACCTTTGATGGCGAGATTGTCGCTTTCGGAGCCGCAGCCCGTAAAAGCGACTTCGGTGGGACGGCAGGCGAGAATCTGCGCTACCTGCTCACGAGCGCCATCAATGGCCTGCATTGCATGGCGTCCAAGCGTGTAAATGCTGCTGGCATTGCCAAATTCGGTCGTCAAATACGGCAGCATGGCATCCAGCACGCGAGCATCGAGGGCGGTGGTGGCGGCATGGTCGAGATATATTGTGCGCTCTGGCATAAGAGATTCCCTGTTCGTTCGTTCGTTCGTCCGGGCCGAGAAGCGACCGGCCGCTTCTCAAAAGGTCATAGTTATCCACGCCCTATTATACCACAGCCAGCCTTTATATAAGAGTAGCCCATTGAGCTCCTCAAGCCCGCTGCTTTTTAAAGAAGCCTTCGTTCATACTGCCACTGCGAAAACCCAGCAGGTCCAGGGTCACATAGGTATAGCCGATTTTGCGCAAGCCGTCGGTCACCCGCCGGCTCATCTCCTCATCCAGCAGGCGAGCCATCTCTGAGCGCTCGACCTCGATACGGGCGACCTTATCGTGATGACGCACACGCAGTTGATGAAAGCCTAACTCGTGGAGAAACTTTTCTGCCTTATATACCTTCTGTATCGTGGCGACATCTACCTTCGTGCCGTAGGCGATGCGTGAAGAAAAACAGGCCATGGCGGGCTTGTCCCAGACAGGCACCCCCAGGAAGCGCGCCAGCGCGCGTATCTCGCGCTTGCCCAGCCCGGCCTCCTGCAAAGGCCCGCGTACGTGATACTCGCGCGCCGCGCGCTGGCCAGGGCGGAAGTCAGCCTGGTCATCCGTGTTGATACCATAGGCGATATGACGAAGATTATGCGCTTTAGCGATTGGCTCAAGCTGCATAAAAAGCTCATTTTTACAAAAATAGCAGCGATTAAGATCGTTCGCGACATAGCGTTCGTCCTCAAGCTCGTTCGTCCGCAGGGTGAGCAATGGCACGCCCATCTGCTCGGCAACGCTAAGCGCCTCACTCGTCTCCTCCGGCGCGTATGCGGGCGAGGAAGCAATGGCCCCTAGGGCCCGCTCGCCCAGGACATCGTGGGCGACCTTTAGCAGCAGGGCGCTATCGACTCCACCCGAATAAGCTACCAGCACAGATGCCATCTCGCGCAGAATGGCCTGCAGTCGTGCATATTTCGCCTGGATTTCCACTTCTATCGCGGCGCCAGTGGAATTACTGGCGGGTGAGGTCTCGAGCATGATCTTCTATTCTCCTGCTTCGGGGTGATGAATTCGTAAATGTCGCGATACATCTGTGTATCTATAGCACTGCATGGTATTATACCATTCAAGGACAAGTAGATATGCTTAAGAATGTTAATAACCTTATGCGCGAGAAAAACAGCACTGCCGCCATTATCCTGGCTGCTGGCAGCTCCAGCCGCATGGGAGCTGGTCGCCACAAACTGCTGCTGCCGCTGGCGGAGAGACCGGTGCTGGCTCATGTGATAGAGGCTGCGCTCGCTTCACAGGCGCGCCCAATTATCGTTGTCCTGGGTCACCAGGCAGAGGTGCTGCGCTCGCGACTGGCGGTCTATGAAATGCACCCGGCGCTGACCTACATTGAAAATCCGGACTACCTGCAGGGGATGAGCACATCGATGCGCGTGGGCCTGGCAGCGCTTCTATCACATAGCTATAAGCAGAGCGAGGCAGGTAGCGCCGGCAGCGTGGATAGCGCGCTGCTGCTGCTGGGAGATCAGCCCCTGATCACAGCGCAGATCATCGATGCGCTGATTGGCTTATGGCATAGCACGGGCAAAGGCATTGTTGCTCCTTTGTTCAACGGCAAACGCGGGAACCCCATTTTGTTTGCCCGCAGCCTTTTCGCCGAATTGATGCGGGTCAGCGGAGATGAAGGTGGGCGCAGCGTGCTCGTACAGCACGGGGAAGAGGTGGAGATGGTCGAACTCGGCGGCGTACCGGCCAGCTATGATGTGGATACCTGGGAGGCATACCAGCAGGTTGTGGCTGCATGGCGGGCGAAAATGGTGGCCGGCGCGGGTGAGAAGGAGGGCGAGAATGAGTGACGCGGCGGACAAGGTCCCCAAAAAACAGGCCGCCTTCTGGCTAGAATATAGCCAGCAGCTCTCGACGGCTATTCGCTATCCCAAGGCGCTGGCAGCGATCAACAGGGCGCTGGAACTCGACCCGGACTATTTTGAGGCGCGCAAACGCAAGCAGAGGCTAGAAACGCTGTAGGGCTTTACAACAAAGGTTTCACCAGCTCAACGATGGCCGCGTGGACCTCATGGGCAGGTCGGGAAGCGTCGAGGAGCTTGATGCGTTCGGGGTAGAGACGCGCCAGGACGAGAAAGGCCTCGCGCACCTCGCGGTGAAATTCCTGGCTCTCCTTATCGAAGTGGGTCTGCTCCGCGCGTCGACCGCCCGGCGCGGTGCGGCTATGTACCTGGGCAGGATCGAGGTCAAGTAACAGCGTCAGGTCGGGAATATGCCCCTGGGTAGCAATCAGCGAGAGCCTGGCCACCAGTTCGATGCCGACGCCGCGCGCATGACCCTGATAGGCGATGCTGGCGTCAAAGCAGCGATCGCTGATGACGAGCTTTCCCGCATCAAGGGCTGGCAGGACCACGGTGGCAAAATGCTGAGCACGATCGGCCTGAAAGAGGAAGGCCTCAGCCAGCGGGGTGATAGCCAGGTCGGGACGCTTGAGTAAAAGCTGGCGCAGCTCTATGCCAAGGGCTGTACCTCCCGGCTCACGCGTACTCACATAGGTCAGCCCCTGCTCATGCAGCCATTTCTCCAGCAGGGCCATCTGCGTGGATTTCCCCGCTCCATCAAGCCCCTCAAATGAGATCAATTTACCCCTGCTCACACTCGCGTACCTTTATCTGTGCGGTAGACCTCATAATCCCAGTCATAATACGGCTTGGGCAGCATGTCCGCGGGTGTCCAGCGGGAATGATCCTGGCCATATTTGCCATGATACTCCTTGAGAGTTTCGCCAACATACTCGAAGGTAAGCTGGCAGATACGAAAACCCACCGGAACCCAGATGGCGGTCTGCGTATGATTACTGATCTCCATGGTCCAGCGACTGATGTAGCCCACATCGCCGACGCCCGCGCAGCGACAGACCGAGAGGCCGGAGCGAGCTACCGTGCTACGCGAATACATTTTTGCCAGGTAGCCATTGTGACCGCCGATAATCTCCTGCGTATGCGCCAGGATCGTCGTCCCGGGGCGAATAGCGATCTTGCCATCCTTCGCGTGCCGCGGCTGGCCCCAGTAGAGGCAAATTTCGTCGGGATTATCTAAATGCATCACCTCTATGTTTGCATCTCCCTGGAAATACCATTCGCCGAGGCGACAGTCGTAGGAATTGGTGCCCAGGTGGCGCGGGTCAAACGGCTCAATGATGATGTTGCCGTTCTGCATCTCTTGCATAATCCGCTTGTCAGAAAGTAACATTGTTCTTCGCTGCTCCTTGGTAAGAATGCCTCTACACGTTACCGTGTCTCGCTGCCCTGGTACTCAGGCGAGGATTCGCTGGCCCGAGGCGATGTGGGACTAGTGTATCATAAATCTTCAGAATCGTCTGTAGCCAGCTCAACAGGCAGTTTGTGTACAGCGTCCATCTCATGCCAGATATGCCGGGCCAGGCGCTGCGCTGCTTCAACGTCATTGAGGGCCGCGTGTAGAGGGAAAAAGGCGCGGTCATCGCTGTGGCGATGGATCCAGCGACTGATGATATTGATCTGGTCAACTTCGGCTTTACCGACGATGCTGGGGGGTTCGCCGAGTCGCGCAGCTATGGCAAGCAGGCTCTCAACCGCCTCCAGCATTGCCGCCGGCTCGTGCTGGATGCACACCTGTTTGACCAGGCGGCCGTGGCGCACAAGAAAAAGCTCGTTATGGCCCACTCTGGCGGAAGGATAGGCGATGAAGAGGTTATTGGCCTCAACGGCACCCGTGATCAGACGCTGTCCGATCAGGACCTCTTCGGCGCCGCGAATGGTATCGCGTAGCCAGGCGGCGCGTTCAAAATTCAGCTCTTGCGCGGCCTCAAGCATCTGACGGCGCAGCCGATCGAGCAGGTCTTCACGTTCGCCGCCCAGAAAAGCGCAGACCCCTTCGATAACCCTGGCATACTCTGCCGTATCAGCTCCACCGCGGCAGGGAGCGGAACAGCGGCCGAGGTGTAAGCGCAGGCACGGCTCGGATGCCTTCGCATGGGGAGGCAGTGCGCGGATACAGGTGCGCACGGGAAATACTTTCTGGATCAGCTCAATGGTGAGATCTACGACGCGCCTGCTGCGAAAGGGACCAAAGTAGCGCGCGCCGTCTGCGGCAACTTCCCTTGTGGAGTAGATGCGCGGGAAAGGGTGCTGCACATCAATCTTAATAAAAGGATACAGCTCATAATTGCGCAATTGCACATTGTAGGCCGGCTGCAGCTGCTTAATCAGCTGGGATTCGACGAGCAGGGCCTCGAGCTCGGAGCCCAGCATGATGGTTTCGATCTCGTGTACACTTTGCAGGAGACCGTCCATCTTGCGCGTATAGCCCAGGGGATGGTTGTAGTACGATGCCAGGCGATTTTTCAGGCATTTGGCTTTCCCCACATAGATGACCTGCGCATATTCATCTTTCATCAGGTAGACGCCGGGCCTGGTGGAGAAGTCGCGCCTCCAGGCGGGATTGAGCAAGAGGCTCCCCGTTGGTCGCGCGCCCAGCACCTGCGCGGAGAGCTTGCCATCCGCCCGCAAATGCTCCAGCTGCTTGGAGAGGGAGGCCTGGCTAATATCGCCACTCCAGGCAACGGGTAACTGTAAACGCCTGCGCACATGCCCGAGGTTCTGAATGCCCTGCTCACGCGCGATATCCAGCAGCTTCATAAACACGGCTGCGGTTACCCGCGCGTCCCCCATAGCGCGGTGGCGCTGCATGGCGGGAATCTTCAGGTATTCAGCAACGACATCAAGCTTAAAACGGCGCAGCCCCGGCAGCAAGCGCCGGGCCAGGGGAATGGTGTCGAGCCCATCGGCGGGGAAAACACGGCCGAGCAGTTGAGACTCATGTGAGAGAAAACCGAGATCAAAGCCAATATTATGCCCAACCAGAATGGCGCCCTCAATAAAACGCAGAAAGTCCGGCAAGACATTTTCAGCGCTGGGGGCGCCTACCAGCATCTGCTGGCTAATCCCCGTAAACTGCACGATGAATGGAGGCAGGCGCCGCTGAGGATTCACCAGGCTCTGAAACGAGTCAAGCACCTCGTCACCCCGTAGGCGTATACCGGCAATCTCGATGACGCGATCAGGCCCGGGACGCAGGCCGGTCGTTTCGGTATCAAGGACAACGAATTCAACCTCGCTGAGAGACAGCCGCGTGCTGCGCCAGGCCGTGAGGGACCACTCGTGTTCACTCGTCTGCTCAAATAGCGCAGAGCTCTGCAGGGTCTGGCGCAGCAACATTGTCCAGACGGCAGAGGCGCTACTGGCCCCAAATAGGTGCTGGATCAGCAGGGTCTCACCTGCGGGCTGGCCCAGGCTCTCCAATAGTTCGTGCGCACGCCGCAGCATCAGACCGCGCTGCGGCACATCCTCACCTACCTCCTGCGCCATATCTTCCCTCTCCCCACTAAAAAATATTGTACATATGTACGAGAATAACATGCAAGGCAGGAGTTTGCAAGCGTTAGGAAATGTAGTTCGGCCTTTTCCGGCTAGCAATAGTGGAGCAAGCGTGCGGGGAAAGAGTACCTTCTCTGGCACGGCGGCGTAGCAGGCATGAGCATTGAAGATCCTGCGTGCTTGCTCCAGCATCTTTAGCGACAAGCAAAATTGACGATATTCAGTATTCAGAGGCCACGTAAAGAAGACATCCAACACTGCCTGTTTTCGGGCCCTACAGTTTAAACAGAAAGGGGGAGTCGCTCAGGTACCTGCTGAGCGGCGTTGCCGGAATATGGAGTATGTAATAGAGCTTGTGCTGCCGGCGCAAGCAAGTCCACCCGATCTTGAACAGGGATCACTCCTCTTCGTTGGGACCGCCACCGTCATCCTGCGTTATGCAGGCTTCACAATCCTGACCGACCCGAATTTTCTGCATAGGGGAGAACATGTTCACCTGGGCTATGGGCTGCGCTCTACACGCAGGACCGATCCAGCTCTAGCATTTGAAGCCCTACCCCCGCTTGATTTCGTCCTGCTCTCCCATTTGCACGAGGATCACTTTGATCGCGAGGTTGAGAAAAAACTTGATAAAACTCTGCCACTTGTGACAACGCCGCAGGCGGAAAAAACGCTGCGCGCAAAAGGTTTCGGCAAGACGTACGCTCTTCGAACCTGGCAATCGCTGACAGTCATAAAAGGCGAGGCGGTTTTGCGCATCACATCGATGCCGGGGAAACATGCGCCTGGACCTCTCTCATCCCTGCTTCCTCCCGTAATGGGCAGCATGCTGGAGTTTCAGACGCCGCACGAGGAGACCATGCTGCGCATGTACATCACGGGTGATACTCTAATGTATAAACAGCTGCAGGAGATCCCACGGCGCTTCCCCGATATCGACCTGGCGCTCCTCCACCTGGGTGGCACAAAGATTATGGGCGTTCTGCTCACAATGGACGCCCGCCAGGGTGTTGAGGCTCTAAGGATGATTGCTGCGCGCACGGCTATACCGCTTCACTTTGATGATTACCCGGTCTTTAAATCCCCGCTCGCGGACTTCAAGGCGGCGGTAAACGAAGCGAAGCTAGAAAATCGGGTGCACTATCTCCAGCGGGGAGAGGTGTACACCTTTGCAAAACACGCCTCGCTCAAATCATAAACCCGCCAGGGGCAGGTAATCGGGAAAGAGGACATAATGCAGCAGCGATGTCTCAGGCAAAAGTGCAACCATCTCCCCACCAATAGTGCGTATAGGTAGTGTGCCATATGCATAACTATCCAGACAACACGTCTCGCCAGCAAACTCATCACAAAGGTAGAAACTATTGGTGAAGCAGCCCGTTCGACCTGAGCGCAATAGC
Source organism: uncultured Chloroflexia bacterium (assembly GCA_963799245.1). Taxonomy (GTDB): domain Bacteria; phylum Chloroflexota; class Ktedonobacteria; order Ktedonobacterales; family Ktedonobacteraceae; genus CAWCWN01. Next base: position 817,303 of record CAWCWN010000004.1, read on the forward strand.
GCTGACTATGGATATCCTTCGCCTGACGTCACAGTTCTTGCGGCAAAGGCGCTGGAGGTCACACGGCGCCTGACAGAGCTGTATGGAGTCGCTCCCTGGTCAAGTAAAGATCCGATGAGCATGCTCGTCGACATTATCCTCTCACATCGCACGCGCGATGAGCAGACGGCTGCAGCTTATGCCAGCCTTGTGCAGCGCTTTGGTTCCTGGGAGCGGGTGCGTGACGCGCCAACGCAGGAAGTACAGGACGCCATTGCCAATGTCAACTGGCCAGAAGTTAAAGCGCCACGCCTGCAGGCGCTGATGCGGCGTATTACGGAAGAACGGGGCGAGCTCAAGCTTGATTTCCTGTGTGACCTCCCAGTAGAGGAAGGGGCGGCCTGGCTCAACCGCCTCGCAGGCGTGGGGCCAAAGACCACGGCATGCGTACTGCTATTTAGCGCGAGAAAAGCCATTCTCCCCGTTGATGTCCACGTCCATCGTGTCTCCATTCGCCTTGGCCTGATCGGCAAGAAGGTGTCGGCGGATAACGCCCACAAACTCCTGCAGGCGTTACTGCCCGACGATCCCCAGGTCATCTACAATTTCCACAAGGGGCTCCTCAGACATGGCCAGCGCATCTGCGTCTACGAGAGGCCGCGCTGTGACAGGTGCGTGTTGACCGACCTGTGCGATTACTATAATACGGTGGTGCGGCCCAGCTAAGTCGCCACTGCTGTCGCTGTTGCCGCCACTCGCAGCGCCAGTATGGCCACGCCTAATTCCTTGTTTGCTTCTCCTTCTTACCACGCATTATAATTACTAGGGCGCATCTAAAACAGCATCTCTAAACACAATACCTGCCTGGCTAGAGCTGGCGTGAGATGTCACAATCTGGCTGCGGAGTTCTGGTAGAGCGGATCGCTCACCGCAACATGTAACCTTTGCAAGCTCCTGTTGCGTATTACTCGAGAAGCTGAATGGGGCTTCTGAAATTCTCGAGAGAGGATTCTTTCTCGCACATTGGAGATCCCGTCCTCGGAGATCCCGTCCTCACGTATTCGAACCAGGCAGCCAGGCGTAGTGAAGACCTCACCACAGGCCTTGGAAGCAAAAAGATGAAGACAGATGTATTTCGCCAGGTCATACACGCACGCATAGCCTTTACGTTTACGATCACCTGCGGCATCCTGATGACGATCGTGATGATTGCTCAGATGACCTTTCTCAGTTCCATCGTAAATCGCGTACTCATATTCCACGCAGGCCTTGATACGCTTGGGCCGCTGCTCGCACTCCTTATTGCGGCAATTCTGCTGCGAGCTGCCCTTGTGTGGGCGCGCGAGGTCACCGCCCAGGAGGGAGCAATCCGCGTCAAGTCCGAGCTGCGCAGGCGCCTGTTCGCCCATCTCTTACAGTTGGGGCCAGCCTATAGCAAGGGAGAGTCTACAGGCGAACTCGTTACAACTCTGAATGAGGGCGTCGAGCGACTCGATGCCTATGTGAGTCACTATCTCCCCCAGATCGTCCTGAGTGTAGTGGTGCCGTTCTTGATCGTCGCCTATATCTTCCCTGTTGACTGGCTCAGCGCGATCCTGCTGCTGGTGACCGGACCGATTATCCCGCTGCTCATGTTTCTGGTGGGCAGCTACGCCGAAAAACATGTTCAACGCCAGTGGCTCGCTCTTTCGCGTCTGAGCGCGCACTTCCTGGATGTGGTCCAGGGGCTTCCGACCTTGAAGCTCTTTGGCCGCAGCGCGGGAGCGCAGGAACGGATTGAGCGCAGCAGCGCTAGCCTGCGCGAAAAAACGCTCAAAATGCTCAGGATTGCGTTTCTATCGGGGATGGTGCTTGAATTCATGACGGCGGCGGCCATCGGGTTGATCGCGGTCACACTGGGAGTGCGACTGATAAATGACGGGATTGCTTTTGTGAACGCCTTTCTCGTGCTGCTGCTGGCGCCGGAGTTTTATCGACCCCTGCGCGAACTTGGCGTCCAGCGCCATGCCGGTATGGAGGGCAAGGAGGCCACCAGGCGCATAAGCGAAATTTTGCAGACTCCCCCACCTCTAAACGTACAGGCCGCCGCGCCCGGATCCCCGCTGGGTAATAGCCTGACTCTTGCTTTCAAGGACGTGACATATAGTTATCCCGGCGCCGGGCAGGCCGCTTTAAATCAGATCAACCTGACGCTCCTCCCCCAGACCTGCACGGCTCTTGTTGGGCGTAGCGGCGCGGGTAAGAGCACGCTTGTGAATCTACTGCTGCGTTTTATGGATGTTGACCAGGGTGAGATTACCGTCAACGCTATTCCAATCAACCAGCTGGAGGTTGCAGCCTGGAGAGAATATATTGGCCTGGTTCCGCAAAAACCATACCTCTTCTACGGCAGCGTACTCGCCAATATTCGCCTGGCGCGCCCGGCAGCAAGCGACGAGGATGTGGCACACGCGGCGAAACTAGCGGGGGCGGCTGAGTTTATCGAACGCCTGCCACGCGGTTACGCTAGCGAGATTGGAGAACGAGGAGTTCGTTTAAGTGCGGGCCAGGCCCAGCGGCTCGCCCTCGCGCGCGCTTTTCTGAAGAATGCCCCCCTGCTCATTCTTGATGAGCCGACATCAAGCCTTGACCCCGAGAGTGAGGCTCTCATCAGAGACGCATTGCAACAGTTGATGCGCAATCGTATAGTCCTGGTGATTGCACATCGCTACCACACCATTGCCAATGCTCAGCAGGTGGTGGTGCTTGAGGCAGGTCGAGTTATTGAGCTTGGAGAGCTGGCCGCGCTATTGACTGCAGACGGCGCATTTGCCCGGCTGATGTCCAGGCAGAGAAAGACACAGGTTGCGCTATGAAAACTTTCCTGCGCCTGCTTACGTTTTTAGCCAGTTTCCGCCGCCAGGTGGCGCTGGCTATCCTGCTTGGTTGCATCATGGTGGCCAGTAATATGCTCCTGCTGAGCATGGCCGCGTACCTGATCGCGGCGGCCGCCCTTGGCCCCCTCCTGGTCGCGCTAATCCTGCCAATCTACATAGTTCAGGCCATGAGCGTCGTGCGGGCCAGCTCGCGCTACACTGAACGCATGCTCTCGCATAATGTGACGTTTCGCCTGCTCGCGCGGCTGCGCAGCTGGGCCTACAGCCGGCTGGAGCCGCTGGCTCCCTCCCATCTGCTGACCTATCGCAGCGGTGACATACTCAGCCGCCTTGTCGGCGATATCGAGGAGCTGCAAAACATCTACCTGCGCATAGCCTCACCCATCATCGTCGCGATCGCCATTACGCTGCTGACATTTGGCCTCCTGGCCATCTTCAGTCCTGTGCTGGCCTGGGTAGCCGTGGCCTTCCTTGGCGCGGCCGGCGTGGGCACTTCGCTCCTGGCAGCTTTGCTTGCGCGGGGGTGGGGCAAGCGCCAGGCCGCGGCGCGTGCCGCCCTGAACGTGCAGGTAGTCGATGGCGTGCAGGGAATTCAGGATATCCTGGCATTTGGAGCAGTGGAGCAGCAGCAGCAGCTTGGCAGTCAGGACAGCATACTTGGAGGAATACAGCGACGCATGGCCTCCATTGCAGGCTTTCAGCAGGCGCTGAACGACCTGCTGATGAACCTGGCGCTGGCCATCCTGCTCATCCTGGCGATCCCACTTATCACCTCCGGGGCTATTGCCGGCGTCTACCTGGGCTTCCTGGCGCTGCTCATACTGGCCAGCTTTGAGGCCATTACTCCCCTGGCTCAGGCTTTTCAATTTCTGGGACACTCATTGGCCGCGGGAGAGAGGGTATTCAAGGTAGCCGACACCTCTGCGCTCATAACGGAAGCCGTCAATCCTCTGCCCGTACCAGCCATTGGCGTGAGCGCCGGACCTCTATTGGAGTTTGAGCATATACACTTTGCCTACCAGGCGAGCGAGGATGAGGTCCTGCGCGATTTTAGTTTTCGGCTGCAGGCGGGCGGCAGGGTGGCGCTGGTCGGGCCCAACGGGTCAGGTAAAAGCACCCTGGTTAGACTTGTCCTACGCTTCTGGGACCCCACGCAGGGGAGGCTGCGTTTGTATGGGCAGGATATACGACGCTACGCCCTGACAGACCTGCGCAGACTCACCGGCGTCGTCACCCAGGATACGTATCTCTTCAACGAAACAATGCGCACGAACCTGCTGATGGGACGGCCGGATGCCAGCGATAGCGAAATCGAGCAGGCCCTGGAGCAGTCGCAACTGACTGATTTTGTACGGCAGCTGCCCCTGGGCCTTAAGACATGGGTGGGAGAGCAGGGCTTACGCCTCTCAGGCGGTGAACGCCAGCGTCTGGCGATCGCGCGCGCGCTCCTCAAGGATGCGCCCCTGCTCATCCTCGATGAAGCCACGGCTAACCTGGATCCATTAACAGAGCAGTCACTGCTCGCAGCTCTCGCTGATCTCATGCGTGGGCGGACAACCTTGATGATTACCCATCGCCTGCATGCGTTGGAGGAGGTGGATGAGATCCTGGTGCTCGATCATGGCACGCTCAGAGAGAGAGGCACGCACGCGCAACTCCTGCAAGGTGCAGGACTTTACCGCCAGATGTTCGACGTACAAAATGGTATGGTAAGTCTGCCCTGATACGGGCACACAAGAGGTATGATATGGATACAGCAACTATTTTTTCTCGCCTACAATTTGCCTTCACCATTGCCTATCACTATCTCTTTCCACAGTTCACGATGGGCCTGGCGCTACTGCTGGTGATCCTCAAAGTTCTCTACCTGTGGCGCAAGAACGGGGTCTACAACACCAGCGCTCGCTTCTGGGCCAAAATCCTGGCCATCAGTTTTATCATGGGCGTGGTGACCGGTATCCCCATGGAGTTTCAGTTTGGTACAAACTGGGCGCGCTTCTCCGCCTATGCCGGGGACATCATTGCGCAGACACTGGCGATGGAGGGTGCTTTCGCCTTCTTTCTTGAATCGGCCTTCCTGGGGATCTTTCTGTTTGGCGAACATATCTTTGGGCAAAAAATGCACCTCTTCGCGGCCGTGATGGTCTGGCTGGGCACGTGGGCTTCAGGTTTCTTTATCATCGCCTCCAACGCCTGGATGCAGCACCCCGTCGGCTATACGGTAACCCCGGATGGGCGGCTGCATTTAACCAACTACTGGGCAGTGCTCTTCAATCCATGGATCACCCCCCAGTATATGCATACCATGAGCGGAGCCGTGGTTACCGCCTCCTTTGTCATGGCGGGCCTGGGGGCCTACTATCTGCTGATGAAGCAGCACATCGCCTACGGCCGCGTCTTCGTCACCCTGGGAGTGATCGTAGGCCTGATCGCCAGCTTTTTCCAGCTCTACCCCAGCGGAGACCTGGAAGGTTCGCAGGTGACAAAGAACCAGCCCGTCAAGCTTGCTGCCATGGAGGGGCTCTTCCATACCGAGAAGGGAGCCGGCATCGTCATCATCGGGCAGCCCGATACAACGACCGGCACGATTGACAACCCTATCATCGTTCCCAACGGGCTCAGCTTTCTCACCTATCGCCGCTGGACGGCCCAGGTGAAAGGGCTCGATGCGTTCCCCACCGATCAACATCCCGACCAGATCGAGCTCCTCTACTACAGCTACCACATCATGGTCGGCCTGGGCACTATTTTCCTCGCCATCATGGCGGGCGCATGCTTCTTGCTCTGGCGGCGCAAGCTTTTCCAGTGGCGCTGGATGCTGTGGATTTTGCTGCTGGCGATGCCCTTTCCCTTCATCGCCAATACGGCGGGCTGGTTTACAACCGAACTGGGCCGCCAGCCCTGGATCGTCTTTGGACTGCTGCACACCGTCCAGGGATCATCAACCACCGTTTCAGCCGGCAATATACTCTTCACGCTGCTCGGTTTTGCCGGCATGTACCTGCTGCTAGGGCTCTTCTATGTTGTCCTGCTGGTCTTTGAAGCGCTGCGCGGGCCGGAGGATGCGGGCAAAGAAGAAAAACCGCAGGCTGCCGAGGGACTGGCCGATCAACTGGCGTAAAGGACGAGGAGAAAAAGCATGCAAACGTTATGGTTTATCCTGGTGGGCTTTATGCTCACCATGTATGTCGAGCTGGACGGTTTTGACCTGGGGGCCGGCGTCATCCACCTCTTCGCGGCCAGAAGCGATGAGGAGCGCCGCCTGATGCTGCGGGCGATCGGCCCTGTTTGGGACGGCAACGAGGTCTGGCTCATTGCCGCCGCGGGCACGCTCTTCTTCAGCTTCCCTTTGCTCTATGCCTCCAGTTTCAGCGGCTTCTACCTGCCCTTGATCATCGTCCTCTGGCTCCTGATACTGCGTGGCATAGCCATCGAGCTGCGCTCGCGCATCATAAATCCTGTATGGTCCTCCTTCTGGGATGGCCTGTTCTTTCTGGGCAGCGCCCTGCTCGCCATCTTCTATGGCGCGGCGATGGCGAACGTAATTCGCGGCGTGCCCCTGACCAGCGATCACTTTTTCTTCGCAGCGCTGTGGACGGACTTTAACCCCTTCAGTGCGAACCCGGGCATCCTCGACTGGTACACCATCCTGATTGGCTTGCTGGCCCTCACCACCCTGACGACCCACGGCGCCAATTACGTCGCGGTCAAGACGACGGGCGAGCTCAATACGCGCAGCCGGCTCATCGCCCGCTGGTCCTGGCTCGCCACTATCGTGCTGGGGGCGCTGGGGACCATCGCGACGTTTGCCGTGCAGCCACACATTGCCGCGAGCTTCTTCGCGCGTCCCTGGGGCTTCATCTTTCCCATTGTTGCCCTTGGCGGTCTTGCAGCCATGGGCTACCTTAACTTCAAGCAGCGCGATCTGGCCGCCTTCTTCTCCTGGTGCGTCTTTATCGCAGGCATGCTCGCCAGCGCCGCCTTTGGTCTCTATCCCCTCATGCTGCCAGGCGTCATTCCCGTCAATAGCCTGACGATCTCAAACGCCTCTGGCTCCCAGTACGGCCAGGCGGTGGGACTGGCATGGTGGATTCTCGGCATGGTCCTTGCCGCCGTCTACTTTATCTTTACCTATCGCCTCTTCTGGGGCAAAATCAGTGTGGCGGACACGCAGGAGGGCTACTGAGGAATGGCCACCTGCGCCCGGTGCAGGACGATGGTAGCCTGAATCTCAAAACCGACCCTCTGCCCGATTACTACCTTGTCCTGGCGAGCTCAAAAGAAGCCACCAACCTGCACACGCTCGCTATTCCCTGGATAAAAGAGGTCCACGACCTTGCTCCACCATCTCTGATAGGGTATAATGTGCAGGATCTCTGCTCGCACCTGCTCAGCATTTTTGAGGGGGACAGATCCATGGCTTTCTGTGGTCAATGTGGTTACAAATTATCTCCCGGCAATACACGCTGCCCACGCTGTGGTACAGCAATAGAACCCGATCAGTTTGTGGAAGAGCCGCATTTATTTGACCCCACAATGGTCTCTCCTCATCTTGTCAGAGGAGCCCCGGCTACACCCAAACCCGAGACGCAGCCGCCGCCAGGCTATGCCTTCGCCCCTGTATATCCACAGCAACCGCTTGTCCTGCACTCCCCCGAGAGCAGCGCGGGCAGCCAGGCAGAGCCGACCACGTCACTGAGGGTGCGGGGAGGCGCCAGCAGGGTACCACCGCATTCCGCTTCTCTCCACCCTCCTTACGTAGCCGCACCTCTACCCGCGCGCAGGCCGCGCGCTGGACTGCTCATTACCTTATTCATCCTGGTGCTTGTGCTGGTCGCCGCGACCGTTCTCGTCGCCAGGTCAGGCCTACTGCAAGGAATATTCGGCACCAGGGCTGAGGCCACCCCCCAGGTCTCGCCAGCACCAACCCTCACGGCCACTGATCATGCTCGCGGCCTTTTACAGCAGTACTATACCGACATCAACAGGCGGGACTACCAGGATGCCTACAATCTGTGGGGCACCGCTTTTCAACGCGCTACCTCTTATACCAGTTTTGCCTCGGGTTACTCCCACACCGGACACGACGACATCACCATTCGTCAATTGACACTGGCAAGCAATGATACCATTACTGCAGGCATCACTATCGTCGCCCAGGAAAACAGCGCCAATGGGCAGGTGACCAGCACATACGCCGGCACCTACGTCATCGGACAGGAACATGGCACCTGGAAGTTGCTGAGCGGAACCTTCAACAAGATCAATAGCTAACATACATTTTCACCTGGCGGTAGAATAAAAAGAGAAGAGAGAGGAAATATATGAAGAAGATGGAAGTGGGAGGGGAGCGAACATGCCCGGCACAGGTAGAACACGACAGGCTACAGCCATCATCATTCCTGAACGACCCGCACAGGTGGAACCAGACCCCGCTAAAACAGGGCCAGCCAGGCATAAGCCACGTCTATTGACCGTGCTGCTCTCGCTCCTGGCGCTGCTAACCCTCCTGCACTTTATAGCCGTCACACATACAGCCAATCCCAGCGCGCTTCCCTTCGATTGCCTGGGCCTGCTGCGTACTACCGATTATGGTCGCCTCGTGCACCTCCAGGCACAGCTGCAGGAGATGGGCGCTGTGCAATTTACAAATCAGCTTGATGGAGGGCAGCCGGCGGCGCTGGTCGAGGTCACAAACAATGGGGCAAAGCCGGCGCTCGATATCTATATGTATGGCTGCAGGATGCAGAAGCGCAACACGCCCACCCTGGTACAACTCTTCACACAGCGGGGCCTGGTTGATGGCACGGCCTCCATCAGTACGGCGAACACCTTGATTACCAGCGAACTCGATACCACACTTTCTCCACAAACGCTGGCATTGGCGCAGCCATTGCAGCAGAATATCTATCGCGAATATCGCTGGCAGCACAATCGCTTTATACAGATTACATTTCCCGGCCTCTATCCTGTGAGCAGCAGCAGTGAAGCGCAGGCACTACAACAACAGGCCAATAACGGTCAGTCTCTACCCTGGAGCGATCCCCTGGTAACTGCGGAGCAGATGGCGAAAGATATCTTCGGCTGGACTGCCGCCAGCCCCCAGGATGCCGTCCTGCAGAATAATGGTGTGCTTGCTCAAGTACAGCTTGAGCAAGCAAGTGTGCAGATGCGCGTCACCGTGACACTGCAGCGCCTGCTACAGCATAATAAGCAGGGGCTATGGTTTGTCACAGATGCCCGCAGCGGCGGGATCACATCAGCTCAGCCGCCTGCAGCCGGCATCATTACCTCACCCGCAGCCATTCAAGGCAGCGGCGCGCTGGTCAATGGACAGACGACGGCCATACTTTTTGATCACACCATGACTCCTTTAAGTCTGCTCAATAATCCGATGCTCAACGTCGCCTCGAATGGCACCTACGCCGGGACACTCTTCTACAAGACAAACGTCGCGCAGCAGCCAGGCCTCCTCCTGATCCAGTCACTACCGGCGGCGGGCAGTAGAACGACGGCTCAGCTGCTGTTGCGCAGAGTCATTATAGGGTGAAGGCAATGTGCGTGCGGCCGGACACAAAACGTGCTACAATAATGCTATGAGTGAACTTACAAACCGCATTGAACGCCTTCAGGGACGTGTCCAGAAAACCATGGTGCGTCTTTGACCTGGCAAATAAGACAACACAGATAAGCAAACTGGAAACGGACAGCATCGCCGCCGACTTCTGGTCCGATAACCGCAGGGCCCAGGCACATATGCAGCAGTTGAATGCGCTGCGTGAGGAGGTCTCCACCTGGGAGGATATCGCGGCGCGGCTGCAGGACCTGCAGGGATTGGCCGCGTGGTTGGAGGAGGAGCCAGACGAAGAAATGCAGGCCGAGGTCTCGCGGGAGGCAGATGCGATCGAGCAGGAGGTCGAGAAGCTGCAATTTGCCTTGATGCTCAGTGGGGAGCATGACGAACGCAATGCCATCCTGAGTATACATGCAGGCAGTGGCGGCGTTGATGCCCAGGACTGGGCGGAGATGTTACTACGCATGTACTTGCGCTGGGCCGAGCAGCACAGGTTCCGCACGGAGATCTACGACTACAGCGAGGGCGATGAGGCAGGCGTCAAAAGCGTCACGGTCGAAATCACGGGACGCTACGCCTACGGCTACCTGCGCTCGGAGATTGGCACCCATCGCCTGATTCGCCTGTCCCCGTTTGATGCTGCTCACCGTCGTCATACCTCGTTCGCCAAGGTCGAGGTCATGCCCGACATCGAGGACGCCATCGAGATTACGATTCGACCCGAGGACATCGAGGTCGACACGTACCGCTCGACGGGCGCCGGCGGCCAGCATGTCAATAAGACCAATTCGGCCGTGCGCATGCGTCACATCCCATCGGGTATAGTGGTAACCTGTCAGAATGAACGCTCGCAGATCCAGAATCGCGAGGTGGCGCTGAAGCTGCTCAAGGCGCGCCTGTATGAACGAGAGCAGAGGAGGCGCGAGGAAGAGGCCGCCAGGCTCAAAGGTGAAAATGTGCAGGCCGACTTTGGTACACAGATCCGTTCGGTGACGATACACCCGTACAACATCGTCAAAGATCATCGCACCAACTACGAGACGAGCGATACCAACGGCTACCTGGCGGGAGATGTTGATCCCTTTATCTATGCATACCTGCAGGCTATGGCGGGAGGCGTAGCCGCAGAGGTCTAATACCTATTCAACAACAAACCGCTAGCCGCGCCACAGGCGCGGCTAGCGGTTTGTTTATTATCTCTTTAGCTGCGCATGCGGCGCAGCGATATCAGAAGCAGTTAAGCGGGAGCATAATCTCTTATGCCCGTCTCAAAGCGCTCTGGATAGCGCAACTTGCGCAGAGCCTTGACCTCGATCTGGCGAATACGCTCGCGTGTCAGCTGAAATTTTATACTCACGTCATCGAGGGTATGGTAGTGTCCATCGCAGAGCCCATAGCGCATCTCGATAATGGTGCGCTCACGGGGATTCAAGACTGTCATAGCGCGCTCGATATGCTCGCGCTGGAGCTGTTGCGAGACCTGGTCGAGAGGAGCCATCATACTTATGTCTTCCAAAGTATCGGCCAGGTGATATTGTTCGTCGTCGGCGACCGGAGCATCGAGCGAAATAGGTTGATCGGAAATATTGAGCAGTTCGATGACCCGATCCTTGCTTAATCCAACTTCAAGCGCCAGCTGCTCTGGTAAAGCATCAATACCCTGTTCCTGGTAGATGCGACGAGCAATACGCTTGATCTTGTAAATCAATTCCACCACGTGTACAGGAATATGAATAGTACGTGAGTGTTCCGCTATAGCACGACTGATTGCCTGGCGAATCCACCAGGTGGCATAGGTGCTAAAGCGGAAGCCGCGGCGATAATCAAATTTCTGGGCCGCGCGAATAAGACCAATATTTCCTTCCTGAATCAAATCCAGCAGTGGCAGGCCCTGGCTTGAGTAGCGCTTGGCAATGCTGACGACCAGGCGCAGATTAGCTTCTATAAGTCTCTGACGAGAACGCAGGTCTCCGCGTGACACTCTTTCTGCAAGCAACAGTTCCTGTTCTGCTGTCAACAAGGGATATGAACCGATCTCTTTAAGATATTGCTTCACCGAATCATCGATAGCAACTTTTTGCTTCTCTTCCTCTGCGAATTCCTCTTCCTCTTCATCGATGAACTCTTCGCAGAGATCCTGGTCATTCACCATGTCGCTTTCAGTGCAGGTACTACTCTCTCTGGCGTGATTGCGCTTTTTTGGCAGTACAGGTACCTCACTACTTACATTATAAAATGTCTTTGCGACTCTTGTTCCCATTACCAGTACTCCTTCTCTCAAAAGGCTGTATTGACATACACAAGCAAAAACAAGGACATACTTCATCCTGACGCATGGTGGAATAATTATCCGCTGCTTTTCACTCTCCCATTAATTACATTGCAATTTTCGTGCCAATCGCAGAACATCCTACATATACACGAGCTATTCCGGACATAAAAATACGCATGTCAATTTATCAATCGACATTCACCTTTGTTTCTGAAGGGATAAAGGTTAAATTGCTGCTTATCCGCCAGGCAAAGGTTCATAAAACAGGCGCCTGATATCTACAAAAGATGAAGAGATTTCCATGTGTGGGGAATTTTACGCAGTTGGAAGCATATCCATTTATGTAGCCTTATCGAAACAGATGCTTGACTGATTATGCTGCACCTGCTATGCTAAGGACAGGCGTTGCTGATAGGTGTACGCGTTTTGTGGTACTCGACATAGCCAGATACAGTTCACCAAAAACGCAGCTTTTTTCAGCTGCGGCGTGCTCTGGCGAAGTCTTGAACATTATAAAAACGATGAAATTTTTTTCATCTTAATACTGACACAATACGCAATTTGTGGTATGATAGCAGCGACATGGACTATGACCTGCTGTGGGGATGCGGATGCAGCGGCGGAGGCTCCCCCTCGGCTTACTTCTTCGATCAGCTTTGCTAGTTGGCAGGGCCGACGAGTAACAAATCCTCCAAGGAGAAGGAAGGAGGCGATTTCGTGGAAAACGCTTTTCCCCGCTGTCGCAAATGTAGTGAAGGTGATCTGGTTCCGCTCTCAGATTTCGGCAGCCAGGGAGCTTCCATCGAATACAAGGCCTGGGTCTGCACCAATCCCTCTTGCCTGTACAATATCAAGATCCGTAATGGCGATATCATCATCAACGAACCGATAAGCGACGGATCACTGCATTCGTATCGGAGCGGGCGTCAATAACTTTGTAGTTTGCTGTTAAATTACAAATTTGTCAGCAACCACTGCTCACCAGTACGATTGTTATGAGGAGGCAAAAGGCATGCATGTGTTCCTTTTGCCTTTTATCTTGTCCGACGGTGTGTCTGTCGGGAGAAAAAGAAAGAGAGAAAGAGGTTAGCCTCTTTTTGGGATGTCACGGGAAGGAAAGATAGCGCAGGAGAGAGGTGCCATCTCCACACTTCCACTTATCTGAAGGAGTCAATGCTGACGTGCTCAACCAATTCTTTGGGCGGAGATCAAAAGAGAAACCTAAACAAGAGACCGATGCTGCTCAGGAGCGCGTAGAAGAGGATTCCGTAGCCGAGCAACCTGTCGAGCAACAGCGACCGCCCGAGCAACCTGTCGAGCAACAACGACCAGCCGAACAGCGCTTTAACCCGTTTAAAAACAGCTTGAACCGCACGCGACAGATTTTCAGTCGCATGAATGAGAGCTTTAACCAGGACGATATCACAGATAACCTGTGGGATGAGCTCGAAGAGGCGCTGCTGGCGGCTGATGTCGGGCCCAGTACAAGCATGTTGTTGATAGATAGTGTCAGGCAGCGGGTCGCAAACGAGCAGTTGAAAACCGGCTCGCAGGTCAAGCAGGCGCTTCGCGAGGAATTAGTCAGCTTCCTCGGCAGGTCGGCCCCCCTCAATTTTGCCAAGGACTCTCCGCTGACGGTGATCCTGGTCATCGGGGTGAATGGCTCAGGCAAGACAACCAGTATAGCCAAACTGGCTTATCGTCTGACGCGTGAAGGCCACAGAGTCATGTTGGCGGCCGGCGATACCTTTCGCGCCGCCGCAATTGAACAACTGAAAGAATGGGGCAACCGCATCAACGTTCCGGTGATCAGCCAGAGCCAGAATTCTGATCCCGGGGCAGTCGTCTTCGATGCCATCCAGGCCGCCAATGCACGCGGCAGCGACGTCTTGATCGTGGATACCGCGGGTCGTCTACAGACAAAGTACAACCTCATGGAGGAGCTGAAAAAGCTCAACAAGGTTATCCAGAAATTCATTCCTAAAGGGCCGCAAGAGTTGTTAATAGTCATGGATGCCACAACCGGCCAGAATGCGCTCCTTCAAGCGCGCCAGTTTGCAGCCGATGTTGGACTCACAGGCGTGATCATTACCAAATTAGACAGCACCGCCAAGGGTGGTTTCGCTTTTGCGGTCGCAGACGATCTTGATGTGCCGATCAAGTTCATCGGCACAGGCGAAAAAGTTGAGAACCTGGCTCCTTTTGATCCGCAAAGTTTCGTGGCTGCGCTCTTCGCGCAAGATTGACGAGGAGGTATTCAATGGCCAGAGAAGCTGCTGTTCCGTCAACAGGGCAGACACCGTCGCAAAACCAGGCCAAGGCCGACCTGGCCCACATAGGAAATTTAGCGGTGAAGTGTCCCAGGTGTCGTGAGGTACTGGTGGGTCGTGATTGGCAAAAGAACCTGAAAGTCTGTACGCGCTGCAGCTATCACTTCAAGCTCGATGCCTACGAGCGCATCGAGCTTCTCACTGATCCAGCCAGTTTCACGGAGATAGATCGGGATATTATTTCGGCAGATCCGCTGCATTTTTCCAGCCGTTCGCAGGTCTATGCCACCAAACTCGCAGAGGAACGTCAAGCTGTCAACTTGAACGAAGGGGTGGTCAGCGGATGCGCGACTGTCGAGGGTCTGCCACTGGCCCTGGCGATCATGGACTTTCGTTTTATCGGCGGCAGCATGGGTTCGGTAGTGGGCGAGAAGATTACTCGTGCTATCGAAGTGGGTATCGAAAAACATATACCCGTACTGATTGCCTCGGCCTCCGGCGGCGCGCGTATGCAGGAGGGCCTCTACTCGCTGATGCAGATGGCGAAGACTTCGGCCGCACTGGCAAAATTAGGGGAGTCCGGCCTGCCATTCTTCAGTTTATTGACCGACCCGACCACCGGTGGTGTGACGGCCAGCTTCGCCATGCTGGGTGATGTTATACTGGCCGAGCCAGGTGCGCTGATCTGCTTTGCCGGACCACGCGTCATCGAAGGATTTATGCACGTGAAACTGCCCGAAGGCGCCGTAACCTCTGAATTCGTCCTTCAACATGGCATGATCGATGCGGTGGTGCACCGACGCGACCTGAGGTCAACCCTGGCGCGATTACTACGCTTCTACGTAAAAGCCGACAGTGTCAGCGGCGAGCGTGGGCCTCTCGAGGCGCAGGCGGAAATTTCGCCTTCTGCAGCGACGAGCTAAAGGGAGGAACGTGAATGGCATACGATCTGGATTTTGAGAAACCGCTGGCCGAGCTAGAAAAGAAGATCACAGGCCTGCAGCGCAGGGGCGACCGGCTGAAGCCAGAGGAGCATCTCCAGTTGCAGGAGGCAGAGCGCGAGCTGCGTCACCGTACCGAGGAGCTCTACAGCAAGCTCACCTCCTGGCAAACGGCGCTGGTAGCGCGCCATAAAGACCGCCCCTACGCCGCCGACTACATCGAACTGATGTGTGATGATTTCTTTGAACTGCACGGGGACCGGGCTTTTGGCGACGACCATGCGATCATTGCGGGCGTGGCGAAGCTCGATGGCGCCACGGTCATGCTGGTCTGTCACCAAAAGGGGCGCGACGCCCGTGAGAAGAAATTTCGCACCCTTGGCATGGCCCATCCCGAGGGCTACCGCAAGGCGGGCCGTGTAATGCAGCAAGCCGAGAAGTTTGGCTTTCCCGTGATCAGTTTGATCGATACGCCGGCGGCTTTCCCCGCCCTCGAGGACGAAGAGCGCGGCCAGGCCGCGGCAATTGCTGCGAACCTGTATTTGATGTCAATCCTGCGCATACCTATTATAGCCGTGATCACCGGCGAGGGCGGCAGTGGCGGGGCGCTGGGTATCGGCGTCGCCGACCGTATCCTGATGCTGGAGCACACGATCTATTCCGTCGCGCCCCCAGAGGCGGCGGCAACAATTCTCTGGCGCGACACCGCCTTCGCCCCCCAGGCCGCCGAGGCGATGCGCATCAGCGCCCGCGAGCTCAAGGCCCTCAACCTGATAGATGAACTGATCCCGGAGCCGCTGGGCGGTGCACATCATAACTACAGGGTGAGCGCGGAAAATCTTAAGGCCGGCCTGATCAGGCAGCTGGCCGCGTTAAAACAATTATCTATAAATGAGCTGCTGCAACAGCGCTATCAAAAATATCGCAATTTTGGCGTCTTTGGTCACGCAGCTGTAGCACAACAACAGGGGGCTTGACTTCCCGGCACTGGTGCGCTATCATAGATCCTGCAAATGTACATAAGCCGATGTGGCGGAACGGTATACGCGCTTGTCTCAAAAACAAGTTTGAACAAGTTTTCCCCTCAATCAGCCTCTAGAGCCATTTGAGAGACTACCTCAAGCAAAAATGTAATTGTTTTGTATGAAGGTATGCTCTCAGCATGGAAATTACGTCCGCCATTGATGAATATCTGGCAAGTAAGCAGAACAGTATCACCCGAAAAACCTATGTGTGGTACGAGACCTTTCTTGGTTTTTTTGCGACCTGGTGCCAGGAACACAACCTCAGCGACCTCTCTCAGATCACGGTTTCGCACGTGCAGCAATTTGTCTCTGCCGCTGCAACGACCAACACCAACACCCGGCATCACCGTGCCCAGATCGTGAAGGGCTTCCTCAACTGGTGCTCGAAGGATGATGAACTGGGTGTGCGTGAAAAGACGGTGAGGCGTATTGAGATGCCGAGGGTTGAGCAGCCTGAGATAGAGATCTTCTCCAACCAGGACATTATGCGGCTATTTCGGGCCTGTGACAAAACACAACATCCTCATCGCAACCGGGCCATTCTGCATGTGCTGCTCGACACCGGTATACGTGCCGCTGAGCTCTGTTATGATGGTGATCGGCCAGAGGAAGAAACGGGCCTGCGCCTGGAGAACCTGTTCCTGGGCCGGGCAGGGGACTCATTTATTCGTGTGATGGGCAAGGGGCGCAAAGTCCGAACGGTTGGCCTTGGCCAGGAGACTGCGCTAGCCATACGGCGATATCTGAACAGGGAACGCGGCCATGCGGAGAGCCCGTTTGTGTTTCTGGCGCGCAAGAATGAGCCTTTGAGCGTTCGCATGTTGCAGCAGTTGCTCCACCACATCAGTACCCTTGCAAGGGTGTCAGACTGCCATGCGCACCGTTTCCGCCACACCTTCGCCATCAACCAGTTGATGAACGGCACGTCCTCGCTCGTCCTTATGCAGCTCCTGGGCCATAGCACGCTGGACAGCACGAAGATCTATACGCGTGCCATGAGCTCGCTGCAGGCACGGCAAGCGTCATCCAGTGTGGTCGATCAGATGCGCCGTCGGCAAAGATATCCGTAGTGCAATCGCTCCCCTACAAGGATCCGACCCCTTGCAAGGGAGCTAACTAACAAAGCGATCGAGCCGCGTTGCTAGCTGGCTGTATTGTAGCCGACCAGGCAGCGCCTAGCAAGCAATAAGGACGTTGCCATGTCCAAACGATTCGACCAGACTGATATCATCCCCTATTCATCCAGGACGACGACAAAGCACCTGGGCGTGCAGTCAGCGCAGGAGCCTCGGTCGAATGCCCCCGACATATGGCGCTTTCCTCTTGCCGTGTTTGGTATCACCTTCCCACTTGGCTGCATAGCATTGCTGATTGCCCGGCTATCTGGCGGCGTCCTGGTGGGCCAGATCGGCGAGGGCCTTCTCATTGCGAGCGCGCTCGCCATCGGGCTGGGCCTGTTTCTCCAATATCGGTCTCATAAGCACCATGCCCGGCTGGACGCTTATGACGAAGAGCAGCGCGCGCTTGAGATCGCATTCAATCGGGAGAAGCTGGAGCACCTGAAGCTGGCGCGCATGCGCAATGCAGCCATTGTCAAAATGGAGGAGACGGGCAGCATTGAGATCACGAACTACTATCCCCATCCCAAGATACAGATCACCGAAGAGAAGCCAGCAGCTCCTGCTCTTGCCTCGCCGCTTCCTCTGCCGGGCTTCATGCTCATGCAGGATGTGATGCGCAAGTGGGACTTGTCCCCGCAAAACTTATTCCTGGGCTATGGCAAGGGCAGCCAGGCCCTCGCTTGCTCGCTTGATGGGTACCTGCACGTTGCGCATGATGGGCCGACCGGCTTCGGCAAAAGTTTGCAGTTCTACGCTGAGCTAATTATGCTGCTCAAGATCGGTGTGCGGGTGATCCTGGCAAATCCACATTTTGCGCCAATAGGAAAAAAGGGTGATGACTGGCGTCCGATTGCGCAGGCCATTGAAGCGCAGGGTCTTATCGATCTGGCGCCAGGTGTGCAGGTGCCTGGACTTATGCGCGGGTATCAGGTGATCTATAACATGCTCAAGTGGTTATCGACGAGCGAGATTGATCGACGTTTTGACATGCTGGCGCGAGGTGATTATAGCTTCACCCCGTTGTACATCTTCATTGATGAATGGATCGCCGTCGTTGATCGCTTCCCTGATGCGGCTGTCTATCTGGCTGATGTGCTGCGACGAGGGCGAGCAGTAGAGGTGTGTGTGGTGAACAATGCGCAAGGTTATCTCGTGAAGGATGTGCAGTTGCAGGGCAGCGCCAGAGAGAACTTCCAGACGGCCTACCACATGGGCGGGAGTGTGCATTCAGCCTCGGTGCTCTTGGACATGCCAGTGAAAGACTTGAATGCGTTACTGAAGGCTGAGCAGACACCGCTGGGCAAGGGTGTGGCAATGTTGCGCAATAACGAGGCGAGCCCACAAGCGCAACTGGTGAGGCTCCCACTTGCCAATAACGAGTATGCCTACTACATGCTGGGCAGGGCCGATGGATGGGTGTTACCAGAGTTCAGGAACAAGCCAGGAACAGAGCAGGAACAGGAACATTTCAGGAACGGTGTTCCCGGCTCTCCAGGCGGTGTTACTGTTGTTCCTGATGTTCCTGATGGCCATAAAAAACGGCTTTTCGTGCCGGTGGAGGAACAGGAACAAATACGCGAACTGGCCAAGACGACAAAGCCCCGAGACATCGCCAGAGTGATGCACAAGGGCAGCGACTACTGGTATAAAGTGAAGCAAGTTCTCGAGGAGCAAGCAGAAAGCGAGGCATAACATGGACGAACAGACACAGGCACTACAAGCGCAGGTCGCCGACCTGAAAGCGCAGCTCATCAGAGCCGAGGGCGAGGAGCGCGCTTGATTAACTTGATCAATGAGTTTAGCCGGGCTGCACGCGAGGGCAGGCGAACAATGAAGCGGCGCTCCTGGTGGAGCAGGCTCTGGTCATAGGCAAGGAAGGAAGGAACCATAAGCATGTCAATAGATCTGAAGCAGGAGTTGGCCGAGCTTTCATTCATCACCCGGGCGGGTAACTGGCTATTCTTGTTACTGGCGCGCATGGCCGAGCCCCTGATGTTCCTGAGTGTGCTCTATGTCACGGCCGAGACGGTATTACCTGGCCTATTCAAGACGCCAGCGTTCCTGGGCATATCGAGCACCTGCGTCATCGTGCTCAACACAGCGCCAGAGGTCATACTACCCGGCTGCTTTATGCAGGCGAAAACCGCGCCAGAGGGTCAAGGCTGGCTGTATCGAGTGATGGGTGTCGTGTTCATCCTGCTCACGTTCGTGACGCTGGCAGGCTTTATATGGGCGTTTCCCGCCAGCGCCATCTCCGTTATCATGTTCTTTCGCTGCGCGGCTGGGGTGCTCTATAGTCTCATTGTTCGGATGACGCCTCAATCATTCCCGGTTTCAAGTGAAACACCGGCCTCGATCGGCGAGGAAACAATGCAAATCATTCTCGGCAAACTTGCCAAACTGGACCAGCTGGAGCAGGCAATTCGGGGTCCTGTAGCCATCACCCAGGAGGCGAATGAAACACCGCTCGCGATCGCTGAAACACATGAAACAGAGGTGGAACAAATCGACCTGAGCGAGCAATTAGAGCGTCTGCTCACCCTATCACCGGATATCACATCCCGCGAGGCGGCCGCCATTGTTGGCCGTCCTCACTCGACAGTCTATCGGCAGTTGAACAAGTTGAAACAGACCGCATAAGGAGTGAAACATGAGCAAGTGGGAAGCGCGAGCGGTAACATTGGCCGCCGGCCTAGTCCTTGTAGGTATTGTGTTTGTTATTGCAGTGCTGGCAAGCACACCACGCTAAGGAGAGGAGAGAACATGAAAGGCAGGTGAGCACGTTTCACAATCGTGACGCTTGATATCGTAACGTTTAGATGCTACTCTCTGTACATGTAACGTTTGGTCACGTTTAAGAAAGAGAGACGAGCTATGGTCGAGCTTGAGGCTGAACAGTGTTTAACGTGTGGTCGCCCGCTTGCCCAGCTGGGCGGAGGACATCGCAAACGGCGCTATTGTGACGATGTGTGCAGGCAACGGGCCCACCGCGCGCGCCAGGCAGAGGAGACGCGAGAGCAGCGAGAGGCGCAAGAACAAGACCTCCAGGCGCGCATTGCTGAGCTCGAGCAGGAGGTACGCCGGCTGCAGGAACAGTTGAACATTGAGGCTCGCTTTCGCATGGACACCGAAGCACGCCATTTCAAGGCCTGGCTACGCAAGCAACAGCGTTATCCGGGAGGTAGTTTCGCCCAGCGCTTTATTGCTGATACTCGGCTGCCTCAGCAGGCATCACATGCGATGTATGAGGCGCAGATGCGACGCCTTGCTTACTCATCTGAGGAGATCGAGACGTTTTGCGAATTGTGGAAAGCAATGCTATTGCAATCGTGACATCACGATAAACACCAGGCGCAACCGCTTCCCGCGGCGCCAATGAGAAGGGAAGAAAAAGACATGGCAGCATTCGACCAGGAACAGGCAATAGCCCGCATGAATGATCTACGCTGGATTGTCTGGGATAGCGATCCTGCCTCGCGCGAGGTAGAGGAGGCCGGGAAAGAGGCTGCGGCTTTGCAACATGAGGCGGCACAACATGGGCTGCAGTTCAAACTGTGCCCTGTCTCTGGGTTCAGACTGGAGCCGATGGAGGAGACATGAAGCCCATCATCATGGTCTATATCGAGCCAACCAAAACAGGCTATAGGCCTATCGGTGTTTTCCTGACGAAAAAGTACGACGTGCCATATAACTGAGGCTGAGCTTGCCCTATTTCTTCTTTTATACACGCAAAACAAGTTTTTCTCCCCGGAGAACGTCTGTTTCTCTGGCAATGTCTCCAGCTGTTCTTTTGTTCATGACAAAGAAAGTGAAAGACTTCGAGATACGTCCAACGGCCTCTAGAGCCACTTCAACTGAAGCTCATCCGTAGTTATATGGCACGTCGTACTTTTTCGTCAAAATGGCACTTACAGGCCAGTTGCACCAGCGAAGATGGTAGCGACTCTTACTACCTGGAGCTGGAAATCTTGGCCGCCAGGGGAAACCTGTGGAAGTGCCCCACCTGCGGAGAAATCCATGACCTGCTGGAAGTCAACTGTGACTGTGAGCTTGAGTTCTTCGCGGCGCAGGCAGAACAGGCAGAAGACGAGCCTTTCATCAGCGGGGAGGTGGTGTTGGCTCAATTGTAGGGCCTACACTACTAGTAGATGGGGCGACTCCTGTGGCCGCCCCGAGAGAAAGGACAAAAGACATGTATACCTACACATTCGGCAAATGGCAGCCCATCTCGGCAGGCGATGGCGAGTTTGCCGTCAATCTGGAGTGGGGAGTTGGCAACAAGATCATTATGGCGGGCTTCGAGGAGAGCCCCTCGCTCGTCCTGGGCGTGCCAGGCACGTGCCAGCTCTTGCTGTATACGGCACTCCCTGAGCCCTACGAGCAGCTGTGGTATGGCACCTTCGACTACTTCGCCATCACGCTCATCGGCGGCGACGACGAGCGCACAGAGGAGGTGCTCATTTTCGACTACCAGTCGCTGCTCCAGTATATGCGCGAGGTGCAGCCGCTCTTGGAGCTCTCGCACCGCGTGACCGAGTATGACCGCGAGCACGGCATCAACCAATAACACACGACCACGTTTTTGTAGTGAGGTGCGGCCTAGCAAGCCGCACCAGGAGGTACGGATGCCCCCAACTGTAACCACAACCATTGAAATGTTCCACCACGCAGGGTCTGTGAATTATTGCTGAGGCGAGGACCTGGAAAGCAAGAGGTCGAAAGCTCTGCGGGGATGGTAGGAAAAGAAGCGACGCGAAGCAGCGATGTGAGAAGACCCTGAGCGATGAATAAGAGTAATAGCCAGGTTGCGACAGGCAGCCAGAATCTGAGGAGCGTGGCCTGTGCAGATGCGAGAGCGGTCTTCGGCAAAGGTGACATCACGCACATAGGCCCAGTGCTACGTAAGCTGCTACGGACCGCAAAGTAGCACTGGGCCTACTAACTAATCAGACTGATCTATTGGTTGGGGATCGTCAATTGTTTTCAGGAACTCTCGTAATTTCTGATCCAATTCTTTCACCTGACCCTGGTACTCCTTGAGAGGTTCTAAATCAGACTTAGACAGCGCAAGCCGTATTTCCCCTAGGATCTCTTCTGTTCCATGAGTGATGAGGAGTATCGAAGCTGACAAGGCTTTTTCTTTTAGGGGTAAAAGTAGCGAGGTTATGATAGACCGCAAGGGAACGCTGTTCAGACGACCGTTGTTGACGCTGCCGCTTTTCTAGTTCCTGTGCCTTCTGTTCAGCAGGTTCGATAACCTTTGTTTGAAGTGAAGCAAGTAAGTGCTCTTGGTCTTGGTACTCATAAGGCGGGAGAACCCAATGGTATCTCCTTACCAAGTCTGGGAACATTGCGAAGACCCTTTTTGCCTCGTCGGATGGCTGAAAAAGAGCTTGAATAGGCCTGATATGATTGAAGGCAATCGTGCCTACTTCATAGGGAGCGCTGCTCGGATCTGTGAGGTCAACGATGATAAAGCGTGAAAGATGGGCAAGTGTACTGACCGTCTCCGTCAAATCCTGGCTGCTCGGTTTGTCAAAGTCAAATAAAATAGGTAGGTAGCCGTGTGTGCGCAGTTCTTCTCTGAGCGCATCTAAGACCAATACCTTTCAAATAACCGCCACGACCTGAGCGAAACACCCATCGCGCTGGTATGAGTGATAGCGCTCTGGTCGTTTGAGAGCGAAATTACTCATCTTTTGCTTGACGACGCGCGAAGTGCTGCGGAAGCGACGGGCGGGTAAACGCACGGAGGCGATGTCATGGAGCAAGCGCTGATACAGTTGATCGAAGTGTTGCGGAGCGGCCAATTGAAAGTCGCTGATTGCGTCCTGGACCACCTCGATGGCGTGAACAAAACTCAGGCGATCAGGGTCAAGGTGAGCTGCTACAGCGGCCTGGTGCATGAGAAAGCGCAGCGCATAATGGGCGAGCAACAGCCCATAGAGTTCCTGAATGACCCCAACGGGCAGCAGGCTGCGCAGAGGCCGCCCGACCAGGCGCTGGTGGGTATCGATTTCATCGATGACCAGTTCGATTTCCCAGCGTTCGTGGTACGCACAAGCGATCTCGAGGGCTGGGGCAGTCTCCGGGTCGAGGAGACTGGTGACCAGGCGATGACGCTCGGCGTAGCCTTGCAACTGCGGATCAGTGATGGTATATTCCACGATGCGGACCAACACGCGCACTCCGGCTTGGCGCTCCTGGTAATCACTGGGGAGGAGATAGGCCAGGAAACTGCCGTCGGGCAAGCGGCGCACGACCTGCGGGTGAACGTGAGCTGGCAGTCGGCCCACATAGTCGGCTCCCCGTGCCAGCGTCGCCACAATCATCTCAAAGGAATGAAAGCCACGATCCCACATAACCAGCATCCCAGCTCCCACGCTGCGCAAGAGCCGCAATCCGCCCGTGCGCTCGGAGCAGTGAATGGGCCAGAAGCCCGCATCCACGATGGCGTGCGTGCCGCATTCGACCAGATAGACCCCTTTAAGTTGCGGAAACGCTGTCTTGCCGCGAGCCACCTGATGTCGGCCAAATGCGCGCGCGTTCTCAGGGGTATCGGCGACATCTTCGGTGGTGCCGTCGATCGCCATCAGACGCAAGCCAAAGAGGAATGCTCCCGTGGTTTCTGCTGTAGCCAGCGGTCGGCAGATGGCATGGAAGAGCGCTGCCAGGGGTTTGGCTCCCAGTTGATACCGTCGATACGACAAGGCTGCATCTCCGGGCAACAGGTACAGCGGATCTGGCCAGAGAAAGCGCAGACCGCGGACCAGATGCCCAAAGACATGGGCCAGCGAAGATCGGCTAAAGACGTGCATGACGATGATGAGCCACACGATCGCTTGGGGAGTCAAACGGCGCACCCTGGTTCCAACCGGACCGTAGGTGGCCAGAACTGCCTCGACTTGCGTCGGCGGGATCACCTGTTGAAACGCGTCGAGTGAGATATGCTGGCAGAAGTTGTCCTCCTGCTCAAATTGACGTACAGTAAAGGGCATAGGTGAGATGCATGCTCCTTTCACCTTGTTGTTTTGCTCAGTGAAAGTATGCCATACATCTCACCTCCTGTTCTGCCTTTATTTGAAAGGTATTGCATCTAAGACAGCTTTACGCTCGAGGGTGAAGCGACCAAGAATAAGCACGGCTTTCTTGGCAATGGTATCAATGACCTCACGAATTTTCGGGTTGTTCAGCAACAGGTAAATGAACTGAGCGACCTCAAGGTTATCGACGGTGATTGTTGGTTCACCGTAGTCCGTAATGACTAAGTTGTTCTGTTTTGCTCCTTTCAGTTCCACACTCCAGGCTGCTATTCCATAAATGTGACAATTTGTGAGGGTAGCTCCTGCAAAATTTGTTCTCACTAACGTAGTCCCGCTGAGGTCGGCAAAGCTGAGGTCGGCTCCGCTGAGGTCGGCAAAGCTAAGGAAAGCTCCGTTGAGATTGGCTCCACTGAGGTCGGCTCCGCTGAGGTCGGCTTTGCCCAGGTCGGCAAAGCTGAGGTCGGCTCCGCTGAGGTCGGCTTTGATGAGACTGACTCCGACGAGGTCGGGGTGAATATGAGCACGCGCTTTGCGCCACCTGGCTGTGCAAACAGAGCCGCAGATTGCAGTGTCGCTGCCGAGAGCTGGAGCGTCTCGTTCGGACCGACGTATGTCACGTCAAATCGCCACTTCGAACGTTGCAGCAGCGCAGCCACTGCCTCCGAACAGCCAGGACATCCGGCGGGACCACGATAGACCAGTGCCGCTGGACGAGTCGAAAGTCTACCTGTTGGGCTTGTCACTGAGAGCATCGGTGATACTCCTTTCATCGATACGTGTTCTCTCTTCACAAGGTCTGAGCACGATCCCCGGTTAAGCAAAACTCAGCCGGGGATCGTGCTCAGATCTGCCTGTTCCCTTATCAGATGGTGCGGGCGGGGATACCCCGCCAACAGCTTCCTGCCGGCAGGCTTTCCCCTTTCATGACCAGCGTTTGTGCGTCGAGGGCAGCACCCGAGCCGATCTCGGTGTCGTACAAGACGACGCAGCCGATACCGATCGAACTGGCCGCCGCCCGGAATCGTGACCGGGCCAATGGTCGTCCCCCCGCCGGTGAAGAGCTGGCCGTGACAGCCGCGGTACCGGTGTCGCTCACAGCTCTTCGAGCAAAGAGGACGCCATCGGGACCACGGCGGCGCCAGTTGTAGCGGGCGCCGTATGCTTATCTCTGCTTCCTGCTGGGTCCACCATTTACACGAGGCGTCTCAGTGACGAGGCGGCCCTTGGCGAGACGTGGAAGTTTCACCGTATCTTCCAGTGAATGAGAAGTATCGATCGTGACCGGGAGCGCGGCTGGGCCCACAGGTAACACGTCTCGCATCTCCCTGGCTGGGTTTCCCCCCCATCGTGCGTGCGGCCCGATCTGCTCGCCCTTCATGAGATAGGAGTCGGCGGCGAGCACGGCGCCATCGCCCATCGTCACGCCGTAGTGGACGAGGGCGTAGTTCCCGATGGTACAGCCGGCGCCGATCGTGGTGCGGTCGGACTTGAAGATGCTGTCCTCCATCGAGTGGCACTGGATCACGCTCCCCGCGTTGAACGTGCAGTCGTTCCCGATGCTGACGAGGGACTTCTCCATTATGACGCAGCCGTCGTCAAAGACCCTGCTGCCGAGCCGAACGCCCAGCAGCCGCAAGATCACGTTCTTGAACGGGGTACCGTTGAACACCTGGATGAACGTCTCCTCGGGCACCTTCCAGTAGCGTTCGTGCCACCAGTAGTAGGGCTCGTAGATCGAGCAGAACTGCGGGCTCAAAGGCCGGAAGCCCGTGACGGCGCGTTCGACCAGCACGAAGTAGGCGACGGTGTACACGAGGGAGAGGACGATGGCAACCGGGATCACCGACGCGCCGAACCGGATGTAGAGGTTCCCGGCGACCAGAGCCAGCAGGGTGAGGCCGAAGAAGTAGATCCACCGCACAAGCAGGAACAACCCGATGGTGACGGCATTGTACCTGTTCTTGGCGGCGAGGCGGCGGTGCAGCTCGTCCCCGCTCTCCAGGCGGTTGAACCTGCTGTCGCGCTGCACCGATCGCGGAATCTCGAAACACGGCGAGCCCAGAAGTCCGACACCCTCCCGGACGTCCCCATCGAGCGGGACCATGACCTTCGTGGCGAGGAGGCAATTGTCGCCCGTCCTGCCACCCGAGGGGTAGGCGATGAAGTTCCCGAGGAAGCTGCGCGGCCCGATCGACACTCGCGACATACGGAAGGACGTGCTCGAGAAGTCGGCATTGATGATCGACAGCTCATCAGCGACCGTCGTGCCGCTGCCGACGAAGCTCAGGTACGGCGTTTCGTGCTTCACCGCCGTGCCGAAGTTCGACCCCGTCTGCTCGACGCGGGAAAGGTCGTATCCCAGAACGCGCAGGTAGTGGACGATGTAGGAGCTGTCGCCGAAGAGGTGCACGAAGAACTCCAGGTTGGTTATGCGCGCGATCATCCGCAGGACGGTGTAGTGGAAGCCGTACAAGGGATAGACCCTGTCCGGCCTGAGGGCGAGGTTCAGCACGCGAGGGACGGTGACTACCCAGGCGAGGCCGGCGAGCACGGCGCCGAAGAACAACACGAAGGTGATGGCCAGCACGGTGCCGTAGAACGTCCAGCTCGTGAAAACCAGGGGTCCCGAGCCCAGGGACCCGACGAGCAGCGGGACCTTAGCGAGTAGCCAGATCGCGACGCCGATCCCCAGCGGCAGGAACAGGACCAGCATGCTCAGTAGCTGCAGGGCGCTGTAGGTGGCCCTCCTCAGGGTGCCGCAGTCGGTCGGGTCGACCGCGCGGTAGTCCACGTCGGTCCGCTGCGCCGGGGACCCGTGCCAGCGCTGGCCGTCGGGCACGGCCTGGGAGGCATGGAGGGCGGAGGAGTGGCCGAGTTGGGCTCCATCGCCCAGCGAGGTCTCGATGTCGATCACCGTCATCTCGCCGACGAACACGTCCTTCCCGAGCGTGACCGCGCCCGTCTGGATCAGGCCGGCGTGGGCTCGGTAGCAGCTGAAGGACGAGTCCTTGCGGATGACCGTGCCCTCGCCGATGCTGAGCAGGTCGGTGCACACCGGTACGTTCTGAGAGAAGATCGCGACGCCTCGGCCGACCCTCGCGCCCAGCGCCCTCAGGTAGAGCACGTAGAGTGGCGAGCCGACGAACATGACCAGGGGGTTCGACCGGATCAGCGTCTTGACGGTCCAGAAGCGGACGTACGCAAGGCTCCAGACGGGGATCTCCTGGGGCTTCCAGCGACCGACGAGCATCCACTTCGCCAGGATCGGAGCAGTGCAAAGGCCCAGAAAGCTCGCGTTGCCGATTACGAGCGATCGCACGTACGTGTCGATCAGCCCGGTGCTGGCGTAGATCCACTCGAAGCCTCCGACCATGACGAGTATGCCAAGGAAGGAGTATCCGAGGAACAGCAGGAATTGCAGTGTTCCGCAGAGGATGTACCGCGACGTGCTGGCCGGCGCCACTGCCTCTCTTGACGCCGTGACCCGCGGCTCGGCAGGGGCGGGCGCTGCGTCCTCGAGAGCTGCTGCCAGGCTCCTGACCGTCGGGTGCAGGTAAACGTCCTTCATCGACACGGAGGGCAGGTCCGCCCGCTCCCTGACCCGGGCGCAAAAGTGTGCCATCAGCAGCGAATTGGCACCCAGGTTGTCGAAGAAGTGGCTGTCGACCGACACCCGCTCGAGGTGCATGACGTGGGCCAGCACATCGGCGAGGATCCTCTCGTTGCCGGTCGTCGGGCCGGTGTAGCTGTGCTGTGTGGCGAGGCTCCGCGGTCCTTTCGGCGCAGGGAGGTTCTTGCGGTCAGCCTTGGCGCTCGTGAGCATTGGGATGACCGCGAGCTCTTCGAGGTACGCCGGGACCATGTAGGGGGGAAGCCGGCGCAACTGCTCGTAGATGTGCTCCCGGTCTACGCTGGTGGTGTCCTTGCGCAGGCTGTAGTAGGCGACCAGCTCTACCACGCCGGGCTCCGTCTCGTAGGTGTCGACCACCGCCTGCGCGATCCCCGGCACCTGCAACAGGACCGACTCGATCTCACCCAGCTCGATGCGATAGCCGCGAATCTTGACCTGGGTGTCGATGCGGCCCAGAAATTCGATAGCGCCATTGGCGGTAAAGCGAACAAGATCACCGGTCTTGTACAGGTGGGAGGGCGCACCGGGATCGCTGACATAAGGGTTCGGGATAAACTTCTCACGCGTCAATTTCGGCTGGTTGACATACCCACGGGACAGGCAGACGCCCCCGATATGCAGCTCACCAGCCACGCCGAAGGGAACGGGCTGCAGGTGCGCATCCAGGATGTAGACAGCATAGTTGGGAATCGGCTTGCCGATGGTCACTTTGTCATGGGGATGACAGTCGGAGTATGTGGCAATCACGGTGGCTTCTGTAGGTCCGTAGGTATTGACGACCCTCCGACCTTTCCTCCACCAGCGGCTGACCAAGTCTTGAGGACACGCTTCACCGCCCAATATCAACAGTCGGATGGTGGGGATATCCTCATCAAGCATGGACAACAAGGTCGGTACGCAGGAAAGCACGCTCACCCGTTGCTCGGTGAGTATCCTGGCCAGTGCCGGACCGGCATGCACCATCTCCTGGGTGCCGACTACCAGAACTGCTCCAGCAGAAAAGGCGAGCCAGATCTCCTCCACTGAAGCGTCAAACGCAATGGAGAATCCCTGGTACACGCGGTCTTGAGGCTGCACCTGGAAGATGGCACTCTCTGATCTTACTAGATTACAGACACTGCGGTGTTCGATTTGTACCCCTTTGGGGCGTCCTGTAGAACCCGAGGTATAAATGACATAGGCCACATCGTGAGCTTCAACCTCCATCGCCTCCGGCTTTTCCGGCAATTCACAGGATACTGCATTCCGCTCTTGATCCAGTTGTAGTATCGGGCAGGCGGGCGAGGAGAGCGTTTCTACCAACTCTGAAGTCGTCAGAAGCGCGGCTACCTGGCAGTCTTGTAAGATGTAGTCAACCCGATCTGGCGGACATTCAGGATCAATAGGCACATAGGCAGCACCGGATTTTAAGATCGCCAAAATCGAAAGATAGACATCGGTAGAGCGAGGCAGCATCATGGCCACAAACGAGCCATGACCTATCTCCTTTGCACGCAGGTATCGCGCAAGCTGGTTCGCCTGCTGGTCCAGTTCTCCATAACTGATCTCCTGGCCAGCACAGAAAAGCGCGATGCGCTCGGGATGGAGCCTCGCCTGAGCCTCGAAAAAATGATGCAGGCAGTCTTGTCGCGGAACTTCCCTGCGGTGTGTATTCCCACGCCACTCTCGCAGCACCAGATGCTCTTCTTCGTGATCAAGGAGAGGAAGGCGTGAGATGGGGGTATTCATGTTGCTATCCAAATGGGCCAACAGCGTCTGCCAGTGGCTTCCGGTCCACAAGACAGGTTCGAGAAGGAAAAGCAAGTGCCGATAATGGAAGTGGGCTACCAAGTCACCGCACAACTGTAAGCAGGCTGACAGCACTCCGTCCTGCGCGCCACTGGGCTCTCGCCACTCGATGTTCACGGAAATACCGCCCGCACCATCATTCAGCCAATTCGGCAGCGTGACGTCCGCAAATGCTTCTGTCACCACCATGGAAATCTGCTGGAGTGCCTGATACAAGCTCAACTGGTCGTGAAGGGGTATGGCGATCTGGCGGATCCAAGGGGTGCCGGCCTTGCCCTTGTCGCCTGGAAGAGGCAAATCGGCATGCATCGGAACCATAGAAACACGCAGGACGATGTCATGCTCACCACGGGTGTAGCGGTGTACTAGGATGCCGAAAGCCGTGAGGAATAACACCAATGAATTTATCTGCTCCCTTCCGCAAAGCTTGTGAAGACATTCCATCACCGATTTGGGGGTAATCTCAGTGAAAGAGTATCCGCCATCTAGACGGGGTGGAACTTCCACCGTAGCTCCCGGTAAACGGGTAAAAGCAATGCGCTTGTCTGTAGTATGCATAGCTGGCTCCTCTCTTTCGTTAAGACGTAGAACTTTTAGGAGACGGATTTCCGGCTAGGATCAGCCACTGCTCTGCCGCAAGGACCACCAGTTCTTCCACAGATAGTTTAGACTCATACAAGTCTGGTGCTTCTCTGATCAGAGCAACAACATGCTGAATGCCTCGTTCGGATCACCTCAGTGCTGCCATGTGTGGCTCATGTTGTAATATGCACTGTTATGAAAGGCGGGTGCGGGAGTGCCTGGATATCACGGAGTATGACCCGTTTCACTAAGGGAAGTATTCCAAAAATCGCATTTCGCGCCCTTTCAGCCATTTAATGCCGTTAGTCACGCCACTCTCAGGACCTGCGCATCAAATATGGGAATGCCAGCAATGGTTAAGACAAGTTTCCTGTTCCTGATGCGCATGCTAACGATTGGTGTGAAACCCTGATTGAGCTGTTGCATGTGCACTCTGCGACGGTCGCTGTTGTCATCGTCTTACGCCTGCAACCACTTCATGAGCAGGTCTTGGCCTTGTTGGGGCCACCTTATTAACAAATGTACATATTATCTTCTTGAGGCTGCGGAACATGGGGAGTTTGCTATACCATCAGCATTTTTGTAACACAACCCCCTCATGCCGACTTTCTCGTCAGAACAAGGTAATGTTTACCAGTAGAGCGGAATCCAGGTACGTTTCGATCGGCCAGGAGTTGCAATCGAATGTGGAGCCACTTACCGACCGCCTGCGGGATGACTGTACAGCTGAAGAGTGTGAACGGTCCGAATCCAAGCGTTTTGCCTCTAACTTTGTCAAGTTTGATACTCGCTAGAGTCTTGTCCACGTCGCGGCAAGATTGGGAGGTCACAATCGGCACTCTGTAATGAAGCCCAACCAACTTGATCACTTTATTCAAGCCCTGCTTGAGAGGTTTGAGCATTGGATTATGCACTGGATCGAGGAAGCCGATCAATTCCGTCCAGTTCGCAGTTGTGAGAATGACATAACCACCCGGCCTTGTCACACGAGCTATCTCATGCATTGCCCGCTCTGGTCTCTCGAGCCAAGGAATGACACCGAGCCCGACCACGAGGTCGAAGGTACTGTCCTCAAAGGTCAGGGAATTGACATCGCCAAGGTTCAGGGAGAGCAGGTTTGTGATCTGTGCATCCGCAGCATGTTGACTCGCCAGTTCGACCATGGCCTCGACGGAATCGATTGCCTGTAAGCGGAACCCTCGTTGGGCCAGAGCAATCGACAAGAAACCAGCACCGCAACCAACTTCTAGCACACGGGAACCTGGCTCAAGGGCGAGACTGTCGATCCAGTCGAGTACTGTAGCCTGTCTAGCTCGGTAAATCTCACCACGGAGACAATCGCTGGCGTAGATGTTCTTCCACTTGGATACGCGTGACTGAAAATAGGCATTCACGTTTTCTTGCTCTTGAGGGTTTTGATTAGCGACCGTTTTCATATCAAATGCTCCCAGATGTTTGACGTTCCTAGGAAAATGAGTAGAAGGCTGAGATAAACTCGCCGCAATCAACCCATTTTCCTGCTCTTCTCTTACTCGCAAGGTCAGAGCGCAGTAAACTAAATGCATCCAAAACCAGGCGGGAAGAGGCATGAGCCACCTTTTTGAGATAGTAGAGGGCATTTCCTAACTGCAATAAAGTAGGGTAAACTGACTCCAGACGAGGCTAGTCCCCTCGTCCAAGGAGTCAGTCGATGATGCCTACCCATTGTGACGAACAGGCACCCGTCCCGCCCCCATCATACTACCGGGCTCAAGCACAGCGTGCGCGAGCGCTGCGTCTGCATGCGCTCACTCTGATCCAGACCTTACACCTGCTGGCGTTGTGCCGCTTGGCCGTGCAGTTAGCGCATCGGCGCTGTCCGCCGCCTTTGCCCAAAGGTCCAGGCGGTTCTCCACGCACCTACTGCGACGAGTCCTTGCTGCTCATCGCCTTGCTCAAAACCCTGTGGCGGCTGTCCTACCAGGACGTGCATGACTGGCTCGCAAGTGGCCCGCGCTGGCCTTGGCCTGTGGCTTGCCTCTGGGGGACGATGGTCAGCCGCGCATTCCCAGCCCTTCCCAACTATGCAAACGCTGGCAAGCGGCTGGAGCCCCGCTCTTTGAGGCCCTCTTTGTGCTCACGGTGTGGCGAGCCGTGCACTGCCGCGTGATCGGAGCCCGCGATCTGATCATCGATAGCGCCCCGATCCTGGCGTGGCGTAGAGCCGATCCCGATGCCGCTGTGGGTCACGCTCCCGCTCACCATCCGCGTCCGCTCTTGCGTGGCTATCGCGTGCACACGCTGCTCTGTCGCGGTTCCGGCTTGCCCGTGCACTTCCTGGTCTGGCCAGCTCATGCCCATGATGGCCCGTTTGCCCGCCCCTTGCTCGAACTGGCCGTGCGTCTCTACCACATCCGCCCGCGCATCATCCGGCTGGATGCGGGCTATTGGGGACTGCGACTGATCCGCTGGATCCATGCCACGCTGGGAGCCAGAGCCGTTATCCCCTGGAACCCCAAACGCCAGAAGAACCGCTCTTGCCTGCCACCCACCTGGACCAAGGAAGAATTGGGCAAGCGGACTTCCATCGAACGCTTCTTTGGCCGCGTCTTCCGCTTTTTTCGCCTGCAACGGCCTCCCTTCTCCGGCTGGTCTGCCATTGTCTCGCAGGTCGCCTTGACCTATACGGCTTCCCTCATGGTCGCCTTGGCGGCTTGGCAGGCTGACCGTCCTGATCTCATCCGTTCTCCCAAACGCGTCTTAGCTCATCTTTGGGAGGATTCTGAGTTATGAAATGCCCTCATAGTACACAAACCAAGTCTACAGGCCACGCGAGGCGAAATTAGTCTAAATACCAAGTCCCTTGTACGACAGAGAAAATAAAACCTCGTAGTCACTTTTCTAGATCATATGGGTGCCACATGCATTTTTCCTAAGACCCTGTAACACCTCAATTCATTCGTGCAAAGCCGTTTTCACATGACACCCCTTTAATCAAGACTTAAGATGGTTTTTTGTGAATAGAACGTAAGCGTGTGATAGCATGTTTCATGGCTATTTGTAGTATAATGCAGCACATAAAATCAGGGTTCTCGATCGACTGTATTGCAAGAATTTGAGATCCAATCCCTGCAAGGCGGCTTTGAGGGTGCCGGAGACGTTGGAGTGCGGTGTTCCGCGTTGCAGTTCTCAACTGGGCTGGGCCCGTCTGATACCAGGAAAGGAGACATGTCGCCAAATAAAGAATGAGGAAGAGCAAGGCAGTGTCGAACGTGGCTTTCGTTTTCTCAAAGATCCGTTGTTTTAGGCTTCCTCGGTGTTCCTCAAAAAGCCAGAGCACATCGTCGCGCTCGGCTTGATCATGGTACTCTGCTTACTGGTCTACCGGCTGGCTGAGCATCGGCTGCGGACACGCTTAGCCGAAACGGAGCAAACTATCCATGATCAGCGAAACCTGCCCACGGCCCGTCCCACCATTCTGATCTCGTCTTTCAGTGTTTTGAAGGCATTGAACTGCTGCATGTCCGCTCGGCATCCAGGACTCAGTCAGTCGTTTTACGCTTGCAGCCCATGCATCATGTCGTCCTGGCTCTGCTCGGACCGCCCTACGAAAAAATCTACAAAATCTCCCTATGACGCTGCGAAATGTGGGCTTCCAGGAACATATCTGGCCAATCGTCAATAATCTGGATCTCCTGGCTCTGTGGATCGTAGCCCTCTTTGATGTGGCCCGAGACCCCAGCTTGCTGGATGATGTGATCGATATGCGGGTCACGCACACCCTGGATAGTTGGATGAACGGGGATAGTTGGGTCAACGGGGATAATGCTTGACACTGGGCCCTGGACAGATGCCTGGCTATGGCTGAAGATGGCACCCAGGACCATAATCGCAATGAAGCCAAGAATGCACCATGTGCCTATGGGCAGGCGGGCAATCTTACGAGAGAAAAAGAGCGGCTTCTGTGGCTGCTGCGGCTGATTTGGATTAGTATACATCTTATTCTGTTTCCTTCTTTTTTACTGGTGCCAGGACCCCCTGCCCTGGCACCACATACATCAATTAAAACGAATGTGCTGCGCTATAACCCTTGCAAGGGTTAGCTACTTGCGATTGAGGTATTCGTGCCAATCATCCCAGGATTGCTTGTAACGCTCGGCCTGCGCCTTAATTTCATCGGCGCTCACACCATTGTCTCGCATCATGTCGAGATGGTGCTTCTCTTCCGCCTTCTGAGCCGCCTCGTTAGAGGTAGAGGCAACGGCAATAACGCAGGCAAGGATGAGGATGGCAATAAAGATGATCATCACTCCACCTCCTGCTGAGGCATGCTTGGCAGTTCGGCGGTCGGGCGCTTGCTCACAGCCTGCGCGCTCCTGTTTCGCAGTTGAGAGACGCACAACGAGCGCAGGGCCTCCGCCTCACATTGCAAGTTCGAGATGTCATGCGCCAGAGTGCCAACCACCTGGCGCAGGTTCTGATGATTCGCTTTGATGCGCTTGATACGGCGCATCGTCCAGGCGTACAACCATCCGATCAGGACGCCGAGCAGGAAGACGGCCAGTACTTGTACAATTAGCGTATTGGTCATACTATGCTCCTTGGACCGTTTCCCGGTCCTGGGCCAGCAGCCTCTCGCGAAGGCGCTGGCCTTCTATCAAACAACTAACGTTAAAACCTGGCAGGGGTGGCCACCGCATCTTCCACCAGGGCCAGCAGATCAGGCGTCAGCTCGCCGACGTTGCTGGCATTGATAGGCATTTCAAGCACCTGCGACATGTGATCGAGCATACCCTGCTTGGTAGTCCACACGCCTGCGAGCTTGCCCTTGTCGTATAGCCCATTCATCCTATCGCGATTAGCGGGCTTGGCAGGTGCTGCAGGCTGCGTGCGCTGTTGCTGCTGCTCTTGCTGGCGCTGTGTCGCGGGCTTTTTCGGATTGTCGAGCAGCCCCTGATACGCCTTATTGCCGATAGAGAAGTAACTCAGCGCTTTTTTGATTGCATCGGTCTGCGCGCCTTTGCGAGCATCACCAAGATCGCCCTTTGTGATGCGAGACTGGCCCCAGCCGGATGGCTGGAAGTCAACGTCTTTCAGAAACACTCTGACCTGCGCGACGACCAGCTTGTCATCTCCTGCGATCTCATTGCTGACCTCTTCAAAGCCCCATTGCCCCCAGAACACTTCATTCATCGCGTCAATGATCGCCTGCGGCTTATAACCGACGTAGCCCGCGTATTCATCAACTGAAATGTTGCCCGGCTCTCCGGCCTCTAGCAGCGCATTCACAGCAATAATCTTTTCGTTCATCGTCATGTCCTCCTGGAGACCGGTTGCCCGGTCCCCTCACTATCAACTTACTTATCCTGGTAGCGCGGCAAAATCCGCTGACGATAGATGTAGAGCGCCACATCTGGACGCTTCAGCTGCAGCATCTGATAGGCGTTCTCCTGATGCGGTACTGCCTCTTTCGACAGTGGATAATTCATCCTTCCCTCCTAACCAATTGACAACCCTCTTGGCCCCGCTTACCCTTTCTTTAAAGAAGCTATCCGTTCTCTTCATTTCAAGCAAAGAGGATTCGTATGAACCTTCATGTGTGCTTACTCTTGTTCTTGTTCATTCTCTCTCTGGCACAGCTTTGTCATCTTTACTGGCCCCATCATCGCCCTCCACACTCGCGAGCAGCAGCGAAGTTGCGCACCACGGTCCAACGTCTCCTTAAGCCACGTTCCCCACGCGATTGCCCTGCCTGTCGCCTCGCCTCCACCCTCTCGTCGGGTGTGGGGCCTGCGCCTCCGCCTGTGCGCCCCTGGCGTGAGATGAAAAGCCGCCGGGGAGCACCTAAGCGGTTGAACACGGAGGGCTTCGCCTGTCCGAACCAAAAGTGCCCCTACTCTGGCATCACAGACGCTGACATTCATGCCCTGGTGGGGGATGGCAAGCATGGCCTTGCTGAACGGATCCAGACGTTTCGCTGCCAGGCCTGCCATACCACGTTCAGTGCTCGGCGCGACACCCCCTTGTACCGTCTGAAAACTCCCTCCTGTCAAGTCGCGATGGTGCTGACGGCGCTCGCCGAAGGACTGGATCCTTCTGCCGCTGAGCGAATCTTCGGCTACCGTCAGGCTACCATTACCGCCTGGCTGTCGCGCGCTGGCGAGCACGCGCAGTCCTTACATGAACGCTCATTCTGCAATCTCCAGCTCCCACACCTCCAGTTGGACGAACTTCGCACGAGGTTGCGCTGCTCCACACAGGTGCTCTGGCTCTGGCTGGCCATCGACCCCCTGACAAAGATCGTTCCTGTCCTCCATCTGGGTCCCCGCACGCAAAACGTGGCACATCGGGTCATCCATTCCCTGCGGCAACTCCTGGCTCCTGGCTGCATTCCGCTCTTCACGAGTGATGGCTTAAATTTGTACTTTTATGCCTTGACAGCCCATTTTGGGCAGTGGCTTGAGGTGGGTCATAGAGGGCGGATAGCACATCGGTGGCAGGTGGCGACGGGCCTGATCTACGGCCAGGTGAAGAAAAACTATCGGCGGCGCAAGGTGGTACGGGTCACGCACGTGATGCGCCTGGGAACACAGGCAGATCTCACGGTCGCCTTGCAGGGGATGGGCTTCTCTGGAAGGCTGAACACTGCTTTTATCGAGCGGGTCAATTTGACCGTCCGTCATGGAATAGCGGCGCTGGCTCGTCGCACCTGGGCCACGGCCCAACAAGCTCCACAACTCCTGGCCCACCTGCACTGGTGGCGAGCTTACTATCATTTTGTGCGTCCCCACGCATCACTACGAGTGGCGCTCGTGCAGCCACGAGAGCGAGGTGGTAAGCTGGTGGCGCAACGCTACCGGCAGCGTACACCAGCGATGGCAGCCGGGAGAACCAACCGACGATGGACAGCACAAGAAGTGCTGTCATATCCCTTGCCGTCGGTGCCATGCTTCACAATGTGAGCGTGTAGAAAGCGAGAAGACGCCCCGTGAAATGGAAGTGGGCGGCTCTGTGAAGATGAAAGGGGGATAGTGTGGAGGCGAGAGGATGAAGCGGTCTGCCTGGACAGTCAAATGAGGGGAAAAGCAGCCTGAAACGAGCTAACAGGGGGCTTGCCGAATTATCCACCACCAAGAGGGGCAGTACCAGATGCTGCGCCACTTTTACTACATCTTGCTGAGTAAAGAAGCCCTCCAACTGGGACCACAAACAGGGAAGTCAGACCCAGCCGACCAGGCGTATAAATGGGTGAGCTCACTGCTTGTCGATGCGCGAGAGAACGGTGAATTGCCCTGGGAGGCCATTGTTGATAGCGGTCGGCGTAGTTTCACGTACTACAGAGGCCGCGGGCTAGAATCCTTTGCCCGTAGTTGCCAGCATGCATATTATACGCTGGATCCCTGGCTTCTCCAGGAGCGGCGCATTGAAGTGTGGGTAGAGAAAGACGATATGGCCGATGTCGTCCACCGCATGGTCGATGATTTGCGCATTCCCGTCTATGTGGCAAAAGGGTATGCCAGCGCCACCGTGAAAAATGATGCGCGCGACCGATACGGAGATGGAAGCGGATACGTCTTATTGTATCTCGGCGATTTTGACCCGACAGGGATTGATATTGAGCGAGAGCTGAAGGATACGCTAGCAGGGTATGACGTTCATCCGCATATTGAACGCGCGACATTGACCTATGAACACTCACTATTGCTCCCACGCAGCACCGCTGTTGATCTGAAAGAGAAAGACCCTCGGAGACCACGATTTCGAGTCGCTCTATCCCGGCAGCAAAGGATACGAGATGAACATTGTGGGTGCTAAGCTGATGGAGCAGAGATTGCTGGCAGCCATCGACCAGTATATGGATAGAGCAGCGTTTGAGGCAGCCGTCCAGTTGGAGGACATCATTTCACAGGAAGCGACACAACGCCTGGGGAATGTGATGAATGGCTTTGTAGAGCAGATTACGAAAAACGGCGCTCCCGGCAGCGTATTGCCGCTCAATGAGCAATTACGCTATCTCAAGGGAGTGCTGTGATGGCAAAACGACACGACGATCTACGGGCATACGCAAAAAGCCCAGACGAGGACTACGACCAGCAAATTGGCCACCATACCCCCAATTATGATAAGAACGCTCGCGCCTATATCCTGGAACTGAAGGCATGCGCCAAGAGTGGCGAGAAGCCCGGCCCTATGCCTGATGCGGGAATGAGGTGGGATCAATGCTGCCGAATCCTGAC
The DNA here is from genome assembly GCA_963799245.1 of uncultured Chloroflexia bacterium. Classification (GTDB taxonomy): domain Bacteria; phylum Chloroflexota; class Ktedonobacteria; order Ktedonobacterales; family Ktedonobacteraceae; genus CAWCWN01. The sequence goes on from CAWCWN010000004.1 coordinate 855,621, forward strand.
TATGCACGTCGAAAGCGGTCCTGAGCATTTTGAACTGGTTATTCAATCCATACAGCTCAGTTTTCCCGGCCTCAAAGAATTGCTGGCTGGACATCCAGATGAGAATGCACGGGAATACATCCTGAGTATGATTGCAGGTAAGAAGCCCGCCCGTATGCCAGATGTGGGTAAATGGCTGCAACCCTGCCAGATCTTGGCGGCAAACTTCGATAATAATCCTGATAACTTCGACCTGCTCGTCAAAGACATGTACGGCAGCATTCCCGGCCTCAAGCAGCTAATGGAAAATGATCCCTTGCAAGGGGATGCGCCAGCAGAAGACGATATCGCCGTTCCACCGTTGCCCCCTGAAGTTAAGGCGAATGAAAAAGGCGCGGAGATGGCCAGCCCAACTCTTGACGCCATGATCAAGTTGCTTCAAAAATGGTGTACGCGCAGTTACGAGGGCTACCATGAAGCGGTTGCACTGTTTGTGCTGGACGCAATCGCCGCCAGACGCCCATATCTGCCCTGGCGAGCAGGCATGTGGACATCTCTCTACTTTATGCTCGTTGCCGATTCGACCACCCACGCAAAGACCGAGGCTGCAAGCTATGGCCGGAGAATTATCGAGGATTGCGGGCTCGGCTTCCTGCTGGCACCCGATGAGATCACACCACAAAAACTAATGAGCAACATGACCGGTGAAAACGTCCCACGCAATTACAGCCTGAAAGATCCCGAGGGCAAAGAATACATCCGCTTAAAGCTGGCATTCTCAGGTCAGAAATCTTGGATCTATGACGAGTTTGGAAACAAGCTGCAGGAGATTATCGCAGCCAAAGGCCACAACGCCTACTTTTACGCATTGCTGAAGCAGCTCTATGATAACAAACGTACCTACGAATACGACACGCTAACCCGAGACAATGAGCATATCGATATGCCCTACTTGTCGATCATTGGGACGGCGACACCGGCATGCTTGAAACCTATCGCTTCAAAACAAAGCGCCGTCTGGACTGATGGCATGTTTGCCCGTATCGCGTTTATTGTCCCACCCAAAGATGAACTAAAGCTCCAATCAGCACCACGAGAGGAGTTTTACTTGCCTGATGACATCAGAAAAAAGCTCATTGCATGGCACCAGGAGTTGGGCACGCCGGATTGCAAAATCATAGATACGCAAGAAAAAGAAGACCTGCTCAACCAGGCCCTGGGCGAGGATAAGAAAAAGAAAAAGGAGAATAAGCCGCCATTCGAAGTCGAACGCGGCGCACTTCCACAACAGATAGTAACCTGGAATGATGATGTCTATAAAGCACACGAAGCGTACTATCAAGCCCTGGCAACCCTTGCAAGGGATCACCACCTCGACGAGCGATTTAAAGCCACCTACGGCCGTCTCCCTGACATGGCATTGAAGAATGCTATGCTGGTGGCCTCACTTGAGAATAACGGCGTGATTGAAATGCGCCACTGGGCCAGGGGGCAGCAAACGGCTGAGCACTGGCGGGCAAACTACCATGAACTGATCGCGCAGCTCTCTTCGGACGAGACTGGCTATGGCCAGATCGAAAACGAGGTGCTTGACGCCATTGCAAAACTTGGACAGATGGCTAATAGCAGAGTCATATCCCAGCAAGGGAGGCACCTGCGCAAGATAGGCGCGCCAAAAGTGAGAGAAGTATGCGTAGAACTGGCGGCTGCGGGAGTCATTGAGCAAGGAGGCAAAGGCATTAATGCCACCTTTGGCCCGAAAGGACAGGCAAAATGATAGCCTTGCAACGATTTGCGATTTGTAAAGTATTTTTGTGCACATCTTGTGCACGCTTGCACACGGTTATTACGGGTATTATATACAGTACATGCATCCTTGCAAGGGTATGTGCACATGTGTACATGTTCACAATGTGCACATGTACTTTTTTCTTGGGTGAATATGTGCACACACTCCCTTGCAAGGGATAAGAGTGAAAAACGTAAAAACCATGTGTGCACAACGTGCACATGTGCACAAAAATCACTCACCTCACCCTTTGCAAGGGAGATAGATAGCATATCGACCTGGCGCGCCAGGTGAATAACAAAATACCCGAGCCAGTGCTTGCAAGGCGGGTGGCTCGGGTACTCAGCTCAGAAAAGAAAGGATCTATCACAACAATTATGGACTACCAGAAACCAACTCGTCAAGAAGTCGAGCGCGATATCATGAACTTACTACACTGCGAATTAAACACCACCATCGCTGAATGGGAAGCAGCCGGACATATCCGAATCAATCGCCAGCAGCTGCGCAAGCTCAAAAAGCAGGCATTGGCAAAGCAGAGGCAGGCGGTGAGGCGCATCATGGCCAATTAGTGACGAATTTAGGGGTATGAAAGAATTGTGTATACTCAATACCAAGAATACAAGCAAGCAGGTGATACCATGACACTACTGCTCGCGCGTGGCAATACCATCGCCGCCACAGCTCGCTCGATCTCCTGTGATGAGAAGACGATCGACATATGGAAGCGCAATCCCGAATTTATGGCAGCTGTCCACAAAGCTGAAGACGATTTGTACGACGAGGCGATTCGGGATGTCAAAAAGACGCTGCACATCGCTCTCGCCTGCCTGGTGAGGAATTGTGACCCGAAAGTTTCGAATTATGTCCAGGTTCAAGCAGCTAGCAGTTTGTCGGAGAGAAAATCTGAAGCCCTGACGACAGCTATTTCTACCCTAAAAGTGGGGGACTATCGTTCAATTTTGGGCCTAAAGCGACCATCCAGTGGGGAAATTTTTGGCGAAAAGCGTTCTCTCCGACAAACTGCTAGCAAGCTTTGTGATCTGGCGCTCCAGCTCGGCAAGGCTCAAGAGATTGAACAGATGCAAAGCGAGATTGCCGAGATGATGAAAGGGAGATACGCTCGATGAGCTTTGACTCGATGCTGAAGCAGTTGCAGGGATGGAAGGCAGCTCTCCCAGCGCCTGAGCCTGAGCCTGTGGTTATCCCACCTGACGTGCATGATCCGGTGATGATGGAGGCATTTTTGTCGCTCGATGAGCAGAGCATACCAGACTTCGACCATGCGCCAACAGCACAGGATGAGTACGGCACCAAATATTGTCTCTACCGCACAGCTTTTCGTCACGACAAAATGCTCATCTTGCGCCATCTTGAGCGGGATGATGTCCACTATGACGATATCATAAAAGTGAAACTGTGGTGCGAGCAGTGTGTGAGGAGCGCCAATGATCGACTGGCAAACGATTAGCACTTCAGACCTGGCGCTTCTGGCGGAGATCGCGCTTGATCACGAGCATGGCTGGGGCATCAGTGATCTGCTGAGCAGCCTGGACAAGCTGAGCGACGAGCAGCGCAGCCAGGTGGAGACGATACTGTTACACAGGCAAGGGGGGGGAACCGTATGGCAGCAGCCGGGCGAGCCATTACCGACATCGACGGGCCAGCAATCTCGTATTCCGCTGCAATGAAGTGCTTAATGAAGGATTGTTTTTAACACCATGAAAGGGGCTCATGCGCACATTGTGTGGTGCCTGAATTAAGCTCTGCGTAGGACGCGCAAGCGAAGCAGATCAAATTGAGCCCGCCCATACATCTGCCTTTTGAGGAATTTTAGGCGCGTGATCTGTCCCTCCACCTGTCCCTGACTCCAAGGAAGGGACAAGGCCGCTTTGACGGCGGCGTAATCCCGCTTGATGCCGGAAGCAAATCCCCGCAGTTCAACCGAAGAACTCTTGTGAGCCCGGACAAGCCATGGGGCCAGACGTCGTGCTTGTCGCTGCTTGACCATCTGCACAAAGCCTTGTCCCAACTGATAGAGTTCCTGGAGATCGACATCGGCCTGGCAGATGCGCTCAATGAGTGCCCGCTGGTCTGCCGTGAACTGCTCCTGATCTGTGACGAACAACCAGGACGCGTGCCGGGGGGACAGACGGCGCTTGGCAGGAGGAGCTGCCTGTCGTTTCTTGCCACGTACCCGCTCCGCTGGCCCAGGCAAGCGTGCCCGCCAGTCACCCGTGAGCTTGCCGACCAACGAGGCTGATCCGCGAAATCCGCGGGCTTGGAGTTCGCGCGCGAGTTGCAGCCCGTTGTGACAGCCCTGCTCCCAACGCTTTCGCAGGTAGGGAAGGAACGGATCGAGTTTGCTCTGACGCTTGCCAGTGGGAGTGCGCTCCGGGAAGATCCCGGCAGTCACCGAGCGATGGACCACCTTGCGACTGACATGCAATTGCCGTGCGATCGCCCGCTGGCTCAGCCCCTGACGATGCAATGCGATGATCTGCTCATAACGAACCAGGCGATTGGCGCGACTGATCTGCCGATGTTGCTCTGCAACGGTCAGCGGGCGCGCCCCTGAGGCTTCCCGCTGGTCTTGCGGTGCATCTGCTCGCTCGTCTTGCGGTGCTGGTTCATCAGGTGCGCATGCAGCTTCAAGGAAGGCCATGGCGGGCTGGGCGGAAGAACGTGGCTCGCCTCTCTCTGCTGCCACCTCCGGCAAGCTCCCAGGCTTTCGAGCCAGGGTGCCTTTGATCGCGTCGCGCAGGTTGACCAGCACATGGTAGCGATCCGCGACTTGCTTAGCGCGCGGCGCTCCACGTGTGGCCGCCTCCGCATACGCCCCAGCACGGTCGCGACTGATGATCTTCACGCCCCGATGCGCACGCAGCCAGCGGACGACGGTGGTGGCTTCCCGATCAGGGAGCACCTCCACCGGGCAATGCGCTTGCAAGTCTTTCTTCCAGTTCGTGTCAAGAGGGAATATTTCCTTCCCATGTGAGCTTCTAGAGGGGCTCGGTGTCTGTCTGTCTTGAACATCCATCGAGTCATTCTGGAAAATGGATCACCCTCTCACTCTTTTCAGTCAGTTTTGAGGTCCGTGCTCCTCTGTTTGCAAAGAGGAACGAAAACGCTCCATAAACGCGAGATATTCTGCGAGCTGTGCTTCCAACCGAGCAATCGTGAGTCCAGACTGCATCTGTTCTTGCAGGAGTTGGGAATAGTGCTGCTCCATCTGATCTCTCTGTGCTTGAGCGGCCCGGAGTTCTGCCACCAGACGAGGCTTTTTGTAGTTGAGCAGTGGATCGCGAAGGGAAGCAATGACCTCCTGTGACGCTGGATCCGGTCCAGAACGTTGACGCCGTGATCGGCGACGTTGGGCCTGGGCTTTTTCCCGTGTCTTTCGTAAATGGGTGCTGGAACGACGAAAGAGCACAAGCGCCTCCGGGTTCCGGTAATAGGCCATGTAATCCAGACCACTGACCTCTCTGATGGTAAAGGTCGTGACAGGGCGACCTTCACGTTCAAGCCGGGCAATAGCTTGCTCCAATCGGTCAACTGTTGCTTGTTTTTGCCGAGCAGCATAGGCACGTAAATGGGCAGAGCGATCTTCAGATGGATGTGGTGTTGTCATCATCGTTCTCCCCCCGGTTTGCATCGGGTAAAAGGGTATCGGCGAACGGCACATATCCGCCGTCTTGTCGAGCCTTGATCTGGATCTGCATGATGGCGATGATATCGTCCAGATATTGGATCATCTGTCGCGCTTGCTTGGCATCGACAGCATGTCCATGGGTGTCATGCTGCTCGGCCTGCAAGAGGTAAAGCTTCCTCCAGGTGGCAGCTCGTCCGAGATTACTGTAGTGGGGAACGAGAAATCGGCAGCCCAGGCACAGCGCGCGATTGTCGGGACGAACACAGAGTCCCGCGCTGCAAAATCCCAGCGCAGTTGGACCAATGAGGCTCCATTGTTCAAAGATCTGGCGCAAAGCCTCATCCATCCGATCCAGTGTCCGGGGAGAAGGGGCTTGCAGATAGGTGCGTTCGTGTGAGGGGCTCAAGGTCGATTGCGCCTCAAAGAGCAGTGCGAGCAACTGCGCTGTTGGCAGACGACTGTAGTAGGCGGTGGCTTCTGGCACGCTCAAGGCCTGTGTCGATCCGGAGAGCGTCACCCGATGATGGAGCAGATAGGCTACCGCTTCGGCGGGAATGTTCTGGACCGTTCTTGCATGGGTGGCCAGCATATGGCGGAGAAGATGCGGAACAATGCGTATCGGCTTGCCTGCTCTGGTGGTGAAGGTCAAGCCGTGGAAGAGAAAGCGCAGCAGCCGTGCCACATCCTCACCGGAAAGTAACCCAAGCCGTCCATCAGCAGAAGCTTCCCACTGAAACAGGTACGGCTCTGGTCTCAAATCTTCTGCTTTCGTACTTCTGGTGGGATGAACCACAGGAATGGCGCCATCATGCGTCGCTTCCAGCAATTGGCCAATCTCTCGCAAGTGTCGTCCGGCCATCTCACCAACCAGGAACAACTGGCGGTCTCGCTCCTGGGTATACCCCTTGGGCAAGAGTTTCTGAACGAGCAGACCGATCTTGCGACCAGTCGGCTGCTGCTGCTTGAGTTCGTCAACCACAATGGTATCAAAGCGTATCGCGCTGACCTGAAGCAATTCGCTCACTCGGCTTCCATTCGTCAGGGCAAGCGTCGCCAACGCGGCAGCATACAGGGTTCCTCGGTACAACGATTCTGGCTCAAACAGCGTGGCTCCGGTCGACATCGCGTGACGGAACCAGACACTGCTGCGTTTGGGAGGAGCGAGGAGCCCTGGCCGATTGAGGCACAGCACGGTATGCCATGGTCTCACCAGCGTCTCTTCCGCCTCAGATGGGGAAGGCGCAGGAGTCAATACCGGCCAGTTCGCCAGGACATCTCCGCACCAAAGCAACTGATCAGGGGAACCTTCGTACTGAAGAAAGGAGATTTCTTTTTCGGCAGTGTAAGCACACACTTGTCGTTTCCTCTGCCATTGAGAACAGCGTCCGTACAACTCGGGATGGGCTTCGACCCAGGCTTCGCGATTTCAGAGCGTGAAGTTGAGTGTGAGGGTTTGCTCAAGTAAGGAGACGGTTGCAATCGTCGGAGCATCTTCTGTGACAGAGAACAAGCGATCAGTATGCTGAAACTGATACGGCAACGCAATCGCACCCGCGCGAGCCTGATCGCGGTAGCGGCAAAAGACCTTGTACAGGCGCTCCATGGCCTGCTTGCGGAATTGTGCCAACTCAATGAGCAATGGGAGTAAGGGCGTGAGCACATCACTTTGCTCTTTCCGGCGAGCTTGGGCAGCGATAACGGTTGCTCGCTGTTGGGCGTAGCGCTCAAGAAAACGAGCGGGCAGTGGAGGGAAAGCATATGGCTCTAGAACGAGGCGGTGCCGCTCATCCAGGGTTTCAAGGTACGTTCGAAGATGGCCGGCAGCCACAGAAGCGTAGATCGTGAGGAGTCGTACTTCTCCAGCAGAAAGTTGCCGCCCGTTGACAAAGCGCATCCACAAGGCACGACTCTGGAGTTGTGAGATGTGGGTCATCTCGTACCGGGCACGCAGCCGCCGGCACAGATTGAGTAACATCGAACTCATATGCACCAGCGTGTTTCTCTTCATGGCAGGCATGGCGCAACCAACAGCCAGCGCGATGGGCGTGGCATCGGGGTGATCTGCGACTGTACGAACCAGATGGCCCATGGCCTGGCTGGGGAGTTGGTCCCACTCAATGCCTGGCGCATTGTGCAAGATAGCGGGCAGCCAGGCTAAAAAGAGACGGAGGTGGGTGGCTCGTTCCGCCGCATTGCTAAAGGCTCGCCGGTCGGCTCGTGCACGTCGCAATTCCTCCTGGATAGGTTCGCGATCTGCGGTCAGTGTGTTCATGGCTGTGTGAACCTTCTTGTCTTTATCACTGTTCCTGTTGTTGCATCCGCTTGATCCAGGCCAGCGTCTCCTCATCATGCAGCCAGATGGTCTCGTGGGCAGCTTCCGGGAGGGAGTGTACCCCCTCTGCGGGAGGCACGTCCGTTGCTGCGAGAGGAGGTGTGGCGGCTAGAGTTTCAGGTTCAGGAAGATAGCGCCGTTCTGCCAGGCGTTGCTGCATCAGGCCGAGCACATGCAGAGTCTGTTCGCCATCACGGGAATGATCGTAGACATCGATGGTGTGAGCGCTGCGCCATCCCATGATGGTGCTCCCGAACGCTTCGCGCTCACGCTGATAGCGTTCGACGTCAAAATGATTGGTGCCCGCTCCGCACTCTTGGCGCAGCATGATGAGAAATTCGGTAATGAACAAATGCCGAATATCATGCGGAGAAAACACCACCGGGCACAAGGTGCGGAAACGTGGGTAATGTGTGTACCAATGGGAGTAAAAACACTTCACCGAATAGGGCGTTCCGCGCTGCGTCAAAAAGACTGGCTCAGGGTTGCCCACCGAAGCCCAGCGTGTGCGACGCTTGCGGTCCCATTGCGGACGGACGTGTTCCAGATAGCGCGTGAGAAGCTGCATCACGCGCGGATTGTGAGTGAAGTAGATGGTTTTGATCTCTCGTCCCAGGCTTCCCTTGCTCACCACCTGCGCCTGACCAGCAATTCCCTCGTTGCGGTATCCTCCCGCCGTGAGAAGCACAATCTCATGCAGTCTGGCTCCTGTATTTCTCAGCAATTCGAGCACAACCTTCTCTCGGCAAGAGATCTCCCGGCACGCCAGCATGGCATCGAGTACCTGGTGGATGCCAGTGCGCACATCTGCCAGTTCCTTGCGCAGATCCGGTTTCCATTCCCCAGCTTTGGGATAGCGGAGAAACGCTGTCGGTAGACGTCGCGTGCGCTCATGGGACTCTCCACGAATACCCGCATGATCGGGCGCACCTGCATTGGCAACGGCCTGTTCATGCAGGTGTTTCAAGTGCATAAGGGTTTCCGAGGTGAGAGGATTGGAAAAAGCATACAGGCGTTCATCTCTCATGACGAGGTAGAAATCGCGCAGTGCTGACCGAAGCACTTGAAGGGTCCTCTCTTGGAGCGGAGTATCTCGTGTCGGTATCACCTCGACGTGTTCTCGCCTTTGATCAGGACGGATCAGGCATCCTAATCGCTTCCGGTAAAAATCGATGAGCACGAGACGCAACTGCTCGGGAGCAGCATTCCAAGCACAACCGGTTTCACTGAGGAACACAAAGAACGGGAGCAAACAGGCCAGGTAGGTATCCCGTGTGCTCGCAGGTCCTTGCTGGGTGCGTACATGATACCATTCCGTCAGGCCAACGATGAGATGACCTTGCTGGTCTACAAACAGTACTTCGTAAGGGGTTCCTGGCTCGCCTTTGATCCTGCAAATCGTTGTCATACCTCTTCCACCTTTCCTCCCACTCCTTCTGTTTTAACGAGCGCAAAGCTGATGTTGTAAACAGAGCCTACCCAAATGTCTCAAGTAGCCTTTCTTCTGGGCTTACGCTACAACAGATGCAACTGGCATTATCTTACTCGACCAGCAGCGTGCCGTAGCGGTCACCTTTTTTCCAGGCGAAATCGTCGAGTCCCAGCACCTGTGGAGTTTTGCATGGGGAAACAGCCGTGCTGCGGATGAACCTCAGGAGCGTATCGCGGCTCGTGGGCATCGCGAGGCGCTTCGCCAACTGCGCGCCCGCTTTGCCTCCGACAGCAAACGCGATCTCCGTGAGGGCGTCGGCTTGTCGCAGCGTCCGCCGGGCATAGGCGCGTGTCAGCGTCGAGAAGCGTTCCGCAAAGGTGGTACGGGGCAACCGCGGGTAGCGCACACGAAACGGCGCACCTCCAGGCGCACGCGCACCGCTCGTCTCTGGCAAGGGAGGTCGGCCAGGGTGCGTGTGTAGCGGCCTCGAATGCGGGTAGATGGGTGCGTGCACTCAGGACAGACAGCGCTTGTCTGGCTCGATTTCAGAACCAGGGTCAGTGCTGCGTTCTCGAGACGGACATCAGTCAGATAGACATCAGCAGGCAGAGAAAACAAGGTGGTTGGTAACATGGCAGCAGCTCTCAATCGGTGGTAGTGGATTCTTGGATGCCTCTATTCTATCATATGGAGTACCTTCAGGCACCACACAATGTGCGCATGAGCCATTTTTGGCTTGACAAAATCAATGGTGGGTCCGCAAGTTCAATATGGAAGCATTTAGCTTCCTGCGGAATAGGGGAAAATAGTGCTTGATCCTGTTGATTGTTCGAGTCTCGCACTACGCCGGAGTACGTAACTTCTGTTACACCTCAATCACGACAGGGAGGACCAGAGGCTGGCTGTGGAATTTTTTGAAGATCTGGCGTTCGGCAACGTCACCGATGACTCTCCTGATGTGGACCCAGTTTGTGGTATGACCTTTTTGCTTGAAAAGCACTTTTGCTCTGGCTTTCTTGGTCGCACGGCTTAAACCAGTGATTGTGGTGAAAGGGTAGAGAGCGTCGGCCCCCTCTTTGAGCAGATTGCCTCTCGCTGCTCCGGAGAGCTACGAGAGGCTTGACCGCTGCGGCGCCTCCTGGCCAGGCTGGCGGCGTCGCCCTGGGATGCATCTGCTCTGTCATGCGGTTGACGGTTCGCGAGTGGCTTGTTGGAGCAGGTCGTGTACCTCCTCATCGCTCGTTTGCGAGAAGTTCTCGTACCAGAAGCCCACGGCGAAGAACGCCTCTGGCCTGATGATGCACACCAGCTCATCGACCTCTGCCGCAAATTCCTCACATGTTGAAGATGCAGCAGCCGGAACAGCAATGACGATGCGGGCGGGCTGCTGCTGTCTTACCGCAGCCACTGCGGCACGCATGGTAGCGCCGGTTGCAATCCCGTCATCTATCAGGATGACGGTTGGACCCCGAAGATCTCGTAGGCGGCGTAATCCCCACGATAAAGGCGTTCGCGTCGCTTCACCTCACGTTGCTCGTGCGCTGCAACCTTGTGGATTACTGCTTCGGGAATGCCCAGCATCCGCACGACGTCGTCATTGAGCACACACGCGCCACCCAGGCAATGGCTCCCATCGCCAGTTCTTCTTCCCCCGGGACACCTAGCTTGCGGACGATGATGACATCCAGGGGAGCATGCAGGGCTCTCGCGACTTCAAACGCCACGGGTACGCCACCTCGAGGCAACGCCAGCACCAGGACATCTCGTCGATCGGCATAGGCTACAAGCTTTGTCGCCAGCACTTGTCCCGCTTCCGTGCGATCGCGAAATCGTTGTCCCTTCATCGTTGCTCACCTCCCTTACAAGATCAAGCAGCAGCATGCTCTCTTTAGCGCGGATGCGTTCTTTTGCTACACAAGAGCACTACACGTTCAGAGAGTGCACAAAATTCACCATCCGCTCCTTCCTTGCCCTCCATCTACAGCTTAGCATGACAATATCAGTGCAAGATCACGGCGCGGGGGTTTTCTCTCGCAAAAGAGACACTCACTACATGCCCCCGTACCTCCTCTTCGTTCACCAAACCTCATGCATGTGCTCTTCAAGCCAATGCCGCAGTCTGTGCAAATGCTATCACTCCTGGATGCACCAGGCGCTCAAAGTCAGCATACCTGAGATCTTCATGGTGACGGTGATGTACCGACCGGGAAGGTCATCGTCTCCTGTCCCGTCAGGCTCGTCTCCACATAGACCGGGACGCCATACAGGTTACCGAAAGGCGGCATGGTACCGACTTCGCAGTCGGGAAAGCTGGCAGCGAGCTCCGCCTCATGAGCCAGGCGGATCTCCCTGACTCCCAGGGCTGCCCGTACCTTGTTGAGACCCGCCCGCTGGGAGGCGTGGAGCACCAGGGCGATCATTGTGCCGTCAACCCAGGCGATCACCGTCTTTGCAACCATGTCGCCGGGAATGTGCTCGCTTTCGGCGATCTTCTGGGCACTAAAAGCTTGAGCATGAGACTGTAGCTGGAAAGGCACCTGATGCTCATGCAGATATGCCTCCAGTCGCTCTTTGCATTGCATACTGCTTCCTCCTTTGCTGTTAATTCAGCTAAACACTAGGTGAGGAGCACCTGTTACTTCTCTCCACTGATGGCGCCACAACGAGATCGCGCACCAGCGGGTTACGCTCAGATCCTGGCTACAATACATGGGCGTGTTGTCCAGGTTGCGTCTGAGCCACCTCTGGCATCGGCCAGTGGTATCTGCAGATGCTCGACGACCCCTCGACGATGATACCATCCCTTTGCCTGTTTCTCTTTGCTCCTTTATGCGTTGAGCGCATCCGTTCCCCGCTCCTGACTGTTCGTTTGGCACACGGCGCAAGTCACTTCGCAGGCCGACGTTCGTCGTGAAGAAGCGCCACGGCATCCTCAATTGCAAGGGCACTCAACAGACTATTCACCTGGCATTCCAGGCTCATCCAGTCGAGCTGGATTCATCACATGTGTGAGGCGATTCCAGAGTACATAGTCAGTCTCTTCCTTTGAGACAAAGTAGTTATCCGGCTCCGCTACCATATCGGCCATGGCAACAAACTCGCCTTGCTCCAGGTGCTGAAGATCAATGTACTTCCAACCCTGCTCCAGGCGCGTTCCTGTAGGTACCATCTCGATGTTTTTCAATTCATCGTTGGTCAAATCAGCAAGCTTGCTATGAAGCTCCTTGAAATCATAGGCCGACAAACCCTCGCCCACGATTGTTGGCGAACCCATGCCCCCATCTTCCGCCGGGCGATGAGCTACCACCAGATCATGCGCGTAATCATGCTCTACGTCATACCCCTCTGGATGAGGCGGCGACTGTCTCATCGCTTTATCGCTCTCGTGAAGTTCGGAGCCTTTACGAGGCTTCCTGGCATTCAAGTCACTGCCACTTCGTGGCCTCCTCTCCTGAATGCACTCCCATGAATTTGCCTTATGGGTTCGTCCCATTCTCATGTCTCTGCCAGGTGGCACTTTTGCTACCTGGGGGATCGCCCCAGGATCTTCATGCCTTTGAGCTTGCGCTTGGAAGGTTTCTTGCTTCTTATATGTGCCTGTCGTAATGACGGTACTCTTTTTGGGGTTATTCCGACCAGCCACTTTTTTCGCTGACCACCGCTGGTGTCTTTTTGGCATCTCATTCACCCCTCCCTTTAAATGTTTAAGAACGTTTGGCTATTGACTGATTATGATGGTCCCAGATGCCAGTTTGTGGTCAAAAATATGATGAAACTCAACCTTCGAGAGTTTCTTTCGCGAGACGATCCATCGAGAGGGCCTGGATAGAGTGAAGCAAGATGTTGTTCCTTTCACTCGCATTGTGGTTGCTCGCTCTGCTGGCTTTTCTGCATACATCTCCACTGTACGAAGTCTAGGTTCCTCTCCTCGCAGCTCGATCACAGGTGAATGCACATAGCTCACGCGTGCATCACAACTTGCTTGCTCCTTTATGAGTACAGCATACGCTTCTACCCACGAATAGCATCCAGGACGTGCTCAAGAGAGGCCGCGAGTGGCTGTGTCGTAGAAACGACCACATGCTCGTAGTCTCGCTCTTCACCTGGAATATAGCTCTCCCAGGTCGAGGCCTGCGTTGCGTCGAGATCAGGGCGTGCATCTGAAGCGCGAGAGGCGGCCTCCTGCGTCCCGGTGAGACGCGCCTGCCAGCACTGCGCCAGGTGCTCGAGCGCAACTCCTCTTGGGTAGACGCACTCGACGAAGATGGTTCTGATCCCACGGGCCGCGGCCGCGCGCTCACGCTGTGAAGGTGGCACTTCAGCCTCATCGAGTTGAAAGGACGTCACTTTCCCGCGCACGCAGGCGCGGGAGCAGGTATAGAAAGGCAAGAGTTCGCGCAGCACATCATCCCCGCTCGCACCTACAGAGCTTGCGACAAAGGCGCGCGCGAGATCCGGTCGACCGGTTGCATCCAGTTCCATCGTGAGAAAGGCGACCGCGCTGGCCACGTCGCTGTAGCGAAAGCGTTCATTGAACTCGCTGCCGTCCAGAATAGCTATGGAGGAGGTTCGCCGGGCGTCATCTGGAAAGATATACACGTACTGGAGACGCAAATCCTCATGGCGATCACGGATGTGGCCATCACGCACGCGGCTGGCAATGAGCGCGACTCGCTCAGCCATGAAGCGACGAATGTAGCACGCAATGTGCTCATAGGTCGCGGCATCATGTGTACGGCCAAGATAGGGCCGCATCTGCGCGAAGTTCTGCTCTGAAAAACAATTTGTAAGCGCTACTGTGTTTTTATTGAGACATGTGATCTGAGGAGGAACGGCTGTGAGGCTTCTGTGAGAAGCGTATGCTATGCTCTTTATGAATTGAATAAAGAGAAGAAACAAGAGACGGAATTCCCTGGTTGGGAGTGTGTCCGCTGCTCTGGAAGCAAGTGTCCTCAGCGCCGAGTAGACCGCAGTGAAGCCATCCGCGGAACACCCATACAGAGGCCTCGCGTTGATCGAGTACTTCACAACGCACAACCCTTGCGATCTTAAGGCCGCAGGCTCGAGTTTGTTCATATTGTTGTACGCTCCATCAATGGGAAGAGCGAACAGGTACGCAACGGATAGTGCTATTTCTGAGTTGACCCGCCAAGTTCATCCGTAAACAAGCTAGCAAGGATGTGTTTTTTACCGCGAGAAAGAAAGAAAAGATAAGACATACTAGGAAGAAGGTGGTATGTCATGGAGAGCAATCAGGCCGGGCAAACACCGCAGAACAAGCGGCAGTGGGAAGTAACACAGGCAAACATTGTTTCAGATACACAGAGCGAGAGCGAAGAAAAGACGCGCATGCGTAGCATATCGTCGCTGAAGCAGCCGCAAGGCAGCAATGGAGCGGGGGAGGCTCTCGCCGACTGTCCTCCTTTCCCCGCTGAACACGAGCGAGATAAGAGGCAAGCGAGCTCTGAGGATCATTTCACTCTTCCCGGGGTTTTGCCGATCTTGCCGCTCCAGGAGACCGTTGTCTATCCTTTCATTGTTCGGCCGCTCGCTGTAAAGCAGGAGCGCGATATTCGCCTGATCGAAGACGTCATGCGTGGGGACGGGCTGGTCGTCCTGGTCGCGCAGGAATCCGCTGATAGGGAGCAGGCGGAACCAGGCTACATCTTCATCATCGGCACAGTCGCACGCGTTACCCTTATGCTCCTCATGCCTGACGGCACGCTCCAGCTGATCGTACAGGGCCTCGCGCGTGTGGTTATCGGCGAATATACGCAGGAGCAGCCCTACCTGGCTGCCCATGTCGCCTTCGATCCGGAAAACCAGACAACAGATGACGAAAACGAGGCGCTGAAGCGCAGCGTTATCAGCTCCTATCAACGCTTTGTTGAGCTGGCGCAGAGTGTGCCCTCAGGGGTGAATATGGCCTCGCTGATGCTTGAGGAGCCTCTCCAGGTGGCCTATGCCATTGCCACCTCCCTGCAGACGGACCTTGAACGACGCCAGCAATTGCTTGAACTCGACTCTGTGCAAGCCAAGCTCGTACTACTGAGTACGTACCTGACCTATGAGCTCGAGATGCTTGAATTCGGAAAAAAGATTCGGACCCGCGCCCGGCCAGAACTGAGCAAGACGCAGCAGAAGTATCTGCCGCACGACCAGCACAGAGCAATCCGGCACGAGCCGGGCGAGGAGAGTGAAGAGCAGGCAACCATCACTGAGTTGCGCCGCAAGATCGACGCGGCCAGTATGCCTGACGAGGCGCTCAAAGAGGCGCAGCGCGAACTCTCCCGACTTGAGAAGTTGCCCGCGATCTCGCCCGAATATAGCATCATTCACACCTACCTTGAGCTCGTGACAAGTTTACCCTGGAGCCGGAGTACGGGTGAGCAGATCAATGTGCCGCGCGCAAGTGAGGTGCTTGACCAGGATCATTATAACGTGGAAAAGATCAAGGATCGCATCCTGGAGCACCTGGCCGTGCGCCGCTTGAGGGAAGAACGTATGCTTAAGGAGCACAACCAGCTCAACCGCGGCCCGATTCTCTGCTTTGTGGGTCCGCCAGGCGTCGGCAAGACCTCGCTGGGCCAATCGATCGCGCGCGCGCTGGGCCGGAAGTTCGCGCACATGGCGCTGGGTGGGATACGTGACGAAGCCGAGATTCGCGGTCATCGCCGCACCTACCTTGGCGCGATGCCAGGGCGGATTATCGAAACGCTGCGGCGAGTCGAAACCAACGACCCGGTGATCATGCTGGATGAGGTCGACAAAGTGGGGACCGACTGGCGTGGCGACCCCTCGTCAGCCCTGCTGGAGGTGCTGGATCCCGAACAGAATTCCAGCTTCCGCGATAATTACCTGGACCTGGCCTTTGACCTGTCCAGGGTCATGTTTATTACCACGGCCAACGCGCTTGAGCCCATTCTGCCGGCCCTGCGCGACCGCATGGAGATCCTGGAGCTCTCTGGCTACACGGAAGAGCAGAAGCTGCACATCGCTCGTACCTACCTGCTGCCGAAACAACTGGCCGCCAGTGGGCTCAAGCCAGGCGAGTTGCTCGTCGATGAAGAGACCCTACGTCGCATCGCGCGTGACTATACACGCGAAGCAGGAGTCCGCACCCTGGAGCGCGCAATCGGCTCGCTCTGCCGCAAATTTGCCCGCCAGGTCGTCGAAGGGCAGCAGGCCTCACTGCATGTCACAGTCGAAGATCTGCCTGCCTATCTCGGCCGCCAGCGTTTCAGCGCGGAAGCAGCCGAACGGATCGACCGGCCAGGGATTGCCACCGGGCTGGTCTGGACCCCGGTCGGCGGTGAAATCATCTTCATTGAGGCTGCGGCAATGCCGGCTCAAGAGACGCATTTAACGCTCACCGGACAGCTGGGCGAGGTAATGAAGGAGTCGGCCATGGCCGCCCTCAGCTATGTGTGTTCCAATGCGCAGGCGTTGGGCCTGCCCGAGCAGGTCTTTGAGAAGCAACACGTGCATATTCATGTGCCTGCGGGAGCCATCCCCAAAGATGGACCCTCGGCGGGTGTGACCATGGTGACGGTGATCGTTTCGCTGGCCAGGGGCCGCAAGGTGCGCTCGGATGTCGCCATGACGGGCGAAATCACCTTGCGTGGCAGGGTGTTGCCGGTTGGCGGGGTCAAGGAGAAGGTGCTGGCGGCCTACCGCTCTGGTATTCACACGGTCATTCTGCCGCAGAAGAATGAGCAGGAATTGCTGGAGGACGTGCCCAACGAATTGCGCGCACAGATGACATTTGTGTACGTCAATGACATCACACAGGTCCTCGCTGCCGCGCTCGAGCCTGAGCCTGACAAAATAGAGCAGGAAAATGCGGGTACGAACCATGGCGCCTTTTCGCCATGGCGCGGCAGCAACACATTTGCCGCACAGGCGCACTGATGGGGAAACCGTGCTGGAATAACGCTTGCGCGACCCAATTGGACTTGTGACAAAGCCATAGAAAGGCTGGAACTTCATGAAAGACAACGAAAAGGCCATTACTCTCACAGGCGGCCAGCGTCGCAGGACCAAAATAGCCAGCATCGAACGCCGCTGCCTCTGGTGTGCCGATCGCGGATGGCATGGCAGAGAGCGTGGGTTCGGCTTCCTGACTGTCGTTGGGGTGATTGGAGAGCGCGCTGGCGACGATGAGCAGGCTCTCCTGATCGACGGCTATCTGCGCGTTGTAATCTTGCTCAAAACCTGCGTCCGTCGGATTTTTCATGATGCGCGACTGCGGGTCGGTGAAGTTGTATTGGTCACCATCGCGAGGCCCTGGCACGGGCGGTGTCGGCGGGCGGCCACCCGAGCGGCGTCCCGTCGTGCGTTCTCGCTCCGCGCGTTGCGCCATCGTGGCTTCGTAGAGCGCCTGCTCCGCTGCCGCACGCTCGACGGCGCGAGCTTCCAGCACCGCTTTGGCCTTCGCCAGCCGCACCAGGCGGTCCTCTCGCCGTGCAATCTCCTCGCGCACCACCAGTCCATCGGGGATTTCTCGCTGGTCGCTCTGTTCGCTGAGGATGAAGAGCTCCTCGACCTCGGCTCGCAGCTGCGTCTCCAACTCCAGCAGCCGCTTGTAGCTGATCGCGTTGTGCCTGGAGGCATCGGCATGGATCTTGGTCCCGTCCAGACTGATCGTGCCCACTTTCAACACGCCCGCCTCCTGTGCCAGCAGGAGCACCTGCACGAAGAGGTCCTTCAGTTCGGGCAGGAATGCGCGCCGAAACGTGGCCAGCGTATCGTGGTCGGGATGCCGGTTGCCTGCAATGAAGCGGAAAGGCACCGCCTCATAGGTAGCGCGCTCGATCTTACGCGAACTGAACACCCCAGTGGCATAGCCATACAGGAGCAAGCCCAACAGCACTTCAGGAGCATAGGGTTCCCCGCCGCGCGACCCATAGTGGGCATACAAGGCCGAGAGGTCAAGCAAAGCCACGCTGTCTACCACGAAGCGGGCCAGATGGTCGGGCGGCAGACAGTCGCCCAGCCGCACTGTCAGATCGAGCGCCTGGGTGTAGTCCACCTTTTTGAATGTTCTACTCATGCTCAAAAGTATACCATCACAGACGGGGGATATGGGCTTCTCTCCGACAAGCTGCTAGGGACACCTGGAAGCGAGGATCTGGCAGACCCGCGCAACCTCCTCGCCACGTTGCAGCACCTGCGCACAGACATTGCCCTGGAAGGAGAGGGGTTGTTCCAGCAATGGTGGCCATTCATCCAACGCCAGGATTTTGTGGCGAGCGCGCAGAATCTGGCAGCCTACCTGGCGCTGCGACAACGCGACCTCCGTCCGCTCCAACTCGCCCTGATGCCCTGGGGGCTGTCTTCCCTGGGCCGCAGCGAAGCGCGCGTTCTCCCGAACCTGGATGCGGTGATTGCCACGTTGACCGCAAGCACGCGCAAGGAGGGAGAAGTGCCACCCCAACGTCCCTCCCTGCAATCCTTCTTTCAAGGAGAACGCTTGCTCAGCCACAATGCCGAAGCTCTCTTCGGTAAGCCCCTGCCACATCGTCGCGTGCGCATCATGGTCACCTTGTCCACCGCTGACGCGTATGATTACGACGGCGTGCGAGATCTGCTCCAGCGAGGCACTGATTGCGTACGGATTAACTGCGCCCACGATACGGCGAGCGAGTGGGAAGCCATGATTGCCAATGTGCGGCGAGCGGCGGAGGAAAGAGGACGAGCGTGTCAGGTATCCATGGATCTGGGCGGACCAAAGGCGCGCACAGGCGAGGTGATGCTGCCGCAACCCAAACAGCGTGTGTGCATGGGTGACAGTATCCTGCTGACGCGGGGAGCGCCAATTGCGCCTGAGCACTTTCCGGTGCAGGCTGTCTGTACGCTGCCAGAGGCGCTTGACCAGCTACAGGTAGGTGCGCAGGTGTGGATCGACGAAGGGAAACTGGGAACCTGCGTCGAAGCAATGCTCCCCGAGGGGCTGCTCTTGCGTGTGACGCATGCCCGCAGCAAAGGCGAACGCCTGCGCTCCGATAAGGGCCTCAATTTTCCCGGCACGATCCTGCACCTGAGTCCCTTAACGGACAAGGATCTGCGCGACCTGGATTTTGTGGCCACCCACGCGGATATCGTTGGGTACTCGTTTGTGCAGGAGGCCGCGGATATTGACCTCTTGCAGCAGGAGCTGCGCTCGCGCCAGGGGAAGCAGGCGCGCCCCCTGGCACTCATTGCCAAAATAGAGACGCCGCGCGCGGTCCACAACCTGCCTGACTTGATCGTGCATGCCGCGAGCAAGCAGCCGCTGGGCGTGATGATTGCACGGGGGGACCTGGCAGTGGAGATTGGCTATGAGCGACTGGCGGAAATGCAGGAGGAGATGCTATGGATCTGCGAGGCGGCGCACGTCCCTGTCATCTGGGCGACACAGGTGCTGGAGAACTTCGTCCGCAAGGGCACGCCCTCGCGCGCGGAGATGACGGATGCCGCCATGGCAGAGCGAGCCGAGTGCGTCATGCTCAACAAGGGGCCCTACGTTGGCGAAGCGGTCACCATTCTGGATCATGTGCTCACGCGCATGCAGGCGCACCAGATCAAGAAAACGCCACAACTACGGGCCTTGCGCATGTGGCAGCAGTCGAACCACAAGCATGCCGCAGGTGTAAGAAATAACCGCCTTCACAATGGATGAATCAGCTATGACCCATCCTCGTCTACGGTGGACCAATAGAGAGGGTTCAAGTTGACGAGGATGGATGGCATGGTTGAGAGGAGTATGCATGGATCACGTAGAGTCAAAGGCAAGCAAGCAGTTACTATCTCACGAGGTGGCACCGATAGACAATGACAGGCAAGGAACACTCCAGGCTCTCGCCGTGATTTTTTGTACAGATTGCTGATGCGTTCATTTGCATTGATCGGCCTGGCGCTCTAGTACTAGTATCCCCTGCGAAATGGATGAAAAGGCTTGGGAAGCCGATGGAAGCTCAAGTATTCGTCTGTTGATGGTTGAGCTTTTCTCTGGTTGAGCTTTATACCACCTTTCCCTGAGCAATATGCCTGAGGTTACTGGCAATGATCCCCAAGCCCAACCACCGCTCCATCCCCTTTTGCCCGTGATAGGCGCATTCGCGCCAGCCATAGTCGCGTCGCAGGCTCGCGATGCGGCCCTCGATGCCCGCGCTGAAGCCGATAACCGCGCCGCCAGGGACGGGTGTGTTCCAGGGCTTGGCGTTCCGCGGAGAGCTTGCCTGAGGCCGGGATTGCCACCCGCTTGACGCCTGCGGCGGCGAGCTTGGCCTCCGTCTCGGGCGAGTGGACGCCGCGATCCCCGGCCACGATGCCGGGGGGATGGTCGAAGAGCGCGACGTGATGTGCCACCGCCTCCACGGCCTGCCCATGCTCATGGGGATGCTCCAGGATCTCAGAGCGCGTGACGATGCCGCCCTCCACTTCATCGAGGATAACGTGCCGCCCAAACTCGACCTGGGCGCCGCCTTTCTGACGAGGGATGGCCCGCGTGTGCGGCTCAAAGAGACTCAGCACCTTCTGGTCGGAGGGAACTTTCTGGCCTTCGAGCACCCGGCTGCGCGTTTGCGCAATCACCTGCTCGACCAGCGGCAGCAACGTCTCAGCCTCGCTGAGGAGAAGCTTCGCCTGCTGCTCGCTCTGCTGGCTGAGCGCCCCCACGACGCGGGTGGCCTGCCGCACCATCTGCTCTGCCGTCTCGATCAGCTTGTGGTACAACTGCTTTTGCTGGGCTTCTTTCTCTTCCCCCTTGCGCCGCAACTGCCGATGCCGCCTTTGGGCCGTCGTGCGGGCTGAGCGCAGTCGCGAGCGACAGGTCTGCTCAAGGTAGCTCACCTGATGCGTGACCAACCCTTTGGCCCGCTTCACGATGCGCGAGAGCACCCGCACGCTATCCACCAGCAAGCCGCTATCGGTGGGGTGATGGATCTCGGTCTGCACACAGGTGGCATCCAGTCGCAGCTTGCGTCCCTGCGTCACCTTCGCTTGCCTCGCCAACTCGACCACGCGATCGTTGAGGGCGTGCAGCGTCTCGGGGCGCAACGTCTGCAACCAGCGCAGCAAGGTCGTCTCATCGGGCACCCGCTCAAAATAGATGCGAGAGAACCAGCGCAGGACCAGACTGTCCTTGACGCGCTCTTCGGTCTCTTTGAAGCTCCACTGGTACAGATGTTTGCAGAGGAGCATGCGCAGGATCACTTCCACCGGCGTAGAATGGCGTCCGTGCACCAGCGTGAAGCGGTAGCGCTTGCCCAGATCCGCGCGCACCTGTTGGTACAACCGGTCATCCTCCAGCAAGACGTCGAGGGCTTGAAGCACGGGATCAATCTGGGCGACCAGTTCGGGCACGCGGGCAAACACGTCTTCTGGCTGGTGTGCATCGATGAGCATCTCTTGTTCCTCCTTTCCTCCAGCATAGCCCTGCTGCGAAATACACTGGTCGCCTCCTCATACTCCCAGAGCATGTGGTCTGGCCAGCACCTCAAGCACACCGTCAGCTTTTGCCCAGGGTTCATGGCCTCTCAAGCCGCTTCAGCGGCTGCATTTCGCAGGGGATACTAGTACTACAACCGTAGTTATAAAGGCGCATGAGAGCCTGGACGAGAGCGTTGTCGGAGAGCGCGTTGTCGGTAATGGCTTCGACGAGCCCAGAGTCGCTTCTTCCTGCGAAACGTCGACCAAACCAGCCGCAGTTCGGGCGAACGGACCGGTAACGGCAACGCAATCGCCAACAACCGGCGCACCTCTGGCACGGTCAACCCGGCAAGCTCATCGGTTGCGGAACTTTTTTTCCCTCTTCCTGCCGCTTGATGCTCGCCAGCCAGACATGGGCCATCATCGAGAGCGTGATATGGCGATACCAGTACTTCCTCTCTCGATGGTGGATAATTCAGTCTTCTCTCCTAACCGCTTGACTCTCCCCATCGACCCTGCTTATTCTTTCTTTATAAGGAAACTGTCCATGCCACATTTCAAGCAGCGAGGATTTTTATGGCCCTTCATGTGTTCGTGTTCCTGCTCTTGGTCTTCCTCCTCTCCTCCTCTGCCTGGCGCGGCTTTGGCATTGTTACTTGTCACATCATTACCCACCACATTCAAGAGGAGGGGCGGTGCAGACCAGAGTCCAACGCCTCCTGAAGCCTCGCACCCCGCTTGATTGTCCAGCCTGCCGCCTCTCCTCCAACCTCTCATCGGGTGTGGGGCCAGTGTCTCTCTCTGTACGCCCCTGGCGCGAGGTCAAAAGCCGGCGGGGCGCACCGAAACGGGTGAACACCGAGGGCTTCGCCTGTCCCAACCCGCAGTGCCCCTCCTCCGGGATCACCGATGCTCATATCCACGCCCTGGTCGGGGATGGCACACATGGCCATGCCGAGCGCATCCAGACGTTTCGCTGCCAGGCTTGCCACATGACGTTCACTGCTCGGCGCGACACCCCCTTGTACCGTCTGAAAACTCCCTCCCATCAGGTCGCCATGGTGCTGACGGCGCTTGCCGAAGGGCTGGATCCTTCCGCCGCCGAGCGCGTCTTTGGCTACCGGCAAGCGACCATCACCAGCCTTTCTGTCCCGTGCCGGCGAGCACGCTCAGACCTTGCACGGGCGCTGCTTCTCCAACCTCCAGCTCCCGCACCTGCAGCTGGACGAACTGCGCACCAGGCTGCGCAGCGCCACACACGTGCTCTGGCTGTGGCTGGCCATCGACCCCCTCACGAAGATCATTCCCGTCCTCCACCTTGGTCCCCGCACACAACATGCAGCGCACCTGTTTATCCACTCCCTACGGCACCTCTTGGTTCCTGGCTGCCTCCCACTTTTCACCAGTGATGGGTTACATTTGTATTTCTATACTCTCACAGCCCATTTCGGGCAGTGGCTCGCAGGAAGTCGTCGAGAGCGCAAAGCACGCCAGTGGCAGGTAGCGGCCGGTCTGATCTACGGCCAGGTGAAGAAAACCTACCGGCGGCGCAAACTCGTACGGGTCACGCCTGTGATCTGCCTGGGGACCCAGGCAGATCTCACAGCCGCCCTGCAGGGACTGGGCCTGTCTGGACGGCTGAACACTGCTTTCATCGAGCGGGTGAATCTGAGCGTCCGTCATGGCGTGGCAGCGCTGGCGCGTCGCACGTGGGCCACGGCGAAGCTCGCTCCACAACTGCTGGCTCATCTCGAGTGGTGGCGAGCGTATTATCATTTTGTCCGTCCTCACGCAGCGCTCCGAGTAGCGCTCGTGCAGCCACGAGAGCGAGGGGGCAAGCTGGTGGCGCAACGCTACCGGCAGCGTACGGAAGCTCTGGCAGCCGGGAGAACCAACCGACGATGGACGGCGCGCGAGGTGCTCTCTTGCCCATTGCCGCCGGTTCCCGCTTGAGAGCCACTCAAGCCAGATGTGGTTGCAGTGTCATGCCATGGGGGAGGCCGGTGAAAGTGCCAGGAGAAGCAGTCGGATGGAGCTTCACTCCAGGATGAGGTAGCCTGTCCGGGCTGCCCCATGACGAAAAAACCAGCCCGAAGGGTGTTTGCAGAGGCCGATCGAATTATCCACCATCAAGAGAGGCTGTACCCCCCGTTCCCGCAAGCCTTGTCCCATGCTTGAAGAGTAACGTCAGCAGGTGGCCTGAACCCCTGCTGTAGCGAGATGCTTGTTGGGACCTGGTCTAATTTACTATTAATATCAATAAAATTAAACTATACTTGACAGATGCTCACTTATTGTGTTATACTGTGACTATGAGAAGGAAAAGTTATACTCTTCTTTCCCCACAAGACCAGCTTCGGCCCTTCCCTGCTTCTGTCGTAGCGTGTAAGGCCACCCAACATCCCCTCTGTCGATTTGACGAGGAGCAAGAGATGCGATAATGGTGATCTGATTTGTCAGCAATCGCACACACACATCCCTTACTTACATCTAAAAGGAGGCCGTATGTGGTTCATAAAGAAACTCATTCGCTTGCTTGGAGTGGTCTTTCAGGTGGATGAAGAGTGCCCGTAAACGCGGGCCTGCCGACCCTCTGAGCGTCTGACCATATTCAATGTTAGGCTGCATCTCGACTCGAGAAACGTCCGATAACGGATACTGCAATGTCTGAAGGCGACATCCGCCACGAATTGGCAGAGGTACACAGAGGACACACTGAACACTAGACGTAATTTCTGATCGATGTGGATTAGGACTTGATCAGTGTCAACAGGAGATGTGTCACATGAAAAAATTGAGGACCAGGTATTCGTCTGGCCCTCAATTTCAACACGGAAGAAGACTATGTGGAGTGGAACACAAACCACAACTAAAGCTGCGATCCAGACCGGTAGTCCGATCATGAGCCTCCGTCCTCGTTTCCGTGTATCCCAGTCCGAGGCTAATCATTTGGTGATGCTCATTTATTGTTCACTTTGCAAGGAGAAAAGCAGTGTCACAACCGGCCAAACCGCAGCAAGAAGTGAAGAGTTATCGGCCTGGCCTGTTCCGTTCATCGTCTCGTAAGTATGAATATGACTTGAAACGTCACTCAAAACAGGGCTGGCAACTGGTCTCTTGTACAGAAATGGGACGGGATATCTTCCTCCGCAGCTGGCTCACAGCAACCTATGAACGGTCAACAAAAGAGCAAGGGAACGGTTGATAATTCCTGCCATACTCTTGCTAAAGGGCAATGAATACCTCTATCCGTTGGGTAGCCGGAGGATTATTGCCGCTCTCCTGGCTACTATGCTGACGCGTGCCCAGGGGAATGAGCAATGAAGAGAGATGAAGTTCAGGGTGGAGCACCAGAAACGTCAACGCTGCCTTTTTGTGCATTCAAAATTATTCAAGGCGGCTCTCATGCTTCCTTAAAAACAAGGTGTCGCGATCTGGAAAGTGGGCACGTCTCAAGACGCTCCTTGTTTGCCAGCGAGATATCTCTACGCGCATTTGATTGATACGCAGAATAAACTATTCTAGGAGTGTAGGGGGATGTTCTCAAACACTCGTCCGCGCACGACCCGCGACGTTGACTCTATGGCAGTGATCACGAGATGGATCCGACGATGTGGCCTCCCGTTCGCCATTCTCGCCTGGACGGGCGTCGCACTGCTCATCCTGTGGCTTGCGGGGCACATGATCCAAACCCTGCTCTTGCTCACATTTACAGCACTGCTCGCGTACGCTCTTACGCCGGATGTGGAGTTCTTGGCGCACGTGATGCCTGTAATGGCTACTTGGCACATCCGTTCTCAAAATTGACAACTTCGTCTTCCCCTGTGCTGGCTACCTGAGCCATCCGTTCAAAAATCCGGCGTTTGCGGCAACATGATTTCTCTCTCCAGTCATACCGGTGAATGCTTGCCGATTCTCTTCTCTGGGGTAATCTACAAGGAGCAAAAGGCATGCTCAATTGCCTTCTCTGGTGCATGGATATTCCATGGAGCCAGGACAGCCATCTGCACACGATGGGGAAAACGGCTCAAAGAGGGAAGAGGTGCCATGAAGTGAGGAGGCTTACGCCCTTTCTGAGACAAGCTGAAGTGGCAAAAATTTGGGCTTCTCTCATAGCGCTACTTGTGTGATGATATTCAGGAGAGGTACTGTCCTCTCCACATACTGAAAACGAGCACCGCGATGCTTTTTCCACTCCCTACTTCAGGCAAATTAATCACACCCGATGGTGCGCAGATAGCATATGCCCAGATCGGTGACGGTCCTCTTCCCGTCGTCCTCATTCTCGGAGTCAACGATGGCTTAGACACCGTGGATACAGTCAGCGCTGCCCTCTTCCTCACCTGGTTTTACTCTCAACGGGACAGAAGCCAGCGTCTGCTCGCTCTTAGCCGTCGCCAGCCTATTCCCCCCGGCTATAGCGTTGAGCAGCATGCAGAGGACCTGCTCTGGGCTCTCGCACAGTTGCAATGGGGACCTACCGTGATCGAAGGCCTTTCGGCAGGTGGTCCCATCGGTCAGTGGATGGCGATCAAAGGCCCCGACCTCGTCCGTGGTCTGATCTTGTCATCCTGCCCCCACTACGCCAACGAACATACGCACGACCTCTGCCAACACTGGATTCGCCAAGCCGAGCACGGTCAGTGGGCTGCACTGCAATGGAGCCTGACGTACTACACCTTCACGCCGAATTTCTGGGTTCAGACCTTCGATCCCTTGGTCGAGAACGTCTGGCTCTTTCCACTCATGCGCCCATTCTTCGACCTCATCAGGCAACCACGCTATCCTGAACGCTTCGAGCGGCTGGTGGCACCACTACTGTATCTCGACAATAGAGGCATCCTCCCCCGTATTCGTTGCCCGACACTGGTTATAGGGGGCGAAGAGGATCGTGTGATTGAGGTCAGCATGCAACGCGAGATGGCCCAACTCATCCCCAACAGCCGCTCGAAGTTCTATTCAGGCTACGGTCACGGCAACAGCTTGGCGAATCCTGACTATCCTAAAGAGATCGAACGGTTTCTTCGAGAGGTAATGAGGTCATAACATTTTTGGCTGCCATTTTCCCCGCTAAGCGATGGGGGAAGTAAACGTGTGCTGGCTACTTTGATCATCCGTGCAAAAAATCAGCCCTTTGAGCCTGTTTGGCGACGATCATGACGCTTTCCAGATGCCGTTTTTCCGAACGGATGTACGAAGTAGCCACAACAGGGAGGATGAGCAGGTCAACCGCCTCTGGAAGGAGGCGGCCCAGGCGCACACCGCATCTGCGGCGGAGTCCAGCGGCTCGGCTGAGTCGGAGCCCAAACAAGCCATCATCGAGCGTCTGTACGTCGAACTGGATGGGATCCTGGCACGGCTGCGTCGAGGGAGTGTGCCTCTGGAAGAGAAGGAAAGCCAGTGACCGGGCGATGTCTACCGGGAAGTCAAAGTGGGAGCGGTTTTTCCGGGGACACGGGGGCCGCAACGCTCGGAGCTGGTGCCAGGGGTGTTTGTGGATCAAGCAGGCCAGAAGCGCTATGTTTCTCGTCGCTGCAAGGCCGAGGAGTTTGGCCAGCTACTCTACCAACTGGCACTCACCTGTGGACTGCCGCGGGCTCGCCAACTGGTGGTCTTGGGAGATGGAGCCGTCTGGATTTGGCGTCTAGCAGTCTGTCGGAGAGGTATTGTCAACTTCATCTTTTCCCTTGATGAGCTTTCCCCATTCTGGGACCTTTTCAGCTTATTTCAACGAAGGATGAGAAGGAAATAAACTGAAAAACTGTCTCTCTTCCCCACTTTTCGATCACAATAAACTTATCACCGCATCAAGTTGACAATACCCGGCGACCGTATCGCCTAACCTCACCCCGAGCCCGGCAAGACCACTTGCCAGCTGGCCAATACGTTGGCGCAGCGTGCGGTAGGTCTAGCGACTCATATCCCGGTACACGATCTCCTGTTCGGGAGCCGTTGCCAGAGGCGTGTGAAGCAAATGCTTGATGAGCAACGGGTAGTCATATGCAGAGGAAGTGTGTTGAAGCAACGAAGCTGACATGGTAGATCTCCTTTCATGTGATATTCACCCTCTCTTGCCGGATGTGCTCTCATCCCTGAGAAAGGTATGGACGAGCGAGGCCACCTGCTCTTTCTCGGTGAGAATGAACAGGTGCCCTCCATTGAGGATATGCAGTGTAGCGTTGGGAATGAGACGTGCCATGATCCTGGCATTGAGGGGTGGAACGATCACGTCGTCCTTGCCTGCCAGGATCAAGGTCGGCTGGCGCATCTGGTGCAGCCAGGGAAGGCTTGTCCAGCCCAGAGTAGCCAGCAGTTGCCCGACGTATCCCAGGCCAGGTGACGCTGTGATCAGTTGCGCATAGGACTGAGCCAGGTCGGGGTTCTGCCGAAACACGTCGCCATAGAGGGAGGACGCAAGGGAGACCATATACGCGGGATCGAGATAGCGACGCGGACTGAGCATTTTGATCAGGACAGAGGGATTCCCAGGGACGGAGAGCGAGCCCGCCGAGGTAGAGACCAGGATCAGGCGACGGCAGCGCGACGGGGACTGGTGAGCGAATTCTTGCGCCAGCCCACCACCCCACGAGACGCCCAGTACGTCAACAACTGGATGTCCTAAGACATCAAGCATATCGGCGATCAGGTCGGTGAGTCCTCGCAGACGCAGAGGGTGGGGGGGCAGCGGCGACTTGCCAATGCCCGGCACATCGAAGCGCAGCGTTGCGATCTTCGGCTCCCCAACGTTGTCGAGTGCCTCGATGAAGGGGTCAAACAGCTCAAGGTTGGCCCCGATGCCATTGATCAGCAGCAAGGGCGGCAGGCTTTCGTCCCCTTGTTGGAGGGCCACGTATATGCGGAAGCCCTTGACATTGAGCATGGTTGTTTCTATGGTGGTGTCGTCACGCATCTTTTTCTTCCTGATCCTCTCGTTCCGTATCAGACGAGTATAGCTGACGAGTGTTGGAAAAAGCGTTTATCGAACAGGCCCTGGCAGTAGACAAGCGTTTGTTCGTGACGCTTCCCTCCTGTGCTGTCTACATCAGCTATCCGGCGAGAAAATTGAGAGTTCCCCACTTCAATTCCCTGGTTTGTTGACGACTGATATGCACAGGGAGTAAGGCTTGGGGGATGTTCTTGCCATCCCAGACAGGGACTCACTGACCAAGACTCAAACATCTCTTTGGTTTGTTGTCCTGGCTACTTCTCATATCCGTTCGCCAAAGAGCACGGATATGAGAAGTAGCCAGGACAGCATCTCATCTCCTTCTTGCAGGAGAGCGGCTCCGAGCTGGACGAGCGCGGCAAAGCGCTCGGAGGTGGAACGCGACGTATGATCGTATCGATGGCGCTGCTGGGTCATGCCCTCTCTCCTCTCGCCTGGTACGGAGAACGTCGTCCTGCCCAATGGCCGCAGGTCATATGCGCGGCTTGCGGGATCTCCTTCAGGCTTCTTTCCATCGCGGGGGTCTGCTTCATCTCAGTGGTTGCAGGTATTCCACCACACGCTCGTAGGCCTGCTGTAAAGCGAGAAAGTCGGAGTGGTCTCCACCGGCATCCGGGTGATAGCGCTTCGCCAGTCTGCGGTACTGCGTATGCACATCAGTGAGACTTACCTCAGCTGGCAGTTGGAGCAAGCAGTATGCCACGCGTAGTTGGCGTGGCATAGCTTGCTGCTTCATCACCTTGTCTCGCGCCGGGCCTGCCAGGAGTGTATGAGCGAACAAGAACCACGTCTCAAAGTAGCACTCGATGAGTCTTGTAAATGACGTTTGACCAGTCTCCATAAGCAGCTCCAAAATCAGGGCATTGCGTCACCTACCTGATTTGCGCACCTCAAATACAACCGTGGGATTTCTACTGGCTCAAAGTGGCCATCTCAAACGAGTTGCTCCTGTTGTGTAGGCGTGGGCGACAGCGCCCGCTACGTCTTAGGAAATATGCTCGGAGGAACACACTTGCAGCATCCGTTACGTTTCCTCCACATATATTATATCTTCTATATAAAGATATCAGCCTGTTGAAAAACCCAAAGGGATGGTGGTTCATAATGAAAGCGGAAGAAGCGTATGTGAGGAAGGGAAACGACCGCCATGATGGGAACAAAGGCGCGCAATGCCTGTCCTGGCTACTTCCCTCATCCGTTCGCTAAAGGGCACGGATGAGGGAAGTAGCCAGGACACAGGCATAACCAGCAGGTTTTTGCAATTGCAGCCCCCGACTGAAGCGAGAGGACCAGTCCATTTTTGGCCAAAGGGCAATTGTAGTTCAATCACATCACCAACATGGGCCATGATAGTTGCATGGGCATCAGCTCGTTTGACTATCACATTTGCGGCAGGTGGCGCAGTCATGACGACTGCATCACTCGGGCAGCCATGGGCCGTGCCATATCCCTGTACTATTTTAGGTGTCGGCGTCGGTGTAGCAGCAGGACGTGCTCCCGATCCCCCAATTGAGCCGCAGGCAGCCAGCATAAAGGGAAGCAGCACTACCAACGAAACGATCAAGAAGAGCGGCTTTGGTCTGGTACTATGGCTTTTCTGCATGAAAGTGACTCCTTGTTCATTTGACATCCTATGCTCCGGGATGATCTACCAGAAAAAAATCGTAAGCTCTGCCGATTCTATTTGGACCGGCAGGTGAAACACTAACCATCCAGCAATTCAGGATAGAGCCATGCTACGACACACGACCTGAGTGCATTGAAGGCTTCACTGGAGCGAGAAAGAGCGGTTTCAATACATATGCTTTTGGACCTCTTGCGTTACAGCTCGCAGGACGTGAGCGACCTGTGTAACTTTCGCATCGCCAGGACGATGTTCGACAGGCGTGATGGGATCTGTCGCCATGCGCGGGAGAGGCGGTATGACGGGGGTATCAGGTTTGAGTCCGACTTTCTGATCGACGAAGCGTCGAAAGCCAGGGTCATAGTAGACCCGCTCCGTCGGCCACATCTGGCGCAGGCGAGTCTCTCCCAACATCTTCAGCATATACTCCTCCCAGGCTTCCCAGACATCCTTCGACAATGCCCCCTTCTGGGCCTGGGTCCAGATATGCTCAAAGAAGTCTAGCATTGCCGTGCCCAGCCAGCGCACCCTTTCACGCAGCTCTGGGTCAAGCGTCTGGTCATTGGTCATACCTCCTTCTTGCTGCTCCTGTAGTGGTTGAGGTAGTGGGCTCATGAGAAGACGGCTCGCTTGTGGATAGGTCATCATCAGCTCACCGAGATGTGCTTCCGCATCATAGAGACCCTGCAACGTCGAACTGTAGATCGTATCAGTAAAGATACGCGTCTGGGCGGTCATTTCCTTGCTCTGCTCCAGCAGGGCGTTGGTTTGCAGGCGCATAGCACGTGTTTGTACTACAAGCAAGTAAAGGGTAATGGGTAACGCCAGGGCTTGCAGCAGGCCGGTAACCAG
This sequence comes from uncultured Chloroflexia bacterium, assembly GCA_963799245.1. Classification (GTDB taxonomy): domain Bacteria; phylum Chloroflexota; class Ktedonobacteria; order Ktedonobacterales; family Ktedonobacteraceae; genus CAWCWN01. Next base: position 886,638 of record CAWCWN010000004.1, read on the forward strand.
TTCGATGAGAACGATCATCTGGCTGGAGGGAAAGCCGATGGCGATGATAGCAGCAACACTTTGCATAAAGCTCCTCCAGGAAACTGAGTGAAAAAGCAAGCCCGGGTTTTCAGGATGCTCTTTCCATGCTGCCATCCGCCTCAAGAAGGCTTGCCAGGCCTTCTGAAGTTGGATGAGGACTTGAATACCCACCTTGTGCGGCAAGGGCTGCTAGGCTTCCTGATAATTGACGTTTGCTCCCCCTCCACTTTTGCCGCTGGAGGTCATGTGCGGGCCAGTTAAAGCCTCCTCTGAACGTTACAGTTTACATTGGTATGGATCACACTTCGACGCATGTTCTTTTTCATACGGTTCTTCACCTACTCCAAGCTGGAGCACTTGCCCGGCGATACTTCCGTATCGATAGATCGTGATACCTTTTAGCCCAAGGTGGTACGCCTGGCGGTAGACTTCAGCCACGATAGCGGGTGAAGCCGCGTTCGGCAGATTAATGGTCTTCGCAACCGCGTTATCCACACCAGCCTGAAAAGCCGCTTGCATCAGCAGGTGTTGGCGCGGTTCAATCTCCAAGGCCGTGGCAAACAGGTCGCGGGCATGCGCAGGCACTCCTGGCGCGTCGGAGAGGGTGCCATGGTTCGCTACATACTCGAGCACCCCTGGTGTCAGGAAACCCATGCGCTCACCTATGGTTAACAGCAAGGGATTCCACTCGCTCAGGGTCTGGTTGCCAAGGACGCCCACGTGGCGGTAGCTTAAGGCAAACAGCGGTTCGATGCTCGAAGAGGTGTCCGCGATGATCGAGATGGTTCCTGTTGGAGCAATGGAGGTCACGGTCGCATTGCGTAACCGTACTCCTCTTCTGGCATAGACACTCTGTTGCCACTGCGGGAAGACGCCGCGTTCGGCTGCCAGTTCGGCTGATGCACGATGCGCTTTGCGTGAGATAAAATAGCTAAGCTGGCTTGCGCATGTCAGGGCCTCTCTGCTGCGGTACGGCAGGCCAAGGCGCAAGAGGAGCTCGGCAAATCCCATGACTCCCAGCCCAATCTTGCGATTCGCCAGGGTGACGCTCTCCACCTGCGGGAGTGGGTAGCGGTTCACAACCAGAACATCATCAAGAAAGCGAACGGCCTGCTTCACAACTTGCGCCAGGCGCGGCCAATCAATTCTGCTCGTTCCACGCTCCTCTTTGACTATGTGCGCCAGATTGATCGAGCCGAGATTACAGGATTCGTAAGGAAGCAGTGGCACTTCACCACAAGGGTTGGTGGCTTCGATCCGTCCAAGCGTGCGGAGCGGATGGGCGCGATTGATGGCATCCAGAAAGATGAGTCCAGGATCGCCGCCGGCCCAGGCGGCCTCAATGATCCGCTGAAAGACGTCACGAGCAGCCAGCCGCCCGCTAGCGCGACCAGTGGTTGGATGGTGAAGGTCATAGCCCTCATTGTGCTCTACAGCAAGCATGAAGGCGTCGCTGATGCCAACAGAGAGGTTGAAATTGGTGAGCGCGCCCGCCTCGTGTTTGGCCTCGATAAACTCTAGGATAGCGGGATGATCGACTGCTAACACGCCCATGTTTGCCCCGCGCCTTTTGCCGCCGAGCTTGATGTTCTCCGTCGCACAGTCAAAGATTTTCAAGAAAGAGAGCGGCCCCGAGGATGTTCCCCCGGTGGAAGCGATCTGGTCACCCGCGGGCCGCAGGCAGCTGAAGCTAAAGCCGGTTCCACCTCCCGAGCGCTGGATGAGGGCCATATCCCGCAGCGTGCTAAAGATGGACTCCATGCTATCTTCCAGGGGGAGCACGAAACAGGCGGAGAGTTGCCCCAGAGGGGTGCCGGCGTTCATCAACGTGGGGGAATTCGGCAAGAAATCCAGCCTGCTTAGCAGGAGGTGGAAACGCTCCTCCCACAGCTCTGCCTGGTCCCGCTTGCTCAGCAGCAGTTCGGCATGTGCGATGGCTCGTGCCACACGGGCAAAAAGCTCATCAGGCGTTTCGCAAAGCTCGCCCCGAGCATTCCGTCGCAGATAGCGCGCTTCCAGAACCCGGTGGGCATTCACACTCATGTGCATACGGTCCTCCTACACTCATTTCATCATTCCCACGACCGGCACTCCTGCTCAGGAAGAAACGCTTCAGGAAAGCTCATCCATAATTTGCCCGCTCATAACGAACCGGCTGATACACGACGCATGCGCAAGATCAGCATCTGTGCATCGCGCTCATGTGTCGTGTAAGCTTGACGAAGTTCCTACAAACGATCGCTTACTGATGGTGTGAATCCAACCAACCCTCTGTAAGCCCTTATGCCCTGGATTCTACTCCATCCTGTGGATGCTGTACGTCTGTTCCAGACTCATGCAATAGCGCGTGCGGTGGCCGCACCACGAATACTGGCTGCGACGTCGCATGCAGCACATGCTCGGTGATGCTTCCGACTATCCAGCGAGTGAGAACGCCACGCCCGTGGGTGGACATAGCGATCACATCGTATGTGCCCGCTATTGGGAAGTCCTTCAGCATCCTCAATGCTTTCCCCTGCCCTGATAATCGCCGCTGCGACATCATGCGCTGGCACGACAGCACACGTGATGGGCAGCTCGTCATCTGCGACCATGCTGGTGCGGATCTTGTTCGTGAGCATGTCCAGATACTCCCTGGCCTGTTGTTGCGTTTGCTCGATGATCTGGGCGCCAACGCTCTCTGAGAAATTTTCTGCGATATCCGTCGTATCCACCACATGCAAGAGATGCAGCCTGGCCTGCGATGGCGGGGCGAAGGCCTCCACCAGCTGTATGACCGGCGCGAGGATCGCCTCAGACAGCTCAGAACCATCCAGCGTCACCAGGGCGCGCAGGGGACGCTCGGCATCTGGCGACAACGTTGAGACCTTCGTGCATTGGATCTCCTCTCTGCGCTGGCATTCCTCACAAGGCTGAGAATAACTCCACATACAGCATAGATATTGCTCATCACAGTTCGCTCGCTTTGGAATAGGTCTGCATCCCAGCGAGATCACAAAACATCGCTCGCCTGGTCATCTCTTGCATTGAAGTGAGTTCACTGCTATCTCGGACAAGCGAACACTATTGTGAGCAAGACGTGATGATGTGCATCGTTGCTGTGATACTCCTGGAATAACGCGAGTCTATACTCCTGTACAGGTACAGGAATGGCATGGAATCAGGGTGCTCAAGAGAGAGAAGGGCAACGCGCGTCACGTCTGTGTGTTTTGATGCAGTTCACCATGCAGCCGTGCGTTTGCACGCGCACGACACGCAAGAGTGAGTCTGAGAAAAGGAGAACCATCATGTCAATGATTTGGAAAGATCCGTCAGAAGCGTTGCTGCCACTTCGTCAAGCCATGAACAGCTTGTTGGAGGACAGCTTTGTCTGGCCGGGTCGCTTTGCCTTTGAGCTCTTCAGCGGCCGAACCTTCCCCATTGATGTCTACGAGTCAAAAGACAAGCAGGCCTATGAGATGAAGGCGTCATTGCCGGGCGCCAAGCCTGAGGAGATCGAGATCACTGCCTCGGGTGATACCCTCACCATCACCTACGTCACGAAAGGCGAGGAAAAGGTGGAGAAGCCCAGGTATGTGCGGCACGAGCGCTACGAGGGCGAGATGAGCCGCACGATTGCGCTCCCCACCCACATTGACCCGGATAAGGTGCAGGCGAGCTTCGAAAGCGGCGTGTTGACGCTGCATATCCCGAAATCGGAAGCGGCGAAGCCGAAGCAGATCCCACTGAAGGCGAAGGAGCAAGTAGGTACACGTTAAGCAAAGATGCATGAAAAGCAGGGTTTGTTGATCTGACCCATACCTGGGAGAGGCCATGCTTCCCCCCGCGGGTAATCCGTGTCGGGTGATAGGTGCCTGTCCTTAAGCAGAGGTAAGAACCACCCGGTTCTTACCTCTGCTTAAGGAGCAATGCAACCACGATTGGTGAGATAGATTAGGATCAGCTTGAGCAAGGAGAGCGCTCCGAGGCCATTGGTCGCATTGTTTGCCATGATGATGGCCGCACGTCTGTCTTCCCAATCAACGACAATTCCTATGCTGAGAGTACGAATGTAGGCATGGTGTATTGCATATGGCTTTGTTGCCTAAAACTCCACACGAAAGGAGGTAGGTATCATGAATATCCCATCGGAAAGCGAATTCAGGCATCTGCTCGAGTCAGACAGCAGCCCCTGCATCTCGATCGTGTTGACCACCCATCGAGCAGGCGTGGAAAAGCAAACGGATGTGTTGAAACTGAGGCATGCCATGCGAGACGTTGAACATCGCTTCCATGCTAGCGGCTTGCGCTCTGCGGAGGTGGAGAGCCTGCTGCAACCCATCCATGTCCTACTGGAAGATGAACAGTTCTGGCTGCACGCGGGTGATGGACTGGCGCTCTATCGCTCAGCGCATGTGTTTCGCTCGTATCGCCTGCCAGCTCAGGTGAGAGACCACGTGGTCATCAGCGATCATTTCTATCTCAAGCCGCTGCTGCCCTTCCTGGTCGGCAACGGGCGCTACTATATTCTGGCCTTTTCGCAAAATGACATCCGTCTGCTTGAGGGAACGCGATACAGCATAGAGGACGTAGCATTACCCGCAGCGGTTCCTGTCAGCCTGGCGCAAGCGCTCAAGTACGATGAGACTGAGAACGAGGTCCGCTATCATAGCAGTGCGTCGGGAGCTCAAGTGGGCAAAGGGGGACGGCACGCGGTCATCTTCCATGGGCAGGGTGTGGGCATTGATGACAGCAAAGACAGGCTCCTGCGCTACTTTCAGCAGATCGATCGAGGATTACGTGACTTGCTGCACGATGCAACAGCTCCACTGTTGCTCGCTGGCGTCGCTTACCTCTTGCCGATCTATCGCGAAGCCAACACCTATCCTCATCTGTTAGAGGAGGGAATTGCAGGCAATCCTGATAAGCTGCAGGCGGAGACCTTGCACGAACAGGCCTGGGCCATCATTGAGCCATACGTCCTGCAGCCGCAGCACGAGGCCGCTGCTCGCTACAAAGACGCTGCGGGAACTGAACTGGCCTCCAATACGTTGCGCGAAGTGCTGCCGGCCGCCTGCAACGGTCGGGTTGAGAGCCTGTTTGTCGCGCTTGACCAGGAACAATGGGGGAGCTTTGATGTTGCCATGAACACGCTCTCTCTGCATGCGGAAGCCGGGGCAGGGAGCGAGGACCTGCTGGATGAGGCTGCGAGGCAGACGCTGCTGCACGGTGGAGCAGTTTACGGGGTCGAGCGAGCAGCAGTGCCCGGGGAAGCATTGGTAGCGGCAGTGTTTCGCTACTAGCGCCTCTGCAACGAGGAGAACGAATCCATTGAAAGTGCAAAGTTCATTAAATTGAACTGCCGTTCGCGCTGTGGATGCATCTTGTGAGAGCACACTCCTACGATGTGAAGCTCGCATGCACGAGGTATGGGGGAGGAAGGGAGCAACTGCCGGGGAGGAGCTACCGCGCATGCGCAAAGGAGCGTTGTGATGTTTCAACATATTCTAGTTCCGCTCGATGGGTCGGTTCGCGCCGAGCAGGCGCTGCCGGTGGCAGCGCGCCTCGCACGCGCCTCGGGCGGCTCGCTTTTGCTAGTCCGGGTGGTCAGCCCACTCATCGACTACAGCGGCGGGCTCTCCCCGGCCCCGTTGATGACCGAGCAGATCGTCGAGTCGGATATGACCGAGGCCACCGACTATCTCACCGCGGTCGCCGCGCGACCGCATCTCGCGGGTCTAGCAATCACCACCGAGGTGCGGTATGGCTTGCCGGCCCAGCAGCTGAGTGAGGCTGCCCAGGTGCACGGGAGCGACCTCATCGTCCTGTGCAGTCACGGCAGAACGGGCTTGACCCGCTGGGCCCTGGGCAGTGTGGCCCACACGCTCGTCCACCAGAGCACGGTGCCGGTGTTCGTGCTGCGCCAGGAGGAAGCGCTTGCTCACGTCGAGACGGCGCGACCGTTTGGCACCCTCGTCCCGCTGGATGGCTCTCAGCTTGCGGAAGCTGCGCTCGCTCCGGCGGCACACCTGGTGGCGGCCCTGGCAGCCTCGGCTCAGGGTGAGTTGCACCTGGCCCAGGTCGTCAAGCCCTCCCAGGAAGCGGCAGAAGAGGGCGAAGCCCTCGAGCGCAAGAACGAGGCCAGCGAGCGTGCCAGGAACTATCTGGCCCAGGTAACGGAGCGCTTGCAGACGACAGCGAAGGATCTCCGGCTCGCGATCACCTGGACTGTCATACGCGAAAAAGATGTGACGAGCGCGCTGGTGAGCCTGGCGGAGCACGGAAGCGCGGGAAAGGAAACCGGGGGCAGGTGCGATCTGATTGCCATCTCCACGCATGGTCGGCACGGGCTGGAACGCTGGGTCATGGGCAGCGTCACGGACCGCCTCCTCAACACCACAAAGCTGCCGGTGTTGATCGTGCGGCCGCAGAATAAAGGATGAAAAGAGGTGCATGATGCCTGGATCACTCCGTCTCGGCAAAATCGCCGGCATTGAGATCTCCATCCATGTAAGCTGGCTCCTCATTGTGGTGCTGCTCACCTGGTCGCTGGCGACAGGCTGGTTCCCTGCTCTCTCCCAGGGCTGGTCGACTCCCACCTACTGGCTCGTCAGTTTGCTCGCCACGCTGCTGCTGTTCGCCTCGGTGCTGGCCCATGAACTGGCGCACTCCCTGGTCGCACGCGCGCGTGGCCTGCCGGTGAAAAGCATCACCCTGCTCATCTTCGGGGGTATCTCCAACATCGAACAGGAGCCGAAAAGTCCAGGCGTGGAGTTTCAGATGGCCTTCGTCGGCCCGCTGACGAGCCTGCTGCTTGGCGGACTGGCGTATCTGCTCCTGGTGGCCAGCGGGGGAGGAACGGCGCCGCTCTCGGCCATCCTGGGATACCTGGCCGTGGCGAATGTGCTGCTGGGGGTGTTCAATCTGGTGCCGGCTTTCCCGCTGGATGGCGGGCGCGTGCTGCGCTCGATCGTCTGGAAGATCAGCGGGAACGTGCGCACCGCCACGCGCGTGGCCACGTTCGCAGGCCAGGGGATCGCCTACCTCTTGATCCTGGCGGGCTTTTCCCTGATCTTCGGCGGGGACATCTTAGATGGCATCTGGTTCGGCCTGATCGGCTGGTTCCTGTTGAGTGGCGCCCAATCCGCCAATTCCCAGCTGATGCTCGAGGTGGTGTTCAAAGGGGTGACCGTGAGCGAGGTCATGAATGTTAGTCCCAACACGGTCCCCGCGAACATCTCGCTGCAAAAGCTGGTCGATGAGCTGCTGCTGCCCTACGGATGGCGCAGCGCGTTCGTGATGCAGGGCGAGTTCCTCGCCGGCCTGATCACCCTGAGCGACATCCGCCATATCCCACGCGACGAATGGGCGCAGACTCCTGTTGGACTCGCGATGACCCCCCTGGAACGCCTGCACGCTGTTGCCCCGCAGCAAAGCTTGAACGACGTGTTGCCGCTCATGGTGGGCCGGGATGTGAACCAGATGCCCGTCGTGGAGGATGGCCGCCTGGCTGGCGTGTTGAGCCGCGAGGACATCATGCGCTTTCTGGAAATCAGGCGCGGGCTTGGACTGGAGGGGGGGAGCAAGTGATCTATTGCGCCGGGCCCGGCGCAACCGGTGGAATTGTAGACAGTTATGTAAGTAAGTAAGAAGGAATGCACATGCGCGTACTAGAAGGCGGCGATGGTGGCTGTCTCATGGCACACATAAAAGGAGAAACAGCATGGAAATCGGCCCACTTGAATACGTGGTGATCGGTCTGGCGGGCGATCGCTTCACCAGCGACATCCTGCCGGCCCTCAATGCGATCCAGCAGAACGGCCTCATCCGGGTGGTTGACCTGCTCTTCGTCAGCAAGGACGCTGTCGGCACGGTGACGGTGCAGGAAGTGAGCGAGTTGAGCGAAGAGGAACAGCCGGCCTATACAGCCCTGGCAGAGAATCTCGCTGGTCTGTTGACAGCGCAGGACATCGAGCGCCTGGCCAGGGAGATCCCTGCCGAAAGCCTGGCGGTCGTTATCCTGCTCGAGCATGCCTGGACGCTCGGGCTGGCGCAGGCGGTGCGCCGGGCCGGCGGCATGCTTTTCACTGGCGGGATGGTCACCCCAGACGCGCTCGCGCAGGTCAGCGCGGAACTGGCAGCAGCAAAGGAGGAACATCATGCCTAGAGGAGGATTTGGCAGAGGAGTTGGCGGCGGCTTCGGGATGAGAAGATTTGGGAGGCCGTTAGTGATGCCCATGGGCGGCATGGGCATGGGGATGGGGGGGTATGGTTCCCCGTTACTGACGAGCCTGCTGGCAGGAGGTGTCGGCTACGCGCTGGGCAGTAACGCTGCCCAGCAAAACCAGCAGCAGCCCCCGCCATATCAGCCATACCCGTACCCGTATCCGTATCAGGCGCCGCCGCAGGCGGCACCCGCGCCACCGCCAGGCGCGGATAGTGGCACACTGGCGCAGCTCAAGCTGCTGGGCGAACTTCACGAATCGGGAGTCTTGACCGATGATGAATTTGAGCGCGAGAAGCAGAGGATCCTGCACAGCTAGACTCCTGCGGCTTTCCCCTGCTTTCCTCTGAGAGACTGGGAAGCATATGACGATGACACACGCACAACAAGACGAGCAAAAAGCGAACATAGTCATCCTGGAAACGCAAGGGCTTACCCGCCGCTTTGGCGACCTGATCATCGTGGATGCCCTCACGCTCTCAGTCGGGACAGGCGAAGTGTTCGGGCTGCTGGGACCCAATGGCGCGGGCAAGTCCACCGTGATCAAGATGCTCACGACACTCCTACCACCCACGGCAGGCACAGCACGCGTGGCGGGCTTTGACATCGTGCGCCAGGCAGCCCTCGTGCGGCGTGTGATTGGTTATGTCCCTCAACTGCTCTCAGCTGATGGGGCACTGACCGGCTATGAGAACCTGCTGGTCTTTGCCAAGCTCTATGAGATCCCCCACCGTGAGCGGCAGCAACGGATACATGAAGCGCTCGCCTTTATGAACCTCGAGGACGTGGCAGACCGGTTGGTGAGCACCTACTCCGGCGGCATGATCCGCCGTCTGGAAATTGCTCAAGCCACGCTGCACCAGCCGCAGGTGCTCTTTCTGGATGAGCCAACCGTGGGGCTGGACCCGCTGGCTCGCGAAGTGGTGTGGGAGCACCTGGAGCGGCTGCGCGCGGACACAGGGACGACCATCTTTCTGACCACACATTATATGGACGAAGCCGAGAAACTCTGCACGCGTGTGGCGATCCTACACCTGGGCAAGATCGCCGCTATAGGGTCCCCCAGCGAACTGAAGGCATCGCTGGGTGATGGCGAGGTGACGCTAGACGACGTGTTCGTTTACTACGCGGGAGGGACGCTGGAAACAGGAGGTAGCTATCGTGAAACCGCAAGAACGCGGCGCACCGCTCAGCGGATTGGCTAGCCCGGCGCCGTCGCGGCGAGAGTGGCCGCTGAGCCGGGTGGTACGTTTTGTGATGAAGACGCTCGCGATCGCCGAAATGGAGGTGCGCAAGCTGCGACACGACCCGACTGAATTGCTGACGCGCGCCTGCAGCCAGCGCTGTGGTTGCTTATTTTCGGGGAAGTATTCACACATACGCGCGCCATTCCCGCCGGCGGTCTGCCCTACCTCGACTTCTTGGCTCCGGGCATCCTGGCAGGCTGTGTTGCGAAAATGGCAAGGATGCAGTAAACTCGACGTTATTCTGAGAACTGAGAGGAACCGATTTCATGCATACCTCCACCCCGTTCAAATGGCGTCACTTCCAATCTGATATTATATTGCTGTGTGTCCGCTGGTACCTCCGTTATCCGCTTAGCTACCGAGATTTGGAGGAGATGATGCTCGAGCGGGGATTGCAGGTCGATCACACCACTATCTACCGTTGGGTGCAACACTACGCACCAGAACTGGAGAAGCGTTGCCGACCCCGTCTCAAAATGACAAACGACTCGTGGCGCGTCGATGAGACGTATGTGAAAGTGAAAAAAGTGTGGGTGTATCTGTATCGCGCCGTTGATTCTCAGGGTAACACCCTGGAATTTCTCCTCAGTCCTACAAGAGATGCTCAAGCAGCCAAACGTTTTTTCTCGAAAGCTCTTGCTGCGCCTCATACCAGCACACCTCGCGTCATTACGGTTGATAAAAACGCAGCCTATCCCAAAGCTTTCAAGGAGCTGAGAGCGGAAAGGATCATGCCAAGCCCTTGTGAACTACGGCAGAGTAAGTACCTCAACAACCTGATCGAGCAAGACCATCGCTTCATAAAACGGCTCGTCAAGCCAGGGATGGGCTTCTTTCCATTCGAGACCGCGTGGCGAACCTTGCAAGGATATGAAGCGATCAACATGCTCAGGAAAGGGCAGCTACGTGGTGTAGAAAAAGGAGACAGCATGAAGCAAGCAGCACTTATCGCCAGCCTGTTTGGAGTGGCTATCTAAACTGAACGGGTAAGTGAGATTTCACATCCCCGGTATTCCTCCCAGATTTTTGCAACACAACCTCTTTTCCTGACATAAAGCAGGTACCGACACTCTCCAGGTATTCTTTGCACCGTGAGAAAAGATGGAAGGGGGTCCATTGTTTCTTCTTACCACCGCTGTTTACAGAACATTGCTTGTGACGGTACAGGGCCACCTGGTTCCGATAATAGGCTGGTCGAGTCTCGTAAAGTCGTACCCATCTGTTTTCGGCAAAGTCTCACAAAGTCGTGCCCCACATTGCCTGAACGAAGGCGCTATGATCTTCTGAAGTAGACTGATATGTGATATTATCTCTCTGATGGAGAGGAGCCTATTGAACAAACGGAGAGGCGAAACATGCCAGGACCATTCAACCCGAAGGTAGCTCTCGTCACGGGTGCAGCATCAGGCATTGGGCGAGCTACGGCTCTTGCATTTGCCAGAGAGGGGACGAACGTGATCGTCTCTGATGTAGCCGCGCAAGGCGGAGAAGAGACGGTGCGTCTCATCAAAGAAGCCGGAGGCGAGGCAACATTCGTCAAGTGTGATGTCTCACAATCCGAAGAGGTCAAGGCATTGGTCACAAAAGCGGTCGGCACCTATGGACGCTTGGACTATGACATCAATAATGCAGGTATTGAGGGAACTCTGGCGACAACCGCCGATTATCCCGAGGATGTTTGGAACAAGGTGATTGCAATCAACCTAACCGGCCCCTATCTCTGTATAAAGTATGCTATTCCGCAGATGCTCAAGCAAGGCGCAGGCGTCATCGTCAACATGGCTTCGATTCTCGGCGTCGTAGGTTTTGCCACTGCCGGGGCGTATACCGCCGCCAAGCATGGCCTGATTGGACTGACCCAGGTTGCTGCACTGGAGTATGCCACACAAGGCATCCGTGTCAATGCCGTCTGCCCCGGCTTTATCGAGACGCCAATGGTCATGCAGCGTGGACTAGCTGCTGGCTCTCATCCAGAGGCCTACCAGCAGATCGCCGCACTGCACCCGATGAAGCGCCTTGGCAAACCGGAGGAGATTGCGGCGGCGGTCGTCTGGCTCTGCTCTGAGGCGGCCTCGTTTGTAACGGGACACACATTGCTCGTAGATGGAGGGTATACAGCACAATAGCTTACCTGTGCTGGCTACATTGGTTATCCGTTCTAAAACCAGGAAATAAACAGCGTATGGGAAACCTTCTTGCCAGCAGCTTGATGCGTAGATGATGAGGTAAAGTAATAAGTAGTGTCATAAGCGACGCTCATTTTTGGAACGGATATCCAATGTAGCCAGCACAGGTTGCTGGAGTAATACCAGAAGTATGTGATAAATGGCCAATCGTATCTCAAGCCCTGGATGGGTTTGATGAAGAAGCACTACCAGAAATAGAAGTGGCTGCTTTCATTGTGTGATTGGTTGAATGTTGCCTGCAAGGCGCGAGAAAGTGGGTTGGAAGCCCGACGTCACGCGCAGAAACCATGACGCCGGGTACCGTCCCCGCTCCATCGTGCATTCAGAGGTTGGGAATATGACGACACCTGTGACAGCCATGTGGATCCATGGCAATGCCGTGGTTGTCGAGCATCCAGAGCATCTCATTGTTCTGGATCGCCGAGGATGGGGCACAGAGTGCCAGCTGCAGCGTGGAACCAAGAGTTGGTTTCACATTGCTATCCCGACGCCGATAATCATAAACGACCAACGTCTTCACTTGGTCAGGGCCTTTCTCTTTTTCAATCCCACGGGATGCGCAACGAGTTTTAACTCATTAGTAATCTAGCTTGAAAGCATCCTTCCTGACCCTCTTGCTTCCATAAGGTAGAGATATTTCTGATCCCTTGCAGTAAAAAGCGCGAGCATTGAGCGAGCCTGTGAAGCTCCTTTAGCCGAAAATGTATCTCGTTGCGCATCCCGTGGGTCAATACTTCCCAAGAGGACGGACATATCAGCGAGGTGCATGTGTATGATGGGTCCCACAGGCTTGAGGCGTTCGAGAACCTCTCTCTGGCAGGAGATTGCTGGACCTTCGTGAGTGGGTCTAATACGTTTGCTCTTCCCAGCCCTCGACTCCTCTATTGCGGGCTGGGTTGTTCATTTCTGTACCACGCCTTTATCGGCTCTGATGAACCTTTGCGCCCATCTTATCTCTCGATAGCTGCAGCAGGGGGAGACTTCATCGTTGAGCTGTAAATAGTCGGATAAAACGGATGTCCCATGGAGCCAGCACAGGAGAGCCAACAAAGTAGAGCAGAACAGAGAAGGGAACAATGGATGGAGCAACAGCAAGCGGAAACAGTGCAGAGGCGTAGCATCGCCCTATTCGCGTGGCCTCACCAGGCGCGTGATGGGAACGCTCGATAGCAACCCCTATGGAAATGTGCATGGTGGAGCGATCATGCGCATGGTTGACGAGGCCGCGGCTATCGTAGCCGTGAGGCATGCACGCCGCCCGGTAGTGACTGTGCGAGTCGAGAGATTTGACTTTCTCAAGCCTGTCTACGTTGGCAATGTCGTGACTGTCGACTGCGCGATGAACTATGTAGAGCGCACGAGTATGGAGGTAGGAGTAGAGGTCACGGCGGAAGACCTGATTACAGGCGAAGTCCGTAGCGTTGCCAGTAGCCAGTTGATTTATGTGGCGCTGGATGAGCATGGAAGACCTACTCCAGTACCACCGCTCATTCCTGCCGACGCCCAGGAAGAGGCAAGGATAGAGCGGGTTCGTCTGCGCCGTATGCATACAATGCAACTTGAAGAACAGCTTGCTAAAGCGGTGCAAGAGGAGTAGAGGGATATCCTGGCTACATAGGATATCCGTTCGAAAACCAGGCAGTAAACAGTCATAGGGGGTAGCCTTGTCGTCACCTGTCTAGTGTGTGGATAGCAAGGAAAATGGATCGTTAGAGTGACCTATGACACTCTTTTTCGAACGGATATCCTAATATAGCCAGGACTGGGGGTAGAGAACCACCGTGGCCGAGATCGAGCTCCTACGCATATCGTCTCATCAAGCGCTGCTTGACCAGTTGGACGAGCAGCAAGTAGATCACGACCATTCCCGCCAGGAAGAGGAAGTACAGGGCTGGCAGCGGTGTGAAACCAAGGGGTCCGGCAAGTGGCGTGTACGGGAGCACGCAGCCAACCGCGACAATCAGGAGCGTCGTCATCGCGAGCGGGAGACTGGGGCGACTGCGCAGCGGATTGCCTGCCGTACGAATAATAAACAGGACCAGTGTCTGGGTCGCGAGCGACTCCACGAACCAACCGGTATGGAAGAGCACAGCACCGGCGTTGAAGACCCGTAACATCAGGAAGAAGGTCAAGAAGTCGAAGATCGAGCTGACTGGCCCGATGAAGATCATAAAATTACGGATCAGTTTGATATCCCAGTGCTGCGGCTTTCTGATGTAGCTGGCATCCACGTTATCGGTTGGAATGGTCACCTGAGAGAGATCGTAGAGGAAGTTGTTGAGCAGGATCTGCGACGGCAACATGGGGAGGAAGGGCAGGAAGACATACGCCCCCGCCATACTGAACATATTGCCAAAGTTTGAGCTGGTGCCCATCAGCAGGTATTTGATGACGTTGCCAAAGGCTTTGCGTCCCTCGAGAATCCCCTGGTGCAGGACCTGCAGGCTCTGTTCGAGCAGGATAATATCAGCCGCGTCCTTGGCGACATCGACGCCGGAAGAGACCGAGATGCCCACGTCTGCGGCATGCAGCGAGGGAGCATCGTTGATGCCATCGCCCATATAGCCGACCACGTGCTTGCGGCTCTTGAGCGCCAGGATAATGCGGTTCTTCTGCGCCGGGGAGACGCGCGCAAACACATGAACCTCCCCGGTCACCTGAGCCAACGCGGGATCGGTCATATGCTCGAGTTCACTGCCCAGGACGATCCTGCTGCTCGCGAGTCCCACCTGTTCGCAGACATGACGTGTGACCAGTTCATTGTCGCCCGTGACTATCTTGACTTGCACGCCATCGTTTTTGAGCGCCTGTAGCACCTGGGCGACATCCGCCTTGGGTGGATCGGCAAAGGTCAAGAAGCCCAGGAGTACCAGGTCCTGCTCATCCGTTTTGCGATAGACTTCTTGTTGCGGGAGCGTGCGATAGGCGACAGCAAGCACGCGGTACCCCTGCGAGCTCAGATCACGATACATGTTCACGTACGTTGTCCGTACCTCGCCACTCACGCTCGCCAATGTCTTGCATTCACCATCGCTTTCATACGCAGTGCAGAAAGCCAGGACGCTCTCGGGGGCGCCTTTGGTAATCAGAAGACACTCATCCTCGTGTCGTACAGCCACCGAGAGGCAGCGCCGTTCAAAATCAAACGGGATCTCGCCAATCTTGCTATATCCACCAACATCGAGCGTGCCATGCTGCAAAATAGCTTCATCGAGTGGGCTTTTGATCCCAGTCTGGTAGGTACTGTTCAAGTAGCCAAACAGCAGCACGCGCTCAGCTTCTTTCTCAGAGAGATCGAGATACCCTTCGAGCTTCGTCTCGCCACTGGTTAACGTCCCCGTCTTATCGCTACACAACGTGTCGATGCTGCCAAAGTTCTGGATCGACTCCAGGTGTTTGACGATCACCTTGTGCTTGGCCATCCGCAGAGCACCCTGCCCCAGCGTCACCGTCGTGATCATCGGCAGGAACTCGGGGGTCAGACCAACGGCAAGCGCAATAGCAAAGAGCACGGTCTCGAATGGCTGATGCTGACCAATGACGCCGACCAGGACGATAAAGACCACCAGGAAAAACACGGTCTGCATAATCAACATGCCAAAGCCCTTGATGCCACGCTCAAACTCGGTCTCGGGCGCGCGGCTGGCCAGCCGCACAGCGATATCGCCAAAGGCGGTGTTGCGACCGGTCGCGGTGATCAGTGCGATCCCCAGGCCACTGACGACAGAGGTGCCAAGAAAGACGCAATTGTGCGCATCGGCAAAACTTTCTGTGGCATCGCCACCATCATCCGCGCTTTTATCCG
Source organism: uncultured Chloroflexia bacterium (assembly GCA_963799245.1). Classification (GTDB taxonomy): domain Bacteria; phylum Chloroflexota; class Ktedonobacteria; order Ktedonobacterales; family Ktedonobacteraceae; genus CAWCWN01. Next base: position 902,100 of record CAWCWN010000004.1, read on the forward strand.
TTGGCAGCGATTCACCAGTCAGCGCGGCCTGCTGCACATGGAGATCGGTTGCCTGGACCAGACGTGCATCGGCAGGCACCAGGTCTCCTGCCGCCAGACGGACGATATCACCCGGCACTACCTCGCGGCGTGGCAGTTCAAGCCAGGTGCCATCGCGTAGCACGCTCGCTGTGGGGGCGACGTCCGCGCGCAGCTTCTCGACGGTGTTCTGAGATCGGGAGGTCTGGACAAAGTTGAGTATGTTGCTGAGCAGGACGATGACAATGATGATGCTGGCGTTGACCCGGTCACCCAGGATCGCCGAGACGACGCTGGCAACGAGCAAGATGGCGACCAGCGGATTTAAGAACAGGCGCAGAAACTGGACAACCGGCGACGTGCGCTTCAGGCCAGTCGTATCGTTGGGACCATATGTGTCCAGGCGCTTGCGTGCCTCCGCACCTGTCAAACCCTGTTCGCTGCTCTCTAGCTGCTCGAACAGTTTCTTTAATGGGACCGTAGATGTGCCTGCTTTCTCCTCGCCGGGCGGAGCCTGTGTTGCTTGTGGAGAAAATGACCCTTGCATACTGTGCTCCAAAGTGGTGTCCAGATACGTAACAAATGGTCCAGGCTCTGGCTGATCGTGTCGCGAGATGTGATGGCCTACCAGTAGTTGTACCACATCCTGCCTCAGAACGCTACGCTTCTTCAAAGATCAGCTCGAATGACAACGCTGTTCGCCACATCCTGGTACAACGGCTGGTGGGGACTGCCACTGGACCAGCCGGTCAGCCGCGTCCGCGAGGTTCATAAAGGCCTCACCATAGTATTTGAAACGTTGTGCGCTGTAAGCGCACCACTCCCTGTCCTGGCTACTTCAGATATCCGTTCTCTATCCAGGAAAGAAACAGCGTCTGAGGATCTTTACTCGCCATCTACTGGATGTGACGATGACATGAAAAAGTAACGGATAGAGACGTCACCGACCCTCAATTTTGGAACGGATATCTGAAGTAGCCAGGACAAGGGAAATCCTGGCACGTCGATGAAACGTACGTCAGTGTCCATGGAAAGTGGTGCTACCTCTATCGGGCCATCGATCGCGCCGGCAACCTGGTTGAATTCTATGCTCAACGAAAAGCGAGACATGGAAGCGGCGAAGCGCTTCGATCTGCGCAAGCTGTCGATGTGGTTGGTCACAGCCCGGAGCGGGTGACCACCGATGGCCATGACTCCTACCCCCGCGCGATCCGTGAGACCCTGGGCAGTGAGGTCATGCATCGCTGCAATCGTTACCTCAACAACCGGATCGAGCAAGATCACCGGGGAATCAAGCAACGCTACTACCCCATGCGTGGATTTGGGAACATCGAGTCAGCCTCACGCTTCTGTCGCGCCTTCGAGGAGGTGCGCCAGTTCTTCCGGTTTCGGACCAGCATGAAGCAACAGGTTTCCTTGGCCCACCAACGTGATGAGTTCCGCCAACGATTGGGCGCATTGAAGATCATGGTTCCTCTGGCCTAATACAGAAGAATGCAGAGGAAGGAGTCGGCAGTTGGTCCCTGCGTTCTCAGTTCTGACACATCCCACTCTGAGTTCTGACGCTTCCTATGAGTTAACCTTGAGCTTTGCCCGCGTTCAAGGCCTGATCGATGTGATAGCAAGCGGTGATCAATGAGAGATGCGTAAAGGCCTGCGGATAATTGCCCAGCGCTTCACCGGTCGCACCAATTTCTTCCGCATACAACCCGACATGGTTACTATAGGTCAGCATTTTTTCGAGCAGTAAGCGCGCTGCATCCAGGCGACCCGCTCGAGCAAGGCTCTCCGCCAACCAGAAACTACAGGGACTGAAGAATCCCTCCATACCGCCTACACCATCATCGGCCGACCTCATCGGATTGTACCGCAGGACCAGCGCATCACTGGCTAACTCTTCCTGAATACGATCTAACGTTTGCAGAATACGAGGGTCGGTAGGACCTGCAAACTTGGTCAGCACCATCAACAGCGCACTGGCATCGAGCGCATCGCTTCCATAATACTGGACAAAGCTCTGCTTCTGCTCGCTCCACCCCTGCTCCATAACCTGCTCATAAATCTGTGCGCTGGTTTGCAACCAGTCGCTGCTTGGGGCTGGCAATCCCCGGTGGCGCGCCAGGCGTAACGCCCGGTCAAAGGCCACCCAACTCATCATGCGCGAATGGACAAAGTGCTGTGGGCCGCCCCGAACTTCCCACAGGCCTGTATCGGGGAGTTGCCACTGCTTTCCCAGCCACGCAAGCAGGTGGCGTAAATGTTGCCAGAGTTCATAAGAAATGGGCGAGTGCCGGTTATAGAGGAACATTGCATCCATGAGTTCCCCATAAGTGTCGAGTTGCAGTTGGGTGGTGGCGGCATTGCCGATGCGTACTGGGCCACTGCCCCGATACCCTTCCAGGTGATCGAGCGTGAGCTCAGGCAAATCGCCTTCACCTCGAATACCATAGATGGGCTGCAATCCTCCGTCCGCCTTCATGTCATGGCAACGAGCATCCAGCCAGCCCATAAACGCCTCTGCCTCCTGGGTCAGGCCGAGTGTGAGCAAACTATAGAGCGTGAATGAGGCATCCCTTAGCCAGGTATAGCGGTAATCCCAATTCCGTGTCCCTCCGATGACCTCTGGTAAACTGGTTGTTGGCGCTGCTACAATGGCTCCCGTGGGTGCGTAGGTCAGCAGTTTAAGCACCAAAGCGGACCTCTGCACCACCTCCCGCCACCTTCCCTGGTACCGGCAGTGAGCCAACCAGTTGCGCCAGTAGCAAAGTGTCTGCTGTAGGAGGTCGTAATAATCGCTATCAGCGAAAGGAGAGGGAGCCAGATCATATTCTTGAGCCCCTTGCAGGAAGAAGCGCATTGACTCCCCAGCCTGCAGGGTAAATGCCGCGTATGCTCCCCCATGGTCATCTTGCTGCAGTGGAATGGAAGCAGACAACGCCAGGCTCAAGTTCTTGCTGTGGAACACAGCGCCTTCCCGCGATATTTTGAGGGTATGGGGATCGCGTGCATAGTTAAAGGCAGGTCGACAACACATCTCGAAGGCCAGCGAACCGCGCACCACTTTTACGGAACGGATGAGCATGTGCCGATGCGTCATATTCCCACGTTGCCTGATCGGCATAAAATCGGTCAACTCAGCTATCCCCTCGCGAGAGAGGAAACGTGTGACAAGAATATTGGTTTCTGGCACATAGAGCTGCCTGTACTGCATATCCATCGTGTCAGAAGGAGCAAGGCGGAAAAACCCACCTCGTCGAGCATCAAGCAGTGCGCCAAAAACACTCGGGGCGTCAAAATCCGGCAAGCAACACCAATCAATCGAGCCATTTTTCCCGACGAGCGCTACCGTGTAGAGATCTCCAATGACGGCATAATCTTCAATGGGTTGATACCTGGCTGGTAGATATGGTGATTTGTCCATGGTGAGTTCCCTTGACCCTTTTATACAACGCCATGCCTCAGGGAAACATTACAACCTATAAGTCACAAGGCGCTCAAAATGCGCGATAGCGATATCACGTCGCAGTCACAAAGGAATTACGAATAGTAATTGAGGACCCGGCGCTCCTCATTGTAGTGGTACAGAAATTGCTCGGTCACGCTACGCACTTCCTCCAGCGTACTCGGATGGTGCACCAGCAAACATTGTATGGATTTCCCACTTCATGACGGCAGAGTCCACGCCACATCGTGGTCAGGCAAGCAGGCTCTCTTCCAATTGATGAGCTTATAAAAGAATTGTATGCATGAGATACCATTACATGCTCTGAAAAGACAATATGTAGAAAATAGGTATCTTCTCCATTATTCTGATTGCAATGGCATGCTCTCATTTTTCCAGCATCACGGGACGAGCGAAAGACACTGTGCTGGCTACATAGGGCATCCGTTCGCAAAGTGGATGGGTTTGCTCTTGATTTCTTCAATTTTCTTGGAGCTATGGCTTTATAAAGGGATATAAGAGCATTTCTCGTGTCTCTCCATCCACCATGCAGAAGCGTACATCGTTCATCCTCTCCTTCAGTGGGGGATGGCAAGGAGGAAGGTCCTTTCGAGCACGTTAAAAACACGGTGATGCTTGGGGTATCCTCTCTTCGCGGATTTCTGTAGAGGCGTAGAAGTTATCAGGCTACTCTTCGGTACTCGTGGTGTAACCCACCCAAGATCGGAACCGAGATGATTTCGATCACTCCACTGATCTGGTGGCACAGTGGTGACTTCCCCTTCCGGAACCTGCTGGTGGATCCCTTGATGTGGTCGTGCCCGATTGAAATAATCAACTTAGAGACGCAGGACACGATGCAGATGCTTCTCATGGAGGATCAGCACATGATCCAGGCACTCTCGTCGAATACTTCCCAGAAAGCGTTCACAGATGGCATTGGCGCGAGGGGCGTGATAAGGCGTTTTGAGCAACTTGATGCCACTCGTTGCTGCAACTCGAGCGAAACAGGGGCCAAACTTGCTATCATTATCGCGAATGAGGTACTTCGGCGTTTGTCCATATGGAGTGGCCTCCCGAAGTTGTTGTGCAGTCCAAGCGTCGGTGGGGGACTTCGTCACACCGACGTGGATCACTTTCCGTGATCGCAGTTCGATGATGAAGAAGGCAAACAGCGAGCAAAAGAACAGGTTAGTAACTTGGAGGAAGTCGCAGGCCCAGATCTCTGCCCCATGATTATGCAGAAACGTCCTCCAGCTTTGCCCCGTTGGGCGAGATGTACGCACGCCCCGCATGTACTTCTGGATCGTCCGTTTGCAGACGTGAATATCCAACTTCAGTAATTCACCTCGAATGCGCTCAGACCCCCAAAGCCGATTGTTCTTTGCCATGTCTTTGATCAGCAAAATGGTCTCTACCGCCACTTTTGGTTTATGCGAAGTCGCTTTCGACCTGTGCTTCCAGAAAAGACGAAAGCCCTGACGGTGCCATCGCAAAAGGGTCTCTGGCTGGACAATCAAAAGCACCTGCCTCCAGGATCGCGTCGCTCTTGCCAGAAGCACGAGGAGACTTCGATCCCTCTTGGTGCACACCGGTCGTTTGCTCTGTCGACGAAGGATGATGAGTTGTTGGCGTAGGAGCGCATTTTCGGCGACAAGTTCGGATTTCGGCTTGATCAGATCCGTCAGTGTCTCGAGCAGCAATGAAGTGTTCGATGGTCTTGTCCAATGCAAGAAGCTATTGTCCTGACTACTTCCCTCATCCGTGCTCTTTAGCGAATGGATGAGGGAAGTAGTCAGGACAGCGAAAACGGGTAACTGGCCAGGTGGCAATCATCGTCAGATTTTAGAGTAACGTTGCCTCAAGCGATGCCCAAGATAGAGACCAGCGGAAGACGCTAACAATCCCCTACAGAGCTTATTGCTCACTGGAAAAGTCACCTATTGAGCAGTATAGCCTCCGTCTACTGGCAAAAAAGCTCCTGTAACGAAGGAAGCTGCATCCGAACAGAGCCAGACTGCAGCCGCTGCTATTTCCTCTGGCTTGCCGAGGCGTTTGATGGGATGCAGCGCAGCGATCTGCTGGTAGGCTTCGGGATGAGAGCCAGCAGCCACACCACGTTGCATGACCATGGGAGTTTCGATAAACCCAGGGCAAACCGCATTGACACGTATGCCTTGAGTAGCATACTCGAGCGCGGTGACCTGGGTTAAACCGATCAGACCATGTTTGGCTGCCGTATAGGCACTGGCGGTAGCAAAGCCGACGATGCCAAGAATGGAAGCCATGTTGACGATGGCACCTCCGCCTTGCTTGAGCATCTGCGGAATTTCATACTTCATACACAGCCAGGAGCCCGTCAAGTTGATATTGATAACCTTTTGCCACATCTCTTCGGGATAATCAACCACCGTCGTCAGGACACCCTCGATGCCTGCATTGTTCACCGCCGCATCCAAGCGTCCATAGCTTGCAACCGTGGTTGAAATCAGTCTTTCTACTTCTTTCGACTGCGAAACGTCACACGGAACGAAAAGTGCCTCACCGCCGGCTTCCTTAAGAAGGCGAACGGTCTCGTCGCCTCCTTGCCTCGCCACATCTGAGACAACAACTTTAGCCCCCTGCCTGCCGAAAGCAAGAGCCACTGCTCGGCCAATTCCTGAAGCTGCGCCTGTTACGCTGGCCACCTTGCCATCAAATTGTCCAGGCATATTTCTCCTCCATCTTTGTATGGTACATCTTAAAGAACAGGTGCCAGTTAGCTAGTGGGTCAGGTAGCAAATAAGTTACTGTTCTAAACTAGCTTATCAGGCTCAACTAACCATTCATCAAAGTGTATTCAATTGTTAGCTGACCCACTAGTACATTGAGGTAGAAATAGTTCCATGATAGAATAGGAGGAAAAAGCGAAGGGAACAGGACATGCCGAAACGAGCCACCAAGGTCGTCCTCAGCGAGAAGGAGCAGGAAGCGTTAGAGCGACTCACCAAGCGTCATCGAAGTGAACAGCAGCAGGCGCAGCGAGCGCGCATTATCTTAGCGGCGGCGCAGGGGCGCACCAATGCGCAGATTGGGCGCGAGTTGGCGCTCAACGTGGATACCGTCCGCTTGTGGCGTGATCGCTGGGTGGGATTGCAGGGGATCGATCTGGACACCCTCAGTGTAGCAGAGCGCTTGCAAGATGCGCCCCGACCGGGAACCCCGCCGAAGTTCACCGCGGAACACCGCTGTCAGATGGCGGCCTTCGCGTGTGAAGCGCCGATGAAGGCCGGGCGCCCGATCAGCCAGTGGACAGGGCGTGAAATCGCGGACGAACTGGTGGCGCGAGGCATCGTCGAGCAGATCTCGCCGCGGCATGCGAGCTATCTGCTCAAAAAAGGGGGCCTGCAACCACACCGCTTCCGGTATTGGTTGAATGAAGTGCCCGATGCGCAGCGTGACGAGAAGATTTGCGACGGCTGTGAGGTCTATGCACGTGCCTCCCAACGGGCCAAGGGCGGGGAGCGCACGATCAGCATGGATGAGTTGACCGGGGTGCAAGCCCTGGAGCGCAAGTATCCTGACTTGCCCATGCAGCCAGGCCATGTCCTGCGACGCGAGTTCGAATACATCCGGCATGGGACGTTGTCCTGGTTCATCAATTTCGACGTGGTCACCGGACATGTCATTGAGCCATCCTGGGGCCCGACGCGCACCGAAGAAGATGCCCTGGCCCATTTCCAGCACCTGATCGCTAGCGATCCCAAGGCAACGAAGTGGCGCATCATGCTGGATAATTTGAACATCCATCAATCCGAAGCCCTGGTGCGCTGGGTGGCGGAACAGGAAGGCATCGCACCGGAGAGCCTGGGCGTCAAAGGCAAGAGCGGCATCCTCCATTCGATGGAAAGCCGCGCGGCCTTTTTGCATGACCCGATGCACAAAGTGGTGTTCTATTACACCCCCAAACATGCATCTTGGATGAATCAGGTCGAAATCTGGCTCAGTATTCTGGTGCGCAAGCTGCTCAAACGCGGCAATTTTCTCTCGCTGGATGATCGGCATGCCCAGATCCTGGCTTTCATCACCTATTACAATCAGACGATGGCCAAACCCATCAAGTGGACGTACACCGGGCTAGCCTAATCATGGAGAGATTTACCTCCCAGTGTACTAGCTCTTTCGGCTCTGTTGCAAAAACAGTAGTGATGAGGTAAAATCGACGTGATTTTGATGACCGAGAGGAACCCTTTCATGAACAACTGCAGCCCCTTCAAATGGCGCCATTTCGAAGCCGACATCATTCTGCTGTGTGTCCGCTGGTATCTTCGCTATTCGGCTCCGCTATCGCGACCTGGAGGAGATGATGGCCGAGCGCGGACTCTCGGTTGACCATACGACGATTTACCGGTGGGTGCAGCGGTATGTCCCCGAACTGGAGAAACGATGCCGTCCACATCTCAAGGCCACCCATGACTCCTGGCGCGTTGATGAAACGTATGTGAAGGTGAAGAAGGTCTGGATGTACCTCTATCGCGCCGTGGATTCTCAAGGCAACACACTGGAATTTCGGCTCAGTCCCACGCGCGATGCCGAAGCGGCCAAGCGCTTTTTCTCCAAAACGCTCGCCGCGCCTCATAGCACCACTCCTCGGGTTATCACGGTGGATAAAAACGCAGCCTACCCCAAGGCCAAGAGCGAACTGCAAGCAGAAGGAGCCATGCCCGACTCCTGTGAACTGCGGCAGGTCAAGTACCTCAATAACATCGTCGAACAAGATCACCGCTTCATCAAACGACGTGTACGGCTTTGCGTCATCGTCACCGGCCCACTAGCAAGCTGATCGTGACCAGCAAGCAGAAAAAAGATGAGCCTGCCAAACCGAGAGGCAAAAAGCTGCTGGGATCGTTCGTGTTCACCCCCTCGTGGAGGCAGCTGCTCTCGATCTGTCGTTGGCAGCCACAGCTCTCCTGCCAGTGGAGCGTATGCACACCGGTCACCTCATGCAAGAGAACATCTGATCAACGAGCCATGCTTGCTGCTGCCTGCCTCCTGTTTGACTACGCCCACAACGAGCGCTGGTAAATGCTTCGATGGTGGAAGGTGTATCGTTGCACTTGGGAACGCGCCTCATGTTGCATCATCTGGATATACGGCTCAAAAGGCATCTCGTCTGCTTCCAGCAGGCCCTTGATGGCCAGGCGGCTGATGGGCGTGGTCGCTTGCCAGACGGCAAAGCACCGCTCCGGTGCATCGACCACCAGCGCAACGGGCTGGCCGGCCAGCTTGCGCGAGAGGTAATAGGTCTGTAAATCGACCATGACGCAGCCATCGGAGCCGACGGAGCGGACAAAGGCCTGCTGATGAAAGTGCTGCAGCCAGCGGTTGGGCTGGACCGTCAGGGGCAGCGGGGGCAGTGTCGGCAGGACGGGGCAGGCTGCACGCGGGGGACGATTCCCGCAGGCGCGCCCTTGATGCGGGCGCTCCTCATTGTAGTGATGCAGAAATTGCTCGGTCACGCTGCGCACTTCCTCCAGCGTACTGGGATGGTGCACCAGCAGACATTCTTGCTTGTATGTGCGATGATATCTCTCAACGTAGGCATTTTTGTCTGGCCGATGCGCTGGACAGATGTTGGGGGCAATGCCCAGGCTGATGAGAAAGCGCACCAGCGGGGAAGGGAAATCCCGCCCGCTACTACTGCCGACCGAAACCACGTATCATGATCGAAAGTGAACATGCGTGGCCGTCCATAGATGCGTAAGAACGCCAGGATCGCGATCCTCGTCCGTCTCCTCCCGAAAGGCATCGTGGGCCTGAGCAGAAAGCAAGATCGAGGTCCCGGCATCGACAAAGTTACAGACTTCCACCAGGTGTTGTCGTTTGCCTTCCCCACTGGGATCAGCTGGGACGGTCGTCGCATCTTTAAAGTCGACCTGCACTTCCTCCAGCGGGTCACGCGGCTCCACAGGCTGATGCTGGCGTGGCACGCGCGGCAGGATATAGCCGTGTTGGCGTAAGAGCTTCCACACGGTGCGACTCGAGCGAGGCACGGCGACGCCGAGTTCGTGCAGGTGGGGATACAGCTCGCAGGAAGTACACCAGCGTTTTGGGACCAGGGACCCGTTGCAAGTGCTCTGGCGGCTGTTCGCGCATCTCGCCCAGCCGTTGGATCACCGGCAGATCCCAGCGGTGATAGGGGGCATGATGAGCGCGGGAATGCGACAGGAGAACCTGCATATCATCGCGAGGGGCCTGGTTCAGACGGATTTTCCATTTTTTGACCCAGCTCAGCGAGCGTCCAGTAGCCTGGGCGTACTGCGGATTGCTCCAGTAAGGATACTGACACATGAGACTGCGCAACAAGGCGCGATCGCGGATCCATTGGGATTCCATTGCATGAGAACCTCCTCAAAATCAGGAACAGCTTCACTGCCCAAGTCTATCGTCTGTGTGTCCCAGCTGTAAAGCTCATCTTGAGGAGAGAAAAGAGACCATACTACTTGCTGGTCACGATGAGTTTGCGCCTGAGCCGGTGACGATGACGCAAAGCCGTACACGACGCGTCAAACCCGGACTGGGCTTCTTTTCTTTTGAGACCGCATGGAACACGTTACAAGGATATGAGGTCATGAACATGGTGAGGAAAGGGCAAATGCGTGGTGTGGAACAAGGAGACATCATGGGGCAGGTGGCGTTCATCTCCAGCCTGTTTGGAGTGGCAGCTTAAGCTGCACAGGAAGTGAGGCTTCATGCCCCTCGTGTTCCCCCGTGAGGTTTTGCAACACAACCTGTAAGCGAGCCCTGGACGATAGATCTCCTCAAGCAGGCTCTGGGCGTTCGCGATGAGGTCTGGTGTAAAGTCGGTCGGAAACAGCAGCGTTTTCGCTGCGCCCCTGGTATATTGCTCGGCCTCGGTGTCGAACGCATTGGTACTGATAAACATGTGCATGGAGGCCGCGACGGAGCCCTGGCGCCGTAATTTCTCGGTGGCGCGCGCCGCAAAATGGCAGACTGCATCTGACAGCTCTGCCTGGCTTGTGATCACGTGGCCAAAGGAGCGCGAGACGAGGATGCCCTTCTTGGGTTTGGGATGGAGCTCTTAAGGAAAGCATGCTACGCCGCGCAGCTCAAGAGCGATGCGCTCTCCCACCACTCCCAATAACCTGCGAATATGGGAGAGCGACATATATTTGAGTACATCCGCGGTGAAAATCAGCTCCTGTTCGAGCCGATGTGCGAGGCGCTTGCCGATGCCCCAAATGTCATCCACCCCAAAGGTCGAGAGTATAGCATCGATCTCCTGCTCGGGCACATCGACCAGGCTGACCACATCCTGATAGCCAGGATCGCGCTTGGCCAGTTCCGCGGCGACTTTCGCTAGGATTTTGTTCGGCCCAATCCCAACCCGCACCGGAATACCCGTGATATCCAGCACGGTGGCTTGTATCTGCCGAGCCACCGCGAGTAACCTCGCAGCAGGGACGTGGGCCAGAGACATGAAGGCTTCATCAATGGAGTATTTTTCCAGCTGCCTGCCGTTGCGTTCCTCGGCAAACGCCGCAAGCACCTGCATGACGCGGTCGCTGGCGTCCTGATACAGCGTATAGTTAGAGCTGAAGGTCACGACCTTCTGCCGCCGAATCAGGGCGCGGCACTGGAAATACGCCATGCCTCGCTGCAGTCTGCATTGCTTCGCTGCTGCGTTGGCTGCCACGATGTTGCCGTCATTATTAGACAGGACGATCACGGGGCGCCCGTGGAGGGAGGCATCAAAGGCGGTTTCCACGCTGACATAAAAGGACGCGGCGTCAATAAGGGCAATGACGTGCCGGCTCATCTTGCCTGGCTCTTGTGTTGCTGCAGCAAGCGATCTTTGATCAGGCGATGCACGGGGTGAAGACAAAACATGACCACGCCCCAGACCTGAAAGCCTGCTTCCGTGGTGGCGGCGATCGGCGGGATCAGCGGGTGATCAGACAGCAGGAACGTGGTCTCCCGCGCTTGCAGCAGGCGTTTGACGACATAGCCACCCTGCAGGGAGGCGATGATAATGTCATGTTCGCGCGCGGCTTGCGTCCGTCTCACGACTAACACATCACCATCAAAAATATGGGCACCCTGCATGGACACGCCTTTGACCTGGGTACAATACGTCTCCGGTCGGTCAAGGCCAAGCAGATGGTTCAGGTCTATGACCCTGCGGGAGTGTAGGAGCGCCTGTTGGCGTGCGTCCTGATCGATGGCATGAATACTGCCGAGGACGACTCCTTGAATTTGGAAATCGTCCTCGGCCTTGACCCGGATAGCAGGGTAGATGATCCCAACAAGAGGGGAATTGCCAGCATTGACCGGGAGGGGACTCGCAGGCAACAGAAAGGTGATGTCATGGTGAATGACCAGGCGGCGGATAAAGCGGCTGCCATTGACGGTGGCCACGACCAGATCGTTGGTCACGGCCTCTATGCTCGGAGAAATGACGAGGAGATCGTTGTGATCAATACCGGCGCTGGTCAGTGCCGAACCCGCCATCCGTTCGCAGAAGCTGCCTCCCTCGGCGATGCCCAATAACTGCTGGACATTGAGCCGGGGTTGACGGAATTCTTCAGCGGGGGAGGGAAAGCCAGCCGCAACGATCGCTGGTGCAGAGGAGAGTTCCATTGCTCTGTGTTGGTGTGTTCTGCCGACCAACGTCGGGGTGAAACACACCACTCCTTTCCGTGTGAACGAACGCGCAGGCGACCACTCCAGGTCGTGAAGCCAGCGAGGGAGCAGTCCTGGTGTGGTGAGTGCTGGGCCATTCACCACGCACCGCTTCTGCCTTGAGCGCATCCATATGATACAAAGGCACATAGATGAACAATAGAACGGGCGTTTGACACTGGGTGTAGCATGAGAGAGAGTGTGTGTGTGCATGAGGAACGAGCAGATCGTTGGCTGCGAGGCCACGTTCGATCGATTGTCGGAACGTGTTGGAAAGCTCGCGGCCATGTGCCCTGGGGGTCCATCCATACAGTATCTCCCCATCCCATGTACAACACCTTCACCCTGCAGAACGGATACGCGGTATCCGGTTGAGACAATACGAAGCATACTAGAACGTCCGTTCTTCTTATAGAGAGTATACTCAAGAGCGAAAGAAGATGTCAATGATGTGTCAGGGCAAAGAAGGGAAATGAGTGAGAATTTCTTCTTTTCGCTCCGAAAAACGAGATAACGGCTTTCTGTCGAGCTGGAAGAGGGTGATTGCGTTCTGAAGAGAGACATATTCGCAGCGCACAAAGAACAGGTGGGTTTACTCTGTCGTGATCCAATGTATGGTTCACACCCTTCTTCTTTGAAGCGGAGCGATATGATCGTGTGTGCAATAGTGAAGAAACCGTCTACAAGTTAAGGAGTCTGAGTATGGCCGGATCTGATCCACAACCTGAGACAAGCAGCGCATACCATTCCCTCCACCTGACGCCGGAAGAGCTGAAGCAGTTGCCACCCGACAAGATGGTGCAAGCGTGCCTGGAGTATCGTCGTCTGCTGCAGATCTTGACCGGCATGCTTGCCAGCCCTAACAAAGATCTCACCTTGCGGGCGGTCGCCATGGACCTCATCTATACGCAGGCCTTGAAGGAGGCATCTGGCCAACTTCCTGAGGAGAGAACGCCTGTGGTCTACGATATCAAGACGGTGAGCGAGCGATTAGGAATACCACCAGCGCAGATTCGCCGCGCCTATGACGAACTGGAGCAAGTGGGCGGTGTCCACATTGTCAAGCGGCAGATGCCTCGTAGACGAAGGAAACACGAGCAAGCAGATTTATGGAACTCCTCTCATGATGATCATCCGAGCGGGGTGGGCTGAAGGAGGACATTCCTCTTGCTTCTCACAGAGACTATGTCAAGCGATCTCAACAGGCGCGTGGTAGTGGCTCATTTGACTCCTCAACCTCTGGCTCGTCCGCAAGAGGGAAGACATGGAAAGGTTCCCCAAAAAATGTCCAATGTGGTGAGCGGATGACGCTAGTAGCCAGGACAGCAGTGTGTTTCATTTCGAAACCTGGTCAAATGATCATTGACCCTGGTGGGCAATATTGTCTGGAATAAAAAGGGTGCTGCAAGCGGCTCTCTCGTGCTTATTGGCATAGAGCTACGTAAGCTGCTACCAGCCGCAAAGTAACATGTTCCGCCTTTGGGCAGTGTCGGAACTCTTTCGGCAAAAAAAAGTGTCGCTTCTCGCCCATTTTTCTCGGGGATACAATAGAGCAAAAAGGATGAAGTTCCATTTCTAGCAGAAATGAGGAACTATAATGGCCTCAAAGTTTGGTACAGGGTGGCAGAAAATACAACAACATCCAGTGAGATCGGCTATCATTCTTGGAGTAGGTTTGTTAGGGATTATACTGCTCGTAGCCTTTATCGGTGGATACTTTTTCCATTGGGACTGGACAGGTTTCAATAGTGGGACTAGTCAAATCACTATTACAAGAGGTACGCCTACAAGCACCTCCAAAGTAGACTACACGGCTATCGTGTCGCAACCATCAAAGTCTTTATGGGATTGGCTCAATCTTCTTGGCGTGCTCGCTATTCCGGCTGCGGTCGGTCTAGGAACGATATGGTTTACGAGGCAACAAGCCAAAGTGAGCGATGCAGAAAATAAGGATAATCAGCGTGAAACCGCATTACAAGCGTACATCGACAGAATGTCGGAACTCCTGCTTGAAAAACAGTTGCGTGACTCAGCAGAAAATGAAGAGGTACGGAAGATAGCTCGTGTGCGGACGTTAACGGTACTCCATCGCTTAGACGAAGAGCGGAAGAGAAGTGTGCTTCTCTTCTTGTTTGATGCAGGTCTTATATATAAAGACAAGAACAACATTGTGAATTTGAGCGGAGCCGACTTGCGCGAAGTCGACCTGAGCCTTGCTGACCTGCGCGAAGTCGACCTGAGCTCCGCCAACCTGAGCGGAGCCTACATAGTCGGAGCCCACCTGAACGGAGCCGACCTGAGCGGAGCCGACCTGAGCTCCGCTGACCTGCGTGACGCTGACCTGAGCAGAGCCAGCCTGAACGGAGCCGACCTGAGTGGATCAGACCTGAGCGGATACGACCTGAGCGGAGCCAACCTGAAAGGCGCTACTGGCATCACTATTGAAGAACTAGAGAAGGTAGCCAAATCACTCAAAGGCGCAACCATGCCCGATGGGTCAAAACATCCCTGAGTCGAGCTACTTTGCGGCTGATGACAGCTTACGTAGCTCTACCCCAATGCAGGGCTGCGTGTTCAAGAGGTGTGTGACCTGCAGCTGCGTGATCTTGACCTGGCAGGGGAAACCATTACGATCCGGAGCGGCAAGGCAGGGAAAGCACGCCGCGTTCCCTGCCTTGCCGCACGTCTGCTGGGCCGCTATCTGGGGAGCGTTCGTTGCCCAATGGGCTGGCCTGCTCTTGGCAGTGACCAGGAACGGGGGAGGCTGTTGGTCGGGATCGATGTTACCAGGAAGGGGCAACCGACTACCCCAGGCATCACCCAGCGGGTCGCGCAACGAACCGTGCACCAGCTAGGGCAACGTGCTGCGCACCACCTGCGTGCTGAAGCTCAACGTGAACGAGCTATCAAACGGAGCGAGGAGCTTGAGGACTTAGCGCAACGACTAGAACGTGTGACTCCCCACATGCTGCGGCATAGCCTGGCTCGTCGGATGCTCGAGCATGGAGCACAGTTACCGGAAGTGCAACATATGCTGGGGCATAGTCGGCTCTCGACCACTGGCATCTACCTCACCCCCAGTGAGGATGATCTTCGTTCAGCTCTTGGACGCGCTGGTGTGTAAGCGAAGGTGGTGGCGGCTTTCGTCTTGTTCGAGTACCCTGCTCGCAGTGGGAGCTCTCTCAATTCTTTAGCTGGTTGGTCCTTTCTCATTCAGCAATATTGCTATCTTGCCCCTGGTGTCACCAATGTATGTATTGGGCCTGGTAACGAGGAGGGGATGGTACCAGAAAAACCGCTGCATCTCGCTAGAGGCCTGTCAGGAATACACCGACAGGCCTCTATGGTTCTACCGCTCCTTGAGTTTGTCGTGCATGGTATCTTGTCAAGGGAAGGAGAGGAAGCGGGCAGATGACGGTGACCTTCCACGGTGCTCGAGCGGACAAGCACAAGCTTGCCCGGCGTTCTTCCAAACAAGAAGGAGATGAAATCATGATCCTGGTACGTAGCGTCTTGCAGGCCAAATCCAACAAAGGGGAGGAACTGGTAGCCCTCCTCAAAGAGATTACACGCTTTTCACAGAAAGAAAGGACGAGAGAATGACACAACAAGAGAAGAGGACACAGCCAGAGCGTGCCGAGACTACTCCTACAAGAATGGAGCAAACTATTCTTGTCACTGGGAGTACCAGTGGCTTTGGCCGTCTGATGGTTGAGACCCTGGCGCGTCAGGGATATATTGTTTTCGCGGGCATGCGTGCGGCAACAGGCAAGAATGCTCCTGCGGTAGAAGAACTACGTGCGCTCGCGGAACGAGAACGGCTTGCCTTGCTGATCGTCGAAATTGATGTCACGGATGACTCCTCGGTGGAGCGGGCCATTGCAGAGATTATCGAGACGACTGGTCGTCTTGATGTGGTGGTCAACAACGCCGGGGTGTCGTACAGTGGTCCACTGGAAGCATTCACCCTTGAACAAGTCCGCCAGCAATTCGAGACCAATGTCTTCAGCGTCTTGCGCGTGAACCGCGCGGTTCTGCCCCAGATGCGCAAGCAAGGCAGTGGTTTGTTGCTGCAAATCGGCTCCATTGCTGGACGGCTGGCCATGCCATATCTCGGCCTCTATGGAGCGACGAAATTTACCCTGGAAGGACTCACCGAGTCGTATCGCTATGAACTTGCGCCCTTTGGCATCGACGTCGCCATTATTGAGCCTGGGACCTTTCCGACCACCATTTCTGCCAACCACCAGGTCGCGGCAGACACTGAGCGTTTTGCCCTCTATCAGACTGCTATGAATGCGTTTATGACGGCGTTTTACGCCGAGAACCGATCCGCGACCCCTCCCGATCCCCAGCAGGTGGCCGACGCCGTGGCACGCCTGATCGCCCAACCAGCAGGAGAGCGGCCATTGCGCACGGTTGTGGCGACCGTTGCATGGCGCCAGGCTCCTCAGGCGTTGAATGAGGCTGCCACGCAGGCAACCCGATCCCTTTTCGAGACACTCGATTTCCCCCTGGCGACACTCGCACCAAAGGGGGAGGAGGAGCTATGAGCACGGAAAACAATCAGATAAACAACATACCCCCAATGGAAGGCTTGAACCAGACGCTTGAGATCGGGCTGGTCGAGGCAACCCGTGAGCGCGTTGTGATGAGGATGCCGGTCACGGCGCGCCATCGCCAACCCTGGGGCTTCCTGCACGGCGGAGCCAGTGTTGCTCTGGCTGAGAGTGCAGCCACCGTCGGTGCGTTCCTGAACTATCCAGCGGGCATGGGTGCCTTCGGTCAGCGGTGCAGGCGAGACACGATCGTCTCACACCTGGCACCCTGTTCAACACGGAAGGGATGAGATATGCATCCAGGAAGCCATTGGAATAGGCCTCCGAGGAACAGTGGAACGAAAATGCACGATAAGCTATGACTGCACTTCTCAGGCTTGCTTATAAAGATGAGCTATTCTCTTCCATCCTCTGCTATGCTGCAAGAATTTGCTCTTCACGCCGCTTTTGTTGGTAAATGCCTCCTCTTTGGCACGGCAATTCGCCTTAGCGTACTTTTCCGTTCCGTTGTACCTCAGAGGCCGGCTTCAGCACGTCCGGAAATATGTATAAATTTCTCCTCACCATCTTATTGGAGTTTAGACTAATTTGGCTCAGAGATCCAAGGCCCTTCAAGAATGTCCGAGCGTAAAAAACACCAAATGATACGGCTCTGTGGAATTATTTACAGGTTGGGTACACAGAGTTTGTTGTTCCAACCTGCAAATAATTCGCTGTGAGAGGTTTTTCTGCATTCCAATGAGCACAGTTTCTCTCGCTTGTGGCCTCCGACGACGAGAAATTAGTCTAAACGTCAACATCTTAGGAGCTGTGGCAGAGATGGAACGAGAATTGATAGTGGAGCGTGTCCGGGAAGGCATAACGAAAGCGCAGACACACGGAACGAGGTCGGGGAAACCAATCGGCAGACCAGAAAGAACTTTTCCGAAGAACTGGCAGAAATATTATGAGCAGTGGCGGACGGAAGAAATAACCGCCGTAGAATTTGCTAAGCTCATGCAAATGAGCCGACCGAGCCTGTACCGATATATCAACGAGTGGGAGCAAAGCAAAGGATGAAAACAGGGCCTGTGAATTATTGCTAGGGGGAGGCTCTGGCAAACAGAAGGTCGAAAGCTCTGCGGGGATGGTAGGAAAACGAGCGACGCGAAGCGGCAATGTGAGAAGATCCTGAGCGGTGAATGAGGGTCAAGGCGAGGTTGCGACAAGCAGCCAGAAGCTGAGGAGCGTGACCGGTGCGGATGCGAGAGCGATCTTCAGCAAAGGTCACACCGCGTACGTAGTGTAAACTGTTTTCGATCCCCCAATGCCCGCGGCTGAGTGCCAAGAGGGATTGCGGCCCATCCGACCCAGATGGCAGGATGGCGATGAGATAGACGACTTCGACCGTGGTCTTGTCCTTTGCGGTGCGAGTGCGCGTCAGCTGGGCAACATGGGTGACCCCAGGCCAACAGGCTTGAAGATAGGAGCCCATCTCAGAACTAACCTAGATCGCACGCCTTTCGACTCGCCCGCGCTGTCGATCTCTCGTCTCCGCTTGCAGGAACTGAGCGTGCGGATCGGCAAAGTAAGTAGCCAGATCGGCTTGGAGTGTGGGCTCGTTGCCTTTGATCACACAAAGCGGATAGGCGTGCTGCGAACGCAGGAGTCGCCACAGCTGACGGTGGGAATGCAGAGCATCAAAGGTACAGACCCGTCCGCCAATGGGCAGAGTCGGAAGCAGTTTGCGGGCTTCTGGGATCTCATTCGTTTTTTCGCCGACAGCCAGCTCGGCCCAGACTTCTTTGCTCTGGTGCGTGAAGCAGGACAGCAAGTGGGGTGCATCTCGCCCTGCCGTCCTGGCTCCTCGCACCGTTTTGCCATCGACGGCAAGGGGATCGGTGGCTGAGGCCAGACTGGTGGCCCTGACCCACGTCGAGAGCACCTGCTCAACCGCCTCGGCGCTGATCTGAGGAAGCAACCAGCGGTACAAGGACCCGGCTTCGCGTGAAAAACAAGCGGGGACCAAAGAGGTCTTGGAGCAGGTCGATGTGCTCACGGCCCCATTGGCTCACCGCCTCGGTACTATTACAATTGCACAACAGTGCAGCTATCAGACAGGTCAACACATACGGCAGATCATAGCGTAAGCCGTGTTTGCCCCGGGGGTCTGGGATGGCTTCCAGCAGCTCGACAAGGGTATGCAGGTGCGCTTGGGTCAACAGGCTCTGCCGTTTTTCTTGCGTGAGAGAGGGGAGGACACGACGGTGTGCGATACAATACATGGGAGAAGGCTCCTTCTGGAAAAGATAGGGATTGGTCCTTCTATCTTATCCTTTTCTGGAGCCTTTGTCTCTCAGCAATAATTCACAGGCCCTGAGGATGAAAAGAAGAACCCTTGACAATGTGGGAATAGGTCTTTTACCTATTTACGGCCTGTCGGTAGTTTTTTGACGAAAAGATACCACAGAGTTGTCTCAGGCAGCGTGTGGAGCGCATCGACAGCGTATGGCAGCAATGAGGCATGCCGGCGAAAAGCGCTTGTGCTGCCTGCTCTCACACGGCGTATCGAGCGCCCTCACCGCACTGTGGTATCTTTTCGTACGAAAACTAACGACAGGCCTATTAGACTTTTGTGTACCGACACGTAAGGCCAGTTCTTCCTGTGTGATGTTCTGGTTTGTGCGTACCTCAATGATTTGAGCAATCACAGCATAGCGGGGCTTCAAGCGCTCATATTCAGCTCGAAACTCTTCATCCTTCAACAGCTGCTCTCTAATGTCAGTAAACTTTACACCAGCTTTGCTCATGCTTCGCACCGTAACTACTCAGGTCCCCCATGCGACAGGGAAGGGAGACCCAGCAAAGACTGCCGCCATAGCCCCAAGCATCGAGCGACCTTGTTTGCGCATGGTGGAGAGATAGCTGCGGATGATGCAAAAGGCGGAGGCTCCTTCTGCACTGCGAAAGGTCCCGGAAATCTTTTGCTGAACCTTGATCATGCGCAGATCCCGCTCGGCAAGGTTATTGGTAAAAGGTACAGAGAGGTCTTCCAGGAAGCCAAGCACCTGCTCTGCCCGCTTTAACAGGGCATCCAGTAGGTTTTTCGAGGCTTCCTGTTTTTTGCGTCCTGCTCGCTTGGGGACGCTGCTGGTTTCAGGAGGAGCGTGTGCCGCATGAGCCGCAAACCCAGAAGCCAGCACAGCAAAATACTGGGCGATCCAGTGCTCCCGCTCCGCCTTGGGGAGCGCTTTGACACCTTGGGCACGAAAGCTCTGAGCCACTCGGCTCATCGTGAGCAACAGGTCAAACATCTCTTGTGCCCAGGGCTGTTTTTCCTGTTCAGCCACCAACAAGCAATCCCGTAAGAGATGGGCTCCACACACGCTATGCGCGCAGGGGTAGCGATCGTAGCTGGTCCAGCGATCGCGCATGGCTCGTCCCTGAAAACGCGGCCAGATCCCCTTCTGCTCCAATGCCTCTTGCCCTCGTTTGCGGTGCCAGTAATAGAGCGTGAGCCAGCGCGTCGCAGTGACATGCACCCAATGCAAGCGTCCCTTGATGCGTATTCCTGTCTCATCGGCATGAAGGAAGGAGCCTGCGATCAGCAAGGTTGTGAGGTGCTGGATGCTTGGCTCTAACGTGTGAGCAGCCTGTGCAATCCAGTTCACCAGCGTTCCTTGCGACAGAGGACACTGACACAGATCGGTGAGCGCCTCGCAGGTTCGTTCCAGAGGCAACAACTGAAATTGTGACAGGTACACCGCCAGGGCTTGCACACCAGGACCATATTGGGCAGGTGCATCTACTCCCGCAGGAAAGCTGCCTTGATTGCGATGCTGGCAAGCTGGACAGCAGATTTCTTCGACGTGGTGTTCCTGCACCTGCAAGCGCAAGTCGGGCAAATCGTGGATTTGACGGCGCTCTGTGATCCTGCCTGCTTCCGCTTGCAAGTCACACTGGCACTGCTCACAGTGCCTGGGACGATGCGTGATGACGCTGTCGGGTGTCAGAACTTGCAGGAGGGATTGGCCCTGATGACCTGTTTGCCCGCCCGATGGTTTGCCACTCTTTTTCCGTTGCTCACGAGGCTTGCGCCCCATGCCGTCACTGGAAGGCGGTTTGCTACTGTTGTGACTATCTTTCCTTTGTCGTCTTTCGAGTTCCTCGATGCGCAGCAACGCCCCTATCAAGCGGGCTTCTAACTCCTCTATTCGACGATCTTTCTGAGCCGCTTCTTCTTTGAGGTCTGCGTAGGCTTGTTCCAGTTTCCTTGCTTCTTCTTCTGTCATGCCCTTAGTCTACCAGCCTTGTCCACCCCTTCTCCTGGGGACCTGAGTAGTTACTTCGCACCTTCTTTCATACGCGTCTTTATACCGTTCGTGTTATCATATATGATAACATAGTGCAAAAGCAGCGTCAATTTTAGGTTCTACGCCCAAACCCCGTATTTTTTGAAAAAGGAAAAGTCTAGTTGTTGCAAAATTGTCTACATTCCTGTATACTTAATTGTAGATGATAAAATTTACAACGAACAGGAGGAGAAAGACGACGATGAGTAAAACCACGACCATCCGGGTCACGCTCCAGGCCTATAACACGCTCAAAGGCGTAGCCGAGCAAGAACATGCTTCCATGCAGGATACACTGGATAAACTCCTCGAGGAGTATGAAACCAAGAAATTTTTTGCCGACCTGAACCAGTCTGTGGCACAGGCCAAAAGTCAGGCTGAAACATGGACAGAAGAGCTACAGGAACGACAGGCATGGGAAGCCACACTTCACGACGGGCTAGAGGAGGAAGACGAAAAAGATGAAATACGGTGAAGTATGGTTAATTAATTTAGACCCCACCATTGGTAGAGAACAGGCAGGCACACGACCTGCCTTAATCGTATCTGCAGATAGTTTTAATGCCAGTGGTTTAGAACTCGTGATTGTCTGCCCGATCACCAGCAAGTACAAGGGATTTCCGACGCATGTTGGTTTACACAAGGGCAATGGCGGATTAGTGCAGGACAGTTATGTGAAAGCAGAGGACATCCGGGCTATTTCAACACAGAGACTCAGCAAGAAACTAGGCACCGTCGATAGGCAAAGCATGAGCAAGGTCGCAAGTATTTTACAGAAAATCCTGAATATCCATCTGGCATGACTCCTGCATCCCTGCGTACCTCTACGGACAAGACCGACCTCTGTTTGACCGTTGCTCTCCCCACGTCAACGTCTAGAGCATTGACAAACTCAGCCATTCAATATAGAATACTGTGTGTACCAGTCATTGGGTTTGCACTAGTGGGTCAGCTAGCAATTGAATACCCCTTGACAAGAGCGGCCCCCGATCCGCCTAAGCGGCGCAGGCGCGCCCGTTCGCGCCGTCGGCGCCGCTTGCCATTCCACACAAAGGGCGTGGGGTCTTATTCCAGCCCTTCACGGTTTGCTCCAACCAGTCGATCACCTCTTGGGCGTTCTGGGGATGCTGACCGCAGAGCGCCCGACGCACAATGATGCGCTGCACCGACTCGGCCATGTTGAGCCAGGAGCCGCCCACCGGCGTGTAGAGCGGCATTACTCCATGCTCAAAGAACCAGCCGACCAGGTCATACGACAGATGCCCCGCCAGATTATCCAACACCAGGATGATGCGGAGGGGTGGCTTGGGAGTGCGCGGCGGGTGGCCCAGCCAGGTTTCCCACTGGGCACACCGCGGACGCTCGGCTTCCGGCGGGAGGTCTTCTGCCGGGTGCGCCTTCTCGATCTCGGCCAGCTCCGCGCTGAGTTGCGCTGTGAGCCAGGGATGCAAAACGGCATTGGTGACCGAGAGCACGCCTTTGGCGCGGATCTTGCCGGTGGCTGGGCGAAAGAGGGTCAGCAGTTTGGCCGTGCCTCCCGCTCGTACTCATGCGGCTGCACCGCGGGATGGCCTTCCGGCTGCCACGAGGCCCCGGGCTGGGGGATGGCCTGGTACGGCCCGGCCTCATCCTCATTCAACTGCACGATCCCCGCCGCTTCCGCCTGCTCGCACGCCAGCTCGATCAGTCTTTTTTTTCCGGCGTCTCGGCGTCATAGGTCGTCACGGTGCCGCTCTTGCGCACCCGCAGCGCATAGCCGGTGCGCACCCACTGCGCGTGCGCTGATAGCTATAGCCCGCCTCATGCAGCACCTGACGGATCGTTTCGGCGGCGATCTCGGGCAGCTCCGTCTTGCGCAGGGCATCGCGCAGCAGCATCAGTGACCACGTCGCCGTCTGGTCCTCTTGGCGATCGGGCTCTCGTTGTACTTCCGCCAGCACCCGTGCCCGCTGCTGGCTCGTATACGTCGGCTTGCGGCCACGGCCGGCTGCAGTCTCCAAGACGGCAAGCCCGCACTGATTGAAGCGCCTCACCATCTGAGCCACTGCCTCCCGGCTCAACCCCGCCTGCTGCCCAGCTGCCGTCAAGGTGGCTCCCGCTGCCACCGCCAGCAGGGCTGTGGCCCGTTTGACGGCGTCTACTCGCTCGCTCGTCGCTTTCACGACCCGCTTCAATTCTTTCTGCTCTTCTTCCTTCAGCTCTCGGAGTTCTTCTTTTCTTGGTCTTCCCATCGCTGGCTCCTTTCCGCTTCTTTTTCTCTTAGTTTACCCCCTTTCCTTCTCTTTTTACAAGTCAATTGGCAGTTGACCCACTAGCACAACGACTATCGAAAGGGAAGCGTAACATGGCTTTGTAAATGGACTACACAGCGAGATAGACAATACATCCACTCGAGGGCGTTTCCTAACCCTCAAAAAGCTCTTCAATGGATACCAAAACACGCTGGTACTTGGCAGAGTAAAGTATGCTGACATCTAGACGAGGCTAGCTCCCTCATCTAGAAGGTCAGCATGTTGATGTCTTTAGCTCTAGCAGATCAGACACCAGTCGCACCACCATCCTATCAGCGTGCACAAGCTCGACTGGGTCCTGCCCTCCACATGAACGCTCTTACATTAGTCACGACGTTGCATCTGCTCATGTTGTGTCGTCTGGCCGTTTGTCTGGCCCATCGTCGTTGTCCTCCCCCATTGCCAGCCGGTCCTGGAGGAGCACCACGCACGTACAGCGAAGAGAGCTTGCTGCTGATGAGCTTATTGCGTACCTTGTGGCGCTTATCCTATCAGGATATGCACGACTGGCTCACGAGTTGGTCTGCTTTGGCCCTGGCCTGTGGGTTGCCATTGAACGAAGAGGGACAACCTCGCATTCCCAGCAGATCCCAGCAGTGCAAACGTCGCCACGCAGCCGGAGCCCCTCTGCACGAGTCGCTCTTCGTGCTCACCGTTCTGCAAGCTCTCCGACGACGACTCATTGGGGCACGTGATCTCATCATTGATAGTGCTCCCATCTTGGCCTGGCGAGGTCGTGATCCTGACGCAGCCTTCGGACACGCTCCTGCCCACCATCCTCTTCCTCTGTTGCGAGGCTTCCGAGTGCACACCCTCATCTGTCGTGGTTCTGGCTTGCCTCTCTTCTTTCTTCTCTCTCCTGCCAACTCACACGATGCTCCTTTTGCACAGCGCTTGTTAGCAGGAGCCGTACGTCTTTACCAGATCCGTCCCCGTATCATCCGTTTGGATGCTGCCT
Source organism: uncultured Chloroflexia bacterium (assembly GCA_963799245.1). GTDB lineage: Bacteria > Chloroflexota > Ktedonobacteria > Ktedonobacterales > Ktedonobacteraceae > CAWCWN01. The sequence goes on from CAWCWN010000004.1 coordinate 926,381, forward strand.
ATTGGGGTCTGCGCCTCATTGCCTGGATTCATGCCGTGCTGGGTGCCGTTGCTATTATTCCTTGGAATCCCAAACGCCAGAAGAATCGCTCCTGCTTACCGCCGACCTGGACCAAAGAAGAACTCGGCAAACGCAGCGCCATCGAACGCTTCTTTGGTCGCGTTTTTCTCTTCTTTCATCTCCAACGTCCACCTCTGTGTGGCTGGTCCGAGATGGCCTCACAGGTGGCCTTAACCTACGCCGCTTCCGTCATTGTTGGGCTGGCAGCTCAGCAAACTGGCCGCCCTGATCTCATCCGTTCGCCTAAGCGTGTTCTAGCTCATCTTTGGGAGGAGGATTCCCAGTTATGAAACGGCCTCATCCACTCCTTAATATTATGTGACTACCCGTTGCAACGAAATCTCGTCTTATAGACGGTTCTGATGGCTCTGCAAGCTAGTTCTCATCTCCGATCGTGCCGGTTTTATTGCAACAACTGTTAGTAGTATGTGTCAATAAAGTCGTGAGCCAGTTTGGTAAGGAATTGATACTAATTGCCCAGGTAAAGGGGAGGGGGGTAGTATGCTTTCAGGTATAGGTTTTTGGGCGCAGTCAAGCAGCAGTGCGCGCTCGTGCTCGTGCCCGACGCTTCTGTTCCCGTTTGCGCTCCCGCTGACGGAGTTCAGAAGGTCGCGGCAGTTTCCTGGGAGCCGTGATAGTCTGAGGCCACGTTTGGGGCAAGAGCCTGCCGCAGGCCAAGACCTCAGCGTTGAACAGCGCGGCTACTAACCCCAGGCGTCCGCGCACGACACAACTTAACCGGCGTGGCGGCGGCTGACCCGCTGGCCGCTTGCGCCGACGACAAGCAACATGCGGGGCTGGCAGCGGCTCGCCGCGTCTTTCCTCCCGTTGCTCCTCCTCGGCCTGGCAACCCACGCTCAGCGTCCAGACCTGGGCCACGGCCATCGCCAACCAGAGCCGTTCTACGCGACTGGCCTCCAGCATTTTGCTGTGGTGCCAGCCCCAGAGGCCGCGTTTGAAGTCTTTGAAGCCGGTTTCCACCCAAGTACGCATGCCATACCAACTCACTTCGGCTTGCTCTGGTTCCAGATCAGTGAGCACCGCCCAGGGATGCTCATAGCCTGCCTCCCAATGCATCAGCAAGGTACAGGTCAGGCGGCTGGCTTTCCCCACAAAGCACTCCACTCTTCCTTTCCAACTCGTTCCCGGCGTGGGAACCCATCGACTGATCCAGTCACAGGTCTCCTCTCCCACCACACGCGCTTTGACCCCCACGTTGATCCGCAAGAACGGATGCCAGCCACAGGTGCAGATGGCCTGGAACAACCAGCGGGCATACAAGCCTCGATCTGCCAGGACCAGCACCTGCCAGTCCGGCGGAATGCTGCCCTCCAGGTGCGTGAGCAGCCCTTCCCAATGTGGTCGCCACGAGCCTTTCTCATGCCCTCCCAAGATTTTCCACGCCACCGGAATGGCGCAACTGCGCACCACCACGCTGATCG
>CAWCWN010000005.1:0-276258 GCA_963799245.1 uncultured Chloroflexia bacterium
AGATACAGAAAGCGATCAAGGTATTGCGCAACTTTCCCGATCGCCAATTCGTCGCTAGGAGATACGTCAGCAATCCAAACCAATTGATATAATGCATGACATCGCCACTGGGAAAACTGGGCTCGTTGATCACGCGAGTGACTGTCACAAGCTCCGCAGTTGGACGTGGACAGCTTGATAAGGCGTTTGACAATCCAATTGAGTATGTTGGAGGAACTGGTAAGCAAGATAAAGATGGCTTCTAGCCCGAAAGCGTAGTGCCCAGAATATTCCAGCAATGCTAAGAGTGAGTGGTATGCCTACTTTGGAAAGCCTGGTTCCGAAATAGCGATAATAAGCATGCAAATCAAGGGATTGTGCTGCTTTTGGAGAGTGCCGCAGGTAATCGATCTATCACCTGGGAAAAATTGAATAAAGCAAGCAAGAGGAGGATGAAACCATAATTGCTCCTGATAAGAGCCAGAGATAGAACGCCAGGAAAATGGTTCCTCGTGAAACAGCATGGCGTCCTGAGACAGAGGTTTTTGCTGCAACCTGCTGCACTTCCAGCCACAATCGGCTTCACATTCTGCTCAACTGTAGATGCTTTCTGTAGCATTGTGGCAGAAAGTGCATTTTTAGCGCCGTTTCTCCTGCGCCCGATTGAGAATTATTCTTTTTTTGCGAAGTCCGGTGTTTTACCATAGTCTGGCACACTCTCTTGTATCAAATTACTCCACTTTGCTCGTATTGACTTTCATACTCATCTCGACTCGCCTGTGGCAATGGCTATACAAGCTGCTGGAATAGTATCAGGGATATTCAAGCTATGTGCCAGATTGTTCATCGTACCGGTTGGAATAATGCCTAGCGTACTTTGTGTACCGACTAACCCATTTGCAACGGCATGAATCGTTCCATCACCCCCAACGGCAATGACCAGCTCAATATATTCGGCAGCTGCTCGTGTAACCAATCCTTTCCCAGTTTCTTCCGGGGTCGTGTAAGAGACTACCGGTTCAATACCAGAAGCTTGCAAACCCTGGAGGATGGCTTTTTCAGTCTCTTCCGGGAGTATATCTTTTTCAGTGACCGTCGATATACCGGAGGTTGGGTTAAGAATCAACACTGCTCGCATCAGCATACTCCATTCTATTCGTGATCTGGATCGTTCCATGTGTTCTGATGCGATCAGAACACATCTTCTGCCGTTTTAGACCACCACACGCGTTGCATGAATTACCTCGCGCTTGCTCTTCTTGCCCTCACCACGATCTCCGCGCCTTCTTGCAAGCGTTGTACATCACGTGCAGCAGCCGCTTCACCTGTCCGCTTCAAGAGTTCTGTATACTCGTCAATACAAATGGCAACAGGCATGATTTCACCGGTACTGGACTTGGAAGTAGTAGCCGCGACAATACACGCGCATTTCTTCTCAGAACGCGTTGCCACACCCACAACGGTCACTTTGCGTCCACGGTCAAGTTCGGACTGTTCATGTGATTGCTGCTCGCTGGAAGAAGATGTATCCGGTTGCTTTTCATCAGCACCGGCACTATGCCGTTGCTCCGAGGTCTGCGGCATTTCCTCCTGGTGAGACCTCTCAAAAAGGGGCCCATCATACGTAGAAGGAATGGCAACGTGTAAAACACCTGGCAACGCATCGAACCGATACGTCACCAGAACGTGTTCCGCGTCTTGCGCGCAGTGTAGCACTTCGCGGTCTGACTTGCTCAGGTAATCTTTGAGATTCACGGCACTGCCATCCAGTTGCAATCCAATAGAGGCAGGAATACGAATCGAGAGATGCGCCCCGCGGAAGAACTGGGTATTCTGGTTGTCAGGCTTACGCCGTACCAGGAGTGACGTGATCTGCTGCATCGTCGAGAGCGGATCTCCAGCCATAACCACACATACATCGAGCATCCCATCATCAATAGAGGCTTCAGATGTCATTTCCAAAATGCTGGCGTAGCGACGCGTATTTCCTATGACCACCTGCAAAGCATCACCCTGCCAAACGCTCTCTGTCCCGCTTTCCTTCTCGGTTACGCGTATCTCGACTGAAAATGCATGCTGCTCGGGTAACTTTTCAGCGGCAGCGATGCCAACAGAAAGAACTCCAATGCGGTGTTTGAGCGTTGTGTCGACTTGGCCCATCACCGCGGCGTCAATTCCCAGTCCGGCCATCAACAGAAAATGATGCCTGGCTTTAGCCGAATGTTTTACCTTTCTTATCTGAGCTATTGTACCCGGAGTATCCTGAATGGGGAGTTGCTCCTCGTTTCCTTGAGGTGTTGCAAGGAATGTCAGCGTTGTGACCTCGACGTGTCCGACATCAACCTTACGAGCTTCACTGCTGACGAGTGTCAGCGCCGCTTTCACGGGATCGGAAGGAATGCTCATTTCAGTCGCCCATACGTTGGCGGTACCACCAGGGAGCACACCGACGAGGCTCTTCTTTTTTTTCTTGCCATTCATCAACCCATTGACGACCTGGTTCAGTGTTCCATCACCACCATAGCCTATAACGATGTCATAGCCTTTTCTGGCGGCTTCGGTCGCCAATTCCATCGTATGACCACCGTACTCCTTCAGAACAACATCGGTCTGCCAACCAGCCGCGGAGAACACGGCCAGAATAGCGGGAAGTTTAGCCAGGTTCTGCCCATCCCTGGGATTGATCACTAAACACGCTCTTTGACTCTGCATCTTACTCCTCCTATGAACCAATGGTGCTACGTACGTGCCAACTGTGCGCGGCTCAAGACGTTCAATCGGGTTGTACTGGAGCAACGAACACCTGCGTATGGCATGGGTGTAGCACGATAAGAGAATCGAGAGCCATGTATTGTAGGTGAAGGGCGACACAGATATACCCGGCCTCCTGCTCCTATCTGCCCCATTCAGTGGAGCGCACGTTTCTCCTGGTGCGCCCTCACACATGTGGTAGAGATTACGCCCGACCGAGGCGGCGATAACGTGCCTCCACGAATGAATAGATGCCGTATGCGATCAGCCCGAGGGCCACAATGCCTAATAACACCCGTCCGAAAGGCAGCTGCAAAAGTTCACTTAGCGCAGTATTCAAACCTTTCGCCTGCTGTGGATTAAACTGCACAGCAGCTACAATCATGAAGAACCCGATGATAGCGAAAACCACACCGAGCGCGCCATATCCCAGCCTGCCCAGGAAGATAACAGCCTTTTTCACCTGCGCTCTCAACGTTGCCAGGTTGAGCGTGTTCTGAAACTTCGCGTTATAGGCTTTCGCAAACAGGTAAAAAGCAACGCCAAGCACTACAAGTCCCACTACTACGACCAACGGCACGCCAAAGGGAAGCTGGAGCAACTTTGCCGTCGCGTCCTGGGTTGAAGTGGACGAACTCTTTCCACCACTGCCAGTCCTCGTAGCGATTTGATAGGCCCCGAAAGCCAGGGCTGCATACGCAATGCCAACAGCAGCGTAGCCGATACGCGCTATAATGCCTTTCGCTTTGTTTCCTTTGCCCTCGGTATCATAGATTGCTTGAATGCAGCTCCACAGAGCAAAAGCAAGTAGGCCAATGGCTACAACTATCAGTAAAAATTTACCGAATGGCTGGTCGTAAATGGTATGAAGGGCGCCTCGCTGGTCCGTTGCTGCGCCACCCTGGCCAATCGCCAGTTTCGCCGCTAAAAATCCGATAATAAGATAGACAACTCCTTTTGCCGCATAACCCACGCGTGCAAACCCTGTCATCCATGTACCGGTGGCAGCGTTGTGTGTCACCCGATTGGCTCCACGTATCTCGTTGGGTATGGTACTCTCGGATCGCATGGTCTTTTCCTTTCCGCGGAATAAATCCTACTCAATAGATTACAGTTACAGGTACTTTTCTCATCTGCTGGTACTTCAGTTACGTACACGTATGGATGAGATAAAAAGAAATACTCACTATGGTGGTCCCATCCGACAAATCGGTGTCGCCAGTGCATCGACTCGCTGCCAGTCTGGTGTTTCAGGAGGGAGGCAATCGCGCAGCTTCTGACACGTTGCCTGCCATCGCGATGAGATGCGTTCGAAGAAAGGTGGAGCGTCAAGTGCCTTCTGAAAGGCGCACCGCAATTCTTCGACGGTCTGATAACGACGGCGGGAGGCCTTTTCCAATGCACGGAGTATCACGCGCTCAAGCGGACGAGGAAGCGAGGGATTGAGGAGGGAAGGAGCCATTGGCTGCGTTTTCCAATGATCCAGATAGATCTGATCTCTTGGTCCATCGAATGGCACGGAGCCAGTAAGCATCTGATAGAGAAGGATACCCACCGAGTACACCTCACTGCGCTCGTCCACGTTTCCCTCTAAAATTTCCGGAGCGATATAGTGAGGGGTGCCCATCATATGACCATCATATCCTGGCTTTTCACCGAGCCATGTCACAATGCCAAAGTCGGTGAGATACAGGTTGTTGTCCTGATCAAAAAGAATATTGGCGGGTTTAATATCACGATGGAGAAGACCCAGCGCATGAATGTATGATAATGCGCTTGTTAGCTGTTCAAGGATACTACAGACTTCATCCAGTGTGAGCAGACTTCCATTGAGCATGTCTTCGAGTGTCCCACCTTGCAAATAGGGCATGACCAGATAATGATATCTTCCATCTTCACCGGCATCAAGACACGGAACAATATGCTCATGTTGTAGGGCTTGCATGATCTCTCTTTCACGATACACCATGTTCAGGTCGACGCAAGAGCTATCAACGACTTTGAGAGCCACGTGTACTCTTGTGTGCATATGGTATCCCAGGTAGACCGTGGACATACCTCCTTGCTTTACGAAATGAATCAATCGGTAGGGACCAAGAAGAGATCCAGATTGAAGTGCACTCTTTGTATGTTCAAGAACGGCTTGCATAGCTATGCTACCTTATTACTTTCTCTCATTTGCCGGAGCGTGCCAGCCTTTCTTCGTGACAGAGTGACTGATGGCATTGCCTCATCCAAAGACCCAACCAACAGGATTTCCGCCTGTAAAAGTAGTTGGGCGAACCAGAGCAGTAAAAACGAGCAATTCTTCAATACCCGGCCAATTGATGCGGCCGGTGTCTCCTTTACAAGAGAGAGGGAGGCAACAGGGATGTTCTCGTTCCTCTGTTCTAGCTTCATATCGACGTGTCTAACGAACGGTCCAATCACTCATTTTTCCTTCACGAACGTCGCCACGCTCTCGACCGGCGTACTCACCCGCGTGTAACAGCGTCTACGATGGGAAGGAGAAGAGAGGCTCTCATACAGGAAAGTTGTACTCTAGTTGACTCTATATAAAGTGTATCCACGAAGCGTTATAAGAAGCGTTAAATGCAGCATCTGCGGCTGATCTTCCTCTGAAAAAGCCTGCTTGGATACTCTTAATATAGAGTACAGCTTTCCTCCCCAGACCCAAAAGACCTAAAGGAGAAGGAGAAAGAATGGATGGCGACTCGAATTTGAGGCAAGTTTTCACTTCAATAACGCCATGCCCTCTTTTAAGTGCGGGTATAAAGATAAGTGATCTTCCCCTACTTTCGTGGAGTTACTAAATGTGAGCCTGATGTTCATAGGCAACAGGGCTGTGATATGTTAACGATAAATGACGTCTTTATCGATTATAGAACACGAGGGTCCACTCAAAAATCGAGAGTTTGGCTTCCGCATGGCTCCCGTAGACATGGTGATTCACACATTCGGTCTTAAGCGAGCGAAAGAAGCTCTCCATCATCGAGTTATCATAGCAGTCATCTTTGCCACTCATGCTCACCTGTATAGGAAACTGAGCCAGCACGGATTGATTGGCTTGGCTGGTCTACTGACTCCCCCGATCTGAATGATGCATCAACTCTTCAACAGGTTTGCGTCGGCCAAGTGCCTTCCACAGAGCCGCTTCCACCAGGCTCTCCTCTCGATGCGAGGCCATTGCCCAGCCAACAACGAGCCGTGAATAAACATCCAGGACCACCGCCAGGTACAACTAGCCCTCGGTGGTCCACACAGCCTTCATATCCGTGAACCATTTCCGATTGGGAGCAGGGGCAGTGAAATCGCGTTGCAGCAGATTAGGAGCCACAGGATCGCTGTGCTGACTATCAGTCGTGCAAACGCGGCTGGTACACCGAATGCTGACATGGATGTGCTTAGTGATAGAACGTTCGGCGAGGCTTGAGATTGGTTCCCTCACCATGTGAAGGACTTGATCCCAAAGCGGACCTAGCAGTCCCTGCTCACGCAATCGTGTCCAGGTCGTGATACGAATGATCAGCCCACACCTGTCGGTCAGCATGGCCTTTGCTACTCGGCCAAGACGCATTTCCTGCGCCCGATCTCATTCGAAGCACACTAAAATGTGTTCATGACAGCAGAGAGGCATACGTCAATTCATCAGTCCAGTTCACTCGTATTTTCATTTATAAATGAAAATACGATTTTTTATATACTTGACAAATATTATATAATCGTGATATAATATAAAGAGAGGCAAGAGAAATTACAACTCGCTTGCTTCTAACAGAAACAGCTTCGGCACTTCCCTGCTTCTGTGTTCTCCAGTAATGCCACTTCACATCCCCTCTGTCGATTGACGAGGAGTCAGAAATACGACCACAGTGATCTGGCTTTCCAGAGACCGTAAAAAAACTGACTTACCACACAGCCGCAATGTACTACTGAGTTCTTTCTGGGCCTGGTATGTGCGGTTTTCTTGAGTCTACAAACCTGAGAAAGGAAATCATGAAATGTTCGTCATATATCTTCTTCCCTGGCTTGTCTCTCTTCTGCTCATGCTACTTGGAGTCATGATCAGTACGCACACGTTTAGGCATCTCTCTCAAAGAAATCACTCTCCAAAGATGTTTGACACAACCTTCTTCATAGGGAAATTCTTGCGGCAACTCCATGATGAAAAACTCCTCTTTGAGGAGACGATGTCTGCTGAGGAATCGTCGTAACGCAGGTGTTGGTCATGTGGCACGATGGACAAACCCTCCTCTTGTCTCAATTACTCAGCGTTTGACCAGTCTTGGTATGCGACCAATCCAAACAGGCGAGCGATGAAAGAGATCTGTCGAGTGATGTTCCCTTTTCCTATTCCCTACATCTTCCCTTGCGAAATATATGCATACTTGCATATCCCTGGAGCGTGTTCCAAGCCCTTTGAAAAGAAAAGAAGCCCATTCCTCGCTTGACCAGCTGTTTGATAAAGCGGAGATCTTGTTCAACAATAATATTGAGATGCTTCTATTACCGCAATTCACACGTTTCTGGAATGGTTCTTTCGGCTTTCAATTCGTTGTAGGCTTTGGGAAATGTAGCACTATGTTACTTCTTAACGAACAACATCCCTGCTGCAGCGAGTAAAAAGAAGAGTGCTGCTGCTCCAAAAACCAACCTGTAACCCATAGCCGTTTGCCCCGCTCCAGCGGCGCTATTGATAATCACACTGCCCAGAAGTGGAGCTAGAAGTGTGGGCAACGTTGTCGATGCATTCCACACCCCCAGGTCTTTCCCTGCATTCGCTAGTGATGGTAATACATCTATAGACAAAGCCCAGCTGACGCTTGTATACGCTCCGTAACCTAATCCGAACAGCACACTTAAGAGCCAGAGCCAGTTGATAAGATTGTTTGGAAAGAGAACAAACGCCAGTGAAGCCAGACTCATGCACAATGTTGCCGCACATACGACTGGAGCTCGCCGTTTGAAACGGTCTGATAGGATACCGGATACAAAACCACTCGCGACTGCACCGCCCAATGCCAGCAGAGCTACTATTCCCGTAACAAGCACAAAGTTCGCAATGTGTTGCACTCGGGCAAAATAATACTCAATGAATGTCATGAACAGCATCAACCCAAGCATAAGGGATGCACGGGTCAGAAACACTATACTGAAATTAGAGCTGCGCCAGGGTTCGGCCCAATTCTCCAAGTATCGCTTGGTAAGCTCAAGCAGTGTCTTCTCCCTTTTACTGCTCAATTCATGCCCAAGTATCAAGAGAGGAATTTCATGCACACCGAACACTGTCACCAAAACACCCACGAGCACGAGAAAAGCTGTCACAATATAATAGATGCCAGCATGAGATCGGATCATGCCCAGACTATAGGCATGTTGATTTATTCCGCCAAGTAGCCACGCTGCCAAACCTAACCCCACGACGTTTCCCAGAATTGTCATTCCGCCCACGAAGCCAGCAGTCACTCCGCGTTGCTCAACGGGCACACAATCAGGCATCAGGCTTTGATATGCTGGGACCAAGATGTTTTTCCCTACGAGTAAGAGCGCAAGTCCAGAGACAAAAATAGCCATGCTACCGGAATTTGCTAGCAACGGTGTACTCAACACGAGTAGCAGACCACCAATCACAATATACGGACGACGGCGTCCAAATTGACTGGGAGTCTGATCAGAAAGCGCACCTACAAGAGGCGGTATAAACAGTGTTATGATTGAAGCTGCAACCAGAAGCCAGCTTAGAAATAGCACCTGTTGCACGCTCCCCACCTGATTTGAGGATACAAATAACACAATCTGCGTTGGTATCACAATAGCCAACAATGCCGACGATTGCGCATTGAGACCAAACCATAGGGTATTGAGAACCAATTGTCCACGAAGTGAGATTCGAGAGGTTTTAACTGCACTACTACATTCACTCGCTACAAACTCACGTCCTTTTACAGCATACATTTCGTCCTCACTTACCAAATGCTTTAGCAAAAGTTTTACTGAATCAGCGCATATTACAACAGAGTAGGGTAAGACTGTTTACTAATGGTTCGCTCATGTTCTCGGCAGTTCGTAAGACTCTACGAACCCGTCACGAGCTGGAAAGCACCGTAGGCGAGTGCAGCGTTGCGCGCCCCACGTTCTGCATGTTGCACGTTTCTCGAGATGGACGGGCTAGTTTTACTCATACCTGTTTCCTTTCAACTACCTTCTGAGCGATACCGGACCTCTTTAGGCAGGATTGACATCTACTGACGTGGAGGGTGATTGAGAACATCAAGCATATGAACACGCCAATCATTCTTCCAAGACAACCACTTCTTTCGTTTCTCATCCCTGTGTTGTTCTGCTTGAGGGACAGCAAAGAAGTGCCAGGAATGCGAAGTCACGGTAAGCCTTTGAGGAAACCACGTCCCAGTTCACTATCCCCGACGATAAGAACTACGACTTCGGCCACGCCACAGACTGGACGTCAGGAGATGCCATATTGCCACCAGGATAATCGCGCCAACCAGAGCTCTGAAAATGGGAACACCATACACGTTGATATCACCAATCCCACTGATGATGATGACTTTTGTCAGCAACCAGACACCAACGAGCGCCGCAATGATGGCCCCGATGAAGCCTAATGGCAGTCGCCAACCAACAATAAACTCTGCGACTAAGCCTACGACCGCCGCGACGATCAGGTAAATGATAAAGTTCGTGCCGAATGTCCATACATTGTCACCCAGTTTAATGGTGACACCATCTGCCAGTATCTGTTGTAAAGCGAGCATTTCGTCCTCCTTCTAAGGAATTGATCTCAGAATGGATGTCATCATAAGCTGCAAAGTGACAAATTACTTCGAAGTGTAATAACACTACACAAGCGAAAGATTGAATGAGTAAAGAGAAACCATTGCTTCTCTCAAGTCCCCTGTCAATCAGTAGCGCTAGAACCAGCGGCAACGCCGTGGGCGGCGAACGGAGCCTCCACGCCGATAGTAGCGCGAATAGTAGGGTTGGACACGACGATACGCAAAACCGCTCCAGACGAACACGAGGATTGCCGCGACAATGATCGAACTCAGCAACGGAACACCGCTTATCAATGGTTCACCAGCAATTTGAAAGTGGAAGACCCCAACGATGAGAAAAATGGCGAGTAACCCTACAATGATCGCACCCACGATACCGTCAGGCGCTCGCCGACGAGCGAGCAGTTCACCGACAACACCGACCACAGCTGCAATTATGATCCAAATGAGCACTTGCGTTAACGAGATTGTCATTGATATCTCCTTGCTGAAAGACAGCTAATCGGAATAGTATTCACTCAAGCTATTTGCCTGAACATCAATGAAAGAAGCCTCAGAGGCCTTTTCCTGATAAGGATAAATCGCACTCCAATCTTTCGCTTCTCTGTTGGGCTGGGGAGGAAAGCCATCCTCTCTTCTTAAAGAGTATGTGCCAAGCGTTATACAATGCGTTAAAGAAACGTTATATGAACCATCTGTGCTCAACTGTCTCCTTGCTGGCTCGTCTCGACGAACCACAGCCATTTATCGATGCCTCGTGCGATCTCCGTGAAGATGTCAGCCGTGTCGGTGTCCCTCAGTTCGATCGCCTGCTCGCTAGCATAGCGCGCATGCTTGCCAAAGGCAGTGAGCGTCGTTGAAATCGCATTGATATGGCCTTGCCCATCGGCAGACGAAAGCCAATACTCGTCGAGCGAAGACCGCCTGGCGACCGCCTGCGCTGTTCCCTCAGCTATGCCGCCAAGCTGCACAATGTGCTCGGCAATCAGGTTCGCATACTCCTCCACTCCCTGGGAGACTTTGTCGAACAGATCGCGCAAGGCCATGAAGTGCGGCCCCTTGACATTCCAATAAGCCTGTCTGCTTTGTAGTTGCAGATCGATGGTGTCAGCTAACCGGCGGTTTAACAGCTCGATCAGTTTGGCCTGCTGCTCTTCAGGCAGGACTTTATTTTGCCTGGACATGGGAGTACTCCTTTCACTCGAGTAGTATGTTGTGCGATAATGAATAGGTACTATAGTATGGTCGATTGAACACTCTCTGACCTCCCCGTCTCTCTGTCTATGGAGTCAGCTTTCATAATATGTATCATCTCTCAACTTCATAGTAACAGTAGAGCGTTATAAGGAGCGTTAAATGGGCGACGTACGCTTCACATTACTGGGTCCACCAGAAGTGCGCCATGCCGGTCAGGCATTGCTGTTCTCCACGCGTAAGGAGCTCGCGCTCCTTCTCTATCTGGCGGTAGAAGGTCGTGTCCATTCGCGCAAAAACCTCTCCGAGCTTTTCTGGCCAGAAGGTGATGCGATGCATGGCCGGGCAGCCCTACGTATTAGTCTGCTCCATCTACGTCATCTGCTGGGAGATGGTGCTGGTGTTGATCATGTATCTCACCTCTTCATCAAACGCGACACCCTCGGTCTTGATCTCACCTCCGCGATAGAACTTGACCTGCATACCCTCGACGAGGCCTGGAGGTTGGCGCGCGCCTCGACACACACGATACTGACCATGCCAGAAGACGAACATCGCAGCTTGCTCGACCAGCTCCAACGTGCAACCAGCCTCGCTCGTGGTGAGTTTTTGGAGGGCTTTTCGCTCCGCGATGCCCCAGCTTTCGACGACTGGGCTCGATTCCAACGCGAATACTGGCACGTGCGCATCAATGAGGTCTTCGACCGACTCTCCCAGTTGCAATTCGAAGCAGGAGAGTTGGTGCCTGCTCTTGAAACAGTCAACCGCTGGCTCGTCCTCAACCCACTGCATGAAGAGGCCTACAGACGTCTGATGCGCCTGCACTTCGCAGCCGGTGATCGGGCAGCGGCCTTGCACGCGTATGACGTGTGTCGAACGAAGCTTTACACAGACATGCAGACTGAGCCAACCCAAGAAACCGTGGCGCTGGCTAGCCGCATGCGAGCCGTGACCCCTCCCCAACGTAAGGAGGCACCCAAGACCCCTGGAGCACTTTCTCCAGCATCACTCAACGAAAGCCCGCTCCTGGGACGGACAACAGAGTTGAGTACCTTGATCAGGGTGTATCATAGCGCACAACGTGGTCAGACACAGGTCGTGTTCCTGGAGGGGGAGGCCGGTATTGGCAAGACGCGGTTGGCAACAGAGTTTCTGACCTGGGCAGAAGTAGAGGGGGCAGACGTCTTGCAAGGCCGAGCCTTTGAAAGCGGTGGTCATCTGCCATATCAGCCTGTCATCGAGGCCTTACGTCCGCGCATCGAGCGGGAGAACGCTCCAGAGGACCTGCTTTCAGACATCTGGCTGGCCGAACTCACGCGCCTGCTGCCTGAACTGTGCGATCGCTATCCTGATCTGCCTGCCCCACTTGGAGACAAGTCCGTAGCACGCAATCGGTTGTTCGAAGCGGTAGCACGCCTGGGACAAGCCCTGGCAGCACGAACGACACTCGTCTTGTTCATCGACGATGTGCAATGGGCCGATTCCGCCTCACTCGATGTATTGCATTATCTGGCACGAAGCTGGTCGGAGAGCGGGACGCCTGTGTTACTCCTCCTAACATTGCCTTTGGGATCAAGAGGTCAGCTGCCAGAGTTTGACGATTGGCGAGCTGGCATGGAACGAGCCTTGCCGCTGACTCGCCTTCAGCTTAGTCTGCTGACCACCGAAGACATTCTGCGCCTGCTACAAGCATTAGAGAGGGAAGGACAGAAGGACAGAAGACAAGCAGCGGACCTGGAACGCTTCGGGCAGTGGCTGTTTGCGGAAACAGAGGGACAACCATTCTATCTGATGGAAACGATCAAGGTCTTGATCGAGCGCGGCGCGCTCGCCTCGCGCCTAAAAGAAGAGGGAGGATGGACACTTGACTTCACAGCAGCTATGGAGCATGAAATGGTGATGCGAGGATTCTTCCCCCCCAGTGTGCGCGAAGTCATCTGCGCCCGATTGGATCGACTCTCTCCGAATGCCTTTGCACTTCTGGCGGCAGGAGCCGTCCTCGACCGCGGAATCACCTTTGTTCACCTGTGCCAGGTGGCTGATCTCGAAGAAGAAGTCGGACTCCCAGCCATGGATGAGATACTGCACAGCGGTCTGCTGCTTGAGTTGGAGCGAGCGGGGGGAGAGACAGGACGCCTGGCTGTTGGAAACTATGTGTTCGCTCATCCGAAGATTCGTGCGGTCGTCTATGCTGAGGCAGGTGAAGCGAGGCGCTCCATCTTTCATCGCCGTGCGTTGCAAACATTGCAAGCGGCAGCTGCGTCTGCGGTGGAATTGGCCTATCATGCCCTGGCTGCCGGACTTGCAGAACCAGCCTTTCACTGGTGTATCGCCGCAGGCGATGAGGCCATGCAGGTGTTTGCTGTGCGCGATGCACTCACCTTCTACGAGCAGGCACGACATCTTATGGCTGAGCGAGTCCATGGGCTTGGCCTCTTGACCATGCTTCCTGCGCCGGAGATTGAGCATCTCTATATCCACCTGGGGCGGGCATATGAACTGAACTCCGAGTGGGAGAAAGCTCGGGCGGCCTATACATCGATGCTCGCGTACGCACGGGAGGCAGGCGAGCTGGTGATGGAGAGCACCATCCTCAACCGCCTGGCAATTCTGGCTGCCCAGCAGTCCTTCGACCTGGTTACAGCACAGACGCTGCTCGAGGAGGCATGGCGTGTTGCCGAAGCGAGCGGTGATTTAGTGACATTGGCGGAGACGGAGTGGAATCTGGCGCAGATGGCGATCCATGCCTGGAAGTCGGAGCAAGCCTTGCTCCATGCCGAGCGTGCCCTCGAACGGGCACGTATGACTGGCCTGAAAGAATTGACCGCACGCAGCTTATACACGCTTGGTATGAGCTATGCTTTGGGTAACCGCTGGGAGGAGGCTGTGTTGTTTGCCGAGGATGCCCGAACCCTGTACGCGGCGATCGGGGATCAAGCAGGTGTTACCGGAGGTTTGTCAGCACAGTTGATCTATGCTGGATCCCCACCATCAGAGCTATTGACAAAGCGGGCGATGGAAGTGCTCTGCCTGTGTCTTCTGGCTCTAGGCCACGTCAATCGCGGCGAGCCACTGACAGGCGTGAACGCCGGGCGAGCCGCGCTCGACATCAGCCTGGAGATCAACAACATGTGGGCACAGGTATACAGCGTGCTGAACCTAAATCACGCATTACTGGAGATTGGGGATTACGAAGAGGCGCTGCGCATCACGCAGCAAGGGGTGGAGATGGCGCGTACGCTACCCAATCCGACCCTGCTTTTATTCATGCTCACGGTCTCAGGTGCGGTGCAACAAGCGATGTTGCGGCTGGAAGAAGCACACGAGACACTCATGGAGTCGCTGGCCCTTAGCGAGACAATCGCGGTCAGGTCATATAAAGTGCTTGCAACTTCCAGATTGTGCGCGAACCGTGCCCTCGCTGGTGACTGGAAGACCGCGTACACGTATGCTCTGGAGACAGTAGCAGTACGTAAAGACATGGAAGCTTCGTTGCTCTTCATCGACTTCACACGCTACTATGAGACAGAGGCGCTGCTTCGGGGTGGCGAGGAGGAGTGGGCCAGGGAGGATGTGAAACGCCTGGGTGCGCACATCAATTCTAATCGGCGGCAACGCCTCGCCTATCTGCGGGCACGGGCGACATTGGCTCAGTGGGATGGAGAGACGAACGAGACGCTGGAATCTTTACAAGAAGCGGCAGTACTGGCCAATGAGATCGGACTACCAGGCGAGCTATGGCAGATCGAGGTAGCGCTCGGAGAAGCGTATACATCCCGTGGAGAGATGGAGCAGGCATACCAAACGTTTGTGAGAGCTGGTGCGATTGTGCAGGGTCTTGCAGCGAAGATGGAGGATGAGGAACTGCGCACGAACTTCCTCGCCGCACCTGCTGTACAACGAGCATTGGAACTTGGACGAGCATAGCGATACAAGTAGTACCACGTTTGCTCTAGTATAGAAGTATGAATGTTAATTTCTGATATTAAATGTTCTATCGGCCTGCACGTGTCTTTTTGTGCTGCACCATAGCATCCAAGGGATCATCATCGGCCCCCTCGTTCGTCTATCTTCTTATTTAAAATGGAAATATCAACTTTTTATATATTTGACAAATAGTGATTACTATGCTATACTCTCTGTAAGAGGAAAGAACACCGACATCGCTCTTGCTTCTTCCAGGAACAGCTTCGGCACTTCTCTGCTTCTGTACTTTCTCAGCAATGCCACTCAACATCCCCTCGCCCGATTTGACGAGGAGCCAGGCAGACGAACACGGTGATCTGACATGTCAGAGACCGCACGAAATGCCCTGACTTACCACCTATAAAGGATCATGACACAATGACAACGACAGCAAAAACCACGACAAACACCGCAGGTGATGTACAAGAACAGTACGCCCACACTGCCCAGACAATGGCAAAACATCTCGCTGACGCCCAAGCACGTAACCTCAAGTATACCCAACGTATCTTTGAGAGTACAATTGCGTTGCTCAAGAACCACATGGAGGATACACGCTCCCTGATGGAACAATGGGGACAGCAAGGGGATTCCAAGGTCTCCGAGTCCTACATGAACCTCTTCAGCGCTCCGTTCACTGCGTATCAGCAGATGCTCGAGGGAGTGGAAACCACCTCAAGACAGATGTTCGAGGGAGTGGAGAAAGCCACGAAACAGAGCTTCGAGAGCTTTGAAAAGGCCAACCATGCAAACATGGGAACTGCTAGAAAGTAGCACCAACAAGGGAGCTACGATACAGAGAGAGCCTCAGGTTGCAACCTGAGGCTCTCTCTGTGTTAACTTGAGCGTGTGAAACCTCGTCCCTTTTCTTTGAGGAAACCCTTCCGAAACGGTTGTTGGTAAGCCAAAACAGCCCCATCCATGCTGATCTCGTACTCGACAGAAGCGGAAAGGCCAGACACAGAGGGTTCATTTAACGCTTGATATAACGCTCCATGAATATCCTTAAGAACAGAAGGAATAGTATACAAGGGAGTTATGGGAGCGATGTCTATGGACCATCAGAGCCTACTCATATGCCCCATTTGGAAGGTAATAGCATGCAGCCATGTGGTCGTTGATAGTTACCGTATTATCTCCAGTTACCGAGACCAGGCAGGACTGTTGTGAGCGCGAGAACATACCATCGATCATACAGCCATCCATGATTGGGTTCAACGAAAGGAGTTACCTCAAATGGCAGATACAATAGCAAGCTGACAGAATCCCTTCGAGGCTTTAAGCAAGCTGATTGAGAGCACGATGAAAGCAAATCCGGCCATGTCCACAACGGCCGAGTACATTCAGGAGGATGAGAATGATTTCCTGGCTCACGCTCATTGACCAACTCTGGCAGGCCAACCCGTACAGCAAACTGTTCCCCATCATCCCGCTGAGATGATCCACGCCCTTCAGCAGATCTGGACCGATGCAGTCGACCCTGACCGGGCGCGGGCCAACTACGCTGACTTCGTCCAGAGCTACACACAAATGATGACGGCGGCTGCCCTCAAATTCTGGGGACAAGGCAAGGATGTCGAGCCGACCGTTTCTCCTGAAAAAGGCGACAAACGCTTCAGCGCCCCCGACTGGCAGCAAAATCCCGCCTTCGATGCGCTCAAACAAAGCTACCTGCTGGCCGCCACCACCTTGCTCAAGACCGCCTCTCAGGTCGAGGGGCTGGATGAGCACCAGCAGCGCAAGCTGACCTTCTACCTGCGCCAGTTCCTGGATGCCATCAGTCCCACCAACCTGGCCTTCACCAATCCGCAGGTGATCCACGAGACGATTCAGAGCGGAGGGCAGAACCTGACGCGTGGCATGGAGCATCTCTTGCGCGATGTCCAAGCCGGGAAGATCAAAATGACCGATACCGAGGCGTTTGCCCCCGGACGCAACCTGGCCTTGACGCCCGGCCAGGTGATCTACCGCAATAAGCTGATCGAACTGATACAGTACACGCCAACAACCGAGAAGGTCTACGCCTTCCCCTTGCTCTTCCTTCCACCCTGGATTAACAAATACTACATCCTGGATATGCAGCCGCAGAATAGCCTCTTCAAGTTCCTGGTGGATCACGGCTTTACCGTCTTTGTCGTCAGTTGGAAGAACCCTGATGCATCCATGGAAGAGATCGGTTTCGAGGACTATCTCACGTTGGGACCGCTGAATGCGCTCGATGTCATCAAAGAGATCACCGGCTCGCCGAAGGTCAACGCCATTGGCTACTGCATCGGTGGCACGTTACTCTCGATGGCCTTGCCCTATTTGGTGGCCAAAAAGGATGAGACGGTCAACTCTGCCACCTTCTTCGTCTCCTTGCAAGATTTCACGGAGGTTGGCGATACCTCGGTCTTCATTGATGAACCGCAGGTGAGCTATGCCGAGGAGCAAATGATGAAGCGGGGCTATCTGGATAGTCGTGCGATGGCGACGATGTTCAACATGTTGCGTGCCAATGACTTGATCTGGAGCAACGTAGTGAACAACTACTTGTTGGGCAAGGAGCCACCGGCCTTCGACTTGCTCTACTGGAACGCGGATGGGACGCGCATGACCCGTGCGGCGCACTCGTTCTACCTGCGCAACACCTACCTGGAGAATAATCTGATCAAGCCTAAAACGATTGTGCTCAAAGGCGTTCCCATTGACCTTGGCCGGATTCGCCAGGACATCTATGCGGTGGGTGCAGAGCAGGATCATATCGTGCCCTGGAAGTCGGCTTGGCGGATCTCGCAACTGAGCGGGGGCCAGGTGCGCTTTGTGCTTGGCGGTAGCGGTCATATTGCAGGGGTCATCAGCCCCCCCAGCAAAGGCCGCGGCTACTGGACAAATGACAAGCCGGTGAAGAACGCTGACGAGTGGTTGGAGAGCGCTGAGAGCTACAAGGGGAGCTGGTGGGGCGACTGGCTGGAGTGGCTGGAGCCTCGCTCGGGGGAGCAGGTAGCGCCACCACCGGTGGGCGGCACGGCGCACCCGCCGATTACGCCAGCGCCGGGGACATATGTGTTGGAGAAGTAAACATGACTCTGACAGTCCGAAAATTCTCTCGCGATCACACAGCTTCGAGTCCTTCAGTGATCACTGAAGGACTCGAAGCTGTTACACCATTCAGGTATCGAAAGGCGGTCGCGAATTCTTTGCTGATCTCCCTCCTACTTGCTGCGTTGCGCTTCATGACAGCTTACGTGACACCGGGCCATGGCAAGGAGACATTCTTACGAACTGCCGAGAACATGAGCGAACCGCTGGAGTATAGTGTTATGTTTTCCTCATGATGAGGTGTTGTCGTGTTCAAGAAGAGGAAAAGAGCATCAACCATGGCGATGCTCATCGTTCCTGCAAGGGTCCTTGACTTCAGTTTACCCACTGAGCGAGCAGAGGACGGCCTATCTTTTCTTGAACATGAGCGATGGAGATCGTCCCCTTTTTGACCAACACCTGGAGCGCGTAGCCTGTAATCCGGATGAGACGTTTTTTCCCTCATGAAAGGAGTCACAGATCATGGGTGCATGGAGTTTGATGCGCTCTCTTACTGGCGATCAAAGGAAAACGTTTATAGCCAGTTTCCTGGGCTGGTCGCTGGATGCCTTCGACTACTTCCTTGTCACCTTCGTCATACTGCGTATTGCGAAAGATTTCAACGTTGGACTTACCGCTGTCTTATTTACCGTCACGCTGACGCTTATGATGCGCCCTGTCGGCGCTCTCATCTTTGGTATCCTGGCCGATCGCTTTGGGCGGCGCATTCCTCTGATGGTTGACATCCTGTCTTTCTCCATCCTCGAGTTGCTCACCGCCTTCTCCCCCAATTTCATCGTCTTCCTGCTCTTGCGCGCCCTCTTCGGCATTGCCATGGGAGGGGAGTGGGGACTGGGATCCTCCATGGCCATGGAATTGCTGCCCACCGAGTCCCGAGGGCTCTTCTCTGGCATCCTGCAACAAGGGTATGCCTTTGGCTATCTGCTGGCCGCCCTTGTCTACGGCATCCTCTTTACTGCGTTCCCCGCTATGAGCTGGCGTGTTCTGTTCGTTGTCGGTGTCCTGCCTGCGCTGCTAGTGGTCTTCATTCGTACGGGGGTTCATGAGTCGCCCGTCTGGGAGCATAAGCAAGCACTCCGTAATCAAACGGGTATCAGCGTCTGGCAAGGCATCTGGAATGCGATCAAAACCCGTCCCTGGCTCTTCATCTATGTCATCATTCTGATGACCGCGTTTAATAGTCTCTCTCACGGTACTCAGGATGTCTATCCGACCTTCCTGCAGAAGCAACTCGGGCTGAGCGCCTCTGCGACCTCGACGATTACCATTATCTTCAATATTGGGGCGATCATCGGCGGCACGCTCTTTGGCTTTTACTCTCAGCGCTGGGGACGCCGCCGTGCCATCATCGTCGCTGCAGTGATCGGCATTTTCATGATCCCTTTCTGGTCAGGACTCGTGAGGCTGCCCGCAGTGAATGTGCTGGTCTCATTAGCGATAGGAGCCTTTTTACTCCAATTCATGGTGCAGGGTGCATGGGGGGTGATCCCTGTGCATTTGAATGAACTCTCGCCCACTGATGTGCGTGGGACCTTTCCAGGCTTTGCATATCAACTTGGAAATTTGTTTGCCGCGTTCATCGTGACCTTTGAGTCTATCGTGGCCTTCAATCTAGGGACGACCAATTCGCCGAACTATGGGCTGGCCCTGGCGCTGTTCTCTCTTGGCGCGTTTCTGGCGGTCATCATCTTGACGGCCATCGGTCGAGAGGCCAAGGGCATTGATTTTATCAGAGAAAGTGACGAAGAGATGAAGGCTGAGGCTAGCGCCACATTACGGCCTACCGTCAACAGAGTAATGCATCGCAGCTCCTCGCTCCGGGTGTTGGGCACTTGCGGGTGTAGTCCCCACCCGGAACGAGCTTGTACGGCTAGAACCGCAGTCTCTCTACCCATCGGGGAGCCATAAGGGTCTTGTTCCCCGTGAGAGACGGATTTCTCGCGTAGTGATGCAAGGGCTCCCTTCTCAGACGAAAGCCATGGGTATGAGGAACACACAGGAGAGCCCATTCAACACAGCTAGGTGAACGAAAGGAGCAGGAACGCAATGCAAGCTGAGGCTCATGATGATCAAATCGACAGAGACGTTGTAGAAGTATCTCTCACCGGTCAAATGCTCCTTGAACATCCTCTGTTGAACAAAGGGAGTACCTTCCCGGAAGATGAGCGGCGCGAGTTTCACCTGTTGGGGCTGCTCCCAGCCCACGTCGCCCCACTGGAAGAGCAGTTAGCCCGAACATATGAAAACTACCGCCGTAAAGACGACGACCTGGAGCGTTATATCTTCCTGGCATCCCTACATGACCGGAATGAAATACTCTTCTACCGCTTGCTTTCTGAGCACATCCGAGAGATGAGTCCAATCGTCTACACGCCAGTAGTCGGTCTGGCCTGTCAGCACTACAGCCACATTTATCGCCGTCCTCGCGGTTTGTATATCTCTTATCCCTACAAGGATGAAATCGATACGCTGCTTCAGCATGCACCATCCAAAGATATCAGTGTTCTTGTGGTGACGGATGGCGAACGCATTCTGGGACTAGGCGACCTGGGCGTAGGCGGTATGGATATCCCAGTAGGAAAGCTTGCGTTGTACACGGTGTGCGCGGGTATCCATCCGGCCACAACACTGCCTGTCATCTTGGATGTAGGAACGGATAACCAGGAACTGCTCAATGATCCACTCTATTTGGGATGGCATCACGAGCGAGTGCGCGGCCCAGTCTACGAAGCCTTCATTGACGCCTTTGTCCAAGCAGTGAAGCGTACATTCCCTCAAGTGCTGTTACAATGGGAAGATTTCGCCAAAAGGAATGCTCGTCGGCTGCTCACTCACTACCAGGATCAGCTGTGCACCTTCAACGACGATATCCAGGGAACAGGAGCTGTGACCCTTGCCGGTTTGCTCGCCGCTGTACATGTGACCGGCACGAAGCTGAGCGAGCAACAAGTGGTGATCCTGGGCGCTGGCTCGGCGGCAACAGGCATCGCCGAACAGATCGTGGCGGCAATGGAAAACGAAGGACGTTCGTTAGAAGAGGCGGGGCGGTCTATCTGGCTGATTGATAGCCACGGTCTTGTGCATACCGGGCGCAACGACCTGGAGGCAGAGAAAGTGCCTTATGCACAGCCTCAGGAGCGCAGCTCTGGATGGAACACATCACGTCCAGAGCAGATTGGGCTGCAAGAGGTGGTGGCGCAGGTCCACCCGACGATCTTGATCGGTACGGCGGCCAGAGCAGGAGCTTTCACGGAAGCCATTGTGCGCGAGATGGCCAGGCAGGTTGAACGGCCAATTATCTTCCCGCTTTCCAACCCGACCTCCAAGAGCGAGGCTACCCCGGCAGACCTGCTTGCTTGGACAGATGGGCGCGCCTTGATTGCCACTGGCAGCCCTTTTCCCGAGGTATCGTACAGTGGACAAACGATCACCATTGGGCAATGTAACAACATGTTCATCTTCCCAGGAATGGGGCTTGGCGTCTTTGCCGCTCAAGCCCGGCGAGTGACAAACGAGATGTTCATCGCCGCTGCCCGCGCGCTCAGTGAATGTTCACCCGCTCGCAAGGCGTCGACGGCGCCGCTCTATCCCATGGTCGAGGACGTGCGTGAAGTATCACGGCGCGTGGCCTTGGCTGCTGGATTGGCGGCCCAGCAGGCGGGCGTAGCCGAGCAAACCTCCCACGAAGAGTTGGCACGGCGAATCACAGCACAGATGTGGACCCCTCACTATCCGCACCTGAGATATAAAGCAAAGTAGAGTAGGCGGCGGGTGAGGGCATACTGTTAGGCCCTCGATATTAACAGACCCCAAAATGAGGATAAGTGATACTCATGAACTTTCGCAGGTGCCTGCGAGTAAAGACAAAGACCAGGTTCAGGGGCTGGTGATTGTGCCAGGCGCAACGCATCTGTTTGAAGAACCTGGCACAGAAGAGAAAGTGGCACGGCGAGCAACACAGTGGTTCAAGCGCTCCCTCTGGTCACAGGATGTCGTTGTATTGGCTAGGTTCTCGCTCCTGCTTCTCGCCGCGTCAGGGCTGTGAGGTTGGCACATCCCCATTGGCCCCACAGGCCAACACACAGTTCTATCACATGCCCCTGATCATCCACATAGGCTATTTGCTTGGCAGCACCCCATACCCAAGCATAGCCAGTCAGAGGTTTTTGATGGAGCGGAGGAGCCACAGTCAGTGCTGTTACATCTGCCCACTGCCACGGGCTTTCTCTGGCCACACACAGTTCTATCACGTGCCCTTGACCATCCGCATAGGCTATTTGCTTGGTCTGCCCATTGAGCCAGTCGTAGCCAGCAAGCGCTCCTCCCTGGCCTGCCAGCGGAGCCCCGGTGAGCGCTGTTACGTCAACCCACTGCCAGGGGCTTCCTCCTGCTACAAACAATTCTACGATGTGGCTCTGCTGATCTCGATAGACCACCTGCTTTGTCCCACCCGCTGACCAAGCATAGCCAGCAAGCACGCTCTGATCTGCCAGCGGCGCCCCAGTCAGCGCCGTTACGTCAACCCACTGCCAGGGGCTTTCTCTGGCCACAAACAGTTCGATCACATGTCCCTGATCATCCACATAGGCTACTTGTTTCGTTCCCCCTTCTGGCCAATCATAGCCAGTAAGGGCCGCACTGCCGGGTGAAGGAGCTCCGGTCAGTGCCGTGAGGTCTGCCCACTGCCACGGGCATCCTCTGGCCACAAACAGTTCTATCACGTGCCCTTGACCATCCACATAGGCGATTTGCTTGGTCTGTCCATTGAGCCAGTCGTAACCAGCAAGCCCTCCTCTCTGGCCTGCCAGCGGCGCACCAGTCAAAGCCGTGACATCTGCCCATTGCCACGGGCTTCCTCCTGCTACAAAGAGTTCGATGATGTGGCTCTGATCATCCACATACGCTACCTGCTTCGTCCGCTCCGCTGACCATACATAGCCAGCAAGGACGGCATCACCGGGTAGGGGAGACGCGGTGAGCACCGTCAGGTCAGCGGATTGCCATGGCCCTTCAAGTCCTTCACAAAGTTCTATCACGTGCCCCTGACCATCCACATATACTACCTGCTTCGTCCCCCCCTGCGGCCAATCGTAGCCATACAGATTCATGCGTTTCTTTCCTCTCCGTCCTCGTAGAAGACATCTACATCTCAGTTATCTCTATGAACACTCTTTCCTTCCCGACTCACCTCTCACAGGGACATCGACTCATCTAAAGGACTGCATCTCTCTATATGCATCTTGCATATAGAGAGATAATAGCTTAACAATCTCACCAAACCGTCACAGGGCGTTCTCTTATCCTCTCAAAATCATCACGCCGAGCCCTGTGCTGACTATGTGCGCGGTATTGTCAACTTAGTGATATGATGGGCTTATTTTCCGCGTAAAGTGGGAAGAGATCCTCTTTTGCGGGCAATTTTACCCCGTTCTTTGCTGAAATAGCCCGCAAAAGTTCTCGTTGTGGTGAAAACTCATCAATGGCAGTAAATAAGTTGACAATACCGGTCGTGGCCTGTAACTTCCGCGACTCCCAAATCGTATGTATGTGGAAACGTAAGCATACCTAAATGATAGACAAACCGTTTGCTCACCATGAGAAAGTGTATTATGAAAGGCTCTGTCTGTGCAACGATCTGATCACTCTCTGACACGAAAACAGTCTCTCACATTCGCGTCTATCGCCGTTTTTGGCGTTGCGGCCTTACTAGTGGGACTTGTCCTGATCATCTTCGCGCACTATCACGAACGCGCTTATGTCTTCCTTGGCCTGGGTACAGGAGGCTTCATCGGCGGCATTGCTGGGATCGTCGTGGTAGGGTCGAAGATCAGGGTAGCGCTAAGCTATGCTGTGATCGCAATAGGCATGATGGGCATGATCGTTGGCCTAAATTATCTGGCTGATCGCTATGGCTCGGATCCGAACCAGACTTACGGGCACATCGTCATTGCCTTGAGCGTTGTTGCTATCCTGGTAGGGATCGTTGGGGCGCTGATCGCGCAGCCCAAAGGTGGTATGGTAGCCTTTTCGAGTGTGATCATGCTGGGCGTGATCGCGTCGCTTGGCATCGTGGCGCTGACTGCCGGCACGATCTACCTGGTCGTGCTGCAATCCCAAGGACACGCCTATCTCCTACTTGTCACGGGTGCAGTATGCCTTATCGGCGGTATTGCCTGTGGTATTTTCGCTCAGAGCAGATTGATATTGTCCCTGGCCACTCCTTGAATCTGTCTGTATGGATTACCCCACCTCGTCACCCGGTGTGTGTCAGCATATCGTACCCTGAGCAAGCAAAGAAGAAAGACGGGACACTCGTGAGCAGAACGAAACAATCTGTTCAAGAAAGGTGGAAAGCCATGAGAAGGGAGCTGAGACCTCTCTTCTCCAGGGCGGGAATTTGTTCGATCTCCACCCTCAAGAACGGGGCGGCTGGTACCCGAGCCACGACCTTATGGAGCACCGCATGCCATCATCAGTTGAAAAGAGTAGCCCGAAATGAAAGAAGGGAAAAAAGCTGTGTCGTATAAAGAGACAGAACGCGAACAACAGATGTTCTCATGGCAGTCGGAAGATGCGGCTGCGCATTGGGCGCAGCAAGCTCAATGGCGTCAGAATCTCTTTGGAGAGGCCACCCGGCTCATGCTCGAAGCAGCGGAACTAGGTCCAGGAGACCATGTCCTCGATATTGCCGCCGGAACAGGCGACCAGAGCCTGTTGGCCGCACGAAAAGTCGGACCAACAGGGACGGTTCTGGCGACCGACATTTCCGCAGAAATGCTCAAAGAGGCCGCGCGCCTCGCACAGCAGGAGGGATTTACCACCATTATGACGCGGGTAATGAATGCTGAGCAACTTGACCTGGCAGACCGGACTTTCGATGTGGTCATTTGTCGCCTCGGTCTGATGCTCGTCCTCCAGCAACACAAGGCGTTGCAAGAGATCCGAAGAGTGCTCAAGCCGGATCGAAAACTCGCGGCACTGGTCTGGTCGACACCAGAGCGCAATCCACTCTTATCGATACCGCTGGCGATTGTCGCGAAATATGTTACGGCGTCCTCTCCCACTCCCACTCCCTTTTCTCTGGCAGGACCCGCCGTCTTTGAGCAAGCACTCAGGGAGGCTGGTTTCCGGGCAGTAAGCATCCAGGCCATTCCACTTCAGTTCCATTTTGCCTCCATGGAAGCCTTATTCCAACTTCCAAATAACATTGTGACCAAGGCGATGGAACAGCTCAACCAACCAGATCAGCAGCGTTTACAGGAAGAAGTCGAGCAAGCCCTGCGCCAGTTTGAGGGATCACAGGGCCTGGTGGTTCCCGCAGAGATGCTCCTGGGGGTGGGAACCAGATAGGACAGGACCAAGAGATGCGAAGCGGCATGCTCATTCCCCAGACAAGGGTTTTGTTGGAGGAGTAGACAGGGAATCGTCAGAACTGAGAAGAAGATCTGGTGTGGGAACCATTCTTGTGATAGACTGAAAGTCATCCAAAACATCTCCAGAGGAGGATCCTATGAACTGCCCGTACTGTAAGTTAACAACGACCAGGGAACAGAGCAAGAAAACTTGGTCCTGGTACGTCGATGAAACCTACTTCAACGTCAAAGGGAAATGGTGCTATCTCTATCGCGCCATCGATCGCGATGGCAATTTGGTTGACTCGCGGCTCGAGCGAGAAGCGAGACATGGAGGCGACCACGCCCCAGAACGCGTGACGACCGATGGGCATGATTCCTATCCGCGTGCGATTTGCGAGACCTTGGGACAGGAGGTGACCCATCGCTGCAATCGCTATCCCAACAACCGGCTGGAGCAAGATCATCGTGTTCTCAGTTCTGACACTTCCCCCCGCGGGTCCAGGTGAGGATTGAAACGAAACAAACAACAGAAAGGCAGCAAGGAATGTCAAACAGTAAGGAATGTTTTCTCCAGTCTATTCCATTCGTAGCCATGGCTATAGTGGCAGGCATTGGCGTCTGGGTGCTGATGCTGAACATTGAAAGTGTGAACCCAGGCATGCTCACACCGCTGCAAGCCATTTTGGTCTTCGTGCTCACAATCGTATGCGCCATCGGCGTCATCGGTGGCGGCTTTTGGACCGGCAAGGGCATCATGGCTGGGTTACAGAAAACGGCCTGATCAGCCCTCGTCTTTTAGGCCTACTGCTCCATTCCTTGAGGAGAGTACCCAACTGCGACTCGTGCATCCTGCCGGGCAGAGGGCGGTCTGCGTGGTCCAATCAATGCGGAAGTGCGTGAGATCCAACCCCTCGGAGTGCTGCGCTTGCCAACTGACATCAGGAGGAACAGGACCCAGGAGATCGACCTGATGGCGCTCCTGGCTCTCGACTAACACATCGGCAGCCACATAGCCCGCATCGACGAAATGCTGTTCAGGCAATACGTCTCGTGCGGCTCCTCGCGCCTGAATGCTCGCGATGACCTCCCCATCCGCTGTGGTTGCCGTGGTGGTCGTGACCTGGATGAGTAGTACTTCTCATGATTGATGGTCACGCCCCCATCGGCCTGCACGGAGCGGGCAAGGGCAACTGCTGGCTGCACCAGGCGCTCATCGAGGCGGCGCATGGGGCCACACGCAGCAGGAATACCTACCTGGGGGCCTATTACCAGCGGCTCAAGAAACGCCTGGGCAGCCAGAAAGCCATTGTGGCCCTGGCGCACCGCATCTTGCTCATCATCTATCACGTACTGAAGCAACAGCAAACCTATCGCGAACTGGGGCCGGGTCATGCCGACGAACAAGCCCTCGCATCGTCTAAGCGCCGGACGATCCGACGCCTGGAGCAACTGGGCTATCAGGTGACGTTACAACCGGCTGCCATCGCGTGAGAGCAATTGGGCGGCAGTGGTCCATTTTCAGAGGAAGATTGAATTGAAATGGCTCAAGAAAACTTTTCACCTCGAACACGAGCAAGCCAGCTATCTATCAACGCGGCAAGCGGCTCGCACACAGGACGTGTGCGAGAGCAGAACGAAGACACTGTTGCCTTGTGTGAACCGCCAGATCACACAGCGCTGGCCCATCTGGGGCGGCTCTACCTGCTTGCCGATGGTGCTGGTGGCCATGCAGCAGGCGAGGTAGCAAGCAGGACGGCAGTCGAAACGATCGCTACGCATTACTATGAGCAGAAAGCCCCCCGTGATGCAGGTGAAAGCATGTTGCCATCCCAGGGGAAAATATCCCATCTCCACGGTCCTCTTCTTGACTTGGATCTCCCTGCCATGCACATGAAGCAAGCATTTTTTTCCGCTCATACGCGTCTTCTCGAACTTGCTGCCCTCAAGCCAGAGTATTCTGGTATGCTTACCACCTGTGTGGCAGCGGTGGTGAAGGGGACACACCTTTTGATTGCCCATGTCGGCGATAGTCGAGCCTATCTGCTGCATGCTGCATCTTCCTCACCGCCAGTATTGACTCATCTGACAACTGATCACTCGATGGTCACAGCTCTCGCACAGGCTGGAGCAATTTCTCCTGAACAGATGCAAAGTTCACCGTCCCGGCACATTATCCTGCGTGCGCTCGGCGAGCGGAAACAGACCTATCTTGGCCCGGATATCACCACCTGCCTTGTGCATGCAGGGGACCGACTCATGCTTTGCTGTGATGGCCTGTGGGACATGCTCACTGAGGAACAGATGGCGGTGGTGGTGAAGAACAGTACGCCTCAAGCGGCTTGCAACCAGTTGATCCGGCTGGCAAATCAGGCTGGTGGTGAGGACAACATCAGCGTCGTGGTGCTTGCGTTCTCTTAGCAGAAACGCAAACGATAGCAAGAACATCGTTGTGGCGAGGCGTCCATAGCGCATGAAAAAGCGTCAAGCTTTTCCTCAATGATGGCTGAACCGAAGCGCCTCGTTCCTGGTCAAACGAGTGATCGTCGTCGATGCAGACCAGCACGTGACGGGCATCATCAGTGATGTCGACGTGCTGGCACACATCCAGGAAGAAGGGCGTCCAGGTCTTCTCAGGCGTCTGGCCGGCTGGGCGCGTGGCAAACCAGAAAAACTGCCTACAGGAGCGCTGCAGACGCACTTCGGGAAAGCACGCATTACCGCCGAAATCATGAATCGCGACGTCGCAATGGTCAGCGAGACGACATCAGTCCAACTAACCATTGAACAGATGATTGCCACACGTCGCAAGGTGCTGCCAGTCATTAATGCACAGGACCACCTTTGAAATCGTCTCTGGTGGAGGAGGACGATGACGGGCGTACCACTTATCCTGGCAGGCAGCGTGGGACTTGCTGGCGCCTTTGGTCGGTTTCTGTATCCGCTTTTCAGGCTACTGTTTCCTCATGCCACTATTAACAAGCAAGCAGTATTGATCAGCATGTTGCAAGGCCCACAAGGATGGCAAACAGGTCAATCTCGTTGCCCATCCCGTGGGCACAGAGAGCCCATATCTACGCTTTTGCTTGCAGCGCGGGTACACTGTAAAATGCGGCAAAGCCTGCATAGCGCGCCGTCTCCTCGCCAAGCTCGTCCTCAATCGCGAGCAAGCGGTTGTATTTGGCGATCCGCTCGCTGCGTGCGGGCGCCCCGGTTTTGATTTGCCCACCATTCGTGGCAACCACAAGATCGGCGATGGTGGTGTCCTCGGTCTCGCCTGAGCGATGGGAAACAACCGTCGTAAAGGCAGCGCACTTGGCCATCTCGATCACCTCCAACGTTTCCGTCAGGGTGCCGATCTGATTCAGCTTGATGAGGATGGAGTTCGCCGCGTGTTCCTCAATCCCGCGCTTGAGCCGTTGCGGATTGGTGACGAAGATGTCATCGCCCACCAGCTGGATCCGCTTGCCCAGCCGCTGATTGAGCAGCGCCCATCCCTCCCAGTCGTCCTCCGCCAGTCCATCCTCGAGGTTAATCAGCGGATACTCGTTCACCCACTGCTCATACAGATCCACCATCTCACTGGAAGTGAGCGTGCGGCCCTCGCGCGCCAGGACGTACTTCCCATTCGCATAGAATTCACTGGCAGCCGGATCCATACCCAGGAAGATATCCACGCCGGGCTTGTAGCCCGCAGACTCGATCGCAGTAATGATCAGCTCGAGCGCTTCCCGGTTGGAAGCGAGCGCTGGAGCAAAGCCACCCTCGTCGCCCACATTGGTGTTGAGTTTTTTGCCTGCAGGACCTTCTTCAAACTCTGATAGACTTCGGCCGACATACGCAACGCTTCATGAAAGTTTTGTGCGCCCACCGGCAAAATCATATATTCCTGCATGTCGGTTGAGTTATCGGCGTGTTTGCCGCCATTCAAGATATTCATCATGGGTACCGGCAGCGTGCGGGCGGCCACGCCTCCCAGGTAACGGTAGAGTGGCTGCTGGCACGCGTTGGCCGCGGCTTTTGCGCTGGCAAGTGAGACGCCAAGGATGGCATTGGCGCCCAGCTTCCCCTTATTCGGCGTGCCATCCAGCTCGAGCATGACTTCATCGAGCTCCACCTGTCTGCTGGCATCAAGGCCGACGACCTTCTCGCGGATCCTCTCTGTGACGTTCTTGACCGCGGTCAGGACGCCTTTGCCGCTATAACGACGCTTGTCGCCATCGCGCAACTCTACCGCTTCGTGTGTGCCTGTTGAAGCGCCGGAGGGTATAGCCGCAATGCCATGCTCACCCCCCTTCAACAAGACCTCGACCTCAATGGTCGGATTGCCGCGCGAGTCCAGAATTTCTCGTGCATGCACATCTTCTATCATGGTCAACTCGTTTACCATCTTTGCCATGGTGTTCGTCCCTTTCATTCTATTCACCGCTGATCTTTGGCAACCTGGTTTGCCAGGGGCAATATGACGTGACACGTAACAGTCTTCACATGAGAGCTCCAAGACCTCAGCCGATATGAGCCAACCTTCCTCCTTTTGCTTGAAAGGGGATGGACAAGCCTTCTAATTTCATCATACACATCAAAGTAACGGGTCCATACCAATCACGGTGATAGCTCGTAGCATCTAGAGGGCTCCGCTGCAAAGGAGCCAGAGACGGCCTCCATGCTGCTCGACCAGTTCGCGACAGAGGGAGGATGATCCATCCTTGGATGACATGAGAGGCAAGACAGTACTCTCGAGCTGGCACGCACCAGCCTGCAGAAAGGTGTTCCGAGAGAGGCATGACCACACGCTTCAGGTGCGGCCAAGGCACCTATTCACCGCAGCATAAAAATCGACCAATACGAATGGTCCTCTGAGTAAGATGGTGTGACCCCTCTGAGGTCTGCTCAATGATGCAGCACGGATGTTGATGAGAATCGTGGGAATGCTTTCTAGATCTTTGCTGCTATGCAGTTGGTCGGAGAGTTCCAGTGCATTGAGGTCAAGGAGGTGAGCGTCAATGATCACCAGGTCCGGCGTGACATGTCTGGCCGTCTCTATTGCACTCCTCCCTCTGGTGATAGAGAAGACTTCACATGCGAACTCGGTCTTCAACGCCATTTCCAACAGCTTGAGCATCTTCAGGTCGCTTGCAACCACAAAATCGTCGGAAAAGCCTGCTGACCTGGTCGCATAGGCATGTGTTCATTGTCGGGCATGCTCGCACCTCCATCACCAAACGAGGTAGGACCATCATACAGAAGAGACGCTGGTATGGGAAGTGCCAGGTATCACAAGGCGGTCACAAAGAGCGTGCCTGCCGACACAGAGCGACGTCTGTGCAGAGGGAGTTACTTTCATTGCGCGTGTTCTATGGATGCACGCAAGGGAAGCCTCGCTCCTCACGCTATACTGGAGATCAATCGCGATATCACCGAGCGCCGCCGACTGGAGCAGGTTGCACAAGCCGTCCACGCGCAGACCGTGAGCATTTCCACCCCATTGACATATACATTCGGCTGCATTGCGATAAGATGGAGTGGTATGTCATTATGCGTATTTACCGACGTTTATCCCATTTGGCGCTGATTTCCTTGATCCACTCATCAATATTGTTGTGGGGTTCAGCGGTCAGGGTATAATCTATTTCTCTTCGAAATTGAATTATAGCGCTTAGCAAATGCGCGGCAGAGGGTCTCCAACCAGCATATCCAGTACGCGCAATCCTCCAATATCGGTACGCAGGAAGACCATTCCCGGGGGTTCAGCCTGGATGGTGCCGATAATGGCCGCGTCACGTCCCAGGGGATGCGCACGCATAGCTGCGAGCACGGCTTCAGCCACTGCGGGTGCAACGATAGCCAGCAGCTTGCCCTCGTTGGCGATAGTTAAAGGATCGAGGCCGAGAATCTCACAGGCTCCACGCACTTCGGGATGTACCGGGATAGCCTGCTCATCAAGCGCGACCGAGACCTCCGAGCTCAGAGCCAGCTCGTTCAATGCCGTGGCAACACCTCCACGGGTGGGGTCCTTCAGACAGTGCACGCACCTACCCCCTGCGGAGAGCAGCGCGCTTACCAGGGAGTGGAGCGCTGCAGTGTCGCTCTGCACGTCGGTTTCGATCTCAAGCGCCTCACGCGCTAGCATAATGGCGACGCCATGATCGCCGATGGGGCCGTTCACCAATACCCTGTCTCCCGGCTGCAACTGTGTCTGCTTCAGCCATGGGGCCCGCACGAGGCCTACACCGGCAGTGTTGATAAACACGCCGTCAGCCTTGCCTCGTTGCACTACCTTGGTGTCCCCGGTGATGATTGTAACCCCCACCTCGCGCGCCGCCGCCGCCATCGAAGCAACGATGCGGCGCAGGTCGGCGATAGCAAAGCCCTCTTCCAGAATAAAGCCCGTTGAGAGGTAGAGAGGCTCCGCGCCTACCATCGCCAGGTCGTTGATCGTGCCGTGGACGGCCAGTTTGCCAATATCTCCACCCGGGAAGAAGAGCGGGCTGACTACATAGGTGTCGGTCGTGAAGGCCAGGCGTTGATCCGTTCCAGCAACGCTAAATGTGGCGGCGTCATCCATTGCATCGAGCAGCGGGTTGGAGAAGGCCGGCGCAAAGACACCTTCGATCAGGTTGTGGGTAGATTTGCCACCGCTGCCATGGCTGAGCGTAATCTTCTCATCGCGCAAGTAAAATTTATGACGGCGAGCCTGCCGAGCGCGCTCGATCTTATCCAGCACGTCGCCAATACGCTCGCTATCATTCATGCTAGCATCCATGGCTATATCCCTCCCGGCTTACTGGTCATGGGAAGTACGTTCAAGCGGTTACGCTCGGAGGCCATCGAGAAACGGCCATAACTAAAGTAAGCCGCGCAGGCCCCTTCTGGCGAAACCATACAGGTGCCGATGGGTGTCTCAGGCGTACAGGCGGTGCCAAAGACCTTGCACTCCCAGGGCTTGATGACGCCTTTGAGTACCTCGCCACATTGACATGCCTTGGGGTCAGCTACTCGCAGCCCCGGCACTTCGTAGCGTAACTCGGCATCCCAATCGGCAAATTCTGCGCGCAGTTTCAGGGCACTGGAAGTAATAAAGCCCAGTCCACGCCACTCGAAGAACGGACGCAGCTCCATAGTCTGGGCCATGGCCTGCAGAGCCTTCATATTACCCTCCGCTCGCACAACGCGCGTGTACTGATTCTCGATCTCCGCACGCCCCTCACTGATCTGCCTGACAATCATATAGATCGACTGGATGATATCGAGTGGCTCGAAGCCGGCAATAACCACGGGCTTGTGATGGTCGCGCGCAACGAAATTGTACGGCCGCATTCCGATGACCATACTGACATGGCCCGGTCCGATAAAGCCATCCAGGCGCAGATCGGGCGAGTCAAGGATGGCTTTCATCGCCGGAATGATGGTCACATGATTGCAGAAAATCGAGAAATTTTTTATCCCCTCGGCCTTTACACGCAGGAGCGTCACCGCCGTCGATGGCGCGGTTGTTTCAAAGCCAATGGCAAAAAAGACCACCTGGCGATCCGGATTTGCGCGGGCAAGCTTGTAGGCGTCGAGCGGCGAGTAGACAAAACGCACATCTGCACCATCGGCTTTGGCATCGAGGAGGCTGCCATTTGAGCCGGGCACGCGCATCATATCGCCGAATGTCGTGAAGATCACGCCCTCGCTACGGGCGATGGCAATAGCATCATCGATACGGCCCATCGGCAGTACACAGACAGGGCAACCAGGCCCATGAATAAGGTCGATATTACCCGGTAGCACATCCTCGACCCCATGCTTATAGATTGTGTGGGTATGCCCCCCACACACCTCCATCAGCTTCAAGGACTGCCCGGCACTCAATTTCGCGATCTCGACTGAGATACGCTTCGCCAGCTCTGGGTCGCGGTACTCGTCAATAAATTTCATGCTCATCTGCCTTCTCCTTTTTTTATTCCGACCCGCCGGTCACCTGCTCTTGCCCGTTCAATATAGTATACACAACCTCCAGGAGAGCGTGATAGATCGTTGCCTGCCCTTCCTGAATACGTGGAATGTGATCGCTCGCTACATTGATGCAAATATCCAGCTCTTGCGAGCGCGCCATCTTTCCACCATCGTAGCCGGTCAACCCGACCGTCAGCAGCCCCTGCTTGCGCGCCTGTTTAAGAGCTGCCAGGACATTGGTTGAATTGCCGCTCGTTGAAATACCTATGGCGATGTCACCCTTATGTCCAAAGGCTATGATCTGGCGTGCAAAGATATTCTCAAAACCAACGTCGTTGCCGACGGCCGTAATTACAGCGATGTCGTTCGTCAGCGCAATCGCTGGCAGCGACAAGCAGTGCTCAAAGGGAGGATTGAGGAGCTCGGTCACCAGATCCTGGGCATCCGTGGTACTGCCTCCATTGCCAAAAGCCAGCAGGGTAGCACCGTTAACGAAGGCCCGTGCCATCGCCTGGCCGGCGGCGACGATCTGCGCGGCGGCACCTTCAAGTGTAGCACGGCGCAGCTCGACCACCTCGCGGCACTTCTCGCTGGTCGAGTGTCTCACCTGTGCCAGGACATCCTCCAGGCTGGCCTTACCCCCTTCAAACAGGAAAGGATAAAAGAGCCGATCGTACTCTGATCCCTCGCCGTCATTCATCGCCTGCCTCGCCCAAAAGTGCAATGGCCACGCCTCCGTGTACCAGCACGACGTCGCCTGGAGCAACCGTGTCTACAAGGGTGATATCAATCTCTTCCGTCGTCTCCTCGATCGTCACCATTGCTAACCCGCTCGCTTGATCGATGCGCAGCACCGTAGCAGGCAAAGCCACGTCCGAACAGGTTATGCACTGTCCACCTGTTGGAGAGGCCACACAGTCGCGCGGCGCTGAAACGAGATCCATCGCTCTCTGATTATCCTTGCCGCTCATCGCAATAACCCTTCATGCGCAAAGAATATATGCACCAATTCCCATAAAATGTGATACAGCGTCTCATGGGTCTCCTGTATCACGAATGGGTCATGTGACCGAACAACGAAACAAAAATCGAGCTGCGTTTGCTGCAATTGGCCGCCATCACCACCCACAAGCCCCAGCGTAAGCAGCCCCATCTGCCTGGCCGTCGCCAGCGCCGAGGCTACATTGGCGCAGCGCCCATCGGGTGAGAAGCCCATCGCTATATCCTGAGTCCTGGCTAACACTCCAAGTTGACGTGCAAAGGACAGCGCGGCATCACCCCGCGCCATCAAACCACTAAGAGTGGCGCTATCGTTGGTCAAGGCCAGGGCCGGCAGCGCCCGCTTACCCACAATCACCGGGTGCACAAATTCGACCGCTACATGCTGCGCATCGGTTGCCCAGGCTCCGTTCCCAAAAGCGAGCAGCCGCCCTCCCCGGTGAAAGCGGCGCGCCATGGCCCAGCAAGCCTCCGCGATGCGCCTCGCCTCGGCCGTGAAAAATGCCTCCGGCACCGCCATGCTCTGCGAGAAGCGTGCTCCAACCAGCGCCATCAGGTCAGGTTCTCCCTGCGTGCTCTTCTCCAGCTCTGCCATCATACTTGCCTCTTGTCCAGCCGGTCAACGACGCTCTCGCGTCTAGCTCTCGCTGAGACCGGCTGCTAGGAATATGCCTCTTGTCCAGCCGGTCAACGACGCTCTCGCGTCTAGCTCTCGCTGAGACCGGCTGCTAGGAATATGCCTCTTGTCCAGCCGGTCAACGACGCTCTCGCGTCTAGCTCTCGCTGAGACCGGCTGCTAGGAATTACTCGATCTGGCTCCCATGGAGCATTGTAAGTTCATCGGTAAAGACATCACCCATTGTATGCAGCGCCTTCATCGTCTCATGCGCCTCCCTCTCATCGATCTTACTCATGGCAAAACCGACGTGAAGCAAGACCCAATCGCCTGGCTCAATGCCCTCAGGGCGCACGAGCGCAATACTTACATTGCGCTTAACTCCAGATACGGCTACTTTGGCAATGGAATTTGTGTCGTCCACAATCTCCAGGACCTGGCCCGGAATACCAAGGCACATACTATCCTCCTTCAGTTTGTCCGCAGACGCGCCGCGGCCACCGCGAGCTGGCCAAGACTTAAACCACCATCGTTAGGCGGCACACTTCGATTTACGTAGACCTGGAAGGCCATTGCTTCCAGGCGGTCCAGCAGTTGTTCGAGTAGCAATTTGTTCTGGAAAACGCCACCGCTGAGTGCGACGACCTTTAACCCGCTGCGCCGGCAGGCCTCAAAACAGGCCTGCGCAAGCAGCTCGGCAATGGAGCGGTGGAAACGACAGGCGATGCGTGGAACGGTTACACCCTGCTGTATATCGCTTACGATGGCGCGTATGAGCGGCATCACATCCAGCAATGCCGGTGTCTGCTCTTCGATCACGAAAGGATAGATATCTTTTTCAAGGTGCGCGGCCGCCGTCGCCTGTATTTCCAGTTCAATCGCGGCCTGGCCCTCATACGCCGGAGATATGCCCCTGCAGCCCTCTCCAGCAGGTAGACCCAGCAGGGTGGCCACGGCATCAAATAATCGCCCCAGGCTAGAGGTGGGAGGACTATTGATGCCACGTGTCGCTATCTGAGATAATATGCGCCACTTTGCGCGGTCTAGCTGACGCACAAATGGAATTTCTAATTCCAGGAAAGTATCACCATAGGCCTGATCCAGGTAGGCAGCCGCCATGCGCCAGGGTTGACGTATCGCCTGCTCTCCGCCGGGAAGCGGCAGATAGCGCAAATGCGCCAGGCGCTCAAAGCCCAGCAGGTCTGCAGCCATAATCTCACAGCCCCATACGGCATTATCGCTGCCATAACCGGTGCCATCGGCGGCGACTCCTATCACTGGCCCCGTTAGTCCATGCTCGGCCAGCACGCTGGCGATATGGGCATGATGGTGCTGTACAGCGATTTTCTGTGGTATATTGGCATCGAGCGCGTATTTTGTCGCCAGGTATTCGGGATGCAGGTCATAAGCGACCGCCTCGGGATAAATATCAAAAAGGTTCTGAAAGTGCGTAATACCCTCACGTAGCGAAGTGAGCGTTTCAAGATTTCTCCAGATCTCCAATGTGATGACTGATGAAGGCCTGCCGTCCCTTGCCCAGGCAGAAGGTGTTCTTCAGATGACCGCCACAGGCAAGAATTGGCAGTGGCGCGGCGAAAGCAAGAGGGATAGGTTCAGGCACGTAGCCACGCGAACGGCGCAGAAATTGTGTCCCTCCGCCACTCACACGCACGACCGAGTCATCGCAGCGCATATGGATAGCACGGTTGGAGGCCAGCATGCCATCGGCCACAACAGCCAGGCGCGCCTTCGCAGCATCATCCTGATAAGCGATGGGCTCATCACTCAGATTGCCACTGGTCATAACCAGTGCCACCACGCGGCCCACCGCGCCGGCCTCGGCGAAGGCGCGCAGCAGGAGATGATGCAGTGGGGTGTAAGGTAACATTATGCCGAGTGTATCATAAGCTGGCGCAACAGCCGGGGCGATAGCACTGTCGGGCAGACGCCGCAGCAGCACGATGGGGCGACGGTGCGACTGCAAAAGTGCGGCCTCCATATCACCAAGCGAGCAAAGCAGGCGCGCCGTCGCCAGGTCCGGCACCATCAGCGCGAAAGGTTTGGCCTCACGGTGCTTGCGTTGTCGTAGCCGCTGCACAGCCCCGGGATTAAAAGCATCACAGGCCAGGTGATAGCCACCCAGGCCTTTGACGGCGAGAATTTTGCCGGCGACAAGCTGGTGCGCCGCGCTGGCAATGGGATGTGTGAAGGAGTCGCCCTTCCAGGCGAGGAGTTGAACCCGGGGACCACAGGTCGGACAGGCGTTGGGCTGGGCATGAAAACGCCGGTTGAGCGGGTCTTCGTACTCTGCCTGGCAGGCCGGGCAGAGTACGAAGCTGTGCATGGTGGTCTTGTGACGATCATAGGGGACATCCTGGACAATCGTAAAGCGCGGGCCACAGTTGGTACAATTGATGAAGGGATAGCCGCAACGACGGTCGGCAGGATTGAAGAGCTCTTGCAGACAATCATCACAAGTTGCGCTGTCGGGTGAGATGAGTGCCTGTCGCTCGCTGCCCCCCCGACTGTGTGAGATAATGAAGGCGCTTTCATGAAATGGCTGCAGCGCCTCAGTGCTTATGGAGTCGATGCGTGCCAGGGGAGGCGCTTCTTCGCGCAATGCCTGCTGGAAGCTCGCCAGTGCGGCGGGCATACCCTCTACCTCAATGGTGACTCCGCGGCTATCGTTGAGGACAAAGCCGACCAGGGCATAGCGCATGGCCTGAGCATAGACGAAGGGCCGAAAGCCTACACCTTGCACAATCCCCTGCACGATGATCCTCTGTCGCTGAATTGCCTGGCCTGTTACGGAAGCCATGAGTAATGCCTCTCGCTAGACGACTACGACGGTCAATAGCTACATTTCATGCCGCACAAATGTTAACAGCCAATCACACCATGCATCGAGCCCCTCGCCGCTGCGACAACTTAACTCGAAGATGTGCAGGTGTGGATTGATGGCTAACGCTTGCTGTTTCACTTTATCCAGATCATAGTCCACAAAAGGCAATAGATCAAGCTTATTGATGAGCATGACCTGTGCATGCATAAACATCTGTGGGTACTTGGCTGGCTTATCGTCACCCTCGCTTGTACTGG
The DNA here is from genome assembly GCA_963799245.1 of uncultured Chloroflexia bacterium. Classification (GTDB taxonomy): domain Bacteria; phylum Chloroflexota; class Ktedonobacteria; order Ktedonobacterales; family Ktedonobacteraceae; genus CAWCWN01. The sequence goes on from CAWCWN010000005.1 coordinate 37,773, forward strand.
CGATCACAACCCGCATATCTTCTCCCAGGTTCCAGGTTGAAGGGCAGACCAGGTTGCCGATGTTTTCGATGACGAGCAGGTCGATACCTGACAAATCCATTTTCACGAGGGCGTCGCGAATCATATGGGCCTCCAGGTGACATGCGCCCCGTGTATTGATCTGGACCGTCTCCGCACCCGCCGCCTCAATGCGCTCTGCGTCGGCAGTGGTTTCAATATCGCCCTCGATGACGCCAATGCCAATTCGCCCTCGCAGCCGTACAAGCGTCCGCTCCAGCAGGGTGGTCTTACCAGCGCCAGGCGAACTCATGATGTTGATGGTACGAATGCCACGCGCAGTCAGCAGCTGCTGGACCTCGCGGGCAACGCTGTCGTTGGCCGCCAGGATGTTTTGTGCAATGGTTACCTTTGGCATGAGACCACTCCTATGGCGATACATTCGCCCCTACGTCGATTTCCATTTCAAGAATTTGAAGTTCGGTGCCAGAAACGATCTCACTGCTCAGCTTCTCACAGGTAGGGCAGAGCGCGACAAAGTTCACAATCGGAAATTCAACGCCACAGTTATGACAGAAGGCTCGATGTGGCACGAAATCAATCGCCAGCTGCGCACCGACTAGCAGCGGGTCGAGGCTGGCAATCATCTCAAAGCAGAAGGTCAACGAGTCCGTTACGACGCCTATGGCTTCACCAATGCGCAATCGCACGCTCTTCACCTGCGCGGCCTTGCACGCGCTTGCCCGTGCCTCGACGGCATCAACGATACTCTGAGCAATAGAAAGTTCGTGCATACATAACCTTACTCGCTAAGCCCGGCCATCCTCTTACATCGTCGAAATGCGCAGATAACGCCGGATGTCGGGAAGTGAATGCCATACCGCGTAGCCCAGCAGCAGGGCAAGAGCTATGACGATTACCTTGAACATAGGGGTGCTCCTTTTCTTGCTTTTCTTTCTTTACTACATTTTACAACTTCTTTTTACTACTTCGTTAGTCTGAGCGAAACTTACCCTGAAGCAACTCATCAACCAGCGAGTCGATCATCTTTATTGCCTCATCGACTGCAGCCTGCATTGCTTCGCTTAACCCCATCTGCATTAGCGTGTCAGGATCTTCATCGCCAGGTATGCACGGCTCACAGCCGATGAGCAGGGTGCGAACAGGTCGCGCACCCAGCGTGCGAGCGAAAGTCAGCACCTTCACCGGGTCCATACTATGGGCGTCCGGTGCAATTCTGGCCGCCTCCCCCCCTCGCGCCGGACTCGACTCCACTACATCTGGCTCGATCAGGTAGAGCGTGCCAGGCCGGCCGCCGCGAGGTACCGCGTCAACCAGCACAAGCGCTTCATACTCCTCGAGCAAGGTATAGGCTAAATCCATGCCGCGAATACCGAAATCAACGACCTGCACGCTCTGCGGGTAACGCTTGCTTTGCCGCCGTAACAACCGTTGGGCCACCTCAACCCCAAAGCCGTCATCCCCCAGAAAGATATTACCTATACACGCGATCAGTATGCGAGGGGCCGTGCCTTCAGCTGGAGATGTACCACTTACGTTCACGACGGCCTCCACGGTATATCCACATCCCTCAGTAGCTCCACCTCCTCGGGAAAGAAAAAAAAGCGATGACCTGGCATAACTCGCTCATCCACCTGCTCCCTGCCAGGGTCGTCGTCCAGCGTTACTACTATATAGATACGGTCCTCGAAATCCTGCTGGAACCCTTCAATGCGTGCGGGGCCTCGGTATGCTCGGCCTTATCCATCACGCTGGGGTTGGTCTGGCGAACCATCTGCTCGCAGTAGTCGACAGCAACCAGGTTCTCTTGAAAGATGTTGTGGTCGAACCATGTACTCCGCCGCTAAAAGCGTGTGGTGGAGGCGAACGAGTGCAGCAAAATAGCATTGTGCAGACCGGCGACCGCCCCAGTTCCAGGCGTCGTGTTTTCAATTTGAATGCAGAGCCTGTACAGGTCGGCATCTAAACGCTTTGCTGTGAGCAGGATCGCTCCCTTGATAGGCTGCTGCTCAAGCACAACCTTTGCGCCATTCTCTCTGGCACGCATGTCCGCTTGCGGACCAGCGGCCTGCTCGACCTCTGCAACCACCCGCTGGCCAGCAAAGTCAATCTCTACCCGGCGCGGGTGGGCGACTAGATCGTGCAGAGAAAGATTTAGCGCGCATACTTCGCGTTCGACGCCCTCCTCCCACACCGTGGGAACCACATAAGCACACTCACTGCCAACGCCGGGCACAGGTTCAGCATTGCTTGCAGGGCGCGGGTGTGCGCAGGAATAGATGCAGGAAGCGCACGTACGCATGAATAAAGGTGTCTCCATTCTCCCGTCCCGTCACCAGGCACTCCGTCTGCATCGTCCAGGGCTCTACACCGCCATTGGCCTGGCTATATTCCTGTGGATAGATCACGCCAAATGACCAGCGCTGGCAATTTTGATCGCCGAGGGGATTGAGAAACCCACTCACCAAGAGTTCGGCGGTTTCTGCTCTATGTTCATGACTGTATCTCCTCCTTCCTCACCTGTAAAAGCTGGATGATGACTTCCTCCCAGGTAGGCAGGCCACGCGCGGCCTTGTACTGGTATAACTGGTCAAAGACATCCTTGTGCGGGCGAATACAGGCACTATTGGGATAGTAGCGCGCGATCATGGCCTGCCAGACGGTGAGCGGAAGACGATAGGCGCCCTCCTTCGACCATGATATCTGAGCAATCTGCAGGTTACCCGCCCCATCTTCGTAAAAAATGGTGCCGCTAAAGAGGAAGATAAGCGGAATCTCCGCCATCCTCCAGAGCGACCCCGTAGGCCATATTCTGGGTATAGACGGAACAGGTCGCGTGGTTGTCACCGCAGATGCCGCAGATACGACTCGTGATAAAGTGAGCATCGCGTGGATCCTTGCCTTGCATAAAGAGGCTGTAGCCACGGAAGATGGATGAAGTGCTATGGCACTCCACATCCTGGCGGCTGTGCAGTCCTCGGAGCAGCTCGGCGAACCTTGCGCTGCTTGAAGTCGATCTTGGTATAAATGCCCAGGCTGCCAACGATGCGAGCACGGGGTTATGGAGTTGAACCTTGGGGAGACCGGGGATGGCACCCAGCAGAACGTCCTCAATGCTCGCTTGGGCTGTGATGGAGACACAGTCTCCATCACAGCCCAAGCCGGCCGTAATCCAGAGAATGTGGACTTCCTCCACTCGTGACCTGGTCGCCATGATGTACCTCCTCGAGCGACGTCTGCTCGTGGTCAGTTAAAGGCGCACTCAGAAGTAGATGCAATTGCAAGCAACTGCCAATACCAGAGGTTACACTATAATTACATCGAGCAGGACCTGACGAGACAACAGTCGTCTCCGAACAGGGTGTTTCCCGCGAATATAGCACAGAAAATGGGGATATAAGTGCCCCGAACTTTTCAGTAACAGCTCTGAAAGTTCGTGTCGAGCCTTCCTTATATTTATAGTAGCCCTGTATACAATACGTCCAGGCACTTTGTGCAGATTACAGGGTTAACAATTTCTAAAGAACGGCCAGAAAAACATCCGGCAATAACTGCCACCACAATACAGCATCCCCTCAAGCGCTTCGTCAGTGGGGAAAGAAGGCATACATGCCCCTTTATCGCATAGCTACCTGTTTATGGTATAGTATAGTATAGTATATCTGAGGATCGCGCACCATTCGATACTATGCCAGCCCCTCGTGTGAGGCAGCGCAGAACGTTTTGCTTGCACATGACACTCCACGTATTTTCTGGCCGGAAAGAAGGATATATGTCAGCTCCAAAGTTAGCTCCTTATGGCTCCTGGAAATCACCAATCACCTCCGATATGATCATCAGTGAGTCGCTACGCCTGGGCCTGGTCAGGCTCGAAGGGCGAAATACCTATTGGATCGAAGGCAGGCCTACCGAAAAGGGGCGCAGCGTCATCGTCAGATGCAGCGCTGACGGTAAGACGACCGACCTGCTACCAGCTCCGTATAACGCGCGCACCCGCGTGCATGAATATGGCGGCGGTGATTACACCGTCAGCGATGACATCGTCTACTTTTCAAACTTCAGCGATCAACGCGTCTATCGCCTTGATCCCGGGCTTGCGCCGCGAGCGATCACGCCGGAGAGCGCCTATCGCTACGCTGACTACAGCGCTGATGCCACGCGCAAGCGCCTGATCTGCGTACGCGAGGACCATAGCGCAGCAAGCGGCGCAGCGATCAATACGCTGGTCAGCCTCGACATAGATGAAAACCCCGCTGGAGGACGCATACTGGTTGAGGGCAATGATTTCTATGCTTTCCCCAGCATCAGCCCTGATGGAAGTCGCATGGCGTGGTTGAGCTGGAATCACTCCAATATGCCCTGGGACGGCACGGAACTCTGGGTAGCCGAGCTAGGCAGCGATGGCACACCCGCTAACAGCGAGCGCGTCGCCGGCGGTCTCTCCGAGTCTATCTTCCAACCCCGCTGGTCACCCGATGGCAGCTTGCATTTTATCTCCGACAGGACCGGCTGGTGGAATCTTTACCGCCTGCGCAACGGCCTGGTCGAGACACTGTATCCCGCTCAGGCTGAATTCGGCGTTGCCCAGTGGGTCTTCGGACTTTCTACCTATGGTTTTGCCGCTCCCGATCAGCTTATCTGCTGGTTCGTAGATCATGGCAATGCCCAGCTGGCATGTCTGAATACGACAACTGGAGACCTGAGGCCCTTCTCGTTACCGTACACCAGCATTGGTGGCGTCCAGGTAACGGCCGAACGGGTTGTTTTTACGGGCGCTGCGGCCACAGTCCCTGCTTCAATTGTAGAACTCGACCTGGCCAGTGGGAGGACGAGTATCCTGGCTACGGCCAGCAACTCCACGCCTGCTAGCGCTTATTTCTCTCTCGCGGAGAGTATTGAGTTCCCGACCGAGAACGGGCTGACGGCCTTCGCTTTTTACTATGCTCCGCGCAATCCAGATTTCGCCGCCCCGGACGATGAACGCCCTCCCCTCCTGGTGAAGAGCCATGGCGGCCCCACGGCGGCTACCAGCAATAGCTTTGACCTGAGCATTCAGTTCTGGACGAGTCGCGGCTTCGCCGTTGTGGATGTCAACTACGGAGGCAGCACAGGGTATGGACGCGCCTACCGGGAACGTCTGAAGGGCAACTGGGGGATCGTTGACGTGGACGACTGTGTCAACGCGGCCAGGTACCTGGTAGAGCGCAGACTGGTCGACGGTAACCGACTGGCTATCGATGGTGGCAGCGCCGGCGGCTACACAACGCTCAGTGTGTTGACGTTCCGCGATATCTTTAAAGTAGGCGCAAGCTACTACGGGGTCAGCGACCTCGAGGCCCTGGCGACCGACACTCACAAATTCGAGTCACACTACCTGGATGGTCTTGTTGGCCCTTATCCAGAGCGGGTCGATCTCTATCACCAGCGTTCACCTATCGCTAACGCAGAGCGCCTCTCGCGTCCGGTCATCTTTTTCCAGGGCATGGATGACAAAGTAGTGCCGCCCAGCCAGGCCGAGCGCATGGTAAACATCCTGCGCAGCAAAGCGCTACCTGTCGCCTACATAGCGTTCGAAGGCGAAGGCCACGGCTTCCGCAGCGCGGCGAATATCAAACGCTCGCTTGAAGCCGAGCTCTACTTCTATGCAAAAATCTTTCACTTTGCTCTGTCCGACCAGATTGAGCCGGTGGAGATTGAAAACATCTAAAGAGCGATAGGTAGTTCGTCTACCTCTCCGGATACTGGCCGGAATCTGCAATAATCCGCCTGCTGTGCGCTCAATCTACTTGCCAAAGCCGCAGGTACGCGGAGCGGACGTTGGTATGCAACGCAGTTGGAAGGCCGTCTATGGCCTCACTCCATCTCAACTGTTACGAAAATGGCCTCTGGCACGTGACGTACATAGAATACTGATGGTCATATTTGAGACCCAAAGAAGGAAGCCGTTGCTATGAGTCAAGCACAACGCACGCCACGCGGAGAGACCGTACCCCCACCCTCTGGCTATGAGATTATGCGGATTGAAGGTCGCTACTTTCCCGTACGCCTGCACCTGCACGACAGACTTCACCCGGGGGTCTCGGCGTTCACCAGGCCGGAAGGTACTGTCGTCTCCTTTGCCAAGCGCCTCTCCGCCATCGTGTACCCCTACCAACGCCGGCAAGACTGAGTTCGCAGAAATCGAGTAAGCCATGCAACAGCAACAGAACTCTGACTATAACAGCGAGCCCGCTGCGCGTGAACAACTGGCATCTCCACCCTTACCGTCAGGTACGGTCTCAACCTCGCGGCCGGGCTGGTGGAACGCCAGAGCTGGCGCCCAGTGGAGGCGCTTCTATGACTGGTCGACCTCTGCATCGTTCATCGGCTATCTGCTGGCAGTTCTGGGGCAGGTGCTGGCAGTTCTGGCGATGGCCGCTACCTTGCGGGCATTCCCCACTTTTCGCTTTCCCGAGGCCCTCGCCATCCTGGTTGTCGTTCTGATTTCACTTGGATGGGGCACTGGACCCGCTATCATCGCCACCCTTAGCGGGAGCATCCTGCAGATATACCTGCTCCTACCTCCGTATTACTCCTTTACCCTGGCACGCTCTGAAGATGCCGTCGCAGCCGGCCTTTACACGCTTATCGGACTTGCCATCAGCGTAATGGCCGGTCAGGCACAGCGCGCCCGCCTGCAGGCCGATGAACGTACAAGGCAGGAGGAGCGCTACCGCATCATTGTACAGACCGCTAATGAAGGCATCTGGCTTGTTGATCGCGCCGCGCAGACGCTCTATGGCAATGAGCGCCTGGCAGAGATGCTCGGAGTTCGGGCCACAGAGCTGCCAGGACTCAACATCCTGGAGTTCGTCTACCCAGAAGACAGGGCTGAAGGCAGGGCCAGGATGAGAAATAACCTGCATGGCCAGCAGGAACATTTCGAGTTCCGCTGGCGCCGTCGCGATGGCCGACCGCTCTACACCCAGGTCGCGACAAGCCCGGTGCGCGATGAGAACGGCGCCAGTGTGAGCGTGCTGGGGCTGCTTACCGACATCACCACTCGCAGGCTTACCGAACAGGCGCTCCAGCTCAGTGAAGAACGTCTGCGCGTCGCGCTGAAAAACTCTTCGATAACGGTGTATCAACAGGACCAGAACCTGCGCTATACCTGGATGAGTAATCCCCTGTCCTCCTTTACCTCCCTGGATATCGTGGGAAAAACAGATCTCGATTTTGTGCTGCCTGAAGAAGCAGAGCACCTGACGGAACTCAAGCGCCGTGTACTCACCACCGGCCAGGGTGTACGCGCAGAGGTATACACCACCAGCGACGCAGGCGCGCGCATCCTGGAACTGACGATCGAGCCCATACGCGAGGATAGCGGGGCAATTACCGGCGTGACCGGGACGGCCATTGACATCACCGCGCGCAAGCAGGCCGAGGAAGAGCGTACGCAGTTGCTTGCGCGCGCCCAGCACAGCGAGTTCCGCTTCCAGCGGCTCTTCGAGGCCAACCTTATCGGACTGCTGATCGCGGACCAGGAGCGGATCATCGAGGCCAACGATGCCTTCCTGGACATGGTGGGTTATTCGCGCTCCGAGCTGGAAAGCGGACAGCTGCGCTGGCAGGAGATGACGCCGCGCGAATATCAGTTGAAAAATGAGCAGGCTGTAAAGGACCTCACACAACGCGGAGAATGCCCGCCCTTTGATGAGGAATACCTGCGCAAGGACGGCAGTCGCGTTCCGATTCTGATCGGCGCAGTCGTCGTTGAGCGCACCCCCTTGCGCTGGATCAGTTTTGTGCTCGATCTCAGCGAGCGCAAGCAACTGGAACAGAAAGCCAGGGATCGCGCCAGGGAGCTGGAGACTCTCTTCGAAGCCATGACCGATGGGGTGATAGTCTTTGATGCAAAGGGCGGCATCCGCCAGTTGAACTCCGCCGCGCGCGCGCAGCTCGATAAGTATATTCCGCCGGAAAGCTGGCTGGGCTCGGCCCGCGAACGCGCAGAGTACGTTGCCCCAAGGTCGCCGGAGGGAAAGCCTCTCCGGCCCGAGCAGATGCCCGTGCTGCGCTTTTTAGAGGGAGAGACGATCAATGGAGCCGACGCAGCAGATGTGCTGATATCAACGTTCAAGGGAGAGGAGCTGTGGCTGAACATGAGCGGGGCCCCCCTCCACGACGAACAGGGACAGATCGTAGGCGCCATCTCGCTTGCACGTGATGTGACCGAACGCCGCAAACTGGAGCAGCGCACGCGCAAGGCTTTAGCAGCGCTTCTCGAAATGGCGCAGGTGATTGTACGAGGTTCTGATCAGGAGGATCACGACACCAATAACTCCACCACCCGCGCGCAGCAGGTAATGCAGCGCATGGCCGAGTTGACGCGGGAGGTCCTGGGCTGCCAGCGCCTGAGCTTTATACATGTGGAGCCGCAGACGGAATTACTGCGCCCACTCGCGGTAGTGGGACTCTCCCCCGAGCAGGAGCAGCAGTGGTGGCGCGAGCAGGAACAACAGGAAATACATCTCTCCGTTGGTCCCGACCACTCCCTGGTAGATCGCTTACGCGCCAACGAAGTTCTCGTGCTGGATCTGACACTGCCACCATACAACGATCAACCCAATCCCTATGGCGTCAAACAGATGCTGGTCGCCCCCATGGCGCTCGGCGGCCGCCTGCTCGGCTACCTCACACTCGATTACGGCGGCCTCGATCATACCTATACCCCCGAGGAGGTCGCGCTCACGCGAGCGGTGACCGAGCTGACAGCACTGGCAATGGAGCGGGATCGATTACTGGCAGAGACAGCCATGGCGCGGGCAAATGAGCTGGCGGCCACCTCCGCCAACCGCCTCAAGGATGAGTTTATCGGTATCGCCAGCCACGAGCTACGCACTCCCCTGACAAGCATGAAAGGCAACCTCCAGCTGGCACAACGCCAGCTCAGGCGCATCCTTGCCCACAATCCTGGCGAAATGAGCCATGCGCTTGATCAGGTGCTCGCCTCTCTGCAGCGCACGAGCCGGCAGATTGAGCGGCAGAATCGCCTGGTGCAGGATCTGCTGGATGCCTCACGCCTCGAGACCGGCAGCTTCGAGCTGCGGCCCACCGCATTTGACCTGGTGGCCTTGATACAAGAGGTGGTCGAAGATCAGCAGAAAGTAACCCCGACGCGCACAATTGCTGTGGAACTCCCCGCCACTAGACCGCTAGTGGTCGCGGCGGACCACGACCGCCTGAGCCAGGTTGTGAGTAATTATCTGTCAAATGCCCTCAAGTATTCTGAGGACGACAAGCCCGTAGCTATCCGCCTTGAGGTGCTGGCAGGTGCGGCAAAAGTCGCCGTACGCGATCACGGGCCCGGGCTCCCACCCGAGGAGCTGCAGCACATCTGGGAGCGCTTCTACCGCGTTCCAGGGGTCGCGGTCATAAGCGGCTCGGGCATCGGCCTGGGGCTGGGGCTGCATATCAGCCACATGATCGTCAAGCGACACAAAGGCGACGTCGGCGTCGAGAGCGAGCCGGGGCAGGGATCGACCTTCTGGTTTACCCTGCCACTCGACCATCAGACGGATGGCTCCGCGCAGCAGAGCTGATAGGAGTTTTCCTTTCATGCTCACCAGCCGCCTGGACAGTCCACTGGCGCGCATGGCCGCCCCTGAGGGGAGGCGGCTGTTTTTTTGGTCGCAGTAAGCAGCCAGGCGCTCCTGCTCAGTTGCGCTGCGTTGTATAATAGCAGGAGGGAAAATCTTCCTATCCTGGCTCCTATTGTCGCCCAGCGTCGTTTTGAGAAGCAGTAAGTTATACAAGAAGCAGCTCGAGTCTGTACGCGCCTCTCTGGAGTTTCGCTCAGCGTTCCTGGTGCGTTTAGTTCTACCGGCAGCAGACGTTTCCGCTTAATGGTGCCTTGAATAGCTGTCACATCAATGTGATAAGTAAGAAGGAGGATACCCTTATGGACATCAATCTGCGCGAGGTCACCAGCTCGGCAGCGCTTGAGGAGAAAAAGAAACTACGCAAAGAGTTTAACTACCTTGACATGATCTTCTATACGCTCGCCGCGCTGATCGGGCTCGATTCACTCGGTCAATTTTCAACCAACGGCGCGCAGGCCCTCACGTGGCTGGTCATCTCCGCCATCACTTTTCTCGTACCGTATGCGTTGCTGACCGCCGAGCTCGGCAGCACTTTTACGCAGGAAGGCGGCATGTACGAGTGGTGCAAAATGGCGGGGGGGCGCTTCTATGCAGCCCTGGGCGCTATGTTTTACTGGGTCTCCAATCCTCTCTGGCTGGGTGGTACGTTAGCAGTTGGCGCCATTGCTGCGATCAAGCTCTTATGGTTTGGCAGCTTGAGTTACAAATTTGGCGGGAGCGTAACAACTGATGCCATCGTCGAGATACTCATTGCCCTTTTCTTCGTCTGGGGAACGATCTGGTGCGCCATCATGTCCCTGCGTGTTGGCAAATATATTTCGGTCTTTGGCTCGTATCTCAAACTCGGCCTGCTGGGCGTATTCATTATCCTGGCGTTGCTCTTTCTTTCAAGTGGCCACTCCAGGGGCGGCAGCCTTAACGCGGCCGACCTGGTTCCCGGCAACTTCGGCCTGATCGTCAGTGGCATTCTACCCATACTGATTTTCCAATGGCAGGGCTTTGAAGTTCAGAACGGCGCAGGCGAAGAGATGGAGAACCCGCAGCGCGATGTGCCGCGTTCGATCATTCGCGCGGGAGCGACCGCGGTCATTGCCTATGCCGCTTTTCTGATTACGATCCTCCTCGTGCTGCCCAAAGACCAGCTATCGAACGTGGGTGGCTTCCTATCCGCCTTCAAGTCCGTCGATAGCGTACTGGGGCCCTTAGCCACGCCACTGGGCTGGCTCGTTGCGCTGGCTTTCGCCGTCGCCCTGGCCTCCAGCGGAGGAACATGGATCATGGGCGCGGACCGTACCTATGCTATTTCAGCGCTCGACCGCACCGCCCCTCTGGTGTTTGGTCGCTTCAGTGGGAGATTTGGCACGCCGATCGCCGTCAACCTCATGTCCGGCATCATGGCGACGGTGGCGATGGTGGCGGCGGTCCTGGTCAACAGCTTCGGCTCAGGGAGCGTGACAACCCTTTTCGCCCTGGTGCTTGGTTTTGTCATCTCGACGGCGACGATCGCCTACCTGTTCATGTTTCCGGCGTTCCTGATCCTGCGCTACAGGTATCCCCACGTTCCGCGCACCTATCGGGTACCCGGAGGGATGCCTGTAGCGTGGATCGTAACGGCGCTGCCACTCTTATACGCGCTCAGCGCCGTCGTCTTCATTCTCGTGCCAGGCACGCTTCCCGGTTCAGTTAGCCGGCTCACCTACGAGCTGACCCAGTTTATACCGTTGATTATCATCGTTCTGCTCACCATAGTCTTCTACATCCTGGGGCACAGCGATAAGAGTAATCAGGACGTGGTCGTCGAGCGGAGTACAGGTGAAGCAGGGGCCAATTTAGCCGGTGGCATCGCCGGCGAGTAATCGCCGGGCGCTGGACCCCAGGGCTGTAGCGCTCGCTCTTCTACCCAAGGCCCAGGCTCGCCTGCCCGCACAGCGCTCCCTGAGCCATATGCGCAGCGCCTCACCCCTGCGCATATGGCTCTCTAACTATAGACATCCTGATTGTGACATAGGTCCTCCCTCTTGCGCAAGCGGCAGGCGCTGGCCAGGTCGCTTGCATTTACACGCCCGGCAGGTTATTTTATACTAGGCGCGGAGTTCGAGCTGTAACCGTGCTGGCGCGAGCGTATGCTCCGTCATGGTAATTAGGAGATAAAACATGCAAGGTGAAATAAACCCGACTTTCCAGCAGCCTCGTCATCAACGGCGCAGCCTCTTCAACACTGTGCCCCTACCGCACAAGCCGCTGAACGTCAATGTGATTTTTGAGGCGGAGAAGGCGGCCGCCGGCTTTAACAAAAGGGTGGCAATCCGATTGACAAAATTGTTTTCAGCCATGCCCACCTTCTGGCTCATTGTCGCCTGGATTGCCCTGTGGATCGCCGCGAACGCGACGATCGTACACTTTGACCCGCTGCCATGGCCGCTGCTGCTCTGCCTGGCATCCGTTCCTCAGCTGCCATTGATGATCGTGATCATGGTCGGGCAAGGGCTACTGGGAAGACAGCAGGAATTGCAGTCGGAGGAGCAGTACAAAACAACAATTGAGACCTATCACGATATTGAACAGATCATGGCTCACCTTTCAGCACAGGATGAAGAAATTTTACGCCAGACCCATATGATAGAGCACTTGCTGCGCGCCGCCGGCTTCTCTCCCGAACAGGTGGCCCCCCCCGCCAATGCTGAAAATCGTGGCGCGACCACCAGGGAGCCAGCAGCGCCAGGCTAGGCGCTCGCCGCAGCTGGCCTGGGAGACGCATATGATAAAGAGGGTAACTGCATGCATGCATGCATGCATTCATTCATTCATTCATTCATTCATTCATTCATGCAGGGGCAGCGACGTGAGGCGAGACTCCTGCACTTGCGCCGCGCCGCGCCGGCGCAGCAGCAGAGCGCAGGCATAGAAAATCATGACGAGTACGAGCAACAGGCGATAACCAAACAACATACTGAAGTATTCCAGTGCGCCTCCCACCATGATGCCGAGCAGATTTGAGGCAAAGGCGATATCCGCCGCCTCACTATCACGAAACGCATTGGTGAAGATGATGTTCGCCAGAAAGACCGGCGCAAAGGCCAGGATACTGGCAAGGAGGTAGCGCATAACAAGATTGGGCAGCAGGAGCGCCTCCGGCGGCAGAAGCAGATTGAAGGTCAGGATGGCGAACAGCGCCAGGTAGAACGGCCAGACCAGGCGCAGCGCAAATCTGCGGTTCACCAGCACCGCCAGCAGCACGCTGCTGAGGATGGCGAAAAAGACGAGCGCATTGACCAGCCAGGTGCTGCCGAACAGGAGTGAGAAGGTGGTCAGGCTCTTGACCTCAAGCAGCATAAAAGCAACCCCCAGGAAAAACATGTGCCAGTCGAAGCGCCGCAGTACTCTACGAGGCGCGAATATCAGGATCCCTCCCACGGCGTACAGCCCCACCATAGCCAGGCCGAGAATGTAGAGCGTGGGGAAGTTATGATCGCGCAGGTAGAGGAACGGCCAGTCATCGGTTGCCGGCGCCTGTGAAGTGAGCGGAAAATAGCCCTCGCCAATGACGCTCAGGCGACCTTCATTGCGCTGCCTCTGCTCATGATAAGGCCCAAACCTCCCGGCAGGCAAGGTCGCCAGGCGCGGCCCCACCATAATCACCGCGGCACGCCCCCAGCCACCATATGTCGAGACGAGCGGCTCCTGGTTAAAGGCGTGCCCAGCCATATCAGCCAGCTTCTCCACCAGCCACTGCTCGCGGTAGTAGTTATAAAGCACCACCAGGCCCTTAGGCATCAGCCTTGCTCGAGCCGCGACGATGGATTCTTGCGTCAGCAGAAAACTTTCGAGGCGCAGGCTCGTGTTGCTCGATGTAAGAGTCAGCGAGTCAGGCAGGGCGAATATTATCAGGTCAAACTTCTCTGTTGAATTCTGCAGGAAAGAGCGGCCATCGTTGATCACGACGCGCACGCGGTGGTCGGCGTAGGGATGATCGGGATTGTAGCGAACGCCCAGGCGCTGAATCGTGGGGTCAATCTCCACCGCGGTGATCGACCGGACGCCATAGGCCAGCGCGGTAGCGACATCAGAGCCACTGCCTGCACCGAGAATCAGCGCGTGATGAAACGAATGGCCGGGGAAAATTTGATAGAGGCGCCGGTAGAAGGGTTCCTTATCCTGCCAGGGAATCATCGACTGGTGGCCGCCGGCGTTGTTTACATCGACAATATACCCGCTGGGGAGCGCGGGGTGAAGCAAGATCTTGTAATAGGGCGACCAGTAGGCCCCGCGCTGCAGCTGCCCGACAACCACCATGCCCGCACAGAGCACCAGGGCGACAACGATCAGTGCACGCCTGGAACTGAGCAGTAAGGTTGGCAGCGCCAGAATGCTGAACCAGAAAAGAGGCGGCAAAGAGAAATAGGACATGGCGGCGAAAGATGCAATCCCGGCCAGGCTGCCAGCTATGTCAAAAGTGTACGCCGCCAACGGCTCTACCCGAGCGAACAGCTGACCGAATGAACGCGCCAGGGGAATGAAACAGGCAGCCACCAGGCCAAAGATGATGGGCAGGACGATAAAATTTTCTGCCTGCGCGCTCTGAGCCTCACCGGCCCCGTAATAAAGTACCTGCGTCGAATTGATCTGCAGGTCGAAGCGGTTGAACGCGACAACGATGACCAGCAATAACAGCATCAAGGGGAAGGGGAGAAACCAGAAACGCTTGCGGCGCGCAGAGAGCATACCGAGCCCGATACCCAGGAACGATGCCAGCAGAATGAAATTATTGAAGTAACTCAAGTAGCGCACGTAGGAAGGAATCCAGCGAATACAGAGCAGCTCGAAGAAGAGCATCGCAAAGGATAGCAGGAAGATGCGCGCGCGAAGATTGGCTATGAAGGGCTTCTCCGGCGCATCAATTCGCAACCATGACCAGAGCCAGGCATAACTGGAAGTGACGACTGACTGTCGCATGAGAACCTCCTCATACTAGCGGCTGAATACAGCCTTTTTCCTTCGATAACTCTCATCGGCCGGTCTTCTGGTTTCAAGAGGGAGCAGAGTATCTTCAAAACGCCCGATATGCGAGAATGGTAATTTTATACGTTGTGTGATAAAGACAGATGAAGGATGTGGCTCCGGCGCAGTCCAACAATCAATCGGTTGCGCTTATGAGCTGGAGGTGATAGAATTAGGTCATATATGGAACAGCATAACAATACGAAAAATCTCATAGATGAAATAGACCAGCACATTATCGAAGCCCTCCAACAGGACGGGCGACGCCCATTTACCAAGATCGCCGCAGACTTAGGGATTTCCGAGGCGAGCGTGCGCCAGCGCGTGGCAAACCTCATCAATAACCAGGTTATGCAGATCGTGGCGGTGACCAATCCTATCAAACTGGGCTTCTCCCTCGCCAGTATGATAGGCATTCGCGTTTCGGGCGATCGCCTTTTAGAAGTTGCTCAGGAGATCTCCGCATTCGATGAGGTGATCTACCTCATCCTCTGTACCGGCAGCTTCGATATACTGGCCGAGGTCGTCTGCCGCGATAACGACCACCTGCTCAGTTTCCTTACAGAGAAGCTGTACAAAGTACATGGCGTCCAGCAGGCTGAGACATACATGTACCTGCGTGTGTGCAAGCAGAATGACTGGGCCTTCCTCTCGCAGGCGCGCCTGATGCCGTTCACCCCGCACATCAGACCCTCAACTCCGCAGGACACCTAGAGAAGAGAACAAAAGTACCTGCCAGCTTCTGCTGGCAAACATGGCCTCTGCTTCGCTCACCAGAACCCTCCTGTAGGCCCCCTGGCGGCAGGAAGTGAATGGTCCCAACCGCTAGCCACTTCGTATGTGGTAGTGTATAATACGGGGGAGTATGTATGCCAACGTGGTTGGAATGTGACACTGTCTCTTTCAAACGCGCCCCAATGCCTAGACGCATGCAGAATACAACGAGGGAGACACCTGCTATGATGATGGAAACGGTCCCGTCTGGTACCATCTTACACGGACGCTATCGCATCGAGCGTGTGCTGGGCAGTGGAGGCTTTGGTCATGTGTACTTGGCGTTAGATCTGAAAACAAACCAGCAGTTTGCGATTAAAGAATATTTTGTCACCGGCGCAAGTGGGCAGGCCCAGCTCCAGCACGAAGCGCGGGTGCTCAGTCAGCTCCATCACCCCAATCTGCCGGCTTTTCACGAGGCCTTCAACGAACGCGGCCATTACTTTGTTGTATTAAGCTACATTGAAGGCAGCGACCTGACAGACCTCATCCGCATAGCGCGCCAACGCAACGAGCCGATACCGCTGATGCGTGTTTTAGGCTGGATTCTCTCGGTGTGTGACGCGGTTTATTTCCTGCATAATCAGTCGACACCGGTTATTCACCGCGATATTAAGCCCGACAACATCCGGATTACGCCGAGTGGCACGGCCATCCTGGTAGACCTGGGCAATGCCAAAGCTACGGCCGATGGGTCGCGTACATTATTCTTTATCCGCCACCAGGGTACGCCCGGTTATGCTCCCCAGGAACAATATCCAGGGGGCTCCGGCACCAACGCTCAGTCAGATGTATACGCCCTTGGAGCTACCCTCTATTTCGCTCTCACCGCGCATGAACCACCCAGCGTCTCAAATCGCAATTCGGCGCTGCAGCAGGGGCTTCCCGATCTGCCGTCCCTGCAGGAACAGCTGGCCAATAACCCTCCCGCAGAGAGTGCGGAAAACCAGGCGGCCCGCCAGTTTAGATTAGGGGTCACCAAACCGACAAAACCTGCTCAGCGCCATATTCGCCACCTGGCTCAGCTTGGAATGCTGCCGCCGGAACTCCTTGAGCAACTGAACCACATCATCAGGCGCTCAATGCAGATGAAACAGAGAGATCGTTATCCTACTGTGGCTGAATTTAGAAGCGATCTGCGTAAAGTGCTGGAGGCATTGCCTCATGCCCAGTCACCAGATACGCCTTGGCAGCCCTCCCAACCTCAGCGGCCGGTCGACCCAAATAGCACGCAACCCGACCTGCCGATGCTCTATGAAACCATCGAAGCAGCCAAGGCCACATCGAACCAGGCGAACCCTGCAAGCAGCAAATCTGTACAAACGGCTGCGCAACCACCGCCGCAGCCTGCACAAACACCTACCTGCCCGCGCTGCGGCGCCTCTCTTGTGAAAGCGGCCTCATTCTGCCCCAGTTGTGGCTCCGCCATCAACGCCATGCAGGCAAATGTCGCGACCCTAAAAGTATCAGGCGATAAAGTGCTACAGCAGGAACAGCCGCCTGCGCGTGATGCCAGATCAGACAGCGCCGCATTCAACAGGCGCCAGCCCCAGTCACAGCAGCCAGGCCAGCATAATAATCCGGTCGCCGTCGAACCCGAGGCAGCCGCTCATCCAGGCAGTCTACACCTAGCACAGGCCATGACACAGGTACAGGTGAAAGCGCCTGCCAACAATGCGCCGCCATCGCCGCCCGCTAATAACACGCCTCGCCTCAGTACACAGGTAAAGTTACTCCTCGTCGTGATCGCAGTTGTGATAGTACTGCTTATCATCATGATCCTGGCAATTCTCCTGATCAGCCATGGCCATCTTCATACCCAGGCCGTGCATTATGTCGTACAGCAGGAAGGTCACGCCGGAGAAGGCCTGACCTGAAATGCGCGAACCCTCCTTTGCGCACAATCACAGACGGCCTACGGAGTCTTCAGTGGCCTGGTGACCATCCTACAGCGCCGCACATCAACGCCACATCTCAGCCAGTGAACGGCGCACGCGACCCAGCCAGGCGGGCAGTGTCGACGCCCAGGCCAGGCGCTCCATCACGTCGTCGATCAGGGCATCCTCGATACCGTGGGGAGTAAAAAAGAGATCGTCCAGGGGGCCATTCATGATGACAATGGGTGAAATCAGCAATAAAGCATCTCCCAGCAGCGAGGCTTCCTGGGGAGCGGGTGGATACACTGCAGCGTACGCTTCTAAGAAGCGACGAGCGCGCTCAGGGTCAAAGCCCCGTTTGACCAGTGGACGAGTCATGGCGCTGCTCGGTTGCCAGGCCAGGGCACTGAAATAGAAGAGCGCATACGCCAGCTCGATAACGCGCTTCTCCCAGCGGGATGCCTCCCAGTTGAGTACAGCCCGTACATTCTGAGGGTCAAAACGCAGGTTGAGGGCGTGATAGTCTCCATGGATATGAAACTCCGGTAAGCCGCGCACAGCTCCGATTGAGACCATCGCAGATGGCAGCACTGCCTCCCAGATGTCGCACCAGTTTAAGATGGCCGCTGTTAGAGCCTCTATCTCGCTCTCCTCAGCCCTGCTGCGGGCCAGGTTCAAATACCCCTGCACGACTCCACCAATATGCGCCTCCGACGGCCAGCGCTGTTGTGGCCCGGGGTAACTCCGTGAAACCTGGTGGATACTAGCAAGCATAGCGGCGGCCGCGTCGACCCACTGCAGGCTACGCGAGCCTGCAGTGCTGAAGCGCTCACCATCCGCCTCCTGTTCAAGCTCGAAGAAGTCTTCGCCAATCTGTACGGCGGCTTCCCCCCGGGGGTCAGCCAGAGTGAAGGGATGGGTATACCCGCCTGCTGCAGAAATTGGCGGAAAGCATAGCGATGAGCGGTATCTTCTGCAAGCATCCCTTCCGCTCGTTCACGCAGGATATAGTGCTGCCCGGCAATTTCAACACGCAGGCTCAGGCCTTGAGCGAGCTGCGGCTGTACAGGACCACGCTTGGTCCACTGGCTGACGCCGAAGGCCTGCATCACCTCGTGCAGATTCAGCAGGTCTTCCGCCTCGCCTCCAGGTACATAGTCATTCATCAGGCGGAACCTGCTGGCCTGTCCTGCGGCGGCAGCGAGAGTTCAACCGGCAGATCATGCCGCCGTCCCCACTCATTCCAGGAGCCATCATAATTGGTCAGTCTGGGATAGCCAAGCATAGCCAGGCTGAAAAGGACGGTTGTTGCGGCCACGCCCCCATTGCAGTAGGCGATGATATGGTCCTGTGGTGCTACGCCGAAGTCGGCAAACAAGCGGGCCATATCCTCATTGGCGCGAAACGAACCCGTGGCCGGGTCGATCAGCTCTTCGCGAGGAATACTCAACGCGCCAGGTATATGACCAGGCCGTCCATGACCACGAACTATCTCACCGCTATATTGTCCGCGCTCGCGCGCGTCTATAAGGGTTACACCCTGCTTGTCAAGATACGCCATGATATCCTCGGCGGTCGCGCGTAACTGTAGCTGGGGAACGGCCGTAAAAGTCGCGCCTGGATAGGTGGGCAGAGTAGTTTCCAGGGGCCGCTGCTCACGCAGCCATTTTTCGATGCCGCCATTGAGCACCACAACCTGGTCGTGGCCATAATAATTAAGGGCCCACCACAGGCGGGTTGCGAATTGAGAGGCCGGATGAGAATCATAGGTGACAACCAGATGCTGGTCGCCAATACCCAGCTTGCCCATAACCTCGCCAAAACGATCGGGCGCCGCAATCTGTGCCTCCACAGCCGCATCGTGGTCGACTATATCACTGCTCCAATCGATATAGACAGCGCCAGGTATATGCCCCTGCGCATATTCATCCCGCGCCCCCACATAGAGGGCCTCCTGCACTCCATCATGTTCGATTGTACGTACGTAGCCGCGCATATCCACGATGCGCAGGTGCGCGTCGTGCAAATGCTCGGCCAGCCAGGAGGTCTCCACTAGAAACTGGTGCCGATCCATAATTTCTTCTTCCTAGGAGAATAAGCTGGCCGCATCTGGATTATCGGTGCGCACAAAGTGGGCCGGGCTGCCAAACAGGCGCAATGGTGATACTTTCTCGATCACCAGTGATGAATTCGGGGTTTTGGTGGTGAAGTAGCGCTGTACCGTCAGGCCTAGAGGACGCGCGAGTATCAAGGCGGTGGTCGCGGCCAGGATCACGTTATTGGCGTTATTATAGGGGCGGCGCATTTTTGCTACCGACATGGCCGCAAGCCCGGTGAGCATACCTGATACCGCCAGGTTCGTACCGCAGCGCTCATGGATGGCGAGTTCCGGCTGCGAGGTACGCAGTAACGTCAGGGCCTCGCGCGCAGCAGGAAGAATGGCCTCGCTCGGCAGATCACCATAGACAAAAAAACCGATAGCGGTAGAGTTACCGGATAGACGCACATCTGGATATTTCCTACTCAGCAGTACGATGGTGGCATGCTCAAGGGCGTGATTTTGACGCACTGCGCTGCCTAATAAAAACTGTTGCGCTACGGCAACCAGGGGATTGATGGAACCCATCAGTAAAGTCCTTCCTCTTATTATCAGTAGGTAGTATTAAACACGACTGTCTCGTCCCCGAAATTGATGACGTCGCCGTCATTCAGGGCAAGCGGTTGATTCACACGCATACCGTTGACAAGCGTCCCATTGGCACTCTGCAAATCTTCGATAAACCAACGACCATTATTAAACCAGAGGCGCGCATGGCGACGCGAGACTGTGCGTCCTGAAATTACAAGGTCGTTGCCATTGGTACGGCCTATTGTCGTGACGTCCTGGTGGAAGAGGTACGAACGACTCCCCGCGGAACCATTTTGAATGGTCAGGCGCGCGAGTACCGGACGCCCGTTCGGGCCCATAAAACGGTCAGAGGTCGCGCCTTTATCAGAGAGTTCATAGCCACAGGCTGTACAGAACAGGCGGGTACTCGGATTGGAAGCACCGCAGCGGAAACAGGGCAATGTGACCAGTGATGGTGCATTATACACACCCGAAACCTGTGCCTGCGCCGCAGAGCCGGGCATATTCTCCTGGCCTCCATTCCCTCCCGGCAGAACCCTGACATCCGCCTGCGGCACGAGCTGGGGCATGGCCGAGGACACGCCTGGCCGCCAGCGCGCGGGCATCGAGAGCTGGGACGCCGTCAGGGCACTCGTCAGGGCAATAATCAGTTCGTCAGTTGTCTGGTAACGATCCCCCGGGGCCTTGGCAGTCATTCTCAACACAACCCGTTCAATGGCTGCGGGCACACCGGCCATGCGCATCCACTCAACCGGGATCGGGTCATTGAGGTGCTTGACCGTAATGGTCAGCGGGTTGTCAGCGGTAAATGGTACGCGGCCAGTTAAGCAGTGAAACAAAACGATGCCGAGCGAGTAGATATCGCTGCGGCGATCCACCGAGCCGCCAGTCCCCTGCTCTGGCGACATATATTGCGGCGTACCGATACCCGTGCCGACACGCGTAAGATTGGTTGTTCCTTCAAGGATTTTGGCGATGCCGAAATCAGAGAGCAGGAGATAGCCATCTTTGCGCAGCAGCATATTGGCGGGCTTGACATCACGGTGAACAATGCCATTATTATGAGCGCAGTTCAGACCTTCGGAGGCCTGAATCATATAGTCCACCGCCTCGACAACCGGCAGAGCTCGCTTCAAACGGTCCTTGAGCGTGCCGCCATCTACGTATTCCATCACGATATAGGTGACGTTGTCCTGTTCGCCAAAATCATGGATCTGCAGAATATTGGGATGCACCAGCCGGGCAACCGCGCGCGCCTCCTGGGTAAACCGCTTGACGAAAACCGGATCACGCGCATGATATGCAGGTAACACCTTGATTGCGACATAGCGATCAAGGTTGGGTTGATAGGCTTTGAAAACGGTGGCCATGCCGCCCGCACCGATACGCTCGACGATACGAAACTGGCCCAACGACCTGCCGACCAGCGCGTTCACATCGTCGTTTTTCCCCTGCTGCATAGTACGAGGTCTCTCCCTTTAGTCCTGCCATCAGATATGTTCATCCTGATTATACAGATATAAACCGCCCCTGTCGAGTGCATGCTTGCTCGTCAGCCTTCCAGGAGCAGTGTTTCAGGATCCTCCACCAGTTCCTTGACACGCACCAGAAACTGCACAGCTTCTCGACCATCGACAATGCGGTGATCGTAGGAGAGAGCCACGTACATCATCGGTCGGATGACCACCTGGCCATTCAGTGCGATGGGACGCTGCTCAATTTTATGCATCCCCAGGATACCAACCTGCGGCGCATTCAAAATTGGAGTGGAGAGCAGCGAGCCGAAAATCCCGCCATTGGTGATCGTAAAGGTACCACCCTGCAGCTCGCTCAGGGCCAGGGTATTTGCACGAGCCTTCTGCGCCAGTTCAGCAATCTCGCGCTCGATTGCGGCAAAGCTCTTGCGGTCAGCATCGCGCAGCACAGGCACAACCAGGCCCTCCTCGGCCCCTACGGCAATACCTATGTCATAGTAACGCTTGAGAATCATTTCGTTGCCAGAAATCTCCGCGTTCACGCGCGGAAAGGCTTTCAACGCGCCCACCACGGCCCTGGTAAAAAATGACATGAAGCCCAGTGGGATATTATGCCGCTCCTTGAAGCTCTCCTTGCGGCGAGCGCGTACCTCCATGACCGCGCTCATATCAATCTCATTAAAGGTGGTGAGCATTGCAGCTGTGTGCTGTGCCTCAACCAGGCGTTGCGCAATAGTCAGGCGGCGGCGCGAGAGCCGCACGCGCTCCTCGTGGCCACCAGGCTGAGAGGCGGCCGCAGCGCCAGCGGCGGGTCTTACCTGCGGGGCTGCCGGAGACGGCTGCTGCGCCAGCCTTTGCACCGGGCTTGTCGGCTGGCTGCTCTCCTCGATATAGCTGATGACATCATCTTTTGTAATGCGCCCATGCGAACTGCTCCCTCTGACTCGGGAGAGGTCTACGTTATTCTCGGCGGCAATGCGGCGAGCCAGAGGCGAGGGAGGCCTCTGGTCGTCGCTTGCCGGTCGTACATCCGCCAGCGCGCCGGAATTGGCCCGGCCGGCATTGAGGCTCCTTCCATCTTTCACCGCCTGGGCAGAAGCGCTCTGCGCCTCGCTTCTGGTGGCCGGGACGGCTTTAGTAGCTGCGGTCGCTTCGCCAATTTCGCCCAGGACCTCGCCAACGGAAACCGTATCACCCTCATGCCTGCTAATCTTTTGCAAAACACCATCTTGTTCGGCGCTCACTTCAACATTGACCTTATCGGTCTCCAGTTCCACCAGCATCTCGCCCTGGCGCACCACGTCACCCTCGGATTTGAGCCACGTGGCTATGACGGCGTCAACGATCGATTCTCCCATCGATGGAACCCGTATTTCAGCGGACATTCTTCCCTCCGTGTTCTTTAATCGCTGTTGCCAATGCCTCGCGTAGGATCTGCTCCTGCTCAGCGATAAACAGGTCCATAAACCCCGCAGCGGGGCTCGCCCGGTCGGGGCGGGCAATCAAACTCAACTTGAGACGCTCATCCAGCAGGGAGGAGAGATGGGGAGAGATATATGCCCAGGCCCCCATATTGCGAGGCTCTTCCTGTACCCAGGAAATTGTATGCAGGTTGGGATAGTTCGCCAGCACGGTGCGCAGTTCGCCAGCAGGGAAGGGATACAACATCTCGACCCGCACGATGGCCAGGTCTTCGGCCTCTGCTCGTTTCTCATGGGCGAAGAGATCGATGGCGATCTTGCCACTACACAGCACCAGTCTCCTGATATCGTCGACATGAGCCAGGGCCCTTTGATCGTCAATGACAGGCTGGAAGGCGCCTTCCGTCAGCTCATCCAGCGTCGAGGAGGCCAGAGTATGGCGCAGCAGACTCTTTGGCGACATGATAATCAGCGGCCTTGGAGCGCGACTGAGAGAAAAGGCCTGCTGGCGGAGCAAGTGGAAGTATTGCGCCGCGCTCGTACAATTCGCGATGCGCCAGTTGTCCTGAGCAGCCAGCTGCAGGTAACGCTCCAGGCGCGCGCTGGAATGCTCCGGACCCTGGCCTTCATACCCATGCGGCAGCAGCATAACCAGGGCTGACTGCTGCTTCCACTTGGCGCGCCCCGAGGCAATAAACTGATCTATAATTACCTGGGCCGCGTTGGCAAAATCGCCGAACTGGGCCTCCCATAAGACCAGCGCTTCGGGAGCGCGCACACTATAGCCGTATTCAAAGCCGAGTGCGGCGGCCTCGCTCAGGGGGCTATTATAGATGGAAAACGCGGCCTGCGCCGCGGAGATGTGCTGCAGCGGAACATAGGTTTCATTGTGCTGGTCGTGCAGCACAGCATGGCGATGGCTAAAGGTGCCGCGCTCGACATCCTGGCCGCTCAGGCGGATGGGCGTGCCTTCCGCCAGGATTGAGGCGAATGCCAGGGCCTCGGCCTGCCCCCAGTCAATACCGCCCTGCGGACCAAGCGTGGCCGCACGGCGCTGCAGCAGGCGCGCCAGCTTGGGATGAGGTGTAAAGCCCGCGGGCCACGTCAGCAGCTCATTGTTAAAAGTGATCAACTGCTCGGCCATGACATGCAGCACTCTTTCCTCCTCCTCCTCGTAGCCGCCATTGACCTCGTTCTGCTCATCCGGGTCCTGATAGTCGCTGCCATCGGCTTCGCGCTTGGCCTGTTCCAGCACAGCAAAGGCGTTCTTCACCATGGCGTCGACTTCGACCTGCGTCAGAACGCCTTTTTCCACTAGCTGGCGCGCATACAGTTCGCGCACCGTAGGATGGCTGCGCACGATTTCGTACATACGCGGTTGTGTAAAGGCAGGCTCATCTCCCTCATTATGCCCCCAGCGACGATAGCCCACAAGGTCGATCAGGATATCTTTGTCGAAATGATCCCGGAAGGCATGCGCCAGGCGCACCGCAGTCAGGCAGGCATCCGGGTCGTCGGCATTCACATGTATGATGGGAATCTCGAAGCCCTTTGCCAGGTCACTGGCGAAGTGCGTTGAGCGGCTATCCTCCGGTTCAGTGGTGAAACCTAACTGGTTGTTCAGGATAATATGGATGGTTCCCCCAACCCAGTAACCATGCAGGCGCCACAGGTTGAGCGTTTCAGCGACAACACCC
This sequence comes from uncultured Chloroflexia bacterium, assembly GCA_963799245.1. Taxonomy (GTDB): domain Bacteria; phylum Chloroflexota; class Ktedonobacteria; order Ktedonobacterales; family Ktedonobacteraceae; genus CAWCWN01. Next base: position 62,303 of record CAWCWN010000005.1, read on the forward strand.
TCACCCGGAAAGGCCGCGTCGCCATGGATAAGCACTGGCAAGGCATAATCCACATCCTGTAGAGGTTCGCGCGCCACTTTGGAGACCTCCTGCGCGGCGCGCGCCATGCCCGCGATTACCGGGTTGACGAACTCCAGGTGACTTGGATTAGGGGCCAGAACGATTTTCAGGTCAACCGAGGCCCCTTCTCCCAGGATATGCTCTGCGCCCAGGTGGTACTTGACATCACCCGTCCAACCATAACCAAAGCTGTCCGTCAGAGGCACGCCTGCCTCGTGTTTAGAGTGGCTAAACTCGGCGAGAATAGCCTGATAGGACTTACCCAGCACATGCGCCAGCACGTTGAGTCGCCCGCGATGAGCCATGCCGACAATGACCTCATGCGTCCCGGATTCGATGGCATCGCTAACAAGCTCATCGAGCATGGGAACCAGCGCATCGTTGCCCTCCAGTGAGAAGCGTTTCTGGCCTGGAAACGTCTGGTGGAGATAGCGCTCAAACACCTCGACCTGCGTCAGGCGCTGGAGCAGCTGATGACTGGCGGCCGGCCCCCGCTTTTCTCGATACAGGTACAGTCCTACCGCATCGCGCAGCCAGCCGCGCTCAACCGGAGACTTCACCTGGTCAAATTCATAGCTTAGCGTGCCAGAATACATGGCCCGCAGGGTGTTAATAGCCGCGAGCGCATTACTCGCACCTTCAGCGGAATGGCCGCCCACGACATCGGGTGGGAGAGCAGCCAGATCATCATCTGTAATGCCATGGGTCGCGGGCAAAAGTGCCGGATCATCCAGCGGTTCGGAGCCCAGGGGATCGAGATGGGCAGCCAGATGCCCGCGCTCCCGGATAGAGTGGGCAAGAGCCCAGGCCGCGACGATTTTGGAGACCTGCGGCGCGGAGACGCTATCAGCTTGCGGCAGCTTCTGTCGCGCCGGGGAGGACAGTTGCGAACTCTGTTGCTCCGCCTGTGGGGCTGACCATGTAGCAAAAACGGCGCGTGTTTCAGCATCTACGCTGTTGGGATCTTGCAGGTATCGTTCATATAAGTCCAGGACATAGCCAGCATTGGGTCCATAAAATCTTTCAAGGTCGTACATTATACTTCCTTATACTTCTTCATAGCTGCGTCACTTGCAAAGAGTCGTCCCGGCAAAGTCTTTACTGCAGAGCTCGCTGATTACCTGCCCCCCGGGCAGGGTGGCTGCGTCCCGCGCCCTTGCGGCAAAAATATGCCATGGCCTCTGAGCCCTCACCATTGTATTTTATCACCTATTATGGTATCATAGCTTAGCGATACTGCAAATATTCCAATCCTCTCTGTATTATGTGTAAACGCATGTATCAAGGCGACACAGATCATCAGAGTAATACCGCATAAGCAATGAGGGAACGAGTAGCGCGCATACGCCTGCTGCAGAGAGTCCGGCGGTGGTGAAACCGGAACTGGCCTGCGTCGCGAAAATCATTCCTGAGCCGCTAGCCGAATTATAGAGAACGATAGAGTAGACCTAGCCGGTACCTTTCCGTTATCATGAAGGATTGCAATGCTCATGGAGATCGAGCGTCACAGTGCAATGAAGCGAGCTATGCTTACAAAGGCGCATGGCTAATCAGGGTGGTACCACGGGAATACCTCTCGTCCCTAGTATGGGCGGGAGGATTTTTTTTGAAGCCAGGAGCAGGTACATATGAAAACGAAATTGCTCTACCACGAAAACAGTTTTACCTTTGAATGCAGCGCCAAAATCGTCGCCGTTGATGGAGACGAGGTGGCGCTGGACGCAACCGTCTTCTATCCGGGCGGCGGTGGGCAAATGGCGGACCGCGGCACCATCTCCTGGAACGAGTATCACATTCAGGCCACCGTGCTTGCTTTAAATAAGCGCGATGACATCGTGTGGCACACCCTTAGCTGCACGCCGCCGCCGCCAAGCACGGAAGTGGTGGGCACAATTGACTGGGACTTCCGCTACAAAATGATGCGCACCCATACTGCTCTGCATATCCTGTGTGGCACGATCTGGAAGGAATATGGTGTCCAGGTGACGGGCGGCCAGATGTACCCGGATCGCGCACGCATGGATTTTGCCATGGAGAACCTGAATAAGGAGCGCGTCGCCGAAATAGAGGAAAAAATCAATACTGCGGTGCAGGCCGATTATCCTATCCGCGTCTACTGGCTGCCGCGTGAGAAGGCCTTTGAAACACCTGACCTGATACGAACCAGGATCAACCTGCTGCCGCGTGAAATTGCGGAGGTGCGCATCGTAGAAATTGTCGGCCTTGATCTCCAGGCCGATGGGGGTACACACGTAGCCCACACGAAGGAGGTGGGCGGCATCAAAATTACCAGGACCGAAAACAAAGGCAAGATCAATAAACGTTTGGAAATCATGTTAACGGATTAATGCACATCTGGCTATAACGAGCAAGCGCAAAGGCTATAATCCACAGGAGGCAGAAGTCGTGTCAGTGAAAACGAGTGTTTTCCGGCCGGTTAGCGCGGCCGACCGGGTCGATTACCCCGCCCTTGAGCGGGCGATCCAGCAGTGGTGGGATGAGCAGGGGGTGCTCCGGATGTACCTGCACCGCAATGAGCACAGCCCCAAACGCTATTCGTTCCTGGATGGCCCCATCACCGCCAACAACCCCATGGGCGTTCACCACGCCTGGGGACGCACATACAAAGACCTGTACCAGCGCTTTAAAACCATGCAGGGCTATAAACAGCGCTATCAGAATGGCTTTGACTGCCAGGGCCTGTGGGTCGAGGTCGAAGTTGAGAAAGAGCTCGGACTGAAAAACAAACGCGACATCGAGGCATATGGCATTGCAGAGTTTGTCCAGCGCTGTAAAGAACGGGTCTTCAAGTTTGCGAAACGCCAGTCCGAGCAGTCGGTGCGCCTGGGCTACTGGATGGACTGGGGCAACGACTACTACACCCTGTCAGATGAAAACAACTACACCATCTGGTCCTTCCTGAAGAAGTGCCAGCAAAGAGGGCTCATCTATAAGGGACACGACGTCATGCCATGGTGCCCGCGCTGCGCCACCGGCATCTCCAACATGGAGATGGAGTCGGAGGGTTACAAGGAGATCAGCCATCTCAGCCTGTATGTTCGCCTGCCGCTCATCGATCGAGCTGGTGAGTACCTGCTGGTGTGGACGACCACGCCCTGGACGCTGGCGGCAAACGTTGCCGCGGCGGTGCATCCCGAGCTTGCATACGTCAAGGTCGAGCAGGACGGGGAATACTACTACCTGGCCGAAGAGCTCCTGCCCGTCTTGAAAATGCTCAAAGGCCGCGATAAAGGCGACTACCGCGTTGTAGAGACGCTCAAAGGTAGCGATATGGTGGACTGGCAGTATCGCGGCCCCTTTGATGAGCTACCCGCGGAGCAAGGCATCACCCATAGAGTGGTAGCATGGAAAGAGGTCAGCTCTAGCGAAGGTACGGGCATCGTGCATATCGCCCCCGGCTGTGGCCGCGAGGACTTCCAACTTGGCAAGGAATTCAATCTGGCGGTAGTGGCGCCGGTGGACGAGTTTGGCGTCTATGGCCCGGGCTTCGCCTGGCTGACGGGGCAGAGCGCCACCGACGTCGCCGAACAGATCGCTGAGAACCTAGCGGAGAAAGAGCTGCTCTACCGCCCACAAACCTATAAGCACCGCTACCCAACCTGCTGGCGCTGTAAAACCGAGCTGATCTTCCGCCTGGTGGACGAATGGTTCATCTCAATGGAGCAGCTGCGCTATGAGATCAAGGATGTCGTGCGCCAGATCACCTGGATCCCCGCCTTCGGCCTGGATCGCGAGCTGGACTGGCTGCGCAACATGGATGACTGGATGATCTCTAAGAAACGCTACTGGGGGCTGGCACTGCCCATCTATGATTGCCCGCAGTGTGGAACTTTTGAGGTCATCGGTAGCGAGCAGGAGCTCAAAGAGCGAGCCGTGTCCGGCTGGGAGAAATTCGAGGGCCATTCGCCACACCGCCCCTGGGTTGACGAGGTCAAGGTGCGCTGTAAAAACTGCAACGCCGAGGTCTCACGCATCAAAGACGTCGGCAACCCCTGGCTCGATGCCGGTATCGTGCCCTATTCAACCCTGCACTACCGCACCGATCCGGCCTACTGGCAGCGCTGGTTCCCGGCCGATTTTGTGACCGAGTCGTTCCCGGGCCAGTTCAAAAACTGGTTCTACTCCATGCTTGTCATGAGCACGGTGCTGGAGAACACGGCGCCCTTTAAGACGCTCTTCGGCTACGCTCTACTGATGGGTGAGGATGGCGAACCTATGCACAAATCAAAGGGTAACCTTGTCGTCTTCGACGATGCGGCCGAACGCGTCGGCTCTGATACCATGCGCTGGCTCTATACCAATCATATCCCTGAGCAGAACCTGAACTTTCCTCGCATCCCAACGGAGGAGGATATGCAGAAGGCGGCGCAGATGGGCCTGCCTGTACGCCTGAGCGACAAGTGGATGCTGGTGCGCAGAACTCTGGATAAAATCTGGAACGTCTACTGGTTCTTTGTCACCTACGCCAATATCGACCAGTTTGATCCATCTCAGCACCAGCTGCCAGCAGAGCAGCGCGGCGAGCTTGATCGTTGGATCCTTTCCGAACTGCAAGAGACGGTCCGTACAGTCACCAGCGGGCTCGAACAGTACGATGCGGTCAAGCCATCAGCGGCCCTGCAGGAGTTCCTGGATGATCTATCCAACTGGTATCTGCGGCGCAGCCGTGAACGCATCTGGAAAACGGAGCTGGACAACGACAAGCTGGCGGCGTATCTCACGCTCTATGAGTGCCTGACGACGCTGGTGACCCTGTTGTCCCCCTTCATGCCCTACATGACGGAGGTACTCTACCAGAACCTTGTGCGCAGCATCGACGACCAGGCGCCCCTGAGCGTCCACCTCTGCGACTGGCCGCAGGTTGATGAGGAGCTCGTCGATGAGCAGTTGACGCGCGAGACGCACCTGGTTATGCGCATCGTTGGCCTTGGCCGCTCAGCGCGCGAGAAGGCCCAGATCAAAGTGCGCCAGCCGCTCAACGCTCTCTATGTGCGTGTGCCCAGCTCGGGAGAAGAAGAGGCGCTGCGGCGCCTGAGCGCGCAGGTGCTTGAGGAGTTGAACATCAGGCATCTCGAATTGATGAGCAGTGACAGCGATATGCTGACCTACAGCTTAACGCCACGGGTAAAAATCCTGGGGCCAAAACATGGCCCCCTGGTACAGAAGATCCTGGCCCACTTCAAGGCCATGGATGCGCAGGCGACAAATGAGGCCGCAAGGCAGCTCAACGAGACAGGCATCCTCAGACTCTCCCTCGATGGTCTGCAGGTCGAACTTACGGCAAATGAGGTTGAGGTTGTCGCGACCGCTCGTCCGGGCTTTGTAACGGCCGAGGAGCGCGGCTATATCGCCGCCCTGGAGACGACGATCACGCCCGAACTGCGTGAGGAGGGGCTGGTACGCGACCTTACTCACTACATCCAGGACATGCGTAAAAAGGCCGGCTTTAATATCGAGGACCACATCGGCCTGGCCCTCTATACCGATCAAGAGCTGGCCACAATCCTGCACGCTTTCAGCAACGCCCTCATGGCGGAGACCCTGGCCGACAACGTGCTCATCTCGATTGATGAGCAGGATGCACCGTCCTTCAAGGAGGTCTATCGCGAGAAGGTCTCGCCCACCTCGGCCAAAAAGCTCGAAGGCTACACGGTCGAGGTCGTGTTGGGGAAGATATAGACCTGGTGTGGAGTGGCTGACGCACTTCCAAGTTGCGTCAGCCACTCCACATTCATATGCGCTTCAGATCATTGCTCTGGCCCTTCTCCTGAGAACTTTCTGCGTGGATAATCCATGCGCAAGAGGTGCCATCGAACTGCTTGCGCCCATATCGACTTGCAATCCTCCATAGCAATATCTCGTTATGTATAACGACACGAGATCTTCAAGCAGCATGTTTGAGTAACTCAAACCGCCGCGCCGTGACAATGCATGGGGCATTTCATTCCAACACTGCAGGTCTGAGTTACGTATATTACAGTGAGATAATTGTACCGTCAAAGCGAAATAAAGGAGCAAACACATATGGTCGTTTCAAACCTTGGCTGGCTCTCCTGGATCATCTTTGGAGCACTCGCCGGCTGGGTTGCCAGTCTTCTTACAGGCAGGAATTCGCAGCAGGGCTGTCTCACCAATATTATCGTCGGTATTATCGGGGCCTTCCTGGGCGGCTGGGGGTATTCGCTACTCACCGGCCATGCCGCCTTCATCGGATGGACCTGGACCTCTTTTATTATCGCCGTGCTGGGCGCGGTGATTTTACTGGGGGTAATCAACCTCCTCTTCGGGCACAGGTACTCGTGAACATGCGCGCCAGCCTGGCATGCCGCAGGCCCAACCATCCGCAATGGAGATTCTGCGCCAGCGCTACGCCCGTGGGGAGATCGATGCCGTCACCTTCGAGCAGATGCGCGAGCGACTGGAGTCTACGAATGGAGCGCGCCAGCAGTAGTACTACAGTTGTAGATAGAGATGCGAGCGACGTTTGTAATGATAGAGCTTGGCAAGCGCTTGATGGCTCCGTCGCCACATGGACCACGCCAAGCGGTGCAGCGGAGCCAGTGGAGTGATCCCGACGAGATACCAGAAGAGCCGACGGACTTCTGGGATGCTCAGCGGCACCATCACGGGCAGTGCAGGCCCCGCTGGTGCTTGAACTGACTCAACGAGCTCGTCAGGGGGCTGGGGGCTGGGCTGGCCAGCCTCCTCAGCCGTTTTTTTCCCAGCTCCCCCTGGCTCTGGGCACGCATGACCGTGAGAAAGGCCTGGGCGACCAAAGCGAGGGTGATGTGTCGATACCAGCCATGCCAGGACCGCACCTCAGAGTCAGCCAGTCCCACCTCGCCCTTGCCCACCTCAAAACACTGCTCCACGGTCCAGCGACTGCCGATGGCCTGCACCATCTCGGCCAAGGTGGTTCCCGCCCGGGCAAAGACCAGGAAATAGGCCAGCTTCTCCTGGGCTGCGGCGCCTGGCAGGCTGCGGCGCACCACCAGCCAACGCTGCCATCCGGCTTCGGCTGGGCTGCTCAACGCGACAGCAGCCCACGCGTAGAGCCGGGGTCCTTTGGCTCCCGCTCCCGCACTCAGCGGCTGCCACTGCGCCGCTGAGAGCCCCTTGGCCAGCCGATCCACCCGCCTACGCTGCCCGTTCACCTCCACCCACTCATGACACCGCACGCCCACGGCATAGGCTTGGCCGCGGGCTTCCAACCCTGCTCGCAGCTGCGGGTTGCTGCCATACACCGTATCGCCGCTCACCCAGGCCACTGGCACCCCCGCATCCAGTGTGCGCCACAGCATGCGGGCTGCCAACTCTGGCTTGCTGGCAAACCCCACCTCGGCTGGCACCCTCGCCTCGCGGCACCGCTCGGGGTCCGCCGTCCAGCTCTTGGGCAGGTAGAGTTCCCGATCCAGCAAGCAGGCTCCCTTGGCACTGGCATAGCTCACGAAGACGCCCACCTGGCAGTTCTCGACTCGCCCGGCCGTGCCACTGTACTGCCGCTGCACCCCTACCGACTTGTGGCCTTTCTTGAGAAAGCCGGTTTCATCGATCACCAGCACGGCTGCCTCCTCGCCTAACGTCTCGCTGACGTAGCTGCGCAGTTCATCGCGCACCCCATCCGGGTCCCACTTGGCTCGATCCAAGAGGTGCTGCATCCCATAGGGCGTCGCCTCTCCTGCCTCTTCGGCCACTTGCCAGCCATTTTTGCGCGCCACCGGGCTGAGTAACACCCGCAGGTACACAGCCATGCGCTCGCGGGCTTCCTGGCGCACGACGTAGCGGCCGATCCGCTCACCCAGCGCGTCGAAGGCGCTTGCCCACGGCGTTTCGGCTCCCTCTGGCCCGCTCTCGCTCCACTGCTGCTGCTTGATAGGTCATGTTCCTCGCTTCCTTTTCTTTTTCTCCTTCTATCTTACCATATCTACAACTGTAGTAGTAGGCTGCAAGGTTGTTGAGGTTCCCTCTTGAGGGGCTGAACGAAGCGGCAAGCTTTCTTATGCAAGCTTGCCGCTTCGTTATCTTACCAGGCCCTTGCGCCGCATCTGCTCCAGGTCAAACTCCGCAGGAGTCAGAGGGTTGACGCCGGCCCCGACACAGGCCCAGCCAATGAGGGCAAAGCCCAGGTGCAACCCCTGGACGAGAGTATCAGGGGTATGGGCCTCAAACATGCTCAAACAATCCTGGCGCTGCTCGATGACCTTGCCCTCGCTGTATAGCTCCACGTACCCACTCAGGATCGAGGCATGGGGGGCAAAATCATCATAGCGCAAATCATCACTCGCGGCCAGCAACAGAAGCCAGTAGCCGACCTGGCTGGCTTCGAGTACCGTATCGTCCTGGCGGTTGCTATGCAGGTGCTCACCACTCTGCACATCGGCCAGTTCCTGCAGTTCGTCGGCCAGGCGCGCCACAAGATAGCTGTGGCTGCGCTCCTGTAACAGGCGCGATGTATTGGACTCCTCGCTCATATCGTGATCTCGCAGGTAGAGATACACGGCGTATAACTGGCGCAGTTCACTCTCCAGCTTCTGCTGGATCTGCCTGTGCGTCAAGCCCGTTGACGCAAGAAATGCATCTACGGCAGGAGCCTGCGTGCCTCGATAGACAATTTCCGGGTCGAAGAGGCGCTCATCGATGATCTCGTAGCCGTCATCTGGCTGCAGGCTGCGATGATAACAGCTGCGATAGCCCATATGGCAGGCGCCAGCGCCATGCTGAACGACTCGTAGCAAGAGGCTGTTCTCCTCACAATTCACGAAAATAGCGCGCACCTCCTGGGTATTGCCCGAGCTTTCACCCTTGCGCCAGATGGCAGAGCGCGAGCGGCTGTAAAAATGGGTAAATCCCGTCGCGCGCGTGAGACGAAAAGCCTCCTCGTTCATAAATGCCTGCATCAATACTTCATTGGTCGTGTCGTCCTGGACGACAACCGGCAATAGCCCCTGGCGATCAAACTTTAACATGTCGCACCAACACTCCCCGTGATTGTAAGAAATTCTTCACGTCGCAAATACGCAGTTGGCCAAAGTGAAAAATCGATGCGGCCAGAACTGCATCGGCGCACCCCGTCGTCAGACCCTCATAGATATGCTCCAGGCCGCCGACTCCCCCCGATGCAATTACGGGAACCGGGACCGCGCCAGCGACCAGGGCCGTTAGCTCCAGGTCATAGCCTCGCCGGGTCCCATCGCGATCCATACTCGTCAAGAGAATTTCTCCCGCTCCCAGAGCCACACCCTGCCGTGCCCAGGCCAGTACGTCGATGCCGGTTGGCGTACGCCCGCCATGAATATATACCTCGTAGCCAGCAGGCATGGAGGCGTTGGCTCGTGCATCGATTGCCAGAACGATACACTGGGCACCAAATTGTTCGGCTCCCGCGCGCAGGAGTTCGGGTTGCTGCACCGCCGCTGTATTGAGCGAGACCTTGTCGGCGCCCGCACCCAGTGTGGCGCGGATATCCTCAACGCTGCGTATGCCGCCGCCAACGGTCACAGGAATAAAGACCTGTTGCGCCGTCTGCCGCACGACGTCAAGCATGGTCGCGCGGTTCTCGTACGAGGCGGTGATATCGAGAAAAACGAGTTCATCCGCGCCCTCTGTATTATAATACGACGCCAGTTCAACAGGGTTGCCCGCGTCACGCAAATTCACAAATCTGGTCCCCTTGACTACACGCCCCTGCGCTACATCAAGACAGGGAATAATGCGCTTGGTCAGCATGGTCTTCTCTCAATCTGCTGGATGGCTGAGGCAAGATCGACGGCCCCTGTATAGAGGGCCCTGCCCACTATCGCGCCCTCGATAGGAAGCGCAGCAAGAGCATGGAGATCGGCCAGCGAACTGACTCCTCCCGAGGCTATCAACCTGCAGGCCGCTTCCGGCGGGCCTTCCAGGCCTTGCACGCTTGCATCCCTGCCAATAGTATAGAGCATCTCTCGCAGGCCCTGCAAGTTTGGGCCGCTCAAGGCGCCATCGCGGGCGATATCGGTATAGATGAAGCGCTGTACACCGGCTGTGCGCAGCTCCGCCGCCAGGTCGGTGGCGCGGATAGATGAGGTTTCCCGCCAGCCAGAGATAGCAACGCGGCCATCGCGCGCATCCAGGCCGACAACGATGCACTCGCCCCAGCGCCGCAGGGCCTCCACGAGCAGTTTGCGATCCGCCAGGGCCGCCGTGCCAAGAATAACGCGCTCGACGCCAGCAGCTACTAGCTGCGTGATATGCTCGAGCTGGCGTATACCCCCGCCGACCTCTATATGCAGCGAGGTCGCCGCGCGTATATTTTTGATGAGCCCTAGATTGACAGGTTGCCCTCTCAGCGCGCCATCAAGGTCGATGATATGCAGCCAGCTTGCGCCCGCCGCCTGCCAGCGTAGTGCCACCTCTACAACTCCCGCAGGAGCCGCCGCGTAGGTTGTCGCCCGGTCATAATTCCCCTGGAAGAGGCGCACACACTGGCCGTCCTTGATATCAATTGCGGGAAGTATGATCATGCTCGCACCCACTTTACAAAATTACTAAGCAGCTGCAGCCCCACCTCGCCACTCTTTTCGGGGTGAAACTGCGTGCCCCACACGGCCTCGCTTACGATAACACTACAATAAGGTGAGCCATACTGCGTGACCCCCGCTACGCCGCGCTGGTCCCCGGGCTCTACATAGTAGGAATGCGCGAAATAAAAATAGGCATCCCGCGGAATGCCGTCAAAAATGGCCAGGTCCTCGCGCAGAGGTATGACCTGGTTCCAGCCCATATGCGGGATCTTGGGGCCGTGAGGGATACGCCGTACCTCTGCAGGGAAAAGGCCCAGCCCTTCAACTTCACCCTCGGCATGGTGATCCGCCAGTAATTGCATGCCCAGGCAGATGCCCAGGAAAGGTTTACCCTGCCAGGTCGCCTGGCGAACAGCGTCAACCAGGCCCTGTTCCTGCATACGCGCCATGGCAGAACCACCTGAGCCGACGCCCGGCAACACTACGGCCTGCGCAGCCGCGATCACCTGCGCATCAGCGGTGACCTGAACCTGTGCGCCAACATATACCAGGGCCTTCTCAATGCTGCGAAGATTGCCCGCGCCGTAATCAATGATCGCAATCATAGCTTTATCCTCGTTGTTTATAATATCTCCTCCAGCACTGGCTCCTGCCCCAGCTGGACCGCGTGCGCTAATCCCAACCAGCTAATGGCAGGCGGTATGCGCTGCCCGTCAAGCAGATTAATCGTCAGCAAAGGGCAACACAGCAGGGCCAGCCTGAGAAATTCCTCAGCTCCGCTCTGCCACTCACCTCGCGCCTTGAGGAGGTTGAAGAGCGGCCGCAGCAGGTTTTCCCGCTTGCTGGCTGCAATGGCCGTGCGCAGTGGCCCGGGACTATAATTATGCTCAAGGTAGATGTGCCCACTGCGCACGGCCACATTTATCTCCAGCTCACTGGCGATCTCCTGCGGGAAATACATCCAGGTCGCAAAGATGTTGTGATACAGCGGTTTTATTATGTCAAGTAATGGCGAGTGGCGGCCCGCGAAGGCTGGATCAAAGTACAGGTAGTCACGTTGATTTTCCAGGAAGATATTGCCATAGTGGGCGTCTCCGTGGCCTATGACGCTCGTCATCTCAACTCTGGGATCGAGTACGCTGCGGGCGCGCGTCAGCAGTTCACCCAATGTATATTGCAGCCGCAGCGCGGGCCGCTCGGGGCCTTTGATCGTCCAGCCATATGTCAGGAGTTCCTCAAACGCTAGCGTATCCCGCCGCTGGTGCGGAAGCATGAAACTTTTGCCCGCGTAAAAACTCTGCAGGCGGCCGCCGGCCAGGCGATGCCAGAAGAGTTGATGGATGGGAGCGCGTTCATTCTCCGCGGCGGGTATGCGCGCGAGTGTCGCTGCGTAGATCGCCAGCAGACGTTCGCATTCACGCGTTTCAGCCGCGACGAGGGTCTCCAGGGTATGAGGCTCTGCCCGGGCGGTCTCAACGGCGCGCACGAGGTCGAACATAACAGGCCAGCGCACAAGCGGATAAATAACCATCTGCCGGCCCTCTGCATGCAACGTTTGCAGGGGCCTGACGATATTGTACCCGGCCTGCTGCAGGAGTTCGGCATGATAGTATTCGGCCAGGACACCCCCTTCTTCAACATGCGTTTTGAAAAAATACTCTTCACCATTGAGGCGGTAGGTACCATTAAATGAGTTCAGAGAGACTGCTTTTGGCGTGAGGTTGACGCTTTGCGTCACAAGGTGCATATGGCGCGCAAACCAGCGCCGCAAGAGCCGCTCGGCCTTCTCTCGTTCGCCGAACTGCAGGCGCTGGATCGTCGCGAGGCTATCAATTTGTGCCAGCAGGGCGGGCAGGCCGGTCACGTCGTCAAGGGTGAAATCCGGATTACTCTGCGCCAGGTGTTGGCGGGCCGCGCTGGTGCGCGCTCCCGTCAGCACAGCTATCGTCAGGCCGCCAGCGGCCCGTCCAGCCAGGATATCGCTGGTGGAGTCTCCGACTACGACAAAGTCGCCCGCAGCCACGCGGCTGCCGGCCGGCGGCCGCGCGTTGGTCCGGTCCACGGCCACCAGAAATTGAAAGGGGTGAGGTTTACCCAGCAGCGTAAGATCACCCCCAGCACGCAGAGCGGCTTCGGCGCGCTCGACATCATCATAGGTTGCGACATGCTCGGCAGAAAAATACCGCCATAGGTCATATGCTCGCAGAGGCAGGACCGCTTCCTGGTAGACGCGTCCGGTGGCGCAGCCCATGACATAGCCCTGGGACTGTAGGGTTGCCAGCGTGGCCTGCAGCCGCTCCAGGGGCAGGAATGGTTGTTCAAAATGAACACAGCCAGGCTTACCGGGCTGAGCCGGCGCATGCGCATAGCTCTCAAGGTAGAGTTGATCGCCGAGGTACCACGCTTGAAAAATATCCTGGCAGAAGGTCCAGAAGGGGCTATGGCGCGAAAAGACATCGCTGATGGCATAACCCAGGGCCTGGCTGGCATAGGCGTCAATGCGATTAATCAGTTCGAGACCAACGGCTCCTTGAAAGACGGGAGCATCGAGAATGTTCATGCCAGGCCTATCCTGAGCATGCATGTCCCGCGCTGCCAGCTGTGCGCGCAAAACTGCCAGCCAGCGAGCCTCCCAGGGCCGCATGGGCAACAGGGCGCTAAGATCGCCAAGTCGCCTTAAGATATGCAGTAAATGCAGGCAGACCGTTACATAACACGTGTCCCAGTTGGAGTTGATCGCGCGAGCTTTGAGCGCCAGGATCTCCGTCTCTGGAAAGATGTCGCGGCTGAGGCGGCGGCTCTCTAGCGCTCCGCTCACGGGGATATAGCGGTCATATGCGGCATCCATGTGCCAGTAACGCGGGCTGTAGTATAGCTCGTGCAGCGTCAGGCCTGCCGCGTCCCAATACGCCTCTTCGCTGGTAATCACACCATCCAGGTCGAAAATAATTACATTGCTCAACTTAACCTCTTTAAACGCTCATGCAGAACGCGCAGGCTGCGCGCTTCTGCTGCAAAACGATAGGTGAGCGGGGTAATATCGATGTGAGAGGCTCCCATTGAGCGTAAGGCGGCGACCGTCTCCAGCAGTTCGGCGCTGGGATTGCCCATGTCGACGACTCCAGAGAGGGTATATTCGGGGGCGCCGGCCGTATGCCTGCCATCGGCATCGATATTGGCGGGGCGCAGCTGCACTCCTGCGATGCGCGTTTTCAGCCGCTCGGCGATATACTGGATCTTCTCACTCTCCTCAATACGCAGGTGAGCTGTAAGTATGGAGCGATCGCGCGCCTGCATGCGCGCTTCGATCAGTTCCAGCATAGTTGAAGCAGTTTGTAAGGCCTGCCTGTCCGACTTCAGCAGGCGGGTATTCGCAACCAGGCAGGCCTGTGAATACAGGACGACGCCATCTTCGAGCAATTTCAGGTGATTTTCGCGCAGCGTTGTACCCGTCTCGGTCAGGTCTACGATCAGGTCGGCCGTGTCGGTCAAAGGGGCTGCCTCAAGCGCTCCATGCGGCGAGACGATCTTGCAATGCACAATGCCATGCCGGCGTAGAAACTGGCCGGTCAGGAGCGGGTACTTCGTCGCGATGCGCAGGCCGCGCCCTTTATGGGTAAAGTAGTACCCGGCCAGGTGCCAGAGGTCGGCGCAGGTGCTCACGTCGATCCAGGTCTCAGGTACGGCGACGACGAGGCGGCAGCTGCCATAGCCCAGGCTGCGCTCTAAAATAATCAGGTCATCGTCGTAGCTACCTTTTTCATCTTCACCTGTGCCCCCGGCGCCCTCGCCCTGTTCAAGATGACCGCGGTGTTCAGCCAGGATATCATAACCGGTGATACCGAGGGTCGCATCTCCCTCCTGCACCAGGGCGGGAATATCGGCGGCGCGCTGAAAAACGACTTCCAGGTCAGGCATACTGCTCATACGTGCCAGGTACTGGCGAGGATTGCTGCGCTTTACTTTCATGCCAGCCTCGGCCAGAAACGCGAGGGTCGCCGCTTCCAGAGCGCCTTTGCCCGGCAGAGCCAGGCGAATGCCAGCTTCTCCTCTCACAGGAACTGCTCCCTTCCCGCCAGCTGTTCAAGCAGCGTTGGTATTGTCGCGCGCTGTTCCTCACCGGTCTCCAGGTTTCTCACGGTGACTGTCCCTGCTTGCTGCTCATTTTCACCGACGATAAAGGCCAGGCGCAGGCGTTTCTTCGCCGCCTGCTTTAACCCGGCTCCCACGCCATGCCCGCTCAGATCTACCTCGTTCGCGATACCCAGCAGGCGCGCGGAACGCGCGATCTGCAGGGCATAGGGCACGTCGCGGGAATTGACAGGAATAACCAGGGCTGCTATGTTTGGAGAACGCGGCAGATCACCTTCAGCTACAACAGCAAGCAGGCGCTCAACCCCAAAGGCAAAGCCGCAGGCATGGATATCACGTCCGCTGCCCACCGCGCGCATGAGGCGATCGTAGCGTCCCCCGCCACACAGCTGCGCCGTGGCGCCGCCATCATCGGGAGCATGAATCTCAAAAACGAGTCCCGTATAGTAGCTGACGCCTCTTCCAAGCGAGAGGTTGAGCCTGATGCGCTCGCTCGCGACACCACACCGCTCGAGCAGGGTCACAAGCTCTTCAAGTTCTGTCAGAGGGCCCGCATCAAGCTCGTAGCGCGCCAGCAGCTCGCGTAACTCCCCAAATACGCCCGGGGGGGGACCAGAGACCGCGTGCAGTTCGCGCAAAAATTCCAGCGCATACAAAATTTGCCGCCGCTGCTCATTGCGTCCCATCTTCCAGAGATAGCGTTCGACCACCTCGTGACGAGCGGCATCATCACCAAAAGAGATACTGATGCCGTTTAACAGCGAAGTAATATGGTGCGTGGTCTCTTTATCCGAGAGCGCGGCTCCGGAGGCGCTTTTCCCATCGGCCGCGCCAAGGGGGCTCAGCGGATACAACGCTTCCAGGCGTTCCTGGGCCAGGCGCTCACCCTCGCTGGATCGACTGATCTGCTCCATCAGGCTGAGCAGCAGGCGAGCGGCGTGATCATCGAGCCGCAGGCGATTGATGAAGCCGCTGGCTACGCCGATATGGCCAAGCTCCAGGCGATACTCGGCTATATGCAACTCCCGCAGGACATCGCAGGCAAGAAGTAACATCTCGGCGTCGGCGGCAGCGACCTGGCCGCCAAATAACTCGATGCCAAGCTGGGTGTGCTGGCGAAAGCGATTGCGCCCTGGCGTCTCGTAGCGAAAGATGGGCCCGGCGTATTGTAAGCGCACGGGCAGGGGCTGCTGCTGGTAATGGTCGAGGTAGAGGCGACAGATTGAGGCCGTATATTCCGGCCGCAGGCAGAGGTCGCGATTATGCAGGCGAAAGGCATAGAGATTCTGCCACAGGTCCTGGCCGAAGCTGGCGAGGAAGAGATCGCTGCGCTCGAGTATGGGCGTATCCACAGCGCCATAGCCGGCCTGCGCCAGGAATGCCCTCAGGCGCTCAATCAGCCAGCGCTGCTGCTGGTATGACTCGGGCAAAAGGTCGTGCATACCCCGCAAGCGCTCAACACGATTTTTCATCGTCCTTCACCTTTTTTACACTACATTGCGCTTGATCATTGTACCTGCCCCCTGGTCGGTAAACAATTCGCGCAGCAGGACATGCTGCTCGCGTCCATCGACGATATGCACACGTGGAACGGCGCGCAGCGCGTCGAGACAGGCCGAGACTTTCGGTATCATACCGCCGTTGATAACCCCCTGCTGCATAAGTTGCTGCGCCTCGGCCTCGTCCAGTTCCGAGATCAACGAGCCGTCCGCACGACAGATACCCACAACGTTGCTCAGAAAAATGAGCTTCTCGGCCTTAAGCGCCCCGGCAAGGTGGGCCGCTACCAGGTCGGCGTTGATATTCAGGCACGTCCCATCCGGCCCCTGCCCCAGGGGCGCAATAATCGGGATATAGGCCTGGTCGATCAAGGTCCGAATGATGGTGGGATCAACCCCCTCAACCTCTCCTACAAAACCGAGGCGTTCATCGATCATGTGCGCTCGCACCATGTTTCCATCGGTTCCACTGAGGCCGATGGCCCGCCCTCCTAGCTGGGCGATCTTAACCACCAGGCCCTGATTCACCTGTCCAAGCAAGACCATGCGTACGACTTCCAGGGTCAGCGCGTCGGTAACCCGTAACCCCTGCTCAAAACGCGGCGGGACGTTAAGTTTCGCCAGCCACTCATTGATATATGGGCCACCTCCATGTACCAGCACAGGGTTAGCACCCAGGGCTCGCAACCAGACGATATCCTGTAGAATGCTCTGCTGGTGCTCCAGCGTACTACCGCCTAATTTTATGACAAGCGTCTTGCCCTTAAGAAAGTCAATATAAGGCAGCGCTTCACGCAATACCTGGGCAATCAGAAAGTGATCATTTATTACATCACCATCCGGGCTCATTGAAAAGGTAATCGCCATAATTACTACTCCTGATGGGTTTATTGGTTGCGATAAAATTTAACTTTATGGATAGAGCGCGAGCGCGGAAAGTCCCTCGGCCTCATCCAGGCCATAGAGTCGATTTGCATTCTGTATCGCCTGGCCCGCGGCCCCCTTGACGAGGTTATCAAGGCAGGAGATGACCAGCAGGCGCCCGCTACGTACGTCTACCGTTGGATAGATACAACAGAAATTGCTGCCGTAGGTCCACTTTGTATGCGGTGGCTGATCGACCACGCGCACAAAAGGTTCAGCGGCATAATACTCACGATAGAGTGCGTGCACTTCCCCTGGTGTGGTTGCATGCCCCTCTGGCCTGAGATCGGCATAGCTCGTCGCCAGGATGCCGCGCGTCATCGGCATCAGGTGGGGTATAAATGTAAGGCGCAGAGGCGCGGCCTGGTGACCACCTGCGGCCGCGGCCGCTTCAAGCTCCTGGACAATCTCAGGCAGGTGGCGATGGCCGCCCAGGTTATACGCGCTCACGTCTTCATTGACCTCGGCGTAGTGGGTGCCAGGGGTCGGGCTGCGCCCGGCTCCACTGACGCCTGACTTGGCATCGATGATCGCGGCGGGCGAGATGATGCCTTCCGCCAGGGCGGGAATGAGGCCGAGGATAGCGGCGGTAGCGTAGCAACCAGGATTAGCGACCAGGCTGGCCCGTTGGATCCGTTCGCGGTAGCGCTCACACATGCCGTAGACGGCGCTCTCCAGTAGGCCCGGTGCAGGATGGGTGTGCCTGTACCATTCTTCATACTGCACGGCATTGCGCAAACGAAAATCAGCGGAGAGGTCCACCACCTTTGTGCCTCGCTCAAGCAGGCCAACCACCGCCTCCGCGGCGGCGGCATGGGGCAGGCATACAAAGGCGAGCTCGCTTTGCGCCGGCTCCGCGCTAATGAGCAGCTCAGGGTTCACCCCAGCTTCTTCTTTACCTGTCCGCAGATGCAGCTGGGGAAAAACCTCACCCAGGCGCTTGCCCGCCGCGCTGCGCGCGGTAACCGAGCGCACACTGAAATGAGGATGCTGCGCCAGTAACCTCAGGAGTTCCAGGCCGGTATAGCTGGTAATATTCACAATCGAAACGCTTATCATCGGCATCACATCCATTTCACACGAGAAAATCACCGCTGTAGTTGAGAAGGGGGAATAAAAAACTCCCGTCCCTCTCAATTGCTAAAGGGACGAGAGCTGGGTTCTTTATCTGCTCCCGTGGTACCACCCCGATTGTCAAAGAATGCTACAACGCAACCATCCCGTCTTCCTCACATCTTTGTGACGAAGGGTCTGTGACCACTCTTTCCGGTTATCCTGCTGCGCGGGAACCGCCCGCCTGTTCCTACTTGCCTGCCAGGTGCAGGCTTTCTTCGGTCAGCCGCTCACGAAAGGGTTCTGAGTAGGCAGATCCATGCCGAACTTTCAGCACACTTCGGCTCGCTGTCGGTTGCCTGGTCTCATACTATGTTCGCTCAACGCGGGTCAGGCTTTTTATGTAGTTGTTGTTATAAGGATAACAGGAGATACAAGAAATGTCAATTTCCCCCGGACCGCAAACGGAAACTATGCTGAAACCCGGTTGCGCAGAGCCTGCACGCTCTTCACCAGTAATGTTGCCGCCTGCTCTACCTCCTCTCCGCTCGACCAGCGTCCCAGCGTCAGGCGCAGAGCCCCCAGAGCGCGCTCCCGTGTCATGCCCATGGCGGTCAATACCGCCGAGGGTTCAGTACTGCCTGCATGGCAGGCTGAACCGGTGGAGCTGGCAAGCGCAGGGGTCGCGGCGAGCACCTCTTCGCCCACTATGCCGTCAATACTGACGTTGAGCGTATTGGGTAAACGCTCACTGGGGTGGCCGTTGAGATGTACAGAACCCGCCAGAGAGGTCTCAAGAGCACGTTGCAGTTGATCACGCAGACGTATCATACGCTCCTGGTTCTCAGCAAGCTGCTCACCTGCAAGCGAGCAGGCCGCACCGAGGGCGACCATGTAGGCAATATTCTCCGTGCCCGCGCGCCTGCCCCCCTCCTGACCACCGCCATAAACAAGCGGCTCAAGTCGCGTAGCCTGGCGGACATACAGAGCCCCAACTCCCTTGGGCGCATACAGTTTATGCCCGGCGACGGTCAGTAGATCCACACCTAGATCCTCCACACGCGTGGAAATTTTGCCCACCGACTGCGCGGCGTCGCTGTGCAGGAGCACGCCGTGACGATGAGCGATCTCGCCAATCTCAGCGAGTGGCTGCAGCGTCCCGCTTTCATTATTGGCATGCATAATACTGATCAGTATGGTCTGCGGCTCAAGCGCGGCCGCAACGGCTGCAGGATTAACCCGGCCATACTCGTCGACGGGCAGGTATGTCACGCGCAAGCCGTGGATGCGCTCCAGAGCATGACAGGTATTGAGAACGGCGGGATGTTCGCTCACCTGGGTGATGATGTGGTTCCCGAATGCACGGCGCGCCATCGCTATGCCACGAATAGCCAGGTTATCGCTCTCAGAGCCGCCCCCCGTAAAAATAATGTCGCCAGCAGCGCAGCCCAGCAGCTGTGCCACCTGCTGGCGCGCAAGATCCAGGGCATGATGAGTGGCCTGCCCATAGTAATGCGTACTCGACGGGTTGCCAAAATGTTGAGTGAGGTAAGGCAACATGGCCTCAACAACGACCGGGTCGACCGGCGTGGTCGCGTTATAATCGAGATAGATCGGTCCATTACGTAAGCCGGGATGCACGCTCATAATTAAGACCTCCAGAGTAGATTTGTAAGCTGCCCTCTTTAAACCGTTTAGCCTGCGCCATACAGAGAGATGCCCGCGTCGGCATCAGGCTCCAGTTCCCATCTCAGCAGCGAGGGCGGCCTGTAGCTCCTCCCATACATTACACACATCCTGCTCAGTTGTACGCAGGTTACCGATAGCAATACGTAGGGTAAATTTGCCATGCAGTCTGGTGTGCGAGAGGAAGTAATGACCGGCGACGTTTACCCGCTGCATGATACGCTCATTCATGGCATCCAGCCGCGCCTCGTCATCCACAGCCCGCGGATGAGCCCGCAAGCAGACGACGCTGAAAGGAGTGGGGGCCAGAAGCTCAAAATCGGCGGCGGCCTCAACCCAGTTTGCTGCAAGCTGGCCCAGGCGATCATGCTCATGAATACGGGCAGCCAGGCCCTCCTCTCCAAAGTAGCGCATGATCATCCAGAGTTTGAGGGCTCGGAAGCGGCGGCCAAGCGAGGTGCCATAGTCATTCAGGTTAATGGGCATATCTTCGCCCGCGCTCTCCGCGCCGCTCGTGCTTTTCAGGTATTCGGGTATAAGGCTGAAGGCCGCCCTGACCATCTCCGCCTTGCGCGTATAGAAAACGCTGCAATCAAGTGGCGTAAAGAGCCACTTATGCGGGTTGACTATGAGGGTATCAGCACGTTCACAGCCCGCCAGCACCCAGCGCATGGCGGGGTCGATCGCCGCCGAACCGCCATAAGACGCATCGACATGCAGCCAGAGGCCATAGCGTTCGCAGGTATCCGCAATCTGTGGGACCGGGTCTACGCTGGTGGTCGATGTCGTGCCAACCGTGGCGATAACGGCAAACGGCCGCAGGCCCGCGGCAATATCTTCCGCGATAGCTCGCTCCAGCTCGGCGACGTCCATGCGGAACTCGCCATCAACGCCAATTTTACGCAGCCCGTTCTGGCCAACCCCCAGCACAATGCCGGCCTTTTCTACCGAGGAGTGCGCCTCCTGTGAGGCATAATAACGCAGGCGCGGCACCTCAGGTCGTCCCGCCATCCCTTCTTGCCGAATATGCAGGTCGACTAGCGCTTCGCGGGCCGCGGCCAGAGCATAGACTACTCCCGACGAGGCAGTATCGTTGATTACGCCCAAAAGCGGCTGCGGCAGGCCAAGCATCTGGCGCAGCCAATCCAGGGTCACCTGCTCTAATTCCGTGGCGGCGAGCGATGTGCGCCAGAGCATGGCGTTGACGTTCAAGGCGCTGGCAAACATTTCCCCCAGGATACCAGGGCCAGACCCCGTGATACCGAAATAGGCCATAAAGCCAGGCGAGTTCCAATGAGTTATGCCTGGCATGACCAGCTGATCAAAATCAGCCAGGATGCTCTCCATCGCTTCTGGCTGCAGCGGTGGATGGTCGGGGAGTGAACGGCGGATTGCTCCCGGGGATGTTTGCGCCAGCACAGGATATTTGCCAGCATCCCCAAGGTAATCCGCTATCCAATCCACTACTCGATGACCATAACGACGAAAGGTCGCGGCGTCCATATCGCCCGTCGCATTTGATTGCTGCGCCGGGTCAAGGGATGTATGTTCTTCCATCAAAATATCCTTCAGACAAAGGAAATGAGAATGCCCTCACAAAAAAGTGAGGGCATTCTCTATTATGCCATTACTGGGCAAATTTTGCTGCCAGCTCGCGGGCACTTGGCTCAACAAGGATGGAACCATCGGGGAAAACAATGGTTGGCACGCTTTGCGCGCCATTATTTAGACGGACGACATATGCAGCCGCCTGCTCGTCCTCTGCGATATTGATATATTCATAAGGAACATTATGCTTATCGAACCAGCGTTTGGCCATATGGCAATCACCACACCACTTGGTGGCATACATTTTTATGGTTTTCTGTTCGGTAGTGAGATGAGTGAGTGATTCCTGCACAAGTAGCTCCTCGCAGCTATCCAGGTAGCCTGTTACCTGGAGAAGATACGCCTGGCAGTTTATTCTTTCCTAAAGCTAGAACATCCAACGAGTGCTAAATATTCCCTACCGGTCCTGTACGACTCGAGATATATGAGGACAGGTGGCGGCGCACAGCCTATATGACACGCGTCCCGCCCAGGCGGGACGCGTGTCATATAGGCTGTGCGAGGGCGCCGGGCTTATTGTAAGGCGCTCGTATCGGAGGTCAGGTGCTCGTAGCGCAGGTCAGGCTGGCCGCGCGAGCTGGATTTGGTGATGCGCTCGAGGATGACGTCGAGAAATTTTTTGCCACCACTTGCGATGAAGCCTGGATTGCGCATAAGAATTCCCATAACCAGTCCGGCGCTAAAGTCCCCGCGCAGCGCCTGGGCAACCTGCGCAGGTGTCAGTCGCTTCACCAGGTCCAGGGCGCCATCCCACTGCTCATCGCTATAACTGGCGATGCGTTTGTTGATCATGTAGGAGATATCCATATCTCGCCCAAAGCGCGCGCGCCATTGCCTGTCGAAGCGCTCCAGAAAGGCCGCGGAGGTATCGCCGCTCTTCACAGCCTCGCCAGCGACCGCGCCTGCCATCTGCCCGGAATAGATGGCAAAGCGTATCCCTTCACCCACCAGTGTGGAACCATGGCCGCCAGCATCACCGGCCAACAACAGACCAGCACGCGAGAAACTCTCTACAGGTCCTTCAGAAGGGAAGAGCCCGGTATGGTATTCGATGGGACTGGCGCCCTTGAAGGCGGCGCTCAAGCTGGGCAGTTCGCGTGTGATGCTGTCCAGGTAGGTACGCGCATCATCCTCACTATCGGGATGCAGCACGCCAACCCCCAGGCGCACACGACCATTGCCACGAGGAAAGGCCCAGGCATATCCACGCGGAGCGAACTGGCTGCCCATAATCAGAAATAACGTATCCTGAGGATAGTTCGGTGCACACAAATCGTACTCGGCCCCGAAGCCATAGCGTTTAAAAGCTTTGCCCATCGCCGTACGCACACCGACGTGGCGCGAGAAACCACTTGCGTCAATCGTCACCGCCGCCCGTACAGGCACGCGTTCATTTACATGATTCTTCACCGTCACGCCGCACACGCAGCCGTTTTCCAGCAGCGTCTGTTCAACTGTGTGATTGACTCGCAGGGACGCGCCGGCCACCACAGCCCTGTTCGCCAGGTGCTGGTAGAGTCCGCGTACATCCAGAACACAGGCTAGCGCTGGATTATACTGCAGGGGCACTTCTCGCCGGGGAGAAAGAAAAACCACGTTCTGAACGGGATGATAGAGATGCGCGGGTATATTCAGCGCCTGCATGTCACTGACCCAGCTGCCACCACTTGTATGAATAGGGTAACCAATCTCATGTTGACGTTCGAGGATAAGTGTGTGTGCACCAGCCTGTGCTGCCACCTCTGCGGCGGCCAGGCCCGCGGGACCACCACCTACGATCAATACGTTCCAATCTTCTGGCATGAACAACCTTCTTTAAAACTATGTAAGGAGAGAGAGTCAGGGCAAGGCATTCCAGGGCAGCTCTCTCCTTTGACTTTGCAATTATATCACCTTGGCCGCCGCTTGTGTCTGGCGCGCGCTTACTTTCAACGAGTCACCTGATGTTCAAAAACCCACCCTGCGCCTCATAAACCCGTGTGCTGCAGCGGCCGCGCCGGCACAAAAATGGCATATCCGGCTACATCAACCCGCTGGTACGCGATATGTTGTTGCGCAGCAAGTTGCCTGACCAGCTGAATGGGACCGTCATCATACTCTGGATAGACATAAGCAGGGTTCGGAGTCGCATTGAGAAGCGCCTGGTAGCGCATATAGCGGTCATCTACATGTACCAGTCGACCATTTACCACTATGGAATTCGCGCAGATCATACTTTCCCGTGAGACAAAAATAACTCTGTAGCAGGTCCAATATTCAGAGTAGAAACGCGTCACATGCAGACGCTCAAGCGTCGTAGTAAGCCGGGTAAGTTGTTGAGCCTTAGCCTGAACCACCGGTATCTGCTGAACGGTGTACATCGTACTGAACAGCAAGGTTAGCGCGACTCCCACCCAGACCACCGCGCAGAGTGACATCTTGCAGGCATTGAACCACAGTGGAAAGCCCTGGATGTAGCACAATCCACGCCACAGCGGCCAGAGAACTACAGGCGTCGAGATCCAGAGAATAGTCAGGTAGCGAGCGCCATTATAGTCATCGAGGAGAGTTGCCGAGCCCTTTACGTATAACACGAGCGTCAGGATAGCCGCGCATCCTAGCAAGAGGCGAGCTACATTTTGTGCCCATATGACCCTTGCGGGGTGGTCTCGCCGCCGCATTCGTATGAGCGCTACTATTGTAAAGCCGACAGAGCACAGGAGCAGCAGGCAATAGCCGATACTCCAGGCATTCTGCAGCGTTGCATAGCGCAGTGCGTGAGGTATCTTTGAAGGCCAGGAGGCGACAAAGATAGCCAGGCGATTACCGCTCATGATCGGCAGGCTCACCAGCGCGGCTCTTGTGATGTGTGTCCAGAAGTTATCGTGCGTCGGGGCCCCCATGCTGGAAAGACGCAGAAACGTCTCCCAGGAATTTGCGCCCAGGGGTGCCGTGATATTGTAATAGATAAGCGGGAAATCACCAACGACAAAGCCAGGGAGCAGTAACCACAGGCCCCACTTCAACATCTCTCTCCAGCAGAATATCACGAGCAGGAGGGCGGCGGCTAGTAGATACGGTGCGATGAGGACGTCGCTCCACAGCGCTAATCCCGCCAGAAGACCCCACAAGCAATACAGCAGAGCGCGTTGCCGACCTTTTTCAATCCTTCCAGCAACCAGCGTGAAAGAGATCAGGAGCAAAAACACCCCAAAAACATTGATCTCAGAGTTGCCCCCGGTAGCCTGAATCTGGCGGCTCAACATCAGCACTGTGCCTGGCGCGAGAAATGCAATGCTGACCAGCGCAAAGCGGGGGGTGTAGAGACGATAGGTCAGAAGATATAATCCAAGCAAGAAAAGCATAAATAAGCCGACCATCTCGATGTGCATCACAAAAGCTGATGGTCCAAAAATACGAAAGAGCACTGCGCCGATATACGCTTCCAGCGGCCCCATGTAATTTTGTCCATACATAAAAGTGGGACGTTCAGCATATTTCCAGATGTTGTACGCCATGAGGTTATAGATTGCTTCGTCGCTATTACTCAGAGGCCATCCAAGGGATGCCAACACAATGCGAAATATGCCAGCCACAGCGATAATCAGGCTGGCAAAAAGATGATACGGATTAAGCTGCTTGCATAGTTTAGTAAACATGCACTTTCCTCGTGCTCCCCTCACTCCATGTATAATACGAGCCTGGTAGCAATGTAGCTTATGCTAAATAAAGAACAATTTAGCATAAGATTTATGACGCAGGCCAACGATACAAGTAACAACAGTAGGCCGGTCGTTTCACGTAAGGCCGGCCAGTGGATCAACGCCATCCCACGTCCCCCACGATGCCAGGGGTCTGAAGCGCGCGAGAAGTTCCTCCCTGCGCTCTTCTGGTGAGGCTTGCTTGCTCTTATTTCTTAGCAACGATTGCCACACTTTCTGCGCATGCTGGAGATTGCGCGTATGCTATACTTGTGATACCCATCCTGTCGTATCGAGCCAGTATACCTGAGGGAGGTCCACATGCAGCATACAGGTTCCATCGACCCTCGTTTACAGCAGGTGCTCGCGTTCCCGCTGGCGGCAGGTATATTTGGACGCCGGTCGCGGCGTTTCGGTTATGGTATGTCGCTACCAGGTGGACCGCTGGCCTATACATCGCAGCATGAACCATTGCCGCTCGATGAGCTTGAACGGGCGCTGCTCGTCGGTGCGGCGACGGGCGTTACGGGATGGAACTTTGGCATCCCTTATACCATCAACGAAGACGCGTCTTTGAGCAACTATAGCCTGCGTTTAACGGGACGCACCGTTCCTTCCGCCGCGACGATCGGCACTTCAGAGCTATTTTTTACGGACGATGCGGGTATATTTGTGACGCGAACAAGGGATCTCACACCGGCGAAGCTGCGTGAATTCGAGAGCAGTGATGATATCACGCGTATTATCGGCGCCTCCCGGGCGGCCACCCGGCAAATCGCGCCTGGCCGCCTGGCCTTACCGCGCGCGGCGCCTCATTACGATGAACACAACATCTGGAATAGCAACCTCCCCGGCTCAGCCCTGTTCATGCCGGTAGGCGATGTGGGCCAGCAGCTGCTGGCCCTGCTGGCCATGTATGTAAGTAATGGCTACACCCTCTACGACGACTATGGCGGCTGCCTGGGTGGCAGGTTGGAGCCCTTCATCCGCAGCTGCGTCATCAGCGACGAGCCGCAGCTGCGCTTTACCCTGTCGCATATCGAGCAGGTGGCATATTCAACGGTGGCAATGGAGCTGGCTCTGATCTGCCAGAATATTGTTCTGATGATGCAGGCCATTGGACTGGGGGGCTGGATGTATTCGGGGATCTTCCCTTACAGTGCGCTTGGCGCCTTCGCCGAAGAAGGTGTGCCTGGCCTGGGCTTCCGTTTTGTGCGGCGTGCGGACTGGAGCATGCCCAATCCCATCGGGCTCGACGGGGTCTATAAATCGCTATGCCCACCCTACGTAAGCGATATGTATGAGGCGGCCCACAAACTCGCCCGGCGCAAATTTGCGCCGGGCGGTACATATGACCCGGCCAGCGGCGGTCCATTTCGCCACAACAGTGAAATAATGGCTACTGCCAGGCCATATACACAGGCGCAGATCGACTGTATCGGGGAGATGGCGCAACACGTCTATAGCACCTACGGACGCTTTCCCGCACGCTATCCGACTATTCTGCTGCGCATTTACGCCCAGGCCCACCACCTTGAATTAGAGTTCTACGACCAGTTCTTTGAGGAGGGGGCGTACCTGCAGAGCCATGCAGAGCACATGCAAGTATGGCATGGATCCCTGAAGTGAGTAAGTGAGGCGCGATCATGCTTCAGAGACAGCTGAAGCGCTTTGCGCTAGAGCGCGTTCCCATGGCAATTTGTCAATAGCCAGGAAGAAGAGAAAAGCCAGGAGAGGGGGCGTCATGGTCGCGACGATACTGATTGCGCTGGCATCAACATAGACCAACCCGAGGTACAGGTATGTCATGCGCGCAGAGACCGCAAAGACCAGCGCAAACGCGCAAAGGGCCCGTGCTATACACTGGCGCGATAACGGTAAACTGACTGCGGCCAGGCCTACCAACCAGGTAACATACCAGGGATAGAACCAGGTGGTTACTATCAGCAATGCTCCCAGGACTGCGATACCCGCGAGCACGAAGGTGCGCGTTGTAGGAGCGCGCCACAAGCTGATAGAGCCAGCTACCAGCGCGCTTAACACTACCAGGATAGTGATATAGCTCCATACCTTGTATTTAATCAGGCGAGACAGCAGCGGATATAGCACGGAGGTATGCGCTGGCATGCCATGGTGAGCAACCCAATCAACAAGGGCCTGCATAATAGAGTGTTCCGCTGAATGCGAGGAGGGGGGGGAGGTAAAGCTATTCACGATGGCCGGTATGCTATGCCCTATAAAGAACGGGCCGTAAAACAACACAATCGTCAGCCCACTTGCTATTCCAGCGAGTATTAGCCTGAATATGGCGGCTCTCAGCTGAGATGGGGCGAAAGTGGTGCTCTTGCCGCCATCGTCTGTTGGCGCGTAAAGAGTCTTACGCACCAATAAGACAAGATAGAGCGCAACCAGGGGCAGCGCAGTAAATTTGATCAGGCCAGCGAGTGTCAAAGCGATGGCGGGCAGCAGGTAGTGTATGGGGCGTGTAAAACCCTGTTGCTCGGCCCTGGCGCAGAACAACACGCCCAGCAGGATAAACGTGATCATAAATATGTCGTTATGCCCGCTAAGGCAACTCTCCACAAATACGAGTGGATTCCAGGCGTAGAGAAACATACCCAGCGTGACGATGCGGTTCGAGCGTCCCTGCGTACGCAAGATGGCCATCACCAGTATGATATTTACAAGATGGGCGGCAAAGGCTGCCAGGCGGAACAAAAGCAGGTACATGGTCGCACTTCTGCCCGCTATCAAAGCAAGCAGCGAACATATATTCAACCAGAGTGGCCCATAGGCTGCCGTCACATCTTTCCAGTCGTCCAGCAGTGTGATCGGATCTTTGGGAAACGCGTCTGGCACGACGAAGTAGGGATTCGCGCCGTAGGCGACAAGCGAATGCCCATAACCAGCATACACGAATATATCCCTTGAAATTAAAGCCCGCGTGCCCAGTAAAAAGCCGCCCGCCACGATGGCGCCAAGCCAGATGAAAAGCATAGCCCGCTGGTTTTCGCGCGCCGTTGTCTGGCGCGAAATAAGCAACGCGGCAAGCCCGTAGAGAACAAACTCAATTCCAGTAATAGCTATGAACGCCAGGTTCCTGTCAAAGGTGCTTTGCAGGTGCAATTTATGCAGTAGCTTTGTACCTATATAGGCAAGCTGGGAGCTAAAGGGGATATACGTTGAGGTCGCTGCGAATTGGCTGAGTACACCAACACTCACCAGGAAACATAGCACAAAAGCGAGCGCAATGAGCGCGATCCAGCCGTCCGCAAATGATCTCCGCACAGCCGCCGCCTGCTCAACGGGAGCATCTGCCAGGCGTGGATTTTCAAGGTCTTTTTTTAGCATCGTGTCTACGTCTCTAGAACTACCCGCAACGAGTCTACGGCATACTCTTGCATATGCAGGCCAAATATACCACAATAAGCGCATGCGCACCAAAGTTTCTCCCCGAAAGTACCAGGTGCATAGCGAGGGCCATAAGGAAGCGTTGTTCAAGCAGCGGTCCCTGGAGCAAGGGAGGTCACGAGCGCAGGGCGTAAGGTCTGGCGCTGACTATGGCCATACAATCCAGGGGTTGCTGAGGCATGCTAAAATGTTAGCATGTCTAATTGGAAGGAGCATAACCAGGAGACTGAAGAGGTATTAGCATGGAATATATTCACTATAATAGTCAGCCAGAACTGCGAGATCCTGTGCTTGTTGCTGCGCTTGGTGGCTGGAATGATGCTGCGGACGCTGCGACAACCGCTATCAAATTTCTCATAGATCGTTGGAAGCCTGCCAAATTCGCGGAGATCGATATTGAGGAATTCTTTGTGTTTACTGAGGCGCGCCCCACGATCAAGTTCGTGGATGGCGTTCAGCGCAACATCGTCTGGCCTACCAGTCAGTTCCTGGCATATCAGGCCCCCGACCTGCCTTTTGATATTATTCTCTATCTTGGAGTGGAGCCGCAGCTAAAATGGCAGACCTTTAGTAAAACCTTTCTCGCCGTGTGCAATAGGTTTCATGTCTCGGAGGCAGTGCTGCTGGGCGCTTTGCTCGCCGATGTTCCCCACTCGATCTCAGTCCCTATCACAGGCACATCGTCAAATCTCGACCTGAAGGAACGGCTGCGGGAAATGGATGTGCATAGCTCGCGCTACGAAGGTCCAACTGGCATGCTCGGCGTACTACAGGACGCCTTCCGCCGCGCGGGTATCCCCGCGACTAGCCTGTGGGCGGCCGCTCCCCACTACCTGGCTGCCACGCCCAATATCAAGGTCACATCGGCGCTCCTGACCTATTTGAATACCTATATGTCCTTTGGCCTTGACCTTAGCGATATTCAGGCTGATGCGCTCCGCTTCGAAGAGCAGATCTCCACGCTTGTCGCGCGTGATCCGGAGGCCAGCGCATACGTGCGCAAGCTGGAGGAGCAAGCCTCGGGTCTGGCGGACGCCGAGGATGACGACGAGGATGAGAGCTTCTTCACGCCCGAGAGAGGAGCCGGCACCGGCCCACTACCCAGCGCGGAATCGCTCATCCGCGGCGTTGAGGAGCTGTTGCGCAAACAACGCGAGAACGGTTCGCAGAATGAGAACGATGACGAGGAGACCGAATGAGTAGTGCGCTTTAAAGCCTGGAAGGAGTGTTACAGCTGCGCCCGCTCGCCCAGGCGACTCACGCGCGCCCCAGAAATGGGGAATAACGCCAGGAAATATAAATAGGGACCTGCCCGCTGCATCAATAACAGCAGCGGGCAGGTCCCTGCTTGTACGGTGAATATACGCGCCTACAGGGCGGGTCAATGAATGCCCGAGTTAATGAAGGTCGCAATCAAAAGTATCAGTATCAGAATGCAGGCAATAAATACCAGCACAGTCACACGGGCGAAACGAGCAGTCGAGTCATCCGCTGGACGGATTTCCATGTAGCGTTGGGCCTCACCATCGTCTTCGACGACAGCTTCATCTGAGGGAACTTCTACTGTCACCTCCTGAACGCGTCTGAAACGCCTGAGCCTGAAACGCCTATCACCTATTGCTCCTCCGTTATAGAGGTAGAGGCTTATATACACACCACTACCTATGATTAGCACGCCAAACAGGGCGAATGCAAAGAGATACCCTAGCATTTCATCTTCCTCGTTACGATCTATGGACGCTCTAATTGCCCGGCCACAGAATTCAGCCGCCCAGTATAGGATGACGTATCACATGTGAAATTCTCCAATGTAGCTCCTACGGCTCCTGCCTGCAACACGTATGGAAGCACTACAATGGAGACAAAGAAGACAAAACCGATCTCTGCTCACAGCACAACGGTCACTTTGCGCTGCTTGCCTCCCCGCAAGAAGCTGACAGCTATTTTTTCACCTGGCCTGTGGCGCCGGACGATGCGCTGCAGATCCCTGGGTTCAGTGACGGCCTCATCGTCGGCGACAAGAATAATATCCATGCGCCTGAGTTCAGCATGTTCGGCGGGACTGTCATGACGGATTTCCAGTAGCTCCATACCAAATTGCTGCGTCAGGTTAAGGCTTTTCTGCACGGCGGGCTCAATTTTTACCCGCATGCCGCCAACCCCCATAGACACGCTGCTGGGCCTGGCCTCGCGCTGCTTACTGATTTTGGCTATTGTAGCCTTGAGAGTATCCAGGGGGACCGAGAAGCCAAGGCCCTGGGCCATAGGCATCATAGCGGTCGTTATACCGACAACGCGTCCATTGCTATCAACAAGCGGCCCACCCGAGTTGCCAGGGTTGATAGATGTATCGGTCTGGATCAGATTGGTCATCTTGCGTGAGCCTGGTACGTCAAGGGTGCGTCCCAGGGCGCTGACCACACCGGTGGTAACCGTCCAGTTCAAACCGTAGGGGTTACCTACAGCGATCACCAGTTGTCCCACACGCAGAGGCGTTCGTCCCAGTTCGGCGACGGGGAGGTGTTCGGCGCCGATGCGCAGCAGGGCCACGTCAACCTCTGGATCACTGCCGACAAGACCCGCATCAAAGGTGCGTCCATCGGCGAGCGTCACCTTAATGCGCCGTGCGCGGGCCACCACATGTGCGTTGGTGAGAATTTGACCGTCCGAGGCAAAAATGAAACCCGAACCCAGGCCTCCACCAAAGGAAGGAGCATTAAAGCGGCCTCCTCCCATCCCTTCACGTTCTATATCAATGCGCACTACCGCAGGTCCAACTCGCTCCGCAGCCGTTGTTACGGCATGTGAGTAGGCATCCATGGCCTGTGCATCCTTCTCATTCGTACTCATCATCTGTCTTTAACTTTCCTGTGGAACCCGCTCAATGTTGCGTGCGTGCGAAGTCACGACTCAATGAGGTTGATATGTATTGTATCACACCCCCTCAAAAACCGCTACGATTGTTGCGCTTCTTTGTTGTCTAGATGGCTTCCCGTGCTCTCCTCCACCAATATGAATAATTGTTGTTGTGCGCTTCTGTTCTCTTTTGAACGCGTGTAATCGTTCATTTAGCTGTCAATTTCGCTGTCAATGTTGGTCTCCTCAGAGCGCCTAGCAGGCGGAATGATCGGCATCAGAACTTGATGCGTTCATCATTTCTTCATCGCTTCTGAGGGAGTGAGACTCACTCCCTCACCCATAAGCTGACCAATGCGATGATTTTCCCGTTGTGCTGGCTAGATGTGCCTCGAGGTAGGCAACGTGCGGCATGGTAGTATACTCTTCATCTCTGTTCGTCTGGCATCGTCAGGATTCGCTGGCGATGCTGCCAGATTTGCTGCCACTGGCTCGCCCCTTATCACCAAATAGTATATTTTGCTATAAACTGGACATTTTCGCCAGGGCAATCGCATCTAAATGGAGGTGATAGAATAGGGCTCAAAAAGACGGAGCATATCAGTTGGACCAAGAGCCTTTATTGAGCCTAGAAACCTCGTTGGCCGCCGTAGAAGATCCCCGAGTGGAGCGAACCAAACGGCACAAGCTATTGGATATCATCATCGTCGCCATCTGTGGGGTGATCTGTGGGGCTGAAGGATGGGTGGAGATCGAAGAGTTCGGGAAAGCGAAAGAGCAGTGGCTCACAAGCCTCCTGGAGCTGCCTAACGGGATTCCTTCCCATGATACCTTTGGGCGGGTCTTTGCACAGCTCGATCCCAAGCAATTTGAAGCGTGCTTTCTGCAGTGGGTGCACAGCCTGAGCGAAACGATCAGCGGGGTCATCGCCATCGATGGCAAGACGCTCCGCCGCTCACACGATCAAGGCGCGGGAAAACAAGCCTTACATCTGGTGAGCGCATGGGCAGCAGAAAATCGCTTGGTCTTGGCACAAGTGGCCACAGCAGACAAATCGAACGAGATCACTGCTATTCCGCTGCTGCTGCGACAGCTGGAGTTGGCTGACTGCCTTGTGACCATCGATGCCATGGGCACGCAGCTCGAGGTGGCAGCCCAGATCATCGATCAAGAAGGCGATTATGCCCTGGCGCTGAAGAAGAATCAGGGCACGCTGTATCAGGAGGTCAAAGAGACCTTTGCCCTGGCCCAGGCAGAGGAGTTTGCCCACGTGCCGCATCAGTTTCATCAGACAGTCAATAAGGGGCATGGTCGTCTGGAAATCCGACGGTATTGGACCATTTCTGATCCCGAATACCTCGTAGATCTGGATCCGAAGAGACGGTGGAAAGGGTTTCAGGGCAGAGGGATGGTGCAAGCCGAACGGCGCATGGGTCAGGTCACCACCCAGGAGACGAGGTACTATTTGCTCAGTTTCTGCCAAGTCAAGACCTTTGCTCATGCGGTGCGAGGGCACTGGGGCATTGAAAACGGTGTGCATTGGGTGCTCGATGTGGCGTTTCACGAAGATGCCTCTCGTGTCCGTCAAGGCCATACCGCTGAGAATCTCGCAGTGCTCCGTCATATGGCTCTCAATCTCTTGGGGCAGGAGAAGTCTGCTCGTATTGGCGTCAAAGCAAAACGGCTCAAAGCCGCCTGGAGCACCGACTATCTTCAGCGAGTCTTGGCTCCATGAATTTAGATGCGATTGCCCTGGTCAAACATTCTATTGCTCTTTAAGAGGGGAGGCCCTTATGCATAGAAACATATGAATATAGTGCTAATGGCATCTTAGAAGGGTAATGTTGGTGCAAATGATGTATTGTCATGATGACAATACATACAGAGAACATGAGCTAATGCTCACATTATAAGCAGAAGCACGAGGTGTGGGAGAGGCCGCAGCTTCTACAAACAAAGGAGAAGTTTTCCTATGGCAAAGTCAATGCTCCAGTCCGTTCATCGTCCTGTTTTTTGGATCGTTTTTGCTTGCTTGACGATCCTCGTCGTTGCTCTTGCAGCGTGTGGTGGTGATAGTGGAGGCACGTCCAGTTCAGCTTCATCAAGTGGCAGCACAACAGCCATCAACGTTAAAGAGGCTCACAATGTAACAGGTGATGTTTATACATGTGATCCAACAAGCATTACTGTCAACAAGGGCGACAAAGTGTCGTTTACCAATCAGACTGATGAGATTTAAGATTTTGATCAAGGGGATGCCCAAAAAGCTGGTGTGGATTTCAAGATGGATTTGAACCAGTCAACGACTGCTACCTTCAATACTCCTGGCACCTTTACCATCAAAAGTGAAAAAGGGGCCACCATTACGGTCACTGTTCAAGGGTAGCATGCCCTGAGATCCTCAATGGAAGAGCGGATATTCTCAAGACAGAGTATCCACTCTTCCATTCTTCCCTCCTTTTTCCTACAGCGGCGTGCACCGCCAGTTGATCGCCCAGAAAGGCTACAGCGACACGAATTACCCACTGCCGACACGATTGCGACCAAGCTCAACCACTTGGGCTACTTTCCCACAAAAGTGGCCAATGTTCACTATCTCTACTCAGGGGCGCGAGAGGGGACCACTCGGTTGAAGTGGCCCCCTGAATAGTAAACAGTCGCTTAGTACCTGCTACCACGTCGGCGAATACGGCCGCATCATCTCGTTGTCCTCGTGATCGAGGATATGGCAGTGCCAGGCATAGCCGGGGCCGATGGTTGGATCGAATGGGTACAAATTCTGCCCCGGCGTGACGCCATCAACCGTCGTGGGCAAGGGTGCCCAGCGGACGACAATGCGGGTGACCTGGCCAGGGTACATCTTGAAGGTGTCCTTCCAGCCGGCCTCATTCGCGTCAGGAAGGATCGTCCTCCCCTGGAGGTAAGGACCGATGTCCGGGTTCCCGCCAATTGCGCCGCTGGCGTTGGGCTTGGTGTATTGCAGCGGCGGACCGTAGCCGGGGATGTAGATACCAGGCGCGTACTGCACCTGGCCCCACCTTCCGTTCGGCATGAGCCCTGCGAATGTGCCACCAGGGAACAGCGAGTTATACGTGGCCCGATAACTGGCGATGTTGGCGTTCTGACGGTTGATAAGCTGGAATTGGACCAGGTGGAGGTGGATCGGATGGGCATCCTCAGTCAGGTTGATGATTTCCCACTCCTCTGTCGAGCCAACCCTTGGTAACTCCGTCAAGTAGCTCTCATCTAACTTGTTGAAGTGTGAACCTGGGACTGGCGTGGTAGTGCCGTCTCTTATCCCATCCCACTTGGTATTGTTGACCAGGACCTCGAGGGGCCCGCCTGGTCCCTCGAACTCGACGAGCACTAGTTGCCGCTTGACAGACGGGGTCACACCGGCTGCCAGGGTGCCAGTCGCTGGGTTAGCCAGCCGCACAATGGCCGGTTCCTGGTTGCGCTCACCGCGCAGCGGCGCACCTTCCGCAGGGTTGTAAGTCGTGTCCCGGCCGGACAGCGGCAAATTCACCTTGAACTGCATGAGCTGACCATTGGTTGCCAGCACGGGCGCGTCACCGCTCGGGTAAGGGGCGGCGGCATTGTTGACGAGTGTGAAGCTCCGGCCCGAGAGGCCAGCGAAATCAATGATGATGTCGGCGCGTTCACCCGGGGCAAGGAAGAGCTGGCGGGAGGCGGAGTTGTTCGGGTCATTCAGCTGTACCGGCCGGTCGAGCAGACCACCATCCGTACCGATCTGCCAGAAGGCCGGACCTGGGGAATGGCTCGACGAGTCCACCAGACGCATCTGGTAGAAGCGGGCGTTCGATCCATTGAGGATGCGGAAGCGGTAGCGCCGCGGCTCGACGTTGAGATACGGCCAGCTCTTTCCGTTGACCACGATGGCGTCCCCGAAGAATTCCGGGATCCAGAAGGGATGCACCGAGGGATTGGGCGGAGGGCCGTTGAGACCCGTTGGATGGGCGGCGGGGGTGCCATCCGGAAACAGGAGTTGCCCATTGGTGTCGAACTGCCTATCCTGGATGACGAACTCAATCTCCTGGGACCCGGCCGGCAGTCTCAAGGGATTATTGGACAGACCGGTATCCTAGCTGTCGCGCAGCAAGTAGAAAGCGGCGAGCCCGGCGAAGACGTTAATGCGCGTCATACCCAGCGCGTGGTCGTGGAACCACAGCGTTGTAGCCGGTTGGGAATTCGGATAGCGGTAGATGGCGGCATTCGGGGCCGCGGGCGCGAATGTGCTGTACCCTTTGCCGTGGAGCCCATTGGGCGTGAACCACTCATCTGGACCGCCGTCAAATACTGAAGGGTTCTCCCCGCCATGCAGGTGAGTGGCTGTCGGGATCGGGCCGGTATAGGGGGCGGTCGAGCCCATCTGGTTCAGGGGGGCCGCCCAGTGGATCGTCTGGTCGATCGTCAACAGCGGTGCAAGCTTGGAACTACCCGGCAGCGGCAGGCTATTGACATAGGTGACTGTTGTGGGCATGCCATGCTGCGACTCGATCGTGTAGCCGGGGTACGAAGGACTCCTGTTGCCTACCTTGTATCCCCACACATACGTACCTTCGTTGAAGGGGGGCTTCAGCCTGGAATACAGGCTCTCTGGCAGGATCTTCTGTTGGAACTCAAGCATGCTTATCACCAGGGATGTGCCGGGGACCCTGGCTCCCACGAACGTCGGCAGAGGTTCCACGAACTTTGGGATGTTTGTGCCAGGAAGAGGGGTCTGCGGAACCTGGGCCGGGGCAAAGACACATGAAGTTTCGATAGGGAGGGATGCTCCCACCGCCACCACTGCACCGCCCTTGAGAAACTGTCTGCGGTTCATCATGATGATGATAATGTCCTTTTTACTGGTTTCGGAGTAAAAATCTAAACTTCCCTTCATGTCTCAGTTATCTGCTACCTTGGTCGTTTTCAAATCGAAATGACGGGCAGACCAGTAGCCTCCTCTGAGATCAGCTTACCATATTGTTGAGCTTTACATGAGGTCCCATTTCTCGGGTAGCCTGCAGCAATGAAAACAAAGCGAGGTGAAAATACCCAGGCAGAGGCTTGCCGCTCCTGTCAACTCCGCTTGTACGCCAAGGGCGGTTGCTTCGGGAAGCAATCAGGCTCCTCCAAAGGTGACAAGCAGATCCGTCGCATAGCCAAGAAGAAAGCCAAGCAACAATCCCCACATCACGATTTCAGGAGCCTTGAACCGCTTGGCCCCTCCCAGGAGCTCGGCCACGACATAGATAATCGCACCTGCGGCAAGGGCGAGAAAGAGGATAAAGACTTGTGGCGAATTGAAGATGATGCCTACGCCCGTTCCCAGGAAGGTTGGGCCACCTCCAATCAATCCAAGTAAAGCAACAAACTTCCAGGAGACGGCTTGACCGGTTAAGGGACCAGCGATGCCGAAGCCCTCGGTCATATTGTGCAACCCAAAGCCGATAATCAGCACAAGCGCGAGTTGCAGTGCCCCGACCGCAGCCGATTGTCCGATAGCCAGCCCTTCAGAGAAGTTGTGGAGGCCGATCCCTGTGGCAATCAGGAGAGCGAGGGTGCCAGGCGACAACTCGCCTTTTTCAGCAACCGGCCCAACGCGAGTTGATGTCCCCCGAAGGGCTTTGGCATCGGCACCTGCCACGGCCGGGATCTCCTTGTTCGCTCGTACACGTCCGAAGACAGCGCGATTAAAATAGACGAGTCCTACTGAGCCAAGTCCAAGACCAAAGACAAGCAAGAACACGTCCAGATAGAACGTGCCTGTTCCCGTCTGGTGTGTTCGTACCTGATCCAAGGCAGCATTGATGGGGTCGCTGGCCTTGCTCAGCACATCAAAGAGTAAAAAGAGAAGGACACCAGTGGCAAGCATATTCAAAAAGACCTTGAGCGACTGCGGCGACTGTTTCAAGAAGGCAATGGGCAATCCGAGGTAAATAGTCAATCCAGCGCAGGCTCCCAGGAGAATGATGGTTCCTGTCGGCATTGATCATTCCTTTCAAAATAGGTATGCCCTTTCCTCAGCAATCGATATTAGGGCATGCTAATATCAGAGTGAAGCAGTAAGATATTAGCATGCCCTAATTTACAGTGTCAAGAGAACCCTGATACGGATTTGCGAACCGACATACAACTTTGCATTGGCTTCTGTGGCTTTCTCTGATAAGCAAGAGATTATATGTTTGATCACAGGTTCGTATAAAATATACAGTGTCAAGAGAAAATGAGGCTGACATCCACTCATAACTCAAGACTGCCTCATAACGTAGTAGAAGGAAGAGACCTGTTATTCAATTTTGAGGAGATGCCATCCCCGAAAGTTGTGTAAAGAGGAACTCCCCAAGGAGGTAGCAGAGAGCAGATAATACAGGCATAAGTTGTCCCTTTCACTCAAAACCATCAAATTCAACAAGGAGGGAACTATGCCTGTATGCAAGAAAAAGCGTACCACATCGCGGACCGCCCTTTCAAAATCGGAGCCATCTTCCCAACTGCTGCCAGAGCAGCAAGAATTTCATCAGCATCTGCGTACCCTGGCTCAAAGCGCCGTTCGGACGGTATTGGAACTGGTGATGCGCGAGGAGTTAGATGCCTTCATTGGAGCCGCATGGGGAGAATGCAGTCCCAAGCGCAAAGGGTATCGCAATGGCCACTACACGCGCGATCTGGTGACCTCTACGGGACGGCTCGAAGAGATCAAAGTGCCCAGAGATCGTGAAAGTCAATTCCACACCCAGGCCTTTGAACGTTACAGTCGCTATGAACCCCACATCGCAGAAGGGCTCACCCAGATGTTCGTGGCTGGCACAAGCACCCATAAGGTGGGAGAAGTCGCCCAAACACTGATGGGAGTAGCTCCCAGTGCGAGCACGATCAGTCGCCTCAACCAGAGCCTCACCCAACAATTTGAGGCCTGGCGCCAGCGTCCTCTGCAAGTGCATTGGCGTGTCCTGTACCTGGATGGCGTGCATTTCAGCATTCGTCATGGAGACAAGGCCGATTCCACGCTCATTTTGACGGCGCTAGGTGTGGATCTGGAAGGAAACAAAGAGGTGCTAGCACTACGAGCCTGCGCCGAGGAGGACAAAGATGGATGGGTGTGCCTCTTGCAAGATCTGCGGACACGAGGAGCAACCCACATGGATCTGATCGTGACTGATGGGCATGATGGACTGCTCGCTGCTGTCTCGGAACTGTTTTCGGCTACGCCTCGCCAACGCTGTCTGGTGCATAAACAACGCAATGTGCTGAATGCCATCCCTCGACGAGAGCGTGGTGACGTGCAAGCCGAACTGGTTGGCATCTGGGACCAACCGACAAAACAGGAGGCATTGATCCAACTAGGAGCCTTCAAAGCCAAGTATGCTCAGCGCTATCCAGAAGCGGTACGAAGCCTGGCGGAGGACGAAGAACACCTCTTGACGTTTTATGCATTTCCTCAGACGATGCACCGACACATTCAGACGACCAATGCCATCGAAAGTCTGTTTAGCAATGTGCGGCAACGCACCGATCAGATTGATGTTTTCACGACGGAGACCAGTTGTCTCACCATTGTCTGGGCGACCATCCAGGATATCCGTTTGCACAAACTCTCGGTGGAATGAGTCTCGAGAACTGATCACTGTTGGGAAGAAAGCAACCAGCCGGAACGGGTGGTTCAGGAAGAGGTGTTTTTTGGCTCTCACATCAGCAACGCAAGAGACGACAAGAGTTGACAGAAAAACACGCAGGTGGGTCCCGTTTATATGATCAAAAGTATATCACCCGAGGCCCGTTTATGTGATCAAAGATGAGACTACTGGGACCAACTTTCATGAGCAAAAACACATGAGGACATGTTGTGTACGTCTCGTGTTCATCCCTTCTTGCTTACTGCACTCCTTTACACAATATTCGGGATGGTATCGGCACGAGTGCCGCGTAAAAATAACTCATTTCGCTTGAAATAACAGAGCCGATACATTTTCAGCCTCTTCTCTTCCCGCTCCCTCCTCCCTCTTGAAACTCATTGCCCTTTCGTCTATAATCACGCTATTAACTCTACAGGTATTTGCTCCTACGAGTAGATGCGAGCGGACTCGAAGAGGCTGGAGGGACTCATGACCGCACAGAGGAACGAGCCAGGGGAAGTCTCAGCTAAGAGGGATTCATGCTGATGTGATCAAGGCCACCAATGTCGTCAGTGGGACACAATTCAACTTCTTTGCAGAGCAGCGTCAAACGCGCAATCCCCCACTGCAACGGCCGCGGCGAGCTGAACATTTTGTCGATCGCGAGCGGGAACTCGAGCGCGTCCTCGCCGACCTGAAGCCCGGACGTGTAGTCAGCATTTGCGGCCCAGGT
This sequence comes from uncultured Chloroflexia bacterium, assembly GCA_963799245.1. Classification (GTDB taxonomy): domain Bacteria; phylum Chloroflexota; class Ktedonobacteria; order Ktedonobacterales; family Ktedonobacteraceae; genus CAWCWN01. Next base: position 102,044 of record CAWCWN010000005.1, read on the forward strand.
GGTATGGGTAAGACCGATTTGGTCGCCGAGGTCATCTGGACCCTGGCTCCTGGTGACACGCCTCCATCCGCCTTTTCTGATGGAGTCTTCTTCCACAGTTTCTACGGCCAGCCTCAGGTGGTGATTGCTCTGGAACAGCTGGCCCGTGTGCTGGGAGAGGAGCCGTTGCCTACCCCCGCTCTGGCAGTTCAACGCGCCTTGAGTGGCAAGCACTTTTTACTCGTACTTGATGGCGCCGAGGAAGCCGATCAGTTGGAGCAACTGCTCTCCAGCTGTGCTGACTGTGCGGTGCTCATGACCACTCGAAAACGAGCTGATGCTCCCGATCCTGTTTATCGGCTGGATCTGCAACCCTTACCACAAGAGGAAGCGGTGAGCGTCGTACAAGCCTTTGGTGGTCGCCGAGCAACTAACGCCAAAGTCACCAGCGAGATTTGTGAGCAGGTGGGTAATCTGCCGCTGGCTTTGTGCCTGGTGGGCCGTTATCTATCCCAGCAAGAAGAGGAGGCCAGTGAGTTTCTGACCTGGCTGCAGCACTCGCCCCTGGCAGCCCTTGATCAAGGAACTTCAAGCCGGCAGAGCGTGGTAGTCCTCTTGGAGCGCAGTACTAGCAGGTTGAATATCCAGGCACAGCGGGTTCTAGCCACTTTCGGGCTCTTTGCCCTGGCTCCCTTAGAGCGCAAAGTACTGGCCGAGGTGCTGGAGCTCACTCCTGTGGTAATAGGTCAGGCGCTGGGGGAGTTGGTCAACTACGGTCTGTTGGTGCGTCAGCAGAGCAGATATTACGTAAGCCATCCTCTCATTCACGCCTATGCTCATGAGGTATTGTTATCACGGGATGAGCTGGGCCGCCAACGTGCGCTGGCGGAGCGAATGATCGAGGTGCTGCAGGGCGAATTTCCCGAGGTAGAGTACGCTAACTGGGCGCGCTGTGAGGAGCTGCTCCCGCATGTTCAAGCGTGTGCGAGCTTGATAGAGCAGGAGCACATCGTCGTGCCGGAAGCGGCGTGGTTGCTCAATCAAGCGGGGTGGTACCTGCGCGAGCGAGCACAGTACACCCAGGCGGAGCTGCTCTTGCAGCAAGCACTCTTGCTGGCTGAGCAAGCGTCTGATGCTACAGTTGCCGAGTTGGGCAGCATCCTCAATAACCTGGTGCTGCTCTACCGTGTGCAAGGGCAATATGCCCAGGCCATTCCGTATGGGCAACGTGCCTTGGACTTCGTTGAGCGAACCTATGGCACCGATCACCCCCACACTGCTGCCACTCTCAATAACCTGGCAGGACTCTACCTGGAACAGGGTCGTTACGAGAAGGCCGAGCCGTTCTACCAGCGCGCTCTGGTCATCACCGAACAGGCGTTGCCTGCCGATCACCCCGATACCGCTAACACCCTCGATAACCTAGCGGGAATCTACCAGGCGCAGGGCCGTTACGAGGAGGCCGAGCCTCTCTATCAACGTGTTCTGATCAGCAGTGAGCGAATATTTGGACCTGATCATCCTGCTACCAGTAGTATCCTTTATACTTTGGGACTGCTCTATAAGGCTCAGGGTAAGTATTCCCAAGCCGAACCGCTCTTGCGGCGAGCTCTGACTATAGATGAGCGGGCATTTGAAGCAAATCATCCAATCGTCGTCTCGGTTACAAACAGCTACTCAGACCTCCTACAAAAAATGAAGTATGAGCGGAAATTTATTACGCCGAATATACAGAAAGACTTGCACACCGCATCACGTCCGAAATCTGATGAAGAGATAAACCAGCAGCATTTCGATCATCCATTGAGAACGGGTGAGCAAAAAACTTCGTCCATTCCTCCGAAAGAGCATGCTTCTCGCAATCCTGGCTCCGCGAACAGAGCGACATTAAGTAAGACGACTCGACTCATAGAGCTAAACGCAAGATAGCTAAGCAGTCACGCAAGAAAAATAGAAAATGAAGGAACGGCATTGAATTTTTCAATAGCTAATAGAGGCTGAACAGGTTATACTCATATCGAAGCAAGAAGAGGCACGATATTCACCCAGTATGACAGGAGTGAGCAAAGATGAGCGAAAATGAGCGCTGGATCCGGAATGGCCGGGGAAAGGTGATTGCTTTTATTCATGGAATCGGTGCTGAAGCCCCTCAAGACTACTGGAAGCAGTTCCTCACAGTATTACAAAGTGATGAGAAGATGCAGGACTTCGGCATCTTTGTGTGGAAATATCCGACGCATAAAGAGCCAAAGATTTTGAAAGACAAACCCCTGGTTTCTGCTGCTGCTCCCGGGATCAAGCTCTTAGGAGAGGCGTGGGGTGCGACATATCGAGCCCAATTTCGTGAGTATCAAGAGGTCGTCCTGATCTGTCACAGTATGGGTGGTCTCGTCGTGAAATCATGGATCGTCAGTGTCCTCATAGATGGAGACAGTGCCAGGCTCAATACATTGCGCCATATCTCCTTCTATGCTACTCCCCATAATGGTGCTTTGAGCGCAACACTGACGGCCTGGAATGAACAGTTACAGGACATGAAACTGGACAGCACGTTTATTGCTGATGTAGGAAAAGGTTGGCATAATCGTGTGGTTGCTTGGAAAGACAAGGATCCAGGGGTGTCAGATCATCTCTACAACCGCTATATTCCTCATCTCGTGAATGCAGGTCTGAGAGATAAAGTTGTGCCCTATAATCTCGCAACGATCAGGGGTATGGAAACCGTTGTTTTGCAAGGAGACCATGCGCAAGTTATTCAACCAGAAAATGCCGACGAGACATGTTATAAAGCGTGGCGCGATGATGTCGAAGAGACATTACGATCGAAACCAAGGACTATGGCGCCTTCTTCGGAAACAGCCCAGCAACCTGTGAACAGACAGGGAGGAATCCATGCCAGGCGCATCGAGGCAGAAAATGTCGTGGAAGGTGTGCAGATCCAAGGAGGTGATGCTCAGTCTGCTGCAAGTTTAGTGAGCTTTGCACAGGCTATCCAACGTGGTGACATTAATGCCGACGAGATCAAGGCTCGTCACCTGGTCAGCGGCTTACAATATATTGCTGACTCCACACAGGCAAGCGTAGAGGATCTACGCCGTGAACTGGCCGCTTTACGCACTAAGCTGGAGCAGGTCATTTCCTCCCATGAGATACCCGATGCAGCCGATGCCGAGGATGCCAGGGAAAGCCTCATGGTCGCCGAGACGGAATTGGCGAAATCCCAACCAGCGAAGAGCCGTGTGCTGCGGAAGCTCGACGACCTGAGTCAGATTATCACGCGCAGCGCCGCGACGGCTGATGCTGCAGGCAAGCTGGGAGCGCAGGTCATTCAATTAGCTCCCATGGTTGCGACACTCTGGCAAGTCGCTCATCATCTTTTGGGAAGCTAGCATGAGCCAGCAGGAGAAAGACCACGACAATGCTCGTAACTCCTTTGAGCGATCATCTAAGCAAGGAGGCAGAGAGAGCCACTTTCTTCCAGGCGCGAGCATCGAGGCAAAGGACAGCAAGGCGACTCTTGTCGCCAATGTTCAAACCATCAGGGTTTGATTGTCGCTTTGCATAGACACATCTTTTCACTAGAGCCAATTCTTACTAGCTTCCCCATTTCACTAGTAAGTGGTGCTCTACCATGCATTCTAACACTAGATATTAAGGTAGAGTAGCTAAAATGAGACGAAGTAATAGCTGTGATACTGCTATTACTTTTTTTACATCTTACGTTGAAGCGAAGCGATTTTCACACGAATGGTTTGCGTGTCGGGATGAAGAGGGCCAAGCATCTTCTCCCTGATGGTGAAGGCTCGCTGGTAGAGCGGTTCCGCTTCGTCGTACTTCCCCTGGCTAGTGTAGAGTCCTCCCAGGTCGCTGAGACTGGTGGCGGTGTCGGGATGAAGAGGACCAAGCATCTTCTCCCTGATGGTGAAGGCTCGCTGGTAGAGCGGTTCCGCTTCGTCGTACTTCCCCTGGCTAGTGTAGAGTCCTCCCAGGTCGTTGAGACTGGTGGCAGTGTCAGGATGCTCGGGGCCAAATGCCTTCTCTCTGATGGCCAAGGCGCGCCGCAGGAGCGGTTCCGCTTCGTCGTACTTCCCCTGCCGGTAATAGAGAGCTCCCAAGTTGTTGAAGCTGGTGGCGGTATCGGGATGCTCGGGATCAAGCACCTTCTCTCTGATGGCCAAGGCGCGCTGCAAGTGCGGTTCCGCTTCGTCGTACTTCCCCTGCCGGTAATAGAGTCTTCCCAGGTTGTTGAGGCTGCGGGCAATATCGGGGTGCTTGGGGCCAAATGCCTTCTCTCTGATGGCCAAGGCCCGTTGCAAGAGCGGTTCCGCTTCGGCAGTGTTCCCTTTGTGGTAGTAGAGTCTCCCCAGGTCGTTGAGGCTGGTGGCGGTATCGGGATGAAGAGGACCAAGCACCAGTACTCTGATGGCAAAGGCGCGCTGCGAGTGCAGTTCCGCTTCGTCGTACTTCCCTTGACTGTGGTAGTGGGTTGCCAGGTAGTTGAGACTGCGAGCGGTATCGGGATGAAGAGGACCAAGCACCTTCTCTCTGATGGCCAAGGCATGCCGCAGGAGCGGCTCCGCTTCGACAGCGTTCCCCTTGTGGTAGTAAAGTCCTCCCAAATCATTGAGACTTCGGGCAGTATCGGGATGCTCGGGACCAAATGCCTTCTCTCTGATGGCCAAGGCGCGCCGCAGGAGCGGTTCCGCTTCGTCGTACTTCCCCTGCCGGTAATAGAGAGCTCCCAAGTTGTTGAAGCTGGTGGCGGTATCGGGATGCTCGGGATCAAGCACCTTCTCTCTGATGGCCAAGGCGCGCTGCAAGTGCGGTTCCGCTTCGTCGTACTTCCCCTGCCGGTAATAGAGTCTTCCCAGGTTGTTGAGGCTGCGGGCAATATCGGGGTGCTTGGGGCCAAATGCCTTCTCTCTGATGGCCAAGGCCCGTTGCAAGAGCGGCTCCGCTTCGGCAGTGTTCCCTTTGTGGTAGTAGAGTCTCCCCAGGTCGTTGAGGCTGGTGGCGGTATCGGGATGAAGAGGACCAAGCACCTTCTCTCTGATGGCCAAGGCGCGCTGCAAGTGCGGTTCCGCTTCGTCGTACTTCCCCTGGCTATCGTAAAGTCCTCCCAGGTCGTTGAGGCTGGTGGCGGTGTCGGGATGAAGAGGACCAAGCACCAGTTCTCTAATGGCGAAGGCTCGCTGGTAGAGCGGTTCCGCTTCGGCAGCGCTCCCCTGGTTGTGATAGAGGTTTGCCAGGTTGTTGAGACTACTGGCCGTGCTGGGGTGGTGGAGGCCAAGCGCCAGTTCCTTGGTGTCAAGGGCTCGCCGCAGGAGTGGTTTCGCTTCGGCGTACTTTCCCAGGCGAAGGTAGAGATATGCCAGATAGTTGAGACTGCGAGCGGTATCGGGATGCTCGGGGCCGAGCACCTTCTTTCTGATAGCGAAGGCGCGCTGCAAGAGCGGTTCCGCTTCCGCGTACTTCTCCTGGCTGTGGTAGAGAGCTCCCAGGTCGTTGAGACTGGTGGCGGTTTCGGGATGGTTGGGGCCAAGCATCTTCTCCCTGATGGTGAAGGCTCGCTGGTAGAGCGGTTCCGCTTTGGCGTACTTCCCCTGCCGGTGATAGAGAGCTCCCAGGTTATTAATACTGGTGGCGAAGTCAGGATGGTCGGGGCCAAACACCTTCTCTCTGATGGCTAAGGCGCTCTGCAAGAGCGGTTCCGCTTTGGCGTACTTCCCCTGGCGGTAATAGAGCCTTCCCAGGTTGTTGAGACTGCGAGCGGTATCGGGATGGTCGTGGCCAAACACCTTCTTTCTGATGGCGAAGGCGCGCCGCAAGAGCGGTTCCGCTTCCGCGTACTTCCCCTGGCGGTAATAGAGCCTTCCCAGGTTGTTGAGACTAAGGGCGGTATCGGGATGGTCGGGGTCAAGCACCTTCTCTCTGATGGCTAAGGCGCGCTGGTAGAGCGGTTCCGCTTCGACGTACTTCCCCTTGTCGCGGTAAAGGATAGCCAAGCCATTGAGACTGGTGGCGGTATCGGGTTGGTCGGGGTCAAGCACCTTCTCTCCGATGGCTAAGGCGCGCAGGTAACGCGCTTCGGCCTGCTCGTAGCGGCCCTGGTCCTGGTAGAGCATCCCCAGATTATTAAGGATGCTGCATAGCCCCGAAGCTGTTGTATCAGGTTCATGCTCAGCCAGCACAAGCGCCTGCTGTAAGAGGAGCTCCGCCTGGATGTACTGAGCTCGCTCACGCAGATACCGCCCCGCTCGGTTTAGCAGCCTCGCCGCTTCTGGCAAGACGAGCTGGTGCTGCTCCAGCAGGCTTGTACACACCTGGATATGCGGGAGCAACTCCTCATACTTCGCCCAGGTAGTGTACTTCACCTCGGGAAGCTGCTCCTCCAGCACGCTTACCAGCCGCTCTACAAGAGCGCGTTGGCGGCCTGACTTGACTTGGGCAAAGAGCACCTCATGAGCATAGGAATGAATGAGCGGATGGCTCACTTCATAGCGGCTCTGCTGCGGCACTAATAAGCCGTAGTTGACGAGTTCTCTCAACGTATGTCTCGCTTCGTTTTCGGACAACTTTAGCGTCCTGGCTACCAGTTCACGATCAAAGGCTGCAAGGGCAAGCAGCCCAACAAGACGGAGCACCTGCTGCGTGGTCTCGCTCAATCGGGCAATACTACGCTCTAGTAGCCGCGGCACACTTTCTTGTCGCGACTTCCCAAGATCGAGGGCTGGGAGGGGATTTTTCTGCAGCCAGGTCAGGTAATTGTTTGCCTCTTCTTCTTGCTCGGCCAGATATCGTCCCACCAGGCGTAACGCCAGGGGTAAGTTGCCCACACATTCGCAGATCTTGCTCGTAGCGTCTGCATCTGCTGCTTGCACTCCTCCAAAGGCTTGCACCACGCTCACCGCCTCTTGCTTGGGTAAGGGCAGTAAATCGAGTCTGTAGGCGGGATCGGAAGCGTCGGCTCGGCTTTGGCTTGTCACGAGCAAAGCACTTGCTCCACAGACGTCAAGCAACTGTCCCAATTGATCTGCTTCTTCGGCACCATCAAGCACCAGTAAGATGCGCTTGCCACTTAAGGCGCGTTGTGCCGCCAGAGCAGGTGTCGGCAGAAGTTCCTCGCCCAGCGCACGTGCCAACTGCTCCAAGGCAATCGCCACCTGTGGTTGACCGTAGAAGCTGTGGAAGAGGAGGCCATCCGGGAAGGCAGGTGGCGGCGTGTCGTCAGGAGCCAGGGTCCAGAGGACTTCGGCGACCAGCGCGGTCTTCCCCATGCCACCAGATCCACAGACTGTGACTACGCGTCCAGACTGCAGGTTGGTCAGAATGCGCTCGCGTTCGGTCTCCCGATCGACAAAATGTTCAGCACGTCGTGGTCGTTGTAGAGGCGGTTTGCGCTTGTCATCGGGGCTATCAGAACCATGGGTAATTTGCGCCCCCACAACAACAGTGTCTGCTTTAATTGTTTTTGCTCGGATACCGCCAGAAGGTGCCGGCTGTCTCGACCTGCTTTTTTTCTGGGATATACCTGACACTCTTGCTTCAATCTCATCCTCAGGCAAATTCTTCTCCTGTTCGTCCGTACTAGCCACCCATAAGGTGATGAGCGACTTGCCAGAGCATGGCAGCCATCGGAGCGAGCTGAATGACTAGCGCTCCCAGCTTGCCTGCGGCATCCGCGGTCTCGGCGCTGCGCGTGATAATCTGGCTCAGATCGTCCAGTTTGCGTAGCACACGACTCTTCGCTGGCTAAGATTTAGCCAGTTCCGTCTCGGCCACTGCGAGGCTTGCCTTCGCCTCCTCAGCATCTGCAGCATCGGGGATCTCCTGGAAGGAAATGGCCTGCTCCAGTTTGCTGCGTAACGTAGCCAATTCACGGCGCAGATCCAGCACACTTGCCTGAGTAGGATCAGCAATAACCTGTAAGCCGCTTAAAAGGTTCTGTGCCTTGATCTCGTCGGCGCGGATGTCACCATAGCGAATGGCCTGGGCCAACTGGATCAGTGCCGCAGCAGTTTGCGCATCACCACCTTGGATCTGGGTGCCAGAGACAATGTTCGCAGCCTCAATACGTTTGGCATATATGCCACCCTGCTCGCTTGGATTCATGGCCATGATGTTTTCCTAACAGCTCTCGAATGTATTTAATTGATATTGTCAATGGGTGCAACGAGAATAGCAGTAGTATAGACTATTATAGCTTGAAAGACAAGCATTTACAGGAGATCAAGCATAGCCTAGTGGGCAATGCCATTTAAATACCCAATTTTAGTCCAAATAGTGGCATCGAGAGAAAAGGAAGAGCTTGCTAAAGGCATGAAGAAGGCTCATACCTCATGGAGGAAAAGTTATCTGACCATGAGAAGGAGCCCTATCATGAATGAGTGTATCACAGAAACGACGCGTCATTTTACGCCAGCAGCGAGTCTGGCAGCATTGGGAGTCAAGTTGCATCACATGAAGGTGTTTGAACGCATTGAGCAACGGGTGCACATTGCCCAGAAGACGGTGAAATACCGCCCGATTGACAAGCTCTACGATGGTTTCATCGCGCTGTTGGCCGGAGCGCATGGTCTGGTCGAGATCAATACGCGTTTGCGCAATGATCCCGCGCTGCAAGCCGCCTTTGGACGCACAGCTTGCGCGGAGCAATCGGTGGTACAGCAAACGCTGGACAGTTGCCGTCCCGAAAATGTGCAGCAGATGGAGCAAGCCATTGACGACCTCTTTCGTCAACACAGTCGAGCCGCTCACCACGATTACCAGACTGACTGGCAAGTGTTGGACGTGGATATGAGTGGCTGGCTCTGTGGGAAGAAAGCTGCCTTTGCCACCAAGGGGTATTTTGCCAATGCACGGCGCAACCGACGAGGCCGTCAATTGGGACGGGTGCTGGCTTCGCGCTATCAGGAGGTCGTGGTTGATCGCCTCTTTACAGGCAATTGTCAGCTCAATACGACTTTGCAAGCCCTGGTGGAAGCAGCGCAAACGACCTTACAATTGACGCCAGCACAACGAGCGCGCTGCCTGGTGCGCATTGATGCCGGTGGGGGCAGCATCCCCAACTTCAATTGGCTCTTGGAGCAGGGCTATCACATCCTGGGCAAGGCTTGCTCGGCACAGCAAGCCCGACGCCTGGCCCAAAGTGTGCAGGAGTGGCTCCCCGATCCACATGTGCCCGAGCGACAGGTGGGTTGGGTCACCCCAGTGCCCAGCGATTTCGTGCGACCGGTCCGCCGCCTGGCGGTGCGTTGCCCCAAACCCAATGGGCAATGGGGTGTGGGCGTGCTGGTCTGTTCGCTCTCTGATCAGGACCTGTTCTCCTTGAGAGACCTGCCGCCAGCAGTGGCTCAAGAGCAGGAGACGCTGCTGAGGTTGCTGTGGGTGTATGACCAGCGCGGCGAAGGGGTCGAGACCAGCTACAAGGGCGATAAAGGGGGCCTGGGGCTCACTCAACGCAACAAGAAGCGCTTTGAAGCTCAACAAATGCTCATGCTGTTGGGGAGCTTGGCGCACAATGTGATTATCTGGGCTCACCAGTGGCTCAACGTACCTGCCTCGGCTGAGCCTGAGCAGCCCCACACGTCGGGCCCGGCGTGTGGTGAGCCCTTGCCGCACTATGGTCCTTTGCGCATGGTGCGCGATGTCTTTCATATTAGTGGCTTTCTTCGTTGCGATGCCTCCGGTCATCTTCTAGAGATCGTTCTCAACCAGGACGCTCTCCTAGCTCATCGCATCCTCTTTTCCTTGCGCCGGTTGCTTGCTCCTCTACACATTGCCATTAATTTGGACAAAACTTAGGTTTTTAAGAAGTAGCAAGACGTATGCTTGTCCTGGCAACTTCTCATATCTGTTTGCCAAAGAGCAAGATATGAGAAGTAGCCAGGACAACCAGTTTCTAAGCACCCACCTATGCGAGCTTGCGAACACCTTTGTCGGAACGTGAAAGGCGAGTCAGGTGTTTGCCGGAAAATGAGGCAGGTGTCCGGATGACAATCTAGTTCAGTAACAACCTCATCAGGAGACTTACCTGCCCAACTCTCCACCTGCTCACACCTTTTTTACCTGTTATGCTGTCAACATCGCTGTCTCTTTGTGGAGGACAGCTCGTAAAGCGGCTTGAGAAGGGGCTTTACCGAGACTCATTCGTGATATGTATTGTATCACACATAACAGCAAACGTCTGCCTTTTCTTCCCATAAGGGTAGCATTGACGCTCAATTGTAGGTCTCAATGCCTAAAGTTAATCCGTCAGAGTCCATATAAGTCCAACAAAAACCACAGAAATTTGCCTCATAAGGTGTCAATTAAGGCGTCAAAAATCCCAAGCGTCATCGCCACTAAATATACTTAGCTGGCTCTAAAAGCCTTATCACCCGAGCGTAAGACCCTGCCCTTGAGGGCTGATTCTTACCCACAATTTACAAACGGAGGTGAAGAGCAAGATGAGCGCCCTCAAGAAGCGTTTGCAAAGAGAGCCAGCCTTTCCAGATGGTTCGCCATCCAGGAGGACCATCATGGCGGCGTGCCAGATAGCCACCCATACGTGCCACCTCTATCCAGAAGGTGCCCAGCGTCATGCTGAGAGGCGACCCGCCAGAGTGCTCAGCCAACACTGCAAGCATCAGAGGCTCAATCACCTCGTGAGCTGGGCGATCTGGTTCTTCACGAGCGCAGGCACGCACCTGCAACCAGCGCACGGCCAGAGGGGACACCAGACCCGAGCCTCCGTATCAGACCATCAACCGTTTGCCATTGCCGTTCTTCAATACGACACCCACTTGTGAGGCATTGGTGCTAGTCCTCGACCAGCCAACGCTGCCCATACCAGTCCACGCGCTCCCACGCGTGTTCGAGCGTCGTGGTGGGGACCGACGTCAGCAGCAGCCATTCCAACAGCTCCTCGCCTTCTGGTGCCTGCTCTTCCCACACACGAATGAGCCACACCGTCACAGGCTCCTGGCTCGCACGTGGCTCATGACGCGGCGGCAAGAGCGTCATCTGACCAAAGGCAAGTTGGAGTGGCGCACAACGCTTCTGATGACCATGCCGAGCGGGAAGCTCCAGCACGCGGCTCGCCTGGCTCGGCCAGGAGCGGGCCTGCCTCAGCGAAGAGGTGATCTCTTCCTCGCTTGCCTGCACGCGCCAATTCTGTGCCGCTCGCACCAGAAACTGCGTCTGCGCCGAGCGACACGCCTGAAAGAACGGGAACATATCCGCACCTCGATCTCCGACATGGACCCGCATGCTTGCCGACTCAGGTGTCCCAATGGCATGCACCTGGCGCATCCAGACATCGCTTTCGCGCTCTGCTCGCTTGCGCCGTTGATACCGTTGTTCTCCCTGGGGAGCCGGAACACGCACAAAGGGTTCCTGGGCCATGCACCCAAGCACCTCTCGGGTCTGCGGACGCACCGCCAGCACCGTTTGGACGAAAAAACCACGTCCTCGTGCGTTGCCGATTTGTCCCACGCCGCTGATCTTGCGACGATGCGAAAGATCGATGTCGGTCGTATCTTGCACCAACAGCACCACGGAAGAGGAAGTGGCTGGTTCTCTGATCTGTTGAAAGTGGGGGTGCATCAAGGCAGCAAAGGTGACATCGGGCTCATCAAGCCAACGATACACAGCTTTGCTCTCTTTCCAGGTGTGCATTTGAGCGGGCAGAGAACCCAAGGGGTTCTCTGCCAGGTTGGCGGCCGCTTTGACCGCTCGTCTCGTGCGACGCATATCGTGCAATTGGACGCCCCCAAAAGTTCGCTCGGCCCGGCTTTTGGGATCCAACACTTCTTGTGTGTTCATCCTTTATTTTATCACTTTGTAAAATGTGGGTAAGAATCAGCCCTTGAGGGCTAGGGATGTAAGCGAGTCCTTGTTTGGAGCGGAGAGGCTGGGACTCTTGCAACTTTGCCCACGCTTGATCGTATAGATTGTAGTAAGTCGGGGCTCCGGTCTCGCATCTACCGCGGGGCTCGCGGGAAGTCAGGTCTGAAGGAGGCCGTGTAAGACACCGAAGGTGAAAACCTTCTGCGCAACGCCCGATGAAACAGAAAAGCCTACTCGCGAGAGTGGGAAGCCCCTAGCTTTAGCTATGGGGAGATGTCACTTTCGGCATAAATATGACTCTGACGCAACCTTGCTGAAGTGGGAGAACTCCAGGTGGGTCAGGATTGATGACCCTGCACAAGCAGGGTCTTCCCACGCTGCGCGTCCCCACAGCCCTTGACCATGCGCAAGCCCACCGGCGCAAGACTCCTGCTAGTCCTGGCTCGTGTTCTGAGGCCGGGAGCGTTTGAAGGCCGTGTAGGTCACGACATCCCACGCGTTGTGGATGCCGATGAACAGGAGCAGCATCGTTCCCGCCGCGATGACGAACAGGGCCGGTGCCGGTTGACTTGGGAGCAAATCGCCGCGACGACGAGGGCGGTGTAGGAGACCAGCGGCAAGACCGTGTACCACAGCCAGTCGGAGAGCACCGGTTGATATTCCGCTAGACGGTGGCGTGCCAACCAGAGCACGATGATGACGTAGATCATCCCTCCGAGACCCGCAAGGCCCAGCAGCGCGGCGCCAAAATGCACGACGTTGGGCATGCTGAATACCGCAATCCCATTCCTGGACGACGACACTTGCACCCGTATCTGCGCGATCAAGGTAATGACCACGAACATCAAGCCTGTCAGCGTGGCAGCAGCGGAGCCGATGATGACGTAAAAGTTTTGCCAGATGGCAAGCGGCGACAGCACAGCCTCTTGCATGGTAGATCCTCCCTTCGAGATCAATGCCAACGGTAGACATCTTATCCGCGAGAGCCGAGGAGGCGGATGAGGCACGATTGAACGGGTTAAATCAACGAGCACCACCCGGCGTTGGTAGGGTTCACGCCGTGTTGCTGAGGAAGACATATCCCAGCTCTTCATCCTATCACATCTCTCACAGTTCTTGCTGCTTCTGGGCAGGTAGTACGCCTGACAGGAGCAGCCGGCGCACGCGGGGTCTTGGCTGGGTCGTAGACGTAACGCACTTTTTTCCCGTCACGATGCTTCGACAGGAGCAACACCCTTGGCTGGAAGCAATTGACATACAGGCGCAATGTTCGATAGAGTCAACTGCTGATAGGCGTGTTTCCCAATCAGGCGATCGCCGACCACAATCGCTCCATTTTTCTGGTAGAGTAGACCGCCAGCGAGGTGCATTACTGCCCTTTTCTGTCGGCCACTCCCGCGAACCGTGCTTGCACCTTTCAGCGCACACGGCTCTCCAATTTCTCGTCGCTTCTTGAGCAGGCGGTCCGCATTTCGCATACCATCTCAACGATACTCTCTGTTCCCCTTCCCCGTGTCTCAGGCATTACGCCTCCGCAGTTGAGTACTATGGGAACTCCGTCGCAATGAGACTCGCGTCTGGTAGGCGATTCCGCATTTACGCTTCTATGACGTTCAGGACGTTTAGGTGCCCCGTTCGTTTCCTTGCCCCATTCCTTGCTGGGTACTCGACTTTCGAGAACTTTCGGTGCCCGTCGAGCAGAAGCACCTATTCTTGCCCACTTAGATGAGCTAATCGCCTCAAACTCCTCCAGGTTGTATAGCGATTACAAAACTTGTGCATTGTAACCAATATTTTGAGGTGACGGTTCGTATCTTTTACCAATTTACATCTCAGCGTCTGGATGGTACACTCTGCTTAAACATATTTTTGTGCACATTATACAATCCATAGTCTCAGCTCGCTAGCTGTGCTGGCTATTTATGTCATCCGTTCCAAAACCAGGAATAAATAGCTGTGTAGAAATCCCTATCGCCTCCTGCTTGAGGTGTAGAAGATGAGAAAAGGAACGAATAGGACTAGTAGTGTCGCTCTTTTTTAAAACGGATATCCGAAGTAGCCAGTACAGGTTGCAGACAGTCCGGTCACCCTGCAAGGGTGCTACCTCAGGTTTGCTCACAGCCTCTTGCGGACTTGGAGAGACGTGTTTACGCCGCAGATCCCGCTGTACTGGCTACATAAGATATCCGTGGAGAAAGATGATAGTTTATCTCTTTAGTTACCTGGTTTGTTGATGACTGATATATACAGGGAGTGAGGTTTGGGGAATGTTCTTGCCATCCTTGACAGAAACGGTCTGTCACCGTTCCCAACACAAGTGAGGGAGTGTTCGGTTTTGTCCGGTCAACGAAGAGTTGGTGGAGTGATTGAAGACAAGGGCCTGTCAACCGCGTGATGAAGGTAAGAATTCTCAAGCACAGTGGACGTTACCCCTTATGAAGATGAGCAGGTGAATGCATGTCAATTCTCCTCTCCTTCTGGGGAATCAGCAAGGCGCGAGAGTCGTGGGAAGATGTTCTCAAGGGCCTCATTTGGTGAACGGATATGGCAAGTAGCCAGCACAGGCCAATTCATACCGTTTCCCTCGGGCAGCACGCCCATCCACCAATGGCTGGCAGACCTCATACAGCGAGGTGGCTTGTTTCTCTACGCCTTCTTTGCCTTCCCTGGCTTCTGGAACCAGTGTGGTATATTCCATAAGGAGTCTCTCCTGAATGAAATGGTTTTTTCATTCTACTGGATTGACTCTTCTTTTTTCACCTCTCCCTGACTTTTGCGAAACCCTGACAATACCAGAGCGGCTGCTTGAAAGTTCGAGCATTTCAGCCTACTATAGCATATAGGGGTGAAGCCTTCTACTGGCGAAAAGAAAAGCTGAGGAGCAAGATCACCCTGAGAGCATTTGAGACAAACAGCCTGGGAGCAATTGCAAGAAACTGCACGTACTCTTTTTCGTCTCACGAGGCAACGTGCGGGATGAAGACCATCAGTCACGGGCCGAGATGGGTCCACAAATGCCCGCAAAACCCTGGCGCGGCCCAGGTGGATCTGAGGAAGTAGATGGACAATCTGATTTCGTATATAGACCCCTTTATTGGCGTCGCGGGGAGAGGCCATTGTCTATGTGGCCCCTACCTGCCATTGAGCCTGGTTCGCCTTGGACCAGACACCCTTATCCCACATCCGAATAACGGCTACGACAGTCACCATCCCATTGTCCGCTTCAGTCACACGCATATGAGCGGCACAGGGGGAGGCGGGCGCTACGGCAATATCGGCATCACTCCCTTTATCGGCGAGTCCAGAACTTCACCGGATACCTATAGGCAGGAAGATGAAGTGGCAGAGGCTGGCTATTACACGGTCACACTGCAACCTGCGGGCGTGAAAGCTGAACTGACCGTGACGCCGCGTGTGGGAGTTCATCGCTACACCTTTCCCAAGGAAAGCGAGGCCAATATACTGATCGATGTTGGCGCTGTTATCCAAGCGACAGACACGCTCCATATTCCAGGAATATCGACCGGGACGTCCATCGGCGGGTTCGTTGAAGTTGTCTCGAAGCGGGAGATCATCGGCCGTGGCGATTTTCGCGGCGGCTGGGGGCACGACTTTCCCTACTCGGTGTATTTTTGCGCCATATTCGACAGACCCGCCAGCAAGATTGTCGTCGCCAATACCCGGGGTATACTTCCTCTTGTGGCAGCCGACGGGGCAAACTGCAAAGCTATTGCCAGTTTTGGGCAGGTCGAACAGGTACATCTCAAGGTCGGTATTTCCTACGTCAGTATAGCGAAGGCCAGGGCCAGTATCGCGCGTGAGACGGATGAAAAAGATTTCGATACCATCCACGTTGACGCCGCGGCTACCTGGGAACAGGCACTCTCACGCATTCGCGTTGAGGGCGGAACAGAGGAGCAAAAGAAGCTCTTTTACACGCTCTTCACCCGCCTCATCTGCATGCCCAGCGATCTCGGGATAGACGATGAGCACCCCTGGTGGATGTCAGGAGTGCGCCACTTTACCGATTTCTGTGCGCTCTGGGACAGCGTGCGCAACGCAAACTCCTTGATCAGCCTGTTTGACCCCGATCTTGAGGTGGCGATCCTCAATTGCCTGATGGATATTGCCGATCATACCGGCTGGCTGCTCGATGCCTGGATTGCGGGACACAGCGCGATGATTTAGGGAGGGAGCTCCGCCGATGTGTTGTTGTGCGAGGCGGCCTTGAAGGGGTTGCAGGGGATTAACTATGAGCAGGCCCTGTTACAGATGCGCAAGAACAACGAGGTGGAGTCACCTGACCCGTGGCTCTACGGGCGATACCTGCGCGAATACCATACCCTGGGCTACCTGCCAGTAGGGATCAGGAACTGCGTTTCCCGTCATCTGGAGTATACATACCAGGACTGGTGCATTGGCAGATTGGCTGCACACCTGGGACAGGAGGATGTGGCGCGGGACTATTTTGAGAGTTCGAAAAAGGTGTGGAACCTGTGGCGCGAAGATATTGCGTGCTTTGCACCTAAAAATGCGGTTGGGCAGTGGCTGGACCCCTTTGATCCCACCAAATTCTACGCGTCCATTGTTTACGAGGATCCGTATTTCTACGAGGGAACAGGCAGGCAGTGGGAGTACAACGTGCAGCATGATCTCGCAGGACTGATTGCACGCCACGGTGGGAACGAGGCATTTGTCGGCCATCTGGACGAGTTCTTTGACCGGGGGCAGTATCACTCGAAGGAAACAATGCTGCACGTCCCGTATCTCTATATCTATGCTGGGCGACCGGACAAGACGGCAGAACGAGTGCGCGAGTGCCTGAAACGCTTTTTCCATCCCACGCGGGATGGTTTATATGATAACGAGGATATGGGCTGCCAGAGCGCCTGGTATATGTGCTCGACGATGGGGATGTACCCGATGATGGGACAGGACCTGTATCTGCTTTCCGCTCCTATCTTTCGGCGAACAGAGATAGCACTGGGCAAGAGCGGGAAGAGCCTGGTGATCGAGGCTCCCGAAGCCGGTCCTGAAAAGCCCTATGTGCAAGCAGCCACGCTCAATGGCGGGCCGCTGCATAGGGCATGGATCAGGCATAGAGAGATTGCCGATGGCGCAGTTATTCGCTTTGAATTGGGAAGCGAGCCTGGCAATTGGGGGACGACAGAACTGCCGCCTTCACCGATGAGCAATGAGAATTGAACAGTCAAACAACAATGAAACAAGGTTTCAGGTCATTCGCGCCTAGTGCTCATTGAGCATGGCATGACTTCCTCGGAGCCTTTCTCGAGCAGTTATTCCGCAGCTTTAACTTATAAGCGGAGGTGCGCAACGTGAACATTCACACTGTACAGTTTTCTCATATCCTGGAGACCAGCGACCTGCAGAGCCTGCATACCTTTTTATCCCACACCGCTTTTGTGATTGCTCATAAAAACGAGAGCATCGAAAAACTCCTCGAAGTCCTCTGGTATCTTCCAATTAATAGCCCAATTATTATTGTGTCAAACTGCCCGGAAAGCCAAAGAGGCGATCTCGCGGCTGCGTTGAGCATGCGGTTGGCGCATCACAAACGGACCTACCTGGTACACCAGAAGGATGAGACCATCGCTCGTTTGTTCGAGACCTATGGCATTTACCACATTCTGGATGATTATGGCAAAGTCATCGATGGCAAGGGCGAGGGGATGTATATCGGGACGCTTTGTGCCTACCAATTAGGCTATCCTCGTTGGATCATCTTTTACGATGCAGATAACTTCGTTCCAAGCGCCCTCCTGGAATATACACTGGCCATGAGCAGGATCTTTATGTCAACTCCTCTTCCTGCACACGCTCGCGAATGTGAAACCAACATTGTCTCGAGTCGAGCAGGAAACCGGGCTGCTCCGGATTTGCACAATGTGCGTATTTGCTGGTCGTCCAAGCCCGAACTGGGCAGTGGAGATTTGGATGCCAGGGTCATGGGTCGCTGCTCCAGGGTCGTTTCCCCGCTTTTTAATGACCTGCTGGAGGGATGGTTCGGCATACGCGACCACGTTATCAGCTCTTCCAATGCGGGAGAGCAAGGGATGACGGTCAAGACTGCTCTCTCGTTGCGCTTTTCTTCGGGGTTCTCAGTCGAAACCCTTCAACTTCTCGACTTGCTCTTTCATGCCTATGAGCGCAAAGATAGAGCCGAGGGGATCAGATTGCAGCAATACCTGTCCAGAAGTCCTCACTTTCATGAGAAAAAAGGGGATGAGCACATCAAAAAAATGATCCAGGAGAGCCTGGGAAGCTTCTTGCATTTTGAGGCCTTGCTGCATGACAATGTGAAGCGCCAATTGCAAAGAGTCTATGATGAACTGCACCTCGAGCGTATTTATCCTACGGTGTACCCGCCGCTGCAAGATTTGCCATTGGAGAAGAAGGAATCCTTGATGGATCACTATGGGCTGTTCGAGGACGCAGATTGTCAGGATATGCTGCTGGCGGGTACTCCCCCTCTCAATAGTGGATAATTCAGTCTTAAATCCTAATCGCTCGACAGTCCCTGTATGGATTTCCCACTTCATGATAGCAGAGTCCACGCCACATCGTGGTCAGGCAAGCAGTCTCTCTTCCAATTGATGAGCTTAGAAAAGGTTGTATGCATGAGATACCATTACATGCTATGAAAAGACAATACGTAGAAAATAGGTATCTTCTTCGTTTTTTGGGGGAGGATGTGGTCTTTCTAAGAAAGTGTTAGGGTGGTGTCATGAAGCCGATAAAGGAAAGGAGAAAAAGCAAGAAAAAAGCTCAAGTACTACGAGTACGCTCTGAGTGAAGAGTCTCAATGCATGTGCAATGAGCAGATCTCTTTCAAGAAAGGCAGGTTCCTTATGCAACTCATCGATCTAAGCGTCGCTATTGCTGATCGTGCCCTGTATGAACCCTGGAAGCCAGAGTTCCATTACCTCACTCATACAGGAGAAGGTCTGGAGTGGATGAAGCATGCCTTTGGCGTCACCGAGAAAGACCTGGTGCTTTCGGGCGGGAAAGGAGCAGCGTTCGAAGAGATCAAACTCATTACCCACGCAGGCACGCATGTGGATGCGCCTTGGCATTATGGACCTCTAAGTGAGGGCAAGAAAGCTCGCATGATCGATGAGTGTCCTTTGGAATGGTTCTATAGTAACGGTGTGGTGCTTGACTTGCGCCATAAGCAGCCAAAGGAACGTATCTCTATCGACGACCTACGGCAGGCGTTGGATCGCATCCATTACAGCTTACAGCCACTCGACATCGTCCTGATCATGACTGGCCGGGATAAATTCCTCCTCACGCCGGAATACTTTGAGCAACCCGGTATGACCTGGGACTCGACCCTCTGGCTCGTCAATCAGGGCATTAAGGTCATCGGCGTTGATATGTACGGTTTCGATCGGCGCTTCGAGGACATGGCGGAAGAATTCAAGCGCACAGGGGATGGGCGTGTGGTGTGGGATGCTCACTTTGCCGGCATCCAAAAAGAATACTGCCAGATTGAGAAACTGGCCAACCTCGATCAGATTCCTCAACCGTACGGTTTCACTGTTTCCTGTTTCCCGGTCAAGGTACAGGGTGCGAGCGCTGGCTGGGCACGCCCGGTTGCGATCGTGGATGCATAAGTGCAGAACCACGGGTACCACAGAGTGGAATATAATACGACATCACTGACGAGAAGGAGGTCTTTCTCTATGGATAAGCTGATTATCACAGCGGCCTTAACCGGAGCCATCACTGTCCCGACGCAGTCCAAGTATTTACCCTATACCCCCGAGGCGATTGCCGCCGACGCCATCGCCTGTGCCAAAGCTGGGGCTACTGCCGTCCATATTCACGTGCGCGACCCCCAGGATGGTCATCCCACTGCCAACCAGGAGCTCTTTGGGGAGGTTGTCAAGCGCATCAAGGCGGAGAGTAACGTCATCGTCGGCCTCACAACCGGGGGCGGTATGGGCATGACGCCACAAGAACGCCTGCAGGTTGTCCCTCGCTATCAACCCGAACTCGCCTCCTTTAACCTGGGGTCGATCAACTTCTCCATCCACCCGATGGCCCGACGCTACAAGCCTGAGGACTACCGCTTCGAGTGGGAACAAGCGTATATCGAGGGAAGCAAAGACTTTATCTTTCGCAACACCTTTGATGATATGGAGGTCTTCGCCGAAACTATGGGGGCGTACAACACGCGACCGGAGTTCGAGGCCTACGATGTCGGTCATCTCTATAACTTGCGTTTCCTGGAACGGTCCAGCATAGTCAAGGCACCACACTGGATTCAGTTCGTGCTGGGCGTACTGGGAGCGCTGGCGGCAACGCCGGAAGACCTGCTGGTGATGAAGGCGACGGCCGACCGCCTCTTTGGGCCTGAGAACTACCGCTGGTCGGTCATCGGCGTCGGCTACCCGGCGGAGTTCAACATGGCGGTGATGGCGATCATGATGGGTGGGCATGTGCGCGTCGGCTTGGAGGACAACGTTTTCATGCGGCGCGGCACTCTGGCGACTAACACGCAGCTCGTCGAGAAGGTGGTACGATTGGCAAATGAGTTCGAGCGCGAGATTGCGACACCGGATGAGGCACGAGCCATGCTCAGCCTCAAGGGACGTGATGCTGTCAATTACTAATATTTCAGAAGACATGTCCTGGGAAACGAGATGCAGGGATCCATCGATCATATCCCCATCGCGGCCTCATTGCTTGACTATTTATACCATCATATGTTCTATAAGCTCGGCCTCATTACTTGACTTATTATATTATCATATGTTATAGACTGGTTGGTGGTTTAGAAGTCAAACTATTATAAGAGACCACGCAACGTTTTCCCTACCCTCCAGGCAATCCTTTCGCGTCAAACGTTGATATATCGCCGTGTTAGGAGACAGACATGGATGGCGTACTTGGCGTTACATTTCTGGGCGTAGAGTTGGTGTTCATCGCTTTGGTCCTGCTGGCGATGGTACGAACTGGCTTTGCGAGACTTGGCAGTGCCGTAGGGATTGCCAGGGACGGCTTCCCACCTGGGACAACGGCTCCGCCTTGGAGTCTTTCCGATCTGCAGGGACACTTGCGCGTTACTCCTGCTGGTAATCATTGGCAGCTCCTCATCTTCGCGAACCGGGCACTGGTGGTCTTCCCTGAACTCGTCGACGGGGTGCATCATCTTGTGCGAACTGCTCAGGACCTGGAAATAGTGGTCCTCTCGTCGGAAGATAAGGAAAGTAACGTGGTAACAGCTCAGGGGCTCGACCTCCAGGTACCAGTCGTGGCTGTCGACCAGGCCTTTTATGATCGCTATCGCGTCCGTGTAATGCCCTTTGCTTTTTTCCTCGATCCCCATGGTTTTGTCCGCTGGGTTGGATTGGTCAACTCGGAAGCCGAACTATTTCATGCGTGGCGAATGATTCGGGCAACTGTACCTGCTGATGACTTATCTAAGGAGAAGTAAGATGTTGCTGAGTATGTTACAGGTGTTTGTTCTCCTGATGCGCACCTCGCTCGCTGTGATGCTGGTTGCAGCTGGAGCAGCTAAGCTTGCTGATACTCGGAGCTTTGCCCTCACCTTGCTGGGCCTGGGTATGCCGGCTCGTCAACGGCTGCTGACCCAGGCAGTAGCCTGCGCCGTCCCTCTTCTGGAAGTGGGTTTAGGACTCGCGATTGTGAGTGGACTATGGCCCTTGCTCGTCAATGGAGCAGTGCTTGTGCTTATGTGTTGTTTCAGTGCGGTCGTGCTCATTGCGCTGCACAGGAAGCTCAATGTGGCTTGCAGGTGCTTTGGCACCTTGAGCGACTCGCAGTTTAGCAACAAGGGCCTGGCCCATAGTTTACTGCTGACTATTTTAGCGGCTGTAGTTTTCTGGAGCGGAAAGACATATGCAGCCGAGTTAAGCGTGTTGCCAGGGATCAGCCTGCTGCTGGTCGCTGGATTCCTGGTCTTCGCCCTCGCTGCGGCACAGGCAGCAAAGACTATTGCCATAATGAAAGAGAGTACACCCTGATGAGCATTACCCTAGCAGATATCACCCTTCCAACGTGGCTGGTGGTCAGTCAGTGGACACTGCTCTTCGCCCTGGGCTTTCTCATCATTGTGATGTACCGCCAGGTTGGATACCTGCAGCAGCTCAAAGACGTGGGCTCTGAACGAGAAGGATTGCCTGTTGGAGAGAATGCCCCGGCCTTCGACTACACGCCTGTAAACGGGATCTCACGTGCACCTGCCCGTTTTGAACCTCAGGGAAGATGGTCGCTGCTCGTGTTTGCGGACCCTACTTGCTTCAGTTGCCAGGGCACTCTCGTCGCACTTGGACGGATGGCTCCGAAATTAGAACAGACGTTGCGCGTGCTCGTGGCAACAACTGCTGAACCCGCTCAGCTGGCTTCGGCAGAGGCGTTTCAGACAGAAACTGTCGCTATCAGCCGTGTACGTAGTGATGTGCCCTCTCGGCTGTATCGCACACGCGTTACGCCATTCGGCTATCTGATCGATCCAGCAGGGAAGATTCGTGCCAGGGAGGTCGCAGCCGACGATGCCTCCATCCGCAAGATATTGCCTAAGGTAGGCCGCAGCGCCATCAGTGTAGACAATATAGAATCTACCATTTCTTAAAGAATACGGTCGATGTGCAGCGTTGAGGTCACGCCAGGCGCAAAGATGCTTTTTTCGTGAAGGTTGTCTCTTTAGGAAGGTATACAATGCTTGAGGATTTTGACAAGCATGTCAGCATCTTATCCGAATCGCTTGCACGGATGCTCACCCGCCGCAAGATGGCGGGTACGACCGTAAAGGGCCTCTTTGCCACAGTTGCAGCTGCGACGCTTGGGCAACTCCCAAACCTTGGAGAGGTCCATGCCTCATGCCATTGCGCGTGCGATGACTGTTGGACGACTGGTTACCCCTGTGATCACATAGGCTATCCCTGTCCCCCTCATTACTGCCCATCAGGCTGTGTCACCTGTTATATCGGTGATTGCGGGGGATGGTGCACCTACACGAGCGGTACATGGGTCTCATGCAGTGACCTGGGGAAGTGTGGTAGAGGCTACAGAATTTGCAGAGACTGCAAGTGTCCTCACTGTTCACACAAATGTTCCTGCCTCAGCGCTATCGTCTGTGAAAATTGCTGTACAGCGCAAGATGTCAGAAGCGAGATGGCACGTCTTGCCGCTATGGCACCTGGGAGCGCGTGAGTATGATAGCAGCATGGACTACGCAGCGTTCTGTGCGGATCTTCCTGGCTGTGAGCACGCTCTCCGGCGGCTTCGTGGTGGCGGCGCTGCTTATACGCCAGCAGGAATTCGCCCTTGCCACCGCGATCTTTGCGATCAGCCTGGCTGCGCTTGTGGGTATGGGGAAACAGGCTACAGCTTGAGGATTCAACGCGGCGACGAGTGCCGCGTTGTCCTCCGGGAGAGGATACGCGCTGAGAACGGCCATCTATATCGCCGCGTATGTGCTAGCGGCTGCGTTTGTGTGGGGAATAATAGGCATTGTCTGCGCTTGGGTGAGTAGCATTCCTTTAATGATGCCACTGGTCGCCTTAGCATACGGGCTCTGGTTCGGGCTGCTCGAAGCGCTGGGGCTGCCCTCGCGGGCGCCTGGTCTTGCGTGGCAGATCCCCTCAGGCTGGATTGATGGGCGCCCGTGGGTGTTCCAGACCGTCACCTGGGGAGCGACGCTGGGACCAGGACTACTGACAAGAAACCCATATGCTGGTATGTGGCTTTTGCCGCTGCTGCTCACACTCCATCACAGTCTGTTGATAGCGGTAGTTGTCGGCGTGGCTGTCGGCGCAGTACATGGCGGTGCGCGTGTTCTAGGTGTGCTGAGCAATCGCAAACGGATAGATGCCGATACGGAGTACTACCATCTGCAGATCGTGGGAGCGCAGTTGCGCTGGCAGTACTTCGACGGCCTGGCTCTGCTACTCGCGGCAGGAGCTCTTGCGGCATATGTTCTCGCTTTGTTGGGCAAGATTGTTTAGCGCTTTAACTGGTGCACTGGCTACATAAAATGGTCCCGTGCTGGCTGCTGGAGACTGTACGCTGCGCTGGCCTGGCAGGGATGGGAGACCTGCCGCCAGAAAATGCTCTCTGGCAACTACGACCTGGTCGTTCTGGACGAGATGACCTAACCGGGCCGGTGTCAAAGCGCAAAAAGGGATCGAGTTCTAGCATGAAGCTGAGCAAGGAGAGGTCAATGAGAGGAGCTGCACTGGAAGAAGGGGCCGCGGTCTTGGTAGCACTTGGGCTGGACCTTCTGGGTGAACCGCCTGCCGACTGGCACCCGGTTGTCTGGTTCGGCAAGGTGATACAATGCCTGGAACGAGCCGCTCCCCGGGGCCGCATTCCTCAGTTGCTGTATGGCGTGGTCATGCTGGTGCTGGCTGCTCCCGCTGCCTTCCTTCCGGTGTCGATCGTTCACCGGCTCGCAAAGCGGGTACGAGCAGAAGCGAGCCGGCGTGGTTGTGCTTACAGCGGCCCCGTCCTGTATGCGCTAATTGAGGGTGCTGGTCTCAAACCTTTTTTTGCCTTGCGCCTGCTGGCCGAAGCAGGACGTTCGGTACGACTGTCCCTTGAGCAAGGTAACCTGCCTGACGCACGGCATGCGCTGCAGAGCCTGGTCAGCCGAGAGCGCTCCGAGCTTACGGCAGAACTGGCGGGGGCAGCAGCCATCGAGTCATTGGCCGAGAATCTGAGCGACTCGATCGTCGCACCGCTCCTGTATTACACGTTGTTTGGCTTACCTGGTGCAGCCGCGTATCGCCTGTTCAACACATTTGACTCGATGGTCGGCTATCATGGTCAGTATGAATACCTGGGCAAAGCAGCAGCCCGGCTAGACGATGTGCTGAACGTGCTTCCGGCCAGGCTGACTGCCCTGCTCATTATTGCGCTCGCCCCGCTCTTCGGCGGTAATCGGCTCAAAGCCTGGCAGATCTGGCGGCGTGACGCCCGGAGGACTGCCAGTCCTAACGCCGGGCATCCCATGGCCGCTGCTGCCGGTGCACTGGGCCTGCAATTGAAGAAGGTCGGCCATTACAGACTTGGCAACAACGACAAGGCCATCACCGCCTCGAGCTTACGGCAGGCTGAGCGGATGGTGTGGAGCATTGGGTGTGTCATCGTCTTCCTCACAGCACTGTTCAAAACGCTCTGGAGTACTCAGCATGGATAATTCGACAAACAGGGTTGGGCGAGCCGTTCATGGCGCGCTTGATTACGGTGAACTAGAATGCCTGGGTCTGCACCCCCGGGACGTGCTTGATTTTAGTGTGAATGCCAATCCCTATGGCCTTTCGCCACGTGTGCGAGAAGCTGTGGCAAAGGCCGCCATTGACCGCTATCCAGACCGTGAGTGCCAGGAACTGCGACGGGCCATTCTCGACTATGAGCTTGCTTCAAGGGATCTTCCACTCGGCTCTATCGTATGTGGAAACGGCACCACCGAGCTCATCTGGGCAATAGCCCGTACCTACCTGAAGCCCGGCCTGAAGGCAGGCATTCTCGGTCCTACTTTTAGCGAATATCGCGTGGCTTGTCTGGCCGCTGGAGCCACAGTGGTTGAATTTCAGGCGCAAGCCAGCGTGTGTTTTCAGCTGGACATGGCGGCAGTCGCTGCCTGGGTAAGCCTGGAACAGCCCTCCCTGGTCTGGCTCTGTAATCCGAACAACCCGACCGGCACCTGGTTAGACCGACATCACGTCCAGCTTGTGACAGAAGCCTGTCAAATGGTTGGCGCAATGTTCGTGATCGATGAGGCGTACTGGCGCTTTGTCTTTCCGCACGAGGCATACTCGGCGGTCGAGTTGCTAGGTGCCACCAGGAGGCAGCAGGTCATTGTACTGCGTTCGCTGACGAAAGATTTTGCCCTGGCCGGCTTGCGCCTGGGATACGCCATAGTCACTCCAGAGGTCACCGAAATGCTGAGCGCGCAATTGCCATCTTGGAACGTGAATGCTGTGGCACAAGCCGCTGGCATCGCCGCTCTGACCGACCGCGCACATCTCAAAACAACACTGGATCACCTGGCCATTGAACGCCACGCATTCTTTCAGGCCTTAAGAGACATCGGCCTGCATGTCATCCCCTCGCGCACGCATTTCTGTCTGGTAGAAGTTGGGGATGCTCACCACGTCCGTCAACAGCTCCTGACCAGAAAAATACTGGTGCGTGATGGTACCTCATTTGGTCTCCCCCAGTTCGTTCGTGTCGCCACGCGCCCTCTGGGCGACTGGCAACAGTTACTGCTCGCTTTGCAGGAGATCGTATGAGGCAAGCAAAGACACTCATGGTACAGGGGACGGCCTCAACAGTGGGGAAGAGCACGCTGGTAACGGGCTTGTGCCGCATGTTCACACAAGATGGCTGGCGGGTCGCTCCATTCAAGGCACAGAATATGGCCCTGAATGCATTCGTGACCCAAGGTGGCGGCGAGATAGGCCGGGCACAGGCGATACAGGCAGAAGCGGCATGTGTCGAGCCCACCGTAGAGATGAACCCGATCTTACTCAAGCCGGAAGGCCCGTCTCGCAGTCAGGTGATCGTTCTAGGCCGTCCGCTGGGCGCGCTGGAGGCGCGTGAATACTATCGCAATCGTTCCGGATTGTTTGAGGTTGTGCGCCAGGCTCTTGCCAGACTGCGGGAGGAGTACGATCTGGTCCTGATTGAAGGGGCGGGCAGCCCGGTCGAACTGAATCTTGCCGAGTCCGATCTGGTCAATATGCCAGTAGCTGGCTTGGCGGAGGCCCCAGTGCTGCTGGTGGGCGATATCGACCGGGGCGGGATCT
Source organism: uncultured Chloroflexia bacterium (assembly GCA_963799245.1). Lineage (GTDB taxonomy): Bacteria > Chloroflexota > Ktedonobacteria > Ktedonobacterales > Ktedonobacteraceae > CAWCWN01. The sequence continues at coordinate 128,653 of CAWCWN010000005.1, forward strand.
TCGCCTCTCTTCTGGGCACGCTGATGCTGCTGCAGCCTGAAGATCGGGCCCGTGTGAAGGGACTGGTCGTAAATAAATTTCGCGGCGATCTCTCGCTCTGGCAGTCAGGTGAACAGCTCCTCGCCGACCGAAGTGGCGTACCCGTATTGGGTACAGTTCCTTTCTTCAACGATATTCGCATCGCGGAAGAGGACTCAGTAGCACTGGACGAGGGAACGGCATCGGTGTTGCTGCAGCGTCAACAGCACCAGAGTGGTAGTCTGCTCGAAGTCGTTGTGGTGCGTCTGCCTTACCTGAGCAACTACGATGAATTTGATGCGTTGGCTACTGAACCTTTGGTGCGCTTGCGCTTTGCTGGCAGCCCGATCGAGCTGCCAGCCCAACCTGACCTGATCATCCTGCCCGGTACGAAAAATACTCTCTCTGACCTGACCTGGCTCTGGCGGCAGGGGCTCGCGCAGCATATCCGGCAGTGCGCGCAACAGGGCAGTGCCGTGCTGGGTCTCTGCGGTGGGTACCAGATGCTGGGCGAACGCCTGAGTGACTTCGTTGGTGCCGAAGCAGATGCTGGGACGGTCGAGCCTGGCCTGAACCTGCTGCCAGTCGAAACCTTTTTCGAGCCGATCAGCGAAAAGATCACGCAACGGAGTGAAGCTCGGGTAGATGCCTCTGCTGTACGTGGCCTCTTTGCCAACATGCATGGGCAACGCTTTCAGGCATACCAGATTCACGTAGGGCGTACGCTGACAACAGGAAGGAATGGCCAGGCTGGCACGTACGCTTTTGAAACATCTCCCATGGGCAAAGATGGCTGGCTCAGTGCCGACGGTTGGCGCGCAGGATGCTATTTACACGGCTTGTTCGAGAATGACAACTTCCGGCAGAACATGATAGTTGCCCTGGCAGGGCGGCGCTCCGCTCAGCCTGTCGTGCCAGAGAGGGTGAGCTTCAACCGTCAAGTTGAATATGACAAGTTGGCTGGTTTACTGCGTCAACACATAGATATCCATCGGCTCAAAGCTCTTTGCAGGCTCTAGGTTTCACCGCAAGTGGCATACACGATGTGCGAGAGAATGAGCACCACCCAGATCTGCATTTGGGGAGCTCGTCGAATTATCCACCATCAAGAGAGGCAGTACCAGAACTTGAAAGGTCACGCGCTGAGCCTGGGGGAATTGGGACGTTACTTTGTCACCTTCCTGGACAATCACGACCAAGTCGGGCAAGACGATAAATGGCGCTTTGCGGCAGAGGCTCCTGATGCACAAGTGATTGCAGGCATAGGCTATCTACAGTGTGCCCTGGGAGCGTCATGCATCTACTATGGGACGGAGCAAGGATTTGGCGGGCACGGCCGTGGTGACCAGTTTATTCGGGAACCTATGTTTGACCTGCAGGACCAGGAACGGAACTATCTCAATCCTGGTTGCAGCATATATCAAGAGATTGCCAGGATTGCTCGCATCAACCAGCAAATAGAGGCCCTGCGCTTCGGGCGCATGTATTTCCGGCAGATTTCGGGGAACGGCCGCGACTTTGGTTTGCCCCAAGGACAGCCCTGTAGGTTGGCATTTTCCCGCATCCTCGCCTATCAAGAAGTTCTGGTTGCCTACAACACTTCTCCTACTGAGCCGCGGAAGGATTATGTGATTGTAGACAACACCCTCCATCAAAAGGGTGAGATGATGAAATTCCTCTACGGTAAAGAGGGATGTGTGACGGTTCAAAGCCATCCCACTGCGTTGATGTTTGTTCAACTTGAGCTTGCGCCGATGCAGTTTGTCATTTTGCAGTGATTTTGTTGTACCCATGCACAGTACAGGGTTTCGTCCCGTGCCTCGGCGCCAGACACGCTGCGTTGAGCTACTCCTGGGCCGGGCGTACGTTAGATCTATAAGAGCGCCATTGTTGATCGGCAAGGCCAAGCGCTTCTTTGAGTCGTAATAGATCAGCATCATCCAGGCTCTCGCCTGCCTGGCAGCAGTGCTGGCCCAGTTCCTGTTCCTTCAGTGAACGCCTGGTCCTGGTGTAAGCATCCCGTGCTTGCAGCTGCCGCAGCTCCAGGAGATCCTTGCTCAATATGGCTTGCCACGTATCGAATGGGTTCTTCTCTTTCACGAACCATTGTAGCAGGATTTTCCGCATACGATGTCTCTTTCATTTCTTCTTATGCTGTCGTACAGCTTGCATGCCCTTTTACCACAGATACCAGTGCGACTCCTGCGCGCCCGCCAGGGCAGGTACGCAGCGGTATGAGTGATGAAGCGATCTGGTGATACATACGTAGCGAGGTTACCTTGCGGAGCCTGGTCGGTACTCACGCATGCCCCTCCCCCTCAAAAGAGGGAGCCACCGCTTGTGATGCGTCACTTAAAGCGTTTGAAATCGCGGACATCAGCGTCTGCAGTTTAAAGGGCTTTTCCACGATATTCGCATGAGGAGCGACGTGTAGAGCTTTTGCCAGATCGGAGCGCGACGCAGCGGTGCAAAGGATAATGGGAAGCCTGCGGGTGCTGGGATGCGAAGTAAGGTGGCGCAACACATCAACACCATGTATATCGGGCAGAGCAAGGTCCAGGATAAGCACCTCTACAGGCAAAGAGGGAAGAGCAATTGATCCATTGTTATGGGGCCTGCCATCTGGCAACAGGGCATGCAAGCACGTCTTAGAATCTGCGAAGATGGTCACTTCATGCCCGGCATAATGCAGCAAGGTGGAGCACAGCTTTGCAATACGTATATTGTCTTCAAGTAATCCTACCTGGGCCATAAAAATATGGTATCCTTTTTAACCAGCAACAGTTACTTTCAAATTGTAAAGGTTAGATATAGAACTGTCAAGCATTGCAATTGCTGAGCTTTTTGGCGAGGCCTCCTGCAGGCTCCACTTCAATTCGACGAAGGGTTGCTGGATGCTGTACAATCTACAATGGTTAAACCAGGCACACCCGAGAACTCTGAGAAGGCTTTATGAGTGATATAGACGATGGCAAACGCTCCCCCATTAGTATTGTGCGTTACGGAATGGGCAAAGAGATACAACTGTATTTAGATGAACTGGTTGTCACAAGCAGGGAAACAGGGCGGGAAATGCGGCTGCCGTTGGCTGAGATAAAGAGGCTGACGCTGATGCCGGGCGAGTCCATACCCTCAAAACTGGTGTTAATGGCCGACCTCTCCGATGATTCAACCATCATCGTAGCCGAGGGTATGAGCAACGCTCGTGACTTCCGGACTATGCTGCCCCACCTGATTGAGCTCTGTCCAGACTTACAGCTTGATCCACCCGATATGGGAGAGCAACTGCGCCAGGCGCTCAATAATCGCCGCGCATGGTCATTGACCTGTTATGGCGCGATTCTACTGCTCTGCATCTTCCTGTTTCTCCTCTACATAGTAGTTACTTACATTGGTGCGCACCATTAACTTTTTACAGTGAAAGAGAGTCATTGAAGATTTATGCTTGTAAGCGAAGGAGTTTCCCCTCAGCCTGAGATGAGCAGCGACAGCCGGGTGCGTGTTTTTCGACGCAGGCTTAACACCAGCAAAGAATTCGCAGGTATTGAAGTCGACGCCTATATCGTGATCACCGCCTCCTACCTGGTGGTTTGCGATACCCTCCTCTGCCCCGAGGACGTCGCGCTGATGCTGCAGACGGTCCAGGAGGAGGCGGCCACGCGCAGCATACTCGTTGTCAATAGCCACGCGGACTGGGATCACGCCTGGGGCAATGCCTATTTCAAAGATAAGCATGGCGCGCCGATTATCGCACATGAGTACGGCCTGGCACGCATGCAGTCGGCGCAAGCGCGCCAGGAACTGGCTGACTTTCGACAGCAGCACCCGATCTTCCGCAGCGTTGAACTGCTTCCACCAACCCTCCTGTTCAATTCCCACCTTAGCATATCCGACAGCGATCTGACGCTCGAGCTCTTTTCTGCACCCGGCCATCATCGCGACCATATCGCAGCCTGGCTACCTCGATTACGTCTGTTGCTGGCATTCGATGCCGTCGAAAGCCCGCTGCCGTGTATAGAAAATGCGGCGGCTGTGCCAGCCATGTTCGCTACGCTGCAACAGCTCATCACATTGCGGCCGGCGCATGTGCTCTGCTCGCATGGTAAATGCACGCATCCGGAAGTTATCGCGCAAAACCTGGCGTACGTGCGCGAAATCGAGCGACGTGGTCGCTCAGCTCTGTTGACGCGCGCGCCGACGGAAGCAGAGCTCGAGCATGCTGATGAGTTTATCCGCTATCCCTTCGCTGAAGTCGTCGCAGGTTCGCATGCAGAGTTCGATCAAGCATTCTACAGCGAGGCCCACGTTACGAATGTTCGCTATATGCTCGCATGGCTCATGCGCCAGGAAAGCCGGCTTCACCCTTAAAAAGATCTGGCGGAGTTCGTAGCGAGTTCGGCGTCGGAGCCGTCCAGAGGCGCCAGGACGTGCAGAGGCCGTTCGCCGGCATTTGACAGCCAGGTCTTTGAAAAGATATAAATCAGTATGAGTAGTTTGACGAGCGGGTATAGATATGGCAGAGAGCAGCTACGTTTATTGTCCATTGTGTACGACGATGCTGATTGAAAAAGAGATCTATGACGCGCGACGCCAGGTATGCCAGGCCTGCGGATTTATCAATTTCCTGGAACCAAAGCTGGTGGCGGTGGTCGTAGTAAAGCATCGGGACGCCTTTCTACTTGGGCGACGTAGTATCGACCCGGGCAGCGGCTCATGGAGCTTTGTGAGTGGCTATGTAAACAGGGGTGAAAAGGTCGAGGAGGCCGCTTTGCGCGAGGTCAAGGAAGAGACTAACCTGGAGGTGCAACTGCAGAGGCTGCTCGGCGTCTACAGCGAACGCGGCAATCCCCATGTGGTTGTTGCCTACCTGGCTGCTTTAGATGAGCGCGCACTAAGTACCATGACGCCTCAGGCAGACGAAGTAAGTGAGCTCGCCTTCTTTCCCCTCCAGGAGATGCCGGCGCTTGCTTTTCCGATTGATGAGCAGGTTAAGCGGGATATATCTAAAGACTAAGCTCCGGGCGGTCCCGCCCGCTCAATAATCCGCTCGGGCCTCGACATACCTCGCCTTGTGATTGCGGCGCGTATAGCGATAGAGCACATAGAATAAGAGCGCGAAGAGAAGCACAGGTAGTATGCGCACCAGGCTAAACTGGCTGCTTGTACCAGGGAACATGTAGACATCGCCTGTGGCGGCCAGCAATTGAGCATAATTACTCGCGCCCAGCAGCAGCGCGTATATCGTCACGTTCCCTGGCAGGCCGGGACCCATGCCACCCCAGGTCTGCCCGCTATCGTCGCTGCGCAGCACACCCATGCCCGTCCCGACGTAGACGGTGGAAGGGTTCCGAAAGTCCACCAGGAGGGAACGCACGCTGGTTCGCGCAAGCGATTGCTGGCTCCGGGCCCAGTGTTCACCCCCGTCTGGCGAGCGGTAGAAGCCGTGATTTGTGGCGGCGAACACGAGCCCGGCCGCCCCCCCGCTGATCGAGGCGGGCTGCACGGCATATACATCGCTAGTAGCGGGCAGGCCGGTATTCAGCGCTTGCCAGCTCGCATTTCCGCTAGCAAAGCGGTACACACCCGTTGTTGTGGCCACCCATAGCTGCTGCTTATCGCTATCGAAGGTCAGGCCGTTAATGCTGCTAGCGGCAGGCGCCAGCCTGTGAAACGCAAGCGCCGCCAGTGTGTGACCATCATCCTGGCTGGCAAAAGCTTCGTTCCTGCTTGCAATATAGATGGTATGGGGGGCATTGAGATCAACAGCGAGGGCAACATAGCCCGGGGCTGAAAGGGAGGCGCCCGCATTATGCCAGTGGCGGGCGACACCCGTGCTCACAAAAAGACCACTTGCGGTAGCGGCATACAGTTTTTTGTCGCTCGCATCAAAAGAGAGGGCATTGATAGCCATGCCAGGCAGGCCGTCGCGATATTCGTTCCAGTGCAGGCCGCCATCACTACTGGCAAAGATGCTGCCGCCAGCATCACCGGCATAAACGGCCTGTGGATTATTGCTATCTACGGCAAGAGTACGAATATGCTGGTGAACCAGGCCGCTTGAGCGCCAGGCTCCCCCGCTAAATACGCCCGCATCGGCCGAACACGCGGCGAAGGCGAAAAGCAGCACGCACAGCAGGAGCAGCGCGTAAAAGAACGAGTAGCTCCCGTGCCGGTCTTGCAGAGATAATTTGAGCATAAGTTTCTCTCAGCTTAGCGGAGAATATCGAGTTCCTCGCCCAGTCGCCTTTCCTTTGCCAGCTTATACACATGGGCGGCCGTCGCGATATCTTCGAGCGCGATACCAAGGCCCTTGTACAGGGTGATGTTCTCGGGCGCCTCTCGTTGTGGTCCCTGGCGATCTACAACCTCGAACAGTTCGTAGACTCTATCCCAATCAAACAGCCCCTCAGCGGCCGGGATAATAAAATCGCCAGCCTCAAGTCGCGCCTGCGCGCACGAATCACTGACAATGAGGTAGCTGCGCTGCAGAGTGGAGAGATCGAGCTCACGCCTCTGCGCCCAGTTAGAGCCTATGGCATTGATATGACAGCCAGGCTTCAGCCACTCTCCGCAGATCACCGGATCAGCGGAAGATGTGGCGGTGATCAAAATATCGGCCAGCTCAACAGCCTGGCGCGCGCTGGCAACTGGCCTGACCGCGATACCAAGCAGGCGCGTCATCTCATCGCAGAAAATCTTACAGGCCTGAGGTGTGCGGCTATATACGTAGACGTCCGTGACTTGGCGGACCGCGCAGACGCCCAGGAGCTGCGTCTGCGCCTGATTACCCGCCCCTATCAATCCGACCGTCGTGGCATTGGGACTGGCCAGGTACCTGGTAGCCAGGGCACTTGTCGCACCGGTGCGCATACGTCCCAGCCAATCGGCTTCGATGATGGCCAGGAGCTGGCCATCGTACGCGCTAAACAGCCAAACAACAAAACGCACACCACCGCGAAAAGCGGTGTATGTTTTATACCCCAGCACGCCCAGCGTCGGGGCAGCGGCGGCAAGCATATTCAAGACACCACTTGCCAGCATAATACGGCTACGTGGATAATTCTCCACACTACCATCAGCCATTGCGCTAAACGCCTGCTCCATCACTTCTACGGTATCAGGCATAGTCAACAGCTGTCGCACATCTTCCTCACGTAAAACCAGAGCCATAATCGCGTTCTCTATACACCTTTAATCTTTACGGCGAATTACTCGCTGCATGTACACAACAGTCTCTTCAATCTCGTAGTTCTTGGGCAATCTGTACTTTTTCTCGTTTTGCGGAAACAGCACATCCCTTAGTCTGTTTAATGTTGGCAGGGTATTGTTGACAGGCCGGGATAAACTGGCCGGTTGTGACACGCGAGCCACCAGGCTGCGGCGCAGTAACTCGAGGCCGACCCCTACCGCAACTGCGCCAACGCTGGCTGCGACACGCGGGATCTGGGGATTCTGCAACACGGCAGGCAAACGATCTTGTATTGTCACCAGACTTTTTGAAGGTGCAAGTAAGTCCGCCCCGCAGTTTCGACAATTCAGATCATCCTCCAGGTTTTCTGTATGACACATGTGACAAAGCATGAAATTCTCCTCCGTGAAAATGCTGAGTTTTTCTACTTTCTGTGCGCGAGTATCTCCGCAATAGCATCGATGACGATGGCATTTTCCTCGATAGTATTGTAGAAATATGGCGAGATGCGCAACAGGCCCGGCCGCGAGTCTGTAATAATATTACGTGCTACAAGTTCCTTGACCACCTCCGCAGGATTTTCTATCTCCAGCATCACTATGGAACTGCGCCGTTCTGGCTCCTGCGGCGCGCGAACATTCCAGCCATGTTCACGCGCCCGGGCGATCAGGTCGTTGGTCAGATAGCGCGTGCGCTCACAGACGCTCTCCACACTGATCTCCTGGATGATATCAAGGCCCCCGTTGGCCGTGTAGATCGTGGGTACGGCCGGCGTGCCCATCTCAACTCGCGTCGCCTCCTGACGGAAATCAAATTCGCGCGTCTTGAATTGAAACTGATCGCGATGGCCAAACCAGCCGCTTATGGTCGGCTGTAGCTGCGACAACAGCCCTTCGCGGATATAGACAAAGGCAAGTCCCGGCCCCCCCATCAGCCACTTAAGGGTACCCGTAACCAGAAAATCAATATCAAGAGCGTTTACATTGATGGGTATTTGACCGGTCCCCTGATAATCATCGATCAACAGGTATGCCCCATGCTTATGGGTAATATCTGCGACGGCGCGCACATCCTGGATATAGCCACTGGTGTAGAACACGTGCGAGGTAGCGACGAGGGCCGTCTTATCATCAACAAGGTTCTCGAATAATTCCGGGGGCGTGTGGATGCGATCAGGGCTCTCAACAAAGCGGCTCTCGACGCCCAGGCGCTGTTTGACCAGCCATTGATAGGCCAGAGTGGGGAAATCCATCGCGGCAAGCACAACATTGTTGCGCTCGCTATAGTCAAGGGCGGTGGCAATGGAGCTGAGAGCCACAGATACGCTGGGAGCAATCGCTACTTCATGGAGTTGCGCGCCAATAATTGTGGCGAACTTCTGACGGGCCTTGGCTATTTCTCCCAGCCAGATCTCATACCAGGCATGCGCCCCCCACTCGTTCCACATCTCAAGGAACTGCGCCATACCCTGCATTGATCGCTGCGAAAGCGCACCCAGGGAGCAACTATTCATATAGGTTTTACGCTGCAGGATCGGGAACTCCGACCGGTACGCAACAAGTTCTGGATGTTCGATAGCGACCGGAACTGGATACGGCAGCCTGGACTCACTCATGGTCATTGCGAGTAGCTCCTTATAACGATTTTTGCGATCGATGCTTGTCCTGATACCATTGTACCCGATAATATACCCTGTATTACCTATTGTACCGCATCTGTTCAGATCGCGATTACACCGACCCAAAAGTTGCTATGCACTACTCTACGCAACATAGGAAACACGAGCCGAACGTATCTTTACAGACACAGGGATTCTTCTCTCTTCTCTCTTGTAGCTAGCTCTGGCCGGCAGTGTTCGGATAGTTGCGGCCAGGTAAAGGCGGAGGGAGAGGTGGGGCGCATGTCAAGGCAGCCCGACGCCGGGGTTGGGCATTCAAGCCAGGCTACGCGACATTGAGATTCGTGTAGGCCTGGGAAAAGTCCTGCCCGGAAGGTATGATTTTTTGCGCAATCAAAAATTGTTCCATCGCTTGCCAGGTCGCCGTATCATTGTATCCAAGATGACCATTACCCTGCCAGATAGGAATAGTCGCCTGTAACACGCTCATCGCCCGCGTGGGATCAAGGCCGGCTACGTAGCTCTTACTTATCTGGACCGCCTCTGCAGGATGAGCAATAACCTCGCGCAGCCCCTTTAGCGTCGCCTGCACAAAGCTCTGCACCAAATGAGGCTGATTGTGTAAGGTATCTTCCATCGTCACAATCCCATTGGATACAAGGGGTTGATAATCCGAAACGTCGAAGGTCCGTACAGCAAAACCCTTCTGGCGCAGCTGGAGCGGCTCGTTATTTGAGTAACCCACGACCGCATCGACATGGTGTCCGAGTAAGGCCGAGACCTGGTTAAAGCCTATCTCCTGGATATGGACATCATTAGGCGTGAGGTGGCCCTGGTACAGGAGCGCCAGCAGTCCAACATGAGTCGCGCCATAGGGACCCGGCTCACCAATCGTGTGGCCCCTGAAGTCGGCCAGTGTATGAATGGGAGAATTCGCCGGGACAATCAGGCTGACAGGATATTTCTGAAAGACCGTTGCCACATCGACAACTTTGAGGTTCTTGCTGCGTGCTACCAGTTCCTCATCACCGCTGGCAAAGACAAAGTTACTATGCCCCAGGGCCATGGAGCCAATGAGATCGGTCTCTATACCATGCTGTAAATTCACATCAAGGCCGGCATCCTTATAATACCCCTTACTCTTCGCCACATAGAACGGTGCAAATTGAATATCAGGTATATAGCCCAGGCCAATAGTCACTTTCTGCAAGCCTGCAGTTGTAGTACCGCTGCCTGTGGTTATGCTCCCACAGGCGGAGATTACGCAGGCCAGCATGAGAAACAGGGATAAAAAAGGGAATACGTAAGACAGACGCTTATGCACCACTCTGCTCCAATCAGTGTATATTTCGACGGCTCTTAAAAGATAGCAGCGGCCATCCTAATCAGTAGCCAGCTGATGCCGTAGTAGAGCGCGGCCAGCAAACCCAGAATAAACAATGTCGCAAACACCAGGGGCGTGTTAAATTGCTCGCGCGCAACCTGCACCAGCGAGCCGAGGCCCTGTGCCCCACCGACAACAAATTCCCCGACCACCGCTCCTGTGATTGAGAGGGTCAGGCCGGTACGTACACCCGCTAGTATGGCAGGAAGAGCCAGGGGGAATTCGATAGAGCTCAGCAGCGACCAGCCGGCCGCCCCATCGAGGCGAGCGGCATCGAGCACTTCCTTATCAATGGTGTACAGGCCCAGCACCGTAGTGATCACCATGGGGAAAAACACCACCAGCATACAGACGATTATAACAGGTAGCAGGCCAGCTCCCAGCCAGTATATAAGCAGTGAAGCAGTAATAATGGCGGGAATGGCCTGCCCCGCCGCAAGGTATGGCTGCAGGCTGGAGGCAAGTAGACGCGATCGCGCCAGGCCGTAACCAAGGGGCAGAGCCACCACCAGCGCCAGGAGAAAGCCGAGTAGGCTCTCCTGAATCGTGACAAGGGCGCTACTCAGAAGCACCCCTGAGGTGAGGCCATCGCTCAGGCTAGCGAAAAAATCCGCCGGTGCTGGCAAAATGAGGCTGCTAATAAGTCCGCGAGTTGTACCAATGTACCAGCTCAAAAGGAGGATCAGACCCAGCGCCAGGGGCGGAGCTATAGCAAAAAACCGCTCCCTCCTACGGAGGAGTCCATTTGCGCGCGCGCCCTGAGGCCTGGACGCAGATAGATCTGCGTCGACGCGCGCGATGGAGGGTATCTCAAAAGATACATCGTCGCGCATAGAAGTTGTAACGCTCATTTACATCCCTCAGTCATTGCTCTTATGACAGCCAGTTCCTGCATGGACATGCGCAAAAGACTGCCGTCAATTCAATTGACTCGGGGAGGCTTGTGAGGGAGACATTTGAAAAGCATAGCGGAAAAGCTGGGTGATGAACAGAGCACCCTGCTGCATTGCTGCAGCAAGGTAGCGTTCTTCGCCCCTATGCCGTACCTTCTCCCATCCGGACTTTAACCGTCGGCTTCGGAATTACACCGAATTCTGTCAAAGCGGAAATCCATATTACCATTTGACTCGCGGGCTTGGCGCAGGTATCAACACTACGCCATACCGCCGGTCGGGGATTACACCCTGCCCCGAAGGTCTCTATATCCCATAGTATGACACACAGGGAGATAGAATGCAAGGGGAGTCCCGCCTATTGTATCTCAACGAGATCAACGATTTTCAGCCCTGTGGAATTCTTCCGCATAAGCCATAGCGTATTTTGCACCTAAATCGGCCGAACGGGCCTCGAAGAAAGCGATCAGCTCATCAAAATGAGCTGCAAGCTGGCTGCTGTGCGCGCGTAGAGCAGCAACTTTTTTCTGCCAATGCTCGCTGATATCGATGGCAACGTTGGGATTGGGAGCTCCCATAAAATAGACCTCGCTGATTTTATGGGGCAATAAGCCCTCTTCCAGCAGTTCTGGGAAGTCCCAGCCATTCTGTGTCGCGGGATACACGGCAGCAATGGTGGCCTCACCGGCCGCCAGGTGATCCGGATGATAGCGCCCAATAGAATAGGCGGGCGTCCAGGTTCTTTGTGGGGACTGGCACAGCACGCGCGAGGGCCTCAAGCGACGAAAAATACGTACCAGGGCGCGTCGCAGTTCCACACTTGGCTGCAGCAGACCATCAGGATAATCGAGAAATACCACGTCCCTGACGCCGAGTACGTCACAAGCCACTCGCTGCTCGCCTTTGCGTATTCCCGAGATCACCTTGCGTGCCTCCGCCCCGACGTCTGCGGCATCATCTGCTCCCCCGCCAGATGCATCAGTACAAATTACATAGTGGACCTCCCAGCCCTCGCTCACCCAGGTGGCAACCGTGCCAGCAGCGCCAAACTCGGCATCATCCGGATGAGCGACGACAACCACGGCTACTTTCTGTTCTTTCTGTTCATTCACTCCTACGCTACCTTCTTTCTCATTTACTGCTTTTTTCCGAAGGCATCCGCTCCGCCTGAAATAAAAATGCCGGATAAAAAATGTGACCGAGTGATCTGATCATTGATTTTCCTGCGCTCCTTCACAATACTCAAACAAAAACTACTACGTTATAGCACATGATCGCTAAGAATTATATATATATCTCGCTCATGGTGGGGAAGGAGGTTTCAATAGTTGACCCCGCCGACCAGCCAATACTTCATTATTTGCAGTGTCATCATGCAAACGATATAATGAGAACAACAAGGAGGGCTATGAATACAGAAGTACGTATCATACCTGTTACGGGTATCGGTGAAATTTCCCCGGGGATAGACCTGGGCGCCCTTATTTATAGGGCTTTACGGGCCCAGCAACTGGAATTGCAGCGAGGCGACATATTCGTTGTGACACAGAAAATCGTCTCCAAAGCAGAAGGGCGTATTGTAGACCTCGCAGAGGTACAGGCATCACCATTTGCGTCCATCGTCGCCGCCCAGGGTAAAAAGGATGCCGAGCATATCGAGATTGTATTACGCGAGAGTCGCCGTGTGGTTCGCATGGATCATGGTGTGTTGATTACCGAGACAAACCATGGCTTCATCTGCGCGAACTCTGGCGTTGATGAGTCCAACATCGATGGTTCGCGCGAGTTGACTCTGCTCCCCTTAGACCCCGACCGCTCGGCAGGCTCCCTGCGTGCGCGCTTGCAAGAGCTGGCCGCTGAGGGGCCCGCTTACGATATTGCCGTGATTGTCTCCGATACCTGGGGACGCCCCTGGCGCAATGGCCAGGTCAATATGGCCATCGGTCTTGCAGGTATGGAGGCTATTGTTGACTACCGCGGGCAGCGCGACCCCTACGGGTACGAATTGCAGGCCAGCGCTATTGCCGTGGCCGATGAACTGGCGGCCGCGGCAGAACTGGTAATGGGGAAAGTTGATCGCATCCCTGTGGCTCTGATCCGTGGCTATACATATATCGCCAGCGCGGGCGATGCCAGGGCATTGCTGCGCGACCCGGCAACGGACATGTTCCGTTGAGTATGAAGAGAAGAGAGCAAGCGTGACGATACATTCCGAGAGGCAGCAGTCAATTGCACCCGAACGCGCCGCGAGCCTGGCGGGTCTGATACAGGGCAGGCGCAGCGTGCGCAAATACCTGCCACAAGCGGTACCACGCGCGTATATAGAGCAGGTTCTCGAAGCTGCGCGCTGGGCGCCTTCGCCTCATGGCAGGCAGCCCTGGCGCTTTGTCGTCCTGACGCGGCAGAACCCAAGGCGCGGCTGGCGGCTCACATGGCCCGGACGTGGCAGGCAAAACCTGGAAATGGACGGGCAGGATACTGAGAGCTGTCAATCTGCGCCTGGAAAAGTCGCGCCAGCGCATATTGAATGCGCCGGCCATTATCATTCCCTGCCTGTACCTGGAAGACCTTGACCACTATCCCGACACCAGGCGCCAGGCCGATGAGACTACAATGGCTATTCAGAGCCTTGGCGCGGCTATCCAGAATATGCTGCTGATGGCTTACGACCTGGGCCTGGATGGCGGCTGGATGTGCGCTCCGCTCTTTTGCCCGGAAATCGTTTGCGCTGCCCTCGACCTGGATCTGCGGCTCATCCCCCATGCGTTGATTACGCTGGGCTATGCAGCTGTCGACCCACAACGGCGGTCAGGCCTTCCTTTAAGCAACTTAATAGCTCGTTATGATTAAGTAGAGGATTGTATGATTGTAGTTCTTGCCGGCGGAGTAGGCGCGGCTCGTTTTTTACAGGGCCTGGTTCAGGTCATCCCGCAAAACCAGATTACCGTCATTGGCAATACCGGAGATGACCGCGATTTTTATGGTTTGCACGTCTCTCCTGACCTCGATATCGTTACCTATACCCTGGCAGGCGTGGTGGATGAAAGCAACGGCTGGGGGATACGTGGTCGATACATATAACACCATGGCGCAGTTGACGCTCTACGGCAACGATGACTGGTTTATGCTCGGTGACCGCGACCTTGCGACACATATTCATCGCACCGCCCTGCTAAAGCAAGGCAGGTCCCTTAGCCAGGTCACCGATAACCTGCGGCTGAAATTCGGCCTGGACCTATGCCTCTTACCTATGACGGATCAGCCGGTGGCGACACACATACGCACGCCCGCCGGTCTACTGCATTTCCAGGAATACATGGTCAAACGCCGCAGCGCCGACGAGGTACAGGATGTTGTATTTGTCGGCGTGGACAAAGCCGCTCCGGCTCCAGGCGTCCTCGACGCTCTCAAAGCGGCCGATGCCATACTCCTGGCCCCCAGCAATCCCATCGTCAGTATTGGCAGTATTCTGGCAGTACCAGGTATTCATGACACCCTGCATGAAGCGAGCGGAATGGTTGTTGCCGTCAGCCCAATCATCGCGGGGGCGCCGATTAAAGGGCCCGCCGACAAATTGATGAGCGGCCTGGGTATGGAGGTATCAGCAGTGGGCGTGGCGCGTTGCTACCGCGATTTCCTGGATGTTATGGTCATTGACGAACAGGATGCCCGGCTCGCCAGCTGAAATTGAGGATCTGGGTATACCCACCGTGACAACCGATACCATCATGCGCGATAGCGGGGCCAAGGCAGCCCTGGCGCGCAGCGTGCTAACGGCGGCCGGTATCGACTACTAGCCCTCACCTGCGGGCACAATCTCACTCGGATCCAGCAAAACGCATGGTCGCGTTGTGACCCTTAAAGCAAAGTTGAACGTACAGGTAGATGAATGTATACATGTATGCAAGCAGAAGATTACCAGCGGCTTAAAATGACATATACACCCTATGCTGCCCTTGTACCGGTTAAAGCGTTGAGTGAGGTAAAAAGTCGTCTCGCGAGCCATTTAACACTCGGCCAGCGCCAAAGGCTGGTGCTGGATATGTTGAGGCATGTGCTCCAGGTCCTGCGCGCGAGCAACACCTTTGAGCACATCTCGGTGGTCAGCCCTGATCAGCGCGTTTTAAAAGCAGCGCTCAACTGGGGCGCGCAGGCATTGCTTGAAGAGATGCCAGGGCATAATGCGTCCCTGCACGCCGCCGCCCTGCACGAGCAGGCGGCAGGAACGGCGGCCTTGCTCACCATCGCGGCAGATCTGCCCTTGCTTGAGACAGGCGATATCCGCGCCCTGATCACGCAATCCGCACGCTATCCGATTGTACTCGCGCCATCACGCGAAGGGAGCGGGACAAACGCGTTCATTGTACGTCCACCGCTGGCTATTCCTTATCTCTTTGGCGTCAATAGCCTGCAGCGCTACCAACATGCCGCCAGCCAGGCGCAATTAGACAGCACCCTCTATCACAGCATTGGCCTGGCGCTCGACATTGATACCATTGATGACCTCGACGATCTTACTGAACTACAAGTTCTGAGTGGCGAACGTACACACGCCTGGCATCAGCCGCCGTGCAAGACAGCCGTCTGAGGAAGAAAAGAGATAGCGGGACCGCTGAAGAGGAAGAAACCCAGCGGATGTTAGAGGTGGTAGCGCAGCACACACACACCTTATTATACGGCGGCGCTACCCGCCCTAAGCTGCTTGCGGCAGCTCTCGCAGCGGCCAAAAAGCGTGATCGAGTGCCCTTCGATAGCAAAATTGGTCCTCTTACCAATAGCCAGGGCCTGTGAATTATTGCTGGGGGGAGGCTCTGGCAAACAGAAGGTCGAAAGCTCTGCGGGGATGGTAGGAAAACGAGCGACGCGAAGCGGCAATGTGAGAAGATCCTGAGCGGTGAATGAGGGTAATGGCGAGGTTGCGACAAGCAGCCAGAAGCTGAGGAGCGTGACCGGTGCGGATGCGAGAGCGATCTTCAGCAAAGGTCACATCACGCACGGAGTGTAAACTGTTTTCGATCCCCCAATGCCCGCGGCTGAGTGCCAAGAGGGATTGCGGCCCATCCGACCCAGATGGCAGGATGGCGATAAGGTAGACGACTTCGACCGTGGTCTTGTCCTTTTCGGTGCGAGTGCGCGTCAGCTGGGCCACATGGGTGACCCTTTCAGGGGTAGGTATTTGAAAAGCAAGCAAGCAAGGAGAGAAAAACAGGTCGAAGAAACAAGGAGAGAAATCCCTTTCTGATACGATGCAAGGTATGAACGTACCGCAGTATCGGAGGAAAGAGATGTCTCATCGGAAAGCATTATCGCAATGGGAAGGGACCGTGTCAATGTATCTGCCCCACTTGAGTCGCCCGCAAGCGCATGTGTTAGCGTTATGGAGCTATGGGCTGGTGCTGGCCAAGTCCTGTGGTATCACGAGCGTGGCGGCCCTGCTGGCTGACCTCATGGGATCATCAGTGTCCACGCTGCGTCAACAACTGCGTGAGTGGTGCTATGATGCCCAGGACAAAAAAGGGGAGCATCGGCAAGACGTGGATGTGACGCTCTGCTTTGGGCCGCTGCTGGGCTGGATTGTGAGCAAATGGCCTGCAAGCGAATGCCGGCTGGCAGTAGGAATGGATGCGACCACGCTGACCGACCGCTTCACGGTGCTCTGCATCAGCGTGCTCTACCGCAGTTGTGCCATTCCGGTGGCCTGGAAGCTGTTGCATGGCGGGGAAAAAGGAGCGTGGGAACCGTATTGGAAAGCGTTGTTTACCTCGCTGCAAGGCCGCGTGCCCAAGCATTGGACAGTGATTGTGCTCGCGGATCGTGGGTTGTATGCTCCCTGGCTCTTCCGTCACCTGATCTCGTTGGGCTGGCATCCGTTCTTGCGCATTAATCTGGGCGGCAAAGTGCGTCCGGTGGGAGCTGAGCGGTTTGATTGGCTGAGTTCGCTGGTTCCCCAAACGGGAAGCGCGTGGTGCGGTCGAGTCGATTGCTTTGTGCAGAGGACCGTGCGCTGTACGCTGCTCGCACGCTGGGAGGAAGGCTACGCCGACGCCTGGCTGGTGCTGACCGATTTGGCTCCCGAGGCAGCCGATGTGGTGTGGTACAGCATGCGGAGCTGGATCGAAGGGGGGTTCAAAGACTCCAAGCGGGGAGGCTGGCAATGGCATCAAACGAAGATGACCGATCCGACACGAGCCAGTCGCTTATGGTTAGCTATCGCGGTGGCGACCTTATGGGTCGTCAGCGTGGGAGGGGAGGCTGATGCCACGCAGCCCTGCAGCGGGTTGGAGGCGTTACCCACATGGCATATCGCGCGTCGCCAGGCCACCAAGCGGTCAAGACCGCGGCTGCAAAGTTGCTTTGCCCAGGGGGTGCGACGGATTTTCGTGGCGGTGCTGGACAGACGACGACTGCCGTTGGGACGCTTCATCCCAGAGCCATGGCCAACGAGGATGCCGCCTCGCAAGCCCTCCAAGAAGGAACGTCTGCTGAAACCGTTTCTGACCATACCACCAGCGGATGTGCCTCCTTTGGCTTCCGAGGCGGTCGCATGAACAAAAACCTACCCGTGAAAGCATGGGTGACCCCAGGCCAACAGGCTTGAAGATAGGAGCCCATCTCAGAACTGACCTGGATCGCACGCCTTTCGACTCGCCCGCGCTGTCGATCTCTCGTCTCCGCTTGCAGGAACTGAGCGTGCGGATCGGCAAAGTAAGTAGCCAGATCGGCTTGGAGTGTGGGCTCGTTGCCTTTGATCACAAAAAGAGGATAGGCGTGCTGCGAACGCAGGAGTCGCCACAGCTGACGGTGGGAGTGCAGCGCATCAAAGGTACAGACCCGTCCACTAATGGGCAGGGTGGGAAGCAGTTTGCGGGCTTCTGGGATCTCGTTGGTTTTTTCGCCCACAGCGAGCTGGGCCCAGACTTCTTTGCTGTGGTGCGTGAAGCAGGAAAGCAGATGGGGGGCATCTCGTTCAGCCGTTCTGGCCCCTCGCACCGTTTTGCCATCGACGGCGAGGGGATCGGTGGGAGAGGCGAGGCTGGTGGCCTTGACCCACATCGAGAGCACCTGCTCAACCGCCTCAGCGCTGATCTGAGGAAGCACCCAGCGATACAAGGACCCACTGGGTGTGAAAAACAAACGGGGACCAAAGAGGTCTTGGAGGAGGTCGATGTGTTCACGGCACCATTGGCTCACGGCTTCTGTGCTCTGACAATTGCACACCAGAGCGGCAATCAGACAGGTGAGCAGATACGGCAGATCATAGCGTAAGCCGTGTTTGCCTCGGGGGTCTGGGATGGCTTCCAGCATCTCGACCAGTGAATGCAGATGAGCCTGGGTAAGTAGGTGCTGTCGTTCTTCTTCTGTCAGAGATGGGAGGACACGACGCTGTACGATACAATACATGAGAGAAGGCTCCTTTGGGAAAAGATAAAGATTGGTCTTTCTATCTTATCCTTTTCTGGAGCCTTTGGCTCTCAGCAATAATTCACAGACCCTGTACCAATAGCGGTAATATGATGACAGCATAGCTATCTTGGTGTATAATACGGTGCTTAGAAACATAATTCAACCATTTTACGGCCAGGACAAGCCAGACATGCTCTGAGAGGCAATGCGATGACCACGACAACGACTATTACACATGGGAAATATCATATTTGGACGGTCGGGTGCCAGATGAATCAGGCAAATTCACAGCGCATTGCGACGATCCTTGAGGAGTTGGGCTGGGAGGAGACAGGCATGGACCAGGCCAACCTCGTGGTTCTCAATACATGCAGCGTCCGTAAAGCGCCGGAAGAGAAGGCCCATAACCAGCTTGCCCTGCTCAAACAGGCCAAGGCAAAACGCAGCGACCTGCTGGTAGCGATGATGGGCTGCATGATTGGCAATCAGAAGACTATTGACGAATTGAGCAAACGCTATCCCCATATCGACCTCTTCATGAAGGTTGAACAGGCCGATATACTGCCGAATTTTCTTGAAGAGCGCTGGACCCCAATCTCCGGAGCGGGCTGCCTTGACATTGAATATATGCCCGCTGAGGCCGAGGCCCCGGTCGAGTCAGCTGCGCCAACCTTTGCCACCTCCACCAGCACCAGCGGCAAACGCACGGTGCTGCCAATGGCGATTACCCCCAGGCCGGGCGAGCGCATGGCGCATTATCCCACAAAGATTGAACCGGTCAAGGCCGCCCCTACTGCGTGGTTGCCGATCGTTCTGGGTTGTAACAAGGTCTGCACTTATTGTATTGTGCCATACCGGCGTGGACGCGAACGCAGCCGTCCCATTGACGAACTGATCTTTGAAGCAGGTTCACTGGTGAACAAAGGCGCCAGGGAGTTGACGCTGCTGGGGCAGACCGTTGAAGCATACGGCCTGGACCTGCCCGATAAGCCCGACCTGGCGTACTTGATGGCATGCCTCAGCGGAATCGATGGCCTGGAACGTATTCGTTTTATGACGTCGTATCCACGCCATATGACCGACAGCATGATTGAGCGCATGGCCGGCCTGCCAAAGGTTTGTGAACACCTCAATATTCCTGTGCAGGCCGGCGATGACGACGTACTTAAGCGCATGAAGCGGGGCTATACGCTCGACGAGTATCGGGAGAAGATCGCGCGTGTGCGCGAGTTATGGCCGGGTATCTCACTCTCCACGGATATTATCGTGGGCTTCTGCGGCGAAAGCGAGATCGAGTTTCAGCATACGCTTGACCTGCTCGCGGAGATTCGCTTCGATGTCGTGCATGTGGCAGCCTACTCGGTTCGTCCAGGCACCATGGCGGCTCGCTGGGAAGACGATATTCCACTGGCGGAAAAGAAGCGCCGGCTGCACGAGGTGGAGGAGCTGCAGGCGCGCATCACCCTGGAGATCAACCAGCACTACCTGGGCAAGACTGAGGAGGTCCTGGTCGAGGAGGAGAACACGACTCACGAGCGCAAGCAGTGGCGCGGGCGTAACCGTGCCAACAAACTGGTGTTCTTCCCCCAGCCGGCTGAAGAGAGCACCATACAAACCGGCGACCTTGTGAAGGTGCGAATCGAAAGAGCGACCGCCTGGTCATTACAGGGTTCTACCTTGCCGACCGCCTGACCGTAGGTAGCTGCGCGAGCAGCGTTGGCGGGCGGAATACAAAAAGTTCTACCTTGCCGACCGCCTGACCGTAGGTAGCTGCGCGAGCAGCGTTGGCGGGCGGAATACAAAAAGTTGCACTGTTAGGATATAATAGGCGAGCAATATAACTCACCCGAATGTAGATGGAGGGAGACGATTGATGACGCAGCAAGCACAATCTGCTGAAGAGAAGGCCCGTTTAAAGAAACAGTGGACTGATTTAGCGATCCAGCAGGCATTAGCAAGTCAATGGGAAGAGGCGGTTACGATCAACAGGAATATTCTGAATATCTTTCCTACGGAACCTGATGCCTACAATCGCCTGGGCAAGGCTTACAGTGAACTGGGTCAGTATACTGAAGCGAAGCAGGCCTACTCCCAGACGCTGAAATATAGCCCTGGCAATACGATTGCCAGGAAAAACCTGGACCGGCTTGCGCTACTCCAGGAAACGCCTGCTCAGATGCATGGAGGTGCAGATCGCATTGATCCACGCCTCTTCATTGAAGAGACAGGCAAAACAGGTATGACCGAATTGATTAACATTGCGCCGGCCTCCGTGCTTGCCAAAGTGGGCGTTGGCGATAGGGTGCAGCTGCATGTCATTGGACATACAATCTTTGCTCGTAACTCTGCCGGTGAAGATATTGGTCAGCTAGAGCCGCGCCTGGCCAACCGCCTGATCAATTTTATGGAAGGCGGCAACCGTTATGCGGCGGCCATCCTTGCGATGGAGAACGGGCAGGTGCGCCTGATCATTCGTGAAGAGTACCAGCACCCGAACATGTTCGGGAAGGTGAGCTTTCCCTCACAGGGCGGCGGAGATACTATTCGTGCATATATCAAGGATAGCATGCTGCGCTATGATCGCGATGAGGAAGACGAGATGGGCAACGACGATGAGTATTATGATGGTGGTGAAGAGAACGACGACATGACCGAGATTGATTTTGAGAGCAACGCCGAACCCGAAGAGTAGTATAGAGATAGAAGGAATACAAACATGAACAAAACCAAGAAAGTAGCCTGGCATAAACACCTGATCAAGGCCAGGAAAAATAAAGAGAAGCAGAAGCTTCAGAAGGCCAGCGGCGGCGCTACCACATCGACAGCGCGGCGATAACGCCGCGCTTCCCTGTTAATTTGAGGGTAAAAAGCAGTGAGCACACCAGTTTCGTCGGCATCCTCCGTTTCGGTGCGCAATATTCTTACCTTGCTCGCCTCACGAGACGCTCAACTGGTCGGGGGAGCAGGTGGTTTGGAGCGCCGAGTCACCTGGTCATGTCGTATGCGTGCCCGCCTGCCAGCCTTTGAAAGTGTGCACGGCGGCGAGCTTGCCCTTCTTACCCTCCCTCAGCTGCGCCGCCTCGATGAAAACTTGCCTCACCTGCTCAAAAGCCTGCAGCATGAGGGGGTTGCCGCTGTAGCCGTGGCTGCCATATCCCACGAGGCACTGGGCGATGAGGCCCGTGCGCTGGCAGACCAGCTCAACTTCCCGCTGATTCTGTTGCCGGCATCCTCCTCCCTTGAAGTCATCGAGCGCGAAGTGATTACGTTTGTGGTCAGCTTTCAAGGAGGAATTGAGCGTAAAGCCTCAGAGATCTCACACCAGCTTATGCAGCTGAGCATCCAGGGAGTCGGTATGGTCGGTGTGTCCGAACACCTGGCCCGCAGCTGCAACAAGTGGGTAATCATCGAGGACGCGGCGCATAACATTCGCCAGCAAGCCGCACCCGCCGATGCCAACCCGCTCGCCTTGCCGACACCTTTACAGGATGACGCCCTACGGCTACAGGGGTTGACCCGCATTACCGCGAATATCCTGATCCGGCACGAAGTTGTTGGCTACCTATCCTTAGCGGGCAAAGATGGTGACTTTGACTACATGGAGCGCATCATCCTTGGACAGGTCGCGCCAATCCTGGCGATGGAGTTTGCGCGCGAAAAAGAGCGCAGTGAAGTCGAGAGTCGTTACCAACTGGAAGCCTTCATGGATGTACTTCAGGGCAATTACTCACAGCCTGAGGAGATGCTGGCACGCGCACGTCTACTTGGTTACAATTTAACCTCACCTCAGATTGTGGCCATCTTTGAAATTGCGGTCTCCGAACCCGTCTATGTTAGCGGCAGCCCCAAGAGCCAATGGAGCAGAAGACTGCGCGATGAATTACTGCGTGTATGGCCTACAGGCTGGATTCTCACGGAGCCACGCCGTGTAACGGTTCTTCTGCCTCTGGCTGAGACGGAGCCGGACAATGGCAAGGTGGGAGAGGAAAACGAGGTGTTTACGTGGCTGGAGCGGGTACACACGCGCATCCTGCAGAGCAAGGGAAATAATAGCGCCCTGCCGGTATATTCGGGCGGCGTTGGTCGGATTGCCCGGGATCTCGTCTCCATACCCCAATCCTTCCGCGAAGCTCAGCAGGCCCTGGAAATCGGGCGCCGGCTGTTCGGGGAAAATCAGTTGCACCTGTTCGCTCAAATGGGCGTCTATCGCCTACTCTTTCTCCTTGATGGCCAGGATGAACTGCTGGAGTTCTACCAGGAAACGCTCGGCCCCCTTCTCCCCACGGCCAACCGCGGCGATAGCACCTTGCTCGAGACCTTGGAAGGCTTCTTCCGCTGCAACGGAAATTTGAGTGAGACAGCCCGCGCCATGCACCTGCATCGCAATTCGCTGCTGTACCGCCTGGGGCGCATAGAGGAGAATCTGGGCAGGTCACTGGAAGATTCAGAACTGCGCCTGTCGCTGCAGATCGCCTTAAAAATACATCATCTACTTCACGAGTAGCTCAGCCGTCATTGACAAGCATCGAGGCCACTTCGCTGCAGACCTGCCGGACGACGGTCTGGCCTGCCTCCAAAGAAGGTTCTTGCTTCGAATACGCGGCAATGATATAGGTCTCCCGGCTTGTCATTACGAGGCCAGAAGAGTTGAAAGCCCAGAGGCCATCGGGACTAGGCACCCAGCCATCTTTCATCGCCACAGTCGCTCCGATGGGTGCGGTGTCTCCTACCCCCACTCGCTGATCTGCCTCCACATGCTCCATCAGGTAGAAAGCCAGATCACGGTGACGCGCCGTCAGGATACTGCCATAATAGAGGCGCGTCAGCAGATTCACCATGGTCCTAGGGGAGATCAGACTCCAGCCCCAGGCATTGGGATTCGGGTAGAGCCCACTTATACCGATCCTCTGCATGTAACCGGCAACTCCTGCTGCGCCACCAATTTCGCCAGAGTAAAGGGCCGAAGCCGAATCGTTGTTGGAGTTCTCAATCATCGTCGTAAGCAGATACATTTCGTGGCTGGTTGGTTCCCGGCCCTGTCGTTCAATCATGTCGAAGAAGGTCAGCATGATCGGCACTTTCATCGAGCTACCCGTGCTGAACAGGGCAGGAGCATTGTAGGTATAGTAGCGTTGGTGGGTCACATCATAGACCACCGTATTCATGCTGCCGGTCAGCGCACGAGCGCGGCCTGCGGGCAAGAGGGTCATGTTCACCACGATGACTATCACAAAGCTGATGACTATGGTTCTGCAAACGAAGAAACATGCTAGCCATCCCATCCTCACTGGCCGTTTTGCCTGCTGCTGTTCCTGCATCCTGTCGCTCCTTCTGTATCTCTATCGCCTTCCATGATAATTATCGCCGTGATATACCAGTAAGGCACGATGTAGCGTCACTTATGTCTGGGGGAGAAGTATGTAGTCTCTGGGAGGATCCTGGCGGATCGTAAGTAATGTAACATATTTGCTACATTCTGCAGTTTGCATCTACATTTTTCGCAAAATCGCTCGTAGAGCGGATTGTCAATGTAGAGCTTTTATATACCCCTACAGTATAAAATGGCATCTCATCTAAGTTCGTGAAAAAATCTGTGGAATGTGGTAGGCTTTTGACACACAGGGAAACATGAAGAAATGTAGTACCTTCTGGCTAGTGTAAATCGGATACCATCCCGAAAGGTGTGTAAGGTACAGCTACATTCAACGGTGAAAGTACTCACGCACCATGCCCTGCGATCTCCTCCTTGACCCCGGTTTCTTCAGGGGGAGGCTTACTGATCTGGAGCGAGGGAGTGTCCGTCCTGCCGGGCTTACATACCCACAAGGAGACATGGGCAGGCTGCATCATGCCTGCCTGAACACCTTTCCGCTGGCGGCCCGCAGCAGGCGATCGCGAATAGCCAGGCCAAGGCCGTGTTCATCGAAGCTGCGGCACAGGATCACCTGAACACCCGCCTCTTCCAGGACGCGCAGACCCGCGAACAGCGCCGCCGCCAGCTGTTCCGGGTTAGCGGCGCTCCCCAGGGAGCGCATGAGCACACCCCCCCCTTCAAAGAAGGGTATATCTTCATCGGCGAGCAGTACCCCGACGCGTTCATTCTGCTCGCGCCGGCGCCCGGCTTCAGACAACATGGCCGCGCGCATCGTCGCCGGAGGCCCCTCAAAAAGGAGCAAAGGAATGGCTGGAGCATAGTGTGTAAGCAGCTGGCCTGGTGATTTATAGGCCTTCATGTGCATGTCATCAACAGAAACAGCTGTCGTGAGCCGAGTAGAGAGCTGCACATCGGGTAAGACCGAGCGCAGAGCTTCAAGGCTGATACCGCCCGGGCGCAGAATCGTCGGCGATGGCGAGCACAGGTCAAGGACAGTAGATTCGACACCCACACTACAAGGGCCGCCGTCGAGTATCAGTGGAATGCCCCCCCCCAGGTCAGCGGCGGCGTGGCGGGCCGTAGTGGGGCTGATGTGCATAAAACGATTGGCGCTCGGCGCGGCAAGCGGTGAACCGACGGCGCGTATCAGGGCCAGCGCTACGGGATGGCGCGGCATACGCACGGCCACGGTCTGCAAACCCGCAGAGACAATGGCTGGCACACGAGGGCTGCGAGGCAAGATCAGGGTCAAGGGCCCTGGCCAGAATGCCCGGGTCAACTGCAGGACTGCGGCGGGCCATGCCGTGATCAGGTCGGCGAGAGCCTCCTCAGCGGCAATGTGCACAATTAAGGGATCCTGCAGAGGTCGTCCCTTGGCGGCAAAGATGCGCTCAACTGCCCGTGCCTGTAAAGCATCAGCCCCAAGGCCGTAGACCGTTTCAGTGGGAAACACTACCAGCTCGCCAGCACGAATAAGCGCGGCGGCGCGCTCGAGTTTGGCTGTTTCTGGCTGAGCAGGGTCAATTTCGACAATCTCTGTGCTTAAATGTTGCATTCGACTCATACTTTCGCGCATATGCTACGTCTCACAGTCGGGCAGCCCTACTGCTGGCACGAGTATATCACGCGCTGCAACATGGCACCAGAAAGAGGGCCCTCGCAGCCCGGCGCCAGGCGCTAGCGAGCAGTGCGAACTTTGCGCTGCTGCTCCGCCTTTACGACGGTTGTACCGATGGCGCGCCCGACAACGATGGTGGTCTCAAGGGCGTCAGCAGCCGAAGGGCCGATGTCAGGACGCGCGGCTATGACCTTGCGTGCCTCAAACTCCATGCGCCGCGAAGTACGACCAATGGAAGTAATACGCCCGCTGACCTCTAAAAAATCGCCCGCGAAGAGCGGGGCCATAAATTCAATCTTCTCGTAACCAACTAGCAGGCCCTCATCGCCATCACAAAGAATAGCCAGTTCGGTCGCTACATCACCAAAAGAGAGAGCATATGCGCCCCATTGACCAGTTGCCCTCCATAATGGGCATCACTTGCGCTGAGCCTGACGCGAATTCTCGATGTCAATTGATGTGGTTCATCCATTACTTTTTCCTCCACAAATCTAACAAACGTTAGTTAGTCCATTACACGTTAGCACTAGTATACATTACCAGCCTGTCGACCGCCAGGGCCCTCGGCTTTGCTCGACAGGCTTACGCGGAGCATGCTATAATGGTTAAGTAACTTCTCCTACTGCATGCCAGCAGTATAACCATGGAAAGGAGGCTACACGCCAGGCGCATCTTCCGTTTTTTCCTCACCACCTCATTCGGATTTTTCAATTCTTTAATCAAGCGCCTGGAGTACATTTAGCATGCCACAGTATACCAATGCACCTCAATTAACCGACGCATATATCGCTTCCGTCTGGGAAACGCTGCCCGCCGTTGTGCGACCAGCGCTGATGCTTACAAATCAGCTGCTTTCAAGCCAGCTCGGATGTGATCTGACCATTGCCAGCGAGACGTTGCAGTACACAGGCAGCTTTAAATTCCGCGCGGCCTATAACCTCCTCGCCCGCGTTCCCCAGCGGCTGGTTGTGGCCGCTTCATCCGGCAACTTTGGCCAGGCTGTTGCTTATGCCTGCCAACTCCTGGGTAAAACGTGCATTGTTGTTATGCCGCATACCTCGGCCCAGGTGAAGATCAGCGCCGTGCGGGCCTATGGAGGAAGGGTCGACCTGATCGACGTACGTGAAATCAGCAGGATGGAGCGCGTGCAACAACTGCTTGCGGAACATCCGGATGCCTTTGCTGCCCCAGCCTACGACGATTACCGCGTAGTAGTCGGTAATTCGACCTTGGGCAAGGAGATTTTCGGGTACGCGGACTTTGATATCATCGTGACGCCAGTTGGTGGAGGGGGTCTCAGCTCAGGTATCGTCATAGCCCGCAATTATTTGCAGGCCCGTACAACGCGTATCATTGGCGCAGAGCCTTTAGCTGGCAATGACGCGGCGCGTTCTCTGCGCGCGGGACAGCTGCTGCCAAATCCGCATGAGCCTGATACGGTAGCCGATGGGGCGCGGACATTGAGCCTTGGGCAGCTCAACTGGCAGATATTGCAAGAGGGGCTGAGCGGGATTATCGAGGTGCCCGATGAAAAAACGCTCGCCGCGCTACGCCGCTATTTCAGTTTTGCCAATCTCAAAGTTGAACCTACCGGGGCACTGGCTCTCGGCGCGCTATTGACGCAGGCTGAGAAATTCTGGGGGCAACGCGTTTGTTGTATCGCAAGCGGAGGGAACGTCGACCCGGGCGTGTATGCCAGGGCCTTGCGGGAGGAGTAAGAGAGCGCCTATGGCATCATAGGCGCTCTCTTACTCCTCCCGCCTGCTCAGGATTGAGGAGGATAGACCACCAGATTTGAGAATGTCGCCTGGGCGCCGGGTGGGGTGAGGTTTGAAACAAACAGGGCTATTGAGCCAGCCGAATATGTGGTATCGCTAAATGTCTTCAACAGCTGTCCGTTGACGAGGAAAGACATGCTGGGGCCGTTGGCACTGATCGCAATATGGTTCACCTGCCCTTGCTTGTAAATCGCAGGGCTGAAAGCAGCACTTGTAATCGGGCTACTCTTGGAGGCGCCGCTCGCGTCAACCGTGCCCATGAACACAACGAAGCTTCCATCTCCATATACTTCAAAACGATAGTAGGTTGCTATATCCACATTCTGGTGGGAGGCCCCACGAATATATATGCCGTAGCCATTGTTCTGCGCACCCTTTGAGAGAAGAGCATCAACCGTCAGGAAGAAGTTGCCGAAGTTTCTTCCTCCGGGCACTAATTCCCACAGCAGCCTGCTATTGTCATCTTCCAGTACTAACGAGCCATTGCCGACGTTGGCCGAAAACACACCCGCCAGGCTGGTTGTATCCCAGCCATTTTTATTATCGCTAAATGCATCCTGAAAGATGGGCTTGCCCTTGGGAACGGCCGTTGGCGCGATATTCACTGTAGTTGAAGGGGTAGAGACGGCGTTTGTATTTCGCTTCACAAGGTAGTAGCCACCCCCGGCCAGGCCGCCAACTACCACAAGCAGCAGCAGAACAAGCAGGATGATACGCCCTACATGCGGGCGACTTTTCTGTTCAGGCGGCTGAGTAAAACCTTGAGGTTGATAGCCCGGCGCAAATGGCTGAGAGATGCTATTTGCCTGGTACCCATTCATGCTGCCCGGCTGTGAAATAGGATAGGCTTGCTGCTGCGCCGCTGCAGTATAGAAGCCGCCAGGAGACGACTGTGGACCCTGCCCGGCAGCAGAGTTGCCGCCCAAAGCAGAACCCTGTTGGGGCATGGGGGGAGCAACAAAGGCGCCATTTTGCGGCGCCTGGCCAGGAAACGATACCCATGGCGGCCCCCCGCCCCCAAATTGATATGTGCCAGCTGAGGGCTGCGCCGGCGCGTTTGCGTTGCCCCAGGGAGGAGCGGACGGCGGTTGTGCTGGAGCATTATTACTGGCTTGCGCGGGAGGTAATGTATTATAATTGCCGCAATTGCCACAGTAGGCCTCATTAGGGGGGAGAGACCTCCCACATCGTTGGCAGAGCCACTGAGCCGATGCATTATAGGACGGATAAAAAGAGGACATTGCAAACCCTCCGACTATGGGTAGTAGAACATCGCAAAGAGTATCGCATATTCTTGCTGGGAAGTCTAATCAAAGCTCATCACATAGCATTTTTGGATGCTCCGACCGTAGTTGCCGCCAGTCCCCTTGCCCGGCCCCCAACCTACTTCCAGCCTCTCCGTACCCTCTCAGCCCCGCTGCACGCCCCGGGCTTCGTCCAGGAGCTCAAATAAGCGCCATGGATGCAGTGGCATCTCAAGGATGCGCAGGCCAAACGGCACAAGCGCATCATCAAGCGCTGATGCAAAGAGCGCGGGCACCGGAATTACCCCTGCTTCACCGGCGCCTTTCATACCCAGGGGGCTGAGCGGTGAGGGCGTTTCAACATGGTCAACGGTGATAGAAGGCACCTCTGCCGCCGTCGGCAACAGGTAGTCCATAAAACTGGCATTGATAAGCTGTCCATCCGCATTGTATACCAGGCGTTCGTAGAAGGCGCCTCCAATACCCTGTGCTACGCCGCCATGCACCTGCCCTTCTACGATGACGGGATTAATAACACGGCCACAGTCGTGTACCGCCACATATTTTAAAAAGGATACCATACCCGTTGCAGGCTCAACCTCAACAATAGCGCCATGCACGCCGCTGGCGAAACTGGCATGAGGAGGACTGTAAAACTCGGTCGCCTCGAGTCCCGGCCCCCCGCGTTCAACAGGCAGGGCGGGGCCCGGTCGCGGGCCGGCCAATTTCATGGCTAACAGTTTACGCGCATTCTCCCCGTAGGCATAACGCAGGGGATTGGCGGAGATGGCCAGTTGGCCAAGAGTAAGGGAGCGCTGGGGCGCGTCCTTCACAAAGACCTTGCCAGCGACAAGTTCGATATCTGCGGGCGATGCCTCAAAAAAGTCTGCGGCGACCGCTTTGGCCTTCTCACGCACCTTCACCGCCGCCAGGTGCATGGCCGAGCCAGCTACCGTTGCTGCGCGACTTGCATAGGTGCCCATCCCCCAGTTGAATGACTGAGAGTCACCTTCGCTGAGCAGCACATCTGTGGGATGAACACCCAGTTGATCGGCCACGATCTGAGCAAAGGTTGTGGCATGGGACTGCCCCTGTGAAGTAACGCCTGTCGACACAAATACCCGTCCGTCCGACTCTACGCGGACGGTGGCGCCTTCATACGGACCAATCGACGTGCCCTCCACGTAGTAGCCAATCCCCAGGCCAAGATAACGTCCTTGCCGGCGCGCCTCGGCCTGCACAGCCGGGAAATGAGCATAATCTAACAGTTCCTTCAGTTTGTCCAGGCCTGCCTGGTAGTTACCGCTGTCGTACTTCGTCGGGCCGCCATCCTGATAGACCAGACCAACATCCCAGGGAAATTCGTCCGGCGCAATAAAGTTGCGTGAGCGCACCTCGCAGCGATCCAGCTGCAGGTCCCTGGCGATACGGTCCATGATACGCTCCATCACGAAGACGGCATGCGGCCGACCGGCACCCCGGTAAGGGCCGACGGGAACCTTATCGGTATAAAGCACGGTGAATTCGCTGTAATAGTGCTGCAGGCGATATGGGCCGGGCAGACTGCAGGCGCTAATGATCGGCACAATGATCCCATAGGGCGTATAAGCACCCGTATCGTGCAGAAAAACATCGCGTACCGCGAGCAGTAGCCCTTGATCGTCGAAGGCGTATTCAACTTCGTGGGTCTGACCGCGCTCCTGACTCGAAGAGATAAAATTCTCGCGCCGATCTTCGATCCATTTGACAGGCCTGCCTAGCTGCATGGAGGCAAATGGTGTGAGAATCTCTTCAGGGTAAAAGAGCATGATCTTTGTACCGAAGCCGCCGCCGACGTCAGGCGCAATCACGCGCACCTTATGTTCGGGCAGGTGAAAAATAGCGGCCAGGCCATTGCGAATGGGGATAGGTCCCTGAGTAGATATCCAGCAGGTTAGCAGACCTCCGTAGGGCTCCCAGCGTGCCAGCACCCCACGACCCTCCATGGGCATAGCAGCTCCTCGTTCCATGGTGATTGTCTCACGAACGATATGGGGTGCATGGGCGAAAATACTGTCAGGGTCGCCGACAATTTGCACTAAATGGGCCGCGACATTGCCGGGAACATCCTCGTGGACAAGTGGCGCACCCTGCGCTGCGGCGGCTTCAATGCTATGGACCACGGGTAGAGGCTCATACTCGACGTCGATCAGGTCCAGGGCGTCTTCTGCAATATAGCGATCATCTGCTACCACATACGCCACCGCTTCGCCAATATAGTTCACAATCTCGCTGGCAAGCGGCAACTGGGTACGCGCCTGGGTAAGGGCATGGTGAGGTATCAGGAGTGGCAGTGCTTCAAGCACTTCGCCCAGCTCTGTCGCCGTCAACACCACATGCACCCCTGGCAACTCGCGAGCGGCGCTGGTATCGATGTTTACAATGCGAGCGTGGGCATAGGGGCTGCGCAGAACAGCGGCATGCAGCATGCCAGGCAAATCGACGTCATCAACGTAGTTACCTTTGCCACGCAATAGTCGTGGGTCTTCAGAACGTTGCACAGGTGCGCCAAACCAACGTGTTGCCATCAATTCACCTCCGTATGAGGCTCGCGCAGTCGTTCAGCGGCAAGCTTAACGGCCTCTACAATATTTTGATAACCGGTGCAGCGGCAGAGATTACCCGAGAGCTCATGTCGAATTTCTTCTTCACTGGGATCAGGATGTTCATGCAGCATAGCATGAACCGTCATGATGATCCCGGGGGTGCAGAAACCACACTGCAGACCATGTTTCTCCTGAAAAGCCTGCTGGATGGGATGCAATTCACTGTGCGTACCCGCCATGCCTTCGATCGTGGTAATCGCCATACCATCTGCCTGCACCGCAAAAATAAGGCAGGAGCGTACAGCCTCACCATTGAACAGAATCGTACAGCAGCCACAGACGCCATGCTCGCACCCCACATGCGTTCCCGTCAAATGTAACTCATGGCGGAGAAAATCTGAAAGCAGCAGGCGCACCGGCACCTGCCGCTCATAGAGATGGCCATTGACGGTCACGGAGATGAGGCCACACTCAACCAAGGAGGATCTTTCCTGTTCTTCCATCTGGCCTGCCCTTTCTAATGCCCACGCCGTTCCCAGGCGGCTTTGAGTACTCTTCTGGTTAATTCAGCAGTGAGCTTGCGGCGGTAATTCACGCTTGCATGAACATCAGCCATATCCTCGCCGACAAGAGCCTGCGCGAGTTCGGCGGCATTGTCAAGGGTCTGATCATCGGGCGTGGTCCCGACCAGCAGTTGCTCAACCTCGCGCGCCCTGATGGGGTAGCCTGAGATACCCAGGAAAGCAAGCTGGGCAGACAAACAGCGGCCATCCAGCGCAGGAGTTACCACAGCCGCGGCCCCTACGAGGGCGTAGTCGCCCGAGCGGCGCGCAAACTCCATAAATGCCCAACCTGAATGCGGCGCTATCCAGGGGAATCGTACCTCGCTCAGCATCTCACCCGGCAGCAAAGAGGTTGTGAGATAGCCGGTAAATAATTCCTCGGTCTTTTATTACCCGTTCGCCAGAAGCGCTTTGCGCGAGAGCTTCACCGTTAAGGCAGGTGAGCAGGGCGGGTAATTCGGCGGCAGGATCGGCATGGGCCACACTGCCTACCACTGTGCCGCGATTACGTACCTGCATGTGACCGATGTGTTTTACCACCTCCACGATCAAGGGGTGTGCTTTCTGTACAAGAGCTGAGCGCTCAACCTGGCGCTGGCGTACAGTTGCGCCAATCGCCAGGTAGTCATCTTCTGCTTCGATATAGTTTAGTTCGGCCAGGTGATTAATATCCACGAGATACGCAGGGCCAGCCAGGCGCATATTCAGCAGGGGCACGAGGCTCTGTCCTCCCGCTAATACTTTGGCATCCTCTGCACAACGGTCGAGCAACGCAAGTACTTCGTCTAACATGTCTGGAGCACAATACTGAAAACGCGGTGGTTTCATTTGTTGCCCCTCCTCGAGAAATAGATAATAGCTGTTTGCCGTCGATCAACGATGAACAAGCTGCCGGGATGAGGGCCATCTCAGGCGGGAAACAGGCCTCCACTGACACTCCCACCGAGAATAAGCATTAGAGTAGCCGTATACAACGGTTCTGTCAAGCCCCCAGAGAGCTTAACGTCTTTGTGGATACAATAGCAGGCAAGGAGAGCGGTGCAGTTGTGTATAACACGCTCGTTGAGCTTATGACGTTTCAGGTTGTCCTGTCACACGTCAATGTGCTGATCCCTACCGCCTTCGCCTATCCGTTGCAAATCTGGTTTGCAGTTGCTACAATGGTATTGTCTCTAACACTAGTATTGCATAATAGGTGGTCGATTGCAAAGCAGCAAATACTTTAGTGCTATCAGAGAGGAGGGGGGACAGTATGCTCAAGGGATATTTCGATACAGAAGCATTCTACGCAGCGATCGATGCGCAGCGACAGGCCAGGAAATTAACCTGGAAACAGGTTGCTGCCCAATCGGGGGTTAGTGCTTCGACACTCACGCGTATGGCTCAGGGGCGGCGCCCAGATGTCGATGGACTGGCTGCACTGGTCGCTTGGTCGGGTCTCGATACCAATACGTTCATCAACGATCAGGAGAAGGATCGTGGTGAGCCGGAAACACTTACTATGATCTCCACCTACTTGAGAAGCGATCCGCACCTGAGCCCAGAGAGCGCGAGAGCGCTTGATGAAGTGATTAAGGCAACGTATCAACAACTTCGCAAGGACAAGTAGGCGTGATGTTGAGACGAGGCTTCAAGGCAGAAGCAAATGATATCGCGCGCGAAGTTCGGGAAGAGCTGGTTCAGTTTGATGATCACGAGATATATCTGCAACAGAGGGAGGGCGAGAAATGCTTGATTCTGCCGTGTCTATGAGCGCCTCCGTCTTTTTCCAGGGAGGGACATTGGTGCTCCAGCATACCAACGATATAGCACGCGTTCCGGCTCCATTTCAATATGTAAAGAGTCGGTGGCGATGTGAAGCGTATCACTATCATGAAGTGCTTCCCTGGATACAGGAACGGGATATTCGCAATGCCGTTCCTCGCTGGCCACATCTTACACTGGAGCTGCATGATACCAGAGAGCCTCATGAGTATCAGGTTCAGGCTCTTGATGCCTGGAAACAGGCTGAAGGGCGAGGAAGTATCGTTCTCCCGACGGGAGCAGGGAAAACGCTCGTAGCAACTCGTGCGATTCGTCACGTCAACTCTTCAACTGTTGTCCTCGTCCCGACGACGAGTTTGGTCTACCAATGGTACTCCCTATTAACGAATGTTTTCCAGACTGAGATCGGGGTGTACTACAGCGGAGAGAAACGCGTCCTCCCTTTGACCGTGACGACCTATCACTCGGCTGGCGATCTCATCGCTGAATATGGCAATACCTTTAAATTGCTCATCTGCGATGAAGTCCATCACTTACCAGCTAAAACGTGGGGAGAGGCAGCGCTCATGGCACCTGCCCCTTTCCGCCTGGGATTAACTGCGACCTATCCCGAAGCGCACGAACAGACTGGAGAACGCTGGCGACTCGATGAGTTAATCGGGCCGATTGTCTTTACACAGCGCCTCGAGACGCTCTTGGGAAAGCAGCTTGCGGAGTATCGCACCCAGCGTATGCGCGTCGATCTGACAGAGGAAGAACGTAGGGACTACGAGGCTGCGTATGCGATGTACATGGGGTTTGTCCGCGAGCGCGGTTTGCAGAGAACGCATGGAGCCGGTTGGCTGCGTGAATTAATGCGCCTCTCGACAGTCGACCCTGCCGCCCGTCGTGCTTGGCTTGCTCGGCGGCAGATCGTGAACCTTCTTAATAGCTGTCAAGGAAAGTTTGCGGCTCTTGAGGCATTATTACTTGAGCATGCAGGGGAACGCATTCTCGTGTTCACCGAATCCAATGAGGTCGCCTACAACATTTCACTGCAGTATCTTGTACCTGTGATTTCTCATGAGACGAGTGTCGCAGAGCGTAAGTATATACTCGACGCTTTTCAGAACGGGCAATACAGTGTCATCATTACCTCCAAGGTACTCAATGAAGGGGTCGATATACCAGAAGCGAAAGTGGCAATCGTGCTTGGGGGAGGGGCGAGTAAACGCGAATATCTCCAGCGTCTCGGGCGCATCCTCCGCAAAAAAGAACCACTCGAGGCCGTGCTCATCGAGGTCCTCGTACGCAATACGATAGAAGAGGGGAAAGTGCAACGCCGATATGTGGCTAGAGAGAGCTGCTGATGCTGACCAGTGAGCTGATTAGACCTAGGTTACGTATTTATGGCTCAACACTGCGTGTAGAGATGGTGTATGAGCATGATCGGTTTTTACAACAAACAGCGCAGGATCTCATTTGCTTATTCCATCACTATATGGGCCAATCGCATATGGCCTGGGAAGCCGCAGTGCGTGCGTACGAAGGAGAACGACTTGATTATGTGTTCATTCGCGGACTAGCTAAAGTGCTGGCGGATTCCGCTACGTTTACACCGCTCATGACGCCTCATCCTCCACTCATGCTTCGCGAACGAACGTTTGCATACGGGCCTGTTTTTGAAAAGCCTGACATGTTTCATCCTACTACACGCCACGAGGTGCTTCAAGGGGTCGCAGATGGATTTGGACTTTCCATAACGGAGCATGACGAAATGCTGTACGCGGATCGTCATGCTTCGCATCGTCTCACAGATCCAGGTCCAGCATGGACACCTGTAGAGTTACTCGCCCGCTATAACCTGGAACTGGCGCGAGGAGCCCTCTACTGGGCATCGCATCTCACGATCGAGGTATCGAGCAACTACAAAGATCTTTGGAAGTTTATCAAGTTATTCAAGTTGATGTTCTGGGCCCAGCCGATGCAAGGGGGAGGATACCGCATCGATCTGGATGGGCCGATCTCTCCCTTTGTCACTTCGACACTCAGGTACGGCAGGCAACTTGCGGCATTTTTACCTGCTTTACTCCTGTGTGAACGCTGGCAGATGCATGCATACATACGTCCACCTCAAGCGAAGGGAGAAACGATTTATCGGCTTGATCATACGTGTTCTCTCCGCTCCCACTTCAAAAGCTCCGGCGCATTCGATAGCCGCCTCGAGGAGGATTTTGCGAGCGAGTTTGAGCAAAAGATGGGCGGCAAGCGAGGACACTGGCAGCTCACGCGTGAAAGCGAAGTGCTCCTGCTTGGGGATACCGTTATGGTGCCAGATTTTGTCCTAACCGACACCAAAGATGAGAAGCGGCGTATACTGATCGAGCTGGTTGGCTTTTGGCACCCGAACTACCTGCGAAGGAAGGTAGAGAAGGTTCGTGCTGCGAATTGTGCCCACCTGCTACTACTCGTCTATAAAGGCTTGAATGTCACGGAAGAAGCCTTTCAGGATACCGCGAGCCAGGTCATTTTCTTCCAAGAAAAACCTGTTCTGAAAGAGGTGATGAAGACTGTCGAAGAAATGTCTGAGCGCATATATGGTCCGCGTACAAGGCCCGAATGTAGAAGTAAAAGACGACGTACACCGAAGCATTCTCAATAGCGGCGGTAATCCCACAGCAACTACTGATCAACGTCCTATCCAAATGAGCAATAATTCCAAGCATGTTCTTGATGCATTTGAAGAAAATTCGTCAAAACCTTGATTATCTCCCACATTCGCAGGGACGTGGAAGTTCTCTGGGAAAGAAAGCAAGGGAGGATATGCTATACTATCGAGGCTTTCAAACTGTCTCTTAAGGGATCAGAATCACTGGCGTAGCGTTGATCCGTATACTAGTTATAGCGAGGTATATTTTCCCAGGAGGAATTCTTGATGGGTGAGAACAGCAGGGCACATGAATTGGAACATCTCTCAAGCCAGGCCATCACCTCTCCCGAGGCCGAGCAGACTCCACCGGCGGGGATGACCTGGATCCCTGGAGGTACCTTTCTCATGGGCTCTGATCACCACTATCCGGAAGAGGCCCCCGCGCGTGAGGTGAGTGTCGATGGTTTCTGGATGGATATGTACAGCGTGACGAACGAGCAGTTTCAACGCTTTGTGGCGGCGACAGGCTACGTAACCATTGCCGAGCGCCCGCTGAACCCGCAGGATTATCCCGGCGCTCTGCCTGAGCTGCTCGTACCAGGCTCGATTGTATTTCAGCAGCCCCCCCAGCGCGTCGATCTGAGCAATCCCAACAACTGGTGGGCATATGTACCCGGCGCTGATTGGCGCCATCCACAGGGGCCGGAGAGCTCGCTACAGGGACAGGGGAAGCATCCAGTGGTCCATGTTGCCTATGCCGATGCCGAGGCATATGCCGCCTGGCTGGGCAAAACGCTGCCCACGGAGGCACAATGGGAACGCGCTGCGCGAGGAGGACTTGAGGGCGCGATCTATACCTGGGGCAACGAATTTACACTGCGGGGAAAGCTGATGGCCAATACCTGGCAGGGAGAATTCCCCTGGCAGAATCTACGGGCGGATGGGCGCGCAGGCAGCGTTCCCGTAGGAGCTTTTCCCGCCAATGGGTATAAACTTTATGATATGGCAGGCAATGTATGGGAATGGACTAGCGATTGGTACCGCTTCCAACACCCGCACAAGGCACCAGAGGCCTGCTGTATCCCACACAATCCCAGGGGAGGGACGCAGGAGCAGAGTTACGATCCTGCTCAGCCAGCGATTCGCATTCCACGCAAGGTCCTCAAGGGCGGCTCTTTTCTCTGCGCCCCCAACTACTGCATGCGCTACCGGCCAGCGGCACGCATTCCCGAAATGATCGATACCTCAACCAATCATATCGGCTTTCGCTGCGTGCTCAACGTCTCTAATGCCGCAAGCGAGCAAGCAGGCTAAGGGCGGGCTCAGCTCGCCATATCGCATAAATTGGCGCGCAGCAGTAGCTTGGCGCGTTGAAAACGGGACTTGGCCGTGGAGGTGGGCAAATCCAGGATGTTCGCAATCTCGGGGAAACTGAGCTGGGCGCTATAATGTAAGAAAACAACTGCCCGGAATTTGAGAGGCAGCGCCGAAATGGCCTCCAATAGACGTCGCTGTAAGTCATGGGCTTCCGCTATCTCTTCTGGCAATGGGCGCTCATCGGCTGTATCTACCAGGTGCTGGAACTCTTCTTCATTGTCCTCTAAGGCGGAGAGACAGATAGCCCGCCTGCGCTGCTGGCGAAAGTCATCCAGGCAACGATTGCGGGCAACACGCAAAAGCCAGGGTTTCAAGGAATCACCAGTGCGGATGATGGCCAGGGAGAGATAGAGTTGCAGAAACACTTGTTGTAAAATATCGCAAGCGCGGTCATAATCTCCCAGGAAGTGGTAAATAAAGCCAAAGAGGGCTTTATTATAACGGTGAACCAGGGTTTCAAAAGCCCACTGATCGCCGGCAAGCGCCAGTTGCGCCAGTTCCCCATCCGGCATCTCTTGTTGCTGTTGAGATGTACTCAAGGACTTGGGCATTGGTATAACCTCCACGATCTCCCTTTCCCCTGATCTACTCGTCGAACTATGGCAGCGCTCAACAGCTGAATGGCGGGTTGCCAGGGTAACGTATGGAGCGCCTGGCGCATGTTGCGTCTACCCGCTTGCCCCATTCCAGACAGAAGGTAGATTGGAAGGCGCCGCCAGCAGTAAAGCGTACGCTACCTCCGGCGGCGCTGTCCGCTACCAGTTGGTGTCAACGATACGTGTACGAGCCGA
Source organism: uncultured Chloroflexia bacterium (assembly GCA_963799245.1). Classification (GTDB taxonomy): domain Bacteria; phylum Chloroflexota; class Ktedonobacteria; order Ktedonobacterales; family Ktedonobacteraceae; genus CAWCWN01. Next base: position 166,882 of record CAWCWN010000005.1, read on the forward strand.
GGCCGGCATAAAGGCGCGAATAAACTGCAACACTCCACCAGCAATTAAAGCGACGCCTACGAGCCATAAGATTGACAGGATGCCTGCGCCGGGACGGAAGAACAGGAATATTCCCAGCAGGATAAGAACGCCGCCGGCAATTGCGTATGCCCACTCCTGGCCTACAGAAGAACCCGAGGTAAATGCAAACACAATGATCGAAATTCCTGCCACAATGGCCCAGGCCGCCACCAGGTAGAGCAGAATGAGTGCGGTAATACCCGGCCAGAAAAAAACCATCAAGCCTATGATAACTGCGAGGACCCCTCCTAGAATGAGGGCCCACTTGCTGCTACCCGGCAGAAAAAATCCGCCGACCACTGCGATAATGCCATCAACCAGCACAAACGCGCCAAGGAGATAGATGATTGTAATCAATGTTGCATGAGGCCACGCCAGCACCGCAATCCCGAAAAGCACCGCAACGATCCCTCTTAATATCAGCGCCCAACGGCTGTAAGTGGAGGTCTGGGTTTCCGTCATTCCTTCCATTTTGTACCTCTCATTAGTAAATGTAATCTCGTATTTCACTCCTGGGCCACAACAGGCCCTCCTGCTTGCCTGTTACCCTCCAACAAGCAAAGAGAGTCGTCTTGCCTTTATTACGCAGCTGGATATCCATGCTATAGAAGTATAGATGCAAAGGCACGTATATACATCGTTCGGCAGAGTGATTTGTCGCTCTTCACTTTGGGAAATTTTTTCTCACTCGAAAGGATGGCGTCGCGCTGCAGCTGCATATAGCAGGTGGCAATTAAGATTATCCGCTCTGATGTCGATGCCTACCCCGATAGCGAGGCGGTTTACGACGCGGTCCGGCAGTCGAAGTGATATACAGCGATGCCAGGCTATAGACCCTGGCTTGATCCCTCAAAGCGGGGGATTGGCCGCGTGGAAATCCTGCACCAGCTGCTCGACCTCAAACATTGGTCTATGCATAAGGGCGGGCGCGCTTATATTGAGGGTCAGGATCTTGCGATTGATTTCCCGCAGGGCCACGGCATATTCGGCACTCATCTGCGCGAGCGCCGCGTTATAGGCGCGCTTTTCGCTTGGGAAAGGGGGCACACGGCGCTCGCGCAGGCGCCGGCCCTGCTGTTGAAGTCGGGCAAGCCTTGCTTCCAGGCGCTTCACATCTTGACGTATCTCCTTGAGGAGTTCGACTTCGTAGGGGGCATAGCCATTGCTCTTAAGCAGGCGGTAGCCCTGGCCCCTGTCACCCGCATAGAAATCATCATCGAATGAAAGCGGCTTGCCGAAGCCGGGCAGCTTTTCAAAATCTCCCCGCTCCTGAGCTTCACGGATCTGCTCACCTACGTAATCAAAGAAACGCCTGCCATGATATCTGTTCTGCTCTGCCTGTTTCGTCTCGTGGGAAGGCAGTTTGTGCGGTGTTTTGCGATAATCTATAAAATCCATAACGGGCTAATTTTCTAGCAGCTAACTATGTCTTGCCTCCATCCCTCGGCTCTATTATATCCGCTGCGATAGTCGCCTGCACAATCCGATATACTTCTTCCAGCGGCAAATTTCGCGCTCGAGCGATACGACGGCACTCCTCGTACTCAGGAGCGGCGCTGATAATACGTGAGCCCAGGCGCTTGACCTTTACAAGTAGTGTGCCCACAGGGGTCACAAGGGTCTGGGATGCGCGCTGCGCTTTGAGGCGCTGCATGCACTGCATGCGCACGCCCAGAGTTGAAGTTTCACGTAACAGCTGGCTGGCGAGGTTATGTTCCTCTGCGAGCCGACAGATCACGGTCACCATTACAGCGGGGCGATTTTTTTTCATCTGTATGGGAGTGTAGCTCACATCAAGCGCGCCCGCGGCGAAGAGCGTCTCCATCAAGTCACCGACCAGCTCGCCCGTCATGTCATCGATATTGCACGTGATTACCGCGACCCAATCAGTATCGGCGGCTTCATCTGCCTGCTCAGCGTGCTCTTGTCCCAAAGCACGCCCGAGACAAAGGCGCAGGCAATTCGGCCACGGCAGCCGCTTTTGCCCGAAGCCGTAGCCGACACGTTCAATCGCGAGCGCGGGAGTCTCAAAGCGCGCCAGGGTAGCGAGTATCGCGGCCCCGGTAGGCGTAACCAGTTCTCCTTCTGCATTAGCGGGCCTCCAGGGCGCGCCTACGCGGCGCAGAATCTCCAGGGTTGCGGGGGCAGGTAGCGGCAATAAACCATGAGCGCCCTGTACATGCCCGCTCGTCAGCGGTAATGGCGAGGCGTATAAGCGGGTAATACCCAGCTCTTCTACGCCCAGAGCAGCGCCGGCGATATCAATAATGGCATCAACGGCCCCCACTTCGTGAAAATGGACCTCCTCAATGCCTGTAGCATGCACCGCGGCCTCGGCCCTGGCGAGACATTCAAAGATGGCAAGGGCGGTCACGAGCGCCCTGCGCGGAAGTGCGGAGGCATGCAGCAGCGCGTTGATGTCCGCGAGGCCGCGGGCCGGCTGCTCCTGTTCCGCCAATATCACCCTGGCACGCGTTCCATGAATGCCTTTATCTCCAAAAGGCTCGGCGCGTAACTGGTAACCGCTCACGGGCATGCTGGCCAGGAGCGTCCTGAGGGTTTCGAGCGCGAGCCCGGCGTCGAGCAGCGCACCCAGAAACATATCTCCGCTGATACCAGAATGACAATCGAGATACGCGATGTTTTGCAGCATAGGGCCTCAAGCTTGTATACAACGACTCGGCTTACTTATCACTCTTATGAAACTCGATCGCATTGCGATACACATCTACATAACGCAGCGCCGAGGCACGCCAGGAGTGGTCCACGGCCATACCGCGCCGCTGCAGAGTACGCCAGATATCCTTGAAGCGATAGACTTCAAGCGCGCGCACGATGGCGGCGAAAAATTCCCAGGGATCGTAGTTGGCAAAGGTAAAGCCGTTGCCGGCGCCGCTGCGCGGGTCATACTCCTGCACGGTATCGGCCAGGCCGCCAACTGCGCGCACGATGGGCACGCTGCCATAGCGCATGGCAATCAATTGACCCAGCCCGCACGGCTCAAAGCGTGAAGGCATCATAAACATGTCGCTACCGGCGTAGATGCGTTGAGCCAGCTCCGTATTAAAAGTTAAAAAGATAGCGACCTGTCCGGGGTAGCGGGAGGCCAGGTTCTGGAAAATTTCATGGTAATGTTGATCGCCGATGCCCAGCACGACCAGCTGAACAGCCTGGGCGAGCAGGGGCTGAATAATCTGCGCCAGCATATCAAAGCCCTTCTGGTCGGTCAGCCGCGAGATCATTGCCAGTAAAGGGACCTCGGGACGCGCGGGCAGATGCGCAAGCTCCTGTAACGCCTGTTTGTTCTCCCCACGTTTATCCAGCGTGTTTGCGTCATAGGTCGTAGCGATATAATGATCTGAGGCCGGGTTCATCTCCTCGTAATCGATGCCATTAAGGATGCCAAATAAACGCTCACGGCGTGAGCGCAGTAAGTGATCGAGCTTCTCGCCAAAGGTGGGGGTCAGTATTTCCTGCGCATAACGCTCGCTCACAGTGGTAATAGCATCCGCAAACAGGATACCGCGCCCCATGATGTCAACAACGTTCGCCAGTTCTGTAATTTGCGGGTACAGGAAGCCATTGGCGGCGACGCCCGCGACCTCAAGGATGCGATAGCCAAAAATGCCCTGATAGGCCAGGTTGTGGATAGTATAGACGGTCGCTGCATCGGCGTAGAAGGGATCATTGTGGTAGATGGTGTGCATCCAGTTTGGTACAATGCCCGTGTGCCAGTCATGGCAGTGAATGACGTCGGGGGACCAATCTAGCCTGCGCAGTGCTTCGAGAACGCTGCGACAGAAAAGGATAAAGCGTTCGCCATCATCGGTATAGCCATAAATATTCTCACGCTCGAAAAAGCGCGGGGCATCGATCATATAGACTGGAATGGCATCACCAATGCTCGTCTGGCAGACGCTCACATCGACACGAAAGTTACTCATGCTGACAGGCACGCTATTGAGCAGCGGGTGAAGGTGAAAACGTACCGGATCCACCTGCCCATAGCATGGCATTGCCAGGCGCACATCGTGCCCGAGGGCATGCAGGGACTTGGGTAGCGCGCCTACTACATCGGCCAGTCCTCCAACCTTGATAAAAGGCACAATTTCAGCGGCTAGAATAAGGATCTTGAGAGGTCGTGTAGACTGTGTAGACTGCATGGAAATTTCTCCCGCGTAGCCATTTTTACTCATTATACCATGCAAAAGAGAGCGTGGCGAACAGGCGCGCCAGACAAACAGCGTGGTGAGCAGCAGCCCATGCGCCGCTGCTCACTACGAGGCAGGTCTCTTAGACTTTGTAGCGGTTACGTGTGAGGAAGTAGAACTGGATAGCGGCCAGGACCCCCAGCAGCACCAGCATCACCACGGCATCGGCCTGGCCGAGCGTGGGTATCGCACCAGGAGGTACGTAGGGCGGAATGATGGTTCCGGAAGTGAATGGTATGTTTGGCGCCGTCGGGTCGGCAGGGAAGTTAGGTATCGAGAAGAAGGCAAAGGCCGCCAGGTAGATCAGCAAGCAGGTGCCAACGACAAGCCACATGCCCAGGCAGCCCAGGTTGTTCTCACCGACGATGGCAAACTCGCGCCGCGCCACGCTCGTCCAGATCGTGGCCAGTACCAGCATGCCGCCACTCAGCAGGAGCGCGGTGAGAATATCGCTGGGAGCCGTATGTACCAGCAGGGTCGCCAGGCCAAGCACAGCCGTGACAACAATCCCACCAATAACCACCAGGTTGCGCTTCGTTTTCCAGAAATAGCCGGCCGCCAGCAGAATGACGAAGGAGTTCCCGGCGATGATAGCGGCGACGATATAGCCGGCCTGCTGTGAAAATGTACAGCTCTGCGGGATAGCCGATTTTTTCGCGCACACCGTCAGGTAATCTCCCAGGCCGATGAAGGTCCAGCTATGCATCCAGGCCACCAGCGGATACAGAACAAACCAGAGCACCACCAGCAGGGCGCCAATCCCGGCCAGGCCAAGCGCGCCAAGCGCGTACAGAGGAGACATGGTGTGCTTGCGCACGGGGCGCATGAGGTAGTGCAGGCGCAGGCCAAAGGCCCCCAGGGTCAGTAGGATCGCGATCCCCAGGATGACGTAGAGGATCAGGTCGATGATCAGCTGCACCTGCGCGCCATTTTGCGGGTTGATGCGGTAGGCCAGGCCGTTGTCATTGACGAGAGTATAGCCAACCATAAAGATGATCAGAATCATGATGGCGGCGATGAGCATGCCGCGAATAGCGGGAGTTGTCCCCAGGTCGCGGCGATCGGGATTGCTGCGCTCGCGCTGGGCAAGCACGCCATAAAATAGCCAGGCCACGCCCACAAACATGATCGTCAGCCCGACCATGACAAGGTCGATGGCATCGGGTTGAAACCAGAGCACCGTGCCGCCAAGCACAGGGGCCCAGGAGGTATTGGCGTGGGGAAAATACTGGTTGCCGGTCATGCCGGCGGCTATGGCGATCGCCAGTCCGGCCAGGGTTAAAAGCGCACCCAGGCCGCTAAAGATGGTCGGAGACACGACCGGCTTGGGATCGAAGAGCATAACGATGGCCTGTATGACGGCGAAGCTGGCCAGGCAAACCAGCCCCAGCGAGATCAGACCTTGCTCGAGGCCGACGAGCGAGGCCGCCGTCATCTGGCTATAATAAAATGAGGGAATTTGCCCGATCAGCAGAGCGGCAATGAAAAAGAAGCCCACACCAAAGATCATTGCGCGCGCCCAGGAAATGCGTTCCGGGATCTCCCTTTGTTGAACTTGTTGCATGGATCCCCATCCCTTTCAACGGGTCGGTAGCATGTTGAACTCGAGGAGGTAGCGCGGCCTGCAGTCGCGAGCTCGCGCTACCTCCCGCGGTTACGGGACGATAGTCAGTAAAGCCACCATGGCAGGGTGATACTGGCAGTAGTAATAAAGCACATGATTGGCGTTGGCATTATAGGCAGCCGTGGTGACCGTGTAGGTGAATGTGCCGCCGGTGGCAATGCCCTTGTTGATGCCCGAGTCAAAGATACTTGCATCGGGCGACTCATTGCTGGGGTCCTGCCCCTTCATGGCGGTCACGGTATGCGGCTGAGCGCTCTTATTCACCCACGAAATAGTCGTACCCACCTTGACCTTCACGTTGATCGGATCATAACAGGCGGGTGTACACTGCTGACCAGCACGTGGCTGGTTCATGTTTATCGTGACGGTATTCGAGCTGGTCTTATCAGTCGGGGGGCCAAACTGACCGGCGCCTTCCTGGGCCTGGGCCGTGGCCAGCGCGCTCGGATTATTGAGCTGCATGTACTGCGCGACCTGACCGAAGGCATTCTGGGCGGCCGGTCCCGTGAAACCATTCTTCGCCTGGTAGGCAGGGTCGGCCGTTCGAATGAGATCAAATAAATTCTGGATGTCGTTATCTGTCAATGGCCCACCATAGCGATCGCTCCAGGCCGGCATAAGGGGGCTGGACAGATTACTCGTGTCGTAGATGCCGGCGCTGATAATGCGCAGCAGGTCGTCATCGGTAAGCGCGTTGACGGCGGGGTTGCCATTCAGCTTGGGGCCTTTGAAGCCCTGGCCCTTGGTTCCGTGGCACTGGTAGCAATACTGGGCATACAGGACGACGCCGCGCTGTATGTTGGTTATCTGTTGATTCGCCTTGGCCACTGCCTGATTATTGGTCTCCATAATCCAGAAGATCGGAATCATCAGTGAGATCACAGACAACATGATCAATGCCCCATAGCCGGTCTTTTCTACGGCGTTGGTGCGTGAGTAGAAGATAAAAAGCAGGGCACCAACGCCCACCACCAGCACCACGATGCCCACTATTGCCTGAACTGGATCTATCATAACACACAACCTTCAACACAAGGGCAAGCACGCGCTTGCCCTTGGACTACTTATACGCTACAAGCCTGGGCCGGTATCGGTATCAGGCGAGTGGTCGGGTCAGGATGCTGCACTTTATTGTTGAGGATAGCTGTATTCACAACCACATCCGCTCCGCTGAAGGAGAGCTGGAAACGGTCGAGGCTCCTGGGCGCGGGGCCATCTATGTATTCTCCATCGACGTTATAGTGCGAACCGTGACAGGGGCACTTAAAGCTGTCGCAGTCATTGCGGAAGGGTACGGTACAGCCGAGGTGCACACAGCGCTGGTAGAGCGCGATCCAGTACGAGCCATCACTGTCTTTGACCACGCTTTCCGAGTCCATCTGGTCGTTCAGGTTGTTGCCACTTAATAAAAACTGCGTGTCTTTCGACAGGTGGATCAGGTAGGTTTTGGCGTTCTGTACGTAGAAAACGCCTGCCTGGCCGAGCGTAAAACTCGTAGGTACGGCCGCCGGGAAGGTCGCTTTGGCGCCCACGTTGAGGGCCGACCCAAACTGACCGGCCAGGTTCGGGTACAGCATATACAATGCGCCCCCGACAGCAGCCACGGTGGAAGTGCCCCACACGGCCAGCATCGAACGGCGCAGGAAACGCCTGCGCGAGAGCCGCTCTTTCGCGATCTCGGCCGCCTCGGCGCCACCGCCATGCAAAACTTCATATTGTTGCGGCGTTATATACGGCCTGTTGATGCTTTCATCGATGCGCGGCCGACTGCCTTCATCAATACTCACGGTAGTTCTCTCAATCTATGCGCAGCTACAGATCAAAGTAGACGTGCTGCCAGGGCCACACCCATAGCCAGCCCGGGCCGCGGAAGAAGCTTCCGGCCAGGGTGACAACGGCCCAGAAGACTACGAACATGGTAAAGGTCACGATAGCTACCTTGCGATCGGCATATGCGCGGCTGGGATTGCGATCGACATAGGGCAAGGCTGCCAGGGCAGCGAGCACAAGGCCAGGGACGAGCACGCCACCAACATTGGGCGGAAAGTAGTGCAGGAGCTCCTGCAAGCCCAGGAAGTACCAGGGCGCCTTGGCAGGGTTGGGCGTGACATTTGGATTCGCCGGGTCACGCAAAGGAGCATTGATCGTCAGCGACAGCAGCGTCACCATAACCGTCAGGATGGTCGCCGCGAAAAACTCGCGCACTAACAGGTGGGGCCAGACAAAGACGGAGTCCTCGAGCGGCTTCTCCACGCGAGTGATGGCTTCCTGTCTCACTACTGCCAGCGTACGATAACGCCGCTGGGTGGCAGCCGACTGGGTCTGTACTTTTGGTTCTTCCTGTTCAATTGACATAGTTCAGGTATCCTCTCTAAGCACCGTAGCATAGAACACCATAGGGAACAGATCTACCAATCATCAACGGACAGAGCCAACCGCAGCACGCTCTGCATTGGCCTCAATTTCACGACGCGAGGGAGGCGGAGGGCCAGCTTCGCCGCCATCCTTACGGATACGCCAGAAATGAACCGCCATCAACAACGCGGCTGCCAGTGGCAGTAAGATGACATGACCTACGTAGAAACGTATCAACGTCGACTGGGCCACAGTTGAACCACCAACCAGCACCTGGTAGACCGGGTTGCCGATAACCGGTGTATAGGGCGCCAGGTTTGTGCCGACGGTGATAGCCCAGATCGCGATCTGGTCCCAGGGCAGCAGGTAGCCGGTAAAACTCAGGAACAGGGTCACAAAGAAGAGACCGACGCCAACCACCCAGTTGAATTCCCTGGGGGGCTTGTAGGCGCCATGATAAAATACGCGAATCATGTGCAGCGTTACCGAGACTACCATCAGGTGAGCCGCCCAGCGGTGCATGTTGCGCACCAGGTTACCAAAGGAGACGGCACTACTGAGTTGCTGGATGTTCTGATAGGCCGAGTTGACGTCAGGAACGTAGTAGAACATCAGGAAGACGCCGGTAATCGTCAGGAGCAGAAACAGGAAAAATGAGATGCCGCCCATACACCAGGTATAGGTGATCTTCATTGCCTGCCGGCTGACTTTCACGGGATGAAGGTGGAGAAATACATTACTCATCATCACCAGCGACTGGTTCAGAGGGGTGTCAGGATAGCCGTGGCGAAAAATTGAGCGCCAGACCTGACTCTCGACCATTTTTTGTGTGATCGTGTCGAGTAAGCTTTTATTGCTAGTTGAGCTCACTATGCCTCCTCAAAATATTATGCCTTATCATCTGGCCAGGGCAGGAAAATAATTTGGTCTGACCACTAAAGCCCTATTCTGTCTGGCAGATTATACCATAGAAACGCACGGGCCGGTACCCCTTCTCCGCAAATGAGATACAAGCTTCTCTACCATTCCCCATAGTATAAACGCCAGGATAGGCCCACGGTTTTGATTGTAATGAACTTTTACACAAATGGGAAGAGTAAAGAGTATAACTTGCACTCTTTTGTTTAGCATACCTTGCCGCGTACGGCCGAACATCAGGTGCTCACCTGATTTTTCTGAGCAGGGCACCTGATATCGCCGCGCCACCACTGTGCAGACATGGCATTAATTGACAGTTAATCACTACTAAAGCTACAATAATAGTGTGAATATTATGCAAAAGAAGCATACTTCATTGGCATAAACCTAAGTACCGCACTTCCGCAAAGAGAAGACTACCATGATCCAGACGAAAAGAGAAACTCAAAAAGGTATGGGCGGCCATACATTCCTCAGGCCGCTGCTCGGCATGCCTGTTTTTTATAAAGTGTTGTTTGCCAATAGCCTGATCATTTTCATCGGCGCCACGGGCGGTACCTGGCTGGCCTCTAACCTGCATAACAGCCACCAGGCCCTGGCGAATACGGCCTCGCTGATCATTTTTGTCATTGTGGGATGGCTCGTCAGCATTGCCCTCAATTTTGTCGTCCTGCAGGTGGCTTTCCGTCCGCTGAAGGACCTGGGTAAAGTGATGTACCGCGTGCAGGCGGGCGACCGCTCAATACGCGCGCCCCTCACAGGCGTTGACCCGGAGGCCGACCAGCTGGCGCGGACGTTTAATATGATGCTTGAAGCAATTGATGACGCCACGCGTCTGCGAGCGAACCAGATCATCAACGCACAGGAGCAGGAGCGCAAGCGCATCGCGCGTGAGCTACACGATGAGACAAGCCAGGTGCTGACCTCACTGCTCATCAGCCTGGCAATACTCGAGGAATCGATCACCAACCGTGAGGCCCGCGACCGCATCGCTGATACACGTAAATTGGCCCACCAGACGCTGCGCGCTATTCGTAGCCTCAGCATCGATCTGCGGCCGAGCGCGCTCGATGACCTTGGTTTATTGCCCGCGCTGCGCTGGTACGTGAAAGAATATCAACAAAAATGTTCGATCGCCGTCGGATTTAACGCCGCGGGCTTTAAAAGGCGCCTACCGGCCGAAATGGAGACGGCGCTGTATCGCATTGTACAGGAATCTTTAACGAATACCGCGCGCCATGCCAACGCGCATATGGTTACAATCACGATGAAAGAAGACAGCGAAGCAGTCTATGCAACTATTGTCGATGATGGCATCGGCTTCGATGTAGACTTTACTCCTGAAATCCCCCGACCAGGATAGAGGGCTGGGACTGGCAGGCATGAATGAGCGCGCACTCTTACTCGATGGCACGCTGCAAATCCACTCAAGTCCAGGACACGGAACGAAAATTGAAATTCGCATACCGCTGCCTGCACTCGAGACCGCATTAGAAGCAGTCGATCTCCGCTCACCGACTTCCTCCGCTGTATAGCGCGCACTTACCTGCTGTAGATAGGAATGACCAGGATATGAAGATACATATCTTATTAGCTGATGACCACACTATTCTACGTGCCGGTCTGAAAATGATGTTAAATGCACAACCGGACATGGATGTGGTCGGGGAAGCCCAGGATGGCCGGCAGGCCATCGCCGAAGCCCAGCGCCTGCAGCCCGATATCGTCCTCATGGATATTACCATGGCCGATATGAATGGAATAGAAGCGACACGTCAGATCAAAAAATTGCTGCCAGACGTAAAAATCCTGGTTCTGACCATGCATGAAAACGATGAGTACGTCTTCCAGGCACTGCGCGCCGGAGCATCAGGTTATATGCTGAAGGAGGCGGCCGATACGGAACTGATCACTGCCCTGCATGTAATCCAGAGTGGACAATTCTATCTCTCCCCTTCGGCTCAATCCGTCATGGTAGGGGACTACCTGCAGCGAGTGCGCACCGGCGAGGAGAAAGATAGCTATAGCAGCTTAACCGAGCGCGAGCGCGAGATCCTCAAGCTCGTGGCCGAGGGCTACACAAACAATCAGATCGCGGAGCAGCTTGTCATCAGCCCCAAAACTGTAGATACCCATCGCACGCATGTCATGGATAAACTAAACCTCCACAGCCGCGCCGAGCTCGTAAAATATGCCATGCGGCGCGGTCTGCTGGAGGATTAGAAGAAAAGAGCAGGGATACGGGTAGCAGGGCTATTTTTATTCCTCGTCGTCTTCTTCAAAGCTGGTGCCGTTGCCGTTCTCTTCGGCAAAATATTCATCGCTGTAGAAGCCTACATCCTTACCAACGTACACACTGACAAGAAAATCGTCGCGTGGCATATCGGCGGAAAGAACCAGGTCTTCGTCAATCTGCTCAATGAGCTTTGTCAGGTCGGCCTCTTCGAATTCTCGTTCTAAAATCAAGCGTGCCATGCACCGCTGTGGTCGTAAAGTGAATATCGACGGTGCCCAGGCGATTATTACTCTGTAAGCTGCTCCCCTGCATAATGTAATAACCCTCCGAATAGGGCGTACGAAAATGCCGCTCAAAATGAATATCATCCATAGAAGTATATAAGCGCAGTCGACGCAATTACACCCATGGCGTGCGCGCCGCGCCCTCCTTTCTCTTCCCGACTCAAAATCGGTGTCAGATCGCCGCCTACATTATACCATACGCCGCACCCCGGCTTACAGAGCCTATCACGCCAAGAACTGCAGCGATGAGCGCATCTTAGAGAATACGAGCTGGTCTGCCTGAGCAAAGACGGTCTGAGGTGCCAGAAACGTGATGGTAAATAAGCGGGAATTATGCCCCGCCACGAGCAACTCTACGCTATAATTTGCCCCCTGTTGCTGGACGCTGCCACGTATTTGCTGCCAGGACGTTTCGGCAAAGGTCAGAGCGGGGCCCGCTTTCCGCGCGCTCAAACCCATGCGGCCGGCCTCCTGCTGCACATACTGGCCTGCGCTGCCTGCGCTGGCAGTGGCAACAGTTATGTTTACCTGGATGGTATGACTGCTATCAACAAAATGGACGGCCGCGGCTGTCCGATCATTTTGCGCCTGCCAGCTACTGGGATAGAGCAGCGACAGTCCAAGCCTCTGGTCGCTGAAAGTTTGCTGAGGTTTTGTGATAGGAGCAACAGCAAATGGCTGGTATTTGACTATCCAGGTGGCTACACCACCTCCTGCAATGAGCAATACAAGCGCGACAAGCACGAATAGCAACGGCTTACGGCTGTTCCACCGCTTTTGGGCAGCAACGGAGGGCTGGGGAAGGGGCGTTGCTTTCAGCTCCTGGTTGGTTTGAAGTGGTGGTACACCGCCAGGAGTGGATGCAAACGGTAGTGCCTCTGGCCGCTGCCACGGTCCCCCGGGCAGTTGCGAGAGTGTTTGGGGGAGCGTTTGTGGCTGGGGGGGAGAGGCCACTTGCGCCGCCAGGCGCACAGTATCCAGGCGTTCTAGCTCATCAATCCGGGTATCCTGCGCCTTGCGCTCGGGTACTGGCGTCGAATTACGCCGGACGATTATCGCGGGCGGGCCTGCTACAAGAGGACTTGTAGGTCGATCTTCAACTTCATCTTCAGGAGGAGCCGCGGCCTCAACCTGGTCCCATATCTTTACGCGTAGTTCACGGCCAGTTGCGGCCAGGTCATGAGGAGTCACCGCAAGCGAAAAAGCCTCGCGAGGATGCGCCTGCGCTTCGTCTGAGCCGTGATTGGGAGCGTCAGCTCCGAGCCTGGCGATCCAGGAGGGCGGCCCATCTTTAGGAGTTGAACGCGGCGGCGCGCCGTTCACATCAGCGTCGGCCGACGTAGAATCCTCGTTTTGGCGCCTGGCGAGGGGAGCAACTGCTTCACTCTTGCGAACAACAGGGAATGCGGAGGCGGGACTAAAGGGATGCGAAGGAACGAGAGTTCCACAAATTTTACAATAACGAGCATCGTCTTGTAGTTCTGCCCCACAATGTGTACAAAGTGTCGCCACAAGAGCCCTCCTACACGTAGCTGGTCACATCTCTGTCATGATTTTAACGGTATCCTATACACCAGCATCAGTCAAGTTAAGAGAGACATTATAGTACTATAGCTAAGCTCACACTATTTTAGATACTCTTGAGGAGTGCTGAAACCCTGCTACTTCAGGGTGAGCAGGCCCTCGCGCTCGGCGGCAGTCTCCAGGACATGCTGATTTTTGACGATCTCAACCAGTTTTTTCCGCCCTTTCGGGCTCCCGATCATGAGTACGCCAACCAGCTTGTTGTCACGGAAGAACAGCTTGCGATAATTCTCATTGCCCTTCTCGCCTGCTTCACGCAAGGACAGGCTCGTGAGCTCTGGATTATGCGACTCCGCCGTTCCGACGACGGCGATATTCACGTCAAAGAGGGGGCTGGTGTAGGTCGGTATATCCACATACGCTTCATGCCCACCGGCCATATTGATGGCGACGATACGCCCATGAGCCATAGCGTTATCCCATGTGCCCATTGTGTGATGCTTAGAAATGGTAGAGTCAAAGAACTCGGCGACATCGCCAGCCGCGTACACATGTGGAACATTTGTCTCAAGATATTCATTCACCACGACACCCTGGCGCATCCCCACAGGCGTGTTCGCCAGTATGCTCGTATTCAGGGTGATACCCAGGCCCACGCCGATCACATCAGCCTGAATGGTGCGCCCCTGTTTGGTTTTCACGTAGCCTGGCACGCCATTATTCGGCACGACCGCCTCGATCTCATCGCCATGGATCACCTCAACGCCGAATTTCCTGGCGATGGCATCAACGACCTCGCCACCATCGGGATCCAGAGCGCTGCGCAGCCAGAAGGGACCACGCATCATCCAGGTCGTGTCAAGCTTACGCATAGCAAAGCCGTCACATAATTCATATGAAATAAAACTCCCACCATAGGCCAGGGCGGTACGCGCTTCGAGCATACGCGCAATGATGGTCTTCGTATCATCAAGCGTGACAAAGTTGTAGATATGCCTGGTATTTTCTGCCCCTGGCACACGCAGGGGATTGGCCCATCCCCCCGTTGCAATCAGCAGGGCGTCATAGGGGAAACGTTGACCGTCATCGGTCATAACCACCTGCTCCTCCGTAGAGACAGCGCTTACAAGCGTCTCTGTGACCAGCTGTATATTTCTCTGTTCATGCCACGCGAAATCATGAATCATGACCTTGGACTCAATAATGACTCCCTGCAGAAAGCGGGGTAGTGAGACGCGATTATAGAGGGGATAGGGCTCATTGGTCAGAAGATGTATGCTACAATTGGGATTGTACTTGCGCAGGGTTTCGGCGGCAGAGGTTCCTGCGACTCCATTGCCTATAATGACATATCGTTTCTCGTGCGTTGTCACGTAATTTCTCCTTGCTTACCTTGACAGATATTCTAAGCTGGACAGAATGCTGAATACGAGGGGATTTTAGCATAGTTTTAAGCATAAGGCTAGAGTTAAGCCAGGCCGCCTTTTAACGCCAGCGCCGGCGGTAGTGGCCCGCTCAGGCCGCGCTTGTCGCTGGTATTTTAAGTCGCTATGACCTCACAATCTGCTAATGAAGTGTATCAACCAGGTTATCTGGCGCTTTTATATGCTGGGGGGCAGAGCATAGATTTTTTCGAACTTTGCCGTCAGATAGCGGGTGAAGTAGTTCGGATCGGGCGCCTCGCCGGTGATGCGCCTGATCAGCTCGTCGGGCATATAGATTGCGCCGAAGGCGTACATCTGCCGCTGCAACCAGCGCAGGATGAAACCCGTATCTCCAGAGGCCAGACGAGCCTCAAAATCCGGGAAGGCGCGCCGCAGCGTGAAATAGATCTGCGCGCCGTAGAGATTACCCAGGGTATAGCTGGGGAAGTAGCCAAAGCCGCTTGTCCAGTGTACATCTTGCAGGACACCCTCGGCATCGGTCGGCGGCTCAACGCCCAGATACTCGCGATAGCGCGCGTTCCAGAGCGAAGGCAGCGACTCAATGGCCACATCGCCGTTGACCAGCGCTTTCTCCAGCTCGAAACGCACCATAATATGCAGGTTATAGGTGACCTCGTCGGCTTCAATGCGTATCAGGCTCGGCTGGACCTTATTCAAGGCGCGGGCAAAGGCAGCGGCATTCACATGGGCAAAGTGCCCGGGGAACAGTTCCTGCACGGTCGCAAATTGACCCTGCCAGTACGCTTCGGAGCGCGCAATCGCGTTCTCCCACAGGCGAGATTGTGATTCGTGCGCGCCCATCGAGGCTCCGCCGGCAAGGGGAGTGCGGGCAAGCTGCGGCGAACTTCCCTGCTCATAGAGGGCATGCCCACCCTCGTGAATGTCCGCCATCAGCGACTCCTGAATGAAGCGTTTATTTATACGCGTTGTCAGGCGCACATCAAAGGGGCTGCCAAAGCTGGACGTAAAGGGATGGGGCGATACGGTAATCTGGCCGCGTTTAAAGTCATATCCCATAGCTTTGAGGATATGCTCGCCCAGGGTTATCTGCAGATCTGCCGCAAAGTCTCCCTCCAGGCAAGAGGCGTCTACAATGGCACCGCTGGATTCGATGCGCTGCAGAAGAGTCCTGCTGACCTCGCGTAGCGGGGTAAATAAGGCCTCGAGCTTGCGCGCCGTCATGCCGGGTTCGTACTCATCGAGCAGTGCGTCGTAACGCGTCTCGCCAAAGCCTAACCTGTCAGCCACTTCACGCTGGATCGCCACCGTACGAGCGAGCCAGGGCGCGAAACTGGCGAAATCATTGTTTTCCCTGGCGCGGCGCCAGGCGCTGAAACTGGCGGCCTGCACCCGCGCCATCTCTTCGACAAGCTTGCGCGGCAACTTCGTCGAGCGGTCGTAACTACGGCGCGCCTGGCGAAGCAGGCCGCGGTCGGCATCGGAATAGACAGGCTGCCGGACAGGCTCTTCCAGTTCGTCCAGCAATTGTCCCAAACGCGGGGATGTCCAGCGCTCATGCAGCACAGCCTGCAGCGTTGCCATCTGGAAGCCGCGCGCCTCCTCGGCCCCCTCAGGCATAGCCGTATTCTGGTCCCAATCTGCCAGGCTCCCCAGGGCAGACAGGTCGGCGATCTCATGCATCATATTCAGCAACTCGCTGATACGTTTATCACTGCGCGTGAATTCCGCTACAGTCGGACTATCTTGTTCTGACATGGCTTCGTCCCTCAGTCTCTTTCCTTCTGATATCCATCATCGTTTCAACGCAAGGAATTGTGAACTCAAATAGTATCACCTGGCGACGCAAAGTGGGCAGGCGACATATCTCAATAGTATACCTGCTACGCTCTTTTTTTGTACCCTGTGTTGTGAGGAAGAGCGGGCATCCTGCTCTTCCTCACAACACATCTCTTTCATGCGCGGGGCGCAGAGCCGCCACGACTGCCGCTATCAGGCTCAACACAAAAGAGAAAAAGAAGGCGAAGTGCAGGCCCGCCAGAAAGGGCGGGATTGCTGACGCGAAATGCCCCATACCTCCACCGCTGATGAACACCCGCTGAATGGCAGCAAAAGGTAACTTGCTGAGAGCCAGCGGAAAGACGATCGCGATACTGAGCATCTGTCCGGTATTGTTCAGCATACTTAGAATGCCTGACGCGGCCCCCCTGCTATGCGGCTCGACCGAGCTCATAATCGCGTTCGTATTTGGCGAGATGAACAGGCCCGAACCGCCACCCATCAAGGCCATGTAGAGCGCCAGAAGCCAGTAAGGAGTAAACTGGTTGATGGTCGTTAAGCCAAACAACGCAATCGCTGAGATGAGTAAGCCGATAGGCGCAAGCAGGCGCGACCCCAGACGGTCCGAGAGCCGTCCGCTTATGGGCCCGACAAGCATAAATGCCGCGCCGAAAGGCGCGAGTAACAGGCCCGCCGTAAGCGGATCTTTGCCATATGGGCCCTGTAAAAAGAAGATGAGCAAAAACAGCACCGCCCCACGGGCGATCCCGTTGAGCAGGCCACTCAAGTTCGCCAGTGTAAACAGGCGGCTGCGGAAGAGGCGTAACTGAATCAACGGCTCCTTGATGCGAGGCTCGATAAACGCGAACAGGAGCAGCCCCACGATCCCGATGGCAAGGATGGCATAAATCTCTGCGGCGGGCAGAATGGGAAAGGCAAGCATACTCAACGCCAGCAGCAGTCCCGCAAGGCCAAGGGTGAGTGTAATACTGCCGATCCAGTCGATATGCTGGCGCTGCATCGGGCGCACCGGTTCGCGCAGGCGCCAGATTCCCCACAGCGCGCCAAAGATACCGAGGGGGACATTGAAGAGAAAGACCCAGCGCCAGGACACCTCTGTGAGCAGGCCGCCAATAATCGGGCCGACCAGGAAGCCCGCGGCACCGGCGATCTGGTTGACGCCCAGACCGAGGCCTACCTGACCTTTCTTAAAGGCATCGGTCACTATCACGGTGCTATTCGTGACGAGCAGCGCCGCCCCCACTCCCTGAATTATGCGTCCCAAGACGAGATCTGCGCCATGAAATTGTGGCTGCGCCAGGCCCGCCACCAGTGAGCCAAGCGTAAATATAAGAAAGCCCGCGTTGTAAAGGCGTTTACGACCCCACATGTCGGCCAGGCGCCCGATTATCGGCGTCAGCACCGTCAGGACAAGCAGGTAGCCAAGGAGCACCCACATGATCGTAAAAAATGTGGTATGGAGCTCCGCCAGGATATTCGGCAAAGCGATCAGCAGGGCCGAGCCCTGGATGGATGCAAGCAGGGCACCGACAGTAGTAACCGAGAGCGCCGTCCACTGATAACCATCGCGCTGCTCTACCCCAGGCTGATCCTGGTCTGGTTTCCTGTCAACAGGTGCATTAGAAGAAGATTTAGAAGATTGCATACGTATCTTTCCCAGGAACACTTCGCTTCTAGCGCAAGACGAATATATGATGCTATTACGATACTCATCGCCTCATGGTTACAGCTTGCTGGCGTATTCCTCGGCCTCGATCAGGTGATAAATGCGCCGTGTTGAGGGTGTTTGTGTCAAGTGGCTTATCCTTTCGCACTTCACAATACAATTACTTCGTTGCTTCTGTATTGTAAGCATGTAGCGCGCCGCCTGGCAAGGGTTGCGTATTCTGTCCAGGCAGACCGCCGTGCTCGCCACCTTTTCAGGGGAGGGCACTGGCCATCAATCTTTCGGCAAGCAGCAGGTCATGAGATGTGGTAATTTTCAGGTTGTTCATGTCACCTGCTACAATCGCGATGTGCCCCCCGCTGAGTTCAACCGCGGCGGCTGTATCGGTGCCATAAAATGAGCTGCGCTGCGCTTGATCGTACGCCTTGAGCAATACATAGGCCTGAAAGGCCTGGGGTGTTTGGGCTTTCCAGGCTGCTTCTCCCTCAAATCCTCTCTGGACTTCATTCTGGCCTTCCACCTGCACTAACCGTTCTTCTGCCTGCAGTGGGGTGGCCAGAATAGCCCCTCCTACCTCTCGCGCTTTCATAATCAGGCGCTCCACCTTCTCCACGGCAATAAATGGACGCGCCCCGTCATGGATAAGGATGATTTCTACCCTCCCATCTTCGATATCCGCACGCAGTGCATCGAGAGCGCATTGTTCTGAGGCATGCCTGCTCGCACCGCCGCGAATAACCCGGCGCACTTTGTTGCAGCCGGCCTGCAAGGCGAGCTGCAACAGCTGTTCCTCTTCGCCGACCGCGGCGACCAGGATGACCTCGTCTACCGAGGGGCAGCGTTCAAAGCTTTCAAGAGCATAGAGAATGATGGGCTTACCATGCAGCGGCAACAAGATTTTGTTGATCTGCCGTCCCATGCGTGTTCCCTGGCCGGCCCCTAACACTACCGCCACCACTCGTTGTTCAGAAGCTTCCAGTTGAGACATGTTCCACCCTTGAACGCTTGCGATCTTAGCGCAAGTATATCACCAAAAAAATACCTCCGCAGCTTTCAATGCTGGAGCAGCGAAGCGCTTTTGTGATGTTCGCCGATGCATGCAAAATCAACCAGCCTGGCGCTTGCTTTTTCATGGCGGTCTTGTGGTAGCATATACCCATGCTTCCAGTCAAAATTTAGGGAAAAGGATAATAGCGCGATGCAGTCAAATGAATTTAGCCTTCACACTCCTGTGCGCTGGGGTATTCTCAGCGCTGCCAATATCGGCGTCAAACGCGTGGCACCCGCGATTGTCGCATCTTCCAATGCACAACTGGTGGCGGTTGGCACACGCAACCCACTTCGAGCGCGTGAATTATTTGCTTTTGCCCCGGGCGTTGCTATCTCTGGCAGCTACGACAGCGTGATCAACAATCCCCAGGTTGAGGCTATCTATAACCCCCTGCCGAACAGCCTGCACGCTGAGTGGACGATCAAAGCACTTAAAGCCGGCAAGCACGTGCTGTGTGAAAAACCTCTCGCGGTAACGGCCGAGGAGGGCATTGCGATGGCGGAGGCGGCACGCGACAGCGGTATGCTGCTCATGGAAGCCTTCATGTACCGTTTCCATCCACAGACGATCTGGGCATTCGAGCAGGTGGCTGACGGCCGCATCGGCAACGTGAAGTTGATCCGCGCGTCGTTCTCATTTAATGTGGGATCGCGCCCGCACGATATTCGCTTGCAGGCCTCCCTGGCCGGCGGCTCGCTCATGGATGTCGGTTGTTACCCGGTCAATTTCTGCCGGGCCGTGTATGGACGTCCTCCCATAGCGGTCGGCGCTCGCGCCTATGCGCCCGCCACAAGCGAGGTTGAGCGCTATGCCAGCGCTGTGCTGGATTTCGACGATGGCTGCTTTGGCCTCATCGACTCCAGCATTGAGCTTCCCACCCGCCAGGTAGCAGAAATTTATGGCGAGAATGGTTCAATAACTATTCCACTGCCATTTACACCGGGCCATATCGAAACGGTGGTTGTGCTTTCCACCGAAGGCCAGGCAATTCACCAGCGCTTTACTCCAGTTGACCAGTTCCGGCTGGAAGTAGAGCATTTCAGCGCCTGCATTCGTTTTGGACACCAGCCACATCTCACCCTCGAGGAAACGATAGAGAACCTGGCAACCATCGAGGCCATTTATCAGTCCGCCGGCTATCCCTGGCCGCTCGGCCTGTAAACGCGCCCGGGCAGGACGGCGCGGCGATTACCATAGATGTGCAAAAAGACGGGCAAATCTGATATGATGAAGAAAAGTCGACTGGCGACGAGATGAACGCATGAAAATAGCAAAGGATACAGTATGGCTGTTGAAAAAGCGCTGACCCCGGATATGTACGAACGACTGCAGATCCTGCGTAGTTATCGCAACATTGCCGTCGTAGGGCTCTCGGCGGACCCCTATCGCCCCAGTCACTTTGTGGCGATTTACCTGCAGGCCGAGGGCTATACTATCATTCCTATCAATCCACGTTACGCAGGGCAGACGCTCCTGGGTAAGCACGTCTATGCCTCGCTGACCGCGGCCAAAGAGGCGGGCGCAGAGATTGAGATCGTCGATGTCTTCCGTAAGTCCGAGGACGTAGCCCCGCTTGCGGCTGAGGCCGTCAAGATCGGCGCCGGCGTGCTCTGGCTGCAGCTAGGCATCGTGAATGATGAGGTGGGGAGGAGAATGCAGGCCGCCGGCCTGACGTTTGTGCAGGACCGCTGCATAAAAATCGAGCACGCCAGGTTCTTCGGCGGCCTGCATACAGTCGGCATAAATACGGGGGTTATCCTGGCAAAAAAGTCGAGCTAATTCTTCATTACCGCCTGAAACGCTCTATCCAGGTCCCAGAGAATATCCTCCACGTCTTCGATGCCGATTGAGAGGCGAATCAGATCGGGTGTCACACCACCTGCGAGCCGAGCCTCATCAGACAGTTGCTGGTGCGTGGTGCTGGCGGGATGGATGATCAGGCTGCGGGCATCGCCCACGTTCGCGAGATGCGAGAGCATCCTCACATTGTTGATGACCGCTTTACCGGCTTCGTAGCCGCCTTTGACGCCAAAGGTAAAGATCGAACCGGCCCCGCGAGGCAGGTAATGCCGGGCCAGGGCGTACGACGGGTCGTCTGGCAGGCCGGGGTAGCGCACCCAGCTGACGGCGGGATGCTCGTGGAGGAACTGGGCCACGCGCAGGGCGTTCTGGCAATGGCGTTCCATGCGCAGTGAGAGGGTCTCGAGACCTTGCAGCAGCAGGAAAGAGTTGAAGGGGCTGATACAGGCCCCCGTATCACGTACCGTCTCCACTCTGGTCTTCATGGCAAAACAAAAATCGCCAAAGGTTTCATAAAAACGCACACCGTGGTAGCCGGGCGAGGGATCAACGATATGCGCAAATTTACCGTTGTCCCAGGGGAATTTGCCTGCTTCGACCAGCACCCCCGCGATGGAGGTGCCATGCCCGCCAATAAACTTGGTGGCGGAATGTACGACAATATCCGCGCCATGCTCAAAAGGGCGGCATAGATAGGGGGTAGCGAACGTGTTGTCCACGACGAGTGGCACCCCGACCTCGTGGGCGATATCCGCGACAGCGCGGATATCCAGGACGTCAGCGCGCGGATTCCCGATGGTTTCACCATAGAGCGCGCGCGTGCGCGGGGTAAGGGCGCGGCGATAGTTTGCGGGATCGGTGCTATCGACGAAAATCGTTTGTACGCCCCACGTTCGCAGCGTCAGGTCAAATTGAGTATGCGTGCCACCGTAGAGGCTGCTTGACGAAACTATCTCGTCCCCCGGTCGCAGGAGGGTCATCATCGTTGCCATCTGGGCCGCCATGCCCGAGGCGGTGGCAACGGCGCCGCTTCCGCCCTCCAGGGCGGCGACGCGCTCCTCGAAGGCAGCCGTGGTGGGGTTCATGATGCGCGTGTAAATATTGCCGAAGCGCTGCAAGGCGAAGAGATGAGCAGCGTGATCTGTATCATCAAAAACAAATGACGTAGTCTGATAAATGGGCACGGCGCGCGCGCCCGTCGCAGGATCGGGACGCTGGCCGGCATGGACCGCGAGTGTGTCGAAGCCAAAGACGTGATCGCTGTCGATTTCTGGCATGCTCTGCTGCTCCTCCGTTACATCTGTATCCTCACAGTATCCTATCATATCCTGGCATGACAGAAAAGAACGCGACCCCGCCAGCTGCTACAATCGCATCTGCTCGCGTGGAGAACATATGGATAGATTGTCTAAAAAGTGTAGAAGAAGTTTATCATTTTAGCACATAGCTGAGGCAACTCCCGCAAGCTAGAACATCTCCAGGTACTCGTTGCGCTCCCAGTCCGTCACATGCGCTTTGAGGCGCGCCAGTTCGCTGCGCTTCATTGTCGTAAACACCCCCACAAACTCCTCCCCAGCAGCTCTCGCAAAGGCTCATCTCTTTCCAGGGCATCCAGCGCTGCTTCCAGCGTCGCTGGCAAAGGCTCAAACTCGCCATGATTCTCCGCCAGGTCCGCCAATGCCTCCGGTGGTCGCTGCTGCTCTCGCAATCCCAGGATCCCCGCCGCTATCACCGCCGCCGTCGCCAGATACGGGTTGCTGAGCGCCGTCGGCAGCCGATTCTCCAGGTGCGTGCGCTCCACTGGACGATTGCTCCGTGAAGGGCTTGGTCATAAACGTGGCCTGATAGCCAAGCTGCTGCGCAATCAGCTTCACGCCGTTTTTAAAAGTGAAGCCAAGGTCGCCAGCGAGCAGCGCCTCATGCGCCCCGTAGTTGATCTCAAACTGGCCCGGCCCGTATTCCGCGTTGGCCGTGATGATATCAATGCCGACCTGCGGCATCAGCTCCACGATGCGCTCGGTCAGCGGCACCGCCAGGTTGCGGCCGGTATTGAAAATATGCAGGCCCCCGAAAACGGGTTGCCTGGTCACCAGGTCCAGCGCGTAAAACTCGTATTCCAGGCCTACCTGCGCCGTATAACCCAGCTGCTCCAGCTGCTCAATCACCCGCCGCAACACATGCCGCGGCGCAGCATGCAGGGGCGTGCCGTCAGCCCAGTAGGTGTCACAGATCAGGCGCGCCGTGTGCTGCAACCACGGCACAATCGCGGCCGTGGACAGGTCGGGGCGCAGCACCTGATCAGCATAGCGCACCTCTTCGTTATATCTGGTGCCAGAGACAACAAACGAGCTGCTGTCCAGGGCCAGGGCCCCCCATACATGTTGAGGCCGTGCCGGGCGAAGCCGCGCACCTTGTTGAGCGGTATAAGCTTGGAACGAGCGCTGCCATGCATGTCGGGCAGTTCAAACAGAACTGTGCGAATACCCTGTTTTTCCCATTCGCTGAGCAAGGCATCGAGTGAAGGGGGAGTGTTGACCTCGATCGCCATACGTCGAAAACCTCCTCTTAACTTATTTATGTAATTGAAATCGAGGGATGCAGCGCGAGTCGCGCATCCAGCTCATTCCAGGGCAATAAGCCATCAATCCAGCTCTGGACGCGCTCCAGGAAGCGCGCGACCATCTGGCCTACCGCCTGCAAGCGAACAAAACTACCTCCTCTTATCATACGTTCACAGACTGCGTATCGCCAAGCGATGAGCACAAATATAGCATGCAAGGGCAGAGCTGGTGATAGGCAGCAATCATTCACAGGCAGTGATACGTAAAAATGACACGCAACCAGGGTTTGTGCTACACTTTGCTGGAGGCTCATAATAACGATCTATTTTGATTATGGAGCAACGGATGTCACAGACGGTTGATCACACACCACAACACAACATGGTAGGTAAACCTACACCCCGCCAGGACGGCCAGGATAAGGTACTGGGACGCACACGCTTTGCGGGCGACCTCTCGGTAGCGGGCTTACTTCACGCTCGCCTGGTACTCAGCCCCTATGCGCATGCGCGTATCCTC
Organism: uncultured Chloroflexia bacterium; assembly: GCA_963799245.1. Taxonomy (GTDB): domain Bacteria; phylum Chloroflexota; class Ktedonobacteria; order Ktedonobacterales; family Ktedonobacteraceae; genus CAWCWN01. Next base: position 190,894 of record CAWCWN010000005.1, read on the forward strand.
CATATAGATATCGCGGCAGCCCTTGCAGTCCCCGGAGTCAGAGCGGTATTCACGAGTGAAACACTGCGAATGGCCAAGCCTGACAGCGGCGATCGCAGCCTGGCCCCCCTTGCACAGCACGAAGCGCTCTGGTGCGGGCATCCCATCGCCATTGTGCTGGCGGAGACGGAGGCAGCAGCTGATGACGGCGCCGCAGCCGTTGACGTTGATTACGAGCCGTTACCTGCTGTAGTAGACCCGCTTGCAGGCATGCAGCCCGGAGCGCCAGCCGCGCGCATCTACAGGCAAAACGGGGCATCGGCGATCGCGGGCGGAGATGCCCACGCGGCAGTCGCCAAAGATAGCCAGGAAGTAGAGGACACGGAAAAACTCTCTGAGAATGTAAGCGACAAAGCGCACCTGCATAGCGGTAACATTGAGGAGGGCTGGCGCGAGGCTGAAGTAGTTGTTGAGCGCACCTTCGAGACAAGCTTTGTCCACCAGTCCTATATTGAACCGCAGTCCATCCTGGTTGTTCCCGACCCGGTGGGCAGGCAGCTAACCATCTGGCCCAGTTCCCAGGGCATGTTCGCTGTACGTTCATCTGTGTCAGCGGCGCTCGATCTACCAGAACGGCAAATTCGCGTGGAGTCTGTACCAATAGGTGGAGCGTTCGGGGGAAAATTTGGCCTGATTGAAACGCTGGCGGCAGCGGCGGCCTACACGGCCCGCAAGCCGGTACGCCTTGTCTACACACGCCAGGAGGATCTGCTGGCAGGTAATCCCGCCCCCAGGTCGGTCATCTCTCTAAAGGTTGGGGCCAGGAAAGACGGTACGCTGGTAGCGATGCAGGCGAAAGTCGTCTTCGATACGGGCGCCTACCCAGGCGCAGCCGTTATGCTGGGCGGCTTAATGCTTGGCAGCACCTATCGTTGCCCGCACCTTGATTTTCGCTGCTATGAGGTGCTGACAAATAAGGTCGGCGTCGGCGCTTATCGGGCGCCCGGCGCGCCCCAGGCATGCTTTGCGCTGGAATCCACGATCGACGAGTTATGTCATAAGCTGGCCATCGACCCGCTTAGCTTGCGCTTAAAAAATGCCTTGAAGGAAGGCGACCCTACCCTGGATCACCGCAAGTGGCCGCGTATCGGCCTGATTGAATGCCTCGAGAGGGCCCAACAGCAGCCCATCTGGGCCGCGAGACATACAAAGCAGGCGCTACCCGCCAAATTGCAGGGCTGGAAGATAGGTGTCGGGCTAGCAGCAGGCGGCTGGCCGGGCGGTACTGAACCTGCCGCAGCGGCATGCCGACTTGAAAAAGATGGAAGCATTACCGTCATCGTTGGCACAGTCGACCTGACGGGTTCTGATACCTCGCTCTCGCTTATCGCGGCCGAAGGCCTGGGCACATCCGCCTCTGCCATGAATGTCGTACACGACAATACCGACAGCATGCCATATAGCGGGAGCACAGGTGGCAGTAAAACAATCTATTCAATGGGACCCGCCGTACTTGCGGCGGCGCAGGATGCGCGTAAGCAGATCCTTTCTGTCGCGGCCGAAATGTTAGAGGCCGCGGCCGCAGACCTCGAGATCGAAGGTGACAAGGTGGTGGTGCGCGGCATACCCAGCAGGCATGTCGCTCTCAGCGAGATAGCGGCCGCGACAATGCGCTTCGCGGGCAAATACGAGCCCGTCTATGGTCGCGGTCGCGCCGCCATCGGCAACAGCTCACCGATGTATGCCACGCATATAGCGAGGGTGGCGGTAGATCCTGAAACAGGTGAGGTCTATGTCCTCGACTATGTCGCGATCCAGGATGTTGGTTTCGCCATCAATCCGGCCGAGGTTGAGGGACAGATCCATGGAGGAGTCGCGCAAGGACTTGGCTGGGCCCTCTTTGAGGGGCTTGTCTACGATGAGCACGGGCAGGCGCTGACAAGTACCCTGATGGATTATGCCCTGCCGCACAGCGTGGACGTCCCCGTCATAACGCCCATCCTGGTAGAGGCCCCTTCCGCGCTGGGACCGTTCGGGGCCAAGGGCGTCGGTGAGCCGCCGGTCGTGCCCGTGGGGGCAGCCATCGCCAATGCCGTCTATGACGCTGTGGGCGTGCGGGCCGCGAGTCTGCCAATTACTGCCGAGAGCCTCTTCGCGGCGCTGCGATAGCCCTCAGTATTATGCTATAATCCATAGTGTCTGCTGCACCACTACACACCTGGTTATCGTGTCACGCATCCAGAGTAGCATTGTCTGACTTACATCTAAAAATGGCCACCGCTTACGCCGAAGTAACACTACTTTCTGTTACAAGACGACGTAATCCCTGACCCCCACAGGAGAATAGCGTATGCTATCCGATGATACTGCAAATCAAATTCATACAGCTACAAATGCTGATCCCGCACCGGCTGAACAACCAGCTGTCGATGCGGCTCCCCCCGTTGGCCTAACTCCTCCCCAGCTACTGGCGCAAGAGGCAGCTGATGGCCGACGCGGCGCGGCATGGCGACTTCTGTACTGGATTATGGAAAATGACCCACGAGCGGTCATCGCCGTTTCTTCACTCGATGATGATCGCCTGGCCCATAACCTCGTAGATTTTATCGCAACCGGTACCTGGGCGGGAAAACCTTTTGTGGTTCCCAGGCCATTGCGCTCCGCTCACGCCAGGACAAAGCTGAGAACGCTCTTTCTGCCAGGCTCGGGCATGCAGCAAGCGCGTGCCGAACGCGTCCTGTTAACAGCACTGCATGACAGGCGAGCCAGCGTGCGCGAAACGGCGGCCCATCTACTTGGCATATGTGGGAGCTCGTCTGCGGTCCCCAGCTTGATTGAAGCCCTGCACGACCCCGTGCCGGCTGTGCGACTACAGGCAGTCAAGGCTCTGGGACGTGTAGGTGATCCCGCAGCGGTCAAAGCCCTCCTTAACGCGCTACATAACGACGATGAGCAGATGGCCAGCCAGATCTTCATAGCCCTGGTGCAACTGCGCCGGGCAGCGGTCCCGGCGCTGTTAGAAGCCAGTACAAGCGGTTCTGCCTGGATGCGCTGGCACTGTATACGCTCACTCGGTGAAATTGGCGATTTGCGAGCGCTACCCGTGCTGGTAAGTGCGCTCTGTGACCCTGATCATTCAGTAGCCTGGATGGGAGCCAAAGAACTGGCACACTTTGGTAAGCCAGGTCTGCTAGCCGTCTTAAGGCTCTTATCGACAGCTGAAGTAACCCCCTGGTTAGTAGAGACGTCCACTTATGTGTTGCATAATCAGTGCCGCGGCGATCCCAAATTTAAACCATACCTGGAGCCAGTCATTGCAGATATGCGGGGCGTAGCTTATCAGATTGCAGGGCCACAGAGCGCTCGCAAGGCTCTTGCCCGGCTGCTTGCAGATGGCGTGGTGAAGGTGTAATACGCTCGCGTAGCGATGCTGGTTCTGGCATGCAAGCTGCCCCCACAGGGGTGTTTGCCGGACAGGCCTGCATTGCTGAGCAGGCGGCCCTGGCAGCGTCTTTTAGCCAAGTACGCCGGAAGCATAACGCGGGTGTATCTCTTTCTTGCTGCTAAAACGGTCATAGGAGAACGGACGCATATCGTCGGCATACGTACCCGTCAGGATCAACTGGGCCATCCACTGTCCGACCAGGGGTGATAGTTTAAAGCCATGGCCGCTAAAACCGGCCGCGCAGTAGAGACCCGCGCAACCTGGCAAGCGATCAAGCATAGGATGATAGTCAGGGGTATCGTCATAGATGCCCGCCCAGCCTCCACGTGCTACCGCGCGAGCAAGTGCGGGTATGCTTTTTCCGGCCATGGTACGAAAGTGCGCAATTTCCTCCTGCGTAAGCCCCTGCGCGTAATAGTCGGGATCGCAGGCCTCCAGAACATCTTCCGTTGAACCGACCAGGGTCATACCACCCAGGTCAGGCCGCAGATAAATGTGACGCGTCAGGTCAAGCCCAACGGCATGCATCTGCTGACGGCCCCCAAAATCATGCGGGCGCCGCAGGGCAAGCATAGGGTGGCGCGTCGGCGTAAGCGGCAGCGAGAGACCCAGAGCATGTGCCAGCCGCCGGCTCCATACGTTGGCGGCCAGGACGACAACAGGCGCATGAATATCACCCTCGACCGTCCGCACTCCCAGCACGCGCTCCTGCGATTTCAATATGTGAGTAACTGTGACGCCTTCACGCAGCTCCGCACCATGCTCAAGAGCGCTGTGCACAAAACAATAGGTGGTGGCCACGGGATCGGCAACCCCCGCATCCGGCTCATAGCAGGCGGCCGCTGCACCTGCGTAACTGTACTCCGGGGCCACTTCGCGCAATGTCCTGTCATCGACCAGTTGCGTCTTGACGCCCTGCTCTCTCTGCAACTGCACATTGGCGGCCAGGGCCTCTCTACCAGCTTCATCCGCCAGGACAACCATGCCAGTCGTCTCAAAGCCACAATCGCCGCCGACGAGATCAGCAAAGTGCTGGAAGAAGGCAAGGCTATCGCGAGCCATGCGCACGGTAAAATCGTTGGAATAATGCTGCCTGACGATGGCGCCTGAACGACCAGTTGTTCCGCTGGCGATGGCTTGCCTCTCCAGCAGTAGGACGCGTCCCGCCCCCTGGCGAGCAAGATTATAAGCGATGCTGGCCCCCATCACACCACCACCGATGATAAGGATATCAGCTGTTGCAGTCATAGACAGGCCTCCTGAGCGTAAATTCTGCCGCCTTTTGCCTTACCTGCTAAGTATAGCAAATCAGCTCAGCGCTGAACAGCTGTAGGTAGCAAAAACCCGGGTTGCGCAAGGAATAATTCCTGACATTCTTGTGTTCTCAGTGATATACATATACACTAAGAAAATACTGGCAACAAAGCAATACATAGCGGGATTAGAACTGTTCTGTATGGCTTGCTGCTTGTGCAGGCATAATTGCTGCGACTCGTACTTATTTTTAGTGAGTAAACCTGATCTATAATGTCGAAAGGTAAGTAAAAATGGGTGATGCATCACGTGCGATTTTGCGTAAAGCACGACAGCAGGTGCCGGAATGGACTCCATCACAGGTACAGGAGGCCCTGGCCAATCAGCACGAGGACGGCAAAGAACACCAGGACATCGTTCTTGTAGATGTTCGTGAAAAGCATGAGTGGAGCGATGGATACATCCCGGGTGCCGTGCATGTGCCGCGTGGTTTTCTCGAATTACAGGTAGAAGAAGCGGTTCCCGATAAATCAAAAACGGTTGTGCTCTATTGTGCCGGTGGAACGCGCTCGCTCATTGCCGGCAGTACCCTGCAGCAGATGGGCTACGAAAATGTCGTCTCCATGGCCGGTGGTTTTGGGCAGTGGAAGGGCAGCGGCTATGCCTTTGTGCAGCCGCGCACGCTGAATGAGGCGCAATCCAAACGCTACAGTCGTCACCTCCTCATCCCCGAGGTGGGTGAGCAGGGACAGCTCAAGTTGCTCGACTCACACGTGCTGTTGATTGGCGCGGGCGGCCTTGGTTCGCCTGCCGCGTACTACCTGGCAGCCGCCGGTGTAGGAACGCTGGGCATTATCGATGCCGACGTGGTGGACGAAAGCAATCTTCAGCGTCAGATTCTGCACAATACCAAGCGCGTCGGGCAATATAAAGCCGAGTCTGCGCGTGAAACACTTGAGGCGCTCAACCCGGACGTCAAGGTTGTGACCTATCTCGAGCGCCTGGACGAGTCAAATGTGGGGCGCATCATTGCCGATTACGATGTCATCATCGATGGCACCGATAATTTTCCCACCCGCTACCTGCTCAACGATGCCGCGCTGCTAGCGAATAAACCGGTTGTGCATGGAAGCGTCTTCCGCTTCGAGGGACAGTTAACTGTATTCAAGCCCTATGAAGGACCGTGCTATCGCTGTCTCTACCCGGAACCACCTCCCATGGAACTGGCCCCCAGTTGCGCGGAGGCCGGCGTTTTGGGAGTGCTCCCCGGGGTAATTGGCCTGTTACAGGCGACGGAGACAATCAAGCTTCTCCTGAGCATCGGCGAGCCACTGGTTGGTCGCCTGATGACCTACGACGCCCTGTCTGGCGAATTCAGTGAGTTGCGCCTTTACCGTGACCCCAACTGCCCAGCATGCGGCGAGCATGGGCATCCCGAGGATCTGCCCACATATGCTGATGTCTGCGCTATTCCGGCCGGATCGTAAGTAGCTGCTCTTCAGAGGAGATCATAAGATAGAATGAGGGGGTGCGCTACGTCGTACCCCTGCACATACATACAACAAGGAGATAGATTATGGCAACTGTGCGTCTCGCACCTGTCTTACGCTCATCTGCTGGTGGCTCAAAACAAGTCAGTGCCCAGGGCGTCAATCTTGCGGAGATCCTGGCTGATCTGTATAAGCAGTATCCCGCGTTGAAGGAGCAGATCCAGCCTGATGAGAGCCTGAGCCGCTTTATTAATGTCTATGTCAATGATCAGGATGTACGCTACCTACAGGGATTAGAGACCAGTATCGGTCCCAATGATACGGTTATCCTCTTACCCGCGATGGCGGGTGGTCAGCTTCGAGTAGAGCAAGCGCATGCGTTATAGCAGCATTTTGGATACAATTGGCAACACCCCGCTCGTGGAGCTACAGAGTTTTAGCCCGCGTGCCGGCGTGCAGATTTTTGCCAAGCTGGAGGGCGCAAACCCTACCGGCAGCATTAAAGATCGCATTGCCAGGCAGATGATTGAGGAGGCCGAGGCCAGGGGGAAGCTCAGGGCCAACTCCATTCTGCTGGAGCCTACCAGCGGTAATACAGGCATCGCCCTGGCGATGATTGCGCGCGTCAAGGGCTATCGGTTCACGGCAGTCATGCCCGATAATGTGACACGCGAACGTCGCCAGCTGCTGGAGCTCTATGGCGCAGACATCGTTTTCTCTGATGGAGCACAGGGGAGTAACGGGGCCATCAATCTGGCCAGGCAGCTGCTTGGCAGCGACGAGCGCTACGTAATGCTTTACCAGTATGGTAACGAAGCCAATCCACGTGCCCACTATGAGGGAACGGCCCCCGAAATCATCGCTGACCTGCCCGACCTGGATGTGTTCGTGGCCGGACTGGGTACAGGCGGAACCCTTACCGGCTGCGCGCGCCGCCTAAAAGAGTACAGGCGCGCGATAAAAATCGTCGCCGCCGAACCACTGCAGGGCGAAGGGGTGCAGGGGCTGCGCAGCCTGGAAGACGGTTTCGTGCCCCCTGTGCTGGATCAATCATTGTTTGATTCCAAGATCCTGGTTGCGGGTATCGATGCGATACGTCGCACCCGCCAGCTCAAAGATCAAGAAGGCATCTTCGCCGGCCCTTCGGGTGGCGCGGCCCTGCATGCGGCTTTGAAAGTGGCCGATAACCTTGAGAAGGGCAAGATTGTTGTTATCCTGGCAGACGGCGGCTGGAAGTACCTCAGCGAGGACCTGTGGACACGCAATCTGGATGAACTCGCGGAAGATATAGAGGCAAAGATCCTATGGTAACTGCCAACGCAAAGCCTGTGGTGCGCATACCTGCTGCAATGTACGCTGAGATGGTGGCACACGTTGTGGCCGGTTACCCCAACGAAACCTGTGGTATGCTGGCGAGCAAGGATGGCCGGGTCGTCAGGAACTATCCGACCGCCAATGCCGCCGAGCATCCAGACGATTTTTCAGAGATCAGCCCCGAGGATCTCCTGCGCATCCAGCTCGACATCGATGAGTACGACGGCGAGATGTATGCCTACTACCACTCCCACCCTCAATCGGAGGCCTATCCCTCAGCGCGCGATATTGAGTGGGCCAGGCGTAATGGGATGATCTATATCATCTTCTCCCACAGGCTCTATCCTGAACAGCCATATGCCCGGGCGTTTCTGGTGGCTGAGAATGCCGCTGTCAGCGAGGGGCAAATCGTCGTAGAGTAGAAAAAGGAGCCTGCGGGGCTCCTTTTTTCTACTCTACTCTACGCTTATGTTATGAACTGGGGTACAAGTAATGATAACCTGCCAAGAACCCGCTGATAAACTGGAAGCAAAGTTTGTCCACGCACTTTTGCAAGCATAGTCTGTCCGCAGCGGACAAACTATGGGTAAAGTCACACGGGGGGTGGAGTGGTACGAAGGGGAGGGTGACCGATGGGGCTCGAACCCACAACCGCTGGAGCCACAATCCAGAGCTCTGCCTATTGAGCTACGGTCACCGCGCTTTAGTGCAGGGTCAGTATAGCGGAGACTTTGAGAATTGTCAAGCTCCGTGCAAAGGCTGGCCTGCCCATGTTCGACCTGCTTTCCTGCCTCACAGCGAGATTGCCGCTTGACTTTTGCGACCAGCGTGAGCTATACTCTGTGTATGAGCGATGTATCCTCCTAGCGGGGAGGGTGGATCGCTATGAGAAAGCGCTTGGAGGCTATGACACACCGTACCGATCCCACAACTCGCGAAGAGATCGCCAAACGCCTGGCACGCGTCGCTGGTCACGCGGCAAGCCTCAAAAGGCTTTGGGATGAAGGGCGCGATGTTGATGATATGTTAACGCAGATTGCGGCCGTTCGCGCCGGCCTTGACCAGGCAGGTAGAACTATGCTCGAGCTTCACATTGAGCAATGCGTCACCGAAGCCGTTGAACGTAGCAGTGGCGATGAGGCGATTCGTGAGCTGAAAGATGCGCTTGATCGCTTCGTCTGAGCGCGCTCATCTAATTTTTCGCGACAATGAAGGAGGTCCCTCATGGACCCTGACCCTGGTTGGCGCCAGCAACTTTCCGTGGCACAAGTGATTTGTCCTCATAGCACTATCAAATGCTGCTATCATCCCACTACTCGCTTTTGCAACGGGCGCAAGCGCATTAAAGCGAGTAGGGGGAGGGTGTTGCTCTTCCCGGGTCAACGAAGACCTTTTCCTCTCACTTCTCCCCAGGACGCATCTTTACAGTTTGAAAGCAACGAAATGCTTCAAAGGCGGCTCTGTCGCACTCGCCTCGTCAGAGCGGCGAGCGCGGTGATCGCAACGAGCAACCCGGCCCGCTGCAATTGAATGCGCTGCTGCCGGCAGCGGCCAGACTCTTCCACGCCATCGTTCGTTGCCGTATGGCTAATCCGAGCCACTGAGTGTCTGTAGCACTCATTCATTCTATTCTCCAGGGAGTGCCGATATGAAAAAGGAAATCACCAGATCAGGGGATGAAAAAAACCAGCAGATACGCCATGTGCGCCATACCTGGATGCGCCAGCTGCTGCTGCTGCTCTCGGTAATTGGCCCGGGCATCATCACCGCCAATGTGGATAATGATGCCACCGGTATTACCGGCTACTCTCTGGCAGGAGCTAATTACGGCTACGGCCTGCTCTGGGCGATCGTCCTGGTCACCATTAGCCTGGCCGTCGTCCAGGAAATGGCCGCACGCATGGGGGTTGTAACCGGGAAAGGCCTCTCAGACCTCATTCGCGAACGCTTCGGGGTGCGCATCACCTTCTGGAGCATGCTGCTGCTGCTCATCGCCAACATTGCCACAACTGTGGCCGAATTTGCGGGAGTTGCCGGAGCGATGGATATCTTCGGGGTCAGTCCATTTATCTCCGTACCGCTGGCCGCAGCACTCGTCTGGTTTCTTGTGATCCGTGGCAGCTACAAATATGTCGAACGGGTCCTGCTGGCGCTGTGCCTTATTTATGTCAGCTATATCGCCAGCGGGTTCCTCGTCCACCCTGACTGGGCGCAGGTCTTCCACCAGACCTTCTTCCCTCAGATACAGCTCAACCAGAGCTACCTGCTCATGCTTGTCGCGGTGATCGGCACCACCATCGCTCCCTGGATGCAGTTCTACCAGCAGTCGGCCATCGCCGACAAGCAGATCGCCGTCGAGCACCTGCGCTATGAGCAACTCGATACCTACGTCGGGGCCTTTATGACAGACCTCGTGGCTTTCTTCATTGTGGTCTGCACAGGGGCCACGCTCTTTGTGAATCATATCCAGATCAACCAGGCCAAAGACGCTGCGATCGCCCTGGAGCCACTGGTGGGCGGCAACGGTCAAATTGCCGCCATTCTCTTTGGCGTCGGCCTGCTCAATGCCTCGCTTATGGCAGCCAGCGTCTTGCCGCTCTCCACCGCCTATTCGATCGCCGAAGCCTTCGGCTGGGAACGAGGCGTGGGGCGCACATTCAAGGAGGCCCCCATCTTTCTGTCGCTCTATACATTTATCATCGTGCTTGGCGCAGGCATCACCCTCTTCGTTCCTGCCGGCAGCCTGGTCTTTGTGCTTAATCTCCCCAACGTTGTGGGGGGCATGCTGCTGCCGCTTGTGCTCATCCTTATGATCCTGCTCTGCAACGACCGCCGCCTGATGGGCCGCTATGTCAACGGGCGCGCCCGTAATGTGATTGCCTGGACCACCACGATTGTCATGACTGTCCTTACCCTGCTGATCATCCTGACAACGCTGTTTCCGGGCTTATTCGGCAGCTCATAACGTGATGTTCCGGCAATGGGGAAGCCAGGCTATTCCAGGTGGCCTCCCCTGCAGCCATGCAGTGGGTAAGTGATGCTAAGAAAGTAGAAATGTCTCACTTTCTTGACGCGCACTATGCTCATCTGTTACACTTTGACATAATTACAGACCCCCTAAAATATATATAGTGCGCTCTATTTATTCAGGCATTTGCACAAATAGCGGTGCGCACCGCTATTTGTGCTTAAAGTGTAAAGAGGTCAAGAGAATGTCAGGTGAAGGCCCTTCCTCCCCAAACGAACAAGAACGTCAACGCCTGTTGAATGCGCTGCGCGAAAGTGAGATCTTGCGGGAACTGTCTGAGCTACTGGCCTCCTCTCTTGACTTGAAACGTACGCTGCAGCTATTGACGCAACGCACCGCGGAGGTCTGCCAGACTGAACGCTGCTCAGTCTGGCTGGTCAGCGATGCCTGCCATATTTTTCACCCCGCCGCTTACTACCTCTCCACACAGCGCATTGATATTCAGTCCATCAATGCTGCCGACAATCTCTGGAATTCCGGCTCCGTCACTTTTGACGACCCGGACATTTTTCAACTCCTCAATCAACAGGGGATCGTCATTCTGCCAGATTTACATGCCAGGCCAGGCGCAAAAAACATCCCTGATACTTTTATGGTCCGTTCAATCTTACTGGTTGCGCTGAAACGCGATGGGCAGATTGTGGGCATGCTCTCCCTGGATGACCCGGGCAAGCTCCGTACATTCTCTGATGAACAGCAGCAACTGGTGCGGGCCATTGGACAGCAGGCGGCGCTGGCAATTGATAATGCGCGTCTCTATCAAGAGGCTCAGAAAGCGCGCCTACGCTCAGAGCGCTTGATCGAGCGGGAGGCGCAGCTGCTGGCCGATCTGCACCGCGCGGCGGCTCTGGCAAATGAGCGGGCGAATACACTTGATGCGGTCTTTCAGGCGATGACGGAAGGGATCATAGTGCTTAGCCCTGACAGGCAGGTGCTGGTATCCAATTCTGCAGCCGCGCACTTCCTGGGAGTGCCCATCAATACCAGCGAACGGCTGGAGACATTTTTCCAGCGACATCCCACGTATAACCTGCACGGGCAGCCGCTGGCGATAGAAGATTTCCCTCTGTCGCGCGCGCTCAGGGGCGAACTCATGCGTGGAGAACGCTTTATCACCTCTCGCTATGACGGTGTTGAGCGAGTGCTCGAAGTCAGTATAACCCCCATGCTCGATGAAGTCGGCCAGCAGATCGGCCTGGTCTCCGCTTTTCGCGACATTACCGAACAGACATCAGCGGAACAACGCATTCGCCGGGCCCTGGAAACGATGCTGCATGTGGCTGAAGCCGTATCAGGCATCACCGAGATCAAGGATATCCTCTATAGTGTGCTACAGCGCACGCTCTTAACCCTCAACTGCCACCGCGGCCTGGTGCAGTTGTACGACGCCGATCAACAGACGTTTATCCCCCTTATGTCAATCGGCTTTTCAAGCGAGACAGAGGCACAATGGCTGCTCGAAGAGAGTCTATGGCTGGCACCGCAGTCGAGCGCCAGCCACAGTTTTCCGGCGCAATTAAGCGATGGTCATGCAACCGTCATCTCCAGCAAATTCCTTTCCAATGAGACTGATAGTCCTGTGCTGGTGCTTGCAGCGCCGATTGTGCATCACGATCGCCCCATGGGCCTGATGATGCTCGACCGTTCGCCAACTACCCGCAGCGGCACACTACTTGAAAGCGAGCGGCGTGAGTTTTCCATCTGGGATATGGCTGTTATCGAGGGTATTGCTCAGCTTACCGGGCTGGCAATTGAGCAGGCACGCCTGCTGCAGATCGCCACAAGCGCGCGCACCAGTGAGGCTGCTATGCGTGAAGCCAATGCACTCAAAGATGAATTTCTCGCGATCGCCGCCCACGAGTTTCGTTCGCCGCTTACTGTCATTCTCGCTCACACGCAGATGGCGCTCCGTCAGCTGCGCCGTCTGAACGACCAGAGGCCCAACGCAGGCGTAATCGACAGCCTGACCTCCATCGAGGAACAGGCTCATCAGCTGACCAATATCGTCAATACCTTCTTAGAGGTTACACAGCTCAATAGTGGTCAAATGGTCATGAAAGCGGAAGTGGTTGACCTGGCTGAGACGGCCAGGCAGGTATCTACCAGCCATGGCGCCACCTCGCCCTTGCATGAGATAAGCTGCGCGATAGCATCAACCGGCCATCCCTACCTTGTGAAGGGGGATAGTTCCCGCCTGGCTCAAATTGTTGCAAATTTGCTGCAGAATGCGATAAAATACAGTCCACTCGGAGGCCCTATCACAGTCTCGTTACGTCAATATGAGAGCGACGATAGTGCCGGCAGGCGCATGATTGAAGTGTGTGTGGCAGATAAGGGGATCGGTATTCCTCAGGAGGCCCTCCCCCACCTCTTCGAACGCTTCTACCGTGCGCCGAACGTCGCGGGAAGTAAAACAAAAGGGATTGGACTTGGCCTGTACCTGGTCGCGGAACTCCTGCATCTACAGGGTGGCAACATCCGGGCCGAAAGCAGTGGCGTTCTGGGTGAGGGCAGTCGCTTCATTTTTACGCTCCCCGCGCTAGAAAGTGATGTCAGCAGCGGTGACTGAACTACGTAGCTGGCTGCTTGAGCTGGCAAAAGCGAATATGGAGCGCGAAGGATCAGAGGATACCGCCCATGATTATGATCACCTGGTCCGTGTCATGGCCCTGGCGGATACGCTTCAAGCACGCGAGAGAGGCGACCTGCCGACGATCTGGGCGGCAGTTGCCCTGCATGACTGCGGGCAGGAGCGCGAACGTCGTAGTGGAGGCGATCATGCCTTGATAGGCGCGGAACTTGCGGCCGAGCTCCTGGCGCATACGCCGTTTCCACAGCATGCCATTCCTGTCGTGCAACAGGCCATTCGCGATCATCGCATGACCGGCGGATCCCTGCCGCAGTCCCTGGAGGGGCGTATTCTCTACGACGCGGATAAGCTTGATTGCCTGGGCGCCATTGGCATCGGCCGCCTGTATTGCATTACCGGTCGCTATAACCAGAAGATTTATGCGCCCGTCCCCTCAGATGTGGTTGAGCCTGTTGATCCCCTGCTCATACGGAATTTACGGCGGCGCCCGGACTACTCACCCAGCATCGAGTTCCAGCTTCTGTTTGGCAATTTGCCCGAGCGCATGACCACGGATAGCGGACGCCTGCTGGCGCAGGAGCGCTACACCTATATGCAGGATTTCTTCACCCGCCTGCAAAAAGAGGTGACAGGAGAGCTATGACGGCGACCTCCGCACGCTTAAATTATGACATAATTGAAGGGCGTCATATTCTGGGTGGGGGCACTCAGGTGCACGGTAAAACCAGCACCCGGCTGCAGGGTGATATACTGCACGACTACAGGCCCGGGATCACCTGTCAAAACCACGAGGACCACGCTCGACGCGGTCACGCCAGTCGTGTGAACCGCAAGGTCGCGCTGCCCGCGTTCGAAGACGCCCATAGCCTGTACGCCAGTTTGAAGCTCCGGCAGATGCGCGGCGGCAGAGGACGCTCCAGCAGCCATGGGCTCCGGCTTCTCTACCAGCGGTAAGCTGGGGTTTGTAATCGCTTCGCGCGCAGGGGCAGCCCGCGGTGAGTCAGCAAGTATGTCCGCTGGCCGCGGCGCTGGCACGACCTGCAGGCGCACCTTCGTCGTGCGCCTGCTAAGGAAAGGCCTACGCTGTACATCACGCGCCTGCGCTGGACTCCCGGCTGCAGGCGGAACATCTGAATGTTCGTAGTCTGGAGGTAAAGCGGGACCCGCTACCGGCAATTGTTTAGATTGCAGGCTCAGACGCGGAGGGATAAGCCCCTTCCCTGGCTGCACGGCGTCATCGCTCTCCTGCTCTTCTTGTAGAGACGCGTCCAGCATTGCCCCTTCCACCGAAGCCGAAAGGTCCAGGCGTTTCTGAGCAGCAAGGGAGCGCCACCGCGGCGGCGTTGTATAGTCATATTCATCAAAGCGGGCCATGATCTACCTCTATCTAAAATGTGACGCTTTCTCGCATAAGCGTGGTTGAATTTGCTTCCAGTATAACATCATTGCTTTCATTATCAGCGCAAGTAGCACATTTGGGGGGTGCAGCCTCCAGCCGATAGGCACTGGCAGCAGTGTCTTGCGCAGGAAACGCACAGGCGGGGCTCCGCTGGTCGGAGCTGAAACGTTTCTGAATAGCCATGGGTATTTGAGGCCTTGAAGCCTACTCCTCGCTTAGCGCCTGATTCAGATCGCTGATGATGTCCCCAACGTTTTCAATCCCGACCGATAACCTGATGCAGCCTTCTGTAATGCCCATACTGCGGCGTTGCTCCGCCGTCAGGGTACGATGTGACGACACTGGCGGATAACTCACCTGCGAGAAAACATCTCCAAGGCTTGTGACCGGCAGGCATAATTGCAGCCTGTCCATGACACGAAAGGCCGCCTCACGCGTCTGTTGCCTGACCTCAAAGGCAAGCAGACCGCCAAAGTAGCCGGATTTGAGCAAGTGTGTGGCAAGGGCGTGCTGAGGGTGATCGGCCAGGCCTGGATAGTAAACGCGGGAGATAGCGGGATGTTGCTGCAGGAAACGCGCCACATACAGCGCATTGTTACAATGCCGCTCCATGCGTACCGCCAGCGTGCGCAGGCCGCGTAGGATAAGGTGAGCTTCAAAGGGGCTGAGCATCGCGCCCATATGCAGTGCATATGTGCGCAACTGATCAAACAGCGCTCTCCTGGCGCTGATAACCACGCCTCCCGTACTATCGCCATGTCCGGCGATATATTTTGTTGCGCTGTGCACAATAAGATCAACACCATAATCAAGCGGCTTCAGCAAATAGGGGGTTGTCACCGTGCTATCGACGATCGTGACGGCACCGACCTCGCGGGCGGCAAGGCTAACAGCCTCGAGGTCGACCAGCCTGACCAGAGGATTTGAGAGGGATTCTACGTAGATGACATCCGGCTGCTCGGCACGAATGAGGCTGGCGACCTCGGGAATGCACATATCGGCCAGGAGCAGCTCGACCCCAAGAGGTACAAAAACCTCGCGCAACAGGCTGATAGTAGGACCATACAGATCCTGCGAGGCGAGAATCTTGCTGGCTGGGGCAAGGCCTGCCGCCAGCAGAGCCGCGTGAACGGCTGCCGTTCCGGAGGTGAATGTCAGCGCGCCAACACCACCCTCGATCTGCACCAGCGCATCTGCCAGTGCACTCGCATTTGGGTTGCCCTGCCTGGCATAGACATACGCCGGCTCGCCGTCTGCTCGCGAGCCGGCAAATGCTTCGTCAAGCGCTGCGGCGTTGTGGTGCAGGTAGGTTGTACTCGCATGAATGGGAAGTATAGATGGCGTTCCGGCGCTAGAGACGGTGCGCTGCCGCTGTCCTCCATGGACAACGCGGGTCTCAACCGCCCAGGCAGGTATGGGATCGTGTCGGCTCATCAGGTCCTCTCGTTCTCTATCATGGTGCATGGGAAGTATTGTATGCGATGTAGCGTATGGGAAACTGCAGGGAATGTCAAGAGAGGGGCCACGTGCTGCTTAAGGCTGCCAGGCTGAGGATATCCAAAAGGGAGCATGCGCGGGCGAGATGGCGCATGCTCCCTATTTTTGGGTATTGCTAGAATGGCATAGACCATATCCTCACCTGGTGGCACAAGTATGCCGTTGCGCTCAACCAGCCAGCCACCCAACAATTGCTTCAACTCACTGCGTGTTGCCTCATCATGCGGCAGGATAAGCTGCTCCAGTAGCTCATCGACGGCCTGTCCCAGCGAGGAGAAGCTCATGCTCGCAGCATGCCTGACGACTGCGACGTTGGCGTAGACCCCCATCTCGAACAGCACGTCGAGGGCATGGATGTAGCTCGGCGGCTGACAGCGTTTATCGCCATGGGAATGTTGCCAGAGATGCTCTGTGAGCGCGTCGATATGCCTGGCGCGCATATAGATGTAACAGACCCGGCGCGCCGCGGCCAGCAATTTGCGTAGAAAAGGCTCAATATCGCGTATGGGATAGAGGACATGACTACAGATTACGACATCCGCGTCAAGGTCTGAAGGGGCGGCCTGCCAGGTTGTCTGCACGCATGTGACATTGGTCAGTCCCCGCGCCAGGATGTCCTGGCGTAGATAGTGCAGCATGGAAGCATTGGGCTCGACTGCGATGATATGCCTGGCCTGCGGCGCAAGCGCCAGGGCGAAACGCCCGGTTCCCGCGCCGACGTCAAGGATGGTGGTCTGCGATGATACCTCACTTTTGAGCCGGCTCAAAAAGGGGTCGGTTGCGGCGGTATCCCTGGTCGCGCGCTGGAAACCCCGCGCGCGACGATCCCAGAAATCGGCGCTCGTGCGTCCCAGGCGGGCATAGGCGGCATCCATCTGTTGCGCGCGCGCCTCAAGGATGGCATCCCAGCGCTCAGCCGCCGTCTGTAACGCCCCGTACTCCATGCTCAAGAAGCCTGCAGTTTTGTTTTCAGGCAGTCAAAAAATTGTCCGGTGAGTTTTTCAGCTGTTCCCTGCAGGAGGCGGGCGCCGACGCTGGCGATGGTTCCGCTGACAACAACGTGCGCCTGCCAGTCCATGCGCGTCTGGGCAGCATCGACAGCCATGAGCTGCATTTTACCCGACATATCCACCGCGCTGCCCGACGCTTTGCCACGTGCTTTCACCGTCATTTCTTCACGTTCATGCATCTCCTCCCGCGTGACGTCCAGGACAAACTTGGATTTTACTGCTCCCACACCTACGCCAACGGTGGCCTTCCAGTGTTCATCGTCCAGCACCTCCAGGCTCTGAAAGCCAGGTGCGCACGCCGCCACATTATTGCCGTTGACGAGAAATGTCCAGACCTTTTCAAGGGGCGCGGCGATCGTTTGAGTACCAGAGAACTCCATACTAAGTCACCTTTCACTCTGCAGAAATACTGGTATTTCTCAATGCTCTTCACACCTTGATCTACCATGTGCTATATAATATCACCTGGTGGCTAAAGTTGACAGCAACCCCTCTAACCCACGCGGCAGAAAACCGCCTTCAGATACGCGCTTTCGGGCATCACCAGGTTGATGGGGTGATCAACGCCATGCGTATAGCTTTCCAGCAGCTGCACAGGGCGGCGCAGGCGCTGCGCCACTTGCGACAGGACCCCCAGCAGATCATCCATGCCAACCACGCCGGAACAAGAACAGGTGAGCAGTATACCGCCCGACCGCAACACTTGCAAAGCGAGCATATTCAGGCGGCGATACGCCTTCAGCGCCTGGCTGCGGGCGCTCTGCGATTTAGCGAAGGCGGGAGGATCAAGCACCACAACATCAAACTGCTCGCCACCACGTTGTGCCTGCTCAAGATAATCAAACACATCAGCCACAAGAAAAGTATGCGCCAGCGGATCCAATCCGTTCAGGCTAAATTGTTGACGAGCAGCCTCGATGGCGGGTGCAGAGATATCTACACTGGTGACGCGTGTTCGCTCGCCGGCCAGGGCTGCATAGACCGAAAAACCGCCTGTATAACTGAAACAGTTTAAGACACGCTTGTCGCGCGCGTACTTACGGAGCGCGGCGCGTTTATCGCGCTGGTCAATATAAAAGCCGGTTTTTTGTCCCTGCCATGGATCGACGCCAAAGCGCACACCATTCTCGCGCACCACCACCTGCGCGGGAACCTCGCCTGCCGCCAGCAGAGGTTCCTCAACCTCCAGCCCCTCCCGGCGCCGCGACTGACTCTCATTGCGCAGCAACAGGCCACGCGCGCCGCTCTCTGCCATCAGGGCATCAATGAGCAGAGGGCGCAGGCGTTCCATGCCCAGGGTATGCAGCTGGGCCACCAGAACATCCGCGTAGCGATCCACGACGATGCCGGGTAAACCGTCACCTTCAGAGTGTAGCAGGCGATAACAGTCGGTCTCTCGCGGATCAAAAACCCGCCGCAGGTCCAGGGCGCTGCGAATCCGACGACGAAGAAACGCGTCGTCGATTGCTTCGGCGGCATTATGCGTCAAGATGCGGATCGCAATATCCGTCTGCGGGTTATAGTAGCCGCGCGCCACAAACTGGCCTGTCGCCGATTTAACATCGACCAGGCCACCCGCCTCGATCCAGCGAGGGGGCTGTTGTAAAGCGCCTGAAAAGATCCACAGGTGGCCAGTGAGCAGGCTCTCCTCGCGGTGAGGCTTTAAACTGGCGCTGGGATAACGCAGAGTGGCTGTCGTCAAATTGAGCTCTTTCCTCGATCTGTTTTTCACATTATCGCATATATACTACCCATCGTCGTTCAGAGCGGAAGTCATCCTGGCGGCGGGCTGAACGCCAGTAATCATAAAAGTTCGCGGCCGGGCTACGACTGGCCGCGAACTTTTATGATTACTGATGATTCCTACCTGCTCATTTTATTATGGGCGCCTTGCAACTTGATGGCGGCAATTACCGGGTCGGTATGATGTTCGCCAAGGCGGAGTTCGGCTTTTTGCAGGTTAACGGCACTATTGATCAAGGCGATATGCGTAAAGGCTTGAGGATAGTTGCCAAGCGCGGAGTTGGAACGTGAGTCGATCTCTTCAGAGAACAAACCCAGGCGACCAGCATAGGACAGCAGGCGTTCAAAAAGTGATCGGGCCTCAGTCAGCCGTCCCTGCATAGCAAGATTATCGATTAGCCAGAAAGTACAGATGGTAAAGGTGCCCTCGGAGCCGCCCAGGCCATCGCCATTAAGGTAGCGATAGACGAAACCATGCTCGTCGGTGAGATGCTCAATAATACGATCGACCGTGGAGCGCATGCGAGGATCATCCGGCGGGATAAAACCAACAAGCGGCAACAGGAGACTGGAAGCATCCAGGGCGGTATCATCATAGGACTGGGTAAATGCTCCAAGCGAGGTATTGTAACCATGCGTCAAAATGTCGGCGCGTAGCTGGTCTCGCACAAAGGTCCAGCGCGGCAAATCAGCTTCCAGGTTCAGATGTTGAGCGGCGCGAATACCGCGATCCAGGGCAACCCAGCACATGACTTTGGAATAGACGAAATGCTTGATGTCGTCGCGCACCTCCCAGATACCGCTATCGGGTTCCTGCCAGTGCGAGCAGACATGCTCAACAAACGTGCGCATCATCGTCCACAAAGGGCCATCCAGAGTCTCACCATAGCGCTCAAAGCACCCCTGGCGCCGGTAGAGGTGGATACAATCCAGCACCTCGCCGAATACATCGAGCTGCTTCTGATAGGCCGCACCGTTGCCAATACGTACCGGGCCAGAATCGCGATAGCCTCTGAGATGTGAGAGCACATGTTCGTTCAGGTCACGCTCCCCGCGAATACCGTACATGATCTGCAGGTCCTCCCCATTCGCGTAAGAGAGACTGCGCAGCCAGTGTGTGAAGGCGCGGGACTCTTCCGTAAAGCCCAGCACATTGAGTGCATAGAGGGTAAACGTCGCATCGCGCAGCCAGGTGTAGCGATAGTCCCAGTTGCGTACACCTCCAAGGTCTTCCGGTAAGGACGTGGTGGGGGCAGCAACAATTGCGCCAGTGGGGGCATAGGTCATCATTTTGAGAGTAAGGGCGCTGCGCTGGACCTCTTCGGCATAAGGACCATGATAGGTGCAGCCGGCAACCCACTTGCGCCAGCAATGCAGTGTATGGGCCAGCTCCGCCTCAAAATTGCGCTGCTGCAGCTCATCCTCTACCAGCCTGCGGGCGGCGCGCGCGCTGCGGCCAACACCTATGGCAAAGAGGATGCTTTCACCTTCACGCAGGGTTGCGTTAACAACCAGCGCGGCGTGAACATCCTCCTCGTCTTGCTCGATACACATGTCGAACGAGGCGGCGCGGTAGGCGCCAACGATCGCCAGGCCTACGTGCTGATTACCACCCGAGATGACCGCGCCCATATTGTCATGCAGCAGGGAAATCTCACTTTGGGAGGCGGCGTAATTGGGACTGACCTTCAGGGTCATCGTAACGGGGAGTTCACCATAGGTGCACTCGACGCTACGCACCAGGCAGTGACATGAACCATCTTCGCGCGTCCAGGTATTATTGTTCATACCTTGATACGGCCACGCACTCAATGTCTCGACTGGCATAAAATCGGTCAGTACTACTTCGCCCGCAGTACTAGCAAATTTGGTTTGGAGCACATTGCTGCCGCGCAGGTAGCGCTGTGAACCAGGTATCGACTGGTCGGTCGGAGCTATTTGAAAATAGCCTCCACGCTCAGCATCGAGCAAACGGCAGAACAGCGCAGGACTATCGAAGTCCGGTAAACATCCCCAGTCCACTGAGCCGTCCGGACTTACCAGCACTGCGGAATGACAATCTCCAATAGCCCCATAGGAATTAATAGGTTGATAAGTGCAAGGATTAATCATCCCAACCCATCCCTTTGTGTGTATTTTGTGTGAACTTTCATAATGGAACTTTTCATTTCCTTATGTCTGGATAGAACGGAAGAGAGCGGATAACAGTAACAACTTATTAGTACTTCTTTTAAGATTATTTTATTTGACTGTAATTAGATATATGTACCTGCTTTTGGGTATAGTTTCTGCCTTATTTTATGTACATTTTATCCCTGGTAATTAATAGGTGAAGCAGGCACCAGACCAGAGAGTAAACACCGTTTTTTGCAGAAGCATGCCATGGACAAACAGAGAGTTTACATGTTACTCTTAGTAGAGGCGCCTTAAGAGCTCTGTCTGATGTATTTAAGATACACCTACTTTCAAGCTGTTCACAGAGTAGAGACTTTTTAGGCATCGTAGTCGTCGTGACACCACCTCTATGCCTCGTGAGGAGTAGGAGCATGTCTCGACATACCTGGATATACGTTGAGGTGATACAACATTCATGAATAAAGTTCTGCGGGTCATGCAACACCCGGCCGGTAGGATTGGCCTGACGGTGGGGTTAACCGTTGGTTTCATAGCTGCGTTCATGGGAGAGGCAAGCAAGGCTTTGTTCCTGGCGGGCTTCTGCCAATTCCTGGCATCACGCATCCGGCGTTAGACGTCCACTCGTGGGGTTGGCCACAGCACCATGTGCACTATCAGGAAGGGGCAGGGTCTCCTCTATCCCCTTCCTGGCTAGGAGATTCGCCGCCTTCCTTTCCCCACTCTTTCCTGCAACAAGGCCCTGTGCAGCGATCAGGCTTGCGGGGTGTATGCGGGCATCAGGTGATACTGCATTTTCAGGGCAATGATACGAGTCGCCGCCTCGTCGATGCGAGCCTTTGAAAGCTTCCCGCTCTGGAGCGCCGCTTTGATTGCATCGATCGTCAGGATGGTCTGGTCGCTGCCGTTGGGGCCAAGAATCATGTCGTTACCAGCCTGCAGAGCCATCACGGCCGCCGTGAAGCGATCCCATTGCGCGGCAATGCCCTGCATATAGAGGGCATCCGTCAGGGCTACCCCATCATAGCCAAACTGCTTGCGCAGGATGTCGGTCATAAAGGTGTGCGAGAGTTCGGCCGGGTAGGTGGGATCGATGGCCGGCATCAACACATCGGTCGGCATGATCATGCCCGGGTTGAGCAGGCGGTCGGGCGACTCGATAAACGCCTTGAAGGGCGCCAGGTCGGTGGCGTAGATCTGCTGGCGGCTGCTGTTGACCACCGGCAGGGTCGTATGCGCGTCAGGACCGGCAGCGCCCAGGCCGGGGAAGTGTTTGATGCAGGCGATGGTGCCATTGGCCTGCATGGCCTGCAGGTAGGGACCCGCGAACTTGATCACCTGCTGGGCCGTATTGCCAAAGGTGCGCGTCACCATGTCGTAGCCGTTGACCTGGTTGACGTCCACGTCGGGGGCCAGGTCCTCATTAATGCCCAGGGCGGCCAGGTCCCTGGATGTTTTCAGCCCCTGCTGCGCGGCAACGGCGGGATTGCCCGTATTAAATATGTCGCTGGCCGACATGCGCGGACCATAGATACTACCCAGGCGCTCAACGTAGGGGCCTCCCTCTTCATCCGTCGAAATAAGCAATGGGATATTGGCGCGGCTCTGCATATGCGCTATATCGCTCCTGGCCTGGTGGAAGCTGGTCAATTGCAACGCATACATAATTACCCCTCCAACATGGAGAGTATTGATCGCGTAATCGAGGTCGCTGGAGTAATATGGCTGGTTATATTCAAGCATGATAAGCTGGCCTATCTCGTCATCAAGGCTCATATGAGAGACATAGAGGCTGGCCAGCGCCCTGTATTGCATATGATTTTTCAGATTCATGAGTGCATTGACCTGAAGGGGAGTCAGTGGAGGCCCGATAAAAGGGTCACTTGCGGACAAAGGAGCGCCTGCTTCAGCATGGCTCACCTGCTCGCCGCTGGCGAGCAGGTGTTGTCCGATCAAGCTGCCCACTACGGCCAGGACGGCGAGCATTGCCAGGGCGACAGCCAGTGGTCTGTGACTGCGACGTTTAGCTGCCGGCTTCAAGGGAAATGCGACCTGCGCAGGCTCAGATCGCGGCGGCTGAGTTACAGAAGCCTGGTATGGCTGCTGAGACAAAGACATAGATCCTCCCGGCAAATACGTCCGTGCAAAAAATGCAATAACATATATATAGTAAGGTATTCGACAAGAGGAGGGGAATGTTGCATTTTCTCACGCCGCCCAGGACCCTGGTACCATAAAACGCTCAGTTACACGCAAGAAGATCCCCTGCCGAAGTATCCCTGTATCAGTATAATGCCTGGGAGCAAGTGCTGAAGAAGTTTTATGGCGGCCTGGCGGCTCTGGCGGTGGTAGAGCCCGCTACAGTGAGCCTCTTAAGCCTGCTGTTCCTTCAGCCACTGCGCCACCTCAGGCGCGAAATACGTAATGATCATATCCGCACCCGCGCGCCTGATACCGGTCAGCACCTCCATGACGACGCGGCGTTCATCGATCCAGCCGTTCTGGGCCGCGGCTTTGATCATCGAGTATTCGCCACTGACATTATAGACGGCGATGGGCAGGTCGCAGCGCTCGCGTACCTGGCGAATGATATCCATATAGGCCAGGGCGGGTTTAACCATAACAATGTCGGCGCCTTCGTCGATATCGAGCTCCACCTCGCGCAGAGCTTCGCGGACATTGGCGGGATCCATCTGATAGGCGCGGCGGTCGCCAAACTGGGGAATCGATCGCGCGGCTTCACGGAAGGGGCCGTAAAAAGCGGAGGCGAACTTGGCAGAGTAGGCCATGATCGGGGCCTGGTTAAAGCCCTGTTCGTCCAGCGTACGACGTATGGCTCCAACGCGACCATCCATCATATCGGAGGGGGCAACGATATCAGCACCTGCTTCGACATGCGTAAGGGCCATCCGCGCCAGCAACTCCAGAGAGGCGTCATTCTGGACGCTGCCATCTCTGATCAGACCGCAGTGGCCATGACTGGTATATTCGCACAGGCAAACATCGGTGATTACCAGCAGCTCAGGCACGCTTGCTCTGAGCTGGCGAATGGCCTGCTGGATGATGCCCTGCGCATTGTAGGCCTCGGAGCCCGCCTCGTCCTTGCGAGCAGGAATGCCAAAAGAAGGACGGCCGGGATGCCCAAGGCGGCTATACGCCCGGCCTCGCGGCCCAAATGCTCCAGCGGCCATTGCACGATGCCAGGCATAGAGGCAATCGCACGCGGCTGCGTGATCTCCTCGGCGATGAAAAGCGGGTAGATAAGCTGGTCAACGCCCAGGCGGGTTTCACGCACAAGGCCGCGCAGCCTCTCATTCTGGCGCGTACGGCGCATGCGTACAGTGGGGAAATTTCTCATCACAGATCCTCTCGTAATGCTCGTTCTATCTTTTGCACCGTCTCCTTGAGCATGGCATCATCCAGGGCCAGCGAGATGAAACAGGCCTCGAATTGAGATGGCGGCAGGTAGACACCCTGGGCCAGCATACGCCAGAAGTAGCGGGCAAAGCGGGCGGTATCGGCCGTCCTGGCGCTGGCGTAATCGATGACAGGCCCGGCGGTGAAGTAGAGACAGAACATAGCCCCGATACTGGCAAAGCGCAATCCCAGGCCGACCTCATGCAGCACACGCTCGACACCCTCGCTCAGCAACTGGCTTTTGCGCTCTAACTCGGCATACTGTCCTGGCTTACGCATCTCGGTCAGGGTGGCGATACCCGCCGCCATGGCCAGGGGGTTGCCTGAAAGCGTGCCTGCCTGGTACATACTGCCAACGGGGGCAACGTATTGCATGATATCACGGCGGCCCCCGTAGGCGCCTACGGGTAAGCCTCCCCCAATGATTTTGCCCAGGCAGGTCAGGTCAGGCGTAATACCTGAGCGCTCCTGCATGCCCCCCAGGGCGACGCGGAAACCCGTCATGACCTCGTCAAATATGAGCAGCGAGTCATAACGGCGCGTAAGAATACGCAATTTCTCAAGGAAGCCCGGCTGCGGCAGCACAAGCCCCATATTGGCGGCGACCGGTTCAACGATGACGGTGGCGATCTCGTCGGGATAGGTATGAAAGAGCTGCTCAACGGCGGCGGCATCATTATAGGCGGCGACCAGGGTATGCCTGGTCGCTTCAGCCGGGACACCCGGGCTATCCGGCAGGCCCATCGTGGCGACGCCTGAGCCGGCCTGAACCAGGAGCATGTCGGCATGGCCGTGATAACAGCCGCTAAATTTAATGATCTTATTACGGCCAGTATAAGCCCTGGCAAGGCGTAAGGCGCTCATAGTCGCCTCGGTGCCCGAGTTAACGAAGCGCACCATCTCGATCGAAGGAACACTCTCGATCACCAGGCGGGCAAGCGTATTTTCAGCCTGCGTGGGCGCACCGAAGCTAAAGCCGTGCTGGCCGGCATACATCACGGCGTCTACCACGTCTGGATGGGCGTGGCCCAGTATCATTGGCCCCCAGGACTGGACATAATCGAGATAGCGATTGCCGTCCACGTCTTTCAGGTATGGGCCGCGAGCCGAAGCAATGAAGACGGGCTCGCCACCCACGCCGCGGAAGGCACGCACAGGGCTATTGACGCCACCAGGGAAGAGCGCCTGTGCCTCTGCAAAAAGAGCGTGCGAGCGGCTAAGTGGAAGAGCGCTATCCTGTGGGCCTTGCTTATTCACGGGCTTATGCTCCAATCGCTTCCAATATGTCGGGCAGGGGCTGCGCGACACAGGTGAACATAGGCGTATCACGCAAGGTATAGGCGCTCGCCTCGGTCTCGCGCAATTCCTGGACGAGGTCGAGAAAATCGCTGATATTGTCTGTCTCAAAGGCGACGACAAACTCCTGGTCATCCAGGCCAAATGAATAGGTGGTATTCAGTGTCACCGATGGATAGGTCAGTCCCAGGCGTATATGCTCATTCATCATACGCTTGCGCTCTTCCAGAGATAATGCGTACCAGGAGCGTGTCTTCACAAAGGGATAGACAAAGAGGTATTTCTTGTCGTCGGGCGTAATAACCAGGCGCGGATCGTGCGCACCACGCGCGTTTTTACCGACGTAGACGGAGCGCTTGGTCATCGAGAGAAACGCGTGCGACTCGCTTAAATATGGGCCCAGGGGGCTGCGACGAATACGGCTGCTCACTCCCTGCAGGTCCTCAACCGCATAGGTCGCCTGCCAGAGCATGAAGTCGCAATCCGAACGCAGGCCGAAGAGGCTGAAGCTGCGCATGAGCGAACGCTCGCTCTGCTCTTCAAAGACCTGTACAAGCTCGCGTTTCCCCTGCCGGCGCTCTTCAGCGGGCAACAACTGCCAGCGGGGATCGAACTTATAAAAAGTAAAGCGCACGAGCTGGCGCGGCTGCTTTGCCCTGGAGGGTGCAGTCGCCTGTGCAGGCTGTTCTATGATCGTTTGTTCTGACATAGTTTTTTATCTAGTCCTTCATTTTCACTGGATGGGATGCCCCACCTGATACATACGCTACCTATCCCTAACAGGCATTTGCTGCCAGGGATGCCTTGACGATTGCCTCAACAAGACCCTCGATAGTGAATTCTTGAGCCTCGATATGCACGGGCAGGCCACATTCACACGCAGTCTGTGAGGTAATCGGACCGATACACGCGATCTTCAGCTGTGGGTTGTGCGCGAGCAGTTGCAGAGGCGAGACCTCGCCAGCGCAGCCAGTAAGCCAGTGCATAAAATTGCGCACAGTAGAGGAGCTGGTAAAGGTGATTATGTCGAGTTCATCGCCCCGCAGCTTCTCCAGAATAGCCCGTCCCTGCTCATCATCGCCCGCGACGGGGAGTGTGTTATAGACGGGAATCTCGTCGACGGAGGCACCCGCCTGCTGGAGTTCGCTGACCAGCACTTTGCGCGCCTCGGCCGCGCGCGGCAGTAATACATGCTGGCCGACCAGAGACCCTCCGCGTCGCTGGACCTCTTCCAGCAGGGCGGCAGCGACGCTTTCAGCAACATATGCGGCCGGGACGAGATCGGCCATAATAGCATAATCTCGTAGGGCAGAGGCCGTTGCCGGGCCAATAGCGGCAATACGCACCTGCTCCAGATGCTGCGGACACAGACCCAGGCTCTGCATGCGCTGGCAAAAGATATGCACGCCATTGGCGCTGGTAAAAATGAGCCAGCTGTAGTATGGTTGTTGCTGCGCATCCGCAAGGAAGAGCTTGCCCAGGGCCGTATCAATGACCTCCCAGTTGCTCGCAGGCACAATACGAATGGTGGGGAACTCGACCGCGGTCGCTCCCTGCTCCTGTAAGCGCTCGCTGAGGGCCCGGGCCTGCGCGCGCGTGCGTGTCACCAGGATACGCTTACCCGCCAGAGGCGGAGCCTGCGCTTTGTGCTCATACATATTGCTGCTCCTGCTCTCTGCCGGCATTGAGCGAGCCGATAATCGCTGCTGCTCCCTGAGCGAGAGCCTGGTCTGCCACGGCCATACCAAGTTCTTCGACCGCTGCCAGTGGAGTGGCGGCCGTCCAGGCGATGCTCTGCCGGACTCGCACAAGGCGGCGCCCATCCAGGCTGATCACAAGTCCATGCAAGCTCAGGCTACCGTCCTGCACTTTTCCATGCGCGGCGACAGGCAGGTAGCAGCCAGCACCCAGACGGCGCATAAACATACGCTCGGCCAGGCTTTCGGCCTGGGCCTGCGCATCATTGAGGGGCGCCATGAGCGCGTCCAGTTCGGGCTCGTCACGCATCTCCAGAGCAAGCGCGCCCTGACCGGGAGCTGGCATCATTGCCTCGATGGGCAGATATATGATCGCCAGGCGTTCGTGCAGGCCCAGGCGATGTAAACCAGCCGCGGCCAGCAGAATACAATCATAATCACGCGCCTCGAGCTTGCGCAGGCGGGTATCAACGTTGCCGCGAATGGGCAGGATCTGGGCATCTGGATACAGCATGCGCACCTGCGCCATGCGCCGCAGGCTGCACGTGCCAATACGCGTGCCGGCGCCTATCTGTGCATCTTGAACGTTGCTGACCATCACATCCCGCACATCTTCCCGTGGACCAGTTACAACAAGACGCAGCCCCTGCGGCTGCGCGGTTGGCAGATCCTTCAGGCTATGTACCGCCACATCAATACGCTTTTCGCGCAGCGCGCGTTCAATCTCAGTCACAAAAACCCCATCGCCGCCTATCTGTGTCAGCGGCATATCCGTCACACGATCACCCGCTGTACAAATCTGCTCGACGGCTATCTGCAGGCCTGGCCACTGTCGCCGCAGCCGCTCGATCACCAGAGAGGTCTGAACCATCGCCAGTCTGCTGGCCCGTGTGCCTATTGTAATCTGCTTCATCAGTATTCTCTTCCAGATCAAATAAATAACGTAATGCCTCAGCGTATATATGTCCCTGGCCAAGCGCGGCCGCATCTTTAAGGCGTGACATAGGTTTATGTAAGATTTTATTCATCAGGCGCGTGGTAAGTTCCTGTACAACCGCCGCCTCGCTTTCGGAACGCGAGGCGGATAAGTGACGCAGCGCGCGCGCCACTTCTTGCTGGCGCAGATCTTCGGCGTGCTGGCGCAGATCGCTGATCGTATCGACAACGCTGAGTGAGCGCAGCCAGCGTTCAAACCCGTTGACCTCCTCGCCGATAATAGCATGCACATGCTCCGCCTCTTGCATACGCAGGCGAATGCCTGCGCTTACCTCAGCCTGCAGATCATCGATGTTGTAGAGGTGAATGCCAGCCAGATCGGATACAGCGGGATCGATATCGCGTGGCAGCGCGATATCGATCAATAACAAAGAGCGACCGTTGCGACTCAGCATGACTTCGCGCAGCATATCGACGGTCATTATCGCACGCGGAGCGGTAGTAGAACTAATTACGACATCGGCCTCAACCAGGGCCTGGGGCAGTTCGGTAAAAGCCCGGTGAGTAGCGCCTAAACGCTGCGCAAGATCGAGCGCGTGATCCTGTGTACGATTTATGAGCACCAGGCGCTTTGCGCCATTATCACACAGGTTACGCGCCGCCAGCTCACTCATCTTGCCGGTCCCTACCAGCAGGACACAGGCATCATTAAGGCTGGGAAATAATTTGCGCGCCAACTGTACGGCTACATGACTGACCGAAGTCGCTGTGCGGCTGATGCCCGTCTCGCTGCGGGCCCGTTTACCGGCCACAAGCGCCGCCCGAAAGAGGGCGGAAGTAATTGGGCCTGCATAACCTCCCCCCTGGGCAATTTCTATGGCTTCAGCGACCTGTCCCTGGATCTGCGATTCTCCAGGTACAAGCGAGTAGAGGCCGCTGGCAACGCCAAACAGGTGGGATATAGCCTGCTCATCGGCACATTCGTAACAATGCGCCCGCAGTTCAGAAAGTGCTACCTGGCGGTTTTCACTGAGCACCTGCAGCAGATCGTCTCTGGCCTGGCTAAGATCCTGGCAAACAGCGTATAGTTCTATACGGCTGCAGGTTGAGAGCAAAACACTCTCCTGCACGACCTCCTGCGCTGCCCGTAGTACCTGGGGCACCTGGCGCTTCGAGCAAGAGAGCTGCTCACGCAGTACAATAGACGCAGTCGTATGGTCGACCCCAACAACGATGATATGCACACAAACCTCATAAATCTTAAAAATCTCTATGATCTAATAGAGATTTTAGCGTTTTTTGGCAATAGTCAAGAGCAAAAAAATCATTATTTTCTCCCGGGTAAACGCCGTATGTCACTCTCAGGTTACCAGGGCGCGCTACAGGCATACTCTCAGGTGAGATACAACCATTGCATAAGGGCGACTTTTCATTCCATAAGCCGCCACTTGTTGCCCTAACGCAAATGTGCTAGTATCCTCAAGAGGATGTAACAAGGAGCAAGCGATACCCATGCAAAGCAAAGATCGAAGCGAGGCCACGAGAATCACAGCAAGAACAACCCGAGCATAGCACGAATATATCCGAGATACAGACATCCTCGCGAGAGACGTCTGCCCCCCCGGCACTGGCGCAAAAAAACCACGTGGCGCGCGAATTTGACGGGTTTGCGCTGGGGATAGTGCTGTTGCTCGCGGGTCTCTTCGCCCTGCTCGGGCGACTCAATCCACACCCTGCAACCTCGCTGGTAGCGGTTGCTGTACTGAGCGCAACTGGCTGCGGGCTCCTTACAACTGCTCTGCGCAAACTGCGCACTTTCTCACGCCCGGGCCTGCTTGAGGCGGCAAGCGGCGGACTGTTCCTGGCTCTCTTTCAATTCGCCGTCGCCATCAGCTATCCCAACGTTATCTACGCACTGAGCGTGGCGGCCGATCAGAGAGCGGGCTTTCTCTATACCTGGCTGCTCATCGGCATCTTCTCCGTACTTTTCAGTATCGCCGGGGCCGCGCTGGGACACCTGGCCTTTGCCCCGCTACGCCCCCTGCCCGCAAAAAAGTTGCCCGCCCGGCCGAGCGCCAGCGGCGAGCAAGAGGCCCCTGCACTGACATCCAGCAGCGCTGATCAGGCGCCCAATGAGGAGGTTGAAGCGCTCGCTGACCATGCGCAGATAGAGAACAAGAACCAGGCCAACGCCCGCGCCCCGGGTCTTCTGCCAGGGCGCGCCCTCATCAGTTATGTGATTGCGGTAGCCCTGCTCGGCTTAGCCCCCACGCTGGTGGGATATGCTTTTGCCGCGGCCTTTGACTATATGCTCCAGCTCAATCTCTTCTTTGCGGGCCCTTATCCCACGTTGCGCCTGCTCGGTACACTCTTGCCATGGCAGATCCCTATTCCATTTACGCCGCTCGGCAGTGATCCCAATTCACTCACCTTTCTGCTATGGCAATTCTGGCGCATACCTCTATTGCTAGGCAACCCCACAATGTTTGATATCCAGGCCCTGGAGCCTTATGTTTTTAATGCTGCGGCGCTTGGACTACTGCTGATTACCGCTCGCAACGCGGATATGCATGATACTGCTGCGCCATCCACAACGCGCTGGCCTGCGCTGCTCCTGCTAGAGATCTTTCTGGGCCTTCTCTTAACACTGCCGGCCGACTTATTCATCGTGAGAGGGCTGCATGGTCTGCTGCAGGATCAATTTCTGGCGGTTCCGATCCGCACACTCATTATCTTGAATCCCTTCACCTTCACGCTGAATCTCATCTGCGGCCCACTGATCTGTGCAGCCGTCGGGGTGCTCCTGTACGTGTGGCTAAAACGCAGGGAAATATAAGTAAGCAGGCAGGATTCCAAACAGAGCATTTGACACCTGCTGTAAAATTGCAGAGAGAGGATGAGGCTGCTGGTGTTGTGCGGCTGCCGGCAGCCTGATCACTACATTGTATCTTCCATAACGAAGACGGCGTATATGTCGTTGCGGAAGGGTGGCACCATTTATGAATGACCCTCGTTTCCTTGTAATTATTTTTATTGTTTTCCTTCTCCTGGGGGTGTACAACGTCTTCAAAGGGCTGCGACTTCAACGCGCAGCCAGTCTCAATAACAGGCGCATACCCTGGTACCGGCAGATCAATATATTGACGGGGTTGGAGTATCTAATGCTCTCACTCGTCTTCATGACCAGCCTCAACCTCAGAAACAA
This sequence comes from uncultured Chloroflexia bacterium, assembly GCA_963799245.1. Taxonomy (GTDB): domain Bacteria; phylum Chloroflexota; class Ktedonobacteria; order Ktedonobacterales; family Ktedonobacteraceae; genus CAWCWN01. Next base: position 222,327 of record CAWCWN010000005.1, read on the forward strand.
GGCCTTCCCCGGTTTCTTGCGCGTGCTGGTTGTGCCATTCTACCTGCTAGTGCTCGCAGCCGCAGCGATACTGGCTGTTTTTGTCATTCGCCAGGCCCTGGCCAACGCGCGTCAGCTGAATAGAAGTTCCGCGGCCCCTGTGCAGAGAGGCACCACACTTAGCGCCGGGCAAGTAGCGGATAGCGAATTCACAGCCGAGCAGCGTTCTGTAAATACCCAGAGGAGGCGCGAGCGTCGTCAAAAAGCGGCTGCAGCGCGGCGGCGCCGCGCTGGCAGATAGCTAAACGCTTACACCCTGGGCCACAGCAGAGATTTGCCGAGCTGGGGATCGAACAAGAGCAACTGCTTGCCATCGGGTGACCAGTCGAGAAAGTTTACGTAGCCACCTAGAGAAGGGCTCGGGCCGGAGGGAAGCAACAGAGAGGCAACCTGGTAGCCAGTGACGCAATCAAAGAGATCCAGATCAAGCGTGCCGGCATTGTAGGTAGCCAGGAAATCACCGGCGGGATCCCAGGCCAGGGTTTGAGCGCTGAGATCCGCGGGCGCTGCGGCCAGGGTCTCCAGGACATGCTGCAGGCCCTTATCCCGCACGGCCAGTAAAGGGACCTGCAGCATATGCAAATCTCTGAGAGTCTGAAGGCTGGGAGGCGCTTGACCGGGAAGCTCTAACCTGCCCTTCAGTGAGACTCCATCTACGAGATAACGCCCACCAGGGGACAGCGCAGCAAACGACGTGTTCCAGGTGAAAACCCCTGGCTGGTGAATTGGACCGCTGCCAACCTGCGTCGTTAGCCCCACCTGGCCTGGCTGCCAGGCTGTAAACGTCACATCCCCATCCGGGTTGCCCACCGGCGCGGGCGCTGCCAGCCCACTCTGGGCTCCATATATTTGTTCTATCTCTGGTACGAGAGAACCGTCTGCCATCCAGAGGTAGGTCAGGGTGCTCGGCGCACCGGCGCTCGCCGTCAAGCTAGCTCCGGCAGGGATCGAGGCATCTACCTGGCGGCCGGCTTGCAGGTCCCATTCAACAAAGGAGGAGTTTTCCCCCTGCGTGTGCAGCCAGACGTGGTCATTTGACGCCTGCAGGTCCGTCAACAAGACACCATTTAGCGTGACGTGCGACGCGGTCGCGGCGAAGGTCAGTACCAGGCTCTGAGCGCCCTGCTTTCCGGGTGAGGGGGACCAGAGGACGTGATTGTAGGAGATAACCGGCAGTCCCTGTAATTCAGGATAATGGCTGCGCATAGCGCTCAGGATAGCCCGGTCAGGTTGAACATGTTTAACCAGTTTCCCCGTATGAGCAGCATAGACAGCAAGCAGGCCCGGTTCATACAGGTCAGCGCTCAAGCCGCAGTTTTTTTGATAGCCAACGAATGCCAGATAGGTGCTGTCCAGCGACCAGGAGGTATCCGCCAGGCAGGCGAAGCCATCCCGTTGTGGCACAATCACCCGCGCAGGTAAGACATCTACGGGCAGAGTGCTATTGCCAGCGAACGAGGTAGCGCTCTTCTGTGCGTGCAGTGGGGCCTGTAAAGCGCTATGCACGCTGAAGAGCAGTACCGACGAAACCAGCAGCAGGATACCTATACCCATGGCCAGGCGGACCTGCCTGCGGGTTAATGAGCGCTGCCAGCGCAAGAGACGTTGAGCCACAGCAAAGGATAGGTTGTGCCTGGCGGGAACAGGTAAGCCAAGATCGGTGATTTCGACGGGGTTATCATCCTGGATCTGGTCTGGCAATCTTTGCTCAGGCTCTTGCATAACACCTCCCTCAAATTTAGCCGCAGGTGCGCCTAATTACCTGTCACGGCATCCACGGTGAGGTCGGGATCACGCGCCCGCCATGCCGCCTGCACACATTGTTTGAGAAGCATGACATTGGTAAGGGGGCCAATGCCGCCGGGCGTCGGCGTCAGCGCGCTGGCAACTTCGCGCACAGAGGCAAAATCGACGTCGCCTACAATACCCCCTGCGGGCAAAGCATTAATGCCTACATCGATCACAACCGCGTCAGGATGTACCATATCTGCTGTGATCATTTGAGGGCGACCTGCCGCGGCAATCAACACATCAGCCTGGCGGGTATAACTCGCCAGGTCAACGGTACGCGAGTGGCAGACGGTCACGGTGGCATTTTTCTGCAAAAGCATCATCGCCAGCGGTTTGCCAACCACGTTACTCCGCCCTACGATGACTGCTCGCTTGCCAGCAAGGGCTATGCGCGCGCGCTCAAGAATCTCCATCACCGCAGCGGCCGTCGAGGGCAGGAAGCTGGGAAGGCCTAAAAAGAGATTGCCTGCGCTGCGAGGGCTAATGCCATCGATGTCTTTACTGGCGGCGATAGTATCAGCAACCATTTTTTGCGACAGGTGGGCAGGCAGGGGCATCTGCACAATGATGCCATGGACGTCGGCATCCATATTCAAGCGCATGAGCAGGGCGTGTAATTCATCGGGCGCAATCAGAGCAGGCAGCTCTTCTAAACTGGCCCGCACCCCAATATCATCGGCAATACGCAAGATAGCTCTGCCATACATAGCTGAAGCAGCATCGCCGCCGGCGCGTACAATAACCAGTCCGGGAGCCCTGCCCTGCTCCTGCATGTAGCGGCTAATCTCTGCGCGCAACTCTACTCGGATCTGCGCTCCCATCGCGCGCCCATCAAGGATTAGTGCCGTCACGCTCTACTCCCTACTATGTCAGTAATCTGCAGGCTGCACTCGTTGAGTCCGTCCAGAGCAGTGCTCAGGCGCTCACTCAGTGTATTGACAAGTTCAAGGTCCTGCATCGCACGTAGATTGGCGCGTACGATCCAGGCGGCCCCCGCTCCAGCGCTTGAGGCGAGCAGCGCTCCCGTGGCAATATCACTTAGCACGCTGCTATTACCAATTTCTGCTAACCTGAGGCAGTTTCGCGCCAGCCGGTAAGCGCTTTCAGCCACCTCCAGTGGCACCAGCGCGGCCGCGTACAGTTGTTTCTGGACGGCTAAAGTGTGAGCATTCACCTCTTCGGGTGTAGTGCGAGGCAGCTTGTAACTCTGCGAGAGTTTGCCATAGGCATCAATATCCTCTTGCATGAGCTCCAGAAAGCGGGCACGTAGTTTTTCAGTGCTTTGCAATAGCCCCTCGACCTCTGGTTGCACATCAACATATTTGGCTTTGCCCAGGGTCAGGCGCGCAACCATACTGGCGAGCGCCGCCCCCATCGCGCCACTCAGGGCCGCGGCTGAACCACCTCCTGGCGTCGGTCGCTCTGAAGCAAGAGCATCCAGATAGGTTTGTACAAATGTATCTACATACATGCTTACGCTTTTTGCTCCTTTGTTACTACATATCTCTGGCTCATTGAGGTGAGGCGTTTATGCCCATTCGTTCTCCTATACCTACCCAGCTATCATATCATATCAGCACGAATGCCTTGTATCATTAGGTATACTGGCATTAAAGTGAAGATTGTAGCTTTTTTCAGCGAGCAGAGCAGATTGTTGTGCATACAGGATCAGGAAAGGAAGATGCATAGTGGGCCGCTTTTTTAATGGGATGGTCGTAGGAGCCGCCATCGCCTTGCTTGTAGCTCCCATGCGGGGAGAAGAAATGCGTCGCCTCGTGAGCGAGCGCCTCAACAACCTTGGTGTTTCGCTGCCTACAAGCTCGACGAACAGCAACGCATCGGTAACGGAGACGCTCTCAGAAGCAAAAGAGAATGTTAGAGAGAACCTGACTGAGCCAGGCGCGAACGTAATGGGCCAGCCGGAGGTGAAAAGGACCAATAAACCAGGCCAGAGTTCTTAGCTGAGCGCGCAAAAAAATCACTCCCCGCATGGGGAGTGATTTTTTGCGCCGATTGTATTGAAGATCGCTGCTGAGAAGAGTAGAATATGGATACGCGGCAAAACTATAGCACATAGGAACATTGTATGACAGCATCCACGCCACCAACTGCTCACCTGGCACGGGTCTACACATTGCTCACTGCCACCTACGGGGTACCTCACAACGAACCCGACTACGATCCGCTCGCTGGCCTTATTGGCACAATTCTTTCACAGCATACATCAGATGTCAATTCGGAGCGGGCCTATCAGCAATTGGTGGCTACGTTCCCAACGTGGGAGGCTGTACGCGATGCTCCAACTTATCAGGTAGCGGAGGCTATACGCAGTGGCGGGCTGGCAAATATCAAGGCTCCGCGCATCCAAGACGCGCTTTTTACCTTAACGGAACAACAACAGACACGGGGAAGCACAAAGTCCCTCTCAGAGTATCTTTTTGACGAAATGGTAGAACGGACACCGGAGAAGGCCCTGCGATACTTGCGAGGTATTCCAGGGGTGGGACCGAAAACGGCGGCGTGTGTCCTCATGTTTAATATGGGGCGTGCTATTATGCCAATTGACACTCACGTGCACCGGGTAACGCAACGTCTGGGCTTGATTGGACCAAAGGTATCGGCCGATCAGGCGCACGCAATCTTTGCCAGGATTACGCCTCCCGAGTGGGTCTATCCCTTGCATGTCGACCTGATCAGCCATGGCCGCGCAATATGTCACGCCCAGCGGCCGCGCTGCACAGCCTGTCCCTTGAACGATGAGTGCGCTTATTACCCATTACCTCATTACCTGCCTCCCAGGCAGGGTGCCCGGAGAGGGTACTCCAGGCAGGCAAGCGCCATTTCAGGCCCGGAGCATTAGAAGAGAGTAAAAGGAAAAGCCATGCAGCTAGACTGGAACGCACGGCCTTATAACGAGGGAAGCACAATTATTACGACCATCGATGCACACACGGCGGGAGAGCCCCTGCGCATTGTCACCAGCGGTTGGCCCGAACTGGTGGGGGAGACGATACTGGAGCGCCGCCAGTATGCGCGCCAGCATTTTGATCATCTACGCCGAGCAATCATGTGGGAGCCGCGTGGACACTACAACATGTATGGCTGTCTGATCACGCCTGCGGTCACAGCGCAGGCCCACCTGGGCGTCCTCTTTATGCACAATGAGGGCTTCAGCACAATGTGCGGCCACGGCATTATCGGCCTGGTCACCGTCCTGTTAGAGACCGGTGCGTTGCCAGCGCAGGGAAGGCAAACGCCCGTCAATCTCGATACTCCCGCCGGCCTGGTACGCGCCACAGCCCATCTTGCCGAGCGGGGGCGAGTTGAGCGTGTATCGTTTTTGAATGTGCCTTCGTTTCTCTACGCGCGCGATCTGGAGGTTGACCTGCCTCGCTACGGTAGTCTGGCGCTAGATGTCGCCTTTGGCGGTGCATTTTATGCAATCCTGCCCGCCGAGCGGGTAGGCCTGCAGGTCATACCCGCACAGACACAGCAGCTGATAGCGGCGGGCGAGGACATCAAGGCGGCTGTGAACGACAGGTTGCAGCTGCAGCATCCGCTGGCTGCCGAGCTGGGTTTTCTCTATGGGACAATTTTGACCGGCCCACCCGAGCACCCCGCTCATCACAGCCGCAACATCACTGTTTTTGCCAGCGCCGAGGTGGATCGCTCACCGACAGGAACGGGAGTCTCGGCCCGCCTGGCGCTTCATACCGCCAAAGGTGAGATCCGCAGCGGGCAAGACATCGCTTTCGAGAGCCTGCTGGGAGCCAGCAGTGTCTTCAAAGGGCGGGTAGTTGAGCACACCTCAGTGGGGGAGTATGCCGCCATTGTGCCAGAAGTAAGCGGCCAGGCATCTATCGTCGGCAGCAGCGAGTGGGTGCTTGATCCCCGCGATACCCTGGGAGAGGGCTTCCTTCTGCCGTAGACCCTGTCATTGCTGCGCGCACGGTCCCGGTCAGGCACAAGATGAAGTACAACCAGCAAGCTTGAGAGGTAAAGAAGATGGTTATTGATTTACGCAGTGATACAGTTACATTACCTTCCGCGCAGATGAGAGAAGCGATGTATCGCGCGGAACTGGGTGACGACGTGTATGGAGAGGATCCGACGATCAACCGCCTGCAGGAAATAGCGGCGCAACGCACGGGCAAAGAGGCGGCTTTGTTTGTACCCAGCGGCACAATGGGCAACGCGATTGCGGTCCTGTCACACGCCGGTCGAGGTCAGGCGGTGATCGTAGGAGACCAGTCACACATCTATCGCTACGAGGTTGGAGGAGCCTCAACGCTGGGAGGAGCGCCAATGTGGGTCGTCAACACAGCGCCCAATGGCCTGCCCGACAGCGAGCAGATCAGGCTTGGTATCTCCGATGGCAGCGATGAGCATAGCGCGCCCACAGCACTGCTCTGCATTGAAAATACGCACAACCGCTGTGGCGGCGCCGTTTTGAATACGGAGCAGATCGAAACGCTGAGCGGCCTGGCCCATGAACACGGGGTAAAGGTGCACATGGACGGCGCACGCATCTTTAACGCGGCCATCGCGCTGAACGTGCCCGTAAGTACCCTGGCTCGCAGCGTCAATTCCATGATGTTCTGTCTTTCCAAAGGTCTGAGCGCCCCCGTGGGGTCAATGGTGGTAGGCAGCAGGGACTTTATCAGCAGGGCGCACCGCATGCGCAAATTGCTGGGCGGGGGAATGCGCCAGGCAGGTGTGCTGGCTGCGGCAGGCATTGTAGCCCTCGAACAGATGGTGCAGCGCCTGGCGGAGGATCATGAAAATGGCAGGCTCCTGGCTGATGGGCTGGCGGATTACCCCCAGATCGAGGTTGATGTTACGCGCGTAATGACCAATATCGTGAACTTCTCCGTACGTAGTAGCCAGGGACGCCTGAGCGATGCCGACACATTATACTTCCTGGAAAGAGCGCGTGAGCACGGCGTACTGATGGGCACCATAGGCGAGGGAACTATCAGGGCGGTCACCCATTATGGCATCAGCGCACAGGAGATCACAGGGGCGCTGCTTGCTATCCGCCGGGCATGTATTGACATGCAACTGGCTTGAGCAAGGCGATTTCGTCTTGACGCAACAATATAGCCGCCTGGTCGATATGCTCGTGCTAGAAATAGCATATCATGCCTGTGGGACAAGAACGTACTAGCGTTTCTGCTGCAGGGGCAACAGCCACAACCTGCCCAACCGCAGTATGAGGAGCCACAGGCGCTGCCTCCCCAGCAGCAATAATGTACTCAGGCTCCTCACAGCGACAGAAGCATCCCCCGGCCGGGGGACGCTTCTGTTTAGCTTCTATTTTCCACAACTATGGATACTATTAGAAGTAGGCCTGTGTTGTATCTGTGTTGAACAGGTGAATCTGATCGCTATCGACATGAAGCCTGACTTTACCACCGGTATGCGCGTCGGAGCGCGGGTTGAGACGAGCGACGACCTGTTTGCCGCTCACGGTCATATAGACCAGTATTTCATTACCGAGGTGTTCTATGACGTCAACGGGGGCCTCAATCACGGATGCCTCGCGATCCTCTGAGGTGATAAGCTTTACGTCTTCCAGGTGCTCCGGCCGGATGCCAAAGGTCAGATTTTTGCCAGCCGCCGAACGTGCCGCTTCAATATACCGAGGAGGCACCTGCACCCGGCCGACGCCTTCAAGCACGATTTTTGTGTTATCGCCGTCACTGACGACCTTGGCGTTGGGGAAGAGATTTATGGCCGGCGACCCGATGAAGCCCGCGACAAAGAGGTTAGAAGGATGGTCATAGAGCTCTTGCGGCGCGCCTAGCTGCTGGATGAGGCCTCCATTGAGGACGGCGATACGGCTACCCATGGTCATGGCCTCCGTCTGGTCGTGGGTGACGTAGATGACCGTCGTCTGAATGCGCTGGTGCAGCTTGGTAATGTTGGAGCGTGTCTCGACGCGCAGCTTCGCGTCCAGGTTCGAGAGTGGTTCATCCATCAGGAAGACCTGTGGCTCACGTACGATGGCTCGGCCAAGGGCAACGCGCTGGCGCTGGCCACCGGAAAGCTCCTTGGGTTTGCGTTTGAGGAACTGGTCCAGGTTAAGAATAGAGGCGGCTTCTTCCACGCGTTTCTTGATCTGATCCTTGGGGAAGTGGCGCAGCTTCAGGCTGAAGGCCATGTTATCAAACACACTCATATGGGGGTAGAGGGCATAGTTCTGGAAAACCATGGCAATATCGCGATCTTTGGGAGGTACGCCATTGACGAGCTTGTCGCCGATACGGATGTCACCTTCGGATAATTCTTCCAGACCAGCTACCATACGCAGGCAAGTACTTTTGCCACAGCCAGAGGGACCAACCAGGACGAGGAATTCCTTGTCGTGGATGTCGAGGTTGATGTCGTGCACCACCTCAACTTTGTTAAAACGCTTGTAGACATGCTCGAATTGGACACGCGCCATTACAGTAACTCCTTTTCGCTCTGGTAGCACGCGGCTGCCTTTTACATTTAGTGAGCTTCGCTTAATGTCCACGTCGCAATGACAGCAGTCATTGGGAGTCAACGGGACCTCTTCCCATCATACACGTAGTCGTGCTAATAAAAGAGACAGTGCAGATGCTGTGCGAAGCATAACATGTTGCAACAAAAAAAGCAAAATGCCCGCTTCACGACGGCAGTGTCCTCGCGACGCTACAACGTTTGACACGAGGACTTCGCAAAGCATACTATAACGGCGATGTCAGTCTGACGCTTCAGCTCTCAGAGATCAAAGCCGAAAACCGGGGCCTTATCGACCCCAACCATTTCACTGACCACATGTATGATTTCCTGAGTGGCCACTATGGTGTACGTTTCGAAGAAAAGCATTAGCGGAGTATTAACGAGAGACGACGCTACTGACAAAGAAAGCCAGGAAAATCATAAAACTGATGATAAAGGCAATGAGCATACGCAGGGCAATACTAGAAAGCAGCCAGGCAAAGCGACGCTGATCCCCATTTGTAGCGGATAGGTGAGTATTGACACCATTCGTAGCCATAGCATCACTCCATTTAATGTAGTATGCCCTCCCAGGCCTTTATATGCCCGGGAAGGCGAGCTTTTCTTTGTATTTAATATTATAACGTTTGCTAATGACAACGCTAACATTCAGTGGATGACTGGCATATTAGATCTATCTGATCAGCGTGAGCGGCACTCGTCGCACTCACAAGCGGCGCGCAGTTTCTCATAGGTATAGATGCCAGTTTTGTGACCATCCTCCCAGACTGGCGTTAAGCCATAGCGGCCAACAGGCTGGAGATCTACCAGCGTGGTCTCTTCCTGGCTCAGGCTCTGCCTGTTCTGCAGCATGCCAGGTTGACCGCCTTCGCCTGCACACCAGGCACAGGGGCAGGCCCAGCGCAGATTCTCCCAACTGTGTATGCTTTCATGATCGTCGCTCCAGGTTAAGATCAATTGACGCTTCTCCTCGTCAAGTAAAAAAGACGTGGGGGATGGATGATTATATTGACTCATGGCGGAAACACCTCTGGCTAGTTGAGTTAGACAAGATCAAGTACAATTGCTATAGAGAGGCAACATCTCGAGGTTGCTTGTTCATAGACATCCACATTATATGCTTTTCTGGCAGAGCAGTCTAGGAGCCTGCCTTACTGTCGTTACCTGGACATGGGCTTCGCGTTGTACGAAAATAGATTAACACGCATATATGTTACCTTCGTCGACAGCAGAAAGCACGTGCAGATGGAGTATTATCATGGGTGTTACGCTTATTATTAGCCTGCTAGCAGCCGTACTTGGAGCCTGCATAGCCCTGGGTATCTACAGGGGCTATTTGAATAGGATACAAAAACAACAGATAGCATGGGAACGCGCCCATGAGAGCCAGCAGCAGGACTGGGAACGCAAACAGACAAAGCAGCTGACACAGCTGGAGGCGCAGCTGAACCAGCAGCTTCAGCAGCTTCAGCAGGCGTGGAATACCTGGGAGGCAGGAGATAAGCAGCGTCTGGAGGATCTGCAAAATCGGCATGCCGCGATCGAAGCGCAAATGCACATGCAAAGTGAGCTTGCTCACCTGCCCAGAATTGAAGAGGCGCCGGTGTCTCCGCTGACAGATCCGCTTCAGCCTTTACCCGCCAGCTGGCGGCCGCCGCAGTTGCAGGCAAGTAAGCTCTCCGGGCGAGATTTATCGCATCGCTACATGGCACATGCCGACCTGCGCAATGCGGAGCTGGCACATGCCAATTTCTTTATGGCCGACCTCGGGGGCGCTGTGCTCACAGGGGCGCAGCTTGAGGGCGCCGACCTGTCCGGGGCAAATCTGACTGGAGCCGATTTGCGCGGCTCAAACCTGAAGGGAGCCAACCTCCTCGTAGCCGACCTACGAGCAGCCATCCTGTTCGGCGCCAACCTGCTTGGAGCGCGCAACCTCACGCCGGAGCAGATCAACACCGCCGTGTATGATCATACAACGCAGCTTGACCCGCTATTTGCTAGCGGCGGTCCCCAGGGGAAGCCCGTAGAGGCAGGCGCTGCCCGCGGTACAGATGAAACGCGGAAGATACCCGTCGTAGCGTCAAGTGAAAAAACGAATGGCTTGCTCGCTGCAGCGCCGCCCGTCACGCCTTATCCAGAGGACTTGAAGAGAGAGGAAGCACAGCCCGGCGTTGAGGCGTCACAGGCAGCCGGCCCACCAGGAGAAAGTCGGCCTGAAGCATTTGATGCAGCCCCTCCCAGGCCAGACTATAACGGCACACCTTAACAAGGGCAGCTTCAGCTCTGATTGAAGTGATAACGGCGTCCTTTCCAGGCTATCGTGCACCCACGCAGCATGGAGTTGAGGGCGATGAAGAGAAATCCCTGCGCTTTGCAGCAGGCGCACGCCCAGCTGCAAAGCGTATATTCGCGCGCGATGCAGGTCGTGGCATCAGTTGAGGCGTCATCAACCACGAACACCTCAAACAGAGGATAGTCCTGCGCAGCAAGCGACGCCAGCAAACGCGGGAGATTTGCAGCCTCGTTACGCGCCGGCACGACGACCGAGACTCCCGGCCACTGCTGGGCGCCTGTCACAAGCAGGGACCATAGGGAGGGAGAGGACCAGTGCTTACGGGCGGCCGACTGTGTAAGCTGAGTCAACACTGTATCTCAATCGCATGGAGTCCACTCGCAGAAAAGTCGGAGTGTTCTTACTAACTAAATGTGGCACATCAAGCAACGAATAATAGACGCAGCCCGCACACGCCCAAAAGTGGTAATTCATGCATAGCAAGAGAAACAACGTATTTCTCTGCCGAGGGCTGTAAGTGTGCTATACTAGCAGCTATGGCAGCGCGGGGATGAGAGGAACTCTAAGGAGAGCAGAATGATTGATGAACAGCAATTGCCACTGGCGGGAAAGGTAGCCCTCGTTACGGGCAGTGGCCAGGGTATAGGTCGAGCGACGGCACAGAGACTGGCCAGATCTGGCGCTGATATCATTATTAATTATCGTAGCAACACTCAAGCGGCTCAGGAGGCCAGGGCCAGCATCGAGGCGCTTGGCAGACGATGCATAGCGGTTCAGGCTGATGTGAGCCAGGAGGAAGAGGTGACACGCCTTTTCAGCGAGGCAAACGCGGCCTTTGGGCCAATCTCGATACTCGTCAACAACGCGGGGACCACCCGCGACAAACTGATTTTACAGATGTCACTCGCGGACTTTGAACATGTGCTGGATAGCAACCTGCGTTCGGCATTCCTGTGTACGAAAGCGGCGCTGCGTGGCATGATGAAGGCGCGCTGGGGGCGCATCGTGAATGTTTCCTCGGTAGCCGGTGTGCTGGGTTCAGCGGGCCAGGCCAACTACGGCGCCTCGAAGGCAGCCATTATTGCCTTAACCCTCAGCACGGCACGTGAGATGGCGATGCGCAATATTACGGCCAATGTGATTGCACCAGGCTTTATACCAACCGAACTGACCTCAAAATTGAGCGAGCAACAGCGGAAGTATATTCTTGATTCGACACCACTTGGCCGTTTTGGCAGCGCCGAAGAGGTGGCCGCCGCCATTAGTTTTCTCTGTTCGCCCGAAGCGGGCTACATTACCGGGCAAGTGCTGTGTATTGATGGCGGCATGACGATCCATATTTAATATTTCCTGGCATTGCTGCTGACTTCCGCTGCGCTCAACTGAGCGCAGCGGAAGCGTTTCTGAACGATTGACTATGGGTATAAGGCATGAAACAAAAGGGGGGCAGAATCTCTCTAAAACGTTAGCTTATAGTCAATGCTTCAGGAGGCTCTCCCTATGGGATTATTGGAAACAGAAGAAACGAACAAGTTCACGTATGAGGCATTTGCTGCTCACCCATTCTATACAGATGTCAATCGCTCCCTGGTGCGCCAGGCTCTGGCACACCTGGAAGCGCGCCCAGCAGATGTTCCTCTTACGATTGTGGACATGGCCTGCGGCACAGGCGCAATCACCCGGCTCATCGCGCATGAACTGGCGCACAGAAGTAGATCGGCCTATCTCATCGGCGTAGACCCTTCTGCGGATGCTCTGCGCAGCGCGCAGAAAAGCATGAAGAAGCAGGGTATACAGGCTGATTTTATCCAGGGAGAGGCCGAGGATCTACCCACAATCGTGCAAAATGCTGACGCGGCGTTCTTCTGCAATGCTATTCACCTTGTCCCCGACAAACTTTCAGCCTTTCAGCAGATGGCTACCATTCTGGCTCCCGGTGGTATTTTTGCCTGTAACAGCGCCTTTTATGACGGGACATACGTTGCGGGAACTGAACGCTTTTACCAGCTCTGGACCATGCGAGCCGTGCGTTTATTGCGCAAGGAGCATCCGGAAATACGCCTATCACGCGAGGCGAAAGCCATGGCGATGCAATGGCTTACACCCGCAGGCTATACCCAGACGCTCAAAGAGGCTGGTTTCAGCAGTGTCGAGACCCACTGCGAAAATGTATGCGTCTCCCTCGATGCCTGGCGTGACCTGGCCCAGTACTGGCTTTTTATCGAGGGCGCGCTGCCAGGCGCCCCCCTGGCCCTGGCCGCCATCGCCCTGGAGAAGGCCGTCTACCAGGTAGGCCAGGAAATGGGGCTGAGGGAGGTGCCGCGGACATGGTTGCAGGTCGTGGCGACTCGAGCAGGGGCATAACAGGTATACCTGCGCTTATCGCCTGGCGGGCAGCAGTGCTACAGGTGGTGGCGGTGCGCTATGACCGCGCTGTCATACTTTGCATATCTCTATGACAAATAGGAGTTTCACTACGTGCAATGGGCTATACTAGCGGCTACATTTCTGGCCTCGGCAGTTGAATTTGTTGAGGCATTCACCATTGTCCTGGTAGTTGGTGTAAGCATTAACTGGCGTAGTTCCCTGGTAGGAGCCTTCGCCGCCGCGGCGACCCTCGCACTGCTTGTAGCGACGCTGGGGGTAGCATTGGTACAGTTTGTACCTATTGACATTCTACGCCTGGCCGTAGGCATTATCCTCATTCTTTTTGGATTAAAATGGCTCAAGAAGGCCATCTTGCGCTACAGCGGCCTGAAGGCACTGCATGATGAAGAGGCCATCTTCGAGGAGAACAGGGCCGAGCTGCGCGCCCGCGGCAAAGTCATCGCACCGCGTTTTGAGCCCTTCGGTATCGCGTTGTCCTATAAATCGGTCCTGCTCGAGGGCCTGGAGGTCGCATTTATCGTGATCACCTTTGGCAGTAGCGCGACCACCAGCACCTGTTCGACAACCTGCGGCATCGGGTCGGCGGCCATTGGGGCAGTCGTTGCAGGCATCCTGGTAATTCTCGCCGGGCTACTCGTACGAGCACCTCTGACAAAGGTGCCCGAGAATACACTGAAGTTTGTCGTTGGCGTCATGTTGACTACCTTTGGGACCTTCTGGGCAGGCGAAGGCTTTGGCGTCGTGTGGCCTTATACCGATGCATTCCTGCTGGCACTGGCCGCCATCTACCTGCTTGCAACCCTGGTCCTGGTGACCATTCTCAAGTCATATCGGCAGAGTTGGCCGGCCGTCGTGGAAACAGCCGCCCCTGTACCGGAGCAGGAGGTACTTCATTGAAGGCGATCAAGGCCGTCTACGATTTTATCGTGGGAGATATGATTATTCTTAGCGGGGTGATCATCGCCATATTGATCCTGGCGCTCATCTATAACGTAGCTGCGCTGGCGCCTCTACGCGTGGCCTCCGGTTTTATCCTGGTCATTGCGGTGCTCGCCGTATTAAGCGCGACACTGCTGCGCGAGGCGCGCGGCAAACGCTGAGCAGGGCATTAGCTCTCCTCTTCGTCTGGCTAAGCTTCGTCACTTCTTTATACGTTGACGCTCACAGCGCAAGCTGTTAAGATAGAGCAGAAAAAGTGGTTTTAGCAGTAGAGTTAAGAACATGCAGCAAACCGAATCCGAAACCTGGCGGGATCTGCTAAAGAGTATCATCAGCGATCCCCGTGAGAAGTTACGCATTTCCGAGCTACTGGGCGTGCGAGAAATTACCCTGACACGCTGGATAAACCAGGAATCGGACCCGCGCCCACAAAACCTGCGTAATTTACTCAATGCTTTGCCTCAGCACCGTGAGCGCTTTCTTGATCTCATCAGACAAGAGGAGGGCTTTGAAGAATTCACTAACGCGATCCTTGATAGTTCCCTGCAGGAGATTCCCTCCCAGTTCTACACGCGCATATTCGCTGCTCGCGCCTCCACCATAGCGAACATGCGCTTCTGGTCTATTAGCAATTTGATTCTACAACAGGCTATCGGGCAGCTTGACCCCGAGCGCCTGGGGATGGCCATCAACGTTGTGCGCTGCATGGTACCCTCAGATAGTGATAAAAAGGTCCATAGCCTGCGCGAAAGCGTTGGCATCGGGACACTCCCCTGGGCAGGGAATCTTGAGCAGAAAGCTATGTTTTTGGGGGCCGAGTCTTTATGTGGCTTCGTCGTCACGGTGTGCCGCCCCGCTGCCAACCAGAACGTCGACGACCCGCAGAATCTCATCCCAGCGCACAAGGTCGAGTATGAAAAAAGCGCGGCGGTCCATCCCATCCTCTTCGCGGGCCGCATTGCAGGCTGCCTGCTTGTTTCGAGTACCCAGCACAACTACTTCCTGTCTCTGGAGCGGCTTGCGCTGATTGAACAATACGCCGATCTACTGGCGCTGGCTTTTGAACCGGAGGATTTTTACGAACCAGGCGCAATCGAGCTGCGCATGATGCCTGACCAGGAAATGCAGAAGCAACACTTTGCTGACTTTCGTATACGTGTTGCCCAGACAATGGTTGAAGCAGCCAGGAACAAACGGCCCGTCAACAATATTCAGGCCGAGGAGATAGTATGGCGAGAGCTAGAGAGAGAGCTGTTGCAGGAGGCCGCGGCGCTGTAGTGGAGGCTAAACCAGAAGCCCGGCGGCGTTTTTTCAATGCTTGAGGATTTCAGCGGGCCCATCGAACCATATTGGACACAGACATGTATCGGTAATGGTTCACTGCGCATCGTGGACTCAACCCTGCGCATGGAGTACCAGGCTGCGCGCCAGGGCGAATATGTGAATGCGCAGATCGATGACTATGGGAAACGTCAACGCTCGGCTTTTCCCTGGCGGCCTCCACTGCGTATGGAGGTACGTGCGCGTTCTTCACTGCCGGCCGCAAGCGGAAACGAGACGCTTGCGAGCGCGGCTATGCTGCGGGGAACCGCGGGCTTTGGCTTTTGGAACTACCCTTTTTCGGTGCGTGGCGACCCTCTTTTGCTGCCAGAGGCGGTGTGGTTCTTTTACGCGTCTCCACCATCGAATATGTCTCTTGTACCACATACGCCTGGCTGGGGCTGGAAGGCCCAGGTGGTACATAGTATGCGCTTAGCCGCACTGGCATCTGCTCTCCCCCTGGGCATCACGACCGCGTGGGCGCGGATATCAGGACAAACACAAGCCGCCCAACGCTGGATCTCCACACTAACTGGAGCACAGGAGGCAATGCTGCCTGTGAAGATGGAGAGCTGGCATACCTACGTCTTAGAGTGGCGTCAGGCGGAGGCGCGCTTCTGGGTGGATGGTCAGGCTGTCCTGCAGGCTCCGCAGCCGCCAGCCCGCCCCCTCGGCTTTGTGGCCTGGCTCGATAATCAGTATGCCGTCGTGACCCCGCGCGGCGCATTTCGCTTTGGCACAGTGACAAGCGGTCCGCAGTGGTTCGAACTGGATTATGTACGCATCGAAGCCGCAAAGTAAGATGGGTAGGGCAGTACATTCTCGTACTCCCCGCCCATCTTATATTTCCTTTATTTCCTTGCGTTCAGCCCGCCGACAAGGTGACTTCCTCTCTGGTCGCCCGAGCGTTTGCAACTATTTTGCGGCGAGGGGCAGCACTTCATCGATGATGCCGTATGTGATCGCCTCCTCAGGGCTCATGAAGAAATCGCGGTCTGTATCCCGTTTGATGCTCTCCAGGGATTGGCCGGTATGGTGCTGGATGATCTCGTTGAGTACATCGCGTGTATGCAGGATCTCACGCGCCTGGATATCAATATCGGTAGCCTGTCCGCCGATACCGCCGGGAATCAGCGGCTGATGAATATGTATACGCGCGTGAGGCAGCGCGCGCCGCAGGCCTTTGTCACCGGCCATAAGCAGGATGCCGCCAAAACTCGCCGCAAAACCTACGCAGGTCGTCGCAACCGGGCAGGGAAGGCTGCGCATCGTATCATAAATCGCCAGGCCAGCCGTGACCTGCCCCCCTGGAGAGTTGATGTAGACGTTGATCTCGCGCTCGCTATTTTCGGCGGCCAGGAACAGGAGCTGAGCCACCACGAGATTCGCCATGGTATCTTCAACCTGCCCGTTGACCATGATAATACGCTCCCGCAGCAGGCGGGAAAAGATGTCATAGGCGCGTTCACCGCGGCCAGTACTTTCGATGACGGTTGGTACAAACAAACTCGATGCCATGCTTATTCTCCTCATTAATCCATCTTCAGGCGGACAAAGTAGTAGTGCACAAGTGAGGTACTCGCCTGCCTGTGCTGCTCAACGACGCTGATCAGTAACCAGCCCTCCTTGCCCAGCCTGTTCAACACATCAGCATCGGGCAAGTCCTGCTCGCGCACGTCGATGGTCAGAACCTGATACTCCCAGCGGGCCGGCCGCAGAGGTACATCTTCGTAGACCATGGGCATAGGCGGTGCTGGTTGGACATCAGCTTGTCCACTCATACGGTGGTGAAATGATAATACCAGGGTCATGTATTTTTTTCTCCTTTACTGTACATGTGCCTTCTTTCTCCTTGAATATACCATGCTGTTAGCGTATACTTAAAGAGATTTTATATGCTATGAGCATATTAACGCGAAAACCTATGCCGTCAGCATAGGTAGAAGGAGCAGAACGTGGAAGATACTCCGCGCGAGCAAGTAGATTTACAGGAAGTCATTGGACGCGTCATACGGCGTGAGCGCCAGGATCGCCACCTGACGATCAAGGAGCTTGGAGATAAAGCGGGCCTATCAGAGATCTATGTAGGGGAGATTGAACGGGGCCAGAAGTATCCCTCGGCCAAGGTCCTTGAGAGCCTGGCCGGCGCCATGGAACTTGATATGGCGGATGTATTGGAGCTCATGGCGGAAGAGATACGCTACGAGCGCATGAAGCACCTGCCTCAAATGACCAACTCCATTGGCTTTACGCTGCCAGTCACACCGAACCAGCCGCGCCGCCTTGTGATCAAGAAGATGGTCAACATGCTCACCGAGGGTGATATCGAGAGCGTGGCGAATTTCAGCGAGTTCCTGCTCTCAAAGCATTCCAGCATTGAGTAGCAAGCGCCGCAGCGCTTCTTGCTACTCGCATACTCGCTATGGCGAGATTCCCATGGGATGTTCGACGATCTGGCGCAATATGCGCATGTGATTATTGCATGATAAAACCTCTATTTTCGCGAATATTTGGCGGGTATCTGCATACTTACACGGTTAAATAAGTTTCGCAGAATACACGCGCCACAATAAGAAAATCCAGCAGCAGCATAAATAGCCCACCACCCGCCAGTGATTACCGCTTTCAGGGGCAACAATTGGAATGCATACAAGAAATGATCCACGTCGCTGAACACAGCTCGAGGCGATCTAGTACACCATAGTATTTCTACAGGCAGGATACGACAGGAGAAAGGGGGCATTATGGACAAAATCATTGCACTATCCACCCGGCTGCATTGTTCAACTACACGTGCCTTTGAAATGTTCACCGTCAACGAGTGCCTCGAAACCTGGCTTGCGAGCCAGGCCGATGTCGAAGCGGTCGTCGGGGGCAAGTATGAGTTGACCTGGGAGCTTGCAGGCCGCGAGCATACTGGCACCTCGGGCTGTAAAGTGACGGCGATCGCGCACGGTAAGTTGCTGGCCTTTGAGTGGAAAGGGCCAGAGCGCTTCGAGCGCTTGATGAACAGTGTCGATCCCCTGACGCATGTAACGGTCTGCTTCATCCCAACCGACGAGCTCTTCACGGCCTCTACCGACGTTTACCTCCTGCATTCAGGCTGGCGGCGCAGCCCGGACTGGGAAGAGGCCCGCCGGTGGTTTGCGCACGCCTGGCACGATGCCTTTGAAGAGCTGCAGAGACAGGCTTCCTACTTCGCCGAGACGAGTTAGATGCCGCAGGCAGGATTTTCAAGCAAGCCCTGTGACTGTCACGTCCTGAGGCTGCTCAACGCCAAAACGATACTCGATCTGCTGTTCGGCGCCGGCCGCCAGGTTGAGTTTCCACGTCAACAATTCGAGTTTAGTACGCTCAGCAGGCAGGGGTTGAATGCTTAATACCCTGACCTTGATACGTTCATGCTGTGCAACAGGCAAGCGATCACGTATGACGACGTGGCGAGGGGCTGAGGCATAGTTATGCACCAGCAGGTGGTACGTAAAGACCGTACGACGAATGCCTCCTTGCAAAAGCATGCCCTTGTCAACCGCGCGTTCGATCAATTCGCGTTTGACCTTAATGCCATCGTCGATGCCCAGGAAGATCTTAAATTTTTCTGTGGGGGCCGTCGTTTTTACGGCCGTGGTTCCGACATATTCACCACTTAGAAAGATGCTGGCTTCACCGCCCAGGAGCACGCGCTCGGTCGTATTTGAGATGGTAGCACGCAGGTGGACATTTTC
Source organism: uncultured Chloroflexia bacterium (assembly GCA_963799245.1). Lineage (GTDB taxonomy): Bacteria > Chloroflexota > Ktedonobacteria > Ktedonobacterales > Ktedonobacteraceae > CAWCWN01. The sequence continues at coordinate 241,311 of CAWCWN010000005.1, forward strand.
TTCTATAGCAGGAGCGCTCACATAGTCGAAGTTACATGGAAGATTATCGCGTGCTATGGTCGTCTTGTGAGGCGAGCCATCCGAGGGGATATCCACAGAGCGACCGACGCGAAAGATAAGGGCGGTGCCGCTCTGTTCGACGCTGGCGGTGGCCACATTGGCGGCTACCACCACTGCTTCAGGCTCAGAGAACCCGGTCGTTTCTTCTTCAGTAAGCATCGCGCCAGGCGAGTGCATGGCCTGGTTTGACGACACGGCCTTCATGGTTCTCAGCCTGCCCTGAGCAGGGAGCGCCCCGGCCTGCGCATACATGGGGGCTACAGGTCGCGCTGTATAGATGTTGAGGTACCATGGTTCTAGCTCCGGCAGGATGGCGGCCTGGCTGGGACGCGCGGTGGAGAGCGAGAGCGCGATATTTTCCCAGCGCTCACCACTGGACTGCAGTACGACGCCATTGTAGGTCAGTTCGACATCACCTTCATTCTGGTCATCAGCCATATGCACGCGCACATCATAGTGCGGGTGCCAGGAGGCTTCGCTTACGAGATAGGATATTTCCAGCTCCAGGTCACCCGCCTCAGCCAGGGCCACCACAATGAGCGCTGCCAGGCGATCTGGTTGGAGCTGGCCCTGTCGCCGGGCCAGCTCGCGCTCCTTCGCGTCGATATCAAGCTGGACATCCTTCAGCTGTACTTCAAGGGCCTGGGCCGCTTCCGCATCCTGTAAAGCCTGCTCGGCCGTGAAACGAAAGAAATCGGCACAGTCCTGTGGCTTCATCTGCCCCTGGGCTAACCCCCTGGCAAAATCCCGCGATTGCTCCCCGAGTGCGCGCAGCCACTTGCGGCGATCATTGAGGACGGACTGACGCGCCTCAAACAATTGTTTTCTCTGCTGGAGCTGATCCAGCTCAGTGCTGAGCGTCACCAGTTCAGCCTCGGGGGGATGACTATAAAAGGCGGTGGTGATATCAACAGTAAGGATGCGCGTGCCCTGCGGCCCTCGACCGGCAGCGCGCAGAGAATCGCGCATAAACTGGGGTAGATCATTGATGCGTACTTCGTGCTCGCCGGCCGCGAGGTTGAGCCTGCCGCTGCGAGTAACCAGGGCACGGTCAGCATATACCGTCACTTCTTTGATAGGTGCCGCGAGATCAAGCATAAACTACTCTCCCCTCAGAATATATCCTACGTCCAACATGATATTGACGAGTAAAATGTGTTGATAGCTCCGTGCCTCGCGCAACTCAACACCTCACCAGGTTTTGCCTACGCGCACGGAAAATCTACCCTACTATACCATACACAGCTCGACCTGCTGGCCATATAGCCCTGAAAATCCAGGCGGCGCCCATCATCCTGGAGGCTTACCAAAAGCAAAGCCAGCAGAGGCATGCCTCTGCTGGCCGTGGCTGGTATATATCAGGCGTGCTCGAGACGGCGAAGTTCAATGTCACCATTGCGCACACGCACAGCAAAAGTAGGTTGCGCGTAGGTCGCGGGCCCGTGCACAATGCTCCCATCACTCATGCGGAAACAAGAGCCATGCCATGGGCACTGGACTACGCCATCTTCTAGCGTCCCCTCAGCAAGCGGGCCGCCCAGGTGTGAACAGGTGGCGGCAATGGCAAAAATTGTTTTGCCCTGGCGCAGCAATACGGCCGGGATGCCCGCAGCATCAACGCGTGTCAGCTTGCCTTCCTGCAGGTCCTGCGCCTTCAACACGGGCACAAATTCGTCCGAACCGCCTTCGAAAGCCACGTGATTTACGCCAATCCCTTTACCATACACGAGCTCGCCCCCCAGGTAGGCCGAGAAAAGAGAGACAAGATAGCCGGTCGTGGAGAGTGCAACGGCTGTGCGGCGCTGGCCGCTCAGGCGCAGAAGCGCGGAGGCCGAGTTCAGGACAGTGGCCCCGCCATTGAGTAGTCCGTGCAACAAGCCCACGCGGCGATCAGTGCTATCAATATCGCTCCATTGAGTGATGCCTGTAACAGCTGAGCCGAACGCACCTGCCAGGCCAATCGCCAGGGTAACGTCGGCGGCAAGCGCCATGCCGGGATCCTCGCTGCTCAGAGCGATAAGGTCACATAGCGCGGTCGCGCTCCAGGCCCCAAGGGGTAAGGATACCAGCACGGGATGGAGGGGGTGCCCAAGCCAGGTCCCATTCAGGATGTCCTTGGCGACGTATTGAGGATCACCCTGCTTGCCGAATGCCTTTGCCAGCCAGTTCTGGAAGGGGGTAGCGAGTGTATCGAGCCATGTCTGATTTTCAACCAGTTCGCCAACGATGTTTCTCACGGGTGGATCGATCGGCGGAGTCTCAGTCCAGCTTCTCTGACCACCAGGCACTACATTGATAGACATATTTGCCCGTCCTTTCCCATAATACGTAATTGCGAGGACAAAAAGCTACTTTGCCCTCCGCGCTATTCAACGCTCAGCCAACAGTAATCACGCGGTGGATTCAGACCTATGACGGAGAAAGGCACCTCTGGCCGCCTGCGCCGCACAATATAGTGAAGCACGGCCCGGTTATGGGCGTAGAAGCGGCGCGCGCAGCGCAGGGCGCTCTGCAGCGAGCGAAATTGCACCCGCATCTCGTGGTGCAGCGGCAAGGCAACGTAGCGGAAACCATGCTCGCTCAACCAGGCGTAATCCTCCTGGCGCGGCCAGATCAGCACTATTTTGCCGCCCGGCCTGGTCACACGCCGCATTTCGGCCAATCCAGGCTCGCCTCCCTGTTCAGGCTCGGCGGTGAATGCTGAGCAGGAAAGCGCAATATCCACGCTGGCATCCTGGAGAGGTATGGCGTCGAAGCGCCCCCGGTAAGGGACGATCCGACTGCTGCTCGGCTGGTTAGCTACCTTCCGCTCCAGAATGTGCAGCAGCCCAGGTGATGGCTCTACCGCATAGACAAGCCTGGCTCCATGGCGAACGCTTTCAAATGAGGCACGTCCACTGCCAGCGCCGGCATCGAGCACCACCTTGCCGCGCAGGTCGGGCTCCAGGTCGTGGAAGATGCCTGGATGCAGTCGTTCACCCTCCGTCAGTTCCTCATACAATTCAGGGGTCCTCCAGTAGGTGAGTTCCCAGAAAAGTTCATCAAGTACACGCTTACGAGCAGCTGCCACCTGCTCAGGCGTGTGAGGTTCTCGCAGCTGCTGCATAAAATAGGCGCGTTGTTGCGCTGCCAGGCTGCGCCTGACACGCCGGACTAACACCCCTGAAGCCGCTTGCATGCTTACAGCCAGGTCGGCGAGCGTGAGACCAAAGCTGCCCGAGCTGAATAAACAGCGTAGCGTAGCATCATCGAAAACCAGTATATCATCAATGCTGAAGTGATTCTCAAACAGTGGCTCAGGTGTTGCCTTCTCCGAGACGGTCGGTTCTTTATGTGTATCTTGCAAAGATGACATTCCCTTGAGCGAGTAAACTCTATCTGTACACGTTATACGCTATATCCATGCCAAGTAGCCGCGACGATCTGAACTGAATGTACACCTATTTTATAGTAGTTCTTCCCCACAAATGCAAGCAAGTCGACAAGGGATATACCTGGCAAATGATCATATCCACGAACGCAGAGAAATACAAGCTGCGTTAGCCCGCAGGCCCGTGTACGTACATGATATCACGTTTAGCATGTGTATGTTGCCTTTCACATTCTATCTGTGAACTCAACCACTTGACTACGCTAACGCTTACAGAGCTTGTCGCAGATGCCGCTGAACTGTTACACTACGCCGGGCAGATAGTCGCGCTGACGGGGGCGGGTATCAGCACGGAGTCCGGTATTCCCGACTTTCGCAGCCCTGGCTCTATCTGGCGCGAGGCTCCCCCCGTGAACTATCGCGATTTCATCAGCAGGGCAGAGGCACGCCAGCAGTACTGGCAAACGCGCCGTAACCTTTCAGCGCTGGTGCAGACAGCGCGGCCAAACGCAGCGCATTACGCGCTGACCGCCCTGGAGCGCGCAGGTAGGCTGGCAGGGCTCATCACCCAGAATTTTGATGGTTTACACCTGCAGGCCGGCAATGCGCCTGAAAATGTCGTTGAACTGCATGGCACTTCCCGGGCCGCGGCATGTACACTGTGCGGCAGGCGCTCGTCCATGCATGAGCTTCAGATGCGGGTAGACGCGGGCGAGATCGATCCGCGCTGTCCGGCTTGCAGGGGCTTTCTGAAAGCGGCGACAATCCTCTTTGGACAGCGGGCACAGCCAGCGATAATTGTAGGCGCACGATGGGTTATATGCGTAATTAACATTAAGCATGATGCGCCTCCAGTCTGGTTCCCCAGATCCAGCAGGCCCGGGTAACATTTCACGCCCTTCAATGGTGTCAAAGAGATAGCGACCACCAGCATAACTTTCATGGGGACACGTGCTTAACAAGTGGTCCGTCTTCCCGTACCATATGCCTTATCTGTTTGACATATGTATTTGTACCTGGCTATACTGCTTCCAGTCATTTAATCTTCATCTTCATCACTCTGAGGCAATTATCGTGTTAGATAAAGATAGGTATGTCGACAAACAAATCGGCAACTACCGCATTGTCAAACAGCTTGGCAGCAGTAGCCCTGTCAGTAAAACATATCAAGCCGAGCGCCTCGACCTCAAGTATGCGTTCGTGGCCTTTAAAATTTTTCATACCATCCATCTCTCGCAAGACAGGCGCGAGCAATTTCTTAAGGAAGTTCAACTGCATAAAAGACTGAGCCACCCCCACCTGCTGGCACTATTAGATGCCGGCCTGAATGGCGATGTTCCCTACCTGGTAACAGAGTTTGTAGCGGGCAATTCATTACGCGAGCGCCTACGCAATCAACCCGGTCACATTCTACCACTGCAGGAGGCCGTAACCATTCTCACGCAGGTCGGGCAGGCCCTCCACTATGCTCACCAGCGTAATATTGTGCACGCTCATCTCAAGCCAGAGAATGTTATGCTCCGCGCAGGCCACGAGGTACTGCTCACGGATTTCAGGATCGACAGCGTGACAGAGTTGCTGAGCAGTCAGGATGCTTATCCGGCCGCTGGCTACCCCTATATGGCGCCCGAACAGTTTGAGGGGTGGATGAATAAGAGCAGCGATCAATACACCCTGGGCTGCATCGCCTACGAGTTGCTGACGGGTCGCGTACCATTTTCGGCTCCCACATTCGCTCTCATGGAGCAGCGTCTAACAGAAAAGCCAACCGCTCCGACACAACTGAATTTACTCCTGCCTATTGCGCTGGAGCTTGTTATCCTCAAGGCCATGGAGAAAAAAAGCGCCGACCGCTATCCCACTGTGCAGGATTTCGTTACAGCCCTGGGGCTATCCGTCGCGACGTATGGCAGGAAATCGCTCAGCACTTCTGTAGCCAGGCCGGCACAATCACCTGCGCATGCGCTCGGCTCTGGCAGCCTGTCAATAGCTCCTAGACCGCGCATGGGAGGCATTAACAGGGACCAGGCATTTCAAGCGCTGCGTGCAGCTCTTCCTACTGGCGCGCAGCTCAGACATGGTGTTTCTGTGGTTAAGCCTCTCAGACTCCTGGCTACACCAACCGATAGCACAAGCAGTCAGCCAGGGGAGATTGAAAGTAAGCCCAGGGCCGATGAGCCGGAGCAGGGCCTGGCGAACCAGCTCACTATGGCGCAGGCCGCACCAGCCAGTACAGCGGAGCTGCATGAGCCGGAACTGACGAGCGTGGGCTCACAGGTGGCAGCTGGATCTGCCGCCAGGGTAGCGCCGCCTGCGGGCTCAGCGCTACGTTCGCGAGCAGCGGGAACGCCACAGCGACAGAACGCCTGGCCGATTATCGTCGGCTCATGGCTGATCGCCATTGTCATCACCACCGCTCTGCTCTATACCGTCTTCTCCGGGACATTTACAACAAACCCTGCCTCGCCTGCGCCTGTGTATCTGCAAGCGCGGCAGAGAACGGCGACGATGCTGCCGTCTCCGACCCCTTCGCCTACACCCAGGCAATTCCAGCTCCCGGCCCTGGCAGGACGTGTAATGCCTACGCCAACACCAACGCCTTCACCATCACCAACCCCCACGACAGGGCTCACCTCCACCCCTGCAAGCCTGCCAACGGCCTCGGCCTGTCGCCTGCGAGGAGGCACCTATAAATGCGCAATTACCTTGCAGCTTGCTCAGAGTAGCGCCAATAATCTCACCTGGTCCGCATCCGGCAGCAACCTCTCCACCTTCATTTTTCCAGCAAACGGGACGCTATCCCCTGGCCAGCAGCAAAACGTCTCTGTCTACGTGAAGGCTACTTGCCCGCTTAGCGGTACCCTGGTTTTCTCGACCCAGGCGGGAAATCTGAGCGTACCCTGGAGTTGTTAAGATCGGAGGAGGCCACTCACACCCATAGTCCCCTCTGAATACTAGAAATATAAAGAGGATTATCTGCGGCAGACCGACCATAACAGGCGTATCCCAGCGACCTTGCCTTTCTGACACAAATTATTATGTCAAACAGAATCTATGCTCTCCTCCTTTCTATACGTGGTACGCAGTTTTTTAGTTTTGCGCCGCAAAGGCATTGAATAGGCCATCAGACTGGTGGTGCTTCTCACGTAGAGGGGGTGCCTGGGGTGACCCTCTTGCGTCAAGCCAAGGCAGTAAAGCGCATCAGTCCAAGCGGGGAGTTCAAACAATGCGCGATCTCTGTCCAGGAGGGTTCCGTAGTTCCCCCAGGCAGCAACGGAACAGGCAGCTCTCCGCATGGTCTGCGCGACGAACAGTTCGTTGTACTCACCGACGGGATCGGCTACGTGGCGTAAATGCGCGGGAGAGGAGGTTCTGTAGGCAAACAGGTTCACGACCTCCAGGGAACCAAAGCCCCAGCGAGTGGCAAAGTCCAGACAGCGCCGTATCGTCGGGTCAGTGTGTTGCGCATCGGCGCGGCTGGGATTGAGCATGATAAAAGCAACACGCGGGAGGTTGGCGGACCACATACGCCACAGTGAGTAGCGATACGTGGCGGTCACGTCGAAGATTGCGCCGGCCTGTTGGGGATGCATATCTTCTCCAGCTCACAGCGGCGTGTCAGCCAGGCATTCCAGCTCCACAATAACACGCTCTAATTCCTCAAGCAGTGGCGTGCTGCTCCCCTCGCGCAGGGTATCCAACACTGCGCGGTAATACCAGAGCGTGCCGGCTTTACCGCCGTGGAAGCGCTGCCAGAGCGCTTCGCCCAGTTCACGGTAATCAGCCAGCAGAGCGCGAGCATTGTGCAGCTTGTCGGCCGACGAGACCAGGCGCACAGAGGCCGGTGCCACCCTCAGGTGCGCAATATAGGCCTCTTTGCGCGCGCGCCACGGCGGCTTTGGTACACTATCGCTGTCAGTACAGCCATCGACGATCGCTACCACGCCTGCGCCGAAGCGGCGACGAATCTCCGCTCGCGTTGGAGTGCCGCCCTGGTCCTCGATGGCGTCGTGCAGCAGGGCCGCGATGGCCTCTTCTTCGCTGCCGCCGTACTCAAGCACGATGCTGCAGACCGCCAGCAAATGCGAGATATACGGGATTGTTGTGCCTTTGCGGCTTTGCCCGGCATGCAGCCGCGCAGCAAAGGACAGCGCCTCCTCAAAGCGAGATGTAAGCAGCATAGAAACCTCGATAGCTACAATTCTGGCAAAATTATAGCACACTCTGGCGTCAGGCTTCCGAGTGCGGCACCAGGACATGATGATATAATAGCAACGTGAGAGCAGCAGGTACGTATTTCATTTCCGGCATCGCCGGCGTCTTGCTGTCATTCTATTGCCCATGCAGGAGCAAAACTTTCTCTATGTCTCGACAACCGAGCTCCATCTCTGCCATTGACAGGCCTGCCCGTCCGCGCCGACCCGCTTTGGTGGGCGGCATTCCCCCGCGCATCTTCGCCATTTGCCTGACATCCATCCTTGTAGCCGTTCACTACACAAACTATGGCCCGCTCACCCCAACGTTAATGCGCGAACTGCATATCTCCAGCGGGCAAACAGGCCTTTTCTCAACCTTTCTCTTCGCGGGACTGGCTGTTATGTACATACCGGCCGGGACGCTGGCGGATCGCTTTGGTCAACGCCCGGTACTGCTCGGCTCCTCTATCCTCTTCGTGCTGGGATCGTTCCTGCTGCCTCTCTTGTCCAGCCTGTCCTGGGCATGACCTGTATCGCCATCGGCACAACTATCCCCTACACCTCGGTCTTCAACGAAGCTGCACACCTGCGGGGAGTTGGCAAAGGTGTAGCACAGGGCCTCGTCAGTGTGATTTCGACGCCGCCAGTGCTGCTGGGGCCGCCGTTGATCGGCCTGCTTTTCGCTTACGCACATAATTTTGTACTGGTCTTTGGCTTCATCATACTCTTCGGCTGCGTCGCCATCACGGCATCGTTTCTGACGGGGCCGGCCTTCAGGCGCGAAGGGAGCTGAATGGGGATGATTACCGCCGCCACAGGCCTCCGACCTGCCCGTCCCGGCATACAAAATTGCTACGGTTGCCACCTTCCTGGCAGCTTGCGCGTTTTATGCAGTAGTGATGCTGGCGTTTAGTTGGTTCTAGGGCTACAATCTAAGTAACGAGTAGTATTGTAAAAACAGAGGAGCAAACCCCGATGCTGAAAAAACCACAGGCCATACTCTTTGATCTCGACGGTGTTTTAACCGACACATCTGAATACCACTATCAGGCCTGGAAGCACTTAGCTGACGACGAAGGTATCCCGTTTACCCGCCAGGAGAATGACGAGCACCTCAGGGGCGTCAGTCGCCGCGAATCCTTGATGTACATCATCAGGAATAAACACTATTCCGAAGATCAGATTCAGGAAATGATGGAGCGTAAGAACGACTACTATCTCAACCTGATCAAGAACATGTCACCTGCCGACCTGATAGCGGGCGGCCGCGAATTATTGCAAGACATCCGCCAGGCAGGCATCAAGACCGCGATGGCCTCAGGCAGTAAAAACTGCCGCTTGGTACTTGATCGCCTGAAGATCGTGGACCTGCTCGATGGTATTGCCGACGGCAACAGCGTTTCCAATAGCAAGCCCGCGCCAGATCTTTTTGTGTATGCGGCCGGACTTGTCCAGGTTCCAACCGCAGAATGTCTGGGTGTCGAAGATGCCGATGCCGGCATCGAAGCCATTAAGGCAGCGGGCATGCAGGCGCTTGGCATTGGGCCACAGGAGCGCTTTCATCGAGCTGACAAAGTTCTGCCAACGCTCGAGAACAAACGCTTACAGGATATCCTGGCGTAGAGGCTGGGCGGAAAGGGTGCTTCGTGAACCTCTGGCAGATTAGTGAGGAGAGCTTCAATCCTGCAGAGATGTATAGCCAGGAAACCGTATTCACTATCGGTAATGGCTACTTCGGCGCGCGCGGCAGTTTTTTTGAAGAAGGCTATCCCAGGGCAATGCCCGCCACCTTGCTGTTTGGCGTGTTCGACAGTATCAACATTGGCAGAGAGGAGCTGGCCAACGCTCCCGACTGGCTCTTGATCAAGCTCTTCGTCAACGGCGAGCGCTTCCGCCTGGATAGAGGCCGCATCCTCGCCTATCATCGCAGCCTGGACATCTACAATGGCATTCTCTTCCGCCAGGTACTGGGAGAGCCCGGGCGGCATACGCCTCCATGTTCGCTGTGAACGCTTTGCCAGCCTGGCACAGGAGCACGTAGCGGCCATTCGCTTCACTGTAAGCGTCGATGAGCAGGATGGGCAGCAGGAGCTGGATATCATGTTAAGCGCCTCCCTCAATACCGCCACCGCCAACTATGATACGCTGCACTGGGAAAGCCTGGAGCAGGGCGGCGATGCGGATATTCTCTGGCTGCTGTGCGAGACACGTCACAACTGTGTACGTTTGGCGCAGACATTTGGCTTTACAACAGCGACGCCTGGCTTCGTGCGGAAGATGGCGCCCTCAGACAATGCTCCATCCATTCACCTCAGGGGGAAACTGGCGCCAGGGGCAAGTATGACAGCCGATAAGATCGTCGTCATGTACACCTCACGCGATGGCGACGATCCCGTTCAGGCCGCCGCTGCGTGCTATGGCGAGACTACCGCCACCTCACGTCCTGACGCTGAAAGCGCGGCTTTTGATGCGCTCCTGACTGCATCAAAAGCCACCTGGCACGATTACTGGCGAACTTCAGATTTCATCATCGAGGGCGATGACAAGGCGCAGCTTGCCCTGCGCTATAACATTTATCAACTGCGCATCAGCGCCTCAGCGCATGACAGCCGCTACAGTGTAGCCGCCAAGAATGGCCTTGCGGGCGCCCAGTATCCCTGGGAAAGTACGCTCGATGGCGATGAGGCGACACCGGACGCGGGTCATCCACCCCGAAAGTAAAGAACTCATCCCCGTCTTGAATGGGACTATTGAGTTGCACATTTCGGCCAGCATCGCGTATGCGGTCTGGCGCTACTGGCGCATAAGCGCTGATGATGAGTTTATGTCGAACTATGGTGCCGAGATACTCCTTAGCATCGCGACCTTCTGGGGCAGTCGAGCGGAGGAACATCCCGAACACAATGACTCTGATGTGATCGGCCCCGATGAGTGGCATGAACATGTAAATAACAACGCTTATACGAACTACATGGCGAAGTGGAGTATCGAGCGCGCCCTGGATATACTGCGCCGGCTGCAAAGCAGCGCGCCGGACAGGACCCACGAGCTTGCGCAGCAACTCGATCTAAGCCTTGAGCGGCTCGCTCACTGGCGCGATGTAGTTGCGCGCATGCGCTTTCCACAGGAGCCCGTGAGCGCTTTGATTGAGCAGTTTGACGGCTTTTTTGAACTCGAGCCGCTCGACCAGGAGCAGTTCGTAGGGCGCAAAACATCGTACCAGGGCATACTCGGCCTGCCTGCGATGCAGAAGCTGCGCGTCATCAAACAGGCCGACGTCCTGATGCTGCTCACCCTGTTAAGAGATGATTTTGACCTGGAGACCAAGCGCGTCAACTGGGAGTACTACTTCCCGATTACAGATCATCTCTTCGGCTCCTCCCTGACACCGGCCCTGCACGCCATCCTGGCCTGCCAGCTGGGGTATATCGACAAGGCCTACAATCTTTTTATGCTGGGCGCCCCGGTCGACATAGAAAATCTGCGCGGCAATACCTCTGAGGGAATTTACACCGCCTGCTCAGGAGCCGTCTGGCAGGCGGCGGCGTTGGGCTTCGCGGGTCTGCGCCTGCACGATGATGGCAGCTATTCAACCTCCCCCAGCTGGCCCGAGGGCTGGACGCGCATGGCCTTCACCTGCTGGCATAAAGGCCGGCGCTTACAGATCGATCTTCGCAGGTGAGGGGCAGCGTGCCGCCCCCTACCCGTTCCAATGGCTCCAGTTCGCTCTTGACAAATACCAAACGACGTAGTTAAGCTAATGAGAGCGCGTACGGCATTATGGCGCATTCGTCTAGTGGCCAAGGACGCCGCCCTCTCAAGGCGGAGATCACGGGTTCGAATCCCGTATGCGCTACCATCCACCACTTTTGAAACGCCTCAAGCCAGGGTAGAAGCGGCTCGAGGCGTTTTTGTTTTTCAGCACTTCCCCTGGATGTAGCAACCGTGTAGCAACTGGATTTTTCAGCTTATTCTTTCATCATTTGTAGCAATTTTCCACTGACTTCATATGCGTCTGGCATGTTAAGGGTACAAAAGCACAATGTGAGTTAGTTACTCAGCTTCCTTTTCATGCCTTTCTTGCTTGATGAGTGCAGCATCTAATTGTCTCATTGCATCCTGTTGCATCCCCGGAAGTACATGAGAGTAAACATCCATCGTCATACTGATCTGTGTGTGGCCCAACAACTCTTGTACGACTTTCGGATGGATACCAAGGCTCAGGAGAAGTGTCGCCGAACTATGACGGAGATCATGGAAGCGGATATCTGGTAACCCGGCCCGATCGAGTATCTTCTTAAATTCCTCAACGACGTGATTGGGGTTGAGATGAGTGCCATGTAAGGTGCAAAACACATAATCAAATTCCTGCCAGAATACACCAGCTTTCAACTTTGCTTCCAGTTGGCTGATACGATGCTTTTTGAGAGCATCTAGTGCAAAAGGCGCAATCATCACACTCCGACGACTCTTCTGTGTCTTTGGTTCTGCTTCCACATAGACATGCTCTCGCTCTGGCATATTCGTTGGGACACGTGATAAAACACGGCGTACTTGTAGTAGCCCCGCATCAAAGTTGATATCTTGCCATTTGAGGCCCAACAATTCTCCTCGTCTCATTCCCGTAGCCAGCGCCAAAGTAAACAGCGCTTCCCACTTATGCCCTCGAACGCTCGCAAGCAATTGTTGCATCTGCTCCGTTGTCAATGGCTGTATTTCGAACTGTTGCTTGCGGGGAGGCGCAACCAGGTCACAGACATTTCGAAAGACCAGCCCCCACTTTACTGCCGTATCTAACGCGTTATGGAGTACACTGTGATAGTAGATGATGGTAGCCGGGGCCAAGCCCTCATCGGCTTTCTTGGTATAGAACGCCTGCACCTGCTGCGCCGTCAACTTCTGCAACTGGACATGCCCGAGACTGGGAACGATATGCAAATAGACGGCCTCCCTGTAGCGTTCATAGGTGCGAGGACGCAAGCGCCGCCTGTGGGTATTCTCCAACCAGTCTGTTAAGAATTGCGCAACTTTCTGAGGTGCGGCTGTAACCAGCGTTCCCTGTTGCTGTTCATGTAACACAATCTTTAATTTCTCTTGTACTACTTTGCGTGTCTTGCCGTAGAATACTTTTCGTTTGCCCGTACCCAGAGTAACACTTCCCACCCACTTTCCATCTGAGTTCCGGTAATAAATTGACCCCTCACCGTTACCTCGTTTTGCCATAGAATTGCCTTTCCTGCGTTATGTGTCGACATATCAGGACATAGACATACTGCAATGAGCATATCGTAGTACTATTCTTTCTTATAGTGTCAAATACCCGAAATACTCAACATTAATACAAAGCCAAATACGGGAGAGTCTGGAGCTGGTTGACTTCGGCAAACTGATGAGGTGAGCGATAGTCCAGACTCTCATGTGGCCGCTCGTGATTATAAAAATTGATCCAAGCTTCGGCGGCCCGCAGAAATTCCCCAAGCGTCGCATACGGTCGTCGCTGTGCTACCGCCAACTTGAAGACCCCGATAAATCGTTCGGCGTGACCATTATCGGTCGGAGTGCCAGCTCGACTCATGGAGAGTTGGAACCCTTGCTCGAGAAGTGCAGCCCGTGTCTGTTGCGCTCCATATTGACTACCCTGATCCGAATGCCAGATCATGCCTGGAAGACAGAACTGCAGCGATCTCACTGTGGACACAACCAGCTCAGCTTGCATGCGATAGTCAAAAGTGAGCGCTAGGATATGGCGCGTGCGCTTCCACAAGGCAAAACAGCCACGTACTTTGGATCTGTCAGCCAGTTGGAGCTCAAAGATATCGGAAAACAGCACCTCTGTACTGGCTTCCTGCGAGAGCTCGCGCACCAGATTGGGAGCTATCTGTGCCGCTTTGCCAGGATAGATGTAGCGTTTCTTTTTGCGTCTGGCAGTGATCCCATATTTGCGCATGACCCGTTTGACTCGATTTTTGCCCATGTGTAACAGGACAGCGAGTTTGCGGTGCCCCAAGGTATCATCGCGCTCGTGCTGGGCCTCGATGGCGACGGCCACAGCTTTATCCTTGAGGGCTTGCTGCGATTTCCAATAAAAGCTCGCTCGATGAAAGTTGAGAGCCCGTGCTATCTGGCTTTTCGTGTAGGGGCCGTCGGGCGGCATCAGATGAGCCGCCAGTTCCACTTTCTCTGCTGCTTTTAGTTGCCCAACAGCCCCTGCACTTTTTTTAGGATTTCATTCTGCACGGTTAATTCACCAATAATCTTCTTGAGGTCATCGGGCGATTCTCCCGGCGCATAGCCTTGCGCCTGGGCTTTCTGCTTCGGGTTGCGTTTATCTCCAAAGAGCAGGGGCAAGTTCTGATGAAATTCCTCTCGCCAGCGGTGGATCATCGAATTGGAGACGCCATATTTCTTGCGCACTTCTTCAATGGTGGTGTCACGTTGTAGGCTCTCCAAAACGACCTTCGCTTTGAACTCTGTCGTATACTGTTTCCTCGTGTTGGCTGCCATACCTTTCCAATACCCTTCTGGGAGAATCTTTCTCCCTTATCTTCTCGTCAAGTATAACAGGTATTGGACAGCTCCTGCTAGTACATTGCGGCTGAAATAGTTCTGGAGTAAAATAGGGCCAGCAGAACAAAGGAGGACAGAGAGCATGCGTGGCCCCAAACCGGAAGCGTTGATGTTGAGTGAACAGGAACAAAGGGAGCTGGAAGCGCTGGTGCGCCGACATAGTACCCCCCAGCAAGTGGCACAGCGAGGACGAATGATCCTAGCAGCAGCAGAAGGCCAGAATAATAGCCAGATCGCCAGAGCGGTGGGCGTTAGTGTGGATACCGTTCGCAGTTGGCGGATGCGCTGGATTGGTTTGCAAGCAGTCTCGCTGGAAGAACTTGCCGTGAGCGAACGGCTCACCGATGTCCAACGCCCAGGAAGGCCTTCGGAGATCACCGCAGAGCAAACCTGCCAGATGGTTGCCCTGGCTTGCGAGCAACCGAAAGAACGTCCGATCAGCCACTGGACGGGCCAGGAAATCGCCGACGAAGTGATGCGCCGTGGGATTGTGCCCAGCATCTCTGCACGGCATGCCGCTCGGGTGTTAAAAAAAGGGATCTCCAACCGCATCTGATCCGCTATTGGTTAACCCCTCCGGCTGATCCGCGGCGGGAAGAAACGATTGGGGAGATCTGTCAGGTCTATCGACAGGCTCCCGATCTGGCCAAACAAGGAGAACGGACCATGAGTACGGATGAACTGACCGGTGTCCAGGCACTGGAGCGCAAGCAGCCGGGATTGCCGCTGGCGCCTGGAAAAGTGGAGCGACGTGAGTTTGAGTATATTCGCCATGGCACACGCGCCTTCATTGTCAGTCGAGATGTGGTGACAGGAAAGGTGGTGGCTCCACATGCTGGACCCACGAGGACCGAGGCAGATTTCCTGGCCCATGTCCAGGCGGTGGTGGCCACTGATCCTAAGGCGACCCGTTGGCATGTTGTCTGTGACAATCTCAACATCCATCAGTCCGAAACGCTGGTCCGCTTCGTCGCAGAGCGCAGTGGCATTGATGCGGATTTGGGCGTCAAAGGCGAAAGCGGGATTCTTGCCTCCATGACCAGTCGCGCAGCATTTTTGAGTGATCCCACGCATCAAATCGTGTTCCATTACACGCCAAAGCACAGCTCCTGGCTCAACCAAATTGAAATCTGGCTCAGTATTCTGGTCCGCAAGTTACTCAAGCGTGGCTCTTTCACGAGTGTCGAGCAGTTACAAGCCAAGGTCTTGGCCTTCATCGAGTATTACAATCACACGATGGCCAAGCCGTTCAAATGGACCTATCAGGGAAAGGCTTTGAGGGCTTAAACTATGGAACTATTTACGCCTCAGTGTACTAGCCTATTTTTCTTATAAAGAGATGTGGGCGCGTAGAACTCTGATACACTTTGAAACAAGTTGAGACAACATGCTCTTCTTGTTGTGAGAAAAGCGTATCTCTCATTGAGAAAAGAGGTTTTACGTATGCAACGTTGGCTTATAGGCGCTCTCTTGCTCATGCTTGGCTGTGTCGTGTTCACTGCCTGTGGTGGCTCAGATAACCAGAGTTCCTCTGTTGGTTCGTCCTCTGTTTCCAGTGCTGGTGCTCAGACGGTACATGTGACTGAAGGAGACATGTCTATTAAATCTGATGTCGCCAGCTTTACCGTGGGTACCCCATATCACTTTGTGATCAAAAATGAGGGGGCGATTGAACATGAATTTACGATTGTAAAGAAGATGGCGGCCACCAGTGAGAAGGTGCGCGATGCCCAGGCGCTCAAGGATATGGATGGGATCCAACCTGGGAAAGAGGCGACCTTTGATTTGACCTTCAAGGATCCTGCTCCTCCTAGCGGGATGGAGTTTGAATGTAGTGTGCCTGGTCACTATGAGATGGGTATGCATATGGATATTACTGTCAAGTAGCCATCATAGGGGCCAGAGGAGATAAAAATCGGAAAAATGGGGTTTAGTGAGGCCGTTTCATAACTGGGAATCCTCCTCCCAAAGATGAGCTAGAACACGCTTAGGCGAACGGATGAGATCAGGGCGGCCAGTTTGCTGAGCTGCCAGCCCAACAATGACGGAAGCGGCGTAGGTTAAGGCCACCTGTGAGGCCATCTCGGACCAGCCACATAGAGGTGGACGTTGGAGATGAAAGAAGAGAAAAACGCGACCAAAGAAGCGTTCGATGGCGCTGCGTTTGCCGAGTTCTTCTTTGGTCCAGGTCGGCGGTAAGCAGGAGCAATTCTTCTGGCGTTTGGGATTCCAAGGAATAATAGCAACGGCACCCAGCACGGCATAAATCCAGGCAATGAGGCGCAGACCCCAATAGGCAGCATCCAAACGGATGATACGGGGACGGATCTGGTAAAGACGTACGGCTCCTGCTAACAAGCGCTGTGCAAAAGGAGCATCGTGTGAGTTGGCAGGAGAGAAGAAAGAAGAGAGGCAAGCCAGAACCACGACAGATGAGGGTGTGCACTCGGAAGCCTCGCAACAGAGGAAGAGGATGGTGGGCAGGAGCGTGTCCGAAGGCTGCGTCAGGATCACGACCTCGCCAGGCCAAGATGGGAGCACTATCAATGATGAGATCACGTGCCCCAATGAGTCGTCGTCGGAGAGCTTGCAGAACGGTGAGCACGAAGAGCGACTCGTGCAGAGGGGCTCCGGCTGCGTGGCGACGTTTGCACTGCTGGGATCTGCTGGGAATGCGAGGTTGTCCCTCTTCGTTCAATGGCAACCCACAGGCCAGGGCCAAAGCAGACCAACTCGTGAGCCAGTCGTGCATATCCTGATAGGATAAGCGCCACAAGGTACGCAATAAGCTCATCAGCAGCAAGCTCTCTTCGCTGTACGTGCGTGGTGCTCCTCCAGGACCGGCTGGCAATGGGGGAGGACAACGACGATGGGCCAGACAAACGGCCAGACGACACAACATGAGCAGATGCAACGTCGTGACTAATGTAAGAGCGTTCATGTGGAGGGCAGGACCCAGTCGAGCTTGTGCACGCTGATAGGATGGTGGTGCGACTGGTGTCTGATCTGCTAGAGCTAAAGACATCAACATGCTGACCTTCTAGATGAGGGAGCTAGCCTCGTCTAGATGTCAGCATACTTTACTCTGCCAAGTACCAGCGTGTTTTGGTATCCATTGAAGAGCTTTTTGAGGGTTAGGAAACGCCCTCGTTTAGTTTTTAACTCTATTCGTGGAACCCCATTTTTTCCGATGCTTGGTTTCCAGGTACGTTAGCTCGCGGTTCGCTCAAAACCCAAGTTTGACCCGCTCCAAGTAAGGATGATTAGCCGGTCATTGCGTCATTCCATTGGTTGGGCCTGTGCCAGCCGCTGGCGTCGTGGCAATGGTAGCGGCGGTAACCACATCATTGCCATCCGTCGTGAGTGTGACCGGATTGGCGATGTTCAGCAGTCCGATACAGTTCAAGCCATCAGCACTGAAAGTTCCATTCAAACGATTAGCCAGGAAGGTAAAGAGCGAGTCGGCAGTGGCGGGATCAGGCGATGCTTGTTTCTTGAACAAGGCCATGTCACCCTGTAACCGTGGCAGGCCCACCTTGACCAGATTTTGGCAGTAGGTGGTTGTGCTTGCATCAGCGGCTGTTGCTGCTGGCTTCTGATCAACGCCGATCCGGTACAAATTCGTTTTCGTTAGACTGGTCGCAGCGTTAATAAGGGTCATAGGATCTCCAAGAGGTACCAGTGCCATCGGTGCTTGCTGCTGAGCTGCTGCTTGCAATTCATCTAGAGGCAACGCAGGAACCAGGTAGTTATTGTCGACCAGATCTGGGGCTTTCCACGGAGTACAACCCAGCGCTGGATCAACAATATTGCTCAGGAGGGCATTATCGCTCGGATTCTTGAGTACGGTCGCGTTAGGCATCTTGGCCTGATTAGCGGCGGAGAACTGGGCAGTCTGCCCCTGAGCGTTGGCGAGATAGACTGTCTGCACGTTATCACTCTGATCCATATCGACGATGCTAAA
This sequence comes from uncultured Chloroflexia bacterium, assembly GCA_963799245.1. Taxonomy (GTDB): domain Bacteria; phylum Chloroflexota; class Ktedonobacteria; order Ktedonobacterales; family Ktedonobacteraceae; genus CAWCWN01. Next base: position 259,468 of record CAWCWN010000005.1, read on the forward strand.
AGAGCGTGCCGTGGGACAAGGCAGCCCATCCGTTCTTGTGCCCAGGGGTGGAATCGTGAGCTGACCTCGCTGGATCGCTGCGTTAGCGGCCTGGAAAAACGCAGGCGCATTACAGTAGCCGAACTGTCCAAAGGGAGAACCAGGCGTCCCATTCACACAGCGACCATTCAATCCGCCTCTGAAGCCCAGCCGTACTCTGTGAGTCTGGATGTTGGCTTGAGGAGCGGCTACGGCACCTTGACCGGCAGTGTTAGCTGGGACGGTAGTGTTAGCCTGGGCTACCTTGTTACCTTGACCAGCTTGATGGCCTTGGGCAGCCCTCCTTGCATGCTTTCTCATCAGAGTGAGGACATTGCCGTTGTCACCAAACCAGATGCCTACCACGGCCTTAGCTGGAAGTTGTGGAACAACTGGTGTAACTGCTGGAGTTGTGCCCTGGTCGATCACGAGCGGCTCGTAGATAGAAACTTTACCGGTGGCAGGATCTATGATAGCCGCCTGGACAAAGGCTGATTGATCAGCATTGACCTCGTTGCAGGGACCGTTTGCAGGGTTAGTCGCGACGAGTTGATAGGGGGTCGCCAGCCCGTGTGCGCTTAGGGGACTGTTTGGGACGATCAACGTACAGTCCATATTTGGGGTTGTTGCTGCATACGATCCTACAAGCGGCCATACAACAAATGCACCGACGCCGATGAGTGAGACGAGGACCGTCACAGTTACACCGATGAGCATCAATGGTGAGAAGCGACGCCGCCGTTTGGGTGAGTAGAGAGAAGTTTCTAACCACTGTACGCGATCTCTTGGTTTTGTGAGCATCTTCTTCCTAAGAACTCCTTTCGAGTTGAGTATCGAAGACAGCTTCTCATCTGCATTGATACTGTCTTCTAGATATCTGCTTGTCAGGTAAAGCAGATAATACCGCTACGAGCAGACAAAACTACTACCAGCGGCTACACAGTAATCGATAGCTCCTTCTAGATACATCTGCTTGACATAGAGTGAAATACCCTGCTGCGGTTTTCGTACTCTTGATACAGACATTACCATCAGTTTTTGCCATACTTGCTGCCTGACATACTCTCTCATGAGAAAGTACTAATATATAGTTAAGGCATCTCAACCAAAAAAATATATTTATGAGAAATACCTCCTATACCGGGTGATTTCAGTAAAGGACGGCGATTTTGTACGTGTAGGTACAGCTATTAGGTTATAGGGTTGTGGTAAATTGGGTGACAGTTGGAAATCCTCTAGTCGGGAATGGCGTGGTATATTTCCCTTCAAATAGGCCTCTGAGGAACAACGAAACGAAAAAGCACGGTAAGAAAATGGAGTGGCCTGAGAAGCCATTGGAGCAAATGTATATTGCATTTTCTCCTTCGGCCTCCTCGCCTACGTCCTGGCAACGTGGGCTCATGAGCTCACGGACTAGAGTGAGGTCAGATGTCTTACTAACTCCTGGGGTGCTGAGAAGAAGGGCGAGTGGCTGGTCTGCATCGACAGGATGGTTTGACACGGCGTTGCCGTGTACATCATTTTCTGAATGGATGGGGAGATCTCACGGTGGTAGTGGCGCAAGTAAGAAGGATATGGTAGACTGAGAAGCCGATCAGGGAGCAAATCAACATGAGGAGCGTTCAATGGTCACCATCACCCTTCACTGTCCGCACTGTGGAAGCGATGCGCTGGTGCGCGACGGGCATGCCCCCAATGGCAAGCAGAAGTATCGCTGTCACGCCTGTGGGCGTCGCAGTCGCGAGAATCCTACTTCCAATGCCTATCTACCAGCTCGCCGCGAGGAGATTCTACACGCCTACCAAGAACGGAGCAGTTTGCGAGGTCTCACCCGCACGTTTGGCGTCTCTCGGGCGACCGTGTCCAGTTGGGTCAAAAAAAGTAGCTCAGCTTCCGCCTTTACCTACAACCTTGCTCGCCCCGGATCCAGAGGACCCCTGTGCTGGCTACATCGGACATCCGTTCAGGAAATAAGCACTTCGAGAACGATTTCATCTTCGTCCACTGCTTGCAAACGTGGGCGGATAAGGGTAAAATCAGGAGTCGTCAGATATGTTCATGCTCGAGCAACGACAACCCCATTTTTAAAGGAGAAGCATTTTTTCGGCAGATGCTTCAAGTAGCCAGCACAACCACTCCAGTACAGAATTCACTCAGAGGGAGGTGGGGATGGTCGACTGGTATATTTGCTGACAAGCAGGGCCACAACTGTCACGAGGTACAGTTGCCCAAGCACGGCCTCGATCGCGACAAGTGTGCGCGGCAGGTCTCCCTTCGGCACCAGATCGCCCAAGCCTAGCGTGGGAAGCGTGACGAAACTAAAGTACAGGTAATCCTGAATGGTGTCATTGCCAGCGGCAACGAAAAATTGTGTAAAGCTGCCAATGACGGCATAAGTGTAGGCGAAGAACAAGCCTATTAGGAGGTAGACACTGAGGGCGCCATAGATCGTCTCCACATTAACGGTGGGGTGTCTGAGAATTCTGAATACGATGGCCAATGCAACGAATGCCAGCAAGACATCTCCAATGAGCTTAGGTATCACGAACAGCCGGTCTTCGCCACTCAGAGCGAAGGATAAGATCAGCGCAGCCGCAACCAGTAGAAGCGCGGTGAGCAAGACCTGGACACGCACGCGAGCAGCTCTAAGTGCGAGGAGGAGCATGGCCCCAAGGAGCACGTTGGTTACTGCGCGTGTCAATGTATTACTAGGAGCGGCTTCTTGGAGCACGAAGGTAATAATGATCAGCGCAAGCACAAGGGCATAGCTTTCGGCTTCCCAGATTCGCTTGAGCAGGCTACTCTTCTTCAGAGGTGTGGCCTCAGGGGGTAAGTTTTTCATCTCATCTCCTCCTTTGACATGCATTGTCAAGTCACTTTCTTTTCTTGATGAGTTTTCACCACTCTCGACTCATTTTAGGGCATTTTCGCGTCATTCTTGCCAAAAAGTCGTAAAAACAGGTATTTATTCCCCACTTTGAAGGAAGAAAAAGCTCTTCAACTCGTTAACTTGGAGGGACGTTTTAAGCGTGCCTGGATGGATGTCGACAAGATCGTGGAAGAGGCCAAGTGCACCAGATATTCCTGTTGGCAAGGGGCGAGATGGCCTGGCAGTAACTCTAATACTGTTTCACCAAGGAAAAGATATGTTAGCACAGGAAGACTGGCCTACTGGCCCTATCGAATGGCGTCATTACATATCATCTTCACCATGAAACAGTATAACTCCTCCTCCAAGGGAAAAAGACCTTCTCCACATTTGGGGCACGCCCCATAAGTTCTGCTCAGCGTCAACGTTGCCCTCCATTTCCTTGTAAGGTCCGCTTTTGTTTGCCTCGCGCCTGCAAGGGAGATTGCGCACTTGGAACACACCACGGCTTCGTGTCTCGACGTTCTTCCCCACTCTCGGCTTGGACTTTCCTCGGCGGCATCTTCAGAGACTTGGCTTCCAATTGCATCATCCGCTTATAACCTCATCTTCGATCTCACATACATTGCTCTAGGGTTGGCTTGTCGCCATTCTTTGATATCCGCCAGGATCTCTGCACTCATTTTCCGCAGGGCTTGTTCATCCATCGGTTTCTCCCTGTGCACCGATGGATCTATCTTACCACCTTCCTTCTGCTTGGACATCCCAGTTGCAAAAATCTGTGGGGCTGTGCTGGCTACTTCTGTCATCCGTCTGACCTTTTCCAGGTAGGAGGGGCCATGAAACCTAGAAAGTGAACAAGAGTATTGTATCGTAGCTTATTTATTTTATTAAGGAATGCCTCGTCCCATGGCTTCATGTGCAGGAGAGTGCACTGGGAAAGCAGCACCTGAGAGGAGTAGACAGACTGCCTCCCTTGCCAAGTGCACGGGCCTGGGGTATAGTTTGAGCAGCACTCGATGTGGTGGGAACATACTTGTGCTGGCTACTTGTGGTATCCGTCGGTCAGATGAGGCCTTTAAGAACACCCAATGACATCTTTCGCGCCTTGCCAATTCCCCAGAGGGCGTGTACAATCGAGAGGATTCACCTGCTCATCTTCACAAAGGGGGAACGGACACTGTGCAGAGGATTCTCACTTTCATCACGCGTTTGACACGCTTTTGCCTTCAGTCGCTCGACCACCGTTTCGTCGACTTGACCAAACCATCCAACACCTCTCTCATAATGGGAACCGTGACTGACCTCGCCAGAAGCAAGTCCGAGCTCGTGGCAGAAAACGCCCTCCTCCGGCAACAACTCATCATCCTCCGTCGGCAGGTTAAACGACCAGCATGCACAAAGACGGATCGGATGATCCTGGTCCTGCTCGCTCGTGTGTCTCTTGCATGGAAGCAAGCCCTTTTCATTGTTCAGCCGGAGACGCTGCTGCGCTGGCATCGCCAGGGATTCAAGCTGTACTGGAAAGACAAGGCCAGAGCAGCATCTTCCAAACCAAAAATACCCGCAGAAACCGTGGCGTTGATCAAGAACATGGCAGTGCAAAATCGGCTGTGGGGAGCGGAGCGGATCCGTGGCGAATTGCTCAAGCTGGGCATTCACGTCTCTAAACGTACCATTCAGAAATATATGAGGCATGCTTGCTCACCAAGGCGACGAGGACAGACCTGGGCCACCTTCCTGCAGAACCATGCAAAAGATATGTGGGCGTGTGACTTCTTGCAGGTCACAGACCTCTTCTTTCGCTCACTGTTCGCCTTTTTTATCATCGACCTGCACTCGCGCAAAGTGATCCATGTCGGCGTGACACGCTGTCCCACCGACGCTTGGACTGCACAACAGCTTCGGGAAGCCACCGCCTATGGAGCGGGTCCGAAGTATCTCATTCGGGATAACGATCGCAAGTTTGGGCTGGGCTTCGCGCGGGTTGCGAAAACAAGTCACATCGAGATTCTCAGAACACCCTATCACGCTCCGCGAGCGAATGCCATCTGCGAGCGCTTTCTGGGCAGTGTGCGTCGTGAGTGCCTCGATCACCTGCTCATCCTGCAGGAGAAGCAGCTCCACCGCATACTCAAGGCGTATGTTCAGTACTTTAACCAAGCCAGACCGCATCAAGGGATCAGGCAGCAGATTTCAGAGCAGAGAGCTGAGTCTGTGCCACCAGATCATGACAGTAGCAAGATCCTCTCCTTCCCGATCCTGGGCGGATTACATCATGACTATCGCAGAAGTGCCTGAGTTTATCCAGAGATGAAGGTCTGACTGCCTGAGGCACGCGTGGAATACCTCAGGATTCACTCGTGCTGTTATGTTGAGAGTCAACAAGCAGCTGCTTCTCATCAGGGCAATCGCATCTAAATCGGGAGGTGGTAAAATAAGGTCCAAAAATGGATATGGAGAGACATGGAACAACAGCGCTCATTGGACCTGGCAAGCTATTTTGCCGAAATAGAAGACCCACGCATAGAGCGAACAAAGCAGCATAAACTGCTTGATATCATCATTATTGCCATCTGTGGCATGATTTGTGGAGCAGAGGGATGGGTAGAAATCGAAGAGTTTGGCAAAGAAAAAGAGGAATGGCTGAAAACCATCTTAGAACTCCCAAATGGGATTCCATCGCATGATACGTTCGGAAGGGTATTTGCTCGCCTGGACCCAGTCAAATTTGAGGAAGGCTTTTTCCAGTGGGTACACAGTCTGAACGAGACCATTGCAGGGGTCATCGCCATCGACGGAAAAACCCTGCGTCGAACGCATGATAGAGCCAACGGAAAAAAGCTAGGATGGCAAGCCTATCTGGAGGAGGATCTCCTCCAGAGCCGCGAGATAGGCAGCGGGATCCTTGCGAAAGCGCAACTGTTTGCGACGCCCTTCCCGCCGGGAGGTGAGTTGCGCACGCATCGCGTACCACGCCTCAGGATCTTTCAAGTACAATGCACGAGGTAAGAAGCACTGCCGCCGCAGGGCCAGGGCCGTCACCACCCGCACCGGGCCTCGTACCACCAACCCCGCAATCGCGCCCCGTCGTCCCGAAGCTCGTCGCTCTGAGTAGCGCACCGAGCCAAAGCATTGCTCCAGTTCATTGTCCGTCTGTGGCAGATCAGCGACATCGTAACAGTGGAACAGGCCTGGCCAATAGCTCCTGGTCACCTTCAAGAAGGTGGAGATGGCTGGACTCAGTGGTCCAAGGGACGCTTGCTGTTCGCGCATGGTCCGCAGCAGCGCCTGGTAGCGCTCGCGCACGGCCTGGCCGCTTTCCTCTTCGTGATTGGCCAGCACATGTGCCGCCTGGTGGACGAGGGCATACGCTTGGGAGAGCAGAGGCCACACCTGCTCAGTCTTCTGGAGTCCACGCCCGAGCAGGCGATGCAGTTCGCTCAATGCGGGCGGAAGTCCCCCCTTTTTTCCTCGACACGGGCCATGGAGTCGGAGATCTGGGTCAGTCGCTCATGCAATTTGAGTCCAGAGGCACCTAATACTCTTTCAGAAAAGAAAAGATATGTTCATATGAGCGAGTGAGCTTGCTGGCGTGTTGTGTAGCACAATAACATATCATTCTCACCAGGAAAGAGTATAAGGGCGGACGTGCGTCATCGGTGAGCGCGCTGCGCACCGCCAGACAGTAGCCATGGATGGCCTGGGACTGCTTATCCTCCTGCCCTTCCAGCGCTCGCTCGATAGGGCGAACCCCACGTACGAGCTTTTTCAGTTCGGTCTTGGCATGCCGGTCCGCCTCAACGAGCGGTTTAGCGGCTTCACGCAGATAATGGTACTGACAGAGTTGATGGGGCACACCGGGCAAACACCTCGCAACCGCCTTCCGAATCGTCTTCTGGCCGTCGGAGATCACGCCTCGGATTGGCACGGGCAATGCTGCGGTGACCTCACGCACCAAGGCAGAAAGGTCTTGTTGCGTACTGCTGAGCAGAGCGCGCGCCAACAGCACCTCTCCCGATACGCAATCACGCAGGATCCAGAGCACTTCGTGTCCCACGTCGGGCTGCATGCCGTCGATGGCCAGCATCACCTGGCCTTGCTGCCTGAGCCGCTCCTGCAGATGTTCCTCATCGGCCAGATGCAGCGCCACTAACTCTTCGTAGCGCTCCAGCAGATCCGTGACGGTCCGTGGGGCGATGCTCACCCCGCGTTGGACCAGGCGCTGATGGATCTCTGGGAGAGAGCGGTGCTCCCCGTAGCGCAACTGACCGACCACGGTGATGATATCCAAGCCAAACTCCCCATGGGGCAGCGCCCAGGCCCCTTCTTCTTCCGCTCGATAGGGCACATGGTACAACGCACACTCCAGGTTGCGACAGCGCCGCACCACCAGGGTGAGGTGGATCAATCCCCGAAAGGTCATGAGGGTGCGCTGGGCATGGTAGGCCACCCAGAGCCGTTGCCCGCAGTTCACGCACTGCTCACGTAGCGGCGTCAGGCGTAGCTGTCGTTGTGCGGCAGGACGCGCTTCTCGTCTGGCCATCTTCTTGCTCCTGTGTTCAAATCCGCCGTTTTTCTCCCTCCAGTATCCTCCTCCCGTCAAGATAGGCTTGCCATCCTAGGAAAAAGGCTGAGTGGCAAACTTCACGTGAGCAGTTGAGCTTCCAGAGTCGCGAGATAGGCGGCCGGATCTTTGCGGAAGCGGAACTGCTGCCTGCGACATTCCTCCCGCTGCTGCAATTGCGCACGCAGGTTGCGCCACTGGAGACAGTCCCTGGGTCGGAGATCCTCAGCCGAGAAGATCTGCTGCTTGCTGGTGACAGTCGCAATGACGCGCACCGAGCCACGGACCACCACCCCAGGAATAGCTCCACGTCGGCCCGTCGCGCGCCGCTCATGAACGCGTGCCACCCCGAAGCACTCTTCTAATGCATTGTTGGTACACGGTAAGCCCTCGACGTCGTAGCACTGGAAGAGACCAGGAGCGAAGTTGTGGGTAATCTGACAAAAGTGCTCGATGGTTTCCCCGAGCGATCCCAGGTCGGCTTGCTGCTCCTGCATCTGCTCCACGAAAGCCAGGTAGCTTGCACGAACCTGTGCCCCGGGGTGCTGCGGCTCGTTGGCCAGGATCTGAGCCGCCTGACGCACCTGGCGGGAGGCTATCTGCAACGGTGGCCAGAAGGGGGCAGTCGCCTGGAGCCCTTTGCTCAGCAGCTGGTGTAACTGCTTTAAAGCCGGGGATAACCTTTTTTTTCCTGCACGCGCGCAATGGAGTCGCTGATCTGGGTCACACGCTCGTACAAGCGCAGACCTGGCGCATCCAAGGGAGAGCGTCCATCATCGGTCAAAGACGCGCGTACGGCCAGACAATACCCCCGGCTCGCTTCGTTTTCGGGCGTGGGGCGCTCTTCCAAGGCGCGCTCAATGGGCCGCACCCCGCGCAGCTGCTTCTTCAATTGCGTTTTGGCATGCCGATCAGCGTCGTAGAGGGGCTTGGTGGCATCCTTGAGATAGTGAAACTGACAGAGCTGATGGGGTACCTTGGGAAAGACAAAGGCCACCGCACTGCCGATGGTCTCTTCGCCATCCGAGATCACCCCTGTGACCGGCACCTCCAATTGCTCCAGCAGGTGCTTGACTTCCTGCAACAACGCGGTCAAATCACCCTGCGTACTGCTGAGCAACGGGCGCGCTAAGAGGATTTCTGCGGAGCGGCAGTCGCGGACCACCCAGAGCACCTCATGCCCCACATCCGGCTGTAACCCATCGAGGGCCAGGATCACGTGCCCTTGCTTCTGAAGCCGTGCCTTGATCCGCTCGTGATCAGTGATCCGCAAGGCCACCAGTTCTTCATAGCGGTGCATCAAATGGGTGACACTGCGCAGCGCAATGTTGACGCCACGGGCCAGCAGAGCCTGATGCATTTCGGGCACACTGCGATGTTCCCGAAAACGCCATTGGCCAATCAAAGCAATGACATCCAGCCCAAACTCGCCATGTGGCAGTGCCCAACCGCCTTCTTCTTCGGGACGCTGGCGGCGATGATAATTGGGACAGTCCGACTGGACGCATTGGTGGATCACCAGGGTCAAGTGCCACTGGCCGGACAAGGTGATCACGTCGCGATGGCCGTGATAGGCCACCCACAGGGGTTGACCACACTGCTCACACTGCTCCTTGAGTGGAGTTAACGTCATTTCTTGCGTCGCTATGGGACGCGGGGTTCGTCGAGCCATGTTCTTTCTCCTGTTGAGATTTCCTCTTGCTCGTGTGCTTTTCTCCCTTCTTCTCTTTTCAGACTACACCCGCCTTCAAGCCGAGTTTACCATTCAGCGGAAAAAGCTGAATGGCAATCTCGGCTTGAGAATGAATTTAGCTCAACAAGAAACCTGCGCATGTAGAGACGTTTTCCGCGAATCTGGTTACTGCTCTTGCCGAGCTTCCGCCACGCTTGCTCAAGGACAGTTTGCCATTCAGCCGGAAAAAAGGCATTACATATGGTGAGTGCGTGGGCAGCAGAAAATCGTCTGGTCCTGGCACAAGTAGCCGTTGAAGCGAAAACCAATGAGATTACTGCTCTTCCTTTGTTATTACGACAACTAGTGGGTCAACTGGCAAATGACTTGCAAACCCGCATGGCTGCTCCTGAGCCGGCCAGGCGGCGCAGGCGCGCCCGTTCGCGCCGTCGGCGTCGCTTGCCATTCCAGACAAAGGGCGTGGGGTCGTCGTTCCATCCTTCCACCGTTTGCTCCAACCAGTCGATGACCTGTTGGGCATTCTTGGGATGCTGACCGCAGAGGGCGCGGCGCACAATGATGCGTTGCACCGACTCAGCCATGTTGAGCCACGAGCCGCCCACCGGTGTGTAGAGCGGCATCACCCCATGCTCAAAGAACCAGCCGACCAGATCATACGACAGATGTCCCGCCAGATTATCTAATACTGTTTCATGGTGAAGATGATATGTAATGACGCCATTCGATAGGGCCAGTAGGCCAGTCTTCCTGTGCTAACATATCTTTTCCTTGGTGAAACAGTATAACACCAGGATGATGCGTAGGGGCGGCTTGGGAGTACGCGGCGGGTGGCCCAGCCACGTTTCCCACTGGGCATACCGCGGACGCTCGGCTTCCGGCGGGAGGGCTTCTGAGGGATGCTCTTTCTCGATCACCGCCAACATCGCGCTGAGTTCCCCTTTGAGCCAGGGATGCAGCACCGCATTCGTGGCCGAGAGGACGCCCTTCGCACGGATCTTGCCAGTGGCTGGGCGAAAGAGGGTCAGCAGTTTGGCCGTCCCTCCACGTTCGTACTCGTGCGGCTGCACCGCGGGATGACCTTCCGGCTGCCACGAGGCGCCGGGCTGCGGGATGGCCTGATACGGCCCAGCCTCATCCTCGTTCAACTGCACAATCCCCGCCGCTTCTGCCTGCTCGCACGCCAGCTCGATCAATCTTTTTTTTCCGGCGTCTCGGCGTCATAGGTCGTCACGGTGCCGCTCTTGCGCACCCGCAGCGCATAGCCGGTGCGCACCCACGTGCGCGTGCGCTGATAGCTATAGCCCGCCTCATGCAGCACCTGACGGATCGTTTCGGCGGCGATCTCGGGCAGCTCCGTCTTGCGCAGGGCATCGCGCAGCAGCATCAGTGACCACGTCGCCGTCTGGTCCTCTTGGCGATCGGGCTCTCGTTGTACTTCCGCCAGCACCCGTGCCCGCTGCTGGCTCGTATACGTCGGCTTGCGGCCACGGCCGGCTGCAGTCTCCAAGACGGCAAGCCCGCACTGATTGAAGCGCCTCACCATCTGAGCCACTGCCTCCCGGCTCAACCCCGCCTGCTGCCCAGCTGCCGTCAAGGTGGCTCCCGCTGCCACCGCCAGCAGGGCTGTGGCCCGTTTGACGGCGTCTACTCGCTCGCTCGTCGCTTTCACGACCCGCTTCAATTCTTTCTGCTCTTCTTCCTTCAGCTCTCGGAGTCCTTCTTTTCTTGGTCTTCCCATCGCTGGCTCCTTTCCGCTTCTTTTTCTCTTAGTTTACCCCCTTTCCTTCTCTTTTTACAAGTCAATTGGCAGTTGACCCACTAGCACTCTCCGGGTGTATTGTCACGATTGATGCAATGGGTGCTCGAGATCCGAGATTGCCAAACAAGTTGTAGATGACGATGGCGATTATGTATTGGCGCTCAAAGGCAATCAAGGCACGCTCGCCAAAGAAGTTCAAGAGACCTTCACGTTGGCTCAGACTGAGCAATTCACTCAGATCCACCATCAATTTTATCAGACGGTGAATAAAGGGCATGGACGTCTGGAAATCAGAAAATATTGGATCATTGATGATCCTGAGTACATGGCCTATTTAAATCCAAAAGGAGCGTGGAAAGGATTACGGAGTATCGGCATGGTGCAATCCGAGCGCAGAATTGGAGAGCAAGTAACTCAGGAAACACGCTATTACCTGCTCAGCTTTGCACGAAAGGTAGAAACCTTTGCACGAGCGGTATGAAGCCACTGGGGCATTGAAAATAGCGTGCACTGGGTGCTAGATATTGCCTTTCGTGAAGATGATTTTCGTGTTCGGACTGGACATGCTGATCACAATTTAGCCGTTTTACGTCATATTGCTCTCAATCTCCTCCGACAGGAGCAAATTGCCAAAGTCGGAGTGAAAACCAAGCGACTCAAAGCTGGTTGGAACAATCAGTATCTCTTGAAAGTTTTAGGCATTCAAAATTAAGATGCGATTGCCCTGTGCTTATCATTTTCCTTGATGGAAGGAACGAACCAGGGAGATGTTTGAGTCATGGTCAGTCAGTTTCTGTCTGGGATGGCAAGAACATTCCCACAAGCCGCATTCTCTGTCCATATCAGTCGTCAACAAGCCAGATAATTGAAGAGGAAAACTCTCAATTTTCTCGTCGGATATCTCATGTAGCCAGCACAGTACTGCAGCAGCAATACCTAATTCAGTACTGTGGCCCCCATCACCCTGGTATGTACTGAACTCTAAAGTTGCTGTGTCTTTCTTTTCCTTCTTCCAAAGTTCATCAAGTTTGCCTCTTGTATATGCTTTAAGAACCTTGTATTTGTTCACGTCTTCTAGACTCCACTGTGTTTCCATTATTTGCTCCTCGTACCTGGGGTAGCGCTACGTAAGCTGTCACCAGGTGCAAAGTAACTGATGAGTTTTATACTTCGCGGTGTTTTCTAGCTAGAGATAGACTGAAGGTAGCTAACACCAGGGCAAAGTGGTGGATGCTCTCCCACGAAACCTCACCATAGTGTAATATTAGTTCTAACAAAAGGTAGCTAATAAGTCTGCTGAAGCTTTGCCGGATATGTCATACTCCGTTCTAAGAAATGGGAGGTTCTGAACGGGTGATGACTCATACGAATCCGCAAACCGAGGTACAACTTTGATTTGGCTCTTATGGCTTGCTTCGCACGTAAATTGTTATACATCAGAACGCAGATGCGTATCAGACAAAGGGCTTCCATCTTGTACGGAGGCCAGAGGGAATCGTGAGCCAATGTGAACGGATAGGGGTCTCCATCGTATTCGGGGCGAAACAGACGCGAAGGGGATGAAATTCAGAGACAGGTGAAATGTGGTTGCTGAAGGTATATTTCTCTGGTCTTTTTCCAGCAAAAGAGGTGAAAGCGGCATACTCTCGAAATGTGAGGAGATTTTTCCGCTTCTTTGTCGCCATGCTGAACGCCCTCTGCAAGGGGCTCTATCTCTTTGCGTCTGTTTCTCCCCGAATACGATGGTGATCCCCGAAAGCTCTCAACAGCTCCAGGATAACGCTCTGAAGGAGAAACTGAATGGACTCGCCGCATATCTTACTCGTCGATGATGATGCCGCGCTGCTACAAGCTCTACCTCATATGATAGCGCTGCGCATCCATGGTGTGAAAGTGGATACATCTGACTCTGCTCCCGGAGCGCTCGAGCAGATACAAGATCACGACTATGATGCCATCGTCAGTGATATCAAGCTGCCCGGAATGGACGGTTTGGAACTACTGGCAAAGCTACAAGAACTGCGACCGGAGATTCCGGTATTGCTCATCACCGGCCACGCCGATCAGGATCTCATTATCCAGGCTTTACGGAGTGGGGCTTACGATTTCATCCAGAAACCAATTGATCGTGTCTACTTCGTGGCTGCCTTGCATCGTGCCATCCAAATACGCCAGTTGCGACGGCAGGTTCAGGAACAGCAGCAAGCCCTGGCATTGCATGCACAGATGCTTGAGCAGAAGGTAGATCAGCGAACGAGTGAACTTCTCGCCACCAATGAAGCAATGGACTCACTTGTTCGCGACTTGCTCGACTGCTCTCTCATCAAGTCCAGCGAGTTCGTCATGCATCCAGAACGCTGCAATCTGGTTGAGTTGTGCCAGCAAGTACTCGAAGCCTACACAGCTGGAGTTGGTCTCGGGCTTACCTTTGAATGTGATCGTGAGCCAGTCAAAATCGATGTGGATCGCGAGCGCATTGGCCAGGTGCTCATCCACCTGCTCTCGAATGCGCGTACATTTTCCCCAGTTGGCTCCCCTCTTTCGATCATGCTGCAACGGGAAAGAGACAACGTGACTCTCAGCGTTCATGACATGGGAAGGGGAATAACGGAAGAGCTACTTCCACACATTTTCGAACAATTTTATCGTATACCAGAGGTGGAATTACCTGCTGGCGTACGTCCGGGAGTAGGGCTAGGACTCTATCTCTCACAGCACATTATAGAGCAGCACGGTGGACAAATCGAGGTTCAAAGCACTCCCGGTTCGGGAAGTACGTTTTCGATTGTGCTGCCATTGCCCACCGATTCGACCTCAGAGAACTCAATCGAGAACAAGCTAGCAAGCAGCACGCTATCCCCATTCCAACCACCAAATTGGCTTGTCTCGTGAGAAGGAAGGAAAAGGTCTTTAAAGGCGTTTTAGAATCCGTGCATATGTCCGGCAAGATGACAGGGGAGAGTGACATGACGCAAACACCAGAACCTTCCTTTCAGCCACTTAGCATGCTGCCGGTATTTACTGATCCCGGCATTAGTTTCTAAACCTTCTTCATCCGCTATATCTTTCTGGCAAGGTGCAGTAGCGGTAGAGCTTTAGCTCTTTACGCCGGGGTCAGTAGCAAACTCATTGACGAGATGTTGTCTGCCGCTTTGGAGAACCACAAAAGCCTTACGAAAGCCGCGCCCACGCCTTCTGTCTTAGACGATGATACCGTCTCACGGGTCATTAAAGTCTTTACCGAGATGCGAGAAGATCTCTGGTATTATAAGGTGTTGTACAATCTCTGACACCCGATCTACTATTGCAAGCCTTTCTTGCCAGAGATACAGAAGCCCGACAAGAAAAGGACAAAAAAGAACACAGTGCTTAACCGCCCCGCCCTTCCCCGGCGGGGCTTCTCTATCTCCTTTCTTGTGGAACAATGCCACTATTGCTTCGGGTTTGCCGCAGGTGTTGCTGGCTGCGTTGGGATGGCTGTTGGTGAAGGCGCAACCGTTGAGTCCGGTTGCACAGTTGATGTAGGTGTCGGACTCGACGATAGAGTTGGTGTGAGCGTCGGCACGGTTGTTGGTGCTGACGGGGCTGTTGGAGCTGTTTGGGGATATGCTGGAGCAGCCGTTGGGACAAACGGAACGGGAATGGTCTTCTGGCCCACTGGAGTGGAGGCGGTCACATGCGAAATCCCTGCTGCGGCACTCAGGACAACACTCCCGATCACAGCAACTATCACAACGGCTCCTATGCGCTCTTTCTTTGAGCGTTCCGATGAACTCAGATATTTCCATCCGCCGTGGATCGTTGTCGTGAGTCCAACGATAGCTGTGAGTAGTCCAAGGGCACTACTGATATTCATACGACTTATCTCCTTCTCATTTCATCATAGATGCTTCCGTAGTACGGCGCCTCTGGAACTTCCGGCTGATTTCGACATTCTCAAAGCTGAGGAAGGGCGAGGCCTTATAGGTTGAGCCAACCTCACAATCTCCGTAGGATGGCGCCGGCTTGCAAATTGTTGCGATGGAATCCACCGCGGGGCCGGTTGCTGCTGCTGTTGCGCCGGCCCGGGCGTACCCGATTGATGAAGGGCCGCGGCCCTGGCTAGCAATTGTTGCGGGCTGGCTGGCCGGAGCTTCTTTGTAAATAGGGCCTGTCCGATATTGAACAGATCAATAATCCACGACATGTCGGGTGAAGGCGCGTTTTCCACCTGCTCGCGTTGGTAGCGTGCATAGGCTGCCTGCTCGCGTTTCCATTGCTTATACTCGTAAGACTCTGGCGCCGTAACCGCGCGAGTCAAGGCGTAGTTATGGGGAAGTTGTATAACTGTCTCTTCAATAGTGGGGGGAATATCGGCCGGCCGGGCAGGTTCAATTATCTCTGCTTCAATGTAGTCAGTCGCTGGGTCTTTTCGCACAGGAGGACCCGGCAGCTCGGCCAACTCGGGTGGCTGCTCACCGGAAGAAACCGCAAGGAGTTTTCGCAAGGCAGGCAGTGAACGCGCCCCGTTTTGCTGGCCGTTCCTTATTTTACAAACCGTTTGCCTGGTTAGGCCAGTAGCCGCGGCTATATCGCCGTCATGCATCCCCTGGTTGTTCAGTACGAGGACTATTTCTCCCGCTTCCGACATCTTACACTTACCTTGCGATGTACCTTACACTAAGCCATTTCATAAATTATTTACGGGCTTAATCGCATTATATTTTACATAGGAGTGTAAGGTACATCCATAGAAAGATAAGGTTAGAGGTGTAAGGTAAATGGCGCCCTGGCTGGCCTTTATACTCAACTTACCGGTTCCTGCTCAATTTGTTGGTGGTACTTTTGGGCAGTTGCCGCGGCCAAACCAGTTAAGCGGCCAAGCTCATTGTAGCCAGCGTCCGGTTTATCTCTAAGCGCTGAGTGTACCCGCTCAAGGCGCTCAAGACGCTCTGTATCTGCATCAGGCTTTACCACGCGCAACTGAGCAAACGGAGTGGCTACTGGTTGACCTAACTGCTTTACCTGCTCAGGTGCTTCTAATTGAACGCCCGGCTGAGCGGGCGGCTGAGCAGGCGTCACCCAAGTGATTGCTCGATCAACTAGGGGTTCCAGTAGCAAGTGGACAAAAATCAACGTTAGCCGTGAGTCTTTGAGAGGAGGCATCCTCTCTGCCGGCTCTCCAGGCTGTTCGAGCTCATTGAGGATCTGGGGAGAAAAGGACGACGCACGCTCTTTCTCCTGCTCAGGCACCTCTCCACCTATCGGCTCTGCAGGCCATTTCCCATACTTGCCGTTGATTTCTGTCCATTTGCTACTGGAACCCCTCATAGGCAACAGATTGGAGCGGTAAAGTAGCATGTCAGCATAAGCCACTGGAGGGTTTTTATTGGGGGACGATCTTACTCTCCACCAAATACCTCTGCATTCTTAAGGTAAAATGAGGCAAAAGGGGTCTCAAATAACCACGGGAACGACAAACACAACCAAAAAATGGGCATCCACAAGGGACACCCGCCTTCATTTTCTCCGCCGGTTGGCGAAAGCTTATGCCTCTAGCGCAATGAGTGGTGAGGTAATCAATTCAACCTCATCGTACTCAAACCAAATTGGCTCCTTGAACTGAGCCCTTTCCAAAGCCACAAGGTAAAAACAACACGGCTCCTCACGATCATCAGTAATGGTCTCAACGGTTTGAATGGTCCCATTGAGTCCCCGGAAAGGGCTGTAACTGGTCACTTGTACCGGGCTGCCAGGTGGATAGATGTTCTGCTCCATACAGCTTGTCTCTCTTTCCTTGGGATATTTGTCTCGCTGTTATCACAAAGTGCTATTTTATCACTCTCGCTTGCCCTATCGCAAACACAAAAATAAGAGGCAAGTCAGCAGGAAAGGAGGGGGCACAT
>CAWCWN010000006.1:0-459017 GCA_963799245.1 uncultured Chloroflexia bacterium
CAGGTCTATCTTAGAACGCAGCGATGGTCCAAAGCATGCGATGAGCCTCTACATACTTTATTTTAGCTGCAGCCCGACAATTACCTGGCTCGCGACGATCTAGCCCGGCTGCTGATTTCTACAGGCGACCTGAATGGCGCGAAGGCGCAGGTGGATCTCCTGCTCCAGAAGTGGCCGAACAGCCCTCGAACCCATTGTCAACGCAGAAGCTGTTAGCTGCCCAGGCGAATTTCTCTCAGGCGATCGCGGAAATGCAGACGGCGATCGCGATTGATCCGGCCGACGCAGATTTGTATCTAAAGGTTGCGCTGATGCAGATGAAAGCGAATCTGCCGGACGCGGCTGAGACAAGTTTCAAAAAGGCCGCAGAACTCGCTCCGACTGCAATGGATGCTAGCCTCTATGCTGGGCACGTATTACCAGTTACGAACTCAGTACGATCTCGCAGAAAAGGCTTTTCGTCACGCGATCGAGATTGACCCGACGAGTCTTGAAGCGCGCTCTTCGCTTGCTGGTTTGTATCTCGCCGAGCACAAGAGTTGCTCAAGCCGAGGAATTGCTAAAACAGTTCAAACAGGACTTTCCAAATAATCCGGTTGGCTACCGGTACGTGGGCGACTTTTATTTTAAGACAGGCGAACTAAGCAAGGCTGTCGAGGAATATGGGGCTCTCACCCAAGCGAACCCTAAGGATCTTGAGACGAAGAAGAATTATCTGCAGCTTCTTCTACTAAACAATCGCCTTGAAGAGGCACGCAGAGTCGATGATGAACTCCTCAAGGCGAGCCCAGGCGATAGTGAAGCGCTGGTGTATCGGGGCCAGCTGGAGACGTTGTCCGGAAACCTGGATGGTGCTTCCCGAACCTTGCAGGCAGTCTTGAGAAGCGACCCCAAATGCGTCGGCGCACTACCACCTGGGAGTCGCTTTCCGACAAATGGGCGATCTCTCCGGCGCTGAAAGCGATGGAGGGAGGCAGTCCGCCTTCGCCCCGATATGTTCGACGCCCAGCGCTCCTTGGCTCTGCTGGCGATGCGCAATGGAAACATGGATACGCTCCTTCAAACGGCGACGCAAATGATCAAGCTGCAGCCTGCTTCGCCTGATGGTTACGCGCTTCGCGCCGTTTCTGAAATTAATCGCCGCCAGTTTGCATCGGCTGAAGCGGATGCTCGAATGGCCATTCAGGTCAGCCCACAAAGTCAGCTGGGATTTGTTCAGCTCGGAAACCTGAAATATATTCAAAAGCAATATCCTGAAGCAACCCAAGCCTACAGGGAGGCGCTTGGCCGTGACCCTAATTCCAACGACGCACTTCGCGGCCTGATGAACACATACCTAATCCAGAATCGGGCCGAAGAGGCTTTGGCAGCCGTCAACCTTCAAATAACGAAGGACCCCAACAACAGCGGCTTTTATGACTTGCTTGGCACCGTCCTTCTGCGGAACAAGAAGGACCTAAACGCCGCCGAGACAGCTTTGAGAAGAGCTGCAGAACTTGACAAGGATAATACCGACGCCGTGATCAAACTAGGGCAAGCACAAGCCCAGAACGGAGGGGCGGACAGGGCGCTTGCCACCTATTTGCAGGCTATCAGGGATCATCCAAGTGTTCCCGATTTTTATCTCCTATTGGGACAACTATACGAATCCAAGCAGGATCCGAGCAGGGCTCTCGATGCCTATCGGAAGGCTCTGGAGTTGCGGCCAGGCGATCCGCTCGCTTCGAAGAATCTTGCGAATGTTCTGTTACAGAATGGCGGCAGTTTAGATGAGGCGCTGACGCTGGCTCAAACGGCGCGCCACGGTATGCCCAATTCGTCCTCCGCTGCCGATACATTGGCCTGGGTTTTCTATCAAAAAGGATCCTACCGGTCCGCCGCGAGCCTCCTGCAGGAAGCTCTCAAACTGCAGTCGAAGAACAACGAGTCAGACAGTCCTGATATTCATTATCATTTAGGAATGGCTTATCAAAAGCTGGAACAGCCCGCGCTCGCGCGCCAGCAACTGGAACGGGTGTTGAAGATCGACCCGAACTATGGCGAAGCGGCGCAGGTCAGGAGACAGCTCGGCAGCCTGAAGTCCTGACGAACAGTCGTCCGGCTGAGAAGCCTTATAATGGAGCTGGCGCGACCAGGTTCCGCAGAGAGTCACACCGCGGAACAACACACTAAGCCAGCGTGGGACAAAATATTTGATCGTCGCCAAGCAATCCTTCCTTGCGTCGAAGGTTCGCAATGTCATCGTCTCGCGCTGGGCGATTCCCGCCATCTGCCTGATAGTGTTATCTGGGATTCTGGTCGCTGCCCTTTGGCCATTTCACTCCCCGCAAAACCAAGTGACCTGGGCGGGCAACGAAAATGCTCTCCACTTCGGTCGCTATAGCACCGCCCTGAGTTCCGGCATATTGGCGCTGACAAGCAATACGTAATCTCGGCCAGGCGTCACAAAAAAATGATTGCGGCAAACATTGAAATGGCAATGCCGTGGGAGCTCGCATGAGTAGCTACTATTGACCTCTGATAAAGAAGCATCTTTGTCCAGAAAGGGAGCATTTTATGTCGCCAGCAGCATCCAACACCGGCCTCTCGAACGGCCAGAAAAACCTTCCCGCGGTCCATATCTCCTATGAATGCCTGATCCAGGAGCGAGGACGAGAGACTATCACCTACATCTATGAAGTTGCGTGCAGTATAACCAATCTGGCTCCATCCAGTCACCTCTCCCTGAGGATCACGGGTCAGAATACCTATCGTAATGTCCCTGCAAGAGAGATTTCGTTTACTCGCTCTGAGGCGGGAGCCACGACCTATGGTGAACTCATGGAAGCAGAGAAACTTGAAGTAAGAGTCATTGAGCCTGACGGCACTTACTGTAAGGCTTACTACTATGCACACGGACAGGAACTCATCGAACAGGACGCGAGGTGCATCTTCTCTACCATCCAGAATATCCCTTCAACGACCGCTTAGTCACAGAATGAGAAAGCGGGATAAGGCGCGCGAAGAGCCTTCTAGCGCTTAGATTGCGTTTTGTGCCCATTGGCCGTATTGTTCATCGAGCTTCCTTTGCGCATCGTTCACGCTGCCAACGTACACGTAGGCATCGTGGCGGAAATTGAAGGATCGAACAATGCGGTCATCGGGTCCGGGCTCATTGTCCACAGACTTGCGTTCGCGAACCAGATAAACCTGCTCCGTGAGGCGTTGGACATAGTAGCGGTCTTCTATCACCGTGACACCTGCAGCTATACCCGGCACTTTTTGCTTATTCATTGCTTGCCTGTTCACTTTCTGGGTCCTCAGACTCTATCATAGTACTGGTCACAAGGCCTATCCGTTACTGGCGAATTCCCCTCTCCTCATACTTCCACAAACTCTCGACCATTTTACTGGCTGAGCGAGGTACATTGACCATTCTTCAGTGACATTCCGTAAGCCAGTTAACGGATGCGCCTTCTTGGTTGATGCTGCCCAACCCTGCAGGCAACGGGCGGATGACGGAAGGTTGGATTTATGCTCCAGATGTCGCTACATACGAGGGATCTAGCTAACTGGGAAGAAGCAGAAGTCAAAGTAATAATACACTATTTTTCATAACAATGCAATATTTGTAAATATGTACTCCCGGGGCTTTTGCAAAGTCGCCCTCAGGAAGGATAGCAGAAAGCAACTTTATAGTCAACAAGCAAGGGCTCAAGCCAGAAACGCCTCACCGCAAGCCGGGGTTGGAAACCCCGCGGCTTGCGGCGGGCTCAGGCCCGGGTGTGTCATTTCCTCGCCAGTATATACTCAATTTGGAGGGGTTTATGATACGAGTCGGTTCCATGTCAGCTCCGGCAAGCGCAATGATGATTGTGTTGAGGGACGACTCATAGCGGCATGTGAATGCAAAAAAAGGAGATACAGGTATGTTCCGCAGGAGAGAAGAGCGCCAGGAGAGGCGCGGTGGTGGCGATGGCAGGAGCCACTACAAGATGCGAGAGAAGCTGGTGTCCATCGGCGATGATTTCTGGATCGAAAACGACCGCGGTGAGAAGGTATACAAAGTGGACGGCAAGGCCTTGCGGGTGCGCCAGACGCTCATCTTCGAGGACCGCAGCGGCAGGGAGTTGGCCAAGATCCAGGAGCGCATGCTGCGCATCAAGGACAGCATGGAAATCGAGGGCCCCGGGGGCGGTCAAATGGCCGTGGTCAAGAAGGCCTTGATCGCACCCTTGCGCGATCGCTGGACGGTCAAGATCAAAGGCGGACCCGACCTGGAGGTGAAGGGCAATATTCTCGACCATGAGTACACCATCGGCGAGGGCCGGGATAAGGTGGCCGAGGTTTCCAAGAAGTGGTTCCGCGTGCGCGATACCTACGGCGTGGAGATCGAGCCCGGGCAGGACGATGTCCTCATCCTGGCGGTCACCGCCTGCATCGACCAGATGGCTCAATAACCAGGCGGGACCATCTTTGGCCGCCAAAGATGGTCCCGCCTGATTTATGTATGGCCCGGGCTTGAGCGCGACCAGATGGCTCATTGACCGCCGGCGGAAAGCCCTGGCTGCGCTTGCTCTTCATGTGCGGGTGCGGCGGGAAGCAGCAATGCCGCGACCAGGCCGATGCATGAAAAGACTATGGTCACAATGATTGCCAGGCCATAGGTCTTATTTTCCGGGACGGCTGTCGTTACCAGCACCGAGCCGACGATCGCCGTCCCCAGCGAGGATCCCAGGTTCGAAACGCTGCGCGACAGGCCGGAGATCTCGCCCTGGTCTTTCTCGGGAAAGCTGGACTGCACGACGTTGACCGAGGATGTCAGCATGAGTCCGATGCCCAGGCCCATCAACAGCAGTCCGGGGATGGCGGCGAGGACGCTCGAGCTGGGGGGCAGGAGCAAGAGCAGGATCATGCCGGCCGTTGTGAGGACAAAGCCCACCCGGATAAGATTGCGCTGGGAGTACTTTTTCGCGAGCCTGCCCGCGATGCCCGAGGAGAGCAGGACGCCGATGATGGCGGGCATGAGGCCTAGGCCTGCTTGAATGGCGCTGAAGTGGTGCACCGTTTGCAGGTAGACCGAGATCACGAAGAACGCCCCCTGCATGACCAGCCACTGGACGAGTTGCGTCACCAGCCCGAGGTTGGAGGTGCGGTTGCGGAACAACCTGATGGATAAGAGCGGCTCTTTGCCGGCCCGTTCTGTCCTACTGATGTGTAGGAAGAACAGAAGTAAAAAGATGGCCCCGATCCCCACGAACAGCCAGACCGGTGAGATCCCGCCCTGTGGGATCACCACGATATTGCCGATGCTAAAATTCTGGCTTGCCGTAAACCAGCCGTACGTTCCGGACTGAAGAATGCCAAGCACCACAAAGAACAGTCCGGCTGCCGAAAGAATGGCTCCGGTGAGATCAAAGCGCGGTTTGGCGCCCTGTACCCCGGGATCAGCGATGCTGCGGGCGAGAAATATAATCCCGGCGACAACCAGGACCTGCAAGATGAAGGACGCGCGCCAGCTGATCGTACTCGTGATGAGGCCGCCGATCAGTGGCCCTGCCGCGGCTCCGATCCCGGCCGCCGCGCTGATGATGCCAAATGCTTTGGCGCGCGACGGCAAGTCGGTAAAGGATACCGTTACCAAGATATAGACGGGCGGGATCAGGAGCGCGGAGCCGACACCTTCCAGCAAAGAATAGCCAAAGATCAGGAGGCCCAAACCCTGTGCGAGCGAGGCTATCAGCGCTCCCAGGCCGTAGACAATGAGGCCGAGCATGAAACAGAACTTGCGTCCCCAGATATCCGTCAGCTTGCTGCCGGGGATCATCAGCGCTGCCATGGTGAGGGTGAAAAAGGTGATCGCTATTTGAACACCGTGCACGGTTGTTCCCAGGTCGTTGGCTATGCTGCTGATGGCGACATTCATATTGGAGCCGGCGTAACTGCAAATGAACTGGGCGAGAAAAAGCGGCAGAAGGATTGACCCGTATGCGAGCGAGACCTGTGAGACGTTATTTTTCATAAGTTTGTTTGTCCTGGATACGACATGGAAGTACACAAAAATTGAGAAACATGAGTCTAGAACCATTATAAGTATTCTCCAAAACCGGCGGTGTTGCCATGTACTGTCACTCCTTACTGTACTATGCTACCGCGGAATACCAGTTCACCTCCCGCAAGCTCGAGCGCATCACGACGGAGCGTAAACGCCGCGTCAATGCCTATTTCTGTGTACTCCCCTCCTGAAGCATCACCCTGGTGTAGCTACTCTTAAAAGAAGCTGATTGTTCCAGGGATCATTGACGCGAATGAGATCTTCCTGCTCTGCAAAAGGAACGTGGTAGGCAACCAGGCGCCCTCCACTGCGATCTGATTGTTAAGGTGCCGGCACAGGCGGCGAGGGCTAAGCCCCTCGCCGCCTGTACTTGCAACGGACTAGGCGGCCACCGATACGGCAGCTGCTTTTTTCCCTTCCTCAACGGCGATAGGACGCTTGAGAAGGAAGAGAGCGGCCGTGGTGACCATCGTGCCGATGAGGATGGCGAGCAGGTACAAGGCCAGGTTGCTGACCACATTGGGGATGAACAGGACAAAGATTCCGCCGTGTGGCACGCGCAGCTGGCAGCCGAAGAGCAGCGACAGCCCTCCTGCCACCGCCGAGCCCAGGATACAGGCCGGGATCACGCGGAAGGGATCTTCGGCGGCATAGGGAATGGCCCCCTCGGTGATGAAGGCCAGCCCCAGCACCCACACCGACTTGCCGGCCTCCCGCTCTTCAGGCGTCCAGCGGTTCTTGAAGAGGAAGGTCGCCAGGCCTATGGCCAGCGGCGGCGTCATGCCGGCGGCCATCACCGCGGCCATGGGGCCATAGATCCGGCTTGCCAGCAGGCCGACTGCTACGGCGTAGGCCGCCTTGTTGACCGGGCCGCCCATGTCGACGGCCATCATCCCGCCCATGATCAGGCCCAGCACGACCGCGTTGCCCGTGGTCATCCCGCTCAACCAGTTGGTCAGGCCGACGTTGATGAGGTGGATGGGGGGACCAAGCACGAAAATCATCAGCAGGCCGACAATGAGCACCGACAGCACGGGCAGGATCAGCACGGGCATCAGACCGACCAGGTTGCGCGGCAGCCTGATCAAGCGATTGAGCCAGTAGACAGTGTAGCCGCCCAGGAAGCCAGCCGCGATGCCGCCCAGGAAGCCGGCGCCAACAACGGTCGTCGAGAGCAGCCCGCCGACCATGCCGGGAGCCAGGCCGGGGCGATCGGCGATCGAGTAGGCGATGAAGCCGGCCAGGATGGGCACGAAGAGCACGAAGGCGCCGTTGGCTCCCGTCGTGAAGAGCGCCCAGCCCAGACCGCTGGTGGCCTTGTCGACGTTGACGCCGCCGACGGCGAAGCCCAGCGCGATCATGATGCCGCCGGCGACG
Source organism: uncultured Chloroflexia bacterium (assembly GCA_963799245.1). Taxonomy (GTDB): domain Bacteria; phylum Chloroflexota; class Ktedonobacteria; order Ktedonobacterales; family Ktedonobacteraceae; genus CAWCWN01. The sequence goes on from CAWCWN010000006.1 coordinate 7,412, forward strand.
ACGAAGGGAATCATGTAGGAGACGCCCGTCAGCAGGTGCTTGTAGGCACCGTGGATGGACCTGGTCTCCTTGGCTTTGGCGACCTGGACCTCGGCTATATAATCCGCCTTGGAGGCGGGGCCGCTCGCCGCCTGGGTCAGGGCGTTCTTGACCACCGCCTGGCCATCGTTGATGGCGGCATTGGTCGAGGTCTCATAGAGGGATTTGCCCGCAAAGCGGCCCGTTTCCACCTTGGCGTCGGCGGCGATGATGACCGCGTCGGCGGCGGCAATCTCGGCCGGGGTGAGCCTATTCTGCGCGCCCACCGAGCCCTGGGTCTCGACCTTGATGGTGTGTCCCAGCGCTTCCGCCCCCTTCTGCAGGCCTTCGGCCGCCATGAAGGTGTGGGCGATGCCCGTCGGGCACGAGGTGATTGCGACGATCCGCTTGGGGCCGCTCGGCGTGGCAGCGGGAGCAGGAGTAGTGGGACTGCTCACCAGTGCCATAGCGTTCTTGACCACCGTCTTGCCATCCTTGATGGCGGCCTCGACCCAGGTCTCATAGAGGGGTTTGCCCGCAAAGCGGCCCGTTTCCACTTTAGTATCGGCTGCGATGATGACCACATCGGCATCCGCGATCTCGGCTGGGGTCAATGCGTTCTGCGCGCCCACCGAGCCCTGGGTCTCGACTTTGATGGTGTGTCCAAAGCTTTCGCCCCAGCCTTCAGCGATTCCGCTGCCATGAAGGTGTGGGCGATGCCCGTCGTACACGAAGTGACTGCAACGATCTGCGCCATGTTGGTCAATTCCTCCTTTAGAAAGGTTCGCAGACATAAATACATCGAACAATCAGCATATCCAGGATAAGCTTTGAGTGCCGATGGATGCGACAGGATATCAAGGAAAGTATGTGCTGTCTGCAGGTGTCATGCTGGATGGTCCTCCCATACAGGCTACTAGGAATTTTTTGCGCTACCTGGAACACCGCTAGAGAAACGGATAGATACTTGCCTGGCGTACTCCTGCACTATCTCGGGGGCGGGCAAATTATGACCGTGACCTGTAATCGCGCCAAGCGAAAATGCTGTTGCCAGGCGAGCACAATCAGGCAGGCTCAATCCCTGTGCCTGGCCCGCGATCAGCCCCGCCACCATCGCGTCACCCGCTCCCACTGTGCTTTTCACGTTCACGACGGGCGGAGCGGCAAGCAGGGTGCTGGCCGGGTCGACAAACAGTGCGCCGCGCTCACCCATGGAAATGACCACCAGCCGAATGCCCCCACCCAGCAGCTGGCGAGCGGCTTGCTCAATCGCGCTGTCATCCGCCAGCTCCTGCCCGGTCAGCTGGCGCAGCTCGTCCACATTTGGCTTGACGATGGTGGGGCGAGCCTGCACGCCTTCATGCAGAGCATCCTGGCTCGTATCCAGCACCACCTGCCTGCCGTATCCCTTCAGCAGACTGATCAGCGTGGCATAGGTCGTCGTGGGCACCCCGGGCGGTAGCCGCCCTGAGAGCGCGAACCAGTCATAGCTGGCCGCGAGCCCTTCAATCGTCGTGCGCAGACTATCCAGCGCCCCGGCGGGTGGCGTCAGGCCCGGCATGTTGAGGTCGGTCGTCTGCTGATTGGCCTCATCGACGATCTTCACGCCGGTGCGCGTGAGCCCGGGAATGCGCACAAATGCATCCGCGATCCCCTTGTGCGCGAAGAAATGCTCGAAGATCTCGGCGTTGTCCTGGCCCAGAAAGCCCGTCACGGCGGTCGTAAACCCGGCATCGGCCAGGAACGAGGCCACGTTGACCCCTTTGCCTGCCGCCTCGAAGTGCATGGCCTGGGCGTAGTTGACCGTGTTGGGGCGAAAATGGTCCACCCGCACCGTCTGGTCGATCGCTGGGCTGAACGTCACGGTAGCGATTCTCATAGACTGCGTACCTCCGCCGCTGTGCGGCACTGCAAGGCTCGCTCCGCGAGTTGCCGCAGCTCGGCGAGCGAGCGACTGCGCAGTTGCGCCTTGATCGTTGCGATGCTGGGTACGCTGACACTCAGTTCTGCCACGCCCAGCCCCGTCAGGATCGCCGCCCCCTTGGGGTCGCCGGCCAGCCCGCCGCACACCCCGACCCACTTGCCCGCCTGGGTGGCGGCCTGCACCGTTTTCTCGATCATGCGCAGCACCGCCGGGTGCAGGGCGTCGGCCTGTCTCGCCAGCTGCGGGTGCAGGCGGTCCATGGCCAGGGTGTACTGGGTCAGGTCGTTGGTGCCGATGGAGAAGAAATCGACTTCGCGGGCCAGGTGATCGGCCAGGATGGCGGCGGAGGGCACCTCGACCATGATCCCCAGTGGCACCGGCGGCGCGTTCAACTCCTGGCGCACCTGTTCGGTGAGGGCGCGAGCCCGCTCCACATCTTCGAGCGTCGAGATCATGGGGAACATGATATGGATGCGACCGTAAGCGGCGGCGCGATAGATGGCCCGCAGCTGGGGGATGAATAGGTCGGGGCGCACCAGGCACAGGCGGATCCCGCGCACGCCCAGGAAGGCATTGTCTTCCTTCGGCAAGTGCAGGTAGGGCACCTCTTTGTCGCCGCCGATGTCCAGCGTGCGTATGATCAGGGGCCGATCGCCCAGCGCCTGGGCCATGTCGCGGTAGGCCTCAAACTGTTCGTCTTCAGACGGAACTGAGTCACGGGCCAGGAACAGCACCTCCGTGCGCATCAAGCCGACCCCCTCGGCCCCGGCCGCGATGGCCTGCGGCGCGTCGGCGGCGCGGTTGATGTTGGCGGATACCTCTACCCTGTGGCCGTCAGTGGTGATCGCGGGAGCCGCGCTGGCGGCATTGACGATATCTTGTTGGCTTTGCAACTGCTGTTGCAGCTCCCTGGCCGCCTGCACATCGGCGTCGCTTGGTTTAATGTAGAGCTTGCCGCCCTCGCCGTCCAGGATGGCCTGCGTGCCATCGGCCAGCGCGAGGACAGCTTCCCCGCAGCCTACTACCGCGGGCAGGCCGAAGCCGCGGGCGAGGATAGCCGTGTGGGAGGTGGGGCCACCCCTGGCGGTACACAGACCCAGGATCATATCGGGGTCGAGGGTGGCGGTATCGGAGGGTGTCAGGTCTTCCGCGATAAGAACGGCGGGCGCAGCGAAGGCGACCGGCCGCTCTTCAGTCGTCTCGACCAGGTGGCGCAGGACCCGCTGCCCCGCGTCGCTCAGGTCCACGGCCCGACCGGCGAGGGTGGGGTCGTCGAGCTTCTGCATCTGGCTCACGCGTTCGCTGATGACGTGCTGCCAGGCCCAGGCGGCACTGTGCCCTTGATAAATAAGGGCGACAGTCTGCATAATGAGCGCGTCATCGTTGAGAAATTCGCCATGCACACGGAAAATCGCTGCTTTGCCGGAGCCCAGGCGGGTCTTGACCTCCTCGTGCAGGCGGTCCAGCTCACTCTGGGCGGCATTGAGCGCCTGTTGCAGGCGGTACCCTTCGCTGCTGGGGTCGCCGGGCTGGTCTACGACGGTGATGGCGGACTTTTGCATATACTGGCGCACGGGGCCGATGGCCAGGCCGCCGGAAGCAGGTACGCCGGCGATGGTCGCGGCTGCGTCGTGGGCCACCCAGCCGTGCCCGCCCGTCCCTGGCCCAGGTGGTAGCTGCTCTTCGGGCTCATCGCCCAGGCCGACGGCGATGGCGCCTTGCAGGGCGTCCAGGGCGGCGGCGCTATCGGAGCCCTGGGCCGAGACGCGCACGGCGGCGCCATGTTCGGCGCCCAGCTGCAAGAGCGAGATGAGGCTCTTGCCATTGGCCACCACGTCCTTATAGCGCACGCGGATATCGGCCTGATAGCGCTTGGCCAGGTCGACAAAGGTGGCGGCAGGCCGTGCGTGCAGGCCGGTCTTGTTGAGGACCACGGCGTCAAAAAAGGCCGGGTAGTCGGTCACAGTGGCGGCCGCGGGAGGTGGGGCGGGGCGCTCGCCGGTCAGGGCCTCGATGATGTCGCGCGGGTCCTGCGTCTGGACCAGGCGGTTCACCTGCTCCTGGTCGCCGAGCACGCGGGTGAGTCGGCGCAGCACTTCGATGTGTTCATCGGACTTGGCGGCAATGCCGACGACCAGGCGCGCGGTTTCGCCTGGATTCCAGGCCACGCCATCGGGCACCTGTACCACCGCAATCCCGGTTTGCTTGATCAGGTCACGGTCTTTGGGCAGGCCGTGGGGGATCGAAATACCATTGCCGAGATACGTGTTGGCCACCTCTTCGCGCCCGAGCATGCTAGCAATATAGCCCGCATCGATATAGCCTCCATCGACCAGGAGCTGGCCAGCCAGGCGGATGGCCTCCTGTTTATCGGCGGCACGGGCCTGCACGCGGATCAGGCGCTCATCAATTGTGATCATAATCGCCTCCACAAATAGTTCAAGAGGGCAGGATCGTTCAGGGTGTCACTTAAGCATATCTGATTACCGGGCAAAAAAGCAGTACCCAAAGGGAGTAATTCCCGGGTGATTTTTGCCAGGGAAACGGATGAAGCCAACCCCCATCAAGGCCCTTCCATATAAGAGCAAGTTGAGCAATGCCGTCACAATGGAGGCATACCGGCTTTTACAGCAGGTGGAGCGTCCGGGTTTTGGCGATGGCCTGGGCGCGGCTCTGCACGTTCAGTTTGCCATAGATATTCAGGACATGCTTCTTGACCGTGTTGACACTCAGGACTAGCTGGCGGGCGATCTCCCGGTTGGAAGCCCCTTCCAGAACCAGCCGCAGCACGTCGCGCTCGCGCGGCGTGAGAGGCTCCATGAGCGAGAAGGACACCTGTCCCGTCAGATCGCAGCGCTCCTCCTCCCCCTGCTGGGAGTCGGGCAGCGCCAGGGCCGACAGGAGGCGCAGCGACGGCCGGAGCGTCTCGCAGAGGTTGTGCTGCTCGATCAGGCGTTCCGCCTCCTCTGAGGCGGATGCCGCCAGCGCATGGGAGACCGCCTCGGCGATCAGCCCGTGCTGTTCGAGCCAGCGGCTGGCGCGCAGGTGCAGGAGCGGGACCTGCGTGGGGGCCGTCTGCTGCAGGCGCTGGCGCAGGGCCTCAGCGAACAGATGGTAGTAGCGATACCAGCACCGTTCGTCGTCGAGTGGTATCAGGAACAGGTTTGCGTGCTCCAGCAGGCCGAGTTGTTCCTGGCTGTCACTCTGCGCCCGCACGGCATCGCACAGCGGGGCACTCAGGCGATCCAGCAGAGCGGTCTGTAACAAAAAGTCCTGGACGGCCTGAGGTTGGCGGCTGAGGACTTCGTCCAGCAGGTAGTCCACGACGTAGTGATGGCTGCCACTGAATGTCGCCATAAAGGCAAGGGGGTCATCACAATCCTGCAGGGAAAGAGCCGCCAGGTGCAAGCCGGTGATCCAGCCTTCCGTGCGCCCGCGCAGCAGCGAACACTCCTCGTCCGACAGGTGCAATCCCATCTTCTTTATGAGGTACGTGGCTGTTTCCTCGTGCGTGAAGCGCAGGTCGCTGGCCCGTAGCTCCAGAAGGTTGTCCCGGCCACGCAGGAGGGCCAGCGGGAGCGGCGGGTCCTCGCGAGTGGCCAGGACGAGATGCAGGTGTGGAGGCAGATGCTCCAGTAGAAAGGAGAGCGCGTGATGAAGCGACCTGTTAGTGATGAAGTGGTAATCGTCCAGGACGAGGACGGCGTGTTCCTGCTCCCTGCTCATCCTGGCCTCCAGGCCGTTGATCAGTGACGTCAGCACGTTCTCCAGTGATGCGCGCTGCAAAGGGTGAGGGAAGGCCTGCACCGTCCTGCCCAGGCCAGGGTCGGAGGCCTGTAAAGCGGCGAGTAAATAGGCGAGGAAGCGTAGCGGGTCATTATCCCGGGGCTCAAGCGAGAGCCAGGCGGCGGGAATGGCGTACGAGGCCAGCCAATCAGCGAGCAGGGTGGACTTGCCGAACCCGGCGGGCGCCGAAAGGAGGATCAGGTTCTGATTCAGGCCCTGCTGCAGTCGCTGGATCAAGCGGGGACGATGTACCAGATGAGGCCGTGGGAGCGGGGCGAGGAGTTTGCTGGCGAGCAGCATGTTGCCTGGCACAGCAGAGATCAGAGGCGCCGTCCGGGCCATGCGATCACTGGCTCTCTCGTTCTCCGCCATGCGCCTGTGTGCGCTGTTGTCGTGGCGAATTCTGTGCCGGGCAGCCGCGCTCATGCTATCGAAGCGGTAGAGACAGCCCTGGGTGCCATCGGGCAAAGAGGCGTCGACTTTGTCAAGGGAACCTGGCAGGAAGATGTTCTCTCCACGCACAGTGGCCGAGGCGGCCCGGGCCCTACCTTCTTTCTGGTGCCGGACTGACTGCGCGCCGGGCCGGAATGCCTGCGCCACCTGCTCTAAGCGAGTCAAGGACAGGTCGATGGCCCTGCCCAGGTAGCGCTTGGTCAGTTTTCCTGTGACGCGCGCGTAGGCATACCAGTACCCCTCTCCCCCCTCTGCTTGCGCTCTTTGCGCGCCGTGAAGGAGCCATTCTGGCCACGAAAGGCGAACGAAGAGCTCTGCCCTAGCTCCAGCAACCAGGCGGGGTTGGAAGGGATCAAATCCGGTGCCTCACCCGACCCGCCCTCGTGCAGTTCATATGCCTGGTTCGAGGAAGACCAGATGAGCGAATAGCCTGCGCTTTTTGGCATCTCATACTCCCTTATCGCATATCGCATAAATCCCCCTGGACAGGAGCCATGAGCGCTCTGACTCAGCCTTTGACACCATCCCTGGCGACAAAGATCTGTGGGAGATATCTCAACACACTCGGTGGATCTGTATAAATAGTATACACTTTGAGGCGCTGTGTTACCCAACCGGTGTTACCTACCGGGTGCCCACAACTCTTATCTCTTTGTGGAATATGCTCGACCGCACGACGTGTCCTTTCCGTTCAAGCCGGTAGACTGCCAGGACTCTCATTCGGGAGTAGCCGCTTTACAAATTTCGATTTCCCACTCTTCATCATTGCTGCGGTACGTACTTTGCTGGTAAAGATATTGTAAACGATTACAATGGTTTTGTCAAGGGATTCTTACAAGATGAAAACATTATATTGCTTATGGTGTGCTTGAAATAAATCTGAACTCGGCAGATAGCTGCGGATGGTCAGCTTCGTTTATAAATCGTTTACAGATCAAAACGCTGGTCGAAGCGCAAATCGCACTACTTTAGGCCGTATCGTTTACAACGATCTTTGCACTGCTGGATGTTCTGTACGAGGCTGCTCTGGGAAGGGAAGGCGAGAGCTGTGCAAATATGCAAGGGCTTTAACGGGTTCATGCATGAAATCGTTTGGAATAATCGTAGCATTCTCGACAAGAATGTGCTACACTCTGATCGCATCGTTTACAACAATGAATGCTGTGCCTGTGTTCTGATGTGAAGAGGTAAGAATTTTGCATGATTAGCATCAAGGATGTCGCCGAGGCCGCCGGGGTATCCACCGCCACAGTGTCGCGGGTGCTCTCCAATGGCCTGCATGTACGCCCTCAGGTGCGTGAACGTGTGATGGCGGAGGTGGAACGCTTAGGCTATCGGCCCAACCTGGTGGCGCGCAGCTTGCGCTCCCAACAATCGCGTACCATTGGCCTGTTCGTCTCCGATATTCGCAGCCCTTTCTTTACCTCGATCAGCAGGGCCGTTGAAGATACTGCCTACGAGCAGGGCTTCAGCGTCTTTCTGTGCAACACCGATGAAGACCCGAAGAAGGAAGCGATCTATCTCAACCTGCAGCGTGATGAACATGTCGCGGGGGTGATTTTCTCGCCCACCCGCCAGACTCTGACCGGCTTCAATGCTGCTCGCCTCCCCTTCCCGCTCGTGGTCATTGACCGCTCCATGCCGGACAGCGATGTGGATGTCGTGGTGCTTGATAACGTCGATGCCGGCTATCGGCTCACCAGCCATCTGATTGAGAATGGATATCGGAGGATTGCGGCTCTGTGTGGTGAGATGAGCACGACCGGGCCAGAGCGGCGAGCAGGATATGAGAAGGCCTTGCGGTCGCATGGACTTGCCCCGCCAGCCGACCAGGTCAAGTATCTCCCGCCGAAGATAGAGGCGAGCTACGCGGCGACATTAAAACTGCTCGCCGCGGCAGAGCCGCCCGACGCCCTCTTGACGACTAACAACGTGCTGGGGGCGGGAGCTTTGCAGGCCATTCGAGAGCGCCATCTCGTGATTCCCGACGATATAGCCCTGGTCACCTTCGACGAAACCACCTGGACGTCGCTCGTCCAACCTCCCATTACCCTCATTGATCAGCCGACTTATGAGATCGGCAGGACTGCGACCGAGTTGCTCCTGCAGCGCATCGCCGATCCCGATCGTCCCACGCGCCAGGTGATCATGAAGGGACAGCTACTGGTGCGGGGGTCAAGCGCCCCTCGTTGCTGAAGCAGCAGGGCCCGTTTGTGACTGCTCCCCACAGCTAAAAGCCGCGACTTTCGGGCGAGGATATTGTCCATGGGTAGCTGTCGTCGTCCTCGGCTAGCAGGGCTTTGCGCGACAGGCCGTCCTTCCAGCTTTGCCGGCAAAAATCACCCGAGAATTACTCCTTTTGGGTACTGCCTTGTCCCTTTCCTGTCAGCTACGCTTTTCACCGAGACAAAAGACACTCTGTTTGGCTGCTAGCGCACCAGAGGGGAACGTTCCCAACACGCTCAAGCTTTTTTCGACAGAACCCGTTATTACGCAGGCAGGAAGGCAGGAAGGAGATGGGGCATGAAGGCTGAAGACGTCATGACTACCAGGGTGATTACCGTCACGCCAAACCAGAGCAGACAGCAGGTGGCGCGCCTGCTCGCGCAGCACCGCATCAGCGGCCTGCCCGTGGTCAACAATGAGCATATCGTGGTGGGGGTGGTGACCGAGTACGATCTCATCAGCAAAAAAGGGCAGGTGGTTGCCGACATAATGACTCGCGGGGTCATCAGCGTGGCCCCGGCCAGCGATCTGGATGAGGTGAGCCATATCCTCGTCCACGAGCGCATCAAGCGCCTGCCCGTGCTCGACCAGGGGAAAGTCGTGGGCATCATCAGTCGTGCCGACCTGGTCAGGGAGATGGCCTTGCACTGGGAGTGCTCCGTGTGCGGGGAGGTGGTACGTAGCGAGGAACAGCCGGAACGCTGCCCTTGCTGTGGCACAAGCAAAATGACCGCTTCACTTGAGCCGGCCCCACCAGGATCGTAAGCAAAAGCAAGAAAGGATCAGGTGCACTGTGGGCACGAAAAGCAAGCAGCAAATAGATACGAAGGGCGCTGCATCAGCCCGGGAGCACACACAGGTTCCCATTCCTGAGGGTGAAGACCGTGAGACCCTGCTCAGCTACTATCACCAGATGCTGCTTATTCGGCGCTTTGAGGAGAAGACGGGGGAGATGTATACCAAAGCTCGCATCGGCGGCTACTGTCATCTCAATCTCGGCGAAGAAGCGACAGTCGTCGGCTTCTGCGCGGGCCTGGAGCCCGCGGACTATGTGTATACGAACTACCGCGAGCACGGCTATGCCATTGGCCGCGGCATCTCGCCGGAGGCGGTCATGGCGGAGTTATTCGGTAAGCAGACGGGCTGTTCCCATGGCCGCGGCGGCTCGATGCATCTCTTTGACATCCAGCGTCACTTCATGGGCGGCTACGCCATCGTGGGTGGGCAGATCCCGCTGGCGACTGGAGCGGCCTTCGCGCTGGCCTACCGCGCTTCCCACGACATTGTGGCCTGCCAGATGGGCGAGGGGACGACCAACGGCGGCCCCTTCTATGAATCGCTCAACCTGGCCAAGATTTTTCACCTGCCCATCATTTATTTTGTCGTCAACAACCAGTATGGCATGGGGCTGCGCGTGGAAAAGGGCTCGGCGGTAGGTGAGATCTATCGCAAGGCCTGCGCCTTCGACATGTACAGTGAACGTGTGGACGGGACCGATGTACTGGCCGTGCGCGATGCGATGCGCCGTGCAGCCGCTCTCGCGCGCGAGCAGCATGAGCCCAGCCTGGTTGAGGCGGTCAGCTTCCGCTTTCGTGGTCACTCGGTGGTGGACCCTGACCGCTACAGGGATTCCGAGGAGATCAAGGCGGGACGGGCGGCCAACGATCCCATCATGGCCTTCGCCGCGCGTCTGCAGGCGGCCGGGCTGATTGATGAGGTGGGGCTGCAGCGGGTCGAGGAGCAGGTGGAGCGGGAGGTGGAGCAGGCGGTCAAGTTCGCCTCTGAGAGCCCTGATCCAGCGCTGGAAACGCTTTTTGACTATATCTATGCATCGACTGAAACTGAGTCTAGCCGCCACCCTCACCCGCCCCTTGGGCAGGTAATAGGTAATAAGGAGACAGGTAATAGCGGCGTTGGAGATACGAAGACAGAGCAGAGGAGGTAGGTATGGCTCTGAAGACCTATCGACAGGTGCTGCATGACACGCTGCGCGAAGAGCTGCTGCGCGATGAGGACGTATTGCTCATGGGTGAGGAGATTGGCAACTTTGAGGGCTCCTACAAAATCACGGCGGGCCTGCTCAAGGAGTTCGGCCCCCGGCGCGTGGTAGACATGCCCATCGCCGAAAACGGCTTCGTGGGCCTGGCCACCGGGGCGGCGATGCTGGGGCTGCGGCCCGTCGTGGAGATCATGACCATCAATTTTATCATCCTGGCCATGGATGAGATCGTCAACCATGCCGCCAAGATCTATTACATGTTTGGCGGCCAGTGTCCTATCCCCATGGTTATTCGCACGCCGGGTGGGGGCGGCCAGCAGCTGGCGGCCACCCACTCGCAGAACCTGGAGGTCTGGTTCGCTCATATCCCCGGCCTCAAGGTCGTGGCTCCCTCCACGCCTGCCGATGCGCGGGGGATGTTGCGCACGGCGGTGCGCGATAACAACCCGGTGATCTTCCTGGAGAACCTGGCGCTCTACAACGTCAAGGGTGAGGTTCCAGACGGCAATGAGAGCGTCCCTTTCGGGCAGGCCAGCGTGACCAGAGAGGGCACGGACCTGACGGTCATCAGCTACTCGCGCATGGCAGCGGTGGCCCTGGATGTGGCAAACCGCATGCAGGAGGAGAACGGGCTGAGTATCGAGGTAGTCGACGTGCGCTCGCTGCGCCCGCTGGATAGCCAGACGATCATCAACTCGGTCAGGCAAACAAACCGCGCGATCGTCTTTGAGGAAGACTGGCTCTCGTTTGGCGTGGGCGCCGAGATCGCCGCGCGTGTGCAGGAGGAGGCCTTCGATGATCTGGATGCGCCGGTCACACGCGTGGCGAGTGTCGAGGTTCCGCTGCCCTACTCCAAGCCACTGGAACGAGCAGCACTGACCGGAGCGAAGCAGTTAGAAGATGCGATACACGCACTCGCACCCCGACGGAGGAGGTAGTAGCGTTATGGCTGAAATCACGATGCCCCGTCTCAGCGACACCATGGAGGAGGGTACGATCGCGCGCTGGCTGAAGCAGCCTGGTGATGAGGTCAAGAAGGGTGAGATCCTGGCCGAGATCGAGACCGATAAAGCCACAATGGACCTGGAGGCCTACGAGGGAGGCACCCTGCAGCAGATCCTGGTGCAGGAGGGAGAGACCGTGCCCATTGGACAGGCCGTGGCCCTCATTGGCAGCGGCGCAGTGGCCCAGCAGCCGCCCTCAGCGCCCTCGGCGGCCAAAGCCGAAGCTAAAAGTGGAAGCGATGGAGCAAGCGCGCCGGGCTACTCGGCGCCAGCCGCGGCGAGTGCCGGCACCAGCGGCACCACTACCCATGATGAGGTCAAAGCGTCCCCTCTGGCAAGGCGCATGGCCGAAGAGCACAATATCGACCTGAGCCAGGTGCAAGGAACGGGCCCTGCAGGTCGCATTGTGCGCGATGACATCGAGGACCTGCTCGAAAAGCGCGAGGTTCCAGCGCCCGGGCCGGCCACTCCCCAGGAAGCGGCTCCCACCCCTTCTGCTCCCGCCGCCCCGCCGCCGGCTGCCCCTGAGCCTGAGGCTGAGCTCGTGAAGCTCTCACGCGTGCAGCTGCTCATCGCGCGCCGACTGGCCGAGTCGAAGCAGACCATCCCGCACTTCTATGTCAGCAGTGAGGTCGATATGACGGACCTGCTGGCTGTGCGCCAGACCCTCAACGCGAATCAGGGCGAAGAAGGCGTGAAGGTTATCGTCAACGACTTGATCATCAAGGCCGCCGCGCTGGCTCTCGAAAAGTTCCCTGAGGTCAATAGCTCCCTTAAGGAAGATCATTTTGTTCGCTACAAACACATCCATGTCGGTATGGCCGTCGATGCCCCGACCGGGCTGGTTGTGCCGGTGATCCGCGATGCCAACACCAAGGGGGTGCGCTCCATCGCACGCGAGACCAGGGCCCTCGTCGTCAAGGCTCGCATCAACAAGCTGGCGCCGGCCGACCTGGAGGGTGGGACCTTCTCAGTCTCGAACCTGGGCATGATGGACGCCTTCACCTTCATCGCGGTCATCAATCCCCCGCAGGCCGCGATCCTGGCGATAGCGGCAACACACAGGCAATTTGTACCGCTGGACGGGCAGCCAGTAATCCGCGACCTGATGACGATGACGCTCTCGGCCGACCATCGGATCGTCTCGGGGGCGACGGTGGCCCGTTTCCTGCAGGAGGTCAAGCAGTTGCTGCAGAACCCGTACAGTGTGCTGGGCTAGCGGCGAGACGGTTGAGAAGGCACTCGAACCTGATAACGGAATTTTCGCTGGCCATGCGCAATGAGCTCACAGCTGATGAGATTATCGGGACAATCCACCCGCATCCCACCCGGGCAAACAGCGCAAGCTAGATAGGACTCAGTCCTCTACGATTACAGGCAATAAAACAGGTTGAGGTCGGTGAGAGATCAAGCATACCCATCTGAAGGAGGTGGCTCACCTATGCAAGACGTACCGGATACGGAGACGAATACTCCCGCTGAACAACTTGTTGCGGCACAGGGCTCTGCGCCTGTCGCCGCCGTCATGCCACGCGTGGTGATCGTTGGCGCGGGCTTTGCTGGCATACATGCGGCACGCGCCAGAGCTCCGACGCGGATATCTCACACTCACGTCGGGACAATGGAAATATTATATATTTGCAGTACAATGTTACCCAACCGGGTGTTACATACCAGGGAGTCCCTATCTCCACACTTTTATGTAATATAAGAGCATGTTCAAGCGGAAAGACGCTGTAAAACACTCTTGCAGGTGCAGCTGACACGTATACGTAGATTTCCCGCTCTGCCCGGATAAGAGTAAGTCGGTATAATTATTGTAAACGATTACAAATTGTTTGTCGCGCCTTCTGGGGCTGCACAAGGCGAGAAACGAAAAGAGAACGATGTATAGAGAGATAATGAATCCTCTTCTTATGCGATTTGACTCTGAGACATGGCATACGAGAGCACGAGAAGCACTTCACCTGGCTGAAGCCGCCCCTTTTACGTTGAAACTCCTGGAACAATTTGCTGACCAGCATAAACGCTTTAGCGATGCGAGGCTACATGTTGACGTAAGCGGGGTGAAGTTTGATAATCCTGTGGTTGTTGGTGCCGGTTGGGATAAAGCGGGGAGAGCGGTAAAGGCATTATATACCCTGGGTTTTTCAGGTGTTGAGGTTGGTACTGTTGTGGCGTACCCGCAGGCTGGCAATCCTAAACCACGCCAATTTATGCTTACTCCTGGCGTCGCAATCAACAGGCTTGGCTTTAATAGTCCCGGCATGGATGCAGTCGCTCTTAGCCTTGAACGCTATCAAGGGAGCGGTATCCCTATCGGCATCAGCGTGGGGAAAAATAAGCAGGTTTTGCTAAAGGATGCCCCTGAGGCACATGCATGTGTAACCGAAAAAATGTACGACCATGCGGCATATTTCGCTATTAATGTTTCCTCACCGAATACTCCCGGCCTGCGAGCGCTCCAGGACAAAGGACCTCTGACCGCTATTGTTCAGGCAGTCAACGGAGCTATGGATAGAATGGGCGCAAGAAAGCCTCTGTTTGTAAAAATTGCTCCGGAATTATCGCTCGCAGCTGTCGATGATGTCATCCAGGTCGTGTTGGATAACAACCTGACAGGCATTATCGCGACCAATACGACGAGCAGCCAGGATATTAAGGCAAAATATGGGGAGCGCTGGAGAAATGAAGCAGGCGGTGTAAGCGGAGATGATCCTGATTATCGCAAAATGGCGACGAAGCAAGTGGCGCATATTTATCGCGTGACGCGGGGAAGGATGGATATAATTGGCGTAGGCGGCGTGAAAGACGCGCAGACCGCGCTGGAGAAGATAAAAGCGGGTGCGAAGGTAGTCCAGGTTGTCACGGGCATTCGGGGAGAAGGCACTGCGCTGCCCGGGCGTATAAACAGGGGCATTGTTGACTTTATGGAAAGAGAAGGCGCCAGGCATATAGATGAATTTGTAGGTGCGGACGTGAAATAAACAGTATCCTCTCACACCCATAGTCGTTTCTGGACGCAAGGAAATATCAGCCTGTGGTTTGGGGCGGGGACATCAGGGTTGCTGGCCAAGAGCTACTTTATGTGCCTGGGCGCGGACGTAATAGTCCGCGGCGCTGCTCTCAAGATGGAGCCGCTCGTCCTCGCTCAGCTCGCGTATTACCCTGGCGGGAACGCCAATTGCCAGGACGCCGCCTCGAATGATCTTGTGTTCAGGCAGCAGTGTACAGGCCCCGATAATGGTGTGCGGACCCACCTGTGCGTGATTGAGCACTGCAGTATTCATTCCAACCAGTACCCGATCACCAAGCGTGGCACCATGTACGACGGCGTTATGTCCGATAGTGCACTCCTCCCCTATCGTCAGGGGAGCATCCTCGTCGAGGTGCAGCGTACAATTATCCTGAATGTTGGTGAGGCGACCGATAACAATAGGGCCATTATCGGCGCGTATGACAGAGTTGTACCAGATGCTCACTCCCTGCTGCAGGGTAACATCACCGATGACCATGGCATTTGGAGCAATAAAGACATCTTCTGCGATCGTAGGCCATTTGCCTTTGAATGGTAGAATGGGCATTTTTCCCTCCTGAGCGTAAAGCATTGCTAACAACCAGGGATATGTAAGCATGGCCTATGGTTTGCAACTCCTACTTTCCCTGGAAGATGGGTGGGCGTTTTTCGCGGAATGCCAGCGCGGCCTCGTGTGCGTCAGTCGTGCTGAAACAACGCATGATTGCCTCGAGCTCATTCTGGAAAGCGCGCTCCAATTCGGTCTCCAACGGCCGGTTGAGTAAGCGCTTGCTCTCGCGTACGGCGAGGGGTGCGCGGCCGAGCAGTTTGTCTGTGAGAGTTTGTACCGTGGCGGCCAGCGCTGGCGGGTCGACCAGGCGATGGAGCAGTCCCATCTCTTGAGCGCTGGCGGCAGCAAAGACGTCAGCCATGAGGACGATCTCCCGTGCCAGTGCTTGTCCGACAAGTTGTGGCAGCAGTACGCTTGTGCCACCCGTGATCACCATGCCTACGCGCGTCTCGACGCATCCCATGCGTGCTCGCATAGTGGCGACGCGAAAATCGCATGCCAGGGCCAGTTCGAAACCGCCTCCTACCGCGTAGCCATCAATGGCCGCGATGGTTGGCTTTTGACCCATGAGCAGGCGGGTGAGGCGCTGTAGATCCATAATGAGAGCCAGGAATTCTTCTGCGGTCTGTTGCTCGGCCTCTTTCAGATCATCGCCCGCACAGAAATTCCCACCCGCGCCGCTCAGTACAATAAGCTCTGCCGCGGGATCATTCAGGGCATGTTCCAGGGTCTTGCGCAGCTGCGTAATCATACCCCGGCTCATGGCGTTCAGCGTCTCCGGTCGGTTCATGGTCACCCGGGCGACCCCTTGCGAGACGCTGTAGAGGACAGGCGGTTCGTTCGTCATACTTGTTTCCTTCGTAACTTAAACATAGCTTTTGATGACGCGGCGGGCCTTTTGTTCGGTGCGCGGGAGCGTCCCATAAGGCACAAGCTCAACTGCAGAGCGAAAACCGAGTCGCTCACGCAGTACATGTATGATGCGCTGAGCCAGGTCTCCCACGTGCTCGGGCGTCAGGCCCTGGAGCAATTCTATGCGAAGGTGCAGGTACTGGTGTGGCGGGGGATGATTGACGATGATCTGAAATTCACCGGAGAGCTGGTCTGTGAGATCCGCCAGCACATTGCTGACCCCGCTGGGAAATACATTGATGCCCCGTACCTGTAGCATATCATCACTGCGGCCTAACACGCGAAAGCGAAAGGTTGTCCGCCCGCAAGCACAGGGGCCAGTTCCCAGGATACGCACCACGTCGCGGGCGCGATAGCGGATCACGGGTTGAGCCTCTTTCATGAGATGCGTGTAGACCAGTTCGCCTTCCGCCCCGTCGCTGAGCGCGAGAGGCTCTCCACTTTCGGGTTCAACTAATTCGGTCGCTACAATCCCCCTTGCCTGGAAGTGCAGCCCCTGGCGATGCTCACATTCCGAACCCATAATGCTCAGGACGTCGGCCATACCAAAGTTCGCATCCATCGCACATAGCCCCCAGGTCTCTTCCATGCGCGCCCTTACGCCTGGCTCGCTCATACCTGGTTCCGCTCCGAAGAACCCTTTGCGCAGCCCCAGTGAACGGGGATTCAGCCCTTCAGCAGCGGCGGCTTCGGCCAGTGGCAGCATATAAGAAGGGGTTGAGCTGATCGCATTGATCTGAAGCTCACGGATGACCTGGATAAGTGAGGCGGTCTGTCCTACGCCATAGGGTACAATAGTTGCTCCCGTGGTCTCCAGGTTCTCATGATCGGAATAGCCGCCTACCCAAAGACGATAGTTCAGACAATGTATTACCGTATCGCCGGGACGTAGACCGGCGGCCCAGTAGGAACGGGCGGCGCTTTCATTCATCAGGTCGCGATCTTTGCCTGTCAGTGTGACGTAGAGCGCGCGGCCAGTTGTGCCAGAGGTTCTGTGGACGCGGATCAAGCGCTGCGGCGTAGTCGCGAGATTACTACCAAAGGGGGGATGTTCCTGTTGATCCAGGCGAATCTCGTCTTTCTCGGTGAAAGGGAGCAGCGTTAGATCGGCCAGGTCACGAATACTACTGCGCGCGACGCCGGCCGCGCAGAATTTGGCCTGGTAGAAGGGAGAAGAGGCCCAGACATAATCAAGCTGGGTCCGCAGGCATGAGTTTTCTAACTGGCGTAATGCAGCTGGCGCTAGCGTTTCAATCTCTTCATTCCAGTAGCGGTGTTCCATCGTACAAATTCCTTATGCTACAATCTCAATGTACACCCGGGGTACACGGTAAAGCTAGTATACATGACAGCCCGGGCTCTGAGAAGAGTACTGCTTATGCGCTACCATCTCTCCACCATCCAATCTCCTTGCGGGGCACGCTGCTGCTCGATGAGGTGTGCGGTAACTGGCATCCTGCGAGGCCAGAAAGGCGGCCGGGCCAGCCATCTCTTTGGCCTGGCAGCAACGTCGCATTGCGGCATCTCACTTTTCCTTGATATGTATCAAATATTGGCGCTGCTGTCAAGACCATTGGGCAAGGATCGACTTTCTGATTTACCTTGCCTAAGGATGGTGGTGCCTACAACACGCTCTAGCCGCTACAACATCCAGTGTCCGGCATGGTATACTTTTCCTGGCGGCGATAAGTATGAGATGTTCCTGCCTTTCAGGAGGGCGTGGCAACGTCGGGCATGCTGGAGGCCGAGGATGTCGCTGCGGCCGCTCTGCTCATCGCGACCCAGCCGGGGCATTCGCGCATCAGCGAGATTCGCATGCGTCCCATGGTAGAGCCACTCTTCGGCCGTGATCCAGTATAAAAGAGGAGGCCCGCGGCGTATTTTGCCAGAAGGGAATGACTATGGCCACATTTGGCGTCCATTCAGAAGTCGGAAAATTGCATAAGGTACTCGTGCATCGCCCGGATATCAGTCTCAGGCGCCTGACACCCTCGAACAGAGAGGAGTTACTCTTCGATGGGGTGCTGTGGGTGAAAAAAGCGTGCTGGGAGCATGATGTGTTCGTCGATCAGATGCGCTCACGCGACATCCAGGTGTTGCTGGTGAGCGACCTGCTCACCGAGACGCTCAAAGATCCGCAGGCGCGCACCTGGATCCTTGATCGCAAGGTCACCCCCAATCAGCTCGGTCTGACTTTGAGCAAGGAGCTGCGGGCCTGGCTCAACGAGTTGAGCGCGGCTGCCCTTGCCAGCTGCCTGATCGGGGGCATTTTATTCAGT
Source organism: uncultured Chloroflexia bacterium (assembly GCA_963799245.1). Classification (GTDB taxonomy): domain Bacteria; phylum Chloroflexota; class Ktedonobacteria; order Ktedonobacterales; family Ktedonobacteraceae; genus CAWCWN01. Next base: position 25,600 of record CAWCWN010000006.1, read on the forward strand.
GAACTGCCCGGGGATTTCAAGGCGATCGAGACCATGATCTCAAAGCCAACGGATTTCGTGTTTGTGCCGCTGCCCAATCAGTTGTTTACGCGCGATAGCAGTTGTTGGATCTACAACGGGGTCACACTGAACCCGATGTACTGGCCCGCTCGTCGTCAGGAAACCCTGAATATCGCAGCTATCTACAAATTCCACCCCGACTTCAAGCGGGCGGATTTTGAGGTCTGGTATGGTGACGTCGATCAGTATCATGACAAAGCCAGCATCGAGGGTGGTGATGTGATGCCCATCGGCAATCGAACTGTGTTGATTGGCATGGGCGAGCGCACCACTATTCAGGCTGCCGGCCAACTGGCCGATAATCTCTTCGCCCAAGGTGGCGTGGATCGCGTCATTGTCGCCCGCTTGCCGAAAGAGCGCGCGCATATGCACCTGGATACCGTCTTCACCTTCTGCGATCGCGACCTGGTTACCATTTATGCCCCGGTTGTCGATCATATCGAGTCGTACACAATTCAACCCGGGAAAAGTAATGGAGACCTGCACGTCACGAAGGAAGAAAGACCCTTTGTCGATGTTGTCGCAGCGGTGCTGGGGCTTAAGGCACTACGCCTCGTCACCACAGGTGGCGACTCCTTAGAGGCTGAGCGAGAGCAGTGGGAGGATGGCAACAACGTCTTCGCGCTCGAGCCGGGGGTGGTGGTGGCCTACGATCGCAACGACGATACCAATACCAAGCTGCGAAAAGCGGGCATTGAAGTAATCACGATCCCAGGGTCAGAACTTGGCCGGGGACGTGGAGGCAGCCACTGTATGACATGCCCCCTGGCGCGCGATCCCATCTAAGAGCGGTGCGTTCAGTATACACTCAAAATGAGATCACCCTTGCTCACCCGAATTTTCTGCCTTCACTGCTGGTAACACGCGCGGCAGCACCCAGCGCAGGCTCAACCCTTGCACCAGCAGCGTGAAGAAGACGACTGCATAGGTCGAAACAATCAAGACGGTACGAAAGGGGATCTCCAGAGGAAGAGCCAGGACCAGGGCGAGTGAGAGCGCTCCACGTAAACCGCTCCAGAAAAGAATCAGTCGCCATGAGGCGGGGATTGTTGTGTGAAAGGAGGGCCCAAGGGATCGTACCGTCAGAGCCAGCACGAGGACAAAGCGGGCTAACAACACGACAAGAATGGCAAAGAGGGAGATCAGCAGGGTTTTCAATGCCATAGGCTGAGAAGAGAAAAACGCGGTAGGATCAAGTTGTGCTCCAACAAGCAGGAAGAGCAATGCATTCGCCAGGAAGGCGATAATGCTCCAGAAGTTATCGACGGACTCACGCGTGCGTTCCGACATGCCATGACTTCTGCCATAGCTGCCGAGCACAAGCGCCGCCACGATCACCGCCAATATCGCAGATGTGTGCAATGTGTCTGCCAGCAGATAAACACCATAGGCTGTGACGATCGTGATGGTTGTCTCGATCAAGGCATCATCCAGGTACCTGACGAAGAAGCTGATTGCAAATCCGAAGGCTCCCCCCAGCAGAATTCCTCCACCAGCCTCCAGAACAAACTGCCCCAGCCCATTTATCCATTCCTGGATGCCGTAAGCAGGTTGCCCATGAACTGCGAGCAGGGTGATGGCAAGAAATATCTGATAGAGTGAGCCTGCAATACCATCATTAAAGAGGCTTTCCCCTTCAATTATCGTTGAGAGGTGTTCGTTGACCTTCAACTGGCGAAACAGGCCGAGGACTGCCACAGGATCTGTCGGGGAGAGAATGGCTCCCAGCAGCAATGCAGTTTCCCAATTTAGCCCTTCCAGGAAGTGCAGGACAGCAGCGATCAGCACCAGCGACAATAGCAGCCCGGGACCCGCGAGAAAAAGAATAGGGCGCCAGTTGGCATGCAGTAGCTCGACCTTACTCGCCCACGCCCCCTCAAAGAGTAAAGCGGGCAGGAAGACAAAGAGCACCAGGTCCGGCGTCAGCTGGGCTTCAGGTAGAAAATTCGTAATGCTGATGAGTAACCCGACCACGACCAGGCCAAGCGTGTAGGGAATTTTCAGGCGTCTTGTGATAAGGATTACGATGAGCGCAATCAGGAGAAATAGTACCAGGTCACGCACAATAAAAGCAACGTCGAGCATTTTCTACCTGCTTCGCTCCTCATTCTTAAAGTAAGAGATGCAAACATCTTGTATTTATTATGTTCCACAGCTGGCAATGGTAGTTCCTACCTACCCGTGCTTTTAGTGTTGCGAGCGTAAGCCCCCTTGCTTCAGCTATGGGGTACTTCACGATACCACGAGGCGCCAATTCATGCAATCGTACGGCCTGTATGGAGCTCGTGGCGCATGTGTCTCAGGCTCTCACGATGGTGATGCCGAGCGCCTTGTATGGCGCCAGCACCTCGCTCGAGACGGAGCGCTCGGTTACCAGGTGCGTCAGGCTGCTGAGCGGCCCGATGATGTAGGGCGCCACCACGCCTAACTTCTCGGCTGGCGCCAGGGCTACCACTTCAGCCGCGCTGGCGATCATGGCGCGCTTCACGGTTGCTTCCTCCATGTCAAAGGTGCTCATTCCCACTACAGGATGCACACAGCCGATCCCCAGGAAGCAGAGGTCGGCGCGGATATGGCGAAACGCCTCTACGGTGGTCGCCCCGACGGTCACCAGTTCATGCTTGTAGAGCTTCCCCCCAACCAGGATGACCTCAATTGCCGGGTGTTCGGCCAGGGACAGGGCAACCAGCGGGCTATGCGTGATTACCGTAGCGCGTAGGTCACGCGGTAAATGCTGCGCGACTTGCAGGGGTGTTGTGCCACCATCTAGAATGATGACCTGATCCTGATGGATGAGCCGGATGGCGGCCTGGGCGATGGCGACCTTGGCGCCCGGAGCCTGCTGCTGTCGCTCTCTAAAGCTGGCCGAGGCTGTTAAGCGCGGCAGGGCCCCGCCATGCACCCGCTGTAGTTCGCCAGCGGCGGCCAGCTCACGCAGGTCACGTCGAATGGTATCTTCTGAAACCTGCCAGAGCTTGCTTAGTTCCGAGGCATACACTTTGCCCTCTCGCTGCAGGGTTTGCATAATCGAACGGCGTCGTTCGGCGGTCAACATTGCTTTTTCCTCTCTGGAATTGCACGATATTGCTTGACTTTACACGTAATTACATGCTGCTATCTGTATAGATGCATTATATTGCACGATGATGCTGGTTGTCAATAAGTATCTGAGCAGGCCGCCGCGAGCCCTGACTCACCTGTCGCGGGGCAACCACGCAGGGTTATAGCACTTCGCCGTAGCCTGGATACATACTCGAGAGATGAAGGAAACATCAGCATGAACACGATAGAAACTTTCAATAAGCCAGCCGCCTGCGTTTGGTTTATAACTGGAAGCTCGAGTGGCTTCGGCCGGTCACCAGCCACTGCGCCTTGTCCTGGGCGCGGATGCCTGTTGCGCCGCCGGGATGTCTCTGTTCGTTCTCCCTCTGCAAAATTGTTTGTCAGTTGCTCGTGCCCACAACTTTGTCTATAATATGAGGGTTCGAAGGTACAATTATCAACCTTGCGCGCTTGTTGAATATTGAACACAAGTGAAAACATGAGATATTACCAGGACAACTCGGATCGCTATCAACGACGCAGGCGCAGGGGGATTATCTTTCTGCTTCCCCTGGTCTTCCTGTTGATATTCGTATTTAGCCAGTCGTTCACAGGTTTACTGATCAGCCTCGGGATCATCGCCATTCTCTGGGCTTTGCTTGCGGCTACCTGGATCAGCTCGCGTATGTGGGACTCTCAGCCCGGGCAGCAATCACCCTATCAGCAGCCGGCTGTGCCTGTCTATACGCCGCCGCAAGCCGAAGTGGAGCCGACTTACGAGCAGGGTTACAGGGGTGAGGCCAGCCCTGCCTGGCAACAGCAGCCATCCTATCAGTATCAGGAGCCAGGAGCCAGCGCGGAAAGTGACAGGCTGGAGCAGCTCAAGCTGCTTGGCAATCTGCATGCGTCAGGCGTCCTGAGCGATGAAGAGTTTGAGAGCCAGAAGCAGCGGATTCTGCAGTCTGACGCGACTCAGAACGAGGCGGCAAAGGGTGTTGCTCCCTCTATGTCTACCGAGGCACGCTATGAGGAGCAGCCGCAGGCCCAATACGAGCAGGAACAACCGCCAATGTCACACTGATACTCACCCCGCATCCTGCAAGAGAGCAGAAGAGGCCCAAGGAGTTTTGCTGGATTTCCAGCCAGCGAGCACTCTGTCCAGGCAGAACTGACTGCATATGTCGTACAATTGTGCCGACAAATAACAGTATGAAACAGCGACTTGCTAGTTACATGTCAACTGCTCACGGATGACCGATAAGCGAAAGGAGTGCGACATGGCGGAACACGTGTACAGGGTGACCGAGCTGGTGGGAACCAGCAATGAGTCATGGGAGAAGGCGGCTGCTGCCGCCATTGAGCAGGCTTCACACACGTTGCGGGAGCTGCGTGTAGCCCGCATTCTCGAGCAAGACGTCTCCATCGAGCCCGGTAAGCCACTGCTCTACCGGACGAGATTGGAGCTTTCGTTCAAGTACGAGGGCGGCTCATGAGGAGTCGACGCGTGTAAGACGAGGACGGCCGGCCCTGCAACTAGCGGGCCGGCCGTCAGGCACGATCTTCGTGCTTATTCTCCCACTTTTAGGCAACGCGAGGATACATTGACGGGGCGCTTCGGCCTTGCCCGCCTGCGTATGAATAGCGCCAGGCCTGCCGCCAGGGCTAGCGCCAGGATGCCCTCTACCCACTGTGGCGTATACATGGGCAAGGTCGGTATCCACGAGAGAGGCGCCTGAGAAGGTGCTCCATCCACCACGGCCATCGGGGGGGTGCCAAAAGGAGCCAGGCGAATCACACCCGCTGCATCGATCCCCAGATCATACCTCACCTGCTCGCTGGGAGCATCCAGGCTGAGATAGGTGAGCCAGCTATCCGGGCGTACCCAGCCCATATTGCGGTCGCTTGAAAGATCCTGATAGAGTTGTACGGGCATTTGCTCCTGAAAGGCAAGCTTGAAGCCTGGAGATCCAGGGATGTCGCTCCCAACGGCGGACTGGCCGATTTTTGAGTTGAGGTCCGAGGTGTTGAGCGGCATATCTGTCAAGAAGTAGAGGTCGGCCTGGACCTCCTGGCCGTCGAGCGCCAGCACCTCCAGAGGTACCCAGGGGTGCCTGGTTTTCATGGTGATGAGCAGGGGTACGCCGTCACCTTGCAGCTGGTGACGTTCTGAGGCAAGGAGTGTATTGTATTTGGCCGCCATGAATATCGGGCTGCCCTTGGCATACACGCGGAGATGTGCGGACGTATCGCTGCTAAGGAAGAAGCCGTTCTGGCGCGCCCAGTTCACTATTTCCGCGCCGCTCCCCCTGATTACAGTGACATTGAGTGCTTCAATTTGCACCTGCTGCAGCACCTGGGCGGAGCTGGCGGAGGCATTGACATGCACCAGCGGATTGAAGGGTAGTGGGTGGCTCTCGCTGTTGAGGCGCTGGAGCGTCCAGGCGCCACCGGCCACAATGTTCTCAGGCACCGCCGGCAGGGGGACTATCCAGCCTACGTTCTTCTCTGACCCCTGGTAGGAGAAGCTGGTCAGATAATGTTCTATACCATCATGCCAGGCGATCAGCGTCGAGGCACGCGCCAGGCGCACATCACCGTCAGGCGCGATCAATCCGCCGCAGGCGAAGGCTGCTGGTGTTTGTTGGATCAAGAGTGCGAGAGCAAGAATGGGGATAATAAAGCGTTTGCGCATCGTGGTCTCCTCTTTTTCAAGCGTTTTGTGGTATCCGTCTATGTTGACGGTATGGTGGAGATAAAAGTTCCCGCTCTCTTGCCATTTCTGCTAGCTTTGGATATAGTTTCAGCAGCCCATAGTCTATCTATGGTATCTGGCTATTTTGCGAAGCGTTGTGATGTATTGCAACGACATCGAAAGGAGTATAGACAAAGCGTATGTTGTACGGAGGCATCGAAGCAGGGGGCACGAAGATCGTTTGTGCTTGCGGCACTGGCCCGCAGGACCTGCGGGCTCAAATAAGTATTCCTACCACGACGCCTGATGAGACGCTTGCGCGTATCGTCGCTTTCTTTCTACCGCAGCAGCTCACAGCGATCGGCATCGGGTCTTTTGGACCGATATCGCCCGACCAGCATGCGCCGGATTATGGCTACATCACCACGACGCCAAAGCCGGGCTGGGCGCAAACCGATTTCGCCGGGACCATCGAGCGGGCGCTCGGCGTACCTGTCAGTTTCGATACCGATGTCAACGCCGCAGCGCTTGGTGAGGGGCGCTGGGGTGCCGCGCATGGCCTGAGCACGTTTCTCTATCTGACCGTAGGCACAGGGGTTGGTGGCGGCGGCCTCAGCAACAATCGGCTGATGCACGGTATGCTGCATCCCGAGATGGGCCATATTCGCTTGCCGCATGACCGCCAGGCCGATCCCTTTGCGGGTATCTGCCCCTACCACGGAGACTGCCTGGAGGGACTGGCGAGCGGACCTGCCATGAAGGCGCGCTGGGGTGCTCCGGCCGAGACTTTGCCTTTGAATCACCCGGCCTGGGCCCTGGAAGCGCTCTACCTGGCACTGGCCTGTATCACCTTCATTTGTGTACTATCTCCCCAACGCATCATTCTGGGTGGCGGGGTCATGGGCCAGTGCCATCTATTCCCACTGATCCGGCAGGAGGTGCAAACCCTACTCAACGGGTATTTCCAGGTTCCAGCCATACTCCAGCAAATTGATACCTACATCGTGCCGCCAGGCCTGGGTAACCAGGTAGGAGTACTGGGCGCGCTGGCGTTAGCCGAGCAAGCCGCGGGCGAGGGCCCGCCACGCGCAGGGTAACTGGCGCTATGGCTGAAGCCGGACAGTTGAGATGGCGCGAAATTTCAAGGCGTCGCATGTTGCATTTAGAAACTTGAGCTACTGCCCCCACCGCCGCCGCCACCGAAATCGCTGCTGGAGCCTCCGCCGCCGCCACCGAAATCGCTGCTGGAGCCTCCGCCGCCGCCACCGAAATCGCTGCTGGAGCCTCCGCCGCCACCACCGAAATCGCTACTGGAGCCTCCGCCGCCAAAATTGCCGCCGGTAAAGTTATTGCCACCCTGGTTGCCGCCCATGTTTCCACCACGATCTCTCCCGAAGAGGTAACCCAACAACCCTCCCGCTGCGGCACCTAATCCACCAGCCGCGAAAGGATTCATACCAGGCCTTTGCTGGTTTGGCCCATAATTGGGTGGGTAGGGCTGGTTGGTAGGTTGTTGATAGGGAGGTATGCCCTGCCCTTGTTGTTGCTGATTAAGCCTGCGCCGCCGACTCAGCGTGAAGAAGATGCCCAGGCCAACCAGCAGGATGACTCCTATACAACATGTCGTGCCTAACGCGCTGGAAAACAACCCACCACTGCTTGATGTGGTAACAGGAACAGTTCCACTATTCCCGTTATTTGTATTACCGCCGTTGGCAGTTGTGGCCCCCAGCGACGAACGCAAAGATTGCAGCGAGGCAATCGTCGCAGCCGTATAATTCCCGTTAGTGCTTTTATACGCCTGGGCAAAGGCCTGCGTGGCGCTACTATACTGGCTCTGGGATAATGGCACGCTGGAGCCGCCGACGATGGCAATGTGTTTATTGCTCGTATCGATAGCTATCACCACCTGGTTCTGGGTTGTCAGATGGGTCCTGGCTTGCTGCTCAAGAGCTGCTGAATCGCCTGAAAAGGTATTTGTCGTGTAGATGCTGATGGGATATGCCAGGTTGCCGGCCCCATTGCTTATCTGGCTCGCGTTAAGTACATGCGCGTTGTCATAGATGTTCACGGTGCTGGCGCTTGCCCCTGTGATGGTCAGAACAGACAGGCATAGGGCCAGCATTATGGCTGCGAGGCTCTTATTTACTCTCTGAAATAATGATGGCTGCATAGCGTGTTTTCCCTTTTGTAGATCAAGCAGTAGAGTATATCTCTACTTCAGGGGGTCGCATTAAATACGTATAAACCTGCACATATATAGCATACAGCGGGGTTAAAGCGCTGCGGGAGAACCCCACAAAGCAGCGAAGGCGATTTTGGCCGTGCGATCTCACCAGGCGGATGGAGTTTCGTCTAATGCCTGTGCAAACCTGGAGCTTACTAGTAAGGTGCTGTCGGGCTCCTTGCGCTTAATGCTCTGTCGCGGGAAGCAGCGCGAAGTCATAGTGAACAGTATAGAAAGGCTTGCTCATCAGCGTGCCGTATTCCTCTCAGTCATTTAGGTATGCGCTTGTAAACTGCCAGCCAGTTGGTAGCAATCTCGATCTCGGCCTCACGCAGCGACAGAACCCCGGAGCAGACCTGGCTCTGCAAGTAGTTTTCGACGCGGTTCTTTTCCTTGTAGCCAGGAACAGGCGTGGCAGGTTGTGGCCAGAGATTCGCGAGATCGTTCGAGCCCCCGATCGACAGGTTGACGAGGTGGTCAACTTCGTACTGAGCGGGCAGGCGCGAGGTGATGCCATACTCCGCATATACCTGGTTCTTCAGGCTCTGCGATACATTTCTTTCAGCGCTTGCGTACCCGGAGGTGCATACCTGGTGGGCGGTTGCTTTAAACAGGATATCACCGGGCGTACAGGCGGGATCAGGCAGGTGGTTACGGATCACGCAGCCGGAGGTCTTGGTTCGCACGCCCCAGCGCGGCGCGGTCGACGCTGTCTGTGTGCGCGCAACCGTCGCTGCGGGTTGTGTCGTCCCTATCCCGCTGCATCCGCTGCACAACAGTGTTAGGAGCAGGAGCAGGTAGCACACGCAACATTTCATGCTCGGACCTCACTCAGATTGCAACACCAGCCAGGTCGCACCAAAACGCCGTGCCTGCAGGTCAGCCAGCTGAATCCAGTAATAGAGCATGCCAGCGTTCCCCCAGCGCATCCCCGCCCGCTCGTCCGTATTGACCTGGAGAAGCAACTGCCAGGACATAGCTCCCGCTGAGAGCCTGGCCACCTCAGGATCTTCGGGATCGGTCACGCCATGCGCGTAGAGCTGACACTGCAAGCGCATGTCATCCTGAATGGTATCCGCGAACCCCAGCATGCGATGCTGCACCTTCTTACGCTCGGCGGGATCAGGAAAGGTCGCGAGCAGGTTTTCATAGCGCGCCAGCTCCTCAGCGCTCCAATCACAAGCGGGGATCTCCAGTTGTGGTTGCTGGGAAAGAGTCAACTCGCTGGAGAAAACGACGGAAGAGGCCTGAAAGCGACCTGTGGCGGGCAGGTCCGCCGGCGCGGGCCGGCGCTGCAGATCATTCACATCACCAGCAATATAGAACACACGCCAGGCACCCAGGTCGGTCGCTTCATCGCCATAGCTTTCCTGGCGGGCATCATAGAAGAACCAGAGCATGCCACTCTGTGGCAACATCCCCGCCAGGTCATAGCGGTGTGCTTCCGCCAGGCGGATTTGCGCAATAAAAGACTGCGGCAGGCCATTGCGCTCCGGCCACGCTATGTCCGCTGGTAGATCGGGCCGGCCGCCAAACTTCGACGAACCCACGCGCAATGTAGACTCGGCGGCGAGAGTCGGCGAGAGCCGCAGAGAGGGTCGTGCCAGCAGATCGATATCTGCGACCCGGCGCGCTAGTCCTGCTGTAAGAAAGGCCTCCTGGATACTCACTTTCTCCATTCTCATACCTCATCTCCTGTCAGCGTGGAAAAGTATCGCTACTATCAGCATAGCATAGGCCCTCGACACTCCCCTGATGAGTGCGGAAAAAATCAGCTCCGCCCTTTGTTAGCGGGGCTTCCCCAACCTCCCCCACCTGGAGAAAGGATTGTCAGGCGGTCGCCAGGTGCGACCTGTAAATGTACCTTGCCCGGCACCACCTTCTGCTGATCTCCTTGCTGCAGGCGGTTCTCGCCTGGCATGCCTGGCTCCCCCCCTTGCAGTCCATAAGGTGAGGTGCTGCGTCGCTCGGTCAGTAACGTGACTTCGGCGTGGGTCTCAAAAGTAATCTCTCGTACCAGCCCATCTCCTCCTCGTGCTGCCCCGTTGCCTCCTGAATGTTCACGCAAGCGGTAGGCTGTTATACGCATAGGATAAGCATATTCAAACGCTTCGACAGGGGTATTGAGCGTATTGCTCATGTGTGTATGAACTCCTGAAAGGCCGTCCAGCCCTGGTCTCGCGCCCATCCCACCTCCCATTGTTTCGTAGTATGCAAAGGGGTGACCTGTACGTGGATCGATGCCCCCCGCAGTGATGTTATTCATCGTTCCCTGGCTCGCCGCCGGAATGATGTCGGGCAGCGCCGCAGCCAGGGCGCCAAAAACCACATCGGTGATCCTTTGTGATGTTTCGACATTCCCCTGCGCCACCGCCGCAGGCGGGCGCGCATTTACCACGCTCCCCTCGGGTGCGATGACTGTGACGGGCGCAAATGTGCCGTGGTTCATCGGCGCGTCTTCCGGCATGAGACAGCGAACAACGTAGTAGGTTGCCGACCTGGCAACCGCGGCAACCGCGTTGACGTTGCCCCGCGTCTGGCGGGCGCTGCCCGTGAAATCGACGCAGATAGAGTCTCCCTGCACCGTGACGGCAGCTGTGATGGAGATCGGCTCGTCAGTAACTCCATCATTATCAAGCTGGTCGCTAAACTCATAGCGCCCGTCAGGGATTGCGGCAATGGTTGCTCTTGCGATGCGCTCAGCATAGGCTATCAAGGCATCGACATGTTCGATGGTGGTTGAGTAATCCCACCTGTCAATCAGCTCCTGCATTCTTCGTATAGCCGTGCGGTTTGCGGCAATCTGTGCTGCGAGATCACCACGGCGCTCAGCGGGAGTGCGAACATTGCGCAGCAGGATATCTAATACCGCCTGGTTGAGGTGGTCTGCGTCCCAGAGCTTGATTGGTGGAATGATGATGCCCTCCTGGTAAATTTCGCTGGCCAGGGGCATTGAGCCAGGCGACATCCCTCCGACGTCGGAATGGTGGGCGCGATTGGCGGCAAAGCCAATCTGACGTTCCTCGCCATCAACCCATACGTGTAGCGGGGATATGAGGGTAATATCAGGTAGATGCGTTCCGCCGAGGAATGGATCGTTGACAGCGATTATGTCGCCAGATGAGAAATGATCAAAAGCGTTGAGTGCAGTGCTAACGGAGTCGGGCATTGACCCGAGGTGAACCGGAATGTGCGCTGCCTGGGCAACAAGGCGGCCTGTAGGGTCAAAAAGCGCGCAGGAAAAGTCACGCCTCTCCTTGATGTTAGGTGAATAACTGCTGCGCATAAGCACTACTCCCATCTCCTCGGCAATGGCGGTGAGCGCACTTCTAAAGAGTTCCAGGGTGATCGGATTGACCGCTGTCTTCTCGCTCATTTCCTTGCTCCCGGGAGGTCCACTCCCTGATTACTGCTTTTCTCGTAGCTCGGCGATGAGATGCCCAAAGGCGTCGCTGCGCGCCAGCCACTCAGGTGGCAGCACCGTCGTCGTATCGTACTGCGTTATGATTGCCGGCCCCTCAATGATCATTCCCGGCACAAGCTTTTCTCTGGCGTATAGCGCTGTGTCATACGTCACCGCACCCTGCGGGCCGCCAAAGATTACCTGTCGCGTCTCAGTCGCTGCTGCCTGTGCTCCCCTCTGCTCTTCCTGGCGTTCCAGGGTTGGATGCGTGGTCATTCCACGCGCCTTCAGTCGCACATTCACCACTTGTACGCGCTCATGTGGATCATTGTAGCCAAATCTTTTCTTGTGCGCTGCGTGAAAAAGTGTAATGGCAGCTGCGACATCACCCTCGAACGGGATGGTCAGCTCATATGATTGCCCCACATAGCGTAGATCAAGGTAAGACTCTACTCTGACCTGCGAGGCAGAAAAACCTTCCCTGGCTAACTCCGCTCGTCCCTGCTCCTCCAGCTCCGAGAAAGCTGTTTCTACGACCTCACCTGCCTCCTGAACCATCACGGTACGTACATAATCCTTTATGACATCGGCGGCAAGCATACCAAGGGCCGAGAGCACGCCCGGTGTCCTGGGAATAAACACCCGCGGGATCTGCAAAGCCGCCGCAAGTTCACAGGCATGCAGGGGACCGGCGCCCCCAAAGGCGGCAAGTATGAAGTCGCGTGGATCGGAGCCGCGCTCGACCGAAATAACGCGGATTGCTCCCTCCATGTTCGCATTGACGATGCGAATAATTCCGAGCGCCGCCTCCTCTGGCGTCGTATCCAGGTGCTCGGCGATGCCTCCCAGCGCTTTGCGAGCCTGCTCGCTGTCGAGTGACATGGCGCCGCCAAGAAATGCGTTCGGGATGAGCCTGCCCAGGACAACATTGGCATCGGTCACAGTCGGCTGCGTCCCTCCACGTCCATACGCCACGGGGCCGGGGTCGGCGCCAGCCGATTTTGGCCCCACGCGCAGTGCCCCGCCCACATCGAACCATGCAAGGCTGCCGCCGCCCGCGCCGACGCTATGAATATCGATCATGGGTAGTTTCGTGGGATACCCCCCGATCTTGCCGTCCGTCGCCTCGCTGATTGCGCCATCAATAAGTGCAACGTCGGTCGATGTGCCCCCAATATCGAGAGAGATTGCGCGCCTGAAGCCAGAGGCTTCAGCCACAAATGCGGCACCGACCACACCTGCCGCCGGACCTGAGAGCAGCGTGCGAGCAGCCATTTGTCTTGCTGTCGCACTTGAAATCGTGCCGCCATTCGACTGCATTATGCGAAAAGTGAGATGCCCGGGGAGCACTACTTCCAATTTCGCCAGATAGCGGTCTACAAGTGGGCCGATGTATGCATTGAGCACAACTGTGCTGCTGCGCTCGTACTCGCGGAACTCCGGCACCACCTCGGATGAGGCAGAGACATAAAAGCCCGCTAAGCGTGCCGCCCTGGCCAGTCTGCGCTCATGTTCCGCGTTGGCAAAACTAAACAGCAGGCAAATAGCTATCGCTTCAACATGTTCTTTTTGCATAGTGCCTATAGCCGCCTCCAAAGAGGCCTCGTTAAGCGGCGTCATCACCTCGCCACGTTCATTGAGACGCTCGGTGACCTCCAGGCGGAGTGAGCGGGGAACCAGGGGAGGTTCCTTCTGAACTTTGAGGTTATAGAGGGCCGGGCGGGTCTGGCGGCCAATCTCAAGCACATCGCGAAAACCAGCGGTCGTGATCAGCCCTGTACGCACCCCTTTGTGCTCGAGCACCGCATTCGTCGCAATGGTCGAGCCATGGACTAATGCGCTCAGCTTCTCAGTCACTGCGAGATCTGCCAACGCTTGCAGAATAGCTTGAGAGGGATCATCCGGCGTAGAAAGCACCTTGTGGACGGAAATCTCTCCTCCCTGAAGCAGCACGAGATCGGTAAATGTGCCCCCGGTATCAACCCCGACAAACAGCTCTGCCGTTTCCATGTACTCCTCCTCCTCAATATGCAGCAACTCACACCGATGTGCAAGTAAGGGGATGCGAACTCGCGCTCAATCAAGAGCGACGAAAGCTTTCACTCGTGTATTTTCTTTTACTACGTGATATTCCTGGAAAGAGTTGCAGTAAATTGCAGCGCTTTCGCGAACGAACAGCACGCTAATCGGGCAAAACATCGCTGCCCACGTTGCCTGCTGGTCGATGAAGAAACCGAGCTGCTGCCTGGCCTGACGCAGAGCGAGACCTTCGGGGTGTGTGGCACGGCCAGGGCCGTGCCACACACCCCGAAGGTCTCGCTCTGCGTGCTTGATGAGGGCTGGTCGCCAACCTGCCTGCAGCTGTACTGCTATGGCTAGTACAGCTGCAGGCAGGTTTGAGGGATGACTACAAGGTGTGCGTTATATGGGATATGGTTTCCTGGTTATGAGAGAGCCACTCCAGGAAACGCAGCGTCTCTTGAGGAGTCATACTTAGTCTTGAACCGGTTGCGTGACCAACCTGGTGTCCATAGATATGAAGTGAGCCATTCTCAAGCCAGGCATTGTAGGATCCTATATGCGTTCTGACCGTCTCGTCCTTCACATCGTTTTTGATGGGATGCGTTATCATACTTCCTGCTCCTTTGCTGTAAGATGATGAATTGTGTGACACTCGCTGATCTCCTGTGTATACGAGCTACCACAATCAATGATAACAGAAAATGGGGGCATTTGTAAAGAGGATTTTGGGTAGATTGCCTAAAATTAGCACCAAATTTTTGGGCAATATGCACAGAAAAATCGCCCCCTGGTGATAAGGGATATGCAAAGCGGGAGTTCATCTCTGCCTGCTTGTGAGGTGTTCTCGCTCGCTGCCAGCACCTGGCAGGCCCGGCATGCGTGATACAGTAGCCTGAGGAAGAACGCCAGCAAAAAACTTTATCGCCAAAGGAAAGAGATATGTCTATACTCAGCGACGAGCAGCGCACCTTTCTGCTGCAGGGGACACACAGCGAAACTGGCGACCGTTCGTAAAGATGGACGACCGCACGTCGTGCCCGTCTGGTTTACATTAGATGGCGATACGCTTGTCTTCACAACGGGGGGGTGAAGGCGGCGAACATTGCCTTAGTCAAGAACCGCCAGTATGTCACTCTCTTTGAGTACAAGGTAAATCTCGTCATCCTGGATGATCTCTGTGCCACCATACTTGATCATCCACGTGTACCTCCATCGGCGCGCGTCCGCCATGATCCAGCAAGCGACCAATACCAACAGCAATCACTGTGCCTTCCTGGGGCTTCTCTTTGGCCGTGTCAGGAATGATGATTCCACCCCTGGTCGTTTCTTCTCTGGGGACGGGCTTGACGATCACGCGATCGCCCAATGGTCAAATCTTTGCCATAGCACACACTCCTTCAAGCAAGCACAAGGGTTAATTAGTATGCACAAAGTATATACCCTAGGCGACAATCTGTCAAGTATTTATATATTAACTATACTATTTTTGTAAACAAAATATTTTTTCTGTCTGAATATAACCCGCGCGTAGGCCGGCGGCCAAAACTTTCCTCCCGCTCGCTGGAGACACGGCGTACTTTCTGGCGAATAACGCTCGCTGCGCAGCGAGTGGTGCTACAATAGAGGCCGTTATCTATCTTGTTATGGAGTCTCAGGGGGGAAAGAGTGCAGGTGCGTGCAAGTTTCTGTCGAAGGTTTTAGCGCTCTCTTGAGAGAGGTACTAGAGGAAAAGGTCATGAGCGAGTATGAGCATAGCCGCCTAGGCCAGCAGGTCGGCATCTACCACGGTTCAGTCGTTTTTACACGTGGCAATGCCACCTGGACGGTTACCGTCACCTACACGATTGTGCAGGCATGACCCGCCTGTGAGAGAGGAATGGTCTTAAACAGGCGTATCGGGATACTGTGCCTGTGGTCGCTCAGCCTGGTACTGCTCATAAGGCATATCGGAATATTGTGCCTGTGGCTGCTCGTAGTGAGACGACGAGAGAGTCCTTGATGACCGCTCCTGGTAGAGAGCTTCAGGCAGGTACTCGCCTCGCCCAGGCTGCTCGCGCACGAAAAGCGGGACGGCGCCGTCCCGCTCAAGTCGCCTCAGCTGAGCCCCCCACATTAGCAGGCCTAGAGCAAGCGAGGCCAAAAGAACCATTGCCAGCGTCGCAAAGAGCCCAAATCCATTCATGAAGGGCCCGAAGCCATTCATAAGCGCTGTACTCTCATGCATTCCCGCGGGCATACCTAGCATGTGATGACACCGTGGCTGCACGATCCTGGTCTCCTTTCTCTGCTGCTGGAGAAAAACTCCAAATAGCCTCCATAGACAAGGATACGAGAGAATTATCAAAAATTGTGCAGCAATTTGTAAAAAATTGGTAAAATCTCTCTTCTCGCGTGCTCGCGGAGCGCAATCGCCGCCATATTTCATAAATAAGGTATACTAAATGCTGAATAGAGCAAGATACGTACAAAGGAGGAAAAATCTATGTCAGCTCACGAGGCCAGAATCTACCGCAAGACAGAACTGGTTGGAACCTCGAGCGTTAGTTTTGATGATGCGGTGAAACGCGCCATCGCGCGTGCTCAGAAGACGCTGCGTGATCTGCAATGGTTCGAGGTCAAGGAGCAGAGAGGGCGCATAGACGGAGGAACCATCGAGTACCAGGTAACCGTGGAGATCGGCTTTGCGCTTGAGACTTGAGCAGTGCTCTATCGCGCGATGAACTCGCTGGCGAAGAGGCGGTCGCGTGCCAGCACGGCCTTGTCACGGTCCTGTGTCATGAGCGCACGGGCACCTGCCACCGTTACGTGCTTGAGCGGCTCGTCAATGACAGTGACGGCAGCGAGCGCAGCGCAGCTCCAGGAGCTGCGCTGCCCCTTGGAAGCGTCTAGCTGCTTGCTTGCGGCGAGATCGCCATCTGGTTGAAGGCATACAGGGTATGATCATTGGAGCCAATACAGACGATCTCCTCAGCCACTCTGGGCGAGGAGACTACAGCGCCCGCGGTGGTAAAGCTCCATTGCTGCTCGCCCGTCTGAGCGCTCAGCGCATAGATGGTGTGATCCTGCGAGCCGACGTAGACCACTCCCCGCGCCACCCTGGGGGATGAGTCAACAACCCCTCCGGTGGCGTAGCGCCACAACTCTTTGCCCGTCGCAGCATCCAGAGCATGCAGGTGGCGGTCGTGTGAGCCGACGTAGACTCTACCAGCGGCGACCGCAGGCGAGGAGTCGATGCTATCTCCGGCCTGGTAGCTCCACAGCTTCTCTCCCGTGATGGCGTTCAGGGCATAGAGTGAATGATCGCGCGAGCCGACGTAGACAATGCCATTTGCAACCGTGGGTGAGGATTGGATGACGTCCCCCGTCTCGTAGTGCCAGCGCTTAACTCCGTCCAGGGCATCCAGGGCGTAGAGCCTGTGGTCCTGTGAGCCGACATAGACGGTGCCATCCGCCACGGCCGGCGAGGAGTCAACACGCCCTGCGGTGGTGAAGCTCCACAGCTTCTCGCCGCTATTCACATCAAACGCGTAGAGCCTGTGGTCCTGTGAACCAACGAAGACCATGCCATTGGCCACCTGAGGCGAGGAGAGGATACTTCCCCCGCTCGCGGCACTCCAGAGCTTGCCCCCGGTACTGGCCGCGAGGGCATAAAGGGAGTGATCCACCCCGCCGATGTAGACTACCTCGTCGATTACAATGGGCGACGAGAAGATGCCGTTCCCGGTCAGGTAATTCCACTGTTCATCGCCGCTGATGAGATCGAGCGCGTAGACTCGATGGTCGTATGAGCCGACGTAGACAAGTCCGGAGGCCACTGCTGGCGTGGACTCGATCCTGCCCGCGGTGGTGTAGTCCCACAGGCGATCGCTGGTGAAAGCATAGAGATTGCCATCCTGTGAACTGGCATAGAGTATCCCGTCGGCTACCGCTGGCATCGCTACGATCGCGCCACCCGTGACGTTGCTCCAGAGCTTTTCACCCGTTATAGCGGCAATGGCGTACAGTGTGTGATCGTGTGAGCCGACGTAGACGACTTCATCGGCGACCAGGGGCGGGGAGTCGATGGCGCCTCCCGTATTGTAGCTCCAGCGTTTGCTGCCTGTGCGGGCATCGATGGCGTGCAGGGTGCCGTCCTGCGTGCCGATGTAGACGACTCCGACGGCAACCGCGGGGGAAGAGGAGGTGATCTTCCCTGTACGGTAGCTCCAGAGCTTTGCGCCTGTAGTGGCGTCAAGGGCGTAGAGCTGGTTGTCCTGCGCAGCGATGTAGATCACCCCGGCGGCAAACGCGGGGGAGAAGCTGATTCTCCCCCTTGTGCAGTAGCTCCAGAGCTCGGCGCCTGTGCTGGCATCCAGGGCATGCAGGGTGTTATTCCCTGAGCTGAAGTAGATCACTCCGTCGGCGACAACGGGCGAGGAGTGGATTTCTCCTGCCGCCTCGTAGCTCCAGGCCTTTTCGCCGCTGTCAGCGCTCAGCGCGTAAAGCGAATGATCGTGTGAGCCGAAGTAAACCATGTCAGCGGCGACGGCGGCGGAAGACTCTATCACGTCGTTGGCAGGGTAGCTCCACAACAGCACGCCCGTCCTGGCCTCCAGCGCATAGAATGTGTAGTCGTGTGAGCCGATATAGACGACCCCATCGCCAAGGGCCGGCGTAGCGGTGATAGCGCCCTCCGTCCGATAGCTCCAGAGCTTCTTCCCGACCTTCGGCTCAATGGCGTACACGTTGTGATCCTTCGAGGTGATATAGACGACGCCGTTAACCAGCGGCGAGGACTCTATGGCGTCTCCAGTCTTGTACGTCCAGGTCCTTCTCAGGCGAGATACATTTTCGGGAAAGATCACTCTCTGTGGATTCTGTGCCATCCTGACCTCCTTTAGATTGCGAGTCTTTTGACGCAATTCATGTTTCTTATTTAGTATATTCCCGCATAAAGCTCCCTTACCTTTAAGCAGCGCGCCGCTGAACGCAGGGCAAAATAAGAGACAGAGCGCATGCGCTCTGCCGCCAGGTTCGCGCTGAAGGGCTCATAAGCCCTGCTGGGCCAGTTCGCGCAGCTTGAAGCGTTGGATCTTCCCGGTGGCCGTCTTCTCCCCCCAGCCGTTCAGCTGCGCGTTATCCATGCAGGCTGCCGCGTTGTACTCGAATGGAAGCTCGAGAGCAGGGCTGTCATGCAGAGTGAGCAAAGAGATAAGGGGAAGCTGCTGATACATTGTCATGTACCTCCATCGTGGGTTGCCGTAGCCCACCTCGTAAGGTCAACAAGTTATCACGGTTAATTAAAATGAACGTGACTCCTGCGCAAGCGGCACGCCGAGTGGCGCGGATATGCTCTGGCCCGCGCCAGTGTCAGCGGGATAGCCTCCGTTGCATCGTTCGCAGCCTGAGAGAAGCGAATAGTAGTATAGTAATATAATCACGAGGCCCCGTCAAATACCTGTGGAGGCCAGGCGGGTAAATTCTATATAAATGTTCAATCAAAATATGTTATGCTTCTGCCCTCAGAACTTCGGTAACTTCTCCCCAATTCACAGCCGCCATGTACGTGTCCATCACCGCCAGGGTAAACTTCGCGACGAGGCCGTGGCGTTTACGGCCGTCAGAGATGGCAGCCCAAACGAGGCAGCGCTTCTCAAACCATTCGCTGAGCATAGTATCCGCGGTTATCTCTTGCCTGGCGCCCGCAACGATCTCTTGCCAGTTCTGCATGGACAGCAGTTCATACGCTATCCTGGTGAGCTCGTTGGGAGGTTCAGGCACCGCCTCGCCTCTCAAGCCGTCGTAGATATACGACCAGCTGACGCGGCGAATGGCAGACTGTATGAACTCCTGACCCAGGCGCTGCATTGCTTTACAATACCTGCCGCCTACAGCGCCCTCGTACCAGGAAAGGACCAGCGTCTCGGCAAAAGTTCGAACCCGTATGCTACCTTCCTGTGCCCGCTGCTTCATTGGAACGCGGGTCTCTTTATATCTGGTGAAGTTGGTAAAGATGGACCAGGTGGCCTCGTTGCTCCATCCGTTGTACTCCGGAAAATTCATGCTAAATTCCTTTCTAGCGTGAAGAATAACTTTACAGGTTTTCGTTCCCTGTCCTGTACTCGCTACCTGGCCCAAACAAATAGAGGACTGCATGCAAGCAGAAAGACGCCGTGAGGAGGAGGGATGCGAGCAGCGGTACATGCCTTCGACGAACGACTCGATCATCCGAGCAGAGTCTGCCGGAAACTGGTCGTGGAGCTGGAGGCATTGGATGGAGCCCGACCACCGGCGGATGGTCAGTTGTGGCGATGATCTCCCAGCGCTCACAGGAGCGTGCCTACCGTCACCGCATCAGGTACCTCTACAGGCGTTTGTTGTTGTGAATAACATATCACAAATCAATGCGCAGGCATATGATGTAGCAGCGGGCGTAGCCAGAATAGGCTAGTTGTGCAGCGCCGCCGCTCGAGCGGCGGCGCGCTGGAGTGAGTGTCCCGCAGGGGATGTGATATATACTCTCTCGCTTATTGAGAGGATGCGCTGTGAGGCACCTCGTTACGCCTGTTGCGCGCGGACTGGCGATCATCAATGAGCAACAGGACGATCAGAGCGATCTCCGCGGCCTTGTCGAGGTAGCTGATCGTCTGCAAGTGAAAGCCGTTGACCAAGAAATACAGCAAGAAGGTCACGGCCGTATAGATGATCAGCAGCCAGCGAATAATGCGCTGCAAGCGGTACAAAGGCGGCAGGTAGAGCGCCATGACGAGTACGAGATATCCTATCCCATTGAGAATAAAGAGAGTTGATAAAGGCACGGGAAGCATTTGCAGTATGGCCATACCACCGCCGCCCGGATGACCTCTGAAGCCCGGATGGGGGCCGGGTGCGCCTCCTCCAAAACCACTTGCACCCATACTAATGCCTCGCTGCAGGTGGATAAGCGCCGTGATTACGACCAGGACAATGATCGCTATCTGCAAAATGCCAATGGTTCCCATAGAACGCCGTGAAGTTGCCTGACTCAATAGCCGTGCTCCTTTCTGATAAGAAGCGCTTCAAGCCTTACGTGTGTCACCTTGCTTTCTATTCATTATAGCGACACTTCCCAGCTGTGCGCTGGCGCCAATTTTAGAGGGCCCGCAAGGACTTGCCTGCCGTGCTCAGCGCGCAGACCTTCTGGCCGGACTTCGCCTGGTTACATCGCGAGCCATTGATCCGCTCGTTGGCTGCTTGCGCATTGGGGAGAGCTGGAGCGCGCGGCTATCTCCCGGGTTTCCGAAGACGACACGCAGGATGCTGACGTTGCTGGCAAACCAGGTCCAGAACAGCTCAAATGGCCGCCCGTGGCGGTGCTCCTGGTTATGCTACAATGAAGCCGGGAGAGGAGATAAGGCAGGAAGTCAACCATAGAAGCAGGAGAAAACATGACAAGCAAGGGCTGGCTGCTTTTCAGCGCTATGTCGGTGTTCTGGGGCATTCCGTATCTGTTCATCAAGATCGCAGTGCGGGAACTCGATCCGGCCGTCGTGGTGTTCGCACGTGTCGGGATCGCGGCCGCTGTACTGCTTCCTATTGCGGTCCACTACGGCGCGTTGCGCCAGCTGCACAAGCGCTGGCCAGCGGTCGCCGCGCTGGCCTGTGTGCAGATCGCCGGGCCGTTTTTGTTGATCAGCTACGGCGATCAGCATATTGCGTCGTCGCTAACCAGCTTGCTGATAGCTGCCGATCCTATGCTGGTCGCGCTCTTCGCGCTGCGCTTCGACCCTGGCGAGCGTGTCAGCGGGCTGCGCCTGGTTGGGCTGCTGGTCGGCATGGGTGGAGTGGTGACCTTGCTGGGCCTGGATGTTGGTGGAGATGGGCAGAAGCTGCTTGGGGCGGCCCTGGTCCTGCTCGCAGCGGTGGGCTACGCCGCCAGCGCCCTGCTTATCAGGCGGCCGACCATTGTTACCCTGCCAATCCTCGGGGTTGTGGCGCTTGAGTGCGTCACCGCGACCGTCGTCTTAGCGCCGCTGGCGCTGACGCGACTACCCGCCAAGCTTCCCACGCCGGGGGTTATCGCGAGCCTGCTTGTGCTGGGCATAATCTGCACAGCGCTGGCCTACCTGGCCTTCTTCGCGCTCGTGGACGAGGTCGGAGCCAGCCGCGGTACCGTCATTACCTATGTCAACCCAGCTGTATCCGTCCTACTCGGTGTCACCTTGCTCGGTGAGCCGCTCGATGCCGCCATCGTCGTGGGGTTCCTGTTGATTATCCTTGGATCCTGGCTGTCGACCGGCGGTGTCCTGCCGCCACAGTTGGGACAGCTGCAATGGACACGCCTGCGGCAACAGGCCGCCCACCAGGATCTTGCGGCAGGCAAACAGGATGCTTCCTGCCAGCAGCCCCAATGAGCGCAGTGATCTGGGAGCGGTTGCTCTAATACCGGAGGGAGGCAAGAACGAGATCTGGGATCGCCTCCCGCATAAAGCAATGCCTGCCAGGCATAAGAACTTCGCCAGCTGCTACCAGTGTCTGCGCTACCCGATGTTCATTGCCTGGCGCCGCTGATTGACAGCCTCGAACAAGGTTTATTGTTTGACTTCGCCTGCTGTATCCTGCTGTGCCGGGGCTTCAGCTTTATTGACAACCTCCAGGTCGATCTCGATATTTACTTGCTCGCTCACCAGGACACCGCCAGCTTCGAGTCCGACGTTCCAGGTGAGGCCCCAGTCCTTGCGGTTAATCTTCGACTTCGCGCTCAGGCCAGCAACTAGCAGGCCGTAAGGGTTTTTACCCTGGCCCTGGTACTCGGCCTTGAAAGTTACAGGCTTTGTCACGCCACGAATCGTCAGGTCGCCGGTCACGTTGTACTCGTTGCCACCGATGGGCTCAACCTTGGTGCTCTTGAAGGTAACGGTGGGATATTTCTCTACATCGAAGAAATCAGGTGAGCGCAGGTGATTATCGCGATTGCTGTCGCGTGTATCAATGCTCGACGCATTAACCTGTGCATCAACCCAGGAATTCGCTGGGTTCTGTTCATCGATATGAAGGTGACCGCTCAGGACGTTGAAGTGCCCTCTGACGGTGGTAAACATCATATGCTTCACAGAAAAAGTTGCATCAGAATGTGCTGGATCAATTTCCCAAGCCATATGCTATTTCTCCCTTGCTCTGTTTTTACTAACAAATAGTTAGCAACTTTACTAACTATAGTGAAATTTAGCACAGGTACTGCTTTTTGTCAAGGAGCCGGTAGCAAAGGAAAGTAAAAGAAAACATATGGCTCACTTACCCGAACATCCCGCTCTCAAAGAGCTCCAACGGCATATGGACGAGGTTTGCCAGGAGCGAGGGTGGCTACAGGATACGCCTGCTGAAAAGTTTTTACTGTTTAGCGAGGAGGCGGAGTGGGCATAGGCTCGCCGCGCGCTCACGCGCGCGGCGGCGGAGTCTACGCCGGCAATACCCGTTTCTCTTTTCTTGCTCATCTCTATGAGTGTGACGGGGGTCATACCCCTTGTAGCCCCCAGCGCACACGCATGCGCCGCTCGAGCGGGCCAAAGATCAGGGAGTCGATGGCGACGCCGATGACGATAATCACCAGCATCACCGCGATCACCTGGGATGCGTCATTGAGATCGCGTCCCTGCTCGAGAAGGTTGCCCAGGCTGAGGGTGAAAAACAACAATTCGCCGGCCATCAGCGAGCGCCAGGCGAAGGTCCAGCCCTGCTTGAGACCATGCAGAATAGATGGCATCGCCGCTGGTAATATCACATGCAGTGAGAGAGCCAGGCCGCGTACCCCCAGTGTGCGTCCAGCCTTGAGGTAGATTGGCGAGGTGTTTTTCACGCCCGCGTCCACGCCCAGGGTGATCGAGAAAAGCGCTCCCATAATGACGACGAAGATGATGGCCTGCTCGCTCAATCCGAACCAGAGAATCGCGAGCGGCAGCCAGCAGACGCTTGGTAATGCCTGTAAGCCCAGCATCAACGAGCCGAGGGTATCTGCGAGAAAGTGCACGCGCCCAATCAGTAGCCCCAGCACGACGCCGATGACCAGCGAGATGGCGTAGCCGACCGCCAGGCGCCCCAGGCTGACCAGGGCTGCCTGGAGGTAAAGGCCCCCGGCAAGGCCGCTGATCAGCGTGCTGGCGACCTCTAGCGGCCCCGGCAGGATGTAGTCGGGCCAGATACCCATCACCGTAATCACTTGCCACAGGGCCAGCAGGGCGATATAGAAGGCGATGCGCCGTGTCCAGGTGACGACTACCGCCCGCGTCGCCTGCTCGCGCTGAGACGCGAGGTTGATAGCCTTTGCCATTACTTCTCCCCCATTTCATCGCGCAGCACGGCCAGAATATCGCTTGCCCGGTCCACCAGGAAGTGATCCTCTAACGAACGCGGGCGAGGCAAGTCGATACGAAACTCCCGCACAACCCGTCCCGGCCGCGGCGAGAAGACCAGTACGCGGTCACCCAGCGCCACGGCTTCGCGGACGTTGTGGGTCACAAAGACCACCGTTTTATGTGTGGAGGCCCAGATCGACTCCAGTTCCACCTGCAGGCGGTCGCGCGTCAGGGCATCTAGCGCCCCGAATGGTTCGTCCATAAGCAGGACGGCTGGATTCAGAACGAGCGCACGCGCGATCGCCGCGCGTTGGCGCATGCCGCCGGACAGCTGGTGGGCAAAGCTGCGTTCAAAGCCCTGCAGATGCACCATTTCGATGAAGTGGCGGGCGAGGCCCGCGCGCTCCCTGGCCGCCACACCGGCATGGCGCAGGCCAAACTCGATGTTGCGCTGCACGTCGAGCCAGGGGAAGAGCGCGGCCTCCTGGAAGAGCAGGACGCGATCAGGTCCCGGCTCGCTGACCTGGCTGCCGCTGGCCCAGATTGTGCCGCTGCTGGCGCTTTCCAGACCTGCGATGATGCTGAGCAATGTTGACTTCCCGCAGCCGCTTGGCCCGAGCAAGCAGATGAACTCTCCGGCGGCGATCTCCACATCGATCGGGCGCAAGGCCTCAACGCCGCCTGCGCGCCCGGCGAACGTCTTGCTCACGCCCTCGATCTTGATGGGAATGCCGCCATCAAACGCTTGCGGCGCGCCTGGCTCATTCTCAGTGGATTTCGTGCGCTTGAAATTGCGCGTAAGAATTGATGCCATGTACGGTGCTCGCTTTCCTGGCTAGATATAACTGCTACGGCCCGGCTACTGTTGCCAGGCCTTTGCTGCGGAGAACGGAATTGAGCGGCGCGATAGCGTAGATGCCGCTCAGGTCGGGATTTGCTGTGAGAAAGCCCAGCCTATAGGCCCGATTTGCCTGCTCAGCTATCGAGGCGGTAAGTGGATTATAGGTCACTTCCATGTGCGTGAATGCCTGGCTGACCTCCTGCGACGGCGTCGACTGCCCGGTAATCGCCTTGATCTGGTTGTTGACAAGGCCCAGCGCGGCCTGCTGATTCTTCTCGATATATTGCACGGTCTCAACCTCCGCCTGTAAGAACTTCGTCACCAGGTCGGGGTGCTGGTTCAAGAAGGATGTGCGTACGACAACCAGCGTGGTGGCGAACTGCTGGTCAGGCCAGAGCGTGCGCTCATCCACGAACACCTGGCCGTGCCCCTCCACGATCAGGCGCGTTGCCCAGGGTTCGGGCACCCAGGCGCCATCAATCCTTCCCTCCTTGAAGAGCGTCAGGATGGTGGAATTGTCCGTTGGGACGACCTGCACGTTCCCCCCTTTTTCGGTAGTTTGCAGACCGTGCTGCTGCAGATAGTAGCGCAGGGCGACATCCTGGGTCCCACCCAGCTGGGGCGTGGCGATCTTCTTGTTGGCCAGGTCCTGCGGCGAGGTGATATGGGCGCCAGGGCGGACGACGAACAGGGCGCCGCCGCTCGAAGCCCCGGAAATGATGCGCAGCGCCTGCCCATGACTTTTGCTAAAGCCGTTGACGGCGGGGCTTGGCCCGACAAAGCCGATATCGATATCGCCAGCAAAGAGAGCCTCAATCTCGGCCGGCCCGGCGTTGAAGGTTCTGGTTTGCAGGGCCACCTTTGGGCCGAGGGACTGCTGGAACGTGCCACGGGCAACACCGACCAGCGCTAGCGCGTGCGTGAGATTGGGAAAATATCCCAGCGTGACAAGGGTTTTCCCATTGGCGCCGCTGCTGCCGCCACTTGAACCACATGCGACAAGCGCGAGTGACAGCATCAGGAGGAGTGTCGCCACGCTCAGACTTGATTTCATGCTGATTACTCCTTTTTGGATAGACTTGTTATGCTTCAGGTTTATTAAATGCATCACTTTTGGTTATATAGAACTGCTGAGAAACGCTCCTGCAATCTTTTGCGCATGAGCTTCGTTTACGTGTGTGCTAGATTGATCAAACGCGGGCCATCAGGATGAGGCGGGCGCAATCCCTGAAGATTTTGCCCGCCTCATCCTGATGGCGCTGCGCCAGCCTGTCACGAGACAGGCTGGCGCAGCGCTGCTATGAGTACCTCCGCGACCTCTGGTCGCGAGAACTCGGGAGGGGGTAATTCACCCGCCTGGAGTAGTTGACGTACCTTTGTCCCGCTCAACGTCACATGCTGATCGCTGCTATGAGGACATGTTTTCGCCGATGCCATACCGCCGCAGGTACGGCAGAAAAAGGTATGGTCAAAAAACAGCGGTGTGATAGCAAGTTTGAGCGGATCGAAGTCCGCGAAGATGCGCTGTGCGTCGTAGGTGCCATAGTAGTTGCCTACGCCGGCGTGGTCGCGTCCCACAATAAAATGCGAACACCCGTAGTTCTTGCGAATCAGCGCGTGAAAGATGGCCTCGCGCGGGCCCGCGTAGCGCATTGCGGCTGGAAGGGCGCCAAGGATAACTCGTTCGCCGGGGTAGTAGTGAGCCAGCAGCACTTCGTAACAGTGCATAGCGTATCGGGGCGGGGATATCATCTCCCTTTGTATCGCCCACCAGGGGATGCAGAAAGAGCCCATCCACGCTCTCCAGCGCGCATTTCTGGATGTACTCGTGCGCTCGATGCACAGGGTTGCGCGTTTGAAAGCCAACGATGCGCTTCCAGCCGCGCTGCGCGAAAAGCTGGCGCGATTGCGGCGGCGTGTGGCGATAGCGGGCAAAGGTCTGTTCTTGCAAGGCCAGCACACGGACTCGCCCCCCGAGCAGGACATCTCCCTGCTGGTAGAGCGCTCTTACGCCTGGATGCTCCTCGTCCGTGGTGCGGTAGACCTGCCTGGCCTCGAGCTGTTTATCGTAAGGGTATTTCTCTGCAAGCGTCAGAAGCGCTTGCAGCGCGCCGTCATCAGTGACAAGCGCGAGCTCCATGCCTTCTTTGAGCGTGGCTGCCTGCTCCGCCGTTGTCGCGAGCGTGATGGGGATTGTCCAGGGGAGGGCATTGCTCAGGTGCATATCGTTGACTACGCTCAGGTAATCGCCGCGGGTCATGAAGCCCGTCAATGGACTGAAGGCACCGCCCGCGAGCATCTCCAGGTCGGCCAGCTGGCGCGTCCCTATAGTTATCGCGCCAGGCCCCTGGCATGTTCAAGCAGCTCCAGGCGTTCGGTCTCGTCGGCTATGTTTGTAATAAGCTCCCCTCCGTGAGGAGCAATTAAACCATCCACCATGTAATGTGTCCTCGTTTCTCATTACTCGGTGTACGTAGATTTTTGCACAGAGGATTCTGCCCCAGACAGGAAAGCCTTGTGGAGCGAATTGGGGATACGTGTCTCCATTGTCGCCATGTTCCGATGGTGTCCCGCCAAAAACGACGAAAAGCCTCCAGGCGAGGCAGGCTGCAGAAACTCTGGTTGGTAGGGGCGTGAGCTTGCCTCCGCTTTGGTCTGGGACTGCCTTACTCTGAGACAGGACCCGGGTTCGAGATATCCCAGTTCCACAAGCCTGAGAATGATGCGCCGCGCTCTCCGGGATGGTCTCTTTGTCGGTCTCCACCACCAGTTCGGGATGCTCCGGCTCTTCGTATGGATCATCAACACCTGTAAAGTTCTTGAGCTCGCCTGCGTCAGCCAGCCTGTAGAGACCCTTCACATCGCGCTCGCGACAGACATCGATGGGACACTTGACGTACACCTCAACAAAATTGCCGATCTCCTGGCGGGCCCAAGCGCGAGTCTCGCGGTAAGGGGAGATGGCGGCGGAAATGCAGGCTACTCCGTTGCGCGTGAGCAGGCCACAGACAAAAGCGATACGCTTGATGTTCGTATCGCGATCTTCGCGGCTGAAGCCAAGCCCTTTGCTCAAATGTGTGCGTACGACATCGCCATCGAGCACCTCAACCTTGAGTTCCTGCTCTCGCAGTCGTTGCTCAATATGCCCGGCAAGGGTACTTTTGCCGGCGCCGGAGAGGCCGGTAAACCAGATAGTAAAGCCTGTTGTCATAAAAACATCTTGACCTTTCATCAATATGAGCGTTTATATTACCTGTGCTTCGTACAGGCGCCATTCAGGATTGAAGTCAAAGTGAGCGAAGGCTCTCTCGCCTGAGAAGCCACGGCGCAAGCTAACGCGTGAGTTCTTCCCGTCCACGAGTATCCAGCAGTTGTGAATACTATCGTAACGGCAATCCTGTAGCCAGTTCGTACCAGCATCTATTTCTTGCTCGATGTGCCCTCCATCGCGCTTGATGCGCACCAGCAAGGCTCTGCCGTGAACGGTATCGGCCACCGTGAAGTGTTCCTCGTCCAGAACGCGTACAGCGTGAGGGTGATCCAGACCTTCCAGCACGGGCCGCCACTCGCCAGTTTCACGGTCGATGGCGATGATCATCCCCTGGTGGAAGAGTGAGGCCAGTACGCTGCCGTCTGGTAATTGCGCCGCCGAGTTGACGTGCGTCGTCTGGCTCAGGGTCCCATACTTCATACTGCGATGGTCGACCGCTTTATCCAGCACCCGTGGCTGGCCTGTGGGCGTTAACTCGAAACCATGTTCGGTAGCCCACCAGCTCCAGAGAATCTCCCCGGCGCGGTTGAATTCTACCAGGAGGTCCAGTCCGGTACTTGCTACCAGGTAGCCTCGCCGGGTGCGCGAAATAGAGTGCAGCGCATTGAAAAGAGGAGAACTGACCACGTTGTGACGCACGCCGCCCAGCTCGGCATCGATCTCATGGATACCCCCAAATGCAGTGACGAAAACACCATGCTCGGAAGCGATCATGCCCGCCGCCAGTGGAACTGCGAGCGTTTTTTGCGCCTGCCCCATGTCCTCAAGCAAACAGAGCGCACCCCCCAGGTCCTCCCTGGGTTTCTCAAAGCTCCCTAACACAGTCAGAGGGCATTCCTGGCTGCTCTCCTGGTTAGATTTCTTCCAGTGCTGCCTGAGCAGCGAGTGTTTTGTTGAAATACAACTGACCAGTAATCTCATCTTTTACTCGTGAAACCTTACTTCCTAGCCCGGATCGAAAGCCGTTCAGGCACCTGCCGGCTTTACGCCGCTGGGCAGTGCTCCTCTCCTGGCTAAAATGAGCCAAAAAAATCCTCGCCCCTGCAGGGGCGAGGATATGCAAACTGGACTTCGCGGTACCACCCTGGTTCATTAACGCCTCACGACGTCAACCTTGATGAGTGTTTTTTAGCACTCTGGCCTTTAACAGGGGCCGCCGGCCCGGTCTAGTGATCCAGAGGATGTTCGACCTGCAACTCCGAGGTGCAACTTCGACGTCGAAGCGGCGCCGGCGTCTCAGCTCCACCAGCTCTCTGTAGCCGTTCAAGACGTGTACTCGTCCTCATCAGTGTTTTTTATCTCTTGGAAAGTACGCGGTAAATGGGCAAGAAAAACCCCCTGTCTCCAAGGGGTAGAGCTCAATAGCTTTTCCCCTCATCTTGCGAAATACTTCGCCGGAATTGGCACCCTGCACGCGTCTCTGCATGCGGGTTGTCGGGTTTCAACGGGCCGTCTCCCTCCACCTCTCTTGATGAGAGCAATTCATACCGCATCTATTCAATTGTGGGGTACTTTCATATTGTTAGTAAGTATACCTGCAAAGCCCCGACTTGTCAAGACGAGTAACTGTGCAACCCAGGGTCAATAGCAATACTGATAGAAGCTCCAGCGCGAGACAGCGGCGAAATATTTTCGGGTGACCTGCTGCTCACTGGCTTGTATTTTTGCCGCCGAGGATGTATACCTGTATATATCAGAACCAAAGGAGCGGCGATAGGTCGGATGGAAACAATTCTGAACGACTAGCTAAAAAATAATGGGCACTCATACAGCATTATGCCAGCGAAAAGGAGCTCATCAATGTACAGATATGGGCACTCTTGTGCTATCTTCTGCTTGTTGACCCTCTTCCTCGTGGGATGTGCTCCTGGCGCTTTCGCAAGCGCGCCTCAGGCCGCATCTTCTGCGCCGAGCGTCTCCCTGAGAGGCGTCGACTGGGCCAATTTCACCTACTTCAGCTCCTGTTATGGCAACACGCAGCCGTTCAGGGCCAGGCATGGGCGGGCCAAAAACGGTCCGATCAGCTTCGAGGTGTTCGCGCCCACCTTTGGTAACCTCGGTGGGGATGCACGCTCCGCGGCTGCCCTGCCCTATGAGTGTTTCGCAGCCGATAGTGGGGGCGTGCGTGTCTTCGTGTACAGCGGCAATGCCGCCCTTCCGCGTTTGCTCGGGGAATTGCCTCTGCCGCAGGCGGGGGGGCCTGCACCGCTATTCAATAGCCTGACAGTGCGAATTTCCGACGAGCAGATCGAACTTTCGGGAGCGAGCTATTCACCATCGGCCCCGCACTGTTGCCCTGACCTCATGCTCAGCCTGTGGTATCGCTGGACGGGTTCGCATTTTGTCGAGCTGCGCTCCAGAAAAGTCCCGCTGGGCTGATTATGTTAGCCCGAAACGCCGCCGCCATTTTGCTATTCTCGCCGCCCGGTCTCGCACGTTCCACAGACGGGCCTCCTCGGCGGGGCACCACTCGGCTTTGCCACAGTAGGGACACAGGGGGAACAATTCGTAAGGCGGGCAGAGCGCGCCGCCGCCATATTGCAGCGGGCCAACCTCGTCACGAATTTGCTCGCTTTCGAAGACAGCCTGGCAGTGCTGGCAGCGCAGCAGCAGGTACTCGCGCCAATCGCGCGCCCTACAACCGGGACAAAACGCCGGCAGTGAGGCCGCTTGCCAGTGATGATGGCAGCGATGACAGTAATATGTCCCCGCCATGGACGGAGCCCTTCGCGCCGCGCAACATGCCCTGCTCTTTCAGCCTGCTTACCTCGCGAGGAGGAAAGCAGATACGTGATCTCGCCAAGGTCGATTTGTGCTGGCGCGCCGGCGTGCAGGGGGGGGAACGCATAGTAGCGCTGGCGGTCGTGGCGGGCCGCAGGAGATACGTCAGCGCTGTGCTCTGTCGCTACGAAGCTGCCCGGCACATGTTGCGAGCGGCTCAGGTCATAGCTATGACGGCTTGCGGGATCGATCAATGTCTGATATGCGAGCAGGATCTCTCGCATCCTTTCCTCCGCATCCTCGCCTTTGTATACGTCCGGGTGATATTGCAGCGCCAGTTGTTTGAATGCTTTTTTAATAACCTCGGTCGGTGGCATTCGCATCGACGCCCAGCACAGCGTAGTAATCAGTAATTTGTTTCATTGTTCATGAGTAGAGATCGCTTGATAATGTTGTTCTAGTAATTAGACGATTGAACCTTCAAAAGGTTGCGGTTTCTCAGGTGGCCAGGCATGTGTCAGCACAGGCTGATTGCCGCCATGATCGAGTGTTCTTCGCTGAAGCGCTGCTCCGCCTTTTGCAGATTAAGGGCGCTGTTGATGAGCGCGATATGTGTGAAAGCCTGGGGGTAGTTCCCCAGCGCCACGTTGTCGCGCGTGTCGATCTCCTCGGAGAAGAGGCCAAGGCGCCCGGCGCAGGTGAGCAGTCGCTCGAAGAGCGAGCGGGCCTCGCTCAGGCGCCCTTGCATGGCCAGGTTATCTACGAGCCAGAAGGTACAGATTGTAAAGGTTCCTTCGAGACCCGCCACACCGTCACAGGAGTGGTAGCGGTAGATGAAGCCATGCTCGTCGCTGAGGTGTTCGATGATGCGCTCAACGGTCGAGCGCATACGTGGATCGTTGGGGGAAATGAACCCGACCAGCGGCAGCAACAGGTTTGCGGCATCCAGAGCCGTATCATCGTATGCCTGGGTAAAAGCGCCCAGCCGCGTATTGTAGCCCCGCGTCAGAATATCGGCGCGAATGCGCTCGCGCATGAAACACCAGCGGGGAAGATCGGCCTCAAGCTGCAGTTGTTGGGCCGCTCGAATGCCGCGGTCGAGCGCTACCCAGCACATGACCTTGGAATAGACGAAATGACGAGGGCTACCGCGCACCTCCCAGATGCCGTTATCAGGCTCGTGCCAGTGGGCGCACACGTGCTCTACCAGGTTGCGCATCATCTCCCACATAGGCCCATCCAGCGTCTCGCCGTGACGCTCAAAGCCACCCTGACGCCGATAGAAATGGATGCAATCGAGCACCTCTCCGAATACATCCAGCTGTTTCTGTTCTGCCGCGCCGTTGCCGATACGTACCGGACGAGAACTACGATAGCCACTGAGATGGGGCAGCTCCCTCTCGATCAGGTCGCGCTCACCCCGAATGCCGTACATGATCTGGAGGTCCTCGCAACCTGTGCAAGGAAGACGGCGCAGCCAGTGTGTAAATGCGTGCGCCTCCTCTGTATATCCAAGCGTGCCGAGGGCATAGAGCGTAAAGGAGGCATCGCGTAGCCAGGTGTAGCGGTAATCCCAGTTGCGTACCATCCCCACCTCTTCGGGCAGAGAAGTGGTCGGAGCCGCGACAATAGCCCCGCTCGGCGCGTAGGTCATCATTTTCAGAACCAGCGCGCTGCGCTGCACCCACGCGGCGTAGCGGCCCTGGTAGGAAGAACGCGTCGCCCAGCTGCGCCAGCAGCGCAGCGTAGCAGCCAGCGCTTTATCGAAGCTCCGCTGGCTGGGCGGGTTCTCTACGAGCGTGCGCGCCTTCTGAGCAGTGTCAGCCATTCCCAGGGCAAAAAGCAGGCGCTCACCCTGGCGCAGAGTCGCCTGCGCGCAAACAAGCGTGGTTTCCTCTTCAGCGCCTTGCTCGATAGTCAGCGTATACGAGGAGGGCGCCTCCACGATGGCCAGGCCCAGGTGTTGTTCTCCGCCTGAGATGACGGCCCCCCTCTGCCCGGAGGTCAGATAGGCTGCGCTTGCCGCAGCGGCATAGTGCGGGGTGGCCTTCAGCGTCAGCGAGACTGGCAGTTCTCCGCGCGTGCACTCTACGCTGCGTAGCAGGCAGCAGGGTGCCTCAGCGCCATGCGCCTGGCCGGCGACCTGCGTTGCCTGCAGTGCCTGAGCGCTCAAGGTCTCTACTGGCATGAAATCAGTCAGCGCTATTTCACCGCTAATGCTGGTAAACCTGGTCTGAAGGACATTGCTCTCGGGCAGGTAGCGCTGCAGTCCGGGGATTGTGCTATCGCTGGGAGCTATCTGAAAGTAGCCGCCGTTCTCGGCATCGAGCAGGCGGCAGAAAATGGCGGGATTATCAAAATCTGGCAGGCATCCCCAATCAATTGATCCATCTGGCGCCACCAGCACCACTGAACGACAATTGCCAATGACGCCGTAAGAATTGATTGGTAGATACATGCGAGCATCTGTATTGCACTCGATCATATACAATGTTTCCTTCAGTATAAAAAACTGGATAAAGACAATTTTTATAAGTTTTATATAAGGAAATAGAACTGATATGCTATTTATAGCTGAATACGCTGCCATATGCAGTCGAATGGCTAACATCAGGGGTGTGAAATACGTCACATCGTTGGCGGCTAGAGAGAGAAAGGAGCGTGGCCCGCGGGCCACGCTCCCACAACACAAAAACATTGTGACGAAGCATATTTAGTAGCATGGTCTCAGGCAGGCGCGCTCCCGCTCAGCAATGTCTCGTTGTAATAGAGCCCGATGCGCGGCGCCGGACTATAGTTGCTTACGCCCTGCGTAAACGAGTAATCGTTACCCTGATCATAGTTTGACCAGTCGCTCTTGTGCATGCGTAGCTTGATCTCCGTACTGGCGCCGGCCCCCAGCTCTCCTGCGCTAAAGCTGATCTCCAGGTATGTATCAGCTGTGGGTCGAGCTGGCTCCATTTTCACGAACCTGTAGCGAACGGAATGGCAGCCGACCGTCACGTAGTCACAGGCGAATACTTGCGCCTGCGCAGAATTTACCGTGAACCAGTAGCGGATCGTCACTGATGTCAATGAGATGGGGCTGCCTCCAGTGTTCGTGAGCTTCAAGGCCGCCTGGATCTGATTGCTTACAACGCCCTGGTTGCCGTTCTGGTAATCCAGTGCCAGCGACGGCCGCGACGTGGCGGCGCTGGCCGTCGCGCTGGCTCCTGGCTGCTGCTGCAGAGGCGCCGCCGTTGCCCGCGTGACGAATGGAAACAGAATGCTCTTTAACTGTTCCTGTTTCGCGCTGTTCACCGTCAGCCAATCGCTATTGAGAATGCCGCCGGTATCTGTCGAGTCCGGGTTCCAGCACCAGAAGGTCCAGTTGAAGCCGTGTGCCCCCGTTCCCAGGTAGTTGACCAGGCTGCTCAACCACTGCTTATCATTTGCCGTTGCCATGCTGGTGCCAAATTCACCAACCCAGACGGGCGCGATCCCCTCCTTCTGCACATATCCCCAGTAGCTGTCCCACACCGCGGCCAGGTTGTTGGGATAAGCGGCGGCCGTCAGCCACGGCTGCTCATGCACAGAGGAGGGGTAGTCATGGACTGAGTAGACGAGGCGCTGCGCAACGTTCAGCTGGACTGGGTAGTCTTTGACTCCCTGGAGGTTCCCACCCCACCAGTAGCAACTGGCGGAGCTTCCCGGCGTGACGCCCCCGGGCCCATAGCAATCCACGCCCTCGACAAAGATGAGCCAGTGGGGATTTACTGCCAGGATGGCATTGCCCGCGCGTTCCGCCGCCAGCCTCCAGTCCAGCGCCTGCTGCCCGCAACCCCAGCAGGCAGGCGCATGTGGCTCATTGTGCAGGTCCGCCCCGATGACCATCGGGTTATCTTTATAGCGCTGCGCCAGCATCTGCCAGTCGGAGATCCAGTGTGCCTCGGGGTAGGCGGCTGTGTACCACAGGGCCGTTTGCCCGCTCGCGGCGGCCCGGTGCTGGTCCAGGATGATATGCAGTCCGATGCGGCTGGCATAGTCGATAATCTTGTCCAGCAGCTGCACACCCTGCAGCCCTCGCAGGTCGGGGTTCTTCGTATAGTCTATGCCGCTCGGCCTGCTGCCCGCGTCAAAAAGCTGGTTGGAGTAGGGCAGGCGCAGGGTATTGTAGCCCAGGCTCTTGATCTGGTCCAGCATGTCCCCGTAATTGCGCTGCTGTAAGCCGTGCACGACGAACGTGTCTGTCTCAAAACCGAACCAGTTTATCCCCGCTATCCGCACCGGACGATTGTTCGCGTCCAGAATTTGGGATCCCTGCGTGTGCCACGGCCCAGCTCCCAGGCCCTCGCTCGCAGGCTGTCCCTGCCTGGTCCCCAGCGAGACAGCGGCGCCCAGCAATGTGGCGAGCAGCATTATTCCCACCAGCGCCAGCAGCAGCTTCCACCTGGCCCGCTTTAAGGGCGGAGTGAGCGGTTCAGTTGGCTGATCATATAATGTCATAGTAACCTCTTTTGGCATTCGTCGCTGTTTCAGGTTCTCTGCATACAATAGAAGCAAGCCAGGCCAGGCGAGGAGCGTTAGGAACGCAGTACCTGGTATATCGTTATCTGGGTGCCATCCCTGCTGGAGCCAAAGGCGATCCTCACAAGCGCGTGGTGGATGGCTTGGTTCAGTAACATATATTGCTCACCTGATCTGATCTCTTTCAGCATGCTGGCATCAACGATAAGAAAGTCGATGTTCTGCCAGTTTCCTTGCAGTTGTGCATTGTATATCTGTGAGTCGGGCAGGACATTTGAGTAGATGTAGGCGCGTGCAAAGGGCGTCCCATTGCCAACGCCCATACCTCCTGGCGTACGTAGATCGCTGTACATGTAACTGGAAGTGATGACCACCGCCGTATGCGACGCATTGTCGCGCATCCACAACATGGCCTGCTGCTGCGGCGCCGCCGTGTCCTGCGCCAGCAGCGGTGTCGCCTGCTGTATACTCGCTGGCAGCAACATGCCGATGAAGACAAAGATCAATAGCACGCGGGCCAGGTCGAAGCCAGTTTTCCTGGTCAACCAGCGCAGAGGTGCGTTGAGAGCCATAGCAGTATTGAGTGACATAAAAGGCAACAGAGGAACGAGTGAGAAAGGATACACAACGCGGCTGCTGAGCAGGAAGATGCAGAAAGTGGCAGCCAGCAGCACCGCCAGCAGTTGGAAGCGATTCACCGTGCCTCCCAGGATGTTGATAAACATGGCGACGGTCCCTATGGCCAGGAAGGTCCCGCCGCTCGTCATCCATGTCTGCCAGCTCGCGGCGAACTGCCCACTTACCTCTGGCGTCTGCCACTTTTGCAGCAGCGCGCCGCTCAGACTCACATGCGTTCCCTTATCTCCTGGAAGCACTCCCGGGGGGAACAGCTCGCCTTTCAGCAGCGCGAGCAGCACAAAGCCCGAAGCAATAATCACGACGATGTAGAGAAATGTGAGCAGCGAGAATTTGCGCTGGAATGGTGTGGCATAGAGCCACACTGCATAGAGCACAGCTGGCAGGAAAAACAGAAAGACGTCCTCGCTCAGGAGCGCGATCCCCAGTGCCACCGCTGCGAATACGAAGGTACGCAGATTACTCTTTGCGGTCGTAATCAGGCAGAGCGACAGCAACAACCAGAACGTTCCGATATTTTCGAGCAGGATCTCGCGCCGGTAGATCAGGCCGAGCGGTGCGAACGAGTAGATGATCATCGCCAGCAGCGCCGCGCTCCTGCTTCCACTCAGCCGGCTCGTGATCAGGTAGAGCAGCAGCGAACTCGCCAGAGCCAGCACCAGCATCAGGACGCGGCCGCTATTGATAGCATTGCCAAAGCTGGCGATGCCCCCCGTCAGTTGTAGCCAGCCAGCGATCTGCACCCAGCCAAGAGGCGGCTGATCGTAGGTGTACACAAAAGGCGCTATCTGTCCGTGCAGGAGGGCCCAGGCGTTTGCCATGTAGTTGCCCTCGGCCGCCATGTAGGCCGGGTAGTTGAATATATTGATAGTCTGAACAATGCAAGCGATGCAGAGGATGAGCGTTACGACGAGGACCTCCAGCCCCAGTGGAATGGTAATCTCGTGCCACTGAGATGAGCTGACGGTGTCATTCTGTGGCAACAAGCGTGTCTGCGCCACCATCAGGCGCTGCTTCTCGGCCGAAGTCCAACGAATGCGCTCCAGGATGGTCGCGTTCCCGCTCGCTTTCTGCAGCGCCCCTGTTTTTAGCACAGGTGTAAATGCATGCACAAAGAAGTTTGTTGTGCGAAACAACGTGACGTTGCCTGGATCCCTCTGTAGTTTTTGTTCCTCTTTGTTGCTCATATCGCTCAATCCTTTCTTGCTACAAGCACTCTTTGCCCTAGTGGCCGCGGTGTTGCCCGATATGAGCTGTTTTTTCCCAGTTCGACGCTCCTCGCAACTGCCGCCAGACCGCGCGCAGTGATCCTGACGCCCAGCAACAGCTGGTAGGGGATAAAGGCGAGCAGGAGGGTGAACGCCTCGCTCCACTTCCATGGGCGATGGTGCGCCTTGACGAATTCGTGCAGACCTGCCAGGCTGATTATCAGCGCGAAGATCAGGCAGTAGAGCGGCATGAAGGTTAAAATCGCCATCCATACAGGTAGCTTGACGAAGAAGAACATCAGGATCGATAGCGGTATCATGATGGTGAATAAAGCCTGTATTTCTGGCAGGATCAGGACGTACAGGGCCAGCAGCTTCTGCGAAAGCTTCTCCAATTGCATCCAGCGGCCGGCGAAGAGGATCTGGATAAAGCCCTGATTCCAACGCGTGCGCTGCTTGATAAATTGCTCGATTGTGTGTGGCGTCTCTTCTTTCGTCACAAATTCGTCGTCATAAAGGATGCGCACCCGGGCTTTGGCGATGCAGAGACGTATGCCCAGGTCGGCGTCCTCGGTGAGCGTAGTGTGGTCCCAGCCTCCCAGCTGCTGCATAAGTTCGCGCCGCACGAAGACCGTATTCCCACCCAGGGGCGTCATACCGCAACGCGCAAAGAAGTGCAGGGCCGACTTGAACCAGAAGAAGTACTCCAGGACGTTTAGAAAGCAGAACCATTTCGTGTTGTGATTCATCAGCTGGACGCCGCTTTGAACGACATCCACCTGCTCGTTCAGGAAGGTGGTATTGATTACCTGCAGGATGTCGGGGTGGGGTTCGTCCTCCGCGTCAAAGATGGTGACGATATCTCCCCTTACTATCTTCAAGCCAAGGTTAAGCTGATGCGGCTTGCCGCCGTGTGTGTCGCTGGTAACCAGCAGTTGTACGTTTGGCGTGCGCAACTGCTTCAGTTTTTCCTGGGCTACCTGGATCGTCCCGCCGTCATGCTCACGCAGCAGGGCGATGACCTGCACCAGTTTCTTGGGATAGTTCA
This sequence comes from uncultured Chloroflexia bacterium, assembly GCA_963799245.1. GTDB lineage: Bacteria > Chloroflexota > Ktedonobacteria > Ktedonobacterales > Ktedonobacteraceae > CAWCWN01. Next base: position 63,587 of record CAWCWN010000006.1, read on the forward strand.
GGTCATAGACCTTCTGCAGCGTATAGGCATAGACGTCTTCTTCGTGATAGGCCGGCAACAGAATTGTGAAGGAGAGGCGCGGCTCGCGGTAGATGGTTGGCGCGCTGTTGAGCCACGCCTGCTGCGGCTCCTCCCAGATATAGAGGAGGAGGCGGATATTAAAGATGGCCTGGACGGTCATCAAAAGAATGATTGCCAGGTAGAGGTCTTCCAGAATAGCCATGTTCTGCTCCTACTTCGCTGCTAGCATGTCAATGCGGCGCCTGCGTCACTTGCGCAGGCCAGGTGCTGTAAGCCAGGCGCTACCTGTTGCGCGTTTTCCCTGTTGCTAAAACTAAAGGCCTCGTCACCGCCTCCCCGCTGCAGTGTTAACACAGCCATGCCGTAGCCAGGTATGGTCAGGGCGGCCTGCTGCCACGGCCCAAGGGGGAGAAAGCCGGCGCTTTCAACCCTGACGCGCTGCTTCGCGCCGGTCTTGTTGATGAACAGCGCACTGACGGTCGCATGCTCCTGGTCCTGGGTAACATACATGCTGACCTGGCTCCCCTCCACTTGCAGAGGAACAGAATTTTGCTGCAGGTGGGCGAACAACTGCATCGCGCGCAGCATGGCGGTGGCCTGCAGATTTTGGCGAGTGAAGAGCGGATAGGGGGTGTCGACGCCCTCTGTCGAGAAGAAGGCTGCGTACTCGACCTGATTGCTCATGAGTTTGCCAAGAGTATCGGCCCACCAGTCCGCAGCCAGCGCCTGCGACGGTACGATCTGGCCGGGATTCGTGTTGATCTCGGTGACGGCAATGGGCAGATCCTCGGCGAATTGCTGGCGAATGTACTGGCGCAAAGACGGCAGGATGCTGTCCCATGCGCCCGGGTTGTTCAAAAGGGCGCTGGCATCTTCACGCGTAGCGCCAAACGGGTAGTAGTGGAAAGAGACGCCATCCAGCAGGTGAAACGGCAGCGCATGTACCTGCTCGTAGGCGCTGATCTCGCGCAAGAATCCTTCCATCCACAGCTCGCCATGGGCGTCCCTGGGCTCCTGCTGCCCGCCATAGCGGCTGATCTCTGGTCCGAAGACCTTGATGTTTGGATCTTGGCGGTGCATGGCAATTGAATATGCGATAAAGGCCTGCGTGTATTCCTCAACCGTGTACCTCTCGTGAGTATCAGGGTTGATGAGCAGGTCGGGCTCATTGCCGATAGTCCAGTAGGTGATCGGGTGAAATGGGGCCTTTGCATCCATGCGCTGGATACTCTTGCGATTATTCATGTAGTCCACGAGCAATGCAGCCCGGCTGGCCCTGGTTTGCAGGGGCACAGGGATCGTATCCTCAGGATCTGACAACTGCACCTGCATGATGCCCTGCGCCCCTACCTGGTTGAGGAGACCGCTAAAATCGTTCAATTGCTCGGGCGATGGTGTGTGTTGTTCTCCCCAGTTGCCGCCTGGGAAGCGTAGCAGCTTGACGCCGGCGGAGCGCAATCCAAGCATCACCTGCTGGTCATAGCTCATAAATCCGCTCCCAACCTGATCTTTGGAACTGGTCCCCGCGCGCGGGAAGACGTTGCTTCCCAGGAGGTAGGGACTGATGGCAACACTCTGGTTGAGATCTATCACAGCGGCCTGCTGGCTTCCCACCTGCACCAGAAGTGCTGTAGAGGCTCTATAGAGATCGGAGGCCACAAGGACGGTTGAGATAATCAACGCGCCCACCAGCAGGAGCAGGAGGAGTCGCAGGCGCCTGTTGCGCTTCTGGGGCTGCCACCCCGGCGTCGCCCGCGAGCCGGTTCTTCCTGCCCGCGCTGGCGGCGGCGTTCCCGCATATATATTGTTCAGGTTGTACCACCTGGCGTCATCGTGAGAGAGCATACACTGTTCCTTTTGTGCTTGATTCCACTGTTTCTAGCTGGGCTGCCAGATATGGACGGTAGTATCCGCGCTTGCCGAGGCGATCCTCTTGCCATCGGGCGACCAGGCCAGCGCATTCACGGTCCCCTTGTGGCCACGGTAGGTAAAGACGGTCCTCCTCCCGGCGACCCTCCACACATAGACGATGCCATTGGTATCACCCGAGGCGATAAAGTTGCCGTCAGGCGACCAGGCGACAGAGCGCACAGGATTGATATGCAGGCTGCTGCGATGGCCTGTGAAAAACGGCGGCCTGGGTGTTCCATCGTCGCCGTTCGAGATCTGCACCGTCTGGTCGGCTCCTGCCGAGACGATGAAGTTGCCATCGGGTGACCAGGCCAGGGCATAGACCTCATTCTTCCCGTGGCCGTCGTAACTGAAGATCTGGTCGCCGGCATTGAAGTGATCGCCATGTTGAAGCGTGGCCCAGTCGCGCAGCGTACCGTCCCAGGAGCCGGAGGCTACGCTGCCATTACCTGGCTGCCAGCCAACACAGAGCACGCCGGCGGTATGCCCCTGGAAGTTAAAGCTCGCAGCACCACTTGTGGCATTCCATACCTGCACCGTTTTATCCTCGCTGCCCGATGCGACCAGTGCGTTATCGCTCGACCATGAGACCCCGTTCACCCGCTGTGTGTGCCCCTCGTAGCTGAAGATCTTACCCCCGTTGGCGGCCTGCCATACCTGTGCGCTCCCATCCTGGCTGCCTGAGACGATGAACTTGCCGTTGGGAGCCCACGAGACGGCGGCGACCTCCTCCGTGTGCCCCGAGTAGATCAGCCTGCGCCGGCCACTGCTGGCGTCAAAGATCTGGACAAAAGTATCATCGCTGGCCGATGCTATCAGCCTGCCGTCGGGTGACCAGGTGAGCGAGTTTACGCTTGCCAGGTGGCCGCTGTAGATCAGGACGTTGGTGTTGTCGATGGTCGTTAAGGTAGCCGGCGGAACATCCCCTGGCGTGATGCCTGGAGGGACGGCTTTCGCCAGCCTTTTTGAGAGCACATACCAGCCTCCCGCTCCACCCGCTGCCGCCAGTCCCACCAGGCCGAGCGTGAAGGCCCGCCGCGTGATTGTGCTGTTTTTTTCACGCCGTGGCGCCAGCGGGCTCTCCTCGAAGGCAGGCGTTTGAGCGCCGGGCGGCGGCATGGGAGGGATCGGCTCATGCAACGCGAGTGGCGCCGGCGGCGGGGGTGAGTATGGCGGTGTTTGTGCGAGCTGCATGGGCATGACCGGGGGAAGTGGCACGGGCGCGCTAGACGGGCTGATTGGCTGCCGCGCAACCGCGGGCGCGGAAATTCTGGCATGCGCGGAGCCCCGCAGTTGCGAGTTCTGTTCCTGCTCCAGCGCATTGACGAACGCTCGAATAGTGGTAAAACGTTTGGCGGGATCTTTCGTCAGTGCTGTCATCACAATTTTCTCGACCCTGGCGGAGACGTCGGGCGCATGCTCCCGCAATGGCGCAGGCGGCGTATGCAAATGCTGGTTGGCGATCTCAAGGTAGGATTGCGTAAACGGCGCGCTGCCGCTGAGAAGCTCGTAGATCACGATGGCCAATGAGTATTGATCGCTGGCAGGCACTGGCTTGCCCTGTATTACCTCAGGCGCGGTATATGCGGCCGCTGCGGTGCTCTGGTAGTTGAGGCGCGCCGAATTCGTTATGATCGCCTCAAGGGCAAAGTCTGAGAGCAATATCTGGTTGTTCCTGTCCAGCAGGATGTGTTCCGGCCGTATGTCGCGGTGGAGAACATTCCTATCATGCGCATATTGTAGCGCGGAGGCGATCGATTTGAGATATGGCAAAAACCTTGCGAGCGGCGCTATGCTCCCATGTGGAAACGCCTGGCGCAGGGTTAAATGTGGCATATAATCGCTGACCAGAAATGGATAGTGGCCGTCCACCCCCATATCTCGCACACGCAGGATATGGGGATGTTCCAGCTCTATGAGTAAGCGCGCCTGCGTCAGAAAAGGACGTAGTAACTCACTCAACAGTGGAGGCCGGAACACCCTGATTACCACAGGAGCTTTGCCGTACTGATTCTTCCCCAGGAAAGTGTCCGCGTGTCGCCCCTGCTTCAGAATCTCGATGATCTTATACTGGCCGATCAGTTGCCCTTTTTGATAGGTGATGTCTGCACTCTTGTCATCCATCGTCTTTACTCCCCTTGCCGCTTTCTGATAAGTGTCTGCGCCTTTATCTCAAAAATCGCAAATCTCCTGGAACGCAGCTCTTCATGCTGGTAAACCTGGCCCTCGCCATGGCCGGTCAGGCATTTACTCAACTACTAAACGCATTGTAGCCGATTTTTTCGTAAAGAACAGTTTTGCAGATCACAAAAAGAGTATGAGTGAGCTCTCAGTGCTTTGGAGTTAGCTCGCCCACATCCAGCGGCATGCTCGAGACGTCGGCATGCCAGGTGCCTCCTTTTATCACCGTCTAAAAATACTTTAACGGTTAGATCCTAAAACGCAAACTTATACCTGTCAAGATGTTTTTTCGCCAGGGGTATGCCCGCGTGGAGGGCGCGCGCGCCGAGGAGCACCGGTAAAAGCACGTCCCATATTACTAAAATTGAGACTGCGCTGGCAAAGCTGAAAAATAGACTGGTACTCAACAGCCGGCGGGCGTTTGCCCGCCAACTTGACATCTTCTCGCGCTTTACGGACCTGCGGAGCTATTTTTGAGGAGCAACCTGCTATGGGATGCGCGAGCGCGCACAGGAACGCGTGCATGAATGGAGCTTAAGCGCGTGGGGAGATCGCCTCATGTTGGGCGTGTATTGGCCGGCAGCCGTACCTCGATCATTTCGTCGCTGCCGTACTCTGTGATTCTCGTTTCCAGGCGTGGCAAAGCGGTCAGGTAGTGCATTGGCGAGGCCTTATCGGGTTTGCCATACTCGCTGAAGAGGCCGCCGTGACAGGGACAAAGATACTTGCGCTCCGTGTGCTGCCAGTGCACGAGACAGCCCATATGTGTGCAGGCCGCCGACAGCGCTATTATGCCGGGTTTTTCTCCCTGATCCCCATCGCTATGGATGATGTAGCCGACAAGTGAGTCGGTTGTAAAACGCAGCGCTTCATCGCCCAGGTCGGCCAGCTTCGCCACGGGAAGCCAGCTCCCCTCACCCGCGGGAACGAGCGAGGTAGACCAGGAATTCGTGGTCGCCGCGGAGCTTGCAGCCTGTTGCTGTTCCAGGTTCATAGCGGCCATTCCGAGGCCTGTGCCAACTACCAGCGAGGCTGCGGCGGCAGCTCCTCCCGTTAGCAGAGCGCGGCGCGAGACATGCGAGCGCTGCCTGGAGGGCGTCACAGGCGCTTCCTCGGAAGGATGGCGCAGCACTTGTTCAAGGCGCGCCTGCAAAGCCGCCGCGAACGCGGAGCTTGGCTGGCTGTCCGCGATTGAGGTGGAGCGAAAGAGCGCTGCCGTACGATAGATACGCGCCAGGGAGGGTGTCAGCTCATCCGGTGGATGAGCGACATGTCCCGCCTGGAGCTCCCTTATATAATGTTCTAACGCCAGATAGTCTTCAAATCTTTCCTGGTCTTCGCCTGCCATAGCGTAACATCTCCACAGTGATTGCCCAGCGGGTGGACTGCTCTACATAGCACCGAATGTACTCACCTGTTCAAGCTCAGCAGCGCGTTTCAGCGCGCGAAACTGCAGCACCTTCACGTTTGCCTCGCTCATGGACATGAGCGAGGCTGTCTCTTTGATCGAGAGATTCAGTAAAAAACGGCACTTCAGAACATCTCGATAGTGTTCTGGCAATGCCTGCAGAATCTGCTGGACGCGTTCGTACGGCCTGCTGCTGCTTGCCAGTCGCTCTTCTTCAACGGGTCCCTCCCAGCCGGCTTCCAGCAACTCGTCAAGAGAAAGGCTGGATACTCGATAGTGGACCCGCCAGTAGTCAGCAATCGTTGTACGCGCGACCTGGAACAACCACTTCTGCAAGCTCAGGGAGCCGCGCTCAGTCTCTATACCGCGCACTGCTTTAATAAAGATTTGTGAGGTGATATCTTCAGCCTCTTCGCGGTTGCCAACTTTGCTGTACACGTAGCGGTACATCAGACCAAGGTTCTCGCGATAAAACGTCTGCAATGCCTGAGCATCTGGCGCACGTGGCGTATCCGCCTCTTGAGTGTCCTGCATCGCTGCTCGTTCTGCTGTAGTAGGATGTATCTTTGTATGTTCAGCCCGTGGTGTACTCACAATGTACTCCCAGTGAGTCGTAATAAAATTGTCTATATTGTTATGATTACGTTGCCTGGTTACAACCCACTGGCTGCTGCAGAAGTGACGCGTTTGCTTTCCAGTAACTCACTTGCATATAATAGCTATGGTTTTCAAAGCTACTAACTTTTGGGCCCTCTCTGATGGTAGCTCTCTGTCCGGAAGAATTCGGCGCGCTTAGCTCACCCAGGGCAGGAACTGGCGCAGGGAGGGACAGGCCTGGTCAACGGCCTCGCGGCCGGCGGCGACGAACTTGCGCCCCGCGGAGAACTGGCGCAGGGAGACGCGCTGCAATGTAGGGCGAATCACGACATTGGCCTCGCGGATGCTCTGCATGCCAATTGTGGCCATCGCCAGGTCGTAGGTGCGCAGTAAGAGATCAACGATGTGCGGCGAACGTGTATGTTTGTGCCCCGGACCCGACTCTTCGAACCAGGGCGTCGCGCTCATAAGGGAGGGCGGTTCCTGGCCCCCCAGTTCCGCTGCGAGCAATATATGGGCACCCATTTTGCGCACCAGGCGAATAGGGACGGGATCGTGCATACCGGCGTCCATCAGAATATGCTCGCCCACCAGTACGGGCGGGAAGATGCCAGGGAGAGAGACGCTGGCCAGGCCGGCCTGCCAGAGCGGTCCGCGATCCAGCACAACGCCGGCGCGGGTCGCCAGGTCAACCGCCACCATGGCGAAGGGGGTCGTAAGGTCCTCGAAACATATGTCCCCGCACAGGTTGCGCAGCATGGATTTCAGGCCCCTGTTGGAAAAAATTGAGGTGCGCGGGGGGTGCCACTGGACGATATGGCGCTGGATTTGCAGGAAGATCTCCTCGCTCTCGGCAAACGACTTGCCGATCAGATACATTCCGGGGGTGATGATGCCACTGCTGCAGGCAGCGATGTAGTCGAGGGGAACGCCGCGCTCAAGCAGGCGTTCGAGTACGCCCAGGTGGGCGAAGCCCCTGGCCCCGCCGCCGCCAAACGCGATGCCAACGGTCTGCTGAGAGATATAACGAGCCATGAAGTCCACGGCGGATGCGAGGGCGGACGCGCTCGCGCCCTCGCATAGAGGCTCCCGCTGCTGCCAGCATTGCTCCAGCAGTGGTGGGTCGTCGGGCAGCAGGCGCGTCACGCTGCTGCCCAGCTGCGCGGCGTAGCGGTCCAGCTGCCCGACGGTAGGGCGTCCCGGCACGCAGCTCACGAAAACGGCGGCGGGGGCGGCCGCGAGTGTTTCCAGAGCACTTGCGTAGGCGCGAGAGGACGGAACGAGCGCCAGCAAGAGCGTACAGCTATCCGCGACGGCCTGCGCGAGGGCAGGAGGGGTGGCAGGCGTTGTGACGAGCAGGATATAGGCGTAGAGACGAGCAAGGTCGGGCAGGCATGCGAGCGCGGCGGCGCTATCCTCCAGCCAGTTGCTGGAGCTCGCGGCGGCCGGCGCATCCAGGCCTGTCAGGGCGCCCAGTGCTGGATAGCAGGCTGCGCCTGCGGCTGTTGTCGGAGCTTGATGAGCCTGGAAAAGACTATGTTCACGCGCGCAGGCAGCGAGGGAGGGGCGAAGCTGGCCTGGATACCTGGCGAAATGGGGAGCAACGGCTTCGCGCTGGTCGCAGCACTCGAGGAGAAGGACGCGCTTCTGGCTGCGGGCGGCCAGGGCGCAGGCTACATGCAAGGGGAAGGAGCGCTGGATGGGTGAGGTCGCGTCGTCCAGCAGAGAGAAGCAGATGCGCTCGGCGGCGGAGTTGAGGAGAAACTGTTGATTGGTGCGCGCCAGGCGCAGCGAGAGGATGGTATTGATATTGCGCAGGAGGGTGGGGCAGGAGCTGATGAGCAGCCAGAAATCGGACTGGGAAAGCGCCCAGAGCTGCGTATCCTCCCCGGCGTGCACGCTTGCGGATGGCGCCTCGCCGCTGATGAGCGACATCTCGCCGAAACACTCGCCCGGACCCAGGCGGGCAAGCACCAGCGCGCCGCTCTCGTTTGCGCGGGAGGCGCCTTGCGGCTGTACGGTCTCTTCCTGCAAGAGCACGCTGACCTGGCCGGTGGCAATAATATATAAGAGGCCATGCCAGGTGCCCCGTTGCATGATGCGCGCGCCGCTGGCGAAGCTGACCGGCCGCAGGCGGGCTATGATGGCGGCTGTTTCTTGCGGCTGCAGATCGCGAAACAGCGCGCTGGCCTGCATGAGTTTAAATGGTTCCGGATACTGCATACGCTGATTGTAGCTATAAATGTAGCAAGTGTCCAGCCCTCGCCGCGCTGGCCGTGCCTGCAGCGGGGCGGCAAATAGCGCTGATGAAGCATTATTTGCCGCCTGGCGCGCTGAACGGTTACGCTATGCGGGCCTCCGCCATATGCCCATCCAGGTCAGCGAGGCCAGGGCTGCCGTCTGCGCGCACGAAAGCCTCGGTCAGCGCATGCGCGATAGCATCGGGATATTGTACGGGAGGGGACTTCATGAGGTAAGCGCTTGGCCCCTCCAATGTGCCACTCACACCACGATCCAGGGCGAGCTTGACCATGCGTACGGCATCGATGACGACGCCGGCTGAATTGGGCGAGTCCCATACTTCGAGCTTCAATTCGGCGTTCAGCGGCACATCGCCAAAGGTGCGCCCCTCCAGGCGAATATAGGCCCATTTGCGGTCGCTGAGCCAGGCGACATAGTCGGATGGGCCTATATGGACGTTCTCACTCCCCAGATCATAATCAAGCTGGCTCGTCACGGCATTTGTCTTGCTGATCTTCTTCGACTCCAGGCGCTCGCGCTCCAGCATATTGTAGAAGTCGGTGTTGCCGCCGACATTGAGTTGCAGGGTCCGTTCAAGCTTCACGCCGCGCTCGCGAAAGAGGTGAGCCAGCATGCGATGGACGATGGTCGCGCCAACCTGACTTTTTATATCATCGCCGATCATGGGCAGGTGGGCCTCCTTGAAGCGCTCCTGCCAGTACTTTTCACGCCCAATAAACACTGGGATACAGTTGACGAATCCCACCCCGGCCCTGAGAATCTGCTCGACATACCATTTGGTGGCAGTTTCTGAGCCGACGGGCAGGTAGTTCACAACGACATCGGTCCCCGTGTCTTTGAGAATTTTAACAATGTCGCCGGTCTGCCCCGGAGCTCTGGTGATGATGCGCGAGAGATACTTCCCCAGCCCATCATGCGTCATGCCGCGGTACACCTTCGCATTGAGCCTGGGAACATCTGCGAAGCGATAGGTATTGTTAGGGGCTGTATAGATTGCCTCGGCGAGATCTTTGCCGACTTTATTCTGGTCGATGTCAAAGGCGGCCGAAAACTCGATATCGCTGATGTGGTAGCCGCCAAGGTTGACATGCATCAAGCCGGGGACGAAATCCTCAGCCTGCGCCTCGCGGTAGTAGTGAACCCCCTGCACCAGCGAGCTGGCGCAGTTGCCTGCGCCGATAAGCGCGACGCGAAGTGGATGTGTGCTGCTCATGTCTGCTCTTCCTTTCAAAGCCTTGTGTGCTCTAACTGTTCTTATGTGTACTTACTAAAGTTACTTTTCCATATTTAATGTGTGTTTGAACTGATTTTTCTAGTATGGCCGCTTGCCATCGTCGATTGTTGCAGCGTAGCATATCTTTTGCCGAGATGCTGTTATTTCGCTCACACAAGCAAGGTGATTGAGCTCACTGATTGCTGTGGAGCATAGGCCGGCGTGGGGAAATGACGCGGTCGTTGTGGGGTGGATGAGCCTGGATGGTTGACTTTTTATAAAAAAGCGCATAAAATTGCTAGCAATCTGTAACTTGAAATCGTATTCTAAACTTGATTTTAGTGGCGATTGTCCGGAGATGTGAACATATCCCTGGAAATGGGTGAGGCCAGCGTTGGCATAGGACGTACCAAGCTTACTGACTACAGAAGGATCTTCTACCTTGAGTGCTACCTCTACAGCGAAGCGAAGGAGCGAGGGATATCACTATGGGTATGGATCGAGGCCGTCTTGGCAAGTATGAACTACAGGAACATTCAGGTTCTGATGCGGTGGGCGAGGTTTGGAAGGCATTTGATACTGCTCAGCGTTGCTGCGTTGCTATAAAGATCATCCCGCTCAATCCTCAGGATGGGAACGAATTCTATCATCGAGCGCAAATTCTCGCGCAGCTGCATCATCCTCATATCGTACAGGTACTGGATTACCACGTGTCACAGAGTGGCGGCGAAGCTTACCTCAGCATGGAGTATGTGGAGGGCCCGACGCTCGCCGCCTATCTCGACGCGACCGCTCACAGAGGGAAAATCCCTCCTCCCGCTGAGATCATGCGCCTCCTGACACCAGTTGCCGAGGCCCTCGATTATGCCCATCAGCGCAGGGTAGTTCATGGCGCGCTCACACCTGCCGCGATTCTGCTTGCAGATGCCGGCAGCGGCGCGCCCGCGCCCGCAGCGGTCAAACTGACCGCTTTCAGCCTGCATTTCTTGCACAATCCGCTTGCCCTCCAGCTCCCCGATGTGTCCTATATGGCGCCGGAGATGGCGCAGGGCTTCGCAGGGACGGAGCGCAGCGACCTTTACTCGCTGGGAGTGATCCTCTATGAAATGTGCACAGGTGTCCTGCCTTTCCAGGGTGACTCTCCCGGGGACATGTTGATGCAGCACATTCATGGGACGCCCACCTCGCCTGCGCTTATCAACCCGTATATCCCCCCGGCGCTGACGGCGGCCATCATGCGCAGCCTGGCGCGGGACCCGACGGCGCGTTTCCCCACCGCGACGGTGATGCTTGCGACAGTGGCAAAGGCGCTGAATATGGGCGCGCCTGAGAAGAGCGCTTATTCTCACCAGGCCCCGCAGGCCGTCAAAGCGTCATCCCCGGAAGGAGGCAGCGGCTCGCTGGACCTGTATGGCCCGACCTCCCTTGGCCGGCCTTCACAGGAGCTGCCCTCTATGCCACCGCTTGTGGCCAGCCGCAATACTCCTCCCCTGTCCCCATCCGCCGGTGCCTCTATCACGCCAGCCCTTTCGCCGGCGCCCTCAGAGGTCACACCGGCGCTGCAAGAGCCAGAGAAGAGCTCTGTATCGCCGGCGACAGCAGGCACGCCTGTTCGCACGACTCCCCCGGGCCCTCCACTGGAGCCGCATGCGGCGAGTCAAGCGGCAGCAGCGCCTGTGCCCACCCCACCGCCTCAAAAGAGGCGACCGCGCTGGTTCTATTTCGCGCTGCTCGCGGCATTGCTGCTCGCGCTTGCCGGCTCCGTCCTTGGCGCCTACCTTATCCGCATCACGTCTCCAGCTCAAGCAACGGTTGTGGGACACGCATTCTTCGTAAGCAGCGGCCTGTTGAGTGACAATAACAGCAATCAGGGTATTACCGATGAGCTGCAGGTCAACCTGCAAAACCTCTCCGCCCCTCAGGCTGGCAAACGCTATTACGCCTGGCTGCTGAACGACCAGAATGTCGACCTGCCGGCCGTTGCCATTGGCGCGCTGCCTCTCAACCATGGTCAGGTAAGCATGATGTATAGGGATCCGCAGCACAATAACCTGCTCGCCAACTATGGTCATTTTCTCGTCACCGAGGAAGACGCGAATGCAGTGCCATCAAATCCCTCTCTCGACCCGAGCACATGGCGCTATAACGCCGCCTTCTCGACGACGCCCAACCCGGCTGATACGCTGGATCACTTTAGCCTGCTCGCCCACCTGCGGCACCTGCTCTCCCAGGACCCGAAACTGAAGCTTGTCGGGCTGGGGGGAGGGCTTGATATCTGGCTCTACCGCAATACCAGCAAGGTGCTGGAGGACGCGGGAAATGCCAGGGACACGCAGCCGTCCTGCACGGCCGATCCGAATAGTGCCTCCTGCGCCTTCGTGCACCGTTCGCTGGTCCGCATACTGGACTACCTCGATGGCAGCGCCTATGCATGGCAAGATCTGCCGGCGAATTCCCCGCTGTTGATTGATCCGACCATAGCGCGCGTCGCATTGCTCGAGAGAGATGTGGTACATCAGCAGCCTCCCGGCTACCTGCAACACATCGGGACACACCTGCGGGAAATTACGCAGTCACCTGGCGTGACGCCAGCGCAGTACGCGCTCGCCATACATATTACGCAGGCCATCGACAATATACAGGTCTGGCTGGATGCGGTCCGTAGCGACGCGCTGAAGCTTGTGGGTATGAACAACAGCCAGATGTCACAGGCGGCCGCATTATCCATCCTGAATGATCTCTACACGCAGGCCAACCATGCCTTTGTCGGGCAGTTCGACCCCAACACCGCTACGGTCAAGGAGGGGGTAGTGCAAATTCACTACAACATTCAGAGGCTGGCGACCTTTGATGTGACGCAATGTACGCCAGGCAATGGGACGAAAACCTGCGCATAAATAATGAGGAGACGGAGTTATGAGTACGCGCCCACGACGCCTCGGCAAATATGAACTTCAGCAGCGCCTGGGACATGGCGGCATGGCGGAGGTCTGGAAAGCGCTTGATACGCAACTTCAGCGTTACGTCGCGATCAAATTGCTGCGTACGAATTTGAAGGAGGACCCTCAATTTATCGCCCGCTTCGAACGCGAAGCACAGCTTATAGCCTCGCTGCACCACCCTAATATTGTACAGATCCATGACTTTCAGATCGCCTCCTCTGAGGAAGAGGGTACGATGGTCTATATGGTCATGGATTATATTGAGGGTCAGACGCTGGCGCACTATATTCGCTATACCTCGGGCCTGGGAAACTTTCCTTCCTCGCCTGAGATCGTGCAACTCTTTACGTCTATCGCTCTCGGTGTCGATTACGCTCACCAGCAGGGCATGATCCACCGCGACCTCAAGCCCGCCAATATTCTGCTCGACGGGCGCAACACGCTGCGCAACCCCATGGGCGAGCCGATCCTCACCGACTTTGGCCTTGCCAGACTTTTGACAGCCTCCTCTGCGACGTTTACGGCTACACAACTTGGGACTCCACTCTACATCGCGCCCGAACAGGTGTCGGGCTACGCCGGCAATGAGCGCAGCGATATCTATGCGCTTGGCATCATCCTGTATGAAGTGACGACCGGCACGCTTCCCTTTCAAGATAACGACCCAACCGTGGTGATGGCCCAGCACCTCACTGCCACTCCGCCCTCGCCGTCTGCCATCAACTCCAACATTCCGCCTGCGCTGGAACTGGTTATCATGCGCTGCCTGGCAAAGGATCCGGCCTCGCGCTTTGCCAGCGCCTCAGTGCTGGCTGCTGCGATCGCCGAGTCTCTGGGCGTCGCGGTGGCGGGGAACCTGGGTGAGCCCGCTTATCCTGTGGATGCCGAGTATATGCCGACGTATATCACCCCCACCTCGTCTCATCCAACGTCATCTTCGGCCGCGCTGCCAGGCGGGCCCGCCCGGGCTGTGGGCGCCGGACAAAGCACGCCTCCCCTGGCGCTGAGCAGTGGCCCTGGAGCTGCTACCCCCGCGCTGCCATTGACGGCGCCTGGCCAGCGGGCTACGCCTGTGCTCACTCCATCCACTTCCGCCGCTAACTCGGGTGTCGCAAAAGCAGCGCCGCCTCCGCCCCTTACCCCTGCACCTCCATCAACAGCCAGACCACGCAGAGGGCCTCTCTACGGGCTGATCGCCCTCGTCATCGTGCTGCTGGGCGGCTCGCTGGGAGCCTACTTCCTGGTCCAGCATAGTGGTGTGGCCGCGCCCCCATCCGCGCTGGTGGGGCAGGCCTTCTATGTCAGCAGCGGCCAGATCGCGGACGGAGCGCAGGGCATCGCCGATCAATTGCAGGTTGATATACAGAACGTCCAGCCACCACCGGCGGGGAAGGGCTACTATCTCTGGCTGCTGGGCGATAAGGACACTACTCCAGTGCCAGACCTGCTGGGGCCAGCCCCGGTACACCCGCCCATCCTGCTGACCAATAACCTGCCCGTGCAGCAGAATGGGATCGTCCACTACGAGTACGCGGGCGATGCACAGCACAACAACCTGCTATCGGCGACCAGCCGCCTGCTGATTACACTGGAGGCCGCGGGGCGCAACCCGCCCGGCCCCTCCAGCGACCGCGCCAGCCAGGTCTATTACGCACAATTGCCCCAGGTACTCATTCCAGGGGATCCCACCGGCCTGCGGGGGCTCGATCATATTCGCCACCTGTACTATAACGAGGACCACCTGCGAGTGCTGGGGCTCTATGGCGGACTGGACATCTGGGTCTTGCGTAATACGGCCAAACTCATGGAGTGGTCCACCGGTGCGCGCGACGACTTCGATGGCACAACAAAAAATTACGGGCTGATGCACAGCCTCTTTACCAGCATGCTCGACTACCTGGATGGCTCGGCAAACGTCCATCTCGATGTACCTCCCGGCACGCCTCTGCTGGCTGATCCCACCATTAGCAGGGTAAGTCTGCTGACGGTGGACCCGACTCGCCAGGGCGTGACACAGTTTCTTGCCACCGACCCGCCCGGCGATATCGATCACATGGAGCTGCATCTCAGCCAGCTGAATAGAGCCCCTGACGCGACACCCCAGATGCACACGCTCTCGCAGGAAACCATTCTTGCGCTCGACAATGCCAAGCAACACCTGCAGCAGATGCGCGCGGATGCCAGGCAGCTCTTCGCTATGACGTCCACACAACTGGCGCAGCCCGCGGCGAAGAATGTCCTGGATGACCTGGTCACACAGGTCACATATGCCTATATTGGCCAGCTTGATCCGGCTACAAACAACATCAGGCCCGGTGTGCTCCAGGCGCACTATGACATCCAGAGGCTGGCAACCTTTGACATTTCACGCACCGTGCCGGCGGGCCTGTGAGCGGGCGCTCACCGCTGATGGTGTATATAGACAGGGGCATGCATGAGCACAGAGTCGCGCCACCTTGGCAAATACGAACTGCGTGAACGCCTGGCGCGCGGCGGGCAGGGAGAGGTCTGGAAGGCTTTTGATCCCCGCCTGCGACGCTACATCGCCATCAAGCAGCTCCACGCCGACCTGCAGTCCGATCCCGATTTTGCTGCGCGCTTCGAGCGCGAAGCGCGGATTATCGCGTCGCTGCATCACCCTAATATCGTACAAATTCACGACTTTCAACTCGTGTCTACCCCCGACTCGGACACCACCACAGCCTATATGGTGATGGATTATATTGAGGGGCCGACGCTGGCAGACTATATCCGTAGCACAGCGCGCAAGTTACAATTTCCGCCTGCTGCCGACATCGTATATATCTTCACGGCGATCAGTCTCGCCATCGACTATGCCCATGGGAAGGGCATGCTTCATCGCGACATCAAACCCTCCAACATTATCCTGGACCAGCGCATGCCCAGGAGTAATGATCTGGGCTCACCAATTCTCACCGACTTCGGCATCGCCAAACTGCAGGGAGTAGCTGCCGACAGGACCACCGTGCTCGGTACGCCACTCTACGTCTCACCCGAGCAGGCGCAAAGGCAAGTGGGTGACAAGCGCAGCGACCTCTACTCGCTCGGTATCATCCTCTATGAAATGACTACCGGCGTCACCCCATTTCGGGGCAATTCCGTCCTGGCCATCCTTATGCAACATTTCCAGCAACCCCCCACGCCACCCGCTCTCATCAACCCGCATATTCCTCCCGCCTTATCCGAGGTCATTCTCAAAAGCATCGCCAAGGACCCTGACGCGCGTTTTCCCAGCGCGTCTGCGATGACAATCGCGCTCGCGCAGGCGCTCAACGTGGCCGTTCCCGCCGAACTGCTGAGGCCTGGCGCCAGGTCTGAAGTCAATGGAGCGAATTCCTCCAGCGTAGCGCCGGCCCCTTTCACGCCATACTCATTGCAAGCCTCACCTCCCACGTCCGCCAGTATGCTACAGACGCCGCCGGCCAGGAGCAGACAGCGCAGAACCCACCTGGCCTTGATCGCTCTGTGCGCCCTTGTCGTGGCCGGCTCGGGCCTGCTTCTGGCCTTTTTTAGTATGGGCAGAGCGGCCACATCATCCCAGGCCGCGCTAATTACGGGCCAGGTCCGCTTTCTCAGCAGCCCCTATGCTCCTAAAGGCGGCCTCGACGAGGTTGAGATTAGTATCTCGCACCTGCCCGCTGCGCCTCCGGGCGAGCGCTATTACGCCTGGCTGCAAAATAACAGCGAGAACTCAACGCCTATCCACTGGCCGTTGACGCTAACAAATGACCGCCTTTCCCCTCCCACGTATAGCAATCCACTGCTCTTCAAATACAGGCCCTACCTGTTTCTGATTACACTTGAGAATGCTAACAGCGATCCTGTGGTTGCCAACATCGATCCGCACGCGCGCCTCTGCTATGCCAGCCTGCCCGCCGCTATACAGGATGCCGCCAGCTTTGCTATTCAGGCCTGTCCGCAGGGAAGCTCCGTTGACGTCTGTATGTCCTGAGAGCAAAGGCGATGAGAACCTGCTGAAGTGTGTGCAACATCACAGTTTTTCTGCGAGCTACGACATAGCAAGCAAGTAGTAATAATGCTAAAATAGCTATAGCGCGAGAGATAACATAGTGACAGAGATGCTGAAACTTTCAACAGACGCATGAATAGATGAGGAGAGATCGATGGCTCAAACGCCTATGACTGCACCACCTCTGCGCAGGCCCGCGACAGGCAGGATACTGCTATGGGTCATTGCGGTGGCGTCCTTTGGCTTGCTGGCCCTCTTGCTGCTGCAGGTCGTAATACAGCTCATTATCCCTCCGCCGCCCTCGCGCTTACAGCAGGTGAGCGATGTTCCTCTGCCTGGCATACTTGTGTCTGCGCATGGTCAGAACCTGCCCCAGTCTGTACACTTTGATCGTTTTGACTTTGAGGCGCTGGATCCACAGAGCGGGCTGCTCTTTAGCGCCCATGATGGGCCGAGCGCCAGCAAATTGCCCGTATTGAAGGGGGAGCTGCCTGGCGGCGCGCGGCTTAACCCATCGATCGTGGTCTTTGATGTCAGGCACAATAAGTACGTCGCGAGCATTAATAGTGTCAATGTGCATGGTATCGCCGTGGCTCCCGATATTTCCAGGGTCTATGCCGCTGACGCCGGCAGCAGCGTCATCCGCATAATTGATGAGCAGGCGTGCCAGGCCTCCATCCGGGCTGGAGGCAGCATATGTACCGTCGCCCGATCGATCCGGGCCAGCCAGACCCCTGACTCTATAGAGTACGATGCCCAGCATCACGAGGTCTTCGTCTCCGAACCGGGTAATCTTTCGCCTCCTCAGGGCGTCATCGATGTGATTAACACGCGCAGCGACACCGTCATCAAAACGCTCAGGCTGGTTGCTGGCGTAGGACATATCCGTTACGACCCCACGCTGCAACGAGCCTTCGCCGTAGTTGTCTCGCCTGCAGGCAATAGCGGCCTCGTTGCTATCGATCCTATCACCAACACCATCGTCGCCCGCGCTGCGCTGCCACCTGCGTGCAGTGGTGCCCATGGCCTGGCTATAGACGGGTCGCAACAGGTCGCCTTTGTCGCTTGCGTCAACAGTCGCAATCTCGCCATGGTCGACCTGCGCAGGATGAAGCCTGTCGGAGACCTCAACAATCTTGCGCAGCTGGGACTCAAGCCGGATATCATTGTGCTGGATCCTGGTTTACACGTTCTCTTCGCCGGGTGTCAGAGCGCTGTTTCGGTCTTTGATGAAAGCAGGGCGGCCAGGGGAGTGTTGCCCAAGTTTCACGATTACGTCCTCAGCACTGATTCCTCGCATAGCATCGCCCTGGATGCGCGCACGCACAACTTATACGTTCCGCTGACGGACGTCGGGAGCCGGCCAAGCATGCGAGTCGAGCACTATGATCAGCATGGAACTGACTGATAGCCTGTGCTCACGCTTTGGCTTCGTAAAGGATGGTCGTCTCGGGGGCGAGGTAGACGCGATCTCCGCTGTTGAATATGTGCCGCTCAACGCGATTGCCCTGGCAGATGAGGCCATTCACACTGTCGGCATCCTCGATGACCCAGGCCCCATTTAGCCAGCGAATCCTTGCATGTAGGCGTGAGACGCGCTGGTCGGGCACATGCACATCGTTGCCCGGCAGGCGGCCAACGGTGAGCTCGGGCCTGTTCAGCCGGCATTCAGCAATGATCTTCCCTGCGTGCTCGATCAATATCCGCGCCTCCCTGGGTGGTGCTTGAGCTTGCGCCAGCTGCTCGTGGCCCCTCGCCGCGCCGGGCCGTGGTGGCTTGTCAGGGCCTGGCCCTACGGCAACAGGGGGGGCCCGGTTCTGTTGTGGCGCGGGCAGCGCTGGCTCATGCACGGGCGCAGCCGCGCGCTGGTCGTACATCAAAGGGACAAAGGCCGAGCGAATAATAGACTTATCGCCAGCTCGTTCAACATTGTAGCGATTCTGCTCCTCGAGGAGTGCGGCGAACACGCCCCCTTTGCTCTTCAGCTCCCTGAAGGTTCCCTGCTCGGCAATCAGCCCATCTTTGAGCACGATGATCTCATCCACGTTGCCGAGCGTGCTCAGGCGGTGGGAGATCATCAGCACTGTGCGTCCAACGATCAGCTTATCCAGGGCATGCATGACTTCGGCCTCCGCCTCGACGTCCAGGCTGGCGGTCGGCTCGTCGAGTATCAGGATCGGCCCATCGCGCAGAATAGCGCGCGCTATGGCCAGACGCTGGCGCTGGCCGCCAGAGAAGTTCTTGCCCTGTTCGCGGACGTAGGTATTGTAACCATCTGGCAGGCTCATGATCGTCTCGTGCATCTGAGCTTTTTGCGCCGCGTCGATGATCTCATCCTCGCTGGCCCCTGGTTTGCCGACCTCGATATTCTCGCGGATTGTGCCTTCGAAGAGGACCGAATCCTGGAGAACCATACTCACATTCTGGCGCAGGACGCTGAGGGGGTACATGCGGCTGTCGACGCCGTCGAATTCTCAGCGAGCCGTCCGTGACCTCATAGAAGCGTGGAATCAGCTTGACGAGCGTCGTTTTGCCGCCGCCGGAGAGTCCGACGAGCGCCACCTTCCCCCCGGCTGGGATGCGCAGGTTGATGCCTTTGAGGATCAGGCGGTCTTTCGTATAGCCGAAGCGCACATTCTCGAAGGAAATCTTCCCGCGCAGTTTGCGCGGCCCATAGTAGGGAGTTCCGCTGTCAAGCACCTCCGGCGCCTGGTCCAGCACCTCCTGGATGCGCTCAGCGCCGGAACCTGCGTTGCTGCCAAGGGTGGTCAACTTCGAGAGATCGCGCATAGGCTGGTACAGCTTGCCGAGGTATGTAAGGAAGAGGACCAGCGTGCCAATGTCCACGCTTGCAGCGGGAATGGTAACAGGACCGAGGACGTGGAAGGAGTAGCCCGCGGCCACATAGCCGCCCACGCCAAGGATAATTGACGTGCCGAGCGCCACCAGGATGGCAACGATGGGCGTATATTGCGCCTGCAAACCACCCGCGCGCAGGGCCGCCTCCCGGTTCTTGCCGACGTAGCCGCCGAAGCGCAGGTCCTCGCGCTCTTCACGTGTGAAGACCTTGATGACTGTCAGGGCGTTGATGTCCTCGGTGGCGACGTCGGCTACCTGGCCGGCCGCCTTTGCTGCCTTTTTGGATGCCGCTTTGATGCTCTTGGTGTAGGTGAGGACGATTACTAAGAGCGCGGGCGCGATAACAAGGGAGAGCAACGTATAGGGTGGGCTGATCATGTACATGATAATGGCCACGCCCAGCAGCGTCAGAATGCCTCCCAGCAGGTCCACCAGGCCATCCGTGACAAATTTTTCAATATCGGCGATATTGCCTGTGATGCGCTGAACCAGGTCACCCTTTTTCTGTCTGCCATGCCAGTCCAGCGAGAGGCGCTGCAGGTGCTCGAACAGTTGCGTACGCAGCCTGGCCGTCATGTTCTGTGACACGTGGGAGGCAATGAAGAGCTGGTAGTACGTCAGGACCGCGCTAATACTGCCGAAGATCAGCAGCAGCAGCACCGAGAAGATGATCACGCCAATGGTGCTGTTCTGGGTCACGAGGTCTGGATATTTCGAGGTAAGGGGGCAGGTGGTCTGCGCTACGCTGCCGGAGGGATCGAAGCGATTGAACCAGTTGAGCACACCATTCAGCATCGGGAAAGTACAGGCCGGGTCGTTGCCAGGGTTTTGAATCTTACTGGGAATAAATTTGATAGGCAGAGCGGCGATGAGATCAGAGACCACTTGCACACCTACCATGACTACCGCCACAACAACGAGCAGGCGATATCCCTTGAGATTGCGGTAGAGAAACTTGAATAGCATTATCCTCTCCTCACGCATATATCGGGCGGCGATCACGCCAGGTAAGATCGATGTTTTTCAGGCGCGCGGGCCATCTCGACGGTAGAATAGGACGGGTGCAGAGCGTCAGTCCCCTTTCTTGCCCGCCAGGCGTACAGCGTCGATGTGTTCGCTGCGCCAGGCCGACTGATCTTTGCGCGCTTGCCTGCGGCGTTGATTGCGTGCCCGGCGTGCCTCGCGCTGCAGCTCGGTTTGCCGGGCGGCATGGAGGATATATTCCGCAACGCGCGCCACCGCCCGCGGCACCAGGCCAAAGCTGGGAAAGTCATTGATATCGAGCAGCGCCAGGCCCTGAGACGTCTCGACCACGTCCAGGCCGAAGATATCCAATCCGAAAAGTTTGCCCACCTCCAGCGCCAGCCTGCGCAGTTGCGGTGTGAGCGGGATCAGCCCTTCCTGCACCTGGCCGTGCAGGGGAGATTTTTTTGCAACGGCATAGACCTCTTTGCCTGTGACGTAGAGTTTGATGTCGTAGCCGCTGTTCTCAACGTAGTGCTGCGCGAGGAAGTAGCTCTCTTTCTCATCCTCCTCAATCTCCAGCGTCGCCAGGTCGGCTGGAGAAGCGAGGCGGTAAATACCGCGACACGAGCTGCCGGTGTTCGGTTTGACGACCAGGGGGTACTCCGCCGGCGCAATCTGCGCGAGAAGGCGCAGATGAGCAGCGAAATAGGTCGTGGGGATAGGCAGGCCATGAGCACGGGCGAATGTCGCCGCCACCGCTTTGTCACGCACCAGGCGAATGGAGCGCGAGTTATTGATGGTCAGGATGCCGGCAGCCTCGGCCGCCTCAAGGATGATCAGGCCAGGGCCGGCTGAGACAGTTTTCAGCACGTAGGCGTCGTAACCATATGAGGGAAGGGCTGAGAGGTTTGTCACCATCTCCTGCGGCTCAAGCTCGTCGACGCTATGGCGCCACTGGCGCAACTGGTCGGCGATGACCATCGGCATCGGCTCTTTGCGATATTGCTCTTCGATAATGAAGCAGAAGCGCATCCTGTCCTCCTTCCGACTGACGGACCGCTAACGTTCCGCAGTCTTCTCTTTCCCCGCCAGGCAGAGCGCAACTTCATCTAATATGGCGGCGAGTTCTTTGGGGCGGGGACTATTGAGTCGATGGACTCGCCGGGTCGCAATTTTGAAAAGCAATGCGCCTTCGTAGAGCTTTGAGCGGGCTATACTGCCATTCAATTCCTGCAGATCGACCCCGCGTGCGAGCATGGCCTGTCGATAAGCATGCATGAATAGCCCGGCGCTGGCCTCAAACCATTGGCGGATGCCTGGATGATGATACCAGAGCCCGTACGGGCGCAGGTAGGCCAGGAAGTAACCGATGTCGAGCGCTGGATCTGCCAGGCAGAAACCATCGAAATCGACGACGAAGGCATGATGGCTATGGAAGAGCAACTGGCTGCTTTTAAAGCCCCCATGGGCGGGTCGGTAGCTCTCCGGCTGCAGCGTTTCCAGCGCCTCGGCCAGCCTTTGCGCCAGACGCAAAACCTCATCGGCCTGTTGAGGATCATGCCCGGCTAGGAGCGCGGCCCTCTCTCGCACTCGCCTGGCTTCCTGTGAGCCTGTACGTATCTTGCTGTCGTGCGGCTGTACCGCGCTGGTATGCAGCTGTGCCAGGATCTCTGCTGTGAGGCGGAGTTCCTCTTCCGCCAGGATCACCCTGTCCACTTCACCGCCACGCCCAAATACCACCTGTGCGCGGAAGCAGTGCTTCCCGGTTCGTAGCTGATTTCCTGGTTCCGCTGGATTGGCTGGCTGGACTGCTGCGTTAAAAACAAGGCCTGCTATATCGCTTACTCCGAGTGGTCGCGGCAGCAGGGGGAACTGCTGACCTGAGTTGACCTGCTCTGCGTAAAGCGCCTGCATGGTGGCCTGGACCTTGCGCGCCTGCTCAACGTCTGCGTAGACTTTCCCATAGATGGTCAGCGTTTGCTGGAAGGGGATACCTTCTTGATGGTGCTCCAGAGTGAGATGATAGCGAATGACGCAGCGGCTGGCTGGTTTATAGCGTACAGGTTCGGCGCGCGCCGTGGAGAGATGATATGACAGCTCATGTAGCTGTTGATGGGCTGCTTCTTCTAGCACCCTGAAGAGCTGGCCCTCAGGAGCCGTATCACAGCACACGGGAAGCGTGGAAAGTGCCGTATCCATTGGAAATGCCTGCAGTGAGAGGCCCAGTTCGTCGGCTTGTAAAATGCCCGCTGCCTGGATGTGAAGTGGCGCCTGCTGTACCTGCGCTGGCTGGAAACGAATGTGCGTCCCCTCCAGCGCCGACTCGGCCAGGGTCAGGCTGACCCAGTGATCGGGAATGCTTGCATGCGGATGGGCGCGGCCGGGTCGTCTCTCGCCCGCATTGTAAACGACTGCCAGCCCGCGCGCCGGCTTGCGGCGCAGGTAGCGCACAAAGAGGTCAACTGGCCCCTGAGAGCCGGGCAGCAAAGGGAGGTGCGAGCGCTCAAAAAGCAGCGTTACGATTGAGGGGAGCTCGCTGATGGAGAGGCCTGTTGGGGCTGCAGGCACGTCCCCCGGGTTGCCCTCACTAGTATCATGCCACGCCTGCCCCAGGCCTTCCACCAGCTCCACCAGGGCGGTAGCGGCATCTGGGACGCCGCGAAAGCCGGGAAACGAATTTACATCGACGATGACCACACCCTGATCTGATAGCAAGAGATCGACGCCGTAGAGGTGCAGGTTCAATACGCGGCCAACTTCTCGCACGATCTGCACCCATGCAGCTGGCAGTGCCTCTGTCGGCAGAGGCTCATCCTTTTTTCCGGCAGAGCTTAGAGCTGAGGGTCGCCGCGCTGCGTAGACGCGCTGGTCAATCACCCAGAATTTGATGTCCCAACCGTCACCTGGCACGAACTGCTGGAGTATGACAGGCTCCTGGCTCCAGCGGGGAGCGCATGCCATTAACTGCTCAACGCCGTCCACCTTTGCCACCAGGTCCCCACGATAACTGTAACGACTTTTAACTATAAGTGGAAATGGCAGCGTTGCGAACAGATTGTGTTGCTCGAGCAGCTGCGCCAGAGAGGTGAAAGAGTAGGTGTGAGGCCAGGGAAGATGCTCTGCTGCCATCAGCCGGGACATGCGCTCGCGATCCTGGCAAGCCAGGGTCGCGGCCCAGCTGTTGATGACTCGGGCTCCGCGTTGTTCGAGGACGTGCGCGAGGTCCAGCGCCTCTCGGGCGTGTGATTTCAGCAGGTAGAGGTCCGCCAGCGGCTCTTCCGCCGCAAGCGCCTTTGAGCTCGTTGGCTGGCGCACGTCGAGCAGGCGTACGCGGTGGTTGACGCTCAGCTTTTGCAGCACGACCGCAATTACAGGGTGATCCCTTGTTTCCGGGTTATCTATAAGCAGGCAGATTTGCATATCCTTCTCCTTGCTCCTCAATGAGGCAGAATTTCAACTCTGCGGGTGAGAGCAGAAAGCTATGGCTATTTCCGTTTCGCGTGGTTCCTGCTCTCCTGCATAGAACCTCTTCAACAAGTCTACACCCTCCCTAAAAACTGGACAATTGCAGGAGACCCTAAGCCGCGAGACATCCTCGTGCAGGAAATGACAGCGTGGACATGGTTTTATCCCCCTCGCTGGTTCCGGGAGGAGCGCTCCGCATTTCAGAAGCAACGACGCACCCGGACGCGACAGCCCGCGGGATGCGCTCGAGAGCAGCCTCAGAGAGGTAGAAAAAAGACCTTGACTTATACCTCACATTTCGCAGGAGATCTCGACGGAAATAGGTATTTTTGCTAGGATGAGGGAAAAGACCATAAAGGAGCGATGAAGGGATGCAGACCGCCGAGAGTTATGTGAAAGCCATTTGCCCTGCAGCGCAGGGTGAACCAGAGCATACAAGCTGGATATCAGATCCTCCTCACTATTTCTGAGGCTCCAATCACAAGCCGATCCTCTAGTAGCGTGTCAATGCAGCAACTACTTCAGCATACTCATCAATGAGCAGAGAGAGACTCACCAGTGTTGGATGGTTCTCCCGTTCCAACTGTGTCAGACGACGTCGCATTGCGTCATGAAGGCTTTGTAAATACCACAGCTTCTCTGCTCGGCTGGGACTTCCCCAACCCTCAGTGCCCTCCAATTTCAGTCGTCGTAACAACGCTCTGCCATTTTGCAACTTGTCTGCAACCATCACCAGAAGCGTGCTTACCGATGCTGTTTCGACCAGTTTGAGATACGCTTCCTTGCGTTCCTTCCAAGGTGGCTTCGGAAATGTCTCACTTTCTGTACAGGCTTCGACGATCGCAAGAACCTCTTGCCCGAATTTTTCGCGAATTTGGTCACGCGCTTCTGCACCTTGATCCTCAATGGCATCATGCAACAGCGCGGCTGACACCGTGGTTTCATCACCGCCATTGGCCTGTACCATACCTGCAACTTCCATCAGATGACCCATATAGGGAATATCAGGAACTATCGACTTTTTCTTGCGCTGACGACGATGGAGTTCTGAGGCAAGCTTTACTGATTCAACGAGAACATCCACGGTACGCTCCTTCTCTCCTCTTGAATACAATACTACACGATCCTCCTCATCTTTTCACTGGAAGACCCCTCATCAAAGAGGATGATGAGGGGCTTCCCGCTCATCGATTGTTGCGGTAAACTATTCGTAGCATACGGTCTCAATATGAGACAGAAATGAGAATGCAGGGGTCATTTCTGCGACACTCATCTTTGTCTCGACTTGGTGCGCTACAGTGAGTGCAGGAAAGGGATGATGTCCTGACCCACTCAGAGGAGAAGCAAGCGATGCGTATTCTTGTGGCAGAAGACCATCCGGTGTTAGGGCCGGACCTGAAAAGGGGCCTGGAGCATAGCTCATACGTCGTTGATCTCGTGGTCGACGGCGAGGATGCACTCGCGCTAGGATTAACAACGTCGTACGATCTCCTGATCCTGGATATCCTGCTGCCCGGGCTCAGCGGTCTGGAGGTCTGCGAGTGCTTGCGCAATCAGAAACGCAAGATGCCCATTTTGTTTCTCACTGCCCTTGGGGAGGTCGACCAACGGGTGCGAGGACTCGACGTGGGGGCTGATGACTACCTGGCCAAGCCCTTTGATTTTCTGGAATTAGAGGCACGGGTGCGCGCATTGCTGCGACGCAGGAGCGAGGAGAAGACGACTCTGCTACGTTTCCTGGACCTCAAGCTCGATACCCGCACACATGAGGCCCGGCGAGGGGAGCGCCTCATTCTACTATCTGGCAAGGAATATGCGCTTTTGGAATATCTCATGTATCATCCTCGCCAGATCTTGAGTCGAAGCGTGATTGCTGACCATGTCTGGGATGATGATGCTGAACATCTCTCCAATATCGTTGAGGTCTATATTCGCTATCTGCGCACCAAGCTCTGTGCCGCAGGAGAACCCAATCTGATCCACACAATTCGCGGATCAGGCTATCAGTTAAAGGAGCCGGAACCATGAAAACGCTCGCTCGTCTGTGGCCTTTGGGCATTCGTCTCCAGTTGATGCTCTGGTACAGCGCCGTCTTTGCCATCCTGATCGGACTTTCTGGAGCCATATTCTATTTCCGCTTGCAGATCTCGTTGGCTGGGAGTCTGGACACGGCCCTACAACTGCAAGCACAGCAGGTTGCAGGCGATATTACGGTGGAACGGGGGGCGATCATCATTCAGGATGCAACCGCCGATCTGCCTGGCTTCAACCCCGCTGATCAGAGCCTGCATTTACCCCCCGCTGATGTCAACCTGGGAGTGCTGGTGCGCGTACTCAACGGGCGAGGCGTTTCCTTTCGGATCACGCCGGCGTTTCGGACCGTCCTGGTTCCAACTCAAAGCGTCACCCAACCGCTTCATGGCATTCCCTGGCAGGGCACAGTTACGACTGTTGATGGGCAACCGGTGCGCCTCTATAGTCGAGCCTTAATTCAGGACGGGCAGATCTTCGGCGTTGTGCAGGTCGCGACCTCGCTCACCCAGATACAGGCCACACTACACGAAGTCCTCATCAATTTGCTCTGGATCACGCCGCTCCTCCTGGTGCTGAGTGCGCTGGTGAGCTTCTGGTTAACGTCGTGTGCCTTTGCACCCATTCATCGGCTCACGCAGACGGCTCGGATCATTAAGAGGGGCGACTTGCGCCAGCGGGTTCCTCTCCCGCAATCACACGACGAACTGAGGCATCTGGCTGTGACCCTCAATGAGATGATTGCGCATCTGGAACAGACCTTCCTGCGCCAACGCCGCTTTGTGACGGATGCATCCCATGAACTGCGCACGCCGATCACGGTCATTCGGAGTAAGGCGAAGCTGGCTCTGCTGCAGGTCTTCACGCCTGAGGAGTATGCGAACGTCTTTCAAACAATTCATAATGAAGCGGAGCGCCTGGGGCGCCTCATTAGCGATCTATTAGTCTTAGCCAGCGCTGACGAGGGGCAGGTTCGCCTTGAAGATGAGACCATACGCTTCGATCTGCTGGTCGAGGCGGTTGCGGCCACCGTGGATATGCTGACAGAACAGCACCAGGTGACCATTCAGGTGACCGTCACCGAACCGACGAGCGTACGAGGAGATGAAGCCCGCCTGATGCAGGTCGTGATGAACCTGCTGGAGAATGCGATCTATTACAATGAGGCAGGCGGGCAGGTCTTCGTCTCGGTCAGGGCCCAGCAAGGGCAGGCGTTGCTCATCGTCCGTGATACGGGAATCGGCATCGCCCCAGAGCATTTGCCTTTTCTGTTTGACCGCTTCTACCGGGTTGATTCCGCGCGCATATACACCGCAGGAGGCAATAGCGGACTGGGGCTCTCGATTGTGGATTGGATCGTCAAAGCGCATGGAGGTTCGGTGACGGTGGAGAGTCGCGTCGGAGCAGGCTCGACCTTTACCGTGGCCCTCCCTCTCTCCTGGAGTAGGGGGGAAGACACATCCTTTTCTGAGCCGACTCCTCAGCAATCCAAACGAAAGAGGCATCCTGCCTGAACCTGCTTTAAAATGCTGGTAATCCATGCCCTGCTGGAGCCTGGCTGGCCGTTTCCGGCATGAGATATAATCATTTACTTATACGGAGCTTTTGCAGCCTAGAAGAGTTTTGCTGGACCTGACATGGCTCTACGTGTTACGCTATTAATGGAAGGAAAAATGAAGACGACCGCGCCTGACGCTACCTTACAAGGCTCGCCTCCCGGGTCATGCAGAGATCGAGCGCATGCGCGAATGAAGCGTTTTCGCCGCCTGCTGGTCCGCGTGGATAACAATGATAGAGTTATTATGCTTCTGAGCACGTCGAAGCAGAAAGCGAGGGAGAACATGATTACATTTGAAGAGCGCAGCGATGGTGGAGTATGCATTAGTGCAGACCAGGCCCAGGTCAACCTGTCCCCAGGGGAGGCCTTTGCCTTGTGGCAGTGGCTGTCCGCGCACAATCCCGCCTTCCAGGCTCACCCCAATGAAAAGCAGCTGGAGATTCACCTCTTCCAGGAGGATCTGGACCATTTAGATGAATTGAAGGCCGCCATCCCCAGCCTGCACGAACGTGGGTTAATCGTCAAGGTCTTCGATGCGCGCTGGGAAGCCATTTCTGAGCGTGCACTGCAGTTGCTCAAGGAATACCAGATCGAGTACCATGTTCATCCTTTGCTTGAGGACGACTACACCTATGCGCAGGGATAGCGCTTGATGGCGAGTCCAGGTGTCATGTCCCTGGCGCGGGCCCCTCAAAGAGCCAGGGCAAGAATGCCCGCGACGATGATGCCTGCGGCCAGTAACCGGCGCCTGGCATCTCCCTCCGCGAGCAGGCGTATTCCCAGCAGCGTGCCAAAGAGCACGCCAACTTCGCGCGCCGGCGCAATGTAACTGACCGGAGTAAAGACCAGGGCGCTAAGCACAAGTATATATGAGAGGGGATTGAGCAGGGCGATGCCAGCTGCTTCCAGGCGATGAACGCGCCAGTGGAAACGAATCTCACGCCAGTGCTGCAGAGCATATGAAGTCAGGAGGGGGACACGCAGGCAGACCGTCCCGTAGTACAGAACAAGGGGGGCGAGATGGCCCGCGCTCACCGCCTCTTTATCCCAGAGCGTATAGGCGGCGATGCAGCATCCCGTGAGCACTCCATAGAGCAATGCCAGGCGGAAATTGCGCTCTTTCGGGCCCCGCGAATTCCAGGCGATCAGCATCACTCCGCTCACCACGCAGCCCGTCCCGAGCAGGGCCAGAGGGGTGGGGCGCTCGCCCAGAACCAGCACGGCAATGACGGTGGTGAGAAGCGGCCCCGTTCCGCGCGCCAGTGGATAGACGAGCGATAGGTCGCCAACGCGGTATCCCCGCTGCAGCACGAGCAGATACGCCAGCTCCAGCAAGCCACTGACAAGAATGAATATCACCATCTGCGTGCTGAGATGAGCGCGCGTGAGAAGAATGTATACGAGAACGAGCGGAGCGTAGAGCACAAGCGAGAGGACATCATACAGCCAGATGAAGGAGGCGCCACCCTGCGCCCGTTTAGCAAGGAGGTTCCATGTGGCATGCAAAATCGCTGAGAGAAGAACGAGTCCAAGTGCAAGTGTTGACATAACACGAGACAGCTTTCAGTGCGTTACAGCACAAAAAATAGAGAGAAAGCGAGAGAACTGTATCATCCCGGCGGTCTTTTGTCAATGGCGACCACTTGACAAACATTGCATATATGTGTAAAATGCACATAGGCACACGTTGACTGTTATAGGCAATTGCAGGGAGCTGCAAGGAGGACAAAAATCATGGCAGATAAAGTTACCAGGGCCAGAGAAGAGCTGGCCCAGTCCCTTCGTCAGACCAATCAGGCCATGGCTGAAAACGTGGTTAAGGCGCAGGAGCGCAACGTTGAGTTGATACAGAACACCCTGGAGAATGGCATCGAGGTGCTCAAGAGCTATGCGCAGGACAGCCGCTCGCTGTTCCGCGACCTGGTCGAGAACCCTCAGAAGCCGCAGGATGCCTTGGAGGCGCTGCTGAA
Source organism: uncultured Chloroflexia bacterium (assembly GCA_963799245.1). Taxonomy (GTDB): domain Bacteria; phylum Chloroflexota; class Ktedonobacteria; order Ktedonobacterales; family Ktedonobacteraceae; genus CAWCWN01. Next base: position 92,962 of record CAWCWN010000006.1, read on the forward strand.
CACCGCTGTTTCTGCGCAGGAGCACAACCTGCGTTATATGCAGAGCGTTCTCCTGAAGAGCAGCGATGTGCTCAAGAGCCACGTCAATGGCGCGGGCGACCTGGTGCAACTTTTCATCGTTCAGACGCAGAAACAGCAAGACGCCATCCAGACGCTCGTGCATGAGTCCGTGGATTCGTACATGAGTTGCTTCCACGCCCCGTACACATACTTCCAGCAGATGCTCAATTCCGCTCAGTCGCTGGCGCGAGAGAGTGTCGAGACAGTGCAACGCGTGACGGAGCAGGGGATTGAAGCGGCCCAGCAGGCGACCCACCAGGGCGCTGAAGTTACGCAGAAGGCCGCTCGACAGGGCCAGCAGGCCGTGAAGTCAGTGACAAAGTAAAACAGAACAATTACCGCCTCCTGACGAGTGCTTGCTGGCGCTTAGGGAGATACTGAGGCCGGGGGCGCCTTGCCGTCGCTCCACAACTGCGGCAATGGCGCCAAGCCCAGCTCACGCACCAGCTTCTGCGCCGCCAGCCCCACCGCCTCGGTGAAGGTGGGGAAGGCTAACTGGAGTTCGGCTACCTGCGCCGGGCCTCTGTCTCGCTCAGGCCAACGCTGGCGTATTCAGGGTCAGTGAAGCTGCCGCTGGGCACGACCTCATGTGTGATGCGGCGGTAGGGTCCAAATACGGCATTTTCGGCGGCGATCCGGCCCTCATAGCGGGCGCTCTGCACGAGCATACTCTGCCCGTTGATGTCTCCCGCGGCGAAGATATGCGGCACGTGGCTCTGCAGGTAGTCGTTGACCGGGATATAGCTGCGCTCCGTCAGCACGTTGGCAGCCGCCAGGTCCAGTGAGTCCACATTGCCCGGCCAGCCGGTCGCAAAGAAGACCGCGTCTGCCGTCAGGCTGGCGGGCCGCCATTGATACTGGTCCCTCCTACCTGCTTGCTCTCTAGCAATGTTACATCGGCATGCAGCTCGCGCGCCTGCAGAGCCGCGGTCACCCCGGCAGGTCCTCCGCCCAACACAATCAGCTTCATTTCTCGCCTCCTGATACTCTCTATCTGTCGCTCCTGGCAAATTTAAGGGCAGGCCGCTATTCCCAGTATAGAGTTGGAGGCAAGTGTACTTGATTCAGAGTGTGAAACCTACCAGGTACCAGGCGTTCTCTATTCCACGACCGCTGAACTGGCCCGGCGCCATGTCACCCGAGTAGGTGTAGAGAGCATGGCCATCATAGAAAATCTGCTCGCCATTCGCGGTTTTGTGTACCGAGATCGATCTCGGCAAGGTCATTGAAGTACTGATCGTCATCATCCCCTGAGGCGCCAGGAGCGGCGGCCAGGCCTGCGCGCACATACCTGTGCAGGATGCTTGCAGCGGGGTATCCTTTCGAAAGTGGTAGAGAATGTAGCCTTTGTTCGTTGTAAGCACATGTACCGTTCTATTGTTGATCTTCACCGTCGTCGTGTGAATGAATGTGTTCTGCTGGTCTCCCATGTTGCCGTTGTTGCCGTTCATGTTGTTGCCGTTGTTGCCATAGCCCATATTCCCGCTGGTGGTTTTCGTCGCGTTCATCGTGGGCTGCGCGGTCGCCATCGTGATTCCAGCCGTCGCCGTGCTCTTGGCGCTGGTGTAGTTGTTGCCTTGTGACATACTATTCGAGTTTGTCGTCTGAGAGCCAGGGAGATTACATGCCGCCATACACAGGGCCAGCAGCAGGATGGGACCAAGCAGTAATGAGCGTCGCAGAGCTAGCATATGTTTCTTCCTCCTTGCAAAGTGCCTCAAAAATATTCACATTATGTCAGCGATGTCCATCGCATATCGCGCTAACGATAAACACGCCCAATTTTTACAGGACTTGCAGAAGAGTACTTTATTGCTCTGAAAATGGGATGCCAGGTGAATTTTCTTAACCTTGTTTTAGCTTACAAAATCTCCTGTTAGGATGATAGAATGCTACGTGTGCGAGAGGCCACATTTTTCGCTCTCGTTGCAGAGAGTTGTAGCGGCATCTCCGCTTTGTGAGCATAGCGCAGAGAGAAAGGGGAAAAGCGATGCGAGTAAAAATTTTTGTGGGTGAAAGCGCAAGCGCCAGGGAGGCAGCGGCGCAAGCGGAACAACAGGCGAATACATTTCTCAGCGAGAATACTATTTCCTGGCAAGAAGCAAAAGGGCAGCACACGAACGCCTACGCTGTAACGCGGGAAAAGAGCAGCGAGCAGCACTATTTTGTACTCACACTGATCTTAGAGGAAAAAACAACGCGCTTCCTCTAAAATAGAGATGTCCTATAGCGGCTGGAGCGTTGCTGCGTCTGCCACTGCCGGCGGCATCTCCACAAGAGCCAGAGCGTACCCAGCAAGATCACTGCCGCCAGAGCGGCCATGGCCGCGGGCGTATCGTCCTGAACGTCGCCTGATACCTACCCGCTTTGCGCCAGGCTGCTCCCCGGAGCGCCACGGCAGGTTATAGCGGTGTTTATCAACACGAATAACCTGCTGGCCGGGGGAGCGCTGGCCCGGGTGCGCGCCGCGCCGCCGCAGTCGGGCAGGATTTTTTTGGGCGAGTCTGGTATAATCGGGGAGTGAAGACATGATGCTCTCCTGTCCTCATTGATGGCGGCATTTGCAAGCGCGGAGAATGGTTATGTCATTTTATCTGAAGAAGGCGAGGGTTCTACTCGGCCGCGGGCTACGGCTGCGCTGTCCGGTCTGCGGCGAGGGGAAACTGTACCGCCGCTGCTTCAGCATGTACCGGCAATGCCCTGCCTGCCACTTCACCTATGCGCGTGAAGCGGGCTACTATACAGCGGCCGTGGCGATCAACGTTTTTTTGAGCGAAGTGCTCGTGCTTGCTGTCGTGCTTCCCATGGCGGCGTATAACGCCGTTCCCTTAGTGACGCTATTGCTGGCTGGAGGCGTCGGCGTGTGTATCCTGCCCCTGCTCTTCTATCACCATGCGAAGAGTTTATGGATGAGCATCGAGCACCTCTTCCATCCCGTCAGCAATGAGCGCATCTTCTTCCCCTAGATCACGCCTGTGCGGAGAGCCGTCGCCAGCAGGCCCGATTGTACCACTTTACGCCGCCCTGACCGCATTTGCCGCCCTGGCCAGCTCAGTGAGGGCCGCCAGCGCCCCGGCCGCGCATCCGATGAGGAAGCTCTCGTACAAGAGGTAATTTGCATATCTCGCCATTTGGCCCATAAAGCTGTCTTCCGGCTCGCCAGAATGGTTTACGGCGTATGGATGGGCGAATTACTGCTGCGAAACCTGTTGCAAAAGAGTGGCAGATTTGATAAGGTAGGGACTAACACCAGCTTATTTGCTCTCTATGACAATATTGATTGATATTTCCTCAGCAGGTTATAAAGGTATGATATGGTAGATATGAACCACTTGCTTGGTCGCAACCTTGGCAACTGTGCGCTTGAGCGCCAGGTTGGTAGTGGAGGAATGGGAGTAGTCTACCTGGCGCAGCAGTCACGGCCACGGCGTACCGTCGCCGTGAAGGTGCTGATGCCCGAACTGTTGCCGAAGTCAGCGCTTCTCTATTCCGAGTTTCTCGCCCGTTTTCGACGCGAAGCCGATGCCATCGCCGCGCTCGATCATGTGAACATCATTCCCATTTACGAATATGGCGAACAGGAGCAAATTGCCTACCTTGTCATGCCCTATGTGACGGGAGGTACGCTGCGTCAGGTCCTGGCCAGGCGCGGCACACTGCCGATCAGCGAGGCCGTGCCCATTATCGAGCAGGCTGCCTCTGCGCTCGACTATGCCCACGCGCACGGCATTGTTCACCGCGACCTGAAACCCGGCAACATTCTCTTTCATGCCGATGGTCGCTTGCTTCTGACCGATTTTGGGATTGCCAAGGTGGTAGATGCGTCTGCAGCGACGGATCAGACTGCGCCTCAAACCCTGACAACTACAGGTACGATCATAGGCACGCCTGAATATCTCTCGCCGGAGCAGGCGACGGCCAGCGTGGTAGATGGGCGCTCGGATATCTATTCACTGGGGATTGTGTTATTTCAAATGCTGAGCGGGCAGGTTCCCTTTAGCGGCGCGACGCCTGTGGCAATTGCCGTGAAGCATGCTATGGAGGAGCCACCGTCGCTAACACAGCTGAATACCTCCCTTAGCCAGGCCGTTGAGGAGGTGGTGAGAAAGGCCCTCGCGAAAAGACCGGCGGATCGCTTTGCTACAGCCGGCAATTTCGCCCGCGCCCTGGGCGCGGCCGCTGCTGAACAGCATGGCGAGCAGGCTACTGAATTCTTTGGCGGAGAAACGATGAAGGACGAGGACAGGGTACCCGTCGTGATCAGGAGCGCGCATAAAGCTGGCGAGGTGCCCGACGCACAGGTGCCCTCCTCTCCTGCTCATATCGCGCAGACGCCGCGTGTACAGGCGCAGGTGTACCCACGCCCCGAGCCCAGGAGCCTGACGCCAACGCGTCGCAAGAGTCAACAGAGGCTGTGGGCCATGTTCCTGTGCGGGGCGCTCGCGGTCTTACTTTTCGCCGCGGCCGTATTTCGCTTCGGGCTGCTAGGTCAACAGCATGCCTCCCCGCCCACCGTCGGGCAACAGGCGTCGAGCACAGCCATAGCTCAGCAGACCGCTGCGTCCGCTGCCAGCAGGGTTCCTAGCACTACGGCGACGCTGCCTGCGCCCTCCGTACATGCCGGGTCGCTCCTCTATGGATCTGTGCTGCCGGCCTGCGACCCTCAACAGAGCAGCCTATGGAGCCCGACGGCGGGCGTGCAGGTCAACTGCGCCTCCTCCGCCCTGACGCTGACGAATACCGCTGGCAGCGATGGTCAGGGTGTCTATCTGAAAAGCCTGCCTGGAGGAGCCCCTGTGCCGAATAACTATGTCCTGGAGGTACAGGTGCATGTCAATCAAGCGGCTTCAGCGGCATTCGGTATTTTCTTCCGTACGCAGAGCGCGGCGAACCAGAAAGGAGCATTTGCTTTTCTGGTCAGCACCTCGGGCAACTGGGTGGGCAATATCTATGACAATGGGAGCGGGACGCCGAGTGACATTTATGGGCGTCAGGGCCCGGCGCTTGCCGCCAGCGGTTTCACGACAATAGACGTCGTTGTTGATGGAGATGTGTTTGCATTGTATTTCAACGGGGTTAAACAGGGGGCTATAACGAGTGGGAATTACCCCTCCGGGAACCTCGGCCTTGTGGCGGAGCAGGGCAGCGTGGCGCAGTTCAAGAACCTGGCTTTGTATGCGCTGCAATAGGTAGCCTCACCCTTGAAGCACAATTTGCAGCCTGGCATGTCCATGTGCCGAATTGGGGGCGAGCCAAAAGTATGGTATGATTGATTGAGTAGCAGAACTGGCCATTCCCTCCCCATGCCTATCAGATCCAGGTGCGGGTAATGCGTGCCAGGCAGTTGCTTCAGATGGGCATGCCATGCGTGGATGTTGCGCTTGCCTTAGGTTTCGCGGATCAGAGTCACTTCAGCAAACACTTTAAACGCATCGTCGGTGTGCCTCCAGGCGTATACAGCAGGGCGCGCAAAAAATAGCAATTTCAGACAAGACTTCCCGCCCGCTGCTTTCTATAATGGCGCAATGACAACGCCACGTTCTGAATTCTTGCATGGTATCAGGGATGAGCTGCCGGTCCTGACAGGGGTATTACCCTTCGGCATGATCTACGGAATATCCGCCACGAGCGCGGGCATCCCGGCGGGTATCGCGCAGGCCATGTCATGCCTGGTCTTCGCGGGTTCGGCGCAGTTTGTGGTCGTTCAGCTCATCGCGGCTGGTACGCCCGCGCTCGTCGTCATCCTGACCGCATGTATCGTGAATATTCGCCATCTGCTCTACAGCGCCTCCCTGGCGGACTACACACACAGGCTTCATCCGCTGTGGAAGTGGCTGCTGGCGTATCTCTTGACCGACGAGGCCTATGCGGTAACTATCTCCCACTACCGCAGAGGCGGGAAAGACACGCTCGGGCACTGGTATTTCCTGGGAGCCGGTTTAGCGCTGTGAACGACCTGGCAGTTGAGCAGCGCCGCCGGCATTTTCCTGGGAGGGCATATACCCGCGAGCTTGTCGCTGGACTTCACCGCGACGCTTACCTTTATCGCGCTCGTCGTGCCTGCACTCAAGGATTTCGCCAGCAGAACCGCCGCGCTCGGCGCCGCGCTGTGCGCCCCACTGGTCGTCGCGCTGCCGCTCAAGCTGGGGATAGCTGTGGCCGCCCTGGTGGGCATCGCCGCCGGTCTGATGCTTGAGAGCAGATGGGGCAGCAAAGAAAGCTAAGGAGCCGGGTATGCCGCAGGAAATGCTCTGGATTACGCTGAGCGCTATCGGGCTGCTGACCCTGGCTACGCGCCTGTCCTTTATGGTGTTCATGGGCAAGGCGCGGATCTCACCAATGCTGCGGCAGGCCCTGCGCTTCGTGCCGGTCGCGGTGCTGTCAGCGCTTATCGCGCCGGCGCTGTTCTTGCCCGCGGGCTCGCTTGACCTGGCGCCTGGCAACAGCCGCCTCGTCGCTGGCATGCTCGCGATACTTGTAGCCTGGCGCACGAAGAACGTTCTTCTGACGATTGTCGTCGGCATGGCCTGCCTGCTCATTTTGCAGGCGCTGCTCGCTTCCCCTTAGCTGCCGTGGCGGCGAGCTACGAGGGCAGACACGCCCCGACGTTATCTGAGTGAGTCGGCAGGTCAACCACTGCTTGGAGAGCAGGTCTCTTCGGAGACGGGCCACACTGCCGGCGCTGCTTAGAAGCCCGGCCGCGTTTATGCGACGGGAGTGTCACTCTCGCAACGCCTCGGTTGGCGTAACACGCCCGGCCTGCCACGCAGGAAGCAGGGCCGCCAGCAACGAGGCCAGCAGCGCGATCCCCACGATCAGGCCCAGTTCACCCCATGGGATGGCGAAGGTCAGGCCGGTGTGAAATTGCTCGAAGAAGTCGACCGCGAAGATGTTTCTGGACAGAATCAGGCCGAGTATGCTGCCCAGCAGACTGCCCGCGCAGCCTACGAAGAAAGATTCGCTGAGGAATGCCCCTTGAATCAAGCGGCGGCCGCAGCCGAGCGCCCTCAGCATGCCGATCTGCTGGCGGCGTTCGATCACGGCTCGTGTGCCGGTAATGGCCAGAGCAGTGACGCCGAGCAGCAAGATCATTCCAACGGCTGCCAGCAGTACATTGCTGAGCAGGATACGTGGCCCGCGTACCGACCAGATCTCATCTTCCAGCACCGTCGTTTCCAGGCCGTTATCGAGGAAGGCGGAACCAAGCATGAAGGCCAGGGCGCGTTTATCCTGGCCTGGTGCGACCTTGAAATAGTAGGTGACGAATTCAGGCTGGGCGGGATCAAGCGTGAAATTGCTATAGGCGGCGCGCGAAATGTAGAGCCCGAAATGCTGGCTGTCGCTGTTATCCACCACGCCAATAATGGTCAGCTTCCTGGCGGTATCGTTCTGGAGGCCGGCCACCCAGACCGTTGGAGGCGGGAAGGCTGCCTCACCCTGGTAGACGCCACTCATCGCAAAGGTGAAGTAGGGGTCGAGGCCGGGTGGGTAGTTCGGCACACCCGCATTGGAGGCGGAAGGTGAGTTCGGGTCGTAGACTGAGGCCGGGCTGCCAGGGCGCGCGGGAAGCGCGGTCTGGTCGATCAGCGCGTAGTTGGGATGTGACTGCAGGGCCTGCCAGATCGCTTCGTCGCTCGCGAAGCCCCTGGCACGCGCTAGCAGGTGCAGCCCATAGCCCTGTAAAAAGCCGCCGCTGACCACCTGCGCAGGGTAGATGTGCCATGCCGGCAAAGGCGCGCTCGGCTGAATTACGCCCATCTGCGTAGATGCTTGCACGCCGATGGATGAGAAAGCGCTGGGATTGATGCCATGTTGCAGCAGGGCCGTGCGTATGTTGGGAATGCCTTTAAAGTATGCGACCGCCTGTATGTCGTAACCGCCGGTCTGGAAGTTGATATTGGTGTAGGTATTCTGCATGGCGTTGGTAATTACCGCCATCACCGTCATCGCGAAAATGACGAGGCTGAACATGATGACGTTCAAGCCAGTGCGGAAACGATGGTGCAAGGGATAGGCCGTCGCCAGCCGGGCCATGAACTGCAGGCCTGGCAGGTGGGCGAAGAGCGCGATAAGCGGCTTGAGGAGGAAGTCCGCGTTGGCTACCAGCGCCCAGACGGCCGCCACTACCATCATCGCGCCCGCCACGAAGAACACCTCGATGCCGCCCTGAAAGCGCGGAAGACCCAGGCTCGCGAGCGCATCGAACGGCAGCGCCCAGTACGCCACGATGGTCAGTCCAACCACAGCCGCGAACATACGCTGCAGCGCTCTTCTCCACTGCGGCCTGCCCAGTTTTACCACGAGCCGATCGAGCAGCGCTCGCAGCAGCAGGCCTGCGCCAACCACAAGCAACGAGAGGCCCAGCGAGAATGGTACGATCAACGTAGCCTGCAAGCCGTATTGGAGCAGCCAGGCTCCGATCAACAGGGGCAGGATGCCGAAGCGCGTCAGCATGGATAGCAGCCCGATGAGCGTATCTGGCAGCTGTGCAAAGAGGAGGCGCCGCATATGCGGCGCCTGCGCGACTCTTTGCAGCAGTGCCTGGATCTGATCCAGCAGTTCGCCCGGCGAGTAAGTCGGGCGCCCGCTTTCCGGCAAGTTGCGCAGCGCATCCACTACTGTCATACGGCTGACAAGCCAGGAGGCGCTACTCACCGAGAAGAACGTGAAGATCACGCCCAGGCAGTAGGCGATGACCAGGCTGTGGAGCTGAAAGTTCAGCTTAAGGGGAAAATTGAAGCGCTCCAGAACAGGCCCCAGCAAGAGCACGACCACGGCGCCAAGCCCGACGCCGATGGCAAGGCCGATGAACGAGGAGATCAGGTCATAGACCGCTCCTTCAAACAGGTACATAAGCACAAGGTGGCGCCGCTGCACGCCGATGGCGCGCGCTATGCCCATCTCAGTGCGCCGCTCTGCCGCGAGCAGCACAAAGATCAGGAAAATGAGCAGCAGGCCTATCGCCAGTGCGAAGAGCGTGAACAACGAAAAAACGCGCGCGAAGATGTCGTCCTGCGATTGCGAAGTCTGAACTCCGGCTGTGAGCACCTGGTCTACGTGTACACCAGGCGGTATCAGTCCCTCCAGATCGATTTGGACCTGGCCGGCGTTACTGTCACCACCGCGCATGGCGATGTAGACTTCAGAGATGGCGTCGCGCAGCCCCTCGATCTTGAGAAATGTGCTGTTCTGCGCCAGGAGGTAGGGCTTTTCACCGACCAGCCCACCGTCCGCGATGATGGCTCGCACATGCAGTTCATAGCGTCGGCCCGGCCAGCGCTGCGAGTAGAGGTAGATCATGTCCCCGGCGTGCGCGTTGAGCAACTGCGCCGACTCGTGATTGAGATAGGCCTCGTTCGGCGCGAGTGAGGCGGTGCTGTAGTGGCCCTTGCCGTTATCGCCCTGCATGCCGCCAAAGCCCTGCTCGCTGCCAGGGATGATGGCGAGGGCCGTGACCTTGGAGCGCACCTGGCGCGAAGTGATGTCGGCCACCAGCAGGTCGTTCTCGACCAGCGCGGCCCCCACCGCCGTGATCAGAGGGTTGTTGCGGGTACCTCGACTCACGCGGTGATAGACGTAATCATCGAACGTTCCCAGCGGGCCGTGCCCACCTTCGATCGTCTCACCTACGCTACCCAGGTTGTACACGGCTACACCCTGCGCGGCCGCCGTAATCACTTCACCGGTGGTCAAAACACTGCTCAGCAGGGTCGTGGACAGCATGAGCGCGAAGACGATCAGCAGCATCTGAACCCGCCGGCGCGGGATATTGCGCACCCCGATCTTAAAAAATATGGCGTTGCTGACTGCGAGCAGTGCCACGCCGGCGATAATGATGGCGGTTATCACCACCAGGACCGGCATCAATGCATCGAGCGGTATACCAAATAATGTTATCATAGACGCTACACTTCCCATAGCGCAGCGAAGGGCTCCTGGATGAATCCAGGGGAATGAAAGCCGCGCCTCTCTTGTTGACACAGGAACCTCTTATCCATGGGGAGGTCTCAACTCTGGGCATCCTGCAATGCCTGGTAGAACAAAATCGCCAGCTGGTGGTAGCCAAGCGCGGTCGGGTGCAGCCCGTCGCGACTAACGTACTCGGGGTGCGCCTTCAAATTGTAATTCTGCTGCGCAAGATCGACCAGGATGATATGGTGCCGCTGAACATTACTGGCGATGATCGCGTTATATGCCGCTATCTGCTGGCGCAGGTACAGCTGGTTATAGGCGCTGAAGTGCTGGAGCAGGGTCAGGTCCGGGATGTTGGCGATGGCGATGCGCGCGCGCGGCGAACTGGCCTGCAGGCGGCTCAAGAGCATATTGAGGTCGCGCGCATAACTGTTCGCCGGAACTCCAGCGACGATATCGTTCACCCCCAGCCAGATGGTCACAAGCTCGGGATGTGCGTCCATTGCGACCGGTAGCTCCAGGCTCAGGGCATCATGAATGGTGATGTCCGGGATGCCAAGGTTAATGAAGTGATAGCGCGAGGCGTTCAGCATGTAGAAAAGGTCGGTGGCCCAGTTTTCATTGTAAGGATCGTCGGTGCCGATGCCGAATGCATCTGATGCCCCTATTGCCACGTAAGTCGGCAGCCCCTGCCCTGTTTTTCTGGTCCCGCTGGAGTTGCCCTGGGCGGTTTTTGCCTGTGCAATCTGCAGACAGCCCGTCATGAGCGGCAGCAACAGGCACAACAACACGATAAGAGGCGGCCGCCGCCGTAGCGGCGAGCGGCCGCGGATATGGTTGCCAGATCGATGCAGTCCATTGGCATGATTTCGCGAGAGCATAGCATGAACCAGTCTAGCTGGAAGGAATTACGAAGATATAAGCTGCGTTCGCTGGCTCTTTAAACGCAGAGCGCGGCGACAGCCGGAGCACCTCATCACAGCGACCTCTTGCCTTCTTGCAGCCGCGCCAGGCGAGTGTTGTCCTGTTGCAGCCTGGCTTCGGCCCTGGCCAGCAAGGCGTTGATCTCCGCCGCGGGCCAGATCACCACGCCGTCCTCATCGGCAATGACCACGTCGCCAGCGCGGATGACGATTCCTGCGATGGAGACCGGGTCGCCGACCAGCGCTGGGCCATTTTTCCGGGGCGCGAGCGGCGTGACTCCCCGGCACCACACGTCAAACCCCATCTGGCGGATCTCCCCGGCGTCGCGCACCAGGCCATCCGTGACGACGCCCGCGATGCCCGCGTTCTGCATTTCGAGCGCCATCAATCCGCCCATAATGGCGGCGCGTGAAGTGCTGCCGCCCGCGACAACCAGCACCGACCCGGGCGGGGGAGGCGCTGCCAGGGCCTGGCGCACTGACAGGTTGTCGTCCTGGCTCGCGAGCGCAACAAAGGCCGGGCCGACCGTTCGTGATGCGGTACTCAGAGGGCGAATCCAGGCAGGAAGGACGCCGCGCCCCTCGCGCGCATCTGATGCCAGCGTGCTCGACAGCCAATCGGGAAACTCGTGCATTGAAATCCACCTTTCGAGGTTATATGCGTACAAAGCAGCGCTCAGAGCAAGCGGCCTGGTCGCGATAGATCAAAGTGTAGCACAGATGCCCGCGCTGGCACAAGTGAGGCCTATTGATTGACAGGGCTAATTTAAAAGTCCTAAAGGAGGAAACAAAAGAGCCAATCCTTGCTAGAATGAAAAAATCTCAGCATCTCATGAAAGCGAGGACTGACCCTCAATGAACTATATCACGTTAGAAGAAGCAATGGAACAGGTGGGATGGGTAGGGCGATGTAAAAGTTGCCCTGCTTCCCTTTAAGCCCTCTTATGTTCTAGAGTCGGGTATGTATTGCAGCGGCAACGCGCAGGCACTACTTATTCAGATTACCCGTTCCCCGCTTACCTATTACCTCATTACCTATTATCCGCCCCCCGGGCGGGGTGCCCCGGGAAGGGTGCGGGTGGGAGTGGCGACGCAGGTAGTTGGCAAGGTGCGCGTTGAAGGTCATCCCTTCATACCATTCGGGGTAGACCGGGTGGAGCGATTGGAACGCAAGGGGGATGACATGCTGGGCAAACATACTCACTTCCATCGCGCTAAGGAGGGCGCGCAGCTGTTGCGGCTCAGGCGCACACCACACTTTCAGCTCCGTCCCTGCCGCCTCGCCAGAGGAATGAGGAGGGGGCGCGGCTGCCGCCGCTACGCGTGAATAGCCCAGGAGAGCACGCGCTTCGTCCTGGACATCAGCATCTAACCCACTTCCGTCTACCCACTGATGAACGATCTGAAAGAGGTCGTCATCACAGAGCGCTAATAAATCCACCTGGACTTGCCGGACAAATGACCGGGATTGGCCGTTGAGCTTCATGGAAAATCCTTCCTGACAGCATGTTTGCTTAACGCATAGAGAGCTGAACAATCATGGCATGGCGGGAACATCTTCTAAAATTCTCTCAATGCAGAAGACGCCTTAGCCTCTAAGAAGTTCACTCATTATACCACAATCTTATATTCCCTAATAATTAGAATAACAAAAACTGTAAAATACTTTGTGGGCATATCCAAATATTATCGCGACGTAAAAAGAGTTTCAGAGGGGGGGAACGGCCAGGGACCCCAGCATTTCTCGCAGGCGCAGGGCGTCATGAATGGCGCACGCCTGCTGGTCATTGTTAAAAAAGACGTAGGTCTCCCGCGCAGCATCAGCGCTGAGGCGCGTGGCCAGGGACTTGAGCTCCGCGGCCGAGAGGCCGGGCCCATGCGCGCCGCTATGCACACGCAGGTAGCGAAAGGAGCCGATGTTCGGCAGGTCAGGGGGTGTGGGAAGGGAGCCGCCGATGCTAGTGACCAGTGTGCAATGGGCTGCCCCCAGAATGCGCTGCAGCGCCCGTAAGCTCTCTGGCTGTAGCCAGGTAGGATCGCGGAATTCAAAAGCCGCCAGCCGATCCTGTGGCAGCTGAGCAATGAACTGTTCTAGGCGAGCCGGGTTGGCCCGCCAGCGCGGGGGAAGCTGATAGAGGAAAGGGCCAGAGCGCTCGCCCAGGCCCTCAGCCGCTGCAAAGAGGCGGATCAGGCCTTCCTCCACACCCTGTAGTTTTTTCATATGCGTGATATAGCGGCTGGCCTTGATCGCAAAGCGAAAGCCGGGATGAGAGCTGGTCTGGAGGGCCCATGCCTGGAACTGTTTGTAGGTAGGCAGGCGGTAAAAGCTACGGTTGATCTCAACAATAGGGAAATAGCCGGCATAGTAGGGGAGGTGGTCACGCAGGGGGAGGTCGGGCGGATAAAAACGCCCGGCCCAGTGTGGGTAGATCCAGCCCGAGGTGCCAATCCAGATCATGTTTTTCTGCCCGTACCCCCCTGAATATCAGAGAACATCAGGAACATCATCGGGTGACCTGGCCTTGTTGAGCTGCTCCTGGTTGATCAGTGCCGCCTTGAGATTTGCGTCTTTAAGATACGCGCCGGTGAGGTCGGCCTCGTTGAGGTTGGCCCGGCTCAGGTCGGCTCCGATCAGGTTGGTATCGAGCAGAACCGCCCGGGCGAGGTTGGCATCGCTGAGGTTAGCGCCATTCGCGCTCGCTCCGCTGAGATCTGTACCATGCAAATTGGCTTCGCTGAGGTCCGCTTTGCTCACGTTCGCTCCCGCGAGGCTACCCCAGCTGATGTCTGCCCGGTGCAGTGAGGCGCCGCTCAAGTTAACGCCGCTCAGGTTGGCTCTGCACAGGTTCACCTCGCTTAACGCCAGCCTGCTGAGGTCGGTTTCGTTCAGGTCCGGGTCTATACTCGGGTTTGCCTGGCGCCATGCATTCCAGGTGCTGACCCCTTGTTGTAACAGGTCAAGCTGCTGCTGATTTGCCATAGGTTTTGCTCTCCTGTGAATATGTCTGGCAAGCTACTGCTTTCTCGCTTGCAGCGCTATATATGTCTTCATTCTTAATTATTATGATACTCACTTCCTATGCTACAAGCAATATTATCAGGCGCGGGCGAGGGTGCGCTGGTGTTTTTGGTATTTGATTGTGAGGGTGTGCCGCCCTTGCGCCCTACAGGAGTAGTTCTACACAGCTCTGGCGCAGCTGGTCAATTACCTGCAGGGTCGCCAGGCCGTCGGCGGGTGGGTAGAGTGGCGTCGTGCCACTCAGCACGCAGTCGTTAAAGTGCGTCAGCATGGCCTGGTAGGGATCGGCGGCCGCGAAGGTTTTCTGCTCGCGCTGCGAGCCTTTTTGCAGCAGCAGCGTCGTCTCATCGCCGCTCCAGGCCGTGAATGCCAGGGGGGCCGTGACGGCGCCCTCGCTGCCCACTATCTCGATGACCTGGTGTTCGGCGGCCGCGAAACTGCATTGAATATGTGCGAGAACCATGTCCGGGCAGGTGAGCAGGGCCTGGGTATCCACATCTACGCCGTCCTGCCAGTGTATTATTCCCTGCGCCCGCTGCGGTTGCGATCCGCTCAGCCAGCGCACTGCCGAGACGCAATAGCTGCCCACATCCAGGAGGGCTCCTCCGCCGTATTCAGAATGAGAGCGGTAATTATCGCGGGCGTTGAAGGGGAAGGAGAAGGCAGTGTGTAGAAAACGCAGTCTCCCCACTTCGCCGCTGGCAAGCAGCTGCTTGAGGAAGAGCATGCGGGGGTGAAAACGGTACATAGTTGCTTCCATGAGCAGGACGTAGGCGCTCTGGCAAGCTGCGATCATCGCGGCGCACTCGGCCGTGTTCGTGGCTAGCGGTTTCTCGCACAGGATATGTTTCCCCGCTTCCGCCGCGCGCAGCGTCCAGAAGTGATGGAGGTGATTGGGCAGGGCGATATAGACGACATCTATATCTTCATCTGTGAGTAGCGTTTGATATTCGAGGTACATCCGTTCGATGCCAAATTGCTGCGAGACCGTCCGGGCACGCTCAAGGCTATGGCTGGCGACGGCGAGAATACGAGCCTGGGGTAGCCGCTGCAGGGCCGGTAGAATGGCGCGGGTGGCGACAAATCCCGGCCCTATAATGCCCCAATTGCAAAGCATGGTCAGGTCCTTTCAAAGCTCTCTGGTATATAATGGGTGTAGTCCAACTATCACGCTCTCTATATTCTATCCCATCCCAGGAGGAACGATACATGTCTTACCGGCAAGATGCCCTTGTGAGCAGCGCGGCGGAATTGCGATCCCGACTGGCGACCGAACAGGTTCTTATCCTGGATGGGAGCCTGGTCCCTCTTACCGCGGAACAGGAGCAGGCACTATGTGATTTTGTTGAGCGCGGTGGAGGACTGATCTGTATTGGTAACGCCGCTGAGATGTACGCCGAATATCAGCTTTTAGGCGAGCTGCTCGGCTCGCTGCACGGGTTCTGCACGCCCCGCTGTGAAATCATCGCCCAGGTCGCGACGAGCGAGCACTACATTACCCGCCGCGTCGACCCCACTTTTACGCTGCAGGATGAGATCTATCTTCTTGACCACGTTGCTGCGGACGCCGAGATCGTGTGGCGCACCGCCTGGCATTTCAGCCCGTGCGCGCTGGCATATACGCGCGCATACGGGCGGGGGCGCATTTTTTGTACGACGCTGGGGTCATCGCAGGCCGCGCAGGCGCATCCGGCTTTTCAGCAGATGCTTGAGCGCGCCATGCATTACGCCGCCGGTGCGCAGACGGAGGAGACCGCCCTCAGGGTAGCGATGATCGGGTATGGGGCGATTGGTTTTGAACATGGTATGGCCATCGGCGCTGTGGAGGGGCTGGAGTATGCCCTGGTGTGCGACCGCAATGAAGAGCGGCTGGCACTGGCCCGCCAGGCGTTTCCCGGGGTGTCAACCTGTACGGACCTGCAGGTTGTCGCCGCTGATCCAGCTATCGAGCTTGTGATTGTCTCTACCCCGCCCAATACCCACGCGGCGATCTCCATGGCGATGCTGGAGGCGGGGAAGCACGTGGTTGTTGAAAAGCCATTCTGCCTCAACACGGCTGAGGCCGATAGCATGATCCAGCTGGCGGAGCGGCAGCGACGGGCGCTCACTATATACCAGTGCCGGCGCTGGGACGCCGATTTTCTCGCCATCCAGCAGGTCCTGGCAAGTGGCGTCATCGGCCCCCTTTTTCACATCGAAACTTTTATCGGCGGCTACAGCCACCCTTGTAACTACTGGCACTCCCACGAAGCAATCTCAGGCGGCGTGTTCTACGACTGGGGGTCGCACTACATCGACTGGATCCTGCAGCTGGTGCCTGACCCGGTGGAGTCAGTGCGCAGCAGCGAGCATAAGCGGGTCTGGCATGATGTGACCAACGCCGATCAGGCGAGCGTCTATTTGCGCTTTGCCGGGCGGCAGGAGGCGCTCTTTATGCACTCTGACATCGCGGCGGCCTTGAAGCCCAAATGGTACATTCTGGGTGAGCAGGGGGCCATCGTTGGCGATTGGCGCCTTGAAACGGTCAGGACGCGGCGCTGGTCCGGTGACCTGGTGGAGGAGCGCCTGGCCCCGGCAGAGGCCCTGCCGGAACTGAGCGTCTACAGCTACGACGTGGGCGACCTCATTCATCAACAGCGGCTGGCCCTCGCGGCTCCACCCGCCTTCGCCTTCCACCGCAACCTCGCCAATCATTTACTCAGCAATGAGGCGCTGGCGGTGCCCCCCTGGCAGGCCAGGCGTAATATCGCCGTGCTGGAGGCCGCGAAACGCTCAGCCGCTCAGGGCGGTAGAACAATCGACCTGACCTGCTAGGCGGGGACCTGTTCTATAGGGAATAGAAGCTAGCCCTGGCTGCGCGTGGTGACACGCTGCCATACTGCCTGATTGCATGTCCAGCGGGCAGCGCGTGAAAAGATCTTTTCAAGTATGTAACGAATTAATTAACTTTTTTATAAAAAATGCACGTGTATTTACTCTTAATTGACACTGGGCCTGTGATGTGCTATAATTAGGTGCTTGAGATCGTAGTACGATATGGTCATAAGGGGAGGTTAAGGCGACATGAGGGTAGATATCCTACCAGGCGGCAGTCTTGTGCGTATAACAAGCTATAGCCCCTTTCGAGGCCTCAAGGGGACGATCCGCATCGTCGATACTATTTCTGCTGAACTCGATGAGCCCTTTTGTTTTTACCTGATCGCTCTTGACGGGGCGCATATACAAGAACCCATCTGGTTTGAATATGATGAGGTGGAGCTCGTTGCGTCACCACTGGTAGGGCTTCCGACCAGTGACGCGCTTAACTGATGAGATGGGAGTAAGCGGGATCGCCTGAGCGGCGTGATTACGATATTTTTTGCCGGGCGTTGCTCCTGGCTCTGCCGCTAAAGCTCGGGTCTCTGCGCGCAAGAGGCGAGCTCCACCTATGGTGTTTGCTTCTTGCGCCTGCTGGTCTTGCGCTCCTCAATGTATTTATTCAGGTCCGCGCGCGTGACACGGTACTCTTTCCCGATATCTACCGCTACCAGGTCGCCGTTGCGGATCCAGACGCGCACGGTCTCCACATGAACCTGCATGATATTCGCGACCTGTTCAACGGTCAGCAGCTGTTCTTCTTCATTCATGATGATCGCGGCAGGGATGAATGCCGCATCTCCTTTCACTTAAACTCCTTCTGCGCCCGGGTCAGTTTGTTGACGTTGGCGCTCGCATGCACGCATGTGCCAGTATGCACAATAAAAATCGTTTATAGCTGCTTAAAGTTAATTATACACCTACTTAATAAATCGAAGAATTCGTTTATTGATTAGATATAATAATATGCGTGGAGACGCTGGCGGGGAGACACGGGAGAAGCTGGAGACGATCACCCGCGCAAGGCTTGCTCAAGATGTGGGCAGCGAAGTGCTACAATAAGGGCAGGAGAAGCTTCTCCTCCCTGGCGCGTTGCGCTAATAGAGGATGCGCGGATCGTCACGGCCTCCGGCTGCTGCAATACCAGCATGCTCGTTTATTCGTGGCCGCCAGCTCACCGCTCTGGAGCTTTCACGTGCAGGAAGAGAATATTGATATGCCGTTGAATGGTAGAAAGATGAATAATACGGCCAAGAAAGGTGTGGTCACAGAGAGTATTGTTTTAGCGAGACTGGTGCAATTAGGTTATGCATGAAGAGCAATAAAGGGAGCCGGTGAAGAGAGTCGAACTCTTGGCCCACGCTTTACGAAAGCGTTGCTCTACCACTGAGCTACACCGGCTTGATGGTTTTTCAACCATCGTGAAACTTCAAGCAGCATGCCTGACGTAAGCGATTATAAACCCGCGGCCTCCTTCCTGTCAAGCGTTTGCAAGACATTGCGCTTTGATTATAGTATGTCCCTCGCTCAGGCTGGAGGCCTCGAGTGCCGCATCTCGCAGGGACATAAGCTCCACGGTTCGCCCGTTACATCAATTGCCTGTGCCAACTGCGGATAAGTCCCGTTTTTAGTGGGCCCCGCGAATTTTTCGTGACCGGCCCTCTGTTGTGTTGTTTCATCCTGCTCGTGCGCGCAGCGGCCCCGTAGGGCAGAGCTAGGATTTGTGAATATTGATCGAGCCGGCGTTGGCGTGCGCGGTTATCTACCCGCTAAGGACTGCTGCTGGCTCATATATTTTTTTCCTCTTTTGGATAGGTATTCAGCATAGACACATACGATTAATCAATTCAAAACGCTGCAATATATGGTTACATGATACCACCGGGCGCGATCGCTGCGCCAGGAGATGTTGTATTACCATCTTCCTTTGCTTTGAACAACAGAGAGGCAGTGGAATTTCATTATCACTTGAGCAGGCGAGCTGTATTGAGGGAGCGAGCGGCCCCTGGTATGCGGTGCTGCGGCTCTACCTTACATCAATGAACAGCAGATGTTACACTATAAAATGTCTCCATTGCGTACTCTAGTACTGTCACAAAAGTATGTGAGATAGAAAGGAGCGTGGTGATGTCGCACAACAAAAGAGCAGAAAGGCAGTCCGCGCCCGGGCAGGAAAAGACGATCCTGATAGTTGATGATGATCGTGATATCGGTGATATTCTCCAGGACATCATCATGGATCAGACAGAGTATAAAGTCGTGTGGATCGCCGAGAGTGACCTTGCCCTGGAAGCTGCCTCATACCTGCGGCCTGCGCTGCTGGTGCTTGATTACAAATTGCCGACCATGCATGGCCTCGATCTGTATGACCGTTTACAGGCAATGAAGAATATGCGCGGATTACCTACGATCCTCATCAGCGGCAACCCCAGCCTGCCATTTGAGGATTTACGCGCGCGGGGCATCTTCTTTCTCCAGAAGCCCTTTGAGCTGGACGATTTCCTTGACGTGCTGGCGCAGATGCTGGCCTAGCTGATACGTTTGTCAGTCGCTTCGTGGATTAGCAGGCAATGGCGATGATGCGCGCTCGCCAGGGCAATAAAAGACAGCCCAGTACTTATTAGTACTGCAGCTAATACGAAGCTAATCTCGACAGGGTCCCATAAATGTGATACCATGCTTAAGAATATGCTATATTTCCTTGCCTTCAGTTGACTTCCACTCGGGCCGCCTGACCGGCGCGGAAGTCAGTTGCTCGGAGTGGAAGCGTTTCTGAATGACTATGAGTCCTGATTGCCGTAGGCGCGCAACGACCCTCCCGCATGCCTGATTTTTGAGGGGGACACGCGCCTGTACATTGGGCATACAACGTATTGAGCTCACCATCGATATGCTGTGCCCCTACAAAGAGAACCTATGCGCGACTTATTACTGGCTACAAGCAACCGCCATAAGGTGGGAGAGTACCGCGCTATCTTCTCGGATCTACCCTTTCACCTCTTGTCCCTCCGCGATATACAGCTGGACATTGATGTGGAGGAAAGTGGAACGAGTTTTGCCGAAAATGCGCAGCTGAAGGCCTTAGCTTACGCGCGTGCCTCAGGAAAACTTTCTCTCGCAGACGACTCCGGTTTAGAAATAGATGCCCTTGGCGGCGTTCCCGGCATATACTCCGCCCGCTTCGCGGGCCCAGCCACATCGTATGCTGAACGTTTTCGTATTATTCTGGAGCGGCTGCGTGAAGTTCCGGCGGCCCAGCGTACCGCTCGTTTTCGCTGCGCGGTCACTATAGCTGAGCCATCGGGATATTTTCAAACCGTCGAGGGAACGCTTGAGGGAGAGATTGCTCTGGCTCCTCGCGGAGAGCATGGCTTCGGTTATGATCCTATCTTCTATGTGCCCGAGCTGGGCAAGACAACAGCGGAGCTGGAGCCGCAACAGAAGCATAGGATCAGTCATCGTGGGCGCGCGGCTCAATTAGCCACCACCATGCTTGAACACTGGCAGAGCTAGGCGACGCAGGTAGAAGAGGCCTGCGCTCGCTCAGGACCTGGCGCTGGCAGGCGGGCGGGCTGGTGGGCACACACGGGAAAATTACATGCCTTGCAAGAAAGCAAAAGCAGCAGTAAGGAACAAGTATTTATGGCGAAGCAGCCTCTAATTCGCGTAGCACTTGACCTGGAAACAACGGGTTTGCACGTTGAACAAGACAGTATCCTTGAGGTAGCGGCGATCAAATTCCAGGGCGACAAAGTACTTGATACGATGGAGACGCTCGTGGCACCGGGACGTTCTATTCCCTATCGGGTCCAGCGCCTGACGGGCATTACTCCGCCACAATTACAGGGAGCTCCTCAGTTTGAAGCCATTGCCAGGGATCTGCAGCTTTTCATCGCAGATTACCCCATTGTTGGCCACAGCATACCTTTCGATGTGGGTTTTCTACGCCGCCGCGGGCTGGCTCGCAACAATCCGCTGATCGACACATTTGAATTGGCGACTGTGCTCCTGCCGTCTCTCCCGAGCTACAACCTGGGCCAGGTAGCGGAGGCTTTGGGTGTCAGCGTCTCTCCAGGACGACACCGAGCCATGGTCGACACCGTCCTCTCGATGCAGGTATTTATAGCGCTGCACAGGCGCCTGCAGGCCGTCGATCTCTCTCTGCTAAAAGACCTGGCAAGCCTCGATGCGCCGCGCTCCTGGCCTCTGCTTGGCTTCTTGCGCCAGGAACTGCGCGAGCGAGAAGAGCGGGATGGTCTGCGCGGCGTGCCCCTGCGCGGCAGCCTGGGTGATCGCTTCGCCGCCCAGCTTGGCATGGATCCACGCATCTTGTCCTTTGCGATCGCTCGCCAGGCCGAGGGCGAGGGGGCACCGGGGAGTGAAGAGCCGGCAGCTCCGCTTGTGGCGCCAACCTTGCAGGTGCTTGAACAGATGCAGACGCTGGTCGAGGTAATACCTGAACAGTCCGAAGAAGCGGCTCCACTTGGCTATCAGAGCGCGCGCGTGGCCGTACGCGAGGCCCTGCAGCTGCGCAGCTCGCTGTTGATGGAGGTTACCCTGGGCGGCAGTGTCTATACCCCCGCCCTGCTGCCTGCGCTGGAGTGGTTGGCCGAAGGTTTACCCGTCCAGGACCAGCAGGGGCCGGCACGCAGGCTGGTGATCGCCTGCTCGAACCAGCAGCACGCCCGTCGCCTGATCGAGACCGTCCTGCCTCGTTTACAGGCGACGCTGAAAATGCAGGCGCCTGTCGCCTATTTAGCAGAACATGGCGGCTACCTGTGCGTTGATCGCTGGTTCGGGGCCGCGCTGCGGCGCACGAGCGGCGAGTTAACCGCTGAACAGGCACGCGGGCTCGCTAAACTGGGACTCTGGTCGCAGCAGACGTTGACCGGTGAGCGCGGTGAGCTGACCTTGCTGCCCCAGGAAATAACGGCCTGGCGGCGCATCTCCTCCAGGTACGAGCGCATACCCTCCGCCGATGAGCGTTCGGGCTCCGCCTATCAGCGCTGTGTGTATCGTCGCAAGGGCTACTGCTTCGTGAGCAGAGCTGAAGAGCGCATCAAGGCTGCCACCATTGTTGTCACGACCCATGCCGGCCTGCTTGATGATCTCACGCATCTCCATTCATGGCTCGCATCGATCGACCGCCGGGTGATCCTCGACGCGGACCTCCTGGAGGAAGAGATTGCGCGCTGGAGCAGCGCTGAACTTGATCAGACATATCTCCTTGGCATACTTAATACCATCGGTACCGAACTGGCAGAAGGCCGTTACCAGGGATTACTCGCCCTCGCGGCTCCGGCCTTGCGTGAAAACGGACCCGGCGGCCTCTCCAAAACTCCCACCGTGGCCGCCGGCGAGCTCGACGCGCGCATGCGCACCTGGTTTCAGATCCTCAACCACGCTCGGGCGGCGGTCGGCAACCTGTTTCATGCTTTCGGCCAGCTGCTGGAAGAGTTTCTGCAGCAGGGGAACGGGCGCGACAAGGGCAGAAGTACATATGGCGGACGCAACGTAGAGCGTACCGATCAGCCCCTGCGTCTGAATGCGCAGATGCGCAACCACGGCGCCTGGGCGGACGTTGAACGCAGCTGGCAACAGGCCGCCCAGCGTCTGCAATCTGTCATTGACCTGGTGCATGAGGCCGAACGGATGCTCCTCATCACTCAGCACAGCCGCCACCGCCTGGATACGGGGACGGGGGAGGAAAGCTCGATCGCCACCGAACTCACCGCAATCGCCTATGAACTCCTGCAGCTTAAACAGCTGGGTAAGCAGGCAATGGCCCTGGGAGAAAGCGATAAAGTCTACTGGCTGCGTATGCCGCCCTCTGCGTCGCAATATGCTCACCAGCAGACGGCCCAGCAGCGCCACAGCTCCTCATCCGCCTCCTCAACATCGCGGCCCGTGGAGGCTGCTCCTGCGCCAGTTCTCTATGCTCAGCTTATCAATATTTCAGAGGAAGCAAAATCCGTAATTGCGCATAGCGGCGTCGCCACGATCTTTGCCGGCGTAGCCCTATCGGTTGATAATAGCTTTAGCTACGTTCGTGGACGCCTGGGGCTCGAGAGCGATACGATTCCAGCCTTCTCTGTGGTGACGGAACACCATGAGCAGACACTACTCTATATACCCAACGATGTGCCCGAGCCAAATATGCCGCAGTATCAGCGCCAGCTGGATGATGCTCTGATCCAGCTCGTGACGGCCTTAGAGGGGCAAACGGTCATTTTATTTACCTCGCATGCTTCTTTGCGCAGTTCGTATGCCACGATCAAACCCCTGCTGGAAGCGAGAGGCATTCTTGTGTTAGGCCAGGGCGTAGATGGCTCACCACGCCAGCTCTGGCATATTTACTCCACGCAGGCGCGCGTAGTTTTACTGGGCGCTGGCAACTTCTGGGATAGCGTGGGCGATATCAGCTCAATTCCAGCTTGCCTCGTGATCGCGCGCTTGCCGATGCCGGTCCTCAACGATCCGCCAATAGCTGCACGGGCAGACCAATATTCCGATCAGCTGCACCAGCTGACAATTCCGGTCGCTGCCCTGCGCTTACGCCGGGCCCTCAATCGTCTCGCCTGGAGTGAAGGCAGGCGCAATGCCGTGGTATTATTCGACCGCCGCGTGATTACAAAAGAATATGGCGCCAGCGTGCTGCATACGCTGCCGCGTTGCTCCATGCGGCAGGGAGCTATATCTTATTTACCTGAAACCGCTCTTGATTGGTTAACAGGGACCGGCGCGTGGGAATGAGTTGCCCGCAGCGCGGGCTTTTCAGTTCGTATGTAGTAAGCTGTACAGGGGGAGACCATATGTCATCACCGCTGTCAAGATTAGGCGTAGAACACAAAAACCCGCGCGTCGTTTATGGCGCCTGTCCTCATGACTGCCCCGATTGTTGCGCGCTTGAGACGCATATCTACGATCAGGGGTGAGCGCTGCCTGGCGGACTTTAATGGAGGCTGTACCTTCTATACGAACCTCGTCTTTATTGAGGCGCTGCGACGGGACTCATCTATGATATAATTGAAAAAACCTGAGGTCAAAACCGTGAACCATTTTGAACTATCTGCAGGCCAGCGCGAGCCGAATGATGAACCTGGGGCCCGGCCAGAGGATTCTCAATTAAAGCATCAACGTGAAGTACTGCGCTACATTACTGAGATAGGTTCTTCTTTGCGCCTGCAAATGGACACGGCAACCCTGCTGAGGCGTGTGTCTGAAGCGACCTGCAAGGCGCTGCGCTTTCATTACTCCGTGCTCTATCTGGCCGATGGCAAGGGCTATTTTCGCGCCTGCGCCAGCTCCGGTATCAGCCCGGGGAACGAGGCATACCTGCGGCAGCACCCGATACCGCATGCTGTTGTTGGCCAGCTCACCAATGCGCGCTATCGTATAAGCAAGTCGTACTTTATCCCCGGCGAGGACCCGCTGTGGCAGGATGAGTATATCGCCAGCTTCTTCGTAGTGGATACGTCCGCGCGCGCGGCGGCCTTTGAGGCTCAAAGCGTTCCACCTGACGCTAGATGGCGGCCCGAAGACATGCTGGTCGTTCCATTGCTCGCGGGTGATGGCACCCTGCTCGGTTTTTTGGCGCCCGATGCCCCCCTCGATGAGCGGCGGCCGACCGTCGAGACGATGGTGCTGCTGGAATTATTCGCTAACCAGGCGGCGGTGGTTATCGAGGGCTCCCGCCTTTACGCGGAAGCGCGCCAGAGCAACGAAGAGCGCGCGGCCCTGATTGAAATTGGCCGCGCGCTCTCCTCTCCTGAAGCGCAGCGCGACCTCCAGAGCGTATATCGGACGATTTATGAACAGGTTCGTCGCGTCATGCCTGCCGATGCCTTCTTCATCACTCGTTACTATCGCGCGAGCGACAACATGATCATGGACTACCTGGTTGATGAGGAGGTGCTCTATCCAGCTTATGAATATACCTCCATCGATAAGCAAACGCACCAGCTGCTCATGCAAGAGGAGCTGGGCTGGATGTTTCCCACGCACGAGGAATATGCCGCATTTCTGCATCACCCCGTCCATGAGGACCTCATTGGTAACCAGCGCCGCGCGCAATCTTTTCTGTATATTCCTATCCGCTATGGTGAGGAACCCATCGGTATGCTCTCCGCCCAGAGCTATCAAGCGTATGTATACACGCCCCGCCACCTCGAGATGCTGAAAGAGATTGGCGTACAGGCCGGCCTTGCGATCACAAACGCCCGTTTGAATACCGAGCTGCGCGATGCTCTGAATAAGGCGCAAGAATCTGAACACCTGAAAAATCATTTTCTGATGACCGCCTCGCATGAGCTGCGCACCCCTCTCACGGCCATTCAGGGCTACATCGAATTGTTGAGCAGCTATGATAGTGTGCTCGACGAAGGCGCGAAGAGTAACTTCCTCAATAATGCTCGCCGCGCGTGTGATGAGCTGGTCCTGCTGCTCGGCAACGTCATGGATACCAGCAGCATCGATCAAGATCGCGTTACGCTTAACCTGGGAGCCGTGCACGTGCTCAGGACAGCGCAGATCATCCTGGAAATACTCGAGCCAACGCTTGTGCGTGAGCAGCGCCCAGTAAAGGTGGCGATTGGCGATGATCTCGTTGTACTGGCGGATGACCTGCGTCTACGCCAGGTGCTGCTGAATATCGTCGGCAATGCCCTCAAATATACGCCCACGACAACGCCTATCGCGATTAGCGCTGGCCGCGTCGATGGGACGGAGCTCTGCGAGCGGCTGGCTGCTAAATTCTCTAATTCACAGCAAGAACTGTCTCCCTTGCCTGGCCCTTTTGTGACGATTGCTGTGCGAGACCAGGGAGCGGGTATAGGTGTGAGTGATCAGGTGCGGCTCTTCAACAAATTTGTCCGCCTCGACAGCGCGATGAATAGCGCCCAGCGAGGAGCGGGCCTTGGCCTCTATCTCTGCCGCCAGCTGGTGGAGGCCATGCGCGGCCGCATCTGGGTCGACAGTCGGGGCCTGCCTGGCGAAGGGGCCACTTTTACCATTGCTCTGCCTGAATATATGGGCGAGGGGTAAATAAGTAAGCGAAACATATATTGGTCATCCTCATTTGACGGGATAAAGTTCGCTATGCTACCATACCAGGGGGAGAGTAGAAAATATACTCCACCCTCAGGAGGAAACATCTATGAACTTATACCAGCAATTATTAATCGTGCGTGAGCGCCTGGAGGGCATTGGCGCACATGATGATAGCATGGATCTTGTAGAGAAGCTCTTGCATAGGACTGAAGCGGCAAAAGACGACAAGACCAATATTACCCAGGTCAGTGTGCTGCGCCATATGCTTAAGATGCCCGAGGCGCATGACAATTACAATGTCTACAATGACCTGCAAGAGCTCATCAGTGAGCGAGATGACTCTGATGTCGCGGCGCGCGAAGACTCGACCATGGCGGCCTATGTTGATACAGAGCGCCACCCCAGGCCAAAGTCTTACTACAAGGCCCAGAAAGATAAGCAGAAAAAGAAAGCTTAGCCTGCTACTCCAGAGGCGGGCTTTTCTTATGCGCGTTTTTCGCCGGCCGCAGCCAGCAGTAACAGGGGGAGATTTTTTGCGGTGGGGCGACACCCCCGCAGCGGGAAAAGGGATAGTCATCATTGGCGTACAAACCTCTTGACAATTGACGGCCTTTCGACTATAATCGGCTGTGTTAGCACTTGAAATGCGGGTTTGGTGTAGTGATAACATGCAACTTTCCCAAAGTTGAGATCACGGGTTTGAATCCCGTAACCCGCTCCATTAACAGGGCCTCCTCTGCGCAGAGGAGGCCCTGTTAATTTTGTTTGCCGGCCCGTGCGCATCAGGCATTGTAGGTCGTCAGCTGTGCTCGCATCCTCTGCATATCTTTCCCCACTGTTCGAAGTCCAAGCAGGCACACGAGGCCTGCCAGGAACAGAAATACTGGAGCGGTGCTCAGCAGTGCTGTACCCAGGGATGAGTTGGTCGAGATCAGCCCGATGACCGTCGGAGCGGCAGCGTCACCGAGCAGGTGGGCCAGCAACAGCGCCAGGCCGACAGCAGTGGCGCGCATGCCCGGCGCAATTACATCCTGAATGACCGCATTGAGCGGGCCCGTACAGAAGTTCAGTGAGATAGCTGCCACAACAAAGACCGCGATGAAGAGCGGTAGCGTATGAATTAAGAGCGCGATGAAAACCAGCGGGGCGCCGATGAAGAAGCCAAGCATACAGGTGAACAGGCGCCCCTGGGGCCAGCGCCGCTGCATAAAATCAGCCAGCCAGCCGCCCATTAGCGTGCCTATCAGCCCGCTGCTCACCAAAACAGTCCGGAGATTGAGCCCGCCTTCGTCAATGACAGGCCAAAGCCCCGGGCAAGGTAAGTTGTAATCCAGAACGATGTGCCCCCAATGGTAAAAAAACTGAAGATCAGCGCGCCAAGCAGGACCCAGTAGGTTGGAATGCGGAACAGCTGGCCGGCGATACTCCAGAAGTTTTTGTTGCTGTGTGCTTCTTGCGCATGGTCGCCATGTTCCTCTGCGCCTTCAATCTCCCCGTTCGCCGGGTTCACCCTGTCAAAGACACCGCGTGGGGGCTCCTTGATGCGCCAGGCCAGAAAGGCTACGATCAAACCAGGAATGCCCACGAGATAGAATGCCCAGCGCCAGCCTAGGGTATCCGCCACGCGCCCCCCCAGGGAGACGCCGATCGCCGCGCCCAGCAGCGTCCCGATCGACCAGTAGGAGAGGATGCGCCCGCGCCTGTCCCTGGAGAAAAAGTCACCCAGCAGTGAAAGAGAGGCGGGAGCGTAGCCCGCCTCGCCAATGCCTAGAAGCGAGCGCATACTGAATAACTGGAAGAGATTCTGGGCAAAGCCTGCCAGGGCGGTGGCGCTACTCCAGAGCCCTACACACAGCGCCACAATGTTTTTGCGCACGCCCCTGTCGGCCCAGACCCCCAGTGGCAGTGTAGCGACGGCGTACACAAGCAGGAACGATGAGATAAGCAGGCCGCCCTGGAAATCGGTCATGTGAAATTCGCGTTGGATGCTGGGTAGGACCGCTGATAGCACATAACGGTCAGCGTAGTTGAGGATGTTGACGGCAAAGAGAACGCCAAAGGCAAATCCTGCCTGGCCCCTGGTTGGCATGGTTGGCCTTTTTTTCATTCTGGCTTCTCCGCCTCCGCGTAGCACTGTCGTCATAGGAGGTGCTTCTTCTTTCTCTCTCATATCCATAGTCGTTTCGGTACGCAAGGAAATATCTGCAGTGTAGTTTATCGATTTCTTACATCATACACACGCAGCATATATGATGTGCTTCCAGACGACTTACGTCTCAAAACACGCAAGGTTGCACAGTAAGCTGCATGTCACGTCAATTTACAAGCGCTTGTTTGTATTATGCTGTGGCGGAGTGCGTGTCAAGTCCTGTACTCCGCCACAGCATAACTTTGTTACAATGAGACCATGGTCAGGCCGAAGATATCTCCCGAAGCCCCAATCTCATCCAGGGCCCAGGATGGGATGGAGTTATCCACCGAGATGATCATCAGCGCTGTAGTGGGAGGTTGTTGGTCAGGGGGAGATGAGCGAGGTGCGCGTACGATCGGCCCCACATCCATATGGCGGATATTAACCCCGGCTTTGCCCAGTACTGTGCCGACCCTGCCAATCATGCCCGGCTTGTCGGGGTTGCGGCAGAAGAGAATCGTGCCCTGCGGCACAAATTCGGTCCAGTAACGACCGACGCAGACAATGCGTGGTTCACCTTGCATGATGGTGCCACTCAACGTCTCCACATATTCATCGCCGGAACCGGGTTTGCCGGCGAAGGACGACACATGACCATTCGTGTTCAACATACGCAGGGTGACGAGGTTGGCGAATTCGCTCGGCACGGTACTCTTCTGCTCAAGGATTTCCAGGCCCCATGCTTTTGCCAGCAGGTTGGCATTGATCATGTTGACATGGGCATCCGAGATCGACTCCAACAGCCCTTTTATCAGGGCGGCCTGCAGCGGTCGAAGGTCATACGTGGCGATCTCGCCGCTGCAGGATAATTCAAGTTTTGAGAGCGGTCCGGGCTGCAATTGCGTATACAAGCGCCCTATCTGTTCTACCAGGCGCATATAGGGTTGGAGCACTTTCAGCGTTTCAGGCAGGATCAATGGCGCATTGACGGCGGCCCGCGGGAAACCGCCACGCAAAACGGTCACGACCTGTTCAGCTACATCCGTGGCGACGCCTATCTGGGCTTCCTGCGTGGACGCACCCAGATGTGGCGTGGCGATGACGCGTTCGTGGGCGAGCAGCTGCCGCAAGACCTCGTTGTCGCGGATGGGCTCCTGACTGAAGACATCGAGCGCGGCACCCGCCAGGCGCTGCTCATCGAGGGCGTTTAGCAGCGCTTCTTCATCAATCAGGCCGCCGCGTGCGCAATTGATCAGGCGCGCTGTCGGTTTGAGGAGCTGGAGCTCGCGGGCGCCGATGATGTCGCGCGTGCCGCTGGGGCCGCTGGTCAGAGACGTATGCAGGGTGACGAAGTCAGCCTGGCTGAGCACTTCATCCATACCTAGCATACTTACGCCAAGCTTGCGCGCATGTTCCGGCCCGACATAGGGATCAAAGGCGATAACCTGCATTTCTAGCCCCTGCGCGCGCCGTGCGACCTCGGTGCCAACTTTCCCCAGGCCGATAATACCCAGTATCTTATTGCGCACCTCGACGCCCATAAAACGGCTCTTTTCCCATTTGCCCGCTCTGGTGCTCGCGTTCGCCGCGGGAATCTGGCGTGCCAGGGCCATGAGCATGGCTATCGTATGCTCGGCCGCCGCAACGATGTTGCCCGTGGGCGAGTTGACGACCATGATTCCCTGGCGTGTGGCTGCTTCGGTGTCAATATTGTCCACTCCGACGCCCGCGCGCCCCACAATCTTTAAGCGTGTTGCCGCCGCCAGAACATCAGCGGTCACCTGCGTTTCACTGCGCACTATCAGCGCGACATAATTCCCGATAATGGCCTGCAGCTGTTGCGTTTGCAGGCCTGGCCGTTCGTCAATCTGGGCAGAGGGGAGCTGGCTGCGCAGGAGCTCGACTCCCTCCTGGGCGATGCGATCAGTAATCAGGATGCGCGGCAAATCCCCCTCTTCACTCTGTACCTCTGCCATGCTTGCTGTATCTTTCTCTCTGTGCTACTTTTTAAAACCAAATTCTGCTAGGCGCGCCTGTACCCTGTCCAGCGCCTCTACCAGTTCGACCTCCTGGAAGAAACCCAGATGGCCCACACGGAAGATCTTACCCTCGAGCTGTTCCTGGCCGCCGGCGAGCACGATATGATCTTCTTCGCGCAACTTTTTGAGGAGAGCTTTTGTATCGAGGCTCTCAGGAGTGACGATCGCGGTAACCGTGTTTGAGGCGCGGTCATGGTCGGCAAGCAGGGTGAGGTCCATATCTTTGGCGCGCCAGCGAACATAATCGCCAATGCGCTGGTGACGTTCGAAGATGGCGTCGCGGCCCTCGGCCAGCATCTCCTCCAGCGCCAGGTCGAGGGCGAAGAAGAGTGAAACGGGCGGGGTGGTTGGATGTTGACCGATCTCTAACTTTTTAAGTGAGCTCTCCCAGTCGAAGTAGAAGCGCGGCAGGCGGGCCGTCATATTGGCCTCCCAGGCTCGTGGTCCTGGCGCAATCATCATCAGGCCAGGAGGCGTCATCCAGCCTTTCTGTGAGCCGGTGAAGACGACATCGATATCCCAGAGATCCATTTCGAGCGGTACGCAGCCCAGCGAGCTTACCGCGTCCACTGCGATCAGCGCATCAGGGCTCACGCCTCGTATGACACGGGTCAGCGTCTCAACATCGTTTGTCACGCCCGTGGAGGTCTCATTATGGGTCATTAACACGCCTCGATAAGGTGCCAGCGCCCGCAGCCGTTCTTCCACGACGTTGGGATCGGCGGCCTGCCCCCAGGGAAATTCGATGCGCGAGACCTGCAGGCCGTAGGCGTCGGCGATCTTTGCCAGGCGATTGCCGAAGGAGCCGATGGTAATGACAACCACGTGCTCGCCGGGAGAGAAGAGGTTAACGATAGCTGCTTCTTGTCCACCTGTACCCGAGGCAGCATAGGTCAATATGGGCGCAGTCGTCTGGAAAAAGTACTGTAAACGCGCGTTGACCCGCCGCATGATAGCCGCGAACTCCGGCCCCCGGTGGTTGATCATGGGACGCGCCATCTCTGCCAGTATCTCTGGCGGCACGGTCGTGGGGCCCGGAATGCGTAGATTTTGCGCCGGGATAGCTGCGCGCGGCTCTACCTGGGGAATAGGGATAGCTTTACGTTCGGAAATCGTCATGCTTCTCTCCATCTATTACTTAGCTGAAACTAGTGCCGCTGTTGCCGGCACCTTCTATCCGCTCTTGCCCTGACCTGCCCGTGGGCAGGCTGAGGCTGGCAAGCGACTCTACCTATCACGGTCGGCACGAGCGAGTCAAGGCTCGTCGCAGGTGCAAAAAATACGCGGCGGATACCCACTACGTTACCCGCCGCGTTGCTCGATAACTCAATTGTCAGAGTACAGCATAGAAGGAGTGAATGTCAACAGTGCTCAGGCTAACATTCAATTTATACGCGCTGCAGCTTCACAAAGTTTGTGCGCGCGCGACTGGCGATGGGCAAGCCGCCCATAATGACCACGTGCTCCTCCGCCTGCACCAGTTGATCCTCAAGCAAGCGCCGGCCAACGACAGCTCCTCGGTTGATCCGGGGATACAATAGGGCCAGACGCCCCACCAGGGGGATAGCTGGCGGTGGTTGCAGATCGGGCCGGGGCTGGCCTCTTGTAGCTGGTTGAGGTCTCTCGGGGCGCCAGCTTAAGCCATGTTGTGACATTGACAAATCTCATACAGCATGCTATCCTAGGTAAACCGTTATCCAGGGGCGCAGTATGTCGCGCTCGCATGTGCTGGAACGAAATATTCAGAACCCTTGTGCGGGCACATACCGGGCCCCAGGGGAAGAGGTGAAATCAAGAAAGCATGGCTGTAAAAATTCGTTTAAAACGTATGGGGATGAAGAAGGCCCCTAGCTATCGTGTCGTGGTCGCCGATGCGCGTTCTCCTCGCGACGGCCGTATCATTGAAAATATTGGCTGGTATAACCCGCGCGTTGAGCCATCAGCGATCCATATCGACGAAGAGAAGGCTCTGGGCTGGCTGAAAAATGGCGCGCAGCCGACCGACTCCGTCGCTCAGCTGTTGAGGCGCACGGGAGTGCTGGCGCGTTTCGAGCTGAGCAAAACTGGCTCCGCGGGCGCGACGTCAGGCGCTGCAACCGAATAAGAGCTTTCTAGCATAAGGGTGGGGTTAGTATGCGTAAACTGGTTGAGTATATCGCTCAGTCCCTGGTTGATGATCCATCCGCCGTGCAGGTGCGTGAAATTCGCAATGACCGTAATGCCCTGGTTCTAGAGCTACACGTGGCAGCGGATGATTTTGGAAAAGTGATTGGACGTCAGGGCCGCGTGGCCCGCGCCATGCGCACGCTGCTGCGAGCCGGAGGCGCGCGGGAAGGGCGTCATACCTCATTAGAGATACTATAGAGGGAAGCAATCGTGTCGGAACATCACACAACAGAATGGGCTACTATTGGGAAAGTGGTAGCCCCTTTTGGCGTACGCGGCGAGCTTAAAGTGCGCTCGTTGACCGACATTCCCGACCGCTTTGCCACACTCGCGGCCGTCCACCTTGGACCCGAGCATAGCCGTCGCCTCATTCAAAGCGTTCGCCCGTATAAGGGCGAAATGGTGGTGCTGAAATTGGCGGGGATCGAAGACGCCAATACCGCCGAAGGTCTGCGTAACTTTGACCTGACTATTCCTCTGAGCCAGCTGGCGCAACTTCCACCCGACTCTTATTACCAGCACGATATCCTTGGCCTGCGGGTGCGCACGTTAGGCGGACGTGAAATTGGCGCCATCGAAGATATTATGGTAACGGGCAGCAATGATGTTTATGTTGTGAAGGCGCCAGATGGCAAACAGATACTTGTGCCTGCGATCAGGGATGTGATTAAGCAGATTGACCTAAGCCGGCAAATGATGTATATTGATCCTATATCAGGCCTGTTGGATGACAAAGAAACAGTTGATTTTGCAGAAGAGGAGTGATGAATTCGCTGGCTTTAGCTGTCTGTCGCCGGCAGCGGAAATAAAAAGCTTGCCCTTTTTGTTTTTGCTGGTGTAACTGAACGAAACGTTACCGTCCCTGCGCACGTGTACGCAGTAGAGACAGCAGTCGTTTGTGAGCTGACTCGATACTGTTGAGAGTCATAGTAGTCACAATATTTTGTAGGGAGGTTGTCCCATGGCTGACCGTACCCCAACCTTTGGCGATCTGTGCAGCGCAATAGCTGAAGGCCGGATTGCTGCCACCGTTGATGATGCTATGTATCAGCTGAGTGCGTTTGAATTGCGGCGTTACCTCAATAAGTTCCGATCCCTGCCTGATATTTGCGAAGTTCTCGATCAGTCTTCCTCCTCTCCACATTCCGATCCCGTTAGCTGGTCTGTTGCCACGCAAATTTTCGTTGCCTAGGCCTCGCGGGCCGTTTTTTTTTAGGTTTTTGGGAGACTGGGCGCAGAGCAGTTGCGTTACAGGCGAACTGGGGCTATAATATGGCCTGAAGGCGCAATGTCGCCTGGAAAACTGATCTTTGTATTTGCACTGGTTAGCAGCAACGTTTAAGCGTATTTGACTGTCATCGCATCACTGCTTATCACCCGAGCGTAAGACCCTGCCCTTGAGGGCTAGGGATGTAAGCGAGTCCTTGTTTGGAGCGGAGAGGCTGGGACTCTTGCAACTTTGCCCACGCTTGATCGTATAGATTGTAGTAAGTCGGGGCTCTGGTCTCGCATCTACCGCGGGGCTCGCGGGAAGTCAGGTCTGAAGGAGGCCGTGTAAGACACCGACGGTGAAAACCTTCTGCGCAACGCCCGATGAAACAGAAAAGCCTACTCGCGAGAGTGGGAAGCCCCTAGCTTTAGCTATGGGGAGATGTCACTTCAATGGTGTAGCGTGCGCGCGCCTGCACTTGTACCAATTAGAAAGGTCGTTCATGGAGCCACTCGATTCAGATCTGGAGTATATGCAGCCTGCGACGCGTCCAACTCCCGCCACGCCCGGCTCGCGTTCAAAGGCTCTGCTCATTCTGCCCGTCCTGGGAATTCTCCTGGCGCTTATCTTTATCCTTGCCGCGGTCTTCCAGTGGAACCTGTCGGACCTGGTTGACTCGTTAATGGGCCTGTTGATGCTTGTCTTCGTAGTCATGATCGCGGGACTTTTCTGGGTCCTGGCGCCAAGAACGGAGCATCCCTGATCCGGGAGGCGGGTAGGTAGGTAGCAAAAAACTCCGCGCCGGCGCGGAGTTTTTTGCTACCTACCTACCTACCGCTCAGGCGATGTGTTTCCAGGCCTGCGGGTCGACCTTTACCCCGATCCGCTCGCCCCAGGCGACTTTTGCGAGCAGCTCTGCTGATTCCACCAGCCTGGGTCCTGAGCGGTTGAGATACTGGTTGCCGTCGATGGCGTAGACACGCCCCGCCCGCACTGCGCGCAGCGACGACCATGTGGGATGTTGCTGCAAAAGTGGCACATCGACCATCGTACGTTCGAGTGAGTAACCGCAGGGTGAGAGGACAAGGATATCCGGGTCCGCGGCCTGTAACTCTTCCCAGCTCAGCCAGGGGGAATGCAGACCCACCTCGCCAAAAACGTTTTCCGCGCCTGCGTAGCGAATGAGCTCGGGCGTCCAGTTGCCGGAGGCCATGAGTGGATCGAGCCATTCGAGCACGCTAACCCGCGGTCTTCCAGTGGAGGGGGGTAGAGCTGCCTGCAGGTCATGCAGCCGCCGTCTATAGCTATGCACCAGCCGTTCTGCCTGTGTGACGCGCCCGAGGGCGCTGCCAACGCGCAATATGTCCTGCCAGACATCGGCCAGCTGGTGAGGGGCAAGGGAGACGACGCGAGGTTGGAAGCCCGTCAGGTGCTCAATAGCCCGCATGACGTCATGCTCGCTTACCGCGCAGACTTCGCATTGTGTCTGGGTAAAAATGATATCAGGCCGCAGGGCCTGCAGGTGTGCGACGTCGATCGCGTAGATGCTCAATGCCTTGAGGGCCGTGTCCAGTGGCTCCGGGGCCAGCCGGGCAAGCTGTTTAATCTGGGCATCGATCTGGGCGCTGCTCGTAGTGGTATCGATTTGCACCTTGCTGACCACCGGCAGTGAGAGCACCTGCCCCGGGTAATCGCACTCATGTGAGCGTCCTACCAGCGAGTCGCCACAGCCCAGCTCGTAGATCATCTCGGTTGCGCTGGCAAGTAAAGAAACAACGCGCATCGCTCTTCCCTTCACTACGATCCAGGGACCAGTATCCGCAGGGGCTCGTTCGCCACGCGTACAATTGCCGGCGTCTGGCCTCTCACCTCGCCATCCAGCGTCATATCCTGTGGATCGGCATTGGTTGTAATCCTGGTCTGCTGGGCCTGGATATGGTGAATACCTGGCAGGTGGGATAAATCCGCGGGATGGTGGCCTGTCTGGCCGTTCTGAGGCAAGACCTGTTGACGCGGGTCGATCAGGTGCGAAATTGTTGCAGCAATGTTTCTTACGACATCGGCCTCCTCGAAGACGATGATGTCCAGCAGGCGATCGTTGATAGACGCAGAGGGTATGGTAAATTGAAAGCGACCACCGAAGAGTGGCGCGTTGATAACGGCGACTTGCAGCGCGCGACAATGTAAAGGTAGGTGTTCGTCCGGATGTGGCGACTGTGGCGTGGCTTGCTGTGGGTGTGCCAGTCCCTCAAAAGTGAGAGTGGTATCTATGGGATTGTGCTGCGTCAGCACCTCTACGGCGGCGAGGGGATACGTCATGCGCCCAAAACGCTGGCGTGTGGCCACGTTGGTGGCCAGGCGCGCAAACTGGACGTTCAGCCCGACTGTCAATGTATGCGCGAAGTAGGCGTGTTTCTGACGCGAGACCTGTGACGTAACAGGGCCATGTGGATGCGAAATAGCCTGGTGGGGAGCCTGCTCCGCCGGCTGGCCCTCACCAACGTCCATGCTGATCTCTTTGCCGCTGGCGATGACGGCGGCTGCCTGGGCAAGGTCAAGCGGGATGTTCAGGGTACGAGCTATGTCGTTGGATGTTCCCAGGGGTATGATGCCAAGCGGAAGTCCGCTCTCTGCTATATGCGTGATCACACCCCCCACTACCCCGTCGCCGCCGGCGGCGAGCGCGACATCTATGCCGTTCTCGCGCCAGGTATTCCCCTGGGGAGCCAGCTCATCCAGGCTGGCGATCGAAGTAGACTCAACTATTTCCACACCACACGCCTGAAGGTGCCGAATTGCCTCTGCAAGCTTGTTGGCTCTGCCAGAATGCGGGCTATGTATGACAATTGCTCTGCGTGTTTTTTGCATCTACTCTCTCTGCTTCCCTTGTGTTCTCTGGCCTGATTGATGCATGACAGAGACGAATTCCGACTAATATTTCCTTTATACAGCAAAACTTGCCGTTCTTTGTAACATATTCTACAATGAAGGAGACTCAAATGCTAACATCGTAAATTTTGAGCATAGAAGTAAGAGGAGAACATATGACTATAACCGAATCTGATACCCAGGTGCAGCAGTGGACAAATCTGGCCCAGCAGTTGCGGGTAGATAGTATACGCAGTACAACGGCAGCAGGTTCAGGCCATCCCACCTCTTCCATGTCGGCCGCGGACCTGATGTCGGTATTGATGACAAGCTATCTGCACTACGACTTCGACAATCCCAAGAACCCCAACAACGACCACCTTATCTTCTCCAAGGGGCATGCCTCGCCTTTACTCTACTCGATGTACAAGGCGGCGGGCGCCATTACTGACGAGGAGCTGTTGACGCTACGTAAGTTTGGCAGCCGTCTTGAGGGTCACCCTACTCCGGCCTTGCCGTGGGTAGACGTCGCGACCGGTTCACTGGGACAGGGCCTGCCGATCGGGGTTGGTATTGCCCTGGCCGGTAAATACCTGGATAAACTGCCGTATCATGTCTGGGTGCTCCTGGGTGACAGCGAGATGGCAGAGGGCTCCATCTGGGAAGCCTTTGATCACGCTTCACATTACAAGCTTGACAACCTGGTGGGCATTCTTGATGTCAACCGCCTGGGCCAGAGTGGTGAAACCGAGCTGGGGTGGAACACCGGCGCGTACGAGGCGCGGGCCAGGGCCTTCGGCTGGAATGCGATCGTTATTGATGGACACAATTACGAGGAGATCAATCAGGCCTTTGCCCGGGCTGCCCAGCCAAATGGCTCTCCTACAGTGATTGTCGCCAAGACCGTGAAGGGTAAGGGTGTCTCCTTCCTGGAGAATAAAGAGGGGTGGCATGGTAAAGCCCTCAACAAGGAGCAGGAAGAGCAGGCCATCAAAGAACTGAATCCGCTTCGCAGCACAACCTACCCTGTTCAGAAGCCGGCGGCCGCTCAACCCGCCAGGGAGCCCGAGAAGAAGGCTGTAGAGCTGCCGCACTACGACGTTAAGGACGCCGTTGCCACACGCAGGGCATATGGCGATGCCTTAAAGGCCCTGGGCGCCGCTAATCCCGACGTGGTCGGCCTGGATGGCGAGGTGAGTAACTCGACCTATGCCGAGGAATTTGCCAAGGCCTACCCCGATCGTTACTTCGAGATGTATATCGCCGAGCAGCAGCTGGTTGCCGCCGCCGTAGGCATGAGCGTGCGGGACAAGATTCCTTTTGCTTCGACCTTCGCGGCATTCTTCTCGCGCGCGTATGACTTCATTCGCATGGCCGCCATCTCGCGCGCGAATATTCGCCTTGCGGGCTCGCATGCCGGCGTATCGATCGGTGAAGATGGACCCTCGCAGATGGCACTCGAAGACCTCTCCATGCTACAGGCGGTCTTTGGCAGCACCGTTCTCTATCCATCCGATCCCAATCAGACGGCGCAACTGGTTGCGCAGATGGCCGATCACTCCGGGATTGTCTATATACGCACCACGCGTGAAAAGACGCCCGTGCTTTATAGCCCTGACGAACAGTTCGTGGTCGGCGGCAGTAAGGTCCTGCGTCAATCTGAGAACGACCAGCTGACGATCGTTGCCGCGGGCATTACACTACACGAGGCCTTGAAGGCATACGATCAATTGCAGGACCGGCGCGTGAACGTGCGCGTCATCGATGCCTATTCGGTCAAACCAATCGATGAGGAGACCCTGCTAGCGGCCGCCGAAGAGGCGGGTAACAAGTTCATCGTTGTCGAGGACCACTGGCCCGAGGGTGGTCTTGGTGATGCTGTGCTGGATGTTTTCACCAAACGCGACGGTACCCTGCCCCAGGTCGTCAAACTGGCGGTGGAGTCAATGCCCGGTTCGGGCACTCCCGCTGAACTCATGGAGGAGGCGGGCATCAGCGCGCACCATATTGTCGAAGCCGTCAACGCGATCCTCTAGCCGCGCTGTGTTGAGGCGAACAAATTGAGCCTGGATCCTCGCGCGAGCTCGCGCGAGGATCCATGTTTTTTATCACCCGAGCGTAAGACCCTGCCCTTGAGGGCTAGGGATGTAAGCGAGTCCTTGTTTGGAGCGGAGAGGCTGGGACTCTTGCAACTTTGCCCACGCTTGATCGTATAGATTGTAGTAAGTCGGGGCTCCGGTCTCGCATCTACCGCGGGGCTCGCGGGAAGTCAGGTCTGAAGGAGGCCGTGTAAGACACCGACGGTGAAAACCTTCTGCGCAACGCCCGATGAAACAGAAAAGCCTACTCGCGAGAGTGGGAAGCCCCTAGCTTTAGCTATGGGGAGATGTCACTTTTGTAATATGTGCGCTAGCGGAGAGTACTTGTGCAAAAGGCAGAAGATTCATTAGAGTGGCGTTCGCTCGTGGACGCTTTGCGCGGTGTGTATGTCGATACCGTGCGCTCAATGCTAGATAGCCAGGGTGTTGTGGCCTATACAGACGGAGCCTGTATCAAAGATCCCGGTGGGCCGGCGGGATGGAGCGCTATCCTGCTGGCCGCCGGCGCCGTCACGGGCAGTATCGCCAGGCCCGCCGATGCTGCCCGTATCGAATGTTATGGACATATTCCTCGCTCTCCCACCACCACCAATAATCGCGCCGAGATCACGGCTGTGCTGGCCGTATTGAGCATCGCCCCGGCCGAGTATCCCCTTAAAATCTACAGTGACAGCGAATACACGATCAAGGTTGCCACAGGCGTCTATCAGATGAAGGCCAATCCCGATCTGTGGTCCCTGTATCGCATGTTGCTGAGGCGTCGCCCTGTCGCGCCTGTCTTTGAGTGGGTGCGCGGTCATGCCGGCCATGATTTGAATGAACGCGCCGATGAATTGGCTGGCCTGGGGGCCTGGAATGGCGACCAGGAGGCCTATCAGGAGTGGCAGGCTGCGAGCGTAGCCGAGGCTCACAATGCCCTGCCGGAGGCGGAGGTGCAGGTGCTGCGCCTGCACGTGCAGAAGCTCAAGCATCTCTTTGCCAGCCTCGATCCTGCCAACTCGGCCGTCAGCCTGCAGGAGCGCCAGTTCATCGATGATATGCACAAGCGCCTGCAAAAAAACACCTTTAGCCCTTCAGCGAAGCAGAGCAACTGGATCAAGGGACTGCGCACGAAATACAAAGTATAGGGAAGCGCAATCTATGTGAAGTATGCCGTGGAGGTATGATGGCGCGAGATAGCCTGGCCTGGCGCCATTCCACCAGCAGCAGAAGGCGCTTTTCTCAGCCTGAGGCTGTTCGCGGGCTTGAAATAAGCGCAGATACAAGCATAGATGTTGACAAACACTTCATTGGTAATGTATCCTCGCAATAAGAGTGAAACGTAACGTCGTCGCGAATAACTTGCGAGCAGGAATTGCGCGGAGTTGAGAAAATGCTGATAATGTCAAACGCGATGCAGGCAGACAGGCATGCTGGCCAGCGGTGCATTGAGAATGTGCCCTGCAGTATTTGCGTGCCTGTGGCTGGTGTAGACGTATCTGTAGCCGTGAACAGCGCGATTCCTGCAACCGACGTGTCAGCGTCGGTTTTTTTATGTGCGTTGCACCATCTTCTTGCGCTGTCGCTTGCAGGTTTTATGGCGCTCCTTAGCCTTACCCTTACGGGCCTTACCGGACTTACGGCGCTCACGAGTCTGGTAGGGCCTGCAATGGAGCGGACCATAAATACGGCATAGGGGGTTTCAAGAAGGCGATGCAGTAAGCCGGATAGACTAGAGAAGATAGCCTGAAGAGGACCTCCCCAAGCGAGAGGTCCTCTTTACTTTTATTGCAAAACATCCTGGCCGGGGTATCCAAGATAGCATTATGATGAAAAAGGAGTTCTCCCATGCAGAGGAAAGATGTGTTTTCGTGTACAAAGAAACGTGGTGGTATGCAAAAGGGGCCCATCACGAAATATCAGCCCTTTCCACCGATCGATCTGCCCGATCGTGAGTGGCCCTCGCGTTCCATCGCGGCCACGCCAATCTGGTGCAGTGTTGATTTGCGTGACGGCAACCAGGCGCTTCCTATCCCCATGAGCGTGGAAGAGAAGCTGGAGATGTTCCAGCTCCTGGTGGGTGTTGGCTTCAAAGAGATCGAGGTCGGCTTTCCTTCGGCCTCTCAGACCGAGTTTGATTTTGTACGCCGGCTCGTCGAGGAGGACCTTATCCCTGAGGATGTGACTATCCAGGTGCTTGTGCAGGCGCGTGAAGAATTAATCGCGCGCACCTTTGAAGCGATACGCGGGGCAAAGAAGGCGATCGTTCACTTGTATAATTCGACGGATCCGCTGCAGCGTCGCGTGGTTTTCGGCCTGGAGAAACCCGATATTATTGCAATCGCGACTCGCAGCGCCAGGCTGGTGAAGGAGTGGGTGCCGCGACTGCCTGAGACGGAGATAACCTTCCAGTATTCACCGGAGAGCTTTGCCCTGACCGAGGTCGATTTTGCGCTTGAGATCTGCGCAGCGGTCGTTGACATCTGGCAGCCAACGCCGGAGAAAAGAATGATCCTGAATCTCCCAGAGACGGTCGAGATTGCCACTCCAAACGTACATGCGGACCAGATTGAGTGGTTCTGCCGCCACCTGCGCGACCGTGAGAGCGTCATCATCAGCCTGCACACGCACAATGACCGCGGCACGGGGGTTGCCGCGACAGAGTTGGGCCTGCTGGCAGGAGCCGAGCGTGTGGAGGGGACGCTCTTCGGCAATGGTGAGCGCACTGGCAATGTCGACATCGTCACGGTAGCGCTCAACATGTATATGTCGGGCATCGACCCGGGCCTGGAGCTCAGCGATATTGAGGCGATTCAGGCTGTCTACGAGAAGTGCACGCGCATGACGGTTCCCGCGCGCCAGCCATATGCCGGGGAGCTGGTTTTCACTGCGTTCTCCGGCTCGCACCAGGATGCGATTAATAAGGGGATGATGGCGCAGGATCCGGCGGCGGGCGCCCTGTGGGAAGTGCCTTACCTCCCGATTGACCCCAAGGATATTGGTCGTTCGTATGAGGCCATCATACGCATCAATTCGCAATCGGGCAAAGGCGGTGTAGCCTATGTGATGGATGCGGAATTTGGCTACCGCCTGCCCAAGGCCATGCATATCGAATTTGGCAAGATCATTAAAAACCTGGCGGATGCCAGCGGCGCAGAGCTTGCGAGCGCGCAGCTCTTCGAAGCCTTTGAGCAGGAATACCTGCTGCGCGACGGGCCGCTGGCGCTGGATGCATTTCGTACCGCGACGATCGTGAATCACGACGGCTCAACAAGTTTTGAGTGCGTCGCTGGCATCTCCAGTTACGGGAATACGCGCGAGCTGCGCGCCCGCGGCAACGGGCCTATCGATGCTTTTGTGCTAGCCCTCAACGAGGGGCAGATGGCAGACTTCAGGGTCCTCTCCTATGACGAACACGCGCTTGGACAGGGAGCGGATGCGCAGGCTGTAGCGTACATCCAGATCGAAGTGGAGCCGGACATGTCGTTTTTTGGCGCGGCCGTGGACACGAATATTGAAGTCGCCTCGGTGAAGGCGGTGCTCAGCGCGCTCAACCGCTCACTACAGCAGTTTGAACAGCCAGTAGCGCAAGTGTTGTCGCGCAGCAAATAGCTTGTTTGCCTGGCTGTGGATCGCGCGGCCAGGCAATATAAAGTCCCCCTGGCGTAAGCAGGCCACAACAGCCTGGCATAATGGTCGCGTGGGCATGCCGGCTAATGTGAGAGAAGGAGCGCTCGCTAACATGAAAGGCAGCAAGGTGGAGAGATGCTGACGGGACAAATACTGCTCCAACTGATCGTCATCCTGCTGACCGTGCAGCTTTGTGGCTACCTGTGCAGGTGTATTGGCCAGCAATGGGTCATTGGTGAAATTCTGGCCGGGCTGGCCCTGGGACCTTCAGTGTTAGGTCTACTGCTGCCTGCTTTTAAAGCCTGGCTCTTTCCAGGCGGCTCACTGCCAACCCTGCAGACCCTCGGCGATATCGGCTTGATACTCTATATGTTCTGTATAGGAGCACGCCTGGATACACACCTGATGCTGCGCCAGAGCCGTATCGCTACGCTTACTACTCTCACTGCCACGCTTCTACCACTTATGCTGGGCGCGGGCCTGGCATATTTTCTGTTCCCCTACCCAGGCTTTGCCGGGCCGCAGGCAAATCTCATTGCATTTACACTCCTGGTTGGCACGGCCATGGCGATAACCGCCTTTCCCGTCCTGGCGCGCCTGCTGGCCGAGAAAAAATATGCTCAGCAGCAGGATAGGCACGCTCGCCCTGACCCTGGGCCTGACTCTCCTGCGCCGGCAGAGGATGCTGGCGCCAGTTAGGATAAACTTAGGCCAGGAACAACATG
Organism: uncultured Chloroflexia bacterium; assembly: GCA_963799245.1. Classification (GTDB taxonomy): domain Bacteria; phylum Chloroflexota; class Ktedonobacteria; order Ktedonobacterales; family Ktedonobacteraceae; genus CAWCWN01. The sequence continues at coordinate 135,627 of CAWCWN010000006.1, forward strand.
AGCGTGAGGAGCCTTTAGACAATGAAATACCTCGCCCCTGAGTATATATATACGCCTGCCGGCCTGCGGGCCGGTATGCTCATTGCCATCACGGAGGACGGCCGTATCGCCTCGCTCACAGCGCGCGTGGATGCTGGAGAGCAGGGAGCGGCCGCTGAGATCGAGGCCCTGCCCGGTATCGCGCTGCTGCCTGGTTTTGTGAATGTGCATAGCCATGTCTTCCAGCGCGCCCTGCGCGGTCACACGCACCGTCCCCTGGAGCAACGGGACACGTTCTGGACATGGCGCAACGCCATGTACGCCCGGGCGCGCGAGTTAACGCCCGCGAGCCTCTATACCCTGGCCCTGGCCACCTATCGTGAGATGCTCGCGGCGGGCTATACGAGCGTTGGAGAGTTCCATTATGTCCATCACCAGCCCTCCGGAGAGCCATACGCCGAGGCGAACGCGATGGCGGAGGCCATTGTGCGCGCCGGCCAGGACGCCGGCATACGGGTTGTCCTGCTGATGACGGCCTATGCCCAGGCGGGTTTTCAGCAGCCGCCCACGGAGAGCCAGCGCCGCTTCTGCGATGCCTCGGTTGACGCCTACCTGGCGCGTGTTGAAGCCCTGCGCGTCCAGGGCCTACCCGTGGGGGTCGCGCCCCACTCCGTGCGTGCCGTCCCGCAGGAGTGGTTGCGGGCCATTGCAGACTATAGCCGCGCGCACAGCCTGCCCCTGCACATCCACGCCGATGAGCAGAGGGCTGAGATCGAGCAGTGCCGCGTCGCCTATCAATGTACCCCGCTGGAACTGATAGATCGCTGTGGCGCCCTTGGTCCTCTTACCACCATTGTGCACGCCACCCACGCCAGCGGAGGAGAGATCAACCTGCTGGCTCAGCGCGGCGCCAGCGTATGCGTCTGTCCGACCACCGAAGGCGACCTGGGTGATGGTATTGCCCCGTACGCGGAACTGCTCGCGGCTCGTGTCCCCTTGACGATCGGCTCGGATAGCAATACGCGCCTTGACCCGCTTGAGGAGCTGCGCTGGGCTGAGTATTCCGCGCGTATGCGCTATCAACGGCGTCGTGTGCTGGTCGCTGATGAAATGGCGTCCCCGGGGCCGCTGTTGTTGGACTACGGCACCCGGCTGGGGGCCGCGGCCCTGGGGCTGCAGGCGGGTGTCCTGGCCCGGGGGATGGTCGCCGACTTTATCGCGGTGGATGTCAGGCATCCCGCGCTCATGGGCTGGACGGCGGAAGACTTCCTGGATGTACTCTGCTTCGGCGCATCGGCCGGGGTGATTATCCAGACATGGGTGCGGGGAAAAAAGGTCTCTGCCGGCCGCTCGCGAGACGATGGCGGCCGGCCAGGCGGTGTCTAGCGCGGCTCTCTGCCGCGCCGGGGCCGCTCTCCTGGCCTGGGCTCCAGGTAGGAGTGCTCCGCGATAAAGCGCATGGCCTCCGCGATAGCTCGCTCAAGTTGCGGGTCGATGTCCTGAACATAGTCCTGTGGCGCGATATCAACCTCGATATCAGGATCCGTCCCATAGTTCTCCAGGTTCCACCCAACGTCCTTGAACCAGAAGGCAAATTCAGGCTGGGTGGTACTGGTTCCGTCAACCAGCCTGTGGCTGGGCGAGATGCCTATGACGCCCCCCCAGGTACGCATGCCGATCAACGGCCCCAGCTCCATGAGCTTGAAGGCATGGCAGAACATGTCCCCGTCTGAACCAGCATGCTCGTTTGTCAGCGCTACCATAGGGCCGCGAGGGGACTCAACGGGGTAGGGAAGCGGCCGGCCCCAGCGAGGAAAATCATAGCCGAGGCGTCGGCGCGCGAGCTTTTCCAGTAACAGCCCCGAGACGTTGCCACCCCCATTCCAACGCACATCGATCAACAGGGCCGGATAGTCAAATTCGGTCAGATAGCCGCGATGAAATTCCGCATAGCCCCCGGGCCCCATATCCGGTATATAGATGTAGCCCACCTGCTCGCGCGAAAGGGTATGGACCTTCTGACGGGTGGCCTCTATCCATTCTCGACAGCGCGCGGTCCTTTCTTCAGCCAGGGCCTTGACCGTGACGACCCGTTTCTCGCGGCTCTCGCCATCCTCAATTGTCAGCTGTACCTCGACATCCGCCTGGTTGATCAGCAGCTCTTGCGGGCTGCGTCCAGCCTCCACCCGCTGCCCGTTGATGGCCACAACGGCATCGCCCGTTTTGCCATGGATACCGGGCATGTTGAGCGGGGAAGTCGCGTGAGCGTCGGATGGTTCTCCCTGCACGATGCGCGCGATGCGATAGCGCTGCTGCTCGACATCGTAGCTCCAATCTACGCCCAGGAAGCCCTGCTGATAATGCGGTCCCTGGCGATACTCACCTCCCCTTTCATAGGCGTGCGAGGTCCCAAGCTCGCCCTGCAGCTCCCAGAAGAGGTCTGAGAGCTCTGAACGCGAGCTTACCCGCTCAACAAGCGGTTTGTATTGCTCGTAGATGGCCTGCCAGTCTATGCCCGCCATATCTTCAGCCCAGAAATGCTCTCGCTGCAGCCGCCACGCCTCATTAAACATCTGTTTCCATTCAGCAGCCGGCTGTACAGAAACTTTTACGCGGTGCAGGTCAAGCCAGCCATTCTCGCGATTGGGCTCGCGGGATTTTACCTTGGGAGGCTTCTCCCCCGCCTTAAGCACGCGCAGGCGGTGATGCGATTGATATAGCAGCGATTTAGCATCACGGGAGATATCAAAGCTGCTGACGCCCTCCACGAGCCACTCGTATTTGAGCGCCTCGAAATCATAGCTGTAGATGCTGCCGCGTGGCGCAAAATGGTGCCCGTCGCTATGAATGGTGCCCTCGATGGGAAATCCAAGCAGCAGCGCTTTGCCCTTGATGCCTCGTACATCGCTAAAGCGGCCCTCTCCAACAGGAAAAGGCAGGGCGCGCGCGGTAATGCCTTCCAGGTCAATGATCAGAGCTGGCCGGCGGTGCGCATCTCCCTGCCCGGCGCTATCTCCGGTCGCAGCAGTGCCGTCCCCTTCCTGCCTGGCCCCGTTTTCGTCTCCCTCGGAGCGAGCTTTTTTCGGGCCAGCCTCCTCTTTGTCTCTCTCCTTGTCCTGCGGGTCCTTGATCGCGGGCGTGAAGGGCGAGTGCTGATCGTTCCTTAGCATAATGGCGTAGGGCCTTACCCCCCGCGGAAAGCTGTACTCAAACTGGAAGTTGTCCTTGACGGGGTTGAACGTGCGGTGACCTAAAAAGTAGAGATATTTCCCATCGGGGTCAAAAGATGGAGCGACATCTCGCAAAACCGGTGAAGTCGCCAGGGTCGTCTGGCCGCTCTCCACGTGACAGAGCTTGATGGCGCATGTCTGCAGTGTATTGGCAAAACTGTAGGCCAACCAGCTGCCATCAGGTGACCAGGCGATATCGGTGATGCGTTCATACTCGCTGCGATCAACGCTTCTGGCGGTGGCGTTCTCTATATCCACAAATATCAATTCATTGCGGTGATTTGTAATAGCGACGAGATCGGCGGTCGGAGAAACCGCCATGGTGATCGCCCGTCCAAACTCGATATGCTCCAGCATGCGCGGCTCGCTTGCCTCGTCAGGATCAAAGATGACCAGCGCCTCTCGCCCCAGCTGGTCGCTGATAGCTACCAGGCGCTTGCCATCGTTTAACCACTCCAGCAGCCGGTAGCGCACGCCATCGCGCTCGCCATGCTGCAGCACCGGTCCCTCCCAGTTGCTCATCGTGAAGGCCTTCCCCCGGGTTGTCAGGGCCACGGCATGTCCATGAGGATGGAGCGTGTAAGAATTGAGAAATCTGCCCGCCGCCACGAATTTGCGGTTGAGCTGCGTGCGCAGGCTCGGCAGCTCAACTTGAATGCGCCGCGTACGCTCAACGCCAGGATCAAACAGGTAAAGATCCCCGCCCGCATGGTAGACCAGGCGCTGCCCATCGCTTGCCAGGTTGCGCGCGTAAAAGTCCTGGTGGTCCGTGTGGCGGCGTATATCTTCTCCCGCCGGCGTACACGAGTAGACATTTCCGATCCCTTCATGGTCGGATAGGAAGTAAATGCGCTCCCCAATCCAGCAAGGAGAGGCGATATTTCCCTGCACATCGAGTAGACGCCTGAACTTCCCGCTTCCATTTATGTCACACCAGAGGTGGCCAATCGTGCCTCCGCGGTAGCGTTTCCAGTGCGCAGGCTCGCGTATGTTGCGACCAATCACTACACCGCCAGCCGCTCCGTATGAAATGGCGTTGGCCATTCCGACGGGTAGCTGCCGCGGAAGCCCCCCGGCTGGATGAAGCGCGAAGATTGTCTGGAACCTGGGAGTGTACTGGCCGGCATTGCTGGCGTAGAGGATTTCCCCGCCGACAGGCGTGGAGTCCGGTTGTTGCCCGGACTGGTCCGGCTGTTGCCCGGACTGGTCCGGCTGTTGCCTGGACCAACCCAGGACGCTGCAGCTGGCCGCCTGGAACGTCAGGCGGCGCGCGGGTCCGCCGGAGGCCGACATGACGTATACTTCCCGCGGACCCTCCTCATGTCCAACAAAGGCCATGTGCCATCCATCCGCTGAGAAACGAGGGTGGCTCACTTCACCCACGCCGGCCGTCAGGCGCTCTGCACGTCCCCCCGCGCTCGTGGTGAGCCAGAGGTCATCCTCTGCCACAAATACAATCTGATCCTTATGGATATGGGGATAACGTATATAACCCTGGGGCATAGTCGCTCCTTTATCTAACTGGCGACGTCAGGCCAGCGCGTCCAAAAGTAAGGGGCAGTTCGATATGAAGATGTTGCACAAGAGACACCTGTAGAGCCAGACGTTGAATTGGAATCTATTTTAACATAGCTACATAAAAAATGTCGACTCTTGCCATAATCACTCCTATATGTTACCCTCTTCGTGCCATTAATCGAAGACCATGCGAGGAGAGATTGTACAATGACACAAACTGCCAAAGGGCAAAAAAATACACCACAGCGATCAAATCGGCCCGGACAGCGCCAGCAGGAGCGCCTGATGCGCCTGGCGCGGCGTAGAAGACGCCAGCGTATATGGACGAGTGCCATTATTGCCGTAGTACTTATAGCTGCGGCTGGCTTAGGTTACTGGCAATTTCAACGTATTCAGGCGCAAGATGCCGCAAGTGCGGCGGCAAGGCATGTCTCAGCCGTTGCCACCGCCACTGCCTCTGCGCCCATTGGTCCCACCTGCGCGGCTGCATCCTCCGTTCCCGCGGCCTATGACTCGACTCCCAAAGCAGGCCCGAGCAGCCCGCCAGCGGTCAGCGGGTCGCCGGCCAAAAACGCTGATGGGCTGCAATGTTTAAATCTGAAAGTCGGCAGCGGCGCGGTGGCCAAGACGGGCAGCACCGTCTCGGTTGAATACACGGGCTGGCTGCAGAGCATTGGCAAGAAATTCGATAGTTCCTATGACCGCGGAGCTCAGCCTTTCTCTGTGACACCGCTGGGGCAGGCCCAGGTGATCCAGGGGTGGAACGAAGGCCTGGTCGGCATGAAGGTGGGTGGAATACGCCGTCTGATCATTCCCCCCTCCCTTGGCTACGGTTCTCAGGCGAACCAGGCCATCCCCGCCAACTCGACCCTGATTTTTGACGTCACCGTCCTCAGCGTCTCGTAGTTGCACTATCCAATTTTTACTTTACCCTTGACTTTTGGCGGAGCAGTGGGTATACTTCTAACAATTTGAAATCACCCTGCAGATGTTCCACTGTGTGGAAAAGGAATGGTTTTTTCATGGCTACGAGCTACCGGGTACATACAAAGATACTACTGGCACAACACATGCGCCGGCAGTTCCATCCCATGGATGGGCCCGGTGTGGTTATAGCAGTGTTTTCACTCTTCTCATCCCATTGATTTGGGGATGAGAATTTTTTTTTGTTCTTCGCATGGCCAGACGCGTCGCATGCTGGCGCGTAGAGGATGCCCGTGCTATTCAACGACAAGCCAGTGCTGTGTTGAGTAGGAAGGAATAGAAGGACGACCTGTCAACATGTTGTCTATATCTAGGAGGTATTATGTTTCAAGTCGCTACCCAGACGCAGGTCAGCTCCGAGATGATTAACTGTAATTTTGCGGGGAAGGATATCATTTCTATAGACCAGTTTGCCGCGGAAGACCTTTTCCTGCTCTTCGAATTAACTCGCAAGATGAAGCGCGCCGTTCACAGTCATGAGCCTGTGCGATTACTTGAAGGCAACATAGTGACGCTGCTGTTCTTTGAGCCATCCAGTAGGACCTTCGGGTCATTTGGCGCGGCGGTCAAAAGGCTGGGCGGGCAAACAATCGATGTACAGAACCCGGAAACGGTTACCTCCTGTTTTAAAGGGGAGACCTTCGAAGATACGATTCGAACGTTTGAAGCATATTCGGACGCGCTCGTTCTGCGTCATAGCGTGGCGGGCTCGGCCAAAAGGGCTGCGGAGGTCGCCTGTTCCGTGCCTGTGATCAACGCCGGCGATGGTAACAACGAGCACCCCACACAGACACTCCTGGATCTCTACACGCTGTATGAAATATTTGGCAGGCTCAGCAACCTTACCTGCCTGCTCGCCGGCGATCCTCTTAACAGTCGAGTGCTGCATTCACTTATGCGCGGGCTCTCTCTCTTCAAGGGCAATACCGTTTACCTGCTGTCACCTCCCCAGCTGCGCCTGAGGAGAGTGGATCTCCTCTACTGGAGCGAGTGTGGCGTGAGAATTTACGAAATTTGCAGTGAAAAAGAGATTCCCGCTACCTGCGATTTCTGGTACTGGACGCGTATCCAGAAAGAGCGTTTCGCCTCGCTCGAGGAGTACGATGACATTGTGAAGGATAGATTTATCGTGACGCCCGAGCTGTTAAACACCTACGCGAGCAAGGACATGATCCTGATGGATCCCCTGCCCAGGGTAGGAACGATAGACCCGGCGGTTGATAGCGATGAGAGAGCGGTTTATTTCGGATCGCAGATCCGAAATGGTCTGTACACGCGCATGGCGCTGCTGGCGCTGCTGCTTGACAGGGTAGTATAAAGAGGTTTGGCATGCAAATGAATGTGATTGATGGCAATCTGCTTGTAGATGACTGCGATATTTTCAAGGCGCATGTCCCTGCAAGCCCCCCTGCTGATGCGGCGCTACTCCTGGCGGATGGCACTCGCTTTGAGGGCAGGTCGTTTGGCTATGAGGAAGCAGCTGCGGGTGAGGTTGTCTTCAGCACTGGTATGGTTGGCTATCCGCAGTCCCTGACCGATCCGTCCTATACAGGCCAGATCCTGGTAATGACGTACCCCCTCATCGGCAATTATGGGGTACCGCGACGATCGCTGTGGGAGAGCGACAGCATTCACGTCGCGGGGCTGGTCGTTTCGAACTATATCGCTACGCCCGCGCATATCCAAAGTATTATGAGCCTGGGCGACTGGCTGTGCCAGCAAAAAATTCCCACCCTGGAAATCAAAGATACGCGTTTACTGACCCGCCATATCCGCACTCATGGTACGATGCTGGGTAAGATCATTTTCGCTGACGAGCCTGCCTGCTACGATCCCAATAAGGACAACCTGGTCGCGCGTGTCTCGCCCCCTGAAGTGCGGCAGGAGGGCAGCGGAGATATTACCATCGCCCTGATCGACTGCGGCGCCAAACGCAACATCACGCACTCTCTCCTGCAGCGAAATGTGCGCGTAGTCAGGGTGCCATGGGATTATGACCTGTTCGCGCCAGCGCCTGCTTTTGCCTTCGATGGCATCGTGGTATCAAATGGGCCCGGTAACCCAAAAATGGTGACCAGGACGATTCAGACTCTGCGGACGGCGCTTGAGCGCAGGATCCCGACGCTCGGCATCTGCCTCGGGCATCAATTGCTGGCGCTGGCGGCGGGGGGGGACACCTACAAACTAAAATATGGCCACCGCAGTCAAAACCAGCCCTGCCTGCTGCATGGTACGCAGCGCTGCTATATCACGACCCAAAATCATAGTTTTGCCGTGGGTACGCTCCCGCCAGGCTTCACTCCCTGGTTTAGCAATGCGAATGACGGCAGTAACGAGGGCATGCAGCATAGTCAGCATCCCTTTCTCTCGGTGCAATTTCATCCCGAGGCCGCGCCGGGTCCGCTGGATAGCGCGTGGATCTTCGATTACTTTCTTGAGAAGGTGAAAGAGGCGCGGGTAAAGTGAAAAAGCTACAGAAAGTGCTGCTGCTGGGGGCGGGCGCCCTCAAGATTGGACAATCCGGGGAGTTCGACTACTCGGGCTCGCAGGCCCTCAAGGCTTTACGCGAAGAGGGCATCAAAACTATCCTGGTCAACCCCAATATCGCGACGATCCAGACCTCGCGCTTGTTGGCCGACCAGGTCTATTTCCTGCCGGTGACACCTTTTTTTGTCGCAAAGATCATTGAGAAAGAGCGACCCGATGGCATTTTGCTCTCCTTCGGTGGGCAGACGGCGCTCAATTGCGGCATGGAGCTGTCCGCGCAGGGGATCCTGGACAGGTACCAGGTGCAAATACTGGGCACCCCCATCTCCGCTATTCTGCTGACGGAGGACCGCCAGGCCTTTGTGCAGCACCTGCACGACATCGACATTCCTACCCCCCGGAGCCGGAGCGCGCAGACGCTCGACGAGGCTCTCAGGCAGGGAGCGGAGATCGGTTTTCCGTTGATGGTACGAGCCGGCTTTGCCCTGGGAGGGCAGGGATCGGGCATCGCCAGGGACGAGCAGGAGCTTGAGCGGATTGTAAATGGAGCCCTGGCCTTCGCTCCCCAGGTGCTGATTGAGCAGTACCTGCACCATTACAAGGAAGTAGAGTATGAGGTGGTCCGTGACAGGCATGACAATTGCATCACGGTCTGCAATATGGAAAACATGGACCCCCTGGGCATTCACACCGGTGAGTCCATCGTAATAGCCCCCAGCCAGACGCTCACAAACGATGAGTATCATAGCTTGCGTCATGCCGCGATCACTATTGTGAGAAGCCTGGGCGTTATTGGCGAATGTAACGTACAGTTCGCCCTCGATCCCATCACCTCCGCCTACTATGTCATAGAAGTCAACGCGCGCCTCTCACGTAGTTCTGCCCTGGCAAGCAAGGCCACAGGTTATCCTCTGGCATATGTTGCGGCCAAACTGGCGCTTGACTACGGGCTGGTGGACCTGACCAACAAAGTAACGGGCGTCACGACTGCCTGTTTTGAGCCCAGCCTGGATTACGTCGTGGTGAAAATTCCCCGTTGGGACCTGGAGAAGTTCAAAGGCGTAGATGAAACCATCGGGACAGGGATGAAGTCGGTCGGGGAGGTCATGGGCATCGGCCGCACATTTGAAGAGGCATATCAGAAGGCCATTCGCATGCTGGACCTGGATTTCGAAGGCGCCACCTCGCGTAAGGCCTTCGCGAACAGCGAGGACGAGGGGGAGGTGATAGACATGTACCTGTACACGCCGACACCTAAACGCATGTTCGCACTGCCCGTGGCGATGCGCAAGGGTTTTTCCCCGGCGGACATTGCCGCTATAACGGGCATCGATCGCTGGTTTTTGCAACGCATCAAATCTATCGTCGATGTAGAACAGGCCTTACAGGCCGACCAGGACCTCTCCATGCGCGCACTTTGCAATTTGAAACAGCTGGGTGTCTCGGACGCGCGCATCGCCGAATTGAGCGGCAAGACCGAACTGGAGGTGCGCGCCCTGCGCAAAGAGCTTGGTGTGCGGCCACGCGTCTTTCAAATCGACACGCTCGCCGCCGAGTTCCCCTCCGACACCAACTATCTCTATATGACCTACAATGGAGAGCATGACGATGTGGCGCCGCTCGCTGATGAGGGCGTCGTGGTTCTGGGGTCTGGGCCATATCGTATCGGCTCGTCCGTGGAATTTGACTGGACAAGTGTCAGCACGGTTGAGGCTTTGAAGAAGTACGCCAAACGCTCTATCATCATTAATTGCAACCCTGAAACGGTCTCAACAGACTACGACATCTCGGAGCGGCTATACTTTGAGGAACTCACCTTTGAGCGCATCGCCGATATTTGCGAGTTCGAGTCGCCCTACGGGATCATCGTCTCAGTGGGGGGACAGACGCCGAATAATCGCGCCAGGTCATTGCAGCAGTATGGTTTGCGCCTGCTGGGAACCGACGCCGGCAATATCGATCGCGCGGAGGATCGCAACAAATTTTCGGAGCTACTGGACAAACTGGATATTCACCAGCCTGCCTGGGATGCCTTCAGCACTATTGACGAGCTGGCCAACTTCGCCGCACGGGTGGGTTATCCGGTGCTGGTGAGGCCGTCGTACGTGCTTTCGGGCAGCGCCATGAAGGTCTGTTATACACAGGAGGAGCTGGAACAGTACAGCAGGGAGGCCGCTGCCGTTTCACCCGATCATCCTGTGACCGTCTCCAAGTTTATGCGCCAGGTCAAAGAGCTTGAGCTAGACGCGGTAGCACAGCGCGGCGACATCAAAGCTTTTGTCATCTCCGAGCATATCGAGAACGCGGGTGTACACTCTGGTGATGCAACCATTGTACTGCCCCCGCAAAACATCAATGCCCCGACGCTGAGCCGCATTGAAGCGGTCGGGCATGCCATCGCCAGGGCTTTAGAAATAACAGGCCCCTTCAATATGCAGTTCCTTGCCAGGGAGAACCAGGTGTATGTCATTGAGGTAAATCTGCGGGCGTCACGCACCTTCCCTTTCATCTCGAAGGTCACCGGCGTCAATTTTGCGGAACTCTTCGTCGCTGCACTCTTTGAACGAGATGTTCCGGCCGTGGTTATTCCCCGGCCCGCTTTTGTCGCCGTCAAGGCGCCGCAATTCTCGTTCTCGCGCCTGGCGGGTGCGGACCCGGTGCTGCGGGTGGAGATGTCATCAACGGGTGAGGTCGCGTGCTTTGGCGAGGACCTCGAGGAGGCCTATCTCAAGGCGGCCCTGGCCACGGGTGGTAGTATTCCTGGCAGGGGTATCTTTATTAGCCTGGGCGGCGACGAGAAAAAACTCAAATTCCTGGAGGGCGCCCGCCAGCTGGCGGCCCTCGCGATTCCTCTCTACGCGACGGAGAAAACATGCGCTTTTTTGCGTATGCATGGGATTGAGGCAACTATGCTCTACAAAATTCACGAGGAGCAAGAGCCCAATGTGCTTACATACTTCCGTGACAACAAAATCGATCTCGCCATTAATATCGTCGAGGGGCATATCAAGAAGGAGCTGGATGATGACTACGCCATGCGCCGCTACGCCATTGACCATAATATTCCCCTGCTGACGAAAATCAAGCAGGCGCGCCTTCTCGCCAGGGCGCTGACCGCAAAAGATGTGCATACTCTACCCATCAAGTCATGGGACGAATACTAGCGAAGGAGCAGCCGATGTCTACTATGTTGATGGGTACGATTGTGCTGCCCGAACGGGTCGTCGAAGGGACTATCACTATAGCTGGAGAGAAAATTGCGCGCATAGAGGAGGGCTTTCCAGGCGATGTTGAGCATGCCTTCGACTTCCGTGGCAAATACCTGCTACCGGGGTTGATAGAGGTGCATGGTCATTTGCGTGAACCCGGGCTCGAATATAAAGAGGATATCGCGCATGGGACGCGCGCCGGGCTTGCGGGCGGCTACACAACCATCCTGGATATGCCTAATACGCGGCCACCAACGACGACTGTGGCCCGCCTGCAAGCGCAGATAAGCAGGTATGCCGCTGGATCGTACTGCGACTTTGCCATCAATATGGGCACTGCGCGTGACGATATCGACGAATTAAGGGAGGTTGATCGCGCCATGGTCAGCGGCGTAAAAATATTTGCCGCCGGCCACGCTACGACGCCAACGACTATTCCTCACCTCAGCGAGCTGGCGCGGATCTTTGAGATCCTCGCTGAGCGCGGACTTATGGCAATCGTGCACGCGGAGAATCAGGAATTGATCGATTATTTCACCCATCGCTACCGCGACCTCCTGGCAAGAAAGGACGCGGCCGCATGGGGAGAGGCGAGGAATCTCTCGGTCGTGCTGACTTCTGTGCTCGAGATGATCGTACTGGCGAAGCAATTCGGTGTAAAACTCTACCTGCTGCATCAGTCCACGCCTGAAGAGTTTGCCGCGCTAGAATTCGGCAGAAAAATAGGCGTTGATGTCTACGGCGAGGTGACGACTGTCCACCTGACTTTTAGCAGCGCTGATTATGCGGAATATGGCAACCTGATAAACATTGCGCCCGCCCTGCGGGCGCCGGATGTAAAGGAGCAGCTCTGGCAGCTGCTGCGCGCGGGAAAGATTGACACGGTAGTGACCGACCACGCGCCCCACACCCTGGCGGAGAAGCAGAAGCCGAATGTGTGGGAGGTGGCATCCGGCATGCCTGGTTTGCAGGAGGCGCTGCCGGTTCTGCTCAGCAACTGGGTACGACACTTCGGTAGAGAGACGCTCGAAGAGGGGCTTATGCGTATCGCCCAGGTTACTTCGCAGAACGTCGCACGGATTTTTGGCTTTAAGCACAAAGGCGCTCTCGCCGTCGCGCAGGATGCCGATATCGTCGTCGTTGATACGCTGCAGCCCTGGAAGGTCGAGAGAAAAGACCTCTTCACGAAGAATCAATGGTCTGTCTACGAGGGGCAGGAGTTGATCGGCAGGCCGCTTGCGACGTTTTTGCGCGGCAAGCTCGTCTACCACAATGGTGAGATCCTCGGTCGCCCTCAGGGCAGGCAGCTGATAGTAAGGTGATACATAATGCCTAATAACGATGCAATTTTGCAGGTGTTTGTCGACCTGGGAGCGATTATACGGGATAGTCATTTCGTCTATACCTCCGGTCGCCACAGTTCCGTCTACATCAATAAGGATGCGCTCTACTTGCACAGCGAGGCCATATCCATGTTGTGCCGTGAGATGGCACGCCCGTATTTCTCTGTGCGGGTCGATGTCGTCGTCGGCCCCGTGCTGGGCGGTGTAGTGCTCTCGCAGTGGGTCGCTCACCACCTCAATAGCCAGCGCACTACGGGCGAGACGCTGGCTATCTATGCTGAAAAAAGTGACGATGATGCAGACAAAAAGTTCATGTTTACGCGCGGCTACGATAGATATATTCCCGGCCAGAACGTTCTCATCGTCGAGGATATCTTGACGACCGGCGGTTCCGTGCGCCAGATCGTCGACCTTGTGCGCAGGCATGGGGGCAGCGTTATCGGCGTGAGCGCATTGTGTAACCGTGGCAACGTCCAGGCTGGCGATATTGGTGACGTGCCCATCCATAGTTTGCTGGAGCTAAGCCTGCAGACGTACAGCGCTGAAGAGTGCCCTTTCTGCCAGCAGCGCATCCCGATCAACAGCGAGCTTGGCAAAGGCAGGGCATTTCTAGCCAGGCAAAAAGCGGGTAGTGAGGATTAGCAGGCCATGCGAGAAGGAAATCTGCCGGATCAACAGGTACATTCGGCCGGGACGCGCGGTGCTCGACCGTCTACGTTTATGACGATGTTGGAGCAGGGCTGGCGCCAGGGCAATTTTATCTGTGTCGGTTTGGATTCCGCATATGAACGTTTGCCGGCGGCGCTGAGAAGTTCTACAACGGTCGAGGAGGCGCTTTTCGTCTTTAACCGCGACATTATCGATGCGACTTGCGAGCTTGTCTGTGCGTATAAGCCCAATGCGGCTTTTTACGAGGCCCAGGGGGATGCCGGATTTCGCGCTTTGCGCAGAACGGTACGCTACGTTCATGAGGCGTATCCTGCTATCCCTGTGATTTTGGATGCAAAGCGTGCGGATATTGATAGTACCAGCGCGGCGTATGCGACGGCGGCCTTCGACGTTTTAGGGGTTGATGCAATAACCGTGCTTCCCTATCTCGGTAAACAGGCTCTCGCGCCCTTGCTTGAGCGCGGGGAGAAGGGTATTATCATTTTAGTCAAAACATCGAACCCGGGCTCAGGCGAATTCCAGGACCTGCCCGTGGATGAAGCGCAGGAACCCTTCTACCAGGTAGTGGCGCGTCACGTGGCGCATAGCTGGAATAGCAAGGGAAATTGCGCCCTCGTCGTTGGCGCGACCTATGCCGCGGACCTCAAGCAGGTACGAACTATTGTTGGAGATATGCCTATTCTCATCCCGGGCATTGGCGTACAGGGCGGCGAAGTTGCGGCTACAGTCTCTGCTGGCAGAGACAGCCGCGGCTGGGGCATGATTATCAACTCCGCGCGCGGCATAATCTTCGCCTCGCAGGGCGATGATTATGCCCAGGCCGCCAGAGAAGCGGTGTTGCGCCTGAAAACGGAGATCTCGCGATGCTTATGAAAATGTACGATGTATGAATTTACAGACCGAACTGGCGCCACAACATAAAAGCGGCCTGCGCCTAAAAAATCCGCTTATCGCCCCTCAAATTCCGCCTGCAGGGGCCCGGCGATTTCGGCGCTGATGCGCTGAACAATACCCTCAGGGTAGGGCGCCCGTAAATTCAAAATGATATGTGTTGTGCCGGCCTCGATATATGCTTTGATCCCCTCGCGGGTCTCCGCCGGATCGGCGTAGTTTACCGCCACCTGAATGGAACGCTCGATGCTGGAGGGATCACGGCCAATGGCCGCGCAGTGCTCCGCGAGCACTTCGGCTTTGTGGCGGAAGGTGTCGGCTGAGCCGCCGACAAAATTCCAGATTTGCGCATAGCGGGCGACGACACGCAGTGTCAACTGCTCGCCGCTGCCACCAATGACAATGGGGGGATAGGGCTTCTGGACAGGCTTAGGCTCACAGCGAGCATCTTTCAGCTGGTAATACTTCCCATCAAAATTGGCGACGGTCTCAGTCCACAGCCGTTTGATTACCTCGCACGCCTCTCCCAGGCGCCGGATACGCTCTCCTGGCGTATAGAGCGGAATGCCGTACATATTGCTTTCAAGTTCGTTCCAGCCGGCCCCGATGCCGAAGTCCAGGCGCCCATGCGAAATATGGTCTACCGTCATGCCTATGTTTGCCAGAACTGCGGGGTGGCGGTATGTATTCCCTGTAACCATCAGTCCCAGGCGCAGGCGTTCAGTGCGAGCCGCTAACGCTCCCAGCAGCGTCCAGCCCTCCAGCTGCGGCCCGCTTGGGTCGGGGCCCAGCGCGATAAAGTGGTCGAATGCCCAGGCATGTTCGATGATGGGGACCCCTTCCGCCTCCAGCCAGACGCGGAGTATGTCGTCATATGTGGTGAATTGTTGAGCGGTTTTGATTCCAAAGCGCAGTTTCACTGTGGTGCCTTTCTACATATTGCGTGTCCTGTGCACTGGTATCCTGGGAACAGGATATCGCGCTTTTTTTATACTATCATATTTCACCACTCTCGCGCGGCTCAGGGTTTTTAGGGGGTAGGTGATGAGGGAGTCGTTGTCGAAGTCGGCGCAGGCGTAGGTGCGCTGGTGGGAGACGGGGTCGGCGAAGGCGCAGGCGAAGGCGCGCTGGTGGGAGACGGGGTCGGCGAAGGCCTAGGCGCGCTGGTGGGAGACGGGGTCGGCGAAGGCCTAGGCGCGCTGGTGGGAGACGGGGTCGGCGAAGGCCTAGGCGCGCTGGTGGGAGACGGGGTCGGCGAAGGTGCCGGCGAAGGCGCGCTGGTGGGAGACGGGGTCGGCGAAGGTGCCGGCGAAGGCGCGCTGGTGGGAGACGGGGTCGGCGAAGGCGCAGGCGAAGGCGCGCTGGTGGGAGACGGGGTCGGCGAAGGCGCCGGCGAAGGCGCGCTGGTGGGCACAGCTTTGGCTGTGGGTGTTGGATGGAACGATTTTGGCGTCGCATGTACCGGCGTCGCATGCGCCGGCGAAGGCGCTACTTGAGCCGGACCAGTCCACATGCCATTCACAAGGGCAGCAAATTCGCCGGGCACGGCAAGCGCCATGCCTCCGGCGAGCAGCAGCAGGGCAACCAGCGCCGTTGCGGTGGGCAGCAACCAGCGCCATGCTCTGCGCGGCTGACCCGTGGCTCTCCCTTCCCTGGCGGCGATGATTGCAGGGGTATTTCTCAAAGTAGGCGCATTGGCCTGTGCCGCCAGGCCCGGCTGGCTGGGCACATCTCTGGGGGTCGAGGCGCCCGTTGCTTTGACTGTCTGGCTCGCTTCAGGCGGGCTACTCGCCTGGTCTGGCGCAGACGACAACGGCATCGTAGGCTCTGTGAGCGCAGCGTTTGGCGCGGTAAGGTTCTCTTGCGCCTGTTTCACTTCTATGATGAGCATCAACGAGCCCTGCTCTGCTTCTTCACCCTGACTGTCCAGGCGGACCATGTGACCATCCTGGATCCCAGCCGGAACCGCGATTGTTACCCGTCGCCCCCCTGGCAGGGTCAGCGCGCGTAAGGTGCCATGGCGCGCTTCGTTCTCACTGATTGCCAGTACTGCGTGTATTTCATCTTCGTGCGCGGCGCTCAATGAACCCGAAGAGCGCGCCATTTGTAGCGGGTGACCCATTTCAGCTCCCTGTACCGCCAGGCGGAAGGCCTGCGCAAACGCGGCCATGGACGCAAAACGCTGAGCGGGCTCCTTCGCCAGAGCCTGCAGCAGCACCGTATCAACTTCGGCGGACAGAGCCGCATTGAATGTGCTCGGGGCCTGTGGTTGAACGCTAAGGTGCTGATACATCAGCTGCATCGAGCTACCCTGGAAGGGAGGGCGACCGGTCAGTAATTCATAGGCCATGATGGCCAGCGAGTACTGGTCGGATGCTGGTACGGGGTGACCTGCCCATTGCTCCGGGGCCATGTAGGTCGGGGTGCCGCGAATGACCTGGCTTGTGGCAGTGGCCGCCGTCGTAAACTTTGCAATGCCGAAATCGGCGAGCTGCACATCGGGCCGATCAGGCGTCTCCTTCAGCTCGCGAATAAGCAGATTAGAGGGCTTGACATCCTGGTGAATGATCTGTTGATCGTGTGAATGCTGCAGCGCGTCCGCCGTCTGGCTCACAATCTGCGCCACGTTCTGCGGGGATAGCAAAGCGGAGCTTTTGCGCCTTCCCAGCCAGTCCAGGAGCGAGCCTTCGCGGCGGAATGGCATGACGAGGTAGTTGAGCGTGGTATCAGCAAGGCTCGCCTCACCGTAGTCGAAGAGCGGCAGGATGTGGGGGTGATCCAGGCGAGCAATGGCCGTTGCCTCCCGTTGGAAGAGGCGCGTTACCCGTGTTGACGCATCGGCATCGGGATATGGGGACGCCGCGGACTGGATCACCTTGATGGCGACCTGCTGGCCGATGCGGGCATCTTCCGCGAGGTAGACTTCGCCCATCCCACCACTTCCAAGCCTGCGGATGAAGCGATAGCGGCCAATTTGCAGTCCTTCGAGGGGCATTTCTCACCTCATATATGCATATAAATACTATGACCTTGACTTCTGCCACTTTTCGTCCGGGTGTTAGCCTGCGCCTCGCCAGCAGATTCTCACAGTCACTGGTAATACGTTTAACATAGTTGTTATTAGTATAGGACCTGGAGCATAATACTTCAAGCTCGGGCTGTCTGTCGGGTGTATGAATTAGTTGTATGAAGTAATTGTAGGCAATCAGGCGACAAGGCCATGCTGGTGCTCCCAGAAGTCGTCGTAGGTCGCATTGAGCACAGCGATACGCAAGGCCAAGACGGCATCCAGTCCTTCGGGCGTCCAACGCATGCCTGAGCGCTTAGCTCGGGTGCTGACCACGGTTTTACAAGCTGCTTCGGCGATACCACTGCCCACATGCATCCCTTGAGCGCGAAAGGCGGGATAACGCATGCGAGCCGCATTGGAGATGAAGTAGTCCATCTCGATCTCTGGCACACTGCGTGAGGCTCCTGGCTCAGGCGGCACCGCAGGGAAGGCGGCGATCTCGGCTACCAGCTCTTCGATGTTGCCCTCGACCAACAACGTACAAGCGTGTTCGGCCCAGGCGGCCGCTTCAGGTGAGCCAGACGCAAAGACGGCACGGGCCACCTTCCACACATGCTCGCGCGCATGCCACAGGTCGACAATCTGCACTGCTTCCGCAAAGTGTTCGGCGGCCAAACCCCAAATCCAGAGCGCCCCATCCCCCACAACCACCACTTGGCGCGCCTGGGGCAGGCCACGCGTGACCGCCAGCGTGTAGAGCGCCTTGCCAAACTCCTCGGCTTTGCAGCGTCGGGCTACATAGTGCTTCTCGCCCGCGTGATCGATGAAGACTCCTGGAGCCAGGCCTGAGCGTTGGGGGCCATGTGAGGCCGCAAAGACGGCTCCGACTTTGATTTCCCGATAGACATCTCCCGCTCGCTTGACCTCCTTGTCTTCCATCGGCACACTACCCCGACGCAGACGGGCCGTTACGCCATCTAATTCGATGTAGAGGCGCTCGATGACTTCATGTTTGGGCTGCCCCTCCACCGTCAGGGTGGTTCGTGCTTGGGCTGCATGCTCCCACAGGGCAGCCACCTGCTCTCCTTCCTCGCGTGCCAGTGCCTCACCCACCGACTGCATTAGGTTGAGAGCTTGCCGGGCTGACATGCCCAATGGCAGCAACCGGCTGAACGTCTCGGCCGCTTCCTCGAGCGTGAGCATGGCACACAGATAACTGATCGCTTGTTGCACCCCGGCACTTGTGCGGCGTGCTTGCACGCCCCAGACCGCATCGGCTGGAGCCTCCCCATGTGAACACTCCTGTTCGTTTCCTGCTGCCTCCGCTTGCTCCGGTCTCACACATTGGTAGTACGGCCGACAAAATGTCACTTTGCCCAACATGGTCAACAGCTGCTTGGGGCGCACGCCGACCAAGCGCTGCTCATGCCCACAGGCTCCCTCGCGACGAACTGGGGGCAGTTCGCTGGAGGACTCAGGGCTCAGGATACATTCCATCCACTTGCGTCCTATGCTCATGACCCGTTCCAGCACCTGGGTTTCCACTCCCTTGAGATCTCCTTCCTTGAGGTTCTGTAAACTCTCCACCAACTTCAGCACTTCCACTTCAGCTTCCTGCCTCAGCGCTGTTTGCAAGGATTCATTCGTTTCCATTTTAGGGGACTCCTCCATAGGTGCGGACTTTAGGGAAAAAGGAGGGAAAGAACCAGACATGGCGACCTTTCTGATAGAGTAGTTCAAAACCCAAAAGACTCATCAGAAGGAGCCGCCATGTCTACACCACAACAGCATATCGTATTGCCGAGCCAGGAGCAACTGGATAGGCTATTGAACGAACAATGGACGCAGGAAATTCTGCCGCGCTTGCCGGAGGCCCTGGAAGATCAGGCCCGAGTGTTAGGTGCCTTTGTGCGCATCCGCCAGCTGCGCAGCGCAGCCGACCTGTTGCGAGCGTTGCTGGTCTACGCTCTGTGCGGTCTTTCCTTTCGTGCGTTAGGGATCTGGGCGGTGCTCACCGGAATTGGTTGCTTGTCGGAGAAAGCCTGGCGCAAGCGCTTGCAGCAGGCAGAAACCTGGATCAGTTGGCTGCTATCCACCTTGATTGGAACCGCGCAGCGTCCAGGCTGGCTGGCCGAGGAGTTGACAGGAACCGGGATCGTGCTGGTGGACCGCTCTTCCCTCAAGGTGATAGGGGGAACAGGAGATGATGTGCGATTGCATCTGGGCTATGACCTGCTGGCCGGGCGGATGGATCACGTCGTGGTCAGCGATCGGCATCAGGCCGAGTCGATCCCAGCCGAGGTGGTGCATCAGAACTGGATCTATGTGAGCGACAGTGGGTATCGACAAGGCTATGTAGCAACGGTGATGGCCCAAGGCGGGCAGGTGGTCGTCCGACGTCATGGCCATGACCTGCACCTGGAAGTGGAAGATGGCACGGTGATGGACGTGCGAGCACAGGCCCAGAGGTTAGACTATGGAGAAAGCACCAGCCTTTCTGGGTGGATCAACCTGCCGGGGAAGGGGCAGCGGGCATCCGTGCGAGTGGTCCTCTTCCATTTGCCCAAAGACCAAGCGCAACGGGCACGTGAGAGCAAAGCGGCCAAGGCGAGAGCCAAAGGCAAGCAGCTCAAAGACGAGACCTTGTGGTGGGCAGAATGGGTGGTGATCGTGACGACGCTCTGCGAGCAGGACTGGCCCGATGCGTTGATCTTGCGACTCTACCGCGCCCGCTGGCAAATTGAATTGCTCTTTAAACGCATGAAGACGTTTTTGCAGATGCATGTCCTGCGCTTGAAACAGATAGAGCGAGCCCGTCTGGTGGTCCACTTGCTGCTGATCGGCTGGGCCTTGTACGAGCAGGAGGCGCAACTGATGCGAGAAGTCTTCCAGAAGATCGCAACGGAAGCGGATCAAGAGAGGATGGAGCCGGTCGAATGTGTGTTGAGTACCTGGACCTTGACCGCCATCGGCGTGCAGCACCTCAAGCAGATCGTGTGCGGTGGCTGGAGTGAACAGCGCTTGTGTGCCTGTGTGCCCTGGCTGCTGCGCTATCTCTGCCACCGTCCTCGCTTGCGAGGACATCAAGAAACGGAGATACGCGCCCAACTCCTTGCCCTGACTTCTCCTCTGTGGAAAAGGGGAAAGGAGTTGGCTTTGGCCTAAAGTCCGCGCCTATGGGGGACTCCTCTCTGCTCTTGGTTTTTTACAGATGAGGATACCCCTTTTTTGCTTGGGTGCCTAACAACTAATTCATACACCCCTGTCTGTCTTGCAAACAGGCCCGGCCAACCACGCGTGGTTGGCCGGGCCGGGCCCATATCTTCCAGGGTAACGAACTGCTCACATGCTTTCAAGCGGTACAAAGCCCAGCACGCGCAGAGCATTGTCCATGGTCTGCACGGTAGCACGCACCAGCCAGGCGCGGAAAGCCTTCACTGCCTCGTTCTCTTCTTTGACGATAGGCGGCGTGTGCTCATAGAAGTCACTAAAGTGTGTGGCCAGGTCATAGGCGTAGGCCGCGAGCACATTTGGCGCCAGCTCTGCGCTGGCCTCCACCAGGGTGCGTGGGTAGGCGTCGATGTGGCGTATGAGTTCCCATTCACTCTGTTCAAGCTGTTCTGGCAGCTTATCCAGGTTGGTGGGGGCTTCGTAGCCTTGCTGGCCCAGGCGGCGCAGGATGCTATTGGCCCGCGCGTAGGCATATTGGAGATAGACGCCTGTATCGCCATTGGGGCGCAGTGCCTCGTCCATATCCAGGGATATGACCTGCTGCAGGTTATAGCGGATCATAAAGTAGCGAATGGCCGATGCCGCCAGGGGTGCGGCGATCTCAGGGGAGAGGTCCGGTTTGGTCTCCTGCACGCGCGCGATGGCGGCGTTGATCAGGTCGTCGGCCTTGATTTCGATGCCCTTGCGCCCGCTCATAGCGTAGAAATCGTGCCCATCGGATGTATCGACGCCCAGGCGCGCCGCCGTGGCGGCGGAGAGGGTGACAACCTCGTAGGCGATGTGGACCGAGTGCTCGGCCTGTTCGACATAGCCCAGGCGGCGCAGGCTTTCATAGACAACCTGTTGGGGATAGGACTGGCGCACGTCGATGACGTTGATGGCGCGTTTAGCGTGACCGAAGCGCCTGGGGTCGGCCTCCTCGGCTTCTGGTGCCCGGTTCATTAACGTGCGCATCGTCCACAGCAGGCGGCCATCATGCTGGCGGCCCCAGAGCAAAAAGTGGAATTGCACGCCTATCTGTGGATCATCGTTCAGCCCGAATTTCCAGAGCTGTGTGGCGATATCTTTGGCCGTGTAGGTCGCCGTGCCATCGCTTTTCACCAGAATTTTGTCGCTGGTGCGGTCGCCCTCATCGGTCTGCACGTCCCCTTCGCCAAAGGGCAGGACCCAGCAGCCCGCCACCCTGCCGCTTGCGGGTTTCTCCAGCAGCCCGCGCTCGCGCAGCATCTCAAAGGTTCGTTTCCACAGGCCCTCGTGCAGAATCGCCAATTCCCATGTCAAAAGATCATAGGAGATGTTCAGACGCGCCATCGTTGCCAGGTGAGCCGCGACGATGCGCTGCGAGAGTTCGGCCGCCATCATGGGATAATCGGGCCCCGAGCCAGATTCCGCGCCGTGCTCGATGCTGTGTAGGATGGTACTGCGCAGATCCATCAGCTCGGCCAGCACTTCCGGCTGCGTGTCTTTTAGCTGCCTGGCGGCGTCGTAGGCGTTGTTTACCGCGACATAGACGCGCGAGCAATAGTAGTCGTAGGGTTCTCCGGGCAGGGGAGCATTGCCATCGGGTAGCTGCAAGGCCCCCTCCTGCAGTAAACGGAAGCCTACCAGGACATCCGCGACCTGCACCCCGGAATCATCGATGTAGTTTTGCGCCTCGACGTGGTAGCCCTGAGAGCGCAGCATGCGCACCGCTGTGTCACCTATGCACGAATTACGCAGGTGGCCGGCGTGCGCGGCCTTATTGCTATTGATGGCTGTGTGCTCGACAATGACTTTTGTGCCCACGCCGACATCGTTCTGGCCAAAGTCCGGGCCGGCATCCAGGACACGCTCGATGATGACCCTGGCCATAAAGGGCCTGTTCAAGCGAAAATTGATGAAGCCCGGCTGCGTGACGGTAATCTCAGCGATGGCGGGGATGTGCATTGCGCGCAATATGCTGGCCAGAGCTTCGGCAAGCGGGAGCGGATTGCCAGGGCGATTAAGCCTTTTCTTCCCCGTCCAGGCCATGACAGGCATCGAGTAGTCGCCAAAGCTGGCCTGGGCTGAAAAACGCAGGTCGATGGGCAATTGCGTGGCGTCAAAGGAGATCTGCTCCTGGGCCAGGTAGGTTACTATGGCCTGTTTAATAAATGTTGTTAGATATGCATGCAGATCTTTAGGTGAAGATTCTGCCACATGCTCTTCGGGGTCGCTCGATAATGTCATCTTCTAGCTCTCTTCTACAATCCATGGAATGTTCGCCCCTACTATAACGTAGCCGGCCAGCGCGGTCAAGTCTTTGGGAGAGAGCAAATGAGTTGCGGGGGGGAGGGTGCGGCCCGGGCCGCACCCTCCCCCCCGCAACTCCTGCGCAGGAGAGCGAGTGCCAGCTTATTTTTCCCAGTCACTGAGGAGCGCCTTGGCGGCGTTGTGTCCTGGCGCTCCCATTACTCCTCCACCGGGGTGTGTGCCCGAGCCGCACAGGTAGAGGCTCTCGATGGGCGTGCGATAGCGGGCGCATTCAGGCGTTGGGCGCAGTGAGAAGAGTTGATCCGGTGTGATCTCCCCATGGAAGATGTTGCCGTTGGGCATACCGTACCTCTGCTCGATATCGACGGGGCTGAGCGCCTGGTAGTCGATGACCGTGTCGGCGAAATTTGGCGCGAACTCGCTTATGGTGGCAATGACGCGCTCTGCCATTACTTTTTTGGTGTCCTCCGACCACTCGCCCCCCTTCAGGTGGTATGGGGCGTACTGCGTAAAGCAGGAGATGGTGTGCTTGCCTGGAGGGACGATGCTTGGATCGGTGGCGGACTGCATATATGCTTCGATGTACGGCTTCTGAGAGAGTTCGCCCCGCGTCGCATCTTCAAAGGCATTCTGCACCCAATCGGGGGTCGGGCTGATTTCGCAGGAGCCGGAATGCTGCAGACCAGGGGTCGTACCGGGCAGGCATTTAAAGCTTGGGAGCTCCTTTAACGCGATGTTCAGTTTTATAACCGCGCTGTCAGTTTTA
Organism: uncultured Chloroflexia bacterium; assembly: GCA_963799245.1. Lineage (GTDB taxonomy): Bacteria > Chloroflexota > Ktedonobacteria > Ktedonobacterales > Ktedonobacteraceae > CAWCWN01. The sequence continues at coordinate 159,176 of CAWCWN010000006.1, forward strand.
AAGCGCGCGATGCGTTTGAGGAAATCCTTGTCCAGTTCGGCGTCCGCGCAGAGCTGCAGAAAGGTGCGCTTGGGATCGGTATTCGTGAGCACCGCCCGGGCGCGCAGTTCCTCGCCGCTCTCGAGACGTACGCCTTCGGCGCGGCCATTGTGCACGAGTACCCTGGCCACTGGCGCATTGGTACGGATGATCGCCCCATGCACCTCGGCCGATGCAGCCATAGCAAAGCTGATACGTCCCATACCGCCGCGAACATAGCCCCACATGCCCTGCTCGCCGTTGACCTCCCCAAACATATGGTGCCATGCAACGTAGACTGACCCCGGTGTCTTCGGTCCGATAAAACTCCCGATTACTCCCTGCCCCGCATAGGCGGCACGTAAATAGTCCGACTCAAAATAGTCTGCGAGCATGTCGTACAGATTGCCAAACATCAAATAACGATAGATCTCTTCATCCTCTCCCCTGAAACGTCCTGTGAGATCAGCGATGGATGGCGGCTCTTCCAGCAAAATAGGATTGAGTATTTCTGAAGCGCGATCAAAAAACTGCAGAAACCTGGGGTAGGCCTTGGCATCATGAGGCGAGAGGCGGCGGATCCCTTCAACGGTTTTCTCTGTGCTCGCGCGGAAGAACAGGTAATTCCCGTCCGGGTAAGGGACGAACATCTGCGGGTCCTTGACGTACGCATCGAAACCGTAGCGATGCAGCTCAAGGTCGCGGATAATCTCGGGACGCAACAGACTCACAACGTAGGCGCAGGGAGACATGGTAAAACCGGGGAATGGCTCCTCGAGGGTGCATGCGCCACCCACGCGATCCCGCTTCTCCAGGACAACTACCTTTTTTCCCGCGCGCGCTAAATATCCGGCGGCCACCAGTCCGTTGTGGCCAGCACCAATGATGATCGCGTCGCTCTGCTCAGTCTGAGATGCCATAAGAGTTCCGTTCTGCGAAATTTCTCGTCATGCTATGCTAGAAAGTAGTATAGCATAGCTCGTGTAAAGCTCGCTGCAATGGTGCCGTACCTGCAATGGCAAATTGCATAAATTTCTGGCCGAGCGTTACTTATAAAGTTCACCTGCCGTTCTTTATTAAGTGGTGGCGTAGTCCTGATACTTTTGATTTAGGTTATAACTGAACGACTATGGGTATATGCATGTTTGGGGAAGCCGTGAATTTAGAGATATTACCATTCTGCCGGCAGCATAGAAATGCCAGGCCGCTATACTTTACGTTGTTGATGTGCCTGCTGGTTCTGACGTTCTCGAGCTGTTCCACCTTTGGCTCGGTCACCGGTCCCGGCGCCTCCGCTCCAGCGGGACAGACGGTGCCGCAGGCGACGGTAATTCCGACACAGGCAAAAGCTGATAGTAATGGCATCGCAACAGAGGTTACCTCGCGTTACGACACGGAAAAGGTCGCGAAAATCATGGCCGGTATGTCGCTGGCACAGAAGCTGGGCCAGCTGATCATGGTGGAGTACCTCGGCAACAACTATCAGAACGGCCTGCAATATATGATCTCACAGCAGTTTGTCGGTGGCTATATGTATCAGGAGAGCAACCACAATTTTGATCCGCCCTATGATGTAGCCGGCCATGTGGATGCGCTTTCTCAGCAAGCGATGCACGATGCCAGGATCCCTTTATTGATAGCCACGGACCAGGAAGGCGGCCTGGTCAATCGTTTATATAGCTTCCACGGCGCTCTACCCTCGGCGGCGGACATGGGCGCCAGCGGTGATCCGAACGTACCGCTCGCGCAGGGCACCCAGCAGGCCAAATGGATGCTCCAACTGGGCATAAACTCTGATCTTGCTCCGGTTGTCGATGTGCATACTGTGAATCCAGCGGTGCTTGAGTCGCGCATGTTCGGCAGTACTCCGCAGGCTGTCGCCACCTACGCGGGCGCGTTTCTCAACGGCTTGCAGACGACTGGGGTTATAGGCTGCCTCAAGCATTTTCCCGGTCTGGGCGCCATCACCTCCGATCCCCACTTCGGCCTGCCTACGGTAAATCGCAGCATGACTCAACTGAACGCCATCGATCTTGCCCCCTATCGCCTGATGATCTCAAAGGATCATCCCGCCATGATCATGTCAACGGACGTGCTGGATCCGGCTATTGATCCCAATTTGCCGGCCGAACTCTCACCGCGGGCCATCAATGGCGTCCTGCGCCAGCAACTGGGCTACGACGGTGTCGTCATCACGGATGGGCTCTACATGGGTGGTATCAGCCAGCGCTGGTCGTTGAGCCAGGCTGCCGTGTTGTCGATTATCGCGGGCAACGATATAGTCGAGGGTCCCTATACTCCCGCGCTCGTGGCCGGCGTAGTCAGCGCCTTCGAGCAGGCTCTGCAGCAGGGGACTCTGACGATGAGCCGGGTCAACCAGTCTGTTGAGCGCATCCTGCTGATGAAATTGCGCTACGGCATCATCAAATAGACACTGTTGAGCCCCCATTGAGCTGCAATTTAAGACATTACTCCGCCGCCATCTATGTTGATGGCCTGCCCGGTAATCCCCTTACTTGTATCCTGACCGGCATTGTTGACTAAGATATCTATGCCGCCCAGCTCCGCGAGCGCCTTCGCCGCCATGTGTTGTACCTGCTCACTGCTGGTGACGTCGCAAGAGATCGCCAGGCCCCTGCGGCCAATGGCCTGTATCTCGCTGACGAGCGATGCCAGGTCGCTCTCAGTGCGAGCGCTTACCACTACGTCGGCTCCAGCCTGGGCCAGGGCCAGGGCTATGCTGCGTCCGATGCCCCGTCCGGCACCCGTTACTGCTGCTCGTCGCCCCGCGAGGGGGGAAGGATTTACACTTGGCATGAGTTTACGCTAACCTCTCTCTTCTTGTTGAGGATTGCAGCGCTGCGACCCCTTTGACATTGTTCAGTGAGGAAGCAGGTATGAAAAGAGGAAACCTTCATAGCATGTACATTTCTCTTGCAGAAAGTATGCCACATAGTTAACACCATCTCAAGGGCTCGCTGGCTTGCGATGGGGGCGCTGCTGCGCTGTTTGTCTTGCGCGGCCATGTGGAATATACTACCTGCAAGAAGGCTGCAAGGCGGCCAGGAATGGAGGGTATTGTGGAATGCTTAATACGCGTGCGCTATTTAATGTCGCTGGTTTAACGGCGGTGATCACCGGCGGAAGCGGTGGGCTGGGCAGCGGCATGGCCCGCGCGCTGGCTGAGGCGGGTGCGCGTGTCGCCGTTGTCAGCCTGCACGGCGCCGCGGCGGCCGGCGTAGTCGAGACCATACGCGCGGCCGGTGGGGAGGCTATTGGTCTTGCCAGTGACGTCTTGGATCGCGCTGCTCTCGAGCGGGCCCGTGCAGAGATTTTGCGAGACTTCGCCTCTATCGACATTTTGATTAACGCGGCTGGAGGTAATCAACCCCGGGCGACGACCTCTTCCGAGGTATCTTTCTTTGACCTGGATGTTCAGGCCGTGGCTACGGTTATTGACTTGAATTTCGCGGGTACCTTCCAGAGTTGCCAGGTATTTGGATGCAGCATGGTAGAGCAGGGACGCGGCTGTATCGTGAATATCGCCTCTATGAACGCGCTGCGTCCTCTGACCCGTATACCGGCGTATAGCGCGGCCAAGGCGGCGGTGGCAAATTTTACGCAGTGGCTCGCGGTTCACATGGCACAGGAATATAGCGCGCACATACGCGTGAATGCGATCTCCCCGGGTTTTTTCTTGACAGAACAGAAATCGTTTCCTCCTGACCGATGCGCAGAGCGGAGGCATGACCCCGCGCGGGCAGGCGATTATTGATCATACACCGATGGGGCGCCTGGGCGCGCCGCAAGATCTGATCGGGACGCTGTTCTGGCTGATCAGTCCGGCCTCAAGCTTCGTTACAGGCGTCGTGATCCCTGTCGATGGCGGCTTCTCGGCCTTTAGCGGCATCTAAGCGCGGGCGTAAGTAATATGAAAGGTGGTATGGTATGCTCTGGGAAAAGGGATCGACGAGCGAGACATTGAGCCCTGAGGACGTGCGTGAGCTACTCGCGCAGGCCTGTGCGGGCCTGCCCGTCGCTGGCAAACGCGTGCTGGTCATTATTCCGGATGGGACGCGTACCATGCCTATGCCGCTTTTCTTCCGCCTCCTTTATGAGCAGCTGGGCAGGCAAGTCGCCGTTCTTGATTACCTCATCGCCCTGGGGACGCACGCGCCTATGCCCGCCGCGGCGATTGACAGGCTGGTGGGGGTGACTGCGAACGAACGCGCGCGGCGCTATCCCGGTGTGCGTATCCTCAATCACCACTGGTCCGAGGCGTCCATGCTCCAGACCATCGGTACCATCTCGCGCCAGGAGGCGCGCGACCTGAGCGATGGCCTGCTCGTTGACGCGGTCGTCGTGACCATCAATCGCCTGGTGCTGGACTACGACCAGCTGATTATCTGCGGACCAGTCTTTCCTCACGAGGTCGCGGGCTTCTCCGGGGGGGCCAAGTATTTCTTCCCTGGTATCGCGGGCCAGGACATCATTGATTTTACGCACTGGCTGGGCGCGCTGGTCACCAGTATGGCCACGATTGGCATCAAAGATACGCCTGTACGGCGCGTTATCCAGCGCGCCGCGGCCTTTGTGCCATGCCCGCTGCTGTGCCTGGCGCTTGTTATGCAGGGGTCGGACCTGCACGGCCTCTACGCTGGCTCGCAGGAGCAGGCCTGGAGCAGGGCAGCCGACCTCTCCGCGCAGGTGAACATAACCTACGTCCAACATCCATTCAAGCGCGTTCTATCGCAGCCGGCGGAAATTTACGACGACCTGTGGACGGCCGCCAAGGCCATGTATAAGACGGAGCCGGTTGTAGCCGATGGTGGTGAAGTCATTATTTATGCGCCTCATATCAGCGAGATATCCTATATGCATGGCCAGCTGATTGACCAGGTCGGCTATCACGTGCGCGACTATTTCCTTAAGCAGGGGGGGCGCTTCAAAGATGTGCCCGGCAGCATCCTGGCTCATAGCACCCACGTCAAAGGCATGGGCAGTTATGACCCGTTCAGCCGCAGCGAAACGCCGCGCATTCAGGTAACCCTGGCGACGGGCATTCCCGAGGAGCGCTGCCGACGCGTCAACCTTGGTTATCGTGATTATCGCGGCATCGATCTCCAAGCGTGGCAGGGGCGTGAGGCCGAAGGCATCTTGTATGTGCCGCATGCGGGTGAGATGCTTTATCGCCTCAAGCCCTGAGAAAAGATAAGTAAGGATACACAGTATGCAAAAAAATATATCGCCGGCTCTGCGGAGATTGCAGGCGGAGGATGCGCCTGGTCAACTGCGGCAGGCTGAAGGGCGTATGGCCGAACTGGGCAGCGAGCGGGGTCGACCCATGCTGGACTGGGTCGAGGGTGTAGAGCGCCTGCTGGCCGACGCCGGATCCCTGGAAGCGGTGGAGGCGGAGGCGCGGGCCATCAGGGAACGAGGTATCCGCCACATTATCTGGGCCGGAATGGGAGGATCCGTCATCACGCTGCGGGTGTTACGCGAGCTTGGCTTTTGCGGCGGCCTGGGCGAAGAGGGGGTCGCCATATATCCGCTGGATAGCACCGACCCCGCGGCGCTCAACGCTATCGTCTCCCAGATCTGCCAGGCCAGAAATCTGCCGCCGCCAGGCGTGCAGTCCTCCAGCGCGGACTTTTTACGAATCCTCTTAGCCGATGTAATGATGGTCGGCGTCTCCATGGGTATGACCTCTGAGGAGCCAATCACGCACCTGGAATGGTTTATTGAGCTGCTCGCGCAGGCCGGCCTGGATGCGGCGGAGCACCTGCTGGTGATGACCTTACCGACATCCTATCTCGATGTTTTCGCGCATGAACAGCATGTGCCGAGCCTGCCCCTGCAGCTGGATGGCAGAAGCGGCACGGGGGGACGTATGAGCGCGCCGGCGACGCGTGTCTTCCTGCTGCCGGTTGCGCTCTACCTTGCGCGCCAGGCGCAGGATAGTCCAGGGCAGCTGCGGGCTATTCTGAGCCGTGCCTGGGCGACGTATGACCTTGACCAGGCCTGCGACAGCCCGGCGCGGCATCCTTTTGTGCGGCTGGCGGTCGCCCTGAGTGACGCCAGCCTCGATGGTGTCTGCCGCATGTTGCTGCGCCTGCCCGCTTCCTGGCAGCCGCTTGTGCTGTGGATCGAGCAATTGATGGAGGAGAGCCTGGGCAAAGAGGGTAAGGGGATTATCGTCTTTACGGAGCAGCCACTGAATGCGCGGGCCCCTTTCTATCGCACGCAGGCTACGCTGCATGTGCGTGTGGCGACGGATGGCGATGAGCCCGGCGGGGGAGAGGCGTTCGCGCTGGTGCAGCCGTATCTCTCGGCCCGCGAGCCCGCGGAGCGCCTGGCTGCCCTGGCCGCGAGTTTTCTGGGCTGGCAGTTGAGTATGGCCCTCTATGGCTACCTGCATGAGATACACTTTGCAGGACAGCCCGCCGTAGAAAATTACAAAGCGCGTGCGCGCGTGCTGCGTACCCGAACAGATCCGCTGGAGGAGCTCACTTCCGAGGGTGGAGTTCGAGAGGGGGGGCTGTGGCTCCTGGGAGCAGGCAAGCAGGGATTACCCGCGCAGGCATTTGCCGCTAGCTTGAGCCAGGCTCTTTGTCAACCCGGGCAGGCCGAAGGCGCGCGTCTTGATTATCTCGACCTGACGGTCAATGGAGAGGCCACTGCAAGCTGGGAACCGCCATTACAGCTGTATGTACGCGCGCTTGCGAATGCCCTGCTGGGTGTGCCGGCGAAACTGCGCAGCGCGCCGGCCGCCTACCACTCTACGGAACAGGGCGAAATGGATGGCTCAGCGTATTTGATCAGCCTGCGTTTGCTGGCGCGGGAGCACGCGGCCTGTATGATCGGAACGTACACGGATACCTTTCTGCGCGCGCAGGCCGTCAGTACCTGGCAGGCTATGTGCGAGCAGGGAAGGCGATGCTGCCTGCTGGTCGTCGCCGGGACAGGCGATGAGGCCGGTGAGGCGCTTGAGCATTTTTTTCAAGCGCTCCCTGGCTATCTCACCGCCGCAGGTCTCCCGCGCCCCAAAAATGAGGAGCGATGATTACATGGATGATACACTGCGTTTTGGCATTGTGGGTTATGTGTCTTTGTTCAACTCTTCATCCACTGGATAGAAGAGTTTGGGTATATGTTTATACTAAATTGGTGGTGGAGGGCAATGATGAAAGGAGGTAGCAGCCTATGACGCATTATATGCGAGGTATTCTGGTTACTTATAGGCACCCACCTTAAGAATGCCATCCAGAGCGACATCAAAATCGGAAGAGGTTCAAGGTTTTCTCACAACTGAATACTGAATGCATAACCCTGCAAAACCCATCAACAGAGCTGGGGTATTATAACGCTTCACCCTGAATACGAGCCAACATCTTAACGATGGTTATCTACGGTTGTGTGTGGACAGTCCAACTCACGGGCGACCCTCTCATGCCCGGTCTGATTGTGCTGGATTGGACACTGTCATAGGGTCAATCTGGCCGCTTCTGTTGGCCACTATGAACAACTGTCTTTTTGGGCGTCGTGGTGTCGGTGGATTTCAATCGATGCCCCAGTTCTGGGTCATATGGCAGGCCGGGACATGATTGAAGTGCCAGTTCTCTCTGTCCTGACCCGCCGAATTCTTTTTGGTTACCTGCCTGTCGTGTGTTTATATATATCCTGTCTGCAGGGATAGCAGCACTTGCGAGAATAGAACATATGTGCTAAAATCTGTGCATGTGATTTTCTGCCCGTGCGGCTGGCGCAACAGTTTTTAACTCCTATCACCATTTTGGGTCAGATTGTTTCATCTTATATATTGATATGATAAGATACATGGTGCTGAAGTTAGTAGTAAGCAGAAGCATGGATGTTCAAGGTATGCTCCCTGTCTCTACATGAGCGAGTGCTTTGATATAAAGAGGTAGTGCGCATGCGCGTATTTGAGAGGCTGGGTGGCAGGGCAAAGTTTATTTTACCGATCCCTCTGGCCCTGGTAATCCTGTTGTTGTCGGGCTGGTTGTGGGTCAGTACTCCGCTCTTTCAGGCCGGCGGCACGGGCCTGCTGCTACTGCAGTCGCAGCAATACCAGCAGGCCACCAATCCAGCGGCCGCGACGCCCACGCGCCTGCTGAATGGCCAGTTAGCCTCGCTGGGTTGGATAGTTGGTAAGGATTGCCAGCGCGGCATGCAGGCCTATTTATCGACGGCGCAGACGAATCCGGACGCCGCAATAGTTGGCACCGGCTGGGTTGACCCCACCAGCGGCCAGCTCATCGCTGGCCAGAGCAACAATTGTGTGCCCGGCAGCTTGAGCATGGACAACGTCGTAAAGCTCGTACATAGCAAGGGAGGCATGGCCTACCTGACGGTGACAATGGAGACCGACGGCTCGCCCGGGTCCTGGACCTCTCAGCAGCAGACGAACTACATCGCCCAGGCCGCCAGCACCCCGGCCCTTATCGCCCCCATCATACACGAGGTGCAGCGCCTCAATTACGATGGCGTGATCATGGACATGGAGGGGGGCGACCCCAGCTATCCCAACGTCCAGCAGCTTTTCGCTCAGTTCAACCAGCGTGTGTGGGACGCGCTGAAGCCTTTGCACAAATTGTACGGCATTGCCCTCATCCACAAACTCAGTGACCACGACCAGTACTACGACATCAATGGCTTTGAGAACTGGTCCTTGCTGGGCAGCGCGGCCGATTTTATCGTCGTGATGGCCGTTGACCAGTCCTTTTATTCACCCGGCCCGACCGTGAGCATTCCATGGCTCAAGCAACTCCTGGCCTATACCCTGCAGACGATGCCGCAGATGCTGCCGCACATTATCTGGGAGCTGCCTCTCTACGGAGCCAGCTGGTCCTTGCGGGGAGGAAACTGGGTCTTTGATACAGGGGTGAACTACCAGGATGGGGTGAACCTTGTGGCGCAGATACCATCTTCTGAGATCGATACAGGCGCCAGCAACCTGAATGATCCTACCTGTGCGCACCTGGTCTACACAGATAGTTCTGGCGTCACTCGTTCACTATGGTACCACACCGCAAGAAACCTCTACTATATCATCTCGAATTTCCGCCAGATCCTCGCGCAGACCCCGCAGTTCGAGCATAGCCACCTGATCATCGCCCTCTGGTACCGGGCAACCTGGGAGCCTGGCGCTGTATGGTCGATGCTGAGGCCAATTCTGCCAAACTAGGCTGGGTGAAAGCATGTGTGAAGCGGCCACCCACCCACCCACCTACCCACGCATACATGCGTGGGTAGGTGGGTGGGTGGCCGCTTCGCTCGAGGAGGACAGCACTGCAAGCCGCAGTGCTTATGTATAGCAGCGAAAAAAAGGTTTCTATGCTTTCTTCGCCTCTTTGAGGAAGCTTTGCACGGTTGTTCCACAAACCGAGCAGCTGCCCTTCATAGCGTGCCGGCCGTTTTTCATGGTTACCTCGTGCGCGTCCTTCATCTCGGTTTTCTTTTTGCACTTTACGCAGTAGGCTTCGGTCATTGTTGAACTCCTTCTTTACCAATACATCAATAAAAACAACACTCAGAACGTTACTTACGTCTATGCGCAATCCTAGCATGCGCCCGGGTGCTTCATGCATATTACTTTCATACACGCGTTCTAACCGTACAGAAGATACATAATCACACTTTTTGTAAGAGCATATCTTTCCAGGTGCCGAGAAACGTAGCACCCGGGCAGCTTATTCTCCGCGTCACCTCGCGGTGCCCGAGCAGACGGGCACGCGCGACGTGAGAATAGTGCTCTTTGACAACCTGCGCCGCGGCTTCGATCTGGGCCGCAGGCGGGCTATCCTCCTCGTAGTCGCCCGCAAACGCGATAGCGATACTCCTGGTGTTGATATCCCAGTTGCCCGCATGCCACCCGATATATGTATCCTCCAATAATCTCTCTACCGTCCCATCCAGCCTGATCAGCCAGTGATAGGCAAAAAAGACCATTTCCCCTGCGCGGAAGTGCCCGGACCAGATCGGCCAGCCCCTGACTGAATTGCCCAGTACGTTATCCGCCAGGTATTGGAAAGCGTACTGCCTGACCAGTCCGATCGCGGACAATGTATCCAGTGGCAGTCCGGGCTCTTCTTCCGTATGGTGAATAACAATAGTATCCACTGCTTTGCGTTCTAGATCAAGGTTTTGGCCATTTTGCGCTAGGGGCAGCCTGTTATTTTGTAATAACACGGCAATAAGATCATAAACGTTGCGCCTGAAGGACTTTAACTGTGGCGAATTATGCACGACCGGGAAGAATAGCTGCTCCAGCTCATCTTCAAGCCTGACGTACCAATCGGGCCACAGCAGCCTGCTTTCCCAGTAAGCTCGCTGAAAATCTAGTTGCACCAGTAAACGTCTGCTCTCTCATTATGGTACTCGCCGCAGCAAGACTTCTGCGGTTGGGCGGTCGGATCAGCGGCTATACCTGTGGCCGGTAAGGGCCGTTGATGTGTGCAAAGTTGGCATGATAGCGATCCGCATCGTAGTCCAGCGGGTTTACCCGCCGGGCCGGGAATTTTTTACTGGGAATATCGGTCGCGATGTAGGCCCCATCGCGGAATGCCGCCATCAGGCCTGATCTGCCGGACCCTACGAGGCTCATGACCATGTTGGCGTAGAAGATGGCCATGTGTTTATCATAAACCTCGGGCTCGCCGCTGCGCAGGAAGTAGGTCAGGTCAACGGGGAGGAAGCGCACGTGAGGTAGCCTGCGGCTGAGCTCTTCTGCCAGGAACTCGGCCACGTTGACCTTCTTGCGATGTCCGTAAGCATCGGGCGGCCCGACCTCCTCGACGGGAATACCGAGATTGGCGCCCTCCGAAAGGATGAGCATTGAGTAATTCTGCGGATTAAGCCTGTCATGGGCGATCAGGCTGGTGAGCTTATCGATGTGGGAGGGTACTTCAGGGATCAGCACGCGGTCGGCCCAGGTGACGATGCCCGTTTCAAGCGCGGTAAAACCTGCGTCGCGACCAAACATGCGGAAGAGGACTGTCTCGCTGTGTGATCCGGCGGTAGAGCGCATGCGGTTGATAAATTCTGTCGCGCGGCTGATCGCCGTTTGGAAACCAATGCAGTAGTCGGTCCCGGGTACATCGTTGTCCATCGTTTTGGGAATGCCCCAGACAGGCACGCCCTTTGCCGCCAGAACAGCTCCATAGCTGAGGGTGTCATCACCGCCGATAGCCACCAGGCCGTCCATTTTGAGGAACTGCATATTGGCCAGCACCTCGTTTGTCAGATCAACGTGATCGCCTGGAGCATGTCCTGCTGCATAGCTTGCCAGGTGTGGTGGAAGCTCGCTGACCCGGGTGTGGGCGGGATTGGTGCGCGTGGATTGTAAAATCGTGCCTCCCTGCCTGTCGATGGTACGAGTATTCAAGCGGTTCAAAGGCATTACATAACTGCTCTGCCATGTCGCGGGGTCATCAGCGTGAAAGATAAGGTCGTCGAGTTTGCGCGAACGGTCTAAATACGTAATCCCTTCCCATCCGGCGCGGATACCAGTGATGCTGATGCCCAAAAAATCAGCTCGATAGACCAGAGCTTTGATGGCGGGGTTCAATCCCGGTACATCGCCGCCGCCGGTCAGGACGCCGAGCGTGTGGATCTGATCTGGCATAGTAAATTCTCCTTTTTATACATGCTGCACATTGCTTGTAACGCTAACTTCGCCATTGGAGATAGGATATCACACGAGGGCCAGCAAACAAACCACTCGGTTCGTTACCCCCTCTAATCAGAGTACCCTATCCACTCACAATCACAAGGTATGCCGTGCGCATCACAAAAGCAACACAGGAATTGAGGGAAGCATCACAAATGGCTAACTGACGCCAGCGCTGTCATTTATTTTATCGGCTGCGCCAGCGAGAGGTGAGCGGCCCTGGCGTGCGCAACCCCTTCCCGCGGCGCTACGATGAGCAGCGGCAGTTTTGTGCCGTCAAGGATACGCTCTGTGACGCTGCCATGCATCAGGCGCTGCCATGCGCTGCCTCCGTGTGTCGCTATGGCGATCAGGTCGTACTCTTCGAAGGTTACGTTATTTTCACCAAGCTCCGCCTCTCGAATGAGCGTGTGGGCCACGTCCTTCTGCTCTGCTACCGACCAGCTTATTTCCACGCCGCGCCTGTTGAGAGGCTCGCTCTTCAGGCGAGTCGTGATGGCGGCGAGATATGAGGCCGCAGCGGCTACAATCTGCTCTCGTCGCTTGAGGGCTTGCTCTCGCTCCTCTTCGGCGCAGGGGAGCACGCTTACCACTCTTATGAGATGTAACTCTGCGCGCGCCTGTGGAGAGGCCATGGCCGCGATCAGTTGCAGCGCGGGTAGCAGCGCCGTCTCGGCCAGGGGGGTGCCATCCAACGCGACCATGGCACGCCAGGGGTGCTGCGGGTCTACATGTTTGTCAATTGCCTGCTGGCTTACTTCACGCAGGACAAGTACCGGAACCTTGCTGCAGCGGGCCACATTATGCGCGACACTGCCTGACGCCCAGCGTTTGAAGCCGGTATATCCGCGGCTGCACATCACGACGAGGTCAGCCTGACTTTCGTGCTCATACAGGTGGATCGTCTCAGCAGGCGTACCGGCGATAGCCTCCGTTATTACCTTGAGGCCCGCGAGCTTATCTGCCTGGGCCACGCGGGCGAGATATTGTTTTGCGCTCGCCAGCTCAGTCTTGCGTGCCCGCTCCAGGTACGGACTGGGCAAAGCGAGGTACGGCCCATAGCCAATTTTGAGGTCAGTGACTCGCAGGAGGCTGATGGTTCCTTCACTGGCGCGAGCGATGCGCGCAGCTATGGGCAGTGCTCGCTCGGCACGAAGAGACCCGTCCAGTGGTACCAGAATGCGCTTAAACATCGATTTGCTCCTTTCCCAGGAAAGAACCCAATGTTGACTATCGTCCTATAGTATAGATCTTTCATGTTTCAGAAGTATCACCGCGGAGATTACCTTTATCACGCTTGTGTCACAAATTCTGGAATGCTGAGCGCTTATATACACCACGTCAACCAGGGCAGCTTCTCTACGCTGAGGTGGCCAGGTTAGAAGGCGATGCCCCTTTGGACCCTGCTTTGGGCGACTTTCAAAGCGCGCGGCAGTATTTGTGGTCACGACGGTCAGGTGCAGCCGTAGTGTCGAGCTTGGATATTGCGGCTAGACGCGGTAATATAATAGGGAGCGCTGCCAAAAGATGCTGTATTACCAGCGCTATCTGGAGGAACATATTATGCCACGCGCCATCGACTTCCATGTCCACCTGCCGACGACGGAGTTTATGCAGGTTACGCTTGGCCCATATGCCGCGGCCGCCGAGCGCTTCTTTCGCACCGAGATCAAACTGAAGGATATCGAGCAGATCGCCGCCGATTACGCGCAACTGGATATGATCGGCGTGCTGCTGGCCTGGGACGCGGAGACTGCTACGGGCCTGCCTCCACTGGGTAACGACTATGTTGCGGAAATCGTCAGGCGCTACCCGCAGCAATTTGTTGGCTTTGCCAGCGTTGACCCACACAAGGGGAAGGCAGCCGTCAAAGAGATCGAACGCGCCATCAGGGACCTGGGGCTGGTGGGCGCGAAATTTCATCCCGGCGTGCAGGCTTTTTATCCCAACGACTCGCGATTTTACTCCTTGATGGAGAAGATTCAGGCCCTGGGCGTGCCGGCCCTCTTCCATACCGGCACCAACGGCCTGGGCGCGGGCACCCCGGGGGGCTTGGGCATCAAGCTGGATTACACCCGGCCCATCTACCTTGACTCCCTGGCCGCCGACTTTCCGGGCCTGACCATCATCGGCGCGCATCCCTCCTGGCCCTGGCACGAGGAAATGGTCGCTGCCATCCAGCACAAGACGAATCTCTTTAACGACCTCTCCGGCTGGTCGCCCAGACGCATCCCCGAAATGCTGCTGCGCGAAGCCGCGACACGCCTGCAGGATCGCTTTCTCTTCGGCTCCGATTATCCCTTTATCACGCCTCAGCGCTGGCTCAAGGATTTTGAACCTCTCACCTACTTTACGCCGGAGGTGAAGGCGAAGCTCATGTGGGGCAACGCCCAGAAACTGCTGGCCCACACCAGCGTCGGGCACATGACCTTCTCAGACTGATACTGGGGAAAACTCATGTCGACGTCGCCGTCTATGTCACCGGCTCAACCTATGTCATCGACGGCGGACTGATGGTGAATACGGGTGCGCTGTAACTCGAGCATGCGCGCGGCGGCCGGAGGGTGAGCATGCCAGGTACGCGCCAGATGCTAGCCTGGCGGCAGAAAGATAACACAAAGCGTCAATTATACGTTATAATAACAGTATTAAACTGCTGTGGTCTCATGTCTCATCATTTTAACATCCGAGGAGTGCGTGCATGCCTATTGAAGAGATAAAACCAAAAGCCGCGTTTGTACCACCTGCCTATGAGCTGGGCCAGGAGGTCATTGACAAAGATGGCAATAGACTCGGTAAGATACGGGCACGTTTCAGTCATTACATCCTTGTAGAGCGCGGTGGTTTGTTTGTAAAAGCCTACTATATCCCGCATAGCGCCATCAGCAAAAACACCCGGGGTACTTTGCACCTGGCGTTTACTGAGGAAGAATTGCGCCGCCAGGGCTTCAACCGGGTGCCAGATGACCTGTATGAGGATGCGCCCGTGCAGGGCCAGCCAGACCTCAGCGGCGTGGCCCAGTTTTCCCGCGGTCCGCTTTCACCCGCCCAGACCGGGCACTATAACTATGGCCGGCGCTCGCCCGGCATCAACACCGACGCCAGTGGCTCGTATCATCGTGAAGAGGTGCAGCCGGTGCCTCAGCAGTACGTCGGGGAGAGTACGGAGATCTTTACCACCGAGGAGCCAATCGAGCCAAGGGATATCAGTTCTAACTGACCCACTCTGTTACCTGTGCCTTCACCTGGAATGCGCTCGTGCTATGAGCGCTACCCGCGGCCGGCACTGATGCAAGCTTATGCGTATGTGCCGCGGACTGTCTGATTACCTGTCACCCGGGCAGGATGGCGATCTGCGGCACATACTTATATCAGGCGCTGCTCAGCTTGTTTTGCCATTTATACTAGAGTTGATCCATATGTGGTTACAATTTTTTGAGACCGACAACCGGCTGTGTGCCAGAACCTGATAAGAAAGGAAGCACGGTGATGGCCAGGATACGCATACTCCGGCGCCTGCATCCTAATCCGCGCGGTATCCTCACCGCCCTTGCGCTCGTTATAGTGCTCTTTCTCGGGATATATGCTTTTTCACCCGCCGCCTATGCGGGCAACAACGGCCAGGTAATCCGTGTGTGCGGCCTGGGTATTGGTCTCGCTTATGGGAAGATCGTGGGTGCGAGTGCGGATGGCACCATGAAAACCTGGGTCGGTCCCAGCGATGGCTTCCTTTCTGGAGCGTTTACCACCTATGGGTCGCGCTGGAATGGCGAGATCAATGTGTATGAATCGCCTCAATGGAGCCCTCAACAGTTTCTGTATGTAGACACTTACGTTATTCCCAGGAACTATGTGGGTGACATATATACGATCGGCTGTTAAAAACTCTTCATTTATAGATACCTCCCGCTCCTTTGCGGCTCTGGCTTCCATGTATAAAAGCATGATCTATAGATAGAGAGCACTATGAAAAACAGCAGAGTATATGCGGTGACACTGCATCTCATTGATATTGAGCACTTTTTTAGTAAGCCCGAGATCAGTCCTTTATCGCCCAATTACCAGGTGTACAGCTTCACTTCCGGTATTGAATACCTTGCCAGAGAACTGTATGCCCACCCGGCGGTAAATGCAGTGAATGTTACTCTGCTGCTGCCCGTTGATAAAATTCAGCCTGGCCTGGAACAACAAATCAAGGAGGCGCTGCCACGTTACTGCAGTGGCCGCGTCAGGGAGATCGAACAACATTTGCGTGGTCTGCGCCGGCATGCTCTGCAGGCGCTGCTGGTAGCCCTGGTAGGGTTAGTTGCCTTTATTGGACTGGGCAGCGAACTAACCTATAGCCCAGAGCTGCTTTTGCGGTTGCTGGGTCAAGGCCTGATCGTTCTAGGGTGGGTCTTCGTCTGGTTCCCGCTTGATACTATCATCTTCGGCTCCCAGTATTACCAGCTTGACCCGCGCATCTATAAAAGGCTGATGAACATGCAGCTCACTCTGAAGAGTGCCTGAAATCAGCAGCCTCGCCCGCAAGGATACAGCTGCAGATGCGTCCTGCCTGGGCGCCTGCCGCTTTTATGCCTGCGCCAGAAATGCCCGAATAGCCTCGACCGGCCCGGGGTCGCTGCCCAGCAGGATCGTGTAGTGGTTGAGGGCGGGAAAGTCGATGAACTGGCATTGCTTGATCTCGCGCTGAGCTGCGGCGGCCGCTTCCAGGGATATAAGCTGGTCGTCAGCGTAAAACAGGCCCTGACCCGCCCGCAGCAGCAGCGTCGGCACCTCTACGTGGGACCACTGGTCCTGGGGCCTGGCTTCAGCATAGCGCCGGCCCTCCTCCAGCACGCCCTCGCGGTAGCATTTGGAGACGACGGAACCGACGCTGTTGTAGTGCACGTCATGCTCGAAATAGAGCGCAAAATACTCATTCCAGTAAGGGCCAAGAAAAGGGGCGGCCTGCAGGCGCTGCGTATATTCGGCGAACGAGGGCACAGAGGTGCCCAGGCGATTGATCGAGGCCGTCAGCCAGGCCGGCTGCTCTTGCGGGGTGTCCCATGGCACAGGGGTGCCGGCATCGATTAACACGAGCTTGCTCAATGAAGCGGGATGCTGCGCCGCGAAATAGAGCGCGACGAGGGCACCCAGCGAGTGCCCGACCAGGATGGGGCGCTCCAGACCCAGAGCCTCGATCAGGAGAGCTAAGTCGCTGGCGTGAATGGGTGCGCTATATCCCTGCTCGGGTTTGTCGCTATCGCCGCGGCCACGCAGGTCATACGCGTAGAGCTGGTACTCCGCAGAGAGACCATCCGCCAGGGGCTGAAAGCAGTAGGCATTAGCCGTCAGCCCGTGGATAGCCACGATTGGCCTGCCCTTCGCACCCCACTTGACATAATGAAAGGTGAGATCGCCGGCTTTGATAGTGTCATCGCGCAGTGGTTCTATCAGCATAGCTTGCTCCTTGTTGTTGAAACTGGTGCCATTTATGCCTGGTCGCCTGAATAAAGGGGCCGCCTTCTGCATGGCGCTGTTGCTGTGAACGCCAGCTGCCATGGAACCCACGCGCCGAGACCCCGGCCGCCAGGACGTTTTTCACGACGTGCAGGTAGCGTTCCATCTCGGGGGCAAAAAGCAGGGCCTCGCGGCCCCCCTCCATATAGAAGTAGTGTCCATGGACGGCATACCACTCACGTATATCGTCCTGAGAGAAAACCACGCGGCTCCGTACCTCCTCGGCGGCAGTATACTGCGTCAGGCCAAATGGGAAGCAGTGTAGATGGGCGTGGAAGACGGTCTGGCGAAACACGCCGTGCTCCCAGAAGACGATGGGGGCGTAGCACTGCTCAAAGAACTGCTGGACCTCGCGCTTCAACGCGAACAGCTCCTCATCCTGCTCAGGCGGTACGGCGCCATAGCAGGTGTGATGCTGCTTGGGTATGATCAAGATGTGTCCCTCAACAAGCGGGGCATGGTCGGCAACAAGCAAAAAATTTGCTGAATCTAGAAGAACATTTGCAGCGATACTGCTACGCTGGCAAAATGCACAACTGGCCTTATTCCCTGCTATCTCAGAAGTATTCCCTGTCACCTGCCTTGCGGGCAGGGTGTCCGGGGTAGGGCGCATGGAGAGCTGGCTCCCGTCCTGCATGCGGCTAGCTCCTTGTATGTGTGTAAGAAATTTGTCGTAGCCTCCAGGCGCCTGCTCTGCTATTTTCAGGTACAAAGCGCGACAAATATGTGTTCTATCTTGAGTATATCTTAGAAAGAAGGGATCTGACAAGCCGCAACGCTGCCCGGAGGCCTTCACGCTCCGGGTCGCCGGCGAAGCGAGCTACCAGGCGCTTTTGCCCGTGGGGAAGAGGCGATCTCTCGCACCTGACGAATCATGGCCGGTACGGCGCTGCGCGGTACAGAGATATCCTCGCCAGGCTTGTTGGGACTGCGCCTGGCCAGCGGCTGAAGTTGTTTGAGCGCGCCTGGGCATGAGACGGCGAAACATGACCTATCCTAGCCGGCGTGCCTGAAGCCGGCCTCAGCCATGGTCAGCGCCTGTCCTTCGCCCAGCATGCCGATATCTTCGATATCCCCGATAATCAGCGTCGAGTCGCCGGCCTCGGCGGTACGCCGTACCGTACAGGCTACCCAAGCCAGGGCATCGCTGAGGATGGGGCAACCATTAGCGCCACGTTCAAAGCTGATGCCTGCCAGCTTATCAGGGTGCTGCAGGGCCGATTTACCCAGCTTACCGGCCAGCTCGCGTCCACCCGCACCCGCACGCAGTACATTGACGGTAAATATCCGGCTGCGCAGGATCATCGGCAGTGACTTTGTTTTATTCTCAACCGAGACGGCGAGCAGGGGTGGATCAAACGAGATCTGTGTCAGCCAGTTGGCCGTAAATATATTGACTTCGCCCTCATTCGCGCACGAAACAGCGTAAAGCCCATACGTAAATGTGCGTAATACCTGTTTTTTTAAAGCTGCATCCAATGAAGTGCCTCTTTCTGCCTGTCGATCTGGTCGTTTCTCTGAGATTTCCAAAGGAATCGCGGAAAATATTACTCTTCATTATAACCTCGCGCATGCTCAAATGAAAGAGCAATATGTATAGCGGCAAGACGATTAAATAGTCGTCCTGTTGTTCAAGTTGGCCAACTTGAACATAATTGTTGTGGACTGCTGCTTGTTTTCTTCATCTTCTTGCGACAAGCCGCAGAAACGCCTACCTGGCATGTCATACGCTGCCGGATACGCATTTCTTCTGTTTATAATCGCTTGAAAAGCGAGGAGAAGTCAAGCCAGCATTCTGATCGTTAATACCCGTTCAGGATTCTCTGTTTTTCGGCTTGAAATTCATCGTTGGTCAGGACGCCCTGCTCACGCAACTGGCCTAGTTGTCTGAGTTGTGCCAGCCTGTTGTCTTGTGTGTTGCCTACTGACCCCTGCGAGGGAGAGGGCTGATACTGTGGCGCAGACTGCTGGTATTGTGGCGGGTATTGTTGATACTGTGGTGCAGGCTGTTGGTACGGCTGCTGGTATTGGACCGCCTGTTGCTGCTGGTTCTGAGCACTGTTTTTACCCATCAGGTAGCCTACTCCACCTGACAACAGATCACTCAGTAATCCGCCGCCGCCTAATCCACCCATGCCTAGGCCGCCCAGTCCGAAGCCACCACCGCACAATGGGTAGCCAATTCTTCTGCCGCCACCCCATCCTCCGCCCCAGCGCCGGTATCCTCCTCCAAATCTGCCAAATCCTCCGTGCATATGTTCAGGCATTTTTATCCTCCTTCTGTTTTGTCCTCTAACAGGTGTGCTTTCTTATGGTTCAACCATTCTGCTGCTGTGGCTGGCTCTGGTTTTGCGCCTGAGCTGCCACCAGCTCTTGCTCTACCTGCTAGAGTGTGGGGTATGGAATCATCCCTCCGATGTAGACGACTCCGTCGGCTCTTTCTACGGCTTCTTCCAATGTGTTTAACCAGAGATGCTCCAGCAGGACAATGGCTGCCGAAGTATCGGCGGGAAGTGTCCTGCTGAGCGTCATGACATCTTCCGGGGTGATCAGTCCCGTCAGGCTTTCCAGTATGGGGCCGAAGGCCGCCAGTTCATCGTCTTCCAGATCGCTCACTTCCAGCGCCGTAACGGTGTCGTCAGCATTCTTTCTGACGAAAAGCAGATCAACCACCTGTATAAGGCCTTTCTCCTGAATTCGAGTTCAATGCCGGCACAATCTCGCTCCTAAATTGATTGCCTGGACATCCGATTACTAGATATTCAAGCGGTCCTAATGCCATATGCTTTCTCCTTGACTGGATTTCCTTGACTTGCAAGATGTAACGCTTTCCCACAAACTGACCTCTTTGCTACAGAGATTGTAACCACTCAGGCGATAGATAACTCGTCTCTTGTTAAACACGAATTGAAAGGTAGATCTAAGTACTTCCTATCTGTCACTGTCTATGCCTGTGCTTATTACGCCTTCTATATCTCTATCATAGATCACGATAATCAAGAAAAGTCCAGGGAAATGTAAAGAGAGTGTCAAGAGCCGACGCCCTGTGTCGGGAATGGCAAGCGACTACAACGAGGGTGCGCAAGCGTTTATGATTCTTATGTTCTCCTCGTCACTTTTCCTCTATTGTCTCACTCTCCCATATTGTTACGATGCAAGTACGGCACGGAAGAAAACCTTGTCGCCATCGAAAGTCAACACATCCGTGCCTACATTCCCCTTCCCGATATGGATCACCGTACCGAGTTCTTTAGTGCTCAGCAGTTTCAGTATGACGATGATAGGTGTGTAGTCATGCAAGGCTTCCTTTCTCAATATATGTTGTATTCCAGTGCGGTTGGAGGGAAGGCTCTGCGTGTGATGATTTCGGGAGGATAAGAGGACGCTGCGTGCTGAAGTGATGCACACCATCGAGCAGAAGCTGAAGGTGCCAGTTCTTCCCAATCGCGGCTACGAGCTCTGGACGGTTGAGCATCCCCTTCAGCAGGCCGAAAGGAAGCGGCCGGTGCGCATTTGTGTGAAAGGACAGGGGCTCGTCCATGCGGGCGTCAGCCGTGATGGGAAATGGACGTGGATGTATGACATGCCTTTAAGAGAAGTCTCGTCGGGCATGTGGGAAGCTGATGTCATGGATCCGGAGGTGAATGAGTTTACGTTCATCTGGTACGATCCGCAAAGATCCGGCAAGGTGCGTTGGGAGGGGAAAAACTATTGCTTGCCAAGTGGTGACTTGTATGAAAGTGGTCGATGGCCACAGCTCTGCGTCCCATCATAATCTACCGTCATCATAATTGTACACGAAGGATTTACAGGAGGATCTCTCATGAACAGATCGCCACTCTTAGATCGCTACCAAGGCATTAGGGAATTTGGTAGTGACCCTATTAAGAGGTGGTAGGGGTGCGGGAGATCAACAATTCTTGGAAGGACCAGAGATGATCAGCCACCCCCAGAGCCATCGCTGGAGACCGCTGTCGATAGCGACGCACCCCATCCTCAAACGGCACTTGCAGTTGCGATAGCAATAGCGAGGCCTGCCTCGATGGCTCCCATTGCGTACCACGTGGGACTCTCGACAGTTCGGATGCGCACACGAGGGCAGGTTGACCTTGCTCCTTCCTCTCTCGTTCCTTCATGTTTCACCTCCTACCCTCGTATTGTATCACCCCCTTCCAGAGTCACTACCGACGTATAGCCCGCCTAATATTCATCACAATGAAGCTCATCACTTTGGCGTGCGCTAGCCTGCGCCAGTCTCACATCGGCGCTCAGGCACTCCGCCAGATCCTCGATATGTTCGCTAAGGCAGGAGGTGTGCGTGCCGGGAACGACATGCTGCTTTTTATCCCGCCCGCGCGTCACTGGCCGCCACGATTTTTCAATGGCCGGCTCCTCGCCTGCCCAGTAGAAGGTGATTTTGCCGGCGTAGGGGCCAGGTGCATAGCCGGCAGCCAGCAGGGCAAATACGCCTATGTAGTCGTTGTACAGAGCCGCAATGGGCGGGAACATCGCCTTCAGCCCTGGATCGATGGCGAGCAGTTGCTCGAAATCCTGAACTCTCCAATCAGATGGGCGCAGCAGGCGATAGAGGTGGCGCAAAGCGTGGCGTGCACGGAGAAACAGGCTGGCCAGCTTGCTCGCGTCCAGGCGCGGCAGCCTCTGCAACAGCTTGCTGGTGGTACGTATGACTTTGAGCTGGTCGGGTTCTGAAGGGTTGATCAGGCTGAGCAGGTCGACTCGGTCGCCGGCGGCTTCTAGCTGGCGGGCCATCTCGTAGGCCAGAAGGCCGCCATTACAATTGCCTCCCAGCAGGTAGGGGCCCTGTGGCTGGAGAGCGCGCAGTGACTCGATATGGGCCGCCGCGATTGCCTCCAGCGAGGGTAGGGCACTGAGACCTGTGAACTTATAGGGCTCCAGCACAAAGAACGGCTGCTCTGGCCCCAGGGCGCGAGCGAGCGCGAAGCAGTAGAAGGCGCCGCCGGTCCAATCACCATGTAAGAAGAAGAATGGCCGCTTTGACCCTCCGGCCTGAACCGTTTGTAGCGGGGCCCGCTCCTGGACGGCCTCCTCCTGCTGAAGGGCGCCGGCGAGCTGCGCGATGGTCGGGCCGGAGAAGAGGGTAGAGAGAGGAAGCCTTTTGCCGAAGACCTCTTTGATGCGGTTCACAAGGTGCGCGGCAAGTAAAGAGTGTCCTCCCAGGTAGAAAAAGTTGTCATGTATACCGATTGGATGGACAGGCAGAAGCTCCTCCCAGATCTGGGCCAGCTGGTGATGTATGAGCAGCCTGGGGGCGACAAACGTCTCTTGTGGGCGCTTGTTTACCTCGGGCGCCGGCAGCGCGCGTCGATCTATCTTGCCATTTGGTGTGAGCGGCAGGGCCGCCAGAAATATGAAGGCTGCAGGCACCATGTAAGGCGGCATGTGCTCCAGCAAGTAGCGCTGTAGTTCAGCGGCCGTAGCCGCCTGCTCGGCGTACGGGACGGTGTATGCAACCACGCGTATATCCCCGGGCTCGTCCTCACGCGTCACGACCACCGCTTCGCGCACAGCGGGATGGTGGCTGAGCAGAGCCTGGATCTCGCCCAGCTCGATACGGAACCCCCGTACCTTAACCTGGTCGTCCAGGCGGCCCAGGAACTCGATGTTGCCATCCGCCCGGTAGCGAACCAGGTCCCCCGATTTGTAGAGCCGCGCGCCCGGCTGCGCGCTGAAAGGATGAGGAATAAACCGCGCGGCCGTCAACTCGGGGCGGTGCAGGTAGCCACGCGCCAGGCCCTCTCCCCCAATGTACAGCTCCCCCGGCGCGCCAGGCGGTAAGGGACGAAGGTGCGCATCCAGGATGTATACCTGTACATTCGCAATTGGCCGCCCGATCGCGGGCCGCCTTCCATCAGAGCGGCAGGCGGCTATCGTCGCGCAGACCGTGTTCTCCGTGGGCCCATAGGCATTGAATAAGCGGCGCCCTTCAGCCCAGCGTGCCACGAGCTCAGGTGGACAGGCTTCACCCGCCACAATCAGCGTTTGCAGCGCAGGAAGCTCCGCGGCGGGCAAGGCCGCAAGGACCGACGGTGGCAATGTCGCCGCCGTAATCTCCTGCCCGCGCAGGTAGTCTAGCAATTCCTGGCCGAATGTATCCCTGGCTGTGACATACAGGGTCGCCCCGCTCGCCAGGGCCATGCCGATCTCAGAGATTGAGGCGTCAAAATTGAGAGAGGCAAATTGCAGGATGCGGCTGGTGGAGGTAATGCCGAAAGCCTCGACCTGGGCCTGCACCAGGTTGGCGAGGCCGCGATGTGTCAGCAGCGTCCCCTTCGGCCTGCCGGTTGAGCCGGAAGTGTAGATCACATACGCCAGATTATCAAGCTGGAGCTCATTGCCGACGTTCGTCTGCGGGTAGCGAGCAATGTTTGCCCAGTCGCCATCGAGCGCAACAATGCGTGCCGCATGCTGAGGAAGCTGCCTTTGCAGCTTCTGTGAAGTAATCAATACTGGCACCCGCGCATCCTCTAGCATAAAGCTGAGCCGCTCGCGAGGATAGCCTGGATCCAGCGGAACATAGGCGCCCCCAGCCTTGAGAATGGCCAGGATGGCCACGATCATCTGCGAGGAGCGCTCCATGCAGATACCTACCAGCGTCTCAGGCCCCACCCCCAGGTGCAGGAGGTGGCGCGCCAGCTGGTTGCTCATACTGTTAAGTTCTTGATAGGTCATAACCTTGTCAGCAGCGACGATGGCAGTCGCTGCCGGCCTGCGTTCTACCTGCTCCTCAAATAGCTGCTGGAACAGGCGCTCCGCTGGACCGCTGCCCGTGGTGTCGTTCCATTCCGCCAGCTGCATGTGAAGCTCACGCGCGCTCAGAAGAGGCAGTTCCGCCAGGCGCTGCGCGGGATCTGCCGCGATGCCGGCCAGCAATGTCTGCCAGTGCTCGCACATACGCCTGATTGTGGAGTCGTCAAACAGGTCGGTATTGTAGATGAGGCGGCCGCTTATGCCCTCGGGTCGCTCATCGAGTTCGAGACAGAGGTCGAATTTCGAGGTCTTCGCCTCCGTCGGCGAGATACTCCATCCGTGTGGCAGCGCGGGCAAGTGGGGCTGGTAGGAGAGCAATACCTGGACAAGGGGGTGATAACTTAGATGCCGTTCAGGCTGCAGTTCCCTGACGATGTATTCGAAGGGGACATCTTCATGCTGGCGCGCCGCGACGAGAACCCTGCGCACACGCTGCAGCAGCTCAAGAAAGGTGGGGTTGCCTGACATATCTGTTCGTAGGACCGTGGTGTTGAGGAAATAGCCCGCCAGCCTCTGGACCTCCGGGCGCTTGCGGCTCGAAGAGATGGTTCCAAGCAGCAGGTCTTCCTGGCCGGTGTAGCGGTACAATAGTGTCTGAAAGGCCGCCGTCAGGGTCATGTACAGCGTGACGCCCGCGCGGCGACTGAGGGCTTTGAGCTCATCGCTGAGCCACCCTGGCAAGGCGAACGTTGATGTTGAGCCGCGATAGCTCTGCGCCGCTGGCCGCGGGCGGTCCGCGGGCAGGTCCAGGTACTGCGGCGCTCCCGCCAGTTCCCGCTTCCAGAAATCCAGCTGCTGCGCAAATGCAGCTTTTTCCAGACTAGATCGTTCCCAGGCCGCAAAATCGGCATATTGCAGTGGTAAAGGCGTGAGCGATGCTGCTTTCCCGCTCGCGCAGGACTCGTAGAGGGTACGGAGCTCTGGCAGGAAGATGTGTGAGATAGAGACGGCGTCGAAGATGATGTGGTGTAGTGTCATGCACAGGCGCTGAGCTTCATCGTCCAGGCGTACAAGCATGGCGCGCAGCAGCGGGCCATGCGCAAGGTCGAATGGCAGTAAGACGTCCTCCGCGCTCAGTCGCAGGGCCTGCGCGGCGCGCTCTGCTGCTGGCAGTCCGCGCAGGTCCACGACATCCAGCCTGATGCTGGCGGCCGGGTGCACCATCTGCACAGGCTGCCCTTCCTGGGTGGGAAAACTGGTGCGCCAGATTTCATGGCGAGCGATGAATGCATTCAGACTTTGCTCAAGCGCAGCTATGTTGAGTGGGCCGCTCATGTCAATAGTAAGACCCTCGTTATAGACGGGCGCAGCAGGCGTCAGTTGAGCAAAAAACCACAGCTGTTCCTGCCCGAATGAGAGTGGGGCGGGCTCTGCCGTAGAGCGGCGGGGAATAGTTTCAAGCGCGGCCGGCGTCTGCGGCAGGCTGCCGTCCAGGAATTTTGCCAGCAGGGCGCGCTTTGTCACAGATAATTCTGTTATTTTATGCATAATAATATATTTCTTTCAGAGTGAGAAGCAATTACTATTGGAGCAGGCGTATGACCTCGTCTTCGCTCATCAAATCCAGTTTAGTCACAAGCAGCCGTTCAATCTCGGCGGCAAGTTGTCGTAGTGTATTGGTCTCAAACAGCGTTGCGACAGGTACATCAATGCTGAAGGTCGTGGAGATGTTATTCATGAGCTCGATTGCCTGTAAGGAATGCCCGCCCAGCGCGAAGAAATTATCATCTATGCCCACCTGCTGCAAATGCAGCAAGGACGCCACGCCTGCGGCGACGCGCTTTTCGGTCAGCGTGCTCGGGGCGGCGCCCGGCTCATCGCGGAGGATATTGCTTGCGTCAGGCACTGGTAGAGCCGACAGGTCAACTTTCCCGTTCGCGTTGAGGGGAAATGTATCCAGTACCACGAAGAGCGAGGGCAGCATATATTCCGGGAGGTGTTGTAAAACAGCGGCGCGCAGGGAACTGACGGTCACATGCGCGGTGGGAAGCAGGCGAATATAGGCCACCAGGCGCCTGTTGCCAGGGGTATCTTCACGCGCCATCACCATGCTCGTCTCGATCGCCGGGTGCCCGTTGAGCAGGTGCATGATTTCGTTTGGCTCGATGCGATACCCGCGCAGGTTGATCTGAAAGTCGCTGCGCCCCATGAACGCGATCTGGCCATCGGCTAAATATTTCCCCAGGTCGCCCGTCCTATACATGCGTGCTCCGCACACGCAGCTAAAAGGATCGGGAATGAACTTTTCCAGTGTAACCTGCGGGCGACTGAGGTAGCCCCTGGCCACGCCGGCGCCGCCAATATACAGCTCCCCCACCTCTCCAACGGGGACCTGGCGCAGCCGCTCATCCAGAATATAGACCTGTGTGTTGGCGATCGGGCGGCCAATCGAGGGTGGGGTAGTGGTATCCTGCGCTGGGAAGACACGCCCGCAGGTTGCCACGACCGTTGTCTCGCTTGGACCGTAGTTGTTGATTAGCGCGAAGGGTAGGTGGGCGGGCGGATAGCGGTGCAGGACATCACCTCCGGTCAGCATCACGCGCAGTGAGCAGGCCGGCCATTCCAGGGCGATAAGGCTCTCGACCAGAGCGGTTGGCAGGATGGCGATGGTGATCGCGTGCTCCACAAGCCAGTTGCGGATCGCCCGCGGCTGAAAACGGATATCCTCATCAAAGAAGGAGACGCTCGCACCGGCCGCAAGATGAGGCCATAGCTCCTCGCCGCTCACATCAAAAGCGCTGCTGGCAAACTGTGTCGCCCGGTCGCAGGCCTTTATCTCGAAGGTTTGTTGATGCCAGAACACCAGATTCAGCAGGCTGCGGTGCGTCACCTCCACTCCTTTCGGTTGACCTGTAGAACCTGATGTATAGACGACATAAGCTACATCCTCGGCGGTGATTGGCGCGGTGGGATTTGATGTGCACATGCCCTGCGCTACCTCGCCGCCATCCTCCGGGCAGACCAGCTTTGTGGCCGTGAGAGAAAGACGCGCCGCCGTGTGGCGCCGGGCTACCAGCACGGATAGCCCGGCATCCTCCAGCATAAATACGAGCCGCTCGCTGGGGTAGGATGGGTCCAGCGCGACGTAGGCGCCCCCCGCTTTAAGGATGGCGAGCAGGCCCACAACCAGGTCGAAGGAGCGCTCGAGGCAGATGCCCACAAGTACATTGGGTCCTACACCGCAGGCCTGCAGGCGCCGGGCGAGCCTGTTAGCCTGCTCATTCAGCTGTCCGTAAGTGAACATCCTGTCACCCATGAAGAGCGCAGGCGCGCCTGGCGTGGCCTGCGCCTGCCGCTCTACTAATTGCGGGATGCAGAACTCCTGTGGAAAGTCCTGCTGAGTTGCGTTCCATGCCAGCAACTGCCGCCGCTCGTGCTCTGTCAGCGGCCCCCTGGTGCTGCCACCCCCTCCCCATACCCCTCCACTGAGCGAATGCTCCATTTCCTTACTTCCATGTTGAAGCACGGTAATTCCTCCTTAGATTACTTCCATCAGACGCTATTGTATGTTAAAATGACGGCGGCGGAGACACGGGACATTTTAGGCTCCACGCGTAAATATATCTTACCATGGTTGGAATATATTGATCAATACGAATTTTATGTATTTTATTGGATTACCAATGATAAATTGGCGGGGTAGTATTATGGATTGTGAAAATGATGCCGCTCTGCTTATGTTAATTCCCCACGATTTTTGATGTAATCCACTAATATTTAGAATCGTATGCCATTTAAGCACGGATATTGAAATGATATTCGCTTGTAGATATTTGTAGAGGGTAGAGATTTGTATAACAGAGTTCTTCATAAGATGTTGTCTAGCGCACGGCCGGTGCCACACGGCCGCGCACGTACTCTGGAGCGCCTGGCGATTTCCCTGCGCGGGGAAGCCGCCATCAATCAGGCCATAGCTGAGGCTGATCCGCTGGGGGTGGATGAAGCATTTTTGAGCCTGCCAGCTCGCAATGAGAAGGGAGATAGTGAAGGGATACGTTCGCTACTGGCGCGGGCCGTCGCCAGCGCGCAGAGCATGCCGCAGCCTGATTTTATCCGCTGCAGCGCGGCCATCAGAGATGTCAGCATGCTTGGCGCCTCGCTGGTGAGATACGGCCTGGAGCCCGCGGATTGCGAGCCTGCCTTTAGCGATGTTTTGCTGTTCCTGTCCACTAAAACCGCCTCACACATTCCCAGGGACTCATTTATTGACTATACTTCCAGGAATCCCGTGGATAAGCGCGAACGAACCTTTACCGCGTTGCCCCAAGAAAGACTCTTTATCGCGAGCCTGCGCAGGGGGATGGACGCTCTGAACGCTTGTCTATATAACATGATGTCAGCATGTATGTATCCTTTTGCGCGCGAGGAGTGTGCGCTGTATCTCCATTCAGCAACTGATGACTTGCAAAACATGATCGATGCGATTGTACAGGTGAAAAGAGGCATTACCCCCGAGGTTTTTACCCATCATATCCGTCCTTTTTTTGAGCCATTCCGCGTCGGTGATAGAGGCTATAGCGCTCCCAGCGGCGCAGAGATGCCCATTTTAAATATTGATCAAATTATCTGGGGAGCCGATTGCAGTGATGAGCTCTACGCGACCTATCTCCAGGCAAATATTATACGCCTGCCGCAGATTTACCGCACCATCAGCCAGCGAGTCAGCGGACGGATCTCGTTGATTACCATGCTCAAAGATCGCCTCGCGGCGGACAAGCCCTTCAGCTGCTCTGAACGTGTAGCAATCCAGGAGCTTCATCAGCTCCTCACCAAATTGTACTCTTTCCGCATGCCCCATTACCGAGTTGCGCAGGACAATGTTATACTACGGGAAAAAGAGTCCGGCGCGGGTCAGGTTGTGAAAGGCAGCAGCGGCTTTGGCCTCGTGGAAACGAAATATGTGCTGGATCAAACGATTAAATGCCGTCAAATAACTTCGCAGGCCCTTGCTTTTCACGCTCAATCCTGCGAGAAGGTGTAGTCAGCCTTGGCGCAAGAACAAACGATGCTCCCAATTGGAGCTACACTGCAAATCAAAACGGAGACGACTATTGTGTAGAGAAGATGCTCGGTAAGGGCGGCTTCAGCGTCGTCTACCTTGTGAGTGGCGCTTTTTTAGCCTGACATTCTTCATCCCTGGCTCGCAGCAGGATGGATAAGAAATCATCGCGCTCCAGCAGTTTGCTACGCCGCTCAGCGATGAAGCCCGCAATGCGTTCACGCAATACCTGTACGGCCCTGTGCGTGCGCTGATTGCGCGGCAGGGGCCAGCCGTATGGCGGTGGCAGAAGGGACGCGAGTGCGTGCGAGATATATGCAGTAGCGACGGCCATGGCCGCGCCGAGCTCGTCGGTTTCGCCGAAGACGTCGGCATCAAAGAGCGCTTTGCCGATAATGCTCATGGTGAGGCCGGTCATCTGCTGGTTGACGTCGATCGTGGCGCCATCAGGCCAGCTCTGCTGGATCTGTTCCGCGTAATGGCCCATGATCTCGGCGTAGCCGGCGATGTGGCGCGGTTGGAAGGGTGGAGCGATGAGCTTACGCTGGTGACGATGGAAGTCGCCTTCGCTGCTGAAGATGCCGTCGCCGATCACCGGGCGAAAGGTGTTATGAATGGCATCGCCCTTGTCAAAGTTATAGGCATGTTCGACCAGGATGCTAGACACGTGCTCCGGCCTGTTGAACAGGATGCCGGGGAACGGGCCAAAATGCATGCCGCAGACATCGCTCTCACGCGCTAAACGCCGCATGAGGCCCAGGCACCTCCGCGGTGCGTATAATATTTGCCGGTTTGATGTCGCGAAAGATCAGTGGTGGCTGGCGCGTATGCAGGTACTCAAGTACCGTACTCAGCGCTGAGCTTGACAGGCGAGATTTTGCGGTCATATAGTGCATTTATAATCTGAGCGCTCGGTCAAATCACAGGCTTTTTTTCTGCATAGTCCTGGTTACGTGCACAAACGGGAGGGATGACTCATGGACGCTGTCAATAATGCCTTCATGCAGATGCGCGCAGTCACCATTTCTCGCGAATATGGTAGTGGGGGTGGTGAGATCGCCGCCCGCCTGGCAGGTCGCCTGGGCTGGCTGTTGATTGATCACCAGATTGTTGTGCGTGTGGCAAACGAAATAGGTGTAAGTACGCATGAGGCGGAGGCGCGCGATGAGCGCGCCGAAGGATTTCTCGAGCGCGTTCTGAATAGTGCGCTGGGCATTGATCCAGCTTTGATGGTAGAGGCGCCACTGGAAGCGTTCACAACAGATGAAGAGGTCTATCGCAACGCGCTGAACAAGGTCGTCAGGGCGGCCGCCGCGCGTGGTCATGTGGTGATCGTGGGTCGAGGCTCTCAGATACTGCTGGCACAATACCGGGATATTTTACATGTGCGGGTAGTAGCGGAGTTAGAAAAACGTGTGGCCTACGTTATGCAGCGCGAGGGATTGGAGCGAGCGGAGGCGCGGGCCCGCGTACAGATGAAAGATCGCGACCGAGCAAAATACCTGCAGGCTGAGTACCATCAACATCCAGATGATCCGTGCCTGTACGACCTGGTCCTGAACACCTCCCTGCTCACCCTGGACACCGCCGTTGACGTCATTTGTGCGCTATTGCAGGAGAAGGCCAGGCTTCTTGCAGTGCCGCCTGAGCAGCTGGGACCCGCCGTGGGGACGTCACGCTATCCTCATCAACCTGAAGACTTTCATCCGCCGCTGCCTGATATGATGCTTTAGCGCGCCCTGTCTGCGCCCGCTCGTGGGTGCGTGCTGTCGTGCGTACGGTCAAAGGCATAGCGCAGGAATAGATGGCTCCCGCCACGTTTTGTGCCGATGAGCGTCCCCCACAGGGGATGCTCTGGCGCGAACAGCTGGCCGGCGACCAGTCCGGGCCGCTCGCAGCTCCCATCTCTGCCGGCAATCTGCGGGGCCAGCGTCAGGAAAAGCTCATGAATGCAGTTCGTGGCAAAGAAGGCACCCATCAACTCTGGTCCGCCCTCAACCAGGATCAAATCAGACTGGTGCATAGTGCCGACAGCCTCCAGGATTGTCCGCGCGCTGAGCGATCCCTCGGGTTGCGCCGCTATGACCTTGACTGTGGCTGGCAGAGCCTGTGCCCCAATGCGATGTAAGCCCTGCGTGGTTGTGATGACCAGAACCTCTACCTCGGCGGATTGAAAAAGCGGCAGGCTAAGGTCGACCTCACCGCGAGCGCTCACGATGACGTTCAATGGAGCCGCCACCTTGCCCAGGTCTGAGCGCAGCGCCTGGTACTCGCCGGCGAGGGGGGGATAGATGCGCTCGGCGGTCCAGAGGTGCTTTGGACTTGCGCGCAGCGTGCCGGCGCCGACAATCACGGCGTCGGCAAGCGCCCGCAAAAGCCCCATTACCATGTGATCATGAGCGTTAAAGTCGCTGATCTCACCTCCGCCCGAGCTGCCCGGCCCCCCTAGCGCCACGACTCCATCCAGCGTTGTGACAAAGTTAGCGATGACATATGGCCGGCGCAGATGCGGCGGGAACTGGAGGCGGCCATAGAGTCTCGCCAGGCCGGGCGGAAGCGCGATCTCACTTCCGCGTTCCTCTTCGAAGAGCGATGTCAGTGGTGGCAGGGTATTCAAGAGCATTCCCTCTCTTCCTTGACTATGGTCTCCCTACCAGTATACCTGCATCTTCGCCTCCTGAACTGCTTGATGGCTGTACCTGCGTGATCGGCAGGCTTGCCCGTTGCTAGACATTCAGGTCAGAGCCCACGAAGTAGTCGTGCCCATTCGAGGCCGGAATGTCCCAGATGGCGTCCATGGGTGATTCGCCGCCACCTCTCCAGTTGTGCGCAACGGCTGCCCGCCAGGCAGCCGTTGCGGCGCAGCCCGTGTTAACCACGTCGGGGAAGGCTTGAGCGTGGTCTAAAGGCCCTGTGTGTGACTCTCTTTCTCTGCCAGCAGGCGTTTTCGGCCTGGGCGATGGGTCTAGTGAGGGCCTGGGCGCGCAGCTGCTCCAGGCGTTCCAGCCCTGCGGACTGGACGTTCGACCACTCGCGCACGAAGTCTCCCGCCAGGATGTCGTTGCTAAGCACATGGGTGAAGCGCTCACGCAGCCAGGCGCCATCGTCGGAGGCGATAGCTCTTAACTGGCCGTTCAAACAGGCCGCGGCCTCCCTTTTTCTGCTTGCTTCTAAACTGAGAGTGAGCCCGGTGGAAGAGGAAAGCAGAGATTGCTGCGTGAATATTTTTCGTGATAGAGCCTGGCCCTCGGCCGGCCTGCTGGCGAAGCCATTGACTCCCCACCCTGGATCTACCACTTCCCCGCCCCCGGTCTCCACGCCGACGCGCAGAGCCGGCTCGGGGCGGGTGCGACCTGAGCCGAGACCGGAGAAGCGCTATCGGCGGCCGCGCGTGGGCGTGCGTCATACAGAGGGCATGGCAGCTTGCAGAAATCGCTGGTCACAGCTGCGCCCCGCATGGCATGCATTGAGGCTGCACGATGAATAGAGGATATATGCCGATTTTACGCTTCGTCCGCTAAGATTAATGCGTAACTCTCCTCCTTTTGGGTGAGATGCCGATAATGCAAAGTAAGGATGCAAGATTAGCTGCCAGAGTGATGGCATCCAGCATGCGTCCGGTCATTCTCTGTGCGCTGCAGCGCCGGAGGAGGGCCCGCAAGGGCACTAGCGGCGAAATAGGGCAGAGACGCAACTACTTATTCAAGCGTGCGGCATTTGTTAGGATAGTAATAATGGTAGTATGGAGAGAAATACCGCACCATTCATCATACGAAGGAGTGCTTTGCACCACCTCCTTTTAAGTAAGCGGGACCTCGCTCGAGCCGGGAGGAGAACCGATGACAATTCGTATCCTGATCGTGGATGATCATAGTGTCGTGCGTGAAGGACTACGCATGTTTCTGGGGCGTGATCCCGAGCTGGAAGTTGTGGGTGAGGCAGCGGATGGGGCTGAAGCAATTGAGAAGGCGCGCTACCTGCGACCAGAGGTTGTGCTTATGGATCTGATCATTCCTGTGATTGATGGGATCGCTGCGACCTCCATCATTCGCTGTGAGCTGCCGGAGACGGAGGTGGTTGTTCTGACGAATATGCTTGAGAGTTCTTCGGTGACCAGCGCGATTCGTGCCGGGGCGATAAGCTATCTCTTAAAAGATACGCAGGCCGCGGAATTGCGCACCGCCATCAAGGCCGCTGCGGCTGGCCAGGTTCACCTATCTCCCCAGGCGTCAACATATTTACTGCATGAGGTACGAACCCCTGAGGGTCCCGTTCCGTTGACCGAACGCGAGTTAGATGTGCTAGGCCTGCTGGCCCGGGGACATACCAATAAAGAGATTGCCCACGCCTTACATATTGCTGAGGATACAGTGAAGTCGCACGTTCGTCATATTTTAGCGAAGCTGGGCGCGCAGAGTCGTACGCAGGCGACTCTTGCCGCAATGCGCCTGGGATTGGTGGCCAATGAAGCAAAACGGTGAGCAAATGCGTGCCATAGCCCGCGCAGGGAGAGCGAAGGTGTGGTGCACAGATATACATGATATTTGCGGGACCAGGGAGCCCCTGCGTCTTGCAGTCAAGGAGACCAACGCCGACCTGGAGCAACGGACGCGCGAGTTGTCCTTGTTGTTGAACGCCGCCTACGCTGTGGCCTCGACTCTGGAAATTCGGCCATTGTTGAGTACCATCCTGACGCAGCTCAAGACTGTTGTGGACTACACTGGCGCGGCGATTCTGCGCATTCAGGAGGATCAGCTGTTCTTGCTGGACTACCAGGGACCGCTTGCGCCGGGGCAGATAGAGCAACTGCTGCGTCTCTTTGATCAAAGCTTGACCTTCGCCTCGCTATGTCAGCGGCGTGAGGCGATTTTACGTAACAATTTGCACCTGGATGCATGTTTCACTGCAGCCTATATCAAAGAGACACGCGCGGATGAGCAGCAGGCTGAGCGGGCTTTACGCCAGTTTCGGGCCTGGATGGCTGTCCCCTTGATTGTTCAGGAACGCACGCTGGGAATGTTGATCCTGCACCATCGTCGCCCGCACTTCTACACGCCACATCATGCTAGCCTGGCCTTTGCCCTGGCCAATTCGGCGGCCATCGCCCTGGAGAATGCGTATCTGCACGAGCAGGCGCGGGCACTGGCTGTTTCGCAGGAGCGGCAACACCTCTCCCGTGAGCTGCACGACTCGGTCTCGCAGGCCTTTTATGGGATCTGTCTTAGCGCTCATAGCGCCCTTGAGGCCCTCGAGGAAGATCCGTGTGGGGCGCGGGCCCCTCTTGAACATGTGCTTATGTACACCGAGATGGGACTGGCTGAGATACGCGCCCTGCTCTTTGAACTGCGACCCGAGTCGCTGGAGGCCGAAGGCCTGGTCGCCGCTCTGCTGAAACAGGTGACCATTTTGCAGACAAGCTATCAACTGCCCGTGGAAGTGTCTCTGGAAGCTGAGCCCGCGATTTCCCTTGAAAGTAAGCACGCGCTTTATCGCGTGGCGCAGGAGGCGCTGCATAACGTGGTCAAACATGCGCGGGCCAGCAAGGTCACGCTGCGCCTGGCGCGCGATGCTCAGGAACTGGTGCTGGCGATATGTGATGACGGCAGAGGCTTTGACACGGCCCGCTCTTTTCCGGGGCACCTCGGCCTGTGCTCAATGCGAGAGCGCCTGGCGCGCCTGGATGGTGCGCTCATAATCGAGAGCGCCCCGGGGGCAGGGACCACGGTCGTCGCCCGGGCGCCGCTGCACAAATGAGCACTCCAACACTGTATATGTATCACATGTGATATGAGCGTCCCGAATACAGCACATAAGCGAGATATCTCGCATTCCGACTTTAGAGTGAGACAATTACTACACGAAATGAGAGCGCGAAAATCACCCATCTGCGTGATGTGATGTGGGAGTTTTTCCCCTATACTTTTCTTAAGTAATACAACAAGTGTCGGATGTAAGGAGAAATACTCTTACTCCCAGCGTTTCACGAGAAATATGGCCGCACCAATCCTCTGCGGGAAGAGCAATTGAGTGTGGTAGCCATGTGACGTACGTCTGCTGAGGTACTGGCACACGCAAAGTATTCTTTGAAAGTTACGATGAGAGAAAGGGGACCATCATGGTTCATCACACACATGTTTCGTCTACACAGCACATGCAGAACACTTTGCCGGCTAGCGGGTTATCGCAGGGCGAGGCTCTGCTTACTGTTGGTGAGGTGGCCCGGCGCCTGAGGGTTGATACCACTACGGTTCGCCGTTGGATTTCAACGGGGACATTAGACGCCGTCGTCCTGCCACACCGCGGTAAAAGGCAGGCCTACAGGATTCGCCAGGGAACACTGGATGAGCTCCTGCATACTCCGGCGGCTGCAATGAAATAAAAGCCAGGCGCCCGGGCAAGCGGGAGACTGGAGATAGATCTATAGCATAAGACGGTGCATGCACGGCTCAATCAAAAGACAGGCCATTGGATTGAGCCAGCGCAGCATGCCCGTGTGACTTACTCAGGCTTGGCAAGAGGGATGGTAAACCAGAAAACCGAGCCCGCTCCCGGCTGGCTGCTTACGCCGACGTGTCCATGGTGCTGCTCAATTATGGCGCGACAGATATGCAGGCCCAGGCCCAGGCTCACGCCTCCCCGATTTTGGCGCTGGGCCTGGGGGGTGCGGTAGAACTGCTCCCATATATGCTCTTGCTCGTCGGGCGAGAGTCCACGCCCCTGGTCCTGAACCGAGACGCGGGCTACTCCAGCCTCAGCCGTTAGTATGACCTCGATGGGTTTGTCCTCACTTGAGTACTTGAGCGCATTGGAGAGGTAATTGCTCAAGACCTGCCTCAGGCGGTCTGCGTCCACTATAACCATGGCGGCTTCCCTGGGTCTTCTCTGCAGCTGAATGGTGCGTGCGGGGTTGAGGAGACTTTCCTCTTCGAGAGCCTCAAGCACCAGGGTTGTAAGGTTGTGGAGCTCCATCTGAAGGTTGAACCAGCTTTTATGGATGCGCGAGAAATCGAGCAGGTCGTTGACGAGGCGGTGCTGGCGTTTCATCTGGATTTGCGCTTTGGCCAGCATGCCCTGCAGCCTGTCCAGCATCTGGTCGCGCTTCAGGATATCTGGATCGTCAGGCACGGGACGCGACCTCATAAGTTGAGCGGTCCTGTCCAGGTAGAGCGTGACGCTGGTCATGGGGGTTCTCAGTTCGTGGCTGGCAATACCCAGGAACTCATCCATGCGCTGGTTCGTTTCATGCAGGGCCAGCAGGCTTGCCCGCGCCTCCAGGTGTTCATGCAGGAGCCTTCTCTGTTCTATACCCAGAGCGACCAGGCGCGCGCAAATCTTGAGCAATTCGGGCTGCTCGAGGGCATCAGGCAGGCTGGACCTGTGATATTCCACTTCGATCAACCCGATGAAGCTGCCACGTGAAATAAGTGGCGTGATGAGGCGCTGGAGGATGCCAGAGCCGTTCTGCGACCAGTGCGGGGCAAGCTGGCAGCTCTCTCCCGCCCGCACCCGAGTAGCCGTAGAGACATCTACGTACGTCGGGAGGGTGCTCATGGCCAGTGTTTGCCACCACTGGCTCTCCTGCAATGGCGAGGGGCCGACCACAGCTCGCGGCTGCAGGGGGTCGTTCTCCGTGCGATACATGGCGATGCCGATGAAGTCGAGTTGCAGTACCTTGCTCATCAACCCCGCCGCCTGCCGCAAAATGGCATCGCCTGCCAGGTAGAGCGGAGGGGATGCGAGTTCTCGTTCTGAAATCAGGACCTCCACCATTTGCAACAGGGCAGCCATGGCGTCGTGCGTGAACCTCTCCAGGCGCCTGCGCTCTCTCATATCGCGAATGACCGATACCGCGCCGATAATCTGCCCGCTGCTATCATACATAGGGCCCCCGGCAATGCTAAACTCTCCCTCGCGCCCGTCCAGCGTGCGCACGCGGATATCAACCGCCTGCGACCCTGGAATCACCTCCCCCCGCAGGATACGCGCGTGGGGCATCTGCTCCTCTGGAAAGGGCACACCCTGTTCATCATTGATCAGCATGCGCTCGAAGAGCTGCTGAAATGGCTGCGCCATAAAGTCTGGTTGCGCGTCCAGGCCAAGCAGAGCGCGGCCCGCCGCGTTTATCAGCAGGAGCCGCCTTGCCTGATCCAGGATGTATATGCCATCGCTGACGGCCTCGAAGGCGGCCACCAGCAGATCGGTGACCGCGAGAGTGGAGGTCAAAGTCGAGACCGCCATGGGGGACGTGGCCTCTTC
Source organism: uncultured Chloroflexia bacterium (assembly GCA_963799245.1). GTDB lineage: Bacteria > Chloroflexota > Ktedonobacteria > Ktedonobacterales > Ktedonobacteraceae > CAWCWN01. The sequence continues at coordinate 196,429 of CAWCWN010000006.1, forward strand.
TGCAGTGAGTTCCCTGACGGACCAGATCCATTCGGTGATCTGATTGCGCGCGCCCAGGAGAGGAAGGGCGCGTACGCTGCACCTGTGGTAGCGATTATCGCTGCGACGGAGGCGACAGGTCGCCTCACAATTGCGGCGCTCTTGCCTGGCCTGTTGCCATGCTGACAGGAGCCGGGTGCTATCTTCTGGATGGAGCGCTTTGCGCCAGCCATCCCCCTGTCCCTCAGAGAGAGGCAGCCCGGTGTAGGTTGACCAGTCCAGCAGATCCAGCCCCTGGCCGTCGATGGTCGTTGTCCATGCATAAGAGCCGGTGGCAGCAGCTAGGGCATGAAAACGCGCATCCTCATGCTGTCTTTTGCTACTGATATGAGCCCGCGCTTGCTTCTGCTCTTCCAGCAGCGTGGCCTGCTGGTTTCGAGCGTGATCAGCAGCGCCAGGGCGGTGTTTGGGAGTGGTCATAGTCCATCCTTTGCGTGTATAGTTAGACATCCCTGCGCGACTGCTACCAGACATTGTGTAGCGTTCGCAGCGCATCTCGGCTCGTTGGTCACTTCAGGATGTGTGCAGCACTTGTTGTGCTTTTGCCAGAAGTATCTGCTGAGATCCCTTCGCTGTACTTCATTCATGCAAAAGAAGGGTATTCCTTTACCTGCATAAAATTTGAGGACCAGGATGCCCGCAAGGTAGGAGACCATACCCTCCGTGTGATATCTCTACTTTTTAATATCGTTATTTTGTCTTTATCCTTGAACCTCTCCCGTCTGCCTCATCTTTTGCAGCTCTGCCAGCGCTTGCCGGCCGCGTTCTTCCAGATCCGACCTCCATTCGTCCCTGTAGCGGCGCATCGTAGCGATAAGTACCTGCGCTATGGTTAAATTTCTGTACCACTTATGGTTGGAGGGTACGATAAACCAGGGAGCCTCAGCAGTGCTGCAGTTGCTGAGCGCATCTTCGTAGGCTTTCTGATAGTCATCCCAGTACTGGCGTTCCTTCCAATCGCTTACCGAGATCTTCCACGCTTTATCTTTATTCTGCTCACGCGCCAGCAGGCGCCGTTCCTGCTCATCTTTGCTGATATGCAGGAAGAATTTGAGGATGATCGTACTGCTGTCGGCGAGCAATTTCTCAAAGTTATTGATCTCTTTATAGCGGTGGCTCCAGACCTCTGGCGGCACCAGATTGTGCACGCGCACCACCAGCACATCTTCGTAGTGAGAGCGATTGAAGACGCCCGTGACACCCTTAGCGGGGGTAGCCTTATGCACGCGCCAGAGGAAATCATGCGCCAGTTCTTCCGCGCTTGGCTGCTTAAACGCGTGTACATAGCATTCCTGCGGATTCACCCGCGAAAAGATGTGGCGAATCGTGCCATCTTTCCCGCTCGTATCCATGCCTTGCAGGATGATGAGGAGGCTGTGGTGTTGCGCTGCCGCCATGAGCTCCTGTAGCTCATCCAGTTCCTCATCCAGCTCCTCCAGTTCTTTGTCTGCTGTAGGATGGTCTATGCGCTTATCCGTATAATCTGGATCGTAGTCTTTGAGTTTGACGTTAGTGCCTTCCTTGACCATCCATAGCGGCTGTATTGCCATCGTTGATCCCTTTCTCGCCTGTCAAATTCTGCTGCCGCCGCCCCATTTCTCCCTATTCTCATCTTACAGGCTAAGGCCAGTCTTTCCTACCTGCTCCCACAGGAAAAGGAGCAGGTGGCCGTCAGCCGGTTCCCAGGCTGTAGTTGCGAAACGTTGGATAAATACGCCTCTGACCGACGCTCGACTGCTCCAGCGTTTAACGCTACACGCTTGCAGAGAGAGGGCTCGCTCTTGAAATGGCAAGCGCCGCGGGCGGCTCTCATACATGGGCAAGGAAATATTAAGGGGTGATAGCGATTACTCTGAGTGGGCTGCCGGAGCCCTGCACAATTTTCAGCGGGCGGCAATCACGATGGCGCCGGTGGGGGCCAGCTGGTCGAGATTGATCAGGCTGGTGAGGCCAAAGCGCCCGGCGCCATGCATAGATGACACAGGCAGGTCCGACGAACTTGACGGGCGCGATGGTATCGGTCGAGTTATCAGGCAGATCTTTGCCCGTAATCCAGTGGACGGGGGTGTCAGGCTTCTATTTCATCTTCTCCTTCCGCTGAGGCGGGATTCTCAGCGGGGTCTACCGGTATCATCTCCGCCAGCAGGCTGAAGCGCTCGGAGAGGTTGTCGATGTTGCCCGCCGCGATTTCAAGCATGAGGTGGCGGGTCTGGCGCAGCATCCAGGCCTGGTCCGATTTTGAACGCGGCGCCGCCTTATACCACTTGATATTGAGATCAGATAGCTCGCGGATAGTTGCGACCATGTTCAGATAGGTGATTTTCCGCCTGGGCGGTATGCTGGCCTCTTCGACGCTTTTTACCGCCGCGCTGAAGCGCTCGCTAATATCGGCGAGCTGGCCCTGGCTCAACTCATGCAGCAGGCGCTGGACCTCACGAAATACCCGGCTCTCGAGATACTCTATTTTCCCCGCTGCGACGCACGCTTTGTACCATGACTCGTAGCAGGCGCGCAGCTCTTGCTCCGCCCAAATCTGCTCTTCGATTTTTTCTGGCACAAGCGCCTGTTGTTTCCCTGCCGATCGTGTCATAGACCTCTCCTTGCGCTATGTGAGATGTGAGGACTTGCTTGTTCCTCACAGCGGAGAGGGGCGCTCCCTTCCTGTTGCAGCAATGCACGTAATAAGTTACAGTCTGCTTCAGACCTGTGCATGTACAAAAAATACAGGAAGTCGCATCGAACGCTACCCTTTGCTATGGGAGAAACATTAATGTGAAGTATAGAAGCAATTGCCAATATAGACATCACACAAAGGGGTGATTTGTTCAGCCTTATTTGGTGCCAAGGGGGCCTCACTCGACGTGAGGAAGGACCTTATATTTCACCAGAAAGTAATGTATAGTTCGTATAGATCTCTTAGTATTACATAGTCTTTAAAGTAAAGGATAGTTATGGAACATTTGCTGACATCGGAAGAGGTCGCCGAGCTTCTGCATGTTGACCCCGTCACGATCCGCCGCCTCGTCAATAAAAGCGAGCTTTCGGCGTACCGCATAGGGGCCGATTATCGCTTTGCCCCGTCTGATCTTCAGAGCTACCTGCAGCGCCAGCGCATCTTTGCGAGCGCCGAAAGCGCGGCCGGAGTCGCGGGCAATCCCTTCGACGCGTTCACCCAGCGGCTGCGCAAGGCGTTGCAGGCCAAGAGCACTACGCCCCTTGACCTAGTTTTGCGCGCGCGCTTTGATCTCTTCACCAGGCGGGCGCGCGAAGTTCTGACGCTGTCCGAGGAGGAGGCGCGGCGCTTACAGCACAACTACATCGGTACAGAGCATCTTCTGCTTGGCCTGCTCAGAGAGAAAGAGGGCGTTGCCACCCGCGTTCTCACCAACCTGGGGGTTGATCTGCAGCAGGTGCGGGACGCCATAGAAGCGATTATCGGCCGCGGCGAGCGGATTGTGCCTGGCGAGCAGGGTCTCACGCCGCGTGCGAGGAAGGTGATCGAGCTGTCAGTGGATGAGGCCTGTCGCCTGAATTATAGTTTTATTGGTACGGAGCACCTGCTGCTGGGCCTCATACGCGAGGGAGAGGGCATCGCGGCGGGCGTGCTGGAGAGCCTGGGAGTCAACCTGCAGCAGGCGCGCGCCGAGACACTGCGGTTAATGCGCCAGTTTCAGGCAGGCGACGCCCCCGCTGCTCACGCGCCCGCCGAGGCAGCGACCCTGCTTGGCGCGGAGGAGCAGGGGCTCACCTGCGAGCGCTGTGGGGTGCGTTCTCCGCTCTACTTCCATTTCTGCTTCAATTGCGGGCAGCAGCTTGCGGGTGAGGCGGCGTAGTCCTATACCACAGATCGCGGGGAAAGGTTAATCCTCTCTTACTTTGTAGCCACAGCGTGCCTTGACTTCGTGTAGTAGGTAGGAGTTACGCGCTGAAGACAAGTTAAGTGAGATAGAAAGAGAAGCGATTATGTGTTTAAGCTGTGGTTGCGGCAAGCCTGATGACGATCATGGAGATGCTCGCAACATTACATTGCAGGATGTCGACGAGGCCGCCCAGGCGGCGGGCACGACGCGCGCGCGCGTCTTCGAGAACATTGTGCAGGCAAACCGGGCGCCCTCATCCGGCAACGGGCAGGACGCGCAGCGGGCAACGCCCCAGGCGGCGGGTCTTGACGCTCAAGTGTTTAGCCAGTCGCAGGCTGAGAATAACAGGGATGCCCAGTCGCAGTCCCGGCCCGGGATATATGCGCCTCCCATAGGCTACGATTCGGGCTCGGATTGGGGACAGGACCAGCAGATCAACTACCGCCCAACTGAGAACCAGGAGCATGTCAGCTAGTTCGAATGTGAGGAAGTATCTATGCAAGAGCGTGAAAAGATACAGCAGATCCCGGTCAAAATGTACCGTACCCCTGAGCGCTTAATGGTTGCCGCACCTATGCCCGGGCTGCAGCCCGCTGATATTACGGTCGAGATTACGCCAGACGCTCACTTGCTGCTGCAGGGCGAGATGCGTGCTATACTCAAGGATATCAAAGAGTTGCTGCTCGACGAGTGGAGTGTCGGCGACTATTACCGCGACCTGCCCCTGCCGGTTGCCGTTGATGGCGAGCTTGCCAATCTCAACTATGGCAATGGTGTACTTGTGGTAGCGCTGCCGGTGGTCGAGCGGACCAGGCCGGCAGCACTGGCCCTGGATACGATTGCGCCCTCGCGTGGTGAGCGTATGGGTAATTCCGGGCATCCCCCGTCCTGTCCATAAAGCTGCTCCAGGCGTAAGGGAAGTTTGCCCGCCTGCATCCTGGAGATGTCCAGCAGGTCACTGATGAGCTTGGTAAGCCTGTCCAGTTGAGCATCCATTCGAGACAAACAATGTAACCATAATAGCACCGTTGCTCTCTTTAGACAAATCTGAGCTCCACAAGTATGCATACGGCGTGCGCCGCCACCCTGCTCCCCGGGCACGTAATCAGCGAGCATGCAGCGTGTAAAGTGACTTTTACATTGCCCTGCGCAGGTTTTCTGCTCAAAACAAATTTTGTGAAGACTATCAGAAAGGCATGTTTTTAGCGTACAATCAACACGCAGACTTTATATTTCCTGGCAAAAGGAGGTCGCGTATGGATGCACTGCTGGGAATTGATGTGGGAACTACGGGCGTCAAGGCTGCCCTTTTCGCGGCCGCGGATGGACGTGTGCTCGCGTCGGCCTTTGTCGATTACCCGTTAATGCACCCCCATATAGGCTGGGCGGAGCAAAACCCCGCAGATTGGTGGCAGGCCACGCTTTCAACTATACGCACCTGTCTGGAGGGGGGCGCCAGCCAGGCTATTCGGCCCGCCGATGTGCGCGGTATTGGCCTATCGGGCCAGATGCACGGCGTCGTGCTGCTTGATGAGCACATGCAGGTCCTGCGCCCCTGCATCATCTGGGCCGACCAGCGCAGTGAAGCGCAGTGTCGCGAGATAAGCGAGCGGGTGGGCGCGGCCAGGCTCATCGAGCTTGTGAGTAATCCGGCCCTGCCGGGCTTCTCGGCCCCCAAGGTGTTGTGGGTGCGTGAGCATGAGCCCGAGATCTTCGCACGCGCGTGTACACTGCTCCTGCCTAAAGACTATATTCGCTGGTGCCTGACAGGTAATGTGGCGCTCGAGATCTCGGATGCAGCCGGCACGTGCATGTTGGATGTAAGGCAGGGGGAGTGGTCGCGCCCGCTGCTGGCGGCGCTTGAGCTGGCCCCCGCGCTGCTGCCGCCTGTGGTCGCCGCGGATGCCGTCTGTGGCACGATTACTGCAGAGGTAGCCCGGCTCACGGGCTTACTGCCCGGGACGCCTGTGGCCGGAGGGGGAGCGGATAATGCCTGTGGGGCAGTGGGCAACGGCGTGGTGCGGCGCGGTCTGGCTCTGGTGTCAATTGGTACAAGTGGCGTGGTGCTGGCACATGCCGAGGCGCCGCAGGTGGACAACTCCGGGCCTGTGCCGCGCGTGCATACCTTCAACCATGCCGTGCCCCGGGCATGGTACCTGATGGGCGTGACTCAGGCGGCGGGGCTCTCACTGCGCTGGCTGCGGGATAACATCGGCCTGCCCGAACGCGCCCTGGAGCGCTGGACGGGTCGAGATGCCTATGAACTGCTGGTCCAGGAGGCCTCGTCGGTAGCTGCCGGCAGCGACGGCCTCCTCTTCCTGCCTTACCTCCAGGGCGAGCGTACGCCGCATCTCGACACCTATGCGCGCGGCGGTTGGATTGGCCTTACCGCCAGCCATGACAGACGGCACCTCGTGCGTGCGGTCCTGGAGGGTGTCGCTTTTAGCTTACAGGATTGCGCGGCGATTATCCGCGAGCAGGGTCTGGCGGTCGAGCAGGTGCGCGTCACCGGCGGCGGCGCGAAAAGCCCGCTCTGGCGCCAGATCATTGCCGATGTGCTCGATGTAGAACTGGTGACGACCAGCGCGACGGAGGGGCCGGCCTTTGGAGCGGCGCTACTGGCGGGCGTCGCGGCCGGTATTTACCCATCCGTGCAGCAGGCCTGTGAAGTTAGCGTAAAGCTGCAGCAAAGAACGGAACCCCAGGCAGAAGCCGTGCGCGCCTATGCGCAGGCATATGAGACATACCGCGCGCTCTATCCGGCCCTGAAGCCAATCGTTAGCAAACCTCCTACATAACAGGCATCGTTTGCGCTCGCTATGACGTAATCTACATAGACCTATAAGAGTAGTATGGCGCGAGCAAGGAGACGGTATGACTACGAAGGCAACGGTCCCAGCTATAGTCGAGCAAAAATTGGCGGCCTTTGAACAGTTTCAGGTTGAATTTGAGGCCAGCTTCCGCTTTATACAGGATGTACATGGGCTAAGGCGCTTCACGGCGTTCCCGGTTCGCTACGTCGTACGCTACCTACATGCCCTCTGGGTGTGTGAGTGTAAAGATCGCCTGTTCAGTATATATAAGAACATCGAACGCTATGAAGGGAGTGTCTGCCTCGAGCTGCTGCGCAACTGGCAGAGTGGCGATTTGGCGAGTGTGGTGGCGTTCCTTAATCGCAAGCTGGATATCTTGCCGCTGTCAGACGTTACACGCCAGCTGCAGGAGGCGCGCCAGCAGGGCAGAGACGATGGGCTGCTGGCGCGCCTGGCCAATGGGCGCATGATTATGCTCAATCGAGGTATGAATGTAATGCAGGCCCTGGATGCCATTTTCGCGCCAATGGAAGAAGAGTTGCTCAAGGAGGTGCAGGCGGCCTGTATGCAGTATGGGCATCATCCCGCCCAGATAGAGGAGCAGCTCGCCGCGATGCGGACCCCTCTTTACTCCTATATGCCTCATCAGCTGCTGGCTCAGTCCAACATGCTGATTATGAATAAGCTGGGGGTCAACGTCAAAAGTAAGCCTGTCGCTCAACCTGGTCAGCATAGCTGGCGCGTGCTTGAGCCGGGTGACTCCCTGCCGCCGACTCCTTACGCGGAACAGGTCATTGAAGGCTACCAGGTGTTGAATTTGCCGCTGTATTAAAGGCAGCACAGCGAGCTTCTATGCAGGCCCTCATCAGCTTGGCCCAGCGGGCCGAGCAGTCAAGTGCAGCTAGTCGCCGCTTTGCAGACAGTGGGGGCAATAATCGAGTACGGGACAGTGTGCTAAAATGAGGGAGGGATCAAGAGGAGCAAGAAGAGAGAGGACAAGCACATGCGTACCAAGAAAATCTATCCTCAGGTCATCAAACGGATCTATCGGCCAGAGATCACTGAGTGTGTGGAATGCCAAAGTCGCTTGCGGAGAGCCGCAACCGTTTCTCAGCGCATGGTGGTCACCCTCTCAGAAGTCGTGCGAATTGTACATTGCGCGTATCGCTGCCCCAACAGGCAATGCCCTGGACAGGCGCGCCTCTATCGCAGCACGCAGGCAGATGCCCTGGCCTTGCCTGGCTTTACCTTTGGGCTCGATGTGGTTTTGCTGGTGGGGCAACTCCGGCTGAGTGCACATCAAACGGTCGATGAAATCCATCAAATCCTGACCGATCGGCTCGCTCTCATACAGCAAACGATTTCCCGACGGGAAATGCTGTTTCTCTTTGAAGCCTACAGCGCCTTGTTGCGGGCAGGAACGGAGGTAAGTCAGGATGAGGAGTGGAAAAAGCAGGCACGTCAAAACGGGGGAGTGTTGCTCTCTATTGATGGTATTCAGCCAGATAACGGGAATGAGACAATTGATCTGGTACGAGATGTCTGGACGGGACGACTCTTGACAGCCGACAATGTAACCGAAAGCACCAAAGAGCGAGTGCTTCAGGTCTTGGCCCCAGTCGTCGCCCTTGACGTACCAGTGGTCGGGGTCATTAGTGATGCGCAACCGACGGAATTGCAAGCGGTGGCTGAACTCTGGCCCGACATTCCCCATCAAATCTGTCAGTTTCATGCCATTCGCGAAGCGGGACGGTTGATCTATGTGCTGGACCATCGGATCAAAACCGACCTGCGTATGCGGATGCAACAGAAGACACATGAATATCGACAGGATCTCCATCGACGCATCAAGCAGGCTGAGCCACATGAAGCCGCTCAATTGCAGGTGCTTGAGCAGTATGCTGCCACCGTCGAGGGGACATTGAATTTGGAGAGTCTGCCCCCCTACGGGTATGGGGGACTGGCCATGGAAGAAGGCTTGCAAGGTATTCAGAGTAGTTTAGCAAGCCTGCCCAAAAAAGGGGGACCCTGACCGCAACCAGCCAGAAGCGACTGTCTCGACTCCAGAGGATTGTGAGCTTGCACCAAGAGAAACATGAAGCCTTTGAGCAGGTTCGCCAGATGCGTGAGTGGGTTTTCCAAGCGGAACATATTTTGGATGGGTCTTGGGCGACTGTTCCCGAAGAGCTCAGTAATGCCGAAGTCGGACGAAGGCTTGATGAATGGCTGACACAACTCGGGACGTTTTTGCAGGCAGAGGGACGAACGGAAGACGAGCGGCTCCGTTTAGGCCATCTGTGGAAAGTCCTAAGCCATTTGAGGCCTAGCCTGGTTCAGTGCTACGATCGTGCAGACTTTCCTCGGACCAACAATGACATGGAGCGAACCATTCGAGCCATCAAAATGCACTATCGCCGCATCAGCGGGCGCAAAAACTGGAACAGGTATTTACTTCGCTATGGCAGATGTGTCTCGTATCAAGAATGGTGGCATCAGCAACCCAATGGAGCCGTTCGGTTGTCCGAACGCTTACAGCATGTGCCGCCACAGTCATGGCGAGAGGTCCGGCAACAGACACGGGATCGCCATCAAGAGCAACTCAATCGGTATCGCTTTCGTCATCGGCCTCTGGCCTATCTCGCTTCCTTAGAAACACGCTGGAGGCAAGCCACCTGTACTTGACTATTGCCCCCACTGTTTGTGGACGCTGGTAAATTGCGTGAATCTTCGAACACTTGTATGGATCATCGAACACATGAGGTAAAAAGCCTTGATAACGCGTTTTTTAAAATTGCCTTTGCCGAGGCCCATAACCTTACTACGCCGCTTGGGACTCCTTAAGATTACCTCAGAGCAAGCTCCTCTGCTTGCCAAATGAACAGCTCAAACCAGTTCGGATGTGGTTTTTGGTCCCGTGCTGAGGCGAGAAAGTGAGACGTATCGCTTTCCTTGAGTGATGAAAGCAGTACCTCGCCCACTTTCAGAAATCGAAGTATTGACGATATCATTGGGAAGGATGAGTGTATCAGGTGAATCAGGGGGTGTCAGAAAAACAATCTTGAACTGCCTTTTGCTCCAGTCTTCGCTTCTGGCGAACTCCATTTTTTTAAGTAGTGTTCCTAACCTTGCTCTATCGATATCTGTTAGATCGACTCTTGCTTCGATTTCATCACGAGAGATGGCTTCTATGTGTCCCAGAATTTTTGGGATACGGCGGTCAATGATGTTTTTTGTATAAAATGCCATGCGAACACAAGGTTGAATGGTACAATGAGGCTGGCAAATAAAGACAGAGTATTTGAGGTATTCATTCAAGGCAAATCGTGCAGCAACGACAACAGCCCAGTTAGATGCATTGCTGATTTCATTTCGGTCATGAGTAGAGAGCCTGAGCACGTTGATATCTCCTGTTGTTTGTATAGCATATGTCAATTATTTGTGATGTTTGTTTTCGGCGTTTCCCTGAATTCTAGAGAATTCACCTTTGATCCAGCAGATGATTATGGTACACGCCAGACCTGCGCCACGTTGTTAGAACATGCCGTCGCGATGCGGGTATCGTCGGTTGACCACACCAGTGCATTGACTGGCAATGACTGATAGATCGCGTAGGTGTTGCCAGTCTTTGCTTCCCACACGTGCATGTTTACATTGCAGGTCCCCCGCGTGCCGATGAACACATTCCCTGTGACTGTACCTACCTCTCCTCCTGAAGCGATATATCTCCCGTTATGTGACCATGCTACGGCGTTGAGCCATCCGCCCTTATGTTTGTTATAGGCGAGTAGCATCCGACCTGAACGGGAATCCCAGATCATCACCGTATTATCCCAGCTACAGGAAGCGATACACCTATCATCGGCTGACCATGCAACGGAGGATACCTTCTTCGTATGTTCCTTATATGTGAGGAGGGCTTTCCCAGTGGTGGCGCTCCAGACCTGCACCCTGGCATCATCGCTACCCGAAGCAATGCGCCTACCGTCATGTGACCATGCTACTGCTGCCACGCTGTCAAGATGCCCTGTAAAGCGTGTGAACATCTTTCCACTTGCCACCTCGTAGACCTGGACCGTCCCATTACTGAGGGCAAGGGCCAAATAAGTTCCATCGGGTGACAAGGCCAGGTCATTGATCGCGGCCTGGGCATTCCCATAGCTGAAAAGCTCCCTCCTGCTCAGAGCATCCACTCGCTGGGCTGTGCCGTCAGCGAAACCGACCACAAGCCGTTTGTTATCACGTGACCAGCAGACAGCAAGGGCAGCGTCATTTGACTGTGCCGGTGTAATCTGACTGCTATAGGAGAAAAGATGTTTCCCGCTGTCAGCTCTCCATACCTGGGCAGTCCCATCTTGTGCTGCAGTAGTTATAAATATTCCGCTGGGGGACCAGTCCACCTTTCAGGTATAGGTTTTTGGGCGCAGTCAAGCAGCAGTGCGCGCTCGTGCTCGTGCCCGACGCTTCTGTTCCCGTTTGCGCTCCCGCTGACGGAGTTCAGAAGGTCGCGGCAGTTTCCTGGGAGCCGTGATAGTCTGAGGCCACGTTTGGGGCAAGAGCCTGCCGCAGGCCAAGACCTCAGCGTTGAACAGCGCGGCTACTAACCCCAGGCGTCCGCGCACGACACAACTTAACCGGCGTGGCGGCGGCTGACCCGCTGGCCGCTTGCGCCGACGACAAGCAACATGCGGGGCTGGCAGCGGCTCGCCGCGTCTTTCCTCCCGTTGCTCCTCCTCGGCCTGGCAACCCACGCTCAGCGTCCAGACCTGGGCCACGGCCATCGCCAACCAGAGCCGTTCTACGCGACTGGCCTCCAGCATTTTGCTGTGGTGCCAGCCCCAGAGGCCGCGTTTGAAGTCTTTGAAGCCGGTTTCCACCCAAGTACGCATGCCATACCAACTCACTTCGGCTTGCTCTGGTTCCAGATCAGTGAGCACCGCCCAGGGATGCTCATAGCCTGCCTCCCAATGCATCAGCAAGGTACAGGTCAGGCGGCTGGCTTTCCCCACAAAGCACTCCACTCTTCCTTTCCAACTCGTTCCCGGCGTGGGAACCCATCGACTGATCCAGTCAAAGGTCTCCTCTCCCACCACACGCGCTTTGACCCCCACGTTGATCCGCAAGAACGGATGCCAGCCACAGGTGCAGATGGCCTGGAACAACCAGCGGGCATACAAGCCTCGATCTGCCAGGACCAGCACCTGCCAGTCCGGCGGAATGCTGCCCTCCAGGTGCGTGAGCAGCCCTTCCCAATGTGGTCGCCACGAGCCTTTCTCATGCCCTCCCAAGACTTTCCACGCCACCGGAATGGCGCAACTGCGCACCACCACGCTGATCGACAAAATCGTCCAGCGCTCTCCCAAGGTCGTAGCGTCCAGGACCAGCACCATTTGCTGGTTCCCTTGCTGCCACAGGCGCACCACCCAACAGAGCAAGGGGGCAAAACACGAGGTCACATCCAGTTCCCGGCGCTTCTTCCCGCTCTTGTGTTTCGCATCCAGATACCACTCGCGCAAGCGCTGAAACACGGTCTGTTCCTCTTGTTCCAACACCAGCGCCAGCAGAGCACTGAGTTGCGTAATCCCTGCTGCTCCCGACAGCGCGATCCCCACGCTCCAGAGCACTAGCCCCCACACTTGCGGTTTACTCAAATGGGCAAAGGCCATTGACACTTCTTGTGACCATTGCGATAATCGATCCGGGCAAGACATATCCGTTCTCCTGCTTTTGATGAGTCTGTGGTTTTTTCATCGTAGCAGATGGCGGCGTCTTGCCGCTCCTTTTTCACCTTCCTTTCCCAAAAATCTATACTTGAAAGGACCAGTCCACCCCTACGACATCGTCAGAATGCCCCCGATAGGTAACAAGGGAAGCGGTCGCTGGAATAAGTGGCGAGTGAGAGTTGTTGGGAGTCTCGCCAGAAAACATCGAGGTGGGATTTGGCGCCCTCTGCCAGAGGACAATCCAGGTCAAGCCACTACTGGCAGCTGCTACCAGACCAGCGATCCCGATCATGACACCCCGGCGGGAAAAGCGGCGCTGGGGCCGATCTGGTCTCAGTACTCCAGAGACTGCGAGAGGTGGATCGGCAGTCACGGCAAGAGCAGTGGTCGCGTAAGGAGCTGATGGTCGGGTCGCTTTTGAGGACAGAACAGGATCCTGCTGTAATCCAGGAGGAGTTTGCTGCGGGGCCGACAACTGTGGCACAGCCAAAGAGGCAGATGGCGGCGCAAGGATGATTGAAGGCATGTAGAACGTGCTCATGGCCACGGCAGTGTTCTGGCGCAGGCAGGCTTGCTCTAACGCCTGAGCAAAAACACGAACGTTGGGGAAACGTTGCAGTGGATCCTTCTGCAACGCCGTCATCACAATCTGTTCGATCTCAGAGGGGATCGTTGGAAGATACAGGCGCAAGGATGGGGGCGCTTTGATGCTGTGTTGAAGTGCAATCTCTGTAAACGTCCCCTGAAAGGGGCGTCTTCCGCAGAGCCATTCATAAACGACGATCCCTAATGCATACTGGTCGCTGGCTGGACACGGATGACCATGGATCTGCTCGGGAGCCATATATACAATCGTACCGGCGATATTCTGCGTGCTCTGAGAGGCGGAACTGTGAGCAGCCAGCGCAATCCCAAAATCACTAAGGAGCACCTCATGCCGGGATCCCAGCAGCATGTTTTCAGGCTTCACGTCGCGGTGAATGAGCCGCTGTTCATGGGCATACTGTAATGCCTCGGCAACCTGCTTCACGTAAGTGACCACAGTGACCAAAGGGAGACCATTGCCTTTCGGTTGAAGCTGACGCAGGGTACCATGCGGAGCGTAGTCCATGACGAGGTAAGCTGTATCGGCTTCGATGCCGAAATCATGTATTTGCACGATGGATGGGTGTCGCAGACGAGCAATTGTCTGCGCCTCACGGCGGAACGGTTCCACCGCCTCCTGGGTCAGGTGGTTCAGGAGCACTTTGACAGCGACCTGCGTCTTGAGATGTATATGCTCGCCGAGATAGACTTCCGCAAAGCCTCCTCGCCCTACCTGTTGGAGAAGGTGATAGTTACCTAGTCGCTGGCTGACGCGGTTGGAACTCTGTTGCATCTTGTTTCTCCTGATCCTCTGCGATTTTACTCTGCTGGAGGCATATTTGAAGTGTAGGGGATATGGAGAAAAAAGGCAAATGAGTAGCCATGTTAGATGCCAGGTGAACTTCGGAAGTGGTCAAGGAAAGGTGTCCAGTTCATGCGTGCAAAGCAGGTTATTCTTCCCTAAGAGAGAACCGTTTTTTACCTGTGAGTACCTTGATACTCTGCTGTCCGTTGGAAGAGGACAAAGCTCTTTGAGATATGTAGAGAAGCCTCTGAAGCCATTTTATACAAATCTTAACCGACGTTATATGGTACGATGTATCTTTTGGTCAATTTCGTACTGACAGGCTAAAAGTGATATGATTTACCTGCTGGCGCACAGCGGAAACATTACTATGCTGACTTTTTGTCAAGCGCTATTTGAAATAGATTTTTGATGTTGCGAACAAGGAGATCTCATGGTCAATCAGATAGATTTATCTGCACATATCATTTCTTCATCCGATACAACTGCATCTGCGTCAGTGACATCTCATCTGCCTCTACCAAGCCAGAAAAAAGATGTCGATTATGTCTTTTTCGAATTAACACGCAGCATTTGTCCGCAGTGTCGTCGGGTCATCGATGCGCATATTCTCTTACGTGACAATAAAGTCTATATGCGGAAGCGCTGCCCTGAGCATGGTCCGTTTGAAGGACTGGTCTACGGTGATGCTCAGGCTTATATCTCTGCTGCACGTTTTAACAAGCCTGGCACCATACCGCTAGCCTACTCCACGCCAATACAACACGGGTGTCCTCACGATTGTGGCCTTTGCCCTGATCATCAGCAGCATGCATGCCTTGGTATCATTGAGGTGAATAGTGCCTGTAACATGGATTGTCCACTGTGCTTTGCCAATGCTGGTGCGGGCTTCAACCTGACGCTAGAAGAGGTGGAGGGTATTCTGGATCACCTGGTAGAAACGGAGGGCAATCCGGAGGTGGTCCAGTTCTCTGGAGGGGAACCATCCATTCATCCACAGATCATCGATATGTTGAAGGCGGCGAAAAAGCGCAACATCAGGCATGTGATGCTCAACACTAACGGCAAACGCATTGCTGATGATGATGCGTTCCTGCGACAATTGAGTGAGTTGCACCCATCGATTTATTTTCAGTTTGATGGTTTTGAAGCTGAAACCTATCGCATGCTCCGTGGCGAACCAGATATTCTGTCGCAGAAACTGCGGGCGTTGGATCGTCTGGCAGAGATTGGGGCGAATGTCGTGCTGGTCCCAGCGGTTGATCGCTTCGTCAACCTGCACGAAGTGGGTGCCATTGTTTCATTCGGTATGCAGCACCCGGCGGTATGTGGGATCAATTTCCAGCCAGCATTCCAGGCGGGTCGTCATGGGGAAAGCGATCCCATGCAGCGCCTGACCATACCCGATATCCTCATAGCCCTGGAAAAGCAGACCAGGGGTACGCTGAAGGTTGCCGACTTCGTGTCGGTGCCATGCTGCTTTCCCACCTGCAACTCGGTCACCTATGTGCTTAACGATGGTGATACCGTCCTGCCGCTGACACGGGTGGTCAATGTTGAGGATTATCTAGATTACATCACAAATCGTGCGGTGCCCGATCTTTCAGAAGAGATCAAGGCTGCACTAGAAGGTCTCTGGTCATCCTCCGCCGTCCCTGGTTCTGACAAGACCGCGCAGCAATTCAGCCTCTCATGCGCTGCTTGTGGTCTCCCTGATGGATTGGACCTGGAGGCATTTGCTAAAAATATCTTCATGATCATGTTGCAAGATTTCATGGACCCCTGGACATTCAATCAGAAGAACCTGATGAAGTGCTGCAAGGAGATCCTGTTACCCGATGGCAAACAGATTCCATTCTGCGCCTACAACAATGTGGGCTACCGTGAGCAGGCACGCCTCCAGTTGCAAGCGCGTGAGCGAGAGCGCAACCAGGCCAGGCGTATGGGCGTTCCCTATACGCCAGAGCCATTGACGTTTTCATTTACGCAGAAGTAACATGAGAGACTCACGAGCAAAATCCTGATGATAATAAGGAGCAAGGTTGATGGATGCACAGCACAAGATACAGGTCGAGTCCGATGCTGTAGAGATTAAGACCTGCTGCGCAACCGCCTACCAGAGCGATGTCGCGCGGCTTTTGCTCGGTGACTCGTTTCACCCCGGTGGTCTCAAACTGACCGAACATCTTGGCACAATACTCCATCTCGGGCCGCAGCAGCGGGTTCTGGATGTCGCAACGGGACAGGGAAGGAGTGCCATCGCACTTGCACAACGTTTTGGCTGTCAGGTGCTGGGCATTGAGTACGGCAATGAAGCAGTCAAGAAGGCCACAGAGGCAGCAACAGAGGTGGGCGTCACCCATCTTGTGACCTTCCAACAGGGGGATGCTGAACGTCTTCCAGTCTCCGATGGTAGCTTTGATGCCGTCATCTGTGAATGCGCTTTCTGCATATTGCCTGACAAGGCGACGGCGGCATCAGAGTTCCTTCGTGTGTTGAAACCGGGTGGACAGGTTGGATTGAGCGACCTGATACGCACTGGAGATGTACCGGCAGCGTTACAAGGATTGCTTGCCTGGATCGCCTGTATCGCGGATGCACAACCTGTGAGTAGCTATACACGCTATCTGACAGAGGCAGGGTTGACAGTCGATCTGATCGAACGACACGATGAAGCCTTACGCGAGATGGTGCAGCAAATTCGTGGGAAATTGCTTGGAGCAGAACTGCTCATAGGACTCAAGAAGCTCGACCTTCCAGGTTCGCTTGACTTCGAGCAGGCAAAAGCACTGGCGAAGGCGGCAGCCACTGCTATCCAAATGAGCAAATTCGGCTATGCCGTGATCATAGCAAGCAAGATGAACTAAAAACATGTCCCGATGGTCACAGTAAGATCCCTGGTGAGTCAATGCGCGCGCGTACATTGGCGGCGACCTGTGCTATGGGAGCGATAACAAGCAAACAGATCGTGACGCTGAGCACTGGAGTGCTCAGGAGTTGTGCGAAAGTGGTAAGCGGTGATGGCGCAAGCAACACGAGAAAGTAGAGGCACTGCGCCAGCCCGGCGTATTTGCCCCACGGTGTTGAGCCGAAACGCACAGGATAGGCAAATGCCAGGTAACTCAGCAGGGCTGCCGCCAGCGGGACGATGAAGCGTAGTAGCATCACGAACCCGACCCACAGTGGCAACACGCTATTCTGGAGCAGGATGATCGTGAGCGCTAAGTAGAGGCAGAAATCTACTTCGGCGTCAGCGATCTGGCCCAGTTTGCTCTGTGTCGCTGTGTGCCTGGCGATGTGCCCATCAAGCGTGTCGGTTACGATACCGCACAGGAAAATCGCCAGAGCTAGCCCTGACGATATCGCCAATCCATCTATGAGCCTGCCGAGCAAATACGACGCACCTAACCCGCGCAACCAGGTGAGCGTATTGGCTATCCCGATGTCCGGTAGAAGCTTGCCGCTGCGTGTTGATCGGTTGAGACCAAGATGCCAGAACAGGTCGCTCTGCTGCCATGCCACACAAAAGACGAAGCCGGGCAGCAGGTGCAAGGTATCGGCGATTCCCGCAAGCAGGCTATTGCCAATGAGCATTAGCAGGGCCAGCAGCGCGACGAGACAGGTTACCCGCAGCCACGACCGTTTGAGAGCAGGGTTGGCATGAGCTGTCTGCCAGGACATGAGCCAGGAGCGTTGGAAAAAGCTTCCCCAGGCACGTGGGCTGAAATGATCATGGCGCAGCGTTGTCAGCAGGTCAACCACAAACGTACGTTCGGAGCTCTGTTGCATGGGCAATGTTCCTGATTTTTGCTACTCCCCTCAGCGGGGGGTCTTCTACCACTATTTTCGCATAAACTGGCTGTTGGAATTGGCCCAGAAAAACGGACACTCCAAAGTTGGAGATTAACTCATCTTTGACTCATCTACCTGTTCAAAAGCAACGGGACTCTGTCCTGGCTACTTCCCTCATCCGCGCTCTTTAGCGGATAGATAGGGCGGGCAGGTAGCCAGCACACTGATTAAATGTGGCGAGCCCTCGGAAGTGTCAGGCTTCAGGAACAGGCATGAAAACAAATGAAATGTACCGCACTCATTTATTCATTGATTGCTTGTATCTTTTCCTGCTATTTATATAAAATTCGTTCGAAGATTCGTGCAAATTACCAGACGCCTGTGTGATAATTGGAGGGTGATGATATAAAAACAACGAATGAGCAGAAAGAGTCGGAGATGGAATACTGGATTTGTACAACGTGTGGGACGCAATTTGCGCAGAGCGCGAGGCCGCCCGAGGTATGCCCCATCTGCAGCGATCAACGTCAGTACATCGGCCACGGCGGCCAACAATGGACGACGCTCGCCAGCATGCACAAGGATGGTTTACATAATATTTTTAAGCAACAAGAAGATGGCCTGACCGGTATTGGCACGGAACCCACCTTCGCCATCGGGCAGCGGGCGCTGCTGCTTGAAACTGAGCAGGGAAATGTGCTCTGGGACTGCATCAGCCTGCTGGACGAAGGTACTGCCTCCGCGGTACAGGCTCGCGGAGGCCTCAAAGCCATCGCTATCTCTCATCCACACTTTTATACCACGATGGTCGAATGGAGCCGACGCTTCGACGCGCCGATCTACCTGCACGAGGCCGACCGTCGCTGGGTAATGAGGCCGGATGAAGGCATCAGGTTCTGGTCGGGGGAGAGCACAACACTGCTGGCAGATTTAACGCTGGTACGCCTGGGAGGGCATTTCGCCGGCAGCGCTGTGCTGCACTGGCCTGGCGGAGCCGGGGGCAAGGGCGTGCTTCTGAGCGGTGACACGTTGCAGGTTGTAGCTGACCGCAACTGGGTCAGTTTCATGTATAGCTACCCCAACCTGATTCCCCTGCCGGCGGCCGTTGTCGGCGGCATGCGCGAAACTATTGCTCACTACGCTTTTGAGCGCCTGTATGGTATGCGCTTTGAAAGCGTTGTAGCGTCCGAGGCAAAAAGCGCGGTCATCCATTCGGCTGACAGGTATGTACGGGCGCTGCTGCAGCGCCTGGACTGAGGGAAGGTACAACTTCTCGTGGCCGCTAACGTATATGTGCTTGAGAGTGTTTATGCTGAGTGCAGGCGAGCTATCGCCTGGAAAGGGACCCTCATGAGTGAGAAACGTGCATGGGTAATTACGGCTCTCTGGTTTGGCGCCATTGCCTTGTTAGGCCTGGTGAAACGGGGACTTGAGCGACAGAAGTCCGCATAAGTTCTGCAGCTAGACGGGCTCTTCTTCTCTGCCCGTCATCGTTTTAAAGGCCGGCGCCTGCTGGCCTTTTTTATATATGTAGAAAGGCGTAGTTCGTGTAGCGGTGGGTATTCTAGTGGGAGAGTATCATGGTAGCGATGTTACTTCTGTCCAAGGATATCCGATGTATACAATAGAATTCTTAACCACCATCTACAGCAGATGTTATTGGAGAGACAAAGAAAAAAGAAAGAAGGTGCCTCTTATGAGCAAGTCTACACTTTTCTATGGAGCCATTATTGTCGCGATCGTTGCCGTTGTCCTGGCTGTATATTATCTTATTCCGGGGGTCTACCATCCTCTGACCAATACTCCGCCCCTGTCTTCGCACCCCACGCACGCGATATTGTTCTTCGCCATCGCCGTCGTTTGCGTGATCGCGGCCCTTGTGAACCGGCCGAAGTCGCTGCAACGCTAAACGGGCGCCTGGTTCAGGTACTCCCGAGCTTAGCTTTGCGCGAGTTTTAAATCTTTTGTGGCCGTAGTGGCCCTGGGAGTACCCATACCTGCGCGAACGGAGCGCACGCCCGGGAGGATACGCAGCTCGCCAACCACCTGAGCTAGCGCCCTGGCATCGAGGGTGTGGCAGGCGATCTGCAGGATCTTGCTCTCCTGCTCCAAGCCTATTTCCAGCTTTTCCGCGCTGATGCCGGCGCGAGATAGGATGTCATATACCTGTCCGATGAGTTCCCCTCCTATGGGCGTGGCCTCTATCCTGATGTGCGGCCTGGACTCAAACTGGGCAGGTAAGAGCAGCCTCTCCACGTAGCGCAGCACGATCAGGGCCAGCAACTCCAGCACGGTCGCCGCAACCGCCACCACAAGCAGTCCTGCTCCACATGCCACTCCAATGGCGGCAACGAGCCAGATGACCGCTGCCGTCGTAAGCCCTTTGACCCTGTTTCCCTCCCGGCTCAAAAAGATGCTGCCTCCCCCCAGAAAGCCGATGCCGGCGACGATATAGGAGGCGACGCGTGTGGGGTCAAGCGTAACATGGGGTATACCCAGCAGGCTCAGGAAACCGTAGGCTGAGACAAGCGTAAAGAGACAGGCGCCAAGGGAGACCAGCGCGATCGTGCGCATACCGGCTTCGTGCTCGCGCCTCTCGCGCTCAAAACCAATCAAAGCACCGAGTAGCAACGCCAGCCCCATGCGCAGCAGCATGTCCAGAAATGAGATCATGTTTCTATCCCTTTCACCATAGCTATGGTATAACCTACGCATAAGGCTTAGTGGAAATGCGCGTATGCTGTATTCATTATAGTATCAGGCAGTGTTTTTGCGTGGAGGCATGTTTTAAGGCTTTATACTATGGGTAGTAGTTCGACATCCAGGAGGGCTTATGAGAACATTTACCGTGTCAACCCACAAGAAAGATCACATAATCGATTTGACAGATACGCTTGAGAGATATCTGCAGGAAGAGCAAAAGGCGGATGGGCTCTGCTCGCTCTTTGTCGCGCATACGACCTGCGCCATTACCACTGCTGATTTAGATCCCGGCACCGATCTCGACCTGCTTAACGCATTGCGCCACCTGCTGCCCCAGCTTGCCTATCGTCACCCCCATGATCCCGAGCACACCCCGGATCACCTGCTTGCCAGCATCATCGGCCCGTCGCTCGTCGTCCCTTTTGCCCGTCACCGCCTGCAGCTGGGAACGTGGCAGCGCGTTATTCTGGTTGAGCTGGATGGGCCGCGCCAGCGTACCATGCACATGGCGACTTTTTAAGTGTATAATTGTCGCGGGTAGAAGCGCCCGTGACAAATTATATTTATGCGGGGTGGCGCGATGATAAAAATGCGCGCACATTCAGAAGCGAGGGCGAGATGGCCGGATATCTTCTTTTGGAGGGCGGAGGCGAGTTTGGTGGGCAGATGGCAGAGCCGGATCGTCACGCCCTTGAGCTCGCGGGCGGCCTGGACGCGCCTGTCAGTATCATTCCTACGGCGGCGGCCCCCGATAATAACCACCAGCGCGCGGGCAATAACGGCGTACGCTGGTTTCGCAGCCTGGGGGCCACACAGGTCGAGTCCCTACAGGTGATTGACGCGGCCTCGGCCAATGACCCGCGGCTGGCGCAGAAGGTCGCGCACGCGCGTCTGATTTACATGCTGGGTGGTTTTACAGGCTACCTCGCTGCGACGTTGAAGGGCAGCGTCTGCCAGCAGGCCATGCTTGAGGCGTACTCGCGCGGGGCCGTGATCGCGGGCAGCAGCGCCGGGGCGATGGTTATGTGCCAGTATTACTTTTGATCCCACGCAGAGGCAGATCGCGACGGGCCTGGCCATGCTGCCGAATACCTGCGTGCTGCCGCATCATAACACCTTTGGCAAGGGCTGGGCCGCACAGCTGACGGCGCTGCTGCCCGGGGCGGTCCTGCTGGGGATAGACGAACGGACGGGATTGCTCGATGACGGGCCGGCAGGCAGAAAGATGGGCTGGCGCGTCTACGGCCAGGGCGCCGTGACGCTGTACCGCCAGGGGAAGACCAGCGTCTATAAAGCCGGCGCCAGCTTTGAAGATAATTTCTTAGCCTAGGTAGGGCCAGGGTCACACACGCGCTGCGTTGTGAATATGTGGAGCACATCCCAATAGTTAGTGTACAAATTACCCTTGCTTTTCGCGCTCTTATCAGGTATACTTCGAAAAATTAGTGTATTGTTAACACCTATTCTTTTTTTATCTCGTGAGTAAGTGTATATTTTACACTTACTCTCGCTGGAAGGATTCACTATGGCAGCTCATTCAACATACGATGTCGCCATTATCGGGGGAGGCATCGCCGGCCTTTCACTGGCCCTGCGCTTGCCGGGACATCTGCGTGTGGCTCTCTTTACCAAGGGCCAGCTGGGAGAAAGTAATACACGCTATGCCCAGGGTGGCCTCTCCGTTGCCCTGGGCGCCGATGATAGCCCTGCGCTCCATTACCAGGATACGCTGGCGGCCGGGGCCGGATTATGCTGCGAGGAGGCCGTGCGCATCCTGGTGGAACAGGGACCCGCTGCCGTCAAGTGGTTGATCGCTATGGGTGTGCGCTTTGATCGAGGTAGCGATGAACACGCGACAGCTGATGGTCTGCTGCTGGGACTAGAGGCGGCGCACTCTCGCTGGCGGGTGCTTCATGCCGGTGGCGATGCCACAGGCGCGGAGATCGAACGCGCGCTCGTAGCCGCTCTACAGAGGCGTCCCGGGGTTGCGCTGTTCGTTGAGACGTTTGTGAGCGGCCTTGTGATGCACGCGGGGGGGTGCAGCGGCGTCGAGGCTGTCGATCGCGCGGGGCGCACATTTACGGTCTCGGCGCGGGCCACTGTCCTGGCAAACGGGGGCGCCGGAGGCCTGTGGCTTCACACATCTAATCCAAGCGGGGCCACAGCTGATGGCCTGGCCCTGGCATGGAGAGCGGGCGCGGCCCTGACTGACCTGGAATTTATGCAATTCCATCCCACCGTCCTGGTGATGGAGGGGACTTCACATTTGATCTCTGAGGCGGTGCGCGGCGAGGGGGCCTACTTACGCAACCAGGCGGGCGAGCGCTTTATGCCACTCTACTCGTCACAGGCTGAACTCGCGCCGCGCGATGTCGTGGCGCGGGCTATTCTGAGCGAGATGTTGCGCGAGAAAGCCGAGTACCAGTATCTCGACCTGCGTCACCTGCCTGCTGAAAAGATGTATGCGCGTTTCCCTACAATCTCAGCCATATGTCGCGGCTATGGCCTTGACCTTGCGCAGGACCTGCTGCCTGTCGCGCCTGCTGCACACTATTGCATGGGGGGCGTCCTGGTCGATACCTGGGGGCGCACGACGGTAAAAGGTCTCTTTGCCGTGGGTGAGGTTGCCTGTACAGGGGTCCATGGGGCCAACCGCCTTGCCAGCAACTCGCTGCTGGAGGGCCTGGTCTTTGGGCTGCGTGCGGCCGATGCCCTGGCCGGCGCTGGCGGGCCTACTGCAACTGCGCAGGCCGGCAGGGGGATTCAGTACGTCAGTATGGCCGAGGACGAGGTGTCGGGAGAGGGCTGCCGTTGCGCTCAAGGCAAAGCGCCGCCGCTCGCCGCTGTCAGGCGTGAAGTGCGCAGCATGATGTGGCGCTTTGTCTCACTCTGTCGCGATCAAGAGGGTTTGCTGACGGCTCGGCGCAGGATTCGGCGCCTGCGGGCCCAGATGGTGGACTTGCAGCAGGGCGAGACGCTCGCGCTGGCGGAGCGAGTTGAAACCGGCAATATGCTCCTGGCGGCTGAGCTGGTGATTGTTGCCGCCCTGCAGCGTCATGAGAGCCGCGGCAGTCACTGGCGCAATGACTACGCGGCCCTCGATGCGTCCCTGGCGGGCCGGCATTATGTCTTCGTTCGCGCAGACGCCTCGCATATGGCGACATTTCCCTCTGAGGAGGTCATATCACATGCGTAACATACCACTTGACGTGCTTGCGCGCGCTCTGGCAGAAGACGGCGCGGACTACGATATCACAACCCTGTGCACCGTAGCGCCAGAACTGGAGGCGCGGGCCAGCATTATTAGCCGCCAGGCTGGCGTGATTGCGGGCCTGGCGGTGGCGGCGCAGGTCTTTCGCTTGCTGGATGAGCGTATCATCATCGACCTGCAGGTGGATGACGGCGCCCGTGTGCAGGCCAACGAGGCGCTGGCGCACCTGCATGGCCCTGCCCGTTCGCTGCTGAGCGCTGAGCGGGTTGCGCTGAATTTTCTGGGGCGACTGTCCGGCATCGCCAGCCTGACGGCCCACTGCGTCGAGGCAGTCGGAGGCACGTCTGCGCGCATTCTCGATACGCGTAAGACAACTCCTGGCCTGCGCCAGCTGGAGAAGGAGGCTGTGCTGCTGGGTGGCGGGCGCAATCATCGCTTTGGCCTCAGCGATGGTGTGCTCATCAAAGATAACCATATCAAGGCGGCGGGCGGCATTGTTGAGGCCGTGCGCGCCGCCCGCCGCGGCGCGCAGCATCTCCTCAAGATCGAGGTGGAGTGCGAAACGCTGGCGGAGGTGCGGCAGGCGCTGGAGGCCAGGGCCGAGGTCATCTTGCTTGACAATATGGATGTGGCAACGCTGCGTGACGCCGTTGAGTTTGTGCGCCATGCTGCTCCGGGAGTCCTTTTAGAGGCTTCCGGCAATATTGGCAGCGACCCGCAGCGGCTATATGCTGTGGCGCAGACGGGCGTCGATTTCATTTCGCTGGGGGCATTGACGCATTCTGCTCCCAATTTCGATGTCTGCTTAGAGTTTGTGTAGCGGAGGAGAAAGTTCATGGTATTTGCAACAACATGCGCGGAAAGCGGCGAAGAGCGGATCTTGCCGCTCTTATCACGGCAGGCCCACGCTCAGCATGCGCGTGCAACTCGTAGCGATAATATCCCTTTGCTGTACGCTGAGATGGCGGGCGAGGAACTGGACCGGCGTATCGCCGCCGCCAGGCAGAAATTGGGCGAGCGCCTGGTTATCCTGGGCCATCACTACCAGCGCGATGAGATTATTCGCTATGCTGATTTTCGCGGCGACTCGTTTAAACTTGCGCAGCTGGCCGCAGCTCGACCCCAGGCCGACTATATCGTCTTCTGCGGTGTGCATTTTATGGCCGAGAGCGCCGATATTCTGAGTGGGCCGCAGCAGCAGGTCATTTTGCCCAACCCTGCCGCCGGCTGCTCAATGGCGGATATGGCGAACATCGCGGAGGTGGAGGAGTGCTGGCAGCTGCTGCATGAAACGCTGGGCGAGGACGCCGGCATCATTCCCGTGACCTATATGAACTCGGCGGCCAATCTCAAGGCATTTTGTGGACGCAATGGCGGCATCGTGTGTACTTCGTCTAATGCGCCCGCGGTAATTTCCTGGGCCTTCAGCAAGGGCAAGCGCGTTCTTTTCTTCCCTGATGAGCACCTTGGACGCAATACCGCCCATGCATACGGCATAGCAGCCAGCGAGATGGCGGTGTGGAACCCCAGGGATCCCATGAGCTCCGCTGATAGCGAGGAGGAATTGCAGCGCGCACGAATTATTCTGTGGAAGGGCTATTGTACGACCCACATGCGCTTCACCCTGCAACAGATCGCCAGGGCGCGCGCGGAATATCCTGGCATCAAGGTGCTTGTCCACCCCGAGTGCCGGCGCGAGGTAGTCGAGGCGGCGGACCTTTATGGTTCAACCGAATATATTATTCAGCAGATCGAGAAGGCCCCCGCCGGCAGCCAGTGGGCCGTGGCAACGGAGATCAACCTGGTGCATCGCCTGGCCAGGGAACATCCTGAACAGTTCATCTTCTGCCTGGATCCGGTTGTCTGCCCCTGTTCTACCATGTACCGTATTCACCCGGCATACCTGGCCTGGGTCCTGGAGGGCCTGCTCGAGGGCAGAGTCATTAACCAGGTCAGGGTCGATGACGAGATAATCTACTGGGCGCGTGTTGCCCTGGAGCGCATGCTGGCATTATGAGGCACCTGATGGGTATGAGCGAGCCCTGGGTCTTCCTCCATCCACGGCTCGCCCGGAATAGTTTGCCCGGGCAACGTGTTGAAGTACGTGTTTCACCTCCTAGTGGGCAATGCCATTTAAATAAGAAGAGAGGTTCTTCTTCTGATAGACTATCACCAGTTATATCGTGTCGTCGAAAGCAGAAAGGAATCTCTCATGGCCTTTAGCATACAGCAGCTGGTTGATGACAGCAAGTTGAGCCATGCCCTGCGTTTTGAGGTGCTCGAGCAGCTTTGTCCGCGGGAGCTGGTGAGCGAACTGTTGACCAAGTGCCATGCCTGGGAAAAACGCGAGCGCAGTCTCAACCAGCTCCTGGTCGTCTATGACGTCATTGCGCTCTCCCTGTTTCGTCGACTCAACTTGGCGGCGGTCCTGGGTCACCTGGTGCGAGGGTTGAGCTGGCTCTGGGCGAAGCCGTCTCTGCACCTGCCGACGGCAGCAGCGTTGGTCTATCGCCGCCGTCAATTGGGGACGCCCATCATGCGCCATCTGTTCCAGCGCGTTTGCCACCCGATGGCGACTGAGCAGACCAAGGGGGCCATACGACCCGGCCTGCGGCTGATGGCCATCGATGGCACGCTCGATGAGGTGGCCGATACCTTCGCCAATGCCCTCTATTTTGGGCGCATGAGGAGCGGCAAACATCAGAGTCCCTTTCCCCAGGTGCGCTGCCTGTACCTGGCAGAGGTGGGCACCCATGCCATCGTCGATGCCGTGTTCGCTCCGTGTCGGGTGGCAGAGCCACAGCTCGCTCCCCTGCTGCTCAAGCGCGCGGTGCAGCCGGGCATGCTCGTGATGATGGATCGCGGCATTGTCTCAGCCGCAGAGCTGAGTGCGCTGGTCCATCAGCGGCAGGCCCAGGCCCTGGCGCGCCTCTGCGGCCAACCAATACACCCATGCTGAGCAGGTGCTCTGCGATGCCAGCTATGTGGTCACCCTGCATCCTCTGGGGCTGCCTGCCGTGCAGGTGCGTGTGATCGAGTATCGCATCGAGCCGCACACCGCCGAGCGCCTGGCTGAGTTCCCTTCTTCTCAGACGAGCAACCACGCCAATCCCAACCAACTGCATCGGTTGGTGACCACCTTGCTCGATCCGCGAGCCTCGCGCCTGCTGTCGAGCTCATCCTCTGCTAGCATGAGCGCTGGGAGATCGAAGCCTGCATCGATGAGCAAAAAAACCATCTGCGACTGAGCGGCCAGCCGCTGCGCAGTAAAGAGCCGAGCCTGGTGCGCCAGGAACTCTACGGCCTGCTTCTGGCGCATTATCTTGTGCGCTGGTGGATGCATCAATCGGCATGCGAGGCCAACCTGGACCCCGATCGTCTCAGCTTCACGCATGCCGTCGAGCTTGTAGACACCGCCTGCTTGGCGTTTGCCCTGCTCGCCCGGCAGGAGCTTCCCCGATTGAAGCAGCGCCTGCTGGCCGATCTACGCGAGCCGGCCACCCTGCTGCCCCCACGCCGTCTCCGTTTTTACCCGCGCGTCGTCAAGCGCGCCTATTCCCCTTTCCATCGCAAGCGACCGGGACAGCAGCGCTTCTGTGACATTCTTCTTATTTAAATGGCATTGCCCGCTAAGGATTATTATATGGATGAGCAGACGACCGGTCAGCGGCCGGAACCGACCATATATGAACAACTGTACCGCCAGCTACATGCTTACCACTTCGGGGTTATCGGCTTCCTGGAACTGCTGGAGCGGTTTGAGCAGATTTTGCACATCCAGTCGCCGCCTGACATTCAGGACATGGTAGATACCACCGGGTCGTGTCCCTACACCAAGCTGAGCTGATGAATAGTGACAGCCATCTCTGCCGTGAGGTGGCTGTCAGGCTTTTTCTTGTGGTACACTAACCAAAACTTGGATTGGTTGAATGTTCTTGAAACTGCTCTGAAGGGAGGTAGTTATATGAGTGACACAGCGGTTAAAGAGTCACAACCGGCTCCCGATTTCATACTTCCAGCTGTCGGGAGCCGTGACGTGGTGAAAGATGGCCAGGTGCAATTAAGCGCATTACGCAATCACGTTGTTGTCTTGTACTTTTATCCACGAGACGACACCCCTGGCTGCACGGCTGAAGCCTGCTCATTCCGCGATGCTAATCGTGAGATGCAGAAACGTGGAATCGTCGTTCTCGGTGTCAGCGCCGACAGCGTTGAGTCCCATCGAAAATTTGCCGAAAAATACGGTTTACCTTTTTCCCTGCTGGCTGATACAGATACAACTGTTTCACAGCTTTATGGCGTGTGGAAAGAGAAGAACTACGCTGGTAAAAAATATATGGGCGTCAACCGCGAGACATTTCTCATTGATAAAGATGGGATTGTTCGTAAAGTCTGGCCAAAAGTCGATGCAGCCGAGCATGCTCAAGAGGTTCTGGAAACAATTGAGTCATTAGGACTCTAATCTTAGCTGAACTGGCTAGAGAAATAAATCAGGAATTTTTCTTTTCAAATGAAGTGAATTCCCACAGGCAGTTCGCGGAAAAATACGGCCTTTCCTTTCCTCTGCTCTCCGCTACTGACGCGAGCGTCTCAAAGCGTTACGGGGTCTACGGGGAGAAAAACATGTACGGCAAAAAGTATATAGGTGTCAATCGTGAAACCTTCTTGATTGATAAAGATGGCGTCGTACGCAAGATCTGGCATAAAGTGAAGCCGGATGAGCACGCCAGTGAAGTACTGGAGACCGTCGAAGAACTGCACCTCTAGTGTGTCGCGGTCCGGCACACAGCAGCGGCGCGCCGCTGCTGTGTTTTTTCCTGTACTTAGCAACGCTGTGCTCAGGTTCTTGCCAGGACTACGAGCTCGTTTATGGCATCCAGCAGATTTTTTATTCAGCCGCCTGCAGTTCCGCGTCAATCTTCTGCCTGTGCTCGCGCCGCAGGCGCGCCCGCTCTATAATCGCCCTCTCTGCGTCGTCAGCGGGTACCAGGGGAGGAACGGGTGTTGGTCTGCGCTGTTCGTCCAGTGCCACATAGATCACGTAGCTGCTGGCGATGTGGCGCACTTCGTCGCTGAGCACATCTTCGGCCAAGACCTCGACACCAACCTCCATGCTCGAACGCCCCACATAGCGCATTTCGCAGTGCACGGTCACTACATCGCCGATAAAAGCGGGCGCCAGGAAATCGAATCTCTCCACCCGGGCGGTAACCACGGTGTAGCACTGGCTATGCTTGACGGCGACGATGGCCGCCGACTCATCAACCATGCGCATAATGACTCCCCCGTGCACGTTGCCATGCGCGTTGGCATCTAACAATCCCATCAGCCGCCTGGTGGTGCTGCGCGAGAATGCAATGCTGCGCCCCTGCGCCAGGTCTACTTTTGGCGGCGTTCGACGCCTGCCGCTTATCCTGTCGAATGTACTCATTTCTCTTCTCCAGCAAGGATGTGCTTCTTACATGTAAGACGACCTGCCTATCTGGCCTGGCCGCGCAGCCGGTGGTAATTTCCCTCCATTATGTCACTCGTGACATGTCTGCCACCAGCCACACAGTGCATCAAGTCATGGGCGCGTGATAATCCCGCACAACTGGAAATAACTGTAGACAAATGCCAGAGTATATACATACTTACATTAAGGTTACTACATTATTTCGTCTCATGTAGGAAGTTCTGCGAACTTGATTCTCAAGACCGGGCAGTATAGTATAGTATTGTATGTAATACATTTGAATAAGCGAATTCTCACCAAAGGAGCAGTTAATGGCGAGATTACTCATTAACGTTTTAATCGTGCTCGTGGTGCTTCTACTTTTCTCCTTTATTGGAGCGGTTCTATTTCCTACATTACCCAGCACGGCTGTGAGCGTGAATACGTATGTGAACGATTTCATTTTCCTTTTATTTCCTGGCGTGGTGATGGCTCTGTTTGGCCATGTTCTCAGCCGGGGTATACGAGGAATCAAAAATTCATTTGAGGCACTTGGATTAGCTTTTGCCAGCGCCTTCATCATTGGTGGAGTGCTGGCGTTGTTCTCGGTATTGAATTTCGCATACAGCGCGCGTATAAATTTTAACTGGCTGGGGTCAACCTGGTATGCTCCGTTATTTGCGATCTTTCTCGTGGGAGCGCCCGTCATGCTGGCATGCCTGGCTTGATGGTTGAGCGCCAGGCCACGGCCTGGCGGGCATCGTTAATTGCTTTTCTTTTCAGCGTTCGAGGAATGCGATGAAGGAGGAGCGTTCGTCTCAAGCGGATCTGGCCCCGCCTCACTTGCGTTCATATCATCGGCTGACACTCGTTTGCGCGAACTTTTGTTAAAAATTCTACATTTGCAGTACTTCGCGTCAGGGTTTATCCGTTGCGAGACCTGTTGTGGTATCATGATGAAATCAACCTACATCGAAAACTGTATTGAAGAGCTGGCTGCTCAAGAGGAGGGATGCATGGAACTTTCGCTGCGGCTGGATACGTTAGGCATGGTGGAGATGCGCTACCTGCGCGCTCGTGATCGTTATCGGGATTGGCCAGCATTTCAGTTATTAGCTGCATCTCGCCAGGCAAAGGTGATGGCCTATCTAAGTCGGGAGGTGGCTGAGCAACTACACCAGCAGATTTTGCTCGTGGAATCGGCGGTAGGCCTGGACGAAGATGATGATGAGGAGGAAATTGGGGACGAGGATGATGAGGAGGAAATAGAGAAGAAGAAGAATGAAGAGACGAAGCCCATGGAACGCGACGGCGGCAATTTTTCTCCCGCCTTTGCTCAGGCGCTCGACCAGTTAAATAAACTGGCCCGCCAGCGCTTGCCGGAGGGCGGTTCCAGCAGCAGCACAAGTGAGAACTCCGCCCCCAGTGGCGCTCTATCAGCCGAGAGCGAAGCAGCGATTGAGGATGAAGAAGATGCACTCGAGCAATTGCAGGATGCTTTTGTGCAAATGATGGAGGTTGTACGAGAACTGGCAGAGGAACTTTCTACCGATGCCCTGAAAGTCAGCGGGCGCTTCCGCTGCGCGCGCACCTATATCGAGTTTATCCAGGCCGTCTCTGAGGATGATGATAATGATGATGAAGTTGCATCGGAGTTAAGCATGCGCGAGGACGATAGTGTTATAGAGGTGGAGGTTGAGCTCGTCATGGTTCTGCAGCTTTTCGAGGAGGGCCGCGCAAAGCCTGATGATCTTCCGGCAGTTGAATTGCAACTCGATGTAGATGACTTCGAGCGCTTACACGAGACGCTTGACCTGGCCCTCGAGCAGGACCGGCGTAGTCATCGCCGCAAGTAGGCATCCCCGTACCATCACATGGATCATGTAGCCTGCGACTCCAGTGGTCCGCAGGACTGGCAAGACTCAGACCCAATTATGTATAATGGCCAAGTTAGCAGGCAAAAACATGCATTGTAACCTGGTGATAGAAACAACCTAGAAGGCATTGTAATGACACGTCCGATTACCGTTGAAGACCTGTACCGTTTTACGTTTCTCAGCTCGCCGCGTATCTCCCCTGACGGCCAGCGCGTCGCCTATGTGGCGACGACCATAGATGGCCAGAAGCATGCGTATCGCTCCAGCTTGTGGATGATCCCTACGAGGGGAGGCGAGGCAAGACGTTTTACGCTGGGCTCCGCCAACGCGCACGGCCCGGCCTGGTCACCCGATGGGCGCTGGCTGGCCTTTGTCTCCGAGCGTGAGGGTGAAGAACCCGGCGCTTCTGCTGGCAATGATGAGCAGGAGCAGAGGCTGCGTGGTAAGGGTAAGGCCCAGATATGGCTGATACCGACCGATGGTGGTGAAGCTCGCCAGCTGACCTCTATGCCCCATGGCGCTTCAAGTCCCACCTGGTCGCCAGACAGCCAGCACCTGCTATTTAGCGCAGCGGTCGGCCCCATCGATGAGGTGGATGCGGATGGCAAGCCCTTGCCCAAGGCTCGCGTCATCGACCGCCTCTTTTACCGTCTTGATGGTGTGGGCTTTGTGTATGAGCGGCGCCAGCACCTCTTCCTGCTGAATGTGGTGGAGGGTAGTGAGCCTCTGCAGTTGACCGCTGGCGATTGGGACGATGGCGACGCGGCGTGGTCGCCTGACGGCAAAAGCATCGCCTTTACCTCCAATCGCGCCGAAGATCGCTGGCGCTTCCTCACGCCAGATCTGTACACCCTCGCAATCGCAGAGGGCAAGGCGGGCGAATTGCGCCGCCTGACCTCCGCTTCGCTGTCATGCGCCTCGCCGTCATGGTCGCCTGATGGCCGGACGCTCGCCTTCTTCGCGGGCCCCAGGCAGCGCTCAGGCGGACACCTGGACCTTTATACTATTGACGCCGTGGGGGAGCAGGCTGAGCCTCTCTGCCTGACGCGAGAATTTGAAGGCAGCGGCTCTGATTCGACGAACAGCGACACGACCGATGAGCATATGGTGCCTGCCCCGGCCTGGTCGGCCGATGGCCGGACGCTCTACACGCTGCAGACGCATAGAGGTTCTACACGCATCTTTGCTATCCCCGCCTCAGGCGCGGGCGCGCATCCAACGGCGCTGGCTCCTGAGAAAGTGCATGTGCTCGATTTTAGCATCGACCAGTCAAAAGACACGTTGGCAGTGCTCAGTGAAGACCCGACCCACCTGGGTGAGATCTTCGCCTGCTCGCCCGCCGTGCCCGCCGAGTGGCGCCAGCTTACGGCCAGCAATGCCGAGCTTTTAAGCGAGCTGGACCTGGTGAGGCCTGAATACATGCCCTATACAGGTGCCGATGGCTGGCCGATGGACGGCTGGATTATGCGGCCGCGCGCTTTTGAGCCCGGGCGCAAGTATCCCTTGATCGTGGAGATTCATGGCGGACCCAACACCGAGTACGGTTACGGCTTCTTCCATGAGATGCAGTTACTGGCGGCCGCCGGCAATGTCGTGCTCTACACCAATCCACGGGGGAGCACGGGCTACGGGCGAGATTTTGCCCTGGCCGTACGTGGCGCCTGGGGGATTAAGGATGCGCTGGATATCCTGGCCGGTGTCGATGCTGTCGTGCAGAAGGGCTATATTGACGAGCAGCGCCTGGGAGTGATCGGCGGCAGCTATGGCGGCTTCATGACGAACTGGCTGATTGGTCACCATGACCGTTTCAAAGCGGCGGTTACCGATCGCAGCGTGACCGACCGCTCGTCTTTCTTTGGCAGCAGCGATGTTGGCTGGGACTTCGCAGATGATGACATGGAGACGACCCCCTGGGAAGATCCAGAGTTATACCGGCGTATGTCGCCGCTGACCTATGTCAAGGACATGCACACCCCCCTCCTGATCATTCACAGCGAGCAGGACCTGCGCTGCAACATCGAGCAGGCCGAGCAACTTTTTGCCAGCCTGAAGTACATGGGGCGCGAGGTGCTCTTCGTGCGCTTCGAGGGTCAGAGCCATGGACTTTCGCGCGGAGGCCATCCCAGGCTGCGCAGGGCACGCTTACAGCATATCCTGGGCTGGTTTGAGAGGTACCTGTAGCATAGAGCGCGAGTAGGATACAGAGCAGGTCAGGCCTGCAGTACCCCTATTTTGTCGCTGCCGGCTTCCGTGAACCAGAGCGTATGCGCCGGGCCCAGAACCACGCCGAACGGCAGGCTGCCGGGGGTCGGAATAGGATAGTCCGTGAAGTGGTGGGACGCCACATCCAGGCGCGCGAGTTGATTGCCCGCATTAAGCGTGACCCAGATCTCTCCGCCTGGGCTGATGGCCAGTCCATAGAGTGCCCCCGTCCCGTTTGGTGCAGAGGAAGGCGCGTAGTAGGGCGTAAAGGTGCCGCGGCGTGGGTCAAGACTGACAAGCAGGTTATTGTTGAAGGACGTAATCCAGATGATGCCATGAGGGTCGCTGGCAAGCTCCATAAATTGGACGGCCGGTCCTGGCATGTTAAAGTAACGGATCTGGCCGCTGCGGGGATCAAGGCGGCCAACGTGATCATTGGTGGCTTCGGTAAACCAGACCATGCCCTGCTGATCTATGGCGATACCATACGGATCCAGCTTCTGAATACTTTGCTGGCGCGTCAGCGGAAACTGCGTTATCCGTCCTGTGCGGGGGTCCAGCCTGCCCAGCGAGTCGGCGTTTAACTCGCTGAACCAGATGTTGCCCTGTGCGTCGAGGGCGATATCGTTGGGCGCGCATGGCAGGGAGAGTGTGTGAATCGCGTTGCCGGGATCAGGCAGCATCAGCGTGGGCAGGTTGTAGACTCTGTACTGGCCTGTGGCGGGCAGGTAGTGCCCTATATAGTTGGCGTATTGTTCGGCAAACCAGATGCTGTCGTCGGCAGCAACCTGAACGCCCATGACGCCGTCGCGCCCATGCGGTGGAGTCGACTGCTCAAAGGTATGGCTGCGCGGGTCAAACACTCCCAGGTAGTTGTGACCCATTTCACCGAACCAGATGCGTCCCTCATGATCGATGGCCGGACGCATCAGGCCGCTGTTGCTCTGTGGGAGTGGATACTCCTGAAAGGTGCCCGTCGTCTGCGCCGTGGCGGTCTGTATGTCGCTGGAGGTTATGCCGCTGGTGTCGTTGGCGCAGGCCGCGACGAGCAGGGCGCAGAGCGCCAGTACACGTTTGATCATTGCTATTCCTTATACTGCGCCCGCATTTGCACGCGCCCGGCGCTTGCCGGCGGCAGACGCAGGCTCTCTCCATTTATTACGTTTGCTCGTTACGACGCGGCCGCCTGGCGTAGTTGTTGCCGCTTGCCCGGGATGATAGTACAACTTTAGTTAGCTGTAAAGGCGGCGATGCCGTCATCGACAAGGTGTGAGAGGCGGGCGCGCACACGTTTGTTTTGCCAGCTGCTGGTCGCGGCCGCGGGCAGATCCTGCACCTCGACGCGCAGGTAGTTGTCGGTCAGGCCTTCCCAGTGGCCATGTTTGTTCTCTTCGAGAAGTATCTCTAGCGTCTGGCCCAAAAACTGCTGGCGGAAGAGGCGCCCGTGTTCGTCGTTGAGCTTGAGCAGGCGCTCGCTGCGAGCCTTTTTGACCTCATCTCTGACCTGTCCGCGCATGCGCGCGGCGGCCGTGCCCTGGCGCGGTGAGAAGCGGAAGACATGGGTCTTGGCGAATTGTAGCTCGTTGGCAAGCTGGTAGGTCTGCTCAAAGTCGCTTTCGCTCTCACCCGGAAAGCCGGTGATGATGTCAGTGCTGATGGCGACGCCCGGGATGAGGCGTTTGGCGGTCGTGATAATGGTGGCGTAGCGAGCGCTGTTATAGCGGCGAGCCATACGGCGCAGGACGGCGTCGGAGCCGCTCTGCATGGGCAGGTGGAAGTGGCGGCACATGCGCGGGTCCTGCCAGAGCTCCAGCCATTCCAGGCGAAAGTCTTCTGGTTCCAACGAGGAGACGCGGATGCGAGGTATGGTGGTCTCGCGCAGCAGGGCGCGAATGAGATCGCCCAGGTCTTGCCCGGCTTCGCCTGAGGGGTGGTAGTCGCCAAGGTGGATGCCTGTCAGCACAATTTCCTGGAAACCCGCCCGTGCCTTGAGCTGCACGCGCTCTACGACGGAGGCGATGCTGCGGCTGCGTGAGCCGCCGCGGACATAGGGGACGATGCAATAAGTGCAGCGATTATCGCAGCCGTCCTGCACCTTCATCTGTACGCGCGTGCGCGATTTCAGGGCGGCGCGGGGCCCCGCGCCGGGGTGAAGCGCTATCAAGCCGGGCGCATTGTCCGCCTGCGGCTCCGCCTCTGAGGGATCGATGGCGAGCAGCTGGTCGCTGCCAAGGTGCTGGCTGTCGAGCGGGAACATCGACAGGGCCGGCCGTTTGGTGAGGATTGATTTGCCAGCAATCTGCTGTGGGCCGCCTTGATCGCCACTCTGCCGCTGTGTCCTGATGGCGTCCGCCAGGGCTTCTTTGCCGCGATTCCCTATGACCAGGTCAACGCCGGGAAGGGCCGCGACCCCCTGAGGATTGAGCTCGGCATAGCAGCCTGTGACGACCAGCAGGGCGTCGGGATGGCGACGGCGGGCCTGGCTGATGAGCTGGCGTGAGCTGCGATCACCCAGGTGGGTAACCGTGCAGGTATTGACGATATAGATGTCGGCGACCTCGCTGAAGTCGCGCTGCTCGTAGCCGGCGCTGGTCATCTGCTCGCCGATGGCTTCGCTATCGGCCTGGTTCACCTTGCAGCCAAGCGTGGCTACGGCGAAGGTTGGCATTTCTGATGTCGGGTGCATGTATCTCTACTTTTTCGTTTGCATGTTGTTGTCACTACTGGCATGATTATAGCGTATTTTGGTTGTAGGTACCAGCGGCCAGGTGCGGCGATGTTAGCACGCCTCCTGCCCTTGCGGCGCCGCTGGCTGGTAGGAGGGGCCTGGCGACAACTGCGGCAGGCGCGCAGGCGTGCTGTTCAGTGATTTCTGGATCATTGGCATGACGAACCAGATGTTGGCGAGACCGAAGAGGGTGCCTGTAAGCAGGCGTAGCTCCCAGGTGCTCTCGCGCAGGCCGAACATTTGCGTGATGCCGTCCCAGGCCATAGGCAGGATCAGCAGCAGCCATAGCCACCATGGCAGGCCGGGCAGGCGTTTTTTGCTCAGGACAAAGGCCAGGCTGCCCAGGAACATGCTTGCATAGATGGAGAAGTTACGCGCGCAGAGCCCGAGCTGGTGTCCAAAGATGAAGAAGGAGTGTGAAGGAACCTGGGCACAGACAAAGTGCAGCAAGAAAAACAGGGGCTTGGCGATCATGTCGAGTCCGAAGTAGGAGAGGAACGGGATGGCGAGGGCGGTAGCAACCAGCAGACCCAGGATGATTGTCACGAGAGTCGCCCATGAGCTCAATAAGAAGGTGCCCAGGCCATTCAAGTAGCGCTCAACCTTGCGGGGGCCACTGCCGTGGGCGGCAAGGCCATTTGTTGGCTGGGTGTGTTGTAGGGCCATAAGTTTTTCCTTACCTACACAGCATAGCGCAAGCGTACACGCCTGTTGATTTCGTTCTAGCTCAGGTGCATGGCCAACGCCAGGTCGCGATATTCGATACGCCCCTCCAATAGTTTGTCGCTATCGATGATGATGACGGGAATACGGTAGCGATACTGCTCAAAAATCTCCGGGTTACTGCGAATATCGATTTCAGTCAGTTCGTATGTGATCTGGGCAGCGATGTCATCAAGCATATCGCGCGCTTCATCGCACAGGTGACAGCCGGCCTTGGTGTAAAAGGTTATCCGGGTTGGCGCTGGTTCTTTCTTCCTTGACACGGACACTCCCTCGTTAAAGATCTTTACCAGTAGATCATACCATATGTTGCGGTAGTAGGATAGGGGTTCT
Organism: uncultured Chloroflexia bacterium; assembly: GCA_963799245.1. Taxonomy (GTDB): domain Bacteria; phylum Chloroflexota; class Ktedonobacteria; order Ktedonobacterales; family Ktedonobacteraceae; genus CAWCWN01. The sequence continues at coordinate 233,254 of CAWCWN010000006.1, forward strand.
TCACTGAAGCGCACTCTAATCCTCTGCCACTGGTAAGCGCGCGCACACGCGTGCAGCGCGGCAATCCAGCCCCATTCATCCAGGGTCGGGGGCGCAAATCATAGGCCAAGCGGCGATTATCCGCGCCCGCGAGGCTGGCACGGGTTAGCGAATGTGGCTCGCTCCCAGATGTTGTTAATCCAGTTCGCGCTTGCGCGAGCGTTCGTGCTGCGTCAGGTAGCGTTTGCGCAGGCGCACATTCTGGGGCGTCACCTCCACCAGCTCATCATTATTGATGAAATCCAGCGCCTGTTCCAGGCTCATGAGGATGGGTGGGGTCAGGCGCACGGCGATATCAGAGGTCGAGGAGCGGATATTGGTTTTCTGCTTCTCTTTGCAGATATTGACGGCCATGTCCATGGGGCGCGAATTCAGGCCGACGATCATGCCCTCATACACCGGCGTGCCCGGCTCAATAAAAGTATCGCCGCGCTGCTGGGCGTTGCTCAGGCCATACGTTACGGCCACGCCGGTCTCCGAGGCGATCAACACGCCCATGCGCGTCGAACCGATTTTCCCCAGCCAGGGCTCAAAGCCCACCAGCAGGCTACTCATCGCTCCATTGCCCTGCGTCAGGGTCAGGAAGGCGTTGCGGAAGCCGATCAGGCCGCGCGTCGGAATAGTATACTCCAGGCGCACATTGCCGGAACCGTCATTGGTCATGTTCGCGAGCTGGGCCTTGCGGGAGGCCAGCGTCTCGGTGAGGACGCCGATATACGTGTCCCTGGTATCGATCACCAGGTGCTCGATCGGTTCCACCAGACGCCCGTCTGACTCCTCGCGGGTAATGACCTCGGGACGCGAAACCTGGAACTCATAACCTTCGCGGCGCATTGTCTCAATCAGCACGGAGAGGTGCAACTCGCCACGCCCTGAAACGATGAATTCGTCGGGGCTGTTGCCGTCTTCTACACGCAGGCTGACATTCGTCTCCAGCTCGCGATAGAGGCGCACGCGCAGTTGCCGCGAGGTGGGGTATTTGCCCTCGCGGCCGGCGAACGGGCTGGTACTCACAGCGAAGGTCATTTTCAGGGTTGGTTCTGTGATGGCGATGGTGGGCAGCGCCTCCGGGTAATCAACGTCAGCGATGGTTTCACCGATGTTGGCATTGGCGATGCCGGTCAAGGCGACGATATCACCGGCCAGGGCCTCGGGTACCTCTACGCGACGCAGCCCCTGGTAGGTCATCACCAGGTTTAACTTATTGCGCTCGGCGACCCCGTCGCGATTGATATGAGCGACGAAGCTATTGGATGTAACGCGCCCGCGAATGATGCGGCCGATGGCATACTTGCCTTTGTAGTCATCGTAGTCAAGGGCGGCAACCAGCATCTGCAGGGGCGCCTCCGTATCTACGAGCGGGGCCGGTATGGTCTTGACGATCGTCTCAAACAGCGGCTCCAGGTTCACACGCTCATCGTTGGGATGGTACATCGCGACCCCGTCGCGGCCGATTGCGTAGAGGACCGGGAAATCAAGGTGAGCATCGTTCGTCGCCAGTTCGAGAAAGAGGTCCTGCGTCCATTCATCAACCTGCTCAATGCGGGCGTCGCGGCGGTCAATTTTGTTGATGACGACGATGGGCTTTAAATTGAGTTCCAGGGCCTTTTGCAGGACGAAGCGGGTCTGAGGCATCGGTCCCTCTACCGCGTCGATGAGCAGAATACATCCATCCGCCAAATTCAGCACGCGCTCAACCTCGCCGCCAAAGTCGGCATGGCCGGGTGTGTCGATAATATTAATCTTAATACCACGATAGGTAATAGCTGTATTTTTAGCCAGAATGGTAATGCCGCGCTCGCGTTCCTGGTCATTGGAGTCCATGATAAGTTCGCCGACCTGCTGGTTCTCGCGGAAGATATGGCTCTGCTTGAGCAGACCGTCGACCAGCGTCGTTTTGCCATGGTCGACGTGAGCGATGATGGCGACATTGCGGATGTCTTCACGCCTGACAAGTGTTTCTGATTGGACCTGAGACATATTATTTAGAACCTGCATATTTTTTATCAATAGCTCCTTGAAGGCATAAGAAAACCGGACGTTTTCAGTCGCCCGGCGTATAGATGGAAATTATACCGATGCTGTCAACTCCAATTATATCTTTCCTGCGCCGCTACGTCAAGTTTCGACTGGATCATCAGTACCCGCCGGCAGGCCGGGCCGCGCCGGGGGTGGAAAAGCGAATATGGCAAAGGGCCAGTGCATCACAACGCCTCTACACACCTCAACAAAATTGCGCGGCCATTTATTCCAGCCAGCATGCCTATGGAGAGATCCTCCGGCATCCAAAGGGGGTGCCTGAGACGTGTAATTATCAAGAGTTGTCCCGAATGTTTGCGACGGATATGCAATTGCTAGGGTACATACATACACGGAGCGCAATGAGAGATGTTTTCAATCGTATTTGCCGCACGTGCCCAGATGGGTACATCGCTCGTTTTTCATATCGTGTTTGCGGTGCTGGGCGTGGGCCTGCCGCTGCTGCTGTGTATCGCCGAGGGGCTGGCCCTCTGGCAGAAGGATGGCACCTGGCTTACCTCCTTTCCCATCTGGATCAGCGGCGTCACCTCGGCCTGGTTTGTGGTCAGCGCCAACTCCTGGATGAATTCGCCGGCCGGCTTCCAGATAGCCTGCAGCGCCAGCTTTGCCCTGTATGGCCACTACCTGAAAAAGGAGGAAGAGAGGGCGCCTGCAGCATAGGCTCATCGCGCGCTTTGTCCTGCTGCGTGCGCACCAACATTCGAGGAGGATCTTATGTCAGACCCATCGCCGCCTTCCCACGCACGTCCGCCCAGATATGATTTCGCGGCCATTGAGGAGAAGTGGCGCGCACGCTGGGAGCAGCAAAGGCTCTACCAGGTCGATCTTCGCCAGGCTCCACGCCCGTACTACAACCTGATGATGTTCCCTTATCCTTCCGCGGAGGGACTGCATGTGGGCAACGTCTATGCCTACGTCGGCTCGGATATTCACGGCCGCTGGATGGCCATGCAGGGTTACGACGTCTTCGAACCCATCGGCTTCGACTCCTTCGGTATCCACAGTGAGAACTTTGCCATTCGGCTCGGCATTCATCCGCGTGTGCTGACCGCGCGCAATATCGAGCGCTTTCGTGAGCGGCAGCTGAAACGCATCGGCAATCGCTTTGACTGGTCACACGAAGTGATTACAAGCGATCCCGGTTATTACCGCTGGACGCAGTGGATATTCCTGCAGCTCTTCAAGCATGGCCTGGCCGAGCGCAAGAGCGCTCCGGTTAACTGGTGCCCGCACGACAGGACGGTCCTGGCCGATGAACAGGTTATCAACGGGCATTGTGAGCGCTGTGGCACCCGCGTCGAACGGCGCTGGTTGCAGCAGTGGTTTCTGAAAATCACCGCGTACGCGCAGCGCCTGCTGGAGAACCTGGAGTGGCTTGATTGGTCTGAGCGCGTGAAGGCGCTGCAGCGCAACTGGATCGGCCGCTCCGAGGGTCTTGAATTCACGATGGAGATCGATCGCTACCCGGGGTTGAACCTGCGGGTCTACACGACGCGCCCGGATACGATTTTCGGCATGACGTTTGTGGCTGTGGCGCCGCAGCATGCGCTCCTCTCAGATATCACCGCTCAGAATTTCAGGGAGGCCGTCGCCGCCTACCAGCAGGCGGCCAATCACCTGCGTACAGAGGAGGAGCGGCCCATGACAGGGGTCTTCAGTGGCGCATTCGCCCTGCACCCTCTGAGCGGTGAGCGTATACCGATCTGGGTCGCCAATTTTGTGCTCGAGAGCTATGGCGCGGGCGCGGTGATGGGGGTGCCGGCGCACGATGTGCGCGATATGGCCTTTGCTGAGGCCGTCGGCCTGCCGATGCATAGCGTCGTTGTAGCGGCCACAGGCGCGCCAGATCCGCCTGGCGGCCGTACGCGCGAGGCATTCGTACAGCCAGGCGTGCTCATTAACTCTGGCCCATTCTCCAGCCTGACCTCTGCCCAGGCCGAGCAAGCGCTTGTCGCCTGGTTTGAGGAGCGGGGCCTCGGCTCGCGCGTGATCAAATATCGCCTGCGCGACTGGTTAATCAGCCGCCAGCGCTACTGGGGGCCGCCCATACCCATCATATATTGCCCCGAGCATGGCGCGGTACCTGTGCCGGAAGAGCAGCTGCCGGTCTTGCTGCCAGATGTTGAGAACTGGCTGCCAACGGGCACGGGCGTCTCGCCCCTGGCGGCAATTGCTGATTTTGTCGAGACGTCCTGCCCCATCTGCGGCCAGGCGGCCAGGCGCGAAACCGACGTCAGCGACAATTTCCTGGACTCCGCCTGGTACTTTCTGCGTTACCTCTCAAACGATGGGGATGCGCGGCCGTGGGACCCCGAACTGGCGCAGAGGTGGCTGCCGGTCGCGATGTACATCGGGGGCGCCGAACACAGCGTCTTGCACCTGCTGTATGCCCGCTTCATTACGATGGCGCTGCACGACCTGGGCTACCTCGAGCTTGATGAGCCTTTCAGGCGTTTTCGCGCCCACGGCACCATTACCAGAGATGGCACGAAGATCTCCAAATCGAAGGGGAACGTCGTGAATCCGGACGGCTACATTGCCCGTTTTGGCGCGGATGTCTTCAGGCTCTACCTGATGTTTATGGGGTCATATGAGGCCGGTGGCGACTTTAGCGATCGAGGCATCGGCGGCGTTGTGCACTTTCTCGACCGGCTCTGGGCGCTGTTCGGGCGGCAAGCCGAGAACGCCAGCTCGCAAAGACCGCAGGGAGAGGCGCGCAGGGCGCTGCATCGCGTGATCAAACGCATCACGGAAGATATCGCGACCCTGAAGTATAACACGGTCGTCGCGGCCCTGATGGGTTACCTCAATGGCCTGGAGGGCAGGCAAACGGTTACACGCGAAGAACTGCGTACCTTCCTGCTGCTGCTGGCCCCCCTGGCGCCCTTCATCACGGAGGAGCTCTGGGGGCGCCTGAAGCAGCATGGCTCGATCCATAGCGCCTCCTGGCCGGTCTATGACCCCGCGGCCATAGAGGCCGAGAGCATGACTCTGGCCGTGCAGGTCAACGGGCGCGTGCGCGATCAGATTGAGGTGGGGCGCGACCTGCCTGAGGCCGAGATTAAGCGCCGGGCGCTGTCGGCCCCTCGGGTGCAGCGTTTCATTGCCGCGGCCGCGGTCAGCCGGGTGATCTATGTGCCAGGCCGCCTGGTCAACATCGTCACGGGGTAGGAGCCTGCCTGACCGCTACTGTTGCTGCATGGGCGGCAGCTGTTCGGGATATTGAGCCTGGGGCTCCTCATATTGCTGATATTCGGGCTCCTGTTTCGGCATTGGGTACTGCTGGCTGCCTCCTTCCTGGTAGTTCCCTTCGGGGGGTGCAGGCGCCTCGTAGCCCTGCTCATACGGGGGGTATGGCTGCTCTGCAGGGGGCGGCTGATAGTAAGGCTGCTGCGGTGGTGGTTGGGGCTGCTGAGCGCCTGAGAACCAGGCGCTCAGCAGCCAGTAAATTATTCCAGGTAAGAAAACGGCTAGCATAAAGAATACCCAGAAATGGGTGAAGATACCGAGCATGATAAACACGATAAAGAACAGGCCGAATATCCCGCTTCTTCCTCTGCCATACCTGTAGCGATTAGCGCGCCGGACGTAACGCGCCTGCCTGCGCGCATCTCTTGGGTCTCCGTACCACATATTCTGCTCCTTTGATTGCAACTCAACGTATCTCTCTAGCCAATAGTAGGCTAACGGCGCATGTTATTCAAGGCCCGATCGATATTGTAGCAGGCCGTGATCAAGGAGAGGTGGGTAAAAGCCTGGGGGTAATTTCCCAGGGCCTCGCCTGTAGAGCCGATCTCCTCAGCGTACAGCCCGACATGATTGCTGTAACTGAGCATCTTTTCGAGCATCAGGCGCGACTCGTCCAGGCGACCGGCATTTGCCAGGGACTCGGCCAGCCAGAAACTGCACGGGCTAAAGGTGCCCTCGGGAGTGCCGAGGCCATCGTCCGCGGCCTGGAAGGGATTGTAGCGGTAGACCAGCGAATCGCTCGTCAACTCTTGCAAAATGCGCTCGATGGTGGATAGGATGCGCGGATCAGTTGGGCCGGCAAAACGTGTAATCACCATCAGGAGCGCGCTGGCGTCGATGGCGTCGCTGCCATAGTACTGCGCAAAGCTCTGCTTCTTCTCGTTCCAGCCCGCGAGCATGATCTGCTCATAGATGTCCGCGCTCGTCTGCATCCATTCTATCATAGGGGCCGGAAGTCCGCGCAGGCGAGCCAGGCGCAGGGCGCGATCAAAGGCCACCCAGCTCATGAGGCGCGAGTGGACGAAGCGCTTGGGGCCTCCGCGCACCTCCCAGATGCCTTCATCTGGTTCCTGCCAGTGATCATCCAGCCACTCGAGCAGGCGGCGCAGGTTCTGCCAGAGATCGTAGGAGATATCCCCGTGGCGATTATAGATGTAGATGGCGTCCATAAGCTCACCATAGATATCTAACTGCTTCTGGCTGAAGCCCCTGTTGCCGATACGCACCGGCCGGCTCTTGCGGTAGCCCTCCAGGTGGTCGAGGGTGCATTCCGTCAGGTCGTGCTCGCCATCGATGGTATACATGGGTTGCAGGGAGCCGTTCTCTTTTAATTCATGGCAGCGGTTGTCCAGCCAGCCCATGAAGGCGGTGGCCTCTTCGCTGAAACCAAGCGTGAGCAGGCTATAGAGCGTGAAGGACGAATCGCGCAGCCAGGTATAGCGATATCCCAGTTGCGCGGGCCGCCAATGGTTTCGGGCAGGCTGGTAGTCGGCGCGGCGACGATGGCCCCCGTTGCGGCGTAGGTGAGCAATTTTAAGACCAGGGCTGAGCGATGGGCCGTTTCGCGCCACCTGCCAACGTACTGGCATTGCGATAACCACTTGCGCCAGTAGCCGATGGTATCGAAAAACGCCTTCTGATACTGGTTATGTGAGAGGTGTTTCGGGACCAGGTCGCGTTCTCTTGTCGTTTCAAGCAGAAAGTGGATGGCCTGACCCGCGTGGAGGGTAAATATGGCGCGCACGCCTCCCTGGCCGTCCTCTTCTAGTGGGATGGAGGATGACAGGCCCAGGCAGAGGCTATCGCTGCGAAAGATCGCGCCCTCCTTTGAAATGTTCAGGCTGTGCGGCTCACGCGCGTAATTAAAGGCCGGGCGGCAGACTAATTCAAAGGGAAGCGAGCCACGTGCCATGCTTACCGAACGGATGAGGTGGTGTTGATGCATCGAACTGCCGGCCTCTTTGACAGGCATAAAGTCGACGATCTCCCCGACGCCATCGACGCTGAGGAAGCGCGTTATCAAGACGTTGGTCTCCGGTATATAGAGCTGTTTGTGCCCTATACCAGGCAGGTCCGCAGGAGCGATACGAAAGAAGCCCCCTTTCTTGGCATCAAGCAGCGCGCCAAAAACGCTGGGCGAATCGAAACGCGGTATGCAGCACCAGTCAATTGAGCCGTTCTTGCCCACCAGCGCCACCGTATGCAGGTCACCGATTACGGCATAGTCTTCGATGGGTTGATAACCACCCGAGTGCGAGGGAGCTTGCTGTGGCTGTGCAAAATTCATGTCTAAGTGCGCCCCTTTTCATATGTTTAACGAGGGAGCGGGAAGTCCCTTTCAAGTATAGATTTTTTGGGAAAGGAAGGTGAAAAAGGAGCGGCAAGACGCCGCCATCTGCTACGATGAAAAAACCACAGACTCATCAAAAGCAGGAGAACGGATATGTCTTGCCCGGATCGATTATCGCAATGGTCACAAGAAGTGTCAATGGCCTTTGCCCATTTGAGTAAACCGCAAGTGTGGGGGCTAGTGCTCTGGAGCGTGGGGATCGCGCTGTCGGGAGCAGCAGGGATTACGCAACTCAGTGCTCTGCTGGCGCTGGTGTTGGAACAAGAGGAACAGACCGTGTTTCAGCGCTTGCGCGAGTGGTATCTGGATGCGAAACACAAGAGCGGGAAGAAGCGCCGGGAACTGGATGTGACCTCGTGTTTTGCCCCCTTGCTCTGTTGGGTGGTGCGCCTGTGGCAGCAAGGGAACCAGCAAATGGTGCTGGTCCTGGACGCTACGACCTTGGGAGAGCGCTGGACGATTTTGTCGATCAGCGTGGTGGTGCGCAGTTGCGCCATTCCGGTGGCGTGGAAAGTCTTGGGAGGGCATGAGAAAGGCTCGTGGCGACCACATTGGGAAGGGCTGCTCACGCACCTGGAGGGCAGCATTCCGCCGGACTGGCAGGTGCTGGTCCTGGCAGATCGAGGCTGGTATGCCCGCTGGTTGTTCCAGGCCATCTGCACCTGTGGCTGGCATCCGTTCTTGCGGATCAACGTGGGGGTCAAAGCGCGTGTGGTGGGAGAGGAGACCTGTGACTGGATCAGTCGATGGGTTCCCACGCCGGGAACGAGTTGGAAAGGAAGAGTGGAGTGCTTTGTGGGGAAAGCCAGCCGCCTGACCTGTACCTTGCTGATGCATTGGGAGGCAGGCTATGAGCATCCCTGGGCGGTGCTCACTGATCTGGAACCAGAGCAAGCCGAAGTGAGTTGGTATGGCATGCGTACTTGGGTGGAAACCGGCTTCAAAGACTTCAAACGCGGCCTCTGGGGCTGGCACCACAGCAAAATGCTGGAGGCCAGTCGCGTAGAACGGCTCTGGTTGGCGATGGCCGTGGCCCAGGTCTGGACGCTGAGCGTGGGTTGCCAGGCCGAGGAGGAGCAACGGGAGGAAAGACGCGGCGAGCCGCTGCCAGCCCCGCATGTTGCTTGTCGTCGGCGCAAGCGGCCAGCGGGTCAGCCGCCGCCACGCCGGTTAAGTTGTGTCGTGCGCGGACGCCTGGGGTTAGTAGCCGCGCTGTTCAACGCTGAGGTCTTGGCCTGCGGCAGGCTCTTGCCCCAAACGTGGCCTCAGACTATCACGGCTCCCAGGAAACTGCCGCGACCTTCTGAACTCCGTCAGCGGGAGCGCAAACGGGAACAGAAGCGTCGGGCACGAGCACGAGCGCGCACTGCTGCTTGACTGCGCCCAAAAACCTATACCTGAAAGGCGGGAAGTCCCTGCCCGTTCCAGGGGGAGGGATGAAAGCGACCTCACTTACTTTACTTCCCCTGACACTCCATAATATATCGTTTAATCGTTTCAGCCGATACCGCGCCAGCCGTTCCCACATAATACGCACTGGTCCAAAGGTGTTCCTTTCCACACACCTTTTTGAGTTGGGGGAACTTGTCGCGCAAATAGCGAGAGGAATACCCTTTGAGCAGGTTTGCTATGAGGGCTGGACTAAAGCGTGGCGGCGCACTCACACAGACATGAATGTGATCCTCATCCGTCTCCAGCGCCAGAAGCGCCAACCCTTGCCGTTGACAGCACTCCGCAAGCAAGCGTTTTGTTTCCGCTTGCACTTCTCCCGTTAGCACACGGCGACGATACTTGGGTATCCACACCAGATGATAAGCTATTGAGTAGTGAGTATATCTGGTTTTACCCACTTGCAAACCACTTTCCTGCATGGTACAATGATAACACATGAATACGGTCAGAGTCTACCAACTGAAGCGCGTGTCACAAGCCCTCTTCCGACGCCTCAAAGCAGCACAAATGGAAGCGGCTTTGGTGTGGAATACCTGCTGTGATCTCCACACAGAGGCGCGTACCACACATGCCACATGGCCTGGGCGTCGTGAACTGCAAAAAGCCACCAAAGGCAGGTATACACTCCATAGCCAGTCTGTCCAAATGGTGGTCCATGCTTTTCTTGCCAATGTCGAGACCACTCGCCAACTGAAACCCGCCAACCCAAAGCTGCGCTATCCCTACAAAGTGAAGCAGTTCTACCCCGTTCATTGGCCTGAACAAGCGGTGAGCAAAGAACAAGGGCGTGTCGTCCTTCCAATGGGCAGAGGACGCGCATCTATAGTGCTGCCTCTCGATGTGCCTGAGAACAGCGGTGCATGTACGCTGGTGTGGAACAGTGGCTTTGAACTCCATGTGTGCGTAAAAGTTCCACACGCTGAGGATGCTCCTGGCGAAAAGCACGCGACGGTAGACCTGGGAGAAATTCATCTTGCTGCTGTTTCAACACAGACAGGCGAAGCATTGCTTGTCTCAGGGCGTGGTATTCGTTCGCTCAAAAGACAACGCAATCAGCAACTTGGCAAACTGGCGAAGAAACAATCCAGATGTAAAAAGTACTCTCAGCGATGGAAGAAGTTGCAACGCGTCAAGCACAAGATGTGCCGAAGAAGTGAGCGCCGTATTCGGGATATGAGGCACAAAGCAACCCGCCAGGTAGTGAACTTCTGTGTGCAACACAACGTTGGTTCCCTCTTCATTGGCAACCCGCATGGCGTCCGTAGCCGCCATTGCGGAAGGCACCACAATCAACGGATGTCCCTCTGGGAGTATGGCAAGGACATCGCCTACCTCACCCACAAAAGCGAGCAAGCCCACATCATGAGCTTCACTGGCTCCGAACGAGGAACATCAAGCCAGTGTCCTGCATGTGGTCACAAATACAAGCCCAAGGGCAGGGTGTGGACCTGCAAGCACTGCGGGTTCACGGGACATCGCGATATTGTCGGCTCGGTCAATATGCATAAGCTCGCCTATGGTGAGCGGGTGATGTTTCCTCGTTCCGTCACGTATCTACGACCCCGCCCCGCACGGAGGCAAGCAGCAGTCCATAAAGATCCTGCTGTGGGACGTAGTAGGAGGGCAGACACGCCCCCTCGTTGTCTCAGCAAGTTAGCCGCTCAACCACTTGTTTCTGACAAGGTTCCTACGGGAACAGGCTACACGGCTGAAGTTGTTGAGAAGCCTGTCAGCCTTTAGGCGACAGGAGTGTCACGTACACTACACTTGCGGCTACTTTCTCGCTCGTCCCGTTATTTGCGGCCGGCCAGGTGCGTGAGATGATATACTTGCTGGTACAGGCTAATGTTCGCACCTTCAGGCAGGAGCAAATCTCATGTCCAGACCCAAACGTGTCCTGGCCGTAGACGTTGGCACCGGCACCCAGGACATCCTGCTCTTCGAGAGTGGTAAGACCATCGAGAACTGCTTTAAAATGGTCATGCCAAGCTCAACCGTAATCGTGGCTGAGCGCATTAAACGCGCGAGCGAGCGCGGTCAGCCCCTGCTGCTGACCGGTGTGACGATGGGAGGCGGCCCGAGTCACTGGGCTGCGCGCGACCATGCCCTGGCGGGCCATGCCGTGGCGGTAGTCGTGCCGATAGCCTGGACTGCGCTGACGATAGACGATGTCCAATGCTTGTTGCATCTGTCTCACATGCTCGCTGGTACAGGCATCCAGCGTCTCCTGCACGACCGACTGCTCCGCACATCGGCTCCGTCCGAACGCTCGCTGCAAGGCTGCATCACTGCGCAGACGCGTATTGATCTCGACCAAGCCATGGGCTCCCGCCAGCATGCTGATGAAGGCATCGTAGACCTTGTCGATCGGTGCGTCCTTGACTGTCTTCTGATCAATACGCATGCTCTGGCGAAGTGGGCCAAACAAATCGAGCTGACCCAACTTGACGCCGATTGCCGCCAGACTGGCACACGCCGAAAAATGACGCGCCGTTTTCGTGTGGTAGACTCGTTCATGATGATGGTTCTCCTCTCGCAAAGGTGTGTTTCTGCGATAGATATGTTCCATCATCGTTCTTCACAAGTTCCTTTCTTCCAGCGGCATTGTGCCGCTATTTTGGCCGAAATTTAGGTAATTGGAATGTTTTTGTCAGTAGGTTTTACTCATAAAACTACAGCGCTGCGGAGTGAAGCAGCGATGCCCGCTATCAATTTAGTCCAAAGTACACTAGGTCCAGGGAATAATGGAAATGCAAATGCTGTCCTAAATGGTGTAACATCGGGTAATCTTATTGTTGTTGCTGTAAGTGTGTATAAAGGGACACTTACGCTGACTGACGATAGAGAGAATGTCTATACAAAAGCTGTAGAAGTACCCGTATCGGGTAATGACAGAATTGCAATTTATTACGCGCAAAACATTACTGGAGGAGCTATTCAGTTGCATGCGCATACCACATCTTCAAACAGTGATGTGACAATTGTCGCACATGAATATTCAGGTACGTTGGCAAATAGAGTTTTGGATGTATCTCAGGCAGCAATGGCAATTACAGCATCAACGGCAGTTAATTCAGGCAATACCAGTACAACTACGCAGGCGAATGAGCTTGTTTTGGAGCGTTTGGCTTTAGTGATCCAACGTCTACAACGGGTACAGCCGGAAATGGGTTTATATTACGCCAATCTGAAGGTGATAACTCTAACTTTCAAGCACTGTTCACAGAAGACAAAATAGTCACTGTGACCGGTGCATACAACGCGACATTCACCGTAGGAAAATCGGTCAATTGGCGGGCGGCTGTCGTAACATTTAAAGCCGCAGACATAGCACAGACCACGATTACTCCTACGCTGCAGGTCACTTCAATCCCCACAGTTGGTCTCACTGGAAACCCAACTCCTGCACCGATAGCAACCTGCAAAACAGACCTGACGAGCCAGCTCTCGAAATTGCATTCCCCGGGTCTCTCAGCAGCCATTGTGAAAAACGGGCAGGTTGTCTGTACGGCGGTTGCGGGCATGGCTGATACGACGAAGAATATACCTGTCACGCCTGATACAGACTTTTTATGGGCATCAGTTTCCAAAACAGTTACCGTAACAGCGCTTATGGAACTTTTCGATCAAGGGAAATTTAAACTTGACGATGACATCAATAAGTATCTTCCTTTTAAAGTAAGCATTCCATCCTGCCCCAATACCCCGATCACGTTTCGAGAATTATTGACCCACACTTCCTCTATTAAAGATAATAATCTCTCTGTCGGGGATAATGTAGATAATTCGGTGCCCGGAGATTCACCTATCCTATTGGCAGATTTTGTAAAAGGCTACTTAACACCTGGAGGCACGTACTACAAGCGGAAGAAAAACTTCAAAAAGAGTTGTCCCGGAACAGTGTCTGACTATTCAAATATTGGTATTACACTCGCCGGCTACTTGGTAGAAGTTCTCAGTGGACAAAGCTTTTGTCAATACACCCAAAACAATGTCTTTACACCACTTGATATGCCTAACTCCTCATTTAAATTAGCAGGTCTTAATCAGTCACTGATAGCCTTACCCAATGGCAATGGTATTCTTTATGGCGAACCTGACTATCCAGCTGGTATGTTGCGAACTACACCTACGCTGCTTGGACACCTACTTATTATGTACATGCAAGGCGGCCAATACAATGGCAAACAAATCCTTAAATCTACAACAGTACAACGAATATTAACAAGTCAAACAGCACTTGGCTCTGCGTCTAGTAATGGGATAACACAAGGACTGGTTTGGTATACGGTTAACACTTTTGGCCCTATAACTTGGGGACATGATGGTGATGATAACGGCGCTGCTTCCAATATGTTTTTTGATCCTACCACTCACACTGGCGTGTTGATGGTTTCAAACGGTGAATGGTCTGGTGATCCTGGTGCAGTCTCAACGATGGATAAACTCTTCCAAGAGGCAGCAGGATACTAATTTTAGAAAGAATAACTTTGTGCCCCGGATCAGAGTCGAACTGATATATCGGGTTCTTCGGGCATGCCCATGACCACCAAGGCTATTAAGGTAAGTGTTGTAGCTGTGTTTGTTTTTTGTATAGTTGTTTGACGAAATTCTTCTTCATCCAATTCAATGCCTCCACGTGTTTCCCGAACCTAATTCTACGATAGTAAACGAAAAATTTTAGGCGCTTGAAGCAAAAATGCGTCTCTCTTGTTCCATAGGCTGTTTTGGTGCTGATGAAGCTGGCACATAGTACCCCTGTACTGGTAGGGAAGTGATACATATTCAAGGTATCATCTCAATTTTTTGGGCAGAGAGGGATATCGTTCCGAAAAGGAAAGTATCGCCTCATTTCAAGTCACGCCCCGCCAAGAGGCCGCGAACTGAAAATCCTTCACCCGTTTTTGCATTCAGCCTCTGTTCGGCCGACCTGGATAACATTACCTCTCCACTGGAGATCGAGGCGCAGCGGCTAGTGGACCTGAGCCGGCTCGCCCGCTTCAGCGGGTGGTGATGCGCCCTATCTTGTTGGCATTGAACTCCGTGAACCAGAGCTGGTTGTCCGGGCCCTGCGCGATGTTGTAAGCCCCGCTTTTAGCAGTAGGGATCGGCAACTCGCTGATGGTACCTGTGGGAGTGATGCGCCCTATCTTGTTGGCATTGAACTCCGTGAACCAGAGATTGCCATCAGGACCTGACGTGATGCCCGTAGGCAAGCTGTTAGCAGTGGGGATCGGGAACTCGCTGATGCTGCCGGTGGGAGTGATGCGCCCTATCTTGTTGGTGCCAGAGGTCTCCGTGAACCAGAGCTTGCCATCAGGGCCTGGCGCGATTCCCGAAGGATTGGTGTAGACAGTGGAGGTCAGTAACTCGCTGATGCTGCCGGTGGGAGTGATGCGCCCAATCTTGTTGCCAAAGAACTCCGTGAACCAGAGCTTGCCATCAGGGCCGCGCGTGATGCTCGTAGGCCCGCTGTTGTTAGTAGGGATCGGGAACTCGCTGATGCTGCCCGCGGCAGCTTGCGCGGTTTGGGCAAAGGTTGGCGCTGTGGCGCTGTTACCACAGCCGGTGAAGAAAAGGGAAAGCAAGGCGAGCAGCCATACCAGGTGACAGCGGATGACGCCAAACATTGTGCTCTTCAGATGATGCATGGGTTCTCTCCCATCCTGTGAAAACATCCCTCAGCCTCCTATATTTTGAACAGTCCTGACACGAGTGCCAACATGGCGAACATGCTCAGCGCAACGGCCATGATACGTTGCGCGCGCCAGAGATTGAAGAGCGGGCTGGCGGGCCATGCGGTGATAGCCGTGCGGTGACGGTAGAGTCCCCAGCTGGCCGGGAAGATCATCAGCGCACGTGTCGCCCCGTAGGTTCCCATCAACAGGGCTCCATAGGTCGCATTACCTTTCAGGATACACCAGAAGCAGAGCACATAAAAGGCTCCGAACGGGATGCGTGTCATCACGCCAACACCGAGTGCTGCCCCGTAGGCGAGCGCGGCGCCGTATGGTCTCCAGCGCCGCCACCATGTGACAGGGACGACTTGCCTCAGGGTTGGACGTGGCAAGCGCAGCAAACCCACATCGCTGAGCGCATAGGCTAAAGCAAGCAGGCCGATGAGCCATACTCCCGCAGAGGGGAACGCTGCGTAGACACCCGCACCATGGGCCCACTCTCGTATGAAGTGTCCCAGGGTGCCCAGGATAGTACCGAATAGCATGGCCGTACCAAGACATGCGCCAGTATACAGGCTGGCTGCTAGCAGCCAGCGCCAGCGGTGAGAGGTTTCCTGCACGAGGACCCCGATCGTCCCGATCATTGAGAGTCCTCAAGCCGTCGTGGTCTTGGCGACACCTGTCAGGGCGGCGAGGAAAAACGGCAGTGCACCCACTAGCATGATTATTGCAGGTTCGGTACCCCCGCTTGCACGAGCAAGCAGCGCAAGCACCAATCCGGCGCTTATGCCGCCTAAAAGGAGGGAGAGACATTGCAAGCGCTGGCGAAATGAAATCATGGTGCATCTCTCCTAACTATCGGTACGTGGTCGACAATGAATGAGCCTCTCTGCTGCTTCTATCTTGAGCTCATAGCGTAGGAGCAAACGTAGTTCCCCGTGTGCTTGTCAAAGCAGTCGATGCAGAAGTACACGCCGCCATCAGAGGTGTGGCAAAGCCAGGTGTACCCATTCGAGCTACCGCTGGGACAGGCGCTGCTCGAGCACACTATGTTCGTGGGGTCGCAGCACTGATTGCTTGCGGACTTTACTGTTTCAGCGGAGTTGCTAGAACATGCTGAGAAGCCCTGGCTGGTGACAATTGCTGCCGCGCCCAGCACCGCCTTCTCCATTGTAGAGAAGAAGCCGCGCCGGGAGGAGTGTTCGGCCAACCGCTCGCTTATCCACTTAGTGATTACATCCATAAACTGAGTCCTTTCCTTGGGAGGAACACTGCGGGGTCTAGATCGAGTTTCCAAATAAGCTGCTTGGCGATAGTACGGTATTTCCGGCTAAGGATGACCCTCCACGTGAGATGACAGTGCAGATGGGAACACGTGGGCCTGCGCCCTCCGGGGGGCTGACCCAGCGCCAAATAAAGCCAGGAGATCCTCGTGCCCCGCGAGGAGGCCTTTTCTAATCAGCGTGCCGTGCTCGTCGTACCGTAAGCCGAAGGGGGTACGATGAACGTCGAGCCCCATAGTAATGCTGCGGTCCCGATCACAGACGACGGGCATGTGCAGCGGGAAGACGCTCAGAAAAGCCTTGCAGCCCTGTTCATCGGCCCGCATGATCACAACCGCGCGGACCGCACGCGTGGCATCCGCCACTAGAGCGTTCAGCGACTCGACCATATGCTGGCAACCCTCACACATGGGTGACATGAACACGAGCAGCGTGGTATCCTGGTCAGACAACAGGGCCAGGTTCTGGGTCCCAAAGCCGTTGATAGTATCGGCCTCCAGGTCCACCAGAGGCGAGCCGATGGCCGGTCCATCATACTCTAGGGCGGGGATAGAGCTGTCTCCCTGCGATTGCTGTGGCTTCGGCATGAGCTGGCGGTGCAGCAGGCCGAGCTGATGCAGGATGCCGATCAGGAAGAGACATACGATCAAGACGAGCCCCCACAAGACAAGGTAGCTTGCAAGCCACAGGCCAGTCATTCAACTTCTCCGTTCTCCTTACTTACCCGTATCCTGTTCCCATACCGCCTCCCGCCAGCTGGCGACCTGCTAAGGAGCGTTGCGCTACACGCAGTCACTGCCGCGCAGCCCAGCAGCGGCCAGAAACTCCTGGCTTGAACCAGACCCAGGAGGCGCAACACCGACCAGGGCTCCGGCGCTAGCCACTCACGTGTGAGGGCAGCAAGAGCAAGGGCTGCGCCGAGGAGGGCACCATCCTGGAGCAGCAGCCTCCACCCGATCGGTCGCCTGGGAGCCTTGCCGAAGCAATGGCAGTCGAGATCTCGGCCCCGGGTCAGGTTGATGCCGACGGCAACAATAAAGCTGAGCAGGAGCACTGCCATGACCGCCGCGGCAGAACGCACTGCCATCCCGCTGAGCAACAGGAGCGCTAGCAGGAATTCGAGCGGAGGAAGCAGACGCGCATAGAACCAGCTGAGGCGCGGTGGCAGGATGCGGTACTCCAAGACAGCCAGGACGAAGCCTTTGGGATGGTGCAGTTTGGGAACGGCACTCGCCAGAAAGATGATGCTCAGCACAATGCTCAGGAGAACCTGCGTACCCATGAGGATCATTGCTCTGCTCCTTGCAGTGTAGGTAGCGGCACGAGATGCCACGGGTAGACGGGGTGCGCTATCAGCTTGGGCCATTGTCCCAGTCCAGGCCCTTGCCACCGACTCGCGTACTTGCTGAGGGCGTCAAACCGCCAATATGCCGACCAGATGTCCCGACACCAGCGCTTGGCCCGACGAACCGCATGTACATGACTGAACACGTTGGAGAAGGCGATGAGGGCTGCCTCAGATTCCCACACAGAAAGCGTGCAACAGGCGACCGGATTTTGCAGCAGGAAAGCATAGCGTATCAGTCCTGGGGCCTGGTTGAAATCGCGCCGCATCCGGCGATAGGTCAGGTACATCGGAAGGAGCATCCAGAAGTACCTGAGGCGAAAACGGGTGGTAACGCAGATCATCAAATCAGCTCCCGCAGACAGTATCTCTTTTGAGAGGAGAGGAAGCGAATTGCGCTTCTTCGCCTACCTCCAAGCCTATACCAGAGATGAAACAGCAGAGAGCGAACAATGTATCCCTTGTCTCTAAGCGTGGTGATCAGAATGGTTGAGCCCTTTGGAACGCAAAGAGCGTGACGAAGCAGAGATACTGGCTTCAGATTTTGAGAAGCGCTCTCGCCCTTGCTCGTGCAAGTCCCATGACTTTTGCACGCCGCTTTTTGTCGAACTACCTTCTGTAACCAATCCTGTAATGACATGTATCTATCATATACAGTAAACCAAGCTGAGCGATTTGCGCGCAAGAATCCAATTTGGTTCTGTTGCGAAGAGGCCGAAGCTCTGGTAGCGGGGGTCCGAGAAGGCCAGGGAAGCCATTCGCCATTGTCCAACTTCCAGCGGCTTCTGGAGCCATCTGTTCCGTGAGTTCGCAGCCAACTCGAATGAAAATACTTATAAAGCTGGCTCGGGGGGACAGTGACAAACGACAAAATTTTTTCACAGCAGTGGTCATGGAGCGCTTATACTGGAGCAGCCAGAGCCCGCTCCCCAGGACGGCCCGCTGCCATTTCTGGCCGTAACCGGGCCGCGGCGCGCACTGCTGCGCGGCTCGCCCCTGCAGCCGTATGAGGCTACACCGCAGGGAGATATGATGCTGGCAGGTTGCTTTGGCCTGCTGCGCGCCCTGGCGGAGCAGAAGCCGCAACTGGCCCCCTATATCAAGCCGTCGCTGCTGCCCGAGCTATAGCCTGCATACGAAAGGGGATGTTCGCATACTCCATTCCCTCTCTTTGCGCAAACCCATCAATTGCCGCCCATAAACTTTTCCCTGCAATCCATGTATACTTCTCTATTTGCTTGCTAGATATAGTAAAAGCAAGAGAGGAGTAAATCAACCATGTTCCTAGATCCAATACACAAACGCAGCATGATTTCACTTGGGCTTCAAGTGAAGATTAAGTATGTGAAGTGCAGTTTAAAACACTTTATGCGATCTCATTCCTCGAGGCAGGTCATGCTATTGGTATGTACAGCGTTGCTGTTATTTGGTTCCTACGTTCTTTCCAATAGCGGGTCCGCTTCCCAGGCAGAGGCTGCCGGGGTGGGCAATAGCTGTTCGTGGTACCGGGTGGGCAGCGGGGACACTTTGACGCGCATCGCTCGCAGCCATCACATCAGCAGAAAGACCCTGGCCCGCGCCAATAGTATCAAGCACATCAACCTGATCTTTGTCGGGCAGGAGCTGTGCATTCCGCAGCGCGGGGGCAAAGTGGTTGTCAACACAGGCGCCGGTGGGGGTGCTGTGCTGACGAATGGAACTGTACGCTGGAATGATTACAGCGCCCTGCAGTGGTCCACGCACCCACAGGTGGAATCACTCCTGCGTCAAGCCGCGGTCCAGTACGGGCTGCCCGCCAACCTGCTGCTGGCCATTGCCTGGCAGGAGAGCGGCTGGAATCAGCATGTCATCGCCTGGGATGGCGGGATCGGGGTTATGCAGCTCATGCCATACACGGCCCAGTCAATTAACGCGGGCACAGGCATTCGGCGCAACCCCTATGTCCTGACTGACAATATCTATCTTGGCGCTACCTATGTATCCTGGCTCTATCACAATTTCCACGGCAACCTGGCGGATACGATCAGTGGCTACAACGAGGGGGGCTGGTCCGTCGTGCATCGCGGCATCTTCAACTGGCGTTATGTGCATAATGTCATGGCTCTGATGCGCACTTTCTAAGTGAAATACTACTTGACAGGGGCGCAAATCCCCTATATACTTCATTGCAGATATACAAAAATATACCTTAAAGCTACGAACAGGAAGAGTACTTGGCCCGGACTGGTTGCAGAGAGTCGGGGTTGGTGAGAACCGATACCAGTGAAGCCGAGGAATGGGCCTGGGAGCTGAAGAGCCGAAGTTCGATGTCCGCCCGGCGGCCCTCGAAAAGGCTCTTGCGGAACGTTCCCCGTTATCGAGGACAGGATATAGCCCTGAGTTTCCGTCACGGCCGTATCCGGTAATGAGGGATTATCCGACGTACCGCGATAATCCGAACTAGGGTGGTACCACGAAAGCTGCACGCCTCTCGTCCCTTCTCGGGAAGAGCGGCGTTTTTTATTGGAATTTTAGCCTTGGAGGAGAGACTAGCATGTCGGTCGAAATCAACTCGCTGGCCCGCACAGAGGCAGCCCATGCGCAGGGCGGCGCGTGCACGAAAAAACGTGTTTTCTCCGGCGTACAGCCGACGGGAAACATTCACCTGGGCAATTACCTGGGCGCGATTTGCAACTGGGTCGCGGCGCAGGCGGAATACGACAATATCTTCTGTATCGTCGATCTGCACGCCATTACACTGCCCATCGACCCCCAGGAATTGCACATCAATACGCGTAAGCTGGCCGCGCTGTACCTGGCCTGTGGCCTGGATACACGCTATTGCAAGTTCTTTGTGCAGTCGCACGTGCGCCAGCACGCCGAGATGAGCTGGATCATGGAGTGCTATACACCCATGGGCTGGTTGAAC
This sequence comes from uncultured Chloroflexia bacterium, assembly GCA_963799245.1. Lineage (GTDB taxonomy): Bacteria > Chloroflexota > Ktedonobacteria > Ktedonobacterales > Ktedonobacteraceae > CAWCWN01. Next base: position 253,598 of record CAWCWN010000006.1, read on the forward strand.
CGCATGACCCAGTTCAAGACGAAGGCGGGTGAGAATATGGATACGGTCAGCACCGGGCTCTACTGCTATCCAGCCCTCATGGCCTGCGACATCTTGCTCTACCAGACCGACCTGGTGCCGGTGGGTGATGACCAGCGCCAGCATATCGAGTTTACGCGCGACCTGGCGCAGCGCTTCAATAGCCTGTACAGGCAGCAGGTCTTCACCATCCCTGAGGCGCAGATCCGCGAGGTCGGGGCGCGCATCATGTCGCTGGATGAGCCGAGCAACAAGATGAGCAAGAGCGACACGAATGATGCCTCGCGCATCAACCTGCTTGACGATCCCAGGGCGATCAAGAAGAAGATTGCCCGTGCCACAACGGACTCGCAGCGCCAGGTCACCTTCGACCCGCAGCGCCCCGGCATTACCAACCTGCTGGGCATCTACCAGCTGCTGACCGGGCAGAGCCGGCAGGAGATCGAGGACGAATTTGCCGGTAAGGGCTATGGCGAGTTCAAGGCGGCGCTCACCGAGCGCCTGATCGCGACGCTGCAGCCGATTCAGCAGCGCTACAACGAGTACATGCATGACCTGCCGATGCTTGAGGATATCCTCAAGCAGGGAGCGGACGCAGCCAGGCCAATGGCAGAAGCGACGCTGCAGCGCGTGAAGGATGTCATTGGACTGGGTTAAGTCAGGTGAGAAGGCCTCACCTCGCGAAAGGGCGGGCTCTTCTCGCGCCTGAGAAAGGGCGGCAACATGAATTATCCAACCCTGGCCGAGCTTCAGCATCTGCGCGCCGCGGAACTGGCGGTACCCGACGCCAGGAAGCCGCTGCTGCCTCTCTATCGCGACATACTGGTCGACCTGGAGACGCCCGTCTCGGCGTACTGCAAGACGGCTCGCGGCCCATATAGTTTTTTACTGGAGAGCGTCAGCGGCGGTGAGCGCGTTGGCCGTTATTCCTTCATCGGTATCGACCCTTACCTGGTTATCACCCAGCAGAGGGAAACGGCCACGCTGTACAGGATGGTTCACCCCGTCGGGGTCGCTGGCGTGGCCGAGGTTGCGTGTGAAGAGGTAGCCTGCTCGGACCCGCTGCAGCTGCTTGAGGCGGAATTAGGCCAGTACCGCTTAATTCGACCCGCAGGCAGCGGCACCGACGAACTGCCGCAATTTCACGGCGGCGCGGTCGGTTACCTGGCCTACGAGGCAGCGTCACGTTTCGAGCACCTGCCTGTGCCCCACCACAACGAACTCGGACTGCCCCTGGCCGTCTTCTGTTTTACCGAAACGGTGCTGGTTTTCGATCATGTCAAACACCGTGTCAGGATCGTCACGCACCTGCACCTTGACGCGCCCGATCTCGCCGCCGAGTACCAGCGCGGCCAGGCTATTCTTGCCGCTGTGCAGGAGCGCCTGCGCCAGCCCGTGCGCTTACCCGAGGAACCCTCGCCGCTGCGCGATGCCGCTGCGCTGCGGGTCACCTCCAATCGGACGCAGGCCGAATTTGAGGAGATGGTGCGCCGCTCAATCGCCTATATCCAGGCGGGCGATGTTTTCCAGGTGGTCCCCTCGCAGCGCCTGAGCCGGCATATCAATGCGGCGCCGTTTACCATATATCGCGCTCTGCGCGCGGTTAACCCCTCGCCTTATATGTTCTACCTCGACTTCCGGGATTTTCACATCGTTGGCGCCTCACCCGAGCTGCTGGTGCGCTACGAGGACAATGAGGTGACGATCCGTCCTATCGCGGGCACGCGCCCGCGAGGAGCCGACAGGCGCAGCGACGAGAACCTGGCCGAAGAGCTGAAGAACGACGAGAAGGAGCGCGCGGAACACATCATGCTAGTTGACCTTGCCCGCAACGACGTAGGCCGTGTAAGTAGCCCCGGCAGCGTGCGCGTCGGCGAGTTCATGGAGATTGAGCGCTATTCGCATGTGATGCATCTCGTTTCCAACGTCACCGCTCAACTGCGTGCGGGTTTAACCCCCTACGACGCCCTGCGCGCGGGCTTCCCGGCGGGAACTGTCAGCGGCGCGCCTAAAATTCGCGCCATGGAGATCATCAGCGAGCTGGAAGAGGAGCAGCGCGGCGTGTACGCAGGCGCGGTGGGCTACTTCAGCCACTCGGGTAACCAGGAGACCGCCATTGCGCTGCGTACGATGGTCATCAAAGATGGACGCGCGTATATTCAGGCGGGTTGCGGCGTGGTTGCTGATTCGGATCCCGCCGCCGAATACGCTGAAAGCCTGAATAAGGCCAGGGCGTTGTTGCGCGCCCTGGATGAGGCCGAGAGCATCGCCCAGTGGCGCGGCCAGGAAGAAGAAGCGCAGGGCGCCGCGTACGCGGCAGAGGTGCAATCCGTAGAGCAGTATGTGCCGCAGCAGGTAGTGGGCGCAAGCGAAAGGGCGTCCGACCGGCCACCGGCCGGATAGATTGATTAAGAGGTGTATATGCTGTTGCTCATTGATAATTATGATAGTTTTACCTACAACCTCTACCAATACCTGGAGGAGCTGGGCGCGGAGGTCGAGGTACGCCGCAATGATGCCGTAAGTCTGGCCGAAATTGAGGCGATGCGGCCCGCGCACATCGTCATATCGCCCGGGCCCTGCACACCCGCTGAGGCGGGGCTCTCATGTCAGATCATCGCGCGCATGGGGGCGCGCGTTCCCACGCTCGGGGTCTGCCTGGGCCACCAGGCTATCGGCCAGGTGTATGGGGGCAAGGTTGTGCGCGCGCCAGAGCCGGTGCATGGCAAAACGAGCCGCATGTACCACCGCGGCCTGGGGGTGTTTCAGCACCTGCCCATGCCGTTTGAGGCCAACCGTTATCACAGTCTCATCGTTGAGCGTTCCACCCTCCCGCAAGAGCTGGAGATTACCGCCGAGACGGCGGATGGGCTGATTATGGGTCTGCGCCACCGCACCTACCCGGTCGAGGGGGTACAGTTTCATCCGGAGTCGATTATGACGCCGGTAGGCAAAGACCTGTTACGTAATTTCCTGTTATGCCAGGTACAGTAATATGTGTATCGCCACAGAGAGGAGCGAGCGATGATTTGCGAGGCAATTGCCCAGGTTACGAAGGGAGCGACCCTTAGCGAAACCGAGGCTGCCGCGGTGATGGAGGAGATCATGACCGGCGTTGCCACCCAGGCCCAGATGGGCGCCTTTCTCACCGCCCTGCGCCTGCGCACGGGAGGTGAAACCGTCGAGGAGATCGCGGGTTTAGCGCGCATCATGCGCGAGAAAGCCGTCCAGGTGCGGCTGGAAGATGAGGTTGGAGTGCATGCCCTGGATACCTGCGGCACCGGCGGCGATGGCGCGGGAACGTTTAATGTCTCGACTGCCGCGGGTATCGTGGCCGCGGCCGCGGGTGCATCTGTCGCCAAGCACGGCAACCGCTCGGCGACCAGCCGCTGCGGCAGCGCGGATGTCCTTGAGGCTCTGGGGGCGCGCATCGACCTTGGGCCAGAAGAGGTTGCCTATTGCGTGCGGGAGATCGGCTTCGGCTTTATGTTCGCGCCCGCCTTTCATCCTGCTATGAAGCATGTTGGACCAACGCGCCGCGAGATTGGCATTCGAACAGTCTTTAATATCCTGGGTCCGCTTACCAATCCCGCACTTACGCCTTACCAGGTCCTCGGTGTGGCCGATAGTTCGCTCCTGCGTAAGATGGGCGAGGTCCTGCTCCACCTGGGCTGCCAGCACGCCCTGATCATCCATGGCGAGGATGGCATCGACGAATGTTCCCTGCGCGCGCCAACGCGGATCTGTGAGGTGCGCAGCGGCCAGGAGCTGCGCGAGTACACGATCACGCCGGAGGATGTCGGGCTCACCCGTATCGCTGACCAGCAGCTCCTGCAGGGCGGTGACCCCGCCTACAATGCCGCTATGCTGAGGAACCTGCTCGCTACATATACGCCGGGTCCCGCCGCCGACATGCTGCTTCTCAATGCCGGAGTGGCCCTGGTCGCCAACGAACAGGTGGCTTCGTTGCGTGAAGGTGTAGAACTGTCTCGCGCCGTGCTGCGCGAAGGGAAGGCCAGGCGAAAATTGGATGATGTTATTGCTTGCTCACGTGCATTGAACAACCAGGCTATTTTAAGGTAGGAGGCTCATGTTTCTCGATCGTATCGTAACTTCAACACGCCAGGACCTGGAACAGCGCAAAACGGCGCTGCCGCTTGAAGAGATACAGCGAATGGCAGAGGCGGCGCCGAGACCGCGAGATCTGCTGGCTGCGCTGCGGCCGGCCGCTGCAAGACCCAGTGTGCGTTTGATTACGGAAGTGAAACGTGCGTCTCCCTCTAAAGGCATGCTCGCGCCTGATTTCAAGCCGGTGGAACTGGCGCGAACCTACGCAGCCAACGGCGCCGCTGCGATCTCAGTTTTGACCGAGCCACATTTCTTCCTGGGATCGCTCGACTACCTCCGGGCCATTAAAGATACTGTGGAGGTGCCTGTCCTGCGCAAAGATTTTATCCTCGACGAGTACCAGGTGTATGAAGCGCGGGTGTGGGGCGCCGATGCCATCCTGCTGATCTGCGCGCTCCTCGCAGATGATCGCTTGAGCTCCCTGCTCAGGCTTGCCCATGAGCAGGGCATGCGCTGCCTGGTGGAGGTGCACAGCGCCGCGGAGGCCAGGCGTGCAGTTGCCGCCGGTGCGCAGATCATCGGGGTAAATAGCCGCGACCTGGTGACTTTTCAGATGAAGCCCAACCTTTTACGCGAGTTGCGCCAGTTTATCCCGCGCGATCGCGTCGTCGTAGCTGAAAGCGGTATATGCAGCCGGGCCGATGCACGCCGCCTGGCGCGCTACGACGTTCAGGCTATGCTGGTGGGTGAGTCGCTGGTGAGGGCAGGCGATGTCGCGGGCCAGATGCGCCAGTTGCTGCAAGGGGCCAATACGGATATACAGGTAAAGATTTGTGGTCTGCGCACACATGAAGCCATCACTGCTACTATCGCTGCGGGCGCGGATATGCTCGGCCTGATGTTTTATGAGCCAAGTCATCGCTATATTCAGCCCCAGCAGGTAGCTCTGCTGCTGGAAAACACTGAATTCGTGGCCAGGATCTCGCGAGGAGAGGCGCTACCCGAACTTGTTGGTATCTTTGTCAACGCGTCGGCAGAGCATATCAATGCTATTGTCGAGCAGGTCGGGCTGGACATCGTCCAGCTGCACGGCGATGAGACGCCCGAGTTCTGCCGGCGCGTTGCGCGCCCCGTTATCAAGGCCCTGCCGCTGCGCGATCACGTTGAGCAAAGCCAGGTGCGGGCTTACCGCGAGAGCGCCTGGCGTATCCTGCTCGATACCCCAACGGCAGGTTGGGGAGGCAGCGGTGTGCCCCACGATTGGGTACTGGCCAGCAGCATCGCCCGGGAAGTACCGCTCATTTTAGCTGGCGGTATGAACCCGGAAAATGTCAGCGAGGCCATCGCGGCGGTCCACCCCTGGGGAGTCGATGTGAGCAGCGGCGTGGAGACGCACAGACAGAAAGATGTGGCCAAGATACGAGCATTTATTGCTCAAGTCCGAAAGTGAGCGACATGAAGAATATACTGGAGGCCTATCAGCACAACTACTTTCCTGATGAGCGAGGGCGCTTTGGCCCCTTTGGAGGAAAGTTCGTGCCCGAGAGTCTGATGGCTGCGCTGACCGAACTGGAACACGCCTACCAGGAGGCGCGTAGCGATCGAGCATTTCTGGCAGAGCTGCATGCGCAGCTTGTCAGCTTTGTCGGGCGCCCGACGAGCCTGCACTATGTGCCACGATTTTCACAGCTGGTAGCGCCGGGCGTCAGGGTCTATCTCAAGCGTGAAGACCTCGCCCATACCGGTGCTCACAAAATCAATAATGCGCTGGGACAGGGCCTGCTCGCCAGGCGCATGGGCAAGCAGCGCATCATTGCGGAGACGGGCGCTGGCCAGCACGGGGTTGCAACAGCCACCGTCTGCGCCATGCTCGGCCTCGAATGTATCGTGTATATGGGTGAAGTCGATATACGGCGCCAGGCGCTCAATGTCTTCCGCATGAAGCTGCTGGGGGCGGAGGTACGCCCGGTTAGTAGCGGCAGTCGCACGCTGAAAGACGCCATCAACGAGGCCATTCGCGACTGGGTCACCAACGTGGAGACGACCTTCTACCTGATCGGCTCGGCGGTTGGGCCTCACCCCTATCCGCGCCTCGTGCGCGATTTCCAGTCGATCATCGGTGAAGAGGCACGCGCGCAGATAGCGGCACAGGAGGGGCGCATGCCGGATATGGTGCTGGCCTGCGTTGGCGGGGGTAGCAATGCAATCGGTATATTCTATCCCTTCGCGGATGTGCCAGAGGTACAGTTGATAGGTGTTGAGGCCGGCGGGAGCGGGGTGGGCACGGGCAAGCACTCGGCGACACTGGTGGCCGGCCGACCAGGAGTCCTGCACGGTGCGATGAGCTACCTGTTGCAAGATGCTGATGGCCAGGTGCTGGAGACACACAGCATTTCGGCGGGGCTCGACTATCCAGGCGTGGGACCCGAACACAGTTATCTGAAGGAGACCGGACGTGCCAGCTATACGTCCGTCGATGACGCCGCGGCCCTGCGCGGCCTGCAGGTCTTAAGTCAGAGCGAGGGTATAATCCCGGCGCTCGAATCGGCCCATGCGCTGGGCTATGCGTTGGAAATGGGAGAACAGGGCAGGCTTGCCGCGGGTTCGCTGATCATCATCAATCTGTCGGGCCGTGGTGATAAAGATATGCAGACGGTGGCGGAGGCCCTGAACGTCACGCTTTGAAGCGCTGCCAGCGGCAGCTGAGACATGGAGATATCGACATATGCGACCGACCGCAACAACTTCGGTGCCCGCCACCAGGATCTCGCAGGCCTTCGAGCAGGCCAGGCATGAGGGACAGGGCGCGCTCATTCCGTATTTTATGTGTGGCTACCCAACGGCAGCGCAAAGCGTCGAACTGGTGCTGGCCGCGGCACGAGGCGGGGCCGACATTATTGAGCTTGGCATGCCTTTCAGCGATCCCCTGGCTGACGGCGCGACTATCCAGCACGCGGGACACGTAGCTCTTGAGGGAGGTATGACTATCTCCGGCTGCATGCAGGTTGCGAGCCAGGTCGCGGCCAGGAGCCCGGCGCCACTGCTCTTTATGGGGTATTATAATCCCATCATGGCCTACGGCATTGAGCGCTTCTGCCAGTCCGCCGCCGCCAGCGGCATCTGCGGGCTGATTATCCCTGACCTGCCCCCCGAAGAGGCGCAGCCATTGCAGCAGGCTGCACAGCAGCAAGGGCTTGCTCTTATCTTTCTCGTCCCTCCCACCACCTCTGATGAGCGTATCGCTGAGATCGTGCGGGCGGCGACAGCTGGCTACAAGGGTTTTCTCTATTGCGTTTCACTCAGCGGAGTAACGGGCGAGCGTGCTGAGCTGCCGCCTCAGCTGCGCAGCTTTGTCGAACGAGTGCGCACTTTTACGCGCGCCTACGATCTGCCACTCGCCGTCGGTTTTGGCCTATCTACGCCGGAGCATATCGCCGCGGTGACCAGTTACGTCGAAGCAGCGGTCGTGGGCAGCGCCCTGGTCAATCTTGTCGCCACAACTCCCCCGGCTGAGCAGGCGGAGACCGTCAGGACGTATATCGCGAGTCTGAAACGGGGGTAAAAGCGGCTCACTCACCCTTTTATACAGATTGCTTGCTACCAGCGCCAGCCTGGTGCCTGTGAACATGCAATGATATAATAGGCGCAAGCTTGAACTTAAGCACAGGCCTGAGTGTAAAAAGGGGTGAGTCGAATTGTATTGCAGGGGTATCAGAGGGGCAACCACGGTCGAGCATAATACGCGCGAGGAGATACTCTCAGCAACCGTGGAGCTGCTGCAGTTGATAATTGCGCGCAACGAACTGCGTGCAGAAGATGTCGCCAGCGCCATCTTTACCGTTACTGCTGACCTGGATGCAGAGTTTCCGGCCCTGGCGGCGCGTAAATTAGGCTGGACCGAGGTGGCGCTGATGTGCGCGTGCGAGATACCGGTGCCACATAGCCTGGGCAAATGTATCCGCGTCCTGCTGCACGTCAATACGCCGCGCAGCGCTGACCAGATACAACATGTCTATGTGCGCGGAGCCGTCACGTTACGGCCCAGGTTCAGTTCGAGGCACAAGCCGCCGGAGGCTTGAGTCCGGTGAGGGGAGTAAAGGCGATCATGACAAAGGTGTCAGGATAGGCCGATTAGCGCGGCAAGGGTCGCTGCGCACTATGTTGACATCTATGTGAATAAAACATGAAGGAGCAAATTGCATGATCGTCGTTATGAAAGCGCATTGTGACGAAAAGGATATCGAACGCGTTCTGACATTCCTTGAGAACCACGGGTTGAGCGGCCATCCCTCCAGTGGTGTTGAGCGGACCGTAATCGGGGTGCTCGGCGGGGTCGGCCCTTCGGGGGCTCCGGGCAGTATCGGCGGGATCAACCCTACGATAGGCGAGGCGCTGGAGTCCCTCCCCTCCGTTGAGCAGGTTTTGCGGGTCTCGAAACCCTATAAGCTCGCCAGTCGCGAGTTCCACCCGCAAGATACGCGTGTGAGAGTGCCGGTGGCCTGTGTTGACGCAGGCGAGGTGGAGATCGGTGGCAGCGAGGTGATTATGCTGGCCGGCCCGTGTACGGTCGAGAGTGAAAAGCAGTTGATGACGACGGCTGCGGCCGTGCGTAAAGAGGGGGCAGTTGTTCTGCGCGGGGGCGCCTTCAAGCCCTCGACCTCGCCCTATGGCTTTCGCGGCATGGGTGAAGAGGGGTTGAAGCTGCTGGCCAGGGCTCGCGCCGAATTCGGCATGGCGGTGATTACCGAGGTAATGACGCCTACCGATGTCGACCTCGTCTGTGAGTACGCGGATATCCTGCAAATCGGTACACGCAATATGCAGAACTATATGCTGCTCGACGAAGTTGGCCGTAGCAACAAGCCGGTCATGCTGAAGCGCGGCATGTCGGCGACGATCGAAGAATGGCTGCTCGCGGCCGAATATATTCTGGCCCAGGGCAATCGCAACGTCATCCTGTGCGAGCGTGGTATTCGTACCTTCGAGAAGATGACGCGTAACACCATGGATGTGAGCGCAATACCGCTCATCAAGTATTTCTCACACCTGCCGATCATCTCAGATCCCAGCCAGGGGACGGGCCGCCGCGACATAGTGCCGCCCATGTCACTGGCGTCGATTGCCGCAGGCACGGATGGCCTGCTCATCGAGGTGCATCCCAATCCCGATGAGGCCTTGAAGGATGGGGTGCAATCCCTGACCATCGAGCAATTTCAGACGCTGATGCCCCAGATAAAAGCGGTGGCGGAGGCTATCGGGCGCAGCGTCTTGACGGAGTAACGGACGCAGCAGGCCGCTACATCGAAACGGGATGCCTGCTCACGCGCGGGGATGTAGCGGCCTGCTGTAGTACGCCATCTGTGTCGGGGCCTCTTCCACGCCTACTGTAAGCGTGTGGAGGCGCGAGATATCAAACGCGCTCAGCTGGCTGTAGAGTTGCTCGCAGATGTATTCAGCCAGGCATTCCGCCGTTGAGTTATCAACGGGCAGTTCGATGACATCGCTGCGTGGAAAAACATAGTGTTTCTGTTCGAACTGGATCGCCCAGCTGTCGGGGGACTGCGTCAGGTGCAGGTGGGGGTTATACAGTGGTAGGAGGAAGCGATGGTGCAGTTGCTGGCAGATCTCGCGCGTCAGCCTTTTCAAGATGGTGAAGTCAAAAACCAGGTGGTCTTCATTCAGCGTCCCCTCGATCTCCGCCAGCACTCCATAGTTATGCCCGTGTAGACGTTCGCACTTCCCCCCGAACGTAATAAAGTGAGCCGAGCTAAAGCGCAGGTTGCCGCCCTCCACCTTTACCTTGCGCAATAACTGTTCATTTGCCATACTACTACTCTCCTTCAGACAGATACCCACGCTTTATGCCTGGTAATAGCATATCATACCCGGGCGCACAAAAAAATTGCCGGCCCCCCGAAAAATTGGGGGGCCGCTGAACGCAAGGAGATACAGGAGGAGCGTGTGCGCGCACGTGAAGGTGGCTAGAGCGAGTTGTGGCAGCCCTGCGCTTACTCAGTCGAGGGATTGAAGGTTGTTTCTCCCTTGACGATGAAGACGATGCGCTCGCATACATTGGTGCAGTGGTCGCCGACGCGCTCCAGGTTATGAGCGATCCAGAGCCAGTACGTCATGCGCTGCAGGACACGCTCGTCTTGTTGCAGGGCAGGGATAGCGTGTATACCCGACAACATCGACATGATGTCGTGGCGCACCATATGGTAGCGAACGTCGACGATGTCATCTTCTTGCCAGATTGTGCGTGCGGCCTCACCATCGCGGGCCTCGAATGCGTTCATTGTTCTCTCGAGCAGGCGCCGTGCCTCCTGGCCAAGTTCGAGGATTCCGGCGATAATCGACGTTTCCGTCGGGGCCTGTTCCCCTTTGCCAGCTGCGGGCGCGGGCGCAGCGAGCGCAACCTGGCTGAAGCTCTGCTCGCGTAAAGGCAGCATGCGCAAAATGAGCCTGGCTATGCCGGAGGCATTATCGCCCGTCCTTTCAAGGTCAGAAATCACCGCTGGGATCGACGAGAGAAAGCGCAGGTCGCGGCCGCCGAGGGGCTGCTGGAGGGTCAGGGAAGCAAAGACGGCCCGGTCAATTGTTGTACGAAGCTCGTCGATGAATGTATCGGAGGCAATCACGAGGCCACAAAGCGCCCGGTCCCCTGTTTTCACCGCCTGAAGGGCCTGCTCCAGAATATCTCCGACCTGCGCCCCCAGTTGCAGAACCTTCGTCGTAATTGTTTGTAACTGCTGATCTAGTTGATTTCTTGTCACTGTGCACTCCTCTAAATGTAGTTAGAGGTATTGTAACACGCCTATGTTAAGGGTCTGTAATCTCAGCGTTTTTTACCTGTGCGCTGCGCGGTCTTCACCCAGCTCCCATGCGAGAAATGCAGCGCTCACGATTTCGTCTATGCCGATCTCGCTATAGTGATACAGGTCAGCCTGTGAGCCGGATTGGCCAAAGCGGTCAACCCCGAGTGGCACACCTGGCGCGCCATGGATGCTGCCAAGAAATGCCAGGCTATGGCCCGCAGGTCTGAGCCACGCCGCAGCGGTCATCCTTTTACGTAGGCAAGCTTTTCCGCGACCTTCCCATGACGGACGCGAAATACATCCACGCCCCGAATATGCTCGCTCTGGCCGCCTGCAGCGGTCCAGCTATACACCCAGCGGACAAAACAGCGATCTTCGCAGGCGACGATTTCTTCGCTTTGAAAAACGGCGTCGGGCGATGCAAGAAAAAAATGCTCCCAGAATGTACGCACGGCCTCCTGACCCTCAAAACGCTCGCCATCGGGTGGGGGGTAGGTATTTTCAAACACGCAGTCAGCGGTCATAAGGGCCATCGCGCTTTGAACATCGTGGCGGTTAATGGCTTCATTAAACTGTTTGATTACTTCGACGGTTGAGGCCGTGATGATATCTTGCGGCATGGTTGTACTCCTTTGCGATCATCCTAACTGGTCACGAAATGTGGCGATCTGCGCGCTATGCTCGCGTTTATGGCCGTAGAAGGCATAAACGATAAAATCGTCGAGGGCATAGTCCACTCCATACCAGGGGAGCGTTCCGGTCTGGCGAAACGTCCCTGGCGGTATGCGCTCAGCCAGCGACACTACCTGCGCGTTGGTGGCGGTGTACTCGTGAAGTACCTCCCCCACCGCCTGCTCTTTGCGCAGCGCGACTTCGCTATCGTTAAACTGGGCGCTCATTTCCACGAACTTTGTGAGATAGGGGGTAGATTCTCCTCCATTGCCAAACTCTGCCAGTACCTCTGCCAGTACCCTCTCGAAAGAGGCCAGGTGGGCGATGATATCTTTGACCGACCACTCGCCACATGCTCCGCTTCTTTCCCATGCCTCATCGGGAAAGCCATCAAGGGATTGTAGTACCGTTTGATGACCATACTTTAGAATATCAAGTGCATTCACAGGCGTTCCCTTTCTTTCGCTTGCGTTTGAAGCAACCAGCTCACGCCATGCTCGTCAGCGCATGAGGTGACAAATCCAGGTAGGCTTCATCGATAGATAGGCCCAGTATAACTGAATAATGCCGCTTTGACATCGTGGGAAAATACGTAGTTTTGAGTTTACGCTACTGAGAAAAAGGCATGGAGGGAAGAGAGGTGGGCAGCGCTCTTGAGTTAAGAATTTTTGCACTTGCATTTCTCACGCTTATGTCACACAATGTCCCTGGTATGGCGGTGTTTTCTCAGACCGGCGCCAGGTTTCAGTCGCTGCTCAACACACCAGGCAGCTTTTTTATGCAGGCTTATGCTGAATAAAATAGCGGGCAAGATATGTGTAATGTAAGCAAATTCCTGATGCTTTCTCGAGGAGGAATACTTTGGCAGCAGCAATCATTCCGGCGATGATCGCTCCCAGCCTGGTCGGGCGAGCAGACCAGCTGGCAAACTTGCACCTGCTGGTAGAGGGGGCGAAACTTGGCGAGGGACAAATAGCTCTGATCAGCGGTGAAGCAGGGATCGGGAAATCACGCCTGCTTGGCGAGGTAAAAACCTATACTGTGGCGCAGGGCTTTCGAGTGCTGCAAGGGAACTGCTTTCCAACGGATCTTACCTATCCATATGCTCCGTTGCTTGATCTTTTGCGGTCCTTTTATGATTTCCGGCCGCCCGCGGAGCTTGCCGCCGCCGTGAAAGACCTGGCGCGTGACATCTTTCCCCTGCTGCCTGAGCTGGTTCCTGCGCCAACGCAGACCCAACCCTCCCTCGAGCCCGAACAGGAGAAACGCCGCCTTTTTGCCGTCCTGGCTGCGTTCTTCGCGCGCCTGGCGGCGGACTCGCCGCTGCTGTTAATCATCGAGGATGTGCACTGGAGCGACGACACCAGCCTCGACTTCCTGCACCACCTTGCGCGGCGTTCCAGGTCCCTGCCTCTTTTACTCCTGGTTACCTATCGCCAGGACGAGAATTCACCCTCCCTTGCAAGGTTGGCTGGCGCAGCTCGACCGTGAGCGCCTCGTCCAGGAGATCAGGCTCGGGCTCCTGGCGCGTGGCGAGGTCGCGGAGATGCTGGCTGGCATCTTCGAGAAACGCCACACGGCATTCGACATGCGTCGCTATCTGAGCGGGGAGCTCCTCGATACCGTCTATACGCTGACTGAGGGTAACCCCTTCTTCGTCGAAGAGACGCTCACCTCACTTCTCGCCTCCGGCAATATAGCGTATGTGCAGGGCTTCTGGAATCGCATCTCACAGCGGGAGGTGTATGTCCCACGCAGCATTCAGGACGCCGTACAGCGTCGAACCGCAAGCCTGAGCGATGCCGCCCGCTACGTTTTGACTCTGGCATCTGTCGCCGGGCGCCACTTTGATTTTACCCTTCTGCTACAGCTTACCCACTACAGCGAGGAGCAGCTGCTGCTGATCATGAAGGAACTTGTTTCTGCGCGACTCGTCAGCGAAGATTCCGCCGAGCAGTTCTCATTTCGCCATGCTCTGACGCGCCAGGCCATTTATACGCAACTGCTGGTGCGCGAGCGCAGCGGGCTGCACCGGACTATCGCCGAGACAATGGAGCAGCTTTCCCCTGGCGCTCATGAGAGGCGACTGGAGGAGCTGGCCTATCATTTTTACCAGGGGCAGGCCTGGCAGCAGGCGCTTGAGTATGCCAGGCGGGCCGGAGAAAAGGTGCTGCGCCTGTATTCACACCGCGCCGCCATCGACTATTTCTCCTGGGCGCTGGATGCGAGCGAGCACCTCTCCCTCGCGCCAGCGGCGGCCCTGTACCGCGCGCGCGGCCAGGCATATGAAACCCTCGGTGAGTTTGAACGGGCGCAGCAAAACTACATCCAGGCATTGCATGCCGCCTGCACGCTGGATGATCGCGTGGCGGAATGGCAGAGCGCGATCGACCTGGGGTTCCTGTGGGCCGGGCGCGACTACGCACAGGCAGAGACGTGGTTCCGCCAGGCGCTCTCCCAGGCGCAGGCGCTCAAAGACCCCTCCCTGCACGCGCGCAGCCTCAATCGCATCGCCAACTGGCACCTGAATGTGGAGCAAGTGCACGAGGCGCTGCGCTATCATCGCGACGCTCTGTCCATCTTTGAGCAGCTGCACGATGAGCGCGGCATCGCGGAGACGCTCGACCTGCTGGGCATGGTCAGCTATCTTGCCGGTGACATGATCCAGGGCACATTTTACTATCAACAGGCCATCGTCCTCTTTCACGAGCTTGGGGATCTGCGGGGGTTGACATCGAGCCTGGCAACCATGACGCTGCGCGGCCCTACCTATCAAACGGATGCGCTGGTCACAGAGGCGCATCTAAGCGAGGCCCAGCAGGATGCGCAGCAGGCTCTCGCGATCGCGCGCGAGATCGGGCATCGCCCCAGCGAAGCGTATGCGCTCTTTCAGCTGGGACTCTGCCTGGGTTCCCAGGGAGAGTATGGGAGCGCTCTAGCAGCGGTGCGCCAGAGCCTGGATATCGCTGAAGAGATCGAGCATCGCCAGTGGCAAACGGCCGCTCATTGCGTGCTGGGGGGGCTTTACTGCGGCCTGCTCTCACTGCAGCAAGCACAGGAACACTGCGAGCGGGCACTCGCCCTCGCGCGCGAGATCGGTTCGTTGTTCTGGACGCGCATTGCGACCGGCTACCTGGCATCAATCGCCATTGCGCTGCACCAGCTAGAGCGAGCGCAAACCCTCCTGCTGGCTGAGCCCGCCTCTACTAGCTCCGCGCAAACTATGGCGCAGCGCCTGGTCGCTTGCGCGTCCGTGGAACTCGCGCTCGCGCGGGGTGAGCCGGAACGAGCTTTAGCCAGCGAGCTGTTCGCCTCAGACGCACGGCCAGGCGATGGACGGAGCGGCCTGCGCGTCTTAATACTGCGCGCCGCGGCCCTGGCCGCATTGCAGCGGCCGGGGGAGGCCGCGGCGGACCTGCTGGCCGCGCGGGGAATGGCGTCGCAGTCAGGGGCGCGGCCGCTGCACTGGCGCATTTGCGTCGATCTCGGCAGACTCTATTGCGGCCAGGAAAAGAACAGCGAGGCCGAAGAGGCGTTTGCAAGCGCCCGCACGCTGATAGATGACCTGGCCGCGACCATCACAGATGAAGCCCTGCGCGCCACGTTCCTGCAGCAGACGACGGCCATGTTGCCCCAACCGCGTCCATTGCCGGCAAAACATGTCGCCAAACAGGCCTTTGGAGGGCTGACGGCGCGCGAGCGCGAGGTAGCGGTCCTGCTCGCGCAGGGAAAGTTCAATCGCGAGATCGCCGACGACCTGGTGGTGAGTGAGCGGACCGTCGAAACCCACGTGAGTAATATGATGTTCAAATTAGGCTTCACCTCACGCCGGCAGATCGCTGCCTGGGCGGTTGAGAGAGGATTGACGACACAAAGTTAACGCTGCTGTTCTTTGGAATGTGGTGGGGTACGCCGTCCATGGGCGGCGTACCCCACCACGCCCCAGGTATACCTCGCCCCCTCTAGGATGATTTGCCGTAGAGGTGGCCGCCCTGGAAGTCGAGCCCGACATAGGGTTCATTGCCGACGACCCAGGCGTCGTGTCCTGGTGGCAGGAGCTGCGCGTCACCCGGGCCGATCTCGCTCTCCGTGCCATCATCCATGCGCACATGCAAGCGTCCAGAGATGCCATAGTTGAAATGAGGCACCTCGCAACTGTGTGTGCCCGCAGTGGGTTTCACATGCTCCGACCACCTCCAGCCGGGCTGGAAGGTCAGTTTCATGAGCGAGAGGTCGCCGAAGTTGACCACTTCGATGCTGGTCATGGGCAGCTTTCTGGTCTCATCAGGCGAGTTCAGGCTCTTTGTCTGCATTGTTGGCATAATCGTCCCTCTTTCCTTTTCACTAGCGGTATTTGAAATAACTTGCCGGCGTCGCGACAGGTCGCTTCACCAGCTGACTCTCTCATTGTAGCTAGATCTTGCCGCGTTGCCATCGTGGAAGAGTACGGAGATTGGTCGCCGTGAGTACGCAGTTTTCGTTTGAGCCACCTTTTCATGCTGTACGGAGCAGCGTGTAATCTGCTGGCACTGCTAGAGGGTGCGCAGGATCTGCTGCTTCGCGTTATCGAATTCGGCGTCGGTCAGGACTCCTGACTCGTGCAACTCTCCCAGCTTCTTCAACTGCGAAATTTTTTCGTCGGTCATCCCGCCGGACGGCGCTGGTGCGGCAGGCTGTGGATCAGGTGGTGGAGCCGGCTGCTGGTAGGCCGGCGGCGGGGGCGGCGGGGGAGCCGCTTGCTGCGCTTGTTGCTGCTGCAGGTCGGAGATCTGTGCGTTCTGCTGGGCCTCCATCTGCTGCTGTTCCGCCGATTTCTTGGCAACGTGACTGCCCGCGACATAGGCCGCCCCACCTACCATGGCTGTCCGCAAGATTGGTCTTCTTCTTCTGAGCATAGGTATTTTTCTCCTTTCTGGCTTTATTGAGTGGCTCTGGCTTGCGCTTTCTCGGGCTCTGCGCCTGGCTGTGCCGCCTCAAGTTCTTCTTCCACCATCTTCAGAACGTCTGGCGCCACCAGTCCTCCGGCGAGGGCTATGCCATCCGCGTTCCTGATCGCATCCCGCAGGCCGATGGCCCAGGTATGTTCGAAGAGCAGCAGGGCGGCCGAACAGTTGTTCGGGATATCACGCGCCACCTGCTCGATGTCTTCCGGGGCGAGCAGGCCCAGGATATCGCCGGCCAGCGGGGCAAGCTGCTCGGCTTCTTCACCGCGCAGGTCGCTCAGCTCAGCCGCCGTGACGGCGCCCTGCTCATCTTTGCTGATAAAGAACAGGTCTACCACGCGGATGATCCCTTTCTCGCGCGCAGCGCGTAGTTCAGGCAGGATATGGCCTGTGAAGCGATTGCCTGCAAATGCGACAAGCAAGTATTCTAGTGGACCCAGGGTCATAATTTTGCTCCTTTTATCTAACTGTACGGTTACGTTGAGAGTTCTCCCGGCAGAGAAGGGAGAGCTTTTTCACGCAAGAGCGGCGATTACACAAGCCTATGTGCTTATCGCGGGCTGGTCATGCCCCTCGTGACCCGCCACTTCCACAGGCTTCTGCCCCTGCTCGGTGGCAGGAAACTGATCGGGGTGCCGCTCTTTCCAGGTGTTCCAGTAGGCCCGCACGAAGTTCTGGATGATTCCGGCCGCCGGGCAGGCAATGAAGGCACCCAGCAGGCCGAATAAAGCGACGCCCACCAGCAGGGCGAACACGGAGAGGATGGGATGCAGGCCGACCGAGTGGCCCAGGATGCGCGGGGCTAAGATCTGTCCGTCCAGCCCGGCCTGCAATACCGTGGCATAGATCAGGTAGATGAGCGCCACCTGCCAGCCCACGCTGAGGGCGAAGAGCACGCCGATGGCTCCCGAGATATAGGCGCCGATCTGCGGGATGAATTCGCAGACAAACACGACGATCGCCAGCAGGAAGACATAGGGCACGCCGATGAAAAAGGCGCCAATCCCCACCAGCACGGCCATGATCGTGGCCAGCAGCACCTGGCCGCGCACAAATCCGCCGATCGAGTGGTCCATTTCATCCATGAGGGTGTTGATGAAGCTGCGGTACTTCAGCGGCGTATTATTGCGAAACCAGCTGGTGATGCGCTCGCCGTCCACCATAAAATAGACGGCCAGGGTCGCGATCAGCAGCAGGGAGATCATCAGGAGAAAGACGCTGCCGAGCAGGGGAACGATGCCACCGATGAGCTTCTGCAGGTAGCCGGCGACCTGTTGACCCGAAACGTGAAACTGGCTCTTGGAAATGCCCAGCTTGCCCAGGTCGTTCTGGAGGGCCTGGACTTGCGGGTACTTCTCTGGATGCTGGATGGCTTTCTGGATAGCGCTGATCAGTAAACCTAATTGCTGCACGGCGGCCGCGACGATAAAGAAGATGACGGCGCCCATCACTGCCAGCAGCAGCACGATGCTCAGGAGAATGGCCAGGACGCGCGGCATGTGGTGCGCGAAGAAGCGTATCAGGGGATAGATAAGATAGGCCAGCAGGGCAGAGAGACCGATCAGCACAATTGATGTGATAATCATGCTTACGCCCCAGATGATTGCTGCCGCGATTGCCAGCCACCCCAGGATGGTCAGGGCGATAAAGAAGCGCCTCTGCCAGATCCTGGTGGAGGTTGGGGCAAGGCTTGTGGCATCGTTGACGGTAGACATGGTGGATCCTCCCTCTCGTTTTTTTCTTGGTTCCTAATCGTCAGACATGTTCACTCCTCCTTGAGTTGCACACACGCAAGCAAGTTGATCTCCATTCCTGTTAGAAGTATAGAGCGCAAGGCGCGAAAATTCATCGTTAGAATATGCTAGTTTTACATGCCGATGCGCCAGTTGGCAGGCTGGTATGGAGAGGCCATATAGCGTATTTGCACTATCTCAGCTAGAAGCGTCAGCCCCATACCCGAATTTCAGGCGCTGTTGGTGCCAGGGGGCGGGGCCTGGTGCCGGCGCCTGCGCTTCACAAGCCTGAGCTTACGGTCGGAGGACCAGGGGGGGCGCTGGGGGCATAGACCAGGCGCGCCAGGGTCAGCAGGGGAACGTCATACTGGCTGCGCAGGCCGATAAAGGCGCGCCAGTTTGTAGCGCGCCTGCATGGCACTCACTACTACCAGCTCTGCTTGTATGTCCCTATTCTAACAGATGAGGCCAACCCTGCCTCCTTGCTCGGCCAGGGGTGGGCTTGTAGCGCCAGTTCTGCCTGAAGCGAGTGGTGTAAACACACGAGGTGAGCCTATGAACGCCTGGCCTGCAGCCATGTGAGTCGCGCGCAAAATAGCGTATTTTAAGGATGTCCTTCCACCTTCTCATCGCTATACTCAAAGCAGCGATGTCGTTTGTGCCTGGCACATCATTACTCTAATGAGGAGGTATCAATTATGCTTGGCTGTGGATGTCTATTTGCTCTGGGCGCGGCCTTTTTCCCGCGCCTCGTCTTGCTCTTTACCTGGATCTTTACGCCGCTGGTCACGCGTGCCTTTCACGCCACCATTATCTGGCCGCTGCTGGGCATTATTTTCCTCCCGTTTACGACCCTATTTTACGTGTTTGCCTACATACCTGGCATTGGCCTGACGGGCTGGGGCTGGTTCTGGGTAATCATAGGTCTGCTGATTGATATCTCGTCATATAGCAGCAGCGCATACGCAAATCGCAATCGCATGCCCGGGTATAGCGGGGTGCAGAGGTGAGAGTATGAGCAAATAGAGGTGGGGCATCCAGCGCTGTAGGGCTCAGCGAACCGCCTGCAAGCAAGATATCTCGACCAGTGAGGAGGGCATCCTCCTCGCATAGAAAGGGACCTGCAACATGGTTACGACGAAAGAACCTGAAATAACTACTGGCGAGAAGCCGGCAGTAACGACGCGCGCGGAGCGCTACGCCGCTGGCAAGGCGCTGCGCAGCAAGGTACCTCGCTCGAGTCATGCCGCCTGGACTCCTGCGGCTGACCGCCCGGACCCTATGAGCCTGCTTGAAGAGTCCAATCGCAGCCGCCTGCAACACCTGGTGCCGATTCGCTACGGGCGTATGGTCATCTCGCCCTTCACATTCCTGCGGGGCTCGGCGGACGTGATGGCCAACGACCTGGCTACGACGCCCATCTCCGGCCTGCGTGCGCAGCTGTGCGGTGATGCGCACCTGGGCAATTTCGGCGTCTTCGCGACGCCAGAGCGCGACCAGATCTTTGATGTCAATGACTTTGACGAGACGTTGCCGGGCCCCTGGGAATGGGATGTCAAGCGCCTGGCCGCCAGCATCATGGTCGCCGGGCAGCAGAACGGGTATAAAGCTGAAGAAAATCGCCAGGCCGTCCTTGATTGTATCGTGGCCTACCAGGAGATGATGCGCCAGTTTGCCACGATGCGCTACCTCGATATCTGGTACACCAAAATCAACCTGGAGTATATGCGCGGGCTGGCGCGCCGCAAAAAAGGGAAGTCGATGATCGAAACGGCGGCGAAGCAGTCCCAGCGCCGCACGGGCCTGACCGCCTTCCCCAAAATGACCGAGGTCGTGGATGGGCAGTATCGCATTAAGGACGAGCCCCCGCTGATCGTGCACTATCAGGACATCGAAGATATCAACGAGATCCGTGGGTTTGGTGATGCCTATATCGCCTCATTGCCGGAGTACCGCAGGGTGCTGCGCGAGCGCTACCACGCGGTCGATATCGCCCAGAAAGTCGTGGGCGTCGGCAGCGTGGGGACAATGTGCTCGATCGTGCTGGGCATGGGCGACAGCGACCTCGAGGACCCGCTCTTCCTGCAGATCAAAGAGGCCCAGGCATCCGTACTCGAGCCCTTTGCGGGCGCGAGCGTCTATGCCAACCATGGCCAGCGCGTGGTGAACGGGCAGCAGCTCATGCAGGGCCCCGGGGATATCTTCCTGGGTTGGGGCCACTTTCGAGATAGAGACATCTACGTGCGCCAGCTGCGCGATATGAAGTTTTCCGTGGACGTTGAGCAGCTGGACCCCAAGACCTTTGCCGGCTACGCGCGCGCCTGTGGAACAGTGCTGGCGCTGGGGCATGCTCGCTCGGGCGACCCGACAGCCATCAGCGGCTACATGGGTAGCAGTGATGCCTTCGCCCAGGCCATCGCCTCCTTTAGCGAGGCGTATGCCGAGCAGACGCAACGCGACCACGCGGCATTGTTGGCCGCGATCAAGGAAGGCCGTGTGAAGGCCGAGACCGATATCTGAGGTGCCGGCAATGCCAGGCGGAAAATAAGAAGCAGGTGTCGCCTCCCACAGCACAGGCTCAGCGGGACCTGCTCGGGCAGAGATATGTGGAGGCCGTCGCCGCGCAGGAATTGCCGGGGTGAAGAACTTTGCGGGACCTTCTTGCTGGTCCTGTGGGGCGAGCGCGGCGACGAGTCGAGTCACCATCAAAGTCGCGCAGAGCAAGCTGGATGAAAGCGAGAGGCGCGTTGCAGAACGGCCAGGTGGGGAGGAGGGGAGAAGCGAAGCGAAGCAGCATCAAGCTCAATAACTGCGGGAGAGGGTGGATCGGAGATTTCCATGAGTTATCTCAACTACAAAGAAGCCTTTGAAAAGTTACGTCGAGCTGGACTCACTTCAAGAGCAATTAGTCGCCTGGCGAGGTTGCGCAGAAAGTTTGCCGCCAGCGAGTTGGACCAGGCTCCCGTCGAGCAGTATCGTCTGGAGTTCGCGCGCTGGCTGGTCGTTACTCACCGCCTGACGGAGCAGTTAGATGCACCTTGCGGGATCGTGAGCGCTGAAGAGGCTCCGGCATATCCCGAGCTTGAGAAATAGGCTTCCCTGGCTGTAATGTGAAAATATGGCGCTGCCTGGAACTCTGATCCAGGCAGCGTTACGAGCAACCCATTCTCTTCTTGCTGCGGCCGCGCAAGGAAAATCAGAGGGCTAACTGCAGGTGCATGGCCTTGGCCAGGCCTCGACCGGCAGATACTTTTCTGAAAGACGCCCCGACTCCGTATTGTTATTTTTGCCATTCTTAAACTCCTTCGTCTCTTGCTTTCCTAGAGATCTAGCGCTGCTCCTGGAGCGTCATTACTGCTCAAAGTATAGAGTTGGAGCCATAGAAATACATAACTAGAATAAACTAGTTTTGCGCTTGCAAATGCCAGGCGGATCCGGCCGCGTAAGCAAAGAAAAAGTCGTAATCCGGCTAGTGACATAATTGTGAGATGATGAACATGGATGTGATGCGTTTATGAGATATATGCTGTACGCTTTACCGCACAGCGTCTTGGATCGCGAGATGCTGTAAGCGACGGCAGAGATGAAGCAGGAGGAACAGCAATGGGAATGTTACGCATAATTTCGAAGCACGGGGATGATCGTATGTTCTGGAAGGAGCAGGATGCCATAGCGGGTGATGCGGAGGCGCTGGCGGCGGTGCGAGAAGCGGAGCGAATTTTTGCGAGCGAGCGCGCCAGGGGCGCGACGGCATTTCGTGTCGAAGCGGGGAAGCCAACTGCGCGCCTCGAGCAGTTTGATCCCCATGCCGAGCAGATTGTCATGGTCCCACGGGTGGTGGGAGGATGAACATACAGGTGCTCGTTATAGTTCTGCTGGGGATCGTGGCGGTCTTCTACATCTTGCTGCCCGGCCGCTTCACTCTTGAGGCCTCCTCGTTGTGGTCGCGCGCGGATCGACGGGCTGTTGAGTTGCTGCGGGCGGTCCTCACCCCTGAGCAATACAGCCAGCTGGTCCAGCGAGGGTACATCGATATCCCCAGCCCCAGTATTCCACAACGCGTGTACCGCGTGCCGCAATTTCCAGGTCTGGTGCGTGTGCTCGAGGAGGACAAACTCAAGGTAAGCCTCTGCCTGCAGCCCCTGGAGCGCGTTCCCGATGCTGATTTCGTGGTCATTCACAAGCTTATGATCGAGGCGGATGAGGAGACCTACCTGCAGAGGGCGAACAGGATCATTTCGCTGGGCGCCAATGGCTGGCTCAATTAAACCGCTGGCGCCTTATCGCAAGCATACCTAGTCGCCTTCCACGACCGGCGCCGCGCCGGTCGTGGTCTTATTTTTGCCGGCCGCCGCGCGTGGTTTCGGCAGCAGAGGCGCGAGCGCCTTACCTGTCAAGAACCCCACGACCGCCCCGATAGTGATCGTTGGCAGCAGGTCGGGTTGTCCTCCCAGCACCCCGAGCAAGAGGGCCGCGGTCAGGGGGATCGGGAAGAGCGCGCTCACGACGGCCGCCATCCCGGTGGTCACGCCCACGCCCTGGGGTATGAAAGGCAAGATCTGGGAGATTGCCAGACCCAGCGTGCCGCCCATGAAGAGGAATGGGAAGATGGGGCCGCCATCCAGGCCGGTGGAGAATGAGGTGCCGGTGAGCAATGCTTTGACGAAGAATAACAGGAGCAGCAGGCCCACGCCATATGCTGCCGGGTTATGGATGATCGTCGTCAACTGGTCCTGGCCCGAGTAGAGCGCCAGCGGCAGAAAGGAGCCGATCAGGCCGATGACCACGCCGCCCATGACTGAGCGCACGACCGGGCGCTCTTTCAGGGGGGCGAAGACAAGGTGTGGGATGGCGAAGAGCAGCTTGCCTACAATTCCCATGGCCGCCGCGACCACGCCGATCAAAATGGCCCATAGCAGGTCGATGATCCTGGGAGAGGTATAGTTCGGGAAGCTGAAGAAGCCCATGAGCGATGTGTGCATAAGCGCAAAGTAGACGCCATAGCCAAAGGAGGCCGCGAGGAGCCCGGGGATCAGGTGGCGGTAGAAATTGAGCTCCTGAATGAACATATACTCATAAGCGCCGACCGCCCCGACGATAGGCGACCCGAAGAAGCCGGCGAAGCAGCCGGCGATGGCGCTGTAGACAAGTAGCGGAATGTCGTCCTTCGCGATCCTCAGCCTGTCAGCGAAGAAGCTTCCAATGCCGCCGGTCAGAAATAGCAGCGGGACCTCGGGACCGACGGGAGCGCCGCTCCACAGCGATATAATCGCCTCGAGGATGACGCTGGGCAGGTTGCGTGGGTTAATCTGACCCGTCCGGGCGTATTCTTGCTGTCCGGCCCCCATCCCCGCGTGCTCTCCGGTGAACTTGATCGCGAGACCGACCAGCAGGCCACCCACTGTCAGCAGGATCAGCGGCCAGAAGCGGCCGAGGTTGAGGCCAAGGTGGCTGGGCTGCTCGAAGAAGGTGACGCCCCAGTTGTAGACAATGAGGAAGGCCGCCCCAAGTACCGCGGAGCCGGCGCCGAACACGGCCGCGTAGGCCATCAGCAGGGCATAGCTGGTCTTCGTCGCCGGCACCGGCCCGCCGCTCGGGATGACATCTGCCCGCGCCTGTTGGTTCACGCTATCTTTGGCAGGTGGATCGGCGTTGGATTGAGCTGTATTTTTGAACTGCTCTGACATCTGTTTCATCCCTCTCCAGGCTACTCCCCTTCTCTCGCGCGCCTCATAAGGCCGCTGTCCGCGCAGGGAAGAGGTGGATGGCCGCTGGCATACCAAATAGAAAAGTGCGTGCTCCTACTCCGGCGAAAAAACCAGGACATTGTTGTTAGTGTAATGATCTGGGGGGAAAAATACATCCTTCAAACGCGCTATCTTTGCAGGCCTTCAGGGCGATGGAAAAACGGCGAGGAGTAACAGGAGGTGCCAGAGGGGTAAGGGAAGCGCCTGCGCCTCTTCGCTAGCGCATGAAATGTGATGAAGTATGAGGCGCAGTTCGTTCTAAGAAGAGCTTCAGGGGTGTTTGCTGCCGCATCCACAGAGGCAGCTATGTCCTAACTATATCACAGGTCTGGCCGCCGCCAGGCTAGACCTCCTCATCCCGGGGGCGAGCGTTCATGTCTGCTGCGTCATCCTCCAGGTACCCATGCCACCGCTGCTGGCGCTATAGCTACCGCTCAATGAGCCATCGATATTAACCGTGCCGCTAAACTTGATGGTTGTCCCTCTGCAATCGGTGACCGTGAACTGAATGCTGTTGTCACTGCCGAAGCTTCCATAAATATCCTTTCTGGGTACCCTTATGCCTTCAGGCTGAGGGAGGAAAAGAAAGGCGCCCGCAGGCGTAAATTGCTGTGGGTACCCATAGCCGTCAGCTCGTTGCAGCACGCGGCAATACTTCTTATAATAGCTGTTTTCGGGAGTATTATAGCAGATGATGCAATAGAGAGCGCCAGAAGGGGGCATTATGCCAGAAGCGCTGCAAATGTTGTATTCTCTGCGTTCAGCAGTATTTCTGCGGGCGTGAGAGGTTTTCGCCAGCCACTTTTTTACGCCAGCTTTTCCTGGGCCTCCTCATTGTGCTGCTCCACTAGCTGCTCAATCGCGATCATGGCGATGCCATCGGCGAGCAACTCTTCATAACATGCGGCATGGACGCATTCGCTATACCAGCGTACCTTGTCCATCTCAGCTAGCGGTTTATCGCAATATCCACATTGTTCCATGTCTTTGCCCTTCTAACTAAAATGCCGTTGTGGCTCTTTGTTGTGTTCGTTCCAGGCTGTCAGGTTCTCCAGGGCACATTAAGTTTGTGTTGTGCTTAACTTTATCACGTATCAAACAGGCGCCAGGTTCCAGGTGCATAAGCAAAATAGTTTGCGCGGGCGCCGTTTAAACAGGTTTTTCCATTTCCCCGCGCGCCGCCTGTGCCGAACCAGGCCTGGCCCGTAGGCGTGACAGTGTATAAAAATATATTTTCATACAGAGGAATATACTAGTGGGTCAACTGGCAAATGACTTGCAAACCCGCATGGCTGCTCCTGAGCCGGCCAGGCGGCGCAGGCGCGCCCGTTCGCGCCGTCGGCGTCGCTTGCCATTCCAGACAAAGGGCGTGGGGTCGTCGTTCCATCCTTCCACCGTTTGCTCCAACCAGTCGATGACCTGTTGGGCATTCTTGGGATGCTGACCGCAGAGGGCGCGGCGCACAATGATGCGTTGCACCGACTCAGCCATGTTGAGCCACGAGCCGCCCACCGGTGTGTAGAGCGGCATCACCCCATGCTCAAAGAACCAGCCGACCAGATCATACGACAGATGTCCCGCCAGATTATCTAACACCAGGATGATGCGTAGGGGCGGCTTGGGAGTACGCGGCGGGTGGCCCAGCCACGTTTCCCACTGGGCATACCGCGGACGCTCGGCTTCCGGCGGGAGGGCTTCTGAGGGATGCTCTTTCTCGATCACCGCCAACATCGCGCTGAGTTCCCCTTTGAGCCAGGGATGCAGCACCGCATTCGTGGCCGAGAGGACGCCCTTCGCACGGATCTTGCCAGTGGCTGGGCGAAAGAGGGTCAGCAGTTTGGCCGTCCCTCCACGTTCGTACTCGTGCGGCTGCACCGCGGGATGACCTTCCGGCTGCCACGAGGCGCCGGGCTGCGGGATGGCCTGATACGGCCCAGCCTCATCCTCGTTCAACTGCACAATCCCCGCCGCTTCTGCCTGCTCGCACGCCAGCTCGATCAGTCTTTTTTTTCCGGCGTCTCGGCGTCATAGGTCGTCACCGTGCCGCTCTTGCGCACCCGCAGCGCATAGCCGGTGCGCACCCACGTGCGCGTGCGCTGATAGCTATAGCCCGCCTCATGCAGCACCTGACGGATCGTTTCGGCGGCGATCTCGGGCAGCTCCGTCTTGCGCAGGGCATCGCGCAGCAGCATCAGTGACCACGTCGCCGTCTGGTCCTCTTGGCGATCGGGCTCTCGTTGTACTTCCGCCAGCACCCGTGCCCGCTGCTGGCTCGTATACGTCGGCTTGCGGCCACGGCCGGCTGCAGTCTCCAAGACGGCAAGCCCGCACTGATTGAAGCGCCTCACCATCTGAGCCACTGCCTCCCGGCTCAACCCCGCCTGCTGCCCAGCTGCCGTCAAGGTGGCTCCCGCTGCCACCGCCAGCAGGGCTGTGGCCCGTTTGACGGTGTCTACTCGCTCGCTCGTCGCTTTCACGACCCGCTTCAATTCTTTCTGCTCTTCTTCCTTCAGCTCTCGGAGTTCTTCTTTTCTTGGTCTTCCCATTGCTGGCTCCTTTCCGCTTCTTTTTCTCTTAGTTTACCCCCTTTCCTTCTCTTTTTACAAGTCAATTGGCAGTTGACCCACTAGCGAAAGAGAGGGAAGATACAAACAACCCCTTCCGACATTCGGCTCGGCATGTCGCAAAAACTCATTTTTTGTCCCTTGCTCGCGCTGCAGCGTTACTTTGGCGGCACAACAGGCGCCGGGGAACTCCCCGGCGTGAAAGGAAAAGACCTATGCGCATTCTAGCTCTGCTAATCGGCCTTCTGGGAGTGGTCGTTGCCTTCATCATCAACCTCCTGTACTCCTCCCTCCACGTCCTGGGGAGGATCACAGGGATCACGAATGATCAATCGCACTTCTTCTGGGGTTTGTTCGTCATCTTGATCGGGCTTGTCGGCTCAATACTGGCCCTGTTTATTCCCTCTATAGGCGCGGTGCTGCTGCTGGTGGCGGGCATCGCCTTTTTCTTTATCGCTGGCTGGTGGGCCCTACTGGCTTCGCCATTCCTGCTGGTCGCAGCCTTCCTGGCCTACAGATATAGCAAGCAGCGTCAGATGATGAGTCAAAGGCAGCGTGGTATAGTCTAATGGGCCATTGATCCTCTTTGCCCGGCGCTCTATGATATATCAACTGCTCAAGCTGCCTCAAGGCATGTTCAGCACGCTCGGGAAGGATCGCCGCCCACTAGCTGGCACCTTCCACCAAGGCGATGATCGCCGAAGCCGTTGTGGTTGGATCAAGATCGTGTGGCCAGTTCTGCTGCTCCACTCCTGCCTGGAGGATGCTGACGAGCCTCTCATACCAGATGGGTTTCCTGCTGTGCGAGGTAGTGTAACACAGGATCACGTTGCGCGCGCGAATTGATTTCTGTGTATAGGCGACCCTCGCGGTCGCTCGCCCGGCGCACGTCATCCGGCGCGCAATGCCCGGCTTTACTCCACCATGCGCAATTTGCACGGCGTGGGGTCGATATTGAGAAGCAATGGACGCGCGAAGCTGCTCATGGCGACCACCGCCTGGCCCGGAGCTAGGTTGGGCAGCCGATGCCAGAGCGAGTCGTCCACGCCGCCCAGCGAGCGTTTCAGCCGGGTGATGACGTTGGCATCGCCGATCTTGTGCAGGATGTAGTTATTGACCAGCCCCAGCACTTCATCGGGCAGGTGTTGGGGAAGCTGCGTCACGAACGTCAGGCCCAGCCAGCGTTTGCGCCCGCGGCGGGCGATGCGCGCTACCTGCTGGTAGAGCACCGGCATCTGGCGGACGCGCTCCGCCGAGAGAAATTCGTGCGCCTCCTCGATGATAATCATCGTGCGGCGTTGGGGCGTCCCCTGTTTCGCGGCCTCGTCGTAATTCTCATTCTGCGCCTCCATCAGCCCACGCAAGAACTCGGCGATCACCAGGTTATTGACCTGGGGCGAGTCGGTATCGCTCAGATCGATAATCCTCACCTTGCCAGGGCGCGTCAAATCCTTGTAGGTCAGCGGCCCGGCATCCGGGTTATCGAAAATCTTCAGGCGGATGAGCTGCCCCAATCTGCCCTGGACGACGCGCCAGCTCGTGGGATGCGAAAGCTGTTCGATGCCCTCCTTTTTGAAGGCCGCTACGACTTCCGCCCTCTTTTGTCGGAACAGGGGAGTATAAAAGCGATAATCCGGCCCGGCCAGGTTATCGATCTTCTTTTCGCCGCCCGCCAATTCGGCGCACGCCTTCACCACGTCGTACACGTGCTGCACGAGCATCCTTGGATAGCCGGTCTCCAACTCGTCCAGCTCATACATCTGCTGCTTCTCTTCGTTATTCGCTGGATAGACCTTCAGGTCGTAGAGGATACGCTTCGTGATGTCATACGCCTTCTGATAGCGCTGTTGCTGTGCGTCGTTCAGGTCGAGCATGCCCATCACCAGGTAGGGCGAAAGCTGGGAGAACTGCAACGAGAAGGCGCGCGTGCGTCCCTTATCGGGGCAGGTCGTTTCGCGCCCCACCAGGTGATAGACCGACACCTCATCGACGCCGCGCGCCGACTTTCCGCGCTTGTCCAGTGTCGTCAGCATGGTACGATCGTGTGTCGGCTGGTAGATTTCGGTGTACTCCCCCTCGGTATCGATCACGATCGCGGCAAGCCCGGCCTGCTGGAAGCCGCTAATGAGCGAGGAGACGGTCGTTGATTTGCCGCCGCCGGTCGTTCCTAGGATGCCGATATGACGCGGCAGCACGGATTTCTTGTCGGACGGGATGCGCGCTTCGATCTTCTCGTAGCCGACTGGCACGCCCAGGGGAATATCTCCATCCAGGCGCAGCGTTTGCGCCGTTTCATCCATGTCCAGCACGAAGACGGGACTGTTGGGCAGCGGGCGCAGGCGCGGCGGGATGAGAGTACCCTCGATCTCCTCGCCAAGCAGCTCCACCTGCACGCGGCCATGATAGCGCGGGATGAAGATGCCACCGCGCACCGCCGTCGTAATCATGATGGGCGCGTCGCCGCGCAGCCCATCCGGCTCGGCAAAGGGACCTTTGACGACGATGCCGAGATAACGCCGGCCGTCGGTGACGCTGCGAATGCGCGCCAGCGCCTGCGACGGCGCGGCATGGATGGTATCCTTTGGCAGCAGCACCGTTACCGTATTGTCTTCGCTGTTCGGCAGGTCAAACATTGTGCGACCGACCGCGTCGACGTATTCGGGCGGTTCGCTCCATGCGCCGCCAGCCTCGGCGCTATCGCGCGCGAGCTGCTCCACCACATCGTCGGGGAGCGGCAGGCTTACCTGCAAATCCTCAGGAGTGACATGCATATCCTGCTTCATATGCTCAACCATCGTCGTTCTCCTTTCATTACGGTCTGGTTTCTAGCTCGCCGAGGTAGCGATAGGGTACACCGGCCTCAGTATACGCCTGTTCGATGTAGTCGCGGAAGGCGCTTGACCCGAAGGCGCTGCGGCAGACGGTATCAGCAAGGTCGATCAGCATGGGGAAGCCGCGCTGCTCCTGCAAAACGCTGTCCGCCATCACAATCATGGCCGCCTGGCGTGCGGTATCACGGTGCGCGTAGAACAGGCGCGCGGGCGCGTGGGACGAGGCGCGATAGAGGCCGATCACGATCTGCGGTCCCAGCTCTTCCACGAAAGTCTGCACCTCCGCCTTCAGCCCCTTGCCGGGCGGCAGATGACCAGCGGCGATGTTGCGCATGGATTGCAGCGGCGACCCAACCGGCGGCTCATTTTCAGGAGGTTGTTCGCTTGCCATCGTCTCTTACATCTGGCTCCTGCACTTACATCGTTTTCGTTACGTGTTCCCTCTACTATCTCTTCCCGGCATACGAGGAACATTGGACAATGAGAGCCAGTCGCGAAAGGTCGGCTCTCCAAGCAGAGTAAGAATATACCGCGCATAAGAGGCGGCAATTGTTCGAAGATTGTGCCCTTGCCCCGGTCGGCCAGCAGGCATCCATGCAGGCGGCGGTCGCGCCCGCGAATGCGATGAGCCACGCCTGTGCGCCGCGTCCAGTCGAAGATATGACTGACCCGTAAAGCTGGAACGGGATAGACCTCCAACGATAGCGCCAGGGTGATGGCTGTCCTGATATCGCAGGGCAGTTCGCCAGTCTCGCCGGTCTCTCCCGCCCCTCCTGGCGCTCCGGCCAGCGCCCAGAACTCCTGGGCAGTATGCTCGATGAGATTGGGATTATCGGGTATCATCATCTTGCTCGTCATCGGTGGTATCCGGCGCTTGAGATTCCTCAGGCTCGTCGTGGTCGCGTGCCGCAAGAAGCGTTGGCTGCGTCGCGCCCTGCCGGTGACTGAGCGCCTCGCGCGACTCGGCGGCGCGAATCACCATCGCCGCTTGCATAGGTGTTGCAATTCCTCTCACTCATTCGATCATTGCTCTACACTATGTTCCCACTCAGCATATCATATTTGACAACGTATTTTCTGAAAGATCAGCACATGCTCCTCTGGATACACCTGTGTATCACTCCGCCAGTGATAGCTTAATCAGGCTACAGACGACCACGGAGAGAGACAAATGAGAACTTATGTTCTTGCCCTATCCTGGATCCAGGGATGATGCGGTTTACCTGGAAGCGCGAAGCCGGGCGTCTCCTCCTGCAAAGAGAAAATGTCAGCTAGCTACCTGGACACGCTCGGATTGAAGCTGTTATACTGTAGCAGTGCTAGCAGGAGCCTTTCCTGCATTTCAAAGAAGGATTTAGGAGAAACAACTATGACAGTTGCTGAGATTTTCGAAGCGATGCCTAGCGTTTTTAATCCTGTGGCGGCGACAGGCTTGAATAAGATCTTCCAGTGGAACATCACGGGGGAAGAGGCGGGAGCATGGGCTCTGAAAGTCGAAAACCAGACCTGCACCGTTGTCCCGGGTGGGGCTGAGAAACCGGATATCACGTTCACCGTCAGCGATAAAGACTGGCTTGCAATTTCAGAAGGCAAGTTGGATCCAATGAACGCCTTCATGACGGGCAAGTTCAAGATAGCCGGCGATATGATGCTCGCTATGAAAGTGCCCAACCTTTTCCCCACCCGGCGCTAAGCTCAACCTCCTTTCCCATCTCATTCAACCTGCTGTAGAGTAGGCTGTGAGGCGTTACACCTCTCCGGTAAGCTGACCGCCTACTCTTCTCTTGTTGCCCGGCGTTAAGCAGCTTGCAGCTTGCTCTTGCGCTCACTCATCTCCTATGGTATACTCTGGTTAACTAGCTATGTCTTTGCCTGGCACTATTTGAATGTACGGCAATTCGTAGAAAGGCGTCTCAAATGGCCCTCAGGAGCGATGAACTACACTACAATCTGCAGCACCTCAATGGCATGTTGACCACCCATGAAGCCGCGAAACAGCTTGACCTCAGCTACTGGCACTTTATGCACCTCGTGGAAGCCGGACGTATTCCGGGTGTGCGCGTTGTTGACCGCTGGCTCTTCTCTCCCGTTGACCTGGACGATTACCGCAGGAGCAGGTATGGTGAACTGGAAGATATGGCCCGCACCGCCCTGGATCACCCGGGCGTAGGCCTGACGGAGAAGCAAGAAGCCATCTGTCGCTTCCTGGTCAATAGCGAACGACCCTCGCAGATAGCCCGCAAGCTTCACCAGTCCCGCCAGGCAGTTCACTCACAGATTAGTTTGATCCGCGAAAAAGTCACCCGCATCCAGTCTCCCAAACCCTCGCCTCAAGAGCCAGCACCCCGTCGTACTCCCCGCAGCAAAAATCTCCCATCCCTTTGAAATCTCCTCCCAACCAGGCTCGCCACTTCTCGTTGCTGCGCTTCTGTACCGCCAAACATTCTGGAGGTTTTTGTTTTTCTCCCGCACGTTACTCGTGTAGACCGCGCCACACCGCCCTGGATGTCGCAGAGGGAGTACTCCTATTGTTGCTGCCGGCGCGCTTGACGTTTTGTGCAGAGGTTGGATACAATTTTAGGAGAGAGATGAACAGCAGGATGGGGTTAAAATGAAAACCGAAGAGCCGCTGAGCGCGACAGTCGAAGAATACCTGGAAACAATCTACAATATGTCTATGGAGGATGAGCACGTGATCGGCGCGCGCCTGGCGGAGAAGTTCCGCGTCGCACCCCCCACCGTGACCGAGATGCTCAAACGCCTGGTGCGCGCGGGCTATATAGAGATGGATAACAGGCGCCAGGTGACGCTGACCGACGCCGGCAACACCGCCGCGGAAGCGGTGCTGCGCCGCCACCGCCTGACCGAGCGCTTCCTGGTTGATATGCTGGGCATGCAGTGGCACCAGGTGCACGAAGAGGCCTGCCGCCTTGAACATTTTATTTCGGGCGCGGTCGAGGCCAGGGTGATCACTACGCTGCACAATCCCATGACCTGCCCGCACGGCAATCCCATTCCAGGCTCCGTGCAGAATGCGCGCACCTACCTCAAGGACCAGCATGCCATACGCCTGGCAAGCGTAGCGCCAGGCGAGGTCGTCACCATCCTCCTGATTTCGGAAGTAGTTGAAGATGAAGAGGCCTTGATCTTTTACATGCACGACAAAGGCCTGACGCCCGGGACAGAGCTGACCGTGCTCGCTCATGGCGTCGCGGAGGGCGATGAAGAGGATGAGGCCTTCGAGATCCTGGTCGAGGGCCACGAGGTGTTTATCAGCAAAGCGGCCGCGGCAAAGATCTGGGTCACACGCCGCTAGCGCCGCTGGCGCCGCAGACTCAGCATACTCACAAAGTGATCACAGCTCGCTAACGCTCTTGACTCTTTATCTTAGGGTATGCTAATATCTTACTCGGATGGTAGGAATTAACATCTGCAAAACTTCCTCTAAGAAAAGAGTATTTCAGCGTATGATAGCAGCATTCGTATTATTTCTGCGTGAAGGGCTTGAGGCAAGCCTGATTGTCAGTATCCTCTTTGCGGCCCTGCGCCAGCTGGGCCAGACCCGCCAGGCCCGCGCTGTATGGGCCGGAGTCATTCTCGCCGTGCTCGCCGCGCTGCTTGGTGGTGTCGCCCTCTATGTCACCGTCCACAATTACGTTGGCTCAACCTTCCAGACGATATTTGAGACCATTACCTACCTGCTGGCGGTGATATTGCTGACGTCAATGACGTTCTGGATGCAGAAGCATAGCCGCTCGCTGAAGAAAGATATTACCGCAAAGGCCAGTGTCGCGGGCTCCGGGTTTGGGCTGGGGCTGCTGGCATTTACCACAGTTGGACGTGAAGGCCTGGAAACGGCGGTATTCATGCTCGCCTTTGCCTTCCAGACAAACGCGCTCCTGCTGCTGCTAGGCGGCGCGCTGGGGCTGCTGGCCGCGGTGGTCCTGTGTATACTGATCTACCGTATGGGCTATAAACTCGATTACCGCGTTTTTTTCCGTGTCATGGGTGTCGTCCTGCTATTCTTCGCCGCCGGTTTGCTGGGAGACGCCGTGCAAAATATGCAGCAGCTCGGCTGGCTCTCCTTTGGCACAACGCCTCTCTGGAATACAGCTCGCTGGCTCTCTGAAGATAGCACCCTCGGTGATATCCTGCACACCTTCCTGGGCTACGCTGAAGAGCCGACACTGTTACAGGGCGCTCTCTACCTGTTGTACCTGCTTGTGGCCGGCGGCATCTTCCTGCGCATATCGCGCAGGCCCCCGACGAAAAGGGTCGATGGTGTGAATGTCAGTAGTATGTCATCTGGCGCGCTGAACCGTGGCGCGTAGCAACTTCTCTACTTACAGCGCTTTTTGAGCCGCCCCGCCCGGGCGGCTTATTTTTTTATTGCAGCTAAAGTACAGCTTGATACGAATTTCGCAATAATTGCGGCGAAAATTATGGATATTCGTAAAAATATGGCCAAAGATATTGCTAAAATCATTGCCCGGCGCTTATAATTAAAAAGAAATAGAATAAGCTACACAGTATGTTTGCTTTGTCAGATGATTTGCACTCTCAGTACATGAAAGGGGCCATTATGCTTCGAGAACCTCTCACCATCAACCCGCAGAAGGTTGAGGAGATCGTTGCTCGCGAGGTGGCGGAGTTCAGGAAGCGCACTCCTCGCTCGCAGGCGCTTCACGAACGAGCAAAATCCTCACTGCCCATGGGCGTCTCTAGCTCGTTTCAAGCTGTACCTCCCTACCCTCTGTTTATTGATCTCGCGCGGGGCAGCCATATCTGGGACCTCGACGGCAACGAGTATGCCGACTTCCACCTGGCCTTTGGCAGCCTGCTTGTGGGTCATGCTCACCCCCTGCTGGTCGAGGCTTTGCGCGATCAGCTCGGCAGGGGCAGCCTCTACTCGCTGCCCTGCCCTGAAACCGTGGACCTGGCGGAAGAGCTTGTACGCCGTTTTGCGCCAATTGAGCAGGTGCGTTTCTGCAATTCCGGCACGGAAGCTACGATGGATGCCATTCGCCTGGCGCGCGCGCATGCCGGTCGTGACAAGATCGTGAAGATCGAGGGCTCCTATCATGGGCATCACGATACCGTCCTGATGAGCACCAAGCCGTCGCTGGATGCGGCGGGCCCGGCCGAACGCCCAAACACCGTGCCCGCGTCAAAGGGTATTCCAGCCGATGTAAAAAGCAATACCATTATCGCTCCATTTAATGACCCCGAGGCCCTGGAGCGTATACTGAGCGAGCATGAAGGCGAGGTCGCGGCCGTCATTACCGAGGCCGTCTTGATGAATGTCGGCATCATGCTGCCGGAAGAGGGCTACCTGCAGAAGGTGCGTGATATTACGCGCCGTCACGACGTCTTGCTTATCTTTGACGAAGTCAAAACCGGGGTCACAGTCGCGCCCGGCGGCGTGACCGAGCTCTACCCGGTTGAGCCGGACCTTATCTGCCTGGCTAAATCCATCGGCGGCGGTATGCCCATCGGTGCGTTCGGTGGGCGCAAAGAGGTCATGGTCCACATCAATCACAAGGAGGTCCTGCACCTGGGGACATTCAACGGTAACCCCATGTCGATGCGCGCCGGCCTGGTAACTCTGACCCGGCTCTTCACTCCCGCGGCTCACGCGCATGCCATCGGCCTCTCGCAGCAGCTGGCCGAGGGATACGTGGGCATTATCGATGAATTTAATATGCCTATGCACGTAGCGCAGATCGGCGCCAAGGGCTGCGCCATGTTTCGCCTTGAACGCGCGCGCAACTATCGCGCCTGGTGGGATATCGACATGGGCCTATCCTACGCTTACTGGCTCTTCCTGGCGAACCGGGGCATCCTCTTCCCTCCGGGCTTCGATGACCAGTGGACGATCTCCATCCAGCACACGCAGGCTGATATCGATCACCACCTGCATGTTTTCCAACAATTCGTCACGGAATTGATTAAATAATCTGCTCTGTGCGCCAGACGGTGGCGCTGCCAGCGGCGGGCCCTCCTTTCCGCTTCAGCTTACTCGCCTTTTTTGCGTATCTCTGGTGCATAAAGTCCTAAAAGCAGAGCAGCAACTTGGCAATTGTTGGACTAACACACATTACTTTGCTATACTGCATATATGGCCCTCCCCGGTGTGTGATTTTGGATATGCAGATGGGTCCTGTATGTGGGATATGTGAATTATGAAAAGCCACAGTTTACCTGTCTCTGGCGCTGAGCAGGATATAGTAAACGGGGATGAGTTCGAGCAGAGACCGACTCATCCCCCTTTCAATAATGGTATGTCCGGCCAGATGCTTTCAAGCTTCTGGCGCAATCGCCTGTTTGAAACAGGCCTGATCATTTCAATGGCCCTGTATTATATTGTGGGCAATCAAAACCTGGGGAAAGGCCCACTTTTCCATGTAAATCCCCTGTTTTCCCTGCCCTTCCTCCTGCTGTTCGCGCTATTGTGCTGGCTGCGCCTGCCCTTCGCCCTGGCATTGTTGCCCCTGGGCCTGCCCTATTACCTCTTACAAAAGACGGTTTTCAGCCATTACGCCTTTAGCGTGGCTGAAATCTCGCTTGGCGTCTGCGTGCTGGTGGCGCTTGGACAGTTGCTACTGCAGCGGCGCAGCTGGCCCTATTGGCTGTCCTGGCGGGATCTATGGCAACGGGCGGGCCCTATGCTTGTCCCGGCCCTGGTTTTCCTGGCGGCCGCGACTTTTTCGGTCGTCATAGCCTATAACAGGTATATCGCCCTGCTTGCCTGGCGTAAAGAGGTGCTCGCGCCCCTCGTCTACGCTCTGCTGGCACTGTGCTGCCTGCGCTCGCGCTCGGACATCAGGCGCCTGCTGAGCGCTTTCCTGGCGTGCGGGGTGATAGTGGCCCTGGTCGCCATCATCCAGTATCACTTCTTTAAGAATACCCTCGTAGTGGCGTCCGGCGTTCGCCGTGTATCCGCCATGTACGGCAGCGCTAACAGTATTGGCCTGCTGTTTGATTATATCCTGCCGCTCGGCCTGGCGCTGCTCGCGGCCATGACCCTCTCTAATAATACCGCCTCCTGGGCGCGGCGCCTGCTGATGGCGGCCCTGTGCCTGCTCCTGCTGTACGTTCTCTACCTGAGCCAATCGCTTGGTGCCTGGCTGGCCATTAGCGTGGCCGCACTGTTTATAGGCGCCTGCTCGCTGCGCAGCCGAAAAGCTCTCCTCATAGGCGCGGTGGCGTTTGTAGCTGGCGGGGGACTCGTCCTTCTCTTCTTTCACATGCGCATCCAGAGCCTCCTCTTTAATACCCACATCGATGTCAATCATGTCAGCACTTTAACGAAGCGCCTCTACCTGTGGCGCAGCGCTCTCAATATGATTCACGATAGCCCCTGGACTGGCTATGGCATGGATAACTGGCTCTGCCACTATAGCACCAATAAAATTTGCTATACACCTCATCTTCATCACTACCTGATTGCTCGCGATCCCGTGACGCACATTTCGACCGACCTGAAATTTGAGCCGGACCTCTCGCACCCGCATGATGTCTTCCTGCACGTCTGGGTGAGCACGGGCATTTCTGGCCTGCTGGCGTTCATCGCTGTGCTGGTCCTCTTCTTCTGGCTCTTTACGCGTATCCTACGGCACCTGCGCGCGAGCGAGACGCCAGGGAACCTGCCTCTGCAGTGGATGACGCTGGGGGTTGGCGCGGCTATGCTGGCGGCAATGGTCCAGGGGCTGGGAGATAGTGCGTTCCTCGAACAGGACCTGGCGTTCTGCTTCTGGATGCTGGTTGTGGCCATGCTGGTTTTACGCCAGCTTTCCCAGACGACGTGGAGAGGGAAGACGCTCCAGGAGGGCCCCACGAGAACGAACGTGGTGTGATTTACTTCACAGGTGCAAGGCGGCCCGGTTCATAGCAGGGTTGGTTCTCCTCAACTATACTCAGTACATTAAGCATGTCAGTGAGGAGAAATATGCCCATGCTAATCGATATCTCGACACCCGTGTTGCTTGTCTGGCTGGCATGCCATTTTATCGGTGATTTTGCCTTTCAAAGCGCCTGGATGAGTGTCGAGAAGGGAAGAAGCTGGGAAGTAAACTTTTACCACTGCGCTACGTATACGGCGGTCTTTGTGCTCCTGGCGCATCCTTCTGTGCTGGCGGCAGCCATCCTGTGCGGAACGCACTTTGTGGT
The DNA here is from genome assembly GCA_963799245.1 of uncultured Chloroflexia bacterium. GTDB lineage: Bacteria > Chloroflexota > Ktedonobacteria > Ktedonobacterales > Ktedonobacteraceae > CAWCWN01. The sequence goes on from CAWCWN010000006.1 coordinate 291,158, forward strand.
CGATCCTCTCAAGGCTCGCTATAAGTTGATAGGCCCGATCTGGGTAGATCAGCTGTTACACATTGTGACGATCGTACTGATCCTGGACCTCAAGATCTGATTACGCAGAGGGGTGGGAGAGCGCGGCCCGCGCTCTCCCACCCGGAAATGTATTAGCGCTCGATGGGGGCACCAATCAGGCTGCCCCACTCTGTCCAGGAACCGTCATAGTTACGGACCCTGGGATAGCCCAGCAGGTAGTTGAGGACAAACCAGGTGTGACTACTGCGCTCACCAATACGGCAGTAGGCTATGACCTCTTTATCCGCTGTCACACCCTTGCTCTCATAGATCGAGCGCAACTCGGCGGCAGATTTAAAGGTGCCGTCTTCGCGTACAGCCTGCGCCCAGGGAACGTTGGTGGCGCCAGGGATGTGACCTCCGCGCTGCGCGCCCTCCTGGGGGAGGTTGGCAGGAGCAAGCAGCTCACCGCTGTACTCGCCCGGCGAGCGCACATCGACCAGGGCGAGATCTTTTTGCCCGAGCACGCTCAAAATTTGATCGCGCAGGGCGCGAATCTCTGTGTTGGGCGTCTGGGCGCGATAGGTGGTATGTTGATAGCTGGGGGCCTGCGTGGTGGTTTCACGGTTGTCCGTAACCCACTTGACGCGGCCACCGTCGAGCAAGCGTACATCTTTGTGCCCGTAGAATTTGAGGATCCAGAAGGCCCAGGCGGCGAACCAGTTGTTGTTGTCACCATACAGGACGATCGTCGTATCATTGTTGACGCCAGCGTCGCCCAGCAGCTTCTCCAGCTGGTCCTGCAGCAGGGGGGCCCGCACCAGCTGGTCCTGCAGGTCTTTCTGCCAGTTGACCCCGACCGCCCCGGGAATATGCCCCTGATCGTATGCCATTGTGTCAACGTCTACCTCGAGCAGGCGCACCTGCGGATCCCGCAAATGCGCCTCTACCCAATCTGCGTCAACCAAGACCTCGGGATGAATGTAACCTTTGTTTTCCGACATTACTAGCACTCCTTTTGTCTGTACTACGAAAATAAATTGGATCATTCCCTGATAGCTATAGATCTCAGCTTTCCAGGCTACCATACCACATCTGAAGTATTCCTTCAAGTTATTTGCATCATTAAGGTAAGTTATGATAATGTGGTATTTGTTGACATATTTCTATGCATCCGGGTTATTTACTCGCCGCTATCAGCAGAAGTAAATCCATCTCTAAGGAGAAAACAAAGCCAGGGGGAAATTTCATCCCACGCGCGGCAGAAAGAAGGCGGGGCTAGGCCTGCCTTTTGCGGCGCGCCTGCGCCTGGCGGTATTCATCCATGACGGCTGCGTGTTCGGGTGAACGCAGGCAGGCGGCCTGGGCCTCGAGGAACTTGTGCGTGGAGGCTGCTCGCGATAAAAAGGTATGCGTTCATACACGTAAACGAGCATCTGGCGCAGCTGCTGATCTTGCAGCTCCCGTAATTTTTCGCGTGCCAGGCATTCAATCTGGTTATACATCCATCCTGACCCCTTCTTTATACAGCCTGCAAGCACGAAGCTGTCGCTAAGATATTCACATAGTAGGAAATGCCAGGAGCTGTTGCGTGCGCTATCCTTCATTGTAACGATGAAAAAGAATATGCGTCAAGTCTCGCTCCAAAGGATGAGAGCAGGCGTTACCTTTAGGGGGAGGGCAAGTTAGCTCGTTTGTGGGATGTGCTTTCGCGTGTGCTGAGCTATACTTCCAACTGGTTCTTTTTGATTGAAGACGCGTTCATTTCGTCTGGTTGGAGGAGCTTATGCAGAACTGGTTGGATGTCCCGCGCAAACGCCCGGCCCTGGTCTCGATCATATCACTTCTGATGGGCTTACATGGCCTGCTTTTGCTTATCCTGGGTATCCTCGCCCTGGTGGCCGTTATCACGGGGGGCAAGGTCAATGCCTTTGCCGGTACCTCACTGGCGGGGGCTGTAGACGTCGTATCGGTGACCTGGCTTGTCGAGGGGCTGATCCTCTTCGTTCTGGCCTGGGGGCTCTGGACCCTGAGGCTCTGGGCCTACTGGGCAACGCTGGCGCTTGAATTTCTCAACCTGCTTGGCAGCAGCCTTGCCCTGGCCGCGCCCCAGCCGAGTTTCTGGCAGAGCGCCGACTGGGTTGTAGCGCTCGGCATTATTTTCTCGTTGGTCATCCTGGTCTGTTTCCTGATTGGTGGCGGGATCCGCTCGGCCTTCAGCGTCTGACGCCGCTGTGTGCCTGGCCAGCGTTGAAGGGCTCTCGCGGCCGCGAGAGCCCTTCAACGCTATTGACCCCTTGAGGAGCACCCTATAACACTGCCCGCGAAGCGCTTCTCAGCGGCTTTGCGGCGGCATTCTGGCGCATACCCCACATTCCGCAAGGCTGGTGGACGATTTTAGAAATATTTGGTAGCATGAGGTCTGGCATCAGAGAGGAGACCTCATGTTATCAACCGAGACCTATACGAATGAGCGCTTGGATCATCTAGGCATTGTGGCAGGCGTCTGCCGGGAGATTGGGCTGGCCAGCTATCTGGAGGCCCAAGCAGGCAACAGACTGCAACAGGTGAGCGTCGGCACGGCCACCGTCGCAATGATTTTGAACGGACTGGGCTTCAGTAATCGGCGCTTGTACCTGGTGCCGCAGTTTTTTGCTAACAAACCCGTTGAGCATCTTCTGGGGCCGGGCATCACCGCTGAGCTGCTCAACGATGATTGTCTGGGGCGCACCTTGGATTGGCTCTATGAAAACGATCCCACCAAGCTGTTCGCAGGCATCGCCTTGCAAGCGCGACGAGTGTTCGGGATCCAGGCACGGCACGTGCATGTGGATACCACCTCATTCTCAGTCAGCGGGGAGTACGCTGGAGCCAAGGAAGCTGGCGATCTGGATGCGAGCACGCTTGCCATCACCTACGGCTATTCGCGAGATCATCGTGCTGATTTAACACAGTGGATGCTGGCCTTGGCGACCACCCACGAGGGCGATGTGCCCTTGTTTCTACGCCCGCTGAATGGCAACAGCAGTGATAAGACCACGCTGGTGACTGCGGTCGAGGCTCTCCAAGAGCGACTGCGCCAGGCTGATGAGGAGCCAAGTCTCTACATAGCCGATAGCGGCGTGTACAGTGAGGCGAATATGCGCCGCTTCGCGGCAGCCAGGATCAAGTGGGTGAGCCGGGTGCCCGAGACCTTGACGGAAGCCAAGGCGTTTCTCGCGCAAGAGGTGGCGCACTGGCAGAGTGCTGCCGATCAGCAGACGCACTGGATCAGCCGCCAGCTGACCCTTCCACAGGGCACGGAACGCTGGGTCCTCGTGCGCACAGCAGCGGGAGAGCAGCGAGCCCAAGAGACGATGCAGCGACACGTGAAGCGAACCCAGCAGAGTTGGGAGCAGCGGCTCTGGCATCTGGGGAACCAGCGCTTTGCCTGTGAGGCCGACGCACGAGCAGCCCTGCATCGCGAGGTGAAGGCCCTGCCCACCTGGTTCGACCTCGAAAGCAGCCTGCTAGCTCATCCGTGCTACGAAAGCCGTGGACGTCCCCGCAAAGAAGCTTCCCCTGTGGCCCACGAGTGGCAAATGGTGGCGACCGTGCAGGTAAATCAGGCGCGCGTTGAACAAGAAGTGCGCCGTCGGGCCTGCTTCATCGTCGCGACCAACGTGCTCGACGCGGCAGAGCTTTCCGACGAGGAACTCGTGACCACCTACAAAGAGCAAGGCAGTGTGGAGCGCGGCTTCCGTTTTCTTAAGGATCCGCTCGCGCCTTTCCTCCTCTGTCTTCCTCAAAAAGCCGGAGCGTATTATCGCGCTCGGATTGATCATGGTGCTCTGTTTGTTGGTTTACCGTTTGGCCGAACACCGACTGCGAGTGCGCTTAGCCGAAACGAAGCAGACCATTCCTGATCAACTCAACAAACCGACAGCCCGTCCCACCATGCGCTGGATCTTCCAGTGTTTTGAGGGCGTTGAATTCTTGCATGTGCAGTCTGCAGCGGGCTCCCAGTCTCTTGTCTTGCGCCTGCAACCCATGCATCAGCTCGTCTTGACCCTCCTGGGGCCCATCTACGAAAACATCTATAAAGTCCCGGGGTGAACCTGTGGAAGGTGGCACTCTCGTGGTTGAAACGAAGCGGCAAGCTCAAGCATGCTCTCAAAGGAGGCTTCGCTCAAAGGGCGTAAGCAAATGAGGAGCTGAGCTTCCCTCTCAGAAGGGCTGGCAGAGAAAGAAGATCTCATCCATCACTTCTTGATGTGGGCTGGCCACGGAGCAGAGTGGTGAGGGGAAATCAGCTTGGAACGCGTCTTCCAGCAGATCTCAGGAGAGTGAGGAGTTGAGTATGGAGGAGATTAATATGGAGGGAGACAGTCAAACTCGCTACCAGCCACCGGTGGATCAGTTGCTGACGTATGGTGAGAGTGATCGGATAAGGCCGGATGAGTGGCCTGATTACCGGGAGCTAGGGATGGGGACAGAACAGGTTCCTGATCTGATCCAGATAGCAACGGATGAGGGATTACACGAGGCCGCTGCAGAGAACCCAGAGGTCTGGGCGCCGGTGCATGCCTGGCGTGCGCTTGGGCAACTGCGTGCGGTGGAAGCGGTTGAGCCCCTGCTCGAGCTCTTCGATAGGCTGGAAGAGGATGATGGGGTCCATGAGGAACTGCCAGAAGTTTTTGGCCTGATCGGGCCAGCAGCACTTCCCGCACTCGCAGCCTATCTGGCGGACCTCTCGCATACAGATTCTTCACGGACGAGCGTGATGAGCAGCATTGAAGAGATAGGGACGAGATGGCCTGATGCCAGGGGTGAGTGTATTATCATTCTTGAAGAGCGGCTGGAACGGTTTGAGGAGAACGAGCCAGATGTGAATGGGTTTCTCATTCTGGCGCTGGTGGAATTGGGAGCGAAGGCGGCAGCGCCGCTGATCGAGCGGGCTTTTGCTGAGGGGCATGTCGATCCGATGGTGATGGGGGATTGGGAGGATGTGCAGGTCGAGTTGGGGTTGAAGTCGGCGGAGGAGGTGGCTCAGAAGCGAGCAAGGAAGCGGGGAGAGAGACTGTGGCCGTCTAGTTCTGCTGAGGTAACTTTCGCTCCGGTTTCCTCTAAGGTGGCTCACAAGGAGAAGGCTACCCAGAAGAAAGCGAAGAGCAAGATGGCGAAGCTGTCGCGGAAGAAAAATAGGAAGCAGTAGAGGGGTGATGAAGTTTGCCCATCGACAGAGTACGCCTGCTGTGTTCATGGGCGAACTTCACGACAGAACCCACATTCCACAGTTTTTTCTCGGGTTGAGGTGGGAAGCCATTCCATTATTGCAGGGCTGTAAATAAGCTCTCCATTCTGAACCTCTCTACGAATGATATTGCGAAAAATGCAAATGCAAGCTGCGGAATGTGGGTCATACGTCAAAAAACCGATAGAAAATGATGGTTTCGGTGGCGTTAGAGGTTTATGTGAGGGGTGATTTAAAGTGAAGTGTTACTTTCAGTATAGCAGATCAGTGGTCGGGCTGCAATGTTGCCGTAGGCTCGTTATGCAACTCGGCTAGTTGGGACTTGATGTGTTCGATATCATCGTAAATCTGCTTCACAAACTTGAACTGTTCGTCGGCCTGAAGCTCCTGGTTGCGGCTGAGAATAGCCTGGCCGACCATGATCACCGAGAGCATCGTCAGTTGGATAAAGGTTTGTGAAACCCACTGCACGTACTGCGGGATCGATGTTGAGCCAAATGGAAACCCGGCAATCGCGAGTAGCGAGAACACGTAGGCGCAGATCATGGTGCCAACCCACTTGGTAAGCGTCACCGCAATCAGTGTATTAAAGCCGGCTGCTTTGAGTTCGGCCTGATGAAGAAGGTTGGCATTGTGCGGGATATGTCGCATTATGACACCGCCGGAGGCGCAAGATCGCCCTTGGTACCATCGGGCACCAGTTTGGCCTGCTCGCTCGTGAGCGCCTGGTCGGCAGCACCGGCAGCGAACTTATAGATGGGATCGCTATTGGCCTCGATATAGCGAAAGGCACCATGACCGAGCGCAATCACGAAGATAAGAGCAGCCTCTCTGCCGATGGTCGCGAGATCAGGGGAGGCAGCCTGCGCGAGATAGACCAGGGCTTCTTGGAGCGCGATCACTAGCGCGCCCACAACCAGACCGACGATCGTGTGAACAAGAGCATGGCTGAACGGGGATTTGAGCTGTGGCATACATCATCCTTTGAGAAAACTAGAAACGCTGTGCAGTAAAGATGTTGGGAACAGGGGCGGTATATCTGAGTCGTACATCGCGGCAGTGAAAGACGCCACCAGCACAGGGAATATCAACACTATTCACAGTCACCTGTATCTGCCCGAACATATCCTGGTTGATCACAAGCATCTGTAAAAGTTTGCTGCGTACTTCTTCTGTGGCGGAGATGTGTCAAAAAATCGGGGTTGAGGCAGTGCAACACACCTTTGACTTCTGCGATCACATGCGTGTCAATCGTAACGGTAAACGTCAGCTCATTGCCATCAAGCGTGAACGAGAGAGCGCCGGTTGCTCCATGCTTGGAGAAGTGTTCCTGCACAGTGCTCTGGTAGGTGAGCAGTTCTTCATCGCTGAGGTGGCGGATACCATCCTCTGGTCGGAGTGTGCGCGCCATCTGGTCCTCACTTTCTCTGGTCGCCTGGTTCCTGAGAGCAGTATAGCGCATTTTCGTAGGCAGCGGAAGGTTTTTATTTTATTTTTTATTTTTTCTCATTTTATTTTTTAAATAAAAACAAAAATAAAATAAAATAGGCCCGTCTCCTGGGCCTTTTCTTTTTGCTGTCGTCTATATATTACAACGCGGCGCTGGTCTTTATGGTGAAAATCGTACTCAGTTTCACTACATAGGTGAATATTGCTGGGATGTGCTAGATATAGCTCAGTTTGGCTCTGTTGGTATGCTGGACAATGCCGATTGTGAAAGAGTGAGAGCATGGTCGCTCTCAGAAAGGGGTTTTTACTATGCATAGGCTCCGTGTTCTGTTAGTAGGGTTGGCGCTGCTGGGCGTGCTTGTAGGGATGTCTGCGTTTACAGCGGCTCCGGCAAGCGCAGCGAGCGTTGCTCCGGCTGCCGTGACACACATAGTCGCGGATCGTGATCGTGGGTACTTTGTAGGGTTCCGTGAAGGTCGGGAGGCCGGAGATCGCTTCTGCCGCATCTTCCGTGAACATCGCTACCTGCGTCACGAGCGCCGCGAGAACAGATACCGCGATGGGTTTGTAGACGGCTTCAACTTTGCCATGCGCTTTGATCGGGCGTGCCAGTTCAGAAGGAGGTAGTATATCGCACCAAGTATGTAACAGAAGTCCGGGTCATCTGGTAGGGGATTGGCCCGGATTTTTTATTTTATTTTTTCTCTGATTTTATTTAAAAAATAAAATTGAAAAATAAATAAAATACCCTCGCGCGCGCCCGGGTGAGGCGCGCGTGCGCGCACCAGCGACCCTGCACAGATTGGCGGCTACCTGGGTAACAGGGATGTGTTCGACCAGGCCATTGCCTCGTTTGCCGAGGTGTATGCGGACCAGGCCGAACGCGACCATGCCGCTCTCCTTGCTGCTATCAAAGAGGGGCGCGTGCAAGCCCAAACCGGCGTGTAAGAGCAAGCAAGAGGGAATCAGATCTGAGCGTACTGGCGAAGCGGTGGGGAAATCAGCACTAATTCCCTCTTGTGTACGATCGTGCCTGTCATCAGTACTACGCATGTTGCTTCTGCAGCCGGCCGTATCACCAAGGCGTTCGAACTCGCTGAGGACCACGCATCATCTGAGCTTCGAGGCTGTCTCATGAGAGACACATCCTGCGTGTGGCAGGCACCTGCTGCCTTGAGCATTCCGATGATGGTTGCCGTATGGCCCACCGAGCGTAACAGCGTCAGTTACCAGGGATCCAGGGAGAGTGCGATGGAACAATGCTACTCGCGAAGGAGCTTGTTTGTACCGGCAATGTACTGGATCACTGTCCTGGGCACCCTGGACACAGAATCGGTCCGAGGATCACGGGAGCATGACGATCGAGCATACGAATGATCCACATGATGGTTCGATGACGATCCTGACGGGTCGTTTGGCAGACCAGTCTGCGCTCATTGGTGTCGTGAAGAAATACTTTCCCGCGTAGCATCGACGCACTCCCCAATGTGCGTGTCGATGCTGAACTGTTCGTGAGGGGTATCACGTGCGCGTGGGCAATGGGACAGGTACCCTGCCCACGCACACGAGCACGAGAGGTCAGATTGCTACGAGGTTACTCACGCATGAGCATCGAATGCGCTTCCCGTTCGAGATCGATGTTCACCTCCCCGCTGACATCCACGACCACTCGCTTGACCGTGCCGGTAAACGTCCAGGGCCACGCAAACGTCCAGTCGCTCGTGACCGGTTCGCCACTTCCCCGCCCGATGGTCAGCCCTTCGCCAGCAATTGAGAACTTGCCTGGCTGGGTCTTCATCTTCATCTCGCCCACCTTCTCGTTGTCGATGTAGAGGGCCAGCGTGCCATTGGCGACGTGCGGCGGGTTCTCTCCCTCCTTGGTGAAGATGGCAGAGAGGGTCACGGCCCCGGCCGGCACCGGCTGGCTGGAACTGACCTTCTGCTCGATGTCGCCGAGCCAGTTGTAGAGGTAATGCAGCTTGCCGTCCTTCATATAGAGGCCGTGGCCGCCAAAGCGGCTCCCATGGTTGAAGATGACCCCTTCGGCACCACCAGCTGGGATCTCGACCTCGGCTCTGATCGCGTAGGAGCGATTGCGGATATTGACCGCTTGTGACTCGGGCACCTCGGCTGTGTTCGGGTAATAGATATAGCGGTCGCGCGGCTTGGTCATTTGCGGGCGCGGGGTCAACATAATTTCGACGGCCGCGCGGTCATCCAGGGGAAATGCCCTGGTATTTGCCCGCCTCGGAAAACCACAGATTGATCAGCTCCTGGAGCTTGTCCGGGTACTGCGCGGCGAGATTGTGGCTCTCGGAGCGATCCTCGACTGTATTGTAGAGCTCCCAGGTGTCCTTCGTGTAGTTGCCCCAGCCGGCGACCGTCGGGTGCGTCGTGACCGCCTTCCAGCCCTGATGCCAGATGCCGCGCGACCCGAGCATCGAGTAGAACTGGGTCTGCCTGCTCGTGGGGGCCTTGCGCGTCGTCAAAGCTGAGCGCATGCTGACACCCTCGATGGGGTGCTGGGTATAGCCCTTGACCACCTCTGGCGCTTCGATACCCACGACATCGAGAATCGTCGGCACGATGTCGATGGCATGGTGGTACTGGTGGCGCACCTCGCCACGGCTCTTGATCCCTTTCGGCCAGGAGATCAGAAACGGATCGCAGATGCCACCGTTGTAGGTATAGCGCTTCCACATCTTGAACGGCGTATTGAACGCCATGGCCCAGCCGCTGGGGTAATGGTTGTAGGTGAGTGGGCTGCCCAGCACGTCCAGGTACTTGAGGTTCTCCTCCAGGCTATCGGGAACGCCGTTGGCTATTTTGTTCTCGTTGACCGAGCCGGTGGGGCCACCCTCACCGCTGGCGCCGTTGTCGGAGATCACGATGATGAGCGTATTGTCGAGCTGGCCCGACTGCTCCAGAAAGTCGATGATCCGGCCGATCTGGTGATCGGTGTAGCTGAGGAAGCCCGCATACACCTCGGCCATGCGCCGGTACAACTGCTTTTCGTTCTCCGGCAGCGCGTCCCACGGCTTGGCGTAATCCAAGGCTGGGAAAGGCTACCCATCGGGCTCTTCGTCTCGGCCGGCGTACCAATCGGGTTGATTGGCGACAACGCGGTGTTCTGCGGGACAAGGCCCATCTGCTTCTGGCGCTCGAGCACGAGCTCGCGGTAGCGCTCGTAGCCCATGTCGAATTTCCCTTTGTACTTGTCAGCCCACTCTTTGGGCGCGTGATGCGGCGCGTGGCAGGCGCCAGGGCAGAAATACATGAAGAAAGGTCGATCGGGCGCGATGGCTTTGGCGTCGTGGATGAACTCCAGGGCCTTGTCCGTCAATGTCGCTGGACAAGTGGTAGCCTTCTTCCGATCCATCTCCGTCGGGCTGCTGGGCTGGTCAACCGGGTGGTTATCATGGACCAGGTCGGGATACCACTGGTTGGTCTCGGCGCCCAGGAAGCCGTAGAAACGCTCGAAGCCGCGTCCTACCGGCCAGTTGCGCTTGGTCGAGGCCATGTTCATCTCATCCTCGGCGCACAGATGCCACTTCCCAAGCATGTAGGTGTTGAAGCCACGCTCACTGAGCATCTCAGCGACGGTCGCGCACTCGAACGGAATATGGCCATTGGCGTTGGGAAAGCCGATCGCTGCTTCTGAGATGCAGGCCATGCCGTTGGTGGTATGGTTGCGCCCGGTCATCAAGCAGGCGCGCGTGGGCGAGCACAGCGCCGTGGTGTGCATGTTAGTGTAGGTGAGACCACCCTGTGCCAGGCGGTTCATGCTGGGGGTCTCGATGAGTCCACCCCACGGCTCCATCGCGGCAAAGCCCACGTCATCCCAGACGATGTAGAGGACATTGGGCGCGCCTTCCGGCGCCTTGGGCTGCTCGTATGGCTCCCAGTCGGGCTTGGAGTCGCGGATATCCAGGTTGACGATCCCCTTAAATGGTTTGGTCATAGGACGTGCTCCTTTCATTTCCCGTACACGGTTGAACGACGATAGTCGGGTGCAAAATACGAAATACCGGTTTCCTGTTTTTGCACGAAGAAACCAGGCTGGGAGATGGGTAGTGTTGCAAAAAAAATTTAAGCTCATCAGAAAAAGCATATGCTCAAATCTTTACGGGTAAAACGCGTAGAAATTTTACCTCTTTTCTTTGTAAAATGTACTCTCGCCGTTATTACACTCTCTATTTTAATGAGCTTAAAATTTTTGCAACAGTAGCTCCCCGAAGCTAGCTGAGCGCTCGCACCAGGCCCATACAAGCTTCTACGCACCCGTATGGGCTTCACCGGCCGCCTGCTCCGCTGCCGCTTCTACCTGGGTCTGCTCGAGCAGATTGGCGACCACGGCCGTCCAGCCGGTCTGGTGGCTGGCCCCGACTCCCGCCCCGATATCTCCGTGAAAGTACTCATGGAAGGGGACGTAATCGCGCCAGTGCTCGTCGTTCTGGAAGGTCATGTTGCCGCCAAACACCGGCCGTCGACCCTGCTCATCACGCAAAAAAATGCGCGTCAGGCGGCGCGAGAGGTCATCAGCGACCTGCCCAAGCGTCACCGGCTGGCCTGAGCCACTCGGATCTGCCACCTTGAATTCATCCCCGTAGAAACGATGGTATTTCTGCAGCGCCTCGACCAGCAGGAAATTGATGGGGAACCAGATCGGCCCGCGCCAGTTGGAATTCCCGCCGAAGGCGCCGGTGCTTGATTCGGCCGGCTCGTAATTGACCGTAAAGGTCCCATATCTCGGAAAATTCGCCACATAGGGATGGGCGGCATGATACCTGCTGATCGAGCGGATGCCATAGTCGCTGAAGAATTCCTGCGGGTCCAGCAAGTATATGAGCAGACTGCGCAGGTCATTCCCACGCACCATCGCCAGCATCATGACATCTTTATACTGGCCTGCCTCGCGGTATCCTGCCAGCGCTTGATCAGGCGAGAGACATAGGGGCGGTTCCCTATAAACCAGCGCATGCGTTCATCGATAAAAGGTGCGGCCTGCTCGGTTGGAAACGTCTCCATGGCCAGCAGTGGCAGCAGCCCGACCAGCGAGCGCACTTTCAGCGATATCTTGCGGCCATCAGGCGTACTAATCTTATCGTAGAAAAAGCCGTCTTCCTCGTCCCAGAGCCCGATCCCACTCTCGGCCCCCCCGTAGATAGCATCGGCGATGTACAGGTAGTGATCGAGTAACTTGGCCGCCATGTTATAGTAGACCGGGTTGGTGCGGGACAGCTCCAGGGCGATGGCAAGCATGATCGCCGCAAACATGCCCATCCAGGCCGTGCCATCGGCCTGTTCCAGCACCGCGCCTTCCGGCAGCGTCATGTTGCGGTCGAAGACACCAATGTTGTCCAGCCCCAGGAAGCCACCTCCAAAGACGTTATTCCCCGCTGCGTCTTTGCGGTTGACCCACCAGGTGAAGTTGAGCATCAGTTTCTGGAAGATGTGCTCCAGGAAGGCGGTATCGCCCGTCCCCGTGCGCTCCTTCTCCTGCATGTAAATGCGCCAGGCCACCCAGGCGTGCACAGGTGGGTTGACGTCGCTAAAGGACCATTCGTAGGCGGGCAACTGGCCATTGGGATGCATATAGCGCTCGTGCAGCATCAACAGCAGCTGCCTCTTGGCGAAAGCCGGGTCGATCAGCGCCATGGCAATGCAATGGAAGGCCAGGTCCCAGGCGGCGTACCAGGGGTACTCCCAGGTATCGGGCATGAGGATGATATCGTTGTTGCTCAAGTGCTTCCAGCCCTGATTGCGGCTACGCTGGGGCGGTGGTGGTGGCCCGGCCGGATCCCCGCGCAGCCATTGATCGATATCATAGTAGTAGAACTGCTTGCTCCACAGCAGGCCGGCGAGCGCCTGGCGCTGTACCGCGCGCTCATCCTCTGTCTGGCGGTGCTGATCTCGCGATAAAACTCGTTGGCTTCGGCGATGCGTGTGGCGAATAACTCCGCGGCGCCGGCGAAGGGATCGCTCTGCTGGCCGGGCGACAGGCGCAGCAGAACACGTCTCGCTTGCCCCTGGCTCGATGATGACGCTGTAGTGGGCCGCGACTTTCGTGCCGGTGCCCTGCGGGATTGACGGTGTCCCGTGCCCCCTTGACGACCGTTTCATGAATCCCGTCTTTGACGAACGGCGCGCGGTTCGCGACGCCCCACAGCCGCTGGGTATTGCTTTCATTCTCGGTAAAGAGCAGCTCGGGTGTCCCCTGGCAGGCCAGCCAGTAGTTGCCCACCTCAGGATGCTGCACTTGCACCAGGCGCTCGCCTGGCCCTGCTGCGGGACCGACGGCCCTCAGCACCGGCCGGCGGTCGTCATAACCCCAGGCCCAGGTGTTGCGGAACCAGAGCGTCGGCAGGACATGCAGGGGCGCTGCCTGCGGTCCGCGATTGGTGGCGCTCACACGCATCAGGAGGTCAAACGGGCTCACTTTGGCGTATTCCATCGTGACATCGAAGTAGCGGTTTTCCGCGAAGATACCGGTATCCATCAGCTCGTATTCAAATTCATGACGGCCTCGATTGCGATTGGTGGCGACCAGATCGGTATAGGGAAAGGCACGCTGGGGATACTTGTACAGGGCTTTCATGTAGGCATGGGTCGGGATGTTGTCGAGGAAGTAATAATACTCCTTGACATCCTCGCCGTGGTTGCCCTCCGAGTTCGTCAGGCCAAAGAGGCGCTCCTTCAAGATCGGGTCGGCCTCGTTCCACAGGGCCAGGGCGAAGCAGAGCTGCTGCTGGTCGTCGCTGATGCCCATCAGGCCATCTTCACCCCAGCGATAGGTGTATGAGCGGGACTGGTCATGGGATAAGAAATCCCAGGCGTCCCCAGAGGGCGAATAATCCTCGCGGACGGTTCCCCACTGGCGCTCAGTCAGATAGGGCCCCCAGCGATACCACTCCTGCTCAGGTTGCTGCGCTGCTTGAAGTCTGTCGTGTTCCGTCGTGGTCACAATATTTCTCTCCTTAGTATGCGAATTGCCGGTTCACAGTAAAAATGTTGAGCGCCGCATCTAGCGTACTACTGCATGCGAGATTACATCTCCAGAACGGGCTTTTCCCCTGCGAGGAGCCTGTTCCCCCCTGCAGCGATCAACCAGTGTGAATGAATCACGTAACACGTCCAGTAAACTCTACATACAACATCCTCCTATCTCAAACATACACCAGCGTGCTACGGGACTCTGCTCGTGACGCCAGGCGCCTGCGATGCCGGGTGGTCTCCAGCGCCCTCCTCAGCAAACGTGCGCAGCGGCTGTTCAACGAAGATGATGCGCGCCCCCGGGCTCTGCTCCAACGGGTTCAGGTAGGCCCAGGCATATCTCGCAAAGACGACGATGCGATTGCGCGCACCGATCAGGAAGTAGATGTGCACGAACAGCCACAGCAGCCAGGTCAGGTGGCCGGCCAGGCGCAGCGGCCAGCGTTCAAAAATGGCATAGGTGTGCCCCACGATGGCCAGCGAGCCCTCATCAACGTACGTGAATGGCTTGTGATGGTCCTTGCCGGCCACCCAGTCAGCGATCACAGCGGCCGCATAGTGCCCACCCTGCAGCGCGGGCTCAGCAATTCCCGGCAGCGCTTTGCCCTTCTGCATCACACAGGCCGTATCCCCGATCACAAAAATGTTGGGGTGGCCCGGCACAGAGAGATCAGCCTGGACCTTGACCCGTCCCCCACGATCGGTCTCGGCCTGCAGCCACGCGCCGGCCGGCGAGGCCTTGACGCCCGCGACCCAGATGACATTTGCGGCGGCCAGAAACGCATCGCCCAGCAGCACACCCTTGTCGTTTACCGCTTTGACCTGGGCGCCCAGGTGGATCTCCACCCCGCGTGTGAGCAAACGCCGCTGCACTTTGCTGGAGAGGACGGGGTGGAACGACGCGATCAGCCGCTCTCCGCCATCAACCAGCACGATGCGGATGTCCCTGGCGTTCACTCGCTGGAAGTTGCGCCACTTGAATTTGCGGATACTTTCGACAAGCATCGCCGCGAGCTCGACGCCCGTTGGTCCACCACCCACCAGCACCAGCGTCAACAGGGCTTTGCGCTTCTCCTCATCCGGCTCGCGCTCCGCTGCCTCCAGCGCGCTAAGCAGGTCGTTTTTCAGCGTCATGGCGTCATCCAGCGATTTCATCCCGGGTGCGATCCGTTCCCATTCGGAATGGCCGAAGTAGTTGGTGGCGGCGCCAGTGGCGAGGATCAGGTAATCGTAGTGCACGGGGACGCTCTCCCTGAGCAGCACGAGCTGCTGGCGGGTATCCACTCCGCTGACCTCGGCCATCACCACGTTCGTGTTCACCTGGCCGCGCAGGATGTCGCGAATGGGGGTGGCGATGTCACCGGGCGCGAGCGTTGTGGTGGCGACCTGGTAGAGCATCGGCTGAAAGAGGTGATAATTTGTGCGGTCGATCACCGTCACCCGCAGCGGCTGGTCGGCCAGTTTTTTGGCCGCCGCGAGCCCGCCAAAACCACCCCCCACGATTACGACATGTGGCATACTGGCCGGAGGTGCTGCTCCATTCGTCACCGCTTCCGGCACACGGGTCTGCGTCGTTTGCTTATCCATGGTGTTCTTCTCTCCAATATGACAGGGCAATCAATAGCTAGCTCCTGGCGGATGGGACACTGGCAGGCGCGAAGGAGATCACGTTCTTGATGCCGCCGGTTTTGCCCAGCAGCACGTCGTGTGCGTCCTCAACGGGCGAGCGGCTCGTGATGACCGCGCGCAGGGCGTCGGGCCAGCGCTGGTGAAAGATGCCCAGGTCAGCAATGGCCCCGTCAAAGGCAACGGGGCTGGCGTTCACCGTTCCCATAATGACCTGGTTCTTGAGCACAATGTTGCGCATCAGGGTATCGGTATCGACCTCCGCAGGTGCATGGTGGCCGGGGACGCCGGTAAAGACGAAGGTACTGTAGGGACCCAGGATCTGCCAGGCCTCAAAGGCGAGCGAGGAGACCCCGGTGGCCTCGTAGACCATGTCGACATTGCCCAGCAGCGCGTTGCGCTGCTCCTCGGAGATATTCCCTTTGGAGACATACGTCCCCCCGATCGCCTCGACAATCGCGGAGGCGGGATTGGGCGCGGGTGGCAGCGCGTAGACATAGATGTCAGCACCCACCGCGGCCATCATCATCGCTCCCAGCAGCCCGACCGGGCCGGCGCCCAGGACAACCCCTTGTAACTTGTGCGAGGCTTGCGCGGCCATGGGCAGGTCGGGGTTGAGCCACGGCAGGCGACGCACAATCAGTTGAGCCTGTTCCTTGGCCTTCTCGCCGATCGTCAACGGCTCGGTCAGCACCGCCACATCGCGCAGCTCTGGCGGTACGACATGCATGTTGCGCTCGGCATCGACCACGAACTCGGTCATAAAGCCATGCGCCCCCATGATGCCGCGTTCGGTGTATTCACCGGTGCGGCAGAAGTCCGGGTAGCCGGAGCGACAGGGTTGACACGCGGACGATGAGCATGGCCGGCGCACCGTCGTCACCACCAGGTCGCCTACCTTCACGCGCTTGACCGCCGGACCGACCTCCATCACCTCCCCGAGTGACTCATGGCCGATGACCAGGTAGTCGGAGCCCGCCGGTGGCTTGCCATACTGAAATGAGCAGATTTCTTTGTCGGTGCCGCAGACGCCGACGTCGAGCATGCGCAGTTTGACCTGGTCAGGCTCGCTGATCTGAGGAACCTCGATATCAATGACGTTGATCTCTTTGGTGGCCGGAAAAACGGCGACTGCTTTCATAATCTTGTCCTCACTTTGTGCTGGTTCTGTAGAAGAGAAATACGTAAAAAACACTACTCGTTGTACTGCCGTCTGCACATGCTTGTCCATGCTCGATGTATCATTCCTGTGACAGATTTTGGCAACTGTCAAAATTCTGCTTCCATGCGCTCCACCGAAAGAATCGGACAACCTATGTCATGCAGCGAAATGAGCAGACCAACCAATGCAGATTGGTCCACCAATCGACCCGTCATGATCGTCACCGCATGACGATGCGGATCGCTACCGTGCTCGATCGTCATCCCACCGCGATAATGGGACCAATTCTTGTCCAGGATGCCCTGGATGCAGATCCGGTAGAGCGCCGGTTCTATCATACTGGCGCCTGGGCGGTATTTTTCCATGGTACGTTCCTTTAGGAACTCACGCTGCTCCTCTCGGTGAGTCAATACGCAACAATCAAAGGAATCCTCCTAAGAACCACTTTAGCCGAAGATGCGCGCGAAAGCTATACCCCAGAGGGGATAGAAAAGGGGATAGATTTGGTGGATTTTGCTGGTATTCTCCGCTGCGTGGTGCAGTGGAGAGGCGGGCGCACAAGCAGCCCACCGCACGTCTCGTGTGCAGTGGCGCACACCCGCAGCAGGCTCGCGCAGTGGGAACTGCTCTCATCTCTCGTGTCACGTGCTCCCAATTCCTCCCACCTCGTGTGGTTCAGCTCTCATGCGCTGCTCCAACCCCGTCGGTTGTGAGGAGACGCGAGTATGCCCAGACTCAGGTTGCAGCCAGCAGGCCCAGCGCTCTGGCCAGGGTGATGGCCGTCTGCCGATTATTCACGCTGAGCTTGCGATAGACATGCTTGGTATGCAACTTGACCGTGTCGGGCGTGACCACCAGTTCGCACGCAATCTCCCTGTTCGTGAGGCCCTTTTCGAGCAAGTGCAGGACCTGCAGCTCGCGCTCGGTTAAGGGTTCCAGGCCCTCTTGCCGCATCAGCTCTTTCGTTGACACGGCCTGCGTGGGCGCCGGGCTCATCGCCACCAGGATAGCTTGCTGATAGGCGTCCAGCTGGTTGTCGGGCACCTTTTGCTCCTTTCTGCGCCTGCGCAGCTCCGCCAGCACTTTCAGCAGTGGCGGCAGATCGGCAAAGGTGCGGATGAACCCACCGGGACGCCCCAGGGCAAGTGCTTGTTCCAGCACCTCGAGCGCCTCAGTCTCCCGACCTTGTAGATCGTAGGCCCACGCTTGCAAGGCCAACACCTTGATCTTCTTGCGGGTCGAGTGCATGGCTTCGACCTGCTGCAAGAGGTGGGTGAGCAGCGCTTGCCCTCCTGCCACACTCGCAGAGTCACCTCTGGCAAGCAACAAACGCGCTTTGATGAGAGGTAGATCCACCAAGAACGGCATCGGACTGAGCGCCTCTTGTTCCCCCGCCAACTCGAGCCACCGCGAGGCCTCCTCCTCCTCGTCCTGCACCAGCGACAGCTGTCCAAGGAAGGCATAGGCCGCCATCAGCTCACCCATGTTGTGCTGCTCTTGCACCAATTCAAGCAGAGCGCGAGCGGTCTCCTGCGCCTCTTTGCCCAACCCCCTGGCTTGATACGCCAGAGCTAAGCCGCACATGGCGTCCCGCACCGCCCAAAAGTTCGCGTGGTGCTGATTGGCGAGCACGGTTGAGAAGTGGTACACCGCCGCATCCAGCTTGTCCCATTCGTAATGCACCACCCCCAGCAACCAGTGGGCAAAATGTTGGCTCAATGTCAGATCGGCCCCCTGTGCCAGCCGGAGTAGGTGTCGTGCAGTGTGTTCCGCCTGGTGCAGTTTGCCTGCAACCAGATACACCGCCCCCTGCGCAAAGAGCAGGCGAGCAATGTTGTTCCGTTGCGTCGAGTGGTCTCTCAGCGCTTGTTGCAGTTGGGCGAGCGCTAGCTCTTCCTGCCCGGTAGCTTGTCTGGAGAGTGACACGAATAAGAGGGCGAGACTCGCTACATACGCCTCACCTGGCGTGATCCATTCCAGCGCGGGGTGGGCGCTCTGCAGGCTCGCCTGCACCTGCCCGGTAAAGTACTGGAACACGCTCCAGAACATCGCAATCATTGCACGCAGGATCCTGGTCTGAGCGTTGTCCGGTTCTCCTGCATCGCTGCTGTTGCTCTCTAAGAGCTGCTCGGCAGCCGACAGTAAGCGCGGAAAGTCAGTGAGCTGCCCATGGACCTGTGCCATCCACGCCCTTGCGATAAGCAGGACGGGGCTCCCCTGGATCTGCTCCTCCGGCAACAGGCCCAACCAGCGCTCCAACTGCATCGACCGCTCCTGCTCGAATGCCCAGAAAAACTGTGCTTCCACGAGCCGCGTCGCACCCGGCACATCTCCGGCCGCCAGCGCATGTTCGAGCGCCTCCTCGAGCAGTCCCTGCTCAGCATACCACGCACTCGCCCGCGAGTGCAGCAGGGCAAGCTCCTCCTGGCTGAGGCGCTCCTGCAGGTGCTGCTGCAACAACCCCTGGAACAGATGGTGCAAGCGATACCACCCCTGGCGCTCGTCCAGGGACACCAGAAAGAGGTTCGAGCGCTCCAACCCCTCCAGGGTGGCTTGCACCTGCTCGTTCGAGGCATCACTCCCCATGACCGCTCGACACAACCCGGCGCAGAACTGCTCTAACAGCGACATCCGGACGACGAACTCCTGCACGGCTGGCGCTTGCTGGCTGAGAACTTCCTCCGCCAGGTACCTGCTGATCGTGCGGTCAGGGGTATGGCCAAGCCCTTCCAGGAACGCCGTTTGGTCAGGCGCGTTACGCAACGAAAGAGCCGCCAGGTGCACTATCGCAATCCAGCCCTCCGTCCGCTCTTCGAGCGCACCCGCGACATCGTGTGCCGCAACGCTTCCCACCACACGCGCGAGAAAGGCTTCCGTCTCCTCCAGCGTAAAGCGCAAGTCGCTGCCACGCAGTTCGTGCAGGTGCCCCTGGGCCTGCCACCGGGCAAGCGGGAGCGGCGGATCAGAGCGGCTGGAGAGCACCAGGTGCACCTGGGCAGGCAGATGCTCGACTAGCAGTTCGAGCAAGCTGTGCACCTTGCTCGTGCGAATGCGATGATAATCATCCAGCACCAGGAGCAGGTCTTCAGGTAGATCGGCCAGATCATTGCTGAACAGAGCGACCAGGGAATCAAGGGCTGGAAATCGTGGTGCCAGGGACAGGCTGGCTGTGGCCCCGAACGCATCGGGGAAAACGCGTTGCAGGGCAGCCGTGAGCGAGCGCACAAAGCTTGCCAGCTCGTCGTCGTGCTCATCGAGGGAGAGCCAGGCCGTGGGACGATCGATCGTCTCCATCCACTCGACCAGCAGGGTGGTCTTGCCAAAGCCCGCAGGAGCACACACCAACGTGACCTTGCCGCCAAGCCCGGCGTTCAAGCGCTCGAAGAGGCGGGGTCGGGGGATCAGATCGCTGCCCAGACGTGGTCGATAGAGTTTGGTGTGGATCAAAGAAGTGGAATGCTCGACAGCGAGCGCAATGCGCGGTGACGGGGGCATGGGGAGCCTGGAAGCACCAGGCTGCCTCGAGGGCACGCTGGCTTGCTCGCCTGGAACAGGCTCTCTGGCAAACGCCTGTGCAGCGGCTTGCAGCCGCTCCAGGGTCAGCGAGTGCGAGTGTCCCAGGTGGATGCGGTAGAGCTTGCCTTGGCGCCTGCGGTACGCTTTCCAGGAGGAACCCCTGGTACGCAGCACGCTCTTGCGTGCCGTAAAGGTGAGTGCATGATCGACGAACGTAAAAGAACTCTGCTGCTCCAGCCAGTCGTACCAGGCAGGGGTCCCAACGAGAATCGGATCACCCTCTCTCTCAGACTGGAATAACCGCCCACCTTCCACTCTCGGGATTGTGCGGTGCATACAAATCCCCCCTTTGTATCGCGCACTCACAAGAGAGCACTCCAGAACGTCGGCTGTGAAGGCACCGGTTCTTCTCACGCACAATGCAACACCGTCTTCAACAGGGCAGGATGGTGAGCCTTTCTCAACACCTGAGTTCCTCATGCTCCATACGTCTCTGAGGAAGCAAGGGAAGAGAACACTATATAAGGAATGATCGTGTTGTCAGAGGTGTTGAGCACAAGACACGCTCGAACTGTCTCCTTCTGCAAAAGACAGAAGGAGGCAGGATATTCAATCCTCTTTGGTTAGAGTGCATCTGGCACATCACACTTTTAGCATATCAGTTACCAAAATGCTTGCGATGGAATCACACGTCTATCACAACGAGAGCAATTGCTTGACAACCATTTGCCGTTTTCCCTGCGAAAGAACAGAACGCTCAAAACTACCCCCTTTTCTATCCCCGGTGGGGAATAGCTATTTCGCATGTCTGAGACTACAGTTCTTCTTAAGTACTAATCCGTCCAAATTTTCCGACGGAGCAATCGGCTTATCCGACTGGAACACTGGGAGGTGCGTGATTCGGGGTTTTTGAACTGCATCATGCACCTCTTGAGCCTGATCTCCTCCATGGAGCTCGAGGCCGAACCCATCACGCCAGGGAAACGACAGCATCCGTACGGGTAGAAAGAACCGGAGAGAGCCTATCACCTGGTTCCTGAAGTGTATGAGTGGCTCTGTGAACTTGGTAGCATACAGCAGAAGAGAAAGGAGAAGCTTATGAGCAGTCAAGACGTCTCTCGCGAGCAGCATGAGCGCCCGGTCTTGAACCCCCTCACGACTGCACTGGAATTTAACCGCAGGAACTTCGACAATCCCGCCTATGAGTGGCGGCGACTGTTCTCGGAGGTCCTGGGCACGTTCTTGCTCGTGATCGTCGCAGCCGGTGGAGGAACTATCAACGCGGTGAGCAACGGAGCCATCAGCCGGTCAGCGGCGGTAACCGCGCCGGGCCTGATGGTCCTGGCTGTGATCCTCTTCATGGGAGCGATCTCCGGGGCCCATCTCAATCCTGCGGTCAGCATTGCGTTTGCCGTTCGCGGCGATTTCCCGTGGCTGCGCGTGCCCGGCTACATCATCGCCCAGTTGGTCGGAGCCACCCTGGCGTGCCTGCTCCTGGCAGCATTGTTCGGCCGAGTGGGCATGCTCGGCGCCACCGAGCCGGGGCCAGGTATCAGCGACTGGCAGGCGTTGATTATGGAGGTTGTCCTGACGGCCGGCCTGGTGAGCACGATCCTGGGGACAGCCTCCAGAGCGCAGAACCTTGGGCCCATCTCGGCGTTCGGGGTGGGTGCGTACATCATCCTGGCCGGGCTCTGGGCCAGCCCGATCAGTGGGGCGTCGATGAATCCGGCGCGCTCGTTTGGCCCGGATCTGGTGCTCTGGGACTTCTCCCACTACTGGGTCTACATCGTGGGTCCAATCGCCGGTGGGCTGCTTGCCGTCGGCATCGCCTATCTCCTACGGGGTCGTGGGGGAGATGTATCCGGCATCCAGGCCGCGCAGGGGAAATTGGAGGAAATTTTGCCTCAAGCCACTGATAAGCCAGATGGGAGCGCAGAGAGCAGGGAGAGTTAGGCGAGAGCGGAGAGCCTGTCATCTCAACCTCTGCCCAAGTGCAACAAAAATACAAGGATGAACGCTAGCTTGCGGTCATCACCGATGCCCTGGCTCATCTTGGAAGCTGGGCGATCACGGAGATCAATTCCTTAACTTTCTGCACCATCTGGGAAGTGTACGAAGCATTGTCTCCCTGGCAGATCACGTTTCACGTACCACCAACGCCAGGGAAGGCACCTGCACATCAGACGGCGGCGCGAACATCGACTGCCACGAAACGACCAGCCAGTCGTAGTCAAAGTACCAGGCAGCCACACTCAGATGCTGAGTTAAGAGGGAACCTACAACATGGTAATCACCGAACAAGCAAGCTACCTGCTGGCAAAGGTGGCGACGGAGGTGCAGGCTCGCTTCACCGATTTCAGCGACCTGGCGCACGGTTGGGAGCATGTCCACCGGGTCTATCATCTCGCCCTGCACCTGGCAGAGCAGGAACACGCCGATGGCTTGATCGTCGGGATGGCAGCCTTGCTGCATGATCTTGGTCGTACGACCCGCGACCCTCTGCGCTCACACGCGGAACGCTCCGTTGTGCTCACGACTGATCTGCTGGCTTCTTTTGACCTGCCCACCGAGACCCGGAGCGCGATTTTTCACGCGATCCTGGCCCATAGCTATCGTCTTGGCATTGAGCCTGCGACCCTTGAAGCGCGTGTGCTCTATGACGCGGATCGCTTAGATAGCCTGGGGGCGAGTGGCTTTCACGGGTAGGTTTTTGTTCATGCGACCGCCTCGGAAGCCAAAGGAGGCACATCCGCTGGTGGTATGGTCAGAAACGGTTTCAGCAGACGTTCCTTCTTGGAGGGCTTGCGAGGCGGCATCCTCGTTGGCCATGGCTCTGGGATGAAGCGTCCCAACGGCAGTCGTCGTCTGTCCAGCACCGCCACGAAAATCCGTCGCACCCCCTGGGCAAAGCAACTTTGCAGCCGCGGTCTTGACCGCTTGGTGGCCTGGCGACGCGCGATATGCCATGTGGGTAACGCCTCCAACCCGCTGCAGGGCTGCGTGGCATCAGCCTCCCCTCCCACGCTGACGACCCATAAGGTCGCCACCGCGATAGCTAACCATAAGCGACTGGCTCGTGTCGGATCGGTCATCTTCGTTTGATGCCATTGCCAGCCTCCCCGCTTGGAGTCTTTGAACCCCCCTTCGATCCAGCTCCGCATGCTGTACCACACCACATCGGCTGCCTCGGGAGCCAAATCGGTCAGCACCAGCCAGGCGTCGGCGTAGCCTTCCTCCCAGCGTGCGAGCAGCGTACAGCGCACGGTCCTCTGCACAAAGCAATCGACTCGACCGCACCACGCGCTTCCCGTTTGGGGAACCAGCGAACTCAGCCAATCAAACCGCTCAGCTCCCACCGGACGCACTTTGCCGCCCAGATTAATGCGCAAGAACGGATGCCAGCCCAACGAGATCAGGTGACGGAAGAGCCAGGGAGCATACAACCCACGATCCGCGAGCACAATCACTGTCCAATGCTTGGGCACGCGGCCTTGCAGCGAGGTAAACAACGCTTTCCAATACGGTTCCCACGCTCCTTTTTCCCCGCCATGCAACAGCTTCCAGGCCACCGGAATGGCACAACTGCGGTAGAGCACGCTGATGCAGAGCACCGTGAAGCGGTCGGTCAGCGTGGTCGCATCCATTCCTACTGCCAGCCGGCATTCGCTTGCAGGCCATTTGCTCACAATCCAGCCCAGCAGCGGCCCAAAGCAGAGCGTCACATCCACGTCTTGCCGATGCTCCCCTTTTTTGTCCTGGGCATCATAGCACCACTCACGCAGTTGTTGACGCAGCGTGGACACTGATGATCCCATGAGGTCAGCCAGCAGGGCCGCCACGCTCGTGATACCACAGGACTTGGCCAGCACCAGCCCATAGCTCCATAACGCTAACACATGCGCTTGCGGGCGACTCAAGTGGGGCAGATACATTGACACGGTCCCTTCCCATTGCGATAATGCTTTCCGATGAGACATCTCTTTCCTCCGATACTGCGGTACGTTCATACCTTGCATCGTATCAGAAAGGGATTTCTCTCCTTGTTTCTTCGACCTGTTTTTCTCTCCTTGCTTGCTTGCTTTTCAAATACCTACCCCTGAAAGGGGGCGAGTGGGGTGATGCGCTGGGCTATGACCATGAAGCACGGGCGGTGGCCCCAAACCAGGACCTACCATCCTGACGACCCGTTCGCGCTGTGGCGCGTTCCGGATGAGCAGCGCTATCTGCTCGACCACTTCTTCACAAAACTCTTGAAGCTCCAGGATGCGATGACGACGGCTACGGGGCGGGCCATGGCAGAGCGCCGTATTGCCTTTCTGCACCTTTATTTGCAGGAACTCCAGCAAGAACTAACAGAGGGAGGATATGGCAATGCGTCAAGTGACCCCACGGCTAAAGCCGGGGGCTTGTCCCTAGACTACGAGGATCTGAGACGATAGGCCGCTTGACAGGCGACCCACCAGCAAAGGCTGAATTACCTTTGTGCGGGCCTACTGGAGCACCTGGCATGAGCGGCATCCCGATCAGTTTCCCGCCGCAGAACCGGAGCAGAAGTATGTGGAAGTGGCAGGTCATGGTAGGTATGATCAGCCCGCGATCGGTACATAGGCGAGTGCCTTCATCGCGCTTCAACACCCCGTTGGGCGAAAAAGCTCTCCCAACAGGTGAGAGAGCTGGGAGCGAACACATGGGTAATCCTGTGGTCATGCAGACAGGAATGCGCCTGGCACAGAACAGATACGGGAAGTCGCATTGCCCGGCAATCGCTGACAATATCTGGTCCTGGCTCGGAATGAAGGCGTTGAGCATGAGCGAGTCTCAGACCTTCGCCTGGCGAGCGTAGCGGACAGCGCTCTCCCAACAGGTGGGACCCGGGGTCGAAGCGTCGATAGAGGACTGCAGAGGGAGAATTGAGTGACATCATGAAAGCGTTCATACACTATCTTACCAACAAAGAAGCGCGTGTCTTGTTGCGCGAAGCTGCCTTCACGAAAGTAGAAATACGTCGCTTCCAGAGATTTTATCGACGCTATAAGCCCAATGAGATGGATCAAGCATCACTGGACCTGCGCCACCTTGAGTTTGTGCGCTGGCTGGTGGCTTCCCACAGGTTAAGTGATTGGATTGATGAAACGAGCAATGGCTGAGAGGAGCAATGCCCCCACATGCCCTGGCAAGAATTCGGATGGCCCTCCAGGTGATACGAGCATCCAGAGCTCATCTCCCCTGGATCTCTGCGTATTCAGGGACGACGCTTGTATCAATGTCCGAGGCGTGGGTCTGGTCTTGCTCGTTGGCATCTGCAGACAATTACCGCCTCCTGCTATGGACAGTTCGCCTCCTGGGGTCACCTTGGTCAGCTACACTCCCTTTGTGGAAGAGGTGAAGAGGGAGAATATACTCACGGTGACAATTCAGGGTGACGCATTCACAGGAGTGTTGGCACATGCTTTCAACGGCCAGGCGTGTCAGCCACGTTCGGATAATTATGTGACGACTTCCCTTGCGCAGAGGATTGTCTTGGCGTCTGCTCACTCTTTGGGTTCTGTTGCAAAAATTTTAAACTCATCAAATTGAAAGATGTTTCACCTGCTCTTTTTCGTAAAACAGGGAGAAAATGCGCCTCTTTCTTCAAGAGATGCTTCTCATACTGCACATGCATTCTTCAATTTCGTGCTTCAAAATATTTTGCAACAGAGCCGCAGGAAACGTTCCCGCTGCAAATCCGTCTCGCTCAGCTTTGCGCGGCGATCAAGTTCTCTGTGCAGGTAGCCAAGGTGCTCAGCAACTTCATCGGGGCTTTGCGCAACACAATCAATGATCCTGCGGCCAACGGTAAACGATGTCACGTGCGGCAGGTTCTCGAACAGCCTGCTTGTTTTGTGTTCCGCATCGAGCAGAGCGACCGCCAGGTTCGGGGCTGTTAACTGTGGTAACTTGGTCGAGAACGGAACCCGCGAGACAAGACTTGCCCTTGCCGGACGCGCCGATGAATTTGTAGTGCGTCCCGTCAATCAAATCGAGCACAAACGGCTCACCAGTCTCTTTGCTCACGCCGAGGCACACATTCAGGCCATTCTCGCGCAACTGGCCGATAGCGAACTCCTGCGTTGGCCGATGCACTTCTGGCGCTGGCAGTTGTGGTGGCTCTGCCGAGCCTTCGACCTGCTTGATGTTGTAGCTGAGCTTCGTATCCTGGTGATGATGCACTTTCATGCCTTTGGTGGTAGCCATGAAGTTATCGTTATATGCATACACGCGCTCTTTTTCTCGCAGGGGAATGACTACATATTTAACAATGCAGACGACAATAAGGACTAATGCAGCTAGTACCGGCAGCACAATGAGTGCGTACATGCTGTATTTAAAGAAATTGGCCATGAATAGGAAAAAGCCATGTCGGTCGGTGATACCCCACGAGATCATGCCGACCGCCATGATAACTAGAAAGAAGCCCACCAGCATGGTGACGGCTGGCGCGAACACCACGACATTCTTGTTTCCCACCCTGTTGTGGCTAAGGATATGCCGCTCGCCCTCGTTGTGTTCCATAGAGCAATGCTCCTGTTTGACTCGGGCACCGCTCGGCTGCTTCGTTCGTATTAACTATCAGCCGGCAGCGCAAAATGTGGTTGTGCCATCGGTCAGCGCTGAAATTGTGTCTGGAACCACGACTTCAGCGCGATTTATTTAATGATTTTATTTTTTTCTGCGTTTTATTTTTTAAATCCGCGCAACAAAAAAAATAAAACCATTATTTATTTCAGCTAGGTGTTTTGCGTCTCCTCGAATGGCGGCAGTGTATCGTCGTAAGGATCGTCTTCTTCGGCACAGCTCTCAATTTCGTTGGGTGCCAGGCTCATCGCTGCATTGCGCTCGGTCGCTTCCCGAATGCGAGCTTTCTGATCGACCTGTGCGATACGCTCGGTCATTTCCCCGATGTGATCAATCATCCAGGCTGCCAGTTCCATCGCATCGACAAGCGGAACCGTCACCTTGCTTCCGTCAATATCGCGCAGAACCAACACTGCGTCGTCGAAGTAGATCTGGCTTATCAACATGTGCTCACCATGCTTTCTGATTAAAGATTGTCCAACACCGATTTGCTAGACTTGCGTGCTTGCTCTGCCCGCAGCGAGCGCAAGTAGACTTCTGTCACCTGTACGCTTTCGTGGCCCATGAGCCGGGATAAGACGTACACGTCACCACCCTGCGCTAAAAAGTTCATCGCGAATGTATGCCTGAACGAATGAGCAGAAACGCGAATGCCCGTGATATTCGCGCGCTGCTTCAAACGGTGAAGCATCTGGTCAAGCGCGCTCACCGTAAGCGGCTCATGCCTGTAGCCCAAAAACACATGGTTTTCGCCAATCTCTGTTGTGTGTGCAATTCTGATATAGTCATGCAACATTTTGCGCGCGTTCACGCCAATTGGGACTTCGCGCTGTTTACGGCCCTTGCCGAGAACCCTCAGAAAACCGTCTCTGACGGTCATATGGACGTTTTCTAGCGTGAGGCTACAGTTTCCAAGCTTGCTCGCACTCCAGTGTCCACCAGCACCGCGACAATCGCTTTATTGCGCACCGCCATGGTATTGAACATATTCTGCCCCGTTTCGTCATTGTTCATCATGAACCTCGTTAACTCGGGCGCTGTTGGCACGTTGTATAATTTCCAGTGCCAGCGGCGCAACTACGATTTGCGTTATTGGTAAGCATCAGGCCGATTTTGTCCGGCTTCGACCTGGCGCGTTATTCGCGTTCACATTCACGCTTTTTGGCGCATTTCTGCACTTATATGTGCGTGAGGTGAACGCACCTAGTTAATGGGCTTACCAGGCCCGTTCACGGGTATTCACGCGCTCACTATAGGTTGTCTAACACTGACAAACGGCTCTTGCGGGTTCTGACCGCTTTGGGCGAAAGACTCTTCAAATAGTTCTCGGTCATAGACACCGAACTGTGCCCGAGCAACCTCGATAGGTCGTAGACATCCCCGCCGCTCTCCATGAACATGGCCGCAAACGTGTGCCTGAATTTGTGCGGATTGACCTGCGCGTGCGCCGGCAGCGTCGAAAGTGCTTTCAAGCGCGCCATCACATGATGCAGGTTTCTCGCATTCATGGCGTTCTTGTTGCGGGTCAAGAACACTGGCTCACTCTTATGCGCGCCTGCGCGATACTCCCGCATGTAGCGGTTGAGCGCACGCCTGGTGATGCTACCAATCGGTATTTCGCGCTCTTTGCGCCCTTTGCCCATCACTTTTATGTAGTTGTCCTCCAAAGCGCGTTGGGCAATCGTAACGTTACCAATGGTAAGCGTGCCAAGCTCTTCGGCCCGTATGCCCGTGTCAACTAGCAGCGCGATGATGGCTGTGTCACGCAAAACAAAGACTGGCAAGATCTGCATCTTGCAGGCTTCAAACAACGCCAAAATCTCCTCGGTCGTATAGGCTTCAACCACTTTGTGCTCTAAGCGCGGCGGCTTAATGCCCTTGATTGTCGCGTGCCTGACGTACGCACTGTACTCTTCATCATCCCTACACCAGTAGAGAAACGACCAGATGCTTTGCACAAATCCGTGCAGGGTGTGGGTTGAAATAGTAGCGCGGTCTGCTCTGCGCGGCTTGCGATTGTCACCAACCCAGGCCAAGAACGACTGCACTGTGCGGTTGTTCACGCGCTCCAAACCCACATCGTTCTCTTCGCACCAATCGGCAAAGAGCGAGAGGCGATGCTGGTATAATGACTGTGTGCGCGCTGCCAGATGCTTGATCGAGCCGAGATAATCAATGACTGCTGTTGCTACATCCATTGTTGATCGCCTTAGACCGAACGAAACGCGTAAGCGCGCTTCTGGACTGTGTTGATCAGTACATCAACTGGCGGGTTTAATTACGCTGGGCGATATCCGCCATGTGCCACGGGAGCAGTGGCCGCAGACGCCGGTTGGTTTCGCGATGATACCGGCCGAGCGCCTGCACACCATTAGCGCCCAGCAAGACCTCATTGATGTTTTGCCTTTGATGACAGGGCAGGATGTAAACCAGCTGCCTGTAGTGCAGGACGGCAAGCTGGTAGGTGTTCTGACGCGCGATGCGATTATGCGTTCGTTGGAGACGCGGCGTTTGCTTGGGCTTGAGCGCGACAAAATGTCGCGCTCATAAATTGCGTGAAACTTATTGGTGTATGTCGGCGTAATATACTTGACCTTGGAGCACTGCTTCCTTCTCGACTACTGCAATGTGATCCAACTCTACAACACAATGTACAGTAATTGCTCCAGGGCCGAAGAGCAGACATTTGAAGACCGATGTCTGCTTCTATTTTTGGATTGTGCTGAACCTTGTGGCCAGAACTATGCTGAAATTGGAGGAAACGTATGTCGCAGGAATTACGGGCGAGCGCGCAAAAAGTCCAGGATATTTTGCGCGCGCGTGGATTTTCAGCGCGCGTCGTCGAGCTGCCCGGCTCGACCCGCACCGCCAGGGAGGCTGCGCATGCGATTGGCTGCACGGTAGAGCAGATCGTCAAATCGCTGGTGTTCAGGGGAAAGGACTCATCGCGGGCGATTTTAGTCGTTGCCAGCGGACCCAACCGGGTGAACGAGCAGCATATCGCTGAGTTGCTGGGCGAAGCGATTGAAAAAGCGGATGCTGATTTTGTGCGGCGCAGCACCGGTTTTGTCGTGGGGGGAGTGCCCCCACTTGGCCATAGCGAGCGCTTACGGACCTTTATCGATGAAGATCTCTTGCGCTATGGCGAGATATGGGCCGCCGCGGGAACGCCGCACGCGGTCTTCCAGCTTAGCGCGGCCGATCTCCAGGAGATGACGGGCGGAGAGGTCGTCCGCATAACATAATAGCGCGCGCTATGATGAACACAGAGAAGATACCACAAAGGAGCGTACATCAAGATGAGTAATCTGCCTATCCAGCATAGCGAGCTCTGGGAGCTTTCGCGCCAGCTCGTTGGCTTCAATACGGTCAGTTCCGCCAGCAATGAGAGCGCCATCTCGTTTCTGGCGCATTATCTTGAAGAGTGCGGCTTTGCGTTGCGCGTCTTGAGCGAGGACGTTGGTGGCGTGCGCAAGGCCAATCTCGTCGCCTGGGCCGGGCCGGAAGTGGCGGGGGGACTGATCATTTGTGGCCATACTGATGTCGTGCCTTTCGACGGACAACCCGGCTGGAGATCCGATCCACTGCTGTTGCGGAGCAATGGCGAACGAATTTTTGGGCGCGGCGTTGCCGATATGAAGGTATTTCTGGCCCAGACCCTTATTGCCGTGAAACGGTATCCGCTGGCCAAGTTAAAACGGCCGCTGGTGTTTATTTTTACCAGTGACGAGGAGGTTGCCGGCCAGGGCGCCGAGCGCCTGGTTAGTGTATTGCCCGACCTTTTCAGCAATTACCCTATGCCAGAGCTGGCTCTGATCGGCGAGCCCACGGCTTTTGAGATCTATGCCGCGCACAAGGGCTATGCGTTGTTCGACATTGTCGCGCGTGGCAGAGGAGGCCACAGCAGTGTGCCGGAAAAAGGGCTCAACGCTATAGAGAGTATGGCAGAGGTTATTCTTCTGATCCAGGAGCTGAATAGAGGCCTGCAGAGGCGGATTTCGCCCGAGAACAGGCGCCTTTTTCCAGAATCTCCGGGCTCGACGTTCAACTACGGCGTCATCTGCGGCGGTCTGGCCGCCAACATGATCGCCGATACCTGTCGCCTGGTCGTGAGCATGCGTATAGCGCCGGGGGACGACCTGGAGGAGATCATGACGACGCTGCGGCAAAGGATCGACAGCGATATCTCGCAGGGCATGCGCTCGTTCGCGCCTGAATGTGGTGTGTTTATCGAAAATATGGTGGCGGCCCCTCCCCTGCGTTCACCCGCGAGCGGGGCATTTTACCGGCTTTTGTTGCGGCTCAGCGGGAGACAGGCCGAGCATGGCGCCGCCTTCGCCACTGATGGGGGGCACCTGCAGAAGCTTGGGATCAACTCCTATATCTGTGGCCCTGGCGAGCTTTCACAGGCGCACCAGCCCAATGAAAGCCTGCCGCTGGCGCATTTCTTCAAGGGCCAGGAGCTCCTGGAGACGCTCATCTACGAGTGGTGCGTCAGAGAGCATGCGTGATAGATTTCACGCCCTGAGGCGTATATCTGTGGTCCTCTAGTGCATATTCTCATCACGCTGCTTGCCGTACAAGATGATATCCGGTGTCTCGTCCGCATACCTGCGTGGTATCAGCCAGTCTCGTCCAACGCGCCAAACGCCTTTGAATACATCCATCCGGCACCATCGCCGGATAGTCTCAGCGCTTTTGCCATACGCCTCCGCCACAGCATTGACGTCGACGTAGTCTTGTTTTGCTATGTCCGCAAATTGGACTCACTACACGTTTTGTGCTATGATGTATACATGGTTTGTGGCATTGCTCTTGGGAAAGGGCGATGAAAGAGGACTGGGAGAGAAACCCTAGCGGACCACAAATCTGCCAGGGTATTTTTACCCCCATTGTGACATTGTTGGCCCAATTGTGACCTGACAGAGACACCAATTATTTATACTGCGTAGTGGCGGGTGGTGATTGTTGCTGGTTAACTAAGTCTCGCACCTGCCAAAGATGGCCCCTGTTTAACCCAGCCCGTTCGGCAGGGGCCTCTCAGACGGGGTAGCACCTGCTGCGTTAATGTCTTCGCTGTTTCACCAGGTGCTGTCCCAAATCCAACTTCTTCCCCAATACTGCCATTGCCGATGTGGCAGTTTGCATACCGCCTTGGGGTTCTACCTCCGCCCCAGGGCGGATATTTCATGCCTGTTGCCTGAACAACCTCATGCTTATACAACATAATGCCCGTATAACATCAGCATCCGTACCAAGATGTTATACTGCTTTCATGAACGTCATGCTGCTTCTCCTGTTTCTTTCCCAACCGCTGAATGTTGCTCTTCTGGAATTACCGCCTGGTAGGCACTCCAAAAATCAGTGTAGCACTGTCCGGTATGGTATGTGGTAAGCTCTCAGAATCTCTGCTCGGCGTTCTTCTGGATAGGCATGTGGCGTCGGATTTTCACGGCTCTGCCTCTTGCAGACTCTGCAACGAAATTTCTGCTTTCCGTTGGGGGCTCGCCCATTTCGCGTCACTTCTTCGCTTCCACAATGAGGACAATAGACAGTGCTCGTTACCATGGCACCTTCCAGCTCTCACAGGATTTTTCCCCTTACTTTATCACTGCATTCCCTTTTTGACCACTACCCATTTCTTCAAGGGCCAGGAGCTCCTGGAGACGCTCATCTACGAGTGGTGTGTCAGAGAGCATGCTACATAACGTATCCTTTTGCGCGAGGAGAGCGTTAATGAATTGAGAAGACGTTGAATATCTGGAAGGAGCAAGTTTTGTTAACGCGTAAGCTGGGTCGCACAGAATTAGAAGTGTCAGCCTTTTGCCTGGGCGGCAATGTTTTTGGCTGGACGATCGACGAGGAGACCTCGTTTGCAGTTATGGACGCCTATGCCGCGCAGGGCGGTAACTTTATCGATACCGCGGACGTATACTCGTCCTGGGTTCCAGGACATTTCGGTGGTGAATCGGAGGCGATCATGGGGCGCTGGATGAGCGCGCGCAAAAATCGGGATCGCATCGTCGTTGCGACGAAGGTCGGGAGCCGTATGGGCACTGCCCCGGACGCGCAGGGTCTTTCGCGCCGTTACATTATGGAGGAGGTCGAGGCTTCGTTAAAGCGCCTGCAGACGGACTATATCGACCTGTACCAGGCTCATCGCGATGATCAGGAGACCCCCCTCGAAGAGACGCTGGCTGCCTTCAATGACCTTGTCCGCCAGGGCAAGGTACGCTATATAGGCGCCTCCAACTACAGCGCTGCTCGCCTGCGGCAGGCTCTTCAGATAAGTGAGCAGCACAACTATGCCCGCTATGAGTGCGTACAGCCGCCCTACAGCCTGGTGAACCGCGCAGCGTACGAGCGCGAGCTGGAACCGCTCTGCCTCGAGCAGAAGCTGGGCGTGATTACCTATTCATCTCTGGCAAGTGGCTTTCTCTCCGGCAAGTATCGTTCGGGCCGCGACTTGCCCTCTAGCCCGCGTGCCGTGGGTGTCCAGGATCGCTACATGAACGAGAAGGGTTTCAGAGTGCTGGAACAGCTCGATCGCGTGGCTGAGGTTCATCACGTCACCGTCGCGCAGGTGGCGCTGGCCTGGATTCTGGCCCGGCCAGGTATCACCTCGGCCATTGCCAGCGCTACTACGGTGGAACAATTGCGCGAGTTGCTCGGCTCAGTTACACTCAAGCTCAGCCAGGAAGAGATGGCCTTGCTTGACCGGGTCAGCGCGTAAGCTGCAGGGCTTTATGCATACGCAAGCATCTAAAATATGACGCGACCCTATACTATTCTGGCAAAGAGCCCTTGTGCTTGAATGAAGAGGCATAAGGAGATGATCAATTGGAGTCAGGAGAGCAGTGCCAGCGCTGGAGATGCCGTGCTATGTCGCGCCAGCTCGGACTACCAGGCGGCCTATCAGGATCCTTTTTCAGTCGAGGCAGGTAAGACCTTTCACATCGAGCGGCGAGCCGAAACCTGGAATGGCAATCCCGTCTGGCGCTGGGTATGGTGCATGGACCAGCGCAGGAAAAGTGGCTGGGTTCCGTTGGATCATGGAACGTGGTTGCCTGCATAGCGCGCCTTTTTCTTGCTTCTTGCGCGGCCGGAGAGCAGAGCATGTGATTCTGTAGTAACATATCATCGCAGGGGAATAGTATCGCGCTTGTGTATGAGCGTGGAGAGGAAATATCAATGAGGGGAGAGCGAGTATTTTTTGTGGCGGCCGCGGCTTTCAGCCTGGCGGGGGCCACTTTGATCGTCGTGGCGTTCGTAAATCCCGTAAACGGCTTTCTCTCCGTGGTGGCCACGCTCTGTTTTCTCGTGGCGCTCGCTTTCTACATCGTCGTGTATCGCCAGCTCAGGGGTCACCGGAGTAGATAGATAGATAGTTAGTTGTGGACTGGGCGCATACTCTGGGAGCCAGCAGCTTGTAGAGGCAGGTCGCGCTTCATTTCTGTGGCGACCTGGTGTAGCGTTTAATCGCCTCGAGGAGGCGCTCGAAAGCAAAGGGCTTGGTGAAAACCGGTATCGCCTTCTTAGCAAGCTTTGCTACCGCCTGCTGATCCGCGGTAAGGACGATGATAGGCAGAGTTATGTGTAGCTCTTTCTTTTCCCATACCTCGAGAAAGGCATAGCCATCCATTAGTGGCAGGCCGAGGTCGAGCAGGATGATATCCGGGATCTTCTTTTCCAGCCATTCAAGGGCCTCCAGCCCGTTTTGAGCCAAACTAACTGTGTAACCTGCGAGCTCAAGGCGAGTTTGCAGAATCATTTGCAGGTCAAGGTGATCCTCGACAAGAAGCACATGCTGTGTCATACTCGCAATCTCCCCCAGGTAGCATTGTGTGACGTAGTAGTGTCTGGCCGTGAGGACAAGTTCTCCTCAATTATAAAAGAACGCGTCGTATTTTACAAGCTTGAAATAGAGAAAAGTGCAAATCAAGAGATAGATGCGAGCCCTGTCAATAAATAGATGCATTAACTCACTCTTAACGGGTAATGATCGTTCTGTTTCCTTCTCGCAACAAAGCTAAGCAACCCGTCAGTGCGCTCTGCTCTCGTCGCTCGCCCGCGATTGCTGGAGAAGATATGGGCAGGCATAAGGCGTCCCCTTACGCTGCTTGCAGCTCCTGCTGCCGGGCAGCACTCTGGAGCCAGAGTGCCGCTCAACTCATATGCCCCCGCTTAGCGAGGATCGAGCGCGCTGACGATGGTGGGCAGCAACACCTCCAGCGTATAGGTATCGTCGTGGCGCCGGCCATTGATGAAGAAGGTGGGAGTCCCACTGACGCGGCTGTGCCTGCCACTCTCGCTGTCCTCATCGACGCGATGGGCGTAGACGTGGTGCGTCAGTTCTCGCTGGAAGCGTTCTACATCCAGCCCCAGGTCGCGAGCATACTGGACCAGGTGGTCATCATCCAGCTGAGCCTGGTGATCGTAAAGCAGCGAGTGCATGTCCCAGAACCTGCCCTGGGTGGCCGCTGCTTCGGCCGCTTCGGCGGCGTGCCTGGCGTGGGGATGAACATTAGTGAGCGGGAAATGGCGAAAAACAAAGCACAGCTGCTGGCCGAGTAGTTTCTGGATCTCCTGCACAACGGGGTAGGCTTCCGCGCAGTACGGGCACTCATAGTCGCCGTATTCCACCAGGGTGACCGCGGCGCTCTCCGGTCCCTGCACATGATCGCGCTCGCTCACCGGGGGCATAAGTTGAGGAGGCTGAAGGGTGGCCGCTTGAACAGTGCCCGCGCCCGCGCCCGCCAGGTTCCGCAGGACGGCGAGTATCGTATCAACGCCTGGATTGACGCCCGCTGGAGCCACGTGGCTCCAGCGCACAATGCCCTCGCCATCGAGCACAAACAGGGCGTGCTCACTCGTGCCATCAGAGGCGCGAAAGACGCCAAAGGCGCGCGCAACGGCTCCCTTTGGTTCAAAATCTGCAAGCAAGGGAAACTGCAAGTGCTGATCCCGGGAGAAGGCCAGGTGGCACCAGGTGCCATCGACCGAAATAGCGACGAACTGGGCGTTCAAGCTCTGAAAAGTTGCGAGGTACTTGCTGTAGAGCTTTAGCTGATCGATACAGCTCGGGCTCCAGTCGGCCGGGTAGAATGCGAGAATTACGGCTTGACCGCGGAAATCGCTCAGGGAGACCGACTCCTCCGGGGCTGCGCGGAGGGTAAAGTCGGGCGCGGACGTTCCAGCAGGCAGAGGCCTCTGAGCACGTTGCTGGTTGTGTGCTTCTATATGCATGAAAATCCTCCTGAACTCGTGCGTAGCAGGCTTGTTGACTAACCTAGCATATCACATACGCGCCGGCTGACATCTCCGTTTTAGCCGGATATGTGTGTCCGGCGTGTCTCTGTTTTTGCCGTGTCGCTCGGCGCGAGCGCTTTCTGCTTGCCCTCGATCAGCAGCCCGGCAATCACAGAGCTTGCCAGGGCGAGGCCGGCACAAATGAGGGAGACCAGGCGAAATCCGCTCAGAAAGGCTTCGTCAATGGAAAGCTTGATGGCCGCGAAGGTCACGCTGCTGGTAGATGGAATCTTAATGCCTGCCAGCTTGGTACGCTGCGCCTCTATCATGTTCAACAGCGCCTGGGGCAGGTGGAGCTGCGCGAGATGAGTGTCAAGGCTGCTGCTGAATGCCGCCAGGAAGACGATGCCGAATATGGCGATGGAGAGCAGGCCGGCTGAGCGCGAGACAGCGTTATTGATGCCCGAGGCGGTGCCGACATTGTGCGCTGGCACCGAACCCATCACCGCGGTCGTCAGAGGTGAGACGGTAATCGCCATCCCGAGACTCATCACGATTACCGCCGGGAAATACGTGAACCAGTAGCTGCCGCCAATCCCGGGTATGGCGAAGAGGACAAAGCCACAGGCGGTAATGACCGGGCCGATCGTCAGGGGCAGCCTGGCGCCATAGCGGTCAACCAGGCCACCGGCCCAGCGTGAGAGCAGGAACATGGTCAGGGCGAAGGGGACGAGCGCCGAACCCGCGGCCGTGGGAGAGTAGCCCTGTACCTGAATGAGATTGAAGGGGAGAAAGAAGGTCAGTCCACTCAGGGCCGCATACAGGAGAAGCGTCAGGATATTTGCCCCGCTAAAGGTATGCGAGCGGAAGAGCTGCAGCGGGACCAGGGGGTTCGGGACCCGCGCCTCGACGAATACAAAGGCGACGAGCGCGGCGATGCCGAGCGCCAGGGCGACTAGAACCAGGGGGCTGCCAAGGCCAAATGAGCCTGCCTCGATCAACCCGAACACAAGTCCCCCCAGCCCGATGACCGTGAGAATCGTTCCCACCCAATCGAGTTTCCTGTTCATGGCTTCGTCACGGCTCTCCGGTACGCGCCAGAAGAGGACGACAAGGACGATCACCGCCAGTGGCACATTGAGAAAGAAGACCCAGCGCCAGCTGGCATACTGCACTAACCAGCCGCCGATCACCGGGCCGATGACCGTGGTAATAGATGTAAAACCTGACCAGGTGCCGATGGCCCGGCCACGTTTATCGTCACTGAATGAGGCGCTGATGATGGCCAGGCTACCCGGCACTAGCAGCGCGCCGCCTATCCCCTGGACGGCCCGCGCGATGATCAGTTGCAGTATGCTGGGTGAGAGGCCACACCAGATCGAGGCGAGGGTAAAGAGGACAACGCCGATGGCGAAGATGCGCTTGCGGCCAAAATAATCGCCGAGCGCCCCCCCGACAAGAATAAGGGACGCGAGGAAGAGGGAGTACGCCTCTATGACCCACTGCGCGTCAGCGGTCGTCGCGTTCAATTGCACCTGCAGCACCGGCAGGGCGACATTGACGACGGTGCCGTCGATAAAGGCCATGCTTGATCCCAGGATCGTCGCTACAAGTACCCAGCGGCCGATATTTGGAGCGCAGGGAGGGCCGCCTGGCGCAGAACGAATTACCCCTTCGTCACAGGGGGATTTCACATAGGTGCTCAATCTCGTCTTCTCCTCTTTTTGATCTCTACTCGTTCTATTGGGATTATGCTAGGGTGCGTCCAGGCTTGCAGGCCTCTTAGGCGGTCTCAATGAGAAGGCAGGTATCTCGCTGTCCTCTCATCTCCTGACAGTCAGTATACCGCTTTTTGCAAGTGCTGTCATGGCCAGGTAGTCTTTGTGGCGTTGGCCGGATCGCCGGGCAAGCACGAAATGGAAATATGTGGCGCATTTTGCGCACGTACGTAAGAGTGATGGCGATATGATATAGTGGTGGTAGCAAAAGACCTGCCCGCATAGAAGCAGTGGCGAGTACAGGGAATTGAGGAAAAACTGCAATGGATGATCTTGCTCACGACGATGAGAGCCTCTTTGAAGAGCAATTGGAACTGCTCAGAGAATTTTATGTGCTGCAAAACGACGATGATGTGCTGCGCTTCCTCAAGCAATATCCATTACTCGTTCCATTGTTGCTTGAGGCCTCGCAACACCTGGCCATACAGTTCCCGGCGGCCAGGGTCGTACTGCATGTATCGCGTCCATCCGAGGGAGGAGTCGGTGATGAAGAGGAGCTGGTGGCCTTTATTTCGACCTACCTGCCCCCCAGGCAGGCCGTTGAGGCCCTGAAGCAGTTCTACTCCAGCTGGTGGTCACAGGCGGTTCACATGGCACAGGGAAAAATGGCCTTTGGGCTGGAGTGTCTGTCAGGAACCCCTCTTCTTTGAATTAAATAACAGGAGATGGGCGTTTATGAGCTTTGACTGGTTACAATTTCTCATCTTCGCGCAAGAACTACCGCGCACCTCGCTCCCCTCGACGCTGCATGAAGCGATGCTCCGTTCCAGCATCAGCCGCGCCTACTATGCCGCCTTTGGCCTGGCACGCGACTACCTGATCACACAGGAGGGACGCGCTGCTCCGCGTGGAACGAACATACACTGGTTTGTTACGACGGCCTTTGAACGCAGCAGCGACCCCTCCCGCCAGGTCATTGGACACCTGCTGCACCACCTGCGCTCGGTTCGCAACGCGGCCGATTACGACCGCGTCTTTCCCCGCGATGTGCTGGGGGTGGCCAGAGCCGCCTTGCAAGAGTCACGCGAGGTCATCCAGATGCTGGAGCAGCTCACAACCCCATAGTCCTTTCTGAACGCAAAGACAGATCGCCGCCCTGGCTTCTACTGCTCTTTTGCTAATGTTGATGATATCTTGCTGTTGTAGATAATAGCGTCCAGGCTCGCTACCGGCAGCGGTTACTTCAACCCGCAGCCGCCTGTGAGTTCGTCTTCTTGCTTCTTTTCTCCTGGCAGCTGCGTGTAGATAGATAGATAGATAGATAGTAGTTCAGCTAAATGTAACCTGCAGGAAGGATAGCGCCCACACCATGTTGCTCTTGTTTCAGCTGCCCTGGCCGGGGCGGGGCTACTGCTGCTGCTGGGGCTCATTAGTCCCGCGGAATCTATCGCCACCTTGCTGTCGGACTGGAATACGTTTCTCTTCTTTCTGGGCATGATGAGTCTCTCGGCGCTCGCTGAAGCGGCCGGGCTTTTCGACTGGCTGGCTGTGCAGGCCGCGCGGCTAGCGGGGCAGAGCTCGAGACGCCTCTTTCTGAATACGTTTTTACTGGGTAGCCTTATCTCGATGCTGCTCTCCAACGACGCGACTGCCCTTATTCTGACGCCGATCGTCTATAGCCTGGTAACAAGATTGCGGCTGCCTGTGTTGCCCTATCTCTTCGCGTGCACGTTTATCGCCGACACAGCCTCCTTTCTGCTGCCGGTCAGCAACCCCATCAACATCATCGTAACGAACCGCTTTCCCGGGGCCGAATCTTACCACGGTCGGCTCATTGGCGACCGTGCTCTGGCTGCTCATCCTGCGCCAGCGCAATGTTGACGTCTCGGGCCTTGACTATTTTAAAGTAGGCGTTGTCGTTACGCCGCTGATGCTCCTTGTGGGAGCACTGGCCATCTGGCTGCTTGTATAGGAGGGAGGAAGAACGATGCGTGTGCTCTGCTGTTTAGATGGGACCAATTGCACAGAGATACGGGGCGCGCTTGACGCGCTGCTACATCCAGGCGACCGTAGCGTCGGCCTGCTCTATGTTATCGATAGAGGCCCGCACGCTGAGATGGAGAGCAAACGCGAGGGCCTGCTGCGCCCGCGCCAGCCCAGCGGGCGACTGCGCGATCAGATGCAGCAGGCCGAGGCGAGTAGCGCCCGGGATATCCTGCAGGAGGGCCTGCGCTACATGCCGCAAGCGGAGACGCTGCAGCGCGAGGGCAGGCCAGAGCGAGAGATCGTGCTGTGCGCCGCTGAATGGCGCGCGGACCTTATCATCATTTGCGCGCGCCCGCCATTGTATGCCGGCTCCGCGATTGGACCTAAGTCCGTCGGGCATGTCGCGCGCTTCGTCCTCGATCACGCGCCCTGCCCGGTGCTGCTGCTGCGACACGAGCGCGCCTGACGTTCGCGCTGAACGAAGCAGTGAGCGCCCCGTATTGTTGTCCTTGCTTCTCACCCACGGCGCATGATTATAATTTATGTAGAGCATCGAAATAATTGATAGTCTAAGGAAAAAGGGTGATGAAAACCGAGAATCTTGCCGAAGAGCTCCTCACCCTCTGGCGTATCCTGCGCGGTCTCTCCCATCCGGTGCGGCGCGCTGAGATAACGTCAGAGCAGTACTGGCTCTTGCGCGTGCTAAATCGGACTGGCCCGCTCAGCATCGGCGAATTAGCGAATGCGCTCGGTATCGCGACAAGCTCGGCGACCGCCGCATGTAAGCGCCTGGAGAAGGCCGGGCTACTCACGCGGGAGCGCCAGGCGGATGATGCGCGTATTGTGCGTGTGACATTGACCGGCCAGGGCCTCGCTCAGATTGACGCCTGGCGACAACGCAAACGCGAGGCTCTGACACAGCTGCTGAGCGTGCTCGACGAGCGCGAGCAACAGGACTTGCAGCGCATTATTGAGCGCGTGCTTGAGGCGGCGGGCGCGCGCGAAATTGAGGAAGCAAAGAGTATATGACAGCCATTATTGAAGTCCATGATCTAGTCAAGCGCTTCGGCGAGTATAACGCCGTGAACGCTATCAACTTTGAAGTTCGCGCGGGAGAGATTTTTGGCCTGCTCGGGCCAAACGGCGCGGGCAAGAGTACGACGATCAAGATGCTGACCACTCTGCTGAAACCCACTGCGGGCAGCGCGAAGGTGGCGGGTTTTGACATCGTGCAGCAGACGTCCGAAGTGCGCCGCAACATTGGCTATGTTCCCCAGGCCCTCTCGGCCGACGGCACGTTGACTGGGTTCGAGAACCTGTTGATCTTCGCCAAGCTGTACGATCTGCCGCGCAGCATCCAGGCGGCGCGGGTGAACGAGGTGCTCGCCTTTGT
Organism: uncultured Chloroflexia bacterium; assembly: GCA_963799245.1. Taxonomy (GTDB): domain Bacteria; phylum Chloroflexota; class Ktedonobacteria; order Ktedonobacterales; family Ktedonobacteraceae; genus CAWCWN01. Next base: position 332,101 of record CAWCWN010000006.1, read on the forward strand.
CGGCCTGAGTGATGCCGCCAAGCAGATGGTGTCACAATACTCGGGCGGCATGATCCGGCGTTTAGAGGTCGCCCAGGCTTTGCTGCACCAGCCACGCGTGCTCTTCCTCGACGAGCCGACCGTTGGCCTGGATCCGGTGGCGCGCCAGGCGATCTGGGACCGCCTGACGCGCATTCGCAGCCTGACGGATATGACCATTTTCTTGACGACCCATGCCATGGAGGAGGCCGATAGCCTGTGCACACGCGTGGGGATCATGCACAGGGGGGATATCGTGGCCCTCGACACACCCGAGAATCTCAAGGCCACCATCGGCGGCCCGCATCCCACGCTTGACGACGTTTTTGTCCATTACGCAGGTGATGCCCTGGAATCTGGAGGAAGTTACCGTGAAACTACAAGAGCCCGCCGCACAGCAAGGCGGCTTGGATAGCGCTGTTCTGACGGCGCAGCCGCGCCACCTGCCCCTCATTCCGAACTTTATCAGCAAAACGCTGATCATCGCGGAGTGGGAGGTGCGCAAACTGCGCCATGACCCAACCGACCTGGTCACGCGCGCCGTTCAACCCGCGCTGTGGCTGATAATCTTTGGCGAGGTCTTCTCACACATCCGCGCCATCCCAACCGGCCAGGTGCAGTACCTCGACTTCCTGGCGCCGGGCATACTCGCGCAGAGCGTGCTCTTCATCTCGATCTTCTACGGGATCACGATCATCTGGGAGAAGGACCTGGGGGTTATTCATAAATACCTGGCCAGCCCCACGCCTCGCGGCGCCATCGTCCTCGGCAAGGCCCTTTCGGCGGGTGCGCGCTCGCTCCCGCAGGCGGTGATCATCTACCTGCTCGCCATGGTCCTGGGCGTGAAAATGGACGCGAATCCGCTGGCCATTCTGGGCGTGATCGTCCTGGTGATACTGGGCGCGGCCTGCTTCTCCGCCTTCTCTATGATTATTGCCTGCCTGCTGAAGACGCGTGACCGCGTCATGGGGATCGGCCAGGTGCTGACGATGCCGCTGTTCTTTGCCAGTAACGCCATCTATCCCATTCAGATCATGCCGCCCTGGCTGCAGGCGATCGCGCATGTCAATCCCCTGACCTATATCGTCGATGGCATACGCATGTTGATGCTGGCGAATAGCCCCATTGACCTGCGCAGCCTGGGGGTAGATGTGCTCGTGCTGGTGGTGATCACAACGATACTGATCTGGATTGGAGCGACTCTCTACCCGCGTATCGTGCAGTAGCTATCTGTGCGCGGGAAGCCCGGCCCGGGCGGCTCATTAGCGCCGCAGGTCGATGGGGATGAACTTGCCCCTGTGCTTGATTGTGAATGCCAGGCGCGTCCAGCCTTCGGGCCACCTGGGGTTGGTTGTGTATTCATCGGCGCTGACTTTGAGGCCCGCGAAACCCAGGATGGCCGCCTGCCACGCAGCTCCCGAGCAGGCGTTATGGATGCCATCGGGCGTATTGCCGCGCAGGTTCTCCAGGTCAACCAGGTTGCCTATCCTGAAGAGCTCCTTGGCCTCGCGGGCCTTGTCGAGCTCGCAGGCCAGGATGACGTGGAAAGCCGGAGTAAGCGAGGAACCGTACTCGTGGTCCGTGATGGGGTAGTAGTAGTCCCAGTTGACGCGCTTTGTCTCGAGGTCAAATTCCTGCCTGAGCACGGTCAGCAGCATCAGCACATCGGCCTGCTTGATGATGCGGTACTTCTGCACGTCTTCCATACCGAGAATCCCCTGGTAGGAGTCTTTGCGCCCGGCATATCTGGATTTGTCGAATTCCTCCAGTTTGAAGAAGCCCTCGAACTGCTCGAAGAGCCTGGTCTGGGGGTCCTGCAGGATGAGCAGGCGGGCGATGATATCCTGCCAGTGATCCAGGCGTTTGCGGGTAATGTCCAGGTCGCCACTTAGTTCCTCGTACCTGGCCGGCTCATGCGCCTGGAGATAGTTCCAGACATCGAGCGCGATCTGGAGGTTGTGGCGGGCCATATAGTTGGTGAAGGCATTGTTATTGATGTGCTCATGCCATTCGTCGGGGCCGATGACGTTGCTGATCTCATAAGCGTTGCGTTGCTCGTTCTTCTCGACCCGACTCTCCCAGAAAAGGGCGGCACTCAAGATCACCTCGGCACCGTAATCGCGCAGGAAGTCATTGTCACCTGTGACGTTCCAGTAGTGCCAGGTGGCGTGAGCGATGCTGGCCGTGATATGTATCTCAAGGGGAGCGTTCAATACCGCGACAACCTCTTTCAGCTCTGGATGGACCATGGAGGCCGGTGTCGTCTCCTCACCGCTGGAGGCACTCTCCCAGGCAAACTGCGCTCCCTGGTAGCCGTTGCGCTGAGCCTTCTTGCGCGCGGCCGGCAGCGTGCGATAGCGATAGATCAGGAGGTTGCGGGCGACGTCGGGCATAACGTAGGTATAGAAGGGCAGCATAAAGATTTCGGTGTCGTGAAAGATATGGCCGCGATAGCCAAAGCCTGTCAGACCCTTGGCCGCGATGCTGTAGCGATCATCGTGCAGTGAAGCGCTGATGCGCAGCTGGTAGATGTTGTAGCGTATGCCGACCTGGGCCCTGTCATCACCCTCAATTATTACGTCCGCCCCCTGCCAGAACTGCCGCCAGGCCTCGCGGTTCTGCGCCTGGAGTTCGTCGAAGACAAAGGCATTCGCCGCGGTGCCCACGATCTCCCTGTGATGCTTGAGCGTCGCGGGTGCCGGCTCGACGCCATCACGTGAGGTGTACATGACGACGACCTTCTCGACGCTCACCGTCGCACCCGGAGCGATCTGCCCATAGAGTTCGATGCTTGGCGCGGTGACCAGGGGGCCATATTCCCTGCGCACACCTGGCGCGTCAATGGCAAAACTCATGCTCTGCGCAAGCTGCACGCCTGACTTTTTCGTCGTAGTTTGAAAGCAGACTATGTCATCCGCGCGTGTATTATCGAGCGCTTCCCAGTGCATGAGGTCGTAGTTACCGACGGCCAGGTTAAAGTTCGACCACAGCGCGAACTCGAGCGTGGCGTTGTTCGCCTGGTCGGAAGTGATGCGCATGCGTAGCGCTCCAACATGTTCATCGGCCAGGCTGGCGATACGCTCGCTGCTGATGTGCAGGCGCACCCCCCGCGGGCTCTCCCAGTGGATGGTGCGCGTGAGCAAGCCCTCCTGCATGTCAAGGGTACGCTGGTAGCTCAGGATTTTACCCTGGTCGAGGCGGAAATGCTCGCCGCCTATGCTCAAGCCTACTGGCAACCAGTCGGGGGCGTTGGCCAGCTCCTCTTTATAGACGGGAACGGCATCGAATACGCCAAATAATAAGGTTGCGGGATTGGCTCCGGGGTAGCCCTCTTCGAATGTGCCGCGCGTGCAGAAGTAGCCATTGCCAACGCAAAAGACCGTCTCCTGGCTATGCACATTCTTCGGGGCAGGGTTAAAAGTATCTTCGTTGACGTGCCAAAGATTTACGCGTGCATCCTTCCTCAAATATACTGCCTTGTAACTCTGTCAGGCCAGTATTGTCTTGCAATTGCATGTTTGTCAAGGCCGCTAGCACAGCAGCCCGGTGTTCGCTCTCATGTTCCTCGACCACCTGCATGATGTACTCCGCCACACTAGCGTCCCATCCTGGCCAGGGGTGCCGTCGCCCCAGGGCCTCCTCGCCGGTATCAAGCAGCGCCTGCAGCAGCGCCAGGCGAGCCTGCTGTGAACGCAAACAGGTCGCTCAGTCTTGACATGCCTCCAGCTCCTCCTTGCATGGAATGATCAGCATTATAGACGTTTCTCTGGCGGGAGGCAAGCCGCTGTGGGTGCGGCTGGTTGAGACCTCATAAGTCCAAAAAGCCGCGTGGCTGCGCCCATTTATCTGCGCCGTGGCTGGCGCGTAAAGGGCTCTCTATGGCTGGTGAGGCCTATTTCGATCTCGGTGCCTGCCTGGGCGGCAAGGATGTCGCAGACCTTGAGCGCGAGCTCCCAGGTGACGGCATAGGTCTCAAGTGGCTTACCGGAAGGTGAGTTCGCAATAATGCGGTAGCGAGCGTTTGTATATGCGGGATGCTGCAGCGTTTTCAAACGAGTACCGCTCCTTTCTCGTACCCCTAGTCGCTCCCCTAATTAGAAAGACGTTTTTCAATACTAGAAAGACGAGTTTTCGCGCGCGCTATCAATTGTGAGACGCTTCGAGGTTGCGTAGTCTGTCAGCGCATGACGCAAAACTTCTCCATGCTGCAAGCATATATGTTTGCGAGGAAAAGAACAAGTGTTTTGAACTTATGTGCTAAAACTTACGCGGAAAAGACTCAGACGCGGCGCACGCATCTGAGCAAGCCTGGTGGTGCGCTAATGCGCTTTAGATCTCTACGTCCGCGATGGAAGGGCGGATCCAGGTAGGGCGATAGGGGAAGCGCTCCACCTGTTCGCTTGTGGTGACTCCGCTGAGTACAAGAACTGTGCGCAGGCCGCTTTCGATCCCGGCGATGATGTCAGTATCCATGCGATCGCCGATCATTACAGAGTCTTCGGAATGAGCGTTCAAGGTGTTCAGGGCCGTGCGCATCATCAGCGGATTGGGTTTGCCGATGATATAAGGCTTGACGCCCGTGGCGGCGCTGATCAGGGCAGAAACGGCGCCTGTCGCGGGAACGATCCCACCCTCACCAGGCCCCATGACATCCGGATTCGTGGCGATGAAACGCGCACCGCCCATCACAAAGCGAATGGCGCGCGTAATGCGTTCGAAGCTATACGTGGTCGTCTCCCCCAGCACTACATATTCCGGATCCTGATCGGTCTGGATGTAGCCGAGATCATGGAGCGCCGTTGTCAGCCCGGATTCTCCAATGACGAAAGCCCGCCCGCCCGGCCGCTGCGAGTGCAGGAACTGCGCCGTCGCCAGGGCGGAGGTGAAGATCGCCTCGGGTGGTACGTCCAGGCCCAGAAAGTGCAGGCGCATCTGCAGGTCGCGGGGCGTGTACAGCGAGTTATTGGTAAGAATCAAAAAAGGAATATCACGCGCGCGCAGGCTCTGGACAAACTTCGCGGCCCCTGGCAACAGGGTCGAGCCCCAGACGAGAACGCCGTCCATGTCCGTCAAGTAATTCTTAATGCTGTCCATTTAACCTCCTCTGTGACTCTCACATTGCTCATGCCCATGTACATTCAGCTGCTAGTAGCTATTCCAGAAGTACACATCCGATTGCCAGGAAACAGCAACGTAGCGCTACACACAGCATGTAGCGCTACGAGCAATTTTATAACTTTATGACTTCTTCACTACTCATCCGCTCTTCCGCCTTATCCTGATCCATGCGCTCATTATACGCCTGGTAGTCAGGTGAGAAACGCTGGTATGTACTCGAAAGGAGGGGAGAGGAGATTATATAGTCGGCGGAAGCACGGTTACAGGCAACGGGAATATTCCATACCGCGGCCAGTCGTAAGAGAGCTCGCACATCAGCCTCGTGTGGCTGCAGGCTGAGAGGATCCCAGAAGAAGATCAGGACATCGACCTCTCCCTTCGCGATCATCGCCCCGATCTGTTGATCTCTGCCCAGAGGACCGCTCCGTAGCTTATGTATCGGGATTGCGAGTGCCTTTTCCAGAATCTTACCCGTGGTCCCCGTCGCATAGAGTTCGTGCGGACCCAGGAGATGTTTATTATAGCGTGACCATGCGAGCAGGTCAATTTTTTGCTGAGTGGCAAACTTCACGTGAGCAGTTGAGCTTCCAGAGTCGCGAGATAGGCGGCCGGATCTTTGCGGAAGCGGAACTGCTGCCTGCGACATTCCTCCCGCTGCTGCAATTGCGCACGCAGGTTGCGCCACTGGAGACAGTCCCTGGGTCGGAGATCCTCAGCCGAGAAGATCTGCTGCTTGCTGGTGACAGTCGCAATGACGCGCACCGAGCCACGGACCACCACCCCAGGAATAGCTCCACGTCGGCCCGTCGCGCGCCGCTCATGAACGCGTGCCACCCCGAAGCACTCTTCTAATGCATTGTTGGTACACGGTAAGCCCTCGACGTCGTAGCACTGGAAGAGACCAGGAGCGAAGTTGTGGGTAATCTGACAAAAGTGCTCGATGGTTTCCCCGAGCGATCCCAGGTCGGCTTGCTGCTCCTGCATCTGCTCCACGAAAGCCAGGTAGCTTGCACGAACCTGTGCCCCGGGGTGCTGCGGCTCGTTGGCCAGGATCTGAGCCGCCTGACGCACCTGGCGGGAGGCTATCTGCAACGGTGGCCAGAAGGGGGCAGTCGCCTGGAGCCCTTTGCTCAGCAGCTGGTGTAACTGCTTTAAAGCCGGGGATAACCTTTTTTTTCCTGCACGCGCGCAATGGAGTCGCTGATCTGGGTCACACGCTCGTACAAGCGCAGACCTGGCGCATCCAAGGGAGAGCGTCCATCATCGGTCAAAGACGCGCGTACGGCCAGACAATACCCCCGGCTCGCTTCGTTTTCGGGCGTGGGGCGCTCTTCCAAGGCGCGCTCAATGGGCCGCACCCCGCGCAGCTGCTTCTTCAATTGCGTTTTGGCATGCCGATCAGCGTCGTAGAGGGGCTTGGTGGCATCCTTGAGATAGTGAAACTGACAGAGCTGATGGGGTACCTTGGGAAAGACAAAGGCCACCGCACTGCCGATGGTCTCTTCGCCATCCGAGATCACCCCTGTGACCGGCACCTCCAATTGCTCCAGCAGGTGCTTGACTTCCTGCAACAACGCGGTCAAATCACCCTGCGTACTGCTGAGCAACGGGCGCGCTAAGAGGATTTCTGCGGAGCGGCAGTCGCGGACCACCCAGAGCACCTCATGCCCCACATCCGGCTGTAACCCATCGAGGGCCAGGATCACGTGCCCTTGCTTCTGAAGCCGTGCCTTGATCCGCTCGTGATCAGTGATCCGCAAGGCCACCAGTTCTTCATAGCGGTGCATCAAATGGGTGACACTGCGCAGCGCAATGTTGACGCCACGGGCCAGCAGAGCCTGATGCATTTCGGGCACACTGCGATGTTCCCGAAAACGCCATTGGCCAATCAAAGCAATGACATCCAGCCCAAACTCGCCATGTGGCAGTGCCCAACCGCCTTCTTCTTCGGGACGCTGGCGGCGATGATAATTGGGACAGTCCGACTGGACGCATTGGTGGATCACCAGGGTCAAGTGCCACTGGCCGGACAAGGTGATCACGTCGCGATGGCCGTGATAGGCCACCCACAGGGGTTGACCACACTGCTCACACTGCTCCTTGAGTGGAGTTAACGTCATTTCTTGCGTCGCTATGGGACGCGGGGTTCGTCGAGCCATGTTCTTTCTCCTGTTGAGATTTCCTCTTGCTCGTGTGCTTTTCTCCCTTCTTCTCTTTTCAGACTACACCCGCCTTCAAGCCGAGTTTACCATTCAGCCATTTTTTGCTGAATGGCAAACTGTCCTTGAGCAAGCGTGGTGGAAGCTCGGCAAGAGCAGTAACCAGATTTGCGGAAAACGTCTCTTCATGCGCAGGCTTCTTGTTGAGCTAAATTCATTCTCAAGCCGAGATTGCCATTCAGCATTTTTTTAGCATCGTGTGCGACAAGAACGACATTTTTTCTAGCATTCATTGTATCTCACTCCTGCTACGTTCAGTGTATTCAACGGTATTACGTTTCATCTTTATCATTCGAAGGCAGTTCGTCTCACTACCTTTACATTAAGAAGGCGGCCTGTTCGGCCGTCATTTGAACCTCGCGCACCATGCCGTCGCGATCGACGATCCTGACGTTTCTGCGCTTTTTCATGATCAACTCCTCCTGAGTTTGAATGTTTGAGATGATGATTTGCCAGATTATTCCATTGACAACGGGCCATCCATGCAAAATACTGCACTAACGCGATTATATCACGTAGTTTCGTGCAATGTCAATGGATAACGTGCAAATACAAGGATAATAATGCAATGATGACAGAAGAACGACGACGTTCGATTGTCCAGACACTACAGCGCGAAGGCAAGGTGCTGGCGTCAGAACTGAGTAAAAACTTGAACGTTTCTGAAGATACAATCCGGCGTGACCTGCGCGAGCTGGCTGCTTCAGGCATGCTCCAGCGCGTACACGGGGGGGCGCTGCCGCGCTCGCCTGTCGCTGCCCGTTTCACGGAGCGCCAGCAGCAGATGCCTGAGACCAAGTCGGCCATCGCCAGGGCGGCTGTCAGCCTTATTCGCCCGGGCCAGGTGATCATCCTAGATGGTGGCACTACGCTCTTACAGGTGGCGCAGAACCTGCCGCCAGACCTGCGTGCCACCGTAATTACGCACAGCCCGCCGATCGCGCTGGTCCTGGCGGAATATCCTGAGATCGAGGTCATCCAGATCGGGGGGAGACTCTCCAAAAAAGAATTGATAACCGTTGGTGCGGTGACCGTCGAGACCTTTCGTGACATTCGGGCCGATATCTGCTTTCTGGGGATAAGCAGTTTGCATCCTGATGTCGGGATAAGTACGCTTGACCTGGAGGAGGCCTATGTCAAGCGCGCCATGATTGCGAGTGCGGCGGAGGTGGTGGCGCTCACCTCTGCCGACAAGTTAGGCACGGCTTCGCCTTACATCGTCGGACCTCTCAGCGACCTGACGTACCTGGTGACTGAACGCTCGCTGCCTGACAGTATGCTTGAGCCTTACCGGCGCGCGGGCATCACGATCATGTGCGCCTGAGGTCCATCTAACGCCGCGTCGTCCACGCCTTTTTGCCGCCACGTGGAAAGGCCCGTGTGATCTTTGGGCCACACGGGCCTTTCCACATTAGCTACCCCTTACAGGCATTGACAGCGCATAATTTACCAATTATACTTTCAACGGACATCCAATCCATGAGGTAATTTTTGGCATAGTTTCTCCACCCGGCTCTTTCTTCCCGGCGTTTTTTAGCGTTGGCCTCTATATTTTGCGGCTCACTCCAGTTGTTCGGAGCGCGTATCTGGCCTGCCGCCGTGCGCTTCAGCGTGTGGGTGGATGGGCTCTCCGTGCCACAGGGAATGTGACGTTTAGAGCAATACTATCCATCAACGAAAAAGATCAGCTTGCGCGTTTAAAAGACAGAATTGATACCAGCAGTGCAGTGTAAGCGTTAGAAGGAGGATGCAATGGACTATCGTGTTGTGTGGGTACATGGGATCGGCCCTACCGTAGCCGGATATTCGAACAGCTGGACCTCGGTCTATGACACCTTCCTGGGCTTGCCCAGGACTGACTTTAGCGAGGTTTTGTGGTCCGATGTCTACAGTTCTACCTCGAGCGTGGTCAACCTGGGAACGAACAGGGTCTCATTGCCGCCATCTACACAGGAGCAGTTAGCCGAGGCCCAGGTTCGCCGGGTCTTGACAACCCTGTTGCTTGCGCGCGCGAGCGCGCAGGCGCCAGGCCTGGCGCTGGTCGGCGAATGGGCCCAGGTTACGAACAGGGCGGCAACTGACCAGGTGGCGCTTCCCGCCTGGGTGATAAATCCGGACGCGTATGTCGGTGAATTCGTGAAGTACCTGGTGAATAATGATGTGCGCGCCGCGGTCAAGGAGAAGATGAAGCAACAGCTGCGCCCGCTGGCGGCAAGCGGCTGCAACAGCACTGTTATCTCTCACAGCTGGGGCACCGTAGTAGCATATGAGAGCCTGCTCGACCTGGAAAGAGAAGAGCCAGCGTTTCGGCTCGCTCATCTGTTCACTCTTGGCAGCCCCCTCTGGCTCGTGCACTACCTGCTCGAAGACACTTCCGGACGCAAACCGCACAATGTGGCGAACTGGGTGAACGTTCACGCGCAGGGCGACATCATCGGCGCCGGGCTGACACCAGCCTTCCAGGTAGATGCGGACTATGCGGTGCCGGGCTTTGGCACAGGCAATCAGCACGACAGCTACTTTGTAGCTGGCAATGTTGCGGTTGAGCGCGACATCGTCGCGGCAGTTATTCTGGGCAAGCCTGTTGAGTCCGGTAGTCGGGCGGCTGTCCTGGTCCCAACAACGCCGGCGGCTACGAACTAACGTATGCTGAGGTGTGGGCGCCTGTCGCAGTGCTGCGTTACAGAGCAGCGTACAGAATCAGCTCATCGGGCGTGTGGCGCTGCTCAACCTGTCCGGCGAAACGCAGGTACTCCATCCAGGTGGGCCAGGACTTCGGCCACAGCCATACGCCTGGCCTCGCTATTGCGCAGGCGCTGCCAGAAGAGCTGCGCGGTGAGTTCGGCGGCATCCTGCGGCCTCTGCGCGAGTAGCGTTAAAATCTGCTGCAGGCGCTCGTCGTGGTGCTCGGCGCTGTGTGGGCAAGTGCGAGACGTGCTCGAAACCACATCCACGCGCCGGCCCAGCAGAGAATAAGCTATCTGATCTACTATCTCGCTTCTCTTTTCTGTTGCAGGGCGGCGCTTGTCAGCTTACTTTATACGAATGACGCGCACGCGCTCAAGATCGCCTAATAGTTCGTAGATCTCGCTGCCCCTTTTTCTCATGAGCCGGACTAAATCAACGATGGAGCGACGTCCATCAACGAGGTAGAACAGCTGGCAATGGGTGCGTGAAAGTCCATACTGCTCGATCAGGCGTACTCCCTCATCAAGTGGTCGTGTAGGGTAAGGCGCCGAAAACGTGGGTACGCCAGCCCAGCGATTTTCCTCCATGAGGGAGGGGGGCAGCGGCGCCTGCGGCGTGGTCCTGAGTGGATTTGGCGTGAGCGGTGCATGTCCATTCGTCGCCGCAGCTCTGCCCTGTGCGGATTGAGGTGCCTGATTTGCCTGCACGCCATCCCCGGCCGGCACAAAAACGCAGTGGCAGCTCTCCCAGGTGCTCAGCCAGTTTAAAGCCTCCGCGCCGCGCCGCCGACCGGCCCTGGCCTGTGAGACCTGCCCATTGGCAAAGACGATACTGCCTTCCTCAAGTAAGACTCCTTCTCCACGTCTGGCGGTCAGCACACCGCTTCCTCGTCCACATTGGACCGCGGAAATGACGTGCACCAGGCGCGCGGTCGTCGTTTCTGATATCCACTCCAAGCAGGGACCAGTCCTTCCTTTTCTCCCACACGCGAGATCAGCAGTTCCCTGTTAGCCGAGCTGTCTGTCAATGTTCGTGTGAAGGACGTACGTTGTGACGTACCTGCGAGCATCGAACTCCATACTCGTTAAAGAAGCATCAAAACATAGTAGAAGTATAAAATAGTAGCAAATTCATTCACAAAGTGAATATACTCTACCGTGGACAACTCGGCAAAAAGGGTACATGTTTTAGCCTATTTGGGCTAGTATCATTGTTGAGTTAAAAATCACCTGTGATGGTGGATCTGGTTGTGCAACCAGGGATGTGTATGACCGTATATGTTACAGAATGGATTTTATGATGCCGTCGCCCGAAATCGTTCGCTGTTGAGCATAAATCTAGAGATAGATAGTTGATGCACGAGCGTGTGAATGAAACACCGTCTTGTACATACCAAGGAGCCTATACGATGTGGAATCAACCCTATCAACGCAGGGGAATTAGATTTTTCCCTCATATCATTCCCATTGGATTTCCGCTGATCTTTCCGATCGGCTTTGGCCTGGTCATTGGACTGTTCCATTGGCTCTTCCCACTCATAGGGTTATTGCTACTCATTGGCCTGGCCTTTTTTATCGTCAAATCGATTACCCAGGGGAGCTCCACGGCCGCGTGGAATTCGATGAAGAGTAAGGGTGGCCAGTGGTCGCAGCGCTTTACCTCGCAGGGCCAGCAGTCGCCTTACTACCAGCCTGGTGCTAACCCCTACTACCAGCCGTCGGCGGGTCAGGAGCAGCCCGCTCAGCCGTACGGGCAGGGCTACCAACCAGGGCAAGATCCAACCTGTAGCCCGGCGGCTCAGCCCGCTGAAGCCGAGCAGCCGCGCGCACACTATCCGGGGCAGATGCCGCCCATGCAGCAGCAATAAGCAGGCATCTCCGCTGGCCGACATAAACAGTCGGCCAGCATTTTTTTTGGGGAGAATGGAGGTCTCACGCCAAACAGTGCTCTATGCCGGGTGAGCGCGATACCCCAGCGCGCGTGCCGTCCAAAATCGTTCGTTTGCACGTGTGAACCGCGCAGGCGCGAGGGACTCTATTGCTCTTCCCCTGCTGCTCCTTCAGTCTCTCCGCTTCTGCCAGCCTGGGCGCATAGAACGCGAATCGCCCAGGCAATGTTCTCTCCTGCTTCCTCCCCCGAGAGGTCCAGGTAGTCTTTGAATGTTCGCAGCACGGCCGACGAGCAGAGCACCAGGATGACGTTGCGCAGGCGCGCCCGGTCGGCCGCGTTCAGCCCTCCCGCAATAGGCGCCAGGGCGTCCTCGTACATCTTCAGGCGCGCCGGAAGGAACTCCCTGCGCACCTCATAGGCAAAGGCACTCAAAGATGCCGCGCGCAGCGTCTCGTCCAGCTCGTCGTACTTGCGAGAAAGCTCCCTGACTCCGGCGATCAGGTCCTCAGGGCTCTGAGGCAACTGTCTACCCGTGGCCCCGAGCTTCTGCAGGGTGTAGGTTCCCAGTGCCTCGATAAGCTCGCGCTTTGTCCTGAAATAGCGGTACACCGTCGGGACAGAGACCCCCGCCTCGCGCGCGACTTCAGGAATGGAGAGCTCGGCGAGTCCGTGAGACAGGGCGTGAACCAGCCCCTCCAGGATCTGCTCGCGCGTCCTCTGCATCTGTTCCTGGCGCAGAGGGCTATGATATGCTGACTTCTCTTTCATGATATGGATTATATCATGAAAGAGAAGTCAGCATATCAAGATCTCGCCGAAATGTTTCTTCTAGCTGCCGCTCGAATTGAGAAGCATACGTGAACTATTGGGTTCAACCACCGTAGCATTCCTCTTCCATTCAGTAACCAAAATCAAGCAATATGGTCTGCATAAGAAAGCGATAGGGAAACTATGGCTAACACACTGAAATTGATGGCCGTCCTGGCCCACCCCGATGATGAGTCGTTAGGTGCTGGTGGTGTACTGGCCAAATATGCTGCCTCGCAGTTTACCACCGCCGCCATCATCGAAGCGGCCAGTCCCGACTCTCTATACTACCGGGATCTGGCTCCGCATCGTGTCGCAAAGCTGTATTACATGGCACCAACGAAGGACTTGTTGGATGTCTACCAATTCGTCTTTGGTGACCTGGTCATGCATATTGATGGGGTAGCACGGCGCGGTGCAGGGTGGCCTGATTGGCAGATTACGACCCTGATTGATACGTGGGCCTATTGGCGCACGGTCTGGAAGGCAGTGTGCTGTCCTTGTCTATTGTTACGAGAAGACGGGACGATTAAGAAAATATGAAACATTTTGCGCTATTTATTCGCCACGGTGAAACAACATGGAATGTTGATCACCGTTTGCCAGGACACCTTCCAGGCATTGCACTGACCGACGGCGGGCGCGAGGAGGCGGCGCGCCTGGCGGAGGCGCTGGCGCCCCTGCCTATTAGCGCCATTATCAGCAGCCCTCTGGAGCGAGCAGTCGAGACCGCCGAGTATTTTACACGCGGTCGTGGACTCAGCATCCAGCTCGAACCCGGTTTGATGGATATCGACCTGGGCCACTGGTCGGGCCAGAACCGCGAAGATCTCTATAGAGGTGACTCAATCTACCGGGCTTTTGTGCATGACCCTACGGTCGGGCCCGCGGGCGTAGAAACGTTCCCGGCCCTTGAGCAGCGTGCTGTGGCGGCGGTCGAGCTCTGGCTCAAGCGAGATGGTACGGGTCTCTACCCTGCCTTCGTCACGCATGCCGATGTTATAAAATTGCTGCTTGCTCACTACATGGGCCTGGAGGCGCGCCAGGCAAGAACGATTGTGATCGACAATGCTTCCGTGAGCGTCGTGAAGCTGGAGACTGACCGCCAGCCACGCGTGTTCACGGTTAGCTGGCGGCCCCAGCCCGGCTGGCTACACGCACCGGCGTTCGCGTTTGAACACATGCAGCACGACGAGCAGAACTCCTAGCAAGTTGAAGCAAGCAGGAATAGACGAGGGCCGCGACTGTCCCTCGCCTATATTACGGCGGGCTCAATCGATGAGGAAGACAGCTTTGCCGTTGACTTGCCTGGAGCGGAGCGCGGCCTTGTCGAGGTCGCGCCAGCTCTCTTGCAGGCCGATCGGCGCGGTAAATTTGCCCGCCGCTACAAGTGACACGAGCACCGCCAGGTCGGCGCCGAATGAGGCAGGCGGTCCCGAGAGGTAGGAGAAGAATGGTATCAAGCGAGCCCCCTGGTGGCCTGCGAAGGCCTGGAAACTGATGGTGCTGTTCTCAGCAGATGAATTGCCGAGGATCACAATGGTCCCCTCGGGGGCGACCAGGCTGATGGCCTTCGCCAGTGAAATGCCTCCCACAGACTCTAATTATGTGAGAGCATCGCTCTATGCGTTGTTATCATTCATGCACATCCGAGTGGGCCTGGCAAATCAGCTCAGGGTGAGTCACTGTGACGCTTCAGACCGTGCGCGTGGACTCCCAGTGTGTTGATTTTACGTTCAGCCGTGGGCGATTTGAAGAGCGAGAGCCCAATTTTTAGGCAGCTTCACGACCACTTATCAAATTGCGTAAGCGGCATGGAATGGCTTCTCATGCTGCTTTAAAGCGTCAGTAACGTCTACAGGCGGCTGCACACCCTTGTTTTTATTGAAAACGCGTGCTATACTCCTTCAGGGTAGATAGTTCGTGAAGCTGCTCTACAGGCTCAACTATACGGTTATGGTTGGCCAGGCGGCAGAGCATGATCGTTGTACAGTTGTATGTTACAAGGAGGATATTGAACTTATGACAACTAAAAAGGAGTCCACAGCGAAACAGGCTAAAGGAAAATCAAGTTCCCTGGTAGGACGAGAACAGCTGACACGGAGCATTGCGCAGTCCGCGGATCTCTCTCAGAAACAGGCACAGGCCGCCCTGGAAGCGACCATTGATACCATTCGCGAAGCACTTCAGAGAGGCGACGAGGTTCGTCTTGTAGGTTTCGGCTCATTCAAAGTACGCACCAGCGCCGCGCGCCGCGGAGTTAATCCTCGCGATCGCAAACCCATAGAGGTTCCGGCCAAAGACCGTGTACGCTTCTCCCCTGGGAAAGAGCTCTCTGACGCCGTCTCAAAGAAGTAACATGGAGCATGCTCTCCGCCACTAACCATATCGCCCTTTACAGGCAGCGCCGGCCGCAATGTCCGCCGGCACTGCCTGCTTGAATAGAGCTTTTCTCTTCCTCATTATTCAATCCTCGTTGAGGCGCAGTGTCTGCCCCAGCGATGGTCGCGCGACGACCTGGCGGGGTGACATACCCAGGGCGCGCGCGACGGCAAAGCTGGTGAGGCGCGTGGATGCGTTGAACCAGGAGGGGATCAGCGTACCCAGCAGGGCCAGGAGCAGTGCAGCCGCTATGCCGATGGACAGGACGCCGATGATGCCAAGGTGGTCGGGATTATTGCGCAAGATGGTGAGGATAGCGCGCCAGTCGTTCAGATCGGGCAGCAGCGCGCGTATACGTGCGCGTGCCGCGGGGCGTACCTGTGCATGCAATGCCTTCACGCACATATCTTTTTCTGCGCTATTTCATGCCTGGAGTGGAAGAAGAAGTCTGAATTTTCAGATGCGCTGGTAGCTCCACGCCGTCATTTCGCCGTTGTGGTAGGGCATCCAGCCATGAAACTGGCGGGGGTCATCATCGAAGACCATTGGCAGGAACTCGCGATCGCTTGGCCACAGGGACAGGTTTAAAAGAGATGAGAGCGGCACCCATGTCAGCGTGCCTTCATTATTTTCGCTGTTGGCTTCACCCCGCCAGCTCTCGATGCGAAAAACAAAGCCAAACCAGTCCTCGCCCCCTTTACCAAAGCCAGGCCAGGAAATAGTGCCGCGCAACATGGTACGCTCCGCTACCAACCCCGACTCCTCAAGAATCTCGCGCCGCATGCCGCTGACGATATCCTCACCTGGCTCTAATTTTCCACCCAGGCCATTGTACTTGCCGAAATGCAGGTCGTCGGCCCTTTTATTACGATGCACCATCAAGACATGGCTGCCGTCCGGCGATAAAATATAGCCCAACGTTGCTAAGACTGGTCTGAACACGCTTACGCTACCTCTCTCTCCCTCAAGAAATGATGCCAGAAGCACGAAGTCTTACTTAGCGCAGCTAGCGCGTTGCAGCAGGGCTTCTCCCGCGCAAGCAAGCTCAACTTGCATTATACGACACGCTCCTGCCGTCCCAGGTTATAATAGCCGTGAAGACGTCCGCCGGTCAATTGACAAAAGCAAGGCTTTGCTCGCACAATAGCCAGCTTACATGCTGCTTTTTGTATCTTTGCAATGAAGTAGGCTGGAGCTTTGTTTGCACTTAGTGAGCGCATGGCTGTAAATGCGACAAAAGGACTTCTTGCGTTTTTGTTACATAAGCTGTCCAGTGATGGACCAGCACGCCAGTCGCACAGCCAGCGCCAAGCGAGTGGCAAGAAGACAGGAGGACAAGCAGGTGGAAGAGGTGCGCTGTCCGCACTGTCAACAGCTCACCAGGGCCGACTTTCCAGCAGGAGTCGAGGCGTCCGGGAAGTCAGGCCCCAACGTGCGTGCCTTAGCGGTCTATCTGCACCAGTATCAGTTGGTGCCACTGGCCCGCACCTGCGAGTTGCTCGCTGATGTGTGCGATTGCCAGTTGTCAGAGGGAACCCTTACGAGCTGGGTCCAACTGGCAGTGACCATGCGTGAGCCGAGGCCGTGGAGCACATTGCCGACTGGCTGAGCGCGAGTCGGCTCACCCACGGGGATGAAACCGGAGAAGATTTCGGGCACGTTTCGCAGTGACGCTGGAGCGACGACCTTTTGTCGCATTCGCAGCTACCTCTCTACCATGCGCAAACAGGGCCATAGGATACTGAGCGCTCCGGCTGCTGTCTTTGCCGGTCAGCCATTGCCCTTCGCTTGGTCACCTGTATAGTTACCTGGTATAATCCTTGCAGCATGACGATTGCAGTAGGTTGGACCTGCCACAGTTCAGGAGCAAGGAACGATGCAGAATCTCGTTGAACGCCTTCAGACTTATAATCAGGGCCGTGATCCCGGGTTGTTGGCATTGAAGTATCAAACTATGCGTAGATGCACGCACTGTGCTTACCGGGGAGAGGCGCACATTACGTATCGACGGGAAACATCATACTGCCGTCACTGAGACGGAGCGAGCGGAGGTCAGCGCAGCTATTGAGTACTGGGCGCAGCAAGAATCAGACCCAGGCTTTTTCAAGATACTTGATGTCGCTCACCGCATCGCGGGAGTTGGTAGCCTCGGCGTCAAACGCTACATCGTGCTGGTCGAGGGGAAAGGTTCTCCTGACCAGCATTACCTGCTCGACCTCAAACAAGAACTCCCTTCCTGTTTGGAGCGCTTCCTCAAATGGCCTCAACCTCGATGGGCCAACCAGGCGGAACGAGTCGTGTCAATTCAACAATGGACGCAGGTGATGCCCCCCGCATTGCTGTCTGTTGTAGAACTGGGCGACACGGGCTACGTGTTGCAAGAACTGCAACCCAGTGAAGACAAAGTCCAGTTGAGTAGTTACGAAATAAGTAACTGACTAATGTAATTTTAGCGATGTTAGATAGTAAAAAGAGATGCACTGACTTCTCGGTGCATCAAAGAAAGTAAAATACTTACCACCAATGTTACGCTAGACTTCCTGCGCTACTTTCTTCTTCCGTCCTTTTGGTTCTGCTGGCTGTACTTGTTTTTCAGCTCGTTTCACATATAAAAAGTCCTGTTCATTTCGAAACTCCACCGAAAATCCCCTGGCTTTTACCCTACGGCCAATACCGATCCGTTTCCCTTTCATATCCTTGGTATCTTTTGTAGTAATTCTCAAGATTTCGCCATCTTCCAGCGCATCAATAAGGTGCGCGAATTTGTCCGGCGGTTTCTGGGGTATAGGAAGAGGAAGAGATTCCCACTTCTTTTCATCGACTACTTGAAAATCGAGTTCTGCCATTAATCTTCTCCTTTATGCATGGCAATACCTACTTCTAATTAGTATACTACGTAAGTCAAAGGAGGCTTTGTCTTTTAGTATCGGTAATAATGATTATTCGAAATATTGGCTCTGATTCACCATTAATTTCTAAATCGTATCTGGTTTATTGATTTCCCTCGAAACTTCTTTAACCTTCATTTTATTGAATGGGTATAGCTGAAGGAGCGGCAGCAGCATTTTAGCATCTGTTACTTTTGGATTTAACCAAGCATTTTCATCTTCTTTGCTTTGCAAAATGACCGGCATCCTATTATGGATTTCGGAAACAAGCGCATTTGGGGTAGTCGTGATTATGACAAACCCTGTTTCCTTTTTCCCATCTGTATTTTCCCAGGTCTTAATAATGCCAGCAAAGGCAAACATCTCATTATTCTGCAAAGAAAACAAATAACCACATTTCGCAGTCTCAAGAAGAGATTTTGTAGATTTTTTCGTAAGGAGGTCCGAGCAAAGCCAGGACGAGGCGATGGACAGGCTGCAAACGTAAGATGAGCGACTGCAGCCCGGATGCCGAGTGGATATGCAGGAGCTCAATACTGTATGGATTACCCTCATCATGACTCTATTCACCCTCATCGTGTCTACAGTCTCCAAGCTGTTGGGAGGCCGCCTCAACTACCCATTACGATGATGGTAAACCAGGTGATGATGAGGTAATCCATACACGCGTTCGACATCGTCATAGCTGAAGACATGCCAGCAGTTATTCTCTTTATCAAAGCAGACCGGTTGCGTTGCGCGCATCGTGCGATACCAGTCGTAAGGTGCAAAGAGCTGCTTTTTAGCGGGCGATAGTTGCATCGACGTACCTTTCAGATTCTTTTTGTTGGAACGGCGAGGTCAGTCAGTGGTCATGAACCATGGCACTGCCTCTCTACAATTGTACGTGCTTTCAGCATACTTTGTTGTGTAGAGTGAGGTTAGCGTTGTGGTGAGGCGCTGCGCCGCCACCCTCACCATGCTCTGGAGGACTTTCTCCGGGCAGGTAATAAGCAATTGATCAGTAGCGCTGCAGGAGCAAGACGGAAGCAACAGGTTCGTACTGCGAATAAAAATACTGTGGCGGGTACGTTACCAACCTGCTAGAATGAGTTGCATATAAATGAGGTGCTTGCTTGCGGGTAGCGGGTATATATTTATGTATCCACAACAGTCCGCTGCTATAAAAGGAGTGTAGAGGGATGTCTTTCGCAGTGACGGAAATAATCATTGTCATTTTGCTTATCATCGCCAATG
This sequence comes from uncultured Chloroflexia bacterium, assembly GCA_963799245.1. Taxonomy (GTDB): domain Bacteria; phylum Chloroflexota; class Ktedonobacteria; order Ktedonobacterales; family Ktedonobacteraceae; genus CAWCWN01. The sequence goes on from CAWCWN010000006.1 coordinate 351,347, forward strand.
GTCTTTTTGCGATGTCTGAAACGGCCTTCGTTTCTGCGCGCAAAGTCCGTTTACAGCAGAGGGCAAACGCGGGCGATGCGAAGGCAAAAGCCGCTCTGGAATTAGCCAATGCACCCAACCGCCTGCTCTCCACCGTCCAGCTTGGCATCACCCTCATCAGCATATTGTCGGGAGCGTTTGGAGGCGCGACTATCGCGGAGGCAATAGCGGTATACATCCGAGCTGTTCCCTGGCTGGCGGCTTATAGCAACGCTATTGCGCTGGCGCTTGTTGTAGCATGCATAACGTACCTTTCGCTTGTCATCGGCGAACTCGTGCCCAAAAGGATTGCGCTAAACAACCCTGAGCGTGTGGCCGTCTCTGTGGTAAGTTTAATGCGTGTGCTCTCTTCAATTGCTACTCCATTTATCAATCTGCTCAGTATTTCGACCGAGGGCATCCTGCGCTTGATGGGCATACGACCATCCAACGAGCCGCCAATTACTGAAGAGGAGATCAATGTCTTGATCGAGGAAGGTACGCAGATAGGGACGTTCGAGGCGGCGGAGCAGGACATGATCGAAAGAATATTTCGCCTGGGCGACCGGCGTGTCAGCTCATTGATGACTCACCGGCCTGACGTGGTCTGGCTGGATCCCGCCGATTCACTCGAGGAGATCAGTCAGATGATACGCGAGAGTAACTTTTCGCGTTTCCCCGTATGTCGTGAGAGCCTTGACAATGTACTGGGAATGGTGCATGTGAAAGATCTCTTGTTGCAATGTATGGCGGGTCAGTCCCTTGACCTGTTGGCGGTCATACAGGAGCCGCTCTATGTGATCGAAAGCACAAGCACGCTCAAAGTGCTGGAGTTGTTCAGGAAGACTGGCAACGAGGCGGCGCTAGTTGTGCAGGAGTATGGCGACATTGAGGGCGTGATAACGCTGAATGACATCCTGGAGGCGATTGTAGGCGATATCTCATCTGATGACGAGGAGAACGCGCAGGCGGTTCAACGCGACGATGGATCATGGTTATTGGATGGTACACTGCCCATTGATGATGTTAAGAATATCCTGCACATTCGATCGTTGCCCGAAGAGGAAAGTGGTGACTACGAGACGCTGGGCGGATTTATAATGCTGGAACTTAGGCGCGTCCCGAGTCCTGGCGATCACTTTGAATGGGATAGGTTCCGCTTTGAGGTCGTCGCTATGGATGGACGTCGCATCGACAAGGTGCTTGTGAAGCCTATTAAGCCCAATAACTCTCAGGCGCCAAATAAGGCATGAGAATGGTATGTGCGCTGCCCTGCCCCTGGCGTTTCTTCATGCCTTGACGTTCTGGCCTCATTGATGGGGCCCTGCATCGAGATCCCTGATTTCTCACTCCTTCTATACTAGCGGCAGATATTGCATAGAGTTGTGGCAGGTACCCCCGGCACATTATATAGTGCAAAAAGCATGTCTTCTGGCACACACGTCGAGACATATTTGCCTGCCTGCCTGCTAAGACCGCGCGGCCGATGAGATCGCGCCGATGGCTGCAGGCGCTTTCAGGAGATATGGGCTGGAGAGGGCGGAGTGGAGAGAGGATGCCCTGATGGGTTCCGGCTTCGGTACACTGCAAATCGAGGTGATTGACTAATACCCGGTAGTTTGATCTCCGCATCAAGTGGACTCCGAATGATAAATCGCTACCTCTATCTATGGAAGGAAGATCATCTCATGCTAAGAATCGCCAGAACAGGCAGTGTAACACTCCTGATGTGTCTTGTAGCGCTCTCATTTTTTAGCACAGGAGCGTTCGCCAGCAGCAAAAGTGCAGCGAGTGCATCCACACGCAAGGTGACGATCTGGCTGCAAACGATGGATTCATGCCGCCATGCCATCGCAGGCTCCAAGTATGTCTTACAGGGCCATGGCTTGAACGTGGGGGCGGGACCGGCCCCCGGGACATTGCCGCGAGGAGTGGGCGGCGGAAACTGTCCCATCCAGCGGGGAAATTGTCTAAGTGTGACAACCGGTTGTGTGTCGTGGAGCATTGCTGTGCCCGCCACCACTCTCACCTATACCATCAAGGAAACCTATACTCCTGCCGGCTATGTACCCTGCACCGGTGGGAGTGTCTGTCCCGCGGGACCAGATTATATCACCGTGAATATTAGCCACTCCGGCAAAGTGTCCGCGTATGTAAAGAACACCTACCCGAATTGGACGACGGTGACCTGGCCGAGCTCCGGCTCATACTCGGCCGCCCAGACGGACCCTATCGTTATGCATAACTTCGCGCTGGGCAATGGCAACTGCGACGGTGATCACGACGCTGATGACCGTCTTACGGGCTCACCTGGCTCGCACTGTGACAGTGACGGCGATCGCCCTGGCTCTCACTAAATCGCTTCCTTTCTGCTCGCCAGTGGCCCGGCTGGCAATCAAGCCAGCTGGGCCACCAGACTATTATATCCCCATCACCACAGCAGGGGCCTGCCTACTCATCCCACGCCTGTACATTCAGCTGCCTGACGATGCTCCCGTTCTGCACATACATCTCCTGGGTGACTTCCGACTGGCGGTGGGTGGTACACAGCTGACAACGCTCACCGTCCCCCGTGTACAATCCTTGCTTGCCTACCTCGTCCTGCACCGCAGCGCGCCCCAGAATTGCTGTTTGTGAGGAGGCCTCTCTCACCTCGCTTGAAGGCGTGGTGCTCTGCCTGGCTGAGAGCAGGCGCTTCCTGCAGAGCAACCCCAGAATACGCATCCTGCCCGGACGACAGATTGAGGTAGATGGTCGGCCCGCACTAGTCAGCAGCTTTGAGAGCGTTACCAGCGCGGCGGCCCTGGATGTCGTATCCGCCTATGATAGCTACGCAGTACTGCGCGCAGAGAAGAGGGGGCGGCTGAAAAAAAGATAAAAATCTGTTATGCTTGTCTCGTAAAGAAAATCGAAGTACTAAGAGCGGGAACATAGGAGTGTACTAAGATGACCGATCCCACGTTCGAAAAACTGGCTACGTCGATCGAGGCAGGTTTTGCTGAACTGCGAGTGCCTTACAGACAATGGGCGGACCTGGCCCGGCTGGCGATTCAGGGGGCGCCATATGATGCGCGCAGCCGGGCCGCGCTTGAACACTTCATCAACGCTAAACGAGCACAATTGCGCAAAGAGGTGCTGATTGCTTCAGAACACCTGACTGAAGAACAACTTGAACACCTGCGCGAGCGGGCACGCATGAGCAAGTACGCCTGGAACTCGCTCAAAAGTACGCGCCCGGTCAACATCAAATCTGGCTTCACGCTGGTGAGCTATTAGCCAGCGCTCACTATGCGCGAACACGCTGGATGAGCCTGGGGCCTGGTATCAAGCCGTTCACAAGCCGCTTACCGTTTTTGCCGGGACCTCCAGCTGTGGGTGCAGCCACAGGAACTGGTCGATGCCTCCCAGCGCGAAGATGACTTTCTGTGCCCATGGAAAGGCGCCCAGGGCCTCTGATTGAGGAATAACCTCGGGTTTCTCCAGAGCGTATTCATGCTCATTCCAGGTCAGCGTACAATTTCCAGCGGCCATCACATTCTTAAACCAGTCGACGCCGCTTCCATATGGCAGCGGAACGACGAAGCCCCCCCCAAGTGGGGCCGCAACGACCGGGGTCATATATTCCTGGCCGGAGCGGCGACCCGTGTGTTTTAGCGCGGCGTAGATGCGTGAGCGGTTTCCGGCGACACGCAGGGTGAGCGGGTTCAACTTCTGGCGGTTGAAAGTGGTGAGCTTTGCGCGCAGTTCTTTCTGCCGCATGACCCTGACCCAGATGATGCTGATAAGAAAGCATGCACCTATGACGGCCGCGATGGTGATCAGGAGCCTGGCAAACACGCCAAAGAGGCGCCGCGGCGCCTGCTGCTTTTGCATGGATATCTGCATTTCTCTACCTGCTTTCCTCCTTGACTTGATGTAATTTCCCTATTAAAGATTGTAGTTACTCAAGCAATAGCTCATTTGTGGTGGCTCATATCGCACTGAAGGGATTTACGGGTATGAGCTCTGCTGGCGGGCCCCAGTGGGCGGCCTTCCTGTTCCCTCGCTTTGTTTCTATGAGCAGGCAACTATACTACAGATATGAGCCTGGTTCGTTCTGGTCTTTTGAGCTGTGCCAGTCGTACGTAAGTTAAGTAGGTAACGGAGCGAGGAAGGAAGGAACGCAAGGCCAGTTTTTAGTGCCTGACCTTACCGTTCACTGCTCGAGCAATATGCACGAGTGAAAGGAGTTAGCAGACAATGGCAGATGATAAAGAAGTGTTTCTATTTATCGGTACCTATAGCAATGTACAAGATGCGCAGTCGGATTATAAAGCGGTCAAAGAACTGCACCGCCAGGGCATCATCGGCACGTACGACGCCGCCGTCGTGGAAAAAGATGCCCAGGACAGGGTTCACGTCCACAAGCACGAGAAACCTACCCAGCACGGAGCCTGGACGGGAATCGCCGTGGGCGCGGTGGTCGGCCTGCTCACACCCCTGTCGCTTTTAGGCGCCGCGATCATTGGAGGAGCCGCGGGCGGACTGGCCGGTCATCTCTGGCGCGGCATGTCGCGTAAGGATATGAAAGAGCTTGGTGAGACCCTCGACGAAGGGCAGGCGGCGCTTGTCGTTATCGGCCGTTCAGAGCTTGCAAAACGCATCGAGAAGGCCACCGAGCGCGCGCAAAAACGCATCGAGAAGCAGTTGAAGGTAGACTCGAAGGAGCTCGAGAAGGAGCTCGAGCATGCATCTAAAGTGGTTTCGTAGGCGGGATCCGCTATGAACTAACTGCGAGCCGGCCGCTTTGCTGTGGGGGAGCGAAGCGGTTGTTTTTAGGGGGGAAACGAGTATATTCTACGTAGTCTACCAGGAGGTTTTTATCAAGCCGCGCTGTAAAACCCCTAGCTTCAGCTACGGGGATATGAGGCGCGTTCCTTGTTTGGGGCTTGGGTTGGGGGTTCCCTGCTATCTCGCCACAGTGTATGCAAGGCAAAGCGGATAGCCTCACTATCGGAGGTAAGTCCATAGCGTTCACGCACGGCTGCAATGGCCTGCATATCTTGCTCGGTAAGTCTGATGGTTCGCTGTTTCTTGTCCATGCCCCAAGTATACCCACTTGACAGCTGTGTGTCAATATGGTACTATTTGAGTATCGTACATTGCCAACTGAATAGCGTTTCGGCGGGTTCTCTAACGAAGGGTTAGAGGTAAAAACGTTACCGTGCTGAACCATTGTACACTCTCTTTCTTCACGTGCCGACTGCAAGAACCACGCAGCCGATGGAACTCCAAGACTGAGAAGCTACCCTGGGGCTCAGGGAAAGCAATATGCCTGTGGAGGCGGTGTAAGACGGGATTGGGCGAAAGTCCAGTCTCGCAATCTCCCATGAAGCAGGAAAGCCTCCTTGTGAGAGGAGGAAGCCCCCGGCTTGAGCCGTGGGGTGATGTCACGCGCCGTGTCGTCCTCTCACCCGCCGATCTTGAGCGCGCCAATATAAATCTCGTCGGCGGTGATCCCTACTCCGGTTCCTGCCAGATCGATCAGTTTTTCCTGTGGAGGCCGCTTGTGGGGTATCCCTCCCACAGGACGCCCATTGCTAATCTCTATCACATCGGGGCCAGTACCCATCCAGGGCCCGGCCTGGGGGCGGCTTCAGGAACTATCGTGGCTCGCATGCTCCTGCGCGAAGCCTGGCCACAGCGCGTGATACAGATGTTGCCACGTAAGCGGGCCGCTAGTCGTCCTGCTCAGCCCTCGCATGATATGTGAGCCAGCACGGGTTTATGACGGTGCCATCAGCGAAGCTGCCGCCGCTGCGCGAGTGAAAGGCCTTTACCAGCGGGAACGATCTCCTGCGGTGCCGGGGCGCCGGTGTTGTTTGAGCCGCCTGCGCCCGGGCAGGCGCACGCCGCTTACAAAGGCGGTGCCGGCGAGGATGATCGCGAAGCCAGCGATGGTACTGAAAGTCAGTGTTTCGCCGAGCAGCAGCACGCCCCACAGCACGCCGAAGATGGGTGCGAGAAAGGTGACGGTTAGGGCCCTGGTCGGTCCGATCTCCTCGATAAGCCGGAAATAGATAAGGTATGCCAGCGCGGTGCACAGCAACGCCAGGGTCGCGACGGCGAGGACAGCAGCCAGAGTGGGAGAGTGCTGTACGGGGGCCACGATCGTCAGCGGCAGTAAAAAGAGACTCGCCCCGAGCTGGCTGCAGGTTGCCAGGGCGACGGAATTGGCTCCGCGCGCATAGACCTTCGTGTAGACTCCGGCCAGGCCATAGAAGGCGGCGGCGGCAAGGGAGGCCGCGATGGAGAGGGCGATAGTGGTAGAAAAAGGCAGCGGGCTCCATCCAACAAGCACACCGACGCCTACAAGACCCAGCAACAGGCCGATTACCTTGTTTCTTGTCAAGGCCTCCTTGATCCATAGCGCCGCGACCACTGCCGCGAAGAGCGGGCTGCTGGCGTTCAGCATGGCGGCCAGCCCGGCCGTCAGGCGCAGCTCTGAGGTGGCGATCAGGGTGAAGGGGATCGCAGAGTTGATGATGCCGATCACCAGGTAGTGCGGCCAGCGCCTGCGCAGGTCCAATGCGCGTTTTGTCGCGAGCGAGTAGAGCAGCAGCGCTACTCCCGCGATGAGCACACGCAGCTCGATGAGCACGGCAGGCCCCAGTACGGGAGCGGCTATACGCATGAATAAGAATGAGCCCCCCCATAGGGCCGAGAGCACGAGCAGCGCCAGTACATGTTTCGCTTGCATAAAGATACCTTCCTTGCCTGTTACCGATGCAAACAAGTATAGAGCATGTGTGGCCAGAAAACTATCGCATACTTGCGCTTCAAATTGAGGGGGTAACAATTTGAGTGTGATTATTTGCATTTTAGCAACGAGCAGTGGCTATAATAGAAGCGTCTAACGGATTTGCGGGCTTGATTATTTGCACTTCCCTGAGGCAGGAAGCGCTGGAGGAAAAGGACGCCAATGAAACGTGCATTACCAATGATGGATCGGTCTCACCTCAATGGAAAGCAGATTACAAATGTGGACACGGCGGCGTTGGTGAACGAACTACAAACGAGCATTAGTGGCGAAGTGCGTTTTGATGATGGCAGCCGGGCGCTCTATGCCACCGATGGCTCGAACTATCGCCAGGTGCCCATCGGAGTCGTTATTCCACGCGATGCGCATGATGTCGTACAGACTGTTGCCATGTGTCATCGCTATAGCGTCCCCTTGCTCCCACGTGGAGGTGGGACAAGTCTGGCCGGCCAGTGTTGTAATGTCGCAGTCGTGATGGATATGTCTAAATACATGCATAACATCATCGAACTCAATCCCGAGCAAAGAAGCGCACGCGTGCAGCCAGGTCTTATCCTCGATCATCTGCGCAATGAGGCCGAGCGCTATCACCTCACATTTGGTCCGGACCCCGCCACGCATGCCTGGTGTACGTTGGGCGGAATGATCGGAAATAATTCTTGCGGCACCCACTCGGTGATGGCGGGCATGATGGTCGATAACATCGAGGAGATGGAGGTCCTGACCTATGATGGCCTGCGTATGCACGTCGGCTCGACCAGCGATGAGGACCTTGAGCGCATTATCAATGAGGGTGGTCGACGCGGCGAAATCTATGCCGGGCTCAAACGCTTGCGCGATACCTATGGTGATCTGGTGCGTGCTCGCTACCCTAAAATCCCGCGCCGTGTCTCGGGCTACAACCTGGATCAATTACTGCCGGAGAACGGCTTTCACGTCGCACGCGCGCTGGTTGGCTCAGAGGGAACCTGCGCCACTATCTTGCAAGCCACTGTCCGTCTCGTCCAGAGTCCGCCAGCCCGTTCGCTCCTGGTGATCGGTTTCCCCGATCCCTATATCGCGGCTGACTGTGTGCCACTGATTATGGAGCATAGACCTGTCGGCCTGGAAGGCTTTGATCGCCGCCTCGTGGATAATATGGGCAAGAAGAAACTCAATGTGGCCGAGGTGGCATTGCTGCCCGAGGGAGGTGGCTGGCTCCTGGCCGAGTTTGGCGCCGCTACCAGGGAAGAGGCGAACGAGCAGGCCCGTGAACTGATGGAAGATTTGCGCGGCAAAGAAGATGTATCCTCCATGAGACTCCTCGATAATCCAGCCGAGGCCGCGAAGATCTGGCTGGTGCGCGAGTCGGCATTGGGAGCGACCGTATTTATCCCTGGTGAGCCGCATTACTGGGAGGGCTGGGAAGATGCTGCCGTTCCGCCCGAGAAACTGGGTAGCTACCTGCGCGATCTGCATACGTTGCTTAAGAAATACGAGTATGCCTCAGCTCTCTACGGCCACTTTGGTCAGGGCTGCGTTCACACACGCATCAACTTTGATCTGAGGAGCCGCGCCGGGATCAAGAAGTATCGCTCTTTTATCGAGGAGGCCGCGGATATCGTGGTAGGTTACGGTGGCTCTCTGGCCGGAGAGCATGGCGATGGGCAATCGCGTGCGGAAATGCTGCCGAAAATGTTTGGCCCCCAACTGGTCCAGGCATTTAACGAATTTAAGGCGCTCTGGGACCCGGCCTGGAAGATGAATCCCGGCAAGGTTGTGCGGCCGTTTCGCATCGACGAGAATCTGCGCCTGGGACCCACATACAATTCGCGCCAACTCAAGACGCATTTCAAATTCCCTGATGACGAGGGCAGTTTCGCCGTTGCCACACTCCGCTGCGTGGGCGTAGGCAAGTGCCGCCATACTGAGGGAGGGACAATGTGTCCCAGTTTCATGGTTCTGCGCGAAGAGGAACACGCCACCCGTGGTCGTGCCCGCATGCTATTCGAACTGTTACAGGGCGAGGTACTCAAGGACAGCTGGCGCGACGAGCATGTCAAGGAGGCGCTGGACCTGTGTCTGGCCTGCAAAGGCTGTAAAGGGGATTGCCCCGTCAATGTCGATATGGCGACCTACAAAGCCGAGTTCCTCTCGCACTACTATGAGGGCCGCCTGCGTCCCATGGTCTCATATACGATAGGACTGATCTACTGGTGGGCCAGGCTCGCCTCTCGCGTGCCCGCTAGCGCGAACTTCTTTACGCACGCGCCGGTATTCAGTCATATTGCCAAGACTGTGATCGGTATCGCTCCACAGCGTACGATGCCGACCTTCTCTTCGTGGACCTTCAAAGACTGGTTCCGCAAGCGCGAGCCTCGCAATGTTGGCAGCCTGCAGGTGATATTGTGGCCTGATACATTCAACAATTACTTCCATCCCCAGACCGCCGTCGCCGCTGTGGAGGTCCTTGAAGATGCTGGCTATCACGTCCTGGTCCCCGAACAATCTCTTTGTTGCGGACGCCCGCTCTACGATCATGGCTTGCTCACCCTCGCCGAGCGATTACTGCGCCAGATTCTCGCTACCCTGGAACCGCATATCCTCGCGGGTACTCCCGTTGTGGGTCTCGAGCCAAGCTGTGTTGCCGTCTTCCGCGACGAACTGGTCAACTTCTTCCCCCACGACGAGAATGCCCGACGCCTCAAAGAACAATCATTTTTGCTGAGCGAATTTCTTGTTAAGAAGGTGGAGAATTATCAGCCACCAAAACTCCAGCGCAAAGCGGTCTTGCACGGCCACTGCCATCAAAAAGCACTGATGCGTATGACCGGTGAGGAAGTAATCCTCAAAAAACTCGGAGTCGATTACAGGCTGCTTGACTCCGGTTGTTGCGGCATGGCAGGCGCCTTCGGTTTCGAGAAGAAGCACTACGATGTATCCATCAAAGCCGGCGAACGCGTCCTGCTGCCGGCCGTGCGAGCCACTGATAAAGATACCCTGATCATCACCGATGGCTTCAGTTGCCGCGAACAGATCGCGCAGACCACTGACCGCGAGGGTATGCACCTGGCGGAGGTCATACAAATGGCTCTTCACGAAAGTGGAAGCAAATTGCCAGAAGTGACTCCCGCAACAAAAGAAGTCGTCGCATCTGCTAGACGCTTACCCGCGCAACCACGCGTAACTGTAATCGCTGCAAGCATCGGCGCGATCCTCCTGACCTCTGCCGTACTGTGGCGTAAGATACGACGCAAAAATGCGGCTAGTCCTGGCAAGCGCCGGGCGAGGGAATAAAGTTTCGCTAAAGATGGGCTAAGGCGCGCGGCAGCGCCTCTGCCAGCCTTACAGAGGTCCTGGCAGGGAGCTCCATCCTTTGAGGAGCAATACCTGGGCGACGGTGGCGGACGGCCCCCAATGGGCTGTTCGGGCGCGCACCTCTTTTTCGGGCGCAAGAGGCATGCCCAGGTAGGCGCGGCCAACGGCTTTCCTGACCCCCAGGTCCCCTGCCACGACACATGGTCGCCCAAGCGTTCTCGCCAGGAGCCACTCCGCCGTCCAGCGTCCAATACCACGCAGCGAGGTAAGGCGCTCAATCACCTCCTCGTCTGGCAGGGCCGCCAGAGCGGCAAGCGTGAGATCGCCGCGCGCGATCGCCTGCGCCACTCCAATAATGTATTCTGCCTTACGCGTGGTAAATTGCAGCGCGCGGATGTCTGCCGGAGCCGTCGCGGCAAGCCGCTGGGCATTCAGGCTGTAGACGACCTGGTCGTTAAGCGAGTGCCTATCGCCAAATGCTTCGGCTAGACGCCGCCGTGTTGTCGTGGCCCAGCGCAGGTTCACCTGCTGAGCACTGATACTGCGGATCAGCGCGGCGAGCAGGTCGAATTGCAGTACCGGGCGCAGGCCTGGATAGCTGCCCTCCAGCTGCGCAATCACCGGGTCCGCCTGTAACAGTGTTGCGTACGCAGGTGGTGACTGCACAAACATCGCGTGTATGGCCTGCTCAACCTGTGGCCGCCAGCAAGCATCTTCCAGCAAGACTCGCAGCACGGGCTCAGCCGGCGTGCCTTGCAGGGTGCAGGCGAAGGCGACATGTTTGGTGCCGACCGGCAGGGTGCGTATAAGTGTGGCTCCGTCCCAGCGGTCGAGCAGGTCGTCGCCATTACTCCTGAAGAACTCCAGCGATGCCGGGATAGCGAGCGGCCCCGGCAGGCGTGCCTCAAAGGACAGGGTAGGGGGACCTTGCAGCGGCCCCCGCCGTCCAAAGACTGAACTCATAACGATCCGAATTTGCTCATGTTTTCCTCCTTCTTACTGAGTAAGGATAGTTTCCAGGGGAACGAATTGTCAAGTGACGGGGATGAACAAGCTATTTCCCGCGCGAAAGCAGGTGCCGACGGGGAAGCCGGTTATCTGAGCGGGACGATCTGGCTGCAGCGGATTGCCCGCGCAAGTAGAATGGGGGTTAAGGCATCGAAGCGCGGGCGCCTGCCGGCATTTTCGGCGTCGTTGCCGTTGACACGTTCGACGCGCAGCAGACCCGGATATTGTTCACGATCTTTAGGCCTGCGAGCCATGCCCGCCACCAGGTCAGCCTGCTGCAGCCCAAAGCGGCGGATCTGCGAGGCAGAGACATACACGTCAAGTGGGCCGGGAAGATAGCGCTCCCTCCTCAGGAAGCCGAAGCCATCCTCGGCAATATCGAGTACACCCTCCGCGAAGAAGGTTTCCTGTTCGTTGGAATTGGGCTGAGCGGCGTGAGAGCTATGCGCCTGTTTTGCGTCTGCAACCGCCGCACTTGCCGGATTGAGCTCGAGCATGCGCACGTCTGCTGTTGTTGCCATTTCTGTTTTAGTCATGTTCATTCGTCAAGGGTATTCCTGGACTTGCGTTCGAGGAAGCACCCATGCCTTTCTACGTTGTGAAGTGTTTTGCTGATGAAAAAAGAGAATATCTGTCACTGAATGACAATGGATATGTGTTCTGGCAGAAATATTTTCAAAGCCTGCTAGCGGGTGAAAAAAGAAGCTGGATAACGAGGTCGAGGTGCTCTTCAGAGGGACCCTTTGTCTGGTCTCACATCACAGAACAAATGTGGCGGCCATCCTATTCCACGCGTCCTTGCCAACCTCGATAAGCGAGAAGGTGATCGGCGGTTAATGTCAAGGGAAATGGCTGTATCAAAGCCTGTCATTTCATGTCGGTGTCATAATGTTAACGAACAACGTCGAGCAAGCTTGTATGTTCTTACCGAGAACGTTCTCGGTAGAGCGTGATGTTGTGTAAGTGAAGTAAGCCAAAGATGTCTATTACCATAAAAAGGAGAAAAAGATCATGGCAAGCGTCAATCCAATACAGATCGAGAAGTACCTCAAAGGGGTCGACTTCCCTGCGAAGAAGGCCGATCTGATCAAGCGGGCCGCACAAAATGGAGCTGATGGAAATGTCCGTTCTATGCTGCAACAGCTGCCCGATCAACAGTTTTATACTTCAAACGATGTCAGCAAAGCGATCAGCGCGCTTGGCCGCGGACGCTAAGCTTGCATATTATAGCGCGCGCCTGACCCTTGTCACGAGACTGGCAAGGTATGGCGCGGCCGCAATGGGTGCCTGGCCTTTTCTCGCGAGCAGCAAAAAGCTCTTATGAGCCTGCCAGCGTCTTGAGGCCAGGCTTTCTCTTGCCTCCTGGGAGCTGGAGTAAATCCCACGCCTATCTGAGACCAGGCGCGCGCGCTAGACGTATCAATCAATAGAAAGAGTGATATTGAAAGAAATAAAAGCAGGGATGCTGGATTTCCGCAAGGAGCCCATTGGCGGGATGGAGGGAGTGATGTGTGGGTAGGGTAGGCTTATAGAGCGGGAACATTCATAGCAGGGGGTTTACTATGCAGCGACCAGATACATCTCTCTATTTAGAGGCCGATCCCGGTGATGTGGGATCGCTGGTGTATAAGCTGACGGAATTTAGCCAGCAGTTGAGTGATATAGAGCGCGCCCTTCTGATGGAACGCATCAAGCGGGACCTGTACAGCTCGGAACTCAGTGGCGCTCCTCTGGCGGCCGACCCAGCCAGTTTCGCGGCCTGGATCAATACCATTCTCGCTAATGTAGCGCGCTGGTACCCAGGTTGACATAACGGCATAAAAATTGCCACAGCGAGGCTCATAACACGTGCCAGTCACGCGTCGCTGGAACGAGTGGCTGACGTGCTTTCACGTCCGCAGGTAGCGCTTGACCTGCTGGACGACTTCACCTCCAGGTGCCGAGGCCAGCATGCATGCCGTTGTGCCTGCAAGCCAGGTGCGTAGATGATCAAACGGGCCGCGACTGGCTTGTATCTCTCTTAAAGTGACGTTTAATTTGCCCTGTCTATCTGGGTGGTCTTATTGACATATCCCTAAGGAGGTCTTTATACTTTGCCTTACACATGTTTTCATGGACAATGTTTGTCGTGTTCGCGGCTCCTGCGGCGGCTTCGACTGTGCTCGGGCTGTGCCTGGCGTCCCAGACGCAAAACCTGGGAAAAATATACGTCGTAAAGGGTGAGATGGAAATTGTTGAAAGCGGATACAGCAGCGCAGGCAAAGAATGGCGGCGGGGTATCTACGCCTGAGAAAAACAGGTGGGTGCCCAATCTTTTTAAGAAATATATAGATCCATTTCAAGCGGCAGCTATTGGAATTATCGCTTTAGCTGTGCTGCTGCGCATAGTGCTGACGGCCCTGGGATGGCCGCCGACCAACAGTGATGAAGCAAATATGGGCCTCATGGGTATTCACATTGCGACGCAGCAGGATTTCCCATTCTTCCTGTATGGCAGGTACTACATGGGCGCGGTCGAGGCAAGCATCGCCGCGGGGCTCTATCATATCATCGGCACTTCACTTTTTGCGCTGCGGCTGGCCGATATCCTGTTGTTCGCCTTGGCCCTCATCAGCATGTATTTTCTGGCGGCTCTGCTCTACACAAAAAAATTGGCGCTGATCGTCCTGGGCCTGCTGAGCGTCGGGTCAGTCATGATGCTCTTTACGCAACTCATGGCGCATGGCGGGTACCCCGAGATATTTGCTCTGGGCACGCTGGCGTTTGCTCTGGTCTCCTATCTCGCTCTCACCTCGCATCAATCTCATTCGCCGCGCGCGCAGTGGGGACGCATGCTGGCCTACGCAGGCTGGGGTTTTGCGGTCGCGATTGGCTTCTGGGGCGACTACATCATGCTGTCGATAATCCTTACATCCGGCCTGGTGCTCCTGCTGTTCTGCTGGCGCGAGCTGCTGCGTGGTGCAATTGTAGCGCTGTTGCTGGGCCTGCTCATCGGAGCGATTCCCTTGATTATCTTTAACCTTACGGCTCCTCCCGGCCAGGCGACGCTGACCAAGATAGTAGCACTGCGCGGAATTTTTGCGCTGGAACAATCCCATAACCCAAATTACCCGCATGAACCACTCCTCTCTCAGCTCAGAGGGACTTTGCTTGTCAGCCTGCCGATGGCGACCGGCGCTCCTGCGATCTGCTTTGATGCAAACTGGGTGCTGCTGGGGCGCGGAGGAGGTATACAAGCATATGATTGCCTGCTCGTGCATGGACAATGGGGACTGGCTTTTTTTGAGCTGCTATGGAGCGCCGGTTTCATTCTTCTGCTGGCCCTCTCCGTCTTGCACGAACTCAGGCTGCTCTGGCAAATCCTGCGGCTCAGTGAGCAGGAGGGGTCATTTAAGCGACGGCAGGCGCTGGTGCGCCATAGTGTGCGGCTTATCCTGCTGGGAAACGCCGTGCTCACCCTGGCGGAGTTTATTTTCAGCCCGGTGGCGGGCGTGTTCCCGTCCTACGCGCGCTATCTCGTCGCCCTGCTGATCTCAATGCCTGCGCTCATTGCGCCCCTGTGGGGCCTGGCCTATGACAAAGACGAGCTACAGGAGATAGCCCCACAGGCACCTTCCGCGGGCGGTGTCCGGCGACCATTCGCGCGCGTCGGGCTCGGCTTACGGGTGGCTGGCTTGCTTTGTATTGCTGCCGTCTACCTGGCCGGCACGATCAGCATATTCTTTGAGCTTCCTATCGTGCAGGTTACGGATCTGAGACAACAAATGCTTATTCATGATCTCATTCGCATCAATGCGACCCACGTCTATACCGATTTCTGGTCATGCTATCGCCTCGCTTTTCTGAGCGATGAAAAACTCACCTGTGTCGTCATGAATGAGAAGATGCAAGCGGACAATAACGGCATAGCGGGCTACTATAGTGCCGTGACGTCTGATCCGCGCGCAGCCTACGTCTTCCCCGCCGGCTTTGGCCAGCTCAGCACCCTTGCGAAACAGGCGGCACTCAAACCCGGGCGCTACCGGCGCTTCGCCTTCGACGGCTACGTGATATACCAGCCGGTGGGTACTCTAACGGCCGGCGCGCCTTGAAACGCCTGCTTCTGTTCTCTAGACTACTGTCAGGTCTCTGTTACAGAGATCGCAGAGTGTTTTGTGATCTTACGTAGACATAGTCGATTTCCCGCCTGATCTAGCGGATCACGAAACGTTCGATCAGGCATGGCGGGGCGAGTGCATAGGTTTGAGCAAGGTATTTCATATAGTCATTGAATATGCAATGGACGCTGTTATTATGGCAAGGCGGTCTATGGCGAGTATGATGAATGAATTGACCGGGCACCCCAGCAGCAAAAAGAGATATGCAGGGGCAGATTTCTTTGGTATACTTCTCTCTTAGAAAGCTGCATTCACCCGCTTTCGATCGTTCAGGAGGGTCATTCAGCATGTCGGATGCTATCGAGGCGTTGTTTGCACTGTATTCACCGGATGTGCAGGCCATCAGCCGCATGTTACGTAGCAGCGCTCGGCAGGTCATGCCGACGGCGCATGAGTTTGTGTACCATGCGGCAGTCAATTATGCTGTGAGCGACTCGGCGTTTGATCGCATATGTTATATCGCGCCGCAAAAAAATTATGTTACCCTCGGATTTTTCTTTGGGAGCCACCTCGCTGATCCTCACAACCTGCTGTTAGGAGAAGGCAAGAGGCTAAGACATGTAAAGGTAAGAAGTCTTGCGGAGGCGAGCAATCCCGCTCTTGGGCTCCTGATGAAAGCGGCGTGGGGAGACGCTCCGGATTTCGATCGCCAGGTTACACCACGAGGTTATGCGCTCGAAGAAGAAAGCTTGAGATAGGCATGAATGCCCTGGCGCAGGCTCGCGTCGGACTCATAGATTGATGTCAAACCTCTCATGATGGTGCTGCAGGAATGAAGAGGAATGATTGTAGCTTGCAACCTCTAAAAAGGCCTTGCGTATATATAGGGTAATATTTTACGCTTCATTGCATAAAGAAGGGATAGTTGGGAGTAGACATGCAGCAGAGCCAGGATGGCATCTCGGATGTCACGGAGATTACTCCGGCTGCCGAACGGGCGATCAACGTTGATTCGCGCGAACAACAGCCATGGCAGGCGCCGCGCAACGAAGATGAAGAGCATCCATATGCGCAGGGCTATACCGGTCTGGATCCATGGGATATGCAGCCCAGAGAGGACGAGAAGATCCAGCCCAGGCCAGCGGGCCAGCGTGGATATAGAGGCCTGTGGCTGCTTATTGTTGTGCTCTGTGCGCTTATCGCCGCGGGTATTGTTTATAGCCTCCTGATCAGCTGGCTGAGCCTGGTGCTCGTCGCGCTGCTGGTGTTCGCCGGGCTCTTTGCACTACTCAGGAACTGGCGCGTCGTGACCTACCACATGCCAGCTCAGACCTTTCAGGTGGCGGAACATCCCAGGCTGGTGATAAAAAACGTCGTCGGCACCGTCTCTATCCGTAGAGGAGAAGTGGGCGTTGTGACTGTGGCGGGCACGAAGCGAGCGAGCGGTATCGGCATAAGCCCTGAGAAAATGCAGGTGGGATACGACTTGCGCGGCAATACCCTCTCCGTCTCGTCGCATATTATCTGGAACCTGCTGCAGTTCGGCGTGAGGAAGATCGACCTCGAGATAAGCGTGCCCGCTGCCTGTGACATACGACTGGAAAATGGCGCTGGTAACGTTGCCCTGCAGGGGATCTATGGAGAGATCAAGATGCGCACTGGCTGTGGGAGGATCGATGCCGGCGACCTGCAGGGCAGGATGTCATTGAAGACCGGCAGCGGCTCGGTCTCGCTGGCGGGTATCAACGGCCAGGTCACGCTGTTGACAGGGAGTGGGAGCATTGATGCCAGTTCGATGCTCCTGTCAGGGGCGTCACAATGGAAGACGGGGAGTGGCGCAATCACCTTTGAAGGCAAGCTCGATCCGCGCGGGAAACATGAATTCGTGACCGGGAGTGGCTCCGTCGATCTGACATTGCCGGCGCGGGCGGCATTTAGCCTGAAAGCGACGACCGGGTCCGGGAGCATATTGAACGAATTCGGCAGCTCTGAGGTGGGCAGCAAGCCGCGCGCGCAGCTGCGCATCAAGACCGGCAGCGGCGGCATTGCCCTGTACAGGCGCCCAGCCAACCACGCTTGATGGCAGGCACGGGGAGATGAGTGGGGCTGTTTCACTGCGATAGAAGAAATGACATCGAGTTGTCGCCTCGTGCAACCTGTTCCCGTTCTGAACGTAATGTACACAGGCTAGCACGCGGGGAAGTTATCGGGCGCAAGGAACCCGCGTAGATAGTATTAAGGCTGAGTAAGGAGGCCATAGCATGTCGCAGCAGGAGATGCAATTTGAACATACCCGTCATAGCGGGTCTGCTTCGTATGATAGCGGCTATGAGGCGCTGCCACCTTATAGCGATGACTTCGAGGCGGGCTCTTATCAGTCCAAGATAAGGGGCCAGGCAGCAGAGGACACAGACCCCGAAAGCGCTCACCTCACAATGCACAGGCTGAACCTGCGCATAGGCATGGCGATCACATCATTAGCTCTCTGGATGATCTTTTTCTTCGGCGCCATCGCCATCATTCTCAATAACCCTACGGTCATCGTAATCCAGGCACTTCTCTTCGTGGGACTGGGAGTCTTCACCCTGCTTGTCATCCTGGCCAACATTTTAATTAATCGCAAGCGGATATAACTCGAAACCCCGGCCGCTCCTGTCTCCTTAGGGCGGCCGGGGAACGCAAAATCGCTTTTACCGCGCGGATTGCAATCGCGACAATACCTGGTAAAATATCCTCGAGCGGTTTCTTCATCTCCTATGCGCCGGAACATGCATGGCCCACAACTAGACGAGGAGGGCATAGAACAGCTCTCGCTGGGTCGCCTGGCCGAGCGTTTAGGCGTTCGCACGCCCTCCCTATGGTGATAAAAATGGTCTGGTGAAGTTGAAATCATCAGCGCTGGACCATTTGCTGCAATTTTAGAATTGTATTCCAATTTCTCCCTGTTCCAGGAGTTTTCAGCTTTTTCTCAATAAGGGTATTGGTGAGTTTTGAGCGTCCGATGCCATTCGTATAATAGATATACAACTCCTGGCCGGTGAAGCAGAGCTCTTCAGGGCCCGCATACGCTTTCAGGAGATCTTCCTGTGCTGAGCTATCCGGGCGAGTCGCCAGAAACATAACGACCACCCACTTTGACTCTTTCGTTGGTTGGTTCTGAAATGGATTATTCACGATGATATCATGTAATTCGGCGCAAGTTCGCACAAAGACATGCGAGTGAAAGCCGAATTTTTTTGTAAAGCCTGCCTCAATTTGTCGTGGGAGTTGAGCAAGGTCTGCCTCATCACTTGTAAATACAACGTTCCCGCTCTGAATATAGGTGGCGACGTCCTGAAATCCCAGGGATTCATAGAGTTCTTTGAGTGCATTCATCCGTACCGCCAGGTTACCGCCCACATTGATGCCGCGAAAGAGTGATACAAACGTGGTCATTTTCATACCCCCTACAATCAATGGAAGATTTTCTCTGCATTGCCGCTGACGACCATTATATCAGCCCTACCATGTAAAAGAAATCCGTTGCCGCTTCGCGTGCCGCGTTCCGCAGCGGCACCAGCAGTACCAGCAGCTCATCCAGCCCCTGTGCCAGCAGCCCGCTTAGCTGCCCCCTGAGCGAGTCCTCATTGCCGAAGATAACCAGGGAGCTGGCGAGAGCATCGAGGCCTCTACCGTGTCGAAGATCCACGGGCGTAGACCGCGACGAGCTGAGGCAAAGGCGCGCGCTTCTCTGCTTGATCGACCGGCTCCTCGATGATCACGGTGCCAGTGGGCAGCTGATAGCCAGGAATCTGGCCTCGTTTAAACAGCCGGTAGGCCGTATTGTAATGGATTCCCAGTTTTTTGGCGTAACTCGACAACTTCATAGATGCAGTATACGCGATAAGCGTTCAAAATGCAAGAGATGGTAACATCTTATAAGATTCAGTAACAAAAGATGAGAGCTTTTCGCAATACTTTAGTGTATGTGCTCATACAGCGAATTGTCAAAGTGCGATGAGCTGCAGGGGCGCGTGAATAGCATCTTTCGCCGTCGCCGCCACACTCAATACACACGTACGCCACGCGCGTCCCCTCGTCGAGGATAGCTCTTCTGCAAACAATGAGGGCTGTGTGTTAGTCAGATCCATGTCAACTTGAAGCGCTGCAGCAGGCGCCTGACCGGCTCCAATTCATCGATCCCGATCAGGCGCGCTCCCCTGAGATAGACAAAGAGGCCGACGAACAATTCGAGGGTCAGTTTGATGCAGGCGCGTATCGTCCCACCGGCCCCAAGCGACGAGCCGCTGGTCGGCAGGATCGCATCGAGAAGCAGGCGCTCAATAAGAATGCAGATGCCCATAGCCGCCGCCGCCACCAGCACCCGTGCGATGAAACCGCCCAGGTTGCGCAGTTCGAAGCCGCCGATGCGCCTTTGCAGCAGCAATAACAGGATCCCGGCCTCCAATGTAGTGGCGACCGAGGTTGAGAACGCCAGGGCGGCTGTACTCCAGACGGCGCTAAAGGCGGCGAGCGAGACCAGTAAAATACTCAGGGCGATCTTGAAGATAAACTGGATGATGCTGACAGTGACCGGCGTTCTGCTATCGCGCAGGGCATAGAATGAGCGCGTCAGGATCTCGACGGCTGAAAGCCCGGCGAGCCCGACGGCGAAGCCTGCCAGTGGATATACGGTCTGAGTCGCGTCCTTATACGTGAAAATACCATGTTCAAAAAGAACCTGGATAATGGTCAGACCTAGCACAATTAATCCGATGCTGGCTGGAATCGCCAGGAAGAGGATACTGCGCAGCGTTTGCATGATTGTAGCGCGATAGCGATCGAAGCGATTTCTGGCAACGTTTTCGGCCAAGGTAGGGAAGGCGGCCGTCGCGAAGGTCGCGCCGAAGATGCTCCAGGGGAGTAGCAAGAGCTGAAAAGCCTGCGCGTACTGTGTCACAAGGCCGGCGACAACTGTGGTGCTAAAGATAAAGCCGAGCGAAGAGATCAGGTAGCGATCAACGCCGGTGGAGAAAGAGAGCATGGCGGAGTTGATGATGCGCGGCACCATCTGGCGCGCGATCTGGATGATGCCGGGATGACGCCAATCAAAGCTAAAGCTATAGCGCATCCCGGCCTTGATCAGCTCGGGCAGCGGGATAGCGACCTGCAGAATGGCTCCGATTACTACGCCCCAGGTCGCGCCATAGGCGGCCGCCGTCGCATTGGGGTGCCCGGCGATGAGCAGGATCAGGCCTGGCAAGAGGCCAGCGATGATACCGACGTTGTACATCGCGCTGCCGATGGCGGGGAGCAGAAAGCGTTCTCTGGCCTGCAAAATCGACGTCACGATAACACCCGCGCCCAGCAAGATCGCCTGCAGGAGCATGATGCGTGCAAGCGAAACGATCAGGCCTATTTGTGAGCTGTAGTCATGCCGCGACATGTGCAGGGGCCTGGGATTGTAGAGCGGAATAATTTGACCGGCAAAAATAATCGCCAGCAGCGCCAGGACAATCAACACCGCGATCGCCAGGTTGAGAGCTGTGCTGGAGACGTGCCAGGCCGTTTTTTCGTCCTGGTCCCCGACCATGTACTTTGTAAAGACGGGAATGAAAGCTGATGCAAGCGCTCCACCAGCGATGGTATTAAATATCGTGTCGGGTATCAGGAATGCCTGGAAAAAGGCGTCAGATATGCCGGTCGTCCCCAGGACGGATGTTAACATAACGGTACGCACCAGCCCCAGCACATCGCTGAAGATGAATGCAGTCGTCAGGATAAGCGTGGCATGCCGGATGCGTATCCGCTGGATCATGCTGGTTTCCTGTGTGGGCGTTTTCGCTGTAGCCAGCCCCTCGCTCCGGGCCCTGGCGAGTAAAGGAATGACTGCCTCTCTGCGCCGCGGCAGTAGCGTCGCGGGGGGCACGGCTGGTCGCACAACCCCTGGCATGTCATGCTGTGAGATTGGCGACTGTGCCTGACCCGTGTTCACCAGGCGCTGGAATATTTTGCGTGGGAGCGTGCTTGTATCCGGGGACTGCATGCTCTGCTGCGCGCGCCGCATGCGCTCTTCACGCAATTGCTGCAGGCGGGCCTGGCGCAGGGCAGGCATCGCCTGCGAAGGCTGGTTATAGTTTTGATAACCCATCCCTTGCCCGTAGCTCAAGGTGCTGCCCATATTCTGAACCGGCTGCTGGTAGCGGGGTGGGGTGGTAGGAGGAGGCTGGCTGCCGTTATATCCTGGTGGAGCCGACTCGCCTGCCGGCATGTATTGTGGTACGTATTGCCATCGTTGCTCGCTGCCTCCCTGCGATGACTGACCTGGTTGCTGGCCCTTATCTTCCATGCTGCACGCTTAACTCACTCTTCCTTTAGGTTTATGTTCTTTTCTCTATACGTTTTAGAAATTTAATCGTCACTCTCCGCGCGGCGATAAGCCTGGTAGATAAGCGGAGCAGGTGCGCCAGGAGCCTGCCAGGCAATTTCCAGTGGGGAAATTCAGCATGTCAAGAAGTCATATAACGATGCCGAGCTGAAAGGCGCGGAGTGGCGTTCTTGCCAGTATTGATACAATAGTGGAGAATCAAAGCGAGCTGCTGCTGGATACGATAATGCCTGGCGGGTCATGATATCCCCTGGCGGCGCTCCTTCCAAATACATAGAGAAGAAGGATACATGTAGATTGGCCCAATCGCTTTCAGATGAATCACGTCTCCTGCTGTTCGACAGCCATTTTCATATTATCGATCCGCGTTTCCCTCTCATCCCCAATCTGGGCTACCTGCCCGGGTGGTTCACCATCGAGGATTACCACAAACGCACAGCCCCTTTTCAGGTGATAGGTGGCGCTGTGGTTTCGGGCTCGTTTCAAGGCTTCGATCAGACCTACCTCCTTGAGGCATTGCGCCGCCTTGGCCCGCGTTTTGTGGGTGTAACGCAGTTGCCTGACACCACCCTTGATGAACGACTGCTGGAGCTGGATGCCGCCGGGGTGCGTGCCCTGCGCTTCAATATATATCGCGGCGGCTCAGCAAGCATCGACCGGCTTGAGGAAATGGCACGACGTGTCTTTGCCGTGTCCGGCTGGCATGTTGAGCTCTACGTAGATGCGAAGGACCTTGCCGACCTGGCACCTCGCCTCCTTGCGCTGCCACGCGTGAGTATCGATCACCTGGGTTTAGCGCGAGCGGGCTTTACTGAACTGCTGCGCCTTGTTGAGCGCGGAGTCTATGTCAAGGCCACAGGATTTGGTAGGGGAGACCTGGATGTCGCGCAGGCCATGCGTGCCATATGCGAGATTAACCCCGCCGCGCTCCTCTTTGGAACGGACCTGCCATCCACACGCGTGGAGCGCCCCTTTCATGACAGCGATGCATCGCTTGTACCGGAGACTCTGGGCGAGCAGGTGGGCAGGCGGGTGCTCATTGAGAACGCGCTCTCCTTCTATCGACTCGATCATTTTCGCGCAGCACTTCATCGCTAGAGGCGGCCTGTGCAATTTCGCGGATGTGGTGGCGTACCTGAGCAATCCAGTCTTTCTCGTGCTCGAAGTGCTGTTCCTGGTCTTCGTGCCCACCCATGCGATGCCGGGCGTGCGCGCGTGCCGAAAAGCTGCCTGGCAGCAATATGCAGAAAACAGCCTATCGTATATAATACAGGTGTTTATAAAAAAGAGCCTGCGCATGCAAAAAGTTCGCCGCTAGAGTATTATGAGCAGTATATTCTGGCGAATTGGACAGTATAAGCTGAGGATAGACGTTGAGTAGCGTATACAGGCAATTACAAGGTCGCTTAATGAACAAAGAAAAAATTTTGCTGGATGGGGCCATGGGCACTGAGATCTTACAGCGCGGCGTACCGACCACCCTCCCCCTCTGGTCGGCTGAAGCGCTGCTCACACATCCAGAGGTTGTGCAAAAAATACACGAGGACTATATCAGCTCGAGTGCTGAAATCATCATAACCGACACCTTCCGGACCACAAGGTGGGCCCTGGCTAAAAAAGGCCTGGCGGGAAAAGCTCATGATATGACTGTCCTGGCCTGCCAGTTAGTCCAGCGAGCGATCGAGCGGGTGGAACCCGCTCACCCTGTCTATATCGCCGGTTCAATGGCTCCGCTTGAAGATTGTTACTCGCCCGAGCTCACTCCTCCAGCTGATGATCTGGCACAGGAACACTATGCCTACGCGCAGGATCTCAAAGCAGGTGGCGTCAATTTTCTGCTGCTTGAGACGATGATTACCCTGCGCGAGACGCTGGCCGCCATACGGGCCGCACAACAAGTAGCAATGCCTTTTGCCGTGAGTTTTTGTACAAACGAGCGGGGAGAGCTCCTCGGCGGCGAACCGCTGGAGCAGGTCGTACGGGAAGTTGAACGCTATGAGCCGCTGTTTCTGGGCGTCAATTGTGTCGCGCCTTCAATCGCGACAAAGACCCTGCGAGCATTAAAAAGCCTGAGCGCCAGGCCCCTGAGCGCCTACGCCCAGGGAGATGGCATAGCCGATGATAATCAGGGCTGGGAATTCGTTGCAGAAAAAAACGTCGACAATTACGTCATATATGCCAGGCAATGGCTAGAGGCTGGCGCGCAAATCATCGGAGGCTGCTGCGGTACTAGCCCGGCCTACACCAAGCGCTTGCGCGCACTCTTGTAGAGATAAAGCTAAAGCGGTGCCTGCCGCTGCTGGATCGCCTGCTAAAGGACTGGCGGACCTGAGCAGATGCGCGTGCGCATATCATAGCTGCGGGTAACGCCCTCCAATTCCCACATACTCTCCAACCACCAGGTCGCTCCAGCCTCGGCGTATGGGCTGACGATGGCTGAGGCACGCAGCGCATCATCTGGAGGTGTCTCGCCTTCCGTCACGATATCGAGCATGGCGGAGCTGGAACGAAGAGCCTCGATGAGGTGTCTGCGCTCGTACAGCTCAGCGGGATTACCCGCTATGACTGCCCCATCCCAGCGAGCTGCGCGTCGCAGCTGACTCTGCCTGGGTCCGCCGACAACCCAGATGGGTATGCGCGGCTTCTGTAGGGGCCGATGAGTATGCCAGGCGACATTTGCCTTCATCTTTTGTAGATGGAAGTAGTGACCATCATAAGTGAAGTCGCGCATAGATTCGCCTTGCCACCATGCGTCGAGGACGTCCAGGGCCTCGTCAAGTCGCAGCGCCCGTACCTTGTTCTCAAGTAAGCCAAACTTATCCAGTTCCAGAACACCAAGACCTGCCGTCAGAATCACTCGTCCGCCAGAGAGCTGGTCGAGGACGGCGGTTTGCGCGGCCACATACCATGGGAGCTGCTCTGGCAGCGGCGTCAGCATTGTTCCCAGTAAGATACGCTCTGTTCGCATGGCAATTGCCGTCAGCTTTATCCAGGCTGTCGTCCAATCGTCGGGCAGGAAGATTCCGTCCCAACCAGCCTGCTCCGCCTCTTGGGCCAGTTCGACGATCTCAGAAAGGTCACTTGTGAGAATAAAACCAAATTTCATGGAATGGACTCCTCGCGGTTCTTTCTATTCGTATTGAGAATAACATATTATTTTGACTTTTAGCGTGTGCGATGCTACATTCAATTTATGCTGACGAAAAAGGAGTGCATCCTTCTCTCGCTCGCTATTAAGATGAGCGTTCGTGATAAACGAGGAGGCCCAACCATGCCTATTCCAGACCTGACGGGAAAAACGCTTGCCGAACTCATATCGTTGCAGGGTAAAAACGCCGTGATTACAGGAGGCGCCCGCGGAATTGGCCTCGCCATCAGCGCTCGTTTAGCCGAGGCGGGTGCAAGCGTTTACCTGGCTGATGTCGACGCCGCTCTCGCCGAGACGTCGGCGCGCAGCCTGGCCGCTAAGGGTCACAGGGCCGTAAGCGGGGCCGTCAACGTCGCCGAGAGCGCATCAATCAGCGCGCTTGCGGATGACGTGATACAACAGCTAGGTGCTATTGACATCTGGGTCAACAACGCGGGCATTTATCCGCGCAACCCTCTCCTGAAGATGTCGGACGCCGAGTGGAGTCGCGTGCTCGACATCAATCTTACAGGCACCTTCATCGGGGCGCGTGAGGCGGCAAGACGTATGGTAGACGCCGACAACGGCGGCGTCATCATCAATCTGGCCTCTACTGCGGGCTACAGAGCAGGTGTTGGGATCGCCTACTACGTAGCGACGAAACACGCGGTACGAGGCCTCACCAAGAGCCTGGCGGGCGAACTTGGCAGGTATAACATCCGCGTGCTGGCGCTGGCTCCAACGTTCATTTTGACGCCCGACACGACCGATTACAACAGGGATAGGGCCGCGGGCGTTCGAATCGATATACAGCATACCTTCGTAAGCAAAGTGCCGCTCGGTAGGGCCGGTGTGCCCGATGATGTAGCAAGAGTGGCGCTCTTCTGCGCCAGCGATCTCTCCGCCTTCATGACCGGCAGTACTCTCCCCGTCGATGCCGGGGATCTCGCCATGGGCATCTAATGCCCGTAGTCGTTTCTGAACGCAAGGAAATATAAATATAAGAGAAAGGGCCGCGCCCCATCATGCTCATTGTGTTATTGCGCCTGGCCAGGGGCTACTACGCACGTGAGAGATGATCCCGGCAAATATGAAGATCTTCCTGGCGACGGCAGTCATGGTTATCGTTTAAGTTTCTCCCTTTCTCGTACGCGCCCCAGCAATATAGAGGGCAGCCGCGAGCTGACCGCCCTCTATATTGCTGGGGTTCTGATGACTGCTATAATGCAGCATGAGGGGATATTTTGAGAGATGACGAGAAAAGAATTATTTAGGAGGAGAACAAAATGCAACCGCTTGACCAACAGAAATTGCCGACTGTTACCTCGACATCTTCTCTCGACCGCCCACCACTGCTGCGTTCTCGCTGGTTTGTGGGCGGTTGGAAGCTACTCCTGGTCATGCTGATCTTTGGCTCCGGTTTGCTGGTGGGCTGCCAGCTGGATGGTGGGACCTCCGGTACGGCCAGTTCGGGAGCCACGGCGATTCCGTCCTTGAATGGAACGAACATCGAAGCGGTGCGTGAGGCGGTGATTGCCAAATTTCAACCAGCCGTTGTACAGATCAATGTCAGGACCGCAAAAGGGGGTGGACTGGGCTCGGGCGTCATTATCGACCCGCGCGGCTATATCATCACTAACAACCACGTGGTGGAAGGCGCGCAGCAGGTAGAGGTCGTGCTCTACGGCGGCCAGGCGCTGCCCGCGAAGGTGGTGGGAACCGATTCACCCGATGATCTCGCCGTGGTGCAGGTGAACACTCCCAGGACGAAGTTGACGGTGGCGCCTCTGGGTGATTTATCGAAGCTGCAGGTTGGACAGGATGTGCTCGCGATTGGCAACCCGCTCGGCATTACGCAGACCGTCACCAACGGTATAGTCAGCGCGCTCAACCGCGCGGTGGGCACCATTCCTGATGCCGTTCAGACCGATGCGCCCATTAACCCTGGCAACAGCGGAGGCGCACTGGTCGATCTGCAGGGGAACCTGGTCGGCATCCCGACCTCGACCGCCATCGATCCCGAGTTTAAGACGCCCGCCAACGGCGTTGGCTTCGCTGTGCCATCTAACCGCGTGAAGCTCATTGCGCCGCAGTTGATTCAGACAGGTCGCGTCACGAATTCAGGTCGAGCCGCGTTCGGGATAAGCGTCGCCGATGTAGACCCCAACCTGGCCGCACAGAACGGACTCGCGGTTGATCATGGCGTGCTTATCGCGAGCGTCACCCCTGGAGGTCCGGCAGACAAGGCGGGCCTGAAAGCCGGCGACGTGATCGTGCAGATAAATGGCATACCTGTCAATGATGTGCAGACGCTGAGCGCTATCCTTTTAACCAGAAAGCCCGGCGATACCGTCTCCGTACAGTATTATCGGGGCAACCAGCAGCGCACAGCTCAGGTCAGGCTGGCGGAGCTCAAGATCAGCTAGACCGCTGTCTCGCTTTGCTTTGTGCTCAGACGCGCCCGAGCAGTGGGGGGGGGGTCAAGCCCCCCCATTTGGAACGGATATCTGAGGTGCCTGTACAGACAGGTACTCTTATATAAGCGCGGCGTTGATCGAATACACCGGCGGCAAAAAATCAGCGATGAGCTGCCAGCTATCGCCGCGATCACGGCTGGCGAAGATCTGCCCCGTATTTGTGCCGACATATACTCCGCAGGGATCGAGTGTATCAGCGCACATGCCGTGCCGCAGCACGCCCAGGCTCACACCCTGTCCGCCTGGCAATCCGGTCGTGAGCGGTTGCCATTGCTTCCCACCGTCCTCAGTACGATAGACGACGAAATGATTGCCAACATTATTACGGCCGTACGGGTCTTCCACTACGACAAAAACGGTATCGGGGTGATGGCTATCCAAGGCGATCGGGAAGCCAAACTCTGATGGCAGGCTGTTCTGGATATCGATCCAGTCATCCCCGGCATTGAGACTCTTGTAGATGCCGCAGTGGTTTTGCTGGTAGAGTGTGTCCGGCTGCGTTGGATGCTGCACCAGGCGGTGAATGCATTGGCCGAACTCGGGATATTTTTCAGGCAAGAAACTCGCTCGCACATTCTTATTGGCGAAGCCCCACGTTGTGCCGCCGTCATCCGTTCTCATGCAGCCTACGGCGGAGATGCCTACCCACATGCGTAAGGGATTGGTTGGATCGGCAATAATCGTGTGCAGGCATAATCCCCCTGCTCCGGGTTCCCAGCGCTTGCGGGTTGGATGGTTGAGCAGACCATCGTTCACGCTCCAGTGCACGCCGCTATCGGTGCTGATCCACAGGCTCGCAGGGTCGACACCCGCGTAGAGCATGCCCGGCTCGTCGGGACGTCCGGTCTCGATGACCCAGATATTTTGCAGTTTCTCGCCGCTCTCTTGCGAAAATTGGATTCCTTGCTCCGGGGTATGCCATGTCTCGCCGAAATCATCACTGTAGCGCACAAACGAGCCGAAGAAATCGCCGTTGTTGGTGGCAAATATCCTGTGACTATTGCGCTGATCAAGGATAGCGTAAAAGATGCGCTGCCCTTTCAATGGAGTGGTTTCAATGTCCCACTTGTGTCTGTCAGACGAAGAGAGAAGAAATAACCCGCGTTTCGTGCCGACCATGAGTAGGATAGTGTTTCTGGCGTATGACTTGCCCATAGGATCTGTTCAAAGCTCCTTTTGTTTCGTTAGCTATCTCCTTGAGTTAGCCTGTCCGCCGGCTACAGACTGTAAGATGTGGATTGTGGCGTTTTCATGGATGGGCGTATCAAGCTCCTGGAGATAGCGGATGTTCGTGCCATTGAGGAAGAGGTTGACGAATGAGCGCAGTTCACCCGTTTCATAGCACAGGTGAAATTTTATACCGGGATAGTCGTGGTCGAGCGCGTCGATGATGGCGCGAATGGTGCTGCCTGATACCGTAACTGCCTTGCGGTTGCCTGTTTTATTACGCAGTACATGCGGCAGGATGATGGTTGTAACCGGAGGTGTCCTCTGTATGTCCATAGCGCGCCTCTTCATACTTGACAGATCAGTGTAGTTTAGAACAAGTATACTATACCTGTCAATAGGAGGTCGTTCACTTCTCGAGCAATACAACGCATGGGCTGGATCTCTCTCCGCCGGTGAAGGGGGCCTTTGAGAGTTATGACAAAGGGGAGCGAGCGGGAATATTAAAACCAGTCATCTCGCAGCCTATTGCTGCGGGAGATCGACCATTAAACCGGCGACGACAAAGGCGGTAATGTACTCACGCGCGCGTGCGGTCGCGGCGGCAGAGGATATATCCTCATCCGGGAGAAGCATCTGGAAAAGGGGCAGAAAGGAGTGATAGGACAGGCAGATCTGCATGATCAGGGTAAGCTGGATAAGGGGATTGAAGTCAGAGCGGATCAGTCCGGCTTTCCGGGCTTTGTGAAAGAGAGACTCGAGCTGTTGCGCGTCCTCAGTCTCAAATTCTGAGATGATCTTTGAATACGTCTGCCAGCCCTCTGCCTGCTCCCAGAGCAGAATGCGCATCAGGCGAGGATGTTCGAGCAGGTAATCAAACAGGGATTTTACGATCGTTTCGAGTAATGCTTTGAAGTGTTGAGCATTGGTGGTTATAGTTTCGTCTGCAAGCAAGGGGGTGAGTATACGCACCTGGAGCTCATTCATCTCTTTGTCTGCGCGCCTGGTTACCTCCGCATAGAGCCTGAGTTTATCGCCAAAGTACTGAAAGATCAGGCTTTTGTTGTAACCAGCTGCCGCCGCGATGGCATCGACACGCGCGCCGTCGAAACCGTGCTCCGCGAATACGAACTCCGCCGCATTGAGAATTGCCTCGCGCGTGCCTTTGGCATCATGTGCTCGGTCGCGTCTAGGGCCAGGTTCAGCCATTTTTTTGTTTTCCAATGAACTAACTGTTTGGTTTGTCATGTGATTGCTTGAATTGTAATTAGGAAAGGCAGAATTGTCAAGAAAGTACAGGTTTGGTAATTTTCCTTGCGTTGTTCGATCGGGCCCGCCTATGCCCTGAAGAAGGCGAAATGCGATCAGGAATTGTTCGTTGGGCGCGAATACGTACAGCCCGGAACCGATTGTAAACAATGCCAGTGCTACGATGGGACGCACAAAAAAAGAAGCGAATGCTTGACAGCCTCTCACACGCAGGGTATACTTCACATACTAAGTGATGCTGTATAGTGTCAAACGAGCGAGCAAAGGAGAACCTCTCCGGTGTATAAAAAACGGGACGACCTGGGACGCTTTTCTGACCCCCCGTTGTTGATCCTGGCCAGCCTGGCTAGCGGCCCCAAGCATGGCTACG
Source organism: uncultured Chloroflexia bacterium (assembly GCA_963799245.1). GTDB lineage: Bacteria > Chloroflexota > Ktedonobacteria > Ktedonobacterales > Ktedonobacteraceae > CAWCWN01. Next base: position 381,343 of record CAWCWN010000006.1, read on the forward strand.
CCATGATGGAAGATGTCTTGCAGTTCTGCGGAACCAGGCTCGAACCCGGCACGCTCTATGCTGCCTTAGCTCGCTTGGAGCGGCGCGGCTGGATTGAGGCGCTCCCGGCCGAGGATCGCCGTCGTCCGTATCGCATCACGAGCGCCGGAGAGGTCGCGCTGCATGAGCAACTCAAGACGTTACAGCGGGTGGTCACTGTTGGACAACAACGGCTGGCTCCAGGCTAGTAGGGGCGGGATGATCGAATGCACCAGCAACACCACGCTCACAGGAGCCTCTCTCATCTGCATTGCCAGCGGGGTCTGGCTCGTGGCCATCTGGAACCTGCTCGCGCAGATCAATTTTTACTATCCAGGTCTGCCAGGCCAGTTGATGGTGGGCTTCGCCGCGATGGCACTGGCCATCATCATCGCACTCTTTGCACTTGTGCGCAGCACACTCGTGTTGAAAGCCGTGTATGCTGCTTCCCCGAAGCAGGAGCCCGTGCCCCAGGTCCAAGAGCGAGGGTGAGTGAGCGTATCCTCTCTCTTTTTCTCATTGGTCAGGTTCTGGAAGAACCAGAACCTGACCATTGTCTCGCCTCTCCCAAAAGCTTGGATGGGTATCTGCTGGCATAATTCTGATGGGATTATAGCACATAGTCCTGTCATATGAGGCTTGTGCAATGAGTAGTATCATATATTGTATTATACAGAGGAGGATGCATCCTCTTGATCTCGCTACATTCCGCCAGGGGAGAGACGTATGGCTGTGAAGAACTCTTCAAGTGACAAACCGATGGGCGGTGACGTTGCACGCTACCGTGAGAACCATCTATCTGAGCAAGAAGGAGTATACCTATACAGCAAGCTAGCCGAGGCCGAGAGCGATATGCACCTGGCAGAACTCTACCGGAGACTCGCCGCAATTGAGCAGCGTCACGCAGATCTCTGGAAGGACTACCTGACCGCCGCAGGTGAAGCACTCCCGACCTATACGCCGAACTGGCGCACGCGGACACTGCTGTGGATTGGCAGGCGTCTTGGGACAGGCGCAGTACTCTCCACGGTCTCCTCGATGGAAAAGAACGCGATGAGCGCGTATGATACCCAGCCAGAGGCAGTCGATGCGGGGCTGCCAGCCGATGAGCGCTCGCACGCCCGCCTGTTCAGTTATCTGATGTCTTCGGCAAGGGGCGGGATCGCTGGCCCTTTGCTCGCGCAGTTTGAGGGTCGTCACCGCAATGCGGGAGGCAATGAGTTACGAGCCGCCGTGCTGGGGGCAAGTGATGGGTTGACCTCAAACCTCAGCCTGAGCATGGGTGTGGCGGGAGCTACCCTCACGGGTCATGCTGTTCTCATTGCTGGTCTTGCCGGGTTACTGGCGGGAGCTTTCTCGATGTCCATTGGCGAATGGGTCTCGGTCCAGAGCGCGCGTGAACTCAACCAGCACCAGATTGCCATCGAGAGCCAGGAACTGCAGGACGCCCCTGAGGAGGAACGGGAAGAGTTAGCCTTGATTTATCAATCCAAGGGCATCGACGAGAAAACGGCGGGTGACCTGGCTGCCAGCCTGATGAAGCGGAGCAATACGGCACTGGATACACTGGCACGCGAAGAACTGGGGATTGATCCAAAGGATCTCGGAGGTTCTGCCTGGGGGGCAGCGATCACCTCGTTTTTTCTGTTCGCTATTGGAGCTATTATTCCGGTATTCCCGTTCTTCTTTATCAATGGATTTACCGCCGTTGTCATAAGTCTCCTGCTCAGCGTATGCGGTTTGTTCGGCATAGGAGCTGGTGTGAGCCTGACCTCCGGTTCTTCCCTCTGGAAAGCTGGAGGCAGGCAAGTGCTCCTCGGCCTGCTGGCAGCCGCTATCACCTTTGGGCTGGGAAAGCTTATCGGTACCGCGGTGCATTAGTGCATTCTCAAGAAAGGTGATCGCGAATGTGGTATGATAGACCGCATGAAGCAACCAATCTTTGTTCGCTCACTCAGCGAGGAAGAATACAAGCAGCTCGAAGCTGGTTTACGTTCCTCGCATGCTTTTGTGTTACGTCGCAGCCAGATCCTGCTCGCCAGTTCCCGTGGCGAACGGGTGCCCAGCATTGCCACGGCGCTGAGCTGCGACCAGCAAACCGTTCGCAATGCCATCCATGCTTTCAACCAGCAGGGACGAGAAGCTCTGCAAGCCGGTTCAAGTCGTCCTCTGCACGTACGCACTGCCCTCGCAGGCGTCGATGCCGAGGCCTTCAAGGCGCTGCTGCACCGTCCCCCACGCGATTTTGGCTTCGAAACCAGTCTGTGGACGCTTTCCCTGGTCGCCAAAGAGTGTGTCAAGCAAGGCTGGACGATGCGGCTGGTCAGTTGCGAGACCATTCGCCAGACACTCAAGAAATTGGGAATCAACTGGAAGCGAGCCAAGCACTGGATTACCAGTCCCGATCCCTTGTATTTCAAAAAAAAACGGCGCGCGATCGCTTGATCGCCTGGGCAAGCACACAGCCTGGCTGGGCCATCGGGTTTCTGGATGAGGTCTGGTGGAGCCGGTTCGCACTGCCGCGGGTGCAGGCGTGGCAAGGGAAAGATCAGCCGGTACGGCTGGTGGAGCAGGTCTGGCAAAAGGATGATCCCGACCCAAAGGCGTTGGCCTGTTATGGGGTCCTTTGGCAACAGGGACCGGCCAGTGATCCGCTCCGCCGTCAGCTGTCGCTGCGCTTTGTGGATGGTCGCCCGGTGAGTGCCATCACCACCCAATTTCTGGCGTGGTGTTGCACCCAACTGCAAGCGCAAGGCAAGACCAACTGGTTGCTGATCTGGGATAATGCCTCCTTTCACGTGAGCAAGCTGGTGCGGACCTGGATCAGAGAGCACAACCGCCTGATCAAGCAAGCGGGCACAGGGGTGCGTATTCTGCCCTGTTTTCTGCCGACCAAAAGTCCCTGGCTCAACCCGATTGAGCCGAAGTGGGTGCATGCCAAACGCAAGGTGGTCGAGCGAGATGGCTTGCTTACCGCCAAGCAGTTGGCCCAACGCGTTTGTTCTTACTTTGGATGCTCTTATGAAACTCATCTTTCCATTCCCGATCAGGCCGCTTGATTTTGCATTAGGAACCGAATGCATAGAAGGTTTATCCCAGAATAGTTGCCTCCACCAGAACCGCATATTGCCTTACTTTTGTAGTACAATAGCAAACGAACGACAGGACGCAAGAGGAGGGTCCCGGCATGTCTGATTCTCTGCGCAACGATGGTTACCTGCTGGACAACCAGCAGGCCCAAGCAGGAACACGCTTGGATGCTCTGGCGACGATCTTCAACTCGTCAACCTTCCGACACATCAATGACCTCGGGATCGAGCAGGGTTGGCGATGCTGGGAAATTGGAGCGGGTGGGCCCTCGGTGCCCAGGTGGCTGGCGGAACGGGTGGGTCCAAGAGGTCGCGTGCTGGCTACAGACATCGACGTGACCTGGACCCGGGAGGCTGCGGGTTCAGCAATCGAGGTACGCCGCCACGACGTGGCACATGATGAGCCCCCGGTGGAGACCTTCGACCTCGTGCATGCTCGCCTGGTCCTCGTACACGTGGTCAACCGTGTAAGGGCACTGCAAGCGATGATCAAGGTTCTACGACCCGGCGGCTGGCTGTTCCTTGAAGACGCCGACCCGGCGCTGCAGCCGCTGATCTGCCCGGACGAGTACGGCCCCGAGCAGCGGCTGGCCAACAAGCTCCGCAACGGCTTCCGCAAGATGCTGGCGCAGCGCGGCGCGGACCTGAGCTACGGACGCAAGCTCCCACGACTGCTGCGTGAGGCGGGTCTGTCCGACGTGCAGGCCGACGCCTACTTCCCGCTAACCTTGCCCGCGTGCGACCTGCTGGAGATTGCGACGGTCAACCAGGTGCGGGAAGGACTTATCGCCCAGGGCCACGCGACCGCGGAGGAGGTCGACCGCCATCTCGCCAATATCGCGGCCGGTCATCTCGATCTCGCCACGTCGCCGATGATTTCGGCCTGGGGTCGCCGCTGAAAGATTGCGACAAAATTGACTCAAGCTTTCACTGGAAGCTTTCCAGGCAGCCGCGCACGCCTTTTAGAGCGCCATCAAAAGCCTCTTCAGCAACGTGAGGCAGCGCAGCTTGACGTCTTCACGACCAAGAGCAGCTGCCTGCCGATTGTGTGGGCCACGATCCAGGATATCCGCTTGCATAAAATCTCGCTGTGAGCCGGCTTTGGTCTCAGAGCCAGGTGTGAGACAACAGCTAGCCAGACGAGGGTGATCAGGGGAAAGATGTAGCCCCAGGGACGCGCGAAGAAACTCGCAGTGATGTGCGGCTGTACGGCAAACGTCGCAATCGTCCCCACCACCCCGAGCGCGATAGTGGCGAGCCAGAACCAGCGGGCGGTGAGCCGGCTACGGGCATTGAGCGCGCCCGTCGTCTTACGTGACACGGCCTCTGCTAGGGTAATTAGTTGGTCGCACGATCAGCAGCGGCAAGCGGGTAGTGGAAAGTACCCGTTCGACTACAGTTCCTATCCAGGACTGCAGTCCGCCGCTTCCGTAGGTAGTCATCGCAATTACATCGCAGCCCTCGAAGATCTCATTTCCTTCGCTCATGCCACCATTCTCAGCGACTCCAGTGATTCCCTGCTCAATCTCATCGTCGATAATCACCGATGAGGAAAATTCGAGATTGAGATTGGCGATGGCCGGGTTCTCGGACCCCTCACGCAGATGGCGTACCATTTCAGCCAGGTATTCCCTGGCCATGTTTTGTTCCGCTTGCGTGGTCTGTGGGTTGCGAGAAGGCTTGACGACATACAAGAGATGCAGGGCTCCCCTGCCAGGAGCTGCCAGAGTCGCCGCGAGACAGGCTGCCGGCTCAAGCGCGGCTTTGGCCGCGTCTGAACCGTCCAGCGGGACAAGGATGCGCAAGGGCCGCTCGCCAGGATGTCGCTCTTTTGGAACAGGGCCGCCTTCACGAAGGTCTGGGCGTATCTGATGGATGTGCATAAAGTCGCTGAGTGTGTGCCGGGCTTTCAAGGCCTGGAAGAGTTGGGGGAAGAACACTGGAAAGCTGTTGTTGCTGTCGGAGTTGGACCGGTGAGAGCGAAATTCACCCTGGATGTCACGCGGCCAGAGAAACATGAGCCCGACCTGATGGTCGTGAAAGGAAGCGGAAAAGCGCCCGGGAGTGGTGTTGAACTCTGCGGCAAGATGAATCTCTCTGCCATTGACTCTCAATAATCGAAGTGTTACCATGGTTTCTGCCAGGCAGCGGCAATGGAAACAATGTAATCAAACTGTGCGGGTAAAAACTCCCATGTCATTGCATCGGCCGCCACGAATTCAATATTGGGTACATGGGTGGAACGTTCGCGTGCGAGCTGAAGCGTTTGGGGAGAAAAATCAAGCGCAAGTACATGCTCCGCCCGCCGAGCAAGCAGACGAGCAAATTCGCCTGTGCCACATCCGATATCTAAAGCATATGTGCATGATGCAGGCACGTGCTTTAACAGTAAACGGTGGTAGTGATTGTTGTGATTCCAACCTTCTTTGAAACCATTCCTGGAGAGCAGCGCAATGCGCTCAAAATCTGCCCAAACAGTTTCTGTATCAACATGATATTGCATAATTCTAGTACAGATTGAAATAAGCCTGTTTAGACAGCGCCCCTCCATTCTTATATTTATTCTCATTCCATGGATTGACACCAGCGCACCCAGAGGCTAAACTCTGGTATAGATGACTGATTTTATCAATCAAAAAGAGAGGTCGCAATGCCCCGAACTGTTGAAGCCAATCAGCGCATTCGCGAAGAGCAGCGCGCCAGGATCCTGCGTGCCGCTCTGATCGTCTTTGCGCGCAAAGGCATGACGGCCACCATGGGTGAGGTGGCCGCTGCCGCCGATGTGAGTTATGGTCTGGTCTATCGCTATTTCGCCAACAAAGAGGTGCTGCTCGCTGAACTCATAGAGGGGATACTGCCAGACAGTGTCAGGACCATTGAATTGATTCTCGCGCTGCCTGGCACACCGGGAGAGCGCCTGCGTGCATTGCTGTCACAGATCTTGCAAGTCTTGCGTGAACATCCTGAGTTTGTTTTGCTCACGCAGAAGGTGCTGAACGATGATGCCACGAGCCATTACCTGCGTGAGGTGCTGCAGCAACAGGATCAGACGTATTACACGATGATGAGGCAGCTTATCGTTGCGGGCCAGGCAACGGGAGAGGTGGCGGGCGGAAATCCCGACCAGCTCGTCACAGCTGTGAGCGCCTGTATTGCTGGCTTATCTCAGGGCCTGACCAGGTTAGGCTCTGAGCATTTTAAAGAGCATTTCCCCGATATTGAGATTATCTTACGCCTGATTACGCCTTAGAGGAGAATTATAATGCTTGCAGTCAGCATAGAAGGGGTGCGCAGAAACTTCGGCATCTGCAGTGTCTATATGTATTCTGTCACCTTGATCGCTGAAACGGGTCAGCATCTCGCCCATCTATCTCTTCTCTGCTACCTTGCCGTGGCGGAACGGAGACGCAGGTGCGACACAGCACAAGAAACGCTGCATTTTGTTGCTTCACTCAAACAAAAGATGTTTGTTGTAAAGTTAGGTGGTAGTACTCTGGAACATCAGCGAGCTGTGTTGCAAGATCTCGTCTGATGGAACGTGCCTCAATATTAATGCCGACCTGGTCGCATCGCAGCTTGCCGGTGCTCTCAAAGCCGAGCGGCTCATCTTTTTGAGTGATGTGAATGGCATCCGCCTCGCCGATGGCTCTCACCTTGCAGAACTCAATTCGGCTCAGGCCCAGGCGAAACGTGTGGCAAAGTCCATTGTCAACTCTCCAGATGAGATTGCTATTCGTGTCTCGCTTGGACTTGGTGACGCCAAAGCTAGGGTCTGGGGATGCGATCTGACGCCGGATTATATCAGGATCAATGGCACATATACGACGTAGGGGACGCCATTACATACTTTTATCAAAACGTGAGAACAGCATCTCGCATTGACATGCTACGTGAACTTCTTGTATATTTACCGTATGCAAATGAAACTGGAATTAGTAGCGGTTCCCGTATCGGACGTTGACCGCGCAAAAACATTTTATACTGAGAAGATCGGGTTTAATGCGGATCATGATCACAAGGTCAGGGATGATCTTCGTTTTGTCCAGCTGACACCTCCCGGTTCCGCCTGCTCGATAGTTATTGGAGTCGGGATTACAGACATGCAGCCGGGATCGGTCAAAGGTCTGCAAATGGTGGTATCGGATGTGAAAGAAGTACGCGACGAACTGGTCAAACGGGGTGTTGAAGTAAGTGATATCGAAGTCATGCCCTGGGGTTCATTTGTCTTTTTTAGCGATCCCGATGGTAATAGCTGGTCATTACAGCAGCTGCCTGTTCGCACATAGCTTCAACAACTAGACACTCTGCCCAGATTGTTCTCAACCGGCTTATTCGGTAAACAAAAAATCGAGCAATGGGGTGGTCCTTGTCGTCTCCACTTTGATCGTCGCCGCTCTCTTCCATCCCTTGCGCCAGCGCGTACAACGACTGGTGGCTCGACGATTTTATCGCAGCAAATATGACGCAACCCAGGTCGTGGCCCGCTTCAGTGAGACGCTGCGCCAGGAGGTGAACCTGGACCAGGTGTGTGAGCAGTTGTTGACGGTCTTACAGGAGACAGTGCAGCCCGTCCATCTCTCGCTGTGGCTTAGTCCCCACAAGCCACAGGAAAAGCCCGCACAACCAGGAAAGAAGCTATGAAAGGGGCAGCGTGCGAACCCAACTTGTCATCAGTCAGGGTTTCTGGTTCATGTTTCCTCCAGTTGCCTTTTGCAAGCAGCGATATCGTGTTCCAGGACCTGCAAGTCACGCTTGAGTCGTGCGTGTTCTTCCTCCATTTCATCGAAGAGCTGCTCCGTACAATTGCGGCACACATAGCTTTCCTGCGCGATCGTCTCCTCACGAGCAAAGCGCAAGAGTAAAATGTGGTCCCAGCAGAAGCCTCGCCCACAGGTGCTGCACTGTACTTCTCCGTTGGATTGGCACTTCCCACTATAATCAGCACAAACCATCTTCTCCTGCTCCTGTTCGAGATCGGGAAATCCTTCATGTGCTGCTCAAAGCAGCACGCGATCAATCGTTCGCCACCAGCAAAAAAGGTGAGGGCTTCAGAGGCCCGCCGACGAAATGAACCATGCTCAGCCCGAGCGCTCCTGTCTTGTTTTTACAGGATGTCGACCGAAAAAGGGACAATGAGCACGCATACGTTTCGTTTTCATATCAGTGTCATCTACGTTGCATCCCGATCGCGGTTCAAATTCCCCGGCTCCTTCACGAATAAACGCGAATGCGCGCACGATGGCGAATTGGCTAAAGGATCCAACACCGGACGTTGCACTTCTCTGTAAGGGATACAGCAAAAGCATACCGTATTTTGAGGAGAAAAACAACATTCCGGTAGGATATATTGGCAATGTGTAGCATATGATGGCAGGGCCGGCAATTTGGCAGCGCGTGCTCGTGCCGCGTGACCCATTCGTTGCATTAGATTCGACCTATATGAGAGTACTGCAATCGCTCGCGCCCTTGACAGGCCTCTCATCGAATGCTACCTCCAAGTTGAAGAGAACGAAAACGGTTTGGGAGGTAGTAATGACGGCTCCCACCAGCTATTGTAACGAGTGTGGAGCATCCAATCCATTGCTTCGCTTGCAACACTGCTTTGCAACCTCCTGCCCCGTCGCCTCTTCTCCCGGTGCATACTGCCAGCGCTGCCATGCTGGTGAGAGAAGCCAGAGATGGCCCCCTCGCCTCCTCCTATCTGCTCCACTCGCGCTATACCATCGTCAGGCAGATAGGTACCGGTCCCCTGGGCTCAAAGGGCTTCGCTGCTCCCGAGCAGTATGGCAAAGCGCAGACCACCCCCCCAATCTGATATCTACGGCCTGGGCGCCACGCTGCACCAGTGACACACAGGCGATGATCCCTCACTCTCCCTCTTTCACTTTGCCCCACTCCCTACAAGGAGTTCACCCATCTCTGCTCCACTCAACGCCCTGCTCCAGCAGATGTTGGAGATAGAGATGAACAAGCGACCAGCAAATATGGCTGTTGAAAAGCGTGCCTAACGAAATGGATATCACGGGGACATCACCCAGGGCCTCAAAAGGAAAGGCGCTGGCATTCTCTCTGTAGTAGATGCACCGGACGCTCCCTGGCAAATGAAAAGAAGTAGTAGGACCTCGCGAGTCTCGTTTGTCAGGAAGCCGTGGGGGAAATATAATAATAGGTGACGATAGAAATAGAGTAAGGACAGAAATCATCGTTTATTTCAAAATGCTTGTGAGGAATTATGATTATTTATGAGACGGAACACCTGTTGTTCCGACCATTGACGCTCTCCGACCTGGACGAGCTGGCGGCGCTTTATGCGGACCCTATCGTGATGCGCTTCCTGGGTGGGCCACGCAGCAGAGATGTTGTGCAGAACGCCTTGAGCGGATATATCCGAGAGTATGAGATCTATGGACATTCGTTCTTCGCGACTATCCAGAAGAGCGACGAGCGTTTCATCGGTCAGTGCGGCCTTCTCAATCAGGAGGTCGATGGCGTACCTGAGATTGAACTGGGGTATCTCCTGGCGCCGGAGTACTGGCAGCGCGGGCTAGCCCTCGAAGGTATTTCTGCGCTCAAGGACTATGGACTGGAGCGGCTGGGTTTTACGCGCATAGTTTCGCTCATTCCTCCTGACAATGTCGCGTCAATCCACATTGCGGAAAAGATTGGCATGTGTCACGAACGCGACGTTAACCAGTGGGGTCAGCACTTCCGCCTCTACGCTGTGCAGAAACCATAATGTTGGCGGTCGGGATGTTCCAGCGCGCGCCACGTTAATTGAAGATAGCAGAGTGGCTCACTCAGCCTGGAAACCCCAGTAGGTGAGGATAACGACGACGAACTTGGCGACTTGCTTGAAGACCAGATGCTACAGTCGCCGATGGAGATAACAGCACACAATCAACTCCAAGAATATATCGCTCATGCATTACAGGATTTAGGTGAGCGTGAACGAGATATCCTTAAGTTGCGCTACGGCCTGCTTGACGGTACAAGTCACTCTCTGACAGAAATTGGCGAGCTATTACATGTGAGTCGTGAAAGGGTACGTCAGACCGAAATAAAAGCTTTGCAGAAACTAAGAGTGAAAAGTAGTGACCAGTTAGAGGTGCGGACAGAAAGAAAAGCCTTCCTAGTAGTCAGATGCCCTGCTCTGCTCTGACACGTGGACAACGCCCTCGCGCGTTCTTCTTTTCTCGAGCACGACGATCTCCTCTGGCCAGCGTCTCGAGTGTGGCACGGGTAGCTCGTTCGGCTTGACCACGCGAACCGAGGCGGGCCCGGTGCTGCACCTGCCCAATCAATTCATCATGTTTCATATTCCCCTCCTCAAACTGCCAGCTATTTCTTCCGCACATGACCAGGTGAGGGACCTGTTCACATTGACTGAATGCATGCTACTTCATCCGAATCTCAAGGCGCTCTTTTTGCTCATCCCAGGTCGTGGCCGTGTTCAGTTGCATGCAGAGTCTCTGCATGATTGTTACAATGGCTGCTCTTTCGTGATGCTTCGCACGTCTTGCCTGGCAGGCTTCAATGACGGTCGGATACAGCAGCAGACGAACGATGGCCTCTCCATCCGTTTCCACCACAAAAATGAAACTCTGATCGTTGCGCTCTCGTTCATCAACGGCATAATCGTCTATAAAGTCGCCCGTGCAATACAGAATTGGTTTCTCTTTGTAGAGCTCTATCCCTTGCACGACGTGGCCGGAATGGCCAAAAATGACATCAGCACCCGCGTCAATTAAGGCATGGGCAAAAGGAAGATGGTTCGCCGGGGGAACGTATCCCCAGTTTGGCCCCCAGTGAGCCGCTATGACCAGGAAATCGACCCGCTCTTTTGTCTTGCGCACCTGTTCGAACAGGTGTACAGCACGCGTATCCTTCGGTGTGATAGGAACATACCGTATTCCTGGCTGGTGTTCTGTTGCTGCCCATCCAGGCTCATTATCCGTAAAGGCCATGAGTGCCAGCTTTTTCCCTTTCGTTTTCCAGATGGCAGGTGCAGAGGCCTCAGTGAGGGTCGTACCTGCGCCGGCATAATGAATGCCAGCCGCATCCAAATTGCTCATCGTGTGCAACAACCCTTCGTCTGCAAAGTCCAGCGAATGGTTATTCGCAAGTGAGACAGCATCGATGTGCGCAGCTTCGAGGGTTGCAATATTTTTCGCATCTGAGCGAAAGTGAAACACTTTTGGGGTGGCTGACCAGGGCGTTCCCCTGTCGGAAATGACACACTCAAGGTTGCAGAAACGCTCATCGGCATCCTGGAACAGTGATAATGTGTCTCCCCATGGATAGGCAGGAGCTTTTTCCTGAAGAACTGCATTCACCAGCCGTCCAAGCATGACGTCACCAACAAAGAGCACGGTCATCTGCACTGTTCCCCGGTTTTCCATATCTGTATTAACCTCCATCAACCTCGCCTATGGGGATAATGTCGCTCCAGAAGTGTGATTGGCAGCCAATGTGTGGTATGTCGGGAAGCCCCAGCATTTGCACGGCGTCTTTATTGAGCATTCACCTCCCCCACCCAAGGCGATAGCTCCCATCGCGAGTTCTTCAACCCCGGAAACACCAGCTTGCATACGATGATGATATCCAGTGGATGGTACAGAGCTCTGGTGATTACAAATGCGATGGGCCCCCCGCCTTGAGGCAACTCCAGCACCAGGACATCTGGTCAATAGTCATACATTGCGAGCTTTGCTGCCAGCTGTTATCCCGCTTCCGCGCGATCGCGAAATTGTACTACGGTCATAGATACTCACCTCTTCACAGTCGCAGTAACTATCATCTCATTCATTTCTTGATCACGTATCCCAGGTTCCTCACCCATGTTGTACATCAGCCATATGAAGCAATCAAGTTGGCTACGCTCCTGCTCCAGCTGTGAGCATAGTACTACGTCTTCACCGCTGGCATGCTCTCGTCCAGGATGTCCGATAGCACAATCGTTCCCACCGCGATCAACCTGACCGTTCCTTGGCTGGCTCAAGCCAGGCGTACAGGGATTGGAAGAGCCAGCTCAGCACGCGTTGACCCACCTCGGGACACCAAGTTCTGCGAGAAATCTGATTGTTCACTTCTCTCCCTCGCTGATGGTTGCCTTCTCCTGCGCCTGCTGGCCCTTGTCCAGCATGTCTGGTGGGCGCACGATCAGGAGCGGAAGCCGGGAGGCATGCAACACACGCTTGGTAATACTGCCCATCGCCCAGCTTTGCAGCCCGCTATATCCATGTGTCGACATGGCGATCAGATCCGAGCTGCCGGACACGCCGACATCCTCCATACCCCCACCTCCTTCCGCCGTGCGGATGATGCCCCCGGCGATATCGTCATCAATGCTGACGGACCATGTGATGGCGAGCTTGAGGTCTGCCACCGGGCTGGCGACCAGCCCCGCGTGCATATGTTCGACTGTGTTTTTCAGGTACTGCTTCGCCTTGTGCATCACGGCTTCACGCTCGCTCTGGCTGAGCTGCTCAACCCCGGACAGGGCCACCACCCGTGTAAGATGCAGGGCAGCGGGTCCAGGAGCCGCCAGGGCCGCGACGAGTTGCGCAGCAGGGACAAGCGCCGCCTTTGCCAGTACAGAGCCATCCAGCGGGACGAGTGCACGCAAAGGGCCCTCGGCATGGGGAGGGGTGCCAACAAGCGCAGGTCCGCCTTCATGCAGCAGGAGCACGGGGAAGGTCGCATAGTGCGCGACTTTTTCCGCTACGCCGCCGAGCAGCCAGCGCTTGAAGCCAGTGGTACCGTGACTGCACATGACGAGCAGATCAACCGGTTGTAATTGGGCAAACAGCAGGATGGCCCGTGCTGGTGTGCCAGTCAGCGCCTCCGTGCGGATGTCGATGCCCTTGAGATCGTCCGAGGAGCTCACCTGTGCCAGGTACTCCTGTGCTCTGGCAATGTCTGCTTCCTGAGCGAGTTCTGCGCGCCTGGCCAGTTGCACCGGGCGCAGATCCATGTCAAGCGGGGCAGTGACGACCTTGAGGAGTGTCAACGTGCCACCGCTGGCGCGCACAAGACGTGCAGCGACGGAAAGCGCCTGTTCTGCGCGAAACGATCCATCGAGGGGGACCAGGATGTGGTGAAACATGGTGTTGCTCCTTCCAATAGCATTGCTGTTGATCGCTCCGCTGGCTTTTCTGCATACAACTCCACTGTACTAAGTCTAGGTTCTCCTCCTCGCAGCTCGGTCACGAGTGAAGACATGCAGCTCACGCGTGCATCACAACTTGCTTGCTCCTTTATGAGCACACAAGGGAGCAAGGACGAGCCGGACAGCCTCTTCCACATGTGTTACTCCCTGAGTATGAGAATTTTGCGTGGATGGACCATTGAACCCTCCTCTTCAGCAAACTATGTCGCAGCGCGCATACAACAGTGCCACTTATAAGATGGGGCGGCTCCAGAGGCTCATTGCCGTTCTGCTGGCTTTTTCGCAGACTGAGCCTGAGAAGCCATCTGACAATGAATGCTCCTGGATAAGTGGCACCGTAATAGGATGAGCAGTAAACGCACCACAAGGTACGATTTCCCATGAGTCATTCATGGGTCTCAGGCACACCAAGGAGCAACATCATGTTCAAACGCATTCTCGTCCCACTCGATGGGTCAGTTCGTGCAGAGCATGCCATCCCGATTGCTGCACGTGTCGCCCGTGCTTACCAGAGCTCAGTCGTCTTGTTACAGGTCGTAGAAGACATACGAAAATATGGGATGTATCTGCCGCAGTACCCTTTTTCGGTGCGCCAGGAGTTTGAAGCAGACATGATGGCGAAGGCCACCAGTTACCTTGTCTGCGCAAGCCAAGCGGCAAGAAGGCCGGAGGCGAGCCAGGCGGGAGCTCCCTGAGTGTCTGTCGTCTCGAAGCGGGTGGCCTGGATCTCCTTGACGCTCCATCCCTCACGGAAGGTGGCATAAATCTCGGCTTGTGACACTCTTCTGGGGCCTGTACCCGGGCTGGGCTGTTGATCACTGAAGCAGAGCAAATAGTAGATCCCTCCGGGCTGAAGTACACATGCCAGGCTCTGGATGAACAGCGAACGTGCCTCGTCGGAGAAGACATGGAAGAGGCCACTATCGATGACCGTCTCGAAGGTCCTGCCCAGTGCTTCCAGATGGAGCGCATCAGCTACTTGAAAGGTCACGTTGACCGAAAGTGCGCAAGCCTTGCCCTGAGCCTTCTGGATCGCGGTCGGGGAGGAATCGATGCCCCAGACCTCATGGCCTCGTTGGGCCAGGTACAACGCATGCTCTCCTGTGCCACAGCCAACATCGAGTACGGATCCCTGGCTCTTGCCAGCCTGCTCCGGCTCGACGTATGCCTGTTGCGGACGACCAATATCCCAGGGAGGAATACCCTGGTACGCTGCATCGAAGGTCCGGGATCTTGTCTGTTATTCATACGCTTCTCTTTTCCACAGGGCGCGGGGAAATGCCTGTTGGCAGGGATGATCCCGCTCACTGGTTAAAGGGCTGGTAGGCCTCATAGCCGTCAAAGACATATTTGCGGTAGTGCATGCTGGAGTGCGCTATCTTACTGGCAAAGGTTCTGGCATCCGGCGAGTTTACATAAAAGAGGTAGACGGCATGTTTTGCGTCGGCACTCACGCGCAGATAGTATGGGTAGTAGCGGTTAGACCCGGGGGCGCTGAGGCCAGGAGGGACGGCGCAAATGATCTGCTCGTGGCTCTGGATCATCAGGCGATATCCTATCCAGTATTCCGTAAAGACATGCGTCGCGCCAAGCTTCAGCAGGTCATGTATGATTGCTTCCTGCTGCTGGTTATCCGCCTCGGTTGTTGGGAGTGAAGCAAATGTGGCCACCGTTCCCCCCAGGATGGCGATGATGATCAGCGCGAGTACTCCTCGTTTGATGGTGGTCATCAATGTACATGCTACTTGTGACGGCACCCCTACTATTTCTGATTGAGCGCCCTGCCACAGAGGCCAGAGCACCGCCGGGACAGCGATAAGCAGCCCGACCAGGTAGCGTGTGCTCCAGGGCTTCAGGCCTGAAAGTGGGCTTTCAACATAGAGTGCCAGCGTGATGATTGCGCTCAAAAGTAGCATGAGGCGAGAAAATTGAATAATTGCGGCTTCTCTCTTTTCGGTGCCCCAGGCGTTCGCCTGCGTACGATGCATTTGCCACAGCTTCCACAGCGCTGCCCCGGCCGCGCAAACCGCGAGCGCCATGAGAACGAGGTAGGCCAGGCTCCAGCTGCCATGCACAAGCGCGCATGGTACGGCGGCCGAGGTCGGGCCGCCGTAATAGGGCAGGTCGGTAAGAGCGCAGACGGGCGTAAGACCGGTAGCTATAGGCAGGCTCCATAGCGTGGTGCCGATGATCCTTTTTCTGAGGAGGTGCTGGCTGCCCGCCACCAGGTTATTCGATTTTTGAATGGATAATATTTGCGCAATGGTGCTGTGGCCGGGGACGGCGTGAAAATTAAAGATGATGAAGGGATAGAAGCCAACCAGGAAGCCCAGCAGCAGGACTACTGGAGCCGCCGACCAGAGATCGCGATAACAAAAGATGGCGAGAATCAGCCCACCCCCCAGTACGAAGGGGAGTACGAGCTCGTGCGTCCAGAGTCCAAGACCGGCAGCTAAGCCCCATCCCCCGTAGACGGCCAGCCGCAACAACTTCTGACGTTGTGTCAGTGTGCGCCTTGCTGTAAGCGCGAGCCAGGCGGCAAAAAGCAGGACAATGGAGCCAAAGAGCAGGGTCTCGATTGCGCCGCCGACAAGTCGAAGTTGCTGGATTAACACGTCACTTGCCGCTCCCAGCCCGAGTAAGCCAAGCGTGACCAGCGCCAGCCTCCTGGTATACAGCAGGCTGGTCAGCAGATACATGCTGACCAGAAAGAGAGCAAACATGATAATCATGCCAACGCGCATACTGAAGACCGAGACCCCAAAGAGACGGAAGAAGAAAGCGGCGACGTACGCTTCTAATACTCCCATATAGTCCTGCCCATAGAGAAAGATAGGATGCTCCCCTTTGAAGGCGATGTGCATGGCCTCCAGGCCCATGGCGCCCTCATCGCTATTCACTTCAGGCACGACAAGGGCGGTAAAGATCACACGCAACACAACGGCGAGCGCGATGAGGATAATAGCGATTGTCGTATAGTTATTGATGTATGGCTTGAGTCGAGTTGCCAGCGAGCGCGGCATCGAACTCCCTCTCGACGTTATCGCCGCATCGATATCCTTCACAGCATCAGACATAAAATATACCTCATTATTCGGTACCGCAAGCTGTGCTTACAGTTCAATTCAGCGTAAAAAATAGCTATTGGCATTATACAGGTTGATCGACGACCGGCGCCGGCTGTTTTGTAGTCGTATCGCTGGCTGGTCTTCTCAGGTGACCAATAAGCCAGCGCAGCGTCCCATCCTGGTCGCTCGTCAGCCACCATAACGCGCCCGCGGCCAGCAAGATCAGCATGGGTTCCATGGGGGCGCGGAAGCGCGGGCTGCCGTAAAAAACCAGCGCCAGCCCGATGGTAAGCCCGATCATGGCGTAGACAAACAGCAGTTCGCGCCATTTCCAGAGCGTAAGGAGCAGGCCCATGGCGGCGAGAATGAAGGTCGGGATGGTAAAGATCGCCAGCATTTTCAGTACGAACCTGGTTGATGGCTGGTTGGGAAAGCGCACCAGCGGCGAATCCGCCTCGGTCGAAAGCGGATATCTTACATCAATGGTGCGAAATAAATTGATAAGGTGCAGTTTGAGCAGGTGAGGCATGACCCTGACATGGCTCTTGATCCATTGCAGCGCGGCATCTTTATAGACGTCCTCGCGCGTCACTTCGCAGGTCGGCGTGCAGGTATAGCGTGGAAATGGCCTGGTGACATCGGGCCGTGAGTGCAGGGGATTGATCCATGTCCCCAGGTAAAGCTGATCGGTCAGAATCTGGTTATTGTACGCGCCCAGCAGGACCGTGCCGTCACCCGTCGCTACGGGAACAAAGCTGTGTGAAACGATATAGTTGCGGATCGTCCATGGCGCGATCATGACGCAGGCCAGCAGAGCGGCCACGGCAAAGCCAACGACGGCGGTCCGTGGCTGCAACACTTTGAGCCAGACCATGGCGATGGCCCAGACGAAAACAAAACCAATGACAATGATGCCGTTTGGACGTGTGAGCGAAAGGAGCCCCAGCAGCGCGCCGCACCACAGCCAGGGGCCGAGTTTGCTAGTCCTCGTGCGCTGGATATGCCACAGCGCATAACCGACGGCGAACAGCAGAAAGATGTACAGGCTTTCGGTGTAGAGCCAGCCATCGTAAATAAAGAGTTCGGGAAAGACCGCGGCGGCAACCCCGGCGAAAATGCCGCTGGGCTGATTGAAGAGGTCGCGCGCGAACAGGTAGATAAGCAGGCAGGTGCCGGAGCCAACCAGGCAAAGGAAAAGGCGTGCGAAGTAGTCGCTGGGACCGAAATTGAGCGAAAGGCCCGCTATGATAAAAGGCCAGAGCGGTGAGCGGTATACTGTCAGGATGTGAGGCTGCAGGCAAAAGCAATGCTCGCTGATGAGATGGAGACCGATGGTCTGATAAAAGAGCGAGTCGTGCTGTGGAGAGTAATGGCTCGCGACTGTATTGTTGTATAGTACGCGCACAAAAACCGCCAGCAGAAAAATAGCGCTCGCTGGCAACCATGGTCGAAAACGTCTCATCTGCAATCTCTCAGTACATCAAAAATATCTGTGAAGGTTTGCATGCAACAGGAACTTAGGAAGCTCTAGTTTCAATGACGAAGTGGAGCAAAAACGAGTAACATTTCCAAGCTGGTCAAGCAGGTGCTGGATGGGGGCGTCAAACGCGGAGGGGTTTATAAGTTCGGCGAGAATCCCATGCTTGGAGCCCACGACGGCCGAGACCTCAGCGGTGTCCGCCGTTTGGAGAGAGAAGACGCACGCTGCAGCCTGGAGCTCAGAAAGCTTCATAACAGCGTCGACCGTCGCGTTCGTATTCAACGACGATAACACTTTTTTCATCGTTGTTAATTGCAACTCGCCAGAGCCCGGTGGTATCAGGAAGGGGGGCCTCCTGGATGAATGATACGGAATTTCCGGCCGTTGACAGGGCGAGATAATTGATGACGACCTCAGATATGATGTTTGCTCTCACGTGTTCAAGCAGGCGCTCAGGATCGAAGCGGGCTAGTACAGCGAGGCTTCCCACCTCGATGTCATCAATTGTGACGAGGGACTCCAGGCCAGACTCTTTAAAGTTAATCTCGTCAACCACAAATCCAAGACCGGTAAGCATAGTCGTGAGTTTTTTAGCGGCCTTGCGTGCCTTCAATTGTTCTTGATCGCTTCTCGCTTCCTTCACCTGAGCGTACCCTTTCCTCTTCGTTCTTTACTTCTTTACCTATTATAGCAATTAAAGAGAGATACGAGCAAAAGCTGCCCCCGACCCATTCCTGGCGAGAACCTGTGCCAAGACGCCGGCATCTGCGCTTGCGTACAGTGTGTAAACGTCCACAGTCATGCAGGGCACCTTCTTGCGCTCTGCATGACTGTGGACGTTGTTGCTTGTTTTCCCGCTGCCTCTCTGCTAACCGCAGGTGATGGGGAGGTGTCTTAGTCCATGCAGGCTCCTTCCTCAATGGACAGTAAGGCTATCTGCATCGTCTGGTTCTCAATGTAGCCCGGCTCGCTCTGCGCGGCGGGTTCTGCGTCTGAATTCAAAGGTAAAGCCGGGCCAGAGAGTCGTGTTGTGCCCTCTGGCATCAAGGTACCAGCTGTAGCATCCGCCCGAGACCCAGACGGTTCCCTGCATGCGCTTCTGCATCTCAGTATTGAAGGCCTCCTCACTATCGGGCCTTACCTCGACAGTGCGCAGGTTCCTTCGCTCCATTTTGCGCAGGCAATCCAGGATATACGTTATCTGTGACTCGATCATATAGACCATCGAATTATGACCCAGGCCTGTGTTTGGTCCGATGAGCAAGAACAGGTTAGGGAAGCCCGCGACGGTCGATCCTTTGTAGGCCCGGTCGCCTTCCTGCCACCTGTCGGCGAGTGAGCGGCCGCCGCGTCCATGCACATAGTGTGGGAGCCGGGCATCGGTTACATGAAAGCCGGTTGCGCAAATGATCGCATCGACCTCGTGCTCTCTACCGTCATCCGTCACGACGCTGTGTGCCTGCACTTCGCGAATCCGCTCGCTGACGACCTCGACATTGGGTTGAGTAAGCGCTGGATAGAAGTCATCGCTGAGCAGGACTCGCTTACAGCCCAGTGTATAATGAGGTGTCAGTTTGGCGCGCAGCAGCGGGTCCGGCACCTGCTTCTCCAGGTACCTGAGAGTGAGCTGTGAGCCCTTCTCCAGCACGTTTGGCCGGTAGACAAACCCGAGCGCGACCAACTCTTGCCGCCAGTAGATCCTGCTGCGCATAAGGCGCTGGGTGATGGGCAGGATGCGAAACATGGCACGCTGCCAGGAGGCGATCAGGTGATCGTGACGGGGTAGAATCCAGGGCGGTGTGCGCTGGAAGAGAGTAAGATGGCCAAGCTGCGGCTGGATATGCGGGACAAACTGGATGGCCGAAGCTCCTGTCCCGATCACCGCCACGCGTTTACAACTAAGATCGCTTGAAAGCCCCCGTCTTTGAAGCGGGGGATGAAAAGCGTTCCCTATTTGGGGCTTGGGACGGGTGGTATATGTTGACAGATTGCGTTGCATTGTCGTATACTACCTACATTGAATATACGCATGAACAACATACTGTACATCTCATTGTGTATCACATCATCTGGTGCCCCAAGCGTAGACGCAAAGTGTTGCATGGAAAAGTGGCGGAACGCTTAGATCAGATTATACATGAGGTTGCCCACGAAAACGCATGGGAAGTCATAGAGCTAGCCATTCAACCCGATCATGTTCATCTGTGCATCCGTGCCAACCCCTACACGTTGCCAACCGATATTGCGCGGCTCATTAAAGGGCGTTCGTCTCATGATTTGCGGGAAGAATTCCCCCATCTCATGAGAATGCCGTCTCTCTGGACACGTAGCACATTCTACAGCACGGCGGGGAATGTGAGTGCTGATATCATTCAGCAGTATATTGAGAGGCAAAGCACAACATGAGCAGAACTACGATCCAGGTACGGCTCTATCCAACGCCTGAACAATCCCACCTGCTCATGGCTCATTGCCAGGAGTACATCAGTACGATCAACGTCCTAGTTGCTGCATTCGATAGCGGCGTGATCACAGGCAAGGTAAGCACAAAAGACTTTGGGGCTATGCTTCCCAGTGCTGTCAAAAATCAAGCATTGCGGGACGCTCAAGCTGTCTTTAAACGCTCGTTTGAGCTTGGCTGTATTCCTGTCCTCAAAGAGCCGATCTGTCAGTGGAACAATCAGAATTGGCGCATTAAGCAGGGGACACTCATTCTTCCTGTGAGCCTGGATGGGAAAACTCAACAAGTTCATATCCACTGTGCCGATCTGCTCTTGCGGGGAAAAGCGGGAATACTGCGCATCAAAAAGAAGCGTGACAAGTGGATAGCTGATATTGCCCTAACGATAGAAGATGCCCTCCCAACTGATGGGCAAGCTGTCATGGGAATTGATCTCGGAGTCAAAGTACCCGCTGTCGCACATGTGCGAGGCAAGGGGACACGCTTCTTTGGCAATGGACGCTATCAACGTATGATGCGCAGACAGTTCTATAGCCGTCGTAAGAAGCTACAGAAAGCCAGGAAAACACGCGCAGTCAGAAAGAGCAAGGGCAAAGAAAGCCGATGGATGAAGAATATCAATCATCAGCTTTCCCGCCAAATCATCAACTATGCTCATGAGCAGGGTGTAGGGACCATCAAAGTAGAGTCTCTTGCAGGGATACGCAAGGGCACCACACGTACAAGTGGTGGGGCAAAAACCCGCAAAAACAACCGTATGCAGAATAGTTGGAGCTTCTACCAATTGACGCAGTTCATCAGCTACAAGGCAGATCAGCTTGGCATCAAAGTTGAAGCTGTAGACCCAGCCTATACGAGTCAGGAATGTCCTGCTTGTAGTGCCAGAAACCAAGCACAGGATAGAACCTATGTCTGTGCTGATTGTGGATGGATGGGGCAGCGTGATAGCGTAGGAGCGATCAACATCAGCCGTAGGGCTGGCCTATCTGATAAAAGGGTAGGTGCCACAGGAGCATGAGGCTCGGCCTGTGGATGGGCCGCCTGAGACGGCCCAAACTGTGAAGCGTTGATCCTGAAACTGAAAAGGACTGAGGGGGAGTTGATCAGAACCCACGCGCCTTTAGGCGGGGAGTCTCAGATGTTTATACCGAAACAGTACAATGCGGGCATGAAAAGTTCATCAAAATCGTTTGATGTATAAAAATCCTACTCCCGTTACTGGTGTTTCTCGGAGCCGTATTGTATTATAGTAAGGTGATGAGTTCGTAGTAGGGAATGTTTACATATATGATTAAGAATGTATCATTTGAAGGACTGACCGGAACGACGCTGGGAAATTATAGCCTGGAAAGGTTTATAGGACAGAGTAGGCTAGGACCAACCTTTCTCGCGCGCGCGACTACAGCTACTACCTATTTAGTGCGTTTTCTGAGCACAACAATGCAGGCGGCCCCCAGGGAGCACGAGGCATATCTGGAACGCTTTCAGTACCAGGCCGGCCAGATTGCCACCCTGCAGCATCCCTACCTCCTTCCCCTGCTTGACTTTGGCGTTTATCGTGGCTTCCCATACCTGGTTTCACCGCATATTCCGCTGCGTTCGCTGCGCACACGGATTGAAAAGAACGGAGCGCTCAACACTTTAACGGTTGGTCGCTACCTGGACCAGATGGCCACCGCGCTGGAATATGCTCACGAGCATTCGGTGCTGCATAGCGGCCTCTCGGTGGATAGTACTTTCATCAGGCTCGACGGCCAGCTGGTCGTGGCGGATGTTGGCGTGCGCAGCCTGCTCGAACTGAATGCCCAGGATTTATCCAGGCTTCAGCTGCTTGAGTTGAGCGAGGGCTTTGCGCCAGAGCAGCTCCTGGGTAAGCCCACAGGTCCGGCTACCGATGTCTATGCGCTGGGGGCGGTAACCTACTACCTTTTGACGGGGTCCCCCGTATTTGATGGGAATAATCTCAATGAAATTGCTCAGCAGCACCTGTACTCCACTATTCCGCCCCTGACGCAGTGGCGCAGCGATCTACCCACCGGCCTGTATGGGATTCTTGCGCGCGCGCTGGCCAAGGATCCCACGCAGCGCTTCCACCAGCCGGGGGCCTTTGCCAACGCCTATCATAACAATGTGGACTCAATGATAAACGGGACGCGTTTGCCGTTTGTCGTCTCCGATGCGTCTGGCCCGCCACTTGTTGCGGGTGAAGCAATGGTGGATGGTCCATTTGTCGACCGTGCCTGGAACGGCCGGATGCCCCAGGCCGATCACATGCCAGGGTCGCAGCGCGCTGCGACCCAGTCGGCCGTCAATCCACCATCACTGCCTGGCTACACGGTTAATGAGCCCCTGCGCGCACCCAACGGGTCACGACCGGACTTGATGCACCGCTTCGGGCGTAAGCAGCACCAGCGCAACCTGCTGTATATCGCATCACTGTTCCTCGTGCTGGTGCTTGCCGGTATTGTGGGGACCATTTTGCTCACGCAGCAGAATCACGCCGTGGCAGGCTCGGGCGGCCAGGTCGTGTTTTTCTCGAGCCAGAATGACCCCGGCGGACAAACCAACTCGCTGCGTATCAACCTCCAGCACCTTGCCACCCCTCCCGCCGGGAACGACTACCGGGCCTGGATCATCAACGATCAGAGCGAGCAGGTCTTGAGCCTGGGCACGCTGGTAGAAAAGAATCAAACCTGGTCGCTAACTTTTAGCGCCGCGAACAGCAATCTGTTAGAAGTTGGTGATAAGCTGGAGATCACCCAGGAACAGGGAGCGGCCAACGCGCCGACGGGTAATGTGGTCCTCGCCGGGACCTTCCCTGTAATGGCTTTCCAGCATATTCAGCACCTGCTCGTCAGCTTTCCTGAGACGCCTGGCAAGGTCGGGATGCTGATGGGCCTGTTGAATCAAACTCACCAGCTGGATATTCAGTCCGCGGTGCTGCAGAGCGTCTCAGGTAGTCAGAATAAAGCCGCGATCGAATGTCTCTCGCAAAGTATGCTCGATATTATCGAGGGCAAGCAAGGTGCACATTATAAGCCACTGGCCGCGACGTGCGCCCAGCAGAATATCACTGCGACCGGCGATGGTTTCGGCCTGCTTGGCAAGGGCTATATGGCCAGCGCGGAAGAACACGCCTCACTGGCCCTGGGCCAGAAAGATGCCACGAGTCTCATGCGTCAGCATGCGGCTTTGATGGATATAGCCATCTCGAACATCAACAGCTGGGTGACGACGATCGACCAGGATCTGCTGAATTTGCTGGCACACCCAACGGACCTGTCATCTATTCAACAGGTTATGATCCTGGCTGACAACGCCTACCGTGGGGTTGATGCAAATGGGAATGGTCAAATTGAGCCGATCACTGGAGAGGCGGGGGCAATCATGGCCTACCAGCAAGGGCAGTTAATGGCGACGTTGACGCTCACCCCCGCTTCGTAATGTCAAAGCGGACCACTGTTCGACGTGCAGCGGTTAGTCGAGATATGGAAGCTGAACACCGGAACCTATGATTACCTGCTTAAAGCATATAATAACCATCCACTCACAGAGAATATTTTTGACTGCCAGGCAACCTGTCATTTCTCTGATCCATCGCCTACGATGCAAGACACAAAAGCGAGGTCTCCATTGCAAGCCAACCAGGGCACCTGTGTTTTCTGCATGAAGAAACATTCTCCTCTACAGGCCGTTCCAGGAGTAGCTTGTATCAGGTTTCACTCCCGGACTGTTATAGGCCATCGTAATCAGCTCATGGGCGGTAAGCGTGATTTTGCGGAAATCGCCCGTGTAGGGCTTCCCATTGACCCATACCTGCCAGCCACTCGTCGAGTCTAACTCCGCCGGGTAGCCCAGTGACTGAAAGCGCTGCTCCCACTCATCGAAGAAGTTACCGAGCTGGTAGTCTTTCTGGGTGGGCGACTCGATATGGAGGACGCCGGTAGAGTCATGTGTATGCAGCCAGTAGTAGCAGGAGCCGTCAGAGGCAATGCCAACGTTCTGGGGGACCTTGCTGAGTGAGCCATTTACATAGATCGACAGGTGCGAGTGAATGTGGTAGACGGTCTGTTCCAGTGTATCACAGGAGATACCGTCGACCGCAGGATAGGCAGGATTGACAGCCTGGGCCTGAGAATGAGACGTCTCATATAGGACCACACCGGCGATCAACGCGATCCCAACGACCAGCGCTGCAAGAATACTAAAAAGAGTGACGCGTCTTGATCGCCGGGCAGATTGTAATTCCTGCTCCCTCTGCTGCAGCTTCGCGGAACGCTGGGCGGCTCGACTGGCTGGCCGTTTGCCCTGTGCCTGAACGCCCGGTCGATTGCTGTTGTTCTGAGGGGCCGCTTTGGCGCCGACATTCTGCTGGCCGCTCGGTCGATTACCGCCGTTCTGGCCGGCCATCTTTGCGCCGGCTTTCTCCCCGTTTTGAGCATTCTGGGTACGCTGCTTACTGTTGCTCGTTTGCTTCGCCATAGAATAATTCCTCTTAGCTCTTCCTCATACTTAAAAAATAAATTCATCAATCGCCACCGTCGATAAATTGTAACACAGGTATAACCACTTTCACAGAGTACCGCCGCTGCGCGACCTCTTCAGTGGCCTGCAGGTCAGTTCTTGTGAGATGGTGTCATCGAACCAGAGACGCGCCTGATCTTGCGAATGGAAAAGCGCTGCAGCTCTGCCACGCCGCGCTACCAATGAATGGCGAGATACCCGATAGAATGTCACGCTCTACTTTATACAAAATGAGTGTGAATAAAGCAACAAAAAAGTGTAAAATTACTATAAAGTCCTCTTTGCGCTGCCTGTTGCATGGTGAATAGCACGCCTCCTTCCAGGATGAAATCTATCTGCCCGGGCAGCATACTGAATACTGCCAATAGCTTGCTCCTGTTCCCTTTAGCATGTATTATATCTTCGAGAAGGGAGGATGGGCAGTAGAGGAAAAGAGGGATAGTGAGTTTATAAGGAGTGGAGATGAAATCTTCGCTGGCCAGCATTTTCTTCTGTTTCATCGTAATGTGTGCATGCTCTTCCTCACATACAGCTGAGATGTCTCCTGGCGCGGCGACGAAGCTTACCCTGGGGCCGACAGCCGCATCTAGCGCGATGCCAGGAACCCTGTCACCCTCGCCGGCAACAACCACGTCTTCCCCGGGACCCACGATACGCCTGGATCAGCGACGAGACAGACAGGGAGAAACACCGCGCGGATTAGCGGCTAGGGGATGTTCCGTAGAGGATGTCTCTGGCATAACTTCAGGAGTTCCAATGTCAAAAGATGCCTCACAGCCTCCCCATGCAAGGTTACATCTTGCAGCGATTGATGAAGCACTCAGGTCAGTCGAGCTGCACTGGCGGGAGATCGATGACGAGCTGGCGTCGCGAGGCATCGGTCGCAAGGACACGCCTTTTGATACGACCGTGAGAATGAGAATGATGAGCGCTTTTAGTTATCTGGATCACTTGCTGGCGCAGCAGATCCCGCCTTTTTCAAGCGAGAGCATCAGCCATATGCTGGAGCTTAATCACAGGGTGCACTATGGCACAGACCACCAACTTATGGCTGAATACGCATCCGCTATGCAGGCAGCGGCTGAAAAATTCAATCAGCACATAGGACCAATTCGAGAATGGTATGAGGAACACACAAAACGTGGCGATTATCCACTGAAAATAGCCGCTGAAATATATGTCAGCATCCTGGGCCGTCCACAGTTGTTCATAGAGGGGAACCATCGCACGGGTTCGCTCATCGCCGATTGGATTAACGTGTACTACGGATTTCCTCCCTTCGTTTTATCTGTTGACAATGCAATCGCCTACTTTGCGCCTTCGGCCGAAATCAAAAGCTTTGCGGACAAGTCGAACTGGCGCGGCCAGGTCAGGCTGCCCAAGTACAGGAAATCTTTTCTAAAATTTTGGGAAAGCCACATAGACGGCTACTACCTGTCAGGAGCCTGACAGGCATATGTCGGAAGCCTACAGCCAACAAAAGTGAGCAGGGATAGAGCTCACGGGCGCTCTTTCAATCCGCCTGTCGCTGCCGGGAATCTCGAGTGATGGATCCTGGTCTACGCGCGCCGTTTGACGCAGCAGTTGATAGCCAGGAGGCAATGAGGCGCTTGTCGGATGTTGCGAGGGGCCTGGCGCTGCTGGGTGAAAATGCCCGCTTCAGAGTATCCCGAGACTTGATACAGTATCCCAGAGCTGTATGCAGCAAGGTTCCGGCCAGAATGTTGCGTGTGCGTCGCAAGGACGCTGCTTACACATCGTAAAGATTACAACAGTATTTGCAGAGAAGCGTGAACCAGATTTTTTCAGCACCCAGAATTGCGCGGAAAAAGCCTTGCGTATGACGTAACGTCATACCTTATACTTTGAGCGAAAGGAGGAAGCACTTGGATCACAAGCACTATACAACCGGTCAATTCGCACAGAAGGCGGCAGTTACGGCGCGAGCTCTGCGGTTTTATGACAAAGTGGGTCTACTCTCGCCCTCTAAGTATACAGAGGCGGGGCATCGGCTCTACTCCGACGAGGACCTGTGGAGCTTGCAGCAGATCCTGGCGCTAAAATTTCTAGGTTTCTCATTGGAAGAGATCAAAGTCTGCCTGCAGACTGATCCGGAGCGTTTGCAGGAGGCGCTGAGCGCGCAGAAGGCAATGATGCGGGAGAAGCGCGTCCTGCTGGACGCGGTGATTCAGGCCATTGAGAAAGCTGAAGCATTGCTGCGAAGCAATCATGGCGACTGGGAATCCATTATCGACGTGATCCATGTGATGCAAATGGAACAGAATAAAGATTGGGTGAATAAATACCTGACGGTGGAACAACAACAGAAAATGGCCGAAATCTCAGCTAAGTCTTACAGTCCTGAAGCAAAGCAGAAGCTGGCGGAATGGGGTAAGCACTGGACGGAGGAGGATCAGAAACGCGCCAGCCAGCAGTGGGATGTGGTCTTCGCGGAACTGAGGCGGCTGGTAACGGAGGGGAAGGACCCATCCGGCGCCGAGGGCCAGGCGTTGGCGAAGCGGCAGAGTGAGCTGATTGGACAGTTCACCCGGGGTGACGCCGATGTAACATCTGGCCTGCAGCAGTGGTGGGAGAACCACGACGAGCTAAACGCCCAGGAGAGGCCATTAGCAATGTATAGCTACACAGAGGAGGAAGAATCCTTCCTGCAGAAAGCGCTGCAGCACTATCAGCAGGGCCAGAAGTAGGAGGTATGAGGGGTTCTGGAATAGGCTTCTTAACCTAATCCAGAACCGTTCGTTGCTGAAGGGAGGTAGGAAGGCAGCTTAGCCCCGCTGTGGTGATGCACACTGCCCTTCATGGAGTCTGTCTGAAGGTAGTCCACGGCATCGCTATACCAGCCCGAGCCAATGGATGTTCCTTGCAGGACAATCTCTTGTTAGGAATATGGTGCCTGCCAATGGTTGGGTTCCTTCTTCTCCTGGCCTGGTCGCCCTGGTACAACTCTAAATAGGTAGCAAATCCCTTCCATTTTCTCGGTGGGTATTGTAGAATATTGAAGGCTAAAGTACTCAACCGTGAGAAAGGTATTAGGCATGAGCGCGCGCGCCCCTTGTTGATCTCTTGATCGCGAAAATTACCCTCGGCTCTCGTGCATAAGTGAGCCTCTTCCCCTTCTGTCAGCGTCCACTGGCACATTGCAACGTGCTCGTGCACCTCCCTTACCCCTCGAAATTCGCACATGACGAACGTAAGCGCATTTTTCGAGAGGAATACTTTTTCCATGACAGATCACTTCATCTTTTCGCGTCTGCCGCGAGCAGCAATTTTGCGCCTGACACTTTTAAGTATAGCGATGTTGGACGAGTTGATTGCAGGCTTCGCGGTGGTTGCTCTGCCACTGCTGCGCAATCAACTCGGTTTGAACTATCAACAGGTTGGGCTGCTCTTTAGCGTGGGCGCATGTTCCGCGTTGATACTTGATCCATTTGTTAATCTCTTGAGCGACCGCGGCTCGAAGCGCTGGTGGATCCTTGGGGGATTGATAGGACTGGCAGTGGGCTTTGCCCTGGCTGGCAGCACGCGCAATTTCCAGCTGCTGCTCGTGGCGTTTGCACTGACCTATCCCGCCGGGGGGGCAGCGGTAGGACTGGCTGAGGCCGCTCTCATCGATAGCGCTCCCCACGCTGCGACGCGTACAATGACTCGCTGGACACTGATGAGCGGTAGCGGCGACATTCTCTCACCCCTAGTCGTCGCTGCTTTTGTGGCGCTCGGCCTGGGCTGGTCCGCGCTCTGCTGGTTCGCTGTCGCTGTATGGCTATCGGCGGGACTGATTATCTTGCCACAACGTTTTCCTCGCCCGGCTTCCCTGCCTGACGACGATGATGATAAAGTAAGTATCCTGGCAGGCCTACGCGAGGCTTTACGGGATCCTCTCCTGCTACGCTGGGCGGCGCTGGCGATTTTGCCTACAATGCTCGATGAAGTATTCATCGGCTTCGTCGCCCTTTACCTGGGTGATGTCTTGCACGCCGGACAGGTAGTTATTGGCGGAAGCATCGTGGTGCAGATGTGCGGCTCTTTTCTGGGGCTGCTCATCGTTGATCGCCTCGTTGGGCGCGTCACATCGCGGCGGTTGATGATATGGCTGGCATTGCTTGCACTGGTGGGCGTCATTGGATTGCTGAGCACGCACTCGATCTTGTTGGCGACCGCAGCGCTCTTTATCATTGGTCTGGGTGAAGCGGGTCTGTATCCTATTGCGCAGGCCGAGGCATATGCCAGGCTACCGGGGCGTTCTGGTACAGTGCGTGCCGTCATAGGCCTGGGTATGCCATTTGAAATCGCGCTTCCTGGTGCTGTAGGGCTGGTCGCTGCTCGCTTTGGTATCCTGGCCGGCGTAGGGTTATTGGGGACAGCGCCCTTCCTGATCTTGCTTCTTCTGCCATGGCGTATCAAAAACTGAGACTCCCCGCCTTAAAAGACTGTCTATTACCCATATTTTAGAAAGTTGGGCGCGGGAGACGCCTCACCATATCTCCAGCGGATTCACCATCCGCCTGCGCTGGTTGGTTTTCGAGTGGTTGGCCTATGCTCTGCTTTTCCTGATTGTGTATGGGCGGGATCGCTTTCATCCCGCCCCCTGGAATGGGGCAGGTCTTCCCGCCCCCTTTGATAAAGGCTCAGCGTAAAAATTCGTATCCCAGGCTTCGATCACGTATGCTGGCGCAATATTGGGCGAGATGGCCGTTATTTAGCGGCGAAGCTGCCGGCGTCAAAGGCTGAACAGAAGGCGTGGTAGTCCTTCTCGACCTGGACAGCATAGTCCTGGGCGTACTTCAGCAACGTCGTTCGCCAGGCCATGTTCTGGGCAAAATTGCTCAACTTCTGGGCCGTAGCTGCGCCGTGATGTCCGCCGCTGTATAACTGATCCCAGGCAAGCACTTTCCCTATTACCGTCACCACCTCCTGCCACCGTTCTAGCTTCGCGGCCAGGTGCTCCACCTGGACCTTGTCTTCTTGCGGCTGCAGTTCCCGCAGCACGAAACCTGTGCCGTCCAGTTCAACGGCGTTCAGGAGTGCAGGGGGCATCACCTGCGTCCATTGTTGGATCGACACAACCCGTTCCCCCTGGTTGGACCAGTGTGGTTGAGGTAGCTTGAGGTAGCGCTCCAGTGAGGTGGGAAGTTCCTGTTTGAGGTCGAGGATGTAGTTCTGGTCGGGAGAACCGTTGCCTTCGACCAGCAGGACGTAGCGTGTAACGCCCAGGCTGCCGATGCCAGCGATGCGGTGAGCAACATCGAGCACCTTGAAAAAGTTGGGATCCGGTTCCTTCGCCGCCCAGTGCTGTATAGCGTCGGTGACCGCTGCCCGCTCAGTCTCGCTGGCAGGGGTGAAACGCTTCCCGTCGATGCGCAGGGCGCGCTTCCCCTCGTTGACTGTTGTCCGTGCATCCAGGAACATTTTGCGGTTGCGGTTCTTGACCTGCAGGCGCAGGTCCTTTACGAAGCCGCTTACCTCCTCTTCTTCAAGCGTGCGCACATGGGCCTTGACGATAGTACGTGTGTAGGTCTCCATGAAGGACTTGCACAGCATCACCGCGTTAGCCTCGCTGAGGCGCTCGAGATGCGAGCTGATCAGCAGGCAGGTGAGCAGGCGGGCCATGTCCCAGGTGCAAGGAGCCAGGGCGGCCTCGTCGAAATCATTGATATTGAAATACACCAGGCGATTGTCCGCCTTATAGCTGCCCAGATTGCTCAGGTGTAAATCACCACAACTCCAGACAGGGGATGCGTCATTTAAAGGTGTACTGGCGGGCCAATCTTCATAAAAAAGGTGACAGGTTCCCCGAAAGAAGGCAAACACATCAGCTCGCATGGCCTGATATTTTAATGCGAGTAACTGTGGGTCGCGGCCCTGATTGAAGCTCTGTATGCGTGTAACGAGATTCTGCATGGTTCTTTGCTCCTGAAAAGAGGCAAAACTTATTATCCTGGTTGTAAGGATTATAACAGAAAATTAGTGCTGGTACCCGCGTGTGTTCAGTGTCCGTTCAAGCCTCATCTGGTGGGCATCGAGCCTGTGCTGGCTACGTGGGCTATCCGTTCGTAGAGGCGGCGTTCGAAAGGCGTCGTGATCGTTGTCAAACAGACGTGCAAAGAACAAATTTAACAAAAACTTGTTGTATCTCTTCCAGTTCTTTTTCCTCGCCATCACTCCTTCAAACAGGTGGTGAGAAGGTTTGCTACACAGCTGTTTCCTCTTGTTTAGAACGGATCTCCAAAGTAGCCAGCACAGGTGTGGAACCTCCGGCTGGAACTGGGACATCAGCTTCATCCCGATCTACCGCGCACCACCGAGTTTGCTCCTGCTTGTCCGCTGGTGCAAGAGGAGACTATCGATACCCCATCTCCCCTACCAGGATAGGGACCGCCAGATGTGGCCTTGCCCTGGAAACGAGGACGCTTCTCTGGTCGCGACTTTGCCCTCCAGCCGGATGGGACGCTGCGCTGTCCTGCTGGGCAGACGCTTCGTGCGCACGAGCGGCGCTCTGCTGCTCGTTTTTCTCCTTAATGATCCCATTTCTGCAAGTCGGCGTTGACCACGGCGGGGTGATTTTTCAGGTACTGTGTATACGCCGTATCCTGCGACTGGGTGATAACCCCGGCCTGCTGAGCCTGGTTCAACGCACTATCGACGGCATTCAAGACGATTGTGTGCAGTTGAGTCGCGGAGACATTCTGCGCCTTGGCGATCTTGCTCAGGCTCTGCCCCTGCTGCAGGTCAGACTGTAGCTGGGTGGATGTCAGGTGGAGACCCTGCGCGACCTGGTTAAGCACGGATGTGCGGTATTGCTGCAACGCCTTGAGCATGATGCCGCGCTGCAAACCCAGTTCATTCCCTTTTCCTTTACAGGCCTGTTGAGATTGCATGCGCTGCTTTATAGTATTGGCCTGAGCCTGGGTCAATTTACCATCTTTGACCAGCTGGGCCAGGATATCCTCTTTGGCTGCTGTGCGGTCCTGCTCAAATGTCGACGCCGAGACATTCAGGCGCTGGGCCAGATCTTGCAGGTATTGCTGGCAGTAGTTAGTGGCCGTGGGAGTGCTGGCGGTCTGGGTTGTGTTCGAAGTGTTCTGCGTGCTCTGTGCCGAGGCCAGCAGGGGTCCGGCGAAAAACGCGCCAACTAGTAAGCACACCACCAGGGTGGCTGTTCCTCCTGCAATCAAGAATATCTTTTTCTTCAAATTTCTCATCTACTTTCTTTCATATGTTTGTAGCGTATTTGGCGGATATCGCGGTATTGTCTTTTCCGCGACACCAATAGGATACCACTGTTATATCACGAAATCGTTTGGCAATCTTCAAGATTTGCTCAAGTTACGGGGGAGTTTGCGTGGATGAAGAAGCGCTGCCCGTGCCTAAAACGCAATGGTCCGACTGACCAACCAGGTAGCGGTTATTGTTGCCTGGAGAGCCATGCGACCACGTCCGCCGCGTTCTGGTCGGGTGGAAAGATCGGGTAGAACACCTTGATGATCCTGCCATTCTCGATAACCAGTGTGACGCGCTTGATCAGCGTCATGCCGTCAACTGTGAAGGTCGGCAGGCGTAACGCCTGCGTGAATTTCAGTTCTGCATCGCTCAAGAGTGGGAATGGTAAGCGCAGGCGCTCCACCACCTCCTGCTGGTAGGCGGTATCCTGCGTACTTAATCCATAGACGTCGATATGAAAGCTCTGCAGCTCCTTGTAATGATCGCGGAAAGCGCACGATTGAGGCGTACATCCGCGCGCGCCTGGAATCTCATTCCACCCGCTCGGCAGCGCCTGGTCTGGCCTGCCCGTGCGTGGAAAGCAGTAGACTACGCTCCGTCCCGCTAACTCCGCCAGGCTCACCCCGGTTCTCTGCGTTGACGGGAGTGACAGAGAGGGCAGCTGGAGACCCGTCAGGTGATCGCACGCGCCATCATCAACGGGAACGGGCAGGTCTTCCGGTAGTTCGTAGACGTTGGGTAAGTTTGACATACATACCTCCTCATTAGGGAATTGGCAATCTTCCTACGTGCCTGATGCCTGTATTGTATCACCCGGGCGAGCGTGTTTCTTATGTGCTGTGGATCCAGCGAAACGCGACAGCTGGGCAATGCCCCGCATGACGAGCTGGATAACAAACCAGGGATATGCCGGGAGTATTTTCAGGTTGAGCAGGAATCACATATATTCCGCACAAATTTACCCCGAACAACCCTTTTTTGCATGTGCAAGTAAACGTATGCTCATTTTAGGCAGCTCGTTTCAGTGAGTTCGCCGGCTTATGTGTAGATAGAGGTGTCTGGCTGTGAGTGAAGGACGTCCAAAGAGTATAGGGCACGCTATTAGCGGCGCGCGGCCTCTCAGTCAACGCGATTACGCGGCCCTTAGCTGGGTTGCCGAGCAATACGCCGCTCGTATCGACCAGGTGCGGCAGCTGCTGGCGCGCTGGCCTGAACTATGCCTGGGCGCGCCTGGCGAGGTCACCCGTTGGGCGGCGTATAAAACGCTGGCGCGCTGGCGGCAACCTGGCGCAGAAATGGTGGAGTACAGGCGAATTTACCATGCTGAGCCTGGCTGGTGCTGGTTGACTCCCCTCGGTCTGCGTCAGCTGAACAGCTCTTACGCTCGTTTAACGCCCGCACTCAGCACGCTGCCGCATCTCTACCAGATCAATCGCGTCCGCCTGGATATTGAACGCCGACATCCTGAGTATCGCTGGGTGAGCGAGCGTTCATTGAGGGCAAGGCTGCCGAGGCGAGAAGGAGGCGCGGCGCTCCCCCACACGCCGGACGCGCAGGTATGGGTGCCGAAGTCGCGCGCGGCGGGAGAAAAGGCCGTCGCGGTTGAGGTTGAGCTGTCTATCAAGAGCGACCAGGAGCTCGATGGGATATTCAGCGAGCTGTTGATGCCGAGAAGCGACGCCTCTGGAGGCTTTTATATGTATGCGTCCGTCTGGTACTTCGTAACGCCACTTACCCGCAGAGTCGTCGAGGCGGCGCGTGAGCGCTTACCTCCAGCCGCCCGTCAACGGGTCGCGGTGATACCCCTGGAAGCGCTGCCCGCACATAAGGCGATCGAATGAAAGGAGTGCGTATGCTGTGGCCGAAGGTCTCCCTGCGCAGGCTGGCGCTGCTGCTATTTCTATGTGTGGCGGCCCTGCTGGCCCTGCCGTCCCTGGCAGCCGGCGCGTTTCTGTGGTGGAGTGCCGACAGAACGTGGGACTACCGGGAACGCTGGGCCGGTATCTGGCTGCTGGCTATCCCTGGTTGCCTTACGTATGCCCTGCTGCTGCGCTATGTCTACCCCATCAAGCTGTTGCTTGCTGTCTCTTCAGGTGGCGTCTGGCAGAGACTTTGCCTACTCTGGGCTGTACATATGTTGCTCACGCCAGGCATATCCCTGCTGCTGGAGGCGTTCAACCCTTGGCGCGGGCGTACGCGCCATTCGTCGGCAAGAGCGCGCCCTGCTGTAAAGGTAGCCGGGGTACGGGCCCTGCCACCAGTTTCCATGCGGGAAGTTGAGGGTGAGGCGCTTGGCTCCTACCTGGGAGGAGACCTGGATGAGTGGGTACGGGCGCAGCAGGTATGTCTTCCACTTGCAGCCCTGTGGCGGCATGGCGTCGTCATCGGGGAGCCGGGCTATGGCAAGACGCTTACCCTTCTCAGGCTGGCGACGATCGCTGTACGGAATGAAATGCAGGTCATTTTTCTTGATCTCAAGGGCAGCCAGAAGACCGCAGCGCAGTTTGTCGCGGCGATGCGTCATGCGGGTGTCAGGCGCATCAAGGTCTTTCCTGGAGAAGCGTACGATGGCTGGCGCGGGGATGCGACGGCCCTCTACAACCGTCTGATGGCCATGGTCGACCCTGGAACTCACCCCTACTACTATCGCCTAACCTCGGCCCTGGTCGCGCTGGTGGTTCACGCACCCGCAGGCCCGCCGCGCAATAGTCGCGATTTTCTCCTGCGCCTGGAGATCGGCACGCGTAAACAACCTGGCTGGCTTATGCGCGCCTATGCCGATCCCCGCTACTGGTACGAGATGCGCAAGGTTGAGAAATTGAGGCCGCACATATCCAATCTTTCGCTGGCCTATGACGGCTTTTTCGCAGGGGTGGCGGATGCACTGGATGGTAACTTTGCTTTCGAGGATGCTGACGCGGTCTTTATCGGCCTGGATGGAGATGTCCTCAAAGAGCAGGCCGCCGGCATGGGTCGTTATCTCCTGCAAGACGCGGCGCATTATGCCAAGCAGCGCAAACCGCTCGAACGGCACGCGCTGATGATCATCGATGAATTCGGAGTGTTGAAGACCTCCAATGCCACGGACCTCTATGAGCGCATGCGCGAAGCGGGCATGTCGATCTGGTCGTCGGCACAGAACTACCAGGCGCTGGGAGCAGAGCGGGCGAATATTCTCGCCTCCGCCTCTGTCAAAATCCTGCATCGCTGCGGCAGCCCGGAGGAGCTTGTGAAATTTGCCGGCCAGCGCGAAAGCGTCGCCTTCTCACAGATTACAGACGATAGCGACGAGGTCAATGAGAGCCCGTTAGCGGCCGGCCAGGCGCGCCTGTTCAAACGACGAACGGCGGTCAGGATGCAGCGCCAGAACGCGGTGTCGCTGGAGGACGTACAACAGCTGGCGATTGGCAGGGTAGTGGTTATCAGCGGCGGTCTCTATACCTGGGTGCAGGTCTATCCCCCGGCCCAGGGGGAAGAGCCGCGCCATCTGCTGCCAGGGGCGAGCCCTGACCCACCGCCCCGACAGACAGAGGCGCAGCGCTCGTTCGGCAGTGTGCAGCAGGAGGTATATTCCATGGCGGAAGTTGCCCGGCTAGCTGTACCGCCGGCGATTGAGTGGGACGAGGATGGAGGCCCGGTTGATTTTTTCAGTTAGTCCGCAAGAAAGAGGGGCACTATGGGATTTGCGCTCTCGTTACTCTCCTGGTCAATCGAGATACTTGGCGGGGGCTGGTTCTGTTACATCTACTGGGCTTTTCCGGGCACAGCTGAGGTTCCAGGTCCTGGCCGCGCCCTGGTGGAGTCATTTGACGGCGTTGTTACAGGGATCTTTACAGCGCAGCGGCTGAGCGCTCACCCTCCTTTGTTGACGCAGGATCGCCTTGCGTGGCTCTTTGTGTTTGTCTACCTGGCTTTTCATGCGCTCGCATGCGCGCGCGCCCTGGCGCTGCCGCTGCTGCATTTATACCGCCTGGGAGTGCGCAGGCGCGCGAGCACCCAGGAAGTTCAACGCTTCACGGAGGTGTTCGCCACCTTGGATAGGACACGCGCAGCGATGCCGACGAGGACATTTCTGCGTCCGCCTCTCATGTGGTGTGTGCATGACGATGCGCAGGGGATGCAGCTGCGCTTCGAGGGCCCTGTGCTCGTAGTGGATCGCGCCTTACTCTTCAGCCCGCACTTTGGCCCGCTGCTGGCGCGTGAACTGGCGCATATCAATAGTTTTGATTGGCTGGTCAGGATGTTCTATGCAATGTTGCCGCCGCTGTGTGGTGTCCCCCTTATGCTGTGTGGCCTCCCGCTGGGAGTAGGGAGGCTCTTGCTGTACCCCTTCTGGCTGGCGTACTGGCGCTGGCGAGTGTATGCCGCTGATGAATATGCGGCCTGTCTTGGCCAGCGGCAGGCCCTGAAGCGCGCGCTTGATCAGCTGCGCTGGCTGCTGGATGGTGGAAAGGCCACGGCTGGCGGTCGCTGGTGGTTTGAGACTCCGTACATTGAGAGCCGTATTGAACGCCTCAATCGCCTTCAATCGCCCTACGAAGAGCTCACACGCTGAGCGGCGCAGGTGCGAGACGGCCTGATGAGATAACGAGCGCAGTACCTCATCAAGCGGGATGGCATTATATGCTATCAGCTTGTAGCCGTTCGGGTCACGCAAGGGCCGAATGGATTATTCGCCGGTTGTTGCAGGTCGGTTATCCCGTTTCCACCAGGGAGGCAACGCAAGGCGATATAAGAGGATGTCTGGCGTATCGGGTACATACCATATATTGCTGAGCATATTGACAATAGATGCATTGCATGATAGCTTCTACAGTATCCGGTAGAGGTTAAAAGAGCTGCCCTCGCGGTGCTTGCGCCTTTTCAAATTCCGATGTTAGGAGCGAAATCGTATGGTCAAGGAAAGGATCGCTTCCCCAAACCTGAAGCTTCAGGAAGAGAGGCACCATCGCGCATGGTCGCAGCAGGAACTGGCCGATCGTTTAGGTACCACGCATAATAATGTGAGCCGCTGGGAGCGAGGCCTGACGAAACCCAACCCGTATTTTCGCCAGAAATTGCGTGAGGTCTTTGCTCTGACGGAGGCCCAGCTAGGCCTGCAGGGAGAAGAGAGGGAAGCTCTTACTACCCCAGGCTCGCTGGGTATTTTTGACCCGCTCATTCCTTTATCCCTTCCATATGGCCTAGTCGGACGCGATGATCTTCTCAACAGGCTCAAGAAGCGCCTTTGCCTCTCGCCTGCCCTGGCTATCTCCGCGCTCAACGGCCTGCCAGGCGTAGGCAAGACGGCTCTGGCAGTCGCTGTGGCGCATGACCCGGAGATCCTGCGACATTTTCACGATGGCGTGCTGTGGGCAGGTCTTGGTACCCGGCCGGATTTGCTGGCTCTCTATAGTAGATGGGGCAGCTTGCTCGCCATTCACGGCGAAAAGCTGACGACGCTGGAAGAGTGGGCCATGGCTCTGCGCATGGCCATCGGCAGCCGGCGGATGCTCCTGCTGATTGATGATGCCTGGCGGCTAGAGCAAGCCCTGGCCTGCAAAGTGGGCGGCCCTAATTGTACCTATTTGCTAACGACCCGCATGCAAGATATCTCCGTACAATTCGCGACGGGCGAAGTAACAACCGTAGGCGAATTGGATGAGGAGGAGAGCATCTCGATCCTCAAACGCCTGGCGCCCGAGGTTATGATAAGCGACGCCCGGCCGCTGCGGGAACTAGCACGCGCGGTTGGAGGGCTGCCTTTAGCTCTCGCGCTTATGGGAAATTATTTGCGCACCCATGCGTATAGCGGGCAGCCTCGTCGTCTCTACCATGCCATCGAGAGGCTGCGTGATACCCAGGTGCGTCTCGCTCTGCGCGCGCCGCTGGCTGCCTTTGATCAGGTTTCTACCCTGCCAGTGGAAGAACCGGTCTCCTTGCAGGCCGTCATTGCCCTCAGCGACCAGCAGCTTAACGAGCAGGCGCGCAGCTCTTTACGCGCTCTCTCCGTGTTTCCGCCCAAACCAAGCAGCTTTTCAGAGGAGGCAGCCCTGGCGATCTGTACGCAGCATGTTGAAGCCCTTGATCAGCTGCAAGACTCCGGATTGCTCGAAAGCAATGGATCAGGCCGCTATACCCTGCATCAGACGATAGTTGACTACGCATGGACGCGGCGCGACGATAGCGCAGCCTTTATCGAGCAGAGCTTCGCCACATATATGGCCGACTTTGCGCAAAGACAGAAGACGGCGTACATCGCCCTGGAAGCGGAGAGCGCTAATATTGTAGCGGCGCTGAATGTCGCGTTTGAGCGGGGGCTGGGCGAACAGTATGTGCGGATCACGCTGAACTTTGCTCACTACCTCTGTGTCAAAGGTATGTATAGCACGGCGGAATATCATGTGCGGCGCGCCCTGCAAGGCGCATGCCTTGACGCGGCTTCTCACTCGGAGCTCCTCAACTACCTTGGAATCATCGCCAAGAAATATGGCAGGCTGGCCGAGGCGGAGGTCTATCACCGCCAGGGGCTCTTGCTTGCGCGGCAGGGCGAGCAACTGATGCTGGAGGTGGAGCACCTGTGCCGCCTGGGTTTTCTCTTATCTCTGCGGCAACACTATGCTCAGGCCAGCTCCACCTTTCAGGAGGCCCTCGCGAAGGCCCGCCATAGTGAGGACCCCATGAAGACCTGCACCATTATAAATGGCCTGGCGGTTGTGCTCAAGGAGACGGCGAGCTATGCCGCCGCGAAAGGCTACATCCAGCAGGGGCTCGAGCTCGCCAGGCGCTATGGACTCATCGAACGAGAAGTGACGCTTCTCATCAACTGGTCGACGATAGAAAGCCTGCAGGGTAACGCCGCTCATGCCGAGCGCCTGGCTCAACAAGCTCTGGCGATGGCCGAGATACACGGCCTGAATGAGAGCCTCACCTATCTGAACAATCTGCTCTCTGACCTGGCGATGGATCGCGCCGACTATGAAGAGGCGCTTGCCTGTAGCGCCCGCTGCCTCTCCCTGGCCCACCAGCAAGGTCATGTTGAGTTGATCGGCGCCAGCCTGTGTACCATTGGAACCGCACATGGCCGCCTGGGAGATTTCGAACGGGCGGAGGCCGCATTGCAAGAGGCCGTGCGTATAGTGCCCGCGGACGCCTTTCCACTGCTGCTGCAGGAGATCGCGCTACAAAGCGGGGAAATGTACCTGCTGGCAGGCCGGGTAGCGCAGGCCCAGGAAGTGTTTCAATCGCTCATAGGGGCGGAAGAGGTGGATATTCGAGCGCGGGCGTTCTTTGGTATGGTGCGCGTCTGTAGCGCGCGTGAAGATTGGTCAACGGCGCTGAACTACGCTCGCCAGTGCCTCGCCCTGCCAGAAGCCGCAGTGGTTCTCATCAGAGAGTGGTTTGAGGAACATGAAGCTCAACAGGATAAATGATAGAAGAAGCGACCACTGGAAATGAGTGATATAGACAGCCTGTACATCAGGAAGGCTGATATCGAGTTTTGCCTCGTTCCTCCCTGGCAAGACGATCTCGAGGGAATACAGAGTGCTCGATAAAACAAAAACTACACAATTGATTGAAGCTCGTCGATTCTCGCTTTATTGCGACGATACAGCCATTTTTGCCAGGAGCATATAATTGCAATAGAAGGGGCACTTTTATCGCGTCTCTGCGTTCAAAAGCATAGATGAGGCAGATGAAGTCGCTGTCACGCCTGGCGACGAGATGGGAAAAGCTGCCTGGTATGGCAGGCGCGCACTCCCGTTTCTCTACATACGTATAGGCTATCTAGACTGCATGTCGTGGACCGATGCAGGAGACACGGAGTATTTAATGAGTACTAATTTCTACCTTGACCGTGCGGATTATTTGCGAGTGAATAGTAATATTCTTACTCGCTTAACAGTCAACGCGTTCCTGGGAAGCATTACCTTTACCACGTTCGCCGTCCTCCTTCCTTCTACGATCTCTAGTCGCGGCTTGGATATGGGAACGGTTCTCCTTTTAGGCGCTGAAGCGTTGCTGGGCATGGCAACTATGCTTTTTCTACTCACCGTATTCACTATCTCGATCATGCTGCTGCGCCTTGGCTCTATTGACGCCGCAACTCGCCAGGCACTCGTCGATGGTACGCCCGCCATTGAGCTGAATGTCTTTGATAAGAGCATCCTCAGCCATACGTGTGAGCTTTCTATGGCCATTGTGCCTGTTACATCGTGGGGGGTGGGCGGGATACTGGCGAGCATGTTGCTCATTGGCTTCTACGTCCATGTGATCGTTGGCGCGATCATCGTGGTGGCTTTCCTGATCGCGGTTTTTCAACTGCGCAAGCTCTGGTCATTGCTGTTCCCCCCTCATTTAGAGATACAAACCGTTTCACAACCTCAAGGGACAGCGTCAGCATGGGTGCAGGATATCAAAAGCTGGTTTGCGCGGCTGCTATGACACACCCGTCCTTAAACCAGCCAGTACGCCGCGCGCGGTAAGAATAAGTTTGGTGACAGGGGGGGAGATACACAGGAACTCAACCACCCCGAGCCAGGAGCGTCCTATTTATGGCCTTTAACCCAGCTGATACGCGGCTTTGATCCAGCTAAGAAGCTCATTGTCCACCTGTTCAGGGGAAGTGAGCTTAAGTTCGTTGTGGTAGCGATTTTTTGAAACTTGCTCGCTTTTGCTGATACGTGGGCTATCGATGCGGCGATCAGTGCGCAGGTTTCGCCGTCTCTAAGATGCTGCCGGGCGCTAACATCCTGGAGACTCAGTCATAAAACTGCAGCGTTGCAGTAGCACTAATTCCACAGAATAACCCCATTCGCCGACAGGACAGCGGCAGCGACGCACGCAATCCCGATCAAAATGCACAGGACAAAAACAATCAGCAAAGCCGGGAGCAAGCACCTGGCCATGAACCAGTTCATAAATCCTCCTTCAGGTGACTCATCCATAACAACTATGGTATCTCAATCGTCGCATACAGGCAAATATACGCCCCGCATTACCTACTGGTTTAGGTATTTCTTTACCTGGCATGTTGCGGCTGCGTTTGCAAGCGCCGCCCGGGTCTTCTATAATCCCTCCTGAAGCGTACTACAAATACTACTGGCTCGCAGCGTAATGTCAGGAAGAGAGGGAAACATCTTATGGACCTCGCATTAGCAGGGAAAGTCGCGATTGTCACCGGTGGTGCCTCCGGCATCGGATCAGCCGTCGGCGGTATGCTGGCGGAAGAGGGCGTGAAGGTCGTCGTGGCGGATATCCAGGACGATAAGGGAACGGCCAGGGCGCTGGAGATCCAGCAGCGTGGGGGAACGGCCTTGTTTGTTCATACCAATGTCTCGTCGCGCGCGGAGGTAAAAGCCATGGTAGCGCGAAGCCTGCAGGCCTATAGCCAGATCGATATCTTGTGTAATATCGCGGGCCCTGGTGCGCAGGCAGGCCAGCTGGAGACGACCGAAGAAGAACTGGACCGGCAAATCGATGGCCATCTCAAGGGTGTTTTCATGTGTACGCAGGAGGTGCTGCCGCATATGATGCGGCGGCGCTACGGTAAGATCATCAGCATGGGGTCGTTCACCGCGTATGGGGCGACCGATAGCATACCGGCGTACTGCGCGGCCTTCGGAGGAGTTCTCGCCTATAGCAAGTCGGTTGCGCGTTTCGCCGCTCCTTACAACATCAATGTCAATACAGTCTCGCCGGGCAATATTTCCACACCCATGACTGCCGCGTGGCTGGAGCAGCCGGGTGTCAGGGAAGAGTTGCTGCGGCAGATCCCGCTTGGTCGAGTTGGAGAGCCAGAGGATGTCGCTGCGCTGTACGTTTTCCTGGCCTCAGATCGAGCGCGCCATCTTGTCGGGACGGACATTAATGTTAGCGGCGGCCAGGTGCTCAATTAAGCGGCCTGAAGGTTAGCCCATCGTGGAGGGCTCGGGCGTTGAATGCGAGCGGGAGAAAATCATCATGCCCGCTCGCTGCATATTGCAAAATGATGTA
Organism: uncultured Chloroflexia bacterium; assembly: GCA_963799245.1. Taxonomy (GTDB): domain Bacteria; phylum Chloroflexota; class Ktedonobacteria; order Ktedonobacterales; family Ktedonobacteraceae; genus CAWCWN01. Next base: position 423,365 of record CAWCWN010000006.1, read on the forward strand.
GAATGACGAGAGAATTGATGAATCCTGCTCTCTCACTTTTCCCCGCAAGTCGAGCATACTCTCTGCAGGAGAAGATCACCCTGCTGTGACTTCTTCGAGTATGCAGGCGAGCTGCACTTCTTCTCACGCCTGCCTGTAGTGATAAAAGAGGGGTAGGAAGTTATGCTGACGTTATCATCTGTGGTCAGGGCCGCGCATCAAGTGCCGCCTGAGCGAGCTATTTCCAGAATTGTGGCGGTTGCCAGCATGGGTCAGACGCGTATTTCGCGCTGCGATGGGAGCCGGGAACTCTTCATCGAGCACCCCAGGGTGCGTTTTACCATCAAGTTTACGCCCAGCGAGTACAGGTTGCTGCTCGCCCTGCTGCCCGGCAAGCCACAATCGGATCGGCAGCTACTCGGTTCTTTGCCGCTTGACCGCGGGACGCGCGAACATCTCGATAAACATATTGATAATGTCAGAGCGAAACTGCGCTGCCTGGGACTGGGGATCAGCGTTGGCAGGATCACCGGTTATGGCTATATTCTGTTATTCAATGCAAGGGCTGATGAATGGACAATTGACGAACCGGACCAGTGAAACCTCGGTTTTCGTGGTCACTTAGCTACTCCCAGTTGGGAGAAGCAGTGCGTTTAGTGAAGTGCTCTCCCGCCTACAAGGCAGGGAGCTTCTACAGCCATTGCTGACACACCCGGGCTTGAGCCCGCCGCAAGCCGCGGGGTTTCCAACCCCGCGGTGAGGCGTTTCTGGCTTGAGCCTGGGTGTATGAATTAGTTGTATGAAGTAATTGTAGGCAATCAGGCGACAAGGCCATGCTGGTGCTCCCAGAAGTCGTCGTAGGTCGCATTGAGCACAGCGATACGCAAGGCCAAGACGGCATCCAGTCCTTCGGGCGTCCAACGCATGCCTGAGCGCTTAGCTCGGGTGCTGACCACGGTTTTACAAGCTGCTTCGGCGATACCACTGCCCACATGCATCCCTTGAGCGCGAAAGGCGGGATAACGCATGCGAGCCGCATTGGAGATGAAGTAGTCCATCTCGATCTCTGGCACACTGCGTGAGGCTCCTGGCTCAGGCGGCACCGCAGGGAAGGCGGCGATCTCGGCTACCAGCTCTTCGATGTTGCCCTCGACCAACAACGTACAAGCGTGTTCGGCCCAGGCGGCCGCTTCAGGTGAGCCAGACGCAAAGACGGCACGGGCCACCTTCCACACATGCTCGCGCGCATGCCACAGGTCGACAATCTGCACTGCTTCCGCAAAGTGTTCGGCGGCCAAACCCCAAATCCAGAGCGCCCCATCCCCCACAACCACCACTTGGCGCGCCTGGGGCAGGCCACGCGTGACCGCCAGCGTGTAGAGCGCCTTGCCAAACTCCTCGGCTTTGCAGCGTCGGGCTACATAGTGCTTCTCGCCCGCGTGATCGATGAAGACTCCTGGAGCCAGGCCTGAGCGTTGGGGGCCATGTGAGGCCGCAAAGACGGCTCCGACTTTGATTTCCCGATAGACATCTCCCGCTCGCTTGACCTCCTTGTCTTCCATCGGCACACTACCCCGACGCAGACGGGCCGTTACGCCATCTAATTCGATGTAGAGGCGCTCGATGACTTCATGTTTGGGCTGCCCCTCCACCGTCAGGGTGGTTCGTGCTTGGGCTGCATGCTCCCACAGGGCAGCCACCTGCTCTCCTTCCTCGCGTGCCAGTGCCTCACCCACCGACTGCATTAGGTTGAGAGCTTGCCGGGCTGACATGCCCAATGGCAGCAACCGGCTGAACGTCTCGGCCGCTTCCTCGAGCGTGAGCATGGCACACAGATAACTGATCGCTTGTTGCACCCCGGCACTTGTGCGGCGTGCTTGCACGCCCCAGACCGCATCGGCTGGAGCCTCCCCATGTGAACACTCCTGTTCGTTTCCTGCTGCCTCCGCTTGCTCCGGTCTCACACATTGGTAGTACGGCCGACAAAATGTCACTTTGCCCAACATGGTCAACAGCTGCTTGGGGCGCACGCCGACCAAGCGCTGCTCATGCCCACAGGCTCCCTCGCGACGAACTGGGGGCAGTTCGCTGGAGGACTCAGGGCTCAGGATACATTCCATCCACTTGCGTCCTATGCTCATGACCCGTTCCAGCACCTGGGTTTCCACTCCCTTGAGATCTCCTTCCTTGAGGTTCTGTAAACTCTCCACCAACTTCAGCACTTCCACTTCAGCTTCCTGCCTCAGCGCTGTTTGCAAGGATTTATTCGTTTCCATTTTAGGGGACTCCTCTCTGCTCTTGGTTTTTTACAGATGAGGATACCCCTTTTTTGCTTGGGTGCCTAACAACTAATTCATACACCCCTTGAGCCTTTGCTTGTTGACTCTCGAGTCGCGCTCTGCTATCCTTGAGGTATGCGAACGTATGAGTACAGAATGCGACCCACCAAGGCACAAGCACACGCCTTGCTGAATACCTTGCGTGCTTCACGCATGATGTATAATGCCTGCCTTGAGGAGTTGATCGCTCACTACAAACAGACCGGCAAGTCCCTGCATCTCTACGAGCAAGACAAACGCCACGGCAAAGAGGCTCATCCCGATTTGCCTGCCGTTGTGGTCGATACGACCCTCAAACGGCTTCATCGCTCCTTCACCAACTTCTTTCGTGGCCTCAAAGAAAGCCAGAAGGTTGGCTTTCCGCGCTTTAAAGGTGCCAACGCCTGGCACACGATCCAGTTCCGTGATGCCGCCAACTGTCTGGACAATGGACGCTTCAAGGCTCCAGGACAATGCGGCGGACGGATCCGCGTCATCGTCCATCGGCCCTTGGAGGGCACGTTTAAGTTTGCGCGCATCGTGCTGCGGCCTTCTGGCTGGTATCTGCAATGTGTGTGTGACACGACACCTCAACCTTTGCCCGCGAAAGAGAATGCCGTGGGCCTGGATATGGGCATCCGCTATCTGGTGGCTGATAGTCATGGCCATGTCATCGACAACCCCAAACATGCCAGGAAGACAGCCATACGCTTGGCGAAAGCGCAGAAGAGGCTGGCAAGGTGCAAGAAGGGGAGCACCCGCCGCAAGAAAGCAAAAAAGAAGGTTGCTCGTATCCATGAACACATCAGCAACCAGCGCAAGGATACGCTTCACAAGGCGTCGCGCCACTACGTCGAGCGCTATCAAAGCATCATCATTGAAGATCTGCACGTGGCCAACATGGTGCGCAACCACTCGTTGGCCTTTGCCATCGCCGATGCATCCTGGGGGATGTTCCGGCAATACCTTGAAGCCAAGGCTGAGAGTGCTGGGCGGCAAGTTGTTGCCGTGCGACCTCACTACACCTCGCAAAATTGCTCCGCGTGTGGTGAGTCTGTCGCAAAGTCCCTCAGCGTCCGGACGCATGTGTGCCCCTTCTGTGGCTACATAGCCGACCGCGACGAGAATGCTGCCAGAAACATCCTGCAATACGGCTTGCAGGTGCTGGCCCGGACGGGGCCTTCGTCGAGAGAGCGGGAGGGGCTAGCGCAAGCTAGTGAGTCACCGCTCCCGTTGAAGCGAGAAGCCGCTGGACTTTAGTCCACGCGGAGTGTCACCTTCTGGGAATTGTTCTGCTCGCCGCAGATTTCGGCCATTCCTGGTGAGCTGGAACGCGCCATTCTATCCCGCGATACCCCTCAAACGGATCATCCCTGGCAGGTCACGCATCAGCGCGAGCTAAGAAATTGCTCTACGACATTCGCAAGCTCGCTCGTGTGCGTCAACATACCCATGTGCCCTCCGTTGTAGAGGTAGAGCTGCGAGTGAGGTATCAGTCCCCGCATGATCTGCGCATTGATCGCTGGAACGATGGGGTCCTTATTACCGGAGATAATCATGGTCGGCTGCCGGATGAACAAGAGCCATGGTAGACTCGTCCATCCCATTATTGCCCATAACTGATACAGATAGCCTAGCCCGCCTGATTGTAAGGCAGGGGCGACCTCTCTCAAAGCCCTGGCCTGCGCGCGCGCGCCCTCTACAGTGAGTTCTGGATCGACCTCTCTCAGGTAGGATGGCTCTGTAAATCTCTGTGGAGTTGCCAGTTCGGCAAGCGCGAAGAGGTGCCCGGGGACCATGATCGCCCCGGTTGCGGTATTGGATAAAATGAGTCTGCGACAGCGGCGGCTGTGTTGCAGAGCGAACTGCTGGGCCAGCTGGCCGCCCCAGGAGAAGCCGAGCACATCTACCTGCGTGTAATCCAGATGGTCGAGCATGCTTGCTACGAGGGAGGCCAGCAAAGGAAAACTGTACGGGAGGCAGGGCAATGGCGAGCCGCCTATTCCGGGCACATCAAAGCGAATAATCTCTCGTTCAGTGTCAAGCTTCTCAACAAACGGCCCGAGGAACTCGAGATTGACGCCCAGGCCGTTCATCAACAACAATGGGACGCAACCCCTCTTGCCTGGATTGATGGCTACGCGCAGACGCTGCCAGTTGATAGAGACCTGGTGGAGGTCCGTCGGTCTTGCTGCTCCTACCGATGCACGCATAGTTGTTCAAAATCCTTTCTTGCCCTGAGCCGGTTGCACTTTTCTTCCACGGGTGCTTTTTTCAGTCTGGGCGCCTTCGCACGAGGGCGAATGGACGGATGCAAGCTCCAGCTTTTACCGCCGCGCTGCGGCGCGCTGCAATGAAAGTACATGCTTAGTACCAGAGAGTTAGTTACAAGCATAGTAAGAGCCACGCAGGCGACGAGCGCTGATGCCACTATTGTAACATGTAAGCGAGCGTTGTTGTATCCGCACATTGTCTACATTATAGACGCGTGTCATGCATAATTCAGATACCTTGTTCGCCTGAGAGCAACTTCAGCCAGGCAGGTAGAAAGAGCAGGGACCTGGACTCAGCCATCACACACACGTCAATCTCTTCTGGCGCCCTCGTCCGTCTCTTTACTCGTTGTCGCAGCCTGATCGCCCGGGGTGTCGCGTAAAGGGGAAAGCAAGTCTCCGAGGCGATACTGGCGGCCTCCGAGCAATTCCCACGCGCGCGTGAGGCCATAGGCGTAGATTGCCACAAGTACTAGCGCGATGCTATTGACATAGGAGGGGTTTGTAGGAGAGCGCAGGAGCGCTATGGCATGGTAAAGTTCATAGCCGTTAGCTCGCGCGGCATGTAGCCAGGCCTCTTCTTCTTGCGGCAGGTCTGCTAGCAAGCGAGAGAGAGTCGGGCTCATCTGGCCTTGAAATGAAGGCCATACAGGCTATGTTTAAAGCAGGTCGCCTCCTGAAGCGATGTAACGTCGCGCATCAAAGAATGGCGCTTCTGAGGTTGAAACAAAGGTATCAATGTAGATAATGCGAAAGCCTCCTGCGAGCAGCGGCGCCAGGCAGGAGTGAGGCCCCGCGACATCGATGAGTAGCACATCCGCCCGCTGTCGGGCCCAGGCAACGGCTGCCAGCACACAGTCGGTCGCATCTGTGGCGCTATCGACGCCAAGCGGTCCAATTTTGCAGGCATGAGGATGCCAGATCGTTCCCGAGCCCAGGCGTATATATCCGTAGCCCAGGATCCGACCATCTCTCCGGAACCACAGCGGGAGGGCTCCTTCTTCCTGAAGCCAGAAGCGGTGATCTTGGGGACGCAGGCGCCCGCTGATGTGAGCGTCCCACCGTAGCAATCGTGGATCGGTGGGATCTGCCTCAACGATCTCTAGCGCGGTAGTGGTAGCCCACCGGCGGGCCTGCTTCTCCATCTGCAGCGCGAAATGAGGCCACTGGGGGCGCATCCCCGCACGAATATACAGGGCAAGCGCGCGCGGATCGCTCGAACTGGAGGTGCAATGGACCTTGCCGTCGGGCGGCAAAGCGAATTGGAGCAGCGTCTTACCAAGCTGACCAGACTGCCGGTCAGGTAGGACAAATAGATCGGTGAGGAAGGTAATGTCGCCGCGCGTAACAGCTCCCACATATGCAAGCACCTTTCTATCCTGCTCCGCGATATGGATCGTCCCCGTCTGATGGATGTGCTGCAAAGCCGGCGGGGTAGGGCCTATGGGAGGCAGCTCGGGGTTAGCGAGCAACTCATTCTGATAAAATACTTCGTATGATGGCCTGAGGTCAGCCTCTTGTGCCGTGCGAAAAATTGTCATGTCAACCGTCCTTTATACGTAAGCACGGGCCGACTGCGTATTTGGACACTCTACTTGCCACATTTTACCATGATAACATGGCAAATAAACGTCAGCCTCAGAGCGCGAAACAGCACACGACGAAACCGCTGCTGGACCCGCTAAGTGTACGCGAACTGGACGTGCTCCAATTGATCACGCGTGGAGCCTCTAACCGGGAGATAGCCCAGGAACTGGTGCTCTCGGTCGATACGGTCAAACGCCACGTGTATAACATCTTCTCGAAACTGGGAGTGGAGAACCGCATCCAGGCGGTTGCACGGGCTCGCGCCCTTGGTTTGATATCCGAAGAGGCTTAAACCAGCTTCTCGACACGTCTTGCGCAGATGGTGCAAGCCCTCCCCGATGGGCACGGGCACGCCCCCGCTAGTGACAGTTCTTAGCGTCGTCTTCATCATTGAGAAGCGACGCGAAGTTCTTTTGTATACCACGGGCATATACCGGCCACGCGCGGCTCGCCGGCCTTATTTACAGTGGCCAGCCTGCCCAGGCGCTGGTTCTGGAAATACTCGATCTCCTGCGGGCTGAAACTGCTCATGCTTTTCTCCTTTTCCAATCTTTCCCTTGTGTAATATTCTTTCCATCATTTCTACGCTCTTATTTTCCCTTAACCGGCGAACAGGATCATTTATTCCGCTGGGATACGCTTAGAAGCACAGCGACGGTGAGCGGGGCGGCTTCGCCGCATGTGTTAATCAGCCGCCTCTAATCACCCCTTAAGAGTGTGAACAAAAATCAGCCCTATGAGGGATGTTACTTATGGATATTCCATGTATATTTTGAGAAGCGCGACGAAATCCAGTTCAACTAGCATACGAACGGAGATACATACACAATGAACGTAGACATCAAAAAAGTGTTCACTTCGGACGAATGGAGGATCCTGCTGGATACCCCCATCAAGGTTGGTCGAGCAATGATGAATGCTTCTCCTTCGAATATCGTCGGCAGCCGGCTGGAATTTGCAGGCCTCTCAGGCAGTGTCAAAGATCTAGAAAAGACAACAAGCAGCAGTCCCTTGATGCGGACGCTGGCCGAAAATATCAAGGCCAGGGTAGATGACCTTAAGGCCAGTGAAAAGACTACAGCTGCTCCCTCCAATGATCCGGCGGAGAGCAGGAATGATGCTTTACAAGCATGCCAGCAGGTCACAGCTATTCTTGTCAAGGCCACGCCCGCGGATGCGATGGAGTACAAGCAGTATGTAATGTCGGTTGCGCAGAAAGTAGCTGAAGCCTCAGGCGAAGGAGGTTTTCTGGGCCTGACGGGTAAGAAAATTTCGGATCCCGAGCAGGCGCTCTACAATGACCTCGCCAAAGCGCTGGGAATGCCGCCAAAGGTGCTGGGCGTTGAGCCTGGTACTAAGCCCGGAGCCAGCCCCGCAGCTCAGCCAAAAACTAACCCTGACATTATGCCTTAAGTTGTGGGGGAAGGGCAAGCAAAGCGAGAGGGGCCCGCGCGCAGCGCGGGCCCCTCTCGCTTTGCTTGCCCTTGCATGCAGATGTCAGCGCCCAAAGACCCAGCCACCGTTGACGTGCAGCACCTCACCCGAGACCGCGGTAATCCCGGTTGCGCTCACCTCCTATTGACTCGGGCAGCGACGTGGTCGGTGCCGCAACGATCGCTCCGGTCGGACGCAATGAGCGCGGCCACCAGCTGGGCGTCAACGAGCACAGCCGCGCCGGTTAGGGTTTTAAACCTGGTCTCCAGTACCATCGTGGCATCAATTGAGCGACAAGCGCGCACGCTAGCCCCAGCGCTGCCTGATGCGGGAAGGATCTCCTTCGAATAGAGCTGCAGGAAGCGCGACTGATCCTCACCGGGCGCATGGAAGACCAGGTGGGTGAATCCGAGCTCGATATAGGGGCGGATCTGTTCCAGGTGCTCTTCCGGGTCGTCAGAAACGAGCCAGCGGCGATAGGCCTGGTCGACGACTGCTTCGGCTCTTCGCTCCATCTCGCGCGGATCATCGACGTCCGCCTTAACTTCGGCGGGGAGGGCCAGGGCGGACCAGTTACGGGTATCTTTAAGCGCGCGCTCGCGGTCGGTGTCAAATGAAACTTTGACCTCAATCATGTGTTCGATCCTTGAGGGATCGCGGCCAGCGGCGCGCGCGCCCTCGACGACCGCGGGCAGCAGTTTGTCGCGGTACAGCTCTTCACCTTTGCCGGAGGTGCAGATGAAGCCATCCCCAGCCTTGCCCGCGAATTTCGCGGCGACGGGTCCCCCGGCGCTGATGTAGATGGGCACTGGCTGCTCAGGGCGATCATAGATGGTGGCCTTGTATGTCTGGTAGTACTCGCCCTCAAACGACACCAGTTCTTTCCTCCACAGCTGGCGGATCAGCTCGACGGCTTCGCGCAGACGGGCCAGGCGCTCCTTGGGCTCTGGCCATTTCATGTTTGAAACCGCTATCTCGTTCAGTGATTTACCGGCGCCAACGCCCAGAATGATGCGTCCAGGATGGAGCGCGCCAAGAGTTCCAAAGGCCTGGGCGATGACCGCAGGCGGATAGCGGAAGGTGGGGGTGAGCACACTTGTGCCCAGCACGACGCGCCTGGTTCGCTCTCCCGCCGCGCCAAGCCAGACCAGGGCGTTGGGCGCGTGCCCGTTGGTATGCTTCCAGGGCTGGAAATGGTCACTGATCCAGACGCTATCGAAACCGGTCTCCTCGGCCTCCACCGCATAATTCAGGAGAGTGCGTGGGCCGAACTGCTCCGCCGACGCCTTATAGCCAAGCTTCAGCTTGCCACTCGTGTTCTCGCTTGGATGGTTCGTCATAATTCAGCTTTTTCTCCTCAAACAGTTTCTCACGCAACCCGCAAGAGCAAAAGGCGGTCGCAGATTGCTCCGTTTTCTACTTTATACTTTGACATATCGCGCCAGGAGATTTCTGTGCTTGGCCCTGATGTGTTTCGTGCTTGCTGCCACAAAAAAGCAGGTTGCGTTTGTAGAGTGGCAGCAAATTACTCACTGCGCCAATTCAGCATCGTGATCCGGGTCTCAGTTAGCCAAAACAGCTTGCCGCAGATGAGCCGTGGTATACACGCCAGTGGATTATAGCGTTTCTGCACGACTATGGACGTCTGACCACGTCCAGCGTGTAGGGCAGTCCGGGCACAACATGGCGCTGCCCGCGCTCACCCTGAATGGTGACGGTGGTGGAGAAGACATCAGAGCGCCTGTCGGAAGCAAGCCAGGTGCGGCCCCGTTTGACCACGATAAACAGGCCATACTCGTCGCCCAGAGGCGCGAAATTCTCAGCCATGTCCTGGTATACATCCAGGCCAAGCTTCGCCCGCAGCGCTTTCACTGCAGCGGGTACATCATTCACCACCAGGCCGATCTCACTGACATATAAGATGTCCCGCGCCGTGAACGTCCCCGTTGAGGCGTTGGGGAGGTTGTGGCGCGCGATGAATTCGACGACACTGCCCGCCGGATCGTAGAAATACACAGCATGCGAATTCCATGACGTTGAATACCAGTCATCTGGATGGACCTGGCTCAAAACCACTTCCTGTTGCGTCAGCCATGCCTTGGCCGGGGCAAGCTTATTTTCCGGGATATTGAAGGCGAAGTGATACAGCGGCCGCAGCCCCTGCTCGGCCCGCTCAAAGATAAGCCGTGTAGAACCGGCCTGCAGCGAGATCGCATTTTCACTCTCCTCAAGCAGAGCCAGCCCCATCTTATTGAAGTAAAATTGTTTCTGGCGTGCCACGTCCGCCGTTTGTAATCGCAGTTCAGTTATGCGCATTTCCCATGCCTCTTTCATCAAACTGCGGTGTGGAGACCCGTCGGCCTTTAGGCGACGGGGAAACGCCGCCGCTCCTTTCGCGTAACTATAGCCATCACTGCAGTGAATGGCCTGACGATACTGATAGCCAATGCCTTAATTTAACTCCAGTATATCACAGTCGAGACAAGTGTCGCAAAACCATAGCCAGTGCATTTAATTCTAGCACAGCAACAAACAAAGGATAACGCCAGCAAGCTTCTCAGAAACGGCTTTAATTTCCGGCGAGCCGCGTGACCACCGCAGCAAAGTTCTCCATCTGTGCGACAGAGACCTGCAGGTAGGAGAAACCGTAGCGATCGCGCTGCTCAAGGAGATGGGCAATCGCCTGCTCGGTACTGAGTGGTCTTTTGGCATAGACCACCCTCCTGCCTGGGGAGAGGGAGCGGCTTCGCTGTCGGTGATCTCCATATCATAGATGGTCTGACCCAACTCCAGGCTGGCTGCGCGCGGCCCGGCAGCTTCTTTGATCCAGGCGATCTTTTGCTCCAACGAAGCGTCTGCCGGGTCCACCCCCTGCGCGCCGATTTTAGACCCGATGGCAATGATATTCGCTTCTCTGGCTGCCAGCTTGAGCATGCGTTCTCCAGCGCCTGCAACAAGAAGAGGTGGCTGCGGCTGCTGGACCGGCCTGATATTTCCTTTCAACTCAGTAATCGTATAGTATTTCCCGCTGAAATTGACGGTCTCTTGTGTGAAGAGCAGCTTCAAGAGCTGAAGAGTTTCCTCAAGCTGGCCAACGCGTGTGCCAGCGTTCGCAAATGGCAGCCCCATGCGCTGAAACTCATTTGCCGAGACGCCTGCGCCCAGGCCAAGTTCAAAGCGACCCCCAGAGAGCAGATCCAGCGTGGCAGCTTCTCTGGCGAGCATGACGGGATGGCGATACCCATTAACAGAACACATAACTGCCGAGGCGCAGCACGGTCGTTGCTGCAGCTGCGATGGCTAATGCTGGCATAGGAGCGAGGGTCCCCGCGGTCGTACGGTCTGGGATGAGCAAGGTTGAGTAGCCAAGCTCCTCGGCCCGGCGGGCAGTGGTAACCCAGGCAGTAAGCGATTGAGCATAGGCCGCCGTGACAGCGAAACGAAATGGTCGCTGCATCGGGTGATTCTCCTTTCATTCTATGTTTGTTTGGGAAGCAGTGCTTCCTTTGCTGGCTAACTCCTTGACAAGAGCCACAGCCTAGAATATTATACAAGCAGTCCATCCAATAGTCTTTGATGTACAGACTATACAATAAATTCACGGAGGTGTCAAGCTCTCTATGAGTCCTCGCCCTTATCAACTCGGTCAGCGACAGGCGACTAGCGAGCAGACCCGTGCCCGTATTCTCGCCGCGACTCGCGCCTTGCTCATGGCTCCTGATGGCTATTCCCGCTTTTCCATCGAAACGGTAGCTCGCCAGGCCGATGTGGCTCGCATGACGGTCTATCACCAGTTCGGCTCCAAATTAGGGCTGCTCGAAGGGTTATGTGATTCGCTGGCGGCGAGCGGTGGCATGGAACAGGTAGCCAGTGCCTTTCGCCAGCCGCAACCGCTCGAAGCTCTCAAGCAGTATATTGAGATCTTTGGTCGTTTCTGGGACGTGGATCGGCTCGTGATGCGCCGCTTGCGAGCACTGGCTACCCTCGACCTTGATTTTGAGCACGTGATACGGACAAAAGACGAATGGAGACGGAAGGGGGTACGTATGCTCACCCAGCAGATGGTCGAGAAGCAGTTGCTTTCCCCCGCTAAGACCTTCGACGAGACCGTAGATGTTCTCTTTACCTTGACCAGCTTTGAGACCTTTGATACCCTGGCTGGGACCACACGCAGCCTGGAGGAAGTCGCACCCGTGGTGCAGCGCCTTGCCTTTGCGGCGGTTGGCTTGACATAACAGATGCGGCGAGCAGCTAAGCGCTCGCGGGGACGCTGATAATCGATAAGCCACGCTAAAAACACCTCCTCATGTGCGTCGATGTACGCGAAGATACCGTTCAGGTCGGGGGTGAGTGGAGTATGCATGGCCTTTTGTTGGGAGATAACTAGCTAGAATATTATATGCTACAGCCACTGCGGGTTGATGTGCCAGTTGCTTCACTCCAGGGATGCGAATACTCCGTATTACAAAGGCCGAGACGATCTCCATGATGCCCGTGATGATGACCAAGGCGACGATGAGGTCATTATACGCGGCCGCCGACACCCCTATATCCCGCGCTGTATGAACCCATTACTTCATCGAGGCTATGGCTGTGCTGAGGGCCCGGCTGCCAGAATTTCAGCATTACCGCTCTCCACACCTTAGAAATATGCAGGAGCTCCTGCTGGATCTCGTAGGCGCTGGCGGGCCTTTTACCAGCGTCCATCTTCACCATGCTTTCGATCAATATTCCCAGGCGCGTAAGACTCGGATAACTGTTGGCGCGCAGGGGTGAAAAGCGAAAAGGCGTCTCCGAGGGGTCCTCGGCGGTCAGCAGCTGGTGTAGCACGGCCCCCAGGCTATAGATATCCGCGCGTGGGGTGGTCTGCGCTCTGCCATATTGTTCCGGGGCAGCGTATCCAAGCGATCCGAGGGCGACTGTATCCCTGGCCTGCCCCGGCTTGAAATGACGCGCAATGCCAAAGTCGATGACATAGATCTGGCCCCGCGGCGTCCGCATGATGTTGGCCGGCTTCAGATCGCGAAAAATGATGGGCGGCTGCTGCGTATGCAGGTAATCCAGCACGCTGCACAGCTGTATGGCGATCGTAAGCACCTCGCTGAGTGGAACATAGCCGCGCTCTCTTGCATGCTGGTATGCCTCAAGCGTCTCGCCAGCGATGAATTCCATCACAAGGTACAGATGCGCGTGACTTTTGAAATATTCATAGAAGCGAGGGAGGCCGGCATGTGTCAAGTGCGTCAAAAAGCCGATCTCGCGCAGAAAAGCGTCGCTGGCCTCCAGGGCGCCGTGACTTACCTCTTTGATGGCAACCAGGCGAGCCTCCTGCTCATCGGCGGCCTTATAGACCGAGGCAAAGCCTCCTGAGCCGGCCCTGGCAAGGATGCGGTAACGACCATTAAGCAGTATGCCGGGGCCGAGGCGGGGAGGGGTGGCGGTGGAAGGCAAGGGGTGGTGACAGGCAAAGCAGTGGGAGGCTTCGACCTGGTTGACTGCGCCACAAATATCACAGCATAAGGAAGAAGGAAAAACCATACATCTTCACTTTCGACAAGCAAGCCGTGCAAAAGCGCTGAAGAGCTCTACCCAAGTATCAACTATTACAGCTAACATTGTCAAGCTGACTGAGAAGCTCTTCAAGGCGATGGAAAATTCGCCCTGTTGTTCAAGCTTGCCAGCTTGAACCAATCACAGATGGCAGAGGAATGAATGCCTGGCGCTCGGAGAGTCACTGACCCGGAGACCTGGTGCAGCTACTAAAGAAATATTTAGAACACGTGGCCGACGAGGCATCATGGTTTCTCAGGTCAGCCCTGTGACAAAAGTGTGACGAGAAAGCGGTAGAATGTGAGGCACGTTTGAGGAGGAGGTGCGCAGAGTATTCCTTGAAGGAGGAAACAATATGAGCACAAGCTCCCAATTCCAACCTCATCTCCACAACGCTTAGGAGTAAGGATGTGCTATGCAGGTAGCATAAGAGCTTGTCCTGACATATAATGTAAATAGACAGGCGTGCAAGTAGAGAAATAGAAAATGTATGCTAACCCGGGCAACAATTGAATGCAGGGTTTTTCATCCAATACAGCAAACGCCAGATGCTCCATCCAACATCGTATTGGAAGGGTTTGTGCGCGAGGTAATCAGCCAGACTGCCCTGGCTGATTTGCAGATGCGATTTTTCGGTAGTCCAGTTATTGAGGCCATTGCTGGCAGAATTACCGGCAGGATACCAGATCAATATGAGCAGCCAAGGGATTGCGTGATTGTCGCTTTTGAGAGGCAGAGGCCTGTAGGATATACAGATGTAATCCGTTTTTCAGAGCAACAAGATATGGCGGAGTTCTCATTACTGGTTTGCACAGATATGCAGAGGAGGGGTATTGGCAAAGCGATGATGCAGGAGTTGATACAGGATCTCCGTCAAGCAAGCGTCAAACATTTAGAAGCATATGTCCATCTGGAAAATATAAAGATGAATCAGGCGTTCCAAAAATGGAGTCGACCAGGGGAACTGCAAGATGTAACGATCCGCAGGACTATTCAGGAAGGTGAAGTTGTCTATTTTATAGATATATCTTGATATATCTTTCTTAAGAAGACCAACGCGCCGCCATCATATTAGCCGCCAGCATGCTCTCCGCTCAACCAGCGTTGCTTGACAGGGATCTCCAGCGCGTGCAGGCTCTGCGGGAGGTTACAGCGCGCGCAGCCATAGATGCACCCCGGCCTCCTCTGTGGCGGGGCGCAGCAGCTCATACAGCGCCGCATAGCTCATTGCGGCGGGTTTGTTGAAACGCCAGGCGAAATTGACGGCAGGCGAGTACGTGCTAGCAGCTTGCAGGCGAAAGATGCCGCCTGTGCTGCCCTCGGTCCAGCGCGCCACCTGGTTGTGGGCTTCCTGGCAAGGGCCGCTTAGCGTGCCTTCGTTGAGCGGGTCAAGCGCGGCCGAGTTCTCGACGAAGTACCAGTCTTCGTAGGTCGGAGCGTCTCTCCCCAGCCAGGTAGCCTGCTCCGCCAGCAAGACCATGGAAGAGTCAAACCCGCGCGGTTTGTGGGCGGAGAGCGCCTGGTGGAAAGCGATCAAGTTGTGCTGGTAGGCTCCAGCTTCGATCTGCGGGCCATGCCAGTGCCAGAAAACATAGGCAAGCATACAGTTGCTCCTCTAGTAGGCGCGGGCGAAAATCGCTTCGCAGGTGGCAGGTTTGCCGCTGTAGATACTTTTTCCCTGGACGCCGCCTGCGGGCTGGTCAAAGGGGATGACGCGCAGGGTCGCCTTCGTCTCCTCTTTGATGGCCAGTTCCGCCGCGCTATCTTCGGCCCATTTGACCCGCGCGAAGCCCTTATTCGCCACGATCGATTTGAATTCGTCGTAGCTTTCAGTTGAGAATGTGTTCTGCTCGCGAAATACGAGGGCGCGCTGGTGTAATCCACGCTGGACCTCTTCCAGTAATTCTGGCAGGCGCTCCTCTAGGGCAGCGACGGGGACGGCTTCTTTGGCGCGATTGTCGCGGCGTACCAGTATGACGCTGTTGTTGTGCACATCGCGCGGACCGATTTCCATGCGCAGCGGGACGCCGCGCATTTCCCACTCGCTGAATTTCCAGCCGGGGGTGTTCTCGCTCATGTCCACTTGCAAGCGCACTCTACCTTTCAGTAACTTCTCTATGCGTGCCACCTGCTCGCCGACGGCGACCTTCTCGCCCTCTTTGCGCCAGATCGGGACGATCACAACCTGGTAGGGCGCGATGCGAGGCGGCAGAATGAGGCCAGATTTGTCACCATGCACCATGATGACGCCGCCAATGACGCGCGTGCTCAGTCCCCAGCTTGTCGTCGCGCAGTACCTGCGCTGGCCAGCGGCGTCCAGGTACTGGATATCGAAGCTCCTGGCGAAGTTCGTCCCCAGGTTATGGCTCGTGCCTGATTGCAGTGCTTTGCCGTCGCCCATCATCGCTTCGATGGAGTAGGTGCGCAGAGCGCCCGCGAATTTTTCGTTCTCGCTCTTGCGCCCGGGAATGACCGGTATGGCCAGGTCCTCCTCAGCAAAGGCGCGATAGACCTCCAGCATCATCAGCGCGCGCTCTTCTGCTTCTGCGATATCGCGGTGGGCGGTATGCCCTTCCTGCCAGAGGAACTCGGCTGTGCGCAAGAACAGTGTTGTCCGCTTCTCCCAGCGCATGACGTTGTTCCACTGGTTAATGAGAACGGGCAGGTCGCGATAGCTCTGGATCCATTTGGCGAAGCTGTGACCGATAATCGTTTCGCTGGTGGGGCGGATGGCGAGTGGCTCTTCCAGCTCTTCACCACCACCACGAGTTACCCAGGCCACTTCCGGGGCAAACCCTTCAACGTGCTCGGCTTCTCTTTCCATGAAACTGCGCGGGATGAGCAGCGGGAAGTAGGCATTGAGCACTCCCGTCTCCTTTATGCGCGCATCCAGCAGGCGCTGGATGTTTTCCCAGATCGCATAGCCGTACGGCCGGATGATCATGCAGCCGCGCACGGGCGCGTAGTCCGCGAGCTCTGCCTTACGCACGACCTGATTGTACCAGGCCGAGAAGTTGTCTTCCTGGTCAACGATCTCCTCAACATACTTCCGTTCGTTCGCCATCTCTTTTTCCTCCACATTTCATTTTCATTCAACCTCGTTCAGCCTGGCAACCTGCTCGTCTGAGAGCATCACATCGACGGCGGCAAGGGACGGGCGCAGCTGCTCAACGCTGCCTACCTCAGCTGCGATCGCCTGCCCTTCTCCAGCGTCTGCCAGGCGCTCTCGCGCTTGTATCGTCCCAACACGGCCTCGGCGCGCTTGCTCTCAACCTGCTGTCCGCGCTGATATTTGCCTGTGAGGAAACCACTCGCCTTTTCTTGCATTCCCATTGTTCATGCATGGGGTCACGAATCTGGCTCCAATCAATGCGGTCTACTGAATCTAGCATCTTTTCCTGTTGAACTAGTATCCAGTAAGGATTATCGATCAATCCCTCATGCCAGAGCCAATGATGGTATTCACAAAGCGGCACAACTTCCACTATTGATTTATGATCACGATATAAGGCTATTGCCTCCGCTCTGAATGTTTGCCAGTGGTGTGAGGAAAGATAGTCATTTTGATATCAATTTTGGTTGCCTGGGTTTAACTGATTCAATTGGCTGGTCACTGCGTCTAGCATACAACATATTGCCTTGATTCCTGAACTCGGCTACAAACCCTCTGGTTCGAGATTTACGGCCAATGGCAATTTTCATGCCTTTAAGATCATTCTCGGTTTCTGCCTGAAGCTGTACAATCTTTCCCGATTCCAATATATTCAACACTTCCTCGTATCTGTCCCTTGGCTTTTTAGGTTGCAGTATAGGAAGCTTATCCCACTCTTTTTCATTCACCAGGGCAAATTGAATATCCTGCAAGTCTTTCTCTTTCCGGATTCTGAACAACAATTTCTATGGGACACTATACCACATTATTTCACTGGTTAGGAACATGATAGAATAGACAACGAAAGAAAAGAAAGACGAAGAGGCCGAGAAGTTGCATAAAGTTTTAATGCTTAATTTTAATCTCGACACTTTTGAGAGGCAATTTTGTTTCTCTATTCCCTTCCAAAATAACAACCAAATCTTTTCGATAATCAACCATTAAAACGGGATAGAAATTAACACCACAAAGCGCAACTAAATTACTGTCATGGTCTTTGAGTTCTTCAAACCAATCAGGATTATTTTCAACAATTTCAGAAGATATTTTTACTATCCATTTATCTGGATGTAATCTATCAAAGTAGATATTCTCTTCCTCATTTTTATTAAACCTTGTTCCTGCTTGTATTCCTGGAAGATCTTTTAAAAGACAATAGCATTTCATGGTAAACCTCCTTCCATATAACTGAAGTAATACTTCGGATTGAGCTTCTCTTTGCGTACTCATATTTGTTTTCCGGTTAGTCGGTTTATTTGAGCGATCGTGATGTGTTGTTGCATAAATTCGCTTGGCGATCTCGCGCAATTTTCCGACATTTTTCGGCTTGCTAAAAAACTGCCCATCTTTTATATTTCATCTTCTTATTCAGTTTCCTATTAATGTCTTTTTCTGTGACGGCCAAGGTGGTGAGTTCATCATGCTTTTTGAAATTGTTGGATAAATCGCTCTAATTCTATAATCGATATCCAGTAAATCGAAGAGGAATCAAAACCAATATTTGTTGCTTTTAATTTCCCACCTTCAATCCAATTTATAACCGTGTATTTTTTCACTCACAAATATTTGGCAACCTGGGTAGGGAATGTGTATTTCAATTTCGGTGAGAGATTCATCTCTACTACAATAATTGGTATAACGACGTAAGACAAGGTATCAGACTATAACAAATTTAAGTTTTCTTTTTTCTCCGCAGTTTCTTCTTCAGGAGTTTGTAACCGTTGTCCACAAAAGGGACAATAAAGAATCCGCAAAAGAACAACTCTGTCATTGTCTTGACGAAGCTGTAGCAGCCAGATTTCATCCTCATTATCCCAAAGAAAGCAATCATGCCCCCTTGCTGTAAGAAATGAGGTGCAGCACCATTTTATCATTGTGTTTGCTCCTTTGTTAACGATCAGAAGGAACTTTCTTCGCCCACTCTTGTCTTTGGCGATCCAGCATGAAGAATCTTGCCGTCTTGTATGCGATTGCCATTTCATGCGGATTGACCTGCATTGATTGTGCGAAAACCGCAATCTCTTGAGTTGATTTAGCTGCCGTCTCCTTACCTGGATTTGCGTCTATCTCATCAAACCTTTCTTTTATAAATTTTGCCGTTTTCATGACGACGAGGGCGTTTCCTAACCCTCAAAAAGCTCTTCAATGGATACCAAAACACGCTGGTACTTGGCAGAGTAAAGTATGCTGACATCTAGACGAGGCTAGCTCCCTCATCTAGAAGGTCAGCATGTTGATGTCTTTAGCTCTAGCAGATCAGACACCAGTCGCACCACCATCCTATCAGCGTGCACAAGCTCGACTGGGTCCTGCCCTCCACATGAACGCTCTTACATTAGTCACGACGTTGCATCTGCTCATGTTGTGTCGTCTGGCCGTTTGTCTGGCCCATCGTCGTTGTCCTCCCCCATTGCCAGCCGGTCCTGGAGGAGCACCACGCACGTACAGCGAAGAGAGCTTGCTGCTGATGAGCTTATTGCGTACCTTGTGGCGCTTATCCTATCAGGATATGCACGACTGGCTCACGAGTTGGTCTGCTTTGGCCCTGGCCTGTGGGTTGCCATTGAACGAAGAGGGACAACCTCGCATTCCCAGCAGATCCCAGCAGTGCAAACGTCGCCACGCAGCCGGAGCCCCTCTGCACGAGTCGCTCTTCGTGCTCACCGTTCTGCAAGCTCTCCGACGACGACTCATTGGGGCACGTGATCTCATCATTGATAGTGCTCCCATCTTGGCCTGGCGAGGTCGTGATCCTGACGCAGCCTTCGGACACGCTCCTGCCCACCATCCTCTTCCTCTGTTGCGAGGCTTCCGAGTGCACACCCTCATCTGTCGTGGTTCTGGCTTGCCTCTCTTCTTTCTTCTCTCTCCTGCCAACTCACACGATGCTCCTTTTGCACAGCGCTTGTTAGCAGGAGCCGTACGTCTTTACCAGATCCGTCCCCGTATCATCCGTTTGGATGCTGCCTATTGGGGTCTGCGCCTCATTGCCTGGATTCATGCCGTGCTGGGTGCCGTTGCTATTATTCCTTGGAATCCCAAACGCCAGAAGAATCGCTCCTGCTTACCGCCGACCTGGACCAAAGAAGAACTCGGCAAACGCAGCGCCATCGAACGCTTCTTTGGTCGCGTTTTTCTCTTCTTTCATCTCCAACGTCCACCTCTGTGTGGCTGGTCCGAGATGGCCTCACAGGTGGCCTTAACCTACGCCGCTTCCGTCATTGTTGGGCTGGCAGCTCAGCAAACTGGCCGCCCTGATCTCATCCGTTCGCCTAAGCGTGTTCTAGCTCATCTTTGGGAGGAGGATTCCCAGTTATGAAACGGCCTCGACGACATTAAATCTCTCCAGTCTGCTGACATCTGCAACACAAAGTCGTAATAGTTTTGCGGTTCCTGCTCAGGTGTTTGATTGTCCATGTCTTTGCATCCTTTCGGGATTATCGCTGCTCTTCAGACCATACAAACATAAACTCCTCACCGGGCAATCACTAAACTCTCCCTGTCATCACAAGAGGCTCACGATTGCTTAATCAGCCTGCATGCCACAGAACCAACTATCCCTGCAAATAATACAAACACAATGAACCCCGACCAAGATCTCCGGCAGGAAGGTAAGCAGAAGAATAATCCCACCAATCACCACTACTGCTGCCAGGATCTTGAAAAAGTTCTGCTGAAATAGATTGATGAGATTATTTAGGCTGTTCATACAGTTGGTCGTCTGTTAAAATTTCAGTTGAGGAAATTAAAGTCCCTATATCGCAGAAATATTCTTGAGTCTTCGCTGTAGCCAATCAGCTTCTCTGGCTTGATAAGCCAAATAAGAAAATGCGAGAAAACAAAGATTTGTGTGAATAGAAAAACTCTAATTTTTGGTGTTGTTCACAAAACTGCTCTTTATCAGGATAACTCTTTCTCCATACCTCAAGCATTTCTTTTTGCTTCGGAAGAATCCATCTGATGGGAAGAAATTCAGTCCCTTGACCATCCAGGATGAAATGATGACGCCGGCAGAGGGGTAAAACGAGGTCGAAGCGTTCATGATAGCGGTCTGGATAGATGATATGAGCAGTCGTTAAATGGATGTCATGGGGCTCTACCCACCTGAAAGCTGGGCAGAATATAAAAATCAGAAGTAATTCATTGATTCAAATGCTACAGGAGCTGTTAAGCTTCGAACTATTTCGCTCCGAGCAGACCAAAGATAACTTTTTCGTTGCCGTCACTGGCGTCAGCGAGGCTCTCGGAAGCTATCCAGCGCTGGACCCCTCTTGTAAAGGAGAGGATAATCAAGTGTTTCGGCTACAGCAGATGGCCATAGGCGAACTGCTGATCCTTCGAGACAGCAACCCCCCACGGTGCGTGAGCTATCCTGATTTCCTGCAAAAATCGCAGGAGAAGTCCTTTGAGTGCCATCTGGAGCCGCTCAGAACGTTACTTGAAAACGTGAGTCCCGATGACAATTGTAGGTGGACACGCTTGAAGGAGACGCGAAAGAAGCTCGGTAATTTGAAGAAAAAGTGCGATCAGGTGCTTCAACTGCCAGCGGAAACTGCGATGCTAAAGGAATAAGGTGGCCCTCATGCAGAAGATACAGCCCTATTTTCCGGTTGCCTATGCGCTCAATCAAACGCTTTCTGGCGTGTTTGGTGACAATAATTTCTTGCATTTTATAACCATCTGATATTGGGCTGAGGAGGTTTATCAAGATCAGAGGCCGTTTCATAACTGGGAATCCTCCTCCCAAAGATGAGCTAGAACACGCTTAGGCGAACGGATGAGATCAGGGCGGCCAGTTTGCTGAGCTGCCAGCCCAACAATGACGGAAGCGGCGTAGGTTAAGGCCACCTGTGAGGCCATCTCGGACCAGCCACACAGAGGTGGACGTTGGAGATGAAAGAAGAGAAAAACGCGACCAAAGAAGCGTTCGATGGCGCTGCGTTTGCCGAGTTCTTCTTTGGTCCAGGTCGGCGGTAAGCAGGAGCGATTTCTTCTGGCGTTTGGGATTCCAAGGAATAATAGCAACGGCACCCAGCACGGCATGAATCCAGGCAATGAGGCGCAGACCCCAATAGGCAGCATCCAAACGGATGATACGGGGACGGATCTGGTAAAGACGTACGGCTCCTGCTAACAAGCGCTGTGCAAAAGGAGCATCGTGTGAGTTGGCAGGAGAGAGAAGAAGAAGAGAGGCAAGCCAGAACCACGACAGATGAGGGTGTGCACTCGGAAGCCTCGCAACAGAGGAAGAGGATGGTGGGCAGGAGCGTGTCCGAAGGCTGCGTCAGGATCACGACCTCGCCAGGCCAAGATGGGAGCACTATCAATGATGAGATCACGTGCCCCAATGAGTCGTCGTCGGAGAGCTTGCAGAACGGTGAGCACGAAGAGCGACTCGTGCAGAGGGGCTCCGGCTGCGTGGCGACGTTTGCACTGCTGGGATCTGCTGGGAATGCGAGGTTGTCCCTCTTCGTTCAATGGCAACCCACAGGCCAGGGCCAAAGCAGACCAACTGGTGAGCCAGTCGTGCATATCCTGATAGGATAAGCGCCACAAGGTACGCAATAAGCTCATCAGCAGCAAGCTCTCTTCGCTGTACGTGCGTGGTGCTCCTCCAGGACCGGCTGGCAATGGGGGAGGACAACGACGATGGGCCAGACAAACGGCCAGACGACACAACATGAGCAGATGCAACGTCGTGACTAATGTAAGAGCGTTCATGTGGAGGGCAGGACCCAGTCGAGCTTGTGCACGCTGATAGGATGGTGGTGCGACTGGTGTCTGATCTGCTAGAGCTAAAGACATCAACATGCTGACCTTCTAGATGAGGGAGCTAGCCTCGTCTAGATGTCAGCATACTTTACTCTGCCAAGTACCAGCGTGTTTTGGTATCCATTGAAGAGCTTTTTGAGGGTTAGGAAACGCCCTCGAAGGTGAAAAAGGTCAGTACTAAGGGGATGATACTCTTCTGGAGAGGGAGCGTTGGTGCGTCAAAGTGCTCCGTTTTCTGCATTTCAACCTCACAGTGGCATGAACCGCATACGTTGAGGGCATGAGACTTCTCCTCCCTCTCCCTATAGAACGGATTTGCTCATCGTGAGATAACAGTATTATTTCGGGCGAAACATATGCTAAGGGATAGAGCAGCTTGTAGAGCGTATTCTGCTTGTAGGCCGCCCTCTCTCATAACTCTCCTCTGTCCATACTGGCGCAGCGGCTCTTCCTGCAGGTATTGCCATGTCGTCCGTTCCTGCTTGCCCCCACCTGGACCAAGGAAGAACTTGGCAAATGGAGCAGCGTTGAGCGCTTCTTTGGACGCGTTTTTCTCTTCTTGCATCTCTAACGCCAACCCCTGTGCGGCTGGTCCGAAATTGCTTCTCAGGTTGCTTTGACCTATGCTGCTTCTGTTCTCGTTGGGCTAGTACAGCCTCGCAGAAATAAGTCGGAAAGATATGGTAGACTATAGAAGGGAGAACAAGAAGAAGGAGAACACGAGCATGCCCCATCCAAGTGCGACCCCCTTGAAAGTTAGTTCGGTGCAGCAAGAGGTGCTGCAACATCTGGTGCGTTGCTCCACCAGTGCCCAACGGCTGGTGCGTCGTGGGAAGATCATTCTGGCAGCAGCAGCAGGAGCCAGCAATACGAAGATCACCCAGGACCTGCACGTGGATCATGAAACGGTGCGACTGTGGCGAGAACGCTGGGGAGCAGCCCAGTCGCGGTTGGAAGCCATCGAAGCGACAGGCAAGCCGAAACTGCTCAAGCAGGCCATCGAAGTCCTCTTGGCTGATGAGCCGCGTCCGGGAGCACCGGCGACCTTTACGTTGGAGCAGTTCATGCAGATCATGGCCCTGGCCTGTGAAAAACCAGAGGCTGCGGATCGGCCGGTGAGCAGCTGGACGCCGCGCGAATTGGCCGATGAAGCGGTCAAACGCGGCATCGTGACACAGATTTCTCCGCGCACCGTGGAACGCTTTTTACAAGGTGAGCGTTCTGCAGCCCCATCTCAAGCGGTATTGGCTCACTCCACCCCCCGACGACCCCACTGAGCTGGCCGAACAGATTTGCACGGTGTGTCAGGTGTATGAGGCCACCCCGGCGCTTGCCGCGGCGGGGACCCATGTGGCGAGCACCGATGAGATGACCGGCATCCAAGCCCTCGAACGTCTTCACCCATCTTTGCCTATGCAGCCCGGCCATGTCGAGCGAGAGGAATTTGAATATGAACGGCATGGCACGCTCAGTTTGATCGCCAATGTGGATGTAGCCACTGGGCAGATCGTGGCTCCCAGCATCGGACCCACGCGTACCGAAGCCGATTTCGCCGCGCACATCACCCAGACCATCCAGACCGATCCAGAAGCCGCATGGGTCTTTGTCACTGATCAGCTTAATACCCATCAATCGGAGACGCTGGTGCGTCTGGTGGCCGCGCAGTGTGGCATCCAGGAGGACCTGGGCATCAAAGGCAAAAGCGGTCATCTCGCCAGCATGAGCACACGTGCCGCCTTTCTCTCCGACCCCAGCCATCGCATTCGCTTTGTCTACACTCCCAAACACAGTTCCTGGCTCAACCAGATTGAGATCTGGTTCAGCATTCTGGTACGCCGCTTGTTGGCACGTGCCAGTTGGGTCTCCGTGCAGCAATTGCGCCAGGGCATCCTGGCCTTCATTGCCTACTACAATCGCACTTCTCATGGCCCTTTTCACTGGACTTACAAAGGGCCTTGTGCTCGTTCCTAGACTCCTGGGTAATTTCTGCGAGGCTGTACTAGCTGCTCAGCATGCTGGTCGTCCTGATCTCATCCGTTCTCCCAAGCGGGTCCTAGCTCATCTTTGGGAGAGGGATTCCGAGTTATGAAACGCCCTCAAGATCAAATAAACATATCATGGATAAACTGTCACCGAAATCTGGCGAGCGTCCATTTAAAATATTCTTTTGCTCATCCTTCCCATTTATTTGCTTCTTCTTGATTGACCGCAAATCCTCAGTAATCATTTTGCGGACCGAATACACTTTCTCGCCTATCTTAACTTCTTCAGCAGGCTGCCCATCAACAATCATATTCATGGCAGAGACAGCTAAACGCAAAAAAACCTCTCAACGTGGTGCCGTGTCGTGTAGTGAACACGACACCCATTGACAGGGTTCTTACTACACTTATATTTTAACGTCGGCTACTTTTCAGTAACAAGTCTAATCTTACAAAGTTCGAACAAAAATTCAAGTCGATCTTTCGAGATTTTAGGAAAAGAAACACAGGGGGTCGCTCCCGCCTGGCAATACTTTGCCAGGCGTGCACTCAGATAGCATCCAAAGAGGGAAGCCAGTCTTGCCGCTCTTCCCAAATGTCCTCACCCCGTATTAGGACGTCACTATGATAGTAGCTTTCATGTAGGGGTGAATGGTGCAGTGGTAGGCAAACGTTCCCGCTGTTGTAAAGATCCGCTTAAAGGTTTGATTCATCATGAGGCTGCTTGGCGTGTTGAAAGCCCCGGTATAGCTCGTAACAGTATGTGAAGCATCGCTGGTATTGGTCCAGACGACTACGGTTCCCTTTTTGATCGTCAGTGCTGCGGGGTTAAAGGCATACGTGCCGCCGCTCTTCTCAATTATTTGCACTTTGGCTACCGCAACAGGTGTTGCAGTAGTTGCTGTGGTTGGGCTTGGATGCGAAGTAGCAGTAGCAGCTGTCGTTGGGGTAGGCTGAGTTGTGGTAGTTCCTCCACCACAGGCGACCAAAATAAGGGTCACAACTGTCATCAACGACAGGGCAAGCCAAGGAAATCTCATACGCATAGTCCGTCCTCCTCAATGATCGTTATAATGCATTTTCTCCGGCGGGGAGCGTCCCCACAAAATGGAGACGCGATTGCAGGAGAGTTTCGATGAAATGTTCGCGGGCACCATCATAACATTTTTGGGGTAATTCATCAAGTTTTCGCCACTAAGCATGAAGGTCATTGGCCATCAAAACGCTACTCAAAAACGAAGCTAGTCTCTCAAAAATTGCTACTGACAGAAGGCCAATAATCTCCATATTTTGCTCCTCGAAAACCTTGCCATTTCCCCTACTTTGCTAGTATTGTAGAGGAAGACAGGAGGGTATCACCGCAAGGTTGGCGCTTCGCGCGCTCCATCTGTTCTCACGTCTGCCCAGGAAGACAGGAGGGATGCCAGCAATTCAAAGCGTATACCACTCAAAGTGTGTCGAAAATCTCTCTATAGTGCAGAGAACATAGCCGCTCACACGGAAAGCACCTTCGCAGTTGCCCTTGCCCTCGTTTTGCTGGAAGCGCGGGCATGGGCAGACGATCTACTAGTTTGACTAATGTGGCAAGCATTGAGTCTTGGGGTACCATAAAGTTGCCTCCTATCTTTGTGGTGGTTGACTCCCACAATGATAAGAGCAACGCCTTGCTGGGGCAAGCCTCCAGCCTGGCTCCTTATTTATGACCAGGCCTCATTTAAATATTCTCTTAAAACCATATCTACAGTTAAAGGCAAAAGACCGAAGTGTTCTGCAATTTGCTCATTTGTCATCCCGGACCTTTTACAGATACGAATGAAAGAGAGGAAATTAAAGTCCCCATATCGCAGAAATATTCCCGAGTCTGCGCTGTAGCCAATCAGCTCCTCTGGCTCCCTGAGTCAATGAGTGATATGCGAGAAAGCAAAGATTAGTGTGAATTGGAATGGTACTCTATCAACCGTTGTTGTTGGTTTGCCAATACCCAATCGAGCTGAAAATTGTCAGGATCACCATCAAACATGAAATGATGGAAGTGGCACAAAAGCAACAATTCCGATATATTCTCATGTCCTCTATGCTCATAAGAGATATGAGCCGTATCGAAGTTGGTGCGCTCGCAAGAGGGATATAAGCAGGAGCGATAGACTTCCCGTGCCAGTTGCCTCATCTGCTGCCAGTGCTGGCTCTGCAAATAGTCATCATATTCCTGCTGCTTTTGCGTTTTAGCCAGTAACGGGTTTTTCACAACTATATATTATATATACTGCCGCAATAGGAATAAAGGCAACTACCAGGGAGACTCGTCAACACCTGGTCTGCGTCGTGCATACAAGATCCCGCCGATTTTTTTAAATTCTACTTCAAAGCCCGCAAATTCTGCGCGGATCTTGATCTCATGGTGGATTTCCTTTAATTCATCCATATCCTGCGGATGGATTTCAACCGGCATATCCCGAGAAAGAGTATTCATAAGCTGACTATATTGATCCCGGGACTCGCATAACCTGCTCCATTCTAAATCATTGATCTCAATAAAATAGATCTCGTCTGCCATGAGCTTGCTCCTTTGTGTCTGCGGACATTCCGATAATATTATACGATGTTATTGCGCCGGTTGGGATGGCTGAGTTGTGACTGGTTCCCCGGCCACATATTTCTGGATCAATTTTAAAATGGTAATTAAGCTCAGGGTGATTAATACCGTATTCTTACCGAAATCAATAAGTGGAATAATTATCAAAAGTTGAGCAACTACAGCCGATAAAGCGACCATCACTAAAGTTATTGCTACACTTTTCAGATCTTTACTATTGAGCGAATATTTTGGACTCATTTATTTTCACCCCGGTTCTTCGAATTTAAGTTTGACTCAATCCATATATGATAATAGCCGGGTTTACATTTTGAGACGAATTTCTTTAAGTAGGAAAGCATGATAGAATTTTTAGTCCGAAATTCTTCGTTGCAAATATAGCATTGAGCAGTCATATTAATAAAAACGGATCATTACCAGCGCTAAAATAAGCAATACCAACCCACCGATATAAATTATCCTGTTCGAATTTTCGTGTATCTCTTCTTCCCTTGTCTTTCCCTCCGGCTCTTTTAGTTGTACGGCTAACCAGTGGCATATGGACCGTTCGAGGCGGTCTATCGCCTTAGAATTTATGAACATAAAAGTTTGTTAGAACTTGAGTTGTTGGATAAATTCGTCTATCGGTTGGAGCTGCGAAACGAGCTGTTGACAAATGGCCTTCCAATCCGGCTGGCCCTGCTGACTTTGAGGAAGGTTGACAGGCCGGAGCCAGCCAATGACCCCGTTATAATTTCCATATACTTTTATATGGGAAGGACTGCCTTTTGGATCATTCTGCTCTAAAACTTCGAACTGATTTATATTGGTATTATTGCCAGTTGCTATTGCAACATGCGGCCAGTTCCACACCACAATATCGCCTTTAATGGGAAAATTGTTGGGAGTATTGGCAATTTGGGTATAGAAGCCATTTTGGGGTTGTTGGTAAATTAAATCGGCTGTCGCTCCGATAAATGGTTTGCCACCTATAGCGAATGAATAGAAGTTAGCCAGATCAAAACACTGTGAGCCTAGAGCATTATCCCAGTCAACGGAATGACCATTAAACAGATTTATGAAGTCATCAACTGTTATCATGTTTTTATATTATATCATGACACATCTATACAAACTATTTTAATATTCCCGCATAATGAAGCATTAATAGTACCGAATTAACGAGGCCTAAAATAGTGCCGATAAACAGAATGGTTTTCCATCCGCCTAATTCCTGGTTCCTGGTTTCATCCAGATCATCGAATTTCTTGAACAATACTCCGACTTGTTTGACTAATGACTCATGGCTGACTGAAGGAATTGGTTTTAATTTATTAAAATCATCCTCTATACAGCGGACCCTGCCTTCTATCACTGCCAGATTTGCAGCTTGACTGACTTTCATATCTTTCATCTGATCCTCAATTGAGGTTATTTTGGACAACACTGTTTCCACCAAAACAGTTAATTTTACGATTTGGTCATGATCCACTTGAGTCAAGTTATCTCTATACAATTGAGTCATGGGCTGTTGAGTTTCATCTGACATGATCAATTGTAAGTATAGTAAGAAATATGTAAGAAGTTATATGTTTTTTGAAAAGCGATAACAGTTATAGCAATCCGGCAGTCATTAAAATACCCCATATGAGGAATAAGCCAATTATGATAAAGCAGAAATAAATAAGGAACTTTTGCCAAGTGGGATAGTTATTCATTTGCAGGATATATTATACCACAGTATTATTTTACAAAATCCCGATTAATGCTCCCCCACCGGCGATCGAATTTAATTGGATAAAAAGCGTGGTCAAAAAGGGGGGCTCATTACTTGCCGAATCCGCAGTCGTATTTGCAGACGCATAGGTGGCTGTTACCGGGTCGGTATTGAATGAGTGACCGTGACTTGGAATAACATGATACCCTGATCCGACTTCCTGCTCATTACTGATTGTTGGTGAC
Source organism: uncultured Chloroflexia bacterium (assembly GCA_963799245.1). Classification (GTDB taxonomy): domain Bacteria; phylum Chloroflexota; class Ktedonobacteria; order Ktedonobacterales; family Ktedonobacteraceae; genus CAWCWN01. The sequence continues at coordinate 451,945 of CAWCWN010000006.1, forward strand.
GTGACGGAATGGACATGGCTCCCGGATGAAGAGTGAGAATGAGCCTGGGATGCGTGCGTGTGGGTATTTGATCCGCCGGTATTGCCGATCTCGCTTGTATCATGGGCGATTTTTACATGGTAATCCCGCATGTCCGGTGTGCCGTTCGTGCCGTCACAGACAACCCAGCCCGCAGGGATTGAAGCGGCTGACCCAAGCCAGAGACCGATCAATCCCTTTGACCCCGCATCCGGTGTGGTACTTTTTTGCACTGCCAATAATTTTTTATAGAGAGGTTCGACTGTTTCTGCGGTGGTTACTGTCGGATTCCCGGCAGCAATATTTTGCGTTGCACTGGCAACCGTGTTTGTATGCGTATGCGTATAGTTAATCATATCGGTATTTGAACCGGGATTTGAATCTCTCCGTACCCATGAGCCGGCAGGAGTTGAAGTTGTATCACTGGCATGGGAATGCGAACTAGCACTATGGGTATGCACAAGAGGATGAATATTCGTATATAAGCCGCCGGTTGCGCCGCCATCCCCGTTGGTTGTTGCCCCTTTTAGATATTGATTGCGAAGATCAGGTGTGCTATTCGTGCCATCACAGAAATTCCAGCCGATAGGAATTGAAGCATTAGCAAACAATGCGATGATACCGGTTGGTGCTGCTGCGCCTTGCGATTCAATAAAAATAACGCTGGTAAAAGGCGGATCATTGGCAACCGAATCATAGGCTGAGGTAACACTGGATAAACCGCCGCCTGAAATAGAACCGGTCGTACCGGTATGGTAGTGACTTCCATCCATTGCCTGATAATCATGGCCGCCCCCCTGCGTTTGTCCACTTCCATTACCGACAGTATCAGTTGTATAGGTATGTTGATGATCATTCAGTGCGTGGCTATGGGCAGAGGATGTATGAGAATGCGTCGCACTGCCTCCTGATACATTCTGCGAGCTGGTATCATGCGCGCCTTTGGCATAGTTCCCATCAAGCGCAGTGACACAGGTGAATCCCGCCGGGATAGAGGCGTTAGTAGAAGGCCAGATGACAATAATTCCAGAGGGCAAGATCATATTTATTTTTCAGCATATTTTTCGATGACCATATTCAATCGATAGCAAGACTTTTTCACAAGCTTTTTCGCCCGTTTCAATGCGTTTTCATACGTTTCATCAATAAGCTGCAATTCACAGGCATCAATAAGGCGGGGTAGGACCCCACTAACCGGTGGAGGAACATAAGACCCCCTTACGTAGGCGAACGAGAGGACGAATGCCTGCTCTCTTGATCGACGCAACGGGTTTCTTTGGTCGTCCGCGTTTGGGGGGCGAAACCCAAGGCAATGGGGAGATCCGATAACTCAAGAGTTCGTAGAGACTCCAGACGTGATCCGTCAGTCCGGCGGCCATCGCCGGGGTACAGGGAGAGCCGACATGCTTGGTTTTGCTCAACTCATGATGCACAAAACAGAAATTGTAGGTGCATCCGATCAGATACATGCCCGTCTCAAGAGCTTTGAGGCGATGGGCGGCATGACGAGATCGGCGGGTCATGCTCGCCAGTCGTTGCCGGAACGTGGCATTCAAGCGTTCAATAAAAGCGGTGTTGAGGACGGTACCCCCTCGCGAAGCCTGCAACAAGGGCTCGGCTTGCGAGAGCAGACCATGAGCCATCCGCCGCGTGATCTCGACGACCCGTTTTTTCTGCGTGCGCTTGATCACCGTGCCAATGTGCAACTCCGGCCAGACCTGCAAGCATGCTCGTCCCACCCCCGCCGTTCGCTTGACCTTCTCGCGGAACGCTCGGCGGATGCTGCCCGGGTATGCGCTCCAGCCGTCTGTCAACACGAGCAGGGGACGCAAGCCAGCCGCGCATCGGCGAACCTGGGACAGCAAGCGATCAGCCAAGCTGCGATCACGCGAGTGTTGGACCGCACCAGCCAGCCAGAGGCGAGTCGAAACCATCATGGCCAGTCCCATCCAGGCGATCATTTTGCATCCTTTCACCCGAATTTCATCGGCTTGAACGTGCATCAGGTCCAGTTGCCCGTGTTCAATGATCTCCTGATGCACCTTGTGACAATGCGCTCCCGCTCGATCGCGCCAATCCGCCACCGTCCGTTCATCCAGGCCAAAAGCATGGACAATAGCTTGAAGCGGGCATCCATAGGAGAGCAAGGTCACCACAATCACGATGAGCTCCATCGGTTTACGCAAGCCCTCGAACATCGTTGCTTGTCGGGCGCTGAACGTTTTTTTGCACGCTTTGCAGCGATAGCGCTGCCTTTTGCGATCATGGATGACGATGTTGCCCAAACCTCTTTGGCCTCTTGCAGAACACATCGAATTGGGGCAAAATGCTTTCGACGGGTCCATTGGCTCTGGTGTACTCTTTTGCATAAGCACATCTTGCCAGGGACCCTTGATTTTTTCAATTCCCCACCACCTCACCGGTTAGTGGGGTCCTACCTAAGGCGGCCATCTTCGAGTTTTTGCTCATATGCCTGCAAAATGAAAACTTTGTATGTTTTTTCCATAAAATCAAATATCTTGTCCGACTATTGCTCCTTCGCTGGTATTGACGGAATCGCTGGTAACGCTTAAAAAGTTGATCACAAATTCATCCGATTTATTATTCACATTGACCAGTGATGGCGTCACCCCTCCTGGCCACGATATTCCTGAAAAGAAAGTCACAGTACCCGAACCACTTGCGGGCTGGGTAAACCGAAGCAGGATTGATTTGCAATTCAACGGCACATTAACAAGCGCAAGCGTAACTGCCCCATTTGGCAGATTAATTTGAAATTTCTTACCAAGAGCTAAATCAAGCGTGAGCGTTGAGCCGGCAGTAGGACTATATGGAACCCAGGCATCCTGATTGAGAATATCGGAACGGAAAGCAACAGATGGCCGGACGTCATATATATGCGTCGGTGCGCTTGCCCCGGAATTAATCAAATTATTCGCTAGCACAATATACGGATTGCCCGCGCCGATTGTGCTTTGAATTGTTGAACCACTGGGCGGGTTTGGAGAAGCGGCAGGCGTGCCGTCAATATTCACGACAAAGGTCGTATTGGTATCATCTGCATTCGGGGATACGCCGAGATCTTTATAGAGCACAGTTGAAGTATAGCGTGGATTACCGGATGGGTTGGCATTAATAGATAGGTTGGAAATCTGAGCATCGTTGATAACCGGATACCCATTACCACCGGAAGCAAGCAGATAAGCCCGGCCGGTTGCTATATTCACACTGAGTCCTACACCCGAACTGACAAGCATTTGTCCTCCAGTAACATCGAATATTCCAGATGTTTTAAGAAGATCAGTGATAAACTGTAAGACCGACGCTTCGGTCAGAGCGCTTGCACCACTTCTCCAGCTTCTGAGCGAAATATTATTTGCCTCCTTTCATAATTTCAAAATTCATATATTTATTTTAGATAAATTTCCTCTGCTTCTTATACAAAACTTTATCATTGTTCCGCATAGAAACTAATTCCGTCCAGACTGAACCAGGTATTTGAACCCAATGCCGGATTCACATCTCCGCTTGGATAAATAGTAACGATCCCGTTTTGCGTATTACAGCCTGCCGCAAAAAGACAGTTCCCAAGCGGCCTATATCCTTGCGGTAATTGGAAAATGGGGTTTGACCAGCCGATCGTTCCACCTGTTACCATCCCTTTTAACACCACTATCCCATTTGCCATTCTTCGATATTGACACGTTGAATAACCGCTCCCATAATTTACCCAGCTGTTAAGCAACGAAGGTGTTTGCCAGCCGGTCCCGCCAATATTCACTTTTATTTCAAGTTTCTCGATGCGGTTTTGTAAATCAACTAATAAATTTCTGACTAAATCCATATCCTATATTAATAACAAATCCAACTGGCATATTCCCTGTCCACTTTGGTCAATTTGTGTGGTTCTTTTCTTTACCCGGTAAGTCTGGTAATTTATCCCTTCTTCAATAACATTTACTATAAGACTATCGCCCACCTCATAGCTTGTAATATCAGGGTCGCTTATTTCATGCTTCAAGGATATTTGATAAAGAGGAAGCTGATTGAGTGCTAAGAACCTATCTCCTTCAGCTGCCAGTAAGCCAGCATCAGAATTATTGATATCAGAGATTTGGTCCTCAAGTAATTTATAGGCATTAATAACTGTGTCGCTGGCTTTTCTATTCACGCCCGACACATTATCATTAATTCCTTGCCCCTGCACATAGATAGAGTTAGTAAGGGAAAGAAGCACAGGTATTTTCACGGTATCAGCCAGAATATTATTGTCATCCAGCACAATATTTGAGCGCGTCGTGCCTTTGATGGGATAATAGACATTTAATTTCTTGGTAAAATCGATGTCAAAGTCAAACGTACCGTATTGTTTGTAATTACTCAGATTGATGATCTCCTGCCGGAGTTCCGCATTTTTGTAGGTAATGCTGACAGTCAAAGGCGTGGTATCTGCCCGCCCCTGTGTAATGCCGAAATCCGAATAAGGCAAATATGACTGCTGAGAGGTATTGATAAGCGACCAGGGGATCGTTGCCGGATCAACATTAGTAAAAGAAACAGGAGTCAAGCCTGTTCGCCGCTTTTGAAACAAGGAAAAATAATCAATAGCCGCAATGCTCATCTGATATTGGCCGGAGGCGTCCTTTGAACGGTTATATTCGGATACGACCCCGTACCAGATTCTTGTTCCGTTGGCGTTTACCCAGATTTCTCTGAACGTGGCGGTAAATAAATCCTGAACTGTTGTATTATATGCTTTGGCAACCGCCTGGATTGCCGGATAGTCCAGGGTGATTGTTGCCGACTTGCCGTTATTCAATTCATCAATACATTCAATCGAGGAGAACGGCAATTCGAATAAATCGCCCGTCACAACGTCCAATAGAAAAACCTGTATAACTGGGGAGGATTTTATTGGGGTAAACACATTTATAAATACCCAGTTACCATTATTCCCGTTGTCTGTTCCATAGGAATTATAAAATGGGATATTACCAATGGCAATGCAGTCAGATGCGTTCACATGAGACAGGGAAGTTGTGGCTGCTGTTATTGTATATTTAGTTCCGGGGTTATCAGATTGAAACACAATAGGGTTTCCTGCTATACCATTAGCAACTAAGTTGCTCACTGTAATATCATGCCCATTGGGAAATTGTATATTTGTCCCCGGATTCACAGTAATATTATCAAATTTCCAATCAGAGCTTCCCAAATACCCATTTCCAGTAATAGCTATGTTATGAAGATTGACTCCTATATCATTTGTTATTACCCAATTTCCACTTCCAGTATTCACACAAACAATAGTACTACAGTCCCACATAAAACGGAAACGTGGTAAAATGGGTGAGGAGGTGAAGATGCATGAAGACAGAAGAAGGAACGGAGCAAGAAGCGAGCGCAGTCGAGAAGGAACTGAGCCTCATCAGCCAGGGAACCAACATCCTGAACGAGCTGTCTGGTCGGATCGGGTCGCACTTTCGCCGCGCTGAGGTGAGAAAGCGTGTGCGGTACTACCTGCAAGGACTGTTGGCTCCCGTGGGGCGCAAGAACGGCTGGCAACTGGCCGAGGAACTGAGGGAAGCAAACGCACACGGGGTGCAACGTCTGCTGGCGGAGGCCGACTGGGATGAGGAGGCGGTGCGCGATGATCTGCGGGCCTACGTGATGGAGCACCTGAGAGAAGAAGGCGGGATCCTGGTGGTCGATGAGACAGGCTTCATCAAGAAAGGCAAGAAGTCGGCAGGGGTGGCGCGGCAATACAGTGGGACGGCCGGGCGGCGGGAGAACTGCCAGGTCGGGGTCTTCCTGCTGTATGCGAGCCGATCAGGTCAGGCCTTCATCGATCGCGCGCTCTACCTGCCGCAGGAGTGGACGGTGGATCGGGTGCGCTGCCGCGAAGCAGGCATCCCCGACGAGGTGAAGTTTGCCACCAAGGGCGAACTGGCCCAGCAGATGTTGACGCGGGCCTTTGCGGCTGGCGTGTCGGCCGACTGGGTGGTGGGGGATGTGGTCTACGGCTACGACGAGCTGCGGCTGTTTCTGGAGGAGCAGCAGCAGAACTACGTGGTGGCGGTGCCCGAGACCCACATGGTCTGGGTCCAGGGCAGGCCACAGCCGGTCGGGCTTCTCGCCGCGCTGTTGCCGCCGGAAGCCTGGGTGGTGCTCTCGGCGGGAGAGGGCAGCAAAGGGCCGCGGCTGTACGAATGGGCCTGGCTGCAGTTGCCGGCGCAGACGGAAGGCCCGAATGAGCGAGCACGCTTCATCCTGATCCGACGCAGCCTGGCGGATCCAAGCAAGCGGGCGTACTATCGGGCCGCCGGTCCAGCCCAGACGACGCTGGCCGAACTGGTGCGGGTGGCGGGCAGCCGGTGGAAGGTCGAAGAGGGCTATGAACAAGCCAAGGGCGAAGTGGGACTCGATGAGTATGAAGTGCGGACGTGGCGTGCCTGGTACCGCTACGTGACGCTGGCCTTGCTGGCCTACGCGGCTCTGGTGGTGATGCAAGGGCAAGCGCGTGAGGAGGAAAAAAAAGTGGAGCAGCCCTCGAGCGGATCGCACTGAGCGTGCCAGAGGTGCGTCGCTTGTTGCAAGTGGTGGGCAAGTCGCAGGAAGAACAGAGCCGGCGGCTGCACTGGTCCGGCTTCCGGCGCAGGCATCAGGCCCAAGCCAGGTACTTCCACCAGGTGCGCCGCGCGCGTCAGGCTCCGCCCGTGTCTTGCCAGCTGCCCGCTCCCACGCAGGTGCGAGGTCTGCCGGTGCTCACCGATGCCCACTGGGAGCACCTGCGTCCGCTCCTCCCTCCACAGAAACCGCAGACGGGCCGCCCTGCTACCGATCATCGCTTGATCGTAGAAGGCATGCTGTGGGTGGCCCGGACCGGTTCTTGTTGGCGCGAACTGCCCGAGCGCTTTGGGCCGTGGTCGACGGTGTCCAGTCGCTATCAACGCTGGGTAAAAGAGGGCTTGTGGGCTCGCATCCTGCAGGTATTGCTTCCGTCTGAGGCTTTGTTCCTGTCCTCGGCTTGAGCCTTCTAAGTGGGACTGTAGTAA
>CAWCWN010000007.1:0-126578 GCA_963799245.1 uncultured Chloroflexia bacterium
CCATTTGCTTTTCTCTACGCTGAACGTGTCTTACTACGGGAGAATTCAGATAGTGGAAGGTAAATGGGGTAGACCATGCGCAACCTGATAGGGTTCAAGCGAGGGTCGTGGCTCACATGATAATACATATAACTCTTTGAGTATACGCTATAATTTAGGAAAATACAATATTCAATGGCGGTTACCCTCTTTTGTCTATTTTCCCGGTACTCGATGCAGCCAGAAGTCACTGCAATCCACCCCGTGAGTGCGTCAACGCGAGCAAGAGCGGAAAGAAAGTGAGAATTACCAGAGATGAACGAGCAGGAAAACAACGAGCAAGCACGAAAGTTAGCTGCGTTCATGACAAGCACCACACTCAAAAACAGCCGGCCTGGCTTAGTGCAGAGGCAGAGGCAGGAAAAACAGTTAGCCCGTCACTAAAATTCGAAGACTTGAACGATAGTGGCATCCGCATTATTGATAGCAGCAATAACAGCTGAGCCTGACGCGGAAGAAGCCCGCAGCTTATGGCAGTGGTTATCCGCGCATAAGGATTTCTCGCAAGAGAAGTACCTCGAGATTCATCTGTATCAAGAGGATTTGGGACACCTGGACGAACTGAAAGCGGCAATCCCCGATATCCACGAACGCGGGCCCATTGTCAAAGTACTCGATACACAATGGGATGCAGTTTCTGAGCGAGCACTGCAGATCCTCAGAGATTACCGAATTGAATATCTCATACATCCCATGCTTGAGGAGAATGACACTTATGCACAGGGGTAGAGCCTAAGCGCAAATGGCTTGTGCCCGGGGTATTTCTTTGCAACTGCCTGAGAAGCGCTGCTTTACTTCTCATAGACAACTGTATGGGAGGAAAAATTCGCAAAAATAGTTCACTGCTTCTCCCTGCCATTTGATTAATATTGCATTTTACTAATAAATACTGTATAATTGAAGGAGTATGATAGGATTTCTTATGCCTCATACTTCTCAACTCAAGTCCTTCGTATGAACTGGCGCTCAGAGCACATCTCCACCCTGGGACACACCTTCTGGGGTGGTCCTGCTCGTTTTCTCGTAGCGTGCAGGAAATGGTCAAAGGTGTCTGGAGCCGCCGGGAAAGGGTAGCAAGTGCGCGCTTCAGAACTTCCGCCCGCGCTTGCTCTGCGTTGACGAGGATGAGCCACTAGCGGGCAGAAGTTGGGAGCCTCCAGCATTTTGCATACCTTCTCCCTGTGCCATGCGATATTCATGGTAAGCAAGAAGTGTATCTCGCATCCAACAGCAGTCGCGTCTCGGGATGGTTCGCCCGCCCCAACGCAATGAGAAGCGCATCATCTGCTCGCCTGGGCATCCTCGTGTGAGCAAAGCATGTGTCAGAACACACTAACAAAGGAGATCAGTATGTCACCGTTCATACTTCTAATAATCGTTCTCGTAATCGTTGCGTGCGTTTATGGCTATATGACATATCGTACCAATGCTCAGAGGCAAGCGAGGGCAAAGAAACGCAACCAGTACAACGATCGAGTCTAAAAAATGCGCAGCCTTGTAAAGTACAGCAGTTCTACAACAAGCAAAGCGGTACCTGGTGAACGCATTCGTGTCTGTCTGAAAAAGTAGCAACAAACAGAGGAGTAAATCTTATGCTAAGTCAGAAACAACTTGATCTTCTGTTATCAGGAAAAACACAGTGGGATAACTGGCGACGAGCATATCCCGATGTCCAGGCCGTAGAGCCAGACCTCCACGGCGTTGATCTTCATAGTGCTGATCTGCGCGGCTTTGATCTGCACGGCGCTGATCTTACCGAGGCCAACCTGCAGGGGGCTGACCTGCGGGGGGCTGACCTGCGCGAAGCTGACCTGCGCAATGCCGATCTACGCAGTGCCAATTTGAGCGATGCAAACCTCCTGCAGGCACACCTCCGCTGGACAAACTTACGCGGGGCCATCCTCAACCATACGAACCTGAAAGGTGCAGATCTCAGCAAAGCCGACCTGCGTGGAGCAGTTCTGGAGGGAGCACTCCTGCGCAAAGCGTTATTCGCTGGAGCGAACGTGTCCAGGGGAGATCTCAATGGAGCAGACTGCAGCAAAGCTGATCTACGTGGAGCGGACCTGGATGGAGCGATCTCCGACACAACGCTCTTCGCTGGAGCTGACGTCGCCAGGGGAGATCTCAGCAAACCCCTGGAAGCAAAAGAAGGTAGACCGAAAAGCGCCGTTATCTCCGATAACCCTGCTGCTTAGCTCCGCAGAAGAACAGCTATACGTGAACATGTGCCGCTTACCGTCGGACGGATCAGCAGGGACGCGCATACTACACGCTCTCAAAGCGAGATGGGAACGCCGGGGAGGAGGATGGAGGCAAAGGTGCAAACAAAAACACCAGGTTAGCTCAACCGCTAGCCTGATGTCTTCCCAAGAATTCCCGCCGTTTTCCTGCTATGCTATGCAGATCGCGCGCCGAAGTTTAGTAGCGGTTGTCCCAGGAGCCTCTGTTTGACTGCCCTTCTCTTCCCTGGGACCCTCTGCTACCTGTCGTTTGGCGCTCACGTGCCTCGTTGACCATGATAGTTCGATCTCCGATGCGCGTGCCGTTCGAGCCGCTCAATGGCGGCTTGCGCTTCTTGTTCGTCGTTCATCTCGACGAAAGCAAAGCCTTTGCTTCGCCCGCTGTCGCGATCGGTGATGACCGAGGCTCCGCTGACCTGTCCAGCCTGTTCGAACAGAGCGATAAGGTCTTTTTCGGTTGTTTGATAGGGCAATCCCCCTACATAAATTCTCATGCTGGTATGCTCCTGTGTCGACATCTCTCAACGCATTGACGCTCGTAGAAACCGTTTCTCACAGAAGCGATACAATACTTTTTGATGTCATGTACTAAATATACATATTTATTAGGCATTGCAATATTGATCGTGCAATATATTCTATGCATCTCGTCTCTACTGATGCGTATTTCCTGCGCCTCCCACTGAAACGGGTCTTTAAGGGGACCCTCTCATGTCTCTGGCAGCGAGCTCCTCTTCTCACTCGCAGGAGTGAAAGCAAAGATCTGTCCATTGAGGGATGCTACTGAGCTTGTTTCCCTCTATACTGTCCTCTATACTGCTGCAGGAAATCAGGACATTCCCTTTGCCACTCGAGATTTGGATCAGATCAGGCTTCTGCATGGCGACTTTCAAACCCCATTCCATTGGCAACGAAGTGCTTTCCTCGATCGATAGCATGCTCGCTGCCGGGTACCCGCTTCTCTACCATCTGCTACGACACACGCAGATGCCTGCGCTCGATTTCTTTGCCTGGGATACTGGCACTGTCAAGCGCGATCTCTTACACAGGAACTGAATTCATCGAGCGGGAACTGGAAAAGCGCAAACAGCAACTGAAGGAGAAACTCTTTCAGCGTGAGCAGTGGCTGGGCGAGTGGAAAGCGGGCGCATATATCTTCGGGTATGCGAATATTGGCGAGATTGGCTTTCACTGGGATCCAGAAGTGAAGAGTACCTATCAGCGCCTCTGGTGGTGGCCTCTCGAGAACCCGGAACGTCCTACACCGGGGACAGAGTACTATGAGACGCTTGAACTACCACAGCTGAGTGACGCTCCGCCGCTTCCGTAGTCATGTTCACATAGTAACAACGGCGGGTAGTTGCTCATTTTCTTTATTTTTAATTTGTAGACAACTTACTTGAATTATGATATTATATATTTAAGAAATTAAAATATGATTTAACTTCTGCCCTTCCTGTTACCTGTGATGTAGTTGCAGAGGTTTCTCTCCGCGCAACTGCCAGGCTCAGCCCTTTTGAACTCAAAAGGTCCAGTAAACACCATCGTCATCAAGGAGAATGCTTCTGGCATCGCCTCTGTAGGAGTGAGACATATGGCAGATCCACCAGAAAAAGGTTTAAGCATAGAAATAAGGCGGCGCAGGCATGGCGAGGAGATTGTGCTGGATCACCTCACGGCTTACGGAAGTTTGAAAGCCTGTTCCATACGATACTCCAGTGCTGGCTACTTTGGACATCCATCCATTAGACCGGTGCAACATAGAGGGAGAAGATGGCAGCTGGAGTGAAAATTCAAATAGAGAAGAGAGCAGGCTTTACACCTATCTCAGGAGGAGTCACAAACCATGCCCTACTCACATAGAAATATTGCTGAGGAGCAAAAAGAGGCGTGCCAGAAAACACAACAGGTAACGGAGATATGCAAAAAACTTTCTATCACCATTGATCCTGTTGACTGGCAAAGCGCTGGAATGCGGGCATGGGTGACTGTGAATACGATCAAGATAGCTGATCTCTTAGACCTCTCCCAGCAAGATAGCGCATCCATCCTTCGTCGAGTTCAGATCAAACTGCTCGAACACGCCGCTATCGCAGCCATTCACGCTCGACCAGACCTCAAGGCCCTGATCTGGAAGCCTGTTGATGTGGTGCAGCCACAGGAGTTTTTGAGCCTCTGGGTTCTCACAATGGAGACTGATGAGCGCATAGCTATCGCTGAATTTATCAGAAATAGACAGCGCGTCTATGAGCAATATCAACTCGATGTGGAGGATGAACAACAGCTAGCAAAGTTTTTTGGGCCAATTCAAACAGGTGAGTATCTCCTTGGTGATTCGGTCACAATTGAGGAATATGAGCGGAAGTACAGCGGAGAGATCATCTACATTCTTCCACCAGGCAAGTTACAAACGAAGCGTACATATGCATCAAGGCGCTACCATACTATTTCTGGTAAAGTATATACCAACGACGATTTATCAAGGTATCTTATCGATTGCCATGATGGTTTCCCCCATATGGTCAATCAGTCTCAAATCATCAGTGAAACAAGTGAGAGCAGACCTCCAGACACAGTCAGGTGGGCCTGACACTGAACGAGATGGTTTCCTGAACTACTATAGATTACTTACGTCAGCAGCTGACTATCACTGAGCCGGGCTTGATCAAGCCCGGCTTGCGCATGAACAGGCACATTTTCCAGCCTGGCTTGACGTTTAGCTCCCGAAGTGGTACACTCAGAAAGTTATCATTGTTTGCATGGCATGGAGCAGGCTGCTAGCGTATCCTGTTCCATGATAAAGATGCTAAAGAGCTCTGAGCAATCCTCTGTAGAATAATCTCTTCCTGCACGCACGTTCGTACTTGATATCAGCCGAGCCGGCATTGCTTCCGTATCCTACGGCCTGCTCCTGGTACTCCCTGCTGGCTCTGTGCCTGCAAGGAGCTATACTGCGCCCGCAAGGGGCGCGTTGGCCGAAAGGATTTTTCATGCCCTCATTTCATGACTTCTCTTTGCAACCCGCGACACACGCGGTGCTGGCAAAAATGGAGATTACAGAGCCTACGCCTGTTCAGGCCGAGGCCATTCCGGCGCTGATGGCCGGCAACGACCTGGTTGGGCAATCAGCAACCGGCTCGGGCAAGACGCTTGCCTATGGCATACCCCTGGTGGAAAGGTTAGCCAGGGACAAACGTAGCATACAGGCGCTGGTACTCGTGCCAACGCGCGAGCTGGCTGTCCAGGTACACGCAGTGCTTGGCAAGCTGGCGACCAGCCGGAGGCTTTCGACGGCACTGCTGGTAGGAGGACGACCCTACGGGAATCAAATCTCAGCGCTGCGCTATGGAGCGCAGATCGTCGTGGGCACGCCAGGACGGGTAAAGGACCATCTCGATCGTGGCAGTTTAGTGCTGAACCAGCTGCGCATGTGCGTGCTGGACGAGGCTGATCAGATGCTGGATAGTGGTTTCGCGCCAGTTGTAGAAGAGATACTGGCAACCACGCCTGACACGCGTCAAACGGCGCTCTTTTCAGCGACAATACCGGACTGGGTTGCGCAGCTACAGAAAAAATTCCTCAAAAATCCGCTCAAAGTTGACATTACAGCAGTCTGGGGCGCGCAAAGCACGGTTGAGCAGATTGCGTACCAGGTACCGCAGGAACAGAAAATGGCGGCGCTCTGTACCCTCTTGCATTCCACGCAGGGAGAAAGCAGCCTTATCTTTGGCAGAACGAAATACGGTGTCGAGAAGTTAGGAAAACAGCTCAACAAGCTCGGGTTTACAGTAGGAACCTTACACGGCAACAAGAGCCAGCGTGCGCGTGAAGAGGTGCTTACTGCGTTTCGCCACGGGCAGGTGCAGACACTGCTCGCCACAAACGTAGCCGCCCGCGGGCTGGACATTCAAGGGATCTACCAGGTCATCAATTACGAGCTACCGGAATCGAGCGATCTTTTTACGCACCGCATTGGCCGCACGGGCAGAATGGGGCGACAGGGCAAGGCGATTACGCTGCTGGCACCATCAGATGTACCCACATGGCGGCGTATGGCGCGCAATTTAGGGCAGACAGGCGTATTGCAGCGGCTCGCTATCAACGAGGAGGCCATTGTGACAATACCGCTCGCAGGGCCAGAGGCTGTGGCAACGCAGGAACACAGCAGACCTGCTCGGCCAAAGTATGACGACCATAAGGGGCCCGTCATGCAAAGGCGACGGCAAGAGAGTGATACCAGCGAAACACCAGAGCGCGCATATTCCGGCAAGGCAAGGGATGACAGGAGAGTAGCAGGACAGCGGTCAGGCTACGCTAGAACCGCTGGTAAGCACAAAGCACATGCTTTCGCGGATACGGAGCCACAGCACCAGGTACGGCGGGCTTCCGCTTCACAGCGCTCTGCTAGCCGCTAGCATTGTTCTCATTGAGTTCGAGAGGGTCAGGCTGGAGCTGCTCACGGGTCACACGCCAGACGCGCGCACTCGTCTCGAGCATGACATCCAGCTTGCGCCACTGTTCCTCCTCGCTCAACAAATTCCCACCCAATTCCGAGGCAAAGCCACATTGTGGACTGAGAGCGAGCTGATCGATAGATATGAACGCCAAAGGTGATGTCAGGAAAGTTGGCAATTACCGCGTTATCAGCTTGGATCGACCTCTCCATATTGGCTTGCGAGGCCTCACCACGTATGCGCATCTCGGCTTGCTCGCGCTCATCAACATAGGCTGTAATGCAACCTTTTGATCGATAGCAGCGTGTTCAGCAGGTGAAAATAGTATATTCTAAGGATGTATTTTCACGCTTCATACCCTACACTTGAATGTAACGATAGGTGTTCTAAGCACACAAGGTACAAAGAACCGGGCTGAATATGCTTCTAATGCAGGTAGCAGCCTCTTTTTGTACTTGCTTTCTCTTACCACCGCTAGTATTCCAGAAATTTCTATCGTAGTGAGTGTCAAAATAAGCGGCGGCGCCTAAAGAAGGCCCCAGCGACTGGCCGAGGTGCACGGATGAGAGTCAACAAGCACGTGCAATCTGATGACTGGCGTCCGGTACGTACACATGTCACCCTGCGGCGTTTCCGACGCGGGCCGGGCAAAACAATACGCTTCGTCGGCCAGCAAGAGGATGAGAAGCTGCGGCGCATTGTGCGCGAACACCCGATTTTCTATGTGCGCTCAGTCGTGCCGTTCCTACTGACCCTGGTTTTTACGGGCCTGGTGGCCTGGCTCGCTAGCGGCAACGCGCTAGCGGCATCTCTCTACCCGGTCCTCGATCTGATCTGTAGCCTTGCCCTCATCGCCACAGGTCTCTATGGCATCTACCGTATTTTTGCGCTCTGGTGGGCCAACGTGTATATTGTCACCAATAAACGTGTGCTTGCCTGGCGTGGTTTTTTGACCCCCACCCGTGATGAAACTACACTGGATAAAGTCCAGCAGGTTAGTGTGGACCAGCATTCGCTGGGCATGCTTTTATCCTATGGCACGGTGCATGTCTACCTGGCGGGCGGAAAGGCTCTTATCTTACGCAATGTGCCCAATCCGAAGAGTGTACGCGAGGATATCGAGGGCATCAGACAGAGCTATCATGCCGCAAAGCCTCCCGGGCCACCTCTACCGCTGCCTGACACCGCCCCGGCCCGCAGGCTGGGAAAGTTAAGCGCAAAAGAGTCTCTGCCGCAGTTGCCGGATGCCGATCTGAAATATGAACACCTGCGCTCAGCAACAAAAGCGCGCGGCCCCTTGCGTCGTTTTGGCGGCCCTCTACGCCTTACAAGCGATGTGCATTATGACGCGGAAGAGTATACCGTGATGTATGTCCGGCGTTCGTGGCTGGTGCTGGCATTCAGGTTGATCATACCTGTGCTGCTGCTGCTGGCAACTCTCTTCGCCGCGCTGACGTTGAAAGCCGATTTCAACCTGCTGACCATCGCCTTCTTCTTCTTCCTGGTCCCGATTGGTCTGGCGATCATCAACTATATCGATGATATATTTATTCTGACCAATAAACGTATTATTGACATTAATCGTAAATTTGTCATCCTGGCTCAGCAGAGCGACACCACGACCTATGATAAGATCAGTAAGATTGAAGTGAGAAGCCCGAACGTCTTCCAGCTTGCTCTGGATATCGGCAATCTGTTCATCGAGACACAGGGGAATAATCCCAATATTAGTATGCGCAGCATCTCGCACGCGCTCTACATCCAGGACAAGATCTACGAAATCAAGAATTTTAAGGAAAAGGTCGATAAAATCAAGGCAAAGAATGATCGCAAGGATGAGCTGAAGGAGTGGTTTAGCAGCGTGCAGTCGACCATGCGGGGCGTGCCGGACTTGCGGTCCTTAGACCTGTTGACGGCGCTTGAGCGGGCAGAAGCGCACGGCATGGAGATTGAGATAATCGACGAGTGCGCCAGACAGCCTGGTGAAGAGCCCGGTAAGATCGTGATGCAGTCACCCTCTGCCGGCGCCGTCGTGTATGTCGACCCGGAAAACCCGCAGGAGAAGCCGCACATTCAGGTTATTTTGAGCGGGTAGCAACCAGGCGAAACAAGCACAACAGGTAACGAGGTGCTGGAAGTCTTGCGCGATCTGCAGCGTGCCGGAAGCCAGACCCTCATCATGGTCATGCACAATCCTGTATAGCAACAGCCACAGCAATCTGCTGCACATATATTTTGACGATCTCATAACAGCGAGCGATTATCTCATCAGTTATGCCTCATCATATTGAGAAGCCACCCTCGCCGGCAGCACGTATAAAAACCCTCCCATCCCACTCGAAGCGATTGCTACTGGCATCATATGACTATACGAAGAATGCCACTCTATCCGCGGACATTTTGCTTTCTGGCTGGATATTGCTTCACCTATAAATGCAGGCGAAAATAGCGTGATTTAAGGATGTGATATCGTTCGCGAGCCTGTACACTAGAGAGAGAAGTTCAAATGCTTTAGGTGCAGGTAAGCAAAGGTGAAGTTTCTTGGACCTGTATGACCTTGCTGGAGCAACAGAAAAGGAAGGTATCCACGATTGACATGGGCAAGTTCCTGATATTTGATCACCCTAAGTTTGTCGGATTTATGCGCTGGGCCTTGCTTGCATTGGAACTAAACTGTCTTTTGTGGTTTCTCTTGAGGTTTAGCGGGGCTGAACAATTGAACTCGCTAACGGCATTCCTCTATCAACTAACCGGCTTCTTGCTTTACCCGTTTGAACGTCCCGTGCCTGTTGTGCCAGGCCTGGCATTTGATCACAATGGAACTCGCAGCTTTGAATGGGCAACGCTCATAGCTATGTTGGTGTACGGCATACTCTTCTATCTGGCCAGGCTGCTCCTGTGTACGATACTTTTGAGCCAGGAGGAGCTCATTCAACAGGCGCAAAGACGTGAAACGAAGCCCGGGAGAGAAGCTGAGTATAGCGATGATGCACCTGAAAGCAAGCCGCTACAAAAGACTCTCCTTCAGAAGAGAGGCGATCCACGGCCGCAAGAACACCCCCGGCCATATATGGAACATGAACCTGCATGCATAGTAAGAAGAGAAATCCACACCGACAGTAGCGTGTCTTCTCTTATCGATACTGGGGAGAGAGAAGCTTCCCTGCTCCAGCAACGGTTTGGTAACCATACACTGATCCGCCAGATTGGACAGGGTGGCTACTCCAACGTCTACCTGGGGATACATAGCTATCTCAACATCGAAGTAGCTCTCAAGCTCTTAGATCTCTGCCGAGCCAGTGACGATGAGAAGAAGCGCTTCCAGTTTGAAGCACACATACATGCTCAGCTACGGCATAGCCACATCGTGCGAGTCCTGGATTTTGGCTGGGGGAAGAGTACCCCTTTCATGGTGATGGAGTATGCGCCCGGGGGGACTCTGCAAAAATTCTTCCCACCGCAGGTGCCATTGCCATTACGCGCTATCATGCCTGCCGTCTTGCAGATTGCCAGCGCGTTGAAGTATGTGCACGATCACGGACTGATCCACTGTGACGTCAAGCCAGAGAATATGCTGCTCGGTCCCGGTAAGGAGGTGTGGCTCGCCGATTTCGGCATTGCCTGCCCTATCACTGCAGCAGGGAGCACTCAATTCAGCGCCAATAAGTTAGTCGGCACTCCGCTGTACCTGGCTCCCGAGCAGATCAGTGGCAACCCGCTGCCAGCAAGTGACCAGTACGCTTTAGCTGTAATGGTCTATATATGGCTCTGCGGCCAGGTGCCATTCCGGGGCACAAGCCTGCAGGTCTGTCTGCAACATCTGTCGGCGTCTCCGCCGCGCTTGCGCGAGCATGTTTCATCGATCTCGCCTGCCGTTGAACAGATTGTGCTGAAGGCTCTTGCCAAGGATCCAAAGCAGCGCTTTGCCCAGGTGCAGGAGTTTGCACATGCTTTGAGACAGGAGAGCCAGGTAGAAAGTGTCACGATGTTAACGAGAACCATGACACAGGCTCCCTAAACACTCCTTTGTTCAAACAGTGTTAATCTGGCAGTTGCTTTAAGTATCTGGAGTATAAAAAAGTAGAGAAACATTTCGCTTGCAGGAGTCGTAGTAGCGCGGAAAGATTATAAATGGCTGCTCTCAGCCTGGAAGTGTTCGTTATTAGGAGGCTCGCATGGATTTCGGAAAATTTCTCTTGCAGTTGCTCGCTGTATGTGCAATATTGATTGTCCTCTATTTCGCGAAAGCAGTCACTTTTCCTGCCTCACCAGCTGTCATCAGCATTACAAACCTTATTCCCATTAATCTTTTTTTTCTGCTGTTGTCACTAATAATACTGACGCTTATTGGAGGTTTTCTCGGCAAGGGCATACGCGGTATGAAAGGCCATCTTGATGGGCTTTTGCTCGCCTACTTCTGTGCTTTACTGATCGGAGGGCTATTAGCCCTCTTGACATACTTGAATTTTCCTTATTCTCTCCACATCAATTTATCGTGGCTAGGAACAAGCTGGTATGATCCATGGATAGCCGTTTTTCTGGTTGGTGTATCTCTGACGCTGATATTTGTCGTTTGAGACAGACAGGTACTTCCGCGCCACTTTGCCAGCAGAACCACTGACGCTGATTGCATGCCATGGTAGTATTACAGCGTACGCGATGCATCGTATACGCTGTAATTCGCATGTTGCTACAGTCGAACGGCTGGGCGATCTATTCGCACCAGTCCTCAAGAGGCATCAGCACATCACTTAGCTTTTTGACTTCTCGCAAGAGGGGGCCTTTGAGAATCATTGGGAACAATAAGTGTCCGGGCCATCGACAAAATGGTTGGAAAGAGAGCTTTCCGAATATTTACGCTTCTACGACGAAGTCTCCCCCCGCTGCAGCTATCGAGAGATAAGTTGGGCGCAAAGGTTCATCAGAGCGGATAAAGGCGTGGAATAGAAATGAGCAACTCAGCCCGCAATAGAGTAAGCGAGGGCTGGGAAGAGCAAACGTATTATACCCACTCACGAAGGTCCGGCAATCTCCCGTAAGAGAGAGGTTCTCAAACCCCTCAAGCCTGTTGGACCCATCATATAAATGCACCTCGCTGATATGCCCATCCCCTTGGGGAGTATTGAAAAAGAGAAAGGCCCTGACCAATTGAAGACGCTGGTCGTTTATGATTACTGGCGTCGGGATAGCAATATGAAACCAACTCTTGGTTCCACGCTGCAGCTGGCACTCCGTACCCCATCCTCGGCGATCCAGAGCTAGAAGATGCTCTGAATGCTCGACAACAACGGCGTTGCCATGTATCCACATGGCTGTTACAAATGTAGTCATACAACCGACCTCTGAAATGCACGATGGAGCGGTGACAAAAAATAGAGCCCATGTGACGCGAACAGCTTCACGAAGCATGCATGCCTTAAGGCTCTTGAACACCACTGTGGCATACTAAAATAGGCAACTATTAACATATCTCCATCAGTATAGGTGGTAAAACAAGCTGAGCAAAATCGCTCGCGATTTTAATCATTCTCCACCGTATTATATCTGTTTCGGCAGTGATAGATATGGTATGCTAGAGCCCAGGAGCATATTTCTGATTGCTCGCTGCTCACGGGTAGGTTGTTAACCTGCTACCGAACGAAACTGTCCTTCCTGAAGTCCTAGGCCTCATAGCAATAGTGGTCCCGTGCCCAACGATCTTCAGATCGTGGCTTCGGGTTGACAGCTCGGTTTTAATGGATGATGACCCACGTCAGCCACAGGCCATATCCCACCGTCAGCGCTCCAATCACTGTGAGCGCCTGGCTCAGCCGCTTTTCAGCACGGTTGGAAAGCCCGAAATCCATCAAAATCGCGCGCACACCGAGCATAGCATGGAAGGTCACGAAAACCAGGAACAGCAATTCAAGCACGAGAAAGATCGGATTGCTCAAGTACGCCACCACATCTGCGAAATTCCGCAGCCCTCCTCTGGCGATGAAGTGCTGCGCGACGAGATGGATGCCAAGCAATACCAGCAGGCCAACACCACTGCAAACCTGCCAGAGCCAGGTCGAGGTTGCTTTTGGCTCCTTTGCAAAGGGATTTTCCATGACTTAACCTCCGAAGATCTTCAGCGCCGCTGCTCCCAGTGCGACGACGGCTGCAAGCATCAGGATGCCGAAAAGTGCCTTTTGAGCCTTGACACCTACGTCAAAGCCTGTCAGCGCCACGCGCAGACCATTGAGCCCGTGAATGAGGACACCGGCAATTAAAATGACTTCGAGCGCCAGGACGTAAGGCGAACGCGCCAGCGACACAAAGGCATTCCACGAGCCTGGACCACGCGTCAAGAGGCTCAGCACGGCCAGGTGCAGGTACAGGTAGACCACCAGTCCAATGCCGGTGATGCGATTGAGGGCGTATGCCCACATACCCAGCTTGCGCCGCCGTATGTCGAACCAGCGGCCCGCCCGGCGTACTTTGGGATAATTGAGTGTCGCCATCGTTACCTTCTCCTTCTCTTCTTACTGAAGCGCTGCGCGATGAGTTCGCGGCGCAGCGCCATTATCTTGCCCACCGGATCAACAGCCTGCGGACAAGCCTCCAAGCATTCGAAGGCGCTGTGACAGCGCCACACTCCGTGCTCGCCATTCGCCAGCGCCAGCAAGCGCGCCTTTTCTTGCGGATCATCGGTTTTGTCAAGGGCGCGATATATCGCCGCCAGGGCTGCCGGCCCCAGAAACCTGTCGTCGGCTGCCATCGTTGGACAGGCGCTCATGCAGATGCCGCACTCAATGCAATTCTCGAAGCGGTTGAAGCGCGACAGATTATCAGGCCGTTCGACCGCTTTGGGCTGCACCCCCGCGGGCAGGTCGTCGACGGTCAGTGGTAGAGTCGGCTCGGCGTCGCAGGTGATCGCCATATTTGCTGCCGACAGGCGCTGGAAAAAGCCACTAACATCCACGACCAGGTCGCTGATGATCGGAAAGTTGCGCAGCGGATCGAGGCGCAGCGGACTGTGCCCGTCCCATTCATCGGCCACGCGCGCGATGCAGGGAAGCTTTTCGGCGCCATTGATGCGTAGAGCGCACGAACCGCAAGAGGAGTGGTGGCAGGCGCGGCGAAAGGTAAGGCTGCGATCATGCTTGGCCCAGACGACATCGATGGCATCGATCACATGCGCCGTGTCTGCTACCCGCACGGTGAATGTATCGTAATGGGGCTGTTTACCTTCCTTGTAGCGAAAAATTTGCAGCGGAACTTCGAGCGTTTTCATAGCAGACCTCACTGGTAGAATAAACGATACGAGGCGAGCGGTACATCGCGCGTGCGACATACTGCTTCGCTGCCAAGCTTGTGGCAGACGATATCGGCGACACGCTCAGCCATCGCCCGCGCGGTCGTTGTCTTCCCCCCGGCGATCGTGACGAAGCCATTTACACCGTCGTGCGCGTGATCAAAGCACTCGAAGGTGCGGCTCACTTCGCGCGCATCCGCACTGCCCCTGGCAATCAAGGGGCGAGCGACAGCCATTCTCGCACGCATGGGTATTTTTCGGACGGTGGGCAGCAGTTGCTCCCCCTGGTCGATCATCCGTGCCACGTGCTCGGGCGGGATCGGGATCAAGTCTGGATCTTCGACCACCCAGGAGGTGGTGCCGATGGTCGAGGTCGCGCGCTGGGGCACGATGATATCGCCATCGGACGGCTTGTTGAGGCGGTTCAAAACCATATTGCTGAGTCGACAGTCGAGCGTGACCATCACACCTGCCGTTGGCGTCTCAGGGACCTGCACGCCCGCCTGGGCGGCGATTTCCGCCGCCCAGGGACCGGCCGCGTTGACGATCAGATCTGCCCCCATGGTTTCACTTTTACCCGTCCGACGGTCCCTGACCTTCACGCCCGTCACGCTCTGTCCTGAACAGAGGATATCGGTTACTTCCGTGTACCTGTGCACGACGGCGCCGTTCAGACGCGCCGTCATGAGGAAGGCAAGGCAAAAACGGAAAGGCTCGAACACGCCATCAGGGATCTGCACCGCGGCAAGCAACCTGGGATTCAGGAAAGGTTCCATTTCAAGCGCATGCTTGATGGAAATTTCATGGGCGGGGATATGGCAAACTGCGCAGCCCTCCAGAAATCGCTCTTTGAAGGCGAGATCAGCTTCCGAGAGAGCAACGAAGAGGCCGTCGTTCAATTCCAGCAGATCCGGCATGATGCTGCGCAGGGTCGTATTCTCTTCGATGCACTCAATGGCGGATTCTTGATCTGTGACGCAATAGCGGCCACCTGAATGAAGCAGGCAGTGATTGCGGCCCGTCGTGCCAGATGCCACTTCCCCCCGCTCGAGGACGGTGACGCGTAAGCCGCGCAACGCCAGGTCGTGCGCCGTCGCCGCACCGGTAGATCCGGCACCTATCACTATGACATGTGATTTAGACATTGGTTACCTCCGGCTGTCATAGCCTTTCTTCGCCGGACCTTCCTCCCAGAACGTCGAGCGCCCCGGCGCAGCATGACAACCGGGGTTAGTCATAATTCTCCCCGCAGAGATCGCCTTACAACGATGAATGGCAACCTCTGCGTGGCATCCCTACGGCAAA
This sequence comes from uncultured Chloroflexia bacterium, assembly GCA_963799245.1. GTDB lineage: Bacteria > Chloroflexota > Ktedonobacteria > Ktedonobacterales > Ktedonobacteraceae > CAWCWN01. The sequence continues at coordinate 15,321 of CAWCWN010000007.1, forward strand.
GTTCGACAGCTCATCCTGTCGCCTTGCACCTTGCTCCACCGTACCTAATACTAGCAGTCGATCCTCACATTGAAGTCACGGTCGGTCTCCTCGCCATCTCGGAGCGATCACAAGGGGCCAGGATGTCCTTGCGCACCGACCATCTCTCCAGCGACGCCAGTTTGCGCGCTGTGTACGAAATGTGAGGAGAGGGCAGCGCGCCGAGACCGCGCTGTGATTTCAGGACGCTATCCTTTTCTCTAACGAAAGCCGGCTTGGAGTACGTTTCTTGCACCACCGGGGCTGTGCGCCCGCCGAGGAGGGTCCTGATGAATCAGAATCGCATAAATCACGAAGAAGCTTTTGAGATGTTGCAGAGGTCGGGGTTTTCTACGCAAGCAATCAATTTGTTATGGAGGCTGCGCAGAGCCTACGCTGACAGAGGCGAGATGGATCAGGCTGCGCTCGACCTGCGCCACCTGCAGTTCGCCCGCTGGCTGGTCGAGACCGGCAGGCTGACAGAGCAGCTGGACTGAAGCAGGCCATGGAAGGAGATCAGCATGTCTACCATGCATCCACATCCCTGGGATGTCTGTGAAACGGATTTTCCTGTCGAGGCAACGCCGGCCGAGCAACTCTGCTTCCTGCTCACCTATGCTGTCCTCGCCCCTTCCACTCATAACTCGCAGCCCTGGCTGTTCAGGATTGAGACTGATCGGGTTGAACTGTACGCGGATCGGACACGCGCGCTGCCCGTCATCGACCCCGATGACCGCGAATTAACCATCAGTTGCGGCGCCGCACTCTTTCATCTGCGCATAGCTCTGCGACACTTCGGATACGTGGGAACGGTCACAACCCTTCCCGATCGTGATGACCCGGATCTCCTGGCCAGCCTCCAGCTTGGCGCTCGCAGAGAGGCGACGCCAGAAGAGCAGGCCCTCTTCGCCGCCATCACCACCCGGCGAACCAACCGCCAGGCGTTTGAGCAGCGCCAGGTGGCGGCCGATGTGCTCACCTCCCTGCAGGAGGCGGCGCACGCGGAAGGAGCCTGGCTCTCCATCGTGCAGGGGGAGGAGGAGCGCACCGCCGTGGCCGGCCTGATTGCCCTGGGCGATCAAATGCAATGGGAGGATAAACACTTTCGTCGCGAGCTGCTGGCCTGGGCCCGCCCCAGCCGTCGTCAGCGCCAGGATGGGATCCCAGGATACGCGCTCAACTTCCGCGAGCTGATCTCCCAGGTGTACCTGAGGGCCGGGCGCAGCTTCGATCTGGGCGATGGGCAGGCGGCCAGCACTCGCCAGCTAGCCACGGGATCCCCTGCGCTGATGGTGCTGGGGACAGATGTAGATACGGCCTACGACTGGCTGATAGCCGGGCAGGCCTTAGCACACGTGCTCCTGTATGCGCGCTCGCGAGGGATCTGGGCGTCGTTCTTAAATCAAGCAGTTGAGGTCCCTGATGTGCGGCATATGCTCCACCGGACGCTAGAGCGAGCAGGCTTCCCGCAGCTGATTGTGCGCATGGGCTACGGGCCAGAGGTTGCGCCCACACCCCGTCGCAGCGTGAGCGAGGTACTCCTGTAAAAGGAGCCAAAACATGTTTAAATGTATCAGGAATGGCCCGCCGGTGAATTTCGCCAGGGGGCCATTCCTAAAGCCCTGTCAGGTGTGGGGAACTGCCGAGGCGCCGCAGAAAGCGGTTGGCTACATACTGGTCAACGCGCTTCCCTATGCGCACGAGCAGAATGTTGGACGGCTCCAGATTGATGTTGGGTTCGGTCGTCGCGTACTCGCTAAAGCCCTGTGAGGCGAAGAGCTGCGTAAACATCTTGCGGTATTGGCGGGGAGTGATGTCCATGCCCTCGATGTCCCAATGCCACGATAAGCCCATGGCAAAGAGGATCATGTCTTCCAGGGTCTCCGATTCAAGTGCGAAGGCCAATAATTTCTTTGCCAGACCCAGCTTGCGCCAATTCGCACTCACCTCGATAGTGACCTCGTACACATTATCCAGGCCCTCCCACCAATCGTCGCCAAAGGTCAGGGTCACTTCCCCTACGATTGCCCCCTCAGGCGTATGCGCCAGGATCAGGGCACAGTCCGGGCTGCCGGCAATATCCACAAGGAGCTGGTGCTCTTGCTCCGGCAGGCGAGCAAAGGCGTGCAGCCCGCTGTCGGCTGTCAGCCGTTCGACCAGGGACGATGGGCAGAAATCGCGCAGCAAGATGCTTCCCTTGGGCGTCTGGAAGACTTCACTTTGCGCTGAAGCGGCGCCAGCGGGATGCAGCAGATCATACAGGTTGGCCAGAGGAGAGTACCGCCGCGCGGCGGGGAACACTTTACGGATGGGCGATGGCAGCACAAGCTGGCGCAGCATGGTAGCCACGCGCCGATTTTCGAAGCTGATGGCTAACCTGCGCGGTTGCGCAGGGAAATCTTTGGCGCGATCCTCAAATGTGGTGGGGAAGTCGGTGTTGAACGACGCTTTTCCCGCCAGCTCTTGTTCCAGCTCTTCTTGCTCCTTGATCGCTTCCCAGGCGGGACGCCAGCGCTCAACCCATGGCTCAGGCAGGTGCTCAGGCAGGGCCTGCTCCGACATTTCCGCCCATAGAATACTCCAGACGCGCGGCACGACGCGAAACTGAGCATACCCTCCGCCGCCCAGCGCTACCCAGCGGCCATGGCAATAGGTATGGGCCAGGTGGTGGACGCTGCGCATCTGTGCCTGGATACTGCGCGTGGTCAGCTCAAGATGGGTCAACGGGTCCCAGGCATGGGAATCGCAGCCATGCTGGCTGATAATGACGTCGGGGCCAAATGATATGGCGAGCGGCGGCAGTAAGGCGTTCATCACCTCGAGGTAGGAATCATCCTCGGTAAATGGCGCTAACGGCAGATTGACCGAATAGCCACGCCCCAGGCCATTGCCTAATTCGAGGACATCGCCTGTCCCGGGGAAAAGATAGCGCCCCGTTTCATGCAGCGAGATGGTCATCACACGCGGGTCATCGTAAAACGCGCGCTGGACCCCGTCGCCATGATGCGCATCGAAATCGATATAGAGCACCTTGGCTTCACTGGAACGCAGCACACTGGCAATGGCAACGGCACTGTCATTATAGATGCAGAAGCCCGAAGCCCGCTCAGCCAACGCATGATGCAGCCCCCCTGCCGGATGAAAGATGTGCAGCGGGCGGTCTTCAGGCGCACATGGTTGACCGTCATCCAGTCCCATCACCGTGCGCATGGCGACGAGCGTGCCCCCAGCGATACGCGCTGTCACCTCATGCATCCCTGCGATGGCCGGCGTATCTCCCTCTGCAAAGCCGTATTCCTGGGCCAGGTAGGCGCGCTGTGCCTGTTCTTCGCGCGAGGCGCCTTGCTCTGCTTCCGCTCTGCTCAATTGCTGGACAGCAGAGAGATACTCAGGTGTGTGGATCAAGCTCAATTCTTCCAGGCTGGCTGGACGCAGGGGGAGGGATTGGCGCTCATCGCCGCGCTGCCACAGGCCGCTGCTCTCGAGCAAATCGATCAGCGCAACCAGGCGGCGAGATTGAAAAGGGTGATCGGCGCCAAAATCGTACTGCAGTTCACTGGCATCAAAGATGAGACGCGTGCGTGTATCGGCAGGTGTGCTAGACATAGGCGTCATCTCCTCGAGCGCTCTCCGCGAAGGTGTACTGGATACGGGCTTCCTGCAGGCGAGCCAGGAGAGGAGCGGGATGAATGGTGCCCAGGCGTATGGTTGCGGCAGTCCCCGCCCCCTTGCCGGGGTGTGCGGCAAAAACGGCCTGCACCGGGATCTGTAATTCCGCGGCCAGGAGGAGCGCGTGCGCCACCGGGGTCATATTCCCCGCCGTAAAGAGGATATGCATGTCCACGCCTGGCTCAGAGGCCCCCATGGCGCGCGCGAAGGCAAGCAGCAGATCGCTGCGCGTCAACAGCCCAACCAGGATTGTCTGGATGTTGGCATCTGACTGCCGATACTCGACGACAGGCAGATACTGGAGCCCGCGCTCAACGAGCAGCTGGGCGGCCGCACTCACAGCAGTAAAGGGCGTGATACATAGGGGCGAGGGGCGCATGACCTCCCCAACCCGTTGCTCCTGCCACGATCTATGTCCAACCTCACTCGCAGCTTCGTGGGGAACGCTCGCGGCCGCCATTTCAATATCCTGTGACGTGAGAACACCTTCGAAGAAGAGGGTCTTGTGCGTGGTATACGTGTGGCGCTGCGAAGCAGCCATTGTCACAGGTCTCACCACGGGTAGATGGTGAAATTGATGCTGGCGCAGCAGTTGAGCCGCGTGGCTCAGGGTATCCTCAGGTTCTACCGTCACTAACGTAGTCGTCATAATGTCGCGTACTATCAACTCGGTGATCTCCTTTTCCCCGAAGGGCGCGAGCCTCTCTCGTTATTCCATACAAGCATAGTAGTTTCATATAACAGTTCCATCACTACCCGAGAACCCCGCATCACAAAACCCTCACGATAGCGGGAGGAACGGTGTTTGCTCTGTGACGCAACTCCCTCGTGTTGGAGCTATGATGGGGTGAGATATATAAGTACGCAGGGGAACAAGATTGCAGCAGCAGCGATAGCTTGCCGAGCGTGCGATTGTGAGGGTGGGAATAGACTAAGATTGTGAGCGAGGCGAGTGAATGTTAGCCGTTGTTGTGACCGGATTGAGAGATGTCTTCTCTACACTGGTAAAATTCCAGGCAATGAGGGTATGGCGATGAACGTGAAACGGAGATGCTAGAGAATATGACACTATTCTCTGGAGATAAAAGGATAATTCGGTAAGCTGCATGAAAAACCACTTCACAAGAATCGCCATCGTTAACTGGGGCGAAGCCGCTATGCGCCTGATCCGTGCCGTGCGGGAGCTGAAGCGTGAACGGCATCTGAATATCTCAACCGTGGCGTTATTCACCGAGCCCGACCGCCAGGCAATGTTTGTGCGCGAGGCAGACGATGCGCTATGCATCGGACCCGCGACACTCGCCGACCAGCGCAAGGGCAGCTATCAGGATATTACGCGCGTCGAGCAAGCGCTGAAAGATGCCCGGGTCGATGCAGCCTGGGTTGGTTGGGGCCCCCTCTCAGAAGATGCATGGTTCGCTGATCTCTGCAAACGGCTTGGGATCGTATTCATCGGGCCAGATGCCGCAACGCTGCGAAATCCTGGGCAACAAAATCAGTGCCAGGCAGCTTGCTGAGCAGGCAGGCATTCCGGTCCTTCCCTGGAGTGGCGGGCCGGTTGAGACGGAGGCAGAGGCGCATCAGCACGCCGCGCGGCTCGAATATCCTCTCATGATCAAGCCAGCGGCCGGCTCTGGAGGGCTGGGTATACGCCGCGTCTCATCACCATCTGAACTCGCAGGCGCGCTTAAGAGTGCACGTAACGAGGCCCAGCGCATATTCGGCGACCCGGCCGTGTTTCTTGAGCAGATGCTCGCAGCGGCACATCTCATCGAGGCGCAGGTCCTGGCGGATAATTATGGGACGACCTGGACTATCGGGATACGCGACTGTACAATTCAACATCATGGTCAGAAGCTACTCGAGGAATCCAGTTCTGCAGTGCTGCTACCGGAGCAGGAGTCAGTGCTGCGTGTGGCCGCGGAGCAGCTGTGCCAGATTGCTGGCTACCGTGGCGCCGGAACCGTGGAGTTCCTGTACGATCCATGCCGGCAGGGGTTCTGCTTCCTGGAGTTCACTCCACGCCTGAGTGCCGGGCACGCAGTCACAGAGATCACTACAGGGGCGGATCTGGTCAAGTTGCAGTTAGACGTAGCGCGAGGCGTTCACCTTGAAGGTGGGCCCCCGGCCATCATCGGTCACGCCGTCGGAGTTCACCTCTGCGCGCAGGACCCCGACGATGGCTTTACACCCAGTCCAGGCAGGTTGGAGTTGTTCCGGCTTGCGGGCGGGCCCGGCTTGCGCGTTGATAGCGGCTATGAGGAGGGGAACATTGGCCCCCCCGCTTTCGAAACGGGGCTCGCCAGGATCATAGCCTGGGGACGTGATCGCCAGGAGGCGCTAGCGCGGTTGAGCCGGGCGCTAACCGAAAGCGCAGTCGTCATTCGTAGAGGAATGAGCAACAAGGCATTCTTGCTCGATCTCTTGAACCATAGCGCATTCGACGCCAATGACATCGACAACCTTTCGCTCGATCGGCTACCTGCTAGGACAGCTGGCCAGATCCGGCAGCATGCCGAAGTTGCGCTGCTGCTGGCGGCTATCGAGGTCTACAACGCGGAACAACTCGTGGAACAGGCCCGCTTCTATGCGAGCGCAGCCCGTGGACGCCCCGTGGCACGCATGGATAGCAGCCTGACCACCGACCTACGATACGGCGGGCAAGTCTATCGACTCACAGTCTCACGCCCGGGTCCCTGCTATTATCAGGTGACAACCGAAGGGCAAAGAATTGATGTCCGCGTCGAGCGACTGGGGCCGTTTCAATGGCGGATCACGTGCTTCGGGCAACGTTTCCGGGCGCTCTCAGCCATAGATGAGCCAGACTATTACGTGGAGATCGACGGCGTCCCTCACCACATGACGCACGAGGGAGGAGGCATCGTCAGAGCTCCTACCCCTGCCGTTGTCGTCTCGATCACTGTCGCGCCAGGTGACAGCGTCGCCGCGGGAGACCGACTCGCCGTTGTCGAGGCCATGAAGATGGAAATGGCGATCACATCTCCGTTCGCGGGCAGTGTAACCCGGGTATTCGCCAGCAGCAACACCCAGGTCGATAAAGGAACGCCTCTACTGCAAATTGAACCCTTCGCCAGAAGTGATATGCCGCTTGATGCCAAGCGAGTTCAATTCGGCTACAGCAGGCAGCCGGCAGAACTTAAACAGGACGACCTCCAGTCACGCTACCGCGCAGTCTTCGAGGCGCTGGGCTACCAGGTGCTCGGACATGACATTGATGCCGACGCCGCCAGGCAGCTCCTCGCTGAGCAAACGGCGACGTACCGGATCATCGACCCCGCCAACCAGGAACTGCTGGCCGGCGAGAACGAGATCCTCTCAATCTTCGCCGATATCTGCGCGCTTTTCCGCCGCGAGCTAGATCCGGCGGAGGCCAACGCCCCCGATGTGCAGGTACACAGCACGGAACAGGACCTGCTTACGTATCTCCGTTCGCGTGATATTCAGCGGGAGAGGCTTTCGATTTCATTCCTGGACAAACTGCGGCGGCTGCTTATCCACTATGGCGTTAAGAGCCTTGACCCTTCACCCGAGCTCGACGAGAGCCTACTCTTGATATATAAGTCGCACCGGCGTGTCAATCAGCACCTGGCCGCGATCATAGCCATTCTCGAGAGGCGCCTTGAGCATGTCGATATATTAGTAGCTTCTACCCACGCGGAAATGCGTACCCTCCTCGACCGGCTCATACCTGCGACCCAGGGGCGCTATCCGGCTGTCAACGATCTCGCGCGCGAGGCTCGCTTCCGCTACTTTGAGCGGCCAATCTTCGAACAGGCCAGGAACAAAATCTACGAGGAGATGAGGGGGCACCTCGCATACCTCGCTAAAAGCCCTTTCGCTTCCGATCGCGAAGAAAGGATTGATACACTCGTTGCTTGCCCACAGCCATTGCAGAACCTGATCTCCAGGCGCTTCCCCGCCTCTGACGACGAGATGCGCCTGGCCATGCTCGAAACTCTCACGCGTCGCTACTACCGCATCCATCGCTTGGAGGGTTTCATGTGCACAACGATCGACGGCCAGGCCTTCGCTCAAGCGGTCTACTATCACAGCGGAGAGCGCACCGTCGTCGTGACGACGTTCTGTAGCTATGAAGATTTCGCTGCCGCGGCTTCAGGCGTGGCCCGCTTCGTCGAGCGTTTCCCGGTTGAGGACGGTGTCGCCATAGACTTCTATGCCTGGTGCTCGCATCCCCTGAGCGAGGCCGGGACAACGGAGCAGGAGATACGTACGATACTCGACAAGACGATCCCCCCCTCCATTTCTCGCACCTGCCCGCGGCGGATCGTCGCTGCCGTGAGCGCCCCGGGTAAGGGCCTTGGCATGACGGGTACCCAGCATTTCACCTATCATCCGGGTGAAAACGGCTACGAGGAGGAGCGACTTTACCGCGGGTTTCACCCTATGATGGGGGAGAGGCTCCACATATGGCGGCTCGCAAACTTTCAGATCGAACGGCTGCCTTCAGCGGAGGATGTCTACCTGTTCCACGGCATCGCCCGTGACAATCCGAAGGATGTGCGGCTGTTCGCTCTCGCCGAGGTGCGTGATATGACACCCCTGCGGGACGAAGCGGGCAAGATCGTCCACTTTCCCCATCTCGAACGCATGCTGATGGAGGCGCTGGAGAGCATTCGCCTGTACCAGTCCCACCTGCCCGTTCACGCGCGCCTGCCCTGGAACCGGGTGCTGCTCTACGTCTGGCCGCCACTGAGCTTGCAGCCAGAGGCGTTCCTGGAAATCATGCGAGAACTATGGCCCGCCACCTCGGGGCTTGGCCTGGAGAGGATTGTGCTGCATGCGAAGATCGCTGAAGCCGGAGCCGCTGAACCGCACGACTGCATGCTGCACATCTCGAGCCCTGGTGGTCGTGAACTGGTCCTCAGAGTAGGTCCACCGGTTGAAACGCCCATCACGACGTTGAGTGAGTACTGGCAGAAGGTTGTGCAGCTGCGCCGGCGCGGGCTCGTCTACCCCTACGAGTTGATAGAGATGCTTACCCTGAAGCATGGAGCTGCGTCAACCTGGCTACCCCCGGGCGATTTCAGCGAGTACGACCTGGATGAGGACAATCGGCTGGTACCCGTCGACCGTCCCTACGGAAAGAATAGAGCAGGAATTGTCGTCGGGGTCATCCGCAACTACACCTCCAAGTATCCCGAAGGAATGACCCGCGTGATCCTGCTCGGCGATCCCAGCCGCAGCCTCGGCTCGGTCGCCGAACCCGAATGCCGGCTCATCAGCGAGGCGCTGCATCTGGCTGCGCGCCTGCGGGCACCACTCGAATGGTTCGCTCTTTCAGCCGGGGCCAGGATCTCAATGGATAGCGGCACCGAGAATATGGACTGGGTCGCCAGAACCCTGAGGAGTATCGGCGAATTCACGCAGGCCGGCGGTGAGATAAACGTGATCGTCAACGGCATCAATGTCGGTGCTCAGGCATACTGGAACGCCGCCGCCACCATGCTCATGCACACCCGTGGCATCCTTATCATGACCCCCAACGGTGCGATGGTTCTGACCGGTAAGCTATCCCTCGACTACTCGGGTAGCGTTTCGGCTGAGGATAATTACGGCATCGGAGGCTATGAACACATTATGGGCCCTAACGGCCAGGCACAGTATTTCGCTCCCGACCTCGCTACTGCCTGCCAGATCTTGATGCGCCATTATGATCACACCTATGTAGTACCAGGCGAGCGCTTTCCACGGCGCGCAGCGACCAGCGATCCGGCGACGCGTGACGTCCGGGTTTTTCCGTACCACAGTACAGGGCCAGAAGATAGTGGCCTCACCTGCATCGGTGACCTCTTCTCAGATGAGAAGAACGCCGGACGCAAGCGGGCATTCGACATCCGCTCGGTCATGAGCGCCTTGATCGACACCGACAGCCAGCCGCTCGAACGCTGGCACGACATGCGCGATGCAGATACTGCTGTTGCATGGGATGCTCATATCGGGGGCTATCCGCTGGCCATGCTCGGCATCGAGTCTCACCCCATTCCCAGGAGCGGCTTCGTCCCTGGTGATGGGCCTGAGCAATGGACAGCCGGCACGCTGTTCTCAATGTCGGCCAAGAAGGTCGCGCGAACAATCAACTCGGCAAGCGGCAACCGGCCACTGGTCGTAATCGCCAACCTGTCCGGCTTCGATGGCTCGCCGGAATCCATGCGCAACTTCGAGCTCGAGTACGGGGCCGAGGTCGGTCGAGCGATCGCCAATTTTCAAGGGCCGATCGTCTTTTGTGTGATCTCGCGCTATCATGGTGGAGCTTTTGTCGTCTTCTCAAAGGCATTGAACGAGAATATGGAGGTGGCTGCCGTGAAGGGCTCATACGCCTCGGTTATCGGAGGGATACCTGCCGCGGCGGTCGTCTTTACCCACGAAGTGGACTTGCGGACAAGGGCCGACTCCCGTGTGAAGGCCCTGCAGGAGCAACTCCTGCAGTCGAATGGCGCGCAGAAGGCAGCCCTGCAGATCCGGTTGAAAGAGGTCACAGCGATCGTACATTCTGAGAAGGTAGGCGAGATAGCGAGCGAGTTCGACCACATTCATACAATAGACCGTGCGCAGCGAGTCAGATCTATCGACTACGTCATCCCACCGGCAGCCCTCCGTCCCTATCTCATCGAGGCATTAGAGAGAGGGATCGAGCGAGAAGCGCAACGCTGAAGCCGGGATGCATTGTAACGCTCAAAATGCTATACCTCCTTTCGTCTTGCCTGAACCGCAGGCAAGCTACACTGCAGCGCTGGCCAGATGCACCCCGCCCGGGGGCGGGTAATAGGTGCCTATACCTCCTCACGTCAATCCGCGCCCACCAGTGGGAGTACCTTCTCGGGGATGCCCTGCATCGTCTGCTGCATCAACAGGCGGGTCACGGCATCTATGCTGCCGGTTTGCTCGTAAAGAGCTATCTGGCGATCGGCGCCTGTGCCACAGGGGTCTTCTAGCAAATTGCGCAGATAGGTGACCTCTTGACGGCTGCCCAGGTCATCAACGACATCATCCACGAAATCGAGCAACTCTGTGAGAGATTTGCGCATACTGAGGCGACGGCCCTGCACGAAATCAAGCACTTCCGCGTCCAGACCATAGTGCATCACACGCCACTTGTTCTCTTCGATAAAGTGACCCGATAGCGCCGGGGTTCTTAACCCGCTCTTGTTGAGCCAGGTCAGTTTGGCAACGAGCGCCTGGCAGAGCGCAGCGATGGCGATAGTATCCTCAAATGTTGCGGGCATATCACAGATGCGGAATTCAATCGTGCCGAAAAACGGATGCGGGCGAATGTCCCACCAGATTCTTTTACCATTGTCGATGCAGCCCGTTTTGACGAGCGCCTGGACATAGGCGTCGAAATCGATCGCTGAGGGAAATACCTCCGGCACTCCGCTGCGAGGAAAGGGTTTCCAGACGACAGAGCGATACGACTTGAGACCGGTGAGGCGTCCGGCCCAGAAAGGGGAGTTGGCTGAGATGGCCAGCAGATGGGGGAGCCAGGTACGCAACTGATTCATCAGCTCAACGGCCATCTCATGACTCTCGATACCGATGTGAACATGCAAACCGAAAATCAGGAGGGAGCGGGCGACATCCTGTAACTCTTGTTCCAGTTGGATATATCTCTCAAAGGGAGACCTCGCTTCGTTTTGCCACAATGCGCCTGGGTGTGTGCCGGCGCTGACGAGTGCCAGGCCTTCCTCTCCCACCAGCCAGGCGAGGGTCGACCGTAAATCCCGCATCTCTTTGCGCGCGGTAGGAATATCAGGCAATATTTCCGAGTTGATCTCCACCGTCGATTGCAGCATCTCTGGTTTGATTTGCTCTCCCAAGAACGCCTGTCCCTTCGCCAGAATGGCCTGAATACATGGGCGCAACTGACCAGTCTTTTTGTCCACCATTTGATACTCTTCCTCAATCCCGATAGTAAAAGGTGGTTTCCTCATCCTGCTCCTCCTCCTGCAAAACATGTCTGCCACCGGTCCTCCAGGGCTGGCGAAAAAAGCTATACGTTGCTCACCTGCGCCACAACGGCGCTCACATTGTCTTCACCTCCACCTGCCAGTGCAGCCTGAATGAGCGCGTGCGCTGCACGGGTGGGTCGCACTGAGAAGAGGTCAAGATAGCCGCGATCCGCCGGTCGCGGACCATTTCCCACAACCCATCGGAACATAGCAGCAGCATATCGCCTGCAGTCAGTGGTATAGCATATGTATCCACCTCCACGGTAGATTTCTCACCCAGGCAGCGATAGATGAGATTGCGCATGGGATGAGTATAGATGTCTTCCGGCTGGATGACGCCTGCCCCCACGAGGGCTGCAACCAGTGAGTGGTCCTGGGTGATCTGCGACAATCCAGCTTGTTGGCGATAGAGATAGAAGCGGCTATCGCCTACATGAGCCACATAGGCCGTAGTATCCACCACCAGGACGGCCGTCATCGTCGTTCCCATAGTGGTTTTCTGCTTCTGATTGCGCTGGTAGAGCACCCGATTGGCATACTGGGCGCCTTTGAGTAAAGGCAGAAAGGCCTTTGATACCACCTGTTTTGAGCCCAGTGAGCCGGATACATAGTCGCCCAGGGACTGGACAGCGAGCCGACTTGCTTCTTGCCCATGCGCCTGTCCTCCCATGCCGTCCGCCACCACCAGGAGAACAAACGGTTTTTGCGGCGCACAGGGGATGACACCGCGTATGATAGCGAGCGTATCTTCGTTCGGCATCTGCTTGCGTTTTAAGCCGGGGTCAGTCTCGCAGCCCACCTGCAATGCCAGCAGCGCCCGCTCGGTTTTTACCATCCCTTCAGCCCAGGGGGGCGCTGGCAATTCTGTGGGGAGGGGAGTTGGATGAAGGTGATCATCTCGATGTATAAGCATGATAGTGACTCCTTAGTAAGCAGAAGGGAGAGGATACTCTGCCGGGCAAGCGAGCAATTGCGATATGCCGCCACCATGACTTCTCACAGTTCCCAGATTTGATCAAACAGCTTACTCTCTACATAGAGAAAGGATAGCGTCCCCGGCACACGAAATCATCACGATGCAACGTTGTACTATCACACGAAGATCTCAAGCCGATGGGCCTGCGCGCAAGGGGAGAGCCAGGATCCCGCCATAGACCAGAAGCCTGACTCGCTTGAGTAGAGATGCGAAGGCGGAGACCTCCTGGCACAAGCACTAGCATGCGTCTGCGGCGCTCTCCTCAAGATCTGCTTGCGTGGTAATCGGCAAAGAGACGAAAAAGGTCGAGCCTTCTCCTTCAACCGATTCAAACCAGATGCGTCCACCTTGCCTTTCAACAAGTTCGCGGCAGAGGTAGAGGCCAAGACCCGTGCCACCGATCCCATAGGTGCGCGCATTGTCTGCGCGTTCAAAGCGGCCGAACAGACGCGCCTGTTGCTGTACAGGGATGCCTATGCCCCTGTCACTGATGCTGATGAGCGCGCTCTGCGTCTTCTTCTCCGCGCGGATGGTCACCTCGACAGGCCCTCCCTGCGGACTGTACTTGATGGCGTTACCGATCAAATTCCCCAGCACCTGTTCCATCCGCCGGGCATCGACGTCTACCACGAGATCCGGGAGGGTGGTGTTGAGAGAAATAGAATGCTGCTCCGTCGTCAACTGCAGCCGCGCCACTGCGCGCCTGATCAGGGCGACCAGGTCGGTCGGTTCCAAGCGCAGCGACAGCCGTCCGGCCTGCAGGCGCGTGACATCCAGCAGGTCCTCGATGAGTTCGACCAGGCGCAGCGTTGACTGGTCGATGCCCTGCAGCGCTTCAAGCTGCCAATCGCTCAGCTCCGGGCCGTTCCCGCGTGAAGTCTGCACAATCAGCGTCTGCGCGAAACCCTTCAATACGGCAAGTGGGGTGCGCAGTTCGTGGGCCGCAATCCCGATGAACTCATCCTTGAGTCGTTCGGCCTCCTTGAGCGCGGTGACGTCCTGGTGCACAACGATCGCGGCACGCTCGAGCTCTCCACTCGTAGCCTGAGTAGAAGTTATGGGCATCAGGTTCAGCTCGCGAGCGTCAAGCGCGACTGCATTTGCCAGGACCGGAAGTGAAGTGCCATCGGGATGACGGATGATCTCCTGCTGATGGTGAACCATATCACCACGCCGGACCGCCCGCAGCGTTGCCAGCTGCTCAGGCTCGAGTGCCCGCCCGTCGATGCTGTAGATACGTATCTCGTGCTCCTTGAGAAAAGTGCTCATCGGCATGTCCTGCGCCCAGGATGCCCCCCACACCTGGGAGGCGGCGCGGTTGGCGAGGACCAGGCGCGCATCCGACCCCCGCACAAGGTAGACGCTGATGGGTAATTCATCAAGGATCAGCTGCAGGAGTGCCCTCCTGGCCTCCGCGGCAGAGAAACGCTGTTGCTCGTTGAGGAGGCGGCGCGCCTCGGTGACATCATGCCAGACAACCACCGCGCCAGAAATCTGCTGCGCGTCATCCCGCGTTGAGAGGGGGCCGCTGGGTGTAGCAGGGAGGCGCAAAGGCGCAGCATTGACCATGTACTCGCGCGTTTCATTGCCGCATTCGACCGCGAGCGCATGCGCGGGCTGAACGGTTTCGCCGGCCAGAGCGCGTCCCGCGGGTATATCCAGCAGAGCCGCAGCGGCACTTGCGCCTTCCGGGCAACCCGCGAGGATTTCTCGCAGGCGGCGGGCGGTGCCATTCTCACGCAAGATCTTGCCCTGGCGGTCGACGAGTGTGACCCCATCGGCGATACTTTCAACGATAGCGTCTAACTGTTGCGCCCGCAGCTGCGCGGTGCGGTATAAACGAGCGTTCTCGAGGGCTACAGAGGCCTGCGCCGCCAGGCCGGCCAGCAAATCCTGGTCCTGCTCTGTAAAATGGCCTGGTTCTGAATGCCCCAGCAGGAGACCCCCGCGTACCTCCCTCTCACTATCCAGCAGGGGAATACCGAGGAAGCTGCGTACAAGCGGGTGGCCACGCGGGACGCCCACCGACTGCAGGTCATCCGTCGCCAGCTGTCCGTGGGCGTAGTGAAATGCCGCCTGCCGGGCAGCATCGCGAGTCGTAGCCTCCCAGCTCCCAGGCTGGTGGACATGCCCGGGTTGAGAGCGCAGGGCCAGGGCATCAGGGACGCGCACAGGGACGCCGTGACGAAAGATGGGAGCCAGCAGACCCTCTCCACCCAGGGGCATGCGGCGGAAGAGCTCCTCCTGCTCCTTCGTCACCCCTATCACAGCTGCCAGGTGAAACAGGCTGCCCTCGGCGGGTACCAGCGGCTGACCCAGGTCATCGGCAGGCCGCAAAGTAAAAGCCGCGAAAGCTGCACCCGTCAGGTCGCGCGCAGTCTCCGCGATCAGGTGCAGAAGGCGGAGATTCATCCAGCTCGCTCATGAGCGCCGTTCCCACGCGGCTCAGGGCCGCGAAGCGCTCCGCTATTGAAAGTGGGAGAACTCTTGTCATGCTGGTTCATCTCTTTCCTCAGTCTACGTTTAAGCTACAGGCGATGAATAGCTCTTATGAAAAAGGATGGTTCTGCTCATCGCAATGCCACGCATCCCGGGCATTGTGATGAAATCGTGATTTCCTCACACCCTCTGTGCTTCTTTTGTGAGACTACTGATACTATAATAAACCACAAGTACTGCACCTAGCAAGCATGGCGTGCATTATTAATTTAATCTCGGGGGTTGAAATGGGAACAAAGGATGAACAAAAGGATGATCCTCTGGCGCATGAGGTGATTATAGCTCTAACAGACCTTGCGCGCCTCGCGCAGCAGGCTGGCTCTGTCGCCGTAGTTGCTCCGGAGCGCTTCGCCGGTCTCCTGCTTGAGCGATTGCTTATGCTCTGTGAGGCACAGTGCGGAGCGCTCTTCCTTATGGCGCGTAACAACCTGCCGCTCGCCCCGGGGCAGGAGCTGCTGACTGCCACTCCCGACTACGCAGATACACGCACGCTTGCTTTGCGTAACATGAGCGCAGAGAAAGCGCACGCCCTGCTGGCCGTCTCGTCAGACGGGGAGGCGCTGGTGCAGGACTTCCCCTCCGCATCCTGCTGGCTCGGCTCACGTTTTCCCCTTACCGCTGCTTTCTCTGCTCAACAGAATGGAGTGCGAGCCGCATTTCCCCACGCGAAGATGGCGGCATTTCCAACGGGTCACAGCCTACAGGTTGTCCTTATGCTTGGTTGGACCGGATTGAAAATCGATCAGAGCCTGGTCGTGGTTGAGAAAGCGCGCAGCTTGCTCGCCCGCGTAGCAGACTCTGTGGAGGCCGTTATGCAGAATCTGCTGTTAACCGAACGCCTGCGTGAACTTGAGGCTAATGTGGAGAGAGGAGCACAGTGCGAGATGGAACTGCTCAAAGCTGAATTGCTGGCGACGGCCAGCCACGAATTGCGCAGTCCGCTTGCATCCATCAAGGGCTATGCGTCGACGCTCTTGCGCCACGGAAGACGCATATCGCCTGAGGAGCGGCATGAATTCTTGCTGGCCATTTCAGGCGCGAGCAATCGCCTGGAGACGAGCATTAACCGCTTGCTGGAAACATCGGAACTAGAGACAGGGACTATCTCTATTATGCTCTCTCCCACCAACGTAGTTTGCCTTGCGCGTGAAGCCATTACCGCGGTTGAACAGCGCGTGGCCGCCCGCACACAGGAACCTTTCACCTTCAACCTGCGCCTTGGCAACGTCCCTGGTAGGTTTGCCAGCGGCGATTTTGTGATTTTGGCTGATCAGCGTCGTTTGCGCGAGGTCTTTGACCAGTTGCTGGAGAACGCCATGAATTTTTCGCCAGATGGCGGAGCGATCGACGTGATCCTCCGTTTCGTGCCTCTGCCGGCGCGCCTGCGGCAGCCCTCGCTGCAGGAAGAGCAAGCAACAGATGCCGGGCAGGTACTGGAGATCTGCATTTGCGATAATGGCCTGGGTATTCCTCCTGAGCACCTGGAGCGCATCTTTGAGCGCTTTCACCGGGTGGACACGGGCCTGACGCGCGAAGTGAACGGCCTGGGGCTGGGACTGACGATCTGCAAGCATATCGTCGAGCTGCACCAGGGCAGCATCTGGGCCGAGAGCTGCCCGGATGGGGGGAGCGCCTTGCATGTGGTGCTGCCTAGCGGAGAAGCAACAATCCCCCCGCCTCAGGCGAGTGAAACAGCACGTTAAAAGTATCTCCCACCACCGTTTTTCGCTTCAAGCAGCACCATCCTCTATTCATTCGAAGACCATTTGATGCATGCCGAGCTTGACTTGTGATGCTCATTTCAAGCTGGCGACTCTTGTGCTGGCTGTACCCGCATCTTCAGCTTGAGCCTTCGTCTTGCCAGGCCGCACGATCAAGAGAGGGAGCTTGGTGGCAGCAAGGACGCGCTCGGTCACACTGCCCATCATCCAGCGTTCCATGCCGCTACGCCCATGGGTAGCCAGGGCAATCACGTCACATTCAGACAACCCCTGACCAGCTTCCATACCTGCACCAAACTCTGCTGCACTGATGAGAGCATTAGCCGCATCCATGTTAGCCATAACAGACGTAGTGACATTGAGGTTGAGTACAGCCGGGCCGTCGACGAGCAGTCGCTCCTTCACCGTTTTCAGGTATGTTTGTGCTTCCGTCACCGCCAGTTGCCTCGCCAGCCCTTCAGCGCTGGATTGACTCGCTCCGGCTAACGTGGGGAAATGAATTACCTGCACCAGGCGCAATTCTCCCTGCACAGGCGCGGACAATGCCGCGCTCAGCTGAGCAGCCGGGGCCATGGCAGCTTCAGAGAGTTTCGAGCCATCCAATGCCAGCAAGACACGTACAGGACGCAGACCTTCAGGATGGAGATTGGTCGGTATGCCTGCACCCTCACGCAGGACAAGTACCGGCACCGGGCTATGGCGTGCCACCTTCAGGGCCACACTACCGATAGTCCAACGTTTGTGGCCGGTATATCCGTGACTGCGCATCACGATCAGGTCGCTCGCGAGCGACTCGGCAGCCATGAGAATGCTTGTTGCGGCAGGCCCTGAGACTACTTCTGTCAGTGTGGTGACGCCTGCCAGGAAGTCCCTGGCGATCATCTCCAGGTAGCTCTTGGCCGCGGCAATTTCCCCTGCCATAGCTTGTTCGGTGACCAGTTGCATATCGGGGGTATACGTATACGGCGCAGCCATTGGGCTCAACCCTACAAAGCGGCTATAATAATCAGTGGGAAGTGGGACTACCCGTACAAGCACAATTGAAGCCCCGCTAGCCCTGGCTACACATACCGCGACGGGCAAGGCGCTCTCCGCACGTTTTGATCCATCAAGTGGGACAAGAATCTGTCTAAACATCGTTTTTCTCCTCTCGTGTTCGCCAGCCACTGCAGGCTTAACTTGCAGTGGCTGGCGAACGTGCCTCTCTACGTTGAGAGACATCTCTGGGAGGCGCCTTCAGCAAAGAGGGTGCTCCCTACCCTACCTGGCATATTCTATCAAGGTTATCAGCCCGCCCATCTCATCACCAGCCTGACCTGGATTCATCGGGTGCGAAAGGATGTGACAGTGGATGGGATAGATGCTGCCAGGAGCCGCCCGTTGAAGAGTATACCCTCCCTCTCTCTCAAGCTCATCACAGAAGTGGATACTATCATCACTGCTGAATCACAGGGAGACCTGCGAAGGAGAAGGCCTTTTTCTCATTGCATCTGTGGAGCGAGAAAAAGGCCTGGACGGGGACAGCAGGATGCTGTGCATAAGCGCTTGTTTGACGCAAGCTGGCAGGTCCCGCTTGCACCCCTCCTACTTACGCATTATTGGACATCTTGCGCAACAGGTTGAGCAGCCAGAAAATAGCCTACGCCCACTTTAGTGAGGAGGTAGCGAGGGTGGGCGGGATCAGCTTCCAGTTTGCGGCGTAAGCAATTCATATTGACCTGGAGCATGTGGCTTTCGCCCAGGTACTCTGAGCCCCAGACGTGTTCAAGCAAAAGGTCCTGCGTTACAACACGTCCCACATTTTGCGCCAGGTAGGCGAGGATGCGGTATTCTATCGGTGTGAGGGTCACCTCTTTCCCTTTCATAGTGACCAGGTGCTGCGCGTAGTCCAGCGTGAGCTCGCCGATGGCGACCGTGGAGCGAGCGACATTTGCGTGCTCGTTCGTCGTAAATTGCGCGCGCCGCAACACCGCGCGCACCCTGGCCAGCAATTCGTCCACGCTAAATGGCTTGGTCAGGTAGTCGTCGGCCCCCAGGTCCAGGCCACGCACTTTGTCCTGGTCCTGCCCACGAGCGGTCACAATGATGATCGGCACAGTTGAGAACTCTCGCACACGCTGGCAGACCGTAAAGCCATCCATCCTGGGCATCATCACATCGAGCAGCACAAGATCAGGCACCTGCCCTTCAATCTCTTCCAGGGCCTGCTGGCCATTGCTGGCCGGGATCACCTCGTAGCCTTCGAACTGGAGATTACGCATCATCAGGCGTAACAGCTGCGGATCATCGTCGGCAGCGACGATGGTCGTTTTCTTCACAGGCATAGCATATTCTCCTTTACCGTAATATTGCTCTAGCAAGAGATGTTGAAGTCTCCTCTTTTTCTCCCACAGGGAGCAGCAGATGAAATGCACTTCCACCAGCCGAGCAGCTCTCGGCCCAGATGCTGCCGCGGTGCAGCTCAATAATGCGTTTGCAGATCGATAGGCCAAGCCCGAGTCCATTCACCTCGCGCGTCAGGCCCGTGTCCACCCGGTGAAAGCGCTCAAAGATGCGCTCCAGGTGCTCAGGAGGAATACCCAGGCCATTATCGCAGATGCAGATCTCCAGTACCTGCCCGGCATCTGTTACTTGCTCTTCCTGCAGCGAGGGCTGCCGCAGGCGCGCTGGCAGCGGCATAAAACGGACGATTATGTCAATCGCTCCACCCTGCGGCGAAAAGTTCAGAGCGTTCTCCAAAATGTGGTCAAGCACCTCGCGCAAACGGCGTTGATCAGCCATAATCAGATACTCACCGGGTTCAGACGTGCCTGGTCGATCGACCAGGCGCAGGTTGAAGCTGAACATATTCAGCGGACGCGCTGCTACACGTTGCTCAACGGCAGTCATAGCTTCGCGCGCAAGGTGAGCCACATTGGTAGGAGAGCGTTCGAGACGAATAGCCCCTGTCTCTAATTCCGACATTTCCAGCAGGCGATTGATGCAGGTCTCCAGGCGATTGCTGGCTTGCGCTATCTCCAATAAGAACTCTTGCCGCTCCTCAGACGATATGCGTCGTCTATGACGCATAAGCGTCGCGGCATAGCCCTTGATGGATGCAAGCGGGCTGCGCAATTCATGGCTCACAGTTGCCAGCAGTTCAGCCTTGAGTAAATCCATCTCGCGCAGTGTTCCTCTTTCTACAGCAGCCTCAAGTTCACGCAGGCGTTCGGCTAATAGCAAATTCTGCATAACGGTCGCCACGGAATTTGCCACGCGCGCGAGCAAGCTGCGCGCTTTCTCAACCACACCCTCACCTTGCTCTCTGTTTAGCCCTGTCCAACCAAGCAAGAGTACGACCTGATCGCTCTGCTCTTTCGGCCCGGCTGATACACCAGCCGGGGAAAATTCGGCTCGCAGGTGGGCCGAGAAAGCATCTGTCAGAGGAATGCGAAATGCGAGCCAGCAGGAAGCAGAAGGGATATCCTGCACGAGCGCTTCTCCGTCTGAAGCAACCGCCAGCAAGGCGTGCGCTTTCTCTGCGCTTATAGCGCGCAGGGTTACTGTACGAAGGCTTCTGGCAAAAAAAGCAGGCAAGTGCTCATGTTCTGATACAGGGGGCAATGTATCGCGCGTCGTGAGGGAAAGCGCACCACACTGCGCTGCGCAAAGCGTGAGTAATCGCTCAAGCAGTAAAGCGGTAAAGCGCTCTTGAGCATCTGCGGCAACAGAACTGGCCTGTTGCGCCAGCCGCGCCAGGTCCGTCAGGGCCCTTATCACCTCAGATGCGAAGGGATCATCCCTTTGTTCATCCTGCTTTCCCATATCGTCTCCTGAATGTATACATGATTGAGCAAGTCACATCTCCAGCTTGCGAGATGACGTACTTGTGGATTATTATAATATCACTAATCTCACAAAAACAGCACAGAAAGCGTTGGAATATCACAATTGCGTCACGATGCCTGAAAGGTGGATGGTGTTTGTTCGAGACTATCCTGTTACACTGGAAACACGCCGCACACTCTAGCTTATACGTGCACGAAAGAGTGACAGCGCCGCCAGGCGCTGTCACTCTTTCGTGCAGCCCGGTCCCTATCCTCATGAGCAGGAACAACATGTAGAAATACCGTTTGCTTATTGATTGATGAGAGGCAGAATCACGTCCCATTTGTGGTTGTAGATGTAGTGACGCTTATCTCTCCAATCTCTCTCCAGGCTCGCCCTGTGTGTACTGCCTGTGATGTTATCGGCGCTTTATGTGACGTATCTGTGATCGAAGAGCCCTATACTCCGAAAAGTAAGCCCGGCGACACTAGATGTTCTGTCAATTTAAGGAGGAAGTCGGCATGGTGTATCGTTTTCTCGTAAATGAACAAACATGCATTAATTGTGGTATCTGTATGGACCTCTGCCCCGTGCGCTGCCTGGATTTCTCACGCCCGAGTGGGGAAGGGACACTGGGGACAGCCACAGAGAGACAAAGCCCGATCCCAGGTGAAGCGGCCCAGCATTCATGGATGATGCTGGGGCCAGTTCAAGTTGCTGCCTGCATTGGCTGCCAGGTCTGCGCACAGGAATGTCCCACCAATGCGATTACCATCGAGAGCAACATCAGCAGCATGGCGTATGCCGAGCGTGGCACGCTCAGCTATCTGCCACCAGAAAACGGCTGGCAGCCTCTTGATGCCTACACCAAGGCATATCCAGAAGAGCCGGGCGAAACGCCCTGGGGCAATGGGCGTGCCTGGCACGTCGCCGAGCGCCATGCAACCTGGCAGACCTGGCGCACATGGCTTGGTGAACGCAAAGAAGATCTGCGCGCACCCTGTCAGGCCGCCTGCCCCGTCGGCACCAACGCTGGTTTATACGTCAGCCTGATCGCCGAAGGTCGCTATGATGAAGCGCTGCAGGTAGCTTCAGAGCCTAACCCCTTTCCCTGTATCTGTGGCCGTGTCTGCACCGCCCCCTGCGAGGACGTGTGCCGGCGGGGAGAATTTGACGCGCCTATTGCCATCCGCGACCTGAAACGCTTCGCTATGGATAACGGCGCCCCTGCCAAACGCAAAATAACCCCGCCCAGGCATCGCCATGCCGAACGTGTGGCGGTTGTGGGCGCGGGGCCAACCGGACTCTCCGCCGCCTATTACCTGGCGCGCCGTGGCTACAACGTGACGATCTACGATGCCATGCCGGTTGCTGGCGGCATGATGGCTATCGGTATTCCAGAGTACCGCTTGCCACGCACCGAATTGAACCGCGATATCGATGCCATTCGCGAGCTTGGTGTAGAGATTCGGCTCAATACAGCTATCGGCCGTGATGTCACGCTTGAGGAGCTACAGAAAAGCTTTGACACAGTCTTGCTCGCGGTTGGTGCGCAGCGCAGCCAGCGCCTGGACATCTCTGGCGAGGCAATGCTGGACGGTGTCATCCCGGCAACCCTGTTCCTGAAACAATACAACCTGTCTGAAGAGGCCCGCATTACCGGCAATGTCGCGGTGGTTGGGGGCGGCAGTACGGCCATGGATGCTGCACGCTCTGCATTGCGCGCCGGTGCCAGTTCGGTTCAGATTCTCTACCGCCGTTCACGCGCCGAGATGCCGGCCCAGGGCGAAGAGGTGCGAGCAGCCCTGGAAGAGGGCATCGAGATCATGGAACTCGTCGCACCGATAGCTATGCTGGGGACAGAAGAGGGCAAAGTGAGCGGCATCCGCTGCCAGCGCATGAAACTGGAGGCGCCTGATGCCAAAGGGCGCCGCCGCCCGGTGCCTGTGGCGGATTCAAACTTCGATATTCAGGTTGATAAAGTCCTGGTCGCGATCGGTGAGGCGCCCGACCCATCTTTCTTACCCGCGGGCACAAGCATCGAGGTATCGGCCTGGGGGGGATTGCTGATCAACCAGGAGACCCTTGCGACCGGCGCCCCCGGCGTCTTCGCAGCCGGCGACGTCACCTATGGACCAAAGACCATCATTCACGCGGCAGCCCATGGCAGAAGGGCTGCGCAATCCATCCATGCCTACCTGTCTAAACTCTCCCCACGTGACGTGAGCGAGATGCCGGCGGGCGAATGGGAGACGCTATCCACGCTGCCGGCGGATGGGCAATTGTCAGTCGATCTCCGTCCCACGGCGCGCACAGTCATGCCTCTACGCACAGCTACTGCTGCGCATGATCGGTCACTTGAATTTGCGAAGGGTTTCACAGAGGAAGAGGCGCGGCGTGAAGCTGGCCGCTGTCTGCGCTGTGACCTGGCCTACCTGTGCCCCACAGTCAAGGTCATTTCACCTGAGCAGGTTGTGGCGGGCAGGAAGAACTCCTGAGAGTGTCTGTACTCATTTTAACTAAAGAGAGGTAACTATGTCAGTACAAGATCTTACCAATGCCATCATTCAGGGCATCAACGCAGGTGGCGAACAGTTTCTCGAAGGAACGCTCGCTGCCATCCTTCCGGCTATATGGCTTGCCCTACTGGGGCTGCACCTTGGCCGTCCCTATATCCTTGAGATGATTGATCGCTTCACCCTGCGCCTGGGCGCCGACCTGCTGTGGCTGGTGTACATCGCTATCCGCGACCTGCTGATCGTCTCGGGCGTGGTTATGAGCTTTATGTTCTTCTTCCCGGACGTCGTCATCACCGACGCGTTGCCGCTGACGGGCGGACTCGCCGCCGTGTGCCTGTTCGCAGCCCTGCTGGTGAAGCTGATGGGAGACCCAGATCACAACCTGCGTGATTTCCGCCTGGTAACCTATCTCCTCGGTCTCGGGGCTGTCTTCTACTTCGTACCGTACCTGTTCGGCGTGCAGTTCAACTCGATCGCACCGGCCGGTCTCGCCGGCATCAGCAATTTCCTGGTGACGAACAGCAACCCGAAATGGGCAGTCGGCATCGGCTACGTTTCCACGGCCCTGCTCGCCATCCTGGGAGCCATCGCCGCGGTCTATCCATCAGAACCGGCGGGCGAGCGGAGGTGGAAGAAGCCGCGGCTCAGGAGAGTGCGGCCAGCTAAGCCAGAACAATAATCCAAGCAACGACAAGCAACGAAAGGAATGCACTCATGAAACCTGATGATATCGCAACAGCGATCACGCAAGCACTTGTCCAGGGCGTTTCCCAGTGGTTTATCGCCTCGATCGTCGCCTTCTTGCCAGCACTCTGGACGACGACCCTGATCTTGCACCTGGGTCGGCCGTATGTCATACGCACGCTGCGGCGCTGCGGGCTGCGCTTTGGCGCCGATGTGTGGTGGATGTCGTACCTGCTCATGCGCGACGGCGTCATGCTCATGACCTTCGCGATCAGCTTTATCTACTTCCAGCCCAAAATCGTCGCCAACGCGGCGCTGCCCCTGACGGGCCCGCTGGCCACGCTGTGCCTGCTTCTCGCGCTCGCAGTCAAGCTCTCACGCCGCGCCGACGACGATATCCAGGCCTATCGCATCGCCACCGCCTTTCTCGTGGTTGGCGCAACCCTCTACTACGGCCCACTGGTCTTCGCCGTCGAAGCCACCAGCCAGCCGTACCTGGCGGGTTTTAGCCAGGTCTTTACCAGCAACACGAACGTCGGACCGGCCCTCGTCATCATGTGGATCTCACTGCTCGGCGTCGGCATCATAGCTGCCTGGCTCTTTATACGCGCGCTGGTCTCGGCCAACCGCACCATGTCAAAACAGATGGCTACGCGCAAGCAACAGAGGCCGGCGCTTGGTGATTGAGGCAACGTTGGCAGTAGGATAGACCCCTGCTCGCATGCCTATGCGGCAGAGAGATCACCCTCAACGAGTGGGGCTACTCCTGCCGGGTTGCTGATCTCACGGCCTTCATCGCCCGGCAAGGGCGCGAGGAATAGGGGCTCGCGAGTACATGGCCTGGTAGATCGCGGGTCCTTGCCGTCGCTTACCACGCAGGTAGAGCAGGTTAGATGTAGTGCGCGACAATCTCCAGGGTATCCAGGTCCGGGTCGAGCTGCTTGGTTATGCCGTCGAGCAGTCCGAGCGCTCGTCCGATCATGAGCAGATCCACAGGAATGCTACTGATGCTCCTGCTCAGCTGCTCTCCGACCTCTACGACGCTCTCGGCTCGTTCCCCACCGAGTATCACACCGACCAGTTGCAGCAGGATCATGACGTCCACGTGCTCGTCGAGCTGGAGCCCGGCCGCTATCAATGTCCTGGTCAAGCCCTCGAAATCACCAGCCACAAGTGTTCGCACCATCTCACCGAGCGAGTGGACGAGCGAGGGCGTCAAGCGCACTGTAAGGCCATGATCCAGCAGTACCAGCCGCGGGCCGGCTTGCACCAGCAGATTGCCGGGATGTGGGTCCGCATGCAATACGCCCAGGCGGAGCATCTGCTCGGCATAGACATCGTTGAGCAATCGGGCTACTGCGCGAGGGGAGATATTTGCTTTCTCCAGGGCCGGCCGGTCAGTGATCTTGATCCCGTCGATAAACTCCATGACGATGAGACGCTCAGTGCTCAGCTCCTCAATGGCCATAGGGACGACCACATCTGCTCGATGCGCAAGCGCGGTCCGTAAATCCGCCATCGCCGTTGCTTCATGCCTGAAATCGAGTTCCAGGGGGAGCGTTCCCTTCAGGAAGTCGAGGATAGGTTGCAGGCGGATTGTCGGCGTGATGTTGGTCATTACTGCGATGACCCTCTCCATCACCGCCAGATCGGTGGCCACAAGCTTCGCGATATCCGGGTACTGGATCTTGACAGCGACATGGCGACCATCATGAAGCCGTGCGCGATGCACCTGGGCGATAGAAGCCGCCGCAATTGGTTCATGTTCAATCTCAGCAAACACCTCCTGCGGACGTCGGCCAAGCTCCCGTGTGATCGCCGCCTCCATCTCTGACCATTTATGCGGCGGCATACGGTCCTGGAGCTTGGCGAGGGTGCGGATGTAGACGGCTGGAAGCAGATCAGGCCGCGTCGAGGCAAACTGGCAGGCTTTGATCAGTGCCCCACCGAGAGTGGCAGCCGTGTCCATCACCCGATTTGCACCGCGCTGATGCTGCAACTCCCAATCTTTCGGACCTACGAGGTTAGGCAACAAGCGCGCTCGTTCGCGCAGGGCGAGATAACCGACAGAGATATCCGCCGCGACAGTTGCCACCACCGTCGTGCGCGACACCGCCGAGCTTACTGGAGTGATGCGGCTGTAACGCTCCTGCGTCCTGAGACTTGCCTCCGCCCAGAGAAAATAGTTCGAGCGCACCAGGTCGCTCAAGCGTGAGATGAAGACTGTGGGGTTCAACATTTCCTTACCTGTCAGGAAGACTGCCCATGTCTCCTCGGCGGTACGCCTGACGCTCTCATCAAAATCCTCTTCATAACGGCTTCTCCTCTATTCAAACACGTTCAACTCGTGAGAAGGCCCTTCCCTTTAATACATCCACGAGGTCTCAGTTGTTCCGGGAGACAATCCACTCGCTCAACTGGCACAAATACCTCAGCCGTGACAGGGATAGAGCATTCACCTCCCCAGACCATCACAAAGAGTTGCTTCACCCTCACAAACCTGCTACATACCCGGGATATGAGGTTCAAATGCCACTGAGTGAGCCACTACTTTTTTTTTGCAGCAGTCGGAGAGGATTTGCCAGGACCCGCCATATATGCCTCCCGGGAGAGACGTCAGCATGGCCGGCTCCACCCAACGGGTGGTTCATAAAAAATCGGTACATAGCTTCGCTGGCATTCGGACCTCCAGGATCGGTGTAGGAACCGCTGGGGTCGCCTCCAGACCAGGCATGCCCCATGCCGTGGATCTTCCAGTAGGACTGGACTTCGTTTCCAGAGTAATCTTTCCATGTATACGCCGTGTATGAGCGTCCTCCTGGGACCTGTCCGGCTGTGGTTGCGGTGGGATGCTGAAAGTCAGCATCATAGAGACCATGCGACGCGAGGCAATTCGTCTGCATCCATTGCTGCACGACCTGGTCACCATTGACAGGCGGGACGATCCTATCACGTGTGCCATGAAACACAATGCCAGGCATCACACGTTTGCAGCTTCCCATCGCCTCATAGGCGCTCTGCCCTTGCTTGATGGGATCGGGACCTCCACTTCTCATCGCTCTGAAGCCGCTGATGACGCTGGTCGCAGCTCGATACTCTGCGCCTGAGTGTACGCCGATGGCCGCAAACAGATCCGCGTAGGCGGTTCCCAGGATGACAGCCATGGCTGCTCCAGCAGAGGCGCCGGCGACATAGATCCGTCTGCTATCAACCGTCCATTGTGAGGTATTCGATTTGATGGCCTGGACCATTTGAGCAATGATTGCGGGTTCCCCACGGTCACGCAATTGATTTGCAGACTTATACCAGTTCCAGCACAGGGTGCGGTTGGACGCGCGCAGCTGCTGTGGATATGCCACAATGAAACCGTACTGCTCTGCCAGTTGATTCATGCGTGTACCGGCAGCGAAGTCGGCTGGCGTCTGCGTACACCCATGTAACATGACAAGCAGTGGAACCGCTGTGCCAGCTTGATAGGTTGTCGGCGTATACACAAAATACGGGTGACTGCCACTGGCAGCGCGGTACATGTATTGTTGCCACATAGCATTTTGATCCTAAAGTTCAACACACTTCATAGAACATTAAGCGGCCTACAGCCGAAGATTGCACTTCTCCAGGCTGTAGGCCGTCTTATTCACGAGCAGGCTTACCGCCTTCCCATGTGGACGACTTACTTCCCAAACACGTAGGTACCAGGCGCCGGGGTGATGGGCGGATAGGCGGCGCTTCCCATCTGCGGGGGCGCGACCTGCTCGCCGGAGCGCTGCTTTAACCACTCGACCCAATCGGCCCACCAGCCGCCCCCGTGAGCCTTGGCCCCCTCTAACCACGCGTCAGCGCTTTTCGCCCGCTTCTCGTTCGTCCAGTAGCCTTTGCCCTTGTTTGGCGGCTGCAGCACTCCGGCCACATGCCCGCTGCCAGCCAGGACAAAGCGTGCCGAGCCACCCACTAGCTGCGTGATGCGCCAGGCCGCCTTCCAGGGCACCAGATGATCCTGTTCCGTACCCACGGCATACACGTCCTGGCGGATGTCGCGGGTATCAATGGGTACGCCCTTGACGACCACAGTGCCGGGTGTGACAAGCCCATTCTCCACGCAGAGCTTGCGCATGTAGTACGTGTGCGCCTTATCGGTCATCCGCGTGCCATCGTTATTCCAGTATAGCACATCGAAGGCCGGCGACTCTTTGCCCAAGAGGTAATTATTGACCACGTTGCTCCAGATGAGATCGTTGGCGCGCAAGAGCCTGAACATCGTCGCCATCTCGTTGCTGCCCAGCACGCCGCGCTTATGCAACTGGCGCTCCGAGAACCTGAGCGTCGTCTCATCAATGAGGGACAGCAGGTCATTCATCTCCGCGTTGAAGTCGGCCAGCGTCACCGCGAAGGTGGCAGAGTTGACCGTCTCATCGCCTTTGGCCGCCAGGTAAGGCAGCGCCGTCGCCAGCATCTGCCCGGCGATGCAGTAGCCGGCCGTATTGACCTTCGGTGACCCGGTAATGTCCTTGATGGCCTCCAGGGCGGCCAGCGGCCCCAGCGTCACATAGTCATCGAAGCTGACATCGGCCATCGAGACATCGGGGTTCTTCCAGCTGATCATAAAGACCGTGAAGCCCTGGTCGACCATGAACTTCACCAGGCTATTCTGGGGCCGCAGGTCCAGCAGGTAGTACTTGTTGACCCAGGGCGGGATGTGCAGGATGGGATACTGGTAGACCTGCTTGGTCGTGGGCTTGTACTGCATCAACTCGATCAACTGGTTGCGGTAGACGACCTCGCCCGGAGTGATGGCCAGGTCTTTGCCGACGGTGAAGGCGCTGGTGTCGGTGATCTGGATCTCCCGGGCCTTGATGTCGCGCAGCAGATGCTGCGTGCCTTTGACCAGGTTCTGTCCCCCGCTGGTAATGGTCTCGTGGATGACCTGGGGGTTGGTGAAGGCGAAGTTGGTGGGGCTGATCGCATCCAGGAACTGGCGCAGGATGAAGATCAGCTTGTGCTGCTGCTTCTCATCCAGGCCCTCGACGCCGTCCACGGCCCGTAGCCAGGTCGTGGCGATCAGCAAATAGCTCTGTTTGAGGGCATCGAAGAGCGCGTTCTGCTGCCAGTCGGGGGCGCTGAAGCGTTTATCGCCTTCCTCCGGCTCGACAACCGCTTTGCTCTCTTTATCCAGCCCCCAGAGTTTGAGGGTGCCGCTGGTCATCACCTGCGCGTACTGCTGCACGAAGTCGCTATAGAGCCCCAACAGCCGGGTTGGATTGCGCAGGGTATCCAGCCAGACACGCTGGAAGATCGTGAGGATTTCCCCTATATCAAGCGGGACGTACTCACTGGCGGGATTGGCGTCCCAGAGGCGGTCGATCAAGGTGACCCAGGGATCCTCTTTGCGCTGGTGCTGGGCCTCGGCGAGTCCCTCAACGATGGGTTCGGCGTCAAAGCCAGCCACAGTTTCATCAGCCAGCTCGGCCCAGGAGTCTACAATTTGTACTCCGTTCGATGCTTTTTCTTTGCCAGTTGCTTTTTCTTTCATGTCGGTCATCTCCTTCGATGGAAAACCCCACATCAAAATGGAACGTTCTCTTATTACACAAAACACCAGCTTCTTTGCCCCTACACGTCAGCAACCTTCACTCAATCCTGCTGATTGGACGCCGCAAGGGCGCCCAACCTCAGAAGCCTAAATCGTTCCCCCGCCCGTTACCTCTAACACAGTGCCCGAAACAAAATCCGCGAGGGGTGAGGCTAAAAAGAAGATCGCTCCCGCCGCATCTTCAGGCGTGCCAGCACGGCCCAGAGGAATAAGCGACTTGGCCTGATGGCGCAAATGCTCGGGGATACCAAGGTGGATCTCCTCACCATCGCGCACTACCTTCTCGGCGTTTTTCTTCGGCGCTGTCATACGTGTCTCAATGAAGCCAAAGCAGGCACAGTTCACGTTGATGTTATAGCGACCCCACTCCCTTGAGAGCGTCTTCGTCATACCTATGATGCCAGCCTTGCCCGCCGCATAGTTTGCCTGTCCTGGAATGCCGTACAGGGCAGAGACCGAGGTAACGTTGACGACCTTACGAGGGTTGGCCACCTCATTGGCGGCCTGCTCTCGCTTAGCTGCATCACGCATGAAAGACACGAAAGCCTCGCGCAGGATACGGAAGGGAGCGGTAATATGCACATCAAGCATCGCCTGCCATTGCCTGTCGGTCATGCTCTGCATCACCAATCCCAGGCGTAGCCAGCACTGTTCACAATGATGTCCAGGCCGCCAAAGGATTCACGGGTCGCATTAATCAAGTGGGATGGAAATGCAGGGTCGGTGACGTCTCCCACTACCGCAACGGCGCTGCCGCCCGCGTTGCGAATAGCAGCAACAGTCTCCTCAGCCGGAGTCGGGTCGATATCACTTACAACAACCGAGGCCCCCTCTGCTGCTAACTTCCTTGCTGAAGCAGCTCCGATACCACGACCAGAGCCGGTTACAATAGCAACTTTGCCATCAATCATGCCCATATCTCTCATTGATCTCCTTTGCGCTAACTTTGATGAGGTGGAGCGACTGCGCTAACTTTGATGAGGTGGAGCGACAACCAAGACGCCGCAACCCTCATAAACGAGAACAGGTAACAGTCAGTAAAATGTAGACATAACCTCCGTGCCGCCTGATAGCGGCTGCCAGGTAGTCTATCAAAGCACTACAGAGACCTGGCGAGGGTTGAACAGAGTCGTAATCTGCTGCTAATGCCTTCCAGGTATTGCGCGCACGACTATATGCTCTTCAACCCTATATTCATATTGAACATATATGCTCAACTAAAGTATACATGATACTTATCAATTATGTCAAGGGCATTGTGAGGTTAAGGCCTCATTGTGATGGTTTTGTTAAGTGAGGCGAGCAGAAGTTATAGCATTGTGATCTGTAGTCTCTATACTCCATCACAAGCATCTTTGTCTACATAGGAAGATAAGCCTTTCCCCTTGCAGTACCGCTACGGCGGAAGCCGGTGGTACTTGCTGCCGAGATGCGGTTAGTCTTCTTTATTGCAGTGAGTGCCTTTAAGGAGACAGGAAATGCTTGAAGCGCGAGCATCGAGATGTATCTGTGATTTGGCGAGCCTGTATTGTGATGGTGATGCGACATGTATCGGTCATTCTTTGATGAAGGGTGCCGAGAAAGGCCGGAAGTGTGTATGATATACTGCATAGAGTAGATTTGCATTGACGCCGAAAGGAGTATTTCTCATGGCTGTAGCCCATGTCACTCAAGACGAACAGGAACTATTAGCAGCGATCCGTGAGATAGCGCGCGAGCGCGTGGCCCCGCGTGCCGCGGAGATCGACCATACTGCAGAATTTCCCTGGGATATGAAAGAACTGCTGGCGCAACAAGATATTTATGCCATGCCGTTTCCTGAGGAATACGGCGGCATCGGCTCCAGTGATCTGGCGGTGGTGATGGCGGTAGAAGAACTGTCGCGCTACTGTGCCACGACAGGGCTCTTGCTGGCGGTGCAGCATCTGGGCTCAATGCCCATTTTACTGGCCGGCAACGAAGAGCAGAAGCGCAGGTATTTGCCACGCCTGGCCAGTGGTGAATTCATGGCCGCCTTTGGCTTGACCGAGGCCGGTTCTGGCTCGGATTCAGCGGCTATGCAATCGATGGCCGTGCGCAGAGGGAATACATATATTCTCAATGGCACAAAACGCTTCATTACCAGTGGCGGCCTTGCGCATGTCAACTCCGTTTTCGCCATGACTGACCCGCACATGGGGACGCATGGCATCAGCGCCTTTATCGTCGAGAAGGATTTTCCCGGCTTTTCGGTAGGACGTATCGAGGAAAAGATGGGCATCAAGGGGTCGGTGACCGCCGAGTTAATCTTTACGGATTGCGAAGTTCCCGCTGAGAACTTACTGGGACACGAGGGCGAGGGCTTCAAGATTGCCATGATGACGCTCGATCGCACGCGTATCGATATCGGCGCCCAGGCCCTGGGTATTGCCCAGGGGGCGCTCGACCTGGCGGTGTCTTATGCCAAGGAGCGTATTCAGTTTGACCAACCGATTGCCGTGAACCAGGGCATCCAATTCATGCTGGCGGAAATGGCGACGAAGGTTGAGGCTTCGCGCCTGCTGGTTTACAACGCGGCGGAGATGGTCGATCGCGGCGAAAAAAATTTTGGCAAATATTCTGCCATGGCGAAATGGTTCGCTTCGGATAGTGCTATGGAAGTCGCCAATGACGCTATCCAGATACTGGGTGGTTACGGGTATATGAAGGAATATCCGGCAGAGCGCATGCTGCGCGATGCCAAGATTACGCAGATCTATGAAGGGACGAACCAGATCCAGCGACTTGTGATTGCACGCGATTTGCTGAAATAGCAAATCATATCAGCATACATGAGGTGAGGCAACAAACCAATGAAGATATACGTCTGTATCAAACAGATCCCAGATCCTAACACCGTCGTAAGTCAGCTCGATCCGAACACGAAACGGCTCGTGCGCAGCGGTGTCTCGCTTGTGCTCGACCCAGGCGATGAAGGCACGATCGCAGCGGCGATCAAACTACGTGATACCATTGGCAACAGCGAAATTACCGTTGTGAGCATGGGACCCGCAAGCGCCCAGGAGGCCATGCGTCGCGCCCTGGCAATGGGTGTGGATCGTGCCATCTTAGTTACCGATCCGGCATTAGCTGGTTCCGATGCACTCGCTACGGCCCGTGTCCTCGCGGCGGTTCTGAAAAAGGAAAACGCTGATCTCATCTTGTGCTCCACTGAGAGCACCGATGGCTACACAGGCATGGTTCCCGGTGGTATCGCAGAGGCCCTCGGGCTAGCACAACTGACCTTTGCCCGTGAGGTGAAGATAGAGGGTCAAAAAGCCGCCGTCAAGCGTGTCACGCCAACTGGCTTCCTGATAGTTGAAGGCCCCTTACCTGCTGTGGTGACCATCGCCAGCGGCTCGTATGAGGCGATCTATCCCACCATGAAAGGCATTATGGGAGCAAAGAAGAAACCTTTTACCCAGTTGAGCCTGGCTGACGTGGGCATTGATCCCTCACAGGTTGGTGAAGCAGGCGCACGCGAGCGCGTCCTGACCATTGGCAAAGTTGAAACCCGTGCAGCGGGACAGGTGATTAAAGACGAGGGCGACGCAGGCACGGTTATTGCTGAATTTTTGCAGCGCTACCAGTTGCTCTAGGAGGATGGATAGTATGGCAAACACAATTTGGGTACTGATTGAATTGGAAAAAGGTCAGCCTGCTCGTTCCTCCCTGGAGGTTCTGGGAAAAGCTGCCCAGTTGGGCCGTGCCGAAGCCATCGTACTGGGTTCGGCCGCAGCAGCAGTCGCTCCCTCGCTCGCTGAATACGGGGCGGACAAGGTCTATGTGGGTGCTGATGCCACCTACGACGATTATTTAACGCTCCCTGCCGTAGACACGATCGGTGAACTGCTTAAGCAGCACCAGCCCAGGCTGTTGCTGCTCGCATACACCTATGAGCTGCGCGACATTGCTGCACGCCTCAATATACGCCACAACACGGGCCTGATTACCGATGCCGCTGACCTGCAATTTGAGGGCGATACCCTTCTGGTAACCGTTCCCTGGGGCGGCGAGAACGTTGTGAGCGCAACCCTGCCGAATGCGGGAACAGGCATTGTGCTGACGCTGCCTAAGGCCTTTGCGGTGGAGCATCACGAGGGCAAAACCGCAGAAATTGAGACGCTCAACATCACGCCAAGTGCCACATCTCAGCAAATGAAGATTGTTGAGCGCGTCGAGTTGCCAGTTGAAGGTCCATCACTTGAGGATGCCAGCATCATTGTTAGCGGGGGTCGCGGGCTGGGCAAGGCCGACAATTACCACCTGGTGGAGGAACTTGCCGCTAGCCTGGGTGGAGCGACCGGCGCTACTCGTGCTATCGTCGATGCCGGTTGGGTGCCTTACAGCTATCAGATTGGTCAAACGGGTATGACCGTGAAGCCGGGCCTGTATATTGCGTGTGGCATAAGTGGCGCTATTCAGCACATTTCCGGCATGAAAGGCTCCAAATACATTGTAGCTATTAACAAAGATGAGAATGCGCCCATCTTTGCAATTGCCGACCTCGGCGTCGTGGGTGATGCTCTGACCATTCTTCCGCAACTCACCCAGGAAGTGAAACAGCGTAAGTCTCAGTAACCAGCCATTCCTCGCGGATCATCCCGCAATGCGCTTTTCATCTACTAGTAGATGAAAAGCGCATTGCGGGATGATCTATCCTTGCGGGCGACTGTCTTAGAGAGGGAGGACTGAGCCTTCTGTCCTGTGAACATCAAGATGAAGATGTGTGATGCTTCTGTGAGACTATGCGAGCCGAATGTGACGGTCTCGTAATACCAACGAGATACGCTCCTATGAGGAAATCACCTGTAGTGTTTGCTGAAAGATATTCCTTTGTAAAGTAAGGAAACAGATAGACCCAGAGCCAGGTGAGTATTGGATGAAGCCTTCCCTGCTGGAGGTCTTGAAATCAGAGCTTATCTCTCCCATCCTCCCTTCGGATCAAGGCTTTTGCACACCACTGTAAGGACACAGGTCTCATAGACGTACCAGTCATCGAAGGCGGCAGCGCAGTGATGTGGGCGGGAAAGAAACCGGGAGTGGCCACAGTTTGCAGCTGACCCTCGATTGCAGGATTGAAACAAAAGTAAGGAATGAATCATGCCTAGTGCGAAGATCGGGGTGCTTGCTGAGACCCTCCAGGGCGAGCGGCGCGTCGCCCTGGTGCCGGATGTGGCGGCCAAGCTCGCTGCATCCGGCTTCGAAGTGATTATGGAGGCAGGCGCGGGCGAGCGGTCCGGCTTTACCGACGACGCCTTCCGCGAAGCCGGCATAGCGGTCGAGGCCGACCGGCGAGTCCTGCTGGGCACTGCCGAAGTGGTGCTCTCGGTCCAGCCGCCGCGCCTCGAGGACGTGGCGTTGCTGCGGGCCGGCACGGTTACGATCAGCTTCCTCCAGCCGGCAACTCAGGGAGCCGTCGAGGCGCTCACCGCGCGCGGCGTCACCGCATTCTCGCTGGAGCTGCTGCCCCGGATCAGCCGGGCCCAGAGCATGGACGCGCTGTCCTCGCAGGCGTCGCTGGCCGGCTACAAGGCGGTGCTGATGGCTGCGAACCGGCTGGGCAAGTTCTTCCCCATGCTGATGACCGCGGCCGGCACCATCCCGCCGGCTCGCGTGCTGGTGCTGGGCGCTGGCGTGGCCGGCTTGCAGGCCATCGCCACTGCCCGCCGCCTGGGCGCCATCGTCGAGGCCTATGACGTGCGGCCGGCCGTTAAAGAGGAAGTGAAGAGCCTGGGCGCCACGTTCCTGGAGTTTGAGCTGGAAGCCCAGGAGGGCGAGGGCGGCTACGCCCGTGATCAAAGCGAGGAGTTCCTGAACAAGCAGCGCGCGCTGCTGACCGAGCGCGTGGCGGCGGCCGATGTCGTGATCACGACCGCCGCGGTCCCTGGCCGGCGGGCCCCGCTGCTGGTCACCGCCCCAATGGTGAAGGACATGCGCCGGGGCTCGGTCATCGTGGACCTGGCCGCAGAGACTGGTGGCAACTGCGAGGTAACCCAGCCGGGGCAGGTAGTCGAGGTGGACGGCGTCTGGGTCGACGGCACAACCAATGTCCCCAGTACCGTGGCGCTCCACGCCAGCCAGCTCTACGCCCGTAACGTCGCCAACCTGCTCCAGCACCTGGCCAGCGATGGCGAGCTGAAGCTGGACTTCGCGGACGAAATCACCAGGGGCTGCTGCGTGACACACGCCGGGCAGGTCGTCAACGAGCGGGCCCGCCAGATGATAGGGGCGGCCTCCGCTCCTCAGTCCACGCAGTCGGAGGTACGCCAATGAGCGAGCAACTTGTCGTCAATTTCACCTACTTTGTGCTGTCTATCTTCATCGGCTTTGAGGTGGTCTCGAAGGTGCCGACCATCCTGCACACGCCGCTGATGTCCGGCTCCAACGCGATCCACGGCATCATCCTGGTCGGGGCCCTCCTGATTGCTGCTCCCGCGCAGGCGCCGCTGGAAATCGTGCTCGGCTTCGTGGCCGTGCTCCTGGCCACTATCAACGTAGTGGGTGGGTTTGTGGTGACCGACCGTATGCTGGAGATGTTCAAGGGCCGGCGGCTCGCTGGTAAGAGGGAGAAAGAGGTATGACGATCGCAACTTCACTGGTCTATCTCCTGGCCGCCGTCCTTTTCATCGTCGGACTGAAGTTCCTCAGCTCGCCTCGCAGTGCCCGCCGCGGTAACTGGGTGGCGGCCGTAGGCATGGTCCTGGCCGTGGCCTGGACGGTCGTTGTGCTGCTCGGCTCCTTCACACCCGCCGGCATCGCCATCTGCGTGGCGGGCGTCGTGATCGGCGGCATAATCGGGACGGTGAGTGCCCGCACCGTGAAGATGACGGCGATGCCGCAGATGGTCGCCATCTTCAACGGGGTGGGCGGTGGTGCCGCCGCGCTGGTCGCGGCGGCGGAGTTGCTGAAGCTGGCTGGTCAGCGCCCCGAGTTCCAGACTGGCTTTCCCAGCGTGCTAGCCATCATGATCGGCGGCATCTCGTTCGCCGGCAGCGCGATCGCGTTTGCCAAGCTGCAGGAGCTGATGACCGGCGCCCCGGTCACCTACCCGGGGCAGCAGGTGGTGAATGGGCTGCTGGGGGTGGTCATCCTGGCGCTGGCGTTCGTGCTGCTGGCGGTGACCACCTCGCCCGTCGTGATCGCGGCCCTGCTCGCCCTGGCGTTGGTCTTGGGTGTGGCGTTCGTGCTGCCGATCGGGGGAGCCGACATGCCGGTCGTGATCTCGGTGCTCAACGCGGCCACCGGCCTGGCTGTGGCGGCCAGCGGCTTCGTGCTCAATAACTTCGCGCTGATCGTGGCCGGGACGCTGGTTGGCTCCTCCGGCACGCTGCTGACCAAACTGATGAGCGACGCCATGGGCCGCTCGCTGGCCAACGTCCTGTTCGGTGGCTTCGGCCAGGTGCAAATCAGCGCCGCCGCGAACCCCGGGATGGACACCCGCCAGGTGCGAGCCGGCTCCGCGGACGACATCGGCACGATGCTGGCCTACTCGCGCAGCGTCATCATCGTGCCCGGCTACGGCTTGGCTGTGGCCCAGGCGCAGCACGCGGCGCGGGAGCTGGCAGAAGTGCTCGAGAAGCGCGGGGTGGAGGTGGAATATGCGATCCACCCGGTGGCGGGGCGGATGCCGGGGCACATGAACGTGTTGCTCGCGGAGGCCAACGTGTCATACGAGCAGCTCAAGGAGATGGACGAGATCAACGACGACTTCAAGCGGGCGGACGTGGCGCTGGTGGTTGGCGCCAACGACGTGGTCAACCCCTCCGCCCGGAGCTCTCCGGAGAGCCCGATCTACGGCATGCCGATCCTCAACGCCGACCAGGCGCACAACGTGGTCTTCCTTAAGCGGTCGATGCGACCGGGCTTCGCCGGCATCGATAACGACCTGCTCTACGATCCCAGGACGATCATGCTGTTCGGCGACGCCAAGGAGTCACTAACCAAGCTCGTGGCAGCGGTCAAGGCGGCGTAAGGGGCATACTGCTCTAGTCGTCCTTAAAGACGATAAGCAAAGAGGCGGTGCAGGTGCCGCGGTTCTGATAGGGAATACTACCTTTTGAGCCCGCCGCAAGCCGGCGGGCTCTCAGTCGTTTATGGCTCCACTTTCGCCCCTCGCTCACCTATCCATCACTTCTCCAGCACGTAGGTACCAGGCGCCGGCATGATGGGCGGATAGGCGGCGCTCCCCATCTGCGGGGGCGCGACCTGCTCGCCGGAGCGCTGCTTTAACCACTCGAACCAATCGGCCCACCAGCCGCCCTCGTGGCGCTCAGCCCCTTCTAACCACGCGTCAGCGCTCTTCGCTGGCTTCTCGTTGGTCCAGTAGCCCTTTCCTTTGCTCGGCGGGGATAGCACACCAGCCACATGGCCGCTGCCAGCCAGGACAAAGCGCGCCGACCCACCCACCAGCTGCGTCATGCGCCAGGCCGCCTTCCAAGGTACCAGGTGATCCTGTTCCGTACCCACGTCATACACGTCCTGGCGAATGTCGTGCACGTCAATGGGCACCCCCTTGATGACCAGCTCACCGTGCTTGACAAGGCCGTTCTCCATGCAAACCTTGCTCATGTAGAACGAATGCGCCTTGTCGGCCACACGCGTGCCATCATTATTCCAGTAGAGCACATCGAAGGCCGGGGGATCTTTCCCCAGTAAGTAATTGTTGATCACGTTGGTCCAGATCAGGTCGTTGGCGCGCAGGAGCCTGAACATCGTCCCCATCTCGCGACTCGGTATAACACCACGCTTATGCAACTGGCGCTCCGAGAACCTGAGCGTCGGCTCATCAATGAGGGACAGCAGGTCATTGACCTCCGCTTCGAAGTCGGCCAGCGTCACCACGAAGGTGGCCGCATTGACCGTCTCATCCCCCTTGGCCGCCATATACGCCAGCGTCGCCGCCTGCATCTGCCCGGCGATGCAGTAGGCCGCCGTATTGACCTTCGGTGACCCGGTAATTTCCTTGATCACCTCCAGCGCCGCCAACTGCCCCAGCGTCACATAGTCATCGAAGCTAACATCCCTCATCGAGGCATCGGGGTTCTTCCAGCTGATCATAAAGACCGTGAAGCCCTGATCGACCAGAAACTTCACCAGGCTGTTCTGGGGTCGCAGATCCAGCAGGTAGTACTTGTTGACCCAGGGCGGCATATGCAGGATGGGGATGGCGTGCACCTGCTTGGTGGTAGGGCTATACTGGATCAACTCGATCAGCTGGTTGCGGTAGACAACCTGGCCCGGCGTGATCGCCAGGTCCTTGCCGACGGTGAAGGCGCTGGTGTCGGTGATCGTGATCTCCCCGGCCTTGACGTCGCGCATGAGATGCTGCGTGCCCTTGACCAGGTTTTGCCCCCCGCTGGTAATGGTCTCGTGGATGACCTGCGGATTGGTGAAGGCGAAGTTGGTGGGGCTGATCGCATCCAGGAACTGGCGCAGCATGAAGGTCAGCCGGCGCCGCTGCTTCTCATCCAGGCCCTCGATGCCCCCCACCTCCTTGAGCCAGGTGGTAGCAGTCAGCAGATAGTTCTGTTTGAGCGCAGCGAAGAGCGGGTTCAGCTGCCAGTCCGGGGCGCTGAAGCGTTTATCGCCTTCCTCCGGCTCGATGACCGCTTTGCTCTCTTTATCCAGTCCCCAGAGTTTGAGGGTGCCGCTGGTCATCACCTGCGTGTACTGCTGCACGAAGTCACTATAGAGCCCCCACAGCCGCGTTGGGTTTCTGAGGGCATCCAGCCACACGCGCTGGAAGACGGTGAGAATTTCCCCTACATCAAGCGGGACGTACCCACTGGCGGGATTGGCATCCCAGAGGCGGTCGATCAAGGTGACCCAGGGATCCTCTTTGCGCTGGTGCTGGGCCTTGGCGAGTCCCTCGACGATGGCTTCGGCGTCAAAGCCAGCCATAGTTTCATCAGCCAGCTCGACCCAGGAGTCTACAACTTGTGCTCCGTTCGATGCTTGCTCTTTGTTAGATGATCTTCCTTTGTTAGATGATCTTTCTTTCATGCTGGTTGTCTCCTTGCACGGATGGGACCACCACATCCGTCGAAAGCTGGTTCAAAGATTCCACAGCAGGGGAATGAAGCAGGCCATTCATATCCGTAGCTTGAGCACGATGACGAATGGCCTTATCGTTGTCACCTCTATACCATGAACCATCCTCCATTGAGGTTAAGAGTCGAACCCGTGATGTAATCTCCCTCCACAACGAGATAGCGGACGGCGTGAGCTATATCCTCCAGGGAGCCTATCCGACCGAGAGGTATCTTCGCTTTTAGCGCCTCCTGCCTCTCAGGTGGGACCTTTTCCCACATCTCGGTCGCTACAGGTCCGGGACAAATAGCGTTGACCGTTACGTTGTAGCGAGCCAGTTCCAGAGCTGCTGACTTGGTGAGGCCGAGGATACCGGCTTTAGCAGCTGAATAGTTGGCCTGGCCAACGTTGCCAATTTCGGCTGCAAGGGAACTCATGTTAACAATTGTTCCACTGCCTTGCTGCACAAAAAACGGGTATGCCGCTTTGATGGTGTAGAAGCAGGAGCTGAGGTCGGTCTTAATGACCTTGTCCCAGTCTTCCACAGACATATTCTTCAACGTGCGGTCGATATTTATGCCCGCATTGTTGACCAGCACGTCTATGCGGCCAAATTGTTTGCCAGCCTCCTCGATGAGCCTGGCGGCCGATGCTGGATCCGACACGTCAGCCTGTATCGCTACCGCTGCCGGTGCTCCACCCGCCAAAAGCTTCGCTACCAGATCCTCTCCCGCTCCTTTGATTACCAGGTCGGCTACTACTACCTTTGCGCCGCCGCGGCCCATTTCTTCTGCTATCGCGTGCCCAAGGCCCCTTGAGGCGCCCGTGATGACGGCAACGGCATTTTCCAAAGTTCTCATTAGGCTATTCGACTTCCTTTCAGTGTTGTTTGTGACAAATCCGCTCTTAAGAGTTGTGGGCCATCGCGATGCTCTCTGGCTTATGAAGATGAGTATGAGTCAACTCACTTCGCTGTAACCGTTTTTCCTGAGAGAACAATGGCCTCAACCTTACCGATCACTCTGTACTAGTGAGTTATATACAACCCATGTCACAAATTGATCAAATTGCGTTGTCTTGATAAAACAAACTCGTCACGAAATGGCCCGCGAAAATCACAATCGCTGGCAAAGGACACCACAGCAGTACCTTGACAACTCGGGCCCCTGCCTTGTATAATGCTTTCTCACATATATGTTCAAAAAGAATATATATGAGAAAGCATTTTGTGATTTCCCCATTGTCCAGAACCCAGGGAGCTAAAAAGTATGCATGCACAAGCGCGAGCAGCAAACCGGGCGGATAGTCGCATAATCACCGTCAACAACCAGCGTCTGCGTGTCGCCATCCATCCAGGAAAGGGCATGCCATTGCTGTTGATGAACGGCATTGGTATCAACCTCGAAATGTTCCAGCCATTTGTTGACGAGCTTGATCCGGACAGGGAAGTCATTCGTTTTGATGTGCCGGGTATCGGCGGTTCGCCGCTGCCGGCCATACCGTACAGTTTTCCTTCTCTGGCCTTTCTCATGGCGCGGATGCTGGATACTCTGGGCTACAAGCAGGTGGATGTGCTCGGCGTCTCGTGGGGCGGTGCTCTGGCCCAGCAATTTGCCATGCAATTCCCCTCCCGCTGTCGACGGCTTATTCTGGTCAGCACCGCAACCGGGTTGACCATGATCCACGGTCGCCTCGACGCGCTTGCCAAATTGGCGAGTCCGCGGCGCTTTACGGAGCCGTCTTACCTCAAGATGACCGACCCGGACCTCTCCAGTGAGGGCTTGAAGTCGGAGACTGATTTCGTGCGCAAGACCGCTCCTGCATTGCGTGCGGGTTTTTCAGCTGGCTATCTGTATCAACTGCTGGCAAGTTTGGGATGGACCAGCTTACCCTGGCTCTGGCTCATACGGCAGCCAACACTACTTCTGGCTGGCCATGAGGATCCAGTTGTGCCCCCGGCCAACGCGAAGCTCATGCACAGGCTGATCCCGCGCTCGCAGCTGTACCTCTTCAAGGGCGGGCATATGGGGCTGTTGACGCACTGCAAGGAACTTGCGTCGGTCGTCGAGCAATTTCTCAGTTTAGCCACACCTACATAGGCGCTAAGGTTGCATCATCCCATGTGAAGGTGCCTCACCGGGCATAAAGTGACGTCATCTGAATAGGGATCGTTTTGTGATAGAGATTTACCCCAAACGTGATGGATTTGTGAGAACGCTCCTTTATACTCTCTTATACGCTCTTTAGAGAGGTAGAAAATGCGCTATGTAAACCATTTTGTGTGATTGGCACCCTCAAGTAGGGCAGTTTGTAGTTGTGGTTCCATCACCGAAGATTCGGGAAAGTTGAGAGGAGTCACGTTGTTAGATATGTATCGTTGTTTTGCGCATACAAGCATAGCAGAAGGAGTAGATTACTATGGCACAACCTGAAGTCGTTGTCTTAAGCGGCGTGCGCACGGCCATTGGAGACTATGGCGGCGCCTTAAAAGACAAGCCACCCACCGAGCTTGGTGCCGCTGTTGTCCGCGAGGCGGTCAAGCGGGCCGGGATCCAGCCAGAAGACGTTGAGAACGTAGTCTTTGGCAACGTGATCCATACCGATGTCCATGACCATTACGTTGCTCGCGTAGCGGCCGTCAACGCGGGCATCCCCAAGGAGGTCCCGGCACTGACGCTGAACCGCTTATGCGGCAGCGGCTTACAAGCGATCATTTCGGCCGCCCAGACCATTTACATGGGTGATAACACAACGGCTATCGGCGGTGGAGTCGAAGTCATGACCCGCAGTCAATACTGGGTCCCGGGCGCCCGCTGGGGTCAACGCATGGGCGACGGCAAGATTATTGACTCCATGGTGGGAGGCCTCAGTGACCCCTTTGACGATTGTCATATGGGCGTTACCGCTGAAAACGTCGCGGAAAAGTGGGGCATCACCCGCCAGGCGCAGGATGAGCTGGCGCTGCAGAGCCACCAGCGAGCCGCGGCAGCGATCAAAGCAGGCTACTTCAAGGAACAGATCCTGCCGATTGAGTCCAAGGTCAGAGGACAGACCGTAGTCTTTGACACCGACGAGCATCCCAAGGCAGACACGACCCTGGAGAAATTGGCGAAATTGCGCCCGGCCTTCAAGGGCGATGGCACAGTTACCGCGGGCAACGCCTCGGGCATCAACGATGCCGCATCAGCCGTGGTGCTAATGGAGGCGGGCGAAGCAGCACGGCGCGGCTTAAAGCCGCTCGGGCGACTGATAGCCTATTCCTATGTCGGGGTGGATCCCAAGTATATGGGCATCGGACCCGTACCGGCAGTGCGTAAAGTGCTCGAACGGGCCAACCTGAGCATCAAAGACATTGATGTGATCGAGCTCAATGAGGCCTTTGCAGCCCAGGCCCTGGCCGTAATACACGACCTGGATTTGCCGCCCGATCGCACAAACCCCAACGGAAGCGGTATCTCGCTTGGACACCCCGTCTCTGCAACGGGCAGCATCTTGACGGTCAAAGCCCTGTACGAACTCCGTCGCACTGGAGGCAAGTATGCACTTGTCACCATGTGCATTGGCGGAGGCCAGGGTATTGCCGCGATCTACCAGGCCATGTAGGTCTGAACTTCCTCATGCGTGTGAAGGGGGCACCTCTATGTATGAGAAATGAACCTGGCGCTTGCAAACGCCAGGTTCATTTCTAGCTTCAAATACTGTGCTCTCTTACATTTCTTCCTTTCCAATCGGCAATTGACACCCATTTCCCTTTTTTCGATCTGGAGCAATTGAGACTTCCCTGTGTAATTGAGCCGCATTTTGTGATCGCATGATGATATCTCTACTCTACACTTCAGAGTGAGGCGATAGTTCACAGACCTCTAGTTCTCTGCGCTTTCTGCGAATTGAGATGGGTCAACTAGAGCTGTAATCACAGGAAAGGGAAGAATACCATGTTGCCAACGCTAAATAGACAGCTCGCCACCTACCCCTTACCTCAGGGCATTTCCAACATGAGGCAGAAAAATAACAGCCAGACTTTGCTCTCATGCTTACCATATCCAGCGCAGGCAGAGGGCGAGGAAGCCCAGATGAACTTAGCCCAAAAAGCCATAGAACTGGATAGTTTCTCACCATATCTGCCATCATCTGGATATAAAGATCCCAATGCCACCTGTTCTGACTATCATCCGGAGTGGAAACAGAAAGCTGATTCGACAACAACTCCAAAAATAATAGCAGAGATTTATCAGAACCTTTACGATCATGGCTTCATCCCGGATTATGCCAGGCCTGAAAGTTTAGTTATGGTCAGTAATGGAACAAATATTCCTACTTATGAGAGACTGATGTTCGATTTGGATAGGACATACCGAAAATCCAACACCCATGTAATATCTGTAGATCATCAAAAATTCCCGCGCAGTCTTCTATCAGCCCTTACTGTTGGAAAAGAGCCTCAACAGTTTGGGAGAATTTTCGATGACCATGAAAATACCCACCAGTTTATAAGATCCGCAGAAGAAGATTTCTGTATGGAAAAACACAGTGTCGATATGATCTGGAACTACCGAGCATCACTTTATTTTTACTTGCACGCTTATTTTCAGCTATCACCTGAAATAACGAAATGTGCAAAGGATCTGCTGAAAAAATATCATTATGAACTCCGCAGAACTGGCTGTGTTGTTGTGGACGCAGTTGAATATACCAGAGGAAAAAGCAGTGATACCGAAATGTATTGTTCAACAGGGAATTTACTGCTGGACTTCAGGGAAGAACTTGATCTGGATAAGTTATTCGATACGTATATGATCGGACAAAATAAGGCAAAAGTATTGGTCTTAAAGAAAAAACCCGCTTATAATTAACAGGTTGAGCATCTCGCCAGGTAGCCTGGCGGGCAGACGCGTCGTGTCGTTATTCCAGTAGAGCACGTCGCAGGCCGCCGGGTCATTGCCAATCAAATAATTGTTGACCCAGTAATTCCAGATCAGATCGCTGGTGCGCAGCCAGGCGAAAGCTCGTGCCAGCTCCTGGCCCTCATCTCTCACCTGGTTCGCGCTGGGTGATATGCTCTCAATCCGGATTCTGCGACTCGGCGGTGCCCACGACAGCGATATTCACATCGAACAAGGGGCTGGTGTAGGTCGGCACATCCACAAAGGCGTGCTGCCACCCGTGTATCAACCATG
The DNA here is from genome assembly GCA_963799245.1 of uncultured Chloroflexia bacterium. Taxonomy (GTDB): domain Bacteria; phylum Chloroflexota; class Ktedonobacteria; order Ktedonobacterales; family Ktedonobacteraceae; genus CAWCWN01. The sequence continues at coordinate 60,019 of CAWCWN010000007.1, forward strand.
CCGATCAGTCGCTCCAGGACCATGATCTTGATGGTTTTTTTCATACCCCTCGTTTCCTATCGAACTAGAAACCTTTGGCAGCGATGAAGGCCGCGAGGTCGGCGACGCGGACAGAGTAGCCCCACTCGTTGTCGTACCAGGCGAGCACCTTGACCATGTTCCCACCCAGGACCATCGTCGAGAGGCCATCGACGATCGAGGAATGAGCATCTCCCCGCAGGTCGGACGAGACCAATGGCTCCTCGCTATAATCCAGAATGCCCTTGAGCGCACCGGCTGACGCCGCCTTGAAGGCGTCGTTCACCTGTTCTTTGCTGGCCTCTTTGCGCAGCGTCGCCACGAAATCAACCACCGAGACGGTGACCGTGGGCACGCGCAGGGACATACCGTCGAAGCGGCCTTTCAGCTCGGGTATGACCAGGGCGAGCGCGCGTGCGGCGCCCGTTGTCGTGGGAATGATGTTGACTCCGGCGGAGCGCGCGCGGCGCAGATCCTTATGCACCTGGTCGAGGATGCGCTGGTCATTGGTGTAGGAGTGAATGGTGTTCATCATGCCTCTTTCCACACCGAAGGCGTCGTTGATCACCTTGACGGTCGGGGCGAGGCAGTTCGTCGTGCAAGAGGCGTTCGAGATAATGCGATCTCTGGCGGGATCATATTTATCCTCGTTGACTCCCAGCACAATCGTGATATCTTCACCCTTGGCTGGAGCAGAAATAATCACTTTTTTTGCGCCGGCCTTGAGGTGAGCCTCGGCCTTATCAGCATCGGTAAAATGCCCGGTGGACTCGATGACAAGCTCTACGCCCAGGTTGCCCCAGGGAATGAGCGCCGGGTCCTTTTGTGAGAAAACTCTGATATTCTGCCCATTGATGATGAGCAATTCGGCAGTTGAGTCGACCTCACCCGGGAAACGACCATAGGTCGAGTCATATTTGAAAAGGTGCGCATTCGTTTTTGTATCGGTCACATCATTGACGGCGACCACCTCTAGATTATGTTGATAGCGTTCGATTATGGCCTTGAGGGTCTGGCGTCCGACGCGTCCAAAACCGTTAATGCCGATGCGTGTTGCCATAGTATAGGTATCTCCTTTGGTCTTTACACTGGTCTAATTCATCGCAACGAAAGGCTTCGCCAGGCCGGCGAACCTCACACAATTCCCTGGGGATTACTCCCAATGTCACACTACTGAGACGCGGCTACAAAATCTTGGCAAGATACCCTGGTATTTATACAGAACCGATATCACGACCAGATCACACATGAGAGTAGAGGCACACAAATGGATCACAAAATTGAACGGCCGCGCGAGGATGATACGAGCAGTCGCCTGAAGGATTCGCTTGCCCAGCCGCCGATTGTGCAACGCCCATCAGGCAGCGGTATCACAATACCGTCACAAAGACAGAAATAGTTATTAAGCAATATCTGAGATCCCCCCAGAAATGATATGCTGTGAGTAGGGTAACTGATCTCTCTGCTGTCACCTTGCAAGATGAGGCTGAGGAACAGCGTGTCCTTCGGCATGATGAACGAAGCCTTTGTTCATCACTTGTCACTGTATTTTTAGGCAGAGCTGGTGCTTCCTCTGTTTGCATATTCCCGGTTGAGGTGTCTCAGGTTCAAGGCGAGATGATGGAGCGTTAACAACTGTCCACTGCTTATCTGGATGCTCTGAGTAGCCAGTCCCTGCCTACTCGCTCGTGACCTTCTCAAGTTCAGGCAAGCAAAGCAAGAAAGGACGTGTCATCCTGTGAAAGTCTACGGTCGCATGACGGTCTTCCCCATTATGCCTGCAAGCATCAGCCGTCTCTATGAACTGGCCTTTAATTTGTGGTGGAGCTGGCGTCCCGAGGCCCGCGCACTGTATAGCGTCCTTGATCCGGATCTGTGGGAAGAGGTCGGACACAATCCCGTGCGCTTTTTGAGCGAGATCCGACCGCAGTATCTTGCCAGGGCTGCGGACAATCGAGCCTACCTGGAGCAGTATGCCAGCGTCCTGCGCGACTTCGATGCCTACATGCACCCGCGCCCAGAAGATACCTGGTTCTCGCGGACCTATCCAGAACTCATCGATAAAACCGTTGCGTACTTCTCGGCGGAGTTCGGATTACATGAGTCTTTACCGATTTACTCCGGGGGGCTCGGGATTCTTTCGGGGGATCATTGCAAGGAGGCGAGCGATCTTGGCCTGCCCTTTGTGGCTGTCGGTTTTCTGTATCCGCAGGGCTACTTCCACCAGCGCATCACCCGCGAAGGCATCCAGGAGGCCTTCTACGATAAGCTCCATTTTTCAGAGGCCCCTGCCGTGCCTGCGCTTGGCCCCGACGGCAACCAGGTGATGATCAACGTCGATCTGCCCGGCAGGCGCATCTTTGCCAAAGTCTGGCAGGTACAGGTGGGCCGCATCCCCCTCTACCTGATGGATACCGATGTGGCGCCCAATGCGCCAGCCGATCGCGAACTCTCAGCGCGTCTGTATGGCGGCGACCGCGAGATGCGCATCTCACAGGAGATCGTCCTGGGCATCGGCGGGGTGCGCGCGCTGCGCGCGCTGGGCATCGCCCCTGCCGCCTGGCATCTCAACGAGGGACATGCCGCCTTCCTCAGCCTGGAGCGCTGCTGCGAACTGGTGGAGGCCGGCCTCAGCTTCAAGGAGGCACTGGAAGCGGTCAGCGCCACCTCGCTCTTCACGACGCACACGCCTGTCGCAGCAGGCAACGATACCTTCAGCTTCGATCTGATTGAGAAGTATTTCGCTTCCTACTGGGGCAAACTTGGTCTGAGTCGTGAGCAGTTTCTGGAGCTCGCACGCGAAGATCATAACTGGGGTCCCACCTACGGGATGACGGTGCTCGCACTCAGACTGAGCGGCCAGCATAACGGGGTGAGCAAGCTGCACGGGCAGGTCTCACGCAAGATGTGGCAATTCCTGTGGCCTGGGACCGAGGTTGACGAGGTGCCGATTGGTCACATCACCAACGGCGTCCATACCTTCTCCTGGATGGCACCGCAGCTGATCGCACTCCTGCGGCGCTACCTCGACGATGATTGGGGCCAATACGTCGACGACCAGGCGTTCTGGAACCGCACCCTCCCCCATCTGCCCGATGACGAGCTCTGGCAGACGCACCTGCAGCGCAAAGAGGTGCTCGTTGCCTATGCGCGACGCCGACTGAAGCAGCAGCAGCTGCGTCTGGGCGAAGGCAATCTGCAGATTGACGAGCTTGAGCATATGCTCGACCCCAACGCCCTCCTCATCGGCTTTGCGCGTCGCTTCGCCACCTACAAACGGGCCATGCTCATTTTCCGCGACCTCGCCCGCCTGCAGCGCATCTTAAGCGCGGCAGGGCGTCCTGTGCAGATCATCTTTGCCGGCAAAGCGCACCCTGCCGATGAGCCTGGGAAAGCAATTATTGAACAGATTTATCGCCTCTCGCGTGAAGGACTGAAGGGCAAGATCGTCTTCCTGGAAAACTACGATATCGACATGGCCCGTTGCCTGACGGCCGGCACCGACCTCTGGCTCAACAACCCAATTCGGCCCTACGAGGCCAGCGGCACCAGCGGGCAAAAAGCGGCCCTCAATGGCCAGCCGAATTGCAGCATCCTCGATGGCTGGTGGGCCGAGGCTTACAATGGCAAGAATGGCTGGGCCATCGGCGAAGAGCGCGAGTACCACGACCCGGAAGCGCAAGCCGAGGCGGATAGTCTCTCGCTCTATCGCCTGCTCGAGGAGCAGATAATCCCGACCTTCTTTGATCGTGGGTCCGATGGCATCCCCCATCGCTGGCTGGCCTACATGAAAGAGGCCATGCGCACCTGCACGCCGCAATTCAGCATGCGCCGCATGGTCAAAGAATACACCGCTCATTTCTACGTCCCTGCGATGCTCCAGGGTCTGCGTAGCGCCGAGAACAATTACCGGCCCGCACGCGAGCTGGCCGCCTGGAAAGAGCGCGTGCACAAGGGATGGCCCTCTCTCGAACTGTATGTCGAAGGCCCGCGCGAGGGCCAGCTGAGCTTGGGCGAAGGCATCGACGTGCACGCCTGGGTCAGGAGTGGCAGCCTCACTCCCGACGACCTGAGCGTGGAGTTAGTCTCTGGTGAGGCCAGAGACGATCAAGTTGTGGGACAACACGTGCTACCGATGAGCTACAGCAAACGCGAACTGGATCATGCCTATCGCTATGACATTCATCTGCAGCCAGCGGAGAGCGGCAGTTTTGCCTACAATGTGAGGGTAGTGCCATCTCATCCAGGGTTGACGGAGAAGCATCAGATGGGACTGATGAAGTGGGCATGAGGCGAGCGAGAGCAGTAATGAAGAGGAGAAGAGAACGTGATGCCTGCAGGCTCTGGCAGCTGTGTTGCGACAACGTTATACTGGCCGCTTTCTGGCTCAGGTCCTTTCTCTCTCTCAGTATACTAGTAGCATTGATTAGGTAACGAAGAATACAAGTCTAACCTGGAAGCGTGGAGGAAAACATGCAACGAACTCAGGTAACTATCGACGGCAATGAGGCAGTCGCGAATGTCGCGCATGCCCTTAGTGAGGTCATTGCCATCTATCCCATCACACCCTCGACACCGATGGGCGAACTCTCTGACGCCTGGTCAGCAGAGGGACGAACTAACCTGTGGGGAACTGTCCCACATGTCATCGAGATGCAATCTGAGGCCGGTGCGGCTGGAGCCATTCATGGCTCATTACAGACAGGCGCTCTCGCCACCACCTTTACGGCATCGCAGGGACTGCTCCTGATGATTCCCAACATGTATAAAATTGCTGGTGAGTTAACACCCAGCGTATTTCATGTGGCGGCACGTGCGCTCGCCACACAGGGACTTTCCATCTTCGGTGACCATTCGGATGTCATGGCGGTACGCGCTACAGGCTATGCCATGCTCGCTTCTAACTCGGTGCTGGAAGCACAGGACCTGGCACTCATCGCCCACGCTGCTACGTTGAAGTCACGTGTGCCTTTTATGCATTTCTTTGATGGATTTCGCACCTCCCACGAGGTCGATAAAATCGAACTACTGACGCGCGAAGATATCCGGGCCATGATCGACGACTCGCTCGTGCAAGCACATCGGCAACGGGCACTCTCACCTGATCATCCCTTCATTCGCGGTACCTCCCAGAACCCCGACGTCTACTTTCAATCCCGTGAGACGGTCAACCGCTTTTATGCGGCATGTCCCACCATCGTACAGGAGGCCATGGATAGATATGCCTCACTGGTCGGACGGCAGTACCACCTGTTTGACTATGTGGGCGCACCGGACGCGGAGCGCGTGATTGTCATCATGGGGTCCGGTGCCGAGACGGTCGAGTCAACGGTCAAGTACTTGAACACACGGGGTGAGAAGGTCGGCGTGATCAAAGTACGCCTGTTCCGTCCATTCTCTGTTGAGCATTTCCTGCATTCGCTCCCACAGACAGTCAACGTCATGGCTGTCATGGATCGTACCAAGGAACCGGGCAGTACTGGCGAACCGCTCTACCTGGATGTGGTGGAAGCTGTCAGCGAAGCACAGGCCAAGGGGCTGGCTCTCTCTCCACGTCTCATAGGTGGCCGTTATGGCATTGGCTCCAAAGAATTTACTCCTGGGATGGTCAAAGCCATCTTCGATGAAATGAGCCAGGCAGAACCGCACAATCACTTTACGAGCGGTATCAACGACGATGTGACACACACCAGCATAGCGTTCGACCCAACCTTTGCGATCGAGAGCAAAGGCCTCGTGCAATGTGTCTTCTGGGGACTGGGTTCTGATGGCACCGTGGGAGCCAACAAGAACTCGATCAAGATCATCGGTGAGGAGACCAACAACTACGCGCAAGGCTATTTTGTCTATGACTCGAAGAAATCAGGCTCGGTCACCATCTCGCATCTGCGCTTCGGGCCGCAGCTCATCTCAGCACCGTATCTGATCGGTGAAAATCAAGCAGACTTTGTGGCCTGTCACCAGTTCACGCTCATGGAGCGCTTCGACGTGCTCAAGTATGCCAAGCGCGGCGGTGTCTTCTTGCTTGACAGCATCTATGGGCCAGAAACAGTCTGGCAGCACCTGCCTCAGGAAGTGCAGCAGGCGGCCACTGACAAACAGCTGCGTCTGTTTGTGATCAATGCGCACAAGGTCGCCAATAGCGTCGGCTTGAAAGGGCGCATCAACTCCGTCATGCAGACGTGCTTCTTCGCCATCAGTGGTATCCTGCCACGTGAGGAAGCGATTACCTACATTAAACAGAATATCAAGAAGTCCTACGGCAAGCGTGGAGAAGCGGTGGTGCAAAAGAACTTCCAGGCCGTCGATGAGACGCTGGCTCATCTGCACGAAGTGCACATTCCCAGCGCGGTCGCCATCCCTGCTGCTGTCGAGGCTGGGGCCGCACCTTCCCAGTACCACTCACCTGCACCCATGATGCTTTTGCAACGGCGCAAGCCTGTGGCGGATGAAGCGCCCGAGTTTGTCCGCAATGTCCTGGGCGCGATGATTGCAGGAGATGGAGATACGCTGCCGGTGAGCGCGCTGCCGTGTGATGGCACCTACCCCTCGGCAACCGCGCAGTGGGAGAAGCGCGACATCGCCCTGGAGATCCCTGCCTGGGACCCGGACATCTGTATCCAATGCGGCAAGTGCGTCATGGTCTGCCCGCACTCGGTCATCCGCATGAAGGTCTACGATCCGGCTGAGTTGAAAAATGCCCCGGAGAGCTTTATGTCAACGGATGCTCACTTCCGTGAGTTCCCCGGCATGAACTATACGCTGCAGGTGTCGCCGGAGGACTGTACCGGCTGTGGCCTGTGTGTGGAGTCGTGTCCAGCCAAAGATAAGCGGCAAGTGGGACGCAAAGCGATTAACATGGCTCCCCAGCCGCCGCTGCTGGAACGTGAGAAGGTCAATTGGGACTTCTTCCTCTCCCTGCCCGACATGGATGCCGCCGAACTCAATCTCGGCGCCATTAAAAACGCACAGTTGCTCACACCGCTCTTCGAGTTCTCAGGTGCCTGCGCAGGCTGTGGTGAGACCCCCTACATCAAGCTGGCCTCTCAACTGTTCGGTGACCGTATGCTTGTCGCCAACGCCACCGGCTGTTCGTCGATCTACGGTGGCAACCTGCCCACGACCCCCTGGACGGTCAATCGTGAGGGATATGGGCCGAGCTGGGCGAACTCGCTGTTTGAAGACAACGCTGAGTTCGGCTTAGGCATGCGCGTGACGCTGGATAAGCAGCTGGAATACGCCACGGAGTTGCTCTCCCAATGCACTGACATCCTGGGAGAGGAACTGGTCAACGCCATCCTGAAAACAGATCAATCTTCCCAGGCTGGTATCAACGCCCAGCGTGAGCGCGTGGCGTTGCTCAAGCAGCGTCTGCAGAGCCTCACGAATAGTGCGCAAGCAGCCGCGCTCGATGGTCGCGCGCACAATCTGCTCAGCCTGGCCGATGCGCTGGTCCGCAAAAGCGTCTGGATCATTGGGGGCGACGGTTGGGCCTACGATATTGGCTATGGTGGGCTTGACCATGTGTTAGCATCCGGGCGCAACGTCAACGTGCTGGTGCTGGATACCGAGGTGTACTCGAATACCGGGGGGCAAGCGTCAAAAGCCACGCCCAAAGGCGCCGTGGCAAAATTTGCCGCCCGTGGCAAGGGGACGCGCAAGAAAAACCTGGGCATGCTGGCTATGTCCTACGGCAACGTCTATGTGGCCAGTGTCGCCATGGGCGCCAACGATCTCCAGACCCTGCGCGCTTTCCTGGAAGCGGAAGCGTACGAGGGGCCTGCGCTGATCATTGCGTACAGCACCTGTATCGCCCATGGCTTTGAGATGAGCAAAGGGCTGGAGCAAGAAAAGCTGGCCGTGCAGTCAGGGCACTGGCCGTTGTACCGCTATCATCCAGACCTGCTCGACGACGGCAAGAACCCGTTCACCCTGGACTCCAAAGCCCCGAGCCTGCCTTTGGAACAGTATATCTACAATGAGACACGCTACCGCATGCTGTTGCAGAGCAATGAAGAGCGTGCCAACGCCTTACTGAAAGAGGCACAACACGACGTCCACGAGCGCTGGCAGCAGTACGAACACCTGGCGGCCTCGTTCGAGCATGAAAGTGAGAAGTAGGAGCATGACAGCGCTTGATCTCTCAACCAGCTATCTCGGTCTGCCGCTCAAAAATCCACTGGTGGTATCGGCTTCGCCGCTCTCGAAAAGAGTGGATCTCGTGCGCCGTGTGGAAGACGCAGGGGCCTCCGCCGTCGTCATGTACTCCTTGTTTGAGGAGCAAATTACGCATGAGAGTCTGGAGTTAGATTACTTTCTCCATCGCGGCACGGATATCTTCTCCGAGGCCTTAGACTACTTCCCCGACCTGGATCACTATAACATGGGGCCGGAACCGTACCTGGAGCATGTGCATGCGGTGAAGCAGGCGGTGAGCATTCCGGTGATCGGCAGCCTGAACGGTATCTCTACAGGTGGTTGGATCGAGTACGCCCATCGCATTGAGGAGGCCGGAGCAGATGCCCTCGAACTGAACATCTATTATCTGCCGACTGACCCGGACTTGACCGGTGCCGAACTGGAAGAGGAATATCTGAAGCTGGTCAGGGATGTGCGGTCCAGGGTGAAGATTCCCATTGCGATCAAGATTGGTCCGTTCTTCGCTTCACTCCCAAACATGGCCAAACGCTTCGTGGAGTCAGGGGCCAATGGTCTTGTGCTCTTTAACCGCTTCTATCAACCGGATTTTGATCTGGATACCCTGGAAGTCGTACCCAATCTGGAGTTGAGTACGTCGTCCGATCTGCGCCTGCCGCTGCGCTGGATTGCTATTCTCTATGGACGGATCACAGCTGATTTCGCCTTGACCGGCGGCGTGCATACGGCCGTTGACGTCGTGAAGGCCATGATGGCAGGAGCCAGTGTGGCGATGATGACCTCGGAACTGTTGGCCCATGGGATTGGGCAAGTGACAGCTATTTTGGCGAACCTGCAAGCATGGATGGTCGAACACGAATATGACTCCATCGCTCTGATGAAGGGCAGCATGAGCCAGCGGGCAGTCGCTGAACCGGCGGCCTTCGAGCGAGCCAATTATATGAAAGCGCTCAGTTCTTTCGACCGTTACTTGCCTGCTCAGGCCTTCTGAGCAGTTGACGATAATGACGTGACATTGTTCGTCGCTGCACAATGGAAGTGTTTGATGGACTCCAGCTAAACACGCTGACCTGCTGGCTTTTCACAATGAAGGATGTGACCTGCATGTGACTCAGCAAATAGCAACCGAGACACGGATGTGACACAAGGGAGCGATACTGAGAGATGGAAAATGTATTTCCCCCTACTTGCTGACAGCTGAATTAGCAGTTCTTGATCACTCGCTCATTGCATGACGAGGACTGCTGATCTGGCGACTGCCAGATTTCTTGGAAGGAGAAACCATGGCTACGAAGTATCAAGAGTTTCATCGCCGTTCCATTGAACAGCCAGAAGCCTTCTGGAGCGAGCAGGCCCAGCTCATCCACTGGCACACACCCTACGAGAAGGTACTGGACTATTCCCGGCCGCCGTTCGCGCGCTGGTTCGTGGGGGGAGAGACCAACCTGTGCTACAATGCGGTGGACCGGCACCTGGCCGAGCGCGGGAACCAGAACGCGCTGATCTTCATTTCCACGGAGATGGACGAGGAGAAAATCTATACCTTCGCGCAGCTGCATACAGAGGTGAACCGCGTCGCCGCGATGTTGCAAAGCCTGGGCGTGGGCCGGGGCGACCGGGTGCTGATCTACATGCCCATGATCCCGGAGGCCATCTTCACCATGCTCGCCACCGTGCGTATCGGCGCCATCCATTCGGTCGTCTTCGGCGGATTTGCTTCCCACAGCCTGGCCACGCGCATCGACGACGCTCAGCCGAAGGTGATGGTGACGGCCGATGCCGGCATGCGTGGCGGCAAAGTGGTGCCCTACAAGCACCTGGTTGACGAGGCGCTGCGCCTGGCGGAGCATCCGCCAAAGCATGTGGTGATCGTGAACCGCGGCCTGGACAAGGAGATGCCTCTCACGAGCGACCGCGATCTGGACTATGCCTCCCTGCGGCAAGAGCACTTGAACGCGAGCGTCCCGGTGACGTGGCTGGAGTCCAATGAGGCGTCCTACATCCTCTACACGTCTGGGACGACCGGCAAGCCCAAGGGCGTGCAGCGCGACACCGGCGGCTATGCGGTCGCGCTCACGGCGAGTATACAGCACATCTACTGCGGCCAGGCGGGTGAGACCTATTTCTCCACCTCCGACATCGGCTGGGTGGTCGGCCACTCGTATATCGTGTACGCCCCGCTGCTCGCTGGCATGGCCACCGTCATGTACGAAGGCCTGCCGACGCAGCCTGACCCTGGCATCTGGTGGAAGATCGTGCAGGATTACCAGGTCACAGTGATGTTCAGCGCGCCCACGGCGATTCGCGTGCTCAAGAAGCAGGATCCCCTGTATCTGCAGAAGTACGATCTCAGCTCTCTGCGCTACCTGTTTCTCGCCGGCGAACCGCTGGATGAGACCACGGCGAGCTGGATCAGCGAGGCGCTTGGCAAGCCGATCTACGACCATTACTGGCAGACCGAAACGGGGTGGGCCATTCTGACCGCGGCGCCAGGGGTGGAGCAGACCCCCTACAAGCTTGGCAGCCCGAGCTTCCCGGCCTACGGCTACAACGTCAAACTGATGAACGAGGAGACCGGCAACGAGTGCGACGTGAATGAAAAAGGGGTCGTGACGGTGGTGCCGCCGCTGCCCCCCGGGTGCCTCTCCACGGTGTGGGGCCAGGACGAGCGCTTCGTCAATACCTACTTCACGAGCTTTGGTGAGAAGCTGATCTATTCTACGTTCGACTGGGGCATCCAGGACGAGGATGGCTACTACTTCATCCTGGGCCGCAGCGACGATGTCATCAACGTGGCCGGCCATCGCATGGGCACCCGCGAAATTGAAGAGGCGGTGAGCTCGTATCCGGCCATCACCGAAGTGGCGGTGGTCGGTGTGGCGGATCAGCTCAAAGGCCAGGTGCCGCTGGCCTTCGCGGTGGTGAAAGACCCGAACCAGACCGCGACGGCGGAAGGGCGCAAGACCATAGAGAAAGGGGTCATGGACACCGTGGACAAGCAGCTGGGCGCGATCGCCCGGCCGGGGCGGGTGCTCTTCGTCGGCCAGCTGCCCAAGACCCGCTCGGGCAAGCTGCTGCGGCGCAGCATTCAGGCCATCGCCGAGGGCCACGATCCAGGGGACCTCACCACGCTGGACGAACCCACGAGCATCGAGCAAATCCGGACGGCGGTGGTGGAGGGTAAGCAGGCCTAAGAGGGGAAGTGCAGTCCAGCGTTCTGGTAGCAAACAACCTTGAGGGATACGACAGGTGTGAAACAGGAGACCTCGCCAAGAATTGATGCAGGTCTGACGTTGCAAAGAGCAGGTTTGGCCTGTGGGCCAGAAGAGATACAGGAGGAAACTAAATGCTGTGGTTTTGTCGTTTTGCATGGCTCCCCCAGACCACGCGCCAGCAGGTCGCCCAGCACATTGTGCACCAGCATGATGTGGGCGCCACCCATCCCGAACGCATCCGGGGATGGTATAACCTGGCGGGTGGTGGAGCAGGGTTCTTGCTTGTAGAGACGGAGACGCCTCAAGAACTGACGGCCTTTCTGCAACCCTATCAAGATGTGGTCAGATTTGATGTGCACGCCGTCTATGCCCTCGACTACGAGCAACAGATCGAAGAGCTGCGCAAGATCGTTCAAGCTCCCAAGGAGTTTGAGTAGGAAGCAGCAGCGGGAATAGAACGAGCAAACTTATTGCAGCGAGAGAGTCGCCAAGTCAGTGAGCCCTTTTGCTGGCTTGGTGTTTGCTCTCTCGACTGCAACAGTGTTGCCAGGCTCTCCTGAAAAACTCTCAGACTGCTACAGCTCAATCCTGAGGGAAGCCTTGGCCAAGTCCCATTAAAGCGTCTCGGAAGATGTTCGGATCCATCTCGCGTATGTCTTCAGCCACCTGCGGCCGAAATTCCATCTTGGTGAGAATATCTCGCTCCAGATCAACGCCTGGCGCGATTTCGAGCAGCTTCAGCCCCCTGGCAGTCAGCTGGAAGACACAGCGTTCAGTAATGAAGTACACGGGCTGTCTGCGCTGGTACGCGGCAGCCCCATTGAAGGTGACTTGCCGCACCCGCCAGACGAATTTCTTTGCTGCACCGTTATCCTCGATGGACAGTCGCCCATCCTCGATGCTCACCTGCGCGCCCGCCATGAAGGTGCCCATGAAATACACGGCCTTGGCGTTCTGGCTAATATTGATGAACCCACCTGCGCCAGCAAATCTGGAGCCAAAGCGACTTACATTGACATTGCCCTCCTCATCTACCTCAGCCAGGCCCAGGAAGGCCTGGTCGAGACCACCGCCGTCGTAGAAGTCGAACTGATACGGCTGGTCGATAATCGCCTGGGCGTCGGCAACCGCTCCGAAGCTCAGCCCACTAGCAGGGATGCCGCCGATCCCGCCGGGCTCCACGGTCAGGGTGATCGAGTCGAGGAGGTGCTCTTCGTTGGCGACCGAGGTCACCATCTCAGGTAAGCCAATCCCAAGGTTCACTATGGCATCGCGGGCGAGAAACATGGCAGCGCGTCTGGCGATGACCTTGCGCACCGTGAGCGATAGAGGAGGGATAGTTGTCTTTGTGCCCCCGGACTCCCCGCTGGAAACTGTATGAGCCGGATTATAGCTCTCCGCGAAGGTTTGCATGTGGTTTGCTGGGCAAGCGACAATCACCCCATCGACAAGGATGCCCGGGATGCGCACAGCATGGGGGCTAGGAGAGCGTTTAGTGGTGACCCGCTCAACCTGCACAAGCACGATGCCGCCGGAGTTTTTCGTCGCCTGGGCCATCGAAAGGACTTCCAGCGTCAGAGCTTCCCTCTCCATGGTGATATTGCCTTCTTCGTCGGCGCTCGTGCCTCGCAGGAATGCTACCTGGATGGGGAAAGCTGGGAAGAAGAGATACTCCTTACCATGCAGGGTAATCACCTCGACAAGCTCCCTGCTGGTCGCCTCATTAACGCGGCCCCCCTCCAGACGTGGGTCAATAAAGGTTTGCAGCCCCACGGCAGTGATCGTTCCAGGTTTGCCTGCGGCTATATCGCGGAATAGATGGCAAATCACTCCCTGGGGAAAGCAGTAAGCCTCGATCTTATTTTCCATGGCTAGTGCAGAGAGCCTGGGCACCATTCCCCAATGTCCGCCAATGACTCTTTTGATCAGCCCCTCCCTGGCGAAGTGATTGGCGCCCTTAGTGTTGCCATCGCCTGGGCCAGCAATAAAGACCAGGGTGAGATTGCGAGGAGTGCCGCTAGCGAGAAAGCGCGTTTCCACGGCCTCGGCAAGCTCTTCAGGGCAGCCAACGCCCACGAAACCAGAGAGCGCGACAGTGTCATTGTCCCGAATCAGATGTACTGCTGCGTCCGCTGTAATGATTTTGCTGCGTTTCATATTCAACTTCAACTCTTCTGTCTTACGGTGCCTATTAATGCTGCTGGTAAAGCCCTTGTTTTATTTAGTGCCAGTAGCGGAATTACTTTATCTAGCTGCTCTCAAGATGCAATGAACTCTTAATACCTCATATAATACTCCTCAAAGGAACACTGAAAACGAGTTACCTTGAGAAAAGATAAGCCCAGCGTATCACATTTGCATCACTGGGTGTTCCATGGTGATCACAGAGGAGTAACAACTTTGTCATTGACTGCGACTTGAACACAGCAAGAGAGCGTTTGAAGAGTCAAGCGAAGGGCTAACATGTCGTAAGCCGGCTTGTGCTATAATTGCTGAGGAAGATCAAGTCTGCGACCTCGGGTATGCCTGCAAGGAGGCCGAGGTCACACCGATTATCAACCAGTATTGCGTCCACGAGCAGTTTCGCTACGGATCCTCCAAGGGCTAATATGAAAGGAGACCTATCATGTCAACATCGCTGATCGATCGCACCCCCTGCGCGTACGACTACCCGTTGCTCATCAAGCATTTGCTTCACACTCCTCTCGCAACGGCCCCTGCACAGGAGATCGTATATCGGGATAGCAGTCGCTATACCTACCGCACGCTGCACCAACGTATAGGTAGGTTGGCAAGTGGTCTTAGCGGACTAGGAGTGAGGCCTGGCGATACGGTAGCAGTCATGGATTGGGACAGCCATCGCTATCTGGAGTGCTACTTTGCCATCCCGATGATGGGGGCCGTTTTACAGACCGTGAATATACGCCTCTCCCCGGAACAGATTCTTTACACCCTCAATCATGCCAGGGCAGATTTCATCCTGTGCCACAGCGATTTTTTGCCAATCCTCGACTCCATCCAGGATCGCCTGGAAACGGTGAAAACCCTGGTCGTGTTAAGCGATGGTGGCGGTGATGCCGAACGCCCGCCGTCTCCCCTTGCCCTTGCGGCCGAGTACGAAGGCCTGCTGGCGAAGAGTACGGTGCACTTCGATTTTCCCGACTTTGATGAGAACACCCGCGCCACGACCTTCTATACGACAGCTACGACTGGCGATCCGAAAGGAGTCTATTTTAGCCATCGGCAACTGGTGTTGCACACCCTGGCCGTGCTAGGGACGCTGGCAAGTTCCGTTGCGCATCAGCGCCTCCATCGTGGCGATGTCTACATGCCCATTACTCCGATGTTCCACGTCCATGCGTGGGGATTGCCCTATGTGACAACGGCCATGGGCATTAAGCAGATCTACCCGGGTCGATACCTTCCGGATATGTTGCTATCCCTGATCAAGCGGGAAAAGGTGACCTTTTCCCACTGTGTGCCGACCATCCTCCATATGTTACTTACGCATCCGGCGGCCAGCAATGTCGATTTGTCAGGGTGGAAGGTGGTCATAGGTGGTTCAGCCTTGCCAAAGGGCCTGGCGAAGCTGGCTATGGACAAGGGGATCGATATTTTCGGCGGCTACGGGCTGTCAGAGACTTGTCCGATCTTGTCGCTCGCCCAACTGAAACCCGGCATGACCGAACTGGGGGCGGACACAGAAATTGCATACCGAACCCGGGCAGGCATACCGATCCAGCTTGTTGATCTGCGTCTCGTTGATGAGCAGATGCATGATGTGCCCCATGATGGCAAGGCAAGCGGTGAAGTAGTTGTCCGCGCCCCGTGGCTCACCCAGGGCTACCTCAACGACACGGCCAATTCCGAGCAGCTCTGGCGTGACGGCTATCTGCACACCAGGGATATCGGGACGATCGATGCCGAGGGGTATCTTCTCGTCACTGATCGTATGAAAGACGTTATCAAGAGCGGCGGCGAGTGGATTTCTTCTCTGACGATCGAAGACATCATTTCTCAGCATCCAGGGGTGAGTGAGGTGGCGGTCATTGCCATATCAGATGAGAAATGGGGGGAGCGCCCGCTGGCCTTGATCGTGTTAAGAGCGGATAGCGTGGGCATGGTCACAGAGGAGCACATCAAGCTCCACGTCAAAGTAAGGGCCGAGCAGGGTGCTATCTCAAAATGGGCGGTACCAGATGTTCGCTTTGTGGACAACCTGGAGAAGACCAGTGTTGGTAAGCTCGACAAGAAGGTCATGCGCCAGAAGCACAGCTAGGAGAACGTGGTAGAATGGCTCTGTTGGAGACCATTCCAAAACGGGGGGAGCTAAGCAACCTCTGTCTTGGAATGGTCTCCTTAGAAGGTCAACGGGAACTGGACCAGTTTTAGCCTGAATACTCGGGATACATCTGAGATAATCTGATTACAGATTGTGATTGCTTTGTAGTATCTCTATGGTATACAAGAAGTAGGAAGTGGTAGCTAGCTGGGGAGCAAGGCAGACCCGAAATGTGCTTCCCGCGATGAACCTCTTGCGCTTTTAGAGAGTTGAGATTGACCGCAAGCCGCCGAAAGGAGGCACAAGCAAATGAACACTGCAATGCATAACGGAAAACAAATGAGTGCAGGTGTGCGTGCCGCCAACTTGTTCCCTCGTAGCGAACATAAGGAAGAGCAAGCAAAGGCCAAAACGGAGAAAGCACGCTGGACAAGATACATCCAACAGGAAGCTCTGCATATCGCCTGTAAAACGGAAAGACCACTCGTAATAGGGGCTAAAGAAGCACCCCTCAAGCAGGTCTCTGAACAGGTTACCAGGCAGGCGCAGGAGGAACTTGATCGGGCTATCCTCCGTCAACGAGCATGGTTGATGCTCGGATCATATGACTAGGACACCGAGGCGTAGAAATCTCCTGGAGAGGTGCTGTCCTCTCCAATTACTGAAAACGAGCAGCGCGATGCTTTTTCCACTCCCTACTTCAGGCAAAATAACCACACCCGATGGTGCGCAGATAGCATAGACGGCCCTCTTCCCGTCGTCCTCATACTCGGAGTCAACGATGGCTTAGACGCCGTGGATACAGTTAGCGCTACCCTCTTCCTCACGTGGTTTTACTCTAAACGGGACAGAAGCCAGCGCCTGCTCGCTCTCAGCCGTCGCCATCACGCTGTTCTTCTTCTGGTATGTGACAGGCTCTTTTGCTCAAGCTGAAGAAGTAGTCTTCGATCAAGAGCCAGATGGCCGCTCCAGAAAGTAAGCAGTCATGCAGTGGACTGACTTGACCTATCTTCCTGAAGGGTGGATCATCCGGGTTGCTGAGAGCGACCAGCGCATGATAAATATTGCCATCTGCGTCCACGCCCCCTACCAATTCATTAGCTGCTGAGGTAATGAGCGCGCGGATACGCATGTCGGTCAAGTGAGAGGTGTCGACATCGACATCTCTCACTTGACCGACAAAAAGATTCTTCCAGTTGAAGACAAAGCCCTGCCTATCTATGTTTCCAACATATGTACCGCTGGCATCAGAGATGTGTCCATCCTCATCTACGCTACCAGCAAAAGTACCATTGGCGTGATACACATTCATGGAGGATGCCCTTTCTCTTTTACTCCTAATTTTTAGGAACAGAACTTTTCAGCCTTTTCACTCCAGTCAAATAGAGCGAACACGCCATAGCTTACAAAAGAATCACATGGCATGAGAAGAAAGTCACGGATACTTCAAATACTATCGGGGATGATCTTTCCTCTACCCTACCGCTATATTCATTATATCCGCCGAGAACAAAAAGAGTCTCTATTGCTGCAGAAGCATGTCATCATACAGGTAAAAAGGGGGGGCGACAGGATGACTATTAAGACAGGCTTGGAAGGCGGATAGGACTCATTGGTGAGCAGACCCTGCGGCAGCTGGGATCCAGCTGCCGCAGGGTCTGCGCGGCGGTCGTGCCTCGTCAAAGGTGCATCC
The DNA here is from genome assembly GCA_963799245.1 of uncultured Chloroflexia bacterium. Lineage (GTDB taxonomy): Bacteria > Chloroflexota > Ktedonobacteria > Ktedonobacterales > Ktedonobacteraceae > CAWCWN01. The sequence goes on from CAWCWN010000007.1 coordinate 77,384, forward strand.
CCTTGTCGCATGCAAGCTTTTGCTTTTGACTGCTCAATAACTTGTGTTATTTGGCCTCCAGGGCGCGCGCGATAATCTCGGCGATATCCTCCACCTTGATCTTCTCTTCCGCCTCGACGCCCGTAATGCCATCCTCGAACATGGTGATGCAGAAGGGGCAGGCGGCCGCCAGCACTTCGGCCTGCGTCTCCAGGGCTTCGTTGACGCGCACCTGGTTGATCCGTTTGCCAATCTTCTCCTCCATAAAGGCGCGCCCGCCGCCGCCGCCACAGCAGAAGCTCTTGTTGCGGTGGCGGCGCATCTCAGTCACCCCGTCTTGATTGAGGCCGCTGAGCACGCGCCGTGGCTCATCGTAGACATCGTTGTAGCGTCCCATGTAGCAGGGGTCATGATAGGTCAGCTTGCGCCGATCAAAGCCGTGGGGCAAGCTGAGCTTGCCTGAGGCGATCAGCGCGTCGATGTAGACGGAGTGGTGCACGATGTCGTAGCTGCCCCCCAGCTGCGGGTACTCGTTCTTGATCGTGTTGAAGCAGTGCGCACAGCCCGTCACGATCGTGCGTGCTTTGCTCGCTGCCGCCCCTGGCGCGTGTCCCTGCTGCCCATTGCTGCCATCAGCTTGATTGAAGTTGTAGCCGTTCAAGGTCTCAATATTCTGCTGCGCCTGCATCTGCCAGAGGTACTCGTTGCCGATGCGGCGAGCCGGGTCGCCCGTGCAGGTTTCCTCGGGACCCAGAATCGCAAAGTCGACGTGGGCGGCCTGCAGCACCTTGACGACCGCGCTGGACACCTTCTTGTTGCGATCATCGAACGAGCCCATGCAGCCTACCCAGTAGAGGATCTCGGCCTGCGGATGCTCGGACAGGAGGGGCACGCCCAGCTTGGCCGCCCACGCGGCGCGCTGGTCGTTGCTGAACTCCCAGGGATTGCCATTGCGCTCAATGTTGTTGAAGACTGAGGTGACCTCGTGGGGGAAATCACTCTCCTCCATGACCAGGTAGCGGCGCATATCCACGATCTTGGGTACATGCTCGATCGCCACCGGGCAGATCTCCATACAGGCCATGCAGGTGGTACAGGCCCATAAGGCATCGTTGGAGATAATGCCGCCCACCATCGGCTCGTGATGGGCCGCGCGCTCCTCCTGGGTCTCGTCGGCTTTGAAGCCTGCCACCCCGAACTTGGAATAGATCGAATCCTTGCCCAGGACCTCGCCGCTGCGCACAAAGAGGGCTTCCTTGACCCCCAGGATGATCTCCTTGGGGAAAAGCGGCTTGTCGGTGTTGGAGGCCGGACAGACGAGGTTGCAGCGGCCGCATTCGGTGCAGGCGTAGCCGTCGAGCAACTGCTTCCAGCTGAACTGCTCGGCCTTGGAGACGCCGTAATCTTCCCGCTCTTCGATGTTCTCCACCAGGGGCAAGGTCCCCTTTGGTTTGTAGCTGCGCAAGAAGACATTGAAGGGGGTGGCCATCAGGTGCAGGTGCTTGGAGCGTGGCAGGTAGATCAGGAAGGCGAGCACCGTGAGGATGTGCAGCCACCAGAAGACGCGATACAAGATGACGTCGGCCTGGGTGCCCTGCGGCAGCAGCGAGCCGAAGAAGGCGCCGATCGGGGTCCAGGCGGCGCCCATGCTGGCCGCATACTCGAAGGTTTCCACCAGCAGCAGTGTGACGATGACAGCCAGAATCAAGCCCAGGATGATGTAGCCATCCCAGGGCCCATGCAGGAAGCTGGTCAGCTGGCGCGGGTGGAGCACGGCGCGCCGGTACGCGAAATACAGCAAGGCCAGCAGCACAAAGATGACAAAGACATCCAGCAGCGTGGCAAAGACGCGACTCTCGCCGATGAATGGCAAAGAGCCATTAAAGGCGCCCAGCATCAGGTTGAGCAGCCCGAACTGGATGATGATAAAGCCCCAGAAGGTGAAAAAGTGGGCAATGCCGGGCAGGGGATCGCGCAGGACACCGCTCTGACCGAGCACGACCTTGCAGAATTCGCCGATGCGGTTGCCGATGTGATCGCTGCGGTCCTCTGGCCGTGCTTTGCTGAGCAGGGTAATCAGGCGACCTGTGCGGACGCCGAAGAGAACCAGTGCTGCCAGGAAGATCAGCACGAAGATGACGGTACCGATCCAACCGCCGGTGGGTGAGATCGCAGGGGGAGTCATAGGAACCTCCTTTGCTGACTAATCGTACTTGAGTGCCTCATTCCCCTGGCGCATCATTGCTGGGAGAGAGCAAACAACGGACCAATGGAACCGGACTCACACAGACTCCCGGCTGATGAGTCCAGTGAGGAGAGCAAGGACTGGCCATGCTTTCCTCACTCACGACACAGGCGCAAACTGCCGCACGCTCCTCATATGCAGGAGTTAGTAGTCATAGAACCCCTTGCCGCTCTTCTTGCCGAGCATGCCGGCATTCACCATCCGGCGCAGCAGCGGAGGAGGCGCGTAGAGCGGGTCCTTATACTCGTTGTAGATCGCCTCGGCTGCCCACATGGTTGTATCGAGACCGATATAGTCAAGTAAGGTGAAGGGCCCCATGGGGTAGCCACAACCAAGCTTCATGGCTGTATCGATATCCTCCCGTGTCGCCATGCCGTTCTCGAGCATGCGGATGGCCTCCAGCAAATAGGGGATCAGCAGGAAGTTGACGATGAAGCCGGCCGTATCTTTGGCGATGACGGCCGTCTTACCCAGGGAGACGGCAAATTGGCGGACCTCCTCAATGGTCTCTGCGGAAGTCGAGATCGTTTTGACGATCTCCACCAGCTTCATCGTGGGCACGGGATTGAAAAAGTGGAGCCCACAGACCTTCCCGGGGCGCCTGGTCACGGCTCCCATCTGGGTGATATTAAGCGAAGAGGTGTTGCTGAGAATCAAGGCGTCGGGCCGCAGAATGCGGTCGAGTGCGGGGAAGAGACGTAGCTTTTCTTCCATCTGTTCAACGACGGACTCGATGACCAGGTCACAGTCGGCAAACTCTTCGAGATCGAGCGTGCCACGCAGGTGTGCGCGGTTCTCATCGGCCTGTTCCCGTGACATTTTGCCTTTGCTGACCAGGCTATCCCAGGCGCCATAGATGCGTGCGAGGCCCTTATCCAGCAATTCCTGGTTGACCTCACGCACGATCGTGGGGTAGCCCGCCTGGGCACAGGTTTGTGCGATGCCGCCGCCCATCAGCCCGCAGCCGACAACGCCTACTTTCCTCGGTGTGAATGGTGTCATGGTTTCTAGCCCTTTCTCAAGCACGAGACAGATGTCCCGTGCTCATCTAGCCGCATGGAATGTTCATCATTCCTTCTCCTGGAGTGCTGCCACCCCTGGCAGGGTGCGCCCTTCCAGGAACTCTAATGACGCGCCGCCACCGGTTGAGACATGCGACATCTTGTCGGCCGCACCTGCTTGCTCAACGGCTGCCGCTGAATCACCTCCACCAATGATCGTGGTGGCGCCGGCTCTGGTACGCTCGGCCAGGGCCGCGATGATCGCATCGGTCCCTCGCGCAAAGGCCGGCCATTCTGCGACGCCAAGCGTGCCGTTAAAGACAATCGTCTGTGCGTCAGCCAGGGCTTGTTGGAAAGCAGCCATGGTTTGAGGGCCAATGTCCATAATCCGCCAGCCGGGTTCGACCTGCTTGCTGGCAACGAGCCTGGTATCCGCCCCGGCTTCAAAGCGATCAGCGACGACAACATCAACGGGGAGGAGCAGTTCCAATCCTCGTTGACGCGCTTTGGTCATCAGATCGCGAGCCGTCTCAACCTTGCTCTCCTCAAAGAGCGAGTCGCCGATTTCGTCGCCTTGCGCCTTGAGGAAGGTATTGGCCATACCTCCACCGATCAGGAGTGTATCAACCATGCCGATCAGTCGCTCCAGGACCATGATCTTGTCGGAGACTTTCGCGCCGCCAACGATGGAGACAAAGGGCCGGCGCGGATGTTCCAGGGCTGATCCCAGGTAGTTGATCTCTTTCTCCATCAGGAAGCCGGCCACACCCGGGAGAACGTGGGTGACACCTTCCGTCGAGGCATGGGCGCGGTGGGCAGAGCCAAAGGCATCGTTGACATAGACGTCAGCGAGAGAGGCCAGCTGCCGGGCGAACGCAGCATCGTTCTTCTCCTCTTCCTTATGGAAACGGAGGTTCTCAAGCATGAGGACCTGTCCTGGCCGTAGCGCCTGTGCTTGAGCCTCGACCTGCGGGCCAATACAATCTGGCGCCATCTGCACGGTTCTGCCCAGCAGGTCACTCAGGCGTTGCGCCGCCGGGGCCAGGCTATATTGCGTATTCACCTCTCCCTTCGGTCGCCCAAGATGTGACATAAGGATGACAGCCGCTCCTTTATCCAGTAGGGAACGTATGGTGGGAAGCGCTGCGCGAATGCGCGTATCGTCGGTAATGTGCCGCTGAGCATCCATCGGCACATTGAAATCGACGCGCACCAAGACACGTTTGTCTGCAACATCGATATCACGAATGGTTTTTTTGTTCATACCCCTCGTTTCCTATCAAACTAGAAACCTTTAGCGGCGATGAAGGCCGCGAGGTCAGCGACGCGAACAGAGTAGCCCCACTCGTTGTCGTACCAGGCGAGGACCTTGACCATGTTCCCACCCGCGACCATCGTCGAGAGCCAGCGACGATCAAGGAATGAGCATCTCCCCGCAGGTCGGACGAGACCGGCGGCTCCTCGCCTGAATCTCCTCTGGTCTTCACATGGGTTTGATTCAGCGCAACGAGAGGGGTCGCCGGATTGGCGAAACTCACACCGCCACGGCACAGAGACGCGACTACATAATCCTGGCAAGACAGCTTGGTATTTACAAGATACCCTGGTATTTATATAGAACCGATGACACGACCAGATCACAAAATGTGAGCTGAGGCACACAGATAGATCACAATCATGCCAGCCGAGCATCGCCTGCTCATCTATTTGGGCCTGCGAGCGGCCGTCAGCCACCCGGCCGCTCCTGGCAAGTTGCCGAACTTTTCGCTAGAAGGCAGCCTGCACGTCGTGCGTCACCTGTTCCACCACTTCTCGCACTGCGCGCTCAACCTCCTGGGTAAGGCCAACCCCGGCGCTAAAGTTTTTGCCTTCGATCCCGTATACCACCAGGCTCGTTGGAAGCTGCCGCAGGGCTCTTGCGAGCCCTAGGGCCTCCGCCACGCCAAAGGCGTGGGTAGATTGCGAGGAAAAGCCTGCCGGTAGGGGCTGGGCGAGCGCATCGATGCGATAAATGGTCCCAGGGGCTGCCCCGGAGGAAACGGCATCGATGAGGATGACCCTGCCATTGCTCTTCCAGCTTTCCATCAGCGCCGCGCCATCACTACTGGACTCCCGGACCAGGATATCCGGGATGTTCTTCTCCCTGAGGAGCCGGCCGGCAATCAGCCCGGCAGCATCGTCGCTGCGGTACTGGTTGCCAATACCGATGATCAGGAGCGGTTGCGGCATACGCTTTTCCCCTTCAATCTCGCTCGATGTGCAGCTTGAGGAAGTGTGTGGAGCAGGAGATACAGGGATCGTAGTTGCGAATGGCCTGCTCGCACTGCCAGGTCAATTGATCTACAGGCAGATCGATGGCCTGGGCGGCGTAGTGCCAGAGATCGTTTTCGATGGTTTTCTGGTTCTGAGAGGTGGGCGGGACGATCTTCGCCTCGCGGATGATCCCTTTGTCGTCGAGACGGTAGCGTTGATAGAGAATGCCGCGCGGGGCTTCCGTAATGGCCGAGCCAATGGCTGCACGCGGGTGTAGCTCTATGGCTGCTCGCTCCGGCTGCTCGTACTGCTCAATGATGCGCAAGGCCTCGTCGCAGGCGTAGAGTATCTCCACGCTGCGCACGATGATGCTCTGGAAGGGATTGCGGCAGGTCGATCCCAGCCCGGCGGCACGCGCCGCTTCCTGTGCCAGAGGAGAGAGCCGATCAAAGTTCAGGTTGTAGCGCGCAAGCGGCCCGACGAAGTAGGCCCCTCGCTGCGTAAGCCGCGAGCGGAGCGCAGTCGAATACGGTACGTGCTCTTCGACGAAGTGGCTCTCGTATTCCTGGGCAGAGATATCCAGCCCTTTGTTAGAAACCAGGCGCCCTTCGTTAAAGGGGTATTCCTCAGGATGTCGCAGGGCCACGAACTCGTAGTCCTGCTCGAAGTCCGGGAAGGGCAGTTGCGCCGTCCAGCGCACCGTATCCAGCGCGACCTCGCGCGCACACTTCAACTGTTCGACGAGCTGCTTAAATTCCTGCTTTGCGGGCACGCGATAAAACCCACCTACACGCACATTAATGGGGTGGATCTCCCGACCGCCTAGCAAAGACACGATGGCATTGCCGGCCTTTTTAAGCTGCAGTGCACGCTTCACGAGGTCTGGGTAATCCCGCGCTATGTGTATGACGTCGGGATAGCCGAGAAAGTCGGGCGCATGGAGCATATACACGTGCAGTGTGTGGCTTTCGATCCACTCACCGCAGTAGAGGAGGCGGCGCAGGGCGCGCAGTTGCCCATCAACGCTAGCGTCAAAGGCGTATTCCATCGCATGCACGGCGCTCATCTGGTAGGCCACAGGACAGATGCCGCAGATGCGAGCAGTGATATCAGGAGTCTCGCTGTACAGGCGACCTCGTAGCAGCGCCTCAAAGAAGCGCGGCGGCTCAATGATCTTCAATTTCACATTCACGACCTTATTGCCGCTGATCCTGACATAAAGCGCGCCTTCACCCTCGACGCGGGTGAGGAAATTCACTTTGATGGTCTTATTACTCATGTGCTTCACTCTCCCTGCGGAACTCATGAGCAGCCGCATTGAATCCACGGAACGCGCGCACGAGATTCTGCTCGCTCACGCCGAGCTGGCTCCAGCGCGCACTCAGGGCGGCAGTATTGGGCGTCTCTTTCGGGCCGAAGCAGCCATAGCAGCCACGAGCATACGCCGGGCAGATAGCCCCGCAGCCAGCATGCGTCACAGGACCAAGACACGGCGTGCCGTGGGCGACCATGACGCAGACGCTGCCACGCTGCTTGCACTCGATACAGACGCTGTGCGGCGGTGTATTTGGTTTGCGGCCGTTGAGGAACGCGCTGATGACCTCCACGAGCTGGTGTTTGTTGATGGGGCAGCCTTGTAGCTGAAAATCAACAAACACATGGTCGGAAATGGGCGTCGATTTATTCAGCGTCTCAATATACTTTGGTGTCGCATAGACGATAGAGATGAACTCTTTGACATCTTTGAAATTACGTAGCGCTTGAATGCCCCCTGAGGTGGCACAGGCACCGATGGTCACCAGGTGCTTTGAGGTACGGCGCACATGATGGATGCGCTCGGCATCGTGAGGAGTGGTGATGGACCCCTCGACGAGCGAGAGATCATACGGCCCCTTCACAATCGCTCTCGACGCCTCTGGAAAGTTGGCAATCTCGACCTCGCTGGCCACCGCCAGTAATTCATCCTCGCAATCGAGCAGGCTCAACTGGCAGCCATCGCAGGAGGCGAACTTCCAGATGGCCAGTTTTGGTTTTCGCTTGCCTGTCATATCAGATCTCTCCCTTTACTAGCAAGTCACGCACATCGCTGTAGCGGAACACGGGGCCATCCTTACAGACGAAGTTCGGGCCGTACTGGCAGTGCCCACAAAAGCCCACAGCACACTTCATGTTGCGCTCCATCGAGACGATGATGTGTTCCACGACTACGCCGCGCTTATCAAGCTCCAGCGCAGTGAAGCGCATCATGACCTCCGGGCCGCAGACCAGCGCCGTTGTATTGCGAGGATCGAATGGGGCCCTGGAAATGAGGCGCGTTACAACGCCGACGCTGCCGTGCCATGAGCCGGTGGCGCGATCAACTGTGACATAGACCTCCAGGTCGAGGTGTGCGCGCCAGTGTTCGAGTTCCCGTTTATAGAGAATTTCCCCCGGCGTCCTGGCACCATAGAGCAGGACGACTTTGCCGTACTTTTCCCGCCGCGCCATAATCTGGTACATTGTCGAGCGCAGTGGAGCCAGGCCAATGCCTCCGGCGACAATCACGATATCCTTCCCCTCCGCCTGCTCGATCGGCCAATGGCTACCAAAAGGGCCACGCACACCTATCACATCTTCAGGGCGCAGCTCGCGCATGGCTTTTGACACGGTTCCCACAGCACGAGTTGTATGGACAAGCGGCCTGCGCTTAGCAGGATCGCCACTAATCGAGATGGGGATCTCGCCCACTCCGAACACGTAAAGCATATTGAACTGACCGCTAGCGAAGGGTGGGACATCGCTGCCATCTGCCGGTTCCAGTTCAAGCGTGAAGGTATCAGATAGCTCACGATGCACACGCAGCACGCGGTAGGCTGTTGGCAGCATAGGATCGGTCCTGGCTGCTATCACATGTCACCTCGCTTGTGATCGCCGTAGACATCGAGCAGTTGCAGCCGCGTCGCCTGCAAACGCTGCATCAAAATGGCTGCCATGCGCTGGACCAGCTCGTAACCCAAATCGTGGTCCTGCTCCCCCTTCATGCGCAGGCATGCTCCGTCCAGCATGATAGCCCGTGTTGAGCCAACACTGCGCGCACTGAAGTGCCAACGGTAGGGCGGGAAGAGCCAGGACCAGCCTAGCACTTCGCCGGCTTCGATGGTCTCTATGGTGATCGGTCCGCGGCTCCCTACAACGGTCTCAAGGGCCACTTTCCCTGAGCGGATAACGTAAAAGTGCGATGCCTCTTCCCCTTCGCGGAAGAGGTAGGTCCCATCAGCAAAACGCGCATTGGATGCGCAGCCAGTGATGAGTTGCATATAGCGGTGATCTAGCCCCTGGAAAAAAGGGTGCTCCACCAGGATCTTTTCCAGTGTCTGCATATGGCTATTGCTCCTTCGTGGCGCTGTCGCTCAGGCGAATTGCGCGGGCTTCTTCGGTAATGTCGATACCAACGGGACACCAGGTGATACAGCGCCCGCAGCCCACGCATCCCGAGGTGCCGAACTGGTCAATCCAGCTCGCAAGCTTATGCGTCATCCACTGGCGATAACGAGATCTCGTCGAAGCGCGGATACTGCCCCCAGCAATATAGGAGAAATCCATGGTGAAGCAGGAGTCCCACTTGCGCCAGCGTTCGGCCTGCTCACCCGCGAGGTCGGTCACATCCTCTACAGTGGTGCAGAAGCACGTCGGACAGACGAGTGTGCAGTTGCCGCAGGTCAGGCAGCGTTGTGCCACATCATCCCAGCGCGGGTGTTCAAGATTGCGATAGAGCAGGCCCTTGATGTCCGTCGTATCCAGCTTGCGGCCCATATGCGCAGCGGTTTCTGCCACGATGCGCTCGGCCACCTGGATATCATGCTCGCCGGCTTCCTGACAGGGCAGTTCGCGAATAATCTCCGCCCCAAGCTCTGTACCAACTTCTACAACGAAGTAATGTCGGCCTTCAGCGAGCACTTCTGTCAGCGCAAGATCGAAGCCAGAGCTGGCCTTCGGTCCCGTCTGCATCGAGGTGCAGAAGCAGGTCCCTCCACTTTGTCCACAATTGAGAGCGATGATGCAGATATTGCTGCGTCGCGCCTGGTAAGTAGGGTCCGTATACCCGGCTCGCAGGAAGACCTTATCCTGTATCTCGATCGCGTGCAGCTCGCACGAGCGTACACCCAGGAACGCGAGCCTGGGAGCCTCGTGTTCCCCCGGGATAAGCCGCATGCTCTTCTCCTCGCGCCGCGCCTGCCATAGACGAATAACGGGAGGGTGGAGATACTTTTTCCAGGAGTGCGGGCCCACTACATAGCCGAACAATGCTTCGTCGGCTCGTCTTTTCAGGCGATAGGTGCCGCCGTCTTGCTCATCTGTATAGCCGACAGGGAGATCGGTGACCGAGGTCACCGTATCGTAGACGATAGCTTGTTCACGTACGGTTGGCCCCACAACCTGAAACCCTTTGTCGTTGAGCACGTCCAGCAACTGCTGGAAATGCTCACGTTGCAGCACCCCCTGGGTTGTGTGCGGGGTAGAAGATAACATCATCTCGACTTTGTCCTAGTAAACAACTAGCTATATACAATTAAACAAGCCAGAGCTGATCCTCACTAAGGGTAGTATAGCACAGGAATAATGGGCTTGCTTTCACATCAAGCGGTCCATTCCTGACTTCGGTGGGCGTTCCTTGTTGATCATCCAGATTATCCCTGTATCGAGGCCAGGGTAGTCAGGTCCCAGTCGATATTGCTCTTGTCCATCATGTCTGGTGGACGAACGACCAGCAGCGGCGATCTGGTGCCTAGCAGGACGCGCTCGGTGATACTCCCCATGGCCCAGCGCTGCACTCCGCTATATCCATGCGTGGCCATGGCGATGAGATCGCATCCGCCGAACTCACCCGCCCTCTCGGCGTCTTCCCCGTTTTCTGCCAGCTTGATGAGGGCCGTTGCAACGTCTGTATCCAGCACGACCGACCAGGTAACGGCCAGATTGAGATCTGCTACGGCGGGTGCTGCTACCCTCTCATGCAAACGATCTACCGTCGAACTCAGGTAGCTTTGTGCCGCCGGCAAAGCCTGTTCGCTGTTCGTGAGCCCCTTGCGGTCTTTTGACGCTCGCACAGCAGCTACTGGCTGTATCACCCGAGCCAGGTGGAGCGCGCCCACGTTGGGAGCCGCTAAAGCTGCCACCAGGCTGGCCGCAGGTTCAAGGGCAGTCTCCGCGAGTGCGGAGCCATCCAGGGCGACAAGCGCGCGCAGAGGTCGCGATGCGTCTGGATGGGGCTCGGCGACGACTGCTCCACCCTCGCGCAGGATTAACGTCGGCACGACGGAGTGGCGCGCTACTTTCTCCGCCACGCTGCCTATCGACCAGCGTATCATGCCTGTATAGCCATGGCTGCACAGTATAATCAGATCCGCCCGGTGGGAGTGTGCAACCGCAAGTATAGTTGGAGCCGATGGCCCAAAGAGAGCCACTGTTTCCGACGAGATGCCGTCCAGGGCGGTCTTGCTGAGCGCCGAGAGGTAGCGCTCGGCCTCTGTCAGAGCAGCGTCATTGGCCGGCTGCGTCAATGCAGGTTGTGGTGCCACGGCCGGCCAGAATTCTATCACTGTGCTCACGACGCGTACCAGGATGACTGACCCATGAGAAGCGCGCGCGATGCGCGCGGCCACAGGGATGGCCCGCTCAGAGCGGGCTGATCCATCCACGGGGACAAGTATTCGCTGAAACATGCACGTTCTCCTTCTCTCATGCTCCTCGGCGGCCGCCCCTGCTCACCGCAAGTCGTCGCACCAACCTCTTGAGGGAGAATACCGTAAGGGTATCACAGACTGATCACGGAGTGATCAGTTTCTGTCACGGTTCATTCACAGCGGTGAGGATGAGGATAGATAAGATATGGACCTGATCTAAAACATGTTGCAGCTGATGTTGCGATGGGGATGCTGCCTGAGCTGTGATAGCCCTGTGAAATCTTGCCCTATGGTTGAGACAAAGCCGTGAGATGCATGTCCTATACTCGTTGTGTGAGAGGAGAACCTCTCAGTGAAGAGAGGCTTCTCGTGAGGTCAAAGAAGACACAGAAGGCGCCGAGCGCCACGCGCAGACAACACGCTCCACATGAACGCCGTCGTTCAAGGAGCCACACGAGGCCGTGAATGACCATCTTAAGATCTTAGTGTGTTGCTGTCAGAGCCGGGTGTCTCCACACGTTTGTAGCAAAGCAACGAAGCGGAAATGGAGAAGTCCCTTAGGCGCTAGATGAGGTCGGTGCCCACGCTGGCACCGACCTCATCTAGCGCAGGCTATAGCGAACGTTCCCCTCTGAGATGCTGCTGTGAGTAGAGAGGTATATGCTCAATGCTGGAAGGGGCATTAGTTGATATATACGGCGAGAAAACGATTTTCTCAGTATCTCACGTTTGAAAGGAGTACAGGAATGTTTCAACGAATTCTTGTACCGCTCGATGGTTCAAAGGGCGCTGAGCACGCCATCCCGCTCGCCACTCGCATTGCACGCGCCTCGAGCGGTTCGCTTGTCTTGTTGCGCGTGGTGTTGTCTCCCAGCGAGGTCGGAACCTATGGCGCGGGTATACGCGGGACAACTGCGGTCAAGCCGGAGGCTGAGGCCAAAGCCAGAGACCTGGCCGAAGCCAATAGCTACCTGGCAACGCTGATGACCACCTACGCGGCTGACCTGGAGGATCTGGCCATTGCAACGGAGGCGGTTACCGGCGCCACGGCGCCAACCATCTTCGCCAGCGCTCGCTATGAGCACGCCGACCTGATTGTGATGTGCAGCCATGGAGAGACGGGCTTGAAGCGCTGGGTGGTGGGGAGCGTGGCGCATGAGGCGGTACGTCACAGCCCGGTGCCGGTTCTGGTGCTGAATGAACATGGCGTGGTCCCCCCCATCTCAGCCGCGGGCCATCCCCTGCGCATAGTGGTGCCGGTGGATGGGTCGGAGCTTGCGGAGATCGCCCTGCAGCCGGCAGCACAGCTGGTTGCAGCGCTCGCTTCTCCTGCGCAGGGTGAGCTGCACCTGTTGCGCGTGGTGGATCTCCCCTCGGCCTATGGAAAGATGAAGAGCCAGGCGCACATTAGCGACGCCACGCATGAAGAGGTCAAGAAAGAGGCGGAAACGTATGTGCAAGCGCTGGCCGAGCGGTTACGCGCGACCGACTTCGGCGGCGGCCTTAGCATTGGCTCGTCGCTAGTGGATAACAGCGATGTGGCCGCAACGATCATCAAGCAGGCAGAAGCGACAGCTGAGGGTTCGGCGGGCTCCGATCTGATTGCCATAGCGACGCATGGACGGGGAGGTCTGCGGCGAGTGTTGATGGGCAGCATGGCTGAACATCTGCTGGGCCATACAAAGCTGCCACTGCTGGTTGTACGGCCGGCGCAGGGAGAGGCGGCAGAAGCTGAAAAGTCAGGTGAGGCCACAGAGGTAACGGAAGTTGAGGTGCAGACCTGGTCAGGGTTGTTGTAGAAGTGCTCAATTACATCATTCGCCAGACGACCTGGGCGGATCATCTGAGCGCCCAGGTCTTGCAATTCATTATCTAAAAATAACCTTGCCCGGGTGTATTTTTCGTTGTATGAGAGCAGATAAGATTCTGTTGGCTTTTTTCCATTTGTGATGGAACTGAGAAGTTGATAACGCATTTGTGCTTTCGCTGAGAGGCTACTGTATCTAAAATGTGAGGGAAGGCACAAAGTTATGGCAGAGCGTGAAGATGCATGTCAACGCTAAGCGAAGCGAAAGAGGATCGAAATGGAAGCACAACAGTTTGACGAGATGCTCAAGTCTGAAGCCCTGGCGGCACTACAGGACATTTCACAGCTCTCGCAACATAGCACGGCCATCTCCGCCGCCCCGGGTTCGATTGCCACGGCACTTCTTGAGCGGCTCCTTATGCTCTGCTCAGCAAAGCGCGGCGCTCTCCTTCTCACCACGCCAAAGCTCCCTGATTTGAAGCACTCCGTTCTCTCTTCTTTCACTGCCAGGAAGGAATTCCATATCCTAGCAAAACAGGGTATGGGCGAGGAGGAGGCACTGGCACACCTGCTTACATTCTCATCAGAAGGGGCGGCGATCCAATCGTCTCTGCACGAAGCCTGCTGGATACTCTGTAAACTGCCCGTTTCGCTTCCTCTGCCCCGCGATCTAGATGAAGACATGAGGCAGAAGAGCGTGGAACAGAGGGACCGGACGACGCCGGGCATACAGGCCTTCCTGATTTTAGGATGGTCAGAAAAGGATGATGGCCCCCGCGCTTCTGCTGTTGCAAAAGGACAAAAAATCCTCCCACTTGTTGCAGATGTGGTTGCAGCAGTCATTACAAATTCACTGTTAGTGGAGCGCGTTGATGAGCTTGAAACCATTGCTGATGCTCAGGCACTGCGCGGGATGGACCTGCTCAAAGCGGAACTACTTGCCACAGTAAGCCATGAATTACGCAGCCCTTTAGCATCCGTCAAAGGCTATGCTGCAACGCTTCTGCGCCATGAACGCCGGATCTCGCGTGAAGAACGGCACGAATTTTTGCTCGCCATCACTGAGGCGAGTGATCGCCTGGCCGTGGTAATTGATCGCCTTCTGGAGATATCGCAACTGGATACCGACGCCATCACGATTGAACCTACCACTATCGATCTTGCATATCTGGTTCGTGAAGCTATCACTGCCAGCGAAGAGCGTTTTGTCGTATCCCAGCAAGCAGAAGAAGCGCCCCATGCTCTGAAAAGGTATACCTTCCAGCTGCAAATCGAAGACATTCATGGAAAGCCTTGCACTGAGGAACCGCTCATTCAAGCAGATCGAAATCGCTTGCGGGAAGTGCTGGACCATCTCTTAGAAAATGCTGTGCTCTATTCGCCAGAGGGTGGAACGGTGGAAGTGGTGATACGTCCCGTTATTCTAGCGGGTCAAGTGGGTTGTTCATCGGTCCCGAAGGATCAAGACGAGTGTAGAGCAGTTCAAAGAGAAACTGCTCCGTCAGTGCGAGGGCCTCAAGGGATGATAGAGATTTGCGTATGCGACCACGGGATAGGCATCCCGCAAGAGCAGCTTGAGCACATCTTTGAGAGCTTTCATCGCCTTGATACACGGCTCACACGGGAAGTGAATGGCCTTGGATTGGGGCTGGCAATCTCCAAACGCATTGTGGAATTGCATGGTGGTACAATCTGGGCGGAGAGCAATGTTGGCAAGGGAAGTACGTTCCATGTCCGCTTGCCAGTAGATGACAAGGCTGGACTTGCTCCTCACGTAACAGCACAATTCTGAGCATGTTTGAACTATCCCGCGCTGCTCATTGCGCTGGGTGTCTGCAACCAGTCGCGTGGTGAAGCGGGCTGGTTACAGGAGTACCTCGCTCACGCTGCGACCGCTCATCACGATCGGGAAGGGTTGTGACCGTTCCCACGTATCCGCAATGTCGCAGAGCCATGCGCAGATGATTGTAGACATGCTGATCTCCTTCCATGGCCTGCTTCAGTCCAGCTGCTCTGTCAGCCTGCCGGTCTCGACCAGCCAGCGGGCGAACTGCAGGTGGCGCAGGTCGAGCGCAGCCTGATCCATCTCGCCTCTGTCAGCGTAGGCTCTGCACAGACACAAAAGCCGATTGATTTCATACCGAGAAAACCCCGACCTCTGCAACATCTCAAAAGCTTCTTCGTGATTCATGTGAATTCTGATTCATCAGGACCCTCCTCGGCGGGTGCACAGCCCCGGTGGTGCAAGCAACGTACTCCAAGCTGGCTTTCGTTAGAGAAAAGGATAGCGTCCTGAAATCACAGTGCGGTCTCGGCATGCTACCCTCTCCTCACATTTCGTACACAGCGCGCAAACTGGCGTCGCTGGAGAACGAGTGTGCATGATGGTTGGTGCACATCGAAACTGGAGAACATTGCCCAGCAGGAGAAGAGCCTGTGATGGGCAGCAAACGCACAGCATCACGTTACAGCTTTGCGCGTTCTTATGAGCGAGAGATTGTGATTGTCCCGTGCATTGAGACGACCTTTTTGTAAGGTATTCGTGAGAAGGTGCTGGTATCCTCCTACACAGTATTCATGGAAGGAGACCCACAATGGCTATACTACCCCAAGTCGTGCGAGACGAACACAGAGAACTGCTAGCACGTAGCGAGCACCTGCGAACGGTAGCCGATTCAATCGGCTCTGCACCGCTAGAGTCGCTGCGAGCGAGTGTCGGACAAGCATACATCTTCTTGATCCATCAGCTGATTCCTCATGCGCAGGCCGAAGAGCAAGTCTTGTATCCCACTGTTGGAAGACTCTTGCGCGCATTGGAGGCACCTGACACGATGAGTCGGGATCACCTGGAAGTCATACGCCTCACCGAAGAGCTGGAGGCACTGCGGCTGCATCTATTTTATGCTCCTTTGAGCGAGGCTGACGAACAGGCGCTGCGGCGTGTCCTCTATGGTCTCTATGCGATCATCAAACTGCATCTCGCGAAAGAGGAGGAGATCTATCTCCCCATTCTCGAGGCACGATTACCTGCTGAGGAAGTGGATCGTCTGGTCGAAGCGATGGAGAGAACGGATACTGAGGCAAAGAGCAGCCTGAGAATGATAGACCCAAGCGAGTAGCCCCACGCTGTCTCCTGCGCCAAAGCGATAGTTCTCATCGACCCTGGTTGTGATCAGAGCCTTAGTAATTCTTCAATAGGAACCTTCAGGTAGATCACCAGATCAATCTGTCGATGGATACGCCGTAGCTCCCCATCCAATGCCCTGGCCTGGAGCGCGCACATCCAGGTCAGGGCAATGCCCATGGTGGTGCACGCGAACGGGACGGCGGTCGCAAAGCTGCGACGCGCGACACGTATTCATTCAGCCTCCACAGGTGGCTTGCGGAAACCGGGGTGTAGTTCAGTTCGTTGTGGACAGATGCTGTATCGACTGCGCTATACGCCCCATGCCAGCTGGACCCTATCCTCGCCGGCCGCCATCCTTGTATATCTTTGAATGAATACGTTGAGATGCTCGGTGTGCCAATCATTCGTCAGACGGGCGGAGGCCTTCGCATCAGCGTACTTGTTAAAGGTGCTGATAAAGATGGCGTTGTTGTCTCCAGACTCCATGAGAGTGAAGGCTCGAAATCCCGGCACACGATTAAGGAGGGGGACAAGGCGCTGTTGCACACGTTGTATAAATTCCTCTCTCGTTCCAGGAATGAGCTCGTATAAGCGTATCACTGTATACATCGTTTTCCTCTTTCTGCTTTCATCCCTTGAAGGTCTTTCTTAAATTTGGTGAGAGCCTCTAAACGTCCAGTTGCATGCTGATAGGAGCGGGTTGGATAGAGACTCCTTCTGACTCTACACGGGCGGAGACATTGGCCAGCGCTCTTTGCAGCGCCTTCAGGTAATCCAGGATCAGCGCAGGAAATAGGAAACGCTGCCTGACGGTCTCGTAGGCGTTCAGCCCCATTTCGCGCCAGAGGTCACGATCCTGCAGGAGCTTGAGGGTGCAAGCCGCGGCCGCTTCGGTATCATCGACCAGGTAGCCGTTCGAGCCGTGGGTAATCTGCATCTGTAAGCCGGTGACACAGGTCCCGACCACCGGCTGCTTTTTCCACATCGCCTCGGTCACCGTAAAGCCGAAGCCCTCGCGGATCGAGCGCTGCAAGATCACACTGGAATAGCGCTGGAAGGCATTGACCGCCTCATGATTGATGATGCTCGGATCGGACAGCAGGTGAATATCCGCATCCCCGTGCACAAAATTGCGCTGCAAATCGGCCAGGATCTCCTCGGCCTTCACATCGTCCTTGGCCTCCATGGCCCCGACCATGGCCAGCTGTACTTCTGGAATCTGCTGCTTGACCAGGCGGTAGATATCAATGACCTGCCAGGGATTTTTCCACACGCCAAAGCGCGAGACCTGTGTGATCAGCGGGCGAGCCGGATCAATGCCGCAGCTGCTCAAGATCTGCATACCCCTGTCCGCGGGCAGGTCGCGGTTTTTGACCCGGAAGGGGTCGATGCCGAGCGTCACCACCTGGACCTTCTCCGGGGGCAGGTCCTTGAAGACGGAGGCTGGAGAGTTGAAGCATGTGAGTGCATACGGATCCAGAAATTGCTGAATGTACTGCTGCGCTGAAGAGGTGGGGTGGGCCGTATCGACATGACAGAACCAGATGGCAGGCCTCATCCAGGGGAAAAACTGCGCCAGGGGAACAAGTTGAAAATCGTGAATGAAGTACACATCGGCCTGATACGCCGCCTCCGTACTCACCGCATGCGGTAACTTCTCCAGGAACACCCGTTTTTCTGTTTCAGGAAAGGCCCCGGTATCATATCCCTGCAGCATGTCGACCAGGCGAGCGGTAAAGTATCCCGAGGCCTCATCCAGGGTGACAACTTTCCAGTCATGGCGAATACCAAGCTCTTCTACCAGAGGGAGCAGCTCGTTGAGGATTTCCGCGACGCCGCCTCCCTCGGCGGTCGTATTGACATGCAACACGTGCAAGCCCGCTAATGAATGCGCTATTTCGTAGATCTGCTCGATCAGCGACGCGCTGACAATACCCCTGTATTTGTCTAAGAGAGGTGAGGTTTCCATAAAGGTTCTCCTGTAGATCCTCCTTGGTAACGCAACAAGGCGTTATTCAAAGCTGTGGTCAGGGACCACTTCCAAGCAAAGCAAGGTCAGCGTGTGAACGACTCCCTCCGCCGCGTCGCTTGCAGAGAGCATGGCGCGTGTAGCGTCACAGTCTTTCCTCTCTGGATATGCACGAGAAGGATTCATCTGTGAGCAACAGTGCGCATCTTATAGAGAAAAGCATGCCCTGTGCATATCACTTTCTTCTCTCTTTCACCTGGTTCGCATCACAAATAGGTCACATTTGCTAAGATTTGCCGCTACCTCCAAAATGTGACTGTCTTACGAGCTTCATACGGGTCGTTGATGAGAGAAGCATGAACCTGCAGGGAATACATCTCAACCCATGCGCAAACCCTCTGAGAGAACTGAGTTGAGAGGTTGAGATGAGCCTCTCCTGAACAGAAAAGATTACTGAGCTTCAAAGTGGGCACCTACCTGTACAGCGGCGTCGGCGGTCAGATGGATTTCATGTCAGGGTAGATCTTGTGATGGCTGCGTGAGAGTGCAGGCTGGATTGTGATAGCACAGAGAAATGGATGTCCTATACTCCACACTGGAAAGATATGCGCCACGCGATAACGGGCGCAAAGAAAAGGGCGGAAAAACCCATTCGCGTGGGTCGCTGCATGGTCTTTCCGCGAAGGAGGGAATATGAACACATTTATTGTCTATGATTCAGAATTCGGCAATACCGCGCAAATTGCTGAAGCTATCTCCGATACTTTGAGTGAATATGGGATGGTGCGGACCGTTCGTATTGCGCACACGCATCCACTCGAGCTACAAGGAGTGGATCTGCTGATTCTGGGATGCCCCACGCAGGGATGGAGGCCAACGCAGGCCATGCGCTCCCTGGTCGAAATCATCCCGGCCGAGGCGCTGAAGAGGCTGGCAATCGCGTGCTTTGATACACGCTTCAACCAGCCCTCATGGATGACCGGCTCCGCCGCCGCGCTGATGAGCCGGAAGCTAAGCAAGAGGGGCGCCTCTCATCTGCTCCCGGCGGCGAGTTTTCACGTGCAGGGGACCCATGGTCCTCTCGTAAGCGGGGAATTGGAACGAGCGGTCGCTTGGGCGCGCATGCTTTACGAAAGGCATACTGTAGATCAGGTTGAGGTATAACGAGAGTGCCTGCAATTAACACCTACCTCTGCTGGCCCCCCACTTCGTGAGGGGCCAGCTCATACCATTCGATCCCATCAATGCGGGTACTGATGATCGTGCCCGCGGCTTCATCCAGCAGAGCGCATACATCCTCCAGCGCACCGATAGCGGCCATCCCTCCAGTCTTGTTCACGAACTCGCTAGCCGCTTCCACTTTGGGTCCTATCGAGCCGGAGGCGAAGCTGAGAGTGGCCAGACCCTTTGGAGAGATATGGCGCACCGCTCGCGCACCAGCTTTGCCCCAGTCCGTATAGAGCGCGTTCACATCGGTGAGCATCACATACGCATCGGCCTGTAACTCCTCTGCGAGCAGGGCCCCTGCCAGGTCTTTATCGATCACCGCCTCGACCCCGATCAGGCTGCCATCCGCGCGGTAGACGGTTGGGATGCCACCGCCGCCGGCGCAGATCACGACGACTCCCATCCTGACCAGGAGTTTGATCACTTTCAACTCGAAAATGTGCCTCGGCAATGGAGAAGGGACTACTCGCCGATAGCCGTCGTTAATCAGCGCAACGGTCCAGCCGCGTTCTCTTGAGAGGCGCTCGGCCTCTGCACGCGTATAGACGGGGCCAATTGGTTTACTCGGCTTCTTAAAGGCCGGATCGCGCGGGTCAACCGCGACCTGCGTAAGGATCGTGGCAATCGACCGTTCGTACGGGAGCAGGTTGCCCAGTTCTTGCTCGATCAGGTAACCGATCATCCCTTCACTTTCAGCGTCAAGCACATCCAATGGATACGCCTCTACATCTTTATATGCCGCGGACTGCAGCGCCAATAAGCCAACCTGCGGCCCATTGCCGTGCGTTATCACGATCTGGTGCTTGCGCGCGACCTCGGCCAATGCCCTGGCGGCAATTTTCACATTCTCGCGCTGGTTCTGCTCATTCATCGGTTGTTCTCGCCGCAGGAGGGCGTTCCCTCCCAGTGCAATGACCACTCGCATAGCATTATTCTCCCAATGTGGCCACCATGACGGCCTTGATGGTATGCAGCCGGTTTTCCGCCTGAGCGAAGACAATTGAGGCAGGCAGTGCATGAATTTCGTCGCGGGCTGCTGTCTCCGCTCTTTTCTTTGCGCCCGTTATCACGTGATGCATATAGCTTTCCCGTGTGGAGTGTAAGGCATTCACTTCTCTGCGCTATCACAATCCAGCCTGCACTCTCACGCAGCCATCACAAGATCTACCCTGACATGAAATCCATCTGACCGCCGACGCCGCTGAACGTACCCATAGGGAAGAATACCAACACGCGCTTCCGATGGCAATCGGGAGCGACTACACAGCTTTCCTCAACCGCCAGAAACTCAGAAACAGCAGCGGCAGGGCTGGTAGGTACAGGAGGAGCAAGCCATTGAGGAGGTTGATGTGAAAGAAGAAATAGAGCGCGATGGCAGCAAAGAACACCATGCGGCTGGGGCGCAAGATGCCAACAGAGGAGACACGCAGCATGCGGTGCAGCACCAGGAATATAGCCAGAGCGGTGTAGCTATAGACAAAGAGGACCGCCAGGGCCGGGTGGACCAGACCTTTCCAGGCCAGTCCGGCGACACTCAACGCGACGACGGCTACATCACAATAGACATCGGTAAACGAGCCACACGTCGTATTAGTTTTGGTCAACCTAGCTTCAACGCCATCCAGACCGTCGCAAGCAATGGAGGCAATCAGCAGCCAGAAGGCGACCTCGAATTGAAACGGGGCCAGGAGACAGAATCCCAGGCCGAACAGCACGGAAGCATACGAAAGCATGTCTGCGCTGATGCTAAGGCGCGAGAGGATAAACGCGATGGGGCTGAGAAGGCGCTGGCGCATTTTTTGCCAGGGACCGAGCACAAGCACTTCCTCATCGCTATAAATGCTGCCAGGAGGAAGCGCGGGGATGTGTTGAGCCCGATCTGATAAGGATTGATCCTCGCTACACTGTCTCTGATTGCTACGCTCCTGAGTGATCATGATATCGCCTTTATCTTTGCTTAAATGAAATAGATCTCCGCTTTTTACCTCTCGCTTGAGAAATACCATAGCCACAACACAAAATGCTCACAACTACACCGTCCCGCGTCAAAATGCCGTCACATTATCGACTCCCTCATCGGCACCGTCTCCACCCCGGGTGGAGGTACAACAGCGGCGTTGATCTGCAGCGGCGTGATCGGGATTGTGATGGTGCTGTTCAACTTCATGCTGTTCCAATGAGAAAAGTTCATAGAGTTGTGAGAGGGATGTGAGGAGTGCAGGTATTGCTGCATACACCTCCATCGTACTGAGTCTAGGCCTCCCAACTCGCAGCTTGATCACGGCTGAATGTATGTAGCTCACTCTCGCATCACAACTTGCAGAGCTTTGAGCACACCATACGCTTCTACCCACGAATAGCATCAAGAACGTGCCCAAGAGAGGCCGCCAGTGGCTGTATTGTGGGGATGACCACATGCTCGCAGTCCCGCTCCTCGCCTGGAGTGAAGCTTTCCCAGGTCGAGGCCTGCGTTGCGTAGAGATCAGGGCGTGCATCTGAAGCACGAGAGGCGGCTTCCTGCGTCCCGGCGAGACGTGCTTGCCAGCGCTGCGCCAGGCGCTCGAGGGCAAGCGCTTGTGGGCAGATGCATTCGACGAAGATGGTTCTGATCCCAAGGGCCGCGGCTTCTCGGGCAGCCGCCTGCCGATCTGCCTTTCGCAGAAATGTGGCATCTAGTAGCACCGACCGGCCATCAGCCAGCGCCTTCCCTGCCTCCTTCAGCAGGGCAGCGTAGGTCCGAGCCGTCCACTCCTGGCTGTAGACACCCTGGTCAAACGTATTGACCTGCGGTTGCGTGGGATTGAGCCCTGCCATGCGCTTGCGCAGCGTATCTGAGGAGAAGAGCGCCCAACCCAGTTCATGCTGGAGCGCCAGCGCCAGCGTGCTCTTGCCCGTGCCCATCAACCCACCGATCAGCAGCAGCGTCGGCGGCGTGGGTCCTGCGGTGTAGCCGGCGGCAAGGGTAAACAGCGCTGTTGCTTGCTCGCGCGCGCTGTCACGCTGCGAAGGTGGCACTTCAGCCTCATCGAGTTGAAAGGAAGTAACTTTCCCGCGCACGCAGGCGCGATAGCAGGTATAGAAGGGCAAGAGTTCGCACAGTGCATCATCCCCGGTCGCTCTCACATAGCTTGCAACAAAGGCACGCGCGAGATCCGGTCGACTGGCCGCATCCAGCTCCATGGCAAGAAAGGCAACCTCACAGGCCACATCGCTGTAGCGAAAACGCTCATTGAACTCGATGCCATCCAGGATAGCTATGGGGGATGTCTGCAGAGCACAGGTGTGGGCTGACTCCAGCATATACACGTGCTGGAGCCGTAAATCCCCATGGCAGGCGCGGATGTAGCCATCACGCACGCGGCTGGCAAAGAGGGCAGTTCGCTCATCCATGAAGCGATGAATATAGCTCGCAATGCGCTCATAGGTCTCGGCATCAAGTGTACGGCCAAGATAGGGCCGCATCTGCGCAAGGTTCTCCTCCCAGTTGACGCGGATGACCTCCAGCCTCCCAAAGCTCGCGATGTGTTCGTTGGTCGGGATCGCGGTATGGAAGGCAGCGACATAGCGAGCGATCTCCTCCAGCAGTGAAGGGGTAGCCGTTCCTGCGCGCACCCGGCTTGCCAGCGTGGCATCCTCGGGCAGGCGCACCATCACCACCGCGTAGTCCACAACAGACTCTCCAGCAATGAGGGTACCCGGCATTGGCACCTCTGCAGGAGCACAGGTAGCTCCGAAGCGCAAGCGGCCATCATGCGAGACCAGGACGGGAGCGACTCCCAGGTAGACATGCGGGGCGAGGCGCCGATTTAAGAGCACCTCCTGGCCACAGAAATGCCGCCGTAGGGCCGGGGTAGAGAAATCCAAAAACCCCAGGTTTACAGGTTTCTTCAATTTATAGGCACGCTCAGCCACCAGCAGGACCGCTGAAGCATGGGTGTGGAGAACATCGATGGGCTCGTCGCCAGGCAGTGCAAACGGAAACGCACCCGGTCGAGCGAGGGCATTCAACATGGTTGGGAAGTCGATATGCTGCCTACACGCTTTAATCGCCTGCATGCGCTTCCTCCTTCTTTTGCTGTGCTGACGACTAACCTCCCATATATAGCATAGCTGGTTGCGCTCAAAGGAGGGTCACAAGAGACTCACTTTCTCTCACAAACAGGTTACAGCCCAGGAGTACCAGCTCCTCAGACCAGGCCTCTGAAAAACAACAGGGATGCCTACCGTGTGTTTACTGATCAATGTGATCTGAGGAGGAACGCTTGTGAGGCTTCTGTGAGCAGCGTATGCTAGGCTCTTCCTGAATGAGGAGAAGAAACAAGATAAAGGGAGGAAAGTGATGGCCACATTGCTGATACGCGCTAGCGGCAATGCACGCCATACAGGTTCAATTTGTATCATCAAAGTGCGGAGAGGATGGGGGAGAACCTCACAGGGGGGGAGACACCGCCAATTCGCAAAGGAGCATGATCATGCATACAAACATTCTGGTTCCCCTGGATGGGTCACCGCGTGCGGAATTCGCCCTACCGGTGGCAGCGCGCATAGCACGCGCCACAAGCAGCTCGCTACTCCTGGTGCAGGTGATCAGCCTACCCGTAGACTACAGTGGGGGATGGGCTCCGGTTCCAATGATGACACAGGAAATGTTCGAGGCGGATAATGACGCAGTCAGCAACTATCTCAAGACATTGGTGGCATCACCGTTGCTGGCAGATATCCAGACCATGACCGAGGTCATGTTTGGAACGCCATCAAAGAATATCCTGGCTACCGCAGCGTCTCACAGGACAGATCTCATCGTGATCTGCAGTCACGGCAGAACTGGTTTTATGCGCTGGGCTCTGGGCAGTGTTGCGCACACCCTGGCCCATGAGAGTAGGGTACCCACACTCATCCTGCGTGAGAGTGAGCCCGCCTCGCTTCTCTCAGGCTCAACCACTGCACAACCGCTCTGTGCTCTCGTCCCACTCGATGGCTCTCAGCTTGCCGAGGCTGCGCTCGTTCCGGCAGTACGCCTCATCGCAGCACTGGCAGCTCCAGCCCGGGGAGCATTGCACCTTGCCCAGGTGGTCAAAGTAGCTCGGGAAGATGACGGCGGCGAGACCTATGAAGAAGCCATGCAATATGCCAGGACCTACCTGGCACACGTAGCGGAGCGCTTGCAAGCAACTGCGGTGGATCTCAAACTCCCGATCACCTGGTCGGTCATATCTGAGAAAGACGTCGCCAGCGCCCTGGTGAGTGAAGCAGAGCGAGAAGACAGTGGAGAGGGCCCCGCAGGCTACGCCTTGATTGCCATCTCCACCCATGGTCGTAGTGGCCTGGAGCGCTGGGTCATGGGCAGTGTCACGGAACACGTCCTCGATGCCACAAAGCTGCCTATGTTGATTGTGCGGCCTCAAGGGGTGGGGAAGCCATAATAGTATGATATGAATTGCTCGCTTGCTGATGGCGTGTATCAAACCCTCTGCAAGCTTTATGCCCCGGATTCTACTCCATCCTGTGTATACAGTGCGTCTGTTCCAGACTCATGCAATAGCACGTGTTGTGGCCGCACCACGAAAACTGTGCGATCTTGTGTGCAGTACACGCTCGCTAATGCTTCCGACTATCCAATGAGCAAGAGCGCTGCGGTCGTCGGTGGACATAGCGATCACATCGTATGCACCTGCTATGGGGAGCCCTGAGGCCATGCTTCCCCTCGCGGGTAATCCGTGTCGGGTCATAGCTATCAGTCTCAAGCAGAGGTAAGAAGCAGGTGGTTCTTACCTCTCGCAAGGAGCAATGCAACCATGGTTGGTGAGTTACATCGGGATCAGATGGGGAAGCGTCAGAACTTAGACAAGGTCCAGTGTGGAGGCCACTGCTTGTATACAACAAGCAGTGGCCTCCACACTGGCAAAAATCAATTGAAGCGCAGGCCAAACTTCATGCCTGGCCTCTCCACCAGTCTAAAAAACAAGAAACAGAACGGGACAGTAACCACCAGCACCCATAACCAGTACGCGGCATAGGCCAGCGGGTGCGGCCAGCTGCTCAGGAAGGGCTGCCCCCATTCTATAAACAGGAAAAGGAAGGGGAGGTGCCACATATACAGGCTGAAGAAGATCATGCCGATCCTGCGCAGCGGAGACCACTCAAAGGGTAGCCTGAGCCAGGCTGAGCCAAGAGGAGCGCGAGTATGCACAGGCCAAAGGCCAGCGAAAAGCAGAGCTCGCTTACCAGGTAGTAATGCTCAAAAAAGAAGCGGAAGGTTGAAGAGAGGCCAGGTATTCACCTGCCTCTGGTTATAGCTCCACAGGATCATGACAAGCAAACAGAGCAGGCCAGCCGCGCAGAGCCACGGGCTCAACTTCCGCAGGCCCGCGCGTAAGCGGGGCGATATCGAGGGGTGGCTTGCGTAAACAAAACAGAGCGAGACCAGCATACCCACGCCGAAATCCTCGAGATATTTTCCGCTGACGCCATAGGTGAAAAAGAGGAAGACGTTGAGTATGGGACGCGGTACCAAAATTGTCTCCGCAGGGTGCCAATCGACAAAGTACGTGCCCATATATCGTGAGAAGAGGCCCCAGGCGATCAGGGCCATGATACAGGCGAAGGTCATGGGCAAACGATAGTCCTGTTTGACCCGCCACACGATCAGGCGGACGACCAGCATCAACAGTGGCAGGAGCAAGTAATACTGCCACTCAACCGCCAGCGTCCAGAAGGGCGCGTTGAGTTGTTTGAACGTAGCATGGGAAGAATCGATAAAGAAGATGAAAAACAACCCCAGTTCTCGCCAGTGTTGCGGCTGTAAGTACTGTTGCTGGAACAGCAGGACGATGAGTATCAGCGACAGGTAATAGGCCGGCAGAATGCGGAAGACGCGCCGCACGTAGAATTGTCGTATGGATGGCCACGCGTCCTGGAAGAGCAGCGCCTTCGCGAAGGGCCTGAAGAGCAGGAAACCCGACAGGACAAAAAAGAGCGTCACTCCATACTTGCCAAAGTACTGCAAAGAGTTGAGCAGGGGATGAAGAGATGGTTGAAGATCCCATATATGCAGATCGCGAGGTATCTGATAAATATGGTACCAGATAACGATCAAGCAGGCGAAGGCACGCACACCATCGAGGAAAGCAATCGTATTTTTCTGTGAAGAAACTTCCGCCCCCACCCCTGTCCACCGACCTAATGCCATAGAAAACTTCATGTCACCTCTTCTAGCTAACGCCATGTGCAACTTTCTTAAACGACTAACTGATCAAATTGAAGACGAGGAAGCTCATTTTGCTGACGCTCCGTCATCTGGACAGAACCTGCCCTGGCTGCTTCACAATATCCATTCTCCAAAAAGCACGGATGAGCGAAGTAGCCAGGGCAGGTAGCGCAGGGGCACGAAGGATCATACTTCCTTCATTGGCACTCCTTGGCCTACGCCTGGTGCTTACTTCACTTTCACCTGAATCTGCGACGGCCTGGCCGTCGCAGATTTGGGCACCAGCAGTTTCAAGACACCATGTTCGTAGGTAGCCTCAACCTTCTCGGGCTGGATCTGGGTAGGAAGGGTAATAGTGCGGGACATCTCTCCTTCGTAGCGCTCGCGATGCACATAATTCGGCTTTTCTTCCTTCTGCTCACCCTTGGTTGTATAGCTGATAGTCAAGGTATTCCCCTCGGCCGAGACCGAAATGTCCTCCGGCTTCGCCCCTGGTAGTGATGCCTCAACCACGTATGCTGTCTGATCCTTCGACTCAAAGACATCGACCGGGAAGCTCCTGCCAGTGAAAGCCTCAAAGCGTCCAGGCCAGAAAAAGCTCTCTTCAAACAAGCGGTTCATCGCATCGCGCAGCGGCATCAGCGCTTCAAACGGATCCCTTCTCATCAGTGACATGATGATTTTCCTTTTCTCCCTAATAGGTATGATGTGTGCGTTTACCATGCATCTCTCTACCAGAACTTGTGAAAGACACCTCAACAACACGTCATTGCGCTCGGTGTTCTGCAGGATGTATACCGAGCCGTTCTATCAACAACTCCTCAGTTGATCACCTCCTTCCCCAGTCAACGGCTTTCACTCGTGACAAGCTGCGTGAGATCAGCACAGGTGGCCAAGTTCTTCAGGCCCTCATTGAGGAAGGCCTGGGCCAGGAAGTTCGCCGTTTGGGTGCCAGCGCCAGCTACATCGTTGGTCTAGCCGCCTCTTTGAGCAGTTGTGCCTCCATATTCTCACAAGGGTTCTCAAGCGCTATTTCTCTGGCAATGGTCACGCCATCATTGATCACGGTCAGTCCTCCTAATTTCTTGTCCAGCACCATGTTGCGTCCCTTGGCGCCAAGCGTGACCTTGACCTCCTCGGCCAGCATATCCATGCTCTGCCTGTGGAAATGGCGGGCTTCTTCATCGAAGCTCACCTGCTTTGCCATCTTTCTTGCTCATTCCTGTGCACATCGTTGAGCAGAGCCAGCATGTCGTTCTCTTTACATTATATAGAGCCGACTCACCTGTGCTCTCTGCCCCAAAGTGTTTGCGCAGAGGGATATGGTTCAGAGCGAGCGATATCGCTCAGCTTGGTTTATTCGCTATACTTATGGAGTTACATACTTGGTTACATAATTGTGATCGACAAACAGCAGTGTTCATAAGCTTTGAGACAGGCATGAGTCAGGTCAGGAGTGCTTCTCAGGATCTGATGCTGGAGTATGTAGGCTGCGTTACGCAACATGCGAATCCAACCCTCTCTGTCCATACCCCGTTTTCTTCCTACTAAATCAAGAAGAAAAAGGCAGAGATCTTGTTCTACGTGGCAGAGTGATCCACAGAAGCCATTGCATTGCGAAGTTCTTCAGATGGGTGAGATAAGCTCGCCCTCAGCCACAAAACAGACCGGTGAAATTGCTAATTTCAGGGAAAGGCGAGCTTGGATCTGTGTCACTATTGTTATATAGAGCTTTATGACTGTGAAGAGTTTGTGAGACTAGCGTGTTATGGTGCCGGGAAAGAAGTCAAATCGGAAGGAAGTAAGCCTGCGAAGGATCCTTCCTGGCCCATTTCTTCTCAGCTATTGGTAGCAGCCATACGTTCTCTGAAAGGCAGGTACGTTCTCATGTCCGAAGACCTAGAAGCCTGGAAAGCCCAGGAAGAATCAAAGCACGCTGCCCATCATTATGTGGAGAGCCCATATGGAAGGGGAGTAGTTGCAGGCAAAAAAGAGATGGAAATTCATAGGATGTCAGATAGCCTTAGTGAGAAGGCTCGTAGGGATCTGGTAAAAGCTAAGATGGCCGCCTTGCGTCAAAGTATTATAGATGCGGAGAGGGAGTACTTTATAAAAACTTTGGGGGAGCTCCATCTTACCCCGGAGGAGAAAGCAGACTTGATGAAGCTGCTGCGTGAGCAAGATATCGAGCACCTGTTATCAACGGCAGAGGAAAAAGTTGGAAGCAGAAAGGGGGGAGCCACGTACATGACTATTCGCAAGTACCATATCCTCCCAGAGACAGGCGATGAATTCCTGCAGCGCGTGCAAACAAGCTTTGTGCCTATCATCAGCTCGATGCCTGGTTTCATTTCTTACGATGCGCTGCAGGTCGGAAACGACCAGATAGTCACCATCAGCGTTTTTGACACACCATTTGGTGCAATAAAATCAACCCCTCGCGCCCTCCAGTGGGTACAAGAGAATATCGCCGAGCTCATCCAGGGGGTTCCCGAGGTGATGGCAGGGCAGGTGCGAGCATCAAGTGAGCCAGTCCGGGTTTTCGGAAAAGCGAGAACGGGCCTCTTCCATAGACCTAGGCGCGCCTTGTGACTTTACCCACATCTTGGCGCTGGCTCATCTGGTGAGGCCTGTTTGCCGCGAATTGGAGAGAAGTATGGCAAAGGTAGTATAACAAACGTAGCTGCCCTTGCCCGCTATCCCCTGACACAAAGCAGAGCAATGAAGGCAGCGATGTGAGCGATATTCGGCGTGATGTGTTCTGACCGCGACGCCGCTACCACATGCTGCGCGAAACTCAAACAGGTCAAGCAGGTACAGCTTCACCCGAGCATCATGAAGTAGTTGACCGCCTGAGGTAACTCTGCAAATTGAGAGATGGTATAATCGGGCGAAATTGTCTGCGAGGGCGTATTGCCTTGATTGGAAGAGATAACAATGGCTTTCATCCCCACCTGCTGGGCGCCGAAAATATCGTGGTATAAGTCGTTGCCGACAAAAATGGCCTGTTCCGGTCGTACCTGCAACGCATCAAGTGCTTTCCGAAAGAGCCGGGGATCCGGCTTGCGATACCCATAGTCACCGGAGACGATAATCGGGTCGAAGTACTTCAGCAGCCCAACTGAGTACAATTCGGGAACGGCATAGGAACTCTGGGCATCGGAAACGACGGCCAAGCGATAGTGTGAGCGCAACTGATCAAGTGTCTCTTGCACCTGGGAATAGAGGCGGAGTCGCTTGCGGGCAATACTCCGGTGCAGTTCCGCCAGGAACAGCGGGAGCTGCTCTTGCTTTTCCGAGGGCAGAGAACGGGTGTAGTCGCTTGCCTTGTTATGGAGCAACTCGCGCCAGACCTCAAGGGCATCCCACTCCGCGAAGGTCTCGGCACTTTCCACACGCTGTAGCTGCATGATCTGAAAATACAGGTCGCGTACCTCCCAGCGATGCAAAACAATGCCCTGGTATGCCAGAAAATGCGCAATAGCCCGGTAAATCTCCTCCAATCCCTCATCCGTTTCAATATCTATCAGCGTTCCGTTCACGTCGAAGAGTAACGCACGAATATCCATTAAAATGTCCTCAATGTCTTTTTTGCTTCCTCGATGAGACGCCGACGATAGTCAGGACCGATCCAGGAGTTGCGGGCAATGCGCAGCAAAGTCAGGCCCATCTGGAAGGGCAGGCGCCCGCAAATGGAGCGAAACGCACTGTCGCGGTCGGGAAAGTGACAGGCATATTCCCAGAGGAAATGGCCGATAAACGGTTCAGCGGCATATTTGTTGCCACTGATCTGCAGGAAAAAGTGCTGCAGCTCACCAGAGATACGCCCGATATCAAAGACACGATCCGCCCTCTTCATTCTTTCCAGATCGATCCCAATGACGCTGAGTCTATGCCCGAAGAGGAAGTTCGATGGAGTTGCGTCACCGTGAACCAGGACTTGCTGGTCTTCCCACATCCGTAGCTGTTCGCGCCAGCGGTCACGCAACCAGGAGAATTCCTGGACCTCATCCCAGGAAATGATTTGTTTGTGGGAGAGCTTGTTCACGAGGCGGTCGAGATAAGCACAATCTTCGTGAAAATTCACCCCATAACCGTTCGCTGTCCGGTTATGAAAGGAAGCCAGGAAATACGCCAGGGATGTGAGCTTGTCAAAGAGCCTGTCTGGCTGTCGAGAAAAAATCGCGTCTTTGATGACATTGCTCAGCGACTGTCCCCCACAGTACTCCTCAACCAGCAAGCTGTTCAACCAGCCGTTGAAGCCCAGGGGACGTACGACATTGTGCGGGTATCCGACCAATCCGTAGCTACGCATGAGGTGCAAATTGTGAAATTCTTGCTCCATACGCTGATATGTGTTTGGCAAATGGGAATTACCATGGCCATTTCCTGCAAAGAACTTTCCCACCACCCGCACGTTGCTATGCTTCTCCTCATAGAGGTACACGTCCCTACTCCCCCGCATGCGAAAGACGCGAAAGGTCGCATGTTGATTATCTAACCCCATCTGTGGCAATATATCAAACTGCAAGTAGTGATGGAGTGGATCGTGGCAAGGCAAATGCCCAACGTAATGCTTTGACATGCGGATGGACTCTTACTCTCAGCTTTGTTACTTCGTCCGGGTACCGGCAACAGCGTGGCAGACGCTACTGTTGCCGCGCCTGCGGAGCAGCGATGTGAAACTGACTGAGTAGTATTAACTAAGGATTAAGAGATAGTTAAATGTATCCTAAAATAATACAAGAGAAGAGGAGGAGATGTCAAGAAAACGACTGGCAGAATCGAGCCTCCAGCGACACCAGAGGTCTGGTTGCCGGAGACGCTCTTTGTCGAAGTCGATAGCGACAAAGTAAGCACTTTCGGGCCCCAGAGGAAGATCAACCGCCTCTCCTCAATCTGATGTGGAGGTTGCACCCGACAACCTCAGATACCTTGCATATGCCTCATCATAGCCCAATACTTGCTCAGGATTGGGGGTTGCGACGCCCTGGGTGCGAGGGGCCACTGACGCGGTTGCCGCTGCGTCAGTCCAGATGCCACTCACAATGCCCCCCAGCAAGGCAGCACCGCGGGCTGAGGCGGCCGGCGTATCGACCCTGAGCAGGTCACGACCCAGGATATCAGCGAGCAGCTGGCGCCAGGCGGGATGAACGCTCCCACCTCCGACGATGCGCAACGTGGGTGCCTGGCTTGCACCAGGAAGGGCCTCCAGGGCCACGCGGATGCCAAATGCCACACCTTCGAGGGCGGAATGCAGCAGGTGCTCACGCTGGTGATCGCTCCGCAGGCCCAGGAAGGCTCCGCTGCTTCGGGCATTGCGCTGGTGCGCACGCTCTCTGGTCAGATAGGGCAGGAACGTCAAACCTTCGGCGCCAGGAGCCACCCTCGCAGCGCTCGTGTAGAGCTCATCCCAGCTGGCTCCCAGTGCTCGACGCACCCAGTCAAGCGCGAGTCCAGCGTTTTGCACCGCCGCCATCGCATACCAGTGAGCGCCGTCAGCAGCGCGATAGAGGTGGGTGCGCCCTGTTCCATCAGCTCGGGGTTCTGAACAGAGGTGGATCAGTTGCGCCCCTGTGCCAAGCGTCAACTGGAGAGAGCCGGGAGTAAGCAAACCGGCGCCAAGCGCAGAGGCCGCGGTATCTGCGGCGCCTGTTGCCACCGGTGTCCCTGGCGACAGCCCGAGGGTGTGGGCCACCTGTGCGGTCAGTGTCCCGGCGAGCGCAGCGGACGGTGAGATCGGTGGCAAGAGATCTCGCCGCAGCCCAAGGGCAGTGATCACGTCATCTGCCCAGCGATCATCCAGCAGGTCGTAGAGCAGTGTGGCCGAGGCGTCGCTGGGGTCGGTCGTGACGGCACCGGTCAGGCACAGCCGTAGCCAGTCCTTTGGTTGCAAAGCCCAGCGGGCCGCCTGGTAGGCGGCAGCTTCGTGCTCTGCCAGCCAGCACATGAGCGGGCCCGCCATACCAGGCACAAGCGGATTGGCCAGCCGCTGCAGCAGAGCAGGAGGCAGGGCCTGATAGCGTTGCAGCTCCGCCTCTGCTCGGGTGTCGGCCCACAGGAGTGCCGCGCGGGTTGCTCGCCCGTCCCGGTTCGTCGGGACGATCCCATGCATCTGCCCGCAGAGGCCAAGCGCGGTGATCTCGGCGTGGGGGGCCTGGGCCACTGCCGCCTGCACAGCGGAGATAGTGGCATGCCACCACGCGCCGGGATCACTTTCAGCCCAGCCAGGTCGCGGAGCTACGACCGGGTAATCCGCCTTGCTCACGCCCAGCGTGTGTCCCTGTGCGTCCAGAACAAGGACCTTGACTGAACTCGTACCCAAGTCGATACCCATGATTGCCATCACTATTACTCCTCGGGCTTCAGTCGGAGCGAAAGCGCGCCACGCAGGCCTGCTTCGCGTACGCCCAGAGCCGCTGTGGGCTCATCCATGATGAGGAAGCACCTGGAGCAGTTGTACCTCTGTTTGATGGAGGGGGGTTCACACCTGTCTCCTCTCACCTGTGAATGCAGGAGCTATTCATTTGCATATATATGTAATCTGCTTATATGTAGGCTACATTCCTACTTTCACCTGTCCATCACAAGAAGTGCATCTAACCTCACGAAGGAGTCTCATCTTGTGAGCAGAGGGGCTTGATAATGGCGGTGCCCTGGAAATTGATTATGCTACAGTTCCACTTTTATGTGACTGGTTTGTGTGCTTGAAACAGCTTGCTGTGATTGCATTGTAAGATTGACATACTATATATGGATGGTCAGGTGTCCTGTGATGCTTCAGGACACGGCTGTCTGTTGCCATTGCTTGGCGAAGCATCCACTTCGTTGCAGTTAGTAGGCACCTTGTCTTGCTCAATAGACATCATGGAGTTGCTTATGGAATCTGTTCATGCTTCTTTATTTATGAAATTCTGGGAGTGCTATTTTGATATGTCGTCCTTATTCGTTCACATGTTCCTGCCAGGCCCAGCGCTTCTTAACGAACAAGACAGGCTACTGACGCAACTGAAAATCCCAAGCCATCTCCAAGCGGAATACAGCTTGCTCCACCTGCAAGCTGGGATGAGTCTGGCTGAGGTACGGACACAGTACCGCACACTGGCCAAGTTTTATCACCCAGATGCAGGTGGACACCACACCTCCTTCCTTGCTTTACAGCAAGCGTATGAGCGAGTGGTGGAGGACCTGCAAACACATGGATGAAAGCCAACCTGAATAACCCAGGCAGATCAACTTTGACAGCCGCGCTGGTGCAGAAGCATCAATTCTCCTCGCCCTGCGCTGGGTGCAAGGAGCAGTGCGCCGAGCTTATACATAAGTGTTGGATCTCGCATCAAGAGCCATACTAGGTGTCCAGGTGACTACAAGGGTAGAAGGTGTCATATAACATTAATTCTATAGTTACCATTCGCAAAGGGTCCGAGATTTCTTGTATATCCTTGTGTATAATGATTGAAGTTGAGTTATACCAGCTATGACTATGTTGACACATATAGCTTGCATATTCTTTGCACGAAAACGAGGTGCTCTCAAAAGGCCATTAAGCTTTTCAAACTGATATGGGTTCCTTCGAGTACTCCGTGAGTGCAATTGGAATGGGGAGGGAGACGTCGAACTACTCCGATTGACAGGTATGTATACGCCTACACAAGTCGCGCACGAGAGCCACTGCAATGCCTCTGAATGCTTGCAGGTGCTCGCGAGAAAAGACAGTGACGAGGAGAGAAGAACAATGGCAGCCAATATACAGTTCCAGCACACCCAAGAGGCTACCTTGGATATGGTCAATTCTTATCATGAGATCAATCAGGCTGTTGCAGGCGGTCTGGTAACCCTGCAAAGGTGCTACCTCAGGTTTGCTCACAGCCTCTTCCGGACCTGGATAGACGTGTTTATGCCTCAGATACAGCAGACGCCGCGCATACAGATAATGGGGCAAACAACCCAGAAGCAGCAAGATGCTTGCCACAGGCTCATATCTCCACAGCGGCGGAGGAGGGAGGGCAACCAGAGCCAGGTAGCAGTGCTGAAGGAACGGCTTGATCGAGAGTGCGAAGCGTACAACTTATTTTGCAACGGCTTTGCCATAACGGCAAGCCATAGTGCAATCACCAAACGCATGCAAGCATTTGGTGGGACTGTGGGAGAGATACAAACCGCGCTGGTTCCGCTCATTGGAAACGAACAGGCGACCCAGATCATTGGGGAGACCTTGCAGGAAAAAGTGACCTAACAAGGACGCCTTGCCTCACGAAGAATCTGACTTTGCGCTCTTCACGAAATACCCTTCGGTCGCTTCGGCACGCTTGAGTAGAGCGGTCCTGTGCCCGTCCTGCTCAAGCGTGCCAATTCAGTGTACCTACTGGTGCTGCTATACGAACCAGAAAGTAGCGAGAGCGGGAGGAGGTCGTCATCGCTCCTGGTGGATAATTGCCATCATCTCCGGTACTGTTGTGACTTTGATACGCGGACATCCTTGCTTAGCGCCACAGGCAACCTCGTATTTATCCAGAATCTGCCAATCCTGATACGTCACGTAGTCGATGTCTCGCTCGCGGAAAAACGCCTCAATCTGCGACAGGTCAGGAGGATCATCGCTGATCCCTGCCAGGGTGGGCAGATCGGCCAGCATTGATTCGACTGTGGCTGCCGAGTCGGGCTTGTTATTCCCGATCAGACCGGTGGGGCCGCGCTTGGCCCACCCGACGACATATTCACCTGGTACCACTTCGCCGGTATTCGGATGCACGACTTGCCCTGCAATATTGTTGATGGTAGAGGTCGCATAGTCGAATGGTACATTTTCAATTGGCACAGTACGATAACCAATAGAGCGCAACACCAGGCCAGCCTCAATGATCTCAAACTTGCCGGTTCCTTTCGATCGGAGTCCGCCATTAGAATCCACAACAAGCTTATTCTGTTCGATCTTCAATGCCGCCATCTGCCCATTCATAGCAACAATTTCCACAGGCGAGGCCAGGAAGCGCAGGATAATGCGGCGAGGAGCGGTATGCTCCGTACGAGCAGCATATTCATGCAGGCACTCCAGGTTAGCCTTCGCCGTGCGATCTTCCTCTATTTCGGCCTGGCTGGCCGGGTCAAGTTCGATGTTTTGAGGATCGACGATCACGTCCACGCCTGCAAGTTTCCCCAGTTCCTTGATCTCAGGAGTTGTAAATGATGCTTGCGCTGCGCCACGTCGCCCCAGTACCACCACCTCGCGGATCTTGCTCTCGCGCAACTTCTCCAATGCATGGCCGGCGATATCCGTCTTCTGCAACTCCTCCGTGGACATGACGAGGATGCGTGTCACATCCATCGCTACGTTGCCATTGCCGACAACGACAGCCCGCTCGCACGAGAGATCGACGGGCAGATCGCGATAATCAGGATGACCATTATACCAACCAACAAACGAGATAGCTGGAAAGCTATTGGGCAGATCTTCACCGGGGATGCCCATACGTCGATCAGCCTGGGCACCAACAGCATAGATGATCTGATCGTAGAACTGCTTTAATTCTTTATGATGGATATCAACACCGTATGTGACATTCCCGAAGAAACGGACGCGTGGATCCGCCAGGATTTTATCAAAGACGCGGATTACCGCTTTGATGGACTGGTGATCAGGCGCAACGCCGTCGCGGGCCAGTCCGAAAGGAGTGGGGAAGCGGTTGAAGATATCAATTGTCAGTACGATATCGCGTTTCTTGAGAAGTGTTTCGGCGGCATAAAACCCGGCTGGGCCAGCACCAATGATAGCAATGCGTAGTGGCCTGGCTGTAGTAGCAAGTCGTTCCATTACATCTCTCCCTTAAAGAAGCCCTTGTCTTTAGCTAGAGCGAATCCTTTGTATCACAAAGAAGCACATCCTGCTCATCTTTGAGACCTGATCAAACTTAAGGATGGAGCAATAATCTCACAGGGGCATCACATGAGCGAGGCATATACTCACAATTCTCACACAGTCTTAACTTGCTTGCAAGAAGATCACGGGATAGAGATTTCAAGTGATTCCTTTCTATGGTGCTCTTTGAATACTTTACCGAGGTGAGCTATCCCCGGTGCAAGTTCTTGGAGCTGGAGGTGCAGGCCGCCGCAAGCGGCAGAAGAATAACTTGCACATCGCGTGAGTTAATTGTAGGAGGCAAAAATCGGCACGAGTAAATAGCCAAACAGTCCCATTTATATTGACCGTTAACAAGCCACTTCAGCGCATCATCACTCGGCTGCGAGCAGGAAGCATGGCTGAAACCCTGTTCGATGTGATCTCGATGCGATATGGTATGCTTGAGCGGAACAGAGATGTGAACCTCCTGTTGGAATGAGCGTGCCGAACGCCACGATGTTTCCCTGCGTGGATGGAGCAGGAGAGAGACAGGAGCGTGAGGTCCCCTGCGACGCGTAGCGACCGGATCGGTACCACGCAGGTACACGATACCAATGGCAAAGCCTGCTCGAATGTCTGGGGCGCCATCTCTGTTCAGGACCGGATGATGGACGCATCGCTCCGGTTT
The DNA here is from genome assembly GCA_963799245.1 of uncultured Chloroflexia bacterium. Lineage (GTDB taxonomy): Bacteria > Chloroflexota > Ktedonobacteria > Ktedonobacterales > Ktedonobacteraceae > CAWCWN01. The sequence continues at coordinate 114,388 of CAWCWN010000007.1, forward strand.
CGCACTGGTCGGCCAAGACAAGAAAAAGTGGAAAAGCAAGAGTAAGCAAGCAGTCGGTGGTTTCCTCACCCCCTGCGCCAGCATCACAGGCTGGGAGAAGGGATGTTCGCTTCCTCTAAATAAAGGCTGCTCCTTGTCAATGAGGACAAGTGAAAGGCATGAACTTTTGAAAGACACAGACAAGGAGAAATACGATGATAGACAACAAGCAGTTTCAGCAAGTCCGGGAGGCCACCTGGGATATGGTCGATTCCTTTCGTGAAACGAACCAAGCGGTGGCAGAGAGTCTAGTGACCCTCCAAGACCACAATCTGAGGTTTGCCCAAAACACCTTCCTGAGCTGGATGGAGCTCCTCACATACCAGAGGGAGAGCGTGCAGCATGTACAGCAGCAGTGGGGACTGCAGATCCCGAAGCAGCAAGGGGCCTTCCAGAGGCCGCTGCCTACATCGACGTGGATCTATATTGACTTCCTCTTGGCTCCGTTTACCCTCTCGCGCAAGCTGGTCGAGGCTTCCATGACTGCGACGCAGCGCGAACGAGAGCTGGTCGAGGCTTCCACGACCGCGACGCAGCGCGAACGAGAGCTGGTTCCGTAAGTCGACAGCCGCCAGAGGCGGCTGTGAGAGGACACAAGTCACTTGATGTGGAGATAGATGGCTTCCTAAGAGGGTGGGGCTCAAGCCCCGCCCTCTTAATAAGAAGCCTGACAGGTGTGCTGGCTACACTAAGGAGACCTGCCCCAGCGCCTCCCCCCAGCAATAATTCACACGCCCTGGGCACCAGGGCATGACACACGGCTTGAAAACCCCCTTGATATTTCTTGACTTTTACGTTAAGATTAATGACTAGAAAGTCATATAGCTGATGATAGGGTCATTCATCTTGATGAGAGCGTCATACAGATGCTCACGTGTTCAACAGGGAGGGCCAGGTGCGAGCAGAGAATCCCCACCGCATGCTCAAAGAGAGGCAGCGGCAGGAGCGAGCCGCGTTCATCCTGCAGACGGCTGAAGATGTGCTGCTGCAAAAGGGGTATGCAGCCATGTCTATGGACGATATCGCCGCCCGGGCGGGCATTGCCAAGGGGACTCTCTATTTACACTTTGCGACCAAAGATGAACTTGTCTTTCGCCTGCTCGAGCGTGATCTCCAGCGTATGCTGCGCATGATCGAGGACAACGTGACGATGGAGGGAAGCGCCAGGGACAGGTTGACATGCATTCTTGGCTCCCTGTACCGGGGCTGGTTCGGCAAACATGGCCAGCTCCTGTACCTGCTCTACAACAGTACGGAGCTCAAGAACGCCATGCGCGAGAAGCTGGGAGGGACGCTGCATGGCGTGGCTGAACGCATCACCGCACTGCTCGAGGAGGGCAAGGCCGGGGGCGAGTTTGACCCTGCGATCCCGACCGACGTAATGGCCAGTATTTTTTTCAGTGTGCTCTCACCGCGGGCCTACCAGCACCTGGTGAAGGAGAAGCAGATGGCCGCGGAGGACCTGGTGCGCTACATCGATCGCATCTTTTTCCGCGGCATAGCCGCGCAACCTTCTGCCAGAGAAGAATAAACGTCCATTCCAGCGCCTATCTCTTCAGAAGGAGTTTTTCATGCAAGTTCCCGTATCCGCCCCGCGGCAGATGGGAGGTCTGCCCTACAAGTGGATCGTGGCAATCGTGGTAATCTTTGGCCTGTTCATGACCATCCTCGACGCCACCATCGTCAACATCGCCATTCCCAGCTTGCAGAACGTGTTTGGCGCCAACCTGACGAGCGTGCAGTGGGTCCTGACTGCCTATACGCTGGCGCAGGGCGTCGCCACCCCGCTGACCGCCTTTCTGTCCCAGCGCCTTGGTCAGAAGCGGCTCTACCTGATCGCCCTGGCATGTTTCACGCTTGGCTCAATCTGCTGCGGGTTCGCCTTCAATCTACCGATGCTCATCTTCTTCCGCGTGCTGCAGGGAGCGACGGGGGCATTCCTGTCTCCCCTGGCGATCACGCTGCTGTGGACCGAGTTTCCGCCGGAGGAGCGCGGCACCGCCCTGGGCGCGCTGGGCATCCCCATCCTGCTGGCCCCGGCCCTGGGTCCGACGCTGGGTGGGTACATCGTGACCTTCCTGGGCTGGCGACTCATCTTCTTCATCAATGTGCCGATCGGCATCCTGGGCATTATCATGGGCAGCATTTTCCTGCGCCAGGGGCAGCGTGAAGCGCGCGCACCCTTCGACATTCCCGGCTTTGTCAGCGCCTCTATCGGCCTGGCCTCCCTGCTGTACGGCTTATCCGAGGCGAGCACCGATGGCTGGGGGTCGGGCACGGTGCTGGGATGTATGGCGCTGGGCATCGTGATGCTGGCGATCTTTGTCGTCGTCGAGCTGAACATCGCCAACCGCGGAGGCAGGCCACTGCTGGACTTGCGGGTCTTCGCCAACGGCCCTTTCACAACGAGTATGATCGCCAGCTCCCTGGTCGTGTTCGCGCTCTACGGAGGACTCTTCATTATCCCTATCTACCTGCAGGAACTACGCGGCCTCTCCGCCTACCAGGCCGGCCTGCTCCTTCTTCCCCAGGCGCTCGGCTCGATGGTGGCCTCGGTCGTCGGTGGGCGTCTGGTCGATAAGCTGGGTGTGCGGCCTGTGGTCATCCCCGGGCTGATCATCCTGGCTATCGCCCTCTGGCTCTTTACCTCGCTGGGCGCCTACACGCCTTATGGGACCATCCAGATCTGGCTGATCATCCGCGGCCTGGCGCTGGGCCTGACCTTCCAGCCGCTGGCGGTCTCGGCCCTCTCGGGGATGAGCCCGCGCCAGCTGCCCGGGGCCACCGCTGTCAACACCACGGCGCGCTTCGTTGTGAGCTCGCTGGCGGTGGCTGTGATCGCGACGCTGGTGCAGACCCAGACGTCGGTCCACTACGCCCATCTGGCCGAGCAGGTCACAGCGGCCTCTCCACTCGGACGGCTCGTGCCCGCCATTCAGGCCCTGCTCATGCAGCAGGGGGCGTCGGCCACCCTCGCATACCAGACGGCCATCCAGTTCCTGGCCGAGTTTTTACAGCAGCAGGCGGCGATCCTGGCGATGCAGGATGCCTTCCGGCTGAGCCTGGTGCTGACGCTGATGGCAATTATCTCGGCCTTCTTTGTGCGTACCGGCAGGGTGCAGCCACAGCTGGAGAGTGCTGCTGAGCGGCCGCTGAGCGCAGAGGAGCACGAGGAGGCAGAAGTGGCACGCACAGAGGCACTATCCGCAATGTAATGCAACCAACGAAAGGAATACAACATATGCGTCGCTTGATTTTAGTCCCGCTGCTGATCATCATCGCCGTGCTCGCCATCGGCGGCGGCATCGCGTACTACTTATACAACAACTACATATACTACAGCACCGATGACGCCCAGCTGAACGGCCAGATCGTCAACGTCAACGCGCCCGCCACTGGCTCGCTCTCCGCCCTCAACGTCAAACTGGGCGACACCGTCACCAAAGGTCAGGCCCTGGGCACCGTCATCACCGCCACCACCGGCGCCAGCAAATCCGCCCCCACCACCTCTATCTCCAGCCCCATCAGCGGCAAGGTCATCCAGGTAAACGCCGTCCAGGGCCAGGCCGTAGCCCCCGGCCTGACCCTGCTGCAGATAACCGACCTGAGCAGCGTCAACGTGATCGCCTACGTCGACGAGGGCGCGATCAATAACGTCTCGCCGGGCCAGCAAGTGGATATCACCGTCGATGCCTACCCCGGCACCAGCTTCAGCGGCCACGTCCAGCAGATCGTGCCGGCCGCCGCCAGCGAGTTCTCGCTGCTGCCCACCCAGGACTACGCCAGCGGCAACTTCACCAAGGTCAGCCAGCGCATCCCCGTCATCATCTCCCTGGAGGGCAATGGCGGCAAGACGCTCGCCCCGGGCATGAGCGCCACAGTGACCATCCACCTCCACTAAGCGCCCACGGCAAGGGGAGGAAGGAGCAAGGAGAACGGCATCTCCTCTCCAATCTGCCATGAGGGGTCCTCTTTTGCTCTTTTTCTCAACTTTAGCAGATCAGCTTACTTCTTGCGACACAACCCGTGATGCGACAGTGATGCTACACATCGGGACTGTGATATCCTTGTGCGCAGAGCAGTGTAAAGTCTGTACCAATAAAGAATAGCGGTCTTCATCGCATGCCTCGTCGGATAGGGGAAAGGAAGAAATATTGTTTCCATTGACAGGAAATCCCAGAACCGCCTCCGCAGCAGACTTTCCTGCAGCAGGGACGCCTGCCGAGCAGTTGCGTTTCTTACTGAACTATGCGGTGCTTGCCCCTTCTGAGTACAACACTCAGCCCTGGCTCTTTCGTGTGCTTGATAAAGAAGTTGAGCTTTATATTGATCGTTCAAGAAGGCTCCCCGTGGTTGACCCTGATGACCGGGAAACGATGATCAGCTGCAGTGCAGCCTGCCTCAATTTGCGGATAGCGCTGCGGCAATTTGGCTACCAGGAAACAGTGGAAATCCTTATAGGCGACCCCATCCTCAATTTATTGGCGCGTGTAAGGATGGGGGAGAGGCGGCAGGCAACAGAAGAAGAGCATCAACTCTTTTATGCTATCCCACATCGACGGACCAATCGACAGGTGTTTGAAGATAGAGATTTACCCCCATCGTTCCTCTCGACCTGTGAGTCTCTGGCCCGAGAAGAAGGAGTATGGCTGCAAGTGGTGCAAAAGGAAGAGGAAAAACGCACCATTGCTGAGTTGATTGTAATGGGGGATCGCCAACAGTGGGCAGATAAGCGGTTTCGCCAGGAGCTTTCCGCCTGGCTTCGTCCGCAAACAGATGAACGTCACGATGGGCTGCCTGGTTATGCGAGTGCCAAGGGAAATGTTGCTGGCCCAGCTGGCCCTTTGATCGTACGAACTTTTGATAGAGGGCCTCAAGAAGCGGCCAAGAATCGTCACCTCGTGGCCGGAGCCCCTGTTCTGGCCATCCTGGGAACAGGGTCCGATACCCCAGTCGATTGGTTTGCGGCAGGGCAGGCTCTCGAGAAAGTTCTTCTTTACGCCACTGTACAAGGCATCCAAACGTCCTTCGTGAATCAGCCCATCGAAGTCGGCTCCCTACGCTCGGGACTGAGCATCCTCATAGGGCGAAAGGACTTTCCACAGCTGGCGCTGCGTATGGGATATGCATCAGCTGTGCTGCCGACGCCTCGGCGCTCTATTCACCAAGTGTTGCTTGCATATTAAATGCAGGGGCGCACAACAGTGATCTGGGGGAGGTCCTGGAGTGGATTGAGGTGCTGGATGCCCGTGGCTGCAATCTGGAGGCAGAAGATCAAATATCCTATCCCTATGCGCGCCGCTATCACCGTGATGAACTCGACTTGAGCTATCGTCAGAGCCGCTTTCGCCAACGCACACACGCGCAATTTGTTGAGCGAGGGCAGCTCATCGCTCCATCACGCAGCATGATTGAGCCGGCCGAAATTGTCATGCTGGTCGAGATACGCCTGCATCAAGAAGACCCGGAACGCTTACGGACAGTTCTTGCTGAGTACAAACGGAAGTGAGGAGAAAAGCGCTTGCAGAGCCACACAGGAATGAAAGAGCCGGCACACCCTTCGTCGGAAGGGCGCGCCGCTCTCTGGTACGTCAGAGGGACTGCTTAAGCGGCACTGGCGCTCAGTGATCTACACCAGCGCGACCGCCTGCGATTATGGCGCGCAACTCCATTCGCGCCAGCTATAGCCATCGCGCACAAAGACGCTATAGGCAGCGTTAACATTGGCCCAGGCGTTGAAGGGCGAATAGCCAGCATAGGGCGTGGTACTCCAGGTGCCAGGCAGAAACTGGAAGACGCCCGAGGCGCCGCTGCTGCCGTTGTAGGCATTGGGATTCAGGCCAGATTCGCAGCTAGCCACACCCCTTGCCGCCGCAGCATAGGAGCCAAAGGCCTGGTTGATCATGCTTGCAACCGAAGCGCTTTGAGGCACAGTCACGTGCTGGGCAACCGCCCTCTGTCCCGGTACGAGCGCTGACAACAGCACTGCATGCTTAAGTGGGCTATACTGGACGTACAGCTGGCGCTGAGTGGATTGTTTAGGTGGCGTATAAGATATTGCTGCGTGCGCAACCCCGCGCGGCGGGGTTTCGCTCCGCGCAGTTTGTGACGCGAGAAATATACTTCCTTCTCCAACAACTCCCAGGATGACCAGGATAAGCAGCCCTGCTGAAACTTTCTGACGTACTCCGCTTTGCAAAATTGATACGAAACGCTTCATTATTTGTACCTATCCTTCTTAAAAACTCGAGGTCAATCACCGCGCTTGACCCCAACGACCCAGAAGTATCGCTTCGACCGCCCACGCGCGCAGGTAAGACACGACGGATCGCCGCTGACATAGGAGGGAAAAGCAAGCCGCCTCTGGGGGGATCCTCAACAGATCTTATGTAATGTAACATATGTGCCACATGCTGCAGTTGACATCGACATTTTTCGCAAAATCGCTCGTAGAGCGGATTGTCAATGTAGAGCTTTTAGATGCCTCGACAGCAAAAATGGCCACGCATCCAAGTTCGCGCAAAAATTGCGCGATGTGGTTTGGCTTGTGACACACTGAGAAACATACAGCTTAGATACCTCGACAGTATAAAATGGCGACTCATCTCAGTTCACACAGAAATTGCGCAATGTTGGGTAGAGCTTTTGACACATTGAGAAACGCAATGAAATGGAGGACTTTTTGGCTAGTGCAAAATAGGCAATTTAAAATAATAGCTGTGTTTAACGCGTTCTATCCCCAGCGACATGGCAATGCTTTTCCGGCTTACCGCTTCGATGCACCGCGAGAGCTCGTTTTTTTTGAATTTGAAGGATTATCCGAAAAACAGTATTATACTCAAATGCATTCAGATGAGAAAGATGCAGCCGCATCTTTCTCATCTGAATGCAAGGATGTATTAGACGAACTGCTCCACCTCTGTCGAGCCTGCCAGCGCGGTAGTCGAAGACATACCTCCTGCGACAATCTGAGACACCTCGTCGAAGTATCCAGTGCCCACTTCGCGTTGATGTTTTGTCGCGGTATATCCATACCGTTCGAGTGCGAACTCGGCCTCTTGCAGTTCAGAATAGGCTGTCATGCCATGATCGCGATAGCCTAAGGCCAAATTGAACATGCTGTAGTTGAGAGCATGGAAACCAGCCAACGTGATGAACTGGAATGTATATCCCATCTTAGCAAGTTCTTTCTGGAAGACTGCGATAGTATTGGTGTCGAGCTTCTTGCGCCAGTTAAATGACGGAGAGCAATTATAAGCCAGCATCTTGCCGGGGTATCGTGCGTGAATCTCGTCGGCGAAGTGCTGCGCCTCTTTGAGGTTTGGCTCAGATGTTTCACACCAGATCAGGTCACAATATGGTGCGTAGGAGAGTCCTCTGGCAATAGCTGCTTTTATTCCACCGTGCATTTTATAGAAGCCCTCTGGCGTTCGCTCTCTGGTGAGGAATTTATGGTCGACAGGGTCGATGTCACTGGTGATCAAGTGCGCCCCATTCGCATCAGTTCTAGCAACAACAAGTGTTGGCACACCAAGTACATCGGCGGCTAAACGGGCCGCGACTAGATGCTTGATTGCGGTTTGCGTTGGCACAAGCACTTTCCCGCCCATATGTCCGCATTTTTTCTCGGATGACAACTGGTCTTCAAAATGGACACCTGCAGCACCTGCCTCGATCATCGCCTTCATCAATTCGAAAACATTCAGAGGTCCGCCAAAGCCGGCCTCGGCGTCCGCCACGATTGGCGCAAACCAGTAGGTGTCGCCCTTTCCCTCCACATGTTCAATCTGATCCGCACGTTGCAACGCCTGGTTAATTGTGCGTACCACATGCGGTACACTATTGGCTGGATAAAGGCTCTGATCCGGGTACATCTGTCCGGCCATATTTGCATCGGCAGCAACTTGCCAGCCGCTCAGATAGATAGCCTTTAACCCAGCCCTTACCTGCTGTACTGCCTGGTTTCCCGTCAATGCGCCTAGAGCTGCTACATAAGGCTCAGAGTGTAACAGATGCCAGAGCCGCTCTGCGCCAAGACGCGCCAGCGTATATTCAATTTGAATGGATCCGCGCAACCGGATTACATCCTCAGCACTGTAGGGACGCGCAATACCCTGCCAGCGCATATTCTCCTTCCACTCTGCTTCAAGCTCGGCAGCATAGTCAGCGGCCATTGCATGTTTATTTCTACTATGGCCATTTATACCATGTTTACTGCGTCCATCGCCCTTTACCGCATGCTGTTCGCTCATAATGATAATCTTTCCTCTCTTCTAGGGCTAGTAGTGGATTTATGAGGGAGATACCATTGTCTCCTGCCTTTTCTCCACTTATCGGGGTTTGACTACTATCGTCCATCGGCAGCACCGAAAAGTACCGTAATTCGGGCCTGCTAGGAGCTAGCGGAACCAGGTCCCGAATGCTGCGCATCTTGGAAACGCCCTTCTACTTGCCCCAAGATGCTCATCATTTATCTAGATCCTCACAATCATGTCCAATGACCAAACTTCTTCCCTTAGAGGGTATCATTATGATATCTCAATGCCATCGCAGAACAAGGAAGGAAGATCACAATTAATTCACAACGTGTGATTTGAGTACCAAATCAGTCTCAAGAGAAGGATGATTGAAGAGAGAAATTACACTGCCGAAAACTCCAGATTTTGAAGGGATGGGCCAGGTAGCCAGCATAGGCTACCGGTTGTGGGTCACGATATCACTGATAGCCTGCCTGATGCGCTCCTCTGTGCCGGAGATGTTGGGAAGCCCGTCAACGTATTCCGCAAGGTTGGCCATGGTTACGCTCCTCTCGCCGGTCTGGACCGGCTCTCACTTGTGACGGATGTACTCGTATACGTTCCTCGGGTGGAGGGCCCGAGTAGTCGCGGTCAAACGCGGTGTCCACCAGCCCGCCAATTCAGAGGTCGAAGGTGTGGCTCTCCCCGGACCTGATCTCCCGTACCTGGTCTCCGACACCCAATTTCACCGACCGGTTCAGGCTGTCGACCTCGGCGCCGACCCGCAGACGGCCGTCCTCGAGGGTGACCTCGATCAGCAGCCCTCTGAAGCGCATGGGTAGGGTCAGACCGCGCAGATGGTCCATGGCCTTGGGGTTGAAGTAGAGGACGCCGTCGCGAATCACCTCGCCCAGGTAGCTGCGCTGCACCAGGTCCAGCGTCCCCGACATCACGCCCATGTGGATGCCCTCGGCCGTGGTGCCGCCCTGCACGTCGCCGACATCGCTCTCCAATGCCACCATGTACCGCTCCCAGGAGGTCGCCAGGTCGATCTCCGCGAAGATCCCGGCATACACTAAGAAGCTCAGTGTGGACCCGTACGAGGTGCGGGCATCGTAGTAGGTGACGGTCTTGCGCAGCGTCTCAGGCGTGTACGAGTAGCCGAGGCGCTCGAAAATTTGCTTCAGCTCATCCTGCCGGAACAGGTAGAACAACATCACGGCGTCCGCCTGCTTCGACAGCTTGTAGCGGTCGGGATCCTTTCCCTCCGCCCGCAGGATGCGGTCGAGCCGCTGGATGTTGCCGTACTTCCGGCGATAGGCATCCCAGTCCAGCTCCTCCAGGTGCTCCCAGCCCTCGAACTGGCTGATGACGCCATCCGCGAGGAAGGGGACGTACATCTTGCGGCTCATCTCCTTCCAGGTCTCGATCTCCTGGTCGGTGAGGCCAATCCGCTCGCAGAGCGACCGCCGCCGCCGCTCTGGGAGCATGTCGAGCAGCCTGCCCGCAACCTCCGCGATCCACGCCACCATCACGTTGGTATACGCGTTGTTGCGCAGACCGGGCTTAGCGGAGTCTGGGTATTTCTCGTGGAATTCGTCCGGGCCCATGACGCCGTGGATCTCGTAGCGGCCACGTTCCGGGTTGAAGTGGGCGATGCTGGACCAGAAACGGGCGATCTCCATCATCATCTCGGCGCCCGGCCCGAGCAGGAAGTCGGTGTCTCCCGTTGCCTGGATGTAGTGCCAGATGTTGTAGAAGATGGCCGCACCCACGTGCCGCTGGTTCCGGCTCAGGTCCGGTTCCCACAAGCCGGAGCGCGGATTGAGGTGCACGACCTGGGTCTCTTCTTTGCCGTCGCTGCCACTCTGCCAGGGATACATCGCGCCCCGATAGCCGGCGTCGCGAGCCTGCGCGCGGGCCTCGTCGAGCCTGCGGTACCGGTACATCAGGAGGCCCCGCGTGATCTTCGGCAGCCGGAAGTTCAGGAACGGATAGACGTAGAGCTCGTCCCAGAAGATGTGGCCGCGATAGGCTTCCCCGTTGAGGCCGCGCGCGGGAACGCCGGCGTCCAGGTCGGCCGTATGGGGGGAGCATGTCTGCAGTACATGGGAGGCGTGGAAGCGCAGCAGGAACTGGACCCGGTCGTCGTTGGGCACCCGGATGTCGCAGTCGTCCCACAGCTCGTCCCACGCACGCTGATGACGGTCGAAGGCCTCGTCGAAGGTGCCGAAACGCCCGACCGCCTTCTCGGAGTTGTCCAGGGGCTCGCTGATCGCCCGGTCGTGAGAGGTGTAGAACGAGACCAGCTTCTCGACACGGACCGGTCGTCCTTGCTGGAGGTCGAAGCCCAGCGTCTGCTGGGCATAGTCCTCCATCAGATAGCGCCCGCGCTCGGCCTCCAGCTCACCCGAGTCTCCGTACACGCGCGTCCTCGCTGCCTCGGCCACGTAGATGCGGGACTGACGCGTCCGCGCTATCAGGGAGATGGTGTCCGCACACGGAGTCCGGGTCGCAATCGGATGCAGGTGGCGGCCCTCGAGCTCCTGGTAGCGGGCGACGCCCTGGTTGATGACGCGCGCGTCAAGCGCCGTGATGACCTCCACTGGGCCAGACCAGTTCTCGGCGGTGATGGTCCACTCCAGGGCCGCCAGGTGCATGTCGGCCATGCTGACGAAGCGCCTGCTGGAGAGCGTCGTCTCGCGACCCCGGCGGTCGCGGAAGCGAAGCCTGCGCATCACCATCGCGTTGCGGAAGTCCACCTCGTGCCGGTAGCTCAGAAGCTCGACATTCTTCAGGTTGATCGGCTCGTCGCCGCCGATCCGGAGCTTGAGCACGAGCCAGTTGGGAAGGTTGACCAGGTCCTCGTTGAGCACCGGGCGGCCGCCCATGATAGTCGTCTCCCGATTGTAGCAGCCATGTGCGTAGGTGCCCGGATAGTGGACGTCGTCCACGTCGGCCCACTCGGCGCTGCCACGCGTGCAGAAATAGCCGTTACCGGTCGAGGTCAGCACCTCCCGCAGCCTCTCCTGCTCGGGCTCAAAGGAGTCGTAGGCGAGCACCCAATCCTTCGGATTGGGCTCGGATCCCCCGCCGGGCGGCGTTGGCTTCCCCTGCGCGAGTCCAAGGCGGCGAGCCTGTTGAGGAACTCCTCCACCTCCCCGATCGAGCTCAGCACGTAGTCCGCGGCGGTGGTGCGGCCAGCGTTCTCAGGGTCGCCGCCGCTCTCCACGAAGATGCCGATGCCGTTCCCCGCCAGGGCACGGAAGGCGTCCTCGTCGGTAATGTCGTCGCCCAGATAGATGGGGACCACGTCGTCTCGGTCCAGGTCCAGCGCCTGGAGCAGGTAGAGCACTGCCTTGCCCTTGTCCCAGTCCAGCTTGGGCTGGATCTCAAAGACCATCTTGCCCGGCGTGACTTTGAGCTCCTGCGGGTGCTCGCTCAGGATGGCGTCAACGATCTCCTTGACGCGGGGGCGTTGTTCTTCCGGTACCAGGCGGTAATGAACGGCCACGGAAATCTTCTTGGGCTCGATCAAAACGCCTGGGAGGTCGGCCAGCTCGAGCGCGAAGCTTTGCCTCCACCTCTCGCAGCAGGCCCTCGAATGACCCGCCCTCTTCGCGCTTTATGGTGCCGCCGGCCGGGCTCCAGATGTCGAAACCATGGTCGCCAGCCACGATCAGGTTGTCGAGGCCCATGAGCTGCTGCACAACCTTGCGGTCGCGGCCGCTGACCACGATCACGGGGACGCGCTCGGCCAACCTGTGCACCGCCTCGCGCATGCTGTCCGAGATCACGGCATCCTCCGGCCGGTCGCGGATCGGGGTTAGGGTCCCGTCGTAGTCGAGGAACACTGCCGGCCGCTTTCCGGCGAAGCGCCGAGCCAGCGCCTCGCCCTCGCCGAGCGCGTGCGGT
>CAWCWN010000008.1:0-19544 GCA_963799245.1 uncultured Chloroflexia bacterium
CCACGTGTGTGCACTCGGCTGCTGTGAGCCAGTCCAAGAGGTCCAGTAACTCTTTGGTCACAGTCCCAAAGGTGCGGATCTCTTTGTGTCGTTCTCCACTGGCAGTCAGCATGATCAAGCATGCCACAATCACCTTCTTATGAATATCGATCCCGCAACAGCGGCGGTAGACTACTTCCATGTCTTGCCTCACAAAATGTATTGGATGAGTCATTGGGGGAGCGAGGCCAGAAAGATTTTCCTCTACGTGCTGGTTCGAGCGGAGTGCTCCGTCGAACTGCGACAGATGGTGGTGCCTTCACGCTCCCCTAATCAGTCTTCTGTCCGGGCTCAAAACACCACAGAGGGAACCGATCACCGACAATGAGAGCATCCGTGCACATTCTACTCCTTTTTCATGGATGGTGGCGAGCCTCAGGCTCATGAATGTCTTCTGTCAAATTGGGAGAGAAGCATGGAACAAGTTCATTATTCCGGTGAATTCAGCAAAACCTGTTCGTAAATCAGGGATATCGAAAAGCAGCATCCAAAGCAAGAGTAAGCAGAAATAGACATAGGGCTGAAGAATGAGCCGCAAGTTATTCAATGTGTTCTTCCACCTATGACCGGTATCCCACCAGGGATGCTTGGGGAAGCGATCCACTGGCGTGGATTCGTGGGCTGGCGGCAGCTCAGACGCTTCTTGGCCGCTCTGCAAGGCCGGGCATTGGAAACTGACGAGCGAATAGGCGCACAAGACGAGTTCCCACTAGCGCTCAATTGAGGCGTAGTCCGTCACGCGATAATCAGCCCACCCAAGCTCATTTTTGGCCTGTTTGAAGCCATACTCAATCCAGGTGCGCAGGCCATAGGTGTTCCCCGCGCTGTTTTCGATTCTGCCTTCCAGATTGGTCATGAGATACCAGGTGCTCTCCTTTGGCAGCGTTTTGGGATCGGTGGTGAGGAGATAAAAGCGGACGCCTCTTCGCCAGCCGAAGACAATCTCGCGGATATAGCGGGTCTGCTGCTCGCCATTGGAAAAGATGCGTTCAAAGGAGCGCCAGGTGGTGTGACGGACCCGTTGACCAGCAGGTAACCAGACCCCGTGGGTGGAGCGGATCGCGAGCACATACTTGAGGTGCCGCTTCTCCAGCGCGACTTCTGAACGTGCCACTTTCCCCATAGACGCAGTCTGCCAGCACCACATCACAATGGAAGCCCCACTGCTCTCACTCCTCAATGATCTCTACGGCCAGTTCCGGCTTGGTCTTGTAGGTATCCTCGGGCTTCAAACGCGTTTTCGGTTTGTAAACCTTGAAGAGGAACGGGAAGGTGATGTGATCGAGCACCCCATAGGCATTGACCGAGACCATCCCGTTGGCCAGTTTCCCGATATTGCCAATGTATTGGGAAGCTACATAATCAGTGGTTTTCCCTTTTTTGCGATCTCCCGTTTCATCGATACACAGGGTGAAGGCTCTCCCTGCCAGTGCCTGCCGGAGCAAGGTCAACCGTCTCTCCCGCAGCTTTTCCACTCGGAAGGCGAGCATAGGCCACAAAGTGGTGCAGCGCCTGCGGATCGCTCTCGCCCACGGCTTCTGGGCAAGCAACCAGGCGAGCGCTATCTGAGCAGGTGTCGCCTGCTTCCGTTCTGCGATCTTGCCAAGCAGATCAACCAGGGCCTGATTCGCTTGCCGAGCCTCCGGCGTAAAGCGAGGGAGAATGTTGCGGAAGTCGGAACTGTCGAACGTCGTGTTTTCGTTGATCTTTCCCGTGAGGAAGCCCTTCCCCAGAGGGCTGTATGGAACGAAGCCGATGCCGAGTTCCTCGAGGGTCGGCAGCACTTCCACCTCAGGGCTTCTCGTCCACAGCGAGTATTCGCTCTGGACTGCTGTGACCGGCTGGACGGCGTGAGCGCGGCTAATCGTCTGTGCTCCTGCTTCAGAAAGGCCGAAGTGCTTCACCTTCCCTTCCTGAATCAGGTCCTTCACCGCTCCGGCCACGTCTTCGATTGGCACGTCCGGGTCAACACGGTGCTGATAGAACAGATCGATGGCATCGACCTTGAGTCGCTTGAGCGAGGCCTCGGCGACCTGCTTGATGTGCTCTGGCCGACTATCCAGGCCCACCCAGCCGCTCCCCCCGTGGGATCAAGTTGAAATCCGAACTTGGTGGCGATCACCACTTGCTCGCGGAAGGGAGCGAGGGCTTCGCCCACGAGTTCTTCATTGGTGAACGGGCCGTAGACTTCAGCGGTATCGAAGAATGTGACGCCGCGTTCGACGGCTGACCGAAGAAGTGAGATCATCTCCTGCTTGTCTGCAGCCGGACCGTAGGCAAAGCTCATTCCCATGCAGCCGAGCCCGAGAGCCGAGACTTCCAGGTTACTTTTTCCAAGTTTGCGCTTCTGCATTGTCTTGACTCCTATCTTTAAGTGAAAGGTCGAAACGATCTTCCTCCACGATCAGGCCTGGTATTGTTCGTCGCTGACCTTTTCCATCCAGTCGACGGTCTTGCCGTCGAGCTGTTCCTGAATGGCGATGTGCGTCATGGCCGTGGTTGCCGTGGCGCCGTGCCAATGTTTCTCACCCGGCGGGAACCAGATCACGTCACCCGGCCGAATTTCCTCGATCGGACCACCCCAGCGTTGTACCCGGCCGCAGCCAGCCGTCACGATCAGGGTCTGGCCCAGCGGGTGGCTGTGCCATGCTGTCCGAGCGCCGGGCTCGAACGTGACACTGGCGCCGACCGCGCGTGCCGGATCGGGTGCCTGGAACAGGGGGTCAATGCGTACCGCGCCGGTAAAGTACTCGGCCGGTCCTTTGCCGGAAGGCTGTGAGCCACTTCTTTTGATGTCCATTTTCTGAATTCCTCCACCATGCCTGCAAAAGCAGAGAGGCATGTTCTCTGTCTGGTGGTCATTATAGACACCCTGGAGCACAGGATGGTAGAATGATTGTCGAAAATGATTGTCTGATTCTGCAAATCTTCCAGATGGATGATGGAGAAACAAGAGAAGAGGTTCCTAATGGATGTGATGATCCACCAGCAGGCAGAACGCGAGGCCAGCGGATGCAAGCCAACCGCGAGGAACTGGTTGAGCGGATCGCGCGGGCCATCCGCGAAGATGGGCCCGCCCAGCCGCTCAAAGGGCTTCACCTGTACCGTTCCTCCTTGCCTCTGGAGCCGGTTCACAGCGTGGTCGAGCCATCCTTGTGCGTGATTGCCCAGGGCAGCAAGGAGGTCCTTCTGGGCGACAGCCGCTACCGGTACGACCCCTCACAGTATCTGCTCGCCACCGTCGAGATGCCCCGCGTCAGCCAGGTCCTGGAAGCTTCGAAGGAGCGGCCCTACCTCAGTCTCCGCCTGGAACTCGCCCCCACCCTCGTCGGCTCGGTCATGGTTGAAGCCGGTCACCCCTCGCCTCCAGGCCATGCTGATGTGAGGGCCATCGATGTCAGCCCGTTGGATGTGAACCTGCTGGACGCCGTGGTGCGGCTCGTCAGGCTCCTGGATTCCCCTGCCGAAGCGCGAGTCCTCCTGCCGCTGATCACGCGGGAAATTATCTACCGGCTCCTGATGGGAGAGCAGGGTGGCCGACTCCGTCACCTTGCGATCCTGGGGGGCTACACCTCCCACATCGCCAGAGCGGTCGCGCGACTCCGTCAAGACTTCGACCAGCCACTGCGCATCGAGCAGATTGCGCGAGAGCTAGGAATGAGCGTCTCGGGTTTGCACCACCACTTCAAGGCCGTCACGGCGATGAGCCCCTTGCAATTCCAGAAGCAGTTGCGGCTCCAGGAGGCCCGCCGTCTGATGCTGGGCGAAGACCTCGACGCGGCCAGTGCGGCCTATCGCGTGGGCTACCACGACGCCTCCCACTTCAATCGGGAGTACAAAAGCCTCTTCGGCGTCCCACCGATGCGCGACGTGCAACGGCTGCGGGAAGAGGTCCTGGAAAGCGCTGGTCGATGAGCCAGAGAGAGCCGCTCTCCAGGCTGATGAGAGGTTGTTGCATAAATCCTCGTTCTCCCTGTCGTTCTGTCTCACTGTGTTCTCGGCTCTTCATCGAATTTACCAGAAAAGAAACATATATTGCTACAAAGTTCACAAATCTCTAGTAGGCATTTTCCCAAAAATCGCAAAGTTTGGCGGAAGACGCCAATGTTCGAGAAAAGCCGCAGAGGTCTCTCCCGCCACAGCGGTCGGGGGAGGGAGAGAAGGGGGAACACCCGACCGCTTATAAAGAGGAGAGATGGGAGAGAGTAGAGAAGGAGAGAGAGATCATATTCAGTTTTAAACATTTGTTCTAAATCTATAATACCATGGGCCTCCAAAAATGTCAAGCCTTAAGCAATATAAAAACCTTATGGCCTGCGTGATACAATATGTTCTAAACACATAAGCCTAGCGAGAAATATATGTGAGAAAGTGAATTATCGAGAATGGCAGATGTTCAACCCTTGCGGGGTATACGCTTTGCGCAAGGAGTCGTTGGTGATGTGGCGCAGGTTGTCACCCCACCCTATGACGTAATTTCCACAGAGGCTCAGGCCCGCTACTATGCGCAGAACCTCTATAATATCATCCGACTTGAACTGGGGCGGGAATCCCCGCAGGACAACACGCTGGATAACCGCTATACACGGGCCGCGGCTACTTTCGCTGAGTGGCGCTACCAGGATGTTTTGCGGCAAGAGGCTCACCCTTGTTTTTACCTGTACCAGCAAACGTTTCGTAACCAGGAGCAGGCATATACTCGCACAAGCCTGCTTGCCCGCGTACGCCTGGAGGCATGGGGGTCCCACGTTGTGCTGCCACATGAGCATACATTGTCCAGGCCTAAAGATGATCGTTTAAAGTTACTGCGCGCCTGCGCTGCTAATTTGAGCCCCATTATGAGTATGTACGATGATCCCCAGGGCCGCGTGCGCCGCCTGCTCGCGGGCCATGCCTCTCAGCCCGCAGTACAGATTAGCGACGAGGTAGGGGAAGAGCATCGCCTGCATCCCATTGCCGATGCCGAGCAGATCTCGCTTATTCAGGATTTCTTTGCGCAGCGCCGCCTCTATATTGCGGATGGCCATCATCGCTATGAAACGGCGTTGAACTATCGTGAGCAGATACGCGAGCAGCGGCGCTGCCTCCACGCTGACGACGCGGTAAATTTTGCGCTTATGGCCCTGGTCGACCTTGATGATCCCGGCCTGGTGGTATTGCCGACCCACCGCCTCCTTTTTGACCTGAGCCCGCTGGCAGAGCAGAATCTCTCCAGCCAGAAGCTTGAGCAGTACTTTACGTTGCGAGAACTGGGCACCCGCGCCGCTAGCGATGACCTATTGCGGCAGTTAGCCGGCGCGGCCGATGCCTCCGCGATCTTGTCCACCCCGCAACACAACTGGTTACTCAGCCTGAATAGCCGGGGGCGAGAGCGCATGGAGCGCAGTGGGCATGCCGCGGCCTGGAATGAGTTGGATGTGGCTGTGGTTCATAGCCTGGTATTAGAGGACCTGCTCGCTATTAGCCCTGAAGATGCTACTGCGGGCGAGCACCTGCGCTATACACGCGACGCGCAACAGGCCTTGCAGGCCGTCCAAAACGGCGATGCCCAGGCCGCGCTTCTTCTCAACGCGACCCGTGTGCGGCAAATATGCGCTGTCGCCGAGGCTGATGAGCGCATGCCGCAGAAATCTACCTACTTTTATCCGAAATTGATCACAGGCATGGTCATAAACCCTCTGTGGTAAGGAGTTGAAGCGCCGTGATCCTTATTGTTGGTGCAGGATTGGCGGGCCTGACATGCGCGGCGCTTGTTCACTCTTTCCCCTGGTAGAGATTGATCGGGGTGGCATTTAAATTTGCTGCCTCAAGGACTTCAGCCAGCGCGCGCAGCGGTCCTTGCTCGATAGTGGCGCGCATCATGCTGCGTAAGAACGGCTGATTTTCCACTGGCAGGCCGGACGTGGGATGGAGGGCCGCCGCCGTCGCTCGCATCAGCGCAACATCTTCGTCGCGCTGCGCAAATTGAAAGAGCATAGCCTGGCGCAGCAGGCGCGCCGCGTAAACTGAACGCCACGCGTCATCAATTACCTCGCGCAGCGCTTCGCTGATCAGTGGCTCCAGTTTCTCTTGCGCAGCCGCTTTCTTCTGGCCAGCTTTACGCCCACGACCGCGTGCATTTGTAGTCGCCAGGCTAAAGAAGTCGCGCTTTGACCAGTAGCGATCGACATACACCTGGACGCGCTCTGGCGGTTCAAACATCCAGGACATGAACTCCTGCATAGCGTATAATTCATCTCCGCGTAGAGCGAGCTTGAGCGCCTCGGGTGTAGCTTCTAGCGGCTGCAGCCCGGTAGGAATATTTCTGTCTGTGGGCCCATCGCCCTCAATAAACGGCCGCCAGATCGTATAGGCCAGAGGTAGTTTGTGGCGTGAGCGTTTGGTGACGCTATATGCTTCAGCGATCAAGGCGCGCCCGTACTCCAGGGGAACCTGAAAACTGCCAAAACCCTTATCATTCATCTCGTTCACAAGCTCGGCCCAGTGATTGATATCCATATCATCTGTGCCGTAACAATCTTTGATGCCCCATTGATCCTGGTAGAGGACATTGATACCTTTGAGCAGGTTATCAGGACGTTTCCAGGCCAGCATAATCATCTGCGAGCCGACTCCATCGATGTAGCTCACGCGCGCTTCATAGAATTGCAGTGGCGGCGCAGCCTCCTGGTCACCTGTGCCCGCTTCGCCGGGGGCAGAGTGCATGGTCAGTCTGCCCAGGGCGGCGCGGGCATGCTGTTTCAACTGTCGATTAGATATGTGGGTGAGCATATAGTTGAGTGCGGGGATGCTCTGCTGTGCCGCAAGTGGTCCCAGCTGTTCAAGGGCGTCTATGGCCGCAGAGACTACTTTAATTGAAGGATCTCCAGGAGCGGGATCAGCAGATGGGCCGCGCGCGGGTCGAGGCTATTGCCTAACCAGTTGACAAAACCAAGGCGTCTTTCGAGTGGCATCGAGAGAATATCTTCAAGCACCGACTCCACGCCTAATTCGCTCTGCCCTACAAGCTCAAGCAGGCGCACCTGCATTTGTTGCATGGCCGCCTCCGGGTCGTTGAGGTATTCAACCAAACCATCGTCGGCCATCTCTGAATTCAGCTCTTTTAAAATTGGCGCAAGCGTAAGCTTCGCCATGTCACTTACTGTGGGGTCGGCAACCAGATCTTCCAGCTCTTCCAGGTCAAGGTCGGTTGCCAGCTCCGACAGAATTAAGACGGCAGCTGCGTGAGCGGCTGCATCTCGGGTGCGCAGCAGATGCAGAACCTTGCCGCGCGCCTCCTCAACCCATTCCTCGTCCAGGCGTTCAATATAATGAGATAAGGTGTCAGGGTCGATATTATCCCGGCGACTGATGGCAAGCAGGATACTGTCGACGCTGTCGTTGGGAGATCTTTTGCGTCCACGTGGCATGCCAATTCTCCTTACTACAAAAGTGTTATAATGCGCGGCCCCTCAGGACGCCTACCTAATGCAAGGCATTGTACCACGTTGCCGCCTTGCAGTCGAGAGAAAAAATGTCCGCGCGCGGGCTGTGCCATGGTATTTGCACGCACGTATGGCAGATAAATGTAAACTGTAAAAATTTTCACCTGGGTGCAAGCCCCTACGCTCTGTCACCGTGGCTGGAATATAGCGAAGAGCGCCTCCCACCTGCTATCACTGGCTTCTCTGCAGTCATAAGGCGGCTGAGGAAAAATCCGCAGCGGGTGGAAATTTTTTACGTGGCTCGTGCCACAGCCATCAGTACTTGAGCCTGTCAATGAAGTATAGGACTATAACGATGAAATATATGCCTACAATTGGATATTGGCACATATCTTGCAACATACATGCAATAGGGGGTATACGTCCGATAAAAGTTATTGGACGTTGTTAAGGGGTTTTATTTCCTTTTGGGGGGAAACCCTGATACATGTCTCCGGTTACCTGTTGTGGAAAGTGGATAGGAGTAGATTTGTATGGTAGCCATGGCACAAAGGGAGTTCAGCGATGTCTTGTCCAGGGGCAAAAAAGGAGATCGCGAGCATATTAGCTCTCTGCCAGCGCACGGGCGCACAGGACAGCGGGACCTGCTTCAGGCCGAAATCAGCCAATTTCTAGAGGAGGAAGATCTTTTTGTTGATGATGGAGAGGAGTTTGCAGAAGAGGAGGAAGACACCACTGCCGCCAACATGGTGGATAACGCTATTCGCCAATATTTAGGCGAGATAGGGCGTTACCCATTGTTGTCAGCCGCGCAAGAGATGCAGCTCGCCAAACGTATAGCCGAGGGCGATCGTGAGGCCCAACAGCGCCTGGTTGAAGCTAATTTACGCTTGGTAGTGAGTATCGCCAAACGTTACAATAATCAGGGCATCTATCTCCTGGATCTGGTACAGGAAGGCAATCTGGGCCTGATCCGCGCCGTCCAGAAATTTGATCCAGCGCGTGGCTTTCGTTTCAGCACCTACGCCACCTGGTGGATTCGCCAGGCCATCAGCCGGGCAGCTGGCGAGCATACACGTACCATTCATATTCCTGTCCACGTGGTCGAAATGATTTATAAAATCAAACGTATCACGCGCGCTCTATACCAGGAGCTTGGTCGTGATCCCAACCCCGAGGAGATTGCTACGGCCGCCAACCTCACGAAGGAACGTGTAGTCGAGCTGCAGAATATGGCGGAGACGCCTATTTCGCTCGATGCTCCCTTAATCGATGATGAACAGTACCACCTCGCCGATATCCTGGAAGACACCTGCTCAGTGGCTCCCGTTGATGTAGTGACGCACCAGGTTTTACGTGATCAGATCAGCAGCGCTTTGCAGGCGTTAAATGCGCGTGAACGCCAGGTTATTGAACTACGCTATGGTCTACAGGATGGGCACTGTCATACCCTGGAGGAGTTGAGCTCATACTTTAAGCTGACGCGGGAACGCATTCGCCAGATTGAGGTCAAGGCGCTGCGTACACTGCGCCAGCCCATTCAGGTTCACCTGCTGCGTGATTTTGCGTAGGAGTCGCGATCGAGAGGGCGGGTGTTCTTGCTCTGGCTGAGAGTGCTCTCCCCCTCAATCGTTTTTACATCCGTGGGCTCTGGCGTTCCCGCTGAGGCCGCCTGGCGCTTCTTCTGTTCTCGCTCTGCGAGCACGCTGACAAAGGCCTCGACGATCTTTGGATCGAACTGGCTGTCGGCGCAGCGCTGTAATTCGGCCTGCGCTTCCTCGACCGTGAATGGGTCATGATAAGCACGGCGTGCGGTCATCGTCTCAAAGGCATCGAGGACGGCGATGATGCGGGCGCTGAGAGGTATGGCCTCTCCCGCCAGGCCCCTGGGATAGCCAAGCCCGTCCCAGCGCTCATGGTGGGCGACGACGCAGTTAGCCACCTGCTGAAAGATGCCCCCCGTTTGCATAAGAATCTGGCGCCCGATCTCGGGGTGCTGCTGCATGATCATCCATTCTCGATCCGAGAGCGGCCCGGGTTTATTGAGAATGGTCTTGGAGACGCCAATCTTTCCAATGTCGTGCAGGAGTGCAGTCAGGTAGAGCAAGGGCAGCTCGTCCTCAGCAAGCCTGAGCTTGAATGCGATGATGCGCGCGAGCTTTACCATACGGTGCGAGTGATCGCTTACGCCAGGGTCGTGAGCAGCGGCCACAGCTATGAGGGCCTGGACCGTTTGCGCCGGCACTGCATATTGCTCGGGTATGTCCTCTGGCATATATACATGTTCGACCACCTTCTCCTTATAAGCTTTGCCAGGCTTGCGCCAGCCGGGTGTAACATGAGATACATCAGCGACGGCGATACAATTGCGCCCCGCGCGTTTGGCCTGGTACATACCGCGATCGGCGTATTCAACCAATTCTTCGCGCGTCAATCCATGCAGGCCGTAAACCGCGATGCCGATACTGATAGTAACCATGATGGGTATGATGAGCTGTAAATCCTCGACCATCCATTGGCAGGAACTGGCGGACACAGCCTGCCGCAGTTTTTCGGCCGTAGAACGAGCCCCGATCAACTCGGTAGCGGGGAGTATCACAGCAAACTCCTCCCCTCCGTAGCGGCCCACGAAATCTTCCTCACGTAGTGTCGCGCGTAAACGCGCTCCAACCTCACGCAAGATAGCATCACCCGCCCGGTGCCCCCACGTATCGTTGACAAACTTGAAATCATCAATATCTGCAAAGAGAAAAGCGCATGAGCCCTCGGAATGTTGGGAATTCGCTATCTCTTCACCCAGTCGACTCATGATGGCCCGGTGGTTGGGCAGCCCCGTAACCGCGTCGGTAACCGCGGCCAGCGATTGTTCGTGGTAGAGCCTGTTCACCTCGGCCAGCAATATTTGCTGCTGCTCAACGAGCAGCTGCTGCTCTTTGTACAAATCCATGAGCTCTTCACGCAGTTGCTTCTCACGCCTGTTGATGCGCCTCTGTTCGCCAAACAGTGTGCGCATGCGCCGCCATTCGCTAAATACCCAGCCGAGTATAAATGCTGCCGAGACAACGCCGCAGACAAGGATAATCCACCGGTTATCGGGTATCAAGTGTGGGACCCAGGACCTGGAGATTGTGCCCCAGATGCCGATCAGGGACGCGCAGATGCCCAGTACGCAGACGCCTGCCAGCAGCGGCCCGCGCCATCCCTTCGGCACCTCGCTCCGCGCTCTAGCACGGTAGAGCTGGATCAGAGCGAGGACAAAGAGCTGGATGACCGAACTGACCCAGATTATGGCGGTACCTGCCTCTACAACGTTGCCGACCTCTGTCGTCAGCGCAAGAGGTTGCACAAAAGATCCAAAGATCATGGGTGCGGCGGCGAGGATACAGACAGTGACGATGGCAACGATCGTGGCCTGCAGCAGGATGCTGCAGACGGGGACTCCCTGTCCATTCAGCGATCCCAGTCGAGCGGGTAAGTGCCGGTCACGCGCGACGAAGACTAAAACGCGAGCAAACATAAGGATATAGGCGATAGTGATGGCAAGCTGACTGCCTATCAGCATGATATCTATACAATTCTCGGCCAGGGGGCCCAGGGTACTTAGCCCTGCCTGTAGAGTGTCCAGTGTGCTGCCAGCAACTTTGCCCGCTATGAAAGCCATGATGCTCAGGGTGCCGGCAATATATGCGAGGAAGGCCAGAGCGCTTCCCCACCAGACAAAACTGCTGGCCTTGCGTACGCCGTCGGGCCCTCCGCGAACCTCGCCGCTCATAAGAAGAGGTATGTCGATGCCGAGCAGAGCCAGCAGGATAATGCTATAGACGCTAATGTTGACGACGCCAGGGCGAGCGTATTTGAATGCCGTCAGCGCGCTGTGCACTGCGGCCGTGGGATGCGAGCCGCTGAGTTTCCACAGGCCTATGCTGCCCAGCAGCGCAAAAACTCCCAGGTAGAGTAGCGCTGATACGTTTAAGAGCAGCTTGAGCCAGCGCAAGGGGATACAGGTGAGAGCTGTGGCAACGCTTAAAAAACCGATTATGCCAATACATTGTTCGAGCGGGGTGACAAACCAGCCTGGCAAGAAATGGCTGATGAAGATAAGTCCATTATCGATGATGGAGACCATGGCCAGCACGCCGGGGAGCCAGATGTAGAAAGCCGAGATAAAACTCCAGTTGGGCCCGGCAATGCGCTTCACCCATAGATAGGGGGCGCATTCACCGGGATAGCGCCGCGCCAGCCAGCGGGTAACGATGGCATAGGGCATAAGAAAGGTGAGCAGCCCGGCCAGCCAGTACACAAAGATAATTGGACTGGCAAACAGGGCGCCATTCACCTGAGAGACAACGACAACGATGAGTATCGTGAAAAGCAGCAGGTCAACCTTGCCGAGTAAAGCCGGGAAAGGAGTCCAGATAGGGCTATCCGGGGTGATCTGCTGTTCGCCAGGCGACTGGCTGTTTTCTCTATCCATACGCGCCTGCGATCGAATGACGGCGGGAAAATCAGCCGACCGGGCCGGTTGTTGGGTCATGCGCTCCTCCACGTTGCTGGGTACACACCGATCGATATACATTATCGACAGGGTTGCTGAAGAGGACAGGGTTGCTTGAGTGCAAGACTCATTGACAACGCGCCGTGCGCACGCTATATATAGCAGTACATGCAACAATTTCAACCTGACGATACGACGAACGAGCCTGCCGCTTACATCTGTGCGCGTCCAGGCGCAGCTGGCGACAACCTATCTACAACGGCAAAATCATGCAGCCGTTGCCGAGCAGAGCGTGCATATGGCTTGAGACTAACTACATTTTTTCCCACACCACTCGACGCTTAAATCCTTTTGTGCTATATTCTTCCCATACTATAGCAAACTGCGGGGGTGCACAGGAATTGAAAATAACTGTTGTCTGGACATAAGGGAAACCGTATATGCCTACTTTGGAACGTTCTAATCCGCTTCCACTTTATTACCAGCTGAAAGAAGTGTTGAAGCAGCAGATTCGCGCCGGCCATCTTGCGCCTCATACCGCAATTCCATCGGAGCCGGAACTTGTCGCGAACTATCATGTCAGTCGCGCCACCGTTCGCCAGGCCCTCTCTGAACTTGTCCATGAGGGCCTGCTTTATCGCCAGCATGGCAAGGGGACGTTTGTCTGTGAGCCGCGCGTTCAACAGACGCTGAGTGAGCTTACCAGCTTTACCGAAGAGCAACAGCGTCTTGGCAGGCGCCCGGGAAGCCTGCTTCTGCTCAGTGAACTGGTGCGTGGTGACGAAAGTGTGAGAAAGCAGCTGGCTTTGACGGATACCGAACAGGCTATCCGTTTAGAGAGGCTGCGCACCTCAGATGGCTCTCCTATAGCCCTTGAAATCGACTATCTGCCCTATCCTCGCGCCGCGGGTATCTACCAGCGTACAAAAGAAGTCAAGGATGGCTCTCTTTATAGTCTTATGATCTCCGAAGGACTGACTCCATATATCGCCGAGCAAAAGCTTTTTGCGGGCAATGCCTCTGAGCGAGAGGCCGAACTATTGCACCTGGAGCCCGGTGAGGCCGGGCTGCGCCTCGTCTGTACTACCTTTGATCAAACTGGCTCACCGATCGAATACTCAGAAGCCTTTTTCGCGCGCGCGCGTTACGAATTTCACGTGACGTTACGTGTCGCAAAATAGCGCCCAGAATATTGCACTGGTAGAAGCATGCCGGGCGTGCTATACTACGCAGTGGCAAAAAACTATTTTTGATAGAGAGCAGCTATTGTCTGAACATACAGATGGTCCTTTGGCGTTAACCACTGGCTCTACCCACCGTGCGCGCCCGCGCGCGCCAAAGATTGACGCACTGGTCCACCAGATAGAGGAGAATTGGTTCCTAAAATGGATGAGATGCAAAATGTAGCGGAAAACAATACCGCCGCGACGACCTCCCAGGATGGCAGTCGGGCTGAACAGGAATGGACCGACAAAGGTAATGCCGCTGCCCAGCAGGGAGACTATGAAAGCGCGGCGGAGGCTTTTGAACAGGCCGTTGCTATAAGCCCTGATGATGCCAGGGCACGTTATAACCTGGCCCTGGCACAACAGTATCTTGGTGACTCCGAACTTGCCCTGGCGGGCTATCGCAGGGCCATCGATCTTGATCCTCAGCTCATCGATGCCTATATCAACCTTGGTAATCTCTATGGCGAATTGGGCCTGTATGAGGATTCCCTGGAAACCTTTCAGCAGGCTCTGCAATTAGACCCTGAGAATGATGAGCTGTACCTCAGCGCCGGCGACGCATATCGCACCCTGAACCTCTACCAGGACGCGATTCAAGCCTATCGCCAGGCCCTCATCTTGAATCCTGAAAATTCAGTCGCTCGCGATAACCTGCTTGATGTGCGCGAACGGGTCAATGACCAGCAGCGCCGCCTGATGGACCTGGAGCGGCATATCGACGAAGTCCCGCGCAATGTGGCACGTTACGCCGACCTGGCCAGCCTGTACCTGGACATGCACCGCTATGACGATGCTCTCTCGATGGCAAACCAGATGCTGGCTCTGGAACCAGAAGGGCGTACTGCCTATGACATGCTGGCAGCCGTGTACGAACAGATGGGGGAGCGCGATCAGGCTGCGGACGTCTATGCCCGTATCGTCGCTCTTGCACCAGATGATGCCGACGCCTGGGAGCACCTGGGCACCTGGCTTTCTCTGCAGGGTAAAAGCAATGAAGCCATCGAAGCCTACCTGCGTTCCACCCAGCTCGATCCCACGCGCACAGCGGTGCGCTTTAGCCTGGCGGAGACCTACATGGAGGCCGAGCGCTATGAGGAGGCCATGGCCATCTATCAGGACCTCGTCCAACGGAGCGATGACCTGCAGGCCGATGACGTCGCCGCGGCCTATGCCGGCCTGGCCGACGCCTATAACTCCCTGGGACGCTATGAGGAGGCCATTGCTACCAGCCAGAGGCTGCTGGGCGAGTTTGAGGACGATCCAGAAGGTTACTACCAGCTCGCGACCGCTTACGATGCCCTCCAACGCTATGATGAAGCGATTGAAAACTATCAGAATGCGATTGATAGTGACCCGATCAACGCCGATTACTACAACGATCTGGCCGACACCTATCGCGAGGTGAAGCGTTATGCCGAGGCGCTTGACGCGGCTCAGCAGGCCATCGCGCTCGATCCTTCTCTCGTTCTCGCCTATGAGACACTTGCCCAGATTTATGACGAGATGGGAGACGCGGAGAATGCCGCTGCAGCCAGGGAGCAGGCCAGCGCCCTTAACGTGCCAGCCGATTAGGCCTCACCTCAGGGCCCCAGCCTCTCCTCGAGGGTCTCCACAAACGTCTTGAGATCAATGAGGCGTTGATGGAGGTGGTCGTATAGTACATCGTGGTCGAGGGTCTCGGGATCGTGGACCAGAGCCTCACGCAGGTTAGTCAGGATCTCGAGGCGATACGCCAGGGCCTGAGGAATGATTTGCTGCGCCGCAACAATACTCAGCAGCTCGTGATAAGCCTCTGGACGCCGCAGCCCGAAGGACGCAACCAGTGTTCCACAGATTTGCAAACATGCCTCAATCGCCAGCTGCAGGTAGCGCTCAGCCAGGCCGTACACGCGATAGTCTGCGCTAAACTCTTCACGTTGCGTTTCGCCTATTTCATGCAGAATGGTCATTGCCTCGCGCAAATGTTTTAACTGCTTCTGTACCAGCTCTCTGTCGATTGGTCGTACCTGTCCATACAGGCGGCGGCTCAAGGCTTGATTCTGTATGTCATCGAGTTTCTTGAAATCCAGGTAATCCATGACGGCCTTGGTCTCAAAAGATACGCGCTGTTTCTCATCCCGGCTAAACAAAATCTGGCCATACTTGATCACCTGCAGCTTGAGCAGCAGCGATGCCTGGTTTAAGATCACTACATCGATACTTTCGGACTCCAGGCGCTTGGCAAGCTCGCTAAAAAAATAGAGCTGGTAGTCAAGAAAATGGTCAGCCTTGATCTGATCCATGAGGAGGATGGCTATATCCACATCGCTGAGGTGTCCAAAGGATTTACGGCTTGAAAGCGAGCCAGCAAGGTAGGCGGCGTTTACCGGGTTGTGCGAGAAGAGCTGGTTGAGTTGCGCTTGTTTTTCGAACAAGTTCATCCACTACCTCCGAGAGAAATCAGACCTAGAGCGCGCATTAAGCGGCGCATCTGCGGGTAGGCAATGATTACTTACAACAACTATAACATATATTTCTTCAACCTTCTACCCATTCCTCGCCGTTTGTAGCCACCTCTTTCTTCCAGATAGGCACCGTCGCTTTGAGCGTATCAATGATATAGCGGCAGGCCTCAAATGCCTCTGCCCGGTGGGGCGTCGCGACCACAATGATTACGCTGGCCTCGCCAAGCTCATGACGTGTGCGGGCGGAGAGGACGGGATCGCTGTCAACGCGATCCCGCGAGTCGAATCACACGCCTGGCGCGAAGCGGGTTACTTCGGGCAATCGTTGTGGAGGTTGCTGGGGGCTGGGGGTCCGGCGACGCACGGAACGGCTTTCCAGAATACGTTCATCGCGGTCAGGTCGTGGTCGGTCATATTGTGGAGGATCGGCCAGGGCATGATCTCGACATTCCCGTCGAAGGGCGGCGGCAGACAATTCGTCTGCACCGACGGCATTGCAGTGAGCGGCGTGCAAACTTCAGTGTGGATTTGTCATCATCCCGTGCCATTGCACATGATGTCAATGAACTCGGTGAGCGTGTGGCCGCCCTCGGGAAGGCCCGTCTTATCGGGAGTGAGGTTGCGGCTGATGATATGGGGTCCCGGATTGTCGGGCGATCCCAGCGCTCCGAAATCGTTGCCGCCGCCCAGATACACGGCGGGATTCACGACGGTCGGCTTTTGCCCTAAGTACGGGATATTGGGAAATGAGTATTCGGCCTGCGGGCTGAGCGTGTGGCAATCGCTGCAGGAGAGAAGCCTGGGCGTTTACGATGTTGGCTTCCCTAATCCGACCAGGTTGCGGTCTAAACCCTTAGAGATTGAGCATTACGGGAGTCATGGCGAGTCCTATTTTCACCCTCTCTTCATCAGTCTGCGTCCCGTTGCCATTATCCGCGCGACTGCTGCATCGACTGAGTGAGACAATCATTGACGCAGGCGCCAGCACCCCGCCAGCGGCTGCCGCTGTCTTTGAGATTTGCACAATATTCATAATTTATCCTCCTTTTTTGAGTTTTCCAAGCAATGCTTCCCCATGACAATAAGCCTTTGTGAGCCCGATTAAACCATCTTTCGATCAAACTTTGCACTCACCAGCTAAGTGATTCAGGAGACGCTCCCATTGTTTGTTATCGCGGCCCATTTGGAGGTCACGGCCGAGACGCTTGGAAGCCGTTCCCTAACCTCACCCGTAACGGAAAAGAAGACGGGGTTGTGGTTGACAGAGTCATCCGTCAAGACCGGCACCACCGTCATGGTCAACGTAAGGGGCCGCCGGACGGATTCTTGAAACGGCCGGTTCCACCAGTGACTTGAAAAATCCTAGGTACAAAGGGCCTGATCAGCCGCAAAATCTATGCAATCGCTTCCCCCGGTAAGATTGACCTTCAATAGACTTCCGTCCTGGGAGCGAACACGCCCACGCCGGCTACAGCCGCAAAATAAACCTTGCTTGGGCCCGAGCAAGTGCTGGAGAATCGGAGTAGTCACGCTCGTGTCACAACACGAAAGGTGAATGGGTCTAGAATACCGTCCCCGGCGAGATTATATTCAGAAGCAGGTCTGCCGGGCTGTAACTGACCGTGCTGGTCGAAGCAGTACCCGAAACCGTCATGTTTACGGGAACCGGTTGCGCATAGACGCCTGCGACACCGAGAGTGAGCATCAGTGCCGCCGTTGCCAAGTGTTTCATAGGTACCCTCGTTGAGCTTGATTTCTGTTTCATGGTCTTCCCCTTGATTTGTCTTCAGTTCTTCTCGAATTGCCTTCCGGCCTGTTTGCGTACCGGAGCGTGTCACCGACAATAAAGGCTGGTGATGCCAATTGCGACTCATTTCTGCCTCAAACTCGGCCTCACCAGCTCCGTGATTCAAGGCGCGATGGAATCTAGGTACCACCTCATTTTGTTGGCATCAATGAATTTGGTATATACTTCGCCGTATGGCGGTTCCGTCTCATTCCGAGCGCGTCGCCTTCGGGCCCTTTGAAATGGATGCGGCCTCGGGAGAAATGCTGAAGCATGGCGTCCGTTTGCGTTTATCCGGGCAGCCGTTCCGCATTTTGCTGTTTCTGGTGAATCATTCCGGTGAGGTGATTTCGCCGGAACGGCTCAAGAACGAGATTTGGGGTGACGGGGTTTTCGTCGATTTTGAACATGGCTTGCACGCGGCGATGAGATAAGCTGCGGCAGGCGCTGGGGGATTCGGCGGAAAATCCTCGTTATATCGAGGACGGTAGTAAGGGCCGGGGCTACCGGTTTATTGGGGTTCTAGAGCGGGCTTACGCAGTTACACAGCCGGTGGCGGCCATTGCGGAAGAAGAAGCCGCAGCCGCCGGCGTCGAAACACCGGTTGGTTTGGTGGGGCGCCGCTGCGGTCTTGGTGGTCGTAGCATGCGCGATCGGGTGGCGGCTGTGGGATCCTTCGCCGGCGCGGCTCCGTGGAAGCTGACGAAACTCACATCCGAGGCCGGGCGAGTTCGATTCGCCGGCTTTGTCACGCAACGGGAAACTGATTGCCTATTCGGCGGAGCGGAGCGGGAGACGCGGGAGCTGCTTTATCAAGCAGGTTTCCGGGGGCCGGCCCGATTCGGTTGACGTTCGATGGAGCGGGGAATGCGATGCCAGATTTTTCGCCGGACGCCAGCAAGATCGTATTTCACTGGGATCGGGATGGCGGAGGCGTTTATGAAATGCCGGCGTTGGGGGGCGAAGCCCGGTTGTGACGGGCGGCGGGCTGAACCCCAAGTATTCTCCCGACGGCTACAGGGTGGCCTACTGGATCGGGATATCAGCGTCGCGGTCACGGTGCCCGGAAACGGCACGGCTGGGTGGTCCCCGCGGCAGGAGGCCAGCCGATGCGCGCGTGCAGGTTCAGCCACCGCTCGCACTCCCCTATTTGGGCTCCCGACGGCCAAGCATATACTTCATCGTCGGATTACGATTCCGACAAGGCATTCGAGAGCTTCGGGGCTGGATTGGTGGATCATACCGGCCACAGGCAACGGCGCTGTCAAAGGACGGGGGATACGCAAAGCGTTTCTGCGAGCGGGCGGGCACTGCCGGCTCCGAATATTCAGCGGTAGACAAGGTGACGATCTGGGTATTCCTGAGCCGGCGTGATGGCTGGCGTCTGGGAACCAGTGTCGATCTTCTCGGCGCAGAACGGGGATACGCGCAACCTGTGGGAACCACAATCTCAGCGGACCGGAAAGGCTACGGATTCATTTCAGCGGCTGAGCGGCGGGCTCGGCGAACGAAATCACCGCTTCCTGCGCCTCTGAGGATACGATGGCGTTGCGCGAGTGTCGAAACGGCGGGAAATATTTGCGTCGTCCCATTCGATTTCGACCATGGGAAAGCGACAAGGAGACGCCGAGCAAATCGCTCGCGAGCCTTCGCCGTGAGAGAAGAGGGGCAGGCGGTTTCGGCGATGGACGGCTGATTGCCTTTAGTTCCGCGCAATCGGGCATGCTGAAGATCTGGCTGCACGATACGGTGCCGGGCAAAGAGACGCAGGCGGCAGCGTCGCCCATTTTCTGCAGGACTATCCGGCGGTCGATCCTCCGGCAGCCGGATGGCCTATTCGAGCTTCGAGAAGGACAAGAGGATTGTTTACGTAACCACCCCGGGGGGCGTACCGGAAAGGCTGTGCGAAGGCTGTTTACGGCCGACGGATTGGTCGCGCGACGCGGAAAACGCTGGTAACGTTCAGTGGGAGTCCGTACCGCGTTAGCCTTCTGGATATCGCCTCGCATCAGCAGACTCCCATATTGACTCATGCAACGTACAGTTTGTTGTATGGGCGCTTGTCCCCGACAGCCAGTGGATCAGTTTCACGGCGCGGGTGGCGCCGAATAAGTGCTCGGATCATGA